>CAVOTE010000001.1:0-41282 GCA_963699065.1 uncultured Alphaproteobacteria bacterium
AGGTCGTAAGCCCTTGAGAAGGCTTTGGCGCGTAACCTTGCGCGCGTCCATTCGCGCGCGGAGGACGGCCGCACGGCATGATCAGCCCGACGCCAACCGCTTCCGCGCGGAAGGCCTGGGGCCGAGGACTTCACTTGTCGATGCAATAGCCGAGGAAGCGCTTGGAATCGATCGGGTCGAACCCGAGTTTGCGCTTCAGCTTCTTGCGCAGCTTGCTGATATGGCTCTCGATCACGTTCTCGTCGACGTTCTCGTCGAAGAGGCCATAGACCGCGTTGAAGATCTGCGCCTTGGTGACGCGCCGGCCGCGGCATTGCAGCAGGAATTCCAGGATGCGCCGCTCGCGTCGCGGCAGCGGGAAGGGCTCGCCGTCCACCTCGGGCTCGCGCCCGTCGAAATAGACTCTCAGCGTCCCGAGCGCGACATGGCCCTTCTCGCCATGCACGCGCCGGTTGATCGCCCCGACCCGGGCGAGGATCTCGCGCACGTGCACGGGCTTGCGCACCACGTCGTCGACGCCCGCGGCGAACAGGCCAAGCGTGTCGTCGAGCGAATGACGTTCGTTGAGGCAGAGAACCGGCGCGTTGGAGCGTTCCCGAATCATGCGCGACAGGTGCTCGCGCTCGCCGCAGTCGCCGATCAGGAACGCCTCGACCGCGTGCATGTCATTGTCGCTGGTCTTGTCGATCCACTCGCGAAACTCGGCCGCCTCGATGCCCGCCGACGACACGCCCTCCCGATCCAGACCGGTCGCGTAGCCGCCCGCCACGATGTCGCGATCGTCGATAATGATGTACATGCCCCAGCTCCGAAGCCCAACTGAATCGTGGCAACTCCCTACTACGCGTACGCCACACTTTTAAGCATCGGCGACAGGGACGTTGCGTTCATATTTGTTCAAATGAACGCTCAAATCCCGTGCGACTTTAAGAACCAGTGAACATCGGCGAGCGATACGTTTGACCGGACTCCTTCCTCACGAAGCTCCGCCTTGCCGGTGTCCCAGCAATGTGCAGCGCTTATGTTTCTATGTATGATGCAAATGGTTAACGTCGTGCTAATGGCTCGCCGTAAGGCCCGTCTTCCGTCGCAGCGCGCCCCGGCTCCGTGCTCGACGGCATCCGGAGCGCGGACTGGACGACGCGACCGACGCTCGCCCGCCGCCTCGGCGCTGCGCTCGCGGCGCGGCGAGGTCGCCTATTGCGTCGAAGAACGAGCCGGCAAGACCGCCGCGCCGTCGCGCACGAGCCAACGCGGATGCGCTCGGCAAAACTGCTCGCCGCGGCCTTCCGCTATCGCTGCGACTGCCGAATCGGCGATCGCTCGCTCAACGGCCTGAAGATCCTGCTGGCGCGCAACGTTCGCCTGCCCTGGCGTTTCGCGGTCATATCGGCGAGACGGCGATGTGCGACGGGCGCGAGCCGCCTGGCGGCGGGGGCTCCTGGTCGGAGTCCGCTTGCACGAGCGGCCGCTGATCGGCGACGTGAACCCGAGTGAACTGTTCGCGCTCCGAGCGCGCAACTACGGCATTCGCAACTGAGCATGTGTCACCCGTAGCTCTTTTCTTCCATCAGCGCCGAGCCGAACAGCGGTTGATCCGCGCTTCAGCGCCGCGCGCCGGTCGTTGAGGACGTAGACCGAGCGAGCAAGCGCCACGAAGCGCGGTCCAAAATCGGCGTCGCGTTCGCACCAGCGTAGCGCGTCCTCGACCTCCCAGAGCTGCCCATTGACCTCGGCAAGATCGTCGGCCAGCGCCTCGACCGCGCCGCCGACCACGCCGGCCTCGCCGCGCCTCGGATTCGAGCAGTTCGAGTTCGCGCCGGACATTGAGGCGCATTTCGCCTCCTCGGTCAGGCGCTCGGCCTTGATCCGCAGAATGGTGATTCGGTCGATCAGGTCGCCGATCGAACAGGGCGCGCGGACCGCCTGCGGCGGGCGCCGCGCGGCGAGCGTCTGCCGAGAGCGCGGCGGCCATGGCGTCGAAAACCTCGCCCCAGGCGCCGCGCGTCGGCTGGCGAAAAAGCCGCATCGTCGGATACCAGGGCGAATCGTCGCGCTCGGTCATCCAGCGCCATTCGGCGTCGTTCTTCAGCGCGACCCAGACCGGCCGCGCCAGCGCGCCGGCGAGATGCGCGATCGAGGTGTCGCAGGTCACGACGAGGTCGAGATGCGCCATGAGGGCGGCGGTGTCGACGAAGGCGTCCGGGCCGGAATCGAAGTCCTCGCCGAGCGATCTCGACCCGCATCCCTCTCGGCAGCGCCTGGCGAGTTGCTCCTCGCCGAAGCCCTTTTGCAGCGAGACGAGCCGGACGCCCGGAAGGCGCGCGAGCGGCGCCGCCGCCGCGAGCGGAAAGGAGCGCGCCCGATCCGCCTCGGGATGCGGATTGCCCTGCCATACGATCCCGACCTTGAAGCCGTCCGGGCCGATCCGTTCGGCCCAATGGGCCGCAAGCGCCGGCTCGGCCGAGAGATACGGGAACACGGCCGGAACCGTGTCGAGCCGGGTGCGGAAAGCGTGCGGCAGGCTGGAGATGGCGATCTGGGCGTCGAACGGCTCGTCGGGCGGGGTCTCGACAAGGCGCGCAGCAAGCGTCGCGGACCGAGAAGCCGATGCAGCTTCGCCGGGCAGACGAAGGTCGCCTCGACGCCCGCCGCCTCCATCAGCGGCAGATAGCGGACGAACTGGATCGTGTCGCCGAGGCCATGATCGTTGAGGACGAGGACGCGGTTCTGTCCGCGTCCCGGGCCCTCCCAGGTCGGATAGCGCGTCCCCAGCGCCTCGGCGAGCGACTTGCCGGCCAGCCAGCGCGCCTCATAGCCCTCGAAGCCGCGCTCGAAATCGCCGAGCGTCAGCAGCAGGCAGCCTTTGCCGGCGACCGCTTCGTCGCTGCCGAGCGCTTCGGCCGCCTCGAAGGCCGCGAGCGCCTCGCCGTAGCGGCCGAGGTTGCGCAGCGCCAGCGCCTCGCCGCAAAGCGCCGCGGCGTAGTCGGGCCGCGCGGCGCTGGCCTGGCGGTAGGCCTCGAGCGCCTCCTCCATCCGGTCGAGCTTCAGGAGCGCATTGCCGCAGTTGATCGCCGCCTCCGGGAAATCGGGCTTCAACGCCAGCGCACGGCGCGCGGCGACGAGCGATTCCTCGAGCCGTCCGAGTTCGCGCAAGGCGCCGGCCCGGCCGTTCCAGGCGTCGGCGTCGGCGGGCTTCAGGGCGGTCACCGCGTCGAAGGCTTCCAGCGCCTCGGCAGGGCGGCCAAGCTCGACGAGCAGCTTTCCCGCGTTGGCGTGGGCGACGGCAAGGCGCGGATCGAGAGCCAGGGCGCGGCGATAGAACCGCAGCGCGGCCTCGGCCTTCCCCATCTCGCCGAGCATGTAGCCGCCCATGCCGAGGACGTGCGGCGAGTCCGGGTTGAGCCGAAGCGCCGCGTCGAGCCGCTCGATCGCCTCGCCGCGCTGGCCCGCCGCCCAAAGGCGACAGGCGGCGGCATAAAGCGCTCCGGCTTCGCCGGCGACGGCGGGCTCATGCGTTCGGCGAGATTGGATTGGAGCATGGCGCGGACGATCCGGCGCGCCGCTTGCGCGGGCCTTTCCAGGCCGAGCCTGAGGACACCGCGCCGCCAGTCGCGCCGGAGTTTTATTCCGCCGTCGCGAAGCGCAAGCCCACGAACGCGGCGAGCGACGCGGCGCTGTAGGCGTTGAGAGCGAAGAAGCGGGCGAGGTCCGCCGGAGGCCACACCTCTATTGGCGCGCCCAGTCCTATTTGAAGGAGGACGAAGGCGGCGTAGACGGCGATGACGAGCGCGCGCGACGTCAACGCCTCCCGCGCCGAAAAGCTCACGACCGCCAGCGCGCCGCAGGCGATTAAGTACAGCTCCGCGCCTGACCCCGATCCGAACGCCTTGGCCGCGATCGCCGTGTCGGCAAGGCCAACGAGCGGCAGCGCGACGCGCGCGCCGTAGCCGGAGCGGGGCGCAAGCCAAAGGACCGCGGCATAAAGCGGCGCGATCGCCAGCGCCGCGAGCGACCGCGTCGCGGCCTCCGCCCCGATCAGAAGCCAGACGGTCAGCGGGTAGAGCGGCTTGTTGATCAGAACCAGCCAGGCCACCGCCACGCAAGCCGCCGTACGTCCGTCGAGCGGAGCGGCCCCGGTCTTGCGCTCGCTGACCGGGTCTTCGGCGCCGGCGATTTTCGAGCTCATGACCGGCATACGAAGATCCGCGTCGTTCGGTTTTCGCGCCCGGCGCCCGGCGACCCCGGTCTCCCCGATTTGCAACGACCTCGCGCCGCAAGGAGCGGCCGCGGCGACGCGTCTCGAACGATGCTCGTTAGGCTCGGACATCGTCGCTCGCTTGATCATTCTTCGAGACGCCCGCTTTGCGGGCTCTTCAGGATAAGGGATGAGCGATAGGGACCGGGCTTGCCAGCGGCCTCATTTTCTTAAGCGGCCCGGTAAACCGCGACAGGCCCGCTCGCGTATGCCCTTCAACGGCGGTCCGAAGCGAAAAGGCGTTCTGGCATGATAAGAGGTGCGGCGCTCGCCAGCGTTTCGCTGGCGGCTGCGGCGGCGTGGTCTGCCGGAGGGACTGCCTCGGAGCCTTCCACGCTCGGCGACTGGGAGCGGGGCGACGGCAAGGCGCGCGTGCGGATCGAACGCTGCGGCCGCGGCCTTTGCGTGATCAACACCTGGATCAAGCCCGGAACCCAGGGCGAGAAAGTCGGCGACCGGCTCCTGATATCAACCCAGCGGCCGGAGGCGCCGGCGCTGTCGGGCGAGGCCTGGGACCCGCAACGGCGACTGACCTATTCCATTCGTATGGACGCCAGAGATCGAACCATGGTGACCCAGGGCTGCTGGCTCGCCGGATTGCTCTGCAAGTCGATGACCTGGACTCGGCTCGGCGACGCGGACTGAGCGCCGCCAGTCGACAGAAGGAGGGGAATTTCATGAAAACCGTCGTCGTCGCCTACGTCGCCACGCTCGTCGCGTTCCTCGGGCTTGACGCCATATGGCTGTCTTTGGCAGGCGGACGCCTTTACCGCGCTGTTCTCAAGGACATTCTGCTGGAGGGCTTCAGTCCGGCGCCGGCCGTGGCGTTCTACCTGATCTTCGCGGCCGGGCTCGTCATCCTCGCGGTGCGGCCGGGGCTCGCTGTGGGCTCGCTGCGGCTTGCAGCGGGGAACGGCGCGCTTCTCGGCTTCCTGGCTTATGCGACGTACGACCTCAGCAATCAGGCGACCTTGCGCAACTGGACGGCGACGCTGACGCTGACCGATCTCACCTGGGGAACCGTGGCCTCGGCGGCTGCAGCGACTGTGGGCTTCCTTGCAACGCGTGCGCTCGCCTCCTGACGTCGGACGCATGTTCGGACGCTTGCGCCTCGAACGCGAATAAGGCAGCAAGCGGGAGGAGACATGAACTGCGCCCATGATCCCGTCGACGATGCGCCCCTGCGCCAATCTGGAATCCGCAAGCGCCGAACGGCCGCCCTTCGACCGCGTTTCGCCCGAGGGCGACGGCGAGCGCGGGGCGCATGAGCCTGAGCGAACCCCGCACGGCGAATTGTGGGTGTTCGGCTACGGATCGCTGATGTGGCGGCCAGGGTTTGCTTACGGGTTCCGCTGCAAGGCGATGCTGCGCGGCTGGCGTCGGAGCCTGTGCATCTATTCGCACGTCTATCGCGGCACGCCCAAAAAGCCGGGGCTCGTGCTCGGCCTCGATCGCGGCGGCGCCTGCGCAGGCGTCGCCTTCCGCGTGAAAGCGTCGCTCCGGGAAACGACGATCCGCTACTTGCGCGACCGCGAGCAGGCGACCTCGGTTTATCTCGAGCGGATGGTCCCGGTGACGCTGGAGAGCGGCGAGCGGGTGAACGCGCTGACCTACGTCGCCGACCGTTTGCACGAGCAATACGCCGGGCGGCTCGACCGCGAGACGATGCTCGCCATCGTCCGCGCCGGCCGCGGCCAGTCCGGCGACAACGCCGCCTACGTCAATGAGACCCACGACCACCTGACCGCGATCGGCGTCCACGACAGCGACCTGGAATGGCTGTCGGCAAGGCTGCGGAGCGCCGAGCCGTAGCGAAGGGCGCAGGTCGCCGTTCGCCCGCATCGTAGAGAGCCGGCTGAAGACCGAGCCACGAAGTCCGCTCGAAACCGGCTCGAAAATGGCAAGCGGTCCTCCGCTTCAGCCGCCCAGTTTGAGCGCGTCCATGCTCGACATCAGCGAAGTCGAGAACAACGGGGTCGAGGCGTCGGTGAAAGCGCTCCTGGCGGAGCTGAGCGTCTCGCCGTTGGCGCTGATCACCTCCGAGAGGATCGAGGAGGCGCTGGAAGCCTCGGAGCTGGAATTGCCTGTGTAAGCCGTGAGGGAAGAGCTCGATCCGGACGCCGGGCCGTACTGGGCGTCGTACTCCGCGGTGAACCGCTCGACGAGCTGCTGCAGCTTTTTTGGGTCCTGCAGGTCGGAGAGGGGCATCGCCGTGCTGAGGGCCGCGGCCTGATTGTCGACCCCGGCAAGGGTCGTGGCGACCGGCAGGTCGAAGATCGTCTCGGCGACCTGCAAAAGGTTCTTGTCGGCGAGGATGCCGTACTCGCTGGTGACCGTCGGCGCGACGCGCTGGAAATAGAGCGCCAGCTGAACCCCGGTGTCCTGGCTCCCCTGGTCGCTCTCGAGCTGCTGTTCGACGTAGTCCGAAGTCGTCGTCTCGACCGCGCTGGCCGCCGAGACCGACGAAGCCCCGCCGCCGACGAAATTGAAAGCCGTGGCGAAAGCCTTCCAGTTCGAGTCGGACAGGGTGTTGGCGATGCTTTTCGAACTTGCGACGCCGCCCTCGAGCACCTGCGTGATCAGCGCAGTGTTGTTGATTTGATCGCCGAGGCCATAGGCGTTGAGCGCGTAGGAAAGGAGCCGGTAGTTGCCGACGAAGTCCTGGATCGACGTCGCCTTGCCGATGTTGGCCTTGTAATAGGCGGTCGCCGACTTGACCGCCGGCTCGGCGGCGGTCATCGCCTGATAGCGCGCAAGGTTCTGGCTGACGGTCAAGTATTGCGTGGTGGTCGTGGTCATCGGCGCGAACTCTTGCTGCCGGGCCGGTTGTCGCGCCGAATCGCTGCCGCGCCGTTAATTCCCTCAGGGCAACGATCACGATTCGGCGGACCAAGTCCGGCGTCCGCGATCAGGTCCTCCGGGCGCGTCCTTGGGCCGAGCCGTGCGGCGATCCGCTGGGCGAGCGCCGCGACCGAACCGCTGCGGTTGAATTCCTCAAGCGACGCGAGTTCGCGCCGCTCGGCGTCGGGCCCGCGCCGGCGGTGGGCGGGGCGCCGTTTGGGTGTCGCGGGTTCTTGCATCACCGGCCCTCTCGTCTTGCAGGCGAGCGGGACCGTGCCACAACGCGACGACAGGGACGGGTGACGAATTGTGACAAATTGCGTCGGCCGCGCGCGTCACGCTTTCGGGAAGGCGGCCAAAGCCTCGCCCGCCCAAACGCGCGCCGCCGAAGCCAGCGCCTCTCCGCGCGCGACAAGGGAGACTTCGAGTTCAGCCAGGGCCGGCAGATCCGGATCGGCGGAACGCGCGACCCCATGCGGCGCGAGGCCGTCGATCATCGGCGCGACGCCGAGACCGACCGCGACGGCTGCGCTTCGTACGGCGAAGTCGGCGCTGGCGCACGCGATCTCGAATGGGCGTCCGGCGGCCCGCAGCGCGCCGACCGCCGCCACGTGCAGCGCCGATCCCGGCGGCGGAACGACGAGGCGCAAAGGCTCCGGCGGTTGCCCCTTGCCTTCGGGCGCATACTGGCTGAGCCGCCAGCGCCGGGCCGCCTCCTCATGCAGCCCCGATCGGGTCGGTGGGGCGAAAAGGCGCAAAGTCTTCTGCCAGCCCTCCTCGCCGTCGGCCTCATACCAGCCGAGCGGCGCGCGCCAGCGCTCGGCCGCCTCCTCCTCCGGCTGGTCGCCGACGAGCAAGGCGACGTCGAGCGCATTCTGGCGAAAAGCGACCCCCAGCGCATCCGATTCGCCAGTAACCACCTCAAGGCTCGCGCGGCGCGCCGCGGCGCGCAGGCATTCGAGCCGGTGCGTCAGTTGGTGTGCGAACTCGCCAGGCATGCCGAACCGCAGCGTCGCTCCGGGGGCCTTGCAACGCTCGGCCTGGTCCAGCATCTCGTCATGCAGGTTGAGGAGACGCCGGCCGTAGTCCAGGCAGACCGATCCCACCCTCGTCAGCTCGAATCGAGCCGCATTCTCGAACAGCGGCGCCTCGACCAGTTCCTCGAGCCGCTTTACCTGAAGACTGACGGTCGGCTGTGACCGGCCGAGATCCTCGGCCGCGCGGGTGAAGCCGCGAGCCTCGACGACCGCGACGAAGGCCCGGACGACGTCGATCGGAATCGCGCGCATCAGCTGAAAGTCCGAATCACAAGAGGCCGCAGAGTTCGTCGCCTCATACACGGTTCCGCGCCGCCCCATAAGCGGACTTAATTCGCGCGTTCGTGAACGGCATGACGATGCGCCGAGCGAATTGACTGACGAGCCGCCGGACCAGAAGAGCCGACGCCTTTCGTCGAGACCCCAAGCCGGTCAGAACCCAACGGCAGAGCCCCACTTATTCATTCAATCGTTAAGTAAATGATCCTTGCTATACTACATGATGGCAAATCTCGGAAACAGACGAACGGAGGGATGCATCGCGTGGCAGCAATTTCCTGAGAAAGTTACCTATGGTTAGTACTTGACACGCGAGCGGCAACGGCCGCGACTGGGGCCGACGTGAATGATTCGCGGCGCGCAATATTGGACAATCCTCGGGAATGAACGATGCGGATCTTGGTGCTCGGCGAAGACAGCCCCGATTTGGCGACAATCGAAAGTGCCCTGCGCCGCGGGCAGGTCGAGATTCTCGCCACGCAGAGCGCGATGTCGCCTTCGCCGTCGGAAAGCGCCCGCTATGCGTTCGCCGGATGGACGCTCGACACCGCGAGCCGGGACGTTACCGGGCCGCTTGGGCGGCGAGCCGATCTCACGTCCTCGGAATTCGACCTGCTTCACACCTTTCTTCGCCGGCCGGGACAGGCGGTATCGCGAGCCGAACTGACGCGCGCGCTGCGGGGTCGGGCGTGGAACTATTTCGACCGCTCGCTCGATACGCTGGTCGCGCGGCTACGCAAGAAGATCGACTCTGCGGGCGCGCCCTCGCTCGTTCGTTCGGTGCGTGGGGTCGGCTACGTGTTCTGCGCTCCGGTAGCGCAGACGGGCGGCGAGGCGCGGTGAGGGCGCGCACGCCCTGGCCGCGTCTGAACGGACCTCCGCTCAGAGTCGCCCATCCTCGGGCGGCGAGACGCCGCCCCTCCCTGTTTTCAGCCAAGCAGCCCTCCCGCTTTCGGAGCGAGCGGATTGTCGACAAGAGCGGCGAGATCCGGCGCGTCGATCACCGGCGTTCCGGTCAGAGCCGCCCAGAGGACCTCGGCCTCCCGCGTCGCGACGCCCTCGACGATCAGCACGGCGCGCGACGAGCGGTCGGCGTCCGGCCAGTCCCGCAGCAACCGCGGCGGATGGAACACGTGCTGCACGCCGTCGACGAGGATCGGGGTCTCTGGACGGTCGGCGAGTTTGAACAGCCCTTTCAGCCGCAAAAGTCTCGGGCCGAGCATCGCGCCGAGAACAGACAGGAAGTGGGCGAAAGCAACGGGATCGAGGGCGGCTTCGCTACGGAAAACGAAAGTTTTCACGCGATGGGCCGCGGCTGACGCGAATGCGGCGTCGCTCTCGATCGGCAGGGTTGCTGTCATCGCCAAAAAGTCCCTCGCCGAAAATTCGCCGGCCGCGCCGTCGAGGATCGGCGCGACCGGATTGAGGGCGCGGAGCGCGGCGGTCACGCGCCTGAAGCGCTCCACCCGCTCGCCCTGAGGCAGAAGATCGGTCTTGGCGACGACGAGCCGGTCCGCGAGCGCGACCTGGCGCGCGCTTTCGGGCCTGTCGGCGACTGTCGCGGCGCCGTTGACCGCATCGACCACCGTCGTCACGCCGACGAGGACGAGCCGCGTCGCGAGGGCCTGATCGGCGAAAAGGGCGTGGAGAATGGGCGCCGGCTCGGCAAGCCCGCTCGTCTCCAGTACGATCCGCCCGAACGGCGGCAGCGTCCCGGAATCGCGACGCGCCAGCGCATCGCGCAAGGCGTCGATCAGATCGCCGCGAAGCGCGCAGCAGACGCAACCGCCGCTGACGAGAATGGCGTCGCCGGCGAGGCGTTCGTAAAGCAGGTTGTCGAGCCCGATCTCGCCCCATTCGTTGACCATCACCAGCGCATCGGAGAGTTCGGGCGCACGCAGGAGCCGGTTGATCAGCGTCGTCTTGCCGGCGCCGAGGAAGCCGGTCACGACATGAAAAGGAATAGGCTTGCGTCCCATCATCACGGCAATCCCTGTTGACGGCGAACGAGAACCGCCCTTATCGCTCTGAGCCGCGCCATTCGAGCCCTGTGACCTTTGAGAAGAAGAGCCCGCCCGTGACCGTCCGTCTTCACCGCGCCGACCTGCCCGACGATTGGACTTTTGGCGACGCTGTCGCGATCGACACTGAAACCCTCGGCCTCGAGGTCGGCCGCGACCGGCTGTGCGTGGTGCAGCTCTCGCGGGGCGACGGCGACGCGGAGGTCGTGCAGATCCTTCGCGGCCAGACGCGGGCCCCGAACCTCGAAAGGCTACTGGCCGACGAAACGGTGGTCAAACTGTTCCACTTCGGCCGCTTCGACCTGGCCGTCCTCTGCCAGGCCTTCGGGATCATGGCGGCCCCCGTATACTGCACCAAGATCGCCTCCAAACTCGCCCGCACCTACACCGACCGGCACGGGCTCAAGGACCTGACCCGCGAACTCATCGGTGTCGAAATTTCCAAGCAGCAGCAGTCGTCCGATTGGGGCGCGGACGCGCTGAGCGACGCGCAACTCGCCTACGCCGCATCCGACGTCCTCCATCTGCACGCGCTTCGCGAAAAGCTCGACGCCATGCTGGAGCGCGAAGGCCGCGACAGTCTCGCCCGCGCGGCCTTCGTGTATCTGCCGGAGCGCGTGCGCCTCGATCTCGCCGGCTTCGGTGCGATGGACGTCTTTTCGCACGCCTATCCGTGAACCCTCTCGCCTCGCGGTAGAGCGGGAGAGGGCTGGGGTGAGGGCGCCGCCGATGATCGAGGCTGGCGCCGACGCCACCGTCCAGGGTCGGCGCTGCCCCTCATCCGGCGCTTCGCGCCACCTTCTCCCCGGAAGCGGGGCGAAGGGCCGTCCCACGCACAACTTTTCGCACTTCAAACACATCAAACCCTTACGACCTCCCTTGCGCGTCACGCCGCTCGATCAGCCCGGCGCGACGCGCCTTTCCCGCCGCGCGCTTGCGCGACCACCCGAAAAGGGGCTTGGGTTCGTCGGACATGCTGGCTCCTGGTTCTTTTGATCGTAATCCATCATGGCATATATTCTGTTTTTCCGCAACATAAATCACCAGGCCCTCTTGGCGGCATGGGAGCGCTGGGTAGGCCGAGACAAACACGAGAAATAGCGCGTGGCGCGAATCGCTGGAGGCGTCGATGAGCACCGGGGAAGCGGTTGAAAGGGCCGAGCGCGGTTCGACCTTGGCCCGCTTGTCGGCCAGGGCGGCCGGGCCGCTGCTGTTCGCCGTCAGGCTGTGGGTTTCGGTCTGCCTCGCGCTCTATCTTGCTTTCGTGCTCCAGTTGCCCGACCCGTCCTGGGCGGGCACGACGGCCGCGCTCGTCTGCCAGCCGCAGCTCGGCGCCTCGTTGCGCAAGGGATCGTTCCGCCTGATCGGGACGGCGGTCGGCGGAATAGCGATCGTCCTGATCGCCGCGGCCTTCCCACAGAGCCGGGTCGGATTTCTCGGCGCCTTGGCGCTTTGGGCCGCCGTTTGCGGCTTCGCCGGCGCCCTTCTCAAGAACTTCGCCGCCTATGGCGCAGGGCTTGCCGGCTTCACCGCGGCGGTGATCGCCGCCGACATCCTCGGTCAAACCGGCGGCGCGAACGACCAGGTCGCGACGTTCGCATTTTTTCGCGTCGTCGAGATCGCGATCGGGATCGTCAGCGCCGGCGTCGTGCTCGCGCTGACGGATCTCGGACGCGCCCGGCGGGAACTCGGCGTTGAATTCGCCGCCGTCGCAGCAACCGCGCTCGCAGGCTTCGCCGGCGCGATTTCGACGACCGACCCGGACGAGCCGGCGTCCCGCGCCGTGCGGCGCGAGACGATGCGGCGCGTGATCGCACTCGACCCGATGATCGACACGGCGATCGGGGAAGCCTCCGACCTGCGCTATCGCTCCCGCATCCTGCAGGGCGCCGTCGATGGATTGATCGAGACGATCATCGCCTGGCGAACCCTGGCGATCCATCTCGGCCCGAGCTCGAGATCGAATGACGACAAGGACCGGACGCCGATCGAGCCGATCGTCCGGGGATTGGCCGTGACGCCTCAAGAAGCCTTGCGCAACCCCGCCCGCTTGCGCGACGCCTGCGGCGGCGCCGCGCGGGCTGCGGTCCGGATCGCGCCGGCGTCTCCCCCGTCGCAGCTCATGGCCGACGCAGTCGCCGTCGGCCTGATCGGCATGGCGCGAGCGTTGAACGGGCTGACCCTGCTCGTCGATCCCGCGCGAACCCGGCGCGCGGACTCGCTCTCCGTCGTCACTGTCCCGGACTGGCTGCCGCCGTCGGTGGTCGCCGTCCGGGCGTTCGCCGCCACCGCTCTGGTCTCGCTGTTCTGGATCGTGACCGCGTGGCCGAGCGGCACAACCGCGATCATTTTCGCCGTCGTCGCCGTGGTTCTCTTCCCGCTCCAGGGCGAGCGGGCCTATTCGGCCGCGATGAGCTTTCTCATCGGCTGCGTCCTGAGCGCCGTGTTCGCCGGATTGATCCTCTTCGGCGTCCTTCCTCGGGTCTCTTCCTTCGTCGGGCTCGCCCTGACGCTCGGGCTCGCCTTCGTTCCGCTCGGCGTCCTGATCGCGTGGCCCTGGCGGCCGATGGTCGTCAGCGCCGCCGCCTTCAATCTCGTGCCGTTTCTGTCGCTGCAAAATGTGCCGGTGTACGACGCCGCGCAATTCTACAACTCGGTTCTCGCGATCCTGGGCGGCATTGCGGCGGGCGTGGTCATGATCCGCGTCGTTCCGCCTCCGTCGCCGGAGATGCGGACGCGGCGGCTGCTTCGGTTCGCGCTTCAAGACATTCGGCGCCTGGCCGAGGGGCGCCGACCGCGCCTGAGGACGACATGGGAGGGCCGCGCGTTGGCGCGGCTGATCGCCCTCCCGGACCAGGCCGAGCCGATCGAGCGCAGCTATATGGCCTCGACGCTGGCGGTCGGCGCCCATATCCTGCGCTTACGGGAGGCAGCGCCGCGATTTGTGTCGGCCGGCGCGCTCGAGGCCGCGCTGGCCCCGATCGCGGAGGGTCGCGTCGCCACGGCGCTCACCCGGCTCGCCACGCTCGATCGCGAGTTGACGACGGCTGCGCCGGAAGCGAGGATCGCCCTGCGGTTGCGCGCCGCGGCGCTCGCGATTTCCGAAGAGCTGGCGGCGTATCCCGAGTTCTTTGAACAGCGGGGCCGAACATGAGTTTTACCGAGGTCGACCTGTTCGGCGTCTATTTCGCCCCGGCGGCGCCGATTCTTGTCATCGCCGCCCTTGCCTTCATCGTTCTGCGCCGCGCGACCAACGGTGTCGGCCTCCTGCGGCGCGTGTGGCATCCGGCGCTGTTCGAGTTCTCCGTTTACGTCATCCTCGCCTCCGGCCTCACCCTTCTCCTTGCGATTGGGGGCGGCTGAATGGCCAGCCTCGATGACAACGCGGCGATCGCCGCGCGGGAGGCGCCCGCAAGGGTAAGCCGGACCGGCTCGACCCGGTGGGCGCGCGCCGCGCTCCGCGTCTTCGCCACCGCCGCTGCGGCGGCGATCGCGGCCGCGCTCGGGTGGTTCGCCTGGCGGGCCTATATGGCGACGCCGTGGACGCGGGACGGAACGGTGCGCGCCTATGTCGTCACGATCGCCCCCGACGTCGCCGGGCAGATCGTCGAGCTTCCCGTTCGCGACAATCAGTTCGTCCACAAGGGCGATCTCCTGATGCAGATCGACCCCGCGAGCTATGGCATCGCCGTGCAGCAGGCCGAGGCTCAGCTCGCGCAAGCGAAGGCGGTGGCCCAGAACGCCGAGGCCGAATGGGAGAGGCGGCGGCAGCTGAACAACCTCGCGGTGACAGTCGAGGAGCAGCAGACCTACGCCAGCCAGTCGCTCAGCGCCGGGGCCGCCTATCAGTTGCAGCTCGCCAATCTGGCGAACGCGCGCCTCAATCTGAAGCGCTCGAGGATCGTTTCGCCGGTCAATGGCTACGTCACCAATCTGCTCGCGAGGACGGGCGACTACGCCAACGTCGGCGAGCGTCAGGTATCCGTGGTCGACGCCGATTCCTTTTGGGTCGACGGCTATTTCGAGGAGACGTTTCTTTGGAGCATTCGGGACGGCGACCCGGCGTCGGTCAAGCTCATGGGCTATCCTCAGGTCCTGCGTGGCCACGTCCAGAGCGTCGCGCGCGGCATCAGCGTCGCCAACGCGTCGCCGTCGGCCTCGGGCCTGGCGACCGTCAATCCGATCTTCGCCTTCGTCCGGCTCGCCCAGCGGGTTCCCGTCCGCATCCAGCTCGACGCAGTTCCGAACGACGTCCGCCTCGTGGCGGGCCTGACGGCGACCGTCGAGATCGACTCCGGTCCGACGCGCGCCGCCGCGTCGAACGCTCCCGCGACGACGATGACGCGCGAAGCCGCCGCTACGCCCGCTTCGCAGCCGACCGCGTTTCCGGTCCCTATTGCCGGCGAACCCACCCCCTTTGAGCCCGCCGAGGCCGCCGCCGAAGGCATCCTGCCGAGGTTGCCGGCTGCAGCGAGCGCGATGAGCGGCGCGCGAGACTTGCCGTCCATGAATTCGACGCCCGCGGTCCACAGTCCGGCCTCAACCGGCCGCGCCGCGCCGGCGACCGATACGGGGACGGACGCGGCCACGATCCAAGCCGACGAAATCCTGTCGGACAAGACCTTCGACCGTTCGCTCAACATCGAGGGGCCGACAAGTCTTGACCAGGAGCCGAGACGCGCGCCCTACACCCTTCGCCGCCGCGGCCGCGCCTGGCGTCGCCACGAGGGCCGGTGAGTCACCGAAAATTTGCGAAGTCTTGCAAAGGAACTGCGCAGTCGCAACGATCAACGTTCTCGGCGCGCGTCACCTCCCCTGCCCGATCGCCGCCTTCTGCAGGGCTACCAGCCCCTCGATCCCGCCGCGCGCCAGCGCGAGCATCTTGAGCAGCTCCGCCTCGCTGAACGGCGCGCCCTCGGCCGAGCCCTGGACCTCGACGAGGCCGCCCCGGCCGGTCATGACGAAATTGGCGTCGGTCTCGGCGGTGGAATCCTCGGCGTAGTCGAGGTCGATCACCGCTTCGCCGAGGACCACGCCGCAGGAGACGGCGGCGACATGGTCCTTGAGCACGCTCTCCTTCAGGATCGAGCGCTGAACCATCCACTGGATGCAATCGCGTAACGCGATCCAGGCGCCGGTGATCGAGGCGGTGCGGGTTCCCCCGTCGGCCTGCAGCACGTCGCAGTCGAGGGTGATTTGCCGTTCGCCGAGCTTCGGCAGGTCGACCACGGCGCGCAAGGATCGGCCGATCAGGCGCTGGATTTCCTGGGTCCGGCCGGAGACGCGGCCGGTCGAGGATTCGCGCCTGGTGCGGGTCGAGGTCGCGCGCGGCAGCATGGCGTATTCGGCCGTGACCCAGCCCCTTCCCTGGCCTCTCAGCCAAGGCGGAGGCTTGTCCTCGAGCGAAGCCGTGCAGAGCACGTGGGTTTCGCCGCAACGGACGATGCAGGAGCCCTCGGCGTAGCGGGCCACCCCGCGCTCAAAGCTGACCTTGCGAATTTCGTCCGCGGCGCGTTTGGAAGGTCGCATGAACATCGCCTTGCTTTTCTCGTTCGGCCCGCTTTAGCGGCAGACGCGCCGGCGCGCAACGCGCGCCCCCTTGCCGCAAAGCCTCGCCGAATGCGTCACATTGCCCCGGCGGGTCCCTCTCCGTGCGGGAGAGATTTCACCCTGAAGGACACGAAGGTCCACGAAAACCTGGTGGTCTTCGTGATCTTGGTGGTGAAAGAGATTTCCCTCCACTCGCTTGTCAGCCGGGTCGGAAAGTCCGAATTTGCCCGTTCCGCGAGGAGGGCGGCCTCAGGCGCAATGACGAATGCATTCGTTGGAGTGGACGTCGGCACGGGCAGCGCCCGCGCCGGCGCGTTCGACGCGCGCGGGCGGCTGCTCGCGAGCGCCAGGCGGCCGATCGCGCTCTGGCGCGAGCCCGGCGACGCGGTCGAGCAGTCGTCGGCCGACATCTGGCGCGCGCCACGACCGAGGCGGTGCGCGAGGCGGTCGAGGCGAAGCGGCTTTCCGCGCGAGGCCTTCGCCGGCGTCGGCTTCGCCGCCACCTGCTCGCTGGTCGCGCTCGACGCCGGCCTGAAGCCGCTCTCGATCAATCGCGTCCGACGCGCCCGGACGCGACGTGATGGCGTGGATGGACCATCGCGCGGCCGAGGACGCCGAGCGCATCAACGCCGGCGGCCACGAGGTTCTGCGCTATGTCGGGGGCGCGCTGTCGCCGGAAATGCAGACGCCGAAGCTCGCCTGGCTCAGCCGGACGAAGCCGGAGACCTTCGCCAAGGCCGCGCATTTTCTCGGCCTCACCGACTATCTCTCGTTCCGCGCGACCGGCTCGCTCGCGCGCTCGCTCTGCTCGGTCGCCTGCAAGTTCGGCTATCTCGGCGCACGAGCGGCGCTGGCCGCGCGAGTTTCTGGACAGCGTCGGCCTCGGCGGGCTCGCGGCGAACGAGTTTCGCCCGTCTCGGCGCGGAGATTGTCGAGCCGGGAACGCCGCGTCGGGCGCGGACTGACGGCCGAAGCCGCCGCCGCCATGGGGCTCATGCCGAGGGCACGCCGGTCGGTGCGGGGCTCGATCGACGCGCACGCCGGCGCGCTGGCTTCGCTCGGCGCTCGCGCCGGCGGCGAGCCCGGCGATCCGCGCCGCCGGCTCGCGCTCATCCTCGGCACCTCGTCCAGGTGCCTCGCCGTGTCGGACGAGCCACGCTTCATCGACGCCGTCTGGGGTCCGCATCTCTCCGGGCTGATCCCGGGCCAATGGCTGATGGACGGCGGACAGTCGGCGTTCGGCGCGGCGATCGACCGGCTCGTCCGCATGCACCCGGCCTTCGCCGGAGTCTCGGCGCGCGGTTTCGATGCGCTCGAACGTGCGATCGCCGCCCGCGCGGGCGGGCTGTCGCAGGCGGCGCTCCTCGCCGACGGCCTGCACGTGCTGCCCTCGTTCATCGGCGAGCGCGCGCCGTTCGCGGACGCCGGCGCGCGCGGCGGCGTCGTCGGGCTCGATCTGCGCGACGATATCGCGAGCCTCGAGGAGCTTTACGTGGCGGGCCTCTGCGGCCTCGCCTACGGGGTCGCCGACATCGTCGCGGCCTACGAGCGGGCCGGCTACGCCTTCGACACGATCGTGGCGAGCGGCGGCGCCGCGCCGAGCCCGCTGGTGCGCCAGATCGTCGCCGACGTCTGCGGCCTTCCCGGTCGCCTCGCCGGATACGCCGGAGCCGGTGCTGCTCGGCTCGGCGATGATCGGCGCCGCCGCCTCGGGGCTCGAAGACGGTGACCTCCGCGATGGCGTCGATGTCGGCGCTCGGCGACCGCCTCGAGCCGGCCGGCGGGGCGATCGCCGCCTTTCACGCGCGCAAGCGCCGCGCCGCCGCGATCCTCGGCCGGGCCGAGCGCGAGGCGCGCAAGGCGATGCGGGCGGCGCGCTGGCCGGAGGTCGTCATCTTCGACTGCGACGGCGTGCTGGTCGACAGCGAACTCATCGCGCTCGGCGTGACCCGCCGCATGCTCGGCGAGGCCGGGCTTGCGCTCAGCGACGAGGAGACGCGCGAGCGGTTCCTCGGCATGCGCCAGGACGGCGTGCTCGCGCGCATCGAACAGGAGCTCGGCCGGCCGCTGCCGAAGGATTTTTCGGCCCTGCTGGCGCGCGAGATCCTTGCGACCTTCGAGCGCGAGCTCAAAGGCGTCGAGGGCGTGCGGCAGGCGGTCAACGGCCTCCACGCGCGCGTCTGCGTCGCCTCGTCGAGCGCGCCGCAGCGCCTCCGCTTCGCCCTGCGCGTGACCGATTACGAATTCGCTGTTTGCGCCGAACATCTTCTCGTCCGCCGAGGTCGCAGCGCGGCAAGCCCTTCCCCGATCTCTTCCTGTTCGCCGCGCGCGCGATGCGGGCCGCACCCGAGGAGTGCCTGGTGATCGAGGACAGCGTCGCGGGCGTCACCGCCGCGCGCGCGGCCGGCATGACCGTGTTCGGCTTCGTCGGCGCGAGCCACTTCTCCGAGCCCGCGCAGGGCGACGGAATTGACGGCCGCCGGGGCGGCGCTCATTTTCGACGACATGGCGCGGCTGCCGGAGATCGTCGCCGGCTGGCGGTCGCCGGGGACGGCGTAGGGGAAGTCATGGCGCGCAGGGCGGATCACGACGGACTGAGGCTCGACGAGGCCGCGCGCGCCGGCTGGCTCTATTACGTCGCCGGCAACACCCAGGACGAGATCGCGCGCAAGCTCGGCATCTCGCGCCAGGCGGCGCAGCGGCTCGTGTCGCTCGCCATCAGCGAACGGCTGATCAAGGTCAGGCTCGACCATCCGATCGCCCGCTGCATGGAGCTGGCGGCGGCGTTGAAGCTGCCGCTACGACCTGCGCTATCTGCGACGTCGCGCCGACCGACCCGGATTCGACCTCCTCGACGCTCGGCATCGCCCAGGTCGCGGCGGCGGAGTTCGAGCGCTGGCTGAGGCGGACGGAACCGGCGATCATCGGCATCGGCACCGGCCGCACCATGCGCGCCGTCGCCGATCAGCTGCCGGCGATGGAATGCCCGCAGCACAAGCTGGTGGCGCTGGTCGGCACGACCAAGATCGACGGCTCGGCCTCGTTCTACGACGTGATCATCCGCGTCTCCGACACCGTGCGCGCGCCCCATTATCCGATGCCGCTGCCGGTCGTGGCGCGCTCGGTCGAGGAGCGCGAGCTTCTGACCAGCCTCGCCTCGGTGAAGAGCCTGTTCGACCTCGTCGAGCGCACCGACGTCACCTTCGTCGGCGTCGGCTCGATCGGCGATTCCGCGCCGCTGGTGCAGGACGGCATCATCACCCGGCAGGAGGCCGAGGCGATGCGCAACCTCGGCGCGGTCGGCGAGATCACCGGCTGGGCGTTCGACGGCGCCGGCCGGGTGCTCAACGAAGGCGTCAACCTGCGCGTCGCCGGCGCGCCTCTGAGGAAGGCCGGCAACCGTCTCGTGATCGGCGTCGCGATGGGGCCGTCGCGGCGCGCGCCGCTGCGGGCGGCGCTGACCGGCGGGCTGATCTCCGGCCTGGTGACGGACGAATCGACGGCCGAGCACCTGCTGCAGCGCTAGGCGCCCGAAAAAGGACAATCATTCCTGTTTTCATGACGTTAGCGAGCGGTGCGCAGAATTTGTGCAGCGCAGCGACGATTTCCAGTTGACTTCTGGCGATGCTAGCATGGTGAGTATTCGCCCGCTACCTTAGCAATTGCCCACTTCGCGGCATTGCTCATCGGAGGATACGTTCATGAAGGTTCTCGTGAAGGCCCTGCTGGGGGCCGTCGCGCTTGCGAGCTTCGCGCTCCCGGCCTACGCCGACACCACGCTCACCATCGCGACCGTCAACAACAGCGACATGGTCCGGATGCAGGGGCTGACCGACGACTTCACCAAGGCCAATCCGGACATCAAGCTCAACTGGGTGACGCTCGAAGAGAACGTGCTGCGCCAGAAGGTGACGACCGACATCGCCACCAAGGGCGGCCAGTTCGACGTGCTGACCATCGGCACCTACGAGACCCCGATCTGGGCGAAGAAGGGCTGGCTCGTTCCGCTCGACAAGCTCGGCGCCGACTACGACGTCAACGACCTCCTGCCGCCGATCCGCGCCGGCCTGTCGCTCGACGGCAAGCTCTACGCCGCGCCGTTCTATGGCGAGAGCTCCTTCGTCATGTACCGCACGGACCTGATGGAGAAGGCCGGCCTCAAGATGCCCGAGAAGCCGACCTGGGACTTCATCAGGCAGGCGGCCGACAAGATGACCGACAAGGCCGCCGGCGTCTATGGCGTCTGCCTGCGCGGCAAGCCGGGCTGGGGCGAGAACATGGCTTTCCTGACCGCCATGTCGAACTCCTTCGGCGCGCGCTGGTTCGATGAGAAGTGGCAGCCGCAGTTCAACACGCCCGGAGTGGAAGAAGACGCTGGACTTCTACGTCTCGCTGTTGAAGGCGGACGGACCTCCGGGCGCCTCGTCGAACGGCTTCAACGAGAACCTCGCCCTGTTCAGCGACGGCAAGTGCGGCATGTGGATCGACGCCACGGTCGCAGCCGGATTCGTCACCGATCCGAAGCAGTCGAAGGTCTCCGACAAGGTCGGCTTCGCGCTCGCGCCGAACGACGGGCTCGGGAAGAACGCCAACTGGCTGTGGGCGTGGTCGCTCGCCGTGCCCGCGGGGTCCAACAAGATCGACGCCGCGGAGAAGTTCATCTCCTGGGCGACAAGCAAGCACTACACCGAACTCGTCGCCGCGAAGGACGGCTGGGCGCGCGTTCCGCCGGGAACTCGCACCTCGCTCTACAAGAACGCCGACTACGACGAAGGCGGCGCCGTTCGCGGCTCTGACGATCGAGTCGATCGACTCGGCTGACCCGCTGCATCCGACGGTGAAGCCCGTCCCCTACACGGGCGTGCAGTTCGTCGCGATCCCCGAGTTCCAGGGCATCGGCGACGAACGTCGGCCAGGACTTCTCGGCCGCGCTCGCCGGGCACGATGAGCGTCGACGACGCGCTCGCCAAGGCTCAGGCGAGCACGGAAGCCGCGATGAAGAAGGCGGGCTACATCAAGTAATCCGCATCTCTGTTCGCCTCGCGGCCCACGCCGCGGGGCGTCCTTGGGGACGTCCTCCCGACCCCTCCCTCCCCGTTCGCGGGGAGGGACTTTCGGGCGGCATCTTTTAGAAATCGGCCGGCGTCGACGCCGCGAACGGCGCGCCTGACGGTCGGAGGGACAACGCGTCGGTCGCGGCGCGCCCTGCCCTTTCGTTTCGAGTCCTTTCCTAGCGCCCGGAACGTGCGCGTGAAGAGAACAGCGGGAGGCCCTCAAGGATGGCGACCCAACAGACTTCCGCCGCGGCCCGGGTGCTCGTCGCGCCCTCGGTCATCCTGCTGTTCCTGTGGATGATCGTCCCGCTGGCGATGACGCTCTATTTCTCGAGCCTGCGCTACAGCCTGCTCGACGCTGACAACATCGGCTTCGTCGGGCTGCAGAACTATACGTCCTTCCTCTCCGATCCGGACTTCATCGCCGCGCTGATCAACACGCTGGTCCTCGTCGTCTCCGTGCTCGTGATCAGCGTCATCGGCGGCATCCTGGTCGCGCTGTTGATGGACCAGCCGGTGTTCGGGCAGAACGTGCTGCGCCTGATGGTGATCGCGCCGTTCTTCGTCATGCCGACCGTCAGCGCGCTCGTCTGGAAGAACCTGCTGATGAACCCGGATTCAGGGCTCTTCGCCTGGATCGCGCGGTCGCTCGGCTTCGAGCCGATCGTCTGGTTCACCAACTATCCGATGCTGTCGGTCATCATCGTCGTGTCGTGGGAGTGGCTGCCGTTCGCGAGCCTGATCCTGCTGACGGCGCTCCAGTCGCTCGACGAGGAGCAGAAGGAGGCGGCGCAGCTCGACGGCGCCGGCGCCGTTCTCCTACTTCTTCTACATCGTGCTGCCGCATATCGCGCGCGCGATCACGGTGGTGATCCTGATCGAGACGATCTTCCTGCTCAGCGTGTTCGCGGAGATCTACGTCACGACCGCCGGCGGCCCGGGCGTCGCGACGACCAACATTCCCTTCCTCGTCTACAAGCAGGCGCTGCTCAACTTCGACGTCGGGGCCGCCTCGGCGGGCGGCATCATCGCGGTGGTGCTCGCCAACATCGTCGCGATTTTCCTGATGCGGATCATCGGCCGGAACCTGGAGGGCTGAGCGATGGCGAGGAAGCGTATCCATCGGCAAGCGGATCGGCGTGACGGCGGCGGCCTGGGTCGTCGCCTTCCTGATCTTCTTCCCGATTCTCTGGACGTTCATCACGAGCTTCAAGAGCGAGCTCGACGCGATCGCGATGCCGCCGAAGTTCCTGTTCTTCAACTGGACGCTCGAGAATTACGCCGAGGTGCAGGAGCGGTCGAACTATCTCAAATTCGCCTTCAATTCGGTCGTCCTGTCGATCGGCGCGAACATCATCGGTCTCATCATCGCCGTTCCCGCCGCCTGGGCGATGGCGTTCGCGCCGACGGTCGTGACCGACAAGACACTGACCCGCAGGCTCTACGCCATTATCGTGGTCGCGCTTGCGCTTGCGGCGGCTGTCCTCTGGCTTATCGGCAACGCGCGCTCGGACCCGCGCATTTATGGTCCGATCTTGTTGATCGCCTTGATCCCGGTCGCCTACTGGATCCTGACCCGGAAGACGACCGACGTGCTGATGTGGATGCTCTCGACCAAGATGATGCCGGCGGTCGGCGTGCTGGTCCCGATCTACCTGATCTTCCGCGACCTGCATCTGCTCGACAGCCTATGGGGCATCGGCCTCGTGCTGATGCTGCTCAACCTGCCGCTGCTGATCTGGATGCTCTACACCTACTTCAAGGAAATCCCGGTCGACATCCTCGAAGCCGCGCGGATGGACGGCGCCTCGCTGTTCAACGAGATCGTCTATGTGCTGACGCCGATGGCGGTGCCGGGCATCGCCTCGACCATGCTGCTCGCGATCATCCTGTCCTGGAACGAGGCGTTCTGGACGCTGAACCTCGCGACCTCGAACGCCGCGCCGCTGACCGCCTTCATCGCGTCCTATTCCGCGCCAGAAGGCTTCTTCTGGGCGAAGCTTTCGGCCGCCTCGACGCTCGCCATCGCGCCGATCCTCATCCTCGGCTGGTTCTCGCAGAAGCAGCTCGTGCGCGGCCTGACCTTCGGCGCCGTCAAGTAAGCCGGCATTAGGGAGATAACCCGACCATGGGCAGCATCCAACTGAAGTCGGTGCGCAAGGCGTTCGGCGCCGTCAGCGTCATCAACGGCGTCGATCTCGACATCAAGAACGGCGAGTTCGCCGTGTTCGTCGGTCCCTCGGGCTGCGGCAAGTCGACGCTTCTGCGCCTGATCGCCGGACTCGAGGACGTGACCTCGGGCGAGGTGCTGATCGACGGCAAGGACGTCACCGAGGTCGGCCCGTCGAAGCGCGGGCTCGCCATGGTGTTCCAGTCCTACGCGCTCTATCCGCACATGAGCGTGCGCGGCAACATCGCCTTCGCCCTCAAGATGGCCGGCGAGAAGGCCGACGTGATCGAGCGCAAGGTGAGCAAGGCGGCCACGACGCTCAACCTCACCGACTATCTCGACCGCAAGCCGCGCCAGCTCTCGGGCGGCCAGCGCCAGCGCGTCGCCATCGGCCGCGCGATCGTGCGCGAGCCGAAGGCGTTCCTGTTCGACGAGCCGCTCTCCAACCTCGACGCGGCGCTGCGCGTGCAGATGCGGGTCGAGATCGGCGAACTGCATCACGTGCTCAAGACCACGATGGTCTACGTCACCCACGACCAGGTCGAGGCGATGACCATGGCCGACAAGATCGTGGTGCTCGACCGGGGCTCGGTGGCTCAGGTCGGCTCGCCGCTCGAGCTCTACAACCGGCCGAACGGCCTGTTCGTCGCGGGCTTCATCGGCTCGCCGACCATGAACATCGATCCGCGGCCCGAGCGCCGAGAAGCGCGGCGCGGCGACCATCGGAATCCGGCCCGAGCATGTCGAGATCTCGACCACCGCCGGCGAGTGGCCGGCGACGGTGCGGCTCGCCGAGCACCTCGGCTCCGACACCTTCGTCCACGCCGAGGGCGACGGCATCGGCCCGCTCACGCTGCGGCTCGAAGGCGAGGCGCCGCTGAAAGCTGGACCAGAGGATTTTCGTGACGCCGCGCGAGGCCAACGTGCACAAGTTCAACAAGGACGGCCGGCGCATCGACTGACCGCGGCCCAGCGCCGCCGGTGTCTTTAAAAAACAGCAGGCAGGAACTCATGAGCGTCAAACTTTCCCTCGCCGCGCTGGCGCATCCGCCGGCGCAGTGTCGCGGTCCCGAAATATCGGCGCTCCGATCTCAAGCCGGGAATCGTCCACATCGGCGTCGGCAACTTCCATCGCGCCCATCAGGCGGTCTATCTCGACGACCTTTTCAACACCGGCGCCGACCACGACTGGGCGCTCGTCGGCGCGGGCGTGCGCGAGCCGGACGTCGACATGCGCGCGAAGCTCGAGGCGCAGGACTGGCTGACGACGGTCGTCGAGCAGGAGGCCGCGCGCGACGACGGTCCGCGTCACCGGCGTCGATGATCGATTTCCTTCCGCCGTTCGACGTCGAGGCGAATCTCGCGGCGCTCGCCGACCCGAAGATCCGCATCGTGTCGCTGACGGTGACCGAGGGCGGCTATTACATCTCGCCCGCGACCCAGCGCTTCGACCCGGCGCATCCGGACATCGTCGACGACGCGCGCACAGCCGCAAGCGCCGAAGACCGCCTTCGGCCTGATCGCGGCGGGCCTGAAGCGGCGCCGCGCCGCGGGCGTTCCGCCCTTCACCGTGATGTCCTGCGACAACATTCCCGGCAACGGCCATGTGACCGAGAACGCGGTCGCGGGGCTCGCCGAGCTTTCCGATCCCGAGTTCGCGCAACTGGATCCGGGCGAACGTCGCCTTCCCCAACTCGATGGTCGACCGCATCACTCCGGCGACGACCGACCGCGAGCGCGGCATCCTGCAACGAGACCTACGGCGTGGAGGACGCCTGGCCGGTGTTCTGCGAGGAGTTCCGGCAATGGGTGGTCGAGGACAAGTTCCCGGCCGGACGCCCGGCGCTGGAGAAGGTCGGCGTCACCTTCACCGCCGACGTCGCGCCCTATGAGCTGATGAAGATCCGCATCCTCAACGGCGGCCATGCGGCGATCGCCTATCCGGCCGGCCTTCTCGACATCCACTTCGTCCACGAGGCGATGGAGGACCGGCAGATCGCGACCTTCCTCGAGACGCTGACGAAGCGCGAGATCATTCCCGTCGTGCCGCCGCCGCCTCAGGTCGACCTCGAAGCCTATCGCCGCAAGGTCGCCGAGCGCTTCGCCAATCCCAAGATCGGCGACACGATCAGCCGCCTCTGCCTCGACGGCTCGAACCGTCAGCCGAAATTCGTCCTGCCGACGGTGCGCGACCGGCTCGCCGGCGAGCGCGAGCATCAAGGGGCTCGCGCTCGTTTCGGCGCTGTGGTGCCGCTACGCCTATGGCGAATCGGAGAGCGGCAAGGCGATCCCGCCCAACGATCCGAGCTGGGATCGGTTGCAGGCGGCGGCGAAGCCCGCGCGGACCGACCCGCGCGCCTTCCTCGCCATGCGCGACATTTTCGGCGAGCTGGCCGACAACCCGACTTACGTCGCCGCCTTCTCGAGCGCGCTCGCCTCGCTCTGGACCCACGGCGTCCGCGCCACGCTCGACGATTATCTCAAGGGCGAAGCGTGAGCGCGGGTCAGCGCGAACGCGAGAGAGGATCCTAAGATGGCGCGAGAACTGGACGGCAAGGTCGCCGCCGTGACCGGAGCGGCCTCAGGCATCGGACTGGCGAGCGCAGAGGCGATGCTGGCGGCCGGCGCGCGCGTCGTGATGATCGACCGCGACGCGGCGGCCTTGAAGGCGCTGTCCAAGAAGCACGGGGCGACCGTCACGCCGCTGGTCATCGACCTCCTCGACCCCAAGGACTGCGCGACCCTCCTGCCAAGAGTGCTCGAGGCTGAGGGGCGCCTCGATATCCTGCACGCCAACGCCGGCCTTTATGTGGGCGGCGATCTCGTCGATGCGGAAACGACCGCGATCGACCGGATGCTGAACCTGAATGTGAACGTGGTGATGAAGAATGTCCACGACGTGCTGCCGCACATGATCGAGCGCAAGACCGGCGACGTCATCGTGACGAGTTCGCTCGCGGCCCACTATCCGACGCCGTGGGAGCCCGTCTACGCCTCCTCGAAATGGGCGATCAACTGCTTTGTCCAGACGGTGCGGCGACAGGTGTTCAAGCATGGCGTTCGCGTGGGTTCGATCTCGCCCGGCCCGGTCGCGACCGGGTTGCTCGCCGACTGGCCGCCGGAGAAGCTGAAGGAAGCCAAGGAGTCGGGCAGTCTCCTGGAGCCCGGCGAGGTCGCCGACGTGGTGATGTTCATGCTGACGCGGCCGCGCGGCATGACGATCCGCGATGTCGTGATGATGCCCACCAATTTCGATCTCTGAGCCTCGAACAGGCGGCGCAATGTACCTCGATCGGTTCAATCTCAAGGGTCGGGTGGCGGTCGTCACCGGCGGCGGCCAGGGCATCGGCCTCGCCTGCGTCGAGGCGCTGTCGGAAGCCGGCGCGCATGTCTACATCGCCGACCGCAACGTCAAGGCGGCCGGCGAGGCTCAGGACGCCATGCGCGCCAAGGGCTACGCCACCAACGTCATCGGCGTCGACGTGACCTCGTCGCGCGAGGTCGAGAAGGCCGCGGAGCGCGTGATGGCCGAGAAGGGGCGGGTCGACATTCTGGTGTGCAACGCCGGAATCGCGCGCTCCGACACGCCCGCCGAGGACGTCGCGGACCCGCCTGGCTCGATGTCTTGGACATCAATCTCAACGGCGTGTTCTGGTGCTGCCGCGCCTTCGGGCGGCCGATGCTGGCGGCGGGCCGCGGATCGATCGTCAATATCGGCTCGATGTCCGGTATCATCGTCAACAAGCCGCAGCCGCAGGCCTCCTACAATGCCTCCAAGGCGGCGGTGCATCACCTGACCAAGTCGCTCGCGGCCGAATGGGGCGCGCGCGGCGTCCGGGTCAACGCCGTCGCGCCGACCTATATCAACACGCCGATGACCGCGGTCGCCCGGACCAACAGGCCGATGTTCGAAACCTGGATCGACGGCACGCCGATGGCGCGGGTCGGCGAGCCGGACGAGATCGCCGCGGTCGTGCTGTTTCTCGCCTCCGACGCCGCGAGCCTGATGACCGGCTCGATCGTTCTGGCGGACGGCGGCTACACCTGCTGGTGAAAGGAAAGCGCATGGACCTCGGGCTCAAGGGCAAGGTCGCGGTGGTGACCGGCGGCAGCGTCGGCATTGGGCTCGCGATCGCGGAGGGGCTGGCGGCGGAGGGCGTCAACCTCGTCCTGGCCGCGCGCGACTTCGAACGGGTCCGCCAGGAGGCGAGCCGGATTGCGGACGCCTATCGCATTCGCGCGGACGCCGTCGCCTGCGACGTCGCCACCCGCAGCGGGACGGACGCGCTGATCGCGACGGTGACGACGATCGCACGGGGGCGCCGACATTCTGATCAACAACGCCGGCTCGGGCTCGAACGAGACGGTGATGGAGGCGACCGACGACAAGTGGCAGGCCTACTGGGAGCTGCATGTCATGGCGGCGGTGCGGCTGGCGCGCGGCCTCGCGCCGCTGATGAAGGCGCGCGGCGGCGGCGTCATCCTGCACAACGCCTCGATCTGCGCGGTGCAGCCGTTGTGGTACGAGCCGATCTACAACACCACCAAAGCGGCGCTGATGATGTTCTCGAAGTGTCTCGCGACCGAACTGGTCGGCGACAACATCCGGGTCAACTGCGTCAATCCCGGGCTGGTGCTGACGCCCGACTGGATCAAGACCGCCAAGCAGCTCACCGCCGAGACGGGCGGCGACTGGCAGGGCTATCTGGACGGCGTCGCGCGCGAATACGCGCCGATCAAGCGCTTCGCGACGCCCGGCGGAGCTCGCGAACATGTTCGTTTTTCTCTGCTCCGAGCGCGCGAGCTACTCGGTCGGCTCGACATATTTCGTCGACGGCGGCATGGCTGAAGACCGTGTCTAGCGCCGTTCAAGCGTCCGTCGCGTCAGTGCGCTGTGCTTCGCGCGGCTTCGGCGCCGAGCTGGATCTGGTTGATCACGCCGACGACGCCGGGCACGTTCTTGGCGTCGGCCTCGGCGCAGGAGCGTTGATAGGGAAGATCGACCGAACCCGACATCGTCACCCAGCCGTCGCTGACTTCGACCGATGACCCGATGGCGCGGAACTGCGAGGTCCCAGTGCAGAGCGTTCAGGACGCTCATCCTCACGTCATTGCTATGCGACTGCATGTTGGGGTTTCTCCTTCCCCGCCCCGCTCTTGTTACCACTCGCCGTTGCGCGAGCTCGCGGTCCGCCGACTGCACTGACGCACCCAAGAAGCGAATAGCGCCGGCAGTTTAGCGGAATTGAGGCCGCCGCCCGCACCCAGGCCGGGCGGCGGCAACGCGGGACCGGGGCGCGAGCCGCAGATCACATCGGCGGCGGCGGTCCGGGCGGCCCGGACGAAATCTCCTGAAGCGTGGCTTCATCCACGCTCATGGCGTTGCCGCGCCAGACGAAGTTGTCGCCGGTCCAGCCTTCCGCCCACAGCACCGGCAGGAGAAGGTCGCGCGCGATCCAGGCGAGCGGGCTTCGCCAGCTCAGCGGCCAGCCGGCGACCAGGGCGAGCAGGGCCTCGATCGCATACCAGAAGACGCGCCGCGAGGAGCGGCGCTGACCCACGGGCTCAGCCCGAATTCCGGCGCGGCGAACGCCGCCGCGACGATCGTCACCAGACTCGTCGTCAGGATCTCGGGAGCGAACTGCAAGCGGGAAGGTCGCGCGCCGGAGTCGCGCCCAGCGCACCTGCCTGCGCCCACACGTCCTTCAGCCTGCGCGCCCCGAGCGGCTGCTGGAACGGCTCGTTGACGAGGTGGGCGTCGTAGCCCTGGGCGTGGATCAGCTTGGTCGAGGCGGCGTCCTCGGCAATCTCGGCGCCGAGCGCCTCGATGCCGCCGCCGGCCTCCATGATGTCGCGCCGCCACAGCATCGTCTTGCCCTGGGCGAAGCCGAAGCCGCGCCGCCTCGGCCGCATATTGCCAGCGCGCCTCGTAGGTGTTGAGGAAGGCGCACTCGATCTCGGCGCCGAACGACTTCGGCTGCGAACCGATCGGCGGCGCGCAGACGATGCCGGTGTTGCGACCGCCAGCGGGCGAGCAGCCGCTGGATATAGTCGGGCGGCATCAGCACGTTGGAGTCGGCGATGATCACCCATTCGTGCCGGGACGCCTTCCAGCCCTTGACCACGTTGTTGAGCTTGGGGTTGGCGCTGACCCGGTCGTCGCCGATCAGAAGCCGCGCGGGCCGTTCGGGATGCGCCGCGATCGCGCCGCGGACGAGCGGCGCGATCGGATCGTCGGCGCTGGCGAGGCAGAACAGGATCTCGTAGTCCGGATAGTCGAGGGCGAAGATCGAGCGCAGCGTCTCGCGCGAGAACGCTTCGACGCCGCACAGCGGCTGGACGATGGAGACGGGCGGCGCGTCGGTCGGGGGCGGCAGGTAGCGCGCCTCGTCGTGCGCAACGAGGCAGCGCGAGGCCCACGCTGAGGGCGTGGACGCCGCCCGCCGAAACGCAGATCCCGGCGGCAAGAGCGCTGATTGTCATTACCCGTATTGTACTCAATTCGCGAATCGAGGCCAGCAGTATTGCCGCGACTGGCGCGACGCTTCTATGAAGGCTCATGAATTCGGTCCCGATCGTTCGTTTTGCGCCGTCGCCGACCGGGCGCATTCACATCGGAAACGCCCGCACGGCCCTGCTGAACTGGCTCTTCGCCCGCCGCACAGGCGGCACGATTCGTCCTTCGATTCGACGACACCGACGTCGAACGCTCGAAAGCCGAATACGCCCGCTCGATCGAGGAGGATCTCGCCTGGCTCGGCGTCGAGCCCGATCTTGTCCGCCGCCAGTCGGAGCGGATGGCCTCTTACGACGCCGCGGCCGAAAAACTCAAGTCGCTGGGCCGCCTCTATCCCGCCTACGAGACGCCGGAGGAGCTCGACCGCCGGCGCAAGCGCCAGCAGGCGCTCGGCCGCCCGCCGATCTACGACCGCGCCGCGCTGCGCCTGACCGACGCCGAGCGCGCCGGCGCTCGAAGCCGCCGGCCGCAAGCCGCATTGGCGCTTTCGCCTCGATCCGGGAACCGTCCGCTGGACCGACCTCGTGCGCGGCGAGAGCCACATCGATTGCGGGTCGCTCTCCGATCCGGTGTTGCGGCGGGAGGACGGAACCTTTCTCTACACGCTGCCCTCGGTGGTCGACGATATCGAATTCGGCGTCACGCATGTGATTCGCGGCGAGGATCACGTCACCAACACGGCCGTGCAGATCCAGCTGTTCGAGGCGCTCGGCGGCGCGACGCGCCCGAGTTCGGCCATCACAACCTGCTGACCGACGCATCCGGCGAGGGCCTGTCCAAGCGGACGGGCGCCTTGTCGATCGCCTCCCTGCGGGAGAAGGGGGTCGAGCCGCTCGCGGTCGCCGCGCTCGCGGTTCTGGTCGGCTCGGCGGAGGCGGTGCGGCCGGTCGCTTCGCTCGACGAGCTCGCCGGGCCTCGTCGATCTCGCGAACCTGTCGCACGGCGCGGCCCGTTTCGACGAAGCCGAGCTCGACGCGCTTTCCGCGCGCACGCTGCACGCCATGCCTTACGCAGCGGTCGCCGACCGGCTCGCCGCGCTCGGGGTCGCCGGCCCGAGGGCGGAAGCGTTCTGGCTCGCGGTGCGCGGCAACGTCGCGCGGCTCGCCGACGTCGACCGAATGGCGCGCGGTGGTCGAGGGCGACATCGCGCCGGTCGTCGAGGATCGGGCCTATCTCGATCTCGCCGCCGAGCGCCTGCCCGAAGGCGACTGGGACCGAACGACCTGGGGCGCGTGGACCGAACGCGCTGAAGGCGCTGACCGGCCGCAAGGGCCGGGACCTCTATCATCCGTTGCGGCTCGCGCTCACCGGACGGGAACTCCGGGCCGGAGCTTGCGGCGCTGCTGCCGCTGATCGGGCGCGCTAGAGCGCTGGCCCGACTATCCGCACCCGATCGGGCGCAATAAAAGCGTTTGCGTTTGGGTTTACTCGACTTCTCCTCCCTTAAGGATGCGCAATGCGCACCGCCTGGGGCGGCGGCCCATCGGGCGTCGTCAGACCCCGTCTTCGACCGGCTACGCAGGCCGACCGTGAGTCCAAAGTCCTTCCGCGCAGAATCGCCTTCGAGCAACCAAGGACCGGCCTTGGCCTGCGACCTGGCCGGCGAACCGATGCGCGGCGCCCAGGATCGTTGCGGAACCACACCTTGCCGCGTCGGCGCGCTGGCCGATCACCGGGCCGTCATGTTCCGTTCCGCTGACGGCTTCGCACCACCCGCGCGGTCTGGCGTGCGATGAGCTCGTCGAGCGCCTTTTTGTACTCGTAGCCGTATTTGTCGTGCGGCTTCGCCGTGGCGACGATCGCGCGCAGTTCGTCGCTCGACATCGACAGGATGCGCTCCCCCAGCGTCTGCGGCGGGGCGGCTTTGGGCGTGGCTGTCGTCATTCTCGGGTTCCCGGTCGCGCGGCAGGCGTCGGATATCAGGCGTCGCGCCTGTTTGACAGCCCACTCTTAACGGCGCCCCCACCGCATATGACAATCGCGCTTTCCCTCGCCGCGGGAGCCGTGGCATAGAATGGGGCCGAAGCGAAAGACGATTGGCGATGAACAAATACGAGAAACCGACCGCCCAGGCGGGCGAAGCCCGGATCGAGTATCTGGACGGGGATTTTCGCATCCTCCGTCCCGGCGCCTTCGTGCGCTGCGCCGTCACCGGCGAGCCGATCCCGCTCGAGGAATTGCGCTACTGGAGCGTCGATCGCCAGGAGCCTTATGCGAATCCGGCCGCCTCGATGCAGCGCGAGTGCGAGCGCCGCTGAGCGCCCCTGCCCTTCCCAGTCCTTGAGCCTTTCCGCGCGTTGTCCGTGCCGTAGCGCGGCGCGCGAGCGCTTGCTCACGAATCGGGCTTGCAATCTTCGCCGAGATAGTTCATATATGAACCGTCCGGCGAGCGCGTGCGGGAGGATGGGCGCGCGCCGCGGGTAATCGATGCCCCGAGGAGCAGCATGCCGACTTACAAAGCGCCGGTGAGCGACACCGTTTTCCTGTTGAACGACGTTTTCGATTACGCCCGCTTCGCCAATGAGCCGGGATTTTCGGAAGCGCCGCTGGACCTCGTCGAGCACGTCCTGACCGAGGGCGCGAAGTTCGTCGAGGAGGTCGTGCAGCCGCTGAACCGCATCGGCGACATCGAGGGCTGCAAGCGCCACGAGGACGGCAGCGTCACCACGCCCAAGGGCTTCAAGGAGGCCTACAAGGCGTTCGTGGAGGGCGGCTGGGTCGGTCTCGCCGGCGACCCCAAATACGGCGGCCAGGGCCTGCCGCATTTTCTCGCTGTCCTGCTGAGCGAGTACCAGACCTCAGCCAACCTCGCCTTCGCGATGTATCCCGGCCTCACCAACGGCGCGGTGGCGGCGATGATGGTCCACGCCAGCGAGGACCTGAAGGACCGCTTCCTGCCGAAGATGACCACCGGCGAATGGACTGGGACGATGAACCTGACCGAGCCGCACTGCGGCACGGATCTCGGGATGATCAAGACCAAGGCGGTCCCGCAGCCCGACGGCTCCTACGCGCTCACCGGCCAGAAGATCTTCATTTCGGCCGGCGAGCATGACCTCGCCGACAACATCATCCATCTCGTCCTCGCCCGGATCGAGGGCGCGCCCGCCGGCGTCAAGGGCATCTCGCTGTTCGTCGTGCCAAAGTTCCTGCCCGACGCCGACGGCCTGCCGGGCAAGCGCAACGGCGTCGTCTGCGGATCGCTCGAGCACAAGATGGGCATCCACGGCAACGCCACCGCCGTCCTCAACTACGACGACGCCAAGGGGTGGCTGGTCGGCGAAGCGCATCGCGGCCTGCCCGCGATGTTCGTGATGATGAACGGCGCCCGCCTCGGCGTCGCCGTCCAGGGCCTCGCGCTGTCGGAGGTCGCCTATCAGAACGCCGCCGATTACGCGAAGGAACGCCGGCAGGGCCGCTCGCTCAAAGGGCCGGCCGAGCCGGACAAGTCCGCCGACATTCTGCTGGTCCACCCCGACGTGCGCCGCATGCTGCTCGAGGTGCGCTCGTTCAACGAGGCGGCGCGCGCGCTCCTCGTCTCGGTCGCGCTGACGCAGGAAGAGGCGCTGACTTCGCCCGATCCGAAGGCGCGCCAGGCCGCCGACGATCGGCTCGGCCTCCTGACGCCGGTCATCAAGGGCGTGTTCACCGACCTCGGCTTCGCCAACGCGGTCAAGGCGCAGCAGGTGCTCGGCGGCCACGGCTACATCGCCCAATCGGGCATGGAGCAGTTCGTTCGCGACGCCCGCATCGCCATGATCTACGAAGGCGCCAACGGCGTGCAGGCGCTCGATCTCGTCGGCCGCAAGCTGCCGAAGGACGGCGGACGGGCGGTCATGGCCTTCGTCGGCGAGATCGGCCAGTTCCTGGCCGCGGGCAAGGACGACGCGGCGCTGTCGCCTTATCTCATTGGCGTGCAGGAGGCGCTGGGGCGCCTCCAGCAGGCGACGATGTGGCTGTCGAAGAACGGCCTCGCCGACCCGAACAACGCCGCCGCCGCCTCGAACGACTACATGCATCTCTTCGGGCTGACCGCGCTCGGCTATATGTGGGCGCGGATCGTCAAGGCGGTGCTGGCGCGCCAGGCGAGCGGCGAGAGCAGCCCGGCGCTCGACGCCAAATTGACCCTCGCCAAGTTCTTCAGCGAGCGTATGCTGCCGGAAACGGGCGCGCATCTCGCGCGCCTGACCACGGGGGCCGCGACGATCATGGCGCTGCCGGCGGAGGCGTTCTGAGGTTGGAGGGCGCCTGTCTCGCGCAACCTGCCCGTCGAGGACGGGCGCGCCCTGGTGTGGCGGCGAGACGCCGCCCCTGATTCGCGTCGGCATCGGGAGGGAGAGGAACTCGGATGAGCGGGGAGGCGCGGGTTGATCTGACCGGCGGCTGCCAGTGCGGCGCCGTGCGCGATCGCCTGTCGGCGCAACCGACCGGCGAGAACGTCTGTCACTGCCGCATGTGCCAGAAGGCGAGCGGCGGTCCTTTCATGGTCTTCGCAGGCGTACGTCCCGCCGACCTCGTGTGGACGCGCGGGACGCCCAACGCGTTCGCCAGCTCCGCGGTCGTGGAGCGCAGGTTCTGTGGAGATTGCGGGACGCCGCTCAGCTACCGCGTCGTCGGACGGAACCGGGTCTCGGTCACGATCGGCAGCCTCGACCGTCCCTCCGACACGCCGCCGACGATGCAGTACGGCGTCGAGTTCGAGATTAGCCTGGCTCGATTCGGTCCCAACCTTGCCCGAGCGCGAGATTGAGCCGCTTGTCGCCGCCGCCGCCCGCGCTGGGCGCCGTCAGCATCCGGATCACGACACATAAAGTTTGAATCGCGGCTCGTGGGCCGCAGGGAGAAACAGCATGACCGAAGCTTACATTTTCGACGCCGTGAGAACGCCGCGCGGCCGCGGCAAGCCCGACGGCTCGCTCCATACCGCCTCGACGCTTCAGCTCGCCGCGACCGCGCTGAGGGCGATCAAGGATCGCAACCACCTCGAACCGACTGAGGTCGATGACGTCGTCATGGGCTGCGTCGATCCGGTCGGCGAAGCCGGCGGCGACATCGCCCGCATGGGCGCGCTGGCCGCGGGATTCGGCGACACGGTGCCGGGCGTGCAGATCAACCGCTTCTGCGCCTCGGGTCTCGATTCGGTGAATTTCGCCGCGGCGCAGGTGATGAGCGGCCAGCATGACCTCACGATCGGGGGCGGCGTCGAGTTGATGAGCCGCGTCGGCATCGGCGCGTCCGGCGGCGCGTGGCCGGCCGATCCGTCGCTCGCGATTCCCGCCTATTTCATGCCGCAGGGCGTGTCGGCCGACCTCATCGCCACCAAATACGGCTTTTCGCGCGACGACGTCGACGCTTACGCGGTCCAGTCGCAAAGGCGCGCGGCGGCCGCCTGGAAAGAGGGGCGGTTCAAGGGCTCGATCGCCCCGGTCAAGGACGTCAACGGCCTGTCGCTGCTCGACCACGACGAGCACATGCGCCCTGAGACGAACATGCAGTCGCTCGCCGCGCTCAAACCCTCGTTCGTCATCCCCGGCGAGCAGGGCGGCTTCGACGCGGTCGCCATCCAGGCCCACCCGGACGTCGAGCGCATCATACACGTCCATCACGCCGGCAATTCGTCGGGGATCGTCGACGGCGCGGCGGCCGTGCTGATCGGCTCGCGCAAGGCTGGCGAGAAGGCGGGCCTGAAGCCGCGAGGAAAAATCCGGGCCTTCGCCAACATCGGCTCGGAGCCGGCGATCATGCTGACCGGCCCGGTCGACGTCACCAAAAAGGTGCTGGCGCGCTCGGGCATGACGATCGACGACATCGATCTCTTCGAGGTCAACGAGGCCTTCGCCGCGGTCGTGCTGCGCTTCATCCAGGCGTTCGGCGTCGACCCCGACAAGGTCAACGTCAACGGCGGGGCGATCGCGCTCGGCCATCCGCTCGGCGCGACCGGCGCGATGATCCTCGGCACGGCGCTCGACGAACTCGAGCGCACCGGCAAGTCGACTGCGCTCATCACCCTGTGCATCGGCGGCGGCATGGGCACCGCCACCATCATCGAACGCGTTTGACCCGCGGAACGGAGTCTTACCCCATGGACCTCAAGAATTTTCGTTTCGAGACCGACGCCGACGGCATTGCCCTCATCACCTGGGACATGCCCGGCCGCTCGATGAATGTCATCAACCCCGAAGTCATGACCGAGATCGGCCAGATCGTCGACCGGCTGTCGAGCGACGCCGCGATCAAGGGCGCGGTCATCGCCCTCGCCAAGGGCGTCGGCGGGGCTGACCTCGCCTTCCTCCAGACCGCCGGGGCCGAATACGCCCGCCGGGTCGGGACCGAGGGCAAGGAGGCGGCCATGCGCGCCCTCGCCGGGGAAACAAAGCGATTGAACCTCGTCTTCCGACGGCTCGAGACCTGCGGCAAGCCGGTCGCGTTCGCGATCGACGGCGCCTGCATGGGAGGCGGTTTTGAACTGGCGCTCGCCTGCCATTACCGGATCGCCTCGGACAGCGAGAAGACCCGCGTCGGCCTGCCGGAGATCAAGGTCGGCCTGTTCCCCGGCGGCGGCGGCACGCAGCGCGTCGCGCGGCTGTTGCCGACGCCCGACGCCCTGCAGATGCTGTTCAAGGGCGACCAGCTGAAGCCCGCGGCGGCCAAAAAGATGGGCCTCATCCACGAGGTCGCGCCGGCGGCCGAGATCATTCAGCGCGCCAAGGACTGGGTCAAGGCGAACCCCAACGCCAAAGCCCCCTGGGACGACCCAAAATTCAAGCCGCCCTCCGGAAAAGTGTTTTCGCCGGTCGGCATGATGACCTGGCCGCCGGCCAACGCGATCTACCGGCGCGAAACCTACGACAATTACCCGGCGGCGAAGGCGATCCTGTCGAGCGTGTTCGAGGGCCTGCAACTGCCGATGGACCTCGCGCTGGCGGTGGAGAGCAAGTATTTCACCAACATTCTGCTGTCGAAAGAAGCGGCGGCGATGATCCGCTCGCTTTTCCTGTCGATGGGCGAACTCAACAAGGGCGTGCGCCGTCCGGCGAACGTGCCGCCGTCAAATCTCAAAAAGATCGGCGTGCTCGGCGCCGGCCTTATGGGCGCCGGCATCGCCTATGTTTCAGCCAACGCCGGGCTCGAGGTCGTGCTGATCGACCGCGACCAGGCGGCGGCCGACAAGGGCAAGGCCTATTCCGACAAGGTCGTCAGCGGGCAGATCGCCAAGGGTCGGGCGAAGCCGGCCGACAAGGAGGCGCTGCTCGCCCGCATCCACGCGACCGCCGACTACGGGGCTCTGAAAGGGTGCGACTTCGTGGTCGAGGCGGTGTTCGAGGAGCGCGGCGTCAAGGCCGAGGCGACCAAGAAGGCGCAGGCCGTGCTCGGCCCCGACGTCGTCTTCGCCAGCAACACCTCGACCCTGCCGATCACCTCGCTGGCCGAAACGTCGCTCAAGCCCGAGCAGTTCATCGGCGTGCATTTCTTCTCGCCGGTCGAGAAGATGATGCTGGTCGAGATCATCATGGGCGAGAAGACCGACGCCAAGGCGCTGGCGACCGCGATGGACTTCGTCCGCGCGATCAAGAAGACGCCGATCGTGGTCAACGATTGCCGCGGCTTCTACGTCAATCGCTGCGTGATCAACTACATGCTGGAAGCCCACCTCATGCTGATGGAGGGCGTGCCCGCGGCGATGATCGAGAACGTCGCCAAGATGGCCGGCCTGCCGGTCGGGCCGCTCGCGCTCACCGACGAGACCGGCGTCGATCTCGCCTGGAAGATTTTCCAGGCGACCGAAGCCGATCTCGGCGCGAACGCCATCGACGCCGGGCAGAAGAGGCTGATCGAGGCGCTGGTGGTGAAGAACCAGCGGTTCGGCCGCAAGAACGGCAAGGGCTTTTACGACTATCCCGCGAGTGGACCGAAGAGCCTGTGGCCGGGCCTCAAGGAGATCGCCGGCAAGGCGCTCGACCCGGACACGATCAGCATAAAGGACCTCAAGGACCGGTTCCTGTTCCCCCCTGCCCTCGAGGCCGCGCGCTGCCTGTTCGAGGGCGTCGTCACCGACCCCCGCGAGGCGGACGTCGGCTCGATCCTCGGGTTCGGCTACGCGCCCTACACCGGCGGGACGCTCTCGTTCATCGACGGCATGGGACCGAAGGCTTTCGTGGCCCGCGCAAGGGAGCTCGCCGCGAAATACGGCCCCCGCTTCGCCCCGCCCGAGAAGCTCCTTGACATGGCGGAAAAGGGTGAGACGTTTTACGGGACGGAACCTCGCAAGCCGAAGGCCGCTTGAAGCCCATCTGTTTTCGGACCTCGGAAAGCCCCGCCGACCGCAATGTCGGCGGGGCTTTTTGTTTGCCCCGACCGCTTGGGCGGGCGCCCTCATGGGCATCGCTTGTCAAGCGGCAAGGGAACACTGGCGCTTCGCCGCGTATCCCTCCTTGACTCCCGGCGGAGGCTTGGGCCCGCGCGGTCCACGATGCCCTCCAGGAGAAGTAGCACTCGGCCGGTTCGGCTGCTAATCGTTTGATCTGGCACGATCTTTGCGGAACCGCAGGTTGTCAATCGGCGTTGGAAGTGACACCATCGCCCTGTTCAACCTTGGAGAAACCCGCATGGTGAGCCCCGACTTCCGCCGGCAGCTCGAAGGGTTTGGTCTCACGACCGCCAACATCCTGTACCGGTTGCCCGACCATCCTGACATCCTGCAAACCTACATCTGGCAGCAGCACGACCTGCACCCCCATTTCCCCGAACTGAAGAAATTTTTGGATTTCTGGACGCGGGAACTGGACGGCCTGCTTCATTCCGTCACCGTCGCGCATACCCGGCTCATCAAGCCGGCCGAGTTTCGCGCGGTCGGCGCAGAGTTCCGGCTGCACTGAAAGCGGGCAATCGGCGACGCCAGCGGCGCGGCGCCGACGCACGGGCGCGTCAGGGATCCGACCGCGTCAGTTTATCCGACCGCGGGCGCATAATCGGAGGGGAACCTTCGCGCGCCTTTTTGTCGGAGCTCCATCGCGTGCGCCGCCTCAGACCGGAAACGCCCCGCCCGATACGCCGCAGGATTCCAGGAACTTGCGGACCTGCATCACCTCGGGCTTGAGCAGCGTGTGGTTGGCGAGATGCAGCGTGGTCTCTTTTCCGTTCAGCTTGACGCCGATGCGGCTCTTGGTCCGGGTATCAATCTCGGCCCCGAGCCCGTTCAGCACCGTCTCGATGTCCTTCATTTCCAGGTTGGCGTTGACCGGGTGGGCGAAGATCGCATGCAGGACCTTGCGTTGATGATGGTTCACGAGCCTGCCTCCTCCGCGCGGGTTTGAGGTTCAAGAAACATAGTGCAATGGACAGCCTCGACTGTCCTTGACCGCCATCAATTCCCGTCTTTTTGGCCCTGGCGAGATGAGGGGCCGCCGGAGGAATTGGGTTCGTTTTGCCAAAATAAGCCGAACGGAGATCCCGGTGCACTCTCGCGGATCGGACAGGACCTCGATCTCGGCGCCCAAGCTGAAGGCCAGATTAGGGTAAGCTCTGGAAGTTTTTTATTTACTTGTCAGGCACAAAAAGCGACTACCTTGTGCCTACTTCTGCTAATATTTTATCTCTTGATGTCAATTTAAGGCTTATCCCGTTGAGTCCTGGCTCGCTATATGTTGCAGATACGTGCGTATCATGGCGGCGAAATTTCGTAATCGAGCTCCTCATTCACGACATGATACTCTGTTTTTGCTCTCCTATATGCCAAAATGAGTTGAGTAGTTGTCAGTCCAATATATGATGCAATATTTTCCAGCGTTTCTCTGGAACAATCTTCAAATAACGCGCGCACGAGGTGCCCCTGACCGCTACCAGTGCGGAGCATATTTAGTATCTCTGACTCTGATACCGGTACGCGTGAGCTGTTTGAAACAGCATTGAGCGCAGTTGCGATTGAAGTTGTTTTCATAGTTCTTGTCCAGGCGATTTCCTTACTGTAGTAGGTTTAGGTTCTTGATATTTCAACAGATTAGGGTCATCTCGTTCAGTAGCGATAAAATGGCGCACCTTTTGTATCATTCGTCTTGAATGTGTTAAAGTGCTACCAAGTGGAATGATTCCGTCTAATATTGTATCCTCATCCAATTTTGAAAGGTCGTCCAATCGCCTTAAGAGTACGTCGCTCTTGGTTTTTGAGGCGAGGACCGCGGCGTGTGCTGATGAAGGATCTAAGTCGATTGCGGCAGACAGGTCATAGACGTCGCGGGCCTTAAACTGAGACGCACGATAAAACATCTTCTTTGCGAGGATTTCGGAGGTGGGATCAAGTTGAATGCTACGCCCCCCGAGAGTAGTCTCTTGGCGATGAATATCTTGAATGACATCGGCAGAGATGATGAAATCGATGTCCCCATGAGGCATCACGATCTTTATTCCATTTGCTTGTTCGACATAGTCTGTTGCCATTGTCGCTGCAAAATCATTAAGCCGCGGGGTTAATAGAGATAGCCATTGGGCATCGTATCCAAAAAAATCGATGTCTTTGCTTAGTCGATGTTGGAATCTGAACATTAGAACGGTTCCACCGCCAAGTGAGAATGGAGGGGGTCCAAATCCTTTTTCTTCCAGTTTCTGGAACAGGCTGAATGCGCTTTTGACGACCTGCTTCCAGGAGTTTTTGGTGAGAGTCTGGCTCGAGGTCATGTTGGATTCAATCCGAAAATGGAGTTCGCTGATTATATCAGGTGATCCACGAAGGACCGATATCCAGCGTGAGGAAGGGTGGCGGTGATTCGAACAAGGCCTCTAGCGACGACGCCACATGTCGTCTTCGGTTCCATTGGAAGACGAATTCGTCGAGGTAGCGTGGGAGGTGAGGCTTTTGGACCCCGTGATAGGAGCCGAGGGTCCGTTGTTTGAAGTTGACGAAGACGCCGTGCGCGGTGGATCCCGGGAAGGACGACGCGTGCGGCCATCGTGCCCACGATGTAGCCCTGACGGTTGTAGTTCTTGAGATTTCGATAGGACGCGAAGCCATCGCTGACGATGGTTGCGCCTTTCACGACGGCGCCGGTAACGAAGCAGCCGATGCTCGCGCCCCAGAAATTGGCGAGTGGTGCAAGGCGAATACGGCGAAGAAGGCCTTGGGGCGAAATGCTTGGAACCAAGTGAGAAGCGGCAGGTGGCTGCGATGGAAGACGGTTCTGGCGGTCACGGAAGTTTGTTGGCCGCAGGCGGCGCATTCGTAGGTGAAGCGCTTGGCGGCAAGTTCCCAAGCCTTCAGGCTGCCGCAGTTGGGGCAGGTAAAGCCGTTGGGCCAACGTTTTTCGAAAATATTGCGCGTTGTCTGGGGACCGCTCTGAGAAGGCGGTTCGGGACATGGGTCGGTCGTGCTTCCAGCGGCTCGCCACGCGAACGAAAGTAGAACATTTTGCGAGAGCGTCAAGCGGGCAAAGTGCTCCCTATGGCGTTGCCGGAACCAAGGGATAAGCGGCTAACTTCTATTATAAAAATCAATCAACGACAAAGATGATGATGTATTCGAGTTGCTCAGCCTAGGATCGCGCGGAACGCGGCACCACTACCGG
>CAVOTE010000002.1:0-604066 GCA_963699065.1 uncultured Alphaproteobacteria bacterium
GTACTCTGTCTCAAGACATGGGAGAGTAGGTCGTCGCCAGGCCTGCAAAACACGGTTCAAACCCTTCCTCTTCATTTTTTTACGCGAATAGCGAATGGAACCCTGCTCGCCATTCGCTGCTCGCCACTCGTAAAATCCCCTCTGACGCGGGGTGGAGCAGCCCGGTAGCTCGTCAGGCTCATAACCTGAAGGCCGCAGGTTCAAATCCTGCCCCCGCAACCAACGATAGCTGACCCTCCGACGGCTCCGCCGCGGAGGGTCTTTTTTTGCCCGAAATTTCGGGCAAAAGGGCGCCTCAGGATGAAGTCCTAGGATAGGGCGTTAACGAAGACCACCGGGTGGCCGAGGTCGCTCAGTCCGTGGAACAGGATCGGCGCCGATCATACCACCCGGACTGTTGCAAATTAGCGGTTCCGCCAAACTTGCATTCAAGTCATCCGGTCTGGCATTCAGCGCATTCGTCGCCGGAGGGGCATCCGCAATGAGAGTCATCTTGATTATCGCAGCGCTGCTGCTCGTTGCCGTGAGCGCGGCGGCCTTCGTGCCTGTCGCGGCGGTTCCTGTCGCCGAACCGTTCCGGCAGTACCTTCCCCCCGTCGGGCTGGCGCTGGCGCTTCTGGTTTTGATTGGCGTGCTTCTCCAACCGCGGCGGGAGGCGGCTCCGCCGACGCCCGCGGCCGAACCGGCCCGCTTGGCCGCTGAGCGGCCCCAAACGGCCGACGCTGAAGTCGTTCACTTCCTTTCGATGCTCCAGGAAAAGGGCCGGCTGGTCGATTTTCTGATGGACGATATCAACGCCTACGGCGACGCACAGGTCGGGGCGGCCGCCCGCGTTGTCCACGCCGGATGCAAGGGCGTCTTGCAAAATCATTTCTCGATCATTCCGGTGCGTCCGGAGCCGGAGGGATCGAAAGTGCAGGTTCCCGCTGGCTATTCGGCCAACGAGTATCGGCTAGTGGGCAAGATTGCGGGATCCGCGCCTTTCTCCGGCGTGCTTGTCCACCGCGGCTGGAAGACGGATAGCGTCAAGCTGCCGCAGTTGTTGCTCGGAGCCGCCGACCCGCTGCCCGCCATAGCGCCCGCAGAGGTCGAAGTGAAATAAAGCCCCTCGGGGACCTGCCGACCGGCCCAACCATCAGGACGCCACCTTCATGACGGCTCGCTTCAGTCTCGGCATCGACCTCGGCACCAGCAACTGCGCGATGGCGCTCGGCGACCTCGACGCCGATCGGACCGAAATTGTGCCGATCCCCCAGATCCTGGCGGCAAACCAGCTGGGCGAGAAGCCGACGCTGCCCTCCGCGCTGTACCTGCCGCATCCAGAGGAGCTCCGGTCGGGGTCGTTCCAGCTGCCCTGGGACGACGGCGGCGCGCCGCGGATCGTCGGGCAATTCGCCCGCGATCATGGCGCCCTCGCGCCCGACCGCCTGGTGACCTCGGCCAAGTCCTGGCTGTCCAACCCGCATATCGATCCGAAGCAGCGCACACTTCCCTGGCGCTCCGAGACCGCGGAAGAGAAGCTCTCGCCGTTCGATTGCTCGCGGCTTTACCTACAGCACCTCAAGAACGCCTTCCTCCATGCCGCGCAGACTGAAGGCCGCCCGTGGGAGGTGGGCGACGGTCAGATCGTGGTGACCGTGCCCGCTTCGTTCGACGAGATCGCGCGAAGCCTGACCGCCGAGGCGGCCGAGGCTGCGGGACTGGGTCCGGTCACGTTGCTGGAAGAACCGCAGGCGGCTTTCTATGCCTGGGCCGCACACGCCGGCGGGGGGTGGCGCGATGCGGTGATCCCGGGCGACATCATCCTGGTGTGCGACGTCGGAGGCGGCACCGCCGATTTCAGCCTGATCTCGGTGACCGACGTCGCCGGCGCCGTGGAACTCGAACGCATCAGCGTCGGCGAGCATATCCTGCTCGGCGGCGACAACATGGACCTGGCGCTCGCCTACACGCTTCGGGCGAGGCTCGAGGCGGATGGCAAGTCGCTGGACGACTGGCAGTTCCTGGCGCTGGTCCATGCCGCAGCCCGCGCCAAGATCGTTCTGTTCGAGGACGCAAGCCTCGCGGAGGCGCCGATCGCGATTCCCTCGCGCGGCTCGAGCCTGTTCGCCAAGACGATGTCCACCGCGCTCGACCGCGCTGCGCTGTCTGACGTCGTCCTCGACGGGTTCTTCGCCAAGACCGCCCTCGATGATCTGCCGCGCGAAGTGCGGCGGACCGGATTGCAGGAATTCGGCCTGCCCTACGCATCCGATCCGGTCATCAGCAAGCATCTGGCCCGCTTCCTCACGCGCAGCCTGCAGAATGCGCAAGCGAGCGAGAAACCCGGCGCGCCGGCCGGATCCTTAGCCGGCCCGGCGCTGATGCCGACCGCCGTGCTGTTCAACGGCGGCGTGTTCAAGGCCGCGCCGATTCGAGCCCGGGTGCTGGATCTGCTGGCGTCCTGGAACGGCGGAGAAGCGGTCCGGGCGCTCGAAGGGGCCGAGCCGGACCTCGCGGTCGCCAAGGGCGCCGCCATCTACGGACGCCAACGCGCCACCGGCAAAGGCATGCGCATCAAGGCCGGCGCCGCGCGCTCGTACTATGTCGGACTTGAGACCTCGATGCCGGCCATCCCCGGGTTCCGGCCGCCGGTCAAGGCGCTCTGCGTCGTGCCGCAAGGCATGCAGGAGGGAACGGAGCAATTGATCGAGGGTCGCACGTTCGGCCTGGTGACCGGCGAGGCCGCGGAGTTCCGCTTCTTCTCGTCCGCGGTGCGCAGCGGCGACACGCCGGGACAGATTCTGCCTGACGCCGAGCGCGAGCTCGAGGAGACCAGCCTCCTGGAAGTCGAGCTGCCCGCCTTGCCCGATGTTCCCGCAGGACAGGTCGTCCCGGTGCAGATCGAAGCCGTCGTCACCGCGCTCGGGACGCTGGAGCTCTGGATGAAGCACGCCAACTCGGACCGGAGGTGGAAGATTGAGTTCCAGGTCCGCACGCAGTAGCGCCGCCTCGGGCTTGCGCGGCGCGGCGGCGCCATGACCGCGGCCCGGTTTTCGATCGGCGTCGATCTCGGCACCACGAACTCGGCGCTCGCCTACGTCCCGCTGACGGGAGACGCCGAGCCCGAGGCGCTCGCCGTCCCGCAATGGGAAAGCCCGGGCGTGGTCGCCGAGGCGACGACGCTGCCGTCGTTCCTCTATTTGCCGGATGGGCGCGGCGCGGAATCGCCGGGGGAGTTTTCGGGAACCGGGGGATGGATCGTCGGCCGCCTCGCCCGCCGCAGGGCGGGGGAAACGCCGGGCCGCGTGGTGCGGTCCGCGAAGTCGTGGCTCTGTCACCATTCCGCCGACCGGTCGGCCCCGATCCTGCCTTGGGGATCGGAGGATGTCGAGCCGGCGCAAAAGATCTCGCCGGTCCGGGCGGCGGCGCTGACCCTGAGCGCCTTGCGGGACGCCTGGGACGGCCGCTTCGCCCGCTCGGGCTTCGCGTTCGATGCGCAGGAAATCACCATTACGGCGCCCGCCTCGTTCGACGCCGCCGCGCAGCGGCTCACGCTCGACGCCGCTCAGGAGGCCGGTTTCCCCGCTGGCGTTCGGCTCCTGGAGGAGCCGCAGGCGGCCTTCTATTGCTGGCTCGAAAAACACCGCGGCGCCGAACCCTTGTGGGAAGGGGTGGACCGGTACTCTGAGGAGCCGCGGCGCGTCCTGATCGTCGATATCGGCGGCGGGACCTCGGATTTCAGCCTGTTCGAGCTTAGGCCCGGCGCGTCCGGCGCGCTTCCCGACATCAGGCGGGTTGCGGTCAGCGACCATATCCTGCTCGGCGGCGACAATATCGATCTGGCCCTCGCGGTCCTCATGGAGCCCCGGCTCGCGGGGGAACGCGGGAAGATGTCCGGTCCGCAATGGGATCATCTGGTCGCGTCGTGCCGGGACCTGAAGGAGCGCGCGCTTTCGGGCTTGAGCTCGGAGCCCGATCATTACGTCGTGGCGCTGCCGGGGCGGGGCTCGAGCCTGATGGCGGGAGCGCAGACGGCGACGCTGACGCGCGACGACGTCGAGCGGCTGGTGCTGGACGGTTTTTTCCCGGTCTGCAACGCCGGCGCCCGGCCCTTTCGCGCCCAGTCGGGTCTACGCGACTGGGGCCTTCCCTACGCCGCCGACAGCGCGATCACGCGGCACCTTGCCGACTTCCTCCACGACCGCCCGCGGGTGGACGCGGTCTTGTTCAACGGCGGTTCGCTGCACGCCGCGGTCTTGCGCCAGCGGTTGCTCGACCAGATTGCGGCCTGGCAGGACGGCGCGCGCCCGATCGAGCTGGAGAATGCCGAACCCGATCTTGCGGTCGCGCGCGGGGCCGCGCGCTTCGGCAAGCTGCTGCATGGGCACGCCGGCCGCATCGCGGCGGGCGCCGCCCGGGCCGTGTTCCTCGCGGTTCAGACAGCGCCGGCGGAGTCGGCCGAAGCGCTGAAGCCGACGCTGATCTGCGTGCTTCCCGGCCATGCGGCCGCCGAGCGGGCGTTCGAAATCAGTCTGCCGGGCCTTGAGGTCAGAACCGACCAGTGGGTCAGCTTTCAGGCTTTTTCCACGACCCGTCACGACCGCGCCCGGGCGGGAGACTTACTGCCGTGGGATGCGGACTCGTTCCACGCGTTGCCGCCGCTGGAGACGATCATCCGAACGACGGAGGGGGCCGGCTCCGGGACGGACCGAACCCTCCCGGTCCGCCTCGCGGCGAAGACGAATGCGTTGGGACTGCTGCAGATCTCCTGCGTCGGGACGGACCCGCAAGCGCGGCAGTCGTGGCCGCTCGAGTTCAATCTTCGTCCGCACGAGCATGGCCGGGCGGCGGCGCGTGGCGCCGCGGCCCCCGCGCCCGTCGCGCCGAACGCCGCGAGCGAGGCCCAGCAGGCCGCGCAGGACCACATCGCGACCATCTTCACCCGTCCGCCGCCGAAGTCGGGGCTGACCGCCAATGTCGTCCTGAAGGCGCTGGAACGCCTGATCGGTCTGCCCCGGCACGAGTGGAACGCGGCGCTGCTGCGCAACCTCTGGCCAACCCTGAACGCCCAGACCCTGAACCGGAAGCTCTCGGTGGAGCACGAAGAGGCCTGGCTTACCCTGGCCGGGTTTCTGCTGCGCCCCGGCTTTGGCTTTGCCCATGACGGCCTTCGGATGGACGAGTTGTGGCGGCTGCGGGATGCTGGCCTGTGTTTTCCCGGCAAGCGCAGCAAGGTTCAGGAAACCATCCTCTGGCGCCGCGTCGCCGGCGGTCTTACCGCGGAGCGACAGGAGCGGCTCCTGGCCGACGAACTCGCCGGCGGCAAAGCGTCGCCGGAGCTTGTCCGCCTCGCCGGCTCACTCGAACGTCTGCCTTTGGAGACGAAAGCGGAGCTGATCGAGACCTTCATTGCCCAGGCGCTGCAACGGGCGAAGGACAAGCAGCATTGTGCGCCGTACCTCGCCGCGCTCGGCCTCCTGCTGAACCGAACACCGCTTTACGCCGGACCGGAGACCGTTGTGCCGGCGGAGTTCGTCGTGCGCGCCTACGGGGCGTTCCAGGATTTCGATTGGGCTGACCCTGAGCTAATGGAGTGCTCCAGTCTTTTCCTCAGGGCGGCGCGCGTCGTGGACGACCGAAACCTGGATGTCCCCAAGTCGCTGCGCGAACAGATCGCCCGCAAGCTGGAGCGCGCCGGCATCGCGCCCAACCGCACCGCGACGATCAAAGGCTTCAGGCCCGTCGGGGGCGCGGACCAAGCGACCCTCTATGGGGAATCGCTGCCCGCAGGCCTGGTCCTCGGCGCCGCTCCGGATTAAAAAGCGGCTGGCCTCTGCTTGTGCAGCGCGATGCCGGCGAGGGCGAGAAATCCCGCCGCCAGCATCGCCCAGGTCGACGGTTCGGGAACTCCACTGACGGACAGGTCGATCGAGCCCGGCGCGCCGGCGGCGATGCTGAGATCGAGCCTGAAGCCGACATTATGGCAGAGCCAGACGTCGGCGGAATGCGCCGAACAGGCGACGCCGTCGACCGATAGCCCGCTGAGATCGGCCGATAGCGCGCCGTCGCTTGCGAGAAGATCGAAAGTATCTCCGGCCGCGAGATGGAAACCGTCGGTCAGATCGATCCCCAGGACGCCATCGAGCGTCGTCTGCCCGGTGACGGTGAGCGAACCGTATTGCCCGTCGCCGGCGCCCGCGAGTCCGAACGCGAGGACGCCCGAACTCGACTCCTCGAAATTGCCCGTGATCGTGATCGGCGCCGTGATCCTCAAGGGATCGTCGACGAATACGGTTCCCCCGCCTGGGGTTCCCGTCACGCCGTCAACGACGACGTTGTCGGAAAGGGCCGTGTTCCCGCCGGCGAATACGAGGTCGCCGTCGCCGATCGTGATCGCGCCTCCGGTCCAGGCGCCGTAGGTCTTTCCCGTTCCGCCGTACAGGGTGACGGTCGCCTGGTTGTCGATCTCGACGTTGCCAATGATTTGGCCGCTGTTGGTGATGGGACCGATCGAGGCGTTGGCGCCGGCGCTGTAGATGGCGTCGCCCGCCGCGCTCGGCGTCAGGCCGCTTCCGCCGGCCCCGCCCACGATGGTTCCGCTGTTGGACAGCGCGCCGATCGTGCCGGAGTTGGAGATGCCCGCCCCACCGGCCCCGCCACCCGGTTGAACCGAAGTGCCCGTTATTTTTGTAGTTGTAAGAGAAAGGCCGCCCACGCCGCCGCTGATGCTTCCCTTGTTGGTCAGGGTCGCAATCGACCCGGTGTTTGACACGCCAGCGCCGCCCGCGCCGCCGGAATACTCGGCCTGACCGCCGCCGCCGCCCACAATCCGGCCGCTGATTGTGAGCGTCGTCACTGTCCCTGTGTTCGACACTGCCGCGCCGCCGACGCCGCCGACAACGATTGCCATTCCGCCAGCGCCGCCGCTGACCGTCCCGCCGTTGGTCAGAGTGGTGATCGTCCCGGAATTCGATATACCCGCCCCGCCTGCGCCAGCCGGCCTTGCGGAGGTTGCGAAGCTTGCGCCGCCCTGGATCGAGCCGCGGTTGGTGAGCGTACCAATCGTGCCGGAATTCGCCACGCCGGCGGCGGCCGAGCCCGAAAAGCCGGAGAACACGCCACCGGCGCCGCCGGTGATTTTTCCGGAATTTGTCAGACCCGTAATTGCGCCCGCGTTCGCCACGCCTGCGCCGCCGTTGCCCGTCGAGTTGCCGGCCGCGCCAGCGATCGTCCCGCTCGCCGTGTTGGTGAATGTTCCTATGGTGGCTCCGGCGACGTTCGACACGCCCACCGCGCCGTCTGCTCCCTCGGTATTTGTGGCCCCCGCGCTGATCGCGCCGCTGTTTGTCAGGGTTGAGATCGCGCCGGTGTTGACGAGGCCCGGCCCGCCCCCGCCGTTGAAAGCACCGAAGGCGCCGACGCCGCCGCTGATCGCGCCGCGATTGGTCAAGGTCGTGATCGTGCCGCTGTTGACGAGGCCCGCTGCGCCTCCGCCTGGCGCGGTGTCTCCAGGCTGGCCATTGCCGCCGCTGATCGAGCCTGTCGACCCGTTGGTCAGCGTATCGATCGTCGCGCCCTTACCGTTCACCAGCCCCACGCCGCCAAAGCCGCCAAAGCCGCCAAAGCCGCCCCCTCCGCCGGCAATCTGACCATTATTGGTCAGGCTTCCGATGTCTTTGGCGTTGGTCACGCCCGCGCCGCCACCACCCCCCGTGTCGTAGCCTGAGCCGCCGCCTCCGCCGACGATGGATCCGCTGTTTCTCAACGTGCCTATCGTCCCGGAGTTCAAGACTCCCGCCCCACCTCCGTCGCCCGCGTACTCGCCGGAAGATCCTCCGCCTCCGCCGCCGCGGATCGCGCCGGCGTTGGTCAGGGTTGTGATCGTGCCGGAGTTCGAGATCGCCGTTCCGCCCGCCCCGGGATACGCATACCCACCAGACCCGCTCCCTCCCGAGCCGCCCGTGACCGAATTGTTGTTGCTGAACGAAGTGATCGCGCCGCTGTTCGACACGCCTGCGCCGCCCGCGCCGCTGCCGTTCATACCGCCACGTCCAGCGCCGCCCAGGATGGCGCCGTTGTTGGTCAGCGCTTTCACAGTCCCGTCGTTCGAAAGAGCCGCTCCACCGACGCCGCCAGCCGCGAAGCTCGTGGGGCCGGCGCCGCCCTGTCCTCCCTGGATTGTCCCGCGGTTGGTGAGCGTGCCGATGGTCCCGGCATTCGACACGCCGGCGGCGCCGGCAGCGCCGGTTATCCCATCGCTGCCGCCGCTCCCTCCGGCGCCGCCAGCAATCGAGCCGCCCGCGTTGTTGGTCAACGCGCCGACGCTGACGGCGGCGCCGACCAGGATCGCCGCGCCGCCCGAACCCGCGACTGGCGCCCCGGCGCCCCCGTTGATCGCCCCGCTGTTGGTAAGGTGGGTTATCGAACAGGCGGACGCCATAACGCCCGTCGGGCCGCCCTGGATACTGCCGCTGTTGGTGACGGTGATGGCGCCGCCGGTGCTGACGACGGGGCCTGAAGTCGGGACGCTGAGGAGTTGGTTTGCGCCGGTGCAGCCCGCTCTCGCAGAGCCCGGCGCGCCGAGCGCCACGAAGACGATCAGGGAAGCGCCGGCCAGCAACGTAGCGCGAGCGGGTTGGCTTTGCGCTGGCGACATTTAGGCGCGACAATCGTCGGCGAGAAACGCGTCCATTGGCGACCTCCCGATACACTATTTTCCAGGGTAACTAACAACGCAGAAGAACAACACAGTTCAGATTAATATTACATTGCAAACACTGGCATGATCGCCTGACGTTGACAATCGTTATAATACTATCAATGTTTACATTCTTCCTCTGACGCTTGAAAATTGTGAACAGCAATGCGACGATAACAGCGCCTGCTGCTGTCATGAGCGCGCCCTCCGAATGGCCCCCAACCCGAACCAGGTTCCGATTTGCCTATTGACGTGCCCGCAACCATAGAGCGCGCCCGCGTAGCCTGGCGCGCGGGCAGAGCCGACGAAGCAGAAATGGCGTGCAGGCAGGTGCTCGCCGTCTGGCCCGGCCAGACTGATGCGACCTACCTCCTCGGCCTCATGGCTTATACGTTCGGCAATCTCGACCTCGCCATCGCCCACGTGCGGCAGGCCTGCGAGGCGCCGCGGACGCCGGCGGTATACTTCAGCGACTTCGCCGAGATGTGCCGGCAGAAGGGGCTGCTCGTCGAGGCTGAGAAGGCGGGCCGACGCGCGGTCGCCCTCGACCCCAACGCTCCGGGCGGCTGGAACAACCTCGGCATCGCATTGCAGGAGGCCCTGAAGCTCGACGAGAGCCGGCTCTGTCTCGAACGCGCGCTCGCCCTCGATCCGAACAACCCGCAGACGCTCAACAACCTCGGCAATACCCTGAAGCGCCTCGGCGCCGCGGCGGAAGCGGAGAAGCGCTGGAACGCGGCCCTTGCGCTTCAGCCTGACTACGCCGAGGCCTACAGCAATCTCTCGAACCTGGCTCTGGACCAGGGCGAATACGACCGCGCCGACGCCATGGCGCGTCGGGCGATCGAACTCAGCCCGCGTCTTGCCGACGCCTATGTCAATCTCGCCGCGGTTCAAACCGCGCGGCATGACCACGCCGACGCGCTGCAGGTCCTGAACGCACTTCTCGCTTTCGCGCCGTCGCAGGGGCGCGCGCTTGCCGCGAAAGCGCTGGCCCTGAAAGAGCTCGACCGGCTCGACGAGGCGCTCGATGCGGCCAAGCGCGCCGCGCTGGTCGCGCCCGAAAGCCCGGAGCCGCATAACGCCCTTGGCCAAGTCTATCAGGCGAAGGGCCAATACGGACCGGCGCTCGCGGCGTACGAGCGCGCAGCCATCCTGCCCGGGCCGGCGCAGATGGACGCGATCGCCAACATCGGCGGGCTCCATATGGAGTTCGGGCGAAAGGCCAAGGCGATGGAGGCGATGGAGGAGGCGGCCAGGGCGTTCCCGGACGCGCCGGGAATCCTGTTTGGCCAGACCGACCTCAAGCGCTTCTCGGCGGGCGACCCGCTGATCGGCCGGATGCAGGCGCTCATCGCCCGCGAGGGCCTTTCGCTCTCCGACCGCGCCACGCTTCATTTCGGACTGGGCAAGGCCTTTCTCGACATCGGCGATTCGGAACAGGCCTTCCGCCATTACGACGAGGGCAACCGCCTCAAGCGCCAGACTTTCGCCTACGACGCCGACGCAAATGAACACTGGATGGCGCGGATCGCCGATGCGTTTTCGCCCGCGCTCCTCAGGGACAAGGCAGACATTGGGGCGCGCTCGCCGCTGCCCGTTTTCGTCGTCGGCATGCCGCGGTCCGGCACGACGCTGATCGAGCAGATTCTCGCCTCGCATCCCGCTGTTCACGGCGGCGGCGAACTCAGGACGCTTCATGCGCTCCGCGAGAGTATTGAGGGCTTTCCATCGTCCGTCTCCGGCCTGTCGGCGGCGCAGCTCAGGGCGCTCGGCGAAGCCTATCTCGTCCGCGTAAGCTCGATGGCCGCCGGCTGCCGGCACGTCGTGGACAAGATGCCGTCGAATTTCCTGCTGTGTGGCCTGATCCGGCTCGTCCTGCCGGATGCGAGGATCATCCACAGCCGGCGCGACCCCATGGATACCTGCCTCTCCTGCTACACCAAACTCTTCTCCGGCGAGCAAGCCTTTACCTATGACCAGACCGAGCTCGGCGGCTTTTATCGATCTTACCAAGGCGTCATGGCGCACTGGCGCGGCACGCTGCCTGCGTCGCATTTCCTCGAAGTCGACTATGAGGCGGTGGTCGACGACGTCGAGGGTCAGGCCCGGCGAATGTTGGCGTTCCTTGGCCTGCCGTGGGACGCGCGCGTGCTGAAATTCTACGAGACCGAGCGCGCGGTGCGCACGGCGAGCGTGAACCAGGTGCGCGAGCCGATCACCCGCGCCTCAGTAGGGCGCTGGAGGCGCCATGCCGCGCAACTCAAGCCGCTGGTCTCGGCGCTGAGCGCAGACAGAGCGTGAATGACGCTCGCGCCTGGGTTGGCCAAGGAGAACTGCGCGAGCCGCGCTCAACTCGGGACTTCCGTACCGCGAAGGTGTTCGGACCGCCGCGGTTTTGAGCGAAGTGCGCGGCTTGCTTTCCCGCCTCCTCCCGATCATACGCGTCCCCGCGAAAACTCCGTTTCGCGTTAAGGGTGGCGCGTTCTCATGGACTCCATCGATTGTCTCGTCATCGGCGCCGGCGTCGTCGGGTTGGCGGTTGCGCGAGCGCTTGCCCGCCGTGGGCGCGAGGTGATCGTTGTCGAGGCGGAGGGCGCCATCGGCACGGGGACGAGTTCGCGCAACAGCGAGGTCATACACGCCGGGATCTATTATCCGACCGGCCTCGCAAAGACCCGGCTCTGCGTCGAGGGCAAGGCGATGCTCTATGCCTTCTGCCGGGATTACGGCGTGCCGCACCGCCGGTGCGGCAAACTGATCGTCGCCGCCAAGGAGTCGGAAACGGCAGGGCTCGCGGCGCTCGAAGCCCAGGCCAGGGCCAACGGCGTCGACGACCTCGTTTGGCTGAGCGGCGCCGAGGCGCGCGCGCTTGAGCCCGCGCTCAAAGCCGAGCGCGCCCTGCTCTCGCCGTCGACCGGCATTATCGACAGCCACGCCCTCATGCTGGCGCTCAAGGGCGACGCCGAGGCGCATGGCGCGATGGTCGCGCTCGCGACGCCGGTCGTGTCGGGGCGCGCGGAGCCCGAAGGCGTGACGGTCGAGACCGGCGGCGCCGAGCCGATGAGGCTCAGGGCGGCGCTGGTCGTCAACGCGGCGGGATTGGGCGCGCAAGGCGTCGCGCGCGCGATCGAGGGCGTTCCGGCCGAGACGATTCCACCGCTGCATCTCGCCAAGGGCAACTATTTCTCCCTGGCCGTCCGCGCGCCGTTCTCGCGGCTCGTCTATCCGATGCCGGCGCCCGGGGGCCTCGGCGTCCATCTCACCCTCGACCTTGCCGGCCAGGCGCGCTTCGGGCCCGACGTCGAATGGATCGAGACGATCGGCTACGACGTCGATCCCCACCGCGCGGATTCCTTCTACGCAGCGATACGCGCCTATTGGCCGGCGCTGCCGGACGGCGCCCTCAAGCCCGCTTACTCCGGAATTCGCCCCAAGATCGCGCGCCCGGGCGGTTCGTCGACCGATTTTGTCATCCAGACCGAGGCCGATCACGGCGTCCCCGGGCTCGTCAGCCTGTTCGGCGTGGAATCCCCCGGCCTGACGGCGTGCCTGGCGATCGCCGAGCAGATCGCGAACGGCCCTTGAGCGCCCTCTTCCCGAAAAAGCAGGCAGGCGGGACAGCGGCCCGGCGATGGCGCGCGTCGTATAAAACTGCCAGTCCGGCGTCTGCCGGCGTCCGCAGCAGATAAACACTTAGTTAACGTGTTATAACCGACTGGACGGACACCTCCGCTAAGACGGCCTGCAAGTCCTTGAAGTCGCGAGCCCCCACCGACAAGGCGGCGAAACGCGGCGGCTGGCGGATCGGTCAACCGAGGCCGGAACGCCGTCGCTCGGCGGGCGCTCCGCCGCCACGCTCCGCCGCGCGACCGACGTAGCCGTCGCTCTCCCCCAGTTGGTAGCCCGCCGCGACCACCGCCGCGCCAAACAGACGCTCGGTCGCATGCTCGAGGCCGCCGTCGAGAAGCCCGCGTTCCTCCTTAAACGCCTCGGCAAGCTCCAGCCGGCGCAGAGGCGCCAGGGCTTCCGGGCGAACCCAGAACATCGTTCCTCCGAAGAAGTCGAGACGAAATCGCTCTGCGGAAATTCCCATCTTTTCCGCCAGTTGCAGCACCCGCTGCTTGTTGATCGACCAGGACAGCTCCTCGGAGTAGGTATCGCTCGGAAGCCGGAAGGCGCGCGGCCCGATCATGCCGATCGACGCATCTCGCTCGAACGTGTCGATAATGGACTGGGCCAGGCCGGGCGCTGCGAGGAGGTCAAACAAAAGCCGCCGCCGCCAGAGCGATCCCATGTAGGACTTGCGGCCGCCGTCGCTCGACTTCTTGCCGTGGACCTTGCAGACATAGCGGTACCGGTCGAGCCGTCCCCGTTCGAGAAGCTTCAGGAACGGCCGCACGTCCCGTCCGCGGTTCTCCATCACCTCGATCTCGGCGTCAGGAAACTCGCGGCGAATGGCCTCGATCAGCCGTTCGCGACCGGGGGTGGTCGTGACGATGAGGTCGAACGGAACTGCGAGACGACGCAGGACTCCCGCCAGGTCGCCCCAGGTTTCCTCGTAATAGACGTGCATGACGATCGCCAGCGGATGCGGACCCGTTGCGCGAGCCGCCGCGGGTTGGAGTGCGTCCTGATCGTCCCATCCCTCGAGCAACTCCGGATGCTCGGCGATGAGATCGCCGTCGAGCGAAACGCCGATGTTGAACATATGCTGGTTGAAGGTGGTGAAGCGCTTGCGCTCCGGCTTCGGGCCGTAGCAGAAGAGGGAGAAATCCTCGAAGGTCAGGTATTTCTTCTTCTTGAACAGCAGGGCGAGCCGCAGCCTGACCCACAGGGACGTGACCGCGTCGAGCGGCTCCACGTGGAAGTCCACGGTGTCGACGACGAGGCCGCCGCTCGCCGCCGGGATGACGAAATAACCAAGGCCGATCGCATAGGGCAGCAGCAGGTTCTTGCTGGCCTTCGGACCCTCGATCCGCAACTGCGCGATATGGTCCTCCGCCTGGGAACCGAGGGGCCGCAGGCGGTAGGCGGGGGGAAGAACGACTGCAAACGGCTCATCAATATCTCGGCTGCCGCGCCTCCCTAGCGGGGCGAAGCCTTGGCATCAACACTTGCGGCGTGCTTGACCCCGTGACAGGCGCCCCCTAGCGAGGACCAGCCGGCGATCCGGGCCCGGCCAGGACGACCGATGACCGCCGACGCGCCCAACATTCTCCTCGTCATGGCCGACCAAATGGCGCCGGGGTTCCTTCCGATCTACGGCATCGGGGGCGCCGGGCCCCTTTCATGCAAGGTCTCGCGCGCGACGGCGTCGTTTTCGACAGCGCCTATTGTGCGAGCCCGCTTTGTTCGCCGTCCCGCGCTTCGCTCATGTCCGGGCTCCTGCCGTCGCGCACCCGGGTCTACGATAACGCTGCCGAATTCGCGGCCGACGTTCCCACCTTCGCCCATCATCTCAGGCTCAGGGGCTACCGGACGATCCTCTCCGGCAAGATGCACTTCTGCGGACCGGAACAGTTGCATGGGTTCGAGGAGCGGCTGACAACCGACATTTATCCGGCGGACTATGGCTGGACTCCGGACTGGGACCATCCGAACGACCGGCCGAGCTGGTACCACAACATGAACTCGGTCGCCGAGGCCGGCGTCTGTATCCGCACCAATCAACTCGACTTCGACGACGAGGTCGCCTTCGCCTCGGAGCGGGCGATCTACGACATTGCGCGAGCCAATGAGCGGCGACCGTTCCTGCTGGTCGCCTCCTTCACCCACCCGCACGATCCCTTCGCCGTGCCGAAGCGCTATTGGGACCTCTACCGCGAAACGGATATTCCCCTTCCCTCCCCGCCGCCCGACGCGCTCGATCCGCATTCGCGCCGCCTGCGCCATGTTTGCGCGATCGACGCCGAGCCGGTCACGGAAGCGCAAGTCCGCGCCGCGCGGCGCGCCTATTTCGGGGCGATCGCCTATTTCGACGACAACCTCGGCCGGCTGATGGCCGCCTTGAGGGCGAGCGGTCTCGCCGAGGACACGATCGTCATCCTGACCAGCGACCACGGCGAGATGCTCGGCGAGCGCGGCCTCTGGTACAAGATGAGCTTCTTCGAGGGCGCTTGCCGCGTCCCGCTGGTCGTCGCGTCTCCCGGCCGCTTCGCGCCGCGCCGTGTCGGCGCCAGCGTGTCGCTGCTCGACCTTCTGCCGACGCTGGTCGATTTTTCCGGCGCCGACGCCGGCGCGCTGGGCGCGATCGACGGACGGAGCCTCGCGCCGCATCTCATCGGCCGGCCCGGGCACGACGAGGCGGTTGGCGAATATCTGGCGGAGGGCGCGATCGCCCCGATGGTGATGATCCGCCGCGGCGCGTTGAAGTTCATCCACGCCCCGCCAGACCCGGATCAACTCTATGACCTCACGTCCCACGCGAGCGAACGCGACAACCTTGCGGCCGACCCCGCCCATTCGGAAGCGGTCGCCGCGTTCCGCGACGAGGTCGCCCGCCGCTGGCGGCTCGACGCGCTCGACGCCGAGGTGCGGGCGAGCCAGCGCCGCCGCAGGCTCGTCGCCGCGGCGCTGACGACCGGCAAGTCCAGCCCCTGGGACTTCCAGCCGATCCGCGACGCGAGCAGGCAGTATATCCGCAGCGGCATGGACCTTGACGACCTCGAGGCCAGGGCGCGGTTTCCCAGGGTCGGCGGTCCTTAGGACGACCATGCGGCGCGGCCGACCTTCGCCGAGCCGGTTTTTCGATTTTTCAAAGGGTTGCGACGAGTTTTCCGGGCGGATCGTAACCGCTTGCTACCCTATGGTCATTCCTCCGGTTCTGCCGTTCCGGCTCCCGAATTGCGACTTTTCAAGACCTTGCGGCGCGCTTTGGTTCCGTCCTTCCGTCCGGCGACCGAGCGGCGCGAAGCTCGCGGGGCTGCGCCATGTCTTGCAGAGCGCCGGGACGTCTTCGCGCGCGATCCGGCGATCCTCTCCCCGGGCGTTCCGGGCGCGCGACCTCTGTCCGGTTGTGACAGGCGGCCGGCAGCGCGGCGGCTCCGCTCAATTGGACACGCAGGTTGGCTCCGCTTCTGATTGTTAGAATTTAGAACGATGCTTTTCGCTTGGCAAGAAAATGTTCGATTGTCTTTCGGCTTATCGGGCGAGCGTAGCGCCGCGCGAGTCCTGGCGAACCCGAAAGCTCAGCCGCGCCCCGGGCCGGCCCGGCCCACCTCGCGGTACAGCTCCTTGGACACCGGTGCGACCTCCTACGCGTCCTTCTCCCCTTGCGGGAGAAGGTGTCGCCGGTAGGGCGTCGCAAGACGCCCGTCTTACGACGGGCTATGGGGAGAGGAGAGATTCGCGAACTAGTCGATCACGAAGCGGATGCGTGGGAATTGGTATGCTTTTTTTCTATAGGCGTCGCCGGTCGCGCTGAGCGTCGGAAATCGACGTTCGCTCCGCAGGCCGTCTCGATACCTTACAAATTTCGCCGCAATGACTTAGACTTCCGTCAACCGCGACCAACACATGAGAATCGCCATGGCGAATATCATTTCAGCCACCAACACTCTGACCGACAAAATACTCGGTCACAGCTCCGGTCCTCTGGCCGAGATTCTCAAGTCGATTGCTTTGGACATGGATTTAGACAATGTCGCACACCTGCGCTTCTCAAAAAACCGGAGCGAAGATGTTACGATCCTGACAGCGGTAAATACTTTTCCAAAAGAGTGGCAGGCAAGGTATTTTCTTAAGAATTATTCAACGATCGATCCGGTTGTCAGATTTGGTGTCGGGGCGACGGCGCCGTTTGACTGGGAGACGTTGTGTCGGGACGATCCCGCGGTCCGCAATTTCTTCGAAGACGCAGGACAGCACAACGTCGGCCACAACGGGATGTCAATTCCTATACGTCATCGAACTAGTACTCTGTCTCTTGTTTCGTTCAGCAACAATATGCCCAAGGAGGAATGGGAAGCTTACAAAGCATCGAATATAGCCAATCTGCAACAGCTTGCAGTCCTGATCGACTCCGCTGAGAGCGCCGACAGAGGCAAACTGCCGACGCCGATCGTCCCCCTCTCGTCGCAAGAGGAACGATGCCTTGTGTGGGCGGCGAAAGGAAAGACTTAACAAGAGATCGCGAAAATCCTGGGTATAAGCTTGGGGTCAGTGAAGGCTAATCTGGATACCGCGCGTCGCAAGTTGAAGTGCAAGAACCTGACGCATGCTGTCGGCGTCGCTATAGCCGCCGGCGTAATCCCCGCCACGGCGCTGGGAGAAGCGGGCTCGACATAGGACACTGTCACTCGCCTCCTTCCGCGGCGGGCGAAGATGACCGAGGCATGAGAGGGGGCTGGCCACAGAAACTAGCGAGGTTAAGCGCACCTTGAGCCCCGCAGGCGACATCGTGAAGCCGAACCGCTCCGTGACATCGGTCGAGCGCCCGACGCGCTCGACGGTAAAGTTCTTGTAGAGCATCGACAAAAGGGTCTTGATCTCGAGCAGCGCGAGCGACCGGCCGGGGCACATCCGCGGACCCGAGCCGAACGGAAGGAATGCCGAGACATTGTGCGGACCGCCCGACGGATTCAGCCATCGCTCCGGCCGGAACGCGAGCGGATCGGCGAAATTCTCGGCGCTGACCGCAGCGGGACGCGGGAGCACGAAGACCAGCGTTCCCTTGGGGACGAGGACGTCGCCCAGCGTCACCTCCGCGTTGGTCTCAAGCGCCGTGGACGGCGCGACCGGACGCAGCCGCATCGTTTCGAAGGCGACCGCCTCCGCCCGCGCGAGCCGGTTGGCGACATCGACGTCCCGGGCGACGTCCGTCGGCCCGACAACGGCGTCGGCCTCGTTGCGCAGCTCCCCGGCCCACCGGGGGCTGTCGCAAAGCTCGTGCACCGCCCAGGCGATCGTGAACCCCGTCGTGTCTTCGCCGGCGACCAGCATGGTCACGAGATTGGACCAGATGACATCGTCGGAGAACGGTTCGCCCTCCTCGTCGACCGCCGTGATCATGGCCTCGATGAAGTTGGACGGCTTTTGCCCGCGCGTTGGCTCCGCCCGCAATCGGGCGCGCGTGTCCGTCAGCAATCCGTCGAGCCAGGCGCGGAGCTTCACGAGGGCGCGCGTGAACCGACGGTCGGACGGCGTTTGAACGTAGCGCCACGTCGGAAAGAGCGCGAAGGTCCGGCGGTTGAGCACCGGGAAGATCACCTCAAGCTCGCGCTGGATGGCGTCGTCCGCGCGCCCGACGGCGTTGGCGTCGTGCCCGAACACGATCAGCATGGTGACGTCGACCGTGAAGCGCTTGATGTCTTCGGTGATGTCGACAGGCTCGCCGACCGCCGCGGCCGCGCGCCAGCGCGCCAGCAGACGTTCGGCGACCATTCGAATGCTGGGATACAGCTGGCGCATATGGCGCTGGGCGAGGGCCGCGACGGCAAGCTTACGCTGCCGCCGCCACGCGTCGCCCTCGGCGTTGAACACGCCCCTGACCCCGGCTTCCGAAAGAATGCTGTCGATCGTCGCGCTGCGGCGCAACGCCTCGGGTCTCGCGCGGAGGGCTAGCGCGATCAATGCGGGGTCGGCTGTCGCGACAGCGCGTCTCGCCCCCATCCGGAGCTGGTAGGTCCTGCCATACCGGACCGACCATTCCTCAAGGGTGAGATGGCCGCTGGTCGCATCGAGCTGGTGCAGGTTGCCGATGATGGGCAACCGCCTCGGGCCGGGCAGGTCATCCGCTCTGCGCGTCGCGGCGATCGGAGCCGATGGCTGGAAAGCCGCGACGTCGACGAATAAGCCGCCGTCGCGCTCGGCGACTTTGCAGGCCGCGAGGCGTTCCGGACCGCCCTCGCGCTGTCCGGTGTCAGCCGAGAAGCGCCAGCGATGGTTCCGACAGACGAGGGCGCCGCCGTCCAGTTCCCCCTCGCCGAGCAATACGCCCTGATGGGGACAGCGGCCCGCGAAGGCGCGCCAACGGTCGCCCGATCGAAGCACGACGACATCCACGCTGTTCGCGGAGAGAGCGAACGGACCCGCCGTCTTCAGTTCGCTGACGTCGGCGACGCGAACAAGGGCTTCCGGCTTCATCGCGTCGCTCTCTCTTCGGCCGGGCGGGACGTAAGGGATACTTCATAGCCTTGCGCTTGAGAAGCGGACAAGGGTTCAGACATGAGCCGTTCGCAGAGCCGACGATCAATGACGCTGTTGGCGCGAAGCCGTCGCTCAGGGCGTTGGCTTCGGTCGCGATCCGGGCTTTCTGCGAGGCCCTGCCGTCGCGCGGGTCAGAGCCTGCCTACGAGTTGGCTTTGGCGCCGGTTTCTGCGGCCGCACCCCGAAGGCGGCGATCACGGCCTTGCCGGAGCCGACGAGATTGGCGCTCGGGCCCTCGGTCCCGACGCTGCGGCGGCTCACTCGCGCGCCCTCGATCAGGAGAACGAGCGCGTCGGCGAGCAGGCCGGGCGTCGTCGCGCCGGCCGCTGCGCACAGGGCTTCGAGGCGCTTGCGTTGGCGGATCTTGAACTCCTCGATCACCCGAAGCCCGGGATGACCCTCCTGGGTCAGTTCGACGGCCGCGTTCGCCAGGTCGCAGCCGCGTTCGTCGGTGGCGATGAACTTCGCCGCCTGTCCGATATAGCCGTAAAGCTGGCCGACCGGATCGCCCGGGCTCGTCGCCTCGATTTCCGCCCAGATTTCGTCGGCCTTTCGCCCCTTGTAGTTGAGATACTCGAGGATCAGATCGTCCTTCGAGCCGAAGTGCCGGTAGAGCGTCATCTTGTTGGTGCCGGCGGCCTCGGCGATCGCCTCGACCCCGACGCCGCGAATGCCGAGGCGGTGAAAAAGATCTTGAGCGCAGGCGACGATTCGCTCGCGCGGCGCCTCCTGCTTTTCGCGCGGCGGCTCTTGGGTCTCGCCGCGCCCCTGTTTTGAACTTTCCTTCGTCATGGCCCTTGACTGCGATGTTACCGATCGGTATCTAGGGATCGTTACCGATCGGTAACACCCCCTCGCGGCGGAAGTCAACACAGGACGACGGCTTATCCCTGCCGCGAGACGTTTTGCCGCAACGCCGAAAGGAAGCGCCATGTCGCAGCGCCTGAGCCCCACCCTCGACGAACTTTTGGGCGATTCGCTGATCCAGGCCGTCATGCGGGCCGACCACGTCGAGCCGCAGGCCGTGAGGGCGTTGTTCGCCGAACCGGCCGGGCGCATCGTACGACGCGCGCAAAGGCGAACCGAAAGCCGCGAGCGTATTTTTCCCGAGACCGTCGATCGACCGGCGCCCCTCGCCTCTGACGTTCGCCGGGCCGCGCGCAAAACCGGCGCAGCCGCTCGGCCCTTGCGGGTCGGCGATCTGCTGCTGAGCTGAAGTCGGCGACGCCCCGCGCCCATGGTCGGTTTCTTCATCCAGCGTCCGATCTTCGCCTCGGCGATCGCCGCGATCATGGTGCTCGCCGGCGCGATCTGTTTCTTCGCCCTGCCGGTCTCGCAGTTTCCGGAGATCACTCCGCCGCAGGTGGTCGTCAGCGCCAACTATCCGGGCGCCAGCGCGCAGGTGGTGGCGGACACCGTCACAACGCCGCTCGAGGAGCAGATCAACGGCGTCGAGGGCATGACCTACCTGTCCTCGGCGAGTTCGAACGACGGCTCCTCGACCATCACCGTGACCTTCAATGTCGGCTATCCCCTCAACATCGCAGCGGTCGACGTCCAGAACCGCGTGTCGCAGGCGGCCTCCTCCCTGCCCGCGATCGTCAATCAGGGCGGGGTGACGATCAAGAAGCAGAACCCGAACTTCGTCCTGATCGTCAACCTGACCTCGCCCGACCGCTCCGTCAATTCGGTGACGCTGTCGAACTACGCCTACTTGCAGATCGTCGATCAGCTGAAGCGGCTGCCGGGCGTCGGCGACGTCCAGATGTTCGGCGAGCGGCGCTATTCGATGCGTGTCTGGCTCGATCCCGACAAGCTCGCCAATCTCGGCGTGACCGCGGTCGATGTTGAGAACGCCATCGCCGAGCAGAATGTCCAGGTCGCGGCCGGCAAGGTCGGGCAGTCGCCCGCGCCGCCCGGCACCCCGTTCGAACTGCAGGTCAACGCGGCCGGACGGCTCTCCGACCCGGAGCAGTTCTCCGACATCGTCGTGCGCGCCGACCCCGCCAGCGGCGCCGTCGTGCGGCTGCGCGATGTTGCGCGGGTAGAACTCGGCGCGCTGCAATATTCCTCGTCGGCCTATTTCGGCAAGGATCCGACCGTCGTTTTGGGCATCTTCCAGATGCCGGGATCGAACGCGCTCGATCTCGAGCGCCGGGTCAAGGACAAGATGGACGAACTCGCGACGCGATTCCCGCACGGGATCGCCTACGCGATGCACTACGACACCACGCGCTTCGTCTCCGCCGCCATGCGCGACGTGGTGGTGACGCTGATCGAGGCGCTCGCGCTGGTCGTGTTCGTGGTTTTCGTCTTCCTGCAGAGTTGGCGCACCACGATCATTCCGACGATCGCGATTCCCGTTTCGCTGATCGCGACGCTCGCGGTGATGGAGGTCTGCGGCTTCTCTCTCAACATGCTGAGCCTGCTCGGCATGGTGCTGGCGATCGGGCTCGTGGTCGACGACGCGATCGTGGTGGTGGAGAACGTCGAGCGCCAGCTCGAAGCCGGGCTTCCGCCGCTCGCAGCCGCCAAGGCGGCGATGGCCGAGGTGACCGGGCCGATCATCGCGACGACCGCGGTCTTGATGGCGGTGTTCGTGCCCGTCGCCTTCATTCCCGGCGTCGCCGGCCGGCTCTACAACCAGTTCGCCCTGACGGTTGCGATCTCGGTCGGCATATCCGCCTTCAACTCGCTGACCCTCAGCCCGGCGCTGAGCGCCGCGATGCTGCGCCATGGCCCCAAGGGATCGTTCTTTCTGTTCCGCTGGTTCAACGCCGGCTTCGACGCCCTGTCGCATGCCTACGCCCGGTCGGTCCGGCAGTTCATTCGCTTCGGCTGGGCGCTGGTCGGCGTCTTTGTTCTGATCGTCGCCGGCGCTTACGGGCTCTCGCGCAACATTTCGAGCACCTTCCTGCCGGTGGAGGACCAGGGCTATTTCTTCGTCGTCATCCAGGGTCCGGACGGCGCGTCGCTCGAGCGCACCGACGCCGCGGCGCAGAAAGTGCGCGACATCCTGCAGGCGACCCCCGGCGTCGAGATCGCCGGCTTCATCAGCGGGCTCAATTTCCTCACCAACGCCGCGCAGTCGAACTCGGCCGTCGAGTTCGCGGTGCTGAAGCCATGGGATCAGCGCGGTCCGGACGAGAGCGCCTCGGCGCTTGTCGCCAAGGTGAGGCCGAAGCTTCTGGCGATTCCCGACGCCTTCGCGTTGAGCTTCGATCCGCCCTCGGTCAACGGCCTCGGCACGACCGGCGGATTCGAGTTCGAAGTCGAGGATTTCGCCGGCAAGGGCGGCCCCGCCCTGAACGACGCGACCCAGGCGCTGATCGCAGCCGCGCGCAAACAGCCCGAGCTCAACCCGCAGTCGCTGTTCACCTCGTTTTCCGCCTCGACCCCGCAGCTCTTCTACGACCTCGACCGCACCAAGGCGAAGCTTTTGGGCCTGAGCCTGCCGGACATCTTCAACACCCTGCAGATCGACCTCGGCTCGCTCTACGTCAACGACTTCAACCTGTTCGGCCGCACGTTCCGCGTGACCTTGCAGGCCGACAGCGCGGCGCGGGCGTCGGCGTCGGATCTGAGCAAGCTCTATGTGCGCAATACGACCGGGGGCTCGGTGCCCTTGAGCGCGCTTGGCTCCCTCAAGCCGATCGTCGGCCCCGAGACGGTTCCCCATTACAACACCTACCCCTCGGCGCTGATCAACGGCGCGCCCGCGCCGGGCTTCAGCTCGAGCCAGGCGGTCGTCGCCATGCAGCGCGCCGCCGCCGAGGCGCTGCCGCGCGACTTCGGCTACGAATGGACTGGCGTGACCTATCAGGAGCTCAGCGCCGGCTCGATCGCGACGGTGGTGCTGGCGCTGGCGATCGTGTTCGTCTTCCTGATCCTCGCTGCGCAATACGAAAGCTGGACGATGCCGTTCATGGTGCTGTCGTCCGCGCCGCTGGCGCTGATCGGCGCGCTCGGCGCGCTGTGGGTGCGGAGCATGCAGATCGACGTCTATTCGCAGATCGGTTTCGTCATGCTGATCGGGCTCGCGGCCAAGAACGCGATCCTGATCGTCGAGTTCGCGAGGCGGCGGCGCGAGGCGGGCTTGAGCATCGTCGACGCGGCGATGGAGGCGGGGCGCCTGCGACTGCGGCCGATCCTGATGACCGCCTTCGCCTTCATCTTCGGGGTAATACCCTTGATGTTCGCCGCCGGCGCCGGCGCGGCCAGCCGGCAGTCGCTCGGCACCACGGTGTTCGGCGGCATGGTCGCGGCGACCGCGCTCACCCTCATCTTCGTGCCGGTCTTCTACGCGCTGATCGAACGCGCGCGCGAGGGCCGGACGGAAGCGGCGGAGGCTCGCCGCGCCCCGCCGCCCCATCTCGCGCCGCGCCCCGAAGCGGCGGAATGATCGCCGGAGTTCCCAAAAAATGCGCCTCCTGACCGCAACCCTCGCCACGCTCGTCGCCCTCGGCGCGGCGGGCGTCGCCGGCGTCCAGATCGCCGGTCAATACTTTGGCGGGGCGAAGGCCTCGGCGCCCGCGCCGGCGATGATGGCGATGCCGGTTCCGGTAGCGTCGGTGGTCAAGACGACGCTGCCGATCTACCTCGACTATCCCGGGCGGATCGAGGCGATCCGCAGCATCGCCCTCGACGCGCGAATCTCCGGCTACATCGAATCCCAGCCGGCCCAGGACGGGACGGACGTGAAGAGCGGCGACCTCCTCTACCAGATCGACCCGCGCGACATGCAGGCCGCGCTCGATCAGGCCGAGGCGCAGTCCGAACGCGACGCCGCTTCGCTCGACTACGCCAAAGCCAATTTCGGACGCGGCGAGGAACTGGTGAAGAGCGGCTACGTCACCAAGGATGTCTACGATCAGCGGTCGAGCGCGATGCGCCAGGCCGAAGCCGCGCTGGCGCTCGACCGGGCCCAGATCGCGGCGGCGCAGCTGAACCTGAGCTCACGCTGAAATCCGCGCGCCTTTCGCCGGGCGGCTCGGGCGCAATCAGGCCTCGCAGGGCGCGCTGGTCGGGCCCTCGACCGGCGCGCTCAATACCCTGGTCCAACTCGACCCGATCTATGTCTCCTTCAACCCGAGCGAGTCCGACCTCGGCCGGATCGCGGAAGCGCGGGCGGCCGGCAAGGTCGAGGCGGAAATTTCGCTCGCCGACAGCGCGGGCGCGGTGCGCAAGGGCGAACTCACCTTCCTCGATAATGCCGTCGACAAGAGCACGGGCACGATCGCTGCGCGGGTCACCATCGAAAATCCAGACTTCGCCCTGCTGCCCGGCCAATATGTCCGGGTGCGGCTGCACATCCGCGACGAACCGGAGGCCCTGATGGCGCCTGAGGCGGCGCTGGGGTCGAGCCAGCTGGGGAAGTTCGTGTATGTGGTCGGCGCCAACGACAAGGCGGAAATGCGCCTGATCACGCTCGGCCCCAGCGCGGGGCCGCTGGTCAACGTGGTCAAGGGCCTCGGCGAGGGCGACCGGATCATCGTCGGCAACCTGCAGAAAATCGGGCCGGGCTCGCCGGTCCAGGCGTTGCCGGCGCAGGACAAGCCGAAGCTCTGACCCGTCCTGGCCGTCATTGCGAGGAGTGAAACGACGAAACTGCGCTCGCAATGACGGGAACGAAACGAATCTCATATCGTCTACTTCCATCGCAGGAGCCCATCATGATCCATCTCCACTACTGGCCGACGCCAAACGGCAAGAAGGTGACGATCCTGCTCGAAGAGCTGGGGATGCCCTACAGGATCGCGCCCGTGAACATCGGCAAGGGCGACCAGTTCAAGGACGATTTCCTCAAGATCGGCCCCAACAACCGCATGCCTGCGATCGTCGACGACGAGCCGGCGGACGGCGGGGCGCCGATCAGCGTCTTCGAGTCGGGCGCGATCATGATGTATCTCGCCGAGAAGGCCGGCCGCTTCTATCCGCAGGAGTTGCGAGGCCGATACGAGGTCAACCAGTGGGTCATCTGGCAGATGGCCAACCAGGGCCCGAAGTCGGGCGAGTGCGGGCATTTCCGCCGGCTCGGCGACCGGCAGGGCGACCAGTCCTACGCCGTTCGCCGCTTCACCGACGAGGTGAACCGCCTCTACGGCGTCCTCAACAACCGGCTGTATGACCGGCGCTATATCGCCGGCGACGACTATACGATCGCCGACATGATCAGCTATCCCTGGACCGTGAACTGGCAGGGGCAGGGACAGGACATTTCCGAGTTCAAGTACTTCAAGCGCTGGTTCGACGAGCTCGGCGCTCGTCCCGCCGTTCGGCGCGGCCTTGCCGTCGCGGCGGGTCCGTCGGAGGATGTCGACAGCCTGCCCCAGGAAGAGAAGGATCGGCGCATGAAGCTCCTCTACAACCAGCGCGCCCGGCCGGCGCCGGAAGGCGGACTGCTCGCGGTATGACCGAGATCCCTCTCTCCATCCTCGAACTCGTCCGCGTCACCGAGGGCGTGGACGCCCGCGGCGCGCTGATCAACGCCCGCGACCTCGCAGCCCACGCGGAAGCGTGGGGCTATCGACGCATCTGGGTGGCGGAGCACCACAACATGCCCGGCATCGCCAGCGCCGCGACCTCCGTGGTGCTCGCGCATATCGCCGCGGGCACGAACGCCATTCGGGTCGGCGCCGGCGGGATCATGTTGCCGAACCACGCGCCCTATGTGATCGCCGAGCAGTTCGGGACCCTGGCGCGCCTCTTTCCGGGCCGCATCGACCTCGGGCTCGGGCGCGCGCCCGGCACCGATCAGCTGACGCTGCGCGCCTTGCGGCGCACCAACGAGGCGGCGGAGACTTTTCCGCAGGATGTTCTCGAACTGATGGCGTTTTTCGCCCCCGTCGCGCCCGGCCAGCGCATCCAGGCGGTGCCGGCCGCCGGGACGGACGTGCCGATCTGGATTCTCGGATCGAGCCACTTCGGCGCCATGCTGGCCGCCGAGCTAGGGCTGCCCTACGCATTCGCCTCGCATTTCGCGCCGGGCGAGCTTCTCTCCGCGCTCGAGATCTACCGCAGCCGGTTCAAGCCGTCCGAGCAGCTCGATCGCCCCTACGCCATGGTCGGGGTCAACATCATCGCCGCCGAAACCGACGCGCAGGCGCGGCGGCTGGCGACGACGCAGCAGATGGCCTTCACCAATATCTTTCGCGGCGCGCGCGGCTTGAGCCAGCCGCCGATCGACGACATCGAGAGCTACTGGTCGCCGATGGAGAAGGCGCAGGCGATGCGCATGCTCGCCCGCTCGATCGTCGGCTCCGCCGGACACAGTGCGCGAAGGCGTCCAGGCGCTGGTCGCCGAGACGAAAGCGGATGAACTCATCATCGTATCGGACGTTTACGACCACGCGACCAGGCTCAGGTCCTTTGAGCTGATCGCGGAAACTGCGGGGCGGACTCGCTGAACGCGACGCCGCCTGCAAGGCGCCTGGATCAATACCCCCGCTCGACCTCGATATGGGGGGGCGCGTGCGCCACCGTCACGCCCGCAGCGAACCCGCAGCTCACCGTCACGGCCACCAGAAGAAAAAGAATTCGAAGCATGACGCCCTCTCGAGCGCGCGCCGCCTTTGTCTTGGCGAAAGCGTGTCCCACTCTGGACAACGCAGCGTCGCATGTGCAGTTCCCAATCGCGCGAACGCGCCCCCGCCGCTGTGACGGGAATCACAGCGCGCAGCGCGCGTAGCGCGATTCGCGTCCGCCGGCTACCAAAAACAACTGTAACAATCGGCCGCGACGGCCAAATTCGTCCGGATTTCGCGACTAGATTCGGCTCTGCCATCAAGGAGCGGCGAATGACCGAATTTCGCGTCGAGAGAGACAGCCTAGGCGAAGTGCGCGTGCCCGCGGACAAGCTGTGGGGAGCGCAGACCCAGCGCTCGCTCGATTATTTCAGCATCGGAAGAGACCTGATGCCGCGCGAGATGATCGCGGCCTATGCGATCTTGAAGCGAGCCGCGGCGACCGCCAACCACGAAGGGGGCCGGCTCTCTGACGAAATCTGCCGCCTCATCGTCGAGGTCTGCGACGAGATCCTCGAGGGCAAGCACGACGCCATGTTCCCGCTGCATGTCTGGATGACCGGAAGCGGCACTCAGTTCAACATGAACGTCAACGAGGTGATCGCCAACCGCTGCTCGGAGATCGCGGGCGAACCGCTCGGGAGCAAGCGTCCCGTGCACCCCAACGATCACGTCAATATGGCGCAGTCGACCAACGACACCTTCCCCTCGGCGATGTCGATCGCCGCGGCGGTCAACGCCAAGGCGTGGCTCGTGCCTGCGGTCGCGGCGCTGGAGCGCGCCATAGCCGCCAAAGCGGAGGAATGGAGCGACATCGTCAAGATCGGGCGTACCCATCTCCAGGACGCGACGCCCCTGACGCTCGGCCAGGAATTCTCGGGTTACGCGGCGATGCTCGCCGACGACGTCGAGCGGATCGAATCCGCGCTGACCGGCGTCTATCGCCTCGCGCTCGGCGGCACAGCGGTCGGCACCGGCGTCAATTCGGCGCCCGGCTTCGCCGAGGCCGCCACCGCCGAGATCGCGCGGCTGACCGGGCTGCCGTTCGTTTCCGCGCCGAACAAGTTCGCGGTGCAGGGCGCGCATGACGCGCTGGTGCATTTCTCAGGCGCGCTGCGCACGCTGAGTGTGTCGCTGTACAAGATCGCCAATGACATCCGCCTGCTGGCCAGCGGTCCGCGCGCGGGCTTTGCCGAGCTCGAGCTGCCGGCCAATGAGCCCGGTTCGTCGATCATGCCGGGAAAGGTCAATCCCACCCAGGCCGAGGCGCTGGCGATGATCGCGGTTCAGGCGATGGCGAACGACGTAGCGGTCGGCTTTGGCGGCGCGAGCGGCGAACTGGAGATGAACGTTTTCAAGCCGCTTCTCATCCACAACATCGCCAGCTCGATCTCGATCCTCTCCGACGGAACGACCAACTTCAGAAAATACCTCATCGAGGGCGCCAGGCCCAACCTGAAGAAGCTCGCCGACGACGTGGGACGGTCGCTGATGCTGGTGACGGCGCTCTCGCCGGCGATCGGCTACGACAAGTCCGCCGAAGTCGCCCACTACGCCGTGCACCACAACCTGCCGCTGAAGGAAGCGGCCATGAGGCTTGGGCACGTGACGGAGGCCGAGTTCGACCGGCTGATCGACCCGGGCAAAATGGTGAAGCCGTAGCGGTTGGCGCTGGACCTTCGGGAACCATCCAGGCTGAACCGGAGGTCGTGATAATTTTTTCGATTTATTATATCTATTTGATGCACTAAATTCGGCCTGCGGCGGCGGCGCAGGTCAACCGCGTTATGATTTCGAAGGCTTCGGATGAAAAGACTTGGAATGGTTGTCGCGGCGACGGCAGGGCTTGCCGCCATGGCCAACGCCGCTGACCTGCCAACCACGAAAACGCCAGCGCAGGCGGCTTCCGGGTCCGGTTGCTGGTCGAGCCTTTGGAACTGGCTAAACGCCGCAGCGGCGGACTGTCCGCTAAGCGCCATGGGGTTCACGCTCTATGGCACGCTTGACGTCAATGTGACCTCTCTGAGCCACGGCGCGCCCGACAATCCAAGTATGGACAAACTTTTCTACGACATCCAGAAGCCCGCCAGCGGCAGTCGGACAATGTTCGGCTATAATGGTCTCAGTGCTTCGGTGGTCGGTCTGAAGATGAAGGAGGATATCCTTCCGTTCGGCTGGTCACTTGTTGGCGTGGTCGAAGCAGGCGTCAACCCCTATTCCGGGATGTTGCTGAACGGGCCTCGGACCCTCACCGACAACAATTTCCGGCCGGTCGCGACGTCTCCCTTTCAAACTGCGAATACCGACTCGAACCGTGCCGGCCAATGGGACAACCAGCAGGCTTTCATCGGCGCCAGCAATCGGACTTATGGCGCGCTCACCTTCGGCCGCACCAACTCGCTCGCCCTCGACGTGCTCTCGACCTATGATCCGGTTGCGTCGATCGCCTTCTCCTTGCTCGGATACTCCGCTTCGTTCCCGGGTTTCGGCGACACCGAAACCGCGCGCAGCACCGCCTTAACCTACCGCCTAAGCAACCAGAACTTTCACGCCGCGGCCCAGGCCACGGTCGGCGGCTATTCGATGGACAATGGCGAGACCGCCCAGTACCAGGGTCAACTCGGCGCCGACTTCGGCCCCCTCTCCCTCGACGGCGTGATCAGTTACACGCAGAACGCGGTGTCGCTTTCGAGCTACAGCGACGCCAACTCGATCTGCATCAAAGACACAACGGACTGCTTCGTTTCGGTGAACAACGCCCTATACGATCCGAACTCCGTTCTGAAGGCGACACTGTCGAACAATACCGGCGTTGAATTGGCGACAAAGTACAGGTGGAAAAGCAATGTCACCTTCTACGGCGGCTACCTCTATGCACGCCTCGCCAATCCATCAAATGACTTTCTCAGCGGACTCCCAACCATCGCCGAGGGCATTTTCATTCCGCCCGGATACTGGAACAAAGGCGTATATATCAACGACGCGGTCACCAGCGATGGCTACAATCATAATCGAATCCTCAATACAATATGGACCGGATTCAAGTGGTCGGTATTGCGCAATCTGGACGTGCAGATTGGGTTCTACTATCAGACGCAAAACAACTATAACTTCAACATCAGCGCCAGCGGCGTGACGACTCCCGCCGTATGTACCGGAACGGGCGCCTTCATCAGCAGCAGCAAGTGCGCCGGCAGCCAGGACGCCGTGTCGCTCCTGATCGACTACCGTCCTGTACCTCGGGCCGACCTCTACGCCGGCGTCATGGTCAGCAATGTCTACGGCGGCTTGGCGAACGGCTTCACCTCGACATATTACCCAATTCCAGGCAACACAAAGATCTCCTGGACAACAGCCAGAACCCAGAACTGGGACCCGACGATCGGCCTCCGAATCCGCTTCTGAGCCGATCAGCCACGCCCGACGAACGGCATCTTCGTCGCCATGATCGTCATCGTGAGCACGTTGGTCGTGAGCGGCAGGCCCGCCATGTGGACGACCGCCGCGGCGACCTCTTCGACATCCATCGTCGGCTCGACCGCGATCCGCCCGTCGGCCTGCGGGACGCCCTGCGTCATCCGGCGCGCCATGTCGGTCAGGGCGTTGCCGATGTCGATCTGCCCGCAGGCGATGTCGTGCAAGCGCCCGTCGAGCGCGAGCGACCTGGTGAGGCCGGTGATGGCGTGCTTGGTCGCCGTATAGGGCGCCGACATCGGCCGCGGGACATGGGCGGAGATCGAGCCGTTGTTGATGATCCGGCCGCCCCGCGGCGTCTGCCGCTTCATCAGGCCGAACGCGCCTTGCGCGCACAAGAAAGCGCCGTTCAGGTTGACGTCGACCACCGCCTTCCACTGCGCGTAGCTCAGTTCGTCGATCGGCACGGCTGGCGCGCCCTGGCCGGCGTTGTTGAACAGGAGGTCGAGCCGGCCGAAACCCTGCTCGATCGTCTCGAACATCGCCTTGACCGCGTCGGGATCGCCGACGTCGCAGGGAGCGGCGATGGCGCGGCGGCCGATGTGGCCGATCTCGCGCGCGACTTCGACGAGCTTCTCCTTACGCCGCCCGGCGAGCGCGACCGTCCAGCCCGCGCGGGCCAGCGCCAGCGCCGAAGCCTTGCCGATCCCCGCGCCGGCGCCCGTCACCAGAGCGAACTTTTCGCCGTCCATGCGTCCTCCCTTCACCGCAGGCGTTCGCCGCGAAGATCCGGCGCCATGCGCCAGAGCGCAGCCGCAAGGACGATCGCCCCGCCGAGCAAGCTCATGGCGCCCGGGTTCTCGCCGAAGGCAGCAAACACCCAGATCGGTCCGAGCACAACGTCGAGCAGGCTGATGAGCCCGGCTTCGGCGGAGGGAATGCGCTTCGCGCCCTCCATGAACAGGACGAATGCAAGGCCGATCGTCGTCAGGCCGTAGACGAACAGAACGGCGAGGTCGAACGGCCCGACCAACGGATGCGGCGAAAGCGCGAGCCCGATCGCGCCCGCGCCCAAGGCGCCGACCGCATTGACGGCGGTCATCGAGGCCTTGGGGCGGCGGCGCTGCAGCACGATCATGCCGGCGAAGGCGACCGTCGTCAGCGCGGACAGCGCCTGACCGCCAAGCCGGCCCGACCCGAGGCCGTTGATGAAGATGACGACCACGCCCGCGAGCGCGGCGACCGAGGCGATCAGCGTCCGGCGGTCGACCGCCTCCCGGTTGACGAGCCAGCCGATCGCGGCGGCGACGAACGGGATCGTCGCATAGATGACCATGACGTCGGCGACGGTCGTCGTCATCAGGGCCGCCGTATAGGACGCGATCGCGATGGTCGCGAGCAAGGCGACCAGCGGCGACAGCGAGCGGAAGCCGAACAGGTCGTCGCGTCGCCCGCGCCGCCATTCGACGAAGCCCACGACCGATATGCAGAGCGCGCCCAGAGCGGCCCGCCAGCCGACGACCGTCCAAATATCGAGATGGGCAAGCGTGCGCGCGAACAGGCCGCCCATGCTCCACAGCACGGTCGCGATCAGCACCAGCAACACGCCGCGCCGGCGCGCGGACTTCTCGCCCGGCACGGGAAGGCCTCCGATTCGCTTCTGGAAATCGTTGGCGACGATAAGGGTTTGCGCGGCCTGTCGCAAAATCCGCTTCGCGTGAGCCTGGATTGCGCCGCCGGCCTCACGCGGTTTAAGGAGCGCGGGAAAGCCGGAGGAAGATGGACGAATGCTCGGCGGAAGCTTTAGCGAAATCGCCACCACGGCCGACGTAGCCTTCCTGCTGGCGTTCCCGTCGCTGTTCTCGATCATCAATCCGATCGGCGGCGCGCTGATCTTCAGCCTCTACACGCGCGCCTTCTCTCACCCGGATCGCGTCAAGACCGCGGGCCTGGTCGGCCTCTATTCGCTGATCATCATGTTCTGCACGCTCTGGGGCGGCGCTTATGTGCTGAGCTTCTTCGGCGTGTCGATCGACGCTCTGCGGATCGCCGGAGGCACGGTGGTGGCGCTGAGCGGCTGGCAACTTCTGAACTCCGGCGACCAGCATCCCGACCGCAAGACCGGCGACCAGCAGCCCGCGACCGGCCAGGCCGACGACGACCCGAAGCAGGTCGCCTTCTTCCCGCTCACCCTGCCCTTCACCACCGGACCCGGCACGATCGCGGTGGCGATCACGCTCGGCGCCGAGCGGCCGCGGGACAGCGCTCATGCGCTCGCCTTCTTCCTCGGCGTGACGGTCGCGGCGATCGCCAACGCGGCGATCATCTGGATCGCCTACCGCTTCGCCGACCGGCTGACGGCGGCCATGGGCGCAACGGCGCGACAGGTGGTGGTGCGCCTGTCCGCGTTCCTGCTCATGTGCATTGGCGTGCAGATTCTCGTCACCGCCGTCGGCGACCTGGTGGCGACGTGGCGGTAATCCCTTCGCCCCGCGCGGCGGGGAGAAGGTGGCCGCGAAGCGGCCGGATGAGGGGCGCGAACGTCGAACGTCAGCGCCGGCGCAAACCTCCATGCGCTGCGCCGCCCATCACCCCAACCTCTCCCGCAGGCGGGGCGAGGGGGTCAACGCGCCGCCTTCTCCGCCGGGTAGAGCGCGCGGTAGCGCTTGAGCCTTGGCGCGTGCAGCGCGGCGCTGTCGGCGTTCGGCGCAAAGCTGCGCTGGACCGGCGGACGCGCGCAGATCGCTTCCACCGTTCCGGCGCCCGCCGCCAGCATGCCGAGCCTCGCGGCGCCGAGCGCCGCGCCCGCCTCCGCGCCTTGCGCGACGTCGATCGTCGAGCCCGGTCACGTCGGCGATCATCTGGCCCCAGAACTCCGAGCGCGCGCCCCCGCCGACCAGCAGCGGCCGCACCGGCCGCGCGCCGGCCGCGTCGAGCACGTCGACGCCGTCGGCGAAAGAGAAGGCGACGCCCTCCATCACCGCGAAGACCAGCGCGTCGGCGCCGTGGCTGGCGCGTAAGTCCGGCGAACATTCCCGTCGCCTCGGCGTCGTTGTGCGGCGTGCGCTCGCCGCTGAGATAGGGCAGGAACACCGGCGCTGCGGCGACGGCCGCCTTCGACTGCGCGAAGCTCTGCGCCGCGGCGACCAGCGCGCCGACCTCGTCCTCGCGGCCAAGGATAGCGGCGATCCAGGCGAGCGAGGAGGCCGCCGACAGCATCACCGACATGCCGTGCCAGCGGTTCGGCAGCGCGTGGCAGAAGGCGTGCAGGGTGCGCTCGGGCAGGCTGACATAGCGGTCGGTCACCGAGAAGATCACGCCCGAGGTGCCGAGCGAGACGAAGCCCGCGCCGGCCTCGGTCGCGCCGACGCCGATGGCGGAGGCCGCATTGTCGCCCCCGCCCCCGGCGATCGGGATCTTGCGACCCTCCAGGCCCCAGGCCCTGGCGACGGATGGCGCGAGATACGTCGAAACCTCGGAGCCCTCGACCAGGCGCGGCATGGCGGCGAGCGTCAGCCCGGTCGCCTCGAGCAGGCGCTCGTCCCAACGCCGCTTGCCGACGTCGAGCCACGAGGTTCCCGAGGCGTCGGACATTTCTGATACCGCCTCGCCCGAGAGGCGCAGGCGCACGTAGTCCTTGGGCAGCAGCACGCGCTTCGTCGCCCTGGCGATCTCCGGCTCGTGCGTCGCGACCCACAGCATCTTCGGCGCCGTGAAGCCCGGCATCACCAGGTTGCCAGTGATTTTTTCCACGTCGGGAACGCGGCGCTTGAGTTCGCGCGCATTCGGCGAACGAGCGGCCGTCGTTCCACAGGATCGCCGGGCGGAGAGGCTTGTCAGCGGCGTCGAGCAGCGTCGCGCCGTGCATCTGGCCCGAGAGGCCGATCCCGGCGAGCGCACCGAACGCCTCGGGGGCATGGTCGCGGATCGCGGCGACCCCAACCTCGACGCCCCTGACCCAATCGTCCGGGTCCTGCTCGCTCCATAAGGGATGCGGACGCGACACGCCGAGCGACGGGGAGGCCTCGGCGACGATCCGCTGGTTCGCGTCGACGAGCAGGGCCTTGACGGACGACGTGCCGATGTCGAGCCCGAGATAGGTCTTTTCAGCGCGTTCGGTCATGGCCGCCTGCCTCCCTTTATGCGGGCGAATCCCTTATCCCAAAGCTGCGGTCCTGTCGCCGGGAACCGGCGTCGCAGGCGCCGACGCTTCAAACCCACGCGCCCGTCGCGTGGGCGATCTGCGCCCCGGCCTCGTAATAGGCCTCGCGTAATTTCGGCAGCGCCGGGGAATCGGGCGTCGTGACCGGCAGCGGCAGGTCCTTCTCGGCGATGCGCCCGAGCACGTGGTCCGCCAGCGTGCGGCCGAACACCGTGCCGGGACCGATGCCGCGGCCGTTGTAGCCGCAGAACGTAACCACCCGGTCGTCGAGGCGGTGGAAGCGCGGAACGGCGTCTTTCGTCATGCCGATCATGCCGTACCATCGCGCCTCGAACGCGACCGACGCCGATCCGCGGAAAGAGCTTTTTCAGCGCCCGCTTCGCCCAGGCTTCGTGAATGGCGAGCCCGGTTCCGCGCAGCGCGCCGACGCTGCCGAAGACCAGCCGCCCGGCGCGGTCGAAGCGGAACGAACTGAGGATCGATCTTGGTGTCCCAGCAGCCCTCGCGTCCGGGCAGGATCGCGGCCTGAAGCTCGGCGCTCAAAGGCTCGGTGGCGAAATTGAAATAGGGCAGATGGATCTGCTCGCGGCGCGGCCTTGAGGCCATGGCGCGCCGCCGTAGGCGTCGGTGGCGACGACGATCCAGTCGGCCGTGACCGAGCCGCGGTCCGTCGCGACCCGCCAGGCGCCGCCCGCCCGCTCGGCGGCCCGCACCGCGCTCTCCGTGTAGATCGCCGCGCCCGCCGCGAGCGCCGCACGCGCAAGGCCGCGGACGTAGGCGAGCGGCTGGATGGTTCCCGCGCGCATGTCGAGGAGCGCGCCGGAATAGGCGGAGGAGCCGACACGCTTTGCCGTCTCTTCGGCCGGGAGCGCCTTCACCGGCGCGCCGCGCGCGCCCCACTGCCGCGCCCGCTCGGCGATCTCCTCGGCGCCGGCGCGGCCGACGGCGCAATGCAGCGTGCCGTTGTGCACGGGATCGCAGTCAATGGCGTGTTTCGCGATCGTCTCCCACACTGCGGCGGGCGCGTTGCCGAGCAGGTCGAGCGCGCGCTCGCCGTAATCTGCGCCGAGCGCCTTGATCATGTCGTTCGGCAGAACCCACATCCCGGCATTGACCAGCCCGACGTTGCGCCCTGCCCCGCCGAAGCCGATCTCGACCGCCTCGAGCGCTGCGACCTTCGCGCCGGCTTCGGCGAGATGGAGCGCCGCCGAAAGGCCGGTGTAGCCGCATCCGACCACGGCGACGTCCGCCTTGACGTCGCCCACGAGCGCGGCCGTCGCCGGCGCGGACGGAGCGGTCCGTTCCCAGAGGCCGTGCGTCAGGGGATCGTTCTGCATCGCGTTTTTGAATCCTTGGCGTCGCGGATGATAGGCGCGCAGGCCTCGCCTCGCCACCGGCGATCGGGGCCGGCATGAGCGTTCCTCCACGGAATGCGGCTCGACGCGGCCCCGGCCGTTGCCTAAGAAACACGTTCGCCAAGCACGAAAGGCCCTCCCATGAGCGCGCTTTCCGGCGTGCGGGTCGTCGAGCTCGCCCGCATTCTCGCCGGTCCCTGGATCGGCCAGACGCTGGCCGATCTCGGCGCCGACGTGATCAAGGTCGAGAGCCCGAGGGCGACGATACCCGCCGCTGGGGCCCGCCCTTCATCGAGACCGATGGCGAGCGTGCGGCGGCCTATTTTCATTCGTGCAACCGCGGCAAGCGCGGTGTCGTCGCCGACTTCTCGAGCGACACGCGGACGCGAGATCGTGCGACGGCTCGCCGCGCGCTCCGACGTTCTGATCGAGAATTTCAAGGTCGGGGGGTTGAAGAAGTACGGCCTCGACTTCGACAGCCTCCAGCGCGCTCAATCCGCGCCTCGATCTATTGCTCGGTCACCGGCTTCGGCCAGACCGGTCCCTACGCGGAGCGCGCCGGCTACGATTACCTGACCCAGGGCATGTCCGGCTTCATGGACATCACCGGCGAAAAGGACGGACCGCCGCAGCGGGCGGGGGTCGCGATCAGCGACCTCTTCACCGGTCTCTACGGCGTCGTCGCCATCGAAGCGGCGCTGATCGCGCGCGAAGAGACTGGGCGCGGCGAGCACATCGACCTTGCGCTGCTCGACACCACGGCCGCCATCCTCGCCAATCAGGCGATGAACTTCCTCGCCTCCGGCGTGGCGCCCGGGCGCACGGGGACTGGCATCCGAACCTCGCGCCGTATCAGACGTTTCCTGTCGCGGACGGCTGGATCATCATCGCGGTCGGCAATGACGGCCAGTTCGGCCGCCTCTGCGCGGCGCTCGGCCTCGAAGCGCTGGCCAGCGACGCGCGTTTTGCGACGAACCCCGCACGAAACGCGAACCGCGCGGAACTTGCGCGCGAACTCTCCGACAGCGACGCGCGGCTGGCGCGCGCGAGGCCCTGCTCGCCGCGCTGGAAAAGTCCGTCGTGCCGGCCGGACCGATCAACATCGATCGCCGACCTTTTCGCCGATCCCGCAATTCATCGCGCGCGGCATGCGCATCGACCCGCAGGGAACGCCGGGCTTGCGCAGCCCCATCGTCATGAGCGAGAGCGCGCTGGCGCTCGAGCGCCGATCGCCGACCCTCGGCGAGCACCAGGCCGAGGTCCTGCGCGAAATCGGACTCGACGTGCCGGAACGGCCGCCGCCTTGACGGGGTTTGCCCGGCGCCGCCAAATCGAGTGGGAAAGCACGAGGAGCGCATGACCTCCATTCGAAACGTGTGTGTTTATTGCGGCTCGGGCAATGGCGACGACCCGCGCTTCGGCGAGGCGGCCGACGCGCTCGGCCTCACGCTGGCGAAGGAGGGAATCGGCCTTGTCTACGGCGGCGGCGGCGAGGGGCTGATGGGCCGCGTGGCGCGCGCGACGCTCGCCGGCGGACGGCTTCGTGACCGGAATTATCCCCAGCTTTCTCGTGCGCAAGGAACATGCGCTCACCGACGCGCAGGAAATGCTGGTCGTCGAGAACATGCACGAACGCAAGCAGGCGATGTTCGAGCGCGCCGACGCCTTCGTCGCGCTGCCCGGCGGAATCGGCACGCTCGAGGAACTGGTCGAGCAGATGACCTGGGCGCAGCTCGACCGCCACGAGAAACCCATCCTGATCGCCGACATCGCCGGCTTCTGGCGACCGCTGCTTGCGCTCTTCGCCCACATGAACACCGCGGGCTTCATCCGGCGCGGCTTCGAACTGCGCTACATCGTGGCGGAGAAGATCGAGGACGTCGTGCCGATGCTGCGCGCGGCGGCCGAAAGGCGCTCCGGTCCGGAACGCGAAGTCGGAGTCCGTCCAGAACATGTGACGCAAGGAGGAGCGCGGCTGCGACAATCCGCCTCGCGCCTGTAGGCCCATACTGCAAACGTGGCGATGTCGGCGCTCCAGCGGCGATCGGGTGCGGAAATTGAGAGGCGTTGTTCGATGGATGAAGAGAGAAGTCCTGGGCGACGGCGCTCGCCAGCGTGGCGCTCGTTAGCCTCATCGCCGCAAGCGCGGTACGGGCTCAGACGGCCGAACCGGCCGCGCCCGGGCCCCGACGGCTGCCGCGCCTGCGAGCGGCCCCCGCCGATGCCGCGCCGGCGCCGAAGAAAGCCAAGAGGAGAGCGAAGTCCGTCTCGGGCGTCTCGGTGACGGTCCAGAATTCCCGCCGCCGACCTTACCGAGCTTCAGGCGGCGATCAGCGGCTCGGACAAGTTCAAAACGTGCTCGGCAAGCTCAAGGCCGGCAAAAAGACGGGCGCGACCGTCGCCAAGGGCAACGATTGCCAGATCGACCTGCACGCGACCTTTGCCGATGGCGACGACCGAAGCGACGGGCGTCGACGTCTGCGCCCAAAAGACTCCTCAATCTGACCGATTGAGACCTTCGGCCCTCCGGCGCGCGCCGGAGGGCGTTCTTTCCCGCGCTCGGCGCTTACTTCTGGCCGAACAGTTCGGCGACGTATTCCCAGTTGACCAGGTTGTCGACGAACGCCTTGAGATAGTCCGGCCGGCGGTTGCGGTAGTCGATGTAGTAGGAGTGCTCCCAGACATCGATGCCGAGGATCGGCTTGCCGCCGTGGACGAGCGGGTTCTCGCCGTTCTGGGTCTTGGTCGCCTCGATCTTGCCGTCCTTGACGGTGAGCCAGGCCCAGCCCGAACCGAACTGGGTCACGCCCGCCTGGACCAGCGTCTTCCTTGGCCTTGTCGATCGAGCCGAACGAATCCGTCAGCGCCTTCTCGAGCTCGCCAGGGATCGCGCCGCCGCCGTTCGGCTTCATCCACTTCCAGAAGTGCAGGTGGTTGTAGTGCTGGCCGGCGTTGTTGAACACCGCGGCGTTCTTGCCAAACGAGCCCTTGACGATCTCGTCGAGCGACTTGCCTTCCCATTCGGTGCCCTTGAGCGCGTTGTTGCCGTTGTTGACGTAGGCGAGATGATGCTTGTCGTGATGATATTCGAGCGTTTCGCGCGACATATAGGGGCCCAGCGCGTCATACGCGTAGGGCAGATCGGGCAGCGAGAAACTCATGCGACGGCTCCTTGAAGAACATGTGTAGGAAGCGAAATCGGAAGCCGAAGGACGAAAGGTCCTGTCGGGGTACGGAGTTTAGCTGGGCCGACCGGGCGCCGCAACCGCGATATGCGACGTATTGTCACAGTGGCTTGCCGCACCGGGCGCCTTGAACGCCCGATGACGTCAACGGCTCCGTTCGCCTAACGTCCAGCCCAACGAAATATGAGGGCGTCATGTTCCAGCATATTCTCATCCCGACCGACGGCTCCGACCTGTCGCGCAAGGCGGTGCTCTATGGCATTCAGCTCGCCAAGGAGAGTCGGCGCCAAGGTGACGGCGCTGACGCTCACCGAGCCCTACCGCGTCGCCTCGATGGACGCGGTGCTGGTTTCGGTCGGCGAGGACGAATACGAGGAGGAATCGCGCCGCGTCTCGGACCAGGCGCTGGAGCACGTGAAGAGCGGCCGCCGACGCGGCGGGCGTGCCGTGCGACACCATGCGCGAGGTGCACGACCAGCCCTACCGCGCCATCATCGACGCCGCCCACGCACGAAGGCTGCGACCTGATCGTGATGGCCTCGCACGGACGGCGCGGCATGTCGGCGCTGCTGCTCGGGAGCGAGACCGTCAAGGTGCTCACCCACTCGACCATTCCGGTGCTGGTCTATCGCTGAGGCGCGGTCGGCGGCGCGGCGTCGGGAAGGTCGGTGCGCTCGACCCTCAGGAGCGAGCCGTCCTCGACCGCAATCACCCGGACCCTGGCGCCGGCCGGGCAGTCCGCGCCGGCAACACGCCACGAACTGTCGCCGACCCGGATGCGGCCGTAAGCCGCGCACGATCGCCTCGTCGAGAAAGAAGTCCTGGCCGATCATGCGCATGAGCGCGGCTCTGCGGCAGCGGACCCGGCTCTGCGCCGAACGATCCGTAGACCTGGCGGCCGATCAGAACGAGCGCGGCGACCAGAGCGCCGAACAGGACGAACTGGGTCTTGAGGTACATCGGCACGGCATAGTCGACGACGCCGACGATCGCCGCCGCGGCGCCGACCCAGATGAAGAAGGCGCCGGGCGCGAGCGTCTCGACGGCGCAGAGCGCAAGGCCGATGACGAGCCAGGCGAGCGCGGCGAAGTGAGGAGGAGTTCGGCGAGGTAGGTCCATCGACCCCTATGCCTTAGCCGCTCCAGGGCGCAGCGCCGCCGGCCGGCGGCGGTTGCGGGCCGGGCGCGCCCGGAGCCGCCGCGAAGCGCCTCCGGCGTGTCCGGAACGACGGCGGCGGCCGAGCCCGCGGCGCGCGCACGCCGGTCGTCGCAGATGCGACGGTCTCGCCGCCGAGCGCGCTCGCCGCGATCTGGCCGAGGCCTCCAACCGTGCCGGCGAGCGAGGCGAGGTCCATCGGCACGATGACGACCTTCTGGTTCGGCGCCTGGGCCAGCGCGTGCAGCGCCGCGATATATTTCTCGGCGATCAGGAAATTGACCGCGACCACGTCGCCGGCGGCGTCGCCTCGCTGATGAGACGGGTGGCGTCTGGCCTCGGCCTGGGCCGTGCGCTCGATCGCTTCCGCGGCGCGGTAGGCGGCGTCGCGCCGGCCCTCCGCCTCGAGCACCAGCGCCGCCTTGCGGCCCTCGGCGCGGGTGATGTCGGACTGGCGCATGCCCTCGGCTTCGAGGATCACCGCCCGCTTCTCGCGCTCGGCCTTCATTTGCCGCCCCATGGCGTCGATGAGATCCTTCGGCGGCTCGATGTCCTTGATCTCGACCCGCGTCACCTTGATGCCCCACGGCTCGGAGGCGGCGTCGATCACCATGAGCAGGCGCGAATTGATCTCGTCGCGATGCGACAGCAACTGGTCGAGATCGAGCGAGCCCATGACCGTGCGCACGTTGGTCATCACCAGGTTGAGCAGAGCCTGTTGCAGATTGGCGATCTCGTAGGACGCGCGCCGCACGTCGAGCACCTGGTAGAACGCGACGCCGTCGACCTTCACCGTCGCGTTGTCCTTGGTGATGATCTCCTGCTGCGGGACATCGATGACCTGCTCCATCACATTGAGCTTGCGGCCGATCGAATCGATGTAGGGAACGATGAGCCCGAGGCCGGGCGTCAGAGTCTTGTGATAGCGGCCGAAGCGCTCGACGGTGTAGTTGTAGCCCTGCGGCACCTGCCGCACGCCCATCAGCGCGGTGACGACAATGAAGGCCACGATCACCAGCGCGAAGGCGCTTGCCCCTTCAATCATCCGACGAAATCCCAAGTCCGCATTCGCGATCCCCGACGCCACGCGCGACCGGCAGATCGCAGTCTAACCCCAAAGAAAATCCGGCGCCATTCCGGCGGATCCCGGATGTTCTTCTGCTGTTCTGAACAGGATCTGTTCCCTTATGATGTCGTGGTAAACAATGTGCACCGATGAGGTGCAGAGGGACAAGGGGGAATCGAACATGAAGCTCGCACCCGGTGTCGTCAGCCTCACCGCGCTTGCCATGCTTTGCGCGGCAACCGAAACCAAGGCAGCGAACGTCGCGCCGCCGTCACGCCTTTCCGGGATTTACGCTGCCGACGTCTGGCGGATTCGTCGATCCTGAAACCCTTGTGGGCTCCAATCCCTAACCTGACCCGCCGGGGGCGCCCGCGCCGTCGCTCGATCTCTCAGACCCGTACCGTGCGATTGTCACCGAAATCTACGGAACGACGTTCGATTTCGTCCTGTCGTTCCTCGGGATGCCCGGCGGCTTTCTCCCGGCCGTCGACGAGCCGACTTAGGACTCCGACATCAATCAGGTGGACGATCGAACTTCGACTTCGACGGCGGCGGCAACACCTTCCAACTCGATCTCTACTTTTCTGGCCCCGGTTCCATCACCTGGACCGCCTTCAATCCGCAGCCCGACCCGCCGGGCGCCTTCACCGCCTATACGATCGTTTCACAGGTGACGCGTCGGTGGGAAAATTCAGATCCAGGAGAACGGCGCGAATTTAAGCTTCACCGCCGTCCCGGAGCCGTCGACCTGGGCCATGATGGGCTTGGGTTTCGCCGCGCTCGGGGCGTTCTCGCTGCGCGCATCCAGAATTGCCCGTCCGGCCTGATCGCCGTTCACTCGGCAAGCGTGAGCGCGACGTCCGCCGCGCTCAACGTCCGACTGCCGGCCTTCGCCTCCTCGACCCGGTCGAGCCGCAGCAAGGCCAGCGCCTCGCGGCCGGCCGAAGAGCCGAGCGTCCCGACGGCAAGCGCGCCGTCGAGCACCGGCGTTCCGGGAGGCGGCGCGTCGTCCGAGAACCTCACCCGCGCGACCCGCTTCCGTCCCGGTGCCGCGATGTTTCATCCGCGAAACGACTTCCTGACCGACATAGCAGCCTTTGCCGAAATCGACGCCGTTCAGCAGATCGAAGTTGGCGTCGTGGGGAAAGGCGTCGCCATAGGCGAAATCGACGCCGCCCTTGGGCGCGACGACGTCGATGCGCAGCGCCTCGTAGGCGCCGGACCGCGTCCGTCCCGAACGCGCGCTGCGTCCGACGCGCGGGAGGATCGCCCGCCAGCCAAGGCGCGGATCGCGCGGGTCGGCGTAGACGATGGCGTCGCCGTACGGGGCGCGGCGGCGCGCCCCAGAACGCGACGACGCCGAGCTCGGCGCTCTCGTCGGCGATCGCGACCTTCGCGCGCAACTTGTAGAAGCCGAGGCGCCTGGCGAGATCGGCCGCCTGCGCGGCGGCGCAGTCGATGAGGAAGGCCGCGCCCGCTTCGCCTGGGATGCGCACGACGATCATGTCGAACAGGATCTTGCCCTGCGGCGTAAGCAGGCCGGCGTAACGCGCCTCGCCACGGTTCAGCGTCTCGACGTCGTTGGTGAGAAGCCCCTGCAGGAAGGTCGCGGCGTCCTCGCCGCTCACGCGGAGGACCCCGCGGTCGTCGAGAAGCGCGGCCTTGTTGTCATGCGTTGCGACTCCGATCCCGCTTGCATTGCCGGGCCTTGTTAATTAGGCGGCGTCAGCCGTTCGCGCAAGCGAGCGAGACGCAAGGATGAGGCCAATGCCGCAGACCTTCGATCTCGTGTTCTTTCGAGTGGAACGGTCGTCAATCAGGACGGAATCGGTCCGCGCGACGTCGGCGTCCGCGACGGGCGCATCGCCGCAGATCGGCGATCTGAGCGCACGCTTCGGCCGGCGAGCGCATCGATTGCGCCGGCTTGCACGTCCTGCCGGGCGTGATCGACAGCCAGGTGCATTTCCGCGAGCCCGGCCCGGTGCACAAGGAGGACCTCGAGACAGGGTCGCGCGCGGCCGTGCTCGGCGGCGTCACCGCCGTCTTCGAGATGCCCAACACCGATCCGCTGACGACGAGCGAGGCGGCGCTCGCCGACAAGGTGGGGCGCGCGAAGGGCCGCATGCACTGCGACTTCGCCTTCTGGGTCGGCGGGACGCACGACAATGTCGCAAACCTGGCCGAGCTCGAGCGCCTGCCCGGGCGCGGCCGGGATCAAGGTGTTCATGGGCTCGTCGACCGGCAGCCTGCTGGTCGCCGACGACGCGGGGGTGCTCGCGATCCTGAAGGCGATCCGCCGCCGCGCGGCCTTCCACAGCGAGGACGAAGAGCGGCTCAACGAGCGGAAGCATCACCGCGTGCATGGCGATCATTCGTCGCATCACGTCTGGCGGGACGAAATCGCCGCGCTCCGATCGACCGAGCGCCTCGTCCGCCTGGCCCGCGAGGCGCATGCGCAGGTGCATGTGCTGCATATCTCCACCGGGCAGGAGATGGCGCTGCTGGCTGAAGCCAAGGACGTCGCGAGCTGCGAGGCGACGCCCAATCACCTGACGCTGAGCGCCGAGGACTATCCCCGTCTCGGGGCGCGGCTGCAGATGAATCCCCCGGTGCGCGGCGCCGACCATCGCGACGGAGATCTGGCGCGGCGTCGCCCAGGGCGTCGTGGACGTGCTCGGCTCCGACCACGCGCCCCACACGCTCGAAGAGAAGGCGCAGGCCCTATCCCGAAAGTCCGTCGGGCATGCCCGGCGTGCAGACGCTCGTGCCGGTCATGCTCGACCATGTCGACGCCGGCCGGCTGACGCTGCAGCGCTTCGTCGACCTCACCAGCGCCGGGCCCGCGCGCATCTTCCGCATTGTCGGCAAGGGCCGGATCGCCGCGGGCTACGACGCCGACTTCACCGTGGTCGATCTCAAGCGTGTCGAGACGATCCGCGATTCCTGGATCGCCTCGCGCTGCGGCTGGACGCCCTACGACGGCAAGACCGTCACCGGCTGGCCGGTCGGGACGATCGTGCGCGGCAGCGCGTGATGTGGGAGGGGGAGGTGGCGGCGCCGTCGACGGGCGAGGCGGTGCGGTTCTGGTGAGGCTCAGGTCGCAAGCGCGAGCCGCGACGTCGCCTTGGGTTTGGGTTTTCTCACCCCACCACCTGCATCGTCAGCCAGGTCGCCGCGAGCGCCGGCTTATGCTGGCCTTCGATTTCGACGCTGACGTCATAGACGAGCTGCCATTCGCGCTCCGACCGTTTGAGCACAGCGGTCAGCAGGAAGTGGGCGCGCACCCGGCTGCCCGGAACGGACCGGATGGAGAAACCGCACCCGGTCGAAGCCGTAGTTGACCCCCATCGCCGCGCCCTTGACCTTGGGCAGCGTGCTGTAGGCCATCGGCGACAACAGCGACAGGGTCAGGAACCCGTGCGCCACCGTCCCGCCGAAACGGGCGTCGCGCGGCCTCTCCGGGTCGACGTGGATGAACTGCTCGTCCTCCGTCACCTTGGCGAAAGCGTCGATTCGCTCCTGATCGACGACGAACCAGTGCGAGACGAAGGTCTGGCCGACGTTCTGGTGCAGTTCCGAGGGCGCGAGCGTCGCGGCGTCGGTCCATGTCGTCATTGGTCGTCTCCGAACATCGACGGCGGCGCGGTGATGCTGATGCCGCCGTCGACCGGCAGGATCGCCCCGGTCGTGTAGGCGCCCCGCGCCCGGTCAGGAACAGGAGCGCGCCGGCGATGTCCTCCGGCCGGCCGAGCCGGCGCATCGGCACGACGCTCGCGCCCCGCTCCGCGCCTTTCTCGTCGCCGAGCGCGAACTTCGTCATGTTGGTCGGAAAGGGCCCCGGCGCGATGGCGTTGACGGTCACCTGCCGGCCGGCGAACTCGGCTGCGAGGATGCGGGTCAGATGATGCACGGCGGCCTTGGAGGCGGCGTAGGAATAGGCCGTTTCCGACTGGGTGATGGTCCCCATCACCGAGCCGAAATTGACGACGTTGGACGGCTGCTCGCCAGTCGCCGAGGCGAACAGCATCGGCGCGAGTTCGCGCGTGAGCGCGAAGAGCCCGGTCACGTTGACGCTGAGGATCCGGTCGAACGCCTTCCAGGGGAAGGTCTCGTAGGGATTGCCCCAGGTCATGCCGGCGTTGTTGACGAGGATATGCAGGGCGTCCGTCCTCTTGCGCGTCTCGGCCGCAAGCTCCGCCACGCCGGCCTCGGTCGCGACCGTTCCGCCGAAGCCCTCGCAAGGGCCGATCGCAGACAACTCCCTTGCCGCTTCCTCGCAGGCCTCGGCCTTGCGCGAGGCGATCAGCACCCGTGCGCCCGCGGCGAGCAGCGCTTCGGCGCAGACGCGGCCGAGGCCGGTCGCCCCGCCGGTGACGAGCGCCGTGCGGCCGCGGACAGAAAAAAGATCAGACGGCGCAAACATGGATGTCCTCCCGAGATGACGATTCGCGCCGATCCTAGCAAGCCCGCCGGCAAGGCCAAACTCCGGCCATGAAAGACCGGAACGATGACGGCATCAACCGGGAGAGCCGATATGGGCAAAGACGGGCTTCAATTCGCCGTGATGGTCGGGCAGCCTGCGCAAGGGCTCCTACAATGCCGCGATCGCCCGCGCCCTGCCGGCGCTCGCGCCCGACGGCGTCACGATCGCGCCGCTCGGCTCGGTCGGCGATTTCCCGCTCTACAGCGCCGACGTCCAGGCTGAGGGCTTCCCGCTCGCCGTGACCGCGATGGCCGAGGCGATCCGCGCCGCGGACGGGGTCATATTCGTGACGCCCGAGTACAACTATTCCATTCCCGGCGCCCTGAAGAACGCGATCGACTGGGTGTCGCGTGTGCCGAACCAGCCTTTCGCTGGCAAGCCGGTGGCGATTCAGAGCGCCTCGCAGGGCCTGTTCGGCGGAGTCAGGGCGCAGCTCCACCTGCGCCACGCCTTCGTCTATCTCGACGCGCGGGCGCTGAATAAGCCCGAGATCATCATCCCGCTGGCGCAAAATAAGATCGACGCGGCGACGGGCGAGGTGACGGACGCGGCGACCCGCGGATTCCTTGCCGACCAGTTGAAGGCGTTCGCCGGCTTCGTGCGCGGTTGACGTCCCCGCCGACATGCGGCCACAGTGCCGCGACAAGGACGCGACGGCGATCATGAAAGTCTCGATCATCCAGATGAACTCGATCAGCGACAAGGCCGCCAATATCGCGGCCGCGGAGGCGCTGATCGAGCGCGCCGTGAGCGAGGAGCGCCCGGACTGGGTGCTGCTGCCCGAATTCTTCGACTGGGCCGGCGGCGCCAAGGCCGACAAGCTCGCCAACGCGGAGACGTTCCCCGGCGGACCGGCCTACGCCATGGCGAGAGCGCAGGCGATCAAGCACCGCATCTTCGTCCACGCCGGCTCGATCATGGAGAAGATTGAAGGCGAGGCGCGCATCCACAACACCTCCGTCGTCTTCAACCGCGAAGGCGAGGAGATCGCGCGCTACCGAAAAATCCACCTGTTCGACGTCACCACCCCCGACGGCGCGTCCTACAAGGAGAGCCAGGCGGTGAAGGCGGGCGACCAGGTCGTGACCTACGATTGCGAGGGCGTCACGATCGGCTGCTCGATCTGCTACGACCTGCGTTTTCCCGACCTCTTCCAGGCGCTCGCTGAAAAAGGGGCGCAGATCATCGCGCTCCCGGCCGCCTTCACCCTGCAGACGGGCAAGGACCATTGGGAGGTGCTGCTGCGGGCGCGAGCGATCGAGACCGAATCTTACGTCTGCGCCAGCGCCCAGACCGGCTCGTTCACCGTCGGCAACGAGCAGCGCCACACCTATGGGCATTCTCTGGTCGCCGACCCCTGGGGCCACGTGGTCGCCAAGGCCTCGGACGGCGTCGGAATCGTCTCGGCGCGGATCGATCCGGCGCAGGTGAAGCGGGTGCGCGGCCTGATCCCGGTCGCCGAGCATCGAAGGCGCCTCAGCACCTTCGCGTGAGGACGCGGACCAGCGCGAGGCCATCGAGGCCCGATCAGTCTTCGTCCTCCTCCCACTGACGACGCCAGCGTTCAGCGGTAAGCCGCTCGACCGCGGCGACGTAGACATCCTTCTGGAAAGCCTTCGCCTCCGGGTCTTTCAAGGCGTCGTTCATCTGTTCCAACAGCACCGAAGCCAGGGCTCAGGCCGGTCTTGCGGATCAGAAACACCATGCCGGCGCCGGCCTCGAAGAGGCTGTCCTGCACGTAGCAGGCGTGTACGGGCGCGGCCGCTGCCCGACGAACCTTCTGGGCCAGCGAACTATTGGTCGCCGCCGCCTCGATCCGGTGTCTCTCCGCCAGGATCTTTTTCCTTTCACAGCTTTCGCATGGCAGCGTTGAGCATTTCTCAAGGGCATGGCGGACCTCTTGCGGAGGGAGACGCGATGATTCGTGGACGCGACGCCAAACCCAGCGCCAACTCGCGCGCTACGAACTCCCGCCGATGTGCGGCGCGCGCCAACGCGGGACAGTGGTCGCACATCCACGGCTTTTTGCGACTCCGCGGCCTGGTCGCGCTCGGGCGATCGACGCCGCTCGAACCGCAAAATCTTGGGTCGGCGCGGTTTTATTATGCTTCCAGCGCGCGAAAGCGGCCCCATAAGTTTTCTCGACCCAATGGAAAAATCACGGAATTTGCTGATGGCGGATGACGACCTCGACCTCAGGACGCTCTCCGACGACGAACTCATCGAACAGATGCACGACGACCTCTACGACGGCCTGAAGGAGGAGGTCGAGGAGGGGGTTCTGATCCTGCTCGAGCGCGGCTTTCAGCCCTACGACGTGTTGACCCGGGCGCTGGTCGAGGGCATGCGGATCGTCGGGATCGACTTTCGCGACGGCATTTTGTTCGTCCCCGAGGTGTTGATGTCGGCCAACGCGATGAAGGCCGGCATGGCGATCCTGAAGCCGCTGCTCGCCGCCACCGGCGCGCCGCGCATGGGCAAGATGGTGATCGGCACGGTCAAGGGCGACATCCACGACATCGGCAAGAACCTCGTCTCGATGATGATGGAAGGCGCCGGGTTCGAGGTCGTCGACCTCGGCGTCAACAACGGCGTCGAGAAATATCTCGCCGCGATTGCGGAGCATCAGCCGGAAATCATCGGCATGTCGGCGCTGCTGACCACGACCATGCCCTACATGAAGGTCGTGATCGACGCGCTCAAGGCCAAGGGGATCCGCCACGACCACGTCGTGCTGGTCGGAGGCGCGCCGCTCAACGAGGCGTTCGCCGAGGCGATCGGCGCGGACGCCTATTGCCGCGACGCCGCGGCGGCGGTCGAGACGGCGAAAACCCTGCTCGCCCGCCGGCAGGGATCTGTTCTTGCTCGCGAGGGCGTGTGACGGCCGGGGCCGCAAAACCGAGGTTGTCGCCCCCGCGACACAGCGGGGATGACCATCGCGGGAAGCAGTCAGGCGCGCGCAGGGTGCTGGTGGTCGCCTGTGGGGCGCTGGCGCGCGAAGCGCTCGCGCTCGACCTCGACGGGATCGACGTCACCTGCCTGCCGGCGAGCCTGCACAACCGGCCGGAGCGGATCCCCGAGGCGATGCGGGCGACGATCCGCATGAACCGCGCGGCCTACGATGAGATCCTTTGTCTCTACGGCGACTGCGGCACGGGCGGCGAACTGGATCGCGTGCTGGCCGAAGAAGGCGTGACGCGCATCGCCGGCGCCCATTGTTACGCCTTCTATGCCGGCGAGGACGTCTTCGCCGCGCTGGCCGAGGAGGAGCCGGGAACGTTTTATCTCACCGACTTCCTTGCCCTGCATTTCAACGCGCTGGTGATCAGGGGACTGGGTCTCGACCGATTTCCGCAGCTGCGCGACGCCTACTTCGGCGCTTACACGCGCGTCGTGCATCTGGCGCAGGTCGACGATCCGGAAACAACGGCGAAAGCGCGCGCCGCCGCCGAACGCCTCGGCCTTGCCTACGAGCGCCGCTTCACTGGCCTCGACGGGATTGCGGCGTTCCTGAAACCTCACGCGGGCGGCGGCGACGAGGCCACGAGACCGGCGTGACCGAACATCGGGTCGTCTTCACGCCATCGGGCAAGCGCGGCGCCTTCGCCGACGGGACGAGCGTGCTCGACGCCGGCCGCCGGCTCGGCGTCGACCTCGATTCCGTCTGCGGCGGGCGCGGCGTTTGCGGCCGCTGCCAGGTGGAGATCGCCGAGGGCGCCTTCGCCAAGCACGGCCTCGAATCGCACGCGCGTCACGCAACCCCTTGGAGCGACGTCGAGCAGCGGCACGTCGAAAACCGTGGCGCTCTTCCGTCCGGCCGACGCCTCGGCTGCCAGGCGAAGATCTGCGGCGACCTTGTCGTCGACGTGCCGGCGGAAAGCCAGGTGCACCGCCAGATCGTGCGGAAGCGCGCGGAAGAGCATCCGATCGTCATCGATCCCGTGGTGCGGCTGCATACCGTCGCGGTCCGCGAGCCGGACATGCGCGACCCCTCGAGCGACTTCCGCCGCCTCAAGGATGCGCTCGCCGAACAATGGGGCGTCGCCGAGGCGACCGCCGATCTCGCCGTTCTGAACACGCTGCAGAAGGCGCTCCGCGCCGGAGACTGGACCGTGACCGTGGGATTGCGCAACGGCCAGGACATCGTATCGGTCACGCCGGGTTTCGCCGTGAACGCCTACGGCGTCGCGGTCGACGTCGGCTCGACCACCATCGCCGCGTATCTGTGCGATCTCGCCAGCGGCGCCGTGCTCGCCTCGGTCGGGGCGATGAACCCGCAGATACGCTTCGGCGAGGACCTGATGAGCCGCGTCTCCTACGCGATGATGAACCCGGGCGGCGTCGAGGAGCTCACCCGCGCCGTGCGGAAGGCGATCGACGCCCTTATCGGCGAAGCGGCCGCTGCGGCCGGCGTCGAGCGTGGAGACATCGTCGAGGTCACGCTGGTCGGCAATCCGGTCATGCATCATCTCGCGCTCGGCCTCGACCCGACCGAACTCGGCGGCGCTCCGTTTGCGCTTGCCCTCGACGGCGCCTGCGAAGTGAAAGCGCGCGACCTCGGACTTGCGGTCGCGCCCGGCGCTATGGTCTATGCGCTCCCCTGCATCGCCGGCCACGTCGGCGCCGACGCGGCTGGCGTCGTGCTGGCGGAAGCGCCCTATCTTGCCGATGAACTCAGGCTGATCGTCGACGTCGGCACCAACGCGGAGATCGTGCTCGGCGATCGAAAGCGGCTCATGGCGGCGTCCTCGCCGACCGGACCGGCCTTCGAGGGCGCGCAGATTTCCTGCGGCCAGCGCGCCGCGCCGGGCGCGATCGAGCGGGTGCGCATCGACCGGGAAACGCTTCAGCCGCGATTCCGGGTGATCGGCTGCGACCTCTGGTCCGACGCGCCGGGTTTCCCGGACGCGATCGTCGGCACAGGCGTCACCGGCGTCTGCGGCTCGGGCATCATCGAAGCGATCGCTGAACTCTTTCTCGCAGGCGTCATCGCGCCCGACGGCGTGATCGACGGGCGGCACGCCTCGCGCACGTCCCGCATAGAGCCGTCCGGGCGGTCTTTCGCTTACGTGCTGAACGAGGGCCCGCCACGGCTCCTGATCCACCAGACCGACGTGCGCGCCATCCAGCTCGCCAAGGCCGCGCTCTACGCAGGGGCGAAGCTCCTGATCGAGCGCTACGGCGCGAGGCCCCAGCGGATCACGCTCGCCGGCGCCTTCGGCGCGCAAATCGACCCGCTCTACGCCATGACGCTCGGCATGATCCCCGACTGCGACCTCGACAAGGTCGCGAGCGCCGGCAACGCCGCCGGAACAGGCGCGCGCATCGCCCTCCTCAATCGCGCCGCGCGGGCTGAGATCGAGCGGGTCGCGCGCACCATCGAAAAGGTCGAAACCGCGATCGAGCCCGACTTCCAGGCCCTGTTCGTCGCCGCCATGGCGATCCCCAATAAGGCCGATCCCTTCCCCAATCTCGCGCGACGGATCGATCTGCCCGCCCCGAGCGCAGCGCCCAACGACGGTGGCCGCAGACGGAGACGGAACGGGTCGGCAGCGAGGACGCATCCCCTTTTTCCGGGTTGATAATGAAGACCCTTCATGGCAACTGGTCTGCGGCGCGCTGTGCTGGCGGCCATCCTTGGCAGTTGCCTCGACCCGGTTTCGCGAAGGGACACGCCGTGACCGGCCATACCGTCAAATCCTACGACAGAGAACTCGAGGCGCTCGGCCGCGCCATCGCCGAGATGGGCGACCGCGTGAGCCAGATCGTCGTCGCCGCCGTCGATTCGATGATTTCCGGCGACACCGCGCAAGCGCACGAAGTCGTTGCCGCGGGGCGGCGGCTCGACGAACAGCGTCGCCAGATCGAATACAACGCCTTTCTCACCATCGCGCGCCGTGCGCCGGTCGCGGTGGACCTGCGGGAAGTGGTGGCGGCCATCCGGATCTCGGGCGACCTCGGCCGGATCGCCAGCCACGCCGTGTCGATCGCCAATCGCGCGATCAAGACCGGCGCGGCGACGCGCATTCCCCGCGCGAGTCTTGGGGTTGAAGCATATGACCGCGCTGGCCGTCGAACTGCTCGGCGAGTCCTTGCGCGCTTACGCAAACCGTGACGAGGACCCTGCCCGCCGCGTTTGGGAGCGCGACGCCGACCTCGATTCGCTCGAGGGCTCGGTCGCTCACGACCTCGTGAGCCAGATGGTCGAAGACCCGCGCCTGATCAGTTTCTGCGCCCATACCTTGTCCGTGGCCCGAAACCTCGAGCGGATCGGGGACCACGCAACGAACATCGCCGAAACCGTCATCTATTTCGTCACCGGCGTCACGCTGCCGGACGAGCGGCCGCGCGGCCGTGGGCCGGCGAGCATCGGACCGGACGCCGACGCCGACGCCGACGCCTTTTGACGCCCAATCTTTGACGCCGATCGCGATTGGCGGTAACGGAGCGCCCCTTCTCGCGACCGGCGGCGGTCGGCGTCCGATCGTTTCCCTGACCTCACGGGCGATGCCAAAACCTTGATGCTTGCCGCCGCAATGGCGCGGCTCGACGCGCTGACCGACTGGGAGCGCCGACCCCGCAATCGGATGCGGGTCGGGCTCGAGCCCGCGCGCGATCTCGCCGCCCGGCTCGACGATCCGCAAAAAGCCTTCCGCGCCGTACATGTCGCCGGCACCAAGGGCAAGGGCTCCGTTTCGGCGCTGATCGAGGCGGCGCTCGCGAGCGCGGGCTTGAGCGTCGGCCGCTACGGCTCGCCCCATGTCGAGCGCGTGACCGAGCGCGTCAGCCTTCAGGGCCATGACGTCGATCCGGAGACGCTGGCCCGGGCTCTGACCCCGGCGCTCGACGCGTACGAGGCCGCGAGACGGGAGGGGACGGCCGCGGCGGAGGCGACCTGGTTCGATCTCCTGACGCTGGCGGCTTTCGTCATCTTCCGCGAGCGGCAGGTCGGCTGGGCGGTCGTCGAGGTGGGCCTGGGCGGCCGGCTCGATTCCACCAACATCGTCGAGGGCGAGGTCGCGGTCGTGACCAACATCGGGCTCGAGCACACCGAGATACTTGGCGCGACCCGCGCCGCGATCGCCGCCGAAAAGGCTGGGATCATCAAGCCCGGCGCGGTGGTCGTCACGACGCTCTCTCACGACGACGAAGCGGGAAGCGTCGTGTACGCTCGCGCCGAGACGCTTGGCTGCGAAGTCGTACGCGCCGATCCCGGCCCGGGCGCGACGATCGAGGCGACCAACGCCGCGCTTGCGGGCGCGGTTCTCGACGCGCTTGGGCGGAAGGGCGTCAGGGCGCGCTCCGGCGAACCGCTCGGCGCTGCGCTGATCGACGCCGAGACCCGCGTCCGCGCGCGCCTCGTCGGCCGCATGGAGCGCTTCGCGCTCGAAGGCGGAGCGCGCGCATTGCCCGTCGTGCTCGACGGCGCGCATGTGCCGTTCAACATCGCCGCCGTGCTCGGCGATCTCGCCCTGGACCCGGATCTGGCCGGCCCCTGCGTCGCCGTTGTCGCGCTCGCCCGCGACAAGGACGCGACCGGGTTTCTGACCGAACTGGGCAGGCGCGCGACGGCGGTGGTCTGCACCAGCGTGCCGTCAGCCCCGCGCGGCCGCCCGGCGGAGGAGTTGCAGGCCATCGCCGCTGCGCTCGGGATCGACGCCGAGGTCGAGCCCGACCCGCATCGCGCCTTCCGGCGCGGAGCGGGCCTTGCCCGACAGGCGGGGAGCTGGCTGCTGGTGACCGGGTCGCTGTACCTCGTGGGGGCGTTGCGCTCCGAGGCTTTGGCGTCGGCTCTCGAGAAGCCTGGGCCCTAGGCAGCGTCCTGGATGTCGAAGCGGGCCACCTTGCCCTCTCGAAAACGGAAAACGTGTCCGACCGTCTTGTCTTTAAGTCCGTGGGTCTGACCCTTGAGCGGATCGCCTTCGAGATCTCGGACCGACTGCCGGACCTCTGCGAGGATCGCGCCGTCCGCAGTCCGATGGAAGCCTACGGGCTCGACATGCGGACTGACCAGGGTCCACTGGCGCGTCCAGTACTCGCGCACGGCCTCGCGGCCATGGACGTGGCCGCCATCCATGCCGTTGGCCCAGGCGACATCATCGGTGAGCGCGGTCAGCACGCCGTCTATGTCGCGCGCGTTGAAGCGATCGTAGAGTCGTTCAAGGATTTTGACGTCGTCGTCCATCGGGTCTCTCCTTGCATGGTCGGGTGTTGCATCAGAGGCCAACTTTACATATGCACGTATGCATCAGCGCGACGGTCGATGCAAGGGGATGAGGCGCCATGGATTTGGATGTGCTCTCGACGCCTGGGCACCTGATCAGTCTCGCGGCGCGCGGGTTCGCCCGCCTCAGCGAAGCGCGGCTCAAGCCGCTCGGCTTCGGCGTTGGGCATCTGCCCGTGCTGGTCGCGCTTCAGGACGGCCGGGCAAGCACGCAGCGCGATCTCGCCCGCTTCGCGAAGATCGAGCAGCCGCCGATGGCGCAGATGCTCGCCCGCATGGAGCGGGACGGGCTGATTCAGCGCGCGCCTGACCCGGCCGATGGCCGCAGCAGCCGGATCACGCTGACGGAGCAGGCAGAAGCGCGATTGCCGGAAGCAATTGCCGCCCTACTTCGGGGTAATCATGAGGTCCTGCGCGACTTCGCCGACGAGGAGGTCGGGCTGCTCGTTGACCTGTTAACGCGCCTGATCACGAACCTCGATCGGGTCGCGAGCATTGAAGGGTCGCGCGGCGGTAAAGAGGGGGACTGACTGGACCGTACTTTGGCCGCTTGAGCCGTTAGACTAGAGCAGGGTTAATGCACGGTCGCATTGTCCGCGGACCCCTGCCCGGAAACAAGAACATAACCGCGCGTCTTGTTGTCGTTGTCGGAATCCGCCGTGTTCATGGCGTCGAAGAGATCCGATGTCTTGACCCACACGGGCGGATATTTGTAACGGGCGACGTCGAGAATCAGAAAGCGATCGGCTTTTTCATCATAGGCGCCGAGAGGCGACCAATGGCCGCCGCGCTCCTCGCCCAGCGTCCTCCGCAGGAAGTTCACCAGGACGAAGCGATGCCCGCTGGCCAGCGCTTCGCTCGCCTGCCTGCGAAAGTCGTCGGCTCCGCCGGTCGCGGCGTGATGCACCTCCACGGCGACCGGGTAGAGGCTCAGAACCTGGCCGAGCTGATCGAGCGTCATGCCATGATGAGCGAGGACGTCGCGGGGCAGGATCGCATCTGTCCTGTCGCTGAGAACGTTGTCCTGGGTGAAGATCGCGTAGGGCTGGAACTCGGGACTCGCCGGCGCAGGAGCGCCGAGCGCGTTGAGCGCCATCACCATGCTAGCGACGCCGCAATAGGCCTGGTTCTTCTGGGTCTCGAAGGCGACGCTGATCGGAAAGTAGGCACCGAGCGCGTGCGTCTCGAGCAGGAAGGCTTCGCCTTGCGGCGACCGAAGGTCGACGAGATTGTCCGGCGGCTTCAGAGACTGGGCCGAAACAGCCGTGGCCTGAAGCAGAAGCAGAAACATCAAGGCTTTGGCGAACGTGGTTCTCATGATGAATCTCCTGTCCGACCGACTGCCCGGCGCCGCTCGCCCTAGGGGAGCGAAGTCTTCTGCTTTCTCGCCGCCTCGACGTCCGCGGACGACACGCCCTGGTCATAGGCGTTGCCGAAGTGGGTGCGGACGTAGTTGATGACGTCCGCGATCTGCTGATCGCTCATCATCTGGCCGACCGGCGGCATCCCCCTCTGTCCATCCAGAACGAGCCTTACCAGAGTGTCCGCCGAGGCGATGTCGGTGTTGTCCGACAGCGCCGGATAGGCGCCCGCGCCAGCTGCGCCCCGAGCGTCCGGCTGATGACAGCCGGCGCAGACGTTAGCGTAGAGCGCCGCGCCGCCCGTCTCTTCGAAGACCTTACCCTGGCTTAGAGAAAATATCTCCGGGGAATGCGGTTCGCCGGCCCAGACTGCGCAAGGCGCCAGCGCGGCGTACAACAGCAGGGCGGCGCGGATTGATTTCGACATCGAAGGCCCAGACCTCAGCAGCATTGAAAACGCGCGCGCCATCAGCCTGCGACGATCCGTCTGTGCAGTCGCGTGATTGCGTCCAGCGCCGAGAGTATCGCGCCCTCCTGCCAGGCGGGGATGTAGGAGGCGTGCTCGCCCGCCAGCACAATCCGGCCGTCGATCTGGCAGAGATTGTCGTAATGCTCGCGGCGCGCCTCATCCGTCCATTCGCCCGCGCAACCGAGGGTGAAGGGGACGCGATGCCAGGCGACCGAGATTCCGGTTTCAAACTCGGCCGCATATTGGGGATGAATTTCGGCGCCGCAAGCGACCGCGAGCCGGATCCGTTCCTCGGGCGTCCTGGCGGTCAGTTCGTAAGCGTTCGGGCCCTCCCAGGTGTAGCCGCCGAGCAGCACGCCTTTGCCGGCGGAATTGAAGCCCGAGCTCGGATACGAAATCTGGCGGATCGGGAGGTTGGTGTAGGAGATCCCGCCGAAAATCCGCTCGTCCTCCTCCCAGAAACGGCGTTTGAACTGCAATCCCGTTTTGACCACGGACGCGTAGGGAACGGCGTCGATGGCGGCTTTCATGGACTGAGAGACATTGACGGGAAGCTGGCTCAGAATCGAGAGCGGCAGAGCGCAAACGCACCAGTCGGCCTTGGTCTGCTGAGCGCTCCCCCCGCGGTTGAGATCCTCGAACGTCACGGTGACGCCGTTGCTGTCCTGATGGATCGCGGTGACTTTGCTGCGGTATCGGATCGCGTTGGGAAGCCGCCGGGCGAACGCCTCGCCGATCCGGCCCATGCCGCCGACGGGCTGAAACATCGTCGTCTGGAAGTCGTAGAGGGAAAAGTTCTGGAGCCCGCGCCAGAGGCGGGACGTCAGGAGATCATGCAGGCCGATGGGCTCGCTGTTCAGCGGCGCCGCGCCCTGCCCCCCGCCGGGATCTCGGGCGTAGCCCCGAAACGCGGCCGAGTCGTCGCCGATCTTGTAACGAAAGTCGTCGTCGAGCGCGCCGAAGGAGCGCAGCGCCTCGAGCAGAATCTCCTGATCTTCCTTGGACACCGCCTCGTCGAGCGCGCCCTGATGGGTCGCCTTCGCCAGGAGTTCTGCGATCGATCCCTCGAAGTCGGCCTTGATCTCTCGAATTCGCTGCGGCTTGCCGCCGAAGGCCGTGGTCGCGTGAAGATAGGCGTTGTGATTGAGCTGAATGAACGGTTCGAGCGCAACGCCGAACCGGCGGCAGTAATCGAGAATGGCATGGTGGTGGTACGGGATTCGCCACGGCCCTGGGTTGAGATAGAGCCCGTCGTCGAACAGGCAGCGCTGCGTCGCGCCCCCAAGCTCGGTGTAGACATCGCCGCCCCGGATCGTCCAGTTTCGACCGCCCGCCCGGCCATTGTATTCGAGGACCTCGACCTTATAGCCGGCCTGGCCGAGTTCGAAAGCAGCCGTCATTCCGGCGAGGCCGGCGCCGAGAATGACGACGGACGCGCCTTTGGGATCGCCCTCGAGCTTGATCGGGCCTCGATAGGGCGACTCCGAGGCGAACCCGAGGCTCGTCATCGCCTGAACCATCGCGGCCCCGCCCGCGGCTGCCCCGATCAGGGATAAGAGATCGCGCCGGCTCGGACGGGGATTTGCGGGGTCATCCATGGTCACAGCTTGCGTATGCTCCTGACCGCGCCCCGAGGGCTATGAGGTTACGATTGACAGAGTTCGACGCCGTCTTACCCCCCCAACTTGCCGCTAAGCCCTTGAAATCGCTCGATACCTCGGTCAGGAATCGGCCACAAACGGGGCTTAAGTCTCTGAAAAGACACGACCTTGCTCGGAAAACCACGCTCAGCCGTCCTCCTCGCGACGACCATGGGCAGCCGGTCGACCCGCGAGGCTGTCAGTCGTTCACCAGCCCGCCGCGGAAGCAGCCCACCCCTGCGCCGCGATGCCGGCAAACAGCAGGAGGCCCGCGTCGCGGTTCGAGCGGAAGAGGGTGAGGGCGGTCGCTGCATCGGCGCCCTCGACCCGCGAAAGCTGCCAGCCGAGGTGGGCCGCATAGGCGAACCAGCCCAGGAGCGCGATCGGGCCGCCGCCGACGAGCAGGATCGCCGCCAGCGCGAGGCCCGCCGCAAAAGCGTAGAACAGCCCTACGCCGAGCCGCGTATGGCCGGCGAACAGGCGCGCCGTCGAGCGGATGCCGACGATCGCGTCGTCGCGCGCGTCCTGCATGGCGTAGATCGTGTCGTAACCGATGGTCCAGCAGAAGGCGCCGAAGTAGAGCAGAACCGGAGCGAGCGCGAGGCTCGCGAAAGTCCCCGCCCACCCCATGAGCGCGCCCCACGAGAAGGCGAGCCCGAGCACAGCCTGCGGCCAGGACGTCACCCGCTTCATCAGCGGATAAACCGCCACGATCGCGAGCGAGGCGATCCCGAGCCCGATCGAAAAGCGGTTGAAGCTCAGAAGCACGGCGAGCCCGATCAGCGACAGCGCGACGAGGAAGACGGCGGCCGCCTTGACGCTCACCCGGCCCGACGCCAGCGGCCGGTCGCGGGTGCGCTCGACGCCGGCGTCGAGCTTGCGGTCGAGAATGTCGTTGTAGGCGCAGCCGGCGCCGCGCATCACGATCGCGCCGACAAGGAACAGGACAAGCTGCCAGAGGTTCGGCCCGCGTTGAAGCGCGAGACCGGCGAGAGCCGCCCCTTGCCAGCAGGGCGCGAGCAGCAATTGCCATCCGGCGGGCCGGTCGAGCCGGGCGAGTTGAACGAACGGCAGCGCGAAATCAGGGGCCAGCCTCAGGACGAGGCTCGTCGTGCGCGCGTCCGGCAGGATGGCGCGCGGCGGGGATGGGCTCAAAGCGGACCGGCCGGAAGCGGCTGCGCCTGCGGACCGCCGCCGCCGCCCTGAGCCGCCTGCTCCTTCATCTTCTTGATCTGGGCGGCGACCTGGCAGGCCTTGGCGTTGAAGCCGGCGTTCTTGATGTGCCCCGTCTTCAAATTGTTGATCGCGTCGTCGGGGAACGAACACCAGTCCTTGTTCTTCTCCATGTAGGAGATCAGCGCCTCCTCGGCGTGGAGAAGGCCGACCGTCTTGGCGCAAAAGGCCGCCGGGTCCATCGGCTTGCCGTGGAACGACTTGGCGAATTCGTTGACCTTCTGCATCTCGACGTTGCGCGCCTGGGCGAGTTTTTGCATGTCCTGCCCGCAATCCGCGAAGGCGGGCGCGCAGAACGCCGCGAAGACCGCACAGGCCAAATGGAGCCGTATCCGCGTCACTCTCGATAAACTCCGTCGGTCCCCGTTTCGGACGCCATCCGGCTCCGATTTAACGCGGACGTGCCCCAAGATAAAGGCGAAACCGGGGCCGGCGCCCTGAACGGGCGGCGTCTCGCCGCCCCATGGGGCGTCACCACGGTCGCCCGTTCTTCGACAGGCTGAGGAGCGCGAGACGCGCTCCCTCCACCAAAAGCGAGTTACACCCACTTCCTTGACGAATAATCAACGCCATAACGGTCAGGCGCCGCGGCGATCGCCGCCATGCCGGCCAGAACCGCGTCGGAGCGCAGGATCAGCCGCGTCGGGATTCGCCTGGCCAGCGCGTCGACCGGCGCCTTGGCCTCGAACGCGGCCCGGAACGACGCGTCGTCGAGGAAATCGACGACGCGCGGCAGCACCCCGCCCGAGAGGGTCACGCCGCCGGTCGCCACGAACGTCACGGCCATGTCGCCGGCGAAGCGGGCCACGATCCGCCAATAGTGGCGAATGCTCTCGGCCGCCTCGCCCTTCGGGTCGGCGAGCGCCGCGGCAGTGACTTCGGGCGGCTCGATCAGCGGATCGGGGCGTCCCAGAGCCATCATCCGGGCGCGATGGACCCGCGCGAGTCCCGCGCCATTGAGTACGCTTTCGCTGGTGATGCGCCCGTGCGCCCGCTCGAGGTGCGGCCAGAGCGCGAACTCTTCGTCCGTGACCGGGCCGAAGTCGATATGGCAGGCCTCGGACGAAACCGGCGTGAAGCGGCCTTCGGCCTCGACCAGCGCGGCGATGCCGAGCCCGGTGCCGGGCCCGAGGATCACCTGCGGACCCTTGGCCTCGAAGGCGAGCGGTCCGATCTGGCGCGTCCAGTCCGGCTGGATCGCTGGCAGCGACAGGGCCTGCGCCTCGAAATCGTTGAGCAGAAGCCCCTGCTTGAGACCCGTGCGGAGCGCAGTCTCCGGACCGTCCATCACCCAGGGCGCGTTGGTGAGCTTGAGCTGACGCCCGACCACCGGCCCGGCGCCGCAGACGATCATCGACTGCGGCCGATCGCTGAGCTTCGGCGTCGCCGCCTCGATCGCCTCCGGCAAGCCCGGATAATCGTCGGTGACGAGATGGACGATCGGTCCGAGCGGCGCGCCCGCGCCGGGCGACAGCGCGAACCGGCAATTGGTGCCGCCAGTGTCGCAGACGAGCACGGGAAAGGGAAAGTCGAAGTCGCTCATGAGGCCCATAAACGCTTATGGCCATGCCATCGGTCAAGGGCGCGCGCCCATTTCCGTCAAATGCGCTAGGTTCGAATGGCGTTCCCTGATTCGATGGTTATGGCGCCCCTCACGTTTTACGAATTCTTCTGCGGCGGCGGCATGGCGCGCGCCGAACTCGAGCCGGCGTGGCGGCCGCTGTTCGCCAACGACTTCGATCCGCGCAAAGGCGCGGCCTACGCCGCCAACTGGGGGGGCGACGGCCTCGTCGTTGCGGACATCGCATCGCTGACGGCGCGCGATCTGCCGGGCGAAGCCGACCTCGCCTGGGCTTCGTTCCCCTGCCAGGACCTGTCGCTGGCGGGCGCAGGCGCAGGCCTCGACGGCAGGCGTTCCGGCGCCTTCTGGGGCTTCTGCGCCATCATCGCCGCGCTCAAAGCCGCCGCCCGTGCGCCAAGACTGATCGCGCTGGAAAATGTCGGGGGTACGCTGACCTCCAAGGGCGGGGCGGATTTCACCGCGATCGCCGAGGCGCTTCAGGCTCTCGGCTACCGGTTCGGCGCGCTGACGATCGACGCCGCGGAGTTCCTGCCGCAGTCGCGACCGCGGGTGTTTTTCGTCGCGGTGCGGCGCGATCGTCCGGTTTCCGTGCGCCTCGCCTCCGCAAGCCCGCCTGCCCATCACGCGTCCTCCGCGCTGAAGCGCGCTGCCGCTGCGCTCCCGGCCGCGCTCGCCGCCGACTGGATCTGGTGGCGGCTCCCCGAAGCGCCCCGCGACAACGGCCGCCTGATCGACTGTCTCGAGCCCGAGCCCCAACGCTGGCACGAGCCGGCGCAGACGGGCGCCTTCGTCGCAGCGCTTTCGCCCGCCTCGCTCCGCGACGTCGCCCTCGCGCGGGAAATCGGCGCGCGCTGTGTCGGCGCCCTTTTTCGTCGCACCCGGCCCGACGGCGCGGGCGGCGTCAAGGTCCAGGCCGAGGCGCGTTTCGACGGGCTGGCCGGCTGCCTGCGCACGCCCGGCGGCGGCTCGAGCCGCCAGTTCCTGATCGAGGTCGAGGGCGAAGCGATACGCACCCGGCCGATGGCGCCGCGCGAGGCGGCGCGGCTGATGGGCCTGCCCGACACGTTCAGGCTGCCGGCGCGCGCGACCGACGCGCTGCATCTGATCGGTGACGGCGTCGCGCCCCCGGTGGTGCGATTCCTCAGCGAGAACCTGCTGCTTCCGCTTGCTCAAGGCCGGGAGGCGACCGCTCCGGCGCGGCGGGCGCTGGGCGCATGATTTACGACCGCTCGGCCGTCATGCGGGCGGTGAAGTCCAGCGACACGGCGCCGGAACGCGCGGTGCGCGCGATTCTCAGGCGGATCGCGCCCGGCTATCGGCTTCATCGCGCCGACCTGCCGGGAAAGCCGGACATCGCTTACGGGCGCCGCAAGCTCGCGATCTTCGTTCACGGCTGCTTCTGGCACGGGCACGACTGCGCCCGTGGCAGCCGCATGCCGAAGACCAACGCCGACTACTGGCGCAGCAAGATCGCGCGCAACCGGGCCCGCGACGAAAAGACCCTCGCGGCGCTCGCCGCAACCGGCTGGCGCACGCTGGTGGTCTACGAATGCGAGCTGAAGGATGCGGTGCAGCTGAAAGCGCGCCTGGAGGACGCTGTGCGGCAATCGGAGGGGCGGCGTTTCGCCGCCCCATAGGGCCCGGGAAGAGCACGCGTTCTCAACGGGCAAACAAGGAGCGCGAGACGCGCTCCTTCTCAGGTCCCGTAAGCCTTGAGAAAAACATCGACGCCGGCGGTAACCGCCGCCTCGATCTCTTCCGGCTCGACGCGATCGACCACGCCGAACAGAATTCGCTTGTAAACGTAGCTCTGGCACAGGTCGACAAATTGCCAGGCGGCGCGTTCGGGGTCGGGGACCTTGAGAGCGCCGGTCTTTTCCAGCGCCGCAAGCTCACCCGCGAGACGATTCGCGCCGAACAGCGGCCCAGCCTCGTAAAAGGCCACGCCGATCTTGGGGAACTTTTCCGTCGCGGCGACCACGACCCGGGCGAGCGCCAGCACGCTCGGTTCGGCCATTCGGGTAATAAGCCGCACACCGAAGTCGGTCAGCATGTCGCGGACGTCGCCCTCCCGACGAAAGGTGCAAAGCCGCTCGGCTGCTTGGGCAAACTCGGCGCGGATGATCGCATCGAACAGGTCATCTTTGGAATTGAAGTAGGCGTAGAGTGTGCCCTTGGACACCCCGGCCGACCGTGCGACGTCGTTCATGCTCGTCCCGTCGAAGCCGGCGGCGAGAAACACCGCCCGCGCGCCGTCCATGATCTGGCGTCGCTTGGCTCCGCCGTCGTGACGGTGGCCGGCCTCCTGGTCCAGGGTTTCCACGTCCATGCCTTGAATCGGGTCTGCCCCGCCCCATTGTCTGACCGAACGGTTCGGTTCGATTTTGCTTGCCATAAACCTCGCTTTCGGCTACGTCAAGTTTCAAATGACCGAACCGTTCGGTTCGACAGTATACTTCAGGGGAACTTCTTGCATGTCCGACAGTCCCGCAGTCTCCGCGCCGGTTTCGGAATCGCGCGCGATGACCGCGCCGCCGCCGGCGGGCTTTCCCGCTCCCGCGGCGGCAGCCGGCGTTCCCGCGGCGCCGCGCCCCGCAGGAGGGGCGCCGATCGCTGTCGCGGCGCCGAAGCGCCCGGGTCTGGTGCGCCGGCTGATCCTGCCTGTCGTCATCCTCGCCGTCGTCGGCTACGCAGCCAAGTTCGGCTACGACTATTTCGTCGAGGGGCGGTTCCTGGTCTCGACCGACGACGCCTACGTCGGCGCGAACACCGCGATCATCGCCGCCAAGGCGACCGGCCATCTGTTGCAGGTGCCGGTCGTCGATAACCAGGTCGTTCATCAGGGAGATCTGCTCGCCCTGATCGACGACGGCGACTATCAGGTCGCGGTCGACGCGGCGCAGGCGAAAGTCGACACGCAGGACGCGACCATCGCCCGGTTCGGCCGACAGATCGACGCGCAAGCGTCGGTCATCGCCCAGGCCGAGGCGCAGGTCGACGCCTCGCAGGCGCAACTGCGCTCCGGCGAGGCCGAAGTCCAGCGCGCGGCGCTTGAATACGACCGGTCGTTCAAGCTCGCCCAGACCAACTACGGCTCGCAGCAGCGGCTCGAGCAGGCGACCGCGGACCGCGACCGGACCGTCGCCGCGCTCGCCGGGGCCAGGGCGACCGCCGCCTCGGTCGCCGCCGCGTCTCGAGGGCGCCAAGGCCAATCTCGATGTCCTCAAGGCGCAGCGCGACGAGGCGACGCGCCAGCGCAACGAATTGATGACTGCGCTCGCCAAGGCCAAGCGCGACATCGAGCTTCACGCGCGTCATCGCCCCGTTCGACGGCACGGTCGGCAACAAGGCGGCCGAGGTCGGCAATCTCGTGGCGCCGGGGACGCGCCTCATGGCGCTCGTCCCGCTCGACGCGTCTTATGTCGACGCCAATTTCAAGGAGACGCAGCTCGGCGACATCAAGCCGGGTCAGTTGGCCGACGTCTCGATCGACGCGCTCGACGGCCACACGGTTCAGGGCGTCGTCTCGTCGATCTCGCCAGCCTCGGGCTCGGAGTTCTCGCTGCTGCCGCCGGACAACGCGACCGGCAATTTCACCAAGGTCGTCCAGCGCGTCGCGGTCCGGATCACCTTCCCTGAGGAGGTTCTGAAGGCGGTTTCGTTGCGGCCCGGGCTATCGGTCGTTGCGACCGTGCACACGCGCGATCCGGATCTGCCGAAGCCGACGCTGCTCGGTGCGCTCGGCCTCGGACCCGCCGTCAGCAAGACCGCCAAGCCGTGAGCGACGCCGCCGCGCTGCCGCTGCAGGGCGCGCCGGTCGCGCCCGCGCGGCCCTCCGCGCCAGCGGGCGTCGCCGAGCCCCACTTCGGCGCGAAGCGGCTCGCGGCGTTCATCTTCATGGTGTTCGGGATGTTCATGGCGATCCTGGACATCCAGATCGTCTCGGCGTCGCTCTCGCAGATCCAGGCCGGCCTTTCGGCCTCTTCGGACGAGATCACCTGGGTCCAGACCAGCTATCTCATCGCCGAAGTCGTGATGATCCCGCTGTCCGGCTTCCTGTCGCGCGTCGTCTCGACGCGCGTTATCTTCACGATCTCGGCCGGCGGCTTCACGCTGATGAGCTTCATGTGCGCCCAGTCGAACACGATCGAGGAAATGATCCTGTGGCGCGCGCTGCAGGGCTTCATCGGCGGCGGCATGATCCCGACCGTGTTCGCGTCCGCCTTCACCATCTTCCCGCGTTCGAAGCAGCCTTTGATCGGCCCGATCATCGGCCTTGTCGCGACGCTCGCCCCGACAATCGGGCCGACGGTCGGCGGCTATCTCACCGACCTGTTCTCCTGGCACTGGCTGTTTTTACGTCAACATCATCCCCGGCATCATCGTCACCGGCGCCGCGTGGCTCTTGATCGACTTCGACGAGCCCGACTGGTCGCTGCTCACCCATTTCGACTATTTCGGCCTCGTCACGATGGCGGGCTTCCTCGGCGCGCTCGAATATGCGCTGGAAGAGGGGCCGTCGAAGGACTGGTTCGAAAGCGGGCCGGTGACCACGGCGATCGTTATCTCGGCCGTCGAGCGCCGTCGCGTTCTTCTGCGCATGTTCACCGCAAAGCAGCCGATCGTCGATCTCACCGCCTTTCGCGACCGAAACTTCTGGACCGGCACGATGTTCGGCTTCGTGCTCGGCATCGGCCTTTACGGGCTGACCTACATCTATCCGGTCTATCTCGCGGTGGTGCGCGGCTATTCCTCGCTGATGATCGGCAAAACGATGTTCGTCACCGGCGCCGCCATGTTCCTGACCGCGCCGTTCGCCGGGCGGCTGATGACCAAGGTCGACGCGCGCGTGATGATCGCGATCGGCTTCATTCTGTTTCGCGGTCGGGACCTACCAGGCGTCGTTCGTCACGGTCGACTGGGACTTCTGGGAGCTCCTGTGGCCGCAGATTTTCCGCGGGCGTCGGGCTGATGCTCGCCATGGTGCCGATCAATTTTCTGGCGCTCGGCACGCTGCCGCCGCACGAAGATCAAGAACGCCTCCGGCCTCTATAACCTGATGCGCAATCTCGGCGGCGCGGTCGGCCTCGCTCTGATCAACACCATGCTCGACAAGCGCATGGACCTGCATCTCGAGCGGCTGCGCGAATCCGTGACCTGGGGGCGGGTCGTCGGCCGACGAGCGCCTCGCCGGCATGGCCGCCGCGCTCGCCGATCGCGGCTCGGACGCCGCTCTCGCGGCGACGAAGCAGCTTGCGCTGATCGTGCGCCGGCAGGCGGAGGTGATGGCGCTTGCCGACGTCTTCCTGGCGCTGACCGCGGTGTTTCTGGCCTGCGTGATCCTGGCGGCGTTCATGCACAAGCCCGCGGGCGGCATGGGCGGTGGGGGAGGGCACTGACCCGGCGGCGCCGGCAGGCGCGCTCCGGATTGCGAATACAGGCGTTCTTGCGGATGATCCTTACGCATCCTTAACGCTTGCAGCCCTTGCGGCGCTATGCCGCTGAGCCATATTATGCGACAAGGTGTTTGTCCGGGCTTGCCCCGTGTGAGCGCCGGCTCTTTCTCTCAAGAGGTTTCACCCATGTCCGACTATGACCGCTACGCCAACCCGCGCCCGGGCGCGGGATACGCACGGTCCGGCGCGGCCGTCGATCAGGGCCTGCGCGCCTACATGATCGGCGTCTACAACTACATGACCCTCGGCCTCGGCGTGACCGGGCTTGCCGCCTACATCGCCTTCTCGCTTCGGCACGGTCCAGATCGGCGACGGGCGTCTGGCGCTCACCGACTTCGGCCACGCGATCTACGTGTCGCCGCTGCGCTGGCTGATCGTGCTGTCGCCGCTCGCGCTGGTGTTCTGGCTTTCGGCCCGGCCTCGAACGGATGTCGGTCGCGACCGCGCGCAACGCCTTCCTCGCCTTCGCCGCGCTGATCGGCCTGTCGATGTCGGCGCTGCTGGTCGTCTATACCGCCGGCTCGATCGCACAAGCGTTCTTCGCCACCGCGGCGGCGTTCGCGAGCCTCAGCCTCTACGGCTACACCACCCAGCGCAGCCTGTCGGCGATGGGGTCGTTCATGATGATGGGCCTGATCGGCCTGATCATCGCGAGCCTGGTCAACATGTTCCTGCACAGCTCCGGCCTGCAGTTCGGCATCTCGATCCTGGCGGTGGTGATCTTCGCCGGCCTGACCGCCTGGGACACCCAGTCGATCAAGCAGATGTACTTCGCCGGCGACGGCTACGAAACGATCCAGAAGAAGTCGATCCACGGCGCGCTGCGGCTCTACCTCGACTTCATCAACATGTTCCAGGCGCTGCTCATGCTGACCGGATCGCAGCCGCAACAACTGACACGCGCTCGTCTAGGGAAGCTCTACAGGAAGCCCCGGTTCGCGTTGCGCGGGCCGGGGTTTTTCTGTATCTGACTTGCCGTTTGGCGTTTTCGGAGGGGTCGATGGGCGTGATGGGGATCGCGGCCGCTAGCCGCCGGACTTGGCGCTGGCGGGGAGCGCTCAGGCAGCGGAACTGAAGATCGTCGAGGTCAAGGCTTACGTCTTCCTCGAGCACGCCGGCAAATTCTCAGCGAAGACATCGTCGGCGGTCCGGCGCTGGTCGACGCCCCCAAAGGCGGCGCGCCCGGCGGCGACACCGCGACGGGGGTGATGATCGACTTCACCTTCCAGGGCGACCGGAACTTCGCACCCAAATACGCAACCGCCACCGTCGACCTCACCCAGACGGATCACATGGGTCAGCAGGTCGTCACCCACAAGGCCTTCACCAGTTTTCGCTTCGGCGACGATGGAGTTGAGCACAAGGCGATCTATCTCGAGAACGCCACCTGCGCGCCGCTGACAATCAGCGTCCACGCCGGCAAGACCGAGAAGCAGGCCCAGCTCGATTTCTCTTGCACCGAGGTGCGGGCGTCGAACTGAAGCAGGAGGCACGGCGTCTCGCCGTCCCATCGCACGCCGACCTTTCGACGCGACGGAGCTACGCTTCCTTCCCTAACCCTCCTTGAGCCCCAGCACGTCGGCCATCGAATAGAGGCCGGGCTTGCGGCCGTGGGCCCAGCGCGCCGCCTTCAGCGCGCCATAGGCGAACAGCATGCGGTCCTCGGCGTGATGGGCCAGCGCCAGCCGTTCGCCTTCGCCGGCAAAAACGACCTCGTGGTCGCCGACCACCGTGCCGCCGCGCAGGCTCGCGAAGCCGATGTCGCCCTTGCGCCGCTGGCCGGTGACGCCGTCGCGCCCCCGCGCCGCATGGCTCTTGAGCGCAATCCCGCGCCCGGCCGCCGCCGCCTCGCCGAGCATCAGCGCGGTGCCCGAGGGCGCGTCGACCTTCATGCGGTGATGCATCTCGAAAATCTCGATGTCGTACTCGTCGCCGAGCGCGGCGGCGGCTCGGCGCGTCAGCGCCGCGAGCAGGTTCACGCCGAGGCTCATGTTGCCGGAGCGGACGATCGGCGCATGGCGCGCGGCGGCGTCGATCTTCGATCGAGGTCGTCCTCCGCGAGCCCGGTTGTGCCGATGACGTCGGCGATGCGCGCCTGCGCCGCGAGCGCCGCGAGTTCGACCGTGGCCGCGGGCGAAGAGAAATCGATAATGGCGTCGGCGTCAAGCAGGAGCGGCAGCGGATCGGTCCCGATCGTCAGCCCGGTCGCCGGGCAGCCAGCCAGAGGACCGGGATCATGGCCGAGCCAGGGCGAGTTTTCGCGTTCGAGCGCGCCCGCTGAGGTCGAGGCCCTCGGCTTCGTGGATCGCTCGCACGACCATGCGGCCCATGCGGCCCGCCGCTCCGGCGACGACGATGCGCAACTCGGCCATGGCTCCGCCAGCTCCTATTTGCTTTCGAACCTTCAGGCGCCTTCCACCAGCACCATTTCGATCTCGGCCGCACCCTCGCGCAGAGCGCGCGCAGCCTGATACTCCGCCGAGTTATAATAGGCCCGCGCAGCGTCGTAGCTGTCGAACTCGAGCACCACATTGCGCGCTCGCGCCTTGCCCTCGAGCGCTTCATGGCGCCCACCGCGGGCCAGCGCCCTCCCGCCGTGGGCGGCGATCGCCTTGGTCGCGGCGGCGGCATAGCGCGCATAGGCCTCGGGATCCTTCACGTCGACTCGCGAGATCAGATAGCCCTTGGGCATCGACAGCGTCTCCCTTGAAACGATGAAGCGTCGGAAGAATAGCGGGCTTCAGCACGCGATCAAGGCGCGGCTGCGGCAATCTCCTCGACAATCGCCTGCGCGGCTTTCCGCGGATCGGGCGCGGTCGTGATCGGACGGCCGACCACGAGATAGTCCGCCCCGTCGCGGATCGCGCTCGCCGGGCGTCGCGACGCGCTTCTGGTCGCCGACGTCGGCGCCGGCCGGCCGGATACCCGGCGTGACCAGAATCATCTTGGGCCCGACAGCCGCACGAACACCTTTCGCCTCCGCCGCGCTCGCGACCAAGACCCTGTACGCCAAGCGCCTGCGCCTGCTCGGCCCGCCGCCGCACCAGCTCCACGACGCCGAAGCGGTAGCCGGCCTCGATCAGGTCCGCGTCGTCGCACGACGTCAGAACCGTCACGCGCAAGGATTCCGAGGCCGGAGCCGGCGGCGCCGGCGACCGCCGCGCGCATCGTCTGCGGATAAGCGTGAACGGTCAGGAAGGTCGCGCCGAGCCTCGCGACCTGCGCGGTCGCCCGCTCGACGGTGTTGGGGATGTCGTGCAGCTTCAGATCGACGAAAGACCCGCTTGCCCGCCGCGGCGAGCCGGCCGACGAGCGCCAGGCCGTCGCCGCCGTAGGCGAGCTCCATGCCGACCTTATAGAAGGTCGCGGCGTCGCCGATCGTGTCCACGAGCCGTTCCGCCGCGTGTCGCGTCGGCGACATCGAGCGCGACGATCAGCCGGTCGCGCGGCGTCTAGCGGCTTCATGCCTGAGCCTCGCGACGGCGTTTCGCCTCTGCGCTGGGCGCGGGCTGCTTCGAGCCGATAGCTCCAGACCCGCGCTGGCGGCAGGTTGGCCCAGATCGGCCGGCCGCGATGCGCCGAATAACGGCCTTCGCAGATCTCGCGCGGAATGGGCGACAGCGGGCCGTAGGTGAACTGGACGAAGACGCCGTCCGCGCCCATCAGCGCGAAGGCGTCGCGCATCAGCTTCTCGCGTTCGCGCTCGGGCCTGGTCAGAAGCGGCAGGCTGGAGACGAAGGCGGAGACCCGCTCCCCCGCGTAGTTCGGCGAGCGTGCGCGGAAGGTCGTAGGCGTCGCCCTCGATCACGCGCGCGCCCGCGTATCGGTCTTCGAGCACGCGGCAGAAATCCGGATTGTACTCGACCATCACGAGCCGGCGCCGGTCGAGCCCGCTATCGAGGAGCGCGCGCGTGACGGGTCCGGTTCCCGGACCGAGTTCGATGACGAGACCGGCAGCGGGCGGCCCGGCAGCGGCGGCCATGGCGCGAGCGAGCGCTCGCCCTGAAGGAGCGACCGCCCCGGTCAGGTGCGGCGTCGACATGAGGGACATGAGGAAGCGGGCGTTGTCGCCCAGGCCTCGCCGCCTGACGCCGGCCTTCTGATCGTGCATGTGCCTCCCCCTGCCGTTCGCCCGCCTTCCCGACCCGGCGGGCTTATCGCCAGCCGCGTTTCGGAGTAAAGGCGTCAGCCGCGGCCCTCGAAGAACTCTTTCATCTTGGCGAAGAATCCGGCGCTTTCCGGGTGGGTCTTGTGCGAGGATTCCTGCGCGAACTCCGCCAGGAGTTCGCGCTGGCGCCGGGTCAAGTTCTGCGGCGTCTCGACATTGAGTTGCACGAAGAGATCGCCGGCGTCGCGCGATCTGAGGATCGGCATGCCCTTGCCGCGCAGTCGCAACTGTCGGCCCGACTGCGCGCCCTCGGGGATGCTGACCCGCGACTCGGTCCCGTCGAGGGTGTGAACGGTGAATTCGCCGCCGAGCGCCGCCTGCACCATCGAGATCGGCACCCGACAGTAGAGATCCGCTCCGTCGCGCTGAAACACAGGGTGGGGCTTGACCGATAGGAAGATATAGAGGTCGCCCGTCGGCCCGCCGCGCGAGCCAGCCTCGCCCTCGCCGGTCAGGCGAATGCGCGTGCCGTCCTCGACGCCGGCGGGAACGTTGACCGAAAGCGTCCGCTCCCGCGTCACCCGGCCCGCCCCGGCGCATTTGTCGCAGGGGTTGTCGATCGTTTGTCCACGTCCCTGGCAAGTCAGGCAGGTCCGCTCGATCGCGAAGAAACCCTGTTGCTGCCGGACGCGGCCGTGGCCGCCGCAGGTCCGGCAAGTCACCGGCTTCGAACCCGCGCGCGCGCCCGAGCCGTTGCACGCTTCGCACGTCACCGACGTCGGCATCTTGATCGTGGCGGTCTTGCCGTGGAAGGCTTCCTCGAGCGAGATCTCGAGATTGTAGCGCATGTCCGCGCCGCGCTCGCGCCCCGAACCCTGACGACCGCGACGGCCGCCCATCATGTCGCCGAACAGGTCGTCGAAAATGTCGGACATCGACGCCGCGAACCCGTCGCCCATGCCGCCCACCCCGCCCTGCTCGAAGGCCGCATGGCCATAGCGGTCGTACGCGGCCCGCTTCTGAGCGTCCGACAGGGTCTGATAGGCTTCGTTGAGCTCCTTGAAGCGGGTTTCCGCCTGCTTGTCGCCCGGATGGCGGTCCGGATGGCAGCCCATCGCGGCTTTGCGGAAGGCGGATTTCAACTCGATGTCGGTTACCGTCTTGGATACGCCCAAAACTTCGTAAAAATCCCTCTTCGCCATATCAGCGCGCCCCTTCGCGCGTGAGACGAGTTGTCGTCTCCACGATCCGTCCAGCGCCCGCCGAAGTCCGCTTCGCGCGCGCTGACGAAAAGACGTGCGCGCGCGGCCGGCCTAGCGAGCCCCGCCGCGCGCGCCGCGTTGGATTAATTTTCGATGGCGTCGCGCCAACCATGCGAGTTCCCCTGGGACGGCGCCAGTCTCGGCGTCTTTAGCGAGACCGGCGCGCGTTCGATCAGGGCTTCTTCTTGTCGTCGTCGACCTCGCGGAACTCCGCGTCGATCACGTCGTCCTTGGCCTCGGCGGCGCCGGGCGCGGCTCCGGCGTCCCCGCCGGCGCTCGCCTGCTGCGCCTTGTACATCGCTTCGCCGAGTTTCATCTGCGCCTGCATCAGGTCGTTGGTGCGGGCCTTGATGGCCTCGACGTCCTCGCCCTGAAGCGCGGTGCGGACCGCGGCGATCGCCGCCTCGATGGCGCTCCTGTCGGACTGGGCGACCTTGTCGCCGTATTCCTTCAGCGCCTTCTCGGCGTCGTGGGCGAGCAACTCGCCCTGGTTCTTGGCGTCGACCACCTCGCGCCGCTTCTTGTCGTCGGCGGCGTGCGCCTCGGCGTCCTTGACCATCCGGTTGATGTCGGCTTCGCTCAAGCCGCCAGAGGCCTGGATGCGGATCTGCTGCTCCTTGTTGGTCGCCTTGTCCTTGGCGGTGACGTTGACGATGCCGTTCGCGTCGATGTCGAAGGTCACCTCGACCTGCGGCATGCCGCGCGGGGCCGGCGGGATGCCGACGAGGTCGAACTGGCCGAGCAGCTTGTTGTCCGCGGCCATTTCGCGCTCGCCCTGGAAGACCCGGATCGTGACCGCCGTCTGGTTGTCCTCGGCGGTCGAGAAGACCTGGCTCTTCTTGGTCGGGATCGTGGTGTTGCGCTCGATCAGGCGGGTGAACACGCCGCCGAGCGTCTCGATGCCGAGCGAAAGAGGCGTCACGTCGAGCAGCAGGACGTCCTTGACGTCGCCCTGCAGCACGCCCGCCTGGATCGCCGCGCCGATCGCCACCACCTCGTCCGGGTTGACGCCCTTATGGGGCTCCTTGCCGAAGAACTGTTTGACGACTTCCTGAACCTTCGGCATGCGGGTCATGCCGCCGACCAGCACGACCTCGTCGATCTGGGCGGCCGCGAGTCCGGCGTCCTTGAGCGCCTTGCGGCACGGCTCGACTGTCCTCTGGATCAGGTCGTCGACCAGCGCCTCGTACTTGGCGCGCGTCAGTTTGAGCGCGAGGTGCTTGGGGCCGCTCGCGTCCGCGGTGATGTAGGGCAGGTTGATGTCGGTCTGGATCGCCGAGGAGAGCTCGATCTTGGCTTTTTCCGCAGCCTCCTTGAGGCGCTGAAGGGCGAGCTTGTCCTTGGTCAGGTCGATGCCCTGCTCCTTCTTGAACTCGGCCGCCAGATACTCGACGAGACGCATGTCGAAGTCTTCGCCGCCGAGGAAGGTGTCGCCGTTGGTCGATTTCACCTCGAACACGCCGTCGCCGATCTCGAGGATCGAGATGTCGAATGTGCCGCCGCCGAGGTCGTAGACGGCGATCGTGCCGGCCTTCTTCTTGTCAAGGCCATAGGCGAGCGCCGCCGCCGTCGGCTCGTTGATGATGCGCAGCACCTCGAGGCCGGCGATCTTGCCGGCGTCCTTGGTCGCCTGACGCTGGGCGTCGTTGAAATAGGCGGGAACGGTGATGACCGCCTGCGTGACCGGGCTGCCGAGGTGCGCCTCCGCGGTCTCCTTCATCTTCTGCAGGACGAAGGCCGAGATCTGCGACGGCGAATACTGCTTGCCGTCGACATTGACCCAGGCGTCGCCGTTGGGCGCACGTACGATCTTGTACGGGACGAGGCCCATGTCCTTCTTGGTGGTGGGGTCTTCGAACGAGCGGCCGATAAGGCGCTTGATCGCGAAGATCGTCCGCTCGGGATTGGTCACCGCCTGGCGCTTGGCCGGCTGGCCGACCAGGCGCTCGCCGTCGTCGGTGAACGCCACGATCGAAGGCGTGGTGCGCGCGCCTTCGGAATTCTCGATGACCTTGGGGGTCGCTCCTTCCATGACCGCCACGCACGAGTTGGTCGTGCCGAGGTCGATTCCGATAACTTTCGCCATATTTTTCCTGCTCCTTTCGCGGGACCGCCCGGCCCCGGAGCGGCCGGACCATGAGAAGGACGCCTTCGGCCCGAAGCGGCCGGCGTCGTCTTTTCTGATCCCCTCAATACCAAGTAAACCTTCGGCGGATTCGACGCGCTTTAGGCGACGAGCCCGTCAGTCGCGGCGTATATAGGTTCGGACTTTTGGAGGCGCAAGGCGAAGAAACGCCGGATTTTCGCCGTCTGTGAGCAACGGCGGGGCCGAACAAACGGCTTTCCCTTTGGCGCGGGGCCTTCTACAAGGCCGCAATGATTCGGCCGACGTTGTGGCGCGTTTTCCTCCTGTTCGGCGGCCTTGCGCTCGCGACGGCGCCGGCCCGCGCGCAACTCGCTCTGCCCGGCGCGGCGCCCGTTGCTCCGGCCGGGACGCCTGCCAGGACAAAGCCGAAAAAGCCGAGCCGGGCCGCGAAGGGCGATAAGAACGCCCAGGCCGAAAAGCTCGACCAGATCTCCGCCTTTGGCGTCGAATCGGTCGACGGGCGCCCGCTGCTGTTGAACGGAGGCGCCGGACTCCTTCAGCTCTCCGGCCAGGGCGATACGCTCCAGGTCGACAAGCTCAGCCTCGCGGGCGAGGGCGTCTCGGACGCCTCCCAGCGCTGCGTCGTCAATATTGTCGGGGAAAGGCCGATCGCGGCGACCAGCGAAGGCCGCCCTGACGGCCTCGAGCGCTATGAGGTCGACGTGCCCGCCTGCCCGTTCGCCTTCGACGTCGCCTACGGCGCGGTCCTCGTTCCCTCGCAGATCACCGCCTGTGTGTTCAAGGCCGCCGACTGCCAGACCAGCCCGAGCGGGCTGTGGGGGCCGGACGGAAACGCGCTCGAGAGCGGACGCAGCGGCGATCGGCAAACGGCGAACCGAGGCCGAGAACGCGATGGCCCGCGCGATGCACGCGCTCCAGGAGCGCGCCAAGGACAGCCCCGACGCCGCCAATCTGTTGCGGGAGCAGGCCGGCTTCGCCGGCGAGCGGGACGACATCTGTCGCGATTATGTCAAGGAAGCCGCGCACGGGTTCTGCGCGACGACCGTCACCGCCGCGCGCGCAGCGCTGCTCGAGGCGCGGCTCGCGGCGCTGCCCTCCCCCGACAAGGCCGACAAGAGCGCGAAGTCCGAAAAGCCCGCCAAGCACAAGAAGCCGAAGCCGGCGCAAGCCGCGGCTGACAAGACGGAATAGCGTCGCAGACCCGCACTCCGTTCGCGTCCCGCGCGAGCGACCCCGCCAAAGGTTGACGTCCGCCGGCTTGGGACCCGGCTTTATTTCGAATTCACGGTCGGCTAGTTTCCCGCCGCAAGACGCGACCCGTCCTGGGGCGCGCAACGATTTTGGGGTTGGACATGGGGATGTGGCAGGAGTTCAAGGAATTCGCCATCAAGGGCAACGCGCTGAGCCTCGCCGTCGGCGTGATCATCGGCGCGGCCTTCGGCAAGATCGTGGACGCGCTGGTCAACGACCTGATCATGCCGGTCGTCGGCATCGCCGGGAAGGCGGACTTCACCAATTACTACCTCCCGCTGTCGAGCGCCGTGACAGCGACCAATCTCGCGGACGCGCGCAAGCAGGGCGGCGTGTTCGCCTATGGCGATTTCATCACCGTGGCGATCAATTTCGCGATCGTCGCGGTCGCGCTGTTCCTTCTGATCAAGGGGATCAACGTCCTGACGCGCGCGGACAAGGCCAAGCCGTCGGAACCCCCGCCGCCGAGCCCCGAGGTCGTGCTGCTGACCGAGATCCGCGACCAACTCGCCCGCCGCGGCGCCTGAGCGCGCGCACCGTCCGGTCACGGCGTCGCGGCGCTCTCCGTCTCCAAGGCGTCGGCTTCCGGCTCGCGCCCGGCGAGCCAGAAGGACGCCTGGGCGACGATGCCGGAGAGCACGAGCACGCTGGCTGACGCCAGCGCGGGGTTCCGACCGAGGCCGGCCAGCGCGACCAGTGTCGCGCCGACGGCCATCTGCGCGGCGCCGTAAAGACCGGAGGCCGATCCCGTGACGCGGGGATTGACGCTGATCGCCTGAAAGAGCGCCGCCGGCGCAGCCGCGCCGACTCCGACGCTGAACACGAACATCGCCCCGATCACGCCGGCCAGGGACAGCCGATCGCCAAGGACAAGCGCGAGGAACACCGTGGCGGCCGCAACGCTCACGGCGTTTGCGCCGACAAGAAAGCGGCCGATCGAAAAGACCATGATCGTTCGGCTGGCGAGGAGGCTGCCGAGCCAGACGCCTGAGACCAGCAAGGCGAGAAAGAGTCCGGTCTGAGCGCTTGGAACATGCAGCCGGTCGATGAAAATGAAGGGCGCGCAAGCCAGGAAGGCGTAGAGCGAGGTTGTGGCGCAGCCGCCGCCGACGGCGTAGCCGACGAACCGCCGCGAGCGGAGCAGGGCGAGATAGGCGCGCATGTGCGACTTCGCGCTCACGTGCGCCATGTCCGGACGCGTCTCCGGCAGGACCCCGAAGGCAAGCGCAAGATTGGCGACGCCGAGCGCGCTCAGGCCAAGCAGGATCGTTCGCCAACCCCAGAGCGCGCTGAGCGCGCCTCCGATGATCGGCGCGACCGCCGGTCCGGCGGTGACCAGCACGTTCATCAGCGCGAGCCGGCGTGCGGCGTCATGGCCCTCGGATGTATCGCGTATCATGGCGCGCGCGAGCACCAGACCCGCGCATCCGCCGAAGGCCTGCAGAAAGCGCGCGGCGATGAGAGCGCCAGCGTCGGGCGCGAACAACCCGGCAAGGCTCGCCGCTGTGAAGATGACGAGCCCGGTCAGCAGCGCCGGCCGGCGCCCGACGCGATCCGAAAGGGGCCCATAGAGGAGCTGTCCCACCGCGAGCCCTAAAATGTACAGGCTGACCGTGAGCTGCAGTTCGGAGGCTGAGGCGTGGAGATCCGCCGCGGCGGCGGGCAGCGCCGGCACGAATATGTGCATGCCCACCGGACCGCTGAAGGTGAAAAGTCCCAGGAGCCACAGTGGGACAACGGCGAGGCGCTTGACCGTCATCGGTTCGCCGCGCGCCTGCGTTCGGCGGCGGCCGGCCGGGCGTCGGAAAGTTTCGCCAGACGAGCCCTCACCGATTCCAGCAGGCGAAGGGCGCGCGCGAAGTCCGCCTCGGGGAGGTCGCCGAGCACGATGTCACGCAGTTCGAGCGAAACCCTCTCAACCTGGTCGACCGTCCGCTGTCCATGCGCCGTCAGGACCAGGCTCTTGGCGCGGCGGTCCAGCACGTCCTCGCGCCGATTGACCAGCCCCGCCTTCTCCAGCGCGTCGATCAGGCGAACGATTGAGGAGCCGTCGAGGGACAGCGAGGCCGCAAGCTCGTTTTGCCGCATCGGCGTCTCCGAGCGGGCAATGCGAAGTAGCGGAAGCCATGTCGCCTCGGTCAGTCCGTAAGCCTGCAGGCGTCCGTCGATCGCCCGCCGCCACTCGCGGGCGAGATGCGAGACGAGCGGCGCAAAACGAGCGCGGTCGACCTTCAACGCGTCTGACATGGTTGCAATTTAGATGATATGCCAATCGATGGCATATCAATTGTTTGTGAATGCCCCATAGGCTGGGGTTACAGGACGACCCTCCTCAGCCGCAGCGCATTGGCGATGACGCTGACCGAGGAGAGCGACATCGCCGCCGCCGCGACGATCGGCGACAAGAGGATTCCGAACGCCGGATACAGAACGCCCGCGGCGATCGGCACGCCGGCGGCGTTGTACAGGAAGGCGAAGGCAAGGTTCTGCCGCACGTTGCGCATGGTCGCGACCGACAGGTTTCGCGCGCGGACGAGGCCCTGGAGGTCGCCTTTCAAGAGGGTGATCCCGGCGCTCTCGATCGCCGCGTCGGTCCCCGTTCCCATGGCGACGCCGACGTCGGCCGCCGCCAGCGCGGGCGCGTCGTTGACGCCGTCGCCGGCCATCGCCACGACCTTGCCCTCGGCCTTCAGGCGGGCGATCACGTCGGCCTTGCCCTCCGGGCGAACCTCGGCCTCGAAGGCTTCGAGGCCGAGCTTGGCGGCGACCGCCGCCGCGGTGAAGCGATTGTCGCCGGTCAGCATCACGACGGCGAGGCCCTTCCGCTTCAGTTCCGCGAGCGCCTCTGCGGCGCCCGGCTTGATCGGATCGGAGACGGCGATCAGCGCCGCCGGCGCGCCGTCCAGGGCGACGAACACGACCGACGCGCCCTCGCGGCGCAGCGCCTCGGCCCGCGCGGCGAGCGGCAGCGGGTCCGCCCCGCGTTCGGCGACGAACACCCCCGTGCCGACCACGACCGCGCGTCCCTCGACGACGCCGGCGACGCCGCCGCCGGGAAGGCCCGAAACTCGGCCGGGCTCGGCGAGCTTCAGGCGCTTCCGCCGCGCCGCGGCGAGGATGGCGGCGGCGATCGGATGCTCGCTCGACCGCTCGAGGCTCGCGGCCAGTCGCAGGGCGTCGTCCGCCGGAAAAGCCGGGGACGGCGTCGATCGCGGTCAGCCGCGGCTTGCCCTCGGTCAGCGTCCCCGTCTTGTCGACACCAGCGTATCGACCGCCTCGAACCGTTCGAGCGCCTCGGCGTCGCGGATCAGCACGCCCGCGCGCGCGCCAGCGCCGACGCCGACCATGATCGCCATCGGGGTCGCGAGGCCGAGCGCGCAGGGACAGGCGATAATCAGGACCGACACCGCGGCGACAAGCGCGAAGGCGAAACGCGGCTCGGGCCCGAAGGCCGTCCACGCGAGGAAAGCCAGAACCGCCACCGCGCCGACCAGCGGAACGAACCAGCCGCTCACCCGGTCGGCGAGGCGCTGGGCCGGCGCCCGGCTACGCTGGGCCTTGGCGACGAGATCGACCATGCGCGCGAGCGCGGTGTCGCGTCCGACCTTCTCCGCCCGCATGACGAGGCCGCCCGAGCCGTTGACCGTGCCGCCAATCAGCTTCGATCCGACCGACTTCATCGACGGCATCGAACTCGCCGGTCATCATGGATTCGTCGACTGCGCTCGCGCCATCGACCACCTCGCCGTCGACGGGGATCTTTTCGCCCGGGCGCACGCGCAAGGCGTCGCCAACCGAAACCTCGTTCGAGCGCGACCTCATGGTCGTGGCCTTCGGCGTCGACGCGCAAAGCGCGCTTCGGCGCGAGGTCGAGGAGCGCGCGGATGGCGTCGCCGGTCTTTTCCCGCGCCGTCAGCTCCAGCACCTGTCCGACGATCACCAGCACCGTGATGACGGCCGACGCCTCGAAATAGACGGCGGCCGTCGTGGCCGACCCATGGGGAAAGAGTTTGGGCGCAAGCGTCGCGAAGACGCTATAGGTCCAGGCGACGCCGACGCCGGTCGCGATCAGGGTGAACATGTTGAGGTTGCGGGTGCGGAGCGAAGCCCAGGCGCGCACGAAGAACGGCCATCCGGCGCCGAGCGCGACCGGCGTCGCGAGCGCGAACTCGATCCAGTTCGAAAGTTGCGGAGTTAAGCCACTCCGGCCGATAGAGGTGGCCGCCCATGTCGAGGACGACGAGCGGGATCGTCAGCGCCAGCGCAAACCAAAGCCGGCGCTTCATGTCGATCAGTTCGGCGTTCGGGCTTGGCCTCGGCGCCGACGGCTGCTCGGGCTCGAGCGCCATGCCGCAGATCGGGCACGAGCCCGGCCCCTCCTGGCGCACTCCGGGATCCATCGGGCAGATGAAGATCGTGCCGGCCGGCGCGGGCCGAGCCGACGCGGTCCGGACTATGGACCGCGCCTACAGGCCGAGATAGCGGGCCGGGTCGGCGGCGAACTTGGTCCGGCAGCCGGCGCAGCAGAAGGAATAGGTCGTTCCGTCGTGCTCGAAGCGGTGCGCCGCGGTCGCCGGATCGACCGACATGCCGCAGACCGGGTCCTTTGCCGGGTCCTTGGCCAGCGCTTTTTCGGTTTCGACAAGGCTCATCGCTTCCGCCCCCTTGAGACCGTCACCTGCAGGGCATAGACCTTCCCATCGATGGGAAGGTCAAGCAGCGATTGTCGCATGAACATCGGCGCGGCGGCTTCGGCGAGCGGCGTGACCGCCAAGATGGTCCGCCATTACGAATCGATCGGCCTGCTGCGCCCCGCTCAGCGGCGCGCGAACGCCTACCGCGATTACGGCGAGCGGGAGGTGCACGAGCTCCGGTTCATCAAGCGGGCGCGGCGGCTCGGCTTCTCGACCGTCGAGATAGCGGCGCTGCTCGCCTTGTGGCGCGACCGCGGCGCGTCCGAGCCGCGAGGTCCGCCGCATCGCCGAACGCCACGTCGAAGACCTCGAGGCGCGCATCGCCGAGATGCAGGCGATGGCCAAGACGCTCGGCGCGCTCGTTCACGCCTGCTGTGGCGACACCGGCCGGACTGCCCGATCCTCGACGATCTGGCGCAGGGCGTCGGCGAGGGAGGATGAACCGCGGCCGGGTTTGCTCCTGCGGGTGAAAAGCTTTGAAGACTTGCCAATTGGATTTGTTGTCGCCACAATAACTCGTGAAAATCGAGTTCGACCCCGCCAAGCGACCGACCATCGAGAACCGCGGACTCGATATGGCCCGCGCGACCGAGATGTTTGGAGGAGCGACGCTGACCGTCGCGGACGGACTACGGTGAGGCGCGCTTCTTTACAATCGGCCGCCTCGACGATCGCATGGTGGCCGTCGTCTGGGCGCCGGGCGGTGCGGCTTGCCGCGTCATCAGCCTGAGGAAAGCCAATGACCGCGAACAAGCCCTGTACGGCGACCGTCTGGACTGATCCAGACGACGCCCCCGACTTATCCATCCCAGAGTATCAGGCGAAGTTCGTGGCGACGCCGGTTCGGCGGGCCGCCCCAAATCCAAGTCGCCGAAAGTGCGCATCGGCTTGCGCTTGAGCTCAGAACTTGTCGAACGCCTTCGCGCGCGCAGGGGCTACAACCGCATTGTCGAGAACGCTTTGCGCAAAGAATTTGCGATGGCGGTGGCGGAGAAGGTTGAGCCCGTCAGCGATCAAAAGGCGGTCACAGGAAAGCGACGCCGTTCATCAACGAAGGCGAAGAAGAGTGCCCCGACGAGCAAACGGCGGGCCTGATCACGGGCGGCGCGCCTTCGCCAATCGAAACGCGGATCGCCCTTGATGTCCTTGTCGTCATTGGACTCGACGACTGACACTGGCGGACGCTGATCCCTCTTGCGCGCCCTCATTCGCTGATCCATGACGCGGCCCCATGACCATCGCCCCGCTTCCCGAACGCAACTGGCTCGCCGAAATCCAGCCGACGGTCCGCGACGCCGCCGCGAGCGGCATCGTCGAAGTGTTCGATTACGGACGCGGTCGGCAGGGGCTCATCCCGCTCTGGGTCGGCGAGGGCGACCTGCCGCCGCCGGCGGTCGCGCGCCGAGGCGGCGAAGGCGTCGATCGACCGGGGCGAGACGTTTTATACTTCCCAGGGCGGAATTCCGGCGTTTCGCGAGGCGGTCGCCGCCTACATGACCCGCGTTTACGGCGCGGCGCCAGGCGGCGGCCCGTTCCGGCCCGAAAGCTTCTTCGCCACCATCGGCGGCATGCATGCGATCGAGATCGCCGTGCGCCTGACCCTCGGCCCCGGCGACGAGGCGCTGATCCCCTCCCCCGCCTGGCCGAATTTCGTCGGCGCGATCGAGACCTCCGGCGCGCGCGCGGTCCCCGTTCCGCTCGGCCGGGAGGGACGCTGGAGCCTCGATCCGTCGAAAGGCTCGCTGCCGCCGTGACCCCGGCGACGCGGGTCATTTTCCTGAATTCCCCGGCCAATCCGACCGGCTTCGTCGCCACGCGCGAGGAACTCGCGGCGACGCTCGCTCTCGCCCGCGCGCATGGCCTCTGGATCGTCGCCGACGAGATCTACGGCCGCCTGACCTACGACGGCGCCCGCGCGCCCTCGTTCCATGACGTGATGGCGCCGGACGACAAGATCCTGTTCGTCCAGACCCTGTCGAAGAACTGGGCGATGACCGGGTTTCGGGTCGGCTGGCTCGAGGCGCCGCCGGCGCTCGGGCCGGTCATCGAGAACCTCGTCCAGTTCACGTCCTCCGGCGTGCCGGTCTTCACCCAGCGCGCCGCGATCGCCGCGCTCGACCGAGGGCGAAGCGTTTCTCGCCGCCCAGATCGAGCGCTGCCGCCGGTCGCGCGACATCCTCTGCGAGGGGCTGCTGGCGACCGAGCCGGGTGCAAGTTCTTCGAGCCCGAAGCGGCGTTCTACCTGTTCTTCAGCGTCGACGGCTTTCCCGATTCGCGCGCGCTGGCGCTCCGGCTGATCGACGAGGCGGGCGTCGGCGCCGCGCCCGGCTCGGCCTTCGGACCCGGGGGCGAAGGGCATCTGCGCATCTGCTTCGCCCGCAATCCCGATCAGATCGCCGAGGCGACCCGGCGGATCGTGCGCTGGCTGAGAGCCTAGCCGACCCGACCTTCAGGCCCTCGCGCCGGTCACCGGGGCCACGCCGAACATGCCAAGCTTGGCTTCCCCCGTCAGCGCATCGCCGTCGACCGTCACGGTGAACTCGAGCGTCAGCGGCATCGGCGAGGTGATGTCGGTCTGCCAGGTCAGGGTATCGCCGGCAATCGCGCCTTCGAAGGTCTGCTGACCGGAGTTCCCGCTCATCGTTCCATCGAACGTCGAATCGGACGTGGGTTTTACCGCGAGGAGCGCTTCCTGCGGCCCCATCGGGGTTTCGAGAACGAGCTTCCAGTCACCTGCCACCGCCATCGTTTGTCTCCGTATCGGAAAGCGCAGGCGGGTCCCGGAATATCGCGCGCCGCCTCGGCTTGTCCGTTTACCAGCGCGGACCGGTTGGCGCCAACACGAATTGGCGCCGGCCGGAAGTGCGAGCCCCGCGTCGACATCCTTCGCCATAAGTCCTATGCCTTTCGCGCTGCAACATCTGGCGGCGTGCCGAGGTTGCCATTAAATGCTCGCGGCGTAGTCAGGAGATTGTCATGGTTGCTCGCCCGCGTCGCAGCGTCCTCTACATGCCCGGCTCCAACTCCAAGGCGCTCGCCAAGGCGCCGACGCTGCCCGCCGACGCGCTGATCCTCGATCTCGAGGATTCGGTCGCGCCCGATGCGAAGGAAGCGGCGCGCGCCCAGGTCGTCGCGGCTGCGAAGGGCAATTTCGGCGGCCGGGAAGTCGTGATCCGGGTGAACGGGGCGCACACGCCCTGGGGTCCCGACGACCTGATCGCTGCGGCCGCCGCCGGACCCGACGCCATCCTCTTGCCCAAGGTCGACGGACCCGGCGCGATCATGCTGGCCGCCCGCGTGCTGCGCGAGAACGGGGCGCCGGACAGAACCCGGCTCTGGGCGATGATGGAGACGCCGAACGCCGTGCTCAACGCCGGCCAGATCGCCGCGGTCGCGGCCAATTCCGCCTCGCGCCTCGCGGTGCTGGTGATGGGCCTCAACGATCTCGCCAAGGAGACCCGCGCCCGCCTGACGCCCGGCCGCCCGACCATGACGGCCTGGGTCGCCAACTGCGTCGTCGCCGCGCGCACCCACGGCGTCGACATCATCGACGGCGTCTATAACGACATCAAGGACCTCGAGGGATTCCGGGCCGAGTGCGAACAGGGCCGCGACATGGGCCTCGACGGCAAGACCCTGATCCACCCGGGCCAGATCGAAATCTGCAACGAGGTGTTCGCCCCGACAGCGGCCGAGGTCGCTGGCGCGCGCGCGATCATCGACGCCTTCGCCCTGCCGGAAAACGCCGGCAAGGGCGTGATCCAGCTCAACGGCAAGATGGTGGAGTTGCTGCACGCCGACATGGCCGGCCGAACGCTCGCCATCGCCGACGCGATTGCGGCGCTGAGCCGGGCGGCCGCCTGAGCCGCCGTCCGCGGCGATCGAAGCCGCATTTCAGGTCGAACGGAGCGGTCCTATGGGCGCGGAGCATCATTCCCTGTTTCAACTCGGGCCGGACGCCACGCCCTATCGCAAGCTGACCTCCGAGGGCGTTCGGGTCGAAAAAGCGCTGGGTCGCGAGATTCTGGTGGTCGAACCGGCGGCGCTGACGCGTCTCGCCGAGCAGGCGATGATCGACATCAATCACCTTCTGCGGCCCGGACATCTCGCCCAGCTCGCCAAAATCCTCGACGACCCGGAGGCGACCGGCAACGACAAGTTCGTCGCCTACGACCTTCTGAAGAACGCCAGCATCGCCGCGGGCGGCGTGCTGCCGATGTGCCAGGACACCGGCACCGCCATCGTCGTCGGCAAGAAGGGCCGGAACGTGTGGACCGAAGGGTCCGACGAGGCGGCGCTCGCCAAGGGCGTCAGCGAAGCCTACCGCAAGAAGAACCTGCGCTACAGCCAGCTCGCGGCGCTTTCGACCTTCGAGGAAACCAACACCGGCGACAACCTGCCGGCGCAGATCGACATCGCCGCCGAGGGCGAGGACGCCTACAAGTTCCTGTTCATGGCCAAGGGCGGCGGCTCGGCCAACAAGACCTTCCTGTTCCAGGCGACCCCCTCGATCCTCACCCACGACCGGATGATCGCCTTCCTGAAGGAGAAGATCCTCACACTCGGCACGGCGGCCTGTCCGCCCTATCACCTCGCGATCGTAATCGGGGGCCTCTCCGCCGAACTCAACCTGAAGACCGTGAAGCTCGCCTCGGCCCGCTACCTCGACGCCCTTCCGACCACGGGCGCCCCCGACGGGCGGGCCTTCCGCGACCTCGCGCTCGAAGCGGAGATCCACAAGCTCACCCAGGATCTCGGCGTCGGCGCCCAGTTCGGCGGCAAGTACTTCTGCCATGACGTGCGCGTCGTCCGCCTGCCGCGTCACGGCGCCTCGCTGCCGATCGGGATCGGCGTCTCCTGCTCCGCCGACCGCCAGGCGCTCGGCAAGATCACCCGCGACGGCGTGTTTCTCGAGGAGCTCGAGCACGACCCGGCCCGCTTCCTGCCAACGGTCGACGAGACGACCCTCGGCGGCAAGGTGGTGGCGATCGACCTGAACCGGCCGATGAAGGGGATACTAGAAGAGCTCACCCAGCATCCGATCCGCACCCGCCTCGCGCTGACCGGACCGATGATTGTCGCGCGCGACCTCGCTCACGCAAAAATCCGCGAACGCCTCGACCGCGGCGAGCCGATGCCGGACTACTTTCGCAACCACCCGGTCTATTACGCCGGACCGGCCAAGACGCCGGTTGGCATGGCCTCGGGCTCGTTCGGGCCGACCACAGCGGGCCGGATGGACTCATTTGTCGACCAGTTCCAGGCCGCTGGCGGCTCGATGGTGATGCTCGCCAAGGGCAACCGCTCGGCGGCGGTGCGCGAGGCCTGCGCCAAGCACGGCGGCTTCTACCTCGGCTCGATCGGGGGGCCTGCCGCCCGGCTCGCTCAGGACTGCATCAAAAAGGTCGAGGTGCTCGAATACCCCGAACTCGGCATGGAGGCCGTGTGGCGGATCGAGGTCGAGAACTTTCCCGCCTTCATCGTGGTCGACGACAAGGGCAATGACTTCTTCAAGGAACTGAACCTGAGCTGACGCGGCGAGGAACCGCCGGAGACGCCCTAGGGCTCGTCAAACCCGGTCAGCGTGTCGCGCATGGCGTCGCTCGACACGCGCAGGGGCCCATCCAACGGGGAGTCGTAATCCGTGATCAAGAAGATCGCGGAGGCCACGCAGAAAGCGCAAATCACGATCGTCAGTTGAACGACGACGTTGCGAGGCGCGAGCAACCCAAAGACGCCGAAAACAACCGCAAGCCATCCGCACATCGCGACCATGAGCGGCCAGGAAACCGTGTTGTGCGCGGTCTCGATCAGCTGCCTCCGGGCTGCGAGCGTCTCGTCGATCTGCTCGGAGAGGGACTGGGCGAGTCTCTGATGAAAGCCGTCCGGCGGCTCGAGCCGATGGATCTCGGAATCCGCTCGGATCAAGATGGCCCCGAGCTGCCGCCGCTCGACGCCGGTTTGCTTCGCAAACTTCGGATAATCGCCGGCCGGCGCCGGTTCATCGCGCCAGCTGTCGGCGATGGCGGCGGCGACATATTCGCGCAGGATGGCTCGGATCGGCTTCGCCTCATCGCCATACTCGCGCAGGTGGATGTCGAGGTTGGAAAGATCGCCCGCGAACCCGCGAAGCCGGCTGTCGAACGTATCGTAAGTGGTTTTCACTTCCGACAGCAGAAGGCTCAAGACGAGAGCGGTGAAGGTGACGAGGATCGACACCACCAGCCGGACGTGGTCGACCGTCTGGCTCGTCCTATGCCGTTCTTGCAGCCGGCTCTGCAGGACCGCGCCGATTCCGGCCGCGCCAACCAGAAGAACGAAGACGATAAGAACAATCCAGCCGCCGAGCGCCATCGGCGAAGGATTGTCGCCTCAGTCGCCGGATGGCAAGCGCTTGCCGGGATTGTCCAGGCCTATCAACCGCTGTTTCTCAACCCCGCCGACACGCCGTTGATCGTGAGCTGAATTCCCGTCAGCACCTTCTCGCTCGACGCCCGCCCCCGGTGCAGTTTTAGTAGCTCGACCTGCACGTGGTTCAGCGGGTCGAGATAGGGGAAGCGGTTGCGGATCGAGCGGTCGAGCAGCGGGTTGCCGGCGAGGAGCTGCGGCTGCTCCATGATCGCGTTCAGCGCATCGACCGAGTCGCGCCACTCCTGCGAAATGCGGGAGAAGATCTTTTCGCGCAAGGCCACGTCGTCGCAGAGCCGCGCATACCGTGACGCGATCGCGAGGCTCGATTTCGACAGCACCATGTCCATGTTCGACAGCAGCGTGCGGAAGAACGGCCAGCGCCTGTGCATGGCTCTCAGCGCCTCGAGCCCGGTCTCCGGGTGGGCCTCGACATAGGCCTTGACCGCCGAGCCGAAGCCGAACCAGCCGGGCAGCATCAGCCGGCACTGCGCCCACGAGAACACCCAGGGGATGGCGCGCAGGTCCTCGATCGCCGTCGTCTTTTTGCGCGAGGCCGGGCGCGAGCCGATATTGAGGGTGGCGATCTCGGTAATCACGGTCGATGACCAGAAGTAGCGCTCGAACCCCTCGGTCTCGTAGACGAGGCCGCGATAGGCGGCGTAGGCGGCCTTCGACAGTTCCTCCATCATTTCGAGGAAGGCATGATCGGGCGCCGGGCTCTCGTCCTGCAACAGCGTCGCCTCGAGCGTGGCGGAGACCAGCGTCTCGAGATTGCGACGTCCGACGTCGGGGTTGGAGTACTTGCTCGAGATGATCTCGCCCTGCTCGGTGATGCGGATCTGTCCCTGCACGGCGCCGCCCGGCTGGGCGAGGATGGCGTCGTAGCTGGGGCCGCCGCCGCGGCCGACCGAGCCGCCGCGGCCATGAAACAGTCGGATACGCACGCCGTGCTTGCGGAACACTTCCACCAGGCCGATCTCGGCCTTGTACAGTTCCCACCCCGAAGTGACGAAGCCGCCGTCCTTGTTGGAATCGGAATAGCCGAGCATCACCTCCTGCTCGCCGCCTTGCGAATCGACGAGTTTTCGGTATTCGGGAATCGACAGCAGCCGGTCCATCACGCCGACGCAGGCGCGCAGGTCATCGATCGTCTCGAACAGCGGCACGATCGCGAGCGCGGTTGCGCCCGCCTTGACCAGCCCGGCCTCTTTCAGAAGCAGCGCCAGCTCCAGCATGTCGGAGACGCTGTCGGTCTTCGAGATGATCGAGGTGCGGATCGCGCCCTTGCCGTAGCGGGCGTGGATCGCCGCCGCGACGCGGAAGAACGCAAGCTCCCCCGCCGTCTCCTCGCCATAAGCGAGATAAGGCGAGACCAGCGGCCGCGGCGAAACGAGCTCCCGCCTCAAGAGCGCGATGCGTTCGTCCTCGCTTAAAGTCCGATAGTCGAGGCCCGGCTCGACCGCGGCGAGGATCTCTGCGACGGTGCGCTCGTGGACGTCCGAGTTCTGCCGCATGTCGATCGGCGCCAGGTGGAAACCGAACACATCGACCGCGCGCATGAAGCCCCTGAGGCGCCCGCGCGCGACGATCGCGCCGCCGGTCGCCTTCAGCGAATCCGCAATAATTGCGAGATCGGTCAAAAAATCGTCGACTGACTTGTAGGCCGGCGCATCGGCGATCGGCTGGCGCAGCGCGACCACGTGATCGAGTTCCTGCGCGGTCTTGGCGAGGCGCGAATACATGCCGGCGACCGCGCGCCGGTAAGGCTCGTCGCTGCGGGTCAGCGAATCGTCTTCCGCGCGGTCCGCCAGCGCATCGAGTTCGGGGGTTACCCCGACGAGGGTCGAGGCGAGCGACAGCTCGCCCCCGAGCTGATGCAGTTCGTCGAGGTAGAAGCCGAGCGCGCGGGCGCTCTGCTGGCGCATCGCCTCGTCCAGCACGCCGGCGGTGACGAACGGATTGCCGTCGCGGTCGCCGCCGATCCACGAGCCGATGCGCAGGAATGAGGGCACGCGCTGGCCCCGCCGTCCCGGATCAAAGCTGTCGAGCGCATCCTCGATCACGCCATAGAGCCGCGGCAGCTCGCGAAAAAAGGTGTAGTCGTAGTAGGAGAGGCCGTTCGACACCTCGTCGAGCACCCGAAGCCGCTTCTGGCGCAGCATGTTGGTGCGCCAGAGGATGAGCACGGCGCGCCTGAGCTTTTCCTCGATCGCGGCGAGCTCGGACGCATCCCCCTCCGCGCGCTCGCGCTCGTCGAGCAGGTCGGCGATCTCGAGTTCGCGGGTGAGCGTGCTCTTGCGCCGCACTTCGGTCGGGTGGGCGGTGAGCACCGGGCTCACCAGCGCGCGATCAAAGAATGTGCTCAGCGCATCGGGCGCGACGTCCGACTGGCTGATGTGCTGGCGGATGTGATGGAAGGCGTAGGCGAGCGAACCGGGACGCGCCGCCGAGCCCGCTTTCACATGGGCGCGATTGCGGCGGATGTGGTGCTGGTCCTCGGCGATGTTGGCGAGATGCGAGAAGTAGCTGAAGGCGCGGACGATCGCGAGGGTCTGGTCGGCGCTGAGGCTGTCGAGCGTCGCCTCGAGTTCCCGCCGCGCGGCCGGCTCGTTGTTGCGGTGGAACCGGATCGAGGCCTGCCGGATCTGCTCGACCAGCGCGAAGGTCTCTTCGCCCTCCTGCTCGCGCACCGTGTCGCCAAGGATGCGGCCGAGCAGCCGAATGTCTTCGCGCAGCGGCCGGTCCTTTTCGGCGTCGTCGGCGAGGGTCGGGTCAACGGCCATGCGAGGCGCCTCCATCGAGCGGCAGCGGCGGATGTCGCACGCGGCAAGGGGAATGCGCAAGGCAAGCAAGAGCTGCGCCAAGCGACGGCTGGCGAGTGCGGTTTCGTGGAATTGCCTCGGGGGAAACGACGTCCGGAAGTCGCCCCTAAACCGACCGGCCGCCATTGACATCCGCCCGCCCCCGCACCTATGAAGCGCGCCGTGCCCAGGTGGCGGAATTGGTAGACGCACTGGTTTCAGGTACCAGCGGTGCAAGCCGTGAAGGTTCGAGTCCTTTCCTGGGCACCATTTTTCAGACGACCTTGGCCGCGTTCCGGGTCACTTCTCGACTTTGCGCCGCGATCGCCTGCAATAAGATCAAGCGCCGGATCGACGGCTCGGGCAATGGGCGCCTCGCGGGCGCCCTGCGGCTTGCCGGCTGACGCGGGCGACGTTTTCGACGAGACTGGCAGAGCTCGTCTCAACCCGCAGACGGATCTGTGATGCTCGGCGTCTGCTACTATCCGGAACACTGGCCGGAGTCCTTCTGGACCGAGGACGCGCGGCGCATGCGCGATCTCGGCATCGAGTACGTGCGGATCGGCGAATTCGCCTGGTCCCGAATCGAGCCGCGGCGCGGCGACTTTCATTGGAGCTGGCTCGACCGGGCCTTTGCCGTTCTCGGCGCCGCCGGCCTCAAGATCGTTCTCGGCACCCCGACCGCCACGCCGCCCAAATGGCTCATGGATGACCATCCCGACATTGCCCCGATCGACGAAAACGGCCGGCGGCGGGGATTCGGCTCCCGCCGACATTACACATTCTCTTCGCAGACTTATGTTAGCGAAAGCGCGCGGATCGTCGAGGCGATCGCTGCGCGCTACGGGCGCCACGCCGCGCTCGCGGGCTGGCAGACCGATAACGAATACGGCTGCCACGACACTGTTCTTTCCTGGGGTCCCCACGACGCCGCGGCGTTCCGCGACTGGCTGCGGCGGCGCTACCAGTCGACCGACGAACTCAACGCCGCGTGGGGCTCAGCCTTCTGGTCGATGGAGGTCGCGAGCTTCGACGCCGTCGCACTGCCGAACCTGACCGTCACCGAAGCCAATCCCGCGACCCTGCTCGACTTCCGACGCTTCGCTTCCGATGCGGTGCGCGCCTACGATCGCATGCAGGTCGACATCATCCGCCGCCATTCGCCCGGGCGCTGGATCACGCACAATTTTATGGGCTTCTTCACGGGCTTCGATCATTTCGCGCTGGGCGAGAACCTGGACTTCGCGGCCTGGGACTCCTATCCGATCGGCTACGTCGAACACTTCCCCTTCCGCGAAGCCGAGCGCCTGCAATGGCAGGAGACGTCGCATCCCGACGTCGCCGCCTTCCATCACGACCTCTACCGCCGGGTCGGGCGCGGGCGCTTCTGGGTCATGGAGCAGCAGCCGGGGCCGGTGAACTGGGCGCCCTACAACCCGATTCCGGCGCCGGGCATGGTGAAGCTTTGGGCGATCGAGGCGCACGCGCACGGCGCCGAGGTCGTCAGCTACTTTCGCTGGCGCCAGGCGCCGTTCGCGCAGGAGCAGATGCACGCCGGGCTCAACCTGCCCGCCTTGCACGAGCTTTCGCCGGGCGGCCGCGAGGCGGCCGAGGCCGCTCGCGATCTCGCCAGGCTCGGCGACCTGCCGGCATGCACCCAAGCGCCGGTGGCGCTGGTGTTCGACTACGAGGCCGCCTGGGTCTGCGAGATCGAGCCGCAGGGACAGTCCTTCGACTACCTCGAACTCGTGTTCCGCTGGTACGAGGCAGTGCGGCGCCTTGGCCTTGACGTCGACATCCTCCGCCCCGGCGACAGCCTCGAAGGCTATCGGCTTGCGCTCGCGCCGAGCCTTCCGATCGTCTCCGAGGCCGCCGAAGCCGCGTTCGCCGCCGCCAACGGCATTGTCGCATTCGGGCCGCGGACCGGCTCGAAGACCCGCCATTTCAGCATCCCCGAGGGATTGCCGCCCGGACCTCTGCGCGGGCTCATTCCGATGCGGGTGATTGAAGTCGCCTCGATGCGTCCCGGCGCCGAGACGCCCGTGACGGGCGAGATCAGCGGAGGGGCGGAGCGGTGGCGCGAACATATCGAGACAGGCGCCGCGGTTCTGGCGCGCTTCGCCGACGGCTGGCCGGCCGTCGTTCGCCACGGCCGGCGCTGCTACGTGGGCTTCTGGCCCGACTCCGAGGCGCTGTGCTCGCTGATGCGGCGACTTGTTCTCGAAGCCGGGCTCGAGGCGGTCGTGCTCCCGGACGGCGTTCGGCTTCGCCGGCGCGGCGACCTCGTGTTAGCCTTCAATTACGGAACGGAGCCCTGGCCCGCGCCGTTCGCCGAGACGCCGATCCTCGGTCGCTCGCGGGTCGCTCCGCGCGGCTACTCCGCATGGCGCCGCCCGGGCGGCCTTTGATCTTAAGGCTCCGGCGGACGCGCCCGCTCCTCACGCCTCCGTCGTCAGCCTCAGCACGATGTCCTGGTCGTAGTTGCCGAAGCCGCGGCCGAAGATGTTGACCCCGCCGGGATGGCGCGCGTCGGGCTTGACCTCGATGCGCAGGCGGATCGAGTGGTGGCTGGAAATGTCGAGGTCCTCGGCGGTGAGCGACGAGATCTTCACCCCATCGACGAAGCAGCCCTCGGGCGTCACGCGCCAGGTCTTCAACTTGCCGTACTGGCTGCCCTTGAGCTTCCACCAGTCGGGAGTGAAGACGCCGCGCTGGTCGCCGAAATCGCCCGGGCTCGTCCACATCCCGATCTCGCGCCCGTTGACGGCGACGGTGATGTCGGAGGGCCAGTCGGCCGAGGTGCCCGGCACTTCGGACGACAGTTCCAGCGAGAATTCGAGCGACGTGACCGTCTTGCCCACAAGGCGGGCGTTGTTGGGGAACTGATACTCGACAAAGCCCTGCGTGAACCACATCAGCCCGGCATTCATGCGGTCGGGATTGAGGAAGGTCCCGGACACGTCGAGGAGGCCGATGATCCCTCGAAGGCGAGCAGAGGCCGCAGGGCGCGCTGACCTCGCAGCGCGTGTAGAGGCCGATCGGCATCGACACTTCGATCACGTTGGCGTTGGCGGCGTCGAAATCATCGCGGAACATCACCAGGATTTCGTCGAACGCCGAATGGCAAAGCTTCTGGCTGGCCCTTCCGCCCCTTTTGCGCTTCGGTGCGGATAAGGCCCGCCGCCTCGAGAATCTGCAGGTTGGACGAGACCGTTGACTGCGGCAGGCCGAGCGCCTCGGCGATGTCGTTGACGTTGACGCCGCTCCGGCGATGAAGATGCCTGAGGATGCGGACGCGGACCGGCGACGCGAGCCCGCGCAACACATCCGGTCGCTCTTCGAGGATCGATCACCAGAAAGTTGCGCGACATTCTCCGTTCCGTACAACTCGGGCGTTTCCAGGTTTGTATCAGCTTTTTTGATATTTTGCGGGCGCTGTCACGAAGACGCCGGCGATGGCCGAACCGGCTGGTCAAGGGCCAACCCGAAGGCTCCACGCGAACCGAGTTCGCCATGACCGACTGAGGCGGCGGCCCCGGCCCCGCGCTGCCGCCCTCATGCCTCAAGGAGCGACGCCAAGCTTCGCGTCTCGAAGGATGGTCCAAGGGGCGCTGCTCTCCGTGCCCTCCGGAACACCTTCGAGACGCCCGCTTCGCGGACTCCTCAGGACATTCGATCCTAAAGGGTCAGAAAACCGCGCTCGCTCGCGGCGACCTCAGCCCGCCAGCGACGCCGCCATCTTCTGCCGGACGATCTCGATCGCCTTCAGCGGCCGGATCATCACCTTGAACCGGTCGATCCGACCGTCCGCGTTCCAGCCGATGATATCGACCCCGTTGATCTCGATCTCGTCGATTACCGTGGTGAATTCGAGCACCGCCGAGGACGGCCCGATCCACTCTTCGACGTAGCGGAAGTCCGCGTTGCCAAGCACCTCTGTAGCGGCGGCGAGGTATTTGGCGGTGATCGCCTTCCCCTTGCGCGCCGTATGGATGACCGGCGACAGGAAGACGGCGTCGTCGGCGAGAAGCGCGTCGAACCCCTCGGGGTCGCGGGCTTCGGCCACGGCATGCCACTGCTTGATCGTCTCGCTCATCTTAGCCTCCGCCGCGCTGCTTGTTCGAAACCTTGTAGCCGCCTATGGGGTTCAAGGGAAAGAGGCGGCCCCGCCAGCCTTTAGGAGATATCGCATGGACGCCCTCTCCTCGATCGAGGCGATCATCCGCGATCTGCTGATCTTCGTCGTGGCGATGACCGCGCTGCTGATCGCGCTCCTCGTCATCGTCTCCCGCATGCCCGACGACAACCCGCTGAAGCGCATCCTGGTCGCCTTGAGCTACCGGGTCGGCGCCACCGCGGCCGCGGGCCTGCTTGCCGCCCCGGCCATGCCGATCCCCGGCCTCGACGCGGTGGTCGACATCGGCGCGCCGATCCTGCTCTTATGGTACTGGTGGACGTTCTTCCGCGGCCTGTGGACTGACCGCGCCAGGACCACGACGGCCGCCAGGATCGGATCGGCGAAGCGCGACTGAGGAAAGGGGCTTTCTCATGGGCTTCCAGCGGGCGAATGGCGGCGTCATCCACTATCGCGACGAGGGTCGGCGATCCGGTCGCGTCCTCGTCTTCATCAATGCGCTCGGCAGCGATCTCAGGATCTGGGACGAGGTCGCGGCGGCCCTTGCGAACGACTTCCGGCTGATCCGGTACGACAAGCGCGGCCACGGCCTGTCGGAAGCCGGACCGGACCGCTATGACATGTCGGACTACGCCCGCGATCTCGCCGGCCTTCTCGACGCCCTCGACGTCACCCGGGCCACGATCGTCGGCCTGTCGATCGGCGGCCTGATCGCCCAGGACCTCTATCGCCAGCGGCCGAGCCTCTTCGCCGGCCTCGTCCTCTCCGACACGGCGGCAAAGATCGGCGACGACGCAGGCTGGGACGCGCGCATCACGGCGATCGAGGCCGGCGGGGTCGAGGCGGTCGCGGACGGGGTCCTTCAGCGCTGGTTCACCGCCGATTTCAGGTCGAGCCGCGCGGACGATCTGACCGGCTGGCGCGCCATGCTCGTCCGTACCCCGAAGCAGGGCTATCTCGCCGCCTGCGGCGCTTTGAAGCGCGCCGATCTCCGTCCTCATGCGCGCGCCATCGCCATTCCCACCCTCTGTCTCGTCGGCGATGAGGACGGCTCGACGCCGGTCGCCTTGGTGCGCGAGACGGCGGACCTCATCGCCGACTCGCGGTTCGAGATCATCGCCGGGGCTGGCCACCTCCCCGGGATCGAGAAGCCCGACGAGACCGCCCGGCTGTTGAGACGACATGCGCAAAGCGTTGGGGACTGATGACCCATGCGACATGCGAAAGGCTTATCGTGCGGCTCTAGGCTCGCGACAAGCGAGAGCGTATAGACGTCCGCCGTTTGACCGGTTCTTTCTCCAGCGGCTCCCAGGATTCTCCAAGTAGATGTCTGAAAACGTCGCGAAGGACCCCCCTCCGGTTTTACCCCAGCATGCGACCGGGGAGGCCCATGGCCATTCGAGCGGCAATTTCTGGATCCTGGCGCTGGGCTCGATCGGGGTCGTGTTCGGGGATATCGGGACGAGCCCGCTTTACGCCCTTCAGACCGCGCTCGGCCAGTTCAAGGATTCCGGGCTTGGGGCGAGAGAGGTCATCGGCGTCGTCTCGCTCATCATCTGGGCCCTGCTGATCATCGTCACCGCGAAATACGTGGTGTTTCTGATGCAGGCGGACAACAAGGGTGAGGGCGGCATTCTCTCCCTGATGGCCCTCGCCCAACGGGCGCTCGGACAGACCACGACCATCGCCTTTCTGCTCGGCGTGGCCGGGTCCGCGCTGTTTTCCGGCGATGCGATCATCACCCCGGCGATCTCGGTTCTCTCCGCGCTCGAGGGGCTGAAGCAGGTCGACGCCGATCTGGCGCCTTACGTCCTGCCGGCGACGGTGGTCATTCTCGTGCTGCTGTTCACCGCGCAGAGTCGCGGCACCGCCGGCGTCGCCGCCTTCTTCGGCCCGATCATGGTGGCGTTCTTCCTGGTGAATGCTGTGCTGGGCCTCGTCCATATCGCCGCCGCCTGGCAGATCCTGCAAGCGCTGAGCCCCGTTCCGGGGGTCGGCTTCATGATGACCCATGGCGCCATGGGTTTCGTCGTGCTCGGCAGCGTTTTTCTCGCGGTGACGGGCGCCGAGGCGCTCTACGCCGACATGGGCCATTTCGGGAAGCGGCCAATCCAGGCGGCCTGGTTGGTCCTGGTGCTGCCGGCGCTCATCTGCAACTATCTCGGGCAGGGCGCCCTGATCCTGACAGACCCGAAGGCGGTCGAAAATCCGTTCTATCTCATGGCGCCGAGCTGGGCGCTGCTGCCGTTGATTCTGCTCGCGACCGCGGCGACCGTCATCGCAAGCCAGGCCGTCATCACCGGCGCCTATTCGCTCGCCAGCCAGGCGATCCAGCTCGGCCTGCTGCCGCGGCTCGAAATCATCCACACGTCCTCGACCCAGGAAGGGCAGATCTTCATCCCGCGCGTCACGCGAATCCTGCTGCTCGGCGTGCTTGCGCTGGTTCTGCTGTTCCGCTCGTCGGACGCGCTCGCCAACGCCTATGGCATCGCGGTCGCCGGAACCATGGTGACGACCACGGCGCTCGCCTTCTTTGTCGTCTGGAAGCTTTGGCGCTGGCCGCTGTGGGGCGCGCTCGCCCTGGTCTGCGGATTCCTGTCGATCGACATCGGCTTCTTCATCGCCAACCTCTACAAGGTTCTCGATGGCGGATGGGTCCCCCTGATGCTCGGGACCGCCATGTTCATCGTCATGTGGACATGGTCTCGCGGCAGCGCGATCCTCAACACCAAGACCCATCGCGACTCGATCCCGATGGTCGACCTGATCAAGATGCTGCAGAAATCGAAGCCGGTGCGCGTTCCCGGCACGGCGGTGTTCCTCAGCAACGACCCGACTTCGGCGCCGTCCTCGCTCATGCACAATCTCAAGCACAACAAGGTGCTGCACGAGCGCGTGGTGCTCCTGAACGTGCGGACGGAGACGACCCCGCGCGTCGTCGAAAGCCAATCGCTTCCAGATCGACGCCGCTGTCCGGCCGACTTCACCCTCGTCACGCTTCATTTCGGCTTCATGGAGCAGCCGCACATCCCGCGCGCGCTTGCGGCGATGCGCAAGGCCGGCCTCAAGTTCGACATCATGACGACTTCGTTCTTCCTCGGCCGGCGAACGCTGAAAGCGGCGCCGAATTCCGGGCATGCCGCAGTGGCAGGACCGGCTGTTCATCGCGATGAGCAAGCAGGCGGCGAGCGCGCCCGACTTCTTCAACCTGCCCTCTGACCGTGTCGTCGAGCTCGGCGCGCAGATGAAAGTCTGACGAAGACCCGGGATCAGACGGCGATGCAAGTCTATCTCATCAATCTCGACCGCGATCGGGATCGACTTGCGCACATGCGCGAGCAACTGAGCGGCGTCGCCTTCATACGGGCGCCGGCGGTCGACGGGAACGATAGATCCGCAAACGACGAGCGGACTGACCCGGTTCGAGCTCGCCTGCCTCGCGAGCCATCGCAACGCCTGGCGTCGAGTTTCTCGCCACGCCCGACGCGGCACGCCTGCTTCCTCGAGGACGACATTCACATCTGGCCGGGCTTCAAGGCGCTGATCGACGACGACGGCGTGGGTCCCGTCCGACGCCCACTCGGTGAAGATCGACACCTATCTCCAGAAGGTGAAGCTCGGCGAGCGGCGAGCGGTCGATCGGCGGCCGCCAGGTCGCGCGCCTCTATACGCGCCACGAAAGCAGCGCCGCCTATGTCCTGTCGCGCGCCGGCGCGGAGCGCTACCTCGCGCTGACCGCCTCCCCGACCCTGCCCGCCGACTACGCGCTGTTCCCCAAGACCGCGCGCCGACTGGGACTACGCATCTATCAGCTCACCCCGGCGGTCGCGATCCAGGACCACCTGCGGACCGCCGCGGAAGGCGGCCGAACCATTCCGACCGCGATGAACGCCGGACCTGCCTTGACTCGGCGGAGCTCGCCCTTCGCCAAGCTGGCGCGCGAAGCCGCCCGACTGGCCGGTCAAGCGGCCGACGCGAAGGAAGCGCTCTATCTCGCGACCTTCCTGAAGCCCGAGACGACGACGGTCCCCGTCGGGTAACCGAAGCGACTATGGATCTGCGTCGGTCGGATAGAGGGCGCACTCCTTCCCCCTTGTGGGGGAAGGCAGGAATGGGGGTCGCGCTGACCGGGCGAACAAGGGGCCCGCGCGTTACCATCAAATGGCGGCGCGACCCCCGCCCTAACCCTCCCGCACGAGGTGTCGCCGCCCTTCCATGTGTGAAGCCGGGCACAGCGTCGGCGTTCCCTGGAAAAAATCACCCGCCGATGTTGAAGCTCGCCAGCGCCGCCATATTGACGATATCCGAGTCCTTGGAGGCGAGGGAGACGATCTGCACCGGCTTCTCGAGCCCGACGATCAGCGGCCCGAGCACCATCGCCCCGCCGAGTTCCTGCAGCATGCGGGTCGAGATCGCGGCGGAGTGGAACGCCGGCATGACCAGAACATTGGCGGTGTCGGTCAGCCGGCAGAACGGATAGGCGGCCATCAGTTCCTTGTTCAGGGCGACATCCGCCCCCATCTCGCCGTCGTACTCGAAATCGACCCGGCGCGAATCGAGGATCCGCACCGCTTCCTGCATCCTTAAGGTGCGCTCGCCGACCGGGTGGCCGAAGTTCGAGAACGCCAGCAGGGCCACGCGCGGCTCATAGCCAAGCCGCCGCGCCACGCCCGCCGCCTCGATCGCGATCTCCGCCAGATCCTCGGCGTTCGGCATTTCGGTGATCGAGGTGTCGGCGACCAGGATCGGGCGCCCGCGCGAAATGATGATCGATACGCCGACGACCCGATGGCCGGGCTTGTCGTCGATCACGCGCCGGACTTCTTCGAGCGCAATCGAGAAGTTCCGGGTCACGCCGGTCACCATCGCGTCGGCGTCGCCCTGCGCGACCATCGCGGCGGCGAAGTAGTTCCGATCCTGATTGATCAGGCGCTGGCAGTCGCGCAGCAGATAGCCTTTCCGTTGCAGCTTCTCGTACAGGAAATGCGCATAGACCGCGTTCCGGTGCGAAAGGCGGGCGTTGTGCACCTCGATGCCCTTGTCCGCGAGGTCCAGTCCGGAGGCGTCCGCGACCGCCTTCACGCGATCCTCCCGACCGACCAGGATCGCCGCGCCCAGGCCCTGGTTGACGAACGAATAGGCGGCGCGAATGACCTGCTCTTCCTCGCCTTCGGCGAACACAACCCGCTTCGGCGTTCGGCGAACGCGATCGATGATGCGCTGCATGGCGCCCGCGATCGGATCGCGCCTCGCGGACAGCTGCGCCTTGTAGGCCCCGAGATCGACGATCGGACGCCGGGCGACGCCGGACTCCATGGCGGCCTTCGCCACCGCGATCGGGACGACGTGGATGAGGCGCGGGTCGAACGGCACCGGGATGATGTAATCGCGCCCGAAGCGCGGACGCGCCCCCCGGTACGCCGCGGCCACGTCGTCGGGCACGTCTTCGCGGGCGAGTTCCGCCAGCGCATGGGTCGCGGCGATCTTCATTTCCATGTTGATCGTCTTCGCGCGCACGTCGAGCGCGCCGCGGAAGATGTATGGGAACCCCAGGACATTGTTGACCTGGTTGGGATAGTCGGAGCGGCCGGTTGCGATGATGACGTCGTCGCGCACCTTCTGCGCTTCTTCCGGCGTGATCTCCGGATCCGGATTCGCCATCGCGAAGATGATCGGGTTCGGCGCCATCGTTTTGACCATCTCGGGCGTCAGCGCGCCCTTCGCGGACAGGCCGAAGAAGATGTCGGCGCCCGCCATCGCCTCCTCGAGCGTTCTCAGCGGCGTGTCGACGGCGTGGGCCGACTTCCACTGGTTCATGCCGGCCTGCGCGGCCGCGATAGACGACCCCCTTGGTGTCGCAGAGCATGACGTTGCGCGGCTCGAAGCCGATCGCCTTGATCAGGTCGAGGCAGGCGATCCCCGCAGCGCCCGCGCCGTTGCAGACGAGCCGCGTCGTCTTGATGTCGCGCCCGGTCAGGATGAATCGCGTTGATCATGCCGGCGGCTGCGATGATGGCGGTGCCGTGCTGATCGTCGTGAAAGACGGGGATGTCCATCATCTCGCGCAGGCGCTCCTCGATGATAGAAGCACTCCGGCGCCTTGATGTCCTCGAGGTTGATGCCGCCGAACGACGGTCCCAGAAATTTGACTGCGGCGATGAACTCCTCGGGGTCCTCGGTGTCGACCTCGAGATCGATCGAGTCGACGTCGGCGAAGCGCTTGAACAGCACCGCCTTGCCTTCCATCACCGGCTTCGAGGCGAGCGCGCCGAGGTTTCCCGAGCCAAGGATCGCGGTTCCGTTGGTGATCACGGCCACCATGTTTCCGCGCGCGGTGTAGTCGTAGACGGTCGAGGGATCGGCGGCGATCGCCTTGACCGGAACCGCGACGCCCGGAGAGTACGCGAGCGACAGGTCCCGCTGCGTCGCCATCGGCTTCGTCGGGGTGATCTCGAGCTTGCCCGGGCGCCCGCGGGAATGGAACAGCAGCGCCTCCTGATCGGTGATCGAGGGGCGTTTGATCGGTCCGTCGGCTTTCGACGCCATCGTGAAGGTCCTGGTTCGTTTTAAAAAAGGGGATCGTCCGCCGCGCGGCCTTACAACGGATAGAGCCACGGCGCCATGACCACGCAGACGATCATGACAAGGAGCGAAAACAGCGCCCAAACTCGCAGGAAAATCGTCGAACGTGTAGCCGCCGGGGCCCGCGACCAGCGTGTTCACCGGCGACGAAACCGGGGTCATGAAAGGCGGTCGAGGCGGCGAGCGCCACGATCATCGCGAACGGATAGGGCGAGACGTGCGTCTCCTGAGCGAAGGCGAGCGCGATGGGCGCCATCAGCACTGCGGTCGCCGCATTCGAGATGACAACGGGGGCCTGCTCGACGCCCTTTTCCGGGGCCAGTCGAGCGTGGTCGCCGGGCGCCTCAATTCAGTCGCGGCTTTCGCCAGCCGCTTGCTTCCGAGGCCGTTCGCAGCAAGACAGGCGCTCCGCATGTCGGAGGGGTGAGGACAGAATTGGTCGCGAAGCGGGCTTACGACGAGGCGGACAAGGAGGCGCGGCGGCAGGCGATCCTGAACGCGGCCGATCGCCTGTTCGACGAAGCCAGCGATCGGCTGCCGAGCGCGGCCCAGATCGCCGAGGCGGCCGGACTGGCGAAGGGAACGGTCTACCTCTACTTCCAGACCAAGGAAGAGATCTTCGCCGCCCTGCTGTTGGAGGGCTGGGGCCGCGCGATGGACGCGCTCGAGCAGAGTTTTGGCGCCAAGGCGAATTCCCGTGACGCCGTGTCGCCTTTTCTGGCCGGATTTGTCGCGCTGATCAGAGCGCGCCCGAACCTGATGCGTCTCGACGCTTACGAGAACGGGCTACTCGAGCGCAAGATGACCTCGGAGGGCCTGATCGAGTTCAAGACCGCGTTCCTCGCCCGTTTCGAGCGGGCCGGGGCTGCGCTCGACCGGGCTTTCGGCCTCACGCCCCGAAGCGGCGTTCAGCTTCTGACGCGGTCCCACGCGATCACCCGCGGCGTCTGGCAGACGGTCGGGCCGCCTCCCGGCGCCGCGCCAAGCTCGATGCCCGAGGGCCTCGACACCTTCGCGAAAGAGCTTCTTGACGTGCTGACGCACTACTGGCGGGGGGCGCTGCTCGACGCCGACGCCGCGGTCCCGTAGCGAGAGGCCACTTCCTCCGCAATCTCGGCTACGACCTCTTCCGCGAACTCGACGGGTCTCCGGATTTCAAGTGCTTCTTCCTGCAAAGGAGTCTCAGCATGCGCTTATAGAGAAGCCATAGTTGCGCCAAACGATGAAGGAAACAAAATGTCTTTTTTGAAGAACAAGATCGCCATCGTCACGGGGGCAGCAGCGGCATCGGCCTCGCGACCGCCAAGAGGTTCGTTGAAGAGGGCGCGTGAGTAATGACATCCGTCCCGTCCTTGACCGGACTTAGGATCGCGATCCCGCATCCGGCGGGAAAACCGCACTTCGATATGTTGTGAGGTCGGCGACTGGCCGTGCCCTTCTCCTCAGGAGGCCAAGCGCCGCCCGCCAGTGAGCCTCCTACCCCTCCACAAAAACGCCGCCGCGCGACCCCACAAAACTCAAGTCCCTGCCCCATAAGGCCTTCCAAGCGGCGCGCCTTGAGTCGAGCGGCTGCGGCTCAAAAGGTCGCGGCGGCTCGGCCGGGCGAACGGTCCGCAAACCCTGCGGAGGACGACCATGGCGGCGACTTTCCATGTCTATTTCGGACCCAAGGCGTTCGAGTCGCCGATCGAGGTCCGCCGCATCCGCGCCAGCGATTGTTTCGGCGCGCTGAAGGAAGGTTTTGGGGATTTTTTGGCGACGCCGTCGCATGTCGTGTTCGTCGGCGTTTTCTACGCCCTTGCCGGAATTGCGCTCGCGGCCCTGTCGTCTGTCCAGAGCACGCTGCAGCTCGTCTTCCCGCTGGCCGCGGGCTTCGCGCTGCTCGGGCCGCTCTTCGCCGTGGGCCTCTACGAACTCAGCCGGCGGCGCGAAGCCGGCCTCAAGCCGTCGTGGCGAGGCGCCTTCGCCGTGTTCGGCTCCCCGGCGCTCCCGTCGGTGATCATGCTCGGCCTCTTTCTGCTGGCGCTGTTCGCGCTTTGGATCGGGACCGCGCAGTATCTCTACACGTCGCTCTACGGACCGAAGGCGCCCGCCGCCGCGGGAGCGTTTCTGCGCGACGTGTTGACAACCAGCCGGGGCCACACGCTGATCCTCGTCGGTTGCGCCATGGGCTTCTGCTTTGCGGCGCTGTCGCTGATGATCAGCGTCGTGTCGTTTCCCGTGATGCTCGATCGCGACGTCGGCCTCGCCCCGGCCATGGTCGCCTCGACCCGCCTGACCCGCGAAAACCCGGGTCCCGTCGCGCTATGGGGCGCGATCGTCGTCGCCTTGCTGGTCGTGGGCTCCCTGCCGCTGTTCATCGGCCTCGCCGTCGTCATGCCGGTCCTCGGCCACGCCACCTGGCGATTCTACAGACGCGCGATCGTGCGCGAGCCGGCCGACGAGGTCGCGATCGAGGACCTGACCGGCGAAGGTCTGGTCGAGACGCCGGGGTTGAAGGGGCTGTGGGGCTTTCTGGACCTGCTCACCTTCTTCCGCACTGGGCGGGTTTAGGGAACCTCTCCCGTCGTGGGCCCGGCGCCCCGGAGGGCCGTCCATGGACCGCGCCTCGGCGGGGTGAACGACCCCGGTGGCGTCGACGAACCCAACCCACCGCTAAGTCATTGAAAAAGTTCGAAGTCTTGCTCCAGAACCGGCGGTTTTGGGCGTAAGGCCTTGAAATCAAGACCCTTGGTCAAGAAATCGCGCTCAAGCCCCAGCCCGTGCGCCGCGCCGGTCGGGTCCGTCTCAGTCCACGTCCTCGACCACCACCGTGCGGCCCGACAGGCGCTGGGCGAGCGAGGCCTCCATGAACGGGTCGAGGTCGCCGTCGAGCACTTCGGACGGCGTGCCGGAGACGTGGCCGGTCCGGAGGTCCTTCACCATCTGGTAGGGCTGCAGCACGTAGGAGCGGATCTGGTGGCCCCAGCCGATGTCGGTCTTGGAGGCCGAGTCGGCGTTGACCTTGGCCTCGCGGGCCTCGAGCTCTCGCTCGTAGAGGCGAGCGCGCAGCATGTCCCAGGCGGTGGCGCGGTTCTTGTGCTGCGAGCGCTCCGACTGGCAGGCGACCACAATGCCGGTCGGGAATGTGGGTGATGCGCACCGCCGATTCGGTCTTGTTGACGTGCTGGCCGCCCGCCCCCGACGCGCGGTACGTGTCGATGCGGCAGTCGCCCTCGTTGACGTCGATCTGGATGCGGTCGTCGACCACCGGATAGACCCAGACGCTCGCGAAGCTCGTGTGCCTGCGGGCGTTCGAATCGTACGGCGAGATCCGCACCAGTCGATGCACGCCCAATTCGGTCTTCAGCCAGCCGTGGGCGTTATGACCCTTGATCATGACGGTCGCCGACTTGATGCCGGCCTCGTCGCCGGCCGTCTCTTCGACGATCTCGACCTCGAATTTCCGCCGCTCCGCCCAGCGGACGTACATGCGCAGCAGCATCCGCGCCCAGTCGGCGCTCTCGGTTCCGCCGGCGCCCGAATGGACTTCGACGTAGGAGTCGTTGCCGTCGGCCTCGCCGGACAGCAGCGCCTCGAGCTGGCGGCGGTCGCCCTCGGTCTTCAGCGCCTTCAGCGCGCTCAGGCCCTCGGCCTCGGTCGCTTCGTCGCCCTCGGCCTCGCCGAGTTCGACCAGCGTCGTAGCGTCCTCGAGGTCGCGGGCAATCTTGGCGAGCGAACCGAGCCTGTCCTCGAGCACTGTGCGCTCGCGCATCAGCTTCTGCGCGGCCTCGGCGTCGTTCCAGAGGCCCGGATCTTCGGATTTGGCGTTGAGTTCGGCTAGCCGCCGCGTCGCAGTCTCGACGTCAAAGATGCCTCCTCAGCAGTCCCACGGACTGCTTGATGTCTTCGACCAACTGTTCCGCTTCCGCGCGCATGGCTTGCAATCCGTTCATGAGCCCGAACGTGCCGGGCCTCGCGCGACGAGCGGCGCGGGGTCCGTCGTCTAGCGGCTTCAGCGCCGCGAGGCAACTCGCGTCAGGTTCAATAAAGGCCGCCCGTTCCGGAACCGACCGACTCGTCGCCTCCGCCTTCGGCCTTGGCCTGAGCGCCCCCGCCGCCGCCCGAAGCATAACCGTCGGGCGGACCGGTTCCGGGCTTGAACGCTTCGAGAATCGAGCCCGCGCCGCTCGAGCGCATGCCGGAGTGGACGTCGACCGAGATGAGCTTGATTCCCGGAGGAATGCGGAACGGCGTGTCTGGCGTGTCCTTCAGCGCCATCTTCATGAAGTCGCGGAAGATCGGCGCGGTGTAGAGCGCCGCCTGCGCGCTGTCGCCGAGCGAGCGCGGCTTGTCGTAGCCCATGAACACGCCGAAGGTGAGGTTCGGCGAATAGCCGACGAACCAGAGGTCCTTGGCGTCGTTGGTGGTGCCGGTCTTGCCCGCCAGCGTCTTGCCGACTTCCTTGATCGCGATGCCGGTGCCGCGCTGGATCACGCCCTCCATGATCGAGGTGATCTGATAGGCGCTCGAGCGGGTCGATCACCTGCTCGCGGTTGTCGATCAGCGTCGGCTCAGGCTGGTTCTCCCACTTCGGCGCGTCGCAGCCCTGGCAGATGCGCTCGTCGTGCTTGTAGATCGTGTTGCCCCAGCGGTCCTGGATGCGGTCGATCAGGGTCGCCTTGATCCGCTTGCCGCCGTTGTCGAACATCGAATAGGCGGTGACCATGCGCAGCACCGTCGTCTCGCCCGCGCCGATCGACATCGACAGGAACGGCGGCAGGTTGTCGTAGACGCCGAAGCGCTTGGCGTATTCGACGACCAAGGGCATGCCGAGGTCGCGGGCGAGGCGCACGGTCATCAGGTTGATCGAGTGCTCGATGCCGAACCGCAGGGTGTGCGTGCCGCCGGATTCGCCCTCGAAGTTCGCGGGCTCCCAAAGTTCGCCGCTGCCGTCGTCGATCTGAACCGGCGCGTCGAGAATCTGCGACGACGGCGTGTAGCCCTTGTCGAGCGCCGCCGCATAGACGAGCGGCTTGAACGAGGAGCCCGGCTGTCGCTGCGCCTGCGTCGCGCGGTTGAACTCGGACTCGTCGAACGAGAAGCCGCCGACCATCGCCAGCACCCGGCCGGTGAACGGATCCATGGCCACGCAGGCGCCGCTGACCTCCGGAATCTGGCGCAGGCGATATTCGCCAGCCCTTCCGCCGATCGGCTCGACATAGAAAATGTCGCCGGGCTTGACCAGCGACCTCGCCGCCCGGCCCGTCCAGCGATAGCCGTCGGCCGAGACGGTGCCCGTCTGCCGGTCCTGGACGACCGCGCCGGACTTGTCGTGATCCGGCTGCAGGCCAATGCGGATGGTCGTGGGGGCTGACGTCGAGGGCGACCGCGAGCTGCCAGGGCTTGATGTCGCCGTAAGCCGGAACGTCGGCCAGCGGGACGCCCCAATCCTGACCAAGGTCGATGCTCTTGAGCGCGCCGTGCCAGCCGTGCGCCTCGTCGTAGCGCACGAGACCGTCGACGAGCGCCTTGCGCGCCTCGAGCTGGATCTTCGGGTCGAGGGTGGTGCGCACCGAAAGACCGCCCTCGTAGAGCTTCTGCTCGCCGTAGCGCTCGCTCAGCTCGCGGCGCACCTCCTCGGCGAAGAAGCCGGCGGCGATGGTGTCCGGCGTCAGCACGCGCGGATTGACGATCAGCGGCTCGGCGCGCGCCTAGACGCGCCTGATCGGCGGTGATGTAGCCGTCCTCGGCCATGCGGCCGATCACGTAGTTGCGGCGCTCGACCGCGCGGTCGTGGTTGCGGAACGGATTGAGGGCGCTCGGCTCCTTGGGCAGCGCCGCGAGATAGGCGACCTCGGCGATCGAGAGCTCGTGCACCGACTTGTCGAAATAGTTCAGCGCGGCGGCGGCGACGCCGTAGTTCGACAGGCCGAGGTAGATCTCGTTGAGGTAGAGCTCGAGGATCTTCTCCTTCGGAATAGGCGGACTCGATGCGGACGCTGAGCAGGATCTCGCGGATCTTGCGATCGAACGTGCGGTCCGAGTTCAGGAGGAAATTCTTCGCCACCTGCTGGGTGATGGTCGAGGCGCCCTGGACATGGCGCGAGCCCTGCAGGAACACGATGCCGGCGCGCGCGATGCCCTTCGGGATCGAACCCGCCGTGCGAGTAGAAGTTCTTGTCCTCGGCGGAGATGAAGGCTTCCTTGACCAGATCGGGAATCGCGGAGGAGGGGAGATAAAGCCGGCGCTCGCGCGAATATTCCGCCAGCAGGCTGCCGTCGGCGGCATGGACGCGGGTCATCACCGGCGGCTCGTAATTCTTGAGCTGGCTGTAGTCGGGAAGATCCTGCTCGTACTTCCAGACGACGGCGCCGAGCACCGCCGCCGCGACGACGAAAATGATCGCGCCGGTCGCGAATATGAAGCCGAGGAGCCGAACTATCCCGCGCATCGTGCCAACAACACCTTATCCTGCGCCCGCGGCGGAGCGCGTCTGCCGGAGACGGAACGGACATCCGTCGCAATTCCTGTGCGCGTAAGCGGCGCCGAGCGGGAACGCCTTCACGCTCCTCGTCCGCGCCCGGACGCCTCAAGTCCCCGAATTCGAGCCGGCCCCCAATCCTTCGCGAGTGCGGCGAATCTATGATGACGCGGCCCGCGGAACTCGACTGACCGGCCTTCGCCATCCCGGAAACCCTCAAGGGATTGCCGCGCCTAGCGGGCTGGCATGGCGGTCCTGTCCGCCCCCAGCGCCACGCCGGGAGTCCGCCGGCCGCACCATCCACTCCGGCGCGCTCGAATTGGCGAAAAGCGCATCGATCGCCTTCGTCATAGCGGCCGCCGTCCGGTTTCGCCAGTCCGGCAGATTCGAGCGCCGCGACATCCTGGGCGTTGGACAGGTAGCCGAGTTCGACCAGCACGGAAGGAAATTCCGGCGCCTTGAGCACGACAAAGCCGGCCGAGCGCTCGGGATTGTGGTTGAGCCGGGTCGCCCCGCGCAGGTCGTCCACCAGCCTATGCGAGAAAAGATGGGAATAGAGCTCGCGTCTCCCGGCGCTTGAGGTCGAAGAGGATGTCGGCGACCCCGGGGTCGTCCTGGTCCGCCTTGACCTTGCCGGGGTCGCGATCCGCGGCGTTCTCGCGCGCGGCGACTCGCGCGGCCTCGGCGTCGGAGGCCCGGTCCGCGACCGTATAGACCGTCGAGCCGCTGACGTCGCCGACGTCGCTCATCGTGTCGGCGTGGATCGAGACGAACAGCGAGGCGTTGGCGTCGCGGGCGAAGTCCACGCGGCTGTCGAGGTCGACATATTGATCGCCCTCGCGGGTCATCAGCACCGTATAGCGCCCGGTCGCCAGCAGCTGGCGCTTCAGCTCCATGCAAAGGCGAGCGCCAGCGTCTTTTCCACAGCGCCGCCGATCCCGTGGGCGCCGCCGTCGATGCCGCCGTGCCCCGGATCGAGCACGATCACCGGAGGCGCTGGCGGAGCGGAGGGCTCAGTCTCGATCGCGGACGTGTCCGGCGCTATCGCGGCCGCCGCGAAAGCCGCGTCGTCGCAGGGCTTGATCTCGATCGTCAGGCGAGAGGCTTCGGATTCGGCGGAGATCGGCTTCGACACAACCCGGCTCGGGCAGGCCCGCCGGTCGAGGTCGACGACGACCCGCGACCGGCCGGGCGCAAGCCGCCCGAAGCGAAACGCCTTGACGGGCGCGACGTCGCGCGAGCCCATCGGCGCCGCCGGCATCGGATCGATCTGGAAAACGACTTCGGGAAGATCGACGACGATGCGGTCGGGCGAACCCAGGGTGTAGGCGTGCGCGTCGACGGGGCGCGACAGGTCGAACGTCAGCGACGCACCGCCCGCTTCCGGGACGAGCTTGACCGCGACCGCGACCGGCTTCGCCGCCTCCTCAGCGGCGCGACGCCGCCGGCAAGCGCGCCGGTCAAAGCCAGCACGACCGCGATGGCGAAGGATTTCGCCGGCCCCATGCGCTCTCCTGCCCGGTCCGTCCCCAAGGCTCCTTAGCGTCAGTCACCGAGAAGACGCAAACCGTCCGCACGCGCTCGATGAGGGTAATGAGCGCGAAGAAGGTTTCGGATGTCTAAATACCCTATTTCCCGGCTTCGCGGGTTTTTCCATCGCGCGGTTCGCCGAACCGTCGTTTCCGAAAGAACTTGCCAAGCCAACCTGCGGCCCCTATTTAGAAGGCGTTACGAATCCGGACCGAATCCGCGAGGCCGCCCACTTGAGGTTGATGTGGGCGCATGCAGGACTGTCGTACGACGGCTTGCGGTCTTCGCGCAGATGAGGCCGTGGCGAACGCTTGGTTTGCCGTGTTTTTCGATGCGCTCTCGGCGAGATGGTCTCGCCTGCCATGAGGAGCGTCGACGAAAACCAAGTCGCCTTTGGCCGGAAGTTTGCCGGCGGCTCGGCCTGTTTCGTGACAACGGCGCGCTGAACGCGCCGCTCGATGGGCGAAGAGCCGGATTAGGCCTTGGTTTACCTTTGACGATGTCCAACCGCAGATCCACGACGACCTCATTACGGCGGCGGGGGCCTGCGAATTCGTCGTCTCGCGCCTGACGGCGACACGCCGCGATCGCCGCACCTGCACCGCTATCTCAGTTTCCATCCGATCCCCAACACCAACGCTGCGCCCGACGGCGCCAGGCGGCTGCGATCCTCCGCGGCCCGCGGCGCCGTGCGCAAGAGAGCATTCCATGGCAAACAAAATGATCATCGACGCCTCCCACCCGGAAGAAACCCGGGTGGTGGTTCTGCGAGGTAACCGCGTCGAGGAGTTCGACTTCGAATCGGCCAGCAAGCGGCCACTGCGCGGCAACATCTATCTCGCCAAGGTCACGCGGGTCGAGCCGTCGCTCCAGGCCGCCTTCGTCGACTACGGCGGCAACCGGCACGGCTTCCTCGCCTTCTCGGAAATCCACCCCGACTATTATCAGATCCCGGTCGCCGACCGTCAGGCGCTCCTCGATGAGGAGGCGCAGACCGCATCGCGATGAGGACGACGAGCCGCGCGGCGAGCGGCGCAGCCGTCGCCATCGGCGTCCGCGCGACGACCGAGGCGGAAGCGCGCAACGCGCGACGCCGAGGACGAGACCGTTTCCGAGATCGCGTCGGTCGCGGAGGACACGATCGAGGCCGGCGACGAGGACGAGGGCGCCGCAGGCGCCGCGGAGTTCTGGGCGAAGCCGGAAGCGATCGGCGACGCCGAGCCGGGCGACGGAGGCGGAACGACGGACCGAGCCGCCGGCGGCCCTTGAGGACGGATGGGAAGCGCGCCGCGCAGGCGAGAGGCGGCCGCTCGACTCCGAGGCTCTGGCGGGCGACGAATCGTCGCCCGACGGCGTCGTCGCCGGGGCCGGCGACCTCGTGTCGCCTGCCGCCGAAGGCGGTCACGTCGCTGAAGTCGCGTCGGGGAGCGCTCCGTCCGAGCCGCTGGCGGCGTGGGACGGGGCCGAGCCCGAGGCGAACGTCGAAACGATCGAAGCCGTCGAGACCCGGCGCGAGCCCGCCGACGCGGACGAAAAAGGCCAGCGACGACGACCACGACCAGGAAGTGACCACGCTCGAGGGCGGGTCGGAGGAGCGCGATCCGCCCAGGCCGCAAGGAGCGCTCCGAGGACGAGGGCGAACCGGTCGAACACATCGGCGGCGACGCCTGGGAGGAGGTGCCGCGACGCCCGCAGCGGTCGCGCCGGCAGTACAAGATCCAGGAAGTGATCAAGCGCCGCCAGGTCATGCTGGTCCAGGTGGTCAAGGAGGAGCGCGGCAACAAGGGCGCGGCGCTGACCACCTACCTGTCGCTCGCCGGCCGCTATTGCGTGCTGATGCCGAACACCGCGCGGGGCGGCGGCATCTCGCGCAAGATCACCAACGCCCAGGACCGCAGCCGGCTCAAGGGAATCGCGGAGGAGCTCGACGTGCCCGAGGGCATGGGCGTCATTTTGCGCACCGCCGGCGCCTCGCGGACCAAGGCCGAGGTGAAGCGCGACTTCGAGTATCTGCTGCGGATGTGGGAGACGGTGCGCGAGACCACCCTCGTCCTCGAGCGCGCCGACGCTCGTCTATGAGGAGGGCTCGCTGATCAAGCGCGCCATCCGCGACCTCTACAGCAAGGAGGTCGACGAGATCGTGGTGGCGGGCGAGACCGGCTATCGCGAGGCGCGCCAGTTCATGCGCCTGCTGATGCCGACCCACGTCAACGCGGTCCAGCTCTATCGCGACACCCAGCCGGTGTTCGCCAAGGCCGGGGTCGAGTCGCAGCTCGACGCGATGTTCTCGAACCAGGTCACGCTGAAGTCGGGCGGCTACATCGTCATCAACCAGACCGAGGCGCTGGTCGCCATCGACGTCAACTCGGGCCGTTCGACCCGCGAGCACAACATCGAGGACACCGCGCTCAGGACCAATCTCGAGGCCGCCGACGAGATCGCCCGGCAATTGAGGCTGCGCGACCTCGCCGGCCTGATCGTGGTCGACTTCATCGACATGGAGGAGTCGCGCAACAACCGATCGGTCGAGCGGCGCACCAAGGACGCGCTCAAGAACGACCGCGCCCGCATCCAGGTCGGGCGCATTTCCCACTTCGGCCTCCTGGAAATGTCGCGCCAGCGCATCCGCACCGGCGTGCTGGAAGGCTCGACGGTGGTGTGCGCCCATTGCCAGGGCTCGGGCGTCGTCCGCTCGACCTCTTCGATCGCGCTGCATGTGCTGCGCGTGCTGGAGGACGCTTTGATCAAGAGCGCCACCCACGACATCGTGGTGCGCACCCGCACCGCGGTCGCGCTCTATATTCTGAACCAGAAGCGGGCGAATCTCCGCGATCTCGAGCGTCGTTTCGGCGTCGCGATTGCGGTCGAGGCCGACGACACGCTGACCGGGGCGAACTACCACGCCATCGAGCGCGGCGAGCCGGCGACCGGCCCGCGCCACGACATCGAGCCCCCGCCGCTGGCGCAGGACGACTTCGCCACCATCGTCGACGATCCCGCGCCGATCCAGGAGCCTGTCGAGGACGAGATCGAACCGCGGGTCGACGAAGAAGTCGATGAGCCCGAAGACGAGGCGCCCGCGCGCGAAAGCCGGGAAGGGCGCGAAGCCCGGGAAGGTCGCGAGGGCCGGGGCGAGCTCGTGGCCGGCGATGACAGCGAAAACGGCCGGCGGCGCCGGCGGCGCCGGCGCAGGCGTGGGAACGATCGCGGCTTCGGCGAAAGCATCGCGCCCGACGCGCCGCAGCCGACCGACGACGGCCTCGCCGTGGTGGCCGAGATCGGCGGCGATCTCCAGTCCCAGGTTCCACCGGAATCCTTCGACGGCCGCGCGTCCGGCGCTGATGGCGAGCGCGGCGGACGGCGCTCGCGCCGTTCGCGCAACGGCCGCAACCGCTTCCCGCCGCGGGTGAGTGAGCACAGTTTAGGCGACGACGTCGCCGAACCCGGGAGCTTGGGCGTCCTAGAGCCTGGTGCTCCGCCGAATGAGGCTGCGCCGATCGAAGAGGCGGGAACCGCGTTCGCCGTCGGCTCGTCCGAAGAGTCCTTTTCGTCGGACAGCGAGTCCGTGTCCTTCGAGTGGACGCCTGGACCGCCGCAACTCCACGAGGAGCCGGCCGCGCCGTCGACCCAGCCGAGCGTCGAGGACACTGCGCCCGCCGGGGCGGCGCCGGCTGAGACAGCGCCCGCGGAGGAAGCGACGGTCGCCGAGCGCATCGACACGGCCGAAGCCGCTTACACGCCGCCGGCCGCTGAAGACGCGCCGACCGCTGTTGCTGCAAACGCCGAGGCCGAGACGCAAGCCAGCGCTCCCCCGTCGCCCGAACCCGTCGACGAACCCCCCCGCCCCCGCCGCACGGGCTGGTGGCAACGCGCGAAGGCGAGCATCGTGGGGGATTGAGGGGCGGTTTGAAGCGGCGGTTTGAAGCGGGGTCTTCGGACCCGACGAGACCTCAAGGTTCCGCAGCGGGCGAGGGCGCGCATTGTGGAGTCTTGAGGGCGGCCGGCTGCCAGAAATCTTCGCGAAGGGGTTCGAGCCGGCCGCGCCCGATTGACGATCGACCGTCGTCTGAGCGTCTTAAAATTTACCTATAGGAACGGTCTATTCTCTATTAGCGAATATTGGAACAATATCTTGCGATAAACAGAACTTCTGGCTAGAATGATCCTTTGTGACCGGATCGCCCCGCCATGCCGCACGCCCCCGAATTCAGGACAACGCCCCCATTGCCGAAGGCCGTGAGCCTCCAAAGACGCTTGGCCGACGCCGTTCTCGTCTCCCCGACAGACTCGGCGCGCGCCCGAGTTCGTCGGAGGACGCTTCAGGACGCGCCAACGTCCCCGCCCACCGCATGATCCTTCGACAAGCTGAGGTTGAGGCCCGCGGCGCCTCCGTTCATCCCGCGCTCCTGGCGTTGCGCTCGCCCGGATTTCCCGCTGCAACCTCTTGAAAAGGCTCAAAACGGGCGCGGGAATGGCGCCGCGCGGCTCCGTGCTTCAGGCGGCCGACGCCACGGCGAGCGCCCCGATCTTTTCTGGCCCTGCGTGCGAAGGGAGGCGCGAGGCGACGCCGGAAGCGCGCTCTCGACCGTCCCGGTCGGCCTCGCCGAGGCGCCCATCGAGCCAGGCCGGCAGCAAGGCCTCGAGCCACGCGGCGACCCGGCCGTCGTGCTGGAACCAGCCGTCGAGGTGGCCGGGACGCTGCTGCGCGCCGGGACGCGTGAGCCGCTCGGCGCCGCGCAGCGTCCACTTGCACATCATGTGGTAGGTGACCTCCGGATGGAACTGCAGCGCAACCGCGTTGGCGCCGTATCGGTAGGCCTGGTTGGGGAAGTCCTGTCCTCCGGTGGCGAGCAATTCGGCGCCGGCGGGCAGATCGAACCCGTCCGAATGCCACTGATAGACGCAGCGCGGGAAACGCTCGGCGCAGAGTTGGTCGCCGGCGCCGGTCGGGCGGATCGGGAAATAGCCGATCTCGCTGCGCTTGTCCTCGTAGCCGAACACCCGCGCGCCAAGCTGGCGGGCAAGCATCTGGGCGCCGAGGCAGATGCCGAGCAACGGCTTCTCCTCGGCCAAAGGAACGGCGAACCAGTCGATCTCGCGCCGGATCCACTCGGCGCAATCGTTGGCGCACATCGGGCCGCCGAATACGATAACGCCGTCATGGTCTGCGAGCGTTTTGGGCAGCGGCTCGCCGAGGCAAGGACGGCGGATGTCGAGGCGCGCGCCCATCGCCCTTAGCGCCAGCCCGACCCGACCCGGGGTGGAGTGCTCCTGATGCAGAACGGTCAACACAACCGGTCGACGAGCGAGGCTCGCCATGGTCACCTCTCGAATTCCTGGTCCCGCCGCGGCTCGGGCCGCGATTCGGACTATAGCGAAGCAATTTCCGCGCCGGAAGCTTTCAAACAGGGAAGGTCTCCGCGGCAACCGTATTTTTTTGCGGTCCCGCGCCTTGCCATCGAATCGCGGCGCCGATATAGACTGCCTCCCTGCCCGCGACCACGCGGCTCCCATCGTCTAGCGGTCTAGGACGTCGCCCTCTCACGGCGAAAACAGGGGTTCGAGTCCCCTTGGGAGCGCCAATCTTTTCAATGAGTTATTGCTAGCTGCGCCGTCAAGTGGGTCGTTTCCACTGTGCGGTGAGTTTCTCAAGCGGCCCGGCTCGCGATCCATGCCGCCCATCCGGACGTGCTCCCGCGGCCGCCCGGCATCCTCCTCGCATCCAAGACGGTCGCGCTTCCTCCGACCGATACGCTAAGGTGGAGGTGGGAGCGGGTAGCATGCCGTCGCCGTGAGCGTCAGACTTATGCTGCCGAACGGCGCTTTCGACGAAAACTGCGGGAACCATGGAACGAAGAAGCGGAACGGATAGGTTCCGACAACCTGGACGCCACAGGACGACGTGGTGGCTACGAAGTCCGCGGCCGGGATGTTGGCGCCCCAAGCCTGGGACGCTGCATAGGCCGGGATGCTCGCCGCGGGGCAGGCCGTGGCGTTGACGGCTCCGCAGCGAGCGGCCGCTTCCGTCGCCCGGCTCAAGGTGATGTTGGTCCAGAGCAATCGGCTAGCGTCCATGATCCCGAACGTGAACAGCAGCAGGACGGGCAGGACGACCGCGGACTCGATGGCCGCTGTGCCGGCGGTCCCAAATGTTGCCGGCGGCAAGCGCGGGCGCGCCATGGCCTAATTGATCCGGATGACTGTGGTTGCAGTGAACGTCGTGGGGAGGCCGAAACTGGTCGGCATGAGGACGAGGTGGTTGATCGAAGCGTTGACCTGCACGTATGTGCCGGCCTGAGTGTTCCCCGAGCAGGCCGTTGTGTAAGCCGTTGTGGAGCACGGCGGCGCGCCGAGATTCGAAACGCTGCCCGCCGCATTCGGACATCCGCAGTATTCCGTCGGAGCGGGCGTCGCGGTCAGGGTGTAGGATTGCGGCAACGAACTGGCGCCCGTCACCGCACTGGTGATCGACGCTGAGTTCCAGCCATGCTCGGCGGCGTAAAGAGTTCCCGCTTCGACCGCCGCGTTTACCTGCATCGACTCATACATGGCGAAGCCGAGTTCGGTCACGCCGCCAAGCAGGACCAGCAGGAACGGTGTGAAGAGCGCGAATTCGATCGCAGCCGTCCCGGAGTCGCTGTCGCGCCCAAATATGTTCCCAAATCGTACCCTGGGCCTGGCCATGTGCGCTCCTGTCTATTCGACCAGATACGGCGTCGCGCTTCCACCCGACCCCGCGAAGCATGACGACGCCGTCTCCGTCCCGCCGGTCAGCGTGAGTTCGTTGGCGACGATTTCGAGGCACTGGTTGGCGCCGTTGCCGAGGCTTGCGCCGCCGTCCAAGCCGATCGTTCCGTTCGGGAAGTAGAGCGCCCCGTTGACCGTCGCATTCGAGGCGCCCTGGTTCAGTGACATCCCGTTGGTCACCGAGGGCGACAGCGGTCCAACGATCGCGACATTCTGGTAAGTTCCAGAAGCCGGGGCAGAGATTGTCACGTTGCTGAACCCGCTGCCCACGACAAAGACGTTCGAGCCCGACGCCGCGCCCGAACCCGCGACGGCGATCGTGACATTGAGGCCGAACACGCCGACAGATTCCGCAGTGGTCGAGTTGTTCGGGTCGTCGGCGTTCACGCAACTCACGTCGCCGCCTCCACTGGCGCCGATCAGGAAGCTGCCGGCGACGGCGTAGAGGCCCGGCCCCAGCATGAGCCCGCCCGACGCGGTCACGTTGCCGTTGATGTCGTGGTTCGTCGCGGCCGGCAGGGTCACGCATGACCCGCCGCTCTCGGTCAGGTTTCCGACCATCCGGAAGTTCGTGCCGGTCGCTCCGTCGAAGGTCGTCGTCGACCCGCCGCCGACGTTGAGCGCATAGCCGTTGCTCGACTTGCCGATGGCGTAGCTGTTGGTGGTCGACCCGGCGCCGAAGGTGATGTCATCGCCGCCGCCGTTGTAGATGCCTGCCGTGAGGATGAACGTGCTCGGCCCGTCGAAGGCGAGGCCCGAGCCGGTTTCTTCGTTGCAGATCGAGTAGTAGCCCCCGTCCGGACACGCCGATGTCTCCCGGCCGATGTAGAAGGTTCCCGCGCCGAAGATGGTCGTCGATCCGCCGGAGGTGTAGAGTCCTTGATACAGGTTGAACGTTCCCGGTCCGAATTTCAGCGATGTCCCGCTATTCGTGATAGGCCCTGAGAAGTTGTAGGTCGTCGAGGCGGAGCCGTTCATGTTGAAATTGACGGTGATGCCGCCCGACATCGATAGCGCGCCGAAGGTGTAGGTCCCGCCCGACGCGCAGGTTACAGTCCAGGTCGGCGATGCGAAGGTCGCCGCGCATCCGGCAGGCATTGTCGGGCTTCCGCTATAGCCAAAGCTGATGGCCGTTCCCCCGGTCACCGAAGGAATTGTCGGGCTGGTCAGGGATTCGTCGGCGACCGCGCGGGCGTTCGCGGCGACGATTCCCGCGTTGCCTGCGAGCGGATCCGGGGTCGAAGCCTTCGTTGGGGTCGGGGCGATACTGGCTCCCCCTGTGATCGACGGCGCCGAGCCGTTGTAGTGGACAGCCTTGGCCATGATTTTCGCGCCGCCCGACACGGCGATCGACCCGTCCGAGGCGACCGTGCAGTTCGGCGCCGAAAGTTCGGTCCCGCCGGACAGCGACAGCGGCGTACCCGAGGTTTGCAGGGCCAAAACGCACGCCGGCACGCCCGCCGAAATTTCGACCACAGCCTGCGCAGTGGCGGTGAAGCGGCCGGAGTACACAAAACCAGCCAGCGCCGACGACTGGGGCTGGCTGATGATCACCTGGACGTAGTCGCCGTTGGCCGGATAGCTGTTGACGGCCGGGGGGGTCGTCGGCGCGTTGTTGGCGGTGACGGTGACGTTATTGACGTTGTTGACGAATCCGTTCTGGCCGGCGACCGCTTCGGCTTCGGTCTGATAGTTGGCGGGGTGGCCGGTGGATTGGGCCCACGCTGCGCTGAAGGCCGCTGCCTCCGCAGCCGCCTCCATTTGCCGCTGCTTGTCGAGGACCAAGCCGACGTTGGCGGCGAGCCCCGCCATGCCCAGCAGCGTCGCGAGGGTCACGGCCATCTGGATCGCAACGACTCCGTCTTGCGACCGGGTGACGCTTCTCAATCCATCCTTGATCCGCGTGATCATTGCGCACGTCCCTTGACGGGCTTCGGCGGCGGCGGTCGCGGGACGGCTGCGCCAACTTGTCGCGGCCTGCATTCCGGCCGAAGCGTCGGAATTGAACGCGATATGCGTAGTCTTCTCCCTCATATTGTCATTGACACAGATCAATAGTAGCGCAGCCCGCGTGAATAATCTCGTACTCGTTTGCAGCCATGAGCAGCGAATCTTAACCTATCTAGCTTTTTGAATTAAATTATATGTTTACACTGATGTAAACATACTTATTTACACAGCTAAGTTTGATTTAAATCAATTCAACCTCATTAAGACATGCTATTTTTTGAAAGACGCAAAAAGGATCTGAGAGGATAAACAAATGCGTACCAATAACATTCGATGGGCAGAGCGCCTTTCGTTCTATTCATGGGACATCGGGAACATGATCGTCTTGGAGCCCCGCGCGCTCAGCAAGAAGGTTGTCCGGTGGGCGCATCTGGATTCGGAAAGCGGCGTCACCGCGCTCGAATATGGATTGATCGCCGGGCTGATCGCCGTCGTCATCATTACCGCCGTGACGGCCCTCGGGACGAAGCTTGCCGCCAACTTCACAGCCATCACCGCCGCCATCCCCGGAGGCGGGAGCTGATCGCTGTCGTCAACATTGGCATTGTGAAGGCCGCCCGACGAAGCTTGCCGTCAACTTCTCGGCGATGATCGCGGCCATGCCGTAAGCGCAAGTTCACAGAGCGCTTCTTGCCAAGAGAAAAAACCGATTAGCGGCGCGGAAATGTGGCAGGCGCCCTCGAGCGCCCGCCGCCGAACTGCATCCTTGCGGTCGCTTGAGGAACAGACGGCGCCACCGAAGCCCGCCTCGCCGTTCGACCCACTCCGACAGTGAAAAAGCGACGGCCCGGAGGACAAAGGGGACTTGCCGGTCATGGCCGTTGTTTTCTGGTCTGCGAGTCTGGTCCTCCTCCTCGTCGCCGCCGCAACCGACCTCAAGGACCGGCGCATCCCCAATGAAGTGGCGATCGCTGTCGCCGCGATCGGCCTGGCGCGGGGCCTCCTGGTCAGACCCGGTTCGGTCTGGCTCAGTCTGCTCGCCGCGTCGGTCGTCTTTTGCGGACTCGCGGTCCTCTCCCATCACCGGATCCTTGGTGGAGGCGACGTCAAGCTCATCAGCGCAGCGACGCTTCTTGTTTCCCCGACCCAGGTCGGGCCGCTCCTCATCGACGTCGCCCTCGCGGGCGGCGTTGTCGGCTGCCTCTACCTTGCGGCGCGTCTCGGACTCAGAGGCCCGGCGACGCCGGCCGCCTCGCCGATGGCTCGAGGAGCAACCGGATTTGCCGTCGCCATGAATGCGGAGCGCCACCGGATCGCGGCGGGGGGCCCCATGCCCTATGCGCTCGCCATCTTCGGGGGTGTTTGTGTCTACGCCGCCAATGAGATCGTCTCATGTTCCTCCGCATTGTCCTGCTCGTCGTAGGCGCAGCGTGCGTGCTGCTCGGCGTCGTCGTCCTGTTTTCCTGGTTCGGACAGGTGCGATCGAGCCGGACGCCGGCGGAAACCCGCGTCGAGATTCACGCCCAAGCCATCGCGCAGGTTCTGGCGGCGGCCCACGCCATAAAAAGGGGAATTCCGCTGCAAAAGGGCGACGTCGTCTCTAAAGCTCTGAAGCCCGACGAACGCCTTTTGCCGGGAAGCCTCGAACCGGGTCAGGAGCAGGAGTTCATTGGCGCGCTGAGCCTGCAAGATTTCGCCGCGGGGGACACCCTGTTCGTCAGCGAGTTCGTGAAGCCGAAGAATCGGCTCGCCGCGGAGTTGAGGCCCGGACATCTGGCGCTAACGATCTTCGTCGATCCGGCCCAGAGCGTGGCGGGTCTGGCGCTGCCCGGCGATTTGGTCGACGTGGTCCTCATCCAAAGCTTCGACGAAAGGACCGCTCCCGATCCGCGGAGAAGGACCTCGGGAGAGACCGTGCTGCGCGGGGTGCGCGTGCTCGCGGTCGATCAGCAGATGAGCCCGCCCGCGGGCGTGGCCGCCACGATCGGCATGGAGCCCCACGCGCCGAAGACCGTCACGCTCGAAGTGACGGAACAGCAGGCGAAAAAACTGCTCGTCGCCTCGAAGCTGGGAGCCTTCGAACTTTCGCTTCTGCCTCTCGACGCCATGGCCGAGGCCGATCCGCCGAAGGACGCCGGCGCGGTATGGGCGTCGGACGTTTCGCCCGCCATTGGCGACCTTTTCGCGTCTGCGGCGGCCGAGCGAGCGGCGGCGGCGGCGGCGCCGCGATGTCCGCCAGTCACCGGCAGCACACTCGACAAGTCTGTTCGCTGCGTGCCCTCGAACCGGGCGCCTTCCCGGGCGCCGGTCGCCGCCGGCTCGCCGCCGGAGGCGGCTGAACAGGCGCGCCCGCCGTCCGTGCGCGTCGCGCCGGCGTCAGGCGCCCAGGGAAACCCCAATGACTGAACGATTGAGCAGCGCCAGCACCGCCGTCTCCGCCGACCGCGCGCCGACGCCGACCACAATGGCCTTCGTCTCGGACCACGAAACCGAGGACCTCGTCAGAGCGGCGCTCGGCGACCTCGGCATCGACGACGCCGACATTGCCAGAGGCACCGTCGTGACCGCCACTGCGGCGCTCGCCCGGCGAAAAACGCCACGCCTCCTGATCGTGGACATATCCGGCGTCGAAAATCCGCTCCTCCGCATCCACGAACTCGCTGAAATGTGCGAGCCGGAAGTCAATGTCGTGACCATCGGCGACCGCAACGACATTCTCCTTTACCAGGAGCTGAAGACGGCCGGCGTCGCCGAATATTTCTTCAAACCGCTGGTGCGGGACACGCTCAAACGCAGCTGCAACATGCTCCTGAAGGGCGCATGCGACGAAAAGCCGGCGAATTCGAATGCGCGGAAAGCTCGTGTTCGTGCTGGGCGTGCGCGGCGGCGTCGGCGCCACCACGATCGCGGTGAACGCCGCCAGGCGTCTGGCCCACAAGGATCAGAGGTGGGTGATGCTGGTCGACCTGGACATGGAGAGCGGCGACGCCGCGCTCCAGCTCGGCGCAAATCCGACCAACGCGCTTCACGAGGGGCTGGAAACGACCGGAGCGCGTCGACAAGCTGTTCCTCGAACGCGGAGCGCTTCATGCGGGCGATCGTCTCGACCTGCTGGCGAGCCTCGAGCCCTTCGGCAGGAGCAGTCGCGCTGAACGAAGACACGATCCTGTCGCTGACCGACAAGCTGCTGCATGCGCTATCGTTTCGTGTTTGTCGATCTGCCCACGGCGGCCGCGGCGAACCTCGCTCGATGCGCTCCATACCCCCAGCGCCTGCGTTCTGGTCAGCAGCGCGACGCCTCGCCTCGGCGCGAGACACTGGTGCGCTGGCGGGAATGGATCGGGCCGAACTCTCCGGAGCGACGCACGATGCATGTGCTCAACATGAGCGGCGCCGAGGGCGCGCTTCCCGAAGCAGGAATTCATTCGCGCCGTCGGCCACCCCCCTGACGTCGTCATACCCTATGATCGAGCGATCGCGGCCGCGTCCAGTCTCGGAGCGAAAGCGGCGCAGAAAAGCTCCGCGTTGAATCGCGGCTTGGCCCGCATGCTGCGCGACCTGGCCGGCGAGGCCGGCGGAGAAACCGCAATCGGTCCTGCAGCCGGATTTTCGGTTAGCCAATGGCGCGATTTGGACGAAAGCAAGTCTTGACCCGATCGCGGCGACGGCGCCGCCGCCAGCCTTGCTGCGACCGGCGCCGGCGGCCGCGCCAGCGTCGCCCGGCGACGCGGCGCCGAGCAGCCCGCGACGCCAAGCCGTCGGAGGCGAAGGACTTCATCCGCGATCAGGTCTTCATGCGGGTCGAACCGCTGGTTGCGGTCCGCATCACCAAGCAGGAGCTGACGGACTTCGTCATCAAGCTGGTGGCCGAGATCGCCAACGAGCGAAAGATCCTGCTGAACGCAGCACGAACAGCATGTCCTCGGGCGCGAACATCGTCGACGAGATGGTCGGGCTCGGTCCGATCGACCCGCTGCTGCGCGATCCGACCGTATCGGACATCCTCGTCAATGGCGCGCGCATGATCTACGTCGAGCGGCGCGGCAAGCTGGAGCTGTCCAATCTGCAGTTCCGCAGCGACGCGCAGGTGCTGCACGTCGCCCAGCGCATCGCCTCGTCGATCGGACGGCGCATCGACGAATCGAGCCCGATGCTCGACGCCCGATTGGCGGACGGCAGCCGCGTCAACGTGATCATCCCGCCTCTCAGCCTTCGAGGCCCCAGCCTTTCGATTCGAAAGTTCTCGCGGAGCATGCTCGAATTCTCGAGCTTCGTAGCGAACGGCAGCCTTTCGCGCGAGCTCGCGACCTTCCTGGAAATCGTCGCGCACTGCCGCCTGAATATCATCATCTCCGGGGGCACCGGCTCCGGCAAGACGACGCTGCTCAACGCGCTGTCGCGCATGATCGACGCCGGCGAGCGCATCATCACCATCGAGGACGCCGCCGAACTGCAACTGCAGCAGGCCCATGTCCTGTCGCTGGAGACCCGCCCGCCCAACGTCGAAGGACGCGGGGAGGTCAGCCAGCGGGATCTCATGCGCAACGCGCTTCGGATGCGGCCCGACCGGATCATTATCGGAGAAGTTCGCGGCGGCGAAGCGTTCGACATGATGCAGGCCATGAACACCGGTCACAACGGATCCATGTCCACCGTTCACGCCAATTCCGCCCGCGAGGCGCTGGCGCGCATCGAAAACATGATCCTGATGGGAACGGGGAATCTTCCGGTCCGTGCGATCCGAACCCAGTTGGTGGGCGCGCTCGATCTCATAATTCAGACCGAGCGCATGCGCGACGGCGTTCGCCGCGTCACCGAGGTGGTGGAGGTCGTCGGGATGGAAGGCGACGTCATCACCCTCAATCCGTTGTTCATCTACAATTACGAGGGCGAGAACGTTGACGGGACGCTGCGCGGACGGTTCGAGCCGCATCCCGTGAGGCCGCACTTCTTTCCAAAGGTCGAGTATTTCGGGCTCGGTTCCGCGCTCTTGCGAATCGCTCGGCATCGAGAGAGAGGAATTCAAGGGCTGACCGCATGCTGCTCTTTACTGCATTCGCTCTCGTGCTCGTCGGCGTCGGTCTGCTCGCGGCGATGCTCATGGCGCGCAAAAATGAACGCCTGGAGAGGGAAAGGCGCTCGAACCTCATCGCCGGCCTGAAGAGAACCCCGACCAAGAAGGTCGACGCCTTCGGCGGGTTGCTCAGGGCGAAAACCAATCCCTTCGACGCGCGCGTCCGGGCGCTGTTCACGATCGGGCTCAAGCGCACGTGGGCGATGAAATCCGGATCGCTGACCCTGCTGCTGACGGCCTCCACGGCGTCCGGAACGGTCTGGAATCTGACGACCGGGGTTCTCGACTTTCCGCTTCTGTACGCGATTGCGGCGTCGCTCGCTGCATCGTTCCTGGTTCCGCGATTCCTTCTGTCCCGGCAACAGAAGAAGACGGAGCGCAAGTTCGCGGACCTATTTCCTGACGCCGTCGACACCATCAGTCGCATGGTCAGGGCGGGGCTGCCGATTTCTGCGGCCGTGCGCACGGTCGCGCTCGAGACGCCGCCGCCGGTCAGCACCGTATTCGCCGCCATCGCCGATCAGGTGAAGATCGGCGTTCCGATCGAGCAGGTCATGAACGACAGCAGCGCGGCTGTCGGCCTGTCGGATTTCCGTTTTTTCACGATCGCCGTCGCCCTGCAGCACGAGACCGGAGGCAACCTCACGCAAGCGCTAGAAAACCTCTCCGACCTCATGCGCAAGCGACGCGCGGCCCGACTGAAGGCGAAGGCGGCCACCGGCGAGATTTCCGCAACCGCCTACACGCTCGCGGCCATTCCCGTTCTCACGGTCGGGAGCGCTGTTCGCCGTACAGCCCGCGTATCTTGTTCCTTTGTTTGTGGATCCGCGCGGCCACGCCATCCTGGCTTCCGCGCTAGGCTGCTTTGCGGCGGCGATCCTGTCGATGCGATCGCTGATGGCGCAACTGACGACCGACTGACGAAGGGCGATCGACGCCATGTCCGCTTTGGATTTTTTAAACTCCCCGGACCTCACCGCGCTGGCGGGCATTGCCGCGATGATCGTCGGCGGGGCGACCCTGATCGCCTCGGGCGTTCCCAACCGCCGCGAAGCCTCGCTGGCGGCGCGCATTCGCCTCGTCTCGCCCGCGGCCGTCAGGGCGCCTGTCAGGTCGAAGCCGTCCTCCGGTCCCGTGAAAGGATTGGCGAAACTTCACGCGCTCGGCGGCAGTCTCTCCGAGGCCGAATACCGGCAGGTCGTCCGAACATTTTCCCGGCTCCGCGTCGGGGCCGATCTCGCGATTCCGTATTTCATCCTGCTCAGGTTCCTCGCGGCGGGGGCGCTGGGAGCATTCGGGTTGTTCGTCGCGGGCCACGTTCTCTCCACCGGATCGCCTTTGTGGGAGTTCATCGTCGCAACAGGCAGCACGGCGATCGCGGGATGGATCGCGCCGATCCTCTGGATTTCCCGCCAGATCAAGCGACGGATCCGGTCGGTCGCGGCGGGCCTGCCGAATGCTCTGGAACTGCTGGTGGTGTGCGTGGAAGCCGGTCTGTCGCTGGAGGACGGGCTTCATCGTGTCGCGAATGAACTGAAAGACTCGCAGCCGGCGGTCAGCGACGAACTGGCCCTGACCTGGGCCGAGGTCAACATCCTGCCCGACCGGACCCAGGCGCTGGCCAACCTCGCCGAGAGGATCAATAATGCGAGCGTTCGATCGGTCGTCGGCGTGCTTTCGCAAGGCCTCAGGTTCGGAACCCCGCTCGCACAGGCGCTAAGGGCCGGCGTGGCCGAGATGCGAAACGACCAGATGACGTCCATGGACGAGCGGGCGAGCCGTCTCCCGGCGCTCATGACCATTCCTGTCATGCTCTTTATGATGCCGGCGCTCTTTCTGCTCGTCGGCGGCCCGGCGGTGCTCAAAGTGATGGACGCGCTTAGTCATTGAATACATGATAATGTCCATGAATGTTCGCATTCGTCACTTTATAAAGGTCGCGATTGAATTGACATTTGTTAATTATTCGGACTATCACGCAATAGACATGAAATGCAGGGACTAGGGGCAGGTCGACCCTTGAAGGTTTAGGCTATGTTTGTTTTCGCAAGTAACATGCGACTAGCCCCTTCGCTCCGCTGGTTATCCGCGGCGTTACTTATGGTCCTTTGCGTGAGCGCTTTCTGCGGCATGCCGCCAGCGGCGGCCCAGGTGGCTTCGGTCCGTCAGGTCGTCCGTTACAAATCAATTACGTTTGTATCGCCCAGGCCCTTTGCGACGGCGATCGCCGGAAACCTGGAGATCGCCGACGTCTTGCCGATTTCGGACACACGGCTCTACATCCAGGGAAAGAAAGTCGGCACCACCAACATCATGCTCTACGATCAGGACAAACGCTTTGTCGCCGTCATCGACCTCGATGTGACGCTCGACTTAAACGACATTACAAGACGGATTCGTCACGGCACCGAGAGCCGGGGCATCCGCGTGTCTGTCAGCAGGGACCAGATCATCTTGACCGGCGAGGCGAGAAACGCCGTAGACGCAGAACGTGCAGTCGCGATCGCCAAGTCGATGGTCACGACGGATGACGGCAAGGAGGTGGATCCGAAAGACGCCGACAAGTACGTCGTCAACGCGATGCAAGTCGCGGCGTCGCAGCAGGTGATGCTGAGAGTTCGGTTTGTCGAAGTGGACCGAACCGCGGAGCGGGACATCGGCGTCAATTGGTTCGGGGCGAACAAGGGTCAGACCGCGGGCGGGATCATTGGAAACGGCTCTCTCACCCAGGTCGGCCAGAGCGGCGCGGCGACGGCCTTGAGTCAAGGCGCGACCGGAGCTGTTGGAGGCACCCCCGGAGGCATTCCCTTGTTCCAGACCCTTGCGACGCTGGTGCCCGGCGGGATCGCGACCGGAGCGACGACAGCCTCGCCCTTTGGCGTGGGTCTTCTCAGTCTCGCCGGCGGGAATGTCGACCTTCTCATTTCGGCGCTCGAATCGAAGGGACTCGCGCGTCGGCTTGCAGAGCCTGATCTCGTCGCGCTCTCGGGCGACACCGCAAGCTTTCTCGCCGGCGGCGAATATCCTGTGCCGTCCGTTCAATCCTCGTCGGGCACCGCCCCGATCATCACGACGGAATATAAGCCTTACGGCGTGCAGTTGAGTTTCGTGCCGACTGTCCTGGCGAGTGGGATCATCAATTTGCGTTTGAACCCGTCGGTAAGCGAACTCGATTACAAGGACGCGGTCGTGATTTCCGGCACCTCGATTCCCTCGATCACAAAGCGCGAAACGCGGACGACGATCGAGCTGCGGGATGGGCAGAGCTTCGCGATCGCCGGTCTCCTCCAGTCGGACAACTCGCACGATGTGAATCAACTGCCGTGGCTCGGTTCGGTGCCCGTTCTCGGCGTGCTGTTCAGCAGCAAGTCCTACCAGGCGGCCGAGACCGATCTCGTTGTCATTGTCACGCCTCATCTCGTCGCGCCCGCCGCGCCAGGGCAGAAGCTCGCGACGCCTTTCGACAAGGATATGCCGTCCAACGATCTCGACTTTTTCCTGATGGGCAAACCGGACGTCCGAAAGGAATATAACGACTACGTGACGTCGGGCGGCGGAAACGCGGGACCCTACGGTTACATCATGCCCCTCTCGTCAAAGTGATCAGCGTACGCGTTCCGAGGAACCTGACATGGCGAAAATCATCAGTATGACGGCGGTCGCGGTCCTGATTGCATCCGGAACGGCGCGAGCCGGCGACTATCCGTTCCTCGACGAACTTACGCGCTACGCCGAAAGGATCGACACGGTCACCGTGACATCGGGCGATGCCGAGGACGTGAACGCGGCCACTCAGATCATCGACCCTTGGCCGGCTTACGCGCGAGACAGACGCATTCCCATCAACGGCCAGCGCCTGGTCGGCGCCGTCAACCGATACCAGGATCCGACGCTTATCGGATCGCGGCCGCCGACGCTCGCGCCGATCATATCATCTGGAGACAAGGTAGAAGAGGACCAAGGAAGTAAAGGCATCGATCTGAGTGGGGGGGGCGGGGGCGGAAAATAGGACGGAGAACCAGTCCGATTGAACAGGACCGCTCCTAGGAGTACCTCGCGCTCTGCGGAGACCTGCTGATTGACTGACGCGGCGTTGGATTAATAATGCGTAGAACACCAAATCGCGCGCACGTCTCGTCCGTTGTTGCCGCAGGGGCCTTGGTTTTCATTCTCGGGGGATGCGCCGCAGATCAGCCGCCTGCCGCGAACATCCCAGCGCCTCCGACCGCCGACGCGAAGGCGGACGACGCGGGAACCACCCTGACGATCCAGAATCCAACGGACGTGAAGTACTATCCCTCGGACGAACCCCTTCGCCTTGGCCAGGAATATTTCAATCGAGGCGTCTACGGAGTGGCGCAGCAATACTTTCAGGCCGCAGTCGAAAAGGCTCCGAAGGACGTCAGCGCGTGGATTGGATTGGCGGCCAGCTACGACCGCATCGGACGGTTCGACATGGCGGACAGGGCCTATCGTCAAGCCATCAAGCTTCAGGGAGAAACGACTCAGATCCTCAACAATCAGGGGTATTCGTACATGCTGCGCGGCGCCCTGAGCGCCGCGCGCGAGAAATTCCACGAGGCGCTGCTGAAAGATCCAGACAATCAGACGATTCAAAATAATATCGATCTGCTCAATGGCAGTTCTCGTTTCATCGAGAGAGAACCGAATTAGGGGTGTCGTTCCGCCCTGATCAAACCCTCGCGCGCCCGCCCTCCTCAGCGGCGGACGGCGACCAGGAAGAGCCGCGGGTAGGGAAGCAGCACCTTTCCGTCTGACTGCGGCGGATAGGCTTCCCGCAGCCCCTCGCGATAGCGCTCGAGAAATCCGCAGCGCTCGTCGTCCGAAAGCCGTTCAAGAAACGGCTGAAGCGCCGACCCGGCGAAGAAGTCCGCCACGCTCGCCGCGTTGTCGAACACATAGACATACGTGGTCATCCACAACTCGACGGACGAAGAGAACGGTTGCAGCCATTCGTAATAGTCATCGTGGGAGGCGATCAGCGGTTGCGTTTTTGCGACCGGGACCAATCTCGACGACCACGGTCCCTCCGCCGCGACCATGCGCATGAGCGCGTGCGAGGATTCGTTGGCGTTGGACGGCATTTGCGCGGCGAGCACGCCGCCAGGCGCGAGAGAGGCCGCCAGCCGCGCAAAAAGCTTGTGGTGGTTCGGCAGGAAATGCAGCGCCGAATTGCTGAAGATCAAGTTCGGCGGCGCGTCGGGCGCCCAACTGCCGATGTCGCCCCGGATGAAACGCGCTTTGGGCGCCCGCAGGCGCGCGTGCGCCAGCATCGCTTCCGAAGTGTCGACTCCGACCAGTTCCGCCTCCGCGAACCGGAGCGACAGAAGCTCCAGGCTGTTGCCCGGCCCGCAACCGAGGTCGTAGACGAGCTTGGCCGCGTCGAGCGGCACGCGCGCGAGCAGATCGCGCGCGGCGCGCGTCCGCTCGTCCATGAACTTCATGTAGAGGCTGGGGTCCCAGTCGCTCCAAGGGCGCGTCTGGACCAAAACCGGGGATGGCATGGGGAGAAGCCTACAACCCGGCCAAGCGCCAGGCAAATCGAAGTTAGAATAGTATATAAAAATAGTCAACTAAAAAGGCGGCCTGCGATTCTTGATCGTCGACGGCGGGACCGGGACGGCGGTCGCGGTCCCCTCCTCGCCACAAGTTCGCATCGTGACGCGCTCGGGGTGTGACGAGCGTCACAGCCGCCGACCCGCGCGCATGATGAATCGACTCTCAAGAAAATCGCATAGGTCGGAGCGAACGAAACCGGCTGCAATGGGAAGGACGGACTCGAATGGAGACCGCCATGAACCGGATCGAGAAACAGGCAGCCTTCTATCGCGGATACCTGGCGGACGACCGCGACCTGGCTGCCGTCATCGCGGTCCTGGTAATGGGGATGGCCTTGTGGCTGTTCCTATACCTGGTCAGCGCCATAGGCCCAACCCCTGAACGCGGCGGGATGCGCACGACTCATCATGCCACGGCCGTTGCGGCGTCTCGCCCGGCCCGACCGTAACCCTAGACCAGGACGCGCGCCGCGAGAGCCCGTTCTCGGGATGCGCTTGTCGCTGCGCCGCTTTCCGGTTCACGCTGGCGTCGGCTCCGCCGTCCCCTGTGCGGGGATTCGCCGCGGATGGGTGGGGGTCCGTCCGCTAGACATTGCGAAACCGCCGGACCATTTATCGCTCCAGCTTACGCGCCCTTTCAGGGTTGCCGGACGGCATTGCGGGCGCCGCCAGGGACGCCTTCGCGACGACTTGAGAAGGGACGCAGGCATGGCGCGCCTGGGGCTGGAAACACATCTGATCGATCCCGCCGTCTACCGGCGAACGCTCGCGGGCTTCCGCGAGGCGGGCGTCGTGCTGCCGACCTTCGGCGAACTGAAGGACCCCTCGCGCATTCCGGCTTCGATCGCCGAGCGCCTCGGCGACGTCGACCCGGACTCGGCGCATCCCCTGAACCTGTTTCGCGTCCACTGGTTCAATGACGCCTCGCGTCGCGGCCGAAGCCTGACGCCCGGCGCGATCGAGCTGCCGCCGGAGCTGACCGGCTCGCCAGCGCGCATCGTGCTCGCGCTCGGGCTTCGCTTCCCGATGATCCACGCCCACAAGGTGCTGGCCGCCTATGGCTGTCTCGCGCCGCGCGTGGTCACTGGCCAGTTCGACCCGACCCGTCACCGCGCGATCTGGCCCTCGACCGGCAACTACTGCCGCGGCGGCGTCGCCATCTCCCGCATCCTCGGCTGCCGCGGCGTCGCGGTCCTGCCGGAGAACATGAGCCAGGAGCGCTTCGACTGGCTCGATCGCTGGGTGGCCGAACCTTCCGACATCATCCGCACGCCGGGCTCGGAGAGCAACGTCAAGGAGATCTACGACGCCTGCGCCGCGCTCGATCGCGATCCGGCCAACATCGTGTTCAACCAGTTCTGCGAATACGGCAATTACGTCGTCCATCGGCTTTGCACCGGCGCGGCGCTCGAGCGGGTGTTTCAGGCCGTCGCCGAAGACCGGCCGCGCGCGAGACTCGCGGCGTTCGTCTCCGCGACCGGGTCGGCGGGAACGATCGCGGCGGGGGATCACCTGAAGAGCGTCTACGGAGCTCGGATCGCGGCGGTCGAGGCGGTCGAGTGCCCGACCCTGCTGATGAACGGCTTTGGCGAGCACAACATCCAGGGCATCGGCGACAAGCATGTGCCGCTGATCCACAACGTCATGAACACCGACGTGGTCGTCGGCGTCAGCGATCGCGCCACCGACACGCTCTTGACCCTGTTCAACACCGACGAAGGCCGCAGGTATCTGGTCGAGCGGCGCGGCGTCGATCCCGCGCTGGTTGCGGAACTCGGCGCCTTCGGCATCTCCAGCATCGGCAACATCGTCGCGGCGATAAAGCTCGCCAAGTACTTTCGATCTCGGTCCTGACGACGTCGTGCTGACGGTCGCGACCGACAGCGCCGAGATGTACGGTAGCGAAGTCATCAAGGCGAAGCAGCGCTACTTCGGCAACCGGTTCGACGCCGTCGCGGCCGGCGAGACCTGGGGGCGTTTCCTGGCCGGCGCGGGCGTCGACTATGTGCAAGAGCTTTCCCACGTCGATCGCAAGCGGATCTTCAATCTCGGCTATTTCACCTGGGTCGAGCAGCAGGGCGTGTCGCTCGAGGATTTCTCCGTCCGCGCCAAACAGGCGTTCTGGGACGGGCTGCTCGATCTCGCGCCGGCCTGGGACGCAATGATCGAAGAGTTCAACGCGGAGAGCGGCGTCGCCGCCCGGCTCTCGTGACCGGCGCTTCGCCGCTGTTCGTCTGCCACGGCTGCGGCGCGGTCGTCGATCCCTGCCCGCGCCTTCCCCTTCGCCTGCCCTCAAGCCCGCGAAGGCGACGACATCGACCACGTGCTGGTGGCCCCTGTCGATCCGCCCGATCTCGACGTTGGCGACGAAGACGAGCCGTTCCTGCGCTATCGTCGCTGGCTCTCGCCCTATCGTCTCGCGCGCGCCGCAGGCCTCTCGGACGCGGCGTGGTTCGACGTCGCTGGCGAACTCGACGAGGCGCTGAAGGTTGTCGACGATCGCGGCTTCGTCCGCACGCCGTTCACACGCCAGCCCGAGCTTGCCGCCGCGCTCGGCCTCGCAGACCCCCTATGGATCAAGGACGAGACCGGGAATGTCTCGGGCTCGCACAAGGCGCCGTCACCTGATGGGCCTGATGCTCTATCTGCGCGTCCTGCAAATCTCCCGTCTCGCCCTCGGCGCGGACTTGCGCGCGCGGCGCCTCGCGATCGCGTCCTGCGGCAACGCCGCGCTCGCCGCCGCAATCATCGCGCGCGCCGCGAACTGGCCGCTCGACGTCTTCATTCCCGACGATGCCGAGCGAAGCGTCGTGCGACGGCTTCGAGACCTCGGCGCCAATGTCGAAGTTTGCCCGCGCCGACCGGGCGAAAGCGGCGACCCTTGCGTCCGCGCCGCCCGGCGCGCGGTCGCGCGCGGCGCCATTCCGTTCGGCGTGCAGGGGCCCGACAACGGCCTCGCGGTCGAAGGCGCGCGCACGCTGGCCTTCGAGATGGCCGAGACGCTCTCGGCCGAGAGCGCCGGGATCGACGCCGTCTATGTGCAGGTCGGCGGCGGAGCGCTCGCCTCCGCCCTCGCTCAAGGCTTTGCAGTCGCGGCGGCGGCTGGGCTGGTGCGCCGCGCCCCGCGCCTGATCGCGGTGCAGACTGCGGGTTGCGCGCCGCTGGCGCGCGCGTGGGATCGGCTCGACGGCGTCGCGCTCGACAGCGCTTCACGCAACCGGTCGCGCTTCATGCAGCCGTGGGAGAGCGTCCCTGCGAGCCTCGCCCATGGCATTCTCGACGACGAGACCTACGACTGGTTCGAGGTCGCGAAGGCATGCGCGAGACCGGCGGCGAAACAAGGGTCGCGGACGAGACGGCGGTCGAGCGCGCGCTGGCGCTGGTGCGCGCGCATACCGACATTCCCGCGTCGGCGACCGGCGCAGCCGGCCTCGCCGGCGCGCTCGCGGCGCCGACGCGCGCGGCGGCGGCCGCCGTGCTGTCCGGAGTCGAGAGAGGCGAGGGCGGATGAAGAGAGAGCCGACGAAGTCCCCTCGCCCCGCGGAGCGGGGAGAGGGCCGGGGAGAGGGGCGGCGCCGACGTTTGATCGGTGGCGCAGCCCCTCGTCCGGCGCTGCGCCCCACCTTCTCCCCGCACGCGGGGAAAAGGGACTGTCTCTCCCCGCCACCCCCCGCATAAGCGCCCCCATGGTCCAGCTCGCTCCCGTTCCCTTCGACGTCCTGATCGGCCGCATGTTCCGCGAGCTTGCAGAGAAGCGGTCGGTGTTCGATCTGCCCGCTCAGCGCTTCGTCAACGCCTATCCGGGACGCGACCTCTCGGTCGCCTTTCGCGAGCGACGCGCCTCGACGCCGTTCGGGCCGGCCGCCGGACCGCATACGCAGATGGCGCAGAACATCGCGCTCTCCTGGCTCGCGGGCGGGCGGGTGATCGAATTGAAGACCGTGCAGGTGAACGACGCGATCGAGGTGCCGCGGCCGTGCATCGACATGGGAACCGTCGGCTTCAACGTCGAATGGTCGCAGGAACTGACGGTCGAACAGTCGCGCGAGGAATACGTCAAGGGCGCGATGCTGATCGAGATGCTGAAAGCGTCCGGGCATCGGCGAGGGCCTTGCCGACACGGTGTTCGACATGAGCGTCGGCTACGATCTCGCAGGCGTCCGGTCGGCCAAGGTGCGCGGCTTCCTGGACGGCATGCTCGACGCGACCGCGGTCGTCGACAAACTGCGAGCGCAGATCCCGGCGCCTTTCAGCCGCTTCCGCGACCTGCCCTTCCCGACCCGCATCTCCGACTCGCTCACCCTCTCGACCTTCCACGGCTGCCCGCCGGGGGAGATCGAGGCGATCGTCAGGCATCTCGTCGGCGACGTCGGCCTCGACGTCGTCGTAAAGCTCAATCCGACCCTGCTCGGCCGCAAAGCGCTGGACGCGATCCTCCACGACCGGCTCGGCTACCACGACATCGTCGTCCCCGAGCGCGCCGTCGCCGAGGATGCGACCTGGCCGGAGGTGGTCGATATGATCGAGCCGCCTCGCCCCTTATGCGTTCGCGCACGGACAGCAGCCTCGGCGTCAAATTCTCGAACACGCTGGTGGTCGAGAACAACCGGGGCTTCTTTCCGGCGAGCGAAAAGGTGATGTATCTCTCCGGACCGCCGCTGCATCCGCTCGCGATCGCGCTCGTCGCGCGCTTTCGGAGCGTTTTCGGCGACCGCTTGCCGGTGTCGTTTTCCGGCGGCGTCGACGAAGCGCAATTTCGCCGACGCGGTCGGCCTCGGCCTGAAGCCGGTCACCGTCTGCAGCGACCTCCTGAAGTTCGGCGGCTACCGGCGCGGTTGGCGCTACTTCGGCGCGCTGGTCAAGCGCATGGACGAAGCCGGCGCGCACGACATCGACGTGTTCACGCTCAAGGCGCATGGCCAAGCCGAGGCGGCGCTCGCCGACCTCGGCCTATCCGAAGAGCGCGCCACCGCATGCCGCGCGGCGCTGGCCAAGAGCGGCGATCCGCGCGCGGCGGCGGCCGACGCCTTCGCGGCCTGGGTTTCCGCCGCGCGCGTGCGAAACAGCGCCGTCTACGCCGAGCGCGTGCTCGCCGACCGCCGATACAGCGGCGGCGGAGAACGCAACTCCGCCGAAGAAGATCGGCTCTTCGCTCGTCCTGTTCGACTGCCTGACCTGCGACAAGTGCATCCCCGTGTGTCCCAACGACGCCAACTTCAGCTTCTCGATTCCGGTCGGCGAAACCCCGGTCGAGCTTCTGACCCGGAGCGAAGGCGGCTGGCGCGTCGAGGTCGTTGGCGTGGTGCGGATCGCCAAGCCGCATCAGATCGGCGCCTTCGCCGACGCCTGCAACGAATGCGGCCATTGCGACGTGCTCTGCCCCGAGGACGGCGGACCCTACAAGACCAAGCCGCTGTTCTTCGGCGGCTTCGCCGCCTTCGAGGCCGCGCCCCATCGCGACGGCTTCGTGGTCGAACCGGGCGACCTGGGCGCGATCATGCACGGCCGCTTCGGCGGCGAGACCGTGCGCCTGGAGCGCTACGGCGCGCGTGTGCGCTTCAGCGGGGCCGGCTTCGACCTCGCGCTCGACCCGAGCGACGTCGCCGGCAGCGTCAGCGGCGCGTCCGACGGCCCGGTCGATCTCACGCGCCTGCGCATCATGCTGCCGATCCTCGACGCGGTCGCGGCGCCGGGGGCGGTCAACTTCGTCAGCGCGGCGCTGGGGCGCGGCGGCCTGTAGCGGGCGGTCGCTGACCCCGCGGGCGCGCTCAGCGAACGCGCCCTACAACGCACGCGTCGGGCTCGCCAGCACCCGGCCTGGGAACGGCCGCGTCGCAATCAGCCGGCCGTGGTCGAGCACGAGCGCCCCGTGCACCCACACGCAGTCGATCCCCTCCGGCCGCACATCCGGGTTGAGGTAATCGTTGCGCTCGCGCACCGTCGCCGGGTCGAACAGCGTCAGCGACGCGTCGGCGCCGACCCGCAGCACCGGATCGGGCAGGTTCAGGAACCGGCAAGGAAGCGTCGCCATCCGCCACACCATCTCCTGGAGTGGGATGCCCATCTCGCGCGCCATGCGCAGCGCCTTCGGGAATGCGCCGAGCGAGCGCGGATGCGGCTTCTGCCCCGGCCCCGGCATCAGGCCGTCGGTGCAGATCGCCATGGTTTTCCGACGAAAGAAACGCTCCATGGTCGCGTCGTTGCCGTAATGCGAGATGATCGCGATCTCGCCCTTGTTAGCGGCAAAGAAGTCGAACACGGCGTCAAATGCCGCCTCGCTATCGAGATCGTCGGCGCCGGCCGCGCGCGAGACATCGGCGAGACGGCGGCCGAGAAAGGCGTCGCCGACGCCAGGTTTGACGCCTGCGATCTGGATGCCGACGAGGCCGCCGCAGAAGTGGATGAAATTGTCGAACGTCTTCGAATCGAAGCGCATCCTGGCGATCGCCGCCGCGCGGCGCGCCGGATCGTCCAGCGCCGCCAGAAACTCCGCCCGTCCGCCCGCCCTCATGTCCGGGGGGAAGATGGCGTCGCCGGTGGTCGACCCCGCGGTGTACGGATACATGTTCTCCATCGTCGGAACCTGCGTGGCGGCGTCGGCGAGCAGGCCTTCGAGTTCGCCGATGCGGTCGTAGTTCTGCGCGCCCGCGATCTTCGAGTGCTCGTTACAGTAACCCCCGCCGCCCTCGATCGCCGCGCCGATCACTTCCTTGGCGCTCGCGATGATGTTGTCGCTCTCCGAGCGCAGGTGCGGAAAGAGCGCGCCGGGCTTCACCGCGTTGAACGCCCGCACCAGCGCCGCGATCTCGCGCTCGTCGGAATAGACCGCAGGGTTGTAGACGAGGCCGGTCGAGAGGCCGAGGGTGAGGGGCGCCTCGCGTTCGACCACCTCCGCCATCGCCGCGATCTCGGCGTCGGACGCGACCCGCGCAACGTTCGCCATCACCACCCGCCGCACGGCGGAATGGCCGAGATAGAGCCCCATATCGGTGACCGAGCGGCCGCGATGCCAGGCGAGAAATTCGGCGATCGAGGTCCACGTCCATTGGCCATCGATCGCGCCGTCTAGCGGCTTCAATTGCGCCGCGTATTGCGAACGCTGCGCCTCGGCGACCGGCGCGGGCGACAGGCCGTCGACGCCGCAGATGCGCTTGGTCACGCCGCCGAGGACGGCGAGTTCGCAGGCGATCGGCAGGCCGCTCTCTGAAAGAGCCGTGCCGCCGAGGGCGCCGTGGTTGTGGGTGTCGAGGAAGCCGGGCGCGAGCGCCCGGCCGCCCGCGTCGATGATCCGGTCGGCAGTTTGCGCCTCGGTCATGCTCACGGCGCCGAGCGCGGCGATGCGATCGCCGTCGATCAGCACGTCGCCGGCATAAGGCGCCGTGCGCCCGTCGCCGTTGACGATCATCGAGTTGCGAATGAGTTGGCGGGTCATTCACCGCTATCCTCGTCCTGAGGAGCGAAGGCGCGTCTCGAAGGACGGCAACGCGTGGCGCGCCGCCTCCACCGTCCTTCGGACGGCCGGCGCTCTTCTCCCCCGTGTCGCGAAGCGGAAAGGAGGAGGGGGACTGCGCGATAGCGCGGTGGTGCGGGCCTCATTCCGCAAGCTCGGCGACAAGCCGCAGCAGCACGTCGGCGCCGGCGGCGCACTGCTCCGGCGCGGTGTATTCCGCGATGTTGTGGCTGACGCCGCCCGCGCTCGGCACGAAGATCATGCAGGCCGGGCAGACCGCGGCCAGCATCTGCGCGTCGTGGCCAGCGCCGCTCGGCAGCCGCTTGACGGGCAGCTCGAACTCCTGCGCGATCGCCTCGACGCGAGCAACCAAAGGCGGCGCAAACGGTACGGGATCGAATCTGGCGAGCGTCCGGCTCTCGACCGTCACGTTCTCGGCCGCGGCGGTCTCGGCGACGAAGGTCGCGAGGCGGCGCTCGGCCTCCATGAGCCGCGCGTTGTCGGTGTTGCGCAGATCGACCGTCATCACCGCGCGCTCGGCGACGACGTTGACGAGATTGGGCGTGAGGGTCAGCGCGCCGACGGTCGCGACCTGATCGCCGCCGAGGTCGCGCGCGAGTCTTCGCGCGAACGCCGTGATCTCCGCCGCGACATAAGCGGCGTCGCGGCGCATCCGCATCGGCGTGGTGCCGGCGTGGTTCGACTGGCCCAAAAGCGTCAGCTCGGTCCAGGAGATGCCCTGCACGCCTTCGACCGCGCCGATGGCGAAGCCTTCCGCCTCCAGCGTCGGCCCCTGTTCGACGTGCAACTCGACATAGGCGTAAACGTCGGGCTTCCCGACCGGCGCGTCCCCGGCGTAGCCAATGCGCCGAAGCTCTTCGCCGGCGTTCGCACCGTCGACGCCGACGGTGGCGAGCGCCTTTTCGAGCGGCAGCGCGCCGGTGAAGACGAGGCTGCCGAACATGTCGGGCTGGAAGCGCGCGCCCTCCTCGTTGGTGAAGAACGCCACCGCCAGGGGACGGCGGGAGACGACGCCGGCGTCGGCCAGCGTCTCGATCACTTCGAGCCCGGCCAGAACCCCGAGCGCGCCGTCATAGCGTCCGCCGGTGCGCACGGTGTCGATGTGGCTGCCCATCATGACCGGCGCGCCCCCTTCGCGACCGGGGCGCACGCCCACGACATTGCCGATCGCGTCGATCGTGACGGCGAGCCCGAGCTCGCGCATCCAGCCGACCACGAGATCGCGGCCTTGGCCATCGGCGTCGGTCAGCGCGAGCCGGTTGACCCCGCCGTCAGGCCGCGCACCGGCCTCGGCCAGCCGCTCGAGGCGCGAGAGGAGCCGCGCGCCGTTCACTCGAAGGTTCTGTCGCATTTTTGAGGCGTCTAACGGTTCGGAGCATCACAATGAGAACCCGACGCCGTCATTGCGAGCGAAGCGAAGCAATCCAGGAGATCGAAGGGCGCCCCGCGGCCCCCTGGATTGCTTCGTCGCTTCGCTCCTCGCAATGACGAACGCGGCCGGCTGCGACAATGAAACACCTCGCTCGGCCCACCGTCCAGGCATAACTGATGGGACATGAGCGCGCACCGGACCCACCATGGCGAACGCAATCAAGACCATAAAGTTCACGCTTAATGGCGAAGCGCGCCAGTTCGAGGCGCCGGCCGACCAGCTTTTCCTCGAGGCCCTTCGCGAGACGTTCAAGATCAAGTCGGTCAAGTCCGGATGCTCGCCCCAGCGGGAATGCGGCTCGTGCCTCATGCTGTTCAACGGCCAGCCGAAGCTCGCCTGCTCGGTCCGCTCCGAGCAGGTCCAGGGCCGGTCGATCACGACGCTCGAGGGTGTCAGCGACAACGAGCGAAAACTCTACGCCGACGCCTTCCAGGCCGCCGCCGGGCTGCAATGCGGGTTCTGCACGCCCGGACTGGTGCTGCGCATCAAATGGATCACCGACCAGGGCGAGCGGCTGAGCCGCGCCGAGCTTGCAAAGCTCATCGACGGCCATCTTTGCCGCTGCACCGGCTACGTGAAGATTCTCGACGCAATCGAACTGATCCAGGACGCCAAGCTCGACGGCGCCGCGCTGCCGGCTCTCGTCGAGGACGGGGGGGTCGGCAAGCCGCTCAAGCGCTACCAGAGCGCCGAGCTGACGCTGGGCGCGCGGCCGTTCGTCGCCGACATCGACGCGCCCGGCCTGCTCTATGGCGCAATCGTCCTGTCGCCCCATGCCCGCGCGCGGGTTCTGCGCATCGACGTATCGAAGGCGCTCGCGCTGCCGGGGGTCGTGACGATCGCGACCGCCGCCGACGTTCCCGGCGACCGCTGGGTCGGACAGATTCTTGCCGACTGGCCGGTCCTTGTCGCCGTGGGCGAAGAGGCCCGGTATGTCGGCGACGTGCTGGCGGCGGTCGCGGCGGAGACGCCGCGCCTCGCCCGCGAAGCCGCCGCGCGGATCGAGGTCGAATACGAACCGCTGCCTGCGGTGCTAGACCCCGTTGAGGCGATCAAGCCGGGCGCGCCGCAGGTCAATCCGAAGCACGGCAACGTGCTCTCGACCACGCGCTATGCGCGCGGCGACGTTGAAGCGGCGCTCGCCGCCTCCGCCCATGTCGTCAGCGGCGAATGGAAAACCCAGCGCATCGAGCACCTGTTCCTCGAACCGGAGGCGTGCCTTGCCGAGCCGATGCCCGACGGTCGCCTGCACGTCCTCACCCAGAGTCAGGGCATCTTCGAGGACCGCCGCCAGATCGCCTCGGTGCTCGGCGAGCCGGAAGACCGTGTGTTTGTCGAACTCGTCCCGAACGGCGGCGCGTTCGGCGGCAAGGAGGACATGACGATCCAGGCGCAGACGGCGCTGCTCGCGCGCATGAGCGGGCGCCCGGTGCGGATCGAGCTGTCGCGCGAAGAGTCGATCCGCATGCACGCCAAGCGTCATCCGCTGACCATGCGCTACACCGTCGGCTGCGGTGCGGATGGCCGCCTCACCGCCGCCAAAATCCACATTCTGGGCGACTCCGGCGCCTACGCGTCCGTCGGCGGCAAGGTGCTGGAGCGCGCCGCCGGCCACGCCTGCGGGCCCTACCGGATGCCCGCGCTTCACGTCGAGGCGATCGCGGCTGTCACCAACAATCCGCCGTGCGGCGCGATGCGCGGCTTCGGCGTCAACCAGACGAGCTTCGCCATCGAGGGCTCGATCGACCTGCTCGCCGCCCAGGTCGGGCTCGACGGCTGGACCATGCGCTGGCGGAACATCGTGCGGGTCGGCGACCTCACGACGACGGGGCAGATTCTGGAGAAGTCGGTCGGCGCGGAAAAGACTTTGCTTGCGGTCAAGCCCGCTTACGACGCCGCGCGCGAAAACGGCCGGGCGGTCGGGATCGCTTGCGGGCTCAAGAACTCGGGGATCGGCAACGGCGCGATCGAATTCGGCAAGTGCCGGTTGGTGGTGGGGCCCGACGGTTTCGTCGCGCTCTACACCGGCTTCACCGAAATGGGCCAGGGGCTGCTGACCATCCTCACCCAGTGCGCGGTCGAGGTCACCGGCCTTCCCGCTTCCGTGTTCCGGCCGCAAGTCAACAGCCGCTACGAAGTCGGCTGCGGAGAGACGACCGGCTCGCGCGGCAGCCTGCTCGCCGGCCGCGCCGTGATCGACGCGGCGGAAAAGCTGAAAGCCGACCTCAACTCGGGGCGGACGCTTTCCGAGCTTCAGGGACGCGTCTACTCCGGCGAAGTCCGGATCGACGACACCACCGCCGAGGGCCAGTTCAAGAACGGCAAGATCAAGACCCATACCAGTTACGGCTTCGCGACCCAGGTGGTCGTTCTGAACGAGACCGGCGCGCTCGAACGGGTGATCGCGGCGCACGACGTCGGCCGGGCGCTGAACCCGCAGCAATGCGAGGCGCAAATCCAGGGCGCGGTGCACATGGGTCTCGGCTACGCCCTGACGGAGGAGCTTCCCTGCAAGGACGGCATGCCCGTGACCTTCAAGCTGCGCGAGATCGGCGTGCTCCGCGCCCAGCACATGCCGGAGGTCGAGGTCATACTGGTCGAGGAGCCGGAGCCCGAGGGGCCGTTCGGCGCCAAGGGGGTGGGCGAGATCGGCCTGGTGCCGACGGCGGGCGCGGTCGCTGGCGCGCTGGCCGCATTCGACGGCGTCCGGCGCACGCGCCTTCCGATGAAGGATTCGCCCGCCGCCCGCGCGATAAACCTCGGCCGCATCCTCGACGCCGACCGTGACCAATGGCATTGACGGCATGCCAAACCCCGGACCTCGTCCTGAGGAACGACTTCGCAGGCGGCGTGTCTCGTAGGGCGCTCCAGCGAGCACGGAAACATCCTTCGAGACGCCTGCTTCGCAGGCTCCTCAGGACGAGGTCGCGGAAGATTTGGCGATGACCGGCGCCCTCCTCGTCGGCCCTGACTGCCATGGGCGCACCGTCGCGATCCAAGCGGGCCGCGTGGTCGCCGACGCGCCCGAAGGCGCGCAGCGGCTCGCCTGCGGCGACGGCGAGATCGAGCCGGGCGCCGTCTGCGCCCACACGCACCTCTACAGCGGCCTTGCGCGCTACGGCATGCCGCCGGCCGATCCTGCGCCGCGAGACTTTCTGGAGATTTTGCAGCGCGTATGGTGGCGCCTCGACCGCGCCCTCGACGCCCGGAGCCTCGAGGCCGCGGCGCGCGACCATCTCGCCCGGGCGCTGCTCGCCGGCGTGACCACGCTCGTCGATCATCACGAGTCGCCGAACCTGATCGAAGAATCGCTTCCCATCCTCGCCGAAGCGTGCGCCGGCCTGGGGATGCGGGCGCTGCTTTGCTACGGCGCGACCGAGCGCAACTTCGGCCGCGACGAGGGACGGCGCGGACTCAAGGCCTGTCGCGGGGTCCCGCCCTCGCCGCTCGTACGCGGGCTCGTCGGGCTGCACGCAAGCTTCACCGTGTCCGACGAGACGATCCGCGAAGCCGGCGCGCTCGCGCGCGAGCTTGGAACCGTCGTGCATGTCCATGTCGCCGAGGATTCTGCGGACGTCGACGACGCGCTTGAGCGTGGCTACGCCGGGCCGCTCGAGCGCCTGACGGCGCTCGACGCCTTGCCCGCGGGCTCGATCCTCGCCCACGGCGTGCATCTCACTCCCGATCAGGTGCGGCGCGCCGCAGCCGCCTGCGTGTGGTTCGTCCACAACCCGCGCTCCAACGAAGGCAACCGCGTCGGCTACGCGTCGGCCCTGTCCGCGACTTCGCGCGTGGCGCTCGGCGTCGACGGCTGGGACCCGGATATGGGCGAAGAAGAAGCGGCGTTGAAGCAACTCGCGACCGAGAACGGCGACACTCCCTTCGAGGGACGTCTCGCCGCAGGCTGCACGCTGGCGGCGGAACGGTTCGGCGCCGCAATCGCTCCGCTGACGCCCGGGGCGCTGGGCGACTGCGTGGTGCGGCGCGCCGGCCGGATCGCTCACGTCGTCGTCGGTGGCCGCGTCGTCGTCCGCGACGGCGCGCTGCAAACCGGCGATTTCGAGCGGATCACGGCCGTCGCCGGCGCCGAAGCGAAGCGCCTCTGGACGCGGATGGAGCACGGCTAACGCTGACTGTTGCTGTTTTGCAACATCGTGCGGCAAACCGCACCGACCACAATCGCGCCGCGTGAAAGCCCATGTTGCAGCGCACAATGATCAGCGGTGCATGGTTGATTCGCATGGGGCTTCGTGCTCGCACGGCCCACGTGCGGCTTTCGACGTCCGGGCAACGACGACAAGAGGAGACTTCAATGACGACAGGAAAGTTCTTTGCTTTGATCATTGAGCGGAATGGACAGGAACTCGCGCGCGACGTCCTCCACATCGACAGCGCCGCGGATGCTCGCCACAAGCTCATGCAGCTTGTGCGGCGCCATGAGATCGACCCGTTCGACGAGCCGATCCACTGCAGGGTCGAGGAAGTCTCCGAATAGGCGCGGGAGGGCGGAGCATCCCTCGCCTCAGCTCTCCGCGGGCACGCAGGTTCCCGGCACCGGGCAGACTGAGGCGCAGTGCGGGGTGTCGAAGACGCCTTCGCACTCCTTGCATTTTTCCGCGTCGATCACATAAGTGAAACGGTCTATGGCGATCGCCTCGTTCGGGCAGTCCAGTTCGCAGGCGCCGCAACTCGTGCAAAGCTCAGCAACGATCCGATAAACCATTCACCCTTCTCCGCGAGCCTCCCATCGAAGGCGCTCGTTTGAGCCAGCTGCGCCAGGAAGGCGCCCGTTCAGACCCGATTAAAGCCGTCCCGGCCCCCAGACAATGCGACCCATCCTCGCAGGGCCGCGCCGTGCGGCTCTGATTCCCGCTCTCCGCGCGCTACTTTCCTAAGGCCCGCGCCTCCGCGTCCAGGGCGTTGGCGTCGTCATCGCGATGCATGCGCCGGTACACTGAGGCCAGGCTGGTCAGTGTGCTGGCGAGGGCGGGCCGGAACGCGGGCGGATTCTGCGTGGCCAGCGGGCGCTCGATGTCGGCGGCCTCCTTCAGGACGGCCTCGGCGTCGGCGAAACGCTGCGTCTTCTGGTAGAGATCTCCCAGGCCGACGAGCGCCAAGGCGAGGTAGGGCCGGTACACGGCCGGGTTCTGGGCGGCGAGAACCCGCTCAATGCCGGCGCTCTCCTTCTCGGCGGCCTCCGCGTCCGCAAAGCGGCTCGTGCTCGTGTAAAAAAGGCCCATGCTGTAGAGCGTGCCGGCCAGCTCGGGCTGGTAGGCGGCGGGGTCCTGCGCGGCCAGTTCGCGCCGGATGCCGAGCGTCTCCTTCGCGGCCGCCTCGGCGTCGGCGAAGCGGTTCGTGGTCGTGTAGAGGACGCTGAGGTTGCCAAGCGTCTGGGCGAGCTCGGGCCGGTAGGACTCCGGGCGCCGCGCAGCCAGCGGGCGCCAAAGGCCGGCGGCCTCCTTCAAGTTGGTCTCGGCGTCGGCGAAACGCTTGCCGTTCAGGTAGAAAAAACCCATGTCGTTGAGCGTCTCGGCGAGCTCGGCCTGATAGGCGGCAGGGTTCTGCGCGGCCAGTTCACGACGGATGTCGACCGCCTCCTTCCCGGCGGCGTCGGCTTGCGAAAATCGGTTCATGACCGCGTAAAGAGCGGCCAGGTCGCCAAGCGTCTCGGCAAAACCGGGCAGGTATGCGGCGCGGTTCTGCGCGACCAGCGCGCGCTCGATGTCTGCAGCCTCCTTCAGGACGGCCTCGGCGTCGGCGAAGCGTTGCGTCTGCTGGTAGAGTTCTCCGAGGCTATCGAGAATTTCCGGGAGGTTGGGCCGGTAGGCGTCCGGCAAGGAGCGGTCGATGTCGGCGGCCTCTTTCAGGAGCGCCTCGGCGTCGGCGAAGCGCTGCGTCCGCCAGTAGACGTCTCCGAGGAAGTTCAGCGCCACTGCGAGCTGGGGCCGGTAGGTTGACGGATTCTGCGCCGCGAGCGTGCGGTCGATCGCCGTCGCTTCCTTCAAGACCGCCTCGGCGTCCGGGAAGCGCTCCATCCGTCGGTAGAGATCTCCCAGGCTCATGAGCGCCACGGCGAAATGGGGCTGGTAGGCGGCGGTGTTTTCCGTCGCCAGCGCGCGGTCAATGTCGGCGGCCTCCTTCATCGCGGCCTCGGCTTCGACAAAGCGGTTCGTACTCCCGTAAAGCACAGCCAGGCTGTTGAGCTCCAGCGCGAGGTTTGGCCGGTAGGCGGCCGGGTTCTGCGCGGCCAGCGCGCGCCAAAGGTCGGCAGCCTCCTTGTCGGCGGCCTCGGCGTCGGCAAAGCGATTCGTAGCCGCGTAAAGAAGGCCCAGGCCGGCGAGCGTGTTCGCGAGGTCGGGCTGGTAGGCGGCGGGATTCTGCGCGGCCAGCTCGCGCCGGATCGCGGCGGCCTCCTTTTCGGCGGCCTCCGCGTCGGCGAAGCGGTTTGTGGTGGCGTAATGAAGGCCCAGGGTGACCAGCGTCTGCGCGAGGTCTGGCCGATAGGCCGCCGGGTTCTGCGCGGCCAGCGCGCGCCGAATGTCGACGGCCTCCTTCAGGGCGGCCTCGGCGTCGCCGAAGCGGTTTGCGTATCCGTAGAGAATGCCGAGGTTGTTCAGCGTCAGGGCGAGAGCGGGCCGGTAGGCTGCGGGATTCTGCGCCGCCAGCGCGCGCCAATTATCGAGCGCCTCCGTATACGCCGACTCGGCCTCGCGGAAGCGCTGCGTCTGCCTGTAGACTTCGCCCAGGTTGTTGAGCGTCCATGACAGGTTGGCCTGATATGGGAGGGGCTTCTGTGCGGCCAGCGGGCGCTGGATGCCGGCAGCCTCTTTGAGAGCCGCCTCGGCGTCGGCGAAGCGATGGGTATCGGTGTAGATGAGGCCCAGGCTGTTGAGCGTCCACGCGAGATCGGGATGGTCAGCGGCGGAGTCCTGCTCCGCACGCCTTCGCTCTTGCTTCAGAAGCGCCTGGAGCACCGGCTCGGCCTCGGAATAGTCCTTCTGCCTCCACAGCGCGTAGGCATAGGGCTCGGCGTAGCGCTCGTCTTCGGGCCGATACTGATAGGCCCTGGCGTAGTCCGGCAACGCCTCGTCCAGCCGGAACTGCAGCGCGAACACGGTGGCGCGGCCGAAATGATCCAGCGCCGCGCGATCCACATTCGCCTCGTCGGACTTGATCAGGCGGTCGAAGATCGCGTGCGCCGCCTCAAGATCGCCCTCATGCAAGAGGGTCTGCGCGGTTTGCAGCAGGGTCGCATCTTCGCCGCCGCTCTTGAGTTGCTTTTTGGCCTCTTCGAGCTGCGCGTTGAGTTCGTTGTACCTGCGCGCCCAGTCTTCGGCCTCGGCGGTTTTTTGCTTGATATCGAGGTCTTTGAGGTCGAGCAGCTCGTTGAGGCGTTTCATCGCAGCCACATCGACGCCGTTGCAGATGACCGTGTTGCCGTTCCCGTTCTGCGCCGGACTGCACCAGCTTCCGCTGCCCGTCGTCTGCGTGACCTCCGCAGCGACGGGCGCCGGCCCGATCACGCACGCGAGCAGGAGAGCGACGGGAAATGTAGCGTCACATCGCCTCAAGGCTTGCCTGTATTGATGACCGTGTTGCCATTTCCGTTCTGCGCCGGAGAGTCCGTCCCGTTCGTCTGCTGGATGACGGTCCCCGTCTCATGGGCGGCCGGCCCCGCCGGCGGGGACGTCCAGTGGGCCGGCGACCAGAAATACAGTACGACGAACACGGCCAGCGCGCCGCCCGCGCGCAGCGCCAGCTTCGCGGTCGGCTTGATGCTGACGTCGAGAAAGCCGGGGATCACCGCCGCAACCCCTCCGCCCGCGAGCGCAATCAGGATCCGCAGAATTTCGAACTGCTGCTCGCTGATGGCGTTCGATCGGAACGCCAGCCAGAGCACGACGCCGATGGCGATCACGCCAAAAACGAACGCCAGGACCATTTCCAGCTGATGCGACGGCGCCGGCTGAGGGGGCTTCGGCGTGACGGCCGGTGTCTTCATCTCGACCTCGTTAAAATAAAAGCCAATTCAATCCGCGCCCCGGATGGGATCCTCAATTGCAAAACGCTGCGTCAGCGCAAATTTCTTGATCAAGAAAACCGTGACGATTGACGACGGCAACGATTTCAAGACGCAACCACGGGAGCTGTCAAGACTTGGTCTGGCAGGTCGTTCGCTCCGGCCGAGCGCCCCCCCAATGCGGCGCTTCCGGCCCGAGCGACTGCCTGCATCGCGATGACGGCCTCCCCTTCTCCGCGAAGCGACACTTTGTCTCCGTTCCGAACACCTCCTCCACAGGGGGAGGGGTGTCGCCGCCTTCCGCTTTTGCGCGGCGGAGCACTGGCTTCCCTCATGGTCACCCCTGCGATGGCGTGAAGCTCGCGACGAGTTCGTGGGCGCCGGCGGGATAGGTGAGCGCGGCCTGGGTGACCGGTTGGCCCGCGAGCCAGGTTCGCCGTTCGACGATCAGACACGGCGCGCCTTCGGCGATGCTCAACGTCTTGGCCACGGTTCGCGATCGGCCGCCGCGGCGCGGATGCTGATGTTCGGCCGCCGTCCAGGGCTACTCAGCCGCGAGCCACGCGCCGGGCGACAAGGCGGCGAAGGGCTCGTCGGCCGCCGAAGGCGCGGCGGCGAGGCTGATCAGCCGATCCTCATGGCAGAAGGGCAGGGCGCCGGCGTCGTGGCGGCAGACGACCGCGAGCAGCGGCTGCGCCTGCGGGCGCGTCGATGCGCGCCCGGTCCGCCCGCGTCGCCCGTCGCTTTCGCCGCGCCAGCACCTCGAAGCGATAGGGGAGCCCGAGCGCGGCGACGTCGGAGGCGATGTCGCGGATCTCGAGCAGCGCCGACTGGCGCGTGCGGGCGCGTCACGAAGCTGCCGGCCTTGCGCCGCCGCTCGATCAGCCCGGCGCGGGCGAGTTGCGGTCAGCGCCTTGCTGACCGTCATGCGCGAGCAGCCGTAGAGTTCGGTCAGTTCGTGCTCGTAGGGGATGCGGCGGCCGGGCGGCCATTCGCCGCCGAGAATTTTCGTCTCGATGTCGGCGATGATCTGGCTGTGCAACGAGGGCGCGCCCTGCGCGCGCTCGTTGGCGCGCAGAGGGACGCGCGCCGGGGCGCCCGGCAAAATTCCCTCGTCTCTCGATGGCTCGGACATGATCGCTCGCGTTCGCCCTCTTCAGGCGCCGGTCGCAGCGGCGAGCCGCCGCAGGGTTTCGCCGAACCGCGCCGCGATCCTCTCACGGGCCGGGTGCCGCCCGTCGCTCACGACCTTGCGGCCGCCGCTCCAGACACGATCGACCAGATCGCGTGCGCCGCCGAAGATCCATGTGTCGAGAATCGCGTCGTCGGCGCGGCCGGCGATCAGCGGCGAATCGCCTCTCAGCGAAACGATATCGGCGGAAGCGCCGGGCGCGAGCCTGCCGCAAGGCCGGCCGAGCGCCTGCGCGCCGCCGGCCGCAGCTGCCGCGAATAGCGCAGCGCCGGTCGAGCCGCCGCGTCTCGCGCAGACGTTGCGCGCCCGCGAAGACGAGGCGCTGCGCATATTCGAGCATCCTGCAGTTCACCCGCGACGGCGATCTCGACATTGGAATCCGAGCCGACGCCGAACCGTCCGCCCGCATCGAGAAACGCGCGCGCCGGGAAAACGCCATCGCCGAGATTGGCCTCGGTGATCGGGCAGAGGCCCGCGACCGCGCCGGAGCGCGCGAGCGCCAAGACTTCGTCCGCGTCGATGTGCGTTGCGTGCACGAGGCACCAGCGCGCGTCGACCTCGGCGTGATCGAGGAGCCACCGGACGGGACGCGCGCCCGACCAGGCGAGGCAGGCGTCGACTTCGCCGGTCTGCTCGGCGACGTGGATGTGAATCGGCCGAACGGCCCGCGAGCGCGACGACCGCGGCCAGTTCCTCGGGCGTCGCGGCGCGCAGCGAGTGCGGCGCGACGCCGACGTCCGCCGCCTGGACAAGCGTGCGGCGGCAGTCGACGACGAGCGCGGCGTAGGAGTCGAGGTCGTTGACGAAGCGGCGCTGCTCGCGGAGCGCGCGGCGCGCCGCCAAAACCCGCGTGCGCATAGAACACCGGAAGCAGCGTCAGTCCGATGCCCGTCGCGGTCGCGGCCGCGGCGATCCGCTCCGCCATTTCGGCGCGGTTTGCGTAAGGCGCGCCGGAGACGTCGTGGTGAAGGTAGTGAAACTCGGCGACGGCGCCGTAGCCGGCTTCGAGCATCTCGACATAGGCCTGGGCGGCGATCGCCTCGACGTCGTCGGGAGTCGCCGCGAGCGCGAAGCGGTACATCGCTTCGCGCCAGGTCCAGAAACTGTCGGTCGCCTGCGCCGCGCCGTTCCGTCAAGCCGGCCATGGCGCGCTGAAAGGCGTGCGAATGCAGATTTGCGATCGCGGGCACGCCGATCCCGCAGCGCTCGTCGCCGGCCTCAGCGCGCCGCGTCGCGCTCGACCGAAGCGATGCGTCGCGCCGTCGATCCGCACGCGCACGTTCGAGGCCCAGCCATCGGCGTCAGCGCCCGCCCGAAATGCAACGTCGTCATCGTCCGCCCTTCGCGCTTGACTTGATTATGTCTATACATTAAAGACAACCCGAAGCCAAGCGGCGAGGTTCTTGCCATGACGGCGGAGAGCGTGGAGACGACGATCTGGCGGAACGCCCGGCTCGCGACCTTCGCGAAGGGCGCGCCGGGCCTCGGCGTCGTCGAGCGCGGCGCAATCGTCGCCGCGCGGCGGACGCATCGTCTTCGCAGGCCCCGAGCAGGACGCGCCGGCGCGCCGTGCGGCGCGCGGAGCATCGACTGCGAGGGGCGCTGGATCACGCCCGGGCCTGATCGATTGCCACACCCATCTCGTCTACGCCGGCAGCCGCGCCGCGGAGTTCGAGGCGCGTCTCGAAGGCGCGAGCTACGAGGAGATCGCGCGCGCCGGGCGGCGGCATCGTCTCGACCGTCCGCGCGACGCGCGGCGGCGAGCGAGGACGAACTCGTCCGCCAGGCGCTGCCGCGGCTCGACGCGCTGATCGCCGAGGGCGTCACGACGGTCGAGATCAAGTCCGGCTACGGCCTCGATCTCGAAGACGGAGCGCAAGATGCTGCGCGCCGCGCGCCGCCTCGCCGCCGAGCGTCCGGTCGCGGTCCGCGCGACCTTTCTCGGCGCGCATGCGCTGCCGCCCGAGTTTGCGAACGACCGCGCGGCTTATGTCGCCGAGGTCGCGGACGCGATGCTGCCGGCGCTCGCCGCCGAGGGCCTCGTCGACGCCGTCGACGGCTTCTGCGAGGGCATCGCCTTCTCGCGCGAGGAGATTCGCCGCGTGTTCCTGCGGCGCGAAAGCGCCTCGGCCTGCCGGTCAAGCTGCACGCCGAGCAACTGTCGAACTCGGGCGGCGCCGCGCTTGCGGCCGAATTTGGCGCTCTTTCCGCCGAACATCTCGAATACGCCGACGAAGCGCGACGCCGCGGCGATGGCGCGGCGCGGGCGTCGTCGCGACGCTCGCTGCCCGGCGCGTTCTACACGCTGCGCGAGACGAAGGCGCCGCCGATCGAGCTCTTCCGCCGTCACGGCGTGCCGATGGCGGTGTCGACCGACTGCAACCCCGGCACCTCGCCGATGACCTCGCTCCTGCTCGCGATGAACATGGCCGCGACGCTCTTTCGCCTGACCGTCGAGGAGTGTCTCGCCGGCGTGACGCGCAACGCCGCGCGCGCGCTTGGGCTCGCGGCCGAGACCGGCTCGCTCGAGACCGGCAAATGGGCGGATCTCGCGATCTGGGACATCGAGCGACCGGCGGAACTCGTCTACCGCCTCGGCTTCAATCCGCTGCACGCGCGCGTCTGGAGGGGACGATGACGGTCCGGCTGCACCGGCGGCTCGGCCTCGCTCGCCGACTGGCGCGCCATCTACCGCGGGCGCGGACGTCGCGCTCGATCCCGCAAGCGCTTCGCGCGTCGCCGAGAGCGCGGCGGCGGTCGCGCGCATCCTCGCGCGCGGCGAGCCGGTCTATGGCGTGAACACCGGCTTCGGCAAGCTCGCCAGCGTGCGCATCGCCGCCGCCGACCTCGTCCAGCTCCAGCGCAACATCGTGCTGTCGCACGCCGCCGGCGTCGGCGAACCGGCGTCGCGTCGCCGGCGACGCGGCTGATGATGGCGCTGAAGCTCGGTTCGCTGGCGCAAGGGCGCCTCGGGCGTGCGTCCGGCGACGCTGGCGCTGCTCGAGGCGATGCTGGCGCGCGGCGTCACGCCGGTCGTGCCGGCGCAAGGGTCGGTCGGCGCCTCGGGCGATCTCGCGCCGCTCGCCCACATGACGGCGGCGATGATCGGCGTCGGCGAAGCGCGCTTCGGCGGCGACGTCCTCCCGGCGCCGGCCGCGCTCGAGCGCGCAGGGCTGCATCCGTGCGAACTCGGCCCGAAGGAAGGGCTCGCGCTGCTCAACGGCACGCAATTCTCGACCGCCCACGCGCTCGTCGGCCTGTTCGAGGTCGAACGCGTCTTTCGCGCCGCGCTCGTCAGCGGCGCGCTCTCGACCGACGCGGCGCGCGGCTCGGACGCGCCGTTCGATCCGCGCATTCTGGCGCTGCGCCGCCATCGCGGACCGCGCGAGGTCGCGGCGGCCCTCGCCGCGCTGATGGCCGGCAGCGCGATCCGCGCCTCCCACCGCAGCGGCGATCCGCGCGTGCAGGACCCCTATTGCCTGCGCTGCCAGCCGCAGGTGATGGGCGCCTGCCTCGACCTTCTGCGCCAGGCCGCCGCGACGCTCGCGGACGAGGCCAACGGCGTCTCCGACAATCCGCTGATCTTTGCCGAGGACGACGCGGCGCTGTCGGGCGGCAATTTCCACGCCGAGCCGGTCGCCTTCGCCGCCGACATGATCGCGCTCGCGGTCTGCGAGATCGGCTCGCTCGCCGAGCGGCGCATCGCCATGCTGGTCGATCCCGCGCTCTCGGGCCTGCCGGCGTTCCTGACGCCGCGCCCGGGCCTGAATTCCGGCTTCATGATCCCGCAGGTCACGGCCGCCGCGCTCGTCTCGGAGAACAAGCAGCGCGCCTATCCGGCGAGCGTCGATTCGATCCCGACCTCCGCCAACCAGGAGGATCATGTCTCGATGGCCGCGCATGGCGCCCGGCGCCTGGCGCCGATGGCGCAAAACGCCCTGCACGTCGTGGCGATCGAGGCGCTGGCCGCCGCCCAGGCGATCGAGTTCCACGCCCCGCTGACCTCGAGCGCCGCGCTCGAGGGCGTGCGCGCGCGCTTGAGACGCGACGCGCCAGGTCTCGAAGAGGACCGCTACCTCCATCCCGACATCGCCGCCGCCGCCGGCGCTGATCGCGTCCGGCGATTTCGTCGCCGCCGCCGGCGACGTCCGCCTGCCGGAGCTCGACGCCGCATGACGCCAGATTGGCTCATCATCGAGCCGCGCGAGGCGCCGCTCGATCCTCAGCATTCCGCATGCCGGGACGGACCTCGCCGAATACGAGCCGCGCTTCGCTGAGCGCCTGGCTCGCCCAGCGCGACGCCGACTGGCATCTCCCCGCGCTTTACGACTTCGCCGACGGACCTCGGCGCGACGATCGTGCGGACGGCGATTTCGCGCTCGATCATCGACGTGAACCGCAATCCTGACGGCGTCTCGCTCTATCCCGGCCAGGCGACGACCGAACTCTGCCCGACGACGACCTTCGACGGCGAGCCGCTCTATCGCGAGGGCGAGGCGCCGGGCGAGGCCGAGATCGCCGAGCGCCGCGCGCGTTATTACGACCCCTATCACGAGGCGCTCCGCCGCGAGATCGCTCGCCTGCGGGCGAAGCATCCGCGTGTGGCGCTCTACGACGCCCACTCGATCCGCTCGATCATCCCGCGCCTGTTCGACGGCGAACTGCCGGTCTTCAACCTCGGGACGAATTCCGGGCGAAGCTGCTCGGCGGCTTTGCGCGATCGGCTTGCCGGGACGCTCGCCGCGAGCGGCCGGAGCCACGCTGTCGACGGCCGCTTCAAGGGCGGCTGGATCACCCGCTCGTTCGGCCGCCCCGAGGCGGCGTCGAGGCCGTGCAGCTCGAACTCGCCTGCCGCGCCTACATGATCGACCCCGCGCAGCCCTGGCCGGACACCTGGCCGGGCCCGATCGACGTGCTGGCGGCCGAGCCGACCCGCGCGACGCTCCGCGCGCTCCTCGAAGTCCTCCTCGAGTCGACGCAGCGCGCCAATCCCTGACCCTCTCCGAGCGAGCACCCTCAATGGCCCAGCCCTCCCGCCTCGACAACATGCGCGTCGTCCGCGCGCCGCACGGGACCGAGCTCAGCGCGAAAAGCTGGCTGACCGAAGCGCCTTTGCGGATGCTGATGAACAACCTCGATCCCGACGTCGCCGAGCGGCCGGGCGAGCTCGTCGTCTACGGCGGCATCGGCCGCGCGGCGCGCGACTGGAACGCCTTCGACACGATCGTCGAGACCTTGCGCCGGCTCGAAGGCGACGAGACGCTGCTGGTGCAGTCGGGCAAGCCGGTCGGCGTCTTCCGGACCCACGCCGACGCGCCGCGCGTGCTGATCGCCAACTCCAACCTCGTGCCGCACTGGGCGACCTGGGACCATTTCCACGAACTCGATCGCAAGGGCCTGATGATGTACGGCCAGATGACGGCCGGCTCGTGGATCTACATCGGCTCGCAAGGCATCGTGCAGGGCACCTACGAGACCTTCGTCGAGATGGGCCGCCGCCACTACGGCGGCTCGCTGGACGGCCGCTGGATCCTGACCGCGGGCCTCGGCGGCATGGGCGGCGCGCAGCCGCTGTCGGCGACCATGGCCGGCGCCTCGATGCTGGCGGTCGAGTGCCGGCCGTCGAGCATCGAGTTCCGCCTGCGCACCGGCTATCTCGACGTCGCCGCCGAAGTCGCTCGACGAGGCGCTCGATATCATCGAGCGCTCGACGAAGACCGGCAAGCCCGTCTCGGTCGGCCTGCTCGGCAACGCCGCCGACGGTCCTGCCGGAACTCGTGCGGCGCGGCGTCAGGCCCGACATCGTCACCGACCAGACCTCGGCGCACGATCCGCTCAACGGCTATCTGCCGAAGGGCTGGACGCTCGACGAATGGGAGGAGCGCCGCGTCAGCGACCCGAAGGGCGTCGAGCGCGCGGCGCGCGCCTCGATGGCCGAGCACGTGCGCGCGATGCTCGACTTCCACCACGCGGGCGTTCCGACCGTCGACTACGGCAACAACATCCGCCAGATGGCGCTGGAGGAAGGCGTCACGGACGCCTTCGACTTTCCGGGCTTCGTGCCGGCCTACATCCGCCCGCTGTTCTGCCGCGGCGTCGGGCCGTTCCGCTGGGCCGCGCTGTCGGGCGACCCGGAGGACATCTTCCGCACCGACGCGAAGGTGAAGGAGCTGATCCCCGACAATCCGCACCTCCACAACTGGCTCGACATGGCGCGCGCCCGGATAAAATTCCAGGGGCTGCCGGCGCGCATCTGCTGGGTGGGCCTCGGCGACCGCCACCGGCTCGGCCTCGCCTTCAACGACATGGTGGCGACGCGGCGAACTCAAGGCGCCGATCGTGATCGGCCGCGACCATCTCGATTCCGGCTCGGTCGCCTCGCCCAACCGCGAGACCGAGGCGATGCGGGACGGCTCCGACGCCGTCTCCGACTGGCCGCTCCTCAACGCGCTGCTCAACTGCGCCTCGGGCGCGACCTGGGTGTCGCTGCATCACGGCGGCGGCGTCGGCATGGGCTTTTCCCAGCACGCCGGCATGGTGGTCGTCGCCGACGGCACGCCCGGAGGCGGCTCGGCGCGTTGGCCGCGTGCTGTGGAACGACCCCGCCACCGGCGTCATGCGCCACGCCGACGCGGGCTACGAAGACGCCATCGCCTGCGCAAAGGAGAAGGGGCTGGACCTGCCGAGCCTGGGGTGACTAAAAATTGCTCGAACCTCATCCTGAGCTTGTCGAAGGATGATCCAGCGAGCTGTGACGGTCGCGCGCCCTGGAGCGTCCTTCGACAAGCTCAGGACGAGGGGGAGGGGGAAGGGGCGGTATAAGCGCCTGCGCTCCGCCCCCTTTTCAGCGCCTCTCACGCTAACGAAAAGGGAGAACTGCATGGACTTCAATCGACTCGGCCATTCCGGCCTGCGCGTGCCGGCGCTCAGCTTCGGCACAGCAACGTTCGGCGGCGGCAACGCTTTCTTCAAGGCGTGGGGCTCGACCGACGCCGCCGGCGCGTCGCGGCTGATCGACGTCTGCCTCGACCACGGCGTCAGCCTTTTCGACACCGCCGACGTCTATTCGAACGGCCTTTCCGAGCAGATCCTCGGCGAGGCGATCAAAGGCAAGCGCAACCGCGTGCTCGATCTCGACCAAGACCACCTTTCCGATGAGCGACGCGCCCAACGACTATGGCTCGTCGCGCCTGCACATCCTGGAGGCGGTCGAGGCCTCGCTGAAGCGCCTCGGGATCGACGCCATCGACGTCTTCCAGTTGCACGCGCAGGACTACAACACGCCGGTCGAAGAGACGCTGTCGACGCTCGACCAGCTCGTTCGCTCCGGCAAGGTGCGCTACATCGGCTGCTCGAATTTCTCGGGCTGGCACCTGATGAAGTCGCTCGCGGCCTCCGACCGCTACGGCTACCCCCGCTATGTCGCGCATCAGGCCTATTACTCGTTGCTCAACCGCGACTATGAGTGGGAGCTTCTGCCGCTTGGCCTCGATCAGGGCGTCGGCGCGCTCATCTGGAGCCCGCTCGGCTGGGGCAAGCTGACCGGCAAGATTCGCCGCGGGCAAGCCGCCGAAGCCCGGCACCCGCGCCTACGCCATTCCGGAGACCGGACCGCGCTACGACCAGGAGCGGCTGTTCGCGATCGTCGACGCGCTGGACGCCGTCGCGGCCGAGACCGGCAAGACCATCCCCCAGATCGCGCTCAACTGGCTCCTCACCCGTCCGACCGTGGCAAGCCTCATCATCGGCGCGCGCGACGAGCAGCAACTGCTCGAAAACATCGGGGCGGTCGGCTGGAAGCTGACGCCGGAGCAGGTCGCGAGGCTCGACAAGGCGAGCGACGTGACGCCGGCCTATCCCGTCTGGCATCAGCGCGACTCTCCGATGCTGAATGAGCGGGCCGCGAGAAGGTGAGCCCATTCCTCGCCTCGTTTACGGGGACAGGGTTAGGGTGAGGGCCGTGGCGATGAGCCGCAATGGCCAATCGCCCGCGCCCCTCGCGCCCTTCTCCCCGCAAGCGGAGAGAATGGGCGCTACTCCTCAAGCGCGTGCAGCATCGCCAGCACCGCGGCCTCATGCGGACGCAGACCCGACGCTTCGGCTTCCGCAATCTCGAGCTTGAACCGTCTGTCGAGGAAGGCGCCGATTACATGAGGGTGGACGTAGGACTTGCGGCAGACCACGGGCGTGTTGCCGAGCGTCGCAGCGACCCGCACCAGCGCCGCGCGCAAAACCTTCTTCGCCTGTCTTTCGCTCTCGGCCGCCCCCGCCTCGTGCAGATGGCGCGCCATCAGGACGGTGCCGGCCCAGGTGCGGAAATCCTTGGCGGTGATGTCGTAGCCGGCGATCTCGCGCAGGTAGTCGTTGACGTCGTCTGACGAGACGGCGCGAAGCGCTTTGTCCTCGTCGTAATATTGCAAGAGCTCCTGTCCCGGCAGCTCCTGGCAGGCGCGCAGGATTTTCGCCACGCGCCGGTCGCGCATCGCGAGCGACCATTGCTTGCCGCTCTTGCCGGTGAACGCGAAGCGGACTTCCGAGCCGTCAACCTCGACATGGTCCGACCGCAGCGTCGTCAGACCATAGCTCTGATTCGCTTTTGCGTACTCGTCATTGCCGACGCGAATCAGTGTCGCCTCCAGGAGATGCACGACCGTCGCGAGAACCTTTTGGCGTGGCAGGCCGCGCAAACCCATGTGTTCCGCGACGGACGCGCGGATCGCCGGCAGCGCCTTGGCGAACTGGAGCATGTGCTCGAATTTCGCTTCCTCGCGCGCCTCGCGATATTCGGCGTGATAGCGGTATTGCTTGCGCCCTTTGGCGTCGCGCCCGGTCGCCTGGATGTGGCCGTTGGCGCTGGCGCAGATCCAGACGTCGGTCCATGCGGGCGGGATGACGAGCGCGCGGATGCGCTTGAGGATGCCGGGGTCCGCGATCCGCCTGCCCTTGGCGTCGAGATAGACAAAGCCCTTGCCGGCCCGCCTGCGCCGGATCGCCGGCTTGCTGTCGCAGACGTAGCGAAGCCCCGCCGGCGCCTCCATGGCGACATCTACGGAAACGGAAACGTGGACCTCGGCGTCGAACATGGCGAGGGAACGCCGATCCGCGCCGGCCGTTCCCGGCGGGTCGTCGCGGGCGCCCGCCCGTCAGGCCGTCGGAAGCGGAGACGAAACAGGAGGGCAGCAAATGCTTGCGGATAATCGGAAAGTGTGGCAGGCTAAGAATTGTGAGATTCACAAATTACATACGATTCATGTCATGTCAGCGGAAGCAGGGATTCAAAGCCGCAACGCGACGCGTTCACCGTCCCCGCCGCCCTTGGACGCCCGCGGTCGCGGGCATGACGGCGTTGGCCCTCCCTTCGTGATTTTGTGACAGCTTTGTGCGCTTAAGTCTCTGAAAAAATGGCAAGCTTGCCAGACCTGCAGCGGACGGCGAGGCGGCGAAGGGAGCCGTCCTCGTCGCGTCGCACGGATCGGAAAAGCCGCCGCAAACGCCTGAAAACGCTCAAAACCGAAATTGCAAATGGCGCGACCTCAGAAGGCGTTGCGGTCGTGGTAGGTCTGGAGGAACTGGCGCACCCGCGGCTCGGCGCTTTCGTGGAAGACCTCCCGGGGCGAGCCGTCGGCGAGAATGCGGCCACCGTCGATGAAGGCGATTCGGCCGGCGACATGGGCGGCGAAGCCCATCTCGTGCGTGACGATCAGCATCGTCATCCCCTCGGCCGCGAGCGCCCGCATCACTTCCAGGACCTCGCCGACCAGCTCCGGATCGAGCGCCGAGGTCGGCTCGTCGAACAGCATGACGCGGGGCTGCATCGCGAGCGCGCGCGCGATCGCGACGCGCTGCTGTTGGCCGCCCGAGAGGCGCATCGGATGCGCGCCGGCCTTTTCCGCAAGCCCGACCCGCCGGAGCATCGCCGACGCCCGGTCGGCCGCCTCGGCCTTCTTGAGCCCGCGCACGCGGATCAGCGGCTCGGAGACATTCTCGAGCGCGGTCATGTGCGGCCAGAGATTGAAGTGCTGGAACACCATCCCGATCTCGCGCCGCATCTCGCGCAAGCGGCGCGGCGCCATCGGGCGGCGCCCGCCTTCCTTGTCGATGTCGTAGCCGATCAGCTCGCCCTCGATCCGCACCTCGCCCTCGTCGTAGGACTCGAGGAAATTGACGCATCGGAGCAGCGTGCTCTTGCCCGAGCCGCTCGGGCCGATCAGGCACACGACCTCGGAGGGCGCGACGTCGAGGTCGACGCCGCGAAGCACCTGGTGCGCGCCAAAATTCTTGCCGACGGCGCGGATCTCGATCATCGGACGGGTCATGGCCGGCTCGCAAGGAAGGCCGTCGCATGAGCTTCGACGCGGCGGCCGAGGCGGGAGACGACTTCGACCAAGGACCAGTAGAACACCGCCATCGCGAAGATCGCGTCGAAGGCGGTGAACGTCTCGGCGGCCATCGTCTGCATCTGGTACATGAGCTCCGGCACCGTGATGATCGAGAGCACCACCGTCTCCTTCGACATCACGATCAGCGTGTTGACGATCGGCGGCGTCGCCGCGACCAGCGCGATCGGCAGGCGGACGCGGGTCAGGATGTCGAGCCGGCGCCATGCCGACGCTCATCGCCGCCTCGATCTGCCCGCGCGGGACGGCCGCGAAGCCGCCGCGGAAGATTTCCGAGAAGTAGGCGGACGAATAGAGTCCGAGGCCGACAATGCCCGCCGTCGTCGCGCTGAGCCTCAGCCCGATGCTCGGGCCGCCGGCATAGAGGATGAAGAGCTGCATCAGGAAGGGCGTCCCGCGCAGCACCTCGACGTAGACCGCTAAGGAGGCCTTTCAGCGCGCGGCTCTGCGCCTCGCCGCCAAGGGCGACGACGAAGCCGATCGCGAGGCCGAGCGCCGAGCCGGCGGCCCAGCAGAAGATCGTGACGCCGAAGCCGCCGGCGAGCGCTGGCGCATAATGCAGGAGGACGTCCCAGTTCATCGCGCGCCTCCGCCGACACGGGCCTCGGCGAGCCGGCCGAAGCCCGGCCAGCGACAGATTGATCGCGAGGTAGAAGAGTCCGGCCGCGAGATAGGCCTCGAGCGGACGGTAGGTGATCGAGGCGATGTTCATGCTGACCCGCGTGATCTCGGCGATGCCGACCACCGAGACGAGCGACGAGGCCTTGATGAGGAGGATGAACTCGTTGATCAGCGGCGGGATCGAGATGCGCAGCGCCTGCGGCAGCAGGATGCGCCGCCAGCGGTCCGAGGGCCGTGTAGCCGAGCGCGGTCGCCGCCTCGCTCTGTCCGCGCGGGACCGCGTTCAAGCGCGCCGCGAAGGATCTCGGCCTGATAGGCGCCGGACGAAAGGCTCAGACCCCCGATCGCCGCGACGAGCGCCGGAACGTCGAGGCCGAGCGGTGGCGAGGAAGTAATAGATGAACAGCAGCAGAACCAGCAGCGGCACGCCGCGGAAAACGCTGACATAGGCGCCGCCAAGACGTTCGAGCCACGGATTGCCGGAGAGCCGCGCGATGCAGACGCGCCGCGCCGAACACGAAGCCGAGCGCGATGCCGGCAAGCGACAGCGCGAGCGTCACGCCCGCCGCCTGCGTCAGATAGCCGAACGAATGGAAGATGACCGACAGGCGCATGGGCGCGGCTCAACGTCGCCTGAGGAGACGGCTGCCCAGGCGGCGGCGAACCGCGCCGCCGGGCTGCTGAACGCTTGGACTGCGCCGCCTCAGATCGTCGGCTCGGGCACGGTCTTGGGGAGATCCATCGACTGGCCGAACCATTTCTTCTGAATCTGCGGCCATCGTGCCGTCGCCGTCCAGCTTGACGATCGCCGCGTTGACGGCGTCCATCAGCGACTGGTCGTCGAGACGGGCGACCCAGGAGAAGTAGGTCGGCTGGCCGAACGGCGGGGTGACGACCGCGAAGGTGTCGGACCGCTGCGACGCCGCGTAGGCGAGATTCGGCAGCGAATTGACCGAGGCGTCGATCCGCCCGGCCGCGAGATCGGCGTAGGACTGGTTGTTGTCCACGTATTCCTTGACCTCGACCGGCTTCGGCAGCTTGGCGGCGAATTCCTTGAGCTGCGCGACCTGGGAGGTGCCCTTCTGGCCGCCGACCGTCTTGCCGGCGATGTCCTCGGGCTTCATGATGCTCTTGTCGTCGGCGCGCTTCATCAGCGCCGCGGTCGCGTCGGCGATCGGGACCGAGAAAGCATAGTGCTTCAGGCGCTCCTTGGTGATCGTGACCGGGGCGATGACGAGATCGAACTTCTTGGCCTCGAGGCCGGGCAGCACGCTGGTCCACGGCAGGTCGAGATAGGAGACCTTGACGCCGAGCTCCTTGGCGACCGCGTCGATCAGGTCGCGGTCGACGCCCTTGTAGACGCCGTTGTCGGACATGTCGAAAGGCGGGAACTGCATTTCCGTCGCGGTGACCAGTTCGCCGCGCTTCTTGATATCGGCGAGCGTGTCGGCGAAAGCGGTCCGTGCGCCTCCGACAAGCCCCGCCGAAGCGAGCCCCGCCAAGCCCGCTTTCAGGGCCATGCGCCGTGACATGAGGAAGCCTTCGATGTCCTGCATGCTGATCCCTCCGATTGGAAATCCGCCGCTTCAATGCGAAGCCGCCGGACGTCCTTGAATAAGACCATACATATGGGTCCGCCTGTCAAGCCGGCGCGCGAGAAATGCGGCCGTCGAAATCGCGTCGTGACGACGACCTGGATGCTCAGGCCCGGGCCGTCTCGCGGACAAGCGCCCGTCCTTCCCGAACCGCCGCCAGGTTCAGATCGGCGAACTTCGGCGGCGTTTCCAGCCGCACGGCCTGGTCGAGGACATCGTCGGACGACGAGGCGGCCGAGGTTGGCGAGCGCGCCGAGGGCTACGACATTGGCGACGCGGGGGCTGCCGATCTCGACCGCCCGGGCGGCGATCGGCAGGACGTGGAGATCGAAGCCGGCGTTCGGCGGGTCGGGAACAAGCCGCTCGTCGACGATCATGAGCGCGCCCGGCTTGATCAGCGGCAGCGAGCGATCGAGGCCGATCTGCGATAGCGCGGCGACCATGTCGAGCCGGGTCGCGAGCGGATAGTCGCCGGATTCGTCCGAGATCACGAGATCCGAGTAGCAGAATCCGCCGCGCGAGGTCGGCTCGTAGCTCTGCGACTGCGCCGCGCGCCTGCCCTCGAGCGCCAGCGCCCGAAATAGAATGTGCATGCCGGTGATCAGTCCCTGGCCGCCGCTGCCGGCGAGGCGGATTTCCGCGCGATGCGCCTGCGGGGCGTGGACGATCATGCCTTGGGCTTCGCTTTGGCGCGTTCGGCCGCCGCGCGCTCGCGGCAGACGCGGCCGTATTCGGGTCGATCGCGCTGTACGAGAATGCCGGCACGCAGCCGATTGGGCCGGAACGGCTCGTCCGCGACGTTGCCGAACGCCTCGGGGCGCATGTCGCTCTTCTGAGCCAGGATCATCTCGGCCGACTCGCCCAGATCGTTCTTGCGTCCGTAGATCTCGGTGCAGTCTGACAGAACCTCGATGAACGAGAAGCCTTCATGGGCGAGGCCGGCTTTGATGACGTTCTTGAGCGCCGGCGCCTGGCGCGTCACCTCGCGCCCGACGAAACTCGCGCCGGCTGCGTCGGCGAGGCGGCAGGCGTCGAAGGTCGGCTCCGCGTTGCCATGCGGCGTCGTGGTCGTCAGCCGATCGATCGCGGTCGTCGGCGACACCTGGCCGCCGGTCATGCCGTAGACCTCGTTGTTGAGCATCAGGCAGGTGAGGTCGAGATTGCGGCGGCAGGCGTGGATCAGGTGATTGCCGCCGATCGCGAGACAATCGCCGTCGCCGGTGATGACGACCACCGTCAGGTCGGGCCGCGCGAGCTTGAGGCCGGTCGCAAAAGCGAGCGGGCGGCCGTGCGTCGTGTGGAACGTGTTGGCGTCGATATAGGCGCCGACGCGGCCTGAGCAGCCGATTCCGCACACAACCGCGAGCCGGTTCTTGTCGATCGCCAGCTCGTGCACCGCCCACAGGAGGCAACGCAGCGCGATGCCGTGGCCGCAGCCGGGACACATGAAATGCGGCATCATCTGAAGGCGCAGATAGTCCTTGATGTCGAACGGCGCCCGAACAACCTCGTTCATGTCGCGATCTCCCGGGCTCGTCGCGCGATGTCGGCTGGAGCGATCGGCTCGCCGTCGATGCGGTTGAGACGCGCGACCTTGTCGCGCCCGAGAATCCGCTCCACTTCGAGAGCGAGCTGGCCGGCGTTCATCTCCGGAACGAGGACCCGCGTTGCCCTCGCCGCGACCGCTTGCAGCGCACCTTCCGGGAACGGCCAGAGCGTGACCGGCCGGAACAGGCCAGCCCGAACGCCAACGGCGCGCAAGTCCTGCGACGCGCGGCGCGCCGCCCGCGCGACGATGCCGACTGCGACGATCACGACCTCTGCGTCTTCGATCTGGAACGTTTCCGTCCGCTCGATACGGTCGCGGTTGATCTCGATCTTGTCGAGTAGGCGCTGCGTCGCCTTGGCCGCGAGGTCAGGCTTCTGGGTCGGAAAGCCGTCGGGCATATGGGTAAGGCCGGTCACATGGACGCGATGACCGTCACCCGGCCGCGCCATGACCGGGACCCGATCTTCCGATTCCGCGTAAGGCAGGAAGTCCGGTTCCGCGCCGGCCGCCCATTTGCGCGTCACCGTCGCCACCGTACGCCGCTGAGGAAGGACGACGGACTCGAGAAGATGGGCGATCACCTCGTCGTAGAGCACGACGACGGGGGTGCGGAATTCCTCCGCCAAATTGAAGGCGCGGATGGTCTCGTCGCAGATCTCCTGCACCGAAGCGGGCGCGACGACAATGATCGGGATGGTCGCCGTGCGTGCCCCAGCGCGCCTGCATGATATCGCCCTGCGAGGGGCGGGTCGGCATGCCGGTCGACGGTCCGCCGCGCATCACGTTGACGATCACGCAGGGCGTCTCGGTCATCGCGGCGTACCCGAGATTCTCCTGCATCAACGAGAAGCCGGGTCCGCTGGTCGCGGTCATCGCCTTGACGCCGCCGAGCGAGGCGCCGATCACTGCGGCGAGCGAGGCGATCTCGTCCTCCATCTGGATGAACACGCCGTCGACCCGAGGCAACTCGCGCGACAACTGCTCGGCGATCTCGGACGAGGGCGTGATCGGATAGCCGGCGAAGAACCGGCAGCCCGGCCGCAATGGCGCCGAGCGCGCAGGCGCGGTTGCCATGCAGCGAGGCGAGCGAGGGCGTCGTCATATTAAGCTGCTGCCGGTTCATGAACGATCGTGCGGAGCTCGATCGCGAAGTCGGGGCAGAGCCATTCGCATACGCGGCAGCCAGTGCAGGCCTGCGGCTCCTTGAGATAGGCGACCTGACGGTCGTTGAGCGCCGAGGCAGCGTTCCGGGCAGAGTTTGACGCAGATGTCGCACCCCTTGCACCACGCGGCGTTGATCTCGAGCCTGACCGAGATCTCCGGCGATTGCGGATGTGAGACGCGGGCGGCGAAGCCGGCGTCGAAGCGCAGCGACGGGTCGGTGCGCGCCGCCTCCGCCCAGGCGCGGCCCGCCTCGAACGCCTGGCGATTGATCGCTCGCGATTTTTGCGGCGTCAGCGCGTCAAGCACCGCGAGCCACTCGGCGACGGACACGTCCATCGAGGTGGAGAGCACGCCGAGCAGGACGGTGTTGGCGGCGCGAGGTTCGCCCAGACCCGAAGCGATCGCGCTCGCGTCGAGCGCAAAGCCTTCGCCGACCTTGTCGAGCACCTCGGCCGGCGTCTCGCGCGCGTATGCCATGGGCGCGCCGAGGCGTCGCGAGCGGCAGGCGAAAGGCGGCACGATGCGGCGGGTGTCGGCTATGAACACGCCGGTCTCCGGACGGAGATGATCGATCCAGCGCAGGCCCTCGGCCCATTCGAGTGCGATCAGCGCATCCGCTTCACCCCTGGCGATGGTCGGCGACCAGATTTCGGCGCCGAAGCGCACGTGGCTGAACACGACGCCGCCGCGCTTGGCCATGCCATGCACTTCGCTCTGCTTGACCTGAAGGCCCTGCTTCTGGCCGATCAGCGCCAGCGCCTTCGAGATCATGAGGACGCCCTGGCCGCCGACGCCGACGATCATCACGTTCAGCACGCGAGCCGGCTGGGTCGCAACATCCGTCTTCGCGATCTGCCGCTCGGCGCTCATGCGAGCGCCATCGGCTGGATGCAATCGGACGGACAGACCTGCGCGCAAAGCGTACAGCCGATGCAGGCGGCCGGGTCGATCTCCACCTTGTGTCGGCCGTCATGAAGGCCGTCCGCCCAGGTCAGCGCCGGGCAACCGAGGTTCATGCACGACTGGCAGGCGACACAGCCTTCCTGCGTCACCGTGAGCGGCGGCCCTTTGATCTTGACCGGATCGAGCACACAGGGACGTTCGGAGATCACGACCGAGACGCCCTTGTGCACGATCGCCTCGCGCAGCGTCTGGTACATGTGGCCGACGTCGTAAGGATCGACACGCCGGATCCAGTTGACCCCGACGGCGCGGCAGATCGCCTCGTAGTCGACCTTCGGCGCCGGCTCCCCGCGCAGCGTCCGTCCGGTGCCGGGATGGTCCTGCCCGCCGGTCATGGCGGTGATCGCATTGTCGAGGATGACGACTGTGACGTTGGCTTGGTTGTAGACGGCGTCGATCAACGGCGGGATGCCGGAGTGCAGGAAGGTCGAGTCGCCGATGGTGGCGACGATCGGCTTCTTCTCGCCCGCCGCGGCCATGCCGACCGCATTGCCGATGCTCGCGCCCATGCAGACGGTCGTGTCGATCGAGCGCAAGGGCTCGACTGCGGCCAACGTATAGCAACCGATGTCGCCTGCGACCCGCGCGTCGAGCCCGCGCAGCGCAAGATAGGCTCCCGTATGGGGGCAGCCGGCGCAGAGCACCGGCGGTCGCGCCATCGGCTCGATGCCGAGCGTGACCGGCGCGGGCGGCGCCTCGGCGAGGCCGGCGGCGGCTAGCCCTGAGCGCACTAGTTCAGGCGATAGTTCGCCGAGCCGGGGGAAAAAGACCTTGCCCTCGGCGGGCAGGCCCATGGCGCGGATTGCCGTCTCCAGTGCGGGCTCCAACTCCTCGATCACGAGGAGCCGGTCGACCGACGCTGCGAAAGCGCGAAGCGTCCGTTCAGGCAAGGGATAGGCCGCGCCGAGCTTCAGGATCGAAGCATGCCGGGCGACCTCTTTCACGTAAAGATAGGACGTCGACCCGGTGACGACGCCGAACCTGCGGTCGCCCTTCTCCCAGCGGGTCAGCGGCGAGGTTTCGAAATAGGCGGCGAGTTTCGCCTCGCGCTCGATCAGCTTGGGATGGAGACGGCGCGCGTTGGCGGGAATGGTGACGGTCTTGCCGGGCGCGTCGACGAAACCCCTGGAGGGCGGCGCGACGCGTTGGCCGACCCGCACCGCCGAGCGGGTGTGCGAGAGGCGCGTGGTTGAGCGTACGATCACCGGGGTATCGAAGGCTTCCGACAGTTCGAAGGCGAGGCGGGTAAAGTCGCGGGCCTCCTGCGCGTCGGAGGGCTCAAGCACCGGCACCCCGGCGAAACGGGCGAACAGCCGGGTATCCTGCTCGTTCTGAGAGGAATGGATGCCGGGATCGTCGCAGACGACCAGCACGAGCCCGGCGTGCGCACCAATGTAGGACTGCGACATGAGCGAGTCCGCAGCCACGTTCAGGCCCACGTGCTTCATGCAGGCGATCGCCCTGACGCCCGAGAGCGCCGCCCCGATCGCCACGTCGAGCGCGACCTTCTCGTTGGTGGACCACTCGGCATAGAGGTCGGAGGCCGGATAACGGCCGAGCGATTCGAGGATCTCGGTCGAAGGCGTGCCGGGATAGGCGGCCGCGACCCGCACGCCCGCTTCCCAGGCGCCGCGCGCGATCGCCTCGTTGCCCATCAGCGGCAGGACATCCTCGGCCGCTTGCGGCCTCACCTGTCGGTTCATCGCGTTTTCCCCCGAAAGCGGGATTTTCCCTTTGCGCTGGTTTTTGGGCCCGGCGCAAGGAAAGCGGCAACCGTCGAGCCGCGACAAATCGCAGCGGGGGCGCCGTCGCGATCACGGCCCTCGCGTGACAACAAGACTCATTTTTGCGAGGAAGCCGGCATGACGGACAGCCAACTGCGGGTTGCGGATACGGCCGCGTTGGAGCGCGCGGTCGCGCATTTGGGCGAGGGGTTGCGCGCCTGGTCGCTCGCCGTGAGCTTTCTGGGCGACTGCATCGTGCCGCGCGGGGGCGAGGTCGGGATCGCGACGATTGCCGAGTTGCTGGCCGCCTTCGGCGTGGACGCCGGCGTCACGCGGACCTCGATGTCGCGCCTTGCCAGCGACGGCTGGGTCGCAAGGCAGAAGGTCGGCCGCAACAGTTTTTACGCCCTGACGCCTTTGGCGCTCGCGGCCTCCGAAACGGCCTCGCGGCGGATTTACGCGGCGCGCCACCCCGAGGCCCCGTGCGGTTGGCGGATCCTCTACGCGGGCGGCCTGGAAAAAAGCGAGCAGGCGAGCCTACGGACGGCGCTGAGGCGGCGTGGCGCGGCGGAGCTTGCGCCTCAGGCGTATTGTCTTCCGGCCGGCGACGATCCGCTCGAGGCGTCGGCCGCGATCGCCATGACGTCCGAGCCCCTGCCCGAGGCCGATGCGCGGCTTCTTGTCGCGCGCGCCTTCGATCTCGCCGCGCTCGGGCAGGATTATGCGAGGTTCCTCGCGGCTTTTGCGCCCGTCCGCGAGGGTCTGGAGGCCGGCCGCAGGCTCGCCGGGCTGGACGCCATTGCGATGCGCGTCCTGGTGGTCCACGCCTTCCGCCGGATCGTGCTGCGCGACCCGATGATCCCCGCCCCCTATCTGCCGGACGGCTGGCCCGGGCTCGCGGCGCGGGCGACGATCGCGGCGATCTGGCGCGCGCTGCTGCGTCCTTCCGAGGCCTGGCTCGACGCCAACGCCGCCTCCGCCTACGGGCCGCTTCCCCCGCGGTCAGCGTCCTGGCGGCGGTTCTAGCGTTCGCGCGGGACCCCTCCCGCCGAGCCGCCGGTCGCGCCTTGACCTCGTGGGCGCAGATTCAAGCTTTTCAACACCTTGCCGCAGATTTTCCGGGCGACGATTCCGTGGGCGAAGGTAACGACGGACGCCGCCCTGTCCGAGAAGCGGGCATCCGGGCGCCAGGATCGGCAACGCGCCAACCCTGCGCGCACGCAGGGCTTTGGTCTGCGCCTGCGGCCTCGATCCCCGCCTTCGCGGGATGACAATTCGTGCGCCGGGAATCAAGCTTTTCAGACTCTTGCGCGAGATTTTCCGGGCGACGCGGCGCCCAGGACCGGTCGCGCCGTCATCGCGAGCGGAGCGTGGCGATCCACGATCACCGTTGGTCGGCGGATCGTGACGGGCGACCGGCGCCGCGGCTTGGGGACAGGCAGACATAGGCGCGTTCCATTCTTCTGATAAATGAAAATATAGAGCAGCGCGCTTCGTTTGGAAAGAAAATATTGCCGTCTCCTGCGCGACCGTCTACGGCCTCTCCGATGAGGGACGGAGCGCATCTGCGGAACAAGCGCTCAGCGCGCGCCGCGACCCTGCCCTACAGCGCGCGGCGCCTGCGACAGGCTGCGGCGATGCGTTACAGAAATGTCTTGCATGGCATTTAAAATGATGCATAATGTTCAGAACCAAACCGCGGATGGCGGGCGATTTTTGCGAGCGGGGAAACGGATGTACGCTCAGGCGCTGAACGCCAAGGATCTGGCTCCGGTCAGGGACGAGGACCCCGAAAAGCTGGCCGCGCTTCCAGGCGCGCATCGACGCCGAGGAGAAGATCGAGCCCAACGACTGGATGCCGGAGCAGTACCGCCGCACGCTTGTCCGGCAGATCTCGCAGCACGCCCATTCCGAAGTGATCGGCATGCAGCCGGAAGGCAACTGGGTGACGCGCGCCCCGACCCTCAAGCGCAAGGCGCAACTGCTCGCCAAGATCCAGGACGAAGCCGGCCACGGCCTCTATCTCTATTCCGCCGCCGAGACGCTCGGCGTCTCGCGCGAGGAGCTCTACGACCAGCTCCTGTCAGGCCGGGCCAAATATTCGTCGATCTTCAACTATCCGACCCTGAACTACGCCGACATGGGCGCGATCGGGTGGCTGGTCGACGGCGCGGCGATCATGAACCAGATCCCGCTCTGCCGCTGCAGCTACGGCCCCTACGCCCGCGCGATGATCCTCGTCTGCAAGGAAGAGTTGTTCCATCAGCGGCAGGGCTACGACATCATGGTGGCCATGTGTCGCGGGACGGCGGAGCAGCGCGCGATGGCGCAGGATGCGCTCGACCGCTTCTGGTGGCCGTCCCTCATGATGTTCGGCCCGCACGACACCCATAGCGTCCATTCGGAAGCGTCGATGAAGTGGAAGATCAAGCGCTTCACCAACGACGGCCTGAGGCAGAAGTTCATCGACGCCACCGTGCCGCAGGGGAAGTATCTGGGTCTCACGTTTCCGGACCCGGACCTTCGTTTCAATGAGGCGACCGGCCATTGGGAGCACGGCGCCATCGACTGGGACGAGTTCGCGCGCGTGCTGGCCGGCGACGGCCCCTGCAACCGCCAGCGGATGAAGCATCGCCGTCAAGCCGAGGCCGACGGCGCCTGGGTGCGCGAAGCCGCCGCCGCCTACGCCGCAAAACAGCGCGCCGCGAAAGCGCGCGCGGCGTGATGAGAAATCTGCGCGACCTCGTCCTGAGGAGCCCGCGCGGCGGGCGTCTCGAAGGACGCTTCAGTGGGCGATGCTTCCCGTGCGCGCTGGAGCATCCTTCGAGACGCGTCGCCTGCGGCGCCGCTCCTCAGGACGAGGTGGGCAGACACGACAAGAGGAAACGTCCATGACCGAAGCTGCGACACCCTTATGGGAAGTGTTTGTCCGGCCGCGGAATGGGCTTGCCCATCGCCATGTCGGCTCACTGCATGCGCATGACGCCAAGATGGCTTTGCACGCGGCGCGCGACGTCTACACCCGGCGCGGCGAGACGCTGTCGATCTGGGTCGCGCCGTCGTCGGCGATCGTCGCCTCCGACCCGTCGGAGAAGGACATGATGTTTGAGCCGACGGCGACGAAAATCTACCGGCATCCGACCTTCTACGAGGTGCCGGACGAAGTCGGCCATATGTGAGGCGACAGCGATGACTCTGGCCTCTTCCGATCCCCGCGCCGCGTGGCTGATGCGCCTCGGCGACGCCACGCTGATCCTCGGCCATCGCATGACCGAATGGCTGTCGCGGGCGCCGACCCTCGAGGAGGACATCGCGCTCGCCAACCTCGGCCTCGACCTGATTGGCCAGACGCGGGCGTTCTATGCGCGCGCCTGCGAACTCGAGGGCGGAACGCGCGACGAGACGGACCTCGCCTATCGCCGCGCCGAGCCGGACTACCGCAGTCCGCTGCTGGTCGAGCAGCCGAACGGCAATTTCGCCGATACGATGGCGCGACATCTTCTGTTCGCCGCCCATGCGACGCCGCTCTATGAGCGCCTTGCCTCTTCCAACGACGCGGAGACGGCGGGCATCGCGACCCGCTCGGCGCGCGAGATGGCCTATCATCTGCGTCACGCCGGCGAGTGGATGATCCGGCTCGGAGACGGCACGGAGGAAAGCCACGCCAGGGCGCAAGCCGCGCTCGACGATCTCTGGCCCTATGTCGCGGAACTGTTCGATCCCGACGATCTCGATCGCGACGTCGCCGCGTCGGGCTTCGGCGTCGATCCCTCGATGCTGCGCGGCGATTTCGACGCCGCGATCGAGGAAGTGCTTTTGCGCGCGACGCTGAAGCGGCCCGTCGAGCGTCACGGCCAGCGCGGTGGAAAGGCGGGCCGGCATAGCGAACATCTCGGCCATATGCTTGCGGAGCTGCAGGCTTTGCAACGCGCCTATCCGGACGCGCGATGGTGATCGCGGGCGATCTTCAACCCAGCGGCCTCGTCCTGAGGAGCGGCGCAGAAGGCGACGCGTCTCGAAGGACGCTCCCGCGCACGGAGACGGCGCCTCCTGGAGCGCCCGCTGCGCGGGCTCCTCGGGACGAGGGGGTTGTCGTTGCCGCGCGCGCCGCGGCGGCGCGCGTTGTCGACCCTGAGGTTCCCGTCCTCACGATCGACGACCTCGGCATCTTGCATGACGTCGCGATCGACGAGACCGGAAAGGTCACGGTCACGATCCTGCCGACCTATTCCGGCTGTCCGGCGATGGGCGTGATCGCGCTCGGGGTCGAAACCGAGCTCGCAAAGGACGGTTTCGAGGACATGCAGGTCAGGCTGAGCAACGCGCCCGCGTGGTCGACCGAGCGCATGAGCGAGGCGGCGCGCGAGAAGCTGCGGGCTTACGGCATATCGCCGCCCGAGCGCGTTTGGGGCAAGCGCGCCCTGTTCGCGCCTTCGTCGAGTGTCGATTGCCCGCGCTGCGGCGCGAGCGACACCGAGCGGATCTCCGAATTCGGCTCGACCGCCTGCAAGGCGCTCTGGCGCTGCCGCGCCTGCCGCGAACCGTTCGATCATTTCAAATGCATCTGAGTCTCCGATGAGCCGCTTCCATTCCCTCACCATTGTCGACCGTCGCCAGGAGACCGCGGACAGCGTGTCGCTCGCCTTCGCCGTGCCCGAGGCGTTGCGCGACGAATTCGCGTTTGAGCCCGGCCAGTACCTCACGGTTCGCGCGACCATCGAGGGCGAGGAATGCCGCCGCTCCTATTCGATCTCATCGGGCGCGGACGAGGGCGAGCTTCGCATCGCCGTCAGGAAGGTCGACGGCGGGCGGTTTTCGCGCTTCGCCAACGAAGCGCTGGCGCCGGGCGCCCGGCTCGACGTCGCCGCGCCCGAGGGGCGCTTCACGATCGAGATCGGCGCCGACCGGCATTACGCCTTCTTTGCCGCAGGCTCCGGGATCACGCCGGTCATCTCGATCATCCGCTCGATGCTCGCCGCCAGCGAGGGCGCGCGCGCGACGCTGATCTACGGCAACCGCACGACCGCGAGCATCATGTTTCGCCAGGCGCTCGATGACCTGAAGGACCGCTATCTCCGACGTCTCGCCGTGTTCCATGTGCTGTCGCGCGAGTCGCAGGAGATCGACCTTCTCAACGGCCGGATCGACGGCGAGCGGATCGCGCTGCTGGCGAAGACCGTCGTGCCGCCTGCGGACGTCGATGGTTATTTCCTGTGCGGGCCATTCGGCATGATCGAGGACGGGCGCAAGGCGCTGCTCGCCGCGGGAGTCGAGCCGTCGCGGATCAAGGCGGAGCTCTTCTCGGCCGACGGCGCGCCGCGGCCGACGGCGCGCCCCGAACCTACGCATCCGCCGCACGCGGGCGAAGCGCATGTCGATTGCGTGCTCGAGGGCCGTACGCGCCGGATCGAGGTCGAGGCCGGCGGCCTGATCATCGAGGCGGCGCACGAACAGGGCTTCGAGATCCCCCATTCCTGCAAGGGCGGGATGTGTTGCACCTGCCGCTGCAAGGTGCTGGACGGCGCGGTCGCGATGGACGTCAACTATTCGCTCGAGCCCTGGGAGATCGAGGCCGGCTACGTCCTTGCTTGCCAGTCCCGCCCGCTGACGCCGGCGGTGACGCTGGATTTCGACGCGGCGTGAGCGTGGACGGCATAGGCTCGGCCGCGCGCATTCGGGGTGAACGCGTCGGTTGCGGTCTTTGCGGTCTTTGCGGTCTTTGACGGAGGTTGGCGCTGCGACGGGGCAGGCGTAGAAGCGGCTGGCCGAGCCGTCCTGGCGGGAACGCGGGCCACGCTCTCGCTGACGCGGGCGCGCGATGGACCTCGACCGAAGCCAGCGCGGCCGGACCTGAGAGGAGCGATCCCATGAATGGGGCTCAATCGTTGTTCAAGGCGCTCGTGGACGCGGGCATAACGACCTGCTTCGCCAATCCCGGCACGTCCGAGATGCAACTCGTCTACGAAATCGGGATGACCGACAAGGTGCGTCCGATTCTGTGCCTGCAGGAGGACGTCGTGACCGGCGCCGCGGATGGCTATGCCCGCATGACCGGCGCGCCTGCCTTCACGCTGTTGCATGTCGGCAGCGGCTTCGCCAATGGCATCGCCATGCTGCACAACGCGGGTCGGGCGAACACGCCGATCGTCAATGTCGTCGGCGCGAACGCCTCCTACCATCAGCCGAATTATCCGGAGCACGAGCTCATCGGCGGCCACATCGCCGATCTGGCGCGCGTCGTGTCGCACTGGTCGCAGGAAGCGCGCAGCGCCTCCCATCTTGGCGAACTCGGCGCGGAGGCCGCCGCGCTCGCAAGGACAGGCAAGATCTGCACCGTGATCGCGCCGACGAACTGGCACTGGGAAGAGGCCAACCCGCCGCCGATTGTCCAGGCGTCGACCGGCCGCCCGAAGGCCGCCGCCGAGGCGATCGCGCACGCCGCCACCCTTCTGACGAACGGCAAGAAGACCGGCCTCGTGCTCGGCAACCTCGCGCTGCAGGGCGAGGCGCTCGACATCGCCGGACGCATCGCCATGACGACCGGCGCGGTTCTCCTCTCCGAGACCTTTCCGTCCTATCGCCTTGCGCGCGGCGAGGGCCGGCCGCCGGTGGAGCCGATCCCCTACGAATTCGAGGTCTGCCTCAAATTCCTGCAAGGGTTCCAGCAGCTGATCTTCGTGGGCGCGCTGTTTCCGGTCGCAACTTTCGCCTACCGAAACAAGCCGACGCTCAAGAGCCCGCCGGGCTGCGCGCTCTATGCGATGGCCTCGACGGATGAGGATCTGCCGGCCGCGCTGAAGGCGCTCGCCGAGGCGACGGGCGCGACCGATGCGGCGGCGCCGCGCCAGACTCGCGAGAACGCCACGGCGCCGACAGGGGCGCTGAGCGCCGAAGCCATCGGGCGGACGCTGTGCATGCTGATGCCGGACAACGCCATTCTCGTCGACGAAGGAGCGACCAACGGCCCCGCCGTCTTCGAGGCGACGAAAGGCGCGCGCGCGCACGACTATCTCAACCCGGTCAATGGCGGCGCGATCGGCGGCGGCCTGCCGATGGCGCTCGGCGCGGCGATTGCGTGTCCCGATCGGAAGGTGGTTCATCTCCAGGCGGACGGCAGCGGCATGTACACGGTCCAGGCGCTGTGGACGATGGCGCGGGAGAAGACCGACATCGTCGTCGTGCTGCTCAGGAACGACGCCTACGCCATTCTCGGCCTCGAGATGGCCAGGGTTCGCGACAACGAACTGAAGGCCGGAATGAAATCGATGCTGGAACTCCGCGATCCCACGCTCGACTGGGTGAAGATCGCGGAAGGCCATGGCGTGCCGGCGACCCGCGCGACGACGGCCGAAGCGTTTCATCGGCAGTTCGAGGCGGCGCTCGGCGCCAAGGGTCCGCATCTGATCGAGTGCCAGATCGTCACGCCGAAAGAGTGGGGCGCGCTCGAGGATTACGTTCACCGCAATCGCTGAGGCTCGGCCGCCCGTCCTCCGCGGTCAGCCGCGCCACGCCTTCCACCAGCAGCCGCGTCGCGAAGCGCGCGTAGTCCTCGCGGCTCATCGGCCCGTCGTCGCGGAACCAGAGATAGGTCCAGTTGAGCATGCCGAACAGCGACATGGTCACGGGCTTGAGGAGTTGCGCCTCGTCCTTGTCGAGGAGCGCGGGATTGAGCCGCTTCACCGCGCGCGCCATCGTCGTCACGATCTTGCGCTCGAGCGCGCGAAGCGCCTGCTGCTGGTCCGGCTCGAGCTTTTCCAGTTCGTTGAGCTGCACTTTGTGCAGCGCGTCCGCCTCGCGATAGGAAAAGAGGGTCGCGCGCACGAGGCCGAAAAGGTGCTGCTCGGGCGAGGCGCCGGGATTGTCGGCCTCGCTGAGCGCGTCGGCGACGGCGGCGAGGTGGACGCTGATGATGTCGTAGAGCAGCGCGGCCTTGCTCGGGTAGTAATGATAGAGCAGCGCCTTCGACACGCGCGCCCTCACGGCGATCTCGGAGACGGAGGTGCGGTCGAATCCGTGCGTCGCGAACAGGCGCGCGGCGACGGCGAGCAGCGCCCGGCGCTTGTCGTCGTAGTCGAGCGCGCGGGTCCTCGCCATGGGCGGTCTCAGGCCTTCGGACGGCGATCGACGATCCGCTTGGCCTTGCCCTGCGAGCGCTCGACGCCGCCGGGGTCGACGACCCGGATGCTCGCGGTCACGCCGATGACGGACTTGATGTGATGGGCGAGCGCGTGCGCCGCGAACTCCCGCTCGGCCTCCTCGCACGCGCGCGGCCGCGCCTCGACCACGACGGTCAGCGCGTCCATGCGCTCGTGCCGGGTCAGTTCGAGCTGGAAATGCGGCGAAAGCCCGTCGCATTTCAGGATCTGCTCTTCGATCTGCGAAGGGAATACGTTGACGCCGCGCAGGATGATCATGTCGTCGGAGCGCCCGGTGATCCGCTCCATCCGCCGCATCGAGCGCGCGGTTCCCGGCAGAAGCCGGGTCAGGTCGCGGGTGCGATAGCGGATGATCGGCATCGCCTCCTTGGTGAGCGAGGTGAAGACGAGCTCGCCGGGCTGCCCGTCCGGCAGAACCGCGCCGGTCTCGGGGTCGATGATCTCGGGATAGAAATGGTCCTCCCAGACGTGCGGACCGTCCTTGGTCTCGACGCACTCGCACGACACGCCCGGGCCCATGACCTCCGACAGTCCGTAGATGTCGACCGCGTGCATGTCGAAGCTCTGCTCGATTTCGAGCCGCATCGCGTTGGTCCACGGCTCCGCCCCGAAGATCCCGACCTGGAGGCTGCAGTCGCGCGGATCGATGTTGGCGCGGCGGAACTCGTCGAGGATCGCGAGCATGTAGGAGGGCGTGACCATCACGATCTCGGGCTTGAAGTCGTGAATGAGCTGCACCTGCCGCTCGGTCATGCCGCCCGATACCGGAATGACGGCGCACCCAAGGCGCTCGGCGCCGTAGTGCGCGCCGAGGCCCCCGGTGAAGAGGCCGTAGCCGTAGGCGACGTGGACCTTCATGCCGGGCCGCCCGCCCGCGGCCCGGATCGAGCGCGCCATGAGATCCGACCAGACGTCGATGTCGCCTTTGGTGTAGGCGACGACCGTCGGCTTGCCGGTCGTGCCGGAGGAGGCGTGGATGCGTGCGATTTTCTCGTGCGGCACGGCGACCATGCCGAACGGATAGGTGTCGCGGAGATCGGTCTTGGTGGTGAAGGGGAATTTCGCGAGATCCGAGAGCGTGCGGCAGTCGTCGGGGTGGACGCCCGCGGCGTCGAACCTGGCGCGGGTGTGGGGGACGCTGTCGTAAGCGCGCTTCAGGCTCTGCCGCAGCCGCACAAGCTGGAGCCCCATGATTTCGTCGCGCGAAGCGGTTTCGATCGGGTCGAGTTCGCTCTTCCTGGGCGAGAGATCGAGCATGGATGGGTTCCCGAGGGTTTCCGCGTCAGAAGAACGAGCCGGGGACGGTGCGGCTGTGACCCCGGAATTCCGCGATCGCCGCGCCCGCGTCGTCGGTGACGCTGATGTCGTAGACGCCGCTGCGATCAACGCGGCGAACCTCGCGCGCGGTCGCGATCAGCCGCGATCCCTCGCGGGCGGGCTTCAGATAGGTGATCGAGCAGTGCTGTGCGACGCAGCGCTGATTGTGGCTGTTGCACGCGTAGGCGAACGCGGTGTCGGCGAGCAAAAAGATGAATCCGCCGTGGCCAATGCCATGGCCGTTGGTCATCGCGTGGATCAGCACCATCGATAACGACGCCTCGCCTGGCCCGACCGACTCGATCCGGATGCCCTGTGCCTGCGCCGTCTTGTCTTCCGCCCACATCAGGTCGGCGGATTTGCGCGCGATCTCCGCGGGCGTCAAGGCTTTAGGCCTTCGATCCCACGGAAATTGACGGGCCGCTTCTCCAGGAAAGCGCGGACGCCCTCGATGTATTCATCCGCCCCGCCGGCCTCGCGCTGGAGGTCGCGCTCGAGATCGAGCTGCGCGTCGAGGCTGTTCGACCACGAGGCGAGAAAGGCGCGCTTCATCAGGCCGTAGGCATGCGTCGGCCCCGCCGCGAGGCGCATCGCGATCTCGCGCGCGACGCCGATCAGTTGATCGTCGTCGACCGCGCGATAGATCATGCCCCACGCTTCCGCCTGCTCGGCGGGAATCGGATCGGCGAGCATCATCAGCGCCCGGGCGCGCGCGTCGCCGACGAGGCGGGGCAAGATCCACGTCCCGCCGGAATCGGGCACAAGGCCGATCCGCGCGAAGGCTTGCAGAAATTTGGCCGACTTCGCCGCGAGCACGATGTCGCAGGCGAGCGCAATATTCGCGCCCGCGCCCGCGGCGGCGCCGTTGACCGCGCAGACGATCGGTTTGGGCAGGGCGCGAAGCGCGCGCACCAGCGGGTTGTAGCGCTTCTCGATCGACTCCCCGAGATCCGGCCGCCGGCCCGAAGGCGAGACGGCGCGGTCGGAGAGATCCTGTCCGGCCGAAAAGCCTTTTCCCGCACCGGTCAGGAAAACGACGCGGCACTCGGCGTCGGTCGCCGCCCGGCTCATCGCGGCCGCGAGCGCTTCGTGCAGCGCGACGTTGAAGGCGTTCATCCGGTCGGGGCGGTTGAGGGTGAGCGTCAGCACGCCCTCGTCCAGCGTCTCCAGTAGGACCGGTTGCGACGGCGCCTCGGCGGCCTCTCCCATACGCGTCCTCCCAAAAGCTGTTGCTGGCGTTGTTGAAACGATTATAGATTGACCGACCCGCCGGTCAATAGTAAATCCGATGATCATCAAGCCGTGCGCCTGTCACCCCCGCGAAAGCGGGCTCCAGACGCCGCCACGGTGGCGTGTTCCAAGTCAGCGCGGCGGCCCAATGGATGCCCGCTTTCGCGGGCATGACAAGTGGCTGAGGCAAGACAAGTGGCGGGCGCGACAAGCGGCCAAGGGAGGAAACCGATGACGGACTTCGCTACGCGTCACGAAGCGCTCTTGAAGCAGGCGCTGAACGCCATCGCCGAGCGCGGCTATTTCAGCGCCTATCCCGAATCCGCCTCCCCAAAGGTCTACGGCGAGACCGCGAAAGCGGATGGCGACGCGGCCTTCGAGGCGCTTATCGGCAAACCCTTCGCCTTCGACGGCGGCCATCCCAACGAGCGCCTCGTGGGCGCCGAGGCATCTCCCTACGGCAAGCCGCTCGGCGTCCGCTATCCGAGCGCGGGAATCGAGACGCTGATCGCGGCGAGCAGAGCCGCGGGCGAAGCCTGGGGCAAGGCCTCGGTCGAGGCGCGTACGGGCGTCCTGCTTGAAGCGCTTTCCCGGCTCAACACGCAGAGCTTCCTGATCGCCGACGCGGTCCAGCACACCTCCGGGCAGTCGTGGGGCATGGCGTTTCAGGCCGGCGGACCGCACGCGCAGGATCGCGCGCTCGAGGCGGTCGCCTACGCGGTCGCGGAAATGAACCGCGTGCCGCAATCGGTTTCGTGGGAGAAGGCGCAGGGCAAGGGCGAGCCGATCCGCCTCGAAAAGCGCTTTGCCATCGTTCCGCGCGGAATCGCGGTCGAGATCGGCTGCGCCACCTTCCCGACCTGGAACCTCTATCCCGGCCTGTTCGCGAGCCTCGCCACCGGCAACAGCGTGATCGTCAAGCCGCATCCGGCAGCCATCCTGCCGGCGGCGATCACGCTGAAAATCCTTCGCGAGACGCTGACCGAGGCGGGCTTCGATCCGAATGTCGCGCTGCTGGCGGCGGACGAACCGTCCGCGCCGATCGCCAAGGACCTGGTTCAGCATCCCGCCGTCAAAATTGTCGACTTCACTGGCGGCCCAGCGTTCGGCTCGTGGCTGCGCCACTCGCTGAACGACAAGCTCGTCTACACCGAGGAGGCGGGCGTCAACGCGATCGTGATCGACTCGACCCCGAACTTCCGCGCCATGTGCGACAACATCGCCTTCTCGCTGTCGCTCTATTCCGGTCAGATGTGCACCGCGCCGCAGAACGTGTTCGTCCCCAAGGGCGGGATCGAGACCAACGAGGGGCGCAAGAGCTTCGACGACGTGGCCGTCGGAATCGCCGGCGCCGTCGACAGGCTGCTCGCCGAGCCGGCGAAGGCGCTGGGCGTGCTCGGCGCGATCCAGGGCGACTCGACGCTTGAGCGGGTCAGGCAAGCGGCGTCGCTTGGCCGCGTCGTGCGCGCCTCCGCGCCTGTTCAAGGCGTCGAGCGGAGCGCGACGCCTCTGATTCTCGCGGTCGAGGCGGCGGACGAGCGCGCGTGGCGCGAGGAGCGGTTCGGTCCGATCTCTTTCGTGATCGCGACCGAGTTCGACGGCCGATTCCCTTCAACGCGCCGAATCCTCGATCCGCGACAAGGGCGCGATCACCGCCGCGCTCTACACCACGAGCGAGGCGGTCGCCGACCAAGCCGAACAGGCCTTCGCACGCGCGAATGTCGCGCTGTCGATCAACCTCGTCGGAAACATTTTCGTCAACCAGTCGGCTGCTTTTTCCGACTATCACGTCACCGGCGGCAATCCGGCCGGCAACGCGTCGCTGACCGACGCGGCCTTTGTCGCCAACCGCTTCCGCATCGCCGCGGTGCGGCGCATGACCGCCTGAGCCCGCGCCCATGACCGAAGCCTTTCTCTGCGATTACGTCCGCACGCCGATCGGCCGCTACGGCGGTGGGCTTGCGGCCGTGCGCACCGACGACCTCGCGGCGATCCCGATTCGCGAGCTGATGAGCCGTCATCCGGGCCTCGCCGAAAAGGTCGAGGACGTCTTTTTCGGCTCGGCCAACCAGGCGGGCGAGGACAATCGCAATCTCGCGCGCATGGCGCTGCTGCTCGCGGGCGTCCCGGAGTCCGTCCCGGGGGTGACGGTCAATCGCCTCTGCGCTTCGGGGATGGACGCGGTCGCCCAGGCGGCGCGGGCGATCAAGGCCGGCGAGCTTTCCGTCGCAATCGCGGGCGGGTGCGAATCGATGACGCGGGCGCCGTTCGTGATGGGAAAGGCCGAGTCCGCGTTCCAGCGGTCGGCCGACATCTACGACACCACGATCGGCTGGCGCTTCGTCAATCCGCTGATGAAGACGCTCTACGGCGTCGATTCGATGCCGGAGACGGCGCAGAACGTCGCCGACGACTACCAGATCTCACGCGAGGACCAGGACGCGTTTGCGCTCCGCTCGCAGGCGCGCGCGGCTGCGGCTCAGGCCAAGGGGATATTCGAAGCCGAGATCGTCGCGGTCGAGATCAAGGACCGCAAGGGCGGCGTGACCCGCGTCGCAAAGGACGAGCATCCGCGCGCCGACACGACGCGCGAGGCGCTGGCGAAACTCCGCGGCATCGTGCGCCCCGACGGCAGCGTTACCGCCGGCAACGCCTCCGGCGTCAACGACGGCGCGGCGGCCCTCGTCCTCGCCTCCGAAAAGGCGGCGGCCTCCAAGGGCCTCACGCCGATTGCGCGCGTGCTGGGCTACGCGACCGCCGGCGTCGCGCCGCGCGTGATGGGTGTTGGGCCCGTCCCGGCGGTGCAGCGCCTATGCGAGCGCCTCGGTCTGAAACCCTCCGACTTCGAGGCGATCGAACTCAACGAGGCCTTCGCCTCGCAGTCGCTCGCGTGCCTGCGGGGCCTCGGGCTTCCCGATGACGCGGAACACGTCAACCCGAATGGCGGCGCGATCGCGCTCGGCCACCCGCTCGGCATGTCCGGCGCGCGCCTCGCTGGAACGCTGGCGCTGGAGCTTCGCCGACGTGGCGGCCGCTACGGCCTCGCCACCATGTGCGTCGGCGTCGGCCAGGGCGCCGCGCTGGCGATCGAGCGGATGTAGCGCGCGCAACCTGCGGCTATCGGTCGCCCGCGAAGAGGGGCGCGCCTCACATTACTCCTCGATTGCCGCCCGCTTCGCCTTGGCGTCGTCCTCGGCCGCGCGCGCATCGTCGCTCGCCGCATCCGGCCCCGGAGAGAGGTCGACCACGACGCGATCGAGGGTCCCGGTGAAGGCGAAGGGGATCTTGTAGCCGTCGCTCGCCGGCGTGCCGGTCTGCATGCCGACGTCGGCCGTCTCGTCGAGGGCGATGATGCAGCATTGCGTCTGGTCGATACGACCCTCCGCGACCTTCTCGCCATTGACGAGGATCCGGCCTGTGCCGCCCTTGCCCAAGCCCCCGCCATCGTACGCGAAGTCGAACTGGACCGTCGCCTTGCCCGCGGGCAGCGGCTTGTCGGCGGCGATCTTATAGCGTTTGAGGCCAAGCCAGTTGTACTCGTAGGCCGGCTTGCCGTCCTTCACATAGAAGCTCCAGCCGCCGAACTTGCCGCCCTGCGCGAGCAGAACGCCCTCCGCCCCACCCTCGGGAATGGTGACGTCGGCGCTGATCGTGTGCGAGGCGTTCTTGAGGTTGATGAAGGAATTCTCGTTGACGCTCATGCCCGGATAGAGCGTCAGCGACGTTCGCCCGGCCATCAGGTCCGGCCGACCGGCGATCTTGGGGTCGAATCGCTCAACCGTTCTGTCGTCGATCGGCAGGACGTGGTTGACGACGGCCTCCTCCAGGAAGAGGTCCTGCATGGCCTTGAGCTTGTCCGGGTTCGCCGCGGCGAGGTCATGGGCGAGGCTGAAGTCCTTGCGCGTGTCGTAAAGCTCCCAGACGTCCTCGGTCAGCGGGTGACGCGGCGTATATTCCCACGGCGCGCGATGGATCGTGCCGGCGAGCCAGCCGTCGTGATAGATCGCGCGGTTGCCGGCGATCTCGAAATACTGTGTCAGGTGTCGGTCCGGCGCCTTCGGATCGTTAAAGGAATACATCATGCTGACGCCCTGGATCGGGATCTGGGGCGTGCCGTCGACGGCCGTCGGCTGCGGCAGCCCGGCCGCATCGAGCACGGTCGGGGCGACGTCGATCACATGATGCCACTGCGAGCGGAGCTCGTTCTTCGCCTCGATGCCTTTGGGCCAGTGGACCACGAGCCCGTTGCGCGTGCCGCCGTAGTTCGAGGCGATCTGCTTCGTCCAGGTGAAGGGCGTGTCGCCGGCGACCGCCCAGCCCGCCGCGTAGTGCGGATAGGTGTCGGGGCCGCCGAGTTCATCGAGGTGCTTGAGAATTTCAGGCACGCTTTCAGGCACGCGGTTGAAGTAGGTGCTCTCGTTGAAGAGCCCGTTCATCCCGCCTTCGGCCGAGGCGCCGTTGTCGCCGATGACGTAGAAGACCAGCGTATTGTCGAGCTGGCCGAGTTCGTCGATCGCCGAAATCAGGCGTCCGATTTCCGTGTCGGCGTATTCGCCGAAGCCCGCGAACACCTCCATCTGCCGCGCAAACAGCTTTTTCTCGTCGTCGCTGAGCGACGCCCAATCCTTGATCTCCTTGGGCTTCGGCGCGAGCACGGTATCGGGCGGGACGACTCCGAGCGCCTTCTGCCGCGCCAGCGTCTCTTCCCGGACCTTGTCCCACCCCTGATCGAACTTGCCCTTGTACTTCTCGATCCATTCCTTGGGCACGTGATGAGGCGCGTGCGTCGCCCCCGGCGCGAAATAGATGAAGAACGGCTTGTCCGGCGTCAGCGATTTTTCCGCCTGCACCCAGCCGATGGCGCGGTCGGTCATGTCGGTCATGAAGTGATAGCCGGGCCCGAACGTGGGGTGGATGCGCGTCATGTCCTCATAGATCGCCGGGTCCCACTGGTTGGTCTCGCCGCCGAGGAAACCGTAAAAATGGTCGAAGCCCGATCGGGTCGGCCAGCGATCCGTCGGTCCCGACACGCTCAACTCCCAGGCGGCCGTCTCATGGCTCTTGCCGAAGGCCGCGGTGGCGTAGCCGTTGAGGCGCAGCACTTCGGCGAGCGGGGCGATCGCATTTGGGCGCTGGCCGGTGTTGCCGGGAAAGGCGGTCGCGATCTCGGTGATGCCGCCCATGTTGTTCATGTGATGGTTGCGGCCGGTGAGCAGCGCGGTGCGCGTCGGCGAACAGAGCGCCGTGGTGTGGAACTCGTTGTAGCGCAAGCCGTCGTTGGCGAGCGCCTCGACGGTGGGCATGTGGATCGGGCCGCCGAAGGCGCTCGACTGGCCGAAGCCCATGTCGTCGAGAAGGACGATCAGCACGTTCGGCGCGCCGTCCGGCGCCTTGACCTCGAAGCGCGGCGGCGGTTTCGCGTTGCGCGCGTCAAGCTCGGTATAAAGCGGAGGCTTGGGTTCGGGAATCGGAAGGACCGTGCGATCGAGCCCGTCGCTCTGCGCGAGCGCCGCTTGGGCGCCGATAAGAATGGCTCCGATCGCAAGGCCGGCCGCCAAGAGAATTCGCGTCATCATAGTCCCCCCGTGCAGTTTGCGAAAACAAGCTACATGGAGGCTCAAGCAAGCGCCACTACACGTTCATCGCGCACTCGCATTTCGAGTCCCCTGGGTTCCCCCTGGCGTCGTCATTCGGTCGAGTTTGCATCTCAAGTCGGGAAGCAGGCTGAACCCGTGATGACCTTTCCGGTCGAGAGGAAGTTGACGAGCGCTGGGATGAACGACTGGAACGTGTAGCTCAACCGGACTTGCGAGAAGCCGGACACGCCATTGCAAGACGTCGCAGTCGAGATCTGGATGCCGGTCGACGGGATCGTAACGCCCCATTTCTGCGCCTCCGACTGGATGAACGCGACGGCGCTGGACTCGTTGTAGACCCCGCTCACGGAGCAGTTATTCAGCGTCATGCCGACGCATCGCGCGCCCGCGAAGGCCGTTTCCTGCACCGCCTCGTTGGTCCATGCGAACCGCGCATATTCGCAGACCCCCAGCATCAGGGTGATGAACACCGGCACGACCAGCGCGAACTCGACGGCCGCGGCGCCGCGCTCGCCCGATCGAATCCCGCCGGCCCCGACTCCTATCCGCTTTTTAAACGTCGGCATCACTGGACCTGCACCACCGAGGAGGTGGTGAAGTTCTGCGAGGGAATGAGACCGTGCGATCCGAACATCGACGTGAACGCGACCGACGCCGCGATCGTCACAAACTTGCCGGCGATCCCGCCGCCCGAGCATGTCGACCCGCAGGTCGCGATCGACCCCCAGGTCACACCGCCGCCCGAGGCCGCGGCCGGACAGTAGCAACTTGTCGCCGGACTCGCCGATCCGCTGGTCGCCGTCACCGCACCGGCGGTCCCGGTGGCGGTCGATCCGTGGTTGACGTTGACGGCGGCGGTTATCGAGACGACGCTGTTTGAGGACGCGCTGGCCACGCTTGCGAGCGAAGATGCAAGTTGCGGCTCGCTGGTCGAACTCACCTCCGCCGCGTTGAGGATCGCGTAGTCCGCCGCCGCGGACACGGCCCCGTTGAGGGCGAACCTGTCGTATATCGCCATGGCGAAATCGACCGTGCCGATCAGCAGCAGCACGAGCACCGGCGCGATCATCGCGAATTCGACGACGGCGGTTCCCTGCTCATTCGCGAGGCCGCGCCTCATGGATATTGGCAAGCGCGGCGCCCGTATGGGCAAGCGCGCGATCCTGTCCGGCAATTCAAGTCCCCTCCATCCCCGAGCCGCAAAACCTTGCATCGACCCGCTCCCGCATTCGAGACGCCTACTCCACGAGAAGCGGCGTCCCCTGCGCACTTGAGGCTGCGAAGCACTGCGCCGCCGATATCGACGTCCCGCCGCTCAGCTGGATCGTCGAAGCTACGATCTCGAGGCACTCGCCTGTTCCGTAGCCGATGCTCGCCCCGCCGCTCAAAATCATCGGACCGTTCGGAAAATAGAGCGCCCCGCCGATCGTCGTATCCGCGGCGCCCTCAGCCAGCTGAATCCCGCCCGTCGACGAGACCCCGACGATCGCGACATTCTCGTAAGTTCCCGAACTCGGGGCCGAGATCGTGACGTTGTCGTACCCGGCGCTGATATCGACGACGTATGTCGACAGGTTTCCCAACGCCTTTGGCGACGAACCCGTGACCGCGATGGTGACGCTGGAGCCGGATACCGTGCCGCCGCCGCTGCTGATGCCGAGCCAGAAATTTCCGGCGATCGCATAGAGGCCGGACCCGAGCGTCAGGCCGCCGGTCAGCGATACGGTGCCGTTGATATCGTGATCGGTCGCGGCCGGCAGGATGAGGCTCGAGCCGCCGCCGATCTGGTCGAGGTCGCCGACCATCTGGAATACGGAACTGGCCCCCGTCGCGTCGCCGAGGGTCGTCTTCGACCCGCCGCCGAGGTTGAACGCGTAGCCGCTGCTCGACGGACCGATCTGATAGCTGTTGGTCGTCGTCCCGGCGCCCAAGCTGACCGTCTCGCCGCCGGTGTTGCAAATGCCCGAGGTGATGACGAACGTGCTCGGCCCGGCGAAGGTGAGGGTCGTTCCGTTATGGCAGATCGAGTAGCTGCCCGACGAGCACGACGGTCCCCGACCGATGTGGAACGTTCCTGAGCCGAACGTGGTCGTCGAGCCGCCGTCGGTGACCAGCCCGGCGGCGAGATTGAAGGTCCCCGAACCGAAAGTCAGAGTCGAACCGCCATTGGTGACGGTTCCCCAGATGTTGACCGTGCCCGAGCCTAAGAAGCTCGTCGTCGTCCCGCCGCCGGTGACGAGCGCTCCGGCAATGTTCACGTTGGTCGTGGAGGTGGCGGATCCGAAGCTCAACGACGAGCCGTTGTTGGTGACGGCCCCCGAAATGTTGTAGGTCGTCGTGCCGGTCCCCGTCGTGGTGAACGCAACGCTGAGGCCGCCCAGCACATTTATCGCGGTAAAACTGTACGTCCCGCCCGCCGGACAGCTCACGCTCCAGGTTGATCCCGAGAGCAATGCTGAACATCCGGCCGCCGAAAAGGACGTCGGGTAATAGCCGAAGGTGATCGAGGTCCCGCCAGTCGGCGCCGAGGGCATCGTAGGCATGGTTGGCGCCGCCAGGGACTCGTTTGTGACCGCGCGCGCGTTGGCGGCGATGATCCCTGCATTGCTCGCCAGCGGGTCGGAACTCGAAACCTTCTTGATCGTCCCGGTGATGCTTGCCCCGCCTGAGATCGTCGGCGCGGAGCCGTTGTAATAGACATCCTCGGCGGTTATGGAGGCGCCTCCGCTCACGGAGACCAACTCCTGCGAGGCGACCACGCAGCTCGGCGCCGAAAGTTTGGTTCCGCCGTTCAGCGTTATCCCCCCCGCCGTCGAGCTCAGGGCAAGGACGCAAGGCGGCGTACTCGACACAATCTCGGCGTAGGACGTCGGTGCGATCGTGACGCTGCCGCCAAACCCGAGGACCCGCCCGAAGACGATCGGCTCGTCGGTCGTGATGGTGACCTGAACCGCGGGGTCCGTCGACGTGCGCGGCGAGGTCACAAGGCTCGCGCTCGCCCCGCTCGCCGGAACGCCATTCAGAACAGCGATATTCTGCGCGGCCGGCGTTATCGAGGACTGTTCTCCGGTCGCGACGTAGGCCAACGCGGCCGCATAGGCGGCTTCGTCAGCGATCCGCTGCGTCTCGTCGCGAACGAGGAGGCCATGCCCGAACTCGACGGCGAGTGCGATGAGACCGATCACCACCGGCAACGCCAGAGCCGTCACGATTGTGATCGCGCCCCGCTTGTCGGCAAACAGACTCTTGGAGGACGACGGCGCTGTCGGGCTGTCGTTCCGACGCTTCGTCACAGGCTTCTTCATGGCTGCACCCTTGCGCTCGGCCCCGGCGCAAACGCGAGCTTGCGCAAGGCCTCCCACGCGTACGCGCAAAGCGCGGCTCGTGGCTGCATTCGCGCGCGTCGGCCCGGCGCCGGCGCTGACGGCGCGCCGCCGATCCGCGCGGGCCCGGCTATTTAGCGTGATTACAACGCGTTGCCGATTTGGACGAAAACCGAGCTCACGCTGGTTCCGACGGCTGAGACCGCGGAGACGATCGCGACCGCGATGAGGCTCGCGATCAGCGCATATTCAATCGCCGTCGCGCCTTTGGCGTCGGCGACGAAACGCTTGAACAGACTCATATTGGCCTCCTGATGTGCGTATGACAAAGCGCCGCCGGCTTGGGACGCAGGCCGGAGCGCGGAAGGCCGGGACCGGCGCGGAGCAGACGCCTCGGCGAGGGAAAGCCATGGATCGCGCCGGCCTCGGTTCGTCCGGGATGATTGTCTCAGTCCCACCCCGGATACGGTACGCTTCCTCGCGCACCGCGTTCGCTACAGGGCGTTGCTGACGTTGGCGAAAACCGTGCTCACCCTGCTTCCGACGGTTGTGACCGCCCCGATGATCGCGACCGCTATGAGGCTCGCGATCAGCGCATATTCGATCGCCGTCGCGCCATTGGCGTCCCGGGCGAAACGTTTGAACAAAGTCATGTCGGCCTCTCCATTGATGCAGAAAAAGCGCGCCGGCCTGAATGACCGTAAGCGCGATCCTCATCAGTGAGGAGCATCTTGCGGGGCGTCCAGCTAAGAAATCGTTGCCAGTGTAAATCACGCTATAGCTATAGTTATTGAATTGGCAATGGTTTCACACAAAACTTCATCCATTGACAATTCCTCAAGCAAGTTGCGCGCCGGGTGCATGAAATGGATCGGATAGAACCTGCTCGACGACCCGAGGCCTTAAGCACGTCTTTGCGCGCCGCCGCTATTCCGTCGTCGCCAAGAGTTTATCTTGAACGCCCTGTCCCGCGGGCCCTCACCGAAGCGTGGTCGCCGTGACCCACCAGTCCGGATGCGCGGTGGAGAGAGCGCTTCTCGCCTCGCTCGCAGCATGGGGATCGTCGAAGAGCGCATAGCAGGTTGCGCCGGAGCCCGACATTCTCGCAACGACCGCCTTCGATAGACGTGTCAGCCGATCGAGAACCTCTCCGACCGCCGGAAGGAGCGTCCGCGCCGGCGCTTCGAGGTCATTGCGGCCCGACCTCAGCGCTTCAAGCGTCACCAGCGACTCGTCGGCGGGCGCGCCCGGCGCGTCGCTGCGAGGCTCGCGCCGAAAGCCGCGCTCCATCCCGAGCCCGGCGAAGACGTCCCGCGTCGCCAGAGCCTGGCGCGGATTTGCCAGCACCGCAAACAGCGCCGGCAATCGCACAGGCGCTCCGAGGCGCTCGCCGGCGCCGGTCATCATGCGCGCCGAAGCGAAAAGGCAGACCGGAACGTCCGATCCCGTCTCCAGCGCGGCGCCCTGCACGCGCTCGTCCGACAGCGACAAACCGTTGGCCTCGGCAAGCGCGCGGATGCAGGCGGCGGCGTCGGAGGAGCCGCCCCCGAGCCCGGCGCCGGCCGGCAGTCGTTTGATCAGGCGGAATTCCCCGGACAAAAGCTCGGGGATACGGGCGGCCAGGGCGCGCGCGGCGCGCGCGACCAGATTGTGTTCGATGGGTCCGGCGTCTCGCGCCCCGGGCCCCTCGACCTTGAGATCGAAGCGGGAGCCGGGCGAATACCCCAGCCAGTCCGAGTCGCCGGCAAAGGCGACGAGGCTTTCCAGTTCGTGAAAGCCGTCGGACCGTCTCCCCACGACCTCAAGGGTCAAGTTCACTTTCGCGGGGGCGCGATGCCAGCGCATCGGCGAGACCAGTCTAGCCGCCGCTCGCCTTGGTGGCGGAGGTGTCCGGGGGCGGGCTCGCTGGACCCGAATCAGGCAGACCGTCCTGGATTTTCTTCAAGATCCCCGGGAGGTCCTCCGGCTCGGGATTCGAGTCGCGGGCGTGATTCCACTGAAATTGCGCCTCGACCTTCCGGTTGACATGCCAGTAGGCGTCGCCGAGGTGATCATTGAGAACCGGGTCGGCGGGCTTGAGATCCACCGCCCGCTCCAAAGTCTGGGCGGCTTCGTTGTATTGGCCAAGCTTGTAGTGGGCCCAGCCCAGGCTGTCGACGATATAGCCGTCGTTGGGGCGGAGTTCGACGGCGCGACGAAGCATCTTGAAGGCTTCATCGAGCTTCACGCCCTGGTCGACCCACGAGTACCCGAGATAGTTGAGCACGAGGGGCTGGTCCGGATAGAGCTCGAGCGCCTTCTTGAAGTCGTCCTCCGCTTTCGGCCATTCCTTCGCGCGCTCGTAGCAGATGCCTCGGAAGTAGAACAACGTCCAATTGTCACGGGAGGGAATGCCGACCGCGGAGATCGCCTGATCGTAGGTCGCCGCAGCTTCCTTGTATTGCTTGGCGGAGCGTTGCACGCCCGCCAATGCGCTCAGCGCGTCCACATCGTGCGGCCGTTCTGCGACGATGGCGTTGAGGCGCTTGATCGCCTCGTCGGTCTTGCCGAGGCTGTCGAGAACGAGAGCCGCCTGGATTTGCGCGTCTTCGCGAAGCGGCGACCCCTGAGGCACGGCCTCGTAGGCGGCGATCGCCAGGTCGTCCTTCTTCATCTGCTCGAAGAGATTGGCGAGCGTCACCGAAGTCAGATCGTCGCCGGGCCGGAGCGACAGGGAGAGGCGCAAGTAGACCAGCGCCGGGAGTTCGTCGTCCTGTCGGATGCTGGCGGCGCCGAGGCCGTAAAGCACTTCGGCCGCGCCCTCCTTCGGATTGGAGACCAGCGGCGCAGGCGTGCGGCCGGCCTTGAGTTCGGACAGCGCGTGCTCGGCGATCGGATGATTGGGCGCAAGCGCGGCGAAGTCCTCATACACCTTGATCGCGCCGTCTCGATCGCCGTGCGCGGCGAGGAACTGGGCGTAGCCGTCGGCGAAGCGCAGCGCGCTCTTGTCGGACTCGTAAGCCGACTTCAGACGTTTCTGGGCCTCGACGGGATTGCCGAGTTCGGCGGCGATCAGCCCGGCGTGGAAATCCCGGAATGCGGCGACCGCGGGGTCGTGAATGCGATCCAGCGTCTCGAGCGCGTGCCGGAGGTCGTTCTGTCCGGCGTAGGTCCACGCGGTCAGCAAGGCCGACGTCACGTCGCGCGCCTGCGGGTCCTTGGTCTGAATCTGCGCGCGGGCCGAGGCCCAGTCGCCGCGCTCCATGAGGTTGACCGAGAGCGCAAGGCGCGCGAGCCGGTTGGTCGGATCGCGATTCAACAGGCGTTCCGCAAGCGCGCTCGCCTCGGGAATGTCGCCATTGGCGAGCGCCGCGGAGAAGGAGCGTTCGATCAGCTCGGCGTTGCGGGGATCGAGCCTGAGGGCTTCCCGATAATAGGCCTCAGCCGAGGCCGAATCCCGATCGGCGCTTGCGATCAGCCCGGCGAGATAGTTTCCGGGTTGGCTGGCCGCGAAACTCGGGTCGGCACCGTTATCGGAAACGGACGCGGCCGCCAGTTGCGGATGAGCGCTGAACAGGGCCGCGGACGTTAGCGCGCCGACGAGGAGCGCTCGGCGCCAGAATGGATTGATCACGAAAGCACTTCTCCGGGCTGGCGAACTGGCTCGAGGGCGAATCATGACACGCGCCGCGCATCCGATTCAATCCTCAATCCTATGCGTCTGGCTGGGAAAAGCGGCAAATCTTGGGATCGGCCGCCGGCCGGACGGCTTGAACGCTTTCCCGCCGCCGCTCGCGATGCGATAAGTTCGGCGAGGTTTTCAGCGCCCCATGCCGATTCGCCGTCTCGATCCCCTGCTTGTCGATCGCATCGCCGCGGGCGAGGTCGTCGAGCGGCCAGCCGCCGCGGTCAAGGAACTGATCGAGAACGCGCTCGACGCAGGCGCGCGCGCGATCGAGATCGCGATCGAGGCCGGGGGGCGACGGCTGATCCGGGTGACCGACGACGGCCGCGGCATGGACGAGGCGGATCTCGCGCTGTCGGTCGAGCGCCACGCCACCTCGAAGATCCCCAACGGCGACCTGACCGCGATCGCAACCTTCGGCTTCCGGGGCGAAGCGTTGCCGTCGATCGCGTCGGTGTCGCGGCTCGAGATTCGAACCCGCGTCGCGGGCGCGCCGACGGCCGTGAGGCTCGTCGTCGAGGACGGCCTCAAAAGCGCGGTCGAGCCCTGCGCCGGCGCGACCGGCGCCCGGGTCGAGGCGCGCGACCTGTTCGCGGCCACCCCCGCGCGGCTGAAGTTTCTGAAAGGCGACCGCGCCGAGGCGCTGGCGGTCAGCGATGTCGTGCGGCGCCTCGCGCTCGCCAACCCGGACGTGCGCTTTTCGCTCGCGACCGACATCGGGTCGGGCTTCGATTGGCTGGCTTCGGGGCGCGGCGAAGCCGGCCTCGACGGGCGGCTCAGGCAGGCGCTCGGACCCGAATTCGCCGCGAATTCGCTCGAGATCGACGCGGAGCGGGAGGGCGTGCGGCTCACCGGCCGCATCGGACTTCCGACCTTTTCCCGGCCGAACGCGCTGGCGCAATATCTCTACGTCAACGGCCGGACCGTGCGCGACAAGACGCTGTCGGGCGCGTTGCGCGCGGCCTATCTCGATTTCCTGCCCGCCGGCCGGCATGCGGTCGCCGTGCTGTTCGTCGAATGCGACCCGCATGCGGTCGACGTGAATGTCCATCCGGCGAAAGCCGAAGTGCGCTTCCGCGACGCGGGCCTCGTCCGCGGGCTTGTGGTCGGCGCCCTCAGGCAGCGCCTCGCCGGGGCGTTGCATCGAGCTTCGACCACGGGCGGGACGGCGACCGTGCTCGCGATGCGGCCGCCGCAGGCTGGTTTCCGACCGGTTGGGCCAGCCGGCGGATGGGACTGGCGCGCCTCGCCCGCCGCGCCGCTGCGGGCTTCCGCGCTCGCGGCCAGCCTCGCCGAGCCGGCGCAGCAGAGTTTTGCGGAATTTGCCCCCGCGGCGGCGGTCGCGGGCCAAGAGCCGGCCGAGCAGGACCTCGCGGCGCCGCTCGGCGCGGCGCGCGCCCAGGTGCACAAGGCCTATATCATCGCCGAGACCGCGAGCGGCCTCGTCATCGTCGACCAGCACGCGGCGCATGAGCGGATCGTCTACGAGACCCTGAAGCGGCAGCGCGAGGGGAGGGGAATCGAACGGCAGGCGCTGCTCCACCCCGTGGTGGTCGATCTCGATCCGGACTCGGCGTCGCTGATCGAGGCGCACGCCGAGGCGCTGGCCTCGCTAGGGCTGACGGTCGAGGGCTTCGGCTTGGGCGCGATCCTGGTGCGGGAGGCGCCGGCGATGATCGCGCAGGGGGATCTCGCGGGGCTGGTGCGCGACCTCGCCGCCGATCTCGCGGCCGAGGACGGGGCGCAGAGCCTGGCCCGCCGGCTCGACCAGCGGCTCGCGACCTTCGCCTGCCATCACTCGGTGCGCTCGGGACGGCCGCTAAAGCCCGAGGAGATGAACGCGCTCCTGCGCGAGATGGAGGCGACCCCGGGCGCCGGCCAGTGCAACCACGGCCGCCCGACCTATGTGGAGCTGAAGCTCGCCGACATCGAGCGGCTGTTCGGGAGGCGGTGAGGGCAGGGAGTGGAACGCCGCCAATCGCGCGAGAGTTACCCCGGCATTCCGGAGTGACTCCATGAGCGACGACCAGGGCGAAAACCTTCCCGATTTGACCCAATCGACCGCGATCGAGGCCGTGCCCGACGGCCAGGTCCTTGCCGGCCTCGTCGGCGATGAGCGCGTCATGGTCTGGCGGCAGGGCGACGCGCTCAAGGCCTTGAGCGCGACCTGCCCTCATATCGGGGGACCCTTGGATCAGGGCGTGGTCGCCGACGGGCGCATCCGTTGCCCGTGGCATCACGCCTGCTTCGATCTCGCGACTGGCGAAGCCGAAGCGGCGCCGGCTTTCGACGCCCTCAAGGTCTATCCGGTCGCGGTCGAGGGGAACCGCTTCAGGGTCGGGACGGCCGAGGCGCCGGCCGCGCGGCGTTCGGCAAAGCGGGACCCGGTGCTCGGGATGATGGCGATCGTCGGCGGCGGCGCGGCCGGGTTTGCGGCGGCCGACGCGCTGCGGAAGCTCGGCTGGGCGGGCGCGATCTCGATCTTCTCCGAAGAGTCCGACGAGCCCTACGACCGCACGCTTCTGACCAAGGACTACCTCGAAGGGACGGGCGGCGACGACTGGCTGCCGATCGCCCGGCATTCGCTCGCCGACCTCGGCGTCGACTTTCATGCCGGCGCGCGCGTTCGGTCCATCGACCCTGGGAGCAGGCATTTGGTCCTCGCCAGCGGCGGCGAGAAAACCTACGCCAAGCTGCTCCTTGCCACCGGCGCCGCTCCCCGCCGCCCCGACTTTCCCGGAAGCGATCTGCCGCACGTGATGACGTTGCGGAATCTCAACGACTGCCGGCGTATTCTCGCCAAGGCGACGAAGGAGGCCCGCGTCGCCGTGATCGGCGGAAGCTTTATCGCGATGGAGGCGGCGGCGGCGCTGCGCGGCCGCGGCCTGTCGGTCGACGTCGTATCGCCGGAAGCTCATCCGCTCGAAAAGGTGTTCGGGCGGCAACTTTCCGACCTCGTTGTGCAGGCCCACGACGACAAGGGCGTGCGCCTCCACCTCCGCGCGAAGGTCGCGAGCGTCGAGGCCGATCGTTTGCGCCTCGAAGGCGGAGAGGAGATCGGCGCGGATCTCGTCATCGTCGGCATCGGCGTCGAACCGCGCATCGCGCTCGCGGAAGCGGCCGGGCTGAAGCTCGACCGCGGCGTCCTGGTCGACGCGCGCCTCACGACCAGCGACTCCGACATCTTCGCCGCCGGCGACATCGCCCGCTGGCCCGACCCCCATAGCGGCGACGCGATCCGGGTCGAGCATTGGGTGGTGGCGGAACGTCAGGGCCAGACCGCGGCGGCGAACATGCTCGGCCGCGACAAGCCGTTCACGATGGTCCCGTTCTTCTGGACCAAGCATTTCGACCTCTCGATCCGCTACGTCGGCCATGCCGAGACCTGGGACGAGACGATCGTCGAGGGCGATCTTGCGAAACGCGACGGCCTCGTGCGCTTCCGCCGCGACGGTCGCGACCTCGCCGTCGCCACGGTGGAGCGGGACAAAGACTCGCTGCGCGAAGAGATCGTGCTGGAGCAAAACGCACGCGGATGAACGAGGCGGATCGCGCCTGACCGAACTGTGACAAGAGGAAACACCCTGCTTGTGATCGCAACCGCCCGGGGCTATTGGGCGGGGCGGATTTTCCCTGCGAGAGAGACGCCCCGTTGAGCGCTGACGAACCGAAGGTCGACGAGGCGCTGGCGGTCGCGCATGGCCTCAAGCCTGACGAGTACGCCCGCTTCGTCAAACTGATCGGCCGCACCCCGACCTTTACCGAGCTCGGCATCGTCTCGGCGATGTGGAACGAGCACTGCTCCTACAAATCCTCGCGCCTGCACCTGCGCGGCCTGCCGACCAAGGCCCCGTGGGTGATCCAGGGCCCGGGCGAGAACGCCGGCGTGATCGACATCGGCGACGGCGACGCCTGCGTCTTCAAGATGGAATCGCACAATCACCCCTCCTACATCGAGCCCTACCAGGGCGCGGCGACGGGGGTCGGCGGCATCCTGCGCGACGTCTTCACCATGGGCGCGCGCCCGGTGGCGAGCCTCAACCTGCTGCGGTTCGGCGCGCCGGACCATCCCAAGACCCGGCATCTGGTTGCGGGCGTCGTCGCCGGGATCGGCGGATACGGCAATTCGTTCGGCGTCCCGACCGTCGGCGGCTCGGTCGGATTCGACAAGCGCTACGACGGCAACATTCTCGTCAACGCCATGGCGGTTGGCGTGGCGAGGGCTGATCAGCTTTTCTACTCGGCAGCGACGGGTGTCGGAAATCCGATCGTCTATCTCGGCTCGAAGACGGGCCGTGACGGCATCCACGGCGCAAGCATGGCCTCGGCTGCCTTCGAGGCGGACGCCGAGGAGAAGCGGCCGACCGTGCAGGTCGGCGACCCCTTCGCCGAGAAGCTGCTGCTCGAAGCCTGCCTGGAACTCATGGCCTCCGGCGCGGTCGTCGCGATCCAGGATATGGGCGCGGCCGGCCTCACCTCCTCGGCGGTCGAGATGGGGGCCAAGGGCGATCTCGGGGTCGACCTCGACCTCGACCGCGTGCCCTGCCGCGAGACGGGCATGACCGCTTACGAGATGCTGCTTTCCGAGAGCCAGGAACGCATGCTGATGGTTCTGAGACCAGAGCTCGAGGCTCAGGCCGAAGCGATCTTCCGGAAGTGGGCGCTCGATTTCGCCGTTATCGGCAGGACGACCGATACGAAGCGCTTCGTCATCCGGCATCGGGGCGAGGTAAAGGCGGACCTGCCGATCCGGGAGCTCGGCGACGAGGCGCCCCTCTACGACCGGCCGTGGACGCCGACCGCGCTGTCGCCGGCGATCGACAGCGCTTCGATCATCGCCTCGCTCCCGACCGACGCGGCGCTGATGAAACTTCTCGGCTCGCCGAATTTCAGCTCCAAGCGCTGGGTCACCGAGCAATACGACTCGCTGATCCTCGGCAACACTGTGCAGGGGCCGGGCGGCGGGGCGGCGGTCATCCGCCTCGGTGACGGGCCGAAGGGGCTGGCGCTGACGACCGACTGCACCGAGCGCTATTGCGAGGCGGACCCGCGCGAAGGCGCGAAGCAGGCGGTCGCCGAGGCCTGGCGCAACCTCGTCGCCGTCGGGGCGAAACCGCTGGCGCTGACCGATAATCTCAATTTCGGCAACCCGGAGAAGCCGCATGCGATGGGCCAGCTCGTCGCCGCCATCGCCGGCATCGCCGACGCGGCAAAAGCGCTCGGCTTCCCGATCGTGTCGGGAAACGTGTCGCTCTACAACGAGACCATGGGCGTCGGGATCTTGCCGACCCCGGCAATCGGCGGGGTCGGGCTCGTCGCCGACGTCGCGAAGACGGCTTCGCCGTCGTTCAAGGGCGAGGGCCACGATATTCTCTTGATCGGGGGCCTGCCGGGATGGCTCGGACGCTCCGCCTGGCTTGCGGTCGTCGCCGGTCGCGACGAAGGCGCGCCGCCTCCGGTCGATCTCGCCGCTGAGCGGCGCAACGGCGAATTCGTCGCTGGCCTGATCGCGGCCAGACTCGTGACCGGCGTTCAGGACCTGTCCGACGGCGGTCTCGCCGTCGCGCTTGCCGAGATGGCGATGGCGGGCGGCGTCGGGGCGACGGTTTCGCTCGACGGGCCGGAGCAGGCGGTCTTCTTCGGCGAGGACCAGGGCCGCTATGTCGCGACGACGGCGCCGGAAACGACCGACGCCGTGATCAAAGAAGCGGCGCGCGCCGGCGTGCCGGCCGTCCGCATCGGCTCGACCGGCGGCGACGCGCTGAAACTCGGCGGCGCCTCGCCGATCGCGCTTGCCGCGCTCACCGAAACTTATGAAGGTTGGTTCCCCGCGCTGATGGAGCCCTCAAAGGGAGCCCGCGAATGATTCCGTTTCTCGTCGTCAAGACCCGCATGGGCTTCTCTTACATCCGGGCGGATCGCGTGCTCGCCGTCAATTCGAGCGAGCCGAACGAGTGCCTGGTGTTGCTGACCGACGGCGTGACCATATCGGCGATCGAACCGGCCGAGGACATCGTGGCGCGGCTCGAGGCCGAGTCGCGCGAGGAAGACGACGCCCTGTTGAACAAGGAGAATCGCAATCATGGCCATGGCCCTCGCTGATATCGAGACTATGATAAGGGCGGCGTTCCCCGGCGCGCGCGTCGAGGTGAAGGCGCTTGCCGACGACGGCGACCATTACGCCGCCACCGTCGTTTCCGCCGCCTTCAAGGGCGTGAGCAAGGTAAAGCAGCACCAGATGGTTTACGCCGCGCTCAAGGGCAAGATGGGCGGCGATCTGCACGCGCTGGCGCTGACGACGGCGGAGAGCTGAAGACGCCGAAACCGAACCTGCCGGCTCGGACGCCGCGGCGACCCGCCGCGCCGACCGCGGACGCCCTTGAATCCGCTCCCGAGGACGACGATATCCCCGTCGCGCCCCTGCGGCGCGACTGTCCGATAATCACAACCTATTGATAACGAGGCCCGATTTGACCGCCGACGCCAAGACCCCGACCCACGAGACCGCGACGACACAGAGCTTCGAAGCCGACGTTTCGCGGCTGCTGCACCTCATGGTCCACTCGGTCTATTCCGACCGGGAAATCTTCATCCGCGAACTCGTCTCCAACGCCGCCGACGCCTGCGAGAAGCTGCGTTACGAGGCGATCGCCAGACCGGAGCTGATCGCCGACGGCGCGCCGTTCGCGATTACGGTCGCGCTCGACAAGGACGCCAAGACGCTGACCGTCTCCGATAACGGGATCGGGATGAGCCGCGAGGACCTGACCGCGGGCCTGGGCACCATCGCCCGCTCCGGCACCAAGGCGTTCCTCGACAAGCTCGCCGCCGAGGACGCCAAGAGCGAAGCGCAGGCGCTGATCGGCCAGTTCGGCATCGGCTTCTATTCCGCCTTCATGGTGGCCGACGAGGTCGTGGTCGAGACACGCCGCGCCGGCAGCGAGGAGGCGCTTCGCTGGTCGTCGGACGGCAAGGGCAGCTTCACCATCGCGCCGCTCGCGCTGGACGAGGCGCCGGCGCGCGGCACGCGGGTCATCCTCCATCTCAACGCCGAGTCGCAAGACTTTCTTGACGCGTGGCGGGTCGAGCGCATCATCCGCGAACATTCGGGCGCGGTCGCCGTGCCGGTCGACTTCGTCGAGAAGCCGGGCGCCGAGCCCAAACGCCTCGCGGACGGCGCGGCGATCTGGGCGAAGCCCAAATCCGAGGTCAAGCCCGAGGACTACACCGAGTTCTACCGCGGTCTCTCCGGCCAGTTCGACGAACCGGCGCTCACCATCCATTGGCGCGCCGAGGGGCGGCACGAATACACCGTGCTCGCCTTCATTCCGGGCTCGCGGCCCTTCGACCTGTTCGATCCCTCGCGTAAGGGGCGCAACAAGCTCTACGTGCGCCGCGTCCTGATCACCGAGGACGCCGAAATCCTGCCCGGCTGGCTACGCTTCGTCCGCTTGGTCGTCGACAGCGCCGACCTGCCGCTCAACGTGTCGCGCGAACTCATCCAGAAGAGCGACGTGTTCGCGGCGATCCGCAAGGGCGTGACCAACCGCGTGGTGCAGGAACTGGGCAAGCTCGCCGAGAGCGAGCCGGACAAGTTCGCCACGGTCTGGGAGCACTTCGGCGCGGTGATCAAGGAAGGCCTCTACGAGGACCCGGAGCGGCGCGACGGCCTGTTCAAGATCGCGCGCTTCGCGACGACCACGCATCCTGACGGCGGTCGCACGCTGGGCGACTATGTCGCGTCTTTGCGCGAGAACCAGACCGCAATCTATTACCTGACCGGAGACGACGCCAAGCGCCTTGCGGCGAGCCCGCAGATCGAAGGGTTCCGGGCCCGCGGCGTCGAGGTGCTGCTGCTCTCGGATCCGGTCGACGCCTTCTGGGTCTCGACCGCGGCGGGCTACGAAGGCAAGCCCTTCAAGTCGGTCAGCCAGGGCGCGGCCGACATCAAGACGATCGCCCTCGTCGAGGGCGCGACGGCGCCGCCCGAGGCTTCGAGCGAGGTCGCGACGCTGCTGGCCTACATCAAACAGACGCTCGAGAACGAGGTCGCCGAGGTGCGCGCCTCCGACCGGCTGACCGACAGCGTCGCGTGTCTGATCGCGCCCGAGTTCGGGCCCGACCGGCAGCTCGAAAAGATGCTCGCCGCGCACGGGCGGCTCGGCGAGCGCGCCAAGCCCATCCTCGAGGTCAATCCGACCCATCCGCTCACGGTCTCGCTCGCCGGAAAGCTGCGCGGCGGAGCGGACAAGGGGCTGGTCGAGGATTCGGCCCACCTCATCCTCGACGAGGCGCGTCTCCTCGAAGGGGGACAGGTCGAGGATCCGCACGCCTTCGCCGCGCGGTTGAGGCGGGTCATGGAGAAGGCGCTGGGCTGAGGCTTTTGTCGCGGAAGCCGGTCTCCTCAAAGGGATCGGCGTCGGCTTTGCATTCGTCCCCCATCAATGAAGAGGAGTCTCCATGGCCGACGCCGCATCGCTTCAAGACCTGGACCAGCGGATCGCCGTAGCCCGGGACAACATCCGGGAGCTGACCGAGCAGGCCGCCGCCTTCTCGGGCGCTGGGGACGAGTTCCGCGCCGCGGACCGCATCGCGGAGCAAGAGAAGACCCTGGCCGCGCTTCTCAAAGAGCGCCAAGCGCTTGCCGGATAACCTGTCGGCCAACCCCTGAGCGATGGCCGAGGAGACGTCGGCAAACCAAAGCTTGCCCCCTGCCTCCCGCTTTGCCAAAAAGATGGCCACCCTCAAGGGAAGGCTGACTCCCGTGATCGCCATCAATCCCGCATTCGCGCGCATGGGTGACGAAAACGCCTTCGCCGTGCTGGCGAAGGCCGCTGAACTGCAGCGCCAGGGTCGCGATATCATCAACCTCGGCATTGGTCAGCCCGACTTCAAAACGGCGCCGCATATCGTCGAAGCCGCGGTCAAGGCGCTGCGCGACGGCGAGCACGGCTACACCGACGCGACGGGGATCGCCCCCTTGCGCGAGGCGGTTTCGGAAGACCTGCGCCGACGGCTTGGGGCGGAGGTTTCGCCCGATCTCATGCTCATCACGCCGGGCGGCAAGGTCGCGATGTATATGGCGATCCTGATGTTCGGGACGGAGGGCGCGGAGATCGTCTATCCCGACCCGGGTTTCCCGATCTACCGCTCGATGATCGAGTTCACTGGCGCGACGCCTGTCCCGGCGCCGATGCGGGAGCAAAACGGCTTCGCCTTCTCGGCCGAGGAGGCGCTGAGCCTGCTCACGCCGCGGACCCGGCTCCTCATCCTCAATTCTCCCGCCAACCCGACCGGCGGAGTTACGCCCCGCGCAGAGATCGACAAGCTCGTCGAGGGCCTTGCGAACTGGCCCGACATCGCCATCCTCTCGGACGAGATCTACGGGCAGCTCACCTACGACGGGTTGGCGCATCGTTCGCTGCTCGCCTATCCGGAACTCCGCGACCGGCTGATCCTGCTCGACGGTTGGTCCAAGACCTACGCCATGACCGGCTGGCGGCTCGGCTACTCGGTGTGGCCGAAGCCGTGGCGAGAGGCGGCGCGCAAACTCGCGGTCAATTGCTATTCCTGCGTCAATTCGGCTTCGCAGTTCGCCGGTATCGCGGCGCTGCAAGGCCCACAGGACTCGGTCGAAGCGATGCGCGCCGAGTTCGACCGGCGCCGCCAGGCGGTCTTGGCGGGTCTTAACCGCCTTCCAGGGGTCAGCGCCGTCGCGCCGAAGGGCGCGTTCTACGCCTTTCCCAACATTGCCGGCACGGGCTGGAAGGCGAAGCCGCTGGCGTCCGCGCTGCTCGAGGAGGCGGGCGTCGCCACGATCGGCGGCCCCGATTTCGGGGTATACGGGGACGACTATTTGCGCCTATCCTACGCCAATTCGCTGGAAAACATCGAGCGGGCGCTCGTGCGGATGGCCGACTTTCTCGGCCGGCCCGCGTCGGAAAACGCGGCCGGATAAAGCTTTTCTTGGGGGACTGACAGACGATGCGTATTCAGCCTTTCGCGGCCGCGTTGGCGTTTCTGGCCGCCGTCGCGCCCGCCGCCGCGGATGCGCTGCGGCCGTCGCAAGCGGCCTGCGACACGGCAAAGCTCGGCGCGCGCGACCTTGCCGAGTGCTTGCACAGCGCCGCCGACAAAGCCGACCGGGAGCTTCAAGCGGTCGTCGAGGCCGCCAACAAGTCGATCGATTCCCGGCAGGGGGTGCTGTCCTCGCAAAAAGCGCGGTGGCGCCGATCGCTCGCCGAAGCGCAAGCCCAGTGGGTCAGTTGGCGCGATGCCGAATGCCAAGATGTCGCCCCTTTCGAGGGCGGCATGACGGCCAAGGGCGGCGACCCAAGACTGAGTTGCATTATCGACAACGATAGCGCGCGGACCGCGAGCCTCAAGGCGCGTTATCCCTGAACCGCAGCCGGAAAGGACGATGATGCCGCCGCTCGAAGGTCTGGGCTACGCCGCCGATCCGCTCGATCGAGCTTCCGCATTGCGGGAAGACCTGGCCGCGATCGCGGCGTTGCGGAGTCCGCCCCGACGCACGCGTTGTCCTGGTGGGTCGCGACATGCCGGTCCTGCGGACGACCGGCGCGGGCGCTGAGCCGCTGCTGCCGCTGTCCGAGATCGACGCGCTCGGCGGCGCGTCCGTCGAAGCGCTGCTCGGGATTTTGCCGGGCGGCGCGCCGGTGTTTGCGGCGCTGCTGCCGGATGAGGCCGTCGTCGAGCAGGCGGACGCGAGCGACGGATTTCTCGATCGGCGCGTTCTCCTCATTCCCGGCCGGGACGACCTCAAGTTGGTCGATATCCGATCCCTCGCGGTGGAGGGTCTCGTTCCCGCCCCGGATGCAAGCCTGTTGGCCACCGCCAAGTCGTTGCTCGCTTGGCACGCCCGACGAAACTTCTGTTCGAACTGCGGGACGACGACCGTGGTCGGCGCCGCAGGGTGGCGGCGGGAATGCCCGAAATGCGGCATGCACCACTTTCCCCGCACTGATCCCGTCGTGATCATGCTGGCGACCGACGGCGACGCCTGCCTGCTCGGGCGTCAGCGGCGATTCCCCAAGGGCATGTATTCGGCCCTCGCCGGATTTCTGGAGCCAGGCGAGACGATCGAACAGGCGGTTCGACGCGAGATCATGGAGGAGGCCGGCATCGCCTGCGGCGCTGTCCGCTATTTCGCCTCCCAGCCGTGGCCGTTCCCCTCTTCGCTGATGATCGGCTGCTTCGTCGAGGCGGCGAGCCGTGCGGTCACCGTCGACACCGTCGAACTCGAAGACGCCCGCTGGTTCGCGCGCGACGAAGTGCGCTCGATGCTGGAGAAGCGCCATCCGGGCGGGCTCGCAGCGCCGATCCCGATGGCGATCGCGCACCACCTGATCAAAGCTTGGGCGGCGGACGGCTGAAACGAGCTCCAACGACGCCGAGCCGGTTGCCGCAGGGGACCGGCCTGATTATGCTGCTGCGCCGCGTTTCACTCAAGTCGATAAGGACTTAATTCGCCATGGCTTTCCTCTCGGACGCCCTGTCCCGCGTCAAGCCTTCCGCGACCATGGTGGTCACGCAGAAGGCGCGTGATCTGAAAGCCACGGGCCGCGACGTGATCTCGCTCTCGGTCGGCGAGCCCGACTTCGACACGCCCGACAACATTAAGGAGGCGGCGATCGCGGCGATCAGGCGGGGCGAGACCAAGTACCCTCCGGTGCTCGGCATCCCCCCCTTGCGCGAGGCGATCGCGCAGAAATTCAGGCGCGAGAACGGGCTCGACTACAAGGCCTCGGACGTCATCGTGGGCACCGGCGGCAAGCAGATCCTCTACAACGCCTTCCTCGTCACGCTGAACAAGGGCGACGAGGTCATCATTCCCGCGCCGTTCTGGGTGAGCTATCCGGACATGGTGCTGCTCAACGGCGGCGAGCCGGTGATCGCGCCGACGCGTCTCGAGGACGGCTACAAGCTGAAGCCCGAAGCGCTCGAGAAGGCGATCACGCCGCGCACCAAGTGGATCATCCTGAACTCGCCGTCGAACCCGTCGGGCGCCGCCTATACGCGCGACGAGCTCAAGGCGTTGACCGACGTGCTGGTCAGGCATCCGCAGGTCTGGGTGCTCTCGGACGACATGTACGAGCACCTCGTCTACGGCGACTTCACCTTCACCACGCCGGTGCAGGTCGAGCCCGGTCTGAAGCCGCGTTCGCTCACCATGAACGGCGTGTCCAAGGCCTACGCCATGACCGGCTGGCGCATCGGCTACGCCGCCGGCCCCGCCGCGCTGATCAAGGCGATGGACATGGTCCAGGGCCAGCAGACGTCCGGCGCCTGCACGATCGCGCAATGGGCGTCGGTCGAGGCGCTGACCGGTCCGCAGGATTTTATTCCCGTTCGGCGAAGAGCGTTCGAGGAGCGGCGCGACCTCGTCGTGTCGATGTTGAACCAGGCGAAGTTCCTCAAATGTCCGAAGCCCGAGGGCGCCTTCTATGTCTATCCCTCGGTCGCGGAGGCGATCGGCAAGACCGCGCCGTCAGGCAAGGTGATCGAGACCGACGAGGATTTCGTCACCGAGCTACTTGAGGAGACCGGCGTCGCCGTGGTGCATGGGTCGGCCTTCGGCGCCGGCCCCAACTTCCGCGTCTCCTACGCGACGTCACTCGCCCAACTCGAGAGCGCCTGCAAGAAGGTTCAGAAGTTCGCTGCGGAGCTGCGGTGAGTGGAACCCCAACGGGTTCCATTTGCTCACTCCTCGTCCTGAGGAGCCTGCGTAGCAGGCGTCTCGAAGGACGCTCCAGCCGGGCGATGCCCTCGGAGCCTCGCGAGCGTCCTTCGAGACGCGCCGCCTTTGGCGACGCGCCTCAGGACGAGGTCGTGTTAGGCAGTCAGATCGGCTCCGGCCCGCGCGAAATGGCGGCGACGCCGGTGCGGGACACTTCGACGAGGCCGAGGGGCCGCATGAGATCGACGAAGTCGTCGATCTTCTGCGGCGCGCCGGTCAGCTCGAATATGAAGCTCTCGACGGTGGCGTCGATCACCTTGGCGCGGAACGCCTCGGCGAGGTTCATCGCCTCGACCCGGTTCTCGCCCTTGCCGCGCACCTTGATCATGGCGAGTTCCCGCTCGATCGCGCGCACGGTCAGCGTCAGGTCGCTCACGGAATGGATCGGCACGAGGCGCTCGAGCTGATGGCGGATCTGTTCGATGATCTCCGGAGTGCCCGAGGTGACGATGGTGATCCGCGACTGCCGGCTTTCGTGCGCGACCTCGGCGACCGTCAGGCTCTCGATGTTGTAGCCGCGGCCGGCGAAGAGACCGACGACGCGGGCAAGAACGCCCGGCTCGTTGTCGACCAGCACCGACAGGGTATGCGTCTCGATGGGAGATCGGACCGTCGAGGAGGAATAGGGCGACAGCGGTGCGGAATGCGTCCTGACCATGTTCATGTACGTCCTCTTCGAAAGAACGGCCGCCTGGAGCGGCGCGTGGTATGGGTTTTCAGGCCGCGGCGGCTTTCGGCGCTGTGGCGACCTGGTCTTGAAAGAGATCGAGGTCGATATTGCCGCCAGAAAGCACCAGCCCGACCTTGCGGCCGGACAGCCGGGCGCGCTCCTTGATCGCGGCCGCCAAAGGCGCAGCGCCCGCGCCCTCCGCGAGATTGTGCGTGTCGGTCCAGTAGGCCCGGATCGCCGCGGCGATTTCGCAGTCTTCGACAAGCGTGACGCGCGCAGCCCCCTTGACGATCATCGCAACGGCTTCCTCGTCGGGCGCTCGCGTCGCGACCCCGTCGGCGAACGTGTTCGCGCTCGTCGTGGAAACCACGCGCTTGGCTTCGAACGAGAGCGCATAGGCCGGCGCGCCAGTCGACTGGACGCCGACGACCTCGGTCTTGCGCCCAAGCGCGTCACGCGCGGCGATGCAGCCGCAGATGCCCGAGCCCTGTCCGATCGGAACATAGAGAACGTCGAGGTCCGGCTGCTCGATAAGCAGTTCCAGGGCGTAGGTGGCGACGCCGCTGACGAGATGGCGATGGAAAGACGGCACGGCGTGCAGCCCGCGGGCCTGCGCGAGCCGCATCGCCTCCTCGCGGGCGGCCTGAAAGTCCGGCCCGCGCTCGATCAACTCCGCGCCTTGCGCCCGCATGGCGGCGTTCTTCTCGTGCGAATTGCCGTGGGGGACGACGATTGTCACCGCAAGACCAAAGCGTTTCCCGGCGTAGGCAAGACTCTGGCCGTGATTGCCGCGAGTGGCCGAAACGATGCCGTTGACTCTGGGTTCGCTCCGCCTGAGCGCGTCGCAATAGGTCAGTCCGCCGCGCACCTTGAAGGCGCCGGTGGGCTGGTGGTTCTCGTGCTTGACCACGACCTCCGTGCCGAGCCGTGCGGCCAGGAGCGGCCACGCGAACGCCGACGTCGGACGCAGAGTCTTCCGCACGGTGTCGTGGGCGTCGCGAAGCTCGGCAAGCGTGAACATCTGAGCGTTTCTCTTATGTTTCCCGTGAGGAGAAGGCGACGCAAAGCGCCCTTAGACAAGCATCTTGCCCTTCTCGTCGATGACGGCGCCGAGGTCGATCCCGGCGTCGTCCCCAAGGTCGGCCATGATCATCTCGTTGTGCGCCTTGCCCGACGGGATCATCGGGAAGCAGTTCTCCTTCTGATCGACCATGCAGTCGAAGATGACCGTCCTCGGCGTCTCGATCATCTCCATGATCGCGGCGTCGAGATCGGCCGGGTTCGAACAGCGGATGCCGTGCGCGCCGTAGGCGTCGGCGAGCTTGACGAAGTCCGGCAGCGAATCGGTGTAGCTTTCGGAGTAGCGACCGCCGTGCAGCAGTTCCTGCCACTGGCGCACCATGCCCATGTACTGGTTGTTGAGGATGAAGATCTTCACCGGCAGGCGATACTGGATCGCGGTCGACATCTCCTGAATGTTCATGAGGATCGACGCCTCGCCGGCGACGTCGACCACCAGAGACTGGGGATGGGCGAGCTGGGTTCCGATCGCCGCCGGCAGGCCGTAGCCCATGGTGCCCAGGCCGCCCGAGGTCATCCAGCGGTTGGGCTCCTCGAAATGGAAATGCTGCGCCGCCCACATCTGGTGTTGTCCGACTTCGGTGGTGATGTAGACGTCGCGGCCCTTGGTCAGCTCGTAAAGACGCTGGATCGCGTGCTGCGGCTTGATGATCGTGTCGGAGTTGCGGAAGCCGAAAGAATTGCGCGATCGCCAGCCGTCGATCGTCGCCCACCACTTGGCGAGCGATGCCGCATCGGACTGATGCCCGTTTCGCCACAGGCGCACCATGTCCTCGAGCACGTGGGCGCAGTCGCCGATGATCGGCAGGTCGACCTTTATGTTCTTGTTGATCGAAGACGGGTCGATGTCGATGTGGATCTTTTTCGATTTCGGCGAGAACGCGTCGATGCGCCCGGTGATGCGGTCGTCGAAACGCGCCCCGACGCAGATCATCAGGTCGCAGTCATGCATGGCGTTGTTGGCCTCGAACGAGCCGTGCATGCCGAGCATTCCAAGCCACTGCCTGTCCGAGGCGGGATAGGCCCCGAGGCCCATCAGTGTCGAGGTGATCGGATAGCCGGTCGTGCGCACGAGCTCACGCAGGAGGGTCGAGGCGTGCGGCCCGGAATTGATGACGCCGCCGCCCGTGTAGAAGATTGGCCGCTTGGCCTCGGACATCATTTCAATGGCGCGCTTGACGCGATCGAGGTCGCCTTTGAGCTGGGGGTGGTAGGTCTTGTGCTGGATGTTGCGCTGGAAAGTATAGGCGCCGCTGGCGAACTGCACATCCTTGGGAATGTCGATGACGACCGGGCCGGGCCGCCCGTGCGAAGCGATGTAGAAGGCCTCGTGCAGAATACGCGGCAGGTCCTCGATCCGGCGCACCAGGTAATTGTGCTTGGTGCAATTGCGCGTGATGCCGGTTGTGTCGCATTCCTGGAACGCGTCGGAGCCGATGAGGTGGGTCGGCACCTGGCCGGTGATGCAGACCAGCGGAATGGAATCCATCAAGGCGTCGGTGAGCCCGGTAATGGCGTTGGTTGCCCCAGGCCCCGACGTGACCAGCAGCACGCCGACCTTGCCGGACGAACGCGCATAGCCTTCGGCGGCGTGCGCCGCCCCCCCTTCCTGTCGGACGAGGATATGACGGACTTTGTCCTGCTGGAAGAACGCGTCGTAGATCGGCAGCACCGAGCCGCCGGGATAGCCGAAGACGAACTCGACGCCCTGGTCCTTGAACGCTTCAACCACCATTTCGGCGCCGGTCATGTGCTTCGCCATTGCTCTTGTCCTTCTCGCTTTCGTCCGTCGTCTTTGAGGGGGGATGGAGGCAATAAAAAAGGCCCTCCGAGGGGCCTGGGCGCGCGCTAGCGAACGGGAGCAGGTCCTATGCCTGCCCGCTCTCCAGCGCGGAAGATACGATAAGGTTCGCCACTTTGCGTCGCCTACTGCCGATAATTAAAGCTCTCTAGGCGACGGCAAAGTTGGCGTCAAGAGCCCGGACGCCCGCTTGCGCCCGCTTTGGGTTGGGCGAAACGCCGCAGGAGCCGCGCGCTGGGCCTATTCGGACATCCATCGTCCGAATTCGAGCATCTCGAGATCGTGCAATGCGCCGTCGTCTGTGGAGCAGCGTCTCTTGGCCGCCCCGCATGCTTGCGCGCCCGCGCCCGTTGCCTGTATCGCTGGAAGCATGGGTATCGCTTCTGAGGCACGAGGATCGCGGTGAGCGGCGCGTCGAAGCCCGTCGCGGTCATCATGGGCAGCCAGTCGGACTGGACCGTCATGCGTCGCGCCGCCGAGACGCTGGAGGCGCTCGGCGTCGGATACGACGCGCGGATCGTTTCCGCCCATCGCACCCCGGACCGGCTCGTCGCCTTCGCCAAGGGCGCCAAAGCCGAGGGTTTCAAGGTGATTATCGCCGGCGCCGGCGGCGCTGCGCATCTTCCCGGGATGACGGCGGCCTTTACCGCGCTGCCGGTTTTGGGCGTCCCGGTTCCGACGAAGATGCTGTTGGGCCAGGACAGCCTGCTGTCGATCGTACAAATGCCGGCGGGCGTGCCGGTTGGAACGCTCGCCATTGGCGAGGCGGGCGCGGTCAACGCCGCGCTTCTCGCGGCCGCCGTGCTGGCGCTCTCAGACGAAGGCCTTGCGGAACGGCTTCAGGCCTGGCGCGCCGAGCGGACGGCCAGCGTCGCGGAGCGTCCCGCGGACGGGGGCGCGACATGATCCTTTCCCCGGGCGCGACGATTGGCATTCTGGGCTCGGGCCAGCTCGGACGGATGCTCGCGATCGCGGCGCTGAAGGTCGGCCTGCGCACGCACATCTACGCCCCCGAGGCCGAGGCGCCGGCCTATGACGCCGCCGCCGGCCGCACCACCGCGCCCTTCGATGACGAGGACGCGCTCGCGCGCTTCGCGCGCGCGGTCGACGTCGTGACCTACGAATTTGAGAATGTACCGACTAGAACGGTTGACTTCCTGAACCCGCGCGTGCCCGTGCGGCCGGGCGCGCGGGCCTTGATGCTGACCCAGGACCGGCTGACCGAAAAGAGCTTCCTACGCGATGCGGGCTTGCGGACGGCGCCGTTCGTGGCCGTCGACGATGCCGGCGCGCTTGCGCGGGCGGTCGCCGAGCTCGGCCGCCCCGCAATTTTGAAGACGCGGCGGTTCGGCTACGATGGCAAGGGCCAGTCGCTGATCCGCGAAGGCTCGAACGTGTCGGCGGTCCATCGGGCGCTCGGCGGCGCCCCGATGATCCTCGAAGGCTTCGTGGCCTTCGAGCGGGAGGTTTCGGTGGTGGCCGCGCGCAGCCTCGAAGGCGAGATTGTCGCCTACGATCCGAGCGAAAACGAACACGAGCGGCACATTCTCGCCCGCACCCGCGTGCCGGCGCGGATCAGCGCCGAGACCGCGCTCGAGGCCCGGCGGATCGCGACGACCGTGCTCGAGGCGCTCGACTACGTCGGCGTCCTCGCGGTCGAGCTGTTCGTCACCCGCGACTGGCACGGGCGGGAGGGGCTGGTGGTCAACGAGATCGCGCCGCGGGTCCACAACTCCGGCCACTGGACGCTCGACGGGGCGCAAACCTCGCAATTCGAACAGCACATTCGCGCCATCGCCGGCTGGCCGCTGGGAGCGCCGACGCGCCGCGGACGGGTGGAGATGCACAACCTGATTGGCGAGGACGCTGAGGATTGGCGCGATATTCTCGCTCAGCCAGATCTTTGCCTTCATCTCTACGGTAAGCTGGAAATCCGCCCGGACCGCAAGATGGGCCACGTCACGCGCGTCTTTCCGGAAGCGCCCGGCGAGGGGTGAAAGCGGGGGGAGCCGCCTTGACAGCGCCGCCAGGCCCTCATTATAGACCGCTCCTTCGCGCACCCCCGTGCGGACGCGCATAAATTGTGGCGGGATAGCTCAGTCGGTTAGAGCGGCGGAATCATAATCCGTAGGTCCCCAGTTCGAGTCTGGGTCCCGCTACCAATTTCCAGCCGTTTGGCCAGGCTCTTGGGCGATTCAACCCTTGCGCAACTTCGCTTCGCGTCATAGCGAGAAAGTAACGTTTCTCTTTTGACCCGAAGGCGGGCAGACATGAAGCTCATTCTGGCCATCGTCAAACCTTTCAAGCTCGAAGAGGTCCGAGCCGCGCTCGACAAGCTTGCCGTGCGCGGCATGACGGTCAGCGAAGCAAACGGCTATGGCCGGCAGAAGGGCCACACCGAGATCTATCGCGGATCGGAATACACCGCAGCCTTCATGCCGAAAGTGCGGCTCGAGTTGGCGGTGCCCGACCACGAGGTGGATAGGACCATCGAGGCGATTCGCGCCGCGGCCCGCACCGGCCAGATTGGCGACGGCAAGATTTTTGTGCTGCCGATGGAGCGGGCGTTGCGCGTGCGCACCGGCGAGACCGGCGACGAAGCGCTGTAGGTTGCAAGGCGGGCTCGCTGATAAGCCCGCTGGCGCGGTCAGCGACCCGCGCACGGTAAAGCGCCCGGACGCGCGTCAGGCGCACACGAAAATAAAAAACAAGGAGGAAGCATGAAGCTCATTACCGCGGTCATTAAGCCGTTCAAGCTCGACGAAGTGCGGGACGCGCTTGAGCGCATCGGTGTGCACGGCATGACCGCAACCGAGGTCAAGGGCTATGGCCGTCAAAAGGGCCAGACCGAGATATATCGCGGCGCAGAATATGTCGTGAGCTTCATGCCGAAGATCAGGATCGAGGTCGCCGTCAGCGACAGCCGGGCGGAGGACGTGGTCCAGTCGATCGAGTCCGCGGCGCGTACGGGGCTGATCGGCGACGGAAAGATCTTCGTTTCTGAGATTGAACGCGCGCTACGCATTCGGACGGGCGAAACCGGCGAGGACGCTCTTTGATCCTCTAGAAGCGGGATGCGATGAGTTGTCGCTCGCGCTGCGCCCGACGTGGCGTCGGCGGGTTCGCGGGGAGTCAGCCGGCCGGCGCGCAATTCCTCGTCGCGCGCCGGCCGGGCAAACGGGTCCTACTGGACGAGGCGGGGGCCTCCGGGGCGCGAAACCTCGTTCTCCTGCACGACGCCGAGACGACGAGCGACCTCGGTATAGGCCTCGATCATCCCGCCGAGATCCTTGCGGAAGCGGTCCTTGTCGAGCTTGTCGTTCGTCTTGACGTCCCATAGCCGACAGGAATCGGGGCTGATTTCGTCGGCGAGAACGATTCGCATGTTGTCGCCTTCCCACAGCCGTCCGCACTCGATCTTAAAATCGACGAGACGGATGCCGACGCCGAGAAAGAGCCCGGTCAGGAAATCATTGACCCGGATCGCCAGCGCCATGATGTCGTCGATCTCCTGCGGGGCAGCCCAGCCGAAGGCGGTGATGTGCTCCTCCGACACCATGGGATCATTAAGCTGGTCATTCTTGTAATAAAACTCGATGATCGACCTCGGGAGTTGCGCCCCTTCCTCCAGGCCGAGGCGTGTCGCAAGGGATCCAGCGGCGACGTTGCGCACAACGACTTCGAGAGGAATGATCTCGACCTCGCGGATCAATTGTTCCCGCATGTTGATCCGGCGGATGAAGTGTGTCGGCACGCCGATGTCATTGAGGCGCTGGAAAATATACTCGGAGATCCGATTGTTGAGAACCCCTTTGCCCTCGATGACCTCGTGTTTCTTGGCATTGAACGCAGTCGCGTCGTCCTTGAAGTGCTGGATCAGCGTCCCAGGTTCCGGGCCTTCGTAAAGGACTTTGGCTTTGCCTTCATAGATACGTCGGCGGCGGTTCATGCGGTGCGACCGTGGCTTGAGGAAATCCATGCGCGTGGCCTTTTCTGGTAAATCCCGCGTTCGCCCACGTGCGGCGGAGAGGGGGGACATGGGGGAGTCGGGCCGCATAAGCCAAGCATTGGTCTTGTCCGGACCGGGGGCCAACCCCCGGTCTGCAACTTAGCCGATCGGGGGCGCTGGCACAAACAATCCCTGACGAACGACCCCGCGTCCGCCATCGTGTAGACAAATTGTTTAGTCGGGCGAGGGTCGACGTCGGTTGGATTTGCAAGCAAATTGGCGCGCAGGAAGAGCTTGAAGAGGCGAATAGACCGGTTTGCTCTCCCACCGAAACCGGGATTTCCGGCGCGGGAACGCCGGTCGACGCGAATCGTCGTGACGGAGAGGGTCCCGTTCGGTCTCTCGCACAAGGGGCGCGCTTCATCGGGCGGCCCTCGCTCTTTTACGGCGTCGGTAGGGAACGGCGCTACGGCAATGGACGCTCCGGGAGGTACGCCAATGGATGTTTCAGCGCTGAGACGGATCGAGTCCGATCCGAACTACAAGAAACTGGTCGCCGATCGGAAAGCGTTCGGCTGGACGCTCGCGATCATCACGCTCGTTCTCTATTACGGGTTCATCGCGATCGTCGCCTTCGCGCCCGGCGTCATCTCGATCAAGGTTGCTGGCGACATCACGGTCGGCATCATCATGGGCGTGGCGCTCATCCTGATCTCGATCCTGCTCACGGGCATCTACGTCCTGCGCGCGAACAGCGAGTACGACGATTTGACGAATGCGATCGTCAACGCCGCAAAGATCGGGGGGAGGAAGGGATGAAGCGCCTTTTACCAATTGGAGCGCTCGTCGGGCGCCCTAGGCCTCGCCGCGGGTGCGGCGCGCGCCGCCGGCCCGATCGAGGCCGGCACGATCCAGCCGACGGACTGGAACGCCATCATCATCTTCGTCGCCTTTGTCGTCGTGACGCTCGGAATCACCTATTGGGCGGCGAGCAAGACGCGGACGACCAAGGACTTTTACGCGGCGGGCGGGGGTATTACGGGCCTGCAGAACGGTCTCGCGATCGCCGGGGACTACATGTCCGCAGCGTCGTTTCTCGGCATCACCGCGCTCGTCTACACCGGCGGCTATTACGGGCTGATCTACTCGATCGGCTTCCTCGTCGGCTGGCCGTTCATCATGTTCCTGATGGCGGAGCCGCTGCGCAACCTCGGCCGTTTCACCTTCGCCGACGTCGCCTCCTACCGCCTGCAGGCGACGCCGATCCGGGCGATGGCGGCGACGGGCACGCTGGTCACCGTCGCGTTCTATCTGATCGCGCAGATGGTCGGCGCGGGCCAGCTCATCGAGCTTTTGTTCGGCTTGCCCTATCTCTGGGCGGTGGTGATCGTCGGCGTTTTGATGATCATCTACGTCACTTTCGGCGGCATGATCGCCACCACCTGGGTGCAGATCATCAAGGCGGGACTGCTGCTCGGCGGCTCCACTCTGATGGCGATCCTGGTGCTGGCGCAGTTCGGCTTCGATTTCAACGCCCTGATCGCCAAGGCGATCGAGGTCCATCCGAAGCACGATGCGATCCTGGCGCCCGGACCGGCTGTCGCCAATCCGATCAACGCGTTCTCGCTCGGCATCGCGCTGATGTTCGGCACCGCGGGCCTGCCCCACATCCTGATGCGCTTCTTCACCGTCGCCAACGCCAAGGAGGCGCGCAAGTCGGTGTTCTGGGCCACCACCTTCATCGGCTACTTCTACATCCTCACCTTCATTCTCGGCTTCGGCGCCATCGTGCTGGTCTCGACCAACCCCGCCTACCATGTCGGCAACGACATCAAGGGTGCGCTTCTAGGCGGCGGCAACATGCCGGCGATCCATCTCGCCAATGCGGTCGGCGGAAACCTCATGAAGGGCTTCATCGCCGCGGTGGCGTTCGCGACGATCCTGGCGGTCGTCTCGGGCCTGACGCTGTCGGGCGCGAGCGCGGTCAGCCATGACCTCTACGCCAGCGTCTTCCGGCGCGGCAATGTCGACGAAGCCACGGAAGTGCGGGTGTCGCGGATCACCACCGTCGTTCTCGGCATCATCGCGGTCCTGCTCGGCATCGTGTTCGAGAAAATCAATGTCGCCTTCATGGTGGGGCTCGCCTTCGCGGTGGCTGCGAGCGCAAACTTCCCGATCCTCCTGCTCTCCATGCTCTGGAAGGGCCTGACGACCCGGGGCGCCGTCATTGGCGGCTTCGTCGGACTCATCAGCGCGGTGGTCCTGACGATCTTCAGCCCGTCGATCTGGGTTGCCGTTCTCGGGTTTGACAAATCGGGCGCATGGTTCCCGTACGTGTCGCCGGCGCTGTTCACGATGCCGCTCTCCTTCCTCTGCTGCTGGCTGTTCTCGGTCACAGACAGCTCGAAGACGGCCGCAGCGGAAAGACAGGCCTTCGAGGCCCAGTACGTTCGGTCGCAAACCGGAATTGGCGCGGACACAGCGGTTGCCCATTGATCCGGACGACGGTCAGCCAGGTCGTGACAACAGGCGCGCGGCCTCGGGCCGGGCGCCTTTCCAGAACCGACGCCTTTGCAAAAAAGAGAAGAGCCGCTCTCGCAAGAGAACGGCTCTTCCATTGTCGTGGCCCGCGCGAGTTCGCCGGGGTCTCGGTACCGTGCCTTTAGCGAACGCTACGCGCGCAAATCCTTCGCGGGGGCAAGAAACCAGGCCCTATCGATCATGCTGGGCTGATGACAATGAGACACTGGATCACCTCCTTTCGGCTGTTGACGACGCCAAGCATGTTACGGTGATTCGCGGCTTTTGCCAGCCGCAATTTTGGTCGTGAAGTTAAGCCGTTGTTAAGAAGTTAGCGAAGCGGCGCTCATGGATTGGGCGCCGACGTTGGATTCGTGGCTTTCGACGGAGGCTCGCGAGAGGGTGCTGAACCGCCGACTCAGGCTGCTGCGTGCGCCACAGCGTCGCAGACGTCGCCAACCGCGGAATCCACCAGCGCCTTGTCGTCCGCCTCGCCCATCACGCGGATGACCGGCTCGGTGCCGGACGGGCGGATGACCAGCCGGCCGCGCCCCTCGAGCCTAGCCGTCGCGTCGGCGATCGCCTTGGCGACCAACGGATTGTCGAGCGGCTTGCCGCCGTTGAAGCGAACATTCCGCAGCACCTGGGGCAAGGGATCGAAGCGGTGGCAGACCTCGCTGACGGGACGGCCGATCTTCTGCACCACCGCGAGCACCTGCAGCGCCGAGACGAGGCCGTCGCCGGTGGTCGAATAGTCGGAGAAGATGATGTGGCCCGATTGCTCGCCGCCGACGTTGTAGCCCTTTTCGCGCATCCGCTCGATGACATAGCGGTCGCCGACGGCGGTGCGCTCCAGCGCCAGACCGAGGCCATTGAGATGCCGCTCGAGGCCGAGGTTGGACATCACCGTCGCAACGATCCCGGGCTTGGCGAGGCGTCCGTCCTCCCGCCAGCTTTCGGCGATCACCGCCATCACCTGATCGCCGTCGACCACGTGGCCCTTTTCGTCGACGAGGATCATACGATCGGCGTCGCCGTCGAGAGCGATGCCGACGTCGGCCCGCATCTCGCGCACCTTGCGCGCCAGCGCCTCAGGCGCGGTCGAGCCCACGTCCTGGTTGATGTTGAGCCCGGTGGGATCGACGCCGATCTTGATCACCTCGGCGCCGAGCTCCCAGAGCGCCTCGGGGGCGACCTTGTAGGCCGCGCCATTGGCGCAGTCGATCACGACCCGAATGCCTTCGAACGAGACCTCGCGGCTCAGCGTCCGCTTGGTGTATTCGATATAGCGCGCCTGCACGTCGTCGATGCGCTTGGCGCGTCCGAGATCGGGCGACCGGGCGAGCAGGGTCGCGACGTCCCCGTCCATCAGCGCCTCGATCCGCGCTTCGACTTCGTCGGAGAGCTTGTAGCCGTCCGGCCCGAACAGCTTGATCCCATTGTCCTCGTACGCATTGTGCGAGGCGGAGATCATCACCCCGAGGTCGCAGCGCATGGAACGGGTGATCATGGCGACCGCCGGCGTTGGAACGGGTCCAAGCAGCAGGACATCCACGCCGACCGAGGCGAAGCCGGCGACGAGCGCGTATTCGATCATATAGCTCGACAGCCGCGTGTCCTTGCCGATCACCACGCGGTGGCGGTGATCGCCGCGGCGGAAGGCCAGGCCCGCGGCCTGTCCGACCTTTAAGGCGACGTCGGCGGTGATCTTGCTATTGGCTTTGCCGCGAATGCCGTCGGTGCCGAAATACTTGCGCGCCATGAAAGAGCGCCTCCTGAATTTGGCCGGCCATTCCGGGGAAGAGGCCGATAGGAGCAGAATCAGAACGCCTCATAGCTCAGAACGGATTAAAAAGGTTTCACATTTGTTTGCAAGTCGTTCATCACGGCAGCGCAGGTGCGCAGAAGCCTCGGGGAGGTCCGAGACGCGGAAACCGCGATTTTCTGGCCAAGGTCATGGGTTTCAAGTACTTAGCATCGCTGGGAGCCGTTGGAAAGAGCCTTTGAACGATATCAAAGAGTTCCTTGGGCAGGCGGATTTTCGGGTTTGTCCTTGGACTGCGCACCGCGCACGCCGCATCGACCTCCGTCTTCCGGCGCAGCCTCTTGCCCTCGTCTGGACGCTGGAGTTCCCGTACAATGCCCGGCGAGCGCCCCCGCGGAGACCCACGAGCCATGATCAAAACCGTCGCGACCAAGCCCTTCGCCGATCAAAAGCCCGGCACATCGGGCTTGCGCAAGAAGGTGCCGGTTTTCCAGGCGCCTGGCTATCTCGAGAATTTCATCCAGTCGATCTTCGATTCGCTTGAGGGCTTTTCCGGCAAGACGCTGGTTGTCGGCGGCGACGGGAGGTACTTCAACCGCGAGGCGATCCAGATCGTTGCGAAAATCGCCGCGGCCAATGGCTTCGGCCGCCTGGTCATCGGGCAGGGCGGAATCTTGTCGACCCCGGCCGTCTCGGCCCTGATCCGGCACATCGGCGCCTATGGCGGGATCATCCTGTCGGCAAGCCACAATCCCGGCGGACCCGAGGGCGACTTCGGCGTCAAGTACAACATCGGCGCCGGCGGTCCCGCCCCGGAGACCATCACCGACGCGATCTTCGCCCGCACCAAGACGATCGACGCCTATAAAATCTCCGACGCGCCCGACTTCGACCTCGACAAGCTGGGGGCGACCACACTCGAAGGCGCGACGATCGAGATCATCGATCCCGTGACCCAATACCTTTCCCTGATGAAGTCGCTGTTCGACTTCGACGCGATTCGCGCCCTGATCGTCTCGGGCTTCCGCATGCGCTTCGACGCGATGCACGCCGTGACCGGCCCCTATGCGCACGCGATCTTCGAAGGCGAGCTTGGCCTGCCGGCCGGCACGGTGGTCAACGGCACGCCGCTGCCGGATTTCGGCGGCCACCATCCCGACCCGAACCTCACCTACGCCCACGACCTCTACGAACTGATGATGTCGCCCCAGGCGCCCGACTTCGGGGCCGCGTCGGACGGCGACGGCGATCGAAACCTGATCATCGGCCGAGGCGTTTATGTCGCGCCGTCCGATTCGCTCGCGATGCTCGCCGCCAACGCGACGCTCGCGCCGGGCTACGCGAGGGGGCTCAAGGGCGTCGCCCGCTCCATGCCCACCAGCGCCGCCGTCGATCACGTCGCGGAGAAGCTCGGCATCAAGGCTTATGAAACGCCGACGGGATGGAAATTCTTCGGCAATCTGCTCGACGCCGGTCTCGCGACGCTCTGCGGCGAAGAGAGCGCCGGCACCGGTTCGGACCACATCCGCGAGAAGGACGGCGTCTGGGCCGTGTTGTTGTGGCTCAACATCCTGGCGAAGCGCCGCATATCGGTGATCGACCTCGCCCGCGAGCATTGGGGAACTTACGGCCGCAACTACTACACCCGTCACGATTTCGACGAGGTCGACCTCGCTGCGGCGCAAGCGCTGATGGCCGCGCTGCGCGAGCAACTGGCGAGCTTGCCCGGCAAGCGCCTGGGCGCGCTGACTGTCGAGGCCGCCGACGACTTCGCCTATCACGATCCGGTTGATGGCTCGGATACCGCCCACCAGGGCGTGCGCGTGATGTTTAAGGGCGGCTCGCGCATCGTCTACCGCCTGTCGGGGACCGGCACGGTCGGGGCGACGCTGCGGGTCTACATCGAGCGCTACGAGCCCGCGAGCGGCGATCTCGGCGAGGAGACCCAGATCGCGCTCTCCGACCTGATCGGGATTTCGCGCAGCCTTGCCGGGATCGAGGCGAGGCTCAAGCGGTCGGCGCCGACCGTGATCGCTTAGGCTGCGTCCTCGCTTCGGCCCGGCAGGCGGCTCGAACTCGATCCACGCGCGCAAGTCGGCTTCCGCCCGCGCCGACAGCGCGCGTTTGCGCGCATTCCCCCGTTCGGGGCCGCGCAGCCGCTTGCCGTCGGCGTCGACCCGCGGCTCGACGATCGGGGGGAACAGGCCGAAGTTCACGTTCATCGGCTGGAACGAGCGCGGTCCCCCGTCGATCGCCTCGATGTGGCCGCCGGTGATGTGGTTGAGGAGCGCGCCGATCGCGGTCGTCGCGGGCGGTGGCGCGAGCGCGTGGCCCAGGCGCTCGGCGGCGGCGAGGCGTCCGGCGATCAGGCCGACCGCGGCGCTCTCGACATAGCCTTCGCAGCCGGTGATCTGGCCGGCGAAGCGCAGCCGCGGGTCGGCCTTGAGCCGAAGGCGGGCGTCGAGGAGTTTGGGCGAGTCGAGATAGGTGTTGCGATGGATGCCGCCGAGCCGCGCGAACTCGGCGCCCTCGAGCCCGGGGATCATGCGGAAGATGCGGCTCTGCTCGCCGTACTTCATCTTGGTCTGGAAGCCGACGATGTTGAACAGCGTCCCCAGCGCATTGTCCTGCCTCAGTTGCACGACCGCATAGGGCTTGATCGTCGGCTGATGGACGTTGGTCAGTCCGAACGGCTTCATCGGCCCGTGGCGCAGGGTCTCGCGGCCGCGCTCGGCCATGACCTCGATCGGCAGGCAGCCGTCGAAATAGGGCGTGCCCTCGAATTCGCGGAATTCTGTCTTCTCCGCCGCCAGCACGGCGTCAACGAAAGCCTCGTACTGGTCGCGGCTCATCGGGCAGTTGACGTAGGCCGCAGCGCCTTCGCCACTCGGCCCTTCCTTGTCGTAGCGCGACTGCATCCAGGCGACGTCCATGTCGATCGAGGAGCGGTGGACGATCGGGGCGATGGCGTCGAAGAATGCGAGCGCGCCCTCGCCGGTCCGTTCGCCGATGGCGGAGGCGAGCGCCGCGGACGTCAGCGGTCCCGTGGCGATGACGACATTGTCCCAGTCCGCGGGCGGCAGGCCGGCGATCTCGCCGCGCTCGAGCGTGATGAGCGGATGGGCGAGCACCCTCTCTTCGACCGCCACGGAGAAACCGTCGCGGTCTACGGCGAGCGCGCCCCCGGCCGGCACCTGGTGAGCGTCGGCTGAGGCCATGATGACGGAGCCCAGCGCACGCATCTCGCGATGGATGACGCCGACCGCGTTGGTCGCGGCGTCGTCGGAGCGGAAGGAGTTCGAGCAGACGAGTTCGGCGAGCCGGCTCGTGCGGTGGGCGGCGGTCGCGGTCATGGGGCGCATTTCGTGCAGCACGACCGGTACGCCGGCCTCGGCCGCCTGCCAGGCCGCCTCCGACCCGGCGAGCCCGCCGCCGATGACATGGATGGGACGCATGAGGAGTCCCATGGCCGAGCTGGGCCGATGCGTCAACCAAGTTCGACTTCGAGACGAAGTAGGAGGCGCCTGCAGCTTCCGCCGCCACATCCCCTCGTCCAGAGGAGCGATGCGTAGCATGGCGTCTCGAAGGACGCTCGAGAGCGCGCCGGAGCCGCGCGCGTCGTCCTTCGAGACGCCCGATGAGCGGGCTCCTCAGGACGAGGTCGGGGCCCTCACGCCCCCCGGATCCCCCACGCGATCGCAATCCAGGTCGCCCCGTAGAAAAGCAGGTCGACGCCGATGAAGAGGCCGATCACCCAGAGGCCGGAGGCCGGCCATTGGAACAGGATCATCAGGCCGAGCGCGATGGTGATCACGCCGTCGAGGAGGTGCCAGCCCCAACCGGAATAGCCGAGGCCCGCCGAGCCGACGATCTGGAAAAGCCCGCCGACGACGAAGAAGAGCGCCATCACGAAGGTCAAGACCTCCGCCGTGACCACGGGGCGGGTGACGAAGATCAGGCCGAGCGCGCCGTAGAGGATCGCCGCCACGACGTGCTGGAAGAACCCGGCCCAGTGGCCGACCCAGAACGCCGCGAAGACCTCGACCGCGGCGGCGACGATGAGCAGCCAGCCGAAGAAGGTCATCGTGACGAGGGTCGCGGTGACCGAGCGCCAGATCGCGGCGAGTCCGATCAGGACCAGCGCGACGCCGAACGCCAGAAACCAGCCCCACTGCGAGGCGAGATCCTTGGTGATCTGGATGTCGAGCGTCGGAAGATCGGCGGCGGTCATGAGGCGGCTCCGGAGTTTCAGCCGGCCCAAGTTAGGCCGCAAAGACGCCACAGTCCAGCCATTGCCCTCTCCCTTTTCGGGAGAGGGGCCAAGGGTGAGGGCTGCGGCTGGTCGAGGTCAGGCGTGGCGGAGCGCGGACGCTGATTGGGACTTTGGCGCGACGCGCAGCGCGAGCGCGAGGGCGACGAGCGCGCCGAAGGCGGCGGCGTTGATCAGGAAAACTCGCGCCACGGTCGCCGGGGTGAAATCGGACACGCCGCAGTTGCTGATGAGGCAGCCGGCGTAGACGGCGCCTTCGTAGACGGCGAAAGCCGCGAGGAACGCGAGACCGCCGCCGGCGACGCCTTGAAGGCGCGCGAGCACCAGAGTCGCCGCGCCGAACGACAGGAGCGCGATGGCGCCGAGCGCCGCGCCCCAGGCGAACGTGCTCGCGTCGGTTGGATAGCCGAGACAGGCGAAGCCGATGGCCTGATTGACGAGCCAGACCGCGAGGACGGCCCCGACCGCGGCGGTCGGCCCGAGCAGCATCCCGGCCGCGGTCGCGAAAGCCGCGAGCGGCAGCGCGCAGGCGAAGCCGAAGGAGAGCGCGACGCTGGCTGCGATCATCAGCGCGACAACGGCCGCCGCCCGGCCGCGCGGAGTAAGATTGGAAAGAGCGTTCATCATGGATCTCCTGGGCTTCATGGCGTTAGTCGGCAGACCGCGGCGCGCCCGCGATCGCGAAAAATTCGGCGATGTCTTGAAAGGAAGGGAAAGGGCCGGCGCCGCGGCTTCATCGCCATAGGTATTTTGCGCCGGGCGGACGACGTGTTCCCTAAAGAATGCCCCATCCCGCCTCCTGCCGTCCCGCCGACGGCTTGGATCGAACGCGTCGCCGGCCGGTCTCCTGGCTCGCGGCTTTCGTCTTTTCCGCCTTCCCGGAGCTTTTGGCTCCAGTGGCGTCGTGGAAAAGACCGGCCGCGTACAGTTGCGGGGGCAGCTGCGGCTTTGGATTTCTTAATCCGGACCGCATTCCCGTTTCACCTCGGGGCGCGAGCCCCAAGGAACCGATGACACACCCCTGCGTAGCGCCTATTTGACAAACGGGCAAGATGGATCGGGCGCGCCGGCTCGGCCCCGCGTCGATCGGTCGCGAAGGCGCGGGGAGCCCGATGCTTCTCCGCTTCGCGTCGCGCAGCGGGGAAGGGAGCCTGGCTGTCATCGACCGCGCCACAAGTCGCGTGCCGCGCTGTCGTGAGGAGCCCGCGAAGCGGCGTCTCGAGCGCCTTTCGTCGCCCGCGCCGCCGCTCTGAGGCGCGAGGTGGGGTAGCGGCGTCCCGCATCACGTCCCGTCGCCAGCCTGTGCGGACCCATGCTGATGATGGTGCTGATGCTTCGGCTTCTCGGCCGGCGCGGACGAAGCGGAGGAACCTCCGCCGTACTCGCACTTCTGCTCGAGCGGCGTGGCGTTCGCGCCGCGCAAGGTCACCTCTTTCACCGTCTCTTCGCCGACGAGAAGCGGCCCGACGTTGGTCCACGAGCCGTCCGGTTGACGCGACCATTCGGCGCAACTCAGCGTCAGCGCCTTGCCGTGAACCTGGACCGTGTCGGTCTTCTGCGCCGGCGCGGCGGCTTGCGCGAACGCCGCGCCCGGCGCCATGATCAAGACGGAAACCAGCGCCATCGCTCGAAGCATCGGGGCCCCCAGGCGCCAAAACAATCAGCGCTTGCGTCGGCAGGATGGCGCCGGACGCCCGCGGAGTCGAGGGAGCGCATGGCGCAGCTGCCGGCTCCTCTGAAGGACAAGCTCAGCCAGCTGCGCGGATGGATTGCTTCGCTTCGCTCGCATGACGGCGTTGCGACTTCGTCCCGACGGAGATCAATCCCCGCCCGCTCCGGCAGCGTCCCGTACCGCCCGACGCCACGCCTCAGCCGACCGCTCCTGCATAAGCCGCCCCACAAAACCCCATGCCAGCTCCAGCCGCTCCCGCGCCTCCGCCGACAGGCTTTCGCCCAGCCCAAAACGTTCGCCGCGCACGCAAAGCACGAAGGACGGGGGGGGCGTTCGTTTGAGCGAGCGGGCCAAGACGTCGAGCACCGCTTCGGGCGACAGCGCGTGGGTGGAAAAACTCGCGTCACGCCGGGCCTCGATCTCGCGGAAAGCGAAGGGCGCGGGGGTGTCCCTGCCGGCGTCGAGAAAGAGGGCCATGTCGGCGCCGTCGAGATCGAGCGCGTGCTCGATCTGGAGCTGGAAATCCTCGATCGTCGTCACGTCCTTGAGCCCGATGCGCGCGACCCGTTCGAGCAGCAGCGGTCCGAGGCCGTCGTCGCCGCGCGCGTCGTTGCCCCAGCCGAAAACGAAGAGGCGCATTAGAGCGTTTTGCTCGTCGGTAGAAGCGCGTCCCTTCTTCCCGCGTGCGGGGAGAAGGTCAGGATGAGGGGCGGGGAGACAAGCCGCGGCGGCCAATCACCCGGGCCCTTCACCCCTGCCCTCTTCCCGCAAGCGGTGAGAGGGGGCTTTGCGGGCGGCGAGTTCACCCCTTCCTCAAACTCGACACGCAAACGCCGTCCGCGTCGAGGAGGCTGACTTCGAGCGGCATCTGTCCCATCGCATGGGTCGCGCAGGAGAGGCAGGGATCGTAGGCGCGGATCGCGATCTCGACATGGTTCAAAAGCCCTTCGGTCACTTCGCGCCCCGAGAGGTAACGCGACGCCACGGCGCGGATCGCCTCGTTCATCGCCTGATTGTTGTTGGTGGTGGAGACGATCAGGTTGCAATAGGTGACGAGATCGTTCTCGCCGACGCGGTAGTGGTGGAAAAGCGTGCCACGCGGCGCTTCTATGACCCCGACCGCCTCGCCGCGACGCGGGCCCTTGTCGGCCATGAGGTCGGTTCCGACGATGTCCGGATCGTCGAGAAGGTCGCGCGCGAGTTCGGCCGCGTGCAGCATCTCGATCATGCGGGCCCAGTGATAGAGCAGCGCGCCATGCACCGGCTTGCCGCCGCCGACCTCGGCGAACTTTCGCCGTTCGACCTCGGCGAGCGGCGTCGGCAGAAAATCGCACACCTGCATCCGCGCCAGCGGGCCGACGCGATACCAGCCCTTTTCCGCGCCGAGCGCCTTGATGTGCGGGAACTTCATGTAGGTCCAGTTCTTGACGTCCTCCTGCAAGAGATCCTTGTAGGTCGCGGGGTCGACGTGATCGAAGATCGGGCCGCCCTCAGCGTCGCGGGCGCGCAGGCCCCCGTCGTAGAAGTCGGGCGCGCCGCGGTCGTCGACGAGCGCCATCATGTTGGCGCGCGCCTCGCCGAACACCTTGTAGAATTCCGGGCTCGTGTCGTGCAGCTTGGCGATCAGGCCGACGGCGGCCTGCGACCACTCGACGATCTGGTCAATGCCGCCGCGCATCGAGGAGCGATCCTCCTCGCTCAAGGCCTTGTTGATCCCGCCGGGGATGACGCCGGTGCCGTGAATGCGTTTTCCCGCAATGTGGCGGATGACCTCCTGGCCGAATTTGCGAGTGAGCACGCCTTGCCTCGCGAGGTCGGGAAAGGCCGCGGCGATGCCGACGATGTTGCGCTTGGCGACGTCGCTTTCGAAGCCGAGCAGTAGGTCGGGCGACGCGAGATGGAAGAAGTGCAGCGCGTGCGACTGGACGATCTGCCCGTAGTGCAGCAGGCGGCGCAGTTTTTCGGCCGTCGGGGTCAACGGGCCAAAGCCCGCGATCAGGTCCATCGCCTTGGTCGCGGCGAGCAGGTGGCTGACCGGGCAGATGCCGCAGAGCCGCTGGATGGCGATCGGCACTTCCCAGTAGGGACGCCCCTCGATGAAGACCTCGAAACCGCGAAACTCCACGATGTGGAGCCGCACCTGATGAACGCGGTTCTCCTGGTCGAGCAGGATCGTCACCTTGCCGTGGCCCTCGACGCGCGAAACCGGCTCGATGGCGATCCGTCGCATCTTGTGCGGATGTGCGGCGGTTTCGAGGTTCAGCATGGGCTTTGACCCTTATTTACGAGATCGAAGGCTCGGCGGCAGTCCCCTCCCTCCACAAGGGGGAAGGAGAAGCTCTCCGTTCGATTGAGCATTTCATTCTAATCGTAATGAAGCAGGTTGTGGTCGAGACGCGGCATCCGTCCGAGGATGAGGTCGGTCAGAAACTTCCAGATCGCGTCGGCGGACGGCGGACAACCGGGTAGGGAGTAGTCGACGCGCACGATCTCGTTCAGCGGATAGACCTTGTCGAGCGCCAGCGGCAGTTCCGGCGAGTTCGGGAACGCAGGGCTCGTCGGTGATCGGATCGCGATAGACGCGGGTGAGGATATCGTCGACGGAGAAGCGGTTGCGCAGCGCGGGCAGACCGCCATTGATCGCGCAGGCGCCGACGGCGATCAGGATCTTGGCGCTGGCGCGGAGCTCGCGTGCGACATGAACGTTGTCGGCGTTGCATACGCCGCCTTCGACCAGCGCAATGTCGCAGGGACCGAAGGCCTTGACGTCGGTCAGCGGCGAGCGGTCGAACTCGGCGATGGCCGCAAGCTCGAAAATGCGCTCGTCGATGTCGAGGAACGACATGTGGCAGCCGAAGCAGCCGGCAAGCGACGTCGTCGCCAGGCGGATCTTCACCTTATGAGGACCGAGATCGCTCATCGAACCTCCGGAAGCTCGCAGGATTCCGCCTCGGCGCTGATCGGCTGACGGTCGAATGGCCGGTCTCCGATCGCGGTCGCGAAGCCGACACGCTTGACGAGGATCGCGCCCACCGGACAGACATTCGCGGCGCGGTCGGTGACCGCGAAGGCGCTGTCGCCGAGCTTGCCGGTGGGCGAGTTGATGATCAGCTTCGCCTCGAGTCCGCGTCCGGCGACGGCGAACACCTCCTTGTGGTCGACATCGCGGCTCGCGCGCACGCAGAGCTCGCAGAGTATACAGCGGTTGAAGTCGATCATGACGTCGGGATGCGAGGAGTCGACGCCCTTGTTAGGAAAGAGCTCGACGAAGTGCGGCGACAGCATCTCGTATTCGTACCCCAGGGCCTGCAACTGGCAGCCGCCGCTCTTCTCGCAGCCCGGGCAGAAATGGTTGCCCTCGATGAACAGCATCTGCACCAGCGAGCGCCGCATCGCGTTCAGTTCGGGGGTGTCGACGTCGACCTCCTGCCCCACCGCGGCCTTATGGGTGCAAGCCGTTTGCGTGCGCCCGTTGACGAGCACCGTGCAAAGCTTGCAGCCGCCGTGCCGCTTGAAATCCGGCTGGAAGCAGAGGTGGGGAATGTAGATGCCCGCGGATTTCGCCGCTTCCAGGATCGTCTGGCCGGGGACGAACGGAACCGGCTGCTCGTCGATGGTGAATTCGTTGTCCATGGACTCAGACCTCCGCCTCGAGATGCGCTTCGGCGTCGTCGCGGCCGGTCACGCGCCGCGCAGGCTCGAGCGCCGCTTCGAGGTTGACCGCCGGCGCGAAATCGCGCGCTTCGAGCCGCCGTTCGAACGCGGGGCGAAACTTGTTGAGCGCGTCGCGCACCGCGTTCCCGGCGGTCTCGCCGAGCCCGCAATGGCTGGTGCGCTTCATGAATTCGCCGAGACGCTTGAGGTCGTTGACCTCGTAGCTGGAGCCGCGCCCCTCGGCGATCTTGTCCATGATGTTGCGCTGGATCGCGGTGCCGACCCGGCAGGGGGTGCAGAAGCCGCAGCTCTCGTGGGCGAAGAAGTGGGTGAAGTTGCGGGCGACGTCGAAGATGTCGCGGTCGCGACCGAAGATCATGAAGGCGCCGGCAGTGGAGACGTCCTCGAAGGCGATCCGACGGCTGAACTCGTCGGGGGTCAAAAGGACGCCGGACGCGCCGCCGATCTGGACGGCGGTCACGGCGTTCGCGCCGCAGTCTTCGAGAATGCGCCGGATCGTCACCCCGAACTGGTATTCATAAATGCCAGGCCGATCGCAGTCGCCCGATATGGAGATCAGCTTGGTGCCGGTCGAGGTCCTCGTTCCGCGTTTGGCGAAGCTCGCCCCGCCCTCGATGGCGATTTCCGTGCAATGGGCCAGCGTCTCGACATTGTCGACGACGGTCGGTTTGCCCAGATATCCGACCGAGACCATGGAGGGCGGCCGGACCCGCGGCCGGCCGGGCTTGCCCTCGAGCAATTCGATCTGGGCCGTGCCCTCGCCGCAGATGTAGCCGCCGGCGCCCATGTGGATCTCGATATCGAAATCGAAGCCGGGCGCGCCGCGGATCGAGGTCCCCAATCGCCCGCTGGCGCGCATGGCGTCGATGTCGCGCTGAAGCTGCTCCTGCAGGTGCTTGTACTCGCCGCGCAGATAGATGAAGCCCTTGGTCGCGCCGACCGGAAAGGCCGCGATCGCCATGCCCTCGAGGACGCGGGTCGAGAAGGAGTTGAGCAGGACGCGGTCCTTGAAGGTGCCCGGTTCGCCCTCGTCGGCATTGCAGACGATGTATCTTTGCGCGCCCGGCGCGTTGCGGGCGCCCTCGAGCTTCGTCCCGGTCGGAAATCCCGCGCCGCCGCGGCCACGCAGGTTCGACCGCTTCATCTCATCCATCATGCCCTGACGTCCGCGGGCGATCGCCGCGTCGAGGGCGAGGCCAGGCTCGAGCGGCGTCAGCAGCGTTTCGCGGCGGCGGATGTTGTCGTCGACATGAAAGAACGCCGCCGGCCATTCCCCAAGCGGCGCGCCGATCCGGATGAGATCGCAGATTTCGTCGATCCGCTTCGGCGTCAGCCGCGTGACGGCAAAGTTGTTGACCAGCATCGCCGGTCCCTGATCGCACATGCCGGTGCATGAGGTGAGGTCGACGCTGACGGCGCCGTCGGCCGAAACCTGGCCGCGCCGCAGCTTCAGGCGCTTCAGCATGTGGTCCATCAGCGCGGCGTTGCCGAGCATCTCGTCGGTGATGTTGTCTGAAAAGAGAACGCGGTAGCGGCCTCGCGGCCGGTCGTAGAGGAACGAGTAGAACTGGACGACGCTCTGGACGCGGGTGATCGGAACGCCGAGACCGGCGGCGATCGCCTGCGCCGTTTCCGGAGATATCCAGTCGAGCTCTTCCTGAGCTTCGCGCAGAATCTGAACAAGGCGGGTCGGATTCGCCCGATGTCGCGTCAAGGCGCGCGCGACGACGTCACTGCCCATGGTCATTGATGCTCTTTCCTCACTGAGGAGGCTGTTCCGTCGACGCTTCTTGACTTCGATCGATCTAGCCGGCGCAGATGTTCAAACCCGGGCTCTATTTCAGCAGCACGTAGATGTCGACCTCGAGGTTGGGATCGTCCGGATCCTTCACGTCGTTGGCATATTCTTCGACGAAGGAATCCTGGGCGTCGATTCCTTTTTCGTCGAGGTAGGCGGTGACCGCGTCGTAGGTCGCGTCGATGTCGGCATAGGCCCCGAGATGCTGGAACCGCATCGCTTTTCCGCTCGGCGTCGACGCCAATCTTCACCGCCTCGGACAGCTCCGTCTTGCCCTCGGGCGCGGATTCGAGCGGATACCCGGCGCGATAGCGGAAGCCGGTGTCGTCCGATTCGATGAAGACCGCTATCGGCCGGCCCGCGGGCTTGAGGCCGGCTTTGTCGATGTCGCGTTTGACGAGGCCGATCGATCCCTGAATCGCCCCGTACACCTCGTCGCGGTCCGCCTTGCCCTCGATATAGGCGAACGGATGCTGGGCGAGAACCACGGTCTCGCCGGTCGACCCTTCGGCCTTCTTGCTCGTGTCCGGAGTTCACGGCGTCGGAAGGCGCGGATGGCGGCGACGCGCCGGACGCCGCGGGCGGCTGCGGCGCCGTCCCGGGCGCCGATGCGGCGGTCCCCTGGGGGTTCGTCGTCTGGTCGGCCGAAAGAGGCTGCGCGGGCGAACCCGTGACGGGGCCGGAAGGCGAAGCGGCGGCGGGGGGAGCGGATTGCGCCGGCGCTGAAGCCGCCGGCGCTGCGTCGCCCGCAAGGCATAGCGTCGACGAACCCCCGGCGGCCAGAACCGCGAGAATGCCGGCGGCTGCGTAACAGATCCAGTTCTTTGGCATGTTTCTCCTGGCTCTCCGCCCGAGCGGGCATGCTCCCGCCCGAGGAGACCTCTTAGGACAATTCCGTCTCAGCACAAAGACAACGTTCGATGGAAACGGCGCGGCATCGTCACGCCGGCACAGGTCGCGTCCAGCGCAAGATCGGCTGACGCGCAGCCCGCGTTTCGTCCAGGCGTCGGCGCGGAGCGTGGATCGGCGCCGACAAAAACCGCTCTCGATCCCCGGCTTTCGCGGCGAAAGCCAGATCCCGCAGCGTCATGATGAAACGATCGAGGCTGGCCTTCGATTCCGATTCGGTCGGCTCGATCAGCATCGCGCCGTGAACGACCAGCGGAAAATAGACCGTCATCGGATGAAACCCCTCGTCGATCATCGCCTTGGCGAAATCGAGGGTGGTAAGGTCCGTGTCTTTCAGCCAGCGGTCGTCGAACAGCGCCTCGTGCATGCAGACGCGGTCGCCGAACGGGGCGCTCATCACGTCGCTGAGCGACGCGCGAATGTAGTTGGCGGACAGGACGGCGTCCTCGGACGCCTGTCGCAGACCGTCCGCCCCGTGCGACAAGATAAAGCTCAGCGCCCGGACGAACATGCCCATCTGGCCATGGAACGCGCTCATCCGGCCAAAGGAGTCCGTTCCCTCCGCGTGCTCGACCAGGCGAAGCGTATCGCCGTCGCGCATGACGAACGGGACCGGCGCAAAGGCGGCGAGCCGTTCGGAAAGCGCGACCGGGCCTGCGCCCGGACCGCCGCCGCCGTGCGGCGTCGAGAAGGTCTTGTGCAGGTTGATATGCATGGCGTCGACGCCGAGATCGCCGGGCCGGGCCTTGCCGACGATGGCGTTGAAATTCGCGCCGTCGCAATAGAAGTAAGCGCCGGCCTCCCGCACCGCCTCGGCGATCCCGACGATCTGGCGCTCGAACAGGCCGCAGGTGTTGGGGTTGGTCAGCATGATCGCGGCGACATCCGGGGCGAGCGCCGCTTTCACCGCTTCGACGCTGACGTTTCCATCGTCGCCGGCGGGCACCGGCCGTACCGAAAAGCCGATCAGGGCGGCGGTCGCGGGATTGGTTCCGTGGGCCGAATCGGGCACCAGCACGACGCGTCGCGTCGCCGTTTCGCCGCGCGCCTCGATCGCGGCCTTGATCGCCATCATGCCGCAGAGCTCGCCGTGCGCGCCCGCTTTCGGCGACATGGCGATCGCGCTCATGCCCGTCAACGTGATGAGGGCGCCGGCGAGCGCCTCGATGACCATGAGCGCGCCTTGCGCCGTCGATGTCGGCTGGAGCGGGTGGACATCGGCAAAGCCGGGCAGCCGCGCCATCTTCTCGTTGAGGCGCGGATTGTGCTTCATCGTGCAGGAGCCGAGCGGATAAAGGCCGGCGTCGATCGAGTAGTTGTCGCGCGACATGCGAACGTAATGGCGCACCGCCTCCGGCTCGGTCAGGCCGGGCAGATCGGGCGCGCTCGCGCTGGCGCTCGGCCCCAGCCGGGAGCCGAAAGGAGCGGGGTCCTCCAGATCGACGCCGGTGGCGTCGAAACGGCCGGTTTCGAAGATCAGCGCTTCCTCCATGTCGAGGGCGCGATTGCCGGTGAAGGTTCCCCGCGCGGATCGCTTCGGCAGCTTCCGGGCGCGTCGGACGGCCTTGGCTGTTCATCGACGGTTGTCTCCTCGAAGGCCTATCGCAGGCATTCCGCCAAGGCCTTGGCGTAGGCGGCGCGGTCGTCGTCGCTGTTGACCTCGGTGCTGGCGACGACGATGCAATCGTCCAGCCCGGCGCCGGGCAGAAGCCGCGAGACCGGCAGGCCCCCGATCACGCCGCGCTCCGCCAGCGCTTCGATCAGTTCCGCTGCGGGCCGCGGCGTCCGCAGCGTGAATTCGTTGAAGAAATAGCGGGTTCAGGATCTCGACGCCGGGAAACGGCGGACAGGCGATCGGCCAATTGGACCGCGTTGGCGTGATTGACGTTCGCCAGCCGCCTGAGACCGACGCCGCCGAGCAGCGCGAGGTGGATCGAGAAGGCGAGCGCGCACAGGCCGGAATTGGTGCAGATGTTGCTCGTCGCCTTCTCGCGCCGGATGTGCTGTTCGCGCGTCGACAGCGTCAGGACGAAGCTGCGGCGGCCGTCCGCGTCGACCGTCTCGCCGGCGAGCCGCCCCGGCATCTGGCGCACGAACTTTGAGCCGGGTCGCGAACAATCCGACGTAAGGGCCGCCGAAATTGAGGGCGTTGCCGATCCCCTGTCCTTCGCCCACGACGATGTCGGCGTCCATTTCGCCCGGCGAGCGCAGCGCGCCGAGCGAAACCGGGTCGGTGAAGACCGCGATCAGGAGCGCCCCGCGGGCATGCGCGGCCGCGGCGATCGGACGCGAGGTCGCGCGGATTGCCGAAGAAATCCGGGCTCTGGACGATGACGCAGCTCGTCTCGTCGTCGATCGCGGCGGCGATGTCCTCGCTTCGCCCGAAGGTCGGGCGGCAGCCGCACGATCGTCTCGCCGGCCAGACATGCGCCAGCGTCGCCGTTACATCAGCGTATTGCGGATGCAGGCCGCCGGACAGCACCGCCTTGCCGCGTTTCGTCAGCCGGTGCGCCATCAGCATCGCCTCGGCGCAGGCGGTCGAGCCGTCGTACATCGACGCGTTGGCGACCTCCATGCCGGTCAGCGTCGCGACCTGGGTCTGGAACTCGAACAGGACCTTCAGCGTGCCCTGGGCGATCTCGGGCTGGTACGGCGTGTAGCTGGTCAGGAACTCCGAGCGCTGGATCAGATGATCGACGCTGGCGGGAATGTGGCGCTTGTAGGCGCCGGCGCCGAGGAAGAACGGCGCTGAGCCCGCCGCAAGGCTGCGAGCGGCCATCGCCGACATCGATCCGCTCGACCGCCATCTCGCTCTTGGCGAGCGGCAGATCGAGGAGACCCTCGATCCGCTTGTCGGCGGGAATGTCGGCGAACAGCGCCTCGACATCGGGTACGCCGATCCGCGCCAGCATCGCCTCACGTTCGGCCGCGTCGAGCGGCAAATAGCGCATCGATCAGGCCTGCGTCTCGAGGAAGGCGGCGTAGGCGGCCTCGTCCATCAGGGCGGCGACCTCGTCCGGATCGGCGAGCCGGATCCGGAACAGCCAGCCCCGCCCGAGCGCGTCTTCGTTGATCAGGCCGGGCGTAGCCTCGACCTCCGCATTGACCGCGACGACCTCGCCGGATACCGGCGCGAAAACGTCGCTCGCCGCCTTCACGCTCTCGACCACCGCCGCCGGATCGCCCGCCTTCAGCGTCTGTCCGACCTTCGGCGCCTCGGCGAACACGACATCGCCGAGCTGCTGCTGGGCATGATCGCTGATGCCGACGACGCCTTCGGCGCCCTCGATCCGGATGTACTCGTGATCTTTGGTGTAGCGGATCTCAGCCATGAACGAGGTCCTTCGATTCAGCCGCGATGATAGGCGTGGGGATGGAAAGGCAGCGCGACGACGCGCGCGCCGAGCGTCTTGCCGCGGACGATCAGTCCGACGCGGCGTTCCGACCGCGGAATGGGCGCGGTCGACGAAGCCCATGGCGATCGGCGCGCCGACGCTCGGGCCGAAGCCGCCCGATGTGACGACGCCGATCGCGGCGCCGTCCGACGAGACGATCTCGGTTCCGTCGCGGGCCGGCGCGCGCCCGTCGGGCTTCAGACCCACACGCAGGCGCGCGCGGCCCATCGCGAAGCGCACCGCAAGATGCGCTCCGCGCCGGGAAAGCCGCCCTCGGCGCGCCGCCGCTTCTGGATCGACCAGGCGATCGCCGCTTCGACCGGATCGACGGTCTCGTCGAGTTCATGGCCGTAGAGGCAGAGCCCGCCTCGAGCCGCAGCGAATCCCGCGCGCCGAGCCCGATCGGCCGAACGTCCGGCTCCGCCAGCAGGAGACGGGCGAAAGAGTCCGCGTAGGCTGCCGGCAGCGAGATCTCATAGCCGTCCTCGCCGGTGTAGCCGGAACGGGAGACAAAGGTCTCGAAACCGCCGAGGCGCGCGGGCTTCGCCGACATGAACGCCATCGATTCGAGGCCCTCGCCGGGCCCGAGGCGCGTGAGCGTTGCGGACGCGAGCGGCCCTTGCAAGCGCGATCAGCGCCGCGTCGTCGAGCGGCGTGAGCCGGAGCCGCTCGGGGAGACGCGGAACGAGAAGGGCGTAATCGACGGCCTTCCGGGCGGCGTTGACCACCAGCCGCAGCGCGCCGTCGGCGCCGGGCGGACGCGTCACCATGAGATCGTCGACGATCCCACCGTCGTCATTGAGAAGCTGGGTGTAGCGCTGCCGACCCGGCGAGAGACCGATGATGTCGGCTGGACAAAACGCCTCGAGGAACGCCGCCACGGCCTCGATGGTCCGGTCCCTCGATCAGCGCCTGACCCATATGCGAGACGTCGAAGAGCCCGGCGCGCCTTGCGGGTGTGCAGATGCTCCGCGAGCACCCCGGTCGGATATTGGATCGGCATGTCGTAGCCCGGCGAACGGCGCCATGCGGGCGCCGAGCTCGACGTGCAGCGCGTGCAGGGGCGTTTTGAGGATGGCGTCGTCGCTCATGGGTCCACCGATCGAGTACTGACGCCTTGCGGAGCGCGCGCGCAACGAAAGCGGCGGACGATCCGCGTAGCGCCCCCTCTGTCGCGAGACCTGAGAGATTTCCCGCCGTTCGGCGGCTACCCCCGTCGGTGGACGCGAAGCCAATCAGGCTCGCGCCGCTTTCCAGAGCGTCATCACTTCAGCGGTCCTGTGGCCTGAGCGTTTCCGGGGCGGTTGCGCCTTCGGCGCCGACGGCAAAGCCGCCGGACTCTTCCGCGAAGTGTCTTCGACTGACCCGCTCGAGCTAGCCCGACGGCCGAGCCTTTGTCAACGGACGGGCAGCACGATGTCAGCGCGATGTCGGCGAGATGCCGGGATCAGCCGGCGGCCTTGCGCATGATGGGCGCGCGGCGCCGCGGCGGTCCCGCCGCCTTCAAAGCCGATCGTGATCGTATAGACGTTGGCGAGCAGAAGCGTCGGCATCGCCACCGGGATCGGATCGGCGACGATCCGGAACTGGGCCGGAGCTCACCGCGTCCGCGGTCGCCTCGACCTTGTAGGTCTTGGAGTAGACCTGCTTTTTGTCGGCGTCGTGGGTCACGGTGATCCGAAGCGGAACGCTGTAGGTGCCGGGGGTCCCGGCGGGCCCGATCACCAGGTTGCCCGCCACGCCGATCTTGATCGTCGCCTGCCCCGGTCCCGCCGGGTCGCACTCGCGCGCGGTGTCGCCGATGTTGAACTGGTAGCGCACCGACGCGCTCTCGGCGCCGCCGACCCGATAGGCCGATCCGCCCTCGGCGATGTCGACCTCGGGGCAAGCGATGTCGGTCGCTGCGACCGGCAAGGGAATCTGCTTCTCGGCCGGATTATTGGTCGGCTGCGCGACAGGGCGCTGAGCGACGCCCGCATTCAATTGGGCCGTGTCGGGATCGTAGTGCGGCAGCAGGTTTTGCATGGAACTGCAGCCGGCGAGGAGGCCGAGCCCCGCGAGAGCAAAGAGCGGACGAAGGAAGATCATGCGCATGGCGTGGCTGAGATTTCTGTGAGAATGGGCGTGCGCGGTGCTTACGGCGCCGGCGCGGTCATGGCAATTGCTCGTAGGCCTCCTTGAATCCGGCGAGCGGCGCGGGCACGCCGACGCCCTGCTCCGGGGTCTGGAAGATCCCGAGCGTCACGGTCTTGCCGGCCTTCAGCTTGCCGATCAGCGCGTCATCGAGCGCCAGCTGGGCGATGCAGCCGTTGGCGAGGCATTGCAGGAAGTTGAGCCGGCCGGCGTCATGAGTCGTCGATTCTGAGGCTCACGCCGGCCGGCAGCAGGACGCCGAGCGGGGCAATGACGCGCATCAGCCGCGCCTTGCGGTCGGCGGTGTTGAGCACGATGACCACCATCGTCAGGTTCGGCCGGTCCTGGTCGACAACGCTCAAGACGATCGCGCATTGCTCGTAGGACGCGCCGGGCGGCGTCTCGCAGCGGGTCTCCCAGTCGCCGTGCTTTGCGCGAACCGACCCTTGCGCGTTAGCGCCAGCCGCGACGCAGAGCGACGCGGCGATAAAGCCGAGGACGGCGACCAGCCGAGCAAAACCGCGCAACCGACTTGCGTTCATCGACGCCAAGATCCCTGAAAGATTGATGGGAAGGACTCCGCCCTAGCAGGCGATCGCGGCGGCGCCAAGCCCGGCGGTTTGATCGCGGCAAGAGGCGGAGATGGTGGGCGCTACAGGGATTGAACCTGTGACCCCTACCATGTCAAGGTAGTGCTCTACCGCTGAGCTAAGCGCCCATCTCCAAGGGTCCCGAGCGGGGTCCCCGATCGAGAGTGCGCGGCGGTATAGACGCTCGCGGAGCGGCGCGCAATGGCCTTTTCGAACCTTGTTGAGCAAGCCGGCGGAGACGCCTCGCCCGCGCGCCTGACGGTCCGTTCCGCCGGTCTTGCCGACCTCGAAGCGATCATGGCGATCGAGCGGACCCCGGGATTCGAGGCCTTCGTCGGCCGTTCCGAGGAGGGGGAGCACCGCGCCATGCTTTCCGCGCCCGGCTTCGGCTACCGTCTCGGCCTCCGCCAGGACGGCCGAGCGCTCGCCTTCGCGATTCTTTCAGGCATCGGCGACCCCCACGGTAACCTCTACCTGAAAAGGATCGCCGTCGTCCGCCCCGGAGAGGGCGTGGGGACTGCGTTCCTTCAGCGCATCCTCGACGAGGCCTTCGGCGCCCTCGGCGCCTGGCGCTTCCATCTCGACTGCTTCGCCGGCAATGTTCGCGCCCAGAGGGCCTATAAAACGCTCGGCTTCAGCCGCGACGGCCTGTTGCGCCAGGCCTACCGCAGGCCCGACGGGACGCGGACGGACCTCGTCCTGATGGCGCTCCTTAAGCCCGAATGGGCGGCGCGGAAGGCCGAGGCCGGGGTCTGACGCGAGAAGCCGGGCGTCCCTTTGACTATACGCCTTTCCTCGCTCAAAACTTGGGTGGGCAAGCTTCGGCTCGGTCGCCGGACCTGCTCAGGTCGAGGAGGTATGCGGTGCAGAATGCGATCGAAGCGGGCGACGCCGGCACCCGGAAAAAGGGCAGCCTGAAGGAAAGAGCGATCGACGAACTGAAGGCCTTCGCCATCATCACCCTCTATCTCTGGGTGCTGTTCATCCTTTTCGCCAGCTACAAGCGACTGCTGATGCATCAGAACGGGATCAGCGTCTGGAATCAGGGTTTCGCGATCGTGAACGCGCTGGTTTTCGCCAAGGTGATCCTGATCGCCCAGGCCTTGAGTCTCGGCGAGGGCCTTAAAAACCGGTCGCTGATTTCGATCGCGCTGACCAAGTCGTTCCTTTTCACGATCGTCCTGATCCTGTTCCATATCGGAGAGGAAACTGTCCGGGCCTGGTTTAAGGATCTGCCGCTGTCGACGGCGCTCACCGACTTTGGCGGCGGGTTCTGGCTTGGCCTCGCAACCTATGCGGCGATCTTCTTCGTCGCGCTGATCCCCTTCTTCACCGTTCAGGAGATGGCGAAGGTCATCGGCGGCGACGCGCTGTGGAAACTTCTTTTCGCCCGCGGCGGGAAGGGGTTCCGGTTGATCGAGGAATGAGGTGTGGGGGCGGATGAGCGATTGGCGCCTGCCCTGCCTGGACCATCGGGAAGTGGTGCCGCAAGAGAGATTCGAACTCCCGACCCCCTCATTACGAATGAGGTGCTCTACCAGCTGAGCTATTGCGGCGCCGCAGGAGCGGCGAGGCTGTGTATGCCAATTGCCTCGCCTTTGGCAATCCCTCGCGCGCAAGGTCGGCGTCTGGGAATCGGTCGGCGAGTTGGCTTAGAAGTGACGCGTTCAGCCGGGACGCCGGCGCTGGTCGGGAGGAGTGCGGTTATGTCGGGACGGTTGGCGGGCAAGGTTGCGGTTCTCACGGCGGCGGGCGCGGGGATTGGCCGCGCGACGGCGGAAGCCTTTATCCGGGAAGGCGCCCGGGTGGTCGCGACCGACATCGACCCTCGAAGCCCTCGACGGGCTCGACGCCGACCGGCGCCGGCTCGACGTGCGCTCGGGCGACGAGGTCGCGGCTCTCGCCGGCGCCCTCGGGCCGATCGACGCGCTGTTCAACTGCGCGGGCTTCGTCCACCACGGGTCGGTGCTCGAATGCTCCGACGAGGACTGGGACTTCTCCTTCGACCTCAACGTCAAGTCGATGCACCGCACGATCCGCGCCTTCCTGCCGGGCATGCTGGAGAAGGGCGGCGGCTCGATCGTCAACATGGCCTCGGCCGCCTCGTCGGTGAAAGGCGTCCCCAACCGCTACGTCTACGGCGCGTCCAAGGCCGCGGTGATCGGGCTGACCAAGGCGGTCGCGGCCGACGTACATCCGCAAGGGCGTGCGCTGCAACGCCATCTGCCCCGGCACGGTCGAGAGCCCCTCGCTCGAAAGCCGCATCGCCGCGCTCGCCCGCGCATCCGGCCAGTCGGTCGAGGAGGTGCGGCAGTCCTTCGTCGACCGGCAGCCGATGGGCCGGCTCGGCAGGCCCGAGGAAGTGGCCGCGCTCGCCGTCTATCTCGCCTCCGACGAGAGCGCCTTCACCACCGGACAGATCCACCTCGTCGACGGCGGCTGGTCGATGTAGCGGCGGTCGCCCTGCGGCTGCCATTCGTTTCCAATTCGGATTCGAGGCTTTTCAAGAACTTCGGGCGGCTTTTCCGATCGTCGAAATATAACATAATAAATTTGTTATTGCGTACGACGGCGCCGTCGGGGAAACAGCCCGCTCAAACCATCACTCCAGGTTGGTGTGCCGCGCCCGCATGGTTTCCGCGGTCTCGTTGAAGCGGGGGCGGAGTTTCAGGATGGCGAGCTCGAAGGCGATCATTTGCGCCGTCTCGAACAGCGAGCCCATCGGCAGCACGGAGAGTCGCGCCGCCGCGGTCGTTCGCCATGGTCTGGGCGGGGATCACGGTCACGACGTCGACCTTTTTGGCGAGCCCGCCGCCGGGCTGGCCCGTCACCAGCGCGGTCCTGGCGCCGGCGGCGCGCGCGATCCCGACCAGCGTCTCGGCGGTGGCGAGGTCGCCGGGACCGGCGGAGACGATGAGAAGGTCGCCCGGCGCCACCGCGGGCGCCGTCATGTCGCCCCACACCGCGACGTCGCAGCCCATGTGGAACAGCCGCATGGCGAAGCCGCGCATCTGCAGCCCCTCGCGGCCAAGGCCGAACACGACGATGCGCTTCGCCTTGACGATCGCCTCGATCAACCCGTCGAGCGCGTCGTCCGGCATGGCGGCGAACACGCCTTCGAGATCGTTCAGGGCGCCCTTGGCGAGCGCTTTCAGGCTGTCCGTCATCGTTCCCTCCCTTGTCCGGCGATGCAAGTCTAGCACACGGCGCCCGTTGCGGATCGCGATCGCGAAGCGCGCAAGAGGCAAGTAAGCGGTTGTAGACCTTCCCGCACGTCACCGTTCTTGAAATATTTTGTTTTGTTAATGAACGGCTTCTGCCTTTTTCCTACAGCTTTGTGACAGTATGAAGCAATTCGCGGCCAGATCGAATTCGAAGGCGATTTCGGCTGAAGCGCGCGAAGAGCGCTGGCCGTCACCGAGTGGGAAAGTCCATTTGTTCGTAAACGTTCTCAGCCCGGATCGCCCTGCGAGAGGGGCAGCGCGTCCGGCTGCGGTCGTCGTCCTGGGCATGCACCGCAGCGGCACCTCGAGCGTCGCCGGCGCCCTTGTCCGGCTGGGAGGGACAGCGCCTCGTCATCTCATGACGGCCGCGCCGGATAACCCGCGCGGCTTCTGGGAGTCGACCGTTCTCATGGCGCTGAACGACGACATCCTCGCCGCCGGCGCAAGCACGTGGACGGACTGGCGGCGATTCGACGCGGGGCGCATCGAAGCCGCACAAGAAATCATCCTGCGCGAGCGAGCCAGGACGACGCTGGTCGACGAGTTCGGAGACGCGCCCGTTCCGATCGTCAAGGACCCGCGCATGTGCCGCCTCATGGGCTTTTGGGCGCCTGTGTTCGAGGAGCTGGTCTGGTCGCCGCGTGTCGTGCTGCCGGTCCGCTCTCCGCTGGAGGTCGCCTGGTCGCTTCGCGGGCGTGACGGTTCGTCCGGCGTGGCCGCCGGCTGCCTGCTTTGGCTTCGCCACGTGCTCGACGCCGAAGCCGACACGCGCGGAATGAAACGCGCCGTGCTCGACTGGTCGCGCTTTCTGCAAGACTGGCCTGGATCGCTCGGCCCGGTTGCCGAACGGCTGAACCTGAGTCTGGCGCGCGCCGACGATCCCGGCGCCGCCGGCGTCGACGACTTTGTGTCGCCCGGGCTGCGGCGCTTCGCGGCGAGCCGGGCCGAACTTGACGCCGATCCGGCCGTGACGGAACTCGCCCGCGAAGTGTACGCGGCGATGCTCGACCTCGTGGACGATGCCGACTGCTCGGCGACGTTGCGCCAGCTCGACGCGCTGCGCGTCCGCTTCGACGAAGCGGTCGAGATTTTCGATTCGGCGATGCGCGAACGCGAGGCGCGAAACCGCGATCTCGAACGCCAACTCCTTGCGCAGCCGCGCGATCTTGCCGAAAAACTCGCCGACCTTGCCGAACGGCTCGCCGAGGCTGACCGTCGCGCTTGCCGGCAGGACGAGGCGCTGGCGCGGGCCAATGCCTTCATCAATCGCCACGCTCGTGGGACATCGTCGAAGAGCGACAGGCGGTGGCCTCTCGCACGGTCGTCGCGGTCGCCGCGCGACGTCAACGGTCATGACCTTTCGACCATCCGGAATTCGCCGTTCTTCGACGAAGCCTATTATTTCGACAGGCGCCCGGACGTGCGCGCCGCGGGCGCAGACGCCGCGCTCCACTATCTCGTCTTGGGCTGGCGCGAGGGGTGCGACCCCGGCCCATGCTTTTCGACTGCCGGCTATCTCGCCCGCAATCCGGATGTCGCGACGGTCGGCCTGAATCCGCTGGTTCACTACGAAACGCGTGGGCGGAAGGAAAATCGGGCGGCGATCAGTGAAGAGGCGTGAGCGACCGACATCGCCACTCCTGACCGAGCTTGGATGACGCGCCGCCGAATATCCCCATCCTGGAATTTCACTACGCTTGCGACGCGTTGAATTGAACGTATGGCTGAATGGACACCCTCGGCAAGGTCGCATTTTCATTCATTGTCGATGCAATTCTCACTCCTGAAGGAACCGCCCTACACCGACTTCCGCATCACGATCGGGCACTCGACCTTGATCTGCCGCGGCCGCGCTTCGCCGCCGCCGGCGGCTTCGATCAGCCATTCGGCGGCGGTCGCGCCCATCTCGAAATGCGGCAGCAGGGCGGTGGTCAGCGGCGGATGCAGTTGCTCGGCGATTTCGCGGTCGTCGTAGCCCATCACCGCGACGTCGTCGGGAATCCTCAGGCCCTGTTCGCGCAGCGCTTCGTAGCAGCCGAGCGCCATCAGGTCGTTGGCGCAGAAGATCGCGGTCGGCGGCGTCTCGAGCGCCATCAGGGCTCGCGTCGCCTCATAGCCCGAGAGCGCCTGCCAGTTGCCTTCCCGCACGAGGTCGGGATCGAACGGCAGGTCGGCGGTCGCGAGCGCCTGGCGGTAGCCGCGCAGGCGATGGCGCGCCGCCTCCATGCTCGCCTCGCCGTTGATGTAGCCAATGCGCTTGTGCCCGGCGCGGATCAGCACGTTGGTCGCGGCGTGGCCGCCGGCGACTTCGCCGGGCACGATCGAGGCGAGCGTCCCGTTGGCCGCGTGGCAATTGAGCAGGACCAGCGGCGCCCGGGACGCCCATGCCGGCGCCTCGACAAGCCGGGTGTTGATGGTCGCATAGACGAGCCCGGCGAGCGGGAGTTGGGCGAGTTGGGCGAGCGCGGCGGCTTCCATGTCGGCGTCGCCGCGGGTCGCCATCACGGTCACGGTCAGGCCATGCGCCCACGCCTTTTCGCGCACGCCGTCGAGACCGATCGCGGTCCAGGGATCGGTCGAAAATTCGTCGCAGATGAAGCCGATCGTGGTCGCGGCCGAGGCGGCCGGCGCGCCGCCGCGCCGCATCGGCTGATAGCCGAGCCTGGCGGCGGCCTTGATCACGCGCTCGCGGGTGGTCGACGACAGGCGCGCGCCGTCGGCGTGGTTGAGCACCAGCGAGACCGTCGTCTGCGAGACCCGCGCTTCGCTCGCGACGTCGACCATGGTCGGGCGCCGCGCCGGCGCCTTCCGCCGGCGATAGCCGCGCTTGCCTGTCGTGTCGCGGTCCCCGGCGCCGGCCGTGGGGGCTTTCTTGTCCAGCATCTTGCCCTCGAGCGGCGATGCGAATATTATTAGCAGATCAAAATGCTGAAAAAACTAAAGAATGTCAAATTCATTCGTTTCCCCATTGACAAGTTTTAGCACCCTATTATCCTCCATCGCGCTCGGGGTTCAAGCGCGAAGAAACGGCGCGGCCTTATCGCCGCGGGGAACCGCCTCGCGTCCCGAAAACCGAACGGCAGTCGCGCCGTCGCCGCGCGCTTCAAAGGGTTCGCAAGGAGGAGGAAATCAACATGCTCATTACACGCAGACACGTGCTGATCACGACCGCGGGCGCCGCAGCCTTCGGCATCGTCCCGGCCTTCGGACAGGTCCCCCCGCTCAAGAAGAAAGACCATTACAAGGTCGGCTTCGCCCAGACCGAAAGCAACAACCCGTGGCGGCTCGCGCAGACCGCGAGCATGAAGGACGAGGCCGCCAAACGCGGCTGCCAGATCGTCTACACCGACGCCGCCGGCTCCGCCGCCAAGCAGGTCGCCGACGTCAACAGCATGATCGCGCAAGGGGTCGATTTCATCTTCCTCGCGCCGCGTGAGGAGAAGCCGCTGGCGACCGCGGTTTTGAACGCCAAGAAAGCCGGCATCCCCGTGCTCGCGATCGACCGCGATCTCGATCAGGCGATCGCCAAGAGGGGCGTCGACTATCTGGCGTTCATCGGCTCGAACTTCATTCAGGAAGGGCAGCGGGTCGCCGACTGGACGATCGCCAAGACCGGCGGCAAGGGCAAGATCATCGAGATTGAAGGCACCATCGGCTCCTCGCCCGCCAATGACCGCAAGAAGGGCTTCGACGACCAGATCAAGGCCAAGGCGCCCGATATGGTGATCGTCGCCAGCCAGTCCGGCGACTTCTCCCGCGACAAGGGCCGACAGGTGGCGGAGACGCTGCTGCAGGCGCATCCGGACGCGACCATCATCTATGGTCACAACGACGAAATGTCGCTCGGCGCGATCGCGGCGATCGAGGCCGCCGGCAAGGTTCCCGGCAAGGACATTCTCGTGGTTTCGATCGACGGCGAGAAAGACGGGCTCCAGGCGATCGCCGACGGCAAGCTCGGCTGCTCGTGCGAGTGCAACCCGCGCTTCGGACCGGCGGCTTTCGACATCCTTTACAAGTACGGCGCCGGCGAAACGATCCCGCCGTTGATCATCAATCCCGATCACTTCTACGACGCCAGCAACGTCGCGGCGGCCTTGCCGACCGCGTACTGAGCGACGCTCGCCCGTCGCTTGCCGAAGCCCCTCCCGCCTGCTTTGTTGAAGGCGGAAGGGGCGACCCTTGTAGCCGCGATCACTGATCGCGGACGCGGTCCCGAAGGCGCCCGTCACTAGACAGGCATTGGATCGCGTCACCAAAGCGCGATGCGACCGCAGGCGAGAGGCGCGAAGGGCCAGAAATCGGAGCCAAAACACGAATGCCGACGTCGGCGCCGCTCCTCGTCATGCGCGAAATCGAAAAGCGCTTCCAGGGCGTGCATGCGCTCGCCAAGGCTTCGCTCGAGGTCATGGACGGCGAGATCATGGCGCTTGTCGGCCAGAACGGCGCGGGCAAGTCGACGCTGATCAAGGTGCTCACCGGCGCCTACAGCCGCGACGCCGGTTCGATCGACTTCGCCGGGCGGCCGATCGCCTTCGGTTCGCCCCAGGAGGCGCAGCGGGGCGGCATCAGCACCATCTACCAGGAGATCAACCTCGTACCCTTTCGATCGGTGACCGAAAACATCTTCCTCGGCCGCGAACATCGCCGCTTCGGCTTCCTCGATTGGAGCGCCATGAACGCGGAGGCGGCCGAACTGCTGCGGCGCTTCGATGTCGCGATCGACGTCCGCCGGCCGCTCCTCGACTTTTCGACCGCGATCCAGCAGATGGTCGCGATCGCCCGGGCGGTGTCGTTCAAGGCGCAACTCGTCATCATGGACGAGCCGACCTCCTCGCTCGACGAACGCGAAGTGGCGGTGCTGTTCGACGTCATGCGGCGGCTGCGGTCCGAGGGCGTCGCCGTGATCTTCATCACCCACCGCCTCGACGAACTTTATCAGGTCTGCGACCGGGTGACCGTGATGCGCGACGGGCGGACCGTCGCGGCGCGTCCGATGGCCGAGGTCGACAAGCTTCATCTCATTGCCGCCATGCTTGGACGCGATGTCGAGACGGTCCGTGGCCATTCGACCGGCTTTTCCGCCGCGGCGGGGCATGCCGGCGAGGAGGTGCTGGCGGCCGAGGGGCTGCAGATCGGACGCCGGGTGCGCGACTCGAGGGTCGAGGTGCGGGCGGGACAGATCGTCGGCCTCGCGGGGCTGCTCGGCTCCGGGCGCACCGAGACGGCGCGCGCGATCTTCGGCGCCGACCCGCCCGACGCCGGATCGATCCGGCTGATGGGCAGGGCGGTCACGCCTCGCGAGCCCTCCGACGCGATCGCCATGGGCGTCGGTTATTGCAGCGAGGATCGCAAGGCGGACGGCATCGTGCCGGACATGTCGGTGCGAGAGAATCTCACGCTTGCGATCCTGCCGCGGCTCGTCGCCATGGGCGTGATCGACGAGGGGCGCCAGCGGCAAATCGTCGAAAAGTTCATGCAGCGCCTCGCCATCAAGGCCTCGGGGCCGGAGCAGAAGATCCGCGAATTGTCCGGCGGCAACCAGCAGAAAGTGCTGCTCGCGCGCTGGCTCTGCGCCGATCCGAAACTGCTGATCCTCGACGAGCCGACGCGCGGCATCGACGTCGGCGCCAAGGCGGAAATCCAGTCGCTTATCCGCGAGCTCGCCGATCAGGGGCTCGGGGTGCTGATGATCTCGTCCGAACTCGAGGAGATCGTGGAGGGCGCCGATCGCGTGTTCGTGCTGAGCGACGGCCGGACGGTCGCGGACCTGCCGCATGCCGAGGTGTCCGCGAACGCGATCATGGCCGCCATGGCGCACGAGGACCCGGCCGCGACCGGGGAGGCGGCAAATGGCTGACGCCCCGACCCTTCCGGGCAAGCGCGCCGCGCCGGACGTCCTGGCGTTCCTGCGCCGATACGCCGCGCTGACCGCGCTGATCGCGCTGCTGGCGTTCAATTTTGCGTGGACGCCGCATTTCGCCAGCTTCCAGACGCTCAACGTCAACCTGACCCAGGTGGCGACTATCGTTATCGTCTCGGTTGGCATGACTCTCGTCATCGCGACCGGCGGCATCGACCTGTCGGTCGGCTCGTTGATGGCGATCGCCGGCGCGCTCGCGCCAATCATCTTTCTCAGCCCCTTCGGCGCCGCGCATCCAATTCTCGGGAACGCGCTCGCCTTCCTCGTTCCCGTTGGGGTCGCGGGGCTGCTCGGCCTCTTCAACGGCTGGTTCATCACCCGCTTCAGGGTCCAGCCGATCGTCGGAACGCTGGTGATGTTCATCGCCGGCCGCGGCATCGGGCAGGTGCTGACCAACGGCAATCTGCAGGTGTTCCATAACCCGACCTTCCAGTTCATCGGGCTCGGGCGCGTTTTCGGCGTGCCGTTCCAGGTGATCGTGATGCTCATCCTCGTCGCTCTCGCGGCCTGGATGGTCCAGCGCACCCTGTTCGGCCGCCACATCCTCGCGATCGGCGGCAACGAGCGCGCCGCGCGGCTGGCCGGCGTGCCGGTCAACCGGGTCAAGCGCTGGGTCTACGCGATCAGCGGACTCTGCGCCGGGATTGCCGGGCTCGTCGTCATCTCGATCAATTCGTCGAGCGACGCCAATCTCGTCGGGCTCGGGATGGAGCTCGACGCGATTGCCGCGGTCGCCGTCGGCGGCACGCCGTTCACCGGGGGGCAGGCGAGCGTGGTCGGCTCGCTGATCGGGGCGCTGCTGATCCAGCTCCTGCGCTATACGCTGCTCGCCAACGGGGTCCCCGACGCGGCGGCGCTGGTCGTCAAGGGCGTGATCATCGCCGGCGCCGTCTGGTCGCAACAGCGGGCAAGAAGCGCATGAGCGTGGCGGCACGCCCCCTCCACCGCGCAAATGCGCGGTCCCCCTCCCCCGCTTCGCGGGGGAGGAAAGCGCGCCTCTCCGCCCCCGTGGAGCGAAGCGGAACGGGAGAGGGGGACCATGCGAAGCATGGTGGAGGGGGCTTCCGATGAGCGTTCAAACCCAAACCCCCGCACTTCCCGCGCGTCCCAGCAGCATCGCCTGGGCGGCGCAGCAGCGGGTGCTGATCGCGCTCGTGGCGCTGATCCTGTTCGGCGCGCTGCGCTACGATCATTTCCTCGGCGCCTATAACGTGCTTTCGGTGCTGCGCTACAATTCGATGTTCGCGCTGACCAGCCTCGGCATGGCCTTCGTGATCATGACGGCTGGCATCGACCTTTCGGTCGGCACGACGGCCGCCTGCGCGAGCGTGGTCTCGGCGCTGCTCTCGCCCTACGGCCTTGTTCCCGGCCTGCTCGGCGGCCTCGGCACGGGCGTGATCGTCGGCGTGATCAACGGCTTCATGGTGACGCGCATGCGCATCCTGCCGTTCATCGCGACGCTGTCGGGCATGCTGATGGCGAGCGGGACGGGACTGCTGCTCGCCCAGAACCAGTCGGTCTCGGTCTCCTACGACACCAATTTCATCTGGCTCGGGCCAAGGGGACTTGCTCGGCTTCCCCGTGCCGGCGTGGATCGCGCTCGCGGCTTACATTTACGGCTCGGTCGTGCTCAACTTCACCAGCTTCGGCCGCTATGTGCTGGCGGTCGGCGGCAACGAGGAGGCTTCGCGGCTGATGGGCCTGCCGGTCGACCGGGTGGTGTTCTGGACCTATGTCCAGTCGGGCGTGTTCGCGAGCCTCGCCGGCGTCATCCTCGCCGCGCAATTCGGCGCGGGCCAGCCCGCCGAGGGCGTCGGCTGGGAGCTTTTCTCGATCGCGGCGGTGGTCGTCGGGGGCACCCTGCTCACCGGCGGCGTCGGGTCCGTCGCCACGACGCTCGCCGGCGTCCTGCTGCTCGGGCTCATCTTCAACGTGCTCAACTTCGAGAACGGGCTCGGCTGGATCAGCCTCAGCGCCTACTGGCAATCGGTGGTGCGCGGGGTGTTCCTGATGGTGGTGGTGATGGCCGGCTCCGGCGCGGCGAGGCGCGCGATGCGGGCCGCGTAGGCCTGGAATCGGCGGACGGAGCGAGCCGCCGCAAACGCAACTTGCAGCCTTGGCTGAGACTTAGGGATTTCAACAGCTTAAGCGCACATACCTGTCACAAAATCACGTCTCTCACAGAGGGGTGGCGTCCGTCCGGCGCACGCCATGAGATCGGCGTGAGTATAACACCGTAGTAATGTTATTTAGGTCGGCTTGCCTGATCGCCCGCATCGAACTCCGCCTCGGCGGCGAACGATTTCTGCGCGCCGCGCCGCGTCACCGAATCGGCCGCATAGCGCGTCGCCTTGGCGAGCGCCGAATCGAGGCCGATGCCGGCGGCGAAATAGCGGGCGAAGCTGCCGATGAAGGCGTCGCCGGCGCCGGTCGTATCGAGCGCCTGAACCTTGACCGGCGGGATGCGCCTCAAGCCCTCCGGGCGTCGCGACCAGCGCGCCGCGCGCGCCGAGCGTCACGATCACCGTCTCGTTTCCGGCGTCGAGCAGGCGCTTCGCCGCCGCCTCGATCTCGTCCTCGCTCTCGACCTTGAGGCCGGTCAGGATGGCGAGTTCGGTCTCGTTGGGCGTGACGAACGTCGCAAGCCGAACCTTGTCCGGGTCGAGCGTGCGGATGCGCCGGGGCGGGGTTCAGCACGGTTTTCACGCCGTGCCGCTTGCCGAATTCGAGCGCGGCGTAGACCGTGTCCAGCGGCACTTCGAGCTGCAGCAGGATGAGGTCGCAGGCCGCAAGGTCGCTCGCCGCCGCCTCGACGTCAGCCGGCGTCAGGTCGCCGTTCGCGCCCTTGACGATCAGGATGAAATTCTCGCCCGCCGGATTGACCAGGATGGTCGCAGTGCCGGTCGTCTGACCGGCGACGCGGCCGACGTGCTTCGCATCGACGCCGAGCGCCTTGAAATTGCCGAGCACGTTTTGGCCGAGCAGGTCGTCGCCGACCTTCGACACCATCACGACGTCCGCGCCGAGCTTCGCCGCGGCCGCCGCCTGATTGGCGCCCTTGCCGCCAAAGCTCATCTCGAAGCGCGGCGCGGCGATCGTCTCGCCCCAGGCCGGCATGCGCTCGACATAGGTCACGACGTCGACGTTGCTCGAGCCGACGACGCCGATGCGCGGACGTTTCTGTGGCGTCGCCATGCTTTCCTCTCCTTGTTCAGCGGTTCCATTCGTCCCGCATCTCGCAGACCGTGAGCGTGCTGTCGTCCCCCCAAAGTCCGGTCCCGGACCCGCTAAGCGAGAGAAGCCAGCGCTGCTTGGGTTGCTGAGCGCGCCGGATCGCCTGGTAGAGCGCAATCGGTACGATCGCGGCCACAGGGCCGGCCATCCCTACTGATACTGGTGGTGGTCCCACGCTCGGCGCGGACGAGGAGCGCAGGAAGCGTGTTGCCCGCTCCCTCAACGCCTTTAGCCGCTGTGCCATTGACCTCAGCCATACCGTGATCCGTGCGGAGCCGTCCGGGCTTTGTCAACAGGCTTCAGATCCCATCCGGTCGGCCTCCAATCTCATAACGTCACCTCAGCTCCGCCGAGCGCGCCCAGAGGTTGATCCCGGCGTCCACCGCGTAGCCGTCGATCGCCTTCAGTTCCTCGGGCGAGAAGTCGCGCTTGTCCAGCGCCTTGACGCTGTCGATCACCTGCTCGGGTCGGCTCGCGCCGATCAGCGCGCTGGTCACCCGCTTGTCGCGGAGCGCCCAGGCGAGCGCCATTTGCGCCAGCGACTGCCCGCGCCGCTCGGCGATGCCATTCAGCGCCCGAACATGCGCGAGTGTCTCCGGGGTGAGGAAATCCGGCTTGAAGAAATGCGCCTCCGCCGCGCGGCTGTCGGCCGGAATCCCCTTCAGGTACTTGTCGGTGAGCAGCCCCTGCGCCAGCGGCGAGAACACGATCGCGCCGATGCCTTCCTCGGCCAGCGCATCGAGAAGGCCGTCGCCCTCGATCCAGCGGTTGACCAGCGAATAGCTCGGCTGGTGGATGACGCAGGGCGTGCCGAGACGCTTCAGGATCGCCGCCGCTTCCCGGGTTCGATGCGGCGTTGTAGGACGAGATCCCGACGTAGAGCGCCTTGCCCTGGCGCACCGCGCTGTCGAGCGCGCCCATCGTCTCCTCGAGCGGCGTCTCGGGGTCGAAGCGGTGCGAATAGAAGATGTCGACGTAATCGAGCCCCATGCGCTTGAGGCTCTGGTCGAGGCTGGCGAGCAGGTACTTGCGGCTGCCCCACTCGCCGTAGGGACCCGGCCACATGTCGTAGCCGGCCTTGCTGGAGATCACGAGTTCATCGCGATAGCCTCGGAAGTCGCTGCGCAGGAGGTCGCCGAAATTGATCTCCGCCGACCCAGGCGGCGGCCCGTAATTGTTGGCGAGGTCGAAATGGGTGATCCCGAGGTCGAACGCGGTGCGCAGAATGGCCCGCATCGAATCTTGCGAGCGGTTGAAGCCGAAACTGTGCCATAGGCCCAGCGAGATCGCCGGCAGTTTCAGGCCGCTGCGGCCGCAGCGGTTGTAGAGCATGAAGTCGTAGCGGGTCGAGGAAGGGGAGGTAGGGCATGGGTTTCGGTCTCGGCTTGTTGACAGGTCTCATTGAGACATCGCGAAAATCGACTTGAGAAAATTCGTGACGTCGCTCGGCGCCCTCGCGCGCGCTTCGGGATCGCCGCCCACGGTGACGCCGTGTTCGGTGCATTCCTTCAACAAAACGACGGCGTTCTTGCCGGTCGCCTTGTCATTGCCCCTCTGCATCGTAAACGCGCCGTCGTCCAGATCGATCTCGCCGTGACAATCGCGCAGGGTCGTCGGTCGAGGATTGAAACGGGGCGGCGCGGCGCCGTCGAAACCATGATAGGCCTCGGGATAGACGATCACGGAAATCGAAGCGCCTTGTGCGCGCAGGCGGTCGGCGTAAGCGATGCAGAACGAGGCCGGCGTGTAATCGTCCTTGCCCGCCAACAGCATGAGAATTGGCGATCCATCGAGATGGCCCGCCACCCATGGCACCGCGCATCCCGGATAGACCGCAACGTGAGCGGCGAAACGGAGGTCGTCGTCGATGACGCCGCGACGAATCGGCTCCAGCGCAGCATTCACCGCCGCGGTTCCGCCGCGCGAAAAACCGATCACGCCGATACGCTTGTCGTCGATCGCAGGATGCGTCGCAAGCAACCGAAGCGCCGCAAGCGCCCCGGCGACGTCGGCGGCCGGCGACAGCCGCGATTGGTCTGTCGCCGTTTCGGTCAGCCCGCGGCCGGTAAAATTGTCTATGACAAAGGTCGCGACGCCCATCGCGTTGAGCCGTTGCGCCCACTCCCATTCGTTTTTCAGGACCCCGCTGCTGCCGTGAACCACCACCATGCCCGGAACCTTCGCGGTCGCGCTCGCGCCTGCCGGCAAAGTCAACACGCCGGCAATCACGGACTTGTCCGTCGCCTTGCGCATGGCGAGCGCTCGTCCGCTTCTCGGGGTCAGCGCTTCGAAGGCGATCGTTCCCATTCGCCCGTCGGCGAGCGTGTCGACCGCGGCGTCGTTGGTGGCGATCGACCCCGCTTCGGCCGAGCCCGAGGCCGACGCGGCGAGGATGAGCGGCGCGACAAGCAGGGAGATGAGCGGATATCGGCGCACAGTCAGACTCGATATCGGTTTTCCGCGACAAGCGTTCGAGACGGGCGAGCGACGCGAAAGAATGTCAATTCGCCGCGGAGAATCCGTCGGCGCTCCAATCCTCGCTGCCGACTCCGTGGTGCAGGAAGAAGAGCCCGTCCGGGTCGTATTTGCCGCTTGATCGTGCGAAGCCGCGGCGTAATTGTCGCCCCAGAACGAGTCCTGCCAGTTCGGCTCGAAGAAGTCGGTCTCCCAGACATAGGACCCGGCCCGCGGCGCGAGTTTGCGCAGTTCGTTCATGGAAGCCGCTGACCGCGCGGCGGTGGTCCGCGCCGCCGCTTCGGTCCGGCTCGTGGCCGGCAACGCCCGGATAGGCGGGCGGACCGCCGCCCCCGCTGATCGCCAGCGCGAAAGCGTCGTTGACCGCCGGGTTCGTCGGCGTGTCCTTCGCCGCCGCGATCGCCTCGGGGGCTTCCGCCCGCAAGCCCCTTGTTGAAATGAAGCGACACGCCCCGGTGCTTCGCGGCCGCGACCAGCGCGTCGGCGAGCTTCTGCCCGCTGATCGCGTTCGATCAGCGACGCAGGCAGCCAGACGGATTGATAGGCGTACCAGACGCGGCCGGCTTCATCGAGGTTGCCCGCATAAAAGATGTTGTCCGCCGGCGCGCCCGGGCGATCGTCCGAGATCACCAAGCCCGGCGCCGTCTTGAGCAGGGCTGGGTCCCAGAAGTGCTGCGCCGGCAGCGCCAAGATCTTTGGCGCCGACACGACATGGAAGTCCTGTCGGGGAGGCGTGCGACCCAGTCGAAGAAGGGCCGCCAGGTCGCCTCGGCCTCTTGCTGGTCGAGGCCATGGAACAGCATGGATATCGAGAGCACGCCGCCCGGCAGCAAAGACAAGCTGCTCGCCCCAATGCGGATTGAAGAGCGCATCGCTGTAGAAGTCGACCGTCCTGCCGACGAGCTTTCGATAGGCGTCGTCCGACGTCGCCTTGATCGTCGCGAACACCACGCCGACGAATTCGGGAAGGTCGTGCGTCCGCAACGTGAGGCGGGTGACGACGCCGAAGCCGCCGCCGCCGCCCTTCAGCGCCCAGAAGAGATCCGGGTTCGAGCAGGCGTTGGCGATCCGGACTTCGCCGTCGGCGGTGACGATCTCCGCCTCGAGGAGATTGGCGCCGGCCGTGCCGTGCGCCTTGGAAAAACTGCCGAACCCGCCGCCCAGGACCAGCCCGGCGACGCCGACCGTCAGTGCAGCCGCCGCCCTGGACATAGCGGCCGCCCTTGGTCGTCACCTCGTTGTAGGTATGGCCCCAGATCGCGCCGGGTCCGACCGAAACCGCGGGCTGCGGCTGAGCCTGTCCCTCGCAGCCCGCGCCGACGAAGGCGTCGTGCAGCGTGACGTCGTGCATGCGGCGGGTCCAGATCAAGCAGCGAATCCGCCGCGTTCGAGCTTCCCTGGTAGCTGTGGCCGCCGCCCTTCACGACGAGGCGCAGATTGTGCGTTCGCGCGAAATTGACCGCCGCGACGACGTCGGCGGTCGATTGCGCGGCGACCGCGTAGACGCTCGGGCGCGACGTCCAGGCGCCGACCCAGCCGAGCGACTGGGTGAGGCCGACCTCGTCGCCGAGATAGTACGGGTTCTTGAGCTCCTTGAAGAGCTGCGCGCAGGCGTCCGCCGGCGCGCCGACGCAGGCGGAGAGCGGCGAGTCGACCTTGATCAGTTCGCCCTCAAGGCCGCGGCCTAGCGCCTTCCAGGCGTCGTCGGACGGCCAGCCGGGGTCGCCGGGGCGGACGCGCGACGCCGGCGAGGAATCGGCGGCCTTCGCCGCGGTTCCCGCCAAAAGGTCGCCCACAAGCGGCAATCCGGCGATAATCTTCAGAAGACTCCTGCGATCCATCGACCATTTCCTCCCTGCCTCCCGCCGTTGGGCGAGATCGCGTGAAACGCGCCCGGGGGCGAACAGTCGCGAAACCCGAAGGCGCAAGTCGTTCGGCTACGCATTCCCGCATCGGGGCGGCCATGCTATGCGCCCGTGTTCGGTTTTTTGATGGAGAGCCAGCGTGAAGGTCAACGGACGCGCCACGCGCACAATCTGGCTCAACGCCGACGGCTCGAGCGTCGACGTCATCGACCAGCGCTGGCTGCCGCACGAATTCCGCGTCGCGACCTTGCGCACGGTCGGCGAGGCGGCGACGGCGATCCGCGACATGTGGGTGCGCGGCGCGCCGCTGATCGGCGTGACCGCGGCTTATGGCGTGGCGCTCGCCATGCGCGAGGACCCGAGCGACGCCAACCTCGACGCGGCCTGGGAAACGCTGCATGCGACGCGGCCGACGGCGATCAACCTGCGCTGGGCGCTCGACGCCGTGCGCGCAATCGGCTCCTGCCTGCTCGAGCCGGCCGACGCGCGCCGCCGCGGCCTACGCGCAAGCCGCCGAGATCGCCGACGAGGACGTCGCGATCAATCGCGCCATCGGCCGCAACGGCCTCGCCATCATCCGGAAAATCGCAGCGACGAAACGGCCGGGCGAGCCGGTCAACATCCTCACCCATTGCAACGCCGGCTGGCTCGCGACCGTCGACTACGGCACCGCGACCGCGCCGATCTATCTGGCGATGGAGGAGGGGATTCCGGTCCACGTCTATGTCGACGAGACGCGGCCGCGCAACCAGGGCGCCTCGCTGACCGCCTGGGAGTTGGTCAACCACGGAACGCCGCACACGCTCGTCGTCGACAACGCCGGCGGCCACCTGATGCAGCATGGGCTCGTCGACATGGTCATCGTCGGCACTGACCGCACGACGGCGCGGGGCGACGTCTGCAACAAGATCGGCACCTATCTCAAGGCGCTGGCGGCGAAAGACAACGGCGTGCCGTTCTATGTCGCGCTGCCGTCGCCGACCATCGACTGGACGGTCGACGACGGCGTGAAGGAGATCCCGATCGAGGAGCGCTCCGCCGACGAGGTCGAAGTTCATCCAGGGCCTCGGCGCCGACGGAAAGGTCGCGCGGGTGCGCATCTCGCCCGAGGGCAGCCCCGCCGCCAACCCGGCCTTCGACGTGACGCCGGCGCGGCTCGTGACCGGCCTGATCACCGAGCGCGGCGTCGCGGCGGCCTCGCCCGAGGGACTGAAGGCGCTGTTTCCGGAGCGCGGCTAGCGGGTCGGCCGAAGATCGTTCTACAGTCTGACCGTTTCTCGACTTCTTCTCCGTCAGGGTTTCTCCATGCTGCGTCCGCTTGCCGGCCTGACCATCATCGAGTTCGAGGGCATCGGCCCCGGGCCCGCTGGCCGGCCGCATGCTGGCCGATCATGGCGCCGAGGTCACCGCGATCGTCCGGCCCAACAAGGCGGCGATCGGCAATCCCGAATCGACCGGAGGCGAGGACCCGTTGCGGCGCGGCAAGCGCATCGTCGCGCTCGACCTCAAGGCGCCCCAAGGCGGTCGAGGAGGCGCTGAGGCTGATCGCGGGCGCCGACGCGCTGATCGAGGGCAACCGGCCGGGCGTGATGGAGCGGCTCGGCCTCGGCCCCGCCGAATGCGCGCGCGCTGAATCCGAAGCTCGTCTATGGCCGCATGACCGGCTGGGGGCAGGAGGGGCCGCTGGCGCAGGCCGCCGGCCACGATCTCAATTATGTGGCGCTGACCGGCGCGCTGTCGCTGATCGAGCGCCCGGCGCGGCGCCGATCGTCCCGCCGACCGTGCTCGGCGACGCCGGCGGCGCGCTCGGGCTCGCCTTCGGCATCGTCAGCGGGGTCCTGTCGGCGAAGGCGACCGGCAAGGGCTGCGTCGTCGACGCCGCGATCCTCGACATGGTCGCGGCCTTGAGCGGCATCGCGCTCTGGGCGCGCGCGACCGGAATGCTCGACGGCGGCCGGCCGAGCATGTTTCACGACTCGCCGTTCTACGACGCCTATCGCTGCGCCGACGGCCGCTACGTCACGATCGGCGCGCTCGAGCCGCAATTCTATGCGCTTCTGCTCGAAAAGCTCGGCCTTGCCGACGTCGACCCGAAGGCGCAATACGACACCGCGCCAATGGCCGGCGCTGAAGGCGCGCTTTCGCGCGCTGTTCATGAGCCGGCCGAGCGCCGAGTGGCGGGCGCTGCTCGAGGGCACGGACGTCTGCTTCGCGCCGGTGCTGAGTCTCGCCGAGGCGGCGGCCCATCCGCACAACGCCGCGCGCGGCCTCTATCGCGGCGACGTCGCCGGGCGGCTCGAAGCGGCCGAGGCGCCGCGCTTTCAGCCGCTTGTAAGTCCCTTCTCCCCGCATAGGGCGTCAATAGACGCCCGTCTTTCGACGGGCTATGCGGGGAGAAGGTTAGGATGAGGGGCCGGGCGACGAGCCACAACCGCGGCTAATCACTAAGCCCCTCACCCCGTCCTCTCCCCGCTGACGCGGGGCGAGGGAGAACAAGGAGACCCGATGCCGACCCACGCCCTGCCGCAGACGCTCGAATTTCCCCTGCCCCGAGCCGCCGAAGCCCGGCGAGGTCGTCGAAGTCCGGCCGGGCGTCTTCTGGGCGCGGCTCGCGCTGCCGTTCCGGCTCGACCACGTCAATCTGTACCTCGTCGAGGACGGCGCGGGCCTCGCGCTGATCGACACCGGCATCGACGATCCACCTTCGCGCGCCGCCTGGGAGGCGCTGATCGACGGGCCGCTCGAGGGGCGCAGGCTGACGCGGCTGATCGCCACCCATTTCCATCCCGATCACATCGGCCTTGCCGGCTGGCTCTGCGAGCGCTTCGACATGCCGCTCGCCATGAGCCAGACCGAATATCTCCTCGGCCTCAACATCCGGCTCGACCCGTCGGCGCTGAAGTCGGAGCCCTATCGCGGCTTCTATCGCTCGCATGGGCTGACCGAGGAGAGCACCGAGATCCTGCTCGGCAACGGCCTGCAATATCTGCGCATGGTCGCCACGCCGCCGAAAACCTTCCAGCGGCTGCTGGCGGACGACCGGCTGACGATCGGCGGCCGGACCTTCGTCGGTGCTGACCGGCGGCGGCCATTCTCCCGAGCACGTGATGCTGTTTTCGGCGGAGGACAATCTGCTCATCGCCGGCGACCAGATCCTCGCGAAGATCTCGCCCAACGTCAGCGTCGAGGCGATGGAGCCGGACGGCGATCCGCTCGGCATCTATCTGCGCTCGCTGGAGCGGATGAAGACGCGCCTGCCCGAGGACGTGCTCGTGCTCCCCGGCCACAACCTGCCGTTCGTCGGCCTGCACACGCGCGCCGACGAGCTCATCGCCCATCACGAGGCGCGCTGCATGGCGATCGTGGAGGCCTGCAGAGGCGCGCCGCAGACCGCGGCCGAACTCGTGCCGGTCATTTTCGGCCGCCCGATCGACGATCCGCACCAGCTCGTCTTCGCCTTCGGCGAGGCGCTCGCCCACATCAACACCATGATCCGCGCCGGCCGCCTGAGGGTTGGCCATGCCGAGCGGGGGCTGGCGTTCGAGGCGGCTTGAGGGCTGCGCGGGAGGGTTTGGCGTGGCGCGACCACATTGCGCGAAGCTCCTCCAAGGACTCTCGCAACCTGTCGTCTGTTACGCCGCGGGCTTGGCCATCGAGGAGCGGTTGGCACGGACACCGAGGCGATCTCAGGACCGAGGGACCCAAACCGTGCTGTTCTCACGAAAAGGAGAGACATCGCTCGCAATTCTCACGGAGCTCATCGAGCGCGCCGGCTTTGATGTGGTTCCATTCGACGCCAGGCTCGCCGAGGCGGCATTCGAAGCGGAAAAGGTCAAGGCCACAAGGCCCAGCTCAACATTCTCGACTGCGCGGCATACGCGCTCGCCAAGGAGCGAGACTTGCCGTTGCCCTTTAAGGGCACGACTTCGATGCTACCGACGTCAGGTTCGTGCTTTCGTCGTAGTGACGGGCACGTCGGACTGGCAAAAGCCTGTCACAGCCGGGATTTGTCATGATGTGTCCGGAGGATAAATTGGCTGCGGGCGGTGCGCGACGATCAGCGCTGCTAATCCTCGGCCGATCCACCGTCTGCGACAGATCGCCCCCAAAGGGATCATGGACTCGTCATCCGCCTTGGGCAAACATGGCGAGAAACCGCTTGGGGAGGCTCCGTCCGTGCTCGAACGCCATCTCGCCTGCCTGGGTCCCTCGGGCTTTCACCGCATCGCCTATAGCGAGTGGCCGGGGCCGGTCGGGGCGCCGACGCTGGTCTGCGTCCACGGCCTCAGTCGCAATAGCCGCGACTTCGACGTGTTCGCACAGGCGATGTCGAAGACGCACAAAGTGGTGTGCCCGGACATGCCCGGGCGCGGGCGCAGCGATTGGCTCAAGAATCCGGCGGAATATGTGTTTCCGACCTATCTCTCGGATTGCGCGGCGCTGATCGCCCGGCTCGACGTGGAGGCCGTCGAGTGGGTCGGCACGTCGATGGGCGCGCTGATCGGCATGCTGCTCGCTGCGCAGCCGGGCGCCCCGATCCGCAAGCTCGTGGTCAACGACGCCGGCCCCTTCGTCTCGAAGGAGGGCCTCAACCGGATCGGCGCCTACCTCGGGACCGGCGCGACCTTCGAATCGATCGAGGCGATGGAGACGGCGGTGCGGACCAACAACGCGCCTTACGGCCCGCTGAGCGACTCCGAGTGGCGCAAGGTGACCGTCGACAGCGCGCGCCTGCTGCCCAACGGGCGTTACGGGTACAATTACGATCCGCACCTTGGCGATCCATACAAGTCCGGCCCGGTCGACGACGTCGACCTGTGGCCTTTATGGGATGCGGTCTCCTGCCCCGTCCTCGTGCTCAGGGGCGAGCATTCCGACGTGCTCGCGCGCGAGGTCGCGGAGGCGATGACGCATCGCGGTCCGAAGGCGCGGTTGGTCGAATTCGCCGGCCTCGGCCATGCGCCGCAACTCCTGAGCGAAGATCAGATCGGCGTCGTCCGGGATTTCCTCGCCGGCTGACTGCCGCGCAAGGAGCGCCTTTCCCTTTCGAGCGCCAGCCTTTATCCCTCGCGGCTTCCAGAGCGAGATCCGTTTCAATCGAAACGGATCTGGCTCTAAATTCTTTGAAAACGCGGGATTTCGCGAAAAACCGGCATCCACTTTTTCGCATCCCGCTGGTGAAGACGAGAGCCGCCCCATGCCGCCGCCCCTGCTGCACCTGAAGGATATCGCCGTGACCCTCGGCGGGGCGCCTCTGCTCGAGGGGGCGGAGCTTTCGATCGCGCCGGGCGAGCGGATCGCGCTCGTCGGCCGCAACGGGTCGGGGAAATCGACGCTGCTGCGGATCGCGGCCGGCGAGTCCGCGCCGGACCGCGGCACGCGCTTCCAGCAGCCGACCGCCCGGCTCGCCTTCCTGCCGCAGGAGCCGGACATGTCCGGCTACGCCACCGCGCTCGATTATGTCATCGCCGATTTGGGCGAGCACGAAGACGACTACGCCGCCCGCGCGATGATGGCTGACCTCGGGCTCGACCCGGCGGCGAACCCGGCGACCCTGTCGGGCGGCGAGGCGCGACGCGCGGCGCTCGTGCGGGTCCTGAGCGCCGAGCCGAACATCCTGCTGCTCGACGAGCCGACCAACCACCTCGATCTCATCGCCATCGAGTGGCTGGAAAGCCATCTCCTGTCCTGCCGCTCGGCGCTGGCCCTCGTCAGCCACGACCGGCGGCTGATGGCGGACCTGACCAACGCCACCGTCTGGGTCGACCGCGGCGCGACGCACCGGCTCGATCGCGGATTTTCCGCCTTCGAGGCCTGGCGCGACGCCAAGCTCGAGGAGGAGGAGGCCGAGCGCCACAAGCTCGACCGGAAGATCGTCGCCGAGGAGCACTGGATGCGCTACGGCGTGACGGCGCGGCGCAAGCGCAACATGCGCCGGGTCGGCGAGCTCGCCGACATGCGCCGGGAGCGGCGCGAGGCGCGCCGGGCGGTTGGCGTCGCGACGATGGTCGCTCAGGACGTCAAAGCTTCGGGGGCGCTGGTGATCGAGGCCGAGGCGATCGGCAAGGCCTATGACGAAACGCCCATCGTCCGGAATTTCTCGACCCGGATCATGCGGGCCGACCGGATCGGCGTGATCGGCGCCAACGGCGCTGGCAAGACGACGCTGATCAACCTCCTGACCGGGGCGCTCGCGCCCGATACCGGCGAGGTCCGCATCGGGACCAACGTCATGATGGCCCGGCTCGACCAGAAGCGCGACGCCCTTCCCCCCGCGACGACCCTGATCGATGCGCTCACCGGGGGCGGCAGCGACTACGTCACGATCAACGGCGAGCGCCGGCATGTTATCGGCTACATGAAGGACTTCCTGTTCGGACCGGAGCAGGCGCGCACGCCGATCGAGAAGCTGTCGGGGGGCGAGCGCGGACGCCTTCTGCTCGCCCGTGCGCTGGCTTTGCCGTCGAACCTGATCGTGCTCGACGAGCCGACCAACGACCTCGACGTCGAAACGCTCGACCTCCTCCAGGAGCTGCTCGGCGAGTACAAGGGGACGATCTTGATCGTCAGCCACGACCGCGACTTCCTCGACCGCGTCGCGACCTCGGTGATCGTCAGCGAGGGCGGCGGACGGTGGCAGGAATATGCCGGCGGCTATTCCGATATGGTCGCCCAGCGCGGCTTCGGACTTTCCGGCCCGGGCGCCACGGCCGCCGCCAAGGCCGAGAAGACCGAGGCGAAGCCGAAAAGCGAGCCGCAGGCCAGGCGCAAGCTGTCGTTCAACGACAAGCGCGCGCTGGAACTCCTGCCGCAGCGCATGGCCGCGCTGCGCAGCGATCTCGACTCGCTCGAGGCGAAAATGGGCGACGCCGATTTCGCCGCCCGCGAACCGGCCGCGTTCCAGACCGCGACCAACCGCTACGCCGAGCTACGGGCGGAGATCGAGAAGGCCGAGGACGAGTGGCTGGCGCTCGAAATCCTGCGCGAGGGGATCGAGGGGGAGGCGTAGCCAAGGCGATACGCCTCAGGTCTCGACCCCCGGCCGCAGCCAGCCGATGTAGATCGCCGCGGCGCAAAGCGCGCCGCCGCCCATGACGAGGCCGATCGCGAGCGGCGCGCCCTTTTGAAACAGCGCGGCGGCGAGCGAGCCGCCGATCGCCCCGAACAGCATCTGGGCCGACATCAGCACGGCGGAAGCGACGCCCGCGATCTCCGGCAGCGGATGGATCGCCTCGTGCACGGCGTTCGGGACGATCAGCCCGAACGCCATGATGTAGATCATCATCGGCGCGATCACCAAGACGAGCGGCGGATGACCGAGAAGGAAGCTCGCGACGAGGATGACGAGCGCGGCCATCGCGACCAGCGCGAGCGCCGCGTCGAGTACGGCGCGCGGCTTCGTATGACGCCGAAGCAGCCAGTTGTTGATCAGCGAGCCGGCGACGACCCCCGAAGCCGTCATAGCGAAGAGCCCGCCAAAGCCCGCCGCCGACACGCCGTAGCCTTCGATGAACAGAAGCGGGGAGACGTTGACATAGGCGAACAGCCCCGCGAACACCAGGCCGTTGAGAAGCGAGAAGCCGACGCACATGTGGTTTGTCAGCGCGCGCCGGTAGCCCGCCACGACCATCGCCGGCGCCAGGCTTCGCCGCTGATCTGTGTCATGGGATTCGACCAGGGTCGCGAAGACGAGCGACCCAAGCGCGGCGCCAAGGACGGCATGCGCGGCATAGATCAGTCGCCAGGGCCCGATCGCTAGCAGGCCCGCGCCGAGCGTCGGCCCGATCAGCGGGGCGGCGCTGAATATCACCGAGACCGCGGCGAGCTGCAGGCGACCCTCGCGGCCTTCGAACAGGTCGCGGATGATCGCGCGAGGCAGCATGGCGACCGTCCCCGCGCCTGCGCCCTGAATGATGCGCGAGATGATCAGAACGACAATCGACGGCGCGAGCGCGCAGCCAATCGCGGCCAGCGTGAAGATCGCAAGCCCCGCCAGCATCACCGGTTTGCGGCCGAACCGGTCGGCGAGCGGGCCGACGACCAGCGGCGCGATCGAGAATCCGGCGAGAAAGACCGCAATCGAGGACGCGGCTTCCGCCGGACTTGCGCCAAAATCCGCCTGCACCAGACCGACGCTCGGCAGCGCCATGTCGGTTGCGAGCGCCGGGATCGCCGAGAGCCCGCCAAGCAGCGCGGTGAAGCCCCACCCGTGGACTTTGATCGCCACCGATCAGGCCGGCGCGCGCTGCGCGCCGGCGCCATATGTCGGCGCCAGAAGCATTTCGAGCGTGACGAGACCCGCGCCGAGCAAAACCTAACCCACGTCATCTTGTCCTGAGCGCCCGCCGGAGGAAGGACCGGGACATAAGGACATTCGGTCCGGGGACGCAACCCGCGCGGTCGGCGCGAGACTCGAACTCTCGCGTTTGTGAACCGCCGATGACCGGCTTGCGCCGCGACGCGGTTCCCCATAGAGTTGACTAAGACAACACTCGCGGCGCCGCTCATGGGCCTCACCGACGATCTCCGCAGTTTCAATCGATTCTACACGCGCGAGATCGGTTTGCTGAACCGTCGCCTGCCCGGCGGCAATGTCTCCCTGGCGGAGGCGCGAGTCCTTTATGAGATTGGCCATGCGCGGCCGCCGGGAGAGACCGCCGCAGAGATCGGTCGCACGCTTGGGATGGACAAGGGGCGCCTGAGCCGGATTGTCGCTCGGTTCGGCGACCGCGGCTGGGTCCTGAGCCGCGCGAGCCCTGAGCACGCCCGGCGCCTCAGGCTCTCCCTCACACGTTCCGGCGCGGCGGCGCTCGATAAGCTGGAAAACGGGGCGCGAGCGCAGATCGACGGCATTGCTCGCTCCGGTCGACGTGAACGACAGGGCGCGGCTGGCGCAAGCGATCGGCGACCTGCGCGCCGTGCTCGATCGCCGCGAGGGGCAAACTGCGCGCGAACCCTGCGGCTGGCGGCTGCGGCCGCTCGAGCCCGGCGACGTCGGGTGGATCGCGCATCGGCAGGCGCAGAATCTATCACGAGGAATACGGCTGGGACTGGACCTACGAGGGGCTCGCCTGTCAGATCCTCGGCGGCTTCGTCCTGGGATTCGATCCCGCCCGCGAGGACGCATGGGTCGCCGAGCGCGGCGGGGCGATCATCGGCGCGATCTTCCTGATGAAGAGCGACGACCCGGCGCTCGCGAAACTGCGGCTGCTTCACGTCGAGCCAAGCGCGAGGGGCGCAGGCCTCGGCAAGGCGCTGGTCGAGACCTGCGTTTCCCGGGCGCGCGAACTCGGCTATGCGCAGATGACGCTCTGGACGCAACAGAACCTCGTCGCGGCCCGGCGCCTCTATGACGCGGCCGGGTTTCGGCTCGTCGAAAGCGCGCCCCATCGCGCATTCGGACACGACCTCGTCGGCGAGACGTGGCGTCTCGATCTTAACTGACGACCTTTAGCGCGCCTGCGCCGCCTTGGCGTGCAGGCGAGCGCCGCGGACCCTTTCGCCTTTCCCTCGCTCGATCTCGCGCGCGACCTCCATGAAGGCGGTCGCCGCGGGAGACAGCGCCCGTCCGCGCTTGACGATGAAACCATAGTCAAGCGTCAGAAGAGGCAATTGCGCCGGCATCAGAACGAGGTCTCCACTCGCCAGTTCGCGTTCGATCTGGAAGGGAAAGCCAGCCGAGAGCGCGGCGCCGGCCAGCACGATCTGCTTCGCCGACGCAAAGCTCTCGACCATGATGCGAGGATGAAAACGCCCCGTCTCTCGATGGAACGCGCCGCAGGGAAGCTCGTCTCTCGGCATTCCGGCGCCCATCGCCGGGGCGAAGCTCGGGCCCGTCCAGGGATACTTGACCAGATCGTCGAGACGGATTGCGTCGCGCCCGGCCAGCGGATGATCGGATGCGCAAAAGAAGGTGACCGGCCCCGCGCGCACCCGTTCGGCGACAAAATCCGGATTGTCGGACGCGGGCCGAATATCGCCGAATCCGATGTCGGCCTCGCCGGAAAGCACCATCTCGTAGGCTTTGCTCCAGTCCACCATCCTGAGAACGAGGGCGAGCCTGGGGTGGCGGCGCGACAGCCGCGCCGCGGCTTCATGGCCCGATATGTCCGCCGGAAAGAAGGCCAGCGCTACCGTGAGTTCGCCGATTTCCAGGCCTTTTGTCATGGCGATCTCGCGGTGAAGCTCGGCGAAGTCCACAAGCATCGCCCTTCCGCGCCGGAGCACGATCTCGCCAATGATGGTCGGCGTGACGCCCGACCGGTCGAACAGCGGCGCGCCGAGCCTGTCCTCGAGTTGCTTCAGGCTGCGGGTCAGCGACGGCTGCGACACGCCCAGAGCCGCCGCCGCGCGCCCGAAGTTGCGGTGCTCGGCGAGCGCGCGGACGAGTTCGAGATGTCTGACCGAATGCACGATAGCGCTCCTGCATCGCCCGATATCAAAGAAGATATTGGACAGAGAGTTTCGTCGTAGGCAAGGTATCGCCGTTTCACTGAAGTTTTTACAGGCGTCTCTCGCGGCGGCGGCCGCGGTTTCTTGGGACTTTCGGGGAGGGAAGCATGTCTTGGAAGATGGCGGTCGCCTTGGCGATCGGAATGAGCGCGCTGTCGCCGATCGTCGCTCAGGCGCAGGCCCGGAAACCGAACATCCTCGTCATCATGGGCGACGACATCGGCTACTGGAACATCAGCGCCTACAACCGCGGCATGATGGGCTATCGCACGCCCAACATCGATCGCATCGCCAACGAAGGCGCGATATTCACCGACTATTATGGCCAGCAATCCTGCACCGCCGGCCGCGCCGCCTTCATCACCGGCCAGAGCCCGATCCGCACCGGCCTGCTCAAGGTCGGCCTGCCCTCGGCGAAGGAGGGCCTGTCCGAAAAGGACCCGACGCTCGCCGAACTTCTGAAGCCCCAGGGCTACGTGACCGGCCAGTTCGGCAAGAACCATCTTGGCGACCGCAACGAATTCCTGCCGACCGTGCACGGCTTCGACGAGTTCTTCGGCAACCTCTACCACCTCAACGCCGAGGAAGAGCCGGAGAACCCGGACTATCCGAAGCCGTCCGAATACCCGAACTTCGCCAAGAACTTCGGGCCGCGCGGCGTGCTGAAATGCGTCGCGACCGACACCGAGACCCCCGGCGACGACCCGCGCTTCGGCGCCTGGGGCAAGCAGAAATGCGAGGACACCGGTCCGCTGACGAAGAAGCGCATGGAGACGGTCGACGAGGAATTCCTCGACGCCTCGCTCGACTTCATCGATCGCGCCCACAACGCCAAGAAGCCGTTCTTCGTCTGGTTCAATTCGACCCGGATGCACATCTTCACGCATCTCAAGCCCGAATCGCAGGGCAAGACGGGTCTCGGCACTCTATCCCGACGGCATGGTCGAGCATGACGGGCAGGTCGGACAGCTTCTCAAGAAGCTCGACGATCTCGGCATCGCCAACAACACGATCGTGATCTACACGACCGACAATGGCGCCGAAGCGTTCTCCTGGCCCGACGGCGGCACGACGCCGTTCCGCAGCGAGAAGAACACGCAACTGGGAGGGCGCGCTATCGCGTCCCGGCGGTGGTGCGCTGGCCCGGCGCGGTCAAGCCGCACACGGAGATCAACGGCATCTTCTCGTCCGAGGACTGGGTGCCGACGCTGATGGCGGCGGCCGGCGAGCCCGACGTCGCAAACAAGCTTCTGCAGGGCTATGACGCCGGCGGCAAGACCTTCAAGGTCCATCTCGACGGCTACGACCAGCGCGATCTGCTCGCCGGCAGGCCCGGACAAGCGCCACGAGTTCTTCTACTGGACCGACGACGGCGATCTCGCCGGCCTGCGCTACGACCAATGGAAGGTCGTGTTCCTCGAGCAGCAGCACGAGGGCTTGCGCGTCTGGCAGGAGCCGCTCGTCGCCGCTGCGCGCGCCGCTGCTCTTCAATCTGCGCACCGACCCGTTCGAGCGCGCCGACAACGAGTCCGGCGAATACGAGCAAGTGGTACGTCGAGCGCATGTTCGTGATGGCGCCGGCGCAGGCGATCGTGGCGCAGGAGATCGCAGACGTTCAAGGATTTTCCGCCGCGCCAGAAGCCCGGCAGCTTCTCGGTCGGCGACGCGCTGCAGAAGCTGACGGACGCGGAGCACAGCGATAACTAGGCGATTGGGGGCGGGGGACGAGCGGCCGGCGCGGGGCCAGCCCTCCGCTCCGCGTCGGCCAAATGCCTCGCCCAGAAGGATGGCTTTGCTTGTGACCTTGCCTGACGAACGGGGGCCGAACCGGAGCCATTGCGCGTCTTTGGAACCGAAAGACGACGCTGTGCAAAAGGTCGTCGCCTCCCTGTTGAGCCAGCATGGGGCGACAAAAGCGCTCCAACAGGCGCGGCTCGAACTACGGAGCGCGCGACGCGCGCGATCGCGGAAGCAATTCGCCTTCTGGGCGAGCGTGCAGACGGAGTTGGAGGCCCTCAAGCGCCCACTTTGACGCTGGGAGCGCCACTCGGAGGATCGGGCCGCTAACGGACCGGTCGAAAACCTCACACAAGACGAAAGGAAGCGCGTTATGAACAAACAACTCGCGGAATTTATCGGGACGTTCGCCCTGGTGTTCTTCGGCTGCGGGGCGGCGGTCGATAGGCGGCATGGGGACGGGCGCGACGGCGGTCGATCTGCTCGGCATCGCCAGCGCCTTCGGCTTCGCGATCGTCGCGATGGCCTACGGCATCGGCCCGATCTCGGGCTGCCACGTCAATCCGGCGGTCAGCTTCGGCGTCGTTCGTCGCCGGCCGCATGAGCGCGGCCGAGATGGTCAGCTACTGGATCGCCCAGGTGCTCGGCGCGCTCGTCGGCGCGGGCGTGCTCTACCTCATCCTGTCCGGCAAGGCGCTCGGGCTGGACCGGCGGCCTCGGCCAGAACGGCTGGGGTCACGGCTACCTCGGCGAGTACAACGTCCTCTCGGCCTTTGTGTACGAAGTGGTTGCGACGTTCCTGTTCCTCGTCACCATCCTCGGCGTCACCCATCCCTTCACGCCGAAGGGCTTCGCCGGCCTCGCCATCGGCCTGACGCTGGCGGCGATCCATCTCGTCGGGATCAACATCACCGGCACCTCGGTCAATCCGGCGCGTTCGATCGGCCCGGCGCTGGTCGGCTTCGCCTCCAATCCGCAGTATGTCGGGCAGCTCTGGCTGTTCATCATCGCCCCGCTGATCGGCGCGGGCCTCGCCGGCATCCTCTACCGCGAGGGCGCTTTCCTCGACGCGCAAAAGGAAGGCTGAAGGGCGGCGACAGGCGCGCGAGGAGAGCGGGAGAGGCGCGGCCATGGGACCGATCGTGCGGATCGCAGGCACGCTGGCGGGCTTCGGCATTCTTAGCAGTGCCGAGGCCACGGAACTCAAGATCGTCGACGTGAGGGCCTACGCCTATCTCGAACGCGCGGGAAAACTGTCCGATAATCTTATCGGAGGGGAGGCGCTCGTCGACGCGCCGCGCGGCGGCGCGCTCGGCGGGGACACGGCCACCGCGCTTTTCCTCGACTTCGTTTTCCAGGGCGAAAGGAACGCCTCGCCCAAAGGCGCTTCGGCGAGCGTCGATCTCACTCAGATCACTCACGCGGGCCAGCAACTCATCACGCATAAGACTTTCGATCATTTTATCTTCGGCGCCGACGGGACGGAGCACAAGGCCGTCTTTCTCGAAGGGGCGACCTGCATGCCGCTGACGATCGACGTCCACGCGGGCCGCACGTCGAAGTCGGCGCGCATCGACTTCCAATGCGAGGCGGTGCGCGCACCGAATTGACTGTTTCAGGAGTTGGGACACCGTCCTGGACGTCGTTTCATAGCCAGCGAGACGAAAAGCATCGACCGCGCTAAAATCAATAACCCGGCCATCGCCGGACCGAAATCGGTTTGCAAGAAAAATGACTCATGAGCGATGAGGCAGTCGCCCTGACATTCGCGGTGGTCGTTTTCGTGTTCGGCGCGATCGGGCTGCTGCTGCAGCGGGTCTTGCCCGAACGGTTCACGACCGGCCCCCCGAAAGACCTGATCGGCGCCATGGCGGGGCTGCTTACGCTCCTGTCGGCGCTGGTGCTTGGACTTTTGATCTGGACGGCGTACGGCGTCTATTCGAGTCAAAATCTCAGCGATTCAAACTCTTGCGGCCAAGATTCTGCAACTCGACCTTGCGCTCGCCGATTACGGGCCCGAAGCCGGCGCCGGGCGCGCGCAAGTTCGGCAGGACCTCGCCAAAACCATAAGCCAAATATGGGGCGGAGAGCGGGGCGACGAGCAATTCGTGGCGGAAAACTTCACCGCGGCGATCGACAGTCTGCGCCACAAGGAGCGGTATCTCAACGCGCTGACCCCGGGGACCGATGGGCAGAAGCAGGCGCTGGCGTCAGCGACACAGACAATTGAGGCGATCGCCCAATCCCGATTGCAGATGGCGTTCGGGCTGAGCAGCCCGGTGTCCTATGCGCTGATCTGGGTCGTCACCGGCTGGATCGCCGGGCTTTTCTGCGCGTACGGGCTGACGTCGCGCGCCGGCGTGATGGCGTTTATCGTCTTCGCTCTCGGTTCGGTCGCGATCGCAACCGCGATTTACGTCATTTTGGATCTCAGCTCCCCCTACTCCGGCCTCTTCCGCTCGTCTCCCGCGCCGCTCGAACGCGTCCTCGCCCAGATGAGCCAGGATCAGGGACAGGTGGGCGGCCAGCGCTAGCGGTCTGACCCGGCGGGGAAAACCGGACGCGGCAGGTGGACAGCGTCGCCCGGAACAATTTAAGCATATCGTTGAGCTCAGTTTGAAACCGTGCGGTCGCAATTTGGCGTGCCTCTCGCGCCAGTCGCGTCCGCCGAAACCCCGGGGGAACTCAAGTCGCCATGGTGCTCGTCTCCATCGTCATCTTCTTCCTGATTCTCTGCGCCGGGCTTCTCGGCCTCTGGGCGCACAAGCAGCTGCCCGAAGAACAGAAGGACGAGAATGCCCGGGCGGTCGTCGGTCAGGTCGTGGGAATCGTCAGTCTTCTGCTTGCGCTCGTGCTCGGCACTCTGATCGGCACAAGCTTCGGTTTCTTCGGCGGCCAGAAGACCGAGCTCGAAACGCTGTCGTCCCAGATCCTGTTGCTCGACCAGGCGCTGGCGCAATACGGCCCCGAGACCAAGCCCGCGCGCGACAAGTTGAAGCAATCGGTCCAGGAGGCCTACGACACCTTCTGGGGCAGCGGCGAGCCTAATCCGAAGCTGCTTCAGGTCAAGCTTCCGCTCGCCTTCGGCCAGGCGTCGAAGGCCTATCTCGCATCGCTGAAGCCCGAGACCGACGCGCAGAAGCAGGCGATTGCGTCCGCCACCGCGCTCACCAACCAGATCACGCAGGGTCGGGTCCTTATGGACCTCCAGCTTGCAAGCCACCCGGTCAGTTCGGGCATGCTGGTCGTCCTGGCGATCTGGGCGATCGTGCTCTTCTTCGCCATGGGACTGTTCGTGAAGCCCAACGGACTGGTGCTCGGCGCCATGGCCTTCGGCGCGCTCTGCGTCGCCTTCGCGATTTTCCTTATTCTCGAGCTCGGCCTGCCCTACACCGGCATGCTGCGCGTCTCGGGAGGAGCGCTGCAGCAGGCGCTGGAGAACATCGACCAGTAGGCGCCCGCGTCGCGCCGCAACGCGGGCGACCGCGTTCCACCTGGAGCCCAGGCCCATGACGTCATCGCCGAAACCGCCGACGGAGCACACGCTGGCCTTCAACGCCCTCTACCGGCAGGGCCTGGACTTCGCCGACGGTCAGGACTTTCAGGATGCCCGCAGAGGCCTCCTCGCATCGCTCCCCGAACCGGTCGTCATCAAGGACGCCGAGGGCAAGCCCGTCTGGGACCTCGCCCAATACGCCTTCGTCGGCGTGACCGAAAAGGACGACGCGCCCGAACTCGGTCAACCCAAGCCTGTGGCGCATGGCCAAGCTCAACATGATCCACGGCCTGTTCGAGGTCGCGGACGGCGTCTGGCAGGCGCGCGGCTACGATCTCTCGGTGATGACGATCCTGCGCTCGAACTCGGGCTATGTCGTCATCGATCCCTTCATATCCGCCGAATGCGCCGCGACCGTCTGGCGCGAGCTGGTCATCCCCAAGCTCGGCGACAAGCCGATCGCCGCCGTCATCTACACCCACAGCCACGTCGATCATTTCGGCGGGGTGCGCGGCCTCGTCAACCAGGAGGACATCGACGCCGGCAAGGTGAAGATTCTCGCGCCCGCGCATTTCACCGAGGCCGCGATCGGCGAGAACGTCATCGCCGGAAACGCGATGAGCCGGCGCGCGACCTTCATGTACGGCAATCTCATCCCCAAGAGCGCGATCGGCCAGGTCGACGGGGGCTTGGGCAAGACCACCTCCAGCGGAACCGTCGGCCTGATCCTGCCGACCGACTTCGCCACCAGGACCGGAGAGGTCATCACCCTCGACGGGATCGACCTCCATGTTCTCATGGCGCCGGAGTCGGAGGCGCCGGCCGAGTTCATGTTCTATCTGCCGAAGTTCAAGGCGTTCTGCGCGGCGGAGGACGCGACCCACACGCTGCATAACCTCTATACGCTCCGCGGCGCGAAGGTCCGCGACGGATTGCTGTGGTCGAAATATCTGCAGCAGGCCCTCGACCTGTTCGGTCCCGAGATCGAGGTCGTATTCGCCTCGCACCATTGGCCGACCTGGGGCAACGCGCGGGCCGTGCCGTTCCTCAAGTCCCAGCGCGACACCTACCGCTTCCTGCACGACCAGGTCATGCGCATGGCCAATACCGGGCTGACGCCGAAGGAGATCGGCGAGGCGATCCGCCTGCCGCGGTCGCTCGCGACCCAGTGGGCGAGCCGCAGCTATTACGGCTCGGTCTATCACGACGCCGTCGCCCAATATAATTTGCGGCTAGGCTTCTTCGACGGCGTTCCAGCGACCCTGCACCAGCATCCGCCGGTCGAGGCTGGACGGCGCTATGTCGCGTTCATGGGCGGCGCCGACAATGTGCTGCGGCAGGCGAAGGCCTCCTACGATCAGGGCGACTACCGCTGGGTGGCGGAGGTGGTGAACCACGTCGTGTTCGCCGACGCGACCAACGACGCGGCGAAGCGTCTCCTCGCCGACGCCTACGAGCAGCTCGGCTATCAGTCGGAATCGGGTCCGTGGCGTAATTTCTATCTGACCGGGGCGCAGGAGCTAAGAAACGGCGTCGCAAAGCTGCCTGCGGCGAGCGCGTCGAGCCCCGACATCATCCGCGCGATGCCGCTCGACATGTTCCTCGACTATCTTGGCGTGCGGCTGAACGGCGAGCGCGCCGCCGGGAAGACCGTCGAGTTCACTATCGAGCTCACCGACACGAACGACCAATATGCGTTCGGCGTCGAGAACAGCGCGCTCCACTATTCGAAAGGCAAACTCATCGAGAAGCCCGACGCCTCGCTGACGACGACCCGGGCCGCGTTCAACGACGTTATCCTGCGCCAGACGACGCTCGAGAAGCTGATCGTCGACGGCAAGGCGAAGCTCGGCGGCGATCCGAAAAAGCTCGCCGAGTTCGTTTCCTGGCTCGACAGCTTCGAGTTCTGGTTCGACATCGTCACGGACTAAGCGCCCTTGTGCGCGATCTGCGACCTCGACATCGCCTTCGCCGTCGATCATCCGATGACGCTCTCGGTCGCGGTCGCGACGCGGGCGGCGATCGAGGCGGGGCGGCTCACCGCCGCCCCCGATGATCCGCCGGGGACGCTCGGGGGGTTGAGAGCGCGGACGCGGGCGATCGCGGCGCTGAAGCTTGTTCAGAATCGTATCGAGCGGACGTTCGCCCCGGACCGGCTCGCGGCGCTGCCGGATTTCTTCGTCCTGATGATCGAGACGGGGACCTGGGGCTTCTTTCGCGCCACGCCCTCAGGCTTCGATCCGAATTGCCGTCCAGATACGCTGCGCGTTGGGGGCGACGATCCGGCGGAGCGCGACGCCATCGTCGTAATGTCGGAGGCCGCGGCGCGAGCGCTCGCCGAAGGCCGCCTGCCGTTCGATCGGGCCGTGGTCGAAGGGCTGATCGCCGTCGATTCGGACGAGGCGCGTCGCGCGATGCTCGGCGAGGCCTGGGGCGCCGCCTGGCCGGAACTCGGCTTCAGCCGATACGTCTGCGCGTGAAAGGACCGCTTGTGAACGTCGTGAGCCGGCTGGGGATTGACGAGCCGCGCAAGAATGCCTCATTTCACGGCGGCAAAAACGCCGATCTCGGACAGTTCAAAGGAACGCCTCATGTCAGCATTCGTCGTCACCCGTCGCAGCGCACTCCTCGGCTTCGGGGCGCTCGGCGCCGCGGGGCTGTCCGGCTGCAACACGCCTCAGACGTCGGCGGTTCCCGTCGCGGCCGTTGGCCCCGCGTCAGTCTCGGGCTACCGGATCGGCAACATCGTGGTGGACGCCTCGCCGCTTGCCGCCCAGAGCGGCGGTACGACGGCGCAGTGGGCGCAGAGCGCCCTGCCCGGCGCGCTGGCGCAGGCGTTGGCGTCCCACATGACGCCAGGCGACCCGAGCGGCGCGACGCTCAGCGTCGTCGTCAACTCGATTTATCTGGGAGGCGGCGGCCCCGCCGACGCCGACCGGATCAGGGGCGTCGCGACGCTGAACGGGCAGCCAATCAGCGTGCACGCGGTGTCGACCTATTTCCCGAGCCCCAGCGACCAGGCGCTGGTCGAGCAGGCGCTGCGGGATCGGGTCAACGCGCTGGCTGTGGCGTTCGCGTATCGGCTGAAGCGCAAGCTGGGTTAGCAAAATACAATAGCCAGATGTATTAATCGCGAGCGCGGGCTGTCCGGCGCTTCGGGCGGATTGGAAATGGCGCCGCAAGTCTCTGAAAACGCGCGAAACCGAATCGAAAACGGCAGGGCCGCCCGGCTTGCCGTCGGCGTCCCCCGCTACCGGCTCGGATACCAGTACGACGCCTGCGGCTTCAAGCGGTCGACCACGACGAACTGGTTGGCGAACACCCGATAGGTCGGGCTCCATTCGCCGTCCGGCCATTGCACTCGGATTTCCGCGCGCTCGGCCGTGCCGAGGCCCACGTGGACCCAGCCGGCGTGCCCCGACGCGTCACCTCCTCCGACCTGGATCGTGCGGGTCTGGGTGCGCACGCCGGTCTTGACGGAGATTTTCGCGCCGACCGCGTCGCGGTTGGGATTCGGCTCGACGAGCCGCATCTCGGACCAGTTGCCTGACGGCAGCGGCGGTCCGTCGCCGTTCTTGTCGCCGAGATTGCGGAACAGGGCGACGTTCGAGCCGCGGTCGATCTGGAGAATGTCGAGCTTGCCGTCGAGGTTGAAGTCGGCGATCAGCGCGCCGCGCCCGATGCGATTGCCGGCGATGCCGGCGAGGTCGCCCGCCTCCGCGAACTTCCCGTTCCACTGGCCGAGAAGCAGGTTGCTCGGATCGTAGGCGGCAAAATCGGGCATCTGCGACAGGTTGCCCTTCGACACGAAGATGTCGAGCAGGCCCACGTTGGTGAAGTCGGCGAATTCGGCGTGCCAGGCGGTCGAGGGCCGTTTGTCGCCGCCGGTATAGGGGATGTGGGCGGTCGCGCCGACTTCGCCGGCGATGTCGCGATAGACCGGCAGCTCGCCGCGGCCGGCCTCGTCCGGATCGAGCTTCTGCAGCTTCTCGTCGCCCATCGAGGTCAGGAAATATTGCGGGTAACCCGAGCCGTCGATGTCGCCCTCGGCGATGCCCATGCCGAAGATCGACACATGCCGCCATCCGTCGGCGCGGCTATAGGGCCGGGGCGTCTTGCCCGGCTCGACCCGCCAGAGCTGCTCCTCGCCGCCGCGGTAATATTGCCGGTCGTTGGAGATTCTGAGCGACGGCTCGCCCGACTTGTTCCAGTCGGTGAACAGCATCGAGAGCGCGCAAAAACCCGGCGCGAGCGCGGTGCGGACCGAGTAGTCGGGCTTGTCGCCCGGCTGCGGGCGGAACAGCGAATTGTCCTGGCACGTGCCCCAGGGAGACCCCGGCGCGTCGCGATCGACGTAATGGCCGATGGCGAGGGTCGGGAACTTCTGCCCCGGCTCCCACTCGGCGGCGAAGGACGTCGTCCAACCGGGATCGCCCTCGAAGCTCCATTCCTTGTTGGCGAGGGTGAAGGTGCAGTCCGGGCCGCCCTTCAGCATCAGGTTCTGGCCTACGCGCAGGACGAAAAGGTCCATGCGCCCGTCGCCGGTTATGTCGATCGGGTAGGCGCCGATGACGTTGGTCAGGAGCTTCGGGTCGATGTCGATCGGCTTCTCGATGAACCTGAGCGGTCCGCCCGACTTCGAGACGTTGACGTAGAGCTTCGCCGGGTTCTTGCCGCCCGCGAGGAATACGGAGGGGAAGCCGGAGCCGTCGCAGTCGAACGCCGCGCCGCCCCCGCCGACGAAGAATTCCCAGGGGCCGTCATAGACGCTGTCGAGGCCCGCGGCTTCCGCTTCCTCGTGCATGACCGGCACGTCGCCCGCCGGTTCGATCCGGTCGGCGGCGTGAGCGGCGGAGACCGCGAGAAGGGCGGCGAGCGCCGAGACGGCGGACCTCATCACGGCGCCTCGATCACCAGCGAGCGCAGGAAGGCGACGACGGCGTCGCGCTCGGCCGGTTCGAGCGCGAGATACTGGTCGCGGGCAAAGCGGGCGTCGCCGCCGTGTGCGGCGATGATCTCGTCGAGCATGCGGAAAGAGCCGTTGTGACCGTAGGGCGCGGTCGATCCGACGCCCCATAGTCGCGGAGTCAGGAATACGTCGCGCTCGACGAAGCGCTGCGCCTGCAATTCGTTGCCGAGCGCGTTGACCTGCTCGTCGACGATGAGATGCCGCTTCAAGTCGCTGTAGAGCGGGATCAGCCATTCGCCCTTGTCGTTCCTCTGCAAGGTTTTCGCGAACGGCAGGGTCGAGAGGTCGATCGTGATCGGCGCCTTGACCTCTCCCGAGCGCAAGGTGCCGGCCATGTCGTAAGGCGCGGGATCGGTGAAGACCATCGACTTCAACGGTAGCGTCTTCACATGGCATGACGGACAGCCGATCGCGTCGAACGTCTTGGCGCCTTCCGCCGCGGCGGCGCGCCAGTCGTCGGGCAGGTCGGTTTTGACGGTCGGCGGCGGCAGCGTCGCCTGGAAGGCGACGAGGGCCGAAACGTCGCCTGCGGTGATGGCGTCGGGAACGCCGCTCTCGGCGAAGTCGTGGCTGCCCGTCCAGCGCACGCCGAAACGCTCGGACGCCTCCATGCCGTGATGGATGTTGAGCGCGTTGATGGTGAACTGGCGGAGCGAGGTGAACACGCCCTTGCGGCTGAACGGGCGGACGATGAGGTCCGAATCGACGCCGTCGACCGAATCGAGGTCGACGATCCCGTCCGGATGGGCGACGATCCAGCCGAACTGCACGCCCTTGCTCGCGAGGTCGGCGCGCACGTCCTTGCCGGACTCGCAGGCGCGCCTGACCGCCGCCGCCCGGATCGCCTGCAGGTCCGCCGTCATCTCGCGCGCCAGGAGTTCGACGAGCCCCGAACCCATCAGCGCGATGGTGTGGCGCTCGCTCGAGAACGAGGGATCGACGTTGTCGAACTGGGCGCTCTCGAACCCTTCGGAGACGAACACGTTGGCGACGTCGTCGCCCGATCCGCCTTCGATCGGATCGTTATGGCAACCGAAGCACGAGTTCGAATCCGGTCCGCTCGTCCGGGTGAACGGCGGATTGACGCCGCTCTTGCGCTTGGTCGGGATGATCGCCTGGGTCGCCTTCGGCCGTCCGGCGCCGTCGACGGTGGTGAATTTCGCCTTGAAGAGTTCGCGGCCTCTTTCGACGAGGGCGGGCAGCGCCGAAGGGCCAGCGGCGGCGACAGCGTCGAAGTCGACATGGGAGCCCGGGGGGAAGACGCGCTCGTCCCAACTGCCTCCGAAGGCGGCGCCGGCCGCCATCAGGCCAACCGTCGCGACAGTCGCGGCCAGAAGTCCCGGGTTCCGTTTCATGTCCCTTCGCCTCGCCTGTTTCGAAGCGGCGGATCGTTGGCGAAACGTTTGTCACGGGGCCGCCGCGCCGTCGCAAGGGCAATCGAACGCGGTCCCTCGAGAATTCTGAGTTGCGCACCTCAGCGCTGATTGCTATGACGTCGGCTAAAGAGCAGGTACATGGCGGCAGGCCACCTCACCTTGAAGGACATTGCTCGGGAGGCAGGAGTGAGCGTGGCGACCCTCGACCGCGTATTGCACGGCCGCGCCGGCGTACGCGAGGACACCGCGCGGCGGGTGCGTGAGACGATCGACCGTTACGGCTTTCGTCCATCCTCCGCCGCGGCGGATCTGGCGCGGCGGCGTGCGAGCCGGTTCGCCTTCGTAATGCCGGCGGGAGGCAACGTCTTCATGCAGGCGATCGTCGCCGCTGTCGACGAAATGACCGCATGGCTCAACGCCCGGCGGGCGAGCGCCGAGACCATCACGACCGACGTCTTCAATCCCGCAGCGCTCGCTGCCACTCTCGAATCCCTGATCGGACGCTATGACGGCGTCGCGGTGGTGGCGCTCGACCATCAGAGCGTGCGCGCGGCGATCGACGACCTCGTCGCCGCCGGGACCCCTGTCGTGACGCTCGTCTCCGACGTGCCCGGCTCGCGCCGCTATCATTACGTCGGCGTCGACAACGTCGCCGCCGGCCGCACCGCCGGCTCGCTGGTCGGTCGCTTCGCCTGCGGGCGAAAGGGAGCAGTCGGCGTCATCGCCGGCTCGCAGTCGCTGCGCGACCACGCCGAGCGCGTCTTCGGCTTCAATCAGGTGATAAGCCTCGAATATCCGCAACTGACGGCGCTGAGCCCGCTCGAGGGCGGCGATCAGGACGATGCGAACGAGGCCCTCACCGCGAGGTTGCTCGCCGATCATCCTGATTTGATCGGCCTATACAATGTCGGGGCGGGAACGCCCGGCGTCGCGAAGGCGCTCGCCGACTCGGGCCGCGAGGCGGATGTCGTGTTCGTCGCTCACGATCTGACGCCGGTCACCCGGCGCGGCCTTCTGCGCGGCGCCCTGGATGCGGTCATCGTGCAGGACCCCGGTCACGAGGCGCGTTCGGCGATCCGCGTGCTTCTGTCGCTCGCGCGGCGCGAGCCCATTCTCGCCGAGCAGGAAAAGATTCGGGTCGAAATCGTGATGAGGGACAATCTGCCGTGAGCGGCGTTTGCCGCGCCGGTTTGCGTTGGCGCGAGGATGGAGGCTAGTGTCGCCATCCCGCACGATCGCCCGGTGAGATCGCGATCCAAGAGCTTTTAACCGGCTCTCGAAAGGGACCCAAGCGTTGGGTTTTCGAGGGGGCTACTAGTGGAGGAAAGATGATGAAAGTTGTCGCAAAACTGGCGGTCGGGGCGGCCTTGCTCGCGTCCGCGAGCGTGATGTCCTTCGCCGCGGCGGCGAAGGACCTGACGGTCGGCGTGTCCTGGTCGAACTTCCAGGAAGAGCGCTGGAAGACCGACGAAGCGGCGATCAAGAAGGCGCTCGACGCGGCCGGCGCGAAGTACATTTCGGCCGACGCCCAGGCCTCGCCCGCCAAGCAGCTTACCGACGTCGAAAGCCTGATCTCCAAGGGCGCCAACGTCCTCATCGTTCTGGCGATGGACAACGAGGCGATCCTGCCGGCGGTCAAGAAGGCGACCGACGAAGGCATTCCGGTCATCGCCTATGACCGCCTGATCGAGAGCCCGAACGTGCTCTACGTCAGCTTCGACAACGTCGGCGTCGGCCGCATGATGGCCAAGGCGATCGAGGCGGCCAAGCCCGCCGGCAACTACGCCTTCATCAAGGGCGACAAGGGCGATCCGAACGCCGACTTCCTGTTCTCGGGCATCAAGGAAGTGCTTGGCCCGGCAATGGCGGCCGGCAAGATCAAGAACGTCGGCGAGTCCTACACCGACGGATGGAAGCCGGACAACGCCCAGAAGAACATGGAGCAGATCCTCACCAAGAACAACAACAAGGTCGACGCGGTCGTCGCGGAGAACGACGGCATGGCGGGCGGCGTCGTGGCGGCGCTCGCGGCGCAGGGCATGGCGGGCTCCGTTCCGGTCTCCGGCCAGGACGGCGACCATGCGGCGATCAACCGCATCGCGCTCGGCACCCAGACCGTCTCGATCTGGAAGGATGCGCGCGACCTCGGCAAGGTGGCGGGCGACGCCGCCGTTGCGCTGGGCAACGGCAAGAAGAAGGCCGACATCGAGGGCGTGAAGCCCTTCTCCGGCGGCCCGAAGCACATGAAGGTCGACGGCGTCCTGCTGACCCCGCTCGCGGTCACCAAGGACAACCTCAACGTGATCGTCGACAAGGGCTGGATCACCAAGGCCGAAGTCTGCAACGGCGTGAAGCCCGGGACGGTCAAGTTCTGCGACTGAGCCTGATCGCCCGTTTCGGGCTGAAACACGAGGGCCGCGCCGCCTGATCAGGCGGCGCGGCTCTCTCTCAAATGTCCGGGCGCTCGCTCCGCCCGCCGCGGCGTCGAGCAAAGATCAACAGACAGGGAGAGCCCATGACTTCCGCAGCGCCCGGCGCAACCAGCGCCGCCCCTGACGAACCGGCGTTTCGCCGTCTGCTTCGAGCGACCGAGGTCGATACGCGAATGCTCGGCATGATCTTCGCGCTGCTGCTGATCTGGGTCGGGTTCAACATCTACACGCAGATCCAGACCGGCGAGGGCCTGTTCCTCACGCCGCGAAACTTATGGAACCTCAGCGTCCAGACGTCCTCGATCGCGATCATGGGCACCGGCATGGTGCTCGTCATCGTGATGCGCCACATCGATCTCTCGGTCGGCTCGATCATCGGCTTCGTCTCGACGATTATCGGCGTGGCGCAGGTGCGCGTCTTTCCGGTCTATCTCGGCTTCGACAATCCGACGATCTGGATCCTCGCCGTCATCCTCGCGCTGATCATCGGCGCCGCGATCGGCGCCTTGCAGGGCTCGCTGGTCGCCTATGTGGGCATCCCCGCGTTCATCGTGACCCTCGGCGGCCAGCTGTTCTGGCGCGGCGCGGCGTGGCTGGTGACGACCGGCCAGACGATCGCGCCGCTCGACGAGCGTTTCGCGCTGATGGGCGGCGGCCCGCACGGCTCCGTCGGCGCGACCGCGAGTTGGGCGATCGCCGTGCTGGCGTGCGCCGGCATTGTCTTCAGCCTGTACAGCGGGCGGCAGCGGCGCGCCCGGTTCCGCTTCCCGCAGCGGCCGATGTGGGCGGAATATCTCATTGCCGATCGTTGGCTGCCTGGTCGTTCTCGGCGCGACCATGATCGTCAACGCCTATCCCTGGCCGGAGCGGGTCGCGGCGACCTGGGCCGAGGCCCATCACATCCCCGTCCCGGAAGGCGGGCTGTTCATTTCGACTGGCTGGGCGATCCCGGTGCTGATCGCTCTGGCGATCGGCTTTGTGATGACGTTCATCGCCCGGCGCACCCAGTTCGGCCGCTACGTCTACGCGACCGGCGGCAATCCGGAGGCGGCGGAACTCGCCGGCATCAACACCAAGCGCATCACGGTCATGGTGTTCGCGCTGATGGGCACGCTCGCCGCGGTCGCGGCCTGCATCGATTCGGCGCGGCTCGATTCGGCGACCAACGTGCTCGGCCAACTCGACGAGCTCTACACGATCGCCGCGGCGGTGATCGGCGGCACGTCGCTCGCCGGCGGCGTCGGCACGATCTACGGCGCCCTGATCGGCGCGCTCGTCATCCAGTCGCTGCAGTCGGGCATGGTGCTGCTCGGCTTCGATTCCGCCTTCCAGGAGATGGTGGTCGGCCTGGTGCTGGTCGGCGCGGTCGGCATCGACACCTTCTATCGCCGCAGAACCGCGAAGGGCTAAAGCCATGGACGCTCAGGTCCGCTACCCCGCTGGTCGAGATGAAGGACATCTCGCTCGCCTTCGGCGGCGTCAAGGCCGTCGATCACGCCTATATCGATCTCTATCCCGGCGAGGTCGTGGGCCTCCTCGGCCACAACGGCGCCGGCAAGTCGTGCCTGATCAAGATCCTCTCGGGCGCCTACAAGCGCGACACGGGCAGATCTTCATCAACGGCCAGGAAGCGCACGATCAACAACCCACGCGACGCCAAGAACTACGGGATCGAGACCGTGTACCAGGCGCTCGCGCTCGCCGACAACGTCGACGCCGCCTCGAACCTCTACCTCGGCCGGGAACTCCTCACCCGCTGGGGGACGCTCGACGACGCCTCGATGGAGGCCGAGGCGCGCAAGGTGATGGGGCGGCTGAACCCGAACTTCCGCCGCTTCAAGGAGCCGGTGATCGCGCTCTCGGGCGGCCAGCGCCAGTCGGTCGCGATCGCCCGCGCGATCCACTTCAACGCCAGGATCCTGATCATGGACGAGCCGACCGCGGCGCTCGGTCCGGCCGAGACCGCGCAGGTCGGCGAACTCGTCAAGCAGCTCAAGGCCGACGGGATCGGCATCTTCCTCATCAGCCACGACATCCACGACGTGTTCGATCTCGCCGACCGCGTGACGGTGATGAAGAACGGCCAGGTCGTCGGCTCGGGCCGGGTGTCGGACATGACCAAGGACGAGGTGCTCGGCATGATCATCCTCGGCAAATGCCCGCCCGGCGCCATTCCCGGGCCGGGAGCGATGGCGAGCTGAAGCGAGTTGCCAAGGGCCGGCCGCCCGCGCCGTTTTCTATTCCGAATCGCGCGTTTTCAACGGCTTGCGGCGCCATTTCAATTCGCTGTAACAGCGCGCCAATCCTCCTTTGACCGAACAAATGTAGAACAAACTCGGTCGTCTGACAAGACAATGTCGCTGCGCTAGCGGCTCTCCGATCCTGGACGCTTATGCTCGCGAACGTCGCAGCTCCGCTCGCACAGGGCTTTTGCCCTGGCTGAGCAAGACGGATCGGTCACGGACGACGCGCTACAGCTCCAGCCGTAACCCGTATACGGCCAAGGAGCCCTGGACGAAATCGAGGTCGGGCGCGCGCTTGAATCCGCGCGCCGTATAGATGGCGCGCGCGGCCTTCATCGCGTCGGTCGAGTGGATGACGAGCCGGCGGCGGCGCGCCGCCCTCGCAAGCCCGACGCAATGTTCGATCAGCGCCGTGGCGATCCCGCGGCCGCGAGCTTCCGGGTCGGCTGCGAGGAAACGGAAGCCTGCAGCGTCGAGCTCGTGCGGCGCGCTGCCGCCCGAGCCGTACGCCGCCATGTCGGCATAGTACACCACCGCGCCGGCGATCCGCCCGTCTTCTTCCGCGACCACCAGCCGCGCCGCCGGCTTGCCGGCCTCGTCGCCGATCTGGGCGAGGCGCCTGTAATAGTCTGGCTGCGACTCCGGCTTCGGGAAACCTTCCAGCCCCGAATAGACCGCGACCAGCATGCGCCCGATCGCCTCGAACTCTTCGGCGCGGGCGTCGCGGATGACAAGCGCCGCCGCGCCGCCCGCGAGCGCCATAGCGCGGGCGTCGAGCACGGCTTGGGCAAAGGCCTGCGGCTGCTCCTGGGGCAGGTTGTGCCCGGCGCCCGCGAACACGCGATGCTCGTGGCGCCCGAGGAACTTTCGCGCATGATGGGCCGTGCCGAAATTGACGCCGTCCACGTCGCCGTCGATGGCGACGGCCGGGACGCGGATCGGCGGCTGGGTCGCGAGCCTCCGCTCGATCTCGGCGTAAGTCGCGTCTCCCTCGACCAGGCCGAAGCGATGCCGGTACGAATGAATGACCACGTCGATGAAGTCGGGCGCGTAGAAGGACTCCGCCGTGCGCTCGAAGGTCGCATCGTCGAAAGCCCAGGTCGGCGACCATATGCCGCCATAACAAGCGCGCGATTCCGCGCCGGTCTTTCGTCAGGCCAATCCGGCCGCGCTCGCTATGGAAATAGTACTGGTACCAGAGCGCGGCTTCTTCCGCTGGCGGCGCGGGAGTCGTCGCGCGGGCGATATTCTGGATGTTGTAGGAATTTCCCGATACCAGCGCGACCGCGCGATCCGGCCACAAGGCCGAAACCACGCAGGCCGCGCGACCGCCCCAATCGTAGCCGCCCAGCACCGCGCGCTCGATGTCGAGCGCGTCCAGGAGCGCGATCAGGTCCGCGCCGAGGGCCCCCTGCTCGCCCGAACGCGGCGCGTCCGAATCCAGAAAACGAGTCGGCCCGAAGCCGCGCAAATAAGGGACGATCACCCGCGCTCCGGCTTCGGCGAGTTTCGGGGCGACTTCGGCATAGGCGTGGATATCGTAGGGGAAGCCGTGGCCCAGCACGCACGGCCAGCCGTCGGCGGGGCCGTGCTGCTCGTAGGCGATCCGAAGGACGCCGGCGTCGATTGTCTGGAGCATCATCGGGGCGTTTTAGCATGCGCCGCGCCGGCGCGGGCCTCCCTTATGCAACGCTGTGTCGCGGCGTACGAAGGGCCGGCAAAAAAGCGCCTTCGCTAAGGAAAGGCCGTTTACACCCCGTCAAAGCCTTGTGGTGGCTCAGACCGCGTAGCGCGCGCCCTTGCGGCTACGCATTCCGACCAATCCGAGGCCCGCGGGAGCCTCAGGCGATGATGTCGGGCGTCAACTGGTCCTCGATCAGGACCAGTTTGTCGCGCAGCAGGAGCTTTCGTTTTTTCAGCCGTTGCAATTGAAGCCGGTCGGCGGCCTGTCCGGCCTCGCTCAGCGCTGCGATCGCCGCGTCGAGGTCGCGGTGCTCCTCGCGCAGCCGCTCGATCAGGGTGACGAGAGCGGCGCGCTCCTCCTCGGTCAGCTCCTTATCCATCAAACTCACCACCGGCGACCCCTCGGGCGCAAAAGCGCGTCCGATTTCCAGCCCCGACTATGGGCGCGCCAACCGGCTGAGGCAAGGCTTCCGGGCCGCTGGACCAAGCCACTCACGAGGCGGGGCGAGCCGAGCGCGCGGCGATTTCGCAGCGCAATCCGCATCAGCGACGAACCCGGAAACAAGTTCTCGCCGTGGCCTTCCGGCGGGGGATTGTAAGGCCGATGCGCTATTTTGTCGCTTGCGCCCGCCGTCCGTTGTGTCACACTTCCGTCGTTTTGGATCAACCGGAGTTTACGTCCATGTCGATCGACTCGCATCTCAATGAGCTGGTGCGCCGTCATCAGGCGATTGAAGAAGCGATCCAGGCCGAAGAAAGTCACCCGGCCGCTGACGACACCAAGGTCCACGAACTGAAAGTCAAAAAGCTGCATCTCAAGGACGAAATCGAGAAGCTGAGGCACGAGACCGAGGCGGTCGCCGTACACTAGGGACGGCGAAAGGGCGAAAAAGCCCAGCCGGGCGGGAGGAGAAGCGGTCACCGAACGGGCGCGCGGAGGGCGAGACGCCATTCCCGCGCGACTTCGGCGTCCGGTTCGTTCCCCGCTCGCGCCGCGGCGAGACACCCGAAGTCTTTTTCCGAAAGCATCTGCGCCAGCGCCCAGACGGCTGCGCCTCGGACGAGCGCGCTTTCATCGTCGAGGCGTTCGAGAGCCGCGGCTGCGAGCGTCGGGTCGCCGGCGTTGCCGATGGCGACGAGGACGTTGCGGACGAATCGCGCCCGTCCGATCCGCTTGATCGGCGAGCCCGGAAAAGCGGGCGCGGAAGTCGGCGTCGTCGATCCGCGCCAACTCCGCGAGCGGCGGAGCGTTCAAGTCGTCGCGGGCAGCGAGTTTCGCCTCGCGGCCCGACGGATGCGAATTTGTTCCACGGGCAGACGGCGAGGCAGTCGTCGCAGCCGTAGATCCGCGTTCCGATCGCCGGCCTAAGTTCACGCGGGATCGGGCCCCTTCAGTTCGATCGTCAGGTACGAAATGCAGCGCCGCGCGTCGAGCCGATAGGGCGCAGGAAAGGCGCCCGTCGGGCAGGCGTCGAGACAGGCGCGGCAGGTCCCGCAATGATCGGATTCGGGCGCGTCGGGTGCGAGCGCGAGGTCGGTGAGGATCGCGCCGAGAAAGAGCCACGAGCCGAATTCGCGCGAGACGAGGTTGGTGTGCTTGCCCTGCCAGCCGATCCCGGCGCGCGCCGCGAGCGGCTTCTCCATCAAGGGCGCCGTGTCGACGAACACCTTGACGTCCGCCGCCTCAGGCTTGGCCGCGGCGACGAGCATGCGCCGCGAGCTCCTTCAGCTTGCCCTTGAGGACGTCGTGGTAGTCGCGATGGCGAGCATAGACCGAAATGGCGCCTGAGCCTTTCCGCGCCAGCGCCGCCCGCGGGTCCTCCTTCGGTCCGTAATTGAGACCGACGAGGAGGAGGCTTTTCGCCTTCGGCATCAGCGCCCGGGGGTCGACACGCCGCTCGAACGTCTGCGCCATCCAGCCCATATCGCCTTCAGCGCCTTCGGCGAGCCAGGCGGAAAGGCGTTGGCGCAGTTCAGGCGGCGGATCGGCGGTCGTGACGCGACAGGCGTCGAAGCCGAGGCCGCTGGCCTTGGCCCTAAGGGAGGCGAGGGTCTCGCCGGACGGTCGCCCGGGCGTCAGGCCGCGTTCTTCAGGCCGAGGCCGAGGCCGATCCAGCCCGCGCCGGCGAACACGAGGTCGACCCCGAGGAAGATGCCGAGCGTATAGACCGCCGAAAACGGCCAGTGCGCCAGAATGATCAGCCCGAGAACGAGAGTGATCAGTCCGGAGATCACCACCCAGACCCAGGGCGAGCCGTGCTTCATATTGAAGGCGAGGAAGATCCGCACCACGCCGGAGGCGACCAACGCTGCGCCGAGAATCAGCGTCAGCCAGATGGCGGTCAAAAACGGATTGTCCCAAGCGACGAAGCCCGCCACGATATAGAGAACGCCAAGCAGCAGCCAGACGATGAACCGTCCCCAGGTCTTGACCTGAAAGGCGTTGATCACCTCGAACACGCCGGCGATGAACATCATCGCGCCGACAACGAGAACGCTCGCGGCTGTCGCCGCGACGACGCTGCCGAGCGCGATCAGCCCTGCGACGAGATAGACGACGCCGAGGGCGACGATCCAGCCCCACTTGGCGCGCAACGGCGCGAGCGCGGTGGTTGCGTCCGTTCGCGGTGAAAACACGCTTGCCATTGTATAAACCCCACATGAATTGCCCAGGCGCTTCCGGCCCGGTAACACGATTCTATCTCAGGCGACCTTGAACTCAAGCCCAGACGTGCAACGAAATCACGGGCAGCCGTGGTGCGCGGTCCGCGGGCAGCAGGAACTCGGAAGCTTACGCTTTGGCCGACGCCCAGTCTCTCAAACGATTGATCATCACGAACGACCCCGCCTCCTTCGACTCGGCAAGGTAATCGCGGGCGGACTTGGCGAGTTTTTCGACGAGCGACTTCTTGTAACCTTTGTGTTCCGCTTCGAGAGGAATCGTCGTGACAATGACAAGAACTTTGTGCTCGCTGTCGTCTGCGGCCTTGGCCGTCCAAACCTTGGCGGCCCTGGCGAGCGGATGCACGAATGGCATTGGGGACCCCGTGCGCGGCGATCTCGTGGATCCGGCACAGCCGCGCCGCGCGGCGTCTGTTCCGGTCGCGGGCGCTGGCGGCGCGCCCTACGCCGCTCCCCGAACGCTGTGCAACTTTTCGTACCTGTTATCGCCGGATTGAAGGCCGGGAACAAGGGCGCTGTGCGCGAATTCCATTCTGAATCCCTTTAGCACGCAGGGATTGAAAAAAGCCGCGAACTCTTGTTCGCGGCTTGAAGGCTGTGGGAGAAGGATGGGAGGAGGACCGGCGGACGTCCGCCGGTCACGCAGGGTCAGAAGCGGACGCGGATGCCAATAGTCGGATCCCAAGATTGGGTTGTCGCCGACTGCCAAGAGTACTTGGTGCTCCCCGGGATTGCGTAATAGGTCTTTGCGTAGCCGACCGCATAGCCGCCGTACACGTTCTGCACCATCACACCGGCATAGAGGTCGACGCGCTTGACCGGCCGCCAATCAAGGAACGCCGAGACGGCGTCCGTGCTGCCAGCGCACTTGTTGGCGTTGGAGCCTGTCGTGGTCATGAAAGCGCCAGTGCCAGTGCAGGGGGCGCCGGTGGTGTAGAAGTAGGCGGGGACGCCGTTGATTTTCGCGGTATTTGCGGTGAAGTTAAAGTTGTTCTGCGTCTGATAGTAGAAGCCCATCGCGAAGTCGAGGTTGTCCCAGATCGACCACTTGAAACCGGTCCAGATCGTGTTGAGGATCTTGTTGACCGGATAGGAGGGAGTGTTGATCGCGGAGATGGCGCCCTTGGTGGTGTAGGTGTCGTAGGCCGTGGACGTAACGGCTCCTGACGGAATGAAGATGCCGCCGGCGACCGTCTGGAACCCGTTGGCCTCGGAGTTGGACGGATTTCCGAGGTTCGCGTACATGTAGCCGCCGTAGAACGTCACGGTGTTCCACTTGTACTTTGCGACCAGCCTCGACGCCAAAGTTGTTGGACAGCGTAGCCTTCAGGACGTCGTTGGGGTCATAGTATTGGGTCACCCCATAGATATTCTTCTGCGGGATAAACCAGTTGCCGTCCAGTTTGTCGTAGTAGAGGCTCGACGGGGACGTCCAGGGGTTGATCGCGTAGGACGACAGCGAGACGGCGTTCTGGGCGTAGCTGACTACGCCGTCGAGCGACAGCGCCCCGAAGTCGGCGCCGAGCTGACCCTGGTAGAAACCGGTGTCGGAGTTGTCCCAGTTGTAGCCGCCGACTCCGGCCTGACCTGCTGCGCGGAAGTTCTGGTAGGTCAGTCGGTAGGTGACTGCCGTGTTGCGACAGGTGCCGGTGACGCCGAAGCCGGCGTAGCCGGTGCACGAATATCCAAGCGCCGAGAAGGCGGTCGAGGCGACCGGATCATAGGCCGACGTCACGTCATTCGACAGCGAGTTGGTGCGGCCGAAGGTCAGCGTACCGTAAACTGGGTTGCTGATGCCGATAAAGGCCTGCGAGTTGTCCCACTGGCCGGCACGGCTCGAATCGAAGTTCGTCGTCTGCCAGGGGAAACTGCTGCCGTTGCCTCTGAGGTTCTGGTTGGCCAGCGACTGCGGCCCGTTGAGCAACATGCCCGAATACGGATTGACGCCCGCTTCGATGACGCCGATCAGCGAGAACCCATACGGGAGGATGTCCTCTTTCATCTTCAGGCCGATGACGCTGGTGCTCAGGCCATTGTAGCCGAACATGTACCGGCTGCCGTTGTCGCTCTTCGTAACGCCGTAATTGATCTTGTCGGCGCTCGGGTTGAAGTTGGCGCCCTGGCTCAAGATAGGTCGCGTTGACGTCGATCGTGCCGTAGAGCGTGATGCCATAAGCGCTGAGCGGGCAGTCGCTCGCAGAGGCGTTCAGCCAGTTCCAGAAGCTCGAAAAGCAGTTGGGCTTGGCGGCCACGGCGGGCGCCTTGGTGGTCGGCAGATCGGCCGCCTGGGCCATCGCGGCGAACCCGACGGTCGCCATAAGAACAATCCCAAGTCGCTTCATCGTAAGCCCCTGAACTCGCGGCGCGTCACGCGCGTGATTCTCGATTACTGGTCGCCGGACGCTTCGCCATCTCAGCCACCCGGAGCGCGGTGTCCCCGCGCACTGCGCTGAACACTAAAGCAGGATTTAGAATAGGTGCTAGGGGCGCGCCGGGAGGAAAATACGGGCGCCTTGTGCACTTAAGTCCAGAGTGTCGAACAGATGACGAAATTGTGGCAGCGATGCAACATGCAAAAGTGAATGTTTTCCATAGATTAGCATATCCTATCGCCTGAGCCGAGCCGCGCGGCGCCTGTTCGCAGCGCCGCGAAGCTTTGTAGCCATCCAAATATTTCGACAGCCAATGTGCTCTTTTTGCAACATGTTTTTGGCTGGATGGCCCGGCCCGCCGGCGCCGGCTCGACCGCCTTCGCCAGGCGCTCCCGCTGAAATCGGCTGAGTCGACGCCCCTCCGTCCTGCGGCCCGTCCCACAACCCGCATTGTGGATGCGTAAAGACTTCTGGCGGAAATGCGGCGAACGCGGGGAGAACGGCGATCCCGGACATGCTCGACGGACCCTTTCGCGGCCGGCCGATGTTCCACCCGACGGTTCTCCCGCGGCGCGCAAAGCTGACGCTCAGGGCGATCCGCTCTATGCTGACGACATGACTCTCATGCTGGCCAGCGTCCTCGACGCCGCCGAAGCCCGGATGGCGTTCGACGGCGGCGCCGACATCATCGACATTTCCGATCCTGCCCAAGGCGCCCTCGGCGCGGTCGCGTTCAAGGCGATCACGGCCGCCGTGTCGGCGGTCGGCAGGACCGGCGCGATCTGCACGGCGCTTGAGACCGCGCCTTTCGAAAACAACGCCGTCAGGGACCAGGTCGAGGCGCTGGCCACAGCGGGGGTCGCCGCGTTGCGCCTGGCCGCCGACGCCGACACGCTTGACCGGATCAGCGCCGTCCTTCCAGGGCTTGCGGGCAAGACAAATCTCATTGGCGTCCTGTTCGCCGACCGCGACCCGGACTTTGGCCGGCTCGCGCGGTTGGCCGCGCTCGGCTTCAGGGGCGCGCTGCTCGACGCTGCCGAGAAGGGCGCGAAGCGACTCCTGGATCACGCGCCGCCGGCGCGCATCGAGGCTTTTTGCCGCGAGTGCCGCAAACTCGGATTGGCCGCATGGCTCGCGGGCTCCTTGCAGAGCCCCGATATTCCGCGCCTCCTGATCGTCGACCCGGACGTTCTCGGCTTCCGCAGCGCGCTCTGCCTGCGCGGACGCCGGGACGGTCCGCTCGACCCGCAGCGCATCGCCCTCGTTCGCGACCTCATTCCGCGTGCCCCGCCGCTCGCGTCTAAAGAAGCGCGCGGGCAAAGCGGTTCGCTCGGCGGCGACCCCGGGTCGCCGGACGCCGGCGCACTCGACACCATCTTTGTCCGCGACTTCCTCACGACCGCGGAAGTCGGCGCTTACGCCCATGAACGGAGGGTCAGACAGCGCCTCCTCTTCAACGTCGACGCCGCCGTAAGGCAACTCGCCATCCATGCCGACGACATGCGCGCGGTGGTGTCGTACGACGTGATCCTCGACGCGGTGCGCATCGTCACCGGCCGCGGCCACATCGACTTTATCGAGACCATTGCCGAGGAGGTTGCGGCGATCGTGTTGCGCCACCCGCGGGTCGAGACGGTGCGCGTAAAGGTCGAGAAGCTCGATGTCGTGGAGGGCTCGGTCGGGGTGGAGATCGTGAGGCGGCGCTAGGGCGGGCCGCCGCTCCCCGCTACCCGATGTGCATGACGCAACCGCGGGCGAGCCGGGACGCGAGCTTGCGCATGTCGGCAGGCGAAATCGCGACGCAGCCCAAGGTCGGCGTCAAATCCGGCCGGGCGAGGTGAAAGAAAATCGCGCTGCCGCGCCCCTTGGCGCGGCGCGAGAAATTCTGGTCGAGCACGAAAACCAGATCGTAGAGGCGATCGTCGCGCCACATCCGGTCGGTGCAATCCGCAGACGGCAGGCGGACCGGGCGATTGTAGCGCGGGCTGGCAGGATCTTCGCACCAGCCCTGGTCCGGCCGCATCGGCTTGATCGGAACGCCGCCCCGAAGCCCACGCCAGCGATCCGGACGGGCGTAGGCCCACAGGAGCGCAAAGCGCCCGGCGGGCGTGCCGCGGTCACCCTCGCGCTTGATCCGCACCACGCCGGCGGGTCCGAGCGCGCACGGCATGCGAAACGGCCCGGCGGTCAGCCAGCCTCGCGCGCGGTCTGAGGCGCGCGGACGGACGCGGATTTTCGTAAGCAAGCGGGTCAATCGTTCAGCTTGTCAGCAGGCCCTTCACGATCGCGCTCGCCTTGGCGAAATCCATCTGGCCGGGGTGCGCCTCCTTCAGCGCGTTGACGACCTTGCCCATGTCCCTGATGCTCGACGCGCCGGTCGCGGCGATCGCGGCCTTGGCGGCGGCGATCACCTCCGCCTCGTCCATCTGCTTCGGCAGGAACTCGTTGATGACCGCGACCTCGGCGTTCTCCTGCTCCGCGAGCTCAGCCCGGCCGGCCTCGGCGTAGATCGCGGCCGATTCCTGGCGGGACTTCACCATTTTGGTGAGGAGCGCCAGTTCGTCGGCGCGGCTGACGATCTTGCCGGCGCCGCGCGCCTCGATCTCCCGGTCCTTCAGCGCCGCCATGATGAGGCGCAGGGCGCCGACGCGAACCTTGTCGCCGGCCTTCATCGCCTCCTTCATCTGGGCGGCCACGGTGTCGCGCAGCGGCTGAAAGTCAGCCATGATCTCCTCGAAACGTTAGATGGCCGCGCTCGCTTGACGCGCCGATGAGGGGGCGCTTAAGCACAGCCGCATGGCAAGCGCAACATCCTCTCCATCCGCCGTCGGACCCGACGACGGGACCGTCCGCGGCTGGCGGCCGCGCGTCGCGACCGGCGTTCTGGTGCTCGCCAACGGCGACGTGATCGAGGGCTTCGGCGTCGGCGCGACCGGCTCGGCGGTCGGCGAGGTCTGCTTCAACACCGCGATGACCGGCTACCAGGAGATCCTGACCGATCCCTCCTACGCCGCCCAGATCATCACCTTCACCTTCCCCCATATCGGGATCGTCGGCGTCAATGGCGACGACATCGAGGTCGTCAACGCGGCCGCGGCGACGGCCGCGGTCGGCGCGATCTTCCGCGCCGATCTCGGCGCGCCCTCCAATTTCCGCGCCCACGGCGCGGCTCGACGCCTGGCTGAAGGCGCGCGGCGTCGTCGGCCTTGCCGGCGTCGACACCCGCGCGCTGACGACGCTGATCCGCAAGACCGGCATGCCGAACGCCGTCATCGCCCATGCGCCCGACGGCGCCTTCGACCTCGACGCCCTGCGCGCCGAAGCCGCGGCGCTGGCCCGGCATCGACGGCATGGACCTCGTTCCCGCAGGTCGGGACGACCCAGCGCTACGACTGGGACGAGACGAGCTGGACGCTGGAGAGCGGGCTACGGCCGGCGGCAGCGAGACGCGCTTCCATGTGGTCGCGGTCGACTACGGCGTCAAGCGCAACATCCTGCGCCTCCTCAACGACTGCGGCTGCTCGGTGACGGTCGTCCCGGCGACGGCGACGCGCCGAGGAGATCCTGGCGCTCCGGCCCGACGGCGTGTTCCTGTCCAACGGACCCGGCGATCCGGCGGAAACCGGCGAATACGCCGTGCCGACCATCCGGGCGCTGCTGGACACGCGAATCCCGCTGTTCGGCATCTGCCTCGGCCATCAGCTGCTTGGGACTCGCGGTCGGCGGGCGCACGATCAAGATGCCGCAGGGCCATCACGGCGCCAATCATCCGGTGAAGGACTTCACCACCGGCAAGGTCGAGATCGTGTCGATGAACCACGGCTTCGCCGTCGACCGCGCGACCCTGCCGGGCAACGTCAAGGAGACGCATGTCTCGCTGTTCGACGGCTCGAACTGCGGCGTGGCGCTGACCGACCGCCCGGCCTTCTCGGTCCAGTACCACCCCGAGGCCTCGCCCGGGCCCCGCGACAGCCACTACCTCTTCCGCCGCTTCGTCGGCCTGATGGAGGCGGCCAGGGGCGGATCGGCGCCGGCCGCCTGAGGCCCGCGCAGGTCTGGCGCCGAAGAGGCGATTTCAAAGCTTTAAGCGCACAAACCTGTCCAAAAAATTCGGCGGCCGTCCGCCAGTGATAACAGCTGTTCTGGCCTCAGCGCGCTCGATCCAAATCCGCCGCCATTCCCGAGGCGGTTTCGAGACTTTTCAAGACGTTAGAAGCGGAAACTCCGGGCGCGCGTCGCCGCCGAGCCGTGGCCGCGTGGACCCCTTCCCCAGCCTGCTGGGGAAGGTCGCGCCGTAGGGCGTCCGAAAGGACGCCCGTCTGTCGACGGGCGCCGGATGGGGTGTGGCCCGCTGCTTCGGCCGAGTCGCGTTGCGGCGCCTTCGCGGCGAGCCTTGTCAGGTCATACCTGCTTTTCGCATCCCATCGCCTTGTCTGCGCCACGAGGGGGAAAGCAATTCCCCATTTGACCGAGGCCCATCGCAAGGATCAAGTCGCTCGCCCGGCGACTATCCAGGCCTGAGACAGCGGAAAAGCACGCGCCGCCTCTCCAGATGGAAAACCGCGTCGAGCCGCTCCTCTCTCCGTCCTCTCTCCGCATTCGCGGAGAGAGGCGTTCGCTTATCGATCAGAAGTCGAACTTGTCGATGTTCGCCTTGTCGAAGACGTAAGGCGCGCCAAGCAGGATTTCGCTGCCGTTGATGACGTTGAGCTTGCCGAGTTTGCCGGCCTCGACCGACGCGTCGCCGGGCTTCAGCTTCTGGTCCACCGCGGCGCGCAGCACATACATCGCCGCATAGCCGAGATCGACCGGGTTCCAGAGGACCACCGACTTCACGCAGTCGTTGTGGACGTAGGGCTTCATCGCGTTCGGCGTCGCGAGCCCGACGACCGCGACCTTGCCGCACAAGCCCGCCTTGCTGACCGCTTCGGCGGAAGCCGGCGTCGCGACCGACGTCATGCCGAACAGACCTTTGAGCTTGTCGCCATACTTGTTGATCAGCGTGGTCGCCTGGTTGAAGGAGAGGTTGTTGTCCTCCTGCGCTTCGACCGTCTCGAGCCACGTCATTTTCGGATGGCACTTGGCGGCGTAGGCCTGCATCTCCGCGATCCAGCGCGCCTGGTTCGGCGTGGTGAAGGTCGAGGTGACGATGGCGAAGCTGGCGTCCTCGCCGCTCTCCTTGGCCATCGAGTCCATCATCGCCTTGGCGATGCCGTTGAACTGGGCCTGGTTGACGAACCATTCGCGCGCGTCGGGCGTCGAGTTGGCGTCATAGCCGACGACGTGGATGCCCTTGGAGAGCGCTTTCTTGAGCACCGGCGCGATCGCGACCGGGTCGTTGGCGGCGAACAGGATTCCATCGACGCCGCTGGTGATGTAGTTGTCGATGAACTTGATCTGCTCGTCGATCTTGGCCTCGGTGGGCCCATCGGTCTTGACCTTGACGTTGCCGAGTTCCTTGGCCGCATCGGCGATGCCCTTCGACGTCGCATTGAAGTAGCCGATGCCGATCAGCTTCGGCACGTCGACGACGGTGATCTCCTTGCCGACCTTGTCGGGCGGATTGGTCGGCTGTCCGCCGTCATATTTCATCGGCGCGGGCGGGGGCGGGGCGCCTGCGCCGCATTCGAGCGGGCTCGTCGGCAAATCGTCGCCGCCGTCCCACTTTCCGGCCGCGCTCGCGCCGGTCGCCCACGTTGACAGCACGAAGGCCGCCGCGGCCGTCGTCAGAAGATAGGCCATTTTCATTTTCATTTTCGCTTCCTTCCCTGCTTCGCCGCAATTTGACGGCTAACCCGTTGTCGTTCGTCAGTCCCTTCGCCGCTGAAGCGAGCTTGCGATCAGCACCGAGAGAATGAGCGCCACGCCGATCACGACGATGGTTGCGTCGCCCTTGACCCCCGTCAGCGCCAGCCCGTTCTTCAAAAGCTGGATCATCACGAGGCCGATCACCGTGCCCCAGATCGTGCCGGAGCCGCCGAATATGCTGGTGCCGCCGAGCACGACCGCCGCGATCACGTCGAGCTCGTAGCCCATGCCCATATCCATGCGCGTGGTGGTCACGCGCGAGACCAGAACCACCGCGGCGAGGCCCGAGGCGAGGCCGGAGAGCGTGTAGATGACGAGCTTCATGCGATCGACGTTGAGCGCGGAAAATCGCGCCGCGGTTTCGTTCGAGCCGATCGCATAAAGCGTGCGCCCGAACGTCGTGCGGTCGAGCGCGACGCCCGCGATCACGATCAGGACGATCAGGATCAGAAGCTGCGTCGGCACGCCGAAGACGTCGCCCTGGCCGAGCCCATAGAACCACTCGGGATAGCCGCGCACCGAATGCGCCTGGCTGATGCCTTCCGCGAGCCCCCGGTAGAGCGCGAGCGTCGCGATGGTCATGATCAGCGGCGGCACCTTGATCCGCGTGATCACGAAGCCGTTGACGAAGCCCGCAAGGCCGCCCACGAACAGCGCGAAGAGAATGGCGAGCGGCAGCGGAAAGCCGAAGGTCTTCCAGGAGAAGCCGAGCATGACCGCGCACAGGCCGACGATCGCGCCGACCGAGAGATCGATGCCGCCGGTGATGATGATGAAGGTCATCGGCAGCGCGATCAGGCCGATCTCGGTCATCAACCGGCCCTGGTTCAAGAGATTGTCGACGGTCAGAAAGCGGTTGTTGAACGCGCCGAGGCCGATCAGCGCGAAGACGAGGATGATGGCGAGCAGCGTCTCGTGGCGCTTGAGCCACCAGGGCGCGCCGCGGATGAGCGGGGACGCTTGCGGCGCTCATTTCTTCCACCCCCGCGCGGCGCGCCGTTGTCGGCGGAGAATGTCGGCGATCACGGTCGCGAGGATCAGTCCGCCGCGCAAGGCGTCGGTCCAGTAGGGCGAGACGTTGATGAAGACCAGCGCGCTGGTGATTTCGGCGATCAGGATCGCAGCCAGCGTCGAGCCGACCACCGTTCCGACGCCGCCGAGGATGCTGACGCCGCCGACGACCGACGCGGTGATGATGGTCAGCTCCAGGCCGGACGGCGTGGTCGACTGGATGACGCGGAGCTGCGTTGCGTAGACGAGCGTCGCGAACCCGGCGAAAAGCCCGTGCAATGCGAACACCATCACCACCGTGCGCTGCGGATTGACGCCGCAGAGGCGCGCGGCTTCGGCGTTGCCGCCGGTCGCGTAGATCGCGCGGCCGCTCGCTGAGTAGCGCATCCAGATCGCGGCCAGCGCGGTCGCCACAACCATGATGACGACCGGCATCGGCACGCCGAACACGTTGAGGTCGGCGAGATGGAAGCTCTGCGGCAGGTCGGTGATCCATTTTCCCCCGGTGACGCTGATGAGCCCGCCCTTGAGGATCGACAGCATGCCGAGCGTCACCACGATCGCGGGGATGCGCAGGTAGGCGACGATCGCGCCCTGCGCCGCCATCACCGCGACGCCGAGCACGAGCGGCGCGAGCCAGGTGACGATCGATCGGCGCTCCGGCGACCGCGAGCGAGCCGCTGAGCGTCGCCAGCACGCCGATCAGGGCGCCGACGGAGATGTCGATATTGCCGGAAATGATGACCATCGACATGCCGATGGCCGCGATCGCGATATAGGCGTTGCCGAGCAGGATGTCGGCGAGATTGCGATAGGCGAGAAAGCGCGGATTGACGAAGCCGACGGCGATCGCAAGGCCGATCACGGCGACCGCGAGCAGCGCCTCCTGCGAGGCGAAGCGCCGCAGGACGCTCGCGCGCGGCATGGCGGCGATGGCGATCGGGATCGCGCTCACGCCGCCCGCTCCATGGTTGCGCCAGAGCCCATCATCGCGCCGCCGACCGCTTCCGAGGTCGCATGCGCGCGGTCGAACTCGGCGACGATCCGTCCCTCGCGCATCACCAGCACGCGGTCGCTCATGCCCAGAACCTCGGGCAGCTCGCTGGAGATCATCAGGATCGCCACGCCGTCTGCGGCGAGTTCGCACATCAGGCGATGGATCTCCGCCTTGGCGCCGACATCGATGCCGCGGGTCGGCTCGTCGAGGATGAGCAGCTTCGGATTGTTGGCGAGCCACTTGCCGAGAACGATCTTCTGCTGGTTGCCGCCCGACAGGCGCCCCGCGACTCTCGTCGACCGAACTGGTCTTGACGCTGAAGCGCTGCACCCCGGCCTCGGCGAGCCGCCGCTCGGCCGCGCGGTCGATGAAGCCCAGACGCGACAGCGCGCCGAGCCCGGCGAGCGAAAAATTGTGGAGCACGCTCATCGGCCGGACGAGGCCCTGCACGCCGCGGTCCTCGGGCACATAAGCGATGCCCCAGGCGCGCGCGCTTTCCGGCGAATGGACCTTGACGGTCTTGTCGAGCAGGCGGATTTCTCCCCGCTCGGCCGGCGTGATCCCGAACAGGACCTGCGCCAGCTCGCTGCGTCCGGAGCCGACCAGACCCGCGAGGCCGACGATCTCGCCGGCGCGGACGTCGAGGCTGACATCCTTGGTCATCGGATGGCAGACGAGGCCGCGCGCCTCGAGCACCGGCGCGCCGATCGGCGACGAGCCGTCTTGGGAAAGAGGTTCTCGATGCGGCGTCCGACCATCATCTGGACGAGCTCGGCGGCGTTGGTGTCGGCGACCTCGCGCGCGCCGACATAGGCGCCGTCGCGCAGCACCGTGACACGGTCGGCGATCTCGAAAAGCTCGTCGAGCCGATGGCTGATGTAGACGATCCCGACGCCGCGGCATTTTAGCCGTCGCACGATGTCGAAGAGGCGCGTCGACGTCGCTCTCCGTCAGCGCCGCGGTCGGCTCGTCCATGATCAGGATGCGCGCGTCATGCGACAGCGCGCGCAGAATCTCGACCCGCTGCCGGTGTCCGACCTGACAGCGCGCCGACGATCTGGTCCGCCGCGAGGTCGTCGATCTCGAGCGAGGCGAGCAGCGCCTCGGCCTTCGCCCGCATCGCGCGCCAGTCGATCCGGCCCATGCGCGCCCGCGGCGCGTGGCCGAGGAAGATGTTCTCGGCGACCGAAAGCTCGGGAAAGAGCAGAAGCTCCTGATAGATCGTGGCGACGCCGGCGCGCTTGGCGTCCTCGGGCGAGGCGAAGCGCGCCGCCCGACCGTCGATCAGGATCTCGCCGCCGTCGGGCTGGTAGACGCCGGAGACGATCTTGATCAGGGTCGACTTGCCGGCCCCGTTCTCGCCGAGCAGCGCATGGACCTCGCCGGGGCGGACGTCGAACGACACGCCGCTCAAGGCGTGCACGCCTGGAAAAGACTTCTCCAGGTTCCGGACCTCGAGCAGCGGGACGGGCGAAGCCGGCGAGAGGGTCATGCGGCCTCCGTCGATTGGGCGTCCGGCTCGACGACGATCGTGCGCACGTCCGATTCCGCGAGCATGGCGAGCGCGGCGGCGGGCGCGGCGGTATCGGTGATGAGCGTATGGATGCGCGCGAGCGGGCAGACCACCAGGCTGCCGCGCGGCGTGAATTTCGAGGAGTCGGCGAGAACGACGAGCCTGTCGGCGCGCTTGAGCAGCTTGGTCTCGGCGCGGGCGATCAGCGGATCGCCTTCGATCACGCCGAGCGGCCCGATCGAGATCGCGCTCATGAACATGAGCCGCGCGGAATAGTGCTGGATCGCGTCGTCATCGAAGGGCGCGACGATCAGCTTCTGATCGCGGTAGACCTCGCCGCCCGGCAGCGCCACGCGGTTATGCGTCTCGTGAATCAGGAACTCGGCCAGCGGATAGGAATTGGTCAGGATCTTCAGCCGCGTCTCGCGCAGGTAGTCCGACATCTGATAGGTCGTCGTGCCGCCGTTGATGACGACGACCTCGCCCTCGACGCACATCTCGACCGCCTTGCGGGCGATTGCGCGCTTGGCCGCGATGTTGACGGTTCGGCTGACATCGAAGGCGCGCGTGGCGAGCCGAGCCGGCGCAATCGCCTTCGAGAACGCGCCGTCGAGCGCCTGGATGCCGCCATGAAACCGCTCGGCGAAGCCTGCGTCCGCGAGACGCGCCGCGTCCCGTCGCGCCGAAGCCGCGGAAACGCCGGTCGCCGCCATGATGTCCGCGATGGAGACGAATCCCCGCTCGGCGAGAAGGTTTCGGACGATTTCGGCGCGCTGACGCTCGCGCATGGGTGCCCTTGCCGTTTCCTCGGATGGTCTCGTAATTGACGTTAGGCTGCCATCGACCTTGCGCGATGTCAATCACGTTCGATCACGTTTGCTCATTGCGGTGCACCATCGAGGACTCGCACCGAGTTGGATTGACGGAACGTGATTGCTTGCGGTACCTTTGGTCAAAATCGCTCGACGCAAAAACGATCGACGATCGAGAGGAACGACCCCATGATCGGCCACTCGTCCGGCTTGTACGCGGCCCTTCCCGACCTCTGGGACGACGCTCATGCGGCGACCCTCGATGAGCCCAACCTGCTGCTCTACCGCTCGAATTTGCTCGGCAGCGACCTGCGCATCACCAATTTCGGCGGCGGCAATACCTCGGCCAAGATTTCGGGCGTCGATCCGCTGACCGGCGAAGCGGTCAAGGTGCTGTGGGTCAAGGGGTCCGGCGGCGATATCGGCTCGATGAAGCTCGACGGCTTCTCGACCCTTTACCTTGACAAGCTTCTCGGCCTCCGGGGCGTCTATCGCGGCCTCGCGCACGAGGACGGGATGGTGGCGCTTTTCAACCATTGCACCTTCGCCCTCAATCCGCGCGCGACCTCGATCGACACGCCGCTGCATGGATTCATTTCCCATGCGCATGTCGACCACGTCCATGCGGACGCGGTGATCGCAATCGCGGCCTGTGCGAACGCCGAGGCGCTCACCCGCGAGGTTTACGGCGACGAAATGGGCTTCCTGCCGTGGCAGCGTCCCGGCTTCGATCTCGGCCTCAAGCTCGGCGATCTCGCGGCGGCCAATCCGAAGCTCAAGGGCGTGGTGCTTGGCGGACACGGCCTCTTCACCTGGGGGCCGACGTCGAAGGCGTGCTATGAGACCACGCTCGACATGATCAACAAGGCCTCATCCTGGCTCGCGGCGAACGGCGAGGGCGCCCCGTTCGGCGGCGAAGCGGCCGAAGCCCTGCCGTCCGAAGAGCGGCGCGCGGTGGCGGCGAAGCTCATGCCTGAGATCCGCAAGCGCATCTCGGCGAACGAGCGCAAGATCGGGCATTTCACCGACGCCCCGGAAGTGCTCGCGTTCGTCAATTCGCGCGACCTGAAAGCGTTGGCCGCGCTCGGCACGTCGTGCCCGGATCATTTCCTGCGCACCAAGATTCGCCCGCTGGTGCTGCCCTTCGACCCGGCCGCCAACAATCTCGACGCCGTCGTCGCCTCGCTCGACGAGAGCCTGGCGGCCTATCGCGCCGACTATGCCGCCTACTACGAGCGCTGCAAGCGTCCCAATTCGCCGGCGATGCGCGACCCGAACGGCGTGATTTATCTCATTCCCGGGGTCGGGATGCTTTCGTTCGCCAAGGACAAGGCGACGGCGCGGATCGCCTCGGAGTTCTACGTCAACGCGATCAACGTCATGCGCGGGGCGTCGAGCGTCAGCCGCTATGTCGGTCTCGCCGAGCAGGAGGCGTTCGACATCGAATACTGGCTGCTCGAGGAGGCGAAGCTCCAGCGCATGCCCAAGGCCAAGGCGCTCGCCGGCCGCGTCGCGCTGATCACCGGCGGCGCCGGCGGCATCGGGCGCGCGGTCGCCGAGCGGCTGATGGCCGAAGGCGCCTCGGTCGCGCTCGCCGACATCGATTACGCGAGCCTCGACGACACCGTCGCGGAGTTTCGCAAGCGCTTCGGCCGGGACGCCGCGGTCGGCGCCCTCGCCGACGTGACCGACGAGCGCGCCGTGGCGGCGGCGGTCCGCGACGCGGTGCTCGCGTTCGGCGGTGTCGACATTGTCGTCGCCAACGCCGGCATCGCCTCGGCGGCGCCGTTCGAGGACACCTCGCTCGAACTCTGGAACCGCAACATCGCCATTCTGGCGACCGGTTATTTTCTCGCCGCGCGCGAGGGTTACCGCATCATGAAGGACCAGGGCCTCGGCGGCGCCATCGTGTTCATCGCCTCGAAGAACGCGCTCGCCGCATCGCCCGGCGCGGCCGCCTACTGCACGGCGAAAGCGGCGGAAGTCCACCTTGCGCGCTGCATCGCGCTCGAAGGGGCGCCGTTCGGCATTCGCGCCAACACGGTCAATCCCGACGCCGTGCTGCGGGGCTCGAAGATCTGGCGCGGCGAATGGCGCGCGCAGCGCGCGGCTTCGAACAAAGTGGCGGAGGACGACCTCGAGGAGGTCTATCGCCAGCGCTCGCTCTTGAAGCGCTCGGTCTACCCGGAGGATATCGCCGAGGCGGTCTACTATTTCGCCTCCGATCTGTCCGCCAAGAGCACCGGCAACATTCTCAACGTCGACGCCGGCAACGCCGTGAGCTTTACGCGGTAGGGCGGAAAGAAACGAGGTCCGCCCCGTGTCCGTCATTGCGAGCGAAGCGAAGCAAATCCAGAAGATCGTAGAGTGTCCTTCGGCCCCTGGACTGCTTCCTCGCTTCGCTCCTCGCAAATGACGACGTCGCTGATAACAGTTGGAGTGAGAGCCATGTCGTATCGCATTCCCGATTCGCTGATCGCTGAGGAGAACGCGAAGCGCGCCGCCGCGCTCGAGGACGATTACGGCGCGCTCGGCCGGCAGCTGAAGCGGCGCGGCCTCGACATCGAGGCGATCGCGGCGAAGGTCGCCGCTTTCGCCGTCGCCGTCCCGACCTGGGGCGTCGGCACGGGCGGCACGCGCTTCGCCCGCTTTCCCGGTCCCGGCGAGCCGCGCGACATTTTCGACAAGCTCGAGGATTGCGCGACGATCGAGCAACTCACACGCGCGACGCCGGCCTGCTCGCCGCATTTCCCCTGGGACAAGGTCAGCGATTACCGGGAACTCGCCGAGCGCGCCAAGGCGCTGGGCCTAAGCTTCGACGCGGTCAACTCCAACACGTTCCAGGACCAGCAGGGGCAGACGCTCTCCTACAAGTTCGGCTCGCTGACCCATGCGTCGAAGGCCGTGCGCGACCAGGCGGTGGCGCACAACATCGAATGCATCGAGATCGGGCAAAAACTTGGCTCGAAGGCGCTGACGGTGTGGATCGCGGACGGCTCGAATTTCCCGGGACAGTCGAATCTCAACCGCGTGTTCGACTGGTATCTCGAATCGCTCTCCGCCATCTATCAGCGCCTGCCGGGCGACTGGCGCGTGTTCCTCGAGCACAAGCTCTACGAGCCGGCGTTCTACTCGACCGTGATCGCCGACTGGGGCTCGAGCCTGATGGCGGCCGAAGCGCTGGGGCCCAAGGCCTTCTGCCTCGTCGACCTCGGCCACCACGCGCCGAACGTCAATATCGAGCAGATCGTGGCGCGGCTCGTGCGCGCCGGGCGCCTCGCCGGCTTTCATTTCAACGATTCGAAATACGGCGACGACGATCTCGACGCCGGCTCGATCGACCCGTTCCGGCTCTACCGCGTGTTCAACGAGCTCGTCGACGCGGCCGAGCGCAAGGCGCCGCGCTTCGACCCGGCCTACATGCTCGACCAGTCGCACAACGTCACCGATCCGATCGAGAGCCTGATGGCGTCGGCGATCGAGGTCGAGCGCGCCTACGCCCAGGCGCTCGCGGTCGACCGCTCGGCGCTCGAAGCGGCGCAGGAGGCCAACGACGTCATCGAAGCGTATCGTCTCCTCAAGGCCGGGTTCCTGACCGACGTTTCGCCGATCCTGGCGGAAGGGCGGCGCCGCAAAGGCGGGGCGATCGACCCGATCGTCACCTATCGCGCCTCGGGCTACCGGGCGCGGAAGGCCGAGGAGCGCCCGGCCGTCGCGGGATCGTCGTCGGGGATTGTCTGAGCAAGCGCCGGCGAGATAAGGGGCGGGATGAACTTAGAACTCCTGCCCTACATCGTCGCCGCGACCTTCTTCATGGAGTACCTCGACACGACGGTCATCGCGACCGCGCTGCCGCAGATGGCGCGGTCGTTCTCGGTCGGCCCGAACGAAGTCAGTTTGGGCATGACCGCCTACATGCTGACGCTCGCGGTTTTCATCCCGATCAGCGGCTGGATCGCAGACCGCCTGGGCTCGCGCACCGTGTTCGCGAGCGCCCTTGTCGTGTTCACGCTCGCCTCGGTCCTGTGCGGGTTTTCGACCGGCATCCTCTTCTTTACCGCCGCGCGCGTGCTCCAGGGCGTGGGCGGCGCCATGATGGTGCCGGTGGGGCGCATGATCGTGGTGCGCAACACCGAGAAGAGCCGGCTGATGCGGGCGATCTCGACCATCACCTGGCCGGCGATCGTCGCGCCGGTGGTCGGACCGACCGTCGGCGGTTTCATCACCACCTATGCGTCGTGGCGCTGGGTGTTCTTCCTGAACGTGCCCTTCGCGATCGCCGCGCTCACCGCCATCGTCGCTCTCGTTCCCAACCAGCGCGGCGCGGCGCAGAGGCGTCTCGACCTCATTGGCTTCGGCTTGAGCGGTGTGGCGCTGATCGGCCTCCTCTATGGCGCGGAACTCGCGAGCCACGACGACGCGAGCCTCCTCAGCGCCGTCGGTTTTGAAATCGGAGGAATCCTGGTCGGCGTCGCCGCCATCTGGCATCTGCGACGAACGCGCGATCCGCTGCTGAACCTTTCGACGCTGGCCGTGCCGACCTATGCGGTCACGGTGCTATGGGGCTCGGCGACGCGCATTGGCGTCGAGGCCGTGCCCTATCTGACGCCCCTCCTGTTCCAGCTCGGGTTCGGTCTCTCCGCGTTCCACTCCGGCCTGCTTTTGCTCGCCACCGCGACCGGCAATATCGGCATGAAGGCCTTCACCACCCGCATCTTCAGGCGGTTCGGCTTCCGCTGGGTCGCCGTGGTCAACTGCACGATCGCCGCGGTTCTGATCTTCGCCTGCGGCCGGCTCGCGCCGTCCACCCCGCTCACGCTCACGATCGTGATCCTGTTCGGCTACGGGCTCGCGCGTTCGCTGCAATTCACGACGCTCGGAACGCTCGCCTATGCGGACGTGACCGACGCGCAGAGGGGACCGGCCAGCACGCTCTGGAGCGTCGCGCAGCAGATGACCATCGGCTTAGGGATCGCCTTCGGCGCGCTCTGCCTGCGCGCCGCGGCGTCGCTCCATCACGGCGGCGCCGGCGGCGGACCGACGCATTACGACCTGCAAGACTTCCAATGGGCTTTCGCGATGGCCGCGCTCGTGACGCTCGTGTCGGTCATCGGCTATCTCCGCCTGCCCCCCGACGCCGGCGCCGCGATCGGCGGCGGCGTCAAACGAGGCGCGTCATGACGCTGCAACGGGCGCGCTCAGGCAAAGGCCAGGCCCTCGAAAGCGCCGGATGAACGCCACGCGTCGAGGTATTTGAAATAGGCCGAGGGGCCGGCTGGATAGCCGACGTTGAACCGCGACTCGGGGAGCGGCTGCCCCTCGTTGTTGTAGTAGCCGGGCGTGCAGTCGGGCGAGTTGATCAGGACGCCCATGCCGGTCAGCAGCAGGGCGACCCAGGCGTCCTGGGCTTCCCGCGTGACCTCGACCTTGCTGTAGCCGCCGTCGAGCGCGCGCCGGACCACCATCGCGATCGTTCGTCCGGCTTCGGCGAGGTTGTGGGGAATGTTCGTCTAGGTTCGCGCCCTGCGCGAACTGCACGAAGAAGGCATTGGGAAATCCGTGCACGTGGACGCCGTGCAGGCTTTTCATGCCTCCGGCCCAGGCTTGCGAAAGTTTCAGTCCGCCGCGACCCGTCAGGTCGAACCCGGCCGAGGCCTGGCGCCAGACACGTCGGTCGTCGGCATCCGCATAACCTCCCTATGAAATCCGTCGCGTTTCGCGGAATCCCATGTCAGACCCGAGCGCTGTGATGGGCGTCACACGTCGCGCAATCGGCGCGCGCAAAGCAGCGAGGGGGATCTCGGCTAAGGCGAGGCGGTCCAGGTCTTGTAGTCGGCTTCGGTCACGGTCGGCAGTTTTCGAACAAAGGCGACGATCGACCAGATGTCCTGATCCGACGCGCCAGCCAGGCCGAAGCTCGGCATGCCCGTGAACTTGACGCCGTTCTTGACGACAAAGAAGAGCTCGGCCGGCGTTCGCGCCTTCGCCATCGCGACGAGATCGGCGGGGACGGGCTTCAGGCCTTCCGAGAACTTAGCCCATTTAACGCCCGGCCCGCCGTGGCAGTTGACGCAGCCGATGGTGGAATAAACGCGGGCGCCGGCCTGAGCGGTCGCGGGGTCGTCAAGGTTGGCGGGCGGGACTTCGGTTGCGTGCCGGGCGACCGAAGCGGCGCGGACGCTGGAGAGCGCCCAGTTCACGATCCCGGGATCGTCCTCGCTTTCGGCGACGCTCCAAAAGCCGCCGAAAAAGAAGATCGCGGCGGCGATGGCGACGATGACCGCGAGGGCGCCGATGAGGGCCAGAAGTCGCATGGGGGCTTCTCCGTTCTTCCACGAGGTTTCAACCATGGCCGAATGCAAACGGGAAGGGCCTGCCATGGCCGGGAAAGGCCGCCTTGCACGGGACGTGTTTGATTTTTCGCCCACGCCGACTTGAGCGAGACCGACGCCCCCCGAACAACGCCACAACTTCGGACCCGGCCCCGGACCCGGACCCGGACCCGCTGGCGGAGCTTGCGCGGCTGACGGACGGCGCCAGCGACCGGCGCCGATAAATACTGCGGAAGCTCTTCGGGACAGAAGACGAATTAGGACCGCAACTGGGACAGAAAAAACGCTTCTCTTTTATTCACCCGATTCAGTCATTTATCGGGGTTCAATGGCGGAAGGAGTGAGATTCGAACTCACGGTGGGGTTGCCCCCACGGCGGTTTTCAAGACCGCTGCCTTAAACCACTCGGCCATCCTTCCTTAAGCGCGATCCATAGCCCATGGAGGCTAAAGCCCGCAACGGGGCTCAGACCAGCCGGCTCTGCGCCTTGGCCGCGGCGATGAAGCTCGCAAACAGCGGATGCGGCTCGAACGGCCGGGACTTCAGCTCCGGGTGGAATTGCACGCCGATGAACCAGGGATGGTCGGCGAACTCGATCGTCTCGGGCAGGAGCCCGTCGGGCGACATGCCGGCGAACACCATGCCCTTGTCCTCGAGCCGGGCGCGATAGCCGGTGTTGACCTCGTAGCGGTGGCGGTGGCGCTCGGAGATCCGGGTCTCCGCCGTAGATCTCGGCGATCCGCGAGCCCGGCTTGAGCAGGGCCGGATAGGCGCCGAGCCGCATCGTGCCGCCGAGGTCGCCCTCGGCCCGGCGCTGCTCGAGTTCGTTGCCGCGCAGCCACTCGGTCATCAGCCCGACGACCGGCTCGGGCGTCGGGCCGAACTCGGTGGAATTGGCGTCCTGAAGGCCGGCCAGCGACCGGCAGGCCTCGATCACCGCCATCTGCATGCCGAAGCAGATGCCGAAATAGGGCACCTTGCGCTGGCGGGCGAACCTGGCCGCGAGGATCTTGCCTTCCGCGCCGCGCGAGCCGAAGCCGCCCGGCACCAGGATGCCGTGCACGCCCTCGAGATGCGCCGCCGGATCGGCGGTCTCGAAGATCTCGCTCTCGATCCAGTCGAGCTTGACCCGCACGCGGTTGGCCATGCCGCCGTGGGTCAGCGCCTCGATCAGCGACTTGTAGGCGTCCTTGAGGCCGGTGTACTTGCCGACGACCGCGATCGTCACCTCGCCCTCGGGGTTGTGATAGGACTTCGACACCGTCTCCCAGCGCCGCATGTCGGGCTTCGGCGCGGGCTCGATGCCGAAGGCGGCGAGCACTTCGCGATCGAGGCCGGCGGCGTGGTAGAGCGCCGGCACGTCGTAGATCGAGCGGGCGTCGCGCGCCTCGACCACGGCGCTCTCGCGCACGTTGCAGAACAGCCCGAGCTTCCGCCGCTCCTCGCGGGGTATCTCGCGGTCCGAGCGGCAGAGCAGGATATGCGGCTGGATGCCGATCGAGCGCAGCTCCTTGACCGAATGCTGGGTCGGCTTGGTCTTCAGTTCGCCGGCGGTCGGGATGTACGGCAACAGCGTCAGGTGGATGTAGACCACGTGCCCTCGCGGCAGATCGTTGCCGAGCTGGCGGATCGCCTCGAAGAACGGCAGGCCCTCGATGTCGCCGACGGTGCCGCCGATCTCGACCAGCACGAAGTCGACCCCCTCGTTGCCCTCCAGAACGAAGTCCTTGATCGCGTTGGTGACGTGGGGGATCACCTGCACCGTCGCGCCGAGGAAGTCGCCGTGCCGCTCGCGGGCGATCAGCTCCTGGTAGATGCGGCCGGTGGTGATGTTGTCCTGCTTCTTGGCGTTGCGGCCGGTGAACCGCTCGTAATGGCCGAGATCGAGATCGGTCTCCGCCCCGTCGTCGGTGACGAACACCTCGCCGTGCTGGGTCGGGCTCATGGTTCCCGGATCGACGTTGAGATAGGGGTCGAGCTTGCGCAGGCGGACGGTGTAGCCGCGCGCCTGCAGCAGCGCCCCCAGCGCCGCCGAAGCCAAACCCTTGCCGAGCGAGGAAACCACGCCGCCGGTGATGAAGATATACCGCGCCATGGGATTTGACCCTTAACGGATCGAAGTCGATTCGGCGAGGCGAAAGTTTGGCGCGAAGACCTGGCGCTCGCCGGCGCCCGGTTCCGATTTTGCCGCGGGGCCGGGTGGGGGAAGTGAAGATTCGAAATGGACATTGGGCGACGGCTGTGCACAAATAGCGCGGGGTCCATCTTAGGTATTGGGCGGGTCCTTATTTTTGTCATCGACGGCCCCGCGGCCTCGTCCGCAACGTTGAGTAATTTATGGACTTTGTGCGCTGCGTAGGCTGCCGTCAGAATAGTCGGCGACAACGCGCATAGGCCCGCTCCTGCAAATCCGGGAGTAGATTCATGTTTAGTTCTGGGATTAGCTCCTGACACGACAGTCTTTCAGGTTCTTCGGTTCACGTGGATCACGCTGATTTAAGCGTATTTCTGTAAACTTGACCTGTTATGGCGCTCGACCTGGGTCAGCGCAAAGACACACGTTCAGCCTCACAGCGGGGGCCGCCGCGCCGAGAAGGCGCGCGGCTTCGCCCAAGTTGGATCTCGCGAGCGCAAAAAAACGTCTGGGGCAAGAAAAAAAGGGGGTTCGTTTCGAGGGAGGTAGAAAATGTTTCATCAATTGAACACCGCCCGTCAAGAAACGCGAGCGGGGAAAAATATCCCGTCGAAAATCATTCTGTTAGCGGGTACGGCGCTGGCCGGCCTGGCTCTCCTTTCCGTACCCGCGCGCGCCGCTTCATCCTTTGACGACGCCTGCCCCGCCGCGCTGAGGAGCGGATCGCCCGCTGGGATCACACAATTCTTTAGAGAATATCCGCTGACCGATGAGACCTGTCAGGTCACGGCGTCGACAGCGACGACCCAGCAGGGGATCGGCCGCGGCGGTCACCGCGGCTTGAGCGGCGGATTCGCTGGCGGCGGCGCGGCGAGCGGGGGCGCCTCCGGCTCGAGCGGCTCCGGCTCTGGTCCCAGCGGCTCCGGTTCGAGCGGCTCCAATGGCGGCGGCGCGGCCGGCCCGGGCGGGTCCGGCTCCGGCAGCGGCTCTAGCGGCACAAGCGCCGGCGGCACAGGCCGGCGCCGCAAGCGGCGGCGCGGGCGGCGGCACAGGCGGCGGGGGCACGGGCGGGGGCGGCGGAGGCTCGAGCGGCGCCGGCGGCGGTTCGGGCGGCGGCGGTTCGGGCGGCGGAGGCACGGGCGCCGGAGGCACGGGCGAGGGCGGCGGAGGCTCGAGCGGCGCAGGCGGCTCCGGCTCCGGCGGCAGCTCTGGCGGCCGCACGGGCATCGGCTCCGGCGGCGCTCCGGGCGGTGGCGGCTCTGGCGCCAGCGGCACGGCCGGCGGCTCGGGCGCGTCTGGGCATGGATACGGGCATGGATATGGGCATGGACGCGGTTCGGAGGGCGCCTCCGGGGGCTTCGCGGCGGTCAGCACCAGCACAAAGGGCTCTGCTTCGGCGGTCGGCAACGCCAGCAGCGGCTTCGGCGGGTCGGCTGCCGGCGCCGCCACCAGCACGGGGCATCACGCCTCGGTCTCCGTGACGGCGACCGCCACCGCGAGCGCATCCGTCAGCGGAACCGGCTCGGCCACGAGCAGCGACACCAGCACGGCGACCGCCACCGCAAGCGTCGGTCACCACGGGCGTGGCTCGGGCGGGGCCGGCGGCGCGGCCGGCGTCAGCACGAGCACGGCGGGCTCCGCCTCGTCGGTCGGGAACGCCAGCGCCGGCTTCGGCGGGACGGCGACCGCCACCGCCACCACCACGGGGCATTCCGTCTCGGTCTCCGTGACGGCGACCGCCACCGCAAGCGCTTCCGCCACCGGCGTCGGCTCGGCCACGAGCACCGACACCAGCACGGCGACCGCCACAGCCAGCATCGGTCATCAGGGACATAACTCGGGCGGCGACGGCGTCGGGCATGGCCATGGACTTGGACATGGGCGCGGCTGACCGCGCGATCAGAACTTCGGAGGCGCCTTTGCGGCGCCCCGCAGCGTCCCTCCTCGACCGCGCGGGAAAACCGGGCTCTGACCTCGGGATGCGATGGCCTCGGCCGTCACCGGCAAGTCCGAATGAACGCGTTGGCGTAGTCGTAAGTCATGATCGCGATGGCGTCGGTCAATCCGCCCTGCGCGACGATCCAGGCCCGAACCCATTTTGGATATTTATGCATCATGTAGGCTTCGACTTGCGCCGAGGCCGACGCTGACGGACCCGACGGAGCGTGAAATCGGAAGTACGCGCCTTCCGTTATGCAGGTTTCCTCGGCCGGCAGGGCGAGGAAGAGCGTGCAGGCGGAATCGCACCGGCCGACAAACCTGACCGGCTGCTTCGTCGCCTGAAGTTCGTACAGCCGCAAGGCATATTCCGCGACGTTGCCCCCGCTGTCGTCCCTGATTTCAACAATTGGCCGGGCGTCCCGCGCGACAGGCTCGAGATCCTGTCGATTTTGGTCGCGGGCCGCCTCGGCGGTCGCCGCAAGCCCAGCAGCCAGTCCGAACCCAACGAGGAGCGCCCGGGCAGGCCGGAGGGCGATGGACATCGCAAAACAAGGAGCGTGGGTTTGAAGGGAAGCGTTTCCAATCACGGACGGACTCCGCGCCGCGGGGATATCGAGGTTGGCTGGCAAGCTTTACCAAACGCGTGACATCGCCGGCGACGATCCGAAATGCTCATCCGGCCGGGCGTGGACAGCGGCAATCGGGCAGAAAGCCGCATCGCGAGAACACGCCGCTTAAAAGGTCCCTGGTTGGCGAAATCAAGAGGCACGCTCCGGCGCTATCCAATCGCCGCCACCCACCCGCGCCGAAGAACTCGATCGCTGGCGCACGAGCGCTCGACGTCGATTTGCAGCCGCGCTTGACGGGCTTGGCTCCCGGGTCCAATGCGCGGGACCTGATCGGGAGCGGCGGAGCGGAAAAGGACACGGGGGATGCCGGGAGGCGACTTCACCTTCGAGGCCCAGGACGGCGTCCGTCTGCTCGGCCGGCGCTGGCTGCACGCAAGGGGCGCCGCGCGCGGTCGTCCAGATCGCCCACGGACTCGCCGAGCATTCCGCCCGCTACGCTCGTCTTGCGGCGGCGCTCAACGCCGCGGGCTACGCCGCCTACGCCTTCGACCTGCGCGGCCACGGTCCCTCCGCGGCGCCGGCAGACCTCGGCCATTTCGCCGACCGCGACGGCTGGGCGAAAGTGGTCGGCGACCTCTGGACCCTTAATCGCCTGATCGGCGCCGAGCAGCCCGGCGTTCCAATCGTGCTCCTCGGCCATTCGACCGGCTCGTGGATCGGCCAGCACTATGTCTCCGAGCACAGCGAAGGGCTCGCCGGCGTCGTCTATTCCGGCTCGAACGGCAAGCCGCCGCCGATCGCAGCCGCCGGTCGGGTGATCGCCCGGGCCGAGCGTCTCCGGCAGGGTGGGCGCGGCAAGAGCAAGTTCGTCAATTCCCTGATGTTCGACGGGCTGAACAAGCCCTTCGCGCCGGCGCGGACCCGATCCGACTGGCTCTCGCGCGACGTAGCCGAGGTCGACGCGTATGTCGCCGACCCGCTTTGCGGCTTCGACATCACCAACCAACTCGCCATCGACCTCCTCGACGCCCTGCCCGACCTCCTCGCTCCGGATCGCCTCGCCCGCATCCGCAAGGACCTGCCGATCTATGTCTTCTCCGGCGAGAAGGACCCGGTCGGCGCCAATATCCGGGGCCTGATCGCCGCGCTGAAAGGGGCGGGCTTCACAAGGCTCACGACTCGCATCTACCCCGGCGCGCGGCACGAGACGCTGAACGAGACCAACCGCAATGAGGTCACGCGCGACCTGATCGCATGGCTCGACGGGGTGGCGCCGCGCTAAAAACAGGAGCGGGTGCGATATGGTCTTCCCAAAAACGGAAAGTCCTGCTATAGTTCGGCATGTCCGAAATTCCAGAGGAAAGCGATGAGGAGGGCGGGATGGATGCAGGAGCGAGGCTCGAAATCGGCCTCAAATTTTTTTCCCGATTAACCGTGAGAAGCCCTTGGAATCGTTTAAAACACGGTCGACTAAGAGCTCTGTTTTGGGTGTCGAACGAGGGCTGAACGACGGCCGAAGCCAATCCGGGCGGACGCCGAACGGCGCTCAAAGGCAGGCGCGCGCAAATGTCTGGAAGGCCCGTGCGCGGTGCGAGAGCGCCAGCGAACCGTCGGCCGGAATCCCGTGTTTCTCCTCCGCGCTCATCTCCCCGAAGGTGCGGTCGTGGCCGTCCGGCCTGAAGATCGGGTCGTACCCGAAGCCGGCGGTCCCGCGGGGCGGAAAGACGAGGTCGCCGTCGACCCGGCCCTCGAAGATCTCGGTCCGCCCGTCCGGCCAGGCCAGCGCCAGCGCGCTGACGAAATAGGCCCGCCACGGCTTCGGCGCGCCCTTGGCCAGGAGCTCCCGCTCGATCCGGGCCATCGCGGCGGCGAAGTCCTTGGACCCGCCCGACCAGCGTGCCGAGTAGATCCCGGGCGCGCCGCCGAGCGCCTCGACGCAAATCCCGGAATCGTCGGCGAGCGCGGGCTGACCGGAAGTCCGCGCCGCCGCCTCAGCCTTGATCGCGGCGTTGTCGCGGAACGTCAGCCCGGTCTCCTCGGGCTCGGGGAGGTTGAGTTCCGCCGCGCCGACCGCCTCGATCCCATGGGGCGCGAGCAGTTCGCGAATCTCGCGCAGCTTGCCGGGATTGTGGGTCGCCGCCACCACCCGGCCGGAAAGACGGCGCTCGCCGGCGGCGGGATCTTCAGTCGTCATTGAGACACAACCTTGTAGCGCTGGCCTTGGACGAGCGGCGCGCCGCGCTCGAGGCCGTTGAGGATCAGGAACTGGTCGAGCGCCTGCGGCAGGAACGCCATCCGCGCGGCCAACGTGTCGGGGGTGTCGACGCCGCCGGCGGCGACGATCTTGATGGTCTGCGGCGCGGCGAGCGCGGAGTCCCGGGCGTCGATCAGATGGAACGATTCGAGCGAGGCGCGAAACCGCCGATCGACATCCGGCGACAGCGACCGGGCGGCGAAGATCAGCCGATAGAGGCGGCCGTTCAGCCGGACGGCCCCCAGCCGGAAGCTCCACTGCTCGCCCCGCGCCGTCGCCTGCGCGGCCTCGAGCCCGCCGATCTCAACGGTCTCCACGTCGGTCGTCTTGACGCCGTCGATCCAGCCGGACGCGATCGCGCTCGCGACCGGCGTCGAATCCGGGATCGGAATGCTGTCCAGCCGAAGCGCCTCCGCGCCGCCGTCGCCGACGCCGATCAGCGCGGCGGACTGGTTCTCCAGCGTGAATCCCGACGGCGCCTCGAAGGCGAACCCGAGCTTGGGGTGGATGAAAAGATTTCCCCGCACGACCCCTTGTGAGGGATCGTCGCCGAACAGGATCCCGTCGATCGCCGCAAGGTAGCCGTCGCGGCCAGTGGCGCCGTTTGCGGGCGCTCCGAACTGCCGCGCTTCCGCTTCCGCCTGAGCGATCCGCTCGGGAGTCGAGGGGTGCGTCGCCATCATGTCCGGCCGATCCGCGGACGGCGCTCCGGAGATCGAGGCGGTGAGCGCGCTCCATTCGCCGAGCGCGGTCAGGAACCGCGCGGCGGCATAGGGGTCGTAGCCGGCGCGCGCGATCGACTTGATGCCGATCTGGTCGGCCTCGAATTCCTGTTCGCGCGAGAAGCTCGCGAGCGAGAGCCGCGAACGGGCCTCCGCCTCGTCGGGGGCCTGGGAACGCTCCAGCACCTGCTGATTGACGCGGGCGAAGAGCGCCGTGGTTTTCGCGTACTCGGCCCGCTGCGCCGCGTGGCGCGCGGTCACGTGGGCGATCTCATGCGCCATCACGGCGGCGATCTCGGACGTGTCGTCGGCGAGCGCGATGAGACCCCGGGTCATGAAAATGTCGCCCGAGGGCAGAGCGAAGGCGTTGACCACCGGAGAATCGAGCAGCGTGACGCGATAAGGCTGGCTCGGCGCGTCAGAGGCCTGCGCCAGCTTGACGAGCACAGCGTTGAGGAAGGCTTCCGTAGCCGGCGCGCGATACTCGCCGCCGAACGCCTCGATGAGCCGCTTTCGCTCCGGACTTGCCGGCGGAGTCACCGGCTTCTGCTCCGCGGGCGCCGCGGCCACGCTGCTCGGGGCGGGCGGCGCCTCGACCGACGCGCAGGCCGCCAGACCGAGGCTCAGCGCAAAAGCGGCAATCAGGAGCCCGAGCCGACGCGCGCGCGCGCCAGCCGGAGTCCCCTCGTTTTCCGGACCGCAATCGATCATAGGCGCGGCTTGTCCACAGGCGCGTCCGAACGCCCCAAAAATTCGATCATCGCCGGCTCGCTGACCTCGAGTCTCGGGCCCAAACGGTTATCAAGCGCCCCTCGCACACGAATCGTCTGGCCGGGAGCGGCGTCGACCGCATGTCCGGCTCGCGCGAAAACCGCCTCGAGCTTCCGCGGGACGACGATCGTCGGGCCGCCCCTCGGCAGGAGGTCAAAATAGAGGCGCGAGCGCCCAAAGCCAACCCTCCGCACCCGACCCTCAATCACCACGAACCGTCCGTCGCTTCGTCGGAGCGTCTCGACGTCCGCCGCGTCGATGATCGGGTGGGCCGATCCGGCCCACAGGCCGAGGCCGCCGCTTCGCGCTTCGTCTTCGATCCGAAGCCGCTCGGTGACGCAGCCGCGCGCCTCGAAGGCCGGCGAAACGACGGCGTAGCCGGCGGCGAGCAGGCTCGTTGCGGCCGTTGTTCGTCGACCCTCAGGACCGAGGTCAGGAAACTGGATATCCGCGACCACGCGGCCCCATCGGTCCGTCCCGCTGACGAGGCGCTCGAGTTCGCCGTCGCGGCCGACGATTCGGGCGGCGATGACCTGCCGCGCCGCCTCGGCGAGATCCGGAACGCGCGCCGGATCGGGAAGCGTGACGCCGCCCAATCGGACCGTGCGGCCGTCGGCGAGGACGAGATCGAGCCGATCGTCGACGTCCGAGACCCGGGCCGTTCCGTCCGGGGTCCCGCAGGCCGCCCGCGCGGAACCGGCCCCGGCGAGCGACGCGACACCCGCCACGGCGAGCGCCACGCAGGCCGCGCGGAAGCGGACGTAGCGAAGAGAGGCGTGCGCGGCGCGCAAATCCATGCTAACGCTCTTGCCCGCTCGCGGGGCTTTCGTCCAGACTGCGCTCGCGAGGCCGACTGCGCGTCGGCCGCGTCCCGGTAGCTCAGCAGGATAGAGCACAGGTTTCCTAAACCTGGGGTCAGGGGTTCGATTCCCTTCCGGGACGCCAAATACTCAGTTGCTTGGAGAGAAGTTCGGTAACCGAGGCAGGGGCCCGGGCAGACTCATTGCGTACCGGTCAAGCGCCGTTGCAATGCGTTTGGACGCCACGGCGGCCCGAAGCCCGCTTTAGTGAACTCGGAGAGAGGCGTTTCCGATGATTTCCTTCACCATCGGTTCGATGCGTTCCTGGGGAACGAGATCGTCGATTAAAAGTGAAGAGAGCCCATGGATCAGGACCCAGCCGGCCATCTCGTCGCGCTCGTCCTCACGGGGACGCCCGTTGTTCCCTTGTACAGCCTGCAAGATGCCGAAGGCCTCCGCCACGGCTTTTTGCAGACCCGGATATTTTACCCGCTGGGCAAGGATCGGTCCGAACATCAGGCGAAAAAGACTGCGCTTCTGCAGGGCGAATTCGACATAGGCAAGACCCAATCCTAGCAGCCGGTCCGGTCCCTGTATCGCCGCTCCCATCGCGGCGGAGAGCTCCTGGAACCCCTCGGCTGCTACCGATGCGAGAAGGTCCTCCTTGCTGGCGAAGTAGCGATAAGCGGCGGTCGGAGACACCCCGATCCGGCGCGCTGTCTCGCCCAGCCGAACCGCAGGAGCGCCACCCTCATCGAGAAGGGCTCTGGCGGCGGCCCGCATGGCGTTTGGCACATTCCCGCGCCGGTAGGGCTTCCTGACCAACTGTTCCACTCATCCATCCAGAGCGTACGTCTGTAAACGCACTCAGCAACTCGACCAAGAGGCAAATATGAGGAGAACATATTGCGTACGATGCATCAACCCGCGTAAGTTATTTATAGCTTGCCCATTCGCTACCGAGGGGCGTCGAATGCATTCGACGAGCGTTAGACGAATTGGAATAATCGTTAGGAGTCAGACGCCGCTACGAGGCGAGCGTTACAAAGCAGCCGCTCCGAATATCGGCCGCGCCGACAACATTGAGAACATTAACGTCATTTAACTTTTATTCTGGCCAAAATTCGTCTCAAGTTTGCTAATCGTTGCTGGGATGGAGCTTTTTAGCGGCGCGATTCGGGCAGGCTGCGGGACCGGCATTAAAGTCGGCGCGGCGGGAGGTAACTCATGAAAACTGGAATCGTAAAATGGTTTAGCCCACGGAAAGGCTATGGCGTCATTCAACCCGTTGACGGAGGATTCAACGTATACGTCAATATGCAGGCCGTCGAGCGGGCGGGACTGGCGGACCTGAAAACAGGTCAGACAGTTCACTTTGACATTGTCTCGGACAGCCACACCGGCGAGGTCTTTGCCGAAAATCTAAGCGTTCCGCTGAATGAGCAGGAGCCCATCGCGGACCGGGCCGCATTCCTTGGTGAAGGACGGCGCAGCCGCAGGTTCGGCTTCGCAAGAGCGAATTAGCGACGCCATTACGGACCAGGCCTTACGCAGTTGGCCTCGATGCCGTACGAGGGCCCCGCGCAGGTCTCGGGCCCCGCCCAGGTCTCGCGTCGCTCCAGAGCGAGCGAAGACGCAACCCGAGGCGATCGAGGTAAAGATAGACGATCGGGGTCGTGTAGAGGGTCAGCGCCTGGCTGACGATGAGGCCGCCGACGATCGAGACGCCGAGCGGCTGGCGCAGTTCGCTCCCTTCCCCGAGGGGAAAACACAGCGGCAAGGCCCCGAGCAACGCCGCGGTCGTCGTCATCATGATTGGGCGGAACCGCATGGTCGCTGCGGTGAAGATGGCGTCACGGCTGTTCATGCCGCGCTCCCGCTCCGCCTGCAGGGCGAAGTCGATCATCATGATCGCGTTCTTCTTGACAATGCCGATCAGCAGGATCACCCCGATCAGCGCGATGATCGTAAAGGGGATGCCGCACAGGATCAGCGCGACGACCGCGCCGACGCCCGCCGAGGGCAGCGTCGAGAGGATCGTGATCGGGTGGATGAAGCTCTCATAGAGCACGCCGAGCACAATGTAGATCGCGACCACTGCAGCCGTCACCAAAAGCTTCTCGGTCGAGAGCGATTTTTCGTATTCGAGCGCGACGCCGGCAAAATTGCCCGTGATATCTGACGGCAGGTGGATGCTTTGCGTCGCACGCTGGAACGCCGCCGTGGCGTCGCTGAGGGATTTCCCCGGCGCGAGATCGAAGGAGATCGTCGTCGCCACGAACTGGCTCTGATGGTTGACCGCGAGCGGCGTGTTTCCAGGCGCATAGCCGGCGTAGGCCATGAGCGGCGTCATCGTCTCGGCGGAGGTTGACACCGCGGAGGCGCTCGATGCGCTGCCGTTTCCGGTCGTCGCGATCGCCCCTTGCGCCGCCGTTCTCACGGCGTTGTTCGCAGCCGCGCTGGTCGATGAGGAACTCGCGCTGGCGCCAGAAGTCGCCACTGCGACCGGAACGGCATTGTTCGACAAGGCGACGGTCTTGTTCAGCACGGCGAATGTCGGGTTGGCGGCGGAAGCGGCGGCTGACGAGAGCGAAAGGCTGGCGGCGGGCGCGGACGTCACCGTTGCGACCACCGGCGATCCAGCCGCCACGGCGCCCGCGCTGAGCTGCGTGGTCTCAGACCCGCTCGCCGGCGCGCCTGAGGTCGAGACCCAGACCTGGTTCAGCGTCGAGGGACGCTTGAGGAACTGCGGCGCCACTTCCATGGCCACATGATACTGGTTGAGGGCGTTGTAGATCGTCGAGACGGCGCGCTGCCCGAAGGCGTCGTAAAGCGTATTGTCGATCTGGGTCATGGTGAGGCCCAGCCTCGAGGCGGTGTCGCGGTCCACGGTCAGCTCCGTCTCGAGCCCGCGCTGTTGCTGGTCGGAGCTCACGTCGGCGAGCGCCGGATCCTTCTGGACCGCCGCCATCAGCTTCGGCGCCCAGGCGTAGACTTCGTCCGTGCTGTCGCCGAGGAGCGTGTATTGATACTCCGCGTTCCCCGATCGCCCGCCGATGCGGATGTCCTGCACGGGATTGAGATAGAGCCGCGCGCCCGCAATCTGACTGAGCTTGCGCCTAAGCCTCGCCATGACGATCGGCATGCCGTCGCGTTCGTTCAGAGGTTTCAGCGCAATGTAAACGTTGCCGGTATTGGTCTGCGCCGCGGAACCGCCGCCGCCGACCCCGGTCGAACCGACCACGTCCTGAACCGCCGGATCCTTCTGCACGATCGCCATCATCTGCCTGAGCTTCTGGCTGACGAGTTCGAAAGAGATGTCCTGATCGGCGACTAGGCCCGCAGTCAGGCGGCCCGTGTCCTGCTCGGGGAAGAAGCTCTTCGGGATGACGACGATCAGCCAGGCGTTGAGCGCGATCACGCCGATCAGGACGGCGAGCACGATCAGGCTATGGTCGAGAGCGAAGGCGAGCGACCGGCCGTAGGCGTCGTGAGCCCGCTGAAACAGGGTTCGCCGCTGGAACCTTTGCTCCCGGCCGCGCTTCAACAGGAAAGCGCACATCATCGGCGTGGTCGTCAGAGAAATCGCCATAGAAACGAAGATCGCGATCGACAACGTCAGCGCGAACTCGCGAAACAGCCGCCCGACGATGCCGCCCATGAGCAGGATCGGAAGGAACGCGGCGACGAGCGACAGCGTGATGGAGATCACGGTGAAGCCGACGTCGCGCGCGCCGATCAGCGCCGCCTGAAGGCGCGGCGTTCCCTCCTCGCGATGACGCGCGATGTTCTCGAGCACAATGATGGCGTCGTCGACGACGAATCCGGTCGCGATCGTCAACGCCATCAGAGACAGGTTGTCGAGAGAGAAGCCGGCAAGATACATGGCGCCGAAGGCGCCGACGATGGAAACGGGAACGGCCACCGCCGGGACAAGCGCCGCGCGTCCGTTGCGCAGGAAAGCGTAGACGACGCCGATCACCAGAACGATCGCAATGACGAGCGTCAGTTCGGTTTCCCGGAGAGACGCGCGAATGGTCGTCGACCGATCGGCGGCGAGCCCGATGTCGAGGTCGGCCGGAAGCGCCGCCTTCAGGCGCGGGATCGAGCTGCGCACCTCGTCGACGGTCGAAATGATGTTTGCGCCGGGCTGGCGGAAGATGATGACGAGGACAGCGGGCTTTCCGTCGGCGAGCCCGAGGTTCCTCAGGTCCTGCACCGAGTCCTCGACGTCGGCGACGTCCCTCAATCGCACGGCGCCGCCGTTGCGATAGGCAAGGACGAGGTCGCGATAGTCGTCGGCGTGATTGGCCTGGTCGTTGACATAGACTTGCCACCGCTCCGAGCCGATGTCGATCGCACCCTTCGGGGCGTTGGCGTTGGTGTTGGACAGGGCCGACCTCACGTCCTCGAGGCCGACGCCTGCGTGGGACAGGGCGAGCGGATCGACATCGACGCGCACCGCCGGCAGAGCGGCGCCGCTGATGATGACCTGCCCGACGCCGGAAATCTGCGACAGCTGCTGCTGGAGCACATTGGTCGCGGCGTCGTACATCTGCCCGCGCGTCAAGGTGGCCGACGTGAGCGCGAGAATGAGCACAGGCGCGTCCGCCGGATTGACCTTGCGGTAGGTCGGTTGCGACAGGAGGTTGGTCGGCAGATCGGCCTGCGCCGCATTGATCGCGGCCTGGACGTCCTGCGCGGCGCCGTTGATGTCGCGGTCGAGCCCGAACTGAAGAATGATTCGCGCCTGCCCCGTCTGGCTCTGCGACGTCATTTCGGTGACGTCGGCGATCTGTCCCAGGTGTCGCTCGAGCGGCTCGGCGAGACTGGTCGCGACCACGTCCGGGCTTGCGCCCGGCAATTGCGCGGTGACGGCGATGGTCGGAAAATCCACCTGAGGCAGCGGCGAGACCGGAAGCGCCTGGTAGCCCAGAATGCCGGCCAGTGCGATGGCGATGGTCAGAAGCGTCGTCGCGACCGGTCGCGCGATGAAGGGCGCGGAAATGTTCATGCCGCGACCGTCCGGGGCGCAGCATCACTCCGCGGGCGCAACGCCGGGCTCCTCACGCGGGAACAGCGATGCGATGCGCGCGCTCATGCGGTCGATGAACAGGTAGACGACCGGGGTCGTGTACAGCGTCAGGACCTGGCTGAAGAGCAGGCCGCCGACAATGCAGATGCCGAGCGGACGGCGCAATTCCGATCCCGTGCCCTGACCGAACATCAGCGGCAGCGCCGCAAACAGCGCCGCCATCGTCGTCATAAGAATCGGCCGGAACCGCAGAAGAGCGGCCTGATGGATCGATTCCCGCGGACTCTTGCCCTCGACCCGCTGCGCCTCGAGCGCAAAGTCGATCATCATGATCGCGTTCTTCTTGACGATGCCGATCAGGAGCACGATCCCGATGATGCCGATGACATCGAGTCCCGCCCCGGACAGGTGAAGCGCAAGCAGCGCGCCGACCCCGGCGGAGGGAAGGGTCGAGATGATGGTGATCGGATGGGCGAAGCTCTCGTAGAGCACGCCGAGCACGATGTAGACCGCCGCGACCGCGGCGAGAATGAGATAGAGCTCGTTCGACAGCGACTTCTGGAACGCGCTGAGCGCGCCCTGATAGGCGGTGGTGAAGGTGTCCGGCAAGCCGATGTCCGCTTCGGCCTTCTTGATGTCGTCGACCGCCTTGTCGAGGGAGGCGCCGGGCGCGAGATCGAACGAGATCGACACCGAGGGGAACTGGCCGAGATGCTCGATCTTGAGCGGAGCGTCGCCCTGGGCAATCGAAACGACGGCGGAGAGCGGGACCTGTCCGGTGGTCGCCGTGGCCGAGGGCAGATAGAGGCCATTCAGCGCGCTTCGCACGTCGGCAAGCGAGCTCAAATCGGCGTTCAGGATCACCCGGTACTGGTTGCTCTGGGTGAAATAGGTCGAGGCGATCCTCTGGCCGAACGCGTCATAGAGTGCGTTGTCGATTGTCGCGGCCGTGATGCCGAAGCGCGCGGCCGTTTGCCGGTCGATGGTGATCTTGAGCTGCCGCCCCTTCAACTGCAGATCGCTCGAGACGTTCTCGAACTGGGGCGACGAGCGCATCCGATCGACAAGCTTGGGAATCCAGGTCGGGAACTGCGAAGCATTCGTGTTTTCGAGGAAGAACAGATATTGCGCCTTGCCGGCCGTGCTATCGATTGTCAGGTCCTGGACCGGTTGCATGGCGATGGTGAGGCCCTGGACGTCCGCCGTCTCCTGCCGAATCCGGCGGATGATCTCGACGGCGGTCTCGCTGCGGTCGTCGCTCGGCTTCAGCGTGATCATCATGCGCCCGCTGTTGAGCGACGGATTGACTCCGTCGACGCCGATGAACGACGAGATGCTGCTGACGTCTTTGTCCTTGAGGATCGCGTCGGCTAGGGCCTGCTGCTTGCGCGCCATTTCGGAAAAGGAGATGTCTTCAGCGGCGGTCGTGATCCCCTGGATTCCGCCCGTATCCTGGAGAGGGAAGAATCCCTTGGGAATCTGGATGTATTGAACGCAGGTCATCACCAGCGTTCCGAGCGCGACCAGGAGAATGAGCGTCTGGTGGTCGAGCACCCAGCCCAGCGTCGCGTCGTATCCCTCGATGATCCGCTGGAACCCCCGCTCGGCGAGCGCAGAAATGCGGCTTCGGGATTCCTCGGCCCTGTGGCGCATGATCAGCGCGCACATCATCGGAACCAGGGTCAGGGACACGACGGCGGAAAGCACGATGGTGATCGCCAGCGTGATCGCGAATTCATGAAAGAGCCGACCGACTACGTCCTGCATGAAGAGAAGCGGAATGAGCACTGCGATCAGCGAGACGGTGAGCGAGATGATGGTGAAGCCGATCTCGCCGGCGCCGGCTAAGGCCGCCTGAAGCGGCGGGTCGCCGCGCTCGATGTAGCGCGCAATGTTCTCGATCATGACGATGGCGTCGTCGACCACGAAGCCGCTGGCGATCGTCAGCGACATCAGTGACAGGTTGTCGAGCGAGAAGCCGAACATGTACATGCCCGCCAGCGTCCCGACCAGCGACAGCGGGACAGAGAGGCTCGGGATCAGGGTCGCCGGCAGGCTGCGCAGGAAGACGAAGATCACCAGGACAACCAGCGCGACCGCGAGTCCCAACTCGAACTCGATGTCGGCGACCGAAGCCCGGATCGTTCCGGTTTGGTCCGACAGCACGGCGACGTCCACGCCGGCCGGAAGGGTTTGCTTCAGTTTCGGCAGCAGCGCCTTCACCGCGTCGACCACCGCGATGACGTTCGTTCCGGGTTGGCGCTGAATGTTGAGGATGATCGCGGGCGTGCGGTTGGCCCACGCCGCGAGTTCGGCGTTCTCGGGACCCTCGATCACGGTCGCGACATCCGACAGCCGGATAGCGCCGCCATTTTTGTAAGCGATGACCAGACGCTTGTAATCGGCGGCCGTCTGAAGCTGGTCGTTGTTGTTGATGGTCGAGTTCTGCGCCGCGCCGTCAAAATTCCCTTTCGGGAGATCGGTGTTCTGGTTGGTGATGTCGGTGCGGATGTCGTCGATCGCGAGGCCATAAGCCGCGAGCGCGCGCGGATTGACCTCGACGCGGAGCGCCGGCCGCTGGCCGCCGGCGATCGACACGAGACCGACGCCGTTCACCTGCGAGATCTTCTGCGCCATGCGAATGTCGGCCAGGTCCTCGACTTGTGTTAGCGGCAAGGTCTTGGACGTGACCGCAAGAGTCAGGACCGGGGCGTCCGCCGGATTGACTTTGGCGTAGACCGGCGGCGCCGGCAGTCCCGAGGGCAACAGACCGGTCGCGGCGTTGATGGCCGCCTGAACCTCCTGCTCGGCGACATCGAGCGACAGATTGAGCGAGAATTGCAAGGTGGTCACGGCCGCGCCGGCCGAGCTCACCGAACTCATCTGATCGAGCCCCGGCATCTCGCCGAACTGGCGCTCAAGCGGCGCGGTGACGGCCGTCGTCATCACGTCCGGACTCGCACCCGGGTAGAAGGTGGACACCTGGATGGTCGGGTAGTCGACTTCGGGAAGGGCGGACACCGGCAGGAAGCCATAGGCGACGCCGCCGATGAGAAGCAGCGCGACCATCAGGAGCGTCGTGCCGACGGGACGAAGGATGAAGATCCGCGAGGGGTTCATGCGGCGCGCCTCAGGGGTTCGACGCGCCGCCGCCCGCAGGCTGCTGCGCCGCGCCGTCCTTGGGACCCGGCTGCACGCGCGAGCCGGCGGGAACCTTTCGCGCATTGTCCGGCTGCTCGCCGGGCGGCGCGCCGGGGCCGTTGTTGGTGTTCTTGGCGCCGTCGTTCTGGTCGGAAATGCGGACCCTCATGCCCTCGCGCAGACGATCGGCGCCGTCGACGACCACCGTGTCGCCCGCTTTCACGCCTGAAAGGATCTGGATCCGGTCGCCGTTGGTGACACCCGTCTGGACCTTCTGCACCGCAATGGAATTGTCCGGCTTGATCAGAAAAACAAAATCGCCGGGGGCGCCGTGCTGAATGGCGGCGACCGGCGCGATCGCGACGTTGGCGAGCGTTTGAACCACCATGCGGGCATTCACGAACTGATTGGGATAGAGCGTCTCGTCCGTGTTGGGGAAAATCGCCCGGAGCTTCAGGGTCCCGGTGGTGGTGTCGATCAGGTTGTCCAGGCTCGCCAGCGTTCCGTTCGCGATCAGCTTGTCGTTGGTGCGGTCGTAGGCCGAGACCGACAAGGTCTTGCCCGCTTTGACCTGCGCCCAGATCGCGTCGATGTCGTCCTCGGGGAGAACGAACACGACCGAGATCGGCTCGACCTGGGCGAGAACCACGAGCCCCGTCGTGCTCGATGTCTGGACGTAATTCCCGGGATCGACCAGGCGCAATCCCACGCGCCCGGTGACCGGCGCGACGATGTGGCAGTAGCCGATGTTGAGCTTCGCCGTCTCGATGTTCGCCTGATCCTGCTGAACCAGCCCCTTGTCCTGCTCGACCAGGAATCTCTGATCCGCGACCTGCTGCATCGCGATGCTGTCCTGCTTGGCCAGGGTTTGATAGCGGGCAAGGTCCGACTGCGCCTGGTCGAGCAGCCCGGTGTCATGGGCGAGCGACCCTTGCGCGAGGTCGAGCGCCGCCCTGTACGGCCGGTCGTCGATCTGGGCGAGGAAATCGCCCTTGTGGACGAGCTGGCCTTCCTTGAATCCGACGTCCATCAACTGTCCGTTGATCTGGGTCTGCACCGTGATCGTGGCGAGCGGCGTCACGGTTCCGAGGCCGGTAAGCGTATGATCGATGTCGCCGGCGACGATCTTCGCCGCCCCGACCGGCTGGACTTGTTGCGCGATCCGCCTCTCTTGGTCTTCCTTGGGCGAAAGCAGCCGCCACGCGGCTACGCCGAGCACTGCGACGACGATAAGGAAAACGATCCAGCCCCACCCGCGCCGCCTCCTGGGCGCGGCTTCCAACTGACCGTCGTCATGATCGGGGTCCTGAGGAACCGGACGACGAGGCTCCTCGACTTCCGTCTCGGACGGAGCCAGCATCCGGCCAGTGCGCGTGGAGTTCTTGGACGTCCGGTTGGTCGTTCGTTTGTCGCCTCGCGTTTCCGTCATGGCCTTAAGGAACAGGGGGTCGCCGCGAGGCGGCGATGACAGTGTAACTCTGGCTTTTTCTGGTTTGTTCCAGGACACACGCGTCTCGGTCCTTCAGCGAACGAACCGAGACGCAAATATAGCCCGGAGCGCCTTTGCTTCGGGCTATCTCATTGGCTTGGGAATGAGGAGGATAAGGGGCGGATATCGCCCCCCGCATTAAGAAATGTTACAAGAGGCGCCAAAGCGTTTACGTTCGCCCGGTCCGAAGAGGCTGGTTGCGCCGACAGCTACAGCTTCGGACGGTCTACGAAGGTCGCGAAGGCACCCCGACGATCAGCTCGAGTACTTCACCGAGCAGCCGTAGGGTCTCGTCACCGGATGCGGCACGGGCTTCCCGGCAGACACCGCCTCGATCGCTTCGCGCGCATAGGGCTCGGCCCTTTGCAGGTCCTCGATCCGGGTCGAGGCGATCGAATCCGCGCCGCCCATGTAGGCGAGCACGCCGCCGGGACCGATCACGAAGATGTGCGGCGTGGTCTGCGCCCCATAAAGCCGGCCGATCGCGCCCCGCGGATCGAGCAGCACATGAGCGGGCTCGGCGTTGCGGTCCTTGGTGTCGGCGTTGGCCTTGGTTGCGTCGACGTAGCCTTGCTCGCCGGGCGCCGAACTGGCGACCGTCAGCCAGACCGCCCCGAGCTTCGTCGCCTCGCGCTGTAACGTTTGCATCGCGCCGCTCTTGTACCATTTGCCGACATACGGACACCCGTCGTTGGTCCATTCGAGAACCACTTCCTTGCCCGCGAAGTCGGCGAGACGCACAGTCTGGCCGTTGCTGTCGATCGCGGCGAAGCCGGGCGCCGGATCCCCGACCTTCAGGGGTTCCTCCGCCAGGCCCGGCGCGACTGTCAGGCCGAGCGCGGCGACCGTCAGTCCAAGCGTCATCAAGCGCATCGGCGTCTCCTTATCAGCTTCCCATTCGATTGAGTTCATCCAGCACCGCCGTCCCCGTCAGGATCTGCGGCAGGACCACCGGCTTCTCGCCATGCGGAGGATAGAGAATGTAAAGCGGCACGCCGTCGTGGCCATGCTGCTTGAGAAACCGGGAAATCTCCGGATCGGCCCGCGTCCAGTCGCCCTTCAGATAGGCGACATTCCGCTTGGCGAAAGCGTCTTTCACCCTGTCCGACGAGAGCGCGACCCGTTCATTGACAAGGCACGTGACGCACCACGCCGCGGTCATGTTGACAAAGACCGGCCGCCCCTCGGCGCGCAGCGCCGCGAGGCGGTCAGGCGTGTAGGCCGTGGCGCCCTCCGCCGTGGCTGAGGCCGTCGCGTCCTGCGGCAGGACCGCAAGCCTGTCGAGGGTCAGCAGAGCCAATAGCGCGGTCGCCGTCGCCACCGCCGCTCCGATTGCGCGACCGCGTTTCGCATCGCTGCGCGTCGCGCCGAAAATCCAGGCGGCGAAGCCGATGAGGACGGCGCCGCTCAAAACGAGGAGTCCGCCGTCGGCGCCCGCTTGCTGGCTGACGACCCAGACCAGCCACACCGCCGCGCCGTACATCGGAAAGGCGAGAGCCTGTCGCAGGATCAACATCCACCGTCCCGGCCGCGGCAGCGCAACCGCAAGCCCAGGCGCGAGCGCCAGGACGCCATAGGGCGCGGCGAGGCCGAGCCCCAGGGCGAGGAAGATCAGAAGCGCCGTCGCCGGCGCCGCGGTCGCCGCCGCCGCGAGAGCCGCGCCCATGAACGGCGCGGTGCAGGGGCTCGCCACGACGACAGCGAGAAGACCGGTAAAGAAGCTGCCCGCGAGCCCGTCGCGATGGGTCAGCCCCTCGCCGACGCCGACCCACCCGCCGCCGATTTCGAACACGCCGGACAGGTTCAGGCCGATCGCGAGCAGCAGCCACGCCACCGCGGCGACGAATATCGGGGATTGGAACTGAAAGCCCCACCCCGCCGAAGCGCCCGCCGCGCGCAAAGCGATGAGGGCCGCGCCGAGCGCGCCGAACGCGATGAGTACGCCGAGGATGTAGCTTGCGGCGTGCAGCCGAACGATTTTGCGATCTCGACCCGCCAGACTTGCGAGACTCATCGCCTTGACCGCGAGGATCGGGAAGACGCACGGCATCAGATTGAGAATGAGCCCGCCAAGGAAAGCGAAGGCCAAAGCCGAAAAGAGGCTGAGCCGATTGGTGTCCGCTGGCGCCGGGGCGCTGCCGGACGGATCGGCGGCGGCTGCCGAAGCGGTCCCGGCGACCGGCGTGGCGACGATGGCGAGATCGCGTTCGCGCCCCCCTGCGTCCTTGAGGGCGAGCACCCCCGTAAGCGACGCCTTCGGGTCGAAGGCCGGACCCGGCTTCAGGGATAGCGAAAGCTTGCCGGGCGCGACGGTCATCGCCTGCGGCGCCAGATCGTCGATCGCGCCCCACGACGCGGGCAGGAACCAGGCCTCGCGAACGGCGTCGGGCGAGAGGCCATCGCCCGTGACGGTCAGCACGCCGTCGCGGGTTATCGCGGCGGCGTCGGACGAGGATTTTGGGATGCGCGCGTCGGTAGCGGCGAAGAGCGGCGCCTGAATCGAGGGGGAGGCCCGGCCAACGGGAAGGTCAAGCGTCAGCGCGCCCTCTTCCGGCACGCAGATCTTTTCGCAAATCAGCCAGCTGGCCTTCGCCTTGATCGGGAAGGACGGGAGCCCGGAGGGCGGCGTCACGGTGAACGGCAGCAACACCTCGTCGACATAAGCATAGCTCATCACCTCGTCGTTTTGCCGCACCCGTTCGGGCGTCGGCCAGGAGATGTCCGAGGCTTTGGCCTCTTCGGGGAGACTGAGATCGAGCTCCGGCGGTTCGCCGGCGGCGCCGGGATTCGTCCAGTAGATGTGCCAGCCTTTGGCCAGCCTGAAATGCAAGCCGAGCCGGAACGGCTTGTCCGCCTCGACCGCCGCCGTCTCGGAGACCAGAGTGACTGTTGCGTGCGGCGTCGTGATCGGCGCGCTTTCCTGCGCTTGCGCCGCGCAAGCCCAGCCGAAAGCGATCGCCGCCGTCAAAAACCTAAAGCTGAGACCGCGACTCATGCTGCGTGACGCACCGTTGAACGCGAGCGCTCCGTCCCCGCGCCACGTTGCCGTCTCGGCGCGACGTCGTCAAATCAAGACCCCGTGACGTTGCGCTTTGACCGCTTAAGGCCGCTGCATGCGTGGAATTTCGGGGCTGCCGTCGCTGTCCGTCGTCCCGCAGCTTGTCGCTCCTTCAGGATGAGGGCGGCTGCGTGAGGCGCTTACTTGGCCGTGATGGACGTCGCCGCCCGCCGCTTGGCTTCCGGCTGTCCGGTCGGACGGGACGGCTTCTCTCCCATGTCGCCCGCAGACAGCACGACGATGAAGACGATAGCCGCGAAGGTCGCGATGACCGCAACCGTAATCAGTAGCGGATAGCCGAACAGATAAACAAGTCCGGCGAGAACGACGACGATTGCGAGAAGCGCAACGATCGCGCGATTGCCTGCAGAATCCATGAGGACCTCCATTGCATTGGAACGGATTTTTCGAGATTGGCCCACATGGAGTGGACAACAGGTTCTCACGGACAGGACGCGGAAGGTCAACCCCGGCGATGCGAATAAAAGGCTATCGCCCTCGCCCTGCAAAGCCCGTCGAGAGCGATTGCGGGTTCCCCTGCCGCAAGCTTGCTGGGGAGGGGTCCGTGAGCCGCCGTTACTTGTCGAGCGTGACGGCGCCGGCGGCGGTGTCGACCGACTTCTCGTTCTGGGTCGGATCGGTGAGCCGGGCCGGGGCGGTGACGGTTCCGACCGCCACGTCGGTCGCCACGTTGACCGTCCCCTTGGCGAAGGCGCCGAACGTTTCGACCAGGCCGGGCTTGGCGTCGGTCAGCGTCTGACCCTGGGCGAGACGATCGCCGATCGCCGCCACGACCTCGCCGGTCGCGAACTTGCTGTGGTTCGCCGCGTCTTGGGACTTCACGTTGGACAGATCGACGACCTGGACCCGCGCCTTCTCGAGCATGTCCGAATAGGGTTCCTTGGTCGGATCGAGCGCGCCGAGCCGAGTCGTATCCCGGGCAAGGAAGCTCGAGATGCCGAGCGCCTTGTCGTCGCTCGAGACGAAGAGCGTGAACTGGGTCGACCGCGGCCCTGCGTCAATCTCGGCGATCTGGCGGCGGAAGACGTCGACGTCGATGTCGGGCGAGGCCAGCATGACGTTGGTTATCTTCGACGGCAGCCCGTGGTCGCGAATCGCCATCTGCCGCAGCGTCTCGACAGTCAGATAGTTGCCCATCGAATGGGCGAGAATCGAAATCGACCCAACGTTCGGATTGGCGACCAGCGCCGCCAGCACCGTCTCGAACGCGTCTCGCGAATACATGGCGCTGTCGCGGTCATACACATAGTCGGCCAGGTTGCCGCCGGAGGGCCAGGTGAACAGCACCGGCGCCACGTTGACGTCGGAGTCGTGGACGATCTGGGCGAAGCGGTAGACCGCCTCCTCGAAGCGGGTGTTGTACCCGTGGACGAAAATCAGGACCTTGTGGCCCGGCGTATTGGCGACCCGGGTGTTGAATGTCGCCTTGGCCTGGGCGAGATCCATCCGGTCGACCCGCAAGGTGACGAAATCGCGTTCCGGATCGCCTGGGGGGCGGCCCGGAAATTCGACGTCGCCGGGCTTGTGCCCCGGCGGAATCGAAACGGCGATATCGGCAAAGTCGAGACCCTTGCCGCGCGCCCCTCCAAAGATCACGCCGGGAGGATCGAGCACCGGCGCGCGGGTCGTCGCCACGAGAAGATTGACCTGACTCGTTCCCGGCGCTGTCGGACCAACGACCAGGTCGCCGTAAGGCCGGCTGGAGCAGCCCGCGACAATCGTCGCCAGCGCCACGGCAAACACGACGACGGCGCGCGACCTCTGCGCCGTTCGTCGATCTGTCATCACGCCCGAACGGGCCCCACCCAAAACCACCACGCTCGGACGCATATTCGTCTTTCTGCTTAAGTCAGCGAGCCAGGCGGAGCCTGGAGCACGAGTTCCACTGGGGCGAGCATGCCCGTCTTCGCCGGCTCCGGCGGCTTCTGGTGCTGGGTCCAGAACCACCAGATCGCCGCGAGCACGATCACGATGAGGACGATGATCGCCCACATCGGGAAGCCGCTCGATGTCGGGGCCGAAGCCGCCTGCTGCGCGCGGCTTGCGGCGGCGCTGGTCGTCGCGGCGGCCGATGAAGCCGCGCTCGTCGCGCCGGAATATGTGGCGCTCGCGGTCTGCGCCGCCGCCGCGCCGAGGCCGCCAAGGCCCGCCAACAGCCCTGTCGCTCCGAGGGCCTTCGAGATCTCCGGAGGCAGCGCGGCTGCGATCGCATCCTTCTGCGAGCCGAAGAACGCCGCGATCGACGAGGGGTCGGACCAGTTGGACGGATCCTGCTGCCCGATCGCGCCGACCGTCGCCTGAGCGACCGCGCCGATCGCCGATTGCGCTGCGCCTTGCGGCGCTCCGGCAAACTGGCTGAGCGCGCCCGCAATGCTGGAAACGCCGGAGCCGCCGAGCAGGCCGCCGAGCAGGCTCGCGCCCTCGGTGAGCGCGCCGACGTTGCCGCCGCTCAGAGCGCCGGTCAGCTTGGTCAGGAGGTCGGGATCGGAGTTCGAGACCGTGTCGACGACCCTCTGGGCGCCGCCCGGGGCCGCGGCGGTGGTGGCGAAGGCCGCGAGAATGGTGGGAATTGCCGCGGCGACAAGTCTCTGCGCGACCGCTTCGTTGATGCCGACGGCGCGCGCAAGGGCGCCGACGAGTTGGGGCGTAAGAACCTGAGAGACCAGACTGACGAGATTGACTGCCATTGGACTTCCCCTCGAACGGATTCTTCGGACCGGCGCCACTTCAGGCCGGCGTTCAGCCCAATCGGGGAAATCCCGACGAGGCGCGTCAATCTATCCTGTTCACCGGATGAATCCTAGCCTCGGCCGGCCTTTACCAACCGCTGCGCGAGCCCTCGCCCCGGCTTGACCGTCAGTTGGCGAAACGGAAATGCAGCACGTCGCCGTCGCCCACGACGTAGTCCTTGCCTTCGAGGCGGAACTTGCCAGCGTCGCGCGCGCCCGCTTCGCCGCGACACGCGACGTAGTCCTCATAAGCGATCGTCTCGGCCCGGATGAAGCCCTTCTCGAAATCAGTGTGGATGACGCCAGCCGCCTGCGGCGCCTTGGTTCCCTTTTCGATCGTCCAGGCGCGGGCTTCCTTGGGGCCGACGGTGAAGAACGTCACAAGGTGCAAGAGATCGTAGCCGGCGCGGATGACCCGGTTGAGGCCGGGCTCGCTGAGGCCCACCGCCTCGAGATAGTCCGTCTGCTCGGCCGGCGGCAGGATCGCGATCTCGCTCTCGATCTTGGCCGAGACGACGACGGCGACCGCTCCTTCGCATGCCGCCTGCCGCTTCACCAGCTCGGACTGCGCGTTGCCCTTGTCGGCCGCAGCCTCTTCGACATTGCAGACATAAAGAACCGGCTTCGACGACAGAAGGCCCAGCGACTGGAACAGGTCGTGCTCCTCGCGCCCGACGCCCGCGGCGCGCGCCGGGCGCCCCTCGCGAAGCGCGGCGAGGCTGCGCTGGGCGAGCGTCAGGAGTTCCTTCGCCTCCTTGTCCCCGCCCTTGGCCTTCTTCTCCATCGCGACGATGCGACGCTCGAGGCTTTCGAGATCGGCGAGCATCAGTTCCGTCTCGATCGTGGCGATATCGGACAGAGGATCGATGCGCCCCTCGACGTGAACGACGTCGCCGTCCTCGAAACAGCGCACGACATGGGCGATCGCGTCGCATTCGCGGATATTGGCCAGAAACTGGTTGCCGAGGCCCTCGCCTTTCGAAGCGCCGCGGACGAGCCCGGCGATGTCGACGAAGGTGAGCCGGGTCGGGATGATCTCCTTCGAGCCCGCGATCTCGGACAGGATGTCGAGACGCGGGTCCGGCACCGCGACCTCGCCGACGTTCGGCTCGATCGTGCAAAAAGGATAGTTGGCCGCCTGCGCCGCCGCGGTCTGCGTCAGCGCATTGAAGAGCGTCGACTTGCCCACATTGGGCAAGCCGACGATGCCGCATTTGAAACCCATGTCAGAAATGACCGTTCAGAGCCGAAGCCTTCGGGCGCCCTCATGAAGGGGTGCGGCGGAAAAGGCAAGGGCGCGCGCAACGGGGGCAACGGGGGGCGGCGTCTCGCCGCCCTGGAGCGCGAGACGCGCTCCCTCCGATCACAGATGGACGAACGGCCGGGCAAGAAGACCCCAGAAACCCTTCCAGCGGAGTTCGCCCTGCATCGCGACCAGGCAGAGGCAATCCTCGTCGGCGTCGACATGGGGCTCGTGGCTCACGCTTTCGTCGCCGAAATCGAAGTCGCCGGCGCCGTAATGGCGGCTGTCCAGGTGGAACCCGCCGCGCAGCACGCAGGTCATCTCGAGCGCAGTATGGTCGTGCGGGATCAGGCGCATGTTCGCCGCGGCCCTCAGCAGGAAGACCCGGGTGGGGCTCGGGTGGGGCAGGCGGATCGGACGCATCGCGATCCGCGGGGCGACAAAGCGCCAGTCGCCGAACGCATAGCGCTTGACGAAAGCGGGCAACTCCGGCGGCGCGCTCGGCCGCTCCGCGACGCGGGACGCAGGCGGGGGCGGCGGCTCATCGAGCCGCGTCATCGTGCGCTCGAGCGCATCGGCCGTCATTTTCGCCGGGGCGCTTTCGGCAAGGACCTCGCCGCCGACGCATTCCATCGCGCCGACCCACGCGCGGCAGCGCGGGCAGGCGTGGAGATGGGTGGCCAGCGCGACCCTCTGGCCAAGATCGAGGACGCCGGCCGCATAACCCGCCAGCATCGATTCCTCGGGATGATGCTCGATCGTCATCGTTCGGAATCCAGGAGCGGACGAAGGCGCTTCATGGCGAGGCGGATGCGCGATTTGACGGTTCCGAGCGGGATCCGCAACGCCTGCGCGATCTCGCTATGGGGCCTCTCCTCGAAGAAGGACATCTCGATCACTCTCAACTGGTCGTTTGGTAGAACGGAAAGGGCCTCGCGCACGCGGGCCTCGGATTGGGACGAGGCCAGGCGCTCGTCCGCGCCGGGCGAATCGTCGATCTGGTATTCGGCTTCGACCTCGTCGACCTGGATCGCCCCGCCGCGGGTCTCGCGCCGGATCGCGTCGATGCGCAGATTGCGGGCGATGGTGAAGATCCAGGTCGCGGCGCCCGAGGCCGAGGAGTCGAACAGCTCCGCCTTCCGCCACACCGCGAGCATCGCCTCCTGCGCAATGTCCTCGGCCTGAGCGTCGCTGACGCCCTTGCGCCGCATGAACGCTTTGACGCGGGGGGCGAAGTGGTCGAAGAGCTCGGCGAAGGCGGTCCTGTCCCGATCGCGGGCGATCGATTCGATCCGCGCGCTCCACGGATCCCTGCTCGACCGCTTGGGCCTTTCAAGCGACATGCCCGCTCCTTTCCGGCGACAGGGGTCCGGCAAGACGGGAGGACTGCTTAGGGCCAGGAGGGCGATCATCGGCCTTTAGACGCGATATGGCCGCAATCGGATCATCGCCCGGTGATCCGGCGCGCAAGATTTCGCGTTTCTCCGATGTGGGGGGCGGACGCCCGACCAAAACCATTTTGCGAGGGATCGTCATGCCGTCACCGGACCGCTTGCGGGTAGCCGTCATCGGCACGGGCATATCCGGGCTGTCCGCGGCCTGGCTCCTGCAATCGCGCCACGACGTGACGGTTTACGAGAAGGCCGATCGGTTTGGCGGGCATTCGAACACGGTCTCCGTTCGACTCGACGGCGTCGAAGTTCCCGTCGACACCGGCTTTATCGTTTACAACAGCGCCACCTATCCCAATTTTGTCGAACTGTTGCGAGTCCTCGGCGTCGAAACCTGCGAATCGGATATGTCTTTCGCCGCCTCCCTCGACGGCGGCCGCGTCGAATATTCGGGCCAGGGCGTCGCCGGCCTTTTCAGCCAGCGCGCCAACCTCGTCCGTCCGCAGTTCTGGGGGATGCTCGCCGATCTCGTCCGCTTCTACCGGAAAGCGACCGGGGACGCGCGCCGCGGAATCGCCGAGGAGACGTCGCTCGGCGACTATCTCGCCGCCGGCCGCTTCGGCGCCGCGTTCCGGGATCATCACATCGTACCGATGGCGAGCGCGATCTGGTCGGCGGCGCCGGCCGAGATCCTGGACTATCCGGCGGCGTCCTTCCTGCGCTTCCACGACAATCATGGGCTGCTGCGCCTCACCGGGCGGCCGATCTGGCGCACCGTGGTCGGGGGAAGCCGCGCTTACGTCACGCGCCTGGCGCAGCCGCTCGCAGGACGCATCCGGGTCGGCGACGGCGCGGTTCGCATCGAGCGGATCGGCGGGCGCGTGGTGGTCGTCGACGCCCAGGGCCAGCGGGACGTGTTCGACCGCGCGGTGATCGCCACGCACGCCGACGAGGCGCTTGGCCTTCTGGCCGCGCCCGACGCGCGGGAGCGGGCGCTGCTCGGCGCTTTCCGCTACAGCCGCAACGAGGCCCATCTCCACCTCGACGAGACGGCGATGCCTCGTCGGCGCGCGGCCTGGGCAAGTTGGAACTATGTGTCCGAAGCCGGATCGCGGGACCGCGCCAGCGTCACCTACTGGATGAACGCCTTGCAAAGGCTTCCGACCCGCAGGAACGTGTTCGTCACCCTCAATCCGCAGCGCCCGCCTCGTGGCGTCCTTCGCGTCGAATCCTACGATCACCCGATTTTTGACGGCGCGGCGATCCGGGCGCAAAAGGAGCTGTGGAGCCTTCAGGGCGCGGGCGGCGTGTGGTTTTGCGGCGCGCATTTCGGCGCGGGCTTTCATGAGGACGGCCTGCAGTCGGGCCTCGCCGTCGCGGAGCAAGTGGGCGGCGTGAGACGGCCCTGGCGCGTCGCGGGCGAGTCCAGCCGCATCGTCGTCGGACCCGCGCCGTCGGCTCCGCCGGATCGGGAGGAGGCAGCGTGACGGAAGGGTCGGCGCTCTATTTCGGATCGGTTTTTCATCGCCGTCTCGGCTCGCATCCGCATCGCTTCCGCTATCGCCTGTTCTGGCTCTATCTCGACCTCGACGACCTCGACGCGCTGAGCCGGCGGCTTCGGCTCTTCTCGCACAATCGCTTCAATCTCGTGAGTTTCCGCGATCGCGACCATGGCGACGGCGGCGACCGCAGCCTCAAGGATCAGGCGCTGGCGCTTCTCTCCGGCGCCGGCCTTGTTGCATCCGAGATCGGCGCGATCCGCCTTTTCTGCATGCCGCGAACCCTCGGCTACGACTTCAATCCGCTCAGCGTCTACTTCTGCTATCGCCCCGACGGCGCGCTCGCCGCCCTGATCTACGAGGTGCACAACACCTTTGGCGGGCGGCACAGCTACGTGATGACGGCGAATACCGCCGGCCCGGTGCGGCACGCCTGCGACAAGGCGTTTTTCGTCTCGCCGTTTCTGCCGATGGGCCTGCGCTACGAATTTCAGGTCGCCCCGCCGGACGAAACGATCGCGATCGCAATCCGTGCGGTCGGTCAGGACGGGCCCGTGCTGCGCGCAGCTCTCGCCGGCGAACGGCGCGCGCTGACCGATCGGGAGTTGCTTCGGGCGGCGCTGGCGTTTCCGCTGGTCGCGCTGAAGACCATGGCTGCGATCCACTGGCAGGCGCTGCGGCTCCTCGCCAAAGGCGCCGCCTTTCGCGGCCCCGGGTCTGCCCGGAAAGCCGTGGCGAAGACGCTATAGCGCCGCCGCCGCGTTCGCGAGCCATCCCGGCATGGCGTCGATCATCGCCGCTTCGACGCGATGGTCGAACCCGGTCAGGATCAGCGCGCCGAAAACGCTGAGCGAAAGCCCGAGCGCGAATCGGCCGCGCGCTCCTGCAAGGATCGCGCTCGCTTTGCCGCCTCCCGCGAGGCGACCGAGCCCGAAGCCGACGGCGAGCAGCGCCCCGGCGGCGCCGAGCGCATAGACGAACATCGTGAGGCCCGCCGCCGCGAGCGACTTGCGATCGGCTGCAAGCGCGAAAGCGGCGCCGAGCGTCGGTCCCGCGCACGGGGCCCAGGCCAGAGCGAGAACCGCGCCCGCCGCGGCGTGTCCCAGAAGGCCGCTCCTCGGCAGCCTCTCGCTTATGCGCTGCGAGACGGCCCCGAGTCCGCCGAGGCTCGTTTCGAGCCTGTCCGCCGCCGAGGGCAGCAGCAGCACGAGGCCGACCGCGATCATGACCGCCGCGGACGCGACGCGCACGCCGGCGACCGCGCCGACCTCGATCCCGAAGGCGGAAAGCGCCCCGCCGACCACCGCGAAGGTCAGCGCGAGCCCGAGGGCGAGGGCGAACGGGCCTCTCGGATCGTCCGCACGCGCGGCGGCGACGACGATCGGCGCGAGCGGCAGAATGCAAGGGCTCAAGATCGTGAGAAGGCCCGCGGCGAACGCCAGCGGCAGCGCCAGGATGAGGCTCAAATCGCCGCCTTGAGGACGTCCACCACCGCGCTCTTCGATATGCCCCACGACATGCGCGAGACTTCCTTTCCGCCCTTGTAGGCGATCACGGTCGATCGCGGACAGTCGAGCTTTTTCACGACGTCCTTCTGGTTGTCGTAGTCGACCCGGAAGAAAGCGATGCTCTTGTAGTCCGGATCGTCCTTCAGGCCGTCGAGGTAGGACGCCTGGATGTGGCACTGAAGGCACCACGGCGCATAGACGTGAACGACCACGGGCTTGCCCGAGGCGATCGCCTTTTCCACAACCGCCGGATCATAGGGCTGAAACTCGGAGGCCCTTGCCGGGGCGGCGGGCGCGGCGGCCAGAGCCGCCAGCATCGCCGTGGCGGACCTGCGTGTGATCATGGACCTCTCCTCCATTTTCAAGTGCGCGTCCTTTGCGTCCGGCGGTCTTTCTCGGACCTCAGGCTTGCTCGATCGCCATGAGGCCGACGTCGATGGTGCCTTCCGCGAACCCCGCCTCGCAATAGGCGAGATAATAGTCCCACAGACGCCGGAACCGGGAGTCGAAACCCAAAAGCTCCGCTTCCGGCCAGCGGGCGTGAAACCGACGCCGCCACTCCGCCAGCGTGCGCGCATACGAAGCTCCAAAGGTCTCCGAGCGCACAAGGCGCAGTCCGGCGCGCTCGATCAGCGCGTTAAGCGCCGACTTCGTCGGCAGGCAGCCGCCGGGAAAAATATGCGTCTGGATGAAGTCGGGATTGCGCCGATAGCCATCGGCCAACGCCTCGTCGATGGTGATCGCCTGAATCACGATGCGGCCGCCGGCCGCAAGCGAGTCGGCGAGCTTGCGGAAGTAGAGCGGCCACCGCGCTTCGCCAACCGCCTCGATCATTTCGATCGAGACGATCCGGTCGAACCGGCCCTGAACGTCGCGATAGTCCTGGAGGCGGAAATCGACGCTGTGGCCGCGTTCGCTCGACGCCGCACCGGCCCGGGCGTAGTCGAGTTGAGCGGACGACAGCGTCAGCGCGGTGACTTCAGCCCCCTTCGTCTCCGCAAGCCGCTTGGCGAGCGCGCCCCAGCCGCAGCCGATCTCGAGCACGCGTTCGCCGCCCTCAAGCGCGAGCCAGTCGACGATGCGGTCGAGCTTCACCGCCTGGGCGGCCTCGAGATCGGCGGTGTCGGCGGTCCAGATCGCCGAGGAATATTGGATCGCCGGGTCGAGCCAGAGGGCGTAGAAATCGTTGCCGAGATCGTAGTGCGCCATGATGTTGCGCCGGCTGCCGCGCCGGGTGTTGCCGCGCATCAGGTGACGCAGCCGGGTCGCGAGCCGAACGATCGTCGAGCCGCGCGCCGTCTCGAACACCGGCGCCATGTTGCGGACCGCAAGGCGAAGAAGCGACACGAGATCGGGGCTCGTCCAGTCGCCGTCGATATAGGCCTCGGCGAACCCGATGTCGCCGCCGAGCGCGAGCCGGCGCAGCGCCCGCCAGCGATCGATCACGAGCAGCGCCTGCAGGCCCGTCTCTCCGTCCGAGGACGCGAGGACGCGCCCATTCGGCAACCGAACCCGCAAACGCCCATGACGGATCTTGGCGATCAGCGGCTCGAGCAGCCGGAGGCGCCGTCCCACGAAAGGATCCTCCGCGCGCGGATCCCATTGGACGGAAGCGTCTCCAATCTGATCCATGCTGTCTTCCCGCTAGAATCCCGGCGCCCGCCGCAAGGAACGGCGGCTTGTAGCATCCTGCGAGAGGCTACGCATCGCGCCGGCGATCAGTTCACACGGGGAAAAAGAAATCGGGTTTGCGCGGCCGCCGGACACGGGGCCGAAGGGGGCGCGCAGCAATAAACACCGCCCTCGTCCCAAGGAGCCCGCGAAGCGGGCGTCCCGAAGGACGAGGTCGCAGACAAAGCCGCCCTCAGGCCGCTTCCCGCCTGGCATAGGACACGTAGGCCCACCAGTCCCGCACCACCCACAGGCGGCCTTCGAGCAGGGTGCCCTGGCCGCCGGTGAAGTTTCGCCAGGCCGAAAGCAGCGGGCGCTTGACCGCGGTCAGCACGGTACGCCCTTCGCTGATCGCGTAGGCGAGCTCGGCGCGCATGCCGGCGCCGGCGGCCTCCTGCTTGCCGAACTTGGAGAAGAACAGGATTTCGGAGGGGCGGCTCGCGTCAGCGCGCAGGCGCTGTGCGGCGAGGGCCAGCGCGGAAGAATCGAGTTTGCAGCTTCCGGCGCCGGGGCCGAGGTCCTGGCAAAGCGGAATGACGTCGCCAGTGGCGACGTCGCGAAGCTTCATCAGCGCGGCGGGTCCGCATTTTTCGGCGTCCGGCGGCAGTTGCACGATGCCGCGCGCGTCGACTCCAGCCTCGATCAGCTCCCGCGCGAAGCTCGTCATCAGCCCGTCGACCTTGACGCCATCGTCATAGACAATCGCCGCGAAGCGGTTGGGATCGAGGGTGTGCGGGTCCATAACGGCTCCTCTTGTCGGAAAGCTGACAGCGCGTCGCTGATAGGGCGACCCTTGTTGCGTCGCAATATTGGCGCCAGTCGCAGTGACGATTCGCCGCAAAGGCCGTGGACGACGGGCGGCCGGCGCGGCTAAGGAAGACGGATGGGCGGCGCCGACGCCTCCCCCAACGCCAGTCCGGACTCCATCCCATGAGAATTTCCGCGCGCAACGTTCTTTCCGGCAAGGTGGTCGCCATCACCAAGGGCGCGACCACGGCGCATGTGAAGATCGAGATCGGCCCCGAGACGGTCGTCACCGCGGCGATCACCAATGAAGCGGTTGAGGCGCTCGGGCTCGAGGTCGGTAAGGCGGCGTCGGCGGTGATCAAGGCCTCCGACGTGATGGTTGCGATCGACTGACGCCCCGCGCCGATGCCCGAAGCTTCGGAGGCCCGGGCGTTCGAGCGCCTCGACGACCTCGTTGAGGCGCTTCTCGCCGAGGATGCGCCGGGCGGCGACCTGACGACCGAGTCGCTCGGGCTCCATGGCCGGCGCGGTCGGATCGGATTTTCCGCGCGAGGCGCGATGACGGTCGCGGGCGTCGAGCTCGCCGCGGCGATGCTGGATCGTCGCGGAGCGGCGGTGTCGCTCGTTCGGCGGTCGGGAGACAAGGTCGAGGCGGGCGCGGCGCTCCTCGAAGGCGAGGGCGACGCGGCCGGCCTGCATCTCGCGTGGAAGGCGTCGCAGACCCTGGTCGAGGTTCTGTCGGGCATGGCGACCGCCGCGCGGGCGATTGTCGAGGCGGTCGAGGCGGTCGATCCGACTGTGCGCGTCGCCTGCACCCGAAAGACGTTTCCGGGCGGGCGCCGGCTCTCGCATCTCGCGGTCAAGGCGGCCGGGGCGATCCTGCATCGCGCCGGGCTGTCCGAGACCGTTCTCGTCTTCGCCGAGCACCGGGTTTTGCTGGACGGCGAGCCGCTCGCGTCGATCGCTCTGCGGCTCAAGCGCGCCGCACCGGAGAAAAAGGCGGCGATCGAGGTCGGCGACGTCGCCGAGGCGCGCGAGGCGATCGCAGCCGGCTTCGACGTCATCCAGCTCGAGAAATTTCCCGTCGCGGCTGTCGCCGAGGTCGCGGCTTTCGCGCGCAGCCGCCGCTCCCCGCCGCTGATCGCGGCGGCCGGCGGCGTCAACGCCGGCAACGCCGCCGCCTACGTTCGCGCCGGCGCCGGCTTGATCGTCACCAGCGCCCCTTATTCGGCGCCGCCATGCGACGTCAGCGTCCGCATTGGGGCGGCGGGTTAGTTAGACTTGCTGCGGCCGAGAGGGCCGACGTCGCGCAGGGGCGCCGCGCGCCGCTACGCCTACTCGCCCATATCCCATTTCTCCGCGCTCGCGCCTGCGAGCTCGCGCACGCGCCGCTCGTCGGCGCCGAACGCGCGCGCTTCGCCCTCGTAGACAATCCGGCCGTCGTCGAGCACGTAGGCCCGGTCAGCGATCTCGACCGCGGCGCGCACGTTCTGTTCGACCAGCAGCACCGAGAGCCCCTCGCGCCGAGCTTCGACAATGATCCGGAACACCTCTTCGACGATCAGCGGCGCGAGGCCCTGCGAGGGCTCGTCGAGCATCAGGAGCTTCGGATTGAGCAGCAGCGCGCGCGAGATCGACAGCATTTCCTGCTCGCCGCCGGAGAGCTGGCCGCCTCTGTTCGTCCTGCGTTCGGCCAGCCGCGGGAATGTCTCGTAGATTCGGCCCACGGTCCATGGACCCGGCCGCTCGACCGGAACGAGCAGGTTCTCCTCCACCGTCAGGTTGGCGAAGATCCGCCGGCCCTCCGGCACATAGCCGACGCCTGTCTCGGCGATCCGGTAGGGCGGGAATCCGGTGACGTCGGCGCCGAACAGCGTGACGCGGCCCTCGCGCGGCGGGGTCAGCCCGATGAGGGCCCTGAGCGTCGTCGTCTTGCCGGCGCCGTTGCGCCCGAGCAGCGTAACGATTTCGCCCTCGCGCACTTCGAGACTCACGCCATGAAGGATGTGGCTCTTGCCATAGAAGGCGTGGAGGCCGTCGGCCTTGAGCGCGATCATGCGCGAACCTTGCCGAGATAGGCGGCCTGGACCTTGTCGCTGTCGGCGATCTCCTGCGGGCTCCCCTCGGCCAGGACGCGCCCCTCAGCCAGCACCATGATGCGATCGGCGAGATTGAAGACCACGCGCATGTCATGCTCGATCAGCATGATCGTCAGACCCGCTTTCCGGTGCAGTCGGCGCACCAGCCTTGCGATGTCGTAGGTCTCCTGATCGCCCATGCCGGCGGTCGGTTCGTCGAGCATCAGGAGGCGGGGGTTGAGCGCCAGCGACATCATGATTTCCGTCGCCCGCTGGTCGCCGTGCGACAGCGCGCCGACTCTGGCGCCGCCCTTCTCGGCGAGCCCGCCCATGTCCAAAAGCTCGGCGATGCGTTTGTCGATGGCGGCCCGGGCCGCGCGGCCGAGCCAGGGCTTCAGCCGGTAGCCCGCGGCGATCTCGGCCGCGACGCGAATGTTTTCCGCGACCGAAAGCTCGGGAAAGATCTCGGTGATCTGGAACGTGCGCGCCATGCCGCGCGCGACCCGCTGTTCCGGCGCGAGCGTCGTCACGTCGCGCCCGTCGAACAGGATCGCGCCCGATGTCGGCGGGAAAAGACCGCTGACGAGATTGAAGAACGTCGTCTTGCCGGCGCCGTTGGGGCCGATGATCGCGCGCAGTTCGCCTGGCTCGACCGCCAGCGACACGTCGTCGATGGCGACGAGATTGCCGAACCGTTTCGAGGCAGAGTCGACCTTGAGCAGGCTCACGCCTTCGCTCCGGCGCGCAGCATGCCGAGCACCCCGCGCGGGAAAAAGCGCACCACCAGGACGAAAACGAGCCCGATCACCGACATCCAGTTTTCGGTATGGCTCGAGACGTAATCCTGCAGCGCGACAAAGATCGCCGCGCCGATCAGCGGCCCCCAGAACGAGCGCATGCCGCCGAGCACCGCCATGATCACCAGATTGCCGGAGAGATCGAAGCGCAGCGCGCGCGGATCGATGAAATTGTTGAGCAGCGCATAGAGCGAGCCGGCCACGCTGACGAACAGGCACGAGATCACGAACGACAGCCAGATATGGAATTCGACGGGGACGCCGAGGAAGCGCGCCCGCCGCTCGTTCTCGCGGATGGCGATCAGCGTGCGGCCGAACGGCGAGGCGAGCAATATCGCCATCGCGCCCGCGCAAACGGCGAAGACGACGAGCACGAAGTAATAGAAGGCTTTGTCGCTGCCGAAAATGTCGAGGGTGGCGAAGCCGAAGTTGATCGCCATGCGATGCCAGCCGTTGAGTCCGTCGTCCCCGCCGGTCAGCGTGGTCCACCGAAACGCGATAAAATAGAACACCTGTCCGAACGCGATCGTCACCATGGCGAAGTAGACGCCTCGACGCCTGACGATCAGCGCGCCGATCACGATGGCCGCGAGGGTCGCGACCAGCGCGCCGAGCGCGATCGCCGGGATCGTCCCCAAATCCAGATACTTGATCGCCATCGCCGCGCCATAGGCGCCGAGGCCGAAATAGGCGGCATGGCCGAAGGACAAAACCCCGGTGAAACCAAGCAGGAAATTGAGCGACATCGCCGCCAGCCCCATCACGAGGATGCGGGTCGCGAGCTCGGTATAGCCGCCGACAAGGTTCATGAGGAGCGGCATGAAAAGGATAACGAGGATCACAGCGGCGTCGAGCGCGCGGTCGCGGAGGAGCCTCAATGCAGGCGTCCCTCTTCGCCGAGCAGCCCGCGCGGGCGAACGAGCAGCACCAGCCCCATCATCACATAGATCACCGCCTCGGTGGCGGAGGGAAAATAGACCGCCGTCAGCCCCGAGGCGACGCCGATCAAAAGGCCGCCGAGCAGCGTGCCGAGCAGGCTGCCGAGCCCGCCGACGATGATGGCGACGAAGCTCGGCATGATGAGCGAGGCGCCGAGCGTCGGCGTCAGCCCGAGCAGGCCCGCGGCCAGCACGCCCGCAAGCCCGGCCATATAAATGCCGATGCCGAAATTGAGGCTACGAAGCCAGCGCACGTTGACCCCGAGCGTCGAGACGGTGTCGAGATCGCGCGTGCCGGCGCGGATGCGCATGCCGAGCCGGGTGTAAGTTAAGCACCGCGAACAATCCGCCGACCGCCGCGACGACAATGACCACCATGAACACCCGGTAGCCGGTGACGAAGAAGAACTGGCTCGACAGCGAGGTCTGGAGCCAGGCAGGGACCTGGAACGGCAGGCTCTGCGCGCCCCATATGAACCGCGTCCCGTCTTCGAAAATGTAGGCAAGGCCGAAAGTCAGCAAGAGCCCGTAGAGCGGGTCCTTGCCGTAGAGCGGGCGGATCAGCACGCGTTCGACGACGAGGCCGAGGGCGGCAGTCACGAGCGGCGCGACGATCAACGCCCCCCAGAAACCGATGGTCGGGATCAGCGTATAGGCCAGATAGGCCCCGAGCGCGAGAAATCCGCCGTGGGCGAAATTGATCACGCCACTGAGATTGAGGATCAGCGAGAGCCCGAGCGCCATCAGCGCATAGAATGCGCCGACGATCAGACCGTTGAAGACGTTGAACAGGACGACTTGAGTCATGCGATGATTTGTCGCTTAAGGGGAGTGCGGCGCGCCCGGCGCCGCTTCGCATGAGGCTCGGGGGCGCGAGGTCACGCCGGCCAGATCAGGCCGGCCAGGTCATCTTGCAGCCGCTCTCCTCGACGGTTCCCGCGACGTCGGCGCCGTTGACGACCTTGGTGACTTTGAACAGATCGTCCGGCGCCGAGCCGCTGGCCTGCGCGTCGCCGACGAACAGCGAGGCGATCAGCTGGTTCTGGCCGGCCCGGTAGAACGCCGGGTTCGGCCCCAGCGCGATTTCGGGCGGCAGATGAAAGTCCTGCAGGCTTTTCGCCATGTCGACCGACTTCAGCGACTTCGCGGTGTTGGCGGCGTGGGCGCAGGTCCAGGTCGAGACATAGCCGAACCAGTGGCGCGCGGTCGGAACGCGGCCGGTGCGTTTCTTCACCGCCTCGACGAATTCGGCGACATGCGGGACGCCGGGCTGGTTCCAGTACCATTCCATCACCCAGGTTCCGACCCGCGCGTCGGGCGGCAAGCCTTCGAGCGGCTCCAGTTCCTGCTGCGCGCCGGCGAGATGGACCTTGTTCTCAAGACCGAACTGAACCGCCTGCTTGAGGGCGTTGAGCATATCGTCGCCCTGGGTGAGGAAGATGATGACGTCCGGGTTCGCCGCCTGCGCCTTGATCAGATAGGAGGAGAAATCGACGGCGCCGAGCGGAACGAGATCGCCGCCGACCCTTACGCCGCCGAGCGCGCCCGCGGCCTTGACGAGGCCCGCCTCGAGCGTGTGGCCGAACGAGTAGTCGGGCGTGATATAGTAGAACTTCTTGCCGTAGGCCTTGATCAGCGCCCCCGCCACCGCGTTCGCCTCCATCTGCGTGGTGTTGCAGACGCGAAACACGTTCCAGTGGCAGCTCGAACCGGTAATCGCGTCGGTATGGCCGCCCGGAACGATGTGCAGGATCCCCTTCTCGTTCGACACCTGGGCCATCGCGAGCGCGAGCGCGGAGTTGACGTTGCCGAGCAGGAAATCGACCTTGTCGCTCTCGATCAGCTTGCGCGCTTTCTGCACCGCCGCGCCGGCGTCGCCGCTGGTCGAATCCTCGACGATCAGTTCGATCGGGCGGCCGAGAATTCCGCCCTTGGCGTTGATCTCGTCGAGCGCCAACTGGCAGCCCTCCAGCTCATGCTTCCCGACCGCCGCGTAGGTGCCGGTCAGCGGATTGTCGAGACCGATCTTGACGGCGTCGGCGGCGCGGGCGCGGATGACAAAGGGACTGGAAATTTGCGCTGCGGCGACGGCGAGACCCGAAGCGATGACGCTTCGGCGGTCGATAGCGGCGCGCGAGGTGATCTTGCTCACGGGCTTCTCCTCCCTTGTTTGCGACTTTCCGCCGCCGTCGGGCGTTGTGCGCTTGAGCGCTCGCCGGTCGCGGTCGACAGCGTACACTGTCGACTAATGTCGGGCAGGTCGTCAAGCGGTCAGCTTCTGCGCCAACCAAGGCTGAATCGTGGACCGCAAGACGGGGTCAGCCAGGTTGGATTCGACGTGGGAAGGTCCCGGCGCCTCGACCGCGCGCCGATCTGGTCAAGACCGGCGCCACGGCATGGGCGACGACGCGCCCCGGCCTTGCGGGCTTTCGCGATTCATCCGCCTCGATCCCGCCGTCGCGCCGAAGCGCGCGCAGAGCGCGAGCGCCGGGGATCGGCACTGTATTTGCGCAAGCGGCCTCGCGCCATATTGATCATAATAATTTTGTAATTATTTGATCGAGTTGAGCAAGCGCAAGACCGCTGTAACGGACTCGCCTTGGCTCTTTCGTGGATCGAAAAAGGGCCGGAACCTTTTGAAATGGCTCGATTCCGAATTGAGAATGGCGGCGACCCGCCATCCCCCCGAGGAAGCCGCCCCTCAGCCGAACTTGAACAGCACGCCGTAGCCGCCGCGCGGGTAGTTCCACTCGACCTCGCCCGACGGCTCGCACAGCACCCGGCAGGTGCCGCATTCGAAGCAGCCGTCGGTCGCGATCTCGATCTTGCCGTTCTCGTTGAGCGAATAGCAGCCGGCGGGGCACAGCGTTGATCATCGCCATGAGATTGGCGGAAGGCTTCTCATGCGGAGTGATCTTGATATGGCCGCGCCCGGCGTCGACCACGTAACGGTTCTGGTAGAGCTTCTCTTCGACCCGCACATGTCGTCATCGCGCTCATCTCGACTCTCCTTCTTGAAAGTTCAGCGCCAGGCGCGCGCCAGCTTGAATGCGTCGTTGACCAGGCCGCCAAGGCCGCGCGTCTTGCGGAAGGCCTTGCAAGGTCGCGCTCTCCTTCTCCGCTTCGGCGTGCCGTCGACGCGGACGAAGTTCTCCATCGCCCGGGCGACGAGCTCCGGATAGGTGAGGAAGAAGTTGCGCGAGTTGGTGTGCAGGAGCGCCGGCATGTCCTTGTGCTTGCGCAGATCCTTCATCACGAACGAGGCGTCCATCGCATCCGGGTAGCGCTTGAGGTTGGCCTTGGTCATCTTCTCCTTGCGGCTCTTGACCTGGAAGATCGCCTCGGCCGCCATGACGCCCGGAGGTCATGGCGAGGTTCGAGCCTTCGCGATGGACGTCGTTGTTGAGTTGCGCCGCGTCGCCCACGACCACCCAGCCGTCGCCGCAAAGCTGCGGAACCGCCTTGTAGCCGCCCTCGGGGATCAGATGCGCCGAGTATTCCTTGACTTCGGAGCCTTCGAGCAGGGGTTTGACGGAGGGATGCGCCTTGAACTTCTCGAGCAGGCCGTAAGGCGTCTCGCCCGCCTTGGCGTAATCGGAGACGAGGCAGCCGATGCCGACCGAAAGGCTCTCCTTGTTGGTGTAGATGAAGCCCATGCCGGTCATGCCCTTCGAGATCGTGCCGACCGCCTCGATCACCACGCCTTCGTCGCCCTGGACGTTGAAGCGCGCCTCGATCGTCTCCTGAGGCAGGAAGTGCATTTCCTTGACCGCGAGCGCCACCGTCTCGGGCTTGGGCGGCTGTCTCAGGCCGGCGCGGCTGCCGAGCAGTCCGTTGACGCCCTCGGCGAGCACGACGACGTCGGCGTGAACGATGCCGCCTTCGCGGTCGGTGCGGACGCCGATGCAGGCGCCGTAAGCGTCGAAGATCAGTTCGAGCGCGGTCGTCTCGGTCAGCACGATCGCGCCAGCCGCCTTGACCTTGCGCGAGAACCACTTGTCGAACTGCGAGCGGATGATCGTGTAGCGGTTCGGCGCAGTCCTCGTTGAACGCGTCGGAGCGATAATGCATGCCCGGTGTGAGCGGCCTCGGTCATCATCCAGAACCGTTGCTCGATGAGATGCCGCTCGAGCGGCGCGTCGTCACGGAAATCGGGGATGATCTTCTCGAGCATGTCGGCGTACATGATCGCGCCCTGGACGTTCTTCGAGCCGGAATATTCGCCCCGCTCGAGCTGGAGGACGCTGAGGCCCTTCTTGGCCAGCGTGTAGGCCGCCGCGTTGCCGGACATGCCGGCGCCGACGACGATGCAATCGAATTTCTCGACCATGACCAGTCTCCTTCAGCCGGCGAGCCGGTCTTTGGCGTGCGGCGAGACGCGGGCGCGGAACGCTTCGGTCAGCGCCGGCAGGAAGCGGATCGCGTCGGTCGCGACCGCGTAATGGGCGAAATCGAGGATCGGCGCGTTCTTGTCGGTGTTGATCGCGACGATCAGGTCCGCGCCCTCGACGCCGACGCGATGCTGGATCGCGCCCGAAATGCCGGCGGCGATATAGAGCTTCGGCCGGATGGTCTTGCCGGTCTGGCCGATCTGCCGGTCGGCCGGCGCCCAGCCCTTCTGCACGCAGGGGCGCGAGCAGCCCCATTCGCCGCCGAGCACGTCGGCCAGCGCCCGCACGAGCTGGAGGTTTTCGCCGCTCTGCAGGCCGAGGCCGCCGGCGACGACGACGTCGGCGAAGGCGAGATTCGATTTCTGCGACGAGCGGTCGGGCAGGAACTTGAGCACCTTGGTGACGATGCTCTCTTCGTCGAGGTCGATCGCGTGCTCGACGACGCGGCCGAGGCGGCCCTCCTGGCGCTCGGGCATCGGCATGACGCGCGGGCGCACGGTCGCCATCTGCGGGCGGAAGTTGAGCGTGTAGATCGTGCAGAGCAGCGAGCCGCCGAAGGTCGGACGCGTCGCCGCAAGCGACTTGTCGGCGTCGACGGCGAGCTCGGTGCAGTCGGCGGTGAGCCCGGTCAGCAGCGTCGTGGCGACGGAGCCCGCGAGATCGCGGCCGAGGTTGGTCGCGCCGAGAAGCAGGATCTCGGGCTTGTAGACGTTGACCAGTTCGGTCAGCGTCCGCGTGTAGGACTTCGTTGCGGTATTCGGCGAGGATCGGGTTCTCGACCAGATAGACGACATCGGCGCCGTAGGCGAAGCTCTCGGCCGCCGCCTCGCGCGTCGCCCGCGTTTGGCGCGCCGACGACCACGGCGCCGACCTCGACGCCGAGCTTGTCGGCGAGCTTGCGCGCCTCGCCCATCAAGCTCCCACGAGACCGGATGCACATGGCCGCGCTCGAGCTCGACGATGACCCACACGTGCTTGTAGGCCTTGAAGTGCTCCGGCAGTTCCTTCTTCATCGCCGCCCGGCTGGGCGCGGCGGCGGCAGGCTTCGGCGCGTCGGACATCGGTTCTCTCCTTACAATCCGGCGGCGAGCTGCTCGAGCTCGGCGGCCATCGCGGGCTTGGCCTCGAACAAGGCGTCGATGAGATCGTCGGCGGTCTCGCGGGTCTTCGGCTTGGCCTCGATCTGCTTGGCCTTCTCGGCGCGCGGCGTCGGAGCGAACACGCGCTTGACGACGGTCGGCGAGCCGCGCAGGCCGCACTTCAGGAGATCGGTGATGCCGGCGTCCGCGGCGCTCCACGTCACGATCTCGGCGCGGGCCGCGCGCAGCGCGTCGGCGAAAGAGCCGCGGCGGATTTCGGCCGAGCCCTCGAGCATGGTGACGAGGCACGGCAGCGCGGACGAGAGCACCTGCGTCCCGCCCTCGGCGCGCCGCTCGAGCTCGATCGCGCCGCTTGTCGGCGTCGATGCGGGAGACCTTCGAAATGTAGGTGAGCTGATTGAGGTTGAGTCGCCGGGCGATGCCGGGGCCGACCTGCGCGGTGTCGCCGTCGATGGTCTGCTTGCCGGCGAAAACGATGTCGGGCGCGCCCCAGTTCTCGCCGATCTTGCGGATCGCCTGGGCCAGCGCAAAGCTGGTGGCGAGCGTGTCCGATCCGGCGAAGAAGCGGTCGGTGAGCAGCACCGCGCGATCGGCGCCGAAGGTCAGCGCCTTGCGCAGCGCCTCCTCCGCCGAGGGCGGCCCCATGGTCAGCACGGTTACCTCGCCGCCGATCTGGTCGCGCAGCCGCATCGCGGTCTCGAGCGAGAACAGATCGTAGGGGTTGATGATCGTCGGCACGCCCTGCCGCATGATCGTGTTGGTGACCGGATGGACGCGGATCTGGGCCGAGTCCGGAACCTGCTTGATGCAGACCACGAAATGCATGCGCGCCTCCGCGACGAATACTCGGCATCGGTTACGCATAGGCCGTGCCAAGTCGGCGGCCGCGCCGAAATCGCCTGGATTCCGGCTCTTTCGCACGGCCGCGCCGGGCTGTGCCGGCCGAGATCGGACGCGGCGCTGTCGGGAACGCGACAGGGCTTGGTCGCAAGCCGAGACGACCAGCGATGACCTGAGCAAACGAAAGCGGGCGGCGCCAAGGCGCCGCCCGCTGTCACAGCAAAGATTGATAGCCGCGATGTCAGCGCGAGGGCAGCGGCGCGATCTCGTCGAGCGCGACGAACGCGGTCTTCGGCGGAACCGGCCGTTCCGGGTCGTGCTCCTTCAGCACCTTGAAGACCCGCTGCGCCAGCGGCGACGAGCGATTCGAAATCGGCATAGGCGCGCTGGAGCACCGACTTGCGCGCGCGCGGCGGCGACCGAGTCCGGAAGGCCCTCGAGGTCGTCGCCGGCGAGATATTCGCCCATCCGCTTGAGGATGTGCAGCCGCGCGACGCGCAACACCGCCTCGTCGTAGGTCACGCCGAGCGCCGCGAAGAAATCCTCGGCCGACGACAGGCTCTTCAGCCGCTTGGCGATGTCCTTCGGATCGATCGGCTTGTCGTCGAGGGAGCAGGACATGGTGGATCTCCTTTGGGGGTCATAGGGCGTGAACGGCGGCGTCGGTCATGACCGCAGAGCGCGCTTCTTCATGCAGGCGGAGGATCTCGTCGAGCGACAGCGCGCGCTTCAGTGCGCGTCGCCTTTCGCCGCACGAGCCGAATGAGCCGCGCTGCGACCGGCGGGGCAAGTTCGACGCCGCATTCGCCGAGCGCGTGGGCGAGCGCCTTCGCGCCGGAGTGCTTGCCGATCACGATCCGATGACGCCGGCCGAACAGCGATCGGGTCGGCGCCTCGATAGGTCTCCGGATCGGCGAGAAGGCCCGCGACGTGGATGCCGAATTCGTGCGCGAACACGTCGCGTCCTACGATCGCCTTGCCCTCGGGAACGGCGCGGCCGGACGCACGCGCGACCGCTCCGCAAGGCCGGGGAGCCGCGTGAGGTCGAGGCCGGTCGCCACGCCATGCAGGCCTTCCAGCGCCGCGGCGACTTCCGCGAGACAGGCGTTGCCGGCGCGCTCGCCGAGGCCCCCGACCGTCACGGACGCGTGGGTCGCGCCCGCCCGGACCGCCGCGAGCGTGTTGGCGGTCGCGAGGCCGTAATCGTCGTGGCCATGGAACTCGATCGCCAAGCTCGACTCGCGGACGATCGGCGCGACCAATTCGTGGGTTCGGAACGGATCGAGCGCGCCGACCGTGTCGGCCAGCCGCAGCCGGAACGCGCCCGCCTCGGCGACCGTTTCGGCGAGGCGCTTGAGATGGTCCGGATCGGCGCGCGAAGCGTCCTCGGCGCCGACCGCCACCTCGAAGCCGGCATCGAGCGCCATCGGCACGTAGCGGCGGATCCGCTCGAGCGCCTCCGCCCGGTCGAGGCCGAGCTTGACGCTGAGCAGCCGGTCAGAGGCCGGGAATCGACAGGTTGACCGCGCCGACGCCCGGCGCGACGCGCCGCGTCGATGTCGGCCTTGCCCATCCGGCACCAGGCGAGCACGCGTACGCCGAGGCCGCGAGCCGCGATGGCTCGCAGCGTCTCGATCTCCTCGTCGCCCATCGCCGGCGTTCCGGCTTCGAGCTCGGGAACGCCAGCTTTGGCGAGCGCCTCGGCGATCGCGACCTTCTCGGACAGGGTGAAGGCGACGCCGGGCGTTTGCTCGCCGTCGCGCAGCGTCGTGTCGTTGAGCCAGACTTGCCGCCCGGGCGCCGGCGCACTCGCTTCAGGCATAGGCCGCCTCGCGCGGATCAGCGGTGTTCGGCGCCGCGGCGCCCGGTTTCGCAACCGCGCCACGATCTCGATCGTCGCGGTCAGGGCGCGGTCGATGTCGTCGTCGTCGGTCTCGCGCGACAGGGAGAAGCGCACCGCGCCCAGCTCCGCCGCCATCGGAACGTTCATCGCCTTCAGCACATGCGACGGCGCGTGCGAGCCCGCCGAGCAGGCGGCGCCGGTCGAGACCGCGACGCCCTCGCGCGCCAGCATCGTCGCGACGGCCTCCGCCTCCACGCCGGCGCAGGCGATTGCGCTGGTGTTCGGCAGACGTTCGGCGCTCGCCCCGAGCACAGCCGCGTCGGGAATGCGGGCCGACGAGGCCGCTTTCGAGCCGGTCGCGCAACGCGCGCATGCGCGCCGCGTCGCCGCGCAGGCGCGGGACGGCGATCTCGGCCGCCTTGCCGAAGCCGACGACGCCCGGGACGTTCTCGGTGCCGCCGCGGCGGGCGCGCTCCTGCCGGCCGCCGTAAATCAGCGGCTCGAGCTTGAGGCCCCGGCGCACATAGAGCGCTCCGACGCCCTTGGGCCCATGCAGCTTGTGCGACGAGAGCGACAGGAGATCGATCGCGCTGCGCTTGAGATGGATCGGCTCGCGCCCGGCCGCTTGCACGGCGTCGGTGTGAAAGACCGCGCCGACCGCCTTCGCTTCCTCGGCGAGAGCCTCGACTGGAAAGACGACGCCCGGTTTCGTTGTTCGCCCACATGATCGAGACCAGCGCGACGCGCGACGACAGGGCGGCCCGGTAAGAGCTCGCGGTCGAGGCAGCCGCAGGTCAGGACCGGGATGACGTGCGCCTTGATCCGGCCCTCGGCCTCGAGCTGCCTGACGAGAGCGAGTACGGCCGGGTGCTCGACGGCGGAGACGACGACTTCGTTGCGGTCAGGGTTCGCAGCCAGGCCTGCTCGGATCGCCGTATTGTCGCTCTCCGTGCCGCCGGAGGTGAACAGGATCTCGTCGGGGAAGGCGGCGCCGACGAGCGCGGCGACCTGGTCGCGGGCCGTCTTCATCCCCTGGCGGCTCGGCGCGCCGAAGCGCGTGCGCCGACGAGGGGTTGCCGAAGTGCTCGGTGAGATACGGCAGCATCGCCGCGACCACCTCGGGATCGACGCGCGTCGTGGCGTTGTTGTCCAGATAGACCGGCCTCATGCGCTCCGCCCTCAGACGGGAACGACCTTGACCGGGAACCCGAGCTTCTCGATCAGCTTCATGCGCACGCCGAGCACCGTCATCGAGGCGAGCTGGCATCCGGCGCAGGCGCCGGTCATCCGCACGCGGACGACGTCGCCCTCGACTCCGACCAACTGGCAATCGCCGCCGTCGGCTTTGAGGCGCGGGCGGAGCTCGGCGAGGGCGGCCTCGATCGTGGCGAGATGCTCGGGCTTGTCGAGGTTGCGCGCCGGACGCGGGGCGCAGGCCGGGCCGGCGGGCTGCGGGCGCTCTCGCGACGGACGGGACGGCGCTGCATGTCGAGGAGACGAACGCGCTCCGGGCGAGGGCGCGGCGGGTTCGTCTTCGAAAATCGGCATGTCGCTCAGCGCAGCGTCAAACATGGTTCGCCTCCGCGATGTTCGGGCGTCAGGAGAAGGACTTGCCGCAGGAGCACTTGGACGAGGCGTTCGGGTTTTCGAACACGAAGCCCGAGCTCTCGAGCCCGGAGACGAAATCGACCGTCATGCCGGCGAGGTGCGGCTGGGACTCGCTGTCGATGAACAGGGTGACGCCGTCCTGCCGCACCACCTCGTCGCCGTCGCGGGTCTGGGCCTCGAGCCCCATCATGTACTTGAAGCCGGCGCAGCCGCCGGTCTGGACCATGATGCGGAGGCCCTCGGCGGACCTGGCGGCCCGGGGCGGCGTTGTCGGAGGCGCGCGAGATCGCCGTCTTGATGGCGGCGACGGCGTTGTCGGTCAGTTGGATCATGGGGGCCCTCCGTTAGGTCGCTGACGGAAACCTCCATGCACGCTGCGTGCCACGCGCTAAGGCTGTTGTTTTGCGCGCTATTTCGCGTCGTGCAGGCGGCTGTCGCAAACGCGACAATCAGCTGGCTCGGACATTGTGTCGCGGCGCGATTTCCGACAAGGCCGAGCGGCCTCGCCGCCGCAGCGACGCCCGCGCGGCGCGAGCGCGTCCGCCGTCTTTTCAATGCTTACGCGCAATTCTCTCGACGAGGCTTGCAATCCATTTCAAAGGCTTAGCCGACAGTGGGCGATTCCGGCGGCTTCGCGCGACGCGCCGTAAGCGGCCCTCACGCCGCGGTCAGCTCCCGGCTCATCTGGGCGAGGCGGCTCATGCCGTCCTCGTCGCCGAAGCAGGAGGCGAAGTCCTTGCAGACCGAGCAATGCGGCGCCGCGCAAAGGCTGAAGCCTTCGAGGTCGCAGATGCGGCGATAGAAGTATTTCTTCCAGCGCATGTTGTTGACGTTGCCGGCGTGCAGCGCCGGAAAATGCCGGGCCAGCAGCCGGCTGAGCTCGGCGCGGTTGAAGAGGCCGAGATCCTGCCACAGGTGATCGTCGCGCATCGATCGGCGCGCGAGGATCGCGACCAGCCAGACCGCGGCTTCGTCGTCGCGGGCGCGATGGCTTGGAAAGCAGTTCGCGCAGCAGCGTCTCTTCGTCCTCGAGGACCGGCTGGCCTTCGCGCCACAGCGGGAACGGCAGCGCGCCGAGCGGAAAGCGCGTGGCGAAGCAGCCGTGCGAGCTCGTGTCCCGAGAGGCCGAGCGCGTCGGTCAGCGTCGCGACGCCCGCCGCCTCCTCGGTCAGCCCGATGGCGAGGAAGCAGGCGAAGAGATGATCGTCGAAAGCCGCGTCCTCGTCGGCTTTCGGGGTCTGCGCGGCGCGCAAGGCGGCATAGCGCTCGTCGAACATCGCTTCGTGCTCCCGTATCTGACGCGGTCGTAGACCGCGGTCCATAGTCAGTCGACACGCGGGCGTCCTGTCCGAACCCGATCGGACCGTGTCCGCCGCGATCAACGATCGCGGCTACAATCGCGGCGTCCTCGCAAGATCGGCGCCTGTCGCAAACCCTACGCGCCGATCAGTTCGGCCGCGACATGGGTCTGGCAATCCTTCGGGCAGACGCGGGAGCAGGCGCCGCAGCCGATGCAGGCGCCGGAATTGTCGACGAGCATGATCTTGCGGTTGAGCTCGCCGTCGAAATCGTCCTCGTCGTCCTCGGTGACCTTGCCCAGCATCTTCGCCGTCCTCGTCGACGCCGTGCAGGTGCATGACGTCGCGCGAGCAGACCTTGTAGCAGCGGCCGCAGCCGATGCACGTGTCGCCGGATTGATCTCGGTCAGGTAGACCGGGGTCCAGGCGGAGCCGTCGCGAGTTTCGTAAGCCATCAGGCCGCCTCCAGTTCCGCGAGCTTCTTCCGGGCCGCTTCCAGCGCCGCATAGGCGTCGTGCGCCGCCTTGGCGACGTCGGGGATCGACGTCCAGTTGATCGGCAGTTCCTCGCTGAGGTCGTGCAGGTTCATCTTGGCGTTCGTCGCCTTGGCGGACAGCTTCCTGATCTCGGCCTTGAGGGCGTCAACGTCGGACATGCGCGTGATCTCCTCTTGTGTCGAAAACAGTCAAACGTCGGCGACGGTCGGATAGGCCTCGATCCATGTCTTCGCTTCCTCGACCAGCTTCTCGCCGGCCTCGGCCAGCTTCTCGAAACTGTCGAAGCCGAAGCGGTGCACGTCGCGCAGCGACTTGGAGACGACGACCAGGCGGCCGACGGTCAGGATCACGCGGCCGAAGCCTTCGTGCGACATTTTCATCATCGGCGAGGCCATGCGGCCGGTCGACGCGCTCGATGTCGAGCCCGACCGCGACATAGAACTTCTCGACCCTGTTCATCATGTCGGGATCGGGATCGCCGATGATCGGGATCTCGCGCCGCTGCTCCTTGGTGATGATGAACTCGCCGATCACCTTGGAGTTGGGCAGCTTCTCCCACACTCCATAGGCGTCCTCGGCGCGCCACACGCTGATGAGGGTCTTCACGAAGGGCGAGTTGAGGCCCGTCGGCTTGGCGATCGTGTCGGTCATCGGGATCAATCCTCTTCGAAATCGGGCTTCGTCGGACCGACGCCGGCGCTCATGAGCACCTTGCGCAGCCACGGCGGCGGCGACCCGGCGAGCATGGCGCGGGTGCGCTCCAGCACCTCGGGAATCGGCGCCGCCTGCGGCGTCTTGATCGGATGGATGTGGGCCGAGACGACCTTGGCCGCGGCTGGTCCGCCGATCGCGAGGCAGAACAGCAAGTGGCAGCCGGCGAGCGCGTCGACCTTCGGCCCGATCTTGTCGTCGCCGTCGGTCTTGTGCGAGCCGGTCTCGTCGGAGGTGTCGCCGAAGCCGACCGCCTCGACGAAATCCCAGCCTTCCTTGGTCACGTCATAGATCGCGAACTTCGGCGCCGAGCCGAAATGCGCGTTGAGCCCCTTCATGTCGCGCGTGGCGATCGCGACGCGCACGACCCCGGGCGCAGGCGGCTTCCGGGTCGGAGCTTCGTCGTCAGTGTTGACGAGTTGCAGACGCCGCACCGCGGCCATGGGCATTCTCCCGGTTGAGGAACGGGTTCAGGGATTCGGGCGTCACCTCGTGGCGGGCGCCCTCGAAGATGTTGGCGGCTTCGAAGATCAGATTGCGCGCGCCCTCATAGCCGACGCGCAGCTTGTGCTGGCTGCCGAGGCGGTCGAAGATCGGGAAACCGACCCGCATCAGCGGAATGCCGAGCCGCTCGGACGCCTGTCGCCCGTGGCTGTGGGTGACCAGCAGGTCGGCGCCCTCCGCCATCGCCTCGAAGTCGCCGAGGTCGCCGACCTTCACGGCTGTCGCACGGCACATGTTCCAGGACCTTGGAGTGGCCGGTCGTGGTGACCGCCGCCTGGATCTCGGCGCCCATGCCGACGAAGAAGGTGCGCAAGCCCGTAGAGCAGGTCGGGCTCGGCGGCGATCGCGATCTTTTTGCCCGAGTAATGGAAATGGCCGTCGAGCAGCGCGTCCTGCAATTGCGCCCGGCGGCGGCGGACGGAAGCCGGCGCCGGGCGGCCCGAGAGCTCCGTCAGCAGGGTGACGAAGCGGTCGACCGCCTTGAGGCCGTAGAGCTGACGGAAGAGCGCGTATTCGACGCCGGTCAGCTCCTCGATGCGCTGAGCCGGCGCGCGCATCTGCTCGCCGATCGCGATGGTGAGCGCCGCGTCGCCGAGCGAGCGGATGTCGTCGATCGACGTTCCGCCGTAGGTCGTGGGAACCCAGCTCGCCGGCACCGTGCCGTCGAGCGCGCCGGAGATGTCGGGGAAGATCACCGGCTCGAGGCCGAAAGCCTCGACCATCGAACGGATGTGCTCGATGTCGGCGACGGTCAGATGCGAGCCCGGCAGAATGTTGACCCGCCGCGCGTTGCGGCGCGCGCGGACTTCCCGACGGGCGATCGATTCGATCATCGCGACGACCGCCTTCGACCAGCCCTCCTCGATCGCGCCGTCGAAATCGGGCGTCTGGGCGAGCGCGAGCTCGGTTCCGTCGAGCTCCGCGGCCCGGCGCGCCTTGATCGCGGCGAGCTCTCCGGCAAAGTCCTCGCCGCGCGTCTCGACGAGCGCGGTGGTGGCGACGCCGATCAGCTTCGGCTTGGCGCGGGACTTCAGATTGAGGATCGCCTCTTCGAGATGGTCGGCGCCGCCGAGAATGGTCGCGACCTCGTCCATCGCCGTCGTCTGGAGCGGGATCGTCTCCTTGAAGTGGCGGACGAACAGGACCAGCGCGAAGGACGTGCATCCTTGCGAGCCGTGGAACAGCGGCACGGCGCCGTCGACGCCGAGATAGGCGAAAGCCGCGCCGAGCGGCTGCGAGGACTTCAGCGGATTGACGCTGGCGGCCTTGGAGACGGGAATGATCTTCGCCATCAGGGCCTCCTGGCGCTGTTTGCACGCCGAAGGGCGCCAATGACCTCCGGCAGCCGATAGCCTGCACTATCTGTCCGGGACCTCGTCCTGAGGACGCGGCGCCGAAGGCGACGCGTCTCGAAGGACGCTCGCCAGACTCCGATATTTGCGCCCACCGGAGGGTCCTTCGAGACGCCCGCTCCGCGGGCTCCTCAGGACAAGGTCGTGGGGGTGGTCGGCGATTGCGGAAGTGGGCGTCGCGCGCATCTCAGCACTCGCCCATGTCGTCGGCGGTGGTCGCGGCGAACTTCTTGCGCGAATGCGCCGACGAACTCGGCGCCGTCGTCGAAGGCGTCGACCCTGGCCTTCGGCCGGCAGATCCCATGGCGCGGGGGCGCGCACGTCCGCGCAGACCGGATTGTGGATGGCGAGGTCGATCTGGCGCACCAGCTCCACCATGCCGTCATAGCCGGCGTAGGGGTGATGGCGCTCCTGGTTGATGTCGAGCCAGGGCGTCTTGGCTTTCAGCGCGATGAACTGGGTCCGCCCGCCCGACAGCATGATGTCGGCCTTGCCGGCGGCGAGCATGGCGTAAAGGTCGCGCGGCGCCATGGCGTCGAAGGCGTGCTTCTCGTCCTTCGAGCAGCGCCTTGATGCGCTCCTTGTCCTCGTCGGTCGATTTCTTGGTCGAGGTGCCGACGATTTCGATGCCGATCTCCTGCAGCGCCGCCACGACCGACCACGACTTGACGCCGCCGGTGTTGAGCAGCACGCGCTTGCCCGAAAGCCGTTCGCGGTACGTCTCGAGCCGCGCCCAGGCGCGCGCCTCCTCCTCGGCGATCAGAATTTCCGTGCGGCCGATCAGGATCCTTGTCGGCGCCCTCCCGGACCAGCAGCGTGCGCAAGTTGGCGGAGCGCGTCGGACGTGTCGGAGACGCCGTAGAACGAGCCCTCGAAATAAGGGATGCCCCAGTGCTCTTCCATCTTGCGGGCGAGATTGATCAGCGCGGTCGAGCAGACCATCATGTTGGCGCGCGCCGTGTGGGCGCCGGCGATGTCGAGATAGCGCGCGTCGCCGGGTATGCAGGCGCGCACGCGCATGCCGAGCTTCTCGAGCAGCGGCTTCACCATCCAGAACTCGCCGGAAAGGTTGAACTCGCCGAGGATATTGATGTCCATCGGGCCGACGTCGTCCGGCTCGTGCGAGCCGATGACGTGGTCGAGCAGGGCTTCGCCCGCAAGCTTGTTGCCGAGGTTCTTGGAGCCGACGAAGCCCGGGGCGTGGACCGGCACGACCGGCGTGCCGAAGCGCTCGGAGGCGCGGAAGCAGACGGCGTCGAGATCGTCGCCGATGAGCGCGGTGACGCAGGTCGAATAGACGAAGACGGCCGGGGGGCTATGCTGTTCGATGATCTCGCGGATCGCCTTGAACAGCTTCTTCTCGCCCTGGCCCATGACCACGTCGAGTTCGGTGAGGTCGGTGGTGAAGCTCATCCGCCAGAGGCCCGGGCCCGGACGACGCCGCGCCGCGGTTGTCCCAGGAATTGCCTTCGCAGGCGAGCGGCCCGTGGATGAGATGGGCAACGTCGGTCACCGGCTGAAGCACGATCTTGGCGCCGTCGAAGGCGCAGCCGCCCGCCGCCGCGCCCGGAGTCAGCGGCTTCGAGCAGCCCTTCTTGCGCGCGTTGGCGTCCTTGGCCTGGTTCTTGTCGCAGGCCGGCTCCTGGAAAAGGGCCTGGACGCGCGCTTGGCTCGACATGGGGCTTGCCTTCTCAAAGAGGAAACGCGCGACGTCAGGCGATCAGGGGCAAAGAGCGCCCGGCGCCGCGCTTGGCCATCACCTCGGTCAGGTCGTACGAGTAGTCCGTCTTGCCGGGGATGATGGTGTCGGCGTCGAGCTTGTCGAACACCTTGTCGAGCAGCGTCGTCAGAACCCGCAGGCCGCCCTGATAGCCCCACAGCGGGAAGCGGTGGTGATGGTGGCGATCGAAGATCGGGAAGGTCAGGCGCACCAGCGGCGTGCCGGTGTCGCGCTCGAGATACTTGCCGTAGGAGCTGCCGATCAGCATGTCCACCGGCTCGGTGAACAAGCAGCGAGCGCAGGTGCCACAGGTCCTTGCCGGCCCAGATCTTCGCGTCCTTGCCGAAGGGCGAGGCAGTCGAGGATCGGCCCGAGCTCTTCCTCCCAGGCCTTCGTGCCGTTGGTCGCGAGGCAATGGATCGGCTCGCCGCCGGTCTCCATCACGAAGCGGGCCATCGCCGTGACGAAGTCCGGATCGCCGTAGATCGCGTACTTCTTGCCGTGCAGATGGGCCTGGCTGTCGGCCATCGCGTCGATCAGGCGGCCGCGCTCGAGACGGATCGATTCCGGGATCGCCTTGCCCGAGAGCGCCGAGATTTTCATCAGCAGCTCGTCGGTCGCGCGCACGCCCATCGGATAGTGGAACGACGCGGTCTCCTGGCCGAAGGATCTCGGCGTAATCGAGCGTCTTGCGGGTGTTCCAGTGCTGCAGCGAAACCGTCGCCTTGGCGTTGACCGCCGTCCTTGACGTCGTCGATCTTGGTGCCGCCGTCATACATGCGGAACTCGCCGTCGGAGGGCGTGTCGAACTGGTCGGAGGCGTCGGAGAGGATCGTGTACTCGACGCCCATCGACGTCGAGCAGGCGCTTCAGCTCGCGATTGTTGCCGACGCAGAAGCCGTCGAAGCCGGGGACGATGTTGATCTTGCCGTTCGGCGTGCGCTCGGCGCCCTTCCAGAAGTTCTCGAGGATGCCCTTGACCGCCACGTCGTAGCCGTCGACATGGCTGCCGACGAAGGCCGGCGTATGGGCGAAGGGAACGTCGAACTCCTTCGGGACCGAGCCCTTGTCCTTGGCCGTCTCGATGAAGGAATGCAGGTCGTCGCCGATCACTTCCGCCATGCAGGTGGTCGACACCGCGATCATCTTCGGGGCGTAGAGCGAGTAGGTGTTGGCGAGGCCGTCGACCATGTTGTTGAGGCCGCCGAACACCGCGGCGTCTTCGGTCATCGACGAAGAGACCGCGCTGCACGGCTCCTTGAAGTGACGCGACAGATGCGAGCGATAATAGGCGACGCAGCCCTGCGAGCCGTGGACGAAGCTCATCGTCCTCTCGAAGCCGGCGGCGGCGAACACCGCGCCGAGCGGCTGGCAGGCCTTGGCCGGGTTGACGACCAGCGCCTCGCGGGCGAGGTTCTGCTCGCGATAGTCCCAGGTCTTGGTGAATTCGGCCTGCTCGGCGACCTTGGCGTCGGCGAAGCCATGCACTCGAACATGGCCTTCTTGCGCGCGAACATGTCCTGGTATTCCGGCTCGCGGAACAGCGGGGCGTGATCGAGCACCTTTTCTGCTGACTGTGGCATTGCAATATTCCTCTGCTGCCGGGCCGCGCCATACGGCGACGCCGGTCGGGAATTCGTTTCGGGTTCGGTTAGGGGCGGCGCGCCTTTCAGACGCGCCGCGTTTGAGCTAGGTCACTCGGCGGCGATCGCGAGCTCCTCGGGCTTGACCCACGGCGCGTCGAACAGGTCCCAGACCGGGTTGTTGATCGCGAGATCCATGTCGCGCGCGAAGATCGCGAAGCCGTCGTAGCCGTGATAGGGGCCGGAATAGTCCCACGAGTGCATCTGGCGGAACGGGTATGCCCATCTTCTGCACCGGGTACTTTTCCTTGATCCCGGAGCCGACCAGGTCGGGACGGATCTTCTCGACGAACTTCTCGAGCTCGTAGCCGGTCACGTCGTCATAGATCAGCGTGCCCTTCTTCACGTAGTGGCCGGTGCGCTGATAATCGTCGCCGTGGCCGAACTCGTAGCCGGTGCCGACGATCTCCATGCCGAGATCCTCATAAGCCGTGATGACGTGGCGGGGGCGAAGGCCTCCGACATAGAGCATCACCGTCTTGCCTTCGAGCCGCGGCCGGTACTTGGCGATCACGGCGTCGACCATCGGGCGATATTTGGCGATCACCGCCTCGGTCTTGGCCTCGATCTCGGGGCCGAAGTGCTTGGCGATCTTGCGCATGCTCAGTTCGATCTGCGAAGGCCCGAAGAAGTTGTACTCCATCCAGGCGACGCCGTACTTCTCTTCCATGTGGCGGCAGATGTAGTTCATCGACCGGTAGCAATGGATGAGGTTGAGCTTGGCCTTGGGCGCCCGCTCGACTTCGGCGAGCGTGGCGTCGCCGGACCAGTTGCCGACCACGCGCAGGCCCATCTCCTCGAGCAGGATGCGCGAGGCCCAGGCGTCGCCGCCGATGTTGTAGTCGCCGATCACGTTGACGTCGTAGGGGCCGGCTTCCCACTCGGTCTCCTTCTTGTCGAACACCCAGTCGCGGATCGCGTCATTGGCGATGTGGTGGCCGAGCGACTGCGAGACGCCGCGGAACCCTTCGCAGCGGACCGGAACGACCGTCTTGCCGATTTCCTTGGCCTTCTTCTTGGCGACCGCCTCGATGTCGTCGCCGATCAGGCCGATCGGGCATTCCGACTGGATGGTGACGCCGTTGGCGAGCGGGAACAGCTTGTCGATCTCGGTGATGATCTTGTCGAGCTTCTTGTCGCCGCCGAACACGATGTCACGCTCCTGGAAATCGGAGGTGAACTGCATGGTGACGAAAGTGTCGATGCCGGTCGCGCCGATGTAGTAGTTGCGGCGCTGCGACCAGGAATATTGTCCGCAGCCGACCGGGCCGTGGCTGATGTGGACCATGTCCTTGATGGGGCCCCACACCACGCCCTTCGAGCCGGCGTAGGCGCAGCCGCGCACCGTCATCACGCCGGGCACCGACTTGATGTTCGACTTGACGTCGCATTCGGTGACGAGCGCGTTCTCCGTCTCGGCGGCTTCGGCGACGGGCTTGGCGACGCTCAGGTGCTTCTTGCGGCGCTTGGCGAATTTATCGGGATAGGCGGTCAAGACCTCAGCGATCAGCGCTTCCATCTTGGCGTCTTTGTCATCGGTGTCGAGGCTCATGGCGCTTCTCCAGTGCGCGGGAGGAGTCGGCCGCCGGGTTCAAGGGCCGGGGCCGACTGATCGGGTTAGTGAGCGGCGGCGCTTGGCTGCGGCGGCCGCTTCCTTGGCCTGCAGTTCGGCGAGCGCCTGCTCTTCGGTCTTCATGATGCCGAACTCCATCAGCATCTCCTCGAGCTCTTCCATGGTGATCGGGGTCGGGATCGTGCCCTTGCCCGAGTTGTTGTGGATCTTCTCGGCGAGCTGGCGGTACTCTTGCGCCTGCTGGCTGTCGGGGGCGTACTCGATCACCGTCTGGCGGCGCAGCTCGGCGTGCTGGACGATGTTGTCGCGCGGCACGAAGTGGATCAGCTTGGAGTTCAGGCGCTTGGCGAGAGCCTCGGCCAGCTCCAGCTCCTTGTCGGTCTGGCGCTCGTTGCAGATGAGGCCGCCCAGGCGCACGCCGCCGGAATGGGCGTATTTGAGAATGCCCTTGGCGATGTTGTTGGCGGCATAGAGGGCCATCATCTCGCCGGACATGACGATGTAGATTTCCTGCGCCTTGTTCTCGCGGATCGGCATGGCGAAGCCGCCGCACACCACGTCGCCGAGCACGTCGTAGGAGACGTAGTCGACGTCGTCATAGGCGCCGTTCTCTTCGAGGAAGTTGATCGCGGTGATGACGCCGCGGCCGGCGCAGCCGACGCCCGGCTCCGGTCCGCCGGACTCGGTGCACTTGATGCCCTTGTAGCCGACCTTGAGCACGTCCTCGAGCTCGAGGTCCTCGACCGAGCCCGCTTCGGCGGCGAGGCTCAGCACCGTGTCCTGCATCTTGGCGTTGAGGATGAGGCGGGTCGAATCCGCCTTGGGGTCGCAGCCGACGATCAGGATCTTCTGACCGAGATCGACGAGCGCTGCGAGCGTGTTCTGCGACGTCGTCGACTTGCCGATGCCGCCTTTCCCGTAGAATGCGATTTGGCGAAGTTTGCCCATGGCCTGTTCCTTTGGCGAGTGAGCCAGCGGCTCGGTTGATCTTCTCGGCAGCGGAACTCGCCGCCTCGCAGCTCTATTTCAAGGATCGTGCCAACTCGGCCTGTCGTAAGAAATCGCACGATTTCAGTGCGTTGCGGATTATGCAGGAAGCCGGCGCCCTCAACCAGGGAGTGTCGCGACCGCGACAAAACCCGACAGGTCATGTCGAGCGGTTGAGTGGGAGGCCATCCCTTATCCCGGACCGGCGAGAGGACGGGTCGGCAGGATGGCGCGGGCGCTTTACGAGAAGGATGTCGTGCGCTGGGCGCAGGAGCAGGCGCGTCTCCCGCGCGAGGGCGATTGCGCGCAGCTCGACATCGAACACATCGCCGATGAGATCGAAGACGTGGGCAAGGCCGAACAGAGGGAGTTCGCCAGCCGGACGGCCGTGCGGCTCGCGCATCTTTTGAGATGGCATTATCAGCCGCAATTGCGGATCAAGAGCTGGCGCGCACAATCGACATTCAGCGCAAAGGCGTCGCGCGACGTATTGAAGCCACGCCCAGCCTGAAAGCGACGCTTCGCGACCCGGAGTGGCAGGACGACATCTGGCTCGACGCGCTGAAGGCGGCGATCGCGGAAACCAGGCTGGACCCGGCCGTTTTCCCGGCCGCGTCTCCCTGGCCGATCGAGCAGGCGCTCGATCCCGAGTTCCGGCCCGACGAGAACGGAAGCGGCGACGCGCTCAGACGAAGCGCGCGCGCCGATAGTCAGCCGACAATCGCGCGCGCGGCCTCGGCGAGCGGCAGGTCGATGATCTCGATCGCCTGGTCATCGTAGAACTTGCGCTCGTTCCTGGTCAGCGCGCTCGTCTCGGCGACCGCGAAATGCGGGCCCGCTCGAGCGCTTCATGATCTGGCGCGCGTAGGTGCGCAGCATCTGGTCGTGAAACCGACAGCCGAGGAACACAAAGCCGCGTTCGGTGCGCGCCTCCTTCACCGCCGAGGGAATCGGCGTCTGGATGTCGATTTCCGTCATGACCTCGACATAGTCCGAATCCGCCACCAGGAAGTTGCGCGCCGGACGGACGCCGCCATGCGGGGAATAGAGCACCGTGCGCGCCGCCTCGACCGCGGCCCCGTCGCAAGGCGCGCCGGCGGCGTCATAGGCCAGGGTCCAGATGTCGTAGTTGATTCCGGCGCGGGTGATGCCCTGGATCTCGACGAAATCGGTCGCGCCCCGCCGCTCTCAGCGCGCTCGCGAATTCGTCATCGTACCAAGAGTTGACGACAAGCCGGGACGGCAGCACCGGCCAGAAACCGTACGAGCGGGCTCGGCGCGACCGGGCTCTGCGAAAATGTCGGCCATGAACTTCTGCAGCGTCTTGCGATGGCGGCGGCGTCTCGATGAATTGCGCCACCGACCACATGTTGGTGCGCACGCGCGACGGCGCGGGCGCCTTGGCGTGCAACGCCGCCGCGACGGCTTCCGGCGTCGCAGGCAATGCTGTCCCGGTCAACGCGAGAACGCCGGGGCCGAGGTAGGGAATGAGCGCGTCCTTGATGAGGAGATCGCGCACGACCGCGAGTCGCCCCGCCGGATCGGACGGAGCGGCGCGTTCCGGGGACGAGTTCGGCGACGGACGCGGTCATTCGTCTTCTCCGAGCTTCCTGGCGTTGACGGTGATCGGCAGCTTCGTGTCGGGCGGCATCTCCGGCAGGATCAGGGTCCAGCCGTTGCGCAGCTTCACCGATCCGCCCCATAAGCGCCTCGCGCTCGGTCTCGACGATCGGCTCCTCGAGGTCCTTCTTCGGCACATAGGCGCGAGAGGCCCTTTTCGCCGCGGCGGATCATAACCTTCATTGTCCGGTTTCCTTCATAGCCGCGGGCGCGTCCGCTTGATCGAGGCTCGTGAGTTCCTTGCCGCGCATGCCGACGACGGTTGCGCTGTCGACCCATTCGACCGCGTAGATGTAGAACTGCTGAAGGAAGGTGCCGATGTCGCGCACGTAGCCGACCTCGCCCTTTCGCACCAGAATGTCGCCGATCTCGCGGCCGCGGTACGTCCCGTCGTTGCGGATGTGTTTCAGCGACCGCACCTTCTCGCCGGGCATGAACACCGGCGCGTCGCGAATCTCGATTTCCTGCTCTCGGCCCAGTCCCATCACGCGCTCTCCGCCGTCTTGCGGGCCACCGCCGCCTCGCGCACCACTTCGTCCTCGTCCTCGACAAGCGCTGCCGAGAAGCGCGGTCGGCAGCCGTTCGGCGCAGACGAAGCGCACGCGAAAATCCTCGTCCTTCGCCATCAGCACGAGCCGCTCTTCCGGCAGCCGCTCGGCGACGGCGATCCTCACCAGCGGGTCCGGATCGCTGGTCATGCCAGGGAGCACATAGTCGGGCGCGCGCCAGGCGGCCTCGCGCCGCACCGTGGGATCGCGATCGTCGATCAGCCGCACCAGCAGCGCCGGCTCCGCCCGCCGCGCCGCCGCGAGCCGGACCGAATATTCCGGATCGCCGAACAGGCCCGCGAGCGCCTCGCCGGAGAGGCGCTGGGCGAGCGCGATGCGCACCTTGGCATCGGGGTCGTTCATCAAGGGACCGAGCCGCGCGACCGGCAGGCGTAGAGCGACCATGGCGCGGACGTCCGGCTCCGGGTCGTTCAGGAGCGCGGTCAGACGAAAGGGCGACGCATAGCGCGCGGCGAGCGTGCGCACCTCGAAGTAGGGATGCGCCAGGTGCCGCTCCGCATGGAGCGGGATTGGCGGCGAAGAACCGGTCGATCCGGCGCGCGCGCCGATCCATCACGCAGACGCGGCCGAACTCGCAGCGTCCGGCCGCTCGCGTCTCTTCGTAAGGGCAGTCGGCGCAGGATACGGAATTGCCGAGCCAGTCGGTCGGCCCGTCGTCCTCTTCCGGGAATGCGCCGCCAGCCATGACAACCCTTGAAGCGGTCAAGCCTTCACGCAGGTCTTCGGCACCGGGCAGACGGCCGCGCATTGCTGCGTGTCGAAATGCCCGTCGCATTCGGTGCAGGTCTTGGCGTCGATGATGTAGGTGTCGTTCTTGAACTTGATCGCGGCCGTGGGGCACTCGAATTCGCAGGCGCCGCATGCGGTGCACTGAGGAAGCGATGATCTTGAAAGCCATTCGTTCTTCTCCTTTTACTCAGGTCAGCCGGCGCGATGCGCGCCGGAATTCGTTGGCGCCTTCAGGCGACCGCTTTCGCTTCGCCGCTGTCGGCCGTGGCCTCGGCATAGAGCGCGCTGATCGCGGTCTCGGCGTATTCGTAGGCGTAGGCTTCGGTGGCCTCGATCCCGGCGGCGATCAGCATGTCCTTCGGGCAGTCGCCGATCTTGGAGCAAAGCACGTGGGTCACGCCTTCGAGCGCGGCGATGGTCGCATCGAGCGTCGCGTCCTCGCCGAAGCCGCCCATGCAATAGGCGTCGATCCTGCGGTGGCCGACGAATACGACTCCCTTGGCGGAGGCCTCGTAGACCTGGAATTCCTTGGCGTGGCCGAAGTGCTCGTTGATGCGGCCGCCGCCCTTGGTCGCGACCGCGACCAGGATCGAAAGCCCGTCGGCCGAGTTCTCCTTGACCGCCGCGACGGCCTTCTCCTTGGCGCGCACATGGTCGCCGCGCTCCTCGGCGACGATCTCGCGATAGGCGGCGCGCTTGCTCGGATCGTAGACGACCTCCTCCGGCAACTGGTCGAGGGTGAATTCCTGGCCGCGGTCCTCGCCGAGCAGGCCGACCGCGTCGGCGCGGCACTGCCGGCAATGGCGCATCAGCTTCGCGCCGCCCTCGAGCTTGTCCTGCAGCGCTTTCAGCTCCATCGCGGTCGGGTCCACGCTGTCCGGTGAGGCCGAAATGCGTGCCGTGCGCCGGGTCGGAAATGAGCGGCATCACGTTATGCAGGAAAGCGCCGCGCTCCTTGACCCAGCGGTTGACCTCGACCAGGTGGTCGTCGTTGATGCCCGGGAATCATCACCGAGTTGATCTTGGTGAGAATGCCGCGCGCGGTCAGCATTTCGAGCCCCAGCATCTGCCGCTCGTGCAGGATCGTCGCCGCCTCGATGCCCGTATAGCGCCTCTTGTTGTAGTAGATCCACGGATAGATTTTTGCGCCGATTTCCGGATCGACCATGTTGATGGTGATCGTCACGTGGTCGACGTTCATGCTCGCAAGCTCGTCGACATGGTCGGGAAGCGCCAGGCCGTTGGTCGAGATGCAGAGCTTGATGTCGGGAATTTGCCTGGAGATCTCCGAGAACGTCGCCTTGGTCTTCTTCCAGTCGTAGCAGGCGTCGCCAGGGCCGGCGATGCCGAGCACCGAGAGCTGCGGCACCTCGTTGGCGACCGCGATCACCTTGCGCTGGGCCTCGTCAGGCGTGAGCTTTTCGGACACGACGCCCGGCCGGCTTTCGTTGGCGCAGTCGTACTTGCGATTGCAGTAGTTGCACTGGATGTTGCAGGCCGGCGCGACCGCGACATGCATGCGGGCGAAATAGTGATGCGCCTCTTCCGAATAGCAGGGATGGTCCTTGATCCGCTCCCAGGTGGATTCGTCCATGTCGGCGGGCTTGGCCGACGATCCCGCACGAGGACGACGAGCAGCCGCCCGACGTCGCCGCCTCTTTCATGGCCTCGAAGTCGATCGGCTTCATGAGGCTGTCGAGCGAGATCGTGAACGGCTGGCTCATGTGTCGCATCTCCTGTCGTTGCGACCGAGGACGCAAGCCGCGTGCCACTAAATTTTGTCACTGAAGTCAGCCGGTTAGATGAAACTGGATTCGACGTTTGCCGGACACGGGCGTGTCGCATTCGCGACAGAGCAGCCAGGCGGCGACGAGGCGTTCGAAGCGTCGGAGCGCGCTGGCGAACGATTGCTGTCATGGGAGGGCAGGAACACGGGACCGCCGTCCCGCGTTCACTCAATGCCGCCGCAAGGGAGCTTCAAGATGCCGGACCCGAAGACCGCCGACCAGTCGGCGGAGGACTTCTCGCAGTCGCTCGATCGTCTCAAGAAAGAGTCCGAAGACGTAAAAGCCAGGATCGAAGAGGAGAGGCGTAAACAGGACATGCCGCTCGACTCGAACCTCGGCAATCCCGCCTGGGAGAAAGATGCCTCCGATGGACACCTCGACGTCGCCGAAGACAGCGAGGACTGATCGTTCCAAAAGCTGATCGGCGCGGCGCCAGCACTCACGTCGCGTAAGGAAAGCGAAGCACCGGCGACGGGGACGTGAGCGTACCGGAGTCCAAGATGCTGAGATTGTCGCTCGCTCTCGTGATCCTCGGCGCCGGGAGCGCCATGGTCGCGGCATCCGCCGAAAGCCGTGGCGTCGTTTCGAACGTCAGTATTCCCGCGCCGGGTCAGCCTCTTCATCGCGGCCATCTCACCTCGACGGGCGAGACTGTTCCGCGGCCCGGTCTCTCTCAATCGGGAGGAGAGACCCCCTTGGACCGCTCCATCGAGCGCAGTGACGACCAGACCGACGACAGCATCTGCAAAGGCTGCTAGCCCAAGCTCCGCCCCGACGCGCGCCCCGGCGAACCGCTAAGGCGCTTCCGAGCCGATAGATTGGCTTCCGGAAAGCGTCAAAACTCCGTCGGGCGTGGCGTCGGGCGCGAACTCGTAAGCCGTCCAGACATGCTTTCCCGCCACCATCGCGCGGTCTGTGATTCCCCGCCTTGAAAGATAGGCCTCGAACTGACGCCAGGTCTCGGCGTCAGGCAGGTCATGGTCATCCCGAATATTCCGGACAAAATCGCCAGCGGCGTCGTCACCGGCAGGGTACGTCTTGAGGTAGGCGGCAAAAGACATGTCGGACTCCCTGGACACTTCCTCCGGATAGCTGATTCGGCAGGCTTCGTCGCGTCCTCAAGGAGGATCCGCCAGGCGTTGCGGTCGTTCCCTCCGGCGCTGCTCCTCACGACAAGATGGGAGGCGATTGCCGTTCGCGCCAAGGCGCGGCGTAAGGTCGCGCCTTCGGCATTTGAAACATTTTCAATTTCAAGGCACGCGTATTGCATTGCAGCGCAAGGTCGTACACCAATCCGACAAAGGTTTTTCTTTCGCTCACAAGGTTTGCCCGCCAATGACCGCCGATGCACTCGTTCCGACCGCTTTCAGCTGGAAGCGATTTCTCGCGGTCGCAGGACCGGGCATCGTGGTCATGCTCGCAGACACCGACGCCGGCAGCGTCATCACCGCAGCCCAAAGCGGCGCGCAATGGGGTTACAGCCTCCTGCTGCTGCAAGTTGTGCTAATCCCAATCCTCTACATCGTTCAGGAACTGACGGTCCGCCTCGGCGCCGTGACCGGCAAGGGCCACGCCGCCCTGATCAAACAGCATTTCGGCTTGGGGTGGGCGTGGATCTCGGTCGGGACGCTGATCGTCACCTGCCTCGGCGCGCTTCTGACGGAATTTGCCGGTCTTGCCGGCGTCGGCAGTCTCATGGGCGTGCCCGCGCCGGTCACGCTGGCGCTTGTCGTCGTGGCGATGCTGGCGATGGCGCTGATGAACGGTTACGCAACGGTCGAGCGGATCGCGATCGGAGTCGGCGCGTTCGAACTCGTCTTTCTCCTGGTGGCCATGCTCGCCCATCCCGGTCTCGCCGAGATGGCGTCCGGCGCGATTACAATTCCGGCGACCGACCCGAAGTACCTCCTGTTGGTCTCGGCCAATATCGGCGCCGTGATCATGCCCTGGATGGTGTTCTTCCAGCAGTCGTCGATCGTCGAAAAAGGCATCACCACCAAGGATCTCGGGTCGGCTCGGATGGATACTGCGATCGGCGCGATCGTGACCCAGGTGATCATGGCGGCGGTGCTGATCGCGACGGCGGCGACCCTCGGCAAGGCCGGCGGCGATCACCCGCTCGACACGGTCGAAGAGATCGTCGGAGCGATCACCCCCTTCCTCGGCAATTTCACCGGCAAGCTCCTGTTCTGCCTCGGCATGATCGGGGCCTCGACGGTCGCCGCGATTGTCGTGACGCTGACGGCGGCGCGCACGCTCGCCGAAGTGCTGGGCGCGAGGCACAAGCTCGAGGACGAGCCGCGCGAGGCGCCCTGGTTCTACGGCTTCTACGCGCTGGCGCTGATCGTCTGCGCCGGCGTGGTGGCCTCGGGCGTGAACCTCATATCCCTCAGCGTCGGCGTCCAGGTGATGAACGCGCTCCTGTTGCCGATCGTGCTCGGGTTCCTGTTCCTGCTCGCCCGCCGCCTGCCTCAACCCTACCGATTGCAGGGACGCTCCGCCGTCGTCTCGGGGGCGATCATCGTGGTGACGGTCGTGTTCGGCGTCTATTCCGGCGTCGCGGGCCTGTGGGGGTGAGAGCGGCGCCGCTCGCGCGCGGTCTGTTTTGTAAGCCGCGATCGCTGGCGGCTTACACGGTCAACGACCGCGTCTACAGACGGCCATTCCTGCGGCCTCAGGCCTTCTTCACCCGCACGATCACGTCGATGGCGGCGATCCTCATGCCCTCAGGCGCGGGAATGTCGATTTTCGGCAGCCATTCGTCGGGAATGTCCGACAGCTCCTCGGAATCCTCGCGGTAGAAATGGAAATGAGGCCCGGTCTTGGTGTCGTACCAGAGTTTTGCGTCGTAGATCGCGATCTCGCGCAAAAGCCCGCAGCGGGCGAATTCGTTCAGCGTGTTGTAGATGGTGCCGAGCGTCGGGGCGAAGCGGATCGCCCGCGTCTCCTGGTAGATCATTTCCGCGGTGAAATGCCAGTCGCCGCCGCCGAAGATGGCGCGGCCGAGGTCGACCCGCTGCCGCGTCGGCCGCACGCCGGCCGCCTCGAGCTTGCGGCGGATGACGCCGTCTATCGCCTCCCCCTGCGGAATCCGCATCACATACATCGCTGAAAGTCTTTCTGCCGCCTGTTCCCGTGTCGCTAACCGGACACGACTGTCGCATGACAGTCGCTCTGAACTCCGATCCTATTCATTGAGCAATTCTCGGGCCGTTGGCAAGGTCGGGCGAATGCGCCTAATGTCGCAACCCTTATCCGAAAGGAGCAAAAATGGCGATCAGCGGCGGGTGTCTCTGCGGCGCGGTTCAATTCACGATCGAGGCCGATCAGCCGCTCGGGGTGCGTCAGTGCTGGTGCCGGGTGTGCCAGTATCTCGGCGCGGGCAGTGGGACGGTCAACGCCATTTTCTCCAAGGACGCCGTAACCGTCTCGGGACCGCTGACCGATTACGTGCGCACGGCCGACAGCGGCTCGACCATGCACCGCCGCTTCTGCGCTCGATGCGGAACGCCGGTTTTCAGCGAGGCCGAGCCGCGGCCGCAGCAGATCATAGTGCGGGCGGGCGCCCTGGACGACCCGAACCAGGCGAAGCCCGGGGGGATCATCTGGACCAAGTCGGCGCCAAACTGGGCCTGCTTCGATCCCGACCTGCCGCAAATCGACGGCCAGCCGTAGCCGCCGACCAGGCCCTGACTCCGGCAACAGTTGAAAACGTCACACGGCCGGCGCATGGGAAGAGCCCCCGCATTTTCGGCGGTCGATTCCATAAGAAAGTCCAGACCATGACGTTCTCCCTCTACCAATCCAGCGTGGCCTCCTTCGAACGCTGCCTGACCGCGTTGCTTGCAATTCTCGACAAGGCCGAAGCGCACGCGAAGGCGCGCAAGTTCGATCCGACCAACTATCTGGGCATGCGGCTCGCCCCGGACATGTTTCCGCTGGTGCGACAGGTCCAGTCATGCTGCGACAACGCCAAAAACGCCCCGTCTCGCCTCGCGGGCGTCGCCGCGCCGGCTTTCGAAGACAAGGAGGCGACCTTCGCGGAGCTGCGCGAGCGCGTCGTCCGCACGCTCGACTATCTGAAGACGCTCGATGCGAAAGCGATCGACGCCGCCGTGGAGCGCGAGATCGTGTTCCCGGCCGGACCGACCGTCAAATTCCGGATGCTGGGCGGGAACTATCTCGTCCACTACGTTCTGCCGAACTTCTATTTCCACCTGACGACCGCTTACGACATCCTGCGCAGCGCCGGCGTCGAGATCGGCAAGCGCGATTTCCTCGGCGCCATCCCGGGTCTCGAGCCCGCATAACTTCGCCTTCAAGGGACGAATCCAATGACCATTGAAAGACTGCACGCCGGCCCGCGGATGTCGCAGGCCGTCGTCCACGGCGACACGGTCTATCTCGCCGGCCAGGTGGCCGATCAGGCCAAGGGCAAAAGCGTCGGCGAGCAGACCAGGGAAATCCTCGCCGCGATCGACCGGCTGCTTGCAGAGGCCGGCGCCGACAAGACCAAGATCCTCTCCGCGACCATCTATCTTGCGGACATCGCGACGTTCCCGGAAATGAACGCAATCTGGGACTCCTGGGTCCCCGCGGGGCGCGCGCCGGCGCGCGCGACCGTGGAGGCGAAGCTGGCGGCGCCGGCCTATACGGTCGAGATCGCCTGTATCGCCGCCCGCGGTTAGGAATAAAGGACTCCGCATGGCCCCGATGCAGTCCAACGAGTTCGTCAAGGGCCCGTTCGAGCGGGTGGCGACGCCCGAAGAGGCCGTCGAAAGGCTCGCGCGGATCTACGAGGACGGTGCGCAGGCGCTCCGGTCCGCGGTCGAGCGGTTTCTCAAGACCGGAGAACCGCCGTCCGCTGCGACCCGGGCGTTGTTCCGCTATCCGGAGTTGCGCCTGACCTACGAGCCGGGCGCGCCGCCGCCGTCCACGCCGCGCGCCTTCGCAAAATTCAGCGAGCCCGGGGTCTATGCGGTCACGGTGACGCAGCCGGCGGATTTCCGCGCCTATCTGCTCGAGCAACTGGGGCCGCTGGTTTCCGAATACGGCGCCCATATCGACGTCGGCGTGGGGGATCAGGAGATCCCCTACCCCTACGTGATCGAGAGCGGCGACGAACTGACGCGCGGCGGCGCCGATGCGACGGAGCTCGCCCGCTACTTTCCCATTCCCTCGCTCGCGACCATCGGCGACGAGACTGCGGACGGCGAGTTCGTGGTCGATCACGAGCGGCCGCTGGCGTTGTTCGACGCGCCCCGCGTCGACTACTCGCTCAGGCGGCTGGTGCACTACACCGGCTCCGACTGGCGCGCGGTCCAGCCCTGGGTGCTCTTGACCAACTATCACCGCTACGTGGACCAGTTCGTGCAGTGGGGCCTGAAGCAGCTCCATGCGGACCCTTCGGTCGAGAAGGTGGTGCTGCCCGGAAACGTGACGATCGACCGCTCGCTTTCGCCCGAGGAGGCGGAGCTCAAGGCGATGGCGGTCGCCTGGCACCGCTTCCAGATGCCGGCCTATCATCTCGTGCGCAGCGACGGGCGCGGCGTGACTCTTGTCAACATCGGCGTCGGCCCGGCGAACGCCAAGAACATCACCGACCACCTCGCGGTGCTGCGTCCCCATTGCTGGCTGATGGTCGGCCACTGCGCGGGGTTGAGGCAGTCGCAACTGATCGGGGACTATGTGCTCGCGCACGCCTATCTCCGGCGTGACCACATTCTCGACGACGCGGTGCCGCTGATGACGCCGATCCCGGCGATCGCGGAAGTGCAGGTCGCGCTGCAACAGGCGGTGGCGCAGGTGACCAAGGAGAAGGGCGAGCCGCTGAAGCGGCGCCTGCGCACCGGCACCGTGGTGACCAACGACGACCGCAACTGGGAGCTGCGCTGGTCGAAGGAGCGGCAGATCATCAACATCTCGCGCGCCATCGCAGTCGACATGGAATCGGCGACCATCGCGACCCAGGGCTTTCGGATGCGGGTGCCTTATGGCACGCTGCTCTGCGTCTCCGACAAGCCGCTGCATGGCGAGATCAAGCTGCCGGGCGCCGCCAACGCCTTCTACGAGCGGGCGATCGCGGAGCACCTGCAGATCGGCATCGCGGCGATCGGGCTGTTGCAGAGCATCGACGAGACGCTGCACTCGCGCAAATTGCGGAGCTTCGACGAGCCGCCATTCCGGTGAAAAACCCTTGCAAAGGAGCGTAGTCGCTGACCGCATGAGCCGGGTCCATCGCTTCACCCAGACCTTATAGTTTCAGCGGATTTTGGATTGGCGACCCTGCCTAGTGCGGACAAGATGGTTTCCGCAAGTCTACGAGCTGACGCGTGATAGTCTGTAGGTAACCTTCGAACGTCGGCGCCGCCCCTCGGCCCTCTCCCCGCTATCGCGAGGCGAGCCGCCTACTGCAACACCATCACCGACGTCCCGACATGGACCCGGTTGTAGAGGTCGATCACGTCCATGTCGCGCATGCGGATGCAGCCGGAGGACACGTGGCCGCCGATCTCGGAGGGCTCGTTGGTGCCGTAAATCCGAATGAGCGTGTCTTTGTTGCCCTGGTAGAGATAGAGGGCGCGGGCGCCGAGCGGATTGTCCCAGCGGCCCTCGAGCGGCCCGTGCTGCTTGTAGACCTCGAACTGCGGCCAGCGCTCCATGATCGAGGCGGTCGGCATCCAGGTCGGCCACTCCTTCATCGCTCCAACGGAGGCGCGGCCGGTCCATCCCATATATTCGGCCCCGCTCGCGATCCGGTACTGGATCGCCTCGCCATGCGGGAGCACGTAGTAAAGGTAGTTGTTGCCGGTATCGACGACGATCGTGCCCGGTTTCTCGTCGGTCTGGTACGTGATTTTGTTTCGCTGGGTGGGAATGCGGAATTCGTCGGGTTCGGCGAGCGCCATCATCTCCTTGTCCCGCGCGCTGAGCGTCGGGTCCGGCAGACCGGATTGGACAATCGACTGGCAGCCGCTCGTCAGGACGGCGAAAAACAGCGCCACTCCAAGAATCCCACACTTCGCCTTCATGCCGACCCCCAATCGTCTCAATCGCTTAACACTTCGCTTACCGTAAGTCAGATCGGTTTCACGAATGTTACCGGAATTGAACGCAGCACTGGCCCTTAACCAAAAGCGCCTGCCTTGGCTAGGGCCTAATCCACACGCGTTCCTTCATTTTTTCGCGAGGATCACGCATTTGTTTGACCCAATTCGGGCTGCAACGCCCCAGAAAGGCGCGCCGCCCGCCGCATTTCGGAGGAGGGGAAGTCTCTTGTCGACGGCCCCATGCGCCTCTAGTCGTTGAACAAGCGGTTAAGCGAAAAAAAGTTCCGCCTCGCTGACACGAGAGGGCCACAATGGCGAAAGAATGGCCGGAGCGCCTTGTCCTGGTGGGCGCGGGAAAGATGGGCGGCGCGATGGCCGCGGGGTGGCTCGATGGCGGCCTTCCGGCCTCCGCTCTGTCCATCGTCGAGCCGCACCCCTCGGACGGCCTCACGCAGCTCGCGACGGCGCGCGGCGTGGCCCTCAACTCCGAGCAAGCACGGCCGCCGGATGTGCTTACGCTCGCGGTCAAGCCGCAGGCGCTCAACGCCGTCGCGCCTCAGATCGCCGCCCTCGCCGGCCAACGCACGCTGGTCGTGTCGATCCTCGCCGGCAAGACGATCGCCAATCTGAGGGCGCGTCTGCCCGGAGCGCGCGCCGTGGTGCGCGCCATGCCGAACACGCCGGCTGCGATCGGCCGCGGCGTCACCGCCGCTTTCGCGAGCCCCGAAGTCACCGCGGAGCAGCGCCGCTGGACCGAGCGGCTCCTCGGGGCTGTCGGCGCTTTTTATTGGCTCGACGAGGAAGCCGCGATCGACGCGGTGACGGCGATCTCAGGCGGGGGTCCGGCCTATGTTTTCGCTCTGACGGAAGCCCTCGCCGCTGCGGCCGAGACGCTCGGCCTGCCGGCCGAGCTTGCGATGAGCCTCGCGCGCGGCACAGTCGAGGGCGCAGGCGAACTGATGCGCCGCGAGCCCGCGACGCCGCCTTCGATCCTCCGCCGCAACGTCACCTCGCCCGGCGGCACCACCGCCGCGGCGCTCGCCGTCCTGCAAGGGGACGGCGGTCTCGACCCGCTGATGGCCCGCGCCGCCGCGGCGGCGCGGGCGCGCGCGGCGGAGATGGCGGGATAAGCGGGAGCCGGGTCCCCGACTTCGGCTGGTCGCCGAGCGAAAGACGTTCCGGAGCGGTCGGGACCGACTAATGCAACGTGCTCTCGCCCGTGGCGCCGCGGCCGCCGCGCTGCGCCGTGAATCGGAAGAGAGGAACGGGTGAAACCCTAAGTACGGCCGAGCGACATGCTGCTGCTCATGAAGCCGATCAGCGGAGGCAGGACGGCCGAGAGAATCCCGCCGAAGTTGTAACAAAAACTCACACCCGGCCCGCGCGTGCCCGCCGGATAGAATTCGCTGAAGAGGGCGCCCATGCTTGCCGAAATGCCTGCGGCGCGCTGATTGGCAGAAGCAGATAGGCGATGGTGATCACGTTGCAACCGATGGCGAACAGGAGCACCGTGCTCCGCATCGGGTCGCGCCCCCGGCGCCCGATCCGACCGGGCCGGCTGGACGACGCCTCAGTGCCATCGGAGCGGCACCAAACGCTTTACGCTTTACAGAAAATATGCTATCTTTGATTTGTTAGGTCAGAATACACGGCAGCGATGTGGCTCCCGTGTCCTCAGTTCAGTCTCGCAATGCCTCCCGGCCTTCGCCCCTCCAGCGGTCGGACGGGCGGCCACGCCTCGACGGCGCGCTACCGGGCTTGCGCCTTCGTTACTGGGATCGCCGCAGATGTTGAAGGGGTGCGATCGCCCGGAAAAGTCGCCGGAACCTATTGAAAAGGCTCGAAACGGGATCGGAAATGGCCGGGCCCGCCGGGATGGCGGCTCGGGGGCGCGCCCCGGGCGCGGAACGGCCATGCCACCGGTTTCTCGCGAAAAGGCGCCGGAGCCGGCGCAACCGATTGAAAAGGTTCAAAAGGCCAAGGGGTCAGCCCTTGCTAAAAGTTGGCGCGGACTTGGATGCGCCGCCCTGTCGGCTTGGGATCGGCGCCCCATCGGCTTCCGATTTCCCTGCTACGAGACCCATCGTTCGGCCGGTCGAACTGCCGGCTTGGGCGTCGCCGAGGCTTGGTTTCGCGCCCGGCAGCGCCTAAGTTGAGACGGAAAACCGGGAGAGATGCATGGCGAGCAAGGCGAAGGGCGAGGCCAAGGGCGAATCGAAGCCCGGCGATCCGCGCGGAAAGATCATCGACGCGTTGATGAAACTCGCGAGCGAACGCAGTTTTGAAGACCTCTCGATCCGCGAAATCAGTTCGGAGGCCGGCGTGACCCTGGCCGACTTCCGGGATTCCTTTGCGTCCAAGGGCGCGGTGCTGGCCGGCCTTTCCCGTCGATTGGACCGCGCGGTGCTGGCTCAAGACAGCGCGGAGCTCGCGGACGAAAGCCCGCGCGAGCGCCTGTTCGACGTTCTGATGCGCCGACTCGAAGCGATGGCGCCCTATCGCGAAGGCCTGCGCGAGGCGACCGCCTGGCTCCGGCGCGACCCGACCGCGGCGCTGGCGCTCAATCCCGTCGTGCGCGGATCGATGCGGTTCATGCTCGAGGCGGCCGGCATCGAACTCGAAGACGGTCCGGCCGGCGTCATCAAGCTGCAGGGCCTCGCGCTGGCGTGGGCGCGCATCGTCGGCGTCTGGCTTGACGACGACGACCCGGGCCTCTCGAAGACGATGGCCGAACTCGATCGCGAACTGACGCGGGGCGAGCGGGCGGTCGCCGGGGTCGATCGCCTGACCGGCATCGCGTCCCCGATTCGGGCGCTGGCGATGGCGGCGCTGGACGCCCGCCGCCGCCGCTCCGACCGTTCGCCGCGCAGTCGGGCGGCGCGCGACGAGGCCGACTTTCTCGACGCGGATCGCGAGGACGAGGCGCCGGCGGCGTAGCGCCATCGACCGCGTGGTGAAAATCGTGCGCGAGATGGACCGCTATCACGGCTTCGCTCCGGAAGCCCGCCGCAGCGAGGCAGCCCGGCTTCAGGCGGCGGCGACCGCGAGTCCTCCGCTCGCGCTCGCCGGCCCCACCCCTGAGCGGATCGAAAATGGCGCCGCAAACGATTGAAAAGGTTCGATTCGGAATTGCAAATGGCGCCTCCCCATCACCGCGCCGCGGCCCGCTTGACGATCGCCCTGGCGTCGATCCCGGTCAGCGCGCCGTAGTGGTGCGCCCCCCGGCTTTCGAGCCTTGAGCGGCAGAAGGCGCCCGCCGCCGGCGAGCCGGCGCGAACGAGCGCCGCAGACTGAAGGCCGGTCGCCAGCCGGTCGCAAAGGTCGCGGGCGCGGGCCTCGAAATTCGAGAGGTCGGTTAGGTCGTCCTTGAGCCGGACGACATGGGCGTCGAGCGCGGCGCTCTCGCCTCTGGCCGCGTCCACCTCGGCAAAATAGGCGGCCAGCGTCTGCGGCGAGCGCTGCAGCGCACGGAAGATGTCCAGGCACTGGACGTTGCCGCTGCCCTCCCAGATCGCGTTGACCGGCGCCTCGCGATAAAGGCGGGGCATCGGGCCATCCTCCATCACCCCGGAGCCGCCGATGCACTCCATCGCCTCGTAGGCGTGGCCCGGCGTCCGCTTGCAGATCCAGTACTTGCCGATCGCCGTGCCGAGCCGGACCAGCGCATCCTCGTGGGGGTCGTCGCGGTGGTCGAGCGCGCGCCCGATCCGCATCGTCAGCGTCAGCGCCGCCTCCGCCTCGATCGCGAGGTCGGCGAGCACCGCGGTCATGATCGGCTGGTCGACGAGCAGCGCCCCGAAGGCGCTGCGCTGCCGGCAATGGTCGATCGCCTGCGCGACCGCCGCCCGCATGCCCGCGGAAGAGCCGATCATGCAGTCGAAGCGGGTCATCGCCACCATCTCGAGGATGGTCGCGACGCCCCTCCCTTCAGGCCCGACCATCCAGCCGAGGGCGCCGCGCAGCTCCGTCTCGCTCGAGGCATTGGAGACATTGCCCATCTTGCGCTTCAGGCGGATCACCTGCAGCGGGTTCTTGGTCCCGTTCGGGCGCCAGCGGGGCACGAGGAAGCAGGAGAGTCCGCCGGGCGCCTGGGCGAGCACGAGAAAGGCGTCGCACATCGGCGCCGAGACGAAGTACTTGTGGCCGACGAGCTCGTAAGCCTGCCCCGGGCCGCCGGCGCCGACCGGAAAAGCGCGGGTGGTGTTGGCGCGCACGTCCGAGCCGCCCTGCTTCTCGGTCATCGCCATGCCGATCGTCAGGCCCTGCTTCTCGAAGGCCGGAATATTGCGCGGGTCATAGACGCGGGCAGTGATTTTCGGCAGCCAAGCAGCGGCGAGGTCGGGCTGGCTCTTGAGGCAAGGGACGGACGCGAAGGTCATCGTGATCGGGCACCCATGCCCGGCCTCGACCTGGCTCTGCATGTAGAAGCGCGCGGCGCGGGCGACATGCGCGCCGTCGCGCGGATCGGTCCAGGGCGAGGAATGGACGCCCTCGTCGATCGCCGACCGCATCAGCTCATGATAAGCGGGATGGAAGCGGACAAGATCGACCCGCCGGCCGTAGCGGTCGTGGGTGTCGAGTTCAGGCGGGTTCTTGTTGGCGAGCGCGCCGAGCTCCAGATAGGCGGCCGAGCCGGCCCGCCCGCCGAAGGCCCCGAGGCTGTTGGCCGCCCATTCCGCGCCCTCGCGCCGGACGGCGTCCTTCAGCGCCGCGTCGGAATCGTAGAGATTGACGTCGACGAGTTCGACCGGCTGATTGATCACCTCGTGCGTGACCGCGCCGTAGGGATCGAGGGGGGCGCGAGCGCCGTCGTCGCGGACCGGGTGGGGAGCGTTCATCGCGGCGTTCCTCTTATGTTGGTGCAAGGCTACCGCCTGCTTGCGGCGGGGAAAAGGCCCTGCTGCGGCCGGCGGCGAATCCTGCTACCTGATGTCCGTATGTTCGTTCCGACCGACCGCCGCGTAACTCCCGCCCGCCCCGACCGCGCCGCCGCGCATCTCCGCGGCCTTGTCGACGCCTCCCGCTATGTCGAGGGCACGGCGATGCAGGTGATCGAGGCCAGCGCGCCGCTTCGGCGTTCGCCTGCGTCCGACGCGCCGCTCGAAACCGAGGCGCTGTTCGGGGAAACGGTCACGGTCTACGACGAGAACGAGGGCTGGGCTTGGGCGCAGCTCGACCGCGACGCCTACGTCGGCTACCTGCCGTCGATCGCGCTAGGGCCCCCGACGGCGACGACCCGCCGCGTCGCGGCGCTTCGCACCCACGCCTATCCCGGGCCGTCCATCAAGATCCCGCCGCGGATGGCGCTCTCGCTCGGCGCGCGGGTGACGATCGACCGCGGGGAGGGCGACTTCGCGGTGACCGCCGAGGGCTTGTGGATTTTCGCGCGCCATCTTGCGGACGCCGAGCGGCGTGAACCGGACTTCGTCGCGGTCGCGGAAAATTTCCTGAACGCGCCCTACCTATGGGGCGGACGGACGTCCGAGGGGATCGATTGCTCGGGGCTGGTTCAGACCGGCCTGACGGCGGCCGGGGTCGCGGCGCCGCGCGACAGCGACATGATGGAGGCCGCCCTCGGCGAGCCCGTCCTGGCCGGGGCGGCGCTTGCGCGAGGCGATCTTGTCTTCTGGAAGGGCCATGTCGGCGTCCTCAGGGACGCCAGGACGCTGCTTCACGCTAGCGGATGGCATATGGCTGTGGTCAGCGAGCCGCTCACGCAGGCGCGCGCCCAAATCGCCGCGAATGGCGGCGGAGAGGCGACCAGCGTGCGCAGGCTTGCGCCCCTGTAGCTGCGCTCGCCGACCGCGGCTACAAACTCCAGCCTACTTCTTGCCGCCGATACCGAGACCGGCGAAGCGGCTGTTGAACTTCGACAGGCGCCCGCCGCGGTCGAGCAGCTGCTGGGAGCCGCCGGTCCAGGCCGGGTGGGTGTTCGGATCGATGTCGAGGTGCAGGGTCGCGCCGTCCTCGCCATAGGTCGAGCGGGTCGTGAACTCGACGCCATTGGTCATGACGACCTTGATCAGGTGATAGTTCGGGTGAATGTCGGCTTTCATCGTAACGGCTCTCGGGGCGCAATAAGGAAAGAGCCGTCCGGGGGTCCGGCGGCTCTTTGGATGGCTGTTCTATACGGCGCCGGACTAGGCGATGCAAGCGCAAGCGGTGCCAGGGAAAGCAATGCAACGGAAAGCGAGGCAAGGGGAGCGATGCGATAGGTCGCAGCCATGGGCCTTGATTTCGGCCCAAACATAGCCCGTAAAGCGCGCAGCAAAACCGGAGCAGAGCTGACCCATGACTTCCGCCGCCGACGCCGAGAAGCGAGCGTCCCGAGCCAGCCTCGGCGCCCTGAGATCGGTGCTCCCCTACGCCCTTCGTCATAAAGGGCGCATCGGGGCCGCGCTGATCGCGCTGTTCGTCGCCTCGGCCGCGACCCTCGTGGTGCCGATCGCGGTCCGCAAGATGATCGACTTCGGTTTCTCCGACGCCAACGGCGGCGTCATCCGCGTCTATTTCATCGCCATGCTCGTCGTGGTGTCCGTCCTCGCGGTCGCCTCGGGCGCGCGCTACTACCTCGTCATGACGCTCGGCGAGCGGGTGGTGGCGGACCTGCGCTCTGACCTGTTCGCCCATCTCACCCGCCTCGACCCCGGCTTTTTCGACGCCGAGAAAACCGGCGAGATAGCCTCGCGCCTCTCCGCAGATACGACCCAGCTCAAGGCGACCTTCGGCTCGACGGCCTCGATAGCGCTCCGCAACATCTTCATGTTCGTCGGCGCGATCGCGATGATGGTCGTCACTAGCGCGAAACTCTCGGCCTTCGTACTGGCCGCGATCCCGATCATCGTCCTGCCGCTGTTCGCCGCGGGACGGGCGGTTCGCCAGCGTTCGCGCCGCGCCCAGGACACGCTCGCCGACGCGACCGCCTTCGCGACCGAAAGTCTCTCCGCGGTGCGCGTGATGCAGTCGTTCACGGCGGAGGCCTATACCGCCAACCGCTACCGCGACGCCGCCTACGGCGCCTACGAGGCGGCCCGAAGCATGTCGCAGGCGCGCGGCATCGTCACCGCGGCCGCCCTGTTCCTGGCGTTCGGCAGCGTCGTGATCGTGCTGTGGCTCGGGGCTCAGGACGTGGTCGCCGGACGGATCTCCGGCGGCACTCTGATGCAGTTCGTTCTCTACGCGGTGCTCGGCGCCGGCGCGCTCGGGCAATTGTCCGAGGTCTGGAACGACGTGTCGCAGGCCGCCGGCGCCGCGGGCCGGATCGGCGAGCTCTTGGCGGTCAAGCCGCGCATCGCCGCGCCGGCCCGGCCGGCCGTGCTCGCAAAACCTGTTCGCGGCGCGCTGGCGTTCGCATCGGTCGATTTCGCCTATCCCGGCCGCGACGAGGATTTGGTTCTCAGCAACGTGACCTTCAGGGTGGCGCCGGGCGAGGTCGTCGCCATCGTCGGCCCGTCGGGCGCTGGCAAGTCGACCCTGTTTCAACTCGCGCTGCGCTTCTATGATCCGTCGGGCGGTGCCGTGACGCTCGACGCCGTCGAGGTCTCGAAGCTCGATCCGGCCGCTCTTCGGCGCGAGATCGCCTTCGTGCCGCAGGACGCCTTCATCTTCGGCGCTAGCGTTGCGGACAACATCGCCTACGGCGCGCCCGGCGCCACCCGGGAAGCGGTCGTCGCGGCCGCGAGACAAGCCGCCGCCGATGGCTTCATCTCCGCGCTTCCGCAAGGCTACGACACCGCGCTCGGCGAGCGCGGTGTGACGCTGTCGGGCGGCGAGCGCCAGCGGATCGCGATCGCCCGCGCGATTCTCAAGGACGCGCCGGTGCTGCTGCTTGACGAAGCGACCTCGGCTCTCGACGCCGAGAACGAGACTCTGGTGCAGAGCGCACTGGAAACGCTGATGAAGGGGCGCACGACCCTCGTCATCGCCCATCGGCTCGCAACAATCGTCAACGCCCATCGCATCCTCGTGATTGAGGCCGGCTCGATCGTGGAAGACGGAACCCACGCCTCGCTCCTCGCCGCCGGCGGCCTCTACGCCCGCCTCGCCCGGCTTCAATTCGAAACCGGCGCCGCGGCGCTCACCGCGGTGGCCCAGGCCGCGCAGTGACGAAAACTCCGAGCTCCGGGCGGCTGGTGTTAGAAAGCTGGGGAAGGGCGCCGCGCGGCGACCCCATCTTCAGTGTCCACGGCTTCGTCAGAGCGGTCCTCGTTCAAGGGTCGGACAAAGCCAATAGTCCCGGATTTGTATAGGGTCCGCTCAGAAAGCCGCGCTCCCCCCAGGCGCGCCGGCTGGCGTGGGCGTCCGTTCGCTGGCATAAGGCTCCGATGACCGAGGCCTCCCTTGGGCGCCCGGCGCCTGCAAAGGGCCCCCCGCCCGACGACGATCCCGGGTTCGGGGTCTATGTCCATTGGCCGTTCTGCCTGTCGAAGTGCCCCTATTGCGACTTCAACAGCCACGTCTCCCGTGCGCCGGTAGACGAGCCGCGCTATCTTGCCGCCTTTTCGGCGGAGGTCGCCCACCGCGCGGCGCTCGCGCCGGGACGGCTCGTCCGCTCCATCTTCTTCGGCGGCGGCACGCCGTCGCTGATGCGCCCCGCAACGGTCGGCGGCGTCATCGACGCGATCGCGGCGCGCTGGCCGATCGCACCCGACGTCGAGATCAGCCTCGAGGCCAATCCGACCAGCGTCGAGGCGGGCCGTTTTCGCGGCTATCGCGCGGCAGGCGTCAACCGGCTGTCGATCGGCGTGCAGGCGCTCGCCGACGCCGACCTCCTGGCGCTGGGGCGCCGGCACAGCGTAGAAGAGGCGATCGCCGCGGTGCGGCTCGCGGCATCCCTCTTTCCCCGCTACACTTTCGATCTCATCTACGGCCGGCCCGGGCAGAGCGAAGCCGCCTGGCGAGGAGAACTCGCCCGCGGCCTCGCCCTCGCCGGCGACCACATCTCGCTCTACCAGCTCACGATCGAGCCCGACACGCCGTTCGAGCGGCTGAACGACGCCGGCAAGCTTCAACTCCCCGACGAGGATCTGAGCCTCGCGCTCTTCTGGGCGACGCGCGAACTGACCGAGGCGAGCGGGCTGCCGGCCTACGAGGTCAGCAATCACGCGCGGCCCGGCGGCGAAAGCCGCCACAACCTCGTCTATTGGCGATACGGCGAGTACGCCGGGATCGGCCCCGGCGCGCACGGGCGGCTGGTGACGCCTGAAGGCCGGCTCGCTCACGCTTGCGAAAAACGTCCCGAGGCGTGGCTGACTCAGGTGGAGGCGGAGGGCCACGGCCTTGTCGAAACCGCGCCGTTGAGCCGCGAGGAGCAGGGCGACGAGTTCCTGCTGATGGGTCTGAGGCTCGGCGAGGGGGTCGATCCGCGCCGCTACGAGGCGCTGAGCGGCCGAGCGCTGGACGGCTGGAGATTGAACACCTTGATCGAAGGCGGCTTTCTGGAGCGCGACCGCTCCGGCCGCGTGCGGGTCACCGCCGTCGGGGCGCCGCTGCTCGACTCGGTCGTGGCCGACCTTGCCGCCTGACGGCGCACGGTCGGACGACAGAGAAATCGCCTGCCGCTCTTGCCGCTTTTCGTCGCGCCGTGCTCGCAAAGACTGTTGGCGAGGCCGCGCTGCGATTGACTAAACGTGCGTCGTGGCCCATGTCTATCAGTCCGCAGGGCCGGGGGCTCTGATCGGGGTTTTTCGTGCGCCCATGAGGCGACGGAGCATTTGAACGCAGGAGAGTGGCCATTCGTCGTCCCATGAAAGCAACCGCGGCGCCGGAGAAAGGGGGCCCGCGCACCAATCGCGACATACGCGCAGTGCAGGTTCAGCTCATCGACGCCGAGGGCAAGAACCACGGCGTCGTCAATCTCGCAGACGCCCAGCGCCAGGCGGAAGAAGCCGGCCTCGATCTCGTCGAGATCGTTCCCAATGCGACCCCGCCGGTGTGCAAGATCCTCGACTTCGGGAAATACCGCTTCCTCGAGCAGAAGAAGTCATCCGAGGCGCGCAAGCGCCAGAAGGTCGTCGAAATCAAGGAAATCAAGCTTCGTCCGGGCATCGACGACCACGACTACGACGTGAAGATGCGCTCGGTCCTGCGGTTCTTCGAGGAAGGCGACAAGGTCAAGGTGACGTTGCGCTTTCGCGGACGCGAGATGGCGCATCAGGACATCGGCTTCAGGCTCCTGCAGCGGGTGAAGACCGAAACCGCGACGATCGCCAAGGTCGAAGCCGAGCCGTCGATGGAAGGCCGGCAGATGATCATGGTGCTCGCGCCCAAATAGGCGGCAGAGGCAACCGATAACCTATCGGAAGCGACCGTCAGGCCCGATAGCTCGGGTCGAGCCGGTCGAGCTTGCGCAGAACCCCGGGCCAGGCGAGCGCGCCGCCGAGCCCGCGCGTCACCTGGGCGGACTGGGCCCGCGCGCCGTCGAGTATCGGCTGCGGGATCGGGATCAGGGCGCCGCCGCCGGACTGCGCCATGACCTGGATCTCGCAGGCCCGCTGCAGCGTGAACATGGCGAGGTAGGCGTCGGCGACCGACGCGCCGACGGTCAGCAACCCGTGATTGCGCAAAATAAGGAACGTATTCAGGCCGAAGTCTGCAACCAGTCGCGGCCTCTCCGCGTCGTTCAGCGCGACGCCTTCGTAATTGTGATAGCCGAGGCTCGCTTGCACGAAGATCGACTGCTGCGAGATCGGCAGAAGTCCGTCCTTCTGGCACGAGACCGCAACGCCGGCGCTGGTGTGGAGGTGGAGAACGCAGTGTGCGTCGGCGCGGGCGGCGTGGATCGCGGAGTGGATCAAAAAGCCCGCCGGATTGACCGCGAACGGGCTCTCCATGACCTTAGCGCCCTTGAGGTCGACCTTGACCAGGCTCGACGCCGTCACCTCTTCGAACAAGAGGCCGTAAGGGTTGATCAAAAAGTGATGGTCGCCGCCCGGAACGCGAGCCGAGATATGGGTGAAAACGAGATCGTCCCAGCCGTGGTTGGCGACCATCCGGTAGCAGGCGGCGAGATCGACCCGCATCGCCCATTCCTCGGCGCTGACGGTGTCGCGGACCGAAGGAATCGCCACTCGTCCGGTCTGGGTCTCCATGCGTTCTCCTCCTCGATCGGGGCGCGAAAAGCGGCGGCCGCTTTCGCGACAGTCCCACGTTTTGAAACGACTCTGATCCCGATGCGCTTCGAACGCAATCGCTCTGGCTTCACGCCTGGCGTCGAAACCCAATCCGCTTGAACGGTTTCGCCGGAGAGCCGCCGTCGCACTCGCGACCGCCAACCGCGCAAGGGAGCGGGGAAGCGGGCGTCGCCTCTCGCTCGTTAGGCGCCGGCCGCGGCCAGCGCGCCGACCGACGCGGCCGTCCCCATCCAGCGGCTCGCGGCGAGGCCGAGCGGATCGGGCGCGCCCGCGCCGGTCTCGGACCGGGGCGCGAACCCGAGCCCGAATCGAGATTTTTCAAACCGTTGCGGCGGAATCTGCGGGCGCGCGTCGGGCGAGGCGCGGGCGAGGTCGGGCGCCGGCGCCTCGGCCGGCCGGGTCGGCAGCTTGGCCTCGGCCTCCCCCGTCAGGGCCAACCCGGCAAGGCTCCGGGATTCCACGTTTTCAGGGGCTTGCGCAACGATTGGGTACCGGCCGCGGTCGTCGGCAAGCGCGGGCGGCGGGGCGGTCTCGGCGTCGCGGTCAAGCGCAGGCGTCCGCGTCAGCGGCCGGGCGGCCAGCACGGCGGCGTAGCGGTCGAGCGCGCGCACGATCCGGACCACCCGATCGACCGCCTTGAGGTTCATTTCCCCCATCGCGCCATAGGCGACGAGCAGCGCCTCGTTCAGCCGGCTCATCTGGATCGCCGCGAATTCTTCCGGGGATTCGGGCATCGAGCGGGCGAGGACGTCGCGCAGCGTCGCGCGCGCGGCGCTCTCCGTCATGCCCACGCGCGCCGCGATTTCGGGGATCGCGACGCCGCGATTGACGTAGTCGACGATGACCCGCCCGCGCTCGAGCGCCTTCAGGCGCAGGGCGAGCGCGGCGGCGGCCGGATCTTCGGGAGCGGCGGGGCCTTCGGTCAATTCGGTCATCGGGCGGTTCCTTGTTCTGAAATTAACAAGGTAAAGCGCCACGACGCGCCTGGCAAGCCTTTTCTTCTGAAAAACGAAATTCAAGGGCCAGGAACCCCATTGCGGCTCGGCGTGACGCTGCTTGATATCGGTTCGGGGAAAGCGAGGCGCGGACGCATGGCGGGAAGGAGCAGCGTTGCGGACGTCAAGCTCGGCGCCGGAACGTGCGGTGCCGCCCGGAGCCATCCAACGGGCAAAGTCGAACGTGAAGCTGCCGTAGCGGATCGCGATAGTGGACGGTCGGTTCCCCGGAAAACGAGATTTAAATTTACACTGCTACTTTCGGCTGCTAACATCGTACACGCCGGATTAATTCTGGCCGATTGGACAGGGGTGATGACTATGAGAACTGGAAAGTTTTTGGGTGCTGTCGCGGCCGCGGCGGCGTTGCTGACGAGCGGTTCGGCCTACGCTGGACTGGTGACTTACCTTGGCTCTGACAATGCTGTTTCGAGCCTTGCGCAGATGACGAACTCGCAGGCGGCGGAATCCGCATTCGCGTCGGCGGTTTCAGGGGCAACGACCATAACGTTCGAAACAGCGTTACCGCCTTCCGTAACCGCTTCCGGCGGTTCAATAACGAATAACTCGGGATGCGGCTCGCTTTGCGGTTTTAATACAACCCCGGGTGGACAGAATTTCTACCTGCTGTATGGTGGTTCAGCTACGTTCACTTTCTCTACGCCAATCGACGCATTCGGGATGTATATCACTGGGCTTCAGACTGAAGACGTTAGCGGCGAAGTTCTTACGTTCTCGGACGGTTCGACGCAGACGATCGATACGCCCTCTTCGACAGGTGGAGGCGGCGCCTTTATGGGCTTCACCGATTTTGGCAAGAGCATCACAAGCGTGTCGTACAATGCACAAAACGATATTGTCGCGCTCGACGACGTTCAATTTGCATCGGGCGCTCTTGGCACTCCTGAAGCATCCACTTGGGCCATGCTGATGCTCGGCTTCGCTGGTCTCAGCTTCGCGGGTTATCGCACCCGCCGCGCCGCCGCTGCGATCGTGTAAGTTTCGCTCCACGAACATAAGGCCGCTCATTCGGGCGGCCTTTTTGTTTCTCTCCGCGCAGGCGGCGACGCCCGCTATGTGCGCGAAGCGATCAGCAGCAGCGTCAGACCGATTGGGTTTTGACCCTGGGCTCGGTCACTCTCTCGGCAGGACGCCTTTTGGCAAGCGCGCCTTCAGCGTCCGTCCGGCCTCCGCGCCGAGGCTCGCCGCATCGGCGGCCGCGCTTTCGGCGGAGATCTCGAAGCTTTCGGAACCGTCGGTCCTCAGCACCTCGCCCCGGAACCGGAGGCGCCCCTCGGCGAATCGGGCGAGGCCAGCGATCGGCGTCCGGCACGAGCCCTCGAGCTCGGCGAGATAGGCGCGTTCGGCGGCGAGCTCGATAAAGGTCGAAGCGTCGGTGATCGCCGCCAGCGCGTCGTGCGCTCGCGCGTCGCCGGTTCTCGCCGTGAGCGCGATCGCCCCCTGGCCGACCGCCGGCAGGAAAGCATCGAGACTGAGCGGCGCGCGCGCCCGGTGAATGAGGCCCAGGCGCTTGAGGCCGGCCATGGCCAGCAGCGTCGCTCCGATCGCGCCGGACTCGGCTTTTCGGAGCCGCGTCTCGACGTTGCCGCGCAAAAGTTCGAGCTTGAGGTCGGGCCGGAGCCGCAGCGCCTGCGCCTGGCGGCGAAGCGAGGCCGCGCCGAGGGTCGCGCCATGCGGGAGGCCCTCGATCGTGTCCGCTGCGGCGGAGATCAGCGCGTCGCGCACGTCCTCGCGCGGCAGAAAGCCGGCGAGCGCGACGCCGTCGGGCATCGCGGTCGGCAGGTCCTTGGCCGAGTGGACGGCGAAATCGATCTCGCCTGCGAGCAGCGCGACGTCGATCTCCTTGGTGAACAGCCCCTTGCCGCCGGACTCGGCGAGCGGCCGGTCCTGGATCGCGTCGCCGCTGGTGCGGATGATGCGGAGCTCGACCTGCTCTTCCGCCCAGCCATGCGCTTCGGCGAGTCGACGCCGGGTCTCGTGGGCTTGCGCCAGCGCCAGCGGCGAGCCGCGCGTGCCGAGGAGGAATCGCGGAGAGGGGGTCATGGGCAAGATCGGGATCGCGGCATCGCGCCTCTATTCGGGCAATTCCTGTCGCTGTCAAATGAGAGACGGCGCTCCGGCTGCGTCATCGCGTCGCGTTGACCATGACGGGCCCAGGGTTACTAGTGTGGAGCGATCGCGCCGCACGAATTCGTCAAGGCGCGACGAGACAGAAGACCAAGAAAAGTGCTCAACAACAATAAGAAATGACTTGGCGTAAAAACTGTAGCTGACACGAAAGTGGCCGGGATGAACTCCCGGCCTTTTTATTGGAACGCGTACGCGGCTCGCGCCGGACGTCGGGGAGACCGCGCCAAAAGACGACGATGCGCATTGTCTGTCGACTGGCGGCCTCTCGGCGCCGACCCGCGGGGCGCCGGAGTGCGGCAGCCTAAGCGGAGTCACGGCGCTATAGATGGTCCAGGCTCCGCTCCGTCCGCTTCGTCGGAGGACTGAACGCTCGGGTTAGACCAGGGGCCGTCGATATCGAGGCTCAGATGGGCGGCGTCCGGCGGCGGAATTCCCGTTGGCTCTTCTTGTGACGCAGTGAGTCGCAATCTCCAGCTTTGTTTGCCGAGATCGACTTCGCCCTGCAGATCCGCCCGGAGGCCGCGGGCGACGAGCGCGCCGTTGACGATGTGCGCTATGCCCCGGTCGATGAGAACGCTGACCGTCGCCTGGTCGAAGGCGGTCGCGCCGCTGCGCGTTTCCTTCAAAATGTCGATCGGTCGCGGTCGCCGCTGGCTTCGGCGCAAGGCCTCCTCGAGATTGACGGCCGACAGGACGCCCTCCGCCATCGTCAGCGACGCCTTGCCGTCGAGCCCTGCGATCAGTTCGGCCGCAGAACGGCCCGTGGTTTCGACGGCAAATTCTGCATCGCCGCTACCGGTCAGTTCGGGCCAGCCGACGGCGGACGCGGCTGCGCCGAAATCGGCGCCATCGAGTTTCCCCCGCGCGGTAAAGTGCAGCGTGGAGTTGTCGCACGCGACATGCAATTCGCCTGCCCCGCGCCCCGCAAAGGCCGTCGCCTCGACGACTTCCGCCGTCAGCGCGCCGTCCTTCAGCAATGCCGACGCCGCGACATTGTCGAACCGGACGCCGTACGCGTCCATCTGGCCGACGGAAAGCCGCAGATCGAGGTCGAAGTCGCGCGGCGCGGCGCGAGCAAAGTCGCTCCGACTCCAACCGCCGTCCGGCGCGAACACGGGTCCGGGCGGTCCGAGCAGCGGGGCCAGCGCCAGGCGCTCGGCGTCCAGTGAGCCGGACACCGAGAGACGGCCCCCGCTCCGTGTCAGCCGCACCGCGCCTTGTAGCGTCTGACCGCCCGCCGTCAGGGTCGCGTCGTCGAAAACGACGTCTCCCGGCGTCGCCTTGATTGTGCCGGAAATCGAGACGTCCGCAGCGCCCGGGAACGGCGGCGGCGGCGCGCCGACCAGTCGAAGGAGGTCTGCAACCGCGTGCGACGAGACCGAGAGTTGCCCCGCCGCGCCCGGCGTCGAACCGGCGGTCAGAGCTCCGCTGAAGGCGAGATCGCCGAGCAACGATGCGAACCTGACGGCGAGCGCGCTGGGCCGTCCGAGCGCCGCCTGTTGCGGTTCGTCGAGCGAACCCGAAAGAGCCAGAGGCGCGTCGCGCCAGGTCGCCGACATGTCGAGGCTGATGCGGGAGGCCGGCGAGAGATGGTCGAACCGCCCGCGCACGTTTTCGATCACGGTGTCGAGCCCGCGCTTTCGGCTCGTCAAGCGCACGACGCCGTTCGTCAGGCTCACGGCGCCGAGGGGCGAGAACCCGTTGACCGCGGCGATGGCGTCGGCGGACTCGAGACGGCCGGCGAACGGGGGCCGGTCGAGGTCGAACGCGATCGTGGGCGCGGTGAGGGTCACCTGCGCGGGCGCGACCCGCCCGAGCACGAGCGCGCCCAATGACAGGTCGATGCGCGCCTCCGGCGCGGAGACCAGGTTTGCGCCCGAAGCGCTGTCGAGTTGAGCGTCGACGATGCGTAAGCTGGGCCAGGGAAGCGCGCTGATCGTCGCGGTCTTGGGCGCGCTCCAAGTCAACGCGCGTGTCGGCCCGGACGCAGCGTTGAGGCGGTCGGCGACCCACGCGGGAGCCACCGGCCAGCGCGCCGACCCCGCCGCGACGGCCGCCAGCGCAACAACGCCCGCCACGATGGCGGCCCGACGCATCCTCATCCGTCTCCGCGGGTTCGACGCAATCGCGCCGTCCGCGCGCTTATAGCCCCAATCGGACGCCAAGGGAAAATGCGGCGCGCCTTCAGTTGAAGCAGAAGCCGCCGACGGCCATCGCGGGCACGGCGACGCTTGCGACGGCCACCGCCATGATGCCGAGGCCGACGGCGATCCGGGCGTTCGGGGCCTGTGCGAACCGGCGGAACCGGGAAAGACCGAGGGCGACCGCGGTCACCGACGGCAGGGTTCCGATTCCGAAACCGATCATGACGGCGGCGCCGCGCAAGGCGTCGCCCGTGAGCATGGCGTAGAACAGCGCGCCATAGACCATCCCGCAGGGCAAGAGTCCCCAGATCAGTCCGGAGGCGAAGGCGCCCGCTTCGCCGGGACGGGGAGTTGCCGACGCAAACCGCAGCCTGCCGGCGATCGGCGCCGTCACACGATCGACGATCGCGAGCGAGGGCGCGAAGCCAGCGACCGAAAGCCCGATCCAGCCAAGCGCGACCGCCGCCGCCCAGCGCATCGCCAGGAAGGCGCCGGCATGGTCGAACGCGCCGTAAAGGGTCGAACCCGCCGCGCCGAGGGCCGCGCCGCCGGCGACATACATCAGCACCCGTCCCGCATGCGCCGCCATCAGCGCGCGCAGGCGCTCACCGTCACGCTCGCCGGGGGCGAAGGCGAACATCAGACTGGAAGCGATCGCTCCGCACATCCCGGCGCAGTGGAGGCTGCTCGCGAGCCCCAGGAGGAGCCCCCCCAGGAGGGTGAGACTATCGGGGGCCATTACGGGCCGAACCTCCGTCAGGCGGCCAAGGAAAAGTCCACCTACCCCCGATTGCCCGCCGAGGCAATGCGGAGCGCCTCGACCGGTCGAGGCATTCGGCCGCAGACGCGCCCTCTATTCGGCGCCGGTTCCCGCCAGCAAATCGGGCAGGTCGCCGATATGCTGGATCACGAAGTCGGCGTGAGGCTCGAGCGCCGCCCGCTCGGCCGGTCCGGAGAGGACGGCGACCGCCGTCGCGCCGGCCGCTCTCGCGGCGGCCATATCGTGCAGCGAATCCCCGACCACGACGATTGCGGAGGCCGCGGCGCCAAGAAACTCGGCGAAGGCGAGCACCATGCCGGGCCCCGGCTTGCCGCCATGCCCCGAGTCGTAGCCGACGATGAAGTCGACATAGGGCGCGACCCCAAGCGCCTCGATCTGACGCCGCGCGCTCTTTTCCGAGTCGTTGGTGGCGACTCCGAGACTGAGACCCATCGCGCTCAGCCTGGAGAAGACGGCCGGCGGCTCCGCGATCGGCGTAAGCGCCCTAAGCGACTCGGTCGACGAAAGCGCGTCGATCTCGGCTTTCAGGACTTCGAGGTCGCTGCGGCCGAGGGCGTCGGCCCAGCACCTGCCGTAGTCGGCCGTCGACCCGGCGATCAGTGGAGAGGACGCGAGAAACCGCCTGGTTTCGATCGAGAAATGAAGCGCCTCGGCCTGGGCCTCGATCAGCGCCCGATCGCCGGCCGCAAGCGTATGGATCATGGCGTAGACCGCCGGCCCCCAGGTCAGGTGAAAGTCGATCAGCGTTCCGTCCTTGTCGAACAGAACGCCGGCGAAACCGGTCGATGCGGCGAACACCTAATTCTCCTGTCGTTTTCCGGCGCGCGGGGGAGCCCAGGCCGCATCCGTTAACCCCCTCTTAATCGGTTTCACTCAGGTTTGTGCGACAAGCGCAAGATGACGCGCTTAAAGATCCTCCGGACGAGGGCGGACGCCGATGCGGCACGATTTCGACGCGATCCCTGAAGCGGCAAGCCGGCGCGAGGGCGTCGGCTCGATGCTCACCCGCATCTACCACGACATCGGCCTCGCGGCTGTGGCCGACGCGCTCGGGCTGATGACCGTCGAATTCGACCCGGATCTCGCGCAGTCGATCGAGCGCGGCGAGTATTATCTGATCCCTGTCTCGTCCGGCGCGCCGGTCGAATTGGCCGCCTGAGGCGGATTCGCCTCCCAGCCGTAGAACAGCACCGCCGGTTCGACCTCTGCCACTCCCGTCGTGCGCGTGCGTCCGAGCGCGCGCCGTTTGAGGAACCGCGGCCGGCGCGATGCGAGCGCGCGACCGCGGCGCCGCAGATAAGGCGTGCGCAGCGTGAGTTCGACGCCGTCGAGGTTGATCGGCGTGTCCGTCGATTCCGTCCGTCCCGCCAACGCGGGCGCGCCAATGAACGCGACCCACGCGCGCCATTGCGCCTCGATCGCCGCGAGCTCTTCGCCCTCGCCGAGCAGCACCGATAGATCGGGATCGCGATGCGCGAGCCTCACCTCGTAGTGAAACCGGCCGCCCTCGAGCCCGGTGACCCTGAGCGCGACGCCGCGATAGGCGCGCGCGGCGACCCGGATCGCCATCGGCACGCCCGCGACGGTCCGCCGGATCGTCACCGCCCCGCGCGCGATTTCCACCACGCGGCGGCGGTTGTCGGAACGAGGATCGCTCGCTTCGATCCGGATGCATTCCGAGGCTTTGAGCAGCTGCGTCACGATCGTTCCCCTCACTTGACCATGGGGGAACTCTGCCGCGTCTCCACTGCTCAAGAGCCTAACGCGCGTGGTTAGGCGGCTGTTAATCGGTGGATTGCCCAGCGCTATCGAGGCCCATAGCGAGCGAAGGCTCAAGCCGTTCGCTCAACTTTGAATCGTCGGCGGAGGTCCTGTTTACCTTACTGAAATTGGAGCCGGACTTGTTATTGGACATTGCGCTGTAGGATACAGTATCGCTTCGTTCAACCGGTTCAGCCTCGGCCTTTTTTTGCGCGCGCAGCCTGCGGCGCCTCCAGCGAGTGGTCGCGGGACGGCTGGTCGCGGAGGATCGGAGGGGGCGGGGTCTTTCCCGCCCCTTCTCGCCAGCTTCCCCGATCCTTGGTTAGCGCGAGCACAAGCGGAACGTCCGCCGCCCTCGTTCGTTACCTGACGCCACATCGGGGGATTCCATGAAGCTGTTTCGCTGTCAGGTCTGCGACAACATCATCTATTTCGAGAACCGGACCTGCGGGCGGTGCGGGCATCGGCTGGGCTATATTCCGGAACGCGGGATGATGAGCCCGCTCGATCCGGCGGGCGAGCCGAACTGGACGCCGGTCGGGCCGGACCGCGCGCCACGTCGGTTCTGCGCCAACGCCGGCTATGACGCCTGCAACTGGCTGATTCCGGCCGATGCGCCCGACCGGCTGTGCCTTGCGTGCCGGCACAACGACATCATTCCCGATCTCTCGAACCCGACGCATGTCGCGGCATGGCGGGAGATCGAATTCTCGAAGCACCGGCTGTTCTACAGTTTGCTGCGCTGGGGGCTGCCGCTCGAGACCCGGGCGGAAAACCCGGTCCACGGGCTCGCGTTCGACTTTTTGGCCGATCCGCCGAACGCGGGCGGGCAGAAGGTCATGACGGGCCACGAGGACGGACTGGTGACGATCGCGCTTGCGGAGGCGAACCCCGCCGAACTCGAAAAGCGCCGCTCCGAACTCGACGAGACCTACCGGACCGTGCTCGGCCACTTCCGCCACGAGGTCGGCCATCACTTCTGGGACGTCATGGTGCGCGACAATCCCGATCGCCTCGAAGCGTTCCGCGCCATTTTCGGCGACGAGACGCAGGACTACAACGCCGCCTTGCAGCGCTACTACCAACAGCACGCGCCGGCCAACTGGCAGGAGAACTTCGTCTCGGCTTACGCAACGTCGCACCCGTGGGAGGATTTCGCCGAAACCTGGGCGCACTACTTCCACATCGTCGATACGCTCGACACCGCCAACGCCTTCGGCCTCAGCCTCGCCCCGGCCGTCGACCGGGAAGGCGCGCACATGGCGCGGGTCGATTTCGACCCCTATGTCGAGGGCGACATCGCCCAGATCGTCGAAGCCTGGACGCCGGTCGCGGTCGCGATGAACAGCATCAACCGGGCGATGGGCCGGCCAGACCTTTATCCGTTCGTGCTCGCCCCGCCGGTCATCATCAAGCTCGGCTTCATCCACGCGCTGATCCGCGGGACCCTCTCGGAGACCCAGCCGATCGAGAAGCCGGACATGGCGTTCAGCCGGAGCAATATTCCGGAGTCGGTGCGGGCTTAGCCCCCTCGCCCGGGGAATGGGAATGGGCTCACCAGAGCATCGTCCAGGACAGGTTCACGACTTCGGGGTCGGCCCGCGACGGCGCGACAACTTTTTGAGCGTCCTTGACGAAACCGCGTAACCCTCGGCGGTTGGGGTCGATCCGCTCCATGAGTTCGTTCATCTGGCGGAGCCGGCGCACCAGCGTCTTCATGAAGGCGACGGCCCGCTCGGGGTGGTCCTCGATCGCAGCGGTGAACTCTTCGTAGGACGTCTCGAGGCACTCGACGTCGCCCTGGGCGACGACGGTCGCGGACCGCGGGCCCGGCTCGATCAGCGACATCTCGCCGAACACTTCGCCGGTGTGGAGCGTGCCGACGCGCCTCCCCCCCGTTCCGACCAGAACCTCGACCGAGCCGGACACGATGTAGAAGGCGGTGTCGCCCTCATCGCCCTCGCGGATGATCGTCTCTCCGGACTTGAACGCGACCGACTGCATGGGTGTCCTCCGAACCTGACGGGAAAGGAAAGTGCCACATTTGCAGGCCGACGGATAGCGGGTTGGACCGTCTGACGCGGATGGGCGGCGCTGACGATCCACCCCGCACGATGATAAAGGATAGCCGTCCGGATCAGGTATCGCATCGTGCCCATCCGACGCGGTGACCGATCGACTTGTGCGCCGCCTCGCCGCGAAGAGCGGCCGGGGACTCACTGAGCAGCGCAGTCCAACACGCGTTGAACGGCTTGAAACGGCCGTTCCATCCTTCGCGCGCGCCGATTTCTACTCAGTCATACGCCAAGCGGGCATGGCCACGTCGCTCGTTCGGAGGGGCAGTCCCTCGCCCACGATCCGCGAGGCGCCGAGCAAAACGTTGACAACCCGCGCGCTTCATGGTTTGCGAAAACTCTGTCGGCGCTTTTTTCCCGCGTCCGACCCCGGAACCCGTTTGATGCCGCGGCTGGTCAAAACCACGACCACCAAAACGCGTCGACCGCTGAAAGGCGGGACGACCGGCTGAACGCGCCTTCCGCTCCGGTTCCTCCCCCGGCGGGGCGCCGGGTGAAAGTCCGCTTTTGCGGACGCGTATGCGGGGGGACTTCAAGAGCCGAAAGGAATTTCCATCATGTCAGGCTATAAGGTCGCGATCGCCGGGGCCACCGGCAATGTCGGCCGCGAGATGCTGAGCATCCTCGCCGAGCGCGGGTTTCCCGTGTCCGAGGTGGTCGCGCTCGCCTCCTCCCGCTCGATCGGCAAGGAGGTTTCGTTCGGCGACCGCACGCTCAAGTGCAAGGCGCTCGAGAATTACGATTTCTCCGACACCGACATCTGCCTCATGTCGGCCGGCGGCTCGGTGTCCAAGGAATGTTCGCCCAGGATCGGGGCCAAGGGCTGCGTCGTGATCGACAATTCCTCCGCCTGGCGGATGGACCCGGACGTGCCGCTGGTCGTGCCCGAGGTCAACGCCGAGGCGGCGCGCGGCTTCGTCAACAAGTACATCATCGCCAACCCGAACTGCTCGACCGCGCAGCTCGTCGTGGCGCTGAAGCCCCTGCACGACCACGCGACCATCAAGCGCGTGGTGGTGGCGACCTATCAGTCGGTCTCCGGGGCCGGCAAGGACGCGATGGACGAGCTTTTCTCCCAGACCCGCGCGGTGTTCACCAGCAATCCGGTCGAGACCAAGAGGTTCCCCAAGCGCATCGCCTTCAACGTCATTCCCCATATCGACGTCTTCATGGACGACGGCTCGACCAAGGAAGAGTGGAAGATGGTCGCCGAGACCAAGAAGATCCTCGACCCGAAGATCAAGCTGACCGCGACCTGCGTGCGCGTGCCGGTGTTCATCAGCCATTCCGAGGCGGTCAACATCGAGTTCGAGAAGCCGATCAGCGCCGACGAAGCGCGCGAGATTCTTGCGCGCGGCGCCGGGATGCCTGGTGATCGACCGGCGCGAGCCCGGCGGCTACATCACCCCGCACGAGGCGGCGGGCGAGGACGCGACCTACATCAGCCGCATCCGCGAGGACCCGACGGTCGAGAACGGCCTCAACCTCTGGTGCGTGTCCGACAACCTGCGGAAAGGGGCGGCGCTGAACGCGGTGCAGATCGCGGAAGTGCTGATGAACCGCGGCTGGCTCAAGGCCAAGGCTCGCGCGGCGTAAGCTCGCCGCCCTTCCTCCGACGCCGCGGCGCTCCAGACGCGCGGCGCGGCCATATCTGGGACCGATTGATCGGCTAAGCGACTGAGCCCGCGGGCTCTCTCGCAAGGCGCGAGGCCGTGTTGTCAGACCCTGAAACGAGGAGTCATCGCCATGATCACTCGTCGCCGGTTTGCTTGCGCCGTTGCAGCCGGCGTCGCGCTCGCCCCGAGGCCGTTCGGAGTCCGGGCCGCGACCATGGCTCGCGCGCAAAACGTCGTTCTGGTCCACGGCCTTTTCGCCGACGGATCGTGCTGGTCGGAAGTCATTCCCCGCTTGCAGGCCGCCGGCCTCAATGTCGCCTCGGTGCAGAACCCACTGACGACCCTGGACGAGGCCGTGGCGGAGACGCAACGCGTGCTCGCCCGCCAGGACGGCCCGACGGTCCTCGCGGGACATTCGTTCTCGGGGATGATCGTGACCGAAGCGGGCGTCGACCCCCAGGTGTCGGCGCTCGTCTACGTCGCAGCGCGAGCGCCCGACGCGGACGAGGATTATAGCGCGCTGGCCAAATCCTACCCGACCCCGCCGGCGAGCGCCGGAATCGTGTTCGACGGCGACGAGGGACGGCTGACCGAGGCGGCCTTCCTCCGCGATTTTGCCGGCGACGTCCCCGAGGCCAAAGCGAAAGTGCTCTATGCGGTGCAGGAGCCGTTCCACAAGGCGCTTCTCGCCGGCAGGACCAAACACGCCGCGTGGCGGGCGAAGCCGAGCTTCTACGCCGTCTCCACGGAAGACCGCACGATCAATCCCGACCTTCAGCGCTTCATGGCCAAGCGCATGGGCGCGACCACCGTCGAACTGAAGTCGAGCCATCTGTCGATCATTTCGCATCCGCAGGAGGTTGCCGCGCTGATCTTGCAAGCCTCGGCCGGCGGCTGACGCCGGGCCGGGCGGCGCGCCCCGCGCGAATTCTGCGTCTCGACCGGGCGCGGAAGAAGGCGACGGCGGCGGACACCCAAGCGTCTCAATCGCTTGCCATGCTCGTCCAATGCGGCTATCCGCCTCCTGAACCTGACCCGGCGAGCCATGGCGAACGAACCGGACATCCGTCTCCTCACCTCTCCCCGCATCTTTCTCATCGGGATGGCGGCGTTCCTGGCGCTGGTCGGATTTGTCGTCCTGATCCTTTTGAAGCAGCTCCAGCTCGCTTTCTCCGCCAATCCCGGCCTGAACGGGCTCATTCTCGGCGTGCTGGCGATCGGCTCGCTGTTCGCGTTCCGCCAGGTCTTCCGCCTGTTCCGGGAAATCCGCTGGGTCAACTCGCTGACCGGCGCCTATGAGGGGCGCAACGTCAAGCCGCCGCTGCTGCTCGCCCCGATGGCGGCGATGCTGAACGCCGGCGCGGGAGCCAGCGGCCTTTCGACCCTGACGACGCGGGCGATCCTCGATTCGATCGCCACAAGGCTCGACGAGGGCCGCGAACTCAGCCGCTACCTGATCGGCCTTCTGGTGTTCCTCGGCCTGCTCGGCACCTTCTGGGGACTTTTGGAGACCGTCCATTCGATCAGCGGCGTGATCGACAGCATGAAGACGGGCTCGGACACGACGTCGATGTTCGAGGACCTCAAGACCGGCCTCTCCGCCCCGATCGCCGGCATGAGCGTGTCGTTCACCTCCTCGCTGTTCGGACTCGCAAGCTCGCTGATCCTCGGATTTCTCGACCTGCAGGCGGGCCAGGCCCAGAACCGCTTCTACGCCGAGTTCGAGGAGTTTTTGGCCAGCCACGTGCGCACGACGCCGGTCGTCGAGCCGGACGCCGCGACGCAGACCGTGGCCATCGCGGAGCCGCACACCGACCACCAGAAGAACGCCGCGGCGATCGCGACGCTCGCCGAGGGCATCCAGGCGCTCGTCGGCCATATGCGCACCGAGCAGCAGCAGATCCGCAACTGGGTCGACGTCCAGGCGCAACAGCAGGAAGATATCGGCAAGCTGTTGCGCCGGTTGCTCGAGGAGCTGACGACGCGGTAGAGCCTTCTCTCCGCTTAGCGGAAGCAGGCGGCCGCGCAGCGGCCGGATGAGGGGGCGGCGTTAACGATGGACGCCAGCGCCGCCCCTCACCCCAAGCCTCTCCCCGCGCAGCGGGGCGAGGGAGCTAACGGAGGAGCAAAGGATGGCGCTTTCGCGCGGACGCCGATACGAGCCGGTCAACTACTGGCCGGGGTTCGTCGACGCGCTGTCGACGATGCTGCTGGTCATCATCTTCCTCCTGTCGGTGTTCATGCTGGCGCAGTTCTTCCTGTCGCGCGAGGTGACGGGAAAGGACGAGGCGCTGACCCGGCTCAACCGGCAGATCGAGGAGCTGACCAATCTCCTGGCGCTGGAGCGCACCCAGAAGGGCGCCGACGAGAGCCGGATCGCGACCCTCACGGCGACGCTCGATTCGGCGGAGCGCGCGCAGAAGCGGCTCAAGGACGAGGCGGCGGACGCGGCTGCCTCCGCCGACGCCGCCGGGCGGGCCGCGGCCACCGCAAGCGCGCTCGACTCCGAGAAAGCAGATCTCCGCCAAGGCGCTCGCCGAGGTCGACGTCCTCAATCAGCAGATCGGCGCGCTGCGCAAGCAACTCGCCGCGATCGAGGACGCGCTCGCCGCGTCCGAAACGGCGAACAGGGAGTCGCAGTCGAAGATCGCCGACCTCGGCCAGCGGCTCAACGTCGCGCTCGCCCAGAAGGTGCAGGAGCTCAACCGCTACCGCTCGGATTTCTTCGGCCGCCTGCGGCAGATTCTCGGCTCGCGTCCGGACATCCGGGTGGTCGGCGACCGGTTCGTGTTCGAATCCTCGGTGCTGTTCGACGTCGGCAAGGCCGACATCAGTCCGGAGGGCAAGCAATCGCTCGATTCGCTCGCCGCGGCCGTTCTCGACCTCGAGCGCGAGATCCCGCCCGACATCCCCTGGATCTTGCGCGTCGACGGGCACACCGACAGCCAGCCGATCAGCGGAACCGGCCAATACAAGTCGAACTGGGAGCTTTCCGCGGCCCGCGCGGTCGCCGTGGTGCAATATCTCGTCTCCAAGGGCGTGGAGCCGGACCGGCTCGCCGCCGCCGGCTTCGGCGAATTCCAGCCGATCGATCCGGGAACCGACGACGCAGGCGATGGCGCGCAACCGCCGCATCGAGCTGAAGCTGACCGAGCGGTGAGCGCCCCGGTCCGGCTCCTGCGCGGACTTCGAGGACGGCGATCGTCCCGGCGCTCGCCGATCTTTGGGTCGCGGCCTGGCGGAGGACCGGCTTCGCCATCGACTTCGAGGCGCGGCGCGCCTGGCTCGTCGAGCGGCTTCACGCCCATCGCGCAGCAGGCGGCGCGATCGTGGTCGGGCTCGACGCGGACGGCCGGCCCGCGGGCTTCGTCACGGTCGACCCGGCGAGCGGCTATCTCGACCAGCTTTGCGTCCGCCCCGGCGAGCAGGGCTCGGGGCTCGCCGGCGCGCTCCTCGACGAGGCGAAGCGGCTGTCGCCCGGCGCGCTCGAACTCGACGTGAACGAGGCGAACGAACGAGCCTGCCGCTTCTACGAGCGCGAAGGCTTCGTCGCGGTCACGCGTGGCGCGAGCGCGCAGTCGGGGTTGCCGACGTTGCGCCTGCGATGGACGCGCGCGGCTGATGCGCCGCTTTGCCACGGTTGCCACGACGCCGCATCCCGGCTACGCGTAGCCCCGCGAAGGAGACGCCGCCGCCGCGCCGCGAAGCGCGCCACAGAGGCGCTCCTTTCCCCGGGAGAAGCCAATCATGCGCAACCTAGTCATTCTGTTGCTTGGCGGGAGCCGCGCTCGCGGCGCTCGCCGCCCCCGCTCTGGCGGACGACCTCGTCATCGCCGTCGCCGGTCCGATGACCGGCCCGGTCGCCTCGATCGGCGACCAGATGAAGCGCGGCGCGGAAGCCGCGGCCGCCGCGATCAACGAGGCCGGCGGCGTCAACGGCCGCAAGATCAAGATCGTGGTCCAGGACGACGCCTGCGATCCCAAGCAGGCGGTCGCGGTGGCGAACCTGATCGTCGGCCAGCAGATCAAGTTCGTCGACGGCCACGCCTGCTCGGGCTCGTCGATCCCGGCCTCCGAGGTCTACGCCGAGAACAACGTCATGATGATCAGCCCGGCCTCGTCGAACCCGGTGCTGACGGAGAAGGGCCATCCGACCATCCTGCGGCTCTATCCGCGCGACGACGCGCAGGGCGCCTTCGTCGCGCCTTGGATCGCCGAGACCTACAAGGGCAAGAAGATCGCCATCCTGCACGACAAGTCGGCCTACGGCAAAGGCCTCGCGACCGTGGTCAAGGACAAGCTCAACGCCGCCGGCGTCACCGAGGTCCTGTTCGAAGGCATCAATCCCGGCGAGAAGGACTACAGCGCCATCGTCTCCAAGCTGAAGGACGCCGGCGCTGAGTTCGTCTATTTCGGCGGCTATCACCCCGAGGCGGGCCTCATCCTGCGTCAGGCGGCCGACCAGAACTACAAGCCGCAACTCATGACCGGCGACAGCATCGCCACCTCCGAGTTCTGGCAGATCGCGGGACCCGCCGGCGAAGGCACGCTCTTCACCTTTCCGACCGATCCGCGGCGCTCGCCGACCGCCGCCCACGCGCTCGATCAGTTCAAGGCGCAGGGCTTCAATCCCGAGGGCTTCACGCTGTTCAGCTACGCCGTCGTCCAGGCGATCGCCGACGGCGTGAAGATGGCGGGCTCCGACGACCCGAAGGCGGTCGCCAAGGCGCTGACCAGCGGCCAGCCGTTCGAGACGGTGCTCGGGACGGTCAGGCTCGACGCCAAGGGCGACGTGAAGGACCCGACCTACGACATCAACAAATGGAGCGACGGCAAGTACGCCGCAATCCCCAAGTAAGCTGAGCGGCATCCCTCGAGAAGCGCCGCGGCTCGAACGGGTCGCGGCGCGACCTTTTCTTAAGGACGTCCCATGCACGTTCTGGTGACGGGCGCGGCTGGAATGCTTGGCCGCAAGCTCGTGGAAAGCTTTGCTGAGCGCGGCGCGCCCGGAGGGCGGGCGCTCGACGCGCTGACGCTTGATCGACGTGGTCGAGCCGCAGGCGCCGGCCGGCGTCCCGGAGAGCACGGTCGCCCGCGCGGCCGACATCGCCGCGCCGGGCGTCGCCGAGGCGATGATCGCCAGCCGTCCGGACCTCGTCGTGCATCTCGCGGCGGTCGTCTCGGGCGAGGCGGAGGCGGACTTCGACAAGGGCTACCGGATCAATCTCGACGCGACGCGGGGCCTGTTCGACGCCATTCGCGCGCGAACATCTGGCTTCGGGCTACCATCCCCGGGTGGTGTTCGCCTCCTCGATCGCCGTGTTCGGCGCGCCGTTCCCGGAAACGATCGGCGACGAGTTCTTCACAACGCCGTTGACGAGCTACGGAACCCAGAAAGCAATCGACGAACTTCTCCTGTCCGATTACTCGCGGCGCGGCTTTTTCGACGGGATCGGGCTTCGCCTTCCGACCATCTGCGTGAGGCCCGGCAAGCCGAACAAGGCGGCTTCGGGCTTCTTCTCCAGCATCATTCGCGAGCCGCTGGTCGGGCGGGAGGCGGTCCTGCCGGTATCGGAGGACGTGCGGCACTGGCACGCGAGCCCGCGCTCGGCGGTCGGATTTCTCCATCACGCGGCGGCGATGGACCTCGCGCAACTCGGCGCGCGCCGCGCGCTGACCATGCCGGGCTGCTCGGCGACCGTCGGCGATGAGATCGCGGCGCTCGAACGCGTCGCCGGCCGCAAGGCGACGGCGCTGATCCGCCGCGAGCCCGACCCGACGATCGAGCGGATCGTCGCCGGCTGGCCGCGGGCCTTCGACGCGCGCCGCGCGCTCGCGCTCGGCTTTCGCGCCGAAACCTCGTTCGACGAGATCGTGCGCGTTCATATCGAGGACGAGCTCGGCGGGACGATCCCGGCATGAACTCCCCGGGAGGGCGCGCATCTCGCGCGTCCATAGCCTGTCCAGAAATGGGCGTCCTCCCGGACGCCTTACCGGCTTGCCGAGAAATGGGAGGCGAGACGCCTTCCCTGGGTTTTCCCCGTGCAAGCCGCCGGGCCTTTGTGCTCGGCCTTGCGGCCTTCGCCGGCGCGGCGGCCGAGCGCGCGTCCGCGGGGTCCATGGCGTTGAGTGGTCTCGCCAAAGCCGCCGACCGGCTCGCGACGCTGGAAAAAAGCGCCGGAGGGCGGCTCGGCGTCGCGGTGATCGACTCCGGGAGCGACGCCACCCTCCTTCACCGCGCCGACGAGCGCTTTCCGATGTGCAGCACCTTCAAGCTCCTCGCCTCGGCCGCGGTGCTGAAGCGGGTGGACGCGGGGTCGGACGTTCTCGGGCGCTTCATTCGCTACGGGCCGGCCGACCTGCTCAGCTACGCGCCCGTGACCAAGGCCCATCTCGATCAGGGCGGCATGACGCTCGGGGCGCTCTGCGCGGCGGCGATCGACTGGAGCGACAACACCGCCGCCAATCTGGTCCTGGATGCGATCGGCGGGCCGGCCGGCTTCACCGCTTTCGCCCGCTCGCTCGGCGATTCCGTCACCCGGCTCGACCGCGACGAACCGACGCTCAATACCGCCATTCCCGGCGATCCGCGCGACACGACGAGCCCGCTCGCCATGGCGCGCGACCTGCGGTCGGTCCTCCTCGGGGTCGTGCTTTCGGAGGCGTCGAGGGCGCAGCTCGAAGCCTGGCTCGTCGCCGACAAGGTCGGCGACAAGCGGCTGAGAGCCGGCCTGCCGCCCGGCTGGGGCATCGGCGACAAGACCGGCTCGGGCGATCATGGCACGGCCAACACGATCGCCATCCTTCGCCCGCCCGGGCGCGCGCCGCTGCTCGCCGCGGTCTATTACACCGAGGGGCCGGATTCGATGGACGCGCTGAACGCCGTGCATAAGCAGGTGGCGGAGATCGTCGCGGCGGCGTTTTGACCAAGGCGCCGCTGACCTCGGCCTCGGGGAGCGGCACCGCAGGCGACGCGTCTCGAAGGACGCTCGCGAGGCTCGAACACCAGCGCCCACTGGAACGTCCTTCGAGACGCCGGCTTCGGGCTCCTCGGGACGAGGGGTTCCCTCCTCGCGGACAGCGCGGACTCGTCATCACGGCGGCGTTTTGACAACAACGACCTCGAGGGCGTCCGCTGCAGCCGCAGCCTCCATCGCCACGGCAAGCTCGCCACGGCAACCCCGCGCGGCCTGACGGCGCGGAGGTTCAGAAGCCCGGAACGAAGGAGATCGAGCAGCCGCCGGTCGGCGCCGGCCGGATACAGGAACTGGCCCAGAATCTCCCAGTCGTCGAGCCCCAAAAATAGATCGATGACGTGACGCGACCCTTCTCTCGTGACCTCCGAGAGAGGATTTGTCACCGCCACATCGCCCGCATTCGCGCAGCGACGTCCACGCGCGGGCCGTCCGACGGCGCCCGAATCGGCGCCGCCGCAGCGGCCGGCCAGGTCTGGCGCTCGAAGTGCCTTAGCAGCGGCGGCGGAATGAAGCGGGTGCGCCCGGCGAACACGCTGCGGTCGCCGTTCTTCGGCTGGCCATGGACGTAGAAGCGCTGCGGGACGATCAGCGCCAGTTCGTCCTTGGCCCGGGTCATCGCGACGTAGAGGAGCCGGCGCTCCTCCTCGATCTCCGCCGACGAACCGGTCGCGAGATCCGAAGGGATGCAGCCGTCGACGCAGTTCAGCACGAACACGCTGCGCCACTCCTGCCCCTTGGCCGAGTGGATGGTCGAGAGGATGAGATAGTCTTCGTCGCGGAGCGGCGGCCCCGCCTCGTCGCTGGTCGCGTCGGGCGGATCGAGGGTCAGCTCGCTCAAAAAGCGCTCGCGCGAGGCGAACGAGCCGGCGATCCGCTCCAGCGCATCGAGATCACCGATCCGCGCCGCCGCATCGTCGTAACGCATCTCGATCACAGGCGCGAGCCAGGCGACAGCGTCGGCGAGCTCGCCCGGCCAGGGCGCCGCGCGAGAAGCCAGCCGCCGCAGCAGGTCGGCGAAGCCCGCGAAGCCGGGACGCGCCTTGGCCGGGAGGGCCAGTTCCGACATGGCCGCAAAGCCGTCGTCCTCGGCGGCCGCCATGACGATCGTCTCCGCGATCTTCGGGCCGACGCCGGGCAAAAGCTGGGCGACGCGGAAGCCCGCGACCCGATCGCGCGGGTTCTCGGCGAAGCGCATCAGCGACAGCGCATCCTTGACATGCGCTGCGTCGAGGAATTTCAGCCCGCCGAATTTCACGAAGGGGATGTTGCGCCGGGTCAGCTCCAGTTCGAGCGCGGCGCTATGGTGCGAGGCCCGGAACAGCACCGCCTGGGATTTCAGCGCCGCGCCGGCTTCCCGGTTCGCCAGCACCGCGGTCGCGACATAGCGCGCCTGATCGGCCTCCTCGGCCACCGTGACGAGCGCGGGCGCCGCGCCCTCCTTGCGGTCGGTCCAGAGGTCCTTGGCGAAGCGCTCGGGCGCGAGCGCGATGACGGCGTTGGCGGCGGACAGGATCGCCTGGGTCGAGCGGTAGTTGCGCTCGAGCGTCACCACCCGCGCCGCCGGCTCGAACTGCGTTGGGAAATCGAGGATGTTGCGCACCGTCGCGGCGCGGAAGGAATAGATCGACTGGGCGTCGTCGCCGACGACGGTCAGGCCCGCCCCGCCCGGCCGCAGCGCCAGCACGATCTCGGCCTGCAGCGCGTTGGTGTCCTGGTATTCGTCGACCAGCAGGTGATCGAAGCGGGCCGCGATCTCGGCCGCGATCCCGGGGTCCCCGAGCATGTGTGCGAACCAGAGCAGGAGGTCGTCGTAATCGAGCACGTTCTGGCGCTGCTTCGCCTCGACATAAGCGCCGAACAGGGCGCGCAGCGCCTCCTCGTGCGCCGCGACCCAGGGAAACCATTGACCGATGACCGGCCCGAGTTCGGCGCGGGCGTTGACGACGCGGGAATAGATGGCGAGGCATGTGCCCTTGGTCGGGAAGCGGTCCCTGGTCTCGGTCAGGCCCGCCCCGTGTCGAGCCCAGTTCATGAGATCGGCCGAATCTTCGCGGTCGTGAATGGTGAACTGCGGATCGAGCCCGACGCGCGGCGCATATTCGCGCAACAGCCGCGCGCCGATGGCGTGGAAGGTGCCGGCGTACTCGGGCGCAGCCGCCGCGGCGGCTTCGGGCGCGAGGCGGCGGGCGAGCAGGCGCTCGACGCGGCGGGTCAGCTCGGCCGCCGCGCGGCGCGAGAAGGTCGCGAGCATGATGCGCTTCGGATCGGCGCCGGCGAGGATCAGCGTCGCCACCCGGTGGGCGAGCATCGCCGTCTTGCCGGAGCCGGCGCCGGCGATGACGAGGAGGGGCGAAAACCCTTCCGCCGCGCCGATCCCGTGCTCGACCGCGACGCTCTGCTCGGGGTTGAGCTCGACCGCGGCGGCTTTTCGAATCAGGGCGGGCGACATGCGCGGAACGCAACCACGTTTCGCGCTTTGTTCGCAAGGGCGGTGGACAGGCCGCAGCGGTTACCGCAACGACGCGCGCGGGATTGCGCAATTGATGCGGCTGGGCTGGTTCCGAAGAGTTCAGACCGCATCATGCTCCGTGACGGCGACGATCACGCGCAGGTAGATTGGTCGGCCTCCTCCTCATCCAATCCCATCAGGTGGCGGTCTTGCGCCGACCACGGACAGAAGAGTGACTCGGCGAAGAGATGACGCAAAAGAGGATTGACACGTCCTTCGGTTCCGCCTCCACCCATGCGCGTCCATCCTCCCAGGCCGATCTTCGGAGCGGGCGATCTCGCGCGCCTGGAGGGTTGACTGCGGACATCACAGCGGCCTTTGGGCGCCACCGGGGGGTCACGATCTTGGGTGAACCGGCTGGGCTTGCGGGGTCACAATGTCGATGATCTGGAAGCGGCAGCACTTGGGCGGAGACGCCGCCATCCTCGGAGCCCGCAGCGAAGACCAGTCAGGAAGCTGGACCAGACCGCAATCGGATCGAGCGTTACGCGGCAGCCCTGTCGGGTTCGCCGATCCGATGCCCGGCGCTCCAGGCCCAGGGCATGAGCTCATCGATGCGGGAGGCGGCCCAGAGGTTGACGAGCTTCATGAGCACGTCGGCGAGATAGGCTTGCGGGTGGACGTCATTGAGGGCGCTGGTCGACGCCGGATTTGGGCCCCAGCGCAGAAGGCGGAGATCCTCGCTGAAAGCTACGAGAGCGGCGAGACGGTCTCGGCTGTGGCACGGCGCCATGGGCTGGCGCCGCAGCAACTCGTTGGCTGGCGGCGCGAGGCGGGACGGCGGGCGAGGCGACGGGCTCGGTAAACACCTCCATACGGCGAACCGGCTCCAGCCACGATCTGCGCTCCGCGATGGTCTGAGTGGTTTGAATGACCTGCGGTTTTCCGCCTTCGCCTCGCCACCGAACGGCGCGGGCTGCGGCCTCTGCCCAGCGGACGTGGGAGCCAATCCCCGGCCGCTTTTTTTATACGGACATAGCCGCGAAATCCTGGGGCGCCTCTCAAAGCTCGCTCTGAGCATCTCGGTCAGGGCGAGCGGCCGGCCGCGCTGAGGGTCCGGCTGTGACAAGGCCCGGAAGGTGGGCTGATCGGACCCGAGCCGCGATAGACGGCGCGTTGGGACATCCCTGCTGAGGGGGGCGGTGGGTGCTCGATCCCGCTTTTCGCCGCGCCAGACAATTCCTTGAATAGCTGTCCTCCCGAACCTTTCCTATAGTTCTCGCCATGAATGTTGACGATTGGGTCCGGACCCTTGCCGTCGCGCCTTCTGACTATGCGTGGGCGTGGGCGACGGAGCGCAGCCCCGCGAAGCCGTTGACCGTGCGGGTCATCGCCGCGCTTACGGCGGTTCCACAAGAACCGCCGCTCGAGGACGAAATCATCCTTTGGTTTGGAGCGCCGTCCGCCGGCGGTTGGTCAGATCTCCTGGTCGGGCTGAGCGTGGACGAGGCGGCGCGCGCATCAATTTTCCGTTTCGAGGCGGACCGCTGGAGCTACGCCGCCGCGCATGCGGCGTTGCGGGCCCTGTTAGGATCTATGTTGAGGTGTGCGCCGCTTCAGCTACGATTTGTGGCGGACAGCTACGGAAAGCCCTTCCTTGACTTCGACAGGCGAGACCAATCTGTACATTTCAGCATCAGCCATACGCGGGGCTGCGTCGCCATTGCCGTTGCCCGAAGCCCCGTTGGCGTGGACGTCGAACAAAGGCGCAAACTGTCGAGTCTGATGGCTATTGCGCGAACCGCATTGGCGCCCGAGGCCTGCGAAACCCTTGCCGGTAGCCCCGAATCATCAGGACGGAACGCGCTCTTCTATCGATATTGGACCCTTGGCGAAGCGTTCACAAAAGCAACGGGTAAAGGCTTCTGCCAGGATACCAAAAGTTTCTGTTTCACCTGCGACGGTCGACCTGCGCTGACCAAAGTTAGTGCGGATTGTGGCCCCGTGGACCGCTGGCGCTTTGGCTGTGGGACCTGAACGCCGGGCCCGGCGTTAACGCCCGTGGCCAGAACGCCCCTCGGACGTACCTCTGAGTCACCCGAAAAGCGCGAGAACATCGCCGAGCGTGCGCGCCTTCGCCATCGCGCCTATATCCAGATCGGAAACGGATGCCTCTGCGTCTCGCAACGCCGCAAATATCTCCGCCTTCGTGATCGAAGTCGATACCAAGATCGGCGTCGAGCTCCATCCCCATGTCGAGCATATCGACTTGGCAACCCGTCTTCTCGGCTACGATACGCAGAAACTGCTCGGCACGAGCCGATTGCGTTGCCTCGGTGGTGGCCCGACTCGGGGACGATGGGTTTGCCATGGTTGAACGGCCCTGATTTCATTCGTCGCGTACCAACTTCGGCGCGAGCGTGCAACACATGCATCGGTAGCGAATGACGGCGCACCCTTGGAGCCGAAAATTCTTGAGCGCTAATATGCCGAAGCCTGCTCCGACGATCGCCATCTCGGCAATTCTTCCTTGTTCTACGCCGACAGGCGCCGTTCCGCCCGCGCGCGTCCAGGATCTCGCAGGACTTGAGCGGCGCGTGGAGCGTTCGCCTCTACCCGCGATCTTTTGGGGTGGGGACAGGTTCCCCGAGTCCGCGCCTTCGCAGTCCGACTGCCCGGTCTCGCGTTTCTCCGATGCGGCGGCTGCACTCTGGCAGGCCGTTGTGGCGCTTCGTGAGGGTGATATCGAGGCCGCGCTGGTTTCTGGCGGTCCTTCCAGCGGTGAACTGGGCTCGTATGGCGGGATCCTCCTCGAGCGTCACGCTATCCGCGACGGCGAGCCGCCGGCGGCTTTCCTCGCCGGGATGGCCACGGCGACCCTGGGGTCGGACTCCGAGCAACGGCAAGCGGCCCTCCAAACCCTGATTGGCGCCGCCGTTGCGATGGCCGGGCTGTCCTTGGCTCAGATCGGTCTGATCGACTTGCCCGATACGCCAGAAGCGGCGGCCTGCATTTCGCCGGCCGCGGCCGCGGCCGTAGCCAGCGGGTCAGTCTGTTGGGCGCATGTGCGACCGTCGGAGCAGGGGGGCGCCGTGTTTGCGGCCGCCTCACGGACTTTGGAGGCGCTTCGTTGCGGGCAGATCTTTGCGGTCGGCGAACCCCTTATGAGCGCGCCGCCAGCCGCACTCTCGATCGCCTCAGCGCCAATGCCCTGGCTCAGGCCCGCTCACGGCCGTCACGCCCTGGTCTTGCTGGCTGAGGACAACTCCGCGACCGCGATCATTTTGTCCGAGCGCCGGGTCGGTCGCCCGGCAGAACCGCGCAGCCGCCTGGCCGAACATGCCGCTGCCCTGATCCCGATCGCGGCCCGGGACGCTGGCGAGATCGAACGCGGGCTCGAGTCGCTGGCCGCTTCCCTGGCGGCCGGCGAGCCCTATCACGCAGCAGCAAGCCGCTTGCGCCGCGTCTACGCGCAAGAAGGCCATCTCCCCTTCGCCGCAGCTGTGATCGCGCGCAGCCAGGCGGATGCGGCGCGAGAGGCCGCCTTCCTGCGCAGAGCGGTGCAATCGGGCGGCGCGCACGCAAGAACTCCGTTTGGCAGCGTCATGACGCATGCTCCGATCGGAGGCGATGCCGGAATCGCCTTTGTGTATCCTGGCGCCGGCAGCGCCTACCCCGGATTGGGCGAGGGGTTGTTCGCTCTGTTTCCCGATCTGGCGCGAACAGTGGAAGCCACTCAGGCGGATGATGCGACCTGGTTCGCCCGAGCTTCCGTCCTCTATCCGCCGGATCTCGCCAGACTGGACAATAAAGCGCTGGAACGGCTCGAGTCGCGGGTGGCGCAGGATCCGCTTGCGCAATTGAGCGCCAGCGTTTTTCACGCGCTGGCTCTGACCACCCTGGTCCGTCGTCTGCTTGGAATCCACCCGAATGCTTCAATCGGCTACTGCATCGGCGAGGTGGCGATGTTCGCCGCATTGGGCGTATGGGGGGATTTGGAGGAGCTCTCTCGTCGCCACGAAGCGATGCGAGCGCATAATAAGTTATCCGGTCCGCCGCCAGCCGACCGCTGGCAAACCCATGTCCTCCTTGCGCCGGCCCGCGACGTCCTGGTCGAAGTCGATCGCCATCCGGGCCTGTATGTTACCGTTATCAATACGCCCGCTCAGGTGGTCATCGCGGGAAATCCGGTCGCATGCCAGACCGCAATCCGCACGCTCGGCTGCCGCTCCATGCCTGTTGCGTTCAATCAACCGGCGCACTGCGAGGCGCTCGTCGCCGAGCGCGAGGCGCTCGCGGCAGTGCACCGGCTACCCGTTACCCCCGACTTGTCGATCGTCTTCCATTCCCAACATGCCTCGCCTTTGTCGCAAGACACGGACAGCATCGCTGACGCGATCGCCCGCATGTACACGCAACGCGTCGATTTTCCCCACCTTGTCAGAAGCGCCTATGATGGGGGCGCGCGCATCTTCCTCGAACTCGGCGCACGGCAGATGTGTTCAACCTGGATCGACGAAATCCTCGGCGCAACGCCTCATCTTGCCGTGTCGTTTGACATCAAGGGCGCGGATCCGGCCGTTGCGATCCTCCGCGCGACGGCCCAACTGGTCGCCCATCGGGTTCCCTGCGACCTTGATCGACTGTTCGCCAAATCCGCCAATTGATGGACTTACGCGACATCCGCAACGCTGACGCTTTCGCTGTCCACGGTGACCACTAGGGATTGCGACCTTTGAGGATAGCCTGCGGATCGCCCCGTTACGCCGTCAACGTCGAGCACGATTTCGGCAGGGTGCAGCCCCCAGGCGGCCGCCAAATGGTCCTTCGCTGCAACCTCCCGCATCAGCAAGGCGTGATCGCCGGGGGTCGCTCCATAGATGCGCGCCACCGTGCCTGGCAGCCAGTCCTGCGCCGCAAGCTCCCGCGCCAGGACACGGGTGACTTTGCCATCGCGCCGTCCGATCGAAATTCCTGGAACGGCGCGCCGGCGCAGCGCGAAATCGCGCCGCTCGCTGGGCGACGACGTTCCGATCCTTCCCTTCTGGATCACCGCCATCGTGATAATGGCCTCGGCGAGGATGGCGCCGTCGCGCTGGAGTTGCGCCGCGAACCGTGGATTGGGCTTTTCCGGGTCGCCCAGTCCCAGATAGCGCAGGACGCATGCGACTGAGCCCGAGGTCGGAAGAGGCGCAAATAGCGACAAACGTTCGAGCGCGGCTGGAAACGCCACCGAGTCGTCCGACAGCGTCGGATCGAATCGCGCGATATGGTCGCCCACGATCGCCTGCGCGATGGCGTCCAGCAACACCGGGTTCAGGAGTCGCGACGGTATGTCGCCGGGAGAGCCGTCCATCTCGGCATAGCCGGACGGCCCGTTCCAGCAAAGCTTGCGCAGGCGTCGGAACGCCGGGCCATGGAAGGTCGCGCCCGTTCCGTACAGATCGGCCGCCTCGTCGCCGTCTGGTCCGTGAAATACAGTCCCTCCTAGGGCGGCCTTCCATGCATCCGGCGCCGGCGGACATACTTCGGCGAACAGGGCTTCGGCGGTCGCCACGAGATCAAAGCGAGACATTTCTGCGCGTCTGGCCTGCCGCCAGACGAGAAGGCGAAGCTTTGCCCGGTCAGCGCCGGACCAGGAGACCTCGATCCGCAACCGGCGCGGCCCCTCGGCAAAGGCAATCCAGCTGCGCAGTTTGAGATCCTGCAGCCCGACAACCCTTAGTCCGGGCGCCAGCCTGATCGCGGCCCCGGCCATCAGGTCGGCCGCAACCATCAGCGGCAGAACCGGGATGACAAAAGTGGGGCAATGATCGTTCAGCCAAACATCCCGCGCCGGGTCCAGCGTCAACTCCTCGGTCTGCTCGCGATTGGCGCCGGAAGGCGACGCGGCTCGCGCCCTGCCCGGTTGAAGGCCGGCGGGCGAAATGCGCGCCCCAAATTTCGGCAAGTGATAGATCTTCCGTCCGTCGACCAGCAGAGTTCCTTCCGCCACCGCATAGGCGCCGCGTTCGTCCCGTCCCCGCTCCAGCACTTCGACCAGAGTCGTTATGGCGCCGTCCGTTGGGATCACCTGCCCGCGGCATTTCCAGATCACCTCGCGATCGAAAGCCATCGGCTCGAACCGCGCTTCGGCGATTCCTTCGTCCATGCCCTCGCGCAGCATCAAGGCTTGCAGCAATTGCAGCAACGCCTCGATCCCCAGCGAGCCAGGCTGAACCGGATCCTGGAAGAAATGCGCCTTGAAGAACCATTCGCGCGGATCGACGTCCTTCTCGCCGCGAATCACCCCCAAACCCGCGCGCCCAGCCTCGCGCCAGTGGCCGTCGATCCGGTCCAGCATCAGTAGCGGCGGCGCGGCGAGCCGGACGCGGCCGGCACACAGCGCTGGCGGCGCGGCGCGCAGGTCGAGATGGAGGTTGGCCGGACGGTCCAGGCTCTCCCGTTCAACAGCGGTAATAGGCCGTCCGACCTGTTTCTCCAGCGCCGCCTCGGGGAAAAACCCGAAGCCGGTTTTCATCTGCAGCACAGTTTCACTGCCAACGGCGCACACGACCTCGAAGCTGACCAGGATCATCGGGCCGGCCATTGAGACCGACGTCAGCGTCGCGTGGGTGACGATCCGTCCGCTCTCCGGCGTCACGTCGGCTCGCCGAGTCGCGATGCCGTCGAGGTTGCGGAAGAAAACCTCCTGATCGACGTTGAGCGGACAGCCGACCGCGGTCGCGAGCCAGCCGCAAGGCTGCAATCCTATTTCGAGCAAAACCGCGAACGGCATGCTGCGGGCGCCGTTGGCATCGAAATACCACGCGTCCGGCGGAACATCGTAGGCCGCTTCCACTTCGGCGCCGGGCCGTGGACGACCGTCGGGGATCTTCGCCGAGAGAATGCGAGTGATGAAATGATAGGGCGGACCGGGCAGGCGCGGCCCGCGCATCGCGTGATCGAACCGCTCGAACGCCTTGCCGAAGGCAAGGCTCGGCTGCCCGAGCGCCACGGCCTGAGCAGATTGCTCGCTGAATACGTCCACCTCGCCGCCAGAGGTGCGGGGCGGAGGGGGTTGCAGGTCGCCAGGCCAGCCCGGCGCCAGGCGCAGCGCGGCGCCGGCGCTATGGAAAGCTTTCAAGCCATCCACGCTGCACAGGAGGTCGGCGCGCAAAACCGGCTCGGGACCTGGGACCAGTTCGCGAACAAATAGCTCGTACACGAGCCGCCGGGACGCGGGGGTCACCTGCCCGCGGCAGCGCATCCTGAACCGCTCTCCGGGCATGGGCTCGAAACGCCAGCCGTCCCGCTTCAGCGTCACGCCATGAGCCGCCAAGTAGAAGGCCATTGCCTGCATCCCGCCCTCGCACATCAGCGTGCCGGGCATGCACGGGTCGTCCTTGAAGTGCCCCTCGAAAAACCAGTCGTCCGGACGAATCGGCCGCTCGGCCCGCAAGTATCCCAATCCCCACGGGCCGCCCGCCGGATCGAACTGGGTCACCACGTCGAACAGCCGCATGTTCCCGTCCGGAATTCCGGGGCTGCGGGTATGACTTGCGCCAAGTTCGAAGCCGGGACCGAAACAGTCGAACAGGCGGCCCTCTGTAAACTGCCGCACCGCCTCCTCGTCGAAGGAGCGGCGGGCGCTGGGCGTCAGCGTGACGTCGACACGGCCTTGCGCAGGCCGGTCCTCCGCCGACTCGGGCGACCAGAGCACGCCTTCCGACGCAGCCAGCTCAGCATCGCTGAAGAAGCCAGCCTGGCCGTTGCGCACGCTGATCAGCGGCCGGCCGCCGCGGCTGCATTCGGAGTGGAAGAAGAACAGCCTGACGCCGCCCAGTTCCGCGTGTCCCGTTAGGTGGATTTCGTAGTCCAGCGTTTCGCCGACGCCTGGCAAATGATCGTGGAACACCAGATCGCATCCGAGCAGGCGGTAGACTCGCTCGCCGCGGTTCTTTAGATCGGCGCCAAGCCAAGAGCAGAGCAAAAGATCGGCTTGTCCCGCCTCGACGACAATGCCGGCAGGCATTCTTCCGTGATGAAGGTACCAGGCGTCGGGCGTGATATCGGTCTGCGTCCAGATGGCGCCGGTTCCGTGCGAGGCGGGCGCGCCTACGAGCCTGGTGACGCGGTCAGCCAGCAGGAGCGGGGGCATCGGCATGCGCACCTGCCTCCTATACCCCTCCTGCGCCGCGAAAAGCGGGCCGAAGACGCTGGCGATGGACCCGGAGGCGAGCGTCTCGAGTTCGGCGCGGCTAAAGGATGCCTCGGGACGCCGCTCTTTCGAGGCCGCGGGGGTCGCCCATTCGCCACGCTTCGGCGCCAACGGCATGACTTCCGCGACTGGAGGGGAGATCCCCGGGTGCTCGCCGGTATCGGTCAATCGCACCGGAGACCAGTGCGCAGCGAAAGCGATCGGATTAGCCGCCATCGCCCGTTCCTCTTCTTCACGAGGCCACGTGGAGGCCAGGCTGCGCCGGCGCCAAAAAGGCGCGAGGGGGCTCCCCGACGCCGGCGAGGCCGAGCGCGATCTTCTGGCCCCCCAGGCCAGTACGACGCAGTCGGATGAGCCGAGGCGCCGTCTCCGGCCAGGGGCGCGACGGCGCGCCGGGCGCGTCCGGCGGCAGCCGATTTTCGTGCAACGCGATGACGGCGGCCGCAGCCTCGATCAGACCGCTCGCCGCATGAGCGCTGCCAAAAGTCTCGCAGATCTGGCGCGCGTATGGCGACCAGTCGAGTTCCTCCTCGTTTGTCCCTCCCTCATCTGGATCAAGGAAGGCGAGGACGACGTCCTGGTCGCGAAGGGCGTCCGCCCCTCGCTTTAGAACAAGCACCACTGCCCCATCGCCCTGACGCGGAGATCCGGGCGACACCGCCTCGATCGCCGCACGATGCACCGGTTCGACGCTGAGGTCGACCGCGCCCGCCAGAGCCGCGTCGGCTTCCCCACTCGATAGCGCCCGCATCGCCAGAGCCAGGGCGCGTAGACCAGAGAGCTCCTCGGCGGCGATGACGCAACTCGGACCGCGGAGGTCGAGTTGCGCGTTCAAGCGGTTGGCGGGCAGGTTCGGCATGGCTCCGAGCGTCCCAGCAGCGTCGAGCCGGTACCGAACGACGAGGTTCGGGTCGGCCTCCGGGGCTAGCTCGGACAGCCGGAGACGCAGTCCGTGGCGGCAGGTTTCCGCGTCCGTCTGCGAGCCGACGAACACAGACGTCTTCGCCGGCAGATTCGCCACGGCTTTCGCCGCGTCCAGGGCGGCGCGCAGGATCAGGAGCTGCTGCGGCAGGGTTCGCTCGAGATCGCGCGGCGGAAAACGGATCTCGCCCAGTCCGAATGGAATCTCGTGGGCCGCGCCGCGCCGTTGCCCGGCGAACAAGTGCTGGCGGAAATCCTCGAGCCCGGCCCCGTCCGCCACTCGGGCGCCAATCGCCACCACGGCGATCCGGGGACTCGCGTTGCGCCGCCGCGCCGCGCCCGCGGGCGGCCGGGCCGCGCGCGCCTCGCCAACCAGGAGGTGCGCATTGCCGCCGCCGAAACCAAAATTACTGACCGCCCCGATACGCGGCGCCGTGTCCGGCCAGGGTTCGGCTTGCTGCACCGGACGAAAGCGCGACTGGGCCACGCATTCGGCCACGACATCGCAATTCAGGGTCGGCGGCCGCACCCCGTGATTGAGCGCCAGCACCAGTTTCAAGAGCCCGACGGCGCCCGACGCCGTTGTCAGGTGGCCGAAGTTCGATTTGATCGAGCCGACCGGGAGGTCGTCGCGTCCAACATAGACCCGCCCGGTGCTTTCGATCTCGGTCGCGTCGCCCAGCAGCGTGCCGGTCGCATGGCATTCGATCAGCGACACCGCCTCGGGACCGATCCCCGCCGCGGCGAGCGCCGCCGCCATGGCCGTAGCCTGGCCGGAGACGGAGGGCGCCAAAATCCCCCCGGTCCGGCCGTCATTCGACAGTCCGATGCCGAGGATCACACCGCGAACGCGGTCCTCCGCCGCCAGCGCGTCCTCCAGGCGTTTGAGCGCAAGCAGCGCCGCTCCTTCAGCAGGCAGCAACCCATCCGCCTGAGCGTGGAACGGCCTCGATCGGCCCGTCGGACTCAGCGCGCCCAGCGCCGTGAAGCCGGCATGAAGCACAAGGGGGTCGATGCGACTAACGCCGCCGGCCAGCATCAGATCAACCTCGCCGGCATGAAGCCGGTCGCAAGCGATCTTGATGGCGTAAAGCGACGAGGCGCATGCTGCGTCCAGGGTGAAGCCGCCGGCGCCGAGGCCAAGACCGCGGCAAAGCCAATCGGCCGGCAGTCCGGAATTGAAGCGATTAAGCGGATCCGGCCGGCTCTCTCGGCCGAGCCAGATCGCCTCCGCGAACTCCGCGAGTGCGCCGGTCGGATAGGCCAGATGGCCGAACACCGCCCCGGCCCGCGTCAGCGACGCATCGCCAGGGGGAACGCCCGCTTCGGTCAGAGCGGCGCGACCGGCGTGCAGAAGCCAGGCGACCAACGGGTCAAGGCGCGTTACCAGGGCCGGGGCCAACCCGGTCGTCGTCGAATCGAACACGGATTCGAAACCGGTCACCCAGGCGCCCAGATCGCTCAGACTGCCCTCCGCGCCTGCCGCATGTTGGGCAGCCGTGATCAAGAGCCTTCGCTTCGAGGCTCGCCAGCGGCCTTCCGGGATCGGCCCGATCGCGCTTTCGCCGCGCTCCAAGAGCGACCACAACGAATTCGGATCGAAAGCCCGCGGGAGCACGCAGCCGAGGCCGACAATGGCGATCGGCGGAAAGTCCGTCGCCGCGCCCGCATCCGGCGCCGCCCTGGTCACGGGGTCAGGCCCGCCATCTTGGGCAGCCGACCGCCGAGGATCACCTCCACGGGCCCAGCCCCTTCGCCCAATTCCGAGCCGAGCATTTCCGCGACGAAGGCGCTGGTCCCCGCGCTCAAGGCGATCAGCGGAATTCCGCGCCTTTCAAAATCGCTTCGCAAAGCGGGAGTGACCATGCCGCCGTCCCACGGCCCCCAGTTCAGCGACATCACGTGACAGGCCGCGCCACGCCGCGCCGCCTCGGCCCGCGCCACCTTGTTCAGCACCTCGTTGGCCGCGACATAGGCGGCCTGCCCGGCATTGCCGTAACGGGCAGCGACGGAGGAGAAAAGGCAAATGCGCGACAGCGCGTCGCCGCGCGTGGCCGAGAGCAACGCCTGGAGCCCGGACACTTTTGTCCGGAAAACGCGAAGAAACTGGTCGTCGGTTTGGTCGGCTATCAAACGGTCCGCCAGCACCCCGGCCCCGTGCACCACCCCGTCGATCCGTCCCCAGGCGGCGCGCGCTTCGGCGACCGCCGCGTCGACCGCCCTGGAGTCGGTCACATCGACTGCATGGTAGCGCGCCTCGGCGCCGTCCCCCTGCAGGAGCGCAAGCGTGTCGCGGATTTCCCGGGCTGCAAGGATCCGCGCCACGTCAGCCGCAAGGTCCAGCGGCTTGGGCTCTCGTCCCTGCCGCACCGCGACGTCGTAGAGACGATGAGTCAGTTCGGCGGCCGTCACGGCCGCGCGGAGCCCGTCGGTCTCGGGCTCGAGGCGAGTGCGTCCGAGCAACAGGAGACGGGGGCGCAGGCGCGGGGTCAAAGCTCGCAGGCAAGCCGCGACGACACCCCGAGCGCCTCCGCTCACGACCAGCACCGCGCCCTCTGTCAGGGGCGGCCCATGACGCAACGCAGCGCCCAGCTCCGCTTCTGCGAGCTCGAGCCGGCTGCCGTCTTCTCGAAGGCCGACCTCGCAAGCCGCAAGCGGCTCCAACAGCGCCGCGAGCAAGCGCTCGGCAAGGCGCTGCGGACCGTGCGCGCCGCGCTGCAAGTCGATCGCCCGGACGATCGCGCGCGGCCATTCCGACGCCGCTGTTTTGGCCAGGCCAGCCATTCCGCCCAGCCAGGCTCGATCCCCGCCGCCGCCGGACAGGCCGAAATCTCCCCCGGTGTCCTGCACCGTTACGAAGCTGCCGCCCTTGTCATGCGCGCGCGACGCGAAGGCGCGGGCCGCCGCGAAGGTTTCCAGATAAAGGCGCACGAGGCTTTCGTCCTGACTGGCTTTCTCGAGGCCATGCAGCGCGATCACCGCATCCGCCGCGGCGATGGATTCCGGAGCCAGCACCGTCAGACCCGCCTGACTGAGCAGCGGGCCGAGCGGCGCGGCGAGTTCCCGATCCGTCTCCAACGATCGCAACAGACATTCCCGAAACAAGGATCGGACGGCCGTGACCGTCGCGTGCCGCCACCGCCGCGAGGCCGGCGCGCGTCGTCGGCGCGGTTGGCGACACGGCTGTCTTCGTGTCGCCGGGCGACTCGCGGTTCAATCGGTCCAGGATCGCGCGCAGCGTCCGCAACCCGGCCAGGTCGCGCGGATCGACCTCCGGCAGGTCGGGAGCGGCCTCTCGAAATGCGGCCAAAATCTCGACTCGCTTGATCGAATCGATTCCGAGATCCGCCTCCAGCTCCATCTCCGGGTCGAGCATTTCCACAGGGTAGCCGGTCTTGTCCGCGACGATCGTGAGCAGCGTGACGGCGAGGTCGCGGGCGCTCGACGAGGGCTGAGCCGAAGCATGGAAGGGCGGAGAGCCGGGCGAAAGCGCCGCTGCTTCAACTGGCGCTGCGCCGTCCAAGCGGTCCAAGATCGCGCGCAGCGTCCGCAACCCGGCCAGATCTCGCGGGTCGACCTCCGGCAGGCCGGGAGCGGCCCCTCGAAATGCGGCCAGGATCTCGACGCGCTTGATCGAATCGATGCCGAGGTCCGCCTCCAGCTCCATCTCTGGGTCGAGCATTTCGACCGGGTAACCGGTCTTGTCCGCGACGATCGCCAGCAGCGTCGCGCTGAGGCCGAGGCCGCTCGAGGAAGGCTGAGCCGCAGCCGGGATGGGCGGAGAGGGCGAAACCGCCATTGCTCCGCTTGGCGCTGCGCCATTCAACCGGTCCAGGATCGCGCGCAGCGTCCGCAACCCGGCCAAGTCGCGCGGGTCGACCTCCGGCAGCCCAGGCGCCAACTCTCGAAATGCGGCCAGAATCTCGACCCGCTTGATCGAATCGATGCCGAGGTCCGCCTCCAGCTCCATCTCCGGGTCGAGCATCTCGACCGGGTAGCCGGTCTTGTCCGCGACGATCGCCAGCAGCGTCGAGGTCAATTCCTTGCTTGTTGCGCCAAGCGTCGGCGCCGCTGGCGCCTCGGCGGCTGGCTGTTCCGGCGGGGGTCGCCCTGTCTCTGCCGGAGCCGGCTTCGGCGACTCGACCGCGGCCAGGACGGGGTCGGTTGGAGCCATCGGCGGCGCCGTATCGGGTCGGACGTCGCCAACCTTTGCGAGCGCGGACACCAGCGCTTCGGTGTGCCGAAAGTACGCCGTCTGCGCCGCCGCCATCGCCTGCTGGGACTGCGCATGAGCCTCCGCACTCCGCCGCAGCGCCTCAAGAACGAGGGGAACATTTTGATTTTCACCGCCGACCGACCGGGTCTGCGCCTGATCGATTGGAGGCGCCCCGAAAGGAGCCGACAATGGGAGCGGAGTCGAGTGGACCGGATTGGGCGGCGGCATCTCGCCGCCATCCGCCGGCGGGTAGGGCCTGCCGAATGTTGACCCGTCGATTTGCAGGGTCGCGGCATTCGATGGGGGAGCAGGGCGCGGACTGGAATAGCCTTGCCACGCGAACTCGAAGTTCAGGCGATGGCCCGCGACCGCGAGCGCAGCCAGAACCTCCCAAAGCGAGGTCACCCCGTGCCGGCCTCGTCTGTCCATCGACAGCGCCAGATGCGGCCGCCCGGCCAGGATGCGTTCGGTGAGCTCGGTCAGAGCGGCGCCAGGGCCGACTTCGACGAACGTTGCCATTCCGGCGGCGTACATGGCCTCGATCTGGTCCGAAAAGCGCACCGGCTCCACCAGCTGGCGCGCCAGCAAGTCACGAATCTGATCTGCCCCGCCGGGATAGGGCGCCGCGGTGGCGGTCGAGTAGACCGGGATGCTGGGCGTCGCGACCGCAAACGAGTCCAGCGACCCCCGGAACGGCGCCGCCGCCTGCGCCACGATCGGGGTATGAAACGCCGTCGCGACTGGCAGACGACGGTGCTTATGACCCAGTTCGGTCAGCGCCTCGGCCACGGCTTCGAGCGGCGCGATCGGGCCAGCCAGCACGACCTGCTCGGGCCCGTTACGGTTCGCGATGCACACCCCCTCCGAACCGACCCGGGCGAGAAGCGCCTCGATCTCCGCGGCGGGACGAAAAACCGCGAGCATCCCCCCTTCGGTCAGCCGCGCCGCTTCGGCCATGAACTCTCCTCGTCTCCGCGACGCGATGCGCATAGCCGACGGATCCAACGCGCCTGCGCAGTAGAGCGCCGGCAACTCGCCGTAGCTGTGCCCGGCCACGGCGTCGGGCCGCACCCCGGCCGAGCGCAGAAGCGCGAGCATCATCTGGCTCGTGATCCCGATTGCAGGCTGCGCGATTTCGGTCGCCGTCAGCGCCGTTTCCTGGCGAGTCCGCTCGTTCTCGTCGAAGGCGGCCGCGGGAAACACAAATCGGTGCAGGTCGGCGATGTCGGGCGGCGCGTCTGAGGCGGCCGCATCCCAGACTTCGCGAGCAGCGTCAAAGGCGAGCGCCAGATCGGCGCCCATGCCGACATATTGACTCCCTTGCCCCGGAAACAGGAGGGCCACGCGGCCTGGGGCCGCCGGTTCCGCCGCCGCCGCCGCTCGCGGCGCCCGCACGGTCGGACCCGCGGCCAGGCGGCGTCCGATCTCGTCGATCTTCGTCGCGAGCGCGGCTGCGTCCTCGACGACGAACGCGGCGCGCACCGCCGCGCTGGGGTCGAAGCCGCGCTGGCTGACGTGGGCCGCATGTGCGAAACCGGTCGGCGCCTCAGCCAGCCGCAAGCTTTCCCTCGCGCTCGAGACGCACGCCGGCACATCCTGTCCGGACGCCAGAAAGAGTTCGGTCGGCATGGCCCGGATACGCTGCGGACGGACTGCGCCGAGATATTCCTCGAGGGTCACATGATAGTTGCTGCCGCCGAAGCCGAACGAACTGACGCCGGCGCGACGCGCTTGGCTGCGACCGCGGATCCATGGCCGAGCGGTTGAATTCAAAGCAAACGGACTGCCCTCGAGGCCGAGATCCGGGTTGGGCCGTCTGACGTTGATCGTCGGCGGCAGCGCTTTGTGGTGCAGCGCCATGACCACCTTGCAAAGCGAGGCCGCGCCAGCCGCGCCCTTGGTGTGGCCGATCTGCGACTTGATCGAGCCGAGTGTGCACCAACCCGCAGCGCCCTCGGTTTCGGGCGCGAAGACCGCCTTCAGCGCTTCGATTTCCGCCGCGTCGCCGGCGCTTGTGCCCGTCCCATGCGCTTCGAGCAGCTCGACGGAGCTGGCGGGATAGCCAGCCTCCGCATAGGCCCCTCGCAGGGCCCGCATCTGTCCTTCCGCCCGAGGCGCATAGATGCTTTTCGCCCGGCCGTCAGACGAAGCGCCCAGCCCCCGAATAACCGCATAGATGGGATCGCCGTCTCGCTCGGCGTCGGCCAGTCGGCGGAGCGCGAACATGCCCGCGCCCTCGCCCAGCATGGTTCCGTCCGCATCTTCAGAGAACGGGCGGCATGCCCCGCTCCGCGACAGGGCCGGCGTCTTGCTGAAGCAAACGAACATCAGTGGATCGTTGGTGGCGTCGACGCCGCCGGTCACGACCATGTCCGCCGCGCCCAGCCGGAGTTCTTGCGCCGCCATCCGCAGAGCGGCCAGCGAGCTTGCGCATGCGGCGTCGACGGTGCAGTTGGCGCCGCCAAGATCGAAGCGACTGGCGATGCGACCGGCGACGACGTTGCCGAGCAATCCGGGGAACGTGCTCTCGGTCCATGGCGTGAAGCTGGCCTCGATTGCAGCGCAGATGGACTGCACCTGTGGCTCGGGCAAGCCGCTCTGGCGCAACGCACGCGTCCAGATCGGGCGCTGTAGCGACGCGTTCATCGAAGACAGCAACGCCGTGCCGGTCGCGACCCCCAAAATGACGGCGGTGCGTTCGCGGTTGAGCCGACCGAGATCGAGCCCGCAGGCGTCTTCCAGCACCCGCTTGGCGACGATCAAGCCCAGCAGCTGCGAGGCGTCCGTCATCGGCGCGTTCGCCGGCGGGATCCCATTGGACAGGCTGTCGAACGCCACCTTCGGAAGGAACCCGCCTCGCCGCGCATAGGTTTTCAGCGGCGCAGTCGGATCGGCGTCGAAATAATCATCAACCCGCCAGTAATGCGACGGCACGTCGCTCATCAGGTCGGCGCCGAGCAGGATGTTGCGCCAAAGATCTTCGACGTCCGCGCAGCCCGGAAAGAGCGCTCCGACTCCAACGACCGCCAGCGGTATCGAACGCGCTCCGCGCAAATCGATGCTCATGCTGCATTCCCCAAGGACTTGCGCGGTTCTCCAGCGTTAGGCCGGACGCAAAAGGAAACGAATACGCGGGCAATCTCCAATCGTATCACAACAAGGGACGCGGGACGAATTCGAAGGCTTGCGGGGGAACCTTGAGGCCGGCGGCGCGCAATTGCTGCGCGCGGGTCAGACGCACCGCGCCCTCGAGCAGATTCAACGCGACTTGCACGACGCTGCGGTTTTCCGGCGCCTGCAGATAGGAGCCGGCAGCCCAGTCGTTGAAAGCGCCCATGGCCGGTCCGCACCAGAGCTGGAAATCGGCCTGGCGCGAGAGGTCCGGAGTGATCGGCCAGCGGCTCGAAAGCCCAAGATACCAGCGGAACGCCAGCGCCATGGCATGGCGCGGATCAAGCTCCGCCCGTGCCAGTTCGGCCGGATCGCGGGCAGCGAAAAACGCCCTTGTCTCGGCCAGGACCTCGCTCAGAGGAAGGCGGAAAATGTCTCGTTCCAACTGCACCCGCGCTGCCGGCGGCAACGCGTCGAGGCTGTCATAGGTCCGGTAGAGTTCATACAACTTGTTGGCGCGGGGGCCGAACAAAGTGCCGCGGCGCAGGACCTGCACTTTGACGCCCATTTCGAACATGTCGGCCGACGGCGCCATCATGACGTCCGTCATCCCCGCCGTCGCCAGCATCGCGCGCGCTTGCGGCGATAGCCCGCTCTCGATGCACGCCTGGTTAACGCTGCCGGTCAGCACATAATCGGCGCCCAGGGCGAAAGCGGCTGCAACGGCGTGGGGAGTCCCGATCCCGCCGGCCGCGCCGATCCGCACCTGCCGACATGGCGTGTGCGCGCGCGCAAGGTCGCGCCGCAGCGATAGCAGCGACGGGAGCAAAACGGACAGCGGACGGTTATCGGTATGGCCGCCCGAGTCTGCCTCTGCCGTCAAGTCCTCGGCTACCGGCAGCTTCGCCGCCAAATCGGCCTCGGCCTCGTCGAGCTGCCCGGCGCCCACGAGAGACGCGAGCATCGCCGGCGGCGGCGGCCCGATGAACTGGCGCGCCACCTCGCTCCGCGAGACTTTCGCGAAGAGATGATTGGGACGGTCGATCCGGCCGTCCGGTTCTCGCCGGATCCCCCGGAACGCGTATCGCACCACGGCCGGGCTGAGAGCGAAGAACGCCGAGGCCGATACGCGGCGCACGCCGCGGGCGAGAAACAGGTCGACCAGCGCATCTTCGAGGCCGGGGACGTCGGGCGAATGGATCAGATTGACGCCCCAAGCCCGCCCCGCCATGTCGGGTTCGCTGCCGATCCTAGCGATTGAAGCGGCAACCTGCGAAAGCGGCAAGCCGGCTGCGCCGAAAAATCCAAGCATCCCGGCGCGGGCCATCGCCATCACCATCTCGACGGTTGCTATGCCACGCGCCATTTCCCCCGCGACATAGGCGAAGCGCAGGCTGTGAGCATCGAGAAACTCCGCGCTTCCCAGCCATTCGGGATAGAGCGGCGGCAGCAAGCCCAATTCCTCGAAATTGGGCGGCAACACGTTGGCGAAAGCCGCTTGTGTCGGTCCGCCGGCGCGCCTGCGAAACAGGGCGACCGCCTCGCGCGGACGCTCGCAGAGCGTTTGCACGTCGTCTGCGCGGCGGTCTTCTCCCGCACCCCCCCTTAGGTCCGTCGCCCGACAATCGGCTGCGTCAGTCGTCTTGAGAGAAGGGATCGCTTCTGACAACATCGTTAACTTACGTTACGCAGTATGAGAACGAGATTAGAGTGGACGTCGTCTTGGCTTAGTGTCAAGCGCGCAACCGCATCATGCGCAGTGCTCGCCCAGGCCAATCCGGCCTTGACAGAAGGAATACTCAGCATAGCGTTCCATCACCCCATTTTGGTCTGTCCCGTTTAATCAAGGCGGGCTGCAAGACCTCGACCAGAGGTGATTGACTCATGTCCATTGTCGCCCGGCTGGAAGAGCGATTTGAGCGGTTTGTCCAGCGGACCCGCACAAACTCCTATGCCTTGAGCGTGCCCGGGTTACCCGGACAGGTTGCGGTCTATTGTCTGGAAATGCTGATGTGTCAGGACCATTTTACACAAAAGGCAATGGACGCCTGGAAGGGGCAGCCTCCACCGGAGGGGTGCCGCAGCGCAATCTCGCCAGGACAATTCTTGCAGGCGCATGGCATAACTTACGAGGTCTTAGTTGGGTCATCTGACTTCGTTCCGCGCTACGGACCCGCTATTGTTGTAGGCAACCATCCTTACGGTATAATCGAAGTGATTATGTGTTTTGACTTGGTAATGCAGGCGCGCAACGATCCCATTGTGCTTGCCAACTACTGTTTTTACTCCAATCCGCTGGTCAAACCATACATCGCGCCGATCGATTTTCGTGGGACACACCGATCGGCAAAGATGAACCTCCAGTCGACGGTGCAGTTTCGTGACCATGTGAGGAACGGAGGCATCGGACTGATGGCTCCATCGGGAACCGTCGCCACGCGTGACGACCTGTCGAAGTCGGCGACAGAGCCGGAATGGAGCACCTCGGCCGCAAGGTTGGCCATGAACCACAATGCAACCGTAGTGCCAATGTGTTGCGAGGGCGAGGCGTCGACCCTCTTCCATCTCGCCAGCAAAATAGGAACTGCGCCGCGCCTCGCGGTCATGATGCTGGAGAATTACCGCCTACGAAAACGACATCTGCGTGTGGCGGTCGGTCCGCCCGTGTCGCCCGAGACTCTGAGGAGTTTTCGACTCGGCAGCCGCGGCGACTCAATTCTTGCGTGGACAGGTCGACGGCTTGCGCGCTGCGTTAGCCGCGAAGACTGGTCCTGCCGCCCCGCCTGCCGGAGCGGCGACATAGAAACCCGCGTCCGACGGTTGCTGCCGGCGCCACAGTCGAGGAGTCACGACCCAGATCGATGGACGCGCTGTTCCTGGGCATTGCAAGGCGATGGCCGCTACGCTAGCTCCGCCCCACCTTGATGAGCCGCTGAACGGTCGCCCGGAACATCCGCCACACAGCTCTTAGATGTTAGAAGTTTGAATTTGCGCTTAAACGATGGACCCGCCAGCGTCGGACGGCAAGCCCGACCCCGCTCCCGTAGGCGTGCTCCCGTAGGCGTGCTTGTGCACTTTTCCGTTCCGCGCCAATCTGAAAACTGTTCAGCGTGGCGCCACGTTGCGCTTCGGCCGGCGACGCAGCGGAGATTTCGCGTTCCTCGAGGGAGAAGATGGCTCTCGGGTCTGTTAGCCGAAAGGGCATTTCGGAGGCCGAGGGCGCTCCTGAAGCGAGGCAGGAAGCGCTCATCGCTGTGTTCGAGCACGGCTATGCGATGACTGGCAGTGAGGCGCAGGTGCTTGCTTCACGATGCCGGTTGCATGTCTTTTCCGACGGCGAGCCGATCGTGCGAGAGGGAGAGCTGGCGACGGCCGTTTATTGGATCGTCGCCGGCCAAGCATCGGTATCGCGATACACGCACAGAGAGGGGCGTCTTGCGCTCGTCGATCTCGTACCGGGAGAAGTCGTTGGCGAGATCGCCTTTCTCAGACACGATCCCGACGCAGCTTACAGCGCGACGGTCGAGGCGCGCGGGGCGGCTTTGGTCGCCTCGGCGAACTTCGCTGCCCTCTGGGAGGATCCGGCGCTGGAGAGCGCGCGAAACAGGCTCCTGGAGCGCTTCGGCCGTATCGCCGCCCAGCGGCTGAACACGACGTCCGCGCTGACCGCAGACGCGATGAGCACGGGCATCTGGCGCGAGCGCCGGCTCGCGCTCCATCTCAGCGCGATCATCGCGGTCCTTGCGCTGTTTGTCGTGCTCAGCAACAGCCTCGACGTCCTCCGGCAGCTCGCTTCCGCGCACATGAGCGGCGCGGCCTTCCAGACAACGTTCTATCTTACCTACGACACCGCCCTCGGCATCACCTTCTTTTTGCTCATCCACACGCTGCAGGAGTCGCCACGGGCCCTAGGCCTTCATCTCATACGCTGGCCTCGACAGATCGCGGCCGGATTGGTCTGGAGCGCTCCGGCTCTGGCGGGTGCGGCGACCCTTCGCGCATGGCTTTATCCAGACGAGCGGATTTTCTCGATCTACGCGTTGACGGGCGGACCCAATATTTTTACGCCCGGCGCGGTTGCGGGCCTCGTCGTATATGTCCTTTATCTGTGTCCGGGACAGGAATACGTCACCCGCGCCGGGGTTCAAGCGCCGATCATGAACGCGTTCGGTGCACGGCTCGCGTGGCTCGGGGCCGTGGTGTCGACACTTGTCGCGGCCGTCATGTTCGGGGCCATGCACGTGGGCTTCGGCGTTAAGGCCGTTCTGGTCACCACGATCGCCGGACTCTATTGGGGGATCGTGTTCGTGCGAACGCGCAGCGTGCTTGTGGTTGCGGTGTCGCACATGGTCGTCGGGGTCGCCGCTTTCTATTGGTTCGGGCTCATCCGATGAGTCACGATGGCGGGGGCGCAAGCCGCAGCCCGCGTGATTGGCGCGCGCGTGCCGATCATTCTCACGAGCCGCGCCGATAACGCCGAGACGCGCACGCTGTCCGCGGCGCTCGTGGTCACGATCGCCGACGCAGTGCGAAGAACTCCGTCGCTGTTCGACGGCCCGAGCGAGGAGTGATGACAATGGATCGCGGCATTCTCGCTCTGAACTCGGGGTCGTCCAGCCTCAAGTTTGCCCTCTATCGCGAAGTCGACGCTGCGTTCACGCTCGCGTCTTCGGGCGAAATCGAGGCGATGATGACAAAGCCGGCCTTCGCCGCCCATGACGCCAAGGGCGCGGCGCTCGCCAAGCACGCGTGGGATGGGCCCATCGACCCGGAGACAGGCTTCCGCTTTGTGCTCGCGTTCGTCGACAAGACCTTCGCCGACATCAAGATCGTCGCCGCCGGCCATCGTCTCGTCCAAGACTGCACGCGCTACCACGGGCCCGCGCTCGTGAACGACGAAGCGCTGACCTACCTCGACGGCCTCTCGATGCTGGAGCCGCAGCATCAGCCGCCGGAAGTCGAGGGAATCCGCGCGATCAAGCGCATCCACCCCGACCTGTCGCAGGTCGCGGTGTTCGACACCTCCTTCCATCGCAGCATGCCCCAGATTGCACAGCTCTACGCGGTGCCGAAATCGGTGCGCGACGTGGGCGTCCGGCAATGGAGGTATCACGGCACGTCCTACGACTACATCACCGGACGCTGTCGAAATACGACCACGACGCCCGGCGCGTGATCGTTGGCTAGCTATTAGGCGTCGAAAACCGGAAGAGCCCCGCCGGCTTCGCCGCGTAGACCACCGAACATTCAGACAGGAGACCGTATCGGGCTCCCGCAAGGAGCGGCGCACCACCAGCACGCGGAACTGCGCGGGAACGACGTCGAGCTTCTCGCTCACGTCCTCGCCAATCCGGTGCAGCGCTCCCTTGCAGCACGGGCGCGTCTTGTCTTCGACGTCGACGAGCGTGCGCGGCAGATGCGCCGGCAGGGCGCGCGCCATGGACCCGGAACAGCGCCTCCGCGGTGTCGTAACAGCGAGCGAAGTCGGGTACTTCAGCGGCCAGGCGGGCGACACGCCGCCGGCATGGACGATCTCATCGAAATCGCGCTCGCGCAGGGGAAGAGCGCCGAGCCGTAGACCTTGGAATTGCCGCCGACGAAGTAATGGAGTTGAGGGCTGAAGGCACCCCTTGAGCGTTGGTCCAGGTCTCGGCGGCTAGATACCTGCCGAAGGATCAGAATGCGCTTTCCGCTCGGAGCGAGGAGCGAGGAGCGAGGAGCGAGCACCTGGGCGAGCTAAGCGCCGCCGGGTCCGCTTCCGATAACGATCACATCATAATGCTCGCCCAATTCAACCGCCACCGATAGCGGTCGACGCTCCTGCTCGACACGTGTTGAGCGGCGCAAGGGCCGCGTTATTTCCCCCCGTGGACGATTTCGCAATCTTCACGGAACCAGGCGTCAAGCCATTCGTTCAAAGTTTACTTCAGGAGAGAGCCGATGCGGAGAGTGGCGGTGATCACCGGCGCCGGCGCAGGGGTTGGCCGCGCCACGGCGAACGAATTCGCACGGCGAGGCTTCGACGTCGCACTGCTGTCGCGCGATCCCGCCCGGCTCGAGCGAGCGGCCGACGAACTTCGCCGGCAAGGCGTGCGGGCCCTCGCGATCCCGACCGACGTGGCCGACGCCGCTGCGGTGGAACGCGCGGCGGATCGCGCAGAAGCGGAACTCGGGCCGATCGACGTCTGGGTGAACGTCGCGATGGCGACTGTGTTTTCTCCTGTGGCCTTGCTCACGGCGGAAGAGGTCGAGCGCGGCACCAGAGTAACCTATCTCGGACAGGTGCACGGCATGATGTCGGCGCTGAAGCGGATGCGCGTGCGCAATCGCGGCGCAATCGTCAACGTGGGCTCGGCGCTCGCTTATCGCTCGGTGCCGCTGCAATCGATCTATTGTGGCGCCAAGGCGGCGATCAGAGGCTTTACCGATAGCCTTCGCAGCGAGATCATCCACGACAAGCTCGACGTTCAGCTGACCATGGTCGATCTGCCTGCGGTTAATACCCCGCAGTTCGATTGGGCTCTCAACAAGACGGGTCGCAAGGCCAAGCCGGTGGCGCCGATTTTCGAGCCCGAGGTGCCTGCGCGCGCAATCTTCTTTGCCGCGACACACAGGCGACGCGACATCTGGGTCGGCTGGCCGACGGTCAAAGCGATCCTCGCCAACCGCATCGCTCCAGGCCTGATCGATCGCTATCTCGCGGCGGCCGGCTATTCGGGCCAGCTCGCCGACCAGCCCACTGCGCCCGATGCGCCCGCCAACCTGTTCGAGCCCGTCCCGGGCGACTACTCGGCGCACGGCCGCTTCGACGCCGAGTCGCGCGATCGGAGCTGGGAGATGTTCACGGATCGTCACAAGGCGGCAGCTGTGGCGGTCGTGCTGGTGCTGGCGATCGGGCTGGCCGCGCGTCAGGTCGCGATACAAGCGAGGCGCTCGGCGAGGCCGTCGGTGACGTTCGGGTCCTAGGAGCTTTCCATGTCGCAAAATGTCGCGGAATTCGTCTGGAAGCGCCTCAACGCATGGGGTCTGTCACGGGTCTACGGCTATCCCGGCGATGGCGTCGGCGGGTTGGACGTCGCGCTCGAAAAGGCGAAGGACTTCATGGAATATGTCCAGGTTCGCCACGAAGAGATGGCCGCGTTTATGGCCTCGGCGCATGCGAAGTTCACTGGACAGGTGGGACTCTGCTACGCGACGTCCGGACCTGGCGCCATCCATCTGCTGACCGGGCTCTACGACGCCAAGATGGACCACGTGCCGGCCGTCGCGATCGTCGGTCAACAGGCGCGTTCGGCGCTCGGCTCGAGCTACCAGCAGGAGGTCGACCTCCAAAACCTGTTCGCCGACGTTACCGAATATGTTGTGACTGCGGTCGTGCCCGAGCAGGTTCGCACCTGCATTGATCGCGCGGTGCGGATCGCTCAGGCCAAGCGGGCCGTCACTTGCGTAGTTATTCCCAACGATCTGCAGGAACTCGAATACCGGGATGCGCCGATGGCACACGGCGCGACCCACACCGGAGTGGGATACCCCGGCGCCGCGACGCTGCCGAATGACGACGATATCCGGAAAGCGGCCGAAATCCTCAACAAGGGCAAGAAAGTCGCGATCCTGGTCGGCGCCGGCGCGCTGCATGCGACCGACGAGGTGATCGCGGTCGCCAATCGACTCAACGCAGGCGTTGCAAAAGCGCTGCTCGGCAAGGCGGTCGTGCCTGACGATCTGCCGTTCGTGACGGGATCCCTTGGCCTGCTCGGCACCAAGCCGAGCTGGAATCTGATGAAACAGTGCGACACTTTCCTGATGGTGGGATCAGCCTTTCCTTACAGCGAGTTCCTGCCCAAGCCGGGGAACGCGCGGGGCGTCCAGATCGATATCGACGGCGCCAACCTCTCGCTTCGCTATCCGATGGAGTACAGCCTGATCGGCGACAGTAAAGAGACGCTCGCGGCTCTCCTGCCGCTGCTGGAGCAAAACGACGACAGGAACTGGCGCGAAGGCATCGAGAAGGACGTCTCCGAATGGTGGGACACCCTCAAAGCGCGCGCGATGGAGCCGGCCGACCCAGTAAACCCGCAGCGCATTTTCCACGAGCTTTCGCCGCGGCTCCCCGACGACGTCATCATGACCGGCGATTCGGGTTCGGTCGCAAACTGGTACGCGCGCGACATCCGGATCCGGCGCGGCATGATGGGATCGCTTTCGGGCGGCTTGGCCTCGCTGGGAGCCGCCACGCCCTATGCCCTCGCGGCGAAGATGGCCCATCCCCATCGACCGGTGATCGGATTCATCGGCGACGGCGCGATGCAGATGAACGGGCTCAACGTGATGATCACGGCGAGCAAATACTGGCGGCGCTGGTCCGACCCGCGCTTCATCCTGATGGTGCTGAACAACGAGGATCTGAACCAGGTCACCTGGGAGGAGCGCGTGCAACTCGGCGACGGCAAGACGCCGCTCACCCAGACAATCCCCGATTTCCCTTATCACAAGTACGCTGAACTGCTCGGCTTGAAAGGCATCTTCTGCGAAGACCCCGAGAAGATCGGCGCGGCCTGGGACGAGGCGTTGGCCTCGGACCGTCCTGTCATCATGAACATGAAGGCGGATCCGAACGTGCCGCCGTTGCCGCCGCACATCACGCTAAAGGACGCCCGACACTTCGCGACCATGATGGCTGACGAGCCCGAACTCGCCAGTGTGATCAAGAACAGCGCGAAGCAGATGCTCGCCGGCCTCCTGCCTGGCAAGGATTAAGTCATGGCCCTTACGATCGAGCGCCCGCGTGTTGCGCCGCAGTTCGCGCCAGCGGCGAATATGCCGTCCCGCGATGCGGCCGACGCCACGCAGCGAGGAACAGTCCCCCACCGCGGTCGTCACCGCCGCGCGCCGCCTCAACCGCGCGGCCGGCGTGATTGCGACGTCGGTGCTGATCGACAGCGCGATGGAGCATTACCGGGGCAACTTCCACAACAAGGCGATGTGGACGCCTCTGGTTACGTCGTCGCTATCGATCGCGGTGAGCCTTCACGGCCTGTCGGACAAGCGCCATCGCGCGCATCCGCTTCGTGATCTCGTCTATGCGATCGCGGCGCTGACAGGGGTTATCGGCACCGGTTTTCACTTCTACAACGTCACCAAGAAGGTCGGCGGATTCAACTGGCAGAACATTTTCTATTCCGCCCCGCTCGGCGCGCCGGCTGCGATGTCGTTGTCGGGGCTCGTCGGCTTCCTCGCCGAACGCGTTCGGGACAACGAACCGCAGGGAGAGCCCGATGTGTTCGGCTTGCCGGCCGGCAGGGTTGTCGCCGCAACGACGGCGGCGTCGTTGCTGGGGACCACGGCCGAAGCGGGCCTGCTCCATTTTCGCGGCGCGTTTCACAATCCAGCGATGCTGCTGCCGGTGACGATGCCGCCGGTCGCCGCCGTGTTGCTTGGCGCCGCGGCAGTCGGCGATGCGGCGAAGGCCCGCAAAGCGTCCCGGACATGGATGGCCGCCACGGCAGTAATGGGCGTCGCAGGCGTCGCGTTCCACGCCTACGGCGTGTCGCGCGGCATGGGCGGATGGCGCAACTGGCGGCAGAACGCCTTTGCCGGCCCCCCGCTGCCCGCGCCGCCCGCGTTCACCGGTCTGGCGCTGGCAGGCCTCGCCGCCTTGGCGCTGCTCAAGGAGCACGCGCGTGACTGAGCCGCCCCGCTATCCCGGATATGACGTGCTGGCCAAGCGCGAGACGCCGTCCTGGAACGCGAAGACGAGGGAAGTCGTCGAGCATCGTTTGGCGACCCCGAACGCGCCCCGCTTCTTCAGCGCCGAAGAGTGGCTCATCGCGGACGCCTTGTGCCGGCGTATCGTGCCGCAAACGAACGAAGAGGATGCGGTGTCGCTGGTCGCCCTGCTGGACGCCAAGCTGCTCGCCGATCACGGGGACGGTTTCCGCGAGGCCAGCATGCCCTACATGCGCGACGCTTGGCGACAAGGGCTTGCCGCGCTCGATGGCGAGGCGAAGGCCCGGTATGGCGGTCGAGGCTTTGCGAGTCCTCGCCGCCCATGAACGGGACGCGCTGCTGCGTTCGATGCAAAGCGGAGAGGTGAACGGGGATCGCTGGTCGGGGGTCGACGCCAAGGCGTTCTTCGAGCGCCGGATTCTCGTCGACGTGCCGGCGCTCTTCTATTCGCATCCCAAGGCCTGGAGCGAGATCGGTTTTGGAGGTCCCGCCTCCCCGCGCGGCTACGTCCGTCTCGACGGCGACCGCCCCGACCCGTGGGAGGCGGCGGAGGCCCAGCCCGGTCAAGAACGGGCTGCCGAAGAGTGGAACGTGCATGTCGTCTGACCCGCGTCTGCAGCCACGCGCCACGGACGGCCGTGCGCCTGATATCTTCCGGAAGGGCGGCTGGGTCCCGATGCGTGAGCATCGCGAAAGCGAATCCGTTGATTTCGCCATCGTCGGGACTGGAGCGGGAGGCGGAACGCTCGCCGCGCTGCTCGCCGAGCAAGGGTTCTCGGTCGTCGCCTTCGATGCGGGCGGCTTTTTCCGCCCGCTGGAAGATTTTGCTTCGGACGAAACCGCGCAGAACCAGCTTTACTGGACCGACAGGCGCGTCCTCGACGGCCCGAACCCGATCAAGATGGGGGGCAACAATTCAGGCAAGGCGGTGGGCGGATCCACCGTCCATTATGCGATGGTGGCGCTGCGATTCCGACCCGAGTGGTTCAAGGCTCGCACCACGCTCGGTTACGGGGCGGACTGGCCGATCTCCTGGGAGGAGATGTGGGCATACTACGGACTTGCCGAGCGGCAGATCAACATCTCCGGGCCGCTGACTTATCCCTGGGGACCGAAGCGGCCGCGTTACCCCTATCGCGCGCATGAGTTGAACACCGCGGGCAAACTGCTTGCGAAGGGCTGCGAGGCGATCGGCATCGACTGGACCGAAACGCCGCTTGCGACGCTTTCTGCCCCTCACGCCGGTCCGGAGGGAGAGAGCCCGCCATGCGTCTATCGCGGGTTCTGCCGGTTCGGCTGCTCGACCAACGCGAAACGCTCGGCGCTTACGGTCTGGATTCCGCGCGCGCTTGCGGCGGGAGCGGAGGTGCGCGATCTCGCGATGGTCGGACGGATCGAAACGGGGTCGGACGGACGCGTGACCGGCGTGCAGTATCATCGCGCCGGCGGCTGGCGTTTCCAGCGCGCGAAGAACGTCGTCGTCGCGGGCTATGCGGTCGAAACGCCGCGGCTGCTGCTGAATTCGGCGACCGAGCGCTATCCCGACGGCCTCGCCAACAGTTCCGGTCTTGTCGGCAAAAACCTCATGACTCAAAGCAACTCCGCCGTCTGGGGCCGGATGGAGGAACCCGTGCGCTGGTACAAGGGGCCGCCGAGCCTGGCGATAACCGAGCATTGGAATTACGACGACAACAAAGACTTTCATGGCGGTTATTGCTGGATGGGACAGGGACCGCTGCCCATCGAATGGGTGTCGGTGCTAACCGGCGCGCTCGGGCTATGGGGCGAGGATCTGCGTCGCGCGATGCTCGACTACAACCACATGATCGGCGTGAAGATGGTCGGCGAGATGCTGCCCAACGAGGCGAACCGGGTCACGCTCGCCGACGACCTGGATCAATATGGCCTGCGGGTGGCACGGATTACTTATGCTTGGGGAGAAAACGACAAGGCGCTCGTCAAGCACGCCCTCGAACAGATGGGCGCCTCAATCCAGGCGATCGGCGCAAAGGACTATCTTCCGCCAGGAAGACGACACCTGTCATCTGGGCGGCACCGCCCGCATGGGGAGCGATCCGCGCGCAAGCGTCGTCGACGCCGATTGCCGGAGCTGGGACATTCCCAATCTGTGGGTGTGTGACGGATCGGTGTTCCCGACCGTCGGCGGCGTGAATCCGTCCCTTGACGATCCAGGCGATCGCAATCCGCACCGCCGATCGCATCGGCAAGCTCGCGGCCGCCGGCGAGCTTTGAGCCGCTACATCATCCTCTCCCGCAGGTTGAACAGGATAACCAGCGTTCCTGAGACCATCAGGATCACGATCAGCATGGAGAACAGGATCAGCTGAAGGTCAGTCGCGCGCCGATTTGCGAAAGCTGATGTGCAGGAAGAAACGGAAGTGAACCACCATCTGGACGAGCGCCAGCCCGAGCACGATGGCGAGCGTTGTCGCAGAATCGAAGCTTGGCCAGCGCACCATGGCGAACGCCGCGCCGGTGAGCGCGAGGGCAAGGACGTAGCCGATCGCGTAGGAACGCAACTCGTCACGTTTGCTGTCGGTCGGTTCGACAAGCGGATCCGTCCCTCCGGACGGCCGCCACAGGATCGCGAGAATCGCCACTAGCAGCGCGAGCCCGTAGACGACCGGGGAGGAACGGACGGTGTCGGGTTTAGCGTCGCCTGAACCGCTCACTGGATCAGTCCCTGCAGATAGACGACGGAAAAGATCGCGATCCAAACGATATCGAGAAAATGCCAGAACAGGCCGAGCCGCAGGAAGTTGATCTTGACTCGGGCATCGAGCCCGAACGTCGTCACCTGGACCATCATCACGATAATCCAGATGCTGCCGAAGAAAACGTGAAGCCCGTGCAGCGGCACCAGCGCGAAGAAGGACGACAGATACCCGCTGCGGGTCGGATAGGCGCCCTCGCCGAACATCGTCGCGAAGTCGTGCAGCTCCATGCCGAGAAAGGCGAGCCCGAGGACCAGCGTCACGCCCATCCAGCCGAGCAATTGCCGGCGCGGCGCTCCGTGCTTCATCGCGACCGACGCCATGCCGAAGGTGAAGCTGCTGGTCAGCAGCGACCAGGGTTTCGAGGAAGGCGGGAAGGATCTTGTATTCGCTCGCCGGCGTCGGTCCGCCGGCGGTGGCGGGCAACATGACGCCATAGGTCGCGAAGAGCAGCGCGAAGATCACCGCGTCGCTCATCAGGAACACCCAGAAGCCGAAGACCGCGCTGCCGGCCTGCTCATGCGTCAACGCGTCGGTTTCGCCGAGATTGAGGCCGGCATGTCTGAGTTCGCTCGCGCTCATCCGGAAACCTCGGCCAGGCCCTGGTTGGCGGGCGTCGTCTCGACCTCCCGCGGGATCGGCGTCGCCTCGGCCACGGCGCGCAGCCAGCGCCGTTCGGTGCGCTCGACCTCGTCGGCGGGGATGATCTCGGTGGACATCGCGGGCAAAGCTGCGGGCGATCACGGTGGCGATGATCGCCAGCAGGCCGATGATCGCGAGCCACCACATGTGCCAGACGAGGCCGAACGCCGTCGCCGCGCCGACCACGCCGATCACGGGACCGGTCATGCTGTTTTTCGGAAGCTCGATGTCGTCATAAGATGTGGGCGGCGCATAGGGATCGCCCGTTGCGCTTGGCGTCGTAGAACGGGTCGCGGCCGTGGACATGCGGAATGACCGCGTAATTGTATTCCGGCGGCGGCGCGGAGATCGACCATTCCAGCCCGCGCCCGTCCCAGGGATCGCCGGCGAACACGCGATTGGCGTCGCGCTCGCGAATGCTGACCCACAGCTGGACGAACGAGGGACGCGAGCGCGCAGAGCAGCACCAGGGCGCCGACGCCGGCGACGTAGAGCCAGGGCCGGAAGGCGGGCTCGAACACCTCCTGCGTTCGCCGCGCCATGCCGGCGGCGCCCAGCACATAGAGCGGCATGAAGGCGAGGTAGAAGCCGACCACCCAGCAGCCGAAGGAGATGCGGCCCCATTTCTCGTTGAGCCGGAAGCCGAACGCCTTGGGAAACCAGTAATGATAGCCCGCGAGCATCCCGTAGAGCAGGCCCGGGATCAGCATGTTGTGGAAATGCGCGACCAGAAACAGCGTGTTGTGAACCAGATAGTCGAGCGGCGGGAAGGCGAGGAGGATCCCGGTCAAGCCGCCCAGCACGAACGTCATCATGAAGGCGAGCGAGTAGAGCATCGGCACGGTGAACCGCACCTCGCCGCGAAACATCGTCCAGATCCAGTCATAGATCTTGACGCCCGTCGGCACGCCGATCGTCATCGTGGCGATGCCGAACACCGCGTTGATGTCGGCGCTCTGGCCCATGGTGAAGAAGTGGTGGACCCACACCGTGAACGACAGCAGGGCGATCGCCACCGTCGCGAGGACGAGCGAGGTGTATCCGTAGAGCTCCTTGGTGGAGAAGGTGGAGACCACCTCCGAATAGACGCCGAAGGCGGGCAGGATCAGGATATAGACCTCCGGGTGGCCGAACAGCCAGAACAGGTTGGCGTAGTTCATCATGTTGCCGCCGAGGTCGTTGGTGAAGAAATGGAACCCGAGATAGCGGTCGAGCGCCAGCAGCGCGGTCGCGACGGTCAGCGGCGGCATCGCGAAGATCATCAGGATGCTGGTGCAGAGCGCCGTCCACACGAACAGCGGCATCCGCATCAAGTCCATGCCGGGGCAGCGCATCTTGTAGATGGTGACGGCGAAATTGATCCCCGTCAGCGTCGATCCGATCGAGCCCAGCGTCACCGCCCAGATCCAGTAGTCGGGCCCCACGCCGGGGCTGAAGGCGAGTTCGGTATAAGGCGGGTAGCCGCTCCAGCCGCCGGTCGAAAACTCGCCGACGACGAGCGACACCATCATCAGCCCGGCGGCCCCGCCCGTCAGCCACAGGCTGATCGAGTTGAGCAAGCGGGAAGGCGACGTCGCGGCTGCCGATCTGAAGGGGCATGACATAATTGATCAGGCCGACGAGGAACGGCATCGCCATGAAGAAGATCATGATGCTGCCGTGCGTGCTGAACAGTTGCGCGAAATGGTCGGGCGCGAGGAAGCCGGGACTGTTGATCGCCGCCGCCTGCTGCATCCGCATCAGCACCGCCTCGATCAGCGCGCGCGCTGAGCATCACGAAGGCCAGCACGATGTACATGATGCCGATTTTCTTGTGATCGAGGCTGGTGAGCCATTCGGACCAGAGATAGCGCCACTTGCCGAGCCAAGTGATCAGCACGACGACGACGACGGCGCCGAGGATGACGATCGAGGCGGCGCCGGCGCCGATGATCTCGCTGGCGGTGGGATTTTCCCAGGCGCGGACGAACGGCAGCGCGTGCCAGACGAAGCGGCCGAGCACCGCGGGCCAGACGCCCTCGGTCATGATCGGGGCTCCCGGGACTGGACGAGGATGCGCTGGAACAGATCCCGCGGAACGGACGAGAAGAGCGATCGGCTGCGGCGGCGACGATTGTTTGAAGAGCTCGGCATAGGCCGTCGCGTCGAGCGGATGAGCCGGACGCGCGCACGCGCGCCACCCAGCGGTCATAGTCGGCGGGCGGCAGCGCGACGACGTCGAATTTCTCGTTCTGGAAGCCGGATCCGTTGAACTGAGTGTTTTCGCCGCGATAGACGCCCGGCCGCGCGGCGGCGAGGTTGAGCTGGGTCGTCATCCCCGCCATCGCGTAGATTTGGCCGGCGAGTTGAGGGATCAGCAACGACTGCATCACCGTGCCGCTGGTCAGGCTGATATGGACGGGCCGGCCGACCGGTATGACCAGCAGGTTGACGGCCGCGACGCGCTGGTCCGGGATAGATGAACAGCCATTTCCAGTCGAGCCCCACCGCCTGAACCTCGAGCGCCGGCTCGGCCGACACGAGCGGACGATAGGGATCGAGCCTGTGCGTATAAGACCAGAGCAAAAAGCCGAGGCCGATCACGATGGCGGTCGGAGGGATCCAGATGAAGCCTTCGAGCGTCCAGGAGAAACCCCAATTCGGCCGGAACGCGTCACGCTTGTTGGACAGCCGATAATGCCAGGCGATCAGCGGGGTGAGCAGCAGCACCGGCCCCGCGACGAAGATCAGCACGACGGCCACGATCAGGTAGAGCCGCCACTGGCTCGCAGCGATCGGACCGGCATGGTTCATCGCGCCCAGTCTCAACGCATCGCATCCGCTGAGCAGGAAGGCGGGCAGCAACGCAAAGTAGGCAGACCTCCGGCGCGATCCATTCATCCGCCGGCTCGCTGGATCACGGGGCCGGACAGGAACAAGGCGGTGTTGATCAAGCCGAGATGCGTCAAGGCCTGAGGAATATTGCCGATCAGGCTGCGGCTGCCGACGTCATACTCCTCGCTGAGAAGGCCCACATCGTTCGAAACCCCGATCACGCGTTCCAGCAGCGTCGCCGCCTCGTCCTCGCGACCCTGCATCTTGTAGCAATCCGCCAGCCAGCATGTGCAGGCGAGAAAGGCGCCCTCGTCGGGGCCATGCGGTTTTGGGGGTTTGCGTCGTACCAGGCCGCCTTCCATCAGGTCCCGCTCGATTGCCGCGATCGTTCCGGCGATGCGCGGATCGTCAACGGGAAGGAAGCCGACCAGCGGCAGCAGCAGAAGCGACGCATCGAGGGTGTCGCCGCCATAGTATTGGACGAAGTGGCCAAGATCGCTGTTGTAGCCGCGCTCGCACACGGTCCGATGGATTACGTCGCTCATCTCTTCGAGCCGGGCGATCAACGCGCGATCTGCCCGTTCGTTGTCGGCGTGCGCTGTGAGGAAGCGGGTGACGCCCACCCAAGCCATCGCCTGCGAATAGGTGTAGCATCGCCGATCGCCCCGGTTTTCCCAGATGTCGGCGCTCGGCTGGTCCCAGACCTTCTCGAGATGCTGGACGATCGCGGTCTCGACTTCGACGACGCGCGGCGTGCGCTCGATCCCGGCCCTGGCCAGCACGGCGAAGCTGTCCATCAATTCGCCGAAGACGTCGAGTTGCGTCTGGCCCGAGGCGGCGTTGCCGACGCGGACCGGCTCGGCGTCCTGATAGCCGGGCAGCCCATCCAGCTTCCGCTCGGGCGGGAGCCGTCCGCCGTCGATCCGGTAGACGATCTGCATCTCGGCGGCCTGGCCTCCGAGCGCCCGCAGTATCCAGTCGCGCCAGCGCCTCGCCTCTTCGTGGAAGCCGGCGTTGAGCAGCGCGGTAAGCGTGAAAGTCGAATTGCGCAGCCAGCAATAGCGATAGTCCCAGTTCGCCGACCCGCCGGGAATCTCGGGCAATCCGAGCGTGGCGGCGGCGACGATCCCGCCGCCTTCCCGGTCGATCAGGGTGCGCAGCGTGATTAGCGAGCGGCGGATTGCCCCATCCCACCGGCCTTTCGCCTCGTACTGGCTGATCCAGCCCTTCCACGCTTTCTCCGTCGCGTCGATCAGGGCATCAACCCCGAATGGCGTGGACGTCGGCGCCGTCGAGGGCGAATGGCTGAGGACAAAGGCGATGTTCGCGCCCTTGGCCAGCATGAAGCGCGCGCTGGCGACGTCGCTCTCCATCGCTAGTTCGACGGGACAGTCGAGAACGACGCGATCCGGTCCGGCTTCGAAAATGAGCCCTCGTTCGTGGCGTTCGCTCCAGGGCGCAACCTGGCCGTAGCCGAAGCGCAACCTCAACGACATCGCCATCTGCGTTTCGCCTTCGAGCCCCTCCACGATGCGGATGATCGACGACGGGCCCTCGCCTAAAGGCATGAGGTCGGTCACGCGCACCCGACCGGTCTCGGTGAAATGCTCGGTCTCGAGAATCGCGGTGTCGTCGCGATAGAGGCGGACAGTCTGCGTGACAAAGCCCGCCGGCGCGATGATCCAATAGCCGTGACGTTCGTCACCCAGCAACGCGGCGAGGCAAGCGTCGCTGTCGAAGCGGGGCCAGCACAAAAAGTCGATCGATCCAGTCCTGGCGACGAGCGCACAACTCCGACCGTCCCCGATGATCGCATAATCCTGGATCGTAGATGGCATCGGATCTGATCCTTACAGCCCGAGGCGACCGGCCTCCCTAATCCTGACATTCCGCGCCGGGGCGGCGATCGAGCCTCGGCAATTCCGACGAAACCTGTGTGAAAGCAGACGCCCATCCCAACGAGCGCCGGCTTGACAAAATGCGATGAGCGTAACGTCGCCCGAACCTGGCCGTGGCTGTTATCGGTGCAATCACAAACGCGGGCGGCCTATCGGAGTTCCTTCGGACGACTGCAATTCATGGCGAAGGGGAACGCGCCCCGGATCACGGGGTTTTGCACCAAGGAGGCCGCGATGGCGATCGAGACGGTGCTCAACTTCCGTGCGGCGATTGGCGAATCCCCGACCTGGGTCGCGGACGAGCGTGCGCTTTATTGGATCGACGTCAAGGCGCCGGCTCTGCACCGCTATTGTCCGGACGATGAATCGACGCATTGCTGGCCGATGACGAGCGATATCGGCGGCTTCGCGCTGACCGGCGACGGCGGCGCGGTGGTGGCCCTTCGGCAAGGACTGTTTCGCCTCGATCTCGATAGCGGCGCGTTGCACTTGCTGGCGCCCCGCCATTCGACCCCGCGCTATTTCGCTTCAACGAGGGCGCATGCGACGCCACCGGCCGCTTTTGGATTGGCGTGATGTTCGATCCGTTGGTGGGATCGGCCTCCGACCAGCCGGGGAGGCTGCACAGCTTCACTTTTGCGGAAGGGCTTCGTGAGGAACCGGACGCCGCCGAGTTGCACAATGGCATGGCTTGGAGCGGCGACGGCAAGACGTTCTTCCTGTCGCACAGCAATTCAGGCGAGATCATCGCTTTCGACTACGGGGAGAACGGCGCGATCTCAAACCGCCGGGTTTTCGCGACCGTGCCCTCCGAACTCGGCGTCCCCGACGGCGCCGCGATCGACACCGATGGTGGTTATTGGTCGGCGCTCCATGGCGGCGGCAAGCTGCGCCGCTTTCACCCCGACGGCTCGACCGACCGCGACGTCGAACTACCCGTCAGCCAACCGACAATGCCCGCCTTCGCGGGCGAGGACCTCGCCACGCTCTACGTCACCAGCGCCTCGGATCGCATGAGCGAAGAGGCGAAGGTAAGGGAGCCGCACGCGGGAGGGCTGTTGCGCCTTGACCCGGGGCGCCGCGGCGTCGCGCGGTCCTATCTGGTTCGCTGATCGATGGGGGACGCGAATCTATGCCCGCAGGGCATGGAATAGCAGCCGCTATCAATCGACGTCGAGCGACGATCAGGAAGCCGAGACCCTGCCCCGCCTTCAAAGACAAGGACCCATTCCGCGTTTATCGGCTAACGCGCCTCCGGCGGCGCCCGTCTGCTCATGCAAGTCTTGGGCTCAATGGGACGCCGTCGCCGGCCTCGACCTTCCAAGGTCGACGCGCTGCAGCAGGAGGGCAGTCGGAACGAGCAGCAGCGCGAACCAGGACAAGGCGGCGAAGACGTCGATGTAGGACATGAGGGTCGCCTGGTTCACCAGTACCTGCCCGATCCACGCCGTCGCCTGATGCTGCGCGTTGGCTGCGCCGGTCCCGTGCTGGGCGAAATTGGCCGCCGCCAGTTTCAGCGTGCGCGCGTAGGCGAGCGAGGAGGCGCTGAAGTTCTCGGCCAGCCGGGCCTGATGGAACTTCTCCCGGCGCGCGAGCAGCGTTTGCGTGGCGGCGACGCCGATGCTGCCGCCGAGGTTGCGCGCCACATTGATCAAAGCCGAGGCTTGCCCCGACTTGCCCGGAGGCAGGCCGACATAGGAATAGCTGGTGAGGGTCAGGAACAGGAACGGCAAGGCGCCCCTCTGATAGCACGGGCCCAGGCGAACCACCAGAAGTCGGCGTCCGGCGTCACGTCGGCGAAATGGCGCATGGCCCATGCGATCGCCAGCAGCGCGCCGGCCATCATCCATCGGGGCTGCAAGAACCGGCTGACCTGCCCAGCAACGATCATCGACGTCAGCGAGGCGAAGCCGCCAAGCATCAGCGAGAGGCCGGCCAGCGTCGCCGTATAGCCGAAGTTCCCTTTGGAGGAGCTGCGGCATCAGTTTGGGTCATGCCGAACAGCACCGCGCCGACCACGAGCATGACGACGAAGGACGCGCCGAAATTGCGCCGGCCGATCAGCCGGATGTCGACGATCGGATCGTCACGCGACAGTTCGCAAGGCACGAAGGCAAGGAAGGACAGTCCAGCGATCACCGCGCAGGCGGTGATGAAGGGCGAGTTGAACCAGTCATCCTCCTGACCCTTGTCGAGCACGATCTCGAGAAATCCCAGAAACAGGGCGACCAGGGCAAAGCCCACCCAGTCGATTCGCAGACCGCGGCGCCATATCGCCAGACGCTGGCGGTTCAGGGCCCGAGGTTCGTCGACGAAGGCGGCGACCAGCGCCAGCGAGACCGCCCCGATCGGGACGTTGATGAAGAAGATCCAGTGCCATGAGGCGTTGTCGGTCAGGTAGCCTCCGATGGTGGGGCCGAGCGCCGGCGCGACGATGACCGCGACGCCGTAGGCGGCGAAGGCCTGCGCCCGCTTCGACGGCGAAAACGTATCGGCGAGCATCGCCTGCTCGCTCGGGGCCATGCCTCCCCCGCCAATCCCCTGAAGGACGCGGGCGACGATAAGAAAGGTGAGGTTCGGTGCGACGCCGCACAGGAGCGAGGCGGCGGCCAACGCGACAAGAACGATAAGCGCCGCGGCAAGCTTGTGGGTTGCAATCCACCAGCGCTTGGCGCGGCGAGACTTCGACGCGACGGCCCCGCGGCGTCGCGGCTCGACCTCCGGTTCCGGTTCGCGCCCGCGGACCTCGGAATCGGAATCCGTAGTCGTGGAACGCCGATCATCCGACGATCCCGACTTTTCATCGACCTCGGACGCCGTCTCGCGGACCTCCAAGAGCCCCCGCCGCAATGGTTTTAGTTGTCAGCCTGGAAAATGTGGGAACCCCTTGTGGCCGACTTGTGTTCCTTGATGGATGAAAACCAAGGAAGGACGGCGCCATGAACCTGCGACCGCGTTCGCGAATGGTGCGTTTGGCCTTGTTCGCAGAACAGGTTCGACGGATGCGTCAGGAGCCGAACCTCGAACAAGCTGACGCAGTGGCGAAAATGATGGCTTTCCCCGTCTTCGTGGTCGTGGCCTTTTTCCTCTCGACCAGTCCCGCCCTTGCGCTCGACAAGGTCACCTTCGGCCTGAACTGGCTCGCCGACGCGGAGGCCGGAGGGTATTACCAAGCCGTGGTCGACGGAACGTACGCCAAATACGGGCTCGACGTCTCAATTCTGCCGGGCCGCCCGGAGGGCAACGGCGGAATGCTCCTGCTTGCGGGCAAGATCGACTTCTTCCAGGCCGGCGACCTGCTTGGCGATTTCATGGCCGAGCAGCGCAACATCCCGATTGTCGCTGTCGCCGCCGACTTTCAAAAAGATCCGCAGATCTTCATGTCTCATCCGGGCGTCGGCCTGGACAAGTGGACCGACCTGCCGAAGGCGTCGCCCGCTTATGTCAGCGCTGGCGGCTTGTACTCGTTTTACGCTTGGATGGTCAAAGCCTGGGGATTCAGCGACGAGAACGTGAAGCCCTACGACTTCAATTCGGCGCCGTTCATCGTGGACAAGCATTCGATCCAGGAGGGTTATCTAACCTCGGAGCCCTATGCGATCGAGCAGCAAGGCCATTTCAAGCCCAATATCTTCCTGCTCGCGGACCATGGTTACTCCACGTACGCGTCGATGATCGAGGCGCGCCGCGACACGGTCGCGCGGAATCCGGATCTCGTACAGCGGTTCGTCGACGCCTCAGCGATCGGCTGGCGCAACTATCTCCACGGTGACAACGCCGAAGCCAACGCGGCGATCAAGAGAGCCAATCCCGGAATGACCGACGGCCAAATCGCCTACTCGATCGCCAATCTCAAGCAGTACGGCATCGTGGACTCGGGCGACGCGGCGAAGCTTGGCATCGGCGCCATGACGGACGCGCGGGTCAAAGCGTTTTTCGACGAAATGGTGAAAGCCGGAATCGTAAAGCCCGACATCGACTACAGGAAGGTCTACACGCTGCGATTTGTGAATAAGGGCGCGGGCATGGATTTGGGCCGCAAGTGAAGGATTCCAGCGGGATTGCCGCTGCGGCGCCGCAGGCGGAACCCCCTCGGCGCTCGCCGCATGGGAGTTGGACGCGCAAAGGCCTGTGTCAGCGGCGCGCCGTTTGAAGCCGAGTCTGGACATGCGTTTTCGACCCGGATTGACGCTTCTCATCGCGATCGTAACGGTGGGCGTGCTCGGAGCGGCGGGCTATTCTTGGCGCCGGTCCGACGCCGCCGCGCCCCGACCGGCGGCGGCTCAGCCGACGGTCCCGGTGACCGCGGCGTCTGTCGTCCGTCAGGACGTGCCCATCGTCATCCGCGCGCTCGGTACGGTGCAGTCGATCCAGGCCGTCAACGTGCAGAGTCGGGTGAACGGCCAGATTATGCAGGCCTTTTTCAAGCAGGGTCAGGCTGTCAAGGCGGGCGATCCGCTTTTTCTCATCGATCCCCGTCCGTACCAGGCCGCACTCGATCAGGCTCAGGCGCAACTCCAGCATGACCAGGCGCTTCTCGCCGAAGCCCAGACCGACCTCGCCCGCTATCAGCGCTTGGTGACCGAGAATTCAATCGCCCAGCAGCAGGCTGCGGACCAGGCGTTCGTGGTCCAGCAGGACGAGGGCACGGTCAAGCTCGACCAGGCCAACGTCGAGACGGCCAAGCTCAACGTGGAATACGCCCACATCAATTCTCCCGCGGCGGGCATTGCGGGCGCCATGGCGGTCGATCCCGGCAATTACGTTCAGGCCGGCGCGGGCACGACTCTGGTCACCATCACCCAGATCGCGCCGATCTATGTGACCTTCCCTCTTCCGCAGAGCGAACTGGACGAGGTCCGCGCCGCCCAGAGCGAAGCGCCGCTCGACGTGCGCGCCATGTCGCAGGAGGGAAAGGTTTTGGGCGACGGCAGGCTCAGTTTTATTAACAATCAGGTCGTAGCGACGACCGGCACCGTCGCTCTCTACGCGACATTCTCCAACGACAAGGGCGCACTCTGGCCGGGAGAATTCGTCACCGTCAACCTTATGCTCGGCGTCCGCAAAAACGCCCTCACCGCGCCGGTCGCGGCCGTCGCATCGGGTCCTGACGGCGACTACGTCTATGCGATCTCGCCGGACGATGTGGTTCACCGCGTCCCGGTGCTGGTCGTCTCCCGCCAGAATGGGCTGGCCGTCTTTTCCAAGGGCGTCTCAGCAGGCGACCGCGTCGTCGTCAACGGACAGTACAATCTCGATGACGGCCTGAAAGTCGCGGTCGAACCGCGCAAAGGGACTGCGAGCGCGACGCCATGAACATTTCGGAAATCTTCATCCGCCGGCCAATCGCGACCGCGCTAATGACCGCCGGTCTTTTTGCCTTCGGCGCGGTCTCATTCACGCTCCTGCCCGTCGCCGCGCTGCCCAACGTCGAGTTCCCGACGATCACAGTGTCGGCGAGTTTTCCAGGCGCGAGCCCGGATGTGATGGCCTCGACCGTGGCGACGCCGCTCGAAGACCAGTTCACCGCGATTCCCGGCCTCGCCTCGATGACCTCGACGAGCGGGCTCGGCACAACGTCGATCACGCTTCAGTTCGACCTCAGCACAAGCATCACGCGCGACGCCGGCTATGTGGAGCAGGCGATCCAGGCCGCGAGCGCGCTTCTTCCGAAAAATCTTCCGACTCCGCCGACCTACCGCGAGACCAATCCGGCCAACTCGCCGGTCCTTATCTACGCGGTCCATTCCGACGCCTATCCGATCCAGGAGCTCGATCAATACGCGAACATCCTCCTCGGCCAATCGCTGTCGCGTGTCAGCGGCGTCGGGCAAGTGGCCATCGCCGGTCAGGCCGAGCCCGCCGTGCAGGTGCGGCTCAACCCCGAGGCGCTCGCGGCGAAAGGCCTGGGCTTCGCGCAGGTCAGCGCGGCGCTCACCTCCGAGAGCGCGCTCCAACCGACCGGCAATCTCGAAGGCCGTCACGAGGAGTTTCCGCTCGACGTCAACCAGCAGCTGGAAAACGCCAGCCAGTTCCGCAAGATGATCGTGGCCTACAGCAACGGCGCGCCGGTCGAGCTCGGGGACATCGCGACCGTGGTCGACGGGCCGCAGAACCCCCGCACCGGCGCCTGGTTCGGGACCAAGCCGTCCGAGGTTCTGTTGGTCTTCAAGGCGCCCGGCGCGAACACGCTCGACGTCGTTAACAGGATCAAGGCGATGATGCCGCAGCTCGAGAAGTCGATCCCGCGCGCCGTGCACGTGGACCTCGTCTCGGACCGCTCGCTGTCGATTCGCGCCTCCGTCTCGGACGTCGAATTTACGCTCGTGCTGGCGATGGCGCTCGTGGTCTTGGTGATTTTCCTGTTCCTGCGCAAGTTCTGGGCGACCGTGATTCCGGGCATCGTCCTGCCGGTCGTGATCGTCGCGACATTCGGGGCGATGTACCTGCTCGGCTATAGCATCGACAACCTTTCGCTGATGGCCTTGACGATCGCGATCGGGTTCCTTGTCGACGATGCGATCGTGATGATCGAGAACATCGTCCGCCATATCGAGGACGGAAAGCCGCCCCTTGAAGCCGCCCTCGACGGCGCGGGCGAGATCGGCTTCACCATTCTTTCCATAACGCTGTCGCTGGCGGCGGTCTTCATTCCAGTCCTCTTCATGGCGGGCGTGGTCGGACTGCTTTTCCATGAGTTCGCGATGACGACGATTCTCGCGATCTTCATCTCCGGTTTCGTGTCGCTGACGCTGACGCCGATGATGTGCGCGCGGTTCCTGACGCGCGACACAGGCGAACCGCAGAATCAATTCAGCCGGTGGCTCGAGCGAGGCTTCGACGCCATGCGCGATACTTACGACCGGGGGCTGGTGTGGGCTCTCCGGCACGAGTTTCTTATGCTGCTCGTCACCCTCGGGCTGATCGCCCTGACTGTGTACCTCTATCTCGTGATCCCGAAGGGGTTCCTGCCCGAGCAGGACACCGGCATTTTCATGGGCGTTGCGCAGGCGCGTCAGGACATCGCCTTCGAGGCGATGGCGAAGATCGAGAATGACTACGCCGCCATCCTCCTCAAGGATCCTGCCGTCTCAGGCGTCGTCGGGTTCGCCGGCGCGACGGGCGGCAACGCCACCGAGAACACGGCGCGGATGTTCGTCCAGCTGAAGCCGTTTGCGGAACGCCCTTCGGTACAGGAGGTGATGGCGCGGCTCAGGCCCGAGGTCGCCAAGGTGGTTGGCGGCAAGTTCTTCATGCAGGCCGTGCCGGACATCCGAATCGGCGCGCGGCTCGAGCAGGCGGAATACCAGTATACGCTGACCGATACGGATACCGACCAACTCAATCATTACGCCCCGGTCCTGCTGGAAAAGATGGAGGGCATGAAAATCCTCAACGACGTCGCCTCGGATCAGCAGATCAACTCGCCTCATGTCGTCATCGAGGTCGACCGGAACCTCGCCTCGAGCCTCCACGTGCCAATCTCAAGCGTCGACGCGGCGCTCGACGACGCGTTCGGGCAGACGCAAATCGCGACGATCTACAATCCGACCCAACAGGCCTATGTGATCCTGGAGGTCGAGAAGAAATTTCAATCCGGGCCGGACGCCCTGTCGAGCCTCTACGTCACCAACGCCACCGGCGGACAGGTTCCGCTGTCAGCGGTCGCGCACGAGACGCGAAAGGTCGAGCCGCTGACCGTTAACCACCAGGGCGTCTTTCCCTCGGTGACGCTGTCGTTCAACCTCGCCAAGGGCGCGTCGCTGAGCCAGGCGGTCGACGCCATCACCAAGGCCAAGGCGAGCCTCGGCGCGCGTCCCACTCTCGTCGGCCAGTTCGAGGGCACGGCCCAGGCGTTTCAGGCCTCGCTCGTCACCATGCCTCTACTGGTCATGGCGGCGATCGTGACGATCTACATCCTCATGGGCATGCTTTACGAAAGCTTCATCCACCCGATCACCATTCTCTCGGCGCTCCCGGCGGCGGGCGTGGGCGCGCTCGTGATCCTGATCCTGACCAGCTACGACCTGACGCTGATTGCGCTCATCGGCGTCCTCCTGCTGATCGGCATCGTCAAGAAGAACGCGATCATGATGATCGATTTCGCGCTGGTCGCCGAGCGGGAGGGGAACATGAGTCCGGTTGATGCGGTCCACCATGCCTGTCTGCAGCGGTTTCGCCCGATCATGATGACGACCGTCTGCGCGTTGATCGTCGCCCTGCCGCTCGCTCTCGAGAACGGGGCCGGGGCGGAACTGCGCAAACCGATGGGGATCGCGATGGTCGGCGGTCTGCTGGTCTCCCAGTTGCTGACGCTCTACACGACCCCGGTGGTCTATATTTACCTCGACCGGCTCAACGGTTGGCTGATGCACGCGCGACCCCTCGGATGGCTGGGAATAAAGTCCCGCCGCCTCAGCCCAACCCGCTCCTAACAGGATTTTGAGTTCTGCAGGGGACGATCGAGACAAACGGGCAGGGAGAGGCATGCCGCGCCTGAAGAAAATCCACGAGTCGCTTTGGCTTGCTGATGGCGAGACTGTCCACTTCTATGGATTCCCGTACCCAACGCGCAGCGTCATCGTGCGTCTGTCCGACGACCGCCTTTGGGTATGGTCGCCAATCCGGCTTGCTGACGATCTCCGGGTCGAAGTCGACACCATGGGCCGCGTCGGTCATCTCGTAAGCCCCAACAAGCTGCACCATCTTCATCTCGCGGAGTGGAAGACAGCTTACCCGACAGCGAAGCTCTGGGGCCTAAGGTCGGCAATCAGCCGATTTCCGACGTTGGGGTTTACAGGCGTTCTTGATGATGCGCCGCCATCCGATTGGGGCCTCGACATGGATCAGGCTTGCTTTCGGGGCTCGCCCGTTTTTGATGAGGTGGTGTTTTTCCATCGCCCGTCGCGCACTGCGATTTTCGCCGACCTGATCCAGGCGTTAGACGACGCCTTTCTCAAACATAACTGGTCATGGTGGCAGCGGCCGCTCGCCAGCCTCGGCGGGATTACCGCAGCCGAACCCGGCGCGCCGCGCGATATGCGGTTAACCTTCCTTGATCGCGGCGCGGCGCGGCCCGCGCGCGCCAAGGCGCTGAGTTGGGATTGCGAAAGGGTGATCCTTGCTCACGGGGAATGTCGCCAATCGGGCGGACGCGACTTCGTGAGGCGCGCTCTCTCCTGGCTCGAACTCGGCCGACCGATAGCCTCTTGACCACGGGCGCGATCGCCGCTCCAGCTAAGCCGCTCATGCCTCCAGGGGCGGCTCGACAGAGCGAGCCGAGCGATACTCTTTGACCACCCGCTCCGTCAGCTCCTGGATAGACGTCTCCGAAGTTCGCTTGTCGAATGCGATCATGCCGCCTTCGACGAGATTGATGCGATCGCAAACATCAAAGATCTGCGCGTAATTGTGGGCGACGATGATGATGGCGACGTCGCCGCCCTCCTTGAGCCGCTGGATGAGGTCGAGGATCAACGCGGATTCCTTGACGCCCATCGCGGCGGTCGGTTCGTCGAGCAGCAGCACCTTGGCCTTCTGATAGACTGAGCGCGCGATGGCGACGGCCTGACGTTGACCCCCCGAGAGCCTGGCGACGTCGACGTCGACCGAGGGCACCCGGACTTTCATGCGTTCGAGCACGGCGATTGCCTGCCTGCGCATCTCGCGCTCGTTCAAAATGCCCAACGGCCCGCCGACGACCGGCTCCCGCTGAAGGAACATGTTGCGGTAGACGTTGAGCTGGTTGACCAAGGCCAAGTCCTGATAGACGGCCTCGATGCCGAGGGAACGGGCGTGGCTGACGGAGCGGAATTGGACGGGCCTGCCCTCGAAGTACAGTTGCCCGGCGGTTGGCCGAAAGTAGCCGGTGAAGATCTTCATCAGGGTCGACTTGCCGGCGCCATTGTCTCCGAGCAGCCCCAAAACCTCGCCGCGTTGGAGGCGCAGATTGATGTCTTTCAGCGCCGCAATGCGTCCGAACGATTTTTCGACGTGTTCCGCCCGAAGCGCCTCGGGTCGCGTGGGCTCCTCGCTCATGCTCCTCCCCGTTCCCGCCATCGCGACAGATGGACGTTGACCGCCATCGTAACGAGTATGGCGGCGCCGAGGATCATGTCGAACGTGAAGGCGCTGACCCCGGAGAGGGTAAATCCGTCCTTGAGGATGCCCAGCACCAGCGCGCCGATGAAGGCGCCGATCAGGGTCCCCGAGCCGCCGGTGAGCAGCGTGCCGCCAATCACCGCTGCAGCGATGGCGGCGAAGGTCATCTCGGAGCCTCCCGCGAGCGGGTCGATCGACCCGATGCGGAACGCGTCGATCACGCCGGCGAACCCGGCGAGCATGCTGCAGAGGACGAAATTGCGGATTTTGATGCTGCGCACCCGGATTCCAACCTCCTCGGCGGCGACGAGATTGCCACCCACGGCGATGGTGTGAAGACCGAACCGGGTGCGGCTAAGCACGAACTGCAGCACGATCGCGATCACCAGAGACCACGAGAGCCGCGCCCAGGCATTAGCGCCGAAGACGGTCGCAAAGGCCGCGGCGGCATTGGGTTCGACCGGAAAGCCGCCCGAGATGCTCAAGGTCAGGCCGTTCACGAGAAACATCGTCCCGAGCGTCGTGACGAACGCGGGTACGCCGAGAAGCGTCGTGACCGCGCCATTGAAGAGGCCAACCACCGCCCCGACGGCCAGCGCCAGAAAAACCGCGATACCCGCGGGCAACCCCGCGGAGATCGCGAAAAACATGATGAAAGGCGACAGGGCGTAGACCATGCCGGCCGACAGGTCGAGTTCGCCGCAGACGAGCACCATGACTTCGCCTGCGGCGATGATCGACGTCGTCGCCGTATAGTCGATCAGGTTTTCGATGTTGGAGAGCGAAAGGAAAGCAGAATTGGTCGACTGGAAGTAAGCGGCGAGCAAGGCGCCGGCGATAAAGATGCTGGCCTCGGGCCATCGGAGAATGGACAAGCCGGCCCGACGCAGCGCGCCGGCAGGGCGACCGCTCGCGTCAGGCAGCCGCGCCTGTACGGCGGCGGGATTCACCCTGTCTTGCATCCCCGCCCGCCGCGTTAGGTGCTGATCGGACCCGACCTTGGAATAACCGCCTCCGCCGAAGAGGTGCCCTCGTAACGGCTGTGAGTCGTCCGGTAAGGCGCCACATCGCTCTTGGCGACGAACTTGAGCCCCGTGTTGATCTCCGCGGGGCCGGTCAACCCGCCCGACAGCTTGAACATCGCCATTTCCATGACGGTGTAGAAGCCTTGTAAATAGGCCTGCTGGTCGATGGTGAAGTCGAGATGGTCGTTGGCGATGGCGTCAAGAGTCTCAGGGAGCAGGTCGAAGCCGCCGGCATGCAGGCCCTTGGCGTGGAGACCGTACTTTTCCATCGCCTTGCCGACCGCCATGGTGCTTCCCGCGTCGACCGCGAACATGCCTTTGATGTCTTTGTGTCCGACGTAATAGGCGTCAACCCGCGAGACCTCCTCGTTGACCGTCGGTCCGGTGGCGACCTCGTCGAGAACGATGTTCTTGCCCGACGCCTTGATCGCGTCCTTGGCGCCGTCGAGGCGGGGCTGGATATTGAGCTGCCCCGGCGTGGCGATGAAGCCGACGACCGGACCTTCCCCGACAAGTTCCACGATGCGCCGTCCGAGCGCCTGACCAGAGGCGAACAGGTCCTGCCCAATGTAGGCGAGGCGGTCGTTTCCCTTCGTGTCGGCGTTATAGGAGAAGACGGGAATTCCGGCTTCGAGCGCCCGCTTCACGGGATCGTTGAAGGCGTGCAAGTCGACCAGCGCCACCGCAATGGCGTCCGCCTTCGCGGTAATCGCGGTGTTCATGGCGTTGACCATCTCCGACGCGACGGACGTTTGCGAGCCGGTCCATTGATAGGTGCAGCCGAGCAGGGAGCACGCGTCGGCGATCCCGTATTGCGTCGGCACGAAAAACGGGTTGGTCGTGACGTGGTTGACGAACACGAACCTCCATTCCGGATGCGTCGGCAGACTCGAACCGCCCGCCGCAAAGGCGGCCTCGCTGCGGCCGAACGCCGAGAGCGCCAACATCGCCGCGCCCGAAGTCACGGTCCCGCGAAAAAGGCTCCGCCGCGACAGGCCCGGCGCAAGCGGATTGCGTTCCTGGTCAAGGCTCCTCTTGGTCATCTTGGGAATCTCCTCCGATTAACGCCCCCGAAGGCAATTCGATCCCGTCGGGGGCGAGCCCATTCACGACGGCAGATTGGTAGGCAAGAACTTGTAAATCGTCGTCTGGCTGTATTTCTGGCCAGGGTTCAGTTCGGTCGAGGGAAAGCTCGGTTCATTGGGCGAGTTCGGGAAATGCTGGGCCTCGAGCGTAAATGCGCCCCAGTGCGGGTAGACCTTCCCGTCCTTGCCGTGCACGTCGTTGATGAAGTTCGCCGTGTAGAACTGGACGCCCGGCTGATCGGTGTACATCTCGATCGTCCGTCCAGATTTGGGGTCGGTCACGCTCGCCGCGAGAGCGTTGAGATCGCCGGGATTGTTGAGGACATAGTTGAAGTCGTAGCCGCCCTGCTTGGCCTCGGCGTACTTCAACTGCGGGTTGTCGGCACGGATATGGGCGCCGATCGCGGTCGGCGTGGTGAAGCCGAGATCCGTGCCGGCGACGTCCATCATCTTGCCGGTCGGAATGAGCGTGGCATCGACCGGCGTGATGGCGTTGGCGTTGATCATGGCGACCTGATCGAGCACCGTGCCGTTTCCGGCGCCCGCCAGGTTAAAGTAGGTGTGGTTGGTGAGGTTGAGGACGGTCGGCTTGTCGGTGACGGCCGAGTAGTGGATGCGCAGGTCGTTGTCGTTATCGAGCGTATAGCGGACGGTGACCGCGAGATCGCCCGGATAGCCCATGTCGCCGTCCGGCGAGAAATGGGTCAGTTCGACGCCGACCGCGTTGGGGCTCTCGATCGGCGAAGCCGACCATACGGCCTTGTCGAAGCCCTTCGTGCCGCCGTGCAGGCTGTTTGGGCCGTTATTGATCGGTATATGATACGTCCTGCCATCGAGCGTGAATTCGCCCTTGGCAATGCGATTGCCGTAACGGCCGATCAGTGCGCCAAAGTAGGTATCAGTCTTCAGGTAGTCGCTGAGATTGTCGAAGCCTAGGGCGACATCTGCGAGATGGCCATTTTTGTCCGGGACCATGATCGACTGGACGGCGCCGCCATAGGTGATGACGTTCACCTGCATACCGTTGTTGTTTTCCAGCTGATACATCTTGACGGGTTGTCCATCCGGCGTCGCGCCGAACGGCTTCGCGGTCACGGAGAGCGATGCGGCGTCAGCGCCGCCTGCGAGCGCGGTCGCGCCCAATAAGAGGGCGGTCAGGCCGACCGCTCCGGACAAACCTCTCACTTTGCTCCTCCCATTGCTGACATTACTTTGCCGCCAAAAAGCGCGAAGCCAATCCTAACAATACTAAACGGGTTTCGCCCTTTTGATGGCAACCGGACAATAAAAAATAACAGTGCATGATGTTTGACGAGATCGGTGCAGAAGTAAGACTATCAATGGACTCGCGCTGTCCGACAGATTAAAATCTTGCAATATTCCGATTAAAAATGTCAATTTTTCCACGGTCGTCTTCGATCAGTACAAAAGCATGAACTTCCCACCCCATGCCCAGGTAGTGAGTGGTTTCAACTCCACAAAATTCGAAGTTATCTCCGATCGCCCCGGCAATTCGTCGTCCCAGTCTAGACCTCAGTCTTGCTAGGTGCCCGGCTTCAACGCAATCGGACATGGGGTCTCTTCTCTTGATTAGAACAAAAGTAGAACACAATCGTTCGGCTGTCCAGAAAGTGCACTGGCTGTCATCGGGCAATGGGGAAGAGACGCCGCCGGTGCGATCCCGGTTCGAACCCGACGGTGCGCGTCTCTGGCGCGCGCTTGCGTCCGAAAAAAGGGCCCATGGCTGAAACCCTGGGCGCGGCGCGCCGTACCCTCAATGGACAACCGGACCGACGCTCTGTCCTAGGTACTCACTTCAGTTGTAGTCCCCAGTCGCCAGGAGGAATGAATGAGGATCAAACGACGTGTTACACAAGGGTTGATTACGCTCGGCGCGTTCGGCGCGTTGTTTCCGGGCGTCGCATCCGCAGAGCCGATCACTTATACTTTGACCGCCTTGGGGCCCATTACAGGCACGCTGGGAGGCGTGGCAATCGGAGGGCCAAACGAGAACTCTTACCTTCACTTTCGATGGGAATACATCGAATGTCGTGCCGTTCTCGAACATCGGGAATCCCGGGGCGCACGGATGGGAAAACCTGATTGGAACCTCGTCGATCACGGTAACCAACGCCACCACCGACGCGGTTGTGGCGACCGGCGCGTTTTTGCCGTCCGATGGAATGTTCGTAAGCATTGATAACTTAAACGGAGGCGTCGGATTCGGCTCCAATGGCGGGCTTCCTCCGCCGGCCGTCTCGACTTTCCCGGGCAATCCAGTCTATCCGTTCGGGATCGTTCCAGACCCCGCGGCTGAACCCGCGATCTTTACGTATAACCTGCAGAGTAACGTGACCTTTACGGCCCCTGCTCTCGGAGCCGACTTCCTCGGCGGATTGTCGTGCCTGGGATTTCCGAGCCTGACTTGCGTCACGCCGATCGACCTCGCGACCACCGATGGCAATCTCGTTCTGGGTGAGGCCGGCCCGGCATTCTCCCAGGCGGACAGTGCGACATTCGTTGCGGCAACGGGTGTTCCGGAGCCGGCAACGACGGCATTGGTCACAACGGGCGTCGCCGCGCTTTGGCTTAGGCGTCGCAAAGCCTCACGAGGCGTTCCGCAGGCCATTTAGTTTGGGCAGGCCATTGAATTTGGGAATGCGGGGAGGGCGGGTTCGCAAAGAAAAAAGCGGGAGCTTGGAAAGCGCCGGGCTCCCGCGGCCGCCCCAGGGCGGGCGCCGGCCTTTCGAACCCCGGATCCCCTTTGTGCGGCGCAGTCCGCTACTGACCAACAAAGGTTCCGCCCCAACCTCCGCCTCCCAGTTTGATTCGGTTGTCAACGACCTGGGCCGACTGTGTCGAAGGCAACGCCATCCTTGCAATCATAGGGACATGGCTCGTTGCCTTGGTATTTTTCAGAGTTATCTCTGGATGGCCTCCAGCAACACATACGGATACGTTCCCCGTTAGCCAGAGGGCCCCGGCCTTTCTGGCGGAATAGACCAGACCGTTGGCGCCGTTCGCTATCGAAATCATCAATGGCTTTCCATCGTTCTCGGTGGTCTCGAGCCAACTTGCTTTGATATGATTTGCTTTGAGCTGACTGACCGTGTCAAGGCATTTGCCTTGTGCAAGCGTGGACGCGCTCAGCATCGCCAAGCAAAGGAGCAATCTGAAGTTCCTGACGGCCATGTTCTCCTCCAACGCCTCTGAGGGATGTAGCCTCGCAGGCAACCAGCAAACGTTCGTCGCTTCTGTGGGTTCCACGGCTGTAGGGTGTTCCGGCGGCCGACGGCGGGCGCGCTGCTGTCGGCGGTCCCCGGTTACGGCCGCGCCCGCGGGAACGACGCCGCGCCCGGGCCTGCGCGATGATGCGTTTGCGCGAAATTCAAATGACAGGGCTTTCGACGCCATGCGATAGAATGCGCCGTTTCAATTCTCGAGAAAAGCCGAAGTGAACACATCAGAACACGCCGCGAAAATCACAGGGGCGAATAGCGTGAGCAGGACGAGGGAACGCGAGGGGCGCCACCCGACACACGGCGGGAAGATGACATCGCCCCCGCGCGTAAGATCGCTCATTCGCCCGCCAAGCCGGTGAAAGCGTTGCGGAACGGTTGAATGTCTTCGCCGTTATGGGCGGTCACCGGGCGAGCGGTCGCAAACGCCGGTGCAACCTCCCGGAGTCCGACCGTCCAGGCATGACAGCGCCAGCATTCCCGATGACCCGTATCCTCATCATCACCGACGCCTGGCTGCCACAGGTCAACGGCGTGGTGCGCTCGATAGAAGCCCTTGTGAAAGAGGCGCCGGCTCTCGGCGTCGAAATCAAGGTGCTGGCGGCTGACGAATTTCGCACGGCGCCCCTCCCGACCTATCCGCAAGTGCGCGTCGCCTTAACGCGGCCCGGTGTGGTGCTGCGTCGCATTGAGGAACTCAAACCCGATTTTATTCATATTGCGACGGAGGGACCGCTTGGACTGTGCGCATGGATCGCCTGCCGCAGAGCCGGCCTCTCCTTTACGACCTGCTACCACACGCGCTTCCCCGAGTATCTTGCCGCCCGGGGAATGGCGCCGAGCCGTTTTGTCTATGCCCTGCTGCGTCGGTTCCACAACGCTGGCGTCGGCATGATGGTGTCGACCGAGACATTGGGACGTGAACTGGACATGCGAGGGTTTGTTCGTTTGATGCGCTGGTCGCGCGGCGTCGACTGCGATCTCTTTCGACCGCGCGCGGCGAGCATCTTCCATTTCCCCAGACCGATTTTCCTGACCTGCGCGCGCGTGGCGATCGAAAAGAATCTCGAGGCCTTCCTGTCCCTCGATCTGCCGGGTTCAAAGGTCGTCATCGGCGACGGACCGGCGAGAAAGAAGCTCGAGACGCGCTTTCCCCGGGCGCATTTCGTCGGCGAAATGCGCGACGAGAGGCTTGCCGCCGCCTACGCGAGCGCCGACGTCTTCGTCTTTCCAAGCCTGACGGACACCTTTGGCCTGGTGCTGCTTGAAGCGCTTGCGTCGGGCCTGCCGGTGGCTGCAAATCCGGTTGTGGGTCCGATCGACGTGATTGGAGACAGCGGCGCGGGCGTACTCGATGCGAATCTCGGTCGCGCTGCGCTCGCGGCTCTCTCAATTCCCAGAGAGCTTGCGCGCGCCCGTGCGCTGACCTTCAGCCTCAGCGAGTCCGCCCGGCAATTTGTCGACAACGTGTTCGCCGCGCAGTGGCATAACGTCTGCGAGGCAGGGCCGCCGCACGGTAATTCTGGCATGCAATCCCCGATTTCCGCACTCGCGCAGCCTCTGACTGAGCGGGATGCGCCGCAAAGGGTTTGACAGGACCGGATCAACAAGCCATCGCGCGGCGCCCGCCGCTTGCGCACTCGTGAGGCCGTCATGTCGCTCGTTCTCGGTCTTGTCCTCTGGCTGCTCGCCCTGATTGGCCTCGCAGCGATCGCCCTGGCGGTCATGCTGGGGCGTCCGCTCAAATCCCCCCCGCCGCTCGGCTCCGTGCTGGACGGCGCGATGCGGATCGACGCCGAGGGTCTGCCCGGGCTCAGCCGTTACCAGGGACGCGACGGGACCTGGCTCGCCTACCGGCTTTATGACCCTGTCGCTCGCCGCAAGAACGCGCCCGTTGTCCTCCTCGGCCACGGCTCGGCCGGCGCCTCCGGGCAGATGAACGCCATCGCCCGAGGCTTCGCGAATGCGGGCTTCACCGCGGTGTCGGTCGATTTCCGCGGCCATGGCGCATCGGGGACGCGCGGCGACGTCGCCTATGGCGGACAACTCGACGACGACCTCGCCGATCTCTGCGCCGAACTGCGGCGCAAGGACCCGGACGCGCGGTTCGCGTATGTCGGCCATTCCTCGGGCGGGGGTTACGGGCTCCGGATCGCGGCCGGCCCGCAGGCGAAAGCCTTCGACCGCTTCGTTTTGCTCGCGCCCTATCTCGGACATCGCGCGCCGACGGTCCGGCTGACCGACGCCGCGCGAAACTGGGCGTCGGCGGATGTTCCGCGCATCATCGGGGCGACCATCCTGGCGCGCTTTGGAATCGACTGGCCGCAATCGCTGCCGGTGCTCGCTTTCGCAACCGGTCCGGGCGCCAAAAAGTTCGTCACGGATCAGTACACGTTCCGGCTGATGACGAGCTACGCGGCGCCCGACGACTGGGAGAGCGCGTTCCGGCGGGCGAAGGCGCCGATCGACGTCATCAGCGGCGGCGACGACGAATTGATGGACGCGGAGGCCTTTCGGCGGGTGCTCACGCCGCTTGGCGTCCGGGTTACGCTGATTCCCGGAGTCGATCACATGGGTCTTTGCTGGCGGCCGGAGGCGATCAAGGCCGTCGTCGCCGCGCTGAACGGTTGAGCCTCGTGATGAAGCTTCGCGCTTTTCTGAAGGCGATTATCGCTGGAGCGTAAGACTGCGCGTTGACCGGGGGCGACGCTGCAGCCAAAACACGCGCCATGATCCGCGGCGTCTTCATCCTTCTGCTGTTCCAGCTCCTCGGCGAGGTTTTCGCCCGCGGCCTGAGCCTTCCGGCGCCCGGGCCGGTCATCGGACTCGGGCTTCTGGTGGTCGCGCTGGCGGTCTATCGCGCCTGGCGGCCGTACGACGACGAGGCGCTGGCGACGAGCGAGCTCGGCCGCGCCGCCGATGGTCTGCTGCGCTCGCTGTCGCTGTTCTTCGTGCCGGCCGGCGTCGGGGTCGTGCAATATCTGGGGCTCCTTCAGGCGCAGGGCGCGGCGCTCGCGGCGGCGCTGATCGTCTCGACCGTCCTGACCCTGCTCGCCACGGTCGGCGTTTTCCTGTTGGTCAAGCGGATGATCGGCCTGAGGAGCGAGACGTGATCCCGTTCCGGCTCTGGGTCTATCTCCAGACGACGCCGCTCTTCTGGCTGACCGCGACGCTCGCCGCCTATCTGATCGCGGACCGGATCGCTCAGGCGGCCGGCCGGCATCCGGTGGTCAACCCGGTCGCCATCGCCGTCGCCCTGCTCGGGACGCTGCTGAACCTGACCGGGACCGATTACCAGACCTATTTCAACGGCGCGCAGTTCGTCCATTTCCTGCTCGGCCCCGCGACCGTCGCGCTGGCGGTGCCGCTCTATCGCAATATCGAACTCGTCAAGCGCAACCTGCTGCCGATGGCGGCGGCGCTGATCGTCGGGGCGCTCGTCGCGGTCGTCTCGGCGCTGCTGGTCGCCCGGGCGCTCGGCGCGCCGCGCGCCGTTCTGGTGTCGCTGGCGCCGAAGTCGGTGACGGCGGGGGTGGCGATGGCCGTCTCGGAGACGCTCGGCGGCGCGCCGCCGCTGACCGCGGTGCTCGTCATCGCGACCGGCATTCTCGGCGCGATCCTCGTCACGCCGTTGATGAACGCGCTAAAAATTCGCGATTACGCCGCGCGCGGCTTCGCGGTCGGCCTCGCGTCGCATGGCATCGGCACCGCGCGGGCTTTCGCCGTTGATCCTGTGGCCGGCGTGTTCGCGGGCATCGCCATGGGCCTCAACGCGGTGGTGACGCCGGCGATCATCCCGGTTCTTCTGCCCTGGCTCGCGGGCTGAAAAAAGGGCGGCCGAAGCCGCCCGTCCGGGGAGGTTTCCGAGAAAGCCTAGCTTATCAGAACTTGAGGTTCACGCCGGCGGTGAACGTATTGGTGTTGAGCGACGTCCGCAGCGTCTGCGACAACGTCGAGACGAAGTTGGCGGTCGTCGTGCCGTAGTTGGCGTACATGTACTGGCCGAAGACCTCGAAATTCTGCCACACGTGGTAGGAGAGGCCGCCGCCGATCGTCCAGCCGCTGCGGTAGAGGCCGACCTGCTGGCCGGTGTTCGCGGCCAGCGTTCCCACCGTGCCGTAATTCTGCCAGTACGTGACCGTCGAGTTGGTCCAGGCCCAGCCGCCCTTGACATAAGGCAGGAAGTCGCCCCAGGCGTAGCCGGCCTGGCCGACCGCGTACCCGCCCAGACCGCTCGAATAGGTGCTCGACGAGTAGTATTTGTTGTTCAGCGTCCAAGCGTTGCCGTTGGAGCCGCTGCCGTCGTTCCAGTCGAGGCTCGCCTCGGCGCCGATCACGAAGCGTTGCGGGAACATATAGCGATAGCCGATCTGGCCGCCACCAAGGAACGAGCTGATGTTCTGGCTATTGCCCTCAACGAACGTGCCGTTCGTGGCAGTGTTCGAGAGCGTGTAGTAGTTGATGTTGGAGTTGCCCCAGACGCCGCCGAGGTTGCCGCCGAAATAGATGCCGGTCCAATCGTATTCGGTCACGACCGGAACCACCACCACGGCCTTCTTGGTCGGCAGGTCAGCCGCAACCGCCGGAACCACGAACAAAGCCGCGACGCCAGCCAGCAAAATCTTCTTCATAACAACCCCCACAAGCCCACCCGGGCCGATAGTCGAGGCCCAGCTATACACCGGGATTCTCGAGGCGGCTGTCACCCTTCGGCAACACTGCCGATGAGAAGAACGTCACATAAATGTCGTAATTTTGCCGCGCTCAGCCTTCGGGAACGCCGGCCTTGCGCATCCCCTCGATCACCCGCTCGCGCTGGGCGAGAAACACCGGATTGTCGCTTTCCGCCGCGGCCCGGAAACCAGCGAGATTGAAATCCGGCGCGACGGCGAGCCCCGCCGCGACCTCCGCCTCCGCTTCGCTCTGGCGGCCGAGCAGAGCGAGCGCCGCCGCATTGTGGAAATGGTTGAGCGGGAAGTTCCGGCTTCCGTCGATCGATTCGCGGAAAAGCTCGACCGCCTCGGCGTCGGCGCCGAGGATAAAGCTTCGCCAGCCCTGCGATGTACTTCCAAAGGAACGTGACCGCGTCGATCGGCGAAATGCGGAACGCCTCCGCGACATGCGCCTCGGTCTCCTCTGCGCGGCCGAGCATGATCTTGGCGAGGCCGGTCCAGGCATGCGCGACGCCGATGTTGCGGTTGAGCGACAGCGCGCGCTCGAACTCGCCGATCGCCGCGGGCGGCCCGATTGGTCAGGACCTGGACGTAACCGAGCCAGAGATGCGCCCAATGATTGCGCGGATCGATCGCGAGCGCGTTGAGGAGCTCGGTCTCCGCGGATTTGAGGCGATCGGCGTGGCGCTCCTGCAGATAGAGCGCGGTCAGGACGTCCGCTCTCGCCGCCCCAACAATGGCGTCGACGTGCGCGGGATCGAGCTTCAGCGCCTGCTCGAACAGATCCTTGGCCCGCAGGATGTTTTCGAGCCGGCCCTTGTTGAAGGCGGCGACGCCCCGGAAATAAAAGTCGAGCGCATCGGGATTGGGCTCATGCTCTGCCCGTTCGGCTTCGGCCGCGATCAGTTCCGCGCGCAACTGGTTGGCGAGACGCGAGACGATCTCGTCCTGCATGTCGAACAGGTCCGCGATCGGCTTGTCGAACCGGTCGGCCCAGATGTGGTTGCCGGTCGCGGCGTCGATGAACTGGGTGTTGATCCGCATCCGGCCTGCGCCGCGCTGAATGCTGCCCTCGAGAATGTAGCGGACGTTGAGCTCGCGACCGATCTGCTTGGCGTCGATCGACTTGCCCTTGTAGGTGAACGCCGTATTGCGCGCGACGACGACGGTGTTGGCAAGCCGGGAGAGGTCGGTGGTGAGGCTCTCGGTGACGCCGTCCACGAACAATTCCTGCTCCTCGCCCCCGCCAAGACTGGCGAACGGCAGCACGACGATCGAGCAGCGCGGCGGCCCGGCTTTTTGCGGCGGCGATTCGAGCGGAGCGGGCCTGCTGTCGGCCGGCGTGCCGACCTCGAGCGAATAGACCCTCAGAGGCTCGGCGATGTTCTTCAGCGCCTGAAGGCCCATGTCGCTGACCGCGAAGTCGAGCCGCCCCCTAACCTGCCGGTACGCGTCCTCGGACAGCGCGATCGCGCCGGGCTTGGCGATGCCTTCGAGCCGCGCGGCGATGTTGACGCCGTCGCCCATCAGGTCGCCGTCGGCCTCCTCGACCACGTCGCCGAGATGGACGCCGATCCGGAACTGGATGCGGCGGTCCTCGGGAAGGCCGGCGTTACGCTCGATCAGGCCGTTCTGCATCTCGATCGCGCAGCGCACCGCGTCGACGACGCTGCGGAACTCGACCAGCACGCCGTCCCCGGTGCGCTTCACCACCCGGCCGTTGTGAACGGAGATGGTGGGATCGATGAGATCGCTGCGCATCGCCCGGAGTCGGGCGAGAACGCGATCTTCGTCCGCGCCCGCGAGCCGCGAAAAGCCGACAATGTCGGCAACCAGTATCGCCGCGAGCTTGCGGGTCACTATCATCAGCCGGCTCCGCCTCCGCGCCCAACATATATAGGGGAGGCCGCCAGACAATAGAACAGCGGCTCAATCGCGCCGGGACGACGCTCCAGAACCTGTGCGCCACCGTCGAGCTTAGCGAGCCCGACGGCGGCGCCGGCGATTTCCCGCAGGCGGTCTTCGACGGCGCCCTAATCGTCCTCGGTGCCTCCCCTATCCGGTGTTCTTAGCGCAGATTCCGCCCGGTCGCGTCCATCCTCGAAAACGACGCGGGACGACGAGCCCGACTGATCTCCCCGCATGATTGCGCTGGCAAGACCCGCCCTCAGGGCTGGGTCAGCCTGGGGGTCTGTCTCTATGAAAGGGGTTCGGCCTGAGGGCTCTCCTGTCGGGCGCCTGCTACTGGCGGTACTGCTGGATGCGGGTCGTGCGCAGGCCGGGCAGGCCGAACTGGTCGATCGACACCTGCCAGCTCAGGAACTCGTCCACGGTCAGCGTATAGCGGTGGCAGGCCTCCTCGAGCGAAAGAAGGCCGCCGCGCACCGCGGCCACGACTTCAGCCTTGCGGCGAATGACCCAGCGGCGGGTCTCCGGCGGCGGCAGGTCGGCGACGGTCAAAGGGCTTCCGTCCGGACCGATCACGTATTTGACCCTCGGCCGCATGGCTTCGCTCATGGAACGCTCACTCGTACGCTCGACTCGACTGACTCGACGACAGGAACGATACGGACCGCGCTTTAAATTTACCTAAACGGCAGGGGCCGAAAACCGCGTGGTTGTGTCTCAAAACGCTCGGGGTCTTTGGCGGCCTCGCCCCGGTTTCGGCCTTGGTAAGGCGCGGAGACGCTGGTTAACGTGCAACGGAGACGTGATCCAGACGTCCGAATGTCGGCGAAACTGGCGGCGGCCAGCTTTTTCGGCTATGAAGTTGTGTTCGCGGGCCGAAGGCCCAATTGTACCTGGGGCCCGGCGTTTTCGCCGGGGGAATCGGAATGCTCGCGACGACCCTCGCCCAAGCTCCGGGCGACGCGCTCAACAGTCTCGGTCTCGACAAGGCGCCGGCCCAAACGCGCGTGGTCGTGGCCATGTCGGGCGGCGTCGACTCCTCGGTCGTCGCGGCGATGCTCGCCGACCAGGGCTACGACGTCGTCGGCGTCACCATGCAGCTCTACGACCACGGCGCCGCCAGCCATCGCAAGGGCGCGTGCTGCGCCGGTCAGGACATTCACGACGCGCGCGACGTCGCGGCCCGCATCGGCATTCCCCATTACGTGCTCGATTACGAGGCGCGGTTCCGCGAGAAGGTGATCGAGCCCTTCGCCCGCGCCTATGTCTCGGGCGAGACGCCCATTCCCTGTGTCGCCTGCAACCAGCACATGAAATTCGCGGACCTGTTCGGGGCGGCGAAGGACCTCGGAGCGGACGTGCTGGCGACCGGCCATTACGTCGTGACGCAGGAGGACGGGCGCGGCGGCCAGGCGCTGTACCGCGCCGCCGACCCTGAGCGCGACCAGAGCTACTTCCTGTTCGCCACCACCCGCGAGCAACTCCACCGCCTGCGCTTTCCGCTAGGCTCCATGCCGAAGTCGCAGGTGCGCGAACTGGCGCGCCGCTACGGGCTGATCAACGCCGAGAAGGCCGACAGCCAGGACATATGCTTCGTGCCGGCTGGCCATTACAGCGACATGATCGAACGGCTGATGCCCGGCGCGGCGACGCCCGGCGACATCGTCGATGTCGAGGGACGCGTACTCGGCCGCCATGCGGGCATCGTGCATTACACCATCGGCCAGCGGCGCGGCCTCGGCATCGCCTCGACGCAGCCTCTCTATGTCGTCGCGCTCGACGCCAAGGCGGGGCGGGTGGTGGTCGGACCGCGCTCGGCGCTTGCGCAAACCCGGCTCAGGCTTCGCGCCGTCAACTGGATCGGCGACGGCGAGCTTGCCGACCTCAGGCCCGAGGGGCTGATGATCGCGGCCCGCGTGCGATCGACCCGGCCGCCCGCGCCGGCGCTCCTGACGCCGGGGGGCGAGGTGGAGTTCATCGAGCCGGAGACCGGAGTGTCGCCTGGACAGGCCTGCGTCTTCTATGATTCTGTCGAGCCTTGCGCGCGGGTGCTCGGCGGCGGCTTCATCGCCGCCTCCTGAACCGGAGAACGATCGGAACTATGCCCGCTTTCGACGAGGACTCCGTTTTCGGGAAAAAGCCCAAGGCGCCGCCCTCGCACGAGATCGGCCAGAATCTCGACGATCTCTCCGCGCCCGAACTCGCCGAGCGGATCGCACTCATGAGGGCTGAGATCGAGCGGCTCGAGAAGGCGATCGAAGCGCGTGAAGCCACTCGGGCCGCGGCGGCGGCGGCGTTCAAGCTCTAGAGCCAGCCCTTTCGATCTGGCCGATGCCGCTGACCGTTTCGCGCAAGAAGCGCCGTGCCGGGAAATGCGCGGAGGGCTAAGCGTCGTGCGCGGAGCCAGGCGCGCCTGCTTTGAAGCGGTTCTGATCCACACCGAGTTCGAACAGTGCGGAAGCCAGTTGCCGGACGGGTTCGTCCCTTGCTTCGTCTGTCAGATTGAACGTTCCCCAGTGTATGCCAATCGCGAATCTAGCATCCAGATCAAGCATATTCCGCACGGCCTCTGCGGGGTCGCAATGCTGGGCGGACATGAACCAACGGGGCGCGTAACCGCCGATTGGGATCAAAGCGAGATCGGGGGCGCCATATCGCTCCCGCATGTCGCGAAAGATGCGACCAGTCCCATAGCCGGTATCGCCCGCGAAGTAGGTGAGGCCGGCGGAGGTCCTCAACATGAACCCTCCCCAGAGCGCCATCCTGCGATCGCGCAGATCTCGCCAGGACCAATGGTTGGCTGGAACGATATGCGCTTCGGCGCCGGAACCAAGATCGAATCGATCGCCCCAATCGCCCGTCAGAATCCGCGCCGCAGGAACCTCGCGCCTTACGATCGCATCGTTGCCGAGCGGAGTGAGGATCAGGGGAGCGTCGCGCTGGTGAAGCCTGCCGAGCGTCGCGAGATCGAGGTGGTCGTAGTGGTTGTGCGACAGCAGCACCGCGTCGATCGGCGGGAGGTCATCGAAGGCGATGCCCGGTGCGGTCACTCGTTTCGGTCCTGCTGAGCGAAAGGGACCGACGCGCTCCGACCAGACCGGATCGGTCAGCACATTGAGGCCGCTCATCTGAATGAGCAGCGTTGCGTGCCCGACCATAGTTACTTGCATACCCTCGACACGCCGGGGAGGAACGGTCTGTTCGACCGGGACGGACCTCGGCCAGGGGACTTGAGCCCCGGCCAGCTTCCACCTCAGAACTTCGGTCAGCGTGCGATCGGTCGCGGGTTCGCCGGGGTTGAAAAACCGTAGGCCATCGAAATGGTCGGTCAAGGGCCCGACATGATAGGGATTACGCATCAGCTTCGCATCCAAAGTAAGTAAGCGGCAGGTCCGCTTCGGCTCGGCGCCCGCACTTTACCGTAGGCCCGCTTCCCCGCCCAAATGAAGCGTTCGGGCCGCGATTTGCGACGGAAGCTCTACGTCGAAACTGGTCAGGTTGATTGGTTTTGACTCTAGACGCCGTTGTCTCGGTTTTGCGCGCGCCGCCCCACTTTGCGACAGCCATGGCCGCCGCAAACAAACGTTAACTGTTAAGGATTATAAATCGGGAGACCCGCGATCCTGGGTTTGGGGTGGGCCGCTCGCCCGTTCTGCTCGACGCCTCCGATCAGGAACCTTGAAAGCCGCCTTCGGGCGGCTTTTTTTCGCGATTGCCGCAGCGGCCCCGCGCGCGTTAACGTTATTTCCGGGTTAATGCGCCGCTCGGTCACGCGGGCTCTATACTTGCTTGGGGTCTTCCCGGATGCGGAGGAGCGACGCGCTGCTCTCTCGCCCCGGGATGGGAGTGATGCGTATGAATCGCCAGTTCGACGGATGGAAGCGCCTTTCAGCGACCTCGGGGCCGCCGCCGGGCGCCGTCTCCTTCGTTCACCGCCTCACGGCGTCGTCGGCGTTCAGCGCGCTGTTCCGGGAAGGCATGGCGCTGGTCGAGGAGGCCGCCGCCTATCTCGACGGACCCGGACGGGCGGAATCGCGCGCTCTGCCGAGGCCCGCGGGACTCGCCTACGCCACGGAGAGCATGCGGCTCACAACCCGCCTGATGCAGGTCGCGTCGTGGCTGCTTCTCCAACGCGCGGTAAACGAAGGCGAACTGACGCGCAACCAGGCGCTGACCGAACGCCACAGGGTCAAGCTGACGCGCCAGGATCTGGCCTGCGCGCCCGACATCTTCGAACAGATGCCCGAGACCCTGCGCGCCCTCAGCCGCCGCTCGATACGCCTCCAGGAACGTATCATCCACCTCGATCAGTGCCTCGCCGGCGCCCGCCCGCCCGAGGCGTTTTCCTGCGGCAGCGTGGTCGCCGTCCAGGTCGAGCGGCTCCGCGCGGCGTTCTCGGCATCGCCTTCGGATTGACGGGCTGGGACGACGTGTCGCGTTGCAAGCGGGCCGACGGATGTCCGGCGGAAACGGCGCCCGGGCCAGCTATTTCCCAAACACCCGCGCGAAGATCGTATCGACGTGCTTCAGGTGGTAGCCGAGGTCGAACAGAGCCTCGAGTTCGGCCGGCGGCAGCGCCTTCGAAACGTCCTTGTCCGCCTTGAGCAGCGTCAGGAAATCGCCCTCGCCGCGCCAGACCGGCATCGCGTTGCGCTGGACGAGCGTATAGGCGTCCTCGCGCGAGACGCCCTTCTGGGTCAGCGCCAGCAAGCACGCGCTGCGAGTGGATCAGGCCGCCGAGCCGGTCGAGGTTCTTGCGCATATTTTCGGGGTAGACCACCAGCTTGTCGACGACGCCGGCCAGGCGCGCCAGCGCGAAGTCGAGGGTGATCGTGGCGTCCGGGCCGATCATGCGCTCGACCGAGGAATGCGAGATGTCGCGCTCGTGCCAGAGCGCCACGTTTTCCAGCGCCGGCGTCACCGCCGAACGCACCATGCGGGCGAGGCCGGTCAGGTTCTCGGTCAGCACGGGATTGCGCTTGTGCGGCATGGCCGACGAGCCTTTTTGCCCTTCCGAGAAAAACTCCTCCGCCTCCAGCACTTCGGTGCGCTGCAGATGGCGGATTTCCGTCGCCAGCCGCTCGACCGAGGAGGCGACGACGCCGAGCGTCGCGAAGAAGGCGGCGTGCCGGTCGCGCGGGATCACCTGGGTCGAGACCGGCTCGGGCTCGAGGCCGAGCTTCTTCGCCACGAACGCTTCGACCCGCGGATCGATGTTGGCGAAGGTGCCGACCGCGCCGGAAATGGCGCAGGTCGAAATCTCTTCGCGCGCCGACGACCAGACGCTCTCGGGCGCGCGAAAATTCCGCGTAGGCCAGCGCGAGCTTCACGCCGAAGGTCGTGGGCTCGGCGTGGATGCCGTGCGAGCGGCCGATGGTCGGCGTGAGCTTGTGCTCGAAGGCCCGGCGCTTGATCGCGGCGAGCAGCGCCGTCGACGTCGGCGATCAGGATGTCGGAAGCGCGCTGCAACTGCACCGCGAGGCAGGTGTCGAGCACGTCCGAACTGGTCATGCCCTGATGGACGAAGCGCGCGTCGTCGCCGATGAACTCGGCGAGATGGGTGAGGAAGGCGATGACGTCGTGCTTCGTCACCCTTTCGATCTCGTCGATGCGCGCGACGTCGAACTTCGCCTCGTTTCCCTTCTCCCAGATCGCCTTGGCCGAATCTTTCGGGATCACGCCAAGCTCGGCCATCGCCTCGCAAGCGTAAGCCTCGATCTCGAACCAGATGCGGAAGCGCGTCTCGGCCGACCAGACGGCGACCATCTCGGGACGGGAATAGCGGGGGATCATCGCTTGGCTCGCATCTTGCTCTGTGTCCGGCGCGGTCTATAGGAAGGCGCATCGGGAATCGAGGCGCAAATGGCCGCGTCCCGCGATCTTCGAGGGCTGTGCCCATGCCGTCTCGCAGCGTCGATGTCATCGTTCTGGGCGCCGGCATGGTCGGGGTTTCGGCCGCGCTCGCCCTTCAGGCGCGCGGGCGGACGGTCGTGCTCGTCGATCGCCACGGCGAGGCCGCCGACGAGACGACCTTCGGCAACGCCGGCCTCATCCAGAGCGAAGCCGTCATCCCCTACACCTTGCCCCGCGCCCCGGCCGAGATCGCCAACGCTGCGCTCAACCGCGATCCGCGCGCCCATATCCGCTACGGCGCGCTGCCGGCGAACGCCCAGGCGCTCTGGCAATATTTCCAGTTCTCCAACTCGTCCGCGGGTCGCCGAGACCGCCGCCGCGATGAAGCCGCTCGTGTTCGGCGCGGCGGAGGAGCACCTGAAGCTGGCCGAGGCCGCAGGCGCCGGCGCCTTGTTGCGCCCGACCGGGTGGATCAAGGTCTGGCGCACGGCGGAGGGCGAGGACGCCGCGCGCCGCGACGTCGAGGGGCTGAAGCAATACGGCGTGCCGGTCCATTTTCTCGATCGCGACGGGCTGACCGCGCTCGAGCCCAACCTCGGCGAGGCGGCGCGGGGCGGGGCGCATTTCCCCGATCCCTTGAGCACGCCCGACCCGCAGGGCGCTCGCGCGCGCCTACGCCGCGTTGTTCGTTAAGCGCGGCGGCCGGTTCGAGAAGGGCGACGCGATGACGCTCGAGCCTTCGGCGGCGGGCTGGATGGTCACGACCGACGAAGGCCGTGTGGCCGCGCCCGACGTCGTCGTCGCGCTCGGGCCCTGGTCGAACGATCTTGCTGCGGGCCCTCGGCCTCAAGCTGCCGTTCTTCGTCAAGCGCGGCTATCACCGGCATTACGAGGCCCAAGGGCAACGCGGGCCTCAACCGCCCGGTGCTCGACATCGAAAAGGGCTACCTCGTCGTGCCGATGACGCTCGGCCTTCGGCTCACCACCGGGAGCGGAATTCGCCCGGCCGGACGATCCGCCGTCCTCCGCCCATATCGACCGGCTCGAGCCCTTCGCCCGCGAAATGTTTCCGATCGGCGCGCGCAAGGAGGCCGAGCCCTGGCTCGGCCGGCGTCCCTGTCTGCCGGACATGCGGCCGATCGTCGGCGCCTTTCCCGGCAAGCCCGGCCTGTGGCTCGATTTCGGCCATCAGCACCTCGGCCTCACGCTCGGTCCGATCACCGGGCGGCTTCTGGCCGAGATGATGACCGGCGAGACGCCGTTCGTCGATCCGGCGCCGTTCCGGGCCGAGCGGTTCGGGTGAGGCGCCGGGACTTCCCGATTTCGGCGAACTCGCTTATCTAAGGGCGCCCGGCGCTCGAGCGCCGCGGCGAGCAGCAAGGAAAGACACGAATGGCGTCTCACGACGAGGTGATGGCGGCGCTCGCCAAAGTTGCCGGACCGGACGGGAAGACGCCCTTGCCCGATTCGGGCGCCGTCTCGGGCCTCACCTCCCGCGAGGGCAAGGTGTTTCTGGCGATTGTGATCGATCCAGATCAGGCCAAGGCGATGGAGCCGATGCGCGCCGCAGCGGAGGCTGCGATCAAGGCGCTTCCTGGCGTCTCCGGGGCCGTCGTGACGCTTGACCGCGGAAGTCCGCGCGGGCGGTCTCGGGCGGCGGCGCGACTCAGGGCCATGCGCATGGCGACGGAAATGCCCAGCGCGCGACCCGTGCGGCCCAACCGCTTCCCGGCGTCAAGCACATCATCGCCGTGGCCTCGGGCAAAGGCGGGGTCGGCAAGTCCACCGTCGCTTGCAATCTCGCCGTCGGCCTCGGAAAGCTCGGGCTGAAGATCGGCGTGCTCGACGCTGACCTGTTCGGGCCGTCAATGCCTAAGCTGTTCGGTCTTTCAGCGAAACCGGAGGTCGCGGCGGACGGGCAGAAGCTCGTTCCGCTAGAGGCCTATGGCGTGAAGGTGATGTCGATCGGCTTCCTGATCGACGAGGGCGCGCCCGGTGGTGTGGCGCGGACCGATGGTGATGTCCGCCCTGACCCAGCTCCTGCGCGAGGTCGCCTGGGGCGAACTCGACGTGCTGGTGGTCGACATGCCGCCGGGCACGGGGGACACTCAGCTGACCATGGCCCAGAACGTGCCGCTTGTCCGGCGCGGTGATCGTCTCGACTCCGCAGGATCTGGCGCTGATCGACGCGCGGCGCGGCATCGCGATGTTCAAGCAAGTGCAGGTGCCGCTCATCGGCATCGTCGAGAACATGAGCTATTTCCTCTGCCCGCATTGCGGCGGCCGAACCGACGTCTTCTCGCATGCCGGCGCCCAGCGGGAGGCCGAGACGCTCGGCGTTCCCTTCCTCGGCGAAGTCCCACTCGACATCGCCATCCGCGTCAATTCGGACGAGGGGCGGCCGGTCGTGGCGAGCCTCGCCGACAGCGCCCACGCCGGCGCGTTCCTGGAAATTGCGCGGCGGGTCGCGCAAACGCTCGAAACCGGCGCGCCCGGCGCAAAGCCTGCTCCGCGCATTCGCTTCGTTTAAGGAGCGCCAACATGGCCTGGCCGACGGATATCGTGGTGAAGGATCAGGGGCGAACGCTCGACATCGCGTTTGACGACGGCGCGACCGTCAGCCTTGCCGCCGAACGTCTGAGGGTCGAGAGCCCGAGCGCCGAGGTTCAGGGCCATTCGCCCGGCCGAGAAGCGCATCGTGACCGGGAAGGAAAACGTTCGCATCGTCGGCATCGACCCGATCGGCAACTACGCCATCCGGATCGCGTTCGACGACGGCCACAACACCGGCCTCTACGCCTGGGACTATCTACGAAAGCTGGCGCTTCAGCCGTCGTAGTGACGGCGCGGTCGGCCCCTCGTGCGCGACGCTAGAAACGTCCGAGCACAGTTCCTGCGATATCGCACTGGAAGCTCTCCAGCGCCTCCGCCACCGTCTTGATGTCGGCGACTTTCGTGCGGTTGCGGCGCCCGAGCAGGATGGCGGAGCCAACCCGCGAAGCGACGACGTAGGCGTCCGCGTTCTCCAGCGCCGCGGGCGTGTCGTAGATCACCACGCCGTAGTTGCGCTGCGCGTTCTGGGACAGGTTCAGGAACTCCTTCGAGCTGAGAAGTTCCTGCGGGTGCGGCGCCGTCGCTCCGGCGACCAGAAGCGACAGGCCCGGCACGATGTCGACGGCGACCGGCGGCGCATGGGCGTCGGAGTGGGTCAGCGCCTCGACCAGACCCTCGGTCTTCGGATCGACGCCGAACAGCGAGGCAAGCCTCGGCCTTCTCAGGTTTGCGTCGACCAACAGGGTCGGCACCGCCATCTGGGCGAAGGACAAGGCGAGATTGGCGGCGAAATACGTCGCGCCGACACCCGAATGCGCGCCGATCACGGCGAAGGCGTTCTTGCCCTGAGAGAGAGGACCCGTCGCCAAAGCCGAGCGAACCGATCGGAAAGCCTCGGCGCCGGCGCTGAACGGCTGGAAGCCGACCACGAGCTCGCGGGAGAAGCGGGCTTCGTCTCCTCCGAAGCTCAAGAACCGGATAGTTGTACCGCTTCGAAAGCGCCAGGAACAGGCTGTCGCGCCGAACCAGCCCGAGGGTGATCGCGGCCTCGCCGAACGTCAGTCCCTTCCGGCGCTGGAAACCGCGAATGGCCTCGACCTGGGCGTCGCTAAGATTGCCGGCAGCGAGGATCTGCTGCTCGATCGGATCGATAGCCGCATGGACCGCGATCCCGTCCGGGTCCAGCTGGCGATTCGTGTTCAAGGTCATCTGCTCACGCTCTCAAAGGGCGGCCGCATTGCGACACATGGGAAACGGCGACGGCGCGCCGCATACTCTGTCGGGGTTTGCTTGCGTCACGCTATCTACCCCCGCTTCCGCGGATCAGAACAGACGTTCATTGACAATGATCGTATCGTTTGGCTTGACCTCGTCGTCGAGCGAAGCCGGCACTTCCATCGTCTGCCCGTTGCTCGACTGGCGCTTGATCTTCACGCGCCAGTCCGTCCCGAGCGGGGAAAGTCCGCCAGCGATCGCGATCGCCTGCTGCACCGTGAGCGGACGCGTGAGGGCAAATTCGCCGGTCTGACCGACGTAACCGTAGACATAGTAGAACGGCGCCAGCTCAACGTAAATCTCGTCATTATTTTGGACGAAAATGTGGTCGCCGTTGATTTTCCCCGAAACGATGTCCGGTCCGTCATAACGTGTGACGGTTCTGCCGTTCGGTCCGTTGCGCTGCAAGACGACGGTCGCGCCCGATTCCCTCAGGCCTCCGGCTCGCGCCAGAATCTGGGTCAGCGTTGTCGTCCGATCGATCGTGTAAAGCCCCGGCGCGCCGACCTGGCCCTGAACGCTAATTTCTGAACCGAAATTCGTGATTTCGACCAGCACGTGCGGATCGTTGACGATCTGTCGAGACGCAAGCCGCGCCTCGATCGCATGCGCCAACTGGTCCTCCGTCAGGCCCGCTGCTTTGATCCGCCCGACATAGGGAAACTGGACTGTGCCGTCGAGTTCAACTCGCGAGGTCGTATCCATGTCCGGCTGGCTGACGACTTTCATCGTCACCACGTCGGATTTGTTCAGGAGGCGGCCGCCCTCCGCGTAAGCCGGATCGCTCAGAAAGACCGCGCAGCGCCAAAGCGGCGAAGCTCAATATCCGGGTCCGAACCATTTGCAGTATCGTTCGCATTGTCGCGCTCCAGATCCGGAGACTCAGTAAGGGGTTGAAGTTGAGGGCGAGCATGATCACGCTTGTGTTTGTCGTCAGGTTGGCTTGAAGCGTCTTGTAATACTTGTAGCTGAGATCCGCAGCGATGAACGGCGTGATTGAGTAACTCATCTTCGCGCCTGCGCCGTAGGTCTTCTGGTTCGACGCGTAGGGAGCCAGCAAGGGGTTAGACACGAGCAGGGTCGCAGCGCTGGTGGCATACGAAGCCTGAACGTTTCCGGACAGGCTAATTTTTGGCGTATAATTATAGTTAATACCCGCCGAAACCGAGTCGGTAATCTGGAGGTTGCTGATAACCGACGTCGGCGGCGTCGCCGAGCGAGATGCAGCGACATTCAGCCCTAGCTTCGGCGTCAAGGCCCACTGCACATTGAATGAATATTGCGGTAATATTGTCTTCGGTATTTCAAGACTTAAGTAGTTATCACGCACTCCAATCACTCCGAGTTGCGCGTTCAACGCCAAAGACGGGCTCAGGTTCTTGGTGTACGTCGCCATGACTTGGTCTGTCGTCAATTTATTAACTAATCCTGCCACTTCAATTGTGCTCTGCCGGTCGGAATAGTCGGTTCCCGTCACAGTCGCGAGTACCTGGAAACTATTGGTTTCCGAGACTGTGTAACTCATGCCCGCGGCAACAAAGATTTCCTGATAATTATTCTGGCTGTCTAAAAGGGTTGAATTGCTCGAAGTCGACCACCCGCTGTTGAATATCGCCGCATATTCTCCAGAGACGATGCACTTCGCATTTTCGTTAAGAGAAACCGTTGTTATCGTATTTATCGCGTTGTATGCGAGTTGCTGCCCCGGGATAGAAGGAAGCGTCGCCTCCGAGGCTTTCACCGTCCCGGAGCACTTTGTGCCGTAGCTGAAATTGTCGCCGATGTCCTCATTGTGATGCGCGATGTTGAAACGGTCGTTGTTCAGGTACCGAGACATACCCCAGTAGCCGTCCGCAAAAAATATTTGGCCGCCGACTTCGTTCTTGAACTCGACGCCATAGGTCGAGATCTCTTCCAAAGACCCAATCGGGCGGCCGTATGCAGCGGTCGTCGCCGCCGGGCCCGGTCGGTGTGTTCGCGATGTTGCTGTTGTATCCAACCGAGTTCATGGCGTGGAGCAGGAAAGGCAGATCGCTCCAATTCTCGGGAACCTGTGGAAAAATGCCTGTCGTCGCCGGAATCGCCGGCGCCAACAGAGGCCAGTCCGTCAGATACAGCTCATCGGCCCGAGCAGCGCAAACGCCTACAAGCATCGTGATCCCTCCGAGCGTCAGGACGGCGCTCCGAATCATAGCTATCCATCGCTCCGACGCGCGTGCACCTGTTACACTCCTGGCGGCGCAACGAGCTGCGCCCTAACGATATTGCCAACTCCAGTCAGTCGGCCGCCTAGACCCCGGTCAGTCAAGCCCTCCAACGTTAACAGGGAAGTCGCCCGCGAGCAGCAACATCTCCGATCCGCCGCCAATCTCGCCGCCATTACGCCCCATTGCAGCCCACGCACACGCAAATCGGACCGCCGCACACGCGGGCGGGGAGCCCGACCAACGTGAAGGCATGACGTCATTACCCACATTCTTCGTGGCGCGACAAGGATCGAAAAGCCACACTTCGAGCGGAATCGCCTCATGGAGTCGCCTGGACAAGTGTGTCTAGACGGTTCGAACAGGTTTAGGTAGCCTTGAAGTTCAGTGATTTTTCCCAGGCTGGCGCATGAATTCGCACTACCGAGCGGTCGTAATTGGAGGCGGCGTCGTGGGCGCCTCGGTTCTTTACCATCTATCAAAATTGGGCTGGACCAAGGTGGCCCTGATCGAGCGCTCGGTCTTGACCGCCGGCTCCTCGTGGCACGCGGCCGGCGGCTTCCACGCGCTCAACGCCAACCCGAACATGGCGATCCTTCAGGCCTACACGATCGATCTCCTCAAGGAGATCGAAGCGGAGTCGGGCCAGGCGATCGGCATGCACATGACAGGGGGCATACACTGTCGCCTCGGCGCCAGAGCGATGGGAATGGCTGCAGGCGAATTTCCGGCGGTTCCAGGCGATCGGCATCGAAGACGTGCGCCTCGTATCGCCGGATGAGATCAAGTCCGCCTGCCCGGTCATCGACATCGACGGCGTGCTCGGCGGCATGTGGGCCGACCGGGAAGGCTATGTGGATACGACCGGCACGGTGTGGGCCTACGCCGGCGCCGCCAAAAAGCGCGGCGCGGAGGTGATCGAGCACAACCGCGTGCTGGCATTGAAGCAACGCCCCGATCAATCGTGGGATGTCGTCACGGAAAAGGGGACGATCAACGCCGAGCATGTGGTCAACGCAGCCGGCCTGTGGGCCAAGCAGGTCGGCCGAATGGTCGGCCTCGAGTTGCCCGTCTCCCCCCTCGAACACCATTATCTCATCACCGAGACGATCCCTGAGGTCGCGGCGCTGACGTCGGAAATGCCGATGGTCGTCGACCTCGAAGGCTTTACCTACATGCGCCAGGACCAGAAGGGCATGCTGGTGGGAATTTATGAGACCAACCCCCAGCACTGGTCGATGGACGGAGCGCCTTGGGACTATGGGGTCGAGCTCTTGCAGGAGAACATCGATCGCATTGCGGGCGAGCTGGAACTGGTCTACCGCCGCTACCCTGTCCTGGAGACGGCCGGAATCCGCAAATGGGTGAATGGCGCCTTCACATTCTCCCCGGACGGTAATCCGCTCGTTGGCCCGATCGCCGGCAAACGCGGCTATTGGCTCGCATGCGGCGTGATGGCCGGCTTCCTGCAAGGCGGCGGCGTCGGCAAGAGCGCTCGCGGAATGGATGGTCCACGGCGAGCCCGCTGACGATGCTTTCGCCCTCGACATCGCCCGCTACGGGCCGCACACGTCCAACCGCGAGTATATCAAGCAGACGACCGGCGAATTCTACGCTCGCCGTTTCGTCATGACTTATCCCAACGAGCAGCTCCCGGCTGGGCGGCCGCTGAAGACGACTCCAGCTCTATGATGCGATGACGGCGGCCGGTTGCCAGTGGGGCAATTCGTGGGGCCTTGAAACGCCGCTCTACTTCGGGCCGGCCGGATTCAAGGAAAAGCCGACGTTGAAGCGCTCGAACGCCTTCGATATCGTTGGAGCGGAGTGCCGCGTCCGTGCGCGAGCGCGTCGGCCTGCTCGATATTTCGCCGTTCTCCCGCTACGAAGTGACCGGCCCGGAGGCGGAGCGCTGGCTCGATACGATGACGGTCGCGCGCCTGCCGAAGCCGGGCCGCGCAAAGCTCGCTCCGATGCTGTCGGAAACAGGGAAGCTCAAGGGCGACCTGACAATCATAAACTGGGGCGACGGAACCTTCTGGATCGAGGGCTCCTATTACCTTCGCGCCTGGCACATGCGGTGGTTCGCCGACCATGCGCGCCCTGGCGTCTCGGTGCGCGACATTTCAGACGACGTGATCGGCTTCTCGATCGCGGGCCCGAAGTCGCGCGAACTGCTCGAGCGCGTAACCCATCAGGACGTCTCTAACGCCGCGATGCCTTTCTTGGCGGCGGCGATCGTCGACGTGGGTCTTGTCCGGGCGCGGGTCGCGCGCATCTCGGTCGTGGGCGAACTCGGCTACGAGATCAACTGCCGCGCTCTCGAACACGAGACGCTTCGGCGTACGCTTCTCGAAGCCGGCGGCGATCTCGGCGTCAAGGAATTCGGATACAACGCCCTGCTGTCGCTTCGATTGGAGAAGAGCTTCGGCATCTGGTCGGCGGAATTCACTCAGGGATACACGCCGCGAATGACCGGCATGGACCGCTGGATCGCGTGGGACAAGGGCGACTTCGTCGGCAGAGCCGCGGCGCTTGCCGAGCGCGACGGCCCATCGCCGTCCCGCCAGCTCGTGACGCTGGACATCGACGCGCTTCGACGCGGACGCGTCGGGCTACGAGCCGGTCTGGCGCGAGGGCCGCAAGGTTGGGTACGTCACTTCGGGCGGATACGGCCACACGGTCGGCAAGAGCTTGGCGATGGCGCTCGTCGCGCCAGAATGCGGCGCCGTCAGGAACCGAGCTTGCCGTTCATGTCGTCGGCGTTGAGCGCAAGGCGCGCGTCATTGCCCCTTCGCCCTATGACCCGGCTGGCAAGGCGATGCGGATATGACCGCGCTGCCGGCCGCGGCGACCGGCGGCGCGCGGGCGACGCGCGACGACTGGCTCGATCTCGCGCTTACGCTGCTCGCGCGTCGCGGGATCGGCGCAGTCACCGTGCTCGACCTCAGCGATAGGCTCGGGGTCTCGCGGTCAAGCTTCTACTGGTACTTTCGCAGCCGCGAAGGCCTGCTCGAAGCCCTTCTGCAGAAATGGCACGATCGCAACACCTGCTCGATCGTCCGGCAGGCCGCGGCGCCGGCGGCGACGATCACCGAGGCCGTCTGCAATGTCTTCCGCTGCTGGGTCGACGCGGCCTTGTTCAGCCCCAAGCTCGACGTGGCGGTGCGCGAGTGGGCTCGCATCTCGGAAACGGCTCGGGCGCGGCTCGACCAAGCCGATCGCGATCGCATGGCGGCGATCGAGGCCATGTTCGGGCGGCACGGCAATACCCCCGAAGAGGCGCTGGTGCGAGCGCGCGTCCTTTATACGATGCAGATCGGATACTACGCCCTCGACATGCGCGAGTCCATGGAGGCGCGCCTGGCGCTGGCGCCGCACTACCTCGAAACCTTCACCGGCGCGAGGCCGAGCGAGGAAGAGCTTGCGGCGTTCCGCGCCTATGCGATCGGCCATGCCGGCGCGCAAGACTTCGAAGACGCGCCATGACCGCGCGCTATTCCGCGTTGACCATCGTCCGCCAGGGCGTGAGCGGCCAGAAGGGATGGCCGCAGGCCTGGCGCAAGGCGAAGGCGAAGCGGACCTATGATTTCGTGATCGTCGGCGGCGGCGGCCACGGGCTCGCGACGCGCCTACTACCTTGCGAAGTCGCACGGGCGCCGGCGCGTCGCGGTGATAGAAAAAGGCTGGATCGGCGGCGGCAACACCGGCCGCAACACGACGGTCATCCGCTCGAACTATTTCTATCCCGAATCGGTCGCGCTCTACGATCTCGCCCTCAGGCTCTACGAGGGCCTGTCGATCGAGCTCAATTTCAACGTGATGCTGAGCCAGCGCGGCATCCTCAACGTCGCGCACACGCCGGCGCAGATGGAGATCGCCGCCCGACTCGTGAACGCCATGCAGATCAACGGCGTGGACGCCGAGCTCTGGGGCCCTGACCAAATCCGCGCGCGACTGCCGCTGATGACCCAGTCGCTGGGTTCGCGCTACCTGCCGAACGGCGGCGTGTTTCATCCGCGCGGCGGGACGGCGCGGCATGACGCGGTCGCCTGGGGCTATGCGCGCGCCGCCGACGGGCTCGGAGTCGACATCGTTGAGACCTGCGAAGTCACGGGCTTCATCATGCAGAACGGCGCCTGCGTCGGGGTCGAGACGACCCAAGGCGAAATTCGCTCCGAAGCCGTCGGCGTCGCCGTCGCAGGCCACTCCTCGCAGCTTATGGCGAAGGCCGGCGTCAAGCTGCCGGTCCATTCCTATGCGCTGCAGGCGATGGTCAGCGAACCCGTGAAGCCGTGCCTCGACCTCGTGCTGCTCCATCTCGGGACGGGCACATATGTGAGCCAGTCGGACAAGGGCGAACTCGTGTTCGGCGGCGGCCTCGACCGCGTTCCGTCCTACGGCCAGCGGGGCAATCCGCCGATGCAGGAGATCGTCGTCTCCGGCCTGACCGAGATGTTCCCCGCCTTCGGTCAGCTGAAGCTGATGCGGCAATGGGGCGGCATCGTCGACGTCGTCCCGGATTCCTCGCCGATCATCGGACCCGCGCCGATCCCCGGGATCTTCCTAAATTGCGGCTGGGGAACCGGCGGATTCAAGGCGATTCCCGCCGGCGGGACGCTGCTCGCCCATCTGCTCGCGACCGGCGCGCATCACCCGATCAGCCGCCCCTTCGACCTCGACCGCTTCGAAACCGGCCGCCTGATCGACGAGGCCGCAGGCTCCGGCATCGCGCATTAAAGGCGCTTCCCATGCAGATTTTCCCCTGCCCGTTCTGCGGTCCGCGCGACGAGACCGAGTTTACCTATGTCGGCGAGCCGAAGGCGCGGCCCGAGCCGGCGGACGCCGTCAGCGACCAAGCCTGGGCCGATTACCTCTACGTCAACGCCAATCCCAAGGGCGAAGCCCATGAAATCTGGCTGCATCTGACCTGCATGGAAATGTTCGCCATGACCCGGGACACCGCGACCAACGCCGTGCTCGGCTCTGGGCCGACGAGGCCGGCGCCGTGACCGGCTTCCGCTTGCCGAGCGGCGGCGCGATCGATCGCGGCCGGCCGCTCGGCTTCACCTTCGACGGCAAGGCCTACCTCGGCGCGGCGGGCGACAGCATCGCCTCGGCGCTCATCGCCAATGGCGTCCGCGTCGTCGGCCGCAGCTTCAAATACCACCGGCCGCGCGGAGTCTGGGGCGCCTGGACCGAGGATCCGAACGCGATCGTCGACGTGACGCGCGCGGGCCGAAGGACGCCCAACCTGCGCGCGACGATGGAGGCGCTGGAGGACGATCTTGCGGTCCGTTCTGTCAACGCCGCGCCCACGGCGGCGGAGGACCGCTCCGCGCTGATCGACAGGTTCTCGCGCTTCATGCCGTCGGGCTTCTATTACAAGACCTTCCTCTGGCCGCGCTGGGAGACGTTCGAGCCAATCGTCCGCGCCATGGCCGGCCTGGGACGCCTCGATCCCGACAATCGTCCGCCGGCCGACAGTCCCCAGTTCAACGCGCATTGCGACTTGCTCGTGGTCGGGGCGGGACCGGCCGGGCTCGCGGCCGCCGGGGCGGCGGCGAAAGCGGGCCGAGTCGTCTTCCTTGTCGACGACCACGCCGACATCGGCGGCCAGCTCGCGCATCGCGGCGGTCTTGTCGAAGGCGCCGGGTGGCGGGAATGGGCCGAAAGCGTGCGCACCGCGCTCGAAGGGAACGGCGGGCGCGTGCTGACCTCGACTGCCGCCTACGGCGTGTACGATCACAATCTCGTCTGCGCCTGGGAGCGGCGCGCGCCCTTGCCCGACGCGCTCTGGCGCATCCGGCCGAAGCGGATCGTGATCGCCGCGGGCGCGATCGAGCGGCCGCTGGTCATTCCCGACAACGACCGTCCCGGCGTCATGTCGGCCGACGCGGCGCTCGTCTATCTCCGCCGCTTCGCCGTGCTGGTCGGCCGGCGGATCGTGGTCGCGACCAACAACGACAGCGCCTACCCGGTCGCAGAGGCGCTCGCTGAGGCCGGCGCCGAGGTCGAGATCGTCGATTCGCGCGCCGGCGGACCGGTGACGACGCTCAAGATCCTGCGCGGCGCCGAGATCGAGGGCGTCGCGGGCCGGTCGGGCGTGACGGGCGTGAAGGCCGGCGGCCAGATGCGCGCAGCGGACACGTTGCTCCTCTCGGGCGGCTGGACTCCGACCGTGCACCTTTACATGCAAGCCCGCGGAAAGCTTCGCTACGACGAGAGCCTCGCGGCGCTCGTACCGAACGTCGCGGTCGAGGGCGTCGGCGTCGCCGGCGCGGCCAACGGCGCCTTCACGCTCGACGCGGCGCTCGTCGAGGGCCATGCGGCGGGCGGCGGCGAAGGCCCGGCCCCGAACGCGCTCAAAGGCCAGTACCGGATCACGCCGCTCTGGCCGAAGCCGGACGCGCCGGGGCGCCGCTGGATCGACTTCCAGAGCGACGTGACGCTGAAGGACGTCGCGCTCGCAGCCCGCGAGGGCTATGTCTCGGTCGAGCATTTGAAGCGCTACACCACGCTCGGCATGGCGACCGACCAGGGCAAGACCTCCAACGTCAACGGTCTCGCGACAATCGCCGCGCTCACCAGCCGCGCCATCGACGAGACGGGGACCACGACTTACCGGCCGCCCTTCGTTCCCGTGCCGATGACCGTGATCGGCGGCCGGCGGCGCGGGCAGCTCCTCAATCCGCTGAAGCGCCTGCCGCTGGAAGCCGAGCATCGCGCCGACGGCGCGCAGATGCGCGAATACGGCGGCTGGCTCAGGCCGGCCTGGTACGGCCGGGTCGATCCGGAGCAGTCGATCCAGCACGAAGCCCGGCGCGCCCGCGAGACGGTCGCCCTCTTCGACGGCTCGTCGCTCGGCAAGATCGAGGTGATCGGCCCGGACGCGGCGAAGCTCACCGACTTCCACAGCTACAACCGCCTCTCGACGCTCAAGCCCGGGAAGATTCGCTACGGTCTCATCCTGTCGGAGACCGGGATCGTCTACGATGACGGCGTGACGCTTCGGCTGGCCGACGACCGGTTCCTCGTCTCCTGCTCGTCGGGCCACACCGACGCGGTCGTGACGCGGCTGGAGCTGTGGAGGCAAGACCGCTTCGATCCGCGCCGGGTCTTCATCCACGACGCGACGGCGCAGTGGGCGACGCTGACCCTTAGCGGCCCGCGGTCGCGCGACTGCGTCGCCGCCCTCGATCTCGGGCTTAAGCTCGACGACGAGACCCTGCCGCACATGGCTTTCGCGACCGGCGTCTTCGAGGGCGCGCCGCTGCGCGCGGCGCGGGTGAGCTTCACCGGAGACCGTTCGTATGAGCTGTCCGTCCCCGCGTCCCGCGCGAAGGCGTTACGGGCGAAGATCGTGGGGGCGCTGCCGGCGTTCGGCGGCGGGCTGATGGGCTCGGAGGCGCTGATGATCCTGCGCGCCGAGAAGGGGTACATCATTGTCGGCAAGGACACCGATGGCGCGACCATGCCGCATGACCTCGGGGTCGCGGGGCCGCGCGATCAGCGCGAGGACGAGTACGTCGGCAAGCGCTCGCTGACGCTGCCGGTCGCGCGAGATCGGGAGCGCAAGCAACTGGTCGGGCTCGAGGTGGGCGTGGGCGAGGCGCCGCTGCCGACCGGCGCGCATGTGATCGAAGGCTCGGGCAAGGCGCGCCGGTCGCTCGGCTATGTGACGTCGAGCTATTTTAGCCCGACGCTCGACCGGCCGGTGGCGCTCGGGCTGGTGGCTGAGGGCGCCGCCCGCATGGGCGAGACGCTTGGCGTCTATCATCTCGGCGCCGAGCGGCGGGCGCGGATCGCGCCGGTCGCGGCGCTCGATCCCGAAGGGAAGCGGCTTCATGCGTGAGACGGACTGGGCGCCGGCGCGCCGCGCCGGCGACGCGCTCATGGCGCGGCCGGGTTTCGCCGTCAGGGCGCGGACGGGGCTCGGGCAGACGCTGATCTCAGGCGACCTCGAGGCGGCGCTGAAGGCGCTGGCGCGCGGCGCGCCGCTGCTCGGCCTCTACGCGACGGCGCCCCGGGGCAGGCACGCGCTGCGAATCGGGCGCGACAAGGCGCTGCTGGTCACCTCCGCGCCGATCGCCGTCGCGGAGGGCTGGCGCGACGGCTGGTGCGCGACCGCCGTCGACGACGGCTGGGTCGTGGTCGACGTCGAGGGGCCCGGCGCAGGGCTCGTGCTGATGCAGGGGACCTCCGCCGATCTCGCTGCGGGCTCGCCCTCGGCCGCGGTCCTGTTCGCCGGCCGGCGTTGCCTGCTTCTCGGCGCCGAGAAGGGCTTTCGGCTGCACGTCGAGGCCCCATGGTTCGACGCGCTGATGACCTGGCTCGACGGCGCTTGAGCGAGCCGTTCGGCGCCCGCTCGGACGTCGTTCAGCACGCGTTCGACATGCGTTCGGCGCCCGAAAACAGCGCCGAATCCGACCGTGTTTTGAACCTTTTCAAAGGGTTGCGCGCAAGTTCCGGGAAAAAAATTGTATGCGTTTTCAGGCCCTCGTGAGGGCCGTCCAAAGGGGCGCCTGGAGGAGGCCGTCGCCTGTCGCCGGTTTCTCTCCATGGGAAGACAATAGTAGAAATTCGGATTTCCGCAAGGAATTGTCGGGCGCGTTCGCCACGAACCCTCTCATGCCGTCGTGGCGTGGCTTGACCCGGTCATCCACGAGAACGGTGTGATTTTAGGCGCGCTTGCAGCGGCGCCGCGTGGATGGCCGGCACAAGGCCGGCCATGACGGATGCGGGTTTGTCGTCGCAGATAACGGCTAAACCTGATTCGTCCCGGGACGTCAGAGATGCTGGGTGCGCCGGTTCCAGGCGTCGTCCCAGAGGCTGTCGCGGTCCGCATCGAAGACCCTCTCCGGGTCGGACTCCGCGGTCGCCCAGGCGCCCGCCTCGATCTCCTTGTCGAGCTGGTTCGGGCCCCAGCCGGCGTAGCCGAAGGCGACCAGGGTTTTCATCGGCCCGGTCTTGTGGGCGATGTCCCGCAAGACTTTGACGCTCGACGTCAGCGACAGGCGATCGTTGATGGCGAGGGTCTCCGGCTGGCGGTACTCGGCGCTGTGAACCACAAAGCCGACTTCCGGCTGGACCGGACCGCCGGAGAAGACGCGGACGCTGCCCGTCACACCGGCGTTGTTTTCGCCGACCGCCTTGAGAAGGTCGGCGAGCGTTTGCTCTCCGAGCGGCTTGTTGAGAACGATTCCCAGGGCGCCGGCCGCGTCGTCCTCGACGATCAGGATCACCGCATGATCGAAGCGCGGGTCGCCCATCGAGGGCGCGGCGACCAGGAACTGGCCGGCGAGCGTGGTTCGAGTCGGCGCCTCGTCCGGCTTCTCAGGCAACGCCGCGTCGAGAACGGCGGTCTGCAGGAGGAAGGCTGCGGCGACCAGGACCACACGAGGCCATCCAAGCGCGGACATGGCTCACCCAAGCGTCTTCGGAGCGGGCGAGCCTAGCACGGGCCAGGACGGCTCCAAAGGGGATCGGGGATCGCCGTCGCGGAGCAGCCTTCGCAGCCAGCGTCCGAGATGCGGCAGGGACTCCGAACCCACGGGAACAACGGTTGCCGTCGGGAGTCTTAAGAGCGCAGGCCGTCGCAGACGACCAAAGCCACGGAGCTTCGATCATGGACACCGCCGCGAACACCGCTCCCTATATGGGGATCATCAGCTGGATCATTCTCGGCCTCATAGCCGGATTTATCGGAAGCAAGATCGTGAACAGGACGGGCGAGGGGATCGTGCTGGACATCGTCCTCGGCGTCGTCGGCGCGGTCATAGGAGGTTACCTGTTCAACCTGTTCGGCGCCCATGGAGTGACGGGCCTTAATCTTTGGAGTCTGCTGGTCGCGGTGATCGGAGCGATCGTCGTGCTCGTGGCCTACAGGATGATCGTCGGCGGCGGGCGACTGGCGCCTCCGGCCTCCCGTCTCTGAATCCCGCAATCGAGTTCGAACGCCTCGCTTTTGCCGGTCGGCCGACCTATCAGCCGACCGGGGTGTAGAGTCGGATTGGCGACGCGCTTGACGGGCGGCGGTTCGTCACGCGTCCTCGCCCTCCCCGTCGAAAAGCGTCGCAATCGCCTTGAGCGGCTGAGCGAGGCCGCGATAAGTCTCGATCCCGATCGCGTCGGCGATGGTCTGCTCGTGGCGCTCGGCGAGCGCGTGCAACTCCGCCATCATCCGCGCGCCCTTGGCGGTCAGCATCAGCGCATAGCTGCGGCGGTCGCCGGGGGCGGGGTCGCGCCGCACGAGTTTTCGGGTCTCGAGCAAGTCGATCATAGCGACGAAATTGGCCCGCTTGATGCCGAGCGCCGCGCTGACCTCGCCCTGTTTCAGGCCCGGATTGCATTCGATCACGGTCAAGATCGAATATTGCCCGGGGCGAATGTCGTGGGCCTCGAAGGCTGAGAAAAAATCCCTGAACACCGCGATCTGGGCGCGGCGCAGGAGATAGCCGATCCGCCGGTCGAGCGGCCCGTAGTCGACGCCCGCGCCTTCCCGGACGGGCGGATCGCCGGGAGAAGCCTCGTTTCTGTCTCCCGCTCTGCGGGCCCGTGAAGCCTTCGCGCTCACTTCGCCCTCCCGCCCTTGAACCTCTGCCGTCGCCGGAATTTTCCCCGACCGACATTGACACGGAACGATAGGTATGTTCAATAACAATTATAGCGCAAACCAAATCCCGGGACGAACGGGCGCGCGGGTTCAGGAAACGCAGTCAAACAGGAGCGGGCTTCCATGTCCTCGAAATTCCTCGGTCTCATGCTCGGCGCGGCGCTCGTTGCGCTGGCGACCGCCGACGCGCAGGCGCAGATCCATGTCGAAGTCGTGGTCTCCGAAACCGGTCCGGCGGCCGCGCTCGGCATTCCGCAGAAGAACACGGTCGCGCAGCTGCCCACGGAGGTCGCCGGGCAAAGCGTGGAATACACCGTGCTCGACGACGCGACCGACCCGACCAAGGCGGTCGCCGACGCGCGCAAACTCGTCGCCGAAAACGACATCGACATTCTGATCGGCTCGTCGGCGACGCCCGCGACCCTGGCGCTCGTCGACGTCGCCGCCGAAACCAGGACGCCCTATTGCGCCATGGTGCCGACCAAGGCGACCGTCTATCCGCTCGACGACAAGCGCCGCTGGGTGTTCAAGGCGCCGCAGGACGACGCCATCATGGCGGCCGCCGTTTTCGACCACATGAAGGCGAACGGCGTCAAAACCATCGGCTTCCTCGGCTACGCCGACGGCTACGGCGAGGGCTGGCTGACCGCCGCCAAGGCGGCTGCGAAAGAGCGCGGCATCGACATCGTCGACGTCGAACGCTTCCAGCGCACCGACACCAGCGTCGATGCGCAGGCCCTGAAAATCCTGTCGGACAATCCGGACGCGGTGCTGATCGCCGCCTCCGGCACGGTCGCCGTGATGCCGCAGAAGGCGCTGAAGGAGCTGGGCTACACGAAGCCGATCTATCAGACGCACGGCGTCTCGACGATGGAGTTCGTGCGCGTCGGCGGCAAGGACGTCGAAGGCACCGTGTTCCCGGCCGGGCCGGTGGTCGTGGCGAGCCTGCTGCCCGACAGCCATCCGAGCAAGGCGGTCGGCCTCGCCTACATCAAGGCCTACGAAGCGAACAACAAGACGCCGTTCGCGGCCTTCGGGGCGCATCTCGCCGACTGCACCTCGATCATGCTCGGCGGGGTCAAGGCGGCGCTCGAAAAGGGCAAGCCCGGTACGCCGGAATTCCGCGCGGCCTTGCGCGATGCGGTCGAGACCACCCACGAGCTCGCGGCCAACCACGGCGTCTACACCTATTCGCCGACCGACCATTCCGGCCTCGACAAGCGCTCGCGCGTGCTGATCAAGATCGTCGACGGCAAGTGGACGCTGCTGCCCGACCCGAAGTGAGCGGGCGTCTGAAGACGGGAAGCGAGCCCTTCCCCAGCCTTTGCTGGGGAAGGGCGCCCGTAGGGCCGGATGGGGTGTGGTCCGCTGCTTCGGCGCGAGCCGGATTGCACGACCCTCACCGAGAACCTGCGCTGATGAAGCCCTGCTCTCCATACCCCATCCGGCGCTTCGCGCCCCCTTCCCCGCTTCGCGGAGAAGGGGGGACGCCATGAGCCCGACCATCCTGCTCTTCCTCGCCCAGGACGGCGTGATGAACGGCGCGGTCTATGCGCTGCTCGGCGTCACGCTGGTGCTGATGTTCACGGTGACCCGGGTGATTTTCGTCGCCCAGGGCGAGTTCGTCGCCTGGGGCGCGCTGACCATGGCGGCGCTCCAGAACGGCGCGCTCCCGGGGACGGCGAAGCTGCTCGTCGGCTTCGGCCTCGCCGCCGCGATCGTGGAGGTGTTGCGCATGAGGGGCCGCCTGCCGGCGCGCCGGCTTGCGCTGATCGCCGCGCGCGACGTCGCCTTCCCGCTGCTGCTGCTCGCGCTGATCGCAGCGCTGGCGCCGCTCAAACTCGGCATGGCCGTCGACGTCCTATTGACGCTGGCGCTGATCGTGCCGATGGGGCCGCTCGTCTACCGGCTCGCGTTCCAGCCGCTGGCGGACGCCAGCGTGCTGATCCTGTTTATCGCCGCGATCGGCGTGCATCTGGCGCTGACCGGCCTCGGGCTCGCGGTGTTCGGCGCCGAAGGCTCGCGCCTCGACCCGATGCTCTCGGGCGTGGTCCCCGTCGGGCCGATCGTGGTGAAGATGCAGAGCCTCGCCGTGCTCGCGGTCACGGGCGGGGTGATGGCGGGGCTTTTCGTGTTCTTCGAGCGCACGCTGCTCGGCAAGGCGTTGCGCGCGACCGCGGTCAACCGGCTCGGCGCCCGCCTCGTCGGCGTGCGGGTCGACGGTACCGCGCGGACCGCCTTCGCCCTCGCCGCCGGCATCGGCGCGATTTCCGGCGTGCTGATCGGCCCCCTGACCACCGTCGCCTACGACACCGGGTTTCTGGTCGGCCTCAAGGGCTTCGTCGCCGCGATCATCGCCGGACTGGCGAGCTATCCGATGACCGCACTCGCGGCGCTCGCGATCGGCCTCCTCGAATCCTACTCGGCCTTCTTCGCCAGCGCCTTCAAGGAAGTGATCGTCTTCGCCATCATCATCCCGTTCCTGCTCTGGCGCTCCTACGCCGCCGGGGGACCCGCCGACGACGAGGAGGAGTGAGCCCGATGGGCTTATCGTCGCGCCTCGCGCCGCGCCTGATCGGCCTGATCGTCGTCGCGCTGATGGCGGCGCTGCCGCTGCTGCCGTTCACGCCGGCCTTCTGGGTGACGCTCGCGGGCTATATCGGCCTTGCGAGCCTGGTCGCGATCGGCCTCGTGCTGCTCACCGGCGTCGGCGGCATGACCTCGTTCGGGCAGGCGGCGTTCGTCGGCTTCGGCGCCTACACGACCGCGGTCCTGACCACCGCCTACGGCTTCTCGCCCTGGGCGAGCCTGCCGGCGTCGCTGCTCACGAGCGGCCTTGCGGCGCTGGCGATCGGGCTGGTCACGGTCAGGCTCTCAGGCCATTACCTGCCGCTCGGCACCATCGCCTGGGGGATCAGCTTCTTCTATCTGTTCGGCAACATCGCAGCCCTCGGCGGCTATGACGGGATCAGCGGCATTCCGCCGATCCCCATCGGCCCGTGGACGCTGATCGACGCCCGCGCCGTCTATTATCTGATCTGGCTCGCCGTGCTGCTCGCCGTCGTCCTGAGCGGCAACTTGCTCGACAGCCGCATGGGGCGCGCGATCCGGGCGCTGCGCGGCGGCGGCTCGTTTGCGGAATCGTTCGGGGTCGACACCGCGCAGGCGAAGCTCGTCGTGTTCGTCTACGCGGGCCTGCTCGCGGGACTCTCGGGCTGGCTCTACGCCCATGTGCAGCGGTCGGTCAGCCCGTCGCCGTTCGGCCTCAGCGCCGGCATCGAATACCTCTTGATGGCCGTGCTCGGCGGCTCCGGCGCGGTGCTAGGCGGCGTCGTCGGCGCGGCGGTCGTCGCGGTTCTCAACGATCAGTTGCAGAACTGGCTGCCGAAGCTGATGGAGGGCGGCGGCAACCTCGACACGATCGTGTTCGGAATCGTGCTGGTGGCCGCGTTGCAGTTCGCACGGTCCGGCCTGTGGCCGATGTTGCGCCGGCTCGGGCCGGCGGCTGCGCCGAAGGCGGTCGACCTGTCCGCGCCGCCGCTGCCGAAACGTCGTCCATGCGAAAAGGGAGCGCCGCTGCTCGAAGCCGACGGGATCAGCAAACGCTTCGGCGGCCTGGTCGCGGTCAATGCGGTGAGCTTTGCCGTGCGCGGCGGCGAGATCGTCGGCCTGATCGGCCCCAACGGCGCGGGCAAGAGCACGACCTTCAACCTGCTGACCGGCGTCGCGCAGGCGACCTCGGGCGAAATCCGCTTTCGCGGCGAGCGCATCGACCGGCTGCCGGCGCGCGAGATCGCCGCGCGCGGCGTCGCCCGCACCTTCCAGCACGTGAAGCTCGTGCCGGGGATGACGGTGCTGGAGAACGTCGCGATCGGCGCGCATCTTCGGGCGAGAGTCGGCGCGCTTCAATCGCTCGTCCGCCTCGACCGCGCCCAGGAGGCTCAGATCATCGCCGAGGCCGCCCGCCAGATCGAGCGCGTCGGCCTCAAGGAGCACATGCACAAACCCGCCGGCACGCTGGCGCTCGGCCAGGCGCGGGTCGCCGAGATCGCCCGCGCGCTCGCGCTCGACCCCGCGCTGCTGCTGCTCGACGAGCCGGCCGCCGGCCTGCGCTTCGCCGAGAAGACGGAGCTCGCAGAGCTTTTGAGGCGGCTGCGCTCCGACGGGATGAGCGTGCTCCTGGTCGAGCACGACATGGACTTCGTGATGCAGCTCACCGACCACATCGTCGTGCTCGACTTCGGCTCGAAGATCGCCGAGGGCGCGCCGAAGGCGATCGCCGGGAGCCCCGCGGTGCTCGAAGCCTATCTCGGCGGCGTCGCATGAGCGCGCCGATTCTCAGGACCGACCGCCTGAGCGTCGCTTATGGACGCGTCGAAGCCGTTCGCGCGGCCTCGATCGAGATGCCGTCGGGCGGCGTCGTCACCGTGATCGGCGCCAACGGCGCGGGCAAGACGAGCCTGCTCAACGCCATCATGGGCGTGCTGCCGGCGCGCGGCGACGTCGCCCTCGACGGCCGGCTTCTCAACCGGCAGCCGATCGAGGAACGGGTCGCGGGCGGATTGAGCCTGGTGCCGGAGAAGCGCGAGCTGTTTTCCTCGATGTCGGTCGAGGACAATCTCCGCCTCGGCGCCTATCGGCTCGGCGCGAGTGCGATCCGGACCGGGCTCGTCGAGGTCTTCGCCCGGTTTCCCCGGCTCGAGGAACGGCGCGGCCAGAAGGCCGGCACGCTGTCGGGCGGCGAGCGCCAGATGCTCGCGATGGGCCGGGCGTTGATGGGCCGGCCGCGGGTGCTGATGCTCGACGAGCCGAGCCTCGGCCTTGCGCCGCGCATCGTGAAGGACATCTTCCGCATCGTCGGCGAGCTCAAGGAGACCGGCGTCTCGATCCTGCTGATCGAGCAGAACGCCCGCGCCGCGCTCGCGATCGCCGACTGGGCCTATGTGATGGAGCTTGGCGAGATCGTCATGCAAGGCCCGGCCGCCGAACTCGCGGGCGACAAGCGGGTGATCGAAAGCTACCTCGGCCTCGGCCGCCGTTGAGGACCAGGACGAAAGGAAAACACCATGACCGCCGATCCCGAACTCCCGATCGACCTCGACCTGCCGGCCTCGCTCAAGGCGACGCGGCGCGGGGCGATCGCGCATCTCCGCCTCGCGCGCTCCGAAAAGCGCAACGCGCTCGACGACGTGACCGTGCTCGGGCTCGAAACCTTCTTCACCCGCCTGCCGGCAGACGTGCGCGCAGTGGTGCTGACCGGCGAAGGCCAGCATTTCTCCGCCGGACTCGACCTCTCCGAGGTCGCCGAGGACCTGAGCCCGCTTGAGCGGGTGATGCATTCGCGCATGTGGCACCGGGCGTTCGAGGCGATCCAGTTCGGCCGCGCGCCGGTCGTCGTCGCGATGCACGGCGCGGTGGTCGGCGGTGGGCTGGAGCTTGCGGCCTCGACCCATATCCGCGTCGCCGAACGCTCGACCTATTACGGGCTGCCGGAGGGACAGCGCGGCATCTTTCTCGGCGGCGGCGGCTCGGTCAGGATCGCTCGGCTGATCGGCGTGCCGCGCGTGCAGGACCTGATGCTGACCGGGCGCACGCTCAACGCCGAGGAAGGCCACGCTGCGGGGATCACGCAATACCTGGTCGATGACGGAGAGGGCGTGGAGAAAGCGTTCGAGCTCGCCGCCAAGGCGGCCTCGAACACGCTCACCACCAATTTCGCCGTGCTGCACGCCCTGCCGCGCATCGCCGAGACCAACCCGTCGAGCGGGTTGCTTACCGAATCGCTGATGGCGACGATCGCCGAGATGAGTCCCGAGGCGACGGAACGGCTGAAGGATTTTCTGGAGAAGCGCGCGGCCAAGGTGCTGCGGCAGAGCTGAGCTTCTTGCCGTCGGCGCGAACCCGATAAAATATGACCAGTTTTCTGGTCAGCAAAGGATCGCAAATGCTCACCGTCAATCTGGCTCACGCGTCGGACGCTCTTTCATCGTCCTGTCGCCGGAGGGCGCCGACTACGATCTGGCGAGACGCTACCTGCACACTTACGAGAGCGGCTTGCGCGCCGGAGACGCGCTGCATCTCGCGATCGCCGGGAACCAACGAGCGCATATTATATACAGCCTTGATAAGTGACTTCTTAAGGCCGGTCGAATTTTGGGTCTGCCAATGAGCGACGGGATCGGCCCGGACTGAGATGCAGGGGAGGAAACGATGACGAAAATCCCGCTGACCTTCGGCCCGTCGCACGTCGCCGTCGAGCGGCGCGCGGACGGCGCGATGATCGTGACGTCGCCGGAGCCGCTCGCGCCTTATCCGCGCTCAATGACCGACTGGCTCGACCACTGGGCGCTGGCCGCGCCGGACCGGGTGTTTTTAGCCGAGCGGGTCGAGGGCGCGTGGCGCAAGGTGACATACGCGCAAGCGCGCGACCTCGCGCGAAGGATCGCGCAGGCGATCATCGATCGTGGTCTTGACGCCGAACGCCCGATCGCGATCCTCTCCGGCAACAGCGTCGATCATGCGCTGATCGGCCTCGGCGCCATGATCGCGGGCGTGCCTTATGCGCCGGTGTCGCAGCCCTATTCGCTGGTCGCCAAGGACTACGGCAAGCTGAAGACCATCCTCGACGTGCTGACCCCCGGCCTCGTCTATGTCAGCGACGGCGCGCGGTTCACCCTCGCGCTCGCGGCCGGCGTGCCGAAGGACGTGGAGGTGGTGGCCGGCGTCAATCCGCCGAGGGAATGGCCGTCGAGTCCCTTCGCGGCGTTGATCGCCAAGCCCGCCGGGCCGGCGGTCGACGCGGCGCACGCCAAAGTCGGCCCCGACACCGTGGCGAAGCTCCTGTTCACCTCCGGCTCGACCGGATCGCCCAAGGGCGTCATCAACACCCAGAAGATGATGACCTCGAACCAGGCGATGCTGAAAGGCGTCAACCCGAGCTATCATCATGTCGCGCCGGTGCTGGTCGACTGGCTGCCCTGGAGCCACACTTTCGGCGGCAACAACAACTTCAATCTCGTGCTGTCGGCCGGCGGCTCGTACTACATCGACGAGGGGCGACCGCTGCCGGGCGCGATCGAAGCCACCGTGCGCAACCTCAAGGACGTGTCGCCGACCGTCTACTACAACGTGCCCAAGGGCTTCGAGATGCTGCTGCCCCATGTGGAGCAAGACTCGCAGTTACGCAAAAGCCTGTACGCCCACCTGCAGGCGTTCGTCTACGCCGGCGCGGCCCTTGCCCCGCATGTGCGCGAGGCGTTCGAGCGGCTCGGCCGCGAGACGGTCGGCCACGTCGTGCCGATCCTGACCTCGCTCGGCTCGACCGAGACCGGACCGTCGGCGCTCAGCGTCACCGAGAAGGCGTGCGCGGCGGGCGTGGTCGGCATTCCCAATCACGGCGTCGAAATGAAGCTCATTCCGAACGGCGACAAGCTCGAGGCGCGCCTCAAAAGCCCGAGCATCACGCCGGGCTACTGGCGCCGGCCCGATCTCACCCGGGACGCCTTCGACGAGGAGGGCTACTACAAGCTCGGCGACGCGCTGAAGTTCTATGATGAGAGCGATCCGGAACTCGGCTTCGTGTTCGACGGGCGGGTGGCGGAAGATTTCAAGCTCGCGACCGGGACCTGGGTCAGCGTCGGCCCCTTGCGGATCCGGTTCATCGCCCATTGCGCGCCCTATGTCGCCGACCTGGTCGTCGCCGGCCACGACCGCGACGACGCCGCGGCGCTGATCGTGCCGAACGTCCCGGCCTGCCGGGAGCTGGCGGGGTTGGGCGAAGAGGCGAGCGACGCGGAAGTCGTTCTGCATCAGAAAGTGCGCGAGACCTTTTCCACCCTGCTCGCCGCCTTCAACAAGAAAGCGGGCGGAAGCTCGGGCCGCCTGGCGCGCATCCTCCTGATGGACGATCCGCCCTCGCTCGACACCGGCGAACTCACCGACAAGGGTTCGATCAACCAGCGCGCGGTGCTCGCGCTGCGCGCCGACATGGTCGAAGAACTCTACGTCGAGACGCCATCGGCGCGGACGATCACATGACGCTCAGATCGCGCGGCTGACCCTCGACAAGCCCGAAAGGATGCCCGTCTCACGACGACGGCGTGGGCGGCCGTCGCCTTTCCCGGGACGGGCGTCCCTCTGCGACGGGCGTCTCTGACGCCTCATTCGCCGGGTTCTCTGCGGATCCCCCGGCAACGGGCGCTGTCGAGGCGGCCTGTTCGTCTTTCGGCGGGCTATCGGAGTGTCCCTCGCCACCGGGCGTCGACGAAGAGGCCTCGGCGTCTTTCTGCGGGCTATCCGGGGGGGATGCGGCCGGACGGCGCTGGGTCGCCCCGTACAGGGTCGGCCAACCCAGCCAGTTCGAAAGCGGCGCCGGATCGTCAATCAAAGCCTTTGGGGCGAGCCCGGATAGGCCCTTGGTGAGGACGCGCAGGCCGAGGATGTTCGACAACGGCGTGGCCGGGTCCTGAACCTTGGAGAGAATCCCGGCCGGCGCGCGCGACGGAAACGGATCGGAATCGTCGTTCGCCTCCGAACCCGCCTCCTCCGACGTCAACGGTCCGTGGCGATCAAGAATTTGCGCCGCGTTCCGGGCCTCGCCGAAGCGCGCGTTGACGGCGACCCGAACCCGATCCGGCTTGAAGTTCGCCTTCACGTCGGAGAAGCCCTTTGAAGACAATTCATCTATCGCCGCCCGGGCCCGGTCGGCGTCCGCATAGGTTCGCGCCTCGATCGACATCGTCGTCCTCCTCCGCATGCCCTGATAGACGTTGCGGCGGCAGCGTCTTTCTTCGCCGCCGCCTCAACCGCGAGCGCCGCCCGCGCTTATCAAGGTTGCCCATCGAATACGCGAACACTGTGGCGAACAGGGAATACCGGCATACCGAAAATGTGGTGACTTTGCAGCGCGCGGACCGATGGCAAGTTCCGGGGACGGCGGCGTTCGGTGACGGTCCCGCCTTGGCCTTACCTTGCGCGCCGGCGCCGCCGTGCTAACCTAGGCCCATCGGGGGGCCGAAACGGAGGTTCGCCATGCGCGCCAAGTTTATCGGATTGTTGATCGGTCTCGGCCTCGCGGCGGTCGTCGCGCCGGCGCTTGCCTGCTCCTACGGGACCTCGGCGTCGAGCGATCAGTCCTCGACCCAGCAGACGGCCGCGAGCCAGCCGCCGGCCCAAAGCGGCACGAACTAAGCGGTCCGACCGGCGAGAGACGGGAGGCGTTCGACTCCGTAGTCCCTTTCCCGGAAAGGAAAGCGAAGGTTGTGACACGCTCTCTTCGCGACAAAGGGCGTCCAACAGGACGCCCCTTGTTTTGACGGCCTTGGCCGGCGTTGTATTCCGGCGGCCCTACTTGGCCTTTCTTCGCAATTGCCCGAGGCCAATGTTTTTCGCCATCGCCGACCGCTGGGCGGCATAGTTCGGCGCAACCATCGGATAGTCGGACGGCAGGTTCCATTTGGCCCGATACGCTTCCGGCGTCAGACCCAATTGGCCAAGATGGCGACGCATCGATTTGAATTTCTTGCCATCCTCCAGACAGATCAGGAATTCTGGCGTGACCGACTTGCGGATCGGCACAGCCGGCGCCTTGGCCTCGACTTCAACAGGCGCGGCTGTGGACTCCTGCCCGAGTTTCTGAACCGCCGCGGACACGGCGTGGATCAAGTCCGGGAGTTCATTCCTCGGCAAAGGGTTGTTTGAGATGAACGCCGCCACGATCTCTGCGGCCAGTTCGACGGAATCCGGTATCGCCATTGATATTTCCTCACAGGACTGAATCTGGGTGAGGCATTTACGCTTAGCCAGCGCTTATGTCGAATGTTCGTTGCGAATTTTGGCGAGGCTCGACTGACTTTTTTTGGTGTGCGTATGTTCGCGCCGCCGCCGTTACCATCGCGCCGCCCTATTCCCGCCGCCGAATTCGAGGCGGCGGATGCGCGAATTTTACGCCTCCGCGAACGAGCGTTCGCCAATCCATTGCTCTGGAGAATAAGGGATTGAGAGGCGCTGGAACCCGGCTAAAGGGCGCTCGCCAAGTCGCCGGGCGCCACCCCCAAGGTGCGCCAGGGCGAATGCTTCGCCCATCGCTTCTGGGCCGACGAACCGGCGATGCGGGGCCTGCTCATCCATCGCGCCCGCGGACGCGGCGGCTCGACCTGGGCGTTCGAATGGAAGTCGCCGCACGCTGCGGGCGACGACGAGGACGAAGGCTTCCGCTTCGGCGACCACGTGTTCAAGCCCGGCGCATATGTCTCGGTCCGCGAAGCCGAGGGCGAACTCTTGACCTTCCGCGTCGTCGGAGTCGGAAAACCATAACCCTGGCGCTCGAGAGTGACGCGCCGAGTGGCGTTCCCTAACGACCTTTAAGCGCGGCGCGCGATGCCCCGTTCCGGGGCGCAATTCGACTGGGAACTTACCGTCCGCTTGAAGGTTTATGAGGCGTTAACCGCCGTACGGCGCGATCTCGCCATAACGGCATCCGTGGGAGCGCAGAGCCGTGTATCTCCTCGTCGAAGTTCTTTTTATCTACGTGTTGGGTATGACGACCGGCGCTTGGTTGAGCAGCGTCGCGGAGCGGCGAGCGTATTCGATGTCAAGCCGACGCCGAAGGTGACCGAAGCTTTAGGTCAAGGACTTAAATGCAATCACGCAGTCCAGGTCTTCGGTTATGCGCTCTCAGGCCGCTCCTCCAGGGCGGCCGTCGCTTATCGAGAGCGAACCACGACGTCATTGAATAAGTGATAGGGATGAGGTGAAGGCCGGCTCAGCCCAAGGCCGAGAGGCCCCCGCGCCAGTGGACAAGCGGCGGTTCGTCGTCGCCTTCCTTCACGCTGACCACCGCCCCGAGCACGATGGCGTGGGAATGCCGCTCGATCACCTCCTCGACCAGACAGTCGAAAACCGCGCACGCGTCAGCCAGGACCGGCGCGCCCGTGGCGAGGTTGACCCACTCCGCGCCCTCGAACCGCCGGGCCCCGTGCGCGCCGCCGCGCCCGCTGAAGTGGACCGCCAGCGCCCCGTGCCGCGCGGACAGCAGATTGACCGAGAAGGCCCCGGTCTCGCGCAGGCCCGCGAGCGTCGAGGAGGTCCGCGCCAGGGACACGATCAGGGTCGGGGGGGTTAGCGACAGCGAGGCGAGCGCGGTGACCGTGCATCCGACGCGCCGCTCGCCATCGCCGCAGGCGACAATCGCCACGCCGGAGGAGAGCGCCCGCATCGCCTGGCGGTAGGCGGCGGGGTCGGCATGATGAAGCCGCCGTTCGCTCACGCGTCGGATCCCGGACAAGGCAGGGCGCATTGGCCGGACCGCGAATCAAAGGCGTGAACGGACATGACCAATTCTTCCCCGCCTCCTCCGACGCCCCGCGACGACCTGTCGATCATGGGGCTGGCCTGCGGTCCAATTGCGGCGCGGCGACGGCCGAAGTCAAGGCGAGCGGATGGGGGCGTCACGCAAGCGCGATCGCCGACACGAGCCGCCCGTAATCCGCCTCGCGGCGATGGGTCGTGCGACGGTAGCTGAAGAAGCGCGCCTCATCGGCATAGGTGTCGAGCCGCAGGTCCTCGAACCGGCCGACGCGGGCGCGCGCTGCGCGCTCGGCGATATAGGCCTTGAGGTCGAACATGGCGTGGCTCGGCCGTGAACTCGGAACGAAGAAGCGCTCCGTCGCCTCTCCGGCTCGCGCGAAGGCGGCGACGAACTCGGGTCCGACCTCGTAGGACTCCTGGGCGATGCAGGGACCCAGCGCGGCCGTGACGGCTTCGCGCTTCGCTCCCAGCCGCTCCATGGCGGCGACGGTCGCTTCGATCACGCCGTTCAGCGCGCCCTTCCAGCCGGCATGCGCCGCGCCGACGACACGCGCCTCGGGGTCGGCGAACAGGATCATGCCGCAATCGGCCCCGGTGACGCCGAGCGCCAATCCGGGCGTCGCGGTCACGACCCCGTCGCAGCGCGGCCGCGCGTCGGACGCCCAGGGTTCGGTGATGACGATCGCGTCCGGAGAATGGACCTGATAGGGAACGGCCAGCCGGTCCGGCGGAACGCCGAGCGCCGCCGCCATCCGCGCCCGGTTCTCGGCGACCGCCTCGGGCGCGTCGCGCGAGCCCACGCCGCCGTTGAGCGAGTCGTAAACGCCCTCCGACACGCCGCCCGAGCGGGTGAAGAAGGCGTGGGCGATTCCGGGCAGGGCGAGGGTCGCGGCGGTGAGAAACGGGGCGGCGCTCAATCAAGGTCTCGCGACAGGGTGGAAACCGGGCGGGGCGGGCAGGTTGCGGTTGGCCACCGCCATCGCCTTGAACAGCGCCCCCATCTCCCCTTTTCCCTTGCCGACAAGGCGGTTGCGCGCCTGCTGCAGTTCCTCCGCCCGCTCCGGCCCAGCGCGCTCGGCGAGCGCCTTGGTCCTGAGGTCGACGCCGATCGCACGCAGGAAATCGCCCTGGTCGATCGGGCCGTAGACCGCGGCGCCGGTCGCGGCGGCGCTGCGAGCCATCGCGGCGAAATCGACATGCGCCGTGAGATCGCACTCGCCCGGCATGGCGAGGGGATCGACATAGCGATGGGCGCGCAGAGCCTGGAGCGTGTCGCCGACGCCCGTGACCGAGTGGCCGTAGTCGATCAACAACGCGGCGCCGCCGTGCTTCACGATCCGGCCGCCGAGTTCGAACATGAAGCGATGACCGGCAGGATTCACCTCCAGCACCTCGCCGTCCCGCGCGGCGCCGCGGATATAGGGCTCGGGTTCGGGCGCCACGTCGAAGGCGAGCCGACCCTCATCGTTGAGCCCGACCACGCGCTCCCGCCACTGATCGTTGACGCGGACGAACTGGCGCACCGGCAACGCGTCGAGAAACTCGTTGCCGATCACGATCGCCGGACCCTGAGGCGCCTCCTTCAGGGTCTGCGCCCAGGCGATCGCGCACGCCCGCGTCGAGAAGGAGTTCGTGCTGCATCGCCGCCAGGGTCGGGCTGGTCTCGATCAGCCAAACGTCGAGCGCGGCGCGGAATTCGGGTACGATGCGCGCGGCGCGAAGCGCATCGCTCATCAGCGTGCCGCGACCCGGCCCGAGTTCGATGAGACGGACCGGGTTCGGCGATCCCATGCTCGACCAGACCTCGGCCGCCCAAAGCCCTATCAACTCGCCGAACATCTGCGAAATCTCCGGCGAAGTGGTGAAATCACCGGTGGCGCCGAAAGGATCGCGGGTCATGTAGTAGCCGAACTCGGGATGGGCGAGCGCAAGCTCCATGTAGCGTTCGACGGTGATCGGCCCTTTCACGGCGATCAGCGCTTTCATCTCGTCGAGGAGGGTCGTCATCTCAGCTTCCTCTGCGGCTGAGGCTCACGGCGATCAAGCCGAGGCCGATGGCGATCATCGGCGCGGAAAGCAACATGCCCATCGTCAGTCCCCTGCCGAGGTCCTCGAGGAGCGGATCGGGCTCGCGGAAGAACTCGCTGAAGATACGCGCCGCGCCATACAGAACACCGAAAGCCCCGGCGATCAGCCCCGGCTTTTGCAGCGCGCCGCGTCGTGCGAGCGCATAAAGGATGACAAACGCCAGAACGCCCTCGAGAAGCGCCTCGTAAATCTGGCTCGGATGCCGGGGCAGGCCGTCGGTGCCCGGAAACACCACCGCCCAGGGAACGTCGGTCGGCCGGCCCCACAGCTCGGGGCGGATGAAATTCGCGATCCGGCCGAAAAACAGGCCAATCGGCGCGACCAGCGAGACGAGATCCATGACCGTCAGGAGCGGGGTGTAATAGCGGCGCGCGAACAGCGCCATGCCGAGAAAGCAGCCGATCAGGCCGCCATGAAAGGCCATGCCGCCTTCCCAGACTTTCAGGATGTCGAGCGGATGGGCGAAATAATATTTCGGATCGTAAAACAGCACATTGCCAAGCCGCCCGCCGATAATGACGCCGAAGGCGCAGTAGACGAGAAGGTCGTCGATACTGTCGCGGCTCGGCCGCTTCCCTTCGCCCCAGAACCGATCGCTGGCCACGACGCGGCGAACCACCCACCACCCGAGGACAAGTCCCGCAATATAGGCGAGCGCGTACCAGCGGATGGCCAAAGGCCCCCACTGTACGAGTATGGGATTGATCGCCGGAAAGGGAATGACAAATGTCGGCATCGGGGCGACCCTGATGCTCCGGGGTCCCGATGGCGTCAAGGTCGCACTCTGATTTTGACAAGCCGCCCTGCTGTTTTTGTCGATTAGCCGCCACTCGACCCCAGCCGGTAGGCGGCCAGCCGCTCGTAGATAGGACGCGCCGCGGCGGCGACGGGCTTGAGGGCGTCCGGAAGATCGTCGAACGACACTTCCCGGCGCAGCGGCGCGAATCCGGTCGACTGCTCGACCGTCTGGTACCAAACCGGCGCCCATACGCCATCGGTCGAGCGCCGCCCCGACGGCCAGGACAGCATCGCCGGATCGAAGGGAATCTCGACCGCCGCGCACAAAGCGGCAAGCGCGGCGCGCGGATCGGCGAGTACGTCCTGCGCCTCGATCACCGGGGGGGCTAGGCCGAGCCGGTCGGCCGCGCGGTCGAAGAGCTCGGCCTGAGCCGGCAGCCCGATCTCTTCCAACGTAAAGTCGTCTCGCTTCAGCGCGTAGGAGGCGAGGACCGCCTCGGGCGCGCGAATGAGGAACACGTTCACGAGGCGATCCGTCCATTGCCGACCGAATTCGGGCAGCATGTGATGGGTCATGTGCTTCTGGTACCAGACCCGTTTTCCCTCCGGGGGCGGACCGACGAGACGAGCCGCGACCGTGCGCCAGTCGGAAGGCTGCGACGCCACGACTTCATCGCGCATCGGATGCACAAGTCCGGTGGCGACGAGATAGGCGGCGTAGAACGGTTCGTCGCTGACCGCGCAATCCGATCGCGAGCTGAACGCGCGCATCATCGCGGTCGAGATGTTGCGGGGACCGGACCACATGGCGATGCGCACGACCGGTTCGTCGCTCATACGCCCCTCCCCTGCGCTTCCTCGGCCTCGAGCGCCTTGACCGCAGCCCTGAGGCGGCGGGTCAGCGGACCGGAGCGGTCGCCGGCGGCGGCCTGGGAATCGCCGATGGTCCGCCCGTCGACCGACGCGACCGGAACCAGCCCCGCGAACGTGCCGGTGGTGAAGGCCTCCTCGGCGCCGTAGACGTCGAACAGCGAGAAATCCTTCTCGAACGCCGGGATTCCCTCGCGACGCGCGGCCCGCAGCACCGCGTCGCGGGTAATGCCGCCGAGGCAGTAGCCGCCCGCGGACGTCCAGACCTCGCCCTTGCGCACGAGGAAGAAGTGCGTGGAGTTGCAGGTCGCGACGAAGCCGCGATCGTCGAGCATCAGCGCCTCGTCCGCGCCGGCCTCCATCGCCTGGATGCAGGCGAGAATGCAATTGAGCTTGGAATGGGAGTTCAGCTTCTGGTCCTGCTCGGCCGGCCCGGTGCGCCGGATATGGACGGTAAAGAGGGTCACCCCGCGGGCGAACATCTCCGGCCTCGGCCGTTTCCATTCGGGAATGATGACGATCGTCGCGGCGCCGATCGTCAGACGCGGATCCTGGTAGGGCGAGCGTTTGACGCCGCGGGTCACCATCAAGCGGATATGGACGCCGTCGGTCATGCTGTTGGCCTCGACCACATCGAAAAGTCTCGCCTTGAGGGCCTCGCGGGTCAGACCGACGTCGATCCGCAGCATCTTCGCGCCGTCCCAGAGACGATCGAGATGGCGATCCAGGAAGGCGAGGCGGCCATCGACCAGTCGCAGGCCCTCCCAGACGCCGTCGCCGAGCACGAAGCCGGCATCGAATACGGACACCGTCGCCGAGGCCCGAGGGACGAGCGTCCCGTTGACGCTGATCAGGACCGAGTCGTTGCGGGGGTCGCCGACGTAATCTTGCGTACCCGGTGGAGAGTGGCGCGTGCTCCGGCATGATTCCCGTCGTTCGTCAGGTGCGCCAGCATGCCGGCCGGCGGCCCTATGGGCAAGGGTCCGCTGCGGCGCAATGACGCAGGCGGCGCGCGCGGCCTTGTCTTCGCCGCCTTGCTCGGGCAGGGAGGCGCGGTGGGGCGCATGTCCCCGCAAAGAGCGGGCGAGCAGGCATGAGGCGCGTTCAGGACATCGCATGGCCGGCGGTCGGCGTCGGTGCGGTGGCGTTTCGTCCTGGCTCCTGTTCAAGGAACTGCGCGGGCTATCCTACGCGAGCCTGCGCGACGCGTTCGGCGCGATTTCGCTTGCGCGGTGGGTCATGGCCTGCGGGTCGACCTCGCTCGCCTACGCGGCGCTCGCCTGGTACGACCGGATCGGGCTTCTCCATCTCGGGCGGAAGATCGGCTGGCCTTTTGTCGCGCTGACCTCGTTCGTCACCTACGCCATCGCGCACAATCTCGGCGCCTCGGTCTTTTCCGGCGCGCTGATCCGCTACCGCGCCTATTCGACGCGCGGGCTGAGCATGGGAGAGGTCGGGCTCCTGGTCGCCTTCTGCTCCTTCACCTTTGGCCTCGGCGCGGTGACGCTCGGCGGCGTCCTGCTGGTCTTCCGGCCCGATCTGGTCGAGCGCTTCGAGGGCGCGCCGGACTGGGTGGGCCAGGCCGCCGGAATGATCCTGATCGCAGCCCCTTGCCTCTATATGCTCGGGTCGTTCCTCCATTTCAGGCCGGTCAGGGTTGGCGGGGATACGCTGACCTACCCGCGTCCGCCGATCGCGACCCGTCAGTTGCTCGCCGGACCGCTCGAACTGATCGGGGCGGCGGGCATCATCTTCTTCGCGCTGCCGACCGCCAATCCGGGTTTCGTCGTCGTGCTCGGGGTTTTCGTCGCGTCCTTCTGCCTGGCGCTGGTCAGCCACGCGCCGGGCGGGCTCGGGGTTCTCGAGATCGCTTTCCTGAGCGGGGTTCCGGACGTCCCGCAGGCCAATGTCGTAGCGGCGCTGCTGGTGTTTCGCCTGCTTTATCTTATCATACCCCTGGTGTTTTCGCTGGCGGTGGTCCTCGTCTTCGAGCGGCGCCGCTGGCGCTCTCTCGTTCCCCTCGGAGCCAGACGCGCCGATGCCCGCGACGATCTACCCTGACGACAACGACATCCTGCTGGTGACCGACCTACAGGCCGACTTCATGCCCGGCGGCGCGCTCGCGGTCGGCGAGGGCGACGCGGTGGTCCCGATCGCCAACGCCCTGATCCGCCGGTTCGCCCATGTCGTGGTCACGCAGGACTGGCACCCGCCGGGCCACGCCTCGTTCGCCTCGACCCACGCGGCCGAGCCGTTCGCGACCAAGCAACTCGCCTATGGCGAGCAGACCCTGTGGCCCGACCATTGCGTGCAGGGAACGGCGGGCGCGGCGCTCCATGCCGGAGCTCGCGATCGAAGAGGCCTTTCTCATCCTGCGCAAGGGCATGCACGGGGGCGTCGACTCCTACTCGGCTTTCATCGAGGCCGACGGCCGAGACCACGGGCCTCGCGGCGCTGCTCCACGCCCGCGGGACAAAGCGGGTCTTCGCCTGCGGGCTCGCGACCGACTTCTGCGTCGCCTATAGCGCCCTCGACGCCCGGACGGCCGGCTTCAACGCCTTCGTGATCGAGGACGCCTGCCGGGCGATCGACGCCGCGGGCTCGCTTCAGAAGGCGTGGGCGCGGATGGAGGCCGCCGGCGTGCGACGCATCCGATCGCGGGAGATTTTGGGGTAGGCCGGGCGAAGCCGCTCTCAACGATTTCATGGACTTAACCGCCGTTTCGGGTCAGCTTCGAGTCCAAGAACTCAATGATATTCGATCGTTTACGGCAAGGCGCCGGGGCCGGGGCGCATGGGCGGGGCCGCTGACCCTCCGCGTTAACCCTGCGGCCGGGCGCCGCGGCGCCGGTTAACCCCGGGTTAACCCCGCCCGCCCCATTGGAGGTCCGAGAGCCGGGCCCGGGGGGCCGGCTCGACAAGATCCCTTCCTTTACCGGCGTCGCCATGGTCACGCTCTATCACCATCCGTTTTGCCCGCATTCCCGCTTCGTCCGCCTGGCGCTTGCCGAGATGGGGATCGAGCCCAAGCTGGTCGAGGAGCGGGCGTGGGAGCGGCGGCGCGAATTTTTGCTGATGGCGGCCGAGGGCGCGACCCCGGTCCTTCTCGAGGATCACCCGCCGGCGCTGCCGGGCGCCGAGGTGATCGCGGAATATCTCGACGAGACCCGCGGCCTGGGGCTCGGCGATCGGCGGCTTTTGCCCGACGACCCTGCCGGCCGCGCCGAGGCCCGGCGCCTGACGGCCTGGTTCAACACAAAATTCTTCAACGAAGCCAGCCAATGGATCGTGCGCGAAAAGATCGCCAAGCGCTTCATGAGCCCCGCCCAGGGCGGCGGCGGCCCGGACATGCAGGCGGTGCGCGCGGCGCGCTCCAACGTCCGCTACCACCTGCGCTACATCGGCCACCTGATTCGAGCGCGCAACTGGCTCGCCGGCGACCGGCTGACCTACGCCGACCTCGCCGCGGCGGCCCATCTCTCCTGCCTCGACTATCTCGGCGACGTGCCCTGGGACGAAAACGAGACCGCCCGGATCTGGTACGCCCGGGTCAAGTCGCGCCCCTCGTTCCGCGCCCTCCTCTCCGACCGCCTGCCCGGCATGGCGCCGAGTGCAAGCTACGCCGATCTGGATTTTTGAGGCGGTTCTCTTCGGGCCGCCGCGCGGGCGGGCTTGACCGCTTCCGGACCGTTTCGCGCATGCGCAACAAAGCCCGCGCCTGGAAGCGGTTGACTCACGCTCGGCCGCGGGCGGAGGCCCTGTCGTTCGGTCCGGGAGTTCAGTTCGGAGGAAATCCGCCCATCGGTTCAGGAATCGTCTGTGATTGCGGTCACACATTCGTTATAAAGTCGCCGCTCCAGCGCCAGTTTAAGTCCGGTTCGGGGGAGCGGCGGCGCGCGGGTCGCGCCGCAAACGCGATTTGGCGCGGCGCTTGCGCATCCGTTGGAAACCGGGGAGCGCTCCTATAGGATTGACGGGCCTCGGGTCGGCAAGCGCGCCGTTCCGGCGGCGGGAGTGTCCTGATGTGCAGCGTTTGCGGGTGCGGTGAAGCGGAGGTCGTGATCGGAACGGCGCAGGGCGGAGCGCCTAGCCACGACCGCGGCGCGCTGCACGATCACGGCGACGGGACGGGCCCCCATTTCCACCCGCATGCGCATCACGACCACGACGAGGAACACCAGCATAGCGATTTGCCCGCGCAGGCTCACGCCGCCGCCGCCCATGCGCCAGGGGTGAGCGCGGATCGGATGATCCGGATCGAGCGGGACATCCTGTCGAAGAACGACGCCTACGCGCGCGAGAACCGCGGCGCGTTCTCGGCGCAGCGGCTGTTCGTCCTGAACCTCGTCTCGAGCCCCGGCTCGGGCAAGACGAGCCTGCTCGTCAAGACGATCGAGGCGCTGAAAGGGCGCCTTTCCGTCGCGGTGATCGAGGGCGATCAGCAGACCTCGAACGACGCCGATCGGATTCGCGCCACCGGCGCGCCTGCGATTCAGATCAACACCGGCAAGGGCTGTCATCTCGACGCGCACATGGTCGGCCACGCCCTGGAGACGCTGCGCCCGGAGGCCGGCGCGGCTTTGTTCATCGAGAATGTCGGAAACCTCGTCTGCCCCGCCGCCTTCGACCTCGGCGAGGCGCGACGCGTGGTGGTGCTCTCCGTCACCGAGGGCGAGGACAAGCCGCTGAAGTACCCGGACATGTTCGCCACCGCCGACCTTCTGCTGCTCAACAAGGCCGACCTCCTTCCCCATCTCGACTTCGACGTCGGCCTCTGTCTGGCGAACGCCCTCCGGATCAATCCGGACCTGCAGACGCTGACCGTCTCCGCCCGCACGGGCGAGGGCGTCGCGGCCTTCGCCGCCTGGATCGAGGCCAGTTCCGCCCGCCACGTCGCCGCGCTGGACAAGGCGTGACCGTCGATGGGCGCGGCGCCGGCCTTGCACGCGAGCGCCCGGCGCCTGCGATTGCGTGTGCGCGGCGTCGTTCAGGGCGTCGGTTTCCGGCCGTTCGCGCATGGTCTCGCGGCGCGGCTTTCGCTGAGCGGGTTCGTGCGCAACGACGGCGAGGGGGTGCTGATCGAGGTCGAGGGCGCCGAGGCGCAGGCGTTCCTGGCCGCGCTCACGAGCGCGCCGCCGCCGCTTGCCCGCATCGACGCGATCGAGGTCGACGCGATCGCGCCGGTCGGCGGCAAGGGCTTCGCGATCGACGCGAGCCGCCAGGGCCGATCCACCACCCGGATCGGCGCGGACGCGGCGGTCTGCGACGCGTGCCTCGATGAGCTGTTCGACCCGAAAAGCCGATTCTTCGGCTATCCGCTGATCAACTGCACCCATTGCGGGCCGCGCTATACGCTGACCCGCGCCCTGCCCTATGACCGCGCGCAAACCTCGATGGCGCCGTTCCCGATGTGCGAGGACTGCGCCCGCGATTACGCCGATCCGGCCAACCGCCGCTTCCACGCCGAGCCGATCGCCTGTCCGCGCTGCGGGCCAAAACTTAACGCGCCGGTCGCCGAAGCGGTCGCCGTCTTGCGTCAAGGCGGGATCGTGGCCCTCAAGGGGCTCGGCGGCTTCCATCTGCTGTGCGACGCGCGCGACGAGGCAGCGGTCGCGACCTTGCGCCGGCGCAAGGGGCGCGACGCCAAGCCTTTCGCCGTGATGGTCGCGAACCTCGCGAGCGCCGGGCGCCTGGCGGAAATCGGGCCGGGAGAACGGGCGGCGCTCTCGCATCGATCGCGGCCGATCGTGCTTGCGCGGAGCCGCGGCGGTCTCGCCCCGAGCGTCGCGCCGAATCTTCGCGACGTCGGGCTGATGCTCGCCTACACGCCGCTGCACTGGCTCGTCCTGCACGCGCTGGAGGGTTGGCCAGACTTCCGCTCCTGGCGCGAGGCGCCCTCCGATCTTGCCCTGGTCGCGACCAGCGCCAATCTCGGCGGAGAGCCGCTGGTCGCCTCCGAGGAGGACGCGGAACGGCGTCTTTCGGCCGTCGCGGACCTGATCGTCGGCCACGAACGCGCCATCGTCGTCAGGACTGACGATTCCGTCCTGCGCGTTCTCGACGGCGCGCCCGCCTTTATCCGGCGCGCGCGCGGCTTCGTCCCCGACCCGATCGACCTCGGCGAGGATGGGCCGAGCGTGATCGCCGCCGGCGCCGATCTCAAGAATACGATCACCATCACCCGCGGCCGCGAGGCGTTCGTATCGCAGCACATCGGCGATCTCGACACCCGCGAAACCCTCCGCTTCCGCGAAGAGACCATCCGGCATCTGACCGCGATCCTCGCGGTCGAGCCCGAATGCGCGGTCTGCGATCTCCATCCCGATTTTCTCTCGACCCGCGCCGCGGAAACGTCGGGCCTGCCGGTCGTCGCGGTCCAGCATCATGTCGCCCATGTGGCCGCGGTTGCGGCGGAAAAGCGCTGGAGCGGGCCCATTCTCGGGGTCGCGCTCGACGGCCAGGGTCTTGGAGCGGACGGCTCGCCTTGGGGCGGCGAGCTCATCGTCCTCGACGGCGCGCGGTGGGAGCGGGTCGGCTGGCTCGAACCGCTGGCGCTCCCGGGCGGCGACCGGGCGGCGCGCGAGCCCTGGCGCATGGGCGTGGCGATGCTCGAACGCCTCGGCCAGCTCGACGCCGCGGCGCGACTGTTTCCCGCTCTTCCCGAAGCGGCGCGGCTTGTGGGCGCGCTTCGCGCCGGCGCGCGTTTCCCGAGGACGTCGAGCCTCGGCCGCCTGTTCGACGCCGCGGCGGCCTTGGGCGGCGTCCGTCTCGTCCAAAGCTATGAGGGACAGGCGGCGATGGAGCTGGAGGCGCTGGTCGACGCGCCGCGCATTGTCCCCGGCGGCTGGACCATCGCCGGCGGACGCCTCGACCTCTCGCCCGCGATCGGCGCGATGCTCGCCGAGCGGCTTCAAGGGCGCGACGCGGCTGAGGCGTTCCATGGTACACTGATCGCCGGGCTCGCGGAATGGATCGGCGCGGCGGCGGCGGCGAGCGGGCTCACGCGGGTGGCGCTCGGCGGCGGCTGCCTGATCAACCGCGTGCTCGCCGAGGGACTGGTCGCGGCTCTCTGCGCTGCGGGTCTCGAGCCGGCGCTGCCGAGCGCGGTTCCCGCCAACGACGGCGGCGTGTCGTTCGGCCAGGCCGCGTTCGCGCTATCGTGCGCGCGTGCGGGAGACGGCAAATGGAGACGTAACGATGTGCCTCGCGATTCCCGTTGAAGTGCGCGAAGTGTTGCCCGACGACATGGCTAAGGTCAGCCTCGACGGCGTGATCAAGCTCGTCTCGACCGCGCTGATCGAGGACGTCAGGGTCGGCGACTATGTCGTGCTGCACGTCGGGTATGCGCTCGCCAAGATCGATCCGGAAGAAGCGCTGAAGACGCTCGAGCTCTTGAACGCCGTCGGAGTCGGCGCCTGAAAGGAGGCCGGCCATGAAGTACGTCGACGAATACCGCGATGGCGCGCTCGCACGATCGATCGCCGCCGAGATCGGACGGCAGGCGAGGCGGGATCGGACCTATCGCCTGATGGAGTTCTGCGGCGGCCATACGCACGCCATATCCAGATACGGTCTCGAAGACCTTTTGCCGCCGAACGTCCGCTTGATTCACGGACCGGGATGTCCGGTTTGCGTCCTGCCGATGGCGCGGGTCGACATGGCGATCGCCTGCGCGCGCCTGCCCGGCGTGACGCTCGCCGCCTACGGCGACCTGATGCGCGTTCCCGGCTCCGGCGGATCGAGCCTCATGAAGGCCAGGGCGGAAGGCGCCGACATCCGCATGGTCTATTCGACGCTCGATGCGATCCGCATCGCCGAGGCCGAGCCGGACCGGGTCGTCGTGTTCTTCGCCATCGGGTTCGAGACGACGACGCCCCCGACCGCGCTCGCCGTTCGCTCAGCCCAAAAGAAGGGTCTGAAAAATTTCTCCGTGCTCTGCAATCACGTGATGACGCCGCCTGCGATGCGCGCCATTCTTGACGGAACGAGCGAGGGCGGCGAAGCGCCGGTCATGATCGAGGGCTTCATCGGCCCGGCGCATGTCAGTACGGTGATCGGGACGCGCCCTTACGAGCCGTTCGCTCGCGATGACTTGAAGCCGGTGGTGATCGCGGGCTTCGAGCCGCTCGACGTCGCGCAGGCGATCCTCATGCTGGTCAGGCAGATCAACGACGGCCGCGCCGAGGTCGAGAACCAGTACATCCGCGCGGTGACCCCCGGGGGCAACCTCAGGGCGCAGGCGGAAATGGCGGCGGTGTTCGAAACCCGCGAGTCGTTCGAGTGGCGGGGGCTCGGCTTCCTGCCGATGAGCGCGCTCAAGCTGCGGCCGGAATTCGGGACTTACGACGCCGAGCGGCGTTTCGGCCTCGCCGAGAAGCCGGCGAAGGACAATCCCGCCTGCGAATGCGGGGCGATCCTGCGCGGCGCCAAGGCGCCTCGCGAATGCCGGCTGTTCGGGACCGTCTGCACGCCGGACACGCCGATGGGCTCCTGCATGGTGTCGCCGGAGGGCGCCTGCGCGGCGCACTGGACCTACGGCCGCTTCCGCGAGAAGGCCCGGGCCGCGTCCGAAAAGGTCGTCGCGTGAGCCTGGAGAAGCCAGTCCGGCGCAAGCTCGACCTCAGGAGCGGCCGGGTGGACCTGTCGCACGGCGCCGGCGGCCGGGCCATGGGACAGCTCATCGAGGACATCTTCCACACCGCTTTCGACAATCCCTGGCTACGCGCCGGCAACGACCAGTCCGCTTTCGACGTCGCGGCCGGGCGCATGGTGATGACGACCGACGCGTATGTCGTCTCCCCCATCTTCTTTCCGGGCGGAGACATCGGCGCGCTGGCGGTCAACGGCACGATCAACGACGTCGCGATGGCGGGGGCCCGTCCGCTCTATCTGTCGGCGAGCTTCATCATCGAGGAGGGCCTGACGTTCGCCGACCTCTCGCGGGTGGCTGCGAGCATGGGCGAGGCCGCGCGCGCGGCCGGCGTCCCGATCATCACCGGAGACACGAAGGTCGTCGAGCGCGGCAAGGCGGACAAGCTGTTCGTCTCGACCGCGGGGGTCGGCGTGGCGCCGCCGGGAATCGTCCTGTCGAGCGATGCGGCCCGACCGGGCGACGTCGTCATCGTCTCGGGAACCATCGGGGACCATGGCGTCGCGGTCATGTCGAAGCGCGAGAATCTCGAATTCGAGACCGAAATTCTTTCCGACACCGCGGCGCTTCACGGTCTCGTCGCCGACATGGTCGCAGGCGTCGGATCAGCCTTGCGGGTGATGCGCGATCCGACCCGCGGCGGCCTTGCGGCGACGCTGAACGAACTCGCGCATCAGTCCCAGGTCGGCTTTTCGATCGAGGAGGACGCAATCCCGGTGCGCGCCGAAGTCGCCGCCGCGTGCGAGTTTCTCGGCCTCGATCCGCTCAACGTCGCCAACGAAGGCAAGCTCGTGGCGATCGTCGCGCCGGAATTCGCCGATCGGTTGATTGCGGCGATGAGGGCCCATCCGCTCGGCCGACGATCCTCGGTCATCGGCCGGGCGGTCGACGACCCGCATCATTTCGTGGAGATGCGCACCGCCTTCGGCGGGGGGCGGATCGTCGACTGGCTCGCGGGCGAACAACTCCCCCGCATCTGCTGAAATCGGCGCTTGCCGATCGCCGCGGCGTCGCGCCTTGGCGCTACTGCTTAGGCTGCTCGTCGGCGGGCTTTTGCGCGGCCGGCGCTTCGCCCGCGGCCGGGGCGGGCGCGACTTCGCCGGCGGCCGGCGCGGGGGCGGCTTCGCCGGCTGCCGCAGGCGCCGCTGCGGCCGTGGTCATGATCCGGCCGTAGTCCCCCTCGAATTTCGTCGCCGCTATCGCCTCCCTGGAGGTGTCCGCCGCGGTCTTCTTGGCCAGGTCGGACGCCAGTTCGCGCTTGCCGAGCTGCTGAGCGTCTTCGCCGGTCAATGGCTTATCGTCGACCGATGTCACCTTGAAGAAGCTCGCGCTGTTCCTCGAGCGGATGAAGAAGACGTCGTCTGGCTTTCTATTTTGCAGCGCGGTCAGCATCTGCGGGGGCATTGTCGCGCTGTCGAGCGCGCTTGGGCCGCGGCTGTACTTGATTCCGAGTTCGTTCAACTTGCTTTCGACCTGGTCTATGGTCTTGAAATCTTTCGTAGCCGCGGCGAGCGTATCCAGGTTCCCGGCCGGCGGGAAGGAAACCTGCTGGATGTTGAAGATCTGGCGGTTTGCGAACTGATTGGGATGGCTCTGGATGTAGTCGTCGATCTCATTCTTCGAGATCGCGGTGACCTTGGAGCCGAGATCGCGCTGGACGTAGGCGCCGGCGAGAATCTGCTCGCGCGACCGCAACAGGTCGAGATGGACGGTCGGTTCGCGATCGAGTTTGGCGGCCATCGCCTGCTGGACCAGATATTTTCGTTCGACGATCCGGCTGAGGATGGCCTTGATCACGTCGTCGGTGCGCTTGTCGGCGGGTACGTTGGCCAGACGCAGCTCGTTGTCCAACTCCTGCTGGGTGACGTCGTCCGGACCGACATGCGCGATCACCTGTCCGACGACGGCGGGCGCATCGGCTTTCTTGCCGCATCCGGCGAGCGCGATGGCGCCTATCAAGGCCAGAACCGTCGCGGCGACCCGCCACCGTCCTTTCATAAGTCCTGAAACCTGCAGCAACGTTTTTCTCCTGGGTTAATCCAGCCGCTGCGCGTCCTTTGCGGCAGCAGCCGTCGGAAATTCAAAGGTGTCTGCGCCGAGCCTGTCCGGCGCGGCGTTTCGCCGGTCGTCCCCAGCACGGCGGACCTGGTTGCGCGAACGCTATAAGGCGGCTTGTGCAATTTTGCTAACGACAGAATGTTTAAACAAACGCAAATCGAAAATTCTCCCGCCCCGGCGATCGCCTTTTTGTCCGTCGCCCTGCCCTCATATTTACACGACTTGGCGGCTTTATTAAATCCTTACGGCGATCCGATCAATCGAGATCGAAACCTTACGCGGGGCCGGGGGTACGACGCCGGCGCTGAGGAGGCGGTGGTCATGCTCGATCTGGCGTTTGTCGCGCTCGGAGTTGCGCTCATCGGACTGATGGGGCTTTACGCCGCAGGCTTGCGGCGCCTCTAGCCCATAGAATGCGGGCCTTGCGGAAACCAGTACGCCGGTTTCCGCTACCCGCTCAAGGAGCGCTGACAATGACCGAACCTATGATTGGGCTGGCGGTGGCGGTGCTGCTTGGCCTCTATCTGCTCTACACGCTGATCCGACCCGAAAAATTCTGACCCGAGGACTTCGCGATGACGCTTGCCGGCTGGTCGCAAATCGTACTGGCGCTCGCCCTCGTTGTGGCCTGCGCCGTGCCGCTCAGCGCTTTCATCGCCCGGGTGTTCGCGGGCGAGCGGACGTTTCTCTCCCCGGTCCTCGGTCCGGTCGAGCGCGGCTTCTATTGGCTCGCGGGGGTCGATCCGGCGAGAGAGCAGGACTGGCTGGGCTACGCCCTCGCCATGGTGGTCTTCTCGCTCGCCGGCTTCTTGTCGCTCTATGCCCTGCAGCGCCTGCAAAACGTCCTGCCCCTCAATCCGCGAGGCTTCGACGCGGTCCCGCCGGACCTCGCGTTCAACACCGCGACCAGCTTCCTCACCAATACCAACTGGCAGAATTACAGCGGCGAGACGACGATGAGCAATCTGACCCAGATGCTCGGCCTCACCGTCCACAATTTCCTGTCCGCCGCCACGGGACTTGCGATGGCTTTCGCGCTGGCGCGCGGATTCGTGCGGTCGTCGGCCCAGACGGTCGGCAATTTCTGGGTCGACGTCACCCGGATCACGCTTTACCTCCTCCTGCCGATTTCGCTGATCCTCGCGTTCGCGCTCGTGGCCCTCGGGGTTCCGCAGACGCTCGCCGGCGCGGTCGACGCGACCACGCTCGAAGGACTGAAGCAGACGATTTCGATCGGACCGCTCGCGAGCCAGGAGATCATCAAGGAGCTTGGCACCAACGGCGGCGGCTTCTTCAACGCGAATTCGTCGCATCCGTTCGAAAATCCCAACGCCTGGAGCAATCTCCTGGAGATCTGGGCGCTCCTTCTCATCCCGGTCGCCTCGGTTCTGGCCTTCGGCCGCGTGGTCGGGAACCTGCGCGAGGGCGGCGCGATCCTCGCCGCGATGGCGGTCTTCCTCGTGCTCGGCGTTCTCGTCATCTACTGGTCCGAATCCGCCGGCAATCCGATCCTGACGTCGCTCGGCCTCGATGGCTCGCTCGGCAATTTCGAGGGCAAGGAGATCCGCTTCGGTCAGGCGATGTCCGCGTTGTTCTCGGCCGGCACGAGCGGCACCAGCACCGGCGCCGTCAACGCGATGTTCGACTCGTTCACCCCGCTCGCCGGCCTCGTGCCGATGTTCAATCTGCTCGCCGGCTGCATCTGGCCGGGCGGCGTCGGCTCCGGCCTTTACGGCTTCCTGATCGTGGCCATCATCGCCGTGTTCATCGCGGGCCTGATGGTCGGACGGACGCCGGAATACCTCGGCAAGAAGATCGAGGTGCGCGAGATGAAGCTTTCGATGCTGGCCATCCTCGTCTATCCGCTGGTCGTGCTCGGGTTCGTCGGCGCCTCCGTGCTCCTCAAGACGGCGCTCGACAGTCTCGGCAACTCCGGCCCGCACGGCCTGTCGGAAATCCTGTACGCCTACGCCTCCGCCAACGCCAACAACGGCTCGGCTTTCGCGGGCATCAACGGCGACACGCTCTGGTTCAACACCACGCTCGGCCTCGCGATGCTGAGCGGCCGCTTCGCCTATGTCATTCCGGTGCTGGCGCTGGCGGGTTCGCTCGCGGCGAAGAAGAAGATCCCGGCCTCCGCCGGCACCTTCCCCACCGACGGCCCGCTGTTCGTCGGCCTGCTCGTCGGCGTGATCGTCATTCTCTACCTCCTGCAGTATTTCCCGGCCCTGTCGCTCGGGCCGATCGTCGAGCACTTCCTGATGCTCGCCGGCAAGTCGTTCTGATCGGAAAGGCGGTTCTCATGTCCTCGCACAAGCCGCAGCCGCAGAGCCTGCTCGACGGCCGGATCATCAGCGCCGCCGCTCTCGACGCCGTGCGCAAGCTCGATCCGCGCGCGCTCGCCAAGAACCCGGTGATCTTCGTGACCGAGGTCGTCTCGGCGGTCGTCACCCTGCTGTTCGTGCGCGACCTCTTCGTGCAGAACGGGCAGGCTTGGTTCTCCGGCCAGATCGCGGCCTGGTTGTGGTTCACCGTTCTGTTCGCCAATTTCGCCGAGGCGGTCGCCGAGGGACGCGGCAAGGCTCAGGCGGACGCGCTGCGCAAGACGCGCACCGACACCCCGGCGAGGCGCTACGCCGACCCCGACAAGCTGAACGGCGTCCTGCTCGTCGTCAACGCCCAGGACCTCAAGCTCAACGACGTGGTGCTGGTCGAGCCCGGCGAAATCATCCCGGGCGACGGCGAGATTGTGGAAGGCGTGGCTTCGGTCAACGAATCGGCGATCACGGGCGAGTCCGCGCCCGGTCATCCGCGAGGCCGGCGGCGATCGCTCGGCCGTCACCGGCGGCACCACAGTGCTCTCCGATTACATCAAGGTGAAGATCACCGCCGCGCCCGGCTCGACCTTCATCGACCGGATGATCGCGCTGGTGGAAGGCGCGGAGCGGCAGAAGACCCCGAACGAGCTCGCGCTCTCGATCCTCCTGTCCGGCCTGACGCTGATCTTCCTGATCGTCTGCGTGACGCTTTGGCCGATTGCGAAATATTCGGGGACGGAGTTGTCGGCGACCGTGCTGATCGCGCTGCTCGTCTGCCTCATCCCCACGACCATCGGCGGCCTCCTCTCCGCCATCGGCATCGCCGGCATGGATCGGCTGATCCGCTTCAACGTGATCGCCACCTCCGGGCGCGCGGTCGAGGCCGCGGGCGACGTCGACACGCTGCTCCTCGACAAGACCGGCACCATCACCTTCGGAAACCGCATGGCGACCGAATTCCTGCCGGTCGGCGGCGTCCGGCCCGAGGATCTCGCCTCGGCCGCGCTCGTTTCGAGCCTCTCCGACGAAACCCCGGAGGGTCGCTCGATCGTGGCGCTCGCCAGGGGCGACTACGGACTGCTGGAGCCCGAGCTCGACCCCGCCGAGACGAAAGTCGTGCCGTTCGCCGCCCAGACCCGCATTTCCGGGGTCGACGTCGGCGGCCGTTCGATCCGCAAGGGCGCGATCGACTCGATCCTGCGCTATCTGAAGACCTCGATCGACAAGGCGCCGGCGGAATTCCGCCTGGCGGTCGAGCGGGTCGCGATGTCGGGCGGCACGCCGCTCGCAGTGGCGGACAAAGGCATGCTGCTCGGCGTCATCCATCTCAAGGACATCGTGAAGCCCGGCATCAAGGAGCGCTTCGCCGCCTTGCGCGCCATGGGCATCCGCACGGTCATGGTGACCGGCGACAACCCGGTCACCGCCGCCGCGATCGCATCGGAAGCCGGCGTCGACGACTTCCTCGCGGAAGCCACGCCCGAGGACAAGCTCGGTTATATCCGCAAGGAGCAGTCCGGCGGCCGGCTGATCGCGATGTGCGGCGACGGCACCAACGACGCGCCCGCGCTCGCCCAGGCCGACGTCGGAGTCGCCATGCAGACCGGGACGCAGGCGGCGCGCGAGGCGGGCAACATGGTCGATCTCGACTCCAACCCGACCAAGCTGATCGAGATCGTCGAGATCGGCAAGCAGCTCCTGATGACTCGCGGCTCGCTGACCACCTTCTCGATCGCCAACGACGTCGCGAAATATTTCGCCATCCTGCCTGCGCTCTTCCTGGTGACTTACCCCGAGTTGGGCGCGCTGAACGTGATGCATCTCGCCTCGCCGCAGTCGGCGATCCTGTCGGCGGTGATCTTCAACGCCCTCATCATCATCGCGCTGATCCCGCTGGCGCTAAAGGGCGTCGCCTATCGCGCGGTCGGCGCGGCGGCGCTGCTCAGGCGCAATCTCTTCGTCTACGGCCTCGGCGGCCTGATCCTGCCGTTCATCGGCATCAAGGCGATCGACATGATCGTCGCCGTACTGCATCTGGCCTGAAAGGGGCGACTCCCATGCTTCAACACATCCGCCCGGCGGTCGTGCTGCTCATTCTGTTTTCGGCGCTGACGGGGCTGCTTTATCCGCTCGCGGTCACCGGCGTGGCGCAACTTGCGCTCACCGCTCAGGCGAACGGCAGCCTGATCGAGAAGGACGGCGTCGTGATCGGCTCCGCGCTGATCGGGCAGAATTTCAAGTCGGACCGCTATTTCCACCCGCGCCCGTCGGCCACGACCGACACCGACCCGAACGACTCGACCAAGACGATCGACGCGCCCTACAACGCCGCCAATTCTTCGGGCTCGAATCTGGGGCCGACGTCGCAGAAGCTGGTCGACCGGGTCAAGGCGTCGATCGAAGCGTGGCGCGCCAAGGCCGGCGCCGGGCCGGTTCCGGCCGACGCCGTGACGACCTCGGCCTCCGGGCTCGATCCCGACATTTCTCCGCAGAATGCGCTTGCGCAGGCGCCGTCGGTGGCCAGGGCGCGCGGCCTCGACGCAGCGCGCGTGCGCGCCCTGGTGGAAGCCTCGATCGAGCAGCCGGCGTTCGGCTGGATCGGACGAACCGCGGGTCAACGTTTTGCGGCTGAATTTGGCGCTGGATCAGATAAAGTCGTCGTCGTGACAACCCGTGGTTCCTGATGACGCAATCGAGTCGAGATGATGACGGACGCCCGGATCCGGACGCGCTGCTGGCGGCGGTCCGGCGGTCGACGTCGGGCCGACTCAAGGTTTTCCTCGGCGCGGCGCCGGGCGTCGGCAAGACTTACGCGATGCTGCTTGGCGCGCGCCGGCTCAAGGAAGAAGGCGTCGACGTCGTCGTCGGACTGGTCGAGACGCATGGGCGGGCCGAGACCGGTGCGCTGCTCGAGGGCCTCGAGGTTCTGCCTCGCCGCATCATCGATTATCACGGCCGGGCGATCGCCGAGTTCGACATCGACGCGGCGCTCGAGCGCAAGCCGACGCTGATCGTCGTCGATGAACTCGCCCATACCAATGCCCCCGAAAGCCGTCATCCCAAGCGCTGGCAGGACGTGCAGGAGTTGATCGCGGCCGGCATCGACGTCTGGACCGCGCTCAATATCCAGCATCTCGAAAGTCTGGCCGACGTCGTGTCGCGCATCACCGGCGTGACAGTTCGCGAGACAGTGCCCGATCGGGTGCTTCAGGAGGCGAGCGACGTCGTCCTCGTCGACATCACGCCCGACGAACTGATCCAGCGCCTCAACGAGGGCAAGGTCTATGTCCCCGAGACGGCGCGGCGCGCGATCCAGAACTTCTTCACGCCCGGCAACCTGACCGCGCTGCGCGAGCTTTCCCTGCGCCGCACCGCGGACCGGGTCGACGACCAGATGGTCGACTACCTGCGGCAGAAGGCGATCGAGGGGCCGTGGGGAGCGTCCGAGCGGCTGCTCGCCTGCGTCAGCGCCGCCGAGGTTTCCGAGCGGGTGGTGCGCCGGACCGCGCAACTCGCAACTTCGCTCAACGCCCCCTGGACGGCGGTCTATATCGAACCGTTCGGCCACGCGGACGACGCCAAGCGAGTCAGCCAGCTCGCAAAGACCTTCAGCCTCGCCGAGCGGCTCGGCGGCGACACCACGCGTGCGCAGGGCGCCGACTTCGCCGCGGAGATATTGCGCCTCGCGCGGCGCGAGAACGTGACCCAGATCGTGCTCGGCCAGTCGCGCGCGGGACCTCTGGCGCGTCTTTTCGGCCGATCCCTGCCGGACGCGGTCATGCGCGGGTCGGGTTCAATCGAAGTCCATATGGTGCCGCAAGCGGAGCCGAGCCGTCCAAAGCGGTTCCTGCCAAAATTGAAATTCGACCGGAAGGGTATCGAGGCCGAGCTTGGCGTCGCGCTGGGTTCCGTCGCCGCCGCCGTCCTGGTCGGCGAAGCGTTGACCGCGGCGCTCAAGCTCCCGAACCTGTCGATGATCTTTCTCGCCGCGGTGCTGTTCACCGGGATGCGCTTCGGCACGCGGGCGGCGATCATCGCCTCGTTCGCCTCCTTCGCCGCGTACAATTTCTTCTTCATCGAGCCGATCTACACCTTCACCATCGCGCAGCCGCAAGAGTTGTTCGCGCTATTGATCTTCCTTGTCGTTTCGGTCCTCACCGGCTCGCTCACCGGGCGCGTGCGCGACCAGCGCGAGGGCGTGATCAAGAACGCGGAGGTGATGCGGTCGCTGTTCGATTACTCGCGCAAGCTCTCCGGCGCTTCGAAGGTCGACGATGTGCTTTGGGTGGCCGCCGCTCATCTGCATTCGACCTTTGGCGGCCGCATCGTGCTCCTGGTGGCGGAGGGCGACGAACTCACCTTGCGCGCCGCGTGGCCGCCGGACGCGCAACTCGACCCGACAGCATTGACCGCCGCGCGCTGGGCCCAGCAAAAGCAGGAGCCGGCCGGATGGGGGACTGGCACGCTGCCGAACGTCGATTTCCAGTTCCGCCCGCTGATCGCCGCGCGGGGCGCGATCGCGGTGTGCGGTTTCGAGCCGCATTCGCCCGATCAACCGATTTCCGGGGACGACGAGCGGGCGCTCGCCTCGGTCCTCGATCAGACCGCGATTGCGCTCGACCGCGTCCTGCTGGCGCGCGAGGCGGTCGACACCGCCTCGATGCAGGAGAACGAGAAGGTGCGCAACGCGCTGCTCGCCTCGCTCTCGCATGATCTGCGCACGCCGCTTTCCGCGATTGCGGGGGCGGCGACCTCGCTGCGCGCGCTCGGCGACAAGATGAAGCCGGAGGAGCGGGTCGAGTTGCTCACCTCCATCGAAGACGAGACGGCGCGCCTGTCGCGCTTCGTCGCCAATTTGCTCGACATGTCGCGCATCGAAGCGGGCGGGCTCAAAGTCAATCGCGAGCTAGTCGACGTCGCCGACGTTGTGCAGGGCGCGGTCGAACGAAGCCGCAAGGCGTTCCCCAAGCAGCCGGTGAAGGTCAATCTTGCGCCCGACCTTCCGTTCGTGCGCGGCGACGACAAGCTTCTCGAGCAGGTGCTGTTTAATTTACTCGACAACGCCCACAAGTACGCCTCCGACACCGGCGCGGCCATTCACGCGCGCCGCGACGGCGACGCGGTCGTCCTCAGCGTCACCGACGAAGGGCCGGGCGTGAAGCCGGCGGATCTCGAGAAGATCTTCGAGAAGTTCTATCGCGGCGGCCGCTCGGACGGGCGCAAGCCCGGCACCGGCCTCGGCCTCTCGATCTGTCGCGGCCTGATCGAATCGATGGGCGGAACGATCGTCGCGCAGAGCCCGGCGGTTCGGCGGAAGGGAACCCGCATCGTCGTGCGCCTTCCCGCCGCCGAGCCTTCCGCCAGCGCCATAAAGGCCGCCACATGAGTCCGGCGGGCTTCTGCCGCGTTCTCGTGATCGACGACGAGCCGCAGATCCAGCGGTTCCTGCATGTCGCGCTCACTGCCGCGGGCTACGAGGTCGTCTCCGCCGAAACCGGCGCGCAGGCGGTGCGCATGGCCGTCACCAGCGCGCCCGATCTCATCGTGCTCGATCTCGGCCTGCCCGATCGCGACGGCAAGGAGGTGCTGCGCGACATCCGCACCTTCTCGCAGACGCCGGTGATCATTTTGTCGGCGCGCGACCGGGAGTCGGAGAAAATCCAGGCGCTCGACCTCGGCGCGGACGACTATGTCGAAAAGCCGTTCGGGATCGGGGAGCTGACGGCGCGGCTGCGCGCCGCGCTTCGTCACAAGGCGAGCGTGGCGCAGCCTCAGCCGCGGATCGAGATCGACGGCGTCGTCATGGACTTCGAGAAGCGGCTGGTCACCCGCTACGGCGCGCCGATCAAGCTGACGCCGAAAGAATACGAACTCCTGGCCATCCTGTTCCGCAACGCCGGGCGGGTCGTCACCCATCGGCAGATCCTGTCGGCCGTGTGGGGCCCGGCCCATACCGAGGATACGCAATATCTGCGCGTATTCATCGGTCAGCTCAGGGCCAAGATCGAACGCGACCCGACGTCGCCGAAAATCGTCACCACCGAGCCCGGCGTCGGCTATCGCGCTGCTGAAGCCTGAGGCGCCGCGCGCGGCCTTGATCCATTGGCCTGATGAATTCTGCGGCGCCGGCGCATCGATCGTCTGCAACCGACCACGCGAAACTGCGGCAAAGCGTCGCTGGCATGCTCGTTGCGTCAGCACACGCGGCTCCTGTGGGGTCAGGCTGTCACAGGCCCTGCAAATCAGGGCGCAATCGACGAGGTCCTCATGTCCTTGACAAAAAGTATAATTTCGCGCGCGGCGGGCGCGCTCATGGGAGGGGCGCTGGCGCTTGGCGTCACCGCCGCCCACGCGGAGGAAGGAACGATCAAGATCGGCATCCTGCATTCGCTGTCGGGGACGATGGCGATCAGCGAGACGACCCTCAAGGACGTCATGCTGATGCTGATCGACGAGCAGAACAAGAAGGGCGGAGTGCTCGGCAAGAAGCTCGAGGCGGTCGTCGTCGATCCGGCCTCGAACTGGCCGCTGTTCGCCGAAAAGGCCAAGGAGCTGATCGAGAAGGACAAGGTCTCGGTCGTGTTCGGCTGCTGGACCTCGGTGTCGCGGAAGTCCGTGCTGCCGGTGTTCAAAGAGCTCGAACTCGATGCTCTTCTATCCCGTGCAATACGAGGGGGAGGAATCCGAGCGCAACGTGTTCTATACCGGCGCGGCTCCCAACCAGCAGGCGATCCCCGCGGTTGATTACCTCATGAGCCCGGATGGCGGCTCGGTGAAGCGCTGGGTGCTCGAGGGCACCGACTACGTCTACCCGCGCACGACCAACAAGATCCTCGAGGCCTACCTGAAGCTCAAGGGCGTGCCGGCCGAAGACATCATGATCAACTACACGCCGTTCGGTTTCTCGGACTGGCAGACCGAAGTATCGAAGATCAAGGCCTTCGGCTCGGCCGGCAAGAAGACCGCGGTGGTCTCCACCATCAACGGCGACGCCAACGTGCCGTTCTACAAGGAACTCGGCAACCAGGGAATCAAGGCGACCGACATCCCGGTCGTGGCGTTCTCGGTCGGCGAAGAAGAACTCGCGGGCCTCGACACCAAGCCGCTCGTCGGACATCTGGCCGCCTGGAACTACTTCGAGTCGATCGACACCCCGGCCAACAAGGACTTCATCCAGAAGTGGCATGAGTTCACCAAGAAGCCGAGCCGCACCACCAACGACCCGATGGAGGCGCACTATATCGGCTTCAACATGTGGGTGAAGGCGGTCGAGAAGGCGCAGAGCTTCGAGCCGGACAAGGTCATTCCGGCCATGATCGGCGTCGCGGTCCCGAACCTTACCGGCGGCCTGTCGACCATGATGCCCAACCACCACATCACCAAGCCCGTCTACATCGGCGAGATCCAGGCCGACGGCCAGCTCAACACCGTCTGGCAGACGCCTGGAACCCTGGTCGCTCAGGAATGGTCGCCCTATCTCGAAGGGTCGCGCGACCTGATCGCCGATTGGCGTCCGCCCATGTCCTGCGGCAACTTCAACGTCAAGACCGGCAAATGCGGCGGCTGATCGCCTAAAGCGCATGCACCACGCCCCCTCCGCGCGCTCGCCCTCGCGGAGGGGATCTTCAAACCGACGCAGCATGAGGTTCGATTGCTTTTCGCCGTTCGCCAAACCGCGCTTGCGCTCGCGCTGACCGTCTTCGCGCTGACTGTCCTGGCGCTTCTCGGCGGCCTCGCCTTTTCCGGCGCGGCGCGAGCGGACGCCCTCGACGACACGCTCGCGCGCTTCACGACCGACAAATTCGCCGACAGCGAGAAGGCGATCGCCGAACTCGCCGCCGAGGCCCCGCCGCAAGGCGCCGCGATCCTCGATGCGTTGAGCGAGAACCGGCTGCTGTATCGATCCGGGCAGCCACGTCGTCGCCTATCGCACGGCCGACGGAAAGGTCGTCGACGCCAAGACCGGCGCGGCGATCGCCGATGCGACCGCGTTCAAGAAAGTGCGCGTCAACAACGCGCTGCGCAGCGCCATCGAAGGCGCGATGGGCTCGCTGACCCTCGCAAACCCCGACCCCGAGAAGCGTCTCGCCGCAGCCGGAGACGTGTTCAGAACCCGCGACGCGAAGGCGCTCCCCGCGATCAAGGCGCAACTCGCCAAGGAAAGCGATCCGCGCGTCACCGAGGCGCTGAAGCTCGCCGTCGCCGCTATCGTCGTGGACAGCGATCAGGCGTCCTCCGCCGACCGGCTCGCAGCGATCGAGACGCTCAAGACACGCGGCGACCAGGACGCGCAGAACCTCATCGACGCGCTCGATCAGAAGACGACGGACCCGGAGGTCAAGGCCGCCGCGGACTCGGCGCTCTCCACCATCCATACGAGGCTCATGTTCTGGGGCGCCGCGCAGGATCTCTGGTACGGCCTCTCCGCTTCGTCCGTTCTGCTGCTCGCGGCGATCGGCCTCGCCATCACCTTCGGCGTCATGGGCGTGATCAACATGGCCCACGGCGAGATGGTGATGCTCGGCGCCTACGCCACCTATGTGGTGCAGATGGCGCTGCCGCCGTCGCTGCAGAACTGGTCGCTCGCCTTCGCCATTCCGCTCGCCTTCGTCGTCGCCGCGATCGTCGGCGTCCTGATCGAGCGGCTGGTGATCCGCTATCTCTATACGCGTCCGCTCGAGACGCTGCTTGCGACCTGGGGCGTCTCGCTCATCCTGCAGCAGACGGTGCGCAGCCTGTTCGGGGCGAACAACCGCCTCGTGAGCAACCCGCCGTTCATGTCAGGCGCCTTCCACCTCGGCGGCCTCGAGATCACGACCAACCGGATGTGGATCATCGTTCTGGCGATCGTGGTGTTCGTCGGGTTGCAACTCGTTCTGCGCGCCACCAGCTTCGGCCTGCAAATGCGCGCCGTGACCCAGAACCGCCGCATGGCGGCGGCGATGGGCATATCGACAGCGCGGGTCGACATGCTCGCCTTCGGTCTCGGCTCAGGCGTCGCCGGAATCGCCGGCGTCGCGCTTTCCCAGATCGACAACGTCTCGCCGAACCTCGGCCAGGGCTACATCATCGACAGCTTCATGGTCGTGGTGTTCGGCGGCGTCGGCAACCTTTGGGGAACCGCGCTCGGGGCGCTGATGATCGGCGTCGCCAACAAGATCCTCGAGCCGGTGATCGGCGCCGTTCAGGGCCAGATCGTGCTCCTGGTCATCATCATCCTGTTCATCCAGAAGCGGCCGCGCGGCATGTTCGCGCTCAAGGGCCGCGCGGTGGAAGCATGAGCCGGCAACTCGACCGCATCGGCCTCGTCTTCGTCGTCCTGCTGGCGGCGGCAGCGATTGTCGTGCCGGTGCTGTCGCTGGCGACGCCGGCGAGTTCGCCGTTCAACATCCCGCCCTATCTGGTGCAGCTCCTCGGCAAGTACCTGTGCTACGCGATCCTTGCGGTCGCGCTCGACCTCGTCTGGGGCTATTGCGGCATCCTGTCGCTCGGCCACGGCGCCTTCTTCGCGCTCGGCGGCTACGCCATGGGCATGTATCTCATGCGCCAGATCGGCACGCGCGGCGTCTACGCCAACCCGATCCTGCCGGACTTCATGGTCTTCCTGAACTGGAAAGAGCTGCCGGTCGCCTGGTGGGGCTTCAACTGGTTCCCCTATGCGATGCTGATGGTGCGTGCTGGTTCCGGGTCTCCTGGCGCTCGCCTTCGGCTGGTTCGCCTTCCGCTCGCGCGTGACCGGGGTCTATCTCTCGATCATCACCCAGGCGATGACGTTTGCGCTGTTCAAGGAATTCTTCCGCAACGATTTCGGCTTCGGCGGCAACAACGGCCTGACCGACTTCAAGGATCTGCTCGGCTTCTCGCTGCAGTCGTCATCGACCAAGGCGGCGCTGTTTTCGGCGACGCGATCGCTCTGATCCTCGCCTATCTCGTCGCCCGCGCGATCATCGGCTCGAAATACGGCAAGGCGCTGGTGGCGATCCGCGACGCCGAGAGCCGCATGCGCTTCCTCGGCTACCGGGTCGAGAACTATAAGCTGTTCGCCTTCGTCGTCTCGGCGGTGATGGCGGGCGTGGCCGGCGCGCTCTACGTGCCGCAGGTCGGCATCATCAACCCGAGCGAGTTCGCGCCCGGCCAATTCGATCGAGGCGGCGATATGGGTCGCGGTCGGCGGCCGTGGGACGCTCGTCGGCGCCGCGATCGGCGCGATCGCGGTCAATTTCGCGAAAACCTGGTTCACCGGCGCCTTTCCCGAATACTGGCTCTACGGGCTCGGCGGACTGTTCGTTCTCGTCACGCTGTTCCTGCCCCGCGGCCTGCTCGGCCTTGCGCTCAGCGTCCCGCGCGAGCGCGGCGCCGAAGGCCGGAGGCGCCGGCGCTCGCCGTCGAGGAGGGAGCCGACCCATGACGCTCGCCGAAACCGCCAACCCGACCCTCACCGCGTCGATCCTCTATCTCGACGGCATCAGCGTGTCGTTCGACGGCTACAAGGCGCTGCGCGGCCTGTCGCTGACGCTTGCGCCCGGCGAGATGCGCGCGATCATCGGCCCGAACGGCGCCGGCAAGACGACGATGATGGACGTCATCACCGGCAAGACCCGCCCCGACGAGGGCGAGGCGATGTTCGACGGCAAGTACGATCTGACCCGTCTCGACGAAGCGGAGATCGCGACGCTCGGCATCGGGCGCAAGTTCCAGAAGCCGACGGTGTTCGAGAACCATACCGTCGAGGACAACCTGCTGCTCGCCGTGAAGGCGCCGCGCGGCGTCGGCGCGACCCTGTTCGCGCGCCACGAGCCGGAGGTGCGCGCGACGATCGACCGCATTCTCGTCACGACGCGGCTCAAGGATCATCGCGCCCGCATCGCCGGCTCGCTGTCGCACGGGCAGAAGCAGTGGCTCGAAATCGGCATGCTGCTGGCGCAGGACCCGAAGCTCCTCCTGGTGGACGAACCGGTCGCCGGCATGACGGACGCCGAGACCGCGGCGACCGCGGAGCTTCTGCGCGAGATCGCGAAAACCCATTCCGTCGTCGTCGTCGAGCACGACATGACCTTCGTTCGCGAACTCGGCGTCCGGGTGACCTGCCTGCACGAAGGCGCGGTGCTTGCGGAAGGCACGCTCGACCAGGTCAGCGCCGACCCGCGCGTGGTCGAAGTTATCTGGGGCGATGAGGCCATGCTGACCGTCGATCGCATCGACCTCTTCTACGGCGCGGCGCAGGCGCTGCGCTCGGTCTCGGTCAAGGCCGAGGCGGGACGCATCCTGACGGTGCTCGGGCGAAACGGCGTCGGCAAGTCGTCGCTGCTGCGCGCCATCGTCGGCCAGCACATGGTCGCCTCCGGCTCGATCCGCTGGAACGACGAGGACATGACGCGGCTGCCTGGCCATCTGCGCGCGCAGGCCGGCTTCGGCTACGTGCCGCAGGGCCGCGAGATCTTTCCGCTGCTCACGGTGCGCGAGAACCTGATGACCGGCTTCGCAGCGCTGAAGCGCTCGGAGCGCGCGATCGACGACGAGATCTTTTCGCTGTTTCCCGTCCTCAACGACATGCTGGGGCGCCGCGGCGGCGATCTCTCCGGCGGCCAGCAGCAACAGCTCGCGATCGCCCGGGCGCTGGTGACCAAGCCGAAACTCCTCATCCTCGACGAGCCGACCGAAGGCATCCAGCCCTCGATCATCAAGGACATCGGCCGGGCGCTGGTGCATCTTCGGCGCAAGGGCGACATGGCGATCCTGGTGGTCGAGCAGTATTTCGAATGGGCGCGCGACATCTGCGACGACTATGCGGTGATGGACCGCGGCGCGATCGTTCTGGCCGGCACGCGGGCCGAGATGGACGAGACCGCGGTGCGGGGGCGGATGACGGTGTGAGCTGTGATATTGGGTCGCACTTCGATGATGCCTTGACATCACAATTCGAAGCATCAATATGCTCAGCATGCGGACCACGCTTACGCTCGACGACGATCTCGCGGGCCTCTTGAAGGCGCGCGCGAAGGAACTTGGCGTGCCGTTCAAGGTCGCCGTCAATCAAACGATCCGGGCTGGACTTGGCGAGGCGACGGTTCGGACCCATCCGGCGCCGAAAACGGTTCCGCACTCTTTCGGATTCCGGCCAGGCATTGATCTCGACAAGCTCGGCCAACTCGTCGATGAACTGGAGGCGGAGGACTACGCCGCCAAAGCGCATGATCCTGCCCGACGTCAACGTTCTCGTTCACGCGCATAACGCAAACTCCGCGGTCCATGAGAAGGCTCTGCGGTGGTGGGACGCCTGTCTTTCGGGAAGCGAAGGGGTTGGTCTGGCCTGGGCCGCGATGCTCGGGTTTGTGCGAATCACGACAAACCGGAAGATTGTTCAGCGGCCTCTTGCGGTTGCGGATGTGATGGAAAGGCTCGGGCAGTGGCTGGCGCTGCCGCACGTCCATGTCGCGCAACCTTCGGACGCTCATTTCGCGAGGCTGCGGTCGGAACTTGAGCGCATCGGGGCGGCAGGCAATCTCACGACCGACGCTCATCTCGCCGTCCTGGCGATGGAGCGGGGGTACGTGCTCTATTCGACCGACGCCGACTTCGCGCGTTTTCCTGGCCTTCGCTGGGTCAATCCCTGCAAATGAGGAAGCCTAGGGCGGGCGGCCTCTTGCGAGGCCATCGCCGAAGTCAAATCGCAAAGAAGAAGGAGGACGAGCGATGCGCCTCACCTCGACCGATTTTTCCGACGACGGCAGGATCCCGAGGATCTGCACCTGCGAAGGCGAGGACTTGTCGCCCGCGTTGCAGTGGACCGACGCGCCGCCCCAGGCGCGCACCTTTGTCGTCCTCTGCAACGATCCGGACGCGCCAAACGGCGTATGGCGGCACTGGGCGGCCTACGACATGCCTCACGGCTGGTCGCATCTTGCCCGCGGCGTCGGGCGCGCGACCGGGAACTTGAAGCAGGCGATCAACGATTTCGGGCGAGTGGGATACGCAGGGCCCTGTCCGCCGCGGGGCGACGGGTCGCATCACTATCGCTTCAGCGTGCTCGCGCTCTCGGTCGACAGGCTCGGCGTCCACGCCGGCGCCCATTGCAGCGATGTCGAGCGGGAGGCGCGCAAGCACGTGCTCGCCGAAGCGACGCTGGTCGGACTGTTCGAGCGGTAATGGATCGCTGCAGCCGCGATCAGCGATCGCGGCTACAGAGGCTCACGCCGCCGCAGCCTGCTCCGCGTCGCGGGCCGCGAGCGCGACCTTGTCGCAGGGAATCTCGACGTCGATCTCGAGCGTCGAGAAGCCGGCGGAGCGGTCCATCTTCACCGAGAGCTTCTCCGGGTCGATCTCGACGTGGCGCCGGATCGTAGCCAGAAGTTCGTCGCGCAGAATGGCGACGAGGTCGCGCGGGCCGACCGCAACGCGCTCGTGCGACAGCAGGATCTGCAGGCGCTCCCGGGCCACCGGCGCGGAGCTCCGCGTCTTGAACAGGCGGAAGAAGCTCATGCGGCCCTCCGGCTGAAGATGCGGTTGAACAGGGTCTTCTTTTCGTCCGGGATCGCCATCGGCACGGTGTCGCCGGCGAGGCGGCGCGCGGCGTCGCGATAGGCGCGGGCGGCGAGGCCCACCGAACCGTTCATCGTGATCGGCGCGCCGACGTTCGAGGCCTTCAGAATCTCCTGGTCCTCGGGGACGATGCCGAGCAGCGGAATCGAGAGGATGTCGAGCACGTCGGCGACGCTGAGCATCTCGCCGCGACTGGAGCGCGCCGCGTCGAAGCGGGTGAGCAGCAGCCGCTTCTCGACCCGCTCGCCCGCTTCGGCGCGGCGGGTCTTGGAGTCGAGCAGGCCGATGATGCGGTCGGAGTCGCGCACCGAGGAAATCTCGGGGTTGGTGACCACGATCGCCTCGTCGGCGAAGCGCATCGCGAGCAAGGCGCCGCGTTCGATGCCGGCCGGGCTGTCGCAGAGCACCCAGTCGAAGCTTTGGCGGAGTTCGCCGATCACCCGCTCGACGCCCTCGTCGGTCAGCGCGTCCTTGTCCCGGGTTTGCGACGCGGCGAGCAGATGCAGCGTCTCGACCCGCTTGTCGCGGATCAGCGCCTGCGCGAGCTTGGCGTCGCCCTGAGCGACATTGATGAAGTCGTAGACGACCCGCCGCTCCGCGCCGAGCACGAGGTCGAGATTGCGCAGGCCGACGTCGAAATCGACGACGCAGACCTTTTGGCCGGTCTGCGCCAGCGCCGCGCCGATCGAGGCGGTCGAGGTGGTTTTGCCGACCCCGCCTTTTCCGGATGTTACGACGATCACCTTGCTCATGGGCTCGTTCCTCTCATTTGTGTTCAGTCCAGGGCCCGGAGCTTGAGCTCCTCGCCCACCAGCCGGACCTCGAGGCTGCGGCCCTCGAATGCGGGGTCGATGGTCTCGGCGGTCGCGTAGACGCCGCCGATGCACAAGCAGTTCGGCGTGCGCCTCCCGGCAGAAGATGCGCGCGTCGGGCGAACCGGATATGCCGGCGATCACCCGCCCCTGCAGCGCGCCGTAGACGTGCACCGACCCGCCCGCGACGATCTCGGCGCCGGAGGCGACGCGGCCGACGATCGTCACGTCGCCGTCGGGATGCATGATCGACTGGCCGGAGCGCACGTTGCCGTCGACAATCAGCGGCTCGGCGGCGGGCGCGGCTTTCGCCGGCGCCGGCTCCGATGGATGCTGCGGGGCGTCAGCCTCGACGAGCGCCGCCGCGCTCACTGTCCGCCCGCCCGAGACCACCGGCGGCAGGTGCGGCCCGACCAGCGCGCGGCTGGCGTTCTCGACCCCCATCACCCGGATGTGGCGACGCGCCAAAGCGCCGAGGAGGTCGCGGTACTCCTTGAGCTCGATCTCGAGCCCCGCCATCGCGAGAATGACGGGCTTTTGGGCGAAGAAGGTCGGCGAGCGGACGAGCCAGGCGTCGAGCGCGGCAAACCAGTCGGCGAGCGGCAGCGTCGGTTCGAGCACGAACGCCAGCAGCGACCGGCCCCGGAAATTCAATGCCTGCTGAGGGGTCACATGAGCGTTCATCGTGCCGTTCCGTTGGCGCTTCGTTAACCATGTTTGGAGCCGATTGGTTGACGAAAGGTTAAAGAGCGACGCGGAAGCTCGCCTGGATGGACGTTGCCGCGGGGAAGCCGCCGTCAAAGCGCGCCGGCGCCCCCGATCGCCCCTTCACAGTCAAGCGCCACCGCAGGCGCCGCGTGGATAACGGGGACAAGCCGCCGTATCGCCTTCACGGTCGTTGGCGGCGCGCGGAGTCGGCGCTATGGCCTGTCGCCGCCTGCGCTGCGGGCCTATTGTCGCTTTCTGATTCGCGTGCCGTCGCGTCCCCCTCAGTCCTCCGACCTCCGAAAGACGCGCTCAACGCCCATGGCGACCGTAGAAGCTCTCATCCAGCGCCAGCCTCAGCAGGCCGAGCGGACCTATCGCGTTCCCCCCGCCAATGTCGAAGCCGAGCAGGCCCTGCTCGGCGCGATCCTGATCAACAACGACGCCTACGACCGGGTGTCGGATTTCCTGCGCAGCGAACATTTCGTCGAGGAGATTCATCGCCGCATCTTCGAGATCGCGGGCACGATGATCCGTCAGGGCAAGCTCGCGACGCCGATCACGCTGAAAACCTTTCTCGGCGACCACGATCTCGGCGGCGTGACCGTCCCCCAATATCTGGCGCGGCTCGCGACCGACGCGACCACGATCATCAACGCCTACGACTACGGGCGCAGCATCTATGACCTGGCGCTCCGTCGGGACCTGATCACGATCGGCGAGGACGTGGTCAACGTCGCCTATGACGCGCCGGTCGATTCGAGCCCGCGCGAACAGATCGAGGAGGCGGAGCGGCGCCTTTACCAGATTGCCGAAGGGGGCCGCTACGACGGCGGGTTCCAGACCTTCTCCAATGCGCTGAAGATCGCGGTCGACATGGCCGCCAAGGCCTACGAACGCGAGGGGTCGCTCTCCGGGATCGCCACCGGACTTCGTCGACCTCGACCGCTACATGGGCGGATTGCAGGCCTCCGATCTCGTCATCCTCGCGGGCCGGCCCGGCATGGGCAAAACGGCGCTCGCCACCAACATCGCCTTCAACATCGCCAGCGCCTACGAGAGCCGGACTCGGGCCGATGGCGTCGCAGAGACGGTCAACGGCGGTATCGTCGGTTTCTTTTCGCTGGAAATGTCGGCCGAACAGCTGGCGACCCGCATCATCGCCGAGCAGTCCAGCGTCGCTTCCTACAAGATCCGCCGCGGCGACATCACCGAGGGCGACTTCCGCCGGGTCGCCGACGCCGTCGCCGAGATGCAGTCGATCCCCTTCTACATCGACCAGACCGGCGGCATCTCGATCGCGCAGCTGACCGCCCGGGCGCGCCGGCTCAAGCGCCAGAAGGGGCTCGATCTCCTGGTGATCGACTACCTCCAGCTTCTGTCGGGCTCGAAGACGCGCGACGGCAACCGCGTGCAGGAGCTGACCGAGATCACCACCGGCCTCAAGGCGCTGGCCAAGGAGCTCGCCGTGCCGATCCTGGCGCTCTCCCAGCTCTCGCGCCAGGTCGAGTCGCGCGACGACAAGCGGCCGCAGCTCTCGGACCTGCGCGAATCCGGCTCGATCGAGCAGGACGCCGACGTCGTGCTGTTCGTCTATCGCGAAGAGTACTACCTCAAGAACCGCGAGCCGCGGCCGGGCACCCAGGAGCACATCGACTGGATGACGCAGATGGAAAGCGCCCACGGCCGCGCCGAAGTGATCATCGGCAAGCAGCGCCATGGACCGACCGGAACCATCGAACTGCAGTTCGACGCCGAGGTGACCCGGTTCAGCTCGCTCGCCCGGGAAGACACTATCGCCGAAATCCGCTAGAACGCGATACGCGGACACGACAACGTCGCAATCGTCGCCCTTAAGGGCGGACGATTATCCCCGTAGGGCGCGCGGGCCGCGCGCTCCCGCAATCTGGAGTTTGGCATGAAACTGATCGCCGCCCTCGGCTTTGCCGCAGCCTTCGCCAGCGCCGCGCTGACGTCCGCCCTGCCGGCGCGCGCCGACGATTTCACGCCGGCGCAGAAGCAGGAGCTCGGCGCCTTCGTTCATGACTATCTGGTCAACAATCCCGAGGTCCTTCGCGACGCGATCGAGGCGCTCGACAAGCACGACAAGGCGACTGCGGACGCCGAACGCCAGAAGGCCGTCACCAGCCAGGCCGGCCCGCTGTTCAGCTCGAAATATCAGGCCACGATCGGCAACCCGAACGCCTCGGCGACGCTGGTCGAGTTCTTCGACTACAACTGCCACTATTGCAAAGGCGCGCTGCCGGACATCGCCAGGCTGATCAAGGACGATCCGAACCTCAAGGTGGTGCTGAAGGACTTCCCCGTGCTCGGACCGGGTTCCGTCGAGGCCGCCAAGGTCGCCGCCGCCGCGCGCAACCAGCTGCCGGGCGACAGGTTCTGGGCTTTTCACTACAAGCTGCTCGGCAGCCATGGTCCGGTCGGCAAGGCGGAGGCGATGGCGGTCGCCAAGGACCTCGGCCTCGACATGGACAGGCTCGCCAAGGACATGGAGAGCGCCGACGTCAAGACGGGGCTCGACGAGACCATGCAGCTTGCCGACGCGTTGCAGATCAACGGCACGCCGACGTTCGTGCTCGGTCAGGATCTCGTCGTCGGCGCCGTCGGGTACGATCAGCTCAAGAGCAAGATCGATTCCGTTCACAAGTGCGGCCACGTCGCCTGCTAGGGCCGTCTGGCTTTTCGCGCTGACGGGGCGATGAACGCGCCTGTCCGCGCGATTTTTTTAACGACAGGCGAGGTTTTTAAGTGACCGCCATCCAAGCGATCGTCATGGCCGTGCTGCAGGGCGTGACGGAACTGTTCCCGATCAGCAGCCTGGGCCATGCGGTGATTCTGCCGCGCCTGCTCAACTGGAACGTCGATCTCAGGGCGCCCGACTGGCTGGCCTACCTGACGGTGATGCATCTGGGGACGGCGATCGCGCTGTTCATCTTCTTCTGGAAGGACTGGTTCAACTTCGCCTTCTCGCTTCTGGGCATGCGCGGCGAAAGCTCGGCGGACGACCGCCGGGTGTTCGGGCTGGTCGTGCTGGCGACGATCCCGGCCGTCATCATCGGCGCCGCGCTGCACAAGCCGCTCGCCGAGGCGTTCGGAGCGCCGTGGATCGCCGCGGTCTTTCTGATCGTCAACGGCTTCCTGCTGTTCTTCGGCGACCTGATCGCGGGCGAGACCACGGGACGGCTCGATCAGCTCAACTGGAAGGGCGCTCTGGCGGTCGGGTTCGCCCAGTGTTTCGCGCTCATCCCCGGCATTTCCCGCTCCGGCTCGACCATCGTCGCCGGGGTGATCTCCGGCCTCAAGCACGCGGAATCGGCCCGGTTCTCCTTCCTGATGGGCACGCCGATCATTCTCGCCGCCAACGTCTTCGAGGCGCCGAAACTGATGAAGGAGGGCGCGACGCTCGGACCCATGGCGATCCTGTCCGGCGTCGTCGCCGGCGTGGTCGCCTACGTCAGCGTCTGGTTCCTGATGCGCTACCTGCACAAGAACGAGTTCGAGGCGCTGAGCCCGTTCGCGTATTACTGCTGGGCGGCGGGCGCGCTGTTCCTGGCGATCATCCTGTTCACCTGATCGGGGCGCGCCGGGTCTTGGCCAGCGGCCGGGGCGCCCTATATTGCGCACGTCGCGACCGGACAAGGTCGGTCGCGCGAGCGAGGGCGCAATGTCTGTGATCGAGGTCGTGTCCGCGCGGCTGACGCGCGAGGAAACCGAAGATCTGAAGCGCGCGATCGCGTGCCTCGAGGGGACGAGCTTCGCGCAGCGCCTCACCGACGCCCTGGGTCGTCCGATCGGCATGCTGAGCCGGAACGCCCCGGCGGCCGCCCGCCATGCGGTTGCCCGGGTGAGCGAAGCCGCGCTCGGCGCGGCTCTGAAGCTCGCGCTGCGAACCATCGATCGCAGCGAGACTGCGAAGCCGTCGGGGCGCGCCCATACGCTCGCCGCCGCCGCCTCGGGCGCGGTCGGGGGCGCGTTCGGACTGGCGGCCCTCCCGGTCGAACTGCCGCTGTCGACCGCCATCGTCATGCGGTCGATCGCCGAGATCGCGCGCGAGGAAGGCGAGGATTTGAGCGCCCCCCACGCCGCGCTCGCCTGCGTCGAAGTGTTTGCGCTTGGCGGCGAAGCGGAAGAGACCGCCTTCGAGAGCGGCTATTTCGCCGTCCGGGCCGCGCTCGCGAAGTCGGTCAGCGAGAGCGCCCGCTTCCTCGCGACCCAGGGGCTCAGCGCCCAGTCGGCGCCGGCGGTGGTTCGGCTCCTCACCCAGATCGCCGCCCGCTTCGGCGTGATCGTGAGCGAAAAGGCGGCGGCTCAGGCCGCGCCAATTCTGGGCGCGATCGGCGGCGCCGCCGTCAACGCCGCCTTCGCCTCGCATTTCCAGACGCTGGCGCGCGGCCATTTCATCGTTCGCCGGCTCGAGCGGCGGCACGGGGCCAATGTGATCGCCTTCGAGTACCGACGCCTCAAGGGCGAGGTCGCCGCCGCCTGAGCGCGGCGCGGACGGGAGGTCGAGACCATGACTCGACGGGCTCGGCCCGGCCTATGTTCCTTGTGGCGCCCAGCCCTCGCCATGGTCGTCGTCGCCTTCTCGATCGCGGGCGCCCTCGCCGCGGGCTCGCCGATCCCGGAGCTCAAGCCGTCGCCGCCGCGTCGCGGCGATCCGCCGATGCGGATCGTACGGGTTGAGAGCTCGGACCCGGCCTGCGGTTCCGACTGTCCGGAATGGATCTCGGCCGAGGGCGTGATCACGCCGGGCTCGGCGTCCACTTTCGCCAAGCTCGTCGCCAGCCTCGGCGGGCGCCGGCTCCCTGTTCTCATTTCCTCGCACGGCGGGTCGGTGCGCGACGCGCTGGAGATGGGCGTTCTGATTCGCGCCAAGGGTCTCGCCGTCGCCGTCGCGCGAACGCTGATCGACAACTGCCCCGAGCGGGCGCGCGACTGTCCGAACGCGCGCGGCCAGGCGATCACGGCCGGCGCGTTTTGCGCCTCCGCCTGCCCCCTGATCCTTGCGGGCGGCGTCGAGCGGCTGGTCGGGCCCGTGCCGCTCGTCGGCGTCCACGAGATCACCACCGTGATGAGGGAGACAGAGGGCGTCGTGGGCCTGACCAAGACCGTCAAGATCTACGAACAGGATTGGGTCGACAAGACGGTCGAGGACTACCTGACGCAGGCGGGCGTCGGCGAGCCGGTGATGATGCTGCTACGCAAGACCCCGGCCACGAGCATCCGCTGGTTGAGCCTCGACGACCTCACGGCCTCGCGCCTGGCGACCGCCGCGCTCGATCCCGGTCAGCCGATCCTTTCCGAGGGCGCGAACGGCCTCGACGGACGGGCGTTCGACGACGCCGCGCGGCCGCTCCTTTTTACAGGGACGATCGTGGACCAAAAGGGGACGGGAGCGGTCCTCGCGCTGACCTATCGTCGAGGCGGAGGGGCGCTCGATCTCACCTTGACCGAGCCGAGCAGGACGGACGCGCGGGCCTCGAACGACTGGACCCTCTCGCTCACGGGGGGCGATCCGCTGACTCTCAAGGGGTTCGGAAGCTCAACGGCCCACGCCACCTTGTCGCGAACCCGGTTCTGCGGGCTCGCCCACGACGGCGTCGTTGTCGCGGCGCCGGCGTCCGAGAAGCAGCCCCCCGCCGGGCCCGCCGCGTTCGACATAGCGGCCTCGACAGACGTGCGTCGCATTTTCAGCGAAGCCTGCCCGTAAAGCCGTTGCAATTCGGTTGAATCGGCGACGTTCGCGCGCCCGCCCCCCTTGTGGGGGAAAGGGTGGGGGTCCGCGCTGCCCGTCGCAGGTGTCGAATGGGCCGCGGCCGCCGCCAGTCTCCTGGGATCGGCGCGGCCTCCTCCTTTATCCTCCCCCAAAAGGGGGGGAAGGCGAAGCTCTGCGCGCAAGCCCAAATGTCGAAGGTTGCAGGGGCGCTGCGCTCGACTTTTCACCCGCAAAGGCTGCGCTTGGCGTCGAGATATTCGCGCTCGAACCGCGCGACAAGCTTGGCGACCGGGTGCACCGCCTTGACGGCGCCGATCCCCTGACCGCTGCCCCAGATGTCGCGCCACGCCTTGGCGTCCGATGCGCCGCCCGAACCGAAGTTCATCGCCCTCGCCTCGCCGTCCGGCAGGTTGTCGGGGTCGAGCCCGGCGTTGACGATCGACGGTCTGAGATAGTTGCCGTAAACGCCGGTGAACAGGTTCGATCCGACGATGTGGGACGCGTCCCCCTCGACGATCGCCTGTTTGTAGGCGTCGATCGCGCGCGCCTCTTCGGTCGCGATGAAGGCCGAGCCGATGTAGGCGAGGTCGGCGCCCATCGCCTGCGCCGCCAGGATCGCGCGACCCGTTGCGATCGCGCCCGAGAGCAAGAGCGGCCCGTCGAACCATTCCCGGATGTCCTGAACCAGCGCGAACGGCGAGGTCGAGCCGGCATGTCCGCCGGCGCCGGCCGCGACCGCAATGAGCCCGTCTGCGCCCTTCTCGACCGCCTTCTGCGCGAAGCGGTTGTTGATGATGTCGTGCAGCGTGATGCCGCCGTAGCTATGCACCGCCGAGTTGAGGTCTTCGCGCGCGCCGAGCGAGGTGATGACGATCGGCGCCTTCCACTTGACCGTCAGTTCGATGTCTTGCTCCAGTCGGGCGTTCGACTTGTGGACGATCTGGTTGACGGCGAAGGGCGCGGCCGGGCGCTCGGGGTTGGCCCTGTCGTGCGCCGCGAGCGCCTCGGTGATCTCGTGCAGCCACTCGTCGAGCTGCGAGATCGGCCGGGCGTTGAGGGCCGGAAACGAACCGACGATGCCCGCCTTGCACTGCGCGATCACCAGGGCCGGATGCGAGATGATGAACAGCGGCGCGCCGACGACGGGCAGACGCAACTTGTCCTTGAGAACTGACGGCAGCGCCACTGACGGCCCCCTTTGTCATCTATAGTTCACTGATAAACGAAACCGTTCCCTCTGGGCAAGCCCAGCTACTTCGGCGGCGTGAGCCATTCGCAGACATGCCCGCTGCGGCCGTCGCGCGCTGAGCAGCGTCGGCGAGCCAGGGCATCAGCAGCCGCGCCTCGTCGAAAAGCGCGTGCGGCGGGTTGACGATCAGGAGGCCCGCGCGGCGTCAGCGGGCGCTGCCCATGGGCGCCGACCGGGCGCGGCGCCGACGTCGAGTTCGATCCGCAGAATGTTCGGGCGCGCCGAGGGCGGCGACGTTGTTGAGGAAGTGCGCGTCGGCCTCGGGCTCGCGGATCGGCCGCCACGCGAGATAGATGCCGGTCGGCCACTTGCGAAGCGCCCGTGCGAGCGCCTCTTCGACCCGGGTCGGTTCGTCCGGCGCCTCGAACGGCGGGTCGATCAGGACGAGGCCCGCGTCGCTCCTTCGGCGGCAGATAGGCGTTGAGCGCGACATAGCCGTCGGTGCCGACGATGCTGAGGCGGTGATCGTGGCCGAGCGCCGCGATCAGCTTTTCGCGCTCCTCCGGATGCGCCTCGCAGAGCGCGATCCGGTCGTCGGCGCGCAGGAGCGCCTGGGCGATCGCCGGCGAGCCGGGGTAGGAGGCGGGGACGCCGTCCGCGTCGTGCGGGCCGACGGCGTTCAGGTAGGGCGCGAGCAGCGCGGCGACCGGCGGAGGCGGCGAGGCCTTGAGCAAGCCGCGCGATCCCGTCGCGCCATTCCGGCGAGCGCCGCGCCTCCTCGCTGGCAAGATCGTAACGCCCCGCGCCCGCATGCGTGTCGATGAAGCGGAAGGGCGCGGGCTTGCGCTCGAGATAGACGAGGATGCGCGTGAGGATCGCGTGCTTCATGACATCGGCGAAATTGCCGGCGTGGAAGGCGTGACGGTAGTTCATCGGCGTAAGACTGCCCTCTCCCCTGCTTCCGCGCGCAAGGCCGGACGCTTCTCGCTCCCGCCCGCGGACTGCGCAAGCGTGCGGCGGCGCCTCGGCCGGACGCCCTTCGCCCCGGCGCGCGCCTCGCTGCCCGGGCCGGGGCGTACGGTTCGGCAAAAGGGCGGCCCAAGCTCGTTTGCGTCCCCGCCCCCCTTGTGGGGGCGGGACAGGGTGGAGGGTTGCGTCGCCGCTAAAATTCGCTCGGATTTCATCCCCCGACACGCGCCGAATTCAAGCGAATGGCGGACGGCTCCAGAGACCTCGGGGCGCGCGCCTCAGCGCAGCGGCGCGACGACGATCGAGTCGCGCCGGCAGCTGTTCCGGGCGACCTGCGGGCAGGTCGCAAAAGCCTTGAGGGTTCTCGACAGGCAGATCCGGACGTCGACAAGCTGGCCGCGCGTGCAGGTGACGGCGATGTTGTCGGCCCGCATGTTGGCGTTGGCGTCGATGAAGGCCTGCCGGATCTGCTCGGGCGGCGCCCTCAGCCAGGAGCGCACGCCCTGAAGCGCCGGCGGGATCGTGATTGCGTCGCGAACGAAACGCACGGCGGCGAAATAGTCGGACGGGGCGAGGCCGGTGCAGGTTCCGTGCTTGCGGTATTCGTAGGCCGCGAGCCCATCTGTCGGGTAGAGACCCTTCGCCGCGTCGAGCGCCGCAGGCGAAATGTTCGCGTCCGGATTCGCAGTCCTCCGGATCGGCGCCAAAGCGGTTGTTGGGCCAGAGGCCGTGAACGACAAAGCCGTACCCGGCGCCGAGCGCGCATTGGCGGGGCGACTTCTCGGCCCCGCCAAGATCGCAGAAGCCCGGCGACCAGGAGAGCGCCAGCACGTAGTAATCGAAGGGCGCGGTCGCCGCGGGCGGATCTCCGGCCGAGGCGGCGGGGATGGCGAAAACGGTCGCCAGGGTCAGAATCGCGGCGATGGCGAAGAGCGTCCGCTTTCCCTCACGGACGCGATGGGCAAGGTCGCCCAAGAGACCCGCCAAGTCAGTAGCGCGCCTTGAGCCCGTACTCGACCGCCTGGCTGTCTCGCCGATCCAACGCTCGAGGATCGGCCGCAGCACGTCGCAAGCCGGCTCATAGGCGTGCTCGCGGTCGAATCCGACGACGCACCACTCGACGCCCCAGTTCCAGCCGATGATGCCGGCGTCGGCGGTGACGTCGTAGACGACGGTGGTGGGCCTCCGCTCGATCGGAGGCGTCGGCGCGCGGATCGTCCATCATCGGCCCGCGCGACGCAATAGCGCCGCGGGATGTAGGAGAGGCCGTTGGCGCGAAAGCCGATCTCGCGCACCCGCTCGAATCCGTCGATCGCGTGCTGGCCGCCCCAGTAGGTGTTCTCGGTCTGGGCGAACCGCCCGGAAACGGTCGACAGGACGGAGGCGTCGTCGCATGTCGGCAGTTGGGACGAGAACGGCGCCCAGCGCGCTTCCGCGGGCGTTTCGTATTGCGTGATCGGCGCCGGGCCGCTCTGCGGCGTGCGCCAGCGACACGGCGCCGAGAAGCGCCAGCCAACCGATGATCGCGCGAAGCATGGCGGTCGTCCCCCAAAACGGCATCGAGACGCGCTGTCCGACCGGACCGCGCCGCCGGACAATGCGTCGCGGCGCACGGCAAATCAAGGGCGCTCCGGCCTGCCGCCCTCGCGTCGCGGGCGCCCGTGCGTCAGTTCAGCCGCGCCTTGAGGCCGGCGATCTCGCGCGTGACGAGGTCGGCGCCGCTCGGCGCCCTGCATCTGGTCGCGGAGCACGATCTCGGCCGCCTTGGCGGCGTGGTCCGCCGCGGCCGCCCGCACGTCGGCGGCCGCCTGCGCCTCGGCGAAGGCGATCTTGGCCTCCGCCTGCTTGGTGCGGCGGGCGATGAAGTCGTTCATCCGCTCGACCGCGTCCTTCTTGAGCTGCTCGGCCTGGGCCTTGGCCTCGGCGACGATCGCGGCGGCGCTGGCCTCGGCGTCGGCCTTCTTCTTTTCGAAGCTCGCCAGCAGCGCGGTCGCTTCGTTCCGCAGCCTGGCGGCCTCGTCGAGTTCCGTCTGGATCGCCTCGCCGCGCGCGTCGAGCGCCTTCAGGACCGTCTTGTGCGCGCCGAGGTAGATCAGCAGTCCCGACGAAAACGATGAAGCCGCAGAGGACGAAAAATTCGGCGTCGTAGTGCATCGCGCCTCTCCGCTTCAGGACCGGTCTGCTCGACCGCGGCCTTGACGGCCGCCGGATCGGCAGGGCGGCCGCCGAGCCGCTCGACGATCGCGCCGGCCGTGTCGCGCGCGATCGTCGGCGACGTTGGTCATCGCCTGGGCGCGCGTGCCGGCGATCTGCTTCTCCGCCTCGGCGATCTTGGCGGAAAGCTCGTTGTCGAGCCGCCTTGCGCTTCGCCTCGGTCTCGGCCGCGGCCTGGTCGCGCGCGGCCTGGGCGAGCGCCTGGGCGTTGGCGCGGGCCTCGGCCAGCATCTTTTCGTGCGCGGCCGCGGCCGCGTCCGCCTTCTGCTGCATCTCGGTCGCCTCGTCGAGGTCGCGGGCGATTCGCGCCTTGCGGTCCTCGATCACCTTGCCGATCTGGGGCAGGGCGCGCTTGGACATGAACCAGTAGAGGAAGCCGAACGCGATGGCGAACCAGAGCAACTGCGCCGGAAACGTGCTCGCGTCGAACGGCGGGAAGTTGGACTGGCTTCCGCCCTCGTGACCGACTTCCGTTTGCGTTGTTTCGGGCTGGGCCATCGACAGGACCTTGGGAAAGCGGCAGGGACGGGAAGGCAGGCTAGCGCGCCTTCCCGAGGTTCGAGCGGCTCAGCCGATCAGACGGCGAACAGCAGCAGGAACGAGATCAGCAGCGCGAAGATGCCGAGCGCTTCCGTCACCGCGAAGCCGAAGATCAGGCGGCCGAACTGGCCGTCGACGGCCGACGGGTTGCGCAGCGCGCCGTTGAGGAACTGGCCGAACAGCGTGCCGACGCCAATGCCGGCCGCGCCAGTTCCGATCGCGGCGAGACCAGCGCCGACATACTTGGCGGCAATGGCGAGTTCATGCGGTTCCATGCGTAGCTCCTATGGTCTTCGTCAGTTCGTTAAGGGGAAGATCGGAGGGTCAGTGACCGCCGGGGTGAAGCGCGTCGTTGAGATACATGCAGGTCAGCATCGCGAACACGTAGGCCTGCAGGAAAGCGACGAGCAATTCGAGGGCGTAGAGCCCGATCGTCATGGCGAAAGGCAGATATCGCGAGCACGCCCGTGACGGCGCCGGCGCCGAGCAGCATGACGACGAACGCGCCGAACACGTTGAGCGTGATGTGCCCGGCGAGCATGTTGGCGAACAGACGGACCGAATGGCTCACGGGCCGCACGAAGAACGAGAACACCTCGATCGCGACGACGAGCGGCAAAATGTAGATCGGGACGCCCGAGGGGACGAACAGCTTGAAAAAGCTGGTCCCGTGCTCTTTGATGCCGATCGACGACTACAATGAAGAACACCATCAGCGCGAGCGCCGCGGTGATGACGATCTGGGCTGGTCACCGAGAACGAGTACGGGATCAGGCCGACCAGATTGCAGATCAGGATGAAGAAGAAGATGCAGAACACCAGCGGGAAAAAGCGCATCCCGGCCTCGCCGGCCGCCGAACGCACCATGCCGGCGATGAACTCGTAGCCCATCTCGGCCAGCGACTGCAGGCGGCCGGGCACGCCGGAGCCGCCGCGCGCCCCGATCGCCGCGATCAGGCAGCTCAGCGCCACCGCGAGCAGCATGTAGAGGCCGGAGTTCGTCAGCGAGAAATCAACGTGCGCAATCGAGATCGGCACGACCGGATGAATGGAGAATTGCTCGATCGGATTGATCGCCGGTCCCGCTTCCGTCGCCACGTCGTCTAATCCTCGTCGTCGTCCGCCCCGCCGGAGGGCTCTTCGGCCCCGCGGCGGGCTTCGCGCCCGGGCGAGGCGTTGGACTCCGTCGCCGGAGCCGAGCGCCGCAACCCTTTATCCGCCGCATTCGTATGAGACAAGCGCGAATCGAGCCTTGAACCCCCGCCTTTGGGCGAAGTGAGCGCGGATGACGTTCCACACTCCGGCGGCGACCCCCAGCAAGAAAAACACGATCAGGAACGCCGGATTGGTCTCCGAGCAAACGGTCGAGCGCCCAGCCGATGCCTGCGCCGACGATGACGGCCGAGATGAACTCGCTTCCGGCGCGCATGCCTAGCGACATTCCCGAATCGCCTTGGGAGGCGTCGGATTTCTCGGGCTGCGGCGCGCGTGCGGCCGGCTGGCTCTCACGCGCTTTCGAGAGCGAGGTTTTCAGCCTGTCGAGGCGTTCGTCGTCGTTATCGGCCATGTCGCGCTCGCCGTAGCCTTATCGCTTCCCGCTTGGTCCCGGCCTTTACGCCCTGGGTCGGGCAGAGGCAATTCGACTCGAGCCGACCGCCCGCGTCAAAGCCCCTCCTCAATGCGTGTGTGCGGGGCTAGAATAGCGGCGGCCCGGCGGGCGCGCCGCGGCCCGGGAGGTTTGGCCATGACGCCACGTTGTCTGCGCTCGCTTTGCTCGTCCTCGGCGATCGCTGCGCCCCTCTTCATGCTCGCATTTCCGGTCGCAGGAGCGTGGGCGGGCGACGCCTGCTCGACCGCGACTGTTGAAAAGCTCGCCCTTCCCGGCCTCGTCGTCGAAAGCGCGACCCTCCAGCCGGCGGGAGAGGGCTTGCCGGAGCATTGCGTGCTCAGAGCGCGGGTCGACGATCGCACCGGCAGCGACGGGAAACACTACGCCATCCGATTCGAGATGCGGCTGCCGACGGCCTGGAACGGACGGTTCCTGCACCAGGGCAACGGCGGCTCGGACGGCGACGTGAGGCCGGCCATCGGCGACATTTCCGGAACCCACGCGTCGGGCGGCGTGCCCGCGCTGGCGCGGGGCTTCGCCGTCCTCTCCTCCGACAGCGGCCATTCGGGCGGCGACCCCGCCAACGCCGCACTCGGCCTCGCGGCCGGCGTCGCCTTCGGCCTCGACTCCTCAGGCGCGGCGCGACTACGGCTACGCCGCCGACATCCGCTCGCGCCGATCGCCAAGGCGATCGTCGAGGCCGAGTACGGCCGCAAGCCGGATTTCTCCTATTACGGCGGCTGCTCGAACGGCGGACGCCATGCGATGGTGGCGGCCTCCCGCATGCCGGATCAGTACGACGGCTTCCTTGTCGGCGATCCCGGCTTCGACCTGCCGCGCGCCGCGCTCCAGCACGCCTGGGACGCGCAGGCGTTCGTCAAGGCCGACCCCGACATCCGCAAGTCGATCACCAAGGAGGACGCGGCGCTGGTTTCGCGCAAGATCACCGCGGCCTGCGACAAGCTCGACGGGATCGAGGACGGTCTGACCGCCAATCTCGCCGCCTGCCAAAAAGCCTTTTCCTTCGACAGCCTCGTTTGCGCCGACGGCGCGAGCGCGGATTGCCTGCCCAGGGCCAAGGTCGAGGCGCTGAAGGCGAGCTTCGCCGGACCTCACAATTCCAGGGGCGAGGCGCTCTACGCCGACTGGCCGGTCGACGGCGGGGTCGGCACCGGCAACTGGCGGCTGTGGAAGGTCGAGAGCCCGATCCCGCCGTGGCACAATTACCCGATCATCGCCACCATGGGCGCGGCCTCGCTCGAATACGTCTTCACCACCCCGCCGACCCCGGTTCCCGGGCACCAACGAGGCGCTGATGCAGGGGTTGGAAGACGTTCGATTTCGACAAGGACGCGCCGAAGATTTTCGCCGCCACCGCGGCTTATCCGGAGTCGGCGATGGCGTTCATGACGCCGCCCGACGTCGACGATCCCAAGCTGGCCGCCTTCCGCGCCAAGGGGCGCAAGATGGTCATTTATCACGGCCAAGCGGACCCGGTGTTCTCGATCGACGACACCATCCGCTGGTGGGAGAAGCTTGACGCGAACACGGGCGGCAAGGCGGCCGAACTCGGTGCGCCTGTTCGCCGTTCCCGGCATGACCCATTGCGAGGGTGGCGTCACGCTCGATCGGTTCGACGCGCTGACGGCGCTGACGGACTGGGTGGAGAAGGGCAGGGCGCCCGATCGGATCGTCGCGACCGTCGATCCGGCCAACAAGGAGGTCCCCGCATCCTGGAGCCCGACCCGCACCCGCCCGCTCTGCCCCTGGCCGCAATACGCGGCTTACAAGGGCGGCGATCCGGAGAGCGCGGCGTCGTTCGCATGCGCTGGGGAGTGACGGGCGGCAGCCTCTGTCGCGCGCTCGGCTCAGTCGCGGCGGACGCGATCTACGATCGCGCCGCTGCGGCGCGAGGCCGGCAAACAAGGGAGATTTCGATGGGCTCGACCGCCGACGACCGTGATGCGCCCGTCCTGGGCCGGCGAAGCGTGATCGGCGCAGCGGCCGCCTTCGCCCTCGCGGGGACGCGAACGGGCGCCGCGGCCGAAACGGGGCAGCCGGTAGGCGGACCGCTCGCGCCGGACATTCCGATCGTGCCGCCCAGGACGGAGTTCGTCTACGAGGCGCTGGTCGAGCTCGACCAGGGCGTCATCAAGCTCGGCCGCGGCCCGCTCGGCGAGCGGAGAATGGTCCCGATCACGGGCGGACGGTTCGAGGGGCCGAGGATCAAGGGGACCGTGCTTAGCGGCGGGGCGGACCGACAGCTCGTTCGCGCCGACGGCGCCCTCATGCTCAACGCCCTCTACGAACTAAAGACGGACGACGGCGCCATCATCACGGTGAACAACCGCGTGCTGATCGACAAGCGGCCGGACGGGTCGCGCTACGCCTTCTCGCAGATCGACATCACGGCCCCGGAGGGCCAGCACGACTGGCTGAACCACCTGGTCTTCGTGGGCGACCTGCACGCCGACGCTTCGCGGCCGAAGACCGTGCTGATCCGCGTCTACAGCCTGGCCTGAAAGGCGCGGCCAGTGCGAGGCGGCGCGCGCTCAATTCACCACGAATACTCTGTGTTTCTTCGTGGTCTTGGCGGTGAAAAAACGAAGCCGCTTCGAGCGCTCACCCCCGCGCCAGCACCTCCCGCACCCGCTCCACCAGCTCCGCCTCCGGCGCGGTGAACTGGGCGCGCTGGCGGAGTTCAAGGTAGTCGGCGCGGTCCTTGGTGCTTTTGGCGAGTTCGGCGCCGAGCTTCAGATCGCGGATCGCGACCAGCGCGCCGCCGGGCGCGTCGCGCTCGTTCGAGCCCTGGATCACGGCGCAGCGGCTGCCGCGCTTGTCGGCGTATTTGAGCTGGGCGTTCATGCCGCCGGCCCCGAGATAAAGCTCGGAAGCGATCCCCGCCGCGCGCAAGGCGGCGACGAGGCGCTGCGTGCTGGCCATCGCCTTCTCGTCGCGGTCGAGCGCCAGCACCACCACCGGACCCGTCGTCTCGGCGGCCTTGACGATCGGGCTGTCGATCGCGCGAAGCGCCGCCAAGAGCCGCGACACGCCGATCGAGAAGCCGGTCGCCGGCACCGGCTCCTCGCGGAAGCGGGCGACAAGGCCGTCGTAGCGCCCGCCGCCGCCGACCGAGCCGAACCGCACCGGCCGGCCCGCCTCGTCCTTGACCTCGAACGTCAACTCCGCCTCGAAAACCGGGCCGGTGTAATATTCGAGGCCGCGGACGACCGAGGGGTCGATACGAATGCGATCCTGACCGTAGCCGGCGCTGCGAACGAGTTTTTCGATGTCGGCCAGCTCCCTGAGCCCTTCGCGGCCGATATTCGCGGGCCTGCCGCTCCGATAGCCCGTCGCCTGTCGAAACGATGTTCGAGCTTCCGGTCGGAAGGCGCGCGCCCTCGATCCCGTCACCGAACATCACCTCGGTGTCGCCGTTCGCAAGGCCGAGCACCACGGCGATCTGCTGGTCGTTCAAGCCCCGCCCCCTTGGTGAAATCGCCGCTTTCGTCCTTGCGCCCGGCGCCGAGCAGGGCCCGGACGCCCTCGGGGCCGAGCCGGTCGAGCTTGTCGATCGCGCGCAGCACCGTCAGCCGCCGCCCGGCGTTCTCCGCCCCGCCGAGGCCGATCGCCTCCATCACCCCGTCGAGCACTTTGCGGTTGTTGACCTTGACGACATAGTCGCCGCGCTCGATCCCGAGCGCCTCCAGGCAATCGGCCGCCATCATGCAGATTTCCGCGTCGGCGGCGACGCTGGCCGCTCCCACCGTGTCGGCGTCGAACTGCATGAACTGGCGGAAGCGCCCCGGCCCCGGCTTCTCGTTCCGAAACACCCAGCCGGCGCGATAGCTGCGGTAGGGCTTTGGCAGCCGGTCGTAATTCTCGGCGACATAGCGGGCGAGCGGCGCGGTGAGATCGTAGCGCAGCGACAGCCACTGCTCGTCGTCGTCCTTGAACGAGAACACGCCCTCGTTCGGCCGGTCCTGGTCGGGCAGGAACTTCCCAAGCGCCTCGGTGTATTCGATGAACGGCGTCTCGACCGCCTCGAAGCCGTAAAGCGCGTAGACGCTGCGGATCTTCGCCATCATCGCCTCGGCCGCGGCGATATCGGCTGCGGTGCGGTCGACGAGGCCGCGCGGCAGCGCAGGGCGCACGCGGTTCGATGGGTTGGATTCGGTCATGGGCGTTCAAGGTCCGGTCGGCGGATTCGGGTTCAGAAGAACCCGGCCGCGATGTTGATGGCGAGGGCGAGGATGATGGTGTTGAAGAAGAACCCGACAACGCCCTGAATGACGCAGATGCGCCGCATCCGGCTCGAAGTCACATTGGTGTCGGAGCTGGCGAAGGTGCAGCCGACGACGAACGCCTGATAGACGAATTCGGTCCAGCCCGGGTTCGGGTTTGCTGGGAAACTCGAGGCCGCCGCGATCGCCGTCATCGGTCGCGCCGAAATAGACGCCCGCGTAGTGGATCGCGAACATGACCTGGATGTAGGTCCAGGCGGTGAGAATGCTGACGCCGACAAGGGCCAGATGTCCGGCCTTGGCGAGGCCCTCCATATTCTTGACCGGGCCGAGCTCCCAGATGATCGCAGCCAGCGCGGCCGTTGCGGCGACCACGCCGAGGACCAGCAGAATCCACTGGCTCTCGTCTTCGGGGCGCGCTTGCACCCGCGGATTGGCGGTCGGGCGCAGCATCATGATCGCAATCAGGCCGAGATACGCGCAGGCGCCGACGTTCCAGGCGACGAGCAGCCGGGTCGACTCCCGCATGACGACCGGCATGAGCAGCAAGGACGGCATAGGTCGCGACCATGATCAGCGCCCCCGCGATCAGGCGGGGACGGTGGGCGAGCGTGACGAGAAATCCGCCCGGCTCCTCTTCGGCGCCCGACGACTGCGGGGGGTTGGACATGCGGGGCCGTTCACCTGCAAAGCGGCGCCTGCCTTGCCCGACGAGGCGAGGAGGGTCAAGCCTACGCATTGTCATACCCGCCAAAGCGGGTATCCAGTTGCCCAGCGCGGATCGCGGCTACAGCGCCTCACTTTCCCGGCTGCCCCTGCCGCGCCGTCCACTCCGCGCGCTCGAAATCCTCGAAGCCCGCGATCATGGCGCGGAAGGTCTTTTCTGCGACGGCTGGGTCCAGATTTTGCGCCACGGCGTCGGTCCGAACCTTGGCGATGACGGCGTCGACCCGGGCGGGATCGCTGACCGCGGCCGGGTCCTTCTTGAACCGCCCGGCCTCGCCCACGTATTGCTGCCGCTCGGCCATCAGGCGAATGAGATCATGGTCGATGCGGTCGATGTTCTCCCGCACCGCGGCGAGCGTCGTGCAACACGTCCCGCCTTTGGCCGACGGGCTCCCCCAAAAGGCCGGCCGGGTCGCCGCGTCGTCGGCGTAGACGGGGAGCGAGCCAAGGAGGGCGAAGGCGAGGGAGGTGGCGGACATGCGAAGCATCGAAAACCTCCACGGCGACGCAGGTCGCCCAGTTGGTCGAAGCGTATCTCGCGGGCGCCGGCCTCGGAAACCATACACAGCGTCGCAAATTTACGTCAAACACCGCTGCATTTCGCTGTATAAAAAGATGCGTTCGCCATTACAGCCAATCGGCGCAATGTCGGAGGCAACACCGATCATTAAAAAAATTCTTGCAACTGTTTGCGGCGGCGCATCGTTCGGGCTTCCCGCTGTGGCGGTGGAATCCAGTTACACGGTCGCGTCCGCGTCGGCCCCGGACGCTGTCTGGGCAAAAGTCGGCGATTTTTGCGGCATCTCCAAGTTGCTGCCAGGATTGACCTGCGCGTTGTCAGTCGTGACGATGCGGCGCGGACACCGGCTCGGGCTACCAGTCGGCCTATCTGGCGAACCTCACGCCGAACGTGTTCTCGATCGAGATCATTCCGCCGCTCGCCGCCCGCACCCGCGCCCTCTATGACCGGTTGATCGGCGAGGGTTATGGCGAGTACCGGGCGATCCGCACCCGCAACGCCGACGGCTGTTACGGTTGGGAGGAGCATGCGCCGTTCGACTGGATCATCGTCACCTGCGGCATCGACCACATCCCGCCGCCGCTCCTGCAACAGCTGACCCCCGACGGAATGATGGTCATTCCGGTCGGACCGCCCGGCGCCCAGCATGTGATCAAGGCGGTCCGTCGAACCGGGCCAGACGGAATCGTGTCCGTCGTCCGCTCCGACATCTACGGCGGAGCGATCATCCCCTTCGTGCCCTTCACCGGCGGCCATCAGTCGTGACCGTCGCCGCCAAGTTTCACCATCAGGAACACGAAGGAACACGAAGGCGTCTTTGTGGCTCTTGGTGTTCTTTTGGTGAATCTGATAGAGAGCGCGAAGCAGAGACTCGTCTAGCTCACCCCGATCAGCACTCCGGCGGCGAATACCAGCGCCCCGCCGACCATGACCTTGGCGGCCGCCGCAAGCGGCGGCGTCTCCATGAAGCGCCACTGAATCCAGGAAATCGCCGCCAGTTCGACCACCACCACGCAGATCGCGATCAGCGTCGCCCAGTAGAAGCTCGGAATCAGGAATGGCAGGGTGTGGCCGATGCCGCCGGCCGTGGTCATCAGCCCGCAGACGAGGCCGCGCAGCAGCGGCGCGCCGCGGCCCGACAGCTTGCCGTCATCCGCCAGCGCCTCGGCGAAGCCCATCGAAATCCCCGCCCCGACCGAGGCGGCGAGGCCGACGACGAAGGCGTTCCAAGTGTTGTGGGTGGCGAAGGCGGCCGCGAACACCGGAGCGAGCGTCGAGACCGAGCCGTCCATCAGGCCGACCAGGCCCGGCTGGATGATCTGCAAAATGAAGCGCCGCCGCTCGTGCTCGTCTTCGGTATGGAGGGCGGCGGGAGTGAGGAGTTCCCGCTCGAGCACCGCGACGCGATTGTCGTGCTTGTCCTCGACCTCGGCGAGATCGCCGAGGAGCTTCCGGATCGACGCGTCGGAAGCGCGGGTGATCGCCTGGCGATAGAAGCGGGCGGCGGATTTCTCCATGTCGTGGGCGCAGGCGCGCACCGCCTCGAGGTTCAGCGGACGGATCTGCCAGACCGGCCGCTGCGGGATATATCCGCGAATGTCCTGGCGGCGGATCAGCGGGATGTGCTCGCCGAACTTGGACACGAACAGGTCGATCAGCGAGCGCCGATGCCCGTTCTCCTCGGCCGCCATCTCGGTGAAGACCTTGGCGCTCGCCGGATAATCCGCAACCAACCCCTCCGCAAAATCGGCGTAGATGCGGCTGTCCTCTTCCTCGTTGCTGATGGCCAGCGCCAGCATTTCGCGCTCGGTGAGGTCGTCGAAGTTCCGCATATCTACCGTCCTTTGCGCCTTGACGATCTCAGCTCGGATTTTGTCGGGTGTTGCGCGGCCGGCGCTTATGCGGCCGTCTTCGTCCGCTCATGAGCAGGCCGAAGGCGCGTCTGACAGAGACGTTTTAGAAGGGGGTCTTTGGGCGGTCAACGTCGCCCGGGCGCGTTTGGATCACCGTTGTGCTCCCCTTCGGGCGGCTTCGCCGCCGCCTTGCCATCCCGGATTGCGGGCGCTAGACGAAGGCCGCCCCGGCGCGGAGCCGTGATTTGCGGCGAGTCCGGGCGCCAATCCTTCCTTGCAAGCCGGCGGCCGTGGCTCAGGTTCCCTCTCTCGATCAATTCCACCACGTCGTCGTCAAGGTCGGCTCCTCGCTCCTGGTCAATTCGGCCCGCGGCGTCATCAAGCAGGCCTGGCTCGACGCCCTGGTCGAGGACGTCGCCGCGCTCCATGCGCGAGGCGCGAGCGTGACGGTCGTCTCCTCGGGCGCGATCGCGCTCGGGCGCACGGTCGCCGCCCTGCCGAAGGGCAAGCTCAAGCTCGAGGACAGCCAGGCTTCCGCCGCCATCGGCCAGATCGCCCTGTCGAGCGCATGGTCGCAGGCGCTCGTGCGGCACGGCGTCGTCGCCGGACAGGTGCTGCTCACGCTCCGCGACACCGAGGTGCGGCGGCGCTATCTCAACGCCCGCGCGACGCTCGGACGCCTCCACGCGATGCGCGCGGTTCCGATCATCAACGAGAACGACACGGTCGCCACCAGCGAGATCCGCTACGGCGACAACGACCGGCTCGCGGCGCGGGTCGCCACCATGACGAGCGCCGATCTGTTGATCCTGCTCTCCGACGTCGCCGGCCTCTACGATTCGCCGCCGTCTGCCAACGCCCAGGCCAGGCTTCTGCCCGTGGTCGAAAGGATTACGCCGGAGATCGAGGCGATGGCCGGGGAAGCGGCCTCGGAGCTGTCGCGCGGGGGAATGCGCACCAAGATCGAGGCGGCGCGCATCGCCACTTCCGGTGGAACCCACATGATCATCGCCGACGGGCGGGTCGCCCATCCGGTTGCGCGGGTGGCCGCGGGCGGGCGCTGCACCTGGTTTCTCACGCCCTCGAACCCGCTTGCGGCGCGCAAGATGTGGATCGGCGGCTCGCTGGAGCTGAAGGGCGCCGTTTTCGTCGATCCCGGGGCGGCGGCGGCGCTGGCTCGGGGCAAAAGTCTGTTGCCCGCCGGCGTCACCCGGATCGAGGGCGCCTTTTCACGCGGCGACTGCGTCGCCATTTGCGACGAGCGCGGGGCGGAGATCGGCCGCGGCCTCGTCGCCTTCGACGCCCTGCACGCCGAGCGGATTCGCGGACGCAATTCGCGCGACATCGCGAGCCTCCTCGGCGCGCGCGGCCGCGCCGAGATGATCCATCGCGACGACATGGCGCTCGCCGAGCGCTGAGGCGCCTTGCTTGAAGCGCCGCGCCGCGCATAAACGTCCGCCCATGCCGCACTGTATCGCCAAATCCCGCCGGACGCCGCGATGAAGACGCCGCGGCGGGCGCTTGTCGTCATCGCCAAGCTCCGCGCGGCGCTGCGCGGCAGCGAGCTCGGGCTGGTCGCGCTGGCGATCGTCGTCGGCGCGCTCGCGGGCGTCGCCGTCAGCGTGATGACGCTGGTCGTCGATGTCGCGCATGTCATGATCTACGGCATTCCGTTCGATACGCGCCTCAGCGCCGCCGCGCGGGTCCCGCCGATCGCCGCTTTCGCCGCGCCGATGCTGGCGGGCCTTGCGCTCGGCGCCGTCGATCTCTGGCGCGCGCGCCGGAAGCGGCCCCCCGTGGTGGACCCGGTCGAGGCGAACGCGCTGCGCGGCGGCCGCATGTCGCTCAAGGAGAGCCTGCTCGTCGCGGCGCAGACGGTGCTGTCGAACGGTTGCGGCGCGTCGGTCGGCCTCGAGGCCGGCTACGCCCAGATCGGCGGCGGCCTCGCCTCGCGGCTCGGCATCAGCGGGCGGCTGCGCCGCCAGGATTTGCGCATGCTGGTGGGCTGCGGCGCCGGCGGCGCGATCGCGGCGGCCTTCGGCGCGCCGCTGACCGGCGCCTTCTACGCTTTCGAGCTGATCATCGGCGCGTATTCGCTCGCCATCGCCGGGCCGGTGTTCGCCGCCTCGCTCGTGGCCGCGCTCACCACCAAGGCGATCGTCGGCGCGCCCTATGTGATCAACGTCCCGGACGTGCCGGTTCTCGCGTTCCCGCATTACGGCGCGCTGATCGTCCTCGGCCTCGTCGCCGCGGTGGTCGGGGTCGGGCGCGATGCAGGCGGCGGCGCAGATCGAACGGGCGTTCCGCTTCGTCGTCCCGTCGCGCCTCCTCCGGCCGGTGGCGGGCGGAGTGCTGCTCGGCGCCATGGCGCTCTATACCCCGCAGGTGCTCGGCGCCGGGCACGGCGCGCTCGGGCTCGACTTCTATTCGCCCTTGAGCGCTCGCGAACTCGCCATCCTGATCGTCCTGAAGCTGTTCGCCAGCATGGCCTCGCTCGCCTCCGGCTTCCGCGGCGGACTCTTCTTCGCGTCGCTGTTCGTCGGCTCGCTGCTCGGCAAGCTCTATGCGATCGGGGTCGCCGCCGTCGTTCCCGGGCTCGGCCTCGACACGGTCGCCTGCGTCCTCGTCGGCATGGGCGCGCTCAGCACCGCGATCGTCGGCGGACCGCTGACCATGACCTTCCTGGTGCTCGAGAGCACCGGCAACCTCGGCATCGCCGGCGGCGCGCTCGCCGCCTCGATCGCTACCTCGCTCGCGGTCAGGGCGACGTTTGGCTATTCGTTCACCACCTGGCGCCTGCACCTGCGCGGCGAGACGATCCGAGGCGGGCAGGATATCGGCTGGCTGCGCGATCTCAAGGTCGGCAAGATGATGATCCCTTCCCCACCGGTGTTCCTCGCCGAGAAGAGCGTGCGCGCCTTCCGCGAAGCCTATCCGCTCGGCAGCGCCAATGTTGTGGTCGCGGTCGGCGACGACGCGCGCTATCGCGGGCTGATCTTCGTCGCCGAAGCCCACGCCGAGACGCTGGCGGACGGCGACGACGGCGGCCCGGTCGGGCTCCTCGGCCACCTGCCGGCGACGACGCTTCATCCCGACGACGACATCCAGACCGCGCTCGACGTGTTCGGCGCGGCTGAGACCGACACGCTCGCCGTCACCGAGCGCGACGACGGCCATGTGCTCGGCACGCTCGGCGAAGCCTTCGCCGCGCGGCGCTACGCGCAGGAGACGAACGGGGCGATGAAGGGCGTGCTGGGAGGCGGGTGACGGGGCCACCTCGCCCCGCGAGAACGTCGCAGGCCGGAGAGGGGCGCGGACCGCGCTTGCCGCGGGCTTTCTCCACGGGCATCGTTCGAATCGCGGAAGCGGCGACCAACAGGACCGGAAAGGGCGCGCGACCTTGAGTTTTTTCCTTCTGTGGCTCAGGCGGTTCGGCGCCGCGCTGCTCGGCGTGCTCGCGATCTGGCTGATCGCCTTCGTGTTCCGCGTAACCGACCAGCGGCTGCCGACGATTCTCACCTTGGCGGTGGTCTACGCGATCGCGGCTTATGTCATCCTGCCCCGCATTGTCAGGATGGGCCTGAAGCTCCTCAAGCGCGGCAGCGTGCCGAGCTTCACGCTGACCGGCGACGGGTTTCCCGGCGATCCGGTCAACCTCGCGCTGATCGGCACATTCGCCGAACTCAGCGCCGCGTTCGTGCGCGCCGGCTGGATCGCCGCCGACCCGCTCGGCCTGAAGAGCTCTTGGGGCATGGCCTTGTCGTTCGTCTTCAACCGGCCCTATCCGTCGGCGCCGTTCAGCACGCTCTATCTCTTCGGCCGCAAGCAGGACGTCGGCTTCGAGAAGGCGATCGACAAAAGCCCGCGCAAGCGTCACCATATCCGCTTCTGGGCGCTCGACCCCGATCGCGCGGCGAAAGCCAACACGCCCGCCTTCTGGCTCAACGCCGACCGTCCGCCGCTCGACCAGCGCGTGCTCTGGGTGGGGGCCGGAACGCGCGATACCGGGCTTTCGTTCACCGCATTCACCTTCCAGTTCACCCACGCCACCGACGCCGACACCAACGCCGAGCGCGATTTCGTGCTGGGCGAGCTGAAGGCGGCCGGCGTGATTGGCGAGCTGACCTGGCATCGCGAGGGCGATCGGGTGAAGCTCGGCAAGGTCAATCACTACGTCGCCGACGGCGAGATCGCGGTGGCGCGGCTTTCGGCATAGCGTCGCTGGTTTGCGCGCGGCTGCCGCCGCCGCTGCGCGGCGAACGATATCGGCCGTAAAAAGGTTCGAGTCACGGCTCTTACACTTGGACCGACTCGTCGCCTTGACTATCTGCTCAGGGCCGCCGCCACCGTCAGGCTACAGGGAGCGACTCCATGGATCTCCAGCTTCAGGGCAAACGCGCGCTCGTCACCGGCTCGACCGCCGGCATCGGCTTCGCCATCGCAAAAAGTCTGGCGCGCGAAGGCGCCCGGGTCGTCGTCAACGGCCGCACGCAAGAGGGCGTCGAGAAGGCCGTTGCAAGCATCAAGGCAGAGGCCGGCGGCGACGTCGTTGGTTTCGCCGGCGACCTCGGCCATGCGGAAGCGGCCGAGGCGCTGGTTCAGCGGCATCCGGAGATCGACATCCTCGTCAACAACCTCGGAATCTTCGAGACGAAGCCGTTCGAGGCGATACCCGACGCCGACTGGATGCGGTTTTTCGAGGTCAACGTGCTCAGCGGCGTTCGGCTCGCGCGTCTCTATCTGCCGGGCATGAAGCGCGCAAACTGGGGCCGCATCCTCTTCATTTCGAGCGAGAGCGCGCTGCAGATACCGGCCGAGATGATCCACTACGGCGTCACCAAGACGGCGCAGATCGCGGTCGCCCGCGGCATCGCGGAGTCGCTGGTCGGGACCGGGATTACCGTCAACAGCGTCCTGCCGGGGCCGACCAGGTCACGCGCCTTGCTCGAATTCGTCGACGCGATGTCGAAGGGGACCGGCAAGGGATTCGACGAATTCGAGGCCGAGTTCTTCGAAAAGGTGCGTCCGACCTCGCTGATCAAGCGTTTCGCGACGCCGGAGGAAGTGGCCGCGCTGGTGACCTACATCGCGAGCCCGCTGGCTTCCGCCACCACAGGCGCGGCGCTGAGGGTCGACGGCGGCGTCGTGAAGAGCGCGTTCTGAACGGCCGCCTTCCTCGACCAAGGACGACATGAGGGCTCAGTCAATGACCGCTACCCGTACGATCGAGGAGGTTGGACGCGAAATCGCGGCCATCCTCGCCTCGCCGCCCCACCGCGCGTTCGGGCTCGTGCTGGTCAGCCGGGGTCCGGGCGAGGCGGTGCTGGCGTTCGACGCCGGCGAGGCGTGTCTCGGGCCGTCCGGTCAGGTGCATGGCGGCGTGATCTCGATGCTGGCCGAGCCGTCGGCGGTGCTGGCGCTCCTGCCAATGCTGCCGGCCGACCGCCACGCCGTGACCGCAGACTTTCACGCCCAGTTCCTGCGTCCCGCAAAACCGCTGAGCCGGGTCGAGCTAACCGGAAGGGTCGTCAAGGCCGGGCGACAGCTCGCCTTTTGCGAGGTCGAGGCGCGCTCTGACGGTCAGGTTTGCGTCGTCGTGCGGGTGACGAAGGCGATCGTGGCGCATTAGCCGCGCTCCTACTCACTCGCTGCGCCCGATTTATGCCTTGAGCGCGACGGCCTTGAAGAACGTGTAGCAGAAGACGCCTTCCGAACTCGCGGTGCGCACGAGATCCGCGACGCCCCGATCGAAGACGTCAGCCGTCGAGAGGCCCGCGGACAGCGCCCGCTCGCGGACGCCCTCGATCATGGCGGTGAAGGTCTTCAGCGTGAAGCCGTCGATCAGGTCCGGCCTGGCGCCGTCGACATAGACCTGCCGCGGCGAGACTTGCGCCTCCGGGAAGCCGGCCTCGACCAGAAGCGGATAAAGGCGGCGCCCTATCATGGCGTCGCCCCCGGCCTCGGCCTGCAACGCGACCTGGCAGGCGATCGCAGCCCGAGCGAACGCGCTGTCGGGGTGGAAATAGGCCGAGCCGTGATCCCCCTCGATCACGGTCAGCGATCCGCCCGGCCGGAGGACCCGGCGAAGTTCGCGAAGCGCGCTCACGGGTTCGGCGAGATGCTCCAGCACGAAGCATACAAAGACGTGGTCGAAAAACGCGTCCGGATAAGGCAAGGCCCGGATGTCGGCGACCTGGAATTCGACCTCGCCGATCCCGGCCTCCCGCGCGGCGAGGCGCGCCGCGGCGAGGGAATCCGGCGAAAGGTCGATCGCCGTGAACCGCGTCTCCGGGCTGTTTCGCAACAAGGTCACGGTCTGCGCGCCGACCCCGCAACCGGCCTCGAGGACCGCCGCGCGCGCAGGATAGCGGGTGTCCCAATGCAGAAGCTCGGTCAGGGACTGCGCCTGATCCCGGAGGCGGCGAGCTTCCGTCTCGCGGTAGCCATGAACGTAGTCGGTACCCACGGCCGTCCCCCTCCGCCTGCGCAAGAATACGAAACCAGCCTTACTCCCACCGGCCCGGCTGGGTCTGCCGCATGGTGATCACGTCGATGCGGCCCTTGTTTTGCGGGCCGCCGATCCAGCCGGACATGACCCAGCTCGTCAGGCTGACCACGATCGCCGCGAAGAAGGCCGGCCAGAAGCCGGTCACGACGAAGCCCTGGAGGAACCAGGACACGAGCTCGATCATAAGGCCGTTGATGACCAGCAGGAAGAGTCCGAGCGTCAGCAGCGTGATCGGGAGGGTGAGAATGATCAGGATCGGCCGCACGACGGCGTTGATCACGCCGAGCAGCAGCGCCGCGGCGATCAGCGATCCGGTCGAGCGAAACTCGACGCCCGGCACGATCATCGAGGCGAGCCAGAGCCCGATCGCGACCACGGCCGCGCGAATGAGAAAACTTTGCATAATTGAACCTCGGGTTTCCGCGAATGTAAGAGCGGAAGCGGCGATTCCGCCAGAGCCGGCCGAGGAGCGGCGGCGTTCACAGGCACTTCAGCGCCTGTGGATCGGCCGCCGCCCTCGCCGCTATCTCGGCCGCGCGCATGCGGTGCGACGGCGTCGGATGGGCGGGATCGCGCTTCAGCGGGTTCGGCAGCGCGGCCGCGATCAGCGCGCCCTCGCGCGGATCGAGCGCGCTCGCGCTCTTGTGGAAATAGCGCCGCGCCGCGGCCTCGATCCCGAACGTCCCCTCGCCCCATTCGGCGACGTTGAGATAGATCTCGATCACCCGTCGCTTCGGCCACAGCTTGCCGAGAACCAGCGCCATCGGAATCTCGAGGCTCTTGCGCAGCACCGAACGGCCCGGCCACAGGAACAGGTTCTTCACGGTCTGCATGGTCAGCGTCGAGGCGCCGCGCGAGGGGCCGGCCTCGCCGGCTTTGGCGAGCACGCCGTGGAGCGCGCCCCAGTCGACGCCGTCGTTGATGCAGAAGGTCGCGTCTTCGGAAGCGATCACCGCCCTGACCGCCGCGGGGGCCACATCGTCGAGCCGCACGAACACACGCTCGGCCGGCTTCCCCTCGATCGTGCGGGCGAGCATCAGCGTCGATACCGGATCGACGAAAGCGTAAAGCGCGACGAGGGCGAAAAACGCGGCGGCGAGCGCCGCGGCAGCCCACACCACGCCGCGCGCTGCGGAGCGGAGCAGGCCGGCCCGGCGCGACATGGCCGGCGCCCGGCGCTAATTGAGCGTTCGCTTGACGTGGGGCGAGTCGAGCGAGAAGGCAGGGATCGCGACGTCGAAACGCTTGCCGTCCTCGCCGACCATTCGGTACTCGCCGACCATCAGGCCGCTCGAGGTCGTCAGCGGACAGCCGGAGGCGTAGCGAAACGATTCTCCGGGCATGATCGTCGGCTGCTCGCCGACCACGCCCGCGCCGCGCACATCCTGCTGGCGCCCGTCCGCGTCGGTGATGCGCCAGTGGCGCTCGATCAGCGTCACGGCGCTGTCGCCGAGATTGGCGATCTCGATGTCGTAACGCCAGAAATAGCGGCTTTCCTCCGGATCCGAACGATCCGGTTCGAAGGTCGGCTCGACCGTGACTTTGACCTGATGTGTGACCGCCATGTACATGGGAGAGGCATATTAGCGGCGCGAGGCGGCGCGTCTACTGGCGCGTTGGTTTTTTCCGGTCCTCGCCGCTGCGATCGGACAGGGAAGCCCGCGATGAGCCGAGACCTTCTCGCAAGCGCCAAGATCTCTGCTTGCGCGCCTGATCGCCTTCGAAAGCGTCAGCAACCGCTCGAACCTGCCCCTGATCGCCTTCGTCGAGGACTATCTCGCCGCGCTCGGCGTCGCGTCGCGTCGCGCGCCGAACGGGGCGAGGGACAAGTCGGCGCTGCTCGCGACCGTCGGACCGCGGGTCGACGGCGGCGTCGTGCTCTCCGGCCATACCGACGTCGTGCCGGTCGAGGGACAGGCCTGGACGAGCCCGCCGTTCGTCATGCGCGAGGCCGACGGACGGCTCTATGGCCGCGGCGCCTGCGACATGAAGGGGTTCATCGCCTGCGTGCTGGCTTTTGTTCCGGCCTTTCAGGCGGCGGCGCTGAAGCGCCCGATCCATATCGTGCTGAGCTACGACGAGGAGACGACCTGCCTCGGGTCGACCGACGTGATCGCCTGGTTCGGCAGGGAGGAGCCGCGTCCCGGCGCGGTCGTGGTCGGCGAGCCGACGATGATGGAGGTCGCCGACGCGCACAAAAGCGTGGCGACGATCCGCACCGTGGTCCGCGGCCACGAGGCGCATTCTGCGCTCCCCGCTCTCGGCGCCAACGCGGTCGCGGCGGCGGCCGACATCGTCAGCGAGATCGGCCGCCTCGCCCGGCGAATACGAGAAGGGGCCGCTCGACCCGCGCTTCGCGCCGCCCTATTCGACCCTCCATGTCGGCGTGATCCATGGCGGGACGGCGCGCAACATCCTCGCCCGCGAATGCGCCTTCGACTGGGAGTTCCGCGGCCTGCCGGGCATGTCGACGGCCGCGCCGGTGGCTGCAGGTGCAGGCGTTCGTCGACACGGTCGCGCTGCCGCGCCTGACCCGGTTCGTCAGCGGCCCCGCGATCGTGACCGAGATCGAGGCCGACGCGCCGCCGCTCGCCGCCGAGCCGGGATCGCTGGCCGAGACGCTGGCGCTGAGATTGACCCGGTCCAACCGAACGATCGCCGTGTCGTTCGCCACCGAATCCGGCCATTTCCAGCGGGCCGGCATTCCGACGATCGTTTGCGGGCCGGGATCGATCGATCAGGCGCACAAGCCCGACGAATATGTCGAGGAGTCGCAGCTCGCGGCCTGCCTCGCGTTTCTCGACAATCTCGCCGCGGAGCTGGCGCGGTAGCGGGATGGGCGCCCGACGGACGGTTCGGCGCCGATTTCTGGACTTCCTCGTCATGAGGAGCCCGCGGAGCGGGCGTCTCGAAGGACCCCTCCGGGAGGCGCCGCCGTGCGTGCTGGAACGTCCTTCGAGATGCGTCGCCCGGCGGCGACGCTCCTCAGGACGAGGTCGGTCTGGTTAATGACTTGTCGGCACGACCTTGGCGTAGCTGAGGTCGTAGGTCTTGTTGAGCAGCGGATCGAGCTTGGTGCCTTCCGAGGCATCGAAGATGCGCGGTCGGCCCGAGGCGGTCGGCTGGGCCGAAGCGGACGCGGTCTGCACGCCCGCCGCGGCAGGGTCGGCGGCGCCGGCGCCGCCGCCGAGGGGCGCCCATGCCGTACTTCGCTTCGCGCGCCTTCTCGTCGGCGAGCATCGCCGGCGACAGCGGCACGGAGGCGGCGGAGCCGCGATCCGTCGATCGAGGCGCGTCGCGTCGGCGAAGGCGTCGCCCTCGGCGGGCGCCGTCGTTGACGCCGGTCACGACCGCGCCGAGATCCTCGATCGTCTTGCCGGCCGCCGGACCGCTGGAGAGCGACGACAGCGTCGCCTCCATCGCCTGTCGACCGGCGCCGATCCTGGCGAGTCGCGCCGAGCACCGCCTGGGTTCCCGCGGTCGCCGGGGTTACGGACGCCGGCCCGATCGCAACGAGCGCGCCGAACGCGGACGGGTCGTCAGGCTCGATTTCGCCGTGGATGGCGGACGGCGCCGTGCGGGCTCGCGTCGGGCGCGAGACGGTCCTTCGCGTCCTTCTCGATCTGGCGCCAGCGCGCGACGTTCTTCAGGTGCTGGTCGAACGAATCGGCGAAGACATGGCCGCCGGTTCCGTCGGCGACGAAGTAGAGGTCCCTGGTGTGCGCCGGGTTCGCGACCGCCTCGAGCGCAGCCTTGCCGGGATTGGAGATCGGCCCCGGCGGCAGGCCGTCGATGACATAGGTGTTGTACGGCGTCGCCTGGTATTGAGATCGGCGCGGCTGATCGGGCGCCCGAGCGTGCCCTTGCCGAACACGAGTCCGTAAACGATCGTCGGATCGGACTCGAGCCGCATGTGCTTCTCGAGCCGGTTGACGAACACGCTCGCGACATGCGGGCGCTCGTCGGCGCTTGCCGGTCTCCTTCTCGACGATCGAGGCGAGCGTGACCATTTCGCCCGGCGACCGGACCGGCAGGTCGGGCGCGCGGCCCTTCCAGATCTCATCGACGGTCCGTGTCTGCGCCTTCGCCATCCGGGCTAGGATCGACTGGCGAGTGTCGCCGCGCTCGAAATAGTAGGTGTCGGGCATCAGCGAGCCCTCGCGCGGCGATCTCCTTGACGTCGCCGACGAGCACGTCGTCGTCGCGCAGGCGCTGCACGATCTGGTCGCTGGTCAGGCCCTCGGGAAGCGTGATCTTGTGCCGCACGACCTTGTGCGTCGCGAGCAGGCTCTCGATCGTCGTTCATGCTGACGCCGGCCTTGAACTCGTATTCGCCCCGCTTCAGCGTGCTGCGGTTGCCGTCGAGCAGCGTCAGGAGCGTGAACCAGGTCGAGCTGTCGATGACGCCGGCGCGCTCGAGCTGGTCGGCGATGCTGCCGCCGTCGTCCTCGCGCACGATGTTGACGATCTTGTCGGCCGTCAGCGGCCCGGGCTTGCGCCCCTCCATCATCAGCCAGGCGACCGCGCCGACGCGCCAGCAGGGCGCCGACCAGAACGAAGGTCAGGAAAGCGCTGAGCGACGACAGCAGCGAGCGCCGCGGCTTCTTCGGCTTCTTCTGTTGCGGCGGGTCGCTTTCGATCGGCGCGGGCTTTGGCGCGCGGCGAAACAGGCTCGCTCGCGCCCGGGGGGGCTCGTCGCCGTTGCTGGGGGGTGCGCTCATGCCGCCTGCCGGTCTCCCGCCTGCCGCCGCTTATCGCAAAGCCTCAAGAGCGCCCGAGGCTTGCGGATCGCAGCGCCCTGCGCGCGAAAGCGACTTTACATGACCGCACAATTTGACGAAACGGCGAATCGGCCCGCGGAGACGCGCGCTCACGCCGCCGCGCGGAACAGGATCGAGGCGTTGGTGCCGCCGAAGCCGAACGAATTGGACAGCGCGACCTGAATCGGACGCTTGCGGGCCTCGTGCGGCGCGAGGTCGATCGCGGTCTCGACCGACGGATTGTCGAGATTGAGGGTCGGCGGCGCGATCTGGTCGCGAATCGCCAGAATGCAGAAGATCGCCTCGACGGCGCCCGCCGCGCCGAGCAGATGTCCGACCGACGACTTGGTGGACGACATCGTCGTTCGCGCCGGCGGAATTGCCGAGCAGGCGCTCGACCGCGCGCAGTTCGATCTCGTCGCCGAGGGGCGTCGAGGTTCCGTGCGCGTTGACGTAGTCGATGTCGGAGACGCTGATTCCCGCCCGCTTGATCGCAGCGGCCATCGAGCGGAACCCGCCGTCGCCGTCGGGCGAGGGCGCGGTGATGTGATAGGCGTCGCCCGAGAGGCCGTAGCCGATCAGCTCGGCGTAGATATGCGCGCCGCGCGCCTTGGCGTGCTCGTATTCCTCGAGCACCACGCAGCCGGCGCCTTCGCCCATGACGAAGCCGTCGCGGTCGCGGTCGTAGGGTCGCGACGCCTGCTGCGGCCGGTCGTTGAAGCCGGTCGAGAGCGCCTTGCAGGCGGCGAAGCCCGCCAGCGCCAGCCGGTTGACCGCCGATTCGGCCCCGCCCGCCACCATCACGTTGGCGTCGCCGAGGGCGATCAGGCGCCCCGCGTCGCCGATCGCATGGGCCCCGGTCGAGCAAGCGGTCACCACGGCGTGGTTGGGACCCTTGAGCTTGTGGGCGATCGACACGTGTCCGCCGGCGAGATTGATCAGCCGGCCCGGAATGAAGAACGGCGAGATGCGGCGCGGTCCCTTCTCGTGCAGCGTGATCGAGGCGTCGTAGATGCCGCCCAGGCCGCCGATGCCGGACCCGATCAGGACGCCGGTCTCGATCTCCTGCTCGTAAGTCGGCGGGCGCCCAGTCGGCGTCGCGCAGCGCCTGGGTCGCAGCGCTCATGGCGTAGATGATGAAATCGTCGACGCGCCGCTGCTCCTTGGGGTCCATCCAGTCGTCGGGACGAAAGGCGTCCGGCGCGTCGCCGCGCGGCGCCTGCGCGGCGATCTGGCAGGGCAGGTCGGAAACGTCGAAATTCGTCGACCCTGGCCGCAGCCGATTCGCCGGCGATGCAGCCGGCGCCAGGTCGCCTCGACGCCGCAAGCCAAGGGGCTGACCATGCCAAGTCCGGTGACGACGACCCGCCTCATGCGCTCCATCCTGTCCGACATCTTTCTTGCGCTCTTTCGGCCGCCGCTATCTACCGGGCTGATAGCCCCAATGCGACAAGGGCCGGACGGAACGCCGGCCCCAACGTCTCTGAAAGCGAAACCTTGAAGCCGGAAGGCGGCGGCGCCTCCGAACTCCGCACGGAGTCCGCTTACTTGCTGGCCGTGGCCTTCTCGAGGAACTTGACCGCGTCGCCGACGGTCACGATCGTCTCGGCCTGATCGTCCGGAATCTCGACGCCGAACTCCTCCTCGAAGGCCATGACCAGTTCGACCGTGTCGAGAGAATCCGCGCCCAGATCGTCGATGAAATTGGCGCTCTCGACGACTTTGTCTGCGTCCACGCCGAGGTGCTCCACGACGATCTTCTTCACGCGCTCTGCGACATCGCTCATTGTCTTGACTTCCCTTATGCGCCGGGCCTTCTCGCCCGCGTTGTTCCTATTCCCGACCGACCCCCGCGCTGGGACGCCGACCGTTCGACCCGCCGCTCCGCATGCCTTCGCGGGGCGCGGCTCGAGTTTCTTCAGCGGTTACGGTGACGCCGACGCTCGAAAATCCTCCCCGGAGCGCTTCGACGCCCGGCGACGACCGGGGTCGATAGCATATCTTTTCGGTGAAGGCGAGAGGCCGGACGTTGCTTTCGGTAACTGCTTCAAGACTTAACAAGTCCCTCAAATCATTGTCATTCCGCCATTCACGTGCAGCGTCTGACCGGTGACGTAGGACGCTTCCGCGCTCGCCAGATAGACCGCCGCCGCGCCGATGTCGGCGCCGCACGCCGAGCCGGCCCATCGGCACCGACACGAGGATCGCGTCGCGCTGCTTGTCGTTCAGCCCCTCCGTCATCGGGCTCGCGATGAAGCCGGGCGCGATGCAGTTGACCGTGACGCCCGCGGGTCGCGACCTCGGCGGCCAGGGACTTGGACATGCCGATCATGCCGGCCTTGGCGGCGGCGTAGTTGGCCTGCCCCGGATTGCCCTTGACGCCGACGATCGAGGTGATGTTGACGATGCGGCCGTAGCGGCGCTTCATCATGCCCTTGAGCGCCGCGCGCGACAGGCGGAAAGCCGCGGTCAGATCGACCGCCAGCACCGTGTCCCATTCGGCGTCCTTCATTCGCAGGAAGAGATTGTCGCGGGTGACGCCGGCGTTGTTGACCAGCACGTCGAGCGCGTCCATTGCGGCTTCCGCGGCCGGGACGAGCGTCTCGACCGAGGCCGGGTCGGAAAGGTCGCAAGGGCGGACGTGGACGCGCTCGCCAAGCTCGGCGGCGAGCGTCTCGAGCGCCTCGCGCCGCGTGCCCGAGAGCGCGACGGTCGCGCCCTGCGCGTGCAGCGCCCGCGCGATGGCGCCGCCGAGGCCGCCCGACGCGCCGGTGACGAGCGCGGTCTTTCCAGTGAGATCGAACAAGGGCCCGCCTTCCAGTCTGGGTTCAGCTGTCAGGGTTTCGGATGTTTCGCGGCCTCGTAGGCGGCGATGTCGGCGGGCGTGCCGACGCTGATCGCGCTCGCGCCGTCGGCGATTCGCTTGACGAGGCCCGCCAGCACCTTGCCGGTCCCGACTTCGATGAAGCGCGTCACGCCCTTCGGCCGCCATATAGGCGACGCTTTCGCGCCAGCGCACGGTTCCCGTGACCTGCTCGACGAGGGCGGCGCGGATCTCCTCCGGGTCGTCGAATCGCCGTCGCCCGGACGTTGGCGACCAGCGGCGGCTTCGGCCGACGGATCTCGACCGCCTTCAGCGCCGCCTCCATCGCCTCGGCGGCCGGCTGCATCAGCGCGCAATGGAAAGGGGCGCTGACGGGAAGCAGCACGGCGCGCTTCGCGCCGGCGAGCTTGGCGAGTTCCATCGCCCGCTCGACCGCGGCCCTGGTTCCCGAAACGACGACCTGACCGCCGCCGTTGTCGTTCGCCGCCTGGCAGATCGCGCCCTCGAGATAGAGCGTCGCTCGCGGCCTCGGTCGCGATCTTCACCGCCGCGCCGAAATCGAGCCCGAGCAGCGCCGCCATCGCGCCCTCGCCGACCGGGACCGCCTTCTGCATCGCGTCGCCGCGCAGGCGCAGCAGGCGCGCCGTATCCTCGAGCGTCAGCGACCCCGCGGCGCACAGAGCCGAATATTCGCCGAGCGAGTGGCCGGCGACGAAGGCCGCGTCGCGCGCCACGTCGCAACCCGGCCTCGGTCTCGAGCGCGCGGAGCGCGGCCATGCTCGCGGCCATCAGCGCCGGCTGGGCGTTGGCGGTCAGCGTCAGCTCGGCCTCGGGCCCCTCGAACATGAGCCGGGAGAGGTTCTGCCCCAGCGCCGCATCGACGCGGTCGAACACTTCGCGCGCGGCCGGGAACGCTTCGGCGAGGGCCTTGCCCATGCCGACCGCCTGCGACCCCTGACCCGGAAACACCAAGGCCGTCTCATGGAAATCCCCTGACCTGACCGGCCGCGCAAAGACACAGGTTCCCCGACGCTGTCAAGTGAACGTCATGTCGCGCGCCATTTTGCGCCCCATGCTCGCGCCCGTGCCGCTCTCGCGCGAGGCGCGAAGGATGATAGGGAGAGAGCGGTCGGGCCGGCTCGTTGAGACCCGCGCGCTCGAAGACGGAGATCATCATGGCGGCTGCGCCCGGCAAATCCTGCGGACCCTGCACGATGTGCTGTTCCGCGCTGGAGATCGCCGAGCTGAAGAAACCCGCCGGCACGCTCTGCGGCGACTGCCGGCTCGGCGGGCGGCTGCGCGATCTACGCCGACCGGCCGCAGGTCTGCCGCGACTACGAGTGCGAATGGCTGACGCGACGCGATCTCGCCCGCCAGCTCCGGCCCGATCTTATCGGCGCGATCTTCATGGAGGACGCCGACAGCGACGAATACTGGGCCGTCTGCGCGCCGGAAAAGCCGATGGCGTGGCGCAACCCGCGCGTTTTCGCCCATCTCGTCGCCGTCGCCAAGACCGGGCGGACGTGGTGGCGAAGGCGGGCCTGATGTCCTGGCGGATTTTCGCCTCGGGCGAATGGGGGCCGAGCGTTTGACCGCGCCGCCCGAAATGTGGACGATTTGCCTCAATTGGTGGGCAATCTCTTCCAGATCGGAGCGCGGACGCCGGCTTTTACGCGCGACGGCCCCATGGCGCGACCGAAAATCCGGTGTTATGACCCCTGCCGCTCCGCCGGAGGCGTCATTGGACGCGGGCCGAGCGGGGCAGGAGAGTTTCGCCGCCATGAAGAAGATCGAGGCGATCATCAAGCCGTTCAAGCTCGACGAGGTGAAGGAGGCGCTGCAGGAGGCGGGAATCCAAGGGATCACCGTCATCGAGGCGAAAGGCTTCGGGCGGCAGAAGGGCCACACCGAGCTTTATCGCGGCGCCGAATATGTCGTCGACTTCCTGCCCAAGGTGAAGATCGAGGTCGTCGTCGCCGACGAGAACCTTCAGGCGCGCGGTCGAGGCGATCCGCAAGCGCCGCGCAGACCGGCCGCATCGGCGATGGCAAGATATTTGTATCGCAGATCGAGGAAGCCATTCGCATCCGCACCGGCGAGACCGGCGCGGACGCGATCTGATGGGCTGACGAACCGAATTCGAGGGCTACCCACCGCGCTCGCGGCGGGGAGGGAAAACGGACTTTCAATCGTAAGGAAAGGCTAATCATGAAGACCGCCAAGGATGTCCTGAAGGCGATCAAGGACAACGACGTCAAATATGTCGACCTGCGTTTCACCGATCCGCGCGGCAAGTGGCAGCACGTGACCTTCGACCAGACGCTGGTCGACGAGGACGCGTTCGCCGACGGCCTGATGTTCGACGGCTCCTCGATCGCCGGCTGGAGGGCGATCAACGAATCCGACATGACCCTGATGCCCGACCCGACCTCCGCCTGCATGGACCCGTTCTTCGCCGCCTCGACCGCTGGTGCTCAACTGCGACATTCTCGATCCCGGCCAGCGGCCAGCCCTACAACCGCGACCCGCGCGGCATCGCCAAGAAGGCCGAGGCCTATCTGAAGTCGACCGGCATCGGCGACACCGCCTTTTTCGGCCCGGAAGCCGAGTTCTTCGTGTTCGACGACGTCCGCTTCGCCGCCGACCCGTACAACACCGGCTTCCAGATCGACTCGACGCGAGCTGCCGATCAACTCCGACACGCCCTACGAGGGCGGCAACCTCGGCCACCGCGTGCGCACCAAGGGCGGCTACTTCCCGGTTCCGCCGCAGGATTCGGCGCAGGACATGCGCGGCGAGATGCTGGCGGCGATGGCGCAGATGGGCGCCGTGGTCGAGAAGCACCACCACGAAGTCGCCTCCGCCCAGCATGAGCTCGGCCTCAAGTTCGGCCCGCTGACGCACGATGGCCGACCACATGCAGATCTACAAGTACTGCATCCACATGGTCGCCCAGAGCTACGGCAAGACCGCGACCTTCATGCCGAAGCCGATCTACGGCGACAACGGCTCGGGCATGCACGTCCACCAGTCGATCTGGAAGGGCGGCAAGCCGGTGATGGCGGGCAACCTCTACGCCGACCTCAGCCAGGAATGCCTCTACTACATCGGCGGCATCATCAAGCACGCCAAGGCGCTGAACGGCTTCACCAACCCGTCGACCAACAGCTACAAGCGGCTGGTCCCGGGCTTCGAGGCGCCGGTGCTGCTCGCCTATTCGGCGCGCAACCGCTCGGCCTCGTGCCGCATTCCGTGGACGTCGAACCCGAAGGCCAAGCGCGTCGAGGTCCGCTTCCCCGACCCGACCGCCAATCCCTATCTCGCCTTCGCGGCGATGCTGATGGCCGGCCTCGACGGCATCAAGAACAAGATCGATCCGGGCCCGGCGATGGACAAGGACCTCTACGACCTGCCGCCGAAGGAACTGAAGAAGATCCCGACCGTGTGCGGCTCGCTTGCGCGAGGCGCTCTCGCAGCCTCGACAAGGACCGCGCCTTCCTCAAGGCCGGCGACGTGTTCAACGACGACTTCATCGACAGCTACATCGAGCTCAAGATGGCCGACGTCTATCGCTTCGAGATGACGCCGCACCCGGTCGAGTTCGACATGTACTACTCCTACTGAGGCTTCCGGCCTCAGGCAGACGAAAGGGCGGCCCTCGGGCCGCCCTTTTTTTGAACTGATTTCGCGTCACGGAGGATTTGCCGTTTTGATCGGACGGCCGGGCGGCTTATCCTCAGGCGATTGGTCCGCCGCCGGGAGGGCGCCTGATCCATGACCCGATTCGTGCCCCGCCTGATCCTCAGCCGGCGCGCCCTCGCCGCGGTCGTCCTGGCGCTCGTCCCGTTCGCCCCCGCCGCCGCGGACGAAGCGCCCATCGTCAGCGACCACGTCATCAGCGCCGACAACTACCCCGAGCGAAAGGTCGCCTTTCCGGGCGGCGTGACCGGCCTGCCGGATCTGACCTACGAGACGATTCCCGGCTACCGCCCGCTGAAGCTCGATCTCTATCTGCCGCCGCCAAGCTTCGCCGGGCCGCGACCGCTGGTGATCTATATCCATGGCGGCGGATGGTCGAACGGCATCCCGCGGACGGCCGGCACGTTCGCCAATTTTCCGGACGTGCTCGCCTCCTTCGCGGCGCGCGGCTACGTCACGGCGTCTGTCAGCTATCGCTTTCAGAACGAGGCGCCGTTTCCCGCCGCGATCCAGGACGTGAAAGCCGCCATCCGCTGGCTCAGGAGCAACGCCGAGAAATACAACATCGACCCGAACCGCGTCATCGCGTGGGGAAGCTCGGCGGGCGGACAATTGGCGGCGTTGGCGGCGGTGTCCTGCGGCGTCGCCGCGCTCGAACCGGCAGCGCCCGGGGCGGCGTCCGCCAACCCCAACGTCGAGAAAAACAGCGCCGGGCCGCTCAGCGCCGCCGCCTCCGATTGCGTGCAGGGCGCGGTCGGATGGTACGGCGTGTACGACTTCGAGACGCTCGGCAAGGATGTCGCGCCGGGCTCGCCGCCTCTGAACCTGCCGGCGCGCTACCTCGATTGCGGCTCGGCCCCCTGCACGCCGGAAAAGCTGCGATTCGCCAGCCCGATCGCCTACGTCGACGAGAAAGCGCCGCCGATGCTGCTGATCCAGGGGACGAACGACCATACCGTTTCGCCGGGCCAATCGCCGGAGTTTTACGACGCTCTGCGCGCCAGGGGCGCCAGGGTCGAACTGATGATGCTGCCGGGCATCGACCACAGTTTCGTCGGCGCCACGCCCGATGCGACGCGCGAAGCGGCGCTGAAGGGGCTCGCGAGAACGATCGCATTCATCGACGCCACGATCGGCGACAAGAAGTAGCGCGGCGGCGAGCGCCGTCTCGCGCCCTGCGGGCTGCGGGCGAGGGGCGCGACGCTTAGCCGCCTTGAGGCGGCGGGCCGTCGGCATATCCTGCGGGGTCAACTCATCCCCGCCGGGAGGCGCCTGTCCATGGTCCGATCCCCACGCCAACGCGCCGCCTTGAGCCCGCGCCGCCTCGCCGCCGCACTCGCGCTGGCGCTCTTTCCGATCCTCCCGGCTGTCGCGGTAGCCGCCGACGCGTCAAACGGCGAGATGCTCGCCAAGCGCTGGTGCGCCTCCTGCCACGTCGTCGCCCTCGACCAGACGCACGGCGCCGACAACGTGCCGACCTTCGCCTCGATCGCCAGGGAGCCCGGGTTCAGCGCCGCCAAGGTGGCGAAGTTCCTGATGGACCCCCATCCCAAGATGCCGGACATGCAGCTCGGCCGCACCGAAGCCGCCGACCTCGGCGCCTATATCGCGAGCCTGGGGAAGTAGGCGAACGGCGGCTACTGCGCAGCGGCCGCCGCACGCGCCGCGACCTTGTCCTCAGGACGAGGTCGGCGCCAGCGGCGGCTCAGCGCTGTCGCGCTCCGCCGGCCTGTGCTCGGCGAGAAACCGCTCGAACGCTTCCAGCGTGACATTGGAGACGTGGTGCTCCATGCCCTCGGCGTCGGCTTCCGCCGCCTCCCGGGGCGCGCCGATGGCGACAAGGAGGTCGACGACGACGCGATGCCGGGCGCGCGCGGCGTCCGCAAGTTTGCGCCCGGCCTCGGTGAGAAACAGGCCCCGATAGGGACGAGCGGTGACAAGACCTTCGCGCCTCAACCTGGCAATGTTCTTGAGCGCCGTCGGGTGCGTGACGCCTTGGCGCCGGGCGACGTCGGTCGCGCGGGCTTCGCCGTTGGCCGCGAACAGGTCGGCGATCAGTTCGACGTAATCCTCGAGCAGCGCGGTCGACCGTTCCGCGCGGGTCTTGCCGAAACGTTCCGCCTGCGCCGGCGCCTCGGGCATATCCGACTTTGATCGCGTCGAGGCGCGCGTCATCTGCAAGAAACCCTGCTTTTTCGACAGCGCCGCGACCGGTCGGCCTCGGCGTCCCGTCCGCTCGACCCCCTGCCCGGCTTCCTGGACCTGCGTCCGCCGAAAGCTGCGTCGCTCAAGTCCCAAGCCCGATTCCGGAGCCCGGATCTCGCTGGCAGGCGACGAGTCGCCGGCCTGTCCGATTACCAGAACCCCGTCGCGCGCGCCACGATAAAGCGCCGCCTTCAAGTGGATGCGTTGTCGCAGTTGTCCTCCGTCTTGACAACAATATAGCCAAGGCTACATTTTGTGGCGATGACTCCCGAGCGAAGGAACGACCCCATGAGCCAAAGCGCGTCGAGTTTCGCGCCGCTTCCCCCGTCCGCGCCGCTGCCGCGCGGCGCCGGGCGGCTGTCGCATGAGGACCTTTTGCGCGCCGAGGACCGGCGCAAAGTCCAGAAGGAACGGTCGGCGAAGCACTGGCTTCGGCTGCTCTGGCTGCTGACCGGCCCCGGCGTGCTGGTGATGCTCGGAGAGAACGACGGCCCGAGCATGGTCTCCTATGCGACGACCGGGGCGACCTACGGCGTCGGCTTCTTCGTCCCCTTCATCCTCCTCACCTTCCTGATGGCCTTCGTCGTCCAGGAGATGACGGTGCGGCTCGGGGCCGCAACCCATCGCGGCCACGCCGAATTGATCTTCGAGCGGTTCGGGCCGTTCTGGGGCTATTTCGCCATGGGCGACCTGGTGTTCGGCAACGTGCTGACGCTGGTCACCGAGTTCATCGCGATCCAGGCGGGCGGCCTCTATTTCGGCGTCCCACCGCTCGTCTCGGTTTCGATCGGCGTCGCGCTCGTCGTGGCTTCGCTCGCGTTTCGCCGCTATGCGACCTGGGAACGCACGGTGTTGGCGCTTGCGATCTTCAACCTTCTGTTCGTCCCGGCGGCGCTGTTCGCCCATCCGGACGGAACCGCGCTCGTCCACGCGATCGCGACCTGGAGCCCCTTGAAGGGCGGCGTGACCCTCGCGTTCATCACCCTGATCATGGCCAATATCGGCGCGACCGTGACGCCGTGGATGATCTTCTTCCAGCAGAGCGCGGTGGTCGACAAGGGCCTGACCACGCAGGACCTGGGCGAGGGGCGGTTCGACACGGCGATCGGCGCCGTGCTGGCCTCGATCGCCGCCATCGCAACCGTGGTCGCCGCCGCGCCCTTGCTCGAAAACAACGTCGACGTGTCCAAGTTCGTCAGCGGCGCGGACTTCGCCACCGCGCTGCAGCCCTATCTCGGCAGCGTCGGCGCGACCCTCTTTGCGCTCGGCATTCTCGAGGCGGGCATCGTCGCGGCGATGACCATCTCGACCAGTTCCGCCTATGCGCTGGGTGAGACCGCGCGCAAGCGTCACAGCCTCAACCTCGATTTTTCGCAAGGGTGGATGTTCTACGGCGCGGCGATCGCCTCGACGGTCGTTGCGGCGGGCATCGTGCTCATTCCCAACGCGCCGCTGCTGGCGATGACGCTGACCGTCAACGTCATCGCGACGCTGCTGATGGCGCCGGCGCTTCTCCTGCTCCTGCTGCTCGTCAACGACCGCGAGATCATGGGCGCCTACGCCAACGGCTGGGGCGCCAATCTCGCCGGCGGGACGATCGTCGTCGCGCTCGTGCTGGTTGGGGCGTTCTACGGCGTCATCACCGTCTTTCCCGGACTTCTCGGACAGTAGGAAACAATGACATGGCCTACGATCCAAACCTCGCCGACGCGCTCGAGCCGAGCCAGCTCACCGCCGCAACCGAAGTTCCGCTGCCCCGGCGCAAGCTCAGCCGGGCGACGACGGCCCTCCTGATCGCGCTCAGGGTGTACATCTTCATCGCCGTTCCGATCGTCGGCTACGCCTTCTTCCACGCGCTCATGACGCCGCAATAGGGCAAGCATCCACGCCTTGGTCGCGCCAGCCCCGAAATCCAACCGGAAGCGCGGTCGATCGTCATTGAGCGCTGGATTACACCGCGTCACCGCAGACGGCGCGCGACCGATCTGCCATCGAATGGGCTCCCGAGTAACTTCCGCCCCGCGGTGCTACCCGTAGGGCGTCCCGTCCTTGTGGACGAAGCGCCACTTCCCGTCGACGGCCTCCGCGACGATGTCGTCGTCCGGATAGGTTGCCGCGTCGCCGGGCAGGCGGTCGCCGATCTCGAGATAGACGACGTCCTCGCCGGTTTCGTTGACGAGATGGTGGGCGTCGCCGGAGCCGCCGCGGAAGCCCGCGCACATGCCCGGTTGAAGGGCCATGCGGCCGGCGTCGGTGATCAGGGTCGGCCGCCCTTCGAGGATGTAGACGAACTCGTCCTGCTTGACGTGGGCGTGGCGCAGCGCCAACTCCCCGCCGGGAACGAGCCGCGTCAGGTTGACCCCGAAGCTCTTCAGACCGAACAGGTCGCCGAGCGGCCGCTTGTCACGCTTGAGCATGCGCGAGAAGAACGGCTCGGGGTAGTTCGACGACTTCGCCCGTGGGGGCGCGTCGATTGCGGCGAGTGCGACGGGGAAAGAGGGCGTCTCTGCGGGCATGGGCAAACCTCCTGCGCCACAGTAGACCGCCAGAGGCGCAGACCGGAAGCGGGAACGGAGACGCACACGGCTCGTTTTCACCGTTCCGCAACTGGTGCAGGACCTAAAGAAACAATGACAATACCGAAAGCAACTTTCAAATCCTGATCTTCTGCTCGCAGACCATGTACGCAGCGTTTATTTGACGCAAATCAATGCGCCGGCTATATTACAGCTATAGCCGCATCGGGTCGACGACCGGCGATATTGCTGGAGATAATCAATGCAGTTATATAAAAATGCTTTGCTCGTTTGCAGTGCGCTTGCTGCGGGCGCAGCCACGACGGCGCTGCCGTTGGCGACGTCCCACGCCCAAACGCAGAAGCGGCCGAACATCGTCATGCTTATGACCGACGACACCGGCTGGAACGATTTCGGCGCCTACTCCGGCGGCGGCAAGGCGCTCGGCCACCCGACGCCAAACGTCGACAGGATCGCGGAGGAAGGGGCGACCTTCACCGACTGGTATGGCCAGGCGAGTTGCACGGCGGGACGCGCCTCGTTCATGACCGGGCGCATACCCGTCCGGTCGGCGCTGTCGATCGTCGTCGCGCCGGGAGACCCGAACTACCTGCGCAAGGAAACGCCCACCATCGCCGAGTTCTTCCAGAAGAACGGCTATTCGACATATTTTTCCGGCAAGTGGCACATGGGCGATATTCCCGCCTCCTTTCCGACGGAGCACGGCTTCGACGAGATGAAGAACTTCGCCGCATACTATGCCGGCGTTTACGCGTACGACAACACCAACAAGTGGTTTCACCCCTGGTTTCCGTCCTACAATCCTCAATTCGCCAAATACTACAGCGAGAATGTGAATCTCGCCGAATGGGAAGGCGTTGCAGGCCAGCCGGCGAAGAACCTCGGCACGATCACTTACGACCGCTTCGCCACGTTTGACGAAGAGCAGGCCGCCAATGCCGTCGCCTACGTCAAAGCGCACTCCAGCGCCGACAAGCCGTTCTTCATGGACGTGAACTTCCTCAAGATGCACAACCCGACCAACGCGGCGCCGGACTTCGCCGGCCGGTCGCATCTGGGCGACTATTCCGACTCGCTGATGGAGCTCGACGCCGACATCGGCAAGATCATGGACGAGATCCGCAAGGATGCGCCCGACACCATCGTGATCGTCACCGCCGACAACGGCGCCTGGCTCGACGCTTATCCGGACGCGGGCACGACGCCGTTCCGCGGCGAGAAAGGCTCGCCCTTCGAAGGCGGCTGGCGGGTGCCCGGCATCATGTGGTGGCCAGGACACATTCCGGCGCGCGCCAAATACGACGAGATGATGTCGCATATCGACGCCTGGGCCACGCTTGCCGACATGGTCGGCCTGACGCCTCCGCCGCATGAATGGGTCGGCAACGACGGCAAGCCGATCTATTTCGACTCGATCGACAACAGCGCCTACATTCTCGGCAAGGCCGAGCATTCGGCGCGCCGGTCCTGGATCTATATCGACGGCGAAGAGTTCGAGGGAACCCGGGTCGACATCGCCGGCGACCCAAAGGAGCCGTGGGTCAACATCGCCTGGAAGATGCTCTACACGGCGCGCGACTCCTGGCTCGGCGTGAATTCGGACCTGGGCGCGGTGCCTGCGATCTACAACCTGACCATGGACCCGTACGAGAAATACGACATGACGTTCAACGGCGCCGCGCCTTCTACGGTGCGTCAGGCGTCGCCCGGGAAATATGCCGGACAGGACAACGGCTGGATCGCCGGATTGACCGGCCCGGTGATGATCGAATTCGACAAGACAATCATAAAGTTCCCGAACATCAAACGCTTTGTCGGGGGCGCCTCCACCGATCTCATTCCAAATCTGCAGCGTCCCGACGACCCCGCGCCCCTGCTGAGAGACGAGATCGAGGAGCATGGCGATCCGCATGTCGAAGGCGGCGGCGGCTGATCATCTCTCGAGCGAGCCGACGGGGCGGCCCTGGCTGCCCCCTTGCTTTGACATCATGAAGCTCAAAGCGTGATCAAACGATCCAAAATCTCAGCTCGAGGCGTCGTCGTGGGGCTGCACCGCGTCGCCCTCTCACTGCTTATCGCCATGCTTGCAGCCTGTCCCGTCCTGATCGGCCGCGCCAACGAGGCGCTGGTCGTCGCGCAGCCGACCGATCCCGCTGGCATATCTGTACGGGCGATGCGCTGGTTCACGGAAATGATGGCCGGGCGGACCGACAGAACGCAGTACGCGGCCGCCTTTGCGCCTCAGGTGACCGACGCGGCAATTGCGGGGATCGCGCAAGACCTGAATAAATACGGAGCCGCGCCGCTGCGCGCCGAAATCGTGAAAATCAAGAGGGATGGCGATCAGACATTCGCTATCGTGAAATTCGTCTTTCCGCGCGGCGATGCGACCAGCCTCCTGTTCGGATTCGATGCGGCCGGTAAGATCACGGGCATCGCCGTCGGCGGCATGGCTGGCGACTGACCGCAACCCGCGCCAGCGCGCCTTGGTCTGCCCAAGCCATTGAAATCGGTTGACTGGCATCCAGAGCATGGTTAATGAAAAAGGGCGAAATCATGGCCTTTCGTCCGTTCGCGGCCTGCCAAAATCAGGACTTCGCGTCTAAAGCATTGAAATCGCGGCTGCCTTCACGATACGCCTGGCGCGGGCGGTCGGTCCGGCCTCAGCCCCGCGGCGCCCAGGCGAGTTCCGGTCCGACCGGCACGATCCGGGTCGGGTTGAGGCTCTTGATCGAATAGTAGCCCGCCTTGATGTGGTCGAGGTTGAAGGTGTCGCGGAAGGCGGGGATGCCGATCAGCCGCTCGAGATAGGCGCTGAGATTGGGATAGTCGGCGATCCGCCTCAGGTTGCACTTGAACTGGCCGTGATAGGCGGCGTCGAAGCGGGCGAGGGTCACGAAGACGCGGATGTCGGCCTCGGTCAGCCGCCCGCCGAAGAGCCAGGGTCCGCGCGACGAGCCGTCGCTCGAGCCCGTCCAGCATGGCGAACACCGCCCCGAAGGCCTCGTCGTAAGCCTCCTGGGTCGTCGCAAAGCCCGCGCGGTAGACCCCGTTGTTGAGCGCCGGATAGACCGCCTCGTTGAGCGCGTCGATTTCCGCCCTGAGGTCCTCGGGGTAAAGGTCGACCGTGTCGTCGGCGAGCGCGCCGAAGCCAGCGTTGAACATCCGGACGAGATCGGCGGACTCGTTGTTGACGATGGTCTGGCGCTGCCTGTCCCACAGCGCCGGCACGGTGGCGCGGCCGGTGAAATGCGGGTCCGCCCGAGCGTAGATCTCGTGCAGGTAGGTCGCGCCGTTGACCGAGTCGCGGTCGGCGCCGGGAATGTCGCCGAAGCGCCAGCCCTCGTCGGTCAGCCGAGGGCTCGACGATGGCGACCGACACGACTTCCTCCAGCCTCTTCAGCTTGCGGGCGATGAGAACGCGCGTCGCCCAGGGGCAGACCAGCGCCGGCATAGAGATGGTAACGGCCGGCCTCGGCGCGGAAGCCGCCCTCGCCGGTCGGCGCCGGCCGAGCCGTCGGGCGTGACCCAGGAGCGGAAGGTCGAGATCTGGCGGACGAACCCGCCCTTGGCGTCGGTCGCCTGGACCGGCTGCCAGGCGGCGGTCCACTTGCCGTCGACCAGCATGGCCGGCTATTCCGCTGCCGCGGCCGTCGGTGGCGGCGCCCGCGCGGATGCTGTCGCCGAGCTTCTTGCGGTCGAGCGCCGCCTCGCCCCCCGAGGTGGCGTGATAGAGTTCGAGCGCCTCGAACTCGTCGTCCTTCGGCGGCGCGATGGCGAGGTCGGTGTAGGCGTAGCGGTCCGGCGCCTCGAGCGACCTCCTTGAGGATGCCGCGGGTCCGCAGGAAGAACCGTAGATATTTGACCGCCTTGATCGCGGTCCCGCCCCAGTAGCGGGGATAGAAGACCAGCGGCGATTCGAGCGGCAGGCCGCTCCGGCGGTCGCGCCGCGACTTGAGCCTCAGCGCGCCGCCCTCGAGCGGATGCACGCCCTCGTGGTCGATCATCAGCTTGAACCACATGATCGTGCTTGCGATCTGCTTCGGCCGGCCGTTGCGGGATCGCGGCGGCGCGCCTGAACAGCGTCCGCATGTGCTCGGGCGTGTAGAAAGCGTCCCACGCCGCCCGGTAGGCCTCCTCCCATTCCTGCGTCCGACATTTTGCGCGTGATGCGCGACCCGATGGTTGAGGTCGTACTTGTTGATGTCCGGGTCCATCCAGACCCCCTTCTTCAACAGGGTCCGATGGTCCTCGGAGCCGGGCAGAGGCGTGAGGAAGAAGAACTCCAGAATGTCGAGCGGCAGTTCGTGCTTGATGATCTCGATGTCGCGCAGGATCGACTTCTTTGGTGTCGGCCGGGAAGCCGAGGATGTAGCCGGCGTAGGTCATGGCGCCGTGGGCGCGCCACTTCTGCAGCATGACGCGGTATTCGGTGATCTTGTTCTGCCGCTTCTTGGCGGCGATCAGGTTTTCCGGATTGATGTTCTCGAGGCCGATGAACACCCGCTTGACGCCGGCCTTGGTCGCCTTCTCGATGAAGTTCGGGATCTTGTGGCAGAGCGTGTCGACCTGGATGGTGAAGCCGACCCGGATGCCCTCGTCCTGCAGCGCGATCACCCGGTCGAGCAGGATCTCCCAGTCGCTGTTGCGGGCGAAATTGTCGTCGGTGATGAAGAACCGGTCGATCCCCTGCTCCCTGTTCGCCCGGATGATCTTTTCGAGATCGTCGGGCGTGCGGAAGCGGCTCTTGCGGCCCTGCACGTTGATGATGGTGCAGAACGAGCACTGGTAGGGGCAGCCGCGGCCGAGGTCGATGCTGGAATAGGTGCCCGAGGTCCGCTCGACATGCTTGCGCGGCAGGATCGGGGCGGGCTCGCCTTCGAGCGAGGGCAGTTGATCCATGTAGTTGTAGAGCGGCTTCAGTTCGCCGTTCCAGGCGTCGAGGAGGACCTGGTCGAGCCGGCGCTCCTCCGATTCCCCGGCGAACAGCGAAATGCCGAGCGCCTGCGCCTCCTTGAGTTCGGGCGGCATTTCCGGAAGCATGGCGATGCAGCCCGAAACGTGAAAGCCGCCGATGCAGACCGGAATGCCCTCGGCGCGGAACTTGCGGGCGATGTCGAGCGCGCGCGGATACTGGTTCGACTGTACGCCGACGATGCCGACCAGCGCCCGGCCGCCGCGCTAGGCGAGGTCGCGGATGATCCGGGCGGGAAGGACGCGGCGGTTCGTCTCGTCGTAGGTCTCGATCGCGAAGTCGACGTCCGGGCCCGAGGACTTCGCGACGGCGCGCGTCTTCGGCGAGGCTGTTCATGCAGGCGAGCGTGTTGGAAGGCAACGCGGAGCGAAGCCACTGAATGGGATAGCCCTGGTCGTCGTAATGGGTCGGCTTGATCAGGATGAAGGTGAAGCGGCGAGCTGCGCGCGGACGAGAGTCGAAGCGGCCATGTTCTGGTCAGTTGCCATTATGCGCCTCGGCCGCGAAAACAACTGAGTTGAGCGCTAACACGATGACGCCTTTAGGGGCAAATCGACCGCCGTTATGCCGATCGGTCAACCGCTCGTTCAAAGCGGCGGAACGAGGCCGTCCTTGCCGACCAGGATCCGCGACCGCGTCGATTGATCCGTCGCTCTCCTTGGCGCCGCGGGCGACGATCGCGGCTCCGGGCTTGAGATCGGTCCTGCGCGCCGGGCGCGAAACGTCACGATCGGGGTCTTCGGATCGACGACGATCACCTGCTGGCCGCCGTTGTAGGTCACGGTCAGGTTGGCGCCGTCGACGCCGTCGACCCGCGCGGACACCGCGCCGTTGGTCATGGTGCTGCCCGGGGCGAGGTCGAAGGGCCGATGGCCTTCGCCCGTCCCGCGCATCGCCTCGGGAAAGACGTGCACCTCCATCGCCTTCAGCTGTGCCGTCCGTCCCCGGCAGCGCGGCCACGCCGATGAAAGCGCCGGGCTTCACGTCGGCGAGCGCCGCGGGAAGGACAAGGGTGACCGCCGTCTTGTCGCCGAGATGCACCGTCTCCTGGTCGCCCGCGCGCGTGCGCACGATCAGGCTCGCGCCGTCGCGGCGAAACGCTCTCGATCACGGCGCGCGCGACGGCGAGGGGAGCGGTCTGGGCGACGGCCGAGCCGGCGCGCCAGCACGATCAGGAAGAAAAGCGCAGCGCGAAGCGACATGATTGCGGCCTCCGGGCGCGTAAGCGTGCGCTTCCGTCTACAGGAAACGCCAGGTCACGAGCAAACGCTCTCGGCTGAACGAGCCTCGCTTCACGAGTCCGTTCTGCGTCTCGATCCGGTAGGGATGAGCGGGGTAGACGCCGAGGATGCGGACCTCGCGCGAGAAGAACTGCGAGCTCCTCCAGCGCCCGCGCGAGCGGGCGGATCCTCGGGATGGCCGTCGACGTCGGCGAGAAACTGGGTGGCGGCGAATTCGCCCTCGACCATGTAGCTCTCGAGCTTGGTCATGTTGACGCCGTTGGTGGCGAAGCCGCCGAGCGCCTTGTAGAGCGCGGCGGGAACGTTGCGCACCCGGAAGATGAAGGTCGTGACGACCGGCCCGTTTCCCGGCGCGGCCCAGTGCTCGCTGCTTCGACAGCACGACGAAGCGGGTGGTGTTGTGCGTCTCGTCCTCGACGTCGCTGACCAGCGTCTTGAGGCCGTAGATGCGGCCGGCGAGTTCGGTGGCGAGCGAGGCGCGGCTCTTGTCGCCCCATTCCGCCACCTCGCGCGCCGAGCCGGCCGTGTCGCTCGCGACGACCGGCTTCAGCTTGTGGCGGCGGATGATGTTGCGGCACTGGCCGAGCGCATGGACGTGGCTGTGGACGGTCCTCAGGTCCTCGATCCGCGCGCCGGGCACGGCCGAGCAGACTGGAAGTGGATCGGCAGGAAGGTCTCTCCGACGATGTGCAGGCCGGACGCGGGAAGAAGGGCGTGGATGTCGGCGACACGGCCGGCGATCGAGTTTTCGATCGGGATCATGCCGAGATCGGCTGAGCCGTCCTGCAGGGCGGCGAAGGCGTCCTCGAAGGTCGCGCAGGGGAGTGGCGTGAAGTCGGGAAAGTTCTCGACGCAGGCGATATGCGAATTGGCCCCGGGCTCGCCCTGATAGGCGATCGAACGCGTCTCGGTCATGACGTTGGTCCTTTTGGCGAGCATCGCGCGCGCCCGCTCCAGATCCTCGGCCGTGTCGACGCCGAGCGGCGGCGTATCGACGAGCGCGATGTCGATGCGCATGCCCGCCTCGAGCGCCCGCAACTGTTCGAGCCGCTCGCGCCGCTCGAGCGGCGAAGGCGGCAGGGCGACGAAGCGCTCGAGCGCATTGCGCCGATAGGCGTAAAGGCCGATGTGGTGCAGAAGCGCGCCCTCGCCCCAGGGCGCGCGGGCGCGCGTGAAATAAAGCGCCCTGCAGCCGGCGCGGCGCGATCTCGGTCGCCGACCGCCTTGACGACGTTGGGATCGTCCTTCTCCTCGTCGCGCACGATCGGCGTCGCGAGGGTCGCGATATCGACCGCGGCGTCGTCGAGCGGCGCGAAGGCAGGCGCGCACCGCCGAACGCTCGATGGTCGGCAGGTCGCCCTGCACGTTGACCACGACATCGTAGATCGCCCTCCGGATCGATCGCGCCGAGCGCCTCGAAGATGCGGTCGGAGCCCGACTGATGGTCCGGGCGCGTCATTGCGGCGCGCCCGCCCGCCGCCCGCACCGCGTCGGCGACGCGCTCGTCGTCGGTCGCGACCACGACCGGCCCGACGTCGGCCTCGATCGCGCGCCGCCAGACATGGACGATCATCGGCTCGCCGCAGATGTCGGCGAGCGGCTTGCCCGGCAGGCGGGTCGAAGCCATGCGCGCGGGGACGAGAACGAGGGGGTTGAAGCCATGTACGGGAGAGACGAAGTGAGCCTGAGGCGGAGAGCGGGCTTATACGTGTTGCCAAGGCTGCGGCAAAGCGGCTAATCAACGCGCATCCGGGCGCGCCCGCTCGGGACGACGTCCAACTTCAGTCAAAGAAGGCCGCCCCAGGATGACCGCCTATGATTTCAACCGGGCCGCTGTGGCCTTGCTCGGGGCGATCGTGTTCGCCCTGCTCCTCGGTTCGTATACAAGCTTCGTGTTCTCGCCGCAGGCCCCTGAAGGTCCCCGGCTTCGCGCTGCCGACGTCGGCCGCGGCTCCCGCCGCGGCGGCGGCGCCGGCGGCGCCCAAGGAAACGCCTTTGCCGGAGCTGCTGGCCAAGGCCGACGCGAAGAAGGGCCAGGCCGACGCCAAGATCTGCGGCACCTGTCACAACTTCGACAAGGGCGGCGGGGCCAAGGTCGGCCCGGATCTCTGGGGGGTCGTCGGCCGCCCGGTCGCCTCGGCCCCGGGCTTCGCCTATTCCGACTCGGTCAAGGGTCTCGGCGGCGACTGGACGCTACGAGAAGCTCAATCACTGGATCGCCAATCCGAAGGAGATGGCCGCAGGGACCAAGATGGCGTTCGCCGGCGAGAAGGACCCGCAGAAGCGCGCCGACATCCTGGCCTACCTCCAGAGCCTGTCGGATTCGCCGGTCCCATTCCCGAAGTGAACCGATCGAGCGGCGCGCATCAGGCCGCGCCGCCACTCCTGAGTTTGGAACCGTGGCGGAAGGCCTGCCCGGTTAGCATCAAGGTCCCGACTTGCGCAGGCGCCGGTTAAGGCGCCAACTTGAACGACGCATCAATGGGACAGGGAGAGAAACGTGGATATCGGAGTCACCGACAAGGTTCGCCCGCTCATCGCCGCCGTTCGCGCCATGGTGCGCGATGACATTATGCCAATCGAGGAGGAATACGAAGCCGAGATCGGCCGCGACGGGGACCGCTTCAAGCCGACCGCGCGCATGATCGAGATCCTCGAATCCTTGAAGGCCAAAGCCCGCGGCCGGGGCCTCTGGAACTTCTGGCTGACCGGCTCCGAAAAGGGGTATGGCCTGAACACGGTCGAATACGCCTATCTCGCCGAGGAGATGGGCTGGTCGCCGCTCGCCTCCGAGGTGTTCAACTGCTCTGCGCCCGACACCGGCAACATGGAGGTGCTGGAGCGGTTCGGCGACGCGGAGCAGAAGGCGCGCTGGCTGCCCGATCTTCTCGAGGGCCGCGCCCGGTCCGCCTATCTCATGACCGAGCCGGGAGTCGCATCGTCGGACGCAACCAACATCGCGATGGACGCGCGGCTCGACGGCGACGAGTGGGTCTTGAACGGCGAGAAGTGGTGGTCGTCGGGCGCCGGCGATCCGCGCTGCTCGCTCTATATCACCATGACGCTGACCGATCCGGACGCCGGACCGCACGCGCGCCACTCGATGTTAGTGGTGCCGGCCGGAACACGCGGCATCGAGATTTTGCGCGCGATGAAGGTCTACGGCGCGGACGATGCGCCCCACGGCCACATGCACATCCGCTTTACCGACGTGCGCGTGCCGAAGGAGGCGCTGATTCTCGGGCGCGGGCGCGGCTTCGAGATCGCGCAAGGGCGACTCGGACCGGGCCGCATCCACCATTGCATGCGGGCGATCGGTCAGGCGGAGCGGGCGCTCGAGGCCATGTGCCGGCGCGCCGCGAGCCGGACCGCGTTCGGCCAGAAACTCGCCCGCCTCGGGGCCAATCCCGACATCATCGCCGAAAGCCGCATGAGCATCGAAATGGCGCGGCTGCTCTGCCTCAAGGCGGCCTGGACCATGGATACCCAGGGGGTACGCGCCGCGGCGCCGATCATCTCTCAGATCAAGGTGGTCGCCCCGCGCGTGGCGCTCGAGGTGATCGACCAGGCGGTGCAGATGCACGGCGGCGCCGGGGTCAGCCAGGACTTCCCGCTGGCGCGGATGTGGACGCAGATCCGCACCCTCCGCCTTGCCGATGGGCCGGACGCGGTGCACCGCAGGGTGATCGCCAAGGCGGAGATGAAGCGCTACTCCAACGAGGCAGCGGCTCGATGAGCGCGGCCTTTCCGGAAGACATGAGCGCTTTCGACGCCTGGGCGAGCAATTCGGTCGAGGGCTATCGCGGACCGTCGAAAGCGATGAAATTCCCGTCCGGCCAGTCGAATCCGACCTATCTGGTCGATGCGGAAAGCGGCCGCTACGTTCTGCGCCGCAAGCCCCCGGGCAAGCTTTTGAAGAGCGCCCACATGATCGAGCGCGAGTTCCGCGTATTGCGGGCGCTCGCGCCGACCGGCTTTCCGACGCCCCCCGCGCTCGCGCTCTGCGAGGACGAAAACGTGATCGGAACGGCGTTCTATCTCATGGCGCATGTCGACGGCCGCATCCTCTGGGACCCGGCGCTTCCGGAACTCAAGCGTGACGAGCGGGCGCCGATCTACGAGGCGATGTGCGACGGCCTCGCGAGCCTCCACGCCATCGACGTAGCCGCGGCCGGGCTTTCCGACTTCGGCAAGCCCGGCAGCTATTTCGCCCGGCAACTGCAGCGCTGGAGCGAGCAATATCGGTCGAGCGAGACGAGCAAGATCGAAGACATGGAGCGGCTGATCGCCTGGCTGGGCCAAGCCGTCCCGGCCGACGACGGCCACGTCGCGCTGGTGCACGGCGACTGGCGGATCGACAACATGATCTTCGACGCCCACGCGCCAAAACTGCTTGCGGTGCTCGACTGGGAGCTCTCGACGCTCGGACATCCCTTCGCCGACCTCGCCTATCAGTGCATGCAGTGGCGGCTGCCGAACGCCGGGGCGTTTCGCGGCCTCGGCGGCGTCGACCGCGCCGCGGCCGGCATCCCGACCGAGGCCGACTATGTCGCCAGCTATTGCCGAAAGACCGGGCTCGATCACGTCCCCGACTGGACCTTCCTCATCGCGTTCAGTTTCTTCCGGCTCGCAGCGATTATTCAGGGCGTCTATAAGCGCTCGCTCGACGGCAACGCTTCGAACCCGGAACGAGCGCGCGCGATGGGCGCGGCCGTGCCTTTGATGGCCAAGCTCGCGATGGAAGAGGTCGACCGGGGCGGCTGAGCGCAGCCAATGCGAAAGGATGCGAAAGGCAAACGCCTTGCAGGACAAAGCCGGTCGTGCTAAGCGCGCCGCGACCCCGTTTGGCGGCTATTTCCTGCTCGCTGACGGCCGCGGAGAGGTGGCAGAGTGGTCGATCGCGCCGCACTCGAAATGCGGAGTACGCGCAAGCGTACCGGGGGTTCGAATCCCTCCCTCTCCGCCAGTGCTCTGTAAAATCCCTTTGTTTACCGAAGGACGCTAGGATTCAAGGACTTGGAACACGCCGGGTGATACACACCGGTGATACATATGGTCCTCCGCATGGCGTCGCCTTACAAGCATCCGAAGACGGGAATGTTCTGGTTCCGCCGCCGCGTGCCGGACGCCCTCCGGCCATACGTCGGCAAGACGATTGTCCAGATCACGCTTGAGACCAAAATCCCAACCGAGGCCAAGCGCAAGTTCCTGGCCGTGGCCGCCGAGGTCGACCGCCAATGGGCTCGGTTCGCCGCGCTGGCGGAGACGCAGAGCCCGCCGCCGGACAAGCTTTCCCCGATGCAGATTGAGGGACTTGCTGGGGAGTTCTACCGATGGCTCGTCGCCAAGCACAGGAACGACCCGGGTCGCGCGGAGCAATGGCTCGCCGACATCGAGCGGGACAAGGGGTGGATCAGCCCCGGGCCTCTTCGTCCGAGCGGTGCGGGCGCGCTGTACCGACCCCAAGTCGAGGCTTTCCTCGCGGAGCGCGGTATCCTTTTGTCCGACTCCGATCTTTTCACCCTTTCGTACGCAGCGGCGCGAGCGGGTGTCCTCGCCAAGGAGCGGATCGTCCGCATGGCGAAACGCGACTGGTCCGACGACCCTTCGGAGGCTCGGTTTCCGAAGTGGGCCGAGGTCGAGCCGACGCTCAACATCCCGGCGCGGGTCCTGACCTTGGACGAGAACTTCGACGAGGCCATGAAGACAATGAAAGCCTCGACGCGCAAGAGGTACCGCGGCTGCCTTGAGGACCTCGAACGGTTCCTCGGCGTGCCCGACCTCGGGACCGCGACGCCGGAACGCATCCAAGCCTGGGTCGACGACCTCGCATCGCGAACCGTCGGCGAAGGCGACGAGGCCCGACGGGCGGTCGGCGACAAGACCATCAAGGAAAGCCACTTGGCGGCTGCGCGGTCGTTCTACGGGTGGGCGGTCAAGCGGAAGAAACTCACGGCCAATCCCGCGTTGGACGTTCACGTCGCTGTCCGGAAGAAGCCGAAGCTCCGGCAGCCCTACTTCACCGACGACGAGCGCAACCTCATCCTCTCGGAGACGCTGCGGGAGCCGTCGGGACGCGAGTTCGGCGGAGTTCAAGGCGGCGAAGCGGTGGATACCGTGGCTGTGCCTCTACACCGGCGCCAGGGTCAACGAGATCACGCAACTCCGCGGCCTGGACGTCAACGAGCGCACGCGCGGCGGCATCGTCGCCTGTACGATCACCATCACCCCGGAGGCCGGGAGCCAGAAGACCGACGAGGCGCGCGAGGTTCCGCTCCACCCGCACTTAGTCGAGCAGGGCTTCCCGGAATACGCGAAGCGCAAGGGGGCGGGACCGCTGTTCTACGATCCCGTCCGCCGCCGCGGCGGGTCGGACGAGAATCCGCAGAACGCCAAGGTCGGCGAGAAGCTCGCGGACTGGGTCCGCAGGATCGGCGTGCCGAAGGGCGTGGCGCCGAACCATGGCTGGCGCCACCACTTCAATTCGATCGCGCGCCGGGTCGAGATGAACCCGGAAATCCGCGACGCCATCACCGGCCACAAGCCGAGGACGGAGGGCGAAGCCTACGGCGGCTACGTCGAGTGGGACATGATGTGGCCGGCGATCAACCTGCTGCCTCGCTTCGAGGCCACGCCGGCAACGGGTCCGCTTGCCCACACCGACGGGCGCGCTAAGGCTACGCGCGACCGCGCGGCGACGAGGAAGCGGGCAAGGGAACGGACGAAGTCATCTGGGGCGGGGGCGTAGCCGGCAACGCCGAATACACAATCGAGGATGTGGGGGTTGTCGTTGAACGCAAACGATCGCGACGTCGTCAGCGGCGTCGCCGCCGCACGGCTCTGGATACCCAGGCTCGCCGCCTACACCGGAGCGAAGATCGTGGAACTGGCGGCGCTCCGCCGAGAGGACTGCCTGCATGACGAAGTGGGGTGGTCGATCCGGCTCAACGGCTGGGAGCGCCTTCCCGATCGCGTATTCCGGCTCCATGACGCTGCCCGCCGCACGCTGCCGCTGCATCGCGCTGTCGTCGCGCAAGGTTTTCCCGCCATCGTCGAAAGCTGTCCGCCAGGGCTCCTGTTCGCCGAAGATGATGCTTCGGTCGCGCGCGCCGCAAAGACCGCGATGGTGGTCGCCAAGTCGGCGCGCGTGAGATTCGGCGTCGATTTACGCGGGCCATGCGCGATGCCCGCGTTGATTTGTCCGTGAGGTTGGCGATCCTCGGAAGGCCAGAACCCCACGACAAGTTTGGACTCCGCGTTCGGCTGGATGACATGCGCGAAGCGATCGACCGGCTGCCGGAATTCGATTTCGTGATCCTGGCGTTCACGGCCTGAAGGCGTTGCTGATGTCCCTCTCAGCAATCGAAGCCCCAGTCCGGCGCGGCGGCCCCGCCGGACTGGGCGCGACGAGCATACAATTGAAGCCGGGTGGCCACCGGATCGCCCATTCTATACGTCCCCGGGACCATGACGCCTGGTCGCACCGGGGCTGGCGCGGTCCGCGATGGTCGAGGCGCTTTCGGCGCTCGACGCCTACATTCATTCTGTCTCGGACTAGAAGTCCCCGGACGAGCCGCCTGCCGATCGCGCATCTTGGCGGCGGCAGAGGGGAGTGACGTCATTGACCCATCCCGTAGACGGATTCGATCTCAAGTTCACTAGTCGGCGAAGCTGGAAGGCCGAACGGCGAGAGCGTGGACGCCTGATTGATATCGTGCCGGTGACTTGGACCAAGGGGCGTCGCGTAGACCCTGAGACCAAGGAACTGTTCCAGGAGGTCTGGTATCAGGATCCGGTGGAACTGGCTGCCCGGGCCGCCGATCCGACCCCGTTTGTGGTCGCGTTAGCTGTTGCCCATGATTATTCGGTACTGCCTCACGCCTTCAGGCAATTCACGGGAACCTTCGAGGTGGAGCCCACGGGAAAGATTTTGACTGCGCACAGCCTTGAGACCCGTGTGCTCAGGCGGGTTCGGGCGCAATAGCTTGAGAATGATCACCTTGTTAACCGAGGCTCCCTGGCTTTGCAGGAATTCTATCCCCACGGCGCGGTCGGTAGATGCCTCCCACAGACGGAAAGCGATCGTTCACGGCGGCTCGCGCGCGGCAACTGAGAGCCTCGATTCAGCGCCGCCGATTCGGCTTGACCGTGGGAAACCAGGCGGAGGTCCAGAACCGGACGGTCTTCTTCGTGAGCGCGGTCTGCTGCCTCTTGGCCTCGGCTGCGGCGACCCGGCGCGCGCGCCCGGCGGCGGCGTTCGCGGCGCTCAGCCACATGCTCATCAACGGGTTCTTCTTCAGCCAGGGGTTCGCCATGCGCCGGGTTCCTTGATGTTGGTGTGGCTGAACGCGTCTCCGCGGAGTTCGGCAGCATGGGGATCGAATCAGCGCTATTTGCGACGTCAAGGCAGAGAGGACTGCGCACGAGCGCCTGTGCAGCCTTGCGAGTGAACGTTCCCCTCCATATGTAGCCAAACGAAGAAAGTGGCTACAACATGCCTTCGATCGTCGAAATTCCCGTCGCCATCCAGACGATCTACGCGGACCTCGTCCAACGCGCCTGGACCGGCAACCTGGCCGACCTCGTCGCCAACACCGGCGGCTCGCCGTACGCCCGCGACGTGAAGGGGCGCCGCTATTGGTACTGGCGCACGCCCGTCGAGAACGGGAGGCGCCCGTCGCCGCTGTACATCGGACTGGACAGCGATGAGACGCGGGCGTGCATCCAGGAGATGCAGGAGCGCGTCGACAGCCTGCGGCAGCGGCGCGACATGGTCCGCGCGCTGCGCGCCGCGCGGCTGCCTGTCCCGGACGCGATGTCCGGCGACGTCATGGCCGCCCTGGCCGAGGCGGGTGTCTTCCGCCTTCGCTCCGCAGTCGTGGGCGCAGTCGCCTTCCAGTCCTACCCCGGTCTGCTCGGCTGCCATCTCCCGGCAACCTTGAGCCGTACCGACGACCTCGACGTCGCCCAGTTCCCGTCCATTTCGCTCGCGGTCGAGGACGCGATCGACCAGGACTTCGAGGCGGTCCTGAAGAAGGTCGACCAGAGGTTCGAGGCGATTCCGGACGCCATGGACGGGCGGCGAACGCTGCGCTACGCGCTCCGGGTCGGGGGCGACGAGCGGTTCTCGGTCGACGTCCTTGCTCCATGGCGCGGACCGGAACGGACGAGAATCTGAAAGCCTGCCTGCGCTGCGGAGTGACGCGCAATTGCTGCGCTACCTCGACTTCCTGCTGTACCAAGAGGTCAATGCCGTGGCCCTGCACGGCGCCGGCGTCCCGATCAACGTGCCCGACCCAACGCGCTTCGCCCTGCACAAGCTGATCGTCGCCCAACTGCGCCATCAGGGGGTGGCCCGCAGCGCGGCCAAGTCCAGGAAGGATCTGCAACAGGCCCAGGCGCTGATCGCCGTGCTGGCCCGTCAAAGGCCGGACGACCTGAAGGACTTGTGGCGAGAGTTGTGCGACCGCGGCCCGTCATGGCGGGCCAATGCTCAGGCCAGCGTGGCGGCCCTGGAGGGCTGGGTGGCCGAGGCCTTGGGAGCGTCGAAGGGGGAGAGCGATGGCGACAAGTGAACTGAAGCCCGGCGGGGCCCGCATCATCGTCGAATGGGGCTACGACAACCATGAGGTCGTCCTGGACTCCGCGCAACTGGGCTCGGGTGAAGCGAGGAAGGGCGCTGCGGATTGGTCGCCGGGGTTCTCGGAGGAAGGGTTCCAGTGGGAGTATTGGAGCTTCGCCGGCGGTCTGGACGGCGATCTTGTCGTCGAATACGGCGACGATGGCGGGACAGGCTTCACCGGCAAGCTCGCCGACGCCGCCATCGAGGAGGCGCCAGGGACACCGACGGTCGCCCAGACCGGTTAGAGGACGCTGATGCCGCTGGCTTCAGCGGGACGTCATAGCGCCGCCGCAGCTCAGCGACGTGCTCGGCGACCCATGGCGCGGGTGCCCGCGCCATCTCCTGCCATAGCTGCTGATAGCTCTTGGCGATGAACTTGACCGACGTCCCGAGCAGCAAGCCGCAGAGCCGATCAACTTGTTGGCGATGGTGCGCAAACACCGGGTACTTGTCCCGGTCGCTCGGTTCCCAAACAGGTAGACGAGAATTGCGGGGCGGTCGCCTATCGTATTCTTGATCCCAAGATAGTGCTTCACAAGCTGCGCCACGCCGACGGGCGCGAACGCACCGAAGTTGGCGTTGATAAGTTTATAAAGATCGCCGAATTGTTTGTCCAACAGGTGCTCAACATCCTTGTATGCCGGTTTGAACGGAACGTCCGGATTGTGGCGCCGCGCCTCTGCGGTCTCGCCCGTCCTCAAATATTCCACGCATTTCGATTCGATCGCGACGGCAGTGCTGCCTTGACACAGGACATCCAGGTTCGGCATGCCTGCCCCGTTGGGCAGTCGCGCTTCGAAGCGCAGAGATTTAAACCCGTTCAAGTTACAGATCGTAAGATCAGTCATTCTCCGACGAAACGGGCTGAACGTGTTCACGGCGAGCGCCGACGACGAGTACGCAGCCTGAAACTTCGGTGGACTGCGACCGTCACTTCGCCAATCCAGTTCGCCGCCGCCGTTTCGAAGGTCCTCCTCGAAGTCCTGAAGTTCAACACGACTGAGGAGGTTGTCCGGGAGGGTGGCCACGTAGGATGGATGATCCGGCAGCCAGCAGACTTTCGGCTTCTTTTGCCGCCATGAGCAGGCCAGGGCGGATTCCGCCAATGAAAGCACGTTGCCGCCGTCCATGTTTGCCCGCCTATGCCCCTCGGCCCCGGAAATGTTGCCTGCCGTATTCCGCCTGTTTGAGCGGGGATTGATCCAGCGCAATCGTGAGGGTCCGGGGTACCGACCCGATTGGAGAACCGTTGCTTTCGCCTTCCGGATCTGGTATTTACGCCGCCATGACGTACGGACGCGCCCTTTCCATGAAATGCGTTCCGGTGGCCATTGCCGCCGGTGAGCGCATCCGCGCGCTCGTCGCCGCCCGGACCTGACACCGGCCAGCGGCGCCCTTCCCCTTCTTGATCGCTATCGAGCGACCGGTCGCTCGCGACCGGCGTCGCCATTCTCGACGAGGAGTCCGCCATGTCGCGACTTTGGATATTTTTCGATCTGCATCAGGACTGGGCCGACAACGCCTGGGACCCGGCGGCCCACGCTCCGGACTTCGATGTCGCCGTCGTCGCCGGCGACGTCCATTCGCCGCTGACGAATGCGATCGATTGGCTCGGCGACCGGTTCGCCGGCGCTCCGGTGCTCTACGTCGGAGGGAACCACGATTTTTGGCACGATCGGGGCGACGATCGCTACACGCACGACGACCAGATCGCGCGCGGACGGGACCTCGCGGCCCGCCGGGGCGTCCACCTGCTCAACGACGACGCAGCGGTCATCGGCGGCGTGCGCTTCCTTGGGTCGACCCTCTGGACCGATCTCCTGTGGGGCACGTGGTCGGCCACGCATGGCGCGCGAACGGCGCAGAAGGGAATGAACGACTACAAGCGAATCCGGCGACGTCGATCCGGTCGGCACAAGTATGTCCGGCCCGTGGACACGGTCGCGTGGCATCGGGCCAGCCGTGCTTGGCTGGACGACACCTTGGGCGTGCTGTTCGCCGGCCCGAGCGTTGTCGTCACGCATCACGCGCCCCACCCGGCCTCGCTGCCGGCGCCGGATTTCGACCTCGCGCACTGCTACGCGAGCGACCTGTCGCGCCTGATCCACGATCGGCAGCCCGATCTCTGGGTCCACGGCCATCTGCACAGCCGATCCGACTACCTGGTCGGCGCGACGCGGGTCGTCTGCAACGCGCGCGGGCACATCGAGGAGACGACGGGGTTCGATCCCGCCTTAGCGATCGACGTTCCTGCGGCCGCAAGGAGCTGACACGGAGAGGGAGCCGGGCGAGTGCCGATGCGCGATCGCCCGGCCATCCAGGACTTCAAAGGCCCCGGTGTCGGTCGGCAGCATCCTCTTGTCCATCGTGGTCCATTCGTGAATCATGGCGTCGCGAGGATGGGGCGTTCGTCATGGGAAGAAGGGGCGGGCTTACCGGCGTGCACACGATCCTGGGGCCGGGGCCCGACGAGGATTTCGCCTGGCCGCCGGACGACGAGGGAACGCGGGGGCCGCCCCCGCGCAAGGTCTGGTCTCCGGACAAGGACGTGCCGCCTCTCCCGCCGCCGCAGTTCGACTTCAAGGATTATGAATACTCCCTGCTGGCGGCGCTCGCCCACCGGTACCGCGGCAAGGCGACCGCGCTGCCGATGATCCGGATGGCGATGGCCGAGTGGATCATCGCCGCCGGCGGGCTGGAATTCTTGGCTCAACCGCGACCTGCATCGAGTAAAGCGGTTTTGGGAAATGGTCGACAGGCAGGGGAAGCCGACGACGCTCCGACCGCTCTCGAAGTCGGGGCGCGCACTTCGGCGCAAGCAGGGAAGCTCGGGAACTGTGACCGGAAGGCGCGCCCGCGGGACAGGCTCGCCTTCGTCCTGAAGGTCTCCGCCCCCGCTCGACCGCTTGCAGGGGGCGCCAAGGCTCCGTCATCATCGCAGCGGCGGCGAGCACTCCGTTTTCCTCACGGCGCATGCACCCATGGAAATCCTGGCGGACCAAGAATTCTCGGGCTTCCTCGACGCTTGGTGGGAGTACCTCTGCCTCAGGCGTCTGCCCGACGGCAGGGTGGAGGTCTCCAGCCGGTCGAGAGAACTGCTGGGCTACGAGAACCAGTGGTTCGGCGATCCCGTCTGGCCCGAGGGCTACGACCCGGAGGACGACGACCGCGACGTCCTGCCGGTCACCGTCGGCGGCAAGGCCGTGTTCGGACGCGACGGCTGCGGCGTCGTCGGCGAGGATTTGCTGCCGCACTCCGACGACTTGTGGCGGTCTTCGGTCCCGGTGAGATCGCCGAAGCCGAAGAGTGGCTGCGAGAGTACGGCTGGGGCGACTCCCCTCAGTTCCAAGCGATCATGAGCCGTCTGCGCAAGGAGATGGGCGTGACGCCGGCGGAGGACGGTCCAGGCGGGGCGACGAAGTCGAATGGCGAAGGGTGAGCCGTAGCCCGGCGGCGCCTGCATCGTCGTCGAATACAGGGACGACGGCGTAGGGTTCGACGGCCAAGCTCGCCGACGCCACGATCGAGGAGGCGCCCAAGACATGGGCGATCATCGAGAAGCCATAGCCGGCGTAGAGGCGCGCCGCCGCCCCGGCGACGTCGGTCCTATTTGACCCATAAATCGCGAATGCTCCCCCATTTGGCCGCATATCCTGCGAATGCCGTGCCGATTTTACCCCATAAATCGAGAATGCTACCCCCGATTGGAGCCATAAGTTGCGAATGCTATATCCACGGCGCAGTTGTTAGATGCCTCGACGGACGGCTAGGCGATAGTCGTCGCCAGGCTGTTTGTAGTCATCCGCCAGGGAATGGCTACAACATGCGTCCGGTCATGGAGCTTCCCGTCTGGGTCCACGCGGCCTACACAGGCGACCGGACCGGCACGGGACCGCCGAACCATGATGATGCTCGCCATATCGATCCGCCAGCCGTGGGCGTGGGCCGTCATCCGCGCGGGCAAGGATGTCGAAAACCGGACCGAGGGTGCCGCGAAGTGAATGCTGGCGTGGAATTGGCCAGCGGGTCCTCATCCACGCCAGCAAGGCCATGGTCATCAAGGACTACGACGACATCGTCGCCTTCATGCGCACCCACAATCTCGGAGAACCGCCGACGATGGACGACCTGGAGTCCGGGGCAGGCTGCGTCATCGGGTCGGCCGTCATCGTCGGGATCATAGACCCCGCCGTTGGGCACTCGTCGCCTTGGTACAACGGGCAAAGCGGCCTCGTTCTGGCCGATCCTTGGCCCTGCCAGCCGGTCCCGATGAGGGGGCAGCTCGGGCTCTACGATTCGAAGATCGCGACCGTCCGGCACCTCGGACGGTAAAGACGGGGTGTCCTGAGACCGACGCTTCGGCGCGCTCTTTGTCGGCGCGAGAAATTTGCACATCGTTATTGTTGACTAAGGATTTTGGATCCGAATCAATGGGATGTGGCCGCGAACCTGCGAAAGCCCAGAGAGGCTATACACATGTTTACTGTTATCATGATTTCGATGTCATTGGCGCTGTTGATTGTGACAGTAGTGTCGACGTCTGCACTAGCTCAAGATAAAGTTCTTCAGCGTGATGTAAATCTCTTTGCGCAAACAATTGATGGGACGCCAAGGTTGTGCGGAATTGAGTTCTTTTATGTCTTTGCAGATAATACGATCTCATTGGGGAAAGTAACGGGTCTCAAGGGATCGTTGACATTGATGGTATACAATAATCAGCCATCGCTCATGATCAAAACGGTCGGCAGAGATTTCAATGAACTACCAGCGTCCACAAAATCGGTTCCTTTTATTGTTAACAACACCACAGTCACTGTAGCCGAACGTACGGTGCAACCTAGAAGAACGCCGTGTAATGAGTTAGAAAATTATTGCGGTTCGTTCGATTCACCAAATGATATCACAGCAATATTAAAGAATATATTATCACATGATTCTAGTGTCGCGATTAATTTCAATAGACACCCTGGCGACATGGACAACAGTTTGAAATTGGATAGAACGCCATGGCCTACTCAAGATATGGACGAATATAACAGTGGATCGGTTCAATTTTTTAGCTGTCTGAAGAATTTGGGAAGCTAGTTGTCAGCGTTGAGGCACTCGACCTCTCCTGCTCGGTCCTGCCGTTGCGAACCCAGTAGCCCCTCAGGACAGCAGGCACCCCTCGGTGTCCGAGCCGATCTCCATCCAGAGGTCGGCGGCGAGCTTTCCCCAATCCGGGTTCCGCAGTACCGCGCGCAGGCAGCCCGCGCTCGGTTGGTAGCCGTGCGTCATTCGTCAACTCAGTAGCAGGGAAAACACTTCGCCAGCGCATATTTGATAACACTAATCGCAGGTTGAGAGATGTTTGAAGGCGCAGATTCGGTGGACGGGGTGCCGTCATCCGCCAGCGTCGTACCGATCGCGAAGCTTCCCGAGGTGTTCGTAGGCCACGACGACTTCGCCAAGCCGCCGGAGGCGCTGTTCAAGAGGACGCTCGACGTCGCCGCGAACGTGTTCGGCCTTCCGAGGTCTCCGAGCTATGACGCCGCCGGAAACTACGGGGTGCCGAGGCGATAGTCCGCAACCCGCTGACCGGCTGCTGATCATGGCTCAGAAGCCTGCCTCAGCAGACCTCCAAATTGGCCCCATAAATCGCGAATGCTATTCTCACGGCGCGGTCGACAATAATGTCTTCGTTGGAGGCTGGCCGTTGACTGCCGCGCAATTGCAGTTATATGCATGGTATGTGCAATTGGAGACAGGCATGATAGCCAAGGACGTCCCCGGACTCCCAACGAAGGAGGCGCAAGAATCCTACAAGCAGGCGATGAAGGCGACCGAGAAGGACTCTGCCGACTTCATGACGCTGGGCAGGCTACTGAAGGAGTTGGAGGACCAGGACAAAGCGTTGCTGGCGCAGTTCCTAAAGCACGCGCCTGGCATCAGGGGTCGCACGCGCAAGGCGCGCTATCTGCTCGCGATCGTCAAGGCTTTCGAGGGATTGAACATATCGGACGACAAGCTTCGCAAGGTTGGTTGGACGAAGCTGGCCGTCCTCGCCCCCTACGTGAACCGTACGAACGCCTACGATCTGCTCGACAAGGCGAAAGACAAAAACGTCAGGCAGCTTGTGGCTCTGGTCAGCAACAAGGCCGAACTCGCCGACACGACTGCGGTGACGCTCTATTTCGACAGCCTCCAGCGACCGCTGTTCGACAAAGTCATCCAGAAGTACGGCGCGATTCCTCAGGCTGGCGGCGGACATACCAACCGCGAAGCCGCGCTCATGAAGGCTCTGGCTGAATTGAAGACTGACTAGACGCTGAGTAGGTGATCTTAAGATGGCGAAATTTGACGAAACCCGTTCAGCGCTTGGGTTCTTTTGGACTATTGATAAGCCAGGCAATAAGTGGGCAGGTCGGGTTTATCTGGATGGATTCCCACGTGCAAGCGTTCATTGCCTGAATAGTCTCCCTGGAGATGGCTCACAACCTGTCGGACGACATGTATTTCATGGAATTACCGAAGAAAATGAATATGTAACACTGTTAGAAGGGAACTGTCGAGAGGACGGGTATTCGTACCATAAAGGGTCAAGCACCACGATTAGATATGCAATCTCAGCAAATTATATGTTGATTGGTGACAGGCATTACGACAGCGGAGCTTCGGTTAGAAGACTGACATTCTCTTCTGCTATGGTCGAGAACGTTCTTAGCCTCGGTGCCAAGAACTATCGGGATATCCGGCATCGACCTATCAGCAGCCGCAGGTATGAATATCCAATCCTTGAAAAGCAGGTCGCCTCCTGTGTCGATCTCGGGCGCCGTATTCGCATTCGCGTTCTCCGCTCGACGGTTCCGTCGGCAACCATCAAACCATCGTCGAGGGTGACGATCGATTTTTTGGACTCTGTTACACCACTGCATGCACTAAATAAATTACACGAACTGAAGAACCTTCTTGCCGTCATATGCGGTGAGGTGGTCGATCTGTGGGATGTCAAACTGCTACATAAGGTCGATAAGCAATATTCGGAGTCGAATTTGTATTTTTTCGACCCCGTAGAGCGCCCAGAAAGCGACGATGGATTTCCGCTGTATCCAATATTAGACCTCGGAAAGGACCGTAGGCTATTCCGGAATATCATCGCTAACTGGCTCGCCGAGACACCGTTTCGGAAGATAGTGCGCGCTGCATTCATTTCGGTTGTCCAGGACAAAGGTTCATTGCGTCTGAGTCATCATCGAGAGCTGGTGACCATCATTGAGACACAGACAAGCTTTGAAGGGACGGCTCCGATGCGAAAGCCGATAGCTCGCAGATTACGCCAAGCGCTGATAGAAACTTTGACTGCGTTCGCTGTCGAGGATTCGGGGAGCGCGACGTGGCTGGAAACGATGAAGAAGCGCATCTGTGACCTCAATCATCACGATGCTCGCATTATCGTGAAGAAATTCATCGATGCATTGCCGGGTGAGTTTGTCGTAATACCCGAGGGATTTTGTGGTGAAGTTGTAGATTTGAGGAATATGCTGACCCACGATTTAAGTCTAAACAGAAACGACGATTTCAATCGTTTAGCGTTCTTCGTTGCGAAGTTGAAGGCGTTAATTGCTTTATCCGATGTTGTTGCATTGGGTGCCGACGCAAAGGAGATCAATAAATCTTCGAGATTCCTTATCGGCGCGGAACAGACACCGCGCAACTTGTTCGGCGGCGAGACAAATCAAGCGGGAGAGGAACTGACTGTCTAACTCCGTATATATCTTGGCTTATGCTGTCGCGCGTCGCATAAATCGAGAATGCTAGCCCAGCCCATAAATTGAGAACGGTATCCCAATTGGTCGCATAAATCGCGAATGCTATCACCACGGCGCAGTCGGCAATGCTCCCGATCGAGGAGATCGTGATCCGACAGTGTGGCGGTCGTCGCGCCTATCTCTCCTTGTGAAGGCATCACCCTCCGACGGCAGTGATCTTCGGCGGCTGCCACGTCTGGGTCACGATGTCGTCCGCCGGCAGGTAGGTGCGCAGGATCATGAAGAACTGCCCGTAGGGGGTCGGCAGCCAGTCGCTTTCCTTGTCGGCGCCCGGCAAATCCTTCTGCACATAGATCGTGAGGCCGCCGTCCGCGTCGGGCTTCATGCCGCTGCGGTCGCCGATCGAGTAACGGCCGATCGGGTTCGCGACCAGATTGTACTTGGTGTTGTACATCGTGACCGACCAGAAAGCCTTAACCTTCGGCTCCCCGCCCTTGGCGAAGTGGATGACGTAGCGGGTCGTGCCGGTCAGCGGCTTGCCGTCGCCGTCGACGGAGACGTTCAGGTAGGTCGCCTCGACCGGATCGTTGACGACGAAGCCCGCCGCCGGCTGGATTGCCCGCATGAGCCAGTCGCGCGTCGGCGTCAGCCGAGCCGTGGCGGGGGCGGATAGTTCCAGCCGTTGACCTCCGTCTGCCCGTATCCTGCCGTGAACCCGCCGACGATGATCTTGCGACCGTCGACGGCGGCCCGCGCCAGGCCCCGCTTCGTGCTGGCATCCAGGGCGTCGACATCGAGCCCCGGCCCGATGCCGATGCGGGCAAAGGACTGAAGCATGTCCGCGTCGCGCGCGTCGGGCGGGAATTTCGAGCATGGCGCGGTTGATCGTCCGCCACTCGTTGAGGGGGTCGGCGTCGCGATCCAGCGGCTGCCATATCTCGGCGCCCTTCGGGGTCGTCACTTCCGCGTTGCCCCACTGTGATAGAGGGGTCAGCCCGTATTTATACTGAATCGCGCAGGCGGCGTTCAGGTCGGAGGCGTCCTTGATGTAGGTGCGTACCAGGACGAAGGCCCAGGGCGTCGAGGACGGAGGCAGCGCCGTCACGCCGGCGGGCAGCGTCCCTTTCCAACCAGGGCCGACGATCGCGAAGTTTCCGGCGTCGTCCCCCGTCGCGCGCCTGCCGACATAGGCGAAGTTGTCGTCCATGAAGTCGGCCATCTCGACCGAGTGGTACCGGTCGGTGATGGCCGGCACGGTCAGGATGACGGGTTCGTCCTTCAGGTAGACCCACGCGCGCGAATAGAGGGTGTCGTTGTTGGGCGCGCCGCCCGTCAGGTGGCTGGCATCCTCCAGCTTCCGGACCTGGTCGAAGCGGTTCGCCTGGTGGCCGACCGGCTCGCTTCGGGTCCACCTTGCCTCGGCCATGTAGGACCATGGGAACGCGTAGATGTAGGCCTGTGCCCCGAGCGTGTAGGCGTTCTGCTCGCGCCAGTCGGGCTTGTCCTGCGCAACGGCGGGGGAGGGCGCCGAGGCGACCACGCCGGCAGCCGCGACTGCGGCCAGGATCGCCAATGTCCGAATGCCTGCCATGCCCCTTGACCTCCCTTGCCGAACCCGACCGGCGTCCTGCGCCGCGGCAGGTTCCCTTCGCACGCCCGCATCGATAGCGCGAATTCAGGCTCCCCATCGACCGCACGCGATCAATCGACAAACTCTGGCGCGGCATTTTTCGTCCTGTAGGGCATCGCTGGGCGATCGACGCCGGGGGCCGGGGGCAGCCGCGAGTGGGTTCGGGCGCCGCAGAAGAGGGCGCGTTGTCGATGTCCGCCGGGATCGGAGCAGACACCCGGTAACGTATTGGAGGTGTCTTCCTGGGGGCGCCGAGGCCGAGAAATTTGGCCGCATAAATCGCGAACGCTCACCCAATTGGCGGCATAAATCGCGAATGCTCGCCCAAATCACCCCCATAAATTGAGAACGCTATCCCAATTGGCCGCATAAATCGCGAATGCTATCCCCACAGCGCAGGCGGTAGATGCCTCCGACAGACAGGAAAGCGATCGTGCACAGCGGCTCGCGCGCGCCGCCTGAGAGCCTCGTTTCACCGCCGCCGCTCGGCTTGACCGTAGGAAACCAGGCGGAGGTCCAGAACCGGACGGTCTTCTTCGTGAGCGCGGTCTGTTGCCGGCTGGCCTCGGCTGCGACGACGCGGCGCGCACGCCCGCCGGCGGCGTTCGCTGCGCTCAGCCACATGCTCATAAACGGGTTCTTCTTCAGCCAGGGATTCGCCATGCGGTCGCTCCTGCCGCCTGTTGCGGCGCATCACGAACGCTCGATATCACCGCTCGTTCCGGCAAGCCCCCTCCCGCAGGCGGTTCGCCATCATCCGTGAGATCGGGATCGACAGCACGGCAGTCGTCGCGACGACCCACGGCATCAGGATCATGGCCATATCGGCTAGCGGCGTCCCGAGCACCAGCATCAGTCCGACCACGAACATGACGGCCTGGACCATCAGGTAGACCATCGCGGCGATCTGAACCCGCATCCACATGGCTGGACGCTTCGCAAGAGCCTGTATCGGTGATAATTAGAAAGTTCTCTTCGTGCGCACAACCCCTAGATTTCATTGCGAGGATATGCCAAACTAGTCAATGGTGTCGAAAACCAAAATACGTCACCTTCCGTCAACCGCGGACGAGTTCGGAGATTCTCTCCGTAAGCGTCGCGCTAGAATAGGAGTCAACTTTATTATTGAGGTTAACGAAAATGATAAGTGCAAGGCAATTAAACCGCGCCAAGGAGCATGGGGCGTCCACGCTTGGACGTCCGCTAACAACCGAAGAAACCGATCTTATAGATGAACATATGGTGCTTGATCGCGCCAAAAATAGTTCGTCGACAAAGAGATTGAAGCGCGTTATTCGCAAAGTCATTGGCGAAATTGGGGCGAACTGACCATTCCGGCGTACGCTATCGAGGCGTATAACCCAAGCGCTCGCGCGGCTCACGGTCGCGCTCCAGACATCACAAACTGGCGATGGGGAGAGCATCTGCATGCCTCCTCCGCGCTTCAAGCGTTCTTGCGACTGGACGCGGGTCGGCAGATATCTTCTGTCTGGGAAGACTGGCAGGGGTCCTCCGGGTCCCTGATGGGCTAGCACGGCGGCATCTTCCTCTGCTCGGTTCGACGTGAGGAGTTCCGCATGCTTCTGAAACGCCTCGACGACGTCGACCTGTCGGACATCGAGACGCTCCGCGAGAACAACGCGCTGGAGAGCCAATTCATTGAATTCAAGGGCGAAGCGATCGGCAGCGCGGACAAGGACAAGCGGGAGTTCCTCGCCGACGTTACTGCCTTCGCCAACGCCGCCGGCGGCGACCTCATCCTCGGCGTCACTACGAAGGATGGCGCCGCCGACAAAATCTGCGGCATCGACCTCGCGGACCCCGACAAGGAGAAGCAGCGCCTGGTCAACATCCTGCGGGACGGCGTGGAGCCTCGCATCTCAGGAACTCGACACGAAATGGTTGCCGATCTCGGGGACGATTGGCGTGATGGTGATCCGCGTGCCCCGAAGCTGGTCGGCGCCTCATCGAGTCACGCTAAAGACGGACATGAGCTTCTATGTGCGAAACCCTGCCGGTAAACATCCGATGAGCATCGATGAATTGCGCCGCGCATTCGGTCTGTCTGCATCGATCGCCGATCGCATGCGTGCCTTCCGCGAGGAGCGGTTGTCGGCGTTCGGAACCCTTCCGTTCGGCGTGCGACTTGGACCGAAGATCTCGGTCCTGATCGTGCCCCTGTCGGCTTTCGTGGACCCTCTCGACCTCGACATCCGGGTCGAGCGGAGGCCGCGTGACGTCGTCCGACCGATTTCGGATCAATCGTCGACCCACCAATACTGCCTCGACGGGGTGGCGACCGTGACGCCCGGCAGTCCGGTTGATGCCTACAGCTTGATGTTCCGCACGGGCGTGGTCGAATGCGTGGCGCCGATCTTGTCCAACGATCCTACCCGCGTCACCGTCAGTCCCTATCGGATCGAGGAAGTCGTGTTCAAAGCGTGGGAGGGCTTTGTCGCGTTCGCAAAAGCCTACGGGATAGAACCTCCGGCGTCGGTCTTCGCGACGTTGCTCGATATCCGCGACGTCCGGATATTGACACCTGCGGTGGACGGGGTGGCGTCAACCGCGTGCGCCGTGCCGATCGCGAAACTTCCCGAGGTGCTCGTCGGTGTAGCGCGACAATCTGGATGGGAAGGCGGCGACGGTCAGGATGGCCATTTTGGCGGTCGCGGCGCGGTGATGATTGTCGCGGCGCGACGATAACGCAAGCGCTTTTTGGCGAGAGCTCTGATTGTCGCGGCGCGACAGTCAGGACGATCCTTTAATTGTCGCGCGCGTCGGCGGGCGTCCGGCTCCGCGGGCTTTTTCGACGGCTTCCTTGCGACGATAGCTGTCGACGTTCATTTCGAGGATCGTGGCGTGGTGCACGATACGATCGACGGCGGCGAGCGTCATGGCTTGGTCGCCAAGAATCACAGGATACCCCAGTCCTCGAACGGATGGTGAGCGACGTTACGGTCACCGATCCGAAGCATTCGCTTTTTGGCCAACGGTTTACGGTCTTGCCGGAGCGGTCGGGGCGAGGTCCCGGTTTTGTTGTCGTCGCGCTCGCGGACGGGCGGCGCCGTTCGATCCGGATCGCTGCTACGGATCTGGCACGAGCGTCGGCGGAGGCTGAGCGATCGCCGGCCGAGGCGCCTCGGGTCAGCGTTCGCACCCTCACCCCATTGGCGCGCCATTTGAGAGCGACGCTCTCCCTCCTCGCCGAGGAGGTGATTCGCGATGACTCTTCAAGGTCTTCCGCGTCGCGTAGCGTCTCTGTCGCCGTCGAGTCCGTTTCCTGCGTCCAACCCGCCTTCCAATGTTTGCCCCCGGCTATGGCCAAACCTGTCGGAGGAGGCGCGAGCGCAGTTCGCACAGGCGCTGGCCCAACTCCTGCGCCGTCATCGGCAAATGGAAGACGCCTCAAGGGGGGAGGACGTCCATGCTGATGACCGCGTCCTTCGATGACGAGCGGGTCACGACGGCGCACCGGGCGAAGCTGGCCTACATTTATGTGCGGCAGTCGTCGGTGAATCAGGTGCGGCAGCACCAGGAGAGCACCGAACTGCAGTATCGTCTGGTCGACCGAGCGGCTGCGCTGGGGTGGCCAGGGGAGCGCATTCAGGTCATCGACGAGGATCTGGGGAAGTCGGGCGCGGGTGGCGCCGAGCGGCATGGGTTCCAGAAGCTGATCGCCGAGATCGGCCTGGGCAACGCCGGTCTCGTGGTCAGCCTCGACGCCTCCCGTCTGGCGCGCAACAACCGCGACTGGCATCAACTGCTCGAACTCTGCTCCGTCTTCGGCGTTCTGATCGCCGACGGCGAGCGCCTCTATGATCCCCGCGCCTATCACGATCGCTTGCTGCTCGGGTTGTCCGGAATCATGAGCGAGGCCGAACTGCATCAGATCCGCGTGCGGCTGCATCAGGGCGAACGTCAGAAGGCGGCGCGGGGCGAGCTCCGTTTGCCCGTTCCGGCTGGGCTCGCCCTGGATCGGGCAGGCGCGATCATTCTCAACCCCGATGAAGAGGTGAGGGCGCGCATCGAGCTGGTCTTCGCGAAGTTCCAGGAATTGCACACCGCTCGAGCCGTGATGCGCTTCCTGCGCGCCCACGGGCTGCCGCTGCCCGTCCGTCCTCTCCTCGGGCCGAGCCCGCACGACATCGTCTGGCGGGAAGCCGACAGCGCGCGGGTTCGCAGCATTCTTCAGAATCCGGCCTATGCTGGGGCGTATGTCTATGGCCGCCGGCGAGTGGAGCCAAGCCGGCGCCGGCCAGGCGCAGGCCAGGCGACGGTCAAGGTGGCGATAAAGGATTGGCCGGTCTGCCTCCGGGCCGCCCATCCGGGTTACATCAGCTGGGAGGAGTACATGGCCAACCAGCGGCGACTGGCCGGCAACGCCAATCGATACGAGGCGGGACATATCGGCGCTCCCCGCAAGGGCGTGGCGTTGCTCCAGGGCGTGGCCCTGTGCGGGCGTTGCGGCCGGCGAATGAGCCTGCGCTACACTGGCCCGGATGGGGACTACCCCGTCTATTGCTGCCGTTTCGACCGTGACCAGCGGAGCGCGGCTTTGTGCCAGGAGGCGCGGGCGCTGCCGATCGACGCGTTGGTGGAAGGCGCTCTTCTCGATGCGCTCGCTCCTGACCAGATCGCGATCGCGCTGGCGGCCGTCGGACAATTGGAGGAAGAGACCCGCCAGCTCGAGCGGCAATGGGCGCTGCGTCGCGAACGCGCGCGTTACGAGGCGGAGCGGGCGCGTCGCCAATACGATGCCGTCGAACCTGAGAACCGTCTCGTGGCGCGTTCCCTCGAACGCGCCTGGGAGGAGAAGCTGCGCGCCCTCGAGACGATCGATCAGGAGCACGCGCGCTGGCGTGCCGAGGAGCCGCTTGCGCTCGAGGAAGAGGATCGCGAGGCGCTGCAGGCGCTCGGCGAGAATCTGCCGCAGATCTGGCGCGCCCCGACGACGACCGCGATGGACCGAAAGCGCATCCTGCGGTTCGTCATTCGCGAGGTGGTCATCGACCAGTCGCGGTTGCCCGGGCGGGTCTGGCTCAAGATCGTATGGCAGACCGGCGCGACCAGCGAGCATGCCATCGTGCGTCGGGTACGCGCCTATCGCGACACGGCCGATCTCGATGGCTTGCGCCGCCGGATCGCCGCCCTCAACGCCGCCGGCGCCATGGACAAGGAGGTCGCGACCGTCCTCAATCAGGAGGGTTTCCTCACCGCTCGCGGCGGCGCTTTCACGGGAGGGAATGTCTGGGCTCTCCGCGACCGGTGGAGCATCCCGACCGTGAAGATCAACGGAGTCGAAGCCAATCCGCCACGCTGGACCGACGGTCGATGGTCCGTCCAGGGCGCCGCGACGGCGCTCGGGGTCACGCCACAAACGATCTTCGACTATCTCGCCCGCGGACTTCTCGTCGGTCATCAACTCGCCAAGGGCCAACCTTGGCAAATCGACCTGTCGGATGAACAAATCGACCGCCTTCGCGCGCACGTCCAGCGCATGAGGCGTTCGAGGAAGGAGGCGTCATGAAAGACTCGGGTCGGAGAAGACTTTTCCCCATTCGCCGAAGGGCTGGTTGGCGGTGATGAGCAGGGATCGGCGCTCGTATCGCGCGCTGATCAGTTCGAACAGGACGCTCGTCTCCGCCTGGTCCTTGGTGACGTAGGCGAGATCGTCGAGGATCAGAAGATGATATTTGTCGAGCTTGGCGATTGCGGATTCGAGGGCGAGATCGCGACGCGCGATCTGAAGCTTTTGCACGAGGTCGGTGGTCCGGGCGAACAGAACGCGCCAACCCTTTTCGATCAATGCCAAACCGAGCGCCGCCGCAAGATGGGACTTCCCGGCGCCGGGCGGCCCGAAGCACAAAAGATTGGCTCCCCTTTCGATCCAGGCGTCGCCGGCCGCGAGCGCCTGCACCTGCGCCTTCGAGATCATCGGCACAGCGGTGAAGTCGAACGTGTCGAGGGTCTTTCCCGGCGGCAATCGCGCTTCCTCCAGATGCCGTTCGAAGCGGCGTCGGTTTCGCTCCACCATCTCCTGTTCGGCGAGGGCCGCCAGGAACCGGGCGGCGGGCCAGCCTTCCTTGTCGGCGGTTGCCGCCAGGGCGGCCCAGATCAGTTTGATTCCGGGCAGGCGCAACTCGCCGAGCAGCAGGTCGATGCGGGCGGCGTCGATCTTGTCGGTCGCCTTCATGCCGCGTCTCCAACGCTTGTCGCGATCTGATCGTAGATGGCGAGGGAAGGCAGGCTGACGACGACGACGGGCAATGCGGCCTCCTTCGGCCGGAAGCGCTCGATCAGCGCGGCGAGGTCGGGAAGGACGCCGTCGTCGAGAGCCGCTTGCAGCGCGACGGCGAGGTCCGCCTCGCAGGCGCGTTCGTGGGCGAGCGCGAGGATCCCGACCATGGCGCGGCAAGCGGGTCTCTCGCCGAGAGTGGCGAGCAAGGCCTCGAACGCCAGGGCGAAGGCTCGGCGGGGGAAGAGCTGGTCGCGATAGACCAGATTGAGCAGCGCCATAGGCTTGCGGCGCAGGGAATGGATGACGTGACGATAGTCGACGACATGGCCATGCTTGCCGTTGGGCTGGGGCCGGCCGCGCCGCAGGGTGACGATGGGCGTCGAGCCCTGAAAGCATTCCAGGCGATCGTCATAGAGACGCACCCGCAGCCGGTGGCCGATCAGCCGCGAGGGAACCGAGTAGAACACCTTGCGCAGCGTGAAGGCGCTGGAACTGGTGACGTCGACGTTGACCTCCTCGTAGTCGGCGGTCTTGCGATCCGGCAGTTCCTTCAGCGCCGCACGCTCCTGATCGATGCGCCTGGCGTTGCGGGCGTTGCCGCGACCGACGATGTCGTCGACGAAGCTCCGCCACGCGGGGAGGTCGTCGAAGTCGCGCGAGGCGCGCAGCAACAGGGCGTCGGCCAGCGCTCTCTTGAGATGGCCATGGGCGCTCTCGATCGAGCCGTTCTCGTGGCTGACGCCGGGATTGTTGCGGGTCGGCGTCATGCCGTAATGGGCGCAGAACGCCTCGTAGCGCTTCGTCAAATCCTCCCTGGCGTCGGCGTCGAGATTGCGGAAGGCCGCCGAGAGACTGTCGCTGCGATGTTGCTCGGGAACGCCGCCCAGCGCCCACAGGGCGTTCTGCAGCCCTTCCGCCAGCGCGACAAAGCTTTCGCCGCCGAGCACGACATGGGCGTGCTCGAAGCCCGAGAAGGGCAGACGGAAGTGATAGAGACGGCAATCGAGGACCTGGCCGGCGACGGTGACGCCGAGATCGGCCACCTCGGTGAAGTCCGACAGGCCCATCCGCCCCGGCGGATGCTCCTGGCGAAAGATGACCTCCCGATCCGGGCCGTTCACCGCCCGCCAGACCCGGACGCGGCGCTCGAGGGTTCGCCGCGTTCCGGCGCTCAGATCGGGATGGCGGCGGCAGAGTTCTTCGAAGACAGCGATCGGTCTCAGTCCGGGTGCGGCCTTCAACATCGGCACGACTTCATGGTCCCAGATATCGGCGAAGGGGTCGGCTCGGCGTCGTTCTCGACGCGCCTTCTTCTGGCTGGGAAGCCGGGGATCCGTTTCGAACCGATAGGCGGTTGCCGTGCTGAATCCGGCCTTCGCGCCGGCAATCGCCGGCGAATGGTTGCGACGCAAGGTCATGAATAGCCTCATCTGACGATCGGTGACGTGTCGGCCGGGCAAAAAGTCGGTCCTCTCGACAGAGAAGGCCGATCCCTATTCCAGCCGCCATTACCGCCAGACGAGCCCACTCGGGCGCTCGCCGCCGCCGCGGGGGTATCGTGGTCGAGTAGGCACGAAGGATTGCTCCTTCGCGCCTCTCACAGAACCGGACATGCGGGCCTCGCATCCGGCTCTTTGGATCGATATCTCAGAGCTCCAGCACGAGCTGGGCCGAAACCTGCGGTGGGTTGAGACCTTTCCACATCGCTTTGAGCGAGGCCATCCGGCCGTCGAACCATGACGGAGGATAGGCCTTCTGCATCGCGGGGCGGTTTGATTTCACCCATGCTCCCTTGCCGCAATACGCACAGCTGGCGGCAGCCTTTGCGCTGACGCCTTTGGCCTTCAGGTGTCGGAAGAGGAAGCGAGGACGCTTCCTCTGTCGGACGATGATCGCCCTGACGCGGCGGCGGATATGGGCGTCGAGAACGCCCAATCCTTGGACCGCCTCCGGCGTGCAGAGCCGGAAATGCGATATCCACCCCGTCAGGTATCCGCTGACGCCTTCCATGCAGGATGCGATGGATCGTCCCCAACTCGGAGACGTCATCTCCCGCATTTTCGTCCTCAGTCGTTGCTCTGCTTTGGCGGAGGGAAAGACGGCGACTTGCTCTCCTTCCTCCCCTCGCGCGCATCGAAAGCTGAAGCCCAGGAATTGAACCTCATCGGGTGGCCGCACGCCACTCTTCTCCTCGTTGACCTGAAGCCGCATGCGCGTCCCCAGAAATCCCCGAATCGAAGCCATGACGCGCTTTCCGGCGCGCTCGCTGCGCACGAAGATATTGCAATCATCGGCATAGCGAACAAACCGGAGACCTCGCCTCGCCAGTTCGTCGTCCAACTCGTTGAGCACGATATTGGAAAGCAGTGGCGAAAGCGGGCCCCCTTGAGGCGTTCCTTCCTGAACCGCGATCTTCGTTCCGTCCGGCATGATCACCGCCGCTTTCAGCATCAGGCGAACCAGGGTGACGATCCGTGGGTCCTTCACGCGTTCCGCGATCCGGGCCAGCAGGCGTTGATGATGAACTCGGTCAAAGAATTTGGCCAAGTCGAGATCAACCACTGTTTGATAGCCGTCCCTCAGATATCCCGTTGCTTCGGCGATGGCGGTATGAGCGCCGCGTCTGGGGCGGAATCCGTGACTGCTGGGATGAAAGGTCGGCTCGAAGATCGGCTCCATGACCTGGAGCAGCGCCTGCTGAACCACCCTATCAACGATATTTGGAATGCCTAACCCTCTTTGCCCGCCCCCTGGCTTTGGCAGCCAGACGCGGCGAACATCGCCGGGTCGGTAACATCCCTCCAACAGATCACGGCGCAGACGGGCGATGATAGCCGAGGCTTTCGCCTCCGCCGCTTCGACCGTCTGTCCATCCACTCCTGGCGCTCCCTTGTTGCGCACGACGTTCAACAGCGCCCTGGCCAGATTGGCTTCGGTCGCTGCGTCTTCGAGCAGCCGACTGGTGTCGGCCGCGCTGGCGTTGGGACCGCTCGTCTTCTTGCGCTTCGCTTTGTGCAGCAGAAAGCTTCGCTGCTCGGATGCGTCCGAGCGCTCATCCTTTCCGCCCCCCGAAGGGCTGTCGGCGAACACGAAGCTCAATTGTCGTGGTCCCTTCTTTCTCAATCCATCTCCTCCTTTGCTCCGCTGGCTTTCACCAGCCTCCTCGCTCTTATGAGGAGATCCGACTTCTGCGTCGGCGTCGTCCCGTCGTCGTTGCCTCCTTCGGGTCTACCGCTCTCGCGGACCCACGCAGATCTCCCTGGGTAAGTTCACTGGATGTCCCGCCGCCCCCGCCCCCATTACCGCCCCGACCTCGAATGGATTTTGGGCGTCACGTTTGCGTACACGCTGACCCGGCCGGTCCGGCTTGCACAGGGATTACCTTTCGTTCGGTGCTGCGGTTCGCCTCGGGCTTCTTCCCCACACGGCCTCACGGCCCCAGCGCCGGCGTCTCACGACGGCGAAGACTGCGTGCAGTTGCCTCCGGCTCGCGGTTGCTACCATCTCGCCCCGCGAAGGACTTTCACCTCCAATCCAGTGCCCATGCCAGGCACACACGGTCGGGCTACGCCCTTCCTTCGTCACCCCCGCGGCGGCGCATTCTCATCCTGATTGTCGCGCGATTCCGCATTGCCTCGCCGGAAAAGCTCCTGAATGCTGAGCCGTTGCCTCACGTAAATTGCTCCCGTGCGAGCACTACGGAGCTGGGGCGACGATGAGGCGGCTAAGCATGGCGACGCGGAAGGAACTGACGGCGGTGGCGGCCGAGCGCTATCGGATCTCCAACCGCGCGGAGAAGAACGAGGATATTGGACGAGTTCGTCGACATGACCGGATATCATCGCAAGCACGCAATGCGAATGCTGCGGGGGCGATGTAGGAGCGCGGACTGGCCGGCGGAAGCGTCGTCGGATCTATGACGAGGCAGAACGGAACGCGCTCGTGTTGCTTTGGGAAGCGTCGGACCGGGTTTGCGGCAAGCGGCTGAAGGCGTTGATGCCGGTGCTGATCGAGGCGATGGAGCGGCATGGCCATCTCGAGCTCGCCGCCGAGATCCGCGCCAAATTGCTCGCGATGAGCGCGGCGACGATCGACCGGGCGCTGGCTCGGATCCGAGAAGGCTTAGGGCGCCAGCGTCGGCGACCCACGGCGCACGCCTTGCGAAGCAGTATTCCGATACGGACGTCGGCGGATTGGGGCGATCCGTCGCCAGGGTTCGTCGAGGCGGACCTCGTCGCCCACAGCGGCCCTTCGACGCGCGGCAGCTTCATCCAGACTTTGGTGCTCACCGATATCGCGACAGGCTGGACGGAATGCGCCCCGCTGATCGTTCGCGAGCAGACGCTGCTGAGCGCGGTGCTGACAGAACTGCGCAAACAATTGCCGTTCGCGCTGCTCGGCTTCGACACGGATAACGACACCGTCTTCATGAACGAGACGCTGAAGGCTTACTGCGGCGCAGCCAACATCGCCTTCACGCGCTGCCGACCCTACCACAAGAACGACCAGGCGTTCGTCGAGCAGAAGAACGGCGCCGTCGTGCGCAGAATGGTCGGCTATCGCCGGTTCGAGGGACTGGAGGCGGCTATGCTGTTGGCCGAACTCTACCGCTCGGCGCGGTTGTTCGTGAACTTTTTCCAGCCGTCATTCAAGCTGATCGCAAAACGTCGCGACGGCGCGCGCGTGCGCAAGACCTACAGCGCGCCGATGACGCCGCATCAGCGGCTGGCCGCTGACATGCGGACGCCTGACGAAGTTCGCAACCGCCTTCAGCAAAGCTACGCGGTTCTCGATCCCGTCGTCTTGTTGCGCGACATCCGCGCGACGCAAGAACGCCTTGCCGCGCTCGCAGATGTGCAGCCTGTCGGGCAGGCCGCCGGGGAGCAACCCATCGAGCTCTTCCTGGCGAGTCTGCGCACGGCGTGGAAGGACGGCGCCATTCGGCCAACGGACCGGCCAATCGTGAAAGCAAAGAGGGGGCGTCGTCGTCCGGACCCGCTCATCCAGGCAGACGCCACATCTACGAAAATGGTTCGAAGCCGAGCCATGGCGGACCGGCAGCGAACTCCTGTGCGCGGCTGCAGACGGAATACCCCGGCGCTTATCCGGACAAGCTTCTGCGAACGCTTCAGCGCCGTCTCAAGACGTGGCGAAGCGAAAAGGCAAGCGCGTTGCTGTTCGGTTCGTTGGAAAAGGCGCAAAAGTCTCTCGGAGGCCGCAAAGACCCATTGATCGGGCCGGCGCTTGCGGAGGAGGCCGGACGCTGGCAACGCCGACCATCTTCGCGCGACTCCTCCGCCGGAAATGGTTTCACCCTGATCGTCGCGGCAGTGCCCGACCCGTGCTCGGCGTCAAGGCCAAGCCCGCTGCGCGGGGCGCTTCGCGCGCCTTGACCCCTGCGCGCGGGTCGGGCCTTCGGCTGCCATGACTTTTGCTGACAGGCCCGGCCTGGCGACCGGCCCCGGTCCGCAAAACTCATGGCCACGACCCGCCTACAGCGCGTTGGGTGACACCTCGCAGCCAAAGCGCGGGAACGAAATAGCTGAGGCAACCATCGCCCCGATCGGGAGCATCGCTACGTGCGGCAATACGGATTCTCATCCTGATTGTCGCTGCGCACGTCGGCCACGACGACTTCACCAAGCCGCCGGAGGCGCTGTTCAGGAGGACGCTCGACGTTGCCGCGAACGTGTTCGGCCTTCCGAGGTCTCCGAGCTACGACGACGCCGGAAACTATGGGGTGCCGAGGCGATAGTCCGCGACCGCTGACTGGAGCAGGACTGTGGATCACGAAGCGGCACAGGGATAGCATTCTCATTTGTTGCGGCCAATTGGGACAGCATTCGCGTTATCTCCGGCCAATTTGGACAGCGGTCCCGATTTATGGGTCCAATTGGGTCGGCATTCTCGACTTATGGGGCAGAATTCCTGCGGGGACTTTTACGTGGACGATTAGCGTCTAATTCAACTTCGGAGTGCCGCGAGCCGCTTCCGGGCGGCGATTGAGCAGTGCGATCGCAGGAGGCTGACCATCTGCATGCAGGATTTCCCCTGGGGGAGTTGCGGCGACGCGACGCCGCTCCTCGGGGCCTATCTCGTTGAGCACGGGTTCGGCTCGTTCTCCTACGCGCTCGGCTCGCGGCACCCCAATGGGCACCATTCCCATGCTTGGCTCGAAGCCGACGGCGTGATCGTCGACATCACGGCCGACCAGTTTCCCGAGGTCGACCAAAAGGTCATCGCGACCCGGCAGTCGGCCTGGCACGCCGCTTTCGAGCGTGATGAGGAGCCGCACCCGGCGCACTACCGCGTCTATGACCGGCGCGCCGCCTCGGAACTCGAACGAGCATACCGGGTCATCCTGGCGGAGATTCCATGAGGACACGGGCGTCAATCCGGGATGTGCGCAGCCGCCGCTGGTCCGGGCGTTGACCGAGCCGTGGCTCCGAAGCCGGCGCACAGCCGCCATAACATCCGCCACGGCCTCAGGGACCGCGCGGGCGGGGGCGCGGGGCAATTTGCCTCATTGTCACTGTTAACCTGGAAGGGGGACATTCCCTATCGGGATCTGCGACGGGCACGCATTGAGGAGCATCGGAATGAGAGGGCTTGGCGCAAGACTCGCTTTGCTTTTCCTCGCATCGACATTGGTCGCCTGCGTTGACCCAGGCGAGATGTCGGCCTTGCGCACGTCGGGGGAGAAGTACGAAGCCCTCGCCCAAGCGAAACGGATGACCTGGGTCGAGGCGGTGACCAAATACAATGCGGAGATCGAGGCAGCCTACGGCGGAAACCCACCGCTTTCAGTGGCGCGATTGAACAACTACCGCGTTGTTCTGGCGCAAAAAGTCGATCCGGGCAGATCACATGGCAGGAGGCGAAATTTCAACTGACAGAATTCGCGGCGGGCGTGGAGCGCGATCAAGCGGAGATGGGGATGATCGCCGCCGAGCGAAGCCAGTCCCTTGCCAACGCTTTTTCCGGCGGAGGATTGCGCCCAACGATTACGTGCAACACGTATGTAACAACAACCACGTGCAATTAAGGCCAGACCGTCGACGGACCGCAAACGGAGCCTGCCGCGGTCCATGACGCTGGATCGTCCGGCACCTTCCCGACTGTCCGGGCGTCCCGGCGTCGGTCGTTCGAGCGCCCGCTCGGACCAAGGCTGCCACCGGCGCGAGCGCGCGAACGACCACGTCAGGGACGCCCGGATCAACGTGACGGGATCGAGCGGACGATCCTCCCAGCCTGCTCGGATGGCCGTCCAGGGGGAGGCTTCAGATTCTGACCTGGTCGCTGAATGGAGCCCAAGCGCCTGTGTCCTGTCGGACCCAAACGCAGCCGTCCTCCACATGACAAATCGGGAGCCAGCCGTCGTCGGCGATGAGTTGGACGGCTTCGGAGTAGCGGACACCTCTGTCCAATGTTGTCGAAAGGTCGTCGTACAGTCTGAGCAAGAACGGCTTCGGTAGCCCCACCGGCACGACAAATTCGGACCAGCCGTACTTGTTGGTTTGAAGCATAAAATTTAGCCTTACGGTCCTCCACCTCCAAAGCGTCCCCCGTTTCTGGAAGCGCTTCGAGCGAACCCTACTTCTCGGTCGAGGCAGCGACTGCACCGAGCCAGCTTCCTTTATGTTCCGGCGGCAGCAAATCCATCGACACCTCGACGCCGTACGCGACGCTTCTTTCCTTCCAGACGGGATCGGAAAATTCCGCGGTCGGCGCCATGTCGTTGCCCCCTCTTCCGATTGTCACCCACGCGCAGGGTCGACTTCAAATTTGTCGGCGTCAACGGTCGTTGCGGGCGGCCCAGGAACTGGTGGCTGAGGCCAGCACAAGAATTCAGCATATCATTCTCGTTGACAGAAGATTGTGGATCTGAATCAATGATTTATGCCGCCTGCGCCGCGAATGGTGGCTGGCGCTGCGGCAACGCGAGTAAATGAGATGAATGCCAACATAACAATTGCAAAAGTGAAATCAGTGAAGGACGATGTTGGTCGAAAGGCTGCCTTGATAACAGGATTCGGCGGTCTTGTGTTTGGATAAATACTATGTATTACGGTCATCGGCGCAATAATTGGCGTGCCAATGCTCATTATTGGTCTATATTACATTTTCATTAAGTCCTCATTCATGAGGAAAAAGATATTGCACGGTAATTGTCCGTATTGCTTGACGCTACTAAACGTTCCAACTGGATTCTCATCAGTAAAATGTAGCCAATGTGGCAAAGTATTTACAGTAACCGGACAGAAATTTGTTGGAAAAGTAAATAATGATAGGAAAGAAGAACGCCCTTTACCACCCGTACAAAAACGTTTTCGGTGGTATATTAGCGTCGATGATGCTACCTACGGACCATATCTTAGGAAGGAATTGGAAGCTTTTCGAAACGAAGATAGATTGACATCTACGACATTGGTGAAGAGAGAAGGCATCGAGGGTTGGATAATGGCCATAAACGACAATTTGCTTTCTAGCTTGTTTAAGTAAGGAAGACGAACGAAACGACTTCGAGCGACAATAATCAGTCTTCTTCGGCAAATCCGAAGCAGCCGCGAAGGCGCACTGGGGTGCTATTCGTTCTTCGCCTTCATGCGAGCCCGTTGCCCAGGACGCGAACCCCGGTGTCAATGCGCAGATATTTAATGGGCTCTAGGTCACCAACTCATAAACCGGAACCATATTCGTATGGCGGCGAGTTTGACGAGGGCGAGGTAGTTGGGGTCGTGCTTTTCGTAGCGCGTCGCCACGGCTCGGAAATGTTTGAGTTTGTTGAAGAAGCATTCGACGAGATTGCGAAAGCGATAGAGATAGGCGCTGAAGGAGGGGACGTTCACGCGGTTGGGCATTGGTTTGATGTTGCCCCACGCGCCTTGGCTTGCGAGGCGCTCTCTCAGAGCGTCGCTGTCGTAACCGCGGTCGGCCAGGAGGATTTGACCTTCGCCGAGACTGTCGAGCATGTCGTCAGCGCTTCGCCCGTCATGAGCTTGCCCGGCCGTCAGCTTCAGGAGAATGGGCAAGCCGTTGGCGTCGACGAGGGCGTGGATCTTCGTCGTCAGTCCGCCTCGCGAGCGCCCCATGCAGCGGCTTCCAGCGACGTCCCCCGTGGCGGACGATGTTTCTTCAGACCCCCTTTTTTGCCGTTCGCACCGTGCTGGTGGACGCGGATCGAGGAACTGTCGATCATTTGCAAGTCGCCATCGTAGGCTCTTGAGATCGCTTCGAATATCCGATCCCAGACGCCGATCTTGGCCCAGCGCACAAAGCGATTGTAGCAGGTCGTCGAAGGTCCGTAGCGCTCCGGAATTTCAGCCCAGGGCGAACCGGTGCGAAGCCGCCAGTAAATGCCGTTGAGGACCTTGCGGTCGTCCGAGCGCGGCACGCCGCGAGGCTTGTTCGGCAGCAGCGGCTCAATGACCGACCACTCGAAATCAGAAAGCTCGTACCGGCGCGGCGACATGTTCGCTCCCCCTCGGGAGCTTGAATCACGAATCGACCGAAAACGAAATGCAATTTATGAGTTTGTGACCTAATGGAGGCTCCGATACGTTACCAGGTTCCGCTCCGGAATTCCGCGCCGGCGCTTCCTGCGTCGCCGAGAAGACTTTCCTGCCGCAGCCTGGCCTGCACGGGCTCCCGAATGCTGTTGCCGAGGCCGATCTTCTGTGAAACACCTTCGGAAAGGCCGAGGCCGCTGGGCAGACCGGGCCGCCTGGGCCGTTCTCATTTTATGCGGTAAATTGGGGTAGCATTCTCATTTTATGCGGCCAATTGGGACACTTTATGCGGCCAATTTCTGCGAAATAGTCAACGATGTCAGTGGAAGCATTCTCAGGTTATGGTGAAGTCACCATTCCCTGCGCGCGATCCGCGATGGGCTTGCGAAGGGAGGATCTTTCTCGGACCTCGGGCCGCTCTTTGGCGAGTGGGCCGCAGATCGTCATTTTCGACGCCGTCCCGCAACAGAAGAGCTTCCGAAGGCGCTACTCGATAAACTGACGACGGTTGCTGCCGAGATTTTCAGCCACGGTTTGTTGGCCACCAAGAAAGAGCGCGACGATCTTACGGCGGAACGCGACGCGCTCAGGCAGGCGCTGAACGAAATGTCGGCCAGAGCGGGCGCTCTGGAGGAGGCCATGGGTTTGAGGCAGCCAGGGGCCGACGGGGACCGCAAGGAGCCCAGTCAGGCTCCAAGCGTGAGTGGTGAGCAGCCGGTGCAGGCTTCAGCCAAAAAGCGTGCATCCGGCTTCTGGGATCTCGTCTTGAAGGAAGTCGCCGACCTGCTCGGTGACCGCGAACTGGCGCCCAAGACGATAATCGCGGAATTGAGCAAGGACACCAACGAGAAGGCAGCGGAGCGAGACAGCGCGTGGAGCCCGCTCCGCCTCACCCATAAAATGCGGCAAAAGGCCGGGAAGAAGGAACTCTTTGAGGAAACGAAGCGGGGTCTCTTCCGCCGGCTACCCGGAGATCAGGCGGCATCGCCGGGCGATCCTGGCTGAGCGCTTCCACGCCGAGGCACTCATGATTGACGTCCTGGAGGCGAACTCGGCGGGCTGCCTGCGGAACAAAGAACGGCATGTCGTCGACCGGTCTGCGTCGCCGTTTCGAGGAACCCGCCATGCCGCAGTTCTGGATTTTCTGCCACCTGCATCAGGAGTGGGCGTCCAACGCCGGCCACGTACGCGCCGGACGCAGAAGTCGAGGATGACGGCCCACGCAATCGTCAGCTTGAACCGCGCCGGGTTTGCTGGAGGCTCCAACTCTTGAGAGGATGGAGCGATGGAAACCAGGAAGACGACGAGCAAGAGCTTTTCGCCGGAGGTCCGGGCTCGGGCGGTTCGGATGGTGCAGGAGCATCAGGGCGAGCACGCATCGCAATGGGCGGCGATTTCGTCGATCGCGGCCAAGATCGGCTGCACGGCGGAGACGCTGCGACTTTGGGTTCGGCGGACTGAGCGTGACCAGGGCAAACGGGCCGGGCTGACGACCGACGAGCGTGAACGGCTCAAGGCGCTGGAGCGCGAGAACCGGGAGCTTCGCCAGGCGAACGAGATTCTTCGCAAGGCGTCGGCTTATTTTGATGGCGTGGATGCCCCCTCCCGGCGGCATTGCAATGTATCCCTTGTTGGCCCTCTGCGGGTCACGAGAAGGAGCGACATCCATGTCTCAAGTTGCGATTATCGGCGTCGACCTCGCGAAGCGGGTGTTTCAGTTGCACGGTGCTGCGGCGGACGGCTCGGTGCTTTTTCGAAAGAAGCTGACCCGGGAGCGGTTTTTATCGTTTCTCGCATCGCAGCCCCCTTGCGTCGTGGCAATGGAGGCCTGCGCGACCGCTCACGGATGGGGGCGCGAGATTGAACGGATCGGACATACGGTGCGGCTCATTCCTCCGATCTACGTAAAGCCGTTCGTGAAGCGGCAGAAGAATGATACGGCGGACGCTGAAGCGATCGTGGAGGCGGCATCGCGGCCGACGATGCGCTTCGTCGCCGTGAAGAGCGAAGCGCAGCAGGCGCGAGCCATGCTGTTTCGAACTCGAGACCTTCTCGTCCGGCAGCGAACACAGCTGATCAATGCGCTGCGCGGTCACCTTGCCGAACATGGAGTCGTGGCGGCACAGGGACCCGCGCACGTGAAGAGATTAGCCGACGCCATTGCGAACGACGATTTCGGGCTTGCCAATTGCTGTTCGGGAACTCGGCCAACTCTTGCTCGAACAGATTGCGGCGCTCGACGGGAAAACAGGCGATCTGGACAAACGGCTACGAGACGCCGCCGGGCGTGATGGAGCGACCAAGCGATTGCAGACCATGCCGGGCGTAGGTCCGGTCACCGCAGTGGCTGTAGAAACGTTCGCTCCACCAATGGAAGGCTTTCGCCGAGGTCGGGACTTTGCGGCCTGGCTCGGGCTCGTGCCGGTACAGCGCTCCACCGGCGGCAAACCGCGGCTCGGAAAAACCTCCAAGATGGGCCAGCGGGATATCCGCAGGCTCCTGATCACCGGCGCGATGTCGGTCGTGCAGGCGGCCGGACGCTCAGCCCCGCCTGAGAATTCCTGGCTCGCGCGCATGCTCGGCAGGAAGCCGCGCATGTTGGTCGCGCTGGCGCTTGCCAACAAGATGGCGCGAGGGATCTGGGCGATGCTCACGAAGGGAGAGAACTATCGGGATCCGGTGACGACAGCAGCCTGATCAAAACGATCACGCAGTCTTTCGTTCCGGTACGCCGGGGGTGTGAGGAGGTCAACGGACAGTAAGGGCAACATGATCGAAAGATCACGGGTGAACAAATCAGGGCCTGTGCAAGAGCTTTGAGCTCGCTATTTTGATCTTGAACTCACCCGGCGCATCGCCATACCGGCCCGCGGCCATGAGCAGCGCCGCAGTCAAGGCCTGACACATGACCGCATTCGATCACACGTCCGAGCTGTCAAGAAACCGCTTGCATCCCAGGGGGCATCCACACATGCCCAGGCGGAGCTCGACCGCCGGTTCAAGCCATGATCGCCTTCATCGACGATCATCGTCAGGCCTACGGGGTCGAGCCGATCTGCAGGGTCCTGCCGATCGCCCCGTCGACCTACCACGCCCACGCCGCCATGCGGGCGGATCCCTCCCGCCTGCCCGACAGGGTCCGCCGCGACGCGGATCTGAAGGTCGAGATCCGGCGCGTGTTCGAGGAGAACTTCCGCGTCTATGGCGTGCGCAAGGTCTGGCGGCAATTGCGGCGGGAAGGCGTCTCCGTCGCGCGCTGTACGGTGGCCCGGCTGATGCGGAACATGGGCCTTCGGGGGGCGATCCGGGGCAAGCCTCTGCGGACAACGATCAGCGACAAGGCGGCCCCCTGTCCGCTCGATCATGTGAACCGACAGTTCCATGCTCCGGCGCCGGATCGGCTTTGGCTCGCGGATTTTACCTATGTCTCGACCTGGGCCGGCTTCGTCTATGTCGCCTTCGTCATCGACGCCTACGCTCGACGGATCGTCGGCTGGCGAGCCAGCAGGACGGCGCACGCCGACTTCGTTCTCGACGCCCTGGAGCAGGCGCTCCATGACCGAAGGCCAGCCAGCCGCGCCGGCCTCGTCCATCATAGCGATCGCGGCAGCCAATATGTTTCGATCAAGTACACGGAGCGCCTCGCCGAAGCCGGAATCGAGCCTTCCGTCGGCAGCGTCGGCGACTTTTACGACAACGCCCTCGCAGAAACGATCAACGGCCTCTACAAGGCCGAGGTCATCCATCGACGCGGACCGTGGCGCAACTTCGAGGCCGTCGAGTTCGCAA
>CAVOTE010000003.1:0-1954563 GCA_963699065.1 uncultured Alphaproteobacteria bacterium
GATTCCGTTGTCGCGACCCCGCTCCTCGACAGATTGCTTCACCACGCCGTCGTCATTCAGATCGAGGGGTCGAGCTATTGCGCGGCAGGCGTATTTTGGACGGATCGTGCGCAGCACGCGCAGCCACGCTGGGACCCGATCGAGCGCTTCGCTCATCTCCTCGCCGATCCGATGCATCCGGCCCGTGCAGCACGGGCAGAGCGTGGACGCCGGCTCGATCACCCGCTCGACCCGGGGCAGATGCGCCGGCAGCGCGCCGATGTTGCGCTTCGGCTTGCGCCGCCTCGGTCTCGGCGCGTCCGATTCCGGTTCGTCATCGTTGGCCGGGGGCCGCGCGTCGGCGGCCCGGTCCAGATCCAACGCAAGCTGTTCAGCGCAGATGATCGCCGTGCGCTCCGACCGCGCGCCGAAGATCAGGCCCTTCAACGTGGCGATCTCGGCGCGCAGATCCTCGTTTTCGCCGTCGAAGGCCAGCACCATCTCGGCAAGCGCCGCAGTGTCCTTGGGGAGATCTTCTGGGCAAATCGCCATGTCGAAGAACTATCCGAAAACGCTCGGAGTCGCCAGCAAAACAAGGCGACTCACGCGACCTTCGTCGGCCGCTTCGTCACCTTCGGAACCACACGCGACCACTCCGAGAGACCCTCGATCAGCATCGCCAATTGCGCCCCCGTCACGCGCATCGTCCCCGCGCGCACAGGGGGCCATGAAAAACCGCCCTCCTCGAGCCATTTGGTCGCCAAAACCAGACCTGAGCCGTCAAAAACAAGAAGCTTCAAACGGTCTTTTCGCTTCGAACGGAACACGAAGACGTCGCCGCTGTAGGGCTGCCCGCCCAACCCTTCCGCCACCAGCGCGACCAAACCATGTACGCCTTTACGAAAATCAATCGGCTGCGTCGCGACGAACACCCGGACCTCCGCGCCGAACGCGATCACCGCGTCGATCTCACCGCCGCCAGCACGCGCTCCAGCGTCGCGGCGTCGACGCCGACGGGCACGCGCACCGTCGCCCCCGCGATCGTCACCTCGATCCGTTCGACCGCACGCGACACGACGCGAGGCGACTCGATCGCGTCCTGTCGCGTCTCGACAGCGTCGTCGAGCCTGAGTTGCACGAACTGCGGCCCTTCGCTCGACGCCAGCCGAGCCTTGCGCCGCCAGACGTTGAGCAATCCCCGGCTGACGCCGTTGCGACGCGCCACCTCGGAGATGTTCACCTCCGGCGAGGCGCTCTCCGCCAGAATCCGCGCCTTCTCCTCGTCGCTCCAGTCGCGCCGACGACGGCGCCCCGTGATCACCTCGACGCGCTGATAAGAGTCGGCATCATGCCTGGACTGATGCATGGAATGAGCGCCCCGCGCAGTGTCGAACCTCGCGCGAGTCTCGCTCAGCAGGAAGCCGCATGCGAGGTGGGGCCCTCGTACCGGTTACAATAAATCATCCGTTTGCTTGTCTGGGTCTTGGCGGCGATCTCGTCGACGCGGGCGCCCGCATAGCCGTGCTCAGCGAACTCCGCGGTAGCAACCTCGAGAATATCGGCTCGCGCGCGGTCCGCGGCGCTCGCTCCCGGTTCGGCGGGCTTTGCCGTCCCTCCATTCCTCCTCATTGCGCGCCTCGCCGCCATGCGAATCTCCGCGGTTCCCGTCCAACCTGACTAGCGGGTACACAGGTAATTTGAGTCGTTCGCTAATCACGCGTAGGGAGCGCTCGATCGGGAGACGCTGGCTCCCCGTCGGAGTCCGCTTCTAATGTCAGGCGTGCTTCCGCCTCATCGACTGCCGCCTGTGCCGCCAACCGCATCGGCGTGTTGGCCGAGCCGAACAGATCGTAGTTGTCGCGTTGAAGCAGTTCGAAAAAGAAGCGCTGGTGGAAAGTGCGTGTGTAGATGTGGAAAAACTGCCCGTCTTTGACCCGATCGTAGAGCACGCCGAACTCTCGCATACGTCGAAGCAGGTCGGGGGCGATTTGGAACCGCGTAGCCAGATCATCGTAATAATTATCTGGGATCGGCAGGAACTGGACGCCTTTTCGGCGCGCCGCTTCGACCGCTGCGAAGATGTCGTCCGTCGAAATCGCGATCTGCTGAAAGCCTGCGCCGCCAAACTTGTCGAGAAAGCGCGAGACGCCTGTCGCTCCACCGACGCCGACGTTGAGTGCTATGCGCAGCGCGCCGTTCCTGCTCCTGAGCGAGCGACTATAGAAATCGCCGTGCGGGTCGTAAACTTCTATCTGCGGATCGGCCGTAAAGCCTAGAACTGATTCGTAGAACAGCAGCCAGCTCAAGAATTCGTTGCGACGAACGACATTGGAGATGTGATCGATCCCCTTAAGCAGCCCGTCCTTCGTCGCGGAGCTGAAGTCACCGATGAAGTCATTTCGCCAGTTGGCGCCGAAACGGTCGACGAAATAAACGAGGCTGCCTTCGACTCCGCCCACGGCGGGAATGGTAGCTTCGCTAGGTCCAGTGCGCCCGGCATGGCTTGTGCATTCGAGCGCGCGAGCGCGCTCGAATGCACGCTCGACCCGGTCGACTCTGAGCGCGATCGCGCAGATTGCGGCGCCGTGAAGCAACTGGAACGAATGGGCGAAGGAATTGCGTTCCCGGTTGATGATCAGGTTGATCTGGCCTTGTGCGTAGAGCGCGACCATCTTTGATCGGTGGCGACCGACGAGGTCGAATCCGAGTCCGTCTAGCAGTGTCTCCAGTTCCTGAGCCTGTTGATCGGCGACCGAGAATTCGAGGAACTCTATCCCTTCTACTTCCGGCGTCGGGGGCAAAGCCGCGATTTCCGCGATTGGCGGCTCCCGCTTTGCGAGACGGCGAGCGCTGAGCTTCTCGCCCGTCGCACGCAGCGAACGCATACCGTCGACGGCGACCGAAGCGGCAGATGCGCCCCGAAACTGCTCGTTATAGGTTTCCAGCGATATCGGGCCGCGATAGCCCGACCGCAAAATGGCGTCCAAGAAATCGACGACTGGATAGTCGCCCTGGCCGGGATAGCACCGATAGTGCCGGCTCAACGACTTCAAATCCATTTCCAGCGCTGGCGAGTCAGCGATTTCAACGAGAGCGATCTTATCGCCTGGCAAAGCCGCGATCGGCTCGATTGGATTCTTGCGCGAACAGATATGAAAGCAGTCAAGCACGATGCCGAGATTTTCGCGGTCGGCCTTGGCGATGACTTCCCATGCGGAGGTCCAATCCTTGATGTGCCGCCCCCACGACAACGCCTCGTAGCCGAGTCGCAAGCCGTACTGGCGTGCCAGGTCCGCGAGCTCAGCCAGATCCTCGGCCATCCGTTCTCTATCGTGAGACGACTCCTCTGAAATCGACGAACTCAGGCACAGCAATGGAGCGCCCAGTTCCAGCGTAAGCTCCAGCTTTCGCATCGCGCGATCGAAATTGCGCTGACGTTGTGAGTCCGGGGCACCCTCAAAGTCCCTCAGCGGTTGAAGCGCGACAATCTCGAGTCCCAGGTCGTCGGCGAGTCGCCGGGCGTCTCGCGGTTTACCAGCGTAGAAGGTCAAGTCGCTCTCAAGGAGTTCGATCGCGCGAAATCCAGCCTTCGCTGCGGCGGAGAATTTGGCTTCTAGCCCTCCGCCGAGACAGACCGTCGCGATCGACCATCCAAACATTGAATAATTCCCTAGATTGGTATCAATCTACCATTTGTAGACTAGGATGTGTAACTTAGCCCCAATATAGTAGATGATTAGCGGCGAGATCGCCAAAAACCAGAACGGCAACGCTACTTGATAAGTTGCGACAGGACATCCTCCTCAGGTATCTCTCGCCCAGAGTTGAAGTCAAAACTTGAAGCTCTGACCGCAGTTATAACGTCGGCGGCAGCACCGTGCACGAACTATTGTCTCCACTCTCCGCAGACAAGATGGTCGCCTCCGAGTGGCAGAAAGACCTGGTCGTGCAGCCCGTGTCGTTGGGGGAGCTGCGCAAAATAACTGCGATGATGCCATGGTCTGGGACTCCCGACCGCCAACGCCGATATCAACTCGGGGGCCTATCATAGCAGCCTATCACAGTCAGGAGTTTCATGAGGCGCTGATTTCGAATTGCTGCTGCGCTGGCTGTTGCTTGAGTGTCGCACAATGTACGATCAATTGCTGCGCTGCCGAATACCGTCGCTCGAAAGGAGTCGTTCCCGCGCTCGCATTTAGCGAACGAGCATCGGGATATTCTTGACACCGCACTCAGGCGCGACTCGGAAACCGTCGCGAGCGTTCTCACTCATGAAGAGCGTCGAAATGGGGAATGCCTGACGGAAGAGTAGTTGGCAGCAGCGACAGGGAAGGGGTAAGCCAAATGAACGAGGAAATCTTTGCCGGTCCGGTCGCCGAGCTCAGGGCCGTGCTCGAGGCACGGGAGGCGCGTGTGGAGCGCCGGCAAGACGCGCTGTCCCGCTGGGGAATGCCGATCGTCACTGTGACCCCCATAATGCCGGGTCCGATCAAGGATTGCGCGGCGAGCCGACGCGTTCAGCAATCGGCAATCGATGCGCTCGAAAACCTTTTCCGCGCGCGCCGGTGGTTGGCGAGAAAGCTTTGCGCAGAGGCGGGGCCGACGGGGCCAGAGGCGCTGTTTGCGGTTGAAGCGCCGTCGAATAAACTCAAGCGCGCGCTGATCGGTCTCGAAACGAATGAACCTTGGGGTCGACTGTGGGATCTCGACGTCACCGATCCGCAGCTAGGCGCGCTGTCGCGCCAAATTCTCGGCCTGCCAGTTCGGCGATGCATCGTGTGCGACGAACCCGCCCACGCCTGCGCCCGTTCGCGTGCGCATGCGCTGGACGAGCTGCTCCATGCGATCCAACTTATTCTGAATGAAGCGCCAGGACTTTCATCCAGAGATGCAAGCCCTTGATTGCGTTGATAATACGTGGGCGCCAGAGCGGCTCTAGCGACGAGTCCGACCAATGGACGGCTTGGCGCACCCCGGATCGCCTGCGACGCTAGGAGGGCGGGACCTAAGCTCGCCAGCAGCAGGGAATGGAGGACATCGGCGATGTTCGGGCATGCGGTGAGCGAAACGATCGAGGAACTCGGCGCGCTCGCGTCGCGTTTCGACTTCGTCCTCGTGCCCGGCTTCAAGGATAGCGGCACCGAACACTGGCAAAGTTTCTGGCAGCGCCGTACGTCGGTGTTCCAGCGCATCACCCAGCGTCGTTGGGACGAACCCGACATCGAGCACTGGATTCATGCCATCGTTCGCCTACTTGCCGCCGGCGATCGTCCGGCGGTGCTGGTCGGTCATTCGCTGGGCGCACTGGCTTCGGCTTGCGTGGCAAGTGACGGGCAACCGCGTGTCGCCGGCTTGATGCTGGTGGCGCCTGCCGAACCCACTCGCTTCGAGGCCGAGGCGCGCGTACCTGAGCGCAACCTCGGCGTGCCAACACTTGTGGTGGCGAGCGAGGACGATCCGGTGATGTCGCTTTATCGCGCCAAACATTGGGCCCAAGTCTGGGGCGCCGACTTGATCGATTTAGGCGAAGCAGGGCATATCAATGCCGAAGCCGGCTTTGGGCCGTGGCCGCACGGCTTGCGCTTGCTCACCGAACTGGGGCGACGCATTTGACGAAAGGGCCAATCGCCCAGGCGCTGAAGCTTTCGCCTTTGGATAGAGCCAGCGCCGGCCGATTGGAGACGTAGGTACGCGGGCGAAAGCGCTATTGTACCGTCAAGGTTCGAAAGTCTCATTGCGAATCATATATCAGTCGTCCCGAGTACTTTCGGCTGTTGCAGCGCGAGACGACGAGAGGCGGATCACCTCTCCAAGCGCTGCATGACGTCGACGACTGCGAAGGCGGCCATGTTGACGATACGGCGGACCGTCGCCGAAGGCGTGAGAATGTGGGCGGCCTTCGCCGCTCCCAGAACGATGCCGCCAACCGTGACGCCGTTTCCCGCGGCCATCCGAAGCAGGTTGTAGGATATGTTGGCGGCGTCGAGATTGGGCATGACGAGGATGTTCGCGGGGCCGACAAAGTCGGAATCCGGCATCTTGTCATTCAGAATATTTGGCGAAAGAGCCGCGTCGCCGCGCATCTCACCCTCGACCGCCAAGTGGGGATTGCGCTCACGTATCAGTTCGCGCGCCTTTCGCATCTTTCGCGCGCTCGGCAGGTTGGATGTCCCGAAGCTCGAGTGCGACAAGAGCGCGACGCGCGGCTTCACGCCGAAGCGGCGAACCTCTTCTGCGGCGAGCAGTGCGATTTCCGCGATCTGCTCGGCATCTGGATCGGCGTTGCAATGGGTGTCGCAGATGAACAACTGATTATGCGGCAGCATGAGCATCTGCATGACGGCGAGCGTATGGACGCCGGGGCGCAGGCCGATCACGTTGCGGATAGCAGCTAGGTGATCGAACGCCCGGCCGAACGCGCCGCACAGCATAGCGTCGCCCTCGCCCTGTTCGAGGAGCCAGGCGGCGAGCAGCGAACTGTTGGCCCGCATTTGCGACAATGCCAGCGCGCGCGAAACGCCGTCGCGCTTTCTTGAGGCGTAATAGCCCTCCGCCGCCTTCATCTGGACCTGCGGATCGTGGGGATCGACGATGCGAACGCTCTGGCCGGGCTCGATCCTCAGATCGAGCGCCGCGATCCTCTCGGCGATGACGTGGGTGCGCCCGATTAGCACGGGCGTTGCGATTTTCTCGTCGACGATGATCTGCGCCGCGCGCAGGATACGCTCGTCCTCGCCCTCAGCAAAGATGACCGAGCGTTCCGCGAGCTTAGCGCGGGTGAACACAGGCTGCATCGCCTGTCCGGAATGGTAGGCGAGGGCGTCGAGCTTTTGCCGATAGGCGTCGAGATCGGTGATCGGCCGGCGCGCTACGCCGCTTTCCGCCGCCGCCTTAGCGACTGCCGGCGCAACCGCGGTGATCAGGCGCGGGTCGAAAGGCTTCGGGATCAAATATTCGCGCCCGAATCGTAATCCAGCGCCCTTGTAGGCCGCGGCGACCGCGTCCGCGACCTCGGCGTGGGCGAGTTCGGCGATGGCGTTGACGGCTGCGACCTTCATCTCCTCGTTGATCGAGGTTGCTCCGCAATCGAGCGCCCCGCGGAAGATGAACGGGAAGCACAGCACATTATTGATCTGATTTGGATAATCCGACCGGCCAGTGCCGATGACGGCGTCAGGGCGCACGGCGATGGCGTCTTCGGGACGGATTTCCGGATCGGGATTCGCCATGGCGAAGATGAGCGGATCGGGGGCCATGGTCTTGACCATGTTCTGGGTGAGGACCCCTGCCGCGGACAGACCGAGAAAAATATCGGCCCCGACGATGGCGTCGGAGAGCGTGCGCGCCGGGGTGTTGTTGGCGTATCGCGCCTTGGTCTCGTCGATCGTGCCGGGCCGACCGGCATAGACGACGCCGGAACGATCAACGATGAGCACTTTTTTCGGGTCGAGGCCAATCCGCACCGCCAAGTCGATGCAGGCGATCGCTGCCGCGCCGGCGCCTGAGCAGACGAGTTTCACGTCCCCGATCTTCTTGCCGACGAGGGAAAGGCCATTGACTAGCGCCGCGGCGGCAACGATCGCGGTACCGTGCTGGTCGTCGTGAAAGACCGGAATCTTCATACGCTCGCGCAGCTTCTTCTCGATATAGAAGCACTCGGGCGCCTTGATGTCTTCCAGGTTGATGCCGCCGAAAGTCGGCTCGAGCCGCGCGATCGTCTCGACCAGTTTGTCGGGATCGCTTTCGGCAAGTTCGATGTCGAACACGTCGATGCCGGCGAATTTCTTGAACAGGCAACCCTTGCCCTCCATGACCGGTTTGCCGGCGAGCGGTCCGATGTTGCCGAGCCCCAATACCGCAGTGCCGTTGGTGACGACGGCGATCAGATTGCTGCGGGACGTCAGTTCGTCGGCCAGATCGGGGTTTTCGACGATCGCCAGGCAGGCTTCAGCGACCCCCGGTGAATAGGCAAGCGCAAGATCCCGCTGCGTGACCATCGACTTCGTTGGCGTCACCGAGATTTTTCCCGGAGTCGGAAGCCGGTGGTATTCGAGCGCGGCTTCCCTGATATCTGCACTCATCTCTTGCTCCTGATTGCTCGCGCGAGGAGACGGCCGGCGGGCCGCTCCGTCCCCGGCCGTCCGTTGCCGCCTTATAGGCGGTGTTCCCCTGGGCGTCTCTCCCGCGCCGCTGTATCAGTAGTGGAGTTTTGAGTACTTACGCAGTTCATCCGGTGTCGTAGCGCCGAAGCCGAAAAATTCGATGTAGGCAGGAATCATCTCGAACAGCATGTCCGTGCCAACCTGCACCTGGCAACCCTTGGCTCTCGCGGCGCGAAGCAAAGGAGTGTACTCCTCCCGCATGACGACTTCGCCGACGAAAGCGGTCGGAGATATCGCCACGACATCGATTGGCAATGGATCGCCCTCGTTCATTCCGACCGGCGTCGCGTTAACGACGATGTCGTATCCTTCGGGATTGGGAGATCCGGTCGTCAATTTGAGAGCGGGATAGTGGCGGACAATTCTGTCCGCGAGCGAATGCGCCGCCGCGGGCGCCATATCGAACAGGCCCAGCGCCGAAACGCCGGCGGCCGCGAGCGAGGCGGCGATCGCAGAGCCGACGCCGCCCGAACCGACCACGAGCGCGCGGGCGCCTTTGATTGCGCGGCCCTTGCGCGCGACGCCGCGGACGAAACCTTCACCATCGAACATGTCGCCCAGAAGCGAACCGTCCGGGCGCTTCAGGATTGCGTTGGCGGAGCCGGCGATTTTGGCGGTCGTCGTCAATTCGTCGACGAGCCGGACCGTCGTCACCTTGTTGGGCATCGTCACCAAAGCGCCGTGCATATTGGTGACGCGGAACAGCGGCCGCAGGACTTCGGAATAGTCTTCGCCGGTGACGCCGAGCGGCACGACGGCGACATCAATTCCCTTGGCGTCGAACCAAGGATTGTAGATCATGGGCGCTTTGAACGACTCGGTAGGGTAACCGATGTGCGCGATGATTTTGGTCTTTCCGGTGATCATGACGGGTGTCTCCGACAGAGGGAGTCCCCGTCGCCGGGCCTAACGCCCGGCGGCGAGCATGCGAGGAGGTCGCGGTCCGGACTAGTCTTCGAGGCGATGCACGTCGCCGAGGATAAAGACGTAGGAGAAGACCCCGAGCAGGGCAACGGCGCCCACGAACGCCAGCGCCCAGGTGAACGATCCCGTGGCGGCGACGATGAAGCCGATCACGATCGGGGTGATGATGCCCGCGAGGTTGGCCGCGAAGTTAAAGAGGCCACCCGTCAGACCCATCAGCGACTTCGGCGCGATGTCCGAGATGAGCGTCCAACCCAGACCGACCATCCCCTGACCGAAGAAGGCGATCGAAAGCACGACGATGACCGCGACATTGCTGTCCATCCAATTCGCTGTGACGATCAACGACGCCAGCAAGAGGCCGACGATGATCGGCGTCTTACGGGCGATGTTGGCCGACCCAGTCGACTTAAGAAGCTTGTCAGAGAACCAGCCGCCGGCCAGGACCCCGATCGCCGCCGCGATGAACGGCAGTACGGCGAAGAAGCCGACTTTGACCCAGGTCATGTGGCGTTCGGTGGCGAGATAAGTCGGGAACCATGTCAGAAAGAACACCAGCGTCGAATTGCCGGCGAACTGACCGATGCCAGCGCCCCAGACCTGCCGATAGGACAGCAACCTTTTGACATTGGCCCACGAGAAGGGAGCCTTCTCGTGCACGGTCGTCGCGAACCCCCCGCCCGCGGCGATATATTCCAGTTCGGCTTCGTTGACGCTCGGGTGGTCAGCGGGTTCGCGATAGCGCCAATAGAAGATGACGCCGAGGAGAATGCCGGCGACGCCGACGACGATGAACAGCGCATGCCAGCCATAGGCCGCCATCAGCATGAACAGGAACGGACTGAAGAACGCCAAGCCGACATATTCGCCGACGGTATAGATGCCTGTCGCCGTCGCGCGCTCCTGTTGCGGAAACCAGGTGCCCACAATGCGGCTGTTGGTGGGGAAGCACGGCGACTCCGCGAGCCCGAGGCCGAAGCGGTAGAGCAGCAGTGTACCCAGGCCCCCGGCGGTGGCTTGCAAGAGCGTGAACAAGGACCAGAACGTCAACGAGAGGAAATACGTCAGTCTCGAACCGAACCGATCGAGGAAGACGCCTCCAGGAATTTGCGCCGCGGCGTACGTCCAGGAGAAAGCGGAAAACACGATGCCCATCGTCGCCGCATCAATTCCGAGATCGTTACGAAGAGAAGGAGCTGCGATGCCGAGCACAGTTCGATCAAGATAGTTGATCATCGTTGCAACGGCGATGAGCGCGAGAATTCCCCAGCGCGCTCGCGTCGGCGTCACGGCCGCCTTTGCGCTGAGCGTGGATATACTGGCATTGACCATTGTTTTGTCTCCCTCCCTATTGTTGCGTTTTTGATGGAGCCGCTTACCCTCATCCTGCCGCCTCGTGGCTGCTTCCCCCAAAAAGAGGGAACTGTCTGCTCCCTTCGACAGGACGAAGGGTCACCGGACAGGCAAGACCCGCCGGGCCGGAAGGGTAAGGTCCTCCAGTTGAGGAGCAAATACTACGCCGCTCACGCCCGTATTGTCCGCCTAGCCTCTGGAACTCGATCAGCCTGGAGTGCCTCGCGATCGATTTCGCTGTGGCAAACCATTATCGCGAGCCGGGCGACATCTTCGGGACCGGCGGCGCGGGTCAGGACCGAACGCGGAATTTCCAGCGCGTAGGGGATGTTCTGCGGCATTTGTTCGAGAATGCCGCGGATATCGATGCCGCCTTCGCCGCAGAAAAGGCGTTCGTCCCTTGCGGTGTGAATGGCCCCGGGTTGGGTATGCGCCCATTCCTTCGGGGCGTCGCAGAGGTGGGCGAAGCGGAACCATTCGCGCGGGAGGCGGCCGAGATCTTCGACGCTCGAATTCGAGCGATCCATGTGCAGCGTGTCGACGAGGATGCCGGCGTTGCCGCGCTTGGCCGCCCGGACGATTTCGGTCGCCGCGGCGAGAGACCCGGTTTCCGTCCAGTGCGGGAACTCGAGGCTGACGAAGATGCCATAGGGCTTGGCCAGATCGCACAGCCTGGCGAAGCGGTCGGTGGCGCGGGAGCGGTCCGGGTCTGGCAACTGGGCGATGATGTTTGTCGCGCCGAGTTCTGCCGTCACCTCGAGCGCCGGAATATAGCTTTCCGGTTCGATGTGAGGGTCCATGCGGAACAGTTCCATGTCGTTGACTTCGACGCCAGTCGCGGCCAGCGCGGCCTTGGTTTTCCGAAGTGCGGCCTTGTCGCTGGTCAGATCGATGATGTCCTCAGTCGGAGTCACTTTGGTGGTGCGCAGGCCGACATAGCGGTAGCCCGCCCGCGCTGCGACTTCGACAACCTGCGGCGGCGTCAGCGACAGGACGGTTAGATGCGCCAGCGAATAATCGTGTTTCATGGGCGTATCCCTCAGTTCGCGCCCGGCGGCGTCGCCGCCATATGCGCCATCCGGCTCGGCAGCCGCCGCTCGAGCTTCTGCTCCAGTTCCGCGGTCACCGGCTTCAGCTTCCGCCAGTCGATCCCGCTCTTCACGCCCATGGAGTCGAGGGCATAGACGGCATCTTCTGTTGAGATGTTGCCGGTCGCGCCGGGGATGAAAGGACAGCCGCCGACGCCCCCGACCGCCGCATCGTAGACCGTCACCCCGGCCTGCAGGCCGGCGAACATGTTGGCGAGCCCGAGCCCGCGGGTATCGTGCAGATGCAAAGAGATCTTGGCGTCCGAACGAATTGCGCCGCGAACCGCCTCGACGGACTCATAGACCTGCTTGGGGTTGGCGAGCCCGGCGCTGTCTGCGATGTTGATCTCGTGAGCGCCGATGTCGCTGTAGATCTTTGCGATCTCGACGACCCTCGAGAGCGGGATGGCCCCTTCGAACCCGCAGCCCAGCGCCGACTGAATGCCAGCGCGCACCGCAATCCCTTCCTTGAGCGCGCGTTGGATGGTCGGCGTGATGTCGGCGAGCGCCTCGCTCACCGACTTGTTAGCGTTCTTGCGACTGTGGGTCTCGCTGGCCGACACCGAAATCGAGAGATGCTTGACGCCCGCCGCAAGCGCCCGATCGAGCCCGGCGCTGTTGAGGACGAGCGCCGAGTAGGTCACGCCCGCAACAGGTTTCAGCGCCGCGAACAGCGCGTCGGTATCGGCCATCTGCGGCACGCGCTTGGGGTGGACGAACGAGCCCACCTGGATTCGCTGCAGCCCGGCGGCGACGAGCGCTTCGATGAGAGCAACCTTTTCCTCGAGCGAAAAGATCCGCTTCTCGTTCTGCAGTCCGTCGCGCAGCGCTTCGTCTTCGATCAGGACTTCCGACACCAGCTTCATCGGGCTCGGCCCTCTCCGTTCAGTCGGTGCTGACGTGGCCGACCTTGCGGTCGGGCGAGTAGATGTCGAGGATGTTCCAGTGGCCGGCGGTCGGCGTCGGATTGTTCTTCATCGCGACGTCGATGACGCAGGGCTTGCCGGAAGCGATCGCCTTCTCGAGCGCCGGTTTGAACTCCGCCGCCGAGCGGATACGGACGCCCTCGACGCCGTACGCCCTCGCGATCGCCGCGTAGTCGGGCGTCCATTCGCCTCCCGTCGAGGGGAAGGTGGTGCCGTAGGTCAGGCCGTAATGCGCCTTCTGCAGACCGGCGATGGTGCCGAACGCATTGTTGTTCATCACCACCCAGATGACCGCGAGGTTCTCTTCCTGAGCCGTCACAAGCGCCGCCGGGTTCTGGCCGAAGCCGCCGTCGCCGACGAGCGAGATCACGACGCGGTCCGGCGCGGCGATCTTGGCGCCGAGCGCCGCCGGGGGACCGAAGCCCATCGTCGCAAATCCCCCCGGCGTCAGGACGCTGCCCGGCGTATAGACCGGGAATTGCTGCCCGACGCCGTTCTTGTTCCAGCCGACGTCGGTGGTGATGATCGCGTCGCGCGGCAGCACGGCGCGCACGTCGGCGAGAATGCGCTCCGGCATCATCGGGAAACTGGAGCTCTCGGCCATCTCCCGGTTGCCGGACTTGAACGCCTCGCGCACCTTGGCGATCTCGCGCTCCAGCGCCTCGTTGCGACGGGGCTTCGGATAGAGCTCCTTGGCTACGCGGTTCAGTGTTTTCAGCGCCTGCTTCAGGTCGGCGACCGCGCCTATTTCGGTCGGATAGTTCCGCCCGATCTCGCTCGATTCGATATCGATGTGGATAAGTTTCGCCGGCGGGAACGCGAACGTGTATTCGGGCTCCCAGGAACTGGAATCGGCTTCCTTGAATCGCGTGCCTAGCGCCAGCACCCAATCGGCGGTGCGGCACTTTTCGTTGATGAACTTGGTGCCCCAGAAGCCGGTCATGCCGAGTGTCAACGGATGATCGTCCGGCAACGCGCCCTTGCCCATCAGACTGAACGCCACCGGAATGCCCATGTGGTCGACGAAGGCCTTCAACTCGTCCGTGGCCTGCGCCAGCACGATGCCCCCGCCGATCATGAGTACTGGATTGCGGGCTTCGCCAAGCGCCCGAACGATCTGGGCGGCCGCATCGGCGTCTAGGTCGGGCTTGACCAGCGTCTTGGTATTGTGAGCTCAGCCGCTCGAAATCGCGAAACGTCGACTTCCTTGGAGAAGATATCCATCGGCACGTCGACCAGCACCGGGCCCGGTTGGCCGCTCTCAGCGAGCTGGAATGCCTTTTCGATGATCTCCGGGAAAAGGTCTGGGCTTTCCACGCGCCAGGCGCGCTTCACGAACGGCTTGTAGATCTCGAACTGATCGCCGTCGGCGTGAAGATTCACTTCCTGATGGGGATGCTTGCCGTAGTAATGGCTCGGCACGTCGCCGGCGATAACCACCATCGGAATGCAATCGAGCGCCGCGTTGGCGACGCCCGTCGCCGCGTTGGTGAGGCCGGGTCCGAGATGAGTCAGCAGCACCGACGCCTTGCCGGTCACACGCGCATACCCATCCGCTGCGTGCGCGGCGATCTGCTCGTGTCTGACATTGACGAAATGCAGCTTGCTGTTGGCCATCGCCGAGAGCACGGCGATGTTGGTGTGGCCGCAGAGCCCGAAGACGTGCGTGACCCCGCGCGCTTCGAGATACCGGACGAGTTGGTGAGAGACGAGATCGCGCATGTGAAATAATCCTCGGAGCGTCTGGGGTTTGGTCGAGCGGTCCGGTCAGGTCGTCATGAGGTGGCTATCGTCGTTTTCGAGCGCGGGATCGTAGAACGACCCGAACAGCTCTTCGTCGGACGGCCGGTCCTCCTTGATCGGTACCGAAACCCAGGTCGTGTTCATGTAGTGCTTGAGGTGCACGTTCTCGGAGACGATGTTGCCGCCCCAGGTGCCGCAACCCAGGCTCGAGGTCATCGGCATGCCGTTGTTGAACGCGCCGGCGTTCGCCTTGGACTGCGGTTGCCGCACCATGATGCGCGACACCGGCGCTGCGAGCGCGAGCTCATGAATGTGGTCCTGGTTGAACGAGTAGATGCCGCAGGAATGGCCCTTGCCGCCGACCTCGTAGATCGCGCGCACCATGTTCAAGGCCTGGTCGAAGCCCTGGTACTTGTAGACGGCAAGCAGCGTCGTCAGCTTCTCGCTGGAGAAGAGATGCTCCTTGCCGATGCCGTCGCCGTAAACGATGATGAACTTGCGGTCGTCGGGAATGGCGAAGCCCGCGGCCTTGGCAAGCTGCTGCGGGGCGATCGCGACCGTGTCCGACGTCCGGTGGTTCTCGTCGTCCCACATCGCGCGGCGCAGCTTCGCCTTCTCCTCGTCATTGGCGAGATAGCCGCCTTCGGACTGCAGCTGCTTGAGCAGCTTGTCGAAGATCGAGGCTTCGATGATGAGGTTGCCGTCCGCCGAGCATCCCGAACCGAAGTCGGACGTCTTGGACAGGCGGGTGTTGCGGGCCGCTTCCTCGATGTTGGCGGTCTCGTCGATCACCATGGTCGAGTTGCCGGCGCCGACGCCGTAGGCGGGCGTGCCGGAGCTGTAGGCCGCGCGCACCATCGGCTGGCCGCCGGTGGCGATGATGAGATCGGCGCGCGCCATCAAGGCCTGCGACATCGGGATGTTGACCTTGGTCAGGCACTGCAGGATGTCCGGCGGCGCGCCTTCGCGCTCGAGCGCCTCGCGCATCAGCCGCACCGTCTCGAACGAGGTCTTCTTGCTGCGCGGATGCGGCGAGAAGACCACCACGTCGCGCGCCTTGATGCCGTAGATCGCGTTGCCGGCCGGCGTGAGATCGGGATTGGTGGTCGGCACGATGCAGGCGATGATTCCGACGGGCTTGGCGTATTTGACGATGCCCTTCTCGGGCAACTCCTCGATGACGCCGACGCTCTTCTGGCGCAGCGCGTCGCGCAGCACGCCGCGGATCTTGAGGCGCTTGCCCATGCGGCTGACCTTGTCGCCGAGGCCGGATTCGGCGATGCCCATGTCGACGAGCCGGGTGAACGTGACCTTGTTGGCGACGGCCCAGGCGACCGCCTGGCACAGGCGATCGACGCGCGCCTGATCGTAGGTCTCGATGATCGCCGCCGCCTTGCGGGCGCGGGCGAAAACCTCGTCGAGCTCCTGCTGCTGCTCTTCGGTGATGCCTTTTTTGACTTCCGACATGAGATATTCTCCTTTGCGTCTCTCCCGAAGCCCGCTTCAGTTTCCGTGGCTGGAACCGCTTTGTGACCGCCGAGCGTCTGGAGCGCTTCTTGTCTGGCCTTTCGGCTGAGCGTACTCCAGTGTGGGGCGCTCGTCACACGCGATTTCGGATCTGATCTTGTCCTGCTAGGCGTCAGCCGCGCCACTTGCCTTCGAAACGATGCTGGCGGAAGTCGCGGGGCGCCGTGCGGCCCGATCGTCGGGCGTGAAGGCGTGCTTGCGATCGTTCGAGCCGCGCCGAGGCGCTGCTCGAGCTTCCGAGTTCCTTGCCTGCAAGGGCGACCGAAGGTTTGAGTAAGATCCACCGCGTTTCCCCGTGAAGCTGAAGGGCTTCGGAAGAGGCCTCGCTCGTCTTGACGCGAGCGATGGAGGGCATTATGTACGAACTAGTTCGTGTGTCAAGAGGCGGGACGACAGAATGTCCCGCAACGGCCAGAAAAAATCAGGCCGTACGAGGGCCGCGCCGGGTTGGCGACGATCGCCTGGTGTGGGCGGTTGTTTGCTGGCTAGGCGCCGAATTGATAACCGCGTGGAATTGCGGACGCGAAAACAATTCATTTGAGCAGCTTCGCGAAAACGAATACGAGAGACGGCGCACCGATGAACGTCTTTTCGGTACTTCCTGCGCGGACGTGTCGCGGCGCTTTGACGGAGACGGAGCCTCACCAATAGAATATCATGGGGCGAAAACTAGCCCTTGCAAGTTTCCGTTTCGCTTCAAAGCGAAACGTAACTGTGGCCGAGCGGTGGGCGGAAACCAAACAGGAAACCGGCGAGAACAACAATCATGTCAGATCTGGAAATCGTATGGACGAAGGTCGACGAAGCCCCCGCGCTCGCGACCTATTCTCTGCTTCCGATCGTCAAGGCCTTCGTCGGCGCGGCTGGCGTGTCCGTAAAGCTGAAGGATATCTCGCTCGCCGGTCGCATCCTCGCCACCTTCCCGGAAAAGCTCACGCCGGAGCAGCGACACAGCGACGAACTCGCCGAACTCGGCGCGCTGGCGACCAAGCCCGAGGCCAACATCATCAAGCTGCCGAACATTTCGGCCTCGATCCCTCAGCTCAAGGCCGCGATCAAGGAACTGCAGGGCAAGGGCTACGACATCCCGGACTATCCCGAGGACGCCAAGACCGAGGCCGAGAAGGAGATCAAGGCGCGCTACGGCAGGGTGCTCGGCAGCGCCGTCAACCCGGTGCTGCGCGAGGGCAATTCCGACCGTCGCGCCGCCGGCGCTGTCAAGCAGTACGCGCGCAATCATCCGCACAAGATGGGCGCCTGGAAGCCGGACTCGAAGTCGCATGTGGCGCACATGACGGGCGGCGATTTCTACGGCTCGGAAGTCTCGACCACCGTCGAGAGCGCGACCAACGCGCGCATCGAGCTCGTCGGCGCCGACGGCAAGGTCTCCGTGCTGAAGGACAAGGTGGCGCTCAAAGCCGGCGAGGTCATCGACGCCGCGGTGATGAGCCGCAAGGCGCTGCGCGCCTTCTTCGCCGCTGAGATCGAGGCCGCCAAGCAAGAGGGCGTGCTGTTCTCGCTGCATCTGAAGGCGACCATGATGAAGATCTCCGATCCCATCATGTTCGGCCATGCCGTGTCCGTCTTCTTCGCCGACGTACTCGAAAAGCACGCCGCAACGCTGAAGCGGCTCGGCGTCAATCTCAACAACGGCTTCGGCGATCTCCTGGCGAAGATCGAGACGCTGCCGGAGGCCGAGAAGGCCGCGATCAAGGCCGACATTGCAGCGGTCTACGCGAGCCGGCCGCCGCTCGCCATGGTCAATTCCGACAAGGGGATCACCAACCTGCACGTGCCGAGCGACGTGATCATCGACGCCTCGATGCCGGCGATGATCCGCGAATCGGGTCGCATGTGGGGCGCCGACGGCAAGCTGCACGACGTCAAGGCGGTGATCCCGGACCGTTGCTACGCGACGATCTATCAGGCGGCCATCGAAGACTGTAAGGCCCATGGCGCGTTCGACCCGAAGACCATGGGATCGGTGCCGAATGTCGGGCTGATGGCGCAGAAGGCCGAGGAGTACGGCTCGCACGACAAGACCTTCGAGATCCCGGCCGACGGAACGGTTCGCGTCGTCGCCGAGAACGGCGCGGTCGCTGCTCGAACGTCCGGTCGAGACCGGCGACATCTTCCGCATGTGCCAGGTCAAGGACGCGCCGATCCAGGATTGGGTCAAGCTTGCGGTGCGCCGCGCGCGCCTCAGCAACACGCCTGCGGTGTTCTGGCTCGACGCCAAGCGCGCCCATGACGCTCAGATCATCGCCAAGGTCGAAAGGTACCTGAAGGACCACGACACCACGGGTCTCGATATCCGAATTCTGCCGCCGGTCGAAGCAATCAAGTTCTCGCTCGAGCGCATCCGCAAGGGCCTCGATACGATCTCCGTCACCGGCAACGTGCTGCGCGACTATCTGACCGACCTCTTCCCGATCATGGAGCTCGGCACTTCCGCCAAGATGCTTTCGATCGTGCCGCTCATGGGGGGCGGCGGTCTGTTCGAGACCGGCGCCGGCGGTTCGGCGCCCAAGCACGTGCAGCAGTTCCAGGAAGAGGGATATCTGCGCTGGGATTCGCTCGGGCGAGTTCCTCGCCCTCGGCGTGGCGCTCGAGCATCTGGCTCAAGTCTACAAGAACGCCAAGGCTCAGGTTCTCGCCGAAACGCTGGACGAGGCCAACGGCAAGGTCCTGGACTTCAACCGGTCGCCGGCCCGCAAGGTCGGCGAACTCGACAACCGCGGCAGCCACTTCTACCTCGCCCTCTATTGGGCTCAGGCTCTGGCCGCCCAGACCAAGGACACGGAGCTCCAAGGCCCGCTTCGGGCCGGTGGCCGAGGCTCTCGTCAAGAGACGAGGCGAAGATCAACGCCGAATTGATCGGCGCACAAGGAAAGCCGGTCGACATGGGCGGATACTACGTCCCCGACTTCGCAAAGACGTCGGCAGCGATGCGGCCGAGCGCCACCCTGAATGCAGCGATCGAGGCGTTATGACGAATCGTCCGCCGGGCTGCGGCCACAAAAGGCTCAGCCCCGCGTCCCCATGGACCACTCGCGGTAAACGCGACCGGCCGCCTTTCGGACTCCGCGACTTGTCTCTCGACAAGTCCGCGGCGGCCGAAGGAGTCCTCAGATGAACGACGAATTCGTCTTCCATTCGGTCGATCCCACCGAGGAACCTGCGGAACAGGCTGAAATCAAGGCCTTTTTGGCGCGAAACGGCCTTTCCTACGAAGAAGGAATCGAAGTTTTCGTCGTCGGCCGCCAGGGGCGCAAGCTAATCGCTTGCGGCGGCCTGGAAAAGAATATCGTCAAGTGCGTGGCCACCGATCCTTTATTTCGGGGCGAGAACCTGAGCCTCAAGGTGGTCACCGAGGTGATCCAACTTGCCTACGAGCGCGGTTACAGCCACCTCTTTCTGTATACGCGTCCCAACAACATCGCCTTCTTCGTCGGCTGCGGCTTTTACCCGATCGTCGAGGCGCCGGGGCTGGTGACGCTCCTGGAAAACACCCCGATCGGCATCCGACGCTACTGCGACGGATTGAAGAAGCTCCGCCAGCCCGGCACCAAGATCGGTTCCGTGGTGGTCAACGCCAACCCATTCACCCGCGGCCATCGCTACCTGATCGAACAGGCGGTCGATGCCTGCGATTGGCTGCACCTGTTCGTGGTCGCTGAAGATGCTTCTTTCTTCCCCTATCTCGACCGGTACCAGTTGATCAAAGCCGGCGTCGAAGGAATCGAGCGGCTGACGCTGTATCCGGGCTCGGAATACATGATCTCGCGGGCGACTTTCTCCAGCTACTTCTTCAAGGAAAAGAACGTCGTCGGCGACAGCTTCACCGCCATCGACCTTTTGATCTTTCGCGAATGGATCGCCCCGGCGCTTGGTATCACCCACCGTTTCGTGGGAACCGAGCCCTTCTGCCGTGTCACCAACAAATATAACATGGATATGAAGTACTGGCTGCAAGCCGATCTCTCCGCTGCTCCGCCGGTGCACGTGGTTGAGATTGCTCGCACCGAACAGGACCAGCGCGCGATCTCTGCCTCAGAAGTGAGGCGGCTCCTGCGAGCGGACGATTTCGACCGCATCGCCAAGCTAGTTCCCCCCACGACCTACGATCTCCTGAAATCGAAATATCGAATGAGGGGCGACGGCTTCCCTGCGGGCGCCTCCGCCTGAATAATGGAGTGTTAAAGATGAAAATCGTCAAGGAAGCCATGGCGGGCACGCTCGAATCGAGCGACGTCCTCGTCAAGGTGGCGCCGTCTGACGGAACTCTCGAAGTCGTGGTGAAGAGCGAGGTCGAGCGCCAGTTCGGCGCACAAATTCGCCGCGTCGTGGCTGAAACCCTCGGCCGCTTCTCGATCTCAGAGGGCGTCGTGATTGTCGAAGACAAAGGGGCGCTCGACTGCACGATACGGGCGCGTCTGCAGGCCGCGCTGCTCAGGGGGGGCGAGGTCAAGGAACCGAATTGGAGTCTGCTGTCGTGACCGCGCCAGCGAAACTGCGCCGCAGCATGTTGTTCCTGCCAGGCGCCAATGCGGCCATGCTGTCGACCGCCTTCGTCTACAGGCCAGACTCGATCATGTTCGATCTCGAGGACGCCGTTTCGCTGCGCGAAAAAGATACGGCGCGCCTGCTGGTCTTCCATGCGCTGCAGCTGCCTGGCTACAGCGACATCGAGACGGTCGTCCGCATCAATCCCCTGATCGACGCCGTTCGGCCACCTGGACCTGGAAGCCGCCGTTCGAGGCGGCGCCGACGTGATCCGCCTGCCGAAGACCGACACGGCCGACGACGTCAAGGAACTCGAAGCCGAGGTCGAGCGCATCGAGAATGCATGCGGCCGCGAGGTTGGGTCGACCAGGCTGATGGCGGCGATCGAGTCGGCGTCGGGCGTGGTGAACGCGGTCGCGATCGCGCTGTCATCCCAGCGGATGATCGGCGTGGCGCTCGCCGGGTTCGACTATGTCATCGACATGCAGACCGAGCGCGGCGACGGCACGGAGCTGTTCTATGCGCGCTGCGCCGTGCTGCACGCCGCGCGCTTCGCCAAGATCGACGCGTTCGACGTCGTGTTCTCCGACCTCAACGACGACGAGGGCTTCCTGAAGGAAGTCGATCTCATTCGCAGGCTCGGCTTCAACGGCAAATCGTTGATCAATCCGCGCCAGATCGAGCTCCTCCACAACGCCTTCGCCCCGACGCAGGAAGAGGTCGACTACGCCAAGCGCGTCGTTGCGGCAGCCGCGAAGGCTGAGAAGGAGGGGCTCGGCGTCGTGTCGTTGAACGGCAAGATGGTCGATGCGCCGGTGGTCGTGCACGCCCAGAGGGTGTTGCAGCTCGAAGCCGCCTCGGGCGTGCGAAAGTTGAACGGAAGGCCAGAACAGTCATGACAATTCAACGCGCCGGCGGACTCTCCGTTCAGGCCGAACTCAAGGGTCGCGACATCTTCGCAGGCTTTGCCGCCAAGTCACCTTATCTTGCCAGCCCAACCGCCAAACTCGATCGAAAGATCGTCGATTCGATCGAGGAAGCCGTGCGCCGCTCCGGCTTGAAGAACGGGATGACCGTCTCGTTTCACCACGGCTTCCGCGAAGGCGACAAGACCATCAACATGGTAGTCGAGATCCTCGCACACATGGGCTTCAAGGATCTCACGCTGGCCTCGTCCTCGCTGCAGTCGTCCAACTCCGTTCTGATCGAGCACATCAAATCTGGCGTCATCCGCCGCATCTATTCCTCCGGGATGCGCGGGAGGCTCGCCGAGGCGATCTCCAACGGCCTGATGGAAGAGCCGATCAACATTCACTCCCATGGCGGGCGTGTGGCGCTGATCCAGAGCGGCGAAATCGCCATCGATGTCGCGTTCCTGGGCGTGTCCGCCTGTGATTCGTTCGGCAACGCCAATGGCGTGTCGGGGCGCTCGCGCTGCGGTTCGCTCGGCTACGCCATGGTCGACGCGCAATATGCCCGTCATGTCGTGTTGCTGACCGAGGAGATCGTCCCGTTCCCGAATACGCCGGCCTCGATTCGTCAGGATCAGGTCGACTGGATCGTCAAGGTCGACCAGGTTGGTGATCCTTCGAAGATCTCCGTTGGCGCGGCGCGCGCCACGACGAACCCGCGCGAGCTTCTGATCGCCCGCCTCTCCGCGGACGTGATGGAGCACGCCGGTTACTTCAACGATGGTTTCTCGATGCAGACGGGAACCGGCGGCTCGGCGACTGCGACCACCCGCTTCCTCGAGACCCGCATGCGTGCAAAGGGCGTCAAGGCGGCCTGGGCGCTCGGCGGCCAGACCGGCGGCATGGTCGACCTGCACAACAAGGGACTGATCGGCACGTTGCTCGACACCCAGAGCTTCGACTCGGTAGCTGCGGACTCGCTGCGCACCTCGCCGAGCCATGTCGAGATTTCCACCCAGGTCTACGCCAACCCAGCCGGCAAGGGCTGCGCTGTGGACCGCCTCGACCTGGTCATTTTGTCCGCCCTGGAGATCGACCTCGACTTCAACGTCAATGTGCTGACCGGCTCCGACGGCGTCATGCGCGGCGCATCCGGCGGACATAGCGATACCGCGGCGGGGGCGAACCTCTCGATCGTGGTGGCGCCGCTCATCCGTTCTCGCATCCCTACGGTGGTCAAGCGCTGCACTACCCTAGTCACGCCGGGGGAGACCATCGGCGTGCTCGTCACCGACCAGGGAGTCGCGGTCAATCCAAAGCGGCGCGAAGTCGCCGAGCGACTGAAGGCGGCCGGGCTTCCGGTCTGTCCAATCGAGGAGCTCTATGCCCGAGCGATCGCCCAGACTGGCGAACCTGAGCCGATCCAGTTCCTCGACCGAATCGTGGGCGTGGTGCGCTACCGTGACGGATCGGTGATCGACGTTGTGCGCCAGGTGAAGCCGTGACGCTCGACGCGCTCGCCGGCGAATGGGAATGCGCGCTCGAAGAGAACGGAGATCGCCCGTGGCGTTCGGACAGCCGGCGCGAGACGGGCGTCCCTCGATCGGCTTCTGCAAACCCATCGCTAGCGACAGCCGCGGCCTCGCGCGTGAGCGATCTCGCGATCGAGGCGCTTCATCGCGAAGTCACGCTGACGCCGAAGCCGGGACTGGTGGACCGCCGCAACACCGGGGCGCACCGGGACATGACGCTCGACACGTTCATGGCGAGCGGGGCCGCGATACGGCCCTGGTTTCCCGTGTTCTTCGAAACGGGGGCCAAGTCCGCGTCACGCAAGATCGCCGAGATCCTGCCGAAGCTGCGCGCCGATGGCGTCGCGTGCGAGAATGCGATGTTCCTGGCAACCGCGGGCGTCAACACCCACAAGGGGGCGATCTTCTCCTTGGGCCTCCTGATCGCGGCGGCGGGACGGCGGCTCGCGCGCGCCGACACACTGGCGTACGAGACACTTTGCTCCGATGTCGCGGCGATGACCGCCGGTCTGGTCGAACGCGAACTGCAATGCTCGAACCGTTCGCGGACAGCGGGAGAGGCTATTTATCTTCGCCACGGCTTGACGGGCGCCCGCGGGGAGGCGGCCTCCGGTTTCGCCACCGTGCGAGACCGCGCCATTCCCGCTTTCCTGTCGACATGGTTCAGAACCGGCGACCAGCGGCTAGCGCTGTCGGCGGCGCTCCTTGCGCTCCTCGCCTACAATCGCGATACCAATCTCGTGGCGCGCGGCGGCCTGGCCGGCCTCGCTTACGTCCAGGCGTCGGCCGAAAAAATGATCGATCGGGGCGGCGCGGCAGCACCGGACTTCTATGAATCCATGAGCCGATTCGACGACGACCTAATCGCGCGAAACCTTAGTCCAGGCGGCAGCGCTGATCTTCTTGCCGTGACTTGGTTCTTGGTGCGGCTGCCAGTCCTTCGATTTCTTAGACCCATCCTGGAGGAGCGACCCGATGTCCACGATTGAATCCTATCGGCAGCACGCCGCCGAGCGCGCCGCGCTCGGCATCCCGCCGTTGCCGCTTTCCGCCGACCAGACCAAAGCCATTCTCGACCTTCTGCGCGCGCCGCCTTCTGGCGAGGCCGAGTTCCTCGTCGATCTCCTGGTCAACCGGACGCCGGCCGGCGTCGACGACGCAGCGAAGGTCAAGGCCGAATTCCTCGCCAAGGTCGCCGCGGGCGAGGAAACAATCGCGCTCGTTTCACGGGTGCGCGCCACAGAACTCCTGGGCACGATGCTCGGCGGCTTCAACGTCAAGCCGTTGGTCGATCTCCTCGCCGACGCCGAGGTCGGCGCCGTCGCCGCCAAGGGCCTGAAGCACACGCTCCTGGTGTTCGACGCCTTCAACGACGTGAAGAAACTGGCGGACGCGGGCAACGCCAACGCCAGGGGCGTCATCCAGTCCTGGGCCGAGGCCGAATGGTTCACGGAGCGCCCAGCCGTGCCGGCTTCGCTGACCGTCACTGTCTTCAAGGTCAACGGCGAAACCAACACCGACGACCTGTCGCCCGCTCCCGACGCCTGGAGCCGTCCTGACATTCCGCTGCATGCGTTGGCCATGCTGAAGAACGCCCGTCCCGGCATCGAGCCGGACGAGCCCGGCGTGCGCGGCCCGTTGAAGCTCCTGCAAAAGCTGGTGGCGCAAGGCCATCCGGTAGCCTATGTCGGCGACGTGGTGGGTACCGGCTCGTCGCGGAAGTCGGCGACCAATTCGGTTCTGTGGTTCACCGGCCAGGACATTCCATTCGTCCCCAACAAGCGATTCGGCGGCGTCTGCCTTGGCGCCAAGATCGCTCCGATCTTCTACAACACCATGGAAGACGCCGGCGCCCTGCCGATCGAACTCGATGTCTCCAGGATGGAGATGGGCGACATCGTCGAACTGAAGCCCTACGAGGGCAAGGCCACGCGCAACGGCGCGGCCATCTCCGAGTTCAAGGTGAAGTCCGAGGTGATCTTCGACGAAGTGCGCGCCGGCGGCCGCATTCCGCTGATCGTCGGACGGGCGCTGACCGCCCGCGCAAGGGAAGCGCTGGGGCTCGCTCCCTCCACCCTGTTCCGCAAGCCTTCCGAGCCGGCCAAGAGCAGCAAGGGCTTCACGCTCGCCCAGAAGATGGTCGGGCGCGCCTGCGGTCTGCCTGAAGGTGAGGGCGTTCGCCCGGACGCCTATTGCGAGCCGAAGATGACCACCGTCGGCAGCCAGGACACCACCGGCCCGATGACGCGCGACGAACTGAAGGATCTAGCCTGCCTCGGCTTTTCGGCCGATCTCACTATGCAATCCTTCTGCCACACCGCGGCCTATCCGAAACCGGTCGACGTCAAAACTCACCAGAGCTTGCCGAGCTTTTTCACCAGCCGCGGCGGCGTCGCGCTGAAGCCGGGCGACGGCGTCATCCACTCCTGGCTCAACCGCTTCGCCCTGCCCGACACGGTCGGTACCGGCGGCGACAGCCACACCCGCTTCCCGATCGGCATCTCGTTCCCGGCCGGCTCAGGACTCGTCGCCTTCGGCGCGGCGACCGGCGTCATGCCGCTCGACATGCCGGAATCGGTGCTTGTGCGCTTCACGGGCGCGATGCAGCCGGGAATTACGCTGCGTGACCTCGTGAACGCCATTCCGTATGCGGCGATCCAGAAAGGGCTGCTGACGGTCGAGAAGAAAGGCAAGAAGAACGTGTTCAACGGCCGGATCCTCGAAATTGAGGGGCTCCCGGATCTCAAGGTCGAGCAGGCGTTCGAACTGACCGACGCTTCCGCCGAACGTTCGGCCGCCGCGTGCACGGTGCGCCTGAACAAGGAGCCGGTGATCGAATACCTGAGGTCCAACGTGACGCTGATCGACTGGCTTCTCGCCCACGGTTATCAGCATCGCGAGACGCTGGAGCGTCGGAAGGCCGCGATGCTGGCATGGCTCGCCGAGCCAGCCCTGCTCGAACCGGACGCCGACGCCGACTACGCCGCGGTCATCGAGATCGACATGAGTGCGATCAAGGAGCCGATCCTGGCCTGCCCCAACGATCCGGACGACGTGAAGCCCCTGTCGGCGGTGGCCGGCGCCAAGATCGACGAAGTGTTCATCGGTTCCTGCATGACCAACATCGGTCACTTCCGCGCCGCCGGGCACATTCTCAACGGCGCCCAGGATCTTCCGACGCGCCTCTGGATCGCGCCTCCGACCCGAATGGATGCCGAGATGCTGAGCGGGGAAGGCTATTACGCCATGCTCGGCAAGGCGGGCGCCCGGATGGAGATCCCAGGCTGCTCGCTGTGCATGGGCAACCAGGCGCAAATCCGCAAGGGTTCGACCGCCATCTCGACCTCGACCCGCAACTTCCCCAACCGCCTCGGCGTAGACACCCAAGTCTATCTCGGGTCAGCGGAACTGTCGGCGGTGTGCGCGCTGCTTGGCCGTATTCCGACCATGGAGGAGTACCTTCAGCACTCTGCTCCGCTCGGCAAGAAGGCCGAGGAGATCTATCGCTACATGAACTTCGATCAGATCCCCGCCTTCTCCAGCGCGGCCTGACGGACAAGCACGCGGGAGACGGCGGAAGGCCGCCGCCTCCCGACTTTCTTCAGCGAGCCACCAACATCTTGGGCGCGGATTTCGATATTTCAATAGCTTGCGGCAGCTCTTACGGGCGACCAGCAACCGCTGGCTGCCGAGGCGGCGGATCGAACTTCTTTTGCACGTAGTATAATTGTTGTACCGTGAATTTTACCGGGCGCGACCTCCTCCAGACGCGCCTAGCTCGCCGCTCCGACCGCGACGCGCGCCGATCCCGGCTGCCGCAGCTCCTCGCCGGCGACCTCGAGGACGATGTCGATGAACTCGGCGGTCATCAGCGAGGGCCGCTCTGCGCGGCGCGTCAGCACGCCGTAGTCGTCGATTTGCCGGGCGAAGTCGATCGGCAGTTTCGCCAGATGTTTCTGGTCGACGAAGGTGTCGACAGCGGAACTCGGCAGCACGGCCAGCATCTCGCTGGCCTCCAAGAGCTGTAAGGTCGTGAAGATCGACGTCGTCTCGACCAGGCTGACCGGGCAGCTGAGCCCGTGGTCGGCGAGCGCGCCCTCGAACAGCTGCCGGGTCGGCGTCGTGAGCGGCTGGACGATCCAAGGCCAGTCCATCAGCTGCGCCAGCGTCAGCGCCTTTTCGCCGAGCAAAGGGTGACGGGGATTGGCGACCACGCACATCCGTGTCGCCCCGATGTCGCGAAACTCGAACCAGTTGTGCTGATCCTCGCCGGTGAAGCGGCCGATGACGAGGTCGATCGTCTTTTCCTTCAGCTCTTGCAGCAACAGGTCGCTGGTCCGCTCCAGCACGCGGATGGACACTCTGCGGATGGCGCGCCTTCATCCGCACGATGCAGGGCGACAGCAGGTGGGCGACTCCATAGGTGACCCCGATCTGCACGATGCCGTAGCCGCCGCGCTTCATGTGATCGAGTTCCTCGAGGAATTTGCTGGCGACATTGAGGCTCTCGTGAGCGAAGCGCAGCACGAATCCGCCGATTTCGGTCGGCTTCATGTCGCGCGGCAGCCGTTCGAACAGTTCAGCGCCCAGCATGTCTTCGATGTCTTTGAGGATCTTGGTCGCCGCCGGTTGGGTGACGTTCAACTGCTGCGCGGCGACATGCACGTTGCGGCTGCGCGCGAGGGCATCGAGAAGATGCAGGTGGCGATAGCGCAGGCGGCTGCACAAGGTCTGGATCGTAAGGGGCGGGTTCGTCATGACGGTAAGCTGCGACTCTTCTGCAATGGCGACATCTCCGCCGATAACTGGCGCGATCGAGCTGATTTGACGCGGTCGATCAAACCCAGCTTTCCGGCGATGGAGCGGCGGGTTCGAGTCCTTCCAGAAAGTGGCGCATGACGGGCCTTTCGTCGCCTATGCGAAAGGCGACGCCGAGCGTGACCTCAGCGCCCGGGTCGCGCAACGGGACGAAGCGCGCGCCCTCCACCGCGGCGTTGCTGAGCGCCTCTGGAACGATCGAAATCCCGAGTCCTGTCGCGGCGAGGCTGACGATGGTCGGCAACTGATGGACTTCGATGTCGACGCTCGGCCGGAAGCCGGCCGCTGCGCACAAACCGATGATCGTATCAAAAAGGGCGGGGCCGCGCTCCCGCGGATGCAGGATGAACGACTGGCCAGCGAGCTCCGCGACCGACAGCGATTGTCTTCCCGCGAGCGCGTGATCGGCAGGCAGCACGGCGACGAGCGGCTCCCTCGAAACGGTCCGGACCGTCATCCTGTCCGGGACGACGCCCGGGCCGGGACGGAGAAAACCGACGTCGATCTTGCCCTCGAGAAGGCCGATGAACTGGTCCGTCGTGGACATTTCAGCGAGGCTCAAGGCGACGCCGGGCCATCGCCGTCGGAAACCACCGATGATTCTGCGCATGACAGGGTTGAACGGGGCGGATCCGGTGAAACCGATCGTCAAAGAGCCCGCCTCGCCATGCACAAGGCCTTTAACCCGGCGTTGAGCCGTTGCGATTCGGGCCAGAATCGCCTGCGCCTCCGGCACGAACTCGCGGCCGATTTCCGTTAGCGCGACATGCCTGCGATCGCGGTCGAACAAACGTGCGCCCAGAATGGTTTCCAACGACCGGATCTGCACGCTGAGTTGCGGCTGCGCGATCCCGAGTCGGGCCGCGGCGCGGCCGAAATGCAATTCCTCGGAAAGGTCGACGAAGGCGCGAAGCAGTCTCATTTCCACCCCGTGATAATAATAAGCAATCACAGGGCGTCAACATATTTATTGAGGAAATCGTCTGGCCGGGCGCAAGGTTCGAGCGCAAGGAGATTTATGATGATTGTCGACCGGCCCCGCATCGCTGTCGCCACAGCCGGCTTCTGCGCGTTCCTCAATCTCTATTCGCCTCAGGCGGTTCTGCCGCAACTCTCCACGAGCTACGGCGTCTCGACCGCCGCGGCCGGCGCCGTCGTCGGCGTCGCCACGCTCGCGGTCGCCGGATCGGCGCCGTTCATCGGTTTCCTCTCGGATCGTCTGAGCCGCAAGCTCACCACTGTCGTAGCTATGACCCTCCTCGCGGTCCCGACGCTGATGCTGGGGCTGTCGCACAGCCTGCACGAGATCATGTTCTGGCGCTTCATCCAGGGGCTGCTGGTACCGGCGGTGTTCACCCCGATCGTCGCCTATGTGAGCGAGAAGTGGAGCCCTACGCAGGCTGCCGACATCATGGGCCTCTACATCGGCGGGTCGGCGCTCGGCGGCTTTCTTGGGCGATTCCTTCCGGCGATCCTCGCCGACCTGTTCGGCTGGCGCAGTGGCCTCGTCGCCCTCGCGCCGATCACGCTCCTTGCGGCTGCCGTGGTCGCTTTCTGGCTGCCAGCCTCGTCCGCGCGTCCGGCTTCGTCCAAGCGGAACGCTTCCGAGGGCGCGATACGCAAGCCGGCGAGCCTCGCCGACGCTTTGGCGCATTTGCGCGATCCGGCGATCATCGCGACCTGTGTCGCCGGCTTCGCCGTGCTGTTCTCGATTGTCGCTGTGTTCACGTACATCAACTTCAGGCTCGTGCGCGCGCCGTACGCGTTCTCGGCGTCCGATCTTGGCATGATCTTCCTTGTCTATCCGGTGGGCGCCGTGGCGGCCCCGATGGCGGGCCCGCTGGCGCGGCGGATAGGGCGCCGGCGCACGATGATGGCAGCGGTTCTGGTGGCTGTTCTCGGTCTCGGCGCGACGCTGCTTTCCCGCGTCCCCGAGATTGTCGCCGGCCTGGCCCTGTTCGTCATCGGTATCTTCATCATGCAGTCGACGGCGATGGGGTTTGTCGGTCGCGCGGCGCGGCGCGCCAAGGCCTCGGCGCTCGGGCTCTATGTGTGCGTCTATTACATCGGCGGAACGGCTGGCGCGGTCCTGCCAGGGCTTCTGGTTTGGGACCGGGCCGGATGGTTCGGCTGTGTTGCGTTGGTCGGCTCGGCGCTTCTTGTCGCCGGCATTCTGGCGTGGTGCGCATGGTGGGACGAACCGGCGGCCGAGCCGAGCCGAACTCCAACGATGGTGGCCGCCGAATAGCCGGGGAGAGCGACCGCGCCGGGCGAACGTGTCGCGCGCCAATGTGCGCGAGAAATACCTCGGCGCCCTCGGTCACATGTCATCGGTGCTTCGTAACTCACGCGCTCGGATTCAAGCCAGGGCCGCGCACGTTTCCCGCGCCGAACTATGCGACCCTTGCGATGACGATGCGGCGAATTAAAGTAGATAAACCTTATAGACGATATATACATCGCCATGGCGGACTCGTTGGCGTTCTGTGGGTAGGATAGGACTCGTGGAACGTCGATCCGTCAGAAATCTCACCGAGGGATAAAAAATGTCCGCAAGAACTTCCATCTGCCGGGCCGCAGGCGTTGTGCTGGCGATCGGGGCTCTCGCCGCCGGTTTTGGCGCCGCGACGTCTGTCCAGGCAGGGCCGATTGTCGACAAGATCAAGCAGAACGGCGTCATCCGCGTCGGCGTCGGCAGCCAGCCGGGCTTCTTTTCGCCCGACGCCAACGGCAAGTGGCAGGGCTTCTTCGTCGACTTCGGTCGGGCGCTGGCCGTGACCGTCTTCAACGACCCGAACAAGGTCGAGTTCACCAACGCTTCGCCCCAGCAGCGCCTTCCGGCCTTGCAGGCCGGGCAGTTCGACGTGCTGCTTTCCGGCGTGACGGAGACGATCGTCCGCTCTTTCAAGCTGAACTTTAATTTCGGCCCGGTCGTATTCTACGACGGACAGGGCATTCTGGTGAAGAAGGCGCTCGGCGTGACCAAGGCGTCCGATCTCGACGGCGCCTCCATCGGCGTGCAGAGCGGCACCACGGGCGAACTCAACATCGCCGACTTCTTCAAGAAGACGGGCAAGACCTACAAGCCTGTGGTGATCGAGGACACCAACACCTTCACGCAGGCGCTGCTCTCGGGCCGCGTCGACGCGCTGACCCAGGACGGCTCCGACCTCGGCCTCCGCCGCGCGGCGCTCCCCAATCCGGACGACTACGTGCTGTTGCCCGAGCGCCTGTCGAAGGAGCCGCTCGCGCCCGCCATCCAGTGGGGCGACGACCTGTGGCTCCAGATCGTCAACTGGACCGTCTACGCCACCATCCAGGCGGAGGAGTGGGGCATCACCAGCCAGAACGTCGACACCTTCCTGACCAGCGACGATCCCGGCGATCAAGCGATTCCTCGGCGTCGATCCGTCGCTCGGCGAGGCGATCGGCCTCGATCCCAAATTCGCCTACAACATCATCAAGAAGGTCGGGAACTACGGCGAGATCTTCGAGCGCAATCTTGGCAAGTCGACCAAGATCGGCTTCGACCGCGGCCTGAACCGGCTCTGGACGCAGGGCGGTCTTCTCTACTCGCCGCCGTTCCGCTGACCCTCGCGGGGGCCGGCGTCGTGTCGGCTCCCCGTCCGGAAGAACGAGACGAAACCCAAACCCCGATGACCGACGCCCGGGCGCTGCCGCCTCCCGCTGACGAAAACCGCCTGGCGGCGTTTCGGCGCTGGTGGGGCGATCATGCGCTCGCGCAGGCGATCGGCCTTGCCGCGGCGGCCGTCATCCTCGCCTTCCTCGCCTCGAACGTCGTTTCGAGCATGCGTCAGTCGGCATGTCGCCGAGCTTCGATTACCTGACGCAGCCGGCAAATTTCGACATTTCAGAGTCGCTGATCGTCTATCGCGCCGGCGACTCTTACGGCCGGGCGATCCTGGTCGGCCTTCTCAACACCATCAAGCTGGCCGTGTCAGGCTGCGCGCTCGCCACCGTTCTCGGCGTGACCTTGGGGGTGATGCGCGCCGCGGGCAATCCGCTGCTGGAGAGGCTGGTCGCCGCCTACGTCGAGGTCGTCCGCAACACGCCGCTGGTGCTACAGCTGTTCTTCTGGATTGCGCTGACCCACACGCTCCCGTCGGTTCGGCAGTCGCTCCAGCCGTTGCCCTACACCTATCTCTCGGTGCGCGGCGTCTATCTGCCCTGGGTCACGGTCGAGGGCGGCGCGATCTGGCCGATCGTCGCCTTTTTCATCCTGCTCGCATGGATCGTTCACGCGATCCGCAAACGCCTGGGGCGGCCGTTGTCGGCGTTCGAATGGCTCGGCATCGTGGCGACGGTCGTGATCGTCCCGGTCGGGTGGATCTATAGTGAAGGCGTCCGGCTGGCGGTCGATCTGGCCCGTCCTCAAGGGCTTCAACATCGTCGGCGGTATAAGCCTCACGCCCGAATTCGCGGCGATGCTCGTCGGTCTGTCGGTCTATTACGCCGCCAACATCGCCGAAATCGTGCGCAGCGGCCTGCAATCCGTCACCACCGGCCAATGGGAAGCCGGGCGCGCGCTCGGGCTCCATCGCACCCGCGTGCTTCAGCTCGTCGTCCTGCCGCAGGCCATGCGGGTGATCACGCCGCTGATGACCTCGACTTATCTCGACCTGACCAAGGACACGACGCTCGGCGTCCTGATCGGATTCACCGAGGTCACCGCCGTGATCAAGACCAGCGCCAACAACACCGGCAACGCGGTCGAGACGATCCTCGTACTGGTGGTCGTATTCCTTTCTATCAGCCTCCCCGTATCGGCCGCGATCAACGCCTATAATCGGACGCTCGCGCGGCGCGGAGTGGTCACGTCATGACGATTCTGCTCGACGGCGCGCAACTGGCGCAGCCGAAGTCGGAGCGATGGCGTACGGCCGCGGCCAATCTCTTCTCCTCGCCGGTCAACGCCGTTGTGACCGTCGTCGTCGCAGGGGTGATCGCGGCCGCGCTTTGGCAGTTCGCCCGCTGGGCGGCGCTTGACGCGGCGTGGTCGGGCGGGCCGGAAGCCTGTCGTGCGCGCAGCGGCGCCTGCTGGCCCTTCGTCTGGAACAACGCCCAGCTCATGGTCTTCGGAGTCTACCCTCAGGACCTCCTGTGGCGACCGGCCGTAAGCCTCGTCATCATGGCCGGAGTGATCGTGGCGAGCATGATCCCTCGCCTGTGGAGCGCGCCGCTTGCGCTGGCTTGGGCGGCGGTCCCGGCGTCCGTCTGCATTCTGCTTTCGGGCGCGCTGTTCGGCCGTCCGGTCTCGACCAACGAATGGGGCGGCCTGCCCCTCACGCTTCTCGTCTGGATGATCGCCTTCGCCGGCGCCTTCGTCGTCGCCGTGCCGCTCGCTCTGGCGCGGCGCTCCAAGATGGGCGGCCTGCGCACCGCGGCGATCGTCGTGATCGAACTCGTGCGCGGCGTGCCGATGCTGGTCGCGCTCTACGTCAGCCGGTTCATCGTGCCGATGATGGCGCCGGGGTTCGAGGTGAACCTGTTCGTGAGCGTCGAGACGGCGCTGATCCTGTTCGTCGCCTCCTATCTCGCGGAGATCCTTCGCGCGGGGCTGCAGGCGCTGCCGCGCGGGCAGACGGAGGCGGCGAGCGCGCTGGGCTTAAGCGCCTGGCGCATGACCCAGCTCGTGCTGCTGCCGCAGGCGCTGCGGGCGGTGATTCCGGCGCTGGTCAATCTCGGCATCGGCGTCCTCTTGAGCACGCCGCTCGTCGCGGTGATCGGCATGACCGATTTCCTCAGCGCGGTGCGCGAGGCGGCGAGCCACGAGCAGGAATGGCCCGGCTGCTACACGACCGCCTATTTCGTCGCCGGGCTTGTGTTCTTCTCCATCTGTTTCATCGTCTCGCGCTACAGCCGGTGGCTGGAGCGGCGCCTTCGCGCCGCTGGTCACGACTGAACAAACCTCCCTGCAGCCCGCGAAGAACCGGCCCGAAACCGCTGACTTGCGCTCGATAGGCTCGGGGTTATAGTGACATGCCAGTTCAAAGTCAGGCATCGAGGCGGCGAGCGCGTCCGCCCGCATCAGCGGGGTCGCGCGAACACTCTTTAGAGCCGTGCCGAACACGCGTTCGTTTTCGTTACCTTTGGGATACGCGCGCGCCCGAGCGGGCTCCGCGATAACAAAACTTCTGGGAGGAAGACCATGGAGCTTGTTCGCCGTCTGAGTATCTGCGCTCTCGCCGGCTCGGCTTGGGCCGCCTGCGCCATGAGCGCGCCAGCTTTCGCAGCCGGGCCCGAGGTCGTCTCGGGTCCGTCCGCCGACCCGAAGTGCTTCGTTCCCTGGGCCGACAATACGAAATTCTTCAAGTTCCCGGCGAAGGCCGGCCCCTATCGGATTGCGCTCGCCAATGGCTACATCGCCAACACTTGGCGCATCCAAATGATCCAGACGGCGAAGGCCTACGCCGCTCAGCCTGATGTCGCCGCCAAGCTGAAGGAATTCAAGGTCGTTTCGACAGGCGAGGACGTCGCCGCGCAGATCGCGGCGGTCAACAATTTCATCGATTCCGGCTACGACGCTATCGTCGTCGACGCTCAGAATCCCGAGGCGTTCAAGCCGGTCGTCCGCCGCGCCAAAGAAGCGGGCGTCGTGCTGGTCGCCTTCGACAACATTCTCGACACCGAGGAGGCGATCAACGTCGACGTCGATCAGAAGGGCCTCGGCGTCTATTGGGCGAAGTGGCTCATCGACAACATCCCGAACGGCGGCAAGGTCCTGGAAATCCGAGGGGTGGCGGGAACCTCCGTCGATCGCGATCGCCATGACGGCATCCATGAGACGCTCGATAAGAGCGGAAAGAAGTGGGACGTTATCGAGGTCTACGGCAAATGGGACGATCCGACCGCCCAGAAGGTGACCGCGGACGCGATCGCAGTGCAGAAACATTTCGACGGCTTCACCGCACAGGGCGGCGACACTGGCGCCGTTCAGGCGATGATCGACGCCAAGCAGCCGTTCGTTCCGTTCGGCGGTGAGACGGAAAATGGCTTCCGCAAGTTTTGCGCGAAATATGGCGCAGAGGGCCTCAAATGCGCCTCCGGCGGCACCGGGCCGGCTCAGGTCGCGGTCGCAATCAAAACGGCGATCGCAGCGCTCGAGGGGCAGGTCGTGCCGCAATCGGTCAAGCTGCCGCTGGCGACCGCCGAATATCCAAACTTCAAGGATGGAGTGAACTTCTATTCGAATCTCTCCGACAACTTCTTCGTCGGCAATTCCTTCCCGACCTGCGGGATCAACTTCAACGCGGCGGAAATCATGGGCCAGTCGAAGGAGAACAAGTAACGCTACCGGCGTCGCGCATGGGCGGCGCCTGTTCCTCCGAGGCGGGGATCGAGGCCGTGACGGAAAGCGAGCAGGGGCCTCCGATCCTCCGCATGGAGGGCGTGTCGAAGCGATACGGCGGCGTACGCGCCCTTGAGAACGCAAACCTCGCCGTCTCGGCCGGGCGTATTCATGCCATACTCGGCGAGAACGGCGCCGGAAAATCGACGCTGATCAAGATCCTGTCCGGCGTCGTCGCGCCGGACGAGGGCCGGATCGTCCTCGACGGCCGCGAGGTCGCGTTCGGCGCGCCGGCCGCGGCCAGCCGCGCCGGAATCGTCTGCATTTTTCAGGAACTGTCGCTCGTCCCGGACCTCTCGGTCGCGGATAATATCGCGATCATGAACCCGCCGACATGGGCCGGACTGATCGACCGGCGCGCGCAGCGGCGGCTCGCCGAGGCGGCCCTGGCTCGGGCCGGCGCCGGGGAGGTTCATCCGATGGCGCTGGTCAAGGACTTGCCGCTATCGCGCCGTCAGATGGTCGAGATCGCCAAGGCGCTGGCGCGAGAGCCCCGCATCCTGATCCTCGACGAGGCGACTTCGGCGCTGACCGCAGCGGATGTCGCCAAGGTGTTCGTCGTGCTGAAGCGGCTGCGGGACGAGGGGCTCGCGCTCCTCTACATTTCCCACCGGATGCATGAGATCGCCGAGCTCGCCGACGACTGCACCGTATTCCGCAACGGCTCGAACGTCGCGACCTACCAAGCGGGGACAAAGTCGGACGCGGAGGTCGTGGAGCTGATGATCGGCCGCGAGCTCAGCGCCGTTTTCCCGCCGAAGCCCCCGCCCAAAACCGCCAGCGCGACGCCGCTCCTCGACGTCCGTCGCCTCTCGTGGACGAACCGGCTCAGCGACATCTCCTTCCATGTCGAGAAGGGCGAGGTCGTGGGGCTCGGCGGGCTCGACGGGCAGGGGCAGCGGGAGCTTCTGCTGGCTCTGTTCGGCGTCCTGCGCGGAGTGACCGGCGAAATTCGCGTCGCTGGTCGCCCCGTCGCGCCGGGCAAGTCCCCACGCGGCGAAATCCAGCGCAATCGGGATGGCGTTGATTCCCGAGGACCGGAAGACGGAAGGTCTGATGCTGCCGATGTCGGTCGGCGCGAACCTTTCCTTTGCGGCGCTCGATCGCATCTCCCGCGGGGGTGTGCTCAACCGCGACCGCGAAGGAAAGCTGATCCAGGAGATGATGGATCTTCTGGCGATCCGCGCGGGCTCGATCGACATCCCGGTCGGCGCGCTGTCGGGGGGCAACCAGCAAAAGGTGGTCATCGCAAAGTGGCTGATGGCCGAGCCGCGAATCATCCTGCTCAACGATCCCACACGCGGGATCGACGTTGCGACAAAGCAGGAGATCTATCAGCTGCTGCGCAAGCTCGCCGACTCGGGCGCCGCGATCGTGTTCTACACGACCGACTATAGCGAGCTCATCGGCTGTTGCGACCGGGCGCTTGTCGTCTACGACGGGGCGATCAAGCGGGTCCTGGTCGGCGAGGAGATCACCGAGCGCGCGCTGGTCGCGAGCGCGCTCAACATCGCCAAGTCCGACGCCCGCGTCTTCGCGGAAGGCGCTCCATGAGCGAATGGCGCTACGCCCTGGCGCAAAACCGCGCGACCCTCGTCTCGGTCGCCTTCTTCGTCGTGATGTTCGCGATCTATGCAAGCAACCATCCCGCCGGATTCAGCGCGAACGTGGTCGAGACGGCAGCCAACAAGGGCGTGCTGCTGGCGCTTGTGGCGATGGCGCAGACTTTCGTCGTCATCACCGCGGGCATCGATCTTTCGGTCGGCTCCGTGTTCGTGCTGACAAACTGTCTCGCCTCGGCGATCGTCGTCGGCTCGGCTTGGCAGGCGGCCCTCGGCGTCCTCGGCGTCATGGCGGCGGGCGCCGCCTGCGGCGCGGTCAACGGGCTGATCGTCATCGTCGGGAGGCTGCAGCCGATCGTGACGACGATTGCAACCGGCGCGATTTTCTACGGGGTCGCGCTGCTCATAAGGCCGACTCCCGGCGGCGACGTCTACGGACCGCTCGCCGATGCCCTAACCGGCCGAGTCTTCACGGTTCTGCCCGCGAGCCTGGTCGCTCTCGCGGCGGTCGTGCTCGTTCTTTGGATCCCGTACTCGCGCTCGGCCTTGGGCCGGGCGGCTTACGCGACCGGGTCGTCCGAGCAGGCTGCTTTCATGTCCGGCGTGCCAGTCAATTCCGCGAAGTTCTGGGCCTATGTCCTCTCTGGGCTGACCGCTTCGCTTGCCGGCCTGTTTCTGACCTTCGTGACCTATTCGGGCGAAGCGTCGGCCCAGACGGGCGGATCTTACACGCTCTATTCGATCGCCGCGGTCGTGCTCGGCGGAGTCTCCCTGTATGGGGGCTCTGGGAGTGCGATCGGGGCGATCTTCGGCGCGCTGATGTTCCGCACGATCGGCGACCTCCTGTTCGTTTTCAATCTCGATCCGCTCTGGCAGCCGCTGTTTCAAGGCGTGGTCCTGCTCGCGGCCGTGTCGCTTGGCGCGGTCCGCCTCTTTCAGGTGCGCAACCGCCTGGACCTCTTTTCGTGACGGCCGACGCACGACCCCGGCGCAGCGAGGCCTTTTACTCCCGCCTCGACCGGCCGGTCGTCGTCGCGTTCGGATGCATTGTCATGCTTCTGCTTCTCGGTTCGCTCTATTCGCGCAGCTTCCTGTCGCCAGAATATCTGCTGCAGCAGCTCAAGGTCGCCTCGTTCCTGGGCGTCATCGCGACCGGCACGATGATCGTGATCCTGCTCGGACAGATCGATCTCTCGGTGCCTTGGCTTGTTGCGGTCGGCGGCATGATGGCGACCGCCGCGACCGCGTGGGGGCCGATCGGCGCATGGCTTGCCATTCCCTTTGGGGTGGCATGCGGAGTCGCCCTCGGCCTCGTCAACGGGTTCGGCGTCGCGTACCTGCGCATTCCCTCGATGATCGTCACGCTCGCCGTCAATGCAGTGGCTCAGGGGCTTATGGTCGTCCATACCGGCGGCTTCTCACCGCAAGACTCGTCCTCGCCGGCGATGCGGGCCCTGGCCACCGGCAGCCTCGCCTTTGGGCTGCCGAACGCCCTGATCGTCTGGATTGTGGTTGGCGCCTGCGCCGTCTTTGTCTTGAACCGGACCACCTTCGGGCGGTCGGTGTACGGCATCGGCAACCGCGAGCGCGCGGCCTACCTCTCGGGAGTCGACACTCAGCGCGTCATCCTCCTCGCGTTCGCCCTGGCCGGCGGCCTCTCCGCTTTCGGCGGTGTTCTCCTCGCCGGCTACGCCAGCAAGGCGGCGCAGGGGATGGGTGACGCCTATCTTCTTCCAGCCATCGCGTCCGTCGTGCTCGGCGGCGCTTCGATCATGGGCGGACGCGGCAGATATCTCGGCACGGTCGCCGGAGTGGTTCTGATTACGCTTCTCCAGTCCATCCTGTCGGTGGTGCAGATGCCCGACGCGGGCCGCCAGATCATCTATGGCGCCGTCATCATCGCCATGCTGCTGCTTTACGGGCGAGAGCGTGCTGCGCGGTAAACCCCGCTCGCGACCGGCCAAGGCCGGCCCACTGCGGGACAAACTCTACGAAGGTTGCCCGGAGTTCCGGCAGGCCTACGCCCGGCTGCTTATGGACGAGGTCCGGGTCACTGATGACGATATCCGCCGATATCCGCATCAACGGGCCGAAAATCCGTTTTGGCGAGATGCGGAACTGAAGGGGTCGCCGAACCTGTGCCAAAAGGTCTCTCTATTTGTTCAGGAATGGCGCGCCCGGAGAGATTTCGAACTCCCGACCCCCAGATTCGTAGTCTGGTGCTCTATCCAGCTGAGCTACGGGCGCACATACCACTTCCGGGAAGTCGACAAAGGGTGCCGCCGGAAACGTCTGGGGGCGTCTAACCTCTTTTGCGGGCGCAGGCAAGAGCGGATTTGCGGCGCAGGCAAGAGCGGATTTCCGGGATTGGCCGCCGGGCGCCTCTGGAAACCGACGGCCCGCGGCGATCCGCATCCGTCGCAATTTCTGATGATTCGTCAATCTTTGAGACTGCTGGACCCGACGTCGAGCGCCGCAGGCGGGCGGAGCGGGCGGCCTGGGCGCCGGCCGCAAAGAGCCGAAAAAAAGGGTTGACGGTGGCGAACGCGCCGCATATGTTCCGCCCGCTTTCGGCAGGTCGTAGGGCTTCGCTGTACGGAACGACGCGTTCCGTACCCACCGGCTCTAAACACTGACGATCTCATCGACGAGCCATCTCCGGCCCCTGTGGGGCCGGTTCTGTTTCGCATGATCGCGGGTTCGCCCGTGTTCCTCTGCTTGCGGCGGCGCCCGAACCCCGACGAGGGTTTGTGGGCGCTGTTGGTTTCGCGCGTTGCTCAAAGCGCGCGCAGCGATGGGCGAAGGAATTCTGCCCGGCCGCAGGGCCGGGCGATGGACACGGGAAGTTAAGGGCTCGACATGCCGACGATTAGCCAGTTGATCCGCAAGCCGCGGCAACCGAAGACCTACCGCGAGAAGGCCCGCCACCTCCAGGCGAGCCCGCAGAAGCGCGGCGTTTGCACGCGCGTCTACACCACGACGCCGAAGAAGCCGAACTCGGCGCTGCGCAAGGTCGCCAAGGTCCGCCTCACTAACGGCTTCGAGGTCATCGGCTACATTCCCGGCGAGGGTCACAACCTGCAGGAGCACTCGGTGGTCATGATCCGCGGCGGCCGCGTCAAGGATCTGCCGGGCGTGCGTTACCATATCCTGCGCGGCGTGCTCGATACGCAGGGCGTGAAGGACCGCAAGCAGCGCCGTTCGAAGTACGGCGCCAAGCGTCCGAAGTGATCAGATTTCAGGATTAGGAGCAGGCCATGTCCCGCCGGCACAGCGCTGAAAAGCGCGAGATCATCCCCGACGCCAAATACGGGGACGTCATCGTCGCCAAGTTCATGAACACCATCATGTACGAAGGCAAGAAGTCGGTCGCCGAGCGAATCGTCTATGGAGCCCTCGACAGCGTCGAGGTCAAGGCCAAGAGCGATCCGCTTGCGGTGTTCAAGCAGGCGCTCGAGAACGTCGCGCCGGCGGTCGAGGTGCGCTCCCGCCGCGTCGGCGGCGCGACCTATCAGGTGCCGGTCGAAGTGCGCACGGACCGCCGTCAGGCGCTGGCGATCCGCTGGATCATTTCCGCCGCGCGCGATCGCAACGACAAGACCATGGTCGACCGCCTCTCGGCCGAGCTTCTCGACGCCTCCAACAACCGCGGCGCCGCGGTGAAGAAGCGCGAAGACACGCACCGGATGGCGGAAGCCAACCGCGCCTTCGCCCACTACCGCTGGTAAGCGGCCTTCCTTCTTAAGGACAGGATCAGGATCATGGCGCGCAGCCACGCTATCGAAGACTACCGTAATTTCGGCATCATGGCTCACATCGATGCTGGAAAAACGACGACGACGGAGCGCATCCTCTACTACTCCGGCAAGTCCCATAAGATCGGCGAAGTCCACGACGGCGCCGCGACCATGGATTGGATGGAACAGGAGCAGGAGCGCGGCATCACCATCACGTCCGCCGCGACGACCACGTTCTGGCATGACAAGCGCCTCAACATCATCGACACGCCCGGCCACGTCGACTTCACCATCGAGGTCGAGCGCTCCTTGCGCGTGCTCGACGGCGCCGTGTGTGTGCTCGACGGCAACCAGGGCGTCGAGCCGCAGACCGAGACCGTCTGGCGCCAGGCCGACAAGTACGGCGTTCCGCGCATCGTGTTTGTCAACAAGATGGACAAGGTCGGCGCAGACTTCTACCGCTGCGTCGAGGAGATCAGCACCAAGGTCGGCGGCCGTCCCGTATGTATCCAGCTGCCGATCGGCTCCGAGTCCAATTTCCATGGCTTGATTGACCTTCTGCGCATGAAGGCGGTCGTCTGGGAGGATGAGGGCCTTGGCGCGAAGTATCACGACGAGGAGATTCCGGACGACCTCAAGGCGAAGGCGGAAGAGTACCGGCATGCGCTGATCGAAGCCGCCGTCGAACTCGACGACGAGGTGATGACGGCCTATCTCGACGGCCAGGAGCCGGACATCGAGACGCTGAAGCGCTGCATCCGCAAGGCTGTCAGGCAGATCACGTTCGTCCCCGTCCTGTGCGGCTCGGCCTTCAAGAACAAGGGCGTGCAGCCGCTGCTCGACGCGGTCGTCGACTACCTGCCTTCGCCCGTCGATCGCGGCGGCATCAAGGGCATCGACGTCGACACCGGCGAGGAAATCGTCCGCTTGCCCAAGGACTCCGAGCCTTTCTCGATGCTCGGCTTCAAGATTATGGACGACCCGTTCGTCGGCACGATCACGTTCTGCCGCATCTACTCGGGCAAGATCGAGTCCGGCACGACAGTGCTCAATTCGACCAAGGACAAGAAGGAGCGCGTCGGCCGCATGCTGCTGATGCACGCCAACAATCGCGAGGACATCAAGGAGGCCTATGCCGGCGATATCGTCGCGCTCGCGGGCCTCAAGGATACGCGCACCGGCGACACCCTGTGCGACTTGCAGAAGCCGGTGATCCTCGAGAAGATGGAGTTCCCGGAGCCGGTCATCGAGATCGCGATCGAGCCGAAGTCGAAGGCGGACCAGGAGAAGCTGGGAATAGCCCTTGCGAAGCTGGCCGCGGAGGATCCGTCCTTCCGCGTCTCGACCGATCAGGAATCCGGCCAGACCATCCTCAAGGGCATGGGCGAGCTTCATCTCGACATCAAGGTCGACATCCTCAGGCGCACCTACAAGGTCGACGCCAACATCGGCGCGCCGCAGGTCGCTTATCGCGAGCGGCTGACCAAGAAGACCGAGATCAACTACACCCACAAGAAGCAGACCGGCGGCACGGGCCAGTTTGCGAAGGTCGTGCTGGTGTTCGAGCCGGCCGAGCCCGGCGCGGGCTCTTCGTTCGAATCCAAGGTCGTCGGCGGCGCGGTGCCGAAGGAATACATCCCCGGCGTCGAAAAGGGCATCAACAGCGTCATGGGCGCCGGCGTGCTGGCGGGCTTCCCCGTCGTCGACGTCAAGGCGACGCTGATCGACGGCGCCTATCACGACGTCGACTCCTCGGCGCTTGCCTTCGAAATTGCTTCCCGCGCGGCGTTCCGCGAGGGCCTGCAGAAGGGCGGATCGGCTTTGCTCGAGCCGATCATGAAAGTGGAGGTCGTGACTCCGGAAGAGCACACCGGCTTCGTGATGGGGGACCTGCTCTCCCGCCGCGGCCATGTGCAGGGTCAGGACATGCGGGCCAACGCCGTCGTCATCAACGCGATGGTGCCGCTGTCGAACATGTTCGGCTACGTCAACCAGTTGCGTTCGGGCACGCAGGGCCGCGCCAACTTCACGATGCAGTTCGATCATTACGAGCAGGTCCCGGCGAACATCGCTGCCGAGATCATCGAGAAGTTCAAGTAAGGCGCGTCGCCCGGCGTTGAAGGTTAAGGCCTCGAAAAGGAGTTCGTTATGGCCAAGGAAAAGTTTGCGCGTAACAAGCCGCATTGCAACATCGGCACGATCGGCCACGTCGACCATGGCAAGACGTCGCTGACCGCGGCGATCACCAAGGTTCTCGCCGAGACCGGCGGGGCGACGTTCACGGCTTACGATCAGATCGACAAGGCGCCGGAGGAAAAGGCTCGCGGCATCACGATCTCGACCGCTCACGTCGAGTACGAGACGAAGAAGCGCCACTACGCGCACGTCGATTGCCCCGGCCACGCCGACTATGTGAAGAACATGATCACCGGCGCGGCGCAGATGGACGGCGCGATCCTCGTCGTCTCCGCAGCCGACGGTCCGATGCCGCAGACCCGCGAGCACATCCTGCTCGCCCGTCAGGTCGGCGTGCCGGCGCTGGTCGTCTACATGAACAAGGTCGACATGGTCGACGATCCGGAGCTGCTCGAGCTGGTCGAGCTCGAGGTTCGCGAGCTGCTGTCGCGTTACGAGTTCCCGGGCGACGACATTCCGATCGTCAAGGGTTCGGCGCTGATGGCGCTGGAGAACAAGTCGCCCGAGATCGGCCACGACTCGATCCTCAAGCTCATGGACGCGGTCGACGACTACATTCCGCAGCCCGACCGCCCGAAGGACAAGCCTTTCCTGATGCCGGTCGAGGACGTGTTCTCGATCTCCGGCCGCGGCACGGTTGTGACCGGGCGCATCGAGCGCGGCATCATCAAGGTCGGCGAGGAAGTCGAGATCGTCGGCCTGCGTCCGACCGCGAAGACCACCGTGACCGGCGTCGAGATGTTCCGCAAGCTCCTCGACCAGGGCGAGGCGGGCGACAACGTCGGCTGCCTGCTGCGCGGCACCAAGCGCGAAGAGGTCGAGCGCGGCCAGGTGCTGTGCAAGCCCGGCACGGTCAAGCCGCACACCAAGTTCAAGGCCGAGGCCTATATCCTGACCAAGGAGGAGGGCGGCCGCCACACGCCGTTCTTCACCAACTACCGTCCGCAGTTCTATTTCCGCACGACCGACGTGACGGGCATCGTCGAGCTGCCGCAAGGCACCGAAATGGTGATGCCGGGCGACAACGTGACGATCGACGTCTCGCTGATCGTGCCGATCGCGATGGAGGAGAAGCTGCGCTTCGCCATTCGCGAAGGCGGACGCACGGTCGGCTCGGGCGTCGTGGTGTCGATCACCGAGTAAGGCTCACGACCTGCGAAAAAAAGGCGGGGCGGCCTTCGCCCCGCCTGCGCCGGCAAGGATTTGAAAGAATGAACACGACAAACATCCGGATCCGTCTCAAGGCGTTCGATCACCGTGTGCTCGACGCTTCGACGAAGGAGATCGTGTCCACGGCCAAGCGCACCGGCGCCAGGGTTCGCGGGCCGATTCCGCTGCCGACGCGGATCGAGAAGTTCACGGTGAACCGTTCGCCCCACGTCGACAAGAAGTCGCGCGAGCAGTTCGAGATTCGAACCCACAAGCGCGTGCTCGACATCGTCGACCCGACCCCGCAGACGGTCGACGCGCTGATGAAGCTCGATCTCGCCGCCGGCGTCGACGTCGAAATCAAGCTCTAAGGATTTGCCGAGGCGCCTCTGCGGCTCCTCCCGCAAGCGCCCTCGAAGGATAAACGCCAATGCGTTCAGGCATCATCGCAAAGAAGCTGGGGATGTCCCGGATCTTCACCGACGCGGGCGAGCACGTTCCGGTCACCGTCCTCCAGGTCGAGGGCTGCCAGGTCGTCGCGCATCGTACGCAGGAAAAGAACGGCTACACCGCCCTTCAGCTCGGCATCGGCAAGGCCAAGGTCAAGAACGTCTCCAAGGCCGAGCGCGGGCGTTTCGCCATCGCGCACGTCGAGCCGAAGCTGCGCCTGGCCGAATTCCGCGTCGCCGAGGACAAGCTCATTCCGGTCGGGGCCGAGATCACCGCCGATCATTTCACCGTTGGACAATATGTCGATGTCACCGGTGTGACGATCGGCAAGGGTTTCGCCGGTCCGATGAAGCGCTGGAACTTCGGAGGCTTGCGCGCCACTCACGGCGTGTCGGTCTCGCACCGTTCGCACGGCTCGACCGGCGGACGTCAGGATCCCGGCAAGACCTGGAAGAACAAGAAGATGGCCGGCCACATGGGCGTCGATCAGGTGACGACCCAGAACCTGCGCGTCGTGCAGACCGACGTCGAGCGCGGCCTGATCCTGGTTCAGGGCGCGGTGCCGGGCAACGCCGGCGGCTGGATCTCCGTGCGCGACGCGGTGAAGAAGCCGCTGCCGAAGGACGCGCCGATTCCCGGCAAGTTCCGAATTCACGATGCGGCTCCTGAAGCCGCGCCGGCCGAAGCGCCGAAGGGAGAATGACGGTCATGAAATTCGACATGACGTCGATGGACGGAGCGGCGGCGGGCTCTCTCGAGCTCGACGACGCGATCTTCGGCCTCGAGCCGCGCGCGGATCTCATCGCGCGCATGGTGCGCTGGCAGCTCGCCAAGCGCCAGGCCGGCGACCACAAGACGCTCGGCCGCGCGGACATCCATCGCACCGGCAAGAAGATGTACAAGCAGAAGGGCACCGGCGGCGCCCGTCACGGCTCGGCCCGCGTGCCGCAGTTCCGCGGCGGCGGTCGGGCGATGGGCCCGGTGCTCCGCAGCCACGCGCACGACCTGCCGAAGAAAGTGCGGGCGCTCGCGCTGCGCCACGCCCTGTCGGCGAAGGTTCGCGCCGGCGGGCTCGTGGTGTGGGAGAAGGCGGAGCTCGCCGAGGGCAAGACCAAGGCCCTGCGCGACTCCTTCGCCAAGGCGGCGATCGCCAACGCTCTCATCATCGACGGCGCCGAGGTGCACGAGAAGTTCGCTGTCGCCGCGCGCAACCTTCCCCAGATCGACGTCCTGCCGGTCCAGGGCATCAATGTCTACGACATCATGCGCCGCGAGAAGCTCGTGCTGACCAAGGACGCGATCGAAGCGCTGGAGGCGCGGTTCAAATGACAAAGGACGCTCGCCACTACGACACGATCGTCGCGCCCGTGATCACGGAAAAGGCGACGATCGCATCGGAAAGCCAACCAGTTCGTGTTCAAGGTCGCGCGCAACGCCACGAAGCCGCAGATCAAGGCGGCGATCGAGAAGCTGTTCGACGTCAAGGTGACCGCGGTCAACACCCTTCTGCGCAAGGGCAAGACCAAGGCTTTCCGCGGCATCCGCGGCCGGCAGCAGGACATGAAGAAGGCCATCGTCACGCTCGCCGACGGCGATCGCATCGACGTGACCACCGGCCTCTAAGGGTATCAGGACCATGGCTCTCAAGACTTACAAGCCGATAACGCCGGGCCTGCGACAGCTGGCGATCGTCGACCGCAGCGAGCTTCACAAGGGGAAGCCCGTCAAGACGTTGACCGTCGGCAAATCGGAGAAGGGCGGCCGCAACAACCACGGCCGCGTCACCGTGCGCTTCCGCGGCGGCGGCCACAAGCAGTCGTACCGCATCGTCGACTTCAAGCGGCGCAAGTTCGACGTCGCGGGCAAGGTCGAGCGGCTCGAGTACGACCCGAACCGCACGAGCTTCATCGCGCTGGTCAAATACGCCGATGGCGAGCAGGCCTACATCATCGCGCCGCAGCGCCTGTCGGTCGGCGACGAGGTGATCGCCGGCCAGCAGGTCGACGTGAAGCCGGGCAACGCGATGCCGCTCGCGAGCATTCCGGTCGGCACGATCGTCCATAACGTCGAGATGAAGATCGGCAAGGGCGGCGCGATCGCGCGCTCGGCCGGGACCTATGCGCAGATCGTCGGCCGCGACCAGGGCTATGTGTCGCTCCGCCTGAGTTCCGGCGAGCAGCGGCTGATCCACGGCCAGTGCTTTGCTTCTGTCGGCGCGGTGTCGAACCCGGACCACATGAACTCTTCGCTCGGCAAGGCGGGCCGCAACCGCTGGCTTGGCCATCGCCCGCACAACCGCGGCGTCACCATGAACCCGGTCGACCATCCGCATGGCGGCGGCGAGGGCCGCACCTCGGGCGGCCGCCACCCGGTGAGCCCATGGGGCAAGCCGACCAAGGGCAGCAAGACCCGCAGCAACAAGTCCACCGACAAGTTCATCGTCGCATCGCGGCACGCGCGCAAGAAGAAGGGCTGAGCCATGACGCGTTCGATCTGGAAAGGGCCGTTCGTCGACGGCTATATGTTGAAGAAGGCCGACGCCGCGCGCGGTTCGGGCCGCTCCGAGATCATCAAGATCTGGAGCCGCCGCTCGACCATCCTGCCGCAGTTCGTCGGCCTCACCTTCGGCGTTTACAACGGCCACAAGCACATTCCGGTGCTCGTGTCCGAGGAGATGATCGGCCACAAGTTCGGAGAGTTCTGCGCCGACTCGGACGTTTCATGGCCATTCCGCCGACAAGAAGGCGAAGAGGGCGTAACCGATGTCCAAGCAAGCCAACCCGCGGCGTCTGGCCGACAACGAGGCGAAAGCGACCGTGCGCATGTTGCGCGTGAGTCCGCAGAAGCTGAACCTGCTCGCCCAGCTTATCCGCGGCAAGAAGGTCGCGACCGCGCTCGCCGACCTCGAGTTCTCGCGCAAGCGGATCTCGGTCGAGGTGAAGAAGGCGCTCGAGTCGGCGATCGCCAACGCCGAGAACAACCATGAGCTCGACGTCGACGATCTCGTCGTCGCGCAGGCCTGGGTGGGCAAGGACATGGTGATGAAGCGCTTCAGCCCCCGCGCTCGCGGCCGGGCCGGGCGGATCGAAAAGCCTTTCGCCAACATCACGATCGTCGTGCGCGAAGTCGCCGCCGACGAAGCCAAAGCGGCCTGAGGAGAAGCGACTATGGGTCAGAAGATCAATCCGATCGGGCTGCGCCTCGGCATCAACCGCACCTGGGATTCGCGCTGGTATTCCAACAAGACCGAATACGGTAAGCTGCTGCATGAGGACATGAAGATCCGCGAAGTCCTGTCGAAGGGTTTGAAGCAGGCGGCGATCTCCAAGATCGTGATCGAGCGTCCGCACAAGAAGTGCCGGGTCAACATTCACTCGGCGCGTCCGGGCGTGGTGATCGGCAAGAAGGGCGCCGACATCGACAAGCTGCGTAAGCAGGTGTCGAAGCTGACGAACTCGGAAGTCGCGATCAACATCGTCGAGGTGCGCAAGCCCGAAATCGACGCGACCCTGGTCGCCGAGTTCGATCGCCCAGCAGCTCGAGCGCCGCGTGGCGTTCCGCCGCGCGATGAAGCGCGCCGTCCAGTCGGCCATGCGGCTCGGCGCGGAAGGCATCCGCATCAACTGCTCGGGCCGTCTTGGCGGCGCCGAAATCGCGCGCCTCGAATGGTACCGCGAAGGCCGCGTGCCGTTGCACACGCTGCGCGCCGACGTCGACTACGGCGTCGCCACCGCGCATACGGCGTATGGCACCTGCGGCATCAAGGTCTGGATCTTCAAGGGCGAAATCCTCGAGCACGATCCGATGGCCCAGGACAAGCGCCAGGCCGAGGCCGATCATTCCTCCACGCATCGTCCGCGCCGCGAGCCGCGGGAGCGGGATCGCGAGCCTGGCCGCGACCGCGACCGTGAGCGCCGCGAAGCGGTGTGACGCTGCCGATCCATTGAAAGTCTACCACCATGATGCAGCCCAAGAAAACCAGGTTCCGCAAAGCCTTCAAAGGCCGGATTCACGGCAATGCGAAGGGCGGATTCGCGCTGAACTTCGGTGAGTTCGGTCTGAAGGCGCTCGAGCCGGAACGCGTGACCGCGCGCCAGATCGAGGCGGCCCGCCGCGCGCTGACCCGCCACATGAAGCGCGCCGGCCGTGTCTGGATCCGCATATTCCCGGACGTGCCGGTGTCGAAGAAGCCGATCGAGGTCCGCATGGGCAAGGGCAAGGGCGCTCCGGAGTTCTGGGTCGCCCGCGTCGCTCCGGGCCGCATCATGTTCGAGGTCGACGGCGTGCCGGAGGGGATCGCGCGCGAGGCGTTCCTGCTCGCCGCGGCCAAGCTTCCGATCAAGACCCGCTTCGTGCAGCGCATCGCGGAATAAGGAGAGCGAGATGAAGAATTCCAGCCGCCTTTCCGATCTGCGCGTCATGACGGAAGACCAGCTCAACGACGAGGCGCTCAAGCTGAAGAAGGAGCAGTTCAACCTGCGCTTTCAGAAGGCGAGCGGCCAGTTGCAGGACACCGCGCGGGTGCGCGTCGTCCGCCGCGACATCGCGCGCGTCAAGACCATCGCTGCGCAGAAGCGCGCCGCCGTCAAGTCCGAGGACTAGAGATTATGCCGAAGAGAATTTTGCAGGGGGTCGTCGTCAGCGACAAGCAGGAGAAGACACTCGTCGTCAAGGTTGAGCGCCGTTTCACGCATCCGCTGCTCAAGAAGACCGTGCGCCGCTCGAAGAACTATCATGCGCACGTCGAGAACAAGACGCAGAAGGTCGGCGACACCGTCTCGATCGAGGAGACCAAGCCGATCTCGAAGCTCAAGCGCTGGATCGTCATCGACGAGGCGGCGGCGAAGGCATGACGGACGCGAGAGCGACCGTCTCGTTTCATCCCGGGGGCGTGAGCTCCCTTCAGGCGTAGTCCGGCGCCGCAGGGCGCCGGAAACCGATCTGACCAGAAAGGCGATCAGGCCATGATACAGATGCAGACCAACCTCGACGTCGCCGACAATTCCGGTGCGCGCCGCGTGATGTGCATCAAGGTTTTGGGCGGATCGAAGCGTCGCTACGCTTCGATCGGCGACATCATCGTCGTCTCCGTCAAGGAGGCGATCCCGCGCGGCCGCGTGAAGAAGGGCGACGTCATGAAGGCGGTCGTCGTGCGCACCGCCAAGGACATCCGCCGCGCCGACGGTTCGGTGATCCGGTTCGACTCGAATGCTGCGGTTCTGGTCAACAACCAGTCCGAGCCGGTCGGCACCCGCATCTTCGGACCGGTGCCGCGCGAGCTTCGCGCCAAGAACCACGTGAAGATCATCTCGCTCGCGCCGGAGGTGCTGTGATGGCCGCGAAAATCAAGAAAGGCGACAAGGTCGTCGTCGTCGCCGGCCGCGACAAGGGCAAGACCGGCGAGGTTCGCTCGGTGATCCCGGACGAACACCGCGCGATCGTCGGCGGAGTCAATCTCGTGCGTCGCCACACCCGCCAGACCGCGCAGACCGAAGGCGGCATCCTGAGCAAGGAGGCGCCGATCCATCTGTCGAACCTGGCGATCGCCGACCCCAAGACGGGCAAGCCCACGCGCGTCGGCTTCAAGATTCTCGATGACGGCCGCAAGGTCCGCGTCGCCAAGCGTTCCGGAGATCTGATCGATGGCTGACAAGAACGACAAGGGCGCCAAGCCCGGCAAGGGCGACAAGGCCGCTCCGCCCAAAGGCGGCAAGGGCGCGCCCGCGCCCGAAGCCAAGGGCGGAAAGGTCGCCAAGCCCGCCAAGAGCGAAGCGCCGGCGGCGTCCGGCCGCGGCGTGTCGGCGACGCCGAAGGATTACGTCGCGCGGCTGAGAAAGGTCTACCAGGACGAGATCGTGCCGAAGCTCCTCAAGGAGTTCGGCTACAAGAACGCCATGGAAGTGCCGAAGATCGACAAGATCGTGCTCAACATGGGCGTCGGCGAAGCGGTCAACGACACCAAGAAGGTGACGACGGCTGCGGCCGACCTCGCGCTGATCGCCGGTCAGAGGCCGGTGATCACGCGCGCCCGCAAGGCGATCTCGACCTTCAAGGTGCGCGAGAACATGCCGATCGGCGCCAAGGTGACCTTGCGCAAGACCCGCATGTACGAGTTCCTCGATCGTCTGGTGACGGTGGCGCTGCCGCGCGTCCGCGACTTCCGCGGCCTCGATCCGAAGTCGTTCGACGGGCGGGGCAACTACGCGCTCGGCGTCAAGGAGCACATCATTTTCCCCGAGATCGACTACGACAAGGCCGAATCCATGCTCGGTCTCGACATCGTGGTCTGCACGACGGCCAAGACCGACGCGGAAGCGCAGGCCTTGCTGCAGTGCGTTCAACTTCCCGTTCCGGCAGTGAGCTAAGCAAGGCTCAGACGCGGAAAATTGGAGGCCTTAATGGCAAAGAAGAGTGCAATCGAGAACAACCTGCGCAAGCAGCGGCTGGTGAAGAAGTTCGCCGGACGCCGCGCGGCGCCTGCTCGACATCGCCAACGACGACGCGACGTCCGATGGAGGAGCGCTTCGAGGCGCGCCTGAAGCTCGCCGAGCTGCCGCGCAACGGCGCGGTCATCCGCGTGCGCAACCGCTGCGAGGTGACCGGGACGTCCGCGCGGCTACTATCGCAAGATGAAGATGTCGCGCATCGCGCTTCGCGAACTGGGCAACAAGGGCCTGATCCCGGGCCTCGTGAAGTCGAGCTGGTGAGGAGGCTGGGATCATGGCAGTGAACGATCCGCTCGGCGACATGCTGACCCGCATCCGCAATGCGCAGATGCGCAAGCGCGGCAAGGTCTCGACGCCCGGCTCCTCGCTTCGCAAGAAGGTTCTCGACGTGCTCGAGTTCGAAGGGCTACATCCGCGGCTATTCGACCACGGACTTCGGCAACGGCCGCTCCGAGTTCGAAATCGAGCTCAAGTATTTCGACAACGAGCCCGTCATCCGCAAGCTCGAGCGCGTGTCGAAGCCCGGCCGCCGCGTCTACGCCACGGTCGACGCCATGCCGCGGGTCGCAAACGGCCTCGGCGTCGCCATCGTTTCGACGCCGAAGGGCGTCATGGCCGACCACGCCGCGCGCGACGCCAACGTCGGCGGCGAAGTCCTCTGCACCGTCTTCTGACGGGGCGCTCGCGAAATTGGATTGAGCCAAGATTGGAATTGAGCCATGTCTCGTATTGGCAAGAAGCCCGTGGTCATTCCGGCCGGCGTCACCGCCAAGCTGGAAGGTCAGACCATCGCCGTCAAAGGCGCGAAGGGCGAACTCGAAGTTCACCGCGCCTGACGAGGTGTCGGTGTCGATCGACGGCGGCGCCGTGCACGTCCAGCCTCACGAGCGAGGACAAGCGCGCCCGCGCGATGTGGGGCACGACCCGCGCGCAGATCGCCAACCTGGTCGGCGGCGTCACCCATGGTTTCGAGCGGAAGCTCGAGATCAACGGCGTCGGCTACAAGGCCGCGATCGCCGGCAAGAACCTGCAGCTGTCGCTCGGCTACAGCCACGACATCCAATACCCGATCCCGGCCGGCGTGACGATCACGACGCCGAAGCCGACCGAAATCACGATCGCCGGCATCGACAAGAGGCAGGTCGGCCAGATCGCCGCGGAGATCCGCGCGTTCCGCGGCCCCGAGCCCTACAAGGGCAAGGGCGTGAAGTACGCCGGCGAGTTCATCTTCCGCAAGGAAGGCAAGAAGAAGTAAGGGGCGCCGCCATGGCCAAGTCCAACATTTCCACCGAGCGGCGCAAGGCGCGCGTCCGCCGGGCGATCGCCGCCAAGGCCGGCGACCGTCCGCGGCTCAGCGTCTTCCGCTCGTCCAAGCAGATCTACGCCCAGGTCATCGACGACGAGCAGGGCCGCACGCTCGCCTCGGCCTCGACGATCGAGAAGACGTTGCGCGAGCAGCTGAAGACCGGCGCGACCGTCGAGGCCGCGCGCATCGTCGGCAAGGAGCTCGCCGAGCGGGCCAAGAAGGCCGGCGTCGCCAAGGTCGTGTTCGACCGCGGCGGCTACATGTACCACGGCCGCGTCAAGGCGCTGGCCGAGGGCGCCCGCGAGGGCGGCCTCGAGTTCTGAGCCAGCAACGGAAGCGAGCGGCGCCGCCTTCGGCGCGCGCCGCGATTGAGTGACGGAAGAAACATATGGCGCGTGAAGAAGGCGGCCGCGGCCGCGATCACAAGCACGAGGAGCGCGACAGCGAGTTCGTCGACCGCCTCGTCCACATCAATCGCGTGGCGAAAGTGGTGAAGGGCGGCCGCCGTTTCGGCTTTGCCGCGCTCGTCGTCGTCGGCGACCAGAAGGGCCGGGTCGGGTTCGGCCACGGCAAGGCGCGCGAAGTGCCGGAGGCGATCCGCAAGGCGACCGAGGCCGCCAAGCGCGGGCTCGTCCGCGTGCCGCTGCGCGAAGGCCGGACGCTGCATCACGACGTCAACGGCCGCCACGGCGCGGGCCGCGTCGTGCTTCGCGCGGCGCCCGCCGGCACCGGCATCATCGCCGGCGGCCCGATGCGCGCGGTGTTCGAGTCGCTCGGCGTCCATGACGTCGTGGCGAAGAGCCAGGGCTCCTCGAACCCCTACAACATGATCCGCGCGACGTTCGACGCGCTGTCGCGCGAGGACAGCCCGCGCTCGGTCGCGCAGCGCCGCAACCTCAAGGTGTCGACGATCCAGTCGCGCCGCCAGGGCGTCGAAGCCGACGCCAGCAATTCGTGATGCGGGAGGCCGCCATGACCACCGAAAAGACCATCACGCTGGTGCAGATCTCCAGCGCCATCGGCCGGCCCGGCTCGCAGCGCGACACGCTGAAGGGCCTCGGCCTCAACAAGATCGGCCGCAAGGCGAATGTCGCCGACACGCCGGCTAACCGCGGCATGATCGCCAAGGTCGCGCACCTCGTGCGCGTCGTCGAAGGTCGAGTAGAGGATCGCGCCATGAAACTCAACGAAATCAAGGATAATCCCGGCTCGACCAAGGCGCGCATCCGCGTCGGACGCGGCATCGGCTCGGGCAAGGGCAAGCAGGCCGGACGCGGCGGCAAGGGCCAGACGGCCCGTTCGGGCGTGCGCATCAAGGGCTTCGAAGGCGGCCAGATGCCGCTTTATCGGCGCCTGCCGAAGCGCGGCTTCACGCCGCCGAACCGGCTGCGTCTACAACGAGGTCAACCTCGGGCGGATCCAGAGCGCGATCGACGCCGGCAAGCTCAACCCTGCCGAGACGATCACGCCGAGGCGCTCCTGAAGGCCGGCGTCGTCACCCATCCGCGCGACGGCGTGAAGATCCTCGGCTCGGGCGAACTGAAGGCGAAGGCGAATTTCGAGGTCGCCGCGGCCTCGAAGAGCGCCGCCGCCGCGATCGAGAAGGCCGGCGGAAGCCTCAAGACGCTTGCAGGCGGAGGCCGCGCCGGCGACGCCATGATGACGGCGTCCGGGTTGGCGATGGCGCGCTCAGCCGACCATATGATAGGGGCGTTCCCGCCGCGCCGGTCAGCGCGGCGGGAACTTTGTTTTCAAACTCCGCGCTCCCTCGAGGGGCGCCGTCTGGAGAGCGCAATGGCGTCCGCCGCCGAACAGCTCGCAGCCAATATCAACTGGTCAGCCTTCTCCAAGGCCGATGAGCTGAAGAAACGCATCTGGTTCACGCTGGGCGCGCTCGTCATCTTCCGGCTCGGCACCTATATCCCGCTGCCCGGCATCGACTCGGACGCGTTTCAGACGGCGTTCCTCGGGCAGAAGCAGGGCGTGCTGGACATGTTCAACATGTTCTCGGGCGGCGCCGTGCAGCGCATGGCGGTGTTCGCGCTGAACATCATGCCCTACATCTCGGCCTCGATCATCATCCAGCTCCTGAGTTCGGTGGTGCCGTCTCTGGAAGCGATCAAGAAAGAGGGCGAGCAGGGCCGCAAGGTCCTGAACCAGTACACCCGCTATCTGACCGTCGCGCTGTCGGTGTTCCAGGCCTACGGCATCGCGATCGGCCTCGAGGGACGCGCCGGCATCGTCAGCAATCCCGGCCCCCTGTTCATCATCTCGACCATCGTCACGCTGACCGGGGGCACGATGTTCCTCGTGTGGCTCGGCGAGCAGATCACCGCGCGCGGCGTCGGCAACGGCTCGTCGCTGATCATTTTCGCCGGCATCGTCGCCCGGCTGCCGCAGGCGATCGTGCAATTGTTCGAACTCGGCCGGCAGGGGTCGATCTCGACCGGCCTCGTGCTCGCCGTGATCGTGATGGTGTTCGTGGTCGTCGCCTTCATCGTCTTCATGGAGCGGGCGCAGCGGCGGGTGCCGATCACCTATCCGCGCCGTCAGGTCGGCAACAAGATGTACGAGGGGCAGAGCTCCTTCCTGCCGCTGAAGCTCAACACCTCCGGCGTCATCCCGCCGATCTTCGCCTCCTCGCTGCTGCTGCTGCCGACGACGGTCGCGAACTTCGCGCAAGGCACGACGAGCTCCGGGATTTTCACGACCATCACGGCGCTGCTCGGCCGCGGGCAGCGCGCTCTATCTCATCCTTTATGTCGCGCTGATCGTGTTCTTCGCCTTCTTCTACACGGCGACCGTGTTCAATCCGGCCGACACGGCCGACAACCTCAAGAAGCACGGCGGCTTCGTTCCGGGCGTGCGCCCCGGCGAGCGGACGGCGCAATACATCGACTATATCCTGACCCGAATCACCGTTCTCGGGGCGGGCTATCTGGCGCTGATCTGCCTCTTACCCGAATGGCTGATTTCCTATGCGTCGCTGCCGTTCTATTTCGGCGGCACTTCGCTGCTGATCGTCGTCAACGTGACGATGGACACGGTGGCGCAGATTCACGGACATCTGCAGGCGCATCAATACGAGGGGCTGATCCGCAGGGCCAGACTGAAGGGACGGAAGCGATGAGGTTGATTCTGCTCGGGCCGCCCGGCGCCGGCAAGGGCACGCAGGCCGCCCGACTCGTGCAGAAATACGACATCCCCCAACTCTCGACCGGCGACATGCTGCGCGCGGCGGTCGCGGCCGGAACGCCGATCGGGCTCAAGGCCAAGGCGGTGATGGAATCGGGGGCGCTCGTCTCCGACGAGATCGTCGTCGGCATCATCGCCGACCGCATCGGCCAGCCGGATGCCAAGAACGGCTTCATCCTCGACGGCTTTCCGCGCACGGTCAAACAGGCCGAAGACGCTCGACGCCATGCTGGCGCGGCCGGGGCCTCAAGCTCGACGCCGCGATCGAACTGACGGTCGACGCGGGCAAGCTCGTCGAGCCGCATCGTCAATCGCGCCGCGGAGGCCAAGGCGGCCGGGCAGCCGGTGCGCAAGGATGACGATCCGGACGTGTTCAAGTCGCGCCTTGCGGCCTACGAGCGCGACACCGCGGCGGTGACGCCCTTCTATCGCGCCCGCGGCCTCTTGCGCGAGGTCGACGGCATGGCGCCGATCGACACGGTCACGGCCGCGATCGACGCGGTTCTGAAGGACGTGGCGGGCGGGTGAGCCGATCCGGTCCAGGACGCCGAGGCGCTGATCGAGCGGCGCGGCGCGGCCGGCGTGATCGTCCTCAACCGGCCGAAAGCGCTGAACGCGCTGACGCTGAGGATGGTGCGGCTGATCGCGGCCGCCCTCGACGCCTGGCAGGACGATCCGTCCGTCACCCGCGTCGTGATCGGCGGCTCCGGAGAAAAGGCGTTCTGCGCCGGAGGCGACATCCGCAGGCTCTACGACCTCGGCCGCGCCGGCGACCACGTCCAGCAACTGACGTTCTGGCGCGAGGAATATCAACTCAACGAGCGCATACGAACCTATCCCAAGCCGGTCGTCGCGCTGATCGACGGCATCGTCATGGGCGGCGGCGTCGGCGTCTCGATCAACGCCTCGCACAGGGTCGCGGGCGAGGGCTTCTCCTTCGCCATGCCGGAGGTCGGAATCGGCTTTTTTCCCGATGTCGGCGGCACGTATTTCCTGCCGCGCCTCGCGCGTCGCGCGGGGGTCTATCTCGCGCTGACCGGTTTGCGCGCCAACGCAGGCGACGCGCTCGCCTTCGGGCTCGCCCAGACTTTCGTTCCGAGCGCCGCTTTCGCCGGGCTCGCCCAGGCGCTCGAGGGAGGCGACGACGTTGACGCGACGCTGCGCCGGTTCGCCGCGCCCGCGCCGATGTCGGCGCTCATGGCCGAGGCGGACGGACTCGAAGCCTGCTTCTCGCTCGGCGATCGCGAGGCGATCCTGACCGCCCTCGAGGACGAGGCGCGAAAGGGCTTCGCCTTCGCTCAGCCCGCTCGCGCTGCGATGCTCGGCAAGTCGCCGACCAGCCAGGCGCTGGCGTTGCGCCAGATGGCGCTGGGGCCGACGGTCGACTTCGACGAGGCGCTCAGGATCGAGTACCGAATCGTGTCGCGCATCTGCCGTGGTCACGATTTCTACGAGGGTGTCCGGGCGCTGATCGTCGACAAGGACAATCGCCCCGTTTGGAGTCCGCCGCCGACGGACGCGGAAGTCGAGGCGTATTTCGCTCCGCTCGGGCCCGACGAACTGACATTTGCTGATTCGCGTCCATGACCTATCGCCTGCGCCAGAGCCGGGACGGGGCGATCGAGTTCGTAGGCAGCGCGCCCGTCCGACCCCCGGACGGGAAGCTGAGCTCCCTTCTCGCGGCGGTCGGATGGGAGACCGCGCTTCTCTGGTACATGCGGACGCTCGCCTGGGTATGGGTGGGCAAGGGCCTGTTCAACTGGGCGATCATTCTCGGGGCCTTTCCGAGCCTCGGCAGCTTCACGACCATGACGCTGGCGTTGCAGGCGACCATTGTCGCATTCGCCTGCTTCGATCTTCTGGCCGCGGTGGGCTTATGGCTCGCCGCTCCCTGGGGCGGGGCGATTTGGCTCCTGTGCGCCGTGGTCGAGGCCGTTTCGCCGGTGCTGAGCCCGCGCGCCGCAGCGATCGGCTATTCCGCAGCCGCGCTCAACATCGTGCTCGCGATCGGCTATTTCCTCCTGAGCTGGCTTGCGGTTCGCGAACGCGACTGACCGTCTTCGCCAAGGCAGCAATACCGGTCGCCTGTTCAAGAGAATCTTTACCAGCCGGCGAAAACCTTCGATTCATCTTGATTCTTAGGTGTGTCTTCATGCCCTGCCGTTACAGTCGTAACCCTAAGAGGACCGAATACAACTTCGGCCACGGAGAGACGAGCAGGCGAGCGTGCTATGTTGAATGCGGTCAAGACTCAAGAGTCGGTGGGATTTGACGACCCTGAACTTCCAGTCGCCGGTCTTTACTTGGAGACCCTGACAATGGTCGAGCGACTGCATCGCCGTTTGCTCGACGTGATCAAGGATGAATTCGACCGGCGCGAGCGGTCGGACGTCAATGCAGTGCAGGCGCTCCTGCTCTACAACATCGGCGACAAGGAACTGACCGCCGGGGAGTTGCGCACCAAGGGCTACTATCTCGGCTCGAACGTCTCCTACAACGTCAAGAAGCTGGTGGAGCAGGGATTCCTGCACCACGCCCGTTCGCGCGTCGACCGTCGGGCGGTTCGGATCAGCCTGACCGAAAAGGGCAAGGAGGTTCATCGCATCGTGGCCGGGGTCTATGCCAAGCACGCCCGCACGATCGAGCATATCGGCGGCGTTGCCGGCGGAGAACTCGCGCGGGTCAACGTTTCGCTGCAACGGCTCGAGCGGTACTGGACCGACCAGATCAAGTATCGGCTCTGATAACGAACCTTTAACCCAACGCTGGCCTTTCAGTGGGGCGTCCGATTTCGGACGTCCCTTTTGCGTTCGAAGGGTCGCATGGCCTTAAAATAGCCCGACTGAGACCTATTTTCGCGCCTATGCCCATCTTGACTTCGGGAAGGCGCGTCGGCTTTCGATCGGCGCGAGCGGGGGACGCCTGGCGCGGTTCAGGGTTGATTGTCTCTGGGGAGTTTGAATGCTGATGCGTGATGCCATCGTCCCGCGGTCCTCTCGCCGCATGCTTTTCGGCGCAGCTTTTGGCGCGATTGCGCTCGCAAGCCTCACCCCGGTGGCGGCGCTCGCCGCCGAAGACGGCGATCAGGCGGAATGGCCGCAGAGCTACGAGTCTTCGCCGCAGATGCAGGTGCAACGCGAAGCGACGCCGATCCTCTCCTCGGCGACTGTCGACGCGACCCAGGCCGCAATCCAGAAGTATCAGGACATCGTCGCGCGCGGCGGCTGGAACACCGTTCCGCCTGGAAACGACCTCAGGATCGGCTCCAAGGGTCCGCGCGTCCAGGCCCTTCGCGACCGGCTGGTCGTGACCGGCGATCTCGACGCGATTGCCGGCGCCGGCCCGATCTACGATTCGTTCGTCGAGGCGGCGGTCAAGCGGTTCCAGGCCCGCAACGGCATCGGCGAGTCCGGCGTCGTCAACGAGGCGACGCTGACCGAACTCAACGTTCCCGCCGCGTCGCGGCTGACCGCAGCTCGAAACCAACCTCGTGCGGCTAAAGACCTTTTCGGGCGATCTTGGTGCGCGCTACGTCGTCGCCAACATTCCGGCAGCCGAGGTCGAAACGGTCGAGAACGGCGTCGTCTACTCGCACCACGCCGCCGGCGTCGGCAAGATCGACCGCCAGTCGCCGATCATGCAGACCCACGCGACCGAGATCAATTTCAACCCGTTCTGGACCGTGCCGCCGTCCTTGATCAAGAAGGACCTCATCCCCAAGATGAAGGCCGATCCGAACTATCTCACCGACGAGAAGATCCGGATCTTCAACGCCAAGGGCGAGGAAGTGCCGCCGTCGTCGATCAACTGGAGCACCGAAGAGGCGACCCACTTCAAGTACCGCCAGGACACCGGCGCAGATCTCAACTCGCTCGGCATCGTGCGCATCAACATCCCCAACCCCTACGGCGTCTACATGCACGACACGCCCTCGAAGGGCGTGTTCGGCGACGACTTCCGCTTCGTCTCATCGGGCTGCATCCGCGTCCAGGACGTGCGCGACTACGTCGCCTGGCTGCTCAAGGACAATCCGGGCTGGGGCCGCGATCAGATCGACGCGGTGATCCGCTCCGGCGAGCGCGTCGACGTCAAGCTCACGACGCCAGTAAACGTCTACTGGGTGTACATCACCGCCTGGGCCACGCCCGACGGCGTGGTGCAGTTCCGCCCCGACGTCTACCAGCGCGACGGCGCCGGCCCCGGCCCGCTCGCCTCCGCCGTCCCCGCCCAGCCGATCGCGATCCCGCAGGAGTGAGCGTGAAAATGGCGCCCTCGTCCTGAGGAGCCAGGGCGAGGCGGGCGTCTCGAAGGACGCTTCAGTGGCCGCCGGTCGCGCGAAAAAGTGGATACCCGTTTTTCGCGAGAATCCCGCGTTTTCAAAAACTCCGGAGCGATATGCGATTCGACCGAATTGCATCTCGCTCTAGGCAACTCCTTGGAGACGCGTCGCCTCGCCGCGCCTCAGGGCGAAGTCGTCTTGGATAAATTAATCTCGAAAACATCGAGGAATTGACGCATATCAACCCACAAGCCGTCAGACCTGCCATGGTCGTCCCGTTAGATCCGGCGTGACCTCCAAGACGTCAACGACGCGGGTTCCTACACCATCTGACAAAGTTCGGGCCGGGCGGCCAAACGCCCCGGCCCGACTTGCGTTGGCGGCCGAAGGTTCGGAACCGGCTGCTCGCAGAGGATATGCGAAGGGCAAGACCGCTGTGCGCCCCGCAGAAAAATCGTGCAAGCTTGGTTGACAAGTGTCATCTTGTGAGTCACCTTCGCTCAGGGCCTTCGGCGACGCGGTTAAAGCGTTTCAATTCAAGGAGGGACATCATGAGGGACGCAAGGACTTTGCTTTCAGGGTTTGTTGCAGTCGCCCTCGGCGTGGCGGGGGGGCTCGCGGTATCTGCGCCGGCTCTCGCCGACCAAGTGGTCTACAACGGCGGATCGCCCGACCAAGGCGGAACGATCTACGCAGAGAGTACCGATGGCTTTGCAGTGGGCATGAACTTCACTCTGCCCACCGGCGTGACCTCGATCTCGGATGCGAATTGGTGGGGTGGGTGCTACCCGTCCACCAATTGTGGAACCTCTCCCAGTTTCACGCTCGGAATCTACACCGATACCGGCGGGTCGGGGCCCGGAACCGAGATCGCAAGTGTTTCAGTCGGCGGCGCAAACCAGACTGCCACAGGCAATTTGATCGGCGGAAGTTATACAGAATACGCATATAGCGCGTCGTTTGCGCCGATCTCGTTGATGGCTGGAACGGAGTATTGGTTCAGTATAACAGGCACGACAGGCGGCGGGACCTTCGGCGTGGAAACGACTTCCAGTGCGCCTTCGGGTTCTCAGTTGTATACCTACGGCATATTTGGTGACTATTGGTCCTCGGCTCCGGAAACTTTGGCATTCGAGTTGACATCGGGCGTCCCCGAGCCGTCGACCTGGGCGATGATGGGGCTTGGTTTTGCCGGGCTCGGCTTCGTAAGCTATCGCGCGCGCAAGGTAGCGGTTTTGGTCGCCGCCTAAGACGCCGTGAGGAGTCCATGGCTCCGGTTTTCCGGGGCCTCTTTTTTCGTCGGCGTCGGCGTCGTCTGCTTGTGCGCTCCTTCCGACCGTGACCGAGGGGAGCGGTAAAGAGTTCAGTCGCCGACCATATGATCGTGCTGTGAGGCGCCTACCCTCTCCTGCACGCGGTGGCGGCGCGTCTCTTCCCCAGGGCAGGGACGTCCTGCGCGGTGATGACGCGCGCGCCCCGTTGGTCGGTGAGGTAGCTCCACGCCCAGTTGATCGCGACGGCGAAGCGGGAGCGCAGTCCGATCAGGAAATAGATGTGTGCGGCGCTCCAGACGAGCCAGCCGGGAAAGCCGGTGAGCTGCAATCTCCCCATGCTGACGATCGCCGAATTTCTGCCGATGGTCGCAAGCGTCCCGTAGTCGCGATAGCGAAAGGGCGCGGGCGCGGCGCGGCCCTCGCGAGCGGCGCGGATCGCCTTCCCGACGTATTGCCCCATCTGCTTGGCGGCCGAGGCCAGGCCCGGCGCCTCCTTGCCGTTTGCGTCATGGACGGCGGCGGTGTCTCCAAGAACGAAAATGTTGGGGTGGCCGGCGACGGAAAGGTTAGTGTCCACGCGAACGCGGCCGCTGCGATCCGAGGGCGCGCCGATCCAGGAGGCCGCGGGAGAGGCGCGGACGCCGGCGGCCCAGAGAATCGCGCCGCCGGCTTCGATCCGCTCGCCGCCAACGCTGAGCGCGTCCTCACGCACGTCGTCGACGGCAGCCCCGGTGCGGACTTCAACTCCCATGCGCGTCAGTCGTTGCCGCGCGTATTCTGCGAGCGGCTTCGGAAACGACGGCAGCAGCGTCGGTCCCGCCTCGATGAGCAGAATGCGCGCACTCGCAGGCGCCGCGCGGCGGAATTCCGGCGGCAGGGTGCGGTGAGCGAGTTCGGCCAGCGCGCCTGCGAGTTCGACCCCGGTCGGGCCGCCGCCGACGACCGCGAACACCAGGCAGCGCGCGCGCTCCTCATCCGTAGCCGCCGCCTCGGCGCGCTCGAACGCGCCAAGCACCCGGTTGCGGATGCCGATGGCGTCATCGATGGTTTTGACGCTCGGGGCATTTTTCGCCCAGTCGTCGTGCCCGAAATAGGAATGCGTCGAGCCGGTCGCGAGCACGAGCCAGTCGAAACCGAAGTCGCCGATCGACGAGGAGACGGTTCCGCGGTCTGGATCCACTCCCAAAACCTTCGCCATGAAGACGGTCGCGTTCCGCTGCCGGGCGAGGACGTGGCGGATCGGCCAGGCGATGTCGGCCGGCGACAGCGCCGCGGTCGCCGTCTGATAGAGGAGAGGCTGAAAACAATGATGGTTCTTCTCGTCGAGGAGGATGACGTCGAGATCGGCGCCGTCGAGCGCATGCGCCGCCGAGAGACCGCCGAAGCCGCCTCCCACGATGACGACGCGCGGACGCGGAGCGGAGCCGCCCCATTCGCCGCCAGCGGGGGCGCTCGTCGCCATCATCGCGGCAATCCGTCCGAGGTGGGCGCGCGCTCAGGCTTCATCGATCTCGCCTCCGACCATCGTCAACGCTGGGGCGGCGCCACCGTTCCGGGGTCGGGGGTCGTTGGCGGGCTCGCCGAGCAGCAGAGCGTAAGGCTTCTCCCGATTCATTTTCTTGACAGGAGAAACAATTCGTTCTATATTTGTCTTTATCAGAATGAATAACTCCGCATGTGCGATCGCGCCCGACGTTGTCCTGCCAGCGGATCTCGGCAGCAAGCACGGCCAGACGGCGACGCGGAGTCGGGGCCGCGTTCCCGGATTTCCGCTTTCGCGAGGATGACGGGAGCGGGCCATCCACGGTTCGTTCAGCCCAGGCGGCCCGCTTGGGCGCTCGCCGCCCGGGAAATCCGCCGCAAGCCTTTGATAACATGGGATTCGCGCCCGGGTTTTCGGAACGCCCCCAAGTCTCGCACCGGGAGATGCTGCGCGAAAGCGGGCCGACGCTCGACACGCCCGATCTCCGCCTCGGGCTCGACTCGCCCGGAAAACTTAGCGCAAGGCCTTGACATCATGGGATTCGCGCCCGGGATGGCCGGGCCGCTGTCGCCCCCTCAGATTGCGCCGGGCGGAATGAAGGCGCAGTAGAGATAGATGTCGTCGAACACGTTCGACGCGCTCCAGCCCGTCCGGTCGGCATCGGTGGCGCTGCGATAGCAAAGGTGCGCATGATGGGTGTCGTCGCTGGGCGGGTCGCCAGGGACGGGCAGAAAGGTGATTCGTTCCTGTGGGATTGACACCCAGCGCTGCTCGCGGGTCAGGAATTCGAATTGGCCGCCGCGCTCTCGATAGGTGGTCGCGGCGCAATCGCTGCCGCCGCAGCAGAGCAAACCGTCCTTGCCCTTCACGCCGGTATAGATGTCGTGCGCGCTCGGCGCCGGAGAAGGTCGCCGTCAGGAGGGCGGCGCCGAGGGCCACCCGCAAAACCGCATGGATCATCTCAACCGCTCCTGTTGGCGGCCGCCCGGTCGAGATGAACATCGACTGGATCCGGCCGCAGACCGATCGCCCTCAAACGCGGAACTCCTCCCAAAGTTGCGAGAATGAAACGGAGTGAGCCCGCCATCCGGGCGGTTGGTAAGCATATTCCATGCCAACTGGCTGCCGCGGGTCCAGGTCCCGGCTAGCGAAAGCCTCGATCGCTGGAAGCGGTTGGAACCGCGTCCGCTCGCACATGCACGACCGCGAAGCCGTCGCTATAGAGGCGCCGCCAGCCGGGTTCGCGGTCGAGGACGGAGACGATCCGTGCGCCCGGCGGAAAAATCGTCCAGCCGATGCGGTCGCGCGCGAGCGTCGCCTCGATCGCCGGCCCGTCGCCATCGGCGAGCCGTCCGTAAAGGTCGAGCATGGCGCCGCCATACATGTCGGCGCGGCCGTCAATGAAGGGGGCGACATGAGCGAAGATTAGATAGCCGCCGAAGCCGTAACCATTGAGGACCGGCGTTTCACGCAATTCCGCGGGGACGGCCGCGAGCGCGGCGATCGGCGCGCCCGGTCCGTCGGTGCGCACGATCGGCGCGGAGGCGCGCAGCCCCGTGAAAGCCAGCGCGCCGAGGAGAAAAGCAGCGAGCGTACTGCGCTGAACCGCGCGAAAATCATTGGGAGCCGGCTCGCCGATCGCCTGCGTGATCGGCTTGGCGAGCAGCATGGGCGCCACGAGGCCGAGAAGCTGTGCATGACGAGCGTGCGCAAGGGCCATGGCGATGAGAGCGGCGACGAGCGCGGCGCGGATCGGCGGGGCGCGCATCGGTCGCCAGAGGGCAAAGCCGACAAGGGCCAGCATCGCGACCTCCATAGGGCCGGGGCGGCTGAAATCCTGTGGACTCCACTCGCTGACGCGCGCCAGATGTTCAACGCTCATCAGCCGGAAAGGAAAGACGAGCGCTTCGACCCCATTGGGGTTTATGAGCGCCGCAGCGACCGCCGCGCAACCAAACCAAGCCCAGCGCCGCGCGACCGTGAGGCGCGCGCCCACCGGCGCTTCGAGGGCCGCCTCGCACGCGAAGGGCGCGATCAGTGCGAGGCCGAAGACGAACCCGCCATGCAGGTTCGCCCAGAGCATCATCACAAGGGCAAGCGCGATCGGCGGCGGCGTGCAGCGGTCGCGCGCAGCGATCAGGCCCGTGGTCCAGATGGCGGCGAACGGCAGGGCCAGTACATGGGGGCGCGCAAGAAGGGTGGGCGCCCAGAGCCCGACGCCCAGCGCCAGGACCACGCCGAGCGCCGCGCCCAAAAGGTCACGCGCGAGCCTCAGACCGAGGACGAGCGAGGCGGAAGTGGCCGCGAAGGCGGTGAGGAGCGCGACTCCACTCCAACCGCCGGCGCGGAAAGCGAGGGTGAGAACGATCTCGGACAGCCATTCGTGCGCCGTCCATGGCGCGCCGGGCATGGACCAACTGAACGGATCGGCGTGCGGAACCGCGCGGTGGTCAAGAATCCACTCGCCGGTCGCGATATGGGACCATGTATCCCCGTCGCTGAGCACCGTCGGGGTGAAGGCTGCGACTGCGAACAGCGTCAGAGCGACGAGCGCGACGATGAGTCCGGAGGCGCGGGAGGCGTCGGTGGCTGCGGCGCGGGCGGCGCTGGGGCGGGGCAGGGCGAGCGTCATTCCGAGAGCCTGGAACAGGCGCGAATAAGAGCAAGTTAACAGCGGGTGGGTAATCGGCGTGCGGGCGGCCGATCGAACTGACGATCCTTCTAGGGGGCCCGCCCTCCACCTTTTCTTTATCCTTTGATCGTTGGCGCGGATCGCTTCGCCACGACACACTGAAGGCGGCGAATTCGCGCCCCGTTCCCCTTGCGGCGCGCGAGCGCCCACCGTCCGCAACGGCGGCGGCAGGCGCAGGCCCCGCGCGGACGCACACCCGCGCGGGGCTTTGGGAGGGCGACGGGAGTGAGAAATGGGAGGGTGCGGCGGAGCTACTACCACCGCAGCTCCACGAAACCGGGGACCCTCAGCGGTGGCGTTTGGCCATGGCCAGTCTCATGAAGGCCGTCGAGAAATTCTGCAGCGGTCTCGCTCAGTTCCTGTTGGCGCAAACCTCCCGGCCCGAACCGTTCGGTGACACCGGCTCTGAGATGTCCGCTTGGCATGCGCATCGACAGCGTCAAAAGGCCGAAGCCATCGAGACCGAGGCCGAAGGCCTGATCCACGACTTTGGCGTTGACGCCTATTTCGAAGCGCGACGAAGGGAATTCGAGGCGAGGTCCGACGCGCGCGTGCGGCACTGGGAACTCGTCGCGCTGGCGATCGCTCGGCAAGCGGCAAGCCGGCGCGAACCGAGACCCAAAGCCGATCACGCTCCTTAAAATAACGCGCAGGCTCCGCAGAAAATGGCGAGAGGATGCTTCCCGAGAGCCAAGCGCTGGCGCCCCGCCAAAAAGGATGGATCGGGGCTTGACAAAGGCCGACTAAGATATATCTTAGTTACGTCTTCGATAGGATGACAGCTTACGAAAGTGAAAAAATTGAAACATCACTATGATATGCGCATGAATTCGGATCGCGGCGGCTGGCGTCGCCAGCAAACCCCCGATCCGGCGCTCGGCATGCATGGCCGCGGCGGACGCGGTTTCGGCCGTCCCGGCTTCGGCCGGCGCGGCGAGGGCGAACCGGGCGAAGAGCGCGGCGAAGGCCGTGGAAGGCGACGCATGTTCGAGGGCGGCGAGTTGCGCCTCGTCGTGCTGCTCCTGATCGAGGCCGAACCGCGGCACGGCTACGACATCATCCGCGAGATCGAGACGCGAACCGGCGGCGCGTATGCGCCGAGCCCGGGCGTCATCTATCCGACGCTGGCGCTGCTCGAAGACGTCGGCCAGGCCGAGGCGCGCGCCTCCGAAGGCGCCAGGAAGCTCTTTGCGATCACACCCGAAGGCGTCGCGCATCTCAATGAGAATCGCGCCGAGGCCGAGGCCGCGCTGGCGCGGCTCGATGCGCTTGCCCGCAAGGACGAGGCGCTCGACACCGGGCCGGTCTTTCGCGCCATGTCGAACCTTAAGTCGGCGCTTCGGATGCGCCTTGCCGGCCAACCCGACAAGACGCTGCTGTTCGGCGTCGCCGACGCGATCGACGAAGCGGCGCGCAAGATCGAACGGCTTTGAGGACGTGCAATGATTGAACTTGCAACCGCCCGCCATCGGATCGAGCGCGCGCGCCGTGAGCCCAAGCGGCGCCGCCTGACGGTCGAGAGCGTGGAAGCGCTGACGCCGAAAATGCGCCGCATCACCCTCGCCTCGCCCGACCTCGCCGATTTTGTCAGCCTCGGCGCGGACGACCACATCAAGGTGTTCTTGCCCGATCCGGCTGCCCCGCAGGGCGTCGTGATGCGCGATTATACGCCGCGCGCTTTCGACGCGGCCCGCCGTGCGCTGACGATCGACTTCGTGCTGCACGAGGCCGGGCCGGCCTCGGACTGGGCGCGGCTCGCCAAACCCGGCGACCCGCTCGAGATCGGCGGTCCGCGCGGCTCGATGGTGGTCGCCGACGACTTCGATTTCTATCTTTTGGTCGGTGACGAGACGGCGCTGCCGGCGATCGGCCGCCGGGTCGAGAGCCTGCGCGCCGGCGTTCCCGTGACGACGATCGTGCTGGTCGATGGGCCGGAGGAGATCCAGAGCTTCGAAACCCGCGCCGACTGGCGGCCGATCTGGCTCAACCGCTCCGGGTCCAACCGCGACGATGCGGCGCTTTTCAGCGAAGCTTTGGCCGGGTGGGCGACGCCGTCTGGCGACGGCTATGTCTGGATCGCCGCGGAGGCGCAAGCGGCGGGCACGCTGAAGGCGCATATGCTCGAGGGCCGCGGCCATCCCAAAGCCTGGCTCAAGGCCGCCGGCTATTGGGTCCGCGGACGAGCCGGCGAGAGCGAGAAACTCGATCATTGAGCCTCGCCCTCCCGGCTTCGGCTCCGGGGCTGCCGGCTCCGGACCGCCATGCGCAGCAGCCCATGATCCTGTCGCCGCGCGCCTTCGGCCTCGCTGCGGCGCTCAGTCTCGGATTTGTCGCGATCGAATTCGCGGCTGGCCAGTTCGCCCACTCCGCGGCTCTGCTTGCGGACGCCGGGCACAATCTGATCGACGGGTTCGGTCTGCTGGCGAGCGGCGCCGCGCTTTGGCTCGGCCGGCTGCCGCCGACGCCGAAGTTGACCTACGGCTTGAAGACGGCCTCCTCGATGGCCGCCCTGGGCAACGTCGGCGCGCTGATCGCCGTTGTCGCTTTCGTCGTCATCGACAGTTTCGCGCGCCTGGCCTCGTCGCGGCCGAGCGCCGGCGCCGTTGTGATGGCGATCGCCCTCGCCGGCGTGCTGGTGAACGGCGCCTGCGCCGCCTTGGTTGCTGAGGGTCGCGAAAAGGAACTCAATCGCGGCGCCGCCTTTGTGCACATGCTCGCCGACATGATGGTGTCGGCGGCGGTGGGGGCGTCGACCCTGATCGGGTCGCTGACCGGCTGGCTCTGGGTCGATCCGGTCTACTCGCTCGGCCTGACCCTGTTCCTCGCCTGCGCCGCGGCGAGACTGCTGAATCAAGCCTCGCATCTGGCTCTCGCCGGCGTGCCGCCGCATATCGATCCGACGGCGGTGCGCGACTTCCTCGCCGGCCTGCCGGGCGTGGCGGATATTCATGATTTGCACATCTGGCCGGTGGGCACGGCGGACGTAGAGTTGACCCGTCCCATGATTATGCCAAATGGCCGTCCGGGCGATGCGTTCATCGCGGCGCCGGACCGCGTCTGAATGCGCGCTTCGGGATCAGCCATGCTACATTGCAGGTAGAAATCAAAGACGACTCCGCCGAAGCGCTGGTCGCCGCGTGATGCAATGAGGAGAGGGGCAAATGAGAGTTCTGGTCTGTGGCGGCCGAGACGGCCAGGATGAGGACTATGTCGATAAGACTCTGGACCGCCTGCTCGCGACCCGCGGGCCCTTCGAACGGCTGATGCACGGAGACGCGCGCGGCGTCGACAAAATGGCCGGGAAATGGGCGCGGGCCCACGGCGTCCTCGAATGGGACTTTTTGCCGGAATGGCACCGGGTCGACGCGCACGATGGCGAAGGCCGCAATCAGCGGATGATCGCCGAGTGCGCCCCCGACCTCGTGATCGCTTTTCCCGGCGGGGTCGGCACGGAGAGCATGATCGAAGCGGCCAGGGCCGCCGCCATCGAAGTCGTGGAGATCCCGCCCGCGCCCAAGACGCACGCATAAAGCTTGAGGGACTATCCTCCTTGAGCGGTCCGCGGTTCCGGGGCGCGGATCCCATCTTTTCAAGGTCTTGCGGCGAAATTTCCGGGCGATGGTTCGGCTTCGTGTCGAGCAGGCGGACTCGTGCCTGAAGGCGGCGCGCGCGAGCCCGGCTCGGCCGTCGCGCCGCATCCCGGCCGGCCGAGGCTTCGGCGCCGGTCGAAAACTCAGGCGCTGATTCCATCTTTTCAAGGTCTTGCGGCGGATTTTTCGGGCGAGGGTTCGGTTTCGTGTCGAACGGCACGGACTCGCGCCGGAAGGCTGCGCGCGCGAACGCCCGGCTCGGACGTCGCGCCGCATCCCGGCCGGCCGAGGCTTCGGCGCCGGTCGGAAACCCGGGCGCGGATTCCATCTTTTCAATCTCTTGCGCCGGATTTCTCGGGCGACTGTCACGCTCAACAGGCCCGGGACTGGGCGCATGCGCCTCCCTATTTGTCGCATGATCCTTATCCTCGACGATCTGTTGCTCCCGCTTGAATTTTGCGAGGCGCCCGGCGTGCGTCCTTTCGAACTTCGAGGGACGGCGAGACGCCCGTCTTCCGGCGCGCGAAACCGTACGAGGCCCTCGAACGGCGAGCGCGCCAGGGTTGAGGGGCCGTGGAGCGGATTGCGGTGCGGCCTCGACGCGTTGGGGCATGCCGCGTGTTCTCCTTTCCCGAGAGAACAAAGATAGAACTAATCCCGTCGGCTGGCAACCAAAATTTTCCTGACCCCGATCGGCCGTTGTGGCATCCTCAGCGGCCATCAACGCTGCCGGGGATCGTCACTTGAGCGGAGCCATCCTGATTTACGGGGCGACCGGCTACACCGGCAGGCTGATCGCCAGGACCGCGCTCGACCGGGGCGCGCGCCCGATCCTGGCGGGGCGCAATCTCGAAAAGGTCAAAGGGGTCGCCGGGCCGCTCGGCCTGCCCGCCCGGGCGTTCGATCTCGCCGACCCGGCCGGCATCGACGCAGGGCTCGAGGGCGTCGGCGCCGCGCTCTGCGTCGCCGGTCCGTTCTCGGCGACCTCGCGACCTTTCGCCGACGCCTGCCTCCGCAACCGCGTCGCCTACCTCGACATCACCGGGGAGATCGACGTCTTCGAGGCCCTCGCGGCGCGGGACGCCGAAGCCAGGGCGAGGAGCGTGACGCTGCTGCCGGGCGTCGGTTTCGATGTCGTCCCGACCGATTGCCTTGCAGCGCATCTCAAGCGCCGATTGCCCGACGCCAACGACCTCAAGCTCTATCTGTCGGTCGGCACGAGCGCGTCGCGCGGGACGGCCAAGACTGCGGTCGAGGGCATCGCGGCCGGCACGCGCGTCCGCCGCCGGGGCGTGATTCTCGACGCGCACCGCGGCGGAGGCGGGGTCGTGCGACTTCGGAGAGGGCGAGAAGGCCACGATCCAGATCAGTTGGGGCGACGTCGCGACTGCTTTCTATTCGACCGGCATCCCCAACATCGAGGTCCATTTCGAGTCGTCGCCGGCGATCGCGACGCTCACAAGGGCGCCATCGTTCGTGAAATCGTTTCTGGGGCTCGGCTTCATGCAAGGCCTGCTCAAGGCCCAGGTCGATCGGATGCCCGAGGGCCCGAGCGAGAAGGCTCGGCAAGCCGGACGCGCCGTGCTGGTCGGCCAGGCGCGCAACGCCAAGGGCGAGACGGTTCGCACGCGACTGACGACGCCAGAGGGCTACACGTTGACCGCCGCGACCGCCTTCGACGCAGCCCGGCGCGTCGCCGATGGAGAGGTCGAGGCCGGCTTCCAGACGCCGAGCCGCGCCTTCGGCGCCGACTACATTCTCGGCTTCGACGGGGTGACCCGCGAGGACCTCGATCGCTGAAGCGGTTTACGCGATCTGCAACCGCAGAAGCGGCGAACTCGAACCGGCCCATCGGCTCGTTCGCCTGCGGTCGGGACGTGTCGCTCAGAGAAAGGTCGCGGTCACGAGTTGAACCACTGCGTGAAGGAGTAGTCGGGCCCCGGGGGCATCGGCCCGTAGACGCTGTTGGAGGACTCGCCCGTCGCTTCCGAATGGCCCGGGACCGGACGGTTGAACCCGATCGTCGCGGGCGGGAGCGTGCTCACGACGGTCATCGGCGTCGCCGCCACGTACGTGATCGAGCCCAAGCCGGAGTTCGAGCTGGGTGGCGCCGGACTTGAGCGGGCCGGCGGTCGCGGTCGTCGGGCCGACGAGCGAGAGCTGCGCCGCCACGATCGGCGCCAGGCCGGCGGCCGTGACTTGTGCGGTCACGCCCTTGTTGTTGCTTTGGCGGGTCAACAGGTCGACGTCGGCCCGGTGCACCGTGCCGTCCGGCTCGACGTAGATGAAGGTGACGTACCGTGCGTTCGAGCCTTCGTCGTTGATCGCGGTGACGAGCCGGGAGCCTGCCGGCAGGGCGTTCGCCTTCGGCAGGGCGACCCAGGCGTCGTTGCGGGCCTCGACGATGTTGACGCTCATGTCGTGGTTCCAGTTCTCGACGTGCCAGCCGAGAAAGGCGTCGTCGAGGATCCTCAGGTTGTACTGCTGCCACTCGCAGGTGACGCCGGCTGGCGACCAGCAGTTGAACTGGAACGCGAATCCGACCGTGCTCGTGATCTCCTCGTCGATCTCCATAGTGGCGCTGAGGCCGAGCAGGGGAGCGCCGTTGGCGAAGACGAAGAAGTTCGAGTTGCTCTTCAGCCCGTCCGGCGAAGGCGTCACGAAGGGCTGCGGCGTCGGCGCAGCGCTCACATCCGAGGCGAGCTCGCCGCCCTGGTCGCTCTCGCCGGTCCAATGCCCGTTCTCGCCGCGGAAGTTGGCCTTGAGCGTGCCGCCCGGACCCCGGTAGAAGAGGCCAAGCGCGCCCGATCCGGGCACGGCGGCGGCCGTGATCGCGCCGCCGGCGATGACCGCGCCGCCGAGCGGCGCTTCGGCGTTGAACTCTCCGGTCGACGGGCTGCGCAGGATGGTCATCACTTCGCCTGCGGTCCCACGGTAGGAAAGCTCGAGGTAGTCACTGGCCGGCGCCGGCAGCACCACGGCGGTTATGTCCGAGGTCGCCGTTCCCTTGAGCGGCTGCTCGGGTGTCCACACGCCTGCGGGGGAGCGCTGGCGGGTGATGATCGTCCCCTGCGAGTCCCGGTAGAAGATGTTGATCGCGTTGCTTCCCGGCACCCGGCACGCCGCCACGCCGCCCACCGGGCTCCCGCCCATGTCGTCGGTCGCCCAGGTACCGTTGGCCTCGCGCCAGAGAGCCTGCACGCCGCCGGCGGCGGCTCTGTAGAAGAGGTGCAGGATCATCGACCCGGGGATCGGGATCGCGGTGATGTCGCTCGCCGCGGGCCCCCCGAGCGAGGCCTCGCCCGACCACGGCCCCTCGCCGTCGCGGTACTGGGCAATGACGTCATTGGCGGCGTTGCGGTAGAAGACATGTAGCAAGTTCGTCCCCGGCGCGACGGCCGCGGTCATGTCGCCGTTGACCGGACCGCCGATCGGCGGCGTCTGTAACCAGGCGCCGCCAGCTGGGAACTCCAGGCTCTGGAGCGTCCCCGTTCGACTCGTCTGCGTAGAACAGCTCCAGAATCGTCGTATTCGGTATCCGCGCTGCCGCGACGAGGTTCCTCGGCGTGCCGGCGATAGGCGTCACGGGGGTCTCGCTGGAGAAGGCGCCGATGCCGGTCACCTCGCGCGTCCGCAACTGGTCCTGCGCGTTTTTGTAGAAAAGGTTCAGGGTCCCCATTGCTCGCCTCCCGCGTCGCCATGCGATTGACCGCGCTCCAGGCTCGGGTGGGAAGGGCGAGTCGACGGCGATCTACGAAGCCTATGTTGACGCCAGATGCTCGGAAAGCCTCTTTTTGCGACGCCAGGGAGGGATTGTCGCAACGGAGTCCAGAAACGCCAGCAAGACCCGCAATCAGTCGGCGCAGGATCGCATGCGGGACTCTGCTGCCGTCGCGAAATTGAATCAAGACAATGGTTTAGGAAGATCGGTGGCGGAGACGGAGTCCGCATAATCCCTGTTCCAGCACGTTCGGCGGCGCTCGAAAATTCAAAGCAAATCACGGTACCTCACAGGTAACTGTTCTGCCTTGTTCATTGACGTTCGCTCCGAGCCGTGATTTAAGTTGGGGCAAATGTTGCTGGAGTTGGGGCAAACGGCGATGGCGAAGACGCGGCAGCGCAAGCAAAACCTCCTGACGGCGCGGGCGGTCGAAACGGCGAAAGAGCCGGGGCGCTATTCGGACGGAAACGGGCTTTATCTGGCGGTCCGGGCGGGCGGATCGAAGCAATGGATTTTCCTCTATCGCCGCGACGGCAAGCTGAAGGAAATGGGCCTCGGGTCGCCGCTGAAGGGCGTTACGCTCGCCAAGGCGCGTGATCTTCGCGACGAAGCGCGGGCGGCGATGGCGGGCGGGGCGGACCCGCTGGAGGCGCGACGGGAAGCCGAGCAAGCAACGGCGAAGATTCCGACGTTCGGCGCCTATGCGCTCGCCCTCGTTGAACGGATCGAAGACGGGTTCTCCAATCCGAAGCATCGGCAGCAATGGAAGAACACGCTGCAAACCTATTGCAAGCCGATCTGGGAAGCGCGGATCGATCGCATCGACACGGCGGGCGTGCTGGAATGCCTTACGCCGATCTGGCAAGCCAAGCCGGAAACCGCCTCGCGGGTCCGGGGGCGGATCGAACGCGTGCTGAACGCCGCAAAGGCGGAGCGGTTGCGGGCGGGGGAAAATCCGGCCTCATGGCGCGGCCATCTCGACGCCACCTTGCCGAAGCCGGCCAAGCTCACGCGCGGCCATCATGCGGCGCTCGCCTACGCCGATATGCCCGCCTTCATGGTCGAACTGCGCGCCCGGCCGGCAATGGCGGCGCTGGCGCTCGAATTGGCGGTTCTAACGGCGACGCGGACAAGCGAAGTTTTGAACGCGCGCTGGACGGAATTCGATCTCGACGCCCGCCTCTGGACGATCCCGGCGGAGCGGATGAAGGCGCGAAAGGAACACCGCGTGGCGCTGTCCAGGCGGGCGCTGGCGATCGTGACCGAACTCGACAAGGCGCGAACCTCCGAATTCGTCTTTCCCGGCCAGAAGCCGAAGCGCCCGCTGTCCAACATGGCGATGCTGATGCTGCTGGACCGCATGGGCCGGCGCGGATTGATCACCTCGCACGGGTTCCGGTCGACGTTTTCGGATTGGGCGTCGGAAGTCAGCCCGTATTCGTCGGAGCTTCGCGAAACCGCGCTAGCGCACACGATCGGCAACAAGGCCGAAGCCGCCTATCGGCGAGGCGATGCGCTGGAAAAACGCCGGGCGATGATGGAAGCTTGGGCGCAATGGTGCGAGCCGAAGGCGGCGAACGTGGTCGCGTTCGCGAAGCCGGTTCAGACCGCGTAAGGGAAAAGCGGAGCGGGGTCGAAAACCTTGCCCCTTTCGGCCTTTGCAAGGGGCGGCGACGGGCGCTCTGCGCAAACAGCGGTCGTCCCTGCGCGGTTCGCCCAACGCATCCTCCGGCTACTTGCTGCCCTAGCCGGTTGGACCGCAGCGTGGACTTGAGCGCCGCGACCGGTTGTCCCGGTCCATGTTCTTGACGCGACAGTTAGTCCCGTTGCCGACCTTCACGACCAAGCCTATGGACGGAAGGGATCGGGTCATAAGGAGCGCCAACGCTGCGGCTCAAAGCGGCGAGAGGGTTGGCGTTCGTTCGCTAATTGGTTGTTTCCATGCCATTCTTGCCGTTTTTAATAGTAGTTGGAATCGTTATCGTTGCTATCCAAAAAATAGCTGAGGATGCCCCAGTTGCCGGCGTAGTCTCCGTCATTTTAATCGTTTTGTTCACTGTCTCGATCATGAATTTGTCCTTCAGGAAGAGGGCGCTTCAGGAGGCGACACGAAGAGCAATCATTTCAGAATTCAAGTGGAACGATGGTCTCGATCCGTTAGAATTTGAACGCAGATGCGCAGAGGCAATGCAACTTTCCGGGTGGACGTCACGGACGACTAAGCGTACCGGGGATCAAGGTGTCGATGTGCTGGCGGAAAAGCAAGGTAAAAGAGTAGTATTGCAATGTAAACTCTATTCAAATACGGTCGGTAATAAGGCGGTTCAAGAAGTAATTGCAGCGAAGGCTTTCGTTAACGCCGACTTTGCGGCTGTAGTGTCGAACACTTCATACACTAGACACGCTAAAGAATTAGCAGAAAGGACCGGTGTCTCACTACTTCACTACTCAGAATTACGTCAAGCTAATATTCTTTTTGGATTCCCAATCGATGGCGTTCCTGCGCTGCAATACCAAGGCGGGGTGACTCCCCCCGATGTCTGAATGAGCGCGGCGATACGTAGTTTTCTTCCTAATCGCTATTGTTCCGATATTTCTGTTCGCGCTCGGTATCGACGGTGTCCGCAAGAACCACTCCAGCTTCCGGACTGCGGCCTCGACGATTTCTGAGACTGGTCCATCCGACAGAGTGCCGAGCAGTCCCCATGATCTTGCTGTCGACACCGTCGTGCCGGCGAAAGCGGGCGACGAACACTCTTCCGCAACGCAATCGGAGCCTTTCGTTAGTCGGACTACCCTGCCCGTCCTGGCCAGTCGAGCAAAAACCTTCAGAGCTTCCTAGAGGCACGCGCGCCGCTCCATTATCGCCGGAGCTTAATCAGGCATTCCGCGAAATGATTATTCGCAGCGGCCGCCCCTGCGCGATGATCACCGATCATGTCTGGGTAAGCGTGGCGCATATTAGCTTGATGTGCGACCGCAAGGTGCGTGTCGCATTCGTTCAGGAACCGCAAGGCTGGCGCTTCGCTCGGCCCAATGAATAGGTGGAAACCGCACACGATCGGCAACAAGGCCGAAGCCGCATATCGCCGGGGCGATGCGCTGGAAAAGCGCCGGGCGATGATGGGGGCTTGGGCGCAATGGTGCGAGCCGAGGGCGGCGAACGTGGTGGCGTTCGCGAAGCCGAGTGGCGCTGCCTAGGCCATTTCGCAGGACTACTAGTTCGAATCTGTTCTAATCGGTAAGGTTCGTTTTTGCGCGCCGCGCGGAGGCCGGCCGCTCCTGAGCGATCTGGCGAATCTGGACCCGCGAATATGGACGATGCCGAGCGGCGACGCTTCAACGCGTTTTTGAAAATCTCTCATGTGACGAGGGTCGGGGAGATTGACGGCGTGATGTTCGATTTGAGGCATGACAAATTGAACCCGGAAGAATGGGTAATCGAGAACTTGATTACTGACCGTCACGACTGGCGAACTTCAAATAAGCCATTTTTTTGGTATCCTTGGAATGGCGAATTCGACGCGGCAGCTTTGCGTAAAAGTCTTCTGGAGGGCGGGCGCAAATTTAATATAAGAAAGTCAAAGACGAAATTTGAGAAAGACGTAAGGTTATTCACGCCGGACGCGATCATACATGCTGGAGACAAAATCGTTATTCGCGAGATTAAAGAAATAGTAACAGAAATTTCATTAAAACATAAGCATGACGAGATTGAGCGACACGCTTATCTAGATATTCTTCGGAAATCCGGGCAAATCACAAAGGTTCGTAGACCGCTCGTGTTCTATGGCATTATGTCGCTAAAAAGAAATAGGGCCGCCTCTCATGTTAGTTTATTCGACAAAATCGGAATGAGAATATTGGATCATTTCGATATAAGGAACTTTTTCGACGATAAGACTATGCCTATAATACAGAGAAACAAGGAATACCTTCCGAGTGATGAGCGAGCATATCGAGCATATTGGGATTTGCTGGTAAATCATAAAGAGGCATTGGCTGCCCGCAATCCGTTCACCAATGAAGCGCAAGATGAATCTTTACTGTCGACCTTCAAAGCCATCGAATACGCGATCACGGCTGGATATTATTGGGCTTGCGCGGAGGCAGAGGGTAAAATCGAGCCCTTGGCATTCTCGGCGCTGAAGGTGAAGGCGGAAGGACGACCCGTGGCTCGAACAGCGGCAAAGTGCGCCGGCAAAATAGAATTGACACATGGGAACCGATCGCCAGACAAATGGCGAAGGATATTGGCGCAGCGAAACCAACGGCCTCTCAAGACGAAGTTGCAGCAGATATCGCGTATGGATGGAAGCGAGAGGATTACAGTGCGCCAGGCCATACAACGCTTAAGGGATTGATATCGTTAATGGAGAGAGCGGGAGAATTGCCGCCACGCCAGCGGAAGCGGTCGGCGAAGGGCCTTCGATTGGCTAAGTGAAGGCGCTTCGCGCTGGAGACAATCGCGGGAAGCGTGAACTATTGGGAACCGTCTCAAACGAAAGAGCGGTTCAAAATGGAAGATCGGCCCCAACATAAAATCGAACGCCGCGCGCTTCGCCCGAAAGACGCGGCGCAACCTACGGCGTTGGGCGCGTCACGCTCTACGGATGGATGAAGAGCAGGGCGGCTCGCCAGCGTTAAGGTGGGCGGCGCGCGCTTGATCCCGGTTGACGCCCTCGAAGCCCTGCTCGCGGGGGCGTCGAAATGAGCGCGCCCTCAAATGCGAAGCCCGGCCCCGCGCGCCAACGCGGAGAACCGGGCGGAAGTCAATCGCAACGAGACTTCCCTTACCATCCCCTCAATCGAACCGGAAGCCGATTTCGCCGCGCTCTTCGTCGCCCGGCGCTATCGCCTCGCCCTGCCGCTCGCGCGCGCGATCGTCGCGCTGGCGAGCCTGGGGAGGGCTTTCGCATGAAAGACGCCCTCGACTTCGCCGCGATCAATCAAGCGGCGCTGGCGGCCTTCCCTGCCGTCCTGAACCGGCTTCTTGCCGGGCGGCAAAGCGTCGGGCGCGAGATTGTCGCGCTCAATCCGCGCCGCGCGGATCGCAATCTCGGCTCTTTCAAGATCAACCGCTACAACGGCCGATGGTGCGACTTCGCCACCGGCGACAAGGGCGGCGATCCGATTTCGCTTGTCGCCTATCTCGCGGACGTCTCGCAAGGCGAGGCGGCGCGCTTGCTCGCGCAAATGCTCGGGATCGAAACCGGGAGGCGGCGCCATGGATGACGCCTCGACCTTTCGCGCCCCTGACCGAAGCCGAAATTGCGGACGCGGCGCGCGCAAGCTCGCGCAACGCCGATGCGCGCGCGACGGCGAAGCCGACTTGCCCGCCCGCCGACGCGGAAAACGGCGCGCTGGCGGCGGCGCGGCTGTTCGGTCGCAAGCCGGATGCGACTCTGGCGCTATGCGACGCGCGGACGGCGAAACCGCCTTCTATGTCTGCGCGCTGGAATGAGGCCGGACGGCGAAGAAAGACATTCCGCCCGCTTTCATGGCTTGAGGGCGACGGCTGGCGATTTAGCGCGTGGCCGGACCATCGCCCGCTCTACAACTCGACCAAGCTCGCCGAGCAACCCGCCGCTTCGATCGTCGTTTGTGAAGGCGAGAAGGCGGCGGACGCGGCGGCGCGCGATCTTTCCCGAAGAGCATCGCCACGACGTCGAGCGGCGGCGCGGGCGCGGCCGGCAAAACCGATTGGTCGCCACTCGCCCGCCGGCGCGTTCTCATATGGCCTGACCACGATGCGGCGGGCGTCAAGTACGCGCGCGAAGTCGCCGCAACGCTGGCGGCGATCGATTGCGAAATTTCAATCATCGACGCGAAGGCGCTCGCGGCAATCAATCCCGGCGGCGGCGCCGTGAGCCGGCCGAGAAATGGGACGCGGCGGACGCGGCGGACGGAATGGCCGGATTTGGCGGCGCTTCGCAAGGCGGCGCACGGGCTCGCGCAAGCCGTTCGATCCGGGGCCGGGCTATCAATCCTACGGCGCTTTCACGATGACGGCGAAAGGGCTCGAAGTCGAAACGACGCGCGGGCGCGGCGAAAGAAAGCAAGACGATACGCGAGCGGGTTTCCGGACCGTTCGAAATCCTCGGGGAAAAGCCGCAATCCCAAGGGCGGCGATTGGGGCCTATGGCTGCGCTGGCAAGACGGCGACGGGCGAGCCCATGCTCGGCTTGTGACCTTCGCGGACTTGCACGGCGACCCGGCGGCGCTTTGCCAACGCTTACCGGCTGAAGGGCTTGCAAATCGAACGATCGAAACAACGCGCCTTGCCGACTATTTGAACGGCGCGATACGCGTCGCGCGGCGCGTCACGCGCGTCGAAACGAACCGGTTGGCATACGATCGGCGGCGCAAGAGGTTTTTGTCCTGCCGTCGGAAACCATCGGGCCGAGCGGCGGCGGAAACCGTCATTCTCGACGGCGCGGCGCACGGCCCTATGAGGCGCGCGGAACACTCGCCGATTGGCAAGCAGGCGTCGGCGCGCTCGCCAGCGGCCAAGCCTTGCCGATGCTCGCCATATCGGCGGCGCTCGCGGGGCCGTTGCTTGCACTGGCGGGGCGGCGAAGGCGGCGGCGTCCATTTCTTCGGCCAATCAGCTCGAAGGGCAAAACGACGATCTTACAAGCGGCGGCTTCCGTTTGGGGGCGCGGCGCGATCGCCCGGATATTTGCGGGCATGGCGCGCGACGGCGAACGGCTTGGAGGGCGGGGCGGCGCGGCGACGGATACGCGCTCATTCTGGACGAAATGGGCGTGCTGGACCCGCGCGAGGCGGCGGCGGCAATCTATGCGCTGGCCAACGGCGGCGGGCAAGCAACGGCCGCGCGCGACGGCGCTTGCGCGAGCCGAAAAGCTGGCGCGTGCATCGTCTTTCGTCGGGCGAGATTCCGTTCGAAGCCGAAATTGACCGAAGATCGCGGGCGCAAGGCGCGCGCCGGGCAATTAGTCCGCATGCTGGATATTCCCGCCGATCGCGGGCGGCTTCGGCGTGTTCGATCATGGCGGGCAGGACGGCGACGCGGGCGAGCTGGCCAAGGCGATCAAGAAGCGGCGCCTGCGGCCTATGGAACGCGCCGGGCCGGAATTCGTGCGCCGGATGATTGACGAGGACGTGACCGGCGACGACGTGCGCGACGATGATCGCCGAATTTCGTCGAGAGCGAAAGTCCGGCCGGGCGCGGACGGGCAAATAGAGCGTGTGGCGCAAAGGCTCGGCTTGATCGCGGCGGCGGGCGAACTGGCCATCGCTCTTGGACGTGACGCCTTGGCCAGAGGGCGAGGCGCGCGAGGCGGCGGCATGGGCGTTCGAGCAATGGCTCGCCGATCGCGGCGGCACGGAACCGGCGGAAGCGCGGCAAGCAGTCGAACAAGTGCGGCTCTTCATCGAAGCGCACGGCGAATAGCCGTTTCGAACCCCTCGACGATGCCGAAGCGCAAGCCGTGCCGAACCGGGCCGGCTGGCGCAAGGGCGAGGGCGCGGAGCGCGAATGGTTGATTCCGCCCGAAACTTGGCGAGCGGAAATCTGCGACGGTCTCGACGCGAAATTCGTCGCGCGGACGCTCGCCGAGCGCGGCATGTCTGCAGCGGGCGAACGACGGCTTTCAACAGGTGCGGAAGATCAAGGCGGAAGTCGAAGCGCGTTTTCGTCATCGCGGCGGCGCATTTTCGAGGGGGGCGACAATGAGGGCTGAACTCGCCAAGCGCCTTCGCCGCGCGTTGCCGGGGCTGACTATCGCGAAAACGGGCGTAACGGGCGTAGCAGGCGTAACCGGACGCTCCGGGTTACGCCCGAAAACCCCAGGAGTTACGCCAGCTACGCCCGCTACGCCTCGAAATCGACAATGGGGAAAAGGTGCAAAAGAGGGCGTAGCGGCGGGCGTAACCGCGCCGCTCGTGGACGATCTCGACGCGATCGAAGAACGGGCGGCGCTTGCGGACGATTGCGTCCCGGCCCGTTATCTCGACGCATGGGCGCGGCTTGAATGCCAGAAGCCGTTCAAGCGGTTTCGGATGCGAATGGCGGCAGGCGATCGATGACGCGGGGCGGTTTCTCGACGCTTGGGGCGCCGACGCGGCGGCGATGCAATGGAGCGCATTCGACCTGTTCATTGATCCGCACAAGGACCGGCCCGGCGGGCTTGTATGGCAATTGGGGGGCGAACACGTCGAAGCCCTCGGCCCGGATCATGCCCGCGCCAGCTACGGCCGCGTGCTCGAACGGGTGGATTTGAGGCATGGGAAACAATGACAGAGGGATAACGAAATTGAAAGCGACATGAGAAACCCAAGGCCCGCGATCCGCCGATGACGATTACAAGCCGACGCCTCACGAAACCGAAGCGTTGAAGAGTTTTCGCGCTCGTCGCAATGGACTGCCTGAAGTCCCGCGCGCCACCTTGGAACGCCAGTAGGCTGGCATTAGAGCATGATGACAAAGCGATTGGGAACACGGTCGTGTATGCGAGGCGTTGGGAACCGTCAGAGGACGATTTCTTCGAGGGCTATCTGGACCAAGTCGTGAATGTCGCGACAACTGGACAGACTTCAAACGGGGCCGATATCAATGCGATGCTTGCAGCGATCGTTGGGGTTCAGCCGCGCGACGAGATGGAAGCGATGCTGGCGGCGCAGATGGTCGCGACGCATAATCTGGCGATGACGTTCGCGCGGCGGCTGGAGCATGTCGGAGAAGATCCAGCAACAGGATTCGGCCGTGAGCGGCCTCAAGAAGCTGACGCGGACATATACGGCGCAGATGGCGGCGTTGAAGGATTACCGGACTGAAGGGGAACAGCGAGTGATCGTGCAGCGGGTCGACGTGCGCGAGGGCGGGCAAGCCGTCGTCGGGGAATCGTCAATTCGGATAGGGGGGGCGGGCGTCCCGAAAAAAATCGGAGGACAAGCCCATGCAAAGCAAATTGGAGATGCGCGAGGCGCCGCGATGCTGCGCGATATCGAAGCGGAGCGGGAAGCAGTGCCAAGCGCCAGCGGTGCGGGGCCGGCGGACATGCAGGATGCACGGCGGGACTAGCCCGGGCGCCCCGACCGGGAAGGCCAACGGCAATTATCGGAATGGAACCTGGACGAAGGAATGGCTTGAGCTGCGGCGGGAAGTGACGGAGATGCGCCGCCGAACGCGCGAGATTTTAGAGGGGCCGGTAGATTGACGTTTGGTCACCGGGTCCGGCAGAGCCAGCCCGCGGGGTCGAACGAGTGAGGCAGCGCGTCGTATGTGCAGCCGGCGCGCACGAGGCGTTCCCAGTAGATTTCTGCTGTGCGGCAGGCTGAGGACTGGCCGTTGTCGCTACATTGCTCAGCGGCCTTCGCCCAAGCATGGGTGAGAGGCGACGCGTGCGCAGGAAGACTTGCGGCGGCGAGCGAGGCGAGGAAGACGGCGAATGAAAGCGTCTTCATGGTTGGTTGGCCTTTCGGATGGCGATAGGTCCATGGGGCAGTCGGACTTTGATGTCTAGGCTAGGTGCCACGGAGCCGTTTGGACGCCCCGCGCATCACTCAATAGTCAGGCGGGGGTCGGATGCGAAGATGGACAGAGTTCCGTAACTACCCCATCGCGAGCAGGGCCCAATAGTTATCACATACTTTCCAGTAAACGGAAGTCTGTTTATATAGAAGTTGCCGTCAACGTCCATTTGAAAGAAATCGTTAGGACCTTGGATCGAAATGTCCCACGGCTCGTGGCTGTCAGAAGCAGCTTCAATTTCGAGGCTCTGGCCTCTTTGGAAGAAACGAAAGAAATTCGTACCCCGTCCATGGAAAAACCACTCTGATTGTCCTGGAGAGAATTTGATTGGTACCACGATCTCGTGGTTGCAGCCCGAGGCAGAAGAGAGCGAAGAAAAAGCAAACATAATGTAGAAGTGATTACTATAGATCGCAAGATTTGTACATTTTTGACCTATGCGGGTGGGCGGACGGGAGGGGACGCCTTGTAAGTCTCTGACGGCACTGCGCGCGAGACCTTAACGGTTAGGCCGCCTTTAGAAAAGCGGCCTATTCGCTTGCGTCGGGCGTCGGAAGGACGCTGTTCCAGTGTGTTGTGATTGCCTCATCATGAATGTTTTACGCAATTGGACAGTAGCCTGGAAGAGAGACAACAATAGATGCGCCAGTTCTTAGGTGGAGTCCGCATTCATAACCCTCAAGACGGGAGTAATATTCCCAATTTGTATTGCTTCGAAAATCTCTCCAGAACGCTTCCCTATCGGCCGCTATAGATTTAGTCGCCATCTCGTATTCTTGCTTTACCGTCCAACAAAACGACGTCATATCCTTGCCGTTTGCGGGGGAGTGGGTATGCTGGAGCCCACACTGGTAGCTCAACACCATGGCGGCGGTATTGGTCCGCAGATTTTCCTGTCGAGGCGGGTTAACATCTTTTGAACCTGTATCCTCTTGCGGTTCAGAGGCAGAGGCAGCTCCTGGTTTGGACTTCAGGCAAAGCTGAGTCACCGTCTCAATGGACGGTTCGTTACCAAACCTGCCGCTGTGGGCGAGTGCGTTCCTGCAACGGGCTAGCTCCGACGCATCCACCATCATCATAGCGACGTTGAAGGCCCTTTGGTCATTTGTAAGGCCACGTTCGTCCGCCCATCTGACGAAATCGTCATGTTCTGCTCTGCATGCCGTTTCGAAGTCCTCTGCGCCGGTAAACGCGCGGCCAGTCACACAAATAAGTAAGGATCGAAACGGACCCGGGACCGTCGCGTCCAGGTTTTCCGCCGTCGCTGCGGTGGCACCAAGCGCGATCGTCCCCACGATCACCAAGCTTTTCAACGGTTTTCGGGACATGTCGTCCTCCGGTCAAAGCCGCCCCTCAAGGACAGTTCGCGAGCGCCTCGAATTTATTACCCAAAGAGAACAGTGTCAATCTAATCCGTACATGGGCAAGGGCGTTCGCCAGAGTGGATGCGGTTTTTTGGCCGTGAGAAATCAAACGGCCCACATTCTCCGGTTGCTCTATCGCGCATGAGTTAGGGCAAATGTTGGGGCAAGCACTGCAGCCCTAAAACTTTTTCGTTGTTTATCAAAGGCCTACGACATTGCATTGGCGGAGACGGAGGGATTCGAACCCTCGATAGGGCTTTACAACCCTATAACGGTTTAGCAAACCGCCGCCTTCAGCCTCTCGGCCACATCTCCGTGCGGCTCGGACATATGCCCGACGCGTTCGTCCTTTGCAAGCGCCAACGAGGGACGGATTTCGCCACCGCAGCCCTCATCTTGAGGAGCCTGCGAGCGGGCGGGATCCCGTGGGCTCTGATGTCGGCGCGCCCTGAAGCATCCTTCGAGACGCGTCGCCTTGCGGCGCCGCTCCTCAGGATGAGGGGGGTGGTGACACTCACCTCGCGCGCTGCCCGAACAAAACCTTGCGCGCCTCCTCGTCCTTCGTGAGGTCGTGCAGCTTGCGCCCGGGGACGTCGAGCGCGATTCCGCGCTGAACCGCGGGCCGCGCCAGCACCGCGTCGAGCCAGCGCTGGAAGATGGCCGAAGTCGGCGATGTCCTGCCCGTAGCGCTTCCAGCCGCTCGCCCAGCCGACTGCATGCCATGTCTGCGATCGAGTAGGGGCCGGCGAGATAGTCGTGGTCGGCGAGCCGCCTGTTCATCACGCCGAACAGACGATTGACCTCGTCGGTGTAGCGTCGAACGCATAAGGGATCTTTTCGGCGGCGTAGATGCGGAAGTGATTGGCCTGGCCGCACATTGGTCCGAGGCCGCCCATCTGCCAGAACAGCCACTCGCTCACCGCAATGCGCTCGCGTGGGCTTTCGCCGCCGAAGCGACCGGTCTTCATCGCCAGATACTGCAGGATCGCGCCGGATTCGAACACCGACACCGGCTCGCCGTCGGGGCCGTCGCGGATCGACGATCGCGGGCATGCGGTTGTTGGGCGAATGGCGAGGAATTCGGGCGTGAACTGCTCGCCTGCGCCGATGTCGACGGCGCGCACCCGATAGGGCAGGCCGCACTCTTCGAGCATGATGGAGATCTTCCATCCGTTCGGCGTCGGCCAGTAATAGAGGTCGATCGGTTCACGGTTTCGGTCATGTGCGGATCGCTTTCCCGCGCGCGTTGCGCCGATTTCTGCACCCAACCCGCAGTCGTCACAAGGCATGGCCGCATCGCACTTGCTTGACTGCCGCTGGCCGCGCGCTCACGGGAAAGCCGGCGTCTCGCTGCCCTACCCGTCCGGAAGGACGTCCATTCTTCGTCGGGCTAGAGGCGCGCGAGACGCGCGCCCTCAAGCGCCCATGCGAACGGGAAAAAAATCAGGCCGCGCCCGAACGCTTCCATGCATCGGACGGAGACGCCGTTTGCGGCGTCTCGAACGCGGCCTGCCCGAACGAATCCTTCGAGCCGAGACGTCGATTCTTATTCGGTCGGGGGCGTTTCGGACGGCGCAGGCGGAACGACGGGCTCCACTTTCTTGCGCTTCACCGGAGCGCGCTTGGCCGCGGTCTTTTTCGCTGCGCCCTTTTTTGCCGCGCCCTTCTTGGCGGCCGTCTTCTTCGCGGCGGTCTTCTTGGCCGGGCTCTTGCGCGCGGTCGACTTCTTGGCTGCGGACTTCTTGCCGGCGCTCTTCTTCACCGCGCCCTTGCGCGCGGCCTTCTTGGCCACGGCCTTGCGCGCCGTCTTCTTCGCGGCGGCTTTCTTGGCGGGTTTCTTCTTGGCGGCGGTCTTCTTCGCCGGCTTCTTGGCTGCTGCTTTCGCCATGTGTCGCGTCCCTCTCAATCGCCTGCTTCCCGCGCGTTTCGACGCGCTTCGCAGATACGCGAATGAAGGTACATTCGTTTTGGGTCTTCGCAAGCCGCGCGAATAGCTGAGACGGCGCCGCGACGCAACTTCACTATCGAATTATCGCGCGCCATTCGGCGGCGAAGCGACGGCTTCGATGCCGCGCGCGATCGATCGCCGCAAGTGCTTGTGCCATGCTGGCGAAGCGTTGCCATGTCGCTGCGACCGAAACGGCGCGCGCCTCTATCGAGTCTCGCTCACGCCTTGTTTTCCGGCGACCTCCGAGAACTCGCGCTTGCGTCGAGCGACGCGCCGCGACGCGCGTCAGAAGCGTCGTGCAGACGCAACGAGGAGCGCGTTTCTCGTCGCGCAGCGTCGCGCGACGAGTCGATCGCGAGCGCGCATGCGTCAATCGAATTTTTCTTCGGCGTCAGCTGTCGTATTTCTGTTGCGGCGGCGACGCGAATGCTGCTTGCGCGCGATGCGACGCGAGTCGAATCGCGCGAATCGCAGCGCGCGATTCGCGCGCGCTTAGAGTCCGAGTCGCGTCTTCAGCGCGTCGCTGACCGCCTGCGGATTGGCCTTGCCGCCCGTCGTCTTCATCACCTGTCCGACGAACCAGCCGAGCATGCCGGGCTTCGCCTTGGCCTGCTCGGCCTTGTCGGGATTGGCGGCGATGACCGCGTCGACCGCGGCGTCGATCGCGCCGGTGTCGGTCACCTGACGAAGGCCGCGCGCTTCGACGAGCGCGCGCGGATCGGCGCCGCGGTCGTCGCCGAGCAGCATGACGAGAAGGTCCTTGGCGATCTTGCCGGAGATCACGCCTTCGCCGATGAGGTCGACGAGGGTCGCGAGCGACGCGGCGCTCAGGCCGGCGTCCGGCGACGCTGACGCCCTGCGCGTTGGCCTGCGCCGAGAGATCGCCCATCAGCCAGTTGGCGACCGCCTTCGGCGTCGCGCTTCGTTGCCGCCATGGTTGACGGCGCTCTCGAAGAAATCGGCGGTCTCGCGTTCGGCGACGATCACCGACGCGTCGTAGGCGGAGAGCCCGTAGTCCGCGATGAAGCGCGCCTTCTTGGCGTCGGGCAACTCCGGCAGATAGGCCGCGAGCGCGTCGATCCACTCGTCGTCGAATTCGAGCGGCAGCAGGTCGGGATCGGGGAAGTAGCGATAGTCGTGCGCCTCCTCCTTGGAGCGCATCGAGCGCGTCTCGCCGCGCGCCGGATCGAACAGCCGCGTCTCCTGGTCGATCGCGCCGCCGTCCTCGATGATCTCGATCTGCCGGCGCGCCTCGGTGTCGATCGCCTGGCCGATGAAGCGGATCGAGTTGACGTTCTTGATCTCGCAGCGCGTGCCGAGCGGCTCGCCGGGCCGGCGCACCGAGACGTTGACGTCGGCGCGCAGGCTGCCCTTCTCCATGTCGCCGTCGCAGGAGCCGATGTAGCGCAGGATCGTGCGCAGCTTGCCGACATAGGCCTTGGCCTCGTCGGCCGAGCGCAGGTCGGGCTTGGAGACGATCTCCATCAGCGCGACGCCGGAGCGGTTGAGGTCGACGAAGCTCATGGTCGGCGACTGGTCGTGCAGCGACTTGCCGGCGTCCTGCTCGAGATGCAGCCGCTCGATGCCGACCCGGATCGAATAGTCCGGCGTCAGATCGACCTGGATCTCGCCCTCGCCGACGATCGGGCTCTTGTACTGCGAGATCTGATAGCCCTGCGGCAGGTCGGGATAGAAGTAGTTCTTGCGGTCGAAGGTCGAGCGCTTGTTGATCTTGCGCTTTCAGCGCGAGGCCGGTGCGCACCGCCTGCGCGACGCATTCGCGGTTGATGACCGGCAGCATGCCCGGCATCGCCGCGTCGACCAGCGACACATGCGCGTTGGGCTCGCCGCCGAACTCGGTCGAGGCGCCGGAGAAGAGCTTGGCTTTCGACGTCACCTGGGCGTGGACCTCGAGGCCGATCACGATCTCCCAGTCGCCCGTCGCGCCCTTGATGAGCTTGGCGCTGACCGGTGCTGTCGTCATGTCGATGACCTCGTCATCTTTGCAAAAGGGTTGCGGCGCGGACGGGCGTGTCACGCCCACCACGGCTCGGGCGGCGCGATGCGTCCGGCGGCCTGTTCGAGCGTCGCGCCGAGGGCGAACAGGGTCTCCTCGTCGAACGGACGGCCGATCAGCTGCAGGCCGAGCGGCAGGCCCGTCGGCGGAAAGCCCCGCCGGCGTGACGAGGCCCGGCAGGCCCGCCATGTTGACCGTCACCGTGAAGACGTCGTTGAGGTACATCTCGACCGGATCGGCCGACACCTTCTCGCCGATCCCGAAGGCGGCCGACGGCGTCGCCGGCGTCAGGATCGCATCGACGCCATCGGCGAAGGCGGTCTCGAAGTCGCGCTTGATCAGGGTGCGGATCTTCTGCGCGCGCACGTAATAGGCGTCGTAATAGCCGGCCGACAGCACGTAGGTGCCGATCATCAGGCGCCGCCGCACCTCGGCGCCGAAGCCGCTGCGCGCGCGTCTTCTCGTAGAGGTCGACGATGTCGGACGCCGGGCTCGCGCAGGCCGTAGCGCACGCCGTCGTAGCGCGCGAGATTGCTCGACGCCTCCGCGGGCGCGACGATGTAATAGGCGGGCAGGGCGTGGCGCGTGTTGGGCAGGCTGACGTCGACGACTTTCGCGCCCGCCGCCTTGCAGCCACTCGGCGCCCTTCGCCCACAGGGCCTCGATCTCGGGGTTCATGCCGTCGAGCCGGTATTCCTTCGGCACGCCGATCGTCAGGCCCTTCACCGAGCGGCCGACAGCGGCCTCGTAGTCGGGCACGGGCTCGGTCGAGCAGGTCGAAGTCCTTCGGATCGGGGCCCGCCATCGAGCGCAGCATGATCGCCGCGTCGCGCACCGTGCGGGCGAGCGGTCCCGCCTGATCGAGCGAGGAGGCGAAGGCCACCATGCCCCAGCGCGAGCAGCGCCCGTAGGTCGGCTTGATGCCGACGATGCCGGTGAAGGCGGCGGGCTGGCGGATCGAGCCGCCGGTGTCGCTCGCGGTCGCGGCGAGGCAGAGATGCGCCGCGACCGCGGCCGACGAGCCGCCCGACGAGCCGCCCGGCGCCAGCAGGCCGCGTTTCCCTGTGTCGGCGAGCGCGGCGCGCGCCTGTTCGCGGCTCCAGTTCGGCGGCAGCCAGGGCGAGGCGACCGGGCCGTAATAGGAGGTCTCGTTCGACGAGCCCATCGCGAACTCGTCCATGTTGAGCTTGCCGAGCATCACCGCGCCGTCGCGCCAGAGATGGGCGGTGACGGTCGACTCGTAGGTCGGCTTGAAGCCGTCGAGGATGTGGCTGCAGGCCTGGGTGTGGACGCCCTCGGTGGCGTAGAGGTCCTTGATCCCGATCGGCAGGCCCTCGAGCGGGCCGCCTTCGCCCTTGCGAGACGCGCGTCGCTCGCCGCCGCCATGGCGAGCGCCTTCTCCGGCGGTGACGGCGACGAAGGCGTTGAGCCCCTTGGCGCGCTCGATCGCCGCGAGATGCGCCCTGGTCAGCTCGACGCTGGAGATCGCCCGGGATTTCAGCTGATCGCGCGCCTCGGCGAGCGTCAGGGAGGTGAGGTCGGTCAACGGAGAGTCCTAACAAGAGAGCCGCGTGCGGCGCGGCCGTTCACTCGATCACTTTGGGGACGAGAAAGAAGCCGTCCTCGGTCAGCGGCGCGTTGGCGAGCACTTTGGCCGCGATTTCGCCGTCGGTCACGACGTCCTCGCGCATCGGCAGCCGCATCGGCGTGACCGAGGTCATCGGCTCGACGCCTTCGACATCGACTTCGCTCAGCGCCTCGACGAACTTGAGGATGGCGTTGATCTCGTCTTGCAGATGCGGAACCTCGGCGTCGCTCACGCCGATGCGCGCGAGATGCGCGATGCGGCGAACGGCGGTGAGATCGACGGACATCGATGGCTCCTTAAAGATGCCAATGTACGGGAAGGGGCCCCTATACATCGCGGTCCCAACGCTGGCAAACCCGCAGCGTCCGGTGGTTCGACAGGCTCGACGCCGCCGTGCTAGCGCCTTATCGCGATGACCCGCCCGATCTCCGTCGAAGACTTGGCCCAGCGCCTTCCCGCGCAAGGCGCGCCTGATCGGGATCGACCTCGGGACCAAGACGATCGGGCTCGCCCTGTCGGACGTCGAGCGGCGCATGGCTTCGCCGCTGAAGACGCTGCCCCGCACGGCGTTCCAGAAGGACGCCGACGCGCTGCTCGCCGTGTTCGCCGAGTTCGAGATCGCGGCAATCGTGCTCGGCCTGCCGCTCGATCTCGAGGGGCGCGACGGCCCGCGCGCGCAATCGACTCGCGCCTTCGCGCGCAACCTCGGCGCGCGGACCGATCTGCCGATCGCCTATTGGGACGAGCGGTTCTCCACGGCGGTCGTCCTGCGGTCGCTGATCGAGAATGACGTCTCGCGGGCGCGGCGGGCGGAGGTGGTCGACAAGATGGCGGCGGCCTACATTCTACAGGGCGCGCTCGACCGACTGTCCGCTTTATCCGGCGGCCGATGAGCGCCGCCCCCAACTTTTCTTAACGGTTGTGCGAATGGGGGGTTGTGTTTCGCACAGAAAAAAGGCTGAATTGGATGAGGGCGGGGGCAGGTCGAGTCGGCGATGCGTTGTAGCTTGCCGAGGCCTCCTGCTCGCGCCACGGCCACTTGGTGGTTGTGAAATGGGTGCGAGCGACGGATCGTATGGTTGGATACCCGAGACGAAAGACACACGGCGCACGCTCGATCTCCGCATGAGCCTGTAGAGCTGTCGCCAAGGGACGGCCGGAGCCGGTCGCGACTCGCGAGTCGCTCGACGTCGCCGGCTACGTCTCCGACATGACCGCTCAGCTCGAGGCGATGGCGCTCGCCGCAGGGCTTGATCTCCTGGCCTACTTTCTCGGCATGGCGCGTTCGGAGGCGGATCTGTTCGTGCGCACCAACGCCGGGCCGGAGGGCGAGCCCGAAGGCGGCGAGGGCCAAGACGGCCCGCTTTCCGACGAGGACCAGGCCGCGTTCGACAGCTCGGGGCGCTGACGCTGAGCCGCGCCAGCCGTGGCGCTCAGGGGCTGGCCGATGGCCGCAGGGCGACGCGATCGCCGCCGGAAAACTCGATCCGACCGGCGAGTTCGAGCTCCATCAGCGCCACGCGCACCTCCCGCGCCGAGGCTTCCGCGGCGCGGGCGAGATCGTCGAGCGTGATCGGCGAAGGCCCGAGCAGGGCGACGATGCGGTCGCGCGCCGCCTCCAGGCGGTCGACGGCGACATAGGCCGGTCCGACCGGATCGTCGAACTCATCGCCGGGGGTGGTTCGCGGCGTGGATTGCGGATCGACGCCGAACAGCGCCTGTTCGCCCCAGAGCGGCTCGCCCTCGACCGCCGCCGTCTTCCAGCGCGGCGAACAGGTCGCCCGGCCTCGACGGCGCGAGCGCCGTCACGACGTCGTCGGCGCGAGGTACAGATCGTCGCGCCCTGCTTCAGGAGGTCGTTCGTCCCCTCGGCCCGCGGGTCGAGCGGCGAGCCGGGCGCGGCGAACACCTGGCGGTTCTGGTCGAGCGCGAAGCGGGCGGTGATGAGCGAGCCCGAGCCGCGCGCCGCCTCGACCACCACCGTTCCGAGCGCAAGACCGGAGACGATGCGATTGCGGCGGGGAAAGTCGCGCCCGCGCGGCTCCCATTCGATCGGCATCTCCGATATGACGGCGCCGTGCTCGACCATGCGCTCGATCAGCGGGATCGCCTCGTTCGGGTAGGGGCGGGCGTGGCCGCCGGCGAGCACGCCGACCGCGCCGGTCTCGAGGCTCGCGACATGGACCCGCTGGTCGATGCCGCGCGCGAGGCCCGAAACGACGACATAGCCCGCCTGTCCGATTCCGCGCGCCAGCCGCTCGGCGAAGGTGAGGCCGGCGGCGGAGGCGTTGCGCGAACCGACGATCGCCACCGCCGGCTGTTGCAGCGCCTCCTCGCGGCCGCGAAGCGACAGGACCGGCGGGGCGGAATTGATCTGCCGCAGGAGCCGGGGGATAGTCCGCTTCGCCGAGCGCAATGAAACGCACCCTGAGCTTGCGCGCGGCGTCGAGCTCGCGCTCGATCTCCTCGTGGCGTCGCAACCCGGATCGGCCGGCGCGCGCCGCCGCGGCGGGCGAGGTCCGGCAGCGCCTCGAGCGCCGCTCGCGCGCCGCCGCAGGCGTTGATGAGCGCGCGGAAGGTGCGCGGGCCGACGTTCTCGGAGCGGATCAGCCGCAGCCAGTCGAACAGTTGCTCGTCGGAGAGGCGCGGCGCGCGGCGGTTTGCCGGCCATCGCTCAGGCCTGACCGATCTTGTGTTCCGTTCCGGCGAGGAGCCGGCGGATGTTGGTCGAGGTGCTTGAACCAGACCAGCGCGGTCGAGCGGCACGAAGGTGGCGGCGACGTCGGGCAGGCCGATCGCCCAGGCCACGAGCGGCGCAGACGACGGTCGCCGCAAGGGCTGCGAGCCGACGAAAAGCGCGTCAGATAGGCGACGGCGAGCCAGACGAGCGACGAAGGCGATCGCCGCCGGCCAGGCGATGCCGATGAGAGCCGCCGAGATAGGTCGCCACGCCCTTCCCGCCGCGGAATTTCAGCCAGACGGGATAGAGGTGGCCGAGGATCGCGCCGGCGGCGGCGGGAAGCGCGGCCGACGGGCCCGAAGAGCCAGACGCCGAGAAGGACGGCTGCGGTCGCTTTCAGCGCGTCGAGGACGAGCGTTGCGGCGGCGAGGTCCTTGCGCCCGGTGCGCAGGACATTGGTCGCGCCGATGTTGCCCGAGCCGATCGCGCGCAGATCGCCCGCGCCGGCGAGCCGGGTCAGCAGAAGGCCGAACGGAATCGAGCCGAGCAGATAGCCGAGCGCCAGCGCGAGCGCCACTCTGATACGAAACCCCAACCATGCGCGCTCCGCGACGTCTTGTTTTCGCTCGACTCTATTCGTGGGCGACGCGCCCGGCAACCAGCGTCAGCTTCACCCGGCCCTCGAGCCGCGCTGCGTCGAACGGCGTGTTGCGGCAGCGCGAGTGGAGGTCGGCGGGGTCGAGCACGTAGGGCTCTTCGGGATCGAAGCGGATGACGTCGGCCGGCGCGCCGACCGAAAGGCGGCCGACCGGCAGGCGCAGGATCTCGCGCCGGCCTCAGCGTCATGGCGCGGAGCAGGCGCGGCAGGCTGACGTGGCCTGCCGGTCACCAGCCTGAGGCTGGCCGAAAGCATCGTTTCGACGCCGACCGCGCCGGCGGCGGCCTCGGCGAAAGGCAGGCGCTTGGTCTCGACGTCCTGCGGGTCGTGGTCGGAGCAGATCACGTCGATCACGCCATCCGCTCAGCGCCTCGACCAGGGCCAGCCGCTCGTCCTCGCCCCGCAAGGGCGGGCTGAGCTTGAGGAAGGTGCGGTAGTCGCCGACGTCGAGTTCGTTCAGCGTGAGATTATTGATCGAAACGCCGCAGCTGGCGGCGAGGCCGGCGTCGCGGGCGCGCCGCATCGCCTCGATCGACAGGCGATTGGAGATCATCTGGAAGTGGGTGCGCGCCCCGGTCAGCGCCACGAGCCGAAGGTCGCGGTCGAGCACGATGGTCTCGGCCTCACGCGGCACGCCGGGCAGGCCGAGCCAGCTCGCCCTCAGGCCCTCCGCCATGACGCCCTCGCCGGCAAGCGAACGATCCTCGCAGACGGGCGCGATCAGCGCGTCGAAGTCGCGTGCGTAGGTCATCGCGCGGCGCATCGTCTGCGCCTCGCCGACCGAGCGGCGCCCGTCGGAGAAGGCGATCGCGCCCGCCTCGGCGAGGAGCCCGATCTCGGCGATCTCGCGGCCTTCGAGGCCCTTGGTCAGCGCGGCCGACAGGAAGATGCGGATCTTCGCGTCGTCTCGCGCGCGGCGAAGGATGAAGTCGACCACCGCCGGATCGTCCACCGGGGGATGGGTGTCCGGCCGGACGACGACGCTCGTCACGCCGCCCGCGGCGGCGGCCGCGCTGAGGCTCGCGATCGTCTCGCGATGCTCGGCGCCCGGCTCGCCGACGAAGGCGCGCATGTCGATGAGACCCGGCGAAACCGCGTCGCCGGCGCAGTCGACGATCCGCGTTTCCGCGGAAATCTGGTCGCGCGTCACCCCGGGCCCGACAGCCGCGATGACGCCGTCGCGGACCAGCAATCCGCCGCGGACTTCCGTTTCACGCTCCGGATCGACCAGGCGGGCGTTGAGAAGGGCGACGGGCGGGACGGACATGGGCGGCGCTTACCGAGCGCGCGCCGCGATTGCAAGCGATCGACGGGCGGTCACGGCGGCCGCGGCGCGGCCGCCCCTCGCTCTCCCCTCGCGCGCCATGCCCCTCGCCGATCGAGTCCGGGGCCCTGTCAAGCTGTCGATACAACTGTCCGAGAAGTGACAAGCGATCTCGACACTCTCGCGCCGTCGCCGTAGAAGATTTGGCGGCGGTCGCGGCGGCGACGCAGAAGGGGAACTGGCACGGGATCATTGGAAGGAAGCGGTGCGACAATGGCGATCGAAAAGAGAACGTATGCAAATTCGGAGAAAGCCAGGGCGGCGATGGACGAGCTTTCTTCACAGGGCTTCTCCGACGTGAAGGCGTCGTTCAAGCCGGATCGGGTTCTGGTCGCCGTCGACGCGCCCTTCGGCGAGGGCCAGCGCGCGACGCAGAATTCTCGATCGCTACGAGCCGATAGCGTCGGACGACGAAGGATGGGCGGACAAGGACGCCGCGCCGGCTGCGAAAAGCCTCGACTGGGGCAGAATCGCGAGCTCGGCGACCCCTCTATCGGATTTTCTCGGCTGGAGCGTCCTGAAGGACTACCGTTCCCCGCTGTGGCCCAAGGCTCTGGTCGACGACCCGACTCCGCTGTCGAACAAGTTCGGCTGGTCGGTTCTGTACGGGGCGTTCAGCGGAACGGAGCGCCGCCGCGAGGGTGTTGCGGCCCCCGAGAAGGCCATTCCGGTCGCCGTGGTTCCGGCCTCCGTTGCCGCCGGCGTTCCCGAAGCGGAATCCGTGGAAGTCTCCAGCGCGGTCGCGGCGGTCGAGGATGAGGTCCAGTCGCCTCAGGCCCAGCCCACTTCCGAGCGCAAGCGCGGGCGCCGCGCCCCGCGAGGTCACGGCAAGTCCTAAGTCCGGGGCGTGACGGGTGAAGGCGGATGCCGAGAGGCGATTCTGTCCAATCACATCTCGCTCCAAGGGCGCGGGCCGCCGCCAGAAGCGGCTCGCGATTTGCAGCGATCGCCTGGTTTGGCGGGAAAAGGCCGCTATGCGGCGCCATGTCGCAGGACGAGCTGGCGGCGAGGACGCGACGGCTGGGAGAGCGGTCGACGCGAAGCAGCGCGCTGCAAACGGACGGACACGTTCGACGAGGCGCAGCTTCGGCTTTCCGCATCAGCCGAACGCGGCGCGGCGGTCCTTCACCGGGTCCGGGCGGAAGATCGACAAATCAAAAATGACAACTATAAGTGTCAATCAAATGTGACAACCAATCTCGACACCGGTTCGCCGTCGCCGTAGAATGCGTGACGGCGATTGCGTACGGCGGCGACGCAATGGGGAGAGAATGCCGCTGCAGGCGTTAGGAAGAAAGCGGTGCGACGATGGCGATCGAAAAGCGAACATATGCGGACGCGGAAACGGCCAAAGCGGCGATAGACGAACTGTTCGCCAACGGCTTCACAGAAGTGAATACCTCGTTCAAGCCCGACAAGGTGGTGGTCGCCGTCAATGCGCCCTTTGGCGAGGGCTCGAAGGCCGCCAAAATTCTCGATAGTTACGCGCCCCTGGCGACGACCGAGGAGGAACCGGCGCAAGAGAGCCTGAAGGCTCCGGCTCAGGCGCGCAAGCCCTTCGATCTCGAGACGGCCCTGAACTCGGCGACCCCGCTGTCGGATTTCTTCGGCTGGAGCGTCCTGAACGACTACAAGTCCCCGCTTTGGCCGAAAGCCTTAGTGGACGATCCGACTCCGCTGTCGAACAAGTTCAACTGGTCTGTCCTTTACGGGGCGTCCCGGTAAGGGGTCCAAGTCTCCAGGCAGCGAAAGGGCTTGATCCGGACCGCTTAAGTCGATCCGGATCGTAAGGCGCTTTCGCCGAATTGGATGCGTGTTCCGTCGGCGCTGGGGCGATTTCGCCGGCGTGGCCGGCCCCTTTCAACAGGAGACGTCTTTTCTGACGCGACCGCCGGTCGTCCTGGAGGGGGCGTCGATTCGAGGTCATGCTGCGGCGAAGCCGCGCTCCCGGAGCGGTCCCCGGGCACTAAGCCCACGGGGATCGAGAGCAAATTCCGTCGACCCGATTCGCCCGGAAACCCGGAGCGCGTAGGCGCGCGGCCGAGGGGCGTGGCGGGATGAGTGACAATCGAAATTGACACATTTTGATGACAACTAAACTGGACAACCGATCTCGACACTTTTACGTCGTCGCCGTACAATGAACGGCGGCGGTCGCGTCACGGCGGCGACGCGACGGGAAGGAAGGCCGCCACAGACGCAGCAAGAAAGCGGTACGACGATGTCGATCGAAAAGCGAACCTATGCGGATTCCGCAAAAGCCAAAGCGGCGATGGACGAACTGTTTGCGAAAGGCTTCACCGAGGTGAAGGCCTCGTTCAACCCGGATAAAGTGCTGGTGGCCGTCAACGCGCCATCGGGCCAGGGCGTCGTCGCGGCGAAAATCCTCGAAAGCCATGGGCCGCTGGCGGTGGACGACGAGGAATGGGCGAAGGAGGGCGTCGAGCCGGCGGCCCGCGGGTTCGCCTCCAAGATCAAGAACCCGGCCACCCCGCTGTCGGATCTGTTTGGCTGGAAGGTCCTGAGCGACAAGAAGGGCCCCTTCTGGCCGGCGGCTTTGATGGACGATCCGGCCCCCTTGTCAAACAAGTTCGGCTGGTCCCTCCTGTCCAAGGACAAGTAATCCTCGCGCTGCGGTCGTCGCCCGCGTCCGTCCCCATCGATCCCGGCTGAAAACGGGAAGCAAGTCCTCACGGACGGCGGGGGAAGGCGCTTCCTGCCGCCGACCGCGGGACAAAGGGAAAGCCACGCTGTGGCGAGACGGGGCTTCCTTTCGGAAGCCCCGATCAGCGGGCGAGCCGGCTGACCTCCGGCCCGACGAGCCCGCCTATTCGCCCTTCACCTCGATGGTCTTCTCAGGCTTCTGGGCCTTGACGGTCTTCGGCAGCGTGACCGTCAGGACGCCCTTCTTGAAGCTCGCCTCGATCTTGTCGCGGTCGACGCCCTCCGGCACGCGCAGAACGCGCTCGAACGCGCCGAAGCGGCGCTCTCGCAGATGGAAGTCGGGCTTCTTTTCTTCCTTCTCTTCGTGCGTCTCGCCCTCGATCGTCAGCACATCGCCGACGACCTTCACCGCGATGTCCTTTTCGTCCATGCCCGGCAGGTCCGCTTGGACCTCATAGGCGTCGTCGCGCTCGACGAAATCAATGGCCGGCGCGGCCACCCAGGAGCCGGGCGACCAGAACGGCTCGATGTCGAACGCCGGACGACGGAACGGCAGCCTGAGCGGACTCATGGTGAAGTCCTCGAACAGGCGGTCGACCTCCCGGCGCAGGTTCTCGAACGGCCGGAACATCTGCATCTGCATCGCCGCTGCCTTCGACTCGGGTTTCGCTTCGGTGGTGACTGGAACTTTGGTTTCCGCTTTCGCCATGGAACCCTCCATTACGGCTGGCCCTCAGCCTTTCCTGCAAGCCTACGCGCTCGCGACCGCGGCGCATTGACTAGGGTCAAGCCGGCCGCGTAGAGGCGCTGCTATAATGAAAGTTCGCGTCGATGCCGCGCCCGAGGCGGCCCGCGTCCCTTGCGGATCAGGGTCGTCTGGTCGGGAAGAAGCCGACCCGAGAATTCGCTTCGAGCCGCAACGAGACTGTGGCCGCGCCCTTGTCGGCGACCTCGGCTTTCCCTTTCGGCTGGCCCTCGCTGTCGAGATGGAACGCCTCCAGGCCCTGCAGCGCCTTCAGCGTGACCGTGACGGTCGCCGGCGTCGGCGACGGGTTGGCGACGATCATATGCCCATCCTGCGTCGTCTCGACATAGGCGAGGCCCGGTTCGCTTCGCGTCAGCGCGGCGCCCTCGACCTTCATGGTCGTGCCTCCGCCGAGATAAAGCGCGCGAGGGCCCGATCGATTCGAGGACACGAAGGCCTGCAGCGCGTTCGTCTCGAGTTCCTCGGTCGCGAAGTCGCCGGGACGGTAGGACGCGAAGCAGAGATCCCTGCCGTCAGCGGTGTCGATTCGCAGCGCCGCAAAGCCGGCGTCGATTCCGCCGCTCTGCGCTACGCTTTTCACGTAGCCGTCCGGCTTGCCCGAAAGATCGAGCACGTTGCCGAAAATCGTCGAGCGCACGTCTTCGCGTCTTTGCAGGATCGTCGGCGCCGAAGGTCTCCTGTTGGGTTCGTCGGACGTCAAGTCGACGTAGACGCCGCCGTCGCCAACAATGGCTCGCGTGGGCTCCCCGGCCGCCGCGAGCAGTCGCGACTGATGGTCCTTGAGGGTCGATGTGATCGTCCAGGCGCCGCTCGTCGGCTGCGACTGGCGCACGTTCAACAGCTGATTGTAGCCGACCGGGACCGGATCCGGGAACGGCGTCGGCGCTAGGGCGAGATCCGATGTCGGCGCGCCGCGAATGTGCCAGGCCAGATCGTAGGTGTGCGTCTTGTCGGAAACCGCGGAGAAAAGATCGGCCAGATACCAGCCGTTGAGGAACACGGACCGGTCCATGCGCACGCCCGGATAGGCGGTGTCCGTCCAGGCCCGCTGCAGGCCCATCGACTCGGCGGGGCCATAGACCGTCTGGTCCGCAAAGACGTCCGGCAGCTTTGGATTATGTTGGTGGAAGACTTGGACGCCCTCATCGACCACCAGCGTGTTGTGGGCGAGCGTCGTCTGGTACCAGTTCGGCACCAGAGGGTTGCCGGCGTAGGGGAAATTGATGCCGGGACTCGGCATCAACACATCGTCGAAGGCGAAGAGGTCGATATGCAGTTTGTCCGGATGGCCGTGAGACGCGCTCGGGCCGTAGGACAGGATCAGGTTCTCGATGTTCCGCTCGGCGGCTGAGGGCAATTTGAAGATCCCGAAGCCGACAGCGGCGTAATTTACGTTGGCCGTTTCAATCGCGGCTGGCTCTTCGTACGGACTGAGGTCGTACAGAAAGGAAGGCGGGACGGCGCTGACCCGGAGCATCTTCAGGAGCCGGTAGCTCCTGAGTTTGGAATTGGCCGTCGATCCCAAAGACCGGAGGTAGGCGCGTTCGCCGGGAGAGTTGATCACCGCGAGATATCGGCGATCCTGATATCGACGATAAGCGTACTCGTAAAGACTTGCCGTCGTCGGAGTGAGAAGGGATTCGCGATGGGAATCATTTTCAGCCGGCAATGTTAAATCCGGATATGCAAAAAGGAGCGGGTAGTCAAATAGGTGCTTGAAGATGGCATTGTTGTACGAATACAAATCAAGCCCATGGCGCCAAGCTGCCTCGGCCGCATTGACCAAGGACCCGAGCGCGTAGAACGTATAGCCTGGGCTGCCTTCGACCCACATGCCGTCTGGTATCGCGGGTTGCGCGAAGAACACGGTCGTGAGACCGGCGCTCGGATTGTCCGCGGTCGCGACCGTCCAGTCCTTAGGCGCGGGAAACTGCTTGATGTGCTCATGATACTCAACATTCTCGGCAGGGCTTCTATTCGGGTTTATCGTTGAGCGGACACCGTAAAGCGCGGCGTTGACCAGCTCCTGATCGTCGGTCGCGTAGCCCGCCATCAGGACAGCGGCGGACGCGAGCGCTCCGCGGTTGTTGACCTGACTGGCGGCTGTCAGTTCGGGGTCGCGGTCGGGCGCTGACGGATACAGCATCTCCGCGGCCAAAGGACGCAACAGTTCGTCGTGGATGCGGACCCGGTCTTCGGCGGATACGGATGGAGACGTGGAGATGAGGTCGTAGCCGCGAGAGAGAAGCTGGACCAGGAGCCCCTGGGTGAACAGCATTCCTGTGAGGCCGGAGACGCTGCGCTTTGTCATATTCGGTGGCGCCCCGTACCGGGAGCAATTCGAATACCCGATCAGAATGTCGCGCGCGTGCTTTGCATATCGCTCTTCGCCGGTGAGGGCGTAAGCCGTGCCCAGATCGGAGACCTCCTCCGCCGCCTTGCTCACGAAGCGGTTGAAATTCACCCACGGGTCCTGCGGTCCCGGAAAACCGGGGAACGGGGGAAAGTAGTCGCCTGGAAAAAGCCAAGCGCCGTCCGGTCCTCTTTCCGGTTGAGGGATGGACACCGGTTGCTCGACAACCTGGTCCATCCTGCGTCGCAGGTCCTCGAGTTGGACGCGAAGCTCGGGGCTGGACCGCAGCATCTCCTTGTAGTGGTCGATGTCCTCCTGATCCCAGGTGACGTTCGGGTGTTTCGAGACGCGCGGATGGCCGACAGCGTGGACCCCGACATAAGGCAGCGTCTGAGGCGAGAGAGCGAGGTTGGGCGACGGGAGGGACGCTGGCGATGCGGCCGGCGCGACGTCGAGACCGGCCGCGAGCGCGAAATCCCGGTCGAAGGCGAGGGGACCGACGCTCGCCAGAAACGATGCGGCGAAGATGACCAGCGTGTGGAATTTCATGGCTATGGATCGTCCGTGTAATCGGGAGAGGCGAGCCCCCTCATTGATTGATGGGCCTGGCTCCGGGGCCGCCTTCATCTGTCTCCGCGGCGGTCACGCCGGAATACCATTCCCATTCGCGCCCAAACAAGGCGCGGCTTTCATCACGTCCGCAGGCGGTCATCCGCCCCCGCTCACGCGGGCGACGACCGCGTCCGCCGTCTTGCGCGCCATCGCGCCGAGTCCCCCCATGAGTTGCTGCAGCGGCGTTTTGCGCGCCTCGCACTTGACCTCGTAGAGCCGTGCGTCGTCGCGGGCGCGAAACAAGAGATCGTCCCCGGTCACGATCTCGTCGACGAGACCGAGCGCGAGCGCGTCGCTCGCCAGCCAATAATCGCCCGTCGCCACCCGGTCGATGTCGGCGGTTGGACGGCGCTCGGCGACATGCGCCTTGAAGGCGGCGTGAATGGCATCGAGCTTGCCGCGGAAATGCTCGCGGCCCGCGGGGGTGATTTCGCCGAGCACGGAGACGGTGCGCTTGAATTCGCCGGCGGTGATGTCCTCGTATTCGATCGCGTTCTTCTGCAAGAGCTTGTGAACGTTCGGCACCGAGGCGACGACGCCGATCGAGCCGACGACGGCGAAGGGGGCCGCCACGATGCGGTCGGCGGCGCAGGCCATCATGTAGCCGCCGCTGGCCGCGACCTGATCGATCGAGGCGGTCACCCGGACGTTGCGGGCGCGCAGCCGATCGATCTCGGCGGCCGCCAGCCCGTAACCGGTCACCGTGCCGCCGCCGCTGTCGATCCGCACCACGACCTCGTCGTCCTCGGCCCGCGCGACGGTCAGCACCGCGTCGATCTCGCGTCCGAGATTTTTGACCGCGGTCGCGCGAAGATCGCCCTTGAAGGTCAGGACATAGATGCGCTTGCCGGCGGGTTCGCTGCGGCGCGCCTTCGTCTCCTTCTTGCGCGCCTTGGCGAAAGCCTTCCGCGTCTTCTTGTCGAGCAGTTCGGCGTTGATCGCGTCGCGCATGGCGTCATAGCGATCGTTGACGGACTTGATGCGGACCTCGCGATCCTTGGGACCGTCGGACGAGCGGGCGAGGCGGATAATCAGAATCGCGAGGCCGCCTACGGCCGCGACAATGATGAGGGCCTTGACGAGAAAGGCGGCGATATCCAGCCAAAAGGCCATAAGGGACTCCACGGAGGCGAAAGGCCGCATATAAGACGCCGTCGCGCTTTTTCATGCCGTCGCCCGGATGACAAGCCTAACGACGTCCCGTTCGCTGCGGATGTCGTCACGGGGTCACGGAATGCGAACGTCGCTGCGGCCTTCCCAGCGCGTTGTCACCCGTTATAGTGCCTCGCAGGCCAACGAGGCGCGCCATGTTTGGAACCCGTCGGGACAAGGCTCCCAAAAAGCTTGGCGCGCTCGCGGCTCGCCGGGCGGTTGCCACGCCGCAGCATCCGCGCGTGCCCGAGCCCACGGCGAGCGCAGCGGCGGCGCTTCTCGGCGCGGCCGAGATCGCCACGGTCGGCGAGGATGCGACGGTGCTGAACGCCCTGGAAGTCATGGCCGCCCGCGAGGCCGGCGCGGTCGCGGTGACCTCGGGCGCCTGCGTCGTCGGGATTTTTTCCGAGCGCGCCTACGCCCGCAACACGCCACTCGCGAACCGCGCCGCGAGCGGGACGCCGGTCGCCGACGTCATGGCCCGCGTTTTCGCGAGCGTTGCGCCGGCCGACAGCGTCCGACGATGCCTGGAAGTGCTCAAAGCGCGGGACGCCACCCACATCGCCGTCCTCGACGGAGAGCGGCTGGTCGGACTTCTGTCGCAGGCCGATCTCCTCGCGGCGCAGGTCGCCTATCAGGAACGCATCTTCTACGAGGCGGAGATGGATCAGAAGCTGCTGTTCCTTCGGGGAACCTACAGCTGCTGACCCAGCGCGGAGAGCGCGCGCCTCGCAATCAGTGCGTCCAGAAGGCTCCGCCGCAGAGCGGCAAAAGAACCATCACGGCGGCCGCAATGAAGGCGGCGATGTCGTTCGGGGCGATCAGCGGGCCGCTGGTCGTCAGCGTCGCGCGAGGAGCCGTCGTCGGACGCGACACCGTCGGCTCGCTGATGACGCTGGAGGGGCGCGGCCGCTGGTTTGGCGCCATATCCGGGAGAGGCGCGGGATTGGTTGCGAGGCTCGGTGGGCTGGTCGGCTCGTTGACATCGGCAGCCTGACGCGGCGGCGCGTTGATAACGCGGGCCGGGCGAATGTCGTCGGGTTGGCGGTTGAAGTCCCTGTCGGGTTGGCGGTTGAAGTCGCTCATGGCTCTCTCCTGGGCCTGGTTGCAAGCGATCAAGAGAAGCAAGAGCGCCGCGCTTTGTTCCCGCCGAGGGGCTTGAACTGAAGGTTCTGCGTGGTCGGCGGGGCTGCGCTTTCGTTTTCACGCGCCGAGTTTCGATCGCAAGGCCGCGATGATCGACACCTGTCCTTTGGTCGCCTTGCGGCTGGCCTCGTCGAGATCGAACCATGCGGCCCTGTCAACTTCCGGGAACTCCGCCGCCTTGCCGGATCGGGGAGGCCACTCCATTGCGAACCCATTGCTCCTGAGATCGGCCGGATCGAAATCGCCTTCCGAGGCCCAGACGGCGACGATCTTCCCGCTCGGCTGCTTGAATCGCCCGAGGTCGATCAGGTCGCCCTCGACCGCGAGGCCGGTCTCCTCCAGCGTTTCGCGCCTCGCCGCAGTCAGGAGGTCCTCGCCCTCTTCCGCGAGCCCCTTTGGGATCGACCACGCGCCGTCGTCCTTCTTCGACCAGTACGGACCGCCGGGATGGACGAGCAGGACCTCGACGCCTTGCGGTCGCCTGCGGAAGAGGAGGATGCCTGCGCTGGTCTGGGGCACTTCAGGTTCACAACGAAGCACACGAAGGGTCACCAAGCTTCGTGCGTCTTTGTGTCCTTTGTGGCGAAAAGTGCGATCACTCCCGAAACGGCGTGACGAATTGTCCGCCCGCCTCGACCGGGGCGTTGGGGCCGCGCGGCAGGCGCAAGCGCGAGCGTTCGCCGAGGTTGCGGGCGTAGATCTCGGCATAGCTTCCGGCCGCCGCCAGCACCCGTTTCCGCCAGTCTTCGGCAAGCTCAAGGTCCGCGCCATTCGCCGCCGCCGCGTCGCCGCCGCTGGCGGTCCACGGGTCGGAGGCCAGCTCGGCGCGCTCGAGGGCGACGATCGCCCACGCGACGACCGCCGCCCATTGCGCATCGTTCGCCGGCGTGACCGCAAAGACGGGCCAGGTGGCGAGCGGCTCGGGCAGGGTGCGACTTCGAACGCCCTTTCCCTCGCCGGAATCCAGCCCGACCGCGAGATCGCCGATCTCGCCCGCGACCGCGTCGCACTTCCGCGCGGCGTAGGCGTCGTCCATCTCGCCGTATTCGGTGTAGGCCATGCGGGTGAAATCGAGCCGGCGCCCCGCCATCCAGGCTTCCAGGCTCCGGTGCGCGCTCGAGCCCTGGTAGAAGCAGACCGATTTGCCGGAGAGGTCGGCGAGGCTTTTGGCGGAGGAGTTTTCGGGAACCATGACGCCTGTCGAGACGAAGGCCACGGGCGGGCCGAGAATCGTTTTCCCCGCAAGACGCTGATCGAGAATTTCGGCGCCGTCGAGAAAGGCGAGGTCGTCGCCGCCGTCGCGGAGCGGGGCGAAAGCGGCGTCGAAGTCGTAAGGGCGGAATTCGATCCGCCCCTCCGGCCCAAGCAGCGCCGCGCCGACCGCGCGGCAGAGGTCGAGGAACAGGCCCGAGGCCTGACGTCCGTCAGGCGATTGGCTGACGAGCCCCGGCCGCGAGACGCCGCCGCAGCGTATCATCCCCTCGGCCTTGATGCGATCGACAATCGGGCCGGCGTGGGCCGAGACCGCGAGCAGACCCCCCATCGCGATCGACGCTGCGCGAACGCCGAGCGTGAAGCCTCTCGACATCAATTGTAGTCCGGCAGCGTTATCGGCAAGGTGTTGAACCCCTCCGGGATCACGTTCGGGATGTTCTGGCGAACGTTCTCCGGCGTGACGCCGATCGCGGCGCAGCCCTTGCCGCCGTAATGGGGAAAGCTCTCGATGTCGGCGCTCGGAATGAGCGCCAGCGAGGCCGGGAGCGGGGGAAGGGCGCCATGGACGCGCGCCTTGTCGAAGCCGGAGATGAGGCTGTCGGTTATGGCCGAGGGCGTGTCGCGAGGCCCGAGATACTTCTGCTCGAAGCCCTTTGGCGCGAAGGCGTTGAAGGTCGGCTGAGTTGCCGTCGGCCAGCGCCTGTTTCTCGTCCGGCAGGCTCGAGAGCGCCGGCAGGCCGAAAAGCGCGTTGATCGTCTCGATGATCGCGTTGTGGTCGCCTTCCGCGTGCGAGACCGCATGAGCGCGGGCGTAGGGCGAAATGAGGATCAGGGGTATGCGGACGCCGCGCGCCAGCGGCAGTCCGTCCGGCCCGTAACTCAGGATGCGCGGCGGGACGTGATCGTAGAGGCCGTCCGACTCGTCGTAGGTGATGACGATCGCGCTTTCATCCCAGAGCCTGGGATTGCCCGCGATCGCATTGATGACGCGGGCGGCCATCGCCTCGGTGAGCTGGCTGTCGGAATAGCCGGGATGGTCATCGTCGCCGGACTTGACCTTGGCGATCTTGGCGAGTTCGTCCGGCGTCAGGCCCTTCGGGTTGGGGTAGTTCGCGTTCTGGATCACCGCCGTCTGTTTGGGATAGTTCAGATTGTAATAGCCGCCGCGGACATAGAACACGCCGCCTTCCGCTGGCAGCTCCCCGCTTGCGAGGTCGGCGAAGAAGTCGCCTTCGCCGCGAAGGTTCATCTGCTCGGCCGGATTGTTGGCGATATAGCCGAAATATTGCGCGCCGTTGTGGTGGCTGACGTAGGCCTTGTGCGAGACCACGGCCCCGGAGTCGGTCGGCTCGAGATCATAGCCGTTCTGATACCATCGCCACTGCACCGGCGTCCTGCCGAGCGCGGCGATGGCGGAAATGTCCTTCTGGACGTCGGGAAGGTCGAAGGCCGGGCTGCGGTCCCAGTGGGTCAAGAGGTTGATCCACCCGCCCATCATGGTCAGCGGCAGCGACGCGACCGTGATGTTCGAGGCGGTGTTCTTCGGGTCCCAGTTCTCATGCGGCAGACGTCGGCTCGCGCCCGACGCCGGTTCCGTCGAAAGCCGAGCCCCACCACGGCTGCGGATCGCCGACCAGCGGCGGCCCCTGAGTTCGTCCCTGTGCCGCTGTAGGTCTTGCCGTTGATCGTGCCGCTGATCGGCGCCGGTGATTCCGGTGTCGGCCGGATTGTTGGTTGCGCTCGGGTGCTTCACCCATTGCGTCTCGCCGGCCTGCCCGGCGAGGATCGCGATGGCGTTCGGAGTCGAGGGCGTGTCCTCGGTGGCGAAATTGTTGTCGAAGATGGTGAAGCGGGTGGCGTAGCGCCAGAAGAACGGGATCGTGTCGCAGTCCATATGCGCCATGACGAGGCGGGCCATCTGCGTTCCCATCCGCTCGCCCTTCTCGCCGTAAGCGGCGTACTTGCGCCACTCGACCTCGGCGAACCTGTCCATCCTGGCGACGCCGTCCCGGACGTCGATCTTGGCGGCGAGCCCCTCGTGCGAATGGTCGGTCGAGTCCTTGAAGGAGGCGTTCTGCGCCGGGCCGACGAGGAACGGCTGGACCGTGACGGTCTGCCCGGCGACCGTGTCGCGATAGGTCTCGGTGAAGCCGGGCGTGTCGGCGGCAGCGCGCGGAGCCTTGCCGTCGGAGTAGAGACCGTCGACCCCGGGCAGCGTGCCGTATTCATGGTCGAACGACCGGTTCTCGTTGAAGAGGACGAAGACGTATTTGATCTTCTTGCGCAAGGCCGCGATGTCTTCGGCGGACCAGTCCGCATCCGACCAGCGCGGGTCGCTTTCGGCGACGAAATAGGGCGCGACATCGGCCTGCGGATCCGGCTGGGTCGTCACCAGGGGGCGCGAGTCGGCGGCGAACGAAGGCTCAAGCAGGCGCCCGAAGGCGACGAGCGCGGTCGCGCCACAAAGAAGGGCTTTCATAAGCGACGTCCAGGGTTCGAACGTTTCACCGCCGGACGCTTACAAAGGATCGCGGTCACAGTCGACCCTCGCGCAGACGATCGATGTGAAACAGGGAGAGAGCCGATGACCGGGAGCGATGCGGCGCTGAACTCTTATCGGGGGTCCGACCGTCCTGATCGAGATCGACGGATTGCGCCTTCTGACCGATCCCACTTTCGATTCGCCGGGAGAGTATCCGGGCCCGGTCCCGCTGAAGAAGCTTGCCGGACCCGCGCTCTCGCCGGACGAGATCGGCGCGGTCGATGCGGCGCTCCTCAGCCACGACCAGCATTTCGACAACTTCGATCGGGCGGGCCGCGCCTTTCTCGGGTCCGCCGGCGCGACCTTCACCACCGTCGCGGGCGCGGCGCGCCTCGGCGGGAAGAGCAGGGGCCTCGCGCCGTTCGAGACCGCCGAGCTTGCGGGCGACGGCGGCGCGCGGCTCTTCATCACCGCCGCCCCGGCGCGGCACGGGCCGGCCGGCATCGAGCCGATATCCGGCGACGTCATCGGGTTTCTGATTGGGCGCGAGCGGCCGGGCGATGCGATCTACGTCACCGGCGATACGGTCTGGTTCGACGGAACGGCCGAGGTCGCACGTCGCTTTGCGCCGAAGCTGGTCGTCGCCTTCGCCGGACAGGCCGAGCCCCGGGGTCCGTTTCACGTCACCATGGATTCGAACGACGTGATCGAGACCGCGCACGCGTTTCCTGAGGCCCGGATCGTCGCCGCGCATAACTTGGGGTGGGCTCACTTTACCGAGAGTCCCGCGGACCTCGCGCAGGCGTTCGCGGCGCTTGGCGTCGCTGACCGTCTGACGACGCTGGAACTTGGTCGGCCGGCGCGGTTCCCAATCTAACGCGACGCGGGGCGTGGCGCCGCCTGTTAATTGACGCAGATCAAAGCGCGTTCGGCACGCTTGCGTTGCTATTGGCCATCTCGCCCTCGAACATTGGGAGCCGGGCCATGCTGGACGCCCAAGCGCCGTTTTCGATCCTCGACGAGAAAGATGCTGCGCTCCAATTCGCGCGACGCCGCCGCCTTCGAGTTCCCGCCGGAATACGGCAAGATGCTGATGTTTCGCGTCTCCGACCGCTCCTACCACGGTTTCCTGCCGCAGAAGGGGCGGCGGATGAGCCTGCAGTTCTGCTGGGTCGACACCCGGTCCTACGCGCGCAAGACCTATCTCCGCCACCGCCTCAGCGCCTTCGCCAAGTCGGCGCAGGGCGTGCGCGAAGTAGTCGGCATGATGCCGCGAAAGTTCCGCCGCGACGGGGAATGAGCGGAGCGGCTAAGTGGGGCGACGTTCAGCCAAGCTTCGGTTGCGTGTCTATGTAACTTTGCAGGGCCTGCGTCTTTGTCCACCAGCCCGCAAAGCCATCGGCGTCGAACACAGCCTCCTTGTCCGGCGTCAGCGAAACGTAAAAGACGATCGGCGCGAGATAGAGATCCGCGAGGCTCAACTCGCCGGCGATAAACGGGGAGGACCCCTTCGTCTTCATGGCGAAATCGATCATCTTGCGGCCAATCTCAAGGCCGTTCTTCCGCATCGTGTCGTTCTTTCCGCCTACGAAGTCTGGGAAAAGATGATACGCGACGACGCCGCCGAGCAAGGCGCCGTAGCCGTAAGAGTTGATTATCCCGATGATCATATCCATCCGCGCGCGATCCTTGGGGGTCGCCGGTATCAGGGACTTGCCCGGAAGGACATCGTTGAGATAGCGGACAATCGCCGTTGTTTCCAGGATGCGCATCCCGTCGTGGTCGAGGACCGGAACCTTCCCGAACGGGTGACGCTCCAGATGCTCGGGCATTTTCGGTTCGCCCTTGAGCACATTGAGTTGCACCTGCTTGAATTGAGTGACGCCCTTTTCGGCGAGAACCATCTTCACCGTGCGCACATATGTGGAGCCGTCAAATCCCCAGAGGACCATGTCGGACATGATTGTATCCTTCTCAGTGCATCGCGCCAGGCGGCGGCCTGAAATTAGATCGGATTGGCCATTGAGGCCAGCGTGCATCAAGGCGCTTGAGCGGCCTGCGGCGCTGGAGCGCGCGCCGGCCGCGTGAAAAGGCCGCCGGCGCCTCGCCTCAGATCACGTACGCCTTCAGCGGCGGGAAGCCGTTGAAGCCGACCGAGGAATAGGTCGTCGTGTAGGCGCCGGTTCCCTCGATCAGCACCTTCGCGCCGATCTCGAGCGTGACCGGCAGAAGGTAGGGCTCCTTCTCGTAGAGCACGTCGACCGAGTCGCAACTCGGGCCGGCGAGCACGCAGGGGCCGACCGCCGTCTTCGTCGTAGTCGGTGCGAACGGGATAGCGGATCATCTCGTCCATCGTCTCGGCGAGCCCATTGAACTTGCCGATGTCGAGATAGACCCAGCGCAGCCGGTCCGCCTCGGACTTGCGCGAGATCAGCACCACCTCGGCCTCGATGATCCCGGCGTTGCCGACCATGCCGCGGCCGGGCTCGATGATCGTCTCCGGGATGCGGTTGCCGAAATGGCGGCGGAGCGCCCGGAAGATCGTCTGCCCGTAGGCGCGCACCGGCGGGACCGACTTCAGATAGCGCGTCGGGAATCCGCCGCCGAGGTTGAGCATCGAAAGCTGGACGCCACGCTCGGCGAGCTCGCGGAAGATCTCGGCCGAGACCTTCAGCGCGCGGTCCCACATGCGCGGGTTGCGCTGCTGCGAGCCGACGTGGAACGACAGCCCGTGCGCGACGAGGCCGAGCGCATGGGCGCGCTCGAGCACGTTGACCGCCATCTCCGGCGCGCAGCCGAACTTGCGCGACAGCGGCCATTCCGCGCCCTCGCCGTCGCACAAGAATCCGGCAGAACACTTTCGCGCCCGGCGCGGCGCGCGCGATCTTCTCGACCTCCGCCTCGCAATCGACCGCGTAGAGCCGGACGCCGAGCGCGTGGGCGCGCGCGATGTCCTTCTCCTTCTTGATCGTGTTGCCGAAGCTGACGCGGTCCGGCGTTGCGCCGGCGGCCAGCGCAAGCTCGATCTCGGCGATCGAGGCGGTGTCGAAACACGAGCCGAGATCGGCGAGCAGGCTCAGGATCTCGGGCGCCGGATTGGCCTTGACCGCGTAGAACACTCGGGTGTCCGGCAGGGCGCTGGCGAAGCCGAGATAGTTTTCGCGCACGACGTCGAGATCGACGACGAGGCGCGGTCCATCCTCGCGGTTGGCGGCGAGAAACGCCTTGATGCGGTCCGTCATAGCGGCATCCCCCGGCGGCGCGGTTTTCAGTCCGCGCCTGAGAACGTGAAGGATTCGCCGGCGATGCGACCTATCGCCCCGCGCGATGGAGACGCGGAGGCAAAGTCGTTGACCCGCCGACGCGATCGCCCGTCGCTTGCCGCCGATGACGGCGGTAGCCAAAAGGCAATCAGCTGCTGCGCCGTAGCCCAAATGCGCGCCTCAAGCGGCGAGGCCGCTTAAGCCGATCATAAAGGCCATCGTTTGGACGAGAAAAACCGTCCGCACGCCCGGCAAGATAGACAAGCCTCTTTGATCGCCGACCTTTGGAGGGCCAGCAGAGACCAAAAAAGCCCGGTCCGTCGTTGCTTCAAGTCGCGTCCCCCGTTGGGCGGGGTTCGCCGGTTCGCCTCCGGTTGCCGGTCTTCCAGGGGCGGTTAACTGGCCTCTTGTCCAGATCCCCGCCGACCGACACACGACCACAGGCACGTGCGTATTGGGCAGGCGTTTATTTGGTCGAATCGTGCGGCGACGCAAGAGGTATTTTCGCGAGGTGCGAATATTTTGCCGCCGACCATTCCCCCCGGGTTTTGGGGACGGCGATCCGGCTTCGCCATCGGCCGCCCGGTCGGCCGGAACCTTCATACTTCGCCGCCGTTTCCCACCATCGGGGACGGCCGTCCTCGCACGGGCTTATCCAGGGAGAACGTCATGAGGCGGACAGGAATTGGGGTGGCGGCGGTAGCAGGCCTTGCGACCCTGGGAGCGGCGGGCCTCGCGGTCGCCCAGCAGCAGCCCGGCCAGGACCAGGCCGCCCCGCAAACCGGGGAGCAGGTGGGGACGAGCGCAGCCCCTCACGTGGACCCGGACAAAATACGCGCCGAGGGCAGCGCGGAAATCACCAAGGACAGGGCGGCCCGGATCGCCGAGCTGCTGATGGCGACTGCGACGCCTCAAATGGCCAGCCTCGGCGGCAATGTCCACGTCGGCTCGCCGTTGCCGGGCGAGATCGATCTGATGCCGCTGCCCAAGCCGATCGTCGACCTCGTCCCCGAATACCGCGACTACGAGTACGTGGTGGTCAACAACGAGATCGTTTTCGTGAAGCCTTCGACGCGTCAGGTGGTCGAGGTCATCAACACCGGCGGAGGCTAGGCGCTGGCCCTCACCACGGCACGGTGCGGCCGAGATAGTCGAGATACTGGAGGCCGGGCTTGCCCTGAGCCGCCAGCAGCGTGCGCACCACGCCGGGCACGCTCTCCTCGATCGTCAGCCGGCCGTCGGGGCCGCCGAGGTCGGTCTTCACCCACCCGGGGGCCATCAGGACGAACGCCCGCGGGTCGTCGGCGTGGCGCGCCGCAAAGCTGCGCATGAACATGTTCAGCGCCGCCTTGCTGCTGCGATAGATCTCGCGCATGCCCATCGTGTTGTTCGCGACGCTGCCCTGGCCCGAGGACATGACGCCGATGACGCCGGTCGGGGGGACGAGGCGTTCGAGCGCTTCCACGACCCGCATCGGGCTCAAGGCGTTGGTGACCAGGACGCGCACAAATTCCTCGGTCTTCACGTCGGCGACCGTCTCCTGCGGGTTGTTGGTCACGCCCGCGTTGACGAACAGCATGTCGAACGTCCGCCCGGCGAGGCGGTCGCTGAGCGCAGAAACCTGCTCCGGCTCGTTGATGTCGACCGCCTCGATCTCGAGCCGGCCCTCGGCGGCGTCGGCAAGGTCGTGCAGGCGCGTCCGCGGCCTGGAACGCACGGTGCCCACGACACGCCAACCGAGACGCAGGAACTCCTCCGCCATCGCGCAGCCGAGGCCGCGCGACGCGCCGACGATGAGGGCGCGCCGACCTACCGCTTCGGACATGGACGCTTGATCCCTTCTTCAGCACACGGCGAACCGCTCAGTGCATCAGCGGTCCCCACGAGGGGTCGCTGGCGTAGCTCGGCGTCGGCACCAAAAATTCGCCGTGGCCGAAAATGTCGGTCATGTAGATCTTCGGTCCGCCCGTCCCGCCGGAGTCGCGGAAGAACAGCACGTAGAGCCCGTTCGGAGCGAAGGTCGGGCCCTCGTTGTGGAAGCCCTCGACCAGGATCCGTTCGCCGGAGCCGTCGGGCTTCATCACGCCGATGCCGAACGAGCCGTTCTTGATCCGGGTGAAGGCGATGAGATCGCCGCGCGGCGACCAGACCGGCGTCGAGTAGCGCCCCTCGCCGAAGGAGATCCGCTTGGCCGGTCCGCCGGTCGCGCCCATCACGTAGATCTGCTGCGTTCCGCCGCGGTCGGATTCGAACACGATCTGCGACCCGTCCGGCGAGTAGGAGGGCGACGTGTCGATCGCCGAGGTGTCGGTGAGCCGCGTCGTCGCCCGCGAGCGCAGGTCCATCGTGTAGAGGTTGGTGCTCGCGCCGTCGGTCAGCGACATCACGATCTGCTGCCCGTCCGGCGAGAAGCGCGGCGCAAACGTCATGCCCGGGAAAGTTGCCGACCGCCTCGCGCTGGCCGGTTTCGAGATTGAGCAGCGTCACCTTGGGGTCGGCCGCGCCGAACGACATGTAGGCGACCTGCTGCGCCGAGGGCGAGAAGCGCGGCGTGACGACGAGCGTCGTCGCCGCTGCCGAGATACTTCACGTTGCCGCCGTCCATGTCCATCACCGCCAGCCGCTTGCGGCGCTTCTCCTTCGGGCCGCTCTCGTCGACGAACACCACGCGCGAATCGAAGAAGCCCTTCTCGCCGGTGATGCGGGAGAACACCGAGTCGGCGATCATGTGCGCCACCCGGCGCGCGTTCGCGGCTTCGGAGGTGTACTGCTCGCCCGCCACCTGCTCGCCGGTCGCGACGTCCCACAGCCGGAACTGCGCGGTGACATGCTCGGCGTCGGGTTTGAGCACCCGCCCGGTCAGCACGAACTGGGCGTTGATTGTCTTTCCAGGCGTCGACATTCGGGCGCTCGTCCGGGTTCGCGACGGCTTCGGGAAAGCTCGACGGATTGACCGGCAGCAGGAAGATCGACCGGGCGAAGTCGTTGCCGACGACGCCGCCGATCTTGTCCGCGCCGTCGTCGCCGGCAAACGGCGTCACCGCGATGCTGACCGGCTTGAAGTTCTGCGCCCGCGTGAACATAGACGTCGCCCGTGGCCGCGCTTGCCGGAGCGGTCGCGACCGCGACCGGCGCGAGCGCCAAAGCCGCGAGCGCGGACAAGCGAACGACAAGGAACAGAAGCGACATCAGGCCAACTCGTATTGACAAGAGAAAACGACGCGCCGCCCGAAGTCATCGGGCGGCGACCTGCGGATTGAAGTGGATGGTCTTGGTCTTCCATTGCTCATAAAAGGGGCGATATTGGGCCGGCACCGGCAGCGGGTTGCACGCTTCGACGGCTTGCATGACGCTCTTGGCCTGGGGCTTCAGCGCCGGGTCGGACGGCGGATTGACGAGCTTGGGCGCCTTGGCGAGCGATCCGTCCGGCTTGAACGCCAGCCGCACGTGCGCGACGTAAGGATCGGAGTCGGCGGGCTGCGGCGGCGGCTTCCAGCATCCGAGATAGGTCTTGACGATCCAGGCGTCGAAATCGGCCTGCTGCGCATTGGTCATGCGCGGCCGGCGGTGGTTGAACCGGAGGGAGAGGCGCGGCCAGCGCCTGTTGGGCGGCGGCGGGCGTCGGCGTGGCCGCAGGCGGCAGGACCGCGACGGTTTGCGCCGGCTTGCGGACGTCCCTGGCGCCGGTGTCGCCGGACGGCCAGAAGTCGCAGCCGGCGACACCGAGCGCAATCAGGCGCGGCGAGCGTCATCGATAGGGCAGGGGTTGGCGAGTGGGTCATGGGGGGAGCCTCATCTGAAGAAACGGGGAAGCGGCGGTCATCCTTGCGTCTCGCGCGGATCGAAGTGGATGGTCTCGATCTTCCACTCCTCGAAATAGGGCGCGTATTCGGGCGGAACGTGCAGCGGGTCGCACTTCCGCACCGCGCGCATGGCGCTTTCCGCATGCGCCCTCCAGGCCGGGTCGGTCGGCGGGTTCAGGAGAATCGGACGCGCCGACAGCGAACCGTCGGCGATTGAAGACCACCTTGATTTCCGCAACGTAAACGTCGCCGTCGGGCATGGTCGGCGGAGGCGTCCAGCAGTTCAGGTAGCTCTCGGTCAGCCACGCGTCGAGCGCCGAGGCCATCGACACCGACATGCGCGGCGCGTCGTGATGCGGCAGGCCCTGCGGCGTTGCGGCCGCGCGTTGGTCGCGCTCGCCGCGCTCGAGGCGGCGACGGCTTTCGGCGCGATCAGCTTGGCGATCGCGTTCGGATCGTAGGTTGTGCGCCGGCTTCGCGTTCTCGGTCGAGCGCCTTGGCGATCGGGTCGGACTTCGCGATCGGCTCGGTCTTGGGCCTCGCGGGCGTCGACTCCTTCGGCCGTTCGCGGCGGCTCCGGCATGGGTTTGGCGAAATCGGCCTGCTTCATGTCGGCCTGGCTTGGGCGTCGGGGCGCGGCTCGGGCTTCGGCGGCGGCGTCGGCTCGGACTTTGGCGGGAGCGGCGGCGCGGGCTTCGGCTCGTCGGCGGTGCGCAGGTCGGGCGGCGGCTGGGGCGGCGAGGGCGGCGTCGGTTCGGCCTTGGGCTCCTGAGTTGGCGCGGGCGGCGGCTGCGGCGCGGGCTTGGCGTCCTTCTCGCCGTTCATGATCTGGTTGAGCTGCGTCTCGCGAGACGGTCTCGACCGGAATCGCTTCCTGGCTGTCCTCGAATTTCGGCGCCGCTGCGAACCCGAGGATCAGGAGCAGCACCAGAGCGCGCCATGGAGCGTGCTCGAGACCGCCCAAGCCCGAATATGACCGCCGCTCGTCCAACGCCGCTCCCGGCTATTGACTCGTCGGCTCGGTGACCAGCGCCACCTTCTTGAAGCCCGCCTGGGTGACGGACGCCATGATCTGCGCCACCCGGCCGTAGGGCACGACCTTCGAGGCGCGCAGATAGATGCGCTGCTCGGCGTCGTTCTGCGACGCCGCCTGAAGTTTCGGCACGAGGTCCGCGTCGGCGATCGGCTGGTCCATCACGATAGAGCTGGCCCTGATCGTTGAGCGAGACCGCGATCGGCTTCTTCTCGACGTTGAGCGCCGACGGCGCTCGCCTGCGGCAGGTCGACCGATACGCCCGGTCGTCAGCAGCGGCGCGGCGACCATGAAGATGATCAGGAGCACCAGCATCACGTCGATGAACGGCGTCATGTTGATGTCGGCCATCGCGCCGTAGCGCGGCACGCCGCGCCGTCCCCGGCTGCTCTTGCGTCCGCCGCCGACCGTGATGCCCATGGGCGCGCTCCCTTCAGGCCGCGTTCGCCCGCTCGGTCGACAGATGATGATCGATCTGCCGCGAGAGGATCGAGGAGAATTCGTCGGCGAAGCTTTCGAGCCGCGCCTGCGCCTTGGCGACGTCGCCCTGGAACTTGTTGTAGGCGATCAGCGCCGGGAATGGCGGCGAAGAGGCCGATGCGCGGTCGCCAGCAGCGCTTCCGCGATGCCGGGCGCGACGACCGCGAGCGAGGTGTTCTTCGACGCGGCGATCGACTGGAACGAGTTCATGATGCCGAACACCGTGCCGAACAGGCCGATGAACGGTCCGGCCGAGGCGACCGTCGCCAGCACCAGGAGGTTCGATTCGAGCCGCTCGACCTCGCGCGCGATCGAGACGTCGAGCACCTTGTCGATGCGGGCGTGCAGGCCGCGGAACGAGCCGGCCGCCTGCTGGAACGAGCGCTTCCATTCGCGCATCGCGGCCACGAACAGCGCGGCCGCGCCGGTGTTGTTCGTCTGGCTCGACAGCGACGCGTAGAGTTCCTCGAGCGACTGGCCGGACCAGAACACCTGCTCGAAATTCTCCATCTCGTTGTGGAATTTGCGAAACAGGCGCGTCTTGTCGAAAATGATCGTCCAGCACCACAGCGAAGCGAGGAACAGGCCGAGCATCACCGCCTTGACGACGATGTGGGCGGACCAGAACATCGTCAGGATGCTGGTGTCCGGGGTCGCGGCCGCGGCGGCTACGTCGGCAGGATTCATGGGCGTAACGAGACCTTCTTGACTGCGGGCGGCGCCGCGCGGCGACGGCGTCGGAATCGGGAATCGGGGCGGGGTCTGCACCGCCAAATCGGCCGAAACTTGGGCTGGTCCGGCGCGAAGCGTCCGACTGCGGGTTTGTTCGATCCGGCAAGGCCCTGATAGGGTTAAGGCCGCGGTTATCGCAAGGCGACGGCACTGCGTCGCGGCCGCTCGCTACCCAAACCGCGCCGCCGCCGTTATCGTGGCGGCGCGCTGCGAGGTTCGGCGGCGCGGAGAATCGGGATGGGGGCTTTGGAAGCCTACGCATGGGAATGGGGATCGGCGCTCATCCGCTGGCTGCACGTGACCGCGGCGATCGCCTGGATCGGCGGCTCGTTCTTCTTCATGCATCTCGACGCCTCGCTTGCGCAAACGCGCGGGCGACGATCCGGCGATCGCCGGCGTCTCCTGGCAGGTGCACGGCGGCGGCTTCTATCGAGATGAGCAAATACACGCTCGCGCCCGCCGTCGCTGCCCGAGGAACTCATCTGGCACAAGTGGCAGTCCTACTGGACCTGGATGAGCGGCTTCGCGCTGCTCTGCTGGGTCTATTACGGCCAGTCGCAGCTCTTCCTGATCGATCCGGCCGTCATGCCGCTCGAGCCCTGGCAGGCGGCGGCGATCGGGATCGTCGCGCTGGCGCTCGGCTGGCTCGTCTACGACTTCCTCTGCCGCTCGCCGCTCGGCGCACAACGAGCCGCTGCTGGCGGTGGTCGGCTTCGGCTACGTCGTGGCGACGAGCTGGGTCTTCACCCTGGTCTTTTCCGGCCGCGGCGCGCTCATCCACACCGGCGCGCTGATGGCGACGATGATGACCGGCAACGTGTTCTTCGTCATCATGCCGAACCAGCGGAAGAGCGTCGCCGCGCTGATGGCCGGCAAGACGCCCGATCCGAAATGGGCGAAGACGTCGAAGACCCGCTCGACCCACAACAACTACATCACGCTGCCCGTCCTGTTCATGATGCTGTCGAACCACTACCCGGTCGACCTTCTCCAACCCGAGGGTCATTCCGGCGATCGTCACCTGCGTCATCGTGGCCGGCGCGCTGGTCCGCTATTTCTACAATCGTCTGGCATGCCGATCATGACGAAGCGCGCCGTGGTGGGCCTGGGCGGTGGCGGCGGTCGCGATCCTCTGCGCCTTCGTCTTCGCCGCGACCGCTTCGCCGGGCATGCGCGGCCTGATCGGGCTCGCGGATCTGCCGACCGTCGCCGCGCGGGCCGACGAGCCGAAGGCGCCGCAGGAGGTCGTCGACATCGTGCAGTTGCGCTGCATGATGTGCCACTCGGCCGAGCCGATGGAGTGGATCGGCGAAGCGCCGAAGGGCGTGCTGCTCGACACGCCCGAGCATATCGCGCGCTTCGCCCCGGCGATCGCCATGCAGGCCGTGCTGACCCATGCGATGCCGCCGAACAATTTCAGCCAGATCACCGACGAGGAGCGGGCCGTGCTGGCGCGCTGGCTCAAGCTCGAGACGTGGCGCAGAAATGACGGCGCGGCCTTTCCGACGCCGAACGCGCCGCGGGCGCGCCGGCTGATGGCGCGGCTCGACGCCTTCGCCGCCTTCACCGACGAACCCGGCCGCCTGACGCGGCTCTTCCTCTCCGACGCGCACAAGCGCGCCGCCGCGGCCTTCATCGGCTGGTGCGGCGAGGCCGGGCTTGCGGCGCGGATCGACGCCGCCGGCAACGTCGTCGCGCGCTACGAGGGCCGCGAGGCGGGCGCGCCCGCGCTGATGCTGGGCTCGCACATCGACACCGTGCGCGACGCGGGCCGCTACGACGGCAATTACGGCGCGCTCGCGGCGCTCGCGGTCGTCGAGGACCTGGCGGCAGCGCGGCGAGCGGCTCGACCACGCGGTCGAGATCGTCGCCTTCGGCGACGAGGAGGGCGTGCGCTACCGCACCACGCTCACCGGCTCGCGCGCGCTCGCCGGCGACTTATCCGGAGGACGCGCTCGACCAGAAGGATGCGAGCGGCGTCTTGATGCGCGACGCGCTCAAGGCCTTCGGCGGCGACCCGGACGGGCGCGCTCGACTTCGCGCCGACCACGTCGCCGCCTTCGTCGAGGTCCATATCGAGCAGGGGCCGGTGCTGGAGGCCGAAGGCCTGCCGCTCGGCGTCGTGACCGCGATCAACGGCGCGACGCGGCTCGAGGTCGGGGTCGACGGCATGGCCGGGCCACGCCGGCGCGACGCCGATGGCGCTGCGCCGCGACGCCTTCGCCGCCGCCGCCGAAATGGCGCTCATGATCGAGGCGCCGCGCCCGCGCCGAAGCCGATCTCGTCGCGACCGTCGGCCGGATGGACGTCTGGCCGGGCGCGACCAACGTCATTCCCGGCCACGTCGCAGTTCTCGATCGACCTTCGCGCGCCGCTCGACGGCGCGCCGCGAGGCCGGCGCTCGCCGACATCAGGGCGGGCATCAGCGCGATCGCCGCGCGAGCGCGGCGTGACCGCGACGCGTCGCCATAACGCACGACGCGGCGGCCTTCACCTGCGATCCGCGCATCGTCGCCGGCTTCACGCAGGCCGTCGAGTCGCTCGGCGTCCCGGCGCGGCTGTTGCCGTCGGGGGCGGGGCACGACACGATGGCGATCGGGCGCTTCTGTCCCGCCGGCATGCTGTTCGTCCGCTGCAAGGGCGGGGTCAGCCACAATCCGCTGGAATCGATCACGGCGGAGGATTGCGCCTCGGGCTCGCGGCGCTGACCCGCTTCGTGCGCGGGTTCCAACTGGATTGAAATCCAGGCGCGCTCCAAACATCACGGGCCTGGCGTGCCCGGAGAGAATGGGAGGAGGCCCAATGTCGAAAAGGGACGCCATTTTTTCGGGAGCATGGCCGAGGTCTACGACCGCGTTGGGCCGCTGTTTTCCCCTTTTGCGGAAGACATCGCGAGGCGCGTCGGCGGCCTCTCTTCGGCGACGGGGAGTGCGCCTTCCCGCGGCAGGCGCTGGTTGTGGAGACGACGAAGTCGAGAACGCTTTGACGGCCGGCTCGCCGCCGGGCTAGCAATTTGGTTAACCGTGTGTTTAGATCGCGGCAGATTCCGAGCGGGCGCGAGGCCGAGGGATGCCGCGAATGCGACACGCCGTCATAGTCTGCGCCATCGGTTTGGGCATCAGCGGCGGCGCGTCGGCGGCCGAGCTGGGCCTAGCTTCGTTCTATGGAGATGCGGCCGGCGGACTGACCGCGGCCCATCGCAGCCTGCCTTTTGGGTCTGCAGGTCCGGATCGTCAATCTCGACAACGGCCGCGCGGTCGTCGTGAGGATCGTCGATCGCGGGCCTTTCATCCACGGGCGCATCATCGACGTCTCGCCCGCGGCGGCGACGAGCCTCGGCTTCCGCGACGCGGGCCTCGCCCACGTGAAGATCGATCTGATCTCGCTCGAAGCATCGCAGTCCGGGCCACGCGCCGTGCAGCAGGCGGTTTATGCGCCCGGTTCGACCTCATCCTCGGCGATCTGCAGATACGGCGCCGACCGCGTGGAAAATCTGCAAAGCGACAGCGACGCGCCTGGGATGCCAGGATCTGCGGTCACGGCTTTTTCTGTTTGCCCAGAGAGCCGAGGACCTCGCCCCGCTCGCCGCCCGGGGAGGCGCTTATCTGACCGAAGAGGAAGCGGCGGCCAGCATCCCCGTCAGCGCTATCGCCGAGGTCCCGGAGCGCGAGGCGTCCGCAACCGAAATGGAAGCGGCGGCGAACATTCCCGTGGGCGACTTGGCCGCGGTTCCAGAGCGGAATCCGGCGCCCTCGCCGAGCCCGTCCGCTTTCTTCTTCGCCCGGCTCCGCCATATTTTCGATTAGCTACGCCTCGCTGTTCCACGCCCAGGAGATCGACTGCGACAGCTTGGCCGGCGCCTGCCGCAAAACCTCTCGACATCCGGCTGCCGCAAAGGCGCCATCCATGGTGTTCGGACGTTGAGCCTTGTTCGGGGGGGCGCGGATCATGGACAAGGCCTCTGTGCGTCAGCAGTCGATCCGGCAGGACGCCGACGTCCCGGGGTCGATCAGGGATGCGGGCGCGGCGCGATTTTGGATCGCCGTCGTCCTGACGGGCGTCGCCGCGGGCGTCGGCGCCGCCCTCCTGACGGCGCTCCTGAAGGAGACGCAGGGCCTCGCCTGGGGCGCTTACGAGCCGTGGGAGCTGACAGAGGCGGCGGGGCGGGCGAGCGCGGCGCGGCACGTCCTGCTCTTGCTCGGCGCGGGGATCTTGACGGGCGCAGGCCAATGGCTGCTGACCCGGCTTGCGAGCGGCAACGGGATCGACATCACCGCGGCGATCTGGTTTCAGGCCGGGCGGCTGCCCACGCTCCGGACCCTTGGCAGCGCGGTCCTGTCGATCGTCATCGTCGGCATGGGCGCCGCGCTCGGCCGCGAAGGCGCGCCGAAGCAGACGGGCGCGGTCTTCGGCAATCTGACCTCGAGCTGGCAAAGGCTCTCCGACGAACAGCGCCGTCTCATGGTGGCGATCGGCGCAGGCGCGGGCATGGCCGCCGTCTACAGCGTGCCGCTCGGCGGCGCCCTGTTCGCTCTCGAGGTCCTGCGCGGGACGCTGGCGCTGCGGCTGGTCCTGCCGGCGCTCGTCGCCTCGACGATCGCAACGGTCATCGCCATGGCGATCATTCCCAACGCCCCGATCTACGCCATTCCGCCCGCCGACGTGACCTGGCAGGTCTATCTCTGGGCTCTGGTCGCTTCGCCCGTCGTCGGCCTCTGGTCGGTCGCGTTTGTGCGGGCGATCGCCTGGGCGGACCGCATCCGTCCGACCCACTGGCTACGAATTCGTGGCGCCGCCAGTCGGTCTTTCTTGGCCTCGGGCTCATTTCGATCCCGTTCCCCGAGACGCTCGGCAACGGACAGAACCTTGCGGAGACGCTGTTCGTTCGCGGCCTGCCGCCGCTGGTCCTCATCGTGTTGCTGCCGATCCGGCCCCTCTGCACCGTCGCATGCTTTGCAAGCGGCGCGCCGGGCGGGCTTTTCACGCCGTCGCTCGCTGCGGGCGCCTTGGCGGGCGCCGCGCTCGGAGCGCTCTCGCATGCGTTCGTGCCGGAGACGCAGGTCGGCGTGTTCGCGCTCCTGGGGGCGGGCGCGATGCTCTCCGCCACGACCCAGGGCCCGATCTCCTCGCTCGTCCTGATGATCGAATTGACCGGGCAGGCGCGCGCGTTCGCCTTGCCGATGCTGATCGCGATCGTCGGGGCGACGCTGACGGCGCGCAACATCGAACTGCGCTCCATCTACGAAGCCCGCCTCACCGACGCCGAAGTCGCCGAGCGCGCTCGCGCGCGGGGCCTGTCCACCACCGCAGAGACGCCCCCGCGGCCATGAGCTGACCCATCCCCGCAAGGGCGCCATTGCCCGCCGTCGCCGCCGCAATCGAAACGGTGGCATGTTAGCGCTTGCCGCCGGGCGGGGTTTCGCGCGAAAATGCGTCTCAGCGGGAGCGCTCGAGTCCCATGATGGAGCATCAGACCATGAGCAAGCGGTTTTTCGGCGATATCGGACCGGTGAAATTCGAAGGGCCGAAGAGCGAAAATCCCCTGGCCTTCCGGCATTACGATCCGAGCCGGGTCGTCCTCGGCAAGACGATGGCCGAGCATCTTCGCCCGGCGGTCTGCTACTGGCACAATTTCGGCTGGCTGGGCTCGGACATGTTCGGCTCGTCGACCTTCGAGCGGCCCTGGAACAACGAGGACATGGAGGGCGCGCGGCTCAAGGCGGACGTCGCCTTCGACATGTTCTCGACCCTCGGCTTCCCGTTCTTCACCTTCCACGACAAGGACGTCGTTCCCGAGGGGGCGAACCTCGCCGAGTTCGGCCGCAACCTCGCCGAGATGACCGACCGATTCGCCGAGAAGATGCTGGCGACCGGCGTCAAGCTCCTGTGGGGAACCGCCAACCTCTTCAGCCATCCGCGCTACATGGCGGGCGCGGCGACCAATCCGGACCCGGACGTGTTCGCCTACGCCGCCGCGCAGGTGAAGAACGCGATCGACGCGACGCATAAGCTGCACGGCGCGAATTACGTTCTGTGGGGCGGACGCGAGGGTTACGAGACGCTGCTCAACACCGACCTGAAGCGCGAGCTCGAGCAGCTCGGCCGGTTCCTGTCGATGGTCGTCGACTACAAGCACAAGATCGGCTTCAAGGGCGTGCTGCTGGTCGAGCCGAAGCCGCAGGAGCCGACCAAGCACCAGTACGACTTCGACGTCGCGACCGTCGCCGGGTTCCTGCGCAAGTTCGGCCTCGAGAACGAGGTCAAGCTCAACATCGAGGTCGGCCACGCGGTGCTGGCGCACCATTCGTTCGAGCACGAGGTCGGCGCTCGCGGCCGCGCTCGGCCTGCTGGGCTCGGTCGACGCCAACCGCAACGACTACCAGTCGGGCTGGGACACCGACCAGTTCCCCAACAACGCCGCCGAACTCGTGCCGGCGCTGTATTTCATCCTGAAGAACGGCGGCATCGCGCCCGGCGGCTTCAACTTCGACTCCAAGGTGCGCCGCCAGTCGATCGATCCGGCCGACCTCCTGCATCGGCCATATCGGCGGCATCGACGCCTGCGCCGAGGCGCTCGTCTCCGCGGCGGCGATGATCGAGGACGGCAAGTTCGACGCGCTTGCGCGAGGAGCGCTACGCCGGCTGGAAGCACGCCGGCCGCGCAGGCGATGCTGAAGCCCGGCGCGAGCCTCGAGGCGATCGCCAAGCGCGTGGCCGACGAAAAGATCGACCCGAAGCCGCGCTCCGGGCGGCAGGAGTTCTTCGAGAACGTGGTCAACCGCTACACCTGAGCGCCACGGCCTCGTCCTGAGGAGCATCGCCGCAGGCGATGCGTCTCGAAGGAGACCTCGCCGCCGCCTGGAACGTCCTTGGAAACGCCCGCTTTCCGGGCTCCTCAGGAGGATGGCGGTCGTAAGCATTCGAGCCTTCCGCTTCACGCTTTCTTGGCCGGCCGCATCCGACAATGCCGGAGAAGCGCCGGTCAGACCGGCGCGGGCGAGGCCGGCAATGGTGAAGGGCGGCGTGACGTTGTCGATCGGGGTGCTCGCGCTCGCGGCGATGGCGCCGGGATTCGCGCCGCTGCGGATGACGGGGTTCGAGGCGCCTGAGCGTCCCGCCGCGTCCGCCGCGGCCGTTCACGCCGAGGTCCTGCCAAGTCCCGCCGAGCGCGAGAGCGCCGGCTACCGCGAGGCCACCATCGGCGCCGATGCGCAGGGCCAATACGCGACGCAAACGCTCGTCGACGGCGCGCCCGTGCCGATGCTGATCGACACCGGCGCAAGCGTCGTCGCGCTTTCGGCTTCGACCGCCACGAGGCTCGGCCTCGTTCCGGGGCCGGGGCCGAGATGGACGATCAAGACTGCCAACGGCGAGTCGCTCGCCTCGCCCGTCACGCTGGAGTCGATCAGCTTCGGCGGCCTCTACATGCGCGACGTGCAGGCGCTGATCCTCGCGCCGGAAGCGGGCGACGTGAACCTGCTCGGCGCAAGCTTTCTGAAGCGGCTCGTCAGCGTCGAGCAGCGCGACGGGGTTCTGTTCCTGCGGCAGTAGGATCCGGCGACCGTCACGCGTCCGAAGGCATTGCATCGAGGTCGACGCCGCGCGTTTCGCGGCCGACCAGGACCATCGCCAGGGCGAGAACATTCCAGAACGCGACGATCGCGACGATACTCCATGGCGATCCCTCAAAGGTCCTGAGCAGCCACACCCCGGTCGCCGGCAGCGTGGCACCCGCAATCAGGTTCGCGGCTGTATAGGAGAGGGCCGATCCTGAGTAACGGACATTTGTCGGAAAAGCCTCCGCGAAATACACCGGCTGAATCCCGCTCTGATATTGCGTGAACCCGAGCAGGAAACCCATCGCGACCATGATGATCCAGGTTTCCTTTGTCTGCAGCAGCGGAAAATAGACAAACAGGAAGACCAAGGTGAGCGTCGCGCCCAACGCAAGGGCGGCCTTACGGCCGATCTTATCGCTCAGCGATCCGCCCGCCAACGCCCCGAACACCGCGCAAAGGTTGGCGACCATCAGCGCCGCGAACGCCGTCTGCTTGCTAACGCCCAATGTCCCGGTGACATAGCCGAGCGAGAAAACGACCACGAGGTAGAACAGGGCGGTTGGCCCGGAAAAGACCAGCATAAGGCGCACAATTTCCTTGAACTGGAACCGAAGCACGTTCCGTAGCGGGCTCCTCGTCACTTCCAAATGGGTGCGCTGCAACTGAACGAAGGACGGCGTCTCGCTGACTCGCATGCGGATATAGACGCCGACGATGACGAGGACAAAACTAAAGAGGAAAGGCACGCGCCAGCCGACGCTCTCGAAAAGAGCCGCCGGCAGCATCCAGGCCAGGATCAGCATCGCTCCGTTGGCCAGGATCTGGCTGATCGGGGAGCAGACGCCCAGGAATCCGGAATAGAGGCCTCGCCGGTCGCTTGGAGCGTGTTCGAGCGCCATCAACTGCGCGCCGGTCGATTCGCCGCCAAGCGCAAAGCCTTGAATGATGCGCAAAACCACGAGGAGAATAGGAGCCCATACGCCGACCTGAGCATAGGTGGGCAAGAGCCCCATGAGCACGGACGCCGAGCCCATGATCGTCACGGTAAAGAGCAGCAAGGTGCGGCGCCCGAACCGATCGCCGAGATAACCGCAGATGACGGCGCCGAGCGGGCGCGAAGCCAAGCCGACGCCGAACGTGGCCAACGAAGCCAGCAAGCCGGAAGTCGGGTCGAGCGAAGGGAAGAAGATCTTAGGAAAGATGGTCGCCGAGACGACGCCATAGAGCGAGAAATCAAACCACTCCAGCGCCGTCCCGATCGTTGCGGCCATCACGGCCCTGGCCGACATTCCCGCATCGCGCGCGACAGGTCCCGACTTCTGCGCTTGCTGCACGGGCGGTTTCCTCTCTGGATTTGCTCGATCGGATTGGCGCGCAACAAGGTCTCTAGGCGCGATTGCGACTCTCCGCTTTAATAAGCCATTTCCACGAGGGGAGCCATGCCCATGAAGACCCGCGCCGCCATCGCCGTCGCCGCCGGAAAGCCGCTCGAAGTGACCGAGGTCGATCTCGATGGGCCCCGCGAGGGCGAGGTGCTGATCGAGGTCAAGGCGACCGGAATTTGCCACACCGACGACTTCACGCTTTCGGGCGCCGACCCGGAGGGCCTCTTTCCCTCGATCCTCGGCCACGAGGGCGCAGGGATCGTCGTCGACGTCGGGCAAGGGCGTAACGACGGTCATGAAGGGCGACCACGTCATTCCGCTCTACACGCCCGAGTGCCGCCAGTGCCCGTCGTGCCTGTCGCGCAAGACCAACCTCTGCACCGCGATCCGCACGACGCAGGGGCAGGGGCTGATGCCCGACGGCACGTCGCGCTTCTCCTGCAACGGCGAAAAGCTCTTCCACTACATGGGCTGCTCGACCTTCTCGAACTTCACCGTTCTGCCCGAGATCGCCGTCGCCAAGGTCAATCCCGACGCGCCCTTCGACACGATCTGCTACATCGGCTGCGGCGTCACCACGGGCGTCGGCGCCGTCATCAACACCGCCAAGGTCGAGCAGGGGGCGACGGCGATCGTGTTCGGGCTCGGCGGCATCGGCCTCAACGTCATCCAGGGCTTGCGCCTCGCCGGGGCCGACATGATCATCGGCGTCGACCTCAACGACGCCAAGAAGGCTTGGGGCGAGCGCTTCGGCATGACCCATTTCGTCAACCCGAAGGAGGTCGGCGGCGACCTCGTGCCCTATCTCGTCAATCTCACCAAACGCGGCGCCGACCAGATCGGCGGCGCCGACTACACCTTCGACTGCACCGGCAATACGACCGTCATGCGCCAGGCGCTGGAAGCCTCCCATCGCGGCTGGGGCCAGTCGATCGTCATCGGCGTCGCCGGCAGCGGGCAGGAGATCGCGACGCGGCCGTTCCAGCTCGTCACCGGCCGGGTCTGGAAGGGCACGGCGTTCGGCGGCGCGCGCGGCCGCACCGACGTGCCGAAGATCGTCGACTGGTATCTCGCCGGCAAGATCGAGATCGACCCGATGATCACGGCGAAGCTCACGCTCGACGAGATCAACAAGGGCTTCGACCTCATGCACGCCGGCGAGGGGATCCGCAGCGTTGTGGTTTATTGAACTCCAAGCAAAACATGCTGGACACGCCGTCGCTCCGGGAGGCGTTCAACTCGCGCGACCAACGCATCGGAGTGAACTGGCGTGATCGCCAGCGGCCTTGACGGCCTTCGCCATTTGCGATGAGGGGGTTCGCTCCCCCGGACGCGCCGGCTTCGCCCGGACGAGTTGGCGGCAAGTCGGGACCGCTCGCGGCAGACGTTAGTAAGCTGTATAACAATCGCATCGACCCGGTCGACATCTTACGGAGGATGAGGATGAGTGAGACTTTTGAGAAAGTGTCCCTCATGGACCTTACCAGGCTCGAACGCCTCGAATTGGACGAGTTTCTCAGGACTAAACTGGGCAATGAATACGATACGCGTTCTGTTGAATTCAGCGTCGAACGCGCGTCCGGGACGATCGGTCACCTGGATCTGTGGCAGTTGGCGACCCAAAACTGGGACACCATCGGCCCCTGGGTGATCGCGTGGCTGGCGGCAAAAAGAATGCAGGTCAAGTTCCAGGTGGAGCGAAAATCGCTCGGCGAAGTCCACAAGAAGACCTTCGAGTTCAGTTTGTCTCCTGACAAGACCGTCGAGGAACGTGGAAAGGATCTCGAGAACAGGATCAGCGACGCCGCAGAGCAGATCGATCAAGGAGACACATACCAGGGAGACACATAAGGCGGCAGACCGTGACGCCCTCCACCAATCTGGGTAACTGCCATGTCCAGCTCGCCGCGGTGTCGGCGCGCGAATGTGTGACGCAGGCGCTGGGGTGGCGTCTTCCGACGGCCTTGCTTCCTAGCTTCTTGCACGAGACGACACACTGGTGGTGCTTGACCAGCCCGGTAGGCGGCGCGCTTTCGGTTTTGAACGCAAAGGCGACCGACGCCCTTTTGGACGAGCGGCGGACGGACAGCGATTGGCTCTTGCCCCTGTGGGGAGCCTATTTCGCCGGCGCTGCGCTCCTTCCCTTGCTTGAGGGTCTAGCGCTTTTTGCTGAGCACGACGTCGCGCCAGGCGACTTCGCCATTCGTCCTGAGCCGTTTAGCTGGTTGTCGTGGTTCTTTCTCATCCATCGGCATAAACTTAGCGACTTTTCGCCGAGCGTGCTCGATGACCATCTGAAGAAGGAGTTCGAGCATATCCGTCTTAGTCCTGATTTTATCGAGCGAAAGGCGGCAGTCCTTTCCACGTCCCTTACCGATCCGACCGCCTATCTTCTCGGCTACCTGCTTGTAAAGAACCTTCATGAAAAAGCAAAAGCAAGGTCAAAGCGAGCCGCGGATACGGAATTGTTTTTGACATACCTAAGATCCTATTTCTTTGAGGATCTTGATCTGGCTCAAAGCTTCGTTTCCCCCTCATCTTTGAATGAAAGAACGTATCAACGGTCGATCCTTAACCATATCGCGGCGCGATTGGATAACTTGACGAACGGAACCCTGGAGAAGCGGCTGCAGAGATTTGAAAGTGAAGTCGAGCGGTTACCGGGTTCGTCCGATTACCGTTCGACGCTTGCGTTGACCGGCCAAGTTTCCCGCGACGATTTTGCTCGATCCGTTGAGAAGGAGCTTTTCCCGCTTCAAGTCGCCCACCTTGCGGACGTGAGAGAAAACAAGTTTGGGCGAGCCGCGGCTGTCTGGGCCGGTGTCACGTTCCGGCGGGTGATCCCAATCGCCTCCGATGACGGGCGCCTTGTCAGCGGCGAGGGCGGCAGACAGCGGTTTCTGTTTTCAGACGGCGAAGTCGATCTCGGCGTCGTCTCTCGACGCCAGAGCGCCGCGTTCGAGACCGACGCATCGTTTTTGCTCTGTTTCCTCCCCCAGATGGCCAACGACTTGGACGGGGACGTCATCAGTTTTTCGTGCCACAACGGCGTGGACATCCTCTGGTTCGCTTTTCTTGCGATACGGACCGGCGGGATGCGGTGGATTGAACAGGGATCGGAAGGCTGGGACAAGGCGCGAAGGGTGTTGGACGAGTTGCGCGTTGCGCGCCTCTTCGTCACGCACCCCTTGCAGAGGGAGTTTGAGGACCTCAAAGGCTCCCTTGTCAAAGGCAGCTTTGCAGAGGCCTCGAAAAATTTGGGCAGGAGGATCGAAAACCTATACGCGCCACGCGCCCTATCGAACGTCAAGCCCGGCCTGGTGAGCAAGTGCCGGGCTGAGTTGAGCCGCGAGGGCTTTTGGGGGCCGCTCAAGATGGGCGCGAGCGGCGACGCCGTTCGGGCGCTGGCCCTGGCGGGCCTCTGTTCCTCCGCAGGTCTATCGCCCGAAGGTCCTCTTCAGGAATTCGGCCTTGGTGCGCCTGCCATTTGGGACAAGATTGGCGAGGCCACGCACCAATACGGGCTCCCCCTTTGCCACTTCGGCTCGTCGACACGCGGCTCGAAGGTCGCCCGCTGCTTTCCGTGATGTCAGTTGCACCATGGTAGCGGATCCGCGGCGTGGTCGTCTATTGACGGCGAGCAACTTGCGAGGGCTCCCTTCTCCCTGAAGAGAGAAGGGTTGGGGATGCGGGTTTTGCGCGGGTTCGTTGGGCGCCGGGTCCTTCATCCGTCGCTGCGCGCCACCTTCTCCCCGGTGGAGACAGGGCCACACTCAATTCTCTCCGAAACAGAAGGCGAACAGCTTCTGTATTTCGCTGTGCCGGGCCGGTATGGAAACGACAACGTCGCCCTGGCTCGTCTCGAAGGAAATGAGGGCTCCCCAAAACTGATCCCAGTTCGTGAGCCTGACCCCTTTCGCTTGCTCGCTCAACATCAGACTAAGCGACTTCAACCAACCGACCCGGGGTCCGGCGACCACCAGCGCTTTGTACTGGTTGCTGTAGTCCGAGCTCGGCAGATATTGTTTCACCAGCGAATCGTTCAGACGGTATCGAACTCTTGCGCCGCCGTCCGAGCCATGAACGATATCAGGCGTTTGCCCCTTGTCGGCGGATACGACGACGGCGAAGGCGATGGTCCCATCGTCGTTGCACTTGCCGCGGACGCTGCCACTCACGCCGGCGTCGTTGGACTGCGTCGAGTCGACTTCGGCGACGGGCTTGTCGGTCAGCGCGTCCATCGTCACTTTGTATTCCCAATCCGACGGATGCTTGCGGGCGAATTCCAGGCCTTTGGCCTCCACCGTTGGAGCCGGGTTGGCGTTTGGATTTTCATCCGCCGCGGCGAAACTGGAGAATGTCGCCGCGGCGAGCGCGAACAGGATCAGAGTCCGCGCACGCTGGATAACAAAGCGCTTTCGCATCTCATTCCCGCAACGAGAACCGTGCTAAAGTCTACACCGAATCCGTTCAATGCCAAGCCGCTACAGGCCAGCGCGCCTTGGCGCGGTGTCGCCTCGTGGTCTCCTGACAGGACGTCTTCGGGATCGGTCTTTCCCCTACAAGCCAGAAAGCTTTCGCATGAGACCGACATTCGCGTTTCTTTTCTTCTGCCTCGCGCTCGCAGGCGTCATGCCGGCGGCGGCGCAAGACGCGGACTTCGCCAAGACCGCGGGAGCGGAAGCGGCCGCCAACGCGCATGTCGGGCCGCGGGTGACGCCCGCGCAGGTGATCCCGGTCCCCGACGACGTCAGCCCGGAATTGCAGCGAGCCGTCGCCGCTCCCTACGCCGGTTTCTCGGCCGAAGCGCCGAAGACGGCGGAGGCCTGGAAGGCGGCGGTCGAGGCTGTCAACGCGAGGGCCGCGGTCGACCTCGGAAAGCTGAGGCAGAAGCTTGACGTGACGATCGAGCCGACCGTCGTCGCCGGGGTGAAGGCGTTTCTCCTGACCCCGAAGACCATTCCGGAAAAGAACCGCGACCGGTTGGTCGTCGCGCTGCACGGCGGCGGCTACGTCTTCTATCCCGGCGAACCCGGGACCGGCGAGGGCGTGATGATGGCCGGGTTCGGCGGCTACAAGGTGCTCGCGGTCGATTATCGCATGCCGCCGGATTACCCCTTCCCCGCTGCGCTCGACGATGCGATCGCGGTGTGGAAGGAGGTCGTCAAGACGACGAAGCCCGAAAATATCGCGCTGATCGGGACGTCGGCCGGCGGCGGGCTGGTGCTGGCGACCGTGCTGCGCGCCAAGGCCGAGGGTCTGCCCTTGCCGGGCGCGGTTGCGGCGGGCACGCCCTGGTCCGACCTCGCCAAGATCGGCGACAGCTATTTCGCCAACGCCTGGCTCGATAATGTTCTCGTGAACTACGAGCCGATGGTGGGGGGGATGGCGCGGCTCTACGCGGGCGGGCAGGACCTCAAAAACCCTTATCTCTCGCCGATCTATGGCAATTTTTCCGGCTTTCCGCCGACCATCCTGACCACTGGAACGCGCGACCTCTTCCTGTCCAACACCGTGCGGGTCCATCGCGCGCTGAAACGCGCCGGCGCGATCGCCGACCTCAATGTCTACGAGGGCGTGAGCCACGCCCAGTTCCTCGGCGGCCCTGGCGTTCCCGAATCGCGCGAAGCCTTCGCCGACATCGCCGCCTTCTTCGACCAGCACCTGGGGAAATGACGGGGCCGCGTCGCGAGTGCACGCTCGCTAAACCATTGAAATCTTGAGCACCGCGTTGCTTTTGGCGGCCAACACTATGGCGAAAGTGCGGCAGGAGGCGCCTCGGGAGCCCGACGCCGTCAGGAAATAAAGGCCAAGCCTTTGATCTTGCTCGTTCGGTTGCAAAAAGCGGTCGTGCGCGTCCCGCAGCCGGTTGCCGGGGCGGGGGCCGTCGTCTAAGCGACGAACCGGTCAAACCTCAAAGGCTGCCCGCCCCATGTTCCCCAAGCCGTCGCCAGAGCTGTTTCCCAACACCTACGCCTACGAATCCCAGCCGATGGTGAAGCCGACCGGCTTTCGCGAATACGACGCGCGCTGGCTGTTCGAAAAGGAGATCAACCTGATGGGCGTGCAGGCGCTCGGCCTGGGGCTCGCGCGTCTGTTGAAGGAGCTTGGCGTCCCGCGCGATGTCGTGGTCGGCCACGATTTCCGCAGCTACTCCGCCTCGATCAAGCTTGCGCTGACCGCGGGCCTGATGGCGGGCGGGGCCAAGGTCCGCGACATCGGCCTCGCGATCACGCCGATGGCCTATTTCGCCCAGTTCGCGCTCGACGCGCCCGCGGTCGCGATGGTCACGGCCTCCCACAACGACAACGGATGGACTGGCGTGAAGATGGGCGCCGCCCGGCCCGTCACCTTCGGCCCCGAGGAGATGGGACGCCTGCGCGACATCGTGATCGGCGGCGAATACGCCCCCGAGTCCGGCGGGTCATACGAGTTCGTGCCCGATTTCCCCGCCCGCTACATCGCCGATCTGACCAGCCGGCCGAAGTTCACGCGGCGCATGAAAGTCGTCGCCGCCTGCGGCAACGGCGCCGCGGGAGCGTTCGCGCCGACACTTCTCCGCGCGCTCGGCGTCGAGGTCGTTCCGCTCGACTGCGACCTCGACTGGACCTTCCCGCGCTACAACCCGAATCCCGAGGACCTGCACATGCTGCACGCGATGGCGGAGGCGGTGAAGGCGTCAGGCGCCGACGTTGCGCTCGGCTTCGACGGCGACGGCGACCGCTGCGGCGTGGTCGACGACGAGGGCGCGGAAATCTTCGCCGACAAGATCGGCGTGATGCTGGCCCGCGACCTCTCGAAGCTGCATCGCGGCGCGACCTTCGTCGTCGACGTCAAATCGACCGGCCTGTTCGCGACTGATCCGGCGCTCGCCGACGAGGGCGTCAAAGTCGACTTCTGGAAGACCGGCCATTCGCACATCAAGCGCCGGGTGCGCGATCTGAAGGCGCTCGCGGGCTTCGAAAAATCCGGGCACTTCTTCTTCAACGCGCCGGTTGGACGCGGATACGACGACGGCTTCGTCACCGCCATCGCCGTGCTCGACATGCTCGACCGCAACCCGTCGAAGTCGATGGCCGACCTCTACCGCGACCTGCCCAGGACTTTTGGTTCGCCGACCATGTCGCCGCACTGCGCCGACGAGGTGAAGTACGCCGTCGCGGACAAAGTCACGGCGCGCTTCCAGGCGATGAAGGCGAACGGCGAGCCGCTGATCGGGCAGAAAATCCGCGACATCGTCACCGTCAACGGCGTCCGCGTGACGGTCGAGGATGGCACCTGGGGGCTGGTCCGCGCCTCCTCCAACAAGCCGGAATTGGTCGTGGTGGTCGAGAGTCCGGCGTCGGAAGCGAACATGCGGGCGATGTTCAGGGCTGTGGACGGGATCTTGCGCGAGAACCCCGAAGTCGGCGCCTACAACCAGACGATTTGAGCGTCACTTGTAGCCGCCATCTCTGATCGCGGCCGACGCTGTCAAAGATCGCGTCTACGAGAAGCCGCGAGCCGCTATCCCACTGCCTCCTCGACCCGCACGTCGTAGCCCCACAGCGTGCGGAGGTGGCGAAGGGTCGCGTCCATGCCCTGGGTCGACAGACCGACGCCGTTGCGCATGGCGTGACGCAGAACCAGTGGCCGATCGCCGAGGATGTCGGCGTCGACGACCTGGATGTCGGGATCGGCGGCGCCAACGTCGTAGCTGTCGGCGAGCTTCGAGCGCACGTGGCGGTAGCCCTCGGCGTCATGGATCGCCTCCACCCGCACCTTCGGATCGGACGCCTTGTCGTTGAGCGCGAACATGCGGAACTGGCGGATCAGCCTCGGCGACAGGAACTGCCGGATGAAGGACTCGTCGCGGTAGTTGGCCCAGACGTCGCGCATCACCGCCGGCCAGTCCTGACGTCCGGCGATGTCGGGGAACCACTCGCGGTCCTCGTCGGTCGGCGTGCTCGCAGATGCGCCGGATGTCCTGCATCATCGCGAAGCCGAGCGCATAGGGGTTGAAGCCGCTGAAGCGCGGATCGTCGTAGTCGAACTGGGCGACGACGTTGGCGTGAGCTATGCAGGATTTCCAGGAGCGCGCCCTCGGAGATCAGCCCCTTGTCGAACAGCCGGTTGACGATGGTGTAGTGAACGAAGGTGGCGCAGCCCTCGTTCATCAGCTTCGTCTGGCGCTGGGGATAGAAATATTGCGACGACGTTGCGCACGATGCGCAGAAGCTCGCGCTGCCACATCTTGAGCTTCGGGCTGTTCTTCTCGAGGAAGTAGAGCAGATTTTCTTCGGGCAGGCGCATGCGGCGCTTGCGCTCGCGCACGTCCTCCTCGTTAGGGTCGGCGTCCTCGCGCGCGGGCGCCGCGCCGGGCACGGTCCGCCACAGGTCGCGATAGTCGTGCTCCTCGCGCTCGATCCGCTCGCGCCGCCGCCGCTCGTATTCGGCAAGGTTGAGCTTGGGCGCGCGGGGATAGCGGAAGACGCCCTGGCCCATCAGCGCGTGCGCCGCGTCGATCGTCCGCTCGACCGCCTCGACGCCGTAGCGCTCCTCGCAGGCGGCGACGTAGCGCTTGGCGAAATCGAGATAGTCGAGAATGCCGGCCGGGTCGGTCCACTGCTGGAACAGGTAATTGTTCTTGAAGAAGTGGTTGTGGCCGAAGGCGGCGTGGGCGATGACGAGCGTCTGCATCGCCATCGTGTTCTCCTCCATGCAATAGCTGATGCAGGGATTGGAGTTGATCACGATCTCGTAGGCGAGCGCGGTATAGCCCTTGCGGTAGAGCGCCTCGTCGCGGGCGAAGCGCTTGCCGTACGACCAGTGCGCATACATCAGCGGCATGCCGACCGAGGAATAGGCGTCGAGCATCTGCTCGGCCGAAATGATCTCGATCTGGTTGGGGAAGGGGTCGAGGCCGAGTTCTTCGCGGGCGATCGCGTCGATCGCGTCGTAGACGCGATGGACGGTCTCGAAGTCCCATTCGGCGCCGTCGAACAGCAGTTGTCCGCCGGGGTGAAGCGGGTGATCGGATTCGAGGGAACGGATCGCTTCGAGGGATGCGGTCATCACGCGGCTCCCTTGGTGGGCTGCTTGGCGAAGAGCTTGCGGAAGACGGGATAGATGTCGGCGCGGTCGGCGACGCGCGCCATCGCGAAGCCCGGCTCGGCCTCCTTGAGCGGCGCGTAGCTCCGCCACAGCTCCTTGTGGCTTTCGTCGAGCGACGAGCCCTCGTCGGCGATCTCGATATAGGCGTAATACTGGGCGAGCGGCAGGATCGCCTGCGACAGCAGGGCGACGCATTCGCGCGAGTCGCTGCCGGAATTGTCGCCGTCGGAGGCCTGGGCGCAGTAGACGTTCCAGTCGCCGACCGGATAGCGCGCCTCGCGGATCGCCATCATTTCCTTCAGCGCCGAGCTGACCACGGTGCCGCCGGTCTCGCGGCCGTAGAAGAACTCCTGCTCGTCGACTTCGGCCGCCTCGTCGGTGTGGCGGATGAAGACGATGTCGACGCGCTCGTATTTGCGCTTGAGGAAAAGGTGCAGGAGGATGAAGAAGCGCTTGGCGAGCTCCTTCTCGCGCTCGCCCATCGAGGCCGAGACGTCCATCAGGCAGAACATCACCGCCTTCGCACGCGGGACCAGCACCGGGGAAAACCGGCTGTAGCGCACGTCGATCGGATCGAGGAACGGGATGGCGCGCTGCCGCCGCTTCAGGCGCTCGATCTCGCGGGCGAGATGCACGACGCGCAGCCGCTCGGCCATCGCTGCGCCGGGATTGGCGCGCAGCGCGTCGAGCTCGTCCTCAAGCTTCTGGACTTCGGTCGCGCTCGGGCGGCGCAGCGCCATGCGCCGGCCCATGCTGACGCGCATGGTGCGCAGCACCGCGAGGTTCGGCGTCGTGCCGTCCATGGTGTAGCCGGCGCGACGGAACTCCTTGGCCTTCGCGTCCTTGAGCGACGTCTTGACCAGATCCGGAAGCTCGAGATCCTCGAACAGGATGTCGAGGAACTCGGCTTCGGTCAGGGCAAAGGAGAACGGGTCCTCGCCGCGGGCTGCGCCCTGTCCCTGGTTGCCGCGTCCGCCGCCCCCGGATTTGCCCTTGGGCTTGTCGATCGCGTCTCCGGCGACGAATTCCTTGTTGCCAGGCAGCACGAACTCGCGCTCGCCGCTGTCGCCCGAAAGATGGAACTGCGGCTCGTCGATCCCATCGCTCGGGATCGAAACCGAACCGCCCTTGCTCACGTCGGCGATGGATCGTTCGGCCACCGCCTTGTCGACCGCGCGCTTGACCTCGGACCGCACCCGACGAAGGAAACGCTGACGGTTGCCCAGGCTCTTGTCACGCGGATTGAGGCGACGGTCGACGAACTGGGCCATTCCGTTTCTCTCTTCCTTACCCGGCCTTGTTGACGCGCATGTACCACTCCACCAGCCGGCGCACCTGCCGCTCGGTGTAGCCGCGCGCTTTCATCCGATCGAGGAAATCGGCGTGCTGCTTCTCGGTCTTGGAATCCTGCTTGGCGCCGAAGCTGATGATCGGCAGCAGATCCTCGACCTGACTGAACATACGCTTCTCGATCACCTCGCGGATCTTCTCGTAGGCTGTCCATGAGGGGTTCTTGCCCTGATTGGCGGCGCGGGAGCGCAGCGCGAACTTCACGATCTCGTTGCGGAAGTCCTTCGGGTTGGCGATGCCGGCGGGCTTTTCCGTCTTGCTCAGTTCCGCGTCGAGAACCTGCCTGTCGAAGACCTGGCCGGTGTCGGGATCCTTGTAGTCCTGATCCTCGATCCAGGCGTCGGCGAGGGCAATATATCGATCGAACAGATTCTGACCGTACTCGCTGTAGGATTCGATGTACGCCTTCTGGATCTCCCGCCCGATAAACTCGGCATAGCGCGGCGCAAGCGTCGACTTGATAAAGTCGAGGTAGCGGCTCTCGACGTCCTTCGGGAACTGCTCGCGCTTGATCGCCTGCTCGAGCACGTACATCAGGTGGACGGGATCGGCGGCAATCTCCTCGTTGTCGAAGTTGAACGTCTCCGACAGTACCTTGAAGGCGAACCGGGTCGAGATCGCCGCTCATGCCCTCCGCGACGCCCGCCGCGTCGTGATACTCCTGAACCGACTTCGCCTTCGGGTCAGTGTCCTTCAGGCTCTCGCCGTTGTAGACGCGAAGCTTCGAGTAAAGCGGGGAGTTCTCGTGCTCCTTGAGGCGCGTGAGGATGCAGAAGCGCGCAAGGAACTCCAGCACCTCGGGAGCGCAGGAGGCCGTCGCGAGTTCGCTGCTCTCGAGCAGCTTGGCGTAAATCATCGCCTCCTCGGTCACGCGCAGGCAGTAGGGAACCTTGACAACGCAGATGCGATCGAGGAACGCCTCGTTGTTCTTGTTGTTCCGGAACTGCTCCCATTCGGACTCATTCGAGTGCGCGAGCACGATGCCCTGGAACGGCAGCGCGCCGAGGTTCTCGGTGCCTGCGTAATTGCCTTCCTGGGTCGCGGTCAGCAGCGGATGCAGCACCTTGATCGGCGCCTTGAACATCTCGACGAATTCGAGCAGCCCCTGGGTGGTGCGGTTGAGGCCGCCCGAGTAGCTGTAGGCGTCCGGATCGTGCTGCGAGAAATGCTCGAGCTTGCGGATGTCGACCTTGCCGACCAGGGTCGAGATGTCCTGATTGTTCTCGTCGCCCGGCTCGGTCTTGGCGACGCCGATCTGGCGCAGTTTCGACGGATAGAGCTTCACTACGGAAAAGCGGGAGATGTCGCCGTCGAAGGAGTCGAGGCGCTTGGCCGCCCACGGCGAGCAGATGCCGGTCAGGCGGCGCAGCGGGATGCCGTAGCGGCTTTCGAGCGCGCCCGCCCATCGCCTCGGGGCGGAACAGGCCGAGCGGCGATTCGAACACCGGGCTCAACTCGTCGCCGACGGCAAGCACGTAAATCGGCTGGGTCTCCATCAGCGCCTTGAGGCGCTCGGCCAGCGACGACTTGCCGCCTCCTACCGGGCCGAGCAGGTAGAGGATCTGCTTGCGCTCCTCGAGCCCCTGCGCGGCGTGCTGGAAATAGCTGACCACCCGCTGGATCGTGTCCTCCATGCCGAAGAAGCCGGCCATGGTCGGATAGAGCTTGATCGTGCGGTTGAGGAAAATGCGGCCGAGGCGCGAGTCCTTCGACGTGTCGACCACGACAGGCTCGCCGATCGCCGTGATCATCCGCTCGGCCGCAGAGGCGGTCATGCCCGGGTCGTTGCGGCAGCCCTCGAGGTAGGCGTTGAGGCTCATGGCCTCGCGCCGCTCGCGGGCATAGGCGGAGGAGAATAGGTCGCGGATATCCTGGCCCTTCTCGGCGGCGCCTAGCGCGGCGGCCCGGGACTTCAGGCCCCGCAAGTGCAAATCCGGCGTTCGGGCTCATGGCGTGTCTCCAATTGCACTCGGCTCCGTTCACGCCCTCTCGAGCGTGATTCGGAAAGGTTAACCGACAGTGTACGCGTGTTTCGAATCAAGACAAACGGAAAGGCGACTTGGACTGCCGCCAGTCCACTGCGATTTTTTGCTGATGACCATCTTGGCCGCTCGAACTTCGGCATTAATCGGCATGCATCCCCACTCGCCAGATTCCGACTTTGACGACACAGGCGCCGCCGAAGCCCAGGCGCGACCTGTCGTCCCTACAGAGTCTTACTGGCGCGAACGCTCTCGCCGCCCAAAGCTCGACGCGGCGCTCCGCCGGTTCGTCAGACCGCGCGGGCAGGGCCCGACGCCGCTGCGATGGACGACTCGACGCAAGTTCGGCGCCGAGTGCGCGTCGCGAGCAACATCCATGCATTTGGCGTTGAGCGGCCCCGCCGCGCCGCAGATTCCTAGACTTGCCTATGAAACGAGCAAAAGTGCGGCAATCGCGGGCGGCTCCGTCGAAGGAAGCCTGATATTTTCGCAAGCCGGTCCGTCGAATCAGGGTATGCGCGTCAATCCGACGCGGAGGGCCCCGCCGCCCTCCCGCTCCGCGAGCAGCCTTGCGATGTGGGCGCGCAGTTCCGGCACGCCTTCGCCGTCGCGCGACGAGGTGAAGATCACGTCCGGATAGGCCGCGACATGCTTGCGCAGCGCTTCGAGGGTCGCCTCCATCCGTGCGGCCTGGTCGGCAAGCTTCACCTCGTCACGCTTGGTCAGCACGACGGCATAGGAGACGGCTGAGGCGTCGAGGAGCGTCATCGTCTCGTGGTCGCTGTCCTTCAGCCCGTGGCGGCCGTCGATCAGCACGAAGACGCGCAGGAGCGAGGGGCGGCCGCGCAGATAGTCGCGCGCCAGCTTGCCCCAGGACGCCGACTTCGCCTTCGAAACCGCGGCGTAGCCGTAGCCGGGCATGTCGACCAGCGTCGCCTTGCCGCCGAGGTCGAAGAAGATCAGCTCCTGGGTGCGGCCGGGGGTGTGCGAGGTGCGGGCGAGGGCGCCGCGGCCGGTCAGCGCGTTGATCAGCGACGACTTGCCGACATTGGAGCGGCCGGCGAAGGCGACCTCCGGCGCGCCGACCGGCGGCAGGCCGTCGGACTTGCGCGGCGGCGAAGAAGAAGTCGCAAGGCCCGGCGAACAGTTTTCGGCCCGCTTCGAGGAAGTCCGGTTCGGGAATTGCGACCGCCGTCCAAAGGGTTCACCACGAAGGACACCGAAGGCGCTCTTGGCGCCCCTTCGGGATCTTTGAGGCGGAAGACGCCCCGCTCACGTCGAGGTCTTGGCGGGGGGCGTCTTGACGGCAGGCGTCGCCGACACCGCCTGGGCGGCCGGCGCCGGCTTGAGGCCGAACATCTTCCTGACGTTGTCGAAGAGTTCGACCTTAACCCCTGCTTTTTTCATGATGTAGGACTGCTGAAGCACTGTCAGCGTGTTGTTCCACGTCCAGTAGATGACGAGGCCCGCCGGGAATGTTCCGAGCATGAAGGTGAAGATTACCGGCATCCAGGAGAACATCTGATTTCTGAACCGGATCGGCCGGCTCTGGGTTCATCTTCATCTGGAAGAACATCGACACGCCCATGATCAGCGGCCAGATGCCGAGCGCCAGGAAGTGGCCGAACACGGGCAGCGCGGTCGGATTCCAGGGGATGAGGCCGAACAGGGTGAAGATGTTGGTCGGATCGGGTGCGGAAAGGTCCTTGATCCAGCCGAAGAACGGCGCGTGCCGCATCTCGATGGTGATGAAGATGACTTTGTAGAGCGCGAAGAAAACCGGAATCTGGATCACCATCGGCAGGCAGCCGGCGACCGGGTTGACGCCCTCCTTCTTGAAGAGCTCCATCTGCGCCTGCTGCTGCTTCATCTTGTCGTCGGGATACATATCCTTCAGCGCGGCGATCTGCGGCTGGATCTTCTTCATCTTCGCCATCGACTGATAGGAGCGGTTGGCGAGCGGGAAGAAGGCGAGCTTGACCAGCACGGTGACGATCAGGATCGCCACGCCGAAATTGCCGACGAACTTGTAGATCGCGTCAATCAGCAGAAAGAGCGGCTTGGTGATGAAATAAAACCAGCCCCAGTCGATCATCAGGTCGAACTTCTTGATGCCGAGCTTGGTCCCGTAATTGTCGATCGTGCCGACTTCCTTGGCGCCGGCGAACACCCGCGTCGTCGATTTCCGTGGTCTCGCCTGGCGCGACGGTCTTCTCGGGACCGACGAAATCCGCCTGGTAGTCGAGCGGCTGACCCGTTCCGGACGCGGAGAAGCGCGCGTCGATCGGTTCGCTCTGGTTCGGGATGATCGCCGTGCCCCAGTACTTGTCGGTGAAGCCGAGCCAGCCGCCCGGACCGGAATAGGTGTCTGTCTTGTCCGTCGCCTTTTCGATGCCGGCGTAAGTGACCTGCTGCACGCCCCCGTCGCCGATCACGCCGACGAAACCCTCATGCAGCACCGAATAGCCGGCGACAGGGGGTTTGCCGTGGCGGAGCACCATCCCATAGGGCCGAACGCTTGCGGGCGACGCTCCCTTGTTCGTGACCGTGTCGGTGACCGTGAACATGAATTTGTCGTCGATGGCGATGACGCGCTTGAAGAGGAGGCCTTCGCCGTTGTCCCAGGTCAGCGTCGCCGGATGGCTCGGCGTCATGGTCTTCACGTCGGCGGTCCAGACGGTGTCGAGGGTCGGGGTCTTGGCGCCGGCCGGGCTGACGAAGCCGGTCGTCGCCCAGTAACCGTTGGGCGCGCCGCCCGGCGACAGCAGGCGAATCAGCGGGCTATTCTTGTTGATCGTCTCGCGGTAATCCTTGAGCACGAGGTCGTCGAGCTTGCCGCCCTTGAGGTCGATCGAGCCGGCGACGCTCGGCGTATCGATGGCGACGCGCGGAGTCGCGGCGAGCGCCTCGGGCACCGACGCCGTGGAGGCCGCCACGGACCCGCCGCCGCCGCCCGGCGCCGACACGGCGGACGACCCTGGCGCCGCCGCGCCGGCCGGCTGGGACGCCTCGGACGTCTGGCTTTGCGCCTGGGACTGGGCCTGCAACTGCGCCTGATGCTGCCTCTGATACAGCGGGCCGGCGTAGAAATACTGCCAGGCGGCCATCACCAGGACGGACAAAGCGATGGCGAGAAAGAGGTTTCTCGTGTCCTCGTTTTTCATGGTCGCCTGTTCTTGCCTTTGGGCGTGTTCACGGCGCCCGGGCGGCGGCCGTCTTTGTCATTGCGCCCGGCGGCGCGGAAGGCCTGGCGCAGGTCGTCGATCAACGCGGCGAACGTCCGCGCCAGCGCCTCGCGCCGGGCCATGACCACGTAATCGCAGTCGGCGCCGGGCCTCAAGGGGCGAAGCGGCGCGAAGCGCCTCTTTCAGCCGGCGGCGGATGCGGTTTCGAACCACCGCGACGCCGACCTTCTTGGTCACGGTGAAGCCGACCCGGGCCGTCGCGTTCGGCTCGTCGAGGGTCCGGGGCGCCGCCTGCAACGTGAACGCCTCATAGGCTCGTCGCCGCCCGCGGCTGACGCGCTGGAACTCGGCGCGCCGCTTCAGGCGGCCGAGGGTTTGGCCGGAGACTTGGCCAGAGACTTGGCCGACCGACGCTGGAGCGTCCTGGTCCGGGGATTTCGGCTCCATCCGCTGTTCAGCATGAGGCAGGAGGAGAGGTTCGCTTGGAGAGGCGGCCGAAACCGGCCCGCTCAGGCCGACAGGGACTTGCGGCCGCGGGCGCGGCGGGCGTTCAGCACCTTGCGGCCGCCGACGGTCGCCATGCGCGCGCGAAAGCCGTGGCGGCGCTTGCGAACGAGCTTGCTGGGTTGGTAGGTCCGCTTCACGATCGTGTCTCCAAATCCTATGCGCTCAACGCGCACGCCCGGCCCTCGTCGCACCGAAAATGCGCGGCGAGCCGGGCTAAAAACGTAGCGGCGCTTTCGCGCCGCAGGGAAGCGCGCTTATGCCGAAAGGGGCAGGGGAAGTCAATCGAAGGTTCGGCCGCTTGAAGGAGGCTCGGCGCGGGCAAAGCTTGAAGCCGTGACGTCTTTAGAAGCGGCATTGCCGGCCGTACTGCAGCGCGAGGCGATTCCCTTCGAGGCAGCATTTCTCGCCGGGAAGTGCTCCCTGACTTATCGTCGCAGAGGCGGCGTAAAAGCGTCGCCTCTGCCGGAATTCTTCATCGGCGCGCACCCCGCAGTCGCGGGCTATAGGCTGTTGACCAGAGACGACAAGCGGTATCGGACTTATTTTCCCAAGCCGTCGCTGATTAACCCAAGCTGACGAAGTTCTTTGTGAGAACTGGAAGCGCATCCTGCGCTTGCGTCATTTCCCGGGGCTGACCAGTTCCAGGCAATCATGCCGGCCCTCGTCGAGGCAGCGGGCGATCGCCCGTTGCCTCTCGATCGCGGTGAAGGCCCAATAGCCGAGCGCGACGATCAGCAGGATAGCGACCAGCGCCGCGAAGTTCGCCCGGTTCGGCCCCGAAGCTCGGTCGCCCCCGTTCTCCGTCCGATCCGGCGGTCCGCTCACGCGATTAGACTCGGCGCCTTGGCGTCGAGCGCGCCCAAAGCCGAGAGCGCCTTGGCGACGATCCCCTTCGCGTCGAGGCCGGCGGCGGCGTAGAGGCGCTCGGGCTTGTCCTGGTCCTGATAGCGGTCCGGCAGCGTCATGGTGCGCACCTTGAGGCCGTTGTCGAGCGCGCCGGCGTCGGCGAGCAGCGTCAGGACATGCGCGCCAAACCCGCCGGCCGAACCTTCCTCGACCGCGATCAGGAGCTCATGCCGCGTCGCCAGGTCGAGAATCAGCTCGCGGTCGAGCGGCTTTGCGAACCGCGCGTCGGCGACCGTGGTCGAGAGCCCGCGGGCGGCGAGTTCTTCGGCCGCCTTCAGCGCCTCCGCGAGACGGGTTCCGAGCGTGAGGATCGCGATGCGCGAGCCTTCCCGCACGATCCGGCCCCGGCCGATCGGAAGCGGGACGCCGCGCTCGGGCATCTCGACGCCGACGCCATCGCCGCGCGGATAGCGGAGCGCAATCGGGCCGCGGTCATAGGCGACGGCGGTTGCGACCATGTGCGTGAGCTCGGCCTCGTCCGCCGCCGCCATTACGACCATGTTGGGCAGGCAGGCGAGCGAGGCGACGTCGAAAGCGCCCGCATGCGTCGCGCCGTCGGCCCCGACGAGCCCTGCCCGATCGATGGCGAAGCGCACCGGCAGGTTCTGCACGGCGACGTCGTGGACGACCTGGTCGTACGCGCGCTGGAGGAAGGTCGAATAGATCGCGCAGAACGGCCGAAAACCTTCCGCTGCGAGCCCGGCCGCGAAAGTGACCGCGTGCTGTTCGGCGATGCCGACGTCGAACACCCGCTCCGGGAAGACCTCAGCCATGATGTCGACTCCGGTGCCCTGTGGCATGGCGGCGGTGACGGCGACGATCTTCTCGTCGCTCCTGGCTGCCGCGAGCAGCGCGTCGCCGAACACCTTGGTGTAGGCGGGCGCGTTGCTCTTCGGCTTGGACTGGGCGCCGGTGATCACGTCGAAGGCGGAAACGCCGTGGTACTTGTCGTCCGCCTCCTCGGCCGGCGGATAGCCCTTGCCTTTCTTGGTCACGACGTGGACGAGCACCGGCCCGCCATGCATGTCGCGCACATTCTTCAGGACCGGGAGCAGGTGGTCGAGGTTGTGGCCGTCGATCGGGCCGACATAATAAAAGCCGAGCTCCTCGAACAGCGTTCCGCCGGTCCAGAAGCCGCGGCCGAATTCCTCGGTGCGCCGGGCCTTGTCATAAAGGAATTTCGGCAGCCGCTTGGCGAGCTGCTTGGCGACGTCGCGGAACGAGCGGTAGGTGCGGCCGGTGACGAGACGGGCGAGATAGGCCGACATCGCTCCGGTCGGCGGCGCGATCGACATGTCGTTGTCGTTGAGGATCACGATCAGCCGGGAGCCCATCGCGCCGGCGTTGTTCATCGCCTCGTAGGCCATGCCCGCGGACATCGCCCCATCGCCAATCACCGCCACCACATTGGTCTTTGCGTGCGAGAGGTCGCGCGCCACGGCCATGCCGAGGCCGGCGGAGATCGAGGTCGAGGAATGGCCGGCGCCGAAGGCGTCGTACTCGCTCTCGGCGCGTTTGGTGAAGCCGGAGAGCCCCGCGCCCTGGCGCAGCGTGCGGATGCGCGCTCGCCGTCCGGTCAGGATCTTGTGGGGATAGGCCTGATGGCCGACGTCCCAGATCAGCCGGTCGCGCGGCGTGTCGAACACGTAATGCAACGCGACGGTCAGTTCGATCACGCCGAGGCCGGCGCCGAGATGGCCGCCGGTGACGGAGACCGCGCTGATCGTTTCGGCGCGCAATTCCTCTGCGATGCTTACGAGATCGCTTTCCGGCAGCGCCCTGAGATCGGCGGGCGACACAATGGCGTCCAGCAGCGGCGTAACAGGCTTCGACACGGATATCCCCGCTATCCCCCGTGAGGCGGCGTCCTTTTCCTTTACGCCGCGACAAGGAAAACTCCGTACACCCGGACGAGCGTCGGCGGCAATCGCGCTTTGATACGGCCTTGGGCTCAGGCGATCGACGGCCGGCGGCGTCGTTTGCGCCACGCAGCCCACGCGGGCGCCGCGAACGGCGCGGCGGCGAGGGCCATGAGCGTGAGGAGCAGCCTCGGGCTCAGCGCCTCCGCGGGGTTCCGGATCGCGCCCAGGGATGCGCCCGCGGACACATACGCGATCGTCAGCGGCAGGGCGCCGGCTGCTGAGACGAGCATGAAAGTTCTCGTCGGCATCTCTGTCAGACCTGCGGCGAGATTGACCAACGCGAAGGGAATGACGAGCGTCAGACGCGCCGCGAACAGGAAACGCGCGCCGCCTCGCGCCACGCCCTGGTCGAACCGCGCCCACGCTTCGGGAAAACGCGCCTTGACCCAGCCACGAATCGCGTAGCGCGCGGCGAGCATGACCATTGTCGCCCCGACGACGTTGGACGCAATCGCGATCGGCAGGCCGAACCACGGTCCGAACAGCACTCCGGCCGAGAGGCTGAGCAGCGAGACGACCGGAACGGCGAGCGCCGTGACAACCGCATAAACGAGCGCAAAGCCGAGCGCCGAAAGCACAGGATGCACAGCGACCAGCACCTTGGCGCCATGCATTGCCGCAGCGATTGCGTCGGGATCGACGCGACGGCTCAGCACGAAGCCGGCGACGAGAACCACGGCGAGCGCCACGACGAATTCCAACGCGCGGCGGCGAAGCGCCTTCGGCGGCCGCGCTGCCGTTGCCGCCTGCAGGCTTTTCTCGCTGTCGTCCGGCCTTGTCGTCATCTGTCCCCCAAAACTTGCGGCGCTGTCCCCGCGCGCACCTTGGCTCAGCCCAATCCCTTGATGAATCCCGCCAGCCGCATCAGTCCTTCCGGCCAGGGCCCGTGCCCGCTGTCGGCGTCGAGGCCGCCGGCGGCGCCCGCGTCGATCAACTCCGCGCCCCATTCGGTCGCGAGCGCGGCGACCGCGTCATAATCGGCGCTGGGGTCGCTGCGGCTCGCCACCACGACCGCCGGCCAGGGCAGCGGCGCGCGCGGCAGGGGCCAGCCGGGGCCGACGACCCGCTCGAGCCCGGCGGGGATCGGCGGCGCGACCAGGAAGGCGCCTCGGACGTCGGCGCCCCCGAGCATGAACGCGGCGCTCGCGACCGCCGCCGCGCCGAGGCCGTGGCCGACGAACAGCACCGGCCGTTCCGCGGCGCCGACGGCGTCGGCGATCGCCCCGGTCCACGCCTTCCGCTCCGCCACGCCGACACCGGGCGGCGCGACAAGCCGAGCGGTCGAGAGGTTCGCGAGCCACCGGCTCGGCCAGTCGCCGCTATCCGCGCCGCCGAGGCGGGGTACGATCAGGACATCGAAATCGGAAATGCGCATGAGGCTCTCCCATACCACAGCCCCCGCGTCCGCGTCCCCGGCCGAGACGTCGGAGCTGTCTGCCTTGCGAAAGACAAGACGTTGACGCAACTTCGTGCGACGACGTTTCGGAGCGTTGCGTTGGAGGGCGGGAGCGGGCGCGATTTTCGGGACTGGCGGACGGGCGGATGGCTCGGCCTGAGGCAGGAGGGGGAGCCATGACCGCAAACGGTATCGCGCGCGCAAGGGCCGTCGCCTTGAGCGCCCTGATCTGTTCAGCTTTTGTTCTGGCCATGGTGGGCCTGAGCGCGGCGCAGTCCGCGCGCTCTCCCGTCCCCGCGCCCGCCGCGGCGACCCAGCAAGACTGGAAAGCGGAGATCGGCACTTCGGACATCGAGAAGGCGCTCGCTCTGACGCCCGCCGATGAGGCGGAAATCCAGCAGCGCCTGAAGGCGCTTGGTCTCTATGACGGTCCTTTGACCGGCGCACTGGATGAGCCGACCCGCTTCGCCATCACGTCCTGGCAGAAGACCCGAGGGGTCGCGCTGAGCTCCTTTCTCGGGCCGCTGCAACTTGCGGAGCTGCGGGCCGAGAGCGAGGACGCCTACTTGAAGCTTCTGGGTAGGCCCGCTGAGGGTGGCGGTCCTGCGGCGTCGGCGCAAAAGCCTGCGCAGGCGGCGCCGAGACCGGCGCCCGCCCACGCGAGCGCGCCGGCCGCCGTGACGGCGAGGCCGGCGGCGCGCGTGGCGAGACGGGAGCCGGAGGAAGCGCCGGTCCGCCGAGAGGTCAGACGACAGCACGCGCCCGTCGCGACCGCTCCCGCTGCGCCCGCTGCGCGGCCGGTCTGCACCGCCAATCCAATGTGGTGCCGGCGCGCCGGGTTACCGGTCCCCGGCGATCAGTAGCTCGGCTCGGCCATGAGTCGCGTTCCTCTTCATCATCGACAGGCTCCCGGCGGGTTGCGGCGCGCTTTTATCGAAGGACGCGCCCGCTCTGGCAGTCGCGATCGGCATCGCTGCCGACAGGCCACATGCCACAGCCTATGTCGCGCACTCGCCGTGAGGACGTCGAAAAGGACGGGGGCGGCACTCGCTGTATGTCCGGGAGGATTGTGTCGTCCGGCTCGTCGCGAGGCGCCATTGTCGGGTACTGCGCACGCTCTTCTTCCGCGAAGTTTAAGTCTGCCGGCTCGCCGAGCCGGGCCTGACAGCTTGCAGTGGCCATCCGGAGGCCGTCGAGATCGTGTGCTTCGGCGTAGGTCTTGAGAGCCTGAGCCATGCAGGATCTCCATTCGGAGACGATCGGATCTTCGAGGGGATCTAACGGTCCGGGATTTCGCGACTTGTTGACCACGATGGGGGGGAGGGTTTGATCTGCGAGGGGCTGAGCCGGAAGGGATTGAGCCGATGGCGGGACTTCAGCGGCTACAGCGCCCCCTTCTTTCGGATAACAATTATGCTCGTAGTCGCAGATTTTGCCCGGCGGCGGGACGAAGCCCTGTCCTTTCGGAGGGATCGTCAAAGGCTTGAGGGCCGTTGGACCGTCATGGACGTCTTGGGCCAGGCCAGGCGTGGAACAAAGCGCGCAGATGATTAGCGCCGCAGCTAGAAACTTGGTCATGTCGTCTTCTAACGGCTTGGTGGCTGCCGTTCTTGAATTTAACGGCGACGAGAAGCTTGTAGGTTACGAGTGCGGCAGCGAGGTGTCACGCCAGTCTCTTTTCAACGCGGATGCGTGCTGGGCGGTGCAGCGTTCGCGATCCCAATCGCAAATTGCGGGCGCTCTTGGCGGAGCAACGCTTTCTCGAATTCACGCGATCCGAAGCGACCCGTCGGGCCTCCCGTAGCGGCGTGCGCGGGCTGTCGGTGTGTTCTTCGTCCATCTCTTGCGTTCCGGCATCACCTTCGGCGCTCCGGAACGCAAGAGATCACGGCGGACTTTCCGATCAACAGCGCAGCATAGGTCGACGCCAGCTTGGGCCGAGCGCTTCTGCCGGGGATTGTCTCCTCTTGCGTACGTCGAAAAGTACGACGAAAGTAGGACGCAGATCCAGCTGATCATAGACGATCAGAGCTGGTCACCGCGATTGAGGAGGGGACGCCATGACGCCGAAGCATCTTCTTGCGAGTTTCGGGCCTCGCGAAGCGATGGCCTACGACGTGGTGATCGTCGGGGCGGGCCTTGCCGGGCTCGCAACGGCGATTCGGCTGAAACAGCTCAATGCGGACGCGTCGATCATCGTGCTGGAAAAAGGATCGGAGCCCGGCGCTCACGTTCTTTCCGGCGCGGTCCTGGATCCCAGGGCGTTGACGGAGCTCTTTCCCGACTGGAAGCAGCGCGGCGCGCCGCTGAACCAGGAAGTGACCGGCGACGACATCCTGATGCTGTCGGCTACAGGATCGCGGCGCATTCCCGATGTCCTGGTCACGCGCAATTTCCACAACCACGGCTGCTACGTCGTCCAACTCGGCCATGTGGCGAAATGGCTCGCCGAGCAGGCCGAGGCGCTCGGGGTCGAGATTTTTCCGGGCTTCGCCGGCGCGGAGCTTCTGTTCGGCGAAGACGGTTCGGTCCGCGGGGTGGCGACCGGGCATGTCGGACTGGGCAAGGATGGGGACCCGAAGGACTCCTTCCAGCTCGGCATGGAGCTGACCGCCCGCTACACGGTATTCGCCGAAGGCGCGCGTGGCCACCTCGCCCGGCAGCTGCTCGAACGCTTGAAGTTGACCGAGGACAGGGACCCGCAGGGCTACGCGATCGGCATCAAGGAGCTTTGGGAGGTTCCGCCGGAGAAGGCGAAGCCCGGCCGCGTCGTCCACACGACTGGCTGGCCGATGGGCAGGGACGTGTTCGGCGGCGGATTCCTCTATCACCTCGAGGAGAACTTGGTCGCGCTCGGCCTGGTCATCGGCCTCGACTACGCCAATCCCTGGCTGAGCCCGTTCGACGAGATGCAACGCTGGAAGACGCATCCCGCGATCCGCGCGCACACCGAGGGCGGCAAGAGGCTGAGCTATGGGGCGCGCGCGATCAACAACGGTATGCCGCAGGCTCTGCCGAAGTTCGTCTTTCCCGGCGGCGCGCTCGTCGGCTGCGCCGCCGGCTTTATGAACGCCGCGCGGATCAAGGGCAGCCACGCAGCGATCAAGAGCGGGATGCTGTGCGCCGAAGCGCTAGCCGACGCGCTCGCCGCCGGCCGCGGCGGCGACGAACTCTCCGCCTACCCCGACCTCTTCGCCAAGAGCTGGCTGGCCGATGAATTGCAGCAAAGCCGCAACTTCAAGCTGTGGTTCAAGAAGAGGCCGAACCTCGGCCCAGTAATGACCGGCGTCGAGCATTGGCTCCTGCCGAAGATAGGCGTCAACTCGCCGCCGTGGACGCTTCGCAACGACAAGCACGACCATGCCAGTCTCAAGCCGGCCGCCGAGTGCCTGCCGATCGCCTATCCGAAGCCCGACGGCGCGCTGACCTTCGACCGGCTGTCTTCGGTTTTCATCGGCAACGTCAACCACGAAGAGGACCAGCCGCCGCACCTGACCCTGAAAGACCCGAGCGTTCCCGTGGCCGTCAATCTGGTCCGCTACGGCGGCCCGGAGCAGCGCTATTGCCCCGCGGGCGTCTACGAGTTCGTGAAAAATGACGAGGGCGACGAGCGTCTCCTGATCAACGCGCAAAACTGCATTCACTGCAAGACTTGCGACATCAAGGATCCGACGCAGAATATCGTGTGGGTCGCGCCCGAGGGCGGGGGCGGCCCGAACTATGCGGGCATGTGAGGGTGAGAGCCTACAAGGATCTCGGCCGCAAAGCGCGTCGAAATCTTCGGGCAGCGCCGCATCCGGGCGTCAAGGGCGAACAAGCCCAAACCGACTGCGCGCTTGCCGGCGGGTGCGTGGCCGCACGCGCGCGACGCGGCCCGCGAAGGCGGAACAATCCGAACTCATGGGGGAGCGAGTCGACTTGTAGCCATTGCGCGACCAGGGTCGATATGGTACGCTACATCACTAAGTCGGACGGTCGCCAAAAACGACGGGCGGAGGAAGATGCATGGGGAGGAGGAGGCGACCTGTCAAAGGGTGTCCCGCGCTGCACGCCGGCCGGGGTCATGTTTCTCGATGACGCTCCTTCTGATCGCGAACTCTCTTGCCCTCGCGTCGCTCCTGATCATGATGTCGAGCGGGCTTGCGCTCATTTACGGCCTCAGGGACGTCATCAACTTCGGACATGGCGCGCTGTACATGTTAGGCGCGTATTTCGGCTATTCGATCGCGCATTTCGCAGGGTTCTGGGTCGCCTTGCTTCTATCGCCGGTCCTGCTCGCTCTTGTCGGGGCGGCGCTCGAACTGTTCGCGCTGCGTCCCTTGCAAGGACGGTCTCACATCGAAGTGGCGCTCGTCACGCTCGGGCTTGGCATCATCGTCGGGCAAGCGCTGATCTTCGTCTATGGAGGCGAAGCCCGTTCGGTGGACGCGCCTCCGTACCTGGCGGGGTCGCTTACCGCCTTCGGCATGACTTACCCCGTGTATCGTCTTTTTCTAATCGGCGTGGGACTGGGGTCCTGCGCGCTGCTCGCGATCTGGCTGAATTTCTCGACCTCCGGACTTCACGTTCGCGCGGTCAGTCAGGATCCCTCGGTCGCCCGCATGATGGGAATCAACGCTGACAGGCTTAGCCTTCTCGTCACAAGTCTGAGCGCCGCGTTTGCCGGCGTCGCCGGTGTTCTCGCAGGGCCCTATCTTTCGGTCGATCCCGGCATGGACGTCACCATGATCGTCAGTTGCCTTATCATTGTCGTCATCGGCGGTACGGGCAGCATCGCTGGAGCGATCGTCGCGGCCCTGCTCTATGGTTTCGTTCAGGTTGCGGGCTCTGTCTTCCTTCCGGACCTCGCCGCGCTTGCGCCCTACGCGCTGCTGATGGCCGTGCTGCTGATCGCGCCTCGCGGGATCGGGCGCGGGAGAGCCCCCAGTTGAACAGTGAAGCCACGGCGCCCATGACCGTCAAGGACGGCGCCGTCGCCGCTCCATCGGCGCGAGGCGGGGCGGCGAATCTTCGCCGGCGCGGCCGTGCTGCTCGTCTTCGCGATCGGCGCCCTCGCCCCCCAGCATTTTGCGACGGACTTCGCCTTGCGACTGGCGAACGGGGGACTGCTGCTCGGCGATCCTCGCGCTGAGCGTGGCCTTCCTGATGAGCCAGGCCGGGTTGGTCTCTCTGGGCGCCGCGAGCGTCTACGGCGGGGTCGGCTATCTCTTTGCGATCGCGATGAGCGAATGGAATTTCTCGCCGCTCGCGGCCTGCGTCGTGTCGATCGTCATCGTGACGGTCTACGCCGTAGTCCTTGGCGCCTTGATCATCCGCACAACGCCGCTGGCCTTCATGATGCTGACGCTCGCGGCAGGCGAAATGATCAGCCACGCGGTCCTGTTGGAGGCTCTCCGGGACTATACGTCCGGCGCGGATGGACTTGTTGTGAGCTTCAGGGGAACGCTGTTCGGTCTCGAGGCTGGGGACTTCGCCAACGCGGCCCGGTTCTGGCCGATCATCTGGACGGCAGCGTGGGTCGTGGGAGCGGCTGTCTGGCTTGTCCGCCGGTCGCGTCTCGGCGCCATCCTCCGGGCGACGCGACAAAACGAAGAGCGGATGCGGTTCTCCGGCTTCGACACTTTCTTTCCTCGTCTTGTCGCATTCGTGTTCGTCACCATCATCGCGGGCGTTTGCGGGCTGCTGCACGTCCTGAATTCGGATTCGTGCTCCCCCGAAAGCCTCGGTCTCGGCGTCAGCACCAATGGGCTCGTCGCGGCTCTGATCGGCGGCGTGGCGACCTCGATCGGACCGATCGTTGGCGGCGTGATCTTCGCCTTCGCGCAGGACCAGTTCGGCGCGCGGGGATTCACGCAATTGCTGACAGGCCTCGCGATCGTGATCTTCGTCGTGCTGTTCCCGAGCGGCGTCGTCGGCGCCTTCGGCGATCTTGCCCGGCGCCTGGTCTGGCGGCGCCAGGAGGTCGACTGAATGCTTGAGATCGACAAGCTTTCTGTCAGCTACGGGACCGTGCATGCGCTCCAGGAGGTGGACCTTGCAAATCGCCGGGGAAGGGGTCCTGCACGGAATCATCGGGCCGAACGGCGCCGGAAAGTCCACGCTGCTCGACGCCGTGTCCGGTCGGCGCCGGCCGACTGCCGGCGCGATCCGCTACCGCGGCGCGGACGTCACGCGCCGCTCAGTCGCGTGGCGGCGACGCCACGGCATGGCGAGGTCCTTCCAGCGCACCAACATATTTCAGGATCTTACCGTCCGCGAGCAGCTTTCGCTTGTCGCCTGGCGTCTCGGTGACGACCGGGTTGGGGACGTGATCGAGGTCATGGACCTCGACGATGTCCTCGACGAGAAAGCCGGGCGAATTGCATACGGCGTGCAGCGCAGAGTCGACGTGGCGCTGGCGCTGATCGGCCGACCTCAGCTTCTGCTGATGGACGAGCCCGGCGCGGGCCTTTCCGCGGAGGAGACGCTTCACCTCTTTCAGCACGTTCGGGATCTGGTCGCGGAGCGCCGCATCGCGGCGGTTGTCGTCGAGCATGACGTCGACGCCGTCTTCGCCTGTTGTGCGATTGGTGACCGTGCTCGACCTCGGACGGCATCTCGCAACCGGCGCGCCTGCCGAGATCCGGGCCGACAAACGGGTGATCACCGCCTATCTCGGGAGCGCCGCATGACGGCCCTCAGGATGCAGGCGCTCTACGCCGGCTACGGCGCTTCGACCGTGCTTCACGGCGTCGATCTCGAAATCGGGAAGGGGGAGTCGGTTGCTATTGTCGGCCGGAACGGCGCAGGCAAGTCGACCCTGCTGATGTCGGTTTTTCGCGAGACGACTATCCTTTCCGGCGAGATCTGGGTCGGCGGCGTGCGCATCGACGGCCTGCCTGGCTATTCTGCCGCCAAACTCGGGGTCGCCATCTCGCCGCAGGGAAGGCGCATCCTGCCGAACCTCAGCATTCGGGAGAACCTCTTGCTGGGGGCGGCGACCCGACGCCCGGGGCGCTGGAGCCTGAGGACCGTGTTCGACCTTTTTCCCGCGCTCGAGGAACGCGCCAGCGCGGGCGGAATGATGCTCTCCGGCGGTCAGCAGCAAATGCTGGCGATCGGTCGCGCTCTCATGGCCAACCCGGATCTGCTGTTGCTTGATGAACCCTCGGAGGGCCTGTCGCCTGTGCTCGTCGACGGCCTTGTTGGCGCGCTGGACGAGATCCGTCGCGCAGGCACAGGGATCCTCGTCGTTGAGCAGCACCTCAGTCTTGTCCGCCGCGCGACCGACCGGTTCCTGATCCTGTCGAAGGGGCAGGTCGTCGGCGCCGCGCCGACCCGGGAAATCGACGACCCGAAACACCAGGCTTTGATGGCGCTGTAAAATCAGACGCAGATGGGAGGAGGAGAATGAAGACCACGACAAGGCGCCGGCTCTTGGGGGCGGCGGCCGGGACGATGGCCCTGATCAGCGCGAACTCGGCTTTCGCGGAGGAGACGATCAAGATCGGGGCGCTCCTTATCGATTCCGGGCCGCTGGCTGGGCTCAAGGAGTCCCAGACCAAGGCGATCAATCTGGCAATCGAGCAGATCAATGCGGCGGGCGGCGCTGCGGGCAAGAAACTCGAACCGGTCTTCATCACCTATGCAGGGACGCCCGACACGGCGGTCGACGGGGCCATCCGCGCTGTGCAAAAAGACGGCGCGCTGTTCCTGACCGGAATGGACACATCGGCGGTGGCGCCGGCGCTCTCTGCGAAACTTGTTTCCCTCAACGCGCTGATGGTCGAGGTTTTCGCGCAGGCGGACGCGCTGACCGGCAAGGGCTGCAATTCCAACTACTTCAGGTTGAATCGTAACGAACTCGATGCTGATGAACGCCACGAGGGAATTTCTCAAGGACAAGCCGATCAAGAATTGGGACATCCTTGCGGCTGATTATTCGGCGGGCCGAGACGCGGCCGAGAAGTTCCAGAAGCTCATCAAATCCCAGGGCGGCGCAATCGGCAAGGTTCTGTTCGCGCCCTTCGGCACCGCGGATTTTGGAGCCAAGATCTCAGAGCTCGGTTCCGACCCCGCTGACGGCCTCTACGTAATTATCATCGGCAGTGACGCGATCAATCTCGTTAAGCAGCAGGCCCAGTTCGGGCTGTTCCAGAAGTACAAGATGGTTGTCGGCAACTCGTTCGTGGCGCCGCAGGTGCTGCCGGCGATGGGAGACGGCGCGCTCGGCGTTTATGAAGTTCTCGGGTTCGTAGCGGGGGAGCCCGGCGTACAGGCCGAGGCCTTCGTGAAAGCCTACAAGGAAAGGTACGGGGAACTGCCCCCGTACACCTCAGCCGATCAGTATAGCGCAATTCAGCTCATTGCGGCTGCCATCAACAAGGCAAATTCGACCGATGTCGCTGCGGTGCGCGGGGCGCTCGCGGGGATCAAGATGGAAACCGTGGTGGGCGACATCGAAGTCCGCGCCGCTGACCATCAGGCGGCCCGTCCAGTCGTCGTGAGTTCAGATCGTTCGCGGCTTGGACGACAAACCGACGTACGCGATCAAGCACATCTTCCCCGGTCAGGAGATCGTTCCGCCGGTCGATCCCGCTTGCAAGATGTAGGCGGGTCAAAGACTACATCGTTTCGAGAGGATATCGACGTGCACTCTGAAGAGACACATCTCAAGCTTGCGGGCAAGGCAGCCATCGTAACCGGCGCCGCACGAGGTTTGGGGCGCGCGTACGCCCTACGGCTAGCCGCCTTGGGCGCCGATGTGGCGGTGGTCGACATCGACCTGAACGCTGCAAGCGAATACGGCGAGGCGTTGAGCGCGGAAAGCGTGCCGGCGGAAATCAAGCGGCAGGGACGGCGCAGTCTTGGAATTCAAGCTGACCTTACAAGGCGGGACGAAGGCCAGCGCGCGATACGCGAGGCGTACGAGGCGTTTGGCAGACTCGACATTCTCGTCAACAACGCGGGCGGGGCGCTGACGCCGGCGGGACGCAGTCATGCCTCGGAGTCCCCCGAGGAGGACACCCGTTTTTTGTTAGACGTCAATTACATGAGCGCGGTCCATTGCTGTCAGGCGGCCGCCCCCCTGATGAAAGCGCAGCGTTCAGGAGTAATCGTTAATATCTCCTCGCAGTCAGGGATCTCGACATACCAGCGGGGGCTGCTTGCGGCTTATGCGGCGGCAAAAGCGGCGGTCACCACATATACGCGGTATCTTGCCGCGGAACTCGGACCGTTTGGGATCCGCGCCAACTGCCTGGCCCCAGGGATCATGATGACCTCGCGCGTCGCCGCGCAGGCCGTGACGCGCGGTGTCGGCACAAATGATGAAGCCGAACGGATACCGCTGCGCCGCTTTGGCGAGGTCGAAGACTGCGCTGGCGTCCTGGAGTTTCTGGCAACGGATCTGTCGAGATACGTGACTGGGCAAGTGATCTCCGTGTGTGGAGGGGCCGTCCTCACTCCCAATTGACCGACCGAGCGCTCGGCGATCTGAGCCCGCATCGACAGCGACCGCTCGCCGCTAGCATCCAACCGATGTTCCTTAACCCACCGCCTTTCGAGACGGCCAAACCCGTCCCGAGTTCACGACCGAAAAAGTTAGTGGAAGGGAGAGAAGCATGATGAAGACATTTGCAGGGCTCGGCTTGGGCGTGCTGATTGCTGCGCTGGCTGCGGCAAGCAGCGCTGGCGCCGAGGACACGATCAAGATCGGGGCGCTCCTTATCGATTCCGGGCCGCTGGCCGGGCTCAAGGAGTCCCAGACGAAGGCGATCAATCTGGCGATCGAGCAGATCAATGCAGCGGGCGGCGCGGCGGGCAAGAAGCTCGAACCCGTCTTCATCACCTATGCCGGCACGCCCGATACCGCGGTCGACGGGGCCACGCGTGCAGTGCAGAAGGACGGCGCGCTGTTCCTGACCGGGATGGATACGTCGGCCGTGTCGCCCGCGCTTTCCGCCAAACTCGCCTCCCTCAACGCGCTGATGGTCGAGGTTTTCGCGCAGGCGGACGCGCTGACCGGCAAGGGCTGCAATCCCAACTATTTCCGCGCGAACGTCAACGACTCCATGTTGATGCGGGCGGTCGGCGACTTCCTCAAGGACAAGCCGGTCAAGTCCTGGGACGTCATCGCGGTCGATTATTCCTCTGGACGCGACGCGGCCGCGAAGTTCCAGGCGCTGGTCAAATCGCAGGGCGGGACGATCGGAAAAGTGTTGTTCGCACCGAGCGGAACCGCAGATTTCGGCGCGAAGATATCGGAGCTCGGCGCCAATCCTTCGGAAGGTCTCTATGTCACGATCTTCGGAAGCGACGCGATCAATCTCGCCAAGCAGCAAGCTCAGTTCGGACTGTTCGATAAGTACAAGATGGTGATTGGCAACTCCTTCGTCATACCGCAGGTTTTGCCCGCGATGGGCGATGCCGCGCTGGGCGTCTACCAGACGCTCGGCTTCGTGCCGGGCGAGCCCGGAGCCCAGGCCGATGCCTTCGTCAAGGCGTACAAAGAGAAATACAACGGCGAACTGCCTGCCTATACCTCCGCCGATCAGTACGCGGCGATCCAACTCATGGCCGCGGCGATCAACAAGGCGAATTCGACCGACGTCGCCGCCGTCCGCGCCGCGCTGTCCGGACTCAAGACCGACACGGTTCTCGGGACCGCGGAAGTGCGCGCCGAAGACCATCAGACGGCGCGGCCGATCGTCATGAACCAGATCGTGAAGGGCCCCGACGGCAAGCCGACCTACGACATCAAAATGGTTTTCACCGGATCCGAGGTGATGCCCGCGGTGGATCCGGCATGCAAGATGTGAGGTCGGCTCGATCCGCGATCCTCGATTCCCGCGCCGCTGTTTTCGCGCGGCGCGGGAGCAAAAGGCGCGGGCTAGACGGTCACCGACACCTTGCCGAATTGAGCGCTCGATTCCAGCCGATCGAAGGCCGCGTCGATGTCGGACATGCGAAAGCGGGAATCGATCACGGGGCTGACGAGGCCGCGGTTGAAGACGTCGAGCAGCCGGCCGAGCTCGGCGACGCTTCCGCCGGTCGAACCGTAGATTTCCAGCTGGCGGATGAAGACCCGCTGCAGATCGGCCGGCGGATTGGCGCCGGTCGTCGCGCCGCAGGTCACCAGACGGCCCCCGCGACGCAGCGACTTCAGGGATTCGCCCCAGCTCGCGGCGCCGACACTGTCGATCACCATATCGACGCCGCCTCTGCTCAGGTCCAGGATCGCCGCGGAAACCTTCTCCTTCGCGTAGTTGACGCCCCGTTCGGCCCCCATGGCGACGGCGCGCGCAATTTTCTCGTCGCTCGACGACGTGACGAAGACCTGCGCGCCGACGAGCTTTGCAAGCTGGAGACAGGCGAGCGCAACGCCGCCGCCGATCCCGACAATCAACACGCTCTCTCCCGGACGCAGCGTATGCTTGCCGAAGAGCATTCGCCACGCCGTGAGATGGCCGGTCATCAGCGCGCCCGCCGCCTCGAGGTCGGCGTCGTCGGGCAGAGGGAAGAAACACCGCGTCGGCATGGCGACATATTCGGCGAAGCCGCCGTTCCGATGCTCGCCCATGATCTTTACACTCTCGCAAAGCGGCTGATCGCCGGAGAGGCAGTAGCGGCACTTCCCGCAGAAGGCCTCGGAATAGAGCAAGGCCTTCATTCCGGGCTGCAAGGCGCTGCCGGACTCCGCTTCCACGACGACGCCGGCGGCGTCGATACCCATGACCTGAGGCAGCGTATGCGTGATCCCCGCCCCGTTGTCGCGCATGTAGAGATCGACGCGATTGAGCGAACCGGCGACCACCTTGAGAACCGACTCGCCGGATGCAGCCGTTGGATCGGCGAAATCGCGCCAGCTCACGCCGCTACGCCCGCGCGCCCCCAGAACAACTGCCTTCATGCGTCTCTCCATCCTCCCAGGACCTGCGTCCGTTCGGCGGACGCGATGCCTCCGAGACAATATTGGTTCGCTAACGTACTGTCGAGATCCGAAGCCGCATGATTTCCTTTGCGCTGACAGAGGACCAGATCCTCGCCCAGGCCTCGGCCCGGGGTTTCGCTTCCGGCGCGGCCCGACCCGCGGCGCGCGCCGCCGAGGAGAAAGGCGCGTTTCCCGAGGCGCTGCTTCGCAGCGCCTGGGACCTGGGACTGTCCCAGGCCGCCGCGTCCGGCGAGTTGATCGAGCAGCCGACGGTTCTCAACGCGCTTGTGCTCGAGGAAATTGCCTACGGCGACGCGGCGCTGGCTGTCGCGCTCGCGGGCGCGCTCGGTTTCGTGAGGGCGATCGCGGAGCAGGGAACGAAAGGTCAGGGCGAGCGGCATCTGCCGCCCTTCCAGTCCGACACGCCCGCTTTCGCCGCCGTCGCTACGGTCGACGCCGGGTGGTTTCGCGGCGCGGGTCGTGCGACGCGGGCGCAGAGGGCGGGAAAAGGCTGGCGGATCGAGGGCGCGAAAGCGCTCGTTCCGCTTGCCGCACGCTGCGATCGGTTCCTCGTGACCGCGGAGACGGATGAGGGCGTTCTCGGCTTCATCGTCGCCGCGAACGCATCCAATCTTCGGATCCAGGACGCCACGGGCACGCTGGGCCTGCGCGCGCTGCAGATGGCCGACGTCGTACTCGACGGCGTCGAGGTCAGCGACGACGAGCTGCTGCCGGGCGGCGTCAGACGCTTGATGGATGCGAGTCGCGTTGCGCTGAGCGCTGTCCTGAGCGGCCTCGCCCGCGCCGTATACGATTACGCCTTGCCCTATGCGAGGGAGCGCGTGGTGCATGGCGAGGCCATCGGCCGAAAACAGGCCGTCGCCTTCAAGCTTGCGGACATGCATATCGCCGCGAACGCGATCCGCTGGTCGGGCTTAAGAGCCGCGGCGGAACTCGATTCTCGTTCGGAGGCGGCCCGCACTGCGCGCCTCGCGCAGCGCTATGCCGCCGAACAGGCGCTGAAGATCGCCGACGAAGGTGTCCAGATCTTCGGCGGCTACGGCTTTGTTCGCGATTATCCGCTCGAGATGTGGTACCGGAACGCTCGGTCCCTCTCGGTGCTCGACGGTCTCGTCGGGGTTTAGAGGAGGGACGATGATCAGTTTTGCACTGACCGACGCCGACGCCGCCATCCTCGCGGAGGCCAGTGCGCAGGCCGATCTCGCCTCGAAATATGCGCGTGACTTCGAGCATGACGAGGACCGTTTGTTGCCGGTGTCCTTTCCGGAAGCCGACGGGCGGCCGGACACGCGGGCGATGCTCGCATCCCTCGCGACCGAGACGAGCGGCGCCAAAATCCTGCATGCGCTCCTCTATCTCGAGGACTGGCGCGGCGGTGTACCCCTGCGCGAGTCCCGTTATTCCCTCGGCAACACTGCGCTGAGGATCGCAGGCACGCCGGAACAATACGCACGCTGGCGCGATCGAACGATCGCCATCGGCCTGACGGAGCCGGCTGGAGGCTCCGATCCGGCTTCGACCCGAACGACCGCGACCTGGGACGCCGAGTCCGGCGAGTGGCTGATCGAGGGGGAGAAGACTTTCATCACCTACGCGGAGAGCTGCGACGCCGTCCTTGTGCTGGCCCGCCTCGTTCATCCGGAACGAAAGGGACTGTCGGCGTTCATGGTCGAAAAGGGAACGCCCGGTTTCACGGTCGGGCGGCAGTTCCGCAAGATGGGAATCCGCTTTGAAGACACCGCGCCGCTCGCCTTTTCCGGCTGCCGGGTCCCGGCCTTCAACCACATCGACGGCGACCTGAAATCGATGCTTCGATCTTTCAGCGAATCCCGACCCGTCGTCGCGGCCTATGCGCTCGGCGTCTCTCGATCGGCGCTCGACTTCACCTGGGGCCGCCTCGCCGAAGTCGGCGTTGCCCCGGACTACGACAAGGGGCTGTCGGAGACGAGCGCCGCCGCCGACCGGTTGATGAGCCTCGAGGCGGAGTGGGAGGCGACCTGGGTGACCGTTCTGCAGGCGAAGTGGATCGAACAAAACGAGGGCCCGGGGAAGATCGAATCCTCGATGGCCAAGGCCATGGGCGGCGGCCTTGCGCGTCGCGTGACCCAGACATGCATCGAGGTGCTCGGCGCTTGCGGGTTGTCCGACGTCCACGTGATCGAAAAGGCTTTCCGGGACGCCCGGATCTTCGACATCTACGAGGGGACAGGCGAGGTGCAGCGGTTGATCATCGCGCGCGAGATCCTTGGCTATTCGCCAAAGGAGCTCAACTGAAGCGGACGTCGCATTGACTCGTATCGTACGCATGCGTATCATTTGTCGGTAAGTCGCGAAAGTGTTGTACTGGAGAAGGTCTGCGACGCTCTGATCGAGAGCGGCCGCGAGGGAGGAATGCATGCGCTTCACGAGCGATGGCGCGTCCGTGCGAGATCCCATACAGGGCGGCTTTTGAACATGGCGCTCGGCCAGATCCTCAGCGTTGCGCAACTGGCGAACGCGCTGGCTTTGGCTTCTCTTCTGACCTTGCTCGCGACCGGCCTCGCGCTGGTCTTCGGCCTTCGCGACGTCATGAATTTCGCCCACGGCGCCATGTTCATGCTCGGCGCCTATCTCGCCTATTCCGTATCCGCGCGCCTGAACTTCTGGGCGGCGCTGCTAATCGTGCCACTTCTTCTCGCCCTGCTGGGGGCCGCGCTCGAATATGGCGCGGTGAGGCCGCTCAGACGCCGCGCGCGCATGGAGGTCGCGCTGCTAACTTTCGGTTTCGCGCTGATCCTCAGCCAGCTCGTCATCAAGATTTGGGGCGCGAACCCGGTCGCGATCCCGGCGCCGCCTGTGCTGGCCGGTTCGATCGATCTTCTCGGGCGCCCCTATCCGACCTATCGGCTGTTTCTGATCGGCGTCGGATTCGTGGCCTGCCTTGCTCTCGCGGCCTGGCTTCGTTTCACGCGGGTCGGGCTTCATGTCAGAGCGGTCAGCCGCAGTCCTGAGATCGCGCGGATGCTTGGCGTCGATACCGACAGGCTCGGCCTTCTTGTCGTTTGCCTTGGAACGGCCTACGCCGGCTTCGCCGGCGTCCTCGCGGGACCTTACCTTTCGATCGATCCGGCGCTTGGCGCGAATACGCTGATCAGTTGCCTGATCGTCGTCGTCGTTGGCGGCCTTGGTAGCATCGGTGGGGCGATCGCGGCGGCCCTCGTTTACGGTTTCATCGAGGTCATCGGCTCTCTCATTTCGCCGGTGGTCTCGGTCACTGCGCCCTATCTGCTGCTGGCGTTCGTCTTGCTGTGGCGGCCGCAAGGCTTCGGCCACGGGAGGGTAGACTGATGGGTCCGCTCGCCGGCGCGGTAGTTGACAGGCGCGACTCCCGGATTGGGACGCTAGGCGCCGAAGGGGTGGTTCGAGCCATTGTCGGGGTGGCTGTCGTGGGCCTCGGCGCTTTCCTCCCGGTTGTCGTCACGAGCGCGTACTGGCTCGGCCTTCTCATCAACGCGATGATCCTGGGCCTGTCGGCGATTTCGATCGGCTTTCTTGCCCGGCAATGCGGGCTCATGATGTTCGGCGTGTCGGCGCTCACGGGCGCCTCGACGTATGTCTACGCCATCGCGGTCACTTCGTTCGGTCTGAACGCGCGGACAGCGGTGGGCCTCACGCTTGTTGCGTGCACGATCGTCTTCGCCTTGATCGGCGCGCTCATCGTCAAGGCGCGGCCGCTGCCTTTCGCGATGCTTACGCTCGCCCTGGCGCAACTCCTCCACTCGGTCGTTCTGGTCACAGATCTCCGCCCATGGACGGGAGGGGATGATGGGCTGGCGATCAGCTACGAGGGGACGCTTTTCGGGCTTACGCAATCGGACATGTCGCGGCCGGCGGCGTTCTGGCCGATCTGCTGGATCGCCTTCTGGGGAGCAATCGCCCTCGTCTGGACGGTGGGCCGGTCCCGCTTCGGCGAGGTCCTGCGCGCTGTAAAGGCGAATGAAGAGCGCATGAGCTTTTCAGGGTTCGACACCACGACGCCGCGCATTGTCGCCTTCACGATTTCCGGTTTCATCGCCGCTGTCGCGGGTCTTCTTGCCGGCTTCTACACCGCCTTCGCCTCGCCCGAGTTGCTCGACTTTTCAGCCGGCGGAAACGCGCTCGTCGCGACCCTGATCGGGGGCGTGGGCACGCTTGCGGGTCCGCCTCTGGGCGCTCTCCTTTTCGTCCTGGGACAGGACCGGTTCGGCGCGACGGGCAATCTCGAACTGCTGACGGGGGTCGGCGTGGCGCTCGTCATCTACCTCTTTCCGGAAGGCGCGATCGGTTTCCTGAGACAGGCTGCGACCCACGCTTCGGCCCGCATTCTCGCCGCGCGCGGCGGACGTCCGATAGAGCGCAAGCCATGAGGCGATCGCTTTCATCGAGGCCGGGCAGGTCCATCGACAATGATATTGATGAGGAAGGATAGGCAATGAAGCGAATAGTCGCCGTCGTCGCGCTCACTCTGGCCCTGCAGGGCGCGGCTGCCGCCGAGGACGCTATCAAACTCGGGGTCGTCAACATCGACGGCGGCCCGTACGCGGTCAGCGGCGCCTTCGTCAACGATGGAGCGACCTTTGCGGTCGAACAACTCAACGCCGACGGCGGCGCTCTCGGGCGGAAATACGAACTTGTCATTCAGAACCATGACGGAAAACCGGCCTCTGCGATCGATGCGGCGAAGAAGCTCGTCGAGCAGGATGGCGTATCGTTCTTCACCGGGCTCAATCCTTCGGGAACTTCGCTCGCGATCGAGTCGAAGCTCGCCGGCATGAATGCCCTGTTCGTCGATGCGACCGCGGCTTCGAACGACCTGACCGGAAAGAACTGCACGCCGAATTATTTTCGGATCGGGATCACGGACGGAATGCAGGTCAATACGTTCATCGAACTGGCCAAGGAGAGTGGCGTCAAATCCTGGGATCTGATGATGGCCGATATTGCTGTCGGGCATGACAGCGCGAAGCTGTTCGCCGCAGCCGCGGAGGCGAGGGGTGCGGCGGTGAACAAGACCCTGTTCGCGCCGATCACCGCGTCCGATCTCGGGAGCTACATTTCACAGCTTGCCGAGAACCCCGCCGAGGGTCTTTTCACCTACTACCCGTCCTCTGGCGGCATCACCTTCATAAAGCAGCAGGCGCCGTTCAAGCTTTTTGAGAAATACAAAATGGTGTTATCGTCGTCGATGGTGAACGAAATTCTGATCGGCGCCCATGGCGACGCCAGCGTCGGACTGTGGTCGGCGCAAAGCTATTTTTGGACTTTGCCCGGCGAGATCAACGCCAAATTCGTCCAGGCTTTCGAGCGACGGTTCAACCGCAAGCCGACCTACATCGACGCGGACGCCTATCTCGCCTTCGAACTTGTGCACCAGGCGATCCTGAAAGCCGGTTCGACAGACGTGCCTGCCGTTCGCAATGCGCTTGCGGGGCTGAAGGCGACGACGATCGTGGGCGACGTCGAAATGCGCGCGGCCGATCATCAGTTGCTGCGTCCCCTTATCATCGTCCAGGCGACGAAAGCTGCAGAAGGCAAGGGCGAGATTACCCTTCGATCGACCCTCGGCCGGGACGTGATCGAGCCGGCTGTCAGCGCGGAATGCAAGATGTAGGCGGAGTCTGAAGCCCGCCCAACCTTCCATGGCGCGAGGCCCCCGGCCGAAGGCGCCCAACTCGGATGACAGACATGCAAGGAACACGCTTCCTTCGCCAGGCCGTAGCCTGCCAGCCTCACGGGATCGCCACAATAACCGGCGAACGCCGACGGACCTGGACAGAGGTCGGAGACCGCGTCCCACGCCTCGCCTCGGCGCTTCGGGGCATGGGCATCGCCGATGGGGCGTTCGTCGCGGCGCTCGGATTCAACTCGGACCGATACGTCGAGCTGTTCTTCGCGACGCCATGGGCCGGCGGCGCCTTCGCGCCGCTCAATATCCGATGGTCGCTCGCGGAGAATGCTTACGCGTTGAAGGATTCCCAAGCGTCGGTGCTGTTCGTGGACGAAAGTTTCGTCGACCAGGCCATAGAACTCAAGCGCGAACTCGATTTTGTGAAGACGCTCGTTTTCATGGGAGAGGGCGAGACGCCCGAGGGCATGCTTTCCTATGAGCAGATCGTCGCCGCGCACGAGCCGATGGAGGACGCGAACCGGAGCGGCGAGGATCTATGGGTCATCTTCTATACCGCGGGTACGACGTCGCATCCCAAGGGCGTGATGATGTCGCACCGTGGGCTGTTCGTCGCAACGCTTGGTTATCTCGCCATGCTGCCCGACATCGAGGATCTGAAGTTCCTCTATGTCGCTGGCTTCTTCCACTTCGCCGGAGCGAGCGCGCTTCTTTACATCACGATGGTGGGCGGGACGCATGTGCTTCTACCGAAGTTTGAGCCTCTTCCGGTGATGCGGGCGATATCGGAGCATCGGGTGACAAACATGGTGCTCGTCCCGACTATGATCAATTTGCTGATCCATCATCCCGACTTCGAGAACTACGACCTCTCGAGTCTGAGGACCTGCATTTACGGCGGCTCGCCAATGCCGGAGGCCCTGATTCAATTCGCGATGACGCGAATGCCGACCTGGAGGTTCTACCAGATCTTCGGCATGACGGAGACCGGGGGGTTCGCGAGCATGTTGCGGTGGCGCGACCATCTCGTCTCGGGCCCGAAAGCGCAACGTCTTCGGTCGGCGGGTCAGCCTGCGCCCGGGAACGAGGTCCGGGTCATCCTACCCGATGGATCCTTTGCGCCGCCGAACACGCTTGGCGAAATCATCGTGCGAAGCGACTCGCTGATGAGCGGGTACTTCAACAATCCGGAAGCCACCGCCGCGGTGCTTCGCGACGGCTGGATGCACACGGGCGACGCGGGCACGATCGACGAGGACGGATACCTCTATGTCGCAGACCGGGTGAAGGACATGATCGTGACCGGAGGCGAAAACGTCTACTCGATCGAGGTCGAGCGCGTCCTGTTCCTGCATCCCGCCGTTCGCGAGGCGGCCGTGATCGGCGTACCTAGCGAGCAATGGGGCGAGGCGGTGCATGCGGTGATCGTGCCCAAGGACGGCGCCAGCGTCACGCCCGAGGAACTGAGCGCGCACTGCCGCAAGCACATCGGCGGTTACAAGGTTCCTCGATCTTATGAATTCCGCTCGGAGCCGCTCCCGGTGACCTCCGTCGGCAAGGTGCGCAAGGGCGTCCTCCGGGATCCGTGGTGGGCGGGACGCGACCGAAAGATCTGAGAAATTAGTCGTATGAGGCTCCAAATTGCCGGGCGACCGCTTGCGGGGGCGCGCGCGCTGGCCCAAATGTCCAGTCGTGTTGTAGCATACGATTTCCTGGCGAGCCGCTCGGCTCCCGAACGAGGCCAAGATGGCGCCAGATCTCAATTGGGAGCTGCGGCTCGGCTTCCTCCTTCACGACGTTTCGAGGCTGCGACGGCGCGTGGTCGATCGGGCGCTGAAGCCTCTCGGAGTGACGCGTTCGCAATGGTGGGTGCTCGCGTTCCTGTCGCGTTCCGACGGGATGTCGCAAGTTGCGCTCGCCGACGAGCTCGACCTCGGCAAGGTGGCGCTCGGTCAGTTGATTGATCGGCTGGAAAAGACAGGGTTCGTCTCGCGACGGCCTGACGAGGGAGACCGGCGCGTCAAGCGGGTCTATCTCACACGGCGCAGCCATGCGCTGATCGCGCAGATCCGGGCCAATGTGAGCGTCACGGAAAAGGGAATCCTGGAGAGGATCGAGCCGGAGGACCTGAAGGGGACCGTCCGCGCGCTTCGCGGCATGAAGGAAAACCTGCTTGCGATGATCGACGACAGAGAGGACGTCCAGGACTCCGACGCGGCCTGAGGGCCGACGGGTTAACGGAACTCCACCTCGCCCCGATCCAGCACCACAACGGAGCGCTCGAGCGCAAGGCCTCGGAACCGCAGGCCTCCCCGCGTTTCGAACATCTCAATCCGTATCGTATCGCCCGGGAAGGCCGGCGCCGCGAAGCGCGTCGCCATTGAGGCGATCGCCTGCGGACGGCGCGGCTGAAACCGCTTGAGGACCGCCCGGCAGGCGAGGCCGAACGTGTTGAGGCCATGCGATATGGGACGGTCGAAGCCGGCGTCGCGGGCAATATCCGGATCGGCGTGGATCGGCATGTAGTCGCGGCTCGCCTGACGGTAAAGCAGGGCCGCCTGCGCGGATGTCTGGAAATCACAGACGGCGGCGGGATCGGCGGTCTCGTCCAGAGGCCGCGTCAGCGCCAAAGGGATCCCAAATCCACCGCAACCGCCGTCGTCGCGCAGAAACTCCGTCGAGCGGAGGCTCGCGAGCGGTTGTCCGGTCGCTTCGTCGAACAGGTCCTGCGCCGTATGAACGACTGCGCCGCGGTCGGCGCCCTTGTCGTCCACGGCCACAATCCGATGCTCGGCGCGAACCTCCCCCTCGACCGCAAGAGGACGAGCGAGCGAGAAACTCTGCTCGCCATGCAGAATGCGCCGCCAGGCGATTCCGGTTTCCGTCTCCTTGTGCCAGAACGGCGGCCAGCACAGGGTGACGCACTGGCTCGGGACGGCGAGCGGTCCACGACCCTCATAGACATAGGGCAGTTCGTCTTCGTCGAGCGGATCCTGACCCATCCCGAGGCTCAGGGCGTAGAGCGCGCTGTCGCGGGCGTCGTAGCGCTGCACGATCGGCGCGAACTGAAGCCCGCGGACATGTTCGAGATTCATCAGCGCCATCTCCGTCAGTCTATAGGCGCCAGCAGGCACTCCTGCGCCGCGCTGGCGACGAGATCGCCGGCTTGGGAAAAGACGCGGGCGGTCGCCAGCCCGCGACCGAACGCGCCACTGGGGCTGACGCAATCGAAAAGAAGCCATGCGTCGGCGCGAAGCGGTCGGTGGAGCCAGATCGTGTGGTTGAGGCTCGCCACGTAGAGTCTCGCGTCCCGTTCGGCCACCGCGCTCACGTGGGCGATGCAGGCGGCGAAATTGATCCAGTAGTCGGAGAGATAGGCGAAGGCGGCGGCGTGCAAGTCGGGAGCGTCGCCGAGCGTCTGCCGCAAGCGGATCCAGAAGCGCATCCGTGGCTCCGCGGATGTTGCGGGCAGGAGGTCTCCGACGAACGGCGCGCGCATGTCGATCGCCCGATGCGGGCGGTACATGTAATTCAGGGTACGTTCGACGACCCGAACGCCGGGCCGGTCGACGTCTTCCAGCGCCGGGCAATCCTCGGGATCGCGGTCAAGTCCGCAATCGGGAGGCGGCGGCGCCTCATGGGCCGGCAACTCCAGAGCTTTGGCGAAGGTGACGCAGGCGTCGCAGAGTATGCGGCCGTTTTGCTGCAGGCCGCGCACGGTGCGCGCCGAGAACCGTTTGCCCTCCTGAAGGGTCTGAACTTCGAAATCGATCGCCTGATCGGGAAGACCGCCGGCGGCGAAGACGAGCTGCAGGCAGGATGCGAATCTGTCTTTCGACACGGTCTCAGACGCCGCCGACAGGGCCTGTCCCAGGATCTGCCCGCCGTAGATTCGTCCGTGCTCGTTCGTCTCCGAGTACTGCGACCGAAAGCGGCTGTCGGATATTCGCGCAAGTGCGAGCAGATCGCCGATATGCCGTCCGTCCCATTCGGGCGGTTTTTCCTGCTCAGGCGGAATTCGGGCTTCAGGGCTCAGGGTGTCCATTTGTGGTGTCCCGTTTCATTGACGCTGACGACGCCATAGCGCCCATCGCCGAAATGCCTGAGGCGAGTCACGGAGCCGTAGCCGACGAGAAATCGCGTGATGCTTTCCAACCCGAGCGCATGCGAGAGCACGATGTTGATGGGCATGCCATGGGTGAAGACCGCGACGCGCGCGGTGGCCGGTTCGTTCGCGACGGTCGCGGCGAGCGCGCCGAGCACGCCCGCCCGGAAGGATGCGGGGTCGCCGCCGAGATAGCCGATCGGGTCGGAGAGGAATCGCGACCACGCCTCTCCGCCCTCGGCTCGCAGCGTCTCCGTGGAGCGGTACCGGATCGCCCCGCGATCCGCCTCCGCCCAATCGTCGATCGTTTCGATCGAGAGACCGAGGCGCTCAGCCAGAGGGTCGGCGGTCTGGCGCGCGCGCTGAAGTGGGCTCGAGACAATGCGGGTCACGCCTTCGGTTTCGAGAAGCCTAGCCGCCGCCTGCGCCTGCCGCCGGCCGTCCGCATTGAGTGGCGGATCGTGTGGCGCATCCGCGACATCTTCGTCGGGGCGGCCGTGGCGAATGAGGATCAGGCGCATGGGGTCAGGTCTGGGCCAGCGCCCCGGTTGCTTCAAGCTCTTCGATCGCGTTGGCTGAGAGGCCCCAGTTGGAAAGGGCCTCGCGACTGTCTCGGCCTGGGGAGGGGGCAGCGCGCCGCAGCGCGCCCGGCGTCAGGCTGAAGCGCGGGGCCGGAGCCGGATGGGTCACGCCGTCAAAGGCGACATGGGCGCCGCGCGCCCGCATGTGGGGGTGGTTTGGCGCTTCATCGATGGAGAGGGCGGGCGCGAGACACGCGTCGCGTCCGGCCGCGCGCTCGACCCATTCGTCGCGGGTCCGCGTCCCGAAGACGGCGGCGAAACGCTCGCGCATCGCCGCCCACGCGCTGCGATCGTTCTGGTTCGGCAGGTCTTCGGCCGCGAGCCCCATGCATATCGAGGAGGTTGGCGTAGAAATGCGGCTCGATGGCGCCGACCGCGATCCATTTGCCGTCCGCGGTCTCATAGCAACGATAGAACGGCGCGCCGCCGTCGACGATGTTGTCCGCCCGCCGATCGGTCCAGACGCCCTGCTGGCGGAAGGCCTGAAAGGCGGACATGAGATGCGTGACCCCATCCACCATCGCGACATCGAGCGTCTGGCCCTGCCCGGTTTCGCGTGCGTGGAGCACCGCGGAAAGAATCCCGACCGCCAGATAGAGCGCGCCTCCGCCGAGGTCGGCGACGAGATTGAGCGGCGGGGAAGGGGGGCGATCGGCGTCGCCGAGCGCGTGGAGCGCCCCGGTGAGGGCGAGATAATTGATGTCGTGGCCGGCTTCTTGCGCGAGCGGCCCCTCCTGTCCCCATCCGGTCATGCGGGCGAAGACGAGGCGCGGATTGGCGGCGAGGCAGAGGTCGGGACCGAGGCCCAGCCGCTCCATGACGCCGGGCCGGAAGCCCTCGATCAGGGCGTCGGCCCTGGCGACCGCCGCGAGCACCGCGTCGATCGCGGCGCGCTGCTTGAGGTCGAGCGCGACCGAGCGTTTGTTGCGATTGTAGAAATCGAAACGGGCCGGCGTCTCGGGCTCGGCGCTTGGTTTGGGGATCCGATCGATGCGCAGAACATCGGCGCCGAGATCGCCGAGCAGCGCTCCGGCGAATGGCGCGGGTCCGATCCCGCCCATTTCGACGACCCGAAGGCCGGATAACGGTCCTGTCACCTCGCCAAATCCTTTCTACGATAGGGGCCGAGCCCATCGGCGCGGGAGGCGAGCGCGCGCAGCCAGGGCGACGGCGAGAATCGGTCGCCATGAGTCTCGGCCAGATGGTCGAGAGCCTCGACGAACGCAAGAAGTCCGAAATGTTCGGCCCAGCCAAGGACGCCGCCATCGGCCTTGGAAAATCCGAAGTCCGAGCACCGAAGCGAGGTCCGCGTCGTCGGCGCTGCGGATGACGCCCTCCTCCAGGCAGCGCAGGGCTTCGCGGGCCTCGGCGGCGAGGAGCCTCAGTTGGATCGCCTCGGGCTCGGGCTGCGACGCGGACACGGGAAAGAGGGCGCTCAATCCCGGCCAGGCTTTTCGCGGGCGATCGTTCGGCCAGTCGAAGAAACCGCCGCCCCCGCGTCGGCCGGATCGCCCCGCCGCCACCAGCGCTGCGAGCGTCGGTTCCGCCAGCGCACGACAGAAACGCGGGTCGAGCCCGTCTGCGCGGGCCTGCCTGGCTTGCGACAGGTTCAGCGCGACGCCCGTCTCGTCCAGCATGGCGAGCGGGCCGAGCGCGCGGCCATTGGCGACCGCCGCAGCCTCGATGGCGTCGACCGCAACGCCCTCAGCGGCCATGGCGACGGCTTCGTCGAGATAAGCGGCAAAGACCCGGGTCGCAAAGAAACCGGGGCCGTCACGCACCAGCACCGGCTTTTTGCCCACGCCGCGAACGAGGTCCAACGCGCTCGCGACGACCGCTTCGGCGGTCTGGGGCCCCGCCACGACCTCGACCAGAGGCATGCGTTCCGCCGGGGAGAAGAAATGCAGCCCGAGGAAGCGGGAGGGATCGGAGAGCGCCTGCGCCAGTCCTCTGGATCGCCAGCCCGGACGTATTGCTGGCGAGGATCGCGTTGGGCGCGGCTCCCTCGATCGCCGCGAGGACTGCGTTCTTGCGCGCCCGATCCTCGGGTACGCTCTCGATCACAAGGCCGCAACTTCTCAGGCCAGCGCCGATCGGAGCGGGCTCGACCCTTGCCAGCACGCTTGCCTCCGCGACCGGGTCGAGCCGGCCCCGGGCGACCTGCCGCGCCAGCGAGGCCGCAAGCCTTTCGAATCCGCGACGCGACGCGTCTTCGTCGCGCCCGCAGAGGGACACCTCGGCGCCGGCGGCGGCGAAGGCCTGGGCGATGCCGAGCCCCATCAGTCCCGGACCCACGACGCCGACGCGCGGGAAAAAATCACCGGTGGAAGTGGACGGCGTCATCGAGCGAAACGCGTCCGACGCGCGCGGCATTGGCCTTCACGCTCGGATCCTCATAGCCGAACGAAACGCCAAACAGGAGCTTCTGGTCCTCGGACACGCCGAGATGCTGGCGCACGATATCGGGGTAGAGGCTCAGCGCGCCTTGCGCGCAGGACGCGATCCCGCGAGCGGTCAGCGCGAGCATGAGGGTTTGCGCGTACATGCCGATGTCCGTGGCTTCGCGGACGCCGAAATAACCGGGCATGAAGACAAAGACGGCGTGGGGCGCGTCGAAGCAGGCGTGGTTGCGGATATAGGCTTTCTTGCGGCCGACCATGTCGCGGCGCTCGACGCCCATGGCGCCGTAGAGCTGCTGGGCGGCGTCGACCTGGCGCTCGCGATGCACGCCCAAGAATTTGCGGTCCGCCTCGAAATCGGCGTTGAGCGGCTGATCGCGCAGGCCGGCCTCGACCAGCGCATCGCTGAGCCGGCGAAGCGCCGGTCCGGAGACGACATGCGGGATCCAGGGCTGAACGTTGCAGTTCGATGGGGAGAGCTGCGCGAGCGCAAAGACCTCTCTCAATGTCGCCTCGGGAACCTCGTCCGCGAGAAACCCTCGAACGGAGCGGCGCCGGCGTATGACGTCGTCAACGGAAAGCCCGCGCTGTTCGTGAAGGCTCATGGCTCCTCCTTGGTCAGGGCCAGGCCGCGCGCCGCATAAGCCAGCGCGAGATGGCGGCCGATGCGGGCGGCGTCGGGCAGGACGTTGTTGCCGATCTCGCCGCGCACGGCGACGCCGGCGCTGCCGACCGCGCCCCGGAACATGGCGAACACCTGATGGAATCGGGTCAGGCGCTCGGGGTTCCCCGAAAGTCGGTAATAGAGGTCGAGATACGCGTCTTCCTCCGGGATGCCCAGGTCTTCGAGCGGGAGGCCAAGCAGGCCGCCGTTCTCATCCGGCGCCATCCGCCAGGCCTGACTGTTGAAGGCGAGGTCCACCAGCGGGTGGCCGAGCGTCGACAGCTCCCAATCCAGCACGCCGATCACGCGCGGCTCGGTGCGGTGGAACATCACGTTGCCGATACGAAAATCGCCGTGGCAAAGCGCGATCGTCTCGCTTTCCGGGACACGTTCCTCGAGCCACCGCACCATGCGGTCGAGCCCGGGATTGTCGTCGTCGCCCTTGCGGTATTCCGACCAGAGGCGGGCCCAGCGCGAAAGCTGGCGACGGAAATAGTTGCCGGGCTTGCCGAAGTCCCCGAGGCCGAGCGCCTTGAAGTCGAGCTTGTGAATCTCGGCCAGCGTCGCGCCCATGGAGCGGAAGAGCGCTGCTGCGTTCCTCTGGCGAGACGCCCGGCGTGGCGAATTCGTGGAACACCCGGCCGTCCAGCCATTCCATGAGATAAAAGGGCGTGCCCAGGACGTCGCGGTCTTCGCAATATCGGAGCGGCCTTCGGCACAGGCACGGCCGTGTCCTGAAGCGCCTCCAGCACCCGGAATTCGCGGTCGATCGCATGCGCGGAAGGCGCAAGCGCGGCAGCGAGGCTGCTTGCGCAGCACGGCGCGCCAGTCGCCGCGCTGAAGGAAATAGGTGGGGTTCGACATGCCCCCTTCGGTCCGCCGCGCTTCCGTGCGCGCTCCTCGCCGCCAAGCCAGTCATTCAGCCAGGCGTCGAGCGCATCGACATCAAAGTCGAGCGCGGCTGATGGATCGACTGCGCTCATGCGATCGTCGTCTGCCTGCCGAAGCCGAACAGATATTGCGCCACCCGGCGCATCTGGACCTCCTCCGTGCCCTCAGTGATGCGGTAGCGGCGATGGTGGCGGTAGATATGCTCGAAAGGCAGCGCGCGGCTGTAGCCCATGCCGCCATGCACTTGCATGGCCCGGTCCGCCGCCTCGCAGCAAAGCCGGTTCGCGCGGAAATTGCAGATCGAGACCATGTCGCTGATCTCGAGCGGATTTTGCCGGTCCATCTGCCATGCGGTGCGGAAGATGAAAGTCCTGAGCATCTGGATATTCCGCCCAAAGCTCGACGAGCGGGAACTGCACCGCCTGCTTCTTGGCGAGCGGCTCTCCGAAGGCCACGCGGCTTCGGGCGTACTTCACCGCTTCCTGGATGCAGTAGCGCGCCGCGCCTGCGCTTGCCGCGGCCTGCCGGACGCGATTCTCATGCACAAAGCGCTGCGCGACGATGAGACCCTCGCCTTCCTTGTGCAGGATAGCGCTGTCAGGAACCCGCACGTCCTTCAGCTCGGTTTCGGCGTGGTCGCTTGGCATATTAAACGTCCAGTGATTGTAGAGGACGTTGTGGCCGGGAGAGTCCGTCGGGACGATGAAAGCCGTGATGCCCTTGCCGTCTCCGGGCTTGCCGGAGGTCCGCGCGAAGACGAGGTTGGCGTGGGCGCGGACGACCTGGCTATTCCAGCGCTTGCGCCCGTTGATGACCCACATGTCGCCGTCGCGCACGCCCGTCGTCTCGAGCCATGTCGCGTCGCTGCCGTGACCGGGTTCCGTCAGGCCGAAGGAGAGGTGCTTCTTCCCGGTGATGATGCCTTCGATATAGGTCTTCTGCTCCTCGGTGCCGTAATCGGCGAGGGCGGGGATGATCGGGAAATTTCCCACGATCGAGGATTCGTCCTGGAGGTCGTTGTGCAGGCCGAGGCCCTTGGCGGCCAGATGCTCGCGGATCGCGGCGATCGCGAGATTCGAGGCCGCGGCGCCGCCGCAGGATTTCGGCAGGCCGTAGCGCAGGTGGCCGGCCTTGTCGGCCCGCCGCTCCATCTCGACGATCAGCGCGCGCCATTCGTCCCGCGGTCGTCCGTCGTGATCCCAATCCGTTCTGGCGTTTTCCCGGCGGTGGTCGAAGAACTGGGCGTTTTCGCGCTCAAGCGGCTTGATCTCCGCCTCGATGAACGAGTCCAGCTCTGCAAGCTTCGTCGGTGATCTCCCTGGGTAGCTCGAAATCCAAGGCTGCGCCTCCCGTATTCTTCTGTTCGTCGAAAGAAAGTACGCTAACGTACGATTGTGTCAAGCGGCGTCGTCAGTTTGGCAGCGCGATGCGCCCGTAAGGATGCGTGCTGCTGACGCCGCCATCGACCGAAATGAGCTGTCCGTCCACATACGAGGCGTCGTCGCTCGCCAGAAAGGCCACCGCCGCGGCGATCTCTTCGGCGCGGCCGGGCCGCTTCAGCGGCGTCACGTGCCCGAGCTTGCCCTCGACGCCTCGGGCGCGCGCGTCCTCGAAAACCTTGCGCGTCAGCTGCGTTTCGACAAGACCCGGCAGAACGGCGTTCACGCGTACGCCCGTGCCGGCGAAAGCGTTGGCGGCGGTCTGCGCGAGATTGTTCACCGCAGCCTTGGATGCGCTGTACGAGATTGCGCCCGCATTGGCCCGTAACGAGGCCGCGGACGACGTCAGGATGATCGACCCGTAACCCTGCGCCGTCATAGGGGGCCCGGCGTGCTTGATCGCGAGGAAGCAGCTCACCGTGTTGATGCGATAGACGTCCATCCACTCGTCGACGCTCTGCTCGAACAGAGGGGTATTGGTTCCGGTGACGCCGATATTGGCGAAGAACACCTCGATCCCGCCAAGCTCGCGGACGCAGCGGCGAACGATCTCGGCGACATTGTCCTCGAGGGACGCGTCGGCGATCATCCCCAGCGCAGCCCCGCCTTCGGCTTTGATCGCCTCCACCGTCTCCTCCGTGTTGGCGGAGCGCCCGACCACCAGAACGGAAGCGCCTTCGCGCGCGAGGCGGAGCGCGCTCGCCTTCCCGATTCCGCTGCCGCCGCCGGTGACGACCGCACGCCTGCCTTCGAGCCGTTTCAAGGTCACTCTCCTATCTTGCCGGAACGGTCCAGCCTCCGTCCGCTGTCACGATGGCCCCTTGCAGGTAGCTCGCGTCGTCGCTGGCGAGGAAGGCGGCGAGGGCTGCGATTTCCTCCGGCGCGCCGAAACGTCCGAGCGGCATTTCCGCCTGACGCGCCGCGATGGTCGCCTCGTCGAACTGGGAGATCGAAGCGGGCGTGCCGATCATGCCCGGGGCGATGGCGTTGACTCGGATGCCCATCGGTCCGAGCTCCGTCGCGCAGGCGCGCGTGAGGCCGGTGACGCCGGCTTTGACCGCGGAGTAGGCGACGGAGTGTTTTGCCGGATGAGACGCGGAAACGGAGGTGAGATTGACGATCGCGCCGCCGCCGCTGCGCGCCATTTGCCGCGCGGCAGCCTGGGTCGTCCAGATCAAGCCTTCGACGCCGACTGAGAGCATCCGGCGCGAAGTCTCTTCGTCGATGTCGGCGAGCGGCTGGAATCGCGCCCAGACCGCGTTGTTGACCAGCACCGCGATCGGCGCGCCGAAGTCGGCCTCGATACGCTCGAAAGCGGAACGCACCGCAGCACGGTTCCCGACGTCGACGCTATATGCGCGAACCTGGACTCCCCTTGCACTGAGGTCTTGCACCGCCGGCTCGAGCCTCCTCGCGCTGATGTCGAGCGCCGCGACAAGGCCGCCTTCGCGGCCCAGCCGCTCCGCTATCGAAAAGCCGATGCCCCGCGCCGCGCCCGTGACGACGCAGACCCGACCGGCGAAGCGCTGACTCACGTGGACGCCTTTTGCGGGACGTCGCCGAAAGCCTTGGCTCGCTCCTTGAGCTGGAACTTCTGGACCTTGCCCGCCGGGGTCGTCGGCAGCTCGGCGACGACCTCGACGTGTTCCGGCCAGTATTGCTTGGCGACCTTGTGATCAGCCATGTAACTCTGGAGAGAAGGGAGATCGATCGTCTGGCCGGGTCGCAGCACGACGAAAGCGCAGCCGCGTTCGCCAAGGCGAGAGTCCGGGTAGCCGACGAGCGCCGCAGCGAGAACCGCCGGGTGCTTGTAGAGAAGGTTCTCGATCTCGGCGATCGGAACATTCTCGCCGCCGCGGATGATGATGTCCTTGGAGCGCCCGTTGATGCGGATGTAACCCTCGTCGTCCACCTGGTAAGCGAGATCCCCGGTGTCGAACCAGCCCTCGACGTCAAAGGGCTGCATGTCTGGCCGCTTGTAGTACCCCAGGCACATCTGGGCGCCGCGGACCCGGAGCGAGCCGGTTTCACCGATCGGGGCGGGGCCGCCGTCGAGCCTGACGACCTTGATCCCTACGCCCTCGAGGGGGCGGCCGTCCGTCTTCGAGGACTTTTCCAAGGCGCGTTCGGGTTCCGTCAGCGTGCTCGACGAGCGACTCGGTCATCCCCCACAACGAGCAGACGCTGAGGTCGAGTTCCCGATTGACGCGATCGATCAGCGCGGGCGGAATCGGCGCGCCGGCGCAAAGGAACTTGCGAAGCCGCGTTGGCTTAGGCGCGCCGGCGGCGACCGCTTCGCACATGTCGGAGAGAAAAGTCGCCGCGCCGGCGGAGTACGTGACGCCTTCCTCGGCCATGATGGAGACGCCCCGTTTCGGTTCCCACACATCCTGGAAGATGACGCTCGCGCCGATCTTGACCCCGAGCAGCATGCCCGCGGCAAACCCGGTCATGTGTCCGAGCGGGGAGCAGACCAGCATGGTGTCAGTGGAATCGAGCCCGAAACGCCCGGCGAGCGCGACGTTGCAGGCCATCAGGGTGTTGAGACAGTGCATCACGCCCTTGGGCGATCCCGTGGTGCCGGAGGTGAACATGAGCACCGCCATTTCGTCCGCGGGCAGGGCGCCAATGTCTCCCGCAGGCGGGGGAGGGAGACGCGCCTCGGATGACAGCAAGGCTGTCTCGAAGCCGTCCGGGCCTTCCCCGTCGACGACCAGGATATGCTGAAGCTCCGGCAGGGCGGGTCGAAGCGCCTTCGCCATGGCCTCGTGGTCGAAGCCGCGGAAGAGCTTGGGGACGACGAAGACTTTCGTCTCCGCAAACGCCAGCATGTAGGTCAGTTCGTGCTCGCGGAAGATCGGCATCAGGGGATTGACGACAGCGCCGACCCGGAATGCGGCGAGCGCGATCACCGCGAATTCCCACCAGTTCGGCAGTTGAACCGAAATGACGTCGCCGCGCCCGATCCCCATGCGCTTGAGCGACGCGGCGGCGAGCGAGACCTTGTCGCTGAGATCGGCGTAGGTGAAGCGCCTCCCTTCCGGACGATCGGCGCGATACGCCAGCAACGCGAGTTTATCGGGAGACTTTTCGGTCCACTGCTGGAGAAACTCGTCGTAATTCTTGTCGATCCAGAACCCTTGGGAGCGCATCGACTTGGCGTGCGCGACAGGATCGAAAGGCGTTCTTGCCATGGTCTCCTCCCGGGCCGTGAGGCCAATGATCGTTAAGTAGCGTACTATCTACGTCCGCGCCATTTCGTCAAGTCGCGCCTCAAGTCCAGCGCTCGGAGTGGAACGAGAACGGACCTCCGAGATAAGCTGGATAGCCGGCCTGGGTCACCGCGACGTAGTCGGCGACCCGCAGCGCCTCTTCGCTCTGGCCGGCGGCCAGACCTTGCGCTTCGTCATGGATACGGCGCAGCACCGCCAGCGCCGACGCGCCGCGCGGCTTTCGCCTTCGACCCAGTAGCCCGGCTGCATGCCGATCCCGCATCGGCGGCGCCTTGCCGAGCCCGCGCGAACCCGGCGGCGGCCAGCGCTGAGGCCGCGTCGCCCGAGTTCTCCAGCTCCGACTTCACCAGCGCGACAACGCGCGCGAGCGACCTCGGGCAGTTCGTGCATGCGGTCGAGCCGTTCATAGTCGACACGGCCAAGGAATATGGTCTGGATCATGGCGCGCGGTTCGGGCCGCAGCACGAGATGGGAAAAGCTCGTCATCTCGCTGCGGATGGCGCCCTCGAAGCTCTGCGGCAAACCGAACTCGACGCAATCGAGGATGGCGAAGATCGCCGGATAATGGCCGAGCGATGCTTCGATCGCCTTGCGACGGAGGGGTTCGAGCGCGGCGCTGACAGAGGCTGGCGCGGGGGGCGTCCAGTCCTCGCGGTCCCACGGCTGGGTCGGCTCGGGCGAGGACAGGAGCCACGCCTCGGCAGCGGCGATCTCCTCGCCCGCCTTCACCACACGATGCGCGATCCCGGCGTCCAACGCGCTCGCGCCGGCGAGCCGCTTGCCTTCGAGAAGCAGCGGCATCGCTTGCTCGATCCCGACGAGGCGCGGCAGGCGCTGCGTGCCCCCCGCCCCGGGAAGCAGGCCGACCAGCGACTCCGGCAGGCCGATCGCTGCGCGCCGGTCGTCGGTCAGAACGCGATAGTGCGAGGCGAGCGCAAGCTCGCCCGCCGCCGCCGAGCGCCAGTCCGGCGATCGCCGAGGCGACCGGCTTGCCGCACGTCTCGAGAGCGCGAAGGGCGAGGCTCAATCGGAAGAAATGATCATACGCCGCGCGGAAACGGCGCGGCTTCGACGTCGCCATGATCATGTCGTATGCCGCCCAGATTTCCGGCAGGTTGGCGCCCGCGCAGAAGCCCGAGGCCTTGCCCGAGCGGATCAAGGCGCCGCGGACATCCGCGTCCTCCAGCCACCGCGCGATGCGCCCGATCTCGACGATCGCGGCTTCGGAGAACACGTTCATCGAGCGGCCCGGCGCATCGAAGACGATATGGGCGAGCCCATTGCTGGGGATTTCGATGCGAAACTCTTTGAGATCGTCGGGTGGAGCAGAGGCCATGTCCTGTCCTCGCGAAGCGCGCGTCGTGTTCAAGGGGTCGATCAGAAGGCGACCCGGTCGCCGCCTTTGAGCGCGAGGATCTCGCGCGCCTCGTCCGGGGTCGCGACCTCGAGCCCGAGACCCTCGATGATCTTGCGCACCTGCGTGACTTGGCTCGCGTTCGAGGGCGCGAGCTTGCCCGCTCCGATCCAAAGGCTGTCCTCGAGGCCGACACGGACATTGCCGCCCATCGCCGCGGCCATTGCCGCGACCGGCATCTGGTTGCGTCCCGCGCCAAGCACCGACCAGCGATAATTGTCGCCGAACAGCCGGTCGGCCGTCCGCTTCATATGCATCACGTCGTCCGCATGCCCGCCGATGCCGCCAAGGAGCCCGAAGCAGGTCTGGATGAACAGGGGGGCCTTCACCAGGCCTTCGGTGAAGAAATAGTGCAAGTTATAGAGATGGCTCGTGTCGTAGCACTCGAACTCGTAGCGCGCGCCGGTCGCGTTAAGCGTGTCGAGCGCGTAGCGGATGTCCTTGAAGCTGTTCCGGAACACGAGATCGTGCGAGCCCTCCAGCATTTGGGGCTCCCAGTCATGCTTGAACGTCTTGAAGCGCTTGAGCATCGGGAATAGGCCGAAGTTCATCGACCCCATGTTGAGCGATGCGATTTCCGGCTTCCACTTCTCGGCCGGTCGCACGCGTTCCTCGACCGTCATGTAAGGAGAGCCGCCGGTCGTCAGGTTGACCACGACATTGGACGACTGCTTGATGCTGCGCAGGAAAGGCTCGAAGGCCTCGGGGCTCTGGTCCGGTCGGCCGTCGGCCGGATTGCGCGCGTGCAGATGGACGATTGCAGCGCCGGCCTGCGCCGCGCCGAGCGCGCTCTCGGCGATCTCCTCCGCGGTGACTGGCAGGTGCGGCGACATCGACGGCGTGTGGATCGAGCCGGTGACGGCGCAACTGATGATGACTTTCCTCTGGGCCATGTCGTTTCCTCCGGTTCTTCTTTTAGAATTTTGCGGCGACCGCCGCCCATTGCTTGTCCGAGCCGTTCGCGATGGCTAGGCGGCGCGATCGCGATCAGCGCGCCCGCGCGATCGCTATGGTCCAGCCCGCGCAGGTCCGCCGATCCATATTCCGTGACGACGATGTCGGTATCCATGCGGCCGAGCGAAACCGGTCCTGAGCCCTCGCCGGGCGCGGCGATCCGGCTGATCCTTCCGCCGCCGGCCTGCGCCGCCAGCGCCACGATCCGCAAGCCGCCGGACGCCCGAGCGCCGCGCGCGAAATCCGACGCGCCGCCAGGGCCGGAAACGAGACCGGACGGCCCCATCTCCGCGTAGGCCTGACCAAAGAGATCGACCTCCATCGCGGAATTGAGCGTCACAAAATCGCCGATGTCCGCCAGCACGCGCGGCGAATGGGTGTAGGAAACCGGGTGAAAGCGATAGGCCGGGCCGCCGACCCGGTCGTAAAGCCGCCTCGATCCAATCGCGACGCCGCCGGTGACGCTGACGCCCGGCGCAAGCGCCCCTGCGTCCTCGAGATCGACGACCGCCTCCGGAATGAGGCCCGAATGTATCTTCAAATTTCTGCGTCCCGTCAGCGCGCGCAGCGCCGCGGTCGGGATCTTGCCGAGGCCGGTCTGGATCGTGGCGCCGTCTCGGATGTAGCGGGCGACGGCCCCGCCGATGGCTTGCGAGACGGGGTCGTCGGGCCGATCTTCTCCCCCGAGCAGGTCTTGCTCGCCCTCGACATAGGCGGTCAGCGCGTCGAAGGGAATGGCGCAGGGGCCGGCGGTTCTCGGCAGACGCGGATTGATGTGAGCGACCCGGATCGGAATGCGAGGCCACAGCTCGGCGACGAAATCGACAATCGGGCCGAAGCTGCAGTTTCCGTCCGCATCCGGCGGCGACACCATGAGCATGGCGGCGTCGATCGGCGTCGCTTTCAACCACTTGAGGATGTCGCCGTAACAGAACGGCAGGAGCCTTGCCGCAGCGCCAGCCGCCTTCAGTTCCGGCGTCATGAAGAACGTCTCGACCCGACAGGACGGGTTCGCGAGCCAGGTCGTCGTGTTCAGTCCGGGCACAAACACGCCGGTGAACGTCATCGCTCCCAGACTTTCGCCAGCGCGTCTGACCCTCTCCGCAAGGACGAGGGACTCGCCCGAGCAGGACGAGACGATCACCCGCCCGCCGCGCGGAAGCACCCAGGCGAAGTCGTCAAGATCGAGACGGCGCGGCGGCATCGCTTAAGAGGTCTTCACTTCAGGAAGGCGTGGAAGTCCGGCTTTCGCTTGCCCATGAAAGCGCGCACGCCTTCCTTCGACTCCTCGGTCTCGTAGAAGAGCTTCACCGCACTGAGCATGGCGAGGCTGATGCCGCGAATGTTCTCGCTGTCCGCGTTGAACGAACGCTTGGCGAGCGCGAGCGCGGTCGGCGAGCGCTCCGCGAGAATATCGGTCCATGCCTTCACGGCCGTGTCCAGATCCGCGAGCGGCACGACCTTGTTGACGAGGCCCATCTCATAGGCTTGCTGCGCCGTATACTGCTCGTTGAGGAACCACATCTCGCGGGCCCGCTTGTCGCCGATATGGCGGGCGAGCAGGGCGGTGCCCCAGCCGCCGTCGACCGAGCCGACCTTCGGGCCGACCTGGCCGAACTTCGCCGTGTCCGCCGCGATGGTCAGGTCGCAGAGGGTGGCGAACACGTTTCCACCGCCGATGGCGAAACCGTTCACGCGCGCGATCACCGGTTTCGGCACGTCGCGGATAATCGACTGGAACTCATCGATCGGCAGGCCGACGATGCCGCGCCCATCGTACTGCCCTTCGTGCGCACTCTGGTCGCCGCCGGTGCAGAACGCCTTGTCGCCCGCGCCGGTCAGGACGATCGAGGAGATGGCCTTGTCGTATCCCGCGATCTGAAAGGCCTTGATCAGCTCCTCCATCGTTTGGGCGCGGAAGGCATTATAAAGCTTGGGCCTGTTGATGATGATCCAGGCCGCGCGGTTGTCGCGCTTCTCGTAGAGAACGTCTTCGAAAACGGGGGCGTCGGTCATCGGGATCTTCTCCAGGTTTCAGAGCATGTTCATGCCGCCGGCGACCGAAATGGTCTGGCCAGTCATAAAGGACGCGTCGTCGGAGGCGAGAAAGGCGACGATGCCGGCGTAGTCTCCGGGCTCGCCCATGCGTTTCAACGGGATGCCGCGAACCATCGCGTCCTTCCACTTGACCGCCTGCTCGCCCTCGCCAAGCACCGTCGCCATCATCGGCGTGTTGGTGGGGCCGGGGCAGACGACGTTGAGGAGAACGCCCTTGCTCGCGAGCTCTCGCGCCAGGGACTTCGTGAAACTGATGAGGCCGCCCTTGCAGGCCGAATAGACGGCTTCGTTGCTCGTCCCGACCCGCGCCGCGTCGGATGCGATGTTGATGATGCGGCCGCCGCCGCGCTTCGCCATCAGCGGCGCGACGACATGATGAGTATTGAGCGGCCCGTAGAGATTGATGTGGACGATCTTGTCCCACAGCGCCTTGTCGGTCGAGAGGAACGGGGCAGGGCGGTCCCAGCCCGCGTTATTGACCAGCGCCCAGATCGGCCCGATACCCGCCTCGACCTTGGCGACTGCCGCGGCCACCGCGTCATAGTCGCCGACATCAAGCTCGTAGCTCGTGACCGAACCTTTCGGCGCAAGCGCCTCCGTCTCCTTTGCGGCTTCAGGCTTGAGGTCGAAGATGGCGACCTTGCATCCTTCTTCCGCGAGCCGCAGCGTCAGCGCCCGTCCGATTCCCTGACCGCCGCCAGTGACGATCGCGACCCTGTCCTTCAATCCACGCAAGGCTGACCTCCTCTCAACTGACTGTTTCGATGTCGTCGCTCTCGTCACTCTCGGCTTCGGCGCCGAGAATTTCGAGCACCGTCTCCTTGATCGTCCGCAGCGTCTCCGTCGTCCGTTCGAGTTCGGCGTTCGAGATGCGGCTGAGGATCTCCATTTCGACCGTTTCGACGCTTGCCCGGATGGCGCCGACCAGCTTCGACCCCGCGCGGGTCAGATAAACCCGTCGCGCGCGGCCATCGTGCTCGTCCGCGCGACGTTCCACGAAACCGGCGCTTTCCATTCGGTCGAGCAGTCCGCCGACCGCGACCTTGGTGAGGTCGAGATCCCCGGCGAGCGCCGTCTGCGTCATTCCATCCCGACGAGAGAGAAAGGCCAGAACCCACCACTGCGCGCGCGTGATGCCCAGTGGCCTCAAAGCCCTGTCCACGGCGACGCGCCGGAGCCGGGAGACGTCGTGGATCAGGAAGCCGAAGCGGAGGCCCGTGTTGAGATCGCGCGTCGAAGGCTTGCCTTCGGTGAGGGCGGGCCGCTTGCTCATCCGCGGGACGACCTCGTCGGCAGTCGCCCCTTGAACATGTCGCGCGCGATGATCGTCTTCATCACCTCGACCGAACCGCCAGCGATCTTGACGACACGCGCGTCGGCATAGGCCCGACAGATCGGATATTCCCACATGTAGCCCCAACCGCCGAAAAGCTGCAGGCACTTGTCGACGGCCTCGCAATGAAGCTCGGACGTCACCAGCTTCGCCATCGCCGCGTCCACCGGGTCGAGCTTGCCGTTCAGGAAAAGCTCGATGCACTTGTCGGTGAAAACGCGCGCCATCGTCGCTCGCGCCTTCAGGTCGGCAAGCACGTACTGGGTGTTCTGAAAGTCGGCGATCGTCTGGCCGAAGGCCTTGCGTTCAGCCGTATAATCCGCCGTCCACTCGATCACCGTCTCGGTGACGGTCGCCGACCGGATGGCTTGCGCGAGCCGCTCCTGGGGCAGCTTGGTCATCATGAGAGCGAAGCCCTTGCCCTCGGGCCCAAGCATGTTCGAGGCGGGGATACGCACGTCCTCGAAGAACAGCTCCGAAGTGTCCTGCGCCTTCATGCCGAGCTTTTCGAGATTGCGGCCCCTTGTGAAGCCGCGTCGCTTCGAACTCGACCAGAAAAAGCGTCACGCCGCCCGCGCCCGCGCCCGAATCCGTCTTCGTCGCCAGAACGATGACGTCGCAAAGCTGTCCGTTGGAAATGAAGACCTTCTGCCCGTTGATCACATAATCCTCGCCATCGCGGCGCGCCTGCGTGCGGATGGCCTTGAGATCGCTGCCGGCGTGCGGCTCGGTCATGCCGAGCGAGCCGATCGCCTCGCCCTTGACCATTCTGGGCAGCCATTCGCGCTTCTGCGCATCGGTGCCGAACGAAAGGATGTAGGTCGCCACGAGATCGGTATGGATGAGAAAGCCGGGCCCGCTCGCCCCGACGCGCCAAAGCTCCTCGAACACGACCACATCGAACAGATAGTCGAGGCCGAGGCCGCCGTATTCTTCCGGCACGGTGCAGCAGAGCAGGCCCTGGGCGCCGGCTTTCAGCCAGAGCTCTCGGGGAACGATGCCCTCCTCCTCCCACTTCGCGTGATGCGGGACGATCTCTGCCTCGACGAAGCGGCGGACCGAGGCCCGCCAGATCTCATGCTCTTCGGTGAACAGCGAGCGTTCGATCATCGGTCGGTTCCCGCCTGGACGCCCGCGGCCCGCTGCGCCTTGTCGCGCTGGGTGGAACGCTGGATCGCTTCGCGCGCCGCTCGCCACTGATCGTCGGTGAGCGCGGCGAGATCGGCGAAAGTTGCGGGACCCGCGAGATGCTGGCCGCCGTCAATGGCGATCGTCTGCCCGGTCAGATAGTCGCACGCATCGGAGAACAGGAATATGATCAGGTTCTGAAGCTCCCGCATCTGGCCGTACCGCCCGAGCGGCACCGTGTCGGCGCGGGTCGCCGAAGAGGAGAAGTCCGGCATCGGATTGAGCTTCTCCCATGCGCTCTCGGTCGGAAACGGCCCAGGCGCGGTCGCGTTGAGGCGAATGCCGTAGCGTCCCCATTCGACCGCAAGCGACATGGTCATCGCGTGGAGCGCGGTCTTGGCCATCGCCGAGGGCACGACGAAGGCCGATCCCGTCCACACCCAGGTCACCAGATTGCTGACGACCGAGCCCTTCTGACCATTCGCGATCCACCGCTTTCCGGCGGCGAGCGTCGCGTGGAAACTGCCGTCCATGACCGTCGAAGTCACGGCGCGAAAGCCGCGCGGACTGAGGTCTTTGGTGGGAGCGATGAAATTTGCCGCGGCGTTGTTGAGCAGTCCGGTCAGCGGCGCCTCGGCCCAGATCCGGTCCATCATGGAATCGACCTGGTCGGCATCGCGGACGTCGCAGACATAATGCGACGCGGGGACAGCTGCGCCTTCGGAGATCGTCTTCGCCGCCTCCTCGAGCACTTGCGGGCGACGGCCGCAGATGTGAACCTTTGCGCCCTTGACGGCGAGAGCCTTGCCGATCTCGAGGCCAAGGCCGCCGCCTCCGCCCGTCACCAGAATCGATTTTTCGGCAAGCGCATTGTCGCGAAAGATATCCATGCTCATCAACAAGCGCCTCCCGCGACTTGGCTCGTCTTCCATTTAACAGGCGCCAAGATCGTAAGCATATTTACAAACTATCGAAAAGCTGTCAAGGTCGGTCAGTCAAAACGGGAGCGAACGCTTGCAGGCAGCGGCGAAAGCAGTCAGCGGGAGCGCGATCGCCAGCGTCGGCGCCTACGCGCCGCTCTTGCGGCTCGACCGGGATTCCGCCGCGAAAGCGCTGAAATTTTCCGGGCTCGGTGGCCGCGGTGGCGGACGGCGCGCCGTCGCCGGATGGGACGAGGATCCTTTGACCCTCGCCGTCGAGGCGGCGCGGATCATGCCCGAGGCGCCCAACACGGTGGTGTTCGCGTCCACGTCCGCCCCCTTCTATGAGCGGCTTCACGCGGCGCTGATCGTGGACGCGCTGGCGATGCCAGCGGAAACACGGGCCAGGGACGTCTCGGGCTCGCGGCGCTGCGCCGTCTCGGCGCTGCTCGACGCCCTGCTTGCGCCGGGGTCCACCCTCGTCGCGGCCGGCGAAAGGCGGCCCGGTCGCGCAGGCTCGCCGCTGCACCTGTCGCAGGGCGATGGGGGCGCTGCGGCGCTGGTCGCAGAGGAAGGCGCCGCCCGTCTTATCGGCTGGGCGAGCCTTTCCCACGATCTCGTGGACGTCTACGCGTCGCGCGAGCATCCCGAGCCCTACGCCTATGAAGAGCGGTTCGTACGCGAGACGGCCGTCTCGGCGATTTTCGCGCCGACCATCCGCAAGGCGCTCGCGATGGCGGGACTTAGCCCCTCCGACATCCATCACGCCGCCGTCCACGAGCCGCTTGCGGGCCTCTGGCGCGAGATCGGCCGCGCGACCGAGATCACCGCCCCGAACCATGCGTCCGACGTCGCGGCGGCGCTCGGCGATCTCGGCGCCGCTCATGGCCTGTTCGCGTTTGCGCTCGCTGCCGCGCGGGCCAAACCGGGAGAACGCGTCCTGCTCGCGGGATTCGGAAGCGGTTGCGACGCGCTGGTGCTGGAAATGACCGCCTCGATGCCGGGCGCGGGATCGGCAGAGGACGCGCTGCGGCAGGGGCTGGCTTTCGGCGACTATGTTCGCTTCCTCGAGTCTCAACGGCGCGCTCGAACTCGATTGGGGCGTTCGTTCGGAGTTCGAGCAGAAGGCGCAGGCCACCGTCATCGCGCGCTATGGGCGCGACATGATCGGCTTCGTCGGCGGCCGCGACGCCGCCGGAAACGTGCAGTTCCCGAAGAGCCGCATCCCCGTCCGGCCGGACGCCGACGGTCCGGAGGCGATGCAGGACGTCCGGCTCGCGGACGATTTCGCCCGCGTCGTCTCCGTGACCGCGGACCGGTTGAACTTCACGCCCGACCCGCCGTTCTGGTTCGGGCTCGCGCAGTTCGAAAACGGCGCCCGCGTCATGATGGAGTTCACCGACGACGACTTGAGGGGCTTTTCGGTGGGCGACCGGGTGCGGATGCGCCTTCGCGTCAAGTCGCGCGACCAGCGTCGGGGTTTTCGAACCTATTTCTGGAAAGCGGCGCCGGCCGAGCGCCCCTTGCTCGAGGGTTGAGACATGGCAAGCGGGATCAAGGACAAGGTCGCGATCGTCGGGATGGGATGCACGACGTTCGGAGAACACTGGGACAAGGGCCCCGAGGACCTCATGGTCGAGGCCTTTGAGGAGGCGCTGGCCGATGCGAACATCGGACGTTCCGAGATTCAGGCCGCCTGGATGGGCAATGCGCTCGACGACATCAATGTCGGCAACAGCGCGCTGCCGCTCGCGCATGCCCTGCGCCTGAAGACAATTCCGGTCTCGCGGGTCGAGAACATGTGCGCCACCGGGTCCGAGGCCTTGCGCGCCGCCGTCTATGCCGTCGCGGCAGGCGCAGTCGATTTCGCTCTGGCGCTCGGCGTCGAGAAGCTCAAGGACACGGGTTACGGCGGCCTGCCTCTGCGCACCAAGGGTCTCGCCAGCGACCTCTGGCTTCCCTATGGCTCCGCGCCCGGCTCCTTCGCCCAGCTTGCGGGCGCCTACGGAGCCAAACACCGACTGAACGGCGACGACCTCAAGCGCGCCATGGCGCACGTGAGCTGGAAGAGCCATCAGAACGCGGTTCACAATCCGCGCGCCCATCTGCGCAAGGCCGTCGACGTCGAGACGATCCTCAAGGCGCCGATGATCGCGGACCCGCTCGGGCTCTACGACTGCTGCGGCGTGTCCGACGGCGCCGCGGCGGCCATTGTCACGACGCCCGAGATCGCGAGAGGGCTCGGCGTCGCCAATCCTGTCACCGTCAAGGCCGTGCAGCTATCCGCCAGTCATGGCTGGGAGATGCAATACGGCGCCTGGGACGGCGCCTATGTGCTGAACACGCGGGAGGCCGCGAAGCGCGCCTACGCGGAGGCGGGCGTGCGCGACCCGGCGACAGAACTGTCCCTGACCGAAGTGCATGACTGCTTTTCCATCACTGAACTCGTGACGATGGAGGACCTCGGCCTGTCGGAGGAAGGCGGCGCGCCGCGCGACATCCTCGAGGGCCGCTACGACCGCAGCGGCGCGCAGCCCTGCCAACCCGACGGCGGCCTCAAGTGCTTTGGCCACCCGGTCGGCGCGTCCGGGCTTCGCATGGCTTACGAAATCTATACGCAGCTTCTCGGACGCGCGGGGGCGCGCCAACTCGACACGGTGGACCTCGGATTGACCCACAATCTCGGCGGCGCGCCGTTCAACAGCGTCGCCGCCGTCTCGATCTTTGGACGCTTGCACTGAGGAGGTTGCGCATTGGGCGGAAAATATTTCGAGGAATTCGCTATCGGTCAGACCTTTGTGCACGAGGTCCGGCGCACGGTGACAGACATGGACAACATTTTGTTCTCGACGCTGACCCACAATCCGGCCGCCATTCACATCGACCACGAGTACGCCAAGACGACCGAATTCGGGAAGCCGCTGGTCAATTCCATTTTCACGCTCGGGCTTGTCGTGGGCCTGTCGGTGCTGGACACCACGCTTGGCACCACCGTCGGCAACCTCGGCTGGGAGGAAGTCGCCTTTCCAAAGCCGGTCTTCGCAGGCGACACGATACACGCGGAGACGACCGTGATTGCCTTGCGCGACTCGAAGTCGCGCCCGACGCAAGGGATCGTGACCTTCGAGCACAAGGGAATGAACCAGCGCAACGAGGTGGTCTGCTCCTGCCGACGCGTCGCGCTGATGCTGAGGAAGCCCCGATGAAGCTGCGCTCGCTCCTGTTTGTTCCCGGCGATTCCGAACGCAAGTTCGCGAAGGCGCAGGCTTCCGGCGCGGACGCGCTGATCCTCGACCTCGAAGATTCCGTTGCGCCCGCCCAGAAGGCGGCGGCGCGCGCCCATGTCGCGAGCCTTCTCGAAAAAAGGGAGCAGCGCGACTGGTCCTTCTTTGTCCGCATCAATGCGCTCGACACGGCTCTGACCCTCGACGATCTCGCCGCCGTGGTGAAGCCGGGACTCGATGGCGTCCTCGTTCCGAAGGCGAACGGCGTGGAGGACATCGTCCACTTCGGCCACTATCTCGACGCCTTCGAGACGAAGGCCGGGATGCCGGTCGGCTCCGTCAAGATCGCGGTCGTCGCCACCGAGACGGCAAAGGCGATGTTCGCCCTTCACACCTACGCGCCTGCGCATCCGCGGCTCGCCGCGCTGACCTGGGGCGGGGAGGACCTTGCCGCCGCGCTCGGCGCAACCGAGAACCGGGAGGAGGGCGGCTGGACCTTTCCCTACCAGGTCGCGCGCGCGCAATGCCTGTTCGCGGCCGGCGCCGCCGAGGTCACGCCGATCGACACGATCCATGCCGACTTCCGCGACATGCAAGGGCTCGAACTCGACTGCCGCCGTTCGCGCCGCGACGGATTCCTCGGCCGCATGGCGATCCATCCGGACCAGGTCGCGACCATCAACCGCTGCTACGCGCCCTCGGAAGCGGAGATCGCGCATGCGCGACGAATTGTCGAGGCTTTCGCCGCCAACCCAGGCGCGGGAACGCTTGGGATCGACGGCAAGATGGTCGACATCCCGCATCTGAAGGCGGCGCAGAAGACCCTCGCGTCCATCTGAACAGAGGAAATCGCCCACCATGAGCGAAAGCAGGACCCTGCCGGGCGAGGAGGAACTGAGCGCGATCCGCGAAGGCGTGCGCGCCGTCGTCACAAAATTCGGCGATGACTACTGGCTCGCGCGTGACGAAGACGGCGTCTTCCCGCGCGAATTTCATCGCGCCATGGCTGAGGCCGGGTGGCTCGGGATAACCATGCCGGAGGAATACGGCGGCGCCGGCCTCGGCGTCATGGAAGCGGCCGTCATGATGCATGAGGTCGCGAGCCACGGCGGCGCCATGGCCGCCGCCTCGACGGTGCATATCAATCTTTTCGGGCCGCATCCGATCGTCGTGAAGGGTACGCACGATCAGAAGGCGCGATGGGTCCCGCGGCTGATCTCCGGGCAGGACCAGTGCGCGTTCGGCTTCACCGAGCCGGATGCCGGCCTGAACACCACCCGCATCAAGACCTTCGCCGAGAAAGTTCCCGGAGGCTACGTCGTTCGCGGCCAGAAGGTCTGGACTTCGACCGCGCAGGTCGCGAGCAAGATCATGCTGCTGACGCGCACCACCAAATACGAGGACTGCAAACGGCCGACCGACGGCATCACGATCTTCTACACCGACCTCGACCGTTCGAAGATCGACGTCCAGCGGATCGCGAAGATGGGACGCAAGGCGGTCGACTCCAACGCGATCTTCATCGACGGTCTGTTCGTGCCGGAGGAGGACCGCATCGGCGAGGAGGGGAAGGGCTTCTCCTATATTCTGCACAGCCTCAATCCGGAGCGCATCCTGATCGCGGTCGAGGCGATCGGGATCGGACAGGACGCGCTGCGCCGGGCTACGCGCTACGCCAGGGAGCGCGTCGTGTTCGACCGGCAAATCGGCCAGAATCAGGGGATCCAGCATCCGCTCGCCGAGAAATGGATGTACCTCGAGTCGGCTTGGCTGATGGCGATGAAGGCCGCCGAGCTTTATGACACGGGCCGCCCCTGCGGCGCCGAGGCCAACAGCGCGAAATTCCTCGGCGCACGCGCCGGGCACGACGCCGCCTGGCAGTCCATCGTGACCCATGGCGGGTTCGGCTACGCCAAGGAATATCACGTCGAACGCCTCTACCGCGAAGCGGCGCTGACGCGCCTCGCGCCGATCACTGAGCAACTGATCCTGAGCTTCATCGCCGAAAAGGTGCTGGAGCTGCCAAAAAGCTATTGAGGGCCATCATGGGAGTCATGGACGGCAAGGTCGCCATTGTCACTGGCGCGGGTCGGGGCGTAGGCCGGGGGGTCGCGATCGATCTCGCGCGCGCCGGCGCGGCGGTCGTGGTCAACGACCTCGGCGTGAGCCTCGTGGGGGAGGGCGATCAGACCCCGGTCGCCGAACAGGTCGCCGGAGAGATCCGGGCCTTCGGCGGGCGCGCCGTCGCCAACGGGGATTCGGTCGCTTCGTGGGAAGGCGCGCATCGCATCGTGCAGGCGGCGTTGGATTCCTTTGGCCGCATCGACGGCGTGGTCAACAACGCCGGCAACCTGCGCGACAGCCTCTTCCACAAGATGACGGAAGAGGAATTCGACGCGGTCATCGCCGTCCATCTCAAGGGATCGTTCAACGTCAGCCGAGCGGCGGCGCCCCATTTCAAGACCCAGGCGTCCGGCGCCTATGTCCATATGACCTCGACGTCGGGGCTCGTCGGCAATTTCGGTCAGGCGAATTATTCCGCCGCCAAACTGGGTGTCGCGGCGCTGTCCAAGTCCATCGCGCTCGACATGCAGCGCTTCAATGTGCGGTCCAATGCGGTCGCGCCCTTCGCATGGACGCGGATGATCGACTCGATCCCGACAAACACGCCCGAACAGCAGAAGCGCGTCGAGGGCCTGAAGAAGCTTGTGCCGGAAAAGATCGCCCCCTTCGTCACCGCGCTCCTCAGCGACGCCGGCGCCGGGGTGACCGGTCAGATTTTCGGCGTCCGCAACAACGAGATCTATCTCTTCTCGCAACCGCGCCCGATCCGCACCGCCCATTCGTCGGACGGCTGGACGCCCGAGACCATCGCCGAGCGCGTCTTCCCGATGTTCGCCAGCGACTTCTATCCCTTGCATCGCTCGGCCGACGTCTTCACCTGGGACCCGGTCTGACGATGGCGATCCGTCCCGATCTCCTGCTGGGCCACGAGTTCCCTGAGGCGCGGCAGAGCTATACGAAGCGCGACGCCATCCTTTATGCGCTCGGGGTCGGGCTCGGCGCCGACCCGACCGATCCCGCCGATCTTCCGTTCCTGCTCGAGGATCGGCTCGCGGTCCTGCCGACCTTGGCGGTGACGCTCGGCTCGCCAGGCATGTGGATTCGCGCGCCGCAATTCGGCGTCGACTTCGCAAAACTCGTTCACTCCGAACAGGCCGCCGTCTTTCACGAATCGCTCGCGCCGGAAGGCGAGGTCGTCGCGCGCTCGCGCGTCGTTTCGGTGACGGACCGGGGGGCGGGCAAAGGCGCGCTCGTCGGGCTTGAACGCAAAGTCACTGACGCTTCGAATGGCGGCCCGCTCTGCACGCTGCAGCAGACACTGCTTCTGCGCGGCGACGGCGGATTCGGGGGCGATCCGCCGAAGGCGCGAAACTCTCTCATTCCGGACCGCGGTCCAGATTTGCTTGCAAGCTTCACGATCGATCCGCGCGCCGCCCTCATCTATCGGCTTTCGGGCGACTGGAATCCGCTCCACGCGGACCCGGAGGCGGCGAAGCGCGCCGGCTTCGAGCGGCCGATTCTGCACGGACTTGCGTCCTACGCCATCGCCGGCGTCGCGGTCGCGCGCGCGATCGGCCGGTCGCCCGTGGCGCTCGCCTCCCTCGGCTGTCGCTTCACCGGGGTCGTCTTCCCCGGCGACCGCCTCGACTTCCGCATTTGGCGGGGGGACGCAGGCGCCGCGTTCCAGGCTTTCGCCGGCGAACATAAAGCGCTCGACGATGGCTTTGCGATCTTCGCAGGCGCGGCATGAAGGGCGACCCCGACCTCGCCCGCCGATTGAAGGCGCGCCTCAAGCTGCCGGTGATGGCGGGGCCGATGTTCATCGCCTCGACGCCCGACCTGGTTATCGCGCAGTGCCGGGCCGGAATCATCGGCGCGCTGCCCGCGCTGAACGCCCGAACGACGGACGCCCTCAACGCCGACCTGACGCGGATCGCGAACACGCTTGCGGATTGCCCGGCGCCCTACGCGATCAATCTCGTCTGCCATCGCACCAACGCACGGCTCCAGGATGATCTCGACCTGGTTGTGAAGCACAAGGCGCCGATCGTCGTGCTGGCGCTCGGCGCCGATCCCGAAGTCCTATCCGCGGTCCATGCCTATGGCGGTCTCGTCTTCAACGACGTGGCGAGCGACAGGCACGCTCGCAAGTGCGGCGAGATGGGCGTGGACGGAATCATCGCGGTTTCGTCCGGGGCGGGCGGCCATACCGGTTCGGTTTCGCCGTTCGCGCTCACCGCCGAGATCAGGGAATGGTGGCAGGGGCCGCTTCTGCTCGCAGGCTGCATCGCGACCGGGCGAGGCGTGCTGGCGGCCGAGACGCTCGGCGCCGACTTCGCCTATATCGGCTCGCCCTTTCTGGCGAGCCGGGAAGCCAATACCGCCGAGGCATTCAAGCGGATGGTGGTCGAGGGGAGCGCGGCCGACGTGATCGTCACCAAGGCCTTCACCGGCGCGCGCGCCTCCTTTCTCGCGCCTTCGCTGCGGGCGAACGGGCTCGATCCCGAGGCCATTGCGAGGAAAGACCCGGAACGGGTCGACATTTCCGGGCAAGCCTCGCACGGCAAGCCTTGGCGCGACATCTGGAGCGCCGGGCAAGGAATCGGCGCGGTCAAGGCGTCGCTGCCCGCCGCCCACTGGATCGCGAGCCTCGCCGCGGACTATGCAAAGGCGCGGGACATCATGGGGATGAGGATGTGAAGAATCGCCGCGCGCTGCTCGTCTCCCGGCCGCGCGGCGTCGCGCAGGCGGAGAATTTTACGATCGACGAGGCCGAATTGGCGCCGTTGGGCGAAGGACAAATTCGCGTGCACAACGCCTTTCTCTCGGTCGAACCGGCGATGCGGGGCTGGATCGCCGACAGGGGCAATTATTCGGCGCCGGTCGAGATCGGCTCGGTCATGCGCGCGTTGGCCGTCGGCGAAGTGGTCGAATCCCGCGCCGCGGATTTCCATCGCGGTGAAATCGTCACCGGCTGGTTTGGCTGGCAGGACTATGCCGACGTCGCGCCCTCGACCGTGGTGCGGCGCGTGAGGGAAACGGACCTTCCGCTTTCTCTGGCGCTTGGCGTCCTCGGCATCAACGGCGTCACGGCCCTGATCGGACTCGAGGTTATCGGCGAGCCGAAGGCGGGCGAGACCGTCCTCGTCTCGACGGCGGCGGGAGCCGTCGGATCGGCGGTTGGGCAGATTGCCAAGATCCTGGGATGCCGGACGGTCGGCGTCGCAGGCGGTCCCGACAAGGTTGCAATGTGCCGCGATCTCTTCGGCTATGACGCCGCCATCGACTATCGAGCGCCGGGCATGGCCGAGGCGATCGACGCGGTCTGTCCGAATGGGGCGAACGTCTACTTCGACAATACGTCCGGCGCGATCAGCGACGCCGTCTGGCCGAGGCTCGCAGTCGGCGCCCGCGTGGTCATCTGCGGCACGGCCTCGATCACCTCGTGGGAGCCATGGCCGACCGGCCCGCGGCTCGAACGGCATCTCCTCGTCAAACGGGCGCGAGCGCAGGGCTTTGTCGTCTTCGACCACGCTGACCGCTGGGAGACCGTCTGTCGCGCGGCTCGCGGACTGGGTGCGGGCGGGAAGGCTCCGCTATGCCGAGGACATTCTCGACGGGATCGAAGCCTGCCCGGATGCCCTTGCCGGATTGTATCGCGGCGACAACAAGGGCAAGCGCCTCATCCGGCTCACATCCTGATCAGGAGTCCCGATAGGTCGGCGCCCGCTTCTCACGAAAGGCCTTGACCGCCTCGCGGTGGTCGTCAGTGTCGATCAGGATGACCTGTTGCCGATCCTCGATGGTCAGCGCCGCCTCGAGGCTCGGCGCGTCGATTTCGGCGGCGAGCGTCTCCTTGGTCATGCGAAGCCCCATCGGCGCCGCCTTCAGCATGTCGTCGGCAAGCGCGAGCCCCGTCTCGAGGAGCTGTTCCGCCGGAACGATCTCGCTGATCAGCCCCATGCGCAAGGCGCGCTCGGCCTGAATGAATCGCCCGCTGAGGAGGAACTCCGAGGCGTTGGAAAGGCCGACGAGCCGCGGCAGAAAATAGCCCGCGCCCATGTCGCAACCGCCAAGGCCGATCCGGAGATAGGCCGCGTTCATGCGGGCGTCCGGCGACGCGTAGCGCACGTCGGAAGCGAGCGCCAGCGACAGGCCGCCGCCGCATGCGGCGCCGTGAATGAGCGCAATGATCGGCTGCGGACAGCGATCGCATGGCGCGAACCACGCCGGAATAAAGCTTCTGCATCGCCATTTGACGCTGCGGGCGCCCCGAACCCTGCTCGGCGAAAGCGTCCGTCCCCAGGTCGGCGCCGGCGCAGAACAGCCGGCCCTCGCCGCGCAGGAGGATGACCCGCACGTCGAGTCGCGCCCTGAGGCCGTCGAAATAATCCGTGATTTCGCGCGCCATCTCGGGCGAGAGCGCATTGAGCTTCTCTGGCCGGTCGAGCGAAAGGATCTCGACCGGGCCCCGCCGCTCGAGCTTCAGCGTCGCATAGGTCATGATCCCTCTCGCTCCCGCTCAGATCGGCGGATGGTCCTGCACCTCGGCATAGCGGGCGTACCCCTTGCCCACCCCATATTCGACGATGCCGTAGCCGACCTCATCGCCGTCGGTCACTTCGATCACATGATCGCTCAGCGTGCGAACGAGCTGGCGGGTCCCGGGCTCCGCGAGCGTCCAGACATCGTGCTCCGCGTAAAACTTGCCCTTGTCGTCGCCATGCGACCAGCCGTTCAGGCCGCCATAAAGGCCGCCCTTGAGGAAATACCGGGCGGGGAGGGCGCGGATCTTCAGCGTCCGCTTCGACCCGTTCGAAAAGCGGGCCTCGAATTCCGCGCTCTCGAGCGTCTGCCCGAGCCGGTCTTTCGCCCACGCGATGTCGTGCGAAACCGCGTCCAGCCGGACGCTCTCCTTCGCCCGCGTCCCGAGCGTGAGCACCTCTTCGCCGGAAATGTAGATCGCGTCGCCCGGAGCGCGCTCCTTGAAAAACACGTGCAGCCCGCGATCCTTGAACTGCGCGGTCGTCCAGCAATAGAAGAACGGCGGGTAAAAGGTGAGCGGCGGGTTCGTCTCGTCGGTGCGCATCTCGGCGCGGATGCCCCAGGAATGGTCGCGCTGTCCCAGCCAACTCGCTTGGCTGACCTCGCGCCGTTCGCCGGCGACCTCGATCCAGCCGCGATAGGCGCCGAGTTGCTGCGCCCGCGCCATGTGCTCCGTCACACGACCGCTTCGGCGGCGGAAATGCTCGCCTTCCTCATGCGGGTTCATCGTCGCCAGGAATTCAAGATCGAAGGCGAGGCCGGATTCGTTGGGTTTCAGCGTCAGGCGATGGCGGCGCAGACCTTCGAGGATCTCGATCTCCAGCGGACCGATGGTCGTCTCCAGAGGATTCGGCCGGAGCCGCCGCGAGACGCGGAAGTTGTATTGCTTGCCGCCGAACGCCACGCCCGCGAACCCGTCCATGACGTTGCGGTTCGGATGCCACCCGAGCCCGATGTCGAAGAGGAAATCGCCGCCCGGCGACCGGATGGCCGGTGTACCACAGCCGCTCCATCCAGGCGGGATCTGAACTCATCACGTGATCGAAAGTTGTCGGCAGCTGATGGCCGATGAAGTCGTCCTGCTTGCTCAGCATGTGGGCCTCCGGCGCTCAGGTCTTTTCGGCGCCGCTCGACATTTCGACAAACATCGGCTTTGCGCTTGTGGAGATTTCATTTTTCGCCTGACGGGCGAGATAGGCGTCGACGACGCTTTCCGCACGCTGAGCGGTCCCGGCGGGGAGGCGCGCGCGATTGGAGGCGAGCCAGTCGATGAGATCGCACAGGCTGGCGTCGCCCGCGTCGCGCATCGCTTCGAGCGCGCTCGCGTCCGGCAAGGCGGCCGGGGCGTGAACATCGGGCAGGGGAGCGCCCGGAAGGTCCGCCGCGACCGCTTGAAGTTCTCGGCTTGCGTCTTCGAGCGCCTTCAACTGCTCGGAGAGAAAGGCGTTCGACCACGAACAGCGAAGCTTGAGGCTGTTCAGCATATAGATGACGCCGAACGCCTGCCCGCGCGCGTAATCGCCCTCGACGCGCGGGATGACCTCGGTCCGGAGCGTCGCGATCATGCCGTCGATCAACCGGGGAAGGGAATTGTTCACGCGGCCTGCTCCAGCGTCCGGCTGATCTGGCGGAACACCGGCGCGATCTGCGTCGCCATCGCCGGCATCCGCATGTCGTTGAACAGTCCCTGCTCGAAGCACCGCGCCGCCGCCATGTGGGTGAAGGCGAGCTTCAGCAGCGAAAAGACGATGGTAGAAACCGAGCGAGGCGCGATCGACCGGAACTCCGGCTTGAGCTTCGTAGCGGGCGAGAAAGTCCGCTTCGCAGGCGAGGCCGCAGACCAGCGGCGTGCCGCCGCGGTATTGGGGCAGGAAGGCCCAGCCGAGATCCTCGACCGGGTCGCCAAGATGCACAAGCTCCCAGTCGAGGATGGCGGTAATCCGCCCATTGCTGTTCGAGAAAGTTGCCGAGCCGGTAATCGCCGTGCACGAGCGAAAGACGCTCGGGCGACCGGCGCACGGGCGCGCAGCCACGCGAGCGCGCGATGCGCCATCGGATGCGGGCGCAGCGCCCAGCGGTGGAAACGCGCCTCCCAGTCGTCGATCTGCCGGTGCGCGGCGTTTTCGAGCGTGACCCCCTCGCCCCATTTCGCAAGCGACGTCGCGCGCCAGTCGAAGCGATGCAGGGCAGCCAGCGCGCCGATGAAGTCCGCGGCGAGCGACTCCCGTCGCGCGCCTTCGAGCGCGTGGCCCTGCGAACCCCAGGGCAGGGGCGTGTCGCCTTCGACCTTCTCGCTTAAGAAGAACGGCGCGCCGAGGATCGTTGGATCGTCGCTCGCCAGATAGACGCGGGGCGCCGGAACTTCGCTCGCCGCGAGCGCGCTCAAGGAGTCGAATTCCGGCATCGCGCTGTAGGGAGCAAAAAGGCCATAAGGCGGCCCGACTCGGAGGATCGCTTCGTTGGCATCGCGGAAAACCCGATAGCGTTACTGCGCAGGTAATCCAGGAGAAGCCGGCCGGATATTTCGTTACGCCTTCGACCGAGACGGAACGCTTCGCAACCATGCTAAGATAGTCGCTGAGGCGACCGCGAAGACGATCGATCGTTTCGAAGTCCGGGACGTCGCCCGACGCCGCTCCTGTGGGCTCCCTCACCAAATATCCTCGCGTTGACGCCACGCCGCAACAGCCGATCGGACGTTTTCATAAACTAGCACACCATCGTTAGGCGGGCAACCGCCTGGAGCCTGCGCGATCGTTGAGCGCCATGTCAACGAAAGCGCGTTGTTATGCTCCCGCCGCGCTGGACAGGAGCCATCCGACAATGATAAACTAGGTTACGACTTCAACCAAGACCGCCTTTCAACCAAGACGGCCTCGACGCCGGTCTTCGCTTCAGGGAGAAAACGATGCCGGAGGGCCGATCGCGTCGCGTCCGACGCCTGCTCTTTATCCCGTTTTGCCCGCAGCGCCTGAGGCGCGGCGGCCTCGGGATGCGCCTTTGCGACGTCGTGTCGGAGGCTCCGCCTTGTCCGTCCGCGGGCGCGGTCCTGTGGTCTTCCAGCCGGTCGCGAGGTTTTTGAGATGGAACTCACCGCATTCGCCTTCGAGGTCGTGGACGGCGTCGCGCATATCACGATGAACCAGCCCGATCGCGGCAATCCCTTCGACGAGAATTTTGCCGCGGATTTCGATCGTCTTGCGACCGAATGTACGGTGCGTGAGGACGTTCGCGCGGTGCTCATCGACGCGAAAGGGCGGTTTTTCAGCGTCGGGGGCGACCTCAATGCGCTGACCCGCAGCCGCGAGGACCTTGCGCGCTTCGTCTCCGCGGCGACATCGAATCTCCACATGGGCATCTCCCGCTTCGCCCGTCTCGACGCGCCGGTCGTTGCGGCGGTTCATGGGCTGGCTGCGGGCGGCGCCGTCGCGCTGGTCGCCGGGGCGGATTTTGTCCTCGCCTCGCCGAACGCCAAATTCTACGCCGCCTTCGCCGGCATCGGGATCGTCAGCGACAGCGGCGGCAGCTACTTCCTGCCGCGCCGGATGGGATCACGCCGGGCGGCGCAATTCTACATGCTCAACGAAACCATCAGCGCCGACGAGGCGGTCGCGGCCGGGCTCATCAACCGGGTCGTGGACGCCGACGCGCTCGAAACGGAAGCCTGGGCGCTCGCCCTTAAGCTTGCGCAAGGTCCGACCCGCGCCTTCGGCGAAGCGAAGAACCTGCTGCTTTCCAGTCCCGTCGAGAGCCTCGAGGGACAACTCGAAAACGAGGCGCGGGCCATGGCGCGCGTCACCCGCACTGACGACGCGTGGAACGCGATGCGCGCCATGCTCGCCAAGCAAAAGCCGACCTTTCACGGCCGCTGACGCGGTATTTGGGCAATCCGCGACAGGAGTTCTTTGCGCATGATTTTCAACGAGGACCAAATCGCCATCAGGGACCTCGCCCGTCGTTTCGCGCGCGAGAAACTCGCTCCGCAGTATCAGGCCCGCGACAAGTCAGGCGTACTCGACCGCTCGCTTATCCGCGAGATGGGGGAACTGGGCCTCATGGGGGTCGATCTTCCGGAGGCTTTCGGCGGACTGGGCGCGCCGGGCGTCACGGCGGCCCTAATTGCCGAAGAACTCGCCTACGGCGATTTCAACGTCAGCGCCGTGCCGGTCGGCGTGTCGCTCCTCGGGGCGATCATCATGAGCAGCGCCTCGTCCAACCTCGCGGCCACTTGGATCCCCCGGATGATCAGCGGGGAGACGCTAATGGGCGTGTGCGTGACCGAGCCGAGCGGCGGCTCCGACGCGAGTGCGCTCAAACTGCGCTGCCGCCGCGACGGCGATCATTACGTTCTCGACGGCGAAAAGGCATCGATTACGTTCGCCGACTGCGCCGACGCATTCATCGTGTTCGCGCGGACCGGGTCGCCGGGGAGCGGGGCGGCGGGCGTGACCGCCCTGGTGGTCCCCGCCGATACGCCCGGTATCGCCCGCACGCGCTACAACGACGTCGGCAGCCACATCATAGGGCGCGGCTCGGTCTTCTTCGAGGACGTGCGGGTGCCGATTGAAAACAGGCTCGGCGAGGAGAACCAGGGGTTCACGCACGTCATGCGCGGCTTCGATTTCAGCCGCGCGCTGATCGCGCTTCAATGCGTCGGGTGCGCCCAGGCGTCGCTGGACGAGGCGTGGGAATACACTAAGACTCGCACCGCCTTCAATGCGCCGATCGCCTCCTATCAAGGGGTGACGTTCCCCTTGGTCGAAGGCGACAGCCAGATCGCCGCGATCCGTCAGCTTTGCTTCCACGCGATCGCGCTCCGCGACGCCGGGCTTCCCCACACGGCCGAGGCGGCCATGGTCAAATGGATGGGTCCGAAGACCGCTTTTGACGTTATCCATCAATGCCTCCTGACCTTTGGCCACTACGGCTGGTCCATGGACCTGCCCCATCAGCAGCGGATGCGGGATGTCATGGGGCTCGAGATCGGCGACGGCACCGCGGGCATCATGAAACTGATCGTCGCCCGAGAGCGCGTCGGGCGGGTTGCCGTCCAGTACGGAAAACGCTGAAAGCACGGAGACCATCGACCGACGGCGGCGGTTCGCGCCGCCTCTTCACATCCTGGATTCAAATGAACGATTTCGCCCAGCACCCATCGATATTTGCCTTGAGCGCCGAGCAGCAGGCCATCGCCGAGATGGCGCGCGATTTCTCCCAGCGTGAGTTGGCGCCAAAAGCGATCGAATGGGATCAGGAAAAGCACTTTCCGGTCGATGTGCTGCGCGAGGCCGCGGCGCTGGGCATGGCCGGTATTTATGTGCGCGACGATTTTGGCGGCAGCGGCCTCTCGCGCCTCGACGCGGCCCTGATCTTCGAGGCTTTGGCCATGGGCTGCCCGTCCATCGCCGCCTACATTTCAATCCATAACATGTGCACATGGATGATCGACCGCTTTGGCGACGAGGCCCAGCGGGAGAAATGGATTCCGAGGCTTTGCACCATGGACACCCTGGCGTCCTATTGCCTGACCGAACCCGGCGCCGGGTCGGATGCGGCGGCCTTGCGCACGCGCGCAGTCAAGGATGGCGACGCCTACGTTCTGAACGGCGTAAAGCAGTTCATTTCGGGCGCTGGAACTTCCGATATTTATGTGGTCATGGCGCGAACCTCGGACGCCGGCGCCAATGGCGTCTCGGCGTTCGTGGTCGAGAAGGAGACGCCCGGGCTGTCATTCGGCGCGAACGAAAAGAAAATGGGTTGGAGCGCGCAACCGACGCGCCAGGTCATTCTCGACGGCGCCCGCATTCCCTCAGGCAATCTGCTGGCGCCCGAGGGGCAGGGGTTCAAAATCGCCATGTCCGGCCTCGACGGGGGCCGCGTGAATATCGCCGCCTGCTCACTCGGCGGCGCACAGGCGGCGCTGGACAAATCCGTCTCCTACATGGCTCAGCGCCAGGCGTTCGGCCGCCGCCTTTCGGACTTTCAGGCCCTGCAATTCCGTCTGGCCGAGATGGCCATCGATGTCGAAGCCGCGCGAAGTTTTTTGTGGCGGGCCGCGAGCGCCCTCGACGCCAAGGATCCAGAAGCGACGAGACTTTGCGCCATGGCCAAGAAATTCACCACCGACGCGTGTTTCAATGTCGCCAACCAGGCGTTGCAATTGCACGGCGGCTACGGCTATCTCGCTGAATATGGAATCGAAAAAATCGTCCGCGATTTGCGCGTCCATCAGATCCTCGAAGGCGCCAACGAAATCATGCTGCTGATCGTGGCGCGCAAGCTGGTCGAGGCTGCCAGATAGCTTGGGCTTGGGGCAAAGACGCGCTTCTGTGCGGCTATGCGCTTTGCGGCGCCGACCCCGTTACTCCTCCAGTTCGCTGTCCCAGTACAGGTAGTCCATCCAGCTTTCGTGCAGGTAGTTCGGCGGGAACGCCCGGCCGTTCTGGTGCAGATCGTGGACGGTGGGCTGGTAGGGCTCGGTCGCCGGCCACATCCGGGCGACCGAGGGCAGCATGTCCGCTTTCCTCAGGTTGCAGACCGAGCAGGCGGCGACCACGTTCTCCCAGCTCGTCACGCCGCCCTTCGAGCGGGGAATGACGTGGTCGAACGTCAGCTCTTCCCGTTCGCCGCAGTACTGGCAGGTGAAGCGGTCGCGCAGGAACACGTTGAACCGGGTGAAGGCGGGGAAGCGCGTCGGCTTGACGTAGCTCTTCAGCGAAACGACCGAGGGAAGGCGCATCTCGAACGAGGGACTGCGGACCAGCGTGTCGTATTCGGAGAGGATGTTGACCCGGTCGAGGAACACCGCCTTGATCGCATCCTGCCAGCACCAGATGGACAGGGGATAGTAGCTGAGCGGGCGAAAGTCAGCATTCAACACGAGAGCTGGGCAATTGCCGGGCGACAGCGCTTGAACATGAACAGTCACGAGAACGCTCCGTACCTCCATATGGCGACGAAGCCGGACCGCACCCGACCGTCCCTCTACTCTACAGCTTGCGTGACGCCCTTGTGAAGGCGCCGAATTCCAGCGAATTTCCGGGGCTTTTCGGGGACCGGCTCCGCGGGGCGATGTCGAATCAGTCCCGCGCCTGCCGCTCGATCGACTCCATGTCCGCGTCGGTCAGCCCGAAATGGTGGCCGATCTCGTGGACGAGGACGTGGGTCACGACGGCCCCCAGCGTGTCCTCGCCGTCGCACCAATAGTCGAGCAATGGCCGGCGGTAGAGCCAGATCATATTGGGCATTTGCCCGGTCTCGTCGCTCGCGCCGCGATCGGAAAGGCCGCGTCCGCGGAACAGGCCAAGCAGGTCGAACTCGCTCTCCGCCCCCATCTCGTCGAGCGTCTCGTCGTCGGGAAAGTCGACGACCTGGATGACCAGCCCTTCGCACAGGCGACGAAACGCCGCGGGCAGCCGCGCGAAGGCGGCGTCGGCCAGCGCCTCGATGTCCTCGAGAGTGGGCGCGCCGAGCCCTCCGAAGATGTTTGCTGCGCCGGTCATGTCGGCGCCTGCTGGCGCTGCGCGCCGTCCAGCGACGTTCTTCGCGCCGCGTCGAGCCCGTCGACCAGGACGCGCGTGCGCTCGGCGAGCGCGGCGCGCACTTTCCCCGCCGCCTCGGGGAACTCGGCCAGCACCCGGCGGAACGTCTCGCGCGGGATGCGCGTCAGCACCGAATCCTCGACCGCCCGGGCGTCGACCCGGCGCACGACCGGCGCGTAGAGGGCGCTCTCGCCGATCAGCGCGCCCGTCGCCGCCCGCCGCACGGTTTCGGGGGACACGCGCTTGTCCTCGAGGAGGATCGCGCCGGTCAGGACGAAGTAGCCGGCGTCGCCCGCCTCGCCGGCGCCGAACAGCGGCTCGCCCGCGCGCAGGCGCTGCTTGACGCAGGAGAACGCGATCAGTTGCACCGCCTCGCGCGGCATCAGGCTGAACGGGCGGATCCTCGCCAGCCGCGCGACGTCGACGTCGAGGGTCACCCGGAGCATTCCTTCCGTGGCCGCGGCGACCAGACGGTAGCCGCCCGCCTCGGTGACGAGGAGCTGGGCGTCCGCCGGATTGTCCTCGATCTTCTGGCGGAGGCGGTAGATATGGGTTTCGAGCGTGTGGGTGGTCACGTTGGCGTTGTAGCCCCAGACGTGCTTCAGGAGTTCCTCGCGCGGCACCGGCTGCTGGTCGGCCCGGTGCAGGAAGCGCAGGATCGCCGCCTCTTTTTCGGTCAGGCGAAGCTTGGCGCCCTTGGCGTCGACGAGGTTCTTCGAGATCGGCCGGAACGTGTAGGCGCCGACCCGGAACTCGGCGTCGGCGCTCGATTCGTACTGGCGCAGCTGGGCGCGGATGCGCGCGAGCAGCACCACGAAGCGGAACGGCTTGCCGACATAGTCGTTCGCTCCGGATTCGAGCCCCTGGACGGTGTCGGCGTCCGAATCGTGCGCGGTCAGCATCACGATCGGGCGGCGAAAGCCGTCGCGCCGCAATTGCTTGACGGCTTCGCGGCCGTCGAGATCCGGGAGCCCCACGTCCATGATCACGATGTCCGGGGTCATTTCCGGGATGACCGCAAGCGCCGCTCCGGCGCTGGCCGCGGTCTCGACTTCGAACTCCGGATGGAGGGCGAGTTGCTCGGCGAGCGCGCTGCGCAGGTCTGCGTCGTCGTCCACGATCAGGATTCGCCGCGGTTGAGTCATGCGAGCAGTTTAGCCGCTGCGGCGCGGGGCCGCTAGTGCGGCGCCGTTCAAGGCAGGGCCCCGGCCCCTTCACCTGCCGCAGCGAGGCGTCTGAACCGCGCTTGGTCAAGGAGCGCGTCTCGCGCTCCTGGCAGGCAAGACGCCGCTCCTGCAGATTGGCGTGCCCACGAAAGCGGTCTCGAATATAGATGACTTGGGACCGGGGCTTAAGCTTGCTTTGTTGGAGATGACGATGGGAGACGACCACGAGCACGCCGGGGATCGCTGGAAGCACGACGGCGTGCGGGTGATCCGCGGCGATCAACTGGACCCGAACACCGCGCAGACGCCGGGTATGTTCAGGCAGGCGGCGATCAACCATGCGCGCGTCGGCGCCCAAAAGATCTGGGCCGGGACGGTCAGCATCGCTCCGGACGCGAAAACCGGCGTGCATCACCACGGCGCGCTGGAAAGCGTCATCTATGTCGTGAGCGGACGGGCGCGGATGCGTTGGGGCGAACAACTCCAGTTCGTCGCCGAAGCGGGACCGGGCGACTTCATCTTCGTGCCGCCCTACGTTCCGCACCAGGAGATCAACGCCGATCCGGGCCAGACGCTCGAGTGCGTGCTGGTGCGTTCGGACAATGAGGCGGTGGTGGTCAACATCACCGACGTCGAGCCGGTCGAGAAACCGGAGGAGGTCTATTGGGTCGATCCGATCCACAAGCGTCCGTGACAAGGCAAAAGGCGCCGCTTCGAAATGGCGGCGGCGGTGTCGGAGGGGCTGGTGGAGCCGGCGCTGGCGGCGGGGCCGGGCTGAACGGAGCCGGAGGCGGGCCGGCGGGGTACGGCGCTCCGAGCATCGAATCCTCTGGGCACTTTTTCCTGCCCCGCGGTTTTGGCGGAGGAGGAGGCGGCGGCTACACGGGAGTCGGGGGCGGCGGCGGCAGCCTCATCCCCGCCGGCAGGGGCGGGGGCGGTCGGGACGGCGGTTCCTATCTTTCCTCGAGGTTTATCGATCCGGTCCTCACCTTCCGGGTCAACAGCGGGAACGGCTTCGTAATAATCGAGCTGATCACGCCATTGCGGGGGTTGACGACGCCGTCGGTCCGCGTCGCCTACGAGCACATTTACTGGGATCAGGCGACGCTCCTCGTTCAGGTTGGGCTTCTGGACCCGACATTGCTCCCCGTTTCGGGCGCGGAGCAGGCGAAGCGGCTCCTCGATCCGCGAGAGCCCGCCAACGAACTGATCGCACGAGCGCGGGGGAAGACCTCCTGACGAGGGGTTAGGCCGCGGGGCGGGGCAGCGCGGGAAGCAGGCTTCATCTTCGTGCCGCCCTACGTTCCGCACCAGGAAATCAACGCCGATCCGAGCCCCGATGTCGGGGAACGTCCGGTGGCGAAGCTGACGATCTCAATCGACGTTGAGCGTGACATAGGATCTCGCCGGTGGACGGCGAAAAATCCCTGCCGTCCAATGTCCGCGAACATGCACACTCCAGCCACCGTCACGCCGGTGGAGCAGGGAGGGCCCCGAGTTGCATCATCAAGCCGAGGCTGTCCATGATGATGCGGGTCTCCTTGATGCGGCCCGCGACGAGCCGGTCGATGACGATGCCCCAGACCCGGACCTGCCGCCCGGTCGCGGGAATTCCCATAAACGCCGCTTTATGGGTGCCGGTCCATTCGAAGCGGCTCGCGACCTTGTCGCCCTCGCAAACCTGCTCGTTGATGGAGAAGTCGATATCAGGGAATGCGGATCGCATACCGCGCAGAATATCCTTAAGTCCCTCGAGCCCTGGGCCCTGGCCAGGGAGGGGAACCTGCTCGACCACGTCCTCCCAAACGAACTCTCCGGCTGAGTCCATTTTCCCCTGATTGATGACTTCGTCGACGAAGCGCCGGATGATCGCGGAATTGTCTTGCGTCACTGTCCTCTCCCGTCTTGAGGGCTAGCCGGCCCTGTTATCCTTGAACCTCCCCGAACGCTCGCAAGGGGTTCGGATTTGACCCGTTGGCAGTGCCGTAAGGGTCTTTGCGCGAACCGGCCAGCAGAAGGCGGACCGATTGGGTTTCGACCCTTAGATCGGCGCCGGCCGGTGGGTACGGCGACGGGGCCTTCAGGAGTTCAAACAAACTCAGTTTACGGCGCCGTATGAAAACAGCGTCCCCTCGGCTCGTCTCGGCTTTCAGGCCGCCCAGAGCCGGATGGGCGTGTCGAACCCCTTGAGTTGGAACTCCTGAGCGGACCGCTCGCCCAGTTCGGACCGCGCGCTTTCGTAGACGGCTTGCGTCATCAGGATCTCGCCGGCGGCCGCCGCCGATTGCGCCCGCGACGCGGTGTTCACCACGGTTCCGATCGCGGTCAGATCGGCATGGGTCCGGCCGAATTCGCCGAAGCTGACTTTGCCGGAGTCGATCCCGACCCCGACGGAGATCGTCCCCTTGTCGGCGCCGAACGCCTCGACCAGCAATTCGCGCCTCTCTTTGCAGCGTCGCTGAATCGCCTGCGCCGCCCGAACGGCCTGGCTTGCGTGGTCGTCGCGCCGCATTGGGAAATTGAACACCGCCATCACGGCGTCGCCCATGGTCTTGTTCAAAAGTCCGTCGTGCTCCCAGATCGCCTCTGCGCATTCGTCGTAGAAGGCGTCGAGCAGCGTCGACACGTTTCCGGCGGAATGGGACTGCGACAGCGCGGTGTAGCCTCTCAGGTCGGCGAAAAGGACCGTCGCGTCGATGGAGATCTGGCGCGCCTTCATCACTTTGGTGAACATCAGCTCGCAGATCGTGCAGGTGTTGGGGTTCATCCGACTCGGTCGAATCCCAAAGGCGCGAAACGGCGCCGAAGCGATGCCTCGCAACGGCACCGGCACGCGCATCTGTTGCCAGCACCCCTGGCAATATTTCGCTCGGCTCACGGCCACGAGTGTTCTCCTTGCCGCCGACACGGGGCCGGGGCGAACGGGGATCATACATTGGCGACCCTGTCCGGTAAAAGCGTTGGACGCTCGGCCAAAGGGTGGATGGTTCGTCACACGAAGCGCACGCCGTACTGGCCGGCGATCGAAACGATCGCTTCGGGGGCGAGTTGCGCCTTGCGTCCGGCCCGGTCAAAATGACGAAACATTTCGAGCGCCTGCACGCCGGGCGAGAGAATGACCAGCATCCGGGCCGGCTTGTCGGTGGCGTTGCGAAAGCCGTGCGGGATGTCCCGCGGGAGCTTCACGCATGCGCCCGCGCCCGCTGTCCGCTCCCCCTCGGGACCGATGACGGCCAGTTCGCCTTCGAGAATGTAGAAGAACTCGTCGTCGGCATTGTGGACGTGGGTGGGAACGCCATACCCCGGAGGGACGTGCTCCTCGCCAACGACGAAAGGCAGGGACGATCCGTCCGACAACACGAACAATGGCGACCCAAAAACGTCGAGAACTTCCAAAGCGACGGCGGGCGCCGAAGTCGTGCGGATCTGATCAAGCATCTCTTGCTCCTGTAATGGCGCATCATTGCGCCGAACCGTTATGGTTCAGCACGCGCTCCGACGGGAGAGGGTCGTTCTGGACAGATTGTACGGCATGCCGTACAATCTCGCCATGGACAGCTTCGCCGGCCTCGAGACCTTCGCCCGCGTCGTGGAATGCGGCAGCTTCACCGCCGCCGCGGCGCGATTGCAGACCGCCAAGTCCTCGGTCAGCGACGGCGTTCGCGCCCTCGAGGAGCGTCTGGGCGTCAGGCTGCTTGAGCGCACGACGCGGAGCGTGCGGCCGACCGAAGCCGGACGCCTGCTCTACACGCGATGCCAGAGGCTTCTGGACGAGGCCGCCGCCGCGCGGGCGGAAGCGCGCGCGCTGCAAGTCACGCCTTCCGGACTGATGCGGGTCGCCGTGCCCGAGAGCTTCGGCGAACGCTATATTCTGCCGGGGATTGGGGGGTTTCTCGCGCGATTTCCCTCCATTCGCGTCGAGCTCGTCTCCGCGGCGCGCCACACGCGGCTCGTCGAAGAGGAGTTCGATCTCGCGATCCGGATCGCCGAGGCGCCCGAGCCGACCCTTGTCGTGCGACGCATCGGCGTCTCGAAGATCATCATCGTCGCGGCGCCGACGTATCTGGCGGCGCGCGGCGCCCCGGTCGAACCGAGGGATATCGCGCATCACGCTTGCGTCGGGACCGCGCCGCCATTGCCGTGGCATGCCGAATGGCGGGTTGGGGGCGAAGGCGTCCGTGTCCACCCCAACATTGTCGTCAACTCGGGGGACGACCTGCGCGCCGCGGCGATCGCCGGGCTTGGCCTGGCGCCGATGCCCGACTGGCTGGCGGCGGATGCGCTCGCCGCTGGCCACCTCGCCCGGGTCCTCAGCCATTTCGAGACGGCGACGAGCGGAATCTACGCAGTCTATCCGTCCACTCGACTGATCACTCCGATCATCAGGGAATTCGTCGAGCATGTGGTTGCGGACCTGAGGGCGCGTGGCGTGGCGGGATGAGCGTCCGGGTCGGCGCCCACGAGAAAGGCCGACATGCGGCTGATCCCGGGGCGGTTCGGAAAAAGCGACAATATCTTGCCAATTGACCGCGTGTGTTCTATCTTTGTTCTTTCCGAGGAGAACACGGTCCATGTTCGATTTCGCCGAACCCGCCGCGCCGACCGCCCCGCAAATCCCGCTGACCGAAGCACCCGCCCGGCCCTCGCCGTCCAAGGACGCACGCGCCGCGCGGCTGGCGAAATTCCAGCGGGAACAACTCATCGTCGATTATCTCAACCGCGGCGTATCGGTCGCCGAGATCGCGGCGCGCATCGGGGTTGGCGAGAAGCGCATGCGCGCGGTCATTCGAGAAATCCTCGCCCGCCGTATGCCGGCCCCGCCTCGGGAATTCGTCGCGATTCAGGTGAGCCGTCTCAACGAGGCGCTCCTTGTCGCCTACAGCGCCATGGGCGAGATGAACCTCGAGGCGGTCGACCGTGTGGTGAGGATCGTGCGCGAGCTCGACCGCTACCACGGGTTTGTCGCCACCGAGCGCGGCCGTCCCGAGCCGTCCCGCCCCGAAGCGTTGGCCGAGGGAACGATGACGTTTGGCGCGGCGCTCGTTTGCCGCCCGGAGATCGCGCTGCAAGCGTCTGAAAGGATTGAATCCGCGCCCGGGTTTGCCCTGGCGATGGAGGCCGAGAGTTCGGTCGGGGCGACGCAGGAGCAACATCCGGCGTCCCGCGCGCGGCTCGACGATCGCCGATTCCCGGAGCCCGCTCAGCCGGGCGTGTGTCACCCCGGCGAAAGCGGGGGTCCAGCGGCCGCCGCTGGGGCGCTTCCAGGACGAGTGGCGCCGTTGGATCTGGAAGCCCGCTTCCGCGAGCAGGACACCGAGACGCAGAGCGACGGTCGCCCCGAAAATCGGCCGCAACAGCTTGAAAACATGAAATCCGCGCCCGGGTTTGCGACGCCGCCGGACGCCCGACCAACTCCTGTGCCTAACGAGCCCCCGAACTTGCGTACCGCCCGCCTCGTCCCGAGGAGCGGCGCCTTAGGCGAGGCGTCTCAGGACGAGGCGATGGGCCGGGACGACGCCCGGCCCGACCCTTGCGGTCGCCCGGATTTCCCCGCGCAAGGCTCTGAAAACGTTAAATCCGCGCCCGGAAGCGCCGAGCCCGACGTCAATCCCAATGTCCAGCCTCTGGCCGGCGCGCAGGTCCGACACGTGCGCATGATCCTGAACGGCGTCGCGGCCTGCTGACCGGCGCTGGCGCACCGGAGCTATGGCGTCAGCGTCAGCTCCTTCGCCCCGGCCTTCCTGAGGTCTTCCTCCGTGCCGGTCAGCGGAATCGACTTCACCTCGTTCCATAAGGGCGCGAGGTCGCCGTAGTGCGGCGAGAAGATGTGGCCGGACTGCCCGGTCGCGATCATGAAGCGGGACTTTTCCGGATCGGCGAGGTCGTAGAGGCCGCGGAAGCCGCCGCCTTCGGTGCGGGCGAACGGCTTGTCTTTGACGTCTCCCGCCCCGCCGCCGCGGTCGAGCGTATAGAAGCCGCCGCTCGAGGGCACGCTGAGATCGCTCAGCCGGTCGAACAGCGGAACGTGGCTGTAGACCCGGTGCTGAAGCAGGGCCACGTGCTCGTGGCCCCAGCGCCATTGGGTCATGTCCGCGCCGTCGCGCTTGACCAGCAGCGCGAGGGCGTCGTCGAGCGCGGCGCCGAGCGTCCGCCTGCAGTCCGGGTCGGGCTTGTCGGGGGCGTCGCACCACGAGGGATGGTCGGTCATCAGCGAAATCAGCGTCTTGACGGCGAACGGGTCCTTCGCCTCCATGCTGATGCCGGTCTTGTCCTCCATCAGCATACGGCGGAGCGACGCCATGAAGGCGGTGAAGATCAGCGGCTCCGGGCGGTCCTTGTCCATGACCGCGTTCCAGCTTCCGAGCATCGCCTGAGCGACGCGGGCGCGCTCGTCGGAGGGCGCGATCCTGGCGATGAAAGGTTGCAGCGCCTTGGCCGCCGGCGACAGGCGGTCGGCCTGCATCGCGGCCGACGTCTCCAGGCTGTGCTTGTCGATCGTGTCGAAGAACTGCTGGATGCGCTCGGCGCGGAAACCCTCGTCCCAGTCCTGCCCGAAGGTCGGCTGGTGGTCGTCGGCGACGGTGGCGTTGTTGGCGTTGAAGGCGAAGCCGGCGTTCGGGTTGTGGAGTTGCGGCAGTTCCTCGAAGGGAACGGTTCCGACCCAGTCAAACGCCCCCGAGGCGCCGTCGGCCGGCGCGAGGCCGTCGCCGGACTTGCGCAGCGGCACCAGCGCCCGGGCTGAAGAACCCGATGTCGCCGCCGACGTCGGCGAAGACGACGTTCTGCGTGGGCGCGACGACCAGGCGGAACGCCGCGAGCAGTTCGTCCCAATTCTTCGCAGCGTCGAGGCCGCATCACCCCGTCGAGCGTCGTGTCGTGGTCGGAGAGGCCGGTGAAGGCGAGCGCGATCGCCTTGCCCGGCCCGGCGATGCTGGCGAGGTTGTCGCTGACGTCGGACAGCACCGGCCCGTGGCGGGTGGTGCGGATCGTCAGCTTGACGTCGGCGCCGTCCTTGACGCGGATCGTCTCCTCGCGCGTCTCGAAGGGCTTCGGACCGTCGGGCGTAAGGTACTGAGCGGGATTGGACGGGTCCACCGTTTCGACGAACAAGTCCTGCGTGTCGGTGTTGGCGGTGGTGAAGCCCCAGGCGATATGGTCGTTCTGGCCGAGGAGCACGATCGGTGTGCCGGGCACGGACGCGCCCTTCAGCCAGCCGTCGGGCGTCACGATCCGGGCGAGGTACCAGAGGATCGGCGCGCCGAGGCCCAGATGCGGGTCGTTGGCGAGGATCGGCTTGCCGGTGACGGTGCGCGAGCCGGACACAACCCATTCGTTCGACGCCCCGCGCGTCAACCCGGTGAGCGCGCCGATCGCGTCGTCGACGCCGCCGTCGTCGGCATGGGAATCGCCAAGGCTCGGCTGGGTGGTGATCGGATCGCCGGGCTTCAAGCCGGGAAAGAACCAGGACACTTTGCCGGGTCCGAACTTTTGCGCGATATGGGCGCGCAAGGCCTCCTGCTCGCGGTTCTGCGACAGTTCGAGCGCCATCAGCTTGAACCAGACGAGCGAATCCGCCGGCTTCCACGGCTCGGGCGTGTCGCCGACGATCAGGAACTCCGGAGGCAGCGCGTTCCTGTGGGTGTCGAGGAAGGCGTTGACGCCGTCGGCGTAGGCCTGCAGGCGCTTCTGCGTTTCGGGCTTGAGCGCGGCGAAGCTCGCATCCGCCTCACGATAGAAACCGAGGGTGCGGATGAACTTGTCGACCTTGAGGAGGTCGGCGCCGAAGGTCTCCGCGGCGCGCCCCGCGCCGACCCGCCGGCTGACCTCCATCTGGAACAGGCGCTCGCTGGCGTGGAGATAGCCGAGCGCGCGGGCGGCGTCGTCCATGTTGACGGCGAAGATGTGCGGAACGCCATAGCGATCGCGCCAGACGCGGACTTCCGCCGAGAGGCCCGGCAGCTTCTCGGTCCCCGAATAGCTCGGCATGGCGCGCCAAAAGAGCCACGCGCCCGCGACTGCGGCGACGACGAAAAGCGTCGCCACGACGCGAACGACCCATTTGACCAGCCGCCAGCGCATGCGTTCCTGTCCCTTCGTGTGCGGCGAGGAATGAACCCGCTCCCGCAGTCAAAGTCCACCCTCCATGGCGCGCCTTATTTGCGCCAAATCCGGGCGGAACCTTTTCGCGGCGACAGCGTCTGCGCCTCGACCACGTTCACGTGGACGCGCCTTAACGCAAAGGGGCGGCGTGCTTATCGCGCCAGAACCCTCGACCTGACCGGCCAATCGGCGCCGCCCGAAGACGAAGACATTGTGCCTGTCTTGAGAACGAGCGACAGTATGTTCCAGTTCGAATCGTCCAGGCCGCCATTTTATCCCCCGACGCCGGTTACACCGCAGCCCGGCAACTCGACGCAGCTTTCGCATCGGGCGTTTTTGGCGTGGAGCGAACATTGCCAGGAATGCTCGATGCCCGCCTGCTACGTGACCTGTGATCTTTTCGACCCGACGCCCTTGAAGAAATGCCGGCGCTTCATCGACGGCGTCGTTCGCAACAACACCACCGGAGCCATCCCCAGCGGTGAGGTGCGCTTTCGCAAATGGGCGAAGCTGGAAACCCAGGGCAACGCCGCCATGCTGCCCGCCCCCGAGGTCGATCGCTACGAAAAGGCGTTGACCTGGATTTCGCCGCTCGCCGTCCGTATCGGCCGCGCCATCCACGCGTCGGGCGGCGCGCAACGCTGGCTGTGGGTCGAAGAGGCGATCCAGAAATGGATGAATCGTCGCTTTCAGGCCCGCAAGCAACTTGTGCGCCCCCGATCTCTTTCTGGCCGAGATCACCAATCCCACCGACACGCCGATCTCGCTGATCCTCACCGTCTATATCGACAAGCGGCGCATGACCCGCGCGGTGCGGTCCGACCAGTTGCCGGCCCCGGCGATGATCCGGATCGGCGCGCCGCCGGGCTTTTCCCGGCACGAGCACGACGTGAAAGCGATGGTTCCGATCTTTGAATCGAACCTGCCGTTCAATCTGTCGATCGTGCCCGAAGGCGACAACGGCGGTCATCTTATTTTTCACCGGCTGGATTTGGGCCTGCGCGCCGCCGCGCCCGACGCGCTCGCCGCAACGAAGGCGGACCTGTCGCCGCCGAAGCCCGCCAAGCTGGTGATCTTCGACCTCGACAACACGCTGTGGCGCGGTGTGCTGCTGGAAGGCGAGGTGACGCCGCTGCCCGGTCTTGCCGATCTGTTCCGTGCGCTCGACGAACGCGGCATCCTAATCTCGGTGGCCAGCAAGAACGCCCGCGAGGACGCGCTCGGCAAACTCGCCGAACTGGGCCTTGCAGAATATCTGCTCTATCCGCAGATCGGCTGGGGGCCGAAATCGGAAGGCGTCCGGCGGATCGTCCAGGCGATCGACATCGGCGCCGATACGGTTGTTTTTGTTGACGACAACCCGTTCGAACGCGCCGAGGTCAGCGCGGCGATAGCCGGCGTCGAGGTGTTGCCGGAAACGGCCATCCCCGGCCTGCTGGCCCGGGCTCGTCTGCGGGGCGCCGATACGCCCGAGGCACGGGGCCGGCGCAAGATGTACCAGGACGCCATGGCGCGCGACGAGGCGGCCAGCGCCTATGGCGACGACTATATCGAGTTCTTGAGAAGCTGCAGCGTCACCGTCACCATTCGCCCCGACCGGCCGCAGGATCTCGACCGCGTCGCCGAACTGGTGCAGCGCACGAACCAGCTCAATTTCTCCGGCCGCAAATATGGCCGCGACGAGATTGTCGCCATTCTCGCCGATCCGGCGCAAAAGCGTTATGTGATCGAATGCGCCGACCGCTTCGGCAGCTACGGCACGGTGGGTTTCTGCATGGCGCGGCGCGAGCGCGACCCGGATCGCCCCGGACACGATGTGTTGATCATCCAGGACTTGATGCTCTCTTGCCGGGTGCAGGGCAAGTTCATTGAGCAGGCGCTGATATCCACCCTGGCCGAGATGGGTCCGGCGCCGGTTTCGACGTTGCAGGTGACGTTCCAGAAGACCGAACGAAACAGGGCCGCGCAGATGATCCTCGACAAGATGGGCTTTGTCGCCGGGCCCGAGGCGGGCGCCTACCAGCGCGATTACGTCGCGGATTCCCTAAATGTCTCTTTCATGAAGATCGTGACCGAACCGACGGCGGTCAGCGACTGAGGGACGCATCACGCCCCGACGGATTTCGAGGGCACGCAAAAGATCCGGATGGGGCCCTTACAGCGTAATCGTAACCTTGACCGGGACGTGGTCCGAGGGTCGGGTCCATCCGCGCGCCTCGCGCAGGATTTCCATGCCGACGAGCGCCGGCCCCAGCGCCGGGCTCACCCACACGTGGTCGAGCCGCCGCCCCTTGTCAGCTTTCTCCCAGTCCGGCGAGCGGTAGCTCCACCACGTGTAGAGCTTTTCCTCATCGGGCCGGAACATGCGCAGCGCGTCGATCCACGGGCCCGCGCCTTGTGCGCGCTTCAGCCGCTCGACCTCGACCGGCGTGTGGCTCACCACTTTGACGAGCGCCTTGTGGCTCCAGACGTCGTGCTCGAGCGGCGCGATGTTGAGGTCGCCAACCAGAATCGCCCTTCCGGCGGCAGCCTTGTCCTCGGTCGCCCACTCGGCCATTTCGTCGACGAAGGCGAGCTTGTGGGCGAATTTCGGATTGACCGCCGGATCGGGCTCGTCGCCGCCGGCCGGCACGTAGAAGTTGTGCAGCTCCACGTCCCTTAGCGGTCCATCGAGGACGACCCGCAGGTGTCGGGCGTCGCCCTTTTTGCAGAAGTCGCGCACCGAATGCGCCGCGAACGGGATGCGGGAGACGATGGCGACGCCGTGATAGCCCTTCTGTCCGCTGATCGCGATGTGGGAATAGCCGGCGCTGCGAAAGGCGTTGTGGGGGAAATTGGCGTCCGGACATTTCGTCTCCTGCAGGCAGAGGACGTCGGGCGCTTTTTGAGCCAGGTAGCGGGTCACGAGGCCGATCCGGAGGCGGACCGAATTGATGTTCCAGGTGGCGACGGAAAAATCCAAGATCAGCCTCGGGGGGATAAGCGCGTCACAAGCCCGAGATGCGACGCCGGCGCAAGGGCGAGGCGGAGCTTTCCCACAAGCGGGCAGAGCTCCTCCATCAAAGAAGCGTCGATCGCGTCGCCTGTTGAAGGCCGTAAGCGCGGGGCAAGCCGTTACACGTCCTCGCTCAGGATCTGGCGGACCTTCTGGGCAAGCTCGTCGGCGGTGTAGGGCTTCTTCAACCAGTGGCCGGCGCTCAGTCCGAGACGCGCGATGGCGGGCTCGGCGTAGCCGGAGGTGAACAGGACTTTAACGTCCGGCTTCACCGCCAGCGCGGCCTGGGCGAGTTCCAGGCCGCTCATTCCGCCCGGCATCACCATGTCGGTAAAGAGGAGGGCGACATCCGGCCGCTCGGCGAGTTCCTTCATCGCGGTCGCGCCGTTATCGGCCTCCACGACCACGTAGCCGAGGCTTCTCAGGCGCCGGCTCAGCACGCGACGCAGGCGCGGGTCATCCTCGACCAGAAGGATGGTTTCGGAGCCCTTCGGAAGCTCGGGTCCCTGTTCGTCGTGGGCGTGCGCGGCGTCGACCTGCGCGGCTTCCGCATGGGGCAGGTAAATGCGCACGCTCGTGCCGCTGCCGGGCTCGCTGTAGAGCTGTATATGGCCGCCGGACTGCTTGACGAAGCCGTAAACCATGCTGAGGCCGAGCCCGGTGCCGGACCCGATGGGCTTGGTGGTGAAGAACGGCTCGAACGCTTTCTGGCGCACGTCTTCCGACATGCCCGTCCCGGTGTCTGTGACCGTGATCAGGACGTAACGGCCGGTGCGCACCTCGGGGTACATCTGGGCGTAGTCGGCGTCGAGACGGGCGTCGGCGATGTCGATCCCAAGCTGGCCGCCGCGCGGCATCGCGTCCCGGGCGTTGATGGCGAGATTGAGCACGGCGTTTTGCAGTTGCGCGCTGTCGACGACGCTAAGGTGCGTGTCCGGGGGGACCGAAATCCTGAGTTCGATCGCCTCGCCGAGTGTGCGGCGCAGAAGCTCGGAGAATCCGCTCACGTGGCGGCCGACGTCGGTCGGCTTCGGATTGAGCGGCTGGCGCCGGGCGAAGGCGAGGAGTTGCGCCGCAAGTTTGGCGCCGTCCTGCGCCGCGCCCTGGGCCTCGCCCGCGAGCTCCCGATGGTCGGGATCGACGAGCATGGGCGTGAGCAACTCCAGATTGGCGATGATCGCGGTCAGGATATTGTTGAAGTCGTGGGCGACGCCGCCGGTAAGCTGGCCGACCGCCTCCATCTTCTGGGACTGGCGCAACTCCTGCTCCATTTTCTGCCGGCTCGACAGGTCGCGGATGAAAGAGGTGAAAATACGCCGCCCGTCGGCGCGCGCCTCGCCGACCGCCAGCTCGACCGGGAGGATCTTGCCGTCCCTGGTGGTCGCCTGCACCAGACGACCGTAGCCAATGATGCGCGCTTCGCCAGTGCGCAGGTAGTTGGACATATAGCCGTCGTGCTCCGCCCGATAGGGCTCGGGCATCAGGAGCCTGACGTTGCGGCCGATCACTTCCTCGGGGCGATAGCCGAACAGGGAAGAGGCGCCGGCGCTGAACGAGGTGATGACGCCGTGCTCATCGGAGACGATCATCGCCTCGGGAACCGTGGCGAGGATCGAGCGGAGATGCGCCTCGCGCGCCTCCAGTTCGGTCTGCACCCGTTTCAGCGCGGTGATGTCGTGGTTGTTCTGAAGCACCGCGGCGGTCGCTCCGTCGGTGGATTTCCGGGTCACCCAAAGGCTTGCGATCGAGAGCGTCGAGCCGTCCTTGGCGCGATGCTCGAGCTCGCCCTGCCACGCGCCCCGCGCTGAAAGCGAATCGACGATCTCCGGCGCGAGGGCGGGGATAGCGGGTCTCGAGCAGATCGTGCACGCGCCGACCGACCGCTTCGAGGCGCGTATATCCGTAGAGGCGCTCGCAGCCGGACGTCCAGAACAAAATCCGGCCCTCGACGTCGTGAATGATGACGACCCCGGCGTCTAGAACACTCGCGAGCGAGGAAAGTTCGGCGCTCATGGGCGCCTGATAAAACAAGGGATCGTCGTCGTCACTTTCGATGCTCGTCCGGCACGCGCTTGTTTTGGCGGCGATCGCCCTGACAGCATAGAACCATGGCCGGACGCGATTGTCATCTTTTGCGCTTTCGCGCGCGGCTCCGCGTTATTTTTCCGCCTCGAGCTCGGCGCGCGCGGCGGCGAGGTCCTTCTTCTGCTCGGGGGTCACCGTGGGATATTTGAGGTCGAGCTTCTCGACCGCCTCGACGACCGCAGCAGCGACGACGAGCCGGCTGAACCACTTGTTGTCCGCCGGCACGACGAACCACGGCGCGTCCTTTGAAGCCGTCGCCTGGATCGCCTCCTCGTAGGCGCGCATGTAATCGTCCCAGTATCCGCGTTCGCGAACATCGGCCGCCGAGAACTTCCAGTTCTTCTCCGGCTTGTCGAGACGCTCCATGAAGCGCTTCTTCTGCTCCTTGCGGGACAGATTGAGGAAGAACTTGAGCACCACCACGCCCTGTCGGATCAGGTAGTCCTCGAAACGCGCGATGTCGTCGAGCCGCTCGTCCCAGATCCCCTTGCCGACCAGCGTCGGCGGCATCTTCTGCGCCTTGAGCAACTGCTGGTGCACGCGCACTACCAGCACCTCCTCGTAGTAGGAGCGATTGAAGATGCCGATGCGCCCTCGCTGCGGGACCCGGGTCGCATAGCGCCACAGGAAATCGTGGGAAAGCTCCTCGACCGACGGCTGCTTGAACGAATGGACCTCGCAGCCCTGCGGATTGATGCGCGACATGACGTGCTTGATCGTGCCGTCCTTTCCCGCCGCATCCATCGCCTGGAACACCAGCAGCACGGACCAGGAATCCTGAGCGTAAAGGATATCCTGCTCCATCGCGAGCCATTCCGAGCCGCGCTGAAGCAGATCGGCCGCTTCCCCCTTGTCCATCCTCAGCCCGAGCGTGTCCCCGGGATCGAAGTCCTTCAGACGGAAGCTCTTGCCCTTCGTGACGCGAAACGGATCGATGTATTTCCGAATCGAGTCGACGTCGTCATTGCGCGGCATCAGACTTTTCCTCCCGGACCGTCTTTAAGATGTCACGTGGCCTGTATCCGGGCGGAATGTCAAATTTGGCGCGGCCGAATGGGATGGACGCCTGGTACGGGAATGCGGCGCCGATTTGCGCGTCACCGTCCCTTGCCTAGCTGCCGCGTCGGGAGGCTCTCGTCGATATGAAAGAGATCCGGGTCGGGCCGCGTCGTCAGGTCGAGATTGAACAGGGTGACCACCGTCTGGTAACCCTGCGCGTCAATCACGGTCCACTGCCTCAGCGCGAAGGTCGCAGGGTCGAAGATCAGTTCGAGATGGGCCGTTCCGCCAAGCGCCGCCTTGTCCTCGACCTCGATCGTGACCGACTTTTGGTCCTGCGCGACGCTGAGGACTTGCGTGTCGCGGGCGAGATCAATGTGGTCCGCAAGCAGAAACTTGAGCGGCGTCTGGGCGATGAAATACTCGTCCTGGGTGTTGAGCTTGTGGTCGATGATGGCGACGCTGCGTCCGTCCGCGACGATTTCGAATCGCGCCGGCGCCTCATACTTGAACGCCATCTTGCCGGGGCGCTCGAAGTCAGCTGGCCCTCGGAGCGCTTGCCGCCCGGGCCGATCTGGACGAAGTCGGCGGTCATCACGCGCGCCGCGTCCAGCCAAGCGTTGGCGCGCGCGACCGCCTCTGCGGCGGAGAGGTTGCCGACCGGGCCGCTGGCGGGCTTCATGGCGGCTGTCGGACGGAGGTCGAGCGGCGCGTTCTGGGCGGAGGCGCTTGCGGCGAGGAGCGCAGTCAGCCCGAGCGCGAGTCCTAATCGTTTCGCCATCCTTAGGGTCCTTCCGGCTCCGGCGCCGAGAACTGGGCCGAATCGGTCCCACCCGGAGTTTATCGCATAGACGTTGCGGGGAACCTCTGGCGGGCCAGTTTGCGCTTTGTGTGGCGAAGGATTGCCGGAGCGACGTCCTGATGCCGGCCGGAGCGCTCAGCGAGCGCGCCCTGCCGCCACGCCGTTTGCGCCGCGGTGCAAAATATGCGTGATGGAAACCATCGAGGCCCGCTGAACGGGCGCGAATCCTAGGCTTCTGAGAACGTGTCGGAAAGGCAAGCGGCGTGACGGGAGCTACGGCGCGAAAAGGCGTGGCGATCGCAGTCGCGCCGAATGGCGGACGCAAGACCAAGGCGAACCATCCCCAGTTCCCCATGACGATCGCCGAGCTTGCCGAGACCGCCGCCGAGTGCGCCGACGCCGGGGCGGCGATGATCCACCTTCACGTGCGCGACGCCGACGGCGCGCATTGGCTCGACGCCGAGGCTTATCGTTCGGCGATCGCCGCAATCCGCGAGGTCGTTCGCGACCGGCTTGTCGTTCAGGTCACCAGCGAGTCGCTGGGCCGCTACCGACCAGCCGAGCAAATGGCTGTCGTGCTCGAGACCAAACCCGAGGCGGTCTCGCTGGCTCTGAGGGAGCTTGCGCAGGATGCGAGAGACGAGGGGCCGTTCGCCGATTTCCTGGCCGGTTTAAAGCGGATGAGCGTTTGGCCGCAATTCATTCTTTACGCGCCCGAGGAGGGGGCGCGGCTCGCCGCGATGCAGAAGCGCGGCGTCATCCCGTTCGACTCCATCGCCGTCCTCTACGTGCTCGGGCGCTATACGCTGTTGAGGACCGCGGCGCCTTCCGACCTGCTGCCGTTCCTCGCGCCGGGCGCGCCGCAATTCGCTCACTGGAGCGTCTGCGCCTTCGGACGCCGGGAGGCGGCGTGCGTCACGGCGAGCGCGCTCCTCGGCGGACATGCGCGCGTCGGCTTCGAGAACAACCTTGCCCTGCCGAACGGCGAGCGGGCCGCGACCAACGCCGAACTCGTTGGCGCCGTGGCGCGGGCGCTCGGCGACCTCGGGTTTGCGAAGCAGACGGCAGAGGACCTGCGTGAGAACGCCGCGGCGCTGATGCGCTGACCGCTGGATGACGAGCGTTGTCACGGTCAAATTGTCCGTGAAGGCGTGGAAGGTCAGTCCATGGGGCGCAAAGAGCGTCGCGATGCTGTCACCAAACTGTCGAATGGACATTTGCGGGCGCGGGCGGCGAAATCGATGCTACGCGCTTATCGGCGCCCAGGCCCTTAGCGCTCTTCGAGGAGTTCTCCGTGATTGTCGTCCACGCCATCGCCAAGCAGCCAGCCGGCGAGGACTCGCCAGCGGTCGCGTTGGTCCTGCGCCGGCAGCTCGAGCCGGCCGAGCCGATCCCGGAGGGCGCGGTCTGGATCGACATGATCGAACCGACGTTCGAAGAGGACCGGAAGGTCCAGGATTTCGTCGGCGTACCCATCCCGACCCGCGACCGATCCGGACTATGCCGAGCCGCCGGAGACGCACTATGCCGAGAACGGCGTCCGCTATCTTCAGGCGAGCATCCTCAGCGAGCCGCAGGATACGCCCGACATTACCGACGTCACCTTCGTCGTCGCGACCGACCGCGCTGGTCACGGTACGCTACCACGCCTGCGACGCCTTCGACATTTTCGGGCAGAAGCTCTGCAAGACGCCGACGCGGGCGCTTTCGCCCGACGCGGTTGCGGTCGGGCTCGTCAATACCGCGATCAACCGCTCGGCGCGCGCGCTGAGCCAGGCGGGCGTCAGTCTCGACCAGATCGCGAGCCGGGTGTTCCGCGCCAAGGAGGACAAGGAGGGCCGCAACCAGATCTATTCCGAAACGCTCTGGGACCTCGGCCGCGAGGACGAGAAGATCTCCAATCTGCGCGAGAGCATGGTGTCGATCGAGCGGCTATTGCTTTTCCTCAACGCCGATGGGAACGGCGACGGCGGCAAGCCGGACAAGGCGCCGAAGGCCGTGCGCGCGGCGACCAGCACGGCGCTCCGCGACCTGCAGTCGCTCGAGGAGGACGCGAGCTTCAAGGCGCAAAAGGTGCAGTTCCTGCTCGACGCGACGCTCGGTCTGATCAACCTGGCGCAGAACGACATCATCAAGCTCTTTTCCGTGCTCGCGGTCATCTTCATGCCGCCCACGGTCATCGCCTCGATCTACGGCATGAACTTCAAGGAGATGCCGGAACTCGAATGGCATTATGGCTATCCGCTTGCGATTTTCATTATGATCTGCGCCGCGGTGCTGCCCTATGTCTTCTTCCGCTGGAAGAAGTGGCTTTAGTCTATTCGGCGAGCGCTTCGCGCCCGGTCGAGGTCTCGGTCGTTCTCGCCTGCGCCCGCCAGACCCACCAGCAGAGGACCGCAACCGGCGCGCCGATCAGCGACGTCGCGATGAAAAACCGCTCGAACCCCAGCCAGTGGACGAAGAAACCGGACGTTCCCGCAATCAGGCTGCCCGGCAGGGCGCAGATCGAAGTCAGCAGCGCGAACTGGCTCGCGGCGAGACTGGTTGCGGTCAGCGACGACATGTAGGTGATCAGAACAATTGAGGCGAAGGCATAGGCGAAGCTGTCGATGCTGACGGCGATCGCGAACGTCCAGAAGTCCGAGCCGCCGTGGTCGCCGTGGGAGGCGAGCCAGGCGAGCGCCAGATGCGAGGCCGACCCGGCCACCGTGCCGAGCACCAGGCTCGCCATCATGCCGAGGCGGGGCATGATGAAGCTCGCGAGGAACGTGCCCCCGAGCCCGACCCAGAAGCCGAAGACTTTGGTCACCGTGGCGATGTCCGTGTCGGAATAATGCAGGCTCTTGAACAGCGGCACCGCCATGGCGTTCGAAATGTAGCCGGGCATCCGAAAGCCCGCGACCAGCAGCAGGACCACCAGCGCCATCGGCGCGAGCCTCGTCATGAGCTTCCCGGATCGGAGCGACGACGGTCGAGACGAAATTCAGGCGGATGCGTCGCGGTCTTGTCGGCTTCCGGCTCGGGGGCGAAGAAGGCCGCGACCGTTCCGACCGTCATCAGCGCCGCCATGCAAAAATAGGCTGCGCGCCATCCGAACCGGTCGGCGAGAAGGAGGGCGCCGGCGCCCGCGGCGAGGACGCCGATGCGATAGCCGACCTCGGACCACGACGCCATCAGCGCCTGCCGTTCGATCGGAGCCACATTGATGCGCCACCCGTCGACCACCACGTCCTGCGTCGCCCCGGCGAACCCGAGCGCGAGCGAAAAGACGATGGTCCAGGCGAGCCACTCCCCCGGATCGCCGAGGGCGATGCCCGCCAGCGCCGCCATGATCGCGATCTGCGAAACCACGATCCAGCCGCGCCTGCGTCCGAGCAGCCGGCTGAAGAGCGGCGCATCGTAACGGTCGAGAAACGGCGCCCAGACGAACTTGAACTTATAGGCGAGGGTCAGTTCGCTCATCATGCCGATGATCGCGATCGGCACCTTCGCTTCGTACAGCCACGCCGACTGGGTGATGTAGACGAGCTGATAGGGAATGCCGGACGCAAAGCCGAGCACCAGCATCGCGGCGATGCGGACGTCGGAGAAGAGGTGGCTCAGGAAGCCGACCGCTCCCGCGCCCTTGACGTCTTGCTGCTGCATGCCGATCCCCGGTGCGCCGGCGAGCTTAGCAAATGTCGCGGCGTAGGGGAGTACGGCGTTCAAGAGCGGCGAAGCGGGATTGTCCTGAACGACCCGTCAAGCTGGCGCTCACGGCCGTCGCACGGGCTCCTTGAGGCACGAGGTCGTGGGGAATTATGGCGCCCGTTCGGAATGCGCCGCCAAGTCCGAGTCGGTTTTAAGCCTTTTCAAGGCGTTGCGGCGGATTCTCGGGGCGGGCGTCGCGCCAAAAGAGGCGCTAACTCGTCCGTCATCGCGAGCGAAGCGCGGCGAATGGGGGTCGCGCTGACCCGGCGAACGATGGGGCCCGCGCGTCACCATCAAATGCCCGCCCTAACCCTCCCCCACAAGGGGGGAGGGAATCCCGCCGGCCGCGATTCCCGATCCGGTTTTCAGCGTTTTCAACGCGTTGCACCGGATTCTCCGGGCGGCCGTCGCCCAAATCGGGCCGCACAGCAAAAACTTCACGTTGCAGTTGTAGGCAATGGCGGCGCCGGATCGTCACGTCGCCGCTGTCGCCGGTCCTCGCGATGACCCGAGCGGCCAATCTTGGACGGGCGGGGCGCCTTCCCGAGGCGATTATATCTTGGCGCAAGGCCGTCGCTTCATCACTTTTCAAACAGCGGTCGATCGAGGCCTTGGCCGCCAGCCGCATGAGGGCACGGTCGAGGGGACGCCTGACTTCGATCATTCGCGAGGGTACGGCATATTCTGATTTTCCGCAATGATTTGTTTTGGCGCGGAGGGCGGACCCCGCCGAGGAAACCCTATGTTGCCGCCTCGGCAGCGTTGGCGGCCACGTTCACCCATTGCGTGTTCTTCGCCACAGGGGAGACATCCCGACTTGCGAAAGCGACCGTCCCGCCTACCGTTTCTCTCCTCTATTTCGCGGCGTTACGCCTTCGCCAGTTCCGCTGAAGCCACCCGCTGGTCTCGTGCCTTCCGGGCCGACACTATCGTTCGCCTCGTGGCGAATGACCGCTCGTTGCGCACTCCCGCCATACCGGTCGCGCTCATTCAGCCCGCTACCCCACCTGAAACCACGCCCCGACCCCGGCCGCGCGATGCTCGGGTATCGCCGATTCGATCGGCCATTTGCCGGGATTGTCGGCGAGGAAGGCGACGTGGAGGGTGCGGCCGGGCTGGATCAGGATGGTGTCGCGCCAGTAGGGCTCCCAGCCGTCGTCCATCGAGTGCAGCAGGCGCGCGACGTGGCCGCCGAGCCGCATCGCCTGGACGACTGCGGTGCGGTTGGCGAAGGCGAACACGGTCGGCGCGCCGCGGGACACGGAGGCGAGCGGCTTCGGTCCCCAGTCCGCAAAGGTCGCGCCGTTGACCGCGAACGGCGCTCCGCCGCCGCCGCTCACGGCGACGTCGAAGCTTCGCGCCGCCTCGAGCGCGATCTCGGCCGGCAGCGCCGGATTGGGCGGCAGGCGGCCCGGATTGGCGCGCGCCGGAAGCGCGTCGCCGTCCGCCCTGATCGAGACGAACGGAATATCCGGCGCCCCGTTCTCCCGGCGCAGGACGAATTTGACCTCCACCCCGGCCTCGCGCGGCATGTCGAACATGAGCTCGAAGCGGGCGCCCGGTCCCATCGGGAACTGGTTGCGCAGCGGCTCGAACGGCTCGCTCGGCTGGCCGTCGACCGCGACGATCTGCGTTTTTGCGCCGTCGATCCCGACATTGGTCAGCCGCGCGGTCGCCGCGTTGCCGAGTCTCAGCCGCACCCGCGCTCCCGGCAGGGCTTTCAGCGACAGCGGCGCGGCGGCGCCGCCCGCGAACACGACGCTCCCCCGCCGGCCGGGTCCGCGCGCCAGCGCCGGATCGGCGAAGTCGTTCTTGATCTGGCCCTTTTCGTCAAAGCTCCAGTCGGACAGGACCACCACGACATCCTCGTCGACGTCGATCCGTTCGGCCTCGTCGACCACGATCGGACCAAACAGGCCTCGGCCCTGCTGGCCGGCGTCGGTCGCGCCGGCGTGCGGCAGATAGAGATTGAAGCCCGCGTCCGGCGGGGCGAATTTGATGTCGAGGCTCGCGCCGGGCGCGAGCCTTGGCCCGGTGAGCCCGCCGTAGCCGGCGACGGCGTTGGCCGTGCGCAGCCCGGCGAAACATAAGGTCGTCGGCTCGCTGAGCTTGTTGGAAAACCTCAGTTTCAGGTCCTCGCCCTTTTTGAGTCGGAGAAGCGGCCCCGGAACCGTTCCGCCGTAGGAGAGCGCCGCGGCCGGTTCGGCCGGCGGGGGCAGAAAGGCGAGGGGCGTCGGCGCCGCCTCGAACGCCAAAAAGGCGTCGGGCGTAGCGGCGGGGGTGTCGGCGCGGAGGGGCGTCACGCCCCAGGCGGCGACCGCCAGTCCGCCGCCGAGGACCGCGCGCCGGGTGGGCATCGACGTGCGGCGGAGATCCTTTCGAGTTTCAGGGGGGAAACGGATCACGACGCGCCAACTCCCGGGAGTCGCGCGCCCCCTTCCCCAGCGGACTGGGGAAGGGGCTCGCGCGGCGAGGGCAAGGCGGCGGAAAACAATTTCATCGAGTTCTCGGGGTCCGTCCAATGCTTTGTGGCCGCCATCAACGCGCCCTTCATATCCGAGCGAGACGATCAGGCAACCGCCACGCGTTTCCCACCGGATTCGCCGTCGCCGCCCGACCGCCGCTTTTTTCGCTGGCGCGGGACGGACAAGCTGATATAGAGCGCGCCCGAAGCTCAAGGCGCGCGCCCGCGTTGCGGCCGGCGCCGACGCGGGCGTGGCGGAATTGGTAGACGCGCCGGATTTAGGTTCCGGTGACGAAAGTTGTGGGGGTTCGAGTCCCTCCGCCCGCACCAGTTCGAGGAGTTCGCTCCTCAGAGGTCGGTCCCGTGAAGGAGCGGCTTTCACGGCCCACGCGGTCGGCGCGGGTCCGAATGACGCTTTGGCGACAGACACGAAATCGGCTAAGGGAAGCCTTGGCCATTTAAACACAAGGCGGATTGGACTATGCAGGTGACGGAGACGCTGAGCCAGGGGCTCAAGCGCGAGTATGACATCTTCCTTCCGGCGAGCGACCTTGCCGAAAAGCTGAATGGTCAACTGGCCCAGCTCAAGGCGAAGGCCCAGATCAAGGGATTCCGCCCGGGCAAGGTGCCGGTCGAGCACCTGCGCAAGGTCTACGGCAAGTCCGTCATGGCCGACGTCGTCCAGGAGGCGATCAGCAACGCCAACAAGAAGATCGTCGACGACAACCACCTCCGCCTCGCCCGCGAGCCGAAGGTCGAGCTTCCCACCGATCAGTCGGCGATCGAGGCCGCGCTCGAGGCGCGTGGCGACCTGACGTTCAAGATCGCGCTCGAAGTTCTCCCGACCTTCGAGATCGGCGACTTTTCCGAGATCTCGCTCGAGCGGCTGACCTCCGACGTCGAGGAGGCCGACGTCGCCAATGCGATCGAGCGGATCGCCGACGGGCGTCGCACCTACGCCGACAAGCCCGAAGGGTCGAAGGCCGAGGCCCGCGACCGCGTCACGGTCGATTTCGACGGCAAGATCGACGGCGTCCCGTTCGAGGGCGGGGAGGGTCGCGACATCCCGGTCCTCATCGGCTCGAACACCTTCATTCCGGGCTTCGAGGACCAGCTCCTCGGCGCGGTCGCTGGCGAAAAGCGGGTCGTTCATGCGACATTCCCGGAAAACTACGCGGTTGCGACGCTGGCGGGCAAGACCGGCGAGTTCGACGTCACCGTCAAGGCCGTCGCCGCGCCCGAGGCCCTCGCGCTCGACGACGAATTCGCCAAGGGCCTCGGCCTCGAGACCCTCGACCAGGTCAAGGAGAGGCTGCGCGACGGGATCGCGGCCGACCACGCCCGGTACTCGCGCGAAAAGATCAAGCGCCAGCTGCTCGACAAGCTCGACGCGCTCTATTCGTTCGAACTTCCCGAAGGGCTGGTGGACCAGGAGTTCGACGGCATCTGGAAACAGGTCGTGCAGGAGCAGGCGGCGGCCGGCCGCAGTTTCGCCGACGAGAACACCACCGAGGAGGCGGCGCGCGCGGATTATCGCAGGATCGCCGAGCGTCGCGTGCGCCTCGGCCTGCTTCTGGCCGAGGTCGGAACCAAGGCCGACGTGAAGATTTCGGACGAGGAGATGACCCAGGCCCTGATCGCGAAAGCGCGCCAGTATCCGGGCCAGGAGAAACAGGTCTGGGATTTCTATCGCAATAATCAGAACGCTTTGGCGGAACTGCGCGCCCCGATCTACGAGGAGAAGGTCGTGGACTACATCCTCGGACTCGCCAAGGTCGAGGAGCGAAAGGTCTCCAAGGAAGAGCTGATGAAGCCGCTCGACGACGAGCTGCCGTCGGCTCCGGCCAAGGAGATCGCGCCGATCGAGCCCGCGGCGCTCGCCGCGACAGAAGCCGAAGAGTCGGCCGGCTGACCCGCGCAAGCGGCGAAGCGACGGGCCTCCTGGCGGGACCGAAGGCCCGGCGCCTCTTTTCGGGGCGGGCGCGGGCGCCTATCTAGGGCTCGGTGTCCACCGTCCATTGTTTGGGGAAATCAACGCCGATGCGCGATCCGATCGACTACTACACCAATAACCTCGTCCCCATCGTGATCGAGCAGTCGGCGCGCGGCGAGCGTTCGTTCGACATTTTCTCGCGCCTCTTGCGCGAGCGGATCGTCTTCCTGATCGGGCCGGTCGAGGACGTGTCGGCGTCGCTGGTGGTGGCGCAGCTTCTGTTCCTCGAGGCGGAGAACCCCAAGAAAGACATCGCGCTCTACATCAACTCGCCGGGCGGCGTCGTCACCGCCGGGCTTTCGATCTACGATACGATGCAGTTTATCCGTCCCAAGGTCACGACCCTGTGCATCGGACAGGCGGCGTCCATGGGTTCGCTTCTGCTGGCCGCAGGCGAAAAAGGCAGCCGATTCGCCCTGCCGAATGCGCGGATCATGGTTCACCAGCCGTCCGGCGGCTTCCAGGGGCAGGCGTCGGACATCCAGCGGCACGCCGAGGACATTCTCAAGGTCAAGCGCCGCCTGAACGAAATCTACGTCAACCACACCGGCCAGCCCTACGAGGCGATCGAGAGGACTCTGGATCGCGATCACTTCATGTCGGCCGAGGAAGCCAAGGCGTTCGGCATCGTGGACGAGGTGACGACCAAGCGGGCGACGGAGACGGAAGAGACGAAAGCGCCGTCCTGAGACGGCCCACCCTCTGTTGGCTCGCTTCTTGCGAAGCCCTTTGCGGCGGCGATTTTTTCGGGAACGACTTGATTTCGCCCGGAATATAATGGTTGCTTGTCGAATCTGAACGTCGGGCGAGCCCGACGTTCAGGAAGTTGGGACGCGGCGGACGGCAGGAGGGGTCGAAGGCTACGTTTCGTTAGTTCAGAATGCTTAGGCTGCGATTCGAAATGAGCGGCCGGTTGGAGAAAGACAATGGCCAAGGCCGACGGCGACGCCAAGAACACGCTCTACTGCTCATTCTGCGGCAAGAGCCAGCATGAGGTTCGCAAGCTCATCGCCGGGCCGACGGTGTTCATCTGCGACGAATGCGTCGAACTGTGCATGGACATCATCCGCGAGGAGAGCAAGACCTCGCTGGTCAAGAGCAAGGACGGCATTCCGACCCCGCGCGAGATCTGCAAGGTTCTCGACGATTACGTGATCGGGCAGTCGCAGGCCAAGCGCGTTCTCTCCGTCGCGGTTCACAACCATTACAAGCGGCTGAACCACGCCTCGAAGCACGGCGACGTCGAGCTCGCCAAGTCCAACATCCTGCTGATCGGCCCGACCGGCTCGGGCAAGACGCTGCTCGCCCAGACGCTCGCCCGAATCCTCGACGTGCCCTTCACCATGGCGGACGCCACGACGCTCACCGAAGCGGGCTATGTCGGCGAGGACGTCGAGAACATCATCCTGAAGCTTCTGCAGGCTTCCGACTACAACGTCGAGCGCGCCCAGCGCGGCATCGTCTACATCGATGAAATCGACAAGATCAGCCGCAAGTCCGACAATCCCTCGATCACCCGCGACGTCTCGGGCGAGGGCGTGCAGCAGGCGCTGCTCAAGATCATGGAAGGCACGATCGCCAGCGTTCCGCCGCAGGGCGGCCGCAAGCACCCGCAGCAGGAGTTCCTGCAGGTCGACACGACCAATATCCTGTTCGTGTGCGGCGGCGCCTTCTCGGGGCTCGAGCGGATCATCTCCGCGCGCGGCAAGGGCACGTCGATCGGCTTCGGGGCCAAGGTTCAGGCGCCGGACGATCGCCGCACCGGCGAGGTGTTCCGCAACGTCGAGCCGGAGGATCTCCTGAAGTTCGGCCTCATTCCGGAATTCGTCGGACGGCTTGCCGGTCATCGCCACGCTCGAGGACCTCGACGAGGACGCGCTCAAGAAGATCCTGACCGAGCCGAAGAATGCGCTGGTCAAGCAGTATCAGCGGCTGTTCGAGATGGAGAACACCGACCTCACCTTCCAGGACGAGGCGTTGAACGTCATCGCCAAGAAGGCGATCGAGCGGCGCACCGGCGCGCGCGGCTTGCGCTCGATCATGGAAGGCATCCTGCTCGATACGATGTTCGATCTGCCCGGTCTCGACGGCGTGGAGCAGGTCGTGATCGGGCCCGAGGTGGTCGAGGGCAAGGCGCGGCCGCTCTATATCTACGCCGAAAGCGCGCCGAACGCGCGAGCTGACGCCGTCTCACACGGGGCGGCTTGAAACTGCGGCCGCCTGAGCCCATCTTCGCCTAAAGACGTTTGATTCCGGCCGCGCGGCACAGACATTGCGTGACGGAATCATGGCGGGCCAGCTCGGGCCATCGGGACAGGCGGGGCGCATAAAGCGACAGGCGCGGCCGCTGATCGACAGGGCCGGACCCGTTGGCGGGCGTCGTCAATGCAAGCGCGGGGGTCGGCCTTGGCCTGGCTTCCGAGAAGGATAGACATGACCAGCCAAAGAAAAACCATCGCCCCGGGCACGCTCGACGTCTATCCCGTCCTGCCGTTGCGCGACATCGTGGTCTTCCCGCACATGATCGTGCCGCTGTTCGTCGGACGCGAGAAGTCGATCCGCGCGCTCGAAGAGGTGATGAAGTCGGACAAGCCGATCCTGCTGGCCACCCAGAAGAACGCGGCCGACGACGATCCGGCGCCGGACGCCATCTTCACCACGGGCACGCTGGCCAGCGTCCTGCAACTCCTCAAGCTGCCCGACGGCACGGTCAAGGTGCTGGTCGAAGGCGCGTCGCGAGCCGTCGGTGACGCAATACATCCCGGGCGACAGCCTTCTTCACGGCGGAGGCCGAGGCGGTCGCCGATGAGCCGATCGAGAAGATCGAGGCCGAGGCGCTGTCGCGTTCGGTCGTGTCCGAATTCGAGAGCTATGTGAAGCTCAACAAGAAGATTTCGCCCGAGGTCGTCAGCGCGGTCAATCAGATCGACGACTACAGCAAGCTCGCCGACACGATCGCCTCGCATCTCGCGGTCAAGCTCTCGGACAAGCAGGCGATTCTCGAAACGCGCTCGATCGCGAAGCGGTTCGAGAAGTGCCTTGCGCTGATGGAGGGCGAAATCTCCGTGCTGCAGGTCGAGAAGCGCATCCGCACGCGCGTCAAGCGGCAGATGGAGAAGACGCAGCGCGAGTACTATCTCAACGAGCAGATGAAGGCGATCCAGAAGGAACTCGGCGACGAGGAAGGGCGCGACGAGATGTCCGAGCTCGAGGAGCGCATCAAGTCGACGAAGCTCACCAAGGAGGCGCGCGAGAAGGCGCTCGGCGAAGTCAAGAAGCTGCGCCAGATGGCGCCGATGTCGGCCGAGGCGACCGTCGTGCGCAACTATCTCGACTGGCTGCTGTCGATCCCGTGGCAGCGCCGCTCGAAGATCAAGAAGGATCTTCCGGCCGCGCAGGCGATCCTCGACGCCGATCATTTCGGCCTCGACAAGGTCAAGGAGCGAATCGTCGAATATCTCGCCGTGCAGCAGCGCGCCAACAAGCTGACCGGACCGATCCTCTGCCTCGTCGGCCCGCCCGGCGTCGGCAAGACCTCGCTCGGCAAGTCGATCGCCAAGGCGACCGGGCGCGAGTTCGTGCGCATGTCGCTTGGCGGCGTGCGCGACGAGGCGGAAATCCGCGGCCACCGGCGCACCTACATCGGCTCGATGCCCGGCAAGGTCATCCAGTCGATGCGCAAGGCGAAGACGTCGAACCCGCTCTTCCTGCTCGACGAGATCGACAAGATGGGGATGGATTTCCGCGGGCGACCCGTCGTCGGCGCTGCTCGAGGTGCTCGATCCCGAGCAGAACGCGACGTTCAACGACCATTATCTCGAGGTCGACTATGACCTCTCGAGCGTGATGTTCGTGACGACGGCCAACACGCTCAACATCCCGGCGCCGCTGATGGACCGGATGGAGATCATCCGCATCGCCGGCTACACCGAGGACGAGAAGCTGGAGATCGCCAAGCGCCACCTGCTGCCGAACTCGATGGGCAAGCACGGCCTCGACGCCAAGGAGTTCGAGGTCGAGGACAGCGGGGTCATGGAACTGATCCGCCGCTACACCCGCGAAGCGGGCGTCCGCAACCTCGAGCGTGAGCTCTCCAATCTCGCCCGCAAGGCGGTGAAGGAGATCCTGACGACGAAAAAGAAGAGGATCGTCGTCAATGCCGAGAACGTCGCCGAATTCCTCGGGCCGCCGAAGTACCGCTTCGGCGAGATCGAGGCCGACGATCAGGTCGGCCTGGTCACGGGCCTCGCCTGGACCGAGGTCGGCGGCGAGCTCCTGACGATCGAAGGCGTGATGATGCCGGGCAGGGGCCGGATGACGGTGACCGGCAACCTCAAGGACGTGATGAAGGAGTCGATCTCCGCCGCCGCGTCCTATGTGCGCTCGCGCGCGGTCGACTTCGGCATCGAGCCGCCGCTGTTCGACAAGCGCGACATCCATGTCCACGTGCCCGAAGGCGCGACGCCGAAGGACGGCCCGTCGGCGGGCGTCGCCATGGCGACGGTGATCGTGTCGATGCTGACCGGCATTCCGGTTCGGCGCGACATCGCGATGACCGGCGAGATCACGCTGCGCGGCCGGGTGCTGCCGATCGGCGGCCTCAAGGAGAAGCTGCTCGCGGCGCTGCGCGGCGGCATCAAGAAGGTGCTGATCCCGGAAGACAACGTCAAGGATCTGGCCGAAATTCCGAACTCGGTGAAATCCGGGCTGGAGATCGTGCCGGTCTCGCGGATGGAGGAGGTGCTGAAGCACGCACTCGTGCGTCAGCCCGTCCCGTATCGTCTGGGAGGAGGACGTCAATGCGGCGGTCGCTCCCGCGCCTCCGAACGAGGAGCCGGGCCAGGGCTTCATCGCCCACTAGAGGCAGGCGTTCATGGGCCGTTAAGCGCCTCTGACGCAGAAACAGGCGCCGCGAATCCGACGGGATTCGCGGCGTTTTTGTCTCGAAGCCCAGGTTTTCCCGGCGAAAATCGCATCTTTTTTTGTCGCCGATCCCCGCAAAGCCTTGCGCCTGTTGGGCGAAACGTGAGCAATGGGACGAACCTCAGCCGTTGATTCGGGCGTGCGGCGCCGCTCTCGGCGCCGTTTCGACAAGGGCGCGCGGAGCGTGAGCGCGCGGCGGTGCAAGAAACGCCGCGCAAGATGATGCGCTGGCGGAGAGACGCCGCGTTGGAACGGAGAGACTAGCGATGAACAAACTCGAACTCGTCGATCATATTGCGACGGAAGCGGAACTGACCAAGGTCGCCGCCGCCAAGGCGCTGGAAGCCGTGCTGGAAGGCATCGAGAAGACGCTGAAGAAGGGCGAGGAAGTCCGTCTGGTTGGATTCGGCACGTTCTCGGTGCGCGAGCGCGCCGCCGGCAAGGGCCGCAATCCGGCGACCGGCAAGGAGATCAAGATCGCGGCGTCGAAGAACGCCCGCTTCAAGCCCGGCGCGGCGCTGAAGGCGGCCCTCAACAAGAAGTCGGCGAAGAAATAATCCGGCGACAACGATTGCGGCGAGGCGGCCGGCCGTTCGCCGCTTCGCCGAAGCGACTGCCGCCGCGGAGGGGCATCGTCGATCCCGAGACGGAACGATTTCCGCGCAAGCTGACCGGGCTCGGCCGCCGGCGACGCTTGGCGGCGCGCTCGCAATTCTGTAGTCTGGCTTGCGACGGCAAGCAGGGGCGGTTAGCTCAGTTGGTAGAGCATCTCGTTTACACCGAGAGGGTCGGCGGTTCGAGTCCGTCACCGCCCACCATCCCCCGTTGCGGGGCGCTCGCCGTCGCTGGTCGGGCTTGTCTTGGCTGCGTGCGGCCTCGCTCTGGCCGAGCCGGCTCGCGCGGACTCCGGCTCGATGACCTTTCGGGTCGAGCCGCTCGATGTCGGGCGATTGCGGCGCGCGCTGTCCGCACGTGATCGTCGCCGAGGGCGTGATCGAGACCTCGACCCCGCAGGCCTTCGTCGATTTTCTCAAGTCCGGCGCCGAGGACAAGAAACTCAAGCGGATCGTCTTCTTCAACTCGCGCGGCGGCAACGTCGTCGCCTCGATGGCGTTCGGCCACATCCTGCGCGACTTCAGGGTCGCGGGCGTCGTCGGACGATTCCACGCGGACGGAGACTGGGCCCTTATGTCGGCGAGTGCCTGTCGGCCTGCGTCTACGCCATGATGGGGGCGGTGCGCCGCGTCGCGCCGCCGGGCAGCGAGGTCGCGCTGCATCGGATGTCGATCGTCGAAACCGAAGGCGACGGCTGGTTCGGGCAGCGCACCGACGCGCAGCTTCGCCGACGCGCCGATGGTGGCGGTGCTCGCCCGCTACGCGCGCCGGATGGGCGTCAGTCCGGCGCTGGTGCGGGCGGCCGAATCGCTGCCGCCCGACACGATGCATGTGCTTGAGCCCGCAGGAAATGCGGCGCTGGTCGTTCGCCGTCAGCCAGTTCTGAGCCGCGTCCGGCGCGCGGGCGACGAGTGGTGTTTCGGCGCGTTCCAAAACGCGTGTGCGCGTATTGACTTGGCCGTGCGACTGGCTTATCCCCCGCCAACCCTCGCGGGGGAGTAGCTCAGTTGGTTAGAGCGCCGGCCTGTCACGCCGGAGGTCGCGGGTTCAAGTCCCGTCTCTCTCGCCATTCTCCCCTTCAAGTCGCCTGTCGCACCTCGCTAAGCGGCGCTCATCGTCAATCCCTGTAAGATCAAGACCATTGTGTGTTAACATGCGCGTCCCGTGTCGCCCTACGAGGCCATGCGACTTGATGCTGATGGAGCGCCGTTTCGCCTTGCATGCGTCGCTGCGCTGCGATAGGCGTTCGGGCCTGCAAGGGGCCTGCGTCATACCCACGCAAGCACCCGCGGCGCTTGTCCAAACCCGCGAGCTAAAGCCCGATGCCGAGCATCATCTCCGATTACCTGCCCTTGGTCGTTTTCGTCATCCTGGGCACGCTGATCGCCGGGGCGCTGATGGTCATGCCCTTTCTGCTGGCCTTCAAGGCGCCGGATTCGGAAAAGCTGTCGCCCTACGAATGCGGCTTCGCCCCGTTCGACGACGCGCGCATGCGCTTCGACGCGCGCTTCTATCTGGTGTCGCTGCTGTTCATCATCTTCGACCTCGAGGTGGCGTTTCTGTTCCCCTGGGCGATCGTCTTCCATGACCTCGGCGCGCTCGGGTTCTGGTCGATGATGCTTTTCCTCGCCGTGCTGACGGTCGGCTTCGTCTACGAATGGAACAAGGGAGCGCTGGAATGGGATTGACCTCCGGTCCAATCATCGCCCCGGCCACGACGGGCGTGCTCGATCCGAGCGACCGGCAGGCCGGTCGGGGCCGACGACTCCTATTTCGGCGCGATCAGCGACGAACTCGCCGACAAGGGGTTTCTCGTCACCACGACCGACGACCTGATCCAGTGGGCGCGCACCGGCTCGCTGATGTGGATGACCTTCGGGCTCGCCTGCTGCGCGGTCGAGATGATGCAGCTCTCGATGCCGCGATACGACGTCGAGCGCTTCGGCTTCGCTCCGCGCGGCAGCCCGCGCCAGTCCGACGTGATGATCGTCGCCGGAACGCTGACCAACAAGATGGCGCCGGCGTTGCGCAAGGTTTACGACCAGATGCCCGAGCCCCGCTACGTCATTTCGATGGGCTCCTGCGCCAACGGCGGCGGCTACTATCATTATTCGTACTCGGTCGTGCGCGGCTGCGATCGGGTCGTGCCGGTCGACATCTACGTGCCGGGCTGCCCGCCGACCGCCGAGGCGCTGCTCTACGGCGTGCTGATGCTGCAGAAGAAGATCCGCCGGACCGGCACGATCGAACGCTGACCGCCGATCGAAGACGAAAGACGGATCGATGGACGAGCTGTTGAAAACGATCGGCGAAAAGGTCGCCGCCGCGCTGCCCGGCGCGGTCCATCGATCAGGCCTTCGCCTTCGGGGAGCTGACGCTGACCGTCGATCCGGCGCGCAGATCGTCGACGTGCTCAAATTTCTGCGCGACGATCCGGCCGGACAGTTCGTCTCGATCATCGACATTTCCGGCGTCGACTATCCCGAGCGCGAGAAGCGCTTCGACGTCGTCTACCACCTCCTGTCGCCGAAGCTCGAACCGCCGCATCCGCGTCAAGGCGGCGACCGACGAGGAGACGCCGGTCGCGAGCGCGACCGCGGTCTACCCGGGCGCCGACTGGTACGAGCGCGAGATCTACGATCTCTTCGGCGTCCTGTTCGTCGGCCATCCCGACCTGCGCCGCATTCTCACCGATTACGGCTTCGACGGTCATCCGTTGCGCAAGGACTTCCCGATGACCGGGTTCGTCGAGGTGCGCTACGACGATCAGGAGAAGCGGGTGCGCTACGAGCCGGTGCGCCTCCCCCAGGAGTTCCGCCAGTTCGATTTCCTGAGCCCGTGGGAAGGCCCGCCGCTGCCGGGCGACGAGAAAGCGACCAAAGGGCAGTAGGCAGTAGGCAGTAAGCAGGTCGCCGTTGGGTGAGATTAATTCGCACCGCGACCTCAAATTTGGCAGGATGCGATGACGCTGGTCGAAGAATGCTATCGCTTCTCGGGGGAGTTTCCTCGCGAGGAACTGTATGATCTGAACTCCCAGGCCTATTGCCTATTGCCTATTGTCTCTCGCCTTTCGCGGCGGCAGTTCGGAGCGCACCGATGACCGAACAGAACCTCCGCAACTTCTCCATCAATTTCGGACCGCAGCATCCGGCGGCGCACGGCGTGTTGCGGCTGGTGCTCGAACTCGACGGCGAGGTGGTCGAGCGCGTCGACCCGCATATCGGCCTGCTGCATCGCGGCACCGAGAAGCTGATGGAGGCGCGCACCTATCTGCAGAACGTGCCCTATCTCGACCGGCTCGACTACGTCGCGCCGATGAATATGGAGCACGCCTATGCGCTCGCGGTCGAGCGCCTGCTTGGGCTCACGGTTCCGCGCCGCGGCCAGTTAATTCGCGTGCTCTATTCCGAGATCGGCCGGCTCCTGTCGCATCTCCTCAACGTCACGACGCAGGCGATGGACGTCGGCGCGCTGACCCCGCCGCTGTGGGGGTTCGAGGAGCGCGAGAAGCTGATGGTGTTCTACGAGCGGGCGAGCGGCGTCGCGCATGCATGCGGCCTACTTCCGCCCGGGCGGCGTCCACCAGGATCTGCCGCCGCAAGCTGATCGACGACATTTACGACTTCTGCGATCCGTTCCTCAAGGTCTGCGACGACCTCGAGACCCTGCTCACCGGCAACCGCATCTTCAAGCAGCGCAACGTCGACATCGGCGTGGTGAAGCTCGAGGACGCCTGGGCCTGGGGCTTCTCGGGCGTGATGGTGCGCGGCTCCGGCGCGCCGTGGGACCTGCGCAAGTCGCAGCCTTACGAGTGCTACGAGGAGATGGAGTTCGACATCCCCGTCGGCAAGAACGGCGACTGCTACGACCGCTACCTCATTCGCATGGAGGAGATGCGCCAGTCGACCTCGATCATGAAGCAGTGCTGCGACAAGCTGCGGGCTCCGACGGCGGCGGACCGGTCTCCAGCGACGACGGCAAGGTCGTGCCGCCGAAGCGCGCCGAGATGAAGAGGTCGATGGAGGCGCTGATCCATCACTTCAAGCTCTACACCGAGGGCTACCAGGTGCCGGCCGGAGAGGTCTACGCGGCGGTCGAGGCGCCGAAGGGCGAGTTCGGCGTCTATCTCGTTTCGGACGGCACCAACAAGCCCTATCGCTGCAAGCTGCGCTCGCCGGGCTTCGCCCACCTGCAGGCGATGGATTTCCTGTGCCGCAAGCACATGCTCGCCGACGTCAGCGCCATTCTCGGCTCGATCGACATCGTGTTCGGGGAGGTCGACCGGTGACCGTCATCGAATCGCTCAGGAACCGCGCCGGCTTGATCGTCTCCGGGGCGGCGTCGTTCGTCGTCGTCGTCGGCGGCATGCGGCTCGCGTCCGGGGAGCCGCTGGTCCAGCCGCAGACCGATCTCGGGGTTGTCATCGGAATCGCGATGGTCGCCCTGTATCTTGTCCTCAACGACACGCGCGGGGGCGGCCGATGACGCGCCGCCTCGCCTGTCTTCGACGCCGGGATTGTCTAGCCCATGTCCGTCCGCCGACTTGCCGAGAAACAACCCGAAAGCTTCGAGTTCACGCCCGAGAACAAGGCGTGGGCGGAGAAGGAGATCGCCAAATATCCGCCGGGCCGGCAGGCTTCGGCGGTGATCGCGCTGCTGTGGCGCGCCCAGAAGCAGAACGCCTACTGGCTGTCGAAGCCGGCGATCGAGAAGGTCGCCGACATGCTCGACATGCCGAAGATCCGCGTGCTCGAAGTCGCGACCTTCTACACGATGTTCAACCTCGAGCCGGTCGGACGCTATTACGTCCAGCTCTGCGGCACGACGCCGTGCATGCTGCGCGGCGCCGAGGACATCAAGGCCGTGCTGCGCAAGCGCGTCGGCGAGCCGGACCATGTCACCGCCGACGGCCTGTTCTCGTGGAGCGAGGTCGAGTGTCTCGGCGCCTGCTGCAACGCGCCGATGGTGCAGATCAACGACGACTATTACGAAGACCTGACGCCGGAGAATTTCGCCAAGCTGCTCGACGACCTCGCCGCCGGCCGCCCGGTCAGCCAAGGGCTCGCAGATCGGCCGCGTCTCGTCCGAGCCGGTCGGCGGCCTGACCGCCCTGACGTCGCTCTACGGCGCGGACGGTCGCAGCGGGCCGCAGAGCGCGTCGCCGGCAAACGACTCCGCCCCGTCGCAAGCGCCCAAAGCCGCAGAGCCGGGCGCTTCGCGTTGCGCCCGCGGGCCGCGCCCACCTCGTCTATGTCGACGACGCGTCGGCGCAGGCCCAGGCCGCCGCCGAAGAAGCGCATGTCGCCGCCGCGCTCGCCAAGCTGCCGGCGGATGCGACGCCGGCGCAGAAAGCGGACGCGGTCGGCGCTCGCCCTGCGGCCCTTCCCGGCCCTCGGGCGGATGCGGCCGACAACCTCCAGCGCATCAAGGGCGTCGGGCCCGTGAACGAGAAGCACCTGCACGGTCTCGGCGTTTTTCACTTCGATCAGATCGCCGCCTGGACGCGCGCGGAAATCCGCTGGGTCGGCACGTATCTCGCGTTTCCAGGCCGGATCGACCGCGAGCAATGGGTGACGCAGGCCGGCAATCTCGCGCATGGCGGGCAGGGCTTGAAGGACGGCGCCGCCCCATCCCACCCCGACCGGAAGCCGGGAGCCTGAGCGATGCTGGAAGACAAGGACCGGATCTTCACCAACCTCTACGGCCTCGGCGACCGCAGCCTCAAGGGCGCGCGGGCGCGGGGCAACTGGGACGGCACGAAGGCGCTGATCGACAAGGGCCGCGACTGGATCATCGCCGAGATGAAGGCCTCGGGCTTGCGCGGTCGCGGCGGGGCGGGCTTCCCGACCGGCCTCAAATGGTCGTTCATGCCCAAGACCATCGATCCGAAGCGGCCGCACTATCTCGTCATCAACGCCGACGAATCGGAGCCCGGCACCTGCAAGGATCGGGAGATCCTGCGCAACGATCCGCATGTGCTGATCGAAGGCGCGCTGGTCGCCTCGTTCGCGATGGGCGCGGAGGCCGCCTACATCTATTTCCGCGGCGAGTACATCGAGGAGCGCGAGCGCTTCCAGGCCGCGGTCGACGAGGCCTATGAGGCGAAACTGATCGGCAGGGACAACATCCACGGCTGGCCGTTCGACCTCTATGTCCATCACGGCGCCGGCGCCTACATCTGCGGCGAAGAGACCGCGATGCTCGAATCGCTCGAGGGCAAGAAGGGGATGCCGCGGATGAAGCCGCCGTTCCCGGCCGGCATGGGGCTCTACGGCTCGCCGACCACGGTCAACAACGTCGAATCGATCGCCGTCGCGCCGACCATCCTCAGGCGCGGCGCCTCGTGGTTCACCAGCTTCGGCGCGCCGAACAACAGCGGCACCAAGCTTTTCTGCGTGTCCGGCCACGTCAACAAGCCCTGCAACGTCGAAGAGGCGATGTCGATTCCGTTCCGCGAGCTGATCGAGAAGCATTGCGGCGGCGTGCGCGGCGGCTGGGACAATCTGCTCGCCGTCATCCCCGGCGGCTCGTCGGTGCGCTGCGTGCCGGCGGCGCAGATCATCGACTGCCCGATGGACTTCGACTCGCTCGGCAAGCTGCGCTCGGGCCTCGGCACCGCGGCGGTCATCGTGATGGACAAGTCGACCGACATCGTCCGCGCGATCGCCCGGCTCAGCTACTTCTACAAGCACGAGAGCTGCGGCCAGTGCACGCCCTGCCGCGAGGGCACCGGCTGGATGTGGCGCGTGGTCAATCGCATGGCCGAGGGTCGCGCGCAGAAGCGCGAGATCGACATGCTGCTCGACGTGACCAAGCAGGTCGAGGGCCACACGATCTGCGCGCTCGGCGACGCTGCGGCGTGGCCGATCCAGGGCCTGATCGCCCATTTCCGCCCGGAGATCGAGCGCCGCATCGACGAATATTCGGCCCACCCGCACGAGCGAGCCCGTGCGCGAGGCGGCGGAGTAGGGCATGGCCGAGGAGCCGGACAACCTGGGGCTTCAGATGCTTCGCGCTATTTTGCGCGAAGCAGGACGAGGAAACGGCTCGTTTCGAGGAGATCGAGGCGGTGCGGAAAGAGGCGCGGCTGACGGTGACCAGTCACGGCCTGCGCTTCGACGCGCTCGAAGAGCGGGTGGAGACGATCCGCGAGGGCACGGTGACGGCGATCGGCTACGCCGCGCATGCCAGCCGGGGGCATGTCGACCTGCGCAAGCAGATCGCCGGTCTGACGCGTCGCGTCGAACGGCTGGAAGTCGGGGCGATTGAGGCGCGCAACGATCGACGGGGTTGCTGTCGCCAGCCTGCTCGCCTATTGGCGGTCGCGGTCACGGGGCGAAGGGCGCATGAGCAAGATCAACATCGACGGCAAGGACATCGACGTTCCCGGCCGAATACACGCTGCTTCAGGCCTGCGAAGCCGCCGGCGCGGAAGTGCCGCGATTCTGCTTCCACGAGCGGCTGTCGATCGCCGGCAACTGCCGGATGTGTCTGGTCGAGGTGAAGGGCGGCCCGCCGAAGCCGACGGCGTCCTGCGCCATGGCGGTGCGCGACCTGCGCCCAGGCCCGAACGGCGAGCCGCCGGTGGTGCTGACCAATTCGCCGATGGCGCGCAAGGCCCGCCAGGGGGTGATGGAGTTCCTGCTCATCAACCATCCGCTCGACTGCCCGATCTGCGACCAGGGCGGCGAATGCGACCTGCAGGACCAGGCCATGGCCTACGGCGCGGATTCCTCGCGCTTCGCCGAGAACAAGCGCGCGGTCGAGGACAAGTACATCGGCGCGCTCGTCAAGACGGTGATGAACCGCTGCATCCAGTGCACCCGCTGCGTGCGCTTCGTCACCGAGGTCGCCGGCGTTCCCGAACTCGGCGCGACCGGCCGCGGCGAGGACATGGAGATCACCTCCTATCTCGAGAGCGCGCTGACCTCCGAGCTTCAGGGCAACGTCGTCGACCTCTGCCCGGTCGGCGCGCTGACCTCGAAGCCGACCGCTTTCCACGCGCGACCCTGGGAATACGCCAAGACCGAATCGGTCGACGTGATGGACGCGCTCGGCTCGGCGATCCGCGTCAACTCGCGCGGACGCGAGGTGGTGCGCATCCTTCCGCGCGTCAACGACGCGATCAACGAGGAGTGGATCTCCGACAAGACCCGCCACGTCGTCGACGGCCTCAAGACGCAGCGGCTCGACCGGCCTTACGTGCGGATCGACGGCAAGCTGAAGCCGGCGAGCTGGCAGGAAGCCTTCGCCGCGATCGCCGCCAGGGTGAAAGGCGACTTCTCCGGCCAAGATCGGCGCGATCGTCGGCGATCTCGCGGCGGTCGAGGAGATGTTCGCGCTCAAGGGCCTGATCGCCAAGCTCGGTTCGCCGAACATCGATTGCCGTCAGGACGGCTCGAAGCTCCATCCGAAATTCGGCCGCGCCTCCTACCTGTTCAATTCGACCGTCGCCGGCATCGACGCCGCCGACGCCATTCTGGTCGTCGGCTCGAACCCGCGCCTGGAAGCGCCCGTGCTGAACGCGCGCATCCGCAAGCGCTGGCTGAAGGGCGGCGTGCTGATGGGCGTCATCGGCGAGCAGGCGGACCTGACCTACGGCTACAAATATCTCGGCGCGGGACCGGAGACGCTTGCGCATGTGGCCGAGAACCCGGCTCAGGGCGTGACGAAGCGGATGTTCATCGTCGGCGCGGCCGCATTCGCGCGTCCGGACGGTCAGGCCGTGCTGGCGAGCCTCGCCAGGACCGCCGCGGCGGCCGAGCGTCGTCAAGGACGGCTGGAACGGATTCAACGTGCTGCATACCGCAGCGTCGCGCGTCGGCGGCCTCGATCTCGGCCTCGTGCCGGGCGAGGGCGGGCTCGACGCGCCGGCGATGGCGAAGGCGGGCGCGCTCGACGTGCTTTTCAATCTCGGCGCCGACGAGATCGAGGTCGAGCCGGGCGCCTTCGTCGTCTATCTCGGCACGCACGGCGATCGCGGCGCGCATCGCGCCGACGTGATCCTGCCGGGCGCGGCCTACACCGAGAAGTCCGGGATCACGGTCAACACCGAGGGACGGCCGCAGTTCGCCGAACGCGCCGTGTTCCCGCCGGGCGACGCGCGCGAGGACTGGTCGATCCTGCGCGCCCTCTCCGACGCGCTCGGAGCGAAGCTGCCCTACGACTCGCTCACGCAGCTGCGCGCCACGCTCGCGGCCGCCTATCCCCATCTCGTGCGGTTCGACGTCGTCGAGCCCGGCGGATCCGGCCGCCTTTCTGGCGGTCGCGGACCTCGGCGGCGCCGTCGAGCGGGCCCCGTTCGTCCCGGCGGTCAAGGACTTCTATCTCACCAACCCGATCGCGCGCGCCTCGCGCGTCATGGCCGAATGCTCGGCCCTGGCGCAGACGCGGGCGCGGCAAGCCGCGGAATAGCCGCCGATGAGCAGCGTCACCCCGACCCGACCCGGTTCGTCGTCGTCCTTGCTCACGATTCTCGCCGCGGGCGCGGTCGTGGCGGTGGTCGTCGTCGTGTGGCTCCTTTGGTTCCTCATCAGCGGCGGCTATTTCGCCGCCTTCGGCCACTGGATGCACGAGAGCGAGCATCGGATCGGCGCTCCGCTACATCCTCGAAAGCCTCTTGCTGCTGGTCTGCCTGCTGCTTTCGACCGCGGTGCTGATCTATCTCGAGCGCAAGATCTGGGGCTCGGTCCATATCCGCCGCGGCCCGAACGTAGTCGGCCCCTGGGGCTCGCTGCAGCCCTTCGCCGACTTCGGCAAGTTCATCATCAAAGAGCCGATCATCCCGTCGAGCGCCAACAAGGGCGTGTTCGTCTTCGCGCCGCTGGTGTCGGTGGTGCTGGCGATCGCCGGCTGGGCGGTCATTCCGGTCGCCGACGGCTGGGTGGTCGCCGACATCAACGTCGGCATTCTCTATCTCTTCGCGGTCTCGTCGCTCGGCGTCTACGGCATCATCATGGCCGGCTGGGCGTCGAACTCGAAATATCCGCTTCTGTCGGCGCTGCGCTCGGCGGCGCAGATGGTGTCCTACGAAGTGTCGATCGGCTTCGTCATCGTCACCGTGCTGCTGTGCGCCGGATCGCTCAATCTCTCCGACATCGTGCGCGCGCAGGACACCCGGTTCGGCCTCCTCGGCTGGTACTGGCTGCCGCTCCTGCCGATGTTCATCATCTTCTTCGTCTCGTCGCTGGCGGAGACGAATCGCCCGCCCTTCGATCTGACCGAGGCCGAGTCCGAGCTCGTCGCCGGCTATCAGGTCGAATATTCGGCGTCGCTCTTCCTGCTGCAGTTCCTGACCGAACTCGTGGCGGTCCTGCGATGTCGTCGATGACGGCCATGCTGTTCCTCGGCGGCTGGCTGTCGCCGTTGCCGTTCCCGCCGTTCACCTGGGTGCCGGGGCTGATCTGGTTCCTGATCAAGGCGTGGAGCGTGGTGTTCTGTTTCTCGATGGTGAAGGCCTTCGTGCCGCGCTATCGCTACGACCAGCTGATGCGGCTCGGCTGGAAGGTGTTCCTGCCGATCTCGCTGTTCATGGTCGTGCTTGTCGCGGCCGTGCTCGAATTCACCGGGCTTGGCGCCCACGTCTCGGGTTGAGGGGTAGGAGAGGACCATGGCGCTCAGACTTGCGCAATCCGCCCGCTCGCTGTTCCTGGCCGAGTTCTTCGCGGCCTTCGCGCTGTCGATCCGGTACATGTTCAAGCCGAAGGTGACGCTGAACTATCCGCACGAGAAGTCGCCGCTCGCGCCGCGCTTCCGCGGCGAGCATGCGCTCAGGCGCTATCCGAACGGCGAGGAGCGCTGCATCGCCTGCAAGCTGTGCGAGGCGATCTGCCCGGCGCAGGCGATCACCATCGAGGCGGGGCCGCGCCGCAACGACGGCACGCGGCGCACGACCCGCTACGACATCGACATGACGAAATGCATCTACTGCGGCTTCTGCCAGGAGGCCTGCCCGGTGGACGCGATCGTCGAGGGACCGAATTTCGAGTTCTCCACCGAGACGCGCGAGGAGCTGTTCTACGACAAGGACCGGCTGCTCGCGAACGGCGCGCGCTGGGAGCGGGAGCTGGCGCGCAACATCGCGGTTGGACGCGCCGTATCAGGTGATCTTCTGGCCCGCGAACGAGCGCGTCGAAAGAGACGATCGTTGCGGGGCAGGGGCAGGGGTTGAGACTTTTCGGGGCGGGGGCGCATCCTTCGCCCGACGCGTCGGCGCCGCCATCTCCCGTAACGCGAGGGAAGGCGCTCGGGGCTTAGGATTTCAAGAGGCTGACAAAATGGCCGATGCGGTGTTTTTCTGGATTTTCGCGACGATCCTCGTCGGATCGGCGCTCGCGGTCATTTTCGCCCGGAACCCGGTTCATTCCGTGCTGTTCCTGATCCTCGCCTTCGTCTGCGCGGCGGGGCTCTTCCTGATCATGGGCGCGGAGTTCCTGGCGATGATCCTGGTCGTCGTCTATGTCGGCGCGGTCGCGGTGCTCTTCCTTTTCATCGTCATGCTGCTCGACGTCGACTTCGCCCGGATGAAGCAGGGCTTCGTCAACTACCTGCCGCAGGGCCTGCTGATCGCCTTCGTCGTCGGCGCCGAGCTCGTCTATGTCGTCTCGGGCTGGGCGGTGTCGCCCAAGGCCGCGGCTGCCGCGACGCCTTCGGGCACGCTCTCCAACACCGCCGCGCTCGGCGAGGTGCTCTACACCCGCTATTTCTACTTCTTCCAGGCGGCGGGCATGATCCTGCTCACCGCGATGATCGGCGCGATCGTCCTCACCCTGCAGCACAAGGCCGGCGTCAAGCGCCAGGACGTCGGCGCCCAGGTGGCGCGCACGCCCGAGACCGCGGTCGAGGTGCGCAAGGTCCCCTCGCGCGTCGGCATCTGAAGGATCATCGCCATGGACCTCTCCGCCTATCTGATCCTCGCGGCGATCGTGTTCACGATCGGCGTCGCCGGCATCATCCTCAACCACAAGAACATCATCGTCATCCTGATGTCGGTCGAACTGATCCTGCTTGCGGTCAACATCAACCTCGTCGCCTTCTCGACCTTCTCGGGCGACCTTACCGGGCAGGCTTTCGCGCTGTTCATCCTGACCGTCGCCGCGGCGGAGGCGGCGATCGGCCTCGCGATCCTGGTCGCCTATTACCGCAACCGCGGCTCGATCGCGGTCGAAGACATCAATTCGCTGAAGGGCTGAGGGACCGATGTACGACCTGATCGTCTTCCTGCCGCTCTTCGGCTTCCTGATCGCCGGCCTTTTCGGCCGCTGGATCGGGGCGCGCGGAGCGGAATACGTCACCACCGGCTTCCTCGGCATCTGCTTTCTTCTGTCCTGGATCGCCTTCTTCATGGTCGCGGCCGGCGGCGAATGCGCATGTCCCCGTCGCCAACTGGTTCACCTCGGGCAAGCTCGCCGTCGCCTGGGCGCTGCGCATCGACACGCTGACTGCGGTGATGCTGGTCGTGGTGACGACGGTGTCGTTCCTCGTGCACGTCTATTCGATCGGCTACATGGCACGAGGATCCGTCGCGGCCGCGGTTCTTCGCCTATCTGTCGCTGTTCACCTTCGCCATGCTGATGCTGGTGACGGCCGACAATCTGGTGCAGATGTTCTTCGGCTGGGAGGGCGTCGGCCTCATGTCCTATCTCCTGATCGGCTTCTGGTACGAGCGCCCGTCGGCCAACGCCGCGGCGATCAAGGCCTTCGTCGTCAACCGCATCGGCGACTTCGGCTTCGCGCTCGGCATCTTCCTGACCTTCGTGCTCACGGGCTCGGTGACGCTCGACCAGGTGTTCGCCGCCGCCCCCGGCGTCGTCGGCAAGACCTTCCACTTCATCGGCTTCGACTGGGACGCCTGGACGCTCGCCTGCCTGCTCCTGTTCATGGGCGCGATGGGCAAGTCGGCGCAGTTCCTGCTCCACACCTGGCTGCCGGACGCGATGGAGGGCCCGACCCCGGTCTCCGCCCTCATCCACGCCGCGACCATGGTGACCGCGGGCGTGTTCATGGTGGCGCGCCTCTCGCCCCTGTTCGAGCTGTCGCCGACGGCGCTGAGCGTCGTCCTGATCGTCGGCGCGACCACGGCCTTCTTCGCCGCGACCGTCGGCCTGGTGCAGAACGACATCAAGCGGGTCATCGCCTATTCGACCTGCTCGCAGCTCGGCTACATGTTCGTCGCGCCTCGGCGTCGGCGGCTACAGCCTCGGCATCTTCCACCTCTTCACCCACGCCTTCTTCAAGGCGCTGCTGTTCCTCGGCGCGGGCTCGGTCATCACCGCGATGCACCACGAGCAGGACATGCGCCGCATGGGCGGCCTGCGCACGGAGATCCCGTTCACCTTCTGGATGATGATGATCGGCACGCTCGCGCTGACCGGCGTCGGCATACCCGTTCACGCCGATCGGCTTCGCCGGCTTCGTATCGAAGGACGCGATCATCGAGGCGGCGTTCGCCTCGCATCGCTACGGCGCGGTCTACGCCTTCTGGTGCGTGGCGATCGCGGCGCGCTTCACCTCGTTCTATTCCTGGCGCCTCGTGTTCATGACCTTCTTCGGCGAGCGGGGCCAGTTTTCGTCCTGGCTGCCGCCGGAGGGACACGAGGTCGACGCGCGCGCGCACGACGAGCCGGATCTGACGCATCCCGTTCCCGCCGACCACGCCCGCGTGGTTCACCACGACACGACGGCGCATCCGGCGCACGACGCCCATGAGGGCGGTCACGGGGCGCATCCGGCGCACGAGTCGCCGCTGGTCATGCTGATCCCGCTCGCCGTGCTGGCGCTCGGCGCCACGTTCGCCGGCATCGGGTTCCGCCACTGGTTCATCGGCGTCGGCCTATTCGGACTTCTGGCGCAATTCCCTGTTCCTCGGCCCAGGACAACCACATTCTCGAGGAGATGGAGCACGTCCCGGCGCTGGTGTCGCTGTCGCCGACGCTGATGATGATCGTCGGGCTGCTGATCGCGATGCTACATGTACCTCGTCGACCGGAAGGCGCCGCGAGCGGCTCGCGGCGCTGTTCCCGCCGCTCTACCAATTCCTGCTCAACAAGTGGTACTTCGACGAGCTCTACGACTTCCTGTTCGTCCGTCCGGCCTTCGCCATCGGCCGCGCGCTCTGGAAGGGCGGCGACGGCGCGATCATCGACGGCCTCGGGCCGGACGGCGTATCGGCCCGCGTGCTCGACGTGACCCGCGGCGCGGTGCGGCTGCAGTCCGGCTACGTCTATCAATACGCCTTCGCGATGCTGCTCGGGGCGGCCGCGCTCGCGACCTGGTACCTGTTCGGGGGGGCCCGCTGATGTCCAGTTCCTGGATCCTCTCGAGCCTCCTGATCCTGCCGCTGATCGGGGCGGCGTTCATCCTGCTGCTGCCGGGCGACATCGGAGGCGACCAAGCGCAACGCGCGCTGGATCGCGCTGTTCGCCACCCTCATCACCTTCGTCCTGAGCCTCGTCGCCTGGGGACGTTTCGACCCCTCGCAGCCCGGCTTCCAGCTGATCGAGGAGCACGACTGGTTCTCGCACGCCATCCTCTACAAGCTCGGCGTCGACGGCGTCTCGATGCCCTTCGTCCTGCTGACCACCTTCCTGATGCCGATCAGCATCGCGGCCTCGTGGACGGATCGAGAAGCGGGTGAAGGAGTACATGATCGCCTTCCTCGTGCTCGAGACGCTGATGATCGGCGTGTTCGTGGCGCTCGATCTCGTGCTGTTCTACCTGTTCTTCGAGGGCGGCCTGATCCCGATGTTCCTGATCATCGGCATCTGGGGCCACGGCAACCGCGTCTACGCGGCGTTCAAGTTCTTCCTCTACACCTTCACCGGTTCGGTGCTGATGCTGCTCGCCATCATGGCGATGTACTGGACGGCGGGCACGACCGACATCACGGTGCTGCTCAAGACCGCGTTCGACCCGAAGATGCAGACCTGGCTGTGGCTCGCCTTCTTCGCCTCGTTCGCGGTCAAGATGCCGATGTGGCCGGTCCATACCTGGCTGCCCGACGCGCACGTCGAGGCGCCGACGGCCGGCTCGGTCATCCTGGCCGCGATCCTCCTGAAGATGGGCGGCTACGGCTTCATCCGCTTCTCGCTGCCGATGTTCCCGGACGCCTCGCACTACTTCACTCCGCTCGTCTTCGCGCTGTCGGTGATCGCGATCATCTACACCTCGCTGGTGGCGCTGGCGCAGGAGAACATGAAGAAGCTGATCGCCTATTCGTCGGTCGCCCATATGGGCTTCGTGACGATGGGCATCTTCGCCGCCAACGCGCAGGGCGTGCAGGGCGCGGTCTATCAGATGATCAGCCACGGCCTCGTCTCGGGCGCGCTCTTCCTTTGCGTCGGCGTGGTCTACGACCGGACGCACACCCTCGTCGATCGCCGCCTACGGCGGCCTCGTGCAGCGCATGCCGCTCTATGCGGTGGCCTTCATGCTGTTCACCCTGGCCAATGTCGGCCTGCCGGGCACGTCCGGCTTCGTCGGCGAGTTCCTGACCCTGATCGGGACGTTCCAGGCCAACACCTGGGTCGCGTTCTTCGCCACCTTCGGCGTCATCCTGTCGGCGTGCTACGCGCTCTATCTCTACCGGCGCATCATTTTCGGCGTGATCGAGAAGGCCAACCTGAGGACCATGCTCGATCTGAGCGCCGCGCGAGATCGCCACGCTGCTGCCGCTCGGTCTGCTCGTCCTCTACTACGGCGTGCATCCGCAGCCGATCATCGACGCGAGCTCGGCCTCGATCGACGTGATCCTCAAGGGCTTCGAGCAGGCGGTCACGGCGACCAAGACCGCCGGGCTGTGACCGGCGAAACGCGCCGCAACGCGATCAAGAGAACGAGCTGATCCATGCACGAAACGGCCCTCTCTCTCCCGGTTGTCCTGCCCGAGGCGGTGCTCGCCCTCGGCACGCTCGCGCTCGTGCTCTATGGCGCGCTGCGCGGCGAGCGGGCCTACAGCCTCGTCACCGAAATCTCCGTCGCGCTGCTCGGCGTCGTCTTCCTGATCGTGGTGTGGAAATCGCGCCCGATGGGGATCACCTTCTACGGCGCCTTCGCCGACGATCCGTTCACCCGCTTCATGAGCGGGCTCGCGCTGATCGGCTCGCTGGTGACGCTGCTGCTGTCGCTCGATTTCATGCGCAGGGAGCGGATCGCGGGCTTCGAGTTCCCGGTGCTCATCCTGCTGTCGACGCTCGGCATGCTGATGCTGATCGCCGCCAACGACTTCATCGCGCTCTATCTCGGCCTCGAGCTGATGAGCCTCGCGCTCTACGTGATCGCGGCCTATCGCCGCCACGACCTGCGCGCGACCGAAGCCGGCCTGAAGTATTTCGTGCTCGGCGCGCTGTCGTCCGGCATGCTGCTCTACGGCGCTTCGCTGATTTACGGCTATGCGGGCTCGGTGACGTTCAGCGACGTCGCGGCGGCGGTGCATGACCATCACAACATCGGCGTGCTGTTCGGCCTCGTGTTCGTGCTGGCGGGCCTCGCGTTCAAGATCTCGGCGGTTCCGTTCCACATGTGGACGCCCGACGTGTACGAGGGCGCGCCGACTCCGGTGACGACGTTCTTCGCCTCGGCCCCCAAGATCGCCGCGATGGCGGTGCTGGTGCGCGTGGTGTTCTCGGCCTTTCCGGGCATTTCCGGCGACTGGCGGCAGATCCTCGCCTTCGTGTCGATCGCCTCGATGGGGCTCGGCGCTTTCGCCGCCATCGGCCAGACCAACATCAAGCGACTGATGGCCTATTCCTCGATCGGCCACATGGGCTTCGCCCTGGTCGGGCTCGCCGCGGGCACGGTCGAGGGCGCGCAGAGCGTGATCGTCTACATGTCGATCTACGTGGTGATGACGCTCGGGACCTTCGCCGCGATCCTGTCGATGCGCCGCGACGGCAAGAGCGGTCGAGACGATCGCCGATCTCGCCGGCCTCGCGCGCACCGATTCCATGATGGCGTTCTTCCTGGCGGCGATGATGTTCTCGCTCGCCGGCGTTCCGCCGCTCGCCGGCTTCTTCGCCAAGTTCTATGTGTTCGCCGCCGCCATCAAGGCCGGGCTTTACGGTCTCGCCGTCATCGGCGTGCTGGCGAGCGCGGTCGGCGCCTATTACTACCTGCGCATCGTCAAGCTGATGTATTTCGACGAGCCGGCCAAGGCCTTCGACCGGCCGGGCCTCGTCGCGCGCAGCGTGCTCGCGGTGGCGGCGGTCCTCATTCATCGCCTTCGTGTTCGCCCCCTCGCTGCTGACCAATGCGGCGATGGCGGCGGCGCAAACGCTGTTTTGACCGACGGCTCGACGCGGGGGGCCGCGCCGCTCGACTGGCGGGTCGATCGTCTCGACGCGATCGACTCCACCAACGAGGAGGCGCGCCGCCGCGCCGCTCGCCGGCGATCCGGGGCGCTTGTGGATCGTGGCCGGCGAGCAGAGCGCGGGCCGCGGCCGCCAGGGCCGAAGCTGGGTCTCGCCGAAAGGCAATCTCCACGCGAGCGCGCTTCTGATCGATCCTTGCCCGCAGGCCGCGCTCGCCGCAGCTCGGCTTCGTCGCCGGCGTCGCGCTCGCCCGAGCGGCGGAGGACCTCGGCGCGGTCGCCGGGCGCGGCTCAAATGGCCGAACGATCTCGTCATCGGAAGCGCGAAATGCGCCGGCCTTCTGGTCGAGGGCCGCGCGCTTCCCGGACCGCAGGATCGCCTGCGTGGTCGGGATCGGGGTCAATTGCGTCCATGCGCCCGAGGGCGTCGGCTATCCGACCGCGACGCTTCAGCGCGACGACGGCCGAGCGATCGGCGCCTTCGACCTCTTCGAGCGGCTCATGCAGCGGTTCGACGAGTCGCTCGACCTTTGGGCCGAGGGGGACGGATTCGCCGCGATTCGCGACGGCCTGGCTCGACGCGCGCGGCCGGAATCGGCACGATTGTGCGGATCGACACCGTCGCGAGGCCGGCGCGAGGGGGCCTTCGAGGGGCTTGACGCCGACGGCCGATTGCTGTTTCGCGGGGCGGGCGGCCTCGAGGCGATCGAGGCCGCCGACCTCTGGATATCGCCGGCGCCGGAAGGCGGGCCCCTCGTGGCGCCGCCCGGTTCGCTCGTGCGGGAAGGCCCTGCCTGAATGACTGACAACAGCGAGTTCGTTTTCGCCGCCCTCGGGGGCTTCGGCGAAATCGGCATGAATTGCGCGCTCTACGGCTACGGGCCGCCGAGGGCGCGCAAGTGGCTGATGGTCGATCTCGGCGTCGCCTTCGCGGGCGACGATCTGCCGGGGATCGATCTCGTCATGCCGGACCTCGGCTTCATCGAGAGGGTGAAGAAGGACCTCGTCGGCATCATCATCACCCACGCGCACGAGGACCATATCGGCGCGCTCGCCGACCTCTGGCCGAGCCTCGGCGTGCAGGTCTACGCCTCGCCCTTCGCCGCGGGCCTCGCCGAGGCGCGCCGCCTTGGCGAGCCAGGCGCGCCGAAGGTGCCGATCGAGATCGTAAGGCCGGGCGAGCCGGGTGACGATCGGCCCGTTCGACGTCGAGTTCGTCGCGCGTCGCCCATTCGATCCCCGAGAGTTCGGCGCTCGCGATCCGCACGCCCGCCGGCGTCGTCGTCCATACCGGCGACTGGAAGATCGACCCGACGCCGATCGATCGGCGCGACCACCGACGAGGACCGGCTGAGGGCGCTCGGCGACGAAGGGGTGCTGGCGCTCGTCTGCGATTCCACCAACGTGCTCCGCGAGGGCGAGAGCCCGTCCGAGCGCGACGTCGCGGCGACCCTCAAGGATCTGATCGGCAAGGCGAAGGGCAGGGTGGTCGTCACCACCTTCGCCTCCAACGTCGCGCGGCTGCGGGCGGCGGCCGAGGCCGGCTTCGCCGACGGGCGGCAGGTCTGCATCTCGGCCGGGCGATGGAGCGGGTCGTCGCGGTCGCGCGCGAGCTTCACATGCTCGACGGCGTGCCGCCGCTGCTCGGCATGGACGCTTTCGAGCGCCTGCCGCGCGACAAGATCGCTGGCGCTCGCCACCGGCAGCCAGGGCGAACCGCGCGCCGCGCTCGCGCGCATGGCCGAGGGCGAACATCCGACCGCGGAGCTGAGCCCCGGCGACACCGTCATCTTCTCCTCGCGCACCATTCCCGGCAACGAGAAGGCGGTCGGCAGGATCATCAACGCTTTCGTCTCCGCCGGGGTCGAGATCATCACCGACCGCCACGCGCTGGTGCATGTCTCCGGTCATCCGCGCCGCGCCGAGGTCGCCAGGATGTACGGCTGGCTGAGGCCGCAGATGGCGGTGCCGGCGCACGGCGAGGCGCTGCACCTCACCGAGCATGTCGCCTTCGCCAGGGCGCAGGGCGTGCCGCAGGTGCGGCGCGCGTTCAACGGCGATCTCGTCCGCTTCGCGCCCGGCGATCTCGAGACGATCGGCAAGATCGAGCACGGCCGGCGGCTCAAGGACGGCGACATTCTGCTGCCGGTCAGCCAGGAATGCGTCGGCCAGCGCCGCCGCCTGTCGTTTGCGGGCGTGGTGTCGATCGCGATCGCGCTGACGCCGAAAGGCGAGATGGCCGGCGACCCGGACGTGATGATCGCCGGCCTGCCGGAGCGCACCCGCGACGGCGCCGGGCTTCGACGCGATCATCGACGCGGCGATCTTCGAGGCCTTCGAGGGCCTGCCGCGAGGCAAGCGGCGCGACGCGGACTTCCTGTCGAGCGCGATCGAGCGGGGCGTGCGCGCTTCCGTCGGCGCCGTCTGGGGCAAGAAGCCGCAGGTGCATGCGCTCGTGGTTGAGGTTTAATAGGGAATGGCAACAGGCAACAGGCGGCAGGCAGTAGGTCCGACGGCCACGAACCGGGTGCAAGCGCTCCCAAATGCGCTATTGCCGACTGCCTGCTGCCGCTGCCTGTTGCCGACCTACGCCCGGAGCAGCCCCATGATCGGAAAACTCAACCACGTCGCCATCGCCGTCCCCGACCTCGAAAAGGCGGCGAAGACCTATCGCGAGACGCTCGGCGCCAAGGTGTCGGAGCCGCACGCGATTCCCGCCCACGGCGTCACCGTGGTGTTCGTCGAACTGCCGAACACCAAGATCGAGCTGCTGCATCCGCTCGGAGACAAATCGCCGATCGCGGGATTCCTGGAGAAGAACGCCGGACGGCGGCATCCATCACATCTGCTTCGAAGTCGATGACGTCGTCGCCGCGCGGCGAAAAGCTGAAGGCCACGGGCGCCCGGGTGCTCGGCGACGGCGACGCCGAAGATCGGCGCGCACGGCAACCCAGTGCTGTTCCTGCACCCGAAGGACTTCTTCGGCACGCTGGTCGAGATCGAGCAGGTTCCCGCCGCGTAACGTGAAGACGGTCGGCGCGGGCGGCATGAGCCGCCTCGGCGCCGATGCTCTGCTGCTTGCGACCTCGATCGTCTGGGGCGTCACCTTCGTCGTGCAGAAGGACATCGGCGCGCTGCCGCCGCTGGCCTTCGTGGCGGCGCGCTTCGCCGTATCCGCCGCTCGCGGTTGCGCCGCTGGCGCTCCTCGAGCGGCGGCGCGCCGGCGGCCCGCTGGCGCCGCGCGCCTGGCGCCTTGCGGTCGCTGATCGGGGTGATGCTGTTTCTCGGCGCGAGCCTGCAGCAGGCGGGGCTCGCGACCACCAGCGCCACCAACGGCGGCTTCCTCACCGCCTGCTACGTCGTCCTGACGCCTTTCGTCGTCTGGGCGCTGTCGCGCACGCCGGCCGCGCGCGATCGTGCTCGTCGCGGGCGCGGTCTCGTTCCTCGGCGCCGGACTTCTGGCGGCCGGCGGCGGACCCGCCACGCCCGCCGACCGCTCGGCGACGGGCTGGTGCTGATCGCCGACTTCGCCTGGGCGACCGGAATCGCGCTCACGCCGATCTTTCTCGTCGAAGACCGAGCGGCCGCTGACGCTTGCGTTTTCGCAATATGCGATGTGCGCCGTCTTCGGCGCCGATCGGCTCCGCCGCTGTTCGAGCGGGCTGAGCCGGCCGACTTCCTTGCCGCGGCGCCGGCGATCCTGTTCGCCGGCCTCGTTTCCGGCGCCATCGGCTATACCCTGCAGATCGTCGCGCAACGCCACACGCCGCCGGCCGAGGCGGCGCTGATCCTGTCGATGGAGAGCGTGTTCGCCGCGCTCGCCGGCGCGATTGTCCTCGGCGAGCGGCTGACCCTCGCTCGGCGCCGCCGGCTGCGGGCTCATCCTGTTCGGCGCGGTCGCGGCCGAGGTCGCGCCGCTTCGCGCGCCGCGACTTCCGACCGCGCCTGAACGCGACTATCTGACGAGAGCGGCGCGGCCAATTATGACGGCCGCGGTCCCCTTGCTTCGGTTGCCCCGCGGCGTAAAGAGTGCGGCGCAACAAGGACCATGTGTGCGGGAGGGGCCGATGGATTTTCTGATTGCGCTGGCGGCGCTCTGTTTCCTGATGTTCGTCGCCTATCGCGGCTTCAGCGTCATCCTGTTCGCGCCCATCGCCGCGATGGGCGCGGTCTTCCTCACCGATCCGCACGCGGTGCCCGCCGCCTTCACCAATCTCTTCATGGTGAAGATGGTCGGCTTCGCCCAGCTCTACTTTCCGGTCTTCCTGCTCGGCGCCGTGTTCGGCAAGGTGATCGAGCTCTCCGGCTTCGCCAAGTCGATCGTCGCCACCATCATCCGCGCCGTCGGCAAGGACCAGGCGATGCTGGCGATCGTGCTGGTGTGCGCGGTGCTGACCTACGGCGGCGTGTCGCTGTTCGTCGTGGTGTTCGCCGCCTATCCGTTCGCGGCCGAGCTGTTTCGCGCCGGCGACATCCCGAAGCGCCTGATCCCCGGCACGATCGCGCTCGGCGCCTTCTCCTTCACCATGGATTCGCTGCCGTTCACCCCGCAGATCCAGAACATCATCCCGACCACCTATTTCAAGACGACGACCGGCGCCGCGCCGATCCTCGGCATCGTCGGCGCGATCTTCATCCTCGTGTGCGGCATGACCTATCTCGAATGGCAGAAGCGCCGCGCCCGCGCCAACGGCGAGGGCTACGGCGAAGGCCACATCAACGAGCCGCGCGCCGATCGACACGACCCATCTGCCGTTCGCCCTGGATCGCCTTCCTGCCGCTGATCGTGGTGTTCGGCCTCAACATCGTGCTCGGCGGCTTCCCCGGCGTGTTCACCGGCCTGATCGATTGGGCCTATGGATCGAGCTACGACCTCAAGCTCGCGATGGACCACGCGATCGCGACGCCGGTCCCGCCGATCCGCGCGGTCTGGGCGGTCGAGGGCGCGCTGCTGACCGGCATCGTGCTGGTCTTCCTGCTCGCCTTGGCGGCCGGTGTCCAGGACCTTCGCCGAGGGCAGCAAGGCGGCGGTGGCGGGCGCGCTGCTTGCGGCGATGAACACGGCGACCGAATACGGCTTCGGCGGCGTCATCGCCTCGCTTGCCCGGCTTCCTCGCCATTCGCGACGCGCTCGGCGGCGATCCCCAATTCGCTGGTGCGCGAGGCGGTCACCGTCACCTCGCTCGCCGGCATCACCGGCTCGGCGTCGGGCGGCATGTCGATCGCGCTGGCGGCGATGTCGAAGGATTTCATCGAAGCCGCGAACGCGGTCGGAATTCCGATGGAGGTGCTGCACCGCGTCGCCGCGATGGCGAGCGGCGGCATGGACACGCTGCCGCACAACGGCGCGGTGATCACGCTGCTGGCGGTGACGGGCCTGACGCATCGCGAATCCTACAAGGACATCTTCGCCGTCACGATCCTGAAGACCGCCGCGGTGTTCGTGGTCATCGGCGTCTACGAGTTCACCGGACTGTACTGAACCGCCGCAGCGGCGAGGGACGGCGAGGCGTCGCCGTCCGCCCGGGTTGCGATCGAGCCGGCGGCGCGGCTCCGTCAGCTCAAAAGGTCACTTCGCCGGTCTTTAGATCGTAGATCGCCGGGACGATCTTGAGCTTGCCGTCCTTGACGCGACCCGAGATCAGCGCGCTCCGCGCCGGAAGCCCTTCCGCGGTCAGTTCGGCGCTCTTCTTGGCGGCGTTGTCGACGTAGTCTCCCGCCATTCCGCGCACAGCGAGCGCCGCCGGCAGGATCGGCTGGATCATCGTCCCGATCACACCGGGGAAGGTCGCGTTCTTGAGTACGACGTTGCAGGCGGCCGAGACCGCGCCGCAACTCGTGTGGGCAAGCACGACGATCAGCGGGGAGCCGAGCACAGCCGCTCCATATTCGATTGTGCCGAGTGTCTGGACGTCGACCAGATTGCCGGCGTTTCGGGCCACGAACAGCTCGCCGAGGCCGCGCCCGCCAAAGATCAGCTCGGGAGGAACGCGGCTGTCGGCGCAGGCGACGACGGTCGCCCAGGGGGCCTGATGGCCAGCGAGCTGTTCGCGCTGCGCGGCGAGGTTACGCGAGCAGACCTCGGGGTTCTGGACAAAGGCGGCATTGTCAGCCTTGAGCTGGGCAAGCGCCTCATCGGGGGTCAGCGCCGTCGGCTCCCCTTCGGCTGCGTAGGCCGGCCGGACCACGCCGCCCAACCCCGCTCCAGCGAGCGCTCCGGCTCCAAACTTCAAAAATCCGCGCCGCCCGATCTCCTGCGCCTCGCATGCCTGACACATCACCAGCCTCCGTTCGTGATAGCCCGGATGTCGCCTCCGGAGGGGGCCCAGTATGGGCGACGCGGGCGACGGTCGTAAGAGGCTTTCGGTGGTTCCACAGCGTGACCCTGCCATCGCCGGTCAGATCCTCAGGCGCTTGCGCGCGACCGCCGATACGGGTATATACCCGTAAATGCAAACCCCCTGCTACTGCGCGGTTGTCCGCACCGCCTCCCGCAAGATGACGGCGCTCTACGACGCGGCGCTCGGCCCGGCCGGAATTGGCCTGGCGCAGTACAGCCTGATGCGGCGGATCCAGAGCGCCAAAGCTGTGTCGCTGACCGAACTGGCGCAGCTCGCCGAGCTCGACCGTTCCACCGTCGGGCGCAATGTCCGGGTGCTCGAGCGCATGGGCCTCGTGTCGGAGACGACGGCCGAGGATCAGCGCGAAACCACGGTCGCGCTGACCGCGGCCGGCGTCGATACGCTGCGCCGCGCGAGGCCGATGTGGGAGGAGGCCCAGCGCCGCGTCGAGGCCGCGCTCGGCGGGGCCGGCGCCGAGACGCTGCGCACGCTCGCGATGACCCTTTGACCTGTCGCTTTCCGCGCGCTCGCGCCTGCGGACAAGGAGAGAACGCCATGACGGAGTCCCTCAGCCTCCCGGATGCGCCCGTCGTACCCGGTCCCGGCCCGCGTCGCGCGGCGCTCTCGCTGTCGAACCGGCTCGCCGCTGCGCTCGGCGCGCGCGGCGTCTTCTACGGCTGGGCGGTGGCCGGCTCGACCTTCCTCGTCATGCTGGCCAACGCCGGCGCGATGGGCGCGCCGGGCGTGTTCATCCGGCCGCTGCAGCAGGAATTCGGCTGGAGCGCCGCGGACATTTCCTCGGCCTTCGCCATTCGGCTCGCGCTCTTCGGCCTGATCGCGCCGTTCGCGGCGGCCTTCATCAACCGGTTCGGCGTCCGTCCCGTGGTCGTCGCCGCGATCGCCATGGTCTCGGGCGGCGTGCTGGCTTCGCTTTTCATGACCCAGCTCTGGCAACTCGTCGCGCTCTGGGGCGTCCTGATCGGCCTCGGCACCGGCATGGTGGCGCTGGTGCTCGGGGCGACGGTCGCGGCGCGCTGGTTCCATCATCGGCGCGGACTCGTCGTCGGCATGCTGACGGCGAGCACCGCCACCGGCCAGCTCGTCTTTCTGCCGCTGCTGGCGAAGCTCACTCAGGACTACGGCTGGAGAGCCGCGCTCATCTTCGTCGTCTTCATGCTGCTCCTTGCCGGCGTCGTTGCGCTCCTTCTCCTGCGCGATCGCCCCTCAGACGTCGGGCTCGCGCCATACGGCGCGCGCGCGCTCGACCCGCCGCCTGCGCAGAGTCTCGCCTTCGGTCCGATGCTCGCCTCGCCCCTTCGCGCGCTCTACGAGGCGCGCGCGAGCCGCACGTTCTGGGTGCTGTTCGCCACCTTCTTCGTCTGCGGCCTCTCGACCAACGGCCTTATCCAGACGCACTGGATTTCGCTCTGCGGCGATTACGGGGTCGCGCCGGTCGCGGCGGCCGGCGCGCTGGCGGCGATCGGCGTCTTCGACTTCATCGGCACGATCCTGTCGGGCTGGCTTTCCGACCGCTACGACAACCGCTGGCTCCTGTTCGTCTATTATGGCCTGCGCGGCCTGTCGCTGATCGCCCTGCCGTTCACCGACTTCTCGGTCGTCGGGCTTTCGGCCTTCGCCGTCTTCTACGGGCTCGACTGGGTCGCGACGGTGCCGCCGACGGTGCGGCTGACGGTCGAGCGCTTCGGCGCCGGAGAAGGCGAACCTCACCTTCGGCTGGATCTTCGCCGCCCACCAGCTCGGCGCCGCGACCGCGGCTTTCGGCGCCGGCGCCTTCAGAACCGAACTCATGACCTATCTGCCGGCGCTCTATGTCGCGGGCGTCGCCTGCGTGCTCGCGGCCGCGCTGGCGCTGACCATCGGCCGGCCGCGCTTGAAGGTCGCGGTCGCCGCTTGAAGTCAATATTGGCCGGTACAGCTTTGGTTTGAAGGTTCCATTGATGAAAGAGCGTTCGCGTGAAGAGTTGCGTGATCACCGTCACAGACGCCCTCAGCATAGACAGCGAAACATGCTCCTGTCGGTCGGCCGGAATGAATATCGAATTCGATTCGGCCAAAACAAGGAGGACATGGACATGCCTTTCTATGGACAAGAGCCCTTCGATACTGCGGAAGCGACCTACGTTTGGACCGGTCTTGGGACGCCCGGCTTCTTCAGCATCACCGTCAAGGGGCGCGCCCGGAAGTTCAGCTCCGGCTTCAAGATCGTTCGCGACCCGGACTGGGTCGGCGGCCTCGCGTTCGAGGTCATGGGGTGGACAGGCCCGCTCGAAGAGGGCGGGTCCACGATCCCTACACCGTCACCGATACGTTCCACGGCACCTTCCACAAGGAGATTGTCGTGATCGGCTCCAACAAGCGGGAAGTCGTGCGCGTGAGCGAAATCCCGTACTCGTCAGAGGAAAACGTTCATAAGGCCCTGAGCGCCGCCTAGGCGCGCCGAGGGGCGCGTTCGAGTTAAGCAGATGTCGGCCTCCGGCGCTCAACGCGCCGGAGGCCGAATGGCGTTTCCCGACAAGATGAGGCGAGGCGCCCAAGCCAAGCTGAAGGCTGACTTTGCCGCTTTTGGTCGCTATAAGCGCGACGAACGACGGACCGTAAGGCGTTGAGCCCGAAAGCGTGTCGTCGGTCCTTCACGGGAAAGGTCGTCCATGTCCGGCTCGATGCTCAGCAGCGCCGCGCTCGATGAGCGCCGGCGCCGGATTCTGTTCCGCGCGTGGCGCCGCGGCATGCGCGAGATGGACCTCGTGATGGGCCAGTTCGCCGACGCGAACCTGCCGACGATGACCGAGGCCGAACTCGACGAGTTCGAGCGGCTGATGGAGGCGCCCGACCCCACGGTCCTGTCGTGGGTCACCGGGGAGGCGCAGATACCGCCGGAACACGACACGCCGCTGTTCGCCCGCCTGTGCGACGCCCCGCGCGAGGCGCTGAAAAAGGGCAACGAAGCCAAGTGAGCCGAAGTCCATTGAGCCGAGTCCAGTGAGCCCAGCAAAGTGACCGACCTCAGGGAACGAACCGGGGCGATGGACCTCTCGTCCGCCGTCCGCCGCCTCGCATGAGGGCGGCGCCGTCACGCTCTGTCGCGCGCCCGAAGGGTACGACGCCTTCATCGTGGCGCAACTTGCTCGCGCCTTCGCCGCGCCCGGAGAGAAGCGCGCCGCGGCGCTCGTCTTCGTCGCCCGCGACGGAATGCGCGCTCAGGCCTTCAGCGACGCGCTCGCCTTCGCCGCGCCCGAAATCGAGACGCTGCATCTGCCGTCATGGGACTGCCAGCCCTACGATCGCGTCTCTCCCAACGCGACGGTCGCCGGCGAGCGCATGACGGCGCTGGCGCGGCTCGCCCGCACGCGCGGGGCGATCGAGCGGCCGCGCGTGCTCATCGTATCCGTCAATGCGCTGACCCAGCGCGTTCCCGCCACTAAGCTACATCGCGTCCGCCGCCTTCTCGGCCGCGCCCGGCAACAGCGTGCGGATGGAGGAACTGGCGCTGTGGCTGGAGACCAACGGCTACGCCCGCGCCAGCACGGTCCGCGACGTCGGCGACTACGCCTCGCGCGGCGGCATTCTCGACCTCTATCCGCCGGGAGCGCCGAACCCTATCCGCCTCGATTTCTTCGGCGACACGCTGGAATCGATCCGCGGCTTCGATCCGGAGACCCAGCGCAGCGTCGGCCAGCTCCGCTCGCTCGATCTCGTGCCGATGAGCGAGGCGCGGCTCACGACCGAGTCGATCAAACGGTTCCGCCAGCTCTACGCCCAGGAGTTCGGCGCGCCGACCCCGTCTGACGATCTCTACGCCGCGGTCAGCGAGGGCCGGCGCCCGATCGGCCTCGAGCACTGGCTGCCGCTGCTGTACGATCATCTTGACACCCTGTTCGACTATGTCGGCGACGCGCCGTTCGTTCTGGACAGCCGCGCTGAGGAGGCGGCCGCCCAGCGCGTCGCGCAGATCGCCGACGCCTATTCTTCGCGGCGCGCGGCCTACAGCCAGGAGCCGGGAAAGTCCGACTACAAGCCGCTGCCGCCCGCCCGGCTTTACCTTGCCGGCGAGGAATGGAAGGAGCGGCTCGAGGCTTCGCCGCTCGCGAGGGTCACGCCCTTCGAACTGCCGCCCGGCGCGGCGACGATCGTCGATTGCGGCGGCCGGGTCGGCCGCACCTTCGCCCCCGAGCGGCAGGTCGAGGGCGCCAACGTGTTCGACGCCGCGGTGGCCCACATCAAGGACCTCAGGAAGCGCGGCCTGAACGTGATCGTCGCCGGTTGGAGCGACGGCTCGCGCGAGAGGCTGAGCCACGTGCTCGCCGAGCACGGCCTCAAGTCTCTGGAGCTGGTCTCGTCCTGGCCGCAGGCGAAGACCGCGCGGCCCGGCTCGCTGCCGCTCGCGGTGATCGCGCTCGAACAGGGTTTCGAGGCGCCCGAGCTCGCCGTCATCGGCGAGCAGGACATTCTCGGCGACCGCCTGATCCGCCACGGCAAGCGCAAGCGGCGCGCCCACGACGTGCTGGCCGAGGCCGCCGCGCTGACGGCCGGCGATCTCGTCGTCCATATCGACCATGGCGTCGGACGCTTCGTCGGCCTGAAGACGATCGAGGCGGCGGGCGCGCCGCACGACTGCCTGGAGATCCACTACGCCGGCGGCGACCGGCTGTTCCTGCCGGTCGAAAATCTGGAACTCTTGTCGCGCTACGGCTCGGAGACGGGCGAACTCGACAAGCTCGGCGGGGCAGGGTGGCAGTCGCGCAAATCGCGCCTCAAGAAGCGCGTGCGCGAGATGGCGGGCGAACTGATCCGCGTCGCCGCCCAGCGCATGACCCGGCCTGCGCCGCGCCTCGCCGTTCCCGACGGCCTCTACGACGAGTTCTGCGCCCGCTTTCCCTATGACGAGACGCAGGACCAGGCGAGCCGCGATCGAGGCGACGCTGGACGATCTCGCCGCGGGACGGCCGATGGACCGCCTCGTGTGCGGCGACGTCGGCTTCGGCAAGACCGAGGTGGCGTTGCGCGCGGCCTTCGCCGCGGCGATCAACTCGAAACAGACCGCGATCGTCGTGCCGACCACGCTGCTCGCCCGCCAGCACACGCAAATCTTCCGCGAGCGCTTCGCGGGCCTGCCGGTCAAGATCGGCCAGCTCTCGCGCATGGTCGGCGCCGCCGAGCAGCGGGAGACCAAGAAGGCGCTCGCCGAAGGCGGGGTCGACATTGTCGTCGGCACCCACGCGGTGCTGAGCAAGACCGTTCAGTTCAAGGACCTCGGCCTCGTCGTGGTCGACGAGGAGCAGCATTTCGGCGTCGGCCACAAGGAGCGGCTGAAGGACTTGCGCGCAGAGGTCCACATGCTCACGCTTTCGGCGACGCCGATCCCGCGCACGCTGCAACTCGCGATGACCGGCGTGCGCGAGATGTCGATCATCGCGACGCCGCCGGTCGACCGGCTCGCGGTCCGGACCTTCGTCTCGCCGTTCGACGCGCTGATCGTACGCGAGGCGCTGCTGCGCGAGCGCTACCGCGGCGGCCAATCCTTCTACGTCTGCCCGCGCATCGAAGACCTGGACGAGGCGGCGGCGTTCCTGCGCCAGAACGTGCCGGAGACGAAATTCGTCATCGCGCACGGCCAGATGGCCGCGACCGAGCTCGAGGACAAGATCGGCGCCTTCTACGACGGCAAGTACGACATTCTGCTTTCGACCGCGATCGTGGAGTCGGGGCTCGACATTCCCCGCGCCAACACGCTGATCGTCCATCGCGCCGACATGTTCGGGCTCGGGCAGCTCTACCAGCTGCGCGGCCGGGTCGGGCGCGCCAAGGTGCGCGCCTACGCGATCTTCACCACGCCCGCGCGGGCGAAGATCACGCCGCAGGCGGAGAAACGGCTTTCGGTGCTGCAATCGCTCGACACGCTGGGCGCGGGCTTCCAGCTTGCGAGCCACGACCTCGATCTGCGCGGCGCCGGAAACCTGCTCGGCGAGGAGCAGTCGGGCCACATCAAGGAGGTCGGCTACGAGCTTTATCAGCAGATGGTGCGCGAGGCGGTCGAGCGCATCAAGTCGGGCGAGGACGCGCCGGCGGAGGACATGTGGTCGCCGACCATCCAGCTCGGCGCGCCGGTGACGATCCCGGAAAGCTACATCGCCGACCTGCCGACGCGGCTCTCGCTCTACCGCCGCTTGTCGTCGCTCGAGGACGAGGCCGAGATCGATGCGATGGGGGCGGAGATCATCGACCGCTTCGGGCCCCCGCCGCCCGAGGTCGGGCTTTTGATGAAGCTCGTGCTGATCAAGGCGCTCTGCCGCAGGGCGAACGTCGAAAAACTCGACGCGGGCGCGCGGGGCCTGACCCTCGCCTTCCGCGGCAACGCCTTCGCCAACCCGACCGGCCTCGTGAAGTGGGTGACCGCGCAAGGCTCGCTCGCGCGCGTGCGGCCGGACATGCGGATCGTGGTGGTGGACGACTTCGAGAAGCTGGCGGACAGGCTGACGGGGACGCTCAAGATCATGCGCGAGATCGCGAAGATCGCGGGGAAGAAGGGGTAGGGCGCCGCCGTCACTTGTTCCAGCGAGTGATGTACGCTCAACAGCAGCGCGAATACTAAGCTGGCGGTTGACAGCGGCAACGATTTCTGCTTCAATACGATTGGTTTCCGCGGTTGGACGAAGGCCAGCGGGTTGTTTTCATGCAACCTAAGGGGGAATATTATGCGAAACGCGTCTCGTGCGGTGGCGCTGACGGCGGCCGTATCGTTAGGAGCGATCGCGGCGACCTCATCGCCGACCAGAGCTTTCGAGTTGGGTCCGGTCACAATTTACGCCGGCGGTGGTCTGGCCACGATCATAAACAATTCAACAGACGGTTATTACGTCTTTGATTTTGATGTTGGTAATTCCAGTCCCGGCGGAGCGTACGTGGACGCGTCTACGTCCCAGCCCAATTGGCAGGCGGTGGTTAATAGTTCTTTTGACGGGTATAATATTATAACAATTGCGGATTACCTGTCCTTGGGCTCCTTGTCTGACGACATTGCCCCAGGGGAGCGAAGCAGTAACTTCACCTATTACAGCAACCAGTTCGCTAATTTGTACACGGTCAGTCTCGTGAACGCAGCCGGCGAAACCGAATTCTATTCCGGTTTCGGCGCTCCGGAGGCCTCCACTTGGGCTATGATGCTGCTGGGTTTCGCCGGGCTGAGTTTCGCAGCTTCCGCCGCGCCCGTGAAGCGATCCTGGCGATGGCGTCGACGCCCACGCTGCCCGGTACCTCGGCCAGAGCCCGCCGCCTGACTTCTTTCCTCGGCGATCGCTGGCGCAAGCTTTTGCGCCCGCAGGACGGCGGCCCGCCGGCGGATATGCGATGGAAATAGGAATTCTGACCGAGGCGTCCCTGTTTACCTTCAGCGTTTGGTCGCCGGCTGGAGCGCCCAGAGATGGCGCTGGCGCTTCCAGCCAGGTTCGTGACCCTTTCATTCAACCAACCGGTTAACTCTTCTTTCCGCGCGCTCATATTCAACGACATGGTTGAACTTCAGACGCTCGAACTCGACACGGTCTTCCACGCCCTCGGCGACGCCACCCGCCGCCGGATGCTCAGCGCGCTCGCCGGCGGGGAGCGCACGGTCGGGCAACTCGCCGAGCCTTTCGCCATCTCGCTGGCCGCCGCCTCGAAGCACGTCAAGGCGCTCGAGCACGCCGGCCTCATCCGCCGCGAGGTGCGCGGCCGCACCCATTGGTGCCGCCTCGATCCCGGCCCGCTCGCCACCGCGCATGAATGGCTGAGCTTCTACGAGCGATTCTGGACCGATCGCCTCGACCTGCTCGAACGGCTCCTGCTCGAGGAGGACGCAAAACTCCGCCCGCCCCCAACGCCGCCTGCGCCCGCAGACGCTCCCGCCCCCATCAAAGGAGACGACAATGACGATGCTTGAGACTCCCGACGCCTACGGCGCGCTTGTCGCGCCCGCCACGGTGAAGATCGCCCGCCTTCTGCCCGGTCCGATCGAGCGCGTGTGGGCCTATCTGACCGAGAGCGACCTGCGCCGCCGCTGGCTCGCCTCGGGGTCGATGGACCTCAAGGTCGGCGCGCCGTTCGAACTCGTGTGGCGCAATGGGGATCTGACAGAGCCCGCGGGCGAGCGACCGCCGGGGTTCGGCGAGGAGCATCGCCTGAAAAGCCGAATCCTCGAGGTCGATCCTCCGCGCAAGCTCGCGTTCGCCTGGCACGACGAGGCTGAGGTCGCGATGACCCTCGAGCCGAGAGGCGACAAGGTGCTCATGACCGTGATCCACAGCCGCCTCCCCAATCGCGGAAACGTGGTTGGCGTCAGCGCCGGATGGCACGCGCATCTCGACGTTCTCTCCGACGCCCTGAACGGCCGGACGCCCGCTCCGTTCTGGGACGCGCTGAGCCGCCTCAGGGCCGATTACGACCGGCGCCTGCCGGCCTGACCGCATAACGCAGGACCAACCCAACCGACAGGAGGCCGACAATGCCGAATCCGATCGTTTCCCGCGAAGACTGGCTGAGGGCGCGGGTCGCGCTGCTTGAGGAGGAGAAGGCGCTGACGCGCCAGAGCGACGCGCTGGCCGAAAGACGCCAGGCGCTGCCATGGGTTCGGATCGACAAGGCGTACCGCTTCGACACCGATGAAGGAACCGCGTCGCTCGCCGACCTTTTCAACGGCCGCTCGCAACTCCTCGTCTACCACTTCATGTTCGGCCCCGACTACAAGGCGGGCTGTCCGTCCTGCTCGGCGATCGCGGACGGGTTTGACGGCTTCGCGATCCACCTCGCCCACCATGACGTGATGCTGTGGGCGGTGTCGCGGGCGCCGCTCGCCAAGCTCGACGCCTACAAGCAACGGATGGGCTGGACCTTCCCCTGGGCGTCGTCGTTCGGCTCGGACTTCAACGCCGATTTCTGCGTCTCGGTGACCGAAGAGCAGCAGCGCGAGGGCGGCTTCGCGTACAATTACCGGCCCGCGGCGCCCCTGACCTCCCGCGCCTCGGCGGGACCCGTCGCCGAATACGCGGCGAGGACGGGTGCGGACGCCGAGACCTACATGCGCGAGCAGCCGGGCGTGAGCGCCTTCGCGCTCGAGGACGGCGTCGTCTACCACACCTATTCCGCCTATTCGCGCGGGCTCGACGGCCTCTGGGGCATGTACCAGTGGCTCGACCGGGCGCCCAAGGGACGCAACGACCATGGGCTCTGGTGGCGCCGCCGCGACGAGTACCCGACCGCCTGAACCGAGTCGGAGGGACCCATGAGCGATGCTCTTGCGGGCGCGGCTTCCGATCGCGCAGCTTCTCTTGAAAACGCTAACCTCGCCGCGCTCGGCGCAGCCGATTGGCTGCGTCTGGCGGCCGCGCCGACATTCGCCCTCATGGCGCTCTTGACCGGCGCCGACGGCGGCGGCCCGGGACGCTTCATCTGCTCAGCCGCGGCTTCGCCGCTCGGCGGCATGGCGACGATGTATTTCCTGATGGTCGTCTTTCATCTTCCGCCGTGGCTGAAGCTGATCTTCGGGCGCCCAGGCGTGAAGATCTGAGCCGTCTTTGAGCGCCCTTCAGAGCGGCTCTCAGGTCTGCGGGATCGCCTTCGGTGGAGAGTGGCCCCGTCGTAAGCCGTAAGCGTTGCGGCAAAGGGGCCAAACAGATCAGCCTCGGCGGCGACCGCCGAGATCGGAGTGGCGAAGTCGATCGTCACCGCTTCGGGTCCGTCAAATCCACATGAACTGGCATTGCCTCAATCCATGTTTGCTTCCGCTTGACCGCGCTCTGAATCTCCGCTTACGCCGCCGGCAGAACAGGCTTTGGCTCAGGTTCCAGCTTTGCTTGCAGATGCGCCGGCGGCGGCGCCCGCCGGAGCTTCGCCGCCACGACGAACGCAAGGCCGGTCAGCCCGGCCAGAAAGGCCGCGACCCCCGGCCACCCCGCCGCCGCCAGCGCCCAGCCGCCGGCCCAGCCGGCGAGGCTCGACCCGGCGTAATAGAAGAACAGGTAAAGCGCGCTCGCCTGAGCGTGCGCGGTCTGCACCCGCAACCCGATCCAGCTCGACGCGATCGAGTGTCCGGCGAAAAATCCGACCGTCACCAGCGCGACGCCGAGAATGGTGACCGAGAGGCTGCCGGACAGCGTCAAGCCCACGCCGAGCGGCATCAAGGCGACGCCGGGCAGGATGACCTGCCTGCGGCCGAAGCGCCCCGCGAGATCGCCCGCCGACCGCCGAGGCGACCGCGCCCAGAAGGTAGATCACGAACACGAAGCCGATCGCCGTCTGGCTCAGCGAAAAGGGCGGCGCCGCGAGGTGAAAGCCGATGTAATTGTAGGTGGTGACGAAGGCGCCCATGAGCAGGAAGCCGAGCGCATAGAGCAGGCGCAGGCCGGGGTCGCCGAGGTGCATCCGGATCGCCGGCCCGATCGCGATCAGCTCCGCCTTCGGCAGCGCGCGCCGCTCGCGCGGCAACGCGAAGGCGAAGGCGGCTGCGCAGATGAGCGAAAAAACGCCGATCGCGCCCATCGCCCAGCGCCAGCCCCAAAACTCGGATATCGAGGCCGCCGCGAGCCGGCCGCCCATGCCGCCGAGCGTGTTGCCCGCGATGAACAGGCCCATCGAGAGCCCGACCGCTGTGCGGTCCATCTCCTCGGCGAGATAGGCCATGGCGACCGCCGGAGCGCCGGCGAGCGCGAGGCCGGTGAGCGCGCGGAGCCCGATCAGCGTCCCCCAGTTCGGCGCGAAGCCCGCTGCGAGCGTCGCCGCCGCCGCGGCCATGAGCGAGATCGCCATGACGGTCTTGCGGCCGTAGGCGTCGGAGAGCGCGCCGGCGCCGAACATCGCGACCGCGAGGACGCCGGTGGTCACGGAGAGCGAGAGGCTCGCCGCCGCCGGAGTCAAGGAAAAGGCGCGCACGAACTCCGGCAGCATCGGCTGGACGCAGTAGAGCAGTGCGAAGGTCGCGAGGCCCGAAAGGAACAGCGCAAAGCTGATCCGCCAGAACCGCGCCTCGCCGCGCAGCGTCAGCGGCGGGGCGGAATCGGAAGCGTCGGGCGGAGCGGCCGGGGTCGTCATGGCCGCGCGAACTTTTCCCGCGCGGCCACGAAAGGCAAGACAAATCCGGGAGAGATTGGCGGCGTGGATTTGGCCCCGATAACCGGGAGCGCACTCGGTGGCGCAGCGAACTCCGCCTACGACTGCAAAACGCGCTTCGTCGACAAGGATCGTGGACGGTCCGGCCGCTTTAACCGTTCAGGCGGCATGGGGCGGCCTAAGAAGAACACTTGCCCGCCGAGGCCTGTCTCCAGAGTTCCCCGAACGTCCTCGCCTGCTCCAGGACCCGCAGGGCCTCCCGATTGGACAGCGTGCGGTCGAGCGACTTTTCCAGCTTCGCGATCAGCTTCGCCTCTTCGGGGGTCATCTTGAGCGGCGGTTCGAGTTCCGGGTCTTGATCGTAGGCCGGCGTTATCGGCCGAGCGTCGGGCAGGGTGATCCCGCCGCCCATCCGCTTGTTCTGCGTGAAGCGCGGGTTCGACGCCAGCCGCTGCCTCCACTTCGCGATAAAATCTTCTTCGGGTTCGGTCATGCCGTCATCTCTACTCACGCGGCGGCCTGTGTCTCTACGCCCTAAGACTGAGTCGGCCTCAGCTCATTCCCGCCGCTCAGTATGGCGCGGGCTCGGGCAGGCGCCAATAGACCTGTTCCGCCTAGTTAAGCGCAATTCAACGCCTATACTTTGATCCATATCAACACGCCTACACCATCTTCGCTACCGGTGTAAACCTCAGATTCTGAAACGTCATAATTCCGTAATCTAGCTCGATTTGCGGACTGAAGAGACAAAGTCGAGGCGCCTTCAGCGCGCGTTCGCGCGCAGTCGCCTGCCGATCCGCCCTGTCATTCCTTGCCCATCACCGCCAGCACCTGTTCGAGCGGCGCGGACGTGGCGCGAAAGATGCCGGAATAGGGGCTCGATAGGTCGAGGATCAACAGGAACGCCGACCCAATGGCCAAGGCGCCCACGACCACGCCGAGCACCGAGGTCGGGCTGGCCTTTGACGTGAGCCCGTAGCCCATGAACAGGAAAACCACCCACCCGACCACCGTGAAAACCAGCGGGTAGCAGATCGGCGCCGAGAGGGCGAAGGACATCTGCAGCCGCGACTGGCCGAGCGCTTCCAGATTTGCTTTCGCCGACGCCAGCGCCTGATTCTGCGCGTCGGTTGTCGGATGGAGCTGGGCCAGCAGGGATTCGCGGCTGCGGAGGTTGCGCAACGCCGCCGCAAAATTGTTCGCGGCGAAATTGGCGTCGCTCTGATCGGCGGCCCAGACCTCGTCGAGGGTCTTGCCGAGGCCGTCGCGCAGTTGCTTGCGCAGCGGATTCGCGTCCGGGCCGTAGTCGGCCAGCGCCATGTCGAACTGGAGCACCCTGGACGCGAGGGTCTGCACCGCCGCGTTTTGTCCGGCGTAGACGCCATAGGCCGTCCAGATCAGGAGGCCGAGCACGAGAGCCGACAGCAGCGTCAGGAGGCCGACCACGGCGCCGATCATGTCGCGCGGGGCGCCGGTGGTGTATTTCTCCGGCAGCAGGTGGGCAAGGATGAGGCCGATCGACCCGCCGGCGAACACCGCGACCGCGATCGCAAAGGTTACCTTTTCCGCACTCATAACGACGTTCCAGACTCGATTAAATGAAGTCGCCGCCCATAGCCCGTGACGCCCGCAAACGCAAACGGCCGGGGACTCGGGAGGAAACGCCCAAGCTGGCGGTGCTCGCGGGGCGGCGGACGCGACGACGGGGGTCGCTTGCGAAGACGGCGGCCTTGGGCGCGGCTTTGAGATCGACCTTGGGGAACTGATGGCGCGCGCCGAGCATTCCAGCCGCGAGGAACGGCCGCCGATGGCGGCGTTCCGATTTTGTGAAAGGACGCGGAAATAAATTGACATAAACAGAATGTCTGGCTACTCTGATCCCACCGCTCCAGATCAACACCCGCTATGCCGCTATTCCCGTTCACGCCCCCGTTCTCACGCGCTCGAACCGTTTCTCACCCGCGATTTGGGCGGTGTTGGTTTGTGTTATCATGCTGTCTGCGGGCCCGGAATAAGGCTGAAATGCGGCGAGGCATGGTGAATCGCGCTTCGGCGAATCGGAATTCGAGGGTAAGGCCTTGAATTCGTTCGGCCACTCGCCAAAATCGCGCCTGTCTGACGGTGTCTCGGGCGCGTGGGCCGGCGTTTGCCCAGGTCCGCGTGAGCCGGGCCCGCCCGCTCGACCAGAGTTGAACGCGGCGGCCAAGTCCTTCTTGAGACGCACAATTTCCGATCGCGCGCTCCGCGCATGGCGGCCCGCGAGGGTTGGCGCCGCCGCCTCGATCGGCGTTCTGATCGCCGGGGTTGCGGTCGCCGGCGCCGCCCCTTGCGGCGACCCCGCCGGCGCCGCCGAAGCCCGCGCGGAGCGAACGGTCGAAGCCCTGTCTGAGGCGGAGAAGCTTTCGCTGGTCCAGGGCGTCCTCGGGGCGCCGTGGGGCGGAAGGCCGAAGCCCGAGGGGGCGATCGGCTCGGCCGGGTATGTTCCCGGCATACCGCGGCTTGGCGTCCCGGCTTTGCAGGAAACCGACGGCCCGCTCGGCGTCGCCAACCCGGGCGAGGTTCGCCGCGGCGACACGGCGACCGCGATGCCGTCGAACATCGCGCTCGCCGCGACCTGGGACTTCGGGCTCGCGCGACGGCAGGGCGAGAGCGTGGGCGTGGAGGCGCGGGCGAAGGGGTTCAACGTCCTGCTCGGCGGTGCCGCAAACCTGATCCGCGATCCGCGCGGGGGCCGGACGTTCGAGTATCTCTCGGAGGACCCGCTGCTGACCGGTTCGATGGCCGGCGCGGTGATCGGCGGGGTCCAAAGCCGCGGCGTCCTCTCGACCATTAAGCATTTCGCCCTCAACGATCAGGAGAGCGAGCGCAAGGGGCTCGACGTCCGGATCGATCGGGCGGCCGCGCGCGAATCCGATCTGCTCGCCTTCGAGATCGGAATCGAGCGCGGCAGGCCCGGCGCGGTGATGTGCGCCTATAATCGGGTCAACGGCGTCTACGCCTGCGAGAACCGGTGGCTCCTGAGCGCGGTGCTGAAAGGCGACTGGGACTATCGCGGCTTCGTCCTCTCGGACTGGGGCGCGGTCCATTCGACCGTGCGCTCGGTCCTCGCCGGGCTCGACCAGGAGTCGGCGGTGCAGGCGGACGCGCAGGATTATTTCGGCGATCTTGGCGCCGCCATCGACGCGGGCAAAGTTCCCCGATCGCGCCTCGACGACATGACGCGACGCATCCTGACCTCGATGTTCGCCTGCGGTCTTGCCGGCGATCCCCCGCCGCAGCCCGCCTTCGATCCCGAAGCCGCCGGAGATGTCGCGCGCGCGATCGAAGAGGAGGGGGCGGTGCTGCTGCGCAACGACGGCGTGCTGCCGCTCTCGTCCGGACTGCGCCGCGTGCTCGTGGTTGGCGCGCACGCCGACCGCGGCGTTCCCTCGGGCGGGGGGTCATCGCAGGTCGTCCCGCTCGGGGGCGCAGCGGATTTGGAGTCCGAGGGGCGGGGACGCGCGATGATCTTCGACCCGTCGCCGCCGCTTGAAGCGCTCCGCCGTCACCTTTTGTCGACAACCGTGGACTACGACGACGGCTTCGACCCGGATATGGCGGCGCGAAAGGCCGCGGACGCCGACGCAGCGATCGTGTTCGTCGACCAGTATCTCACCGAAGGCGCCGATTCGCCGACCCTGGCTTTGCCGAATGGTCAGGACGTTCTCGTCGAGCGCATCGCTGCGGCCAATCCGAAAACCATCGTGGTGCTCGAAACGGGCGGCCCGGTGCTGATGCCGTGGCTCGACCGCACCGCCGCCGTGCTCGAAGCCTGGTATCCGGGGCAAAAGGGCGGCGAGGCGATCGCCGACATTCTGGCTGGCGTGGTCGACCCGTCGGGCCGGCTTCCCGTGACCTTTCCCGCAAACGAGGGCCAACTGCCGCTGAAGAACGTGGTCGCGGTTGCGCTGGAGGGATCCGATCCGGGCGGGCCGCCGGTCGCCACGACGGGTCGCATGGACGCGGCGGCCGGCTACCGCCGGTTCGCGGAGCTTGGCGAGCGTCCGCTTTTTCCTTTCGGCTATGGGCTCGCCTACACGACCTTCCGCCTCGGCGTCCTGACCGCGCGGGTCGAGGGCGCGACCGTCACGGCGACGCTCGATGTGACGAATACCGGCGGCAGGGCGGGGACCGCTCTCCCGCAGCTCTACGTGACAGGTCCCTCTGGGAGCGGAATTGGGCTCCGGCTCGCCGGCTGGAGCCGGCTCGCGCTGGCGCCGGGCGAGAGCCGGCGCGCCGAGATCGTCATCGATCCGCGACTGCTGGCGGTCTTCGACGAGGCTTCGCGGCGCTGGCGCATCCCGCGGGGCGGCTACACGCTCAGCGCGGGTTTCGACGCCTCGCACGCCGAACTCACCAGAGAGATCAAGCTCGAGGCCGCCGAGCGGCCGCCGTGACGAATTCGCCCGCGTCACCACGCGGCGAAAGCGCGTCCGATCCGCCGGAGAAAGGCGGCCCGGCGCGGCGCGGTCGAGAAGTCCATGCCGTAGATCGCGTAATAGTCGAATCGCCCCTCTGGATCGATCAGGACGCCGATGTTATCGCGCACGAAGCGTCGGGGGGGATCGTTCTTTTTCGCTACGGCCGACCGGCGCTCGCCGTAGGCGCACGCGGTCGCGATGCGCTTGAGGTTCATAAGGTTCGGATGGAAGAGCCTGTCTGCGTCGATGATGGTCGCGACCCCCGGCAGGAACACCCGCTGGAAGTACCCCTGCAGGATCGCCGGAAGGCCGTCGAACCAGACGGGAAACACCAGCACGAGCGCCTCGGCCGCGCGCAGCCGCGTCACGTAAGCCTCGACCTCGCGCGTGTTCGCGGTCGTATCGACATAAGCGCGCATCTGCTTTGCCGACAGCACGGGATCGAAACGTTCCGCATAAAGGTCGAGGTCGTCGACCTCGTGGCCCGCGGCGCCGAGCGTTTGAACGATGCGGGCGTGGACCGCCGCCAGGAAGCTCGTCTCCAGGGGATGGGCATAGACGACCAGAACGCGCAAAGCGCTCACGCTCCGATAGGCGCGTCGCGCCCTCGCCGGCGCATGAGCTCGCGCTCGGACGCCACGAGAAACTCGATATGGGGCGGCTTCGTCAGCATGGCTGCGATCTCGTCCTCGATCTGGCGATCGTCCTTGGTGACGCGCTCGCGAAAGTGCATGAGCTCGAGCCACAATTCGATCAAGTAGGCTTCCTCGAACCGGCCGAACTCCGTCATGTCCTCGAACAGCCCCCATGCGAAAGCGCCGTCGCGCCTGCGCTGTTCGCCGAGGTCGTCGACCGCGCTCAGGAAGCGCTCCCGATCCTTCGGATCGATCAGATACTCGATCTTGACCAGGACAGGTCCGCGATCGTCCGCGATCTCCTCGGCCGCGTGAGGGAGTCTGTAGTGGAGGGAGGGCGTGAGATCGATCGCCTCGGCGTCATGCAGTTTCCACGGCCAGGTCAGCGGGATGGCGAGAAGCAGCCCGGCGGCGGCGGCGATCAGCGCTCGATCCACGCCGAACTGCGCCGCCGCCTGTCCCCAGGCCGCGCTGGCGAGGGCGACCGCGCCGAAGATGACGGTGAGAAAGATCGCCAGCCCGCGGCCGCGAACCCATTGCGGGAGCACGTTCTGCGCCGAGACGGAAAGGCTGGTCAGAACCACGACCCATGAGGCGCCCGCGAGGAAAGACGCGCCAAGGAGGACGGTGAAGGCATGACTTGATCCAAACAGAACAAGCGTCGCGGCCGTGCCCAGAGATCCGAGCGCCACCATCCAGTCGAGATTGATGATCCGGCGCAAGAAACGAAGCGCGACCGATCCGAGGAGCGCTCCCGCGCTGATCATGCTGAGAAGCAGGCCGTAATTCTCGGCGCCCTCTCCGGATCCGCGGGCGATGAGCGGCATAAGGCTCATGTAGGCCGCGGCGAACGGGTAGACCGCGAGAGTCCGCACGAGCGTCGCGCGAAAGTGCCGGTTATTGACGGCGTGCCGCAGCCCGGTCCGCATAGCGCCCGTCAGGCGTTCGGCGGGCAGGGATGCGGTTGGTTTCGCCGGGGCGCGCCACCACAGCAGCGCCGCGATGACGACTATGTTCGCGCCGGCGAACGCCCAGAACGGCGTCGAGACTCCATAATGCACGATCGCCATGCCGCCGAGAGTCGGCCCGATCGTGCGGCTTAAATTATAGGCCACGCCGTTGGCGGCAATCGCCCCCGAAAGGTCCGATTTTGGGACGAGCGCCGGCAAGATCGCGAGCCAGGCCGGCGCGTTCACTGACCAGGCGGCGCTGAGAAGAAACGTCGTCAGCAGCAGCGAAGGGGGCGACGCAAGGCCGAGCGACACCACACCGGCGAAGACGACGATCAGCAGGGCGATCCCACAGGAGATGTAGAGGATCAATCTGCGCGGATCGACAATGTCCGCCAGCGCTCCAGCCGGCAGCGTGAAGAGGAACATCGGCAGATTGGTCGCCGCATGGACCAGAGACACGTCGAGGGGGTCGAGAGCGAGGGTGGTCATCAGCCACCCGGACGCGGTGTCGTACATCGAGATTCCGACAAGCGCGAGCGCGCTCGCAAGCCAGACGATCGCGAAGTTTCGGTGGGCGAAGGCGCCAAGCCACGCCTTCTGCTGCGCCGCGGGCGTTTCGGGAATAGGCCGCTCCATGCGCTTCCGGCCCCGTCTGCGCCTAGTGCGACGACAGCACGCAGCAATCGCTGCGCAGCAGAAGGTCGCGTGTGACGCCGCCGAACGCCCACTCGCGCAGGCGACTGTGGCCGTAAGCGCCCGCGACGATCAGGTCAGCCTCAAGGTCGCGAGCCAGCGCGGCGAGTTGCTGGGCCGCAGCGCCTCGAGCCGGGATGGCCTCGCAGGTCGCGACGACGCCGTGACGGACGAGCCAGGCCGTGACATCGCTCAAGCGCCGCACGGCGGCCTCGATCGACCCGGACTCGACGATCTCCACCACCTTGACGCGCTTCATGGCCCGAAGCAAAGGAAGCGCGTCAGCCAGCGCGCGGCGCGCTTCTCGCACCTCCTTGAAACATGCCAATGCTTGACGGAACGCGAAACCGCTCGCGCCAGCCGGCGCAGTCATGATCGGTCGGCCCAGGCGCATCAGGAGATCGCCGACTTCCGCCTGGCCGGAAGCAAACAGGGTCCGTTCATGCGCTTCGACCGAAGCGATGACGAGATCCGCGCAGCGGGCTTCGTCGGCGACGTACTCGTAGGCCGGTCCCAACGTCATCCGCGTCCGCAAGTCTATGGCGCCGAAATCAGACAGCACTGCGCGAAATTCCCGTTCGGCGACGGCCGCCTGATCGATGAATCTGCGCATATCATAGTCGGTCGGCTCGATTGGGCCCGCGCCCCGAATGTAGCCGGGCGCCGAAACCTGACGCGCTGTGATGCCGATGATTTGCGATCCAAACCGCTTGCCGACGGCGGCCGCGACCGCCAGAAGCTCGGCGTTGGAACGGCCGACCCGCAGGCAGACCATCAGGGTCGACAGCGCCAATTCGTCCTCCAAGCTCGCTTCGGCCCGGCGGAGCCGCGCGGACAACGCAATCATCCTTCCGCGAATTCTGGAGCGCTTCCGTGAGGGGAATGTTCCATCGTCGAGCTTTGCGGCTCCGTTATAGCGACGTCGGCCGTTTGCCGCCATCGGGCCGATCGCCGCGGATCGCCCGGCGTCTGTTCGCTGAATCGGTCGAACCGGCTTGAAATCGGCGAGCGGCCCTGCCATGTCCGACGCAGACCGCCCCTGCGGTCGAGCGGGCGGAGCGCCGATTGACCCACCAGTCCAGCGTTGGAGCACAGCCGTCGCCGGGGGCGCCATCGCGGTTGGGCGTCTTCGGCAATCTCGCGTTCACGGTCATCCTGATTGCAAGCTCCCTTTCGAATGTCGGCATCGCCATGTTCGACACCTCGATGAGCTGGCTGATGACCAACCTCAATCCCGATCCGATTATGGTTTCGGCGGTTCAGGTCGCGACCATGGCGCCGATGTTCCTGCTGACCGTGCCAGCAGGCGCGCTCGCCGACATCGTCGACTCGCGCCGGCTCCTCATCGGCGCTCAGGCCGCGGTCGCGGTGATCTCGGTCGTGTTCGCGCTGCTCGTGACCGGCAAGCTGGCGACCCCGGTCAATCTGCTGCTCACCACATTTGCGCTCGGCGCCGGCGGCGCGCTCGCCGCGCCGGTCTGGCAGCTGGTCACGCCGAAGCTCGTGCCGAAGGACGACCTGGACAGCGCCATCGCCGTCAACAATGCGTCCTATAGCGTCAGTCGCGCGATCGGCCCCGCGCTCGGAGGGTTGGCGATCGCGGCCTTCAGCATCGCCGTCCCCTTCTGGTGCTATGTCGCCGGCAATCTGGCGATCGTCGCCGCGGTCGTCTGGTGGCGGGCCCCCCGAAGGCCGAAGGAGACGCTGCCAGCCGAGCGGTTCACCAGCGCCGTCGTCACCGGCCTGCGCTATGTCCGCCACAACCGGGACATGGACGGAACGCTGATCCGCGCGGTCGCCTTCTTCCTGTTCGGGAGCGCCTACTGGGCGCTCCTGCCGCTGGTGGCGCGCAGCCAGCTGCACAACGGCGCAGCCACCTACGGCATTCTCCTCGGCATGATCGGGTTCGGGTCGATCGTCGGCTCGCTTGGCCTCAACCGGCTGAAGGAACGGCTCGGGCCGGACCGGCTGGCGGGGCTCGCGTCGGTCGGCACCATCGCGGCGCTGGCGATGTACGGGGCGGCCCAGGGTCTCGGGCTCGCGCTGGGGGCGAGCTTCCTCGCCGGCGCGTCGTGGACCATCATGATGACGACCCTGTTCGTGTCGGCGCAGGTGGCGCTGCCGGACTGGGTGCGCGGACGGGGCATGGCGATCCTGCTCACGGCCTATTTCGGCGCTATGACGATCGGCAGCGCCGTATGGGGCAAGATCGCGAGCGTATGGGGCCTGCCGGACACGCTCTATGTCGCTGCGGCCGGCGCGTTCCTCGCCATGATCGCCACCTGGGGCCGCAAGCTCCAGACGGCCGCCGCGCTCGACCTCACGCCCTCGCTGCACTGGCGCGACCGGGTGTTCGTCCAGCCGGTCGACGACGACCAGGGGCCGGTCCTGGTCACGGTCGAATACAAGATCGACCCCGAGGACCGGGCGGACTTCCTCGCGCAGATGCAGGAGATCGGGTTCGAGCGGAAGCGCGACGGCGCTTTCGCCTGGAACGTGTTCGAGGACACGGGAGAGGTCGGGCGGGTGGTGGAGACCTTCCTGATCCAGTCGCTGCTCGAACTCAAACACCTCCGCGCACGGGTGACCAAGGCGGACCAGATCGTCGAGGCGGAGGCGCACAAGTACCTGAAAGAGCCGCTGAAGGCGACGTTTCTGGTCGCCCCCAAGCGCAATATCGTCAAGCGCCCCAAACTCGCGGTCCTGCAGCCCAAGATCCAGGAGCTCTGAGACGAGGGACCGCAGGGGCGCGACGGGCTGCAGCCCTGGCGCCGAACAAGCGATTCCAAGGCGTTGAGTGCACAAACCTGTCACTTGTCACTTTGTCACTGTAAGCGCGCCCTCCGGCCTCGAAAGTCTCGGCTTGGCGGGATCACCTTTGGACACGCGCCGGATGAGGGTCGTGAAGCCGGAGCCAATTGCAGTTCCAAATCGAGCCTTTTCAATGCTTTGTGGCGACTTTCCGAGCTTCCGCAACGCTCGAGGCTGACGCAACGGCGTGCGGGCTGGGCGGCGCTCGCGGGGCGAGCCAAACGCCCAAGCGCTAAGCGCCAGCGTCCCATGCCAAGTGAATCCAAATCCACGCCAACTCGAGGCAAGACCTCACTCCTTGCCTTTTCCAATTTTTTCAACGCGTTGCGCCTATTTGCAATGACCTGCGATCGAGCGGCTTCGCTTCGGCTTGCGAGCCGCGAATCTCGCGAGGTTGCCACGTTCAACTTGAACTGCCAAGCGTTTCAAACTTGCGGCCCGCCATAGTCCACATTCCTGGCCATGTGAAGGGGTCAGTTCAATGTCCTGTCAAGCCTTTGACGGCGTCGCCCGTTTTCGCCTGCCGAGCGCAGAAGGCGGCGCGAATGGGCGCCGAACGGCCTCGTCAGCGCGCCCGTCTCTCGTATTCCGCGATGGCGTTGGCCATCAGGCGCCGGACCTCGTCCTCGTCGCTCACCCGCGCGAACCGGCTGAGCGCGCCGACCTTGCGAAAGCGTTCCCACAGGTAAGAGTTTTCGGGCGGGCTGGTCGCGAAGTCGTAGCCGCACCAGCGGATCGCCTCGCTCCAGAGATGCAGGAAGGTCGCGCCCTCGACGAGGCTGGCGACCTTGTCACGAAGGCTCGGCAAAAACGGCTTCCAGAACTGCTCGGGCTCGATCGGATAGCAGACCCCTGGCTCGAAAGCTTTTGGATAGAGGTCGTGCTTTTCCAACACCGGCGTCAGCAGAAACGGTCCGAGCGCGCCCCAGCGGCCATCGACGCCCGCCGCAGCTTCCGCCGTCGCGATGAGTTCGGCGAGCGCCGGGTCGGAGCGCGGCAGGCGCAGCACGGCGTTGTTGACGAGCAGCGTGCTGACCGCGTCCGCCTGCCGGCAGAAGATCGTCGCGTCCTTGGCGAACTCTGGCGCCTTCAGGCAGACAAGGTCGGTGTCCACCCAGCATTGGCCCGTCTCCCGGATCATCCGGTAGCGGAACATGTCGGCGAAGGTGGCGATCGACGGCTTGCCGTTGGCGAGGTAGCGCGCAATCAGCGTCTCGTCCGGGCAGATTTTTCGCGCATCGAGGCGTTTTACGCCGGGGGGGACTTCGAGGCGCGGGTCGTAGCTGTACAGGCTGAGGCCTGCGCCCTCGTCGGGAAAGGACGCGAGGCAGGCCCAGGCGAAGGGGTGCAGCGGACCGCCATGCCAGAAAGAGGCGAAGTCGGTGGCGGGGGTCACTTGAGCGGGTCCTTGTCTCAGTCCCCTCGTCCTGAGGAGCTCGCGAAGCGGGCGTCTCGAACGACGATCCAGGGAGCGCTGCCGCTGGTGCGCGTTGGAGCGTCCTTCGAGACGCGCCGCCTGCGGCGCCGCTCCTCAGGACGAGGGGCTTCTGCTACGCTCGGCCTCATGCTTGAAACCCTTATCGCCAGCATCCAACAGAAGAAAGCGCAGCTTGACCGTCTGCGCCCGCTGCCGGTGGCCGCCCTTGTACAGCTTCAAAAACACATCGACGTTGAACTCACCTACACGTCAAACGCCATCGAGGGAAACACCCTCACCCTGCGCGAGACGGCGGAAGTCATCGAGCATGGCATTACGGTCGGCGGCAAATCGCTGCGGGACCATCTCGAAGCCGTGGATCATTATAATGCGGTGCTCTGGATGCGCGAGCTTGCCGCGCGGCCGATTCCGATCGGCGAAAGCCCCGTATGCGAATTGCACCAGCGCATCGTCGTCCGCAGCCAGCCGGAGATCGCCGGAATCTACAGCCGCTGCCGCGACGAATCGCAGGCTCGTCCGTGATCTTTCCGAACCCGATGAAGATTCCTCAGCTCATGCCCGCAGGCGACCGAGCCGCGAGAGCCGGCGACCGAGCCGCAAGAATCAGCGTCGGTCAGGCGGGTTCGCGAGCCAGCCGCTCAAAAATCGCTACCGCTTGCGCCTCGGTCGCGCGATCGATCGCGCCGGCGTTCACATCCTCCTGACTCCACATCCAGGATCGCGCCGGGTCGTTGCGCATCGCCCAGCCCGGAAACAGTCTTTCGGTGACGTTGCGGCGGCTCAGCAGCTTGACGTCCAGGTGCCGGCGGTCCCCCTGGATTCGTCGATACGCCGCCTCGACCTTCTCTTCCGGTCCTTCGAGCAACTGCAGATACGCATCCGCGCGGCAGATCAGCGCCCCGGTGATGGCGTCGCGCTCGTTGCAGCTTCGGGCCACCGTGAGGATTGCGACCAGGGTCCCCTCGTCGAAATCGAAAGGACGTGAGGCGTAGATCAGTTGGATCATGGGCAATATGCATACCCCCTTGCCGGCCATCTGCTGCGCCATCGCGGCTAGCCGGACGACTTATCCCCAGAAAAGGGCCGGACGCCAGCCGTGAGGCATCCGTCGCATAGGGCGGCGACTGTCGGGGTCTGAAGGCGTGCTTCCATGCTCCACCCGGCCGCCCGACAGAGCGTAGGCGTCACGGAAGTCTGAAAATCAGCCCGTCCCGGTCGGGCGATCGGAGCCTGAAAAGGGCAGCGTCTTCGCCGACGAACCGGTATCCATCGGGCGGGCGCGCTGCCAGGCGCCGAACGCGCCGTAAGGATAGCCGTTGATGGGTCGAGGCGCGCTCACCTCATCCAGTTCCATTGTCGCCCGGGCGTCAAGGATGAGATCGACGGCGCCAAGATTATCGGCGAGGTGCTTTCGGGTCCGGGCGCCGACGATCGGCGCCGTCACGCCGGCGCGATGGGCGATCCAGCTCAGCGCGACCTGCGACGGCGCCACGCCGAGGTCTTTCGCTATGCGCACGACGGTGTCGATTGTCGCCCAGTTGCGATCAACGTCGGCATATTCCTCGGACGTCGATTGGTAGAGCGCCTTCTTGGATCCCGCTCGGGTATCCTGGCCGGGCGCGACTCCCCGTCGATATTTGCCGGTGAGAAAGCCCCCGGCCAACGGAGACCAGGGCAATAGACCGAGCCCATTATGAAGCGCCGCCGGGACGATCTCCCATTCGATCTCGCGGGAGAGAAGACTGTATTGGGGTTGCAGAGTAACCGGCGGCTGAACACCCATCGCCCGCGCGGTCGAGACGAAAAGCTGAAGCTCCCACCCGGTGAAATTCGAGAGGCCGACATAGTGGATTTTGCCGGCGCGAACGGCGTCGTCCAGAAACCCCAGCGTCTCCTCCATCGGCGTCTGCATGTCCGAGGCGTGCAACTGATAGAGGTCCACGGTCTCGACGCCGAGGCTGCGCAAGGACGCGTTGAGGGCGCGGTGCAGATTGCGCCGGGAGAGCCCGGCCTCGTTGGCGTCGGGCCCGGTCGCCGTTCGGCCCTTGGTCGCCAGCACGACGCAATCCGTGATATCGTTGGGACGCGACGCCAGCCAATGGCCGATGACCAGCTCGGACTTCCCACCGGCATAGACGTTCGCGGTGTCGATCAGATTGCCGCCTGCCTCCACAAAGGCGTCGAGGATCGCAAAAGCGTCGCCTTCCGAGGTCTCGTCGCCGAAATACATCGTGCCAAGCGCGATTTTGGAAACAACAACTCCAGAGCAGCCGAGCTTCGTGTATTTCATGGCGGATTTGTCCTTCCCGATGAGCCCCTCGACCCTGCTGATCCGGAACCTAGTCCTTACCGGACGATGTGGTTAGCCGCCTAAATGTGCATGAGCTTATGAGCCAGGCTCATCAATCGCCGGCGCCCGCGCCGGTCACGATGGCTCAATTCGGCTCAGGCTGTCTGGCGCCGGTCCGGCAGGTCGGCAGGATCGGACCCGGGCCGCCACGTCAGGACTCTCACTCGATCCGCGCCAGCAAGTTGCGGCCGGCGTCTTCCCAGTCGTCGAAGAACGTCTCGGTCAGGAGCTCGCCCCGCGCCACGAATTCGCAGTAGATGTCGAAGATCCAGCTCGCGTGGACATCGTCGAGCAGCAGGTGGCGGCCCCTCTGGCCGCTCCCCATCCGGATGCAGTGGGTCATGTCGGAAAGGCAGATCTCGTCGGTGTGGCCGCCGTCGATGGCGTAGAGATCGAAGTCCGTCGCCTCGGCCCGTTCGGCGAGCCAGGGCAGCACTTCGCGGGAATCGCCGGGAAAGAGGTGCACGCGGCCCGGGAACTCGCCCTTGAGGAAATCGATGCATTCGACGGTGTAGGCGTGGGTCAGGATGTCGACGCCGGTATATTCGAGCGTCCGATTGGCCGAAAGGGCGATGAGCGCGCTGTGGCCCGCGTTGACCCCCACTTCGAGCAGCCTTCGCTTGAACCGCACGGCGCGCCAGAAGTTGCGGCGCGCCGGCGCGAGTTCTGGCGCCGGAGGGCGTCCGGCGTAGGTCGGGTCGAGATCGGGATAGAAGATGTTGCCTTCGAGAGGCTCGCCGGAGCGCTGGACGATGGCGTTCAGGCGCTGGAGCCGATCGAGAAAGGCGGCCGACGGCGTCTCCTCGAGAGTGTCGCGGGCGATCGTATAGTCCGGGATCTCCGAAGCCGGCACGGGCTTGCCCGGGATCAGTCTGCGTCCATTCATGGGGAGAGGCGTCCGGCGGTTTGCAGTTCGGATCATTTTCGAACGAATCGCGAGCGCCCCCTCATCCGGCCGCGCTTCGCGTGTCCCCCTTCCCCCCGAGGGGAAGGGGACTCCCTCTCCCACCGGGAGAGGGACGCCGCGAAGCGGCAGGGTGAGGGTTCGTCGATGCACACGCTCTAGGGGAAATTCGCGCGCCTGAACAGACGGGCGCCTTGATAGGGCGGCGGCCGGGGGCGTAAACCGCTGCTCCCGCGTGAACGCGGACCCGCGCGGGCGGGACCGGGGAGACTTCTTCTAGTGAGTACGGTGATTTTTGTCGTCGGCGTCGCCGTGTTCGCGTTCGGCGCGGGCATGCTGGGTCTCGCAGCTGCACGTGTGGCTGCCCGAAAAGCACGCCCCTGACCGTTCGCGCGAAATGATCGGCGCCATGACCGGCATGCTCAGCCTTCTTCTCGCCCTCGTGCTCGGCACGCTGGTCGGCTCGGCCTACACGGTTTACGCCACGCAAAAGACCGAGCTCGAGACCCTTGCGGCCAGAACCCTGCAGCTCGATTCGGCGCTCGAGAGCTTCGGGCCGGAGGCGCAGCCGGGCCGCGAGGGATTAAGGAAGGCGATCACGGAAAGCTACGACAGGATCTGGGGCCAGGAGGACGCCGACCTCGACGGCGATGGACGTCAAGCCCGTCCTGGCCGGGCAGCAAGGTCCTCGACCGGTTTCTGATGTCGCTGACGCCCAAGACCGACGCCCAGAAGCAGGTGCTCGCGACCGCCAATGTCGCCGCCGGCCAGATCGCGCAGACGCGCGTCCTGATGGTGCTGCAACTCGCCGGCGGCATATCCTGGCCGATGCTGGCGATCGTGGTCTGCTGGTCGCTGCTGCTGTTTTGCGGCTATGGGCTGGTGTCGCCGGTCAACGCCACGGTCGTCACGGCGCTCGCGCTCGGCGCGATCGCGGTCGCAAGCGCGATCTTCATCATCATCGAGCTGTCGCGGCCGTACTCCGGGTTGTTCAAGCTTCCGCCCGGCGCCATGATCGAAACCATCCAGGCGCTGGGCTCCTAGGCTAACTCGTCGGCGGTCGGAGGTCGGCGCATGAGCGATCGTTTCGCATCGAGGGTCACGCGATCGTCTCCGAGGACGGCATGATCGCGGCTGCCGACGGGCTGATGCCGAATTCGCTCAAGTTTCCCTCCGACCAGAAAGCTGTATCGATGAGGCGCTCGAACACGCGACGATCATCATCAACGGCCGGCTGTCGTACGAAGGGCAGGCGAACTCGCCGCAGCCGCCGGCGGCTGGTCTGACGCGGCAGCGTCGCCGGGACTCGCGCCGGACCCGGACAATCCGAACGCGCGGCTGTGGAACCCGGCCGGCGCGCCGCTCGATGAGGCCTGCGCCGCGCTTGGCGTCGAGGCGGGCGACGATCGCCGTCATCGGCGGGACCTTTCGTGTTCAGCCTCTTTCTCGTGCTCGGCTACGACGCCTTCCACCTGAGCCATGCGCCGGGCGTCCGCCTGCCCGGGGGCGTGCCGGCTTTTCCGCGAGCAGAAGAACGGGACGCTCGCCCGAGGACGTTCTGGCCGGCGGCGGGGCTGAAGGCGGGTCCCGGTTCGGCGGTTCGACGACGGCGTGACGATGGTCGATGTGGGTGCGGAGCGCGTGAGGGGCGTTCTCGCGGAAGGGACGTTCCGCGGCCGTGTCTTTGCCGCCCGAAGCGGTTAGTGAAGCGGCCATGACCGACGCCGCAACCGCTCGCCGAAGCGCGCTTCGTTCCGCGCGCTCCTCCCCCTGTTGCGCTACGGACCGCGCTACAAAGGCCGGGCGCTGGCGGCGCTGGCCGCGCTCACTCGTGTCGTCGGTCGCGACGCTCGCGGTGCCGTTCGCGCTGCGGCGGATGATCGACTTCGGCTTCTCGAAGGACAGCGGCGGCGCCGTCGACGCCTATTTCCTCGCGATGGGCGGCGGTGGTGATCGTCATCGCGCTCGCCGCCGCCACGCGCTACTATCTCGTCACGACGCTCGGCGAACGCGTCGTCGCCGACCTCCGGCGCGACGTCTTCGCCCATCTGACCGAGCTCGACGCCGCCTTCTACGATCGCGCCCGCACCGGCGAACTCGTCTCGCGCCTCACCGCCGACACGACCCAGATCAAGTCCGCCTTCGGCGCCTCGGCCTCGATCGCGCTGCGCAATCTCTTCATGTTCGTCGGCGCGACGGCGCTGATGGTCTATACCAGCCCAAAGCTCTCGGCGCTCGTGCTTGTCGCCATTCCGGTCATCGCCGCGCCGCTGATCGCCTCGGGCCGGATCGTGCGCCGCCGATCGCGCCACGCCCAGGACACGCTCGCCGACGCGACCGCTTTCGCCTCCGAGAGCCTGGGCGGCGGTGCGGACGATGCAGGCGTTCGGCGCGCAGGCGGCGAGCGCGTCGCGGTTCGCCGCGCGCGGTCGAAAGCGCCTATGCCGCCGCCCGCGACGCCGCGGTCACGCGCGCGATCCTGATCGCGGTCGCCGTGTCGCTCGCCTTCTGCAGCGTCGTCTTCGTCCTGTGGCTCGGCGCGCATGACGTCCTCGCGGGGCGGATGAGCGGAGGGCTCCTGTCGCAATTCGTGCTGTTCGCCGTGCTCGCCGCGACCTCGCTCGGCGAACTGTCGCAGGTGTGGAGCGAGGCCGCCGCGGCGGCGGGCGCGGCCGGGCCGGATTTCCGAACTCCTCGCGGTCGCGCCGCGGATCGTCGCGCCCGAAAATCCCGTTCGCGATGCCGCCGCCGCGGGGCGCGATCGCGTTCGAGCGGGTGTCGTTCGCCTACGCGGGCGCGCCGGACGTGCGGGTGATCGACGACCTGAGCTTTTCGATCGCGCCGGGCGAGCGGGTGGCCATCGTCGGCGTCTCGGGCGCCGGCAAATCGACGGTCTTCCAGCTGATCATGCGCTTCTACGACTGTCGAGGCGGGCCGGGTGCTCGTCGACGGGGTCGACGTGAAGGCCGTCGATCCCGCGAGTCCTTCGCGCGCGTATCGCGCCGGTGCCGCAGGACCCGTCGATCTTCGGCGGAAGCGTGTCGGAGAACATCGCCTACGGCCGGACCGACGCGAGCGAAGCGGACGATCGAGGCGGCGGCGCGGCGCGCGGCCGCGGACGGGTTCGTTCGCGAGCTCGCCGAGGGCTACGCGACCGAACTCGGCGAGCGCGGCGTGACGCTGTCGGGCGGGCAGAGGCAGCGCCTCGCGATCGCCCGCGCAATTCTCAAGGACGCGCCGATCCTGCTGCTCGACGAGGCGACGTCGGCGCTCGACGCCCACAACGAGGCGCAGGTCCAGGCGGCGCTCGACGACGTGATGAGCGGGCGGACGACGCTGGTGATCGCCCATCGGCTGGCGACCGTGCAGAAGGCGGACCGCATTCTCGTGATGGAGGCCGGCCGGATCGTCGAGGAAGGGACGCACGCGCAGTCTGGTCGCGAAGGGCGGCGTCTACGCGCGACTCGCGAGGCTGCAATTCGAGACGGCCGCAGCGGCAATGGACAACGCGCTTGACGGACTGTCAAGCCAAGTTGATCGATGGCGCCATAGTCGATCAGCGCGGCGGCGCATGAGTGCGGCTTGCACATCGCTTGACATTTGATCGTCGGTCATCGTGTCATTTGCGTGAACCAGAACGCGGCGGCGATTCCGATCGAACGGCGGCCATCAAGAACGTTCGAACGAAACAAAGCGCGATCGAACGACGTCTAAAGCTGGGGCGGTCAGACGATGAGGGCATAGTGACGACACGGGTCGGTACGGTCGCGCGCAGGGTCGAAGGTCGAGCAGACGAACCGCCGCGTGGCGAGGGGCGGCGTAGTCGACCATCTCGTCCTTCTCAAACCGCGCGTCATGTCGCTCGTCGTGTTCACGGGCGCGGTCGGCTTCGCGCTCGCGCCGGTGCCGATCGATGGGTTGCGGCTGCTCGCGACGCTCTCGGCCATGGCGGCGGGCGCGGGCGCCTGCGGCGCGCTCAACATGTGGTGGGACGCCGATATCGACGCCAAGATGTCGCGCACCGCGATGCGCCCGATCCCGCGCGGCGTCGGTGCCGCCGAACCAGGCGCTGGCGATCGGCGCTCCTGCTTGCGGTCGTCTCGGTCGTCGGCGCTCGGCCTTCAGGTCAACTGCGCTCGCCGCCGCGCTGCTCGCGCTGACGATCGCGATCTACATCCCGCTCTACACGCATGGTGCTGAAGCGCCGCACGCCGCAGAACATCGTGATCGGCGGCGCCGCGGGCGCGCTGCCGCCGGTGATCGGCTGGGCCGCGGCGACGGGAAGCGCTGTCGGCCGGCCCGATCGCGCTGTTCCTGTTCATCTTCCTCTGGACGCCGCCGCATTTCTGGGCGCTGGCGCTCTGCCGCAGCGGCGACTACGAGCGCGTCGGCGTGCCGATGCTGCCGAACGTCGTCGGTCCCGCCGAAACCTGCCGGCAGATCGCGATCTATGCGCTCCTGCTCGTGCCGTCCTCGTTCGGGCCGCTCGCTGATCCCCGGCGTCGGGCTCCTTTACGCGGTCGTTGCCACTGATCTGCGACGGCGTGCTGCTTTGGCGGGTCCTTGCGCTCTATCCGGCTGCGCGACGCCGAGGACTCGCCGCGCCGCAAGGCGGCGATGGCGCTGTTCGGCTACTCGATCCTCTACATGTTCCTGATCTACGCCGCGCTGCTTGCCGAGGTGCTGCTGAGGCGCTAGGCCTCCCCTGCATGCGCAATTCCGCCGGCGCCGCGAGCCCGCCGCTTTGCGGCGCCATGCGTGCGTTCGGCGTTGAGGCCCCTTATCAAGAGCGATCCCCGATGACTGAGAAGTCCCGCACCGACCCCGGCGCAGCCGAGCCAACTGGATTCTTTTCGCCGTTCTGGTAGGCGTCGCCGTCGCGCTCTACGCCTTCGTGCTCATGAACCCGCCGGGCTTCGGTCAGTAGCCTCATGATCGCCATTCACGATCTTACCCACGTGCTCGCCGTTCTCAATGCGGCGACGATCGTCGTGCTGCTCTACGCCTACAGCCGCATCCGCGCCAAGGATCGCGAAGGCCACCGCCGCGCCATGCTGGTCGCGATCGCGATCGGCGCGGTCTTTCTGGCGGTCTATCTCGTCTATCACGCGTTCGCGGGGCTGGCGAAATTCGGCGGCGGAGGGCGTGATCCGGCCGATCTATTTCACCCTGCTCGCCATTCACGTCGTCATGGCGTTCGTGGTCGCGGTGCTGGTGCCGATCACGCTCTACAACGCCTTGAAGGGGCGCTTCGCGGTGCATCGCCGCTTCGCGCGGGTCACCTATCCGTCGTGGATGTTCGTCGCCGTCTCGGGCCTCGTCGTCTATGTGATGGCGGTCCACCTCTATCCCCTGCCGGGGAGCTGACGCCGATGAGCGGGATCGTCCACTCGCCGTCGTCGCCGGCCGCGTTCGCGCCGGATCGCTCAGCGGCCGGGGCGCTCTCCGGCGAACTCAGCGGCTGGGCGTGGATCGCCGTCGGCGCGCTGGCGCTGGCGGGCGATCTTCGCCCTCCTGCTCGCGCTCTCGCGGGTGCCGGGCATGGACAAGGCGCCCCTGTGGCCGATCGGTTTCTTCTACAAGGGCCTCGTCATCCACGTCGTCTTTTCGCTGGTGATCTGGCTGCTCGGCGTGTTCGCGTTCCTGACGACGGTCGCGACCCGCGAGGCCGCCGGCGAGCGCGCCGCGGGCAGGGGCCCTCGGCCGGATCGGGCAGGGCGTCGTCCTCGTCGCCTTTCCCTGCCTGTTCGCGCCGGCCTTCTTGGACGCAGACCCAGCCGGAGCTGACCAATTATGTCCCGCTCCTGCGCCATCCGGCCTACGAGCTCGGCCTCGTCCTGCTGGCGCTCGGGGTGCTCGCGCCGGTCGTGCGCCTGTTCCTCAACCTGCCGGGCCAGACGGTCCCTGCCGACGCTGACCCTGGCGATGGCGCTGGCGGCTTCGTCTTCGTCCTGGCGCTGGTGTCGTTCGGGCCATAGCCGGCGGTTCTGCTCGTCGCGGCAGGACCGCTCGCTCACCGACCGGGAGGCGCTGTTCTGGGGCGGCGGCCACCTGCTGCAGTTCGTCTACGCGATCCTGCTTCTCGACCAACTGGCGGATTCTCGCCGGCCGCAGCCTCGGGGAAAGGGCGGTCCAGCGACCGCGTCTTCCGCGTCGCCGTCTGCATCATCGGCGCTCTTCGCCATTCCCGGGCCGTTCTTCTACGCGGTCGTTCGCGCCCTTCTCCGATGAGCAGCATGAGGCCTTCCGGCTCCTGCAGTTCGGCCTCGCGCTGCCGACGCTGCTGTTCGCCGTTGCGCTCGCTGCGCAAGCGCCCGCGCCGCGCTCGGACGGCGCGGCCGTGGCCCTGGCGGGACCCGGCGTTCTTCACGCTCGCCGCCTCGCTCGCGCTGTTTGCGCTCGGCGGCGTGATGGGCTTCCTGATCACCGGCTCGGACACCCGGACGCCGGCGCACTACCACGCGGTCGTCACCGCGGTCAGCGTGTCGAGCGCCGGGATGCTGCTCGACCTTCGGCCTCGACGCGCTCGGGCTTGCCGCCCGTCTCGGCGCGGGCTGTCCGCTGGCTGATCGGCCTCTACGCCGGCGGCCAGTTCGTCGCCTCGATCGGCATGTTCGTCGCCGGCGGCTACGGCGCGCTGCGCAAGACGCCGAGCGGGGTCGGCGCGCTCGATCCGGTGGCGGCGGCGGGCATGGCGGTGCACGGGATCGCCTCGATCTTCACCATCCTCGGCGGCGCGGCCTTCGTCATCGTCGCCATCCGGGCGCTGGCGCGGCCGAGGATCTCCGGCGCGTCAGCGATGAGCGCGACCGTCGCGACGCCGCCCGCGAGAAAAGCGCGAATGGGCGGCGCTCGCCGTTTTGTTCGTCGTCGGCCTCGCGATCCTGGCCGCGCTCCAGGCGCCGCGCGCCGGCGACGCGCGGATTTCGTCGAGCTTCTGAACCGGCGAGCCGGCGCAAGCTCAGCGCCTTCGTTGATGCCTCCGGCGCGCCGGTTTCGATCAAGACGTTTCGCGGCAAGACCGTCATCCTCAACCTGTGGGCGCCCTGGTGCGTCCCGTGCCTGCAGGAGATGCCGTCGCTCGACCGGCTCGCGGCGCCGCCTGCCGGAAAAGGACTTCGCGATCGTCGCCGTGACCAAGGACCCGGTCGGCGACTCGCCATCGCGGCAGACCTTCGACCGGATGGGGCTGAAGCGCCTGAAACTGTATCTCGATCCCGAGGGCAAGCTCGCGACCAAGCTCGACGCGCGCGGCTTCCCGACCACGCTGATCCTCGGCCGTGACGGCGCCCCGCTCGCCTACCGCGAGGGCGCGGCCGACTGGGACAGCGACGCGATGGTCGCGAAGCTTGAGGCGCTGGCCGCGCGGTCGAAGCCGGCCGAGTAGGCCGCTTCGCCGTCCTCAAACGAGGAACCTGTCCGCGTCCTCGAATCGGGCGTGAATCAGACGGTTGATCACGGCATAGATAAATGCGGTGGAGACGCCGAACATCAGCATTCCGCAAACCGCCTCAAGCGGACCGAGCAGCCTCCAGCGGGGGGCCAAGACGATGTCGGAACCCGCAGTCGTGTAGCTGCCGCCCGATGCGTAAATGGCCGCGCTGATATCGGCGACCGCGCCGGACAGATCGAGCGCGAACGCCCACAGGGCGATCTCGGCGAGATGCCCGACAAAAGCAAGCAGCGTCGCGCTCATGATGAACGTCAGGTTCAGCCAGATCCGCATGCCGAGCACGCCGCGCTGCAGATTGTGCCGCAAAGCCATGATGATTGTGTGGACCACGAAGCCATGAATGACGATCGTGCCCAAGGTTGCCGCGAGTCCAACAAGCAAAGACGTGAGGATGTTGCTCGGCATGATCTCGCTCAGTGACCGGCGAAAGTGGCGCGGTTTGCACATCGTTCCTGGTGTGTTTGCCGGCGCACGCGCATGCTCGACTATATCGGCTGCAATCAGCCCGACAAACGTAGCGCGAGGCCGGCGGGGCTTGGCGGGACGAGCTCGGTGACAGCTCTGCCCTCTCTCGGGCGTCGCGGACTTTGCTATGATCGCGCGATGAACGACCGAGCGCAGGCCGACGCCCCGAAATCCGACGACGACCCCTGGTTCGTGAACCTGATCGTCTGCACGGCCGGATCGTTCACCACCATCGTGGCGATGACGCTGCTGTTGCCGTTCCTGCCGATCTATGTCGAGGAGATCGGCGTCACCGGCCACGCCGCGATCGTGCAATGGTCGGGGGTCGCCTATGGCGCGACCTTCTTCACCGCCGCGCTGACGGCGCCCTTGTGGGGGCGGCTCGGCGATCGCTACGGCCGCAAGCTCATGCTGATCCGCGCCAGTCTCGGCATGGCGGTCGCGATGTCGCTGACGGGCATGGCTGAGAGCATCGAGCAACTGGTCTTGATCCGGCTCCTGACCGGCCTCCTCGGCGGCTACGCCTCGGGCTCGATGATCCTGGTCGCGGCGCAGACTCCCAGGGCGAAGTCCGGCTGGGCGCTCGGGATGCTGTCCTCGGGCATCATGGCCGGCAATCTCGTCGGGACCGCTGATCGGCGGCGTTCCTGCCGCCCCTGATCGGCATCCGCTCGACCTTTCTGCTCTCGGGCGCGGCGATCTTCGTGAGCTTCCTCGGCACGACGTTTCTCCTGCGTGAAAAACCACGTCCGCCGAAGGCGCGGGGAACGCGATCGGGCCTATGGGCGAAGATTCCCGACAAGCGCCCGGTGGTCGCCATGCTCGTGACCGGGCTTCTCCTGACCTTCGCGCTGACTTCGATCGAGCCGATCATCACCGTCTATGTCGCGCTGTTCGCCGCGCCGTCGCAAGTGACCGTCGTTTCCGGCCTCGCCATGTCGGCCGGCGCGCTCGGCGGCGTTCTGTCGGGACCGCCGGTCGGCCGGCTCGCCGACCGGATCGGGCATTGGCGGATCGTCGTCCTGTCGCTCGCTTGCGCCGCGCTGATCCTGATCCCGCAGGCCTTCGTGGTCGCGAGCTGGCAACTCGTCGCGCTCCGTTTCCTGCTGGGCCTCGCGCTCGGCGGTCTCATGCCCGGCATGACCAGCGTCATCCGGCACAGCGCGCCGGAGACGATCGCGGGCGGCCTGCTCGGCTGGTCGGTCTCGACCCAATATGTCGGGCAGGTGCTCGGTCCGCTCGCCGGCGGCTTCGTCGGCGGCCACATCGGCATGCGCGCCGTATTCCTCGGCACCGCCGCCCTGATGGCGGCGGGGGCGCTCGGGAATTTCGTGATCGAGCGGGCGGTGCGGGTCGGTACGCGCTGAGCGCACCGCGACCGATACCAAGCGAGGCTCGATTGGGTCGAAGCGGGAGAGGATGTCGTGATCACGCGCCGCGGCAAGGTCGTCACGCGGCTCGTTCCCCCCGGCGCGGCGCCCGACCGAGAGCGCGCGCCGCGCGCCGCGCGCCGCCAAACGCATTCGGCAGATGCGGAGAGGCGCGACGCTCGGCCGGCTTTCGCTCAAGGCGCTAAATGATGAAGGCCGGCCGGACCTTGTAGGCCATCTCCATCGCGTCCATGAAGCCGGGACTGTCGCCGTGATCGACGGTCAGCACGCCGGAGGCCGCATCGACGCCGGTGACGGTCCCGACGCCGTGAAAGATCTTCGGCGCCTCGTCGGCGGAGGCGAGCGCGGGCGAGACGCCATCCAAACCGTCGCCGACGCCAGGACGGAGCGGCGGGTCATTCGGTCGATCATCGGGGTCCAAACTGCCCAGGGCCGCACGAATCGCGCATCTGCGCCTCGTTTCGCCTGGCAAAGATACACGGCGTCGCGGTTCCATGAAGCCGCATCGAACGCTTGTGCAATGTTGCGATCCCTTGTAGCATGTCCAGTACGCTTGACGGTGTCGCGTTCGTTTGACACTCGCTGGGCGCTTGAACTGTGCGGCGCGTCGTGCCCCCGATCGAAAGGGGCAGTCCGCGTGCTTCCCTGCCGCTTTCACGAGGTCGTCGATGGACGACGCAAGAGTCGATTTCGATCTCAGTTCCCGCAGCGCCGCCCCGCTGGGCCTCCGGTGCCGACAGCTGCAAGGATGCCGGCGCCCCGAGGACGTCCGCACGAGCCGCGTTCCCGCCCGGCACCGCATCTTCGATCGCGCCGATCCCCCCGACTGCGTCTACGAGGTCTCGGCCGGCGCCGCGATGATCATGCAGGGTCTTGCCGACGACCGGCGCCAGATCATCGACGTCGTCGGCCCCGGCCGGCTGTTCGGCTTTTCGCGCAGCGCCGCGCGCGAATGCACCGCGATCACGCTCGCGCCCTGCGTCGTCACCGCCTACCGCCTGGACGACGCCGCCTGGGAGTCGCCGCTCGCGCCCCGGTTCGCCCACGCGATGGCGGACGAGATCCGCCGCATGCGCGATCATGTCGTGCTGCTCGGGCAGAAGTCGGCGATGGCGCGGGTCGCGGGCTTCCTGTGCGCCTTGCTGGCCGACCCCAAGGCGCTGCGCTCGAAGGCGGTCGTGCCGCTCTCGCGCGCGGAGATCGCGGACTATCTCGGCCTCACCAACGAGACCGTGAGCCGCAGCATCGCCCAGATGAAGCGCGTGCGCGTGCTCGGGCCCGAGGACGGCGACGCGCTCGTGGTCGCCGACGTTCGCCGGTTGAAAGGCCTGGCGCGCGGCGAGGACGTCGAGGACTGATCGGTTTCAGGCCGGGTCGAGCAGGGCGAAGACGCTGACCAGCGCGACGACGACCGTCCCGAGCGCGACATTGACGACGCTGATCGCGCGCAAGCGCCGCGAGCGCGTCGGCGCGTCTCTTCAGGCGCGGCACGAGGACGTAGCGGTTGACGATGGCGAGCCCGATCATCACGGCGACCACGACGATCTTGACGTCGAGCAGCGCGCGATAGGGCGTGGTCGGCGGCAGCGGCGCATGGCCCGACGTCAGCGCGATGTTGACGATCGCCGGTCGCAACGATCGCCGCGACGACGAAATGCCCCCAGAAGGAGAAGCGCGTCATCGCCGTGACGGCCTCGCGGCGCAGGACGCTCTCCGGGCGTAGGCGCCGAGGCACAGGACGAACGGAATGAGGCCGCCGATCCAGGCGCCCGCGGTCAGGAGATGCAGGGCGTGATTGGCGCGATGCGGGACGCCTTCGACGCCGGTCTGCATCGCGGCGTGGCCGACGAGCCCGAGGCTCGCGAGGACGAGGCCGGAGAGGACAGCGATCGTCGTCCAGGCGCCGCGCGGCGCGAGAATCGCGGCGGCGACGAAGGCCGCGGCCAGCGCGAGATGGAGGATCCAGGCCTGCCCGAAGGCGGTTTCGGTGAGGACGGCGCCGATCGCTTCCGGGATCGATCGCCGCGCTGGGGTCGTCGGCCATCGACGCCGCCTCCAGCGCAAGCCAGACGACCGGCGGTCGCGAGCGCGATCAGGCTCGCCGCGACCGCGAGACGCCGGATTCTCGGCGCCAGCGCCAGCCGCAGCTCGGCGGGCGCATAGAGCCGGAGATAGGCGCTCGCCCCGAAAACCAGCATCGCCGCCAGGAAGTGGACGAAGCGGCAGGAGGCGAGCGCGATCACCGGCCGGGCGTCGTCGGCCTACATCTTCATACCCTTCATGTCGTCGCCCTTCATCGGGGCGGGGCTGGCGGCGCCGACGGCCTGCGACCGGGAAGTCGACCGCCACCGATCCGGCGTGCTCGAAAGTGAGCGTCGCCGAGACCTTCTGGCCCTTCTCGAGCGGCTTGGTCAGGTGGGTGAACATGATGTGGTAGCCGCCCGGCGCGAGGCGGACCGTGCCGTGCGCGGGAATGTTGAGCCCGTCCTTCAGCTCGCGCATCTTCATGACGCCGTTCTCGGTCTTCATCTCGTGGATCTCGACGGCGGCGAAATCGGCGGAGCCGCCGGTCAGCTTGTCGGGCGCCGCGCCGTTGTTGTGGATGGTCAGATAGCCGGCGCCGGTGTCGGCGCCCTTCGGCGTGGCGCGCGACCAGGCCTTGTCGATGGTGATGTCGCCGGCCTTGAACTCCTGCGCGAGCGCCGGAGCGGCGGCCGTGGCGAGCGCCAGCGCCAGGGCGAGAGCGGGCTTGCGGGTCATTTGCTTGTCTTCCTTTGCGCGGTCGTTTGCCGCGTGCGAGCGGTCCGGACTCACTTGACGGTGAACTCGAAAGTTCCCTGGGTGTGGTGCGTGTCGACCGAAACGGCGTGCCACTTGACCGTATAGACGCCGGGCGAGAGCGCCTTGGCGACCGGGACGACCAGCACGTTCTGGTGGCCGGCCTCGACTGAGGGCGCGCCGAGCGCCGCCGCGCCGCTGGGGCCGGTCAGCGTCACGCCGGTGAATTTCGGCTCGACGCCTTCGCTGAACTCGAGCCGGATCGCGCTCGGCGACGAGACCGTTCCCCCGACCGGGGGCGTCGACTTCTCGAGCTGGGCGTGGGCGAAAGCCGGCGTCGCGGCGAAGCGCGAAGGCGAGCGAAGCGGCGATTTTGAGGATGGATGTGCGCATGGGTCAGATTCCTTCGGTCAAATTCCTGGCGCTATGCCAAGTCCGTGGGGGAAGATCGGTTCGTCGATTCTGTTGGGGATGTCGTCGAGATAGATATCGAGTCTGCCGATCACGCCGACGCCGTGGCCGGTTGCGCCGGTCATCGGGACCATCGCCTCGAGGGCGAACTGCCATTTGTCAGCTTCGTAGATGAGGCCGGGCTGGAAATATCCGGTTGTGCGGCTGCCCGGCGGCGCCGCCGTTGTGGATCGGCGTCTGGAAGGCGAACTCGGCGACCGGGATCAGATGCTTGAGGAAGTCGTTGTCGATCGCAGCCGACGTGCGAGTTGAAGTAGGGCAGGCTGTACTGGAGGGTGAACCCCCAGTTGAAAGTCGTGACGTAGGGCGTGCCGTTCACCCAGTCGTAGCCCGGCGCGGTCGTGCTGAACTCGGCCGTGATCGCGAAGGGTCGCAGGTACTTGAGGCTCGGCGGCAAGGTGCCGAAGCCGAGACCTGCGTCCACCAGCGGGGAGTAGGTGTTTTCCCGGCCGGAGCCCGCGAAGATGCCCGTGCCGGTTCCGGCCCAGCAGACGTCGAAGCCGACCTTCATCATGAACTCCGCGTCTGGGATGCACAGGAGCCTGCCACTGCAGCTCGGTGTCGAGCGGGTTCCAGCCGTAGCCTCCGGGGTGTTCCCAGGTGGGACCGCCGCCGATCACCACGCTGAGGCCCGGGGTGATCGTCTTGGTCCAGCTGAAGCTCGCGTCCCACTCGTGGGCGCCGTCGGAATTGTTGGGAACCCAGCTGACGGTCGGCAGCGTGAGCTCGTCGAGAACGCCTGGATCGTCGATGGCGATCGTGGCCGGGAAGATGCGGTCGCCGCACACGGCGTGCGGGAAGGCGGGCGTGAGCCACAGGCGCGGCTGCGCCGGCGAGCGCGCCGGCGACGACGCGCGCGGATCGGGGGGACATGGGAATCAGACTCTTCGAGTCTGAGGACAGGCGGCCGTCGCCCGCGCGCAGAGCGGGCGCGGCCGTGACGAAGTCAGGTCTCAGACGGCGAAGCGGCGGCGCGCGGGCGCGGTTGTTGACGGCTCGGGACAGGCGGGAACGGCGCCGGCCTCGGGCGCCGCGCCGAGCGTCCGGCCGGCGGCGTCGAGGCGCGCCGGCAGGGCGGGAGCGTCGGGCGCGACCAGCGCGCCGCCTGCGCGGCGAAATGGCAGAGCGGGCAGTGGTCGTCGCAGTCGCCCGCCGGCGCGAGCGGGCCGCCCTTGCCGTCGGACTGGACGCAGAGCGCGGCGGCGTCGCCGAAAGTCGCCTGCAGCTCGGCCGCGACCGACGCGACGTCGACGGCCGCTGGCGCGCGCGATCGGGGCGGACAGCGCCTGATGATAGGGGATGACCGCAAGCTGGAAGAGGAGCGCGAGCGCGGCGACGAGCGGCGGTCAGCGGCGAACGGAACGCCGCGACGCCGGGCTTCGCCCGCCGCCTCCGCCGCTCTCGACTTGCCGCCGCGCTTCACCGCTTACAGCCTTCCGTTCCGGAATTTGTAAAGACCTAGTCGATTGGTAGCCTAAGGCGAGGGCAGGCGCAATCGCGGGCTCGGCGCCGGAGTCGATGCTTCACATTCCTCACATGCAAATTGACTTGAGGAGCCGGGCTCGCTGGCCTAACGCTTGCGCGCGCCGAATCGGGCCGACGGAGAGGTGCGGATAATCATGTGTGGGATCGTCGGCGTTCTGGGCAAGGGCGCGGTCGCGGGGTCGATCGTCGACGCGCTGAAGCGGCTCGAATACCGCGGCTACGACTCGGCCGGCGTCGCGACGCTCGAGAACGGCAGGCTCGAGCGCCGGCGCGCCGAGGGCAAGCTCAGGAACCTCGAGGCGAGGCTCGCCGCCGAGCCGCTCGAGGGCGCGATCGGCATCGGCCACACCCGCTGGGCGACGCACGGCAAGCCGACCGAGGCCAACGCCCATCCGCACGCCGCGCGCGGGCTCGCGGTCGTCCACAACGGCATCATCGAGAACTTCAAGGCGCTGCGCGAAGAGCTCGCGGCCAAGGGCTACGGCTTCGCGACCGAGACCGATTCCGAGATCGCCGCCTTCGTGGTCGAGGACGAGCTCGCGACCGGCAAGACGCCGGCCGAGGCGGTGTTCGCGGCGCTGACAAGCGCATGCGCGGCGCCTTCGCGCTCGTCTATCTGTTCGAGGGCCACGACGATCTTTTGATCGGCGCGCGGCAGGGCGCGCCGCTCGCCATCGGCTACGGCGACGGGCGAGATGTATCTCGGCTCGGACGCGCTGGCGCTCGCGCCCTTCACCGACCGGGTCGCCTATCTCGAAGAGGGCGACTGGGTGGTCGTGACGCGCGCCGGCGCGGAGGTCCGCGACGCCTCCGGCAGGATCGTCAAGCGGCGCATCCAGCGCAGCCAGCGCCGGGAGCCTGCTCGCCGAGAAGGGCAATTACCGGCACTTCATGGCCAAGGAGATCCACGAGCAGCCGGAAGTCGTCGGCCACACGCTCGCCCACTACGTCGACATGGCCTCGATGCGGCTCAAGCCGTTCGACTGGCCGGTCGACCCGAAGACGCTCAGCCGGGTCACGATCATCGGCTGCGGCACCGCCTACATGGCCGGGCTCGTCGGCAAGTACTGGATCGAGCGCTTCGCGCGGCTGCCGGTCGAGATCGACGTCGCCTCCGAATATCGCTACCGCGAGGCGCCCGTCGACCGGAACGGCCTCACGCATCGTCATCTCGCAATCGGGCGAGACGGCCGACACGCTGGCTTCGCTGAGATACGTCAAGGAGCAACGGATCGAAGACGATCGGCGTCGTCAACGTGCCCGATTCCAGCATCGCGCGCCTGACCGACGCCGCCGCGCCGACGCTCGCCGGTCCCGAGATCGGCGTCGCCTCGACCAAGGCGTTCACCTGCCAGCTCGCCGCGATGGCGGCGCTCGCCATCGGGCTCGCGAGCGCGCGGGGCGAGATCGACGCGGTCGAAGGAGGCGCGACCTGCTCGCCGAGCTGGTCGCCGCGCCCGGTCTTCTCGCCGAGGCGCTGAAGCTCGAGCCGGGCGTCGAGAAGCTGGCGCGCGCCATCGCGCACGCCCGCGACGTGCTCTATCTCGGCCGCGGCACGGGCTATCCGGTCGCGCTCGAGGGCGCGCTGAAGCTCAAGGAGCTGAGCTACATCCACGCCGAAGGTTACGCCGCAGGCGAACTGAAGCACGGGCCGATCGCGCTGATCGACCCGGACATGCCGGTCGTCGTCATCGCGCCGCGCGACGCGGTGTTCGAGAAGACGGTGTCCAACATGCAGGAGGTCGCGGCGCGCGGCGGACGAATCATCCTGATCGGCGAACGGCACGCCGCCGAGGAGGCGGCGGTCGAGATCGAGCATTTCCTGGCGATGCCCGACGTGGGCGCGAACTTCGCCCCGATCGTCTACGCCGTGCCGGTCCAGATGCTCGCCTATCACACCGCGGTGATCATGGGCAAAGACGCCGACCAGCCGCGCAATCTGGCGAAATCCGTGACCGTGGAATAGGCGCCGTCATACCGTCGGCGCAAATCCGACGTCTTCTTGTATCCGCTTTTTTGGCGTCCGCTTTGACATGCCGCAACTCTCGCCGATGATGACGGCGCCATGACTGGGGACGAGGAGACGGGGCCCATGCGCAGGATCGATACGAGCGAAAAACCGATGCCCGAGATCAATCCGGCAAAGGTGTGCTTTATCATCGAGAAGGCGCGGGAGCTGTTCAGCGAGGACGTCGGCGCGTCGCCCGACGCCTCCAACCCCTCCGACGACGGCGAGCGGGTCATTCTGACCGGAAGCGCCGATCATGCGATTCGCCGAGAGCTGGTCGAGTTCATCCGCGACCTCGACGTCGACGAGGCGGCGGCTCTGGTCGCGCTCGCCTGGATCGGGCGGGGCGACTTCGAGGCTGACGACTGGAAAAGCGCGGTCGCCGCGGCCAACGAGCGTCACGAAGGCCCGACCTGGAATTATCTGCTCGGCATCCCCTTGCTGCCGGATTATCTCGAGGACGCGCTTTCGACTTTCGGCCGGTCGTGCGAGGACTACGAACTCGGCGACGATACCGAATAGGACGGCGATCGGCTCGGGGCGCCTTGCCTTCGCCACGACAGGCCAGCATTTTCGTGGCGAGCGCCTTGCAGGCGCCTCAAGTAATGTGAGCGCCAAATGTCGATTGAAACGCCGCGCGCCCCGATTCATCGGTCGCTGTGGCAGCGCCTGAGGTCTTGGTTCTTCACCGGCCTCGTCGTCTTCGGTCCGGTGGCGGTCACAGCCTACGTCGCCTGGTTCGTCATCAACACGATCGACAACTGGGTGAAGCCGGTGCTTCCCCAGGCCCTGTCGCCGGACGCCTACCTGCCGGTGCATGTTCCCGGCCTCGGCGTTCTGATCGGGGTCGTCGGCCTCACGCTGCTCGGCTTCCTCACCGCCAACATCATCGGCCGCACCGTGGTCGGGTACAGCGAGGCGATGCTCGACCGCATGCCCGTGGTGCGCGGGCTCTACAAGGGCCTGAAGCAGGTGTTCGAGACGGTTTTCAGCAAATCCGGCTCGCAATTTCGCAAAGTCGGGCTGGTCGAGTTCCCGATCAAGGGAAGCTGGTCGATCGTCTTCCTGTCCTCGGAGCCGGGCGCGATCGTGGCGGACGCCCTGCCCGGGGAAAAAACCGATGGTGTCGGTGTTCATGCCCTGCACGCCGAATCCGACGACCGGCTTCTTCTTCTACATCGCCGCGGAAGACGTGATCGAATTGCCGATCAGCGCCGATGAGGGGGCCAAGCTCATCATGTCGGCCGGCCTGATCCAGCCCGACGGCCAGGCGGCGCTCGCGGCGATGGCGGCGGCGGCGCAGACTCGAGAAAATACAGGCGGGCTAGGAGTACAGGCCGACATTCTCGCTGTCACAACTCGGAAGCTATGCTAATGAGGCCGATGGCCGCCCGGAAAGAAGGCGGCCAAGCCGCGTTTGACGGTGCTTTGCGCGGATCGGCTCGGATGGACAACGTGTAGGACCACCATGGCGCAATTGCCCACATTCGATCTCGAGGATCTCAAGCGGCGCATGCAGGCGGCGCACGCCTCTCTCAAGCACGAACTCGGGGGTTTGCGAACCGGCCGCGCGAGCGCGAGCCTGCTCGAGCCTGTCCAGGTCGAGGCCTACGGGCAGCGGATGCCGCTCAACCAGGTCGCCACCATCAGCGTGCCGGAGCCGCGCGCGCTCGCCGTGTCCGTCTGGGACAAGAGCATGGTGCACGCGGTCGACAAGGCGATCCGGGACTCCAATCTCGGCCTCAGCCCGACCGTCGAGGGCACGACGCTGCGCATCCGCATCCCGGAACTGAACGAGCAGCGGCGCAAGGAGATGGTCAAGATCGCCCACAAATACGCCGAAGACGCGCGCGTCGCCGTGCGCCACGTGCGCCGCGACGGCATCGACATTCTCAAGAAGCTCCTCAAGGACCACGCGATCAGCGAGGACGACGAGGCCAAGCACGCAGACCGAGGTGCAGAAGGCGACCGACCTCGCCATCAAGGAGATCGACGCCTCGCTCGCCGCCAAGGAAAAGGAGATCATGCAGGTCTAGGCGAAGCGATGGTTCGCGAGGACCCTCCGCATGTCTCACGCCCGCTCCCCCGCAGGTCCGCGCACCGACCAGACGCCCACCCACGTGGGCATCATCATGGACGGCAACGGCCGCTGGGCGAAAGCGCACGGGCTTGCCTCGGTTCGAAGGCCATCGCCGCGGCGTCGAGGCGGTCCGCCGCGCGGTCCGGTCGGCGATCGACCACGACGTCCGCTACCTCACCATCTATAGCTTCTCCTCGGAGAACTGGCGGCGACCGCCCGACGAGGTGGCGATGCTGATGGGGCTCCTGAAGCGGTACATCCGCAACGACCTCGCGGACCTGCACCGCAACGGGGTGCGGGTCCGCGTCATCGGCGAGCGCGACGGCCTGGCATCCGATATTCGCCTGCTGCTCGACGAAGCGGAGGCGGTCACGCGCGAACAATATGCGGCCTGACCCTGATCGTCGCCTTCAATTACGGCTCCCGCCAGGAAATCGTGGCCGCCGCGCGGCGTCTGGCCGAGGAGGTCCGCCTCGGGCGGATCATGCGGATTCGATCTGCGAGCAGGACTTCGCCGCGCGACTCGACACCGCCGACATTCCCGATCCGGACCTGATCATCCGCACCTCCGGCGAAATGCGGCTGTCGAACTTCCTGCTGTGGCAGGCCGCCTATGCCGAACTCGTCTTCCTGCCGATCTTCTGGCCCGATTTCGACGAGGCGGCTTTCGCCGAGGCGCTCGACCAATATGCGGCGCGCGAGCGCCGTTTCGGCGCGACCGTCAAAACCACCGCAGTCTTGACCGCTTCGTGATGGCGCAGCGGGATGAGCGCGCAACCCGACGACGCGAACGCCCGGCGGGAGCCGGGCCGGGGGTTCCCTCGCATCGGGCCGGACTTGTGGCCGCGCGTCGCCGCGTCGGTCGTGATGGGGCTTGCGGCGCTTGTGGTCGCGTGGACCGGCGGGATCGTGTTCGCCGCCTTCTGGTGGATCGTCTCGGTCGTGGTGCTGTGGGAATGGGAGCGGATCGTGGCGCGCGAGCGGCTTTTGCTGCGCGTCGCCGCGGGCGCGCTCGTTCTCGCCGTCGCCGCGCTGATGGCCCTGCACAATCGTCCGCTCCTCGCCGTGCTCGCGCTCGCCGCCGCCGTCGCGGCGGTCGCCTTCGCCGGCGCCCCGGAAAGACGGACGTGGACCGGGGCGGGCGCGCTTTACGCAGGCTCGCTGGTCGTCAGCCTCGGCCTGCTCGAGGCGAGCCCGATCTATGGGCTGCCTGCGATTCTGTGGCTGTTCGCCATCGTCTGGGGCGCCGACGTCGCCGCCTATTTCGCCGGCCGCACGCTCGGCGGACCGAGGTTGTGGCCGAGCGTCTCGCCGGGCAAGACCTGGTCGGGCGCCATCGCCGGGGCGCTCGCGGGCGCCGCGCTCGGCCTTGCGCTGAGCCTCCTTCTCGTCCCCGGACCGCTCCGGATCGGTCCGGTCTTCGCGCTCGGGTTCGCCGCCGCGGTGGTGTCGGAACTGGGCGACCTGTTCGAATCGGCGGTCAAGCGGCGATTCGGGGTCAAGGATTCGAGCCGTATCATCCCCGGCCATGGCGGGTTAATGGATAGGCTGGATTCATTCATCGCCGCGTCGGCTTTCGCGGCTCTCGTGGCCGCCGCAAACTCCCGCGGCTCCTTCATCGCAAGCGGACTTTTTCAATGGTAAGCGCTGCCGATCTCATCGACCCTGTCCTGTCGACGACGCCGAAACGCGGCGCCGCGCCCAGGCGGCTCGCCATCCTCGGCGCAACCGGGTCGATCGGCGGATCTTGCGCCCAGGTGATCGCCGCGGCGCCCGGCCGCTTTTCAGTCGTATCGGTCGCGGCCGGGCGGGGCGGAGCGGCGCTGGCGCGGCGCGCCATCGAATTGGGAGCGGACTTTGCGGCGATCGCCGATCCGGCATCCTACGCCGAACTCAAGGCGGCGCTGGCTGGGTCGGGCGTCGAGGCCGCGGCTGGCCCGGAGGCGGTGCGCGAGGCGGCGCTGCGCGAGGCGGACCTCGTCGTGTCGGCGATCGTGGGCGCGGCGGGCCTCGAGCCGACCTTCGCCGCGGTCGCGGCCGGACGCACGGTCGCCCTCGCCAACAAGGAGACGCTGGTGTGCGCCGGCGCGGTGGTGATGGAGACCGCGTCGCGCGCCGGGGCGTTGCTGCTGCCGATGGACTCCGAGCACAATGCGCTGTTCCAGGCGATCGGGTCGCGCGATCCGGACACGATCGCGATGATGACGATCACGGCCTCCGGCGGACCGTTCCGCGAATGGAGCGCGGAGCGCATCGCGGCCGCGACCTGCGCCGAGGCGCTGGCTCATCCGAACTGGGTGATGGGGCCCAAGGTGACCATCGATTCGGCGAGCATGATGAACAAGGGGCTCGAGCTGATCGAGGCGCACTTCCTGTTCGGCGTCCCTCCCGAGCGGCTCGATGTGGTGGTTCATCCCCAGTCGATCGTCCATGGGCTGATCGCCTTCGTCGACGGATCGCTGATCGCCGGAATGGCGTCGCCTGACATGCGCACGCCGATCGCTCATTGCCTCGCCTATCCGGAGCGCATCGCCTCGGGCGTCCGGGGGCCGGATCTCGCCGCGCTTGGCCGTTTGACCTTCGAGCGGGCGGACCTCGAGCGCTTTCCCGCGCTCGGCATCGCCATCGACGCCTTGCGCGCGGGCGGCGGCGCGCCGACCGCGCTCAACGCCGCAAACGAGGTCGCGGTCGCGGCCTTCCTGACGAGCCGGATCGGCTTTGGCGACATTGCCCGCATGGTCGAGCGGACGGTCACGAGCATGCACGCGGCGGGCGAACTGGCTGCGCCGCGAAACGTTGCGCAGGCGCTCGCCATACACCATATCGCGGGCGAGAGAACGCCGGGCCTGTTGGCCTGAGCGCCGCGGTCGGCTAAAATTTCGGCGGAAACGGCCTCCGGCTATGCCGCCGGCAGAAGGCGCGCCGTCCCGCGCGCGGAGATGGTGATGGCTCTTTTGCACACGATTTCGGATCTCCTGTCCTGGCTCGGATGGTACGTCCTGCCGTTCATCGTGATCCTCAGCGCGATCGTGTTCATTCACGAGCTCGGCCATTATCTGGTCGGACGGTGGTGCGGCGTGAGGATCGACGCCTTTTCGATCGGCTTCGGTCCGGAGCTGTTCGCGCGGGTCGATTCGCACGGCACCCGCTGGCGGATCGCGGCGCTGCCGCTCGGCGGCTACGTCAAGTTCCATGGCGACGCCAACGCCGCGAGCGTCGATGTCGGCCCGCTCGATCTCGTCGGTCGATCAGACGCGGACGCTGGCCGCCCAGCCGGTGCCGAATCGCGCCGCGATCGTGCTCGCCGGCCCGGTCGCGAATTTCCTGCTCGCCTTCGTGATCTTCACCTGCGTGTTCATGGCCTTCGGGCGGGTCGAGCATATGGCGCGCATCGGCCGGGTCGAGGCGAACAGCCCGGCGGCCGCCGCCGGCTTCAGCCCGGCGACCTCGTCAAGTCGGTCGACGGCGATCCGATCGGCAGCTTCGAGGGGCTGCAGGAAGCCACGCTGATGAGCACCGGCCTGCCGATGACCTTCGTCGTCGAGCGGGACGGCGAGCGACGTCGAGCTGACCGCGACGCCGAAGGTCAGCGTGGTCGATCAGGGCGTGTTCGGCAAACGCCGCATGGGCCATCTCGGCCTCGGCGTCGTCGGCCAGACCCGAGCGACGTCAAGATCGAGCGCTGCAGCGCCGCCGGTCTGCGCCGGTCTGGGGCGCGTCGCAGGTCGTGCTTCATCGTCAAGGCGACGACCGCCTATATCGTCGGCGTGTTCGCCGGGCCGCGAGTTGACCGACCAGGTCTCAGGGCTGATCGGCGCGGCGCAGATGGCGGGAGAGATGGCCAAGATCAGCCTGTGGGAGCTGTTCAGCCTCGCCGCCTGGTTCTCGGTGTCGGTCGGCTTCATGAACCTGCTTGCCGATTCCCCTGCTCGACGGCGGACATCTGGTGTTTTACGCCTTCGAGGCGGCCCTCGGCCGGCCCCTGAGCCAGCGGATGCAGGAAATCGGCCTGAAAATCGGCATCGCTGCTGGTGGCGATGCTGCTGGTGTTCACCACCTCGCACGACATCCTGCGCCTGGTTCCGAAGCGTCAATTAACGAATGCGTCGACCATCTTTGCGTGTCCTCGCGGCAACGCCCTCGCGAAATGGTGTAGGGTCGCCGAATAGAGGTTTGCAGGCGTGGCCGAAAACGGTAAAAGGCCGTTAATCGTGCCGGTCCCTCGTGCGGGGAGCGGAAATAGGCGTCAGTGCGCCGGCGTCGCAAGAAATCGTGGTCGCGGACCAAACCGCGGTCGTAGCGGTCAAGTGCGGAGCTGGAGCGGCGCGGAGGGCGAGTTGTCACCGCGGCGCGAAGAGGGACTATGGGCGACATGAGTTGGATTCGCGGTTTCTTCGGCGCTCTGGTTCTAGCGGTTGTGATCTGCCTTCAGCGGACTGTCTTTCCTCGACCCCGGCGCTTTGCGCAGCAGATCGTGGTCGAGGGCGGCTCGGGCGTCGACGCGGCGAGCCTCAAGCCCTATTTCACCGGCACGGATCCGGCTTCAATCCAGCGCGGCGTCGACGACCTGAAGGCGACGCGGGATCTATTCCTCGGTCAGCGCCAGGGTGGTCGACGGCCGGATCGTCGTCTCGCTCAGCGTCGGCAAGCAGATCATCAATCGCGTCGCCTTCGAGGGCAACAGCAAGATCACCAAGGAGCAGCTCGAGGTCGAGGTCCAGTCGAAGCCGGGCACAGCCTACAACGAGGCGACGGCGGAAGGCGACATCGGCCGCATCAAGGACGCCTACAAGAAGTACGGCCGCAACGAGGCCCGGGTCACCAAGCGGCTCGTTCGAGCTCCCCAACGGACGCGTCGACCTCGTGTTCACCATCGACGAAGGCGACAAGACCGGCATTCGCGAGATCCGCTTTGTCGGCAACCACGCGGTCTCGGACTACCGTCTGCACAACCTGATGCAGACGAGCACGATGAACTTTCTGTCCTTCATCAAGAGCACCGACGTCTACGATCCCGACCGCCTCGCCTCCGACGAGGAGGCGATCCGGCGCTATTACATGAAGAACGGCTACGCCGACTTCCGGATCACCAACACCGACGTCGCCTATCAGGCGAACCCGCCCGGCTACATCATCACGATCACGATGGACGAGGGGCCGCAGTACCACGTTTCCGGCGTTGCGGCGGACTCCCACATCGCCAAGGTGGACGGGCCGGCGCTGCTTCGGCACTCCGCCCTGCATGCCGGGCGACGTCTACGACGCGGGCGGGGTCGACAAGACCGTCGACGCGATGACCCGCGACGTCGCGAGCCAGGGCTACGCCTTCTCGGAAGTGCGCCCGCACGGCGACCGCGACACGGTCGAACCACACCATCGCGCTGAACTATTCGGTCGACGACGGTCCGAAGGTCTACATCGAGCGGATCGACATCATCGGCAACACCCGCACCCGCGACTACGTCATTCGCCGCGAGTTCGACATCGGCGAAGGCGACCCCTACAACCACGTCCTGATCGAGCGGGCCGAGCGCCGGCTCAACGGCCTCGGCTACTTCAAGAAGGTCCATATCTCGAATCGCCCGGGATCGTCGCCCGACCGCGTCATCGTCGTGGTCGAGGTCGAGGATCAGCCGACCGGCTCGATCAGCCTCAGCGGCGGCTATTCGACGACCCAGGGCATCATGGCGGAGCTCGCCTACACCGAGACGAACTTTCTCGGCCGCGGCCAGTACGTCCGCCTGAGCGTGTCCGACGGCCAGTACAGCCAGGGCTGGAAGGCGTCGTTCACCGAGCCCTATTTCCTCGGCCAGCGGCTGGCGGCGGGCTTCGACCTCTATCACCAGGTCAATCTGCAGAACCAGTACGCGCTGTACGAGAACTGGACGACCGGCGGCACGCTGCGGCTCGGCATCCCGGTCACCGACGACCTGACGTTCCAGCCGAACTATGCGCTCTACCAGTCGAAGATCACGATCCCGAACACCTCGTCGCAGCCCTATGACGACTGCTACGGGCCGAACGCCCCGTGGGTCGTCGGCGGAACGTTCTACGCCGTCACGCCGACCGCGTTCATCAACTGCTTGACCAACGGCGAGGCGCCGGTGGAAATCAAGCAGGCGGCGGCCCAGGGCGCGATCGTCACGTCGCTGGTCGGCTTTTCGATCAGCTACAACACGCTCGACAACCGCAAGGATCCCGACCACCGGCTGGTATCGCGACTTACAAGCAGGACTTCGCCGGCGTCGGCGGCCAGTCCGACTTCATCCGCGAGACGGTCGACGCGCGCTGGTATCCATCCGATCACCGAGGACTTCATCGGACAGATCCACCTGCAGGGGGGCCAGATCAACGGCTTCGGTTCGCAGCCGCTCGACATGATCAACAACTTCATAATCGGGCCGACGCTGGTGCGCGGCTTCGCGCCGGGCGGCATCGGCCCGCGCGATATCGCGAGCGGTTTGGACAACATCCAGGGCGCCGCGCTCGGCGGCACGACCTACTACGGCGCCTCGGCGGAAGTCGATTTCCCGATCTTCGGCCTGCCGAAGGAAATCGGGCTGAAGGGCGCGCTGTTCGCCGACGCCGGCAACCTGATCGGCTACAGCGGGCAGACCAACTTCTCGAACTTCCTCGGCTACACCTATTGTCCGGGGCAGAACGTCGTTCCTGATCACGCAGCCGAGCTGCGCCAACGTCTGGGACCCGAACCTGATCCGCAGCTCGGTCGGCGCGAGCATGATCTGGGCCTCGCCCGATGGGTCCGATCCGGTTCGATTTCGCCTTGCCGCTGTCGAAGGGCAAGTACGACCAGACGCAGATCTTCAACTTCTCGGGCGGCGCGACGTTCTAGCCTCGAACGTCCCTGTCCCACGTCCTCGCGGGCGCGTCACGAGCTGACGCGCCCGTCGTCGCATCTGACGGAACCGCTCGTTTGGCCAAGATCCGCTTCTTTCCGCAAAGCTGCGCCCCGACGCTGGCCGAGGTCGCGGCCTGGTGCGGCGCGGCGCTTGCCGCCGAAACGGACGGCAAGCCGCGTCATCCAGGATGTCGCCGCGCTCGACCAGGCGGGTCCGGGCGACCTGACCTTCCTCGACAACCCGAGATACCTCGACGCGTTCCGCGCGACGCGAGCGGCGGCGGCGCTCGTCGCGCCGCGCTATCGCCGAAGCCGCGCCGGACGGGCTGCGCCGCGCTGATCGCGCGCGAGCCCTACCGCGCCATGGCGCAGGTGATGGCGAAGCTCTATCCGTCGGCGATGAAGCCGGGATCGACGTTCGTGCGAGACCGGCGTGTCGACCGCCGCGCATGTTCATCCCGTCCGCGCGGCTCGAAGCCGGCGTCGTCGTCGACCCCGGCGCGGTGATCGGGCGGGGCGCGGAGATCGGCGCCGGCACGGTGATCGGCGCCAACGCGGTCATCGGTCCGGGCGTGCGAATCGGCCGCGACGGCGCGGTCGGCGCGACCACGACGATCATGGCGGCGCTGATCGGCGACCGGGTCATCATCCATCCGGGCGTGCATATCGGGCAGGACGGTTTCGGCTTCGCGCTCGGCGCGCGCGGCCATCTCAAGGTGCCGCAGGTCGGCCGGGTCATCATCCAGGACGACGTCGAGATCGGCGCGGGCGTGACGATCGACCGCGGCGCCAACCGCGACACGGTGATCGGCGAAGGCGCCAAGATCGATAATCTCGTGATGATCGCCCATAACGTCGTCGTCGGGCGTCACGCCGTGCTCGTGTCGCAGTCCGGCGTTTCCGGATCGAGCGTGATCGGCGACTTCGCCGCGCTCGGCGGGCAGGCCGGCATCGCCGGCCATCTCGAAGATCGGCGCCGGCGCTCAGGTCGCGGCGGCGGCCGGCGTGATGACCGACATTCCCGCCGGCGAGCGCTGGGGCGGGGCGCCGGCGAAGCCGATCCGCGAATTCTTCCGCGAAGTCGCGGCGGTCAAGAAGCTCGCCGCCGCCCGCGCGGACTCCGGCCATTCGGATGAACGATGATCATGGGCTCAAGCCCGGACGGAAAGGGGGACGGAATGAACGAGACGGCCGGTCAGGTCATTCGAGAGCTACGACATTCAGAAGCTCCTCACGCTGCTGCCGCACCGCTATCCGTTCCTGCTCGTCGATCGGATCGTCGAGGCGCGCGCCGACGAGTACGGCGTCGGCATCAAGAACGTGACCGTGAACGAGCCGCATTTCCAGGGCCACTTCCCCGACCGCCCGGTCATGCCCGGCGTGCTGCTGATCGAAGCGATGGCCCAGACCGCCGGCGCGCTCTGCGTCGCCTCGCAGCCGAGCGGCAGCGCGCCGAGCGTCGTCTATCTGATGACGATCGACAAGGCGAAGTTCCGCAAGCCCGTCGTGCCCGGCGACCAGGTGAGGTTCCACATGACCCGGATCGCCAAGAAGCGGAACATGTGGTGGTTCCGCGGCGAGGCGAAGGTCGAGGGCGTCCTCGTCTGCGAGGCGGAGGTCTCCGCCATGCTGGTGCGCGAATGACGCGTCAGCATCCATCCGAGCTCGGTCGTCGAGGACGGCGCGAGCCTCGGCGCCGATGTCGAGATCGGGCCGTTCTGCCATGTCGGGCCGAAGGTGACGGCTCGGCGACGGCGTGCGCCTCGTCTCGCACGTCAGCCTCGCCGGCGACACGACGATCGGGGCGCGCACGCGCATCTTTCCCGTTCGCCGCGATCGGCCATCAGCCGCAGGACCTCAAGTACCGCGGCGAGCCGGTCCGGCTGGTCGTCGGCGAGGACTGCCTGATCCGCGAGCACGTGACGATGAACCCGGGCACCGAGGGCGGCGGCGGCGGAAACCGTCGTCGGTCCGCGCTGCGTTTTCCTCACCAACGCCCATGTCGCTCACGACTGCCGGCTCGGCGAGGGCGTCATCCTGTCCAACAACGTGATGCTGGCCGGCCATGTGCAGGTCGGCGATTTCGCCATCGTCAGCGGCGGCGCGGCGGCGCATCAGTTCGTCCGCATCGGCGCGCACGCCTTCGTCGGCGGTCTCGCCGGGGTCGAGCACGACCTCATTCCGTTCGGCATGGCGCTCGGCAATCGCGCCTCGCTCGCCGGCCTGAATTTTGTCGGCCTCAAGCGGCGCGGGTTTCAGCACGAGGCGATCCACGAGCTTCGGCGCGCCTACAGGATGCTGTTCTCGGGCAAGGGCACGCTCAAGGAGCGCGTCGGCGACGTCGCCGACGCCTTTCCCGACCAGGAGGCGGTGCAGCAGATCGTCGCCTTCCTGCGCGAAGGCGGCGACCGGGCGATCTGCGTGCCGCGCGAGCAAGGGCGAGGAAGCGTGAACGCGCCGGCGGGCGGACCAGCGGTCGCGCCGCCAACCCCTCGCGATCCTCTGCGGCGCCGGCGCCTTTCCGCTCGAGGTCGCGGCCGACGCCCGTCGGGCCGGGCGCGAGCCGCTGATGATCGGCGTCGACCGGCGTGTCTGACGCCGCGATCGAGGCCTATCCCCACGTATGGGTCAGGCTCGGCGAGGTCGGCAAGCTGTTCGCCGCGCTGAAAGGGCATGGCGTCGGCGAGTTGGCCATGGTCGGCGCGATCACCAGGCCGGAACTCGCCGAACTCAGGCTCGACTGGGGCGCGATCAAACGCGCCGGCGAGCTGGCGCAGCTGTTCCGACGCGGCGACAACGGCCTGCTCGTCGGCCTCGCCGCGATCTTCGAGCGCGAGGGCGTGCGCATCGTCGGCGCGCACGAGATCGCGCCGCGGCTGGTCGCGCCGGCGGGGATGCTCGGCGGACCGCGGCGCCGACGGCCGAGGATGAAGCCGACATCGCCTTCGGCGCGCGGCTGATCGCGGCGCTGTCGGATTTCGATGCGGGGCAATGCGCGGTGGTCGCTTCGGGGACGGGTGCTCGCGATCGAGGCCGCCGAGGGCACCGACGCGATGCTCGCCCGCGTCGCCGAGATGCGACAGAGCGGCCGGCTCCGATACAAGGGGCCGGCGGGCGTGCTCGTCAAGACGCCGAAGCGCGGACAGGACCTGCGGCTCGACATGCCGGCGATCGGTCCCGACACGGTCGCGGGCGCGGCGCGGGCCGAGCTTGCGCGGGCTGGCGCTGGCGGCCGGCGCGGTGCTCATCGTCGAGCGCGAGCGCTGCATTCGCGAGGCCGACGCGGCGGCTCTGTTCATCGCCGGATTCCCGGCGTGAACGTCGAGCGGGATCGCGCTTTGCGCATCGCGCTGGTCGCTGGCGAGCATTCCGGCGACCAACTCGGCTTCAAGCTGATGCGCGCGCTCAGCGAAGCCTGTCCTGCGGGCGTCGCGTTCACCGGCGTCGGCGGCGAGGCGATGGAGGCCGAGGGCCTCAAAAGCCTGTTCCCGATCGGCGACATCGCAGTCATGGGGATTGCTGCCGGTGATCGCCCGCCTGCCGACGCTCCTCAAGCGCATCCGGCAGACGGCGGAGGCGATCGTCGTGGAACGTCCGGACGCGCTCGTCATCATCGACAGCCCCGACTTCACCCACCGCGTCGCGCGAAAAGTGCGCAAGGCGCTGCCCGATCTGCCGATCGTCGACTACGTCAGCCCGAGCGTCTGGGCCTGGCGGCCGGGACGGGCGAAGGCGATGCTGCGCCTATGTCGACTGCGTGCTCGGCCTCCTGCCGTTCGAGCCCGAAGCCTACGTCCGGCTCGGCGGCCCGCGCTGCGTCTATGTCGGCCACCCGCTGATCGAGCGCCTCGACGAGCTGCAGGCCGAACGACGGACGAGGCGCGCCGCCGCAACGCCGAGCCGCCCGTGCTGGTGGTGCTGCCGGGTTCGCGCCGGTCGGAGATCCGCCGGCTGATGGCCGATTTCGGCGGCGCGCTCGGCGCCCTTGCAGCGACGCGATCGGGCCGTTCACCGCCATCCTGCCGACCCTGCCGCATATCGAGGAGGAGGTGCGCGGCGCGGGCGGCGCTATGGCCGGTGGCGCCGCGGATCGTGCTCGGCGAAGCGGCGAAGTTCGAGGCGTTTCGAACCGCGCGCGCGGCGCTCGCCGCCTCGGGCACGGTGACGCTCGAGCTTGCGCTCGCCGGCGTGCCGCTCGTCGGCGCCTACAAGGTCGGAATCGTCGAGGAGCAGCTGAAGTTTCTGATCAAGGTCCCCTCGATCCTGCTGCCGAACCTGATCCTCGCCGACCGGACGATCCCCGAGAAGCTGCAGCGCGACTGCACGCCGGCGGCGCTCGCGGCCGATCTCGCCGCGATCCTGCGCGAGGGTCCCGAGCGCGCGGCGCAGGTCGAAGGGCTCGCGCGGCTCGACGCGGCGATGCGCCTCGCCGACGCCGGCGCGCCGAGCGCCCACGCGGCGCGGGCAGTTCTGGAGACGATCGCCGCGCGGCGCGGTCAGGCGTCTTTTCAAAACCCTGTTCAATCCAGGTAGAAAACCGCCGGATGCCCGCCTTCGTCATCAGAACCCCGCGCTTAATTCTTCGACCCTGGCGGGAAACGGACTTCGCGCCCTACGCTGCGTTGAACGCCGATCCGGAAGTGCGTCGCTACTGGCCTGCGACGCTGAGCCGTGAGGAAAGCGACGCGCAGGCCGACGCGTTCCAGAAGCACATCGATGAGCACGGCTTCGGCTTCTGGGCTGCTGAAGTTCCTGGCGTCGCTCCCTTCATCGGCTTCATCGGCCTGCTGCATATCGGATCGGAACTGCCGTTTGGGCCGGCGGTCGAGGCCGGATGGCGTCTCGCCCGCGCCTATTGGGGTTACGGCTTCGCGACCGAAGGCGCCCGCGCGGCCCTCGCCGATGGCTTCGGAAGGCTCGGACTGGCGGAAATCGTCGCCTACGCGGTCGCCATCAATGCGCCGTCGCGGCGCGTCATGGAGCGAATCGGCATGACCCACGATCCCGCAGACGATTTCGAGCGCGAAGATCGCAAGCTGGACGATCCTCTCCGCCGCCACGTCGTCTACCGCAAGCAGCGGGGCGAGCCGTAAGCCTGTCCCCGCTCACGCAAACGCTTTCGCCGCCGCCTTGTGCTTCGCCACCAGGGCCTCGAGGTCGACGCCCTCTGGCCGCCCGTCGATCACCCGCCAGCTGCCCGCGACCATGACGCGGTCGGCGGCATGGGCGCCGCAGAGGACGAGCGCGGCGATCGGGTCCTGCGCGCCGGAGAAGCGCGGCTCATCGAGGCGGTAGAGCGCGAGGTCGGCCTGGAGGCCCGCGCCGATCCGGCCGATGTCGTCGCGGCCGAGGCAGCGCGCGCCGCCCTTGCGTCGCCCAGCGCAGCGCGTCGTAGGGGCCGACGGCGGCGTGGCCGTAGCGCAGCGCGTTGCAGCATCAGCGCATGGCGCGCCTCCTCCATGAGGTTCGAGGAGTCGTTCGAGGCCGAGCCATCGACGCCGAGGCTGACGGGCGACGCCCGCCGCCTCGAGATCCTTCGTCGGGCAGATCCCGACGCCGAAGGCCATGTCGGCGGCCGCCAGATGGGAGACGCCGACCCCGGCGCGCCCGAGCCGGCCGATCTCGTCGGCGTTGAAATGCACGCCGTGCGCGACCCAGGTTCGATGCGAAAGCCAGCCGGCGTCCTCCAGCAGATCGACCGAGCGCTTGCCGAAGGTCTGCATCGCGTAGGCGTCTTCGTCCGGCGACTGGCAGAGATGGCAGTGCAGGCGGGCGTCGTGCGCTCGGCCAGCGCGGCCGATTCGCTCAACACCCGCAGCGGCGACGGCGAGCGGCGAGCAGGGCGCGAGCGCGACGCGCAGAAGCGCGCCGGGTCTGGGATCGTGGTAGAGCGTTCAGCACGCGCTCGCTGTCCCTGAGGATCGCGTCCGAGCTCTGCACGATCGAGTCGGGCTGCAGGCCGCCGTCCTTCTCGGAAATGCCCATCGAGCCGCGCGTGACCGTCATCCGCAAGCCGAGCGCCTTCGCCTCCTCGACCTCGATGTCGATTGCGTTCTCGAGGCTCGGCGGAAACAGGTTGTGGTGGTCGGCCGCGGTCGTGCAGCCCGACAGGAGGAGTTCGACCAGCGCCATGCGGACCGCGAGGCTCAGCGCCTCGGGCGTCATCCGGTCCCATACCGCTCCATCGCCGCGAGCCAGGGGATGAGGTCCTTGCCTTCGCCGGCCGGGATGGGCGCGGGTCAGCGTCTGATAGAAATGATGGTGCGTATTGACGAGGCCCGGCAGCACGACATGGCGCGAGGCGTCGAACAGTCGTCCGCAAGGCGCCGTCGGAGAGCGTCCGCGCGGGACGCATTCGACGATCTCCGTCGCCGTCGACGACGATCCCGCGCTCGGCTTCGGGCGCGAGGATCGCGAGCGGGTCCTTGATCCAGATGCGCATGCGCAAATCTCCGATGGTTGAGCCCCATGTCCGGCAATCGAGCCTCGCGACATGAGTACGTGAACTTTCGAATTCGACGGGAGCGAATCGCATTCGTATGGTACCGCCTTGAAGGGGGGCTCGCAGAGCGCCGCTCGGCTCAAGACGCGCGGAAGAGCGGCGCCTCTTCGAGAGAGATGGGGAGGCGTCGCATGCGGTTTCGGCGCCTCCGGAGCGAAACGTAAGGAGAATTCTCGGATGCGCGTTGCGATCATCGCCGGCCTGCTCGGAACCCTGGGTCTCGCCGGGCCGGCCCTGGCGCTCGACAAGGTGACGTTCGGCACCAACTGGCTCGCCGACCCGGAGGCGGGCGGCTACTATCAGGCGCTGGTCGACGGCACCTACGAGAAATACGGTCTCGACGTCACCATCTTGCCGGGCGGCCCGAGCTCCAACGGCGGCATGCTGCTCATCGCCGGCAAGATCGAGTTCTTCATGGGCGGCGACATGATCGGCGACTTCCTCAACGCTGCAGAACAACATCCCGACCATGACCGTCGCCGCCGACTTCCAGAAGAACCCGCAGTGCTTCATGTCCCATCCCGGCGTCGGGCTGGACAAGTGGGAGGACCTGCCGAAGGCCAATCCGGCCTTTGTCAGCGCGGGCGCGATCAACACCTTCTGGGCCTGGATGCGGGTCGCCTACGGCTTCAAGGACGACAACATCAAGCCCTACAATTTCAACTCGGCGCCGTTCATCGTCGACAAGCATTCGATCCAGCAGGGCTACGCCACCTCCGAGCCGTTCGAGGTCGAGCGTCAGGGCATGTTCAAGCCGAACGTCTTCTTGCTCGCCGACTACGGCTACGACACCTATGCGACCCAGATCATGACGCGCCGCGAGATCGTCGAGAAAAACCCGGACTCGTGCAGCGCTTCGTCAGCGCCTCGGCGATCGGCTGGTATCACTACCTTTACGGCGACAATGCCAAGGCGAACGCCGCGATCAAGAAGGAAAATCCGGAGCTGACCGACGAGCAGATCGCGTTCTCGATCGCCAAGCTCAAGGAATACGGCATCGTCGACTTCGGGCGACACGCTGACCAAGGGCATCGGCGCGATGACCGACCAGCGCTGGCAGGACTTCTACGACAAGATGGTCAAGGCGGGCGTCGTCAAGCCGGGCCTCGACATCAAGCAGGCCTACACCCTGCAATTCGTCAACAAGGGCGTCGGGCTCGACCTCAGGCCGAAGAACTGACGCAGAGCCTCGGCGCGCTGCATCATCTTCAGCGTCGCGCTCACCCGAGCGGCCGCGGCCTGATCGGCTTGACGGAAATTCGCTTGCGGACGAGGCCGGTTTCGCGGCACGCTCCCCCTATTTCTGCGACGCCGGCAGGGCGTTGTAGACGCTGGCGGAAGCACGGCGGAGACGCGCGATCGGAACCTTGTCCGACGACTTGTAGGACACGATCGTGTTGTGGACCGGCGGCAGGCTTTTCAGGAAGGCCGCGACGGCGTTGGCGTCCTCGTCGGTGAGATGGGCGAAGGAGGCGGAGGGCATCACGCCGCTGAGTTCGCTGCCGTCCGGGCCGCTTGCCCTTGCGGATCGCCGTGACGATCTGATCGGCGGTCCATTTGCCGAGGCCCGTCTCGGCGTCCGGGGTCAGGTTGTTGCCGACGAACACGCCCTGGCCGGGGATGGAGAAGCCGACGTCCGAGCCGCCGAGGTAGCGCTTCATGTCCGGGCTGCCGAGCATGCCGCCCGGCGTATGGCAGTCGGAGCAGCCGGCGATCGACACGATGATACTTGCCGCGCGCGATCTGCGCGTCGTCGGCGAGCGCCGGGGCCGCGAGCGCCGCAAAGCGCGGCCGCAACCGTCCAAAAGGCCCTGCGGCCAAAAATTGCGACCATTTCTCGCCTCCCTCTCCGTCAGCGCCGCTCAACCGCCAGAGGTTCCGGCGATCGGGATCCCGCTCAGATGATCCGGCACGCTCCAGGTCTGCGTCGGGTCCGGCGTGTGGGCGACGGGCGCGACGTCGCCGCGCCAAGCGACCCCGACCATCTGCGCCGTCTGATACGCCATCACGCGCCAGCCGGCCGCCTCCAGCGCCCGCAGGCCCTTGGCGACATAGGGCGAGACGAGATCATGGAAGAGGACCATCGCCGTCGGCTCGAGGATAGGGCAGGCAGGCGAGCGCGTCGCGCGTCGGCGCCTCGCCGTCATGGTCGCCGTCGATGAAGGCGAACGACCAGCGGCGCGCCGGACTTCGCCGAGACGGACGACCGCCTCCGGGCTGCGCTCTGGGACGAGGATCGGTCCGCTCCGCGCCGCCGGCGCCGTCGACCACCGCTTCGAACTCGGCCCGCCAGTCGGGGTCGGCGAGCAGCGGCTCGACCACATGCAGGGAGCCGAGGCCCGCGGCGATGAGATGGGCGGTCGACCAGCCGCGCCAGGCGCCGATCTCGAGGCCCGCCCGCCCGGCGAACAGCCGCGCGCTGGCGTAGAGGATCGAGGCCTCGTCGCGGTTGATGAAGCCGACGATCGGGTTGCGCCGGTCCGCCCGGTAGGGGTGGTCGATGTCGCGCCGGAGCCAGGGCCAGGTCGACACGCTTCGGTCGAATTCCGCCATGTTGGGGAACAGCCGGTCGAGCCTCGGGCGTTTCGAGATTGTCGGCGACGTAGTCTTTGGCCATCGATCCGGAACCCTCCGCCGCCGGCTCGAGGCGCGGCCCATGACCCCGCGGATCGCACGCAGCCGAGCTGGTCGTCAAGGACCGCGCGTCCGGCGGTCGTTGGGCGGCACAGGCGTCGTTTGACCGTCACGCTTGACCTCGGTAAAGTTTATGCTTCAACCGTCGAGTCGATCGCGTCCCGACGGGACGCAGCCAACAAACGGTGGGCAGGAAATGTCGGCCGTCGCAGGATGCGGCCGACCGGCGCGTGCGCGGAACTCTGATCGCCGCGCCCGAGTTCGCCTGCCGCGGCTTCGAGACTCATCGCCGATGGTCCGCGGACCCGCGTTTCAGGTCGGACGAATGACCAAAGTGGTCACATTTCCGTCCGCAGGCGGCCAGACGCCGCGCAAAGGCGCGCGCGCCCGCGCTGGCGACCTTCAGAAGGTCGACAAGGTCTTCGGCAATCGGGTCGTCGGCGCTGACCGGTCTCGACCTCGAGATTCGCTCGGGCGAGTTTCTGTCGCTGCTCGGGCCGTCGGGATGCGGCAAGTCGACCGTGCTGCAGGCTGCTTTCGGGTCTCGACCGAACCGACGCGCGGCGACAATCATCTGGAGCTGCGAGCGTCCGCAGTTCGGCTTCGTCTTCCAGGAGCCGACGCTGATGCCGTGGTCGGACGTCTTCGCCAACGTCTGGCTGCCGCTTGCGGCTCGCCGGCGATCTCGAAGGACAAGGCGCGGCCGCGGATCGAGGAGGCGCTGGCGCAGGTCGGGCTCGGCGGGTTTCGCCAAGGCCTATCCGCGCCAGCTCTCGGGCGGCATGAAGATGCGCGTCTCCATCGCCCGGGCGCTCGTCACCCGCCCGCAGGTGCTGCTGATGGACGAGCCCTTCGCCGCGCTCGACGAGATCACCCGGCTCAAGCTCAACGACGATCTGGCGGAGCTGCAGGCCTCGCTCAACGCGACCGTCGTGTTCGTCACCCATTCGGTGTTCGAGAGCGTCTATCTCGCCGACCGCATCGTGGTCATGGCGGCCCGCCCGGGCCGGGCGTTCGCGGAGATCAACGTCGAGGCGCCGCCGATCCGGCGCGAGGGCTTTCGCCTGTCGACCGACCTACGCGGAAACCTGCCGGCGGACCTCCCAGGCGCTGCACGAGGCGATGGGCGAGGCGCCGCCGAGCGAGTTCATGGAATGACCCGCGACGATTTTTTCGGCTACGCCGTTCCCGCTTTCACCCTCGGCTGCGGGCTGCTCGCCTGGGAAGGCTTGGTCCGCTATTTCGCCATCCCGCCATATCTTCTGCCGGCGCCGAGCGTCATCATCGCGACGCTGTTCACCGACTGGCCGACGCTGTCGAGCTCGCTCTGGGTGACGCTGTCCATCACGCTCAAGGCGCTGCTCTCTGGCGGTGATCGGCAGCGTGGCGCTGGCGATCATTTTCGCCCAGTCGCGACTGGTCGAGCGCGCGTTCTATCCGTTCGCGGTCGCGATGCAGGTGACGCCGATCGTCGCGATCGCGCCGCTCCTGCTGATCTATCTGACGCCGACGTCGCGGTGCTGGTGTGCGCGTTCCTGGTGGCGTTCTTTCCGCTGCTCGCCAACACCACCCTCGGACTGTCGTCGGCGGACCACAATCTCGTCGATCTCTTCGCGATGTACCGGGCGTCGCGTCTCCAGCAGTTCATGCTGCTGAGGCTCCCGAGCGCGCTTGCCGTATTTTCTCGCCGGCCTGCGCATCAGCGGCGGTCTTGCGCTGATCGGCGCGATCGTCGCGGAGATCGCCGCTGGCTCGGCCGGGCAGGGGTCGGGCCTCGCCTATCGCATCGTCGAATTGGGGTTTCGGCTCAATATTCCGAGAATGTTCGCCGCGCTGCTCTTGATCTCGGTCGCCGGCATCACAATTCATGTGCTTCTTACGGCGCTGTCGCACTGGCTCCTGTCCGACTGGCACGAAAGCGAGCGCGGTCGAGAAGGCTGAACCGGCCCTGAGAGCCGGACGTACAAGTTGACAAGGCTCGCGGCCGACTACCGCTCCCTCGCAAAGAGATTTAAGGGGGGAAGCGCGCCAATCCATAAAAAGGCGAACGCGATGAATATTCAATACCGGGTCGGCGCGCGGCAGTCCGTGCTTCGCAAGCTCGGCCTGGCCGATCTGGTCAACACGTCGGTTTTCGACATCGCCGCCGCCCACGACGCGCTTGTCCGCCGCCAGGCCGTGCCAGAGCGCATCCTGACCGACGGGCTGGTGGTCGACGTGCCGGCCGGCGTCTATCACCCGCTTCCCGACTCCAGCTCCGAGTTTTTCATCCGCAACATCAAGGCGATGGATCAGAGCCGGATCAAGAAGACGCTGGAGATCGGCGCCGGCTGCGGAATCATCTCGCTCTACATGGCGGCCAACTGGACAGTCGAAGACCGTCGCGACCGACATCTCGCCGATCGCCGTCCAGGCGACGCTCGACAACGCCGAACTCAACGGGCTGACCCTGACCGCGTTCGAATCCGACCTGTTCGAGAAGATCGAGGAAGGGGAGTTCGATCTCATCGTGTTCAACACGCCGATGATCGACAAGACTCCCGGAGAACGACATCGAGAAATACAGCCTATGCGATCCGCACGGCCTGATCACCGAAAATTACCTGCGGCAGGCGCGCCATCACGTGTCGAAGGACGGGCTGATCATCTTCTCGATCTGCAACAATTCCGCCTACGAAGTGATGGACGCGATCGACCTCGACATATTCGATCGTCGGCTTCGAACTGGGCTTCAGCGGCTTCTGGCGGGCGATCGTCGGCGCGCGCCTCTGACCCAACGCCCGCGTTGGTACGCTCGGATGAGGCACAGCCGGGTCGAACGAAATCGAGAGGTTTCGCTCGGCGTCAGCTTGCGCCTGGCGCCGGGATTGTAAACGCGCCGACCTAAGCCGCCTCGATCTCGCCAGAGGCTATTGCGCCCTGATCGTCAAGACTGCTTCAGGGGCAATGCCGGTTGCGACCCGATGGTCAAGGTATCCTCAGGTGGCAAGGTCGCCTTGAACTTCTCAAGTTGCGCGACGACACGATCCAGTTCGTCCGGGTCCGTGATGTAGAAGGAAACGTTCCCGCTGGCGACACTCACAACCAGCGTGTGAAGAACGGCAACCTGGGTCCACGAGTTGGGGACGCCCTGCTTGAACCACGTATCGTAAATCATGACGAGACCAACGTTGTTGTCCTTTGCAAGTTGCTCCATTCTTGCGTGAGTGAAAGTGCCCGCCAATCTGTCCTTTCTTACCGGTTCGGAGCCCAGGCCCCATAAATCGAGGACATAGTTTTTGTTACCGTAGCTGACCAGGCCCAGGTCGTTCACGCCCACAGGTCCCTTGAAGTAGTCTTGGGCAAACCGCCTCATTTGATATTGCTGCTCGTAGATGTTTCTGGCCGCGGCGGGAGTGCGAACAGCGGCGAAGCCAAAAAACGCTACCGGGTAGGCGAGAATCAAGAGCGGGAGCCACCGCGCGTAACGTCCCGAGTCTCCGGTTTCAGGCGCGGAGGTCGCGATCGCGTGAATGGCGGTCAGGCCTGCGATCGCCAGGATATAGACCTCGTATCGGAACCACCAATGATATCGCCCAAAGAAAATGTGGGCGAGGATGGCGCATACGACGACGCCCTGCACGAGCGAAAGCCTCGGGCGCGTTCGGCGTTGGACGAAAGCGATAACGGCGATGACAGCGCCCATTACAAAAATGTATTGACCCGACCCAACATTCAAACTGTTTTTTATATTGTGGACGATGCCTAGCACCGGACTGACGTGATCCATTGCCTGACTGGCGATGTTCGACTTCAGAAGAACCGAACTTGGCAGCGCGGGCAGCCCGAGGCTCACAAGAAATGCAACGTCGATGGCCAAAGCGCCCGCAATGAGCCCGCCGGCCACCAGCGCGGACCGCCAGAACCCGAGCAGCGACAGGGCTGCAAGAGCGACCAGTGAAAACGCCAGGCCCTCGTATCGCACAAGCGGCATGAGTACGATTGCCGCCAGCAAAAGCAGCGAAGGTTTTTCGCCCTCCCCGATCTGAATCAACCCGCGAAGGACGATCACCGCCAACAGGACGTGGAGGCAATGTTCCAATCCCACGAAGGGAAGCGCGACACCGCTGATAATAAAGACAGAGAGAAGGGCGATGGTCCAGGATAGGAGGGGAAAACGCTGGAGGTCGATGACTTTGGCGTGATCGAGGATGTCGAGAACGAAATATGTGGAAACAAGACTGATTATCGTGTTGAGGATTGTTATCCCCCAAACGCCCAGTCCGAACGACTGGGTGACTACCATCACGAACGGCCACAATATAGAAGACGCAGGATCCGACGCCTCATGGAGGTTTATCCCGAAATTGCCCAAACGGATCTGGTCCGCCAAAGCCATCTCGATATAGGTCTCATCGAGAGAAAAAAATAACACCCCCCGGCACATCCACATTATTGCTACAATCGAAGCCAATATCAAAACAAGCTGAACAGAATAACTCCGAGCTTCAGCGTATTTTTGGAAGGGATCATCGAATCGCTCCATTGATGTAGGCGGACACTGATCTGCTCAGAGTGTTAATTATTGGCATTATTTTACATGGTCAACTATGCACTTTTGAAATGTTGACGTCAACGGGCTGTCGCCGGATAACTGGCGCGCCGAGGATGAGGATGGCGGGGGCGACCGTCTCGGGGCGCAGGAAAAGGGATTTCAGTAATGCCGAAGGTACAGAGAATCGCTTTTGGTCTTCAAAAAACCGCGCTTGTCGCGGGATTTGCGGCGGCGGTTGTCGGGGTCGCGGGCTGCGCGAGCGTCGGCGCGCCGGAGAAGGAAGGTCAGCTTTCGGCCGCCGGCTTCGTCCGGCTTCAGGCCGACACGCCGGAGCGGGTCGCAAAGCTTCAGGCCCTGCCGCAAAACACCATCGTGTTCGCGCAACGCCAGAAGGGCCCCGTCTACATCTACGCCGACGCCGCCGGCTGCAACTGCGCCTTCGTCGGCACGCCGGCGGCCTACCAGCAGTATCAGCAGATCCGCGCCGCCAATAACATTGCGCAGATGCAGGAAGTGACCGCGCAGCTCAACATGGAGGCCATGAACGACTGGGGCGGCGCCTGGGGACCGATGGCGCCCGGCTGGTACTGACCGGGGCGCGTCCGGCGGTGTAAAGACCGCAGGGGAGGGGCAATGACCAAACGTTTCATAACGCGCGCGGTCGCGGCGGCTGTGGCGGCCGCGACGCTTGTCGGCCTCGCGGCGTCGGCGTGGGCGCTCGAGTGCCCGGAGGGGCAGCCCGCGAACCCGCCGGGCGTGATCACGGAGCCGCCGGCTCAGATCGCCGATCTCGCCCCCGTGCTCGCCGGGGACGACCTCATCTTGGAGGTTCCGAAACTCGTCGCGGCGCTGCAAAAGCGCTACCCGACCGCCGGGTCGGCCGAGATCGCGAACTACCTCATCACCGCCTACTGTCCGGCAGTCGCCAAGGCCGAGGGACTCGACGACATTCAGAAGACCGTTCGGGTTCGAGCCTTTTCCAAGGCTGTGCTCAGCGTCCTCTACTGACCGATCAGACGCGCGCTGGCGCGCCGTCTCGGACTAAATCCCCAACTCGTCGAACGCGATGACCTGGCAACGATCGCCCGGCCGCGCCGCCTCGGCCTGCGGCGGCCGGACGATCACACCCTCGGCGCGCGCCATCACCTTGACCAGCGACGAATCCTGCAAGGCCGCGGGGGTTGCGACCAAGACGCCGTCCGCGTCGCGCGCGAGCGCACAGCGGACGTAGTCCTGGCGGGGGCCGTTCGCAGGCATGGCCACGGCGAGACGGGCCGCTTGCGTCGGGTCGGCGCCCGGATCAGGCTCTCCGTGGAGGGCGCGGATCAGCGGCAGCAGGAACAGGATCGCGCAGACCGTCGAGGAGGTCGGGTTGCCCGGCAGCCCGAGGACGCGAAGCTCGCCGAGGCGCCCGTGCATCAGAGGCTTGCCCGGACGCATGGCGATCTTCCAGAAGCCGAGCTCCATGCCCGCCGCAACCAGCGCTTTCTGCACGAGGTCGTGGTCGCCGACCGAGGCGCCGCCGAGCGTCACGAGCACGTCGACCTTGGCCTCGATCGCCTCGCGGATCGCGGCGCCGAGATCGGCCAGGGTGTCGCGGGCGATGCCGAGGTCGATCGGGATGCCGCCGCAGGCCTCGACGATCCCCGCGACCGTGAAGTTGTTGGAGGCGACGATCTGCGAAGGGCCGGGGGTTCCGCCGGGCGCGACCAGTTCGTCGCCTGTGGCGAGGATCGCGACCCGGGCGTGGCGGCGCACCGGCAACATGGCGTGATTGGCGGCCGCCGCCAGCGCCACGTCGCGCGGCGTAAGCCGCCGGCCGGCTGGCAAAAGCGCTTCGCCCTCGCGGAAATCGAGCCCCGAGAGGCGCAGGTTGTCGCCGAGCGGGACGGCGCGCGCGAGCGTGATCCGGTCGCCGTCGCGCCCGACGTCCTCCTGCACGACGATCGCGTCGGCCCCCGCCGGCAGGGGCGCGCCGGTGAAGATGCGCACCGCCTCGCCGGCGCCGATGGCCCCGGCGAAGGCGCGGCCAGCCGCCGACTCGCCGATCACCCGGAGGGATGCCGGCGCCGCGGCCGTGTCGGCGGCGCGCAGGGCGTAGCCGTCCATCGCCGAATTGGCGAAAGGCGGCTGGGTGCGCAGCGCATGAAGATCGCGCGCCAGCACGCGGTCGAAGGCTTCTTCGAGCGCGACCTGCTCTTCGCCGAGCGGGGCCTCGGCCGAGGCCAGCACGCGCGCGAGCGCCTCCTCGACCGTGATCATGCCGCTCATGGATTCTGGCTCCTCTAAGTCCATCCGCGCGCCATTCGCCCGACTTGCCGCCGCGCTTTTCCAGACAGCCTTACGCCCTCGACGACCATGCCGCGGTCGATCGCCTTGGCCATGTCGTAGATGGTGAGGCAGGCGACCGCGACGGCGGTCAGCGCCTCCATTTCGACGCCGGTCGGCCCGACGCACCGCGCCTCGGCGCGAACGGCAAGGCCGGGCAGGGCCTCGTCGGGAGCAATGTCGACCGCGACTTTGCTCAGCGCGAGCGGATGGCAAAGCGGAATAAGGTCCGAGGTCTTCTTCGCCGCCATGATGCCGGCGATGCGCGCCGCGCCGATCACGTCGCCCTTCTTGGCGTCGCCGGCGAGGATGGTTGCGAGCGTCGCGGGCGCCATGCGAACGCGCCCCACGGCGATCGCGACGCGGCTGGTGGCGAACTTTTTGCGACGACATCGACCATGCGCGCCTCGCCCTCGACGCCGATATGGGTGAGGGCGCTCGCGCCGGGGTCTTTGTCGTCGTCCGCATTGTCGTTGTCTGCGCTCGTCATCTGCGCCTGCCCGTCGCGCGCCGCGCGTCGCGCTGTCTTCAAGCAAAATTCGCGCTTGCGGGCAATCGCCGGAGACCGGCCATGCTGTCGCAGGTCACGGCATCCGTGTCAGCTGCGGTGCTCGTACACCAGCCGGGCGCGGATGGTGCCTTCGAGCGCGCGGATGTCGGCGAGCACGCGCTGGCTGTCCGCCGCGGAGGCGTCGGCGTCGAGCACCACGTAGCCGACATCGCTGTGGGTCTCGTAATATTGCGCGGCGATGTTGACCGCGTGGCGGGCGAAGAGCTCGTTCAGCTTGCCGAGCATGCCGGGCAGGTTGCGCTGGACCTGGATGAACCGCGTTGCCGAGCGGCCGGATCGGCAGTTGCACCTGGGGGAAGTTGACCGCGCCCATGGTCGAGCCGCCGTCGCTGTATTCGACCAGCTTGCGCGCGACTTCGACGCCGATGCGCTCCTGCGCCTCCTCGGTCGAACCGCCGACATGCGGCGTCAGAATGACATTGTCCAGGCCCTGCAGCGGCGAGTGAAACGCTTCCGCGTTCGAACGCGGTTCGACGGGGAAGACGTCGATCGCCGCGCCGCGAAGCCGCCCGTCCCGCAGCGCGGCCGCCAGCGCGTCGAGGTCGACGACCGTGCCGCGGCTGTTGTTGATGAGGTAGGCCCCCGGCTTCATCGCCGCGATTTCGGCGGCGCCGATCATGCCGGTCGTCGCCGGCGTTTCCGGCACGTGAAGGCTGACGACGTCGCTCTGGGCCAGCAGGTCCTGAAGGCTCGCCGTCGGCTCGGTGTTGCCGTGGCGGAGCTTGTCGGTGTGATCGTAGAAGATCACCCGCATGCCCGAGCGCCTCGGCGAGATAGGAAAGCTGGGAGCCGATGTTGCCGTAGCCGACGATGCCGAGCGTCTTGCCCCTCACCTCGTGGCTGTCGGTCGCCGACTTGTCCCAGCCGCCCTGCGTGCGCCGAAACCGATCGCGGAACGATCCGCCGCAACAGCATGACGATCTCGCCGATCACCAGTTCGGCGACGCTGCGGGTGTTGGAGAAGGGCGCGTTGAAGACCGGCACGCCGATCCGGCGCGCGGCGTCGATGTCGACCTGATTGGTCCCGACGTTGAAGCAGCCGACCGCGATCAGCCGGTCGGCGGCGGCGAGCACCTCGGCGTCGAGCTGCGTGCGCGAGCGGATGCCGATCATGTGCACGCCCTTGACGGCCTCGCGCAGCGCTTCGCCCTCGAGCGCCTTCGGCAGGCGCTCGATGCTGGAATAGCCGGCCGCTTGCATCAGCTCGACGGCGCTGTCGTTGACGCCCTCGAGCAGCAGGATCTTGATCCTGTCTTTGGCGAGCGAGAATTGCGGGGTTTGCGGATCGGTGTCGGCCACGGGGGATTCCCTGTATCTTTGGAAGCGCGCTTCTCGGAGCATGCGCAATTCAGGCAGTCAAGTCGACGACGGATTGACGGCCTGTCGCCCCGCGTGTAGGCGCCGCGCGCGCGCGCCGGACGCGGTTGCGATCCGAGCCCGCGGAGCGCGTTCGAACTTGGCCCGTGACCCGACCATCGCCTACGTCTTCCTGCGCAACTCGTCATTCGGGCCGAAAGGCGCGGCGGCGGTCGAGCTTTGCGTGCGCGACCTCATACGCGCGAGCCGCTATGCGCGCTCGACGCTGGTCGTCTGCCCGAAGGTGGACGAGCCGTTCGAGGGCGTCGAAATCGAGACCGTCCACGACGTCGCCTTCGGCGGCAATCTCGCCAAGGCCTGGGCGGTCGGACAGCGCCTCAAGCGGCGCGGCGTCGATATCGCCGTGGTCGAGAACCATCTGCCGGCGGCGGCGGTGGTCGCGGCGGCCTCGGGGCTCCCGGTCATTCTCCACAGCCACGCGTATGAGAAGCCGGCGTCCGGCGCTCTGAAGCGGGCCGAGCGGGAGCTCGAACTCAAGCGCCTCGCAGGCCTGGCCTTCGTCAGCGAGGATTGCCTCGGTCGCTTCCGCAGCGAATTTCCCCAACGCTCGCGCGCCGATGCGATCCATTCCCAACGGCCTAGACATGGCGGATTGGTCCAGCGACGGCGCAAAGGACAAGACGATTCTCTCAGTCGGCCGCGCGCTCGACGACAAGGGCCATCGCGAAGCGATGGCGGGGAATCGTCCGCGTTCTGGCGACCCGGCCCGATTGGAGCGCCCGCTTCATCCTCTCTGCGATCGATCGCGAGCCGGAGACCTTGCGCGCGCTCCGTGAGGCTTCGGCGCCGTTCGGCGCGCGTATTCGCATCGACGCCAATCTGCCTTACGCCGAGGTCAAGGCCGCGTGGGCGCGGGCGGCGGTCGGCATGGCGTTGACCAAGACGCCCGAGCCGTTCGGCCGCACCGCGCTCGAGGCGCTGGCGAGCGGCGCGGCGCTGGTGACATCCGGCCTCGGCGGACTCGCCGAGGTTTGTGGTCCCGATGCGCTGACGGTCGATCCCGCCGACGCCGCCGCGGTGGCGACAGCGCTGGCCTGCCTCGTCGACTCGCAGGACCAGCGGGAAAAACTCGCGCACGCCGGACGCGCCCGGGTCGAGGCGCTTTATGACATGCCCGCTGATCGCCGGGCGCATGGACGATTTCATCGAGGATGCCGCAAAGCGCCCTCGCTGAGCAGGTCCGGCGCGGGCTGCTATGGCGATAAATTCTCGCTCGAATAAAGGGTTCTATTTGAATAGGCGCCGAAAAGGTGATTATTATAAATATAAATAGATATAAATGTTAATTTATAAACAACAGTTTTATACCTATAGTAAGATTTTGATCTATAAACTAATGTTTAACGAAGCAACATCATCGTGACAAGTTTATCTCATATTTCGTTATCAGCGAAAAGGATTGTCAGGAGTTGCTCCTGTGACAAAAAGGCTGACTCTGATAACTGTCGCGATGCTGGCTACCCCAGCGATCGCGTTGGCCGCAACCGGGCCTCTGGCCACGCATCACGGGACTGTTCGTCACCCGCTTATTCATCGTCGTGTCGCGGAGGTTCACGCCGTGCGCCCGGCACGGCCGATGTTTTTTTCGTCCACGCTGCGTGTTCCGTATCGCGTCTATGAGCAAGAAGGCCTCACGCGCAATCCCTCGGACTGCGTCGTCTACGGCTGCATCGGAAACAACTGAGACGTCCTCAAAAGGACCAGAGGAAGGCCGGAGTCGATGGCGGCGAGGGAACAACGAGGAGGCCCGATCGACTACGGCCAGGGGACGCTTTACGCGATCGGCACGGCAGTCCTTCTCGCCCTCCAGGAACCGTTCTCCGCTCTTGCGGCGCGCACACTCACCTCGCTCGATTTCATGGCGCTGACCCAAGTGGCGCTGCTGCTCTCGCTGCCGCTGCTGCTGTCGCGAGCCGACAGCCGGCGCGACTTCGCGACGATCCTGCTCGATATGCGGCAATGGCCGAAGCTCGCGGTCATTTTTCTTGTCGGCGTCGCGGGACTGGAGCTTTACGACGTCGGTCTCAGCAGCGCGCACCCCATCATCACCGCCGGCGTCCTCAACCTCTCGCCGTTCTGGGCGGCGCTGGTGGCGTTCGCAGTTTCAAGGCGGACGATTTCGGTTTCGCCGGCCGCGTTCTGGGCCTGCTTTCTCGTGGCGTTCTGCGGGGCGATGGCGATCGCATGGAGCCAGATCGACGTCGACAACCGACTTCTCACCCGCGACGTGATCGAGAGCCTGTTGCACAGCCGATGGATTTACGCGCTGCCGATGCCGGCGTTCTTTGCGCTGAGCGGTACGCTCGTCTTCAAGTGGTTTCCGGAGTTCGACGAGGCGGCGTCGATCGGCGCCAACTTCTTCGTGTCCGCCGTGATCCTGATTCCGGTCGCGTCGGTAAGCGCCCATTTCGGCCCGTCTATCCGCTTCAGCGAGGAGTCGGCCGGCGCAATCGGCCTCTTGCTGGTCGGGACGCTGGCGGCGTCGGCCGCCGGGCGGCTCCTTTATCAAAAGGCGTTGACCGCGACCCGGAACGACAACGGCTACGTCACCATGTATTTCCTTATGATCCCGGGCGTCTCTGCAATGATCTCGTGGCCTCTGTCCGGCTGGATCCCGACTTTGAGGTTCATCCCAAGCCCCGGCTTTGCGCTCGGCCTGGCGCTCGTCATAGCGCCGCTGCTCCTGCTGTCGGTGGTGTCGAGAGCGGGCAGGAGGGCCCAGCCCTCAGGGTCCTCCTTTGAGGCGATGGGGGCCGAATAAGGCGGCGTCTGGCCGGGTTGGTTGTTCGTCTGCAGCGCGTGAAAGGAGGGCGCTCGGTGAAGCTGACGCTGGCGATCGTGCTCGCTTTCGGACTCGTAACGAGCGGCCGGGCCGCCGACCAAAGCCCCCACGAGCAGGTCGCGTCATGCCGTGGCTTCTCGTGGCCGGTTTCGAATGAGCGCGCTTGGTTCGCCGCCAAGACTCTGAGGCATAGCGCCTCGGGCGTGCGGCTGTCCCGCATCGACCGAGCGGTGGACCTGACGCTTGAGCCCAGCGACAAGGTCCATTTCTTTCTGCCGCCGGAAACGACGCCTCGGCCCGGAAGCTACAGCGGCGAAGTCACTTTTTTTGGGGTCCCGCGTCCCGGGCTCTACCAGGTGTCGATCTCCCGCAACGCTTCGATCGATCTGTTCGAGAACGGCGCCCGGCTTGCCGCCGTCGCATCGAGCCAGGCGCCGAATTGCCGCGGCGTGCGGCGGAGCGAGCGCTTCGCGCTTGCGCCCGGCGATCTCGTTCTCGTTCAGATCAGCGGCGCCCGAAAGCCCTCGATCAAAGTCGCCTTCGAGCAAGCCCCCTGATGGTCCGCCAACGGCGCCGCGTACGATTTCGGACGGGGAGAATGCGGACAAATGAGCAGAATTCATAAGCATGCTCAAAATATCGTGAAGTAACATTTCTGTGATGCCTACAGTCACGCCAAGTTTTCGGCGTAATGCCACTATCAACTAGAGTTACCGCGCCACGGAGGTCGGCGCTGCGAGGGAGAAATCCTCCAGCGCGAACGGTCGGCGCGTTTTAATCGGCTCAGCGGCGGTTCCGTTCGAATGGCGTTCGTTTGCGGAAACCGCGAAGGAATGCGGGGTCTCGGGCCTTATCGGCGCCAATAAGACAGCTCGGCAGGTACGCGATGCAAATGACCCGGATATCCCGTTCCACGTTGCCCTCGCGCCGAAGCGGCGAGACCGACTACGGCCTCGGGATCCTCTACGCGATCGCCACGGCGGCGCTGCTGGCGCTCCAGGAACCGTTTTCGGCGCTTGCGGCGCGCACGCTCAGTTCCCTCGACTTCATGGCGCTGACCCAACTGGCGCTGCTGCTTTCGCTGCCGTTCCTTTTGTGGCGAGCCGGCAGCCGGCGGGACTTCGCGGCCATCCTGCTCGACATTCGGCAGTGGCCGAAGCTCGCAGTCATTTTTCTCCTCGGCTTTGCGGGGTTGTCGCTTTACGACATCGGGCTCAGCATTGCGCATCCGATCATCACCGCGGCGGTCCTCAATCTCTCGCCCTTCTGGGCGGCTCTGGTGGCGTTCGCCGTGTCGAGGCGATCGATCGGGATCTCGCCCTGGGTGTTCTGGCTGTCTTTTGTCGTCGCCTTTGTCGGCGCGATGGCGATCGCCTGGAGCCAGATGAAGGTCGACGACCATGCGCTGGCGCAAGACGTGATCGCAAGTCTGCTCAGGTGCAAGTGGATCTACGCCCTGCCGATGCCCGCTTTCTTCGCCCTGAGCGGGACGCTCGTCTACGAGTGGTTCTCGGACTACGACGAGGCCGCCGCGATCGGCGCAAACTTCACCGTATCCGCGCTCGTGTTGTTGCCGGCCGCGGCCATCAGCACCACGCTCGGCCAGGCGTCGCACGTCAGTGAGCAGTCCGCGCTCGCGGTCGTGATGCTTCTCGCCGGCACGTTGGCCGCATCGGCCATCGGGCGGCTCTTCTACCAACTGGCCTTGACGGAAACGAAGAACGACAACGGCGCCGTGACCATGTTTTTCCTCCTGATCCCTGCGATCTCGGCGCTGATCTCCTGGCCGCTGTCGCGGTGGGTCCCGAACCTGAGTTTTATACCGGGACCGGCGTTTGTCGTCGGCATGGCGCTGGTCAGCGCCCCACTCCTGGTCCTGTCGCTCGTCTCGAGGCGCGACTGGAGCGCCGCGCGCTCGACGCCTTCGCCGGAGGCCAACCCCGCGGAGTGATCGCGCGGGAAGCGCCGCTAGAGGCCGCGCCGGATGGTAAACTCGCCTGTCTCCCAGGTTTCGCCTTCCGCCTCGGCCAGGCGGACGCCCCGCACATCCGCCCCCAAAGGGCCGCGCCGCAGTTCCGTGAGCATCGCCTCGATTGCGTCGGGCGCCCCGGAGATCAGCGCCTCGACCGTCCCGTCCGGCCGGTTGCGCACCCAGCCGGAGAGCCGGAGCTTGATCGCCGCCCGGCGGGCGAACTGGCGATAGCCGACCCCTTGGACGTGCCCTTCGACGAGGACGCGGCGCGTCAGCATTTGACCGTGGTCGTCGCCGCCTCGCGGCGGTTCATGTTTGTCTTTGGGGCGCACTCAAATTTGCAAAGGCCCCCCGGTCGGGATCTCGCCGGCGTCTCCGCTGTCGCCGGTTCCCGCGTCTCCGCCGCCGCGATTGACCGGATCGTTTTGAGAGGTGCCCGGCTGCATGACGCCTCCCCCTTTCGAGGCGCCGGCGTCTCCGCTGTGGGTCGTCGTCTTGTTACAGGCCTCACAAGCTGACATGCCGGGCGCGTCGGTGGGCAAGTCCCCGATCGCGATCTTCTTCTTCAGCGCCAGGCCGATCGTGCGCATCGGCTTCGCGCCAATCAGGAATTTCGTGCAACCTTGCGCGGCGAGCTCGGCCTCCATTTCGTCCCAAAGGTCATATTTCGCCAGCAGCTTCATGAACATCTTGAAATTGCGGACTTGCACCTGCGTCAGGTCGCGAGACGCTTTCACGTCCGCCAGAAAGGGCGGCGAGACTTTCGCTTTGCCCATCGGGGCCTTAGACGTTACGCCCGAGTTCGGTTCGGTCATCAACTCCATGGTGCTGTTCCTTCGCTAGTTGTCTCGCGAACCTGAGCGTCCAGGATCGTGCGAGCGACTTGGCCGATCCGCAGGGCGGGATGCTATTTCCACTCCCAGAACTCGAATACGACCCCGTCTTGGTTTTGGTTCCACTCGAAAACGAGTGTGTGGCCGTTCAACGCTGCGAGTTTTCCTGCCGCCGCATGATAAAAAATGGCGCCGCGGAAATGGACTTCGTGGCCGTACCCGGTTCGGCCGGCGCCGGCGCCCCGAAACAATCCACGATCTCCGTCCTCGGTGACCGTCAGGGACTGAAGCGGACTTTCTCCGTAAAAGGTCCCGTCGGGCGCCACGATGGACCAGTATGTGCTGACGATCCGAGCCGGGACGTGCAGAACTGTCCCGTGAACCTCCGCCGTCGTCTCAAATTTTGGATGATCGCCTTCTGGGGGAAGGATCCGTTGGCCGAGGACTTTGCCGCGGAAAGATCCGATCTTATGCCCCAGCATCGCGTCCTCCGGTCTATTTATTGAACGATGCTAACCGGGCGCCCGGGCTTCCGCAAGAAGCGAAAGTGCAAAAACCGGTATCGAAGATTGGGTTGGGCGTTGCCCGCTTCGGCGCGCCCGACTATAGGCAAGCGCGTTTCGCTTACGCCGATGTGTTTCGGCGAGTGAGCATGAGGAGCGACATGATCCACGTCACCTTTCCCGACGGCGCGAGCCGCGCCTTCGAGCCCGGCGTCTCCGGTCTCGACATCGCCAAATCCATTTCCCCCTCGCTCGCCAAGCGCACCGTCGCGATGATCCGCGACGGTGCGCTGGTCGACCTCGCGGATCGCCTCGACGGGGACGCGCGCCTCGAGTTCATATCCCGCGACGATCCGCGCGCGCTCGAGCTTATCCGCCACGACGCGGCCCATGTGCTTGCCGACGCGGTGCAATCCTTGTGGCCCGATACGCAGGTGACGATCGGCCCGGTGATCGAGAACGGATTCTACTACGACTTCTATCGCGCCACTCCGTTCACCCCCGAGGATTTCCCGGCGATCGAGAAGCGCATGCGCGAGATCGTCGCCCGCGACGAGCCGTTCGTGAGGACGGTGGTTCCGCGCGAGGAAGCCAAGAGCCTGTTCGAGAAGAAAGGCGAGGCGTTCAAGGTCGAGTTGATCAACTCCATCCCCGCGGGAGAGGACCTGAAGCTCTACAGCCAGGGCGGCTGGACCGACCTTTGCCGCGGGCCGCACATGACCTCCACGGGCAAGGTCGGCGACGCCTTCAAGCTGATGAAGGTCGCCGGCGCCTACTGGCGCGGCGATTCGACGAAACCGATGCTCTCACGCATCTATGGCGCCGCCTTCGCCAGGAAGGAGGAGCTCGACGCCTACCTCAAGCAGATCGAGGAGGCCGAGCGCCGCGACCATCGCAAGCTCGCCCGCGAGATGGACCTGTTCCATTTCCAGGAGGAGGGTCCGGGCTCGATCTTCTGGCATCCCAAGGGGTGGGCGATCTTCCAGACGCTGACCGCCTACATGCGCCGGCTGCTCGCGGAGGATTATCAGGAGGTCAATGCGCCGCAGGTGCTCGACAAGAAGCTCTGGGAGATTTCCGGCCATTGGGGCTGGTATCGCGAGAGCATGTTCATGGCGCGGCCCGCGGGCGAAGAGGCCGAGGGAGAGGACGAGCGCATCTACGCCATCAAGCCGATGAACTGCCCCGGCCACGTGCAGATCTTCAAGAACGGCCTGCGGAGTTATCGCGAGCTGCCGCTGCGTCTCGCCGAGTTCGGCGCGGTCAACCGCTACGAGCCGTCGGGCGCGCTGCACGGCCTGATGCGGGTGCGCTCCTTCACCCAGGACGACGCCCACATCTTCTGCACCGAGGAGCAGCTGGCCGCCGAGTGCCACAAGATCAACGAGCTGATCCTCTCGGTCTACGGCCATTTCGGCTTTGACAAGATCGTGGTGAAACTCTCGACCCGCCCGGACAAGCGAGTCGGCGCCGACGCGATGTGGGATCACGCCGAGGAGGTGATGAGCCGCGTGCTCGACGAGATCAAGGCGCGCCACGGCAACGTCGTCACCACCGCGATCAACCCCGGCGAGGGCGCCTTCTACGGGCCGAAGTTCGAGTACGTCCTGCGCGACGCCATCGGCCGCGACTGGCAATGCGGCACCACCCAGGTCGACTTCAACCTGCCGGAGCGATTCGGAGCCTTCTACATCGCCCCCAACAGCGAGAAGACGACGCCGGTGATGGTCCATCGCGCCATTTGCGGCTCGATCGAGCGGTTCATCGGCATTCTGCTCGAGCATTACGCCGGCCATCTGCCGCTGTGGCTCTCGCCGGTGCAGGCGGTCGTCTGCACCATCACCAGCGACGCCGACGAGTTCGCGGTCGCTTTCGCGGCGAAGGCCAAGAAGCGCGGCCTCAAGGTCGAGACCGACCTCAGGAACGAGAAGATCAACTACAAGGTGCGCGAGCATTCGCTCGCGAAGATTCCGGTGCTGCTCGCGGTCGGCCGCAAGGAATCGAGCGAGAACTCGGTGTCGGTTCGCCGTCTCGGCTCCAACGCCCAGACCACAATGAGCGCCGACGAGGCGATCGAGTCGCTGCTTCAGGAAGCCGTCCCGCCCGATTTGAGGGGCTGACGGCGTCGCCGCCGCGCGTCGCATGAAGGCGCGCGGCCGCGGGCGCCCGATCGGAAAGCAGCGGCGCCCGCTGAGGTCAGTCCGGCGCAGCTGACGGGCAGCGTCGCCCATCTCGAAGGCGTCGGGAACGCTCAGGCCGCCTTGCCGTTCACGAGCGAGCCGCGGGGACTCGCGCGGCGCTTCCGTTTCCTAGACAAAGGCTTCATCATGGTCAGGCTCCATCGATAGGCAGGGCTCGTGATCGAAAAACCTGAGATACGCCGTGACTTGCGCTTCCGGTTCCGCGGCCGGGACGTCGCGCTCGACCGCTTCTCGCCGCGCTCGACCGTACTCGACTGGCTGCGTGAGGAGGCGCTCGCCCGGGGGACCAAGGAGGGGTGTAACGAAGGCGACTGCGGCGCCTGCACGGTCGTGCTCGCCCGGCTGCGCGGGGGCCGCCTCCGCTACGAGGCCGTCAACGCCTGCATCCTGCTTCTCGGCCAGCTCGACGGCGCCGAACTGATCACGGTCGAGGATCTCGCCGTCGGCGGCGTCCTCCATCCGGTTCAGCAGGCGATGGTCGATCTGCACGGGTCCCAGTGCGGCTTCTGCACGCCGGGCATCGTGATGAGCCTGTTCGCCGCCTATCATTCCGGCGCGCCCGCGACAGCAGCGAGCCTCAACGATCAGCTCGCGGGCAATCTCTGCCGATGCACCGGCTACCGTCCGATTCTCGCCGCGGGTTTGGCCGCGTGCGAAGGAAGGCCCGCCGACCGGTTTGCAGCGACGACCGACGAGCGGGTCGCCGCGCTTGCGGCGCTCGCGGACGGGACGGACCTCTTCGCCGGCGACGAGGCGCGCTTCTTCTCCGCGCCAGCGAGCGTTGAATCGCTCGCCGAGCTTACGACCCGCTTTCCCGACGCGACCCTCGTGTCGGGGGCGACCGACGTCGGCCTCTGGGTCACCAAGCAACTGCGCGACCTCTCACGCGTCATCTGGCTCGGCCGGGTCGCGGGCCTCGACGCGGTTGGCGAGGCTGCCGGCGGCGCGTTGTCGCTCGGCGCGACCGTCAGCCTCCTCGACGCCGCGCCGCATCTCGAGGCCATCCATCCCGACCTTGGCGAGCTCATGCGCCGCTTCGGCTCGGTCCAGGTTCGCACCAGCGGGACGGTCGGCGGCAACATCGCCAACGGTTCGCCGATCGGCGATCTCGCCCCGGCGCTGATCGCGCTCGGCGCCCGGGTCGTGCTGCGCAAAGGCGAGACGACGCGCACGTTGCCGCTCGAGGATTTCTTCATCGCCTACGGCCGACAGGACCGGGCGCCCGGTGAAATCGTGCGTGGCGATCGAGGCGCCGCGCCTCGGAGAGAATCAGCGCTACCGCGCCTTCAAGATCACCAAGCGTTTCGACGAGGATATCTCCGCGGTGATGCTGGGAGTGCGAATCGACGTCGAAGGGCGACGCATCGCCGGCGCGCGGATCGCCTACGGCGGCATGGCGGCGACGCCGAAGCGGGCGGCCAGCTCCGAAACGCGCGCTCGTCGGCGCAAGCCTGGACGATCCTGACGCCTGGGGCGCCGCGCTCGCCGCGCTCGCCATCGACTTCACGCCGCTGACCGATCAGCGCGCGACCGCGAACTATCGGATGACCGCAGCGAGGGCCGTGCTGATGAAGACGTTGATCGAAATCGCCGGGACCGGCGCGCCGACCCGGCTGGGAGCGCTCCATGCCGCAGAATGACGTTTTGGAGGCGGCGCCGACCGCAGTCGTTCACAAGCCCTTGCCGCACGATTCCGCACGGCTGCACGTCCAGGGCTCGGCGACCTACATCGACGACATCCGCGAGCCCGACGGCACGCTGCACATCGCCATCGGCATGGCGAACGCCGCCGCGGGCGATCTGAAAAGCCTCGACCTTTCAGCCGTCCGCGCCGCGCCCGGCGTCGTGGCGGTGATCACGGCGGCCGACATACCCGGCAAGAACGACATCGCGCCGGTGTTCGCCGACGAACCTCTGCTGGTCGAGCGCGAGGTCCTGTTCTTCGGCCAGGCTCTGTTCGCCGTCGCCGCCTTGACCCGCGACGAGGCCCGGCGCGCCGCGCGCCTCGGCCGCATCGAGATCGAGGCGAGGCCGCCGTCCGTCACCGTCGCCGACGCGCTGAAGACCGGCGAGCGCGTGCAGGACGATTACGCCTTCGGCCGCGGCGACGCCAAGGCCGCGATCGAGTCGGCGCCGCATCGCCTTGAAGGCGAGTTCACCATCGGCGGACAGGAACACTTCTATCTCGAAGGCCAGGCCTCCTTCGCCATTCCGGGCGAGGGCGACGAGATGATGGTGCACGCGTCGAGCCAGGACCCGACCGAGACCCAGCACATCGTGGCGCGCGTGCTCGGCGTTCCCGACGCCTTCGTCACCGTCGAGACCCGGCGCATGGGCGGCGGCTTCGGCGGCAAGGAGAGCCAGGCCTGCACCTGGGCCGCTATGGCGGCGGTCGCCGCGCGCGTCACCGGCCGGCCGTGCAAGGTCCGACTCGATCGCGACGACGATTTCGCGCTGACCGGCAAGCGCCATGATTTTCGCGCCGACTGGGCGGTCGGCTACGACGACAAGGGCGTGGTCGCCGGCTACGACGTGATGCTGAACGCCCGCTGCGGCTGCTCGGTCGATCTGTCGCCCGGCGTGGTCGACCGCGCGATGTTCCACGCCGCCAACGGCTACTGGCTGCCGGACGTGGCGATCGGCACGCGGCGGCTGAAGACCAACACGGTGTCGAACACCGCCTTCCGCGGCTTCGGCGGCCCGCAGGGGATGATCGCGATCGAGCGGGTGATGGACGCGATCGCGCGCGAGCGCGGCCTCGACCCGCTCGACGTGCGCAAGGCCAATCTGCTCCGCGCCGGTCTCGACCGCACGCCCTACGGTCAGACGGTCGAGGATTTCGAGACCCAGCGAGCGATGATCGAGGAACTCGAAGAGAGCTGCGCCTATCGCGCGCGGCGCGCACGCATCGCCGCCTTCAACGCCAGGAGCCCCTATCTCAAGCGCGGCATTGCGCTGACGCCGCTGATGTTCGGCATCTCCTTCACGCTAATCCCGCTGAACCAGGCGGGCGCGCTGATCCATGTCTATTCCGACGGCTCGATCCATCTCAATCACGGCGGCACCGAGATGGGGCAGGGGCTGTTCACCAAGGTCGCCCAGATCGTGGCGGAGGAGTTCGGCGTTCCCATCCACTTCGTGCGCATCACCGCGACCAACACCGCCAAGGTCCCCAACGCTTCGCCGACCGCGGCCTCCTCGGGGACCGACCTCAACGGCATGGCGGCGAAGATCGCCGCGGCCGAGATCAAGGGCCGAATGGCCGCCTTCGTCGCCGGGCATTGGGGCGTGCCGGTCGAGACGGTCGAGTTCCGCGACGGCTGCGCCGTCTCGGGCAATCACAAGATGGAGTTCGGCCCGCTCGCCAAGGCCTGCCGTCTGGCGCGCGTCCAGCTCTCGCACGCCGGCCATTTCAAGACGCCGGAGATCCACTGGGACCGCGCCAAGGCGAGCGGCCGGCCGTTCTACTACTTCGCCTACGGCGCGGCCTGCTCGGAAGTCGCGATCGACACGCTGACCGGCGAGATGAAGGTCCTGCGCGCCGATCTGCTGCACGACGTCGGGGCCTCGATCAATCCGGCGCTCGATATCGGCCAGGTCGAGGGCGGCTTCATCCAGGGCATGGGCTGGCTGACCACCGAGGAGCTCGTCTACGACGCGAGGGGCGCCTCACGACCCACGCGCCGGCGACCTACAAGATACCCGTCGCCTCCGACGTGCCCCCGGTCTTCAACACCAAACTGCACATGCGCTCGAACCCGACGCCGAGCATCTACCGCTCGAAGGCGGTCGGCGAGCCGCCGCTGATGTTGGCGATATCCGTGTACTCCGCGATTCTCGACGCCGTGCATGCGACGAGCGCTGAAGGACATCCGCGGCTCGAGGCGCCCTGCACCCCGGAATCGATCCTGAACGCCATTCGCTCGCTGAACGCGGAGGGCGTGAGAGCGGGGCCATGCTCGCCTTCCGCCGACTTCTCGAGGCGATCGAAGCCGAAGGCGCGGCGGCGCTGGTGACGCTGGCGCGCGTCCAGGGCTCGAGCCCGCGCGAGGCGGGGGCGCGGATGGTGGTCCGGCCGTCCGGCGGCTTCAATGGCACCATCGGCGGCGGGGCGCTCGAATGGATGGCGCTCGAGGCGGCGCTCGCCGCGCTGAAGGGCGGTCGTGGACCGGCGGCGCGCCGCTCGCTCGCGCTCGGCCCCGAGCTCGCCCAATGCTGCGGCGGCCGGGTCGACTGGCGGATCGAAACCTTCGACCGGCGCGACGTCGAAGACCTTTCCGCGCTCGCAGCGGCCGAGAGCCAGGGGGTGCGCTCGCTGACCGCGCGGATCGGCGCCGACGGCCGGGTCGAGCGCCGGGTCGACCGCGACCGTCCCGGCGGGGACCTGACCGAACGGCTGGCGAGCGCCGACGAATGGACCGAGCCCGTCGGCGAGAGCGCCCGCGCGGTCTACCTGTTCGGCGCTGGCCATGTCGGGCGGGCGCTTGCGCTGGCGCTGGGGCCGCTTCCTTTCGCGGTGCGCTGGATCGACTCCCGCCGAGAAGCCTTCCCGGCCCGCGCGCCGGCCAACGTCGCGCTCTTCCATGTCCCCGAGCCCGCGACCGCGCTCGCCGCCGCGCCGGACGGCGCCCTGATCGTCGTGATGACCCACTCCCACGCCATCGACCTCGGCATCGTCGCGGCCGCGCTGAAGAGCGAGCGGTTCGGCTACGTCGGCCTGATCGGTTCCGCGACCAAGCGCGCGCGCTTCCTGAGGCAGATGCGCGACGCGGGCCTCACCGAGGCGATGCTCGCAAAACTCGTCTGCCCGATCGGCGTCCCTGGCATCGAGGGCAAGGACCCGGCGGTCATCGCCGCCTCGACCGCGGCGCAGCTTTTGATGGCGGCGGAGCGGCTGGCGGGGGAGGGGCAGATCGCCAACTCAAAGAGTCGCTGACCGCAGGTCTGGGTCTGTCGCGTCCGGCGCGCTCCCCGACCCTTTCTCAACATTGTCTTGCTGAAAAACGGAAATGCTCTAGAATGGCATTCATGGAGGTTAGCAAAATCGGTAACCTAAGGAGTGCGTTCAGCGTCCCGTCGGTTCGGGTTGCGGCCTGCGCCAGGATCGGCGCCCTGCCCCTCGAAAGCAGCGCCAAATTTTTTTCCCCGAAACTCGCGCGCAACCCTATGAAACAAAACAAAACACGGTCGGATTCGCGCCCGTTTTCGGCGTCCGAACGCGTGCTGAACGCATCCGAACGGCGCCCGAATGGGCGCGGAACGGGCGCCGGACTACCTCCGCTCGATCGGCTTCGAGCGCAGGCGCGCGACGGTCTCGCGTTGCGCGCGGCGGCAGGAGAGGGGCAGGAGGCCGCGCAGGATCAATTCCGCATCGGCGACCGTCTGGCGGCCGATCTCGAGCAGCGAGTCCGGCATCGCGCCCGCGCGGTGCGGCGACAGCACGAGGCCTTCGACTTTGCGGGCGGGATCGTCGGGCGGGGCCGGTTCGACCGGGAAGACGTCGGTCGCGGCGCGGAACCGCCCGCTTTCGACCGCCCGCAGAAATTCGGGGAAGTCGACCACCGCGGCGCGGCTCATGAGCAGCACCACCGACCCTGGGGTGATGAGATCGAACTCGCGCCGGCCCAAAAAACCCTGGTTCTCGCTGGTCACGGAGGCGAATATGGCGATCACCTGCGACCCCGCGAGGATGGCGTCGAGCCCGGCGGCTTGGACCCCAAAACCTTGCATGAAATGCGCCGACACCCAGGGATCGTAGGCCTTGACCGAGCAGCCGAACGGTCGGACCAGCGGAACGAAGGTTCTGGCGAGATCGCCGAAGCCGATCAGGCCGACCCGGGCGCCATAGAGCGAGAAACAGCCCTCGGCGCCCGCCAGCAGCCACTTCTCGCCGCCCCTCCGCATGGCGCGATCGGCGCCGGTGATCCCGCGGCAAAGGTCGATGGCGAGGCCGAGCGTCATCTCGGCGACCGGCTTGGCGAAGGCGGAGCCCGGCGCGAGCACATGGATGCCCCGCTCGAAGCAGGTTTCATAGTCGATGTTCTGAAGAAAATTCGTCTCGACGTTGATGATGGCGCGGAGTTTCCCCGCCCGATCGAGCCGCGCCTTGGGCATGTCGGTCTGGCCGATCAGGAGGGCCATCTCCGGCAGGGCGGCCTCGAACGTTTCGTCCGGCATGCGCCCGTCGCCGCCGTGGACGACGAGGTCGCCTGCTTCCTCCAAGCGACGCCACAGGTCGGAATCGAAGATTTCCGCGAGACCACGGGGCTGTGGGTCGATCACGATCAGCGGCTTCGCCACGATTGTCCTCCCGGCGTCCTTCCGCCGAAGGCTAGACCGTTACGGACGCATCGGCAAACGGCGGCGGTGCTTTACGCCTCACGCCGCCGGCCGCTCGACCGGGCCGATCCAGACGCGCTTCTGCTCGGAGCGGCGCAGGAAGTCGACGCTGACGGTCCGGTTGATCTTGTCCGCGTCGAGCGCTCGCAAAAGCTCGCCCACGCTCTTGACGGTCTTGCCGTCGAGCCCGATCACGATGTCGCCCGAAAGCAGGCCCGCGTGCGCGGCGGGACCGGACTGATCGACCGCGGTCAGCCTTGCGCCGGTCGCCTGGGCGAGGCCAAGTCTCAGAGCGATCCGCCGCGGGATTTCCGTCGAGGCCGCGCTGACGCCGATATAGGCTCGCCGCACGCGGCCGTGCCGGGCGATCTCGCCGGCGACGAAATTGGCGGTGTTCGAGGCGACGGCGAAGCATATGCCTTGCGCGCCCATGATGACCGCGGTGTTGATGCCGATCACCTCGCCGGCCGACGACACCAGCGGTCCGCCGGAATTGCCCGGATTGAGGGCCGCGTCGGTTTGCACGACGTCCTCGATCATCCGTCCGGTGCGCGACTGAAGCGACCGGCCGAGCGCCGAGATCACGCCTGCGGTCACGGTTGCGTCGAAACCGAGCGGGTTGCCGATCGCGATGGCGATCTGGCCGCGCTTCAGTTTCGAGCTGTCGCCGAGCCGGGCGGCCGGAAGCGCAACGTCGGCGTCGACCCTGAGCAGCGCCAAATCAGTGTCGGGGTCGTCTCCGAGCACGCGCGCCTGCAACTCGCGGCCTTCGAGCGTCGTCAGCGCAACGACTCTTGCGCCCTGAACGACATGCGAATTGGTGAGCGCGAGCCCGTCCGACGACACGATCACGCCGGAGCCCGATCCCGCGTTGCGACCGCCGCGGCGGACATCAATTCGCACCACGCTGGGGCCGACCCGCTCGATGACGTCGCTTACGGCGGTGGAATAGGCGTCGAGCGCCACGGCGTCGGTTGAATTCTTGGTACCCGCGCCCTGAGAGGCTTCGTCGGCGTCCAGAGCGAAAGCCGTATTTGGCTGAAGACTGTCAAACATGAGCGGCGATATGGGGGCCGGTCGGATCTCTTGCAAGCAAGGCTTTGCCGGGGCTTGCCATCGTCAAGCGACGTTTCCCACAGATTTTCCGATGCTTGGGAACGACTGAGCAGACGCTACGTACTTTCCCTAATTGCGCATAGGGACGCCGCTTGGAATTCTCCCGGTGTTGGAAAGGGGTCGGCTTATTTCTCGGGCTGAACGCTCGGCGCGCTGCAAATAGGTATTTCGGACGATAGCTGTGCGGGAACCTATTTTGGGCCGACCCGTTGACCCTTCGCTTCACCCTTCCGGAGATGCGATTTCGTTTATGCGGCGCCGCGTTCGTTGGAAGTGCGCGGCCCGCTCTGAATTCCGTCGCGTTGCGGCGGAATGGGGAGCCGTTGTGACCGCGGCGGCGCTCCTTCGAGAACGGACCGGTCAAAGAGTTTGATGGCCATGAATAGAGGTAACGACTATTGGACGCCGCGCAGGCACGGCTTTGACGACGACGGGCCGGTGCCTTTCCAGAACAGACAGCCGTCGCGTGCGCGCACGCGTCCAGAGAGCGGGGTCGACAACTCCTTCGCAAGCGGCGGGTCCGCGACGATCGCGAGCGCGCCGTCGGTCGAGGCCACGGTGAAGTGGTTCAAGGACGACAAGGGGTTCGGCTTCGTCGAACTGGAAAACGGACAGGGCGACGCCTTTCTCCACGCGACCGCCTTGCATTCGGCCGGGCATGACGCCGTTCCGCCAGGGGCGAAGATGCGCGTCATCGTCGCCGCGGGCGCCAAGGGACCGCAGGTGCAGCGAGTCCTTTCGGTCGACACCTCGACCGCGGTCGAGCGCCCGCGCCGTTCGTTCGATGCGCCGCGCCCGGCGCGCCGCGCGCCGCCCGACCCGTCGACCGGCATCCCGCTCGAGGGAAAGGTCAAGTGGTTCAACGAGACGAAGGGCTTCGGCTTCGTCGCGGTGGACGACGGCGGCAAGGACATCTTCGTCCACATATCGGCGCTCAATGCCGCCGGTATCGCCCATCTCAACGAGGGGCAGTCGGTCAACATGCGGGTGATCGACACCCCGCGGGGCCGCGAGGCGATCTCCATCGCGCTGTAAGGCGCTCGCCGCAGCCGTGTCGCCGCGCTCGCTGAGCGGGGCGACGCGGTCAGCGAGCGCGTCTTACAGAAGGCCGAGACGCGACCGTTGAAAGTAATTTTACCGTCGCGCGCTGGCGAGCGCTGCGAGGACGACTTGCGCGCGGGCGCTCGCGAATGCGGACGTGACGTCGTCGCCAATTCGAATCGCGCCAGTTTGGCCGCTCGCGGTCGGTGCCGGGAAGGTTGGTGGCGATCGCCTCGCCGACGAGATCGTCGAACTGGGCGCTCGCGAACACGGAGCCCGCGCCGCCGATGAAGGCGTGCACCGCCGCCGCCATGGTGTCGTCGAGAGGGGCGTCCTCGGCCGGCGCGCCCGGCGATCACGCCGGCCGCGAGCAGCGCCTCGATCAGCGCGCGCTTTTCCTCCTGCCGCGCCGCGATCGCCTCCGCCGCCTGGCTGAGCGAGCGGAGGCCAAGCGTCAGCCACTCGGCGATGTCTGTTCCGCGCCACCAGCCGGCGAGCGTCGCGAGGTCGTGGGTCGCCACGCACGCGGCCGATAGCATCGGATAGGCTGCGGGCGGAGCGAAGCTTGCGCCGTCGCGCTCGAACCACAGCACGCGCATGCCCAGGATATTGGCCCGGGTCATGCGGCTGCGAAATCCCTTGGCGACCGTGCCGAGATCCTCGCCGACGACCACGCATTTGGCGCGCTGGCTCTCGAGCGCGATGTGCCCGATGAGATCGTCGAGCGGATAGGCGAGGTAGGCGCCATCGGCCGGGGTCGCGCCCTCCGGGATCAGAAACAGGCGCTGCAGGCCCATGGCGTGATCGATGCGCAGCATCCCCGCGTGCTTCATGTTTGCGGCGTAGAGGTCGCTCAGCGACGTCCAGCCTTGTCGTGCGCCCGCGAGCGGGTTCGGCGCCGGAAGGCTCCAGTTCTGACCCCGGATCGAGAACGGATCGGGAGGCGCGCCGACGGTCGCCCCGCGCGTCAGCGCGTCGCCTTGCGCCCAGGCCTCGGCGCCGTCAGGCGCGGAGCCGACCGCGAGATCGCGATAAAATCCGATTCCAAGCCCGCGCCGCCGCGCCCGCTCGGCGGCGCGGGCGAGCTGGCGGTCGGCGAGCCACTGGCAGTAGAGCGCGAAATCGAAGGCTCGTCGGGTCCTTGTCGATAGCCGCCGCGACGGCCTTGGGCCTGCCCTCGCGTAGCGATTCCGGCCAGCGCGCCAGGTCTCGCCGGGTTCGCCCGCCGCGATCAGCCTGGAACGCCGCAAACCGTCGCAACGACTCGCCGCCCTCGGCGACGAAGGCGCGGTAGTCGGCCACGAGCGTCGCGCCGGGCCGCGCGGCGATGACGCGGACGAACGCGCCGTGCAGCGCCTCGAGCGCCAGCCCGCTTGATCCGCCAGACCTCCGGGTAATCGACGAGCCGCGTCGACGAGGCGTTGGCGGCCGCAGGCGCGAGCGCCTCCAGCGCCGCTGCGGCGGCGGCGTCGCGCGGCAGGTCGGGGTCGAAAACGTCGATCAGGATCGGATCGAGGAAGCGGCGGTCCGACGGATAGTAGGGGCTCGCCCGCTCGCGGTCGCGCGGGAACAGCATGTGCATCGGGCTGACGCCGAGATAGGCCGCGCCGGCGTCGCCAGCCGCCTCCGCGGCTCTGGCCAGCGTCTCGAAGTCGCCGATTCCCTGATCGCCCGCGCGCCGCAGCGCGTAAATCTGCGCGGTCACTCCGAAGCGCTTGCGGACTGCGCCCTCCGACGCCGCGCCCCGCACTCCAAAGCATTCAGTCCGGCGCGACCGTCAGGGCGCATTCGACCCCGTCGACGATCAGGCGGTGACGACCGATCGGTAATTCGGGCAGGGCGACGGTCTGCTCCTTGACCGTCCGGCCGTCGGAAAGCGCGCTGCGGGACGCCGTCGCCGGCTGGAATCCGCCATTCGACGATGCGCCCGTCTTCGCATTCGACCCGCGCCTCGCATGGCCCCGCCGCGTCGCGTAAAGGGGTGACCCGCTTTTCGTCGGGTCGCAGGACAAGCGACGGGGGAATGCGTCGGCGGCGCGTCTCGTCGAGCACGCTTGTCAGAGCTGTCCCGCGCGTCACCCTCGCTCGCAGCCGCGAGGCCAAGCGCGCCAAGGAGCGCGATCTTGCTGTCGGGCGAAACGATGGTGCGCTTGCCGGACATGTCCCACCACTCCGCGGCGAGCCCAACGGCCTCGGCGAGCGCGTCGATGGCTTGCGCCGAGGGCGGGCCGCCTTTGAGGCCGATGGGGATCGGGCCTTCCGCGAGGATAAGGGAAGCGCGAGCCGCGAGACGGCAGCGGTCGGCGATCGCGAGCGGACGCTCGGGACCGTCGGGAGCTCGCGTACCGACGACCGCCCGCCACGACAGGCCGGCGCGGGGCTCGGAAGCTGAAGCTCGACATCGGCGCTCGATCGATTCATCGCGACCGCCACGCGGTCGATTCCGCCCTCGTAGCGGCGCGGCGAAAACGGCGACCAGAACTGGCCCGGCGGGATCGTTCCAGCCTGAGGGCGTCAGCGGCCCGTCGGCGTCGCGCCACTCGACGTCGGGAATGCCGGATGCGTCGAAAGGTCGCCCTGTGAGAAAGGCGTCGCGCGACAGGGCGGGATGGGCGCTGCGAACGCGAGCCACACGGCTCGCGAAACGCTGAAGCTCCGCATCGGCGTGGGCCCAGTCGATCGCCGTCGAAGCGTTGTCTTGGGCATAAGCGTTGTTGTTGCCGCCCTGGCTGAAGCCGAGCTCGGCCCCCATCGCCAGCATCGGCGTGCCGCGCGCGGCGAACAGCACGGTCAAAAGGTTGCGCTGGTCGCGCGCCCGCGCCGCCACGACCGCGGGATCGTTGCTTGGCCCTTCGACGCCGTGGTTCCAGGAATTGTTTGCGTCGGTCCCGTCGCGGTTCTGCTCGCCGTTGGCCTCGTTGTGCTTGCGGTCGTAAGAGACGAGGTCGGCAAGCGTGAAGCCGTCGTGCGCGACAACGAAGTTGACGCTCTTAGACGGTGCGGCTGCGTCGGCGAAGACGTCCCGCGATCCGGCAAGCCGCGTCGCCAGCTCGCCGCGGAGCCCCAGGTCGCCGCGCCAGAAGCGCCGCGTCGCGTCGCGAAAGTGGTCGTTCCATTCGGCCCAGTCCGGGCCGAAACGGCCGAGCTGGTAGCCGCCGGGACCGATATCCCAGGGCTCGGCGATCAGCCGCGCCCTGGAGACGATCGGGTCCTCCGCCAACGCCTTGAAGAACGGCGCATGGGGGTCGAAGCCGTTCGGCCCGCGTCCGAGCGCCGTCGCCAGATCGAACCGGAAGCCGTCGATGCCGCCATGGACCATCCAGTGCCGGAGCGCGCCAACCGCCATCGCGACGACGAGCGGCCGGTCCAGAGCAACGCAGTTCCCGGTGCCCGCGTCGTTGACGTACTCAGCCGGATTGTGCGGGTCGAGGCGGAAGAACGTCGCGTTGTCGAGGCCGCGGAAGGACAGGGTCGGGCCGAACGCGTCGCTCTCGCCGTTGTGGTTGAAGACGACGTCGAGAATGGCCTCGATGCCCGCCTCGTGCAGCGCGTCGGTCGCCGCGCGCACCTCGGCCCAGCCGCGGGGCGCAAGCCGCGGGTCGGGCGCGCCGAATACGACGGGATTGTAGCCCCATGCGTTCGCGAGGCCGAGCGGCCCGAGATGGCGCTCGTCGACGAACGCGTCGGCGGGCATGATCTCCACCGCGGTGACGCCGAGGCCCGCGAGATGCGCGATCGAGGCGGGGTCGGCGAGGCCCGCGAAAGTCCCCCGCGCCTTCTCGGGAACCGCCGGGTTGAGGCGCGAGAAGCCGCGCAGGTTGAGCTCGTAGATGACGAGCGCGTCAGGCGCGATGCGCCTGCGTCCGGGTTCGCCCGAGGGCGGCGCGCCGGCGATCGCCTTGGGCGCGTACGGTCCGCTGTCCTCGCCGCGGGCGAACATCGAGGGGTGGAGACGGAACGGCCGGTCGAAGGCGTAGGCGTAGGGGTCGGCGAGCAGCTTCGAGTCGTCGAAGCGATGGCCGCGGCCCGGATCGAAGGGCCCGTAAACCCGAAAGCCATAAAGCGCTCCGGCATCGGCCCCAGGCGCCGCTCCGCGGAAAATCCCGTCGGCGTCGCGCGCAAGCGCTATGCGTGAGGTCTCGCGGTCGCCGTCGAAGAGGCAGAGCACCACGCCCTCGGCGTTCGGCAGCTCGAGCGCTGCTTCGAGTCCGTCCTGCGGTCGTCGTGACGCCACGCGCGCGCGCTTCTGCTGCGCTCATGCTGCGGTTCGTGAAATTGCGCGGTAGAGGTCCGCGTAGCGTTTCGCGGGCCGGCGCCACGAGACGTCCGACCGCATGCCGTTGAGCCGCATCCGCCGCACCGCGGCGCTATCCTGAAAAAGCCGGAACGCTCGATCGATCGCGTGGTCGAGCGCCTCGACCGTCGGCGGCTCGAACTGAATGCCCGTCGCGACGCCGGCCGCCAGAGACGCTTCGTTTGCGTCGATGATCGTATCCGCGAGCCCGCCGACGCGCGAGACGATCGGCGTCGCCCCGTACCTTAGGGCGCAGAGCTGGGTCAGCCCGCAAGGCTCGAAACGCGACGGCACCACAATGAAATCGGCGCCGGCCTGGAAGATATGCGCAAGCTTCTCATCATAGCCAAATACGCAGCTCACCGACCCCGGACGGCCTGCCGCGGCGTCGGCGAAGCCCGATTCCAGCCAACGCTCGCCCGATCCCAGCAGCGCGATTTGTCCGCTCCGGTCGACGATCCCCGGAAGCGCGTGCAGAAGCAAGTCGAGACCCTTCTGGTGAGACAGGCGCGAGACGACGGCGAACAAGGGGCTGTCGACGCTCGGCTTCAGTCCGAGGCGCTTTTGCAGGGCCGATTTGTTGCGCGCGCGCATGTCGATGCGTAGCGCGGTGTAGGTTTGCGCCAGGGCAGAATCCTTCGCTGGGTCCCAGACCGTCTCGTCGACGCCGTTGAGGATGCCGTGCACCGCGCCGCTTCGGCTGCGCAAGAGGCCGTCGAGACCCATGCCGAAATCGACCGTCTGGATCTCGCGGGCGTAGGTCGGTGAGACCGTGGTGATGATGTCGGCAAGCCGCAGGCCGGCCTTCAGGTAGCCGACGCCGCCGTAATACTCGACGCCGTCGAGAGAGAGCGCCTGTTCGGGCAGCCCGAGTTCCCAGAACAGGGACACCGGAAAGTGACCCTGAAAGGCGAGGTTGTGGACCGTGATCAGCGACCCCGGCGCCTCGCTTCCGGAATAGCGCAGATAAGCCGGAACGAGGCCGGCCTGCCAGTCGTGCGCATGCACCACGTTCGGCTGGAAACCGCCGACCGCGCCAAGCCCGATGTCGGCGCCGACCCGGGCGAGGGCTGCGAAGCGGCGCGCATTGTCCGGCCAGTCGGTTCCGTCGGGTCCGAGGTAAGGATTGCCGGGACGGTCGAAGAGATCGGGCGCGTCCAGGGCGAAGATGTCGAGTCCGGCGGTTCGCCCGGCGAGCACACGCGCCGGGGCGCCGAAGAGATCGGCGTAGTCGTAGGCGACCTCGGCGTCGCGAAGCTTGTCCTTCACGGCAGGATAGGCGGGGATCAGCGTGCGCATGTCGACGTCCTCGCGGACCAGCGCGCCGGGCAGCGCGCCGGCGACGTCGGCGAGGCCCCCGGTCTTGACGAGCGGAAAGACCTCCGACGCGACCGACAAAACCTTTATGCCGCTCATCGCGTGAGCTTTTCGATCATCGGGCCGGTGATCAGGGTGACGCCGCTCTCGGTGCGCCGGAAACGCTTGGCGTCGAGCGCCGGATCCTCGCCCACGACGAGGCCGTCGGGAATGTTCACTTCGCTATCGACCACCACCTTGTTGAGACGCACGTGCCGCCCGATCTGCGCGTAGGGCAGGATCACCGCCTCATGGATGGTTGAGTACGAGTGGACGTGAACGCCGGTGAAGACCAGCGACCGGCTGAGCGAGGCGCCCGACACGATGCATCCGCCCGAAAGCAGAGATTGAATTGCTAGGCCGCGCCGACCGTCGACGTCGTGCACGAATTTGGCCGGCGGCGTGATCTCGCCGTAGGTCCAGATCGGCCAGGCGCGGTCGTAGAGGTCGAGGTCGGGCACGACGTCGGTGAGGTCGATGTTGGCCTCCCAGTAGGCGTCGACGGTGCCGACGTCGCGCCAGTAGTGCTTCGCCTCCTCGGTCGAGCGGACGCACGACTCGGAGAAATGGTGCGCGACCGCTTTGCCATTCTTGACGATATAGGGAATGATGTCCTTGCCGAAGTCGTGCGCCGAGCCGGGATCGGCGGCGTCCTGCTTCAGGAGGTCGATCAGGTACGAGGTCTCGAACACATAGATGCCCATGCTCGCGAGCGCGACGTCCGGCTTGCCGGGCATGTGGGGCGGGTTCTGCGGCTTCTCGAGGAACTCGCGGATCGTGTTGTCCTCGTTGATGTGCATCACGCCGAAGCCCTTCGCTTCTTCGAGCGAAGCCTCGAGGCACCCGACCGTCACGTCGGCGTCCGAGTCGACGTGCTGCTGCAGCATCTTCTCGTAGTCCATCTTGTAGACGTGGTCGCCGGCCAGAACGACCATGAAGTGCGGGCCATAGCTCTCGATGATGTCGATGTTCTGATAGACCGCGTCAGCGGTGCCGAGATACCACATCGTCTCGTTGACGCGCTGCGAGGCCGGCAGAATGTCGAAGCTCTCGTTGCGCTCCGGCCGCAGAAAGTTCCAGCCGCGCTGGAGGTGACGGATGAGGCTGTGGGCTTTGTACTGGGTCGCCACCGCGATGCGACGGATGCCCGAATTAAGCGCGTTCGACAGTGCGAAATCTATAATACGGGACTTACCGGCGAAATAGACGGCGGGCTTCGCGCGACGGTCAGTCAACTCCAAGAGCCGGCTGCCGCGCCCTCCGGCGAGCACGTAGGCCATGGCGTGCCGGGAGTAGGGCGGAGACAGCCCCATCTCCTTTGCAGTGCGTGTCCTGGACATCTCGGACTCCTTCTCAGTCGGGGATCTGCTCGGCGCCAGGGGGCGTGAAGACGAGGTACAGGGTGGCGAGCGGCGGCAACGCCAGCGTCGCCGAGCAAGGGAAGCCGTGGGATGGCCGCGGCTCCGCTATAACGCCGCCGAGGTTGCCCATGTTCGATCCGCCGTAGATTCCAGCGTCGCTGTTAAGCGCCTCGCGCCAGTGACCTTCGAAAGGCAGGCCGACGCGATAGTTCATGCGCGGCTCCGGCGTGAAGTTGCACACCACCGCCACGGGAGGATCGCCCTGCGCGCCGCGGCGCAGGAAGGCGAGAACCGACTGGGTGTCGTCATTGACGACGATCCAGCGGAAGCCCTCCGGCTCGCAATCCCGGGCGTATAGCGCCGGCGTTCCCCGGTAAACGCGATTGAGGTCGCGGATTAAGGCCTTGACGCCCTGGTGCGGCCAGTGGTCGAGCAGCCACCAGGGCAACGATTCCGAGGCGTTCCACTCCATCGTCTGGCCGAACTCCTGACCCATGAACAGGAGCTTCTTGCCCGGATGTCCCCACATGAAGGCATAGAAGGCACGCGCGTTGGCGAAACGTTGCCACTCGTCGCCCGGCATCTTGCTGACGACCGAGCCTTTGCCGTGCACGACTTCGTCGTGCGAGATCGGCAGAACGAAGTTTTCGCTGAAGGCGTAAAGCAACCCGAACGTCAGCTTGTCGTGGCTCCAGCGGCGATAGATCGGATCGTGCGACATGTAGTCCAGAGTGTCGTGCATCCACCCCATGTTCCACTTGAAGCCGAAGCCGAGTCCTCCGGTATCGGTCGGCGCCGACACGCCGGGAAATGCGGTCGATTCCTCGGCGATCGTGACCGCGCCCGGGAAGCCTCCGTAGACCAACTGGTTGGCGTGCTGGAGGAAGGCGATCGCCTCGCGGTTCTCCTTGCTGCCGTCGGGGTTGGGCAGCCACTCGCCCTCGCGGCGCGAGTAGTCGAGGTAGAGCATCGAGGCGACCGCATCGACGCGCAGCCCGTCGATATGGAAGCGGTCGACCCAGTAGAGCGCGTTGCAATACAGGAAGTTTGCGACCTCGTGCCGGCCGAAGTTGTAGATCGCCGTGTTCCAGTCGGGATGGAAGCCTTTGCGCGGATCGGCGTGCTCGTAGAGGGCGGTGCCGTCGAAGTGCGCGAGCCCATGCTGGTCGGTTGGAAAATGCGCCGGGACCCAATCGACGATCACGCCGAGACCGGCGGCGTGAGCCCTGTCGACGAAGCGCGCGAAGCCCGCCGGCTCGCCGAAGCGCCGCGTCGGAGCAAACAGCCCAAGCGGCTGATAGCCCCAGGACTCGTCGAGCGGATGCTCGCTGATCGGCAGCAGTTCGAGATGAGTGTAGCCCAGATCAGCGACGTAAGGAACGAGTTCGTCGGCGAGTTCGTCATAAGTGAGGAAACCGCCGTCGAGATGGCGCTTCCACGAACCGAGGTGGACTTCGTAAATCGACATCGCCTTGCGGCGCGGCTCGCCGTCGGCGCGCCTCCTCATGTAGTCGGAGTCGGACCAGACGAAGTCCGCGCTGTCGGCGACGACGGAGGCCGTCGAAGGCCTCAGCTCGGCCTCGAAGCCGAAGGGATCGGCCTTCAGCGGCAGCAAGACGCCGTCGGGGCCGGAAAGCTCGAATTTGTAGATGGCGCCGTGTCCGATGTGCGGAACGAAGATTTCCCACAGCCCGCTGTCGTAGCGCTTGCGCATCTGGCAGCGGCGCCCGTCCCAATGATTGAAGTCGCCGACCACCGAGGCGCGGCTCGCGTTCGGCGCCCATAGCGCGAACAGCACCCCGTCGACGCCCTCGTGAGTCGTGATCTGTGCGCCGAGCCGGCGATAGAGCTGCCGGTGGGATCCCTCGCGCAAGAGATAGTCGTCGATCGGCCCGAGCGCCGGTCCGAAAGCATAAGAGTCGATGTAGGAGGAAGCGCCCGAGTTCGTCTCGACCTCGACGCGATAGAGGGGCCGCTCCGTCGCATGCGGAATCAAGGCTTCGAAGAAGTCGTCCTTGCGCCGCGGCAGCCCGGCCAGCAGTTTCCCGTCACGGGTCAGCGCGCGAACAGCGAGGGCGTCCGGCGCGAACACCCTGATGACCCAACCGTCGCTCGTCAGGTGCGGACCGAGTACAGCGAAAGGATCGCTGCAACGCGCCGCGTGGATCGCCTCAACGTCGGCGTCCCGCGCTCTCCAAACCTCCATTATGTCCCTCCCGGCGCCCGCCTAGCCAAGCGGCACGAACGGCGCATTCCAGATTTCTTTCGCGTATTCCGCGATCGTGCGGTCCGACGAGAACCAGCCGACATTGGCGGTGTTGATAATGCTCGAGCGCATCCAACGGCCGCGGTCGCGCCAGGCCTCGTCGACCTTCATCTGCGCCTGCCAGTAAGAGTCGAAGTCGGCGCATAGCATGAAGTAGTCATAGTGCGTGAGCGTGTCGACAAGGCCGCGATAGCGACCTGCGTCGTCGATGGAGAAGACGCCGGACGCGATCTCGTCGAGAGCCTCGCGGAGCGCCGGCGAAGCGGCGATGCGAGCGGTGGCGTCGATACCCTGCCTGCGCGCGGCTTCGATCTCGGCGGCGGTCAGTCCGAAGATGAAGATGTTGTCGTCGCCGACGAGGTCGCGCAGTTCGACATTGGCGCCGTCGAGCGTGCCGATCGTCAAGGCGCCGTTGAGCGCCATCTTCATGTTGCCCGTGCCCGAAGCCTCCATGCCCGCGGTCGAAATCTGTTCGGACAGGTCGACCGCCGGGATGATCGTCTCCGCCAGCGAGACGTTGTAGTTCGGCAGGAACACAACCTTGAGAAGCCCGCGGACGGTCGGATCTGAATTGACGACGCGGGCGACGTCGATGGCGAGCTTGATGATCAGCTTGGCCTGCGTGTAGCTCGCCGCCGCCTTGCCGGCGAAGATCTTGACCCTCGGCGCGAAGTCGATCGTCGGGTTGGCGCGAATCGCGTTGTAGCGCGCGACCGTCTCGAGAATGTTGAGAAGCTGGCGCTTGTATTCGTGGATGCGCTTGATCTGGACGTCGAACATCGAGTCCGGATTGATGCGCTGGCCGAGCTGGACCGCGACATGGCGGGAGAGCACGATCTTGGCGGCACGGCGCGCCGCGGCCACCGCCTCCTGGACCGCCGGGTCGTCGGCGAACGCGGCGAAGCCCCTGAGCGCCTCGGCGTTCTCCAGCGCGCGCTCGCCGACCGTCGAGCGGATGATGTTTGCGAGGCCCGGATTGCACTCGATCAGCCAGCGGCGGAAGGTGATGCCGTTCGTCTTGTTGACGATACGGCCGGGGTAGACGGTGTTGAGGTTGTGGAACACGGTCTTGCGCATGAGGTCGGTGTGCAGGCCGGACACGCCGTTGATCTTGTGCGAACCGATGAAGGCGAGATTGCCCATTCGCACCCGCCGCCCCGCGTGCTCGTCGATCAGCGAGATCGACGCGAGAATGCCCGAATCCACGAAACCGCGCCGGCGCGCGCTGTCGAGGTGGGCGGCGTTGATCAGATAGATGATCTGCATGTGGCGCGGCAGCAGCCGCTCCATCAGCGGAACCGGCCAGCTTTCGAGCGCCTCGGGGAGAAGCGTGTGGTTGGTGTAGGAAAAAGTCGCCTCGGTGACTTTCCAGGCTTCGTCCCATTCCAGTCCGTTGAGGTCGACGAGGATGCGCATCAGTTCGGCGACGGCGATCGCCGGGTGGGTGTCGTTCAGTTGAATCGCGGCGTGGTCGCCGAGTGAGTTGATGTCTCCGTGCTGCTTGATGTGACGGCGGACGAGATCGAGAAGAGAGGCGGAGGCGAAGAAATATTCCTGTCGCAGCCGGAGTTCCTGGCCAGCCGGGGTCGCGTCGCTGGGATAGAGCACCTTGGAAATGGCCTGCGCCCGCATCGAGTCCGATAAGGCGCCGACAAAGTCGCCGGCGTTGAAGGCGTCGAGCTTGAATGGGTCGGGCGCCCGCGCCGACCACAGGCGCAAGGTGTTGACGTGCCTGCCGCGCCAGCCGACGATCGGGGTATCGTAGCCCACCGCCTCGACCGTTTCGCCGGGATGCCAGATGTGGCGGCTCCGTTCGTCGTCGGACTGCACCATCTCGACCCACCCGCCGAAGCCGATGGCGTAGTTGTATTCCAGCCGCTCGAACTCCCAGGGATTGCCGCTCGCGAGCCAGTCTTCCGGCGTCTCCTGCTGCCAGCCGTTGCGGATGATCTGGCGAAAGAGGCCGTTGTCGTAGCGGATGCCGTAGCCGTGCGCGGCGATCTGAAGGGTCGCCATGCTGTCCATGAAGCAGGCGGCGAGGCGGCCGAGGCCGCCGTTGCCGAGCGCCGCGTCCGGCTCGATCCGCCGGAGCTCGCTCAGGTTGACGCCCAGCTCGTGCAGCGCCTCGGACATCGGCTCGGCGACGCCGAGATTGGTCATCGCGTCGAACAGCAGCCGGCCGATCAGGAACTCGAGCGAAAGGTAATACACGCGCTTGCGCCCATCGGCGTAGACGTCGGCGGTCGAGCGCAGCCATCGGTCGACGATGAGGTCGCGGGTCGCGAAGGCGACGGCGAGAAACCAATCGCGGGGGCTGGCGACCTCGGGAACTTTGCCGACGGAATAGGTCAGCTTGGCCAGAATGCTGGCCTTGAGCTCTGCAGCAGTCGGGCGCCGGTCCAAATCAACGGGCGCCGGGAGAGCGTCGGTGGCGATGAGATCGTCCATAGGGCCTCAATTACGGGCGCAAGTTTTCCGACGATCGGTTCCGGCACGCCCCGCGAAGCGCGTTGTAACATGACTGCCGCGCTCGGCAACGCGACCCGGCGACCTCGAAAGGCATCTAATGGGCTTAGGCGCGGCGCTCATTCCCCGTCCCTCAGTGCGTCGGACTGGCGACGTTTCCTGCGTTGTGGAGCTGCTGCTGGAGGCCGTTGAGCTCCGCGGTCGCCGCATTGATCTGACTTTGCAGCGACTCCAATTGCTTCTGGGCTTCCGCGGACTGGGTCTGCGCGTCGGCAAGCGCGGCGCGCGAGGCGTCGACCTGAGCCTGCAACCGCGCGTCGTCGGCGATGAGCCCCTGACTTTGGCCTTGCAGCGCCGCGAGCCGGTCGGTCTCCTCCTTGAGGCGCGCGTCCACGGCCTGGAGGTCGCGCGTTTTGGCGCTGGCCTCCTCCTGCGCGCCCGAAATCGCAAGCTTTGCGTCATTGATCTGCCGCGTGAGATCGGCGATCTCGTTCTGCGCGGACGCTCGGGCAGCCGCGGCTTCGGACAGGGCTTTTTCGGCCTCCGACGCCTGAAACTTGAGGTCGGCCGCCGTTCCCGCCGACTTCTGCAGGTTCTGTAGGTCGGCCTCGAGGTTTTCGCGGGCCTTGTCCGCGGCGTGTAGAGCGCCGACCATGCTGGCTTCGGTCTGCGCGGCCACGATCCAGAGATAGCCCGCCAGCAGCCAGCCTATGATCGCGAGAGCCGCGAACGCCAACAGCACCGGCGTGCGCCATCCCTCGCCAGTCCTAAAGGCCATGGCGCGTCTCCCGCTCCCACGAAGCGAGCGCCGCTTCCCGGGGACACCGATACTGAGCGCCTACCACCGTGGTCGCCAAGCGGTAAAATAGTCGCAGCGAAATGTTGGGTTAATGCGGGCCGTTGGGAGGGCGCAAAGTTGGCCGGCCGCACGCGTTGCTTCCATGCGCCCGGTCCCTCATGAGCAAAAAGCGGGTCAGGCCATGCAGCGGTTCGATGAGGAACGAGGTGGAAAAATGGATTGTCAATTGTCCGACTCGCGTCGTATTGTCGCGGCAACACAATGCTGGCGGGGCGTCTGGACAAGTCGAGGCGCGCATGCGTCAAGAGAATCTTTATGTCGGAGGACCGCGACGATGCGAGGTAGTGGGTTTACCTTCCGGCTGGGCCTTGCAGGACTCGCCTTCGGGGTCGCTGGTTCGGCGCGCGCGTCGATCCTCGGCGCGCCGCATCCGTGGCAGTTCGGTTTCCTGCCGGCGAACACCCCGGTCCAGTCCGACATCGAGTGGTTTCACAACGGCTTCCTTTTGCCGACGTGCATCGGCATCTCCGTATTCGTCCTCGCCCTCCTCGCTTACTGTGTGATCCGCTTCAACGAGCGCGCAAATCCCGTTCCATCGCAGCTGACCCACAACGGCCCGATCGAGATCGCCTGGACCGTGATCCCGGCGCTGATCCTCGTGGTGATCGCCGTCCCGTCGTTTCGGCTGCTGACCCAGCAGCTCGTCATTCCCGCGCCGGACATGACGCTCAAGGTGACGGCCTCCCAGTGGCACTGGAATTACAGCTATCCGAAAAGCGACGGCGGGTTCTCGTTCGATTCTCTGATCAAGGAAGACAAGGACCTCAAGCCCGGGGACATCCGCCTTCTCTCGGTGGACAACGCGGCTTACGTCCCGGTCGGCAAGGTGGTCGAACTCGACGTCGTTTCCCAGGACGTCATCCACTCGTTCTCGATCCCGTCGTTTGGGGTGAAGATCGACGCGGTGCCGGGCCGGCTCAACAAATCCTGGTTCAAGGCCGAGCAGGAAGGCGTGTTCTACGGGCAGTGCTCCAACATTTGCGGCATCGATCACGCCTTCATGCCGGTCGAAATTCATGTCCTGAGCCAGAACGACTACCAGGCCTGGCTCGCGACCGCCCAGAAGACATATTCACGCGCCGACGGCGTCGACCTCGCCCAGGCGCCGCAGGTCCAGAACTAGAGAGCGGCGTCGCGCCGTCTTTTCCAACACTCGGGAGCCGACCTTTATGGCGTCTGTCAGCGGTTTCACTGAAGCTCACATCGACGCTCACGAGGAGCACGACGATCACGGCCATCCGACGGGTTGGCGACGGTACATGTTTTCGACAAACCACAAGGACATCGGCACGCTCTATCTCATTTTCGCGATCTGCGCCGGCTGCATCGGCGCTTTGCTGTCGATCGCGATTCGCGCTGAATTGATGTTCCCGGGCATCCAGGTTTTTCCGGTGATCTCGGCGATCATGACCGGCGACGGGTCGATCGACGCCGCCAAGAACATGTACAACGTCTTCTTCACCTCGCACGCCGCTGATCATGATCTTCTTCATGGTGATGCCGGCGATGATGGGCGGCTTCGGCAACTGGTTCGTGCCCTTGATGATCGGCGCGCCGGACATGGCCTTTCCGCGGCTGAACAACATGTCGTTCTGGCTGCTGGTCGCCTCGTTCATGTCTCGCAATGACCTCGCTGTTCGTCGAAGGCGCGCCGGGCATGCATGGTTTCGGCGGCGGCTGGGTTCTCTATCCGCCGTTCGCCTCCAACGCCGGCGCGCCCGGGCCGGCGGCGGATTTCGTCATCCTGTCGATGCATCTCGCCGGCATGTCGTCGATCGTCGGCGCGATCAATTTCATCGCCACGATCTTCAACATGCGCGCGCCCGGCATGACGCATGTTTCGCATGCCGCTGTTTCCGTGGTCGGTGCTGGTGACGGCGTTCCTGCTGCTGCTCGCCCTGCCTGTGCTGGCGGGCGCGCTGACGATGCTGCTGACCGACCGCAACTTCCACACCACTTTCTTCGAGCCGTCCGGCGGCGGCGACCCGATCCTCTACCAGCACATCTTCTGGTTCTTCGGCCACCCGGAGGTCTATATCCTCATCATTCCCGGCTTCGGCATCGTCAGTCAGATCGTCTCGACCTTTTCGAGGAAGCCGATGTTCGGCTATGTGGGCATGGTCTACGCCATGCTCGCGATCGCGGTGCTCGGCTTCGTGGTCTGGGCGCATCACATGTTCACGACGGGCATGTCGCTGAACCTGCAGCGCTATTACGTGTTCGCGACCATGGTGATCGCGGTTCCGACCGGGCGTGAAGGTGTTCTCTTGGATCGCCACCATGTGGGGCGGTTCGATTTCGCTGCGCCCGCCGATGCTGTGGGCGATCGGCTTCATCTTCGTCTTCACTGTCGGCGGCGTGACCGGCGTCGTGCTCGCCAACGCGGCGATCGATCGCTACCTGCACGACACCTACTATGTCGTCGCCCACTTCCACTACACGATGTCGCTCGGCGCTGTGTTCTCGATCTTTGCCGGCTTCTATTACTGGTTCCCCAAGATGACCGGCTATCTCTACAACGAGAGGCTGGCCAAATGGCACTTCTGGCTGATGTTCATCGGCATCAACCTGACGTTCCTGCCCCAGCATTTCCTCGGTTTCAGCGGCATGCCGCGCCGCACCGTCGATTATCCGGACGCCTACTGGGACTGGAATTTCATTTCGTCGATCGGGGCGTTCGTTTCGGGGATCGCGACGGTGGTGTTCCTTTACCTCCTCTATGAGGCCTTCACCGTTAAGCGCCCGTCGCCGGCCAATCCCTGGGGCCCCGGCGCGACGACCCTCGAATGGACCGTGTCCTCGCCGCCGCCGTTCCACACCTTCGTCACGCCGCCGCAAATCCCGGGGTATGACGGCCATGAGGCGCCGGCTGTGGTCGTGGGGCACGCGCATTGAGCCCGTCCGCGGATCGCACGGCGCGCAGCAACCGCGTATACGGCTTCGGAGGGGCGGCGCTTGCGGTCTTCATGATCGGCCTCACCTTCGCGGCAGTCCCGTTCTATTCGGCCTTTTGCCGCGCGACCGGATATGAAGGCGCGCCGCAGCGCGTCGTGTCGAGCTCCGCCGGCTTAGGGCGGCGGACGGTTCGCGTCGCCTTCGACACCAATGTCGCGCCGGGCCTGCGCTGGCGTTTCGAGCCGGAAACCGACTCGATCAACATACGCGTAGGCAAGACGGCCACCGTCTATTTTCGCGCGGAAAATCTGAGCGACAAGGAAACCTTCGCGAACGCCACGTTCAACGTCACGCCGGAAGTGTCCGGCGCGTGGTTCGACAAGATCAAGTGCTTCTGTTTCAGCCAGCAACGGCTGGCGCCGCACGAAGCCGCGGAATGGCCTGTCGTCTTTTATCTCAATCCGGAACTCGAGACCGACCCGTCGATGGCGCAGGTCGATTCGATCACGCTTTCCTACACGCTTTTCGCCGCGCCCGTGGCGCGCGCTTCTGCCTCAGACAGGCGCGCCGGCCCAGCCGGATGAGACAAGGAGACACTTGATGACGGACGCGCCGATCGCCGCTCACGCCCCGCTGACCGAAGACGCGCCTGGCGCGGAACGAAGGGGTTTCCACCTCGTCGATCCCAGCCCTTGGCCGATCGTGGGCGCCTTTTTCGCGCTGACGACGGCGATCGGGCTCATCCTGTTCATGAAAGGCGCCGGGATCGGCCCGCTGGTGCTGGCGTTCGGGGGCGCGGGCGTCCTGTTCACGATGGCGGGGTGGTGGCGCGACGTCATCCTCGAGGCGCAGGGCGGCTACCACAATCCGATCGTCCGGCGCGGGCTGACGGCGGGGATGCTTCTCTTCATCGCCTCCGAGGTCATGTTCTTCGTTGCGTGGTTCTGGGCGTTCTTTGCGTCGTCACTCGGGGCCGGCGACGCGCACGTCTACGGCCGCTCGGATTTCACCGGAGGCCTTTGGCCGCCGAAGGGCACGGAAGTGATCAATCCGTGGAACCTCCCCTTTAGAAACACGCTGGTCCTGGTCATGTCGAGTTTCGCCATCAACGTCTCGCACGAGGATTTGCGCGAGGGCCACCGCAACGGCTTCATGGCTTTTCTCTTGCTGGCGATCGTGCTCGGCCTGATCTTCATCTGGACGCAAGGCTACGAGTACGTCCATGCTCCGTTCGCCTTCAGGAACTCGATTTATGGCGCGACGTTCTTCATGGCGACCGGGTTTCACGGCGCGCACGTCATTATCGGCGTGATTTTCCTCACCGTCTGCCTCGTGCGCGCCTACGCCGGGCAGATGACGCCGCGCCATCATCTCGGCTTCCAGTTCGCCGCCTGGTATTGGCACTTCGTCGACGTGGTGTGGATTTTCCTCTTCACCTGCATTTACATCTGGGGCTCGTGGGGCGCGACGATCGAAGGTGCGGCCCAGTAGGGCGGCGTGAATTGAGACCACGTCTCTGCCGTCACTGCGAGGAGCGAAGCGGCGAAGCAATCGATGCCGCCGCCGAACCTCGAGGCGGCTGCCTTTCTGTCCGTGTAGAGTTAGATACTGTCCTTATCCGTTTCTTAGCTAAAGGAGCATGCTATGACTCCGATAGTTTTGAGTTATCTAATTGGTTTCGTAAGCCTTTCGAGCTACGCTGAAAGCGCAGGCTTCATCGACGGGACCTGGAATGGCAAGGGCACTTTCCAAATCGGTGATTTAATCGTGAATTGCTCTGATGTCATGATGAAGTTCAGCGGCAATAGCCAGACATTCGTAGTTCGGGAGGCAACGATGACTTGCGATGGGTTAGGTACACAAAAGTTCAGCGAGGTCGACACATTCGCTCTGGTGGATGACGGTGAACTCGTTTTTCAGAAAGGCGTTGCAACCAAACTTAAAGCCGGCACGAAGGTGGGACGAGTTGTTGGCACAAGGCTGACGATGCTGAATCCTATTGATGAAAAGAAGGTCGATGACATCGACATTCGACTCGCGGGCGATACCTTGGTCTATAGCCAGATCGCGGGCGCCCCCGGCGCTCAACCCGATTACGCTCTGGTCGCCTTCCTGAAGAAAAGGTAGCAGACAACCAGAAGGTGAAACGATGCCGTTACAAAGGGCGCCAATCAGAATTCGGACGCCATTATGTGTTGAAAGGGGCGCCATGTCCGGATCGACCGAGAGAGAAAGCCCGCTCCGGAACGTGCGGATCGGCATGAGCGGCTGCCTTCAGGAAATCGTGACCTTCGAACTCACGGTCGGCGGCCACGTCGCGGGCATGCCGCCGGTCTATGGCACGCCGATGATGATTATGCTGATGGAGAAAGCCTCGGGCGTCGCCATCGCCGGTCATCTGGCGGAGGGTTGGGTCACTGTCGGCAGCGCGGTCGATATCCGGCACCTTGCACCGACTCCGATCGGGCGCGCCGTGACCGCAACGGCGCGCGTTCTCGAGATCGAAGGGCGCAGCCTGCTGTTTGCCGTCGAGGCGTACGACGGCGAACGCAAGATCGGCGACGGCCGGCACCGCCGAGGGGCGGTCAATCTCGCGCGGTTCGCCGAGCGCTACGGCGTCTGAAACGGATCATAGCAGGCGAGACGGATCGGTTTCGGGCGGAATCGTCCGGACGACCTCCGTCGCGTGCAACCCGGCCTGGTCCAGCGCCTCCCGCGCGTCTTCGATCATTGCGCGTTGCACAGCGCCGACGCGGTCGGGCGCCGCCCACAGCCGGCAGGTCGCGAGCGGCGCTCCGCCGCTGAGATTGGCGAGGAACACTTCCGGCGGCGGCGTCTTGAGCACGCCCGGCTGCTTCGCGATGGCGTCCATGAGCACGGCGCATGCGCGGGAGGGATCGACGCCGGGCGCAAAGCCGACGTTGAAGCTGACGAGCCGGCCCGCATTGCGCGAATGGTTGCGCAAGGGGACGGCCCAGATCGCCGAATTGGGCGCGAACAAAAACAGACCGTCGTAAGTTTCAATCTGGCAGGCGAACAGCCCGATCTCCCGCACCGTGCCGGCGAACGGCGTCCCGCTGACGATTTCAATATAGTCGCCGACCTGGAAGGGCCTCAGCCACAAGAGCATGATGCCCGCCGCAATGTTGGAGAGCGTGCCCTGCAACGCGAGGCCGATGGCGAGGCCGGCCGCGCCGAGGGCCGCGAGCAGCGACGCCGTCTGCACGCCGATCTGGCTCAAGGCCGCAATGACAGCGATGACCAGGACGCCGTAGCGCGCCGCGGCGACGAGTGCCGGCCGCGCCGTCGCATCCACCGTGCCCGTGCGCGCGAGCGCGAGGCCGATCGCCCGCGCGACCCAGCTTGCCACGATCGTGCCACCGGCCAGCACGAGGATCGCCAGAAGGACCCGCGGGAGCAGCACTTCGCCCGCGGCCCAGGCGAATGCGTACAGCCGGTCAATGGCGGTCGGGACGGTCGTCATGCTCTTTTTGTCCCATTAAGAGCGAACGGCGCCAAACCGCTCGCGGACGCCCGCCACAATCTGCTAAAGACTCTAGCCTTGTCAGCGGAGAGTCGGGAGGGACAATGCTGGAACGAATGCAGGACGCCCCGGAGCATGCGCTTGCGCTCAAGGCGAGCGGAACGGTGATGGCGCGCGATGTCGAGGCCGCGGTCAATGCGGCGCTTGGCGAGTCGACGGTCGGGATAGGGCTCGTTGTCGTCATCGACCCGGATTTCGACGGCTATTTCGCCGAGCTTGCGCGCGGCCTGACGACCGTTTCGCTGGCCCACAAGAACGTCGTCCGGATCGCCGTCGTCACCGAGGCCGATCGAATGGACGAGGCCAAGATCAGCGGATTTTCCGTCTCCGCCGTTCCCATCCGCCTCTACGCCGCCGCCGACCGCAAGACGGCCTACGACTGGGCGGACGCGACGCGACGGGGCGAGTAGATTTCCGCGCGCGGCGGGGTCGAAACAGGATGTTTGCAGGGAGCGAGTACCCAGAATTGGCGAAATGCCGCAGGCCAGCGGTCGGACCCTCAATGACGCTCCGAGTCCGCAGCTTCGGCCAAAGACACGACTAGATCGCGAAAACGCACTCCTCGGCCCTCGCCGCGACCCTCGCGGAGCTTGCGGAGCAGAGGTTGGTCCGCGGTGACGAAGCGGCAATTCCTATCGATGGCCACCGCCAGGTAGAGGCAGTCGTATGTCGGATGATCGAGTTCGATCGCGATTCGCGTCGCCGCCTCGAACAAGGCGCGTGTCGGCGCCAACTCGATGTCGGCCGCTTGCAGCAGCCTGGCCGCCAACAGGGCCTCTTCCTGCGAGAGTTCGCCGCGCTGAACCTTCTGCAGAAGATGTTCGCGCATTCCGCGGGAAGGAGGTCCGGCGCGATCAGCTTGGCTCCGCCGCGCAAGGCAAGCGCTTCGGCCGTTCCGCCTTCCTCGACCAGCCTTTGACCGCGACGCTGGAGAGATGACAAGCCCTTCACCGCTCATCGCGTCCTTCGCGAAGCAGAAGTTCCGAGGGCGTCGATCTTCGGCCTCGCGTGAGCTTCCGCAATTCCGCCCGTCAGCGACGCGCGCGCTCCTCAATGCGCGGGGCGACGTCGGCGAAATCGCGGATCAGCTGTTCGAGCGCAAACCCCAGCGCGAAGAACCGCTCGACGGCATCGACCGTCATCGCGCGCTCGAACCCTTCAGCGCGAAGAGCGGCGATCTTGACGCCGTAAGCTCTGAGGGCCGCAGCCGCAGGCTCGATCGGCGGCGGGGATTTTCTGCTTTTGAGCGCATTGGCCGAGTTCCGCAAGAAGGCCGCCGCCGCCTCGCCGAAGCGGGTCAGCGGCGGTTCGAGCTGGTGCGCGATGGCTTCAGGAAGCGGTTCGAGCGTGGCGCGGCTCAGGATGACGAAATCGTGCCGTATGCGAAGCAGCGTGCGGGCGAGCGGCGTGGAGTCGGGGTCGCGCACGATCGAGACGATGCGCTCGCGTTTGGCCTCCTCGGCGAGCCCCTGAAATTTCGTCACCGCATCGCCGAGACGGGTCTGCGCGAGCTGGAGCGAAACCTTGTCGACGTCTTGCGAAACCCTTGCCAGCAACTTGGGCAACAGCTCCGCCATCTGGTTGAGAATCCCGCTTGCCGCCTCCAGGCCCATGCCATCGGCGCGCTCGGGGAACACCAGGATCGAAACGAGGACCGCGACTGTGCCGCCGATTGCGACCTCGACGACGCGCGTGAGCGCGGAGACGATCGGGCTCTCGCCGAGTTCGCTCCCGATCAGGAGCACGAGAACGGCGGAGAAAGGCGCGATGCGGAAGGCCGGGTTGATCGCAGCGGCCACAGCCATCGGCGCGACCGACACCGCAAGCGCGACTGCTTGCGAGACCGGCGTGGCGTGGGGAATGATGAGCCCGACCGTCGCCGCATAGACCGCGCCCGCGAGCGTCCCGATGTTGTACTCAATCGTCGCGCGGAGCGACCCGCCGATGCTCACCTGGCTGACCACGATCGCAGTCAGCACCGCCCAAAGGCCGTGCAGCGGGAAGTTGAGGCTTCTGGTCAGGGCGAAGGCCGCGACACCCGCGACGCTGACGCGCAGACAGTAGCGCAGTTGCGGCTTGATCCGCCCGAGGCCTTGGCGCAGCGACGCGAGGAGGCTCATGGTTTCAGTCGCCAGCCGGTGTGGAAGATCCAGGTCAGGATCGCCAGGCAGGCGACGATGAAGAGCGCGGTGAAGCCGAGGCTGGCCGCGACGCTGACGTCGCCCTGGCCGTAAAAGCTCCAGCGGAATCCGCTGACCAGATAGACGACCGGATTGAACAGGCTGACCGCGCGCCAGAAGGGCGGCAGCATGTCGATCGAATAGAACGCGCCGCCGAGGAAGGTCAGCGGCGTCACGATCAGCGCCGGAATGACGGCCAGCTGCTCGAAGTTCTTCGCCCAGATGCCGATGATGAAGCCGAACAGGCTGAACGCCACCGAGGTCAGGATCAGGAAGGCGACCATCCACACCGGATGGTCGATCCGCACCTCCACGAACAGGGTCGCGGTCAAGAGAATGATCAGGCCGATGACGACCGACTTCGTCGCCGCCGCCCCGACATAGGCCGCAACCGCCTCGAGCGGCGACAGCGGCGCCGACAGGATCTCGAAGATCGTGCCGGTGAATTTTGGAAAGTAGATGCCGATCGAGGCGTTCGAGATGCTCTGGGTCAGAAGCGACAGCATGATGAGCCCGGGTACGATGAAGGCCCCGTAGCCGACGCCGCCGACCTCGTGGATGCGCGACCCGATCGCGCCGCCGAACACCACGAAATAAAGCGCGGTCGTGATGACCGGCGTCGCGACGCTCTGCCAGACGGTGCGGACCGTGCGCGACAGCTCGTAGCGGTAGATCGCCCACACGCCGCGAAGATTGAAGCGCGCTCATGCCGCTCGCCCGACGAGGTCGACGAAGATGTCCTCAAGGCTGCTGGCGGTCGTCTCGAGGTCGGCGAAATCGACGCCGGCTTCGGCGAGCCGCCGAAGCAGCGTCGGCACGCCGGTGTCGTCGGCCGAGGCGTCGAAGACGTAGGTGAGCCGCCTTCCCTGGTCTTCAAGCGCGATCGGCCAGCCGGCCAGCGTCGCGGGCAGGGCGGGCAGCGGGCGGGTCAGCACAAGGCTCAGGCGCCGCTTGCCGAGCTTGCGCATCAGCGCCGCCTTGTCCTCGACCAGCAGGATGCGGCCCTTGTCGATCACGCCGACGCGGTCCGCCATCTCCTCGGCCTCCTCGATATAGTGCGTGGTCAGGATCACGGTCACGCCGTCGTCGCGCAGCCGGCGCACCAGCGCCCACATGTCGCGGCGCAGATTGACGTCGACGCCCGGCGGTCGGCTCGTCGAGAAACAGGACTTCCGGCTCATGGCTCAGCGCCTTGGCGATCATCACGCGCCGCTTCATGCCGCCCGAGAGTTCGACGATGCGCGCGTCACGCTTCTCCCACAGCGAAAGGTCGCGCAACAGGCGCTCGACAAAGGCCGGATCGGGCGGCCGGCCGAACAGGCGGCGGCTGTACGACACGGTCGCGTGAACGGTCGCGAAAATGTCGAGCGCGATCTCCTGCGGCACGAGGCCGATGCGTGGATCGCGCGGCGCGAAAGTCGCGAAGGACGTCGAAGCCGGCGACGCTGACCGAGCCCGAGGTCATCGACACGGTGCCGCAGATCACGCCGATCAGTGTGGTCTTGCCGGCGCCGTTGGGGCCGAGCAGGGCGAAGATCTCGCCCTTTTCGATAGCCAGATCGACGGAATCCAGGGCGAGATATCCGTTGCCGTACCGCTTGGTGACGGCGGCGCAGGAGATTATCGGCATCCATGTGTTCCCCCGGGGCGCGGCGCAGCCTTTCGACCGAATCCCGTCGGCCTCTATCTAGGCGGACCCGGCGCGGCCGTCGACTCGGCGCGCCTCAGAAGCCCATCGGCACGAAGAAGCAGTAGACGTCCGACTGCCCGCCCACGCCATTGTCGCGGTAAAAGATCCAGTAGTCGCCGTCCTGGCTCGGAAGGGCGTTGCGGGCGGGGATGCGGTAGCGATAGCCGTCGACCTCGTAATAATCGTCGGATACGCGGTGGACCTGCTCCGGTCGCAGGTGATGGGCGTCGCTCGGGTCCGCAGCACGCGGCTTTGACCCATACCGGTACGAGGTCGCCGTTGGCCCACACGTCATGGGCCGAGGCGGCTGAGCTCATGAAGCCTCCGAGGAGGAAAAAAGAACAAAAAGCAAGCTTGGCGGTCATCTCCGCTCCGGATCATCAGCGCGAAACGGTCGTCCCCGCTTGCCCACCGAGGATTTCCCATTCGCCTAGGTAGCCCGAGTTCGGGGCGAAACGGTGGAACGGGTCCGGCGTCTTTTCGTCTGGGAAGCCTTCCCCAGAGGAATCAGGCGCGCCTTTCTGCCCTTGCCCCGACTTAGGGGCCGCGCTAACCCCGGCGCCATGGCAAGAGCCGCTCCTCCCCCTCCGCCGCCGCCCGCCGCGCCGATCGACGTCAACCTGCGCGACGCCCTCGAAGAGCGCTATCTCGCCTACGCGCTCTCGACCATCATGGGCCGGGCGCTGCCGGACGCGCGCGACGGCCTGAAGCCAGTGCATCGCCGCATCCTGTACGGCATGCACATCCTCAGGCTCGATCCCGGGACGGCATTCAAGAAATGCGCGAAGATCGTCGGCGACGTGATGGGCTCGTTCCACCCCCACGGCGATCAGGCGATCTACGAGGCGCTGGTGCGGCTCGCCCAGGATTTCGCCTCCCGCTATCCCGCTGATCGAGGGGCAGGGCAATTTCGGCAATATCGACGGCGATAACGCGGCCGCCTACCGCTACACCGAAGCGCGCATGACCGACGTCGCGCGTCTCCTGATGGAGGGGGTCGACGAGGACTCGGTCGACTGGCGCGACAATTATTCGGGCGACACCAAAGAGCCGATCGTGATGCCTTCGGCCGTCCCGAACCTGCTCGCCAACGGCGCGCAGGGGATCGCGGTCGGCATGGCGACCTCGATTCCGCCCCACAACATCGCCGAGCTTTGCGACGCCGCGCTCTATCTGATCGCCCATCCCGGCGCCGAGACGGAGGCGCTGACCCAATTCGTGATTGGGCCGGACTTCCCGACCGGCGGGATCGTGATCGACGACAAGGCGTCGATCGTCGAGACCTATCGCACCGGCCGCGGCGGCTTTCGCCTGCGCGCGCGCTGGGAGAAGGAGGACCTCGGCCGCGGCGTCTGGTCCGCGATCGTGACCGAAATTCCCTACGGCGTGCAGAAGTCGCGGCTGATCGAGCAGATCGCGAACCTCCTCAACGAGAAGAAGCTGCCGCTGCTCGCCGACGTGCGCGACGAGTTGACCGAGGACGTCCGCATCGTGCTCGAGCCGAGGAGCCGCGCGGTCGAGCCGGCGACGCTGATGGAATCGCTGTTCCGGCTGACCGAACTCGAGACGCGCATTTCGGTCAACATGAACGTGCTGGTCGACGGGGTGACGCCGCGCGTGGTCTCGCTCGGCGAGGCGCTGCAACAATGGCTGGACCATCGCCGCACCGTCCTTGTCCGCCGCTCCCGCCACAGGCTGGCCGCGATCGACAAGCGGCTCGAACTGCTCGCCGGCATGCTCATCATCTTCCTCAATCTCGACGAGGTGATCCGGATCATCCGCGAGGAGGACGAGCCGAAGGAGGCGCTGAAGGTCCGCTTCGCGCTGAGCGAGAACCAGGTCAACTATGTGCTCGACACGCGGCTGCGATCCTTGCGCCGGCTCGAAGAGATGCAGCTTCGCAAGGAGCAGACCGACCTGATCGAGGAGAAGGCGTCGATCGAGTCGTTGCTCGGGAACGAGCGCAAGCAATGGCAGATGATCGCGGTCGAGGTCCGCGATGTGAAGAAGAAGTTCGGGCCGGAGACGAAACTCGGCAAGCGCCGAACCCATTTCGCGGCCGCGCCCGAGGTGGTGGTCTCGGACCTCGCCGAGGCGCTGGTCGAGCGCGAGCCGCTGACGGTGGTGGTGTCTGAAAAGGGCTGGATCCGCGCGCTGAAAGGGCAGGTGGCCGACCTTTCGTCGCTGGCGTTCAAGGGCGACGACGGCATGAAGACCTCGTTCTTCGCCGAGACGACCTCGAAGATCCTGGTGCTGACGAGCGACGGCAAGGCATTCACCCTCGACGCCGCGAAGCTGCCGGGCGGGCGCGGGCAGGGCGAGCCGATCCGGCTGATGGCCGACATCGAGGAGAGCGCGTCGATCGTCGCGGTGTGGGCGTATGCGCCGGGCGCGAAACGGCTGATCGTCGCGTCCGACGCCAACGGCTTCTTGGTCGCGGAGGACGACCTCATCTCCTCGACCCGCAAGGGACGCGCGGTGCTGAACGTCGGCGACAAGGCGACTGCGGCGCTGGTCGTCCCGGCTGCGGGCGACCACGTCGCGGTCATCGGGCAGAACCGAAAGCTGCTGGTTTTCCCGATGTCGCAGCTTGCCGAGATGGCGCGCGGCAAGGGCACGCGGCTCCAGCGCTACAAGGACGGCGATATTTCCGACGTCAGGGTGTTCGCCATCGCCGACGGGCTGACCTGGCGCGACTCGGCCGGGCGCACCTTCACCGTCGCCATGCCCGAACTTCAAGGAGTGGATCGGCGACCGCGCCGAAGCCGGCCGCCTGCCGCCCAAGGGCTTTCCGAAGAGCAACCGGTTCGACGGCTGAGCCAGGCTTCTCGCCCTCGGAAGGGTGCCGTTCGAGGCCCGTTCGGGCGCCATTCGGCAGGCGCTCGACATGCGTTCGGCGCCCGTTCAGCACGCGAAAACGAGCCCTTATCCGACCGTGTTTTGAGCGTTTTCAACGGCTTGACGCGGAGTTCACGAAAAAAATTGCAGTAAGGTTAATGTCCCGGGAGGGCGGCGATTGCTCGCGTCCGGGACGCCGGTCCGCACTCCGCCTTGCGCCCCCGAATCCATGTCGCCTCGCTGTTTCGTCGACGCAACGCCGACAAGGAAATATAGAACACCGTTCGAAAATACGGAATTATTTTCTCAGACGATCCTGGCAGACCGGAGAACGGGCCGCTCGCGACAACCCATGGAACCCGGCGCGTGGCCCTGGCAGAGGGCTCGCCGCCGCTTTCCTGATCGTGCACTGAGACGGCCCGGTAATGTCGCATTCGATGGCGAACGGAGCACAATCAGTCTTCTCAGTTAAGCTAGAAAGTTACCACGCGTTTCTAAACAGTGTTATCTCAATATATTACAAATCGATTTACAAAAGGGCGGGGATGCGCTACTTTTTCTTGAAATTATACTTGTTGTGTTGTGTCGGCTGTTTACATCGAAAAGCGGAATTTAATCGCGTTCCCGTGATCCTGCTCCTGCCGGTGGAGACGCAGATGACAGCGGTGGACATTCTCAGAAGACTTAATCTTCGATCAGCCCGGCGGTACGCCTCGGGCGTCTTCAGTGCAGCCGCTATGGTTGCGATGACGAGTCCGAGCGAAGCGCTTCCCGCGGTCCAGTCCCAGGGGTTTCAGTCCTATGAATATTTCGGTCTGAACTACGCCGACAACATCGATCAGAGCTTTACGGCCGGGACCGGGACACATACACTGAATTACGACGGGTTGCCGGGATGCAATCCTTCCGGAACCTGCTCGGCTACGACCAACACGGGCGCGAGCCAATCCGCCTCAGCGACAGTCAACGAGGTGGCGTACCACGACGCGGAAGGCGGATACGTCGAGGCGGAACTCGCCTACTTCGTCGAAATCAATGCGCCCGGCTCCTATTCGGTCGTGCTGCGCGCGAACGACGCGTTCAGCGGCGACTACACGCTCTCGGACGTCCAAAGAGCGCAGGCTTACCTTGCGGTTGGTCTAGGCTCCGTGACGGCCGGCGTCGCATCGTTCTCCAGCTACGTCGTGAACGAAACCGACTGCGTAACGTCCTGCCCCGTCGGGGTGGGCAATTACCTCAATCCCTCCGCTCTGCCCGCGGTCCAGTCCATCGTTCTGCAGGGGGATCAAGCCTATCTGGTCGACGAATGGGTCGTCATCGACCCCTGGCCGACAGGCGCACAGTTGAGCGCATCCGTCGACTCCTCCTTCGCCGGCGCCTCCGTTCCCGAGCCGCCGCTCTGGGGAATGACGCTTGTGGGTTTTGGCGCCATCGGGCTCGCGCGTTTAGGCAGGCGTCGACTCGCGCCGGCCGCCTAGCCGCGCTTCATAGGATCGGTTGGGCCTTGCGTCGCAGGGCGTTCAAATCGGGTTGCCGATTTTCTGGAACCCAACCCGCCGCCCCCGCGTACTCGCTTCCATGGAGAACCAAGGGGCGAACCGCAAACTCGGGGGCGCGCTGGCGCTGGCTGCGGCGGCGTTGATCGCGGCTCAGGCGCCGTTGTCCTCGCCGGCGGCCAAAACCTTCAGCACCGGCCAGTTTGTGTTCCTGACGCAGATCGCCCTTCTGGTCGCCATTCCGATGTTGCTGGTCACGCAGGAGGCCCGGCGCGACTTTGTCGCCGCCCTCACCGCTCCTTCCAATCTGGGCAAGCTCGCCGTCATCTTCGCAGTCGGCGCGATTGGGCTGGTGCTCTACACGGTCAGCCTGAGCCACGCGCATCCGGTCGTCGTCGTCGCGATCCTCAATCTTTCGCCTTTCTGGGCGGCGCTCGTCGCGCATTTCCTCACGAGGACGCCGATCCCGGCTACGCCGCTGGTGTTTTTCGCCTGCCTCGCCGTCGCCTTCCTCGGGGCGACGGCGGTCGCCTGGAGCCAGGCCGGCGATCATGACGGTCTCGCCGCCGAGCTCATGCGAGGAACGTGGGCATTCGCGATCCCGATTCCGCTCTTCACCACTCTGGCGGTGACCTTGCAGGGGAAGTGGTTCTCCAAGCTGAACACGTCCGGGGTGGTCGCTGCGAATTGCCTGATCGGCAGCGCCATCCTCATCCCGGCGACGCTGCTCATCATGCACATGCGCGGGGAGTCGGTCGTCACGGCGCTTCAGCCGACGCTGCTGATGATCGTCGGCATCATTCTCGCCGACGTGGCGGGGCGCGTGTTCTCGCAGAAGGCGATGAAGGCGGTCGACAACGACAATGGCTTCGTCACCATGTTCCAGAATCTCGAGCCGGCGATCGCCGCCCTGATTTCGTTCGCCCTTTCGCCATGGATCAAGGGCTTAAGCTTCGCGCCGAACTGGGTGTTCTTTACCGGGCTTGCGCTGGGCGCCGCGAGCCTCTTCGCCTTTTCGTGGAAGTCGCTGCAACAGCCGGCGGGGCGGTCGGCGCCTTCCCCGACCATGGTCCCGCGAGGACGCGCCGTGCTCGAGCCGTGAGGCGAACAGCAGTTTCGGCCCCTCCGGCGGCACGCCGTCCCTCCTCGATAAGCCGCCCGATCGCCGAAACTGCGCCACGAACTTGCCGCATGAACAAAATTGGGCCTGGCGGTGGTTTGCCATACGGGGAAACAGGGGAACCGCGATGCGCCGATCCGCCGCCGCCATCAACTATCGTCTGGGCAGCCTCTACGCGCTCGTCACCGCGGGCCTCTATGCGGTGCAGGAGCCGTTCTCGTTTCTCGCGGCGCGAAAGCTCAGCACGCTTCAGTTCGTCTGCCTGACCCAGATTGCGCTGTTGCTCTCGATCCCCTTGCTGGGTCTCAGTTCGACCAGCCGGCGGGACCTCGTCGCGCTGCTCGCGAAGCCTTCCAACTACGTTCGAACTCGCCGTTATTTTCGCGATCGGGATAAGCGGACTTATTTTGTATAACTTGGGCCTCAGCGACGCCCATCCGATCATTATCTCGGCGATCCTCAACCTGCTGCCGTTCTGGGCGGCGCTGGTGGCGCTGGCGATCGCGGGGGTTCCAATCCCCGTTTCTCCAGTGGTGTTCTTTGGTTGTTTTGCCGGCGCGTTCCTGGGCGCCATGGCCGTCGCCTGGAGTCAGCTTTCGGGCGCGGACCAGCAGTCGGCGCACATGCTGATCCAAAGCTTTGTCGGCGGAGGCTGGGTTTACGCGCTTCCGGTTCCGATCTTCACCGCGCTCGGGGGCACGCTCGTCGCCAAGTGGTTTGGCGAGTACGACGAAGCCGCGGCGATCGCCTCGAACTTCCTGTTCGCCAACGTCCTCTTGATTCCCTCGACGCTCTTCGTCCTCTACCGGCGCGGCGAGCTCGGCTTCGACTGTCAGGTGCTGGCGATCGTCCTCATGATCGTGGGCACGATCATCGCCGCATCGGTCGGTCGCGTCGTCTTCCAGAAAGCCCTGACCGTCACCGGCGGCGACAACGGCTTCGTCTCGATGTTTCTCAATCTCGTGCCCGCCCTGACCGCGCTGATCTCATTCGGCCTGTCCTGGGCCATTCCCGCCCTGCATTTCGCTTTCGACGCGCAGTTCTTTGTCGGCCTCGCCCTGATCGGCGTCTCGCTTGCGCTGTTCTCGGTTAAGCCCTGCCGCCACCAGCCCGCGAAGGAAGGAGCAGGGGACGATTTGAGCCGCGCTCGCTCCCCGACCGGACCTTGACGGCGGTCCGACCCGACTATACGCGGACCGTCCCTCGAAAGAAGGTCCGCCATGTCCTCAGACGCCTCCGCCGAGGGCTTTGTCGCCGGCGCGCGCGATATCCTTCCACTGGCGTTCGGCGTGGCGGTCTACGGCCTGGCTTTCGGGCTTCTCGCGGCGCAGGCGGGATTCACGCCGATTCAGATCGGGGTCATGGGCGTGGTCGTCTACGCCGGGGCCTCGCAGATTATCGCGACCCAGCAATGGATGGCGGGGGCGGGGGTGATCGCGTCGGTGTTCGCCGGCCTCGCCCTCAACCTGCGCATCCTCCTGATGACGGCGTCGATCCGCGACGCATTCGCCGAGCAGCCGCTTTGGAAAACGGCGTTCGGCGCGCATATGACCGCCGACGAGAACTGGGCGCTGCTGATGGCGGCGCGGGCGCGCGGGCGGAGCGTCGGGTACCGCTATCTCATCGGCGGCGGCCTGACGCAGATGGCCGCGTGGTGCGCCTCGACCGTGCTCGGCGTCGTGTTCGCCGCGGCGATTCCCGAGCCGAAGGCGCTCGGCATGGATTTCGCGTTCACCGCCGCTTTCATCGCCATCGCCCGGTCGCTGTGGCGCGGGCGGCCCGACCTGCTGCCGTGGTTGGTCTCGGTCGCCGTGGTGTTCGCCGGGGTGAAGTTCGCGGGAGCGCCCTCGCACTGGATGCTCGCGCTCGGCGGCCTCGCCGGCGCCGCGGTCGCGGGCGCGCGCCGCGATGGATGAGCGCTGGATTCTGATCGCCGCGCTGGCGCTGGGGACGTTCTCGATCCGCTTCGGAGGGGCGCGGCTCGGTCAGGCGATCCCCGACCACGGCCCGATGGCGCGCGGCCTGAACGCGCTTCCGGGCTGCCTGATCGTCGCGCTGCTCGCGACCTCGATGCTGTCGGGCGGCTGGCGGGAATGGACGGCCGGCGCGGTCGCGCTCGTGGCGGCCATCGTCACGCGCAACGTCCCCGCGACGATGGCCTTCGGCATCGCCGCGATCTGGGCGCTGCGGCACGGGGTTTGAGATCGGAGGGCGGCGTCTCGCCGTGGGTCTTTCGACGGGCTATGCGCGTCCAAAAAGGACGCCTGTCCCGCGGTGGGCCATGGGTGCGCAAGACGCGCACCCTCCAGGGCGGCTCAATCAGGCTCCGGACGTCTCCGCCAGGAACATGGTCGGCTGCGCGTTGCGGTTGCGCTCGAAGGCGGAGGAGAGCGCGATCGCCTGCGCCCGGCTTCTCACCTTCAGCTTGCGCAGCACGGCGCTGACATGCGCCTTGATGGTCGCCTCCGACACCCCGATCTCGTAGGCGATCAGCTTGTTGGGAAGACCGGTCACCAGGAGTTCGAACACCCGTTGCTGGGCGTCGGTGAAGGACGCCGCGCGCTCGCGGAACGCGTCGCAGGAGTTGGACTCCCCGACGACGGCGGCCTTACGAAAGACGAGCGGGCCGGGCTCTCCGCTGGCGGCGATCGCGGTCATGAATTTGCTGGCCTGATCGAAGAACCGGCTAACCTGCTCGTCGAAGCAGGAATCGCAGCGGTTCCAGTCGCCGAGATGCAGGCAGGTGATATCGCGCGGGCAGGCCGCATCGCCGAGGCACTCGGCAAGACGGAGCGCGACATCGGCGCATTCCTGCAGGGAGGCGATCGCCCGGCGCTGCAGGTCTGCGATCTCGGAGCGCGCGATCTTGGGGCCGTCGACGGTCTTCGCCGAAGATTTCGAGAACCGCCCGCAGCCTCGCGTATTTGGGCCCGAGCGCCGCTTTACTGGAGTGGCCACCTGTCGTTCTGATGGACCGGCCGTTTGGAGGTATTATCGACATCCTGAAGCGCCTCGCGGATTTCCCCACCCGTTTAAGCCGTTCGTCTCCGCGCACCGGCTATCTTGTTGCGATGCAGCATTTTTTGCGCGCGGGCAATTGGGTAAATCGTCGCACCGCTGGCGAAGACGCAGCGCGCCGGAAAAGGGCCGCGCCGGACGCGTCGGCGTTCGAGTCAAATCTCCGGCTTCTCGCGCCCGAGCGTGATCGTGAACATCCGGCCGGCGATCGCCGCGCCGAGCGCGGGCGTGACCTTGACGGGCATGCAGGCATTGACCGCCCGCTTCGCCGCATCGACAAAACCGCGGCGGGCGTCAGCGTCGCCTTCGAGATGGGCGTAGCTGATCCGGGGCCGGCCGAAGATCGAGCCGTCCCGCTTCATCATGAACATGATCGTCACGCGCGAGCCCGACGCGATCGGGGTGTGGGCGAGACAGACGCCAACCGCGCGGCGCATGTCCATCAAGGTATTCGCCGGCTGGGCGTCGTCGGCGCGCGCGAGGCAGGGGAGAAGCGCCGCCGAGATCGCCAGCGCGGCGGACAGTCGCGTAGCGCGTCTCATCGCATCATCCGAACAGCGCCTTGCGACGCGCCAGGCTTTCGGCGGGCCACAGCGTTTTCGAGCTGTAATAGGCCTCGACCGCGGGAACGCCGGCCGGCAGGGCGACCCAGGGCAGTTTGGAGCGGGTGTAGATATGAATGTCGGGCGGCAGAGACGCGGGGTCGTCGAGCGCGCCGACGCGGACGAAGCTCAGCTGCGGGTTTCCGCCGTAATGGCTCCAGACGGCGACCTTGCAGTCGGGGCAGCGATGGATGACATGCGGCTGGCCGCTTTCCGTCGGGACGGGAACCGCCTCCGTCTCGCCCGAGAGCCTTTCGACGCGGTCGGTCTCGATCAGCGCATTGATGACGAAGGCGCTGCCGGTCTGCCGCTGACAATCGCGGCAATGACAACAGTGGACAAACATCGGCTTCGACTGGAGCCGGAACCTCACGGCGCCGCAGGCGCAGCCGCCTTCCCGTTCGCGCATCGGGCGCTCCGTTCGACCGATCGCCCCTCACGATCCTACACCTTCGCGCCTCCTCCGGCCAACCGGCTCATCGAAGCTACGGCGCGAGACTGCCGTATGTGGCCAGGCGCGTGGCCGCGAGATCGGCGCTCACGGAATCCCCCTCGGGAAGGTCGCGGCATGCGCGTCGGTCAGCGCGTCGCCGAGCGGGCGGCCCTCGCGATAGGGCGTGAGCGCCGCAGGCCGCTCGACGCCGGGGACGAGTCTCGGGCACGGCTCGGGCGCGCCGAGCACGGTCTTCACCGGGATGCGCTCGGCGTAGATCGGCAGGGCGTAATCCTCCTCGTCGTCGCCGATCCCCTTGGCGCGGATCTTCGCGGAAGCCTGCTCGATCGTCATCCCGATCACACGGGCGGCCTTGATCTCCTGCCGGGTCGCCGGTCTCAGCGTCGCCCACCGGCCCGGATAGAAGCGGTCGATCATCGCGGCGAGCGCACGGATCTTCTCTTCGGGATCGCCGACGATCCGCGCCTGGCCGAACGCCATCGCCGAGCGGTAGTCGACCGAGTGGTTGAAGCCGGAGCGCGCCAGCACCAGGCCGTCGAGATGGCTGACGGTGACGCAGACCGGCTCGCCCTCGGACTGGCTCAGCAGCATGCGGCTCGCGCTCGATCCATGCCAGTAGAGGCGGTCGCCTTCGCGCCAGAACAGCGTCGGCGTGCAATAGGGCTGGCCGTCGACCACATAGGCGACGTGGCAGAGCGCCGCGGCGTCGAGGATCGCGTGCACGGTCGCGCGGTCGTAGGCGCCGCGCTCATGCAAGCGCTTGACGCGATTGACGGGCGTGACGGGGTAGGCGGTCGGGTCGGACAAAAGGGCGGCTCCTTCATAAGCCGCCCTTTTCGCACGAGGCCGGCCTGCATAAACCCTCATGCCTCAGGGGGCGATGCGCAGCATCGCGTCTCGGAGGCGCTGCTTTCGGAGCACGCTGTGGCGTCCTTCGAGACGCCCGCTTTGCGGGCTCCTCACAACGAGGCGGTATGGGCGCTCAGCCCCGGATGAACGCCAGAAGGTCGGCGTTGACCTTGTCCTTCTCCGTCGAGCACATGCCGTGCGGCGCGCCGGGATAGACCTTGAGCGTCGCGTTGGGGATCAGCTTCGCCGAGAGATAAGCGGAATTGCCGATCGGCACGATCTGGTCGGCGTCGCCGTGCAGGATCAGGGTCGGCACCTTGATCAGCTTCAGGTCCTCGGTGAAGTCGGTCTCCGAGAACGCCTTGATGCAGTCGTATTCGGCCTTGAGCGAGCCCATCATCGCCTGCAGCCAGAACGAATCGCGCAGCCCCTCGCTGACCTTCGCGCCCGGCCGGTTGAAGCCGTAGAAGGTCGTCGGAAGCTCCTTGAAGAACGCCGAGCGGTCTGCCGCCACGGCCTTGCGGATGCCGTCGAACGACCTCGATCGGCAGGCCGCCGGGATAGGCCTCGGTCTTCACCATGATCGGCGGCACCGCGCCGATCAGCACGAGCTTGGCGACCCGATGCAGCCCATGGCGCGCGACATAGCGGGCGGCCTCGCCGCCGCCGGTCGAATGGCCGACATGGATCGCGTCGCGGAGGTTCAAATGGCCCGCGAGGTCAGCCAGATCGTTGGCGTAATGATCCATGTCGTTGCCGTCCCACGGCTGGCTCGACCGCCCGTGGCCGCGCCGGTCGTGGGCGATGCAGCGGTAGCCGTGGCTGGCGAGGAACATCATCTGGTCCTCGAACGCGGCGGAGGTCAGCGGCCAGCCATGGCTGAAAACGACGGGCTGCCCCTGGACCGTGTCGTTGTAGTAGATCTGGGTTCCGTCGCGCGTGGTGATGGTCGGCATGTGTCATTCTCCTGCTTCGGTCGCGGAATAAGGTGTGTCGAACCCCGGCCAGCCTAACACATTTGGCGGCCGACCCGCTCGGGGCGCGCGCGAGCCGGCGACCGCGCCGGAGCGCGGCGGCGAAAGGCGGCTGGGTCCGTTGCCTTCGGGAGGCGCCATGTCTGACTCGCACAAGCTGCGCAGGGCCTACGCGGCCCGGATGATGCGGCTCGCCGGTGTCGCCGACTCCCGAACTCGAGGCGGCCTACGCCGCCGTGCCGCGCGAGGATTTTTCAGGCCCGCCGCCGTGGCGCGTCGACTGGCGCGGACGTGGCGGGGGCGAGCGCGACGTCGCGAGCCTTTACGACGACGTGCTGGTGACGATCGACGCGGGGCGCGGCATCAACAACGGCCAGCCCTCGCTTCACGCCCGATGCCTCGCCGCGCTCGCCCTCGAGGAGGGCGAAACGGTCCTGCACATTGGCGCGGGGGCCGGCTATTACACCGCTATCCTCGCCCATCTCGTCGGCCCCGCCGGCAAGGTCGTCGCCTATGAGATCGAGCCCGACATCGCGGAGCGGGCGCGCGGCAACCTCGCAGACTATCCCCAGGTCGAGTTGCGCGCGGAGTCCGGCGTCGGCGACGATCTGCCGCAAGCCGACGCGGTCTATGTCAACGCCGCCGCGTCGCATCCGGTTCGCGCCTGGATCGGCGCGCTGAAACCGGGCGGACGCCTGCTGTTTCCGTTGCAGGCCGCGAAGTCGTCCGGCGCCATGTGCCTCATCACCCGGCCCGCCGGGGAGAGCCAAGCCCGGATTGCGCAAGCCTGGCCTGCGAAAGTGTTCATGAGGGTGGTGTTCATCGCCTGCGAGGGCGCGCAGGATGCGGAGATCGGCCGGCGGCTCGACGCGGCGTTCGGGCGCGGCGGCGCGGAGCGGGTGCGCTGGCTGAGATTCGGGCCGGACGCAGGCGAGAACGTCTGGCTTCGGGGCGATGGCTGGGCGCTGACGGCCGAGGACCACATAAGACTTTCGTCGGTCTCGCGGCGGCTAGATTCGGATTGCGGAAGCTGAATTCATTCCGTAAGCAATCTGTTTGAGGGAAGCTGCGCACGGTGTGTGTGCGAGTTGCGCAGTCCCTGCCTCGGTCCGCCGCCCAAATCCGCAAGCAACAGGGCGCGCGCCCGTTGGCTCTCGCCCCCCGCGCTGGAGGGCGAAAGGGAGGTTGCGGCTATGAACGACAATCATGTGATGTACGCCCGATACGGGGCGACCCGCACGCTGTGCGAATTCGTGACCGGGCTGGCTTACGCCATGGAGGTCAGCGGCGGCCTGAACGACCGCCTCAGCGACCGGATGGACGAAGTGGTCGCGCCGGTTCGTTCGGCGCGCGACTGGCTGTGGCATGTCGGAGACCTGATGAGCCAGACCAAGCCGTTGCCGTCGGACTTCGACCGTGGTCTCGATTCCGCCGAAGCGCGCGCGCGCGACGCTTTGCCGATGCTGAAGGCCCTGGTCGGCGAGGCCTGCGACGCCCTCTCATCCGCCAAGGCGCCCGCGATGGCGGGGGAGCCGCAGCGCGCGCTGGCGTGAAGTTCCCGTAGACGCGCTCGGCTCGAGCGCGTCCGCCGCGATCAGCGATCGCGGCTACAGGTTTCGGATGAAGGCGCCGAGATGGGCGAGCGCGCGCCGGCCCGGCTCGAGCCGCGCGTTCCACACCGGCCATGCATGGATCATATGCGGCCAGACCTCGAGCGTGACGGCGACCCGCGCCGCGCCGGCGGCCTCGGTGAAACGCGTCGCGTCGGCGAGCAGCGCTTCCTCCGAGCCGACCTGCACGAGCAGCGGCGGAAGGCCGGCCAGGTTCGCGAACAAGGGGGAAAGGCGCGGGTCCCTGCGGTCCATCCCGGCCGGAACATAAGCGGCCGCCAACTCCTCGAGATAGCCTTTGTGGATCAGCGGGTCGTCGGCGTCCTTGGCCGCGAGCGTATCGCCCGACATGGTCAGGTCGGTCCACGGCGAGACGAGCCAGGCGCAAGCCGGCAAGGCTTCGCCGGCCCCGCGTAAATCTTGCAGCAGGGCGAGGGTCAGGCCGGCGCCGGCGCTGTCGCCGCCGACGAGAATATGGCGGCCCTCGATTCCGATACCGCGCAGAAAGCGCCAGGCCGCGAGCCCGTCGTCGAGCGCCGCTGGAAACGGGTGCTCCGGCGCCAGCCGATAGCCGACCGCGAGCGTGCGAACCCCGCAGGCGCGGCCCGCCTCGGTGACCATTCGCCGGTGGCTGACGATCGAGCCCGAGCAATAGCCGCCGCCGTGGAAGAACAGCAGAACCTTTGACGGATCGCTGCCGGGCGCGAGAGAAAACTCGCCTGGGACGCCGCCCGCGTCGACCGTTTCGAGCGTCACGTCTTCGGCGACCGGCCAGCGGGCGCCGACCTCGTCCAGCCGCGCGCGCCGCTCCGCCCAGCCGACCGGACGCGGCTTCGACGTCAAAAGCGCGCGGATGCCGTCGATCTCCTGCGCGGCCATGGTCGCCTGCTCCTCGCTCGCCCCCCCGCGAGTATAGGCGCCCCGGGACGCGCGGCAACGTCGGTCTCAGGCTGGTTGCGTTGCCCGCTGGCAGGCGCCCCGCCTTGCCGCTAGTCTGGCCCTGTTCAAGAATGCGACGGGCAAACGGCTATGGGCAGGCGGATGGGAACGGCGTTTCGTCGCGGCTTTTGCGCGGTGCTCGCGACCGTCGCGCTCGTCCTTGCGGCATCCTCCGCCTCGGCCCAGACGCTCGCGGCGGTCAAGGCGCGGGGCGCTTTGCTCTGCGGCGTCAACGAGGGCCTGCCGGGCTTCTCCAACCTCGACGAGCGCGGGCAGTGGTCGGGCTTCGACGTCGATTTCTGCCGCGCGCTCGCCGCGGCGATTTTTGGCGACCCCAACCACTTGCGCCTCGTTCCGTTGACCGCGGAGGCGCGCTTTCAGGCGCTGAAGGACGGCAAGATCGACGTTCTCTCGCGCAACTCGACCTGGACGATGGGGCGCGAGGTGTCGTACGGGCTCGCCTTCGTCGGCGTCACCTACTACGACGGCCAGGGCTTCATGACCTCGCGCGCGATGCGCGTCTCCTCGGCGCTCGATCTCGATGGCGCGCGGGTCTGCGTGCTCAGCGGGACGACGACGATCGACAACCTCGCCGACTTCTTCTCCGCCAACCACATGGCGCTGCAGACGGTCACGGTCGCGACGACCGACGAACTGATCAAGGCCTACGACTCAGGCGTCTGCAACGTGGCGACCAGCGACCTGTCGCAACTCTACGCGCTGCGCCAGCGGCTCTCCAATCCGCACGGCCATGTCATTCTGCCCGACGTGATCTCGAAGGAGCCGCTCGGGCCGGTGGTGCGCCAGAACGACCCGAATTGGGTCGAGATCGTGCGCTGGGTCCATTTCGCAATGCTCAACGCCGAGGAACTCGGCGTCAGCCAGCGCACGCTCGGTCAGGCGATGCGGTCCGAGAAGCCCGAGGTCATGCGGCTCGTCGGCACGGTCGGCGCTTTCGGCTCGGACCTCGGCCTCGGCAACTCGTGGGCCGCCAACGTGATCCGCGCGGTCGGCAATTACGGCGAGGTGTTCGACCGCAACCTCGGCGTCCACTCGCCGCTCGCCATCCCGCGCGGCCTGAACCAGCTCTGGAACAACGGCGGCATCCAGTACGCGCCGCCGATAAGGTGAAGGCGCGGGCGAGCCCGGTGTCCGCAATCGTTATCGCATCCAAAGAGGGGCGGGGCGACTGGCCATCGCGGCTAATCGCCAAGGCCGCCCTCTCCCCGATCCGGGCGTCAGACCGAAAAGCTTACCCCGCAGCCGCACGAGGCGACGGCGTTCGGGTTCTTGATCTGGAACGACTGGCCCATCAGGTCGTCGACGAAGTCGACTTCCGAGCCCTTCAGCATTTCGAGCGAGACCGGATCGATGACCACCGTCGCCCCGTCGCGGGTCGCGACGAAGTCGTCGTCGGCGCGGGTCCGGTCGATGTCGTAGGTGTACTGGAAGCCCGAGCAGCCGCCGCCCTTGACGGAGATGCGCAACGCTGCGCCCGCCTCGCCCTTGAGGATCGCGTTCAGCCGTCTTCGCGGCGCTGGCGCTGATGGTGACGGCGTCGGAGACGGCGGCTTCGCTCATCGTTTGTCCTCATGTCGCCGGCCCGGCGAGGCGGGCGCTTCAAGACTTCGATCGACCTAAGATATGCAGGTTGAGCGAAAGCGCAACGCCGGGGAGACCGATGGGCCGATGACGACGGGCGAGCGGCCCGCGCGCCCTATGCCGCCGATGCCTTGCGCGCGCGCGCCGCCTCGTCGCCGAGCCGCCGTCGCCGACCCGCACCGAATTCCAGCGCGACCGCGATCGCATCGTCCATTCGACCGCGTTTCGCCGGCTCGCCCACAAGACCCAGGTGTTCGTCCATCACGAGGGCGACCATTTTCGCACCCGGCTCACCCACACGATCGAGGTGGCGCAGATCGCCCGCGCGCTCGCCCGCGCGCTTGGGCCTCGACGACGACCTCGCCGAGGCGGTCGCGCTCGGCCACGATCTCGGCCACACCCCGTTCGGCCACACCGGCGAGGACGCGCTCGACGCCTGCATGGCCGGCCACGGCGGCTTCGACCACAACAGCCACGCCTTGCGCATCGTCACCGAGCTCGAGCGCCGCTACGCCGACTTCGACGGCCTGAACCTGACCCGGACCACGATCGCCGGCCTCGTCAAGCACAACGGGCCGCTCCTCGACGCCTCCGGGCGGCCTATGCCCGCGCTACCGCGCGCGCGGCGTGCCGCGAAGCGATCCTGGCCTACGACCGGCGCCAGCGGCTCGACCTCGCGCTTCATGCGAGCCTCGAGGCGCAGGCGGCGGCGCTCGCCGACGACATCGCCTACGACGCGCACGACATCGACGACGGCCTCAGGGCCGGGCCTGTTTTCGCTCGCCGACATCCGCGCCGCCGTCGCCGTTCGTCGGCCGGGCTTCTCGCGGAGATCGACGACCGGCATCCGGGCCTCGAAGCGGCCCGCGTCATCCATGAGCTGACCCGCCGCGTCATCACCCGTTTCATCGAGGACGCGATCGGCGAGAGCTGTCGGCGGATCGCCGAGGCCGGCGTCGCGAGCCCGGACGCGGTCGCGACGGCGGGCAGGACCGCTCGTCGCTCTTTCCGCGCCGTTCGAGGCGGCCGACCGGGACGTCAAGAGCGTTCCTCTTCGCCCACATGTACCGCCATCCGTGAGGTGCAGGCGGTGCGGGACAAGGCCGACGCCATCGTCCGCCGGCTGTTCACGGCTTACATCGCCGACCCGTCGCTGATGCCGCCCGACTGGGCGGCCAAGGCCGCGGCGGACGATCGGGCGCGCGCGGTCGCCGACTATATCGCCGGCATGACCGACCGCTTCGCCATCCACGAGCACGCCCGCCTTTTTGACGGGCCTCTGGACTTGCGTTAGACGCGCGCGGTTTGCGGCGGGCCGTGCTCAGGCGCGTGCGGCTCGGCTGTAGCGGCCGGGTCGGCGACCCCGGCCGGCGCGCTCACAGGGCGCGCTCGTTCAGCGCATGCGGCGGAATGAATGAACGTTTTTGCGGACTTCCAGGCGCGTGTGGGCGGCCTGATCGAGAAGCGGATCGCGGCCGGCCGAACTGCCAGCAGGACCTCGACCTCACCCGTTTCGTGGTCGAGCCGCCGCGCGACGCCGCCCATGGCGATCTCTCGACCAACGCCGCGATGGTCTACGCCAGGGAGGCGAAGGCCGCGGGCTCGAACCCGCGCGCGCTCGCCGAAGCGCTCGCCGCCGATCTCGCCGCCGAGCCGGACGTGGCAAAGGCCGAGGTCGCCGGCCCCGGATTTCATCAATATCGTCCTGCAAATCCGAGGTTTACGAGAAGGTCCTGAGAGCCGTTCTCACGCGAGGGCGCGGCGTTCGGCGCGGGCGCGCCGAGCACGACCGGTCCGGTCAACGTCGAATATGTCAGCGCCAACCCGACCGGGTCCGATGCATGTCGGGCACGCGCGCGGCGCGGTGTTCGGCGACGCGCTGGCGAACCTTCTCGCCTTCGCCGGCCGGCAGGCGACGCGGGAATATTACATCAACGACGCCGGCGCGCAGGTGAACGTGCTCGCCCGCTCGGCCTTCCTGCGCTACCGCGAGGCGCTCGGCGAGGACATCGGCGCCATCCCCGAGGGCCTCTATCCCGGCGACTACCTGAAGCCGGTCGGCGAAGCGCTGAAGGACGAGTTCGGCGCGGGCTCGAGCGACGAGCCGGAATCGGAGTGGCTGCCGCTCGTGCGCAAGCGCGCCATCGACGCGATGATGGCGCTGATTCGCGACGATCTCGCCGCGCTCAACATCACCCACGAAGTGTTCGCCTCCGAGCGCGAGCTGACCGGCGTCGACGGCGGCCCCGACCGGGTCAGGGAAGCGATCGACGCGCTGCGCGCCAAAGGGCCTCGTCTACGAGGGCCGCCTGCCGCCGCCCAAAGGCGCGCCCGGCGGACGACTGGGAGGACCGCGAGCAGACGCTGTTCCGCTCGACCGCAGTTCGGCGACGACGTCGACCGGCCGCTGATCAAGTCGGACGGCGGCTACACCTATTTCGCCAGCGACATCGCCTACCACAAGACCAAGATCGACCGCGGCTTTCTGACGCTGGTCGACGTCTGGGGCGCCGACCACGGCGGCTACGTCAAGCGCATGCAGGCGGCGGTGCGCGCGCTCTCCGACGCTAGCGCCAGGCTCGAGGTGCGCCTGTGCCAGCTCGTGCGCCTGATGCGGGCCGGCGAGCAGGTCAAAATGTCGAAGCGTTCCGGCGACTTCGTGACGCTTCGTGAAGTTGTGGACGAAGTTGGCCGCGGACGCCGTGCGCTTCATCATGCTGATGCGCAAGAACGACGCCCCGCTCGACTTCGACCTCGCCAAGGTGATCGAGCAGAGCCAGGACAATCCGGTCTTCTACGTCCAGTACGCCCACGCCCGGGCGCGCAGCGTCCTCAGGCAGGGCTCACGCCGTCTTTCCCGATCTCGACCTCGACGCCGGACGCGCTCGCCGGCGCCGACCTCGCGCTCGCTGACCGACGAGGGCGAGCGGGACCTCATCCGGGCGATGGCGCAGTATCCGCGGCTGGTGCTGCAGGCGGCCGAGGCGCACGAGCCGCATCGCGTCGCATTCTACGCCCACGACCTGGCGACGCGGTTCCACGCCCACTGGAATCGGGGCAAAGACCTGAAGGATTTGCGCTTCGTTAATGAAAAGGATCGAAACTTGTCGTATGCGCGATTGGGCCTGGTGGCTTCGGTCGGCCTTGTTTTGGCCTCCGCGCTGTCAATCTTGGGGGTTAGCGCCCCCGAAGAGATGCGTTAGCGGACCATTTCCTGCGCGTCGGGCATGAAGCGCGCCGCCGGGTCTGCGAGGTGACGAGGGTAACATGAGCGTTTCCGGGGCACGTGCGGCCGTCGATATCGACCTTGACGACTTGGAAAAGCGGCTGCGCGCGGCCGGGCGCCCCGTCCGGCGTCGAGGATCCGCTGGCCGAACTTGCGCGGCTGGTCGAGGCGTCGCGGCCGAAAGGCGCCGGTCGTAGCGGCTGCGCCGCCGTCGTCGCCGCCGCTCCGCGTCGCGCCGCCTCCTCCCGTCGTGACCGCCGCCGCTCGAGGCCGGCGCGCTGCGCCCGGCGTTCGACGACGGCCGAGCGAGCCGGAGGCCGAGCTCGACGTTCGGGCAAACCGAGGCGTTCGCCGAGGCGGACGAAGCCGCGCTCGACGCGTATCCGCGAAGGTTCGCCGTTCCGCCGCGCGCCGCGCCGTTCGCAGGCGTTGGCTCTGGACCGTCTCCGCGCTCGCCATCGCCGGCGTCGCGATGATCGGCGCCGTGTTCGCGCTCAAGGGCGGACTGCCCGGCATGCCCGAAGGCGCCGCCGTTCATCGCCGCCGCCGAAGGGCCGACCAAGGTGCAGCCGCCGAGCGACGCGACCGTCTCGACCTCGAACGACGCCGGCGCCAATCTGCTCAAGGACAATACGCAGGCCAACAAGCGTCAAGGTCGTCAACAACGAGGAGCAGCCGGTCGATCTGCAACGCCCAGACCGCGGCGCCGCCTGCTACCGCGCCGGCCGCGCGCCGATTCCCGGCGCCTCGGCCGTGCGCGGCACCGTCGATACTCCGGTGGTCGTTATGGCGCCGCCGCCGGCGCCGGCGGCGGCGCCTGCGTCTGCGTTCCCGGAGCCAAAGCCGGTGCGGACGATTTCGCTTCGCCCCGACGGAACGCCGATCCCGTCTTCGGCCGCCGACGCCGCGGCGAGCCAGACCCCGCCGGCCCCCGCCGTCCAGGAGCCGCCGCAAGCGCCGCCGCCGAAGGCCGCCGCCAAGCCGCCTGCCGACGCGGCCAGCGCCGCAAGCGTCGACGCCGAAGATCGATCTGCCGACCAAGCTCAGCCCCGCCAAGTCCTCGGCGCGAGTCGTGGTCGCCAAGACCGACACGACCGCTCCCGGCGGGGCGGCGGACGCCGGCGAGCCGGTACAGCTCGGCGGCGCCGGCGCGAAGCCCGAGAAGCCGGCCAAGGCCAAGGCGCAGGAAGCGGCGGCGGAGCCCGTCGCGCCGGCCGCCGAAGCGGGAGCCGAGCCCGCGACCGCGTCCGGGGGCTGGGCGGTGCAGCTCGCCGCGCCCCGGTCCGAGGCCGAAGCCAAGGGCGTCGTGTCGAAGCTCAACGAGAAATACGCCTCCGCCCTCGGCGGATCGGCGCTCGGCGTCCACAAGGCGACCGTCAACGGCGACACGATCTATCGCGTCCGCGTGACCGGGCTGTCGAAGGCCGACGCCGCAGCGCTCTGCGCCCGGATCAAGGGCGACGGCGGCCAGTGCTTCGTCGCGAAGTGATTTCCCCTCGCCTCGCGAAAGCGGCGAGAGGGTCGGGATGAGGGCGGCGCCGACATTGGACGTTGGCGTGAGTTCCTAGACGTGAAATGCTGGCGCGGCCTATATCCGGCGCTTTGCGCCGCCTTCTCCTCGCAAAAGCGGGGCGAGGGGACCCGTCCCCAAGGGAGCGCCCATGCCCAAGGCCTTCATCGCCGGTTGCGCTGCCCTCGAACTCGGCCCGGACGAGCGCGCGTTCTTCCGCGAAGCCGACCCCTGGGGCCTGATCCTGTTCAAGCGCAACGTCGCCGATCGCGATCAGCTCCGCGCGCTGACGCGAGACTTCCGCGAATGCGTCGGGCGGGCGGACGCGCCGGTGCTCGTCGATCAGGAGGGCGGGCGCGTGCAGCGGATGGGGCCGCCGCACTGGCTGGCCTATCCCGCCGCCGGGCGGATCGGCGCCGAATTTGCGCCGGAGGACGCGGCGGCCGCGGCGCGTCTCGTCGGCCGCCTGATCGCCCACGATCTCCACGAGGTCGGGATCACCGTCGATTGCGCGCCGGTCCTCGACGTCGCCGACCCGGCGACCCACGCGGTCATCGGCGCCCGCGCCTGGTCCGAGGACCCGAGCCGCGTCGCCGCGCTCGGCCGCGCCTTCGCCGAAGGGCTGCTCGCAGGCGGCGTCGCGCCGGTCGTCAAGCATATGCCCGGCCACGGCCGGGCGCGGGCCGACAGCCATCACGAATTGCCGGTGGTCGAGGCCCCGCGCGAGGCGCTCGAGCGCGATTTCGCGCCGTTCCGAGCGCTCGCGGATCTGCCGATGGCGATGACCGCCCATGTCGTCTATCGCGCGCTCGACCCCGATCGTCCCGCGACCGCCTCGCGCATCGTGGTCGATGAGATCATGCGCGGCGCGATCGGCTTTGCCGGGCTGATCATGAGCGACGACGTGTCGATGAAGGCGCTTCGAGGGGCCGTTCGAGGAGCGCGACGCAGGCGATCTTCGAGCGCCGGCCTCGACCTCGCGCTCCATTGCAACGGCAATCTCGAGGAGGCCCGCGCCGTCGCCTCCGTCGACGCCTTCGCTCGCGGGCGAGAGCGCGCGCCGCGCCGAGGCGGCTCTGGCCGTCATCCGCCCGCCCGAACCGCTCGACCTGAAGGAGGCCCGCGCCGAGCTTGCCGCGATCGCTTCCACGCTCGGGGTGGTCGGAGGCGCTTAGCGCCATCCGGGTCTGAAGGGGGCGGGGAAGGATTGGAAACCGGGGTCTCGGCGCGGGCCAGATTCCGCATTGGGCGGTAACCCCTTGAAAAGACTGGAACGCTCGCTCCAGAGTCGACCAATTCTGAGTTTAAGTCCTTGAAAGTCAAGAAGGTTGGTCAGAAACCGCGCTCGCCCGTCCTGTCACACCTTGGCCGGCGCTCCGAGGAAGTGGTCGATCGTCTCGAAGAACTTCGCCACCGAGATCGGCTTCGACAGATAGGCCTCGCAGCCGCCGCGCAAGATCTTCTCCTCGTCGCCCTTCATGGCGAAGGCGGTGATGGCGATGACCGGGATGTGGCGCAGCTCCTCGTCGTCCTTGAGCCACTGCGTGACCTCGAGGCCGGAGACCTCGGGCAGCTGGATGTCCATCAGGATGAGGTCGGGGCGGTGCTTGCGGGCGATGTCCACCGCCTCGATGCCGCTGCGGGTCTGCACAATCTTGTGCCCGCGCGTCTCGACGAGATCGTTGAAGAGCTTCATGTTGAGCTCGTTGTCTTCGACGATGAGCACGGTCTTCGACATGGCGGGTTTCCAGAGGCGGCACTCAGGCGGGGCTTGCGCGCAGGACATTATCCCATACACCTTGATAAAGGGAGAATTGGACCATGCGCGGTCCGCCGCGAGAGCGGTCATCCACAGCCGTCGAAGCGGAGCGCGAACTTGGCGGTCGAGGCGCTGGCCTTTCTGGCCGCCGACGAGGCGCGGCTCGAGCGGTTTCTGGCGGTCACCGGCCTCGGCCCGCACAATCTGCGGCGAGCCGCCGCCGATCCGGGGTTCCTCGTCTCCGTCCTCGACTATCTGGCTGGCGACGAGCGGCTGCTCGTCGCCTTCGCCGCCGAGAACGGGCCGTCGGCCCGAGGACGTCGTGCGGGCGTTCGAGGCGCTCCGCGGGCCGCCGCCGGCGAGCGAACCATGAGCGACGGCGGGCCGATCCTCTGCCGCGACTGTCTCGCGCGGCGGTCGCGCGAGGCGTCGCGCTGCCCGGGCTGCGGCTCGCCGAGATCGGTCGATCTCGAGTGCGGCCGCGGGGCTCGACATCGCCCATGTCGATTGCGACGCCTTCTACGCCTCGGTCGAGAAGCGCGACGATCCGGCCCTTGCGCGACAGGCCGCTGATCGTCGGCGGCTCGGGGCCGCGCGGCGTGGTCGCGACCTGCTGCTATCTCGCGCGCACCTTTGGCGTGCGCTCGGCGATGCCGATGGCGCGGGCGCGGGCGCCTGTGTCCCGGAGGCGGTCGTCCTGCCGCCCGACATGGCGAAATACGCGCGCGTCGGCCGGGAGATCCGCGCGCTCATGCAGGGGCTGACGCCGCTGGTCGAGCCGCTGTCGATCGACGAGGCCTTCCTCGACCTCTCCGGCTGCGAGGGGGCGAACGGGGCGGGCGCGGCCGAGACGCTCGCGCGCTTCGCCCGCCGGGTCGAGCGGGAAGTCGGCGTGACCGTCTCGGTCGGCCTGAGCTACTGCAAGTTCCTGGCGAAGATGGCCTCGGACCTCGACAAGCCGCGCGGATTCGCGCTTCTGCGCCGGGAGGAGGCGAAGGCCTGGCTCGCGCCGCAGGGGGTCGGCCGGCTCTGGGGCGTCGGCAAGGCGGGCCAGCAGAGACTGGAGAAACTCGGCTTCCGGCTGATCGGCGATCTGCAGAGGGTGGACGAAGCGACCGTGGCGGCGCGTCTCGGCGACGACGGCCGGCGGCTGTGGCGGCTCGCCCAGGGGATCGACGATCGCCGCGTAAGCCCCGATCGCGAGACGAAGAGCATCTCCAGCGAGACGACTTTCGACGTCGACGTCAGCGACCGCGAGGAACTGACGCGCGTGCTGCTCGGCCATTGCGACCGGGTGGCGGCCCGGCTGCGCAAGGCCGGGCTCGCCGCCGGCGGCGTCACGCTGAAGCTGCGCCTGCCGGACTTCAGCCTGCGCACTCGCAGCCGCGCCGGTCTGCGTCCGACCCAGCTTGCGCCACGGCTGTTTGCGGCCGCCCGCGCGCTGCTGGAGGCGCAGCCCGAGGGAACGGCTTACCGACTGATCGGGGTCGCCGCGACCGATCTCGGGCCGGCGTCGAGCCGCCGACGACGCCGATCTCCTGGACGACGTGTCCGGTCGCGAGAAAATCGCGCGAGGCGGCGATCGCGACGCTGCGGGACAAGTTCGGCGCGGGCGCGGTCGAGCGCGGCCTCGCCTTTCGCCCGGAACGGTGAAGGTTACTGACCGGGCGAAGTTCACTTGGCGCAGGCCGAGGTCGGCAGGATCTCGAGCTTGCGCAGATGCGCGCTGAGCGCGAACGTGCCGTAGTCGAGCTTGAGGCTGCCCGACACGCCGTTCTCGTAGAGATCGTAGGAGAGCGTGTATTCCGGCGCCGAATCCTTCGAGGCCTCGTTGAAATAGGAGACCACGACCGGCCAGCGGCGGACGTCCTTGAGCGCGGCCGCGTTGCTCGGCGTCGTCGCTCGGCTTCGTCGCCTCTTTGCCGATTACGGCCATGGTGGCGTAGATCTTGGCGCCCGTGTCCGAGCCGTCGTAGACGCGCGCCTGCACGACGCCGCCGCCGCCCTTGGCCGCCTCGATCAGGCGCTCGACATGCTGGGTCGGAAAGAGGACGTCGCGGCCGAAGTCGATCGTCTTGGCGCCGGCTGGGTCAGCTCGACCTTGAGGTCGTCGTTCGCGCCGCGGGTCGCGGTGCCCGCGATCGGCGGCGACGTCCTGAACGCCCTTGGTGTCGATCTTGAACCGCATCGACGCGCCGTCTGCGGCTTCGAACGAGGTGGCGTTGACGTCCATGGCGATCGGGTCGCCCTCGCTGCGCTCCATCTCGGTCATCTGGCGGAAACTCGACGTGTAGCCGTCGCAGGCGGATCCGCGAAACTCGTAGGCGATCAGCCCCGTCGCGGCGACCGGGGTCTGGACCGAGCCGAGGGCCGGCGAATCCGGATCGATCAGCGAAATGTCGTAGGCCGCCCGGTGGGATGCGAGCGGCGCGGCCAAAGCGGCGGCGCTGGCGGCGGCGCTCGACGATCAGGGCGAGCGGCGGCGCCGGCGAGCAGTCTCGAAGCCATGATGTCTCCAGGGAAATCTTGGTGCAGGTTTCTCTGCGTTTCCGGCGCTTTCGTGACGCCGCCCGTGGCCCCTTGTCAGGCCGTCTCGTCGGAGCGGGACCGGTCCCCAGACCTCGTCGAGCGGGCCCCGTCGGCTGTCGAGCGGGTCCTCGTCGGCCTGGAGCGCCGGCTCGTCGCTCGGCTGAGGGACGCCGTAGCCGGCCGGCAGCTTGCCGTCAAACAGCCCTGCCGCCTGCAGTTCGTCGAGGCCGGGAAGGTCGCCGATCGCGTCGAGGCCGAACTGGATGAGGAACTCGGTCGTCGTGCCGTAGGTGATCGGCCGGCCGGGGGCCTTCCGCCGGCCGCGCATGCGCACCCAGCCGGCCTCCATCAGGACGTCGAGCGCGCCCTTGGACACCGCAACGCCCCGGATCTCCTCGATGTCGGCGCGCGTCACGGGCTGATGATAGGCGACGATCGCCAGCGTCTCGATCGCGGCGCGGGAGAGTTTGCGCTTGTCCTCGTCTTCCCGGGCGAGAAGCCAGGAGAGGTCCTCGGCGGTGCGGAACGTCCAGCGCCGCGCCACTCGGACGAGGTTGACGCCGCGGCCGGCATAGAGGCGCTGCAACTCCTCCATGACCGCCCCGACGTCGGCGCCGTCGGAGAGCCGCGCGAGCGATCGGCGGCCTCGTCCAGCGGCTCGGCGGAGGCGAACACCATCGCTTCGGCGATGCGAACATCCTCGGGCGTCGCGCGTGGCGCGATCGCGTCGAACAGTTGCGCGACGTTGCTTCCGGCTCGTCATCCGGGCCATCGGGCGTCTTTCCTCGTGGGTTTCAGAGACGTCATGCTGCAGCGCCCTCCGGCGGCGGCCGCCGCGGCGCGGCGAATCCAGATCGGGGCGAAGGTCTTCTCCTGCCTGATCTCGATCTTTCCCTCGCGGACGAGTTCGAGCGAGGCGGAAAAGGACGAGGCGCGGGCACTGCGCCGCATCTTGGGGTCGAGACAGGCCTCGAGAAGCCAGTCGTCGAAGGCGGTCCAGTCGAGGCTCAGGCCGACGAGCCGCGCCAGCGCCTCGCGCGCTTCGGCCAGCGACCACACTTCGCGCGCCTTGAAGCGGACGCGCGCGCGGGCGTGCTTTTGCGCCTGGCGCGCGTAGGCCGCGAGCAGATCGTAGAGGTCCGCGTCCCAGTGCGTGCGTCGCTGCGATCTCGACCGATTCCGGCTCGCCGCGGCCGAAGACGTCGCGCCCGAGGCGCGTGCGATTGAACAGCAGCCCGGCCGCCTTGCGGATCGCCTCGAGGCTTGCGCAGCCGCCGGGCGAGCGCCTCGGCGAGCTCGGAGGCGTCGGGCTCGGCGGCCTGCGGCGGCGCCGGCAGCAGAAGCCGCGACTTCAGGAAGGCGAGCCAGGCCGCCATGACCAGGTAGTCGGCGGCAAGCTCCAGCCTCTGCTTGCGTGCGGCCTCGACGAACAACGAGATATTGCTCGGCGAGCGCCAGGACGGAGATGCGGGCGAGGTCGACCTTCTGCCGCCGCGCAAGCTCCAGCAGCAGATCGAGCGGGCCCTCGAACCCGTCGAGATCGACCGTGAATGCGGGCTCGCCGCTCGCCCGGTCGGACTCGAAATCGCTGCGGAACGGCGCCTCTCCGGGCACGAATCACCTCCATAGGCCAGAATCCTGTGTGGCGCCGGCCCGCAGGGACAGCAAGAGCGGCGCGGGCGGCGTCAACAGGCGAGCGAACACGCATCGGTCTCGATACGTTCTAACGAAATCGAGTTAACGGAGAAAGAAGGTTTCGCCCGGTCTGGTTAGGCTTAAGCACGGAAATCCTACCCTTGTTTCCCTTTTTAACTATGCACGTTGAGGTAAATAACGCAGAACCGTCTCAATCGAAGCATTGATTCTTGCAATGAGAACGGAGCAGCGTAGCTTCAAATCCGTCGAACGGCTCTGCCGAACGGCCGGACGCTCCGCCGGGGACCCGGATTTCCTCCGCACCCTTCCGGGTCCCAGCGGAGCGCAGCGATCTCGTGGGCGCCCGGTCGGGGAGGGCGTCAATACCGCCGCAACAGGCTCACCATCTTCCCCTGAACGCGGACCCGGTCCGGCCCGAAGATCCTTGTCTCGTACGCCGGGTTCGCCGCTTCGAGGGCGATCGAGGCGCCACGCTTTCGCAGCCGCTTCAGGGTCGCCTCTTCGTCGTCGATGAGCGCCACGACGATGTCGCCGGTCTCGGCCGCGTCCTGCTTGCGGATGATCACCAGATCGTTCTCGAAAATGCCGGCCTCGATCATCGAGTTGCCGCGCACCTCCAGGGCGAAATGGTCGCCGGTGCCAAGAAAGTCCGGCGGCATCCCGATCGTGTCGGTCCGGGTCTGAATGGCGGAAATCGGCGTGCCCGCGGCGATCCGGCCCATCAGCGGCACCATGACCGGCGCGCGCGCATCCGAACCGGCGCTCGGCGACGGCGCCCGCAGCCTCCCCAGATCGCCGTTGATGACGCTCGGCGAGAATTTCTGCGGCCGGGGCGCGGCGACGGTCGCCGATTCCGGAAGCCGCAGCACCTCGATGGCGCGGGCGCGGTTGGCGAGGCGCCGAATGAAGCCGCGCTCCTCCAGCGCCATGATCAGGCGATGAATCCCCGATTTCGAGCGCAGGTCGAGCGCGTCCTTCATCTCGTCGAAGGAGGGCGGAACGCCGTCCTCCTGCAGGCGCTCGTGGATGAAGCGCAGCAACTCGCTTTGTTTTCTGGTCAGCATAAGACACCCCGCACGGCCGGCCGCGATTCGGTTGGACGACAGACCCGGAAGAGAATCGCCGCGCGCCGTAAACAAATCACGAACGCAAGCTAGCCGTTCATGGTGTGTTCTGCAAGAGAAAATGTGGAAGCGGGGAGCTCCGCCAACCTCCGCCAATTCTGGCGTCGGCAGCCTTAAGGAATTGGGTCCAGCACGACTACCGGGATCTTGCGCTCGGTCTTGAGCTGATAGTCGGCATAAGGCGGCCAGAATTCGAGCGCCTTTTCCCAAAGCCTGGCGCGCTCCTCGTCGGTCGCCGTCCGAGCCCGCGCCTTGAGCGTCCTGGTCCCGACTTGCAGCTCGACTTCCGCGTTGACGAGGATATTGCGATACCATCCGGGGTGCTCCGGCGCGCCGCCCTTCGAGGCGACGACGAAGTAGCTGCCGCCGTCCGTTCCGTAAAACAGCGGGAGCACGAACTTGTCGCCGGACTTGCGCCCTGTGGTGGTCAGCAGCAGCGCCGGCGCGGTGATCTCGCCCTTTCCTGGCACATTGATCTTGTACAGGTGTCCGTCGGTTCCGCCGCTCGCGCGATAACGGTTCGCGTGCTCGACCACCCAGTTCGGCAGGTTCGGAGCGAGTTTCGCTTCAGCCATCATGACCTCCTCAAGAGCTTGAAGGGAGTGTAGCGTCGCGCCGCCGATCGGCCAACGCGGCGGATAAAGATCGTTTGCGCGCGAGGGCCGCCTGGCCAAACTTGGTTTCGTTGCAATACGCTGGAGCAGCGGCTACATTCAGCATGCCGAGGCTGCGCGCCGCCGGAAACGTGATGTCAATATGCACGCGATGAGGAGGAGCGGTCATGGTGGACATTCCCGATGCGTATCTGGATCTCGTGCAGCGGAAAGCGAGTTTCGCCAATCTGGCGACCATCATGCCGGATGGGACGCCGCAAGTCACGCCGGTATGGTTCGACTATGCGAACGGCAAGATCAGGGTCAACTCGGTCAAGGGTCGTGTGAAGACGCGCAATATGCAGAAAGGCGCGCCGGTGGCGCTTTCGATCCTCGACCCCGACAATCCCTACCGTTACATCCAGATTCGAGGCCGGGTCGAGCACGTGACCGAGGACGGCGCATCGGCGCACATCGATTCGCTCGCCAAGAAATACCTCGGGAAGGACAAATACCCCTTCGGCCAGCCGGGCGAAGTCAGGGTCCTTTTTGAAATCGAACCGGCCGCCGTTCAGGTCATGGGCTGAAGATCGCGATCCGGTCTCGCACGGAACTCGGCGACCCCGTCGCGAACCCGGACGCGACGGGACGGTGGCCGTCGCGCCAACTTTGTTCACTCCCGGAAAAGGCATCGTATCGGTCTCGCGCGACCCTATGCGGGGACGAGCCGTCGCCCTGACCGACGGTCTGCGCTATGTATCCGCCTGGGGCGCCCATGAGCTCGGAGGCGGATCGTGCTGAAGCTTGGATATAAGGCGTCTGCGGAGCAATTCGGACCGCGGGACTTGCTTGAGTTCGCCTGTCTTGCGGAGCAGTCGGGCTTCGACTCGGTCTTCATCAGCGACCATTTCCAGCCCTGGAAGCACCACGGCGGCCACGCGCCCTACTCGCTTGCGTGGCTCGGCGCCCTGGGAGCGCGGACGTCGAGGATCACCATCGGCACGAGCGTGCTGACGCCGACCTTTCGCTACCACCCCGCCATCGTGGCGCAGGCTTTCGCCACGCTCGCGGTCCTCTATCCCGATCGGGTCGTGCTTGGCGTCGGCACCGGAGAATCCCTGAACGAGGTCCCCGCAACCGGCATGACCTGGCCGGATTTCAAGGAACGGTTCGCCCGCCTGCGCGAGGCCGTAACCCTGATGCGTCAGCTCTGGACCGAGGAGAGGGTGACCTTCGAAGGTCAATATTATCACACCCGGGACGCGACCCTTTACGACCGGCCCGCGACGCCCGTCGCGATCTATATCGCCGCGGCCGGCGCTTTGATCGCGAAATATGCGGGGCGAATGGGCGACGGCTTGATCTGCACCAGCGGCAAAGCGCCGGAGTTCTACACCGAGACGGTGTTGCCGAAGGTGTTGGAGGGGCGCGGCGAGGCCGGATCGCGCGCGCCAGATTATACCCGGATGATGGAGGTCAAGGTCTCCTTCGACACCGACCGGAAGCGCGCGATGGAGGACACCCGCCACTGGGCGGTTCTCGCCCTCACTCCGGAGGAGAAGGTTTCCGTCCATAATCCGGAAGAGATGGAGCGGCTTGCCGCCGAGCTTTCGGCCGAGCGCGCCGCTAGCCGCTGGATCGTCTCGACCGATCCGGACGAGCACGTCGAGCGGATCGGCTATTACGTCGATCTCGGCTTCAGGCATCTGGTCTTTCATGCGCCAGGGCCTGACCAGCAGCGGTTCATCCGGCTATACGCGGAGCACGTTCTGCCGCGACTTCGCCACCGCTTCGGCGCGCCGGACGGGTTCGTCGGCGCATGACGTCTTTGGAGGTCGTTCCCTTGCAGGGCCTGCCCCTGATCCGGGCCGGCGATGATCTGGCCGAACGGGTTGCGGCAGCCCTCGAGCGAAACGGCGTCGCGCCGCGGGCAGGAGACGTGCTTGTCGTCGCGCAAAAAATCGTGTCGAAGGCCGAGGGCCGCCTCGTGGACCTCGCGACGGTTGAACCCTCTGCGCGCGCTGTCGCGCTTGCGTCGGACGTCGGCAAGGACCCGCGGCTCGTGGAGGTCATTCTGTCGGAGTCGGTCCGCGTGGTGCGGGCGCGCCGCAACGTCCTGATCGTCGAACACAGGCTCGGCTTCATCATGGCGAACGCCGGGGTCGACCAGTCGAACGTGGCGCCCGCGGACGGCGCCCAGCGCGTGCTGCTGCTGCCCGACAATCCCGATCGGAGCGCGCAGACGCTGCGGCGCGGGCTCAAGGCGCTGACCGGGGTCGATATCGCGGTCGTCATAAACGACAGCTTTGGACGTCCCTGGCGCCAGGGAACCGTCGGCGTCGCGATCGGCGCCTCAGGCCTGCCGGCCCTGATCGATCTGCGCGGACGGCCCGATCTGTTTGGCCGAAGGCTCGAGGTCAGCATGATCGGCTTCGCCGATGAAGTCGCCGCCGCCGCCTCGCTCGTGATGGGGCAGGCGGATGAGGCGCTGCCGGCGGTCCTGATCCGCGGCCTCAGCTGGTCCGCTCCGGACTCGACCGCGGCCAGCATCGTTCGACCGGCGAATGAGGATCTGTTTCGATGAGCAGGCGTCTTGTGGTCGCTCTCTCCGGCGGCATCGGGGGCGCGAAGCTCGCGCTCGGCCTCAGCCGGATCATCCCGGCGGACGATCTGCTCGTCGTGGCCAATGTCGGCGATGACTTCGAGCATCTCGGCCTGCATATCTCGCCGGACGCGGACACGCTGATGTACACGCTCGCCGGCCTCGACAACGCGAAGCTCGGGTGGGGGCGGCAGGACGAGACGTGGTCGTTCATGGAGACGCTGACCGCGCTCGGCGGCGAGGATTGGTTCCGCCTCGGCGATCGGGACCTCGCCGTGCATGTCGAGCGCACCCGGCGGCTGCGCCGCGGCGAGCCTCTGTCGGCGATCGCCGCCGACTTCTGCCGCCGGCTCGGCGTCGGTCCCCGCGTGCTTCCGGCGACCGACGATCGGCTGCGGACGAAGTTGCGAACGGACGAGGGATGGCTCGACTTCCAGGATTATTTCGTGCGTCTTCAGTGCCGTCCTGTCGTGCGGGAGATTGCGTTCGAGGGCGCCGAGGCTGCGCGCCCTCATCCTGAGTTGCTGGCGGCGTTGCGCGACGAGCGATTGCGCGCGGTGATCGTCTGTCCGTCCAACCCGTTCATCAGTGTCGAGCCGATCCTCGCAGCGGCGGGGATGCGCGAGGCCCTTTCGGTGTGCGCGGCCCCTGTCGTCGCGGTTTCCCCCATCATCGGCGGGCGCGCGGTCAAAGGCCCGACAGCCAAAATGATGGCGGAACTCGGCATGAAGCCGAGCGCCGCCGCGGTTGCGAAACGCTACGGCGACCTGCTCGACGGCTACGTGATGGACACCGCGGACGCAGAGGAGGCGCCCCTTGTGGCGCCGCGGGTGACGCTTGCGCCGACGCTGATGACCACGCTCGCCGAGCGCGAGGCGCTGGCGCACGTCGTCCTCGGGGCGGCGGATGCGCTTTCCTCCCTGAAGCGCGGCCGGAATTTCGCGTGAGCGGCGTCTGGGCCGTCGTGCCGGTCAAGGCGCTCATCGGCGCCAAGGAACGGCTCTCGCCATGCCTGACGCCTGAGGAACGGCGCGCGCTCGCGACGATCATGCTCGAAGACGTCCTCGACGCCGTGAGCGCGGTTTCGCAGCTCGCCGGCGTCCTCGTCGTCACGGTCGACCCCGCCGCGGCGGCGCTCGCCGGCCGCTACGGCGCGCGCATCGTCACGGACGGCGCGCGGGAAGGTCACACCGGCGCGGTCATGGCCGGCGCCCGCCTGCTCGTCCGCGAGGGCGAGGCCGGCATGATGACGATGCCCGGCGACATTCCGCGCGCGTCGTCGGCCGAGATCGCCGCGGCCCTGGCCGCGCACGGGGCCGCCCCCGCCTTCACCATTGTGCCGGCGCATGACGATCTCGGGTCCAACACCATCCTCTGCTCGCCGCCGGATGTCGTTCCGCTGCGCTTCGGCGAGGACAGCTTCTTCCCGCATCTCGCCGCCGCGCGAAGCCGAGGGATCGAGCCGCGCGTCGTCCGCCAGCCGGGGATCGCGATGGACATCGACCATCCCGTCGATCTCGTGAAGTTCCTGAAAATGTCGCCTTCCGCGCCCACCCGGACGCTCGCCTTCCTTGAACACTCGGGCATCGCCGCCCGCCTGCAGACAGCGGAAAAGGATCTTCGCTAGACCCATTTGCATTTCGGTTTTTACGCGGGGGCCGCTCCGCAACGTCTCCTCCCCCCTTGCGCCCTTGTGGGGGAGGATCGGGATATCGACCGCCGTTAGGTTTGAAGACGAGGAACACGAATTTATGAATGGAGTTGGCGCCAGCTCGACGCGCTCGACAAAGCGCTGACGGGCTCCGCCATGTCGCCCATGTCGACAGAACAGCCGTCGACTTTACCATAGCGACGGCTGTTCGTTTCCCGCCTGTGTCGCCCCGTTCTGTAGCGGGCGTTAGACCGTTATGTTATAAAGATTTTTGTCCGGCCGACCTCGGCGCGGCACTTCGCCCGAAGCTGATAGATTTGCGACGATAGGGTCGATACTCTTGAATGTATCCGTGAAGAAACGCAGTTCGAACCGCTGGTCGAGGCTGGTCGAGGACGTCTGCGCCAGCAGGGGTCTGCAACTGACCCCCTTACGGCGGCGCATTCTGTCAATCCTGAACGAAAGCCAAAGCCCGCTTGGGGCTTACGCGATCATCGACCAACTGTCGAAGATCGAGGGCAAGCAAATCGCGCCCCCAACGGTGTACCGCACCTTGGAGTTCTTCGCGGAAAATGGCTTCCTGCATAAAATCGAAAGCCGTAATCTGTTCGCTCCTTGCGAACACGTGGGTCACACGCACAACGGTGTGCTTCTCCTGTGCGAGAAATGCGGCCAAAGCGAAGAAGTGGAGGATGCCGCGCTTGACGCGGTCCTAAAGGAGACCGCGGCGCTGGCCGGGTTTGCAGTTAGCCCCCAGATGCTGGAGATCCAAGGCCTTTGCAAATCCTGCGCGTCGAAGCCTCGGAACGAAGCGGTGTGAGCGGGCCGCAACACAGGACGATTTTGTTTCGCGAGTTGTCATCTGCAGGCGCTGCCCGTGAACTCCGTCTTGGTATGGCGGGATGAAGGGCCATGAAGCTCCGGAACCCGGCGACCGGCCTTGGTCGGCTCAACCCACCGGGCGCCGGACGCGGGAGTCCGCGCGGCGCGGCGCCGAGGACCAGATGCGACCCGCGAAATAGGCGATCGCGCTCAACGCTCCGACGAAGAAGCCGACCGGCCAGTCGGAGAGGAAGGAAAGGGTGATCGCCGCCCAGACCATCACAACCGCCAGCCCCGCTGAAAGCAGCATTGCGCCCAGCGGCCGGTCGGTCAGCGCCCGCGCGGCGGACGCAGGCCCCACCATCAGGCTGAAGACCAGCAGCGTCCCCACGACCGGGACCGCCATCGCGGCCGCGAGCGCCACCACGCCGAGGAACAAGACATCCATCAGACGAGCCGAGACCCCCATCGTTTCCGCGATTTCCGGAGAGACCGAGTTGAGCAAGAGGGGGCGGAAGAGTACGACGACGAGCGCGATCGCAACCGAACTGAGCGCGAACACAGGCCAGAGTTCAGCGCTGCTGACGCCGAGGATTTCGCCAAACAAGAGCGCGTAGGTCGCTTGAAAATATCCCGTCGACCGGCTGAGGAACAGCGCTCCGAGTCCGAGCAGCATGACCAGCGAAAGCGCCGTCGCCACGTCGCGACGAGCGCGCCGCGCGAGCTGGCTGATTCCGGCCACGCCGAGCGCGGAAAAAACCAGCAGACCCAACAGCGCGTTAACGCCCAATAGGTTGGCCGCGGCGGCGCCCGGAAAGGCGCTGAGCGGCAGCGCGTGCGCCGCAAAGGCCGCGCCCCGCATCACCACGAAAAACCCAACCACCCCCGCGACGGCGGCGACCAGGGTCGCCGCGATCCAGGTGTTGATCATGAAATCTTCGAACACGGGCGCGGCTCAGGCTCGGCTCGAAACGCGAGGCTGCGCGGCGCGCCGCGCGTGCCGAACACCGCCGAGCTCCGTCCGTGCGACGGCGACGTAGCTCACGAATATGAGCGCGACGATGCAGAAGCTGACCGGCCAACCGTGTCCGCCGGTCCATTCGTAGCTGTCGTATGCCACCAATATCCCACCCCATGTCGTGGCGACGCCAATCGCGCCAGCCAGCAGGATCGCCATTCCCGGCCGTTTCGCGAGATGCAGAGCGATGGCCGCTGGGCCAATCAGCAGCGCGGTGGACAGAATGGCGCCGACGGTCATGGCCGAGAGCGCGACCGCCAGGGCCGTCACGACGAGGTGCAGCAACCCGACCAGCCGCACGGGCACACCGCGCACCGCCGCGAGGTCGGGATCCAGCGAGCAGAGCAGCAGCGGCCGGTAAAGCACGGCGATCGCAACCAGCGCCCCGATCCCTACCGCAAGCGCGAGCGGAACGATGGAAGCCGGGATCGCGAACATCGAGCCGAACATCACCGTGACGGCGGCGCCTGTCGTGCTGCTCATCGTCACGTCCAGGTACAGGAGGAGCGCCGCCAGTCCCAGCCCAGCGCCAGTCACGACGCCGGTCACGAGGTCCCGTTCGCTCGCCCGATCGACGCGAAGCAGTTCCATGCAGGCCGCAGCGATGACGCCCATGCCGAGGAAGCCGAGCAGCGGATTGATTCCGAGCAGGAATGCGGCCGCGCCGCCGGCGCTGCTCACATCGGCGAGGGAATGGCCGGCGAAGGATTGCCCTCGGATCACCGTGAAGACGCCGACCGCCCCGGAGACGACGGCGGCGGCGCCTCCGACCACCGCCGCCGTATGCACGGGCTCGCTGGCGAAGAACCCGGGCTCTACGATCAACGATAGCAGCGTTGTCATGGGCTTCACGGAATTTGACTGATGTGAACCGGGTCGCGCTCGACAGCGGCATTGGCGTCCCATTCCGCGTCCGCCGCGACAACGAGGACGCGGCCATGCACACGCACGACGTCGATATGATAGCCATAAAGCCGGCTCAGCACCTCGGTGCGCACCACCTCGTCGGTCGTGCCTGTCACCGCCCGGCCATGGGCGAGATAGACGAGACGATCCATCACCGAGAGAAGCGGATTCATGTCGTGCGCCGAGAGCAGCACCGCGGTGTGGAACTCTCGCGACAGCCGGCGTAGCAGCGTGACGATCCCGGCGACGCTGCGCAGGTCGAGATTGGCGAGCGGTTCGTCCAGGAGCAACAGGCGCGGACGCCTGACAAGAGCGTGCGCAATCAACACCCGTTGCTGCTCGCCACCGGACAGGCTGCCGATTTGCTGGTCTGCGAACCGCATCCCGTCCACGGCCTCCAGCATCTCATCGACCTTGCGTCGGCGCGATCTCGAAGGCAGCGGCACACCTAACCTCGCGCCATCAAGGCCGAGCGCGACGAGGTCGCGCGCCCGCATCGGCATATAGGGATCGAGCGAGAATTTCTGCGGCACGTAGCCGATCGAGGCCGCGTTGCCGCCGCCCTCGAAGACGACGCCGCCGCTGCTGGGAACGACGAAGCCGAGGATGGTGCGAATCAGCGTCGTCTTGCCCGAGCCGTTGGCGCCGATCAACCCGCAGAATTCGCCCGGCCCCAGCGCGAACTCGATGTCCTTCAGAATATCGCGGCCCGACAGCGAGACGCTCGCTCGACGGACCGCGACAACCTCGCTTTTGGCCAGCACCGCGCTCAGTGTCCTTTTTCCAGCGTTTCGGTCGACACCTTGTCCGCGACGGCTTTCTGCAGCGCCTCGGTCTCCGCCAGCATCCACGATTGGTAGTCGTAGCCGGGCATGGGCATGGTCTCATAGACGCCAACAACCGAAACCCCGGCCTTCTTGGCGTTATCCAGGAAGGATTTGGTCAGGGCGTCGGTGACCTGCTGATTATAGGCGAACACTTTCACGCTGTGGTTGGCGAACAGGTCGTTCTCGAGCGTCACGTCCTGCGGCGACGGGTCCGTGCCGTCCATGATCGCCTTCTCGAGACTGAACGGCGTCATGATCTTGAAGCCCATCGCCTGCAGCAGGTAATCGGAAACCGGCTCGGTTGTGCCGACAGCCGTATTCTCATATTTCGCCTTGAAGGCCGCAATCGCCTCGGTCCATGGTTTCAGCGAGGCGACGAACTTGTCCGCGCTGGTGTGGAAATACGAGGCCTCCGAGGGTTTCAGCTCTGCGAGCGAGTCTGCGACAGCTTTCGCGACAGCCGGCATCGTCTTCGGATCGTACCACAGGTGCGGGTTCTTCGTGTCGTCCGGGAGGCCCAGCAGCTTCTGAACATTTATCACTTTGCGGTTTGGTTTGGGCGTCGAGGACATGATTTTGTCCACCCAATCGTCGTAGCCAACCCCGTTCACGACGATCAGTTGAGCCGCTGCGATCTCCTTCGCGACGCTCGGGCTGGCTTCGAACGTGTGAGGGTCGGTGTTCGGATCAGTCTCAATCGCCACGACCTTTACGAACTTGCCGCCGATTTGAGAAACGACGTTGGCGTATTCGTTTTCCACGCCGACGACATTGATCGGGCCCGACGTCTCGGCGTAGGCCGAAGCGACGGGAGCGGCGACCGACATGGCCGCAGCCGCGACAAAGGTAGCAAGTTGTTTCATTCCGGCTCTCCGATGTCTTGGTTGTGAGTAAGCTGACGAACTCCGCAGGCCTTCACCGCCGTCCGCTCAGCGAAGACAGACCGGCGACCCAATCGGATAGGTGGGCCCTAAAACCTATTCGGGTGTCCGCGTTGGCGCTGGTCACGGGATCGGGTCTTCAGGGATGACGCGATCGGCCCGGCGACAGTCGAGCGTTCCCGATCCGCACGCGTCTCGGTTGAACGGCAAATATGCAAAGCTCACCCTCGTATTCGCATCCTCCTTAGCGTCGGCGCGGGCGTATCCGAAATGTTATAATGTAGCAAGTCATTTTGTCCACCTTCGCATGAATCCGAACCTCCGAACCGCCACGAAAATCGCCTCCCGGGCGTGCTGGCGCCCGCGCCGAGGCAATGTCGGCTTGCTGAACGACGTCCGGTTGCGGTGCTGGACGAACGCCGTCGACCGGAAAGAGAGCCGTGGCAGGGCGATACGACGCGGGCAGAATTTCAGACGGGCTGGAGGGGATTTTTGCCCGCATTGCGAAGAAGCGGCCGGAACATGTTCCGGACGCCGCCCGATGGTTGACAGCCGTTGGAAAATTTGGGGTCATGATGGGCATGCCGCGCAGCATGCCGACGGCCTCGTGAGGATCGTCGAGCCCAGGCTCGGTGACACAATCGAGCCACGTCTGAGCAAGCTGCGGCTGCTGCAAGACAAGTTCGAGGCCCCGACTGAGGCTGATCCATAATCCGGAACCTGCGGGACCAATCGCGGCGCCCCTTCTGGCCGTCGACCGCCTTGCACAACCTTCTCGACCGCCTTCGACAGAGAACCCGTCCAGATCGACCGCCGGCGGGAACGGAGCGTTTCGTCCGCGACATTATGGCGTATTTCCAACCACTTTTTGTCAGGTACTTTACGTTCGAAAGAGAGTTCGGGCCTGTGCCCGTGAGCTCGAAAGCGCCTGAAACCAAAGGCAATTCGTTTTCGGTCGTCGCCGGTCCGCCGTGGTCCGCATCTTGCTGCTTCTAAGCGCAAGATGACGATGCACGGTTCGGCCGTGACCGCATGAGGGGACGCCAGGAGCGCACGATGGCTGCAGTCGAGACCTTTTACGACGTCATCCGTAGGCAGGGGATCACCCGCCGCAGCTTCACCAAGTTCTGCTCGCTGACCGCAGCGAGCCTGGGGCTCGGCGCAGGCGGGCCCGCGACGATCGCCCATGCGCTCGAGACGAAGCCGCGCGTGCCGGTCATCTGGATGCATGGCCTCGAATGCACCTGCTGCTCGGAGAGCTTCATCCGCTCGGCCCATCCGCTGGCGAAGGATGTAATCCTGTCGATGATCTCGCTCGATTATGACGACACCATCATGGCGGCCGCGGGATTTCAGGCCGACGCCATCCTCAAGGAGACCCGCGAGACGCACGCGGGCAATTACATCCTTGCGGTCGAGGGCAACCCGCCGCTCAACGAAGACGGCATGTACTGTATCGACGGAGGACGGCCGTTCGTTGAGAAGCTGAAGGAGATGGCCGCGGACGCCCAGGCGGTGATCGCCTGGGGCGCCTGCGCCTCCTGGGGCTGTGTCCAGGCGGCCAAGCCCAATCCGACGCAGGCGGTGCCGATCGACAAGGTGATCCTCGACAAGCCGATCATCAAGGTGCCGGGTTGCCCCCCGATCGCCGAGGTGATGACCGGCGTCGTCTCCTACATCCTGACCTTCGGACGACTGCCCGAACTCGACCGGCAGGGTCGACCGAAGATGTTCTATTCCCAGCGCATCCACGACAAGTGCTACCGCCGTCCCCATTTCGACGCCGGCCAGTATGTCGAGCAATGGGACGACGAGGGCGCGCGCAAGGGCTACTGCCTCTACAAGATGGGCTGCAAGGGGCCCACAACCTACAACGCCTGCTCGACCGTGCGCTGGAACAACGGCGTCTCGTTCCCGATCCAATCCGGGCACGGCTGCATGGGCTGCTCGGAGGACGCCTGGTGGGACCAGGGCTCGTTCTACGATCGCCTGACCACGATCAATCATTTCGGCATCGAGCGGAACGCCGATGTCGTGGGCGGCGCGGCGGCGGCCGTGGTTGCGGGCGCGGTGGCGGTTCACGCCGGCATCACCGCGGTCCGCGCGACGATCCAGAACCGCGAAAACAACGGCGTTTGAGATTCAAGAGGGCAGGAACGGACCCATGACCATTCAAACGCCGAACGGCTTCACCCTCGACAACTCCGGCAGACGCATCGTCGTCGACCCGGTGACGCGCATCGAGGGACACCTGCGCGTCGAGGTCAATGTCGACGACCAGAACGTCATCCGCAACGCGGTGTCGACCGGCACGATGTGGCGCGGCATCGAGGTCATCCTGAAAGGTCGCGATCCGCGCGACGCGTGGGCCTTCACCGAGCGGATATGCGGGGTCTGCACCGGAACGCACGCGCTGACGTCAGTGCGCGCGGTCGAGGACGCGCTCGCGATCAAGATCCCCGAGAACGCCAACACCATCCGAAACATCATGCAGCTCACACTGCAGGCGCATGACCACCTCGTCCATTTCTATCACCTGCACGCGCTCGACTGGGTCGACGTCGTTTCGGCGCTGAAGGCCGATCCGAAGGCGACATCGGCGCTGGCGCAGTCGATCTCGCCCTGGCCGCTTTCGTCGCCGGGCTATTTCAAGGACATTCAGGGCCGGCTGACGCGCTTCGTCGAGTCCGGCCAATTGGGTCCGTTCAAGAACGGCTACTGGGGCAGCCCGGCCTACAAGCTGCCGCCCGAAGCCAACCTCATGGCGGTCGCGCATTATCTCGAGGCGCTGGACTTCCAGAAGGAGATCGTCAAGATCCACACGATCTACGGCGGCAAGAACCCCCATCCCAACTGGCTCGTCGGCGGCGTGCCCTGCGCGATCAACGTCGATGGAACCGGCGCAGTCGGCGCGATCAACATGGAGCGGCTGAACTACGTCTCCTCGATCATCGACCAGACCAACGACTTCATCAATCAGGTCTACCTGCCCGACCTCATGGCGATCGCTTCGTTCTATAAGGACTGGCTCTACGGCGGCGGCCTCTCGGGCAAAAGCGTCTTGTCCTACGGCGACATTCCCGAGCACGCCAACGACTATTCCGACAAGAGTCTCAAGCTTCCGCGCGGCGCCATCATCAACGGAAACCTCGCCGAGGTCTTGCCGGTGGACCACCGCAATCCGGAGGAGATCCAGGAGTTCGTCGTCCATTCCTGGTACAAATACCCGGACGAGACCAAGGGCCTGCATCCTTGGGACGGCGTCACCGAGCCGAATTTCGTGCTCGGGCCGAACACCAAGGGCACGCGCACCGCCATCGAGTCGCTCGACGAATCCGCCAAGTATTCGTTCATCAAGGCGCCGCGCTGGAAGGGCGCCGCGATGGAGGTCGGCCCGCTCGCGCGCTGGGTGATCGGCTATGCGCAAGGCAAGCCGGAATTCAAGGAGCCGGTGCAGAAGGCGCTGACCGACCTCGGCCTGCCGGTGACTGCGCTCTTCTCGACCCTCGGCCGCACCGCCGCGCGCGGCCTCGAGGCGCAATGGGCGGGGGGGCAATTGCGCACCTTCCAGGACAAGCTCATGGCCAACATCAAGGCCGGCGACCTTGCGACCGCCAATGTGGACAAGTGGAGCCCCGATAGCTGGCCGGCCGAAGCCAAGGGCGTCGGATTTACCGAGGCGCCCCGCGGCGCGCTCGGCCACTGGATCAAGATCAAGGATGCCAAGATCGAAAATTACCAATGCATCGTGCCGACGACCTGGAACGGCTCGCCGCGGGATCCCAAGGGCGCCATCGGCGCCTTCGAGGCCTCGCTCATGGACACGCCGATGGCGAATCCCGAGCAGCCGCTCGAGATCATCCGCACGCTCCACTCTTTCGATCCCTGTCTCGCCTGCTCGACTCACGTGATGAGTCCCGGACGGACAGGAGATGACGAAGGTCGAGATCCGGTAGGAGCGCCCCGATGTTCGATTCTTATACCTCGGTGAGGACGGCGGACTCCGAATCGACGCCCGCGCGCCTGCGCAGTTCGGTCTACGTTTACGAGGCCCCCGTCCGGGCCTGGCACTGGATCAACGCGGTTCTGATCCTCGTGCTGATCGGCTCAGGCTATCTGATCGCTTCGCCCCTGCCGACGCTCAGCGGCGAAGCGAGCGCGCACTACCAGATGGGCTACATCCGCTTCGCCCATTTCGCGGCGGCGCAGCTCTTCATCGTCGCCTTCGCGTATCGCATATACCGCGGCGTTCGTAGGAAACGAGCATGCGCGGCAGCTCTTCTACATCCCGTTCTGGCGGCCCCGCTACTGGTACGAAGCCCTCTACGAGCTGGCCTGGTACCTCTTCATCGTCAAGAACCCGAAGAAGTATGTCGGCCACAATCCGCTCGCCAATCTCGCGATGGTCGTGCTCTTCACGCTCCTGAGCCTGTTCATGATCGCGACTGGCGGTGCGCTTTATTCGCAAGGCGCCGGCGCAGACTCCTGGTGGACGACGATCTTCGGATGGGTGTTTCTCATCTGGCCGAACAGCCAGCAGGTCCATACGCTCCATCACCTGGGCATGTGGGTCATGGTGATCTTCATCTCTGCTGCACGTCTACGCCGCGATCCGCGAGGACATCATGTCGCGCCAGACCATGCTGTCGGCGATCATAACCGGCGACCGCTACTTCAGGGACTGACCATGGGGGACGCGCGACAGAACGACCCGCCGCGCGTCCTCGTGCTTGGCATCGGCAACATTCTCTGGGCCGACGAGGGGTTCGGCGTTCGCGCGGTCGAGGCGTTCGACCGGCGCTATGCTTTGCCGCCGAACGTGACGATCCTGGACGGAGGCACGCAAGGACTCTATCTCGTCCACCACGTCGCCGACGCCGACTATCTCCTTGTCTTCGACGCGATCGACTACGGCCTCGAGCCAGGGACGCTCAAGTTCGTCGAGGGCGAAGAGGTCCCCAAATTTACCGGCGCTAAGAAGATGAGTTTGCATCAGACCGGTTTCCAGGAGGTGCTGTCCGCCGCGGACCTGCTCGGAAAGTCTCCCGAAAAGATCGCGCTGATCGGCTGCCAGCCGCTCGATCTCGAGGACTGGGGCGGGCCGCTAACGAGCCCGGTCCGGGCTCGGATCGAGCCGGCGCTTGCGCTCGCGGTCGAGGTCCTGCGAGAGTGGAGCGTCGCGGTCGCGGAGCGTCCGGCCGGCGACGACGCCCCCGGCCTGCTCGGCAACGCCATCGATTTCGAGCGTTACGAGCGGCGTGAGGCGAACGGCGCGCGAGGCGTAGGAGACAGGAAGCAATGACAAGGCTGTGGGGTCTTTTGATTGACGGCTCTCCAGCCCTCGCGAAGGCGCGCGTCGCGGCCTTGCTTGCCTCGCTGATCGTGATCAATTGCGCCGTCTGGGGCTGGGCCCTCATCGCCTTCCGCGACTTTCCGCTGCTGATCGGCGCGGCTGCGCTCGCCTACAGTTTCGGTCTGCGCCACGCCTTCGACGCCGACCACATCGCCGCGATCGACAACGTCACGCGCAAACTCATGCAGGAGGGCAAGCGCCCTGTCGGCGTCGGCCTCTTCTTCTCGCTCGGCCATTCGACGATCGTGATCGCGCTCTCCATCGCGATCGCGGTTTTCTCGGCCTCGCTCAAGGACCGGTTCGACTCGTTTACGACCTTCGGCGCGGTCGCGGGGACCCTGGTCTCGGCGGGGTTTCTGTTCGCCATCGCCATCGCCAACCTGTTCGTGCTCGTCTCGATCTGGCGCGCCTTCCACCGCGTGCGGGCCGGCGTCGCAGAGGCTGGCGCAATCGATCTCGACCCTCGGCGGCGGCGTCATGGCCCGGCTCTTCCGCCGCTTCTTTCAAACCGTCGAGCACAGCTGGGGCATGTATCCGATCGGGCTCCTGTTCGGGCTCGGCTTCGACACCGCCACCGAAGTGGGCCTCCTCGGCATTTCCGCGACCCAGGCGGCGCAAGGCCTGCCAATCTGGTCGATCCTCGTCTTTCCGGCGCTGTTCACCGCCGGCATGACTCTGATCGACACAGCCGACAGCGCCCTCATGCTCGGCGCCTACGGCTGGGCCTTCGTCAAGCCGCAGCGCAAGCTCTTTTACAACCTGACGATCACCGCGACCTCGATCGTCGTTGCGCTCCTGGTCGGCGGCCTTGAAGTGCTGAACCTCGTCGGCGATCAGCTCGGCCTCACCGACGGCGGCGGATTCTGGGGCGCGGTCGGGGCGCTCAACGACAATTTCGGCGCGCTCGGCTATCTGATCGTCGGCCTCTTCGCCGTCGCCTGGATCGTGTCGGCTGCGGTGTACCGCTTTGGGGGTTACGACCATCTCTCGCCCGTGACGGACTAGCGCATGTGCATCGGCTTTCCCATGCGCGTCGTCGAGGGCGACGATCTGACGGCGCTCTGCGAGCGGCGGGGCGAAGCGCAGGCGGTTTCGATGCTGCTCGTCGGCGCCCAGCCGCCGGAGACGCACGTGCTCGTCCATCTCGGTTCGGCGGTGCGCGTGCTCGACCCGGAGGAGGCGCGTCTGATCGACGACGCGCTCGACGGGCTCGCCGCTGCGATGGAGGGCCGCAACGTCGATGCGATGTTTGCTGATCTCGTCGGCCGCGAGCCCGAGCTGCCCGAGCATCTTCGCGGCCCTGGTCCTGACCGAAGTCCCGACCGCTGAAAGGATCTCATGCCCTCGGCCCTCATCCGCGCCCTGACCGAACGCCACCGCCTGCCGGCGGTCGGCGCGGACACGATCGACGCCTTCCTGTCTTCCGCGGCGGGCGACCCTGAGGCTGCGGCGGGCATCTGATGTTCTGTTTGCTGGCGATCCCATCCGCTGGCCGGAGGCGAACGACGTCGCCGCCATCCTGCCGGAGCTCATCAAGGCGTTCGCCGGCGAGGTTCGCGGCGCGGTCGTCAGGCGTGATGCCGAGGACGCGCTCAAGGCCCGCTTCGGCGTCGTCGTCTTTCCCTCGGTCGTGGTGGTCCGCGGCGGCCGGACCGTGGCGACGATCGCCAAGATGCGCGACTGGGCCGAGTATTGCGCGCGCATTCGCAGCGCCCTCGCGAGCGACGCCCCGCCCCCGATCGGGGCCGGCCCGCGAACCGAAATCCGCCTTGTCGGCGCAAGGAGCGAGGCGTGAAGGCCGGCTTCTGGGTCGCCCCCGAGAGCGAGAATGCCGCGGTCGCGGTGACGCCGATCGAACCGGCGCTCTTGAGCCCGAAACGCGACCGCTTTCTCGGCACGCCGGCGGCGGATGACCTCATTCGCCGCTGCGCCGGCGCGGCGGCGGTGCTGCCCGAACTCGCCGAAGCGCTCGCGGTTCAGAAGGCCGGTCAACGCGGCAGATTGTTCGACATCACCGAGTTCGGCGAGGACGACCGCAGGCTGATTTCCGAAGTGCTCGGGGAGGGCGAGGTCGGCGGCGTCGCGCTTCTTCCAGGCGGAGTGACCGCGCAGATCGAGGAATCGACATTCGCGGGGCTGTGGCGCGTCCGCTTCACCGACGCACAAGGGCTGCTGGTCGGCGACTATCTCGAAGTCGGCGCGATCCCCGAGGCCGTACGCGAGGCCATGCAGAGCGCAACGCCCGAGATTTTGATCGGCGCCCAGCCCGAAGGCGCGATGAACGTCATGCCGGTGCTGGCCGAGATCCGCGAGCGGATGGCGGCTTATGCGCCCGGCCAGCCGTCGCATGTCATCAACTTCTCGCTCTTTCCAATGACGCCAGAAGACATGGCGTTCCTGCAAGCCACCCTCGGCGAGGGGCCGGTGCGGCTCGTCTCGCGCGGCTACGGCAATTGCCGGGCGATCGCCACCGCCGCGCGCGGCGTGTGGTCGGTGCAGCATACCAACACGATGGATGCGGTCGTGCTCGACACGCTCGAGATCGGCGACGTTCCCGCGGTCGTTTTAGCGGCCGACGAGGATTTCGCGGAACTCGAGCGTGCGGCTCTCCGAGATTGAGGACGCTTATTTCCGATGAGCGCTTTCGAGAATTTCGGCCCGCCACAGGCGGCGCGCCCCGGCGACAAGATGGAATGCGGCGTCTGCTGGCATGTCTATGATCCGGCCGAGGGCGATCTTGTCTGGCAGGTCGCGCCCGATACGGCCTTCCCGGACCTGCCCGAGGAGTGGCGCTGCCCGAACTGCGACGCGCCGCGGGACAGGTTCCTGCGGCTCGGCGACTGATGGCCGAGGACGACTCCGCCGCCGACGTCGGGCGCCGCATCGCCGCGCGCTACCGCGCCATCGCCGCGGGGCCGATGGCAGGCCTGCCTGTCTGCAATCCGGCGCTCCGCGTCGCCGATGTCGGCTTCCGGGCCCATCACGGACGGGCGGTCGGGATCGTCGTCAGCCCGTGGTTCATGAACGTCGTCGCCGCTGCGCTGCCCGACGCGGCGCCCGCGCCTCAGGCTCCGCCGGGCGCGACCGTCGCGCTCGCGCTGCCGGGCGGCGAGCTGGCGATGATCGTCGGCGACCTTCCGGACTTCGGCCGGCTCGACGCCTGCTCGCTGTTCTCGCCGATGCAGGATTTTTCCGGGATGGACGCGGCGCTGGAAGCGGCGCGCGCGGCGCTCACGGAACTGTTTGCCCTCGCCCGCGAGGCCGCCGGGACCGCTGCTCCCTGTGACCGCCGCGCCTTCCTGCGAGGCCGTTTCGGCGCTCTCGCTGCTGCGCGATGACGGCCTTCGACCCCGGCGCAATCATCATCGAGATCGAACTGGCGGGCGATCGGGTCCGCACGGCGCGCGTTGTTTCCACCCGGCCGACCGGGCACAGGCGTTTGTTCGACGGCCGCACGGCGGCCGAGGCGCCAGTCCTTTCCCGCCGCCTCTTCGCGCTCTGCGCAAAGGCCCAGGCCGCGGCCTCGGCCGAGGCGGTCGCCGCCGCCGCCGGGGTCCGCCGCCCCGACGCCCTCCGTACAGTCGACACGGTCGGGGTGCTCGCGGAGCGCGTCGCGGAATCGTTGCGCGCCAGCGTCCTTGGCTGGCCGTGGGGGGAGGTGGGGAGTCCGCCGCGTTCCGCGGCTGCCCCCCTGCGGGACGCGATGGCGGCCGCATCCCTGCTGATAGCCGCGACGGACGCGGATCTCGCGAACCCCGCGCCGCTCAGCGCAGCGGCGGCGCGACTTGCCGCGGCGGCCGAGGCGCTCGGCGCTGCCGACGAGATGGGGACTCCGCCTGCGCCCGGGAGCGCGTTCGCGGTCCTTGCCGCGCAATGCGCCGGCGAACCGTTTCTCGCCGCTGGGCCGCCCGACGCGCTCACGCCGGCCGACGACGGCGCCGTCGTAACGGCGCTGAGGAGCGATCCCGATGGCTTCGCCGCGCGGCCTGCGCTCGCCGGCCGGCGTCCCGAGACCGGCGCCTTCGCCCGATTTTGGCGGGAATCTGCGCCGGAGGACGCCTTCGCCGCCCGTCTGGCGGCGCGGCGGCGCGATATCCGCGACACGCTGGCCGCACTTTGCCGGACCATTGCGGGCGTCGCCGATCCCGACGGAACGCTGACGGGCGGGCCAGCCGGCGAGCGCTCCGGCTACGGCGCGGTGGAATGCGCCCGCGGGCGCCTCTATCATTCGGCGGAATTGGACCTCGATGGCCGAATCGTCACCTACGCCGTGCTGGCGCCGACGGAGTGGAATTTTCACGGAGACGGGCCCTATGTCGAGGCGCTGGTCGGCGCGCGTCTTGGCGAGGGCGAAGCGGCGCGGCTGGCGGCCGCGCGGCTGGCGGCGCTGATCGACCCCTGCGTCGCCTTCCGCGTAGCGCTCGAGGGGTGATCGGTGCACGAAATGTCCTTGACGGAGAGCATTGTCGAGATCGCGGTCGAGGCCGCCGACCGTGGAGGCGCGAGCCGGGTCCGCCGGGTGTTTGTCGACGTGGGCGTGCTCAGCCATGTCGAGCCCGATGCGCTCCTGTTCTGTTTCGCCGCCGTCTCGGCCGGGACGATTGCCGATGGCGCGGCGCTGGACATCAACCGCATCCCGGGCGCCGGGTGGTGCCTGGACTGCGGCAAGACCGTGCCGCTCGCCGAGCGGTTCGGGCCATGCCCCGTGTGCGGGCGCTACCACGTCCAGATGACCGCCGGGGACGAGATGCGGGTGCGGGAGATAGAGGTCGAGTGAGGCGAGCCTCGATCGGCTAGGCGCTACTCCGCCGCGACGAGCTTCCGCGGCGGCGTCATAACGACAGGCGCGAGAGCGGCGGCGTTCAGCGACGCCGCGCGCCGCTCCGCCGGGACCGGGCCGTAGAGCGTGCTCCGCTGTTCCGGCGTCCGCCCCAGCGACAGGATCAGGGCCTCCATTGCCTCGGGCGGAAACTCCTGACCGTGCTCCGACCCCGCGGCGCGGGAGATGCTCTCGTTCATCAAGGTGCCGCCGAGATCGTTGGCGCCGGCCTTGAGGCACGCCGCCGCCCCCTGCGGTCCCATCTTGACCCAGGACGTCTGGATGTTGGTGACGTGGGGATGGAGCGCGAGCCGCGCCACCGCGTGCATCAGCACCGCCTCGCGGAACGTCGGCCCGCGCCGGGCCTGACCCTTGAGATACATCGGCGCTTCCATCGGCACGAACGGCAGGGGCACGAATTCCGTCAAGCCTCCGGTCTCCCTCTGCAAATCCCGCAAGACGATCAGATGCCTCGCCCACGACAGCGGATGCTCGACATGGCCATACATGATCGTCGAGGTCGTGCGCAGGCCGAGCCCGTGCGCCGCCCGGGCGACGTCGAGCCACTCGGCCGTATTCACCTTGTCCGGGCAGATCACGGCGCGCACCTCGTCGTCCAGGATCTCGGCGGCGGTGCCCGGCAGGGTGTTGAGGCCGGCGACCTTGAGTTCCGCCAGGAACGACCGGATTGGCAGCCCGAGCGTCGCGGCGCCCTGCGTGACCTCCAATGGCGAGAAGGCGTGAATGTGCATCTCGGGCAGAGCGGCCTTGATGGCGCGGCAAATGCCGAGATAGGTCTCGCCGGTGTACTGCGGGTGAATGCCGCCCTGAAGACAGACCTCGGTCGCGCCTCGCTCCCAGGCCTCGGCCGCACGCCGCACGACCTCCTCCAGCGCAAGGTCATAGGGCGCGCCGCGCAACGCCTCATGCGTCTTCCCCTTGGAGAACGCGCAGAAGTGGCAACGGTAGGCGCAGATGTTGGTGTAGTTGATGTTGCGGTTGACGACGTAGCGGACGGTGTCGCCGCTCGTCTTCCGGCGCAGGTCGTCGGCCGCGCTTATGACCCGGTGGTAGTCCGCGTCGCGCGCCTTGAACAGCCGTACGATCTGCGCCGCATCGAGGCCGCCGCCGGCTTGAGCGCGCTCGAGGACGGCCTCGATCGCGGGATCGACAGAGCTTGAGCGGATCGCCGGCGTCCGCGGAGCCGTCGTCGCGCCGGGCGCCCAATCGTCGTCGCGCGCCAGGCCTTCGGCGTCGCTCAAGCGGCGCACCTGCGTGGCGACCTCCGGGGCCGCCCAGGTCGCGAGGTCGCGGGCGTAGGCCGGATAGATCGGCAGCCGATGCACGAGAAGCTTGCCCGCGGCGGCCGTGCTCTCGGCAAGCTCGGCGATCGCCGGCCACGGCGCCTCCGGATTGACGTGATCCGGGGTGACCGGAGAGATCCCGCCCCAGTCGTTGATCCCCGCCGCGATCAGACGCGGATAGACCCCCGGCGAAAGGTTGGGGGGCGCCTGGATATTCATCGTCGGGCCGAGGATCATGCGGGCCGCGGCAATGCTCCAGATCAGATCGTCCAGATCGGGCTCCGCCGCGCCGGCGCGCCTGGTGCCGGGCTTGGCGCGGAAGTTCTGAACGATGACCTCCTGGACGTGGCCGAAATGGCGGTGCAGGTCGCGGATCGCGAACAGCGCATCGAGGCGCTCGGCCCGGGTCTCGCCGATGCCGATCAGAATGCCGGTCGTGAACGGCACGCTGAGTTCTCCCGCCAGCCGCAGCGTCTCGAGACGCGCCTCGGGCCGCTTGTCGGGCGAGCCAAAATGAACGCCGCCCGGTTCGCTGAGCCGCTCGCTCAGCGACTCCAGCATCACGCCCTGGCTGGCCGATACCGTGCGCAAGCCCGCCATCTCGGCGCGGCTCATGATTCCGGGATTGACGTGCGGCAGAAGTCCGGTCTCGCGCAGCGCGAGCGCGCACATTGCCTCAAGATAAGCGATGGTGGTTTCGTATCCGAGCGCGTCGAGCGCGTCGCGGGCGGCGCGGTAGCGCAGCTCCGGCTTGTCGCCGAGCGTGAAAAGCGCCTCGGTGCAGCCGGAGCGTGCCCCTGCGCGGGCGATGGCGAGCACCTCGTCAGGCGAGAGATAGGCGCGCTTTCCCGGGCGCGGCGGCTCGGCGAAGGTGCAATAATGGCAGACGTCCCGGCAGAGATGGGTGAGCGGAATAAACACCTTGCGCGAATAGGATATGTGGCGCCCGTGGCCGTCGTCGCGCAGACGGCCCGCGGCCTCGATCAGCTCCGCGAGCGGGGCCTGTTCGAGCCAAACAACAAGCGCGTCATCGCCCGAATCGCCCATCGAAGCCTCTTTGACCGGCGCCGGTCCCATATCCGTGGGGGCGGGACGGCGAATGATGTGGTATTTCTGCGGCCGATGCAAACCCGTCGCAACGGGTTGCTGATTGCCGGAACCCTGCCGCGTCAGAGCGGCGCATTCGGGAGCCTGCGGATGAGGCAGTTGGGAAAACTCGGCGTCTGGTACCCGGTCGACCGTCTGGACGGGGCCGCGATCAGGCGCTTCGTCCAGACGGTCGAGGGCCTCGGCTACTCGGCTCTGTGGTACCCGGAGTCGCTCGGATATGAATCCCTCTCCCTCGCCAGTTTCCTGCTCGCGAACACGACGCGGCTCGTTATCGGCAGCTCCATCGCCAACATCTATGCGCGCGACGCCTTTACCTCCAGGCGGGGTCTTAGAACCTTGTCCGGCCTCTATGACGATCGCTTCATTCTCGGCCTCGGGGTCAGCCACGCGCCCATGGTCGAGAAGGTGCGCGGTCACGTCTATGACAAGCCGGTTCCGGCGATGCGCCGCTATCTCGACGGCGTCTACGAGCAGCCGTCGAACGCGGCGGAATGGCCGGTCGTGATCGCGGCGCTCGGCCCCTTGATGCTGAAACTGGCTGCGGAGCGAACGGCGGGGGCGATCCCCTACAACGTCACTCCCGACCATACGCGCCAGGCGAGAGCCGCGCTCGGGCCCGACAAGCTGCTTGCGGTTGAGCAGAAGGTTTGCCTTGAGACGGACGCGGCCGCCGCCCGCGGCCTCGCCCGGCGAGAGCTGCATCGCTATATGACCCTGACCAATTATCGGAACAACTGGCTGCGTCTGGGCTTCACCGAAGCCGACCTCGCCGACGGCGGTTCGGACCGGTTCATCGACGCGATGGTGCTGTGGGGCGACGCGCCGACGATCGCCGGCGGCCTCAGCGCGCATCTGGCGGCGGGCGCCACGCAAGTCTGCATCCAGCCGGTCCATGCCGAGGGCGATTGGGAAGCGCGCGATCGGACCCTCGCGGCGCTCGCCAAGATTTGAGCCTTTGACGTCACGCGTGGACCTGCTGCCCACCACGGAGGATGATCATGGTCAAGATCGCAATCCTCGATGACTGGCAGGATGTCGCCCGCGGCAGCGCCGACTGGGCCCCGCTGGCCGCCCGCGCCGACCTGACCTTCTTCGCCGACGCTTTCGAGACCGAGGATCAGGCGGCCGCCGCGCTCGCCGATTTCGACATTCTCCTGACCATGCGGGAGCGCACCGCCTTTCCCGAGACGCTCCTCAGCCGGCTTCCCAAACTGCGCATGATCGGCGTCACCGGCGCCAATGTCGCGACCCTGGATCTGGCGGCTTGTTCCCGCCAGGGCGTCGTCGTCTGCAACACCGCGGGCGGCGGCCCTGGCGCCCCCTTTGCGACCGCCGAATTGGCGCTGGGACTGCTGATCGCCGCCGCTCGCGCCATCCCGGGCGCCGACGCGACCATGCGGGCCGGCGGCTTTCAGCGCGGCGTTCCCGTGGGCCTGAGCCTTGCCGGCAAGACGCTCGGCGTCGTCGGCCTTGGACGGCTCGGCAGCCGCATGGCTCGCTATGGCGCCGCGCTCGACATGAAAGTGATCGCCTGGAGTCCTAACCTGACCGAAGCCAGGGCCGAGGACGCGGGAGCGCGCCTGGTCGGAAAGGCCGACCTCATGGCCGGGTCCGACGCAATCTCCGTTCACATGGTCCTCTCGCCGCGAAGTCGCGGCGTCATCGGAGCCGAAGACATTGGTCGCATGAAAAAGGGCGCGATCCTGATCAACACCTCCCGCGGCCCTCTGGTCGACGAAGGCGCCCTCGTCGCCGCAGTCAGGGCGGGCCGGATCATCGCGGCGCTCGACGTCTACGACAAGGAACCGCTGCCACGAGATCACCCGCTCCGCGCCTCCGGCAATACGGTGCTGACGCCCCATCTCGGATACGGGGTGGAAGAGACCTGGCGCGATTTCTACCCGCGCAGCATCGAGAATGCGCTCGCCTTCCTGGACGGCGCGCCGATCAGAGTTTTGAAGGCGTCCTAGCCGTGTCGGCCCGGTTACGCTAATAGCCGACTGCGTCGCCTCGCCGGCGGCGCCAATCTTCTGCGGCTGCGCCTTGCAATGAGTGGCGGCTGAGCTAGATTCGTTTTTCAATTGGACAGGAGTGCGGTATGGCGACGGGCACAGTGAAATGGTTCAATGCGACAAAAGGCTTCGGTTTTATTCAGCCCGACGCGGGCGGTCCCGATGTTTTCGTTCATATCAGCGCGGTTGAACGGGCTGGGATGCGCGACCTCAATGAAGGGCAGAAGATCGCGTACGAGATTGTCGCGGACAAGCGCTCCGGCAAATCCTCGGCGGACAATTTGAAGCCGGTCTGAGATTGGCGGATCCTGGGCCTGGAGATCGACCGACCGATCCGGCGCTATCGATAGCGAGGACCAAAGAGGGAAATCTGCAACCCATGCCGCCGACTGATTCCATGGATAAGCCGGCGGCCATCGAACGCACGGGCGCGCCGCTCGCTGTCTTTTCCAACAGCTACGCGCGCCTGCCGGAGCGGTTTTTCGCAAAGCTCGCTCCGACGCCGGCGCCAAAGCCGCGCCTGATCAGGTTCAACGAATCGCTCGCCTCGGAACTTGGGGTCGACGCACGGGGTTTCGCGCCGGACGAACTGGCGGCCGTGTTTGCCGGCAACGTCATTCCATCGGGCGCCGAGCCGATCGCGATGGCCTATGCCGGGCATCAGTTCGGCAATTTCGTTCCCCAGCTTGGCGACGGCCGCGCGATCCTCCTCGGAGAGCTGCTGGACCGCAACGGCCAGCGGCGCGACGTCCAATTGAAAGGGGCTGGGCGAACGCCGTTCTCGCGGAGCGGCGACGGCCGCGCCGCACTGGGACCGGTCCTGCGCGAATATCTGGTCAGCGAAGCGATGCATGCGCTGGGCGTTCCGACCACGCGGGCGCTGGCCGCCGTCTCGACCGGCGAACCCGTCTATCGCGACCGCCGGTTGCCGGGCGCGGTGCTGACCCGGATCGCCTCCAGTCACATCCGCGTCGGGACCTTCCAGTATTTTGCGGCGCGCCGCGATTGGGAAGCCGTCGAACGTCTGTCCGACTATGTCATCGATCGCCACTATCCCCATGCGCGCGAAGCCGAGCGGCCCCGACTGGCGCTCATAAAGGCCGTTGTGGAGCGCCAGTCCCGGCTGATCGCGCGCTGGATGCATGTCGGTTTCATCCATGGCGTGATGAACACCGACAACACGGCGCTTTCCGGAGAGACGATCGATTTTGGACCGTGCGCCTTCCTGGATAGCTACGATCCGGCGACCGCCTTCAGCGCGATCGACGAATTCGGGCGCTACGCCTACGCCAATCAACCCGCCATTGCGCAATGGAATCTCGCCAGATTCGCCGAGACGCTGCTTCCGCTGGTCGATCCCGACCCGGAGCGGGCGGTCGAACTTGCGAGCGAGTCGGTCCTCGCGTTTACGCCGCGCTATCAGGCGCACTGGCTCGCCGGCATGCGCGACAAACTCGGGCTCTCCGGCAATGAGGACGGCGATCTCGAGCTCGTCAGCGACTTGCTCCAGGCGATGCATGAGAACGTCGCGGACTTCACCCTGACCTTCCGTCGGCTCTGCGCCGCCGCCGAGGATGCGACGGCAGACGCCGGGGCGCGCGAGCTGTTCGCGAACCCGGCCGCCTACGACCGTTGGGCCGAACGGTGGCGATCGCGTCTGGCCGCGGACGGTCGGGAGCCCGGCCAGCGCGCCAGGGCGATGCGCGCCGTCAATCCCGCATTCATCCCACGCAATCACCGGGTGGAGCAGGCGCTCGACGCGGCGATCGACAATGGAGACTTTTCGCCGTTTGCCGACCTGCTCACGGTTCTGTCGCGACCTTATCAGGATCAGCCGGCCTTCGCCGACTATGCCAACCCGCCTCAAACCAGCGAGCGCGTCTTCCGGACCTTCTGCGGGACCTGATCAGGATTTGCTGCACGGCCCTTGGTAGCCAATCAGCCCGCCTACGTTCTATGCCTGTTCTATGTCTCTGATCGGAGAACAGCCGAATGTCCGATTGCTCCGAAGCCCCTTCGCTTGCCGGCGTCTCACGAATTTGTCGAACGCCGGCGACGCCCGGCGGGATATTTGCCGCCGCCTCGACAGCGCAAGGAGGCCGCCGCGGCGGCGGCGGAAGCCAGGGTTCGCTGGACCCGGATGCCAGATTCCACGAGCATGACATGTCCTTTCGACAGCCGCAAAGCGACGACCACCCGACCGCCCGAGAATTCCGGCGGAAGCCTTTGAAAAGTTTGATTCTGCGCCCGGAATTTTGGCAATCCCGGCCGCCGCCGCGCTTCAGCCCGCTTCCAGACGCACCCCGCGCCTTTGACCGGGGTATGAGGGCGAAGGCAGTCCCGCAGCCGACGATCTGCCCGAGAAATTTACCGTAAGGCTCGGAAATGGTTCAATCCGCGTCCGGGCGCGCGACGATTTCCAAAACTTGGAACGGGGCGGCGGGCGCCGTTCCCGGGCTCGTCCCAACCGCGGACGGGCGCTTGGAAAATCCGCTGCAAACTATTGAAAACTCTTTATCCGCGCCCGACCTTCGCACTGAGCTTGGAACTCGGGCTGTCATCCGCCGCGCCCGAGGTCGCAAGGTCGCCAATGCCGACCGCTGAGGGGACGATGCCCAACCCGGCGCCGCCGATCACGGGCCTCCTGGAGACTTCGGTCTATGCCGAGGACGTGAAGGCCACCGCCGGGTTTTACCGCGATCTTTTCGGATTTACGGCTTTGGTCCAAAGCCCGCGTCTCGTCGCCTTCGAGGTGGCTGAGCGACACGTGCTGCTCGTTTTCCAGCGCGGCGCGACCGAAGCCGACGTCACGGACGGGCGCGGAACCATTCCGGGCCACGATGGATCGGGCCGGTTGCATCTGGCGCTGTCGATCGCCGCGGACGACCTCGGGGCGTGGCGGGCGCGCCTCGCCGAGCGAGCCATCCCGGTCGCCGGCGAATACCAATGGCCGAGGGGCGGAACGAGCCTCTATTTTCGTGATCCCGATGGGGCTCTGGTGGAGCTCGCCACGCCGGGCTTGTGGTGGTGAGCGTAGGCGAGAAATACATACTAAATTAGATAAGTTCGGAACCGAATACAGGATTTCGCGTTTTCCTCAAAGAAGCGAACGAACCTCTGGCGCGAAAACGCCGCCGCCGGCTGAAGACAAGCCGATTCGAGTTCGCGTCCGGCGGTCGTTTCCCGCTCCTCATGAAGGGACACGAGTATGCGTAGGTGGTCGAAAGCTATAGCCGTGACTTCGGTCGCGGCGGTCCTGGCCGCTTTCAGCGGCGCCCCCGCGTTTGCGGCGGGAGCCGGGCACCCGGGCGGCGGCGGGCTGCGGGCCGGCGGCGGCTTTCATGGCGGGGGCGGTGGTTTTCATGGCGGCGCGCCGATCGGCGGCTGGCGAGGCGGGGGCGGCGCTTGGCATGGCGGCGGCGGAGGGTGGGGGCCGGCGGTCGGCCTCGGCGTCGCGAGCGGCGTAGCCGCCGGCGCGATCGCCGGATCCTACTACGCGAATAATTATGGCAACAACTGCATCCAGTACCAGCCGGCTTACGACGCTTACGGGAACTATGTCGGCAGCCAAGCGGTCAACGTTTGCGGGCCATAAGCGAGTGCGGGTTGGTTGCGGCCATCCGGAGAGGCGACCGCGAACTCAAGGGGCGGCTTATCGCAGCGGCGGCCGCCCGCGGCGAGCGAGACTTCTGTGACAGCCTGGTCCTCGTTCTCTTCGCTCCGCCCACAAGGGCTGTGGAGGCAGCCGCGAAAATTTCCTGTGCGCGATTCCCGGAATGATAGGGCCCAGCTCTTTCGCTCCCATGCGCCGGCTCTACGATCTCCCGTTCAGCGAATCAGCCGGGCGGCGGTCAGAGCGACAGCGTGGATCCCCAAAATTACTTCCTCGACGTCGAGTCCTCGGCGCTCGGGCGGCCTTGGCGGGCGCGGCTCGACGGGGCCGGGGAGATGCGCGCGCTGGCGATCGCGCAGGTCGGCGGGCAGCACGAACTGATCGCCCGTGTGCTGGCCGGGCGTGGCGTCGCCCCCGAGGCGGTCGACCGCTACCTCGACCCGACCTTGCGCGACCTGATGCCCGACCCCTTCGTCCTGCGAGACATGGAGGCCGCCACCGAGCGGTTGAAGGCGGCGGTCCTGCGGCGCGAGCGGGTCGCGATCTTCGGCGACTACGACGTCGACGGCGCGTGCAGCGCGGCGCTCATCAGCGAATATCTGGAGGCGTGCGGCTGCGAGACGATCGTGCACATACCCGATCGCGTCTCCGAGGGGTATGGGCCCAACGTCGAGGCGATGGCCGCTTTCACGGCCCAAGGCGCGAGCCTCGTCGTCACCGTCGACTGCGGCGCGGTGAGCCATGGGCCGTTCGCCGAGGCGAAAAAGCTCGGCCTCGACGTGGTCGTGTTCGATCATCACCAGGCGCCTGAGACGCTGCCCGAGGCGTTGGCGGTGGTCGATCCCAACCGCGAGGACGACCTTTCGGGTCTCGGCTATCTGTCGGCAGCCGGCGTCAGCTTTCTGGCGCTCGTCGCCCTCAACCGGGCGTTGCGCGAGGCCGGCTTCTGGAACGGCCGCACGCCGCCCGACCTCCTGGCCGCGCTCGACCTCGTCGCGCTCGCCACGGTCGCCGACGTGGTGCCGCTGACGGGCTTGAACCGCGCCTTCGTGACCAAGGGGCTTCTGGTGATGCGGCAGCGCCGCCGGCCCGGACTGGCGGCCCTCTTCGACGTCGCCGGCGCCGACGGGCCGCCGCAGCCCTATCACCTGGGCTTCCTGATCGGGCCGCGGATCAACGCCGGCGGGCGGATCGGCGACGCCGGGCTCGGGGCGCGGCTGCTCATCACCCGCGACGACCTCGAGGCGCGCGCGATCGCCGCGGAGCTCGACCGGCTGAACCGGGCCCGGCGGGAGATCGAGATCGCGGCGCTGGCGGAGGCCGAAGCGGAGGCCCTGCTGGCGCTCGGCTTCGAGGAACGGGGCGCGACCGTGGTGGTCGCGGGCGAAGCCTGGCCGCCGGGCGTGGTCGGCCTGATCGCGGCGCGGCTCAAGGAACGTTTCGACCGACCGGCCTTCGCCCTCACTTTCGCCGGCGGCCACGCGGTCGGATCGGGCCGCTCGATCCCGGGCGTCGACCTCGGCCGCATCGTCCGGACAGCGGTCGAGATGGGCCTCCTCGTCAAGGGCGGCGGCCACGCGATGGCGGCCGGCGTCACGCTGGACAGGGGCCGGCTCGGCGACCTCCGCGCCTTCCTCGAAGACCGCCTCGCCTCGCCGGTCGCGGCCGCGCGGGCGGCGGCGAGCCTCAACGTGGACGCAGCGCTGACGGCCGGGGCCGCGACGCCGGACCTGATCAGGCGGCTCGACGCGGCGGGTCCCTATGGCAGCGGCAATCCCGACCCGCTGTTCGTCCTGCCGCGCCACCGCCTCACCGACGTCATGGCGGTCGGCCACGACCATTTGCGGGTGCGCGCGGTCGCCACGGACGGCTCGGCCCTCGACGCCATCGCCTTTCGTTCCGTCGGCAAGAAGCTCGGCGAGGCGCTGACCCGGCTGCGCGGCGCCCCGGTGCATCTGGCCGGCACGCTCGCGGTCAACCGTTACGGCGGACGGGAGCGGGCGCAGCTCCGGGTGGTCGACGTGGCCGAGGCCGCGCGCTAGCGGTCGCCAACCGGCGGCCTGATCGAGGGCGCGACAATCCCGGGCGCGAATTGAGCAGATCGCGAGCATGTCGCGCGAGCGCGGCCAGAAGGACGGTCACGGCGGCCCACCACGCGAGTTCGCGGATGAGCCAGAAAAGATAGCCCGCGAGCGCGCCGCTTACGGGAATCGCCGAGCCGCCGAAGGCGAAGGCGACGAGCGCCTGGAGGGTGAGCATCCACAACCCGCAAAGGCACGCGGCCGTGGCGGCGGCGAACAACCAGCGCGCCCCGCGGCTGGGCGCGTTCAGCGCAAGGCCGACGATAGCGGGAAGGGCCGGAACGATGAGCACCGCGCGATAGCCGATGTTCTCGGAGGCCAGGAAGCAGCCGCCAAAGAGCGCCGCGGCGATCATCAGGAGGAGCCTCGCCCGTTGCGGCAGAGTCCGGAGGGCTTGTTCGAAGTCGGGACGCTGCGCAATCGCCGCCGCGCAGGCGAACAGCGCGCCGACCAGGCCCACCGAGACAAGGGAGACCGCGAAAGCGACAAGGACGCTGGCGGCATGCGGGCTGACCCCGTGGTCGAGCAGGGCTTGGCCCAGCAACGCGCGGACGCCATCCGGGATCGAGGCCGCGCCGACCCCGTCGGTGAAAGCGAGCGGCTTTGGCAGCGAAATTTGACGGATATCTGCATGAAAGCGCCAGACGAATGCCGCGGCGGCGACGGCGACGGCGAGCATAATCGCTCCGGCCGCCTTTGCGCGTTCCTGCAAGGCGAGCGCAAAGCCAAAGACCGGATAGAATTTGAGCGCGGCGGCCAGTCCAATCAGGCCGTAGCCCACCGCCCGGACGCACGGACCGCGGCTGAGCAGAGTGGCGGACGCGATCGCCAGTACGACCATCAGGACATCGATGTTGCTCCGCTCGAGCGCGAACATGGGAAGCGATCCGAAGACGCCGAGCGCAACCCAAGTATATCCACGCCGGAGCTTCGGCAGGGCCGCAAGCGCCGCAAGGAATGCGAGAGTTTGGGCGACCCCGAGCCAGGGGACCGCCTCCCGAGCCTCCGGCAGGATATCGAGGCGCAGCCAAAGCGGGGAATAGATGAAAACGCGATGGAGGCGGTCGCAGGGATTGTCGACATAGACGTCGAACCCGCGCCGCCAGCAGTCGTGGGCGCTGAGCACGCCGTGAAGGTCGATGAACGGCGTTTCGAACGGCCGCCCGGACCACCAGGTCAGGATCGCGCGGTAGGCCGGGGGATCGAAGGCGTAAAGAGCGGCGAGAAGCGCGAAAATCGCCGTGCCGATCAGGGGCAGCCGCCATTCGATACCTGGCGCGAACGCCGATGACGTTCGCGATTCGGCGGTCATGTCGCGCACTCGGGCTCCGCGGCCTCCGTTCGCTGGGGCGAGGGCTGCGCCTGATTGATTTCGGCGGCGTACCGCCAGAGCCAGGCCGTTCGCAGCACAATCAGCGCCCCTGTCGCCGGCGCCAGCGTCGAGTAAAGAAAACCGTAGAGGAATGGGTATTCGAGTTGGACGAGCAGGAACGCGAGCGGGAGGCGGCGGCGCGCCTCGGCCGTGCCGAACGGCGCCGCGGCGGCGGCGAGCGGGATCAGCCAGACGCAATATTGTGGGCTGAAAACCTTGCCCAGCGTGATGTAGGCGATCAGGCCGATGAGGCTCGCCTTGATGACAGCGACGAGTTGGCCCGCCTCGTCCTCGGCGCTGCGGATGCGCATCCACGCGAAGACCCCGCTTGCGACGATCCCGGCGAGCAGCAGAACGCTCGAAAGCGCCCGCAGAACGGGCTCGGCGGAGGACATCACGTTGAGAGAGCCGTAGCTGTAGGTCTCGCGCAGGGTCCCTGGATCGAGCACACGCGCGAAGATCAAGACGCTGCTGTAGATCGTCTCGATCTGGATCGGGCGGGCCCGGTGATAGGCGACGGCGTCGAGGGCGTGCGGACCGGCGATCAGGATATAGGCGAGCGCGACAGGCGCCAGGGTCGCGGCGAGGCCGGCGAGAAAGCGGGCGAGGGGGCGGCGCGGGCGCTCATCCGGCCCTTCGGGCCACAGTCCCGTTAGCGGGGAAGGGCGTTGCGGGGCGCGCTTGCCGAGCGCGCCCCCGTCGGTTCGACCCGGCCCTGCAAGCGCGTGGATCACAAAAATCGGCGCGAGCAGAAGCGGCACGCCCTTGAGGGCGACGCCGAGGCCGAGCGCCGCGCCGCTAAGGGCGGGACGCCGCGCGGCGAGCGCATCAACCGCGGCGGCGATCGCAAGCGCGACGGTCGGGTCGTAGCGGCGCGCGCCGATCACCCCGAGCGCGAGCGTGAGCAGCGTCGCCTGAACGAGCGCAGCGTCGCCCGCGCCGGGTCGAAGCCGGTCCGCGGTCCGCACGGCGAGAAAGACAGCGAGCGTCAGCGCCGCCTCGATCTCGAACGCGAACAACCGGAGATAGGTCTCCTGATCGCGGGCCAAGATTCCGGGCAGGAGCGCCGCGGCCATCATGCCCGGCGGATATTCGACTGCGAAATCGCGCCAGGGAACGAGCGGGCGAGAGGGCGTCGCGATCCGGGTCGGATCGGGGACGCCTTCGAGGCCGGCCTTGCCGGCCGGACGGACGAAATCGGCGCCATAGGGGCGGCCGAGCGTGGCTTGCGCATAGGCGAAATAGCGCTCGACGTCGCCATCGTCGCGTAGCGTCGTCATCAGCCGCTCGACCGGCGTCTGCCGGGCGCGAAGCGCCTGCCAGCCGATCTCGGCGCCGTCGCCCGTGCGACGCCATGCCTCGATCGGCGACCCGAACACGTTCATCGCGCCGAAAGCGACGAGGAGCCAAACGAGCCACAGACGCGCGCGGCGCGGAATCGGAAGACTACGCATGCCAACGAGGGCGCCACACCGCGCTGGCGCAAGGCTGGAGTGGGAGCGATGCGGCTGGAGCTGCGCTCGATGAGCGAGGCGGCGCGATCATCGATCGCGCCGCCAGACTGCTCCTTCTCGGCGCCCTACGTCGGCGAGAACCTCGCGAACTCCCCCGCATAAGTCTTGGCGAGCGGGGCGGCGTAGGTGTTGCGCTTCGAGGTTCTGAGGCCCAGCCGGGCGAGCGTTTCGGCGAGACCGACCGCGCAGGCGACGCCGTCGAGCACGGGCACGCCGGCCTTCTTCTCGAGATCGCGCGCGAGATCGGTCATGCCGGCGCATCCGAGCACGATCGCTTCCGCGTTCTCCTCGGCCAGCGCGCGAAAGATCTCGTATTCGATCGCGCGCCGGGCCGTCGAATTCTCTTCCTCGAGCGCCAGCACCGGAACGTCAGCGGCGCGCACGCGGGCGCAGCGCGAGGCGAGGCCATATTTGACGAGGTTCCGCTCGATCGGCGCGATCGAGCGGGGCAGGGTGGTGACGACGCTGAACTTGTCCGCGATCAGGCTCGCGAGGTGGAACGCCGCCTCGCCGATGCCGACGACCGGCGCGGCGGTTGCGCAGCGCGCGGCTTCCAACCCCGTGTCATCGAAGCAGGCGACGACGAAGGCGTCGGCGTCGGTCGCCCTGGCGATCTCGGCGAGAAGTCCGGGCACGGAGAAGGCTTCGTCGAAATAGCCCTCGATGCTCGGCGGCCCGAATTCCGGATTGACGGCGCGGATCTCGACGCCCGGGGAAGCCGCCGCCGCGGCCGCCGCGCCGATCTTCTTCGTCATCGAGGCGGTGGTGTTGGGATTGATGACGGAGATCAGCATGGGAAGGGTCCACCAGCGCGTGATGACATCCAGTCGCGCCTCTAGCCCTCACCCTGCCGCTTCGCGGCTTCCCTCTCCCGGCGGGAGAGGGGTTCCCTTCCTCCTCAGGGGGAAGGTGGCCCGAAGGGCCGGATGAGGGCTTTCGGCTCGATTCGCTTAAGAATTCCGTATGGCTTCGCGTGCGCTCGCACTTGACGGCTCTCCTTAGACCTCGCCGCCGAGATAAAGATGCTGCACCCGCTCGTCCTTGGCGAGGTCCGCCGAGACGCCGGCCAGCGCGATCGAGCCGGTCGACAGCGCATAGGCGCGATGGGAGATGCGGAGCGCCATGCGCGAGTTCTGCTCGACCAGCAGCACGCTGACCTTCTCGTCGCGGTTGATCGCGACGATCGAGCGGGCGATGTCCTGCACGATCTTCGGCGCGACGCCGAGCGAGGGCTCGTCGAGCAGCAGCAACCTGGGCTTGGCCATCAGCGCGCGGCCGATCACCAGCATCTGCTGCTCGCCGCCGCTCATCGTGCCGGCCGCCTGGCGCAGGCGATCCTTGAGGCGAGGGAAGCGGGAGAGCACGTCGTCGAGCGAAGCGCGCACCCCCGCCGCGTCCGAGCGCGAGAAGGCGCCCATGAGCAGATTGTCGCGTACGCTCATATAGGGGAACACCCGTCGCCCCTCGGGGACCATGGCGATGCCGAGCTTGACGATCGCCGAAGGGTCGAGCCCGTCGATCCGCTGACCCTCGAAGGTGATCGACCCCTTGCGGATGCGCCTCAGGCCCGTGATCGCGCGCAGGATCGACGACTTCCCGGCGCCGTTCGCGCCGATCAGCGCGACCGTCTCGCCTTCGTTGAGCGCGACCGACACGCCCTTCAGCGCGTAGACGTGGTCGTAATAGAGTTCGACATCGTCGAGCGCGAGCATGGCGGCTGGGGGACTGGGGGCCATGGCCTAAAGCCCGATCGATTTCGTCTTCGACGCCGAGATAGGCCTCGATGACCTTGTCGTTGGCTCGGATCTCGGCCGGCGTCCCCTCGGCGATCTTGACGCCGAAATTGATCACGACGATGCGGTCGGAAATCTTCATGACCGCAGGCATGTCGTGCTCGACCAGCAGACAGGTCACGCCGCGGTCGCGCACGGCCCGCACCATCTCGACCGCGCGGTTGGTCTCGTCGACGTTCATGCCGGCGAAGGGCTCGTCGAGCAGCAGCACCTTGGGGTCGGCTGCGAGCCCGATCGCGATGCCGAGCGCGCGCAAATGCCCTTGCGGAAGATTGCTCGCAAGCTCGTCCTTGACGGCGCCGAGGCCGAGGAAATCGAGGATCTCGTCGGCCGAGCGGCCGAACGCCTCCTCGTCGCGCCGCGCCGCCGCCGTGCCGACATAGAAGCCGGCGAGGCTCGCGCGCGAGCGGAGGTGATGCGCGACGACGACGCTGTCGCGCGCCGTCATGCCCTTGAAGATCGTGGTCTCCTGGAAGGTGCGCACGACGCCCTTGCGGGCGACGAGATGGGGCGCGAGCCCCGAGATCAACTCGCCGTTGAAACGCACCTCGCCCCGCGTCGGCTTCACGAACGACGAGATCAGCTTGAAGATGGTCGACTTGCCGGCGCCGTTGGGGCCGATGATCGACAGGATCGCGTTCGGCTCGACGTCGAACGAGACTTCGTTGACCGCGGTCAGGCCGCCGAAGCGCTTGGTGAGGTCGCGAACTTCCAGGATCGGCGGCGCGCTCACGTCACGCTTTCCTCGACGGCCAGCGCAGGCTGAGGAGCCCGTTCGGCAGCGCGACGATCAGCAGGATCATCACGCCGGAGTAGATCAGGAGCTGATACTGGCCGGTCTGGAACAGGAGGTCCCAACCGAAATAGAGCACCAGCGTCCCGAGCATCGGGACCGAATACGTAGCTCAAGCCGCCGAGGAAGCAGTTGAGCATGAAGTTCACGCTGTCGTTGACGGTGAAGCTCGACGGGTAGATCGACTGGGCGATGGCGACGAAGATCGCGCCGCCGATCCCGCCGAGAAACGACGAGATGGCATAGGCGAGCACGCGCAGAAGCGGGACGTTGACGCCCATCGAGGACGCGAGCGCCTCGTTCTGGCGCAGCGCCGCGAACAGCCGGCCGACCCGTGAATTCACCACGCCGGTAAAGCGCGGCGAAGCAGAGCGTCATCATCGTGACCGACAGGAAATAGAATGCGACGTTCGGTTCGGCGAAGCTGTCGAAAGACGGCACGATCGTCAGCCCGAAGAGACGGATTGCGCCCGGCATGGGAATGCTGGTGATGCCGGAGGCGCCGTTGGTGATAGGGAGGGCGAGCGCCGACAGCCGGGCGACCTCGGTCAGCACCAGCGTGACCATCGAGAAATAGACGCCGCGCAACCTCAGGATCGGCAGGCCGATCAGCACGCTGATGAGCGCGCAGAAGAGTCCGGCGAGCGGCAGGCTCAGCCAGAACGACAGGCCGTAGGTCGAGATCAGGACCGCCGAGACATAGCCGCCCGCAAGCGCATAGGCGCCCTGGCCGATGTTGATGCGCCCGATGTAGAAGGTGAGCCAGACGCCGCCCGACGCGATGGCGAGGAGCGCGACGGAACTCAGCGTGTAATAAAGATCGCTGCGATGCGTCTCGTATATCGCAAGCGGAACGGCCACGAACACGATCACGAGAAAGAGCGCGACCGCGGCGGCGCGCGCGCCGCGCTGCATCCGGGTCATGCGCTCATCCCCATGGCTTGCCCATCAGGCCGTTGGGGCGAATGGCGAGAAACACCATCAGCGCGACGAAGATGGCGAGATAGGTGATGTCGCCATAGGAATGCAGGACCGTCAGGCCGACCAACTCCAGCATGCCCAGGATGAAGCCGCCGGCGATCGCGCCCCCGACCACGCCCGCGCCGCCGATCATCACCATCATGAAGGCCTTGATCGAGATCGCCGCGCCGATGCCGGAATTGACCCCGGTGATCGTCACCAGAAGGCCGCCGACGAGCCCCGCGAGCATCGCGCCGAGCGCAAAGCCGACGAGGCCGTAGAAGGCGACCGGCACGCCCATGAGTTGCGCCGCCACCCGATCCTGCGCCATCGCGCGCATGGCGCGGCCGGGCTTGGTGAACTGCATCATCAGGATGAAGGCGACGATGAAGAGGACGGCTAGTCCCGCGACCAGGATGCGGTCCCACGGCAGGATCAGGTTGTCCCAGAGGAAGACGCCGTTGACGATCTTGTGCACGCCGCGCTGCTTCTCGCCGAACAGGAGCAGGATCGCGGCGTCGAGAAAATAGGCGACCCCGGCCGCGAGCAGCATCGTACTCTCCTCGCGCTCGGAGCGCCGGATCACGGTCCGGAACAGGAAGCGTTCGAGCGCCGCGCCGACGATGGCCAGCGTCAGCGCAGAGGCGATCAGCGCCACGACGAACGGCAGCTTCATCAGGCCGTAGACTTCGTAGGTGACGAAGCCGCCGAGCACGTACATCTGCCCGTGGGCGAAATTCAGCACGTTCATGAGCGCGAAGATCGAGAGTCAGGCCGAGCGCGATCAGGGCGTATTGCGCGCCGAGATAGAGCCCGTTGGCGATCACCTGCTCCATGCTGGCTCCCGGCCGTCATCGCGAGGAGCGAAGCGACGTGGCGATCCAGAGCCGCGCCCTTGGTCTCTGGATCGCTTCGCTTCGCTCGCGATGACGATTTCAGTTCAGTCGACGTTGGCGATGAACAGCGTCTCGAACTTGCCGTCCTTGTATTCGTTGACCACCAGCGGCACCGCGAGCTGGCGCTTCTGGCCGAACGAGGTGTCGCCGACGTAGTGCAGCGTCGCCGAGGAGTTCTTGAGGTAGGGGTTCGGCGCGGAGAAGCCGTCGATCGTCTTCTTGAATTCGTCGACGTTGTCGATCGCCTTCGGGTTCGCCTTCAGCGTGTCGATGATGTACTCGAGCGCGTAGACCTTGGTGTTCGACTCGTCGTTGTACTCGCCGAATTTCTTGGTGTAGCGGTCGATGAACTCCTCCATCGCCTTCGAGCGGATGGCCGGGGTCGAGGCGCCGCCGACCGAGATGAAGCCGTCGGCGAGATCGCCCGCGCCTTCCTCGAGCACCTTGGCGTCCTGCGCCGTCTCGGTCGAGATCAGGCCCTTGTAGCCGAGCTCGCGCGCCGAGCGGATGAGGAGCGGCGCGTTGGCGGGCGCGACGCCCGAGAGCACCAGCAGGTCCGGGTTCAGCTTGACGATCGGGGTCAGCACCGGCGTGAAGTCGCGCGTGTCGTTGGCGTAGGTGTCGGTCGCGGCGACCACGTCGAGGCCGAGCGCCTTGGCGGCGGCGACGCCGTTGTCGCGCTGACTCAAGGGATCGGACTCGTTGGCGGCGACGAACGCGACCGTCTTCACGCCCTTTTTCTCTTTGAGGTATTTGTAGATCGCCGGACCGGACTGATAGCTCGCGACCATGCCGAGCACCGCGTTCGAGGCGGGCTTCATGTAGAGCGTCTTCGGGAAGGCGTAAGGGAAGTAGATGATGCCGGCCTTCTCGGCGACCGGACGCACCGCGGCGGCGCCGTCGTCGACGTTCGGCCCGACGACATAGTGGATGCCCTCCTGCGCCATCTTCTCCATGCCGGCGATGGCGCGCTTCGGGTCCTTCTGGTCGTCGAAGGTGACGACGTCGATGTCGTAGGTCTTGTCGCCGATCTTGACGCCGCCCTGGGAGTTCCACCAGTCGGCGAGCGTCTCCATCGAGCGGACGTTGGAGGTGCCCCAGGCGGCGGCCGGACCGCTGGTGACGCCGACAAAGCCGATTTTCAGCTCTGGATTGGCGGCTTCCGCGGGGGCGGCCGCGGCGAAAGCGAGAAGGGAAGTCAGGCCCAGGAGGCCGGCGCGGACGGTCGTGCGGGACGTCATCAGTGAATTCCTCCGAATTCTGCTACGGCGCGGCCGGGACGAGGGGACGGGCGCCGTCGAGCGGACCTCTGCAAGCTGCTTCCCGGACAAATTATTGTCAACAAGAAGAAGCACGATTGTCGACAATCTGGCAAAATTTGTGCATAAGCACACGGATGCGGCAGACGATGGCGCTGAAATCGTCAACGACGACCAGACGGCGCCAAGGTGAACTTGACATCAAGAGTCATGCCGGGCTTTGCCGAACGCGGCTATTACGGGGCGAACCATTCATGACGCTGATCGACGACCTTCGTCCGCCGCTTTCCGACGCGGCGATCGTCGATCGCATCGTGGCGGCGGTGATGGAGCAGAAGCTCGCCGCCGGCGCCAAGCTGCCCGAGGCGCCGCTCTGCGAAGCGTTCGACTGCAGCCGCACTCAGATCCGGCGCGTCCTGATCGTGCTGGCGGAACGGGGCGTCGCAACCCTGCACGCCAACCGCGGCGCCTTCGTTGCGAGCCCGGACGCGGAAGAGGCTCGCAACGTGTTCGAGGCGCGCCGGGCGATCGAACGCTCGATCGTCCTCACGGCGTCGACGCGGATCGGCGCGGCGACGCTCGAGGAGCTTCGTCAGAATGCGCGCGCCGGCGGGGCCGCGGAGGCGTGCGGCGATCGGAGCGAGTCGATACGCCTCAGCGGCCAGTTCCATCTTCGCCTCGCCGAGGCGGCCGGGAACGCGGTCCTCACCCGGTTCCTCGAGGATCTGGTCGCGCGGACTTCGCTGATCATCGGCCTCTACGGCTCGCGGGCGACGCACTCCTGCTCGGAGGAGGAGCACGACGCTCTCCTCTCCGCGCTGGCCGCGCGCGACGGCGCTTACGCCGCCGATCTGATGGATCGGCATCTCGCCCATGTCGAGAGTCTGCTCGACATCCGCGACGCCGTCGAGGCCCCGGCCGACATCCGCAACGTGTTCGCCAAGTAATCGTGTTCGCCAGGTAATCGTGTTCGCCAGGTAATCGTGCTCGGCAAGTAGCGGTCAGGCGGCGCGAGGTTCGAGCGTGCGCGCCTTCACCCGCACGCGCAGGCCGACCGGGCCCATCGTCAAGCCGTAGCGCTCGGAAACGTCCTCCGCACGGCCGACTCGCGCGATGTCGAAGGCCTTGTACAGCATCGACAGCACCGCCTTCATTTCGATCAGGGCGAGCGATCGGCCCGGACACAGACGCGGTCCCGAGCCGAAGGGCGCGTAGACGGCGACGTCATGCGCGCCGATCGGTTCGAGCCAGCGGTCGGGCCGGAAAGCGGCGGGCTCGGCGAAATGAGCGCCGTCGACCGCGTTGGGGCGGAGCAGCAGCAGGATCGTCGCGCCCCCGGGGACGATGAACGGCCCAAGCGTCGTATCGACGTTGGCGGTCACCCCGTTGATGGGTGCGGCGGGCCTGAGGCGCATGGTTTCGCTCGCGACCGCGTTGGCGACGGCGAGCGCGTTCACGACCTCGACATCCCCCGCGAAGTCGTCGGCGCCGAGGATCTCGTCCGCCTCGCGCCGGAGCGCGGCCCCCCAGCGCGGCGCATCGCAGAGCTCGTGGATCGCCCAGGTCAAGGTGTAGGCCGTCGTGTCCTCGCCGCCGAGCAGCATCGTGATCAGGTTGGAGATGATCGTCGCGTCCGAGAACGGCTTCCCGCTCTCGTCCGTCGCAATCAGCATGGCTTCGATGAAGTTGGAGGGTCGAGCGATGCGGTCCGGGTCTGCGGCGAGCCGCGCGCGGGTCTCCGTGAGCCGCGCCTCGAGCCACCGCCGCACCGCCGCGAGCGCCTGCTCGAACCGGCGGTCGCTCGGGCGCCTCACATAGCGCCAGACCGGGAAGGACGAGACGATGCGACGGATGATGGTCGGCAGCACCAGCTCGAGATGATCCTGGATGCGGTCGTGCGCGTCTTCGATCGTGTTGGAGTCGTGGCCGAAGGCGATCAGCGTCGTCACGTCGACGGTGAAGCGCTTCATCTCCTCGACCACGTCCAGCGTCTCGCCGGAAGCCGCCGCCTTTTCCCATCGAGCTTTGAACCGTCCCGCCACGGTCCGGATGTGCGGATAAAGCGCCTTGAGGTGTCGCTGCGCCAGCGCGGCCACCGCCAGCTTGCGCTGCGAACGCCAGGCGTCCCCTTCCGCGTTGAGGACGCCCTTGACGCCCGCCTCCGAAAATACGTCGTCGCTGCGCTTGCTGCGGCGAAACGTTTCGGGCCGTGAACGCAAGGCCTCCTCGATCATGTCGGGGTCGGTCGTGGCATAGACGATCCGCGACCCCGCGCGGAAGCGGAACGTCGGGCCGTATCTGCGGCTCCAGTCCTCCAGCACCAGGTGAAGACGGGCCGGATCGACCTGAAGGGCGTTGCCGAGGACGGGCAGGCCCTTCGGACCGGGCGCTGAGCTCAGCGGGCGTTTCGCCGTTTTTTGCGTCTCGGCGGCCGACGCCTTCGAGCCGGACAGGTCGATGTAAACGTAACTTCCGCGCTCGACCGTCGGAAAGGAGGCGAGGCACTCCGGCCCGCCGAGACGCTCTCCCGTGTCGAGCGAAAACCGCCACCGATGGTTGCGGCAGACGAGCGCGCCCGCGTCGATCTCGCCCTCGCCGAGGAGCGCGCCCTGATGGGGACAGCGGCCCTCGAAGGCGCGCCATCCCGCCGGCGTTCGGGCGAGGACGACGTCCCGCCCATTGGCCGAGACGGAGAAGGGTCCGTCGCCTGTCAGTTCGCCGAGCCTCGCAACGCGTGAAAAGGAATCCGGTTTCATCCTTCCGCCTCCCTCGGCCGGTCAATGATCGCGACTTCAAGGCCGCTCGAAGCCTGATTGATCGTCTGCGGCTTGGCAAGACGGAGGCGCCCGGGGGCAGCCAAGACCGCGATCCGCGTCATTGTGTCGCTTGGCCTTTCGGCGCGCCAAGGCGCGCGCGGAGGCCGCGGCGTCTTGCGTGCGTCGTGCGCGGCTCCTAAAGCCAGTTGCAGGCGCCGGGCGACGGCCGGCAGCGTTCACTCGGAGGGAACCAGCATGTCGCACAAGATTCTTGTCGCTCAGGGCGGCGGCCCGACAGCGGTCATCAACCAGTCGCTCGTCGGCGTTGCGCTTGAAGCGCGCCGCTTTTCCGGCATCTCCCATGTCTACGGCGCGCGCCACGGCGTGCGCGGCATCGTCAACGACGACCTCGTCGACCTCGGCCAGGAGACGGTCGCCAATCTCGAGGCGGTGGCGGCGACGCCCGCCTCGGCGCTCGGCTCGACCCGCGACAAGCCGGACCTGAAATATTGCCAGGAGATCTTCAAGGTCCTCAAGGCGCACGAAATCGACACGTTCTTCTACATCGGCGGCAACAATTCGTCGGACACGGTCCGCATCGTGGCCGACGAGGCCAAGAAGGGCGGCCATGCGCTGCGCGCGATCCATATCCCGAAGACCATCGACAACGATCTCGTCGGCTTCGACCATGTGCCCGGCTTCCCGTCGGCGGCGCGCTTCGTCGCGCAGGCCTTCGCCGGCGCCAATCTCGACAATGCGGCGCTGCCCGGCGTCTATTGCGCGGTCGTGATGGGCCGCCACGCGGGCTTCCTCACCGCCGCCGCGGCGCTGGCGCGGAAATACCCGGGCGACGGCCCGCATCTCATCTATCTGCCGGAGCGCAAATTCGTCGTCGACAAGTTCCTCGCCGACGTGAAGGATGTGTACGAGCGTCACGGACGCTGCATCATCGCCGCCTCGGAAGGCATCCACGACGAGACCGGCGAGGCGATCATCACCAAGCTGGTCGGCAAGTCGGAGAAGGACGCCCACGGCAACGTGCAGCTTTCCGGCACCGGCGCGCTCGCCGATCTTCTCTGCGAGGAGATCAAGAACAAGCTCGGCATCAAGCGCGTGCGCGGCGACACCTTTGGCTATCTGCAGCGCTCGTTCGTCGGCTGCGTCAGCAAGGTCGACCAGCGCGAGGCGCGCGAGGTCGGCGAGAAGGCGGTGCAATACGCCGTCGGCGGCGCCGAGACCGGGTCGGTCTCGATCAAGCGCGTCGGCGATTACGCCGTCGACTATCCGCTGATCCCGATCGAGACGGTCGCCGGCAAGACCCGGGTGATGGAGGACGAATTCATCAACGCGGCGGCCAACGACGTGACGGACGCGTTCTTCAGGTACCTCCGCCCGCTCATCGGCACGGACATGCCGGAAGTCGCGAAGCTGCGCGCCGCCAAGGTCGCCAAGGCCGGCGTGCTCATTGGCGATGGGACCTAGACGAGCCGCGCGTCATGAAAGCGTAGGATCAGGAGCGACCCGGCGCATGGAGCGCCGGGGGTGTGAAGCCTGCCGCCGCGGCTCTCGACGATCGCCCGCTGGCTCAAAGACACTGGCTCTCGTAGGCGCCGCCCACGTCGGTCAGCGCACCGCTGGCATCGGCCCGCCAGTGGACGCGCGCGATCCGGCTGCACACGAGGCCGTTCCAGACGAACATGCCGGCGTTGGGTTCGTCACGCCGCCGCCAGTCGGGAACGAAGTTCGCGGAGACGAGGTAGGCGAGGAGCTTGTCCTCGCTGCTTCCGACCGGAAAGCGCTCGCGAAACCGGGAGTCGAGCTCGCGGCTGAATTGCGATTCGTCCTCCGGCAGGGTCGCGACGATTTCCGGCAGTGCACGGTAGCCCAATGTCATTTTTCCCGCGGCGAAGGATAGCGCCATAAGAAGGAGGATTCCCGCGGCCCAGATGACACGGCGCATTGATTCTTCCCCTAGTCACACTCGCGAATGACACTGGCGCTGTGCAAAAGGCAAGCCTCGCATCGCTTAGCCCCTCGCCGGCTTGAGCCCAAGCGCCTTGAGCGCGAAGGGCGCGGTCAGGCCCTGGACGATGACCGAGAAGGCCACGACCGCGAAGGCGACGATGAGAATGTCCTCGCGCTGGGGAATGTGCGCAGGGAGAGCGAGGGCGAGCGCAAGCGCAAGCGCGCCGCGCAAGCCGCCCCACCACAAGAGGTGCTGCTGATTGAGCGGAACCGCCCAGCGCGTCCGCGCGAACATCAGGCAGACCGGATAGACCGCGACCGCCCGGCCGGCGAGGGCCAAGAGCACCGCCAGCGCCAGAGCGAGCCAGCCCTCGCGGGCGAAATCGATCGTCGCCATCGCCGATCCCATCAGCAGGAACACCAGCGAATTGGCGAGAAAGGCCGCGAACTCCCAGAACTCGATCACGAACTGACGGCCATGCGCGGTGAGCGAGAGGGCGGAGCCCTCCCTCGGCCCGAGGACGCCGAGATTGCCCATGACGATCCCGGCCGTCACCGTCGCCAGCACGCCAGAAGCGCCGACGTGCTCGGCGATAAGGAACGAGCCGAAGGCGGCTATGGCGGTGACGGCCGTCTCGACCAGGTGATCGTCCGACGTCCCCGCGACGACCACCGACCCGAGCCCGACCAGAAGCCCGACCAGCACGCCGCCTCCGGCGATCGCGACCAGCGCGACGGGAACGCCGAACGGACCGCCCGTGCCGTTCGGATCGTGGGCCGCCCAGGCGAGGATAAGGGTGAACAAAACCGCCGCCGCGCCGTCGTTGACCAGGCTCTCCGCCTCGATCAGCAGGCGCAGTCGCCCGGTGACGCCGGTTTCCCGCAGGAGCGCGATCACCGCGATCGGGTCGGTGGCGGCGATCAGCGCCCCAAACGCCAGCGCCGGCTCCACCTGCCAGCCGAGTCCATAAACGAGCCCGCCCGCGACGACCGCGGCGCACAGCAGCACGCCGATCGTCGAAAGCGCCAGGACCGGCGCGAGATCGCGCCTGAGTTCGGGCCAGTGGATGTTCAGCGCCGCCTCGAACAGGAGCGGCGGCAGGACGACGTCGAAGATGAGATCGTGCGTCAGCGCGAGGCCGGCGTCGACGCGGAAGAGCGCGAGCGAAGCGCCCGCGAGCACGAGCCCCACGGTATAGGGCAGCCGGAGCCGCCGCGCCGCAAGCGCAACCAGAATGGCGAGGCCGAGGAGACCGAGCGCGCGGAACAGCAGGACGTCCATCCGGACCTGTGTAGACGCTCCGACGGAGGACAGGAAACGGGACCCGCTACGGCGACGCCGCCACCCGCTCACCGGCCCGCAAAAAGCGCTCCGGATCAACCGGGTCTCCGTCGATCCTCACCTCGTAATGCAGGTGCGCGCCGGTCGAGCGGCCGGTCGAGCCGAGCCGGCCGACCACCGCGCCCTTGTCGATTTCGTCGCCTTCGCCGACCAGCGTTTCGGACAGGTGGGCGTAGCGGCTCGTCAGGCCGTCGCCATGGTCGATCTCGACCATCAGGCCGTATCCGCCCATCGGTCCGGCGTGGACGACGCGGCCGGCGCCGGCGGCAAGGACATCCGAGCCATAGGCCTGCACGAGATCGACGCCAGAGTGCAAGGCTGGACGGCCGAGAAAGGGGTCGATCCGATAGCCGAACGGAGAGGTGACGCTCGCCTCGCCCGTCAGCGGCTTTCCGAGCGGCAAACGAGACATCAGCGCCCGGAGTTTCGCCGCGAAGACGAGGTCGCGCCCGGCCCGCGCCGCCGCGCGGTCGAAGGCCGATTCGCCCGGAGCGGTGTCAAACGGCACGAACGGGCCGCCGACAGCCGCTTGCGGACCGCCCGCGGCCATTCTCTCCGCGTCGAGGCCGGCGTCGGCCAGGATCGCGGCGTCGCGGTCCGCGGCCCCGGCGGCCGCGCGATCCACGGCGACCAGCGCCGACATTTCCCCGCCTTCGACGCGGTCGAGAGAGCGGTCGATGAGGGCGAGACGCGTCGCCGGGTCGATATCGGGCTCCGCCGCGAGCGCCGAAAGGCTTGCGGGCGCGGGGTTCGCTGCGCCGAGCGGGTCGAGCGGCGGCCGCGACGGCGGGGGCAGGGGTCTGAGAGCGGGCGCCGGCGGAGCGTAGGCGCGCGCCGCGCTCGAAATCGGGATCTCGGCCGGCGAGGGCGGCCCGGCGTTTCTGGGGCCAAGAGCCTCGATGGCCTTGAGCGCGTCTGCCGCAGGCCTTGCCGCCGAGATCGGCGCCACGCCCCGCAGCGCCTCGACGAGGGACGCGACTACGCCCGCGCGCTTTTCCAGGCTCGTCTGCCGCGCCACGACGGCGCGCATCCGTGCGTCGAGCGCGGCGTCTTCGGCGATTCGGCGTCGTTCCGCGTCATCGGTCTTGGCGCGAACGCTGTTCCCGACTCCCATATCCGCGTCGCCCGCCCGCAGGGCGATCGCGCCGCCCGGGCGGTCGCGCAAGGCGAGGTCCAGCGCGCCGGCGACGCCGAGGCCCAGCGAGAGAAGGCTGAGCGCGATCAGCGTCCAAAGCACAGCCGGCGTGAGCATGACCGTGCGGATCGAATCGCCGCGCGAGAGCGAAACGAAATAGTGCGTGGTTGGCAGGCCGGGCCGCGACTCGAGAAAAGACATCAAACGGGCTCCGCCGCCCGCCCGTCGAGGCGGCTCACGCGCCGACTTGAACACCATTAAGGTTAATGCATTGCAACGCCCAAGCTCTTGCACGGACGGCCAAGGTCAAGGGCGCCGCAGCGTAACCGTCATTTGGGGATTGGCGGCCGCTTCTCGGCGCGTATCCGATCAATTAGAGCGCCTTGACGGCGGCCAGCACCTCTTCGGCGTGCTTGGGCACCTTGACCTTGCGCCAGACCTTGGCGATCCGCCCGTCGCCGGCCGATCAGGAAGGTCGAGCGCTCGACGCCGAAATACTTGCGCCCGTACATGCTCTTTTCCTTCCAAACGCCATAGGCCTCGATCGCCGACCGTTCCGGGTCGGCGGCGAGCGCGACGGCGAGCTCGTGCTTGGCCTTGAACTTGTCGTGGCTGGCGGCGCTGTCGGGCGAGACGCCGATCACCACGGCGCCGGCCTCGTCGAATTCGGGCTTGAGCCCGCTGAAGGCGATCGCCTCGGCCGTGCAGCCGGAGGTGTCGTCTTTCGGGTAGAAGTAGACGACGACGGGCTTTCCCTTGAGGTCGGCGAGGCCGGGCCTCGCCGCCGCCGTCGGTCGGCAGCGTGAAGTCCGGGGCGGGATCGCCCTCTTCGAGTTCTTTGGCCATGTCGCCCTCGATTTGTCTCAATGTCGATTCAATGCCAGCGGATCATACGCTGCGCCGCTCGACGTTGGACCGCCGACCGGGGCGTTTCAAGCGCGCCGCGCCGTCGGCTGGGGACAGCGGTGCCAGCGCCGCTATCGAATCGGCGGCAAGAGGCGCGTCAAGGCCGCGCCGCCGGCAGGAGAGGATCGTCGTCGTTTGATCGGTCGGTTCGGGGTCGGACAACGCGCGCGCGCCCGCGCCGCCATGCAGAGCATGGTGGACAGCCGCCGAAGGCGCGCGCCTTCCGGCCTGCAATCGCGGCGCCGGCGCGCGACGCCGCATCCGGCACGTCGTGCATCCATGTCGTCGAGGCCATGGTGCTCGTCGCGCTCGTCGGCGTTGCGCTGCTGGCGTTCCGGCTGTCCAGCGGTCCGATCTATCTCGAATGGCTGCACGACCGGATCGTCTCGGGGCTGCAGGAGCGGGTCGGCGGCGCCTACGTCGTCGAGCTCGGGCCGACCTATGTCACGCACGATTCGCTGGGGCGTCGGACTGGGCTTCCGCAACCTGAAGCTCAGGGATCGCGAGGGCCGCACGGTGCTCTCGGCGCCGCGCGGCCAGATCGGCGTCGATCCGTTCGTCGCGTTCCTCGGCGAAGTCCGGGTGCGGCGGCTCGAACTCGACGATCTCGGCCTCCGGCTCCGGGTCGCGGCAGACGGCTCGCTGTCGATCGCCGCCGCCGGCGACGACGCCGCCGCGCCGATCGCCTTGCCGAGCAAGTCCTCCGGGCCTCGAAAGCCTGAACTTCGCCGCCCTGATCCGCGCCGGCGCCGAGGCGATGGCCGGCGCCGGCGCCGCGCTCGACCGGCTGACGGTCGGCAACGCCCGCTTCGAGATCGACAACGAAGCGACCGGCCGCACGGTGACGTATCAGGACTTCAACCTCGTACTTCGATCGCGACGGCGACGAGGGGAAAGCCCGGATGGCCGCGACCGGCCCGGCCGGCCGGTGGACGATCGAGGCGCAGCGCCGCGATGGGCGACCAGCCTTCGCTGGCGCTCGAGGCGCGCGACGTGAGCCTCGCCGACCTCGAGACCTTCGACAAGAAGCCGCCGCCGCTGTTCGCCGAAGGACCGATCGCGTTCAGGCTCGATTCGCGTCTCGCGCCGGACGGGACGGTCCAGACCCTGACCGGGCGATTCGCCATCGGCGCCGGAACGGTGCGGCTGAACAACCCCGACGCCCTGCCTTTCCTGATCGACGAGGCGTCGGGTCAGCTCGCATGGAACGCCGACGTCAAAGCGGCTCGACATCAAGGATCTCGACCCTTCTCGCCGGCGAGACGCATCTGAGCGCCTCGGGCTGGGTCGCGCCGCCCGCCGACGAGGCCGGGCGCCTGGAGCGCTCGCCTCGAGGCCCAGGACGCCCGCTTCGGACCGGAGCGCCGCGGCGAGAATGCCGGTGCCGCTCGATTCGATCGTGTTCGAGGCGCGGGTTCTGCCGCGCGAGCAGCGCTTCGTCATCGACAATCTTTCGGCCAAGGGGCCGACGTTCGACGGCGCGCTCAAGGCCGAGGTCGCCCCGGAAGGGCAGGGCGTGTCGCTCAAGCTGCGCCTGGACCTGAGGCCGAGCGTCACGCAGGACGCCATCCGGCTGTGGCCGCAGTTCATCAATCCGGACGTGCGCGACTGGGCCTCGCAGAACATGCACGGCGGCAAGATCGAAGGCGTGATGGTCGCGAACTGGTCGGCCGCCGATCTCGACGCCATGGACCACAAGCGCGCGGTCGCGCCCGACAGCGTGCATGGGACGTTCGCGACCCACGGCGTCGGGGTCGACCTTCTCCCGGGCCTGCCGCCGATGATCTCGGGCGCAGGCCTCGGGAACGTTCACCGGCCACGTCTTCAAGGTCGCGGGCGCGAAGCGCGACGATGGACCTGACCCCGACGCGGCGCATCTTCGCCGACAATCTCGACGTTCGAGATCCCGGACACGACGCCGCGTCCGATCGTGGACGCGCAGGCGCGCGCGCATCTGAGCGGAACCGCCGACGCGCTCGCCGATCTCCTGAGCCGCGAGCCTTTGCGCAAGCAGGCCGGCGTGCAGATCGACCCGGCCACGGTCAAGGGGCAGGCCGAGGGCGAACTGACCCTCGATCTGAAGCTCGGCAAGACCGCCAAGCCCGAGGACTCCCAGTTCCATGCGACCGGCGCGCTGTCGAACCTGACGCTCGACAAGTTCGTCGGGCCGGAGAAACTGGACCAGGGCAGCCTGACGTTCGTCGCCGATCGCAACACGCTGACCATGAGCGGCGACGGTCAGCTGTTCGGCTCGCCCGCCCACATCGACGCCTCCCGCGCGCCCGGCGACGACGGGCTCGGCGACCGTGACCGCGACGCTCGATCAGGCGGGGCGCGCCAAGCGCGGGCTCAATCTCGCCTGGCTCACCGGGCCGCTGCCGATCAAGCTCAAGGCGCCGCTCTCGCGCGCCAGCGCCGACGTCGAGGTCGACCTGACGCCGGCCGGCGTCGACAATCCGATTCCGGGCGTCGCGAAGGCGGCCGGCAAGCCGGGCAAGGCGACGTTCCAGATCAAGCCGTCGGCCGAGGGCGCGTCGGTGAGCAACCTCGCCGTCGACTTCGGAACCGTCTCCATCCGAGGTTCGGCGGAGCTCGCCGTCGACGGCGCGATCCAGACGGCGAAGATCACTCAGGCGCGCCTCTCGCCAGGCGACAGCCTGCAGGCCGACGTGACGAACACGGCCAGCGCCGTCAAGGCGACCGTCCGCGGGTCCACGCTCGACGCGTCGCCGTTCCTCAAGGCGCTTGCGCATCCTCAGCCGTCGTCGGCGTCCGCGCAGGGCGGCAAGGACTTCGACCTCGACATGAAGGTCGCAACCGTGACCGGCGCGAACAGGCAGGCGATCGGCGGACTGGAGCTCAACCTTTCGCGGCGCGAGCGGCGACGACCGCCTGAACCTTCTCAAGGGCCGGCTCGGGCAGGGGATGGTCGCGGCGATCCGCGGCGAGGACGGCCTCCTGCGGCTGACGGCCAGCGACGCCGGGGCGCTGGCGAGATTCGCCGATATCTACACCCGCATGGAGGGCGGCAATCTCGATCTCGTGATGCAGACCGGCGGCGAAACGAGTTCCGGCGCGGCGACGGTGACGAACTTCGCCCTGCGGGACGAGCCGGCGTTCCGGCAGCTGGTCGCCTCCGCTCCCACTCCGGGACCGGGACAGACGGTCGATCCGCTCGATGCGCGCTTTCAGAAGCTGACGGTCAGCTTCGACCGCTCGCCCGGCGCGCTCGAGATCAGGGACGCGATCATCTTCAACCCCTACATGGGACTGACCACCGAAGGGACCGTCGACTTCGCCCGCAACAGGCTTGACGTCACCGGCACGTTCATCCCGGCTTTTGCGGTCAACACGCTTCTGGGCCAGATTCCCCTGGTCGGCGTCCTGCTCGGCGGCGGAAGGACGAGGGCGTGTTCGCGATTTCGTACCGCGCCAAGGGGGCGCTGGACGATCCGAAGCTGACCATCAGTCCCCTGTCGGCGATCGCTCCGGGAATCTTGCGCAAGATTCTGGGCGCCGTCGACGGGACGGGCGCGCGGACCGCCTTGCCGGCAGAATCAGCAGCCGCGCCGGCGCCGGCGCCGGCGACGACCCGCACGCATTAGGGCCGGTTCGGAAGGTGACTCCTCAACGCGGCTACGTAGTATTACCAATTGAACGGCGTCGTCGGCCTTGCGAATGGCTGTCCATGAGCAATAGCCAGGGACTTCAAGGATGCATGACAGCCTGACATTGAGAGTGGTCGGATGGGATCATCACGGTCCGGACCGGATCATTACGAAGGCCACCGCAGATGCGTTGCGCGACGTCGGAAACGAGTCGCTGATCTTGTGGGATAGGATGCTCGACAACACTCAGGCGATGCTGTTCGGCGCCGGGACCCACAAGGACATCCACCAGACGATGTCGGCCTTCCTCAGCGCGTCCTACCGGGACGTCGGCGAGAACGCAGAGGCCGTCTCGCGCATCTGGACGCGGTACTTTCGCGAAGCGGCCGCCCGGATGGCGGCGGCGCCGTCCCCCGCGTTTGCCAGCCGCTAGAGCCGTCGCTCTGCCGAACTAAAGATTTGCAGGCGCGAATTCCACGTTTTCAAGGTCTTGCGGCAGGTTTTCCGGGCGGCGTCTCGCCGCCCGTCGCTCGAAGGATTATGGCGCCCGCGACGCGCGCTTCGTTTAGACACGGCCGGTGGAAGGGCTTCGGCGCAAGACATATCACGCTCCGTCTGATGAGAACGAATATAGAACAGAGCAATTGGCTTGGCAAGAAATGTTACCCACCCCCCTTGGCGGCGCGCGGCGCCGCCAAGGGCGCATCTCAATTCGGACTACCGTCAGCCTCTCCAGAGAGAAACAATCGCCTGACCGTGAAGAAAGGTCAAAAGCTGTAACGGACGCCAGCCGTCGGAGCAAGATTGTTGTTGTAGTAGTAGGGGACGCCGGGGCCGTGAGGAATGGCGATGGCTAGTCCGCCGGTGACCTGAGAATAGGCTATGCCGGCATACACATCCAATTTCTTGAAGAAGTGATAGTCGACAAAGCCGGAGATCTCGTCGAGCGTCCCGGAGCAGGAACTGCGGAAACCGGCGGCATACGAGCAGGTCGACGGAACACGGAATGTGTTCTGCAACTCATGATAGTATGATAAGATAATGTCTGTTTTGTCGTTGTAGGCATATCGTACACCCGTCCAGAAAACTTGCACGATTTTGGGAGAATCGAGATTGTTGTCTTCGACGCCGCTCAGTTGATAACCGCCCTGGGCGGTGGCGCCGACGCCCAACGGGTTGGACGGATTAAGTTGTAGGATATGCTCATAGCCTCCGTAGAACTTGAACTGGTTCCAGGTATATTTGGCGGCGACCATAACGGAAGTGTTGTCGGTTACTATGCCATATTCGGTATTGCCCATTCCGATCAGGTTGGGACCTGTGATTGGGTTTTGATTGATGCTGTTGGTCGTCGACTGATAGGGCTGGGTCAGACTGGTAGGCCCGAGCAAGGGATTGACGACGCTGATGGCTTGGTTGACGTGCTGGACGACGACGTCGGCCGAGAGGCTGTTGTAAACCCCTCCCAAATTCAACCCGTAGGCGTCGTTGTGCGGCGTTTCCGGTGTACAGGTGAAAGCCGTCCAGGTGGGGGAGTCGGAATAGCAACCGCCCTGACCGCTGGCGAATTTATACATCGCGCCGAGATGGACCGGGCCATACGCGATGCGATATTTCAAAGCGTAGTCCCAGCGGGTGTCCTGAGTGTCGCCGCCTCCGGGCGTCAGGCCGTTGTAGCCGATGAACGAAAAGGAATAGGCGCCTGCGGCCGGATCGTAAGCGAGCACCGTGTCGGTGCCGAGAGAGCGCTGACGACCGAAGGTCAAAGTGCCGAAATTGACCGACGACAGTCCGGCGTAGAGCTCATCGTTGAAGATTTGTCCCGCGCGCGCGCCGTCGCCGGCATACGAATATTCACTCCTGGGGAGGCCGTTGTTGATGATGTTGGTGCCTGCCATGTTGGCGAGCTCGCCGGTCGGATTGATGCCGGTCGAGGCGTTGAACACGAAGGATAAGCCAGGCAAAATCTGTTCGTTAGCTTTGAGGCCGACGCCGGTCTGCGACAGGTTGTTTGGCGCGAACAGCAATTGAGAATGGTTGCCGTTTTTGTTGACCAGCGATTCGCCTTCGTAGTTATAGCCGTTCTCCGGCAGTCCATGGCTGACCCAGCCTACGCCGACGTCGATAGCGCCATACAGTGTGACGCCGTTCCAGGTCAGCGGGCAATCGTTGACGACGTAATCCTGCACGGTCGAGCAAGCCGCAGTGGATGGCTTCGCCGTCGGAAGGGATTGAGAGGTGGCTAAATCTGCTGCCCGCGCCGATGTCGCAACAGCAACCATCGCCGTACAGGTCAAAAGAACACACGTCGTCGTTTTCATTTGGCCAGCCTCGCCATGAATTTTTGGGGGATCTTATCCGAGCGCAGCTCGAAGCGTTGTGTTCAATGAAACATAACGCGGGACGCAATGCTGTAATATTTTTGCCACACGTTCATATTTTTGACACAAATATTAAATTATTTTTTATTATCAATACGTTTCGAGGAGTTGCCGAAAAAAAATCCAGGAAGCCATCGTCGATCGGAGCGCTCCGACACGCGGTACCGCGACAATCGAATAATGTCCGCTGTGTATATGCCTTCAAGAATGAGAGTTTTGACGGCCCCGCCATAAATCCTCTGCCGCTTCCGGAGAGGGCAGGACGAAACCCTCCGCGATTGACCGCGGGTTGCTCCTCCGGTCCCTGGTGCGTTCCCCGCATACGGGACGAAGGAACCGCAACTCCCGCCTGGAGGCCGCCGGTGAGCCTCAGGCGCCCTGCTTCTCCCTCAGTCGTCGAGGCCGATCATGACATCGGACGCCTTGATCACGGCGTAGGCCTTCTGTCCGACAGCGAGCTTGAGGTGATCGACCGCATCGTTGGTGATTGAGGCGGTGACCACCGTGCCGCCGACGTCGATCTCGACATGGGCCGTTGTGGCGCCCTTGTGGATAGCCTTGATCGTGCCGGGGATCTGGTTGCGCGCGCTGATGATCATGAGAGGGGGCCCCGGATTGAACGATTGCACGTCGGCCGCCCGACAGGTATGGCAGAATACATCGGAAGCCTCGCCGATCCTAGGCCCTCGGGGGAACGACGGGCAAGGCCTTGGGCGCATTTCGACAAGAACTGGGGAGAGCAAAAATGAGACTGAAACTGGTGGTCGTCGCGCTCGGGGCGCTTCTTGCGGCGTTTTCGGGTTTCGCCCAGGCGGCGCAGACCAATGTCGCGGTCGCCGCCAATTTCACCGAACCGGCGAAAGAGATCGCCGCGCTGTTCAAGCAGAAGACCGGACACGAGGCGGTTCTGAGCTTCGGCGCGTCGGGCGGCTTCTTCACCCAGATCCAGCACGACGCGCCCTATCAAGGTGTTTCTGTCCGCCGACCAGGAGCGCGCCAAGGCGGCCGTCGACCAGGGCTTCGGCGTGCCGGAAGCGTCTTCACCTATGCGATCGGCAAGCTGGTGCTGTGGAGCAGGGTCGTCGACGTGACCGAGGGCGAGGCGACGCTCAAAGCCGGCAAATTCGCGAAACTTTCGATCGCCAATCCCAACGCCGCGCCCTACGGGACGGCGGCGATCGAAGCGATGAAGGCGCTTGGCGTCTACGACTGCGATCCAGCCGAAGATCGTCCAGGGCGCGAGCATCGCCCAGGCCTTCCAGTTCGTCGACACCAAGAATGCGGAACTCGGCTTTGTCGCCCTGTCGCAGACCAAATCCTCTCACGGGCGGGACGCGCTGGCTCGTGCCGCAGACGCTCTATTCGCCGATCCGTCAGGACGCGGTGCTCCTGAAGAAGGGCGAGAACGACGAGGCGTCGAAGGCGTTCCTCGAGTTCCTGAAAGGCCCGGAGGCGCGCGCGATCATCGAAAAATTCGGCTACGGGCTCGATTAGGCCGCTTCGTGGACGCGTTCGCCCATCTCTGGGACCCGGTCCAGCTCACCCTCGAACTGGCGACGATCACCACGCTGGCGCTGCTCGTGGTCGCCACGCCGCTCGCCTGGTGGCTGGCGCGTTCGCGCGCCGGCTGGAAGGAGATCGTCGCTTCGGTCGTCTCCCTGCCGATGGTGCTGCCGCCGACCGTGCTCGGCTTCTACCTCCTGATCGCGCTCGGGCCCGCCGGGCCGGGCGGGGCGATCGCCAGCCTTTGGGGCGGCGCGGACGCTCGCCTTCACCTTCTGGGGCCTGGTCATCGGCTCGATCGTCGCCTCGATGCCGTTCGTGGTGCAGCCGATCCGCAACGCCTTCGCCGCGATCGGCGACCGCCCGCTGGAAGTGGCCGCGACGCTGCGCGCCTCGCCCACGCGCGCCTTCTGGACGGTCGCGCTGCCGCTCGCGAGCCCGGGGCTGCTCAGCGGCGCCGTGCTCGGCTTCGCCCATACGGTCGGCGAGTTCGGCGTGGTGCTGATGATCGGCGGCGACATCCCCGGCCAGACCAAGGTCATGTCGACCGCCATCTTCGACTTTGTCGAGACGATGCAGTGGCGCGAGGCCAATATTCTCGCCGGCGGCATGGTGGTGTTCGCCTTCGTCGTGATCCTGTCGATGACCCTGATCGAAAAGCGCTTCGCGCGGATGCGCGGATGACTGCGGAGCACACCGATCCGCGCCGAGTTCCGCGGCACGCTCGGCAAGTTCGTCGCTCGACGCCGGCTTCACCGCGCCGGCGAAGGGCGTGACCGCGCTGTTCGGTCCGTCGGGCTGCGGCAAGACCACGGTGCTGCGCTGCATCGCGGGCCTGAACCGGCTCGCCGACGGCGTCTGCGACATCGACGGCGACATCTGGCAGGACCGCGACGGAACGTTCCTGCCGACCCACAAGCGGCCGCTCGGCTACGTCTTCCAGGAAGCGAGCCTGTTTCCGCACCTCTCGGTGCGCAAGAACCTGCTGTTCGGCGCGCCGCGTGGCGAAGCCGTCGCCCGAAAGGGAGAGGTCGCCTTCGACGAGGTCACCGACCTGCTCGGCGTGACGCCGCTGCTCGACCGGTCGCCGCGCAATCTCTCCGGCGGCGAGCGCCAGCGGGTGGCGATCGGCCGCGCGCTCCTGTCCGCAGCCGAAGCTCCTCCTGATGGACGAGCCGCTCTCCGCGCTCGACCGCGTCACCAAGGGCGAGATCCTGCCGTTCCTCGAACGGCTGCGCGACCGCCTCATCGCTGCCGATCGTCTACATCACCCACGACATCGCCGAGGTCGAGCGGCTCGCCGACCAGGTCGTGCTGATGGAGAAGGGCCATGTGCTCGCGGTCGGCGCCGCTCGCCGACCTGCAGAGCGACCCGTCGCTGCCGCTGGCGAAGGCGCGCGACGCCGCGGTCACGCTCGACGCGACCGTCGAGAGCTACGACGCCCCTTATGGCCTCCTGACGCTCGCTGTCCCCGGCGCGCGCTTCACCGTGTCGGCGGCGCCGGCGGCGCCGGGCGAGCATCGGCGCGTCCGGGTGATCGCCAGCGACGTGAGCCTGGCGCGCGAGCCGCCGGGCCCGAGTTCGATCCTCAACGTCGCGCCGGGGCGGATCGTCTCCGTGACGCCTGTCGATTCCAGCGAGCTCGTCGCCGTCGTCGCGCTCGGACCCGAGGGCAAGGGCGCGCGCCTGTTGTCGCGGCTCACGCGCAAGTCGTGGGATCAACTCGGGCTTGCCGCAGGCGCTCCGGTTTACGCCCAGGTCAAGACGGTCGCGCTCGGCCCGGGCCGCGGCGAATAAAGAGGAGGGGCGGCGTCTCGCCGCCCGTCTTTCACGGCCAATGGAGCGCGAGACGCGTCGTTCCAACTCGGCTTGCGAGCCGGGGCGGAATGATGCATTCACGAAATAAAGCGATGCGATGGAGAGTTTGATGGCCGAGACGACGACGGAGCTCGAGGCGCTGCTGATGCAGCGATCGTTGACCGATCCCGAGCTTCTGGCGGCGGCCGAGAAGGCGGCGGACTATCCGCATCCTGCCGGACGCGACGGTGCTCAAGATCGGCGGGCAGAGCGTGATCGACCGCGGCCGCGCCGCCGTCTATCCGCTGGTCGACGAGATCGTCGCCGCCCGCAAGGCGCACATGATGCTGATCGGGACCGGCGCCGGCACCCGCGCCCGGCACCTCTACTCGATCGCGGCGAGGCTGAGCCTGCCGGCCGGCGTGCTGTCGCAACTGGGCGCCTCGGTCGCGGACCAGAACGCCGCGAATGCTTGGGCAGCTCCTCGCCAAGCACGGCATCTCCGGCGTCAGCAGCGCCGGGCTCTCGTCGGTGCCGCTCTTTCTCGCCGAGGTCCACGCGGTCGTCTTCAGCGGGCATGCCGCCTTATGGCCTATGGACGCGCCCTGCCGCGGAGGGCGTCATTCCGCCCTACCGCACCGACGCCGGCTGCTTCCTGGTCGCCGAACAGTTCGGCTGCAAGGCGATGATTTTCGTGAAGGACGAGAACGGCCTCTACGACGCCAACCCGAAGACGTCCAAGAACGCCAAGTTCATTCCCAAAATCTCGGTCGACGAGATGAAGGCGAAGGGGCTGCACGACTCGATCCTCGAGTTCCCGATGCTCGATCTCCTGAAGGCGGCGCGCCACGTCCACGAGGTGCAGGTCGTCAACGGACTCGTCCCCGGAAACCTGACCCGCGCGCTCGCCGGCGAGCACGTCGGCACCATCATCACCGCGCGCTGAGGAGCCGGCCCCATGACCGACAAAGCCCATACCGCCAAGCACGTCGCCTCGCCGCTCGCGCGCCAGACCCTGCTCGACGACGACTTGACCCGGCCCGTCGCGGGCGGTCGCCCGATCCGGCTCCTTCCCTGGTTGCAGGTCGTCAAGATCGGCGGCCGCTCGATCATGGATCGCGGCCCGGAGGCGATCCTTCCTCTCGTGGACGAGCTCCGCAAGCTGCTGCCGGAGCACCGGCTGCTGATCCTGACGGGCGCCGGCATCCGCGCCCGCCACCTCTACAGCGTCGGCCTCGACCTCGGCCTGCCGGTCGGCTCGCTCGCGCCGCTGGCGGCGCATGAGGCCGGCCAGAACGGCCACATTCTCGCCTCGCTCCTGGCGCCGGACGGCGTGGCCTATGTCGAGCACGACACCGTCGCGACCCGGCTTTCGATCCACCTTGCCGCGGCGCGCGCGGTCGTGAGCAGCGCCTTCCCGCCCTATAACCACCACGAGTTCCCGACCTCGCGCCTTCCCATTCACCGGGCGGACGCTGGCGCGTTCCTGGTCGCCGACGCCCTCGGCGCAGCGGGCCTCACCATCGTCGAGGACGTGGACGGGCTCCACGACAGCGATCCGAACGGCGCCGGCGGCAAGAAAGCGAAGCTGATCCCCGAGACGAGCAGCGCCGACCTTGCGACATTCAAGGGAACGCTTCCGTTCGATCCCGTGCTGGTCGAGATCATGGCGACGGCGCGCCACATCGAGCGCGTGCAGTTGATCAACGGCCTCGTTCCGGGCCGACTGACCGCCGCGCTGCGCGGCGAACACGTCGGCACGATCATCCACACGGGAGCGCGTCGGGGATGACGGGCACTCGGCCACAGGACCGTGCGCGTGTCGCGCACCTGCGCGGCCAGACCCCGCCTCTCCTGAGGCAGGCGACGTCCTAGGTTCGTATCCTCACCGGCACGGATTTCGACGCCGGCGTCTTCGACTTCTGGTCGTGACTCCAGAGCGGGACCAGCGGATTCATCTCCGGGTAGTAGCCGCCGACGCACCCGTCCGGCAGCGAGAACGGCGTGACCTTCAGCCCGTCGACCCGCCGCTCGACGCCGTCTCCCGCGTCGCTGACGAGCGACACCGTCTGGCCGTCGCTGAGGCCCGCGCGCTCCATATCCTCGGGGTTGATGAGCAGGACGTCGCGCGTGCCCTCGATCCCGCGCAGCCGGTCGCTGAAGCCGTAGATGGTGGTGTTGAACTGGTCGTTGCTGCGCATCGTGATCAGGCGGTAACGGTCGGGGACGTCGTCGAAACCGCTCGCCGCGAGATGCTCCGGCGTCGTGAACTCGGCCTTGCCGCTCTCGGTCTTCCATGTCCGCTCGCGCGCGGAGTTGCCTCGGTAGAAGCCGCCCGGAGTCCACATGCGCGCGTTGAAATCGTGGAATTCTTTCGGGTAGGTCTCGGCGATCAGGTCGCGGATCCGGGCGTAATCGCCGATCCACTCGTCCCATTTCGCCTTCGGGTTCGGCGCCAGGGTCGCGTTGGCGAGACCGGCGACGATCGCGGCCTCGGACTTCAGATGTTCGCTGGCCGGCTTCCTGCGGCCTATCGAGCCCTGGATGCAGCTGAACGTGTCCTCCATGGTCACCGCCTGCGGGCCGCTCGCCTGAATGTCCTCCTCGGTGCGGCCGAGGCAGGGCAGCAGGTAGGCGACCTCGCCGTTGACGAGGTGACTGCGGTTGAGCTTGGTGGCGATCTGGACGGTGAGGCGCATCGTCGTCCAGGCCGCCTCCATTTTCTCGCGCTCCGGGATCGCGCGGACGAAATTGCCGCCCAGGCCGATGAACGCCTTCACCTTGCCGGCGAGCAGACCTTCGCAGGCCTCGACCGTGTTCAGCCCCTTGTCGCGCGGCGGATCGAAGCCGAATTGCTGTGCAATCTTGTCGAGCGGCGCCAGCTCCGGCTTTTCGGTGATGCCGACGGTGCGCTGGCCCTGGACGTTGGAATGGCCGCGCACCGGCGAAATTCCCGCGCCGACGCGGCCGATGTGGCCCCGGAGGAGCAGCAGGTTGACGAACATCGCGACATTTTCGAATCCGTGCATGTGCTGGGTCAGCCCCATGCCGTAGATGCCGATGACCCGCTCGGCCTCGACATAGATCTGCCCCGCCTCCTCGATCGCCTCGCGGGGAAGGCCCGACTGGGCCTCGATCTCCTCCCACGAGGTCGCGCGCACCTTGGCCTCGAACGCGGCGAAACCATGGGTGTTTTGCTCGATAAAGTCGACGTCCAGAACTCGCCGGCCTTCGCGCCGAGCGGCGTCGTCGGCGGCGAACACGTGCTTGCAGAGGCCGACGAGGACAGCGATGTCGCCGCCGGAGCGGACCTGATGATATTGCGTGCTGATCTTCGTCTCGCGCCCGGTCACCATGCCCAGGGGATTCTGCGGATTGACGAAGACCTCGAGCCCTTTTTCGCGCACCGGATTGAAGGTGACGATCGGCACGCCGCGCTTGGCGGCGTCCTCGAGCGGATGGAGAAAGCGGGGGCTGTTCGACCCGGTGTTCTGCCCGAAGAAGAACATCGCGTCGCATTTCGCGAGGTCATCGAAAACGACCGTCCCCACGCCGGCGCCGATCGTCTTCTTCAGCGCGACCGAAGTGGTCTCATGGCACATGTTCGAGCTGTCGGGGAGGTTGTTGGTCCCGTACATGCGGGCGAACAGCGCGTAAAGATAGGAGGTTTCGAGACTTGCCCGGCCCGAGGCGTAGAAGATCACCGACTTCGGATCGAGCGCCTTGAGTTCCTGGCCGATCGCCGCGAACGCCTCGTCCCAAAGGCAGGGGACATAGCGGTCCGACCCGCGATCGTAGCGCATCGGCTGGGTCAGGCGGCCTTGCTGCTCGAGATCGTAGTCCTTCCAGCCCCGAAGCTCGGTCACGGTGTACTTTTCGAAGAACTCCGGCGTGCAGCGACGGCTGGTCAGCTCCCACAGCGTCGCCTTGGCGCCGTTCTCGCAAAACTCGAACGGATGATAGTTGGCCGGCTTGGTCCACGAGCAGGAAACGCACATGAAGCCGTGCGGCTTGTTCTGCCTGGCGAGCGTCTCGATCGCCGCCGGGGTCGACCATTCCGCGCCGAAAATTTTGGTGATGCCTTTGAGCGAGCCCCAGCCGCCGGCCGGTCCGTTGTAATGTACGGTTTTCTCAGTGGGCTCGTGTTTCGCCATCGCCGCCTCCGGTTCCGGCGGCCTAACGCGAGCGTTGCGTTTTCGTTCCTGGGAGAGCCGGAGGGTGCCCGTCTCGCGCGGCAGGGCCTGTCGAAGGCGGGGCCCCGTCGCGCCGCTTGGACGGCGAGACGCCGTCCCTCCGGACCTACACCGCCCTCAAGAGCACGTGCTTCTTGCGCCCGAGTGACAGCTTGACCACGCCGCCCGTCTGCAACGCGTCGCGGGTGATCAACGCCTTCTCGTCGCCGAGCGCCTGGTCGTTGACCTTCAAGCCCCCGCCGCGGATCTGCCGGCGCGCTTCGCCGGTCGAGGCGACGAGGCCGGCGCGGACGAAGGCGGAGAGCGCGCCTAAGCCCGCGTCGAACTCGGCGCCGGGCACGTCGATGGTCGGCAGGCTTTCGGCCAGCGCGCCTTCCTCGAAGGTTTTGCGCGCCGTCTCCGACGCCGCTTCGGCCGCCGCCTCGCCATGCAAGAGCGTCGTCGCCGCGTTGGCGAGCGCCTTCTTCGCCTCGTTGATCTCGGCGCCGGCGAGCGCTTCGAGCCGGCGGATCTCGTCGAGCGGCAGGAGGGTGAAGAGCTTCAGGAACCGCCCGACGTCGGCGTCGTCGGTGTTGCGCCAGAACTGCCAGTAGGCGTAGGGGCTCAGCATCGAGGCGTCGAGCCAGATCGCGCCCGCCGCGGTCTTGCCCATCTTGGCGCCCGAGGCGGTGGTGATGAGGGGCGACGTCAGCGCATAGAACTGCGGCAGGCCCATGCGGCGGCCGAGGTCGAGGCCGGTGACGATGTTGCCCCACTGGTCCGAGCCGCCCATCTGCAGCGTCACGCCGTGGCGCCGGTAAAGCTCGGTGAAGTCGTAAGCCTGCAGGCACATGTAGTTGAACTCGAGGAAGGTCAGCTCGTGCTCGCGGTCGAGCCGAAGCCTGACCGAATCCATCGCCAGCATACGGTTGACCGAAAAATGCCGGCCGACGTCGCGCAAAAAGTCGATGTAGTTCAGCTTCGCCAGCCAGTCGGCGTTGTCGGGCATGATCGCGTCGTGCGGACCGTCGCCGAAGCGGATGAAATGGGCGAAGGCCTGTCGGATGCCCGCCTTGTTCGCCTCGATCTGCTCGACGGTGAGGAGCTTGCGGCTCTCGTCCTTGCCCGAGGGGTCGCCGACCCTGGTCGTGCCGCCGCCCATCAGCGCCACCGGCTTGCCGCCGGTTTCCTGGAGCCAATGCAGCATCATGATCTGGACCAGCGAGCCGACATGGAGCGACGCCGCCGTGCAGTCGAATCCGATGTAGGCGACGAGCTCGCCCGAGCGCGCTTGGTCGTCAAGGCCCGCGAGGTCCGAGCACTGGTGGACATAGCCGCGCTCCTGCATCACCCGCAGGAAGTCGGATTGGGGCTGAAACGCTTCGGTCACGCCGGGTCCTTCGGCTAAAGAGTGCGGCGTGGTTTAGGGAAGGGGAGGGGGAAGCGCAACCCGCAAGGCGCAGCCGTCACACCCGGTCGATGCGAAGCGAGCGGCCGACCGCCTTGGCGGCGCGGCTCAGCGTGTCGAGCGTGACCGACGGAACAGCCGGATCAAAGAGCCGGTCGATCTGCCGACGGCTGGTCTTCATCCGCGCCGCCATTTCTACCTTTGTCAGTGCCTGCTCCTCCATAGCGGCGGCGAGTTGCTCGGCTCGATCGAAACGGTCGCCTCCGGTACCTATCGCTTCATCGCCGCCGGGTTCGGCGTCGGCTCGGCGATCTTGACCAGCGTCGCCGTATCGCGGTGCTCGAACGGCTGGGCCTGGCCCCTGATCTCGAGGATGGTCGTCTCGTCGTAGGACCATTTCCCGTCCGCGTGCACGCTCACCTTGATGCGGTAGTGGGTCGTCTTGAACGCGTGTTCGAGAAACGGGCCGGAGGCGATGCCGTTCGTCGTCTCGCCCCGTTTGGCGACGAGCTCGAACGCCTTCGCGTCCGCCGCCGCCTCGCCGTAGGCGAGCGCGACCTGCGCGCGCGGGATGGCGAGCGTCTGGTAGATCGCGCCGGTCGCCGGCTCCCACAGCCAGTAGCCGACCTGGTCGTGATAGGTCGCGACCTCGCCCGGCTTCACCACATGCTGATGGTAGCGCAAGCCGTAGAAGAGCTGCGGCCCGTTGGTTTGAGGGTCGATCGGCTGCATGTCGAGGCGGTCGACATAGGCCTGGACGTCCGGCCCGCCGGCCGTCGGGTTGACGTCGACGCCCCGGTCCGAGGTCCAGACGCCCGCGAGCGCCCGCAACGGGCCGAGGTTGGCCAGCGTGTCAGGATCGACGTTTGCCGGCTCGGTGAAGATGTCGTCGGGATAGCTGTGCATGTCTTGCCCCTCCTGCGCGCCCGTTTGGCGTCTTGAGGGCGGCAATCGATCACAGTCGCCCAGCCTTGTCATCGGCTGACGCCTCAACCGCCGCGCGGCGAGGGGCGACCAATGATCGCATGGCGCTCGCGACAGCGGTTCGCGAATGCGCTAACAGAGCGCCGTCGGCCATCGCGGCGCCGCCAGAGCCTTGGGTTTCCAGAAAGATGTCCTCCCGCCCCAGCGAAGACGCGCTGATCGCGCGGTTTTTCGCCCCCTACGCCGGCCCGGCCGCTCTGGGGTTGCGCGACGACGCGGCGCTCCTGCGCACGTCGCCGGGCGAGGATCTCGTTCTGACGACCGACGCGCTGGTGGCCGGGGTGCATTTCTTCGCCGACGATCCCCCGGATTCGATCGCGCGCAAGGCGCTCCGGGTGAACCTCTCCGATCTTGCCGCCAAGGGCGCCCGCCCGCTCGGCTTTCTCCTGTCGCTCGCCCTGCCTCCCGACTGGACCGAGCCCTGGCTCGACGCTTTTGCGGCCGCGCTCGGGGCCGACGGCGCCGATTACGGCTGCCCGCTCGCGGGCGGCGACACTGTGAAGACGCCGGGGCCGCTCACCCTCTCCATAACGGCCTTCGGCGCCGTCCCGTCCGGACGCATGGCCAAGCGAACCGGCGTCAAGCCCGGCGACAAGCTCTATGTCACCGGCACGATCGGCGACGCCGCGATCGGCCTCCGCCTCCGGCAGGGGCGAGGCCCCGAGATCCAGCACGCCGACCGCGATTTTTTGCTCCGGCGCTACCTCGAGCCCCGGCCCCGCACGGCGCTCGCTCCGGTCATGGCGGCGCACGCGCACGGCGGCATGGACGTCTCCGACGGCTTCGTCGGCGACCTGACCAAGATGCTCGCCGTCTCCGGGGTCAGCGCGCGGGTGCTCATCTATCGTGTGCCGATGTCATCGGCCGCGCGGATCGCAATCGCCGCCGATCCCGCTCTTTACACCGTCGCGCTGACCGGCGGCGACGATTACGAGATCTTGGCTTCCATCCCGCCTGAGGCGGCGCCCGCCTTTGTCGCCGACGCCTCCGCGGCGGGCGTGCCGGTCGTGTGCATCGGCGAGGCGTGCGCGGGCGCCGACGGACCACGCTTCGTTGCGCCCGACGGCGCGACGATGACCTTTGCGCAAGGCTCCTACAGCCACTTCTGAGGGATTTTCCGATGAAAGACGCCGATCCGATGCAATTGCGCCTGCTGGCCGCCGAAGCCGTGGCGCGCGAGGCCGGGGCGCTCGCCCGCCGGCGGTTCTTCAACTCCTCCTTCAAGGTCGGCTTCAAGGGGCCGCAGGATTATCTGACCGAGGTCGACGGCGAGACCGAGGATCTGATCGCCGGCCGTCTGAACGACGCCTTCCCCCATGACGGCTTCATCGGCGAGGAAACCGCGGGACGGCCGATGCGCGAGGGCGGCGCGGTCTGGGTGGTCGACCCGATCGACGGCACGGCCAATTTCGCCCGCGGCATTCCGCTTTTCTGCGTGTCGATCGCCTGCGTCCTCGAGCGGTCGATCGAGGTCGGGGTGATCTACGATCCGGTGCGTGACGAATTGTTCGCCGCGCGACGCGGCGGCGGCGCATTCCTCAACGGCGCGCCAATCAGGGCGTCCGAGGCGACCTCGCTCGCCAACGCCACCGTCGAGGTCGGGTGGAACATGCGAGGGGGCGCTGCGAAATATGTCGATCTCCTCCGTCGCGTGACGCTTTGGGGCGCCGCGCCGTTCCGCACCGGTTCGGGCGCGCTCGGCCTCGCCTACGTCGCGGCCGGCCGGCGCGACGGCTATGTCGAGCATCACATGAACGCCTGGGACTGCCTCGCCGCCATCTGCCTTACAAAGGAGGCCGGCGGGTATGTCAGCAACTTCCTCGCCGGCGACGGGCTGACCAAGGGCAATCCGATCATCGCCTGCGCGCCGGGAATGAAAGACGCGCTGATCTCCGCCGTGGAGCTCGAAGGGATCGTGCTGTGAGCCGAGGTCCTGCTCGCCCATGGGGCCGCGCGTGCGACGATTGCGCTCGCCGGCGCCGAGGCGCGCCGCTGGACGGTCGGCGGACGCGAGCTTCTGTGGCCGGGAGATCCGGCGATCTGGGCCGAGATCAGCCCGATCCTCTATCCGGTCGTCGGCTGGACCCGTAACGGCGCCCGGGTAGCCGGCCGGCAATACGAGCTCGGCCTGCACGGCTTCGCCCGCTTCGAGACCTTCGCGGTCGAGACGTGCGGGCCGGACTTCGTCCGCCTCAGGCTGCGCGACAGCGAACGGACCCGCGCCGTCTATCCCTTCGCCTTCGCGCTCGCGCTCGAATACCGCCTCACCGACGACGCGCTCGGGATCACGATCGAGGTCGCCAATCCGGGCGAGGATCGCGCGCCTTACGCCTGCGGGCTGCATCCGGGCTTCTGCTGGCCGCTTGGCGGATCGGGACGCGACGGCGCGCTGGTGCGGTTCGAGAAGCCGGAGAACGCCGAAGTCCCGGCGATCGCGCCGGGCGGCCTGATCGGCAGGAGCGTCAAGCGCGTGCCGCTGAACGGCCGAGACCTGCCGCTGAGCGACGCCCTGTTCGCCAACGACGCGGTCTGTTTCCTGAACCTGGCGAGCCGTTCGCTCGCCTTCCACGACGCCTCGGGCGCGTCGGTCACGATGGAATTCCCGGGCTTCGACCACGCAGCGCTCTGGACGCGCCCCGCTGCGCCGTTTCTGTGCCTCGAAGCCTGGACGGGCTTCAGCGACCCCGACGGGTTCGCGGGCGATTTGTTCGAAAAGCCTGGGATGCGCGTGCTTGCGCCGGGCGCGCGCGCCCGGCATGAGGCGAGGTTCGTGGCCAGAGCGTGAAGCGCCGCCCTCTGTCTACCGAGAGGCGGCGATCGTTGAACGCCCTCCTTCCGTGATGATAAGGCATGAGGAGCGGCACTTACGCGGGAGGCGGTGATGAAGGACTTGAGCGGCAAGATCGCTTTTGTGACCGGCGCCGCGTCTGGCATCGGGCTTGGGGTCGCGACCGCGCTCGCGCAGGCCGGCGTCAAGGTGATGCTCTGCGACATCGAGCAGGAGGCGCTCGCCGAGGCGGTCGAGGGGCTGAAGCGAACCAACGTCGACGTCGAAGGCGTGCGCGCGGACGTCTCGCTGAAAGACGAACTCGCCGCGGCGGCCGACGCCGTCATCGCCCGCTACGGCAAAGTCCATATTCTGGTGAACAACGCGGGTATCGGCGGGGTTGGGCCGTATGGCCTTTGGACCGAGGCCGGCTGGGATTGGACGATCGCCGTCAACCTGCGGGCCGTCGTCTGGGGCGTCGCGATTTTCGGCCCCCTGATCGAGAAGCACGGCGAGGGCGGACACATTGTGTCCACTGCGTCGATCGCCGGGCTGATCTCCAGGAACAGCCTACCATACAACGTGACGAAATACGGCGTCGTCGCCCTGTCCGAGGGCCTGCGCCTGGAGCTGGCTCCGCGCGGCATCGGCGTTTCGGTTTTGTGCCCCGGCTTCGTCCAGACCCGGATTATGGATTCGATGCGCAATCTTCCGGAGAGGTTCGCCGCCGCCAGGCCGTCGGGGCTCTCGCCTGTCGAAGGTCCGATGGCCGAGCGCATGAAATGGATGCGCGATCGCACCGATGCAGGAGTCGATCCGCTCTACGTCGGCGAACTCGTTCGCGAAGGCATCGAGAACGACTGGCCCTACATCATGACCGACGCCGAATTCGAGCCCGTGATCGAGGCCCGTTTCGCTTCGATAAAGGAAGCGTTCGATCGCATTCGCGACTGGACGCCACGGCGTTGACTGAGCGCGCTCGGCGGCCAATGGATATCGAATGACCAACGCTTACGTCCTGGACGGCAAGGCGATCGCCGATGAAGTCATCGCCCGGGTCGCTACGGAGAGCGCGGCGCTTGCGTCGCGCGGCGTGACGCCCGGCCTTGCGACGGTGCTGGTCGGCGAGGACCCGGCGAGTCGGACTTACGTCGCCTCGAAGGGCAAGGCCGCCAAAAGCTGCGGCTTCCATTCCGAGCAGATCACGCTGCCCGACACGACCAGCCAAGCCGAGTTGCTGGCGTTCGTCGCAAAGCTGAACGCCGATCCGGCGATCCACGGCGTCCTGGTGCAGCTTCCGCTGCCGAAGGCGATCGACACCCCGCGGGTGCTGGAGGCGATCGATCCGAGAAAGGACGTCGACGGCTTCCATCCGATCAATGTCGGCCTGCTCTCGATCGGCGAGATGGCGCGCGCGCTCGTGCCCTGCACGCCGGCCGGCGCGATGATCATGCTCGACAAGGCCGCGGCGGCGCTCGGGACGACGCTCGCGGGCCGGGAGGCGGTGGTGATCGGCCGCTCCAACATCGTCGGCAAGCCGATGGCGCAGCTCCTGCTTCAGCGGCACTGCACGGTGACGATCGCCCATTCGCGCACCCGCGACCTTGCGGCGGTCGCGCGGCGCGCCGACATTCTGATCGCGGCCGTCGGGCAGCCGGAGATGGTGCGGGGCGACTGGGTGAAGCCGGGCGCGATCGTAATCGACGTCGGCATCAACCGCGTGGCCGGCGAGGGCCTCGACGCCGCGGGCCAGCCAAAAACTCGGCTTGTCGGCGACGTCGCCTATGCCGAGGCGGCTCAAGTCGCCGCCGCGATCACGCCGGTCCCAGGCGGAGTGGGCCGCATGACCGTCGCCATGCTGATGGCGAACACGCTCGAAGCGGCGAAGCGCGCGGCGAGATAGACCCGGCGCCGCGCCGCCCTTCCGACGCGCTTCAGATCACCGGGCCGAAGATCGCGGAGACGACGATCGACAGGATGATCGCGCAAACCAGGATCGCCAGCGCGTAGGGGCCTGTCTTGTCGGGCGGGCACTTCATCAGGATCGGCAGGCCGAGCCAGAGGACGTAGACGCCGTAGATGACGGCGAGAAGCCGCAGGAATCCGAGGCCGGGGATGAGGGCGAAGACGCCCGCGAGCCAGATCGGCGTCATCGAATAGACCGTGAGCTTCAGCGCGTTCTGAGGATTCTTCGGGGCGGAAAAGGTCGGCGCCAGACCGTCGATCAAGACCGCCATCACGTAGAGCGCGACGAACGTCACGAGATAGTGGACGATCCCGCCAAACAGGCTCGAGAAGAAGCCGCCGTGGTGAAGATGGCGGAGGCGCGGCCCGGCCCAACCCAGTACGCCTCGGCGTAGAAACATGCAGATCGGCGGAATCGCCGCCACAAAGGCCACGTAATTGGTGAACACATAGCCGACGTCTCCCGACTCCGGCTCGATTCTCCGCCACTCGGCAGCCGGCGACAGAACCATGGCCTTTGCGCGCTCGAACACTTCCACGGACGGCCCCATTTGCGGCCGCCGAAAGTCCCGACGCCCCGACGGTCGCCCCTCGGGATTATAGGCCGGGGCTTCTGATCGCGCCAGCGCGCGAGCCCCTCAATGCGGGCGCCTCCCCGGATGAAACAAAAGGCTGAACCGTTCGTATAGCCAACGAGGCTTGAAACGCAGCCGTCACCCGATAAGGTCTTTGGTCATGATCGCCGTCAAAGCGCCCTGGAACCAACGCAACGGGAAATTTTCCGTGCTGAAAGCGGTGGTGTTCGCCGGGCTGTTCGTCCCGGCGGCGTGGATCGTCTATCTCGCCGCGACCGGGGCGCTCGAGCCGAAGGTGGTCACAGAGCTGATCCACCGCACCGGTCTGTGGGCGATCCGTTTCCTTCTGCTCTCGCTCCTCGTGACGCCGCTGATCCGCTCGGCGCGCTATCCGAAACTGATCGCGATCCGGCGGATGGTGGGCGTAGCCGCTTTCGCTTACGCGGCTGCTCATCTCTCGCTCTACGTGGTCGATCAGCATTACAATCTGGCCCATGTCGCGAGCGAGATCGCGCTGCGCTTCTACCTGACGATCGGCTTCATCGCCTGGCTCGGCCTCGCGGCGCTCGCAGCGACCTCGACCGACGCCATGATCCGGCGGCTCGGGCCGAAATGGCGCACGCTCCATTCCCTCGTCTACGGGATCGGCGTCCTCGCGCTCCTGCATTTCATGATCCAGGCGAAGGCCGACGTGACCGAACCGACGATCATGATCGGGCTCTTCCTCATCCTGATGCTGTTCCGCGTAGCGGTGAAGCGTCAGGTTGCGCCCTGGGCCGCCGCGCTTGGGAGCGTGGTGCTCGCAACCCCGCTGACCGCTCTGATCGAAGCCGGCTGGTATGCCCTCATGCGTCATATCCCATTCTGGGACGTGCTCGAGGCGAACATCGACCCGGACATGGCGTTCCGTCCGTCCGCCTATGTGCTGGCGGGCGGCGCGCTGCTGGTCGTCGTCGCGGTTCTGCGCAGGAATCCCGCGCCGAAACACGCGCCCGTGGTCGGCCCCCGCTCCGCGCCTGCGGCCGTCGCCGTTCGGCGCTGATCGCGTTGGCGCGCGTCAGAACGTGATGGTCGTGCGCAGGCCGATCACGAATTCGTTCTTGAGCTTTTGCGCCGGCTCGTCGGGATTGGCGAGCCCCGCGCCGGGGTTGATGATGTACTGAAGGTCGGGCTGGATCTGCAACGACGACAGGATCTGGGCCTGATAGGTGGCTTCCAAAAAGGTCTCGGTGTTGCGCACGGGGGTGTAGACGGCGGGCTCGAAGACCTGCAGGTCCCGGTCATAGTTGGACGCGCCGCCGGTGACGCGCGCGACGCCGAAGCCAAGGCCGAAAACGTCGCTGTCGCGCCCTGGCAGCGGATCGTGCAGGGTCATGCCGCCGTTCAGGCCAAAGCTGATGGCGTTGCGATCCTGCAGCGTCGTGAACTCCCCGCGGAGGAAGGCGCTGATGTTGCGGGCCGGGTCGCCCGAACGCCAGAGGGTCTGGTCCGCCACCGCGTAGATCGAGTAATTGCCCTGTTTCTTCGCCGGCAAGCCGTTGCTCTCGGGGCTGGCGAGCGGGACGCCGAGCGTGTCGAATTGCTGGTCGTCGAAATCCTCGCTGTCGTACCAGCCGCCGATCTTGTACGTTCCCGGCAGCGGGCCGTCGGCTACGGGCTTGCCGGACGGAGCGGCCGCCGGAAACGTGTATTGCAGTTCGGCGATCGCCAGAACGCCGGTGTTCAGCGGGAAACTCACGCCGTTGGGATTGCTCTGCGGCGTGTTCGGCGCGTTGAGCGGGATCGGGCTGCCGTTGAAAACGCCGACCATGAGGGTGACGGGATCGGACGGATGGGCGCGCGCGCGAACGCCCAGGCCCGCGAGCGGATAGGCGGGTCCCCCGCCCGGCAGATTGGCCGACGGCAGCATCGGCCAGCCCATCACCGAGTTCAGGAAATAGCCGGCGTTCTGGCTCATCATGAACTCGTTATCGAGGCTCTGCTCGCCGATCTTGACGTCGAAGCGCTCGCCGAAATTCTGCTGATACCAGAGCTCCCAGAGGCGGAGGGAGGCGGGCGCCTCGAGGCCGCTGACCGTCTGCAAATTGAGGAGATTGAACTCGCTGAGATCGCCGCCCCAGATGTGAAACCCGCTGACGCTGACGATGCCGCCCTGGAGACCGAAGAGCGGCTTGGTGTCGAGCTGAACCTGAGCGGTCGTGACGCCATTGACCTCGAAGCCCTGTCTGACGCCGCCGCTCAGGTTGCCGAATGTTTCCGCCTCCTCGTAAAGCTCCACCGAGAGGCCGTATTTGGCGAGCGCCGCCCTCAAGCCCCCGATGTCGCCGAGCAGGTTCGCGTTCTGCCAGTCGCCGTTCAAGACGCCCCACGGCCCCGGGCTGGCCGCGGCGGGCGCCGCTGTCGCCCCCGTCGGCGCCTGCACCGGCGCCTGGGCGCGAAACAGCGGATCCATCGCCGCGAGGGCGGGACGGGCGGGCGGCGCGATCGTCGGAGTCCCGCCTGCCTGCGTTGTTTGTGGGATCGCGTCCGAAGGCGGCGACGATAGCCAACTCACGCCCGAAGCCGGGTCTGCGTGCGCTGCGCCCACGATTGAGGCGGCGGCCAGTCCAGTCGCGATCGCGAGCCGTGAGCTGAGCCTCGTCTGCTCAGCGCGTCGCATCAGGCGCGCCGAGCCGCAGCGATGCCGTGGGAAAAGCATTCGAACTCCGAGTGAGAACTCCGGCTTCCCGGCAGCTAAGGACCCGAGAAGTCGTGCACAGTCAATCCCGCTCCGGCATAGAACCTCCGCAACACGAGACGCTCGACCCGGAAGACATGCTGCAGGTCGGCGCGTTCTACAAAGGTGTGGCGGTCGGTCACCTTGAGGACCCGGACGCCGGGTTCCTCATGGCGTCCACCGGTTCAGCGAGCTGGACCGGATCGGATGCAAGCTGTCTCAGCCGCAGCTCAGGCGCGATCTCGCCTTGATGCGGCTCGCGATGGGCGATGCTCCCGGCGCCCACGCGATGGTCGACGCTGCGATCGAGCAGGCGGTCACTTCCGGCGAAACGTTCGCCCTTCCCGTGCTGCGAAGAATGCGAGCGGACCTGACCGGCGACGGCGGCCCAATCGATCCGGCCGGCGCCGAAGCGTCGCGAGCAACCGATGCGGCGACCTGAGCGCGCTTTACTCCTTCTTGCCGCTGAACAAGAACGGGGCGACGTCGGAGACGCCGGGCGGCTTGGTCACGGCGAAGGGGGCGGGGCGGCAGACGGCCAGCGCCGAAAGGCCGACGCGGGCGGTGAGCAGCCCGTTCAGCACGCCCTCGCCCATCTTGGCCGAGATGCGCGAGGCGATCCCATGGCCGACGAGTTGCTGGATCAGGCTGTCGCCGACGGCCATGCCTCCGGTGATGGCGATATGGGCGCCGATCGAGCGGCCGAGCTTGATGAGGCCGAGCAGGCCCGGTCGGCCGCCGTAGATTTCGGCGATCCGCCGCACCAAACGGATGATCTGGGCGATCACGAAGATGACGTCGAGAATGGCGCGCGGGCTGATCGCGGTGACGATCGAAACGGCCTTGGCGGCCTTGGCGATCTCTCCTTGCGCCTTCTCGTCGAGAGGCCTGAGAAGCGCGCGCTCGGCGACATCGATGAGATCGCGCCCGTCGATGATCGCTTTCGCCGCCTCCTCGACTTCGGCGCGGGCGCGCGCCGTCTCCGGCCGGTCGCGATAGAGCGCGAGGAGCCTTCCGATCAGCCGCCGCGCCGCGTCGCGGTCGTCGGCCGCGCGCGCCTCGGCGAAGGCGATATGCATCTCGGCGATCCGGGTCTGGCGGGAGACGGCGAAGACTTCGCGCGCGATCAGCCCGATCAGACCGACGACGAACAGGACAGCGAAGGCGAGGCCGATAAGCCCAAGGGATTCGGCCTTGGCGAACAGGCCCTCGATCAGATTGGTGGTCCAGAGGCCAAAAGCCAGCGAGACGAGGCCGCCGAGCCCCGACCACAGCACGCCTGGGAGGCTGAAACGCCAGCGGCTCAACAAGCCGGATTTCTGCGCGACTTCGATCTCGCGCTCGGCCTCGTCGATTTCCGGCGCCGTGGTCGCGGACGGTATTGGATCATGCTGGGACTGGATGACCGCGGCCGGGGCGACCGGAGCCGGGCCGTCATCGACTGCGATGCGCGCGTCGTCGAGCCGGAAAGCGCGGGGGCGGGGAGGGCGGTCGTTCATGCCAGACGATCACCGATCAGGAATTGCAGGACGCGGTCGAGCCGGATGTGCGGGGCGGGCTGGCCGCGCTGCATGACAGGCGGGCGGAACCGCACGAAACGCCAGTCGTTGTCGGCCTCCGGCAGGGCGATAGCGTCGCCCTTGAAGATCGCCAACGGGTCGGCCGGCAACTCGCCGGGGAAGACCGCGGCTTCGGCGACGCCGTCGAACACGTCGCCCCCGATCGTCTCGCCCCTTTCGGGCGTTCCGATGATCGCCTTGAGGATTTCGCCGTGCTGGCGGATCTCCGCTTCGCGGGTGGCGCGGACGGCGGCGAGCGCGATGACGTCGATCTCCGTCCCGACCGCTTCGGCGCGGGCGATCGCCCGGGACGTCAACGCTCTGAGAATCGCCTCGAGCCGGTCGTGGCTGGTGTGGTGCAGATGGTCGGCCTTGGTTGCGGCGAACAGAATGCGGTCGATCCGCGGTCGAAAAATCGAGGCGAAGCTCGATGCGCGCCCGGCGCGGAAGGCGGAGAGCACTTCGGTCATGGCATTCTCGAGGTCGCTGAGCGCCGCCGGGCCGGAGTTGAGAGCGGTCAGCGCGTCGACCAGCACGATCTGGCGATCGAGGCGGGCGAAATGGTCGCGGAAAAACGGTCTAACTATGTATGACTTGTAGGCCTCGTAGCGGCGCTCCATCATCGCGGCCATCGTGCCCGAAACGATCTCGGCGCCCTCGCCGATCGGGATCGGCGCGAAGGTCAGCGCAGGCGACCCTTCGAGGTCGCCGGGCATCAGGAAGCGGCCGGGAGGCAGCGTCGAGAGCGCGTAAACGTTCTCGCGCGCCTTGCGCAGGTAGGCGGTGAAGCGCTCGGCCACGTCGCGCGCCTGATCCTCGTTCGCCTCGGCGTGGGGGTCGAGGCCGGTGAGCGCGGCGCGCCACCCGGCCGAGAGCGGCGTGCGGGCGGGGGTTTCGCTCGCGGCGAGGGTCTCGCGCGCCCAATCTGCATAGGACTTGTCGAGCAGCGGCAGGTCGAGAAGCCATTCGCCGGGGTAGTCGACCAGATCGAGCGCCAGGCTTGAGCTGCCGCCGCTCCAGCGCGACGCGCTCTCGAACTCGATCGTCAGGCGCAATTGCGAAATGCGCCGGGTCGATTGGGGCCAGCAGCGCTCGGCGCCGGACAGACTCGCCAGATGGTCCTCGTAGGCGAAGCGCGGCACCGCGTCGTCGGGCTGCGGCTCCAACCGGGCCCGAACGATCCGCCCCTCCGCGGAGGCCGCGAGCACCGGCAGCCGGACGTTGGCGATGAGGTTGCTGACGAGGGCGGTGAGAAACACCGTCTTGCCGGACCGCGATAGCCCGGTGACTCCGAGGCGCAGGCCGCCTCCGGCGAAAAAGTCGCCGAGCGAACGGGCGACGAGCCCCGCCTCGAACAAAAGATCGGAGAAGAAGGACAAGATTATACCAAGGGGAGGGCGGGGCTTGCAGCGGAGGGCGTCCGCGCCGATCCTCTACCACACTCTCGGCGTAAAAAAAGACCGCCTTGCGGCGGTCTTTCCATGAGCGCAGGTCGCGCGTGAGATTACACGGCGGCGAACGCGGTCTTCGTCGCCCGGCGATAGCCGGCGAAGGCGAGACCGGCGAAGCCGAGGCCCATCATTGCCCAAGTCGAAGGTTCCGGAACAACGCCCGCCGAGAAGACCAGGGCGGCTTGCGTGTTCTGGCGGTCGGCATAGAACACCTCGAGCGTGTTCGTGCCCCCGGAAGTGAACGCACTGAATGCGGAGGGGGAGCCGATCGGCTTAACGCCCAGGTCGCCGCCGATGTAAACGCCGTTGAGATAAACGAGCGAGTCGTCGTCGGACGCGATGCTGATATCCAGCGTCTCACCCGCATTGGCGCTGAAGGTGGTCGTGAAGGTCGCGGTTTCGAAGGCCGTCTCGTCGTTGGCGCCCGTGCTGTTCGGCGGGAACATCGCATAGTTCGCATAGGGCGTCGTGATCATGCCGGTGCCAGTCTGCGATACGTTGGGGTTCAGAGAAGGGTCCCACCAGGTGATCTGGTTGTTCGGGCCGAGATCGTTAACGCCAGTTCCCGTCGGATTGCCATTGTAGAGGGGTCCGACCGAAGTGAGACCTTGGTAAGTGTTGAAGTCACTATCCGTACCGTCCGCGACCTGGAAGTAGGTTGCAACGAACGTGAACGTCGACGCATGCGCCGGAAACGACAGCCCAGCGGCCGCAACCGCGAACGCTGCCGAACCCACAAGCTTAGAGATGTTTTTCATAGGTGACGCTAAGGCAATGAAGAAGCGGCGAAAATTCGCGTCGAGCCGTCGGATCCTCGAAGCGTTCAGTCGGCCTCGGCCCCGAGCTCGGCGGGCGTCAGGAACAGGGCGAGCAGTCCGGCTCTGCGGCTCAGGTCGTCCCAGGCGGAAATCTCGAAGTCGATCACGGCGACCGCGCAGGTCGGATACTTGAGCGCCATACGGCGCAGTTCCGGATGGGGGCCGTAGCCGGCGAGGGTTGCGGCGAGCTCGCCGATGCCGGGATTGTGGGCGACGAAGCCGACGCAATCGATCGCGTCGGACAGAGCGCACGCGCGGGCGAACAGCATCTCCTGGGTGGCGTCGTAGAGGCCGACCTCCTCCTGCAACTCGACCCGGCGCGGCCAATGCGCGGCGAAGATCTCGGCCGTCTGCTTGGTGCGCAATGCGCCGGAGTGGACGAGCACCTCGGGCAGCCGGTCGCGATCCGCCAGCATCAGCGCAATGCGCCGCGCGTCGTTGCGGCCGCGGTCGGTCAGCGCCCGCTCGTAATCGTCCTGCCCGACGCCGGGCTCGGCCTTCGCGTGACGGATCAGGAACAGGCGTCGCATCGGCCAAGATTGCGCGACGGCGTCGCCGCGCGCAAGCGGGCCGCGCTCAAAAGTCGCAGGTCTTCCAGGCGTTCGGAGCGGCGCCCGACGGTATGCTCATGACCGGGGCGATCGCGCGCATCGAGGACGGCGTGACAGAGTATCTGGTGCCAATCGCGACCTTCGTGTGCTTGATCGCCGCCGCCGCCGGCGGGGGCGCCATCAACGTCCGCTTGCCGTCCAGGCATCTCGCCGAAGGCACGATCGAAGTCGTCAGACTTGCACTCAACATCTTTGTCGTCATGACTTCCGTCGTGGTCGGCCTGATGCTGGACTCCGCCAGGAATACCCTCGACACCAACAACCACAACGTTCACGCGCTGGCGACCGAGATCATCCAACTCGATCGAATCCTGCGGGTGCTGGGCCCCGACGCCGTTGAGCCCCGCCGGCATCTCCTCGAATATGTCCAGACCGCACTCCACGAAGACGCCATCCTCGAGGCGGATCCGCAGGCGGAAGCCTTGCTTGACCAAGCCGGAGCCAACCTGAGAGCGATCAGGGTTTCGGACGATCAAAGACTGGCGGTCTGGAACGATGCGCGTCAGATCTATCGCCAAGTCGTCCGGGAGCGATGGCTTGTCATCGACGCCGCGGGCGGAACGATACCCGGGCCGCTGATTCTCACGTTGATCATCTGGCTCGCTGCGGTTTTCGTTGGACTGGGATATCGGGCGCCTCGCAACGCCGTCGTGACGGTCACGTTTGTCGTCACGGCGCTGCTCCTCTCCAGCGCTCTCTATCTCGTCCTCGAGATGGACAGGCCGGCTTCTGGCCTGATCCAGATTTCCAACACGCCTTTTCAACGCGCGCTGGCGCAACTGCAACGGTGAGACTCATCCGCGAGGCGCTCAGCGCTCGCGGCGGCTCAGGAAAGCGAGCTTCTCGAACAGGTGCACGTCCTGCTCGTTCTTGAGCAAGGCGCCATGCAGGGGCGGGATCAGCTTCTTGGCTTCGCGTTCGCGCAACGTCTCGGGCGAGACGTCCTCGTTCAAGAGCAGCTTGAGCCAGTCGAGCAGCTCCGACGTGGTCGGCTTCTTCTTCAGGCCGGGCGTCTCGCGCAGCGAGAAGAACGAGCGCATCGCCTCTTCGACCAGCCTCGGCTTGATGGTCGGATAATGCGACTCGACGATTCGCTCCATCGTCTCCGTGTCGGGAAAGCGGATGTAGTGGAAGAAGCAGCGGCGCAGGAAGGCGTCCGGCAGCTCCTTCTCGTTGTTCGAGGTGATGATGACGATCGGCCGGATCTTCGCTTTCACCGTCTCGCCGGTCTCGTAGACGTGGAACTCCATCTGGTCGAGTTCGAGCAAAAGGTCGTTCGGAAACTCGATGTCGGCCTTGTCGATCTCGTCGATCAGCAGCACCGGCCGCTCGGGTGAGACGAACGCCTCCCACAGTTTTCCCCGCCGGATGTAGTTGGAAATGTCCGATACGCGCGGATCGCCGAGCTGCGAATCCCTGAGACGCGAGACCGCGTCGTATTCGTAGAGGCCCTGTTGCGCGCGGGTGGTCGACTTCACGTGCCAGGCGATGAACGGCGCGCCGATCGCGGTCGCGATCTCCTGCGCGAGCAGGGTCTTGCCGGTCCCAGGCTCGCCCTTGACGAGCAGCGGGCGCTCGAGCGCGATGGCGGCGTTGACCGCGGTCTTCAGTTCGTCGCCCGCGACGTAGGATTTCGTGCCCTCGAAACGCATGCCGCCACCTTGCCGGTTGGAGGGCGCACGTCTCGCGCGCCCGGGACGGCGAGACGCCGTCCCTCCGGTTCACCACGAAGTCCTGGAGCGAGGAATCCGGGACCATCCGCCCTCCGGCGTTCTCGCGCCTTTCCCGGCGACAATCAAGGGCGCGCGGTCCGGGGGCGCTCGCCGGGTGCGTAAGGCGGGCTTCGCCAGTCGGTTTGGGGAACGTCTCAAATCGAGGCCTCTGCTGCCTTTGCCCTTCGCTCCGGTAAGGCAGGCTGGCGTCGACTGCAGGGCGATCGCATTTCAGAACAGGGTCAGGAACAGGGCGAGATAGACTTCCTCCCAACCGGCTCGCTTGCGAGCCTTTCTCGCCGTCTTTTTGCATGACGTTGAGGACCATGTGGCGGAGAACGGCGAGATCGACATCCCGAAGACTTCGCCGCGATCCAGGCGAGGCGCTGCTCGTCGCCGTCAGCGTCATGACCGACATGAACCTCCGGGCGGTCGACCGGGTGATCCGGATCGTGCGCCAGCTCGACCGCTATCACGGCTTCGTCGCCGCCTGCGCCCTTGCGCCCGGCGCAGCGCTCGCCAGCGCCGGCGTCTCCCGGAGCGCGCCGCCGGAATGCCCCGGGCTGAGGCAGACCCCGCCGCATGTCATCCCCGCGAAAGCGGGGATCCAGAGCCGCGGCTCGGACGGGTCTCGGAAACGCGACACTCCTTAGCCGGTCGCCCCGAGGCCGTAGATGCCCGGTTCGCGGGCATGACGACGAACCCGGTTGGGAACGGCCCCAAAACCTGCTGCAAGGGCTTGAAAACATGGAAACCGGCAGCCGCATGGCGGGGGTCGCCAACATCTCGGGATGCGTCAATAGAACGCAAGGGCCGGCCTCGGTTTCCGCGCGCCTGGAACCCGTCGAGGGCGACCCGGGGCTCGGCGCGCCGCGGCGCAATCGCCCGGAAATCGGCTGCAAGCCGTTGAAGACCTTGAATCCATGCCCGGAGCCGGTTGGGCCGCCAAAGACCGCAACGGCGACCTCCCGACGGCGTTGTCTTATGCCGTTGCCTTACGCGGATAAGACGCTATTGTCCCGCCGCGCCGGGCGCCGCCCGAGCTGGATTGGGCGCGGTCGGACGAGGAATGGCGACGGATATCCGCATAGCGCTGGACGCAATGGGGGGCGATCACGGCCCGGCCGTTGTGCTGCCCGCGGCCGCGATCGCGCTCGAGCGGCCGCCCGGACGTCCGCTTCCTGCTGTATCGGCGACCGGAAAGCGATCGCGCCCTTTCTTGCCGCCGAACCGAGGCTCGCCGGCCGCGCCGAGGTCTTTCATACCGACGTCGCCGTCAAGATGACCGACAAGCCGAGCCAGGCTCTGCGCACCGGCCGGCGCGTGTCGTCGATGTGGCAGGCGATCGAGGCGGTGAAGACGGGCGCCGCCGATTGCGTCATCTCGGCCGGCAACACCGGCGCGCTGATGGCGATGGCGAAGTTCTGCCTGCATACCATGGCGCCGATCGACCGGCCCGGCGATCGCCGCGCTCTGGCCGACGATGCGCGGCGAATCGATCGTGCTCGACGTCGGGGCGACGATCGGCGGCGACGAGCAGCATCTCGTCGATCTGGCGGTGATGGGCGCGGCGATGGCGCGAATCGTGTTCGACATCGACTGCCCGACGGTGGGCCTCCTCAACGTCGGGACCGAGGAGATCAAGGGCGTCGAGGAGGTCAAGGCGGCCGGGCGGCTCTTGCGCGACGCCAACCTGCCCAACATGCGCTATCACGGCTTCGTCGAGGGCGACGACCTCGGCAAGGGCGCGGTCGACGTGTTCGTCACCGAGGGCTTCACCGGCAACATCGCGCTGAAGACGGCGGAAGGCACCGCGCGCCAGCTCAGCCAGTACATGCGCGACGCGTTCGGCCACAGCCTCATGTCGCGCATCGGCTTCCTGTTCGCCCGCAAGGCCCTCGACGCCCTGCGCGAGCGAATGGCGCCGCGAGCGCACGGCGGCGTGTTTCTCGGCCTTGACGGCGTCGTCATCAAGGCTCATGGCGGCGCCGACGCCGACAGCTACGCCGGCGCCATCGAGCTCGGTTACGACATGGTCCGCCAGGAACTCCTGGCGAAAATACGTGAAATGATCGCTCAGAGCCAGCGAGAGCCGTCCGGCGGCCGCCTCGCCGGCCGTTGAGACCTGACTCCCGGAATCCCTGATGGCTTCGCATCTTCGTTCCTGCGTCCGCGGCGTCGGCGCTGCGCTTCCCGCCCGGGTCGTCACAAACGGCGAACTCGCCGGCAAAGATGGACACGTCCGACGAATGGATCCGGCAGCGCACCGGCATCACGCAGCGCTATGTCGCGGGCGAGGGCGAGACGACCTCGACGCTGGCGACGAAGGCGGCCGAGGCGGCGCTCGCCCGCGCCGGCCTCAAAGCCGAGGACATCGACCTGATCGTCGTGGCGACCTCGACGCCCGGACTACACCTTTCCGGCGACCGCGACCCAGGTCCAGGCCAATCTCGGCATCACCGCACGGCGTGGCGTTCGACCTGCAGGCGGTCTGCAGCGGTTTCGTCTTCGCGGTGACGACGGCCGACAAGTTCCTCCGCTCCGGCTCGCACAAGCGGGCGCTGGTGATCGGGGCCGAGACCTTCTCGCGCATCCTCGACTGGAACGACCGCACGACCTGCGTGCTGTTCGGCGACGGCGCCGGCGCGATCGTGCTCGAGGCGCAGGAAAGCGACGGCGCCTTCGCGTCGCCGGGGGTGATCGCCTCGCGGCTGAGGTCCGACGGGCGGCATCGCGCCAAGCTCTTTGTCGACGGCGGGCCGTCGACGACCCAGACGGTCGGCCATCTTCGGATGGAGGGCAAGGAAGTGTTCCGCCACGCCGTCGGCATGGTGTCGGACGTGATCCAGGGCTGCCTCGCCGACGCCGGCTGCGACGCGGAGGCGATCGACTGGTTCGTGCCGCATCAGGCCAACCGGCGCATCATCGAGGCCTCGGCCGACCGGCTCGGCATCCCGCGCGAGAAGGTGGTCGTGACCGTCGACCGGCACGGCAACACCTCCGCCGCCTCGATCCCGCTGGCGCTCTCCGTGGCGGTCGAGGACGGCCGGATCAAGCCGGGCGACCTGGTGATGATCCAGGCGGTGGGCGGCGGCTTCACCTGGGGCGCGGCGCTGATCCGCTGGTAGAACCGGGTTTCGCGCCCTTTTCACACATGGCGGCGCGAGCCGGCTATCGGCATCGCAGCGTCGGACCGTCCTGTTCGCACGTCACCTGTTCGGCGGGCCGGTAGTGGTTCGAGCCCGCCCACCGCAATTCGTCGCTCACCCCCATCGTAGCCGGGGCAGGGGCGTAGGACGCGGCGCTGTTGACGTCGCCTTGGCCGGTAAAGACCTCAATGGAGGGATAGGGCAGAATCGGGCGCGTTCGGACCACGGCCGACGTCGCTTCGTTCGAACTCGCGGTAAGACACCGTTTGAGAACCGGGGACGTCCTTGTCCTCCACCCACGCCATCAGCGGCGCCAGCATGTCGAGCGTCGCCGCCTTCGGACCGCCGCCGCAGTGATACATGCCCGGAACCAGATATAGCGTCAGGAACTTCGAAGCCTCTTCCGCCCCCATCAGCTTCTTCACCGCGGAATAGTAGTTCAGCGTCCCGAAGGGCGACGTGCCCGAGTCCGCCCATCCCTGCCAGATGATGAGCTTGCCTCCATGGGCGGAGAAAGCGCGCAAGTCCGGGTTGGTCGGATCGTTCAGTCCGTGCATCTTGTCGAGCTTTTCGAATTCCTCGCTGGTGAACGCCATGTTCGCATTCGTTATGCCCGTCGGGCGCCAGTTGCTCATGTAGTTGGAGAAGTCGTACGAGAACGCGAAATCCCCCGACGTGTCGGGATTGAAACGCGTCCCCCTGGGGAGCGCCATTGACCCTGCCCACGCGAGTTCCGAGCCATACGGCATTCCGCCAGGCGCGAGCAGAACGCCGCTTTCATCGACCGGCCCTCTCCAGATCAGATTGGCGATGCGCGCCTGGTCAGAGGTCAGGCAGTCGGCCGAGTCCCCATTTTTGCACACCAGGGAGATCGCGTCGAAATGACACGCGCGCGGGTCCTGGATCATTCCGCTTGAGTCCGCGCAGGCGGCGAGCACCGCCTTGGCGAGAGCTGGAATCTTCTCTGCCGTGAGGATCGACGTTCCATCCGGCGCTTCGTTTACGCGCACGTTCCAGGCGTGGACAAAGGTGTTTTCCGCAGTGTTGTCGATCGTCGGGGCGCCCGCGACAATGCCGTCGTAATCGTCGGGATAGCGCTGAGCGACCTGCAACGCCGCGCGGCCGCCGCTCGAGCATCCGTCAAAGTACGAATATCGAGGCGGCTGGCCGTAGAAGGCGGTCATGATCGCCTTGACGGCGAGCGTCGCCTTGCGGTTGGAGCGATAGAAGAAATCGATCAGCGCCCCGGGGTCGTCGATCGCCCAGACGCCGTCGGAAATGGTGCGCAGGAACGAGCCGCGGTCAGTCGCGCCGACGTGGCCGCCGTTGTGTGCGGCGACCGCGAGTTCGCCCGAGGCTGCGACCTGGCAACCGGTCGACGCCGAGGGGCTGCCGCTCACGGGAAGGGAAATCAGGTTTCCGCAATAGCCGCCGCAGCCGTTCATCACGAGGCGCTGCGTCCAACTCTCGGTCGGCAGCCTGACCTGAAACTCGACGTTCGGCGCGACATAGCCGGACACCAGACAATAGGGCGTGGGCGTCCCGTCGCTGACGACGCTGGCGCTATTGAGCTTGGTCGGCGCTTCCTTAAGATAGGTGAAATCCCGCTTCAGGAGATCGGCGCAGGCCATGACGGGTTTCACTGGGGGCAGGGTAGCCGCCTTGACCGGCAGCACACTCAAGGCCAGCATCCAGCAGACCGTAAGCAGCGCTGAAAACAGGCCGATTTGCGGCGCAACCACTCCAGGAAGACGACCGTCGCGAGAATTGGACGAGCGATCGGCCATCATGGTCTCCCCGAAGAGCGAATCGTGGCGCGGAAAGAGCCGGCCCGAGACGCCGTTGCGTCTGGTCTGCACGTTAGGGCCGTCGGCCGGCTTGGGCAACCCGGGCCCGTTGGCGGACCGTTGCAGCGCTGACGCGCCGTCCTCGATCCGGAGTGCTGCATGACAAAGCTGCATCTTGACCCGCGGATGGATTCTGATCGCCGAAACGCCGGAACTCGCGGGCCGCGAGCGCGTGGCCTACCGCTATGAGACCATCGCTTGCTGGCGCCACAAGGAGCGATGGACTGGAGAAAGACCGCGCGAGCGGATCCATGCCGACAAATCTTTTCCCTCCGGCCGAACCTCGGCGACAAGTTTTGCGTTGATCTGAAGCGTATACAGTTGGACGTCGGGAATATGAAGTTAAGGCTCGTTGCTCGACCCTTCGGGCGCCGTCGAAGTACCGACCCTGGCCCATCCGATGCTGCGCACGGCCGGCGATCGCCATCGGCAGCACAGCCGCGCTCATCTCATGGCGGTCGAAACTTCGCTCAGCGCCGCCCCGCCGGCCCACCCCGCAATCCCCGGCCATACGTCGCCGTGGGGCTCGAGGCTCGGCCGCCGCCAGGCGCTCATTCCCCACAGTTGACCGCAGCGGGGACCGCTCGAAGCCGCGGGGGCGAACGCCTTACCGCCCCCCGGCGCAGCATAGCCCAGGCGCTGCGGCGAAATGGCGCAAGGACACGCGCGTGGCTTTCCGTTCATGCATCCGTCGTCCTCGCGCGCTAAGACCCTGGCACATTTGACGGCTGGGAGTTCGACATGACCGCTCGACCGATTGATACGCTTCCGAAAGTCTGGGACCCGGACGCCGCGATCGGGGAGATGCTGAAGGGCAAGAAGGGACTCGTCGTCGGCATCGCCAACGACCAGTCGATCGCCTACGGCTGCGCGATGAAGCTGCGCGCCTTCGGAGCCGATCTCGCCGTGACCTGGCTCAACGAGAAGGCCGAGCCCTACGTCAAGCCGCTGGCTGAGCAGTTGCAAGCGTCGATCACCGCGCCGCTCGATGTCTCGAAGCCCGGCGAACTCGAGGCCGTGTTCGACACCATCGCTAAGGAGTGGGGCCGACTCGACTTCGTCATCCACGCCATCGCTTTCGCTCCCAAGGACGACCTGCACGGCCGCGTGGTCGACTGTTCCTGGGAGGGTTTCTCCCAGGCGATGCAGGTCTCGTGCTGGTCGTTCTTGCGGATGGCCAAGCTGGCGGAGCCGCTGATGACCGACGGCGGCGTGCTGATTACGATGAGCTACTACGGCGCCGACAAGGTCGTGAACCGCTACAACATGATGGGACCAGTGAAGGCGTCGCTCGAGGCGTCGGTCCGCTACATGGCCGCCGAACTCGGCCCGCAAGGGGTGCGGGTGTTCGCCGTCTCGCCGGGCCCGCTCAAGACCCGCGCCTCGAGCGGCATTTCTCATTTTGACGAGCTTGTCCAGATGGCGCAGGACCGCGCCCCTGCGCAACGTTTGGTGGATATCGCCGAGGTTGGCCGCGTGGTAGCGTTTCTGGTCGGCGGCGCCTCTTCGGGCATGACCGGCGATACGATTTACGTTGACGGCGGCCTGCACAACATGGCTTGACGGGTCGCGACCAACGCCAGGGAGAGAAAGAGTCATCATGACCGACATCGTCATCGTATCCGCGGCCCGCACGCCGGTTGGCAGCTTCAACGGCGCGCTAAGCACGCTTCGCGCGCATGACCTCGCCGCCATCGCGTTCAAAAGCGCGGTCGAGCGCGCCGGAATCTCGGCCGCCGACGTCGACGAACTGATCCTCGGCCAGATCCTGGCCACCGGCGAGGGTCAGAACCCGGCCCGTCAGGCCGGACGCGCGGGCGGGCTTCCCGACGAGAAGACCGCCTTCGGCATCAACCAGCTCTGCGGCTCGGGCCTGCGCACGGTGGCGCTCGCGGCCCAGCAGATCAAGAGCGGAGAAAGCAAGATCGTCGCGGCCGGCGGTATGGAGAGCATGAGCACCGCCGAGCACGCGGCCTTTCTGCGCAACGGCACGAAGATGGGCGGTCGTCGAGTTCCTCGACACGCTCCTGCGTGACGGCCTGTTCGACGCCTTCCACGGCTACCATATGGGCGTAACCGCCGAGAACGTCGCGCAGAAGTTCCAGATCACCCGCGACCAGCAGGACGAGTTCGCCCTCGGCTCGCAGCAGAAGGCGAGCGCGGCGCAGAAGGCGGGCAAGTTCAAGGACGAGATCGTTCCGGTGACGATCAAGACCCGCAAGGGCGACGTCGTCGTCTCCGACGACGAGTTCATCCGCCACGACGCCACGCTCGACGGCCTGAAGAAGCTGCGCCCCGCCTTCAACAAGGAGGGCACGGTCACCGCGGGCAACGCTTCGGGCATCAACGACGGCGCGGCCGTGCTGATCGTGATGAGCGCGGCGGAGGCCGAGAAGCGCGGCTTGAAGCCGCTGGCGCGCATCGCCTCGTTCGCCACCGCCGGCGTCGATCCGGCGATCATGGGCACCGGCCCGATCCCGGCCTCGCGCAAGGCGCTCGAGCGCGCGGGCTGGAAGATCGGCGATCTCGACCTGATCGAGGCGAACGAGGCCTTCGCCGCCCAGGCGTGCGCCGTCAACAAGGAGCTCGGCTGGGATACCGTCCAAGGTCAACGTCAACGGCGGCGCGATCGCGCTTGGCCACCCGATCGGCGCCTCGGGCGCGCGCATCCTGACGACCCTCCTCTACGAGATGCAGAAGCGCGACGCCAAGAAAGGCCTCGCCACCCTTTGCGTCGGCGGCGGCATGGGCGTGGCGATGTGCGTCGAGCGCTGAGCGCACAAAGCTGGGCGTTGGCGATACTTCAACCTCAAAAGCGGAGTATAGGAATGGCTGACAACGAAAATCCGGCCGCGGCCGCGTCGAAAATGGGCGAAGCCGTCGCGTCGCAATTCGCGAACGCCGCAAGCGTCTATGGCGGGGCCTTCGCCGGCTCGTTCAAGGCGCTGCAGGAGTATCAGCCGAAGCTCCTGCATCTCGTCCAGGAGAACGCGACCGCCAACATGCAGTTCGCGCAGAAGTTGATGCAGCCGCGCTCGCCGTCCGAGTTCGTCGAGTTCCTGAGCACGCATATGCGCGAGCGCGCCGACTGCCATCACCGATCAGGCGAAGGAACTCGCCGCGCTCGGACAGGAAGCGGCGAAGAAGGCTGCGGAGTCGCTCACGCCGCCGAAGAGCTGAGCGAACGCGCGCAAAAGATACGCCGGCCGGCCGCCCCCACGGCCGGCCGGTCGCGTTTCGATCAGGCCGCGGCGCACTGTTCGGCTTCCCGGATCTCGTAGATCTGGAAGGCTTCGCTGACGCCGCGCAAGTTGAGAAGGCGCGACGTCGTGCGGTAGCCCGCCTCGCTCAAGAGGCGCGCCGCCTCGGCGCTCTCCACGATCGGCTCGGTCGCGAGCACCGCGGTCGGTTCGGCGAGCCCCTGGACGCGGGCCGCGATATTGACCGTCTGGCCGAAATAGTCCTGGCGCTCGTCGAGCATCACCGCGAGGCACGGGCCCTCGTGCAGGCCGATGTTGAGCGCGAGATCCTCGCTGCCGCGCTTGGCGTTGATCTCGCGCATCGCCTCGCGCATCCGCATCGCCGAGCGCAGCGCCCGGTCCGGGGAGGTGAACGTCGCCATCACTGCGTCGCCGATCGTCTTCACCACGGCGCCGCCTTCCGCCGCGACCGCGGCGATCAGCTCGCCGAAATGGCTGCGCACGAGATCGAAGGCCGCGAGGTCGCCGACCCGGTCGTAGAGCGCGGTCGAGCCTCTGAGATCGGTGAACAGGATCGTCAGGCTGGTGATCTTGAACCGCTGCTCGGGATCGAACGTGCCGCTGCGATAGAGGTCGCGGAAGGTCTGGTTGCTGAGGAGCCGCGTCGCGGTCAGGAACGGCCGCCGCGTTCGGAAAGCGCGTTCGAGCTCCGTCTCCGTGGACCCACGAGCCCCGGAAGCGTGCGGCGGGCGGCCTTGTTCTCGAACGTGATCCGAGCGGGACCGGGCTGCAGGGTCATGGTGCCGCTGTGGGCGTGCGACTCGGCGAAAACCAGCGACAGCGTGCGCCGCTCCTGCGTTTCGCTCGCCCGGAGACGTCGAGAAACATCGTGGCGTGCGTAACCGGATCGAAGGCGATGACGAAGCCCTTCGCGCAGGGTGAGCGACATCGAGGCCTTCTCCCCGGGGGCGAGCTCCATCAGGTCGAGCGTAACGCGGCCGACCGCACTCTCGATGTCGTCCGGGCAGGTCGCGCCCGAGCCCCAGAAGATCTGGCGCATGTATTCGGCGTGGGTCAGCGAATCGGGATCGTGGGCGGCGATGCGGCGGACCCGCGGATTGACGGTGAAGGTGACCTCGATCAGCTGGTCGAGCGTCGGCTCGTGACCCTCGGCGCAGAACGAGCAGAAGTACTTCGTGCCGGTTGAGCGTCTTCAGCGCCCCGCCGTCTCCAGCACGCCGCCGCAGCCCGGGCAAAGCACGTTCCACGACATGTCGAAGAGCCCGAGCCGGGCGGCATGGACGAGCGCCCCGATCGTCGCCTCCTCGTCGAGGCCGTGCTCGGCGGCGAAAGCGAGCGGATTGATGCGGTTAAGCGCTCGGTCGGGCGCGGAGGCGACCGCGGATTTCAGCGCTTCGACGGCATCGGGATCCGCCGTCTGACTCAGCAGGTCCCAGCGCGCGGATGCTTCAGTCATGAGGAAATCTCCCTCTCGGCGGGTCCCGGTCATGTAGGGCGAGGATTGGGGGTGCGCCAGAGCGTGGCGGGAAATTGGCGGCGCAGGACGGGCGAAATCGGGGCGCGCCCAGAAATCCTGCTTGAGCGCTTCACCCTGCGCCCGCGACTTTTTCGTCTCGCTTTTGATCCCCCGCAAATACGCGCCGGAAAAACGCGCTAGCATTTTTGCGTATCAGCCGAGGCCGACGGGGGATCGGGCCGAAACCGTCTGGAGGATTATGATGCAAACCCCGGTCGAAATCGCGTTCCGGCACTATCAGCCGACCGAGGAGGTTCGGGCGGAGATCATCGCGCAGGCGCGGCGGCTCGAACAACTGAGCGGGCGGATCACCAGCTGCCGCGTGGTTCTTACTGGGCCGCAGAACCGGCATCGCAACGGCGATGTGTTCGATGTCGTCCTTAGAATCGCGTTGCCGAACCATAAGGACATCATCGTCGACCAGTGCTGCGACGACGCGCCCGAGCGCGAGCATGCGCTCGTAGCGATCCGGGAGGCTTTCGCGGCGGCCCGGCGACAGATCGAGGACGCGGAACGCAGAATGCATGATTCTATCAAGCTGTATGCGCCGGTAAATCGGGGACCGGTCGCCAAGGTGATCGAGACCAGGCGTTCCCATCAGCATTGATGCAGCAGAAGCGAAGCTTTCTCTAAACGAGTCCACGACCGGCGCTGCGGTCTCAGAAACTCGGCCGTAACCGAACCTTCAGGCTTTCGGAAGCCTTTTCCAAGCGCGCCGGCGCGGCCTGCCGGCAGCCGGCGCATCTCGAAGCGAAGGAGCCGAGCATGCGTAACCCGATCCTTCCCCATGACGCCATCGTGCTTGTCGGCGATGGCCGCAAGGCGCTTTTCCTCCGGAACGCCGGCGACGAAAAGTTCGCCAACCTGGTAATCGAGGGGGCCTTTGTCGACGATAATCCCTCCACCCATGATCAGGGTTCGGATCGCCCCGGGCGCAGCTTTGCGAGCGCCGGAGTGCGGCGCAGCGCGATGGAGCCGACCGACTGGCACGACATCGAGGAGCATCGATTCGCCGAGCGGGTATCGAAGGCGCTGGAGGCGTTGGCGCGCGAACGCAAAGCGCCCGCGCTGGCGATCGCCGCGCCGCCGCGGACGCTCGCGGATGTGCGCGCCGCGCTTGCGCCGGACGCTAAGGCGAAAGTGATCGTCGAGATCAACAAGGATCTGACCAAAATGCCGGTCTGGGAGATCGAAAAGCATGTGGTCAGGGCGCTCGCGAACGCCTGAACGTTAGGGGCGTCCCCGCCTCCTCGATGGGCATGGGGACGCCAGCGCGTTGATGTTGGTCAAGCGCATGGCGCGATAATCCCCTAATGTTGGCGAGCAGTCGGCCAAGAGGCGTTCATGACGGACGAGAAGCAGGGCGCGGGAGGGTTGAGCGCGGGCCCCGAACGCGAACTCAAGTTCATCGCCGATCGCCGGACGCTCAAAGCCGCCCTCGCCGCTCCGCTCCTGGGCGGAGAGGCCGGACCGCCCCGGTGGAAAAAGCTCAAAACGGTCTATTTCGATTCCGAGGCCCGCGACCTTGCGCATGCGCGCGTCGCCTTGCGTGTGCGCCGCGTGGAAGGCGACTGGATCATGGGCCTGAAGCGGACGGCGCCGGACGATCGGGGCGCCTTCGATCGCGAGGAAACAGAAGTCGTGGCGCCGTCCGGGGAGCCCGATCTCGCCCTGTTCGACAAAGCGGTCGCCCGGGAGGTCGAGGTCCTGACCGGAGCAAAGCCGCTGACGCCTCAATTCGGCTCCGACATCCGCCGCACCGCCCGAACCATCCGTGCGAACGGCGCTATGGTCGAGGTCGCTTTCGACCAAGGCTTCCTGTTTGCTGGAGAAAAGCGCGCGCCGATCGCGGAGCTCGAACTCGAGCTCAAGTCTGGCGATGAGGTTCAGCTGCTCGACCTCGGCCTCGCGCTGGTCGAAGCGTTCCCGTCCGACTCGGGTTTCAGAGCAAGGCCGAACGCGCTCATGCGCTGCTGACACTCGAACCGCCCGAGCCTGTCCGGGCCGACGATCCCGTCCTTCGTCGAGACACGACGCTCGACGAGGCGATCGCCGCCGTCTTGCGCAACTGCCTCGCCCATTTCCTCGGCAACCTTCCGGCGCTCAGCGCGGGCGACAAGGTCGAGGCTGTGCACCAGATGCGGGTCGCCATGCGTCGGCTGCGATCGGCGCTGGGCCTGTTCGGCCGCGCCCTCATTCATGCCGAATTCGAGGGGCTGCGAGCGGAATCGAAACGGATCGCCGCCGTGCTCGGCGAGGCGCGCGACTGGGACGTGTTCGTCGAGCGGCTCCGGGACGGCGCGCTCGCCCGCTTCGCCGGCGAGCCGGGCTTCGAGCGTCTGCGCGCCGCCGCCGAGGCCAGGGCGGCCGCGGGCCACGCGGCGGTGTCGCGGCTGGCCGCAGACAAGTCTGTGACGCGGTTCGCGTTGCGCCTTGAACGTCTCGCGGCCGCGCGCGGGTGGCGGGACGGCGCCGGAGACGAGGCGCTCGCCGAGCTCGACGAGCCGGTGCAGGCGTTCGCCGCACGATGGCTCGAAGCGCTCGACAGCATGGTGAAGCGGCGCGGGCGCCACGTCCGGTCGCTGACCCCGGAGGCGCGTCATGCGCTCCGCATCGCCATGAAGCACATGCGCTACGCGACCGAGTTCTTCCGCACCCTGTTTCTTGAGGAGGAGGAGGCCGCCGCGCGCTACGTCCGCAAAGCCGCGGCGCTGCAGGACCTGCTCGGCGAACTCAACGACGCGGCGATTGCCGGGGGTCTTGTCAAGACGCTCGGCTTCGCCCGCAATGCGCGCGAAGCCTACGCCGCGGGCGTCGTGACCGGGTGGTCCGCACGACACAGCGCCGGCGACGCGGATGCGCTGAAGAAGGCCTGGCGAGACTTCGCCAAGGCCGCGCCGTTCTGGCGGGACTGATGGCCAGGCTGTGATCCGCGCGTTCGCCATCACCAAACCGCCGGCGCGGCCGGCCGGGGCGCCGGCGCCCGACCTCGGCCCGACCGACGCGCGCCTGCAGATTCCGTCGCAACTCGTTGAAAAGTCTACATTCGGGCGCGGGTTCGCGCCCCAACGCGGGCCTGGCGAGGGCGCGCCCGATCCGCTCGGCCTCGCCGCAAGCCGCTGGTGGGGGACCGCCGCTTCGGCCGGCGCGCTGGCCGCGGCCGGCGCCTAAAGAGCGAGAGGCAACGCCTGCTTCCCCGCCCCTTGCGCCGTTCGCGGGCGCGAGTGGCGACGGCGGCTCTATGTGCACCCTCGCCATTACGCGCCGACTCTCGCCGTCCGCGGGTAACAAGGGCCGGAGGCTTTGACCGCTATCCCATCGACGCCTTCACCGTCTCGATCAGCTGCTTGAGCGTGAAGGGTTTCGGCAGGAACACGAACTCCTGCTTGCCCGGCAGGTTGCGGGCGAAAGCGTCGTCGGCGTAGCCGGAGACGAACACGACCTTGGCTTCGACGCCGCGCCGGCGCAATTCGGTCAGCATGGTCGGCCCGTCCATCTCGGGCATGATCACGTCGGAGACGATGAGATCGATGCGACCGCCGGCTTCCTCGACCACGGCCAGCGCTTCGACGCCCGTCTCGGCTTCGAGCACCGTATAGCCGCGCGAGGCCAGCGCCCGGGCGGCGAAGGCGCGCACCGCCTCTTCGTCCTCGACCAGCAGGATGGCGCCGCGGCCGGTGAGGTCGGCCGGCGGTTTCGCCGCCTCGGGCTTCGCCGGCGCCTCGGCCTCGGCCTCGATCAGGCGCGGCAGCAGGATGCGGAAGATCGCGCCCTTGCCCGGCTCGCTGTCGCACAGCACGTAGCCGCCGGTCTGCTTGACGATGCCGTAGACCATCGACAGGCCGAGGCCGGTGCCCTTGCCGACCTCCTTGGTGGTGAAGAACGGCTCGAAGATCTTGTCCCTGACCCCGGCCGGGATGCCGTGTCCATTGTCCTCGACCTCGACCAGCACGTAATCGGCCGGAGTGACGCTCGCATCCTTGAAGTTCGCGCATTCGGCCGGGTGCACATTGCGGGTGCGCAGGGTGATCTTGCCGCCCTCCGGCATTGCATCGCGGGCGTTGACCACGAGATTGACGATCACCTGCTCGAACTGGTTGAGGTCGGCCTTGACCAGCCAGAGGTCTCGGCTGTGGACGACCTCGAGCGCGATCGGCTCGCCGACCAGCCGGCGCAGCAGCATCTGCAATTCCGACAGGACGTCGTTGAGCTGAAGCGTCTGCGGCCGCAGCGTCTGCCGGCGCGAGAAGGCGAGCAGTTGCCGCACCAGGCCCGCGGCCCGGTTGGCGTTCTGCTTGATCTGCATGATGTCCTGGAAGGACGGGTCGGTCGGCCGGTGGTTGGCGAGCAGGAGGTCGGAGTAGCCGAGGATCGCCGTCAGCACGTTGTTGAAGTCGTGCGCAACGCCGCCCGCGAGCTGACCGATCGCCTGCATCTTCTGGCTCTGGGCGAGGTTCTCCTGCAAGGCGCGCTGCTCGGTCGTCTCGAGCGCGAAGACGATCGCGCTCGCGCCTTCGTCGCTCGCCGGATCGGCGGCTGAGAGGAACAGGCGCGCCGATCGCGCCGGCTCCGCGCCCTGGAGCGTCACGTCGAGGGGCTCGATCCGCCCCTCGCCCTCGGCCGCGGCCGCCAGGGCGGCGCTCGAGCGCGCCGTGGTCGCGCTCGGCCACCAGGCTGAAGATGGAGGGCTTTCCGTCGCCGCCGGCGGCTTTCAGCGCCTCGGGCGCGAGACGGGCGAAGGCGGCGTTGGGACGGAGCAACGCGCCTTCGGCCCCGACCTCTGCGATGGCGACCGGCGTCGAGTTGAAGATGCGCGCGAGCCGCACCTCGGCTGCGCGCAGATCCTCCTCGCCCCGGACCTCGCCGGGCGCGCGGCTGATGACCAACGACCGTGACGGTCCAGGCAGGCCGTCGCTGGAGAAAGCGACCTTGTGCAGGATGCGCGCCGGCAGGACCCGGCCCTGCCGGGGCTTGAGATCGACGTCGAACGGTTGCGTCTTCACCTCGCCCGGCCGGCCGGACATGGTGGTGAGCATCGCGCCGCCGTCGCCCGCGATGATGTCGCCGACCTTGAGCCGGCCGAGGCCGAACTGGGCGAGGTCGTAGTCGAGCCATTCCGCCAGCGTCGCGTTCATGTGGACGATCGCCCCGTCGGGCTCCGCCGAAAAAAAACCCGCCGGCGCGTGGTCGAGATAGTCGATCGCGTGCTGGAGATCCTGGAAGAAGGTCTCGTGCCGGTCGTGCTCGCGCGTCTCGTCCGAGACGGTCCAGACCGCGGCGCCCGACCGCTGGGCGCCCTCGAGCGGCCGGACGCGGATGCGATACCAGGCCACCGATCCGTCCCCGGTCAGCGGCGGCGCCAGGCGCAGGTCTTCGCTGGCCGCTTTGCAGGACTTCGCGGCCTGCGACAGGCGGTAGACCGATTCGGACACGTCGGGCGAGCCGGCGAACAACCGCTCGACCGGCTTCAGTTCGCTCCCGCCCGAAAGCGCGCGGTAGGCTGCGTTGGCGTAAAGGAGTCGCGACTGCTGGTCGGTGACTGCAATACCGTCGGGGCTCGAATCGGCGATCGCCTTGGCGGTGTCGGAACGGCCCGCGCGCGCGGGGAATTGCAAAAGGCCGAAAGCGAAAAGCATGAGGCCCACGGCGCCGAAGAACGCCAGCGCGACGATCGCATAGGTCGCGATGGTCGGCCCAAGGCCGTTCGGTGCGAACCAGACCGCGGCGGCGACGGCCGCCAGCGCCAGAACGAGGACGGCCAGCAGAATCGGACTGGCGGTTCGCTCGGCCCGGTCAATAACAGGCGGGGACGGCGGCGTCGAAGTCATGGCCAGGATGGATCCCAATTTATCGCGGGACGCGCGCGCCAAGTCGATCTCCACAGGCTTTGCTACCACGCGTCCGGAGCGATGTCTTGGCGGGGCGCAAGACGACTCGGCCGGAAACACGGCAAAAGCCACAGTTTTCATTGGCCGCGTGTTTTGTTATGGTTTCGATCCGGTTCATCCTGAGCCGAGGTGGGCGTAGCGTCGAACCCACGGGCGTCAAGCGCTCGCGGTGTCCATAAGTGATTCGAGAACGCGTTCTGGCGCGAAGGTTCGGCGGGGACCTGGGGCGCCCGGGAGCGGATACGTTGGCTTGCGCAGTCGGCGGCGCAGGCGTGGGACACAGCATGCAGTGGTTGAGTGACTTTCCGTTCGCCGGCAATCCTGTCGCGCAGATCGGATTTCTGGCGGCCTGCGGGATCGCCGCCCTGGTGGCGCTGGCGATTATCTACCGGCTTGTGTTCGCCCACCGGTTACGGGTCCCCGGCGGACGGACGCGCCAGCCTCGGCTCGGGCTGGTTGACGCTTTCAGCCTCGATGGACAGCGGCAGCTTGTTCTTGTCCGCCGCGATAACGTCGAGCATCTGGTGATGATCGGCGGCCCGAACGACGTTCTGCTCGAATCGCAGATCAATCGCGCCCTTGCCGCGCCGCGCGAAAATGGACTGGCCGCTTCCGGACCGCCCGCGCCGTCGCCGCCCGCGCCGTCGCGGCGGCGCACCGACGCCGTGGCGTCGGCGCCGCCTCCCTCCGCTCCGCCGCCGCCCCCGGCGGCAGCAGAGCCGCACGCGCCGGCGGCGCCCGCGCCGCTTGCAGCGGAACCGTCTCCGATTCCGATTCGCGCGGTCGTGAGGCCCGCGCATCAACCTCAACCAGCGTCTGTCGAGCCCCATGCGCCTGTGGCGACGGCCGCTCACGCGCCTTCGCCCGTGGCCGCCAAGGCCCCCGAACCCGCGCTGGCCGCCGTGGCCGCGAGCCGGCCCGCGCCCGCGCCTTCTCCTGCGCCCGCGCGTCGCACAATGCCGCCCCCGATTGCGCCGCTCGCTCGGACGAACGTCGCGCGCCTGCCGGAAAAGCCGTCGCCGACGGCGCCGGGCGCCGCAGCCATCGCGCCGCCGCCCATTCAACCCGTCGCTCCCCCGCACTCTGCGCCTTCGCATCCGGTCGAAGCTGCGCCGCCGTCCCAACAGGCCAGGACAGACAAAACGGAAAAGACCGACAAGACGGAAAAGGGCGAAAAGTTAGCAAGAACCGAAAGCGCGGAGACGGAGCCGCCCGTCGCCGCCCATTGGGTCAGAACCGAGGCGCCGGCGCATCTGAAACCGGAGGAGGCAGGCGCTCCGGCGCCGAAGCCCGCTCCGCGCGAGGCGACCGTGCGCATCCCGCCCGTCGCCAATCCCGCCTCTTCCGGGCCCTTCGACGCCCACGAGCCGCCAGCCCGCTTCGAAGCGCCTGGAGCGGCGCTGCACGTGGAGCCGAAGATCGAGCCGAAGGCCGATGGGCGCGGGCTGTTCGCGCAGGCGGCGCCTTCGCACCCGGCGCCGGCCGCGCCGTCAGACGCGCGTCCGCAGCCTTCGCGCAACGAGCCGCCCGGACCGGTTTACCACGCGGAGCCGAAGGATTCTCCCAAGGCGAATGGCCGTGGCGCGTTTGCGCCGGCCGCGCCCTCTCATCCGTCGCCTGTCGCGTCCGCGCCTATGCCGATCGGGCTGACCTCGGCCTCCCATGTCCCGGTCGCGCCGCCGCCGTCCTTCCCGCCGCCGAACCCCGCGGAGAAACGGCCGCCGAAGCCTGACGACCCGTTCTCCGGACTCGATTCGCTCGAAGCGGAAATGGCGAAGCTGCTCGGCCGCGAAAAGCTGAACTGAACCCGCCGCTCAGGGCCCCGGCCCGGGGCCGAGGCGATCAATCGTCGCGGTAGATCTTTTCTCGCCGCTCGTGGCGCTCCTGCGCCTCGACCGAGAGGGTGGCGATCGGGCGGGCGTCGAGCCGGCGCAGCGAGATCGGATCGCCCGTCTCGACGCAATAGCCGTAGGAGCCGTCCTCGATCCGCGTCAGCGCGGATTCGATCTTGGAGATCAGCTTGCGCTGTCGATCGCGGGCCCTGAGTTCAATGGCGCGGTCGGTTTCCGACGAGGCCCGGTCGGCGATGTCGGGGTGGTTTTCGCTCTCGTGCTGGAGGGCGTTCAGCGTGTCGCGGCTCTCGGCCAGGATCGATTCGCGCCACGCAATCAGTTTCCGCCGGAAATACTCACGCTGTCGCTCATTCATGAACGGTTCTGCGTCCGACGGCTTGTAGCTTTCAGAGCCGAAATCGTTCATGCGTGATCCCTGTCTCCAGTGGATTTTGGCGCGCTTATAGCGGCACCGCGATCACGGAACAATGACTATCGTCCGCGCCTCGCCCGCGCCCGCATTCATAGGCCGCGCTGGCGCCCGGGCGTAGCATATTGACGCAGGCGGCTTGCCAGATGGCCCTACGCGCTTCACCTTTCCCTCAGGATTCGGTCTAGAAAGCACAGCGGACCCGAATGGAGGCTTTCATGTACAAGCGCATTATTCTCGCGGTCGATCTCGCCGACGCCACGGAGGCGCCGAAGGGGTTGGCCGAAGCGCTGGAGCTGGCCAAAGCGTGGGGCGGCTCCCTCCGGCTGGTCAACGTCCAGCCGGTGGTTCCCGCGACGTTCATGGAATACGTCCCCGCGGACTTCGATGCAGAGCAGACCAAGCGGGCGACCGAGTCGCTCGGCGAAATGGCGGCCAAGATCGACCTGCCGGCCGACCGCAAGAGCATCGCGGCGCGCGCCGGCGGCATCTATCACGAGTTGCTGGAGGAAGCGTCGGAGTGGGACGCCGACCTGATCGTCGTCGCCTCGCATCGTCCAGTGATGAGCGACTACCTGCTCGGATCCAACGCGAAGACGATCGTACGCCACGCGCAGTGTTCCGTGCTCGTAGTGCGGTGAGCGAAGTGCTCAGCTGGGGGACCGGAACGCCGTGTCGGCGAAGGCGCCGACCGCGACTCCGATTGCGCACGTACGTCGTTCCCGGCCCCGGGACCTCGACGTCGCCGACCCGGAAAAAGGCGCCGGCGCCGAAGGAGAACCGGTACGGCGCTGGCACTCGACACAATGGCAGAGACCCACCATCACCGGATCAGCCCGCGCCTCAGCCCGCAGCGAACCGCAGCAGCGTTGCGCTATCCGCGTCATCACAACCCCTCCCGTTTCACTCTTAGTGCGCGAGCGCCTTCATCGCCCCCTCGACGCCGTCGGGCGTGAGCGCGAACATCCGACGCTGGAAAATGTCGGCGATGATCTGAGTCGACTGCGAATATGCCCAGTGCGGCTCAGGGGTCGGGTTGATCCAGACCGTGCGCGGCCAGGTCGCGATCGCCCGTTCGAGCCACACTCCGCCCGGTTCAGGATTGAGATGCTCGACCGAGCCGCCGGGCGAGACGATCTCATAAGGGCTCATCGAGGCGTCGCCGACGAAGACGACGCGGTAGTCGCGACCGTAGGAATTGAGAAGGTCGCGGGTGGGGATCCGCTCCTGGTAACGGCGACGGTTGTTCTTCCACACGCTCTCGTACAGGCAATTGTGGAAATAGAAATGCTCGAGCCGCTTGAACTGGCTCTGGGCCGCGGAGAACAATTGCTCGGCCGCCTCGACGTGCCAGTCCATCGAGCCGCCGACGTCGAGGAACAGCAGCACCTTGATGGCGTTGCGCCGTTCCGGCCTGAGCTGGACGTCGATATAGCCCTTGTCGGCGGTCGAGCGGATCGTGCCGTCGAGGTCGAGTTCGTCGGCGGCGCCCTCGCTGGCGAACCTTCTTAGCCTACGCAGGGCGAGCTTGATGTTGCGCGGCCCGAGTTCCGCGTCGCCGCCGAAGTCCTTGAACTCGCGCTTGTCCCAGACCTTGATCGCGCTGCCGCGCCGACCCTTGTCCTGGCCGATCCGGACGCCTTCGGGATGGTCGCCGTAGGCGCCGAACGGCGACGTGCCCCCGGTGCCGATCCATTTCGAGCCGCCCTGGTGTCGCCCCTTCTGCTCGGCCAGACGCTGGCGCAGAGTTTCCATCAGCTTGTCGAAACCGAGCTTCTCGATCTCGGCCCGCTCCTCCGGGCTGAGAAAGCGCTCCGCCATGCGCCGCAGCCATTCCTCCGGCAGTTCCTTGGCCTCGACGGCCGCAGCTGACCGACAGAACGCCCTTGAAGGTGGAGGCGAAGACCACGTCGAACTTGTCGAGGTTGCGCTCGTCCTTGACGAGGAGAGCGCGCGACAGGCGGTAGAACTCGTCGACCGACCGGTCCGCCAGATCGCCTTCGAGCGCCCGCATCAGGTCGAGATACTCGCGCGGCGTGACCGGAACGTGCGCCTGCCGAAGGTTGGCGAAGAAGGTCAGGAACATCGGAAACAATCTAGCGCGCCGCTGCGTCGAGCCGTGCAATGCTCGCGCCGTGCGCGGAGAAGGGACGATCCATGGCGGCCGTCGTCGATCGACAGACCTTTGTCCTGCCGCGCGCGGTCGCGCCGGACGCGGAAGTCTTCGCCATCGGCGACCTTCACGGCCGGCCCGACCTGCTCCGGGCCCTGCTCGACGAGGCGGCGCTCGAGCCGCGGCGACGGGAACGGCGCGTCCTCCTCTTTCTCGGCGACCTCGTCGACCGCGGTCCGGACAGCCTGGGGACGATCGACCTGGCGATCGGCGCGGGCGCCGCTGATCGGCGCGGACGCGCGGATCGCGCTCATGGGCAACCACGAGACGATGATGCGGCTCGCGCTCGATCTTCGCACGCCGTGGGACGACGCGCTCGAGGCGCTGGAGAACTGGCTGCGCAACGGCGGCGGCGCGGTCGTGCGGCAGTTCGTCCGCTTCGAGGCCGAGCCGGCCGGGCCCGAGGAACTGCTGACCGTCATCCGCGTCGCGCTGCCGGACCGGATTCGGCTCTGGCTCGAGAGCCTGCGGCCGAACTGGCGTTCGGGCGAGACGCTGTTCGTCCATGCCGGAGTCAACCCGAACGTGGACCTCGAACGCTTTCTCGCCGCGCCGTGGAACACCCCGCTTGCCGAGCTCGACGAGGACATGCACTGGGCCTGGGTGCGCTGGCCCTTCCTCGAGGCGTCTCCGGGTCCGCGACGGCTTCGGCGGCTATTTCGTCGTGCACGGGCACACGCCGAACGACGCCCGGCCCAATCCTTCGCATGCGGATCAGATTCGCGCGCTTCCGCCTCAATCTCGACGCCGGCTCGGGGCGGACCGGGTTGGCGAAGATGGGCGTCTTTCGCGGCGCGGAGGTCAAGGTGCTGACCGCGCTCGGTCCCACCAACGCGATGCTGGAGGGCGCCGCGCTTGAGCCTGAGCACGGTACGTAGGCAACAGCTTCAGAAGCTGCCGAAGGTTGACCGCGAGCTTCGCGTCGGTTGACTCCGCCGCTGGCGCTCTCCAATAGGAACCCTGCGACGAGGAAGGGGCGGCTTCATGCGGACCTGGATCAAGGACCCGCTGGCGATTTTCGCCGACGGCGCGGAGCGCGGGATCGTCGTCGAGGGGACGCGCATCGCCGAGCTGGTCGTCCGGGGCCGAGACGCCGGAGCGCATCGACTGCGGCGTTCGACGCCTCCCGCCACGTCTTGCTGCCGGGCCTCGTCAACGCGCATCATCATTTCTATCAGACCCTGACGCGCGCCCACCCGGAGGCGATCAACAAGAAGCTCTTTCCCTGGCTGACCGCCCTCTATCCGATCTGGTCGCGGCTGAAGCCCAGGCACCTGCGTCTCGCGGTGCGGATGGCGCTGACCGAACTCCTGCTTTCCGGCTGCACGACGGCTGCGGACCACCATTACCTCTATCCGGCCGGGCTCGAGGATGCGGTCGACATCGCCGTCGAGGAGGCGCTTCGACTTGGCGTGCGGATGACGGTGTCGCGCGGCTCGATGAACCGCTCGGAAAAGGACGGCGGCCTGCCGCCCGACAGCGTGGTGCAGGACGAGGAAACGATCCTGGCCGACAGCGAGCGGGTGCTGAAGCTCTTCCACGATCCGAAGCCCGGGGCGCGATGATCCGCATCGCGCTCGCGCCCTGTTCGCCGTTCTCGGTCAATAAGCGGCTGATGAGCGACAGCGCCGCGGCTCGCCGAACGCTACGATTGCCAGCTTCACACCCATCTGTGCGAGACCGACGACGAGGAGCAGTTCTGCCTTGACATGTATGGCCTGAGGCCGGTCGATCTCCTCGAGGAAACCGGCTGGATGTCGAGCCGGGTCTGGCTCGCGCATGGCATCCACTTCAACGCCGACGAAATCGCCCGGCTAGGCAGGGCGGGAGTCGGCGTCTGCCATTGCGCCGCCTCGAACATGGTGCTGGCCTCCGGCATCTGCCGAACCTGCGAACTCGAGGCGGCCGGGGCGCCGCTCGGCCTCGGCGTCGACGGCTCGGCCTCGAACGACGCCTCGAACATGATGGAGGCCGCGCGTCATGCGCTGATGATTGGTCGCCTGCGCTATGGCGCCGACGCGGTGACCCATCTCGACGTGCTGCGTTGGGCGACGGAGGGCTCGGCGCGCTGCCTCGGCCGCTCCGACGTCGGCCGGATCGCAGAGGGCTACGAGGCCGACCTTGCGCTCTACACCCTCGACGAGCCGCGCTTCTCGGGCGCGCACGATCCGCTGGCGGCGCTCATTCTCTGCGGCGCGCATCGGGCGGATCGGGTGATGGTCGCAGGCAAGTGGCGCGTTCTCGAGGGCATGCCGGTCGGGCTTGACCTCGGCGCCCTGATCGCCGAGCACAAGTCCGCCGCGCGGGACTTCGCTTGACCGGACGCCGAAGGCCTCGGCCTAGTTGCTGAACTGGACGATGCGGTTGTCATTCATGTCGATGATTGCGGGCCGGCCATTGACCATCGCGCGGCCGTAGCCCGGACGATCGGACATCGGCGTCGCCATTGCGCCCTGCGGAAGCGACTGGCCCTCCATCGCGGCGCCCGGCACGGTAACGGTCGGGACGCTGCCGGAATTGGAGGAACTCGGACCGGTGATCGTCGAGGGGAGGGACGTCGTGAGGGACGGCTGCCCGACGCCATAGACTCCGTTGAGATGGCCGGGGGTCGAGTTGGGGACGCCATAGACGCCTCGCAAGCCGCCGGCGGTCGAACTCGGGCGAACCGAGGGCGCTCTGAGCCGACCCGGCATTCTGGGGCGCGCCGCCGTTCTGGGGCGCGCCAGCATTCTTGGCCGCGCCAGCGTTCTCGGGTGCGCTTGGTCCCTGTAGGACGCTCTTGGATGCGCTCCGAGGCGGCTTGGCGTTCCGAGGCGTGCTCCTGTTCTGATTAGCGTCGGCGTTCTGAGGCGCGCCCGTCTTCTGAGGCGCGCCCGTCTTCTGAGGCGACGCCCGTCTTCTGTGGCGCGCTGCCGTTCTGCGGAGCCCAGCCGTTCTGAGGCGCGGCGGCGTTTTGCGGCCCGCTGCCGTTCCGAGACGCGCTGCCGTTCTGCTGACCCCAGCTGTTCTGAGGCGCCCCGGTGTTTTGCGGCCCGTTGCCGTTCTGAGAAGCGCTGCCGTTCTGCGGAGCCCAGCCGTTCTGAGGCGCGCCCGTTTTTTGCGGCCCGTTGCCGTTCTGAGACGCGTTGCCGTTCTGGGGAGCCGAGCCATTCTGAGGCGCGCCTGCGCCTTGCGGCGCGCTGACGTCGTCCTGCGCGTGCGCCGCCGAAAGGGCGCCGCAAAGGATGATGACGGCGAGAGGGGTACGGACCATGAAACGCTCCGACACAGACGCCCCCGTGTTTTGCAGGTCTCCTGCGCCCATCACTACAGGAAGCCGCAAGAGTTCGCCAAGCGTTTCTCGGCCGTGCTAGGACGACGCTTCCGCTTTTTGAGCTTTGGTGAGCAACCCGTTGTTCCGCTTCGGCAAGCCATGACCCTCTCGCTCGTCATCCTTTTCGTCGCCTCGATTTGGGCCGGGGCGCAGAATGCGCTGGCCGGCGGGGGGTCGTTCATCACCCTGCCGTCGCTGATGTTTACCGGGATGGACGCGCGCGCCGCCAACATCACCTCATGCGTGGCGCTTTTCCCCTCGCAGCTCGTCATGGGCATGACGGGGCGCGCTGACGCCAAAAGTCCGTCGAACCTCTCCTTTAAGACGCTGTTCGCCATCAGCCTGATCGGCGGCGCGATCGGCGCGGCCATCTTGCTCTCGACCCCGCCGAGCGTGTTCGCGAAGCTCGTGCCGTGGCTCGTGCTTTTCGCAACGGTCCTGTTCGCCTGGGGGAGCTTCCTTCGCAAGCCGCCGAAGCCGGGCGAAGTCCATCTTCCGCCGTGGGGCGCGGCGACGGTCCAGTTCTTCATTGCGATCTACGGCGGCTATTTCGGCGGCGGCATCGGCCTTCTGATGATGGCGTCGCTGACGATGGCGGGTCTCGCCGTGCGCAACGCGGGCGCGACCAAAAACATACTTTCAGGCGTGATGAACGCCTCGGCGGTCGCGATCTTCGTCTTCTTTCCGGATGTGCACTGGCTTCAAGCCGGGGTCACCGCCGTCGGCGGCGCGATCGGCGGGTGGGCCGGCGCGCAGATGCTGAAAACCGTCAACGAGAAACTCCTCAAGGTCGCGGTCGTGGCGATCGGTCTCGCGCTGACGGTGGGGTTGTTTTGGCAGGCTCATTGACGAGCGACTAAAAAGGCGACGCGCGCCCCAGGACCCGTCCTGGCGCCGGTCGATTTGATCGGGAGGATACGATGGCTCGACACCTGATCGACATATCCGTGCCGCTGCAGAACGATGTCGCGGCTGACCCGCCGGGGCTCGGGCCCAGTATCGAATACGTCGACCACCAGCAGAGCCTGCCGCAGATCCTGCCGTTCTTCCCTGGCCTGAAGGCGGAGGATCTGCCGGACGGGCAGGGCTGGGCGGTCGAGCGGGTCGTGCTCTCGACCCACAACGGCACGCATCTCGACGCGCCCTGGCATTACCATCCGACCATGAACGAGGGGGAGCGGGCCTGGACAATCGACGAAATCCCGCTCGAATGGTGCTTCCAGCCGGGGGTGAAGCTCGACTTTCGCCATTTCGCCGATGGCTACGTCGTCACGTCCGCCGACGTCGAAGCCGAGCTCGCACGGATCGGGCATGCGCTGAAACCGCTCGAGATCGTCGTGGTGAACACCAGCGCCGGAGCGAAATACGGCCGACCCGATTATGTCGTCTCCGGCTGCGGAATGGGCGCCGAGGCGACTCTCTATCTGCTAGAACAGGGCATCCGGGTCACGGGCATCGACGGCTGGAGCTGGGACGCGCCTTTCGTCCACACCGCCAGGCGCTACGCCGAAACGCACGACGCCGCGATCATCTGGGAGGGTCATAAGGCCGGCCGGCACATCGGCTATTGCCATATCGAGAAGCTGCACAATCTCGAAGCGCTTCCCCCGACTGGATTCACCGTCGCCTGCTTCCCGGCTAAGATCGAACGCGCCTCGGCCGGCTGGACGCGGGCCGTGGCGATCATCGATCTGTGAAGACGTGCGGCGAATTGCGGTCTTGAGATTGTCGCGTTTGCGGCTCATCAACTAGCGTCACTTGTCATTGGACGCCGCGTCATGAAGAGTATTTCCCCCTCGCATTTCATTGCCGTCTATCACCCTTTTGTGCGGACGCTGCACTGGCTGATGGCGCTGCTCATCTTCGGCGCGCTTGCACTCGGCGTGTGGGCGACGCAACTGCCGCGCGGCGACCTTCGCTCGGAAGTCCTGTTCGTTCACAAGTCCTTCGGCGTCACGGTGCTGGCGCTGATCGTCGTGCGCATTCTCGCTCGGCTCCTCCTCGGGACGCCGCCCTACACTGTGCCGCTCGACCGGCTGACGCACGTGGCCGCCGGGGCGGGTCATCTCCTACTCTACGCGCTGATGATCGCACTTCCCGTCAGCGGCTATCTGATGTCGATCTCTGGCGGCCACGCCGTCTCGTTCTTCGGCCTGTTCACGCTGCCGAACCTGGTCGGCCAGGACAAGGCGCTCGCGGAAAGCGCGGGCCAGGCCCACTACGTGTTTGCCTGGGCGATCGGGGATCATTTTGGTGGTCCATCTGGCCGCGGTCGTCTGGCACGCGTGGGTCAAGCGCGATGAAGTGCTCACCCGGATGTGGCCGCGCTTCCGGCCCTCCGCCAGCGCGAGCTGAACGCGCGTCACCGGAGGCGCGCGTCTCGTGCGCCGATCGCCCGTCCGGGACGGCGAGGCCCGGATTTCCCTGCCGGGCGGCTGCCGTGCTATAATCAGCGCTCGAATACGCAGGCCCGGGAGCCCGCCATGGCGCAAGGTTTGACGGCCCGCATCGTCGGGCTCGCAGGGAACGATCCGCTGTTCGCGCGCATCCGCCAGGAGGCGGAGGAGGCGATGCGGCGCGAGCCCGAACTCGCGACCTTCCTGATGACGACGATCCTCAATCATCAAACGCTGGAGAGCGCGGTCGCCTCATCGGGTCGCGGCGCGGCTCGACAATGCCGACGTGTCCGCAGCGCTCATCCGCCAGACCTTCGCCGAGGCGATCTCGCGCGATCCGTCGATCGGCGAGGCGTTCCGCGCCGACATCATGGCGGTCGCCGATCGCGATCCCGCCTGCCTCAGGATGATGGAGCCCTTGCTTTATTTCAAGGGCTTCCAGGCGCTGCAGGCCTATCGGCTGTCGCACTGGCTCCTGAAGAGCGGGCGGCGCGACTTCGCGCTGAGCCTGCAGAGCCTCGCCTCGGCCGCCTTCGGCGTCGACATCAATCCCGGCGCGCGGATCGGCAAGGGCGTTTTCCTCGACCACGCGACCGCGCTCGTGGTCGGCGAGACGACGGTGATCGAGGACAACGTGTCGATTCTCCAGGGCGTGACCCTCGGCGGCACCGGCAAGGAGACCGGCGACCGCCATCCCAAGATCCGTCACGGCGTGCTTGATCGGCGCCGGCGCGAAGATCCTCGGCAATATCGAGATCGGCCATTGCGCCCGGGTCGCCGCTGGATCGGTCGTGCTGCAGCCTGTGCCGCACAACAAGACGGTGGCCGGCGTGCCGGCCCGGATCGTCGGCGAGAGCGGGCTGCGCGGAGCCCGCGCGCGACATGAACCAGATCCTTGCCGAGAAGGGTGCGGAATTCGAACCCGTTTTCGGATCGGAGCGGCGCGGCTCGCCGCCAGTCTTTCGACGGGCTATTGGCGCGAGACGCGCGGCCGCCGAGGCGTCGGCTTGCGGGCGGCGTGCGCATCTGGCAAAGGCTGCGGCCCAAGACCAACAGAGGGCAAGGGCCGTGGACAAAGCCGAGATCGTCAAGCTGCGTGACTTTTTGCGCAAATCGTTCGGAGCACCGACTTTGCAGGTCGCGCCCAACTCGCGCTCGGCGGAAGCGGCCGACGTGTCGGTCGGCGAGCGCAAGATCGGCGCGATCACGGTCGACGACGAGGACGGCGACCGCTCCTTCGCGTTCGAAATGAAGCTGCCGGTGGGCCGCGAAGTGCTTCAGGAATACATGCGGAAGCTGTTTGAGAACGAAAAGCTGACCCTCGTCGCCCGGCAAAAGAAGACGGATTCGGTCGAACTCAACAACGCGTCGGAGTTCCTCGGCGTCATCTCCGCGGACGATCCGAAAGGCTCGAGCTTCACGCTGCAGATGGCGATCCTCGATATCGATCTCGACTACGAAGAGTGAGCGCGGCGGTCTTTTTCCTCGAGAGCGCGGAGGTTTTCCGATGCCGATCTACTCCCTTCGCGGCGTGAGGCCCGCGCTGCCGGCGCAGGGGCGCTACTGGATTGCGCCCGACGCGAATCTCATCGGCGACGTCCGGCTCGCCGAGGACGTCGCCGTCTGGTTCGGCGCGGCGCTGCGCGGCGACAACGAACCGATCGTCATCGGCGCCCGCACCAACATTCAGGATCTTTGCGTGCTGCACACCGACCTCGGGTCACCGCTGACGATCGGCGAGGACTGCACCATCGGCCACAACGTCACGCTGCACGGCTGCACGATCGCCGACGGATCCCTGATTGGCATGGGCGCGGTCGTGCTCAACGGCGCGAAGATCGGAAGGGGCTGCCTCGTCGGCGCTCGGGCTCTGGTGACGGAAGGCAAGGAATTTCCCGACCATACGCTGATCGTCGGCTCTCCGGCGCAAGGCGATCCGCACGCTCGACGCGGAGGCCATCGCGGCGCTGCGTGCGTCGGCCGCCCATTACGTCGACAACTGGCGACGCTACTCGGCCGGCCTCGAACGGGTCGACGGCGGCGCCTGAGCCGGGTTGAAATAGACCCTCTCCCCCACCAGCGGACGCGAGCGGGGAGAAGGAACGGTCACGGCGTCCCTAATTAGGCTCGCCAGCGATCGCGGGTCCGCACAAAACGGGAGACCGCAGAAAGGGCGTGGACCGCGCGACGCGGGTCGACCGCGTCGGGCTCGATCTCGCGCCACCCGGTCAGCGCCGCCGGCCCGGAACCGATTAGGCCGAGCCAGTCGGAGCCGACGCCTGCCGTGAGCGAGCCGAGCATGCGGGCGTGCGTTGCGCTGTGATGGCGCAGCGGCAGCAGCGTAATCTCGATCTCGACCGGCGGGAGGCCCGTCGGCCACGCCTGCGCGACGAGGAGGTACGGGGCTTCCTCGTCGGCCGCGGCCTGAAGGATCGACGCGATTGCGGCGCGATCGCTCTGCCGCCAGATTTGCAGAAACGGGGCGCCGCGCAATTCCCTCAGGAAGACGGCGTTGACCCGGGAGCCCGAGATCCGGAACGGAAAGCCGCCCGCAATGTCGAAATCCAGGACGAAAGTGTCGGCCAGGGCGCCGCGAATGGCGCCAGGTTCGACCGCGTTGCGCTCAGGGGCCGATCCCCCCCGTCGGAGCGCGCGCCAATACGCTATAGAGTTCGTTCGAGACTGCATGTCTCATCATCCTCTCCCACATGGAGGGTCGGCGCGCGTCTCAAACAGACACATCAGGGCTGAATTGCGCCTGCCCGCGCGCCTCGTTGCAGAGAACATGCCGTTCCGACGCGAGACAAGCGAAACAACCGCTTTCCACCGCTCGGTTGCATATTAACAATAACAAGGTGGTTCCGAGCGATCCCCGGAACCGCCTCGTTCCGAACAAAGTTGCAGTTTGCCGCGGTTTCCTCCAATCCGCTGGCGAGGAAAAAAGGCTTCGACACGCATGGATGATATGCCAGGCAACACCACGCCGCAGCGCGAGCCGATCTTCAATGTGCCGCCGGTCGTGCTCGGGCTTTCGGTCCTGCTGGTGGCGATCTATGCGGTCTTCAGCTTCGCCCGCCCGGGAATCCAGGACCTGATCCTGCGTGAATTTGCATTCGCGCCGGGACGTCTGACCGTTTCGCTCTGGCCCGCGCGCGCGATCGACCTTCTGATACGCGCCAACACCGATCCCGCCGCTTTTGATCAGGTTCGCGCCATGCGGGATCTGCACGCGCTCGGCGGCGGCTCGAAGATTTGGACGCTCCTGACCTATGCCTTCCTGCACGGGGCCTGGTCGCATGTCCTGCTCAACACCGTCTGGCTGCTCGCCTTTGGCCCCCCGGTCGCCCGCCGCTTCGGCGCGACGCGATTTCTGATCTTCATGGGCGTCACCGCCCTCGCCGCCGCTCTGGCCCACTGGGCGCTGTCTCCCATGGACTTCATGCCGCTGATCGGCGCCTCCGGCGCCGATTCGGGCCTGATGGGGGCAGCGGCGCGGTTCATGTTCCAACCTGGGGCGCCCCTGGGTCCGCACGTGTACGGGCATCTCGAAAGCGACGCCGTTCCGGCGGCCCCGCTCAAGGCCGTGCTCACCGATCCTCGCTCGCGGATCTTTCTGATCATCTGGTTCGGGACGAACTTCGTTTTTGGCGCTTTCGCCCAATCGCTCGGCCTGAGCGAGATGCCGGTCGCCTGGATCGCTCATGTGGGCGGCTTCGTCGCGGGAATGCTGATCTTTTCGCTGTTCGACCGCGAGAAAGCGGCGCGGATCGCGGTTTGATTTCGAAAGGGCTGAAAGCTTAGCCCTTTTGAGCCGGCCCGCTACCCATAGCCACAAAACTGCCGCCCTTGCTGCCGTAGGGTAACGATGTCTTGCCCTACGGCTGGAGAGCTGTCTTAGGAAACCTTAAGTTGTGGTATGTCTATTGCGACGGGAAAAGGAGCGTACCCGGGAAAAATGCATAACGAAGTCGATCTTAGTCTTGCTGGGCGTCTCGATTCCTTCATCGAGAACGCGCCAACGGCTGTCGCCATGTTCGACCGGGACATGCGCTATCTCGCCACAAGCCCGGCATGGCTCCGCGATTACAAGATCGAAGGTCCGGTCGTCGGCCGCAGCCACTATGATGTGTTTCCCGAAATCCCGGATCACTGGAGGGCCATTCACCGACGCGCGCTCGATGGAGAGGCGCTGTCCGACCCCTGCGAAGCGTTCCACCGCACCGACGGTTCGATCCAGTGGCTAAGATGGGGGGTCAGGCCATGGCGCCTCGCGGACGGCGGCGTCGGCGGCGTTGTCATCTTCACCCAGGACGTAACCGAGATGAAGGCCGCGGAGCTCGAACTCGCCGCGCGCGAGGCGCATCTGCGCTCTATCCTGGCGACGGTGCCCGAAGCGATGATCATCATCGACGAGCAGGGGATCGTCACGTCGTTCAGTGCGAACGCGGCGGCGCTTTTCGGCTATAGTCCCGATGAGGTCGTCGGACAAAACGTCAAGATGCTGATGCCCAAGCCCTACAGGGCCGAGCATGACGCCTACGTCGGCAACTATCTGAGGACCGGCGAGGCCCGCATTATCGGCTACGGCCGGCTCGTCGAGGCCGTCACCAAGGATGGAACCGTCTTTCCGGTCGAACTCTCGGTCGGCGAAGCGAGCGCGAGCGGTCGGCGAATATTCACCGGCTTCCTGCGCGACCTCACCAGTCGGCAGCGGATGGAGCACGAGCTCCGACAGTCGCAGAAGATGGAGGCGATTGGCCAGCTCACAGGCGGCGTCGCCCACGACTTCAACAACATTCTTACCGCGATCATCGCCAATCTGGAGTTGCTCACGCCGCTGCTCAAGGACCCGGATCATCGGGAGCTCGCGAGCGAGGCCCACGGCGCCGCGCAGGACGGCGCCAAACTCGCTTCGCAACTGCTCGCGTTCGGCCGCCGTCAGCCTCTCAACCCGGAGCCGACCGACGTCGGTCCCCTGATCTCCAATTTCTCCAGCTTGCTACGTCGCACGCTCGGCGAGACGATCGAGCTCAGGATCGTGTCGCCCCAATCGCCGCAGTTCACAGTCGTCGACGCGGCGCAGTTGCAGAACGCGCTGCTCAATCTGACCATCAACGCTCGGGACGCGATGCCGCGAGGCGGGCGACTGACCATCGAAGTCTCGCCGGTGAGGCTCGATGCCGACTACGCGCAGATGTATCCGGAGGTGCGGACGGGCCGTTATGTCCTGATCGCGGTTTCCGACTCCGGATCGGGCATGTCGGAGGAGGTGCGACGGCGCGCTTTCGAGCCGTTCTTCACCACCAAGGCGACCGGCGCGGGGACCGGCCTCGGCCTGAGCATGGTTTATGGTTTCGTCAAGCAGTCTGGCGGTCACATTCAGCTCTACAGCGAGTCCGGGCGCGGAACGAGCGTGCGAATCTTTCTTCCTGTCGCGGAAGGAGCCGTCGGGGCGGCTGGGCGCGCGCCGGAAGGGCAAACGCCGGAACTGGCGAAAGGCTCGGAGGGGATCCTGCTGGTCGAGGACGATCCACGCCTGCGGCGGGTGCTCAGCCGGCGGCTGAGAGGCCTCGGTTATCAGATCTTCGAGGCCGACAACGGCGCCGTGGCCCTCGCTCAACTCGCGGTTCTGCCGGAAATCGCGCTGATCTTCACCGATATGGTGATGCCCGGCGGCATGACCGGGCTCGAACTTGCCGAGGCGGCTCTGGCGATGAAGCCGGGCGTTAAAATTCTCTTCACATCCGGCTACGCCGAGCCCGCGATCGCCCGGCTCGGTCAGAAGAAGGGCGCGTGGCTGAAGAAGCCCTACACCGCCGACGAACTGGCCGAGACGATCCGCGAGGTTCTGCGCGAACCCGTGAGCTGAAGACCGCCCGCCTCAGCCTTTGCCGGAATCCTTGCGCGCCTGAGAGACTTTGCCCGCCTGGGAGACGCGGCCCATTTCGCGCTTCGACGTCCCGCCGGTGAACTCTTCGGTCCGCTTCTTCTCGCGGATGCCGCTGGAGGCCGTCTGCCCCGGGTCCGGGTGACCGCTGGATTTGGCGCTCATCTTCATCTCGAGCGCTTTGCGCGCGAATTCGGAAGAGCTTGGCCGCCCGGTCTCGGCTTCGTCGCGCTTCGAAAGTTCTTGGTCGACGCGCTGAATGGCTTCGAGCAGCGCCTGCGCCTTCGCCACCGTGCCGGCGTTCTCCCGCACCGGTGTTGCGCCGTGGGGTTCCGCCTTGCCGCGCATCTCCCGCTGCTGGCGGGCGCTGATATCGTGCGCGCGGCTGTGCGCCTGCCGCAACCTGTGAACCAGCGCTTTGAGCTCCTCCTTGGTCTTCTGCTCGATCGCCGGCGGCCGGGTTGCGTTCACCATTTCGAGTTCGGCTTCGTTCAAGGCGCGATCTTCGGCGTCTGGGCTACTCATGCAAAATGCCTTTCCGGGTTTGAAAACGGGTGCGGAGCGCTGTTCGGACATGAGCCTAGCACGGTTCCGCCGCTTTTTGGCGCGCGCCGATTCAACGAGACGATGACGAGATGCGCGATCGCTGGCTAGCCGTCCCGCTGTTGTCCCGCCTCGGCGGCGACCGGAAGCCGCGCGAGCATGGCGATGAGGCCCCGGTCGGCGAGCACGGCGACCCGCTCCTTCGGCTTCAGCCAGGCGCAGGCGTCCTCGAGCGTCTCGGCGTCGTTGAGCTTCACCGAGGCCACGGCCATGTCGACGTCGACCTCGCCGAGCCGGTGGCGTGGCCGCTCCGGCAGGAAGGTCTCGTGCACGGCGCGAAAGGCGGGGTCGGAATGGACGGCGACAAGGCCGTCTTCGTGGTCGCGGCCGACCCGGGCGAGTTCGTCGGCGAGCGCGTTGGCGCGCTCGACGACTTCGGGCGGCGTGGTCTCTTCTGGCGTTCGCAAAAGGCCGATGCGGCTTGCAGTCCCGAGGCCGATCCACAATTGGCCGCTCGCCCACGACAGCGGGATCGAGAGGATAAGGCCGGCGATCGTCGGCGACATCCACAGGACCAGCGACGGGGAGATGAGCGCGGCGGCGAACAGGGTGACGACGCCGAGCAGGGCGTGCGAGCGATGGCGGCGCGCAATGCTGGAGAGCGGAATCGATCCGTCGTCGCGGCGCTGGGGGTTCCAGCCGGTGTCGCGCCCGGACAGGATCTGCAGCACCGAACCCGACTGGATCAGCATCATGATCGGCGCAAGCGCGGCCGAGACCAGGATCTCGATCAAGGTCGAGGCGATCAGCCCGAGCGCACCGCCCGATCCGCGCCGGGTCGGACCGTCGAAGAGCGCCAGAAAGAGGCCGAGGAACTTCGGCGCGAGCAGGATGGCGATCGTCAGCTCGAACAGTTGCAGCGCCCGTTCGAAGTCGAATCGCGGCCACGCGGGAAAGAGCGAGAAGTCGGTGGTGAAGTATTCCGGCCGGATGTAGTGGGTTTGCAGGACGAGCACGATGCCGACCAGCAATTGGGCCATCCACAAGCGGCGAGGCCAGATAGCCCATGATGCCGGTTGCGAAATGCTGGCGCGTCGGCCACACGAAGCCGCGCGCCCCGATGATCCGCGAGTGCTGAAGGTTTCCCTGGCACCAGCGCCGGTCGCGGGCGGCGAGATCGATCAGCGACGGCGGGCTCTCCTCGTAGGACCCGCCGAGCGTCGGCAGCATGTAGACGGACCAGCCGGCGCGCCGGATGAGCGCGGCCTCGACGAAGTCGTGACTGAGAATATGGCCGCCGAACGGCGGACGGCCGGCCAGGTCGGGCATGCCGCAATGATCGGCGAAGGCGCGCGTGCGAACGATCGCGTTGTGCCCCCAGTAGTTGCCATCGCGGCCCATCCAGGCGGTGAGGCCCGCGGCGAGAACCGGTCCGGCGATCCGCGCGGCGAATTGCTGCAGCCTGGCGAACATCGTGTTGCGGTTGACGATCAGCGGCAGGCTCTGAATGATCCCGCTGTCCGGATCGGCCTCCATCGCGGCGGCTAGCCGCACCACCGCGTCGCCCGACATCACGCTGTCGGCGTCGAGCACGAGCATATGGGCGTAGCGCCCGCCCCAGCGGGTGACGAAGTCGGCGACGTTGCCGGCCTTGCGGCTGGTGTTCTTCCGCCGCCGCCGATAGTAGATCCGCGCGCCGGCGCAGTCGTTCGCGCATGGCGAGGAACGCCCGCTCCTCTGCGATCCAGACGTTCCCGTCCGTCGTGTCGGACAGGAAGAAATAGTCGAAGGCGTCTCCGAGGCCCGTCCGCTCGACGTCCTCGAGGATCGCCTGCATGGCGCCGAACACCCGCGCCGGCGCTTCGTTGTAGATCGGCATGACGACAGCGGTCCGTTCGCGCAGCGAGACGGGCAACGGACCGCGCTTTCGGCCGTTCACGATCAGCCAGACGAACCCGACGATGCTGGCGGTGAACGAGAGCGATATCCAGGAGAAGGTGGCGACGAACAGAATCACCATCACCCACTCAAGGGCGGTCGTGGTCCCGACGCCGACGACCTTGTACATTTGGTAAGCGCCGTAGGCAGTCAGCGCCAGCGCGCCACCGAATACGCCGATACGGGCCAGTATAGGCGAGGCGGCGAGCCTGGGATTGATCCAGGCGCGCCGATCGTTTTTCGAGAATTTGCGAAACGACTGGACCGGCATCGCGAGGGGCGCATAGCCGGGCATCGAGGCGCCCAGCGAAGCGCTCGGCGGCGCGCCGGCGACGCTTTGGGAGGGCTCCGCTGGTCTCAGCGTCACGCTGTCCATCGATAGAGCCATGTCTCGCTTACTGCCTTATCGTCCACATTAAGCGTCAGCCGCAATTCTGAAAAGGCGTCCGAGCCGGGATCGAGATCGAATAGCACCCGCACCGAACGCCGCTCTTTGTAGGGAAAGAGCCTGACCGATACGATCTTGCCGGGGCTCGCGTGCAGGTCCGCGACCGCCGCCGCGGCTTTCTGCGGATCGGCGAACACATCCCCGGTCATCTCCACGGCGAAGCGGGGTTTGCCGCCGACCTTTCCCGCCCGGCTCGAGGTGCAGATGGCCAGTTGCGGCTTCGACGGGGGAGTCCAGCACCAGAACTGTCTGTAGGCGAGCGAAAGCGTGCCGCCGGCGGCGATCCCCGCCTTCGGGCGCCATTGCGCCAGGATATTGGCGTTGTTCTCGGTCGTGACCGGGATCTCGAGCAAGCGCATGTCTCCCGCGCTCCAGTCCCCGATCGGCTCGATCCACAGCGTCGGCCTCAACTCCCAGCGGCCCTCGTCGTCGTAGAAGGCGTCGAATGTCCGCGATCGCTGCGTCAGACCGAATCCGCGCGGGTTGACGTCGGCAAACGCCGAGATCTGCAACGTCTCCCGGTTCGCCACCGGCCGCCACAGCCACTCGCCGGCGCCGGACAGCATCTGAAGTCCCGTGACCTCGTAGACCGCCGCCCGCCAGTCGTCGGTGCGGCGATGGTCGAGGGGGCTGAACAGATAAGCCGCGGCCATCGCGCCGATGCCGAGCTTGTCGGTCGCGACGCGGGCGATCAGCGTCATCTCGGTGTCGATGATCGTTGTCTCGAGCGGACGGATCGTGAAGCGAAACGCGCCGGTGACGCTTTGCGAATCGAGCAGGGCGTGGACGGTGAGGGTGTTGGCGGCCGGCGCGGGCTTCTCCACCCAGAATTCGCGGAACAGCGGGAATTCCTCGCCCGGATCGTCGCCCGTCCGGATCGCGAGGCCTCGCGCGGTCACGCCGAAATTCTGGCCGCGGGCGCGCGAGCGATAGAAGCTCGCGCCCTGGAAGATCGCGGCGTCCTGGAAACCCTGGTCGGAGGCGGCGAGGATCCGGAGACCCGAGAAGCCGAGATCGCCCGCCGAAGCCGGCGGCTGCAGCTTGCCGAAATCGTAGTCGGCGGGGTCGTAGATCAGCCTCTGCGATTGCCCGTTCTCGACGATGTTGATCGCGATCGGGGTCGTGTAAACGAACCCTCGGTGCAGGGGTTCGAGCGAAAAGCCGAGTTTTTCGTTGGCCCAGATCGCGCTGCCGGGCGCGCGCCGGATCGCGGCGTATTGCTCGAAACTCAGTCCGGAAAATTGCGAGGGCAGCGGCGACTCGGGCGCCTTGTAGGGCGAAGCCGCAAGCATCATCGCCGCCTTCAGCACGGTGTCGGCGGCGAAGGGAACCGGCTGTGCGAGCGGCTCGGCAGAGGCCGCGTCGATGGCCGCCCGCGATCCCGCCGCCGCCAACGCGCCGCCGAGCGCCAATTCCAGAAATTCGCGACGATGCGGCGCCATGCACTTCGTTTCGGTTCGCTCGCCGCCCGACCGGCCTGCGAGGAAGCTGGCCGGTGGGCGTTCTTCTTGAGACAAATGAAGACTTTGCGTGCGCCGAGGACCGGCGCCAGTCCTCGTGCGGCACAGCGCCTCCGGTGCCTCAGTTCTATATGCTATTTTGCGGCGCCGCGAGACGCATTTTGTCTCAGTTCGAAAACGGAATATGGCTTGACCGCTGATGTCGGCGGCCGACTGACATCGCGCCGCCGATCGTCGCGCTGACCCGGAGCCCTTGCATGAGTCTGGACGCCCGCCGCTGCCTCACGATCGTTCTCGCCGCCGGCGAGGGCGTCCGCATGCGCTCGAACCGGCCCAAGGTTCTGCACGCCGTCGCCGGCCGCCCGATGATCGCGCACGCGCTGGCCGCGGCTCGTGAAGCGGGCGACGGCCGACATCGCAGTGATCGTTGGACCCGGCCGAGACGATGTGGCTGAAGCGGCGCGTCAGGCCGCGTCCGAGGCGGAAGTGTTCGTCCAGCGCGAGCGGCGCGGGACGGCGCACGCGGTTCTGGCGGCGCGGTCGGCGATCGCGCGCGGCTACGACGAGATTTTGGTCATCTATGCGGATATTCCGCTGATCAGCCCGGCGACGCTGAAGGCGATGCGCGACGGATTGGCGGACGGAGCGGCGCTGGTCGCGCTCGGCTTCGCGCCCGCGGACCCGACCGGCTACGGCCGCCTGATCGAGCGCGAGCGGCGCCTTGTCGCGATCCGCGAGCACAAGGACGCGAGCGAAGCGGAACGGGCGGCGCGGCTCTGCAATGCGGGGCCCGATGGCCCTGGCTGGCGCTGACGCTCTCGCGATGCTCGAGGCGGTGTCGCCGCAAAACGCGCAGAACGAATATTACCTCACCGATCTGGTCGAGATCGCCGCCGCGCGCGGCCTCGCCGCGCGGGCGCTTGAGATCGGAGCGGCGGAAGCGATGGGCGTCAACGATCGGGTCCAGCTCGCGGCCGCGGAGGCCGCGATGCAGGATGCGGCTGCGGCGGCGGGCGATGCTCGAAGGCGCGACCATGATCGCGCCGGAGACGGTCTTCCTGTCGTGGGATACGAAAATCGGCCGCGACGTGCTGATCGAGCCGCATGTCGTCATCGGGCCAGGCGTGGTCCATCGAGGACGGCGCGATCCTCCATGCCTTTTCTCACCTCGAAGGGGCGCGGGTGGCGGGCGGCGCGACGATCGGTCCGTACGCGCGGCTCCGGCCTGGCGCCGACATCGGGGCCAAGGCGAAGGTCGGCAATTTCGTCGAGATCAAGAAGGCGACGGTGGAGGCGGGCGCCAAGGTCAACCACCTCAGCTACATTGGCGACGCCCGGGTCGGGGCGGGGGCCAACATCGGCGCCGGGACGATCACCTGCAACTACGACGGGTTCAACAAGTTCAAGACCGATATCGGCGCGGGCGCCTTCATCGGGTCCAATTCAGCGCTTGTCGCGCCGGTCAGGATCGGCGACGGCGCCTATGTCGGCTCGGGCTCGGTGATCACCAAGGACGTCGATCCCGATGCGCTCGCCGTGGCGCGCGGCCGGCAGGAGGCCCACGCCGGCTGGGCGAAGGCTTTTCGGGCGCGTAAGAGAAAGGGATGACCGCGGCGACGCGCTCCGGCGCCAGTATTATGGCTTAGCGCCGCTTATCGGCCGGACCTTTATTTTTCAAAGGGGTACGACCCCTGTTAGCGGCGCAAAGTCCGGCATGTAGAACATAAATAATAAGTAATAAGCAGGCGCCATCGAACGTTCATGAGGAGGCCGTCGCTGCCGAAAGGGGTCGACCATGTCGCGATCGACCAGGCGGCGCACGCGGAAGGCCTCGTCCCCGTTCCGATGCACGCGCTCGATAACGCCGAAAGCATCGCCTGCATCCTGCGCGATTCCGCAGCCAGCTCGCCGACGATTTCCGCGAGGCGCGCGCCCGTTTACGGCCCATGGCGGTTGAGGTAGGTTTCGTCAATAACAGAGGCCGCTCAAGATGAGTGCAGCCGCCAAGGCCGGCGCGCCGGGCCGGGAGGGAACGGGGCGTCCATGGGCGCCGGCGGCCCTCGCCTGCATGGGGGTCGTCTTCGGCGATATCGGCACGAGCCCGCTCTATACGCTCAACGTCGCCGTCAGGTCGGCCAGTCCGGACGGACAGGTTGCGCCAGAAGCAGTTCTCGGCATCGTGTCGCTCATCTTCTGGTCGCTGATCGTCGTCATTTCGATCAAATACGCGATCCTCATCATGCGGGCGGACAACCATGGGGAGGGCGGCATTCTCGCGCTGCTCGCGCTCGTGAGCCCGCGCCGCGCAAAGCGCAACAGATGGCGCGCCGCGATGGTGGCAGTCGGCCTGATCGGGGCGACCCTGCTCTATGGCGACGGTACGATCACGCCGGCGATTTCGGTTCTCAGCGCGATCGAGGGACTGAAGATTTTCGCGCCTCACCTGGGGCGCGCCGTCGTTCCGCTCACGGTCGTCATCCTCGCTCTCCTGTTTCTCATCCAGCGCAATGGTACGTCATGGATCGGCGGCATATTCGGGCCCCTGATGCTCGTGTGGTTCCTTGTCGCGGGAGCGCTCGGCGTCGTCGGGATTGCGCAATCGCCCGCAATCCTTGGCGCGCTGAACCCGCTCGCCGCAATTACTTATCTCTGGCAGGCAGGACCGCTGGCCCTCGTCGTAATCGGCGGCGCTTTCCTGGCCGTCACCGGCGGCGAGGCGTTCTACGCCGACATGGGCCACTTCGGCCCGCTGCCGATCCGCATCGCCTGGTTCGGCGTGGCGTTGCCGGCCCTGGTCCTGAACTATTTCGGCCAGGGCGGACTGCTGCTTGCCGAACCCAACTCTCCCGGCGTCATCGAGAGTCCCTTTTATGCGCTCGCGCCGCTGTGGGCTCGTTTTCCGCTCATCGTTCTGGCTACCGCCGCGACCGTGATCGCCTCGCAGTCGATCATTTCCGGCGCCTATTCGATGACCCAGCAGGCGATCGCCCTCGGCTTCCTACCGCGTATGAAAATCGTCCATACTGAAGGCCGCGAGATCGGCCAGATCTATGTCCCCTTCGTCAACTGGGCGCTCGCCATCGGCACGCTCGCCGCCGTCATCGGCTTTGGGTCGTCAGACGCTCTTGCCGGGGCCTTCGGCATCGCGGTCTCGCTGCTGATGGTCATTACGACCCTGATGGCGACCTTTGTCGCGCTGCACTGGAAGCATAATCCCCTGATCGTGTATTCGGTCAACGGCAGCCTTCTCGCGCTCGATCTGCTCTTCTTCGCTTCGACCTCGACGAAGCTGCTCGACGGCGGCTGGTTCCCGCTCCTGATTGCGCTGGCAATATCGTTCTTGATGATGACGTGGCGCAAGGGCGAGGAACTCATGGACGTGGTGCGGCTCGAAGTCCGCGAGCCCTCGAAAGCGTTTATCGAACACCTCAGGCGCGATCCGCCGCATCGCATTCCGGGAACGGCGATCGTGCTCGGTCGGATGGCCAAGGGCGTGCCGCTTGCGCTCTCGCACAACGTCAATTGCAACCACGTCCTGCACGAAAATGTGTTGCTCCTTGCGGTGATGACGACGGAGGCGCCGCTGGCGTCGGACGAGGACCGGCTCAAAGTCTCCCCGTTGTCAGAGGGCATCACGCGCACCGAACTAGGTTTCGGCTTCATGGAGGAGCCGAACGTTCCCGTTGGGCTCGCTGATGCGATGGCGCGTGGCCAAATTCCGAATTTCGATCTCGACAAGGTCGTTTACTATACCGGTCACGAGACGATCATTCCGTCCGGAAAACGTTCGGGCCTGCCGAGGTGGCGCGAGGCGATATTCGCCTTCATGCATCACAACGCCCAGCGACCGGGGGCGTATTTCAAAATTCCTGGTGGGCAGATTATGGAAATCGGCGTCGAATTCGAGATCTGAGTTGATCTGCGCAGCATCGGCGATCTCCGACGGATTTCGCAGATGCTGAGGGCCGGCAAAGGTCCCCTCCGGGCCGTCTCCGCGCGTAGAGGCGATGCCCGCTTACCTGTCGAACTCTCGCTATTCGGCGTCCCAATCCGTAACGGACGTCCGACTCCGGCGGTCAGCTTCAGGTCGAGGCGTGGCGTCCAGCATCACGCGACGCGTGTTCGGCGCCGAGCCGATTCCGACGAACGACGGGACGGTTGGGCGACGTAACCGTCCAGCGCGCGATTTTCAGATCGCCGGGGTCCGTCGCTGGGCTCGCCGACCTTGATCGGCGCGAAATTCCGCCGCGCCGTTCGTCGCGCTCCAGTGCGCGCAGGCGAGGCCGAACAGGATCAGCGCGACCGCCTGATGGGCGAGCGCTATGGCGATGGGGACGGACCAAAGGAGCGTTGTGATCCCGAGCACCACCTGGAGCGAAACCGCGACAACCAGCCAACCAGCGCGAAGGGCGAGCGCCTCGGGGGCCGCCCGAGCAGCGGCCCAGAACTGCGCGAGCGCAAAGACGATCACGCCATAGGCGACGAGGCGGTGATCGAACTGCGCCGTCGCCGCATCGTTCACCGGCGCGTCGGCGCTGCCGAACGCCTCGCCCGGCACGAAGGTTTCTCCCATCAGCGGCCAGGTGTTGTAGATCAGGCCGGCGCGCAGCCCCGCCACGAGCGCCCCAAGGCCGAGCTGGATATAAACGAGCAGCACAAAGGCTGCCGCAGCGACCCCAAAACCACGCGGCGCTGGCTCGCGCAGTCGCGCGCTCAAGCCCACCGCGGCATAGATCATCGTCCCGAATACGCCGGCCGCGATCATCAGATGGATCGCGAGCCGCTCCTGCGCGACTTCGGTGCGCGCGCTCAAGCCCGACGACACCATCCACCAGCCGACGATCGGCTCGAGCGCGAGCAGCGCGGTCGCGAACGCGACCTGCCGCCCGAGCGCGCCCCTGAACGCGCCGCGCGCCCAAAACGCCAAAGCCGGCAGGATGTAGACGAGGCCGACGATCCGGGCGAGCAGCCGATGGCTCCATTCCCACCAGAAGATGGTCTTGAAGCCTTCGAGCGTCATGTCCGGATTGAGCTCGGCATATTGCGGAATCTGCTTGTAGCGGTCGAATTCCGCCTGCCACTCCGCTGCGGAGAGGGGCGGAAGCACGCCGGTCACGGGCTTCCACTGCGTGATCGAGAGGCCCAACTCGGTCAGCCGCGTCGCCCCTCCGACCAGCACCATCACGAACACCAGCGCGGCCACCGCGAGCAGCCAGACGCGGACAGCCGTGCGGTCGCTGAAGGCGATCGGGAGGGCAGGGGCGGGAAGGGCTTCGGTTGAGGCCATCGGCCGGTGAGTTTACGGCGGGTTAAGGCGATAATGCGGCTGAATGGCCTTCGGCGCTGGCCGTCTCGCAAGTGAGAGAGCGGTGCGCCGCTGCTGACCTCAAGCCGGCGGCGGCGGTCCGAGGCTCAAGCCCGGCGGCAGGCCGAAAGGCTTGAGCGGAGCCTCCGGCAGGAATTCACCCGCCATAGCCGCGCGATGCAGCTCCTCGTGGGTTTTGCCGGACTTGAAGGCGTCGTAAGCGCGGTCAGGGTCGAAGGGCACGCCGATCGGATTGGCGGCGAATTCCGGGGAGCTGCGAACATATTCGGACGATTTCGCCCAGTCGCGGAAATTGTCGGCCTGCAGTTCGACCGCGTTTCGATCGGGGTCCGTGTAATACATTGACGTCGTCAGGCCATGGTCGAGGCACGCGACCGGCGTGATGCCCTTCTCTCGCAGGTGGGCAAAACGCTCGAACAGATCGCTGAACGAAGAAAACTCGAACGCCATGTGGTGAATGCCGGTGTGGCTGTCCTTGTCGGCGTCGTCGGACATGCCGGGGAAGGCGAGCAGCGCGAGGCGATGGTTCGCGGCGTCGTTCGTCAGCCATGCGCCGACAGGCGCCAGATGCAAGGGTTTCAGTCCGGCGACGAGGCCATACCATTCAACCATTTCTGCAAGGCGCGTGGTCTTCAAATTGACGTGATGAAGGACCGGATTCGCCATTGGACCCTTCCAAAAGGCTAAACAATCAGCTTGCGGTAAAGATGCCAGGTGGTGTGGCCGAGAATCGGGAACAGAACAATAAGCGCGACGTGAAAGGTCACGAACGACACGGCGAGGTCCATGCCGATCACCACCATCCAGGCGAGCATCGTGCGCGGATTGGCGATCACGGCGCGGACGCTGGTCGTCAGAGCCGTCACCACGTCGACGTCGCGATCGACCACCAGCGGCGGCGAGACGGCGGTGAAGGAAAAGACGAACAGCGCGATCAGCGCGCCGACGCCGTTTCCGGCCAGGAGAAAGAGCAGTCCGTAGGGCGTGGTGAAGACGCTGGCGAAGATGTCGACGAACGGTGGACAAGCCTCCGCCGTAGAATATCAGGTAGATGAAGACCGCGATATCCATCCAGATCATGAAGGTGAAGAGGCTGACGAGCGCCAGCCACCCGAGATCCTGGCCGGTGCGGCTCCAGACGGCGCCGAGCACGGCGGCCCAGGACAGGGGCTCGCCCGCTTCGAGGCGGCGCGAGATTTCGTACATGCCGACGGCGCCGAAGGGGGCGAGCAGCGCAAAGCCCATGATCAGGGGATAACCGAGGTACCAGTAGCCCGTGTAGACGGCGAGCCAGACGATCAGCGCGCCGCCGAGCGCGTAAAAGCCGCCGAAAAACATTCCGTATTTCGAAGACCGGGTGAAGTCCTGTACCCCCTTCTCGATGCATTCGATCAGGTCGGCGATGCTGATCTGCCGGATCTCGAGTCGGTGCGCGTCGCCCGCGGATCGGCTCCAGCAGTCGCAGGCGGCTCGGCCTCGGCCATCATCGCCATCCGTCCACTCCCTTTTGTTCGCCTCTTTTCGGGCGTCAGGCGATTTGAACACGTTCCCGGCGTCCGGGCAATGCCTCTTCGACTTTGGTCTTGCCTGCGGCGCTTGGTCTGCCTGCGGCGCTTGGGTCCTGCCTGCGGCGCTTGGTCCTGCCTGCGGCGCTTGGGTCCTGCCAGGCGGCGCGCACGGAACAGATCAGCCGCGATTGCATTGCTGCGATGCGGCGAAAAACATTGCCGATTGCCTCGCGTTGTGGCATGAGCCCGCATCCCCGATAAACACTCGCATCCAGGAACCGATGTCTTTGATCAATGGTAACAGCTTCGCCGATCGCCAGGCGGCCGCCGCCAAGGCGCGCAAGGCGTTGGCTGAGAAATTCCGCGCCACCGCCAAGTACGACCCCAACGATCCGGCGGTCATCGAGCGCGAGGCCAAGCGGAAGGCGATTCTCGAGGCGCGCGTGGTGCGCGACGTCGAGCGCGCCAAGCGACGCGCCGAGGAGGCCGCCGCCGAGGCGGCCCGCAAGGCGGCCGAAGAGGCCGCCCGGCAGGAGCAGTTGCAGCTCGAGGCGCTCGCCCGCGAGGCCGAAGAGCAGCGCCAGCGCGAGGAGCAGGAGCGGCTCGAATTCGAGAAGAAGCTCGAGCGCGACGCGCGCTACGCCGCGCGCAAGGAGCGCAAGAAGAAGAAGAAATCGGCGGCCGAGCGCTGGGGCTGACGAGCCGCCTGAGCTTCGTTGATCCGGGACCGCAACTCGGGCATGACGACGCCCGGGTCTCACTTTCCGGAAAGCGGAGCACGGGCATCATGACAAAGCCGCTGCGGTTGGGCGTCGCGGGTCTCGGCGTGGTCGGGACCGGCCTCACGCAACTCCTGCAGCGGCAGGGCAATGCGCTCGCCGTGCGCGGCGGCCGTCCGATCGCGCTCGCCGCCTACAGCGCGCGCCGCAGCCGCGACGGGCCGCCCGAGACTCGGCGGCGCGCAATTCATCGACAACGCGGTCGAGTTGGCGGCCGAGCGGCGACATCGACGCGTTCGTCGAGCTGATCGGCGGCGCGGACGGGGTCGCTTTCGAGGCGGTCAAGGCGGCGCTCAGGCGCGGCCTGCCGGTCGTCACCGCCAACAAGGCGATGCTCGCCGAGCACGGGCTCGAGCTCGCGGCGCTGTCGGAGGCCATGACGCGCCGCTCTTCTACGAGGCGGCGGTCGGCGGCGGCATTCCGGTGATCAAGACCCTGCGCGAGAGCCTCGCCGGCAATGCGATCGAGCGCGTCTCCGGCATTCTCAACGGCACCTGCAATTACATTCTGTCGCGGATGGAGACGGACGACCTGCCGTTCGACGTCTGCCTCGCCGAGGCGCAGCGGCTCGGCTACGCCGAGGCCGATCCGACCTTCGACGTCGGCGGCTTCGACACCGCCCACAAGCTCGCCATCCTCGCCTCGCTCGCCTTCGGCTCGAAGATCGACGCCGCGGCGGTGTCGGTCGAGGGAATCGAGTCGATCACGCTCGCCGATCTCGCCGCGGCCGACGAACTCGGCTTCCGCATCAAGCTGCTCGGCGTCGCCGAGCGGACGCCGCACGGCGTCGAGCAGCGCGTCCACCCGACCATGGTCGAGAAAAGCTCGCCGCTCGCCCAGACGATGGGCGTCCTGAACGCGGTGTCGATCGACGGCGACGCGATCGGCGAACTGACCCTGGTCGGACCGGGGGCGGGCGGCGACGCCACCGCCTCCGCGGTCGCGGCCGACCTCGTCGACGTCGCCCGCGGCACGCGCCTGCCGGTGTTCGGGCGTCCCGCGGCGGCGCTGGCGCGACGCCGACTGGGTGCCGATGCAGCGCCACGAGGGCGGCTATTACGTGCGCCTCGTCGGTGGTCGATCGCCCCGGCGCGATGGGCGCGATCGCCGCGCGGTTCGGCGAGCGCATGATCTCGCTCGAGGCGATCATGCAGAAGCGGGCGACCAAGGAAGTCGGCCGCAGCCGGCGTCGTGCCGGTCGTGCTGATGACCCACGGCACGACCGAAGCCTCCATCCGCGACGCGCTCGCCCGCACGCTCGAAGAGGGCGTGGTGCGCGAAAAGCCTCAGGTCATCCGTATCGAGCGCGACGTGGTGTGAGACCGCTTTCGGCGGCGGAAAAGAGCCGCATCAGCGCCGCGGCCGAAGACCGCCGCATGCGCATTCTCGCCATCGCGCTGATGTGCGGCGCGATGCTGCTTTTCACCGGGCTCGACACCTCGTCGAAATGGCTCAGCCTCCGGCTGCCGATCGTGGAGATCGTCTGGGCGCGCTACCTCGGCGCAACCGTCATCGCGCTTCTGAGCGCCCGGCCGTGGTCGCGGCCCGCGGTCCTCGTGTCGAAGTCGGCCGGGGCTGCAGCTTCTGCGCTCGCTGCTGCTGCTGGGCTCCACGGCGTTCGGCGTGATCGCGCTCCGCAGCCTGCAACTCGCGGAGACCGCGACGATCTCCTTCCTCACCCCGATCTTCGTCGCGCTGGCGGCCGGCCCTTTGCTCGGCGAGCGCGTCGGCGTCGAGCGGATGATCGCCATCGTCGTCGGCTTTATCGGCGTGCTGATCGCGACCCGCCCCGGAACCAGCGCCTTCCAGCCGGTCGTCGCGATCGCGGTCGTCGGCGTTGCTCTGCAACGCCGGCTATATGCTTGCGACCCGGAAGCTCGCCGGCGTCGACTCCTCGCAAACGACGCTGATCTGGACTCAGGTCGCCGGCGTCGCGCTCGCGACCCCCTTGCTTCCGTGGACCTGGGTCACGCCGCACTCGCTCCATGTCTGGGCGGTGATGGTGGGCCTCGGCGTGTTCGGCGCCGCCGGGCACGCGCTGGTGATCGCGGCCCACAAATACGCGCCGGCTGCCGGTGCTGACGCCGTTCTCCTATACCCAGCTCATCTGGATGATCGTATCCGGGTTTCTGATTTTCGGCGACGTTCCTCCGGCCGCGACCCTGATCGGCGCGGCGCTGGTCGTCGCCTGCGGCGCGTGGCTGGCGTTGCGCGAGAGGGCGGGGCGCTCCGGCGTCGATCCGGCGCCCTAAATTGGCCGCCTCGCACACTTCTCGAGTCGCATAGGGCTTCTACGTCCCGCGCTGGGTGACGGAATCGCCGCGTAGCGCGCCCGCTTTCCGCAGGGACACCTTGATATCTCGGCTTTCGACGTAAAAGCCAAGCTTAAATTAACAACGTCAACGTCTATCGTGACCGCCTCAAAGAATGGCCGCGGCGCTTCCACGGCGTGGGACCAGGAGCCTGCCAACGAATCGCGGCTGACTGCCAACGCTCGAAGCCCCCGCTGAACGAAAGACGCTCCGCGCTGTTCTGGGCGCTCGGTCAAGCGGCTTGCCAACAGCTAACGGCGAAATTCGTTTGGCGCCGGATCAGCTTTTCGGGTCCGTCGCGAGCGCGAGAGCCTTTTTGATGGAAGGGCAGAGTCAGAACGCATTTTATCCGCGCGCCCAATGCCTTGCCTCATATGCAAACCATCAAAAGTTCGCGCCGATCGCTTCCGCTGCCGGCTTGCCTTGTTGACATACGTACGACCCGATGTTAAGCTGTGAACAGGGGTTTACGGGCATCGCAGTTTAGGACGACCGCCGACGAGTCGATGTCGCGGAGGCCCTCCTCGACCGATGCCTCATCAGCATGCGACGCGCGGACCCGCGCGAACCCATGCCTTCAGCGGTTGGCGCGGCGTCGCCCGCAAGAAAGATAAACAGAACTGTAGAGCGTATCGGAATGGCCGGAGCAGTTGGTTTAGGACTTGGGAAAGCTGATCTGTAATATGCGATACTCCGCAGATATACTGGACTACTCGTCGCTGATCCGTGAGGAGAGCGCAATTGCTCCCTCCGCGGGCGGCAAGACGGTCAGGGTCGCGATTCTGGCGGACTGCGCGGTTCAGCAACTGACGACGCTGCTGAAAGTGCTGGCCGCGCGCAACGGCGTCGCGCTCGCAGTTTACGAGGGCGGCTACGACAGCATCGACCTCGAAATCCTCAACCCCAAGTCGGGCCTCTACGATTTCGACCCTCAGTATCTAATCGTCCTGATGTCGGGCGAAAAGCTGAAGAACCGTCTGTACGACAGCACCGACCGCAAGGGGTTCGCCGGCGATGCGATCCAGCGGATCGAGAGCCTGTGGAGCGCGTTCGGAGCGCGGAGCAGCGCGACGATCGTGCAAAGCACGTTCGTGCTCCCCTCGGAGCGCGCGTTCGGCAACTACGAACTCAAGGTCGCCAACTCGGTAGGCGCGATCTTTACCGAGATCAACTACCGGCTTGCCGAGAAGGCGCGGTTGGTCAGGAACGTCCTGATCAACGACGTCGATTTTCTTGCAGCGTCGATCGGGCGCAGACAGTGGCTCGATCCGCGCCTCTGGAACATGGCCAAGATTCCCTGCCGGCTCGAGCACATGCCGCGCCTGGCGCAGTCGCTCATCGACACGGTCCTCGCCGCGACCGGCGTTTTCACCAAGTGCGTCATCCTCGATCTCGACAACACCTTGTGGGGCGGCGTCATCGGCGACGACGGCCTGGAAGGCATAGCGCTCGGCGAGTTCGACGAAGGCGAGGCCTTCGTCGGGCTGCAGAAGTTCATTCGGGAGCTGAAGCGCCGCGGCGTCCTGCTCGCAGTGGTCAGCAAGAACGAGCACGCCAACGCGATCCTGCCCTTCAACGAGCATCCGTTCATGGTGCTCAAGGAGGAGGACATCTCGGCTTTCGTCGCCAACTGGGACAACAAGGCCGACAACATCCGGCTGATTCAGAAGACACTGAACATCGGGTTCGATTCCTTCGTGTTCCTCGACGACAACCCGTTCGAGCGGAACATCGTTCGCGAATATGTTCCCGGCGTCGTCATCCCGGAATTGCCCGACGACCCGTCGTCGTATCTGGAGACCTTGGCGGACCTGAACCTGTTCGAGACGGCGTCCTTCTCCGAAGCCGATCTGCAGAGGGCGGCGCAGTACCGCGAAGAGGCTCAAAGGGAAATCGTCAAGACCCAGTTCACCAACGTCAACGACTACCTCGTCTCGCTCGGCATGCAGATCAAGCTCGAGCGGTTCAGTCCGTTCAGTCTGCCGCGCATCGCCCAACTCATCCAGCGCAGCAACCAGTTCAACCTGATGACGAGGCGTTACGGCGAGGCGGCTTGCGAAGCGATGATGAAGGACCCGGCGTTTGCGCCGCTGACCCTGAAGCTTTCCGACAAGTTCGGGGACTACGGACTCATTTCGGTCGTCGTCCTGAAGCCGGCCGGAGAAGACCTCGAGATCGACGAATATCTGATGAGCTGTCGCGTGCTTCAGCGCGGGGTCGAAGGCTTCGCTATGAACAATATCTTCAAATACGCTCAGCGACTGGGCGCCACACGGGTCGTGGGGCACTACCTGCCCACCGCAAAGAACGACATGGTCAAAAACTTCTTTAAGAGCTTCGGCTTTGAGAAGGTCAGCGAACTTGACGGCGGCGGATCGAAATGGGCGCTGGCCGTCAAGGACTACCAAGCGCGCGAGGTCTTCATGACCGAAGCCGTCAACGAACTTTGAAACAGAGAAGCGACAATGGAAATCGAAGACATCAAGACGCGACTTACCCCGGTTTTTCGAGACGTCTTCTCTGATAACGCTTTGGAGGTCACCGACACGCTGACCGCCAACGACGTAGCGAAGTGGGATTCCCTTTCTCACATCAACATGATCTATGCGGTCGAGAAGGCGTTCGGCGTCAAGTTCTCGATCAAGGACGCCCGTTCAATGAAAAACGTCGGCGACCTGCTCCAGCTGATCAAGACCAAGGCGGGGTAGGGGTGAATTTCACATCCCCGCTATTTTATCTCTGCCTCGCCGCGGCGGGAATCGCATTTTATTGGATTCCTGGCCGCTTTCGGCCGGGTTATTGTCTCGTCTTGTCGTATGCATTCTACGCGTTATCGAGCCGGATTTATCTTTTTCTGCTCGTCATCGCTTCGGCGAGCTCGTACCTCATCGGTCTCGGGATCGCGAACGGCAAAAGCGATCAGACCAAGTCGCGGCTGATGCTGCTGGGCGTCGCGGCGATCGTCGCCGTGATCGTGGCGTTCAAGGCGGCGGGCGCGGCCACTGGATTCCTGCTGCCGCTCGGGCTGTCCTATTACTCGTTCAAGCTGATCTCTTATCTGATCGAAGTCTACTGGGACGAGGACTCGGTCGAACGCGACCCCGTCATCTTCTTCCTTTACCCGGCCTTTTTCCCGCAGATCGTCAGCGGCCCCATTCAGCGGCCCGAGCCGTTCTTTCGGCAAATGCGCGAAGTCATGGGCCGTGCGGCCAGCGACCCGCAGATCGAGGCCGGCTTCCGTTTCATCATCGGCGGCCTGATGCTGAAGCTTTTGGTCGGCGACCGTCTCGGCGATTTCATCGCCACGGTCGATCATGCGCACAGCGATTTCACCTATCCGATCATGCTCGCGACGGTGGCCTGCTACACGTTGCAGCTTTATGCCGACTTTGCCGGCTACACCAACATCGCGCTGGGCATAGGCAAGATCTTTGGGATCGAAGGGCCGCCGAACTTCAACGCGCCGTTCGTCGCCGTCACGATCCAGGACATGTGGCGCCGCTGGCACATGAGCTTGACCACTTGGGTCACCGACTACCTGTTCACGCCGCTGTCCATGTCGTTGCGCAGCTTGGGGCAGACGGGACTTATGATCTGCATCACGCTGAACATGGTGATCATCGGCCTGTGGCACGGGCTGACATTGAATTTCCTTGTTTTCGGCCTTCTGCACGCTGTCTTCGTTATCGCGACGGTGCTGGTGAACCGGCGGCTCTCAGCCAACCGCAACCGAAAAACTGATACCGCGGCCCTGCGTTCAAGTGACGTTGCGAGGCGACGGGCGCTGGCTTTCGGGGGCGCGGTCCTCACCTTCGCGCTGATGAGCTTTTCGCAGATCTTCTGGCATACTCCGACCTGGAGCCAAGGCCTATCGATCCTCGAACAGGTGCTGGGGCTGACGCCGAGCGGCGCGCGAGGGATCGCCGACCTCGGGCCCGGCGTCGCATTGACCACGCTGATCTGCGCCGCGATTGCGCTTTACGACGGGAGCGGCGCCCCCGGCTCGAAGTGGGTGGCGCGCCGTCTGGACACGTTTGCGCCGAGATGGATTCAGTACGGCGCGTGCCTCTTCGCGCTTATCACCCTCTCGACCGAGAGCGGCGGCAGTTTCGTCTACGGACAGTTCTGAGCGGGACCACGTGAATGAGCGAACATTTCGCACCGAACAAGTTCGGTCTGACCTTTCATCACCTCGGACTGGCGGCGAAGGACGTGGGCGCGGCGAGCCGGTTTCTGTCGGGCTTGGGCTATCGAGCCGGCCCGATGGTGTTTGATCCTCTCCAGAACGTCAATCTCGGCATGTTGATCCATCCCGAAATGCCGGATGTCGAGATCATCCACCCGGCTCAGGGAGCGGGTCCGCTGGATGATCTCCTGTCCTCGCATCGGGATGGGCTCGTCTACCATATGTGCTACACGTCCTGCGATCTGGACAAATCGCTGGAGGCGATTGAAGCCGACGGCTTGCGTCTCTTCGAGGTCTCGCAGCCGAAGCCGGCGGTCCTGTTCGGGGGCAAGCCCGTGTCCTTTTACGTGATTGGCGGGGTGGGGCTGATCGAAATCATCGACAATCACATGGCGTCGGACCCGTGAGCGCCGTGAGTCCACGAGATGCGCGCACGAACGAGCGGAAGGCGCTCGGAACGATTTGCGCCAGCATGGTCGCGGCGTTAGCGCTCTGCGCCTTGGCCTGCCTGCTTCCCGACAATCCCTATCAGCGCTGGCAGCTCGTCGAGCCTATCGATGGCGGTCTGTTTGCGAAACTTCGCTGGGCCTACGAAAAAATCCACTTCGACGATCGTCCGATCGATGTGGTCGTCGTTGGACCGTCGAAGACATTCTTCGGCGCCAGTTCGCTCGAGATCGAGCGGCAACTGTCGGAACTGGGGCAGCAAGAACACGTTGCGAACTTTTCGGTGCCCGGGGAGGGACGCAACCTCAACTGGGCGGTTCTCAATGAGGTTTTCAAGGCCAAATCGCCAAAAGTGATCGTGGTAGGCATAACGGAACCACCGGGCCTTTGGGGACACGACATGTTCAAAATAGTCGCTCCGCCGGGAGCGATTGCTTTTCCGCCGGCGCCGTTGCTCCATAATTACATCGGGGACCTTGCTCATCTCCCCAATCGCCAGGTGAAGCTCTTTTTTGCACGGCTCTTTCCGAACCTTGCCGGTCTGCGCGATAGCTTCGACCCTGACATTTATGCGCGAACCAAGCGGGATTACTCGACCGGGCGGTTCACAGTGGAGGGCAAGCGGGTCGACATGGAAGCCGAGGTTCCTGCGAACATCCTTCTTGCTCAACCTTTGATACAATCGCAAGAGACCGCCATGACTCAATTCCTGACTTGGTGTTGCAATGACGGCGATGACCGCGTCTATCTGAGAGCAATAGCCGATCTAGCTAAAGCGCACTCCGCGCAGTTGATTTTCGTATATTATCCGAATTACAAGGTATCGCAGCCACTGAGCGACCGCGCGTTCCTCGCCCAGTTCGGCGCGATCATCGACAATCGGGATCTGGCTCAGGATTCAAGGCTTTTCTATAACCGTAGCCACCTCAATCACAGCGGCGCCATGATCGTGAGCGACAGAATTGCCTCGGTGATCGCTGCAACCAAGACTTCGAGTATCGCGCCTTGAACACACCTCTGTTACGCGCCGCGATGTGAGGCGTCCGCGCGACCGCCGGACGGCGACGGCATCGGAGATAATAAGCGCGATCTTCGTCCTTTTCGACGGCCGGTCGTCGCAACGACGCTACAGGGGGCTGCGCAAGACGGCGCGACGACGATTCGCCGCGGAGGCTTCACGTCCTGAACCAAGACTGACGAGGCGGGGTGGAGGGTCACGGGCGTGGTCCCTCGCGGCAACGCGTAAAAATGCTAGTAAAATAGCTGCCATACAAGTGATACATCGTTTTGCTTATTTATTTTAACTACCGGGTTGCAGCCCAGCTCCTGGCGATTGGATACGTCAAGATTGCCACGATTGAGGCGCCGAGCATTTAGTGCGTTTCTTGTCAGCCGTTGCTATTGCGTCTGATTGTGTTTAGCTGCTTTGTGAAACCATTCTGAACGGGTTTCTATAAATCGCTGTGCGTGGTGCAGTTTCGCGCAGCTCTTACAGAGGCAGATCGTCATGCTTACACCGGCCGAACTCGCACTTTTGGAGGCTGCTGATCCGGGAAAGTTGCCCGGGATCAACGAGACCGTCGGCAATCCGGCCGCGGCTTCGTCGTCAGCGACCGCGTCGCTCAAGTCCCTCGCCAGCATCACGACAAATGCGGCCGCGCCCTTTTACTATAACGCGGCGCTCAATGAGGTGATCGTGCACGCCGCCGGAACCGTTCTGAGCGGCTATAATTTCGGCTCGGCCGAGGTCTTGGCTGCTACCAACAATGTCACGATCAACGATTGCACATTCAGCACCCCCACCGACTTTAGCGTCCGGCAATATGCCGGCTACAGCGGACTGGTGCTCGAGAACTCGACGTTCCAGGGCGGCGACGACGTGGCGCAGCCGACATCTGTTTTCACCGAAGGCTACGCCACCATCGAGAACAACACGTTCCTCGACACCCCTGGCCATGACGTCCAGATCGACGACGGGGTGATTTCCGGCAATGACTTCGAAGGCGGAGGATACAGCGTCGGGGTGCATGCGGACGCCATTCAGATCTGTGACACCGTCGGGCCTGTCATGATCAGCGGAAACGTCATCGACTGGACGAATAACGCCAACGCGCTCATGGCCACCAACAGCGCCATCCGGATCGCAACCGACAACGGAAACACCTCGAACGTCACCGTCACCGGCAATGCCCTCATCGGCGGCGGATATACCGTTTACGCCGAGTCCACGAAGGATGACTATACTGCGGCAGGCGCTACGGGAACGGTCGGCCAGAACGGCGTAATGTCGAACGTCAACATCACCGGAAACTATATTGGGTGGGGCGCCGCTGGCGCGTTCTATCCGACCCCGGCCGCCGGCGTCACCACGTCCGGGAACACGATCGTCGACTACACCAACCCGATCTATTCGGAAGCCGGCTGGACGAGTTACCTAGCGAAGGGCGTGCAAACCCAGTACCTCATCACGTCGGCTGGAAGCAACATCACGGGCAATCCGAGCGGGACCGCCACACTCCATGGGGACGGCCTCCCTGTCGACCTGGCGGCGTCGGGACTCCACGAAACCGTGTTCGTCGGCGGCGCGGGCGGTCAATCGTTGATCGGCGGGCCCGGCGCGAACGTCTTTGCGTATCTCTCGGTGGGGGATTCTCCGGGCATCGGCGGCGAGGACATCATCAACGGCTTCGACCCGGCCAAGGACGTGATCGACCTCAGCGCCATCAATTCCAACCCCGGCGGGATCGCGGGCGCCGCGTCGAACTTCACCTTCATCGGAACCGCGGCGTTCACCGCCGCGGGCGACGAGGTTCGCACGGTATACAACCCGTCGAACAACATAACCTATGTCGAGGCCAACCTGGCCGGCGACGCGAGCTACGGGGAAATCGGCTCGGGCGCAGACAAGGCCCCTGACCTCGTCATTCGCCTGGCCGGAGATGTCAATCTGACCGCCGCCAACTTCGCGCTGACGCCCGCCCAGTCGACGGCCGACCAGGCGGCCGCCGCGGCCCTGAGCGTGACGATGAGCTATTTCGCTGGCGGGTCTGAAACGGCCTATACCAACGTGGAAGGGCGTGCGTATTCGTCGTACGATCTCATCAAGGCTTCCTCATCCGGCGTGATCGGTGAGGCGTTCAACAACACCAACGGCAGCGGATCATTGACCTTGACGGGCGCCAACGTGGTCTACGGCTCGACCGGGACCTCCGCATACGTCGGTCAGTCCGGCGGGAGCGACGCTTTCATCGCCGCCCATTCGAACGAGACGATCCAGGCGGGCTTGTCGGGATCGGAGAGATTCCAGTTCGGCCAAGGCTTTGGCGCCGCGACGATCGATGGCTTCCTGAACTCGGGCGGCAACGCCGACACGATCCAGCTTTCGATATCGGCCTTTTCCTACCTCAACGCAGGCATGACCCAGGCCCAGGACCTCGCGGCCGTCATCTCCCACGGCAGCAATGGGACGAACGGCTTCACGATCCAGGACAGCAATCACGACACGCTCACGCTGGCCGGCTTCACCAGCACCTCGCTTGCCGGCAGCAACGGCGCCTTCCGCTTCGTTTGATCGGACCCGCGCCGACGCCTGCGAAGCGGCGCCGGCGCTTTCCTGCCCCCCCGAAAGCAGTCCGAAACCCGCAGCGACGTCTTAAGACATTATCAGGCCGCCATCGACGTTGATCGTCTGCCCGGTAATGTAGGCCGCGTCGTCGCTCGCCAGGAAGGTCACGAGACCCGCGACGTCCTCGCCCGTTCCGGCGCGGCCCATGGGAATGCCTCGAACCCATTCCGCCATCAGTTCTCCCGGCTTGTAGGTTCCGAGAAGCTTGCCCCAGACTTCGTCATTGTAGGCCCACATGTCAGTTTCGATGATGCCGGGACAGAAGGCGTTGACGGTGATGCCTTCTTTCGCGACTTCCTTGGCGAGGCTCTGCGTGATTCCCACGACGCCGAACTTCGACGCCGCGTAGTGAGGCGTGTAGATGAAACCCTGCCTCGCCTGGCCGGAGGCGGTGTTGATCAGCCGGCCGCCGCGCTTGTGCTTGCGCATCCGGCCGATCGCCTCCTGGCAGCACAGGAACACGCCCTTGGTGTTCACGTCCATGACGTTGTCCCATTCGGCCTCGGTCATCGCCTCGATCCGGGCGATGGTGATCACGCCAGCGTTCTGGACCGACACGTCGATGTCCCCGAACGCCTGCTCGGCGGCGTCGTAGAGCGCTACGACATCGCCCTTGTTCGTGACGTCGGCCACCTGAGCGATCGCCTTGCCTCCGGATGCAACGATGTCGGCTGCAACGGTTTCCGCGGCGGCCTCATTGGCGGAGACGACCACGGAAGCCCCTTCGCGGGCGAAGCGCCGTGCGAGCGCGGCGCCGATTCCCCTGCTTGCTCCGGTGACGACGACGGTTTTGCCTGAAAATCGCGACACTTTGCTCTCCTCGCGTGGACTTAGGGGTTCAAAGCTTCTTCGGACTGCAAGAGCTTTTCCGCAGTGAACTTGTCGGTGACGAGCACGTTGACGAGACCCCCCTTCAGACAGGCTCGGATCGCCTCGACCTTGCGGTCGCCGCCGGCGACGCCGATGACGCGCGGCGTCTGTTTCAGTTCCTCAAGCGTTATGGCGATGACGCGATCGTCGAGCGGGCCATGCACCGGCGCGCCGTCTCGATCGAAGAATTGAAGAGAAATGTCGCCGACCGCGCCTCGCTTCGCGAGATCCTGCAACTCATCCTTTGTGAAGGCGTTACCGGAATTGGTCAGCATGACGGAGGGCTGCAGCGCTCCGATGCCGACGAGCGCGATCGTAATGCGGCGGAACTGATCCATTGCGGCGCGGACGTAGACGTCGCCGAGCATCACCAGGCGCGCCGCTGAAGAGCTGACGACGCCTTGCGCCGGGAGCAACTGGGCCTCGGCCCCCGTGAGCGATGCGAGCCGCGTGGTGAGTTGTGTCGCGTGGCTCTGTACGGACGGGTCGCCCAGGCCGCCAAGAATCTGGACGACGCGCTCCGCGTGCGGCCGCTTCATGGGATGGATGGCGTCGACCATGCGCAAGAGCGAAGCGCTCCACGAGGAGATCCCGATGACGTCGCCGTCGCTCATCGTCGTTTCAAAGTAGTGCGCCGCGGCCGCGCCGATGGCCGAAAGGATCGCCTCTTCCCGATCTTCGAAGCACTCGGCGACAATCACCTCGTTGAGGCGATAACGCTTGCGCAGGGCCGATTCGATTTCCGGGTAGGTGCCTCGCGGAGCAACGATCGTCACGCGCACGATGCCCTCGGCCTCGGCCCTCTTCAGAAGACGCGATACGGTCGCCTGCGAGACATGGAGGCGCTCCGAGATCTCCGCCTGCTTCAGCCTGTCCTCGTAATAGAGCTGGGAGACGCGCGCGATCATTCGAAGCTCGTCGGTTCGAACTCATGGTCGACGCCCCCGTTCCTGCCAATTCGCCCGAACTCGCGAGGCTTGGATAAATTCAGTCCCCTCGGTAAGTCCATTCTCTCCAAGCCTATTTCGGTCTATCCGCATAAATTTCCCTCGAGCGGGGCTTGACGCGATGCTTAAATCGTCTACCCTCTAGAAAGTCAATGCAGATAAGAATATTTATTCACGGGAGGAAAGGTTGTCAACCTCACCAGCGCCCGGCAGCGGCGCAACGGTCCTTCCATTGCCGGCGGCCATCGACGCCAAGGAGCGTCGGGAGCGATTGAGCAAGATCGCAACCGAGATCCGCCGGAACGTCGTCGAGATGATTGGCCAGGCGCGCCTCGGTCACATCGGCGGCGACCTCTCGACAACGGATACGCTGGCTACGCTCTTCTTCGCGGTGCTTCGGGTCGATCCTCAGGCCCCGAAAGAGCCGAAGCGAGATCGATTCATCCTCAGCAAGGGCCATTGCGCCGCGGCGCTCTATTCGACCCTCGCGCTGCGCGGGTTCTTCCCGACCCGTGATCTCGCAACGTTCATGCAGCCGCTCTCGGCGCTTAACGGCCATCCGAACCGGCGCAAAGTGCCGGGCGTCGAAGCCAACACCGGTCCGCTCGGCCACGGGCTTCCGATCGGCGTCGGAAGCGCGATCGCGTCGAAGCTTTCCGGCGCCGACTGGCGAACATTCGTGGTCCTCGGCGATGGCGAGCTTCAGGAAGGCTCCAACTGGGAGGCCGCCATGTGCGCCGGCCATCGCCAGTTGGACACTCTGACCGCGATTGTCGACCGCAACCGCCTCCAGCAGGGAGCCCGCACCGAGGACACCAATCGTCTCGAGCCGCTCGCGGACAAGTGGCGCGCCTTCGGGTGGGACGTCATCGAATGCGACGGCCATGACCATCAGGCGCTTTTTGACGTCTTCACCGCTCCGCGAGCTGGCAAGCCGCTCTGCGTCATCGCCAACTCGATCAAAGGAAAGGGCGTCTCCTTCATAGAGGATCGCGTCGAGTGGCACCACAAAGTGCCGACCCCCGAGCAGGTTGAACTCGCCCTCAAGGAACTCGCCCGATGACCGCGCCGGCAGCCGCCAAGATCGAGACGTTCGATTGTCGTCAGGCTTTCGCCGAGACGCTGATCGAACTCGCGCACTTGGATACGCGCATCGTCGCGGTCTGCAACGACAGCGTCGGCTCGAGCAACCTTGGGCAATTCCAGAAGCTGTTCCCCGATCGCCTGATCAACGTCGGCATCGCCGAACAGGACATGGTCGGGGTCTCGGCGGGCCTCGCAAATGGCGGTTTCATTCCTTTCGTCTGCGGAGCCGCGCCGTTCCTGACGGGGCGCGCGCTGGAACAGATCAAGGTCGACGCTGCATACAACGGTCTTCCGATCGTCCTGTGCGGCATGAGCCCGGGAATGGCCTATGGCGAACTCGGGCCGACCCATCATTCCATCGAAGACCTGAGCTGGCTCCGCGCGATCGACGGGCTCGCGATCGTCGTGCCGGCCGATCCTGCCCAGACCCGCGCTGCGGTGCGTTGGGCGGCGAATTCCGGCATCCCCTCTTATTTGCGGATTGGGCGGACGAAGGCGCCCTCGGTGACCGCGGATGAATCGAGCGCCTTCAGGTTCGGGGAGGCGAACGTCCTTCGGCAGGGCTCGTCGCTCACGATCGTCGCGACCGGAGTCCTCGTCAGCCGGGCCCTCGAAGCGGCCGACTCCCTTGCCGGACAGGGAATCGAGGCAAGAGTCATCAACATCTCGACCGTCAAGCCGCTCGATGAAGCCGCGATCATCGCCGCGGCGCGCGAAACTGGCGCGATCGTCACGGCCGAGGAAGCGACGCCGGAAGGCGGACTTGGCGCCGCGGTCGCATTGGTCGTCGTTCGCCACGCCCCCGTTCCGATGCGGATCCTCGGTGTGAAGGGTTTCGCCCCCACCGGCAGCGCGAGTTACCTGCTCGACCACTTCGGCCTGAGCCGGGACGGCATCGTCGCCGCCGCGCTGGAACTGAAGGGGAATTGAGATGTCCGATGCGCTGGTGCTCGCGATCGACAACGGCACGAGTTCAACCAAATGCCTCGTGGTCGATGATCGCGGTCAGGTCGTCGGTCGAGGGCAGGCGCCGGTCTCGCTGGCGACGCCTGAGCCGGGCTGGGTCGAGCAGGACGCGAACGAGATCTGGGCGAGCGTGCGCCAAGCCGTGGCCGACGCGCTTGATCCGGCGACGGCGAGACGCGTCGTCTCGGTCGGCTTGAGCACGCAGCGAGAATCCTGCGTTATCTGGGATCGTCGAAGCGGCGAAGCGCTGACGCCTGTTCTGTCATGGCAGGACCAGCGAACGGAGAACGTCTGCGCCTCCCTGCGCGCCTCCGGGCACGCCAGCGTGATCCGACGGAAGAGCGGGCTGCCGCTCGATCCCATGTTCTCCGCCGCCAAGGCGCGCTGGCTCCTCGACCGCCTCCCATCGGGGCAGGCCCGCGCCAAGGCGGCGGAGACCTGCATCGGGACCATCGACTCCTTCATACTGTCTCGCTTCGGCGGCGAAGCCGTAGTCGAGGCCGGTAACGCCTCCCGAACCCAACTCTTCGACGTGGTCGGCGGGCGTTGGGACGAGGAGCTTATGTCGATCTTCGACGTGCCTCTCGCGGCGATGCCCCGCGTTGTCGCTTCGATCGGGCCGTTTCCGCCGGCAAAGGGGTTGGCGCCTTTGCCCGACGGCGTGCCGGTCGGCGCGGTGATGGCCGATTCCCACTCGGCTCTCTTTGCCCACGGAGCGTTTGCGCCGGGGCCGGTCAAGGCGACGCATGGGACCGGCTCTTCGGTCATGGGCCTCGTCGACCGCAAAGCCGTCGGTGACGGCGATTCCGGCGCGCCGGGCGTCTGCCTAACGCTCGCCTGGCAGATCGACGCGCCGATGCTTGCATTCGAGGGCAACATCCGGTCCGCCGGATCGACCCTGATCTGGGCCGCGGAGTTGCTGGGTGTCGACACCCAGGAACTTGCGGGTCTTGCCGCGACGACGGCGGATTCGCGCGGCGTCTACGTCGTGCCGGCGTTCGGGGGCCTCGGCGCGCCGTGGTGGGACGCCTCCGCGGTCGGAACGGTCAGCGGCTTTGCCCTTGGTGTGACCCGGGCGCCCTTAGCCCGCGCGGCGCTCGACTCCATCGCCCATCAGATCGCCGACGTTCTGGACGCCTTCAGCGCGAGCGGCGCTCCGGTCGAGCGTTTGCTCGTCGACGGCGGCCCGACCCGCAACGACCATCTTATGCAATTCGAGGCCGACATGGTCGGCGTGCCCGTCGAGCGCACGGACGTCGCCGAACTCTCAGCCATGGGCGTCGCCCAACTCGCCGGAATCGGCGGAGGTCTTTTCACCATGGAAGGGCTGTCGCGCCTCGACCGCGGCGGCGCGACATTCGAACCGTCCCGCGCGCCTGAAGACCGGCGGCGCGAACGAAATGCCTGGGCGCGCGCCGTCGCCCGGGCGCGAGGCCATTCGATCCCATGACAAGGCAGTCGCCAGGAGAGATCGAAGCACGCTCGGGAGGAAAGGGAGCATGGCGATGACGACGACCGGAACGGCGACCCAGTCCAGGAGCGGCCGCGCCTTCGCTTTTGTGCGCGGCGCGACCGGACCGCTCATCGGCCTCGTCCTTCTCTGCGTCTTCCTGTCCTTCTCGACGGACACCTTCCTGTCGATGCGCAATTTCCTGAACGTGATGGACCAGATCACGGTTCTCGGCGTCATGGCCGTTGGAATGACTCTCGTCATTCTGATCGGCGGCATCGACCTCTCGGTCGGTTCCGTTCTCGCGCTTTCCGGCATGGTGATGGGCTATCTGGGCGACGACCGCCAGTGGCCGTTCGTCATCGCCATTCTCGTCGCGCTGGTCGCGTCGGCGGCGTGCGGTCTGACGTCGGGCTTGATGGTGACCCGCCTGCGCATGCCGGCCTTCATCGCGACGCTCGCGATGATGTCGATCGCCCGTGGCATTGCAAGCATCATAACGAACGGCGAACAGATCGTCGGCTTTCCCGACTGGTTCTCCGATCTCGCGATCATCCGCCATTTCGGCTTTCTCACGGTGACTGTCGGCCTGATGGTCGCGATCACGGTCATCGCTTGGATTGTGCTGTCCTTTCGTCCCGTCGGACGGGCGCTGTACGCCCTCGGCGGAAGCCAGGAAGTCGCGCGGCTCGCCGGCATTCCGGTCCGCCAATACACGATGTGGGTCTACGTCATATGCGGCGCGCTTGCAGGACTCGCGGGCGTCATTCTTTCCGCGCGGCTCGACTCTTCGCAGCCGAGCTCGGGCCTCGGCTATGAACTGGACACGATCGCGGCCGTCGTCATCGGAGGCGCAAGCTTGTCGGGCGGCGTCGGAAGCATTGGCGGCACCGCCGTCGGCGTCCTGATCATCGGCTTCCTGCGCAACGGTCTCAATCTCTTGCAGGTTTCCCCATTCGTCCAGCAGGTCGTGATCGGCGTCGTGATCGCGGTCGCGGTGGCGGCGGACACCATGCGCAACCGAAAGGGATAGCGAAGTCGGCGGGAGGAATTCGCGGGTTCGGTTCTCCGGACTCGCCAGCACGGTCGGTGGCGCTCCGGACCAGGAGCGGATCGAGGTCCAACAGGACCAAACGGCGGAAGCTGACGGCGAAAATCGTCGCGCAGGAATGAACAAGGAGACGGACATGGGTATTCGGAAACTCTCACTGCTCGCCGCGGTCGCGGCGATCGCTTTGCTCCCGGCGCTCGGGGCGGATGCGAAGGACGCCAAGAAAGTCGGCCTCGCGGTCGCCAATCTTCAGGCGAACTTCTTCAACCAGATCAAGGAGTCGGTCGAGGCCGCCGGGGCCGAGAAGGGCATCAAGATGATCACCGTCGACGCCAAGGGCGATGCGGCGACTCAGGTGAGCCAGATCCAGGACCTTCTCGCGCAGAACATCGACGCGCTGATCTACATTCCCGCCGGCGCGACCGCGGCGTCCGTGCCGGTCAAGGCGGCGAAGGCCGCAGGCGTTCCGGTCATCAACATCGACCGTAACGCAGACGGCGCGCCCGGCGACACCTTCATCGCCACCGACAGCGTCGAATCGGCTCGCCAGGTCTGCGACTGGATCGCCAAGCAGGCCGGCGGCAAGGGAGACATGCTGATCATTCACGGGCAGAAGGGCACGACCCCGGAAGTCGACCGGTCGAAAGGTTGCGGCATCGCGCTCAAGAACTATCCCGACATCAAGGTGGTCGGCGAGCTCTGGAGCGAAGGCTGGCACCAGGATGAAGGCTTCAAGCTGACCGCGGACCTGCTGCAGGCTCATCCGAACACCACCATCATCTTCGGCCAGGCGGACGCGTTGGCGCTCGGCGCGGCGCAGGCGGTCAAGGTCGCCAGCCCCGACCATCGCATCTGGGTCGCAGGCTTCGACGGCGACACGGCGGCGCTGAAGGCGCTCAAGGACGGCGTCTTCGACGTCACCGCCACCCAGCAGACGCAGAAGATGGGCCGCATGGGCCTCGACGCGGCGATCGCGCTGGTGAAGGGCGAGAAGCTGCCGGCCGAGCAGCTTCAGGACGCGACGCTGACGACGAAGGACAACGTCGCCGGCTTCATCGAGAAGCATCCGTAACGCCGATGGAGTCGGGCGGCGCCGCTGGCGCCGCCCGCTTCTCGCGAGGGCCGCCGCAATGACAGCTGCGCAAGACCGGACAGACCGCGACGGAGGCGGACTCGCGCTGCGCGGCGTCGGCAAGAAATATGGCCCGATCACCGTGCTCAGCGACGTCGACCTGGACGTTCGGCCGGGCGAGGTGATCGCGTTGCTCGGCGAAAACGGCGCCGGCAAGTCCACGATCGCCTCGATCATCGCCGGCCTCGTTCGAGCCGACGACCGGATCCATGACCTGGCGCGGGCAGCCCTATGCGCCGGATGCGCCGGCCGACGCGCTGTCGGCTGGCATCGGCCTCATTCATCAGGAAATGCGACTCCTTCTGCGATCTGTCGATCGCCGAGAATGTGTTTGTCGGACGCCTGCCGATGCGGGGCGGACGTATCGATCGCGAGCTCGATGAACAGGCGCGCTGCCGAGCAACTGCACCGCCTCGGACTCGACGCTTCGCCAACGACGCTGGTGCGCGACCTTCGCGTCGCCGCGCAGCAGCAGGTCGAAATCGCCAAGGCGCTGACGCTGAACGCGCGCCTCCTGATGTTCGACGAGCCGACCGCCGCGCTCGGCGCCGGAGAGACCGAGCGGCTCTTCGAACAGATTGGTCGGCTGAAGGCCGAGGGCGTCAGTTTCATCTACATCAGCCATCGCCTCGACGAGATCGCCCGCATCGCGGACCGCGTCGCTCGTCCTGCGTGACGGACGCCTCGTCGCGACCCACGAGACCGCCCAGGTGCCTGTGAAGACGCTGGTCGAGGAGATGGTCGGTCGGCCGCTCGATCGCATGTTCCCGGACATTCCTCCGCCGTCTCCGGCGCGGCGCCGCTGATCGAAGTCGAGGGGCTGACGAGCGCCGAAGGCGCCTTCGCCGACGTGAGCTTCTCCGTCCGGCCCGGCGAGGTCTTCGGCGTCGCCGGCATCGTCGGAGCGGGACGCACCGAGCTCATGCGCGGCGATCTCCGGCGCGGATCCGATCGCCGCCGGCCGGGTCAAGGTCAACGGCGATGTCCTCAATCTCTCGGGCCCGCGGGACGCGCTCGATCACGGGGTTGTCCTCGTTCCCGAGGACCGCAAGGCGCAGGGCCTCGATCCTGCCCCAGACGATCGCCGAGAACCTCGCGCTCGGGAACTATCCCCGCGTCGCGCCGTCCGGCTGGATCACCTCCGCCCGTATCCAGGACTTCGCCGCCAAAGGCATCTCCCGCTTCCTCATCAAGGGGACCGGATCGATGCTGGTCGAGCGAATTGTCAGGCGGCAACCAGCAGAAAGTGGTGATCGCCAAGAGCATCCTGCGCGGGCCGAAGGTCGTCATTCTCGACGAGCCGACGCGCGGCATCGACGTCGGCGCGCGCGCCGCGATCTATGACATCGTCGCCGACCTCGCGCGTCGCGGCATGGCGGTCATCATCGTGAGTTCCGACCTCGACGAAGTGCTGGGCCTGTCGCACCGCGTCATGGTTTTGAGCCGCGGCCGCAATCGAGGGATTCTCGGTCGCGAGCAGGCCGGACGCGTCGCCGTCATGGAATTGGCCACAACTTGATCAACGAGAACGGAGACCGATGATGAAACTGTTCAGCCTTAACGACGAGATCGCCTTCGTCACCGGCGCCGGCAGCGGCATCGGACAAGGCATCGCTATCGGACTGGCCGAAGCCGGCGCCGACGTGGCGTTGTTCGACATTCCTGCAAGCAGAGGCCTCGAGGACACGGAGAGAGCGGTCAAGGAAAAGGGCCGGCGCGCATTGATCGTGACCGGCGACGTCGTCGACGGCGCGCGCTCTCACCGCGGCGGTGGAGAAGACCGAGCAAGCTCTAGGTCCGCTGACGCTCGCCGTGAACTGCGCCGGCATCGCCAACGCCGCGCCGGCCGAGGACATGCCGTTTGAGCAGTGGAAGCGGATGATGGACGTCAATCTGACGGGGGTGTTCCTGTCCTGTCAGGCGGAGGGACGGGCGATGCTGAGCCGGAGGCGCGGCGCGATCGTCAATATCGCCTCGATGTCCGGCTCGATCGTCAATCGCGGCTTGACCCAGGCCCACTACAACGCCTCGAAGGCCGGCGTCATTCATCTGAGCAAGAGCCTGGCGATGGAATGGGTTGACCGCGGCGTGCGGGTCAACGTCATCAGCCCCGGCTACACGCTGACGCCGATGAACAAGCGCCCTGAAGTCGCCGAGCAGTTGAAGGCGTTCGCCGCCGAGACGCCGATGGCGCGCATCGCTGCGGTCGAGGAAATGGTCGGCCCCGCGATCTTCCTGCTGAGCCCGGCGGCTTCCTTCATGACCGGCGTCGATCTGCTTGTCGACGGCGGCTTTGAGTGCTGGTGAAACGGTCACCCGATCTTGTCATCCTCGAGTGCTGCGCGATTTTCGCGGGCTCGAGGTCCACACCCCCGCGGGCGTATGGCTCGGCGCGCTGGCCCTTCCAGCTGCTGGATGGTTGACAAGTCCGCGCGCTCTCGCACTATCATGTGTGTACTAACGAGTTTCGCAGATGGCGCCTCACGGAGTGATTGGATCGCAATCTGACACGGACGATCGGAATGCGAGCCTTTGGCGCGGCGGAGCATTCGTTTGCGGCTGAGGGTGAACGGGCGCCCGGTGGAGACACCACTGCCACGCCTGACGCCGCTTCTGGCCTTTCTGCGCAACGACCTTTCCCTGAACGGGCCGAAATACGGCTGCGGCCTCGGCGAGTGCGGCGCCTGCGGCGTGCTGATCGACGGACGGCTCGCCCGCGCCTGCGTGCTCACGCTCGGCGACGTCGCGGGCCGCGTCGTGACGACGCTCGAGGGTTTGGGCGAGGGCGACCGGCTTGATCCCGTGCAGGAGGCCTTTATCGCGTGCGCCGCCGCGCAATGCGGCTATTGCCTCAACGGGATGATCATGACCGCCCGCGCCCTGATCGACTGCCAATCCGGACCCGACGGAGGCCGAGATCCGCGAGGCGCTGCGCTTCAACCTCTGCCGCTGCGGCGCGCATGTCGAGATCGTCGCCGCTGTGCGGCTTGCGGCGGCGCTGGCGCGCGCATGACGGCGCTTCAGCCGCAGGGCCTCGGTCGCGCGGACTATCTGGAGAAGCGCGGGAACGCTTGCCGTCGTCCGTCCCGAGAACCCCGGCTCGGCCGTGGACAGCGCGAAGGCGGAGACGCTCGAACCCTTCGTGATCGTCTCGGCGTCCGGCGAGGTGGCGGCCTTCAGCGGCCATGTCGATCTCGGCACGGGCATCCGAACGGCGCTGGCGCAGATCGTCGCCGACGAACTGGACGTGGCCTTCGCGCGCGTCGCGATGGTGCTCGGCGACAGCGCCGCTCGCGCCAGACCAGGGCCCGACCATCGCGAGCGAGACGATCCAGCTCAGCGCGAGGCCGCTGCGGCGCGCCGCCGCGCAGGCGCGCCATTTCCTTGTCGCGCGAGCGGCGGAGGTCCTCGGCGTCCCGGCGTCCGATCTTATGGTCGAGAACGGAGTCGTCCGCGCGAAAGCCGACGACAATCGCCGTGTGACCTACGGCGAGTTGATCGGGCGGGCGCGCATCCGTCTCGCGCTCGCGGACGACGTTCGCGTCAAGGACGCCTCGGAGCGCCGCATCGTCGGCTCGTCGCCGCCGCGCGTCGACCTCCCGGCCAAGGCGACGGGCGGCCTCGTCTATGTGCACGACATGCGCGTCCCCGGCATGCTGCACGGCCGGGTCGTGCGGCCGCCTTATGCCGGATTTGATTCCGGCGATCACGTCGGGCGTTCGCTGGTACGGATCGACGAAGTCATCGATCGCACATCTGCCGGGCATTGTCGCGACGGTTGTCGATAGGCGACTTCGTCGGCGTCGTCGCGGAGCGCGAGGAGCAGGCGGAGGCCGCGATGCGGGCGCTCCGCGTCGAATGGCGCGAAGGACCGAAGCCGCCCGACCTGTCCGACGCGCGGGCGGCGCTCGTCGCCAATCCGTCGCGCCCGCGCGTGCTCCTCGACCAGGGCGATGTGGAGGGCGCGCTTCGCGCGGCGGCGAAGCGGCTCAGGCGCGAATATGTCTGGCCCTATCAGCTCCACGGCTCGATCGGACCTTCGGCGGCGCTCGCCGACGTGCGCCCCGATGGCGCGCGCGTCTGGTCGGGGACGCAGAATCCCTTGTGGATGCGCCGCGACCTCGCGCTCGCTGCTCGACTGTCCCGAGAGCGCCGTCGAGGTCATCCGCATGGAGGCGGCAGGGTGCTACGGCCGCAACGGCGCCGACGACGTCGACCGCCGATGCCGCGCTGCTTTCTCGCGCCGTCGGGCGCCCCGTGCGGGTCCAGCTCACGCGCGATCAGGAGCACATGTGGGAGCCCAAGGGCGCTGCGCAGCTCATGACCGTGGACGGCGGGATCGACGCGGCGGGAGGCGTCGCGGCCTATGACTTCGCGACCCGCTATCCCTCGAACGCGGCGCCGACGCTGGCGCTGCTTCTGACCGGCAAGCTCGCCCCGACGCCCGAAGTCACCGACATGGGCGACAGGACCGCCATCGGCCCCTACGATTTCGCCAACCACCGCGTAACCGTGCACGACATGGCGCCGATCGCGCGCGCGGCCTGGCTGCGCGGCGTCTCGGCTCTGCCGAACACCTTTGCGCATGAATCCTACATCGACGAGCTGGCGGCCGAGGCCGGCGTCGATCCGGTCGCCTATCGCCTGCGCTATCTCAACGACGCGCGCGCGTCCGATCTCGTCCAGCAGGTTGCGGCGAAGGCCGGCTGGGAGCCCCACACCGGCGCGCGCAGGCGCCGCGACGAACACGGGCGCCTGGTCGGGCAGGGGTTCGCCTACGCCGTCTATGTCCACTCCAAATTTCCGGGCCTCGCCTCGGCGTGGTCGGCCTGGACGGCCGACGTCGTCGTCGACGCGAGCACCGGCGAGGTATCGCTGACGCGCGTGACCGTCGGGCAGGATTCGGGGTTAATGATCAATCCCGAAGGTGTGCGCCACCAGATCCACGGCAACGTCATCCAGTCGACCAGCCGCGTGCTCAAGGAACAGGTAACCTTCTCGGACATTGCGGTCACGTCGCGCGAGTGGGGGACCTATCCGCTTCTGACCTTCCCCGAAGTTCCGGCCATCGACGTGCTGATGATCCCGCGGCCGAACGACGAACCGCTGGGTGTCGGCGAATCCGCGTCAGTCCCGAGCGCCGCGGCGATCGCCAACGCGATCTATGACGCGACAGGCGTGCGCTTCCGCGAGCCGCCCTTCACGCCCGACCGCATCCTCGCAGGCCTTCGCGAAGCGGGCCTCGCCGGCGGAGCCCGCGCGGCCAGAGCCTCATGCGCCCCTCCAGGCCGGCGCGGCGCCGAAGCAGAAACCGTGGCTTCGCCCCCTCGTCTCGGTTGCGCTCGGCGCGCTTGGCGCGCTCGGCGTCGCGAGCCTGCCGATCCGCGGCGCCATCGCGCCCGTCGCGCGGCCCGATCCTGCGACCTACTCCGCCGAAACCATCGCACGCGGAAGGACGTTGGCCCGTCTTGGCGGCTGCATCGTCTGCCACACAAGGGCAGGCGGCGCTGAACTTGCCGGCGGCCGGGCGGTTCACACGCCGTTCGGAAGCGTCTATGCGACCAACATCACGCCGGACGAAGAGACGGGGATCGGTCGCTGGTCCTTCGAAGCCTTTGCTCGCGCGATGCGTGAGGGCGTCGCGCGGGACGGCCGACATCTCTTTCCCGCCTTTCCCTATCCGTCCTTCGCGAAGACGAGCGAAGCGGACCTTCAGGCGCTCTACGCCTTCCTGATGGCCGCTCCCGCTGTCGCCGCCATGAACCGGCCGGCCGAATTGCGCGCGCCTTTCGCCTGGCGTCCGCTGATGGCGGCGATGGAATACGATCTTCCATCACGCCGCTCCCTTTTCGCCGGATCCGACGCGGAGCGACCTCTGGAACCGCGGCGCCTATCTGGTCGAGGGGCTCGGGCACTGCTCCGCGTGCCATTCGCCGCGCAACGCCTTCGGCGCCGAACGCGTCGGCGCGGATCATCTCGCCGGCGGCGAGGCGGACGGCTGGTTCGCGCCGCCGCTCAACGGCGCCTCGCCCGCGCCGATCGTCTGGACCGAGCAGGCCTTTTACGATTATCTCCGAACCGGCCATTCGGCCGAGCATGGGGCGGCCGGCGGCCCGATGGCGCCGGTCGTGGCCGAACTCAAGGCGCTGCCGGATCCCGACATCCGGGCCATGGCGCATTACCTCGCTTCGCTCTCGTCTTCGCCCGTTTCCGATCCGGACCTCAAGGCCCGGCTCGAAGACGCGGCGAAGGCGCGCGCGTCCGACCCCGCTTATCTCGCGGGCGCACGGCTATGGTCCGGCGCCTGCGCCGTCTGTCACGAGCCGGGGCAGGGGCCCCCGATGTTCGGCGTCCGGCCGTCGCTCGCGCTTGCGACAGCGATCCACGCGGACGCGCCGGACACAGTCTTGCGCGTCATCCTCGAAGGCTTTCGCGCCCCTGAGGGGCTCGAGGATCTCGGCGCCATGCCGGCGTTTCTCCATCATCTCGACGACGCGCAGGTCGCTGATCTTGCGGCTTATCTCCGGTCTCGTTTCGCGCCGCAGCGCGCGGCCTGGACAAACCTTCGTGAGACCGCTGCGCGTCTCCGCAGGCCGCTCTTGACAGCGGCAGAGGGCCCGATCAATCATTAGCATACGAACGAACTTCAGCGACTTGCGGGAAGCGCGGACGCCCGAGGATTTCAACGCGGCGATGAGCGGAGCCGGACGGTCCGGCGCGCGAGGTGAGATCCATGGAGCCAGGATCAGCGGAGGCGGATGCGGGCGACAAGGTGCGCTGCGACGCCTGTCCGGTGACCTGCTACATCCGGCGGGGCATGGCGGGCGCATGCGACCGCTACGCCAACCGCGACGGCAGGCTCGTGCGCGTCGATCCGCATATCCTTCTTGAGCGCACCGTGGAGCGCGGCGGCTCGATCGTTCCCTTCTCGCTCAACGAAGAGGAATGGTCGGGCGAAATCGTCTCGGACGATTCCGTATTCGTCACCGCCGTCGGCGCCGGAACGACCTATCCCGACTACAAGCCCGCGCCCTTCATCGTTTCGTCCGAGGTCGAGGGCGTCGATATGGTCACGGTCGTGACCGAAGGCATCTTCAGCTATTGCGGCGTCAAGGTGAAGGTCGACACCGACCGCTATCTCGGGCCCCGAGCAGGCGACGGTGCGGGCCGAAGGCGAAGCGGTCGGCCATGTGACGACGGGCGAATATGGTTCGCAGATGCTGTCGCTCGGCGGCGTGCATCACCTGACCGGCGGCTCGAAGACGGAAGGGCGGGTCGACCTGCGCCGCGCTGCTCGACCTTTCGAACGGCAAGCCGGTCGAACTGACGATCGACGGCGGCGTCGACGATCATCGTCGAGGCGGGCGCGGCGCCGATCATCAACGGCGCTGCGCGAGGAGCGGATGCGAGTCGGCTGCGGCTCGGCGACCATCGGCATGTTCGCCAAGCAGTGGCTTGGCCATGTCGATGAAGTCGTCGTCGTCGACGACCACATCACCGGCGTCCTCTCCGAGCATCAGGCCGGCAAGGTGCTCGACATTCCCGCGACCGGCGTCAAGATGAAGGGCAGGCGATCGACGCCCGGCCGCTACTTTCAGGTCGCCGAGCCCGGCGTCGGCTGGGGCGGCACGAACATTTCCGATCCGCTCTCGATCCTCGGCCCCTTCAATCCGAAAGAGGCATGGCCCGGTCTGACGATGCTGATGGTGTCGACGACCGGCGAACACCAGGGCTTCTATCGCCTGGACGAAGCGCTGCGGCCGGTCGAAGCCGAACTGCCGGACGGCGCTGAGGCTTTCGGTCGAGCGCATTCAGGAGAATTGCGAGCCGCGCCCTCTGCACGGTGCTGTTCATGGGCGGGGCAGGGGGATCGTTGCGCGCCGGCGTGACCGAAAATCCCGTGCGGCTCACCCGCTCGGTGAAGGATGCGCTGACGCGCGTGACCTGCGGCGGCGCGCCGGCCTATGTGTGGCCCGGCGGCGGCATCACCTTCATGGTGGACGTCACGCGCCTGCCCGGCCAACTCCTTCGGTTATGTGCCGACGCCGGCGCTTGTCGCGCCGATCGAGTTCACGATGCGGCTCTCCGACTATGCCGCGCTCGGCGGTCACATGGACCATGTGCGCCCGCTGAGTTCGCTTGACCCGGGCGCGGCGCGGCATGTGTCGCAGATCGACGGCAATCCGTGGCCGGTCGAGCCGTCCGCGCGTCGGAGGACCTGACGGATGGGCGACCCGAATCGCGCTCAGGCGCGACGTCTTCCCGACGGCCGCCGGCTTCACCTTCACGACGGCCCGATCGATCTGATCGTCGAGGCTGTCGGCGCGCCCGGCGCCGTGGAAGCCGCCTACCGAGCGGCGGCCGCGCGTTTTCGCTTCGTGCTCGATGAGCTCTGCGCGGAATTGCCGGCGTTGCGCGCGCCTGCCTCGGCGGCGCCCGCGCGCTTTCGCGAGTCCGGTCGCGCAGTCGCATGGAGCAGGCGGTCGCGGCCCATGCCTCGGACGGCTTCATCACGCCGATGGCGGCGGTTGCGGGAAGCGTCGCCGACGAAATCCTCGCGGCGATGCGGGCGGCGCGCTGAAGAAGGCTTGGCTCGTCTTTCGCGTCAACAACGGCGGCGATATCGCTCTCTGGCTCGCGCCCGGCGAGAAGCAACGACGGTCGGTCTCGTCGACCGGCCGGATCGCCCGTCCTTGTTTGCGCGCGCGCGAATTGCGGCCGGGGACGGGATCGGCGGGATCGCGACGTCCGGCGCGCCGGGACGCAGCTTCTCGCTCGGCGATCGCCGACGCCGTCACGATTCTCGCCCGAACCGCGGCGCGAAGCCGACGCCGCCGCGACCGTCGTCGCCAACGCCGTCGATCTTCCCGGCGATCCTCGCATCGAGCGGCGTCCGGCGCGAAGCCTTCAGCCCGACAGCGATCTCGGCGACCGGCTCGTGACCTGTTTCGTCGGCGCCGCTCGACGCCGTTTCGATTGCCGCTGCGCTCGAAGGCGGCCTCGCCGCGGCGGCGCGCCTGGTCAGACGCGGATCGATCGCCGCAGCGGCGATGCATCTGCAGGGCGCAGACCCGCGTTTTCGGCGAGCGCCGCGGTTCGGGCGGCGGCCGGGACAGAGCATGCCGAAACGCCAAGGGAGCTCGTGAATGCCTGAAGTCGAGGTGCGCAAGCGCGTCGACGATTGTCGAGGAGGTCTTCCACGAAGGCGGACCGCCGGCGGCGCGGCCTTTGAAACGCGGCGCGGCGCTCGCGGTGATCAAAAATCCGTTCGCCGGACGTTATGTCGAGGACATCGCCCCCTTCATGAAGGACCTCGAGCCGCTCGGCGTTCGAATGGCGAAAGACCTCGTCGCGGCGCTCGGCGGCGATCCGAAGGCGATCGAGGGCTATGGCAAGGGCGCCATCGTCGGCGCCGCCGGCGAACTCGAACATGGCGCGCTCTGGCACGCTCCCGGCGGGTACGCGATGCGCGAGATTCTCGGCGACGCCAAGGCCATCGTGCCCTCGACCAAGAAGGTCGGAGGACCGGGAACGCGGCTCGACGTGCCGGTCACCCATATCAACGCCTCCTACGTACGCAGTCATTTCGACGCGTTCGAAGTCGGCGTCGCCGACGCGCCCCGCGCCGACGAAATCCTGCTCGCGCTGGTGATGACGACGGGCCCGCGCCTCCATGCGCGGGTCGGCGGACTGAAGGCTTCCGAGATCAAGGGAGAGGACGGACTGCGATGAGCGTCAACATCCGCAAGATCGTGACGGTGGTCGACGAGACGCTGACGGAGATGGGCCGTCCGGTCTCGCCGCCCGTGCGCCGCGCGGCGGCGATCGCGGTCATCGAAAATCCTTTCGCCGGCCGCTATGTCGAGGATCTCGCTCCGCTGATCGCAGGCGGGCGAGGAACTCGGCAAGCTTCTGTCCGAACGCGCAGTCGCAGCGCTGGGCATCGCGGGGCCCGAGGCTCAGGGCTACGGCAAGGCGGCGCTCGTCGGCGAGAACGGAGAGATGGAGCATGCGGCGGCGCTCCTGCATCCGAAGATGGGAACGCCGGTGCGCAAGACGCTCGGCAAGGGCGCGGCGCTGATTCCGTCTTCGAAGAAGCGCGGCGGTCCTGGCGCCGAACTCGATATTCCGCTCGGCCACAAGGACGCCGCCTACGTGCGCTCGCATTTCGACGGCATGCAGGTCAGCATCAACGATGCGCCCCGCGCCAACGAGATCGTCGTCGCCGTCGCGGTGACGACTGGCGGCCGACCCTTGCCGCGCGTCGGCGGTCTCGAAGCCAAGGACGTCAAGGGCGAAGACGGGCTTCGCTGACGAAGGCGTGCCTTGGTCGGCCAGGAGACGGCATGAATCTGCTGACCGAATCGCGACATTCCGCCCTACCGGCTCGACGCGCAGGTCGGTTTCGTCCTGCGCCAGGCAAGTCAGCGGCACGCGGCGCTGTTCGCCGCGCGCCTCGCCGACATCACGCCGACGCAATGGGCGGCTCTGTCGAAGCTCAGCGAGATCGGCCCGACCTCGCAGAATTTGCTGGGGCGGCTGACGGCGATGGATGTCGCGACGATCAAGGGCGTGGCGGATCGCCTGATGAAGCGCGGCTTCGTTCGCTCCGAGGCCGACGACGCCGATGCGCGTCGCCGCCTGCTCGCCTTGACGGCGGCGGGTCGCGCTTTCGTCGAGAGACATTGCAGGGATGCGCTCGCGATCAGCGAGGATACGCTCGCTCCGTTGACCGCGCGAGAGCGATCGGTCTTCCTGGCCCTTCTTGAAAAACTGCTCTGATGGCCATGAATGCCCTCTTTGCGACGGTCGCTTGCCTTAAATTGCGGCTTGCCTCGCGAAAAGCGCGGGCTATCATTCGTACACAAACAATAGTGCGGACCCGCTGACATCTTAGACGTCTCGCCGCCACCGGATTGCGGCTCACATCAGAACGAAGGGCGCGCCAATGACCATCCGTAACGCCGTGACAATCCTGTGGGCCGCGGCAGCGACCTCTCTTGCGCTGCTCGGACCGACGTGGGCCGCAGACCCGATCAAGATTGGCGAGATCAACAGCTATTCCGGCCTGCCCGCGTTCACGCAGCCGTACAGGAAGGGTTGGGAACTCGCCCTGGACGAGATCAACGCCAAGGGCGGCGTCGACGGCAAGACGCTTGTCGTCATTTCGAAGGATGATGGAGGCAAGCCGGCCGACGCGGTGACGGCCGCCAACGAGCTCGTCTCCGACGATGGCGTGGCGATGCTGATGGGCACGTTCTTCTCCAATGTCGGCCTCGCGGTGTCTGACTTCGCCGCGCAGAAGAAGGTTCTTTTTCTCGCCGCCGAGCCGCTGACGGACGCGATCACCTGGTCGAAGGGCAACCGCTACACGTTCCGGTTGCGCCCCTCCAACTACATGCAGGCGGCGATGCTTGCAGAGGAAGCCGCGAAGCTTCCCGCCAAGCGCTGGGCGACGATCGCGCCGAACTATGAGTATGGTCAGTCCGCCGTCGCCGCCTTCAAGAAACTCCTGAGCGCGAAGCGCCCCGACATCGAATGGGTCGCCGAGCAATGGCCGCCGCAGGGCAAGATCGACGCCGGCGCGGTGCTCGAAGCCATCGATGCGGCGAAGCCCGACGCTATCCTCAATGTCGAGTTCGGGCCCGATCTCGTGAAGCTGGTTCGCGAGGGCAATACGCGCGGCACGTTCCAGAACCGTTCGGTCGTAAGCTTCCTTACCGGCGAGCCCGAATATCTCGACCCGCTGAAGAGCGAGACGCCGACGGGTTGGATCGTCACCGGTTACCCCTGGTATGACATCAAGTCGCCGGAGCACGACGCCTTTCTCAAGGCCTATCAGGACAAGTATCATGACTATCCGCGTCTCGGCTCGGTCGTGGGCTATTCTGTCGATGAAGGCCGCCGCCGCGATCCTCGCCAAGGCCGGCTCGACCGACACGGACAAGCTCATCGCCGCCGCGGAGGGCCTGACCTTCGACAGTCCCTTCGGGCCGGTGACGTTCCGCGCGATCGACCACCAGTCCACCATGGGCGCCTTCGTCGGCAAGACCGCGCTCAAGGACGGCGCCGGCGTCATGGTCGATTCCGTCTACCGGAAGGGCGCAGACTATCTGCCTTCCGACGAGGAAGTGAAGAAGCTCCGGCCGCAGAACTGACGGGAGGCGAGCGGCCAGGTCGCTTGGCTCTCCCTTGCGGCCGGGAGCTTTCGCATGCAGCTTGTCGTCGTTCAGCTTCTTTCCGGCCTCGCCAGCGCCGTCCTCGCTGTTTCTGGTGGCGTCCGGGCTCTCGCTGATTTTCGGCGTCACGCGCATCGTCAATTTTGCGCATGGCGCCTTCTTCATGCTCGGCGCCTATATCGCCTTCACGCTGACCGATCGGTTCTCGGGCGCCTTCGGGTTCTGGGGCGGGATGGTCGCTGCGGCGCTCGCGGTCGGACTCCTCGGCGCGGTCTTCGAAATCCTGCTCCTTCGCCGCATCTACCACGCGCCGGAACTGTTCCAGCTGCTCGCGACCTTCGGCGCAACGCTCGTCGTCGAGGACCTCGTGCTCCTGATCTGGGGTCCCGAGGATCTGCTCGCGCCGCGCGCGCCGGGCCTTGCCGGCGCTGTTGTCATCCTTGGCAAACGCGTGCCGTCCTACGACCTCTTTCTCATTGCGCTCGGCCCGATCGTGCTCGGCCTCCTGTGGCTCGCGATGCACCGGACGCGCTGGGGCGTTCTGATCCGCGCGGCGACGCAGGATCGCGACATGGTCGCGGCGCTCGGAGTCAACCAGAAGTGGCTTTTCACCGGCGTCTTCGCGCTCGGCGCATTGCTCGCCGGGCTCGGCGGGGCGCTAGAGGCGCCGCGCGACGCCGTCGATCACACGATGGACCTTCGCATCATCGTCGAAATCTTCGTCGTTGTCGTCATCGGCGGCCTGGGGTCGATCGAGGGCGCGTTCGTCGCGGCTGTTCTGGTCTCGGTCCTCAATGCCTTCGGCATCCTGATCCTGCCGAAGATTTCGCTCGTCCTCATCTTCCTCCTGATGGCGGTCGTGCTGGTCATCCGGCCGCGCGGCCTGTTCGGAAAGAAGGAGACCGCGCAGCGCCGTTCGGGGAGCGCGGTTGTGAGGCCCTGGGCGCCTCCCGGGCGCGACGCGCTTCTCCTCGCCGCGACGCTGACGATCGCTGCGGCTCTGCTGCCCTTCGTCCTCGGCTCCTATGGTCTCTCGGTCGCGGCGGAAGCGGCGATCTTCGTGCTCTTCGCTGCGAGCCTGCACTTGCTCGTCTCGGTCGGCGGCCTCGTCTCCTTTGGACACGCGGCCTATCTCGGACTCGGCGCCTACGGCGCGGCGCTTGGCGTCAAGCTGCTGGGGCTTTCGATGATTCCGGCGCTGATCGCCGGATCTGTTGTCGGCGCGCTCGGCGCGGCCGTGGTCGGCTGGTTCGCGGTGTCGCTCACGGGCGTCTATTTCGCGATGTTGACGCTCGCCTTCGCCCAGATCCTCTGGTCTGTCGCCTTCCAGTGGGTCTCGCTCACGGGCGGCGACAATGGCATTCTCGGCGTCTGGCCATCGGTCTGGGCGTCGAGCGCAGCGCATTTCTATTGGCTGACGCTCGCCGTCGTGGCTCTGGCGGTGGCGGGCCTGTGGATGATCATTTTCTCTCCGTTCGGCTACGCCCTGCGCGCCGCGCGCGATTCCGAGCTCCGCGCCGAAGCGATCGGCGTCAATCGGCGGAGCGTCCAGTGGCGGGCCTTTGTGATCGCGGGCGCCGCGGCCGGGCTTGCCGGAGCCTTGTTCGCCTTTATGAAAGGCAGCGTCTTTCCCGATACCATGGGCGTCTCCCTTTCGATCGACGGGCTGGTGATGGTGCTGCTCGGCGGCGTCGAAACGGTGGCCGGGCCAATCGTCGGCGCGCTTGCTCTACAAACTTCTGTCGATCTGGCTGATCAGCAACACCGACTATTCCAAGCTCGTGCTCGGTCTGGCGATCATCGGCCTCGTGCTCGTCTTTCCCAAGGGCGTCGCCGGCTCCCTGGCCCGGCTGCGTCCCCACGGGAACGTCCGGGCGGAAAAAGAGGCGGCTACTGAGAAGGCGGCGACATGAGCGCGCTGCTCGAAGTCCGCGACCTCGCCAAGGCCTATGGCGGCGTTCAAGCGGTGGCCGGCGTCTCGCTCTCCGTTTCGCGCGGCGAGATCGTGGCCCTGATCGGCCCGAACGGCGCGGGAAAGAGCACCTGCTTCAACATGCTGAACGGCCAGATCGAGCCGGACGCGGGCACGATCCTGCTCGATGACCGAGAGATTGCAGGCCGGCCGCCGCGCGAAGTCTGGCGGCTTGGCGTCGGTCGGACCTTCCAGATCACGGCGACCCTCACGTCCATGACGGTGATCGAGAACGTGCAGGTCGTCCTTCTGTCACATGCGCGTCGGCTCGGCCGCCTTTGGGGGGTCGCCGCGCATGAGGAACGCGCTCGCGCTCAGGACCTGCTGTCGCTCGTCGGGATGGGCGCGCAAGTCGACCGGGCCGCCGCGGAGCTCGCGTATGGCGACCTCAAGCGGCTGGAGCTGGCGGTGGCGCTCGCCAACGAGCCCCGCCTTCTCCTGATGGACGAGCCGACCGCGGGCATGTCGCCGCGCGATCGGGTCGAGCTGATGGCGCTGACCGCCGACATTGCGCGGGCAAAGAATATCGGCGTGCTTTTCACCGAGCACGACATGGACGTCGTTTTCCGGCGCGCCGACCGCATCCTCGTCCTTAGCCGCGGCCGCCTGATCGCCGAGGGGACCCCGGATGAGGTGCGGGCGCAACGCGGAAGTGCAGGCGGTCTATCTCGGCGAGGGCCTCACCTATCAAGACGACGGCTCGTCATGAGCGCGATGCTGGCGGTAGAAGGCCTCAAGGCGCGCTACGGCGCGGCGCAGGTTCTCGACGGCGTATCCTTCCTGGTAAGCAAGGGTGCGGTCACTGCGCTGCTCGGTCGCAACGGCGCGGGCAAGTCGACCACATTCAAGGCGATCATCGGCCTCGTCCGTCGCGAGGGCTCGGTGCGCTTTCTCAGCCGCGAAATCGCCGCGGAGGAGACGTTTCGCATCGCGCGCCTCGGCCTCGGCTACGTGCCGGAGGACCGGCGCATCTTCACCGATCTCACGGTCGAGGAAAACCTCCTGGTCGGCCGGCAGCCGCCGCGTAACGACGCGCCCCGCTGGACGCCGGAAAAGATCTACCAGCTCTTCCCCAACCTCGCGGAAAAAAGGCGGCTCGCCGGCGGCGCGATGAGCGGCGGCGAACAGCAGATGCTGACGATCGGCCGCACGCTGATGGGCAACCCGAAGCTCCTTATGCTCGACGAGCCTTCCGAGGGCATCGCGCCACGCATCGTCGAGCAGATGGCGAAAGCCATCCTTGATCTGAAGCGGGAGGGCCTGAGCCTGCTCGTGTCCGAGCAGAACCTGCATTTCGCTCGACTGATTGCTGACGAGGCGGTGATCCTCGAACGCGGCATGGTGCGCTTTGCGGGCGCCTTCAAGGACCTCGAAGCGCGTCCCGACGTGCGCGACGCCTATCTCGCCGTCTGACGAAGGACGGCGCCTCGACAAGGAGAAGACGAAGATGGCTCACGATGCTCCCGCCGCCGCCGGCTCCGGCAAGACGGTGATCCGCAACATCGGCCTTCTGTTGTCGGGCGCGATGGAGCGGCCGATCCTCGACGCCGACACGATCGTCATCATCGACGGACGCATTGCGGCGGTTGGGCGCGCAAGGGACATGGACGCGGAAGGCGCGACGACCGTCGTCGACGCGAAGGGGACCGTCGTCGCGCCCGGCCTCATCGACAGCCACGTTCATCCCGTCTCCGGCGACTGGACTCCACGTCAGAGCCAGCTCAACTGGATCGATTCGACGCTGCACGGCGGCGTCACCACGATGATCTCGGCGGGGGAGGTGCATCAGCCCGGCCGGCCGCGCGACATCGTCGGCCTCAAGGCGCATGCGATCACGGCGCAGCGGACGTTCAGCAATTTCCGCGTCAATGGAGTCAAGCTCCATGCGGGCGCGCCGGTGATCGAGCCCGGCATGACCGAACAGGACTTCAAGGACCTCGCGGACGCCGGCGTGAAGCTTCTTGGCGAAGTCGGCCTCGGCGGCGTGAAGGACGGCGCCGGGGCGAAGCAGATGGTCGCATGGGCGCGTAAATACGGCATCCAGTCGACCATCCATACCGGCGGCCCCTCCATTCCCGGCTCCGGCCTCATCGGCGCCGACGTCGTGCTGGAGGCCGACACCGATGTCGTCGGCCACGTCAACGGCGGCCACACAGCCCTGCCGGACGAGCAGATCCGATGCATCTGCGAGGGCTGCAAACGCGGCCTCGAACTCGTCCACAACGGCAATGAACGCTCAGCGCTTTTCACTCTGCGCACGGCGAAAGAACTCGGCGAACTCGACCGCGTGATCCTTGGCACGGACGGGCCGGCCGGCTCCGGCGTTCAACCGCTCGGCATCCTGCGGATGGTCGCGATGCTGTCGAGCCTCGGAGACGTCGCTCCTGAAATCGCCTTCTGCTTCGCGAACGGCAACACGGCGCGGATGCGCGCGCTCGACTGCGGGCTGATCGAGGTCGGCCGCGCCGCGGATTTCGTCTTCATGGACAAGGCGCAGAATTCTGCCGGCGCAAACTTCCTCGATTCCGTTCGCCTGGGCGACCTGCCTGGGGTCGGCATGACGATGATCGACGGGATTGTGCGCACCGGCCGCAGCCGCAACACGCCGCCGGCGGAAAGGATTCCGGAAGTCCTTCAGCGCTGATGCACAGGAGCGCGCGGTGTTCCTGGCGGGAACCGGGGCGGTGGACATCGCCATGCAGTGAGCGTTAGCGCCGCGCTTTGACCGCCGGCGGCCCAAGCGAAAGGAGGAGCGGTCCTGAACGCCCAACGGCATTTCTCGTCACGATCGTGTCACTCGGGCCGGGCATCGGTTGTCTTCCAAGACGGAATGAGACAGCTTTAGCGATGTCCGGCCGGCGATAAGCTGCGGCGCCCCATTCGCAAGGAGGAGTCGATGGCGTTCAGGATGGTCTTGGCGACCTGTTGTGCGCTTGCATTCAGTCCAGCCCTTGCCGCCGAGCCTGTTCGCATCGACGTAACGACGATTCTCAGCGGACAGTACGCGGACCGGGGGCAAAGCGAGCAATATGGCGTCGAACTGGCGCTACAGCGCATCAATGAGGCTGGAGGTGCGCTGGGGAGGCCGGTTGAGGCGTTTTACGGCGACAACGCCGCGGATCCTGCAACGGGGATCGCCGCCACGAAAAGACTGATTGAGGACCAGCATGTTGCGGTATTGCTGGGGGCGCTCGCGACGCCGGTCACCCATGCCATCATGCCTATTGTCGCAGAGGCGAAGGTGCCTCTCGTCATCGACATTTCAGCGGGACAGGACTTCGTTGACGCTTCCGGAGTGGGCGGCAACGACTACGCCTTCAAGACGATCCCGTCCGATCGCGACATCGCCGTCGCCCTGATGGGCTGGCTAAAGGGCAAGGGCGTCCGCAGCATCGCGATCGTCGGCGACGACAATGCGTTCAACCACGCAAACGCGGTGAGCATGGAGAAGGCCGCGACGGCCGCCGACATCAAGGTTCTCGCCAACGACACGATCGCCAAGGGCACGACGGGCTTTGCCCCGGTGTTCGAACGATTCAAGGCGCTTGCCCCTGACCGGATCGTCACCTTGCTCAGCGCTTCGACGGCGCCTTTCTTTCGCGCCTACGAACAGTCCGGCTGGAAAGTCCCCATCACCGGACGCATCGATTTCTCCGTCGCCACGGGCGCGGTCTCTCCGCAATTCCTCAGCTCCGGCGGACTGGACGGCGCAACGAGCATCACGGTCTTCAATCCTTTGATTGAAACGCCAGGCGTGCAGGACTTCATTCAGGCTTATCGCGCGAAATATGGGATCATGCCGACCCAGCGCTCATTCTTCGCCTTTGAAGCGACCAACCTCGTCGTCGATGCCATACGCCGTGCGAACTCTGACAAGCCCGAGGACATTCAACGGGCGCTCAAAACCACGGCCATGCCGTCGTTGCTCGGCGGAACTTATGCAATGGACGACCACAATCATCCCCACACCCCGATGCAAATCATCGGCGTGCAAGACGGGAAGCCGGGCGTGACGGCGCAGGTGGGCGGCTGAAACAAGGGCGAGCCCCAGAGTGACCCGTTTCGGCCTCAACCGAGTTCAGGCGCTCTTGCCGAATTGCTTTGGAGAAGGGAGGCCTCGAGCGCCGGCGGCTTTACCCCCGCGCCGCCGCGCGCCCGGCGATGCGCCCGAGCGTAGTCGCCGTGAGGAGGCCGTTGCCGGAGAGATAGCCGCTCGCGCTTGAACCCGAAACCCCCGCCGCCGCGCCGCCGGCGGCGAAGAGGTTCTCCGCCTTGCCGCCGTCCTCCCAGCACGACCCGCGCCTCGTCGTCGACAACGAGGCCGCCCTGGGTGTGGAAGAGGGCGCCCGTCACCTTCACGCCGCAGAGCGGCGCCGCAAGCGCCGGCCGCCCCGCGAAGGCGCGCCCGAAGCGATCCTCGCCGCCAACGCGCTTCAGCGCTTCGACCTCGGCGAAGGTCGCGGCCAGCGTCGTCGGTCGGCAACTGACAGCCGCGCGGCGAGCGCCTCGATCGTTTCCGCCTCGAGGATCGCGCCCAGCGGCTTCCGCCTGCCGGAAATCCTCGAACTGGCGTCGCGATGTCCGCAATGCGCGCGTCGAAGATCGTCCAGGCGAGCCCGCCCGGGCGGCGCAATCACGTCCTCGGCCTGTTCGGAATAGCCGCGGCTCTCGTCGCAGAAGCGCGCGCCCGTCGGAATCGACCTGGAAGCCGCCCTCCATGATCGTCGCCCAGGTGATCAGGACGCCGTGGGGATGGGCGACCGAGCCGTGGCCCTGATAGCCGGAGAGATGGGCGAGCTTCGCGCCGAGCTCCCCGCCCCAGATCACGGCGTCGCCGCGGTTGCCGGGATGGCCGAAATAGAGCGCGCCCTTCATCGCCGGGAATGTGGCGCGCGACGAGGTCGGGATTGCCGCCGTAGCCGTTGCAGGCGAGCACCAGCGCCTCGCAGCCGATCGCTTCGCGCGCGCCGTCGGGCCGCACGATTTCGACGCCGAGCACGCGGCGAGCCGTCGTCGACGAACAGCGGCCGCGACAGTCGCGCTGCGTCAGCAATGTCGCGCCGTCTGCTTCGACCGCCGCCCGCAAGCCGGTCGACGAGTTCCGCGCCCGGACCGGCTCGGCAGGCCGTGCATGCGGCGCGCGCTATGGCCGGGATAGTCGAAATCATCCACGACGGAGAACGGCAGGCCATAGCGGTCGGCGAGCCATTCGACGGTCGGGCCGGCCTCGCGCGCGACGAGCTGGACGAGCGCATCGTCCGCCTCGCCATGCGCCTTCGCCTGGATGTCGCGCGGCGAAAAGCTCGGGTCGAATCGGAGATGCCGAGCGCGCGCTGGAAGCGCGTGCCCGCGGCCGGTATGAGGCCCGCCGAAAGCGCAGTCGAGCCGCGCGGGACGGGTTCGCGCTCCACGACGACGACCTCCGCCCCGGCCTCGCTCGCGGCGAGCGCGGCGCATAGGCCCGCGGCGCCCGCGCCGACGATGACGACACTTGCGCGCTCGTCTCGAAACGCCCGGACGGGGGCCTTGATCGTCATGCCGACAATCTCGTCAAGAATGTCGGCGATGGTCGCGATGCGCGCAACAGGCTTCAGCGCCGCGATCGCGGTCGCGTGGGTCACCGGATCGAAGGCGGCGCAGCCGTCCTCGAGCACGATCGTCTCGATGTCGCGCACATGCGCGTCGCGCACCGTCGAGGCCACGCCGCCGTTGGTGACGATGCCGCCGACGATGAGCCGCTCTACGCCCGCCTTGCGCAACACCCATTCGAGCCTGCGTCATGTAGAAGGCGGAATAGGCGATCTTCTCGATCTGGAAGTCGGAGGGCGCGAGCTCGTCGACAAGCGCATGGCCCCAGGCGCCGGGCGCGAAATCGCCCTTGCGCAGAAAAGGCCGCAGCGCCTTGAGATGCGGCGAGATCAGCGGCTCGCCGCCTCGTCCGGGCACAAGCGTGAAATGGGTGGAGACGATGAAGCCGCCGCGCCGACGCACGAGGTCGGCGAGCGGCTTCAGCCGGGCCGGCAGCGCCGCGATGTCGGCGTTCGCCTGGCCGCCTCGCGCGTAGGCGCCCTTTCGCGTGCAGAAAGTCGTTCTGCAGATCGACGATCAGCAGGCGCCGTGTTGCAATGGTTCATCGCGCCGATCCTTTCGAGGATCGCATTGCCGAGCGCATCGACGCGCGCGCGGAAGCCGGGATCGACGACGATCGTCGCATCGGGCTGTTCGAGGATCGCCGGGCCTTCGATGAGCGCGCCGACGGGCAGATCGAGCCGCGACCAGATCGCCGTCTCGCGCCGGGCGCCGTCGAACCAGACCTTGCGCGTTCCCCGCCGCGCGCGCCTCGAGGCTCGCGCCTGGCGGCGGCGCAAGCGCTCGTGAGATCGAAGCGCGGACGGCGGCCGATGGCCGTCGCGCGCAGCGACACGATCTTGATGGGAACGCCGTGCGAGCTTGCGGCTGAATCGCGCCTCGTAGCTCGCCTCGAACGCCTCGCGCACCCTCGCCGCCGTGACGCCGAGCCGCCGCCGTCGAAGACGAAGGGCAGCGGCGCCGCGATCGAATGGGTCTGCCCGACATAGTGCATGTCGAGTTCGAACAGCACGTCGATGCGCTCGACCGGCACGCCGGCGCTCTCGACGACCGCTTCGCCGCCGCGCCCTCATCGACGAGCTTGCCGTCGCAGCGCGTCTTCGTCGAGGCCGTCGAGCATCCAGTTGACGGTCTGCACGCTGATCGTGGCGCAGATCGGCGATCACGCAGCCGAGCGCCGAGGTGAGGCCGGGATAGCGCGGCGCGATCGCCGCCTTCAGGCCGACCTCCCTGACCAGCGCGCCCGCGTGCAGCGCGCCGCCGCCGCCGAACGGCATCAGCGCAAAGACCTTGGGATCGTGGCCCCGCTCGATCGAGACGAGCCTCAGCGCGCCGGCCATGCGCGCGTTGGCGACGCGCACGATCGCCGCCGCCGCCGCCATCTGCGTCGAGCCCGAGCGGCTCGCCGACATGGGCGAGGATGGCGCGCCTTGCGGCCTCGACGTCGAGCCTCGCGAGCTTGCCGCCGATCGGCCGCTCGGCGTTGATGCGGCCGAGCACGACATGGGCGTCGGTCAGGGTCGGCCGGTCGCCGCCGGCGCCGTAGCAGACGGGCCCGGGCACGGAGCCCGCGCTCTCGGGCCCGACCTGCAACAGGCCGCCGCGATCGACGGAGGCGATCGACCCGCCGCCGGCGCCGATGGTCGTGATCTCGATCATCGGCGTGCGGATGACGAGGCCGAAATCGATCGTCGTCTGCGCGGCGAGCGAGGCCTCGCCCTTGGCGATCAGCGAAACGTCGAACGACGTGCCGCCGAGATCGGCGGTGATGACATTCTCGAAGCCCGCGGCCTTGGCGATTCGCGGACGCCGCGATCACGCCGGCGGCCGGGCCGGAGAGCGCGGTGCGCACCGGAAATTTGCGCGCGCCGTCGACCGACATCACGCCGCCGTTCGACTGCACGATATGGAAGTCGCCGGCGAAGTCCCGCTCCTCGAGCGCGCCCTGCAGACGGTTGAGATAGTTGCCGACGACCGGCTGCAGATAGGCGTTGAGCGCGGTCGTCGAAGCGCGCTCGAACTCGCGGATTTCCGGCAGGATCTCGTGCGAGGCGATGACATGCTCGTTCGGCCAGACGGCGCGCGCCGCCGCCGCGGCGCGCGCGCTCGTTGGCGGGATTGGCGTAGGCGTTGACGAACACGATCGCCAGCGCCTCCGCGCCCTGCGCCGCGAGCGATTCGCGCGCGCGCTCGGCGACCTCCTCGGCGTCGACCGCGACGCGCAGCGAACCGTCGGCCAGCGTGCGCTCGCCGACTTCGACCGCGAAATCGCGCTCGACGACGGGAATGAAATCGCCGCGCAGGCCCCAGGTGCGCGGCCGGTCGCGGCGGCGCATTTCCAGCACGTCGCGAAAGCCTGGCGTCGTGATGAGGCCGACCCGCGCGCCCTTGCGTTCGAGCAGCGCGTTGGTGCCGACCGTCGTGCCATGCACGATGGCGCCGAAGTCGGCGATGCGGCCGAGCGCTTCGAGCCCGGCGAGGAAGCCCTTCGCCTCGTCGCCGCGCTGCGACGGCGTCTTGGCCGTGACGAAGCGGCCGGTCGCGCCGTCAAACAGCACGAGGTCGGTGAAGGTGCCGCCGACATCGACGCCGATCAGAGTCGCGCGCGCTCATCGGCGCGGCTCCGCTCGTAACCGTAGAGTTCGCGGGCCTTCGCCGCGCTCACGTAGCCGAGCCGCACGTCGCGCGCGATCTTTGTCGGGGTCGCGTTCGCGCGGCGGCCCGTAGCCGCCGCCGCCGGGCGTCTCGAGCCGGACGCGCTCGCCCTTCCTGATCTTTACGTCGACGATCTTGGAGGCGAGCGGCGGCGAGCGCGGGCCCTCGGGCGTGTCGAACACGAAGCGGTTGAGCGCGGCCGCGCCGCCGCCCGGCCGCGCCGAACGGCGGGAACTTGCCGCGCTCGCCGAGCAGGAACACGTCGGCGCCGCGTCTCGGCCAGCGCCTCGATCTCATAGATCGCGCCCAGGCCGCCGCGCCAGCGGCCGGCGCCGGCGCTGTCGGGGCGCAGCGCCCATTGCGTGAACATCACGGGATAGGAGGCTTCCAGGATTTCGACCGGCGGAATCGTCGCCATCGAGATCGGATTGTTGCCGTGGCTCAGGCCGTCGCTGCCCGGCGTCGCGCCGAGGCCGCCGCCGAAGAACGAGAACATCACGAAGCGCGAGCCGTCGTCGCGACTGGCCCGCGAGCGAGAGCGCGTTGATTGTGCCGAACGGCCCGGCGATCGCCCGCTCCGGCGCGGCTTTGGCGATGGCGCCGAACACGACGCCGATCACGCGCAGGATCGTTTCCGTATAGCCGCCGACCGGCTTCGGCGCCTTGACGCCGAGCAGCGTCGTCTCCGGGATGACGAAGCGGATCGGCGCGAGACAGCCGGCGTTGGCGGGCACGTCGGGGAACACGTGCTTGAGCGCGACATAGCAGCAGGCCGCGGCGGTCGAATAGGCGATGTTGAGCGGGCCCGCGCAGGGCGGCGAGGAGCGCGAGAAGTCGAGCGTCATCTCATCGCCCGCGATCGTCATGTCGAGCGCGATCTTCAGCGGAACGTCGGTGACGCCGTCGTTGTCGAGATAATCCTCGAACGTGTAGAGCCCGTCGGGAATGGCTCTCAGGTTCTCCCGCATCAGCGCCTCGGCGCGCCGCGAGAAGGCGGCGAAGGCTTCGCGCGATCGTCTCGATCGCCATATTCGTCGAGCAGTTCGCGCGAGCCGGCGTTCGCCGAGCGCCAGCGCATTGAGCTGGCCGTTGAGATCGCCGTAGTTGGAGCGCGCCGAGCGGCTGTTGGCGGAGAGGATGTCGATGATGTCCTCGTCGATCTTGCCTTGCGCGGATGAACTTGACCGGCGGGATGCGCACGCCCTCCTGATAGGATTCGGTCGCGCGGGCGTTGAAACCGCCGGGCACGTTGCCGCCGATGTCGAGCCAATGGCCGACCGAGGCGATCCAGCAGAAGAGCTTCGCCGTCGCGATGCACGGGCCGGACGAGGCGGAAATCGTTGAGATGCGTGCCGCCGTCATAGGGGTCGTTGAACAGGAAAGTGTCGCCGGGCTTCAAGTCGTCGCGGCCGGACGCCGCGTCGCGCGCGACCTTGTCGATCACGGCCTTCACCGCGAAGGCCATGGCGCCGACGAAGATCGGCAGGCCGGTCGAACCCTGCACGAGCGTCGCGCCGGTCTCGGCGTGATAGAGGCCGTGGCAGGCGTCGCGCGCTTCGGCGATGATCGGATTGAAGGCGGAGCGATAAAGCGTCGCGTCCATCTCGTCGGCGATCTGTTCGAGCCGGCCTTTCAGCACCGCGAGCGTGACGGGATCGAGGGTCGGTCATTGGCCCTCCTCCTCGTAGCGGCGACCGAGCGCGAGCATTTCGGGCGTGCCGATCACGGCGTTGAGCGCGTCGAAATCGAACATGCGGCTCCGAAACGCGTCGGTCGTGCCGTCGCGCGCCAAGCGTCTGCGTAAAAGGTTGCGCGGCGCTGGGCGATCGCGCGCACGACGCCGCCCGGGAAGATCACCAGCGAGAAGCCGAGCGCCTGCAATCGGTCCTTGGACAGGATCGGCGTGTCGCCGCCCTCGACCATATTGGCCATCAGCGGCGGCCCATCGGGAAAGGCCCGCGACGATCTCGCTTGAGTTGGTCCTCGCTGCGCGGCGCCTCGATGAACAGAACATCGGCGCCCGCCTCGGCGAAGCGATGCGCCCGCGCGATGGCGCGCTCGAAACCCTCGACGGCGACCGCGTCGGTGCGCGCGATGATCAGCGTTTCCGCGCTCGCGCGCGCATCGGCGGCCGCCTTGATCTTGCCCGACCATCTCCTGCGCCGGAATGACGCCCTTGTCGCGCAGATGCCCGCAGCGCTTCGGGAAGGTCTGGTCCTCGAGCTGGATCGCGCCGGCGCCGGCGCGCTCCAGGAGCCGCACCGTGCGTTGCACGTTGAGCGCATTGCCGTATCCCGTGTCGGCGTCGACGATCAGCGGCTGTCGCGACGCGGTCGCGGATCAGCGCCAGGGCGTCCGCGACTTCCGACAGCGTCACGAGGCCGATGTCGGGACGCCCGAGCCGCGTGTAGGCGATGCTCGCGCCCGAGACGTAGAGCGCCGCAAAGCCCGCGTCGGCCGCGAGCGAGGCGGTGAGGCCGTCGTAGACGCCGGCCGCGAGGACGATCTCGCACCGGGACAGCAGTTCCCTCAGCGATGACAAGCCATGTCTCCTTCGCTCATAGGCAATCCGGCGATCTCATCTTCAGCCCGCCAAGAGGTCCGAGAGCGCCTGCACACTCTCGGCGCGTCGAGCGTATCGACAACCGCAAGGATCGCGGCGTCCCACACCGCGCCGGTTATTTCATGGAACTTCTCGCGAATCTCGGCGTCGCTGTAGGGATCTTCGGCGTCGCCCTTGTTGGTGAGCGCCTCCGCCTTCAACGTGCGGCCATCCTTCATGTGGATCGTTGCCCGCGCCGGTCTCAGGCTCGGCAGCATCGACGTCAGCACGGGATCTTCCTTGACCGTCACGCGCCGCGCGAGCGCCCGGGTGACCTCGTCGTCGCGCGCGGGATCGCGGAAAGCCGGGATCGACGCAGCGCCGTTGACGATGGTTGTCGCGAGCGTGAAGGGAAGCGAGAACTTCGCCAGCATGTTGCGCGGCTCCGGCCGTCGAGCTGGGCGCCCAGAGCCGAGCGACCTCCGGCTCCTGCGCGCCTGCGGCGATCGCGCCGATGCAGTCGAACAGCACCTGCTCGCCGCATCCGACCACGGCTTGCGGCAAGGCCTCGAACGTCAGCGCCGTTGCGAAGCGCGACCATTCCTCCAACCAGGCCGGACGCGCGATGGTAACCGAACCGCCTTGCAGCATGTCACATCCCCAAATAGGCTTTGGCCAGCGCATCGTCGCCCAGCAATTGACGTCCCGATCCTGAGAGCGAGATTTCGCCATTCTCCATCACATGCGCCCTCGTCGCGATCTCCAGCGACTGCACGACATTCTGCTCGACGAGCAAAATGGCCACGCCCTCGCCGTTGAGGCGTTTGATGAGCTCGAACATTTCATCGACAAGCCGCGGCGCGAGGCCGAGCGAGGGCTCGTCGAGCACAAGAAGTTTCGGAGAGGCCATCAGGCCGCGGCCGATCGCCGCCATCTGCTGCTCGCCGCCCGACAGCGTGCCGGCGCGTTGGCACAGTCTTTCTCTCAAGCGCGGAAAGATCGCCAGCACACGGTCGAAATTACGCCGGCGGTCGGCGCGCCCACGCTTGTAGGCGCCGAGCTCCAGATTCTCCCGCACGCGTCATGTTCGGATAGAGCTTGCGCCCCTCCGGCACATGGATAAGGCCGGCAGCGACGATTTCCGGCGGGGCAAGGCCGTCGATGCGGCGTCCATCGAAAAGGATCTCGCCGCTCGTCGGCGTCACGAGACCCGACAGGACCTTGTTGAGCGTGGTCTTGCCGACGCCGTTGGCGCCAAGCAGCGCGACGATTGCGCCCGCCTCCACGTCGAGATCGACGCCGCGCAACACTTCGAGATCGCGATAGCCCGCATGGAGGCGCTGGACCGACAGCAGCGGCTCAGACATGTGCGGCGTCCTGTTCGAGCCGCGCCGCAGCGCCCTTGCCGAGATAGGCTTCGATCACGTGCGGATCGCGCGTCACCTCCGATGGCGGCCCTTCCGCGATCAGGCGGCCCTCGGCGAGCACATGGACATGAGCGCAGAGGCTCATCACCGCCTGCATCACATGTTCGATCATCAGAACGGTGACGCCGAGCGCCGCGATGGTCCGGACGACAGCGGCAAACTCGCGCGCCTCGCTCGGATTGAGGCCGGCGAAGCATTCGTCGAGCAGCAGCAGTTTCGGATCGGTCGCGAGCGCGCGCGCGGCTTCGAGCCGCTTCCGCGCCGAAACGGTGAGGCTTGCGGCGGCGACCTCGAGACGGTCGCCGAGGCCGACGAGTTCCGGCGATCTCGCTGGCGCGCGCCAGCGCGTCGTCGCGCCGGGGATGGCGCAGATAGGCGCCGACCGCGATGTTCTCGCGCACAGCTCAAACCCGCGAAGGGCTGGGTGATCTGGAAAGTGCGGCCGATGCCGAGCGCTCGCGCGGGCGTGGGCCGCGAGCGCGTCACGTCCTTGCCGTCGAACGTTACGCGGCCGGCGCTTGGCGCGCTCCGACCCGGCGATCAGGCTGAACAGCGTCGTCTTGCCGGCGCCGTTCGGGCCGATGATCCCGGTCACGCGCGCCGCGCGGAACTTGCAGCGTCAACGCCGTCGACGGCGACGAGGCCGCCGAAGCGCTTGCTGACGCTCTCGAGGGTCAGCAGCGGCGCGCTCATGCGAGCCGCCTCCGCCATTTGGACGAGCAATCTGACGCCGGCCCCCTGCAAGCCGTCCCGCGCAAGGCCGACGGCGAGGATCAGCAGCACGCCGAACAAGCGCGAGATCGACGCCGGGAATGCGGCCCGCGATCGCCGCGCGCGAATTCGCCGAGAAAGTGCAGCGCCAGCGCGCCGATCAGCGGGCCGAACACCGTGCCGAGCCCGCCGATGATCGGGCCCATCAGCGCCTCGATCGAGATCCAGGCGCCGAAGCCGATGTCGGCGTCGACAAACAGGAAATATTGCGCATAGAGCGCGCCGGCGAGTCGCGGTGAAGGCGGCGGAAAAGACGATCGCCTGCAGTTTCACCCGCAGGCGCGTCGACGCCGAGCGCCTCCGCCGCCGCTTCGTTCTCGCGCACCGCGATCAGATAGGCGCCGAAGCGGCGGCGCTCGAAATGAACGCGTCAGCAGCATGGCGACCGCGACGAAGGCCGAGCGCGACCAAGAGATAGGGCAGGCGGCTCTGGAACTGGAAATTCGCGAGCGACGGTTCGAGCCTGATGAGCGTGCCGGCCGCGCCGCCGGTGATCGGCGCGGCGTTGGCGAGGATGCGCATAACCTCGGCGAAGGCGAGCGTGATGAGCGCGAAGTAGGAGCCTCGCAACCGCGCGCGGAAACTCAGATAGACCGATCACGAGGCCGACCAGCGCGCCGGCCACGACGGCGAGCGCGAAGGCGACATAGGCGTTGACGCCGTAGCGCGCCTGAAGCACCGCATCGACATAGGCGCCCGACGCCGAAGAAGGCCGCATGGCCGAAAGAGAACTGTCCGCCATAGCCGCCAAGCCAGTTCCAGCCATAGCCGGCGAGCGCGACGATCATCACCATCACGATGGCGTTGGCGATGGCATTGGAGCGCGTGAGCGAAACGAGGACTGCAAGCGCCAGGCACGGCGAGAACGATGGGGCCGTAGAGCGCGCATCAGGCGGTCGCTCCGAACAGTCCGGTCGGGCGCAACAGCAGCACGAGGATGAAGATCAGATAGACGCCGAGCTGGCCGAGGCTGTCGCCGAAAAAGAGCCCGCTGAGGCTTTCGACGACGCCGACGGCCAGGCCGCCCGATCAGCGCGCCGGGTACGGAGCCCATGCCGCCGAGCACGACGATGGTGAAGGCGATCAGCACATAGGCCTCGCCGACGCGCGGACTGACATAGAAGATCGGCAGCAGCAGGCAGGCGGCGATGGCGAGGCACGCGGCGCTGAGCCCGAAGGTGACGGCGAAGATATGGGCGGGATCGATGCCGACCAGCGCCGCGCCCATGCGCTCCTTCGCGACCGCGCGGATCGCCTTGCCGGTGTCGGTCAGCGCCAGCAGCGCCCACAGCGCGAGGCTCGTCGACGCAGGCGACGCCGAAGCCGATCGCCTTCGGCACGCTGAGAAAGACGAAACCGAGATCAAGCGTCGAGAAGCCGTAGGGCGTGTCGATGGTGCGCGTATCGGACGGTGAAGAATGCGAGCAGCAGATTCTCGATCACGATCGAGAGGCCGAGCGTGACGAGCAGCACGTTGCGATCCTCGCCGTGGCTCGCCGGGCCGATCACCAGCCGTCTGCGCGCCATAGCCGAGCGCGAAGAACAGGACGGCGAGCGGAACCATCGCGACGTAAGGGTCGAGGCCGGCCTGGAAGGCGAGATAGGCGGCGAACATCGCCGCCCCGAGAATCGCCCCATGGGCGAAGTTGATGATGTGCAGCACGCCATAGACCAGCGTCAGACCGACGGCGACGAGGGCGTAGATCGCCCCCGTCGTCAGGCCGTTGACGACCGCCGCCGCAACGATGTCGGGCGCGAGCACGCCTTCGCCTCAGGCGGGGACCGGAAAGACCGGCTTGGCGTCGGCGAAGTCGGTCGGGAAGATCACCTTGATGTCGCCATCCTGCACCTGCGTGTTGACGGCTTCGGCGCCGATGTTCTGGCCGTTGACGAATTGCGTCGGACCATAGGGCATGATGTGGCCGGCGAAGGTCGAGGAGGCGATCGCCGCCGTGATCGCCTTGCGGTCGGCGGAGGCGGCGCGTTCGATCGCGTCGGCGAGCAGCAGGACGTCGGAATAGTTCAGCGCCACATTGTAGGTGAAGAACTTGCCGTCCGCCTCGACCTGCTTTCTTCAAGCGCGAGCGCGGCCTCCTTGCGCGGGTCGTACCAATGGTTGGTGTCCATCACATATTGCGCCGCTTCCGGGAATTCCTTGACGAAGCGATAGTTGGAGGCGGCGCCGTTCAGCACGCAGTAGACGCCCTTCGGACGGATCTTCTGCTGTTGCAGGGTCCGCGCGAGCAGCACGAACTCGTTGTAATAGCTCGATGGGATCACGAGATCGGGGTTCTTGGCGCGGATCTGCAGCGCAATGTTCGACATGTCGCGCGCAGGGGTCGGATGGGCGATGGTGTCGAGGATCTCGAAGCCGACCTTGGGCAGTTCGTCCTGCATCAGCTTGGCGAGGCCCGAGCCGAACAGGCCGTCCTCATGCACGAGGACCACGGTCTTGGCCGGCTTGCCGGCGCCGTCGTTGAGCTTGACGAGATTCTGGATCGCCTGCTTGCTCGCCATTCCGAAGCCGGGCGCGAACCGGAACGTGTTGGCGAGCCCGCGCGAGGTGATCTGGTCGGAGACGCCGACGTCGACGATATAGGGGATGTCGTAGCGCGAAGCGGCCTGGGTGGCGGCGAGGCAGATCGGGCTCGCAAAACCGCCGACGATGGCCGCGACTCCCTCGCTCGCCATGCGCTCGACCTCCTGCGCGCCGCCGTCGGGCGTCGAGCGCGCGTCGCCAAACACCATTTCGAGCTTGGCGCCGCCGAGCGACTTGATTCCGCCCCGATCGTTGATGAGTTTGAATCCGGCGTCGGCGCCGATCTTCCCCTGCGCGCCGTCCTGCGCCAGCGCGCCGGTGACGGGTTGCAGCACGCCGATCTTGATCGACGCGCCCTGTGCCCTGAGATAGCCGGGAGACGCTACGGCGGCCGCCGCGAACGCCGCCCCGCTGGTCAGAACTCGACGCCTGGAAATGCGCGAACCGCTCATCTTGCCTCTCCCATTTGTGTTTGATCAGGACGCTCTCTTCGCCGGGGCTTCCTCGTTGGCCGGCTTCGGCAGGACGGTCGTCCAGCGCCGCACGCCGGCGCTGAGCTTGCGCTCCATGTCCATGCGCAACGTATAACGATCGGGCCGGTAGAGCGCGCTCAAGTGCTCGACGCCGACGCCGCCGCGATCGAACACCGTGCGCGTCAGGCCGATCAGCGGCGAGCCGATCTCGACTCCGAGCGCGTCGGCGACCTCGGGCGAGGCGAGCGTCGCGGTGACGTCCTGGGTCGCGCGCTCGACCTCAATTCCGGTGCGCTCCAGCAAAGCAAGCAGCGGGCGCGATGCGAGATCCGCCTCGCTGTAGGTGATGCCGAAACGCTCAGGCACATGGGTAACGAGGTAGGAGAACGGGTGGCCGTCGATGAGACGCACGCGAACCGAATACTGCGTTCGCTCCCCGGCTTTGAGGCGCAGCGCGCGCGACACCGCCAGCGGCGGCTCGCGATAGGCGAATTCGATTAGGCGGACGCCGGTCCTACGGCCCATGGCGGCGAGATGAGCAAGCACATCGGACATATCGGCGATGATCGGCTTCGCCCCGAAGTCGCGGGTCACGAAGGTGCCCGCGCCGCGGCGCCGGCTGACCAAACCTTCGCGTTCAAGTTCAGCGAGCGCGCGGCGCACGGTCACTCGCGAAACCCCGTGCTCTGCGGCCAGCGCCTGCTCGCCGGGAAGGAGACCGTCGTCTTCCAGACGTCCGCTCGCGATGCGGTCGCGCAGCAGCAGATAAACCCTGCGCGCCTTGGAGGTTTCGACGCCGGCCACTCACCTCACCTTTACCAAGAAGACCTTTAAAGGTATGAAACATGATACTTTTGGCTGTCAAGCCCGCATCTGGAGGAGGAGCGGCGATGCCGGCGACGCTGATCGACAAGATCTGGGACGCGCATGTCGTGACAACACGCGACGGCCGCGCGCTGATCGCCATAGACCGCCATTACGTCCACGAGGGCTCGCATCACGGCTTCGCGCAGGTGCGTGAGCGAGGCGCGCGCCTCGCTCGCCCCGACCTGACCTTCGGCTTCGCCGACCACTACGCGCCGACCCGGCCAGAAAGCGCGCTCGGCGCGCCCGAGGCGCAGGAAATGGTCGAGCGCTTCGCCGCCAATGTCGCGGCCTTCGGCGTGGAGGCCTTCGGCGCTCGGCGATGTCAGGCGCGGCATCGCGCACGTCGCCGCGCCGGAGCAGGGCCTCACTTTGCCCGGCCTGACGATCGTCTGCGGCGACAGCCATACCTCCACGCACGGCGCCTTCGGCGCTTACGCGTTCGGCATCGGCGCGTCGGAGGTCGCGCATGTGATGATGACCCAGACGCTGTGGCAGACCCGACCAAAACGGATGCGCGTGGCCGTGGAAGGCGCCCTGTTTCCCGGCGTCGACGCCAAGGATATCGCGCTCACGCTGATTGCGACGATCGGAGCGGACGGCGCTCAGGGCCATGCGATCGAATATGCGGGCTCGGCGATCCGCGGCCTCGACATGGCCGGGCGGATGACGCTCTGCAACCTTTCGATCGAGGCCGGCGCGCGGCTCGGTCTGATTGCGCCCGACGAGACGACCTTCGCCTATGTGCGGGGTCGGCCGTTCGCGCCGGAGGGCGAGAGGTTCGAACGCGCGGTCGAGGACTGGCGGCGGCTCGCGAGCGACGCGGACTCTGAATTCGACCGCGAAATGCGGATCGAGGCGCGGGACATCGCGCCGACCGTCACCTGGGGCGTCAGCCCCGAACAGGCCGCGCCGATTTCGAGCACCGTTCCGGCGCCCGAGGGCGCAAAGGCGGCGGCGATCGCCGACGCGCTCGCCTATATGGACCTTCGCCCAGGACAGAGGCTGACCGACATCCGCATCGACCGCGTGTTCATCGGCTCCTGCGCGAACAGCCGCATCGAGGACCTGCGCGTCGCAGCCGCAATTTTGACCGGGCGCCGCTCGCGTGTGCCGGGCCTCGTCTCGCCGGGCTCCATGCTCGTCAAGCGAGAGGCGGAAGAGGAAGGGCTTGACGCGATCTTCAAGGCGGCCGGACTGGAATGGGCCGACGCCGGCTGCTCGATGTGCGTCGGCATGAACGGCGATCTCGTGCCCGCAGGCGAGCGCTGCGCCTCGACCACCAACCGAAATTTCAAGGGCCGGCAGGGGCCCGGCAGCCGCACCCATCTGATGTCGCCGGCCATGGCCGCCGCCGCCGCGGTGACCGGCCGTCTGACCGACGCGCGCGAATTCCTGCCCGGAGCCTGACCCATGCGCCCGTTCGTTTCGCTGGACGCCGCCGGCTGTCCGTTGCCTTACGCCAACGTCGACACCGACCAACTCATTCCCGCCCGCTTCATGCGCCGTCCCCGCGCCGAGGGCTACGGTCCGTTTCTGCTTCACGATCTGAGGCGGCGCGCCGACGGGGAACTCGATCCGGCCTTCACCCTCAACGACCCGGCCTACGCCGGCGCCGAGATCCTGGTCGCCCGCCGCAATTTCGGCTGCGGCTCGTCGCGCGAGGCGGCGGTCTATGCGCTCGCTGACGCTCGCTTCCGGGCGATCGTCGCGCCGAGCTTCGGCGACATCTTCGCCGCCAACGCGGTCAAGAACGGGGTGCTGCCGGCCCGCGTTGAGGAGAGCGAAGCCGAGGCGCTCATCACGGCGCTGCTGCGCAAGGAGGCCGGGCTGGTGGAGATCAATCTCGCCGCGCAGACAATCCGGCACGGGAACGCGACGCTGAATTTCCTCCTCGATCCGGTGTGGAAGCAACAGCTTCTGCTCGGCTGGGACGATATCGACCTTACGTTGAGCGAGACTCCGGCGATCGCCGCGTTCCGGAACCGCGACGAAGTCTTGAGGCCGTGGGCGGCGCCGAGGCGTCAAAGCCGGGTTGCCGCCCCCTGAGTCGGTCCGCGTCTGGGGTCGCCCTGTGGGAGCATTCGCATAACCTCGCGGTTCTCAGCCGCCCTCGCCAGATCTGGCCGCGTCGCCACGACGTTCGGTTCGATGACGATGCGCGCACATGCGGCATGATGACAGACTAGTGTCCGCGATGATTGTCAGGTATTGCTGCTTTTGGTTCGCAAGTTGTCAGGCGACCAACCCATCCCGCCATCACCGGTATCGAGGACTTCATTGAGACGCTCCGCCCCGTCGTTCACCGTCGAAGTCCGGCGTCGGCCCGGCGGCTCGGCCAAGGCAGGCCAAGACCTGCGCGTGTCGGCCGCCAGGATCCAAGTCGCAGCCTATGAAAGCGAGTCTCTTCGTCTTGCCGCCGCGACATTCGGTGCGGCGAAGACGCCACAACAGCCGTCCGCCGAGGGCGTCGATTCGCATCCAAAGCGTCGAATACTTCAGAGTCTTGTCCCCGAAAGCCCGCTCGCTGACCAGCGCGAAGCCGCCTCAGTGTCCGATGCGACACCGGAGGCAGGGCTGCGCGCGCCGAAGCCGACGTTTGCGAACGTGCGCAAGGGCAAGGATCGCTCGTCAAAGCTGGCGCTAAATTTGGAAGCCCCCTGCGAACTGACGGCGCAAACGGCGGCGGACGGGTTTTCGGTTGCCGCCGGTCGCGCATCTGTCGCGACGGCGAGCAACGGAACAGCCGTTTCGCCGGACGTGCTGACGGCGAAGTCGAACGCGGTCGACGGAAACTCCGCCGGTCCGGGGCCGCGTCCAAAAGCAAAACGAAGAGTCCGAAATCCGATCGTCCAAGCCTCCAGTCCAGCCCCTGTCGCCGCCAAAGACGAGGGCTCCATCGAGCAAAAGGACGCCATAGGTGCGCTCCCGACGACCCTCGACGGCGTTTCGCGGCCGAATCGAAAGCGAACCATCCTCGGTCGCTACGTCGTCGGGGATGAGCTCAAGCCCGGCGAACGCTGGAAGCGGCGCTTATCCAAGGAACGGTAAGACGAGTCAAAACGAAGAAACAGAAGTCGGCGAGGGCGGTTATTTCGGGGAGAGCACGCGCGCCTCGCCGGGGTCGCTGGTTCTGAGGCCGAGAGGCAGGGCGGCAGATCTTTTTGATTCGGCAAATCCCTGAAGGTTGTGGCGGCACGTACCGTTGTTGCTGGACAGGACAGGACAGGACAGGACAGGACAGGACAGGACACGCCCGGCTTTTGGGGTATTGGGCTTTTTGCTGCTTATTGTCGCGGCGGTCTGTTTCGCCTATAATCGCACCGTAAACGCGATTTTCTAGCTCATCACTGATCCGAACGCCGCGCTGTCGATATCGATCGTCGATGGCAGGAGTCTCGATATGAGCCAGCAAAGCCACGAGATCGCAGGGAACCGGGCCGACTCCGCGGATTCGACGCCTTCGTCGCCTACGCCGACCTTACCGACCCCTTCCTTACCGACGCCCTCCTCGCCGACGCCTCCGAACGCCGGGGCCGTCTCGCCAGAGAAGCAGAAGCGCAGTCCGCGCCGAAGAATCCTGCTTGCAGCAATCGTGGTCCTGATCCTGGCCGGCGCTGTTTGGTTCGGCGTCCCCTGGGTCCGGACGAGCCTCAATACGGTTTCGACGGATGACGCCTACGTCAACGGACACGTGACGTTCGTGGCGGCACGCGTGCGAGGCCAGGTCGCGCGGGTCCTCGTCGACGACAATAACCGGGTGCGCAAGGGGGACCTTCTGGTCGAACTGGACAAGGAGCCATTCCAGATCGCGGTCGCGATCAAAAAGGCGGCTGTCGATACCGCAACGGCAGACCTGCAGGTGGCGAGGGCCAAGGTGCGCGGCCTGGAAGCGGAGGCCAACAGTCGGCGCTGGACGTTGCAGCACGCCTTCGAGAACGTTGACGACCAGGTCGCCCTGCTGCGCGCCCGGATTGCCGACGTCGACAAGAGCAAGGCAGAACTCGCGCTCGCTCAGATCGATTTCGACCGGGCCGCCAAATTGGTGGTGACGAACGATATCCCAAGGTCGGAGTACGACCGGCGGCAAGCCGCCTTATTGGCGGCCCGCGCGGACGTTACCGCGGCGCTTGCCGACGCGCGTCAAATCCGCGCCTCCCTGGGATTGCCGCCAGAACCCGACGGCGACAATCTCGGCCAGGTTCCTCCCAACCTCGATCAAACCTTTTCTGCCGTTCTCCAGGCGCAGGCGGGCGTGATCCAGAGCGCGGCTCAACTCGGCGTCGTCCATTCGTTCGAGGAGACGCCGAAACAGATGATCGAGGGGTTCGAAAAGGAAGGCGACATCAATAGCGTCTTCGCTCGGCTGGAGGGGAACGCGCCGGACGTCAGAGAGGCCGAGGCCCAGCTCGAGGTCGCCAGGCGCGATCTCGACCAGGCGGAGCTCGATCTCCGCTACTGCGACGTCGTTGCGGAAATCGACGGCGTGATCACGCGCCGAAACGTCAATCCTGGCGACAATGTCCAGGTCGGCCAGAGTCTCATGGCGATCCGCTCGCTCCATGACATCTGGGTCGACGCCAATTTCAAGGAGACGCAGCTCGGCGACCTGCGCATAGGCCAGCCTGTCGATCTCCATGTCGACATGTACGGCGGCCGCCATGTGTTCCAGGGTCGCATTTCCGGCTTTACCGAGGGGACCGGATCGACGTTGGCGCTGCTGCCGGCGGAGAACGCCACCGGAAATTTCGTCAAGGTGGTTCAGCGACTGCCGGTCCGGATCGACCTCTTGAACTACGATCCAGACAAGAACCCGCTGTTTATCGGCACGTCGGTTACCCCCTACGTTTACTTTAATGAGCCTCCGACCGGACCCGATGCCGGCAAGTTTCTCCAGGCGTTTTTGCCTCAGTCCGGCGGTTCGATCGCAAACGCACCGGGCGCGCCCAAGTGACCGCCGCGGCTCTTTCGCCCGCCAGATCACAGGTTGCGCGCAATCCCTGGCTAGTGGCCGCAATTGTTGTCGTGCCGACATTCATGGAGGTCCTCGACACCACCATCGCGGTGGTGGCGCTGCGCTACATCGCCGGCGGCCTGTCGGCGGCGGTCGACGACAGCGAATGGGTCCTCACCAGCTACCTTGCCGCCAACGCGATCATCCTGCCGATTACCGGTTGGCTGAGCGCACATCTCGGTCGTCGCAACTATTTCCTGGCGTCGATCGCGGTATTCACCCTCAGTTCCTTGCTATGCGGACTGGCCGGCAGCCTGGGTCAGCTGATCCTGTTCCGCGTCATCCAGGGTTTGGCGGGCGGCGGCCTGCAGCCCAGCAGCCAGGCGGTGTTGCTGGACGCCTTCCCGCGCGAAAAGCAAGGCGTAGCCATGACGCTGTTCGGCTTTGCTGCGCTGCTCGCGCCGGTGATCGGTCCGACCTTGGGCGGTTGGATAACGGACTCTTACTCGTGGCGCTGGGTCTTTTTGATCAACGTCCCCGTCGGAATTCTGGCGCTGGGCGGGTGTTACGCCCTGCTTCGCGATCCCGACTATCTTGTCGCCGAGCGTGTGGAGTTGAGAAAGCAGCCGTTCCATTTCGACTCGATCGGTCTGTCGCTGCTGGTCATCGTCATGGTCTCCTGGGAAGTGATGCTCAGCAAGGGCCAGGAGTGGGACTGGCTGGGCGATCCGTTCTGGCGCGTCCAGACGTTGGCCATTTTCTTTGCGGCGGGCCTGGCCGCATTGATTGTCTGGGAGTTGCGTCACCGCAACCCCGTGGTCAATTTCCGCGTGTTGGCCGAACGCAACTTCGCCGCGTGCTGCCTCATCATTTTTTGCGCCTATCTCGCGCTCTATGCCGCGAGCACTTCGCTGCCGGGTCTGCTTCAGTCCCTGTTCGGTTACGATGCGCTGAACTCCGGATTGGTGATGTCGCCTGCCGGAATCGCTGCGGTCCTGGCGATGCCGATCGTCGGTCGCCTGCTCGGCCAGCAGATGGACGCCCGATGGCTGATCGCCGTGGGCCTTTTGATCATGGCCGCCGGAAACTACTGGATGTCCCAGCTCAACCTCGACATCGGCCCGGGCCAGGTAGTTTGGCCTCGGGTGCTCGTGGTCGCGGGACTGGCGGTCTGCTTTGCGCCGGCGAACGTCGCGGCTTACCTCTATACGCCATTGGCGTTGCGCGGGGCCGCCGTCGGCCTGTTGAGCCTCCTGCGCAATGAGGGAGGCAGCGTCGGGACGTCGTTGGCCCAGACCTTTCAGGAGCGGCGCGAACAGTTTCACACCCTGCGGCTCGGCGAGTCGCTTGATCCGTTCAATCCGGCCGTGGCTTCTTTCCTCGGGCAGGCGCAGGGCGCTTTCTTGCAGCAAACCGGCGATCCGGTTGCCGCGCAACAATTGGCCTGGCGGGCGCTCGAGAATTTGCGCCAGCAGCAGGCATCTTCGCTCGCCTATTTCGACACCTTCTGGATGATGGCCGTGCTGACGTTTGCGGTCGCGTTCGCCGTATTGCTGATGAAACGCTCTGTGGCTGAAAAGGGCAGCCATGTGGGTTCCGAATGATGGATCGCGCTGCGCCAGAGTCCTCCCCGATCGTCTCGAGTGCCTGTCGCGTCCATCGCTTTGGCGGTCCGGAGGCGATCACTATCGAGGACGTCGAAGTTCCCTCGCCGACCGCGGGGCAGGCGCGCTTGCGGGTCAGCGCCGCTGGGGTTGGGCCTTGGGACGCCTGGATCCGCGCCGGCAAGAGCGCATTGCCGCAGCCACTGCCTCTAACGCTCGGCGCAGATCTCGCGGGCGTGATCGAGGCGCGGCGGCAGGCTCATCTCGACGGTCTCGTTGCCCCATCCTGTCCTTGCCAGCCGGCGCGGGGTCGAAGCGGGGTCTTCCTCGTCGACGTGACGACCACTCGCCTAATCGCGGCCCTTCTCGCGACGGGGGAGCACTCCGCGGATTTCGGCGCCGTTCTGCCGCTCGCCGACGCGAGGACCGCCCACGGGAAGCTCGATGGAACCCGCCCGAAGCCACGCCGCAAGATCGTGCTCAGTCCATAAGGCCGACCGTTGTCTCGCTGTTGGCTTGAAATCAAGACGAGGGTTTGAGCGCCGCGACCACGATCCGCCCTGCTGTAAGCGCAGCAATGCCCGCCACTGTTCAACCACCACGGAAAGGAGCGCATCATGAAAGTTCTGATGGTTCTGACCTCCCACGACCAACTCGGCAATACCGGGCGCAAGACCGGTTTCTGGCTCGAGGAATTGGCGGCGCCGTATTATGTTTTCAAGGACGCCGGCGCAGAGATCATGCTGGCGTCGCCGAAGGGCGGCCGACCGCCGCTCGATCCCAAGAGCAATGAGCCGAGCTTCCAGACCGACATCACCCGGCGGTTTGAAAAGGACGACAACGCCAACGCTCAGCTCGACAGGACAACGCGCCTCGATAGCGTCAGACAGGAAGACTACGACACCGTCTTTTACCCCGGAGGCCACGGGCCGATGTGGGATCTCGCCGAAGACAGGAACTCGATCAAGCTGTTGGAATCCTTCGTGGCCGCCGACAAGACGTTCGCGGTGGTCTGCCACTCAACCGGCGCGCTGCGCCATGTCAAGAGGCCGGGCGGCAAGCCGTTCGCGGAAGGCAAAACCGTGACCGGCTTCACCAACGGCGAGGAAGAAGCGGTGGGGTTGACAAAAGTCGTCCCCTTCCTTGTCGAGGACGAACTGATGAGCCTCGGTGCTGTATTCTCCAAGGTCAAGAACTGGGGCGTTTACACGGTTGCCGACGGCCAGCTGATCACCGGCCAGAATCCAGCCTCGTCGGGTCCGGCGGCCAGGCTTCTGATCGATACCCTCAACAGACGGGCGAAATAGGCGGGACGGTCGAATTCGACCCTGGACGAACCTCAGAACGGAGGATCGAATGCCGCAAACGCACCAGCCGGGGCAAGCCGCATTCAGGGCGATCCTCCCCGAAGAGATCGACTGGAAGCCGTTCCCGGCGTTTCCACCTTCAGTGCGGCTCGCTGTCGTCGTAGGCGAACCCTCGAAGGCGGGGCCCTACGTGATCCGGGTGAAAGCGCCGTGCGGCGTAAAGCTCATGCCGCATAAGCATCCCGAGGATCGGATCTACACCGTCATGTCCGGCGTTTTCTACATCGGGCTCGGCGAGGCGTTCGATGACGAAAAGCTTACAGCCTATCCGCCCGGCGCCGTCATCGTTCTGCCCGGCGGCACCTGGCATTTTCACTATGCCAAGTCCGGCGAGTACGTCACGCAAGTGACCGCGATGGGTCCGCTCGGTCTCGAATATTTGAACGCGCACGATGATCCGCGTCGGCAAAGTCGCTGACGCCGAAACGCCGACGCAAAAGTTTCAGGTCGGACGCCTCCGGTCTCGGAAGTGATCGGCCCGATGCGGCGGCCGGACTCGGACAAGGGAGCGTGAGCATGGCGACCTCCGATACGCTTCGGTATACGAGGATTCCTCTCAACAACGGATCTGGCGCGATCCCCGCCGTCGGGTTTGGCACGCTGATACCCGATCCCGTTGCGACCAAAGACACGACCAGGACCGCGCTGGAAGTGGGGTTTCGGCACTTCGATTGCGCGGAACGCTACCGTAATGAAGACGCGATTGGCGACGCGATGCAGGCGGCGTTCCGGGCGGGGACGGTTCGGCGGGACGATGTCTTCGTCACCACCAAGCTATGGAACACCAATCATCGTCCCGAGCGGGTCAAGCCCGCCTTTGACGCCAGCCGCCGGCGGCTGCAAATCGACACCGTCGATTGCTATATCATCCACACTCCGTTTGCCTTTCAACCCGGCGACCAGCAAGACCCCAGGGACGAACACGGCAAGGTGATCTATGATTCCGAGGTGACGTTAATCGAAACCTGGGGAGCGCTCGAACGCCTCGTGGACGAGGGCAAATGCAAGTCAATCGGCCTATCCGATATTACCTTGGAGAAGCTCCGAGAGATCGTGGCCGCGGCGCGGATCAAGCCGGCCGTTGTGCAAGTCGAATCCCATCCATATCTGCCTGAATGGGAGTTGCTCGACTTCTGTCGGGAGCATGGCATTGTTCTTCTGGCGTTTGCCGCGTTGGGGCACAGCCTGGATCCGAAAGTGCTGGACGACCCGGTGATCACCGCGATCGCAGAACGCGTCCACAAGACTCCGGCTCAGGTTGCGCTCGCCTGGGCCGTGCAACGCGGAACGGCTTTCCTGACCACCTCGACCAACCCTCGCCGCATCCATGAGAATTTCGGGATTTCGGCGCTGCCCGAAGACGCCATGCGGGAAATGCGGGATGGAATAACGACGAGGGTTCGGCTGAACACGGTGGTGGAGACCGGCGTGCCCGGCTTTATTCCCAGAGCCAAATGAATTCAGCCCTGGTCGATTCGGTCAACAAGAACGAGGCCAGGCCCTGCGGCGGTCGGCAAGGCCACCCGAGCCGGGCAGGCGGCCGCAGCGGACAGTCGTAATCACGTTACCGCTTGAGTGGCGCCCTTATCGATCGGCGCTGTTCATCAGGGAGGCGCGGAGCTTTCGGACGTCCTCGGCCGTCACCGGCGCCGCCGTCCCGCTCCAGCTGTTGCGCACGTAGCTGAGGACCGCGGCGATCTCCTCGTCATTCAGTTTCCACCCGAAAGAGGGCATGCCGGGTCCCGTCGGCTCCTTGTCGGTCGCGACACTGCGGGCGCCCTGCAAGACAACGCGAATGAGGCTTGTCGGATCTCCGGAGTGGACGTTGGCCGAGCCCGCCAGCGCCGGAAACAGGAAGGCGACGCCCTTGCCGTCAAAGCCGTGGCAAGCCGAGCATTCGTCCCCGTAGATCGCTTCGCCGGCTTTCATCCTGGAATCTGAGGCGCCGAGCGCGGGTCCCGGCTGGCTCTGGCCTGGAAGGCTTTTCAGATAGGTCGCGATCGCCGTGAGGTCGCCGTCGGTCAGCTTCGATCCGGTGAAGGTGACGACCTCCGCCATGATCCCTGTCGCGGCTGTCGTAATGTTATGGCCAGTCGTCAGATAGGAGGCGATGTCGTCTACGCTCCACCGGCCGACGCCGCTGACCCGATCTCCGGTGATGTTGGGCGCAAACCAGCCCTGCAACTGGTCGCCCTGCAAGGCGCGCCTGTCATCGTCGCCGCCAAGGACATTCTTTGGGGTGTGGCAGGCGCCGCAGTGACCCGGACCCTCGACGAGATAGGCGCCGCGGTTCCATTCCGCGGACTTCGACAGATCGGGCTTAAATTCGCCGCGGTGAAAGTAGAGCGCGTTCCAGACCAGCATCCCCTGACGGATATTGAACGGGAAGGGAAGCTGGTCGGCGACGACGCGCTTGCGGACCGGCGGAACGGTGTTGAGGTAGGCGCGGATGGCGAGCGCGTCGCTTTCCGAGAGCTTCGTATAATAGGGGTATGGCATCGCCGGATAGAGCAGCGAACCGTGCGGATTTTTGCCTTCGCGGAGCGCTGTGACGAACTCCGTGTCGCTCCATGCGCCGATTCCGGTGTCGCGGTCGGGCGTGATATTGGCCGCGAGCACCTTGCCGAACGGCGTTTCGATCGGACGCCCGCCGGCGAAAGGGGTCTTCGTAGCGGGGTCGTCATGGCAATCTGCGCAGTCGGAGGCCGCGACGAGATAGTGGCCGTGCGCGATCTGAGCGAAGTTCTGCGGGTCGAGCCGCGTGCCTTCAAGCGTGGCGGCCACCCGCGTCGGAAAGCCGAAGCCGACGACGGCGACGATCAGGGCGATCGTCGCAAGAATGACGATCGCGACGGTGGCCGTGGTGGTGCTACGCATGGACGAGCGGCCCCGGCTGCTTAAGGTATTGGTTCCGGATTGCGTCCGCCGACCAATAGGCGAGCGCGGACAAGGTGCCGGTCGGATTGTAGCCGGCGTTCTGCGGGAAGGCCGTCGCCCCCATGACGAACAGGTTCGGAACGTCCCAGCTCTGCAGGTAGCGATTGAGCGCGCTCGTCTTGGGGTCGGTCCCCATGATCGCCCCGCCGCAAAGATGGGTCGTCTGGTACTTGGTGATGTCGTAGGGCGCCGTCCGATATTCGGGGTGGACCTGGTTTGCGCCCATCGCCTTGATGATCGCGGCGAACTTGTCGGTCAGAAATTTGTTCTGCTTGATCTCGTTGTCGTGGAAATCGATCGTCATCCGGACGAGCGGCCTGCCGAAGCGGTCGCGGTAGAGCGGATCGAGGTCGAGGTAGACGTCGCGGTAGCTGTAGAAGCTGCCGTGGACGCCTGTGCCCGGCGTGACCGTGCTTTGGTAGTTGTCGCGAACGGCGGCCTTCCATTTGGCGCCCCACTTCGGCAGTCCCGGGCGGCGACCGGCGTCGTTTCGATCGGCCGCCCGTTGGTCTGAACCTGGCCCATGTAGCCGCCGCCGACGAAGCCCAGCGGCCCATGGTCGAAATTGTCGCCGTTGAACTCGTCGATGCACATGCCGATCGCTCCCGAGGCGATAAAGGGGTTGAAGACGTAGTTGTCCTTGTCGAAGAAGCCGATCGCCTGCGAGATGGTCTGGTGGGTGAAGTTGCGGCCGATCACGCCCTCGTTCTTGACCGGGTCGTAGGGCTGCCCGATCTTCGATTGCAGGAGCAACTGGACGTTGAAGATCGTATAGGCGGCGAGGATGACGAGGTCGGCCGGCTGCTCCCATTCCTCGCCGCTCGAATCGACGAAAGTTACGCCGGTTGCGCGCTTTCCCGACGGATCGAGATTGATGCGCGTCACTTCCGAGTTCGCGCGATAGCTGAAGTTCGACTTGCGCAAGAGGACCGGCAGAATCGTGGTCTGCGGGCTCGCCTTGGAATAGTTGCCGCAGCCGAACCATTCGCAAAAGCCGCAATAGGTGCAGGGGCCGAGCCGTACGCCGAGCGGGTTGGTGTAGGGCTGGGACATGTTGCCGGACGGCTGCGGGAACGGCTTGTAACCGAGCTCGCGCGCGGCCTTGCCGAACAGAGCGTGGCTGAAGTTCTGCGCCTGCGGCGGGTTTGGATAGGGGCGGGACCGCGGTCCCTCGAACGGATTGCCGCCCTCCAGAATCTGGCCTTTGACATTGCCAGCCTGACCCGACGTCCCGCAGAGATATTCGAACGTGTCGTAGTGCGGTTCGAGGTCGTCATAGGTGACGCCCCAGTCTTGGATCGTCATGTCCTGAGGCAGGAAGCTCGCGCCGTAGCGCTGCGTGAGGTGCGTTTTCAGGACGAAATCGCTCGGCAGGAAGCGCCAGGTTTCCGCGTTCCAGTGGACGCCGCCGCCGCCGACCCCGTTCGGAGGCATGAACGCGCCCCATGTGCGGATCGGCAGCGCCTGCTCGTTCATCTTATTGCGGAAGGTGAAGGTGAGCTGGTCGGGCCGGAGGAAGAGGTCGTGGCGGATGCGGTAGCGCAGCTCGTCCTGATCGTATGTCGTTGGAAAGCTGGTCGGCGCGTCCCGCCAGGGACCGCGCTCGATGGCGATGACGTCAAGGCCTTCGTCTGTCAGCTCGTTGGCGAGGATCGATCCGGTCCAGCCGAGCCCGATGATGACCACGTCCTTCGCCGGAAGCCTGCCCGCCATTTCGCGCCTCAGATCTTGGTTGGGGTCCAGTCGGCGCGCCCCACGATGCTGACGGGTGGGTGGGGGTAGCGCTCGTTATGGCGCCCGACCCAGTCGCGATAATCGTAGCGGGCGCCGGGGAAGCCGATCATTGTCCACCCGCACATGTCGCGGTTGCCGCCATAGAGCGGATCGGCAAAAAAGCCTTCCTGCGTGTCCTTCAGCAGGGTCTTGAAAAACGAACCGCCGTCGACGCCCTCGAGCTTGACCTCGCCCTTCTCGAGCCCGTCGAGAAGCTGATCCTGGAGGTCGGGGTCGAGTTTCGCGAACGCGTCGCCCTTGTTCGATCGAGCATAGGCGTCGAGCGCCGCGAGCGCCTTGCGGTATTCCTGCGCAGGGCTGTCCTGGCTCTGCGGTCCTTGGTTCGGCGAGCCCTTCAGGAAGGGGCCGCCGACGTAAAGCCCGCGTCGGCTGCCGTACGGTCCCGCAAGCTGACGGTCGATGTAGACCGCGCAACCAGCATCCTTGCCGCCGGGCGTCTGCGGATCGGGAGGGATGAGGCGGTCGACCAGAGCCTCCATAGACGCCGCCTCGGCGCCGGTAAAAAACAGCCAGCCGCCCGGCCCCGCAGAGACCGGCGGAAACGCCTCGTCCGGCCGCCAAGGCAATCCTGTCACAATCTGCGCACGCGATCCCGCAACCTTAGCCGCAAGGAACGCCGCCACGCCGCCCAGAAGCTCCCGCCTGCGTATCTTGAGCATGGCAATGCCTCCGATCGGGGCAGCCGCACGGCGACACCAGCGCGTTGGCAACACCTGGATGCCCATTACGTTCCAATGCAGAATTGGTTTTTTCGCCCCTCGCCCTCGCCCTGGTGCGAAACGCTCGAAAGGTCGATCGGCAGCTGAAACCGCGAGAGAACTTCCGACGCGAAGGCAAGACGCGAAGCCGGGCCGCAGCGCCGCGTCTGCCGATCGGCGCTGCTTGCTCACCGAAGCCTGGTCAGGAGATCGGTGAAGCTCAGGAAGAACATGAGGGAGAGGAACAGCATCGCCGCGCCCGCCACGAGCCTGATGAGCGCGCTTTCGCGGCTCAATCCAACCAGGCCGAAGGCGAGCGTGAGCAGCATCAGAGCTGAGAGAGCGAGCGCGCCGAGGAAGCGTACCTGCCCGGCGCCGTAGAGGCCGAGCAAAACAATAAGGACAAGCCCCACGATCATGATCGCCCATGCGATCGCAGGGCCTCGCCAGAGGAAGCGGTCGCCGTTGCGGCCTGCCTCGCTCATCCTCGCCCCGCAACATAGAGAACGGGAAAAAGAACGACCCAGAAGGCGTCGACCAGGTGCCAATAAAGGGACGTCACTTCCAGTTGCGGCGAAGCGTAGCTCAGTCGCCGGCGCCTCATCAGCCATGCCAGCCGGGTGACCAGCCCGACGCCGACCGCAAGATGGACGGCATGGATCCCGGTCATGATCCAGTAGAACGACCAGAAGATCATCGCCGCGTTCTGCCCGAGCGCGAAATTCGCGCCGGGATAGAGATGGCGATCGAGATCGTCGTGGTATTCGAACCCCTTGACCATGAGGAAGGCGACGCCGAGCAGCGCCGTCAGCGCCAGCAGGCGCGCGGCGAGCGAACGGTCCAAGGCTCCCGCCGCGCGGACCGCGAGGGTGATGGTGAGGCTGCTCGTGACGAGGATCAAGGTATTGGAGGCGCCGTACCAGAGCGCCGTCTCTTGCGCCGCCGCCCGGAAGGCCGAGACGTCCAGGGCGCGTGAAAAGCTGAAGGCCATGAAGACGGCGCCGAAGAACAGCATTTCGCTCATCAGGAAGAGCCACATGCCCAGCGTGGCCGCTTCCCGCTGGCGCGGCAGATTGGTCCAAGGCTCGCGCAGAGGATCGGGCAGGCCGACGCCGGCGGCCGCCGACTCGAGCGCCGCCTCGCTCATGATGCGGCCTCGCCGCCGCTCGCCGCGAGGCCCCGCGCCTCGGCGCTCATCCTGTCGATGCTTCGCGATTCGGGCGCCGGCGAGGTCTGCGGATCATGGTAATCGTAAGGGTCGTCAGTAACGACGGGAGTCCGTGCGAAATTGTGGGACGGGGGCGGTGAGGTCGTCCGCCATTCGAGACCCTTCGCGCTCCATGGATTGTCCGGCGCAGCTTTCCCGTAGAACAGGGAATACGTCAGATAGACGAGCGGCATCAAATAGGCGGCAGCCAGCACCACGGCTCCAGTCGACGACATGACGTTCCACGCCTGAAATTCCGGCGGATAGGTATGGTAGCGCCTCGGCATGCCGAAGTAGCCGAGAATGAATTGGGGAAAGAAGGTGAAGTTGAAGCCGAAAAACATCAGATACGCGGCGAACCGCGCCCACGCTTCCGCGTAGAGGCGCCCGGTGATCTTCGGCCACCAGAAATGCAGGCCGGCGAAAGTAGGCGGAGACGGCCCCGCCGACCATCACGTAGTGGAAATGCGCGATGACGAAATAGGTGCCTGTGACCTGAACGTCGATCGGGATCGAAGCGAGGAAGAGCCCCGTGAGGCCGCCGACGGTAAACAAGCCGATGAAGCCGAGCGCGTAGAGCATCGGCGCCTCGAATGTGATCTGACCGCGGTAAAGCGTCGCCGTCCAGTTGAACACCTTGATCGCCGAGGGGACTGCGACGATGAAGGAGAGGAACGAGAAGACGAGGTTCGCGAAAGCCGACTGGCCCGACACGAACATGTGATGCCCCCAGACCGCGAACCCGATGATCGCGATCGCGAGGATCGCGTAGACCATCGCCGCGTAACCGAACACGCGCCGCCGCGCGAAGCAGGTGATCACCTCCGTGATCACGCCCATCGCTGGCAGGATCATGATGTAGACCGCGGGGTGGGAATAGAACCAGAAGAGGTGCTGGAAAAGCAGCGGGTCGCCGCCGCGAAAACCGTCGAAGATCGGCAGGCCGAACCAGCGGTCCGCCACGACCAGCAGCAGCGTCATCGCCAGCACCGGCGTCGCCAAAATCATCACGAGGCTTGTCGCGTAGATCGCCCAGACCATCAGCGGCAGGCGGAACCACGTCATGCCCGGGGCCCGCAGCATGTGCGTCGTGGCGACGAAATTGACTCCGGTCGCGATGCTGCCGAAGCCGGCGACGATGACGCCGAAAACGGCGATCGCGACATTGCTCTGGGAGAAGGACGTCGAATAGGGCGGATAGAATGTCCAGCCGGTGTCGACCCCGCCCATGAGCATTGCGGCGAGAACGAAAAGTCCGCCGATCAGGGTCAGATACCAACTCGCGAGATTGAGCTTCGGGAAGGCGACGTCGGGCGCGCCGATCATCAGCGGCAGCAGGAAATTGCCGAGCGTCGTCGGAATGAGCGGCACGAGGAAGAACCACACCATGATGATGCCGTGCAGCGTGAAGACGCGGTTGTAGCCGTCGTCGGTCAGGAACCGCGCGGTCGGCGAGAAGAGCTCGAGCCGGATCAGCGTCGCCGCGGCGCCGCCGATGAAAAAGAAGCCGGTGATCATCGCGGCGTAGAGAAGCGCGATGCGCTTGTGGTCGGTCGTGAGCAGCCACTCGCTGAAGCCGGACCCGTGCGCGTCGAGGTAGCTGCCGGTCGTTCCTTCCGCGGGATCAGGTTCGGCCTCTACAAAGGAAGCGACCGCGTCCGTCATGGCAGAGCTCCTGTTTGCGGCCCAAGCGACCGGATGTAGGCGGTCAGCGCGAGGATCTCCCCGTCGTCGACCTTGTCTTTGAACGACGGCATGATGGCTGCGTAGCCGGCCGGCGGATTGTCCTTGGGGAAGAGAATCCGGTCGCGGATGTAGGCGTCGTCGACGAGCGCGAAGTCGCCGTTGGCGAGGGGCACGCGCTGACCGAAGATTCCGGCGAGATCGGGCGCATGCACCGGGCCGCCGGGGGTGTGACACCCGGCGCAGCCGAGGCCGACGAAGAGCGCCGCGACCTTGCGCGACGAGGTCGCCTGACGACGGCTCGGCGGAGAGCCACGCGGCGAAATCGGGCTTGCTCATCACGACGATGGACCCCGTCATCGCGGAATGCGCGGTGCCGCAGAACTGCGTGCAGTAGAGGCGGAACGATGCCGGTCTTGGTGGCCTGGAACCAGGATTCGACGTAGCGACCCGGCAAAATGTCCTGCTTGATGCGAAAGTCCGGGACCGAGAACGAGTGGATGACGTCCTGCGAGGTCATGACGAGCCGCACCGGCTCGTTGACCGGGACATGCAGCATGTTGATCTCGCGCGTCCCGTTCGGATGCTGAAGCTTCCACATCCACTGCTTGGCGACGACGTGGATTTCCATCGCGGAGCGCGGCGGCAGCAGTTGAGCGGTCTGGTTGGACCCCGCCCACCAGAAGAAGAAGAGAAAAGCGAACAGGGTCGCCGCCGTCCAGCCGATCTCGAACTCATGCTGGACGACTGGCGGCAGAGGTCCGCGCGCCGCCGGCGAGTTGCGGCGATAGCGCGCGGCGAAGATTACGATGAGGACAAGAACGAGAGCGACGATCGCCAGCGAGGTCCAGATTAGCGCGAAGTAGAGCGCGTCCGTCTGTGGCGCGAACGTCGAGGCTGACCGAGGCAGGAGGAAAGCGGGATTCATGCGCCGCCTCCGCGCCGAGGCCCGGGCAAGGGCAAGCAGGCCGCCGCCAATGGCGAACAAGGTCGCTACGCCACGCCGCCGCGAGCAGGATGCGGATACGGTCCGCGTAGAAGCCGACGCCGGCGCTGAAGCCGTAGCAGAGGAGCCGAACCTGATCGACGATGGCGCCGATCGTCCCCTTCCCAGCCTCGACAAGGGCGAGCCGGGCATCGTCGCCGGTGATGGCGAGGCCGGATAGCACGCGGGACAGCCGCCCGTCGGAGGTCACGACGAGCAAAGCCGCCGGATGGGCGAAGCGCCCGAGAGCGGGATCGTAGGCATAATGATATCCGACCGCGGAGGTGAGGCGGGCCGCGACCGCCTCGCTCGCCATGAGGGCTGTTGTCGCCCGCCCGACCGGCGATGCGAAGCCGATCTCACCGCCGACCATGCGCTTGCCATCGTCCGCGGTCGCCTTCGGATTGAAGCCGATGACGACCAGCCGATAGTCCTTCCCAGGATCGAGGCCGCTTCGGCCGAGCGCGACCCCGGCAAGCGCGAGAATCGGCGAACAGAGTTGAGGGCAGTCGTAATCCGCGAACACGACGACAGCGGGCCGACCGCCGATAGCGTCGCCAAGCGATGTCGCGCGGCCGTCGAGACCGCTGAGCTGAGCGTCGAGCGGGAGCCTGGCGTCGGCTGGCGGCGTCACGCCGACGTCCGCCAGTTGCTCGGCGGTCAGGCCCGCGCTCGCGGGGGCGCTCGCGAGCGCCGCGAAGAGGAGCGCGCCCGCGCCAACGCTGCGGAAGGGTCGAGCGGCCGTCGCTTCATCGGGCCGCAGCCTCGGGTTTAGGCGGCGGCTCGGGCACGGGGTCGTAGGCTTTTTGCGCCGCGCCCGGCGACGATCCTCATCGCTTGCGCGATCGGAATCTGGAACTCGTCCGCGCGATTTGTCGATCCAGCGAAACCGCTCGAGATCGGCCTGCTGCCTCGCGATCTCGGGGTCGCGCAAACCGTCGGGCAGCGTCTGCAACCGCGGCGCCGGGAATTCGTTCGGCGCGACGAACGCCGCGTCCGGTGCGAGCGACCGGAAGAAGAAGAAGAGACCGGTCGCCACGAGCAAGACGAAGACGAAGAAGCCGCTCATCACCGCAGCAACCGTGCCGGCGGCGATTGCAGGCCGCTCCCGCTCCTCGTTTCGCTCGAGGCTCATGAAGGCTGCTCGCCGCCGGCCCTTTCGGCGCCGCCTCGTGTCAATATCCGTCCGTAGCGCGGCGCGAGTCCGAGCAGAGATCCCGGCCATGCGCGATCAACGCCAGCAACGCTGCCGAAGCAGTAAGCCAAGGCGGTCCCCGATCCCGCGAGCCAGACATCATGCAAACCGACGCCCACGATCGTGGAGACGCCGACGAGTCGCATCGCGGACGGAGTTCCGCGCACGCGCTCCCACGCGCAGGCGACGATCGGCGCCGACGGCGCCGAACAGAATCGTCCCGATCAGAAAGACGAGCCAAAGCCCGTGAGCGCGCGCCAGATACCAGGCGGCGTCGATCGGCTGGTCGCCGTACCATTTAACGATGAAGGTCATCAGCCCGAGGTAGAAGGCGCCGAGGGAGGCTGCGAGCAGAAGACCGCCGATGTCGCCGTCCGCGATCTCGACCGCGCGCCGCGGCTGAAAGGCCGCGACCGCGGCAAGCGCGAGCAGGATCTGCTGCACGGCGATTTCCACGCCGAAGGCAGAGTCGCTGAAACGCGGGTCGATCGAGAGCATCCAGTCGACCGCCACGAGGCTGACCGCGACGCCGTGGAACACGAGCGCGATCGACGCTCCGAGAAGGCCGAGCCCGCGGGACGCGACCAGGAGGCCGATCGCGGCCCAGACGACAATCGCGACCAGTCCGCGGATGCCAAAGGCCGGAACGTTGAGATAGAAGCGCGCCACATCCGGGGCCGTCCCGGCGCCGCCATTCGCCCAGGGGTAGAGCGCGTGAAGGCCCGGGAGCAGAACCGCGAAAAAGACCGGCAGCGACAGCGCGGACAGTGCGCCGAGGCGCAAGGTCGGCGCCGCCGCGAGGCCCCATCGTCCACTTGTCGTTTGGTGGATCAGCGTAAGCACAATCGCGCCAATCGGAAACGAACTCCAGACCACGAAGCCGACCAGCCAGCCCCACGCCGCCGCGCTCGGCGCCAGGAACGCGGCGACGCCCAGCGCCGCCGCAGCCGCCAGTCCCCCAAGCAAAAGCGCGTTTGGAGCGGGCGGGTCGAATCGAGAGGGATCTGCGCGCCGGGGCGCTCATGGCGTGCTCCCTCGAAGAGGGACCGGCGTCCCCGAATCCTCGGGCGCCTCGGCCGAGGTCGCCGGGCGGCTCTGCTGCAAGGCCCGGATGTAGGCGACGATCGCCCAGCGGTCATGCGGCGGCACGCGCGAGCCGTAGGCGTACATGATCCCGTAGCCGCCGCGTGATGACGTCGAAGATGTGCTGAGCCGGCGCTTGCATCAGCGCAGCGTTGTAATAGGAAGGCGGGTGGGGAAATCCGCGGCGCACGACGGCGCCGTCGCCGTCGCCCCCGTAGCCGTGGCATGGCGCGCAGAAGATCCCGAACCGTTCCTTGCCCCTTTGCATGAGGGCGAGATCGACAGGAGGCGGGTTTGTTTCCTCGCGACGGAAGGCGGCGTCCTCTTCTGCGATCGTTCCGGCAGCCGGTTGCTGCGCGGCCGCTCCGTTCGCGAAAGGAGGCGCAGGCGCGTTCGATCCGTAGTGCGGCTGGCGCGTCATCGACTGGTCGCTGCATCCCGCGACCGCCACCGTGACGAGGAGAGCCAGCGCGGGCTTCATCGCGGATGCTCCTCGAGTCTCAGCGCATGCGCTTCAAGCAGGAGGGATCGGAGACGCTGCGTCTCTCCCGATTCCCTCGGCGCCTCGATCAGTAGGAAATAACGGTCGTCGGACGCGCGCTCGATCCGGTCCCATTCGAACACGGGATGATGGAGTCGCGGCAGACCGCACAGCACAAGCAACGCGACAAAGCCGGCGATCGCCGCCGCGAGGACCCCGACCTCGAACGGCACGAGGAGAAAGACAGGCCAGCTGTTGCAGCGGCCGCCCTCCCGAGTCGATCGGATAGGCATAGACCGCGCTCCAGAACTCAAGCCCATAGGCGAGGGCGGCCACCGCGATCGCGGCGACGAGCATCGGCCACCGAATTGGCGAGGTTTCGAGCCCGAGCGCCTCATCGATCTCCGCGACCGGACACGGGGTCAATGCATCCGCGGGCTTGAACCCTTGATCGCGCGCGCCGCGCGCCGCGTGAACCAGGGCGTCCGGATTGCCGAATTCGGCGACAATGAGCGGCGCCTTCTCGCTCACGCCGACGCCTCCCGGTGGCGAAGCTCGCGCACCTCGTGCATCGGCACGACCGGCGCGAGCCGGCAGAAGAGCAGGAACATCCAGGCGAAAAAGAACAGCGGTCCGAACAGGAAGAGCCAGTCCCAGAAGGTCGGGAAGAACACCCGGTCCATGCTGGGCAGGAAACTGTGCGACAGCGTGTTCCAGATGATCAGGATGCGCTCGAGCCACATGCCGACGAGAATCGCGATCGAGACGGCGATAAGGACGGCAAGGCTCGCTCTGCGCGCGGGGAAACCAGAGGACCTGCGGCGCGAGCACGTTGCAGAACAGCATGCCGGCGTATTCCGGCCAGTAGGCGCCGGTGAATTCGAAGGCGACGAGGTCGCGATCGGACGCGTCGCCGCCTATCCAGGCCGCGAACCATTCGCTGGCGTAGGACAGCCCCATGACGATCGCCGCCATCAACATGATCTTGGCCATCGCGTCGAAGTGGCGTTCCGTGATCAGCGCCTGAAGGCCAAGTCCGCGCGAAATGGCGATGGTGATGAGAACCACCATCGCGAAGCCCGAGTACATCGCGCCGACCACGAAGTAAGGCGGGAAGATCGGCTCACGCCAGCCGGGCATCAGACTCGCCGCGAAGTCGAGCCCGACGATCGAATGGACGGAGCAGACGAGCGGCGTTGCGAGCGCGGCGAGCGTGATTTGCAGCCGGCGATAATGGCGCCAGTGGCGGGCCGAGCCGCGCCAACCAAGCGCGAAGACCCCGTAGACCTTCCGCCAGGCGCCTCGCGAGCGATCGCGCGCTGTGCCGAGATCGGGCAGGACGCCGACGTACCAGAAGATGATCGAGAACAGGAGATAGCTGGTGATCGCCCAGAAATCCCAGATCAGCGCGCTGCGCCACTGCGGCCAGACCTGCATCGTGTCGGGATAGGGCGCGAGCCAGTAGAAATAGAGCGGCCGTCCCAGATGAAAGATCGGGAAGAGGCCGGCGATCGAGACGGCGAAGAGCGTCATCGCCTCAGCGAAGCGGCTGATCGAGGTGCGCCAGGACTGACGGGTCAGCAAAAGCAATGACGAGATCAGCGTTCCCGCGTTGCCGATTCCGATCCACCAGACGTAGTTCGCGATCGGGAAGCCCCAGACGACGCTGGTGTTGTTGCCGAAGATGCCAATGCCGGCGCTGAACAGCGTGTACACGCCGTAGAGCGTCGCCAGCGTGCCCGCGGACGCGATCAGGAAGGCGATCCACCATCCGGTCCCCGCCGGGCGCATCAGCGGCGCGCAGACGAGGTCGGTGATCGCACGGTCGTCGATCGTTCTCGGCAGAACGGGAGGGGCCTCGAGCGCCGTTGCGCGGTCGAAGGCGGAGGCCGCCGTCATATCTGCGCTCCCAGGTCGCCGTTCTTGTTTCTCAGCCGAGCCAGATAGGTCGTGCGCGGCCGCGTATGAAGCTCTTCGAGAAGCACGTAGTGGTTCGACGCGCGACGCAGGACCGACACCGCGGAATCGGAATCCATGAGATTGCCGAAACGAATGGCTTCGGTCGGGCAGGCGGCGGCGCAGGCGGGCGTGACCTCGCCATCGGCGATCAGGCGCGTCTCGCGCTCGGCGAGCCGCCGAGCGCGGCTGATGCGCTGGACGCAGTAGGTGCATTTCTCCATGACGCCGCGAGCGCGCACGCTGACGTCCGGGTTGTTTGCGGCCTTGACCAGCGCGTCGCCGAGATTCCGATACTCCTGCCCATCGGCGTAGCCGAAGAAATTGAAGCGACGCACCTTGTAGGGACAGTTCGATTGGCAGAAGCGCGTACCTACGCAGCGATTGTAGACCTGCACGTTCAAGCCTTCGTGGTCGTGCACCGACGCTTCGACCGGGCAGACGGGCTCGCAAGGCGCCGTCTCGCATTGCATGCAGGGCACTGGCTGGAACACGGGCCGGGACGCAGGCTGAACGCCGTGGTCGTAGACGTCGACGCGGAGCCAATGCATGTCGCGGCCCACGCCGATCTCGTCGGGGCCGATCGCCGGCACGTTGTTCTCCGACTGGCAGGCGACGACGCAGGCGTTGCAGCCGATGCAACTCCCCGTGTCGATCACCATGCCCCAGGCGTAGGGGTCGCCGGCCGGCGCCGGCCAAGGCGTGTTGAAGCTTGGGCGCGGCGACGGCGGCGGAATGGTCCCGCCGACGTCGATTTCCGGCGCAAGCTTCTCCGCCTCGCCTTCGAGCGCGAACAAGCCCGCGGTCGAGGGCGGCAGGCGCCTGCTTCGACCGACTTTTCGGACGGTCACCCCTCGCGAGATCCAAGGCGAATCGGATCTCTGAAGCGCGGCGGCGCTGAAGCCGACGCCGTCGCCGATCGCGCCTGCGCGCGTTCGACCGTAGCCGAGCGAAAGCGCTATGACGCCTGGAGCGGCGCCGTTGGCGAGGCGCACCGGACCGAAGATCGAACGGCCGCTTGCGCTGACTTCGATCTCGTCGCCTTGCGCAACGCCGAGCGTTTCGGCGTCGACCGGCGACATGTCGACCGCATTGCCCCAAACCGACTTCGAGAACGGCTGCGGACACTCCTGCAGCCATGCGTTGTTTGCGAAACGTCCGTCGAAAACGGACGGATCGAGTCGAAAGAACGCTGTAAGGCCCGCTTGCCGCGGAGCCGGCGCCCAGCCGGGAAACTTTGCCGGCGGTTTGGCGATCGGCTTCGCCGCGGTGTCGGCGACCACGCCGTCGATCAGCGCTTGCCGCCACCGCTCTTCAAAATTGTCCTCGCCCCAGTGCGATCGCCAGGTCGCGCGCACGCGGTCATAGTCGCTCTGTTGCGGAGTCCCGGCCAGCGCCGCGAGAAGCCTGTGCGCGCTCACGGCGTCGTGCAGCGGACGGATCAGAGGCTGAACAATACTGACGACGCCGTCCGTCGCGGCGATGTCCGACCAGCTTTCCAGCGGGTGCGGCGCCGGCAGATGCCACGTCGAGGCCGCGGCCGTCTCGTCGAAATAGGCGCCCAGATGAATTCGGAACGGGACGCGCGCGATCAGCGTCCCGAAGTCGAGGTCGCCAGGCGCCGTCGCGACCGGGTTTGTGTCCACAACGATCAGGGTCTCGACCCGGTTCGCGCGAATATCCTCGGCGAGATCAGCAAGCGTGGCGGCGGACATCAGCGGATCGAGATCGAAGCCGTCCACGGGAGCGCTGAGACGATCGTTGATCCAGACGCCGAGCGCCGCCATTTGCGGAAGCGATGGTCCGACCAGCACGAGTCCGCGTCCGGGATGGGCTTGCAAGTCCTTCGCGACTGCGTCGACAAAGCGCGCTTGGACCGGAGCGAACTCCGGTCGCGGAATGGGCGCGCCAAGTGCGGTTGCGAGCCCAGCCATGATTGCTTCGATCGCCTCGGGAGGCGCTGCAAGCCGATGATCGGCGAAGGCGCCGGTCAGCGACATTGCGGGCTCGACCGCGTAAAGCCGGGAACCCGCGCGATCGCGCTTGCGTCGCTCGGCAAGCGCCCGACCGAAACGCACCTGGTCCGGACCGGGCCCAAGCGGATCGCCGGCCAACGCCACGACGATCTCGGCGTCTTCGAGGCGCGGCCTGAGGATCAGCGGCTGGCCGTAGACCGCTTGAGCCGCAGCAAGCTCGTCCGTCTCCGAGTGTTCGAAGACATGGCGCCGCATGTTCGGAAACACGGCTTGCAACCCCCGGATCTGATCCAGGAGGGTCGGAGAGGTGACGCGTCCGGTGAGCAGCCTGACGGCCGCGCCTCCGTCCGCCTGGCGCCCCTTCAGGCGCGATCGCAGCTCGCTCTCGAAGGCCGGCCCATCGCTGATCTCGCCGGCGACCCGGATCGCCTGCGAGCGATCGGGATCATAAAGGGAAAGGATCTCCGCCTGGGCGAAGACGTCCGTCGCGCCGAGGCTCGCGGGATGACGGGGATTGCCTTCGACCTTGATCGGCCGGCCCTCGAAGGAGGCGACGAGCGCGCCCCGGCCGTAGCCGGCGAGCGGAAGCGCCGTGGCGTAATGCTGCGTAAGCCCGGGGACGAGGCCCTCCGGCAAATGCACGTACGGCAGCTCTTCAAGCGTCTCCTTGGCGACAACCGACTCGTCGGGCCTCGAACAGCCTGCCGCGAAGGACGCGACGCCGGCCGCCAGAGTTTGAAGCGCGGCTCGCCGCGAGAGGGCCTGAGGCGTGAAGGGTACGCCGGCGCTCACCGGTGACACACCGAGCAGTCCGTCAGGTGAGTCGTGTCGATCTCATAATGCGCCATGAGCTTTCGACCCGTTTCGTTTTGATCGGGCGGCGGAGACCAGGAATTGGCGAAGACTTCGTCCGGCTCGCGCAGGTAGGGGGCGGGATTGCGATGGCAATCGAGGCACCAGCCCATCGTCATCGGCTTCGCCTGAAGGGTCAGCGGCATCTGATCGACCTGGCCGTGACAGGTCGTGCAGCCGACGCCTTTCGCCAAGTGGATGGAATGATCGAAGTACACGTAATCGGGCAGAGCCTTGACGCGGCGCCAGCGGATCGGCGCGCCTGACTCGAGACTCTTCCGAGCCGGCGCCAGCGCCGCCGCTTCCGTGAAGAGCTGCGAGTGGCAGGTCATACAGACTTCGGTCGGCGGGATACCCGCCCACCGCGACCTCTCGGCGCCGAAGTGGCAATATCGGCAGTCGAGCCCGTCGAACCCGACGTGATGCTCATGGCTGAATGGGATCGGCTGCGAATGGGCCAAAGTCTGACCGGTGACATATGGCGAACGCGTGATCGCATAGCCGGCTCCGATCAAAATTGCCGGAGACGCCGCAAGGGCAATCAAAACCGCCCGGACCGCCATATCCGCGTAGGGCTGAAAAAGTTGCGCCATCGGCCTCTCAGCTTCCGCAGCAAGCCGATAATTGGCGCAGCGCCAAAATGTTCCCGAGAACTCCAAAAACTTTCGCGCGTCCAACTGGCGGGCGCGGAGCGGCGCAACGCCGGTCCGATCGAGCTACCGCTTCGCCCGCCGAAGCAAATCAAAACGCCTGCCCGCTTCGATAGCGGGCTGATATTTCGGTCAGCCTGTCGACCAAGACATCGTCGGAACCGCCCATCTTATTCATGATTTTACCGACTTCGTCCTGATCTATCTCGGGAACGCCTCGACGCCGTTCGAGCTCGAATAGACGATCTACAAGGGACGCGTCGAACCTAACGCGACGGCTACATGATCGAGGTGCTGGAGCGGCGGCCGATTCGCCTGACTCCAGGGGCCTCCTCACCGCTCAAGATGTTTGTAGACCGTTGTCCGGGAGAGCCCCAGTTTTCGTAAGGAGCCAACGTTGCTGGACCCGGCGCCCGCCATCGCGAGCCGCGCCGGGCGGCCTCTGCTCGTCATCGCCGAAGAGGTGTCGCCCGAGGTCGTCGCGAGCTTGCTCCGTGGCGGCCAGCACCTGGTCGGCGACTCTGTTCGATCAATCGACGGATTTCCCCACGATGAAGCGCGGACGATTCAGAAGCCCGTCCTCTCCAATCCCGATGTCGGCCAGCACGGCGTCGATGCCGTCGAACGACGAACCGCTGTTGAGACCGAGTGCGAGCATGATTTTTCCTCTATATTTCCGCAGGCGTGAGGGACGCCTTTCCAAGAATCATGTCGGAAGCTTTTTCAGCGACCATGATGGTTGGCGCATTCGTGTTGCTGGATGGGACGAAGGGCATGACGGAGGCGTCCACAACCCGGATGCCGAGAAGTCCGCGCAGTCTGAGATCTGGCGTGACCACGGCGTCCGGCCCCAATCCCATCGAGCAGGTCCCAACCGGATGGTGGTCGGTCTTGCAGGAGCGATAGGCGTATTCGGCCAGTTCATCGTCCGTATTCAAGTCGTCGCCGGGCAAGCGCTCCGCCATCACGTACGGTTTCAGCGCGGGCTGCCGCAAGATTTCGCGCGCCAGTCGAAGGCCCTTGAGGGAACACTCCCGGTCATAGGGATCGGCCCAGTAGTTGGGGTCGATCAGGGGAGCGGCTTTCGGGTCAGCGCTGGCGATACGAACGGTGCCGCGCGAGCGGGGACGCAGGAACGCGGAGTTGAGGGTTACGCCGGGGTTCTTCATCGAGGCGACCCCAGCCTCGATGCCGGAGCCGAGGCCCAGATGAAACTGGATGTCGGGCGAGCGGGCCTGCTTGTCGGCATACCAGAAGCCGCCGGTCTCGAAGAGGGTCGACGTCACCGGGCCGGTCTTGAACAAGAGATACTGAAGGCCTGCCCACACCGTGCGATGCGGTTGCGCGATGCGGTCGTAGGTGTGATCGCCGGTGCATTCCGAGATCGCGTAGAGATCGAGGTGGTCCTGCATGTTCGATCCCACGCCGGGCAGGTCATGCACGACATCGACCCCGGCCGCTCTCAGGGAATCGGCGGGCCCGATGCCGGAGAGCTGAAGAAGGCGCGGCGTGCCGATGGCGCCGCAACTCATGATGATCTCGCGGTCCGCATCCAGCGTTTCGGTCCCGGTCCCCGAGGCGATCGTCACGCCGACCGCGCGACCGTTCTGGACCTCGATCTTCAGCGTCTGGGCATTGAGACGAACCGTCAGGTTCTTCCGGCTTTGCACGGGTTTCACAAACGCGCTCGAGGCAGACGATCGTTCGGCATTGCGGGTGGAAAGCTGATAATGGCCGATCCCGTCCTGGACGGCGCCGTTGAAATCGTCGTTGAAGGGTATGCCCAGTTCCTGCGCAGCCCGCAGGAACGCGTAGCTGATCGGCGGCGGATTGATGGGATAGGAGACGCCGAGCGGGCCGCCATACCCATGGAAGGCGTTATGGAGCTTCTGGTTATCCTCGCTCCGCTTGAAGTACGGCAGAACCTCGCGATAGCTCCAGCCGGTCGCGCTGGCGTCACTCACCCAGGCGTCATAGTCCTTGGCGTTGCCGCGCGTATAGAGCTGCGCGTTGATCGACGAGCCGCCCCCGATCACCTTGGCTTGCGTGTACCAGATGACCCGGCCCTTGAGGTGCTTTTGCGGGACCGTGCTCCAGCCCCAGCTGGCGACGCCCTTGGTCATCTTGGCGAAGCCTGCGGGCATTTTGAAGAGCGGATTCCAGTCGCTTCCGCCCGCTTCGAGCAGCAAGACTTCTGATCGACGGATCGGCGCTCAATCGATTGGCGAGTACACAACCGGCGGGGCCGCCGCCAACAATGATGTAGTCATAGGCCATGGTTGGACGTCCTGAACTCAGCGAAGGTCTGTCTTTGCAATGTGATCGGCGACGCGAAGTGCTTGGGCCGCGATCGTCAGCGACGGATTGACCGCCGCCGAGGTCGGAAGGAAGGACGCATCGACGACGAACAGATTCGAATGGTCCCAGGCGCGGCAATACGGGTCGAGCGGCGACTTCGCCGGGTCCGACCCGATGCGCACCGTGCCGCATTGATGGGAAGGCGTACGGCGGTCGAATGGTTTCGAGAGAACGATCGGATAACCCGCTTCGCGCAGCCGCTCCGTGAAGGCCTTCACGAGCCCATCGTGCGCGCTCCAGTTGCTGCGCTTCCAGTCCAGCCGGATCTGGCCGCCCTCGATGCTCACGCGGCTGTCCGGATTCGGCAGGTCCTCGCTCATCGCGTACCAATCGACCGAGCGTCGGCTCATAAGGCCCAGCGCCCATTCCGGCGCCATGGGAATGCTCGACTTGAGGATTGGCCCGGTGACGCGACCCAGCAGCTGGATGTTGCCGAGCGCGGGCCCGCCGTGACCGTCGTCAAGGTAGAAATCGTTGACGCCGAGCGTCTTCTGATAGACCGAGTCGTTGACTGACCGAGGATCGATCGCGAGCACGGCCGAGCAGTTGTGGTTCATGAAGTGCCGGCCGACCGCATCTGAGCGATTAGCGACGCCATCTTCGCGGGACGCCAGCAGAAGCGCGGCCGAGTTCACCGCGCCCGCGGCAAGGATGACGAGGCCGGCCAAGATTGTCCGACGCTCTCCCGCGACCGAGACGTCGACGCCCGCGACGCGCTTCCCGTCAGGATTCACGATCAACCGTTCGACGCGCGCATTCTCCCGCAGTTCGACGTTTCCGTAAGCAAGCGCCTTGCTGAGACCACAGGTTTCGGCGTCCATCTTGCCGGTTCCGGTGTCGGGAAAGGCGTCCCATGGCGTCTTCGCCCGCGTGAGCCATTTCTCAAGGTCAACGCCGAGCGGAAGGGGAAAGGGCCGCAGTCCGACGCGCTTCAAGCGCTCCCGGACCTTCGCGATCGCGGGCTCGTCGGGTACCGGACCATAAGGGTACGGCGCGGAATGCTCAGGCTCCGTCGGGTCGACGCCGAGACTGCCGCGGACGTTGTAGAGCTTTTCGGCAAGCGAATACCAAGGCTCGAGTTCGTCGTAAGCGAACGGCCAGCCCGGCGTCGCTCCGTCGCGATACGCAATGGGCGCGAAGTCCGCCGCTCGGTATCGGAGCAGCACGGCGCCGTAGAGCTTCGAATTGCCGCCGACGTAGTAGTAGTTGCCGGGATTGAAGGGTTGGCCGGCGCCGTCGAGCCACGTCTCCTGCGGTCGGAACACGCCGCGCTGGAAGATGGCGCGGGCGTCGCGCGCATCGGCGCTGTCACGCAGGCGCGCCCCGCGCTCGAGGACGAGAATCCGAGCCCCCGTCGGCGCGAGGCCGGCGGCGCAAGTCGCGCCTCCCATGCCCGAACCGATGATCAGGATGTCGACTGCTTCCGGGCTCGCCATCGGTTCCTCGTTGGCTTCGCGGCGCAGGCCTGCGGTCGGTCGCGGGCTCGCGAACGCGCGCAGCCAAAGCGCCGTCGTAATTCAGATTCGCCGCGACGACTGCGGATCGAAGAGCACCGCCTTGTCGAGGTTGAATGCGAAGGTGTGATTCTCACCGACGAGGACGCGCGTATCTGCGCGCATACGAGCTGTCATTTCTTTTCCTGCGGCGCGGGTCACCACGTAGGTGTCAGAACCTGCGGGCTCGACGATTTCGACCGTCGCATCGAACGTCGCGACCGACTTCGCATTGCGGTCCACGCTCTCCTTATCGTTCACCGCCTCCGGACGGATGCCAAAGATGACCTTGGCGCCGTCGGCGAGCTTTGTCGTATCCGCGCTGGCGGGCGCCGGCAGGACGATCGGCGGATGATCGTGACGCTCGATAACGATTTGGCGGGCGCCGTTGGATCCAGCCACTTTCCCCTCGAGCAAGTTCATGGCGGGCGAACCCATAAAATCGGCGACGAACAAGTTGTTCGGCGAATTGTAGATCTCGTAGGGCGAACCGACCTGCTGCAACTCTCCGTCCTTGAGGACGGCGATCTTGGTCGCGAGCGTCATGGCCTCGATCTGGTCGTGCGTGACGTAGACGATAGTCGTGCCCGTCTGCTGATGCAGCCGCTTGATTTCGACGCGCATGTCGACGCGCAGCTTGGCGTCGAGGTTGCTGAGAGGTTCGTCGAATAGGAAGATGCTGGGCTGTCGCACGAGCGCGCGGCCCATCGCGACGCGCTGGCGCTGGCCGCCGGAAAGCTGGCTCGGGCGACGGTCCAGGAGATGCTCGAGCTGCAAGGTCTTGGCGACCGCAGCGACGGCCTTGTCGCGCTCCGGCTTCGGCACCCCCCGCATTTCCATGCCGAAGGCCATGTTCTCGCCGACCGACATGTTCGGATAGAGCGCGTAGGACTGGAACACCATGGCGATGTCGCGCTTGGAAGGGTGCAGGTCGTTGACGACCTGGCCGCCAATGCGGATTTCCCCGGAGGTGATCGACTTGAGTCCTGCGATGCTGTTGAGCAACGTCGACTTGCCGCAGCCGGATGGGCCGACCAGCACGAGAAAGCCGCCCTTCTCGAGCGTAATATCGATGCCCTTCAAGATCTCGAGCGAGCCGTACTTTTTTCTGAGTGAGCGGATTTCAAGGGTCGACATCGACTTATCCTTTCACTGCGCCGGCCATCAGACCGCGAACGAAATACCGTCCTGCAAGTATGTAGACGACGAGGGTGGGAGCAGCTGCGATGATCGCTGCGGCCATATTGACGTTGTATTCGATGACGCCAGTCGAGGTATTGACAATATTATAGAGCGCGACCGTCATCGGGGCTGAGTTGCCGGCGGCGAAGGTCGAGCCGAAAAGGAAGTCGTTCCAGATGTTGGTGAACTGATAGATCACCGTCACGATGAAAATCGGCGTGGAGTTCGGCAGGATGATGCGCCGGAAGATCTGGAAAAAACCGGCGCCGTCGATCTGCGCCGCCTTGATCAGCTCAGTCGGGAATGTCTCGTAGTAGTTGCGGAAGAAGAGCGTCGTGAAGCCCAGGCCGTAGACGACGTGCACGAGCACCAGATTGACGGTCGGATTGCCGAAGCCGAACGAGTAGCCGGTCGCGTCGGTCAGCGACTGCCCGATCCCGCCCAGCTTGCCGAGGATCGTCGCCATTGGGATGAGCACCGACTGGAACGGAATGAAGCAGGCGAACAGCATCATGCCGAACACGAGCTTGTGGCCAGGGAACCGCCACTTGGTCAGCACATAGCCGTTGAGCGCGCCGAGCAGGCTCGAGATGAGGACGGCCGGAATGACCATCTTCACGGAATTCCAGACGTAGCCCTTGAGACCCTCGCAGGTCAGGCCGACGCAGGCCGTACCCCAGGCTTTCGTCCACGCCGCGAAAGTGAGGTCGTGAGGCAACCAGAACATGTTGCCGCCAGTGATCTCCGGCAAAGGCTTTAGCGAGGTCATCACCATGACGACGAGGGGCATGAGATAGATGATCGCGAAGACAATCAGCAGTCCGTAGATGACGACCCGTGTGATCGTGGAATGGCGGCCCGGCTCGCGCGACGGCGCGGCGGCGAGGGCCTCGGCGGCGGCGGTCATCAGGCCTTCTCCCTCAGTTCGGAATAAAGATACGGGACCATGATCGCGGCGATGGTCATGAGCATGATCACGGCGCTGGCGGAGCCGACGCCCATCTGGTTACGGGTGAAGGTGTAGGAGTACATGAAGGTCGAGGGGAGTTCCGCGGCGCCGCCCGGGTTCTTGCCGGTGACCGACAGGACCAGGTCATAGGACTTGATCGCCATATGGGTCAGGATGATCAGCGCCGACATGAAGGCCGGCCGGATCATCGGGATGATGATGCGCCGATAGGTGGCGTAAGCGGAGGCGCCGTCGATCTGGGCGGCCTTCAGGATCTCGCTGTCGATGCCGCGCAACGCCGCAAGAAACATCGCCATGACGAAGCCAGAAGTCTGCCAGACGCCGGCGATCGCGACGCAGTAGATCATCATGCGGGGGTTCACGACCCAGTCGAAATGGAAGCTCGTCCAGCCGAGGTCGTGCACCGCCTTCTCGAGACCGATGCGGGGATCGAGGAACAGCTTCCACGCCGTGCCGGTGACGATGAACGACAGCGCGAGCGGATAGAGGTAGAGGGGCCGCAGAATGCCCTCGCCGCGGATCTTCTGGTCGAGCAGGATCGCTAGCAGGAGCCCGAGGAACAGGCAGAAGATCACATAGAGGCTTCCGAACAGCCCCATGTTGACGAGGGCCGTGTACCAGTTCGACGGCGGATCCGTTTCGAAGGTCCAGGTCCACAGCTTCTGGTAGTTCGTCCAACCGATGAAATTGAAGTTGGTGAACGCTTTTGAATTCGTGAACGAAAGCAGAAGCGTCCAGATGTTGAAGCCGTAGACGAAGACGAGGATCAGCAGGAAAGAGGGCCCGAGAACCAACTTCGGAATCCAGTCGCGCAGGCGGTCTCTGAAGTCGCGTCGAGGACTTCGGACAGCGTGGGCGACGATGGGGTCGATAGCCGTTGTCATGATCGTTTCCTCCCGCGATCGCTTCCCGAAGCGGCGTCAAAACGCCTTCCCCCGCCGGCTAAGCGAGGGAAGGTCGCGTCTGATCACTTCGCGGAATCGATCGCCATGACGAGTTGCTTCACGGCCTCATCAGAGCTCTTGATTTCGCCATGCAGGAACTTCGTCACGACGTCGTAGTAGGCCGTGGCGATCGCGGGCGGCTGGGCGTAGTTCTGCGCCATCGAGCCGAGGAAAGTTCCCTTCGCGTTCGCCGCCTTGATGTCGGCGATGGCCTTCTTTCCGCAGGCGTCGAAGGCAGCGTCCGAAACATCCATCCGCGCCGGCGCAGATCCCTTGATGACATTGAACGCGATCTGGACGTCCGGACTCATCGTCGTCTCGGCGAGCGCGGTTTGCGCGGCCTTCCGGTCAGCGGAAACCTGGAAGAAGGCGAACATGTCGGTGTTGTAAAGCACCGACCCATCGGTTCCCGGGAATCGATAGCAGAGATAGTCCTTGCCCGCTTCCTTGTTGGCGTTCTTGAACTCGCCCTTGGCCCAGTCGCCCATGACTTGCATGAACGCATCGCCCTTGATCACCATCGCGGTCGCAAGGTTCCAGTCGCGCCCGGCGTAATTCGGATCGAGGTAGCCCCGCAGCTTCGCCAGATTATCGAAGCTCTTCTTCATCGTGTCCGACTTGAGCGCGCTCTCGTCAAGGTCGATGAACGCCTTCTTGTAGAAGTCGATGCCGCCGGTCGAGGCGACGACCGAGTCGAACATCGTCGCCTCCTGCCAGGGCTGGCCGCCGAGCGCGAGCGGAATGACGCCCGCTGCCTTCGCTTTGTCGAGAAGGGCGGTCAGTTCATCGAAGTTCTTCGGCTCGGTTCCACCGATCTTCTCCATCAGGGCCTTGTTGACCCAGATCCAGTTGACGGAATGGATGTTGACGGGAACGGCGCCCCATTTTCCATCGGTGGTGGTGAACTTCTGCAGCGCGGTGGGAATGACCTTAGCCCAATCGCCCTTCGTCGCCAGAGGCGTAATGTCGGCAAGCTTCCCGGCTTCGGCGTAGTCCATGGCGTAATAGCCGAGGATCTGCGAGGCGGTCGGCGGATTGCCGGCCGCGACCATGGCCTTCAGCGTCGTCATCGCCGCGCCGCCGCCGCCTCCGGCGACTGGCACGTCTTTCCAGGTGTACCCCTGCTTGGCGAGCGCTTGCTTGATGACATTGAGGGCGGCTGCTTCGCCGCCCGACGTCCACCAGTGCAACATTTGGACTTCTTTATCGTCCGCGGCCGAAGCGCCGCTCGCGAAGCCCAAGGCCCAGGTCGCCATCACGCTGGCCAAAAAAATGGAACGAATTTTCATGTTACCCTTCCTCTCTACGTTTCCTCTGCCGGGAACGGTCCGGCCCCCGATTTCAGAAGCATCTTCGCTTCCGATTGTTGGGTTAAGCTCCGCGGGGAAGCCACCAGCTCGTTCGAGGTCCTGTGTGGACGTGGAACGTCTTTTCTTCTGTGTAGTCTTTGGCGGCGTTACGCCCGAGTTCGCGTCCGATTCCGGATTGACGGTAGCCCCCGAACGGAAGTTCGGGCGTCCCGTCCATGAAGGTATTGACCCAGATCGTGCCGGCCCGGACGCCTCGACCGACCCCGATGGCTGTGTCCACGTCGCGGCTCCAGACGCTGGCCGAGAGGCCGTAGTCGGTGGCGTTTGCGAGGCGGATTGCTTGCTCGAGAGTCTCGAAGGTCAGAGCTGCGACGACCGGGCCGAAGACCTCGGCCCGCGCGATATCCATTGATGAAGTGACCTTGTCGACGATCGTCGGCGCCATGAAGAGACCGCTCGATTGCAGCCGGCTTCCGCCGGTTCGAACTTTCGCGCCGCCCTGTTCCGCCGCCCTGAGGTGGCCTTCGATCTTGCAGAGATGGTCAGCGGAAATGATCGCTCCGACGCGGGTCTCGGGATCGAGGGGATCGCCGACCTTGACCAATTTCGACCGCTCCGCGAGACCGGAGAGGAACGCCTCGGCGATGTCCGCGTGAAGGAGCAGCCGCGATCCGGCGTTGCAGCATTCGCCGGCGTTGAAGTAGGCGCCGAAGGTCGCGGCGTCGAGCGCGGCGTCCATGTCGGCGTCCGGGAAGATCAGCTGCGGGTTCTTGCCGCCGAGTTCCATCGACACCTTCTTCAGGGTCGCCGCGCCGGCTGCGACGGCAGCGCGGCCGACCCCTGTCGAGCCGGTGAAGGAGATCATGTCCACCTCCGGGTCGGAGGTCATCGGGGCGCCGACTTCGGGTCCGTAGCCGGTCACGACATTGCACGCGCCTTCCGGCAGGCCAGCCTCGGCAAGCAGCGCGGCGAGATGAAGCGTCGAGGCCGACGTCATCTCGCTCGGCTTCACCACGCAAGTGCAGCCCGCCGCGAGCGCGAAGGGCAGTTTCTGCGAAACGATCAGGAGCGGGAAGTTCCAGGGCGTGATGATCGACACGACGCCGATCGGCTCCCTCAGCACGAAGCCGAGCCGGTCTGACCCCAGATTCGCATAACTCTCGCCGGAGAGTTCGCGAGCCAGCGACGCCGCATACCTCCAGATATCGGCCGCGCCTTCGATTTCGCCGCGGGCCTGGGCGATCGGCTTGCCGCATTCGAGCGTGTCCATGAGCGCAAGCGCCTCGCGATCGCGGTCGATGAGATCCGCGACCCTCAGGAGCACACGCGCGCGGTTCGAGGCGGTTTCGCGCGGCCACGTTCCCCTGTCGAAAGCGCTGCGGGCGGCGGAGATCGCTGCACGAACGTCCTCCGCACGCCCACGCGGCACGCGCGTGACGACGACGCCGTGGGCGGGACTGCGCCTCTCGATCGTCTCGCCGCTCCCTATGACGTCGCGGCCGCCGATCCACATCGTGCGGTCGCGGGGAAAGCGCGTGAGGGCTTCATTCAGCTTGGTCGGGTCGAGCGTGATCGGGGTTTGTGCGGTCATCGGGAATCTCCTAGCGGCCGGCGAATGTGGGCGAGCGCTTGCCGCGGAATGCCGCGACGCCCTCGGCGAGATCTTCGGTGAATGCAGTGAGAGCGCCGGCAAGGCCTTCGATCGGGGCGTCGCGATCCTCGCCTTCGGCGGCGTTGATCATCGCCTTGATCATCTGAACCGCGAGCGGACCGCGTCTGGCGATATCGGCCGCAAGCGTCTCTGCGCGGGCGACGCTCTCGCCCTTCGCCGTCACCTCATCGACAAGGCCGAGCGTCAGGCTTTCCTCGGCCGAGAACATGACGCCGGTCAAAGCCATGCGGCGGACCACCGATGCGCCGAAGCGCCGCACGAGCCTCTGCGTGCCGGACCAGCCCGGCGCCATTCCGAGACCCGACTCGGGCAAGCCGAGCTTGATCCCGTTCTCCGCAATGCGAATGTCCGCGACCGCCGCCAGTTCGAGACCGCCGCCGAAAGCGTGTCCCGTCAGCGCCACGATCAGCGGCACGCGGAGCCGCGCCAGCGCCTCGAACGCGCGGTGACCGGCGCGCGTCCAGTCTCGCCACATCTCGAGCGGCGGAAGCCCGCCCCACGCCGCGATGTCGCCGCCGGCGCAGAACGCCTTGCCCTCTCCCGACAGGATCGCGACCCGTGCCTCTGTCGAAGCATCGATGGCGCGGGCCGCCTCCGCCAACGCATCAATCATCGCCCGATCGAGTGCATTCAGCTTGTCGGCGCGCTTGAGCGCCAGTCGCGCGAGCGGTCCCTCGAAGGCGAGGTGCACGAAGGCGCTCATGAGAGCATCTCCTCTGCCGGACGGAGCTTCAGGCCGATCGGCGCTGGGTGGAACAGTGCGGTGTCCATCTTGCGGAGGTCTCTGGAGACCCGCAGCGGAAACTCGGCCTGGGCGAGAACGTCGCGCTCGAGATCGACGCCCGGCGCGATCTCGGCCACCGTGACGCCGTCCTTTTCGAGCCGCATCACGCAGCGCTCGGTGACGTAGACGATGTCCTGCCCTTGAGCGACCGCCCGCGGACCCGAGAAGGAAATCTGCTCGACCGCCTCGACCAGCTTCTTGACCTTGCCCTCCCTGGCGATCTTGACTGCGCCGTCGTGGACTTCGAGTTTCGCGCCCGCCGTGAAGTAGCCGGAGAACACGATCTTCTTGGCGCGCGCGGTGATGTCGACGAAGCCGCCGGCGCCGGCGGTGACATGCGGACGCACGCCGAGCTTCGACACGTTGATGGAGCCGCCGCGGTCGATCTGGAGGAACGAGAGCAGCGACATGTCGAAGCCCGCGCCCTGAAAGTAAGTGAACTGGTGTGGCGACTGGACAATCGCCTCGGCGTTGGAGGCGCAGCCGAACTGGAAGTCGAGCAGCGGCACGCCGCCGACCGCGCCCTGCTCGATGACCCAGGTCACGGCGCCATGCCGGCCTTCCTCGATCAGGATCCGCGGGACGTTGGCTGAGATGCCGAAGCCAATGTTGACCGCGTCGCCGTCGCGCAGCTCCTGCGCCACGCGCCTCGCGATGACCTTTGCGATGTCGAACTTCGGCGTCTCGAACGACGACAGCGGCCGAAAGATTTCGCCCGAGATCGCCGGCTCATAGGCGGTGTGTGTCGTCTGCAACTGATCGGGCGCGATCACGATGTAGTCGACGAGGATGCCGGGAACGACGACGTCGTGCGGGCGCAGCGTGCCCGCGGCCGCGAGCCTCTTGACCTGTGCGATGACGACGCCCCCGTTGTTCCGTACGGCGAGCGCCTGGTCGATCGGCCCGAGAATGCCGCCCTCATGCTCGTAGGAGAGATTTCCGCGTTCGTCGGCGGTGGTCGCGCGGATAATGGCGACCTGTGGGGTGATCGTCGGGAAGAAGAGCCAGTCCTCGCCAGCGAAACTGACACGGCTCACGATCGGATCGGCCGCCGCCTTGGCGTTCATCGCGCAGCCTTCGTGGACGGGGTCGACGTATGTCTCCATCCCGATCTTGGTCAGGACGCCCGGCCTTTTGGCCGCGGCCTCGCGATGAATGTCGAACAGGATGCCGGAGGGCACGTTGTACGCCGGGATCGCGTCCCCGGTAATCATCTTCCAGATCTCCGGCGGCTCGGCCGAGGACGGACCCGAGGGGTAGGAGCCGGCGAGGACGCGCGCGAGGCAGCCGGGCTTAGCCAGGTGATCGATGCCCTTGACGCCCCACATGTCGCCGGCCGCGATCGGGTGGAGCGTCGTGATGTTGCGGGGATGCCCCTCGGCCTCGAAACGCGCGCCGATCGCCGCAAGCGTCGCATCGGGACAACCCAGCGCCGACGAGGACGAGACCGTGACGATCGCGCCGTCGGGAATGAGATGGGCCGCTTCCACCGCAGAGATTACCTTTTGCCGGGACATCTTTTGCCTCACACAGTCAGGTCGATGGGAGTTTCCGCGCCTGAGCGCGCCGCGGCGCGTGCGGAAATCGCAACGCTCAGCGATTTGACTCCATCCTCCCCGCTCGCGGACGGCGCGCCCCGTCCCGCAACGGCCTCCTGGAACAGGCGGACCGAACGCGCGTAGAGCTTCTCGTGGTCCAGCTTGAGCATTTCGTCGCCGGCGGTTGAGCGAAGCAAAACGTCGCCTTTTGGCGCCTGGGTCATGCAATCCCGGGCGATCAGCGAGCCCTCTTCGCCGTGGACCTCGAAGCCCGTGGTCGCGTATTTCGTGGTGAAGGCGTCGTGGAATTGGGCCAGCAGGCCGCTCCCAAAGCGGATGACGCCCATGACGCCATCCTCGAGCCCCTCGCGGCCCATGCCGCCCTGGGAAGTCATCGCGACCACGGATGCAGGTTCGTCGTCGAGGACAAAGCGCAGCGTGTCGGCGTCGTGGACGGTGATGTCGAGGATCGCACCGCCGCCGGAGTCCGGTCGCTCGACACGCCAGCCCTGGAGATGGGGCGGCAGGTAGACCGAGTGGAATACCCGGGCGAACAACGGCTTGCCGATCCGGCCCTGCTTGATCGCTTCCCGCATGGCGCGATGGGTCGCCGCATTGCGGAGGTGGTGATTGGTCCCCATGACCACGCCGCGCGCGCGACATTCCGCGACCATCGCGCGCGCGGCGGGAAGCGTCAGCGCGAGCGGCTTCTCACATAAGGCAGGCTTTCCGGCCGCCGCTGCCGCAAAAACCTGGTCGTGGTGAAGCTCATTGGTGGTGGAGATATAGACGGCGTCCACGTCCTTCGATTCGACGAGCTCTTTCACGCTCGTCGTTGCATGCGCGACGCCGTGCTTCCTTGCGTAGCTCTCCGCGCGCTCGGCGTTCGTGCTCATGACGGCGACGGCTTCGCCGCCGTTGGCGCGGAACGCGTCGATCATGTGCTCCGCCGCGATTGTGCTGGCGCCGATCAGTCCCCAACGAAGGCCGGTCATGACTGGATCCTCTCTTCAGAAGAACTCGAAGTTCCGCACGATGCGCGAATGATCAGGCTCGTTGGACACAGCACCGCTTCCGGCTCGAAGCTTCCGATTGCGATCTGACGCATGAGCAGCTGGGCTGCTCGGGCGCCCAGGCTACGGGGGTTCACGGCGATGCTCGTCAAAGCGGGAACCGTATGCTTGGCTTCTTCGATGTCGTCGAAGCCGATGACGGCGAAGTCGCGCCCGACCGCGACGCCAGCTCGGGTCAGCGCGCGGATGAGGCCAATCGCGACGACGTCATTGAAACAAAGGGCGGCGGTTGCAGGCTCGTGGAGGTTGATCAGCTGCGGGACCGCCGCCCCGCCGGCCGAGGTGTTGTTCATTGTCTCAATGACCAACGATTCATCGAGCGGAATTCCAGCCTCCTCGAGGGCAAGTCGGTACCCACTGAGGCGCTCCTCGCGCACGAACAGTGCAGTCGTGCCGCCGATGAAGGCGATGCGCGTGTGTCCGTGTTCAATTAAATGGGCCGTCGCCTTCCGTGCGCCCTCCCGATTTTCGGGCGCGACCAGCGAGGCCTTCAGACCAGGGAGGCGCCGCATCACCTGAACCACCGGAAGTCCGGCCAGGAGCGGCTTCACATCGCTCAACGAGGTGCCGATCGCGGGGGCAAGCACCAGCCCGGCCGCGCCATGCTCTCGCATGGACTTGATGACCTCTTGTTGGCGAATGGGATCCTCGGCGGAATTCGCGAGGAACGGAATAAACGCTCCCCCTTGACACGCTTGCTCGATGCCGATCGCAAGCTCGACATAGAAGGGGTTGGTCAGATCGTTGATGATCATGCCGAGGACGCCGGATTTGGCGCCGCGCAACGTCGCCGCGCCGCGGTGATAGATGTAGCCGAGCTCGGTCATCGCCGCGCTGACCCGTTCTCGGGTCGCGTCTGCGACGAGCGAGCTTCCGCCTAGAACCAAAGAGACCGTGGATTTCGAGACGCCAGCCCGGCGCGCGACGTCGACGATGGTCGCGCGAGCGTCGCTCATCCCTTCCTCCTCGCCTGCGCCCTCACCATTATGAGTCATATTGATTGGATCGTTCCAAAACGGAGCCGAAATTAGCCATATGAGACAACGTCAATTCGGATGCTTGGCTTGCATGTCGAATTGGAACGTGCTAATTTTAATAAGTGCTTTCGAACCCGTCGTCAACCCAAAAAGTTCGAGGAAACGCCCTTTGACCCTGACCGTCCCCCAGTCGATCCTTGACCGATTGACCGACGTTCCGATGCCGCGGCTGGCAAACGAACGGGCGACGAAAGAGTTCGTGGCCGCGGGCGGCTATTCCCTGCCGGTGCACCGGGCCGACGCGCTCGTCCTCGGCAGCGGGGCGGCGGGCCTGCGGGCCGCCGTCGAACTCATGCGCCGCGACGTCGACGTGGTGATCGCGAGCCAAAGCGCGTTCGGCGGTACGTCGGCCTGCTCAGGATCCGACAAACAGACCTTGCACACCGCCAATACGGCGGGTCGAGGCGACGATTTCCGGGCTCTGGCCGACGCGCTCGGCGCCGGCGGCGCCATGGACGAGGACAGCGCCTATGTGGAGGCGGTCGGGTCGGCCCGCGCGCTCTCATCCCTGCAGTTCATCGGACTGCCGATCCCTCAGGACCGACTCGGCGGCGTCCTGCGTTACCAGACCGATCACGACGAGGTCGGCCGCGCCACCAGTTGCGGTCCCCGGACCTCTCGTCTGATGGTCCAGGTGCTGACCAGGGAGGCTATCCGCCTCGGCATCCCGATCTTCAATCACACGACAGGCGTTCAGCTCCTGGTGGCTCCGGAACCGGAGCCTCGAGCCGTCGGCGCGCTCGTGATGGCGCCGAAAAAGCGAAGCAAGGACAATCCGTTCGGATTCGGCGTCTTTCTCTCCGGCACAGTGGTCATCGCCACAGGCGGTCCGGGCGAACTCTACCGCGACAGCGTCTATCCGCGGCACTGTTTCGGGTCGCTCGGTCTCGCCCTGGAAGCGGGAATCGAGGCGGTCAATCTCACAGAAAGTCAGTTCGGCATCGGGACGCCTCGGGACAACTTTCCCTGGAATCTGTCCGGCACGTACGTGCAATGCATGCCCTACATCTTCTCGCGTGACTCGCGGGGAAACGAGCGAAATTTCCTGGCCGACTATTACCGCACCACGCAGGAGCTTGCTTCCAACATCTTCCGCAAAGGCTACCAGTGGCCGTTCCACGCCACGCGCATGCTGGCGTTCGGTTCGAGCCTGCTCGATCTCGCTGTCGCCCGCGAGACGCAGGCGGGGCGTAAGGTCTTCATGGACTTCAATCGCAACCCGCTTCCCGTGCCCGGAGACGCAGACTTCAGCCTCGAGCGCCTCGATGACGACGTTCGGAGCTACCTGGCTAACGCCGGCGCGCTCCTCGAAGCGCCGCTTGATCGTCTGCGCAAGATGAACCCGCTCTCGATCGAACTCTACCAGCGATACAAATACGACATTAGCCGCGATCCGCTCGAGTTCGCGGTCTTGAACCAGCACATGAACGGGGGTCTGGCGATCGACACCTGGGGGCAGACGAACCTGAGTGGGTTTTACGCCGTCGGCGAGGCCGCCGGAACCCATGGCGTGACGAGGCCGGGCGGCGCAGCGCTGAATGCAGGTCAGGTTTTCGGCACGCGTTGCGCCGAGCATATTGCGGCAAGCCGGAGGCCTCGCAAGGCGACCGAGCCCGAACTAGTCGTCGAGGAGGCCGTCACGGCGTTGCTCGGCGCCCTGCGGACCGACAGCGCGCTGAAGCTGGCCGCCATCCGCAAGGAGGTCCAGGACCGGATGAGCGACCACGCCGGGATCCTTTGCAGGGCGAAGGACGTCAGCGCCGCGGCGGAGGCGGCGCATGCCTTGAACGAATCGATCCGTCAACAGGGCATAGCCTTCGACGGCGCCAACGAGGCGCTTCGGGCGTTTCAGTGGCGCCAGAGCGCCATTGCGTCTGAAGCCGTACTCACGGCGCTGGCCTTCTACCTCGATCGTGGCGGCGGAAGTCGTGGCGCGCGCACGGTTTGCGACCCGAATGGCGATCGGACTCCTGAGGCCCGGACCGGGCCGCTCCATGACGTCCGCTTCGTTTCCGAACGCGAGAAGGATCGCAGCGAACAAATCCTCGTTCGCCTTCGCGACGGCAAGTTCGTCTGTGAGCCGCGGCCTATTCGTCAGAGAGATCGCGACGATCGGCCGTTCTTCGAGCGCAACTGGCCGGACTATCTCACGGGCGCCATCCATGACTCGGCAGTTTGATTTCGGCCCCTGAAGAGGCCCTCATTCGCTTTCGCGCCGCCGTCGAAAACGACATGACGACGCGCTGAAGGACCGACATCAAAAAGGACAACGAAATGCTGATGCGTCTGGCCTTCTTCGAAGGCGCAATCCCTCCTCGGATGCGAAGATCGAGCGGACGACAGCGCGCGTCGCTTCCCGATGGTGCTGGAGATTGCCTATCGACCGGGCTCGGAGCCTCGAAGGCTCTTCGCCCTCACAGGTCGACGACGACGTCGCCAACCGGAAGCGAGCAGCAAATGAGAAGGTTGCCCGTCGCCGGCAGATCTAGAGGCTGAGGCAGGTAGGCGACCTCTCCCGAGACGAGACCGCTCTCGCAATTGTGGCAGACGCCGGTCCGGCATGCCCAGCGCACCGGGACGTCGCACGCCTCGGCGAGTTCCAGCATGCTTCCGTAGGCCGACGGATTCCAGTGGGCGGCGACGCCGCTGCGCGCGAACGAGACGAGCGGACCGGTTTCGAGGTCGGCCGGCGGCCGATGCGGCGGCTTCCTCACAGCGCCGACGACGCCCGGCGTCGACGACTCGCCGCCGCTGAAGATCTCGACATGAACGCGGTCCGGCGTCACGCCGACCTCCGCCAGGGCCGCCCTCATGTCGGCCATGAAGCGGTTCGGGCCGCACAGGTAGACGTCGGCGTCCCGCGTCAACCCGACTGTCTCGAACGCCGTCCGCGAGAGATGTCCGGAGACGTCGAAGTCCGTTCCAGGCCGGTCGTCGACATTGGGCCGGCTGAACACAACATAGCTGCGGCCGTGGGCGAGATCCGACAGGAGTCGCCGAACCTCGGCGGCGAACGGAAAGTGCCTTCCGTCGCGTGCGGCGTGGAGCCACAGAACCGGGCGCGTGGAATACGCCGATGCGAGGGCGTGGAGCATGGCAAGGACCGGCGTCGCCCCGATCCCCGCGCTCACCAGCGCCAACGGCCCCTCGCCGGGTTGCAGGACAAAACTCCCGCGCGGCGCGCTGACGTCGAGACTATCGCCCACCCGCACGTGGTCCCTTAGGATGGCGCCGCCTACGCCGTCGGGCTCGATCTTCACGCTGAGCCGATAGCGATCCGTCGAGACCGGCCCGGAAAGCGAGTAGCTGCGAAACAGCGGCGCGCCGCCGACGGTTCGAAGGCGCAGCACGACGTATTGGCCTGGCAGCGCTTCGATCAGCGGCTCGCCGTCAGCGCGCTCTATCGTCAGCGACACGACATCGGCCGATTCCCGGTCGATCGCCATCACCTTCAGCGACCGGAATCCGGGCGCGGCCGGGCGCCCGGCCGAGGTCGGCGCAAGTCCTGCATTGCCGTCCGACCGACTGCTGAGCAGCGCGACGAAAGATTTCCGCCAGCCGGGTGAGAGCGCCGCGATGCGCGACGCGCGTTCCAGCCGATCGCGTGGATGGCGCGGGGAATAGAGCAGCGCGTTGACCTCGGCGACCGACATCCTCGCCTCGTCCTCCCCGACCTTCACGATCTCGTCGCCGGCGCCGACTTCGCCCTCCTCCAGGACGCGGAAATAGAAGCCGGGTCGCCCGCTGGAGGTCAGGAGCGCCGGCATTTGCGGCTCGTTCATGCGAATGCCGACGCGATAGCAGGTGACCCTGGGCGCTGCGACCTCGAACAGGGCCCCGCCGATCCGATAGCGATCGCCAATGCAGACGCCGTCGTCAGGCAAATCTTCGACCGTGAAGTTCTCGCCAAACTGTCCGTGGACGAAGTCGGTCCGACCGAGCTGTTCCTGCCAATAACGGTAGGACTCGATCTGGTAGACGAAGACCGCACGATTCTCCCCGCCGTGTCCGGCAAGATCGCCCTGGCCGTCTCCCTCGACATTCAGCCGGCCGACGCGGCGGCGCCCCTTCACCGGATCTTTCCAGATGCCGGTGCGTACCGTCATGCCCCTCCACACGATGTCGCGTGGCAGACCGACATTGACCGACAGCAAGCGCGCCATGGTCTCAGCCCGGGATGCGCGGTCCGCCGGACCGGGCGCCTCTGGCGCCGAACGTTCCCGAACCCGACCGGAGTGGCGTCGCCCTGATCAGAGCGAAGCAGATCGCCGCCGGCATGATACGGGCTGCCGGGTTCGACATTGCGTCCACGGGACCCTCCTTGCGCGTTCGTGAGAGGCCAGTCCGCCCTTCGGCCGTCAGTAGACGATGGCGTTGTCAAGACTATGGTGCCGGGACCGGCGTCGCGCGTTCATACACGAGGGCCGGCGAAGCAATGCGCCGGGCGTCGCGCAGCTCAATTGTGACGCTCTCAGCGCACTCGCCAAGGTGCCGTAAGAACGCCAGGGTCCGGTCCTTTGTCTTCTTCTAGGCAAGCAGTGCGAGAGTACAGAGACCCTTAGAAGGTTTCGACCCACGGTCGCAGTTCGACCTCCCAACTCCAGGCGCTGCGTGGCTGGGACAGCACGGCAAGGTAGCTCTGGGCGATTGCGTCGGGGTCCAACGTGCTGTCGGGCCGCCCCTGGGGATCGTGGCGGGAAGGGCTGCGCACAGCTCCATCAATGACGAAATGCGCAACATGGATGCCCTGCGGCGCTAACTCTCGCGCCGCGCTCTGGGCAAGGCCGCGCAGAGCGAACTTGCCCATGGCGAAGCTGGACGAGAGCGCGAACCCCTTGACGCTCGCCGATGCGCCAGTGAGGAGAATGGCGCCGCGACGCCTGGGAGTCATACGGATCGCCGCCTGCTGGGTAACAAGAAAGGCGCCAAAGGCGGACACCTCGATCGCCTCGCGCACCGCGTCCGGATCAAGTTCGGTGAGCGACCCGCGCACGCGGCCGCTGGCGTTGTAGACAACAACATCCGGCGGCCCGAGATCAGCATCGACTTGTTCGAACAGACGTGCGACCGCCGTGGGGCTGGTCGCGTCGACGCTGTAGGTTTTCGCCCCGATCTCATCCGCCAGCGACCTGAGCTTCTGGGCGTTGCGTGCGCCGAGGCCGATTTTCAGTCCGACCCCCGCCAGCGCCCGCGCGACGGACGCGCTGATCCCAGGCCCCGCGCCGACGATCAAGGCGGTTCGATAGGCAAGGTCGGTCATGGCGTACTCGCTTTCCGGCGACGACGTTTCTGCTCCTCGGGCGTCACGCTGGCCCGATTCTCCGGCTCGCGGCGGTCACCGCCAAGCCGCGCTGAACAGCCGGCCGCGCCGAAAGCTCATCGAACCAAAGTTGCACATAGCGGAGTCGATTCCTTGCCGTCGTCGGCCGACATTCAAGGCTAGGACACAATGTCGGCGATCGAATGTTCGTCGCCGGGGATTGTTCGCGACGCCGTGCTGCTGGCGTCGCGGGCGCCGCCGCTCCTACGTATTTTGCCGTGCATCGGCCATCGCTCCGCGCGCAACATCGGCGGCCGTCGCTCGCCCGTCTCAAAACGCGAGCGGGAACGACAATCTGGTTCGCGTGCCCTTCTCGACTCGATCGCGCTGCACGCGACCGGCAAGCTGTCGGGCGAAGGCGTCGATAAGCTTGAGTCCAAGGCCGCCATCGCGCGATGGTCCCATGCCCTTGCCGTTGTCCTCGACCATGACGCAGGCTTCGCCGGTTTCAGAATCCGTGTTAAAGACCACCCGGATAAGACCCTCGCGGCTGTCCTCGAAGGCATACTTCAATGCGTTCGTCACAAGCTCATTGACGATCAGGCCAGCCGGCACCGCCCGGTCGAGCGGCAAGGTCGCGGCGCTCGCCTCCACCTCGACAGTCACCCCTGCATTATGGGGATCGATGTTGGCGCACAGAGATCGTAGATAATCACCGAAATCGACATGGCTCATGCCCTCGGTCAGCGAGAGTTGATCGTGAGCCAGCGCGATGGCGTGCATCCGCTCCATCACGCTGGCGAAGCTGTTCTTGCTGTCCTCTGTTTTCGCGTTGCGCCGTTGGAGCGCAAGGAACGCGATGACGGTCTGGAAATTGTTCTTTGTCCGATGCTGCAACTCGCGCACCATGGTCTTCCAGACAGCCTCGGTCTTCGTGTGTTCCTGAGCGGCCAGGAGCGCTTTCTGTTCGACCTCGTAGCGCGCCAGCGCCGCGCCGATCATGTTCGCGCAAGTCGTGAGAAAGCCCGCATCGCTCTCGTCGAAGGCCCACGGCTCTTGGGAATCGACCTCCAGTACGCCCCAGCTCTGCCCGTCGATCGTTATGGGCACGTTGACGAGCGAGACAATGCCGTGATCGCGCAACAGACCTGAAAGGCGATATTCGGGGTCATTCGGCAGGTCTTCGATGATGATCGGAGAGCCGGTCTGGATCGAGCGGCCAGGAGGAGAAGCGCTGTCGCCAGGCAGGGTCGCAGCGCCGACCACTCCTGGCTTCCAGCCGACCCCTGCGACAACAAGGAGATCGACGCTGCTCGGACGGTACCGGAGGACCTTCACCCGTTTGATATGCGTGACGCGGGAGACCTGCGCGCAAGCGTGCTGCATCAATCGCTGGGGCGGCGCCGCTTCGGTGGCGACCCGACTGAATGCAGCAACGGCCTTTTGATACTCCAAGACGCGCGCGAGCTTCGCCTCGGTGTTCGATCCGATATTCGACATAGATCCCAACGTCGTTTCGAGCCGGCTATGAAACGAGTGAACGCTCCCAAATGTTCAGTGCGGCGCCATTCGACCGGTCGGAGGGTGCGTTGTCGCAGAATTTGGAAGCCTCGTGTCGGATAAACTTCGCGGCCTTTCTGCGCGTCGTTCGGCCTCATTCGGCGATCGAACGCTGTCGTGGGCGATAGCCGCAAGACCGCTCGCGCACCGTGGACAGCCGCGTTGCTGCAAGAGCGGTCCGATAGCGAGGATGCGTCGATTCCATCCCCCGCAGATAATGGTCGCGGCGCCTTTTCCATCGTTCCTGAGGCAGGGGGAGGAACGGAAACTCAGGATGATCGAGGAAAGAGCAATGCGTCCGCCTCGATTGCCCGGAGTGATGACGGCTTTCCATCAGCGCAGCGTGCCAAACGAAAGCCCGCGCACGAGATATTTCTGCAGGGCGAATGCGAGGATCACAACCGGCAGCGCGCCTAGGGTTGCAATTGCGGCGATGTCGCCCCCAGAGCACGTCGTGCCCCTCCATCAGGACCGGCAGGATAAAGGGCAGGGTCGTGACGTCGGCGCGGGTGAGGATCACCGCGAAGAAGAATTCGTTCCACGAGAAGATGAAGGCGAGCAGCGCGACCGCGAGAATGGCGGGCCTCGCCATCGGGACGGCGATCTCCCAGAAGGCGCGCCAGCGCGTCGCGCCGTTGACCATCGCCGAATCCTCCATGTCGCGCGGTATGTCTTCGAAGAAGCTCTTCAGCACCCAGGCGATGAACGGGACGTTGAAGACCGTGTATTGAAGGATTAACGCGGTATAGCTATCGAGCAGACCGAGCCATGACCAGAGCAGGTACATTGGGATCGCCACCGCGACCGGCGGCATGAAAAGAATGCTGAGAACGGTGAAGGACAGATTGTCTCCACCCGTGCGGTACCTTCCGATCGCGTAGGCGGCAGGCACACCCAGAAGCAGCGACAGGAGCGTGGACAGCGACGAGACGATCAGGCTGTCGTTCGAGTCCCTTGAGGCCGCCCCACTTGAAAAGCGCGTCGGTGAAGTTCGCCCAGTGGAGCTCCGAAGGAATGAAGACGGGCGGAGAATTGAGCCATTCGCCCGGGGGCTTGACCGCCGTGATCACCATCCACAGCACCGGGCCAAGGAAGACGAACAGCGCCAGCGCCAGCGCGAGGGCGCAAAGGGCGTCGGCGAGCGTATAGCGCCGCTTCATTGCGCCGCCTCCCGTCCGCCGAGACCGGAGCGCCGGGTCAGCGTGATGAGCGCCTTGGCGAGAATGGCGACCACGATCAATTGCAGGATCGCCAGGGCCGAGGCGTATCCCAGATTGAAGTAGCGAAAGCCCTGGACGTAGGTGAAGAAAGGCCAGGTTTTCCGTCACCGCGCCAGGGCCGCCGGCGGTCAGCACGTAGATGATGTCGAACAGCTTTGAACGCCATCAGAATGCGCAGGATGAGGGCGATCCCTATGACCGGCCGCAGCAGAGGCAGATAGATCCGCCAGACGATCTGCCATGCGGTTGATCCGTCCATGCGCGCGGCCTCGACGATGACGCTCGGCAGAGAACGGAGGCCAGCGAACAGCAACAGCGTCATGAACGGCGTCCATTGCCAGCAATCGACAAAGATCAGCGACGGCAGGGCGAGCGCGGGATCGGCGGTCCAGGTCGGCTGGCCCCAATGGAGCACGCCGAGAAAATAGTTGATTGGCCCAAACTGGTAATTGAAAAGCTGCGTCCATTGGAATGCGGCGACGGACCTGGAAATGATTGTGGGGATGAGCAGCATCGTGACCAGCACATCCTGAAACTGACGCAGGCGGTTCAGCAACAGGGCGAGCGCCAGACCCACCGGGAATTGCACAAACAACACGCCGGCAATAAACCACAAGGTCACCTGGAGGCTGCTCCAGAAGAGCGCGTCGTGGAAGACCTTGCCGTAATTGGCGAACCCGACCCAGCGGTGCACGCCGGGGATCAGCAACTGATAGTTCTTGAACGAGACCGTGACCGCGTAGAACAGCGGGAAGATGCTGTTCGCCGCAAGCATTGCGAGCGTCGGCGCCATCATCAGCCAGCCGAGGCGCGACGCGCTGTCGGGCTCGTGGCGGCGGAGCGTCGCCGCAGGCGGTTTTGAAACATCGGCCATCACTTCAGTGCGGGCGAACGAGTGCGCGACCGGCGCGAAATCGTCCGCCCTCTCCCGGTTTGGACAAAGGCGCCTAATACGCGAGGCCGACGTCCTTGAACGACTTCACCCACGCGGCGTAGGCCATCTTCTGGTGGTCTGGGTCCTCCGCCTGGGTGATGTTGTTCCACTCGCTGGCCGCAGCGTCCAAGGCCGCTTTTGGCGGCAGCGTGCCCGCCAGCGCCTGGCTGACATAGAGATCGAGGATGTCGAGATAGCGCGGCGCGCCCGGGATGCTGAGCTCGGGATAACCGTCCTTCAGGCCATCGCCAATCGCGTCGACATAGGACTTCGCCGCGGTCGCGTCCAAAGCCGGCTTGCCTTCGTGGTTCTTCATCGCCGCTTCAGGCGTAAGCGACGACTTGCGATAGGGGTCTTCGCCGCAGTCCGAATCGTAGAAGTACGTGACGTCCACATTGGGAAGCTGCATGTGCGCCGCGACCTTGTAGGCGTCCTCGGGGTTCTTGGAGAACGCCGACACCGCCATGACGCGGCTATAGGGCATGTAGGTGCGCGTCGGACAGGCGGCGTAACCGCCCTTGCCCACGACCTTGCTCATCTTGGCGTCGCCCACCTTGAGGGCGAGATCGTTCCACTGCACGACCATCGCGGTCGAGCCGTTGAGGAACGCCTCGTTGAGCTCCGGATAACCGATCTGAAGGATGTTCGGCGGCGCGTATTGCTTCTGCTTGACCAGCATCTCCAGCGCCTTGACGCCGACGTCGCTGTTGATCCCCGGCTTCATGTCGTCGGTGAACCAGTGGCCGCCGAGGCCGGCGAAGATGTTGACGAACCAGGCGTAGCAGAAGCCGCGCTGGGCGTAGAAGGCCGTGCCATACATATTCGGCGGCCGGGTGAAGAATTCGGCGATCTGCATGAACTGGTCCCAGTTCTTCGGCTGGCGCGAGGTCCCAGCCGTATTTCGCCTTGAAATTTTTCTGCTCGGTCGGATCGCCGAACAGGTCTGTGCGGTAGGTGACCTGCAGCATGTCGCCGTCGTACATCAGCGCGTAGAGCTTGCCGTCCCGCTTGATCACCGGATCGCGATAGACCGGCAGATAGTCGTCGAGCTGCGGATCGATCGAGTTTGGTATAATCGTCGAGTTCGCGCAGGAAGCCCAGGGCGACGAAATCGCCGAGGAAATAGGGCGGGAACACCAGGAGGTCGTAAGCCGACGAACGGGCAGTGAGTTCGGAGACAAGCTTCTCATACTGGCCGACGAACGGCAGGCCGATCAGCTTGAGGTCGACGCCGAACTGCTGCTTGATCGCATCCGCCTGCCAGTGGAACGGATTCTCGTTCTGTCCGGCGTCGATCTCGACGTTGACCGTGGTCGCCGCTAGGGCGCCGCGCTGGAAACGCCGCGCCGCCGAGCAGCGAGCCACTGGCGAGAGTGGTCGTCAACGCGGCGCCCTCGCGCAGAAATCCCCTGCGGCTCAGCGGCTTGAATGCAAAATCGATCACACCCTTTTTACGCTCGTTCATCACTTCCTCCTCGCTTTTCATTGTTGTTCATCCTGCGCGTCGCCGGTCAGTCCCCGGCGCGGCAGGCTCATCTCATCGGCGCGGCCCGCGCCGACTGTCGTCCACCGCTCTCGCGGTCGAACACATGCAATTGGTCGGGCGCTACCGCCACCCACACCCTTGCGCCGGCGTCGAGGCGCGTCCGTCCGTCCAGGGAAACGTGGATGCGCTCGTCGCCAAGGCGCATGAGGCAGATCAATCGCTCCCCCTGAAATTGAACGGTCTCGATCGTGGCCGGCGAAGCGCCGGCCTCGGCATGCCGCAGGACCTCGACCATCTCGGGCCGAAAGCCGACGATCAGCTCTCGCGACGCGCCGGCCGCCTCGACCGAGCCGGCGGGAGCGGGCAGGGCGAATCCCTGACCCTGCAGCGTTGGCCCGTCTCCGTCATCCCGATAGCGGCAGGGGAGCAGATTCATGCGCAGCTGACCGATGAAGCCCGCAACGAACATATTGGCCGGCTTGAGATAAAGCTCATCAGGGGTCCCGCATTGCTGCAGGACCCCCTTGTGAAGGACGGCGATCCTGTCGGAGACGGCGAGCGCATCGAGCTGGTCGTGGGTCACCATGATGGTCGTGGCGCCCAGCTGTCGCTGTAGCCGCTGGATCTCGGTGCGGACTGTCTCGCGCAGGCTGGCGTCGAGATTGCTGATCGGTTCGTCGAGCAGGTAGAGGTTCGGTTTCTGCACGATCGCGCGGCCGATCGCCACCCGCTGCTGTTCGCCGCCGCTCACCTGCTGGATGCGCCTGTCGAGCAAATGCTCGATACCGAGAAGGCGGGCGGTCTCGGCCACGCGGGGCGCGATCTCTTCGTGGGAAGCGCGTCGCACCCGCAACGGATAAGCCAGGTTTTCGCGCACCGACAGATGCGGATAGAGCGCGTAGCCCTGGAACATCATGCCGATATGACGGTCGCGCGGCGACAGGCGCGAAATCTCGCGATCGCCGACGAAAATGTCGCCGTCGTCCAGCTCTTCGAGGCCTGCGATCATGCGCAAAAGCGTGGTCTTTCCGCTCCCGGAAGGTCCGAGCAGACACAGCAGCTCGCCGTCCATGACGTCGAGGTTGAAGCGGTCGAAAAGTTGCGCCGGGCCAAAGCGCTTGGCGATATTGCGCAATGACACTTTCGCCAATCCCGCGCCTCCTCCCGATCCGTCGCCTGAACGTCCCTCTATCGGGCCGTCGGGCGTGTCCTTCCGTCGATAGTTAACGCGGAAGATTGAGGGCATCATATTCGGATTGCGCGCCGTTTCCAGCCCTGTCACACTTCCGGCGGCGCGCGCGACGTGCGCGACGCGCCCGGGCTGAATCGATCGAGGCCATGCCGCCGTCTTCGATCATCAGTCAGCACAGGGAGGCAATACATGACGGGGCGTATCGCGGTCGTCGGCAGCAATATGGTTGATCTCATCACCTATGTGGCGCGCATGCCGGCGAAGGGCGAAACGATCGAGGCGCCGTCTTTCGAGATGGGTTGCGGCGGCAAGGGGGCGAACCAGGCCGTGGCGGCCGCCAAGCTCGGCGCCGACGTTCTGATGGTCACCAAGGTCGGCGACGATATGTTCGGCGACAACACGATAAGGAATTTCGCGAGCTTCGGAATCGACACCCGCCATGTGTCCAAAGTCGTGGGAAAGTCGAGCGGCGTCGCGCCGATCATGGTCGAGCCGTCCGGGGAGAACTCGATCCTCATCGTCAAGGGCGCAAACGCCGACCTTCTGCCCGCGGACGTCGAGCGGGCCGCGGAGGATCTCAAGACCTGCAGCCTGATCCTTCTTCAGCTCGAAATTCCGCTCGAGACCGTCTATGCGACGATCGAATTCGGCAAGCGGCACGGGATCAAGACGCTCCTCAATCCGGCGCCTGCAACGAACGCGCTCGATCTCAATCGAATTCTGCACGTCAGCTTCTTTGTGCCCAACGAGACGGAGCTCGCTCTCCTGTCCGGCCAGCCTGTCGGGACCCTGGCGGAAATTGAAGCGGCGGCGCGGAGCCTGATCGCCAAGGGAATAGGAACGGTGATCGTCACGATGGGGGAGCGCGGCGCCCTGCTGGTCACGCCGACGGAGACGACCGCGATCGAACCGGTCCCGGTCGCGCCTGTCGACACCACCGGAGCGGGCGACGCCTTTATCGGCGGCTTCGCTCGATATTACGTCGATACCCAGGACGTGAAAGCGTCCCTCATCAAGGCGGCCCGCTACGCCGCAGATTCCGTGACCCGGCGCGGCACCCAGAAAGCCTATGCGACGCGAGAGGCGTTCGAGGGCCCGGTCGCGTGACTCATTTGCTTAGTAAAGGGACGGACAAAACCCGTTCGCGTCACGGTAGCCAAATATCCCGGATTTGCGCGTTGCGATCCTACCGCGGCCAACTGGGAACGGGGCAGTCGCCGACGGGAAGGGTCGACGTAGAGCGGTGGTTGCGGATCCCGACCACGGACGAGAAGACTGGGCAGGCAAACGGGCACTCCTTCGACGGGCGATCTCTGCCCGATGCGGGCCTCCCGATCAGATCGCTCAAGCGTAAGGGTGAGCCCGCATTGCGGCTTTCAGGCCGACGGAACCCTTGTCGACAATGGCGAGCAAGAGGGCTTTCGCCCCTCAGTCGAAAGGTTCGGTGAGCCTGCATGAAAGCCGCGGTCTGCGTCGCCAGGAGGAGACCGGGCGCCAGACGGGCGTCGGGATCGCTAGGTTCTCCGTCACAACTTACGGCGGCGGCGGCCATTGGACGCTGGCGCATCGGCGGTGGCTCGCCGGCCAGAAGTTCGAGCACGCCGCCCAGCAGATCGTTTTCTTGAACGACGAGGAGAAGGCGGCGAACGCCAAACTCCGACCGGCGTCTCCCGCGTCGCCGGCGCCTCGATCAGGGTGAGGAGCGCGACCCACCGATCACGTCGTCACCTGGCAGACCACTGCGAAAGCGCGCCGCGGTCTGGCGGTCCGGTTCGGGCCGGCGCGATGCACCGTCAGGCAATTGTGCGCGGACGCGTCGCCGACGCTCAACGGACAGCTCACCGCCGCGTCCCCATTATGGGGCTCGGCCACAAAATGATGGTCGTGAACCCCGTGCTCGAGAAGCGGTCCCCGATGGGAACCGGGCAAATATTCGAGACAGCCGCTCTCGGTCGTCGCCGGATCGAGGGGCAGCCAGACAGTTCCGCCGTAGTGGGGGGCCGGACGATAAGCGGCGTCCTGGTGCCATGGGGTGATGTCGCCCCCGGCGGGTTTCAGGAAGCAGCGCCAGCCGCACAGGACTCGCTCCTCCGGGACTTCGAAAAAAACCGACATGACCCTGCGCACCTCGCCGACGAGGCGCGATGATCGCAAAATCGGCGCCGACGCTTCCGGCGAAATGACGGTCACAAGCGAGTCGACCCTGCCGCTGACGACGCCCGCAGCCTCCGAACCGCGACCGGTCGCCTTTCGGACTGCGGCTTCGAACGCCTCTTCCATATTCGCGACTTCGCCGCGCGAGAGCAGTCCGCTGAGCGTAACGAAGCCGTGGGCGCGAAAGAAGTCCGCCTCCTCAGGCGCCGGCCTGATGGCCGCCTGTCCGATCATGTCTCCTCCCGATCAGGATGCCCCAGCATGAACTCGGCGATCGACGACGTTTCGAAGAATCCGACGCCAGCCGCGGCGGAGAAACATTCGGAATCCCCGCCGCCGAGCGCGCACCCTGCAAGACCCATGGCCGTCGCTGCCAAATACATGGTCTGCAGCAGTCCTCCGGCGTCTTTCAGCGTATTGGCGTATCCAATGCCTTCGTACTTCCATAACATGCGCGCGAAACGGGCGGCCAGCACGATCAGGATCGGCGGACTCTCCGCGATGCCGGCGGCGCCTCGCGCGCCGGCGAGCAGTTGAGCGAGACGGGACGCGTCGGCGCCCTTCGCCACGAGCCCGTGGCTCGCCGGCTCGTAACGATAAAGGCCCGGCTCAAGATCGTCGCAGCGGGACGCGACGACGTAGACTTCGAGCGGATGGCAAGCGCCGGCGCCCGGATACGGCCTCTTGATCCACGCGTCTTCTCCAGCGTCGGCCGGCAGCGGCGAAGATTGGGTGTTGCGCGCCGCGCGATAAAGGAACTCCGACAGCGCGGAAAAGGAAACGGGTTTCGGCGCGAACGCCCGCTGAGAGCGTCTAGCCTCGAGAACCGCGGCGAACGGAGGGTCCTTGGCGATGAGCCTCGGCAAGTTCGGCTTCGGCAGCGGAAAGAGTCGGCCTTCCACAGGCGCGACCGCCGGCGGCGCATCGATCCGTCCCCGGAATCGGTCGGTCGCGCCATAAGCGAGGGTGCGACGGCCGAGCCGGGAATGGGCGTGAAACAGAGCGTCGTGGAACTCCCAGAGCGGGAGCCCGGCGTCGTCGGCGGCCGCATCGGTCTCGTCCAGGACCGCAAGCGCGGAAGCGCCGCGCAAAAAACCCAGGAAGGCGGCAAGCTCTTCCGCAGAAAACCCGATCGAGCCGGCGATAGCGCCTGCCGTCGAGGGCCGCGCGAGCGCGGCGACGGCGCCGGCCAGACGCGGGTCGTGAAGTTCGATCCGGGCGCGCCCGAGCGGCGTTTCGATCACCGCCACGCCATCGAGGGAGCGCAAGCAAGCAAAGCGCGACAGCGCTGCCGGCTCGGACGCGCCAAGCGGCGAAATGCGGAGGGTCCCCCCCGAGGCAAGCGCCGATATCGCCGCCAACGGATCGCCGTTGGAAGTCGTCAGCGTGCAGCGCAACCCGCCGACATCGAGCAGGGTCTGCGCCAGCCACGACCAGCGGACGAGCGCCGACAAGCCTTCCTGCCGCTGCACTTCGCTCGCCAGCCTCTCTTCGTCGGCCCCGTCGATCAGGGCGAATGCGGCGTCGCGCAGAGCAGACGTCAGGACGCCCAGCGGCAGGCTCCAGGCTCGCGAGCGGATCGTGACCGGGGCCTGCTCGACGGAGCCCGCATCGAGTTCAACGCCTGCCGCCAACTTCAGCGTTCGGCGCGGCGAGCCGCCATAGGCCTGCATCACGGGAAGGGTTCCTGGATCAGAAGTAGATCGGGACCGGATTGAGTTCGCTCTCTTCGAGCGCCCGACTGCGCCAGCCGAGCTCGACCGGCGTGTCATAGAGGCGTCCCGGCGCGAAGCGCGGCCAAAAATGACGAAGGCCGGGAACGAACACCTTCGCCACCGCGAGCCCCACGTCTTGACGGGTCTGATCGAGAACCAGCGTCTCGAGTCCCTGGGCTCGCGCCGCCTCGACGCAATACTCGATCGCGTCGAGCAGGTCCGTCATGCGCCGTAGCCGGTAATCATCCGGCGTCAGCGCGCGGGCGGCCGGATCGGGCGCGAGATGCCTGTGATCCTCGATGGTCGCCGTCGCGAACCAGTCGAAAGCCGCGGCATGGGGGTCCTCCGGCGACGCCGGTCGAGACTCGCCTGCGACGACGCCGGGGAGGGACTGCACGAGTTCCGTGACCGCGCGGCGAAGCGCGATCTGGGCGTCAAGATGCGCGCCAAAGCCAAGAAGGACCTGAGTCCGCGGCGAGCCCGCCATGCAGGACACCGCCGCGAAGGTCGGTATCCCGAGGTCGGTTGTGAGGTCGATTGCCCAGGTCTCGCGACCCAACTCCGCAAACCGGCCCATCATGCGGTCGAGCGCCCAATCGTTCCACAGGCGGATGTCGACGCGCGGGCGAGCTATGCGATTGTACCACCAGATGGCGACGCCGTCGCGCTCGACCAGCTCGAGAAAGCCCTGGAGGACGGCCTCCTCGATCACATTGCCCGCGGCTGAGCCGTTCGAAGTCGGCGAACGCGAAGGCGCCGCCGGGCAGGCGTCCTGCTCCGTAGTAGCAGTAGGCCGTCGGCAGGTAGCGGAGCCGCGAATGACTGAGCGACCATACCGGCGTCCAGTCGATCTCGGCGCCCGGATCGAACGGGGCCGGAATGCGCCGTGCGCCGCGCGGCAGAACGATAGTCCTGCGGCCGGGGGTCGCGCCGTTCGGGGTGTCGAGCGCCGCGCTCAGCTGCCTCTTGCTGAAAAGCATCGACGCGTTGGGATCAATTGCCTGGCCCCTCAAGTCCGACATCCGGGCCCGCACGACGGTCTCGGTTCCGTCGAACACGCCGGAGTATCGCTCTAGGGCCTCGCACACGGCGCCCGCTTGCGCCTGCGCCACGGTGAGCCCCTTGCCGCCCGAGGCGCGAAGCAGGCTCTCCCGCAGTTCATCGACGTCTGTCGCGCCGTTTGTGAACGCATGCGTGGCGAGGAAGTTCGGGCCGACGGCCCGGCCGGCTCCGGTTTCGTCCGACAAGTCCACGAGCGCGCTGACGATTCCGGTAACAGGGCTGATATGGTGCTTCAGCCGCTCGAAGGTCTGTTCCGGGGAAGCGACCCGCAATCCGCCGTCGACGATCTCGCCGCGCCGGGCGACCAGTTTCACCGATGCGTCGGCCTTCGGGCGTTGCCCCGACGCGCGCTCATCCGTTGCATCCGCAAGCCGCCTTGCGACATCTCCGCAGGCTGGGCACTGCGGCCGTTTCACGAGGTTATGGCGTCGCCAGTCCATCGCACCGGAGTCGAACGCCCGAAGGGCGCCCTCGAGGCCCGACCGGCCTTCGACGAACCATTTGCCGACCGCCGTCGCGACGACGCCGGCCGCCGCGCTCGCGACCCCTGGAAGACTCGCAAGAGCGGCCGAGGCGACGTCGTCCGCCGCCCGTCGCTGGCGCAAATATTCGTCGACCCGACGATGGCCGCGCAGCCGTTGTGCGAGGCATCGCCAGCAGCCCGTCTCGCCCGGCGTGAAAAACGGGCCGACCCACGCCTCGACGCCGATCGGCTTGACGAGAAGCCAGGAACGACCGCTCGCCAGGCTGTCGGCGTTGATGTCGTTGAGCGCGCTGCGCAGATAATCGTCGGCGACGACGATTCGGGGGACGGCCGGCGTTGCCGATTGCGCTTGGCTGACGTTGCTACGCAATGCGATCCGAGGCCCGATGCGACGAACCGCGTCGGCGACCACTTCTATCGTCGATGCGTCGACATCGCCGACCGAAACAATCTCGATCTCCGCCTGACCGAGGCGCCCAACCCCTTCCGGCTCGGCGCCGAGCGCTTCCCAGCCCCGCTCTGAAGCGTCGAGACGAGGCCCGGACACGATGACGCCATCGCGTTTCAGGCGCTCGACGACGAAGCAAACCTCTGCCGCGGAGGCCTCGCTGTGCAGATGTTCGATGATCCCGTCAAGCGTCAGGGAACCATCGAGGCAGCGTGCGACCAAACGCTCCGCTCGTCCTGTCAGCAGACGGGAGCCGCGCTCGGACACGAAGACGACGCCTTCGGCAAGAAACTCGCAGGCGACGTTCTCGCGTAAGCGAATGAGATCAATCATGCTGTTCGGCGCGATGCGTACGCCGCCGCTTTCGTCTTTCTCTGCTAGCAGCAGCAGAACTTGGAGAAATGCACGAGGTTCGTCTTACCGCTCGCCACATCTGCGAGCTGCGAATTACTGAGATCGCCCGGCTTTGGCGGAATCTCAAGGACTTCGACATCAGAGTTGGGGTCAAGCGCCAGAAATTTCTTGACCGCCTTGGCGGGGTCCAAGGACAGTTCATGCGCGAAGGCCGGATCGAGCCAAGCATGAGCAATAACGCGACCCCATTCAACTTGAGTGACAGCGTGAGCCATTTCCATCTCCCTAAACCACGAACGTAATATCCGCCGGCATATTTGGTCGACGGTCCAAAAAAGTTAGCGCGATTCAAGTCAACGATACGGTACGCTTCCCTGCCGCAAATCCCGGCGACCGCGTCCTCGGTTGATCATGATATGCGCCCGGCGCGAACGCGGGCGCTCCCGTCTTGCTCCGCTAGCAGCAGCAGAAGGGCTGAGCGGGCGTCGCCGCGAGGTTCGCCCGGCCGCTTCGCACATCTTCGAGTTGCGCATCGCCGATGTCGCCGGGCCTTGGGGGGATCTCGAAGACGCCAATTTCCGAATTGGGGTCAAGCCCGAGATAGCTCTTGACCGCCTTGGAGGGGTCGGTCGAAAGCTCCTTCGCAAAGGCCGGATCAAGCCAAGCATGAGCGACAATGCGGCCCCATTCCCCGTGAGTGACGACGCGAGACATTTCCACCTCCCTGAACCGCAATCGAAAGCCGCCGGCCTTGAAGATCGACGGTTCAAAAAACTACGCAGAATTCGCACCAACCACAAGAGGATTTTCTCAAAACGGAATACCTGGATCCGCTGCGCGTGATATTCCGTTCTCCCTCCGATTACCCGAGACGGCCTGGAACCGGCTCCTGCTCGAAATCTGGAACCGTCCACTTTTTGTCCCAGTGGGCTTACGCCGTCCCACATCTCAGGGAGTCCGGTGCGAGCAAAATTCTCGCACCGAGCGAGGTACAGTTGGGCCACCCGGTCCTCGGGGGCGCGAGCAAGGATGGCGCGCGCGCAAGCGGCGGCGACCTCCACTTGGCCTTCTCGATAGCGATCGATCAATTCCGCCAGTAGCTTCCGATTTTCTCGCTTGGCGGCCCTCGCCTCAGCTGCGTCCGCATCGAACGGCTCAAACAATGTGACCGGTTCGTCGCGACCGGCGACGCGCACCCGATCGATCTCCCGCAGGTCGAAGCGATCCTGAAATTCGAGCCGATCGCGCACCTGGGCCGTGAGCAACAGGGAGAGGCCATAGTCTCGCGTCGAGCTCTGGACTCGCGACGCGATGTTCACCGCGTCGCCGATGACCGTGCAGTCCATGCGCCCATGCACGCCGACCATTCCCATCAAGAGCTGCCCATAGTGCAGGCCGATGCCAATGTGCAGGGCCGGACGCCCTTCCGCCGCGAATTCCTCGTTCAAAGCGGCGAGCGCGCGCAGCATCGCTACGGCCGCGTCGAGCGCATCGTCCGCTTGCCTGGGAAAGAGCGCCATGATGGCGTCGCCGACGTATTTGTCGACAATACCGTGGTGGGCTTCGATCGCCGGGACCATTCGGCCGAGATAACGGTTCACGAAGGCAAAGGTGTCGTCCAACCCCAAGCGCGCCGAGAGACGGGTGAACTGGCGAATGTCGGAAAACAGGACCGTCATTTCCCGTTGGGCGCGATCGCCGACAGCCGCGTCGGTGATCGCTTTGCGATCGAGGATGCCGAGGAACTGCCGGGGGACGAACCGCTGATAGGCCACGTTGAGCGATCGAATGTCGCCATACAATCGCGCGTTCTCGACCGAAATGGCCGCCTGCGCCGCGACATGGCTAATGAGCCCCAATCGCGCCGGCGTAAACGCGCCGCGATTGAGATCGTTTTCCAAATACAGGGCGCCGTTGACCCGGCCCTGTCTCACAAGAGGCGCGCAGAGCACCGAGTACGGCCGAACCCGGGCGAGGTACGGATCGCGGCTGAACCGCGAATCGGCCATTGCGTCGTCCAGCACGACGCTCTCGCGGGTGTGGAGCACAAAGTTGATGACGCCGAGCGGCAGCTTCGGCTCGTCATTGAAGACGTCGATCGGTTCGTCCTGGATCGTGACTTCGGGATTGTCGGCCGTCACCTCAGCCTCAAGAAACAGACCCTGTTCCCGTTCGAAGAGAAGGCAGGCTCGACGCGCGCCGGAGCTTTCCATGACGACGCTCATCAGCTGGCGCAGCAGCGGCTCGAGTTCGATCTCGCTTGAGATGGCTTGCGAGGCGCGCAGAATGCTGACGGCGTCGAGCCCCGGCTCGCCGGCCCGGGAAGCGGGGTCGCTCGCTTGCGCTGACGCCAGGACGGGTTGCGCGATGAACTGCGGGAAGCTCGCCTCGAGCTGTCGGGCGAGGGCGTGCGCGCCCCACTGAGCGTAACCGTAATGCGCATCGCGCAGGTAGCCCCGAGCCACATGGGTCAGGCCGCGTTCGAAATAATATCGGCCGGCCAAATCCGCCGCCAGAGCGGCGTCGTTCAGGTATCGGTTCTCCCCAGCGAGCAGAATGGCCTTGTCGTAATGCTCGCGGGCCGCCGCGTCCTGGCCGAGGACCCGCGCCAACTCGGCTTCCACGAGATGCAGGCGGTGCTCGTAGTTCATCGGCGCGGTCGCCGCCCACTTCCGCAGCTTCCGGACGGCGGTGTTCGCGGCCTTCCTGGCGGATCTTGTGCCGGGGCTGGCCGACCCTCTGCCGGCGAGCGCCAGGTGACTGAGCGCGGAATAATAGTAGAAGATCGGCACGCCGGGGGTGGCGGTGGCGCCGCCCAGCCTCTTCTGCGCCTCGACCGAATGTCCCACGGCGTCCTCGTAGCGCCGGAACAGGTAGGCGAGGATCATCTTGTGGAGGTAGAGCTGGCAGAGGGCATTGAGGTTTTGGGTCGATTGAAATCCGGGCGTCAACGCGTCCTCGTCGCACGCGTCCCCTTTCAACCGGTCTGGCGCGCCCTCGCTCCCCACCGTGAGGTTTAAGGCCGCCTGCCGGTACATGCTCATGAGCTGGACAATGTTCTCCTGCTTGAGCGTGCGGAAAACTTCCGAGTAACTCGCCTGCTCGCTTTCGAGGCGCACCAGATTTTCGCCCGCCCAATAGGCATGGCACGTGTAGTCGAACCCCGCGAGGCCGGCGAAATTAAAGTCGCCGTTTTCAAGCCCGAGCTGGTAGCCCTCCCGCAACGGGCCGAAAGTGTCGCGAATGTGGTTTCGCCAGTGCGCGATGAAGGCGTTGAACAGGAACGCCGCGCTTGGACGCCTGGAGCGGGAGTTGAATCGATCGAGCAGCGTCAGCGCCAACTGGCCGAATTTGTAACCGGTCGCGACGTCCCCGGTCACGCCGCAAAGAATGATCCCGTAACTGAGGTAGCCGTCGATGGCGTACGGCGAATTGCCGCGCCGGATGGACAAGAGGACCGATTGGACCACCGCCATCGCGAACACATTGGGGCTCGCCGAGTATGCCGCCTGAGTAACCACTTGCAGCAAACGCATTCGGGTCAGATCGATCTCATTGGTCATAGTGGGCAGCTTGGCCAGACTCTCGACGCGCCGGAAGGCCAGCAACGCCTTTATCGCCATCAGCCCGCCGACGATGTGGCGTGTCTTCGGCTTATCCGGAATATGAACCCCGAGCAGCCTCAGCAGTTTCAGGCCTTCGACGACTGCGACGTCGGACGCGAGCTGCGTGATCGCCGCGACGACCCGGACCTCATATCCCCGCACGCGATCAAGATCCGTCGCCGCATGCTCGATCGCCGCGGCCGTCCATTCCGTCAAGCTTTCGGCGTCGGCGCTCAAATATGCGGCCTCGGCCCCTTCGAGGCGCAGATCGCGCGCAAGCGCATAGCTCCGGGCCCAGGCCTCGTCCCCGGCCGCCTCGATGCCTCTGCGATAGTACTCGCGGGCGGTCGCGAAGGCCGAGGCGGCGCGCGCCTTGCGGCCGGCGGAGAGATTGACCCTCGCCAATTCGTCTCGCCCCGGGATCCCGTCGAGCCTCTCCCTGGCCAAATGAAGGTTGTTGGCGATGTCGAAGATGCGATCGACGTCGGTTCTTTCCTGCAGCAGCCGGGCGAGCCGCAAGTGGAGCGATACGCGTTCCGATTCGGCGGGCATCGAGTATACGGCCTGCTGGATTCGATCGTGCGCGAAGCGGTATTCGACGCGGAAGCCGTCGTCCCCGCCGTTCTCCATGCGCTCCGCCAGGCGATGGCCCTCGTCGAGCGGGACGATCACGCCCTGGCGCATGGCTTCCTTCAGCGCGAGCGCGGTCGCGTGCGGCGTCGCGCCAACCAGCTCCGCGAGCAGCTCGAGTTCGAACCGCGCGCCGATGACGGCCGCCGCCTCGAGGGTCTGAAGCGTGGCCTCCGACAATTGCCGAACCCGCCGGGCGACCAGGTCCACGACGTTGCTTGTGATGCGAAGCGACTCGAGCCGGCCGGCGTCCCAGGTCCAGCGCCCGGCGTCGGCGTCGAACGTCAGATAGCCTTCGTGCTCGAGCGAGCGCAGGAATTCGCGCAGGAAGAAAGGATTTCCAGCGGTCTTGTCGAGAACCAGCCGGGCAAGCGGCCGAGCCGTCTCGACCGGACAACCCAGCGTGTCGGAGAGCAGCAGCGCAATGTCGGCCGGGTTCAACTGCCCGAGCCGCACCTCGTTGACCCGGCCGCCCGCGTTCCGAATCTCGTCCACGGTCTGAACGAGAGGATGAACCGAGGACACTTCATTGTCCCGGTAGGCGCCGACCACAAGGAGGCTGACGTCGTCCGCGGAAAGGATCGACTGCATCAGCCCGAGAAGCGCTGTGTCCGCCCATTGGAGGTCGTCCAGGAACAGCACCAGCGGGTCGTCGGGGCGGGCGAGAACCTGAAAGAACTGCCGGAACGCAAGATGCAACTGGTTTTGCGCCTCTTTCGGCGCGGCGGACGGCGCGGGCGCCTGCTCGCCGATGACCCGCTTCAGTTCCGGAACGATTTCGCTGATAAACCCGGCGTTCGCGCCGAGAACGTGAAGCACGCGGTCGCGCCAGTCGGCGACCTCGGACGCAGACCCGGTCAGAATCTGTTCGACCTTGGAGCGAAGCGCTTGGGCCAGCGCGGCATAGGGCACTGTGCGTTGCAGGGGGTCGATTTTTCCCGATATGAAGCTGCCGCGCCGCTGAGCCAGGGGACGGTGGACCTCGTTCACCAACGTGGTCTTTCCGATGCCGGGCGGCCCCGAGACCAGCAGCAGTTCAGCAGCGCCCTGGCTCGCCCGGTCGAACGCGGCCATCAGCACCGCGCTCTCGCGCTCTCGCCCGTATAGCCGTTCGGGAATGCGCAGTTCGCGCGGCAGGTCCCGCAGGCCGAGATCGAAGGGCTGCATGGCGCCGGAGGCGCGCCACTGACGGAGGCACTCATCGAGGTCGGCCTTGAGACCCAACGCCGACTGGTAGCGATCCTCGGCGTTTTTCGCCAGCAGCTTGAGAACGATGGCGGAAAGTACGGGGGGAACGCCGGGGCTGACCTCGCTCGGCGCCGTCGGGGGCGTGGCGATATGGGCGTAGATCAGGGCGAGCGGGTCGTCACCGGCGAACGGCGGCGCCCCGGTCAGCATGTGGTATAGGGTCACGCCGAGCGAATAGAGGTCGCTGCGGTCATTCACCGAGCGGTTCATCCGCCCGGTCTGCTCAGGCGACATGTAGACGAGCCGGTCCGCCAAGAGCCCGACCGGACGCGGGGCCGGCCGCAGGCCGGACTGGTCGGTTGCATGACTGAAATCGGTCAGGGCCGCCCGGCCGTCGTTCGCCATTACGACGCTTGATGGACCCACGCCGCAATGCAAGATCCCGGCGCGATGCAGGCGATCGAGGGTTGATGCCAGTTGACTGGCGCATTCGAGCGCCTCGACGACCGCCAGGGGCCGCGTTCCGAGCAGCTCGGCCAGGGAATGCCCGCCGAAATCCTCGAGCACGATGACGGGGCAGCCTTCATACGAGGTGAGATCGTAGGCGCGAACAACGCCGGGAATATCCAAGCCGCGGAGAAGCTCGTATTCCCACTGAAAGCCGGCGCGCTCCAGCGACGTCGCATAAGCGTTGCGGAGGATTTTCAGCAGGACCGGTGTTTCGTCCGCCAGGCGCACGCCGCGATAGACGAGCGTTGAGGAGTCGCCGCTCTGGAGCTCGGCCAGAACGCGATATCCATCGATGACGGTTTGAGCGGTGGAGATCGGGATTACGGCTCTCATAAACGCCATCCTCAGATCCCTCGAAGGCGCGCCAGTTGAACAGAGACGGACCTCGATTCAGGGGCCAAAGTCGTAATCTTTAGGGACCCAATCGGGCCGGGGTAGTCCGAAATGGGTTTCCAGGGTCATTTCCGCGGTGTTGACCGCGCCCTCGACCCATCCCTGTTTTGCCGAAAAGGCTTCCCCACAAAGAAAAACCTTCGCGTCGCCTATCGGATGTCGGATGCGGGGCATCACCTCCCAGCTGCGCAGGTGAGTGTTCCAGAAGTGATAGGCGCCCCCATAGGGATCTCCACCCCAATTCACGAATTTCGCGGAGAGGGGCGTCGGCACGCTAACCCCGTGCATGACGCCGAGTTGCCTCACGATGTCCGCGATCATCGCAGGCGGGGGATCGAACAACAACGGGCTCGCGCCTGAATCCCGATCCGCAAGCCTGTAATGGGCCTCGGGAAGGTAGCCGTTCCAGTATTCGACGCCGATCGAATCGGTGAAAGCGGCCAGCAGCAACGATCTGCCGTTTTCCTCCGACCCCAGATAATAGCATACCCGCAAGGGAAGATCGGTCGTCGACAGGCCGGGCTGGATTGTCGCCGGGGTTGGACCTGGAATCGGGACTTTCGTCCACCATGGTTCTGCGAAAACCAGGAACAGCTTGCAGGCGTTCTCGCAGGTCACGGCTTCAAGGTTGATTACGAACTGGCGGCTCCGGAACAGAAACGTGTCCGGGTCCATCAACTTGACCGCTCGCTGGGGCATCGCCAGGATGACGTTGCGCGCCTGTTGCGTCCGGATGGAGCCGTTCGTCTCGAGCCTCATCGCGACGACTGCTTCGGGTCCTTCACCCTGAATCTCAAGGCCGCGCAATCGCGTCCGAGTGTGAACCGTTCCCTGATGTTCGACGAACCGCCCGGCCAGTTCGCGCGGCAGCGCCTCATAGCCGTCGTTCAGCTTCCACCAGGTCTGCGGAACGGAAAAATCGACGAGGGCGCCAAGCAGCGTGTCGTAAGCGTTCCAATTCTGCGTGGTCGAGTAAAAGCCGAATGCGTTCGTGGCCATCTCATAGGCTTCTTGACTGGCATGCCAAGACAGCAGGTTCCATAGGCCGCAGTCGTGGATTGGAAGGCCGCTCCAGGTATCGCGGGCATGTTTCAACTCTTCGGTCAGTTTTCTGATGAGCGGCATGGCGACATCGGGATCTCCGCCCTCTGTCTTCAGCTTGTTGATCAAGGGAGCAATGGTCGGCGCCGCCTTCGTGAACGCCCCAAGCACCAGGTCCGAGGGTAATTGCCGCTGTTCCTTTTTATCCAGGAAGAAAGGAAGGATCTCCGGATAGTATGGGTCCCACCGAGGGTCCGGCAAATAGTCGTTGAACGCATAGCGATGCGCGCGAGTATATTGCAGGTTGATGACTTCGAATTCCTTGGCTTCGACAGTCTTCAGATTCAGTTCCTTGGTGCATAGGCCGTAGACATTTGCATGCAGCGAACTGAACGCCATCCCGCCGAGGTCGGCGACAAGGCTGGGCGCCTCGGGAAAGCGGTGGCTCCAGAGGCGGCCTCCGAGACGATCGCCGGCCTCAAACACGGCGACGGACAGCGTGTCGCGTCCGGACGCCTTGAGCAATTCTTGCAGGGCCGGAAGTGTCGGATCCGCGGTCAGCAACCGGTACCCGCAATAGAAACCCGACACGCCTGCGCCCACGATGGCGAAGTCGAGAATATCTCGGGACATGGCGTCGACTCCCTCCGTTGCCGGCGTCTCCTCCCCTGACAGGGGCCCTGTCGGCCGGTCTATCCGGAACCGGACTGCGGTCGGCGGACATCACCGTATCACGGTTTTTTTCTCGGGCCAGCCACAGGTCTTCCGTCACCGTCCGCCGTCTCCAGTCGTGACCCATCGGGACGAACACGGATGAGGAGTTAGCTTGTGCTGGCTGGGGCGGGAGGAGCCCCACCCAGGAAACCGATCTGTTCAACCCCTTGATTCTATTGCGAGTTGCGCTCGCTGAGCACAATCTTGCGCTACACCTTCGGAGCACATTTGCCAAGCCCTCGACCGGGCTGCCTGAGTGGTCGGGCAAGGGGTGTCGGACCGTAATTTCATATGAAGACGACGGACAACTCTTGGTCCAAACCAACGGCTTGCATTCGAGCCGCCGCACGCTATTGTAGGCAATATCACTACGTATGGAGTTCCTCATGGAGGAGTCCATTTCCGCCGCGGACGCGAACCGCAAATTTTCCCTTCTCCTACGCGGCGTTCGCGAGGGGCGCAGCTATGTCGTGACCAGTCACGGCAAGCCCGTCGCGCGATTGGTTCCCGCAAGCCGGCGCGACGACGTGGCGAGGACCGCGCGCGCGACGCTGCTCGCGCGCCTCGAGAGGCAGCCCGTGATGAACGTTGGACGGTGGAGCCGCGAGGAACTCTACGAGGACGATCGGTGAGGGTCGCTCTCGACACCAACGTGCTCGCCTATGCCGAAGGGGTGAACGGAGCCGAGCGGCGTGACGCCGCGCTCGCCCTCATGCGCCGGCTCCCGGATCAGGCGGCCTTTGTGCCAGCACAGGTTCTCGGCGAACTTTTCAACGTCCTCGTCCGCAAGGGCGGAAGGACGCGCGCCGACGCCCGCGACGCGTTGCTGGACTGGCGCGACGCGCTGCCTGTCGTCGAGACCTCCTCAGAGGTGATGCTCGCGGCGATCGACCTCGCAACGGACCATCAATTGGGCATTTGGGATGCGGTCATCCTCTCAGCCGCGTCGCAATCGGGTTGCCGGCTGCTCTTGTCCGAGGACTTTCAGCACGGGTTCACCTGGGGCGGCGTGACGGTCGTCGATCCCTTCGCCTCGACGCCGCATCCTCTGCTGACGGCGCTATTGGAGGAGGCTGATCCCCAAGATAAGGACGATCGATAGCCATCCTTGCTGAGGGCAACGATTTTGGCCGCAAATGCCGAGAAGCTCAACTTTTCAGCGTTCGAACGAAACGAAGGGTTCATGGCCTTGCCAGCGAAATGGCCTTGCATTGGGCGCGTCTCGCTGGATTGCCGCCGTTTATCGAAGGGCTGTCGCCCAGGAAAATTACGCAGGGGGCTTGCTGGCAGCCCCGCAAATGAGTTCGCGTCTACGACGCCGGCGGCAAATCTCACTCCGGTCCGCCACGGTATTAGTACCGTTTCAGCGTTCAGGCGAGTCGCAAAATCAATCGGCGTTGGTGATCTGACGGCAACCCAATTATACGCAGAGCTGGATAGCTGTTTTTAGGCGCCGCCCAGGAAAGGCAGAGTTCTGCCCGGATTGGTATTTCGTCACGGGTCTTCCAATGGGCAAAGCCGACGTTTAGCGACCGTCGCAAATCGCGGCCCTCAACGCCTCAATTGGGCGAGGAAGCGGACCTGCCGCGAAGGAGGCCCGACGGCAGGTCGGGGCGGGGTTGTGGGCATTCCGTTTCGCCGGCGGACTGACGGCGTCCCGCCCGGAGGAGACGGCAGGATCGTCCGCCGAGCCGCGTGACGGATTTGCCCCGTCGGCGATCAGCCCCTGATGTCGACCGGCAGCGCGGTCAGCGTCGCCTCGAGGACGCCGAAGGTCGTGGCAAGCTCGGCCCGCGCGCGGTGGCTCTGCGCGTGGCAGATCGCGCCGAACCCGCCCTTCTTGGCGCTCGTCAGGTCCGCCAGCACCTCGGGCGACCCGAGCGCGTCGATCTGGAGGTTATTGGCGCACCAGACCTTCTCGAGCGGAAGGCCCTGGAGGGCGCGGTTCACGACCCAGCAGCCGAAGCCTTGCGAGATCACGACGCAGGGGTGTCCGGCCTCGTTCAGGGCGCTGTTCAAAACCTCAATCGCCGCCGTTTGAAGCAGGTTCATCTCCAGGAGCCTTTCGGCCCTTTCGGGCGACCAATGCTGCTGGTCGATTCCGACATACTGAACGATGAGGCCGTTCAGCCCCAATTGTCCCCGCCACGTCGGAAACTCCGCGACGAGATCGTCGAGCGTTCGGCCCGCGCCCGCAATCACGAAGGCGACCCCGTGGGCCACGTGTTCGGTCGCCGCTTCGCGGAGCGTGACCGAGAAAATCCCTCCCTCGGGGTCGATCCTCAGAAGCTGGCCGGTTCGGCCGGCGTCATCGCCTGGCACATCCGGCCCCGCCCCATCGGAGGAGTCGACGCCCATGCCGTCGATCGCGTCGAGCACCTCCTTGAACGCGACCGCCGCGGAAAGAGCGTCCTCGATCGAGAACTCCGCCTTCAGGGCTTTCCCCAATTCGTCGCAGGACTGCTTTAGGAGCGACAGAACGCGCAATCCGTCGTCCGAGAGAGAGGCGAGATAGGGCTTGCTGACGTCCGGCATATCTATATGCTCCTCTCATTAGTAGTAAAAGATAAGACTTCGGCGAGGAAGAAAAGCCCATGGACATACGTTATAACACGTTTGTGGCATGGGCCATAACTCAAGCAAGAGCTGACGCGAAAAAATACGGCGTGTCCCAGGAAAACCCGCCCGCTTCCCAGGGGACCGAGTGGCCAGAGTCTAATCTTTCGCATCACCAACCGGGAAACGGGAAAATCCTTTGTTTTGCCGGTCTCACAGAAGTGGATGCCGGAACGGGATGCTTTGAATGTGTTCGAAGGCCTCGGGATGGAGCCGCACCCTCAACTTTCCGAGCCCAATCCGTCAGTGACGCTCGAAAAATTCATCGATCATCTCAAACGCAATGGTGTGAAGGCCAAGCGTAACGAGAGCGGTTCGCAATGGCTATTCACAAGAAAACAAAAGGATGGCGGTTGGTTTTCTAGGAAAGTGAAATTCAATTCTGAATATACGCCGGCGACAAATCCGGAGCAACCAGAAAACTGGAGGCGACTTGCGGATGTCTGCAGGGAACTCAACGTCGGGTCTCCGTACGCAGTGGATGAATGGGAGACGAAAAATCTTGTGGAAACGACAAAGATCGGTGATCACGTTCGAACTTACGCACTGGACCTCGTCGTCAGGAGAGACCCCGCTTCGGGAAAGACTTATTTTTCTAGTTCCGCCCAAGCCGTTGAGACCGTTGTCTCAGCGGATAGTATTTCGCCCGTTGAGGCGTCGCGGGTCGTGGACGCCTTTGGCGCGCCTCAGCCGGCATTCATTCCGCCTAACGATTGGCAGGCGCGGGCTCCACAAACTTACCTTCAACGCGCGAACTTGACATTGGGCTCGCAGGTGGCGGCGGCTGCGAACAACGCACCGGTGCCTCCAGATAATGCGGAGGATTCCGAGGACTACGAGAACGCCACAGTGATCGACGCGAGGGAGTTTCAAGCCCTGATTTGGGCTAATAATTCCGATCGCGGCAGTTCGGATGACGGCGGCCGAGAGACGCTTACCCAAGAAGACCTCCTCAAGGATCCGGAGAAATATACACACGGGGAACCGGATTTTCCCGAGGATCCACTCAAAGATCCGGATGGGGGAGAGCATGGGCCCGGGCATTGAGGGGCGCGCGAGCTGACGCTCCATTGGGAGGAGGGGAACGATGGCTTCACCGAAGCGCGTGTGGACATTGGCGGTCGCAATGCTGGCCTGCTGCCTTTCGGGCGGGGCCTTGGCGCAGGACGCGATGGACCTGACGGGAATCTGGCGCGACGATCGTGCTCAAAAGGATATGGACGAGGCGTACCCCGTCCTGGAGACCAATCCGAAGGAGCCCGACCGTCCGCACGGCACGTACAGATCGCTGCCCTACATTCTGATCATGCGAAACAACCGCCACGAGCTGCACGTCTATACCGACGTCGGGGCGCTTCGCGCCGTATTGCGGCCGGTGCCCAGCGATCCAAAGACTTACCAGATCGTCGACGCGTCCGACGGCGCCGGCGACAAGGTTCTCGGGGTCCTGAAGATCCGGACGGAGGCTTGTGGGTCGAAGCGCCGGTGCTTCCAGATTGTCCAGACCCCCGGGGTCGACATCCCGTGGCCAAACACAGAGACGACACTCTACATTCCGACGGAGATCTACGACCCGGAACAAGACCCGCCGCTGCCGGAAAAGTACACAAGCAACTTCTCTCCCGTGTCGAACGGAAACGCCTATGCCGGCAGGTCCTATGACATCACGGACCTGGATCGAGAGAACATTCAGGTTGCCGACCCCCAAAATACAGGAAGGATTCCCGGCCAGCTGTTCGTGGACGGCGGCGCACCCTACTCGTACCAGAAGTCCCCGTTCGGGGCGGCGTCGGTCGACGTCCCTTTTGGCTGGACCCTGTCGCAAATCCACAATTCGGTGGGTGGAACGGACACCAAGACGATCGAGACCGGGCGCGAAATGGAGGAATTGGATTTGCTTGACATCGGCATGAACGCGAAAGTCAATCTCTTCGGCGTCAAGGCGAAGACTAGCGTCGACGTCTCCACGGCGAAACGGATCGACCAGATGACGAAGAACAAATCCGTCGTTGCGCAGTCGCAGTACGTTTCGACAAAATACGCGCTGGTCCTGAACCGGCGCCGAACGATCTTGAGCCCGGATTTCAAACAGGAGGTCGAGGACTGCAAGGGAAAGGCCGAAACAGACATCTGCTATGATGTGGTCGTCAACCACTGGGGGACGCACTACGCCAACGCGGTGACCCTCGGTACACGTGGCTACGCCCGGCTCACCCTGAACGAGGACGTGATCAATAGTTCGGACGAAAAGAAGAAGGAGCTCAAGGTGGCCGCGTCCTTGCTGTATGAAGGGAACGGCGGGGGCTTCACCGTCGGGACAAACAGCGAGACACTGCGCGAAATCCAGCATGACGTGGGCAGTGAGGTCTTGAAGTTCGGCTGCTACGGCGGCAGCGGCTGCTCAGAGGGCGGCGTTCCCAATGACGGCGATCTGGTCCCGATCTACCTCGATCTCAGGCCGCTTTCGGACCTTCTCGCCCCGCCGTTTTTCCTCAACGACGACGAAATCTACGGGCGGGTACGCCAGAACCTGGCCAAGAAGATCGCGGATCGCGCCTACGTCGAACGGAACAATCTCGACGATCCGATGCAGGATCTCTCGACGGTGAAGGTGGTGAACCCGACAAGCGGGCGACCTCAGCTCTTGTGTAGCGATAATGTCATCGCCGGCAGCAGGGCCTGCTGCAGCTTATGGGCGTTCGAGCCCCTGAACGACGGAGAGGGAAGCAGGCCAGCGGTCGCAGCCCTGACCTTGAAGGGCATGGATCCGCTGAAGCGGAAAGCGGATGCAGCAATCCCCGACAGTCAGTGGGACGCGGAACACTGGCGCTCGCTGGACATCGGCGACGGACAGACGGTGCGATTATCGACGAGCGCCGACCCGACCCCGATCGTGGCGAACGTGACGATCGACTACGACTTCCGAGAAATGTATCCAAAGTTTCGAAATGATTCCAACCACAGGCTCGTTCATTGGCCAAACATCAGGCGCTACTGCCAGGCGCGCTACGGCGACGGATGGACCGGGAATCTTAAGGGTCAGCAGGCGAGTTGCACGACCTCGAGTGACACGCAGCAGGTCGACGTGCAGGCCGTCTGCAACGACGATGCGGCCAAAGGCGGCTTCGGCTCAACGATCGCGGTCTGGAACGAGCTCGAGCAGGCATGGATGTGCGGATTTCACAGTGATCCCGGCGTTCGCCTGGTGCCTTACTGCCAATCCATTGGCATTGTGCATCCTCATCCAAAACTGTTGTTCGGGCTCACGCCGATAGGGCCGACCCCTGCCGAATGTGATGATGGATCAAGTCTTCTCGACGCGACAGAGATCTGCAATGACGCCTTGGGACGTGGCTTTGCGTCCAACGGATTTGATCTGGGTTCCGCACAGCAAAATCCTGAGGCCAGTTGCAGCGGGACCTTCGCGGAGGCCCACGAGGCGACCGGCGTCAAGGAAGCGGCGATCCTGACCTATCCAGGGCGGACACCGTACGATCCGAGGGCTACGGCGGCTGGGTCTACGACGGACGTCGTCGTGCCGCTCCAGTGGAAGGGGGATTTGGAGAAGGTATGTCAAGGCGAGAGTATCGCGCTTGTGATCGGGCTTCAGCGCGGGGCGAAAGTCGATCTGATCGACGCGCTTCTGTCGTCCCCGTAAACGCGGCGCGGACGCGAAAGGGCGGCTCGGGGCCGACCAACGCGCGGGCGACGGCGGACAGAACCTTATACGGCAGCCGGCAAGATTTGTTTGCCCGATGGGTTACCGGCCCCTTCCCTCCCCCGCTTATTCAACGCACGGTTTCCCGGGTAAACCGCGCTCCGGCGGACCTCGAAACGACGTATCTGGAGTTCACTGCGGGAAAGCAGGACAACGCGACCTCATGCGATGCGGAGTAAGCGGCAAAGGTCGCAAAGGCTCTCATTTGTCGCGTTCTCCGAACCCTCCAGCAACGCCAGCTTTGTTGAAGGGTTTCGGACGCCGGCCCCTTGCACGACGGTTGGCGCGCCGCCGGGGGCCGGCGTCCGAAAGCCTCACAAGGAGGAGACCGCGGGAAGGTTGGGGCCGGGTCGGAGCGCGACGCTATGGGGATTTCAGGGTCGCGGACCGGGCGCGCCGGCTGAGGATGACGCTTGAAGCCGCGGATGGCGTTGATCGGCAGGACGATTCCGATCGGATTGGATCGAGCGAATGTGAGGGACGGGCGCGAATAGGGCGCGTGATCGGGGTCTGTCGTGGCTGTGAGGCCATTGCGGTCGTGGTCCGGGGCGCGGCCGCGAGCGAATGCGATCGAAGACGTTGGAGGGCGGGCGGCGCGGCGACGGTCATGAGGTGTCGATCCTGATCCGGCTTGGGGAGGCGGCCGCGCCGGGCGCGCGCCTTCGAACGTCTCGACGATGATCATCCGGCCGCCGCAACACGGGCAGCGGCGCGCAGGCGAAAGGTCATCGGCCTGACTGTCGGCCTCGGCGTGCGAGGGCTGGGGCGCATTCTCCGGCGCGGCGAGCAATTGGCGGACGCGCTCGATGTTGCGGGCTCGGACCGCGCCGGCGAAGAGGCCGTAATGGCGGATGCGGTGGAAGCCGCTCGGCAGCACGTGCAGGAGAAAGCGGCGGATGAACTCGGCGGCGTCGAGCGTCATGGTCTTGAACCGGTCGCGGCCTTCGATCCGGTAGTCCTTCCACTTGAAGGTGACGCCCTTCTCGTCGAGCGCGATGAGCCGGGAGTTCGAGATCGCGACGCGGTGGGTGTAGCGGGCGAGATAGGCGAGCACGGCCTTCGGCCCGGCGAACGGCCTCTTGGCGTAGACGACCCATTCGGACGCGGCGCAACGGCGCGAGCGCGGCGTCGAAGGCGCGGCTGGTCGGCGAGCGGGGCGAGGTCGCCGAAGAAGGCGAGACGGCCGGCCGCATGCAGGGCTGCGAGGCCTTCGAGGAAGAGGCGGCGGAACAGGCGCGACAGCACGCGCACCGGCAGGAAGAAGCCGGGCTTGCAGGCGATCCAGCGCGATCCGTCCGGCGACAGGCCGCCGCCGGGCACGATGACGTGGACGTGCGGGTGGTGGGTGAGCGCCGAGCCCCAGGTGTGGAGCACGGCGGTGAGGCCGATGCGCGCGCCCAGATGCTTCGGGTCGGCGGCGATGGTGGTCAGCGTCTCGGCGGCGGTCCGGAACAGGAGGTCGTAGACGGCGGCCTTGTTCTGGAACGCGATGGCGCCGATCGCAGCCGGCAGGGTGAAGACGACGTGGTAGTAGGGAACCGGCAGAAGCTCGGCCTCGCGTTCGGCCAGCCATTGTCTCGCCGCCGCGCCCTGACACTTCGGGCAGTGGCGGTTGCGGCAGGAATTGTAGGCGACGCGTTCGTGCGCGCAGTCCTCGCAGCGCTCGACATGGCCGCCGAGCGCGGCAGTGCGGCAGGTCTCGATCGCCGACATGACCTTCAACTGGGCGAGGCTCGCATGACCGGCGTTGGCCTTGCGCCATGCCGCCCCGTGGGCGCGAAAGACGTCGGCGATCTCGAAGCGAGGCCGCGCCACGCGGCCTCGCTCAGGCGGGCGGCGTTCGCTTCGCCAGGTTGACGCCGAGCCGCTCGAGCGGGCTCTTGACGTCGCGGATCGTGTTGACGGCGACCTGGGTGTAGAGTGCGGTCGTCTCGAGCTTGGCGTGGCCGAGCAACACCTGGATCACCCGGATATCGACGTCCTGCTCGAGCAGATGCGTGGCGAACCCCCGGGCTGTGACCCGGGGGGTATGCGGCGACACGCGCTTGGATATCCCCGCCAGGGTCTTGGCGGCGTGCACGGCGCGATTGAGCTGACGGGCGGTGATCGGGTTGACCGGGTTTTGGCCGGGAAACAGCCAGGCCCGCGGCCGCGCCGCATGCCACCATGCGCGCAAGAGTTCGAGCAGTTGCGGCGACAGCATCACATAGCGATCCCGCTGTCCCTTGCCCTGCTCGACCCGGAGCGTCATGCGACTGGGCTGTCGATGTCGGACACCTTCAGGTGCGCGACCTCGGACACCCGAAGGCCCGCACCGTAGGCGACGCTGAGCGCGGCCTTGTACTTCAGGCCCGGCGCGGCTTCGAGCAGGAGCGCCACCTCCTCCTGGCTGAGCACGACTGGCGCCTTGCGCGGCTTGTTCACGATCGTCAGAGGACGAACGAGGTCTGGCCGTTCGAGCGTCACGGTGAAGAAGAACCGAAGCGCGGCGACGGCGGCGTTGATCGAGCCCGGGCTGATCTGCTGCTGCGCCAGATGCAACTGAAAGCGGCGAAGGTCCTCGTTCGTCGCCGTATCGGGCGACCGGCCGAGGAAGGCCGCAAAGGTTCTGACGTGCCGGACGTAGTCTTTCTGCACCTTCTCCTTGAACCGCCGCGCCGTCATGTCGTCGATCATGCGCTGACGCAGCCGGCTGATAGGCTTGTCGGACATCGCGAAAGCTCCTGTCTCCCATGGGGTTGAACCCCACGATTTTGAGACAGTCCCGGCCTTCGCGTTGTCCGTGCCCGGCCAGCCTCTCCCTCGCTCGCCGCCCCTACCGCGCGAGCGGTTTAGTCCATGTGCGCACAGCGGTCGGAGTCGACGTTAAGCGGGAGATTTGACGTGCCGCGGGACAGCCTTTCCGTCTGAGTACGTGCCACACCTCCATAGGGTTGGCGCCCTTCACCTTCACGTCAGAATTGAACGTCGGCCCCGACGATTGCTGCTGCGATGCGAGTTGGGAGGGAAACTACCGATAGTGCATGTCGCTCTTGACGACCGCCTCCGCGCCGATGAGCCCGAAGGCGGTTCTCAGGGCGGCGATGGTCGCGGGGGCCTGAAGGCGGCGGTCGGCGTAGATGACGAAGCGCCGCGCCGGCTGTTCGTAGACGATCCGCCCGCGCGGCCATTCGTCGTATTCGGTCGATGCAATCTGCGCGGGAAGCCCGAGCGCCGCGAGACGCGCTGCGCCCAGCCTGCGCCATCGCTCCCAGCGCTCGTAATGGCCGGTCGCGTGGGTCAGGCAATCGCCATAGGACTCGGCCTCGGCGAGGGTAGAACGGTCGGTGACGAGGACGCCTTTGACGCGCCAGAAGATGCCGACGGAGGGTACAACGGAAGCGGGTCGGTCCCAAGTGGCTGGGCTCATGGACGAACCGAATCTCGCAAGGTGCCATAAATTGAACGGATGTTTATCCACTAGTCCCCAAGGTTGTGAATGCATCGGTCTATCCAGGAATTTTGTGGCGTCAGCGAGCGTACAGTTCTCTGCGAAGAATTCTTCTATTCGTCTCTAGACGCAAGACAGTGTATCGCCTCAATGTAGTCCCAATGGTGACTTCTATTCAAATAGCTCGGATGGTAAGTCCTGAATGACGTCGCAGGCAGCGCGGCGTGGGAAAGCTTCGCTAACTGCTTTGCCGAATAGCCATAACTGGATACAAATTCACAATTAGCTAGAGTGTCAGTTAAAATTGAATTATAATTTGGCCCAGTAAAGAATATACAAATATGCGGATCAAGAATGGAAATCTAGATAGGAATAGATTTTTCTGCTGCTCAATCAGGACGTCACGTATTTCCTTTGGCGCCTTAAGAATCGATTTGCCGTCAGTGCCTCCAGGAGGTAGATAGGCGCACCGTGCCAAAGTTCCCATAAGACTCCAGCTTGTGGCCAGCCCTGCACTTCCCGAAAAGCACGGCGAAATGGCCCGTTCCAATCAAAAGCCTTGTAAACCCGAGAGAGCGTATCTACGGCATCGGATTGTTCGATAAAGTCCTGCATAGTATATATGAATGGTTCATCAGTGCCCCAAGCTCGTGTTTCCTGCCCAATAATAACGATGCGTTTCTTTGCAGAGCAAAAATCTTTGGTAGCATATATCAAAAGAGGAGCCCAAAATTGTTTTGCGACCTCCTTGGTAAATTGCAGAGAATTCCTCCAATCATTATATGTGGATGACAAATTTGTATTAACTGCATATTGATCCATAGCAATCTATCCTCGGACATCTGGCAACGAATTTGTTCGAAGGTCTGTCGCGACATAGAGAGAATTGTGCGCCTCGCCCCAACCCTCGCCGTCCTCACCCTCTCCCGCGAACTCGCCGCCTCGGCCGAGGGCCTGACGCTCGACGAGATGGCGGGGGTTGTCAATGCGTCACGTCGTAGCGCCGAGCGGATGCGGGACGCGGTCGAGGCGGCGTTCGGCACGCTCGACCGGATCGAGGACGGCCGAAAAGTCCGGTTCCGGCTCGCGGCGCGCGGCCTCGGCAATTTCGCCGCGACGCCGACCGCCGAGGAACTGACCGAACTGGAAAACGCCGCCCGGGCCCTGGACGCGAGCGGTGGCCGCAGCCGCGCCGCGAGCCTGCGCACGCTGCGCCAGAAGATCGGCGCGAGCCTGCGCGAGGCGGACCGGCGCCGGCTTTCCGTCGACGTCGAGGCGCGACTTCGCGCCGAGGCGTTCGCCTGCGCGGTCGGGCCGCGCCCGATGCCGACCCAGCCGTTCTCGGACGCCTGCGCGAGGCCCTGCTGGCCGGCGTCGAGGTCGCGTTCGACTATGGCGACTTGCCGCGCTGGCGGAAGGTCGTTCCCTACGGGCTTTTGTTTGGCCCGAGCGCCTATCTCGTCGCCCGAGCCGCGCATCGCGACGAGCCGGTGCTGTTCCGTCTCGATGCGATCCATGACGTGAAAGCCCTCGAAGAGCCCGGCGCGCTCCCGCCCGACTTCGACCTGAAGACTTACGCCGAGCAGTCGTTCGGCGTTTTCCAGGAGGCGCCGCAAGACATGACGCCGCCCGATCTCGCGCGCGCTCACCCCATCGTGGTGAAGCCGCAACAGATGTCGGCAATTGCCGCATGCTCAGTTCCCGCTTCGCCGGCATCCCCGTCTCCTCGTCGACCATCGACGGGCCAGGAGTGTCGCAGTTGGCGAACCGCGGGGAGCAAACGACGCGAGCCGTAACCGGCTCAGGTGGCCGGCTTCATTTCGGAATGGTGGCCGGATCAAATCGGAACGGTGGCCGACATCAAATCGGAATGCCTGGCCGGAATGCGTCGGAATTCGCAACTACACCATCAACCCGCGGCGCCCCGCAGCTTCATAGCGCTTATTGTTCGGAGTATCCTAACCTGGGGCAGCGGGCTAGCCGCCATCGTCCTGGTGGGCGCCTCGATGATCTTTGCCTGGTATGTTGAGAAATTCGACAGTTATGAACGGATCTACGGCTCGCTCGGCGCGGCGGTCGGTTTCATGACCTGGATCTGGCTGTCCGTCGTCGTCGTGCTGCTCGGCGCGAAGCTGGACGTCGCTATCGACCGGAAAGGCAGGTGACGTTTGGCCGGACGCGTGCGGTTTTTGCGGTCCGCGATGGATCGCCGGCGCGGTGGCGGGGCCGGAGGTCGAAACCCTTGGCTCACTGCCGCAACTGACGGCCGCCCCAAGCCCCCAAGCCCCCAAGCCCCCAAGCCCCCCTATCTGCGCGAAGCGTTAGTACCGGATTGTTCGGAACGGGGCGCCGCTCGTAGAGGCCGGCTGGTAAGGTCGACGTTTAGCATAGTCGCGGAACGCGGCCTCGAGGCGCAGATTGGCGTTGCCTCCAGGCGCACAGTCCGCCCGAACCGGAAGTTTTTTGTGAAAGATCGCCTGATAACGTTGTGGAGTTTTCGTGCGAGGGAGTCGGCGACGCCGCAGGGTGATTAGTCATCCCTTAACAGCGCCGGTCGACAGTCCCTCGACCAGGAAGCGCTGCAAGTAGACGAAGAAAAGAGCGACGGGAACAACCGCTAGCACCGACGCGGCCATCAGCGCGCCCCAGTCCGTCAGATGCGGCCCCTTGAACAACATGATCGCTGGCGTCAGCGGACGGCGCGCGTCGTCGTTGATCAGAACATAGCCGAAAAGGAACTCGTTCCACGCCGTGACGAAGCAGAAAAGTCCTGTCGCCATGATGCCCGGGGCGGAGAGTGGGAGAAGAATTCGGTAGATGAAACCAAGCCTCGAGCAGCCGTCCATCTCCGCGGCGTCTTCGAGCTCCATGGGAATGGTATCGAAGAAGCTTTTCAGCATGAAGCAGCAGAGCGGGATCGAGAACGTGCAGTAGACGATGATCAGCGCCCGGAAAGTCGACAGCAACTCGAGCTGCCGCATAAGGATGTAAAGCGGAGTGAGGAGAAGGACCCCGGGAATCATCTGCGACAGCAACAGGGCCGCGCCGACCGCGCGGGAGAGCGATTGCTTTGGAAAGCGACTGAGCGCGTAGCCGCAAAAAATCGACACTGTCAGTGCCAGGAGGGTCGAGCCGCCCGCGACGATGACGCTGTTGCGGAAATAGAGCAAGAAATTGTCATCGGTCACGACATGGCGGAAGTTTTCGAGCGTCGGCTGCACAATCCAGAAGGTCGGATTGAGGCTTCGCACCTCGGCCGCCGGTTTCAGCGACGTGTCGAGCATCCACAAGAAAGGGAAGATGCAAAAGGCCGCAAGCCCGACCAGGACCGCGTAGGTGACGACGTTGCGGGTCCCGCGCTCGATGCCGCTTGTAACCATCAGGCCGCCGCCCTCGCTGCGCGTCTAGCTGCGCCGTACCAGTAGACGAAGAACGCCGCGAGCATGAATCCCATGGTCATTGTCGCCAGTGCGCTCGCCGCGCCGACGTCGAAGTCCTCGAACGAATAGCGGTAGATCAGGATCGGCAGCGTTTCCGAGGAGTTCATCGGGCCGCCTTGAGTCATCACCCAGATGAAATCGAAATTGATGGCGGTCCAGATGATGTGAATGAAGATCAGTGTGAGCGAGACCGCTTTTAGATAAGGCATGACAATGTAGACGAATCGACGGAGGGGACCGGCTCCGTCCATTGCGGCGGATTCGAGAACATCCGTGGGGACCGCCATGAGCGCGGCGAGCAGGCTCAGCGTGTAGAACGGGAAGCTGCGCCAGATGTTGACGAATGCGACTGTCAGCAGGGCGGAGTCGAGATTGCCGAGCCAGTAGTAGGGCTTTGCGAGCACTCCGAGCTTGACCAGCCACAGATTGATGACGCCGTAGTCGGGCGTCAGCATCCAGGTCCAGGTCAGGCCTGCGACGACGATCGGGATGACCCAGGGAATGATAATGAGCCCGCGGAACAGGGTCCGCCCTTTGATCGGCTGCGCCAGCGCCACCGCTGAGGCGAGGCCGAGCGCGTATTCGCCCGCGACCGAAACAAACGTCCAGATTCCGGTCCGCCAAAGGGCGGGCCAGAAGCGCTCGTCCTCGATGACCGTGGTGAAATTGTCGAGGCCGGCATAGCCGCTGACCGTCGGGTTGGTGAGATTGACATATTCAAAGGCCGTCCAGATCACTCTCGCGAGGGGATAAGCGATCAGGATCAGGAAGAAGGCCGCCGCCGGAGCGAGGAAGAGGGCGGCGAGCCAGCGCAGCCGGGCCGCGCGGGTCCGCTTTCCTGTTGGTCTTGCGACCGGCTGGGTTCGCGTCGGGACGGGAGCGTCCGAAACAGCCATGCTTCGACTCCCTTGCCGCTTGTCTGCGCGCTCAGTTCGCGCTGAGCTCGCCAGCCTGCCTCAGGTCCTTGTTGATGGCGGCCGACAGCCATTTGGCCACCGCCTGCGGATCTTCGTCCTTGAGCAGCGTCCGGCCAAGCGACTCGATCATGTCACGGGTGATCGCGCCCAGCGGAACAGGCGGGAACACGACGCCGGTCGGCGCGAGGGCGGTGAAGTCCTTGCCCCAGATGCTGTCGCCGACGACATCCGAACGCGGCGAATTGTTGGGATGAACGGCCGACTGGAACTGCTTGCCGTTCATGAAGGCGACGAAGTCCCATGTCTCCTTGGGATGCTTGCCAGCCTTGTAGACGTAGAAGGGGTTGATCTCGAAGAACGTCGCCGGCTTCGCCTTGTAGGGCGGCGCGACGATCGCGACATCCTTCATCGTCTCCGGATTTTGCGCCGCGCGCGAATCCATCCAGGCGCCGTCAATCACCATGGCGTATTGCCCGAGCGCGAAATTGGTGTCCTCCTCCTCCCAGCCCCAGCTGACGCCGTCGGGATTGATCGCGCCCTTGTCGAGCAGGCTCTTATAGAAGGCGAATACTTCCGTGGCCTTGGCGAGCTTGTCCTTGTCGTCGCCCCATGTGTTCTTGTATTTGCCGTCCGGCTGGCGATCGGCGATCGCAAGGCCGTTCTGGGCCAGGTACATGATCAGTTCCTGGGGCGATCGGACCCCGGTCCCTGCGATGCCGAAACCGAACTTCCCGGTCTTCTCCTTGATTGTTTGCGCGGCGGCGATCAGTTCGTCCCAGGTCTTCGGCGGTTCCGCGATTCCCGCGGCCTTCAGCATGTCCTTGTGAACGAGCAGCGCCCGAATGCCGAGGTAATGCGGCATGGCGAGCAGATGACCGTCGATTGTCAAACCAGCGAGAACGTTCGGATAGATGGCGCTTCGATCCGGCCAGGTCTTCGCGTCTTCGGTCAGATCGCGAAGCGCGCCCATCTTGTTCAGTTCGCCCAGCCATTCTGGTAAGCCCCAACTGAGGTCAGGCGCGTCGCCGCCGGCGAGCGCGGTCAGGAGCTTGTCGTGCAGCGCGTCATAGGTGATGTTCTGCGCGTCGATCTTGACGCCGGGGTGCGCCTCCTCGTAGCCGGCGATTTCCTTCTTCGCCGCGATTCCATCGGCCTGCTCCGGACTCCACGAGACCCAGAAGTGGAGCGTGACCGGATCCGCCGCTAGCGCCGGGCTGGCCAAGCCTACGATGGCGACCGCCACGGCCGCGAGCCCTCTATTCAATCGCAACATTGAACGTCCTCCTTGGGTATCTGTTGGCTCTGAGCCGCCTTCTCCGAGGCGGCTTCGATCTTACGCGGCTGCAGGATCTTCTGCGACCGATTTGCGCCGCTTGGACCGCTCCGCGCGCAACTCCTCGACCGAGCGGACGGGCCGTGTCGCGGCGCCCGTCCGCTCGGTCTTTCTCGGCGGCGCCTTGGCGAGCCGGTCTTTCGCCGCGGCGATCGCGTGCGCATATTGCGGCAGCCAAGCGGCCTGAGCGACCAGCATCTCGTCGACCATCTGCCAGACTTCGTCCGGGGTGCAGATCGCCCCGACCAGGGGATCGTGAAGCACGGCGAGCTTGAGCAGGCCGACGTCGCCCTTGACCGCCGCTTCGACCGCCATGCGCTGAACATTGATCGAGGCCGTGCAGGTGGCGGCGCAAGCCAGCGGCAACGTCAGGTCGGCCACCATGTTGACGCCGAAACGGTCGACAAAGCCCGGCGACTCGACGATGGCGTCCGACGGGAGATTGGTGATGACGCCGCTGTTCTTGACGTTGAAGTGGCCGCGATAGACACGCCCGGTCTCGAGCGCCTCGATTATGTGGCTCGCGTGCTCGTCGGTGCGCTGGCGCGACGTCGATCGGCTTCTTCGCAAGCCCGAGAAAGACCGGGAAGTCTGTCTCGAAATAATTCCGGGTTTCCGTGCAATAGCGAAGGTAGCCGCCGGTCTCCCCGTGGATCCAGTCGGACATGTCGATCCAGCGGCCAATCTCCTCCGGCCGCTTGCGGTACCATGGCAAATACTCGGAAAGGTGGCCGTTGCTCTCGGTCGAGTAGAACTCCGAACCGCTTTAGAACGTCGATCCGAACCTTCTCCTGCTGCGAGTAGACGGGATGGCGTTCGAAGGCGGCGAGAAGTTCGTCGCGCCCGATCGGGCGTCCGCGCAGCCGCACGTCGATGTACCAGGTCTGATGATTGATGCCGCTGCAAATGTATTCGACATCGTGCGGGTCCTCGGCCCCAAGCGCGTCGGCGATCTGCCGCCAGCCATGCTGTACGCCGTGGCAGAGCCCGATGGTCTCGACCTTGCCATAGTCTATCGCCGCCCAGGTATTCATCGCCATCGGATTGGCGTAGTTCAGGAACCGCGCGCCGGATTCGCAAACCTCGCGAATGTCCTTGCAGAAGTCGAGCACGACCGGGATCGACCTCTGCCCGTAGAGCACGCCGCCGGCGCAGATCGTGTCGCCGACGCATTGATCGACGCCGTATTGCAGCGGGATTCGAATGTCGTCGGCAAAAGCCGCAAGGCCCCCGACCCGCGAGCAATTGATGACATAGCGGGCGCCCTCGATCGCGCGCCGACGGTCTGTCGTCGCCTCGATGCGGGTCGGCAGCTTGTTGACGTCGACAATCGTCTCGAGGATCTGCCGAACCATGCCGAGGTTGCGTTCGTCGATGTCGGTCAGCGCGATGTCAATGTCCCGGAGTTCGGGAACGCAAAGCACATCGGTGACGAGCTTGCGGGTGAAGCCGACGCTGCCCGCGCCGATGATCGCGATCTTCAGTCTCGACATGGGAGCCTCGCGGGTTGATGCGACCGGCCCGGTCCGTTCGCCGGGCATTTCCAGGGAATGCTCGATACAGCTATTTTCGCTCATGACCTTGAGCGGTCCGACAGGCTATTATCCGCACCTGCGAGGCGGATGAAAGAGGAGCCATGTGCTGTGGCGGGTAATTTTGTGCTGACAACGATGCAGGCGCGCGGGCCCGGACGCGCAGCCATTTCGTTCGCGCGGAGCCGCGACCGGCTGCATGTGATGCCGACCAGCACCGGCTACGAGATCGCGACGGACTCCTCTTACCGATGGAATGGCCGCCATCGGGGTCGCACGCCGTTCTCGGTCCTCCAGTGCACGCTCTCGGGCGCCGGTCGCCTGCAATACGAGCGCCATGAGCGCACGGTCGGCGCGGGGGAAACGATGCTGGTCGTCGTCCCGCACGCGCACACATACTGGATCGAGGACGGCGAGCGATGGGAGTTCTTTTGGCTCGCCATGACCGGACAGGAGGCGCTGCGGCTCCATCGCGCGATCCTCGCCGTGGCGGGCCCGGTCTTTCGACTGCGGCCGGAGACGGTGGCCCGACTTGCGGAGATCAGCCTCGACCTTCGTGACGGCAAGGCGAAGCGGGCCTGCGAAGCCTCGGTGCTCGCCTATGAGGCGACCATGGCGCTCTATGACGACGTCCTCGGCGGCGACGGCGGAGCCCAATCGACGCGCGGCCAGATCCGTCGTGTGCTCGGCTACATTCGCGCTCATCTCCATGAGCCGCTTGAAGTCCAGACCCTTGCCGACCTCGCCGGGCTGAGCCGCGCGCATTTCACCCGTGTCTTCTCCCATTCCGAAGGCGTGTCGCCGGCGGAACACGTCCTCAACGAGCGGATGCGGCGCGCGGCGAGCCTTCTCGTCAGCGGAGGCGCCTCGGTCAAGCAGGTGTCGCGCGACTGTGGTTTCGTCGATCCGAACTATTTCGCGAAGGCGTTTCGCAAGAGCTTCGGCGCGAGCCCGACCGAGTTTCGCACCACCGGTATGTACGCGAGCTGAGACGTTCCGTGCGGCCAGCCGCTCGACGCCGCAACTCGACTGTAAGACAGGATCTTCGGATCAACTCGCAATACGAAGGAGTGTCGTCATGAAGCTCACTGGCCAGGTCGCGGTCGTAACCGGAGCGGGACGCGGTATCGGGCGGGCCATCGCCGAGGCGCAAGCCAGGGCAGACGCCAAGGTGGCGCTCATCGCGCGCACCGCGGCGGAGATCGAGGCCGCAGCCGCGGCGATCGTCGCCGAGGGCGGCGTTGCGCGCGCCTACCCGGCCGACATCGTCGACCGGGACGCGGTCGACGCCGTGTTTGCCGCAATCGAGCGCGATCTCGGCCCGGTGAGTCTGCTCACCAACAATGCTGGCTCCTTCACCGCATTTGGCCCGATCTGGACAGTCGATCCTGAGGCCTGGTGGCGCGACATCGAGATCAATCTCCGTGGGACATTCCTTTGCTGCCGGACGGCAATTCCCCGCATGCTGGCGAACGGGCGCGGCCGCGTCGTCAATATGGTCGGCGGCGGAACGGGAACCTCGTTTCCGAACGGCTCAGGCTACGCCGCCAGCAAGGCCGGATTGCTGCGTTTCACCGAATGCGTCTCGGATACGCTGAACGATAGCGGCGTGCTGGCTTTCGCCATGGACCCGGGCCTGGTGCGAACCGCCATGACCGAGCTTCAACTCACAAGCGACGACGGGCGCCGGTATCTAACCGACATTCCCCGCCTCTTCGACGAAGGCGTGAACGTGTCGCCGACGCTCGCCGCCCGCCTCAGCGTCGAAATCGGCGCCGGCCGCTTCGACAAGCTTCGCGGACGCATGCTGATGGCGGCCCGCGGGGATCTCGACCTCGACGAGGCCGCCGTCGACGCGATCGTCGCGGACGACTTGCGCAGCCTGCGCGTCAATGTTGGCCGAGCGCCTACGGCCTGACGCTGAGATGTCTGCACACCTGTGGCCCAACGACGGCTGGCGGCGCCCCTTTGCCCTCCGGGAGCGAGCGGGAACGGAAGCCAAGGCCCACCTTTCGCGCGAGGGAAGAGTCGACGTTTAGCGCGTATCCGGTGGGGAGCTTGAACGCGTCATTTGGGCGGGGAAGCGGACCTATGGGTCTCGAGACCGATGCCAGAAAATCCGCCCGAAACGGATGTAGCTATCGATCGATTTTTTAATGCATCTTGAATCGCGTCGGCTGTTTGAACTGCCAGGGGGTCCTTCACAACCTCCATGTGGTTGCCCTTCAAGGAGTGAATGTGAAGACCGCCCAGGGCAATGCTTCGCCAACCGAGATCAAGTTGAGGAGGGGATTCCCGAGTGATATAAATAATCGGCAACGTCGCCTTGAATAGGTGAATTTCGCCGGGATATGGTCTTGTGCGGTATTGGGCCCGCAAATGAGGTAGATTGTCGCCTAGGACATCGACGGCGCCGCCGAGACTTCTCATTTTTGCGGAAAATGCCCGCTATTGGCTTGCATAGCTCTGATGGCGGCAAAACTGCTAGATGCTTCAAAATTTTCCACGCTGACAGCCGGGGCGGTATGTCTTTCGTAGTGTCGAGCAAACCGAGAAATGCGGGCGTCTCGCCGCACTCGCAAAGTTGCTGAGCCATTTCGAACGCAATGAGACCTCCTATCGAGTGACCGACGAGACGGTAAGGGCCGCGGGGCTGCACGGAACGCATTTCCGCGACATAGTGCTCCGCAAGCTCTTCTATCGTCCTCGGACATTCTGCGGATTTGGGTCCACCGGCGGCGGCGATTCCGAACGAGAGGCCGTAAACAGGCAGTCGCCGTCCAAGGCCAATCGCCAGATCCCGCTCGATGATATGGACCATAAAAATTGGCGTTCCCGGTTGTCGCGCGTCTAGCGGCACCGCTGAAAATTGTTTGCTCGCGCCACTGCTGCGTTCCAGGCTCAGCGCTAACTCCGCGATCGTCGGGGAATGATAGAGCGCGCTCAACACAAGCTTCTTGTTGAGGCTTTTTGCAATCCTCGCGAGAAGCCGAAGGCCAAGCAGCGAGTGGCCCCCAAGATCGAAGAAGTTATCGTCCCGGCCGACCCGATCGAGCCCCAGCACGTCCGCCCAGATTTGCGCCAATGTCTCCTCCGTCTCCCCTTGGGGTGGGACGTAGTGCGCTGCGTAGGCGCCCCGTTCCGGCGCTGGCAGCGCCTTGCGGTCGAGTTTGCCGCTGGACGTTAACGGCATAGCCTCAACCCGAATGTAGGCCGCAGGAACCATGTGGTCCGGCAAGCCCGCCGAAAGATGGGCGCGCAAAGCTTCGACAGTCGGCGGCGGAGTGTCCCTCCGCGTAACGTAATATGCGACGAGCCGCCTATCGCCCGGCGCGTCTTCTCGCGCCAGAACGACCGCCTGGCGCACCGCCGGATGCGTCGAAAGTCGCGCTTCGCAATCTCCGAGCTCGACCCGGAAACCGCGGATCTTCACCTGAAAGTCGCTGCGGCCGAGAAAGACAATGTCGCCGTTAGGCAGATACCTGGCAAGGTCGCCGGTCATGAATAGCCGGTCTCCCGGAATGAACCGGCTCGGAACGAACCTTTCCGCCGTCAAATCCGGGCGGCTCAGATAGCCCCGGCCGACTTGGACGCCCCCGATGGCAATCTCACCGATTGCCCCGGTCGGCGCCGGCTCCCCGTATCGATCCAAAATGTAAATCCGAGTATTCGAAATCGGGCGACCAATCGGGATTTCCGCTGTCAATGACCCCGCGACCACGGTCTTGGCCGTGACGTCGACGGCGGTCTCAGTCGGTCCGTATTGATTGTGCAGCCGCGTCTCAGGAAGCTGTTTGAAAAACAAGCTCGCAAGATCCGGCGCAAGAGCCTCGCCGCCCGACATGACGCGCCTGAGGCTCGTGCATTCTGCGGCTTCGCCCTGTTCCAGGAAAGCTCTCAACATCGAGGGAACGAAATGGAGGGTCGTGACGGCTTCGCGAATTACGATTTCGCGAAGATAGCTCGGGTCCTTGTGCCCCCCCGGCTGAGCCAGCACGAGCCGCGCGCCCACGGAAATGGGCCAGAAGAGCTCCCAGACAGACACATCGAAACTAAAAGGCGCCGTCTGGAGCAAGGCGTCCCGATGGTTGAGCCCATATCTGTTCTGCATCCACCAAAGCAGGTTGACGACCGCCCCGTGCTCGGTCATCACCCCTTTCGGCCTGCCGGTGGATCCTGAGGTAAAGATGATGTAAGCGAGAACTCCTCGACGTCAGTCCGATTGAGACTGGAGCGATGTCAGCCGCGTCGTTGGCGGCCAAACTGGCCGCCTCTGCATCGAGGTCGATCGTGGACGGCGTCTGCGTTGTCGATCTAAGGACTTTCGCAAGCGTTGTTTTCGCGTGCCCATGAGTCAAAACGGCGATCGGTGCGCTGTCCTCGAGCATTCCGGCGAGCCGCTCGATAGGATAGTCCGGATCGAGCGGCACGTAGGCGCAGCCCGCCTTGAGGACCCCAAGCAGCGCCACGACCATCTCGAGGCTACGCTCGAGACAAATCGCGACGCGTTCATCGGGCTTGACGTCGAGGCTCAGCAAATGGCGGGCGAGTTGATTGCCTCTGACGTTGAGTTCGGCATAGGTGAGGCGCTTGTCTCCGCACGCGACCGCGATCGCGCCGGGCGTCTTCGCCGCCTGCGCCTCAAAAAGCTGGTGCACGCATTTTTCGCGCGGATAGTCCGCCTCCGTTGCGTTCCACTCAATGATGAGCCGATGGCGCTCGGCCTCGCTTAGGATCGGCAGCTGGTTGACCGGGCGCGCGTCGTCCGCGACCAGGCCTTCAAGCAGGAGGCGCAGATAGCCGACATGACGCTCGACCGTCTCCGGGCCTAACAATGCGGTTGCGTACTCCAGCTTCCCGACGATGCGGTCTCCGGTCTCGGACAGGTTTAGCGTCAGGTCAACTCCGGCGGCGAAATTGTTGAGCCCTTTCCATTCCTTTCGATCAAGGCTCAGGTCCCCGTCGTTCCGCCAGGCGAACAACGCTTGGAATGCCGGCGATGGGCCCGGGGCGTGAGGCTCTTGACCCTCCAGAGCCCTTTCCTTGACCTGCTGAAGAAGCTCCGCCCCGGATGGTTCTCCGGAGAGGTCAATCCAAATCGTCTCCGCGTAGACGCCGCTGAGCGGCGCCCATGGGCCGACGCCGGGAGGGCCTGCTGCGACCGCGCCGACAGTGAGGGCTTCCTGGCCCGAGAGCCGCGACAGGACCGCCCCCCAGCCGGTCAAAATAGTCACGAAAAGGCTCGTGGCGTGCCGCCGGCTCAAAGCCTTGAGCGCCGCCGTGAGCCTTTGATCGAAATCCACGACGACGGTCGCGACCGCAGCTGCGTATCGATCAGTCGGCCGGCTGCGCAGAGCAGCACCCTTCAAACAGAGGCTTTTCTCCACAGCAAAATGGTCCCCCCGTCGGCGATTGCGGTCCAGTGCGTTGCCCATTTGGCCACCTAAATATTACCGTCCGATTTTAGGTAAACGGAGATAAACAAATCCGCCTAATGGTTGCCTTTGTCAACATCGTCGTCGCCCCAGCAGGAGCGAGAAGTTGAACTTGGTTGCCGAGCGGGGATCTGAACCTGGAAATTTCCGCCTCCGGCGCGAACAGGCGGTTAGACTTTTTTTCGCGCAGGCCTTCTGCCGTCAGGTACCGAACTAGGAACGGCCTGTCTGGACGGCGCCCCGAGGTCAAGGGTTTGGTTGCGGCTTTGCGAACGGTTCGGGTCCGGTCATGTCTTCGGCCTGTTGGCGCGGGAAATGTGTATCCCGCTGGCCCTGATGCTGGTCCGCATAGCTCTTCGCCCAATCAGCAAAACGCGCTCTTTATGGCGCTGCCGTTCCCACGGGCTTCCAAGCCGTATCCGTTGGTTCACAAGGCGTCGGCGTATTTTGATGCCCAGGCGGAGTTCGACCGCCGGTTCAAGCCATGATCGCCTTCAGCGATCGCGGCAGCGGGGGCCAGCCGGCGTTGTTGACAGCAAGGCGGGGGCGATTGCCGGCTGTCCGCATCGCTGTTAGCGCCGCTGTACGCGCTTAACCAAGCGTGCGGACTTTCAAGGGGTCAGCCGACGGCGCGTCGGCCGGGAATCCTGGCTGGGGCGGGAGGATTCGAACCTCCGCATGGCGGAATCAAAATCCGCTGCCTTACCGCTTGGCGACGCCCCAATCCGCCGCCGATCCTCGAACGGTCCGGCGGAAAGCGCGGCGGACAATAGTTGTGAGGCCCGCGCGCCGCAATGGCCCCGAGGGCTGTTTTCGGCCGCAGCCCGCAGTTTTGATCTGGCCTCCGCGTAATTCCATCGGCGCTCCCTCGTGCGCGGCCGTCTCTGCGAAGCGATCAGCAAGCCGGGGAAGGGTCCGCCGGTGATTTGACAATGCGTTACCGGAGTGGGCTGGACGGGTAGGGGCTCGGGTACCAAAATTAGTGTTAAAAGTCAATATCTTAAGAGAATGCGGCAACAATGTCTTTGTGTAAAACAGAATCTGTGTATGATACTCTTGTGATCCGCAGATGAGAGGAAGGTCGATGTCGGAAACCCAGGATGAGCCCGGCTGGCGGGCGAAGCGGAGCGGGGCGGCGAAGGCGCGGCGCGAGCAGAGCGCCGCTCTCCGCCAGACTTACTTTGACGCGCTCGCCGCCGGTTGGTCGATCGAGCAGATCGCGGAACTCCAAAAGGTCAGCCCGCGGACGGTCCGGCGCGAGGTCGACCGCGCGCTCGAGGAGCGCCGGTTGGATGCGCCGCAACGCTACGCGCGCTTGCAGGTCGCCCGGCTCACCAAGGCCCTCCGCCTCGCCGACGCGTCGATCGACCAGGGCGAACTCAGGGCGATCGGTCCGCTGGTGAAGGTCGTCCGGGCGCTCGATCGCTATCACGGCCTCGCGGACACGTCGCACGCGGCCCTTCCGGGCCCGAAGGCCGCCGCGCCCTCGCTGCCCGCGCCGCCGCTGCAACTGACCCATGCCGACCCGCCGCTCTTGGGGCAGGAGGCGCTGCAGGAGGGGGAACCTGTGGCGTGAGGCCAGCGGGATGCGAAAAACTGGATGCCCGCTTTTCGCGAAAATTCCGCGTTTTCAACAACTCCGGAGCGAGATGCGATTCGACGGGATCGCACCTTGCTCCAGGTCCGCACCAGATGTCGCCCGCTGTCATCTCCGCGAGAGCGCGGATCCAGAAGCGCCGGTCGGACAAGAGTTCAGGCTTGCGGCGCGGCACAGCCCCCTTTGAGCGCCGCGGCGCTGGATGTCCGCTTTCCCGCGGGCATGACCCGCGGCGGAATTTATTTTATGACCTTGATCCTGTGTAAGCTATTGAAAAGATTGAAAACCGCAAGGGGTGCGCGCTTGTATCGAGTTGGCATGGATTTGGGCTTTTGTTGGCATGGACTTGGGTTCGGAGCCACTCCGGCTTGGGGCGCCGACGCCGGTCGCTTCGTCGGTTCGGGCCGGCCCGCGACCGCGGACCTTCCAGACGAAGGCGCCCGCCGCTTGCGAATTTGTGACAGTTTTGTGCGCTTAAGGCTTTGAAATCATGCGCGCTCTGCCAGCCCTTCAGTTCGCCCTAAAAGAGCGCGGCGAAGGCCGCGAGATCGGCGTTGGCGCCGCAGACGAGGACGCCGACGCGTTCGTCTTTCCCGGGACGGTAGGCGCCGGAAAGGAGGGCGGCGAAGGCGGCGGCGCCTCCCGGTTCGGCGACGATCGCGACCTCGCGCCAGAGCCGGCGCTGCGCCTCGACGATGGCGTCGTCGGGGACCAGAACCGACTGGCCCACGAACCGCCTGGCGATGGCGAAGTTGAGATCGCCGACGCGTCTCGCGCCAAGCGAATCGGCGGCGACCGATTTCACCGGCACGTCGACCGGCGCCCCGGCTTCGAGCGCGGCGTTGAGCGCCCGCGAGCCTTCGGGCTCGACCGCGACGACTTTGACATGGGTCTCGAACCAGGCGGCGACACCGGAGATCAGCCCGCCGCCGCCAACCGCGACAAGGACGGTGTCGAGCTCGGCGCTGGCCGAGGCGCTCGAGGTCCTCCTCCCATTCGAGGGCGACGGTTCCCGCGCCGGCGACGGTCGGTGCGGCGTCGTAGGGGTGGATCTTGAGCGCGCCGGTCGCGGCGACGAAGACGTCGCAGCGCTCCTGCGCCTCGGCGTAGGTCGCGCCGCCGATGGTGACGTCCGCCCCGCAGGCGCGGATGCGCGCCACTTTGGCGGGCGTCGAGATTTCCGGCACGAACACCGTGGCGCGGACCCCGAGCCGCTCAGCGGCATAGGCGACCGCCGCGCCGTGATTGCCGCCGGAAGCGGTGGCGCAGCCCTCGGCGGGCGCCGGCCGGGTCAGGAGATTATGGAACGCGCCGCGCGCCTTGAACGAGCCCGAGTGCTGGAGGGCTTCGAGCTTCAGCGAAAGGGGCGGGGCGCCGGCGATCGGGGAGGAGATCTCGAGGAGCGGCGTGCGCCGGACGTGAGCCGCGATGCGCCGGTAGGCGGCGCGGATCGCGTCCGGCGTCACCGGCCCGGCGGCAGGGCGTTCCGTGCTTTTGGAGTCTCGAGGTCACGTCGCAAGCTTTCTCGGCAGGCCCGCCCGGACCAGCGCGTAGGCTTGCGCGACGCGATCCGCAAGCTCGCTGTCGGCCGAGCGCGCGAACTTTGCGCCCGCGCCGGCGCTTTCCGACCGGCGCGAGGGCTCCGGCTCTCCGCTTGCGCGGGTTATGACAGAGAGGGTCGCGGGCGCCGGACAGGCCCTACCGGCTCGATACCGGTCGGTCGATTGTCAGCCGAGCTTCATCGAGTTCTTCAGCTCGCGCAGGCGATCGAGCTTCTCCTGCGCCGCCTGCTTCTGGTCCTCGGCCGCGTCGGCGAGGTCCTCTTCCGCGTTCTTGATCTCCTGGTCGAGATGCGCGGCGTTGAGGTCCTCGAACGGGATCGCGGTCTCGGCGAGGATCGTCAGGCCGAGCGGATTGACGTCGGCGAAGCCGCCGCGCACGAAGACGCGCAGGTGCTTGCCGTTCGCGCCGTCGATGCCGACGACCCCGGGACGGATCGCGGCCATGGTCGGCGCATGGTCGGCAAGGACCTGGAAGTCGCCCTCGTATCCCGGCACGACCACCGCGTTCGCCGGGCCGCTGAACAGGACCTTGTCCGGCGAGACGAGTTCAAAGGGAAAGTGCGCCATGGGATGAAGCCTCGGCTTCCTGTCCGCCTCAGGCCGCTTCCGCGGCGAGCTTCTTGGCCTTTTCGACGGCCTGCTCGATCGTGCCGACCATGTAGAAGGCGGCCTCGGGCAGGCTGTCGTACTTGCCTTCGACGATGCCCTTGAAGCCCTTGACCGTGTCCTCGATCTTGACCTGGACGCCGGGCGTGCCGGTGAACACCGCGGCCACGTCGAACGGCTGCGACAGGAAGCGCTCGATCTTGCGGGCGCGCGCGACGATCAGCTTGTCCTCTTCGGAGAGCTCGTCCATGCCGAGGATGGCGATGATGTCCTGCAGCGCCTTGTAGCGCTGCAGCACCTGCTGCACCTGACGGGCGACGTCGTAGTGCTCCTCGCCGACGACGGCGGGCGTCAGCATGCGCGAGGTCGAGTCGAGCGGATCGACCGCCGGATAGATGCCCTTCTCCGAGATCGCGCGCGACAGCACGGTCGTCGCGTCCAGATGGGCGAAGGAGGTGGCGGGCGCCGGGTCGGTCAGGTCGTCGGCGGGCACGTAGATCGCCTGCACCGAGGTGATCGAGCCCTTGGTGGTGGTGGTGATGCGCTCCTGCAGCAGCGCCCATGTCGGTGGCGAGCGTCGGCTGATAGCCGACCGCCGAGGGGATGCGGCCGAGCAGCGCCGACACTTCCGAGCCCGCCTGGGTGAAGCGGAAGATGTTGTCGACGAAGAACAGCACGTCCTGCCCCTGGTCGCGGAAATACTCGGCGACGGTGAGGCCGGTCAGAGCGCGACGCGCATGCGCGCGCCCGGCGGCTCGTTCATCTGGCCGAACACCAGCGCGCATTTCGACTTGACGTTCGAATCGGGATCGTGCGGATCGGCGTTGACCTTGGACTCGATGAACTCGTGATAGAGGTCGTTGCCTTCGCGGGTGCGCTCGCCGACGCCGGCGAACACCGAATTGCCGCCGTGGGTCTTGGCGACGTTGTTGATCAGTTCCTGGATGAGCACCGTCTTGCCGACGCCCGCGCCGCCGAACAGGCCGATCTTGCCGCCCTTGGCGTAAGGGGCGAGCAGGTCGACGACCTTGATGCCGGTGACGAGGATCTGCGCTTCCGTCGACTGGTCGACGTAGGACGGGGTCGGCTGATGGATCGCGCGGCGCGCCGTCCATCGGGATCGGGCCGGCCTCGTCGACCGGCTCGCCGATCACGTTCATGATGCGCCCGAGCGTGCCGGCGCCGACCGGAACCGAGATCGGGTCGCCGGTGTCGGTGACCTCCTGCCCGCGGACGAGGCCTTCGGAGATGTCCATCGCGATGCAGCGCACCTGGTTCTCGCCGAGGTGCTGCGCGACCTCGAGCACCAGGCGGTGGCCGTTGTTGTCGGTCGTCGAGCGCGTTCAGGATCGGCGGCAGGTAGCTGTCGAACTGCACGTCGACGACCGCGCCGATCACCTGGGTGATCCGGCCGGTGGCGTTTGCGATATTGGCCATGTTGACGTCCTCGTTCTTCAATCTCAAGGTCGCGGCGAGGCGACGGGGTTGGGTCAGAGCGCCTCGGCGCCCGAAATGATCTCGATCAGTTCCTTGGTGATCATCGCCTGGCGGGTGCGGTTGTAGCGGAGCGTGTACTTCTTCACCATGTCGCCGGCGTTGCGGGTGGCGTTGTCCATCGCGCTCATCTGCGCGCCGAAGAACGAGGCGGCGTTCTCGAGAAGCGCGCGATAGATGCGCACCGTCAGCGCCTGCGGCAGGAGCTGGGTCAGGATCTCGCTCTCGTCCGGCTCGTAGTCGTAGCTCGGCGCCTTGTCGTTCTCGTTCGTCTCGCCGAGTTCCGGCGGGATGAGCTGCTGCGCCGTCGGGATCTGCGAGATGACCGACCGGAAGCGCGAGTAGAAGAGCGTGCAGACGTCGAACTCGCCGCTGTCGAACAGCGCGATGACCTTCTCGGCGATCGGCCGCGCCGTCTCGTAGGTGATCGTCCGGACGGCGCGCAGGTCGATCAGCTCCAGGATCTGCTTCTCGTGGGTGCGGCGAAGCTGATCGTAGCCCTTCTTGCCGACGCAGATGATCTTGACCGTCTTGCCCTCGGCGGCGAGCGCGGTGGCCTTGTCGCGCGCCAGACGGACGATCGCGGTGTTGAACGCGCCGCACAGTCCGCGCTCGCCCGTGCAGACGACGAGCAGGTGGGTCTGGTTCGAGCCGGAGCCGACGAGAAGGCGAGGGCCTTCGCCTCCGGTCGCCGCGCCGGCGAGGTTGGTCAGCACCGCCTCGACCCGCTGCGGCATAGGGGCGCGCGGCCTCGACGGCGCTTTGGGCGCGGCGCAGCTTCGAGACGGCGACCATCTGCATCGCCTTGGTGATCTTCTGCGTCGACTTGACGGAGGCGATCCGGTTTCTGAGTTCCTTGAGGGACGGCATCGATTGGCGTCTCCGCCCCGCGCCTCGTCAAGGCGCGGGGTCCGGTTGAGGGTCAGGGAATCAGGCGAAGCTGGCGGCGAAGGATTCGACCGCCGACTTGAGCTTGGCTTCGGTCGTCGCTTGCTCAGATCGGTGGTCGAGCGGATCGTCTCGAGAATGTCGGCGTGCTTCGAGCGCAGGAAGCCGAGCAGGCCGTCCTCGAACGGCCGCACCTGGTTCAGCGCCAGCTTGTCGAGATAGCCGTTGACGCCGGCGTAGATCACCGCGACCTGCTCCTCCATCTTGAGCGGGGAGAACTGCGGCTGCTTCAGGAGCTCGGTCAGGCGCGAGCCGCGGTTGAGCAGGCGCTGGGTGACCGCGTCGAGGTCGGAGCCGAACTGGGCGAACGCCGCCATCTCGCGGTACTGGGCGAGCTCGCCCTTGATCTTGCCGGCGACCTTCTTCGTCGCCTTGGTCTGCGCCGACGAGCCGACGCGCGACACCGAAAGACCGACGTTCACCGCCGGGCGGACGCCCTGATAGAAGAGGTCCGTCTCGAGGAAGATCTGGCCGTCGGTGATCGAAATGACGTTGGTCGGGATGTAGGCCGAGACGTCGTTGGCCTGCGTCTCGATGATCGGCAGCGCGGTCAGCGAGCCCGAGCCGAAGTCCTTGTTGAGCTTGGCGGCGCGCTCGAGCAGGCGGGAGTGCAGATAGAAGACGTCGCCCGGATAGGCTTCGCGGCCGGGCGGGCGGCGGAGCAGCAGCGACATCTGGCGATAGGCGACCGCCTGCTTCGACAGGTCGTCGTAGATGATGACGGCGTGCATGCCGTTGTCGCGGAAGAACTCGCCCATCGCGCAGCCGGAGAAGGGCGCGAGGAACTGCATCGGCGCCGGGTCCGAGGCGGTGGCGGCGACGATGATCGAATATTCGAGCGCGCCGTTCTCCTCGAGCACCTTGACGAACTGGGCGACGGTCGAGCGCTTCTGGCCGATCGCGACGTAGACGCAATAGAGCTTCTTGCTCTCGTCGTCGCCCTGGTTGAGCGGCTTCTGGTTGAGGATGGTGTCGAGCGCGATGGCGGTCTTGCCGGTCTGACGGTCGCCGATGATCAGCTCGCGCTGGCCGCGGCCGATCGGGATCATGGAGTCGATGGCCTTGAGGCCGGTCGCCATCGGCTCGTTGACCGACTTGCGCGGAATGATGCCGGGCGCCTTGACGTCGACGCGGGCGCGCTTGGTCGGCGTTGATCGGGCCCTTGCCGTCGATCGGATTGCCGAGCGCGTCGACGACGCGGCCGAGCAGCTCCTTGCCGATCGGCACGTCGACGATGGCGCCGGTGCGCTTGACCGTCTGGCCTTCCTTGATCTCGCGGTCGGTCGCCGAAGATCACGATGCCGACGTTGTCGGTCTCGAGGTTCAGCGCCATGCCGCGCGTGCCGTTCTCGAACTCGACCATCTCGCCGGCCTGCACCTTGTCGAGGCCGTAGGCGCGGGCGATGCCGTCGCCGACGCTCAGCACCTGGCCGACCTCGGTGACCTCCGCCTCGGCGCCGAAGTTGGCGATCTGGCTCTTGAGAATCGAAGAAATTTCTGCGGCGCGGATATCCATCAGCCGACCTCTTTCATGGCTAGGCGAATTGCGTTGAGCTTGGTGCGGAGCGAGCCGTCGACCATGCGCGAACCGAGCTTGACGATCAGGCCGCCGATGATCGAGGGATCGACTTTGGCGTCGAGCTGGACGTCGCGGCCGCCGGAGGCGGCCTTGAGCTGGTCTTTGAGCGCGGCGAGGTTCTCGCCTGAAAGGGTGGAGGCGCTGGTGACTTCGGCGCGCGTCACGCCGCGGCTCGCGTCGTAAAGCTTGCGGTAGTCGGCGATCATTTGACGAAGGAAGAAGAGCCGCCGCTTCTTCGTGACGAGCCGGACGAAATTGGCGGCAATTCCGGTGATCCCTTCCCTCGTCGAGGATCGCGTCCAGCGCCTTGAGCTGGTCGTTGGCGGAGAAGACGGGACTGCGCACGAGCCGCTCGAGGTCCGGGCTTTCGGCGATCAGGGCGTCGAGCTTTTCCAGCGCCTGGGCGACAGCGTCGGTCTGGCGGTCGTCCTGGGCGAGGGAGAATAAAGCGGAAGCGTAGCGGCCGGCGACGCCAGAAACGAGTGTGTCCTCTTGTGCCAAAACCCGTCACCTCATCAAGGCGTCGCTTGCTTGCGGCGATTGCGTGTGGAAGCTCGCCAACCCTAGGAATTCGTTGTGATTCCGCTTCGCGATGGCGCGTGCGGGTCGATCCGGCCCCAAAGGCGAGCGTTGCCTAACATAGGAGTTTTTCGGGCGCAACGTCGAAACCCCGAGAATCCGGGGACCTCGACCAAAGGCGGAAAGCTGGGCGAGACGTGGCCTTCGGCGCGCGCCGACCGTCCGAAAGCCGTTCCCTTCCCCAGCGCGCCCTGCTATCCCGCTCGGCATGACGGCCCACACACTCGAAAACATCCGCAACTTCTCGATCGTCGCGCATATCGACCACGGCAAGTCGACGCTCGCCGACCGGCTGATCCAGGAGACCGGAACCGTGGCGGAACGCGACATGGTCGAGCAGGTGCTCGATTCGATGGACATCGAGCGCGAGCGCGGCATCACCATCAAGGCCAACACCGTCCGGCTCGAATACAAGGCCAAGGACGGCAAGACCTACATCCTGAACCTCATGGACACGCCCGGCCACGTCGACTTCGCCTACGAGGTGTCGCGCTCGCTCGCCGCCTGCGAGGGGTCGCTGCTGGTGGTCGACGCGAGCCAGGGGGTCGAGGCGCAGACGCTCGCCAACGTCTATCACGCCCTCGACGCGGGGCATGAGATCGTTCCGGTCCTCAACAAGATCGACCTGCCGGCGGCCGAGCCCGACCGGATCAAGCAGCAGATCGAGGACGTCATCGGCCTCGACGCCTCGCAGGCGGTGGCGATCTCGGCCAAGACCGGCCTCAACATCGAAGCCGTGCTGGAGGCGATCGTCGCCCGCCTTCCGCCGCCCACCGGCGACGAGACCGCGCCGCTCAAGGCCCTCCTCGTCGACAGCTGGTACGACGCCTATCTCGGGGTGGTGGTGCTGGTCCGCGTCCTCGACGGCTTCATCAAGAAGGGCATGCGCATCCGGATGATGGCGGCCGACGCGGCCTACGAGGTCGACCGGATCGGCGTCTTCCGCCCGAAGATGACCGAGACCGACCAACTCGGCCCCGGCGAGGTCGGCTACATCACCGCCCAGATCAAGCAGGTCGCCGACACACGGGTCGGCGACACGATCACCGACGACAAGCGCCCGACCGCCCACGCGCTGCCGGGCTTCAAGCCGGCCCAGCCGGTGGTGTTCTGCGGCCTCTTCCCCGTGGACGCCGCCGACTTCGAGGATCTGCGCGCCGCCATGGGCAGGCTCCGCCTCAACGACGCGAGCTTCTCCTACGAGATGGAGACCTCGGCCGCGCTCGGCTTCGGCTTCCGCTGCGGCTTCCTCGGGCTCCTCCACCTCGAGATCATCCAGGAGCGGCTGGAGCGCGAGTTCAACCTCGACCTCATCGCGACCGCCCCCTCGGTCATCTACAAGATCGTGCTGACCGACAAGTCCGTGCTCGAGATGCACAACCCGGCCGATATGCCCGATCCGGTGAAGATCGCCGAGATCCAGGAGCCGTGGATCAAGGCGACCATCCTCACCCCCGACGACTATCTCGGCGCCGATCCTGAAGCTTTGCCAGGACCGGCGCGGGACGCAGGTCGACCTCAACTACGTCGGCAAGCGGGCCATGGTGGTCTACGAACTGCCGCTGAACGAGGTGGTGTTCGACTTCTACGACCGCCTAAAGTCCATCTCCAAGGGCTACGCCTCCTTCGACTACCAGCTGACCGACTATCGCCCGGGCGACCTCGTGAAAATGTCGATCCTGGTCAACGGCGAACCGGTCGATGCGCTCTCGATGCTGGTCCACCGCGACCGGGCCGAAGCCCGTGGCCGCGCGATGGTGGAGAAGCTCCGGGAGCTGATCCCGCCGCACATGTTCCAGATCCCCGTCCAGGCCGCGATCGGCGCGAAGATCATCGCCCGCGAGACGATCCGCGCACTGCGCAAGGACGTCACCGCCAAGTGCTACGGCGGCGACGCCACCCGCAAGCGCAAGCTTCTGGATAAGCAGAAGGCCGGTAAGAAGCGCATGCGCCAGTTCGGCAAGGTCGAGATCCCCCAGGAAGCGTTCATCGCGGCGCTGAAGATGGACAGCTGAGCCGGCCGCTCGAGCCGCAGGGCAATCCCGCGTCGGTTTCGAGCCTTTTCAAGAGTTTGCAGAAGATTTTCCGGGCGCGTGTAGGGCCCGGAGGCGCCGGCGTTGCGAGACCTCGAAGCGGGACCAGCGATCCAAGGCAGGGCGCTCGCCACTGGCCGGACTTTTCCGAGCCGGTTTTGAACCTTTTCAGAAGGTTGCGCCGGAATTCCCGGGTGTGCGCCGCGATCGGACTCCCTCACCGCGAGCCCCTGAGGCAGCGCGGCGATCCGGTGAACGCAGGCAGGTTCGTCGTGCGTTCGCCTCCCCCGGCCGTCTTTCCGTTCCCGAGCCGGTTTCTAGCCTTTTCAAGGCTTTGCAGCGGATTTCTCCGGCGAGCGTGACAAACGGGGCTCCGTCGTCGCGAGCCCTGATGAAGTCCGCGAACATTGCCCGGGTCACGCCAACCCCAAATTTCCAGACCCTCTTTTATCTTCATCCGTCCTCTCTCGACCCTTCTGAAAAGGGTAGCACAGACTTCTGATAAAGGGAATACAATGTTTAGCGATACCGGATAACGCGCCCTTTCCCTCTCCCGTTCGAAGGGGAGAAGGAGTGCGCGCTACGCCCCCGCCTGATCCGCGATCCGCCCGAGACTCTCCTCGCGCCCGAGCACCATCAGCACGTCAAAGATGCCGGGCGAGGTCAGGCGGCCGGTCAGCGCCGCGCGGAGCGGCTGGGCGACGGCGCCGAGCTTCGCGCCGGTCTCCTCGGCGTAGGCGCGCACCACGGCCTCGAGCGCTGCGTGCGTCCATGGCGACGGCGGCGAGTTCTCGGCAGGAGCGCGGCGAGATGCGCCTTGCCGCCCTTTTCGAGAAGGTCGAAGGCCTTTACGTCCATCGGCAACGGTCGCGCCGCGAACAGAAAGGCGGCGCCGTCGAGAAGCTCGACCAGCGTCTTGGCGCGCTCCTTCAAGCCCGGAATGGCGGCGCGCAAGCTGCGCCCGCTTCGCCTCGTCGAGCTTCGCCAGAACTTCGGGGCCGCCCGGCAAGTAGGGCAGGGCGCCGATCAGCGCGGCGTAACAGCTCGTCGTCGGTCGCGGCCCGCATGAAATGGCCGTTCATGTTGTCGAGCTTGGCGGTAGTCGAAACGCGAGGGCGAGCGGCCGATGGCGGCGAGGTCGAAGGCGGCGACGAGTTCGTCGGCGGTGAAGAACTCCTTGTCGCCAGAACTCCAGCCGAGCCGCACCAGATAGTTGCGCAGCGCCGCGGGCAGGTAGCCCATGGCGCGGTAGGCCTCGACGCCGAGCGCGCCGTGGCGCTTGGACAGCTTCGCGCCGTCGGGCCCGTGGATCAGCGGGATATGCGCCCAGACCGGAACATGCCAGCCGAGCGCCTGATAGATCTGGGTCTGGCGGGCGGCGTTGGTCAGATGGTCGTCGCCGCGGATGACATGGGTCACGGCCATGTCGTGGTCGTCGACCACCACGGCGAGCATGTAGGTCGGATTGCCGTCCGAGCGCAGCAGCACGAGGTCGTCGAGGTCCTTGTTGGCGAAGGTGACCTTGCCCTGCACCTTGTCGTCGATGACCGTCTCGCCCTCCTGGGCGGCGCGCAGCCGAATGACGGGAGCGACGCCGTCGGGCGCCTCGGACGGGTCGCGGTCGCGCCAGCGGCCGTCGTAGCGCATGGGCCTGCCCTCGCGCCGCGCCTTCTCGCGCATCTCCTCGAGTTCGGCGGGGCTCGCGTAGCAGCGATAGGCCGCGCCTTTGGCGAGCATCTCGTCGACGACCTCGCGGTGGCGGTCGGCGCGCTCGAACTGGCTGATCGCCTCGCCGTCCCAGTCGAGCCCGAGCCACTTGAGCCCGTCGAGGATCGCGTCGACGGCGGGCTGCGGTCGAGCGCTCGCGGTCGGTGTCCTCGATGCGCAGAAGGAACGTGCCCGCCGAAGCGTCGGGCATAGAGCCAGTTGAACAGCGCCGTGCGCGCGCCGCCGATGTGGAGGAAGCCGGTCGGGGAGGGCGCGAAGCGGGTGACGATGTGGAGACATGTCTGGGAAAGCTCGGAGGCGGAAAACGAGCCGGCGTGTCTAGCAGACGGGGGCGGCGCGGCAAAGGCGGAAGGTGCTTTGGAGGAAAGCGCGCGTGACGCTGGACCCCGCTTTCGAGGGGATGACGGATGGCTTGCGCGCTCTAGCCGCATTCCCAAGGGCCGGCGGGGGATGGTAGGTTCATGCGGCGCAAAGAGAGCGCCCGAGGCGCGGCCATGGACTTCATCTTCATGCTGACCCGCGACGACGCAACGGTCGCCAATGCGCTCGACCTCGTGAACGAGGTCAGGCCTCTGGGTCTAAAGCATATCGGCTTCAAGGACGTCGGCGCGGATGCGGAGACGCTGCGCCGGCTTGTCGCCGTCATCCGCGACGCCGGGGCGTCGGTGTGGATGGAGATCGTCTCGACCTCGCGCGCGGACGAATTGCGTTCGATCTGCGCTCGGGCGCGACCTCGGCGTCGATTTTCTGATGGGCGGCGTCGGCGCCGAGGAGGGCGTTCGCATCCTCGACGGCAGCCCGACGCGTTACCTGCCTTTCGCCGGCAACCCGACCGGCCATCCGACGAGGCTCGGCGGGGCGGCGCACGAGGTGGAGGCGCATTGCCGCGCCTTCGCGACGCTCGGCTGCGCGGGCGTGGACATTCTGGCCTATCGCGCGACCGAGGCCGAGCCGCTCGATCTCGTCGCGGCCTGCCGCCGCGGCTTTGCCGACAAGGGCCTCGTGGTGGCGGCCGGCTCGATCGATTGCGCCGAGCGCGTCGAGCGCCGTCCGCGCAGCCGGCGCCGACGCATTCACTATCGGCACCGCGGCGATCGAGGGCTCTTACGCGCCCGGCGCTGGGCCGCCGGAAGCGCAACTCCGGGCGGTGCTGAGGGATTGCGCGACGGCGGACGCGAGGCGATGAAACGCGCGCAAGCGACAGCGCCCGCCGCCTTTCGAGGCGACGGGCGCGAAGCGTGAGACTTGTATCAGTTCAAGCCGCGCGAGGCAGGCCGCGATGGGCTTCGCCTGCGCCCGGAACAGGCGTCGGAACCAGAGTGAAGGCGCCGTCGCCGACGAGGGCGACCGTGAGCAGGCCGACGATCCAGAGCGCCGGGAACTCCCAGCCGCCGTTCGGGCTGGTGAAGAAGAAGCCCGCGTGGATATGGACGGCGAGGATCGCGCCGAGCAGGATCGGAACGGTCGCCAGCGCCGCCAGTCGCGGCCACAGGCCGATCAGCAGCGCGACGGCGCCGAGAATCTCCCAGACGATGGTGATATAGGCGAGCGCCGGCGGCAGGCCAACCGAGCCGAAGAACTGCGCGGTCCCGGCCGGAGTGAAGACGAAAATCTTCAGGCCGGCGTGAGCGAAGAAGAGGAGGGCGAGCGCGAGGCGAAGGAGGAACACGCCATAGGGCGCGGTGCGAGTGTCGATCATGGCTAATCCCAGGGTGAGTGGACGATAGCGCCATTATCGCCGGGTTTAGCAATGAGACAATCCGCATATTCGTGGACTTACTGTTGCGTTTTAAGCAACAGTCGGGGCTGCCGTTTTCCCGCCATGGCTCGACGATCAGGAGAGCCCTGGAGGAACGCGCGCGGGTTCACGGTCTGCCCTCCGGTCTCGGGGCGCAGTCGGATGAGCGCGGAGGAGATGCTCAAGGCTGGAGCGGAAATCGCCGCCATGCCGCTTCGGGATCGTCGATCGCCGCAGGAAATCATGGACGACCCTCGCCTCTTTCCTCCTCGCCCGCCGCGTGCTTATGTTGACGCATGGGCACTTCGGGGCGCGCGGGCGTTCTGGCGGCCGCCGCAGGGCTGTCGCGCGCCTCCGCTTGGGCGCCCGACTGGCGCAAGGCCTTTGCCGGCGCGCTCGCGCGCGAGGTCGAGGAGCGGCGCTTCTTCCTCTGGCTGCCGGTCGCGGCGATGGGCGGCGTCGCGCTCAATCTCTCGGCCGACAGCGAGCCGGTTCTCTGGGCGCCGATCGCGCTGACCGCTGGTCTTCTGCGGCCTCGCGTGGCTCTCGCGGGCGCGTCCGGTCGCGCTCGGCGTCTCGCTCGCGCTCGCCGCGCTGTTCGCGGGGTTCCTGGCCATGTCGCTGCGCACCGCGCGGGTGGCCGCGCCGGTGCTCGACCGCATCCGCATCGTCTCGCTGACCGGCTACGTCGAGGAGGTGGACCTGCGGCCGGTCGGCGCGCGCATGGTGATCGCGGTCGCGAGCGCCGACGGCATGCCGGCGGAGAAGGTTCCGCGCCGCGTCCGCGTCACCACGCGCAAGACGCCCGACGGCGGCGCCGGCGACTTCGTCGCGCTCAAGGCGCGCCTGCTGCCGCCCTCGCATGCTTCGCTGCCGGGCGGCTACGACTTCGCCCGCGACGCGTTCTTCGCCGGCGTCGGCGCGGTCGGCTCGACGCTCGGCCCGATCGAGGTCCTGCCGCCGCCAGGCGACGCAACGTTGCGCCAGCGCTTCTCGGCGGCGATCGACCACGCCCGCAACCGCCTCGCCCTGCGGGTCAACGCGATCATCGGCGGCGACGAGGGCGCGATCGCCGCCGCCATGGTGACGGGCAAGCGCGACTTTCTCTCGCAACGACGCCAAGGATCTCATCCGCGAGGCCGGCATCTTCCACATCATCACCATCTCCGGCGTGCAGATGACGCTGGTCGCCGGGATTTTCTTCGTCGTCACGCGGCGGCTTGCTGGCGCTGTCGCCGACGCTGGCGCTGAACTATCCGATCAAGAAATGGGCGGCCGTCGTCGCCATGGCGGGCTCGCTCTTCTACGACGTCGCGACCGGCTCGCGCGTCGGCACCGAGCGGGCGCTGGTGATGACGCTGATCGTGCTCGGCGCGGTGATCATGGACCGCCGGGCGCTGACCATGCGCAATCTCGCCTTCGCCGTCCTCGCGGTGATCGTCATCGAGCCCGAGGCGATCCTCGGCGTCAGCTTCCAGCTCTCGTTCGCGGCGGTCGCGGCGCTGGTCGCGGTGATGGAGGCGCGGATCGCCGGCCTCGAGACCGATCCCGATCCGTTCCTGCCGCAGCGGGGCGGCGCGCCGCCGCGGACGCTGATCGCCGAAATCCTCCACAGGCCGCTGGCGCTCCTCGCTCGCGACCGCCTGCGCCACCAGCGCGACCGCCTCGTTCATGGCCTATCATTTCCATGATCTAGCCCCTATGTGCTGATCGGCAATCCGCTGACCCTGACCGTCATCGAGTTCTTCGCCGTGCCGGGCGCGCTGCTCGGCGCGGCGCTCTATCCGCTCGGGCTCGACGGGCCGGTCTGGCTCTATGTCGGGCCGGCATCAAGCTTCATTCTGTGGGTCGCGCGCTTCATCGCCGAGGCGCCCGGCTCGACCGTGCACCTGCAGGGCGTTCGCGCCCTACGCGCTGCCGTTCCTCGCGCTCGCGCGTGATGAGCGCGACGATCTGGCGGACCTGGACCTTTCGCCTGAGCGCCATTCCCCTCGCGCTCGTCGGCCTGATCGGCGCCGCGAGCGGGCCGCGCTACGACGTGCATCGTCGCGCCCTCCGGCGATCAGGCGGCGGTGCGCGACGCCGACGGCAAGCTGATGATCGTCGGCAAGCGCTTCAACGCCTTCGCCGCCGAGCAATGGCTGACCGCCGACGGCGACGGGCGCGATCCGGCTCAGGCGCGCGACCCGGACGCGCCCTGCGACCGCCTCGGCTGCGTCGCCGCCCTGCCGGAGGGGGAGTCGCTGAGCCTCGTCCTCGATCGCATGGCGTTCGACGAGGATTGCGAGCGGGCCGAGATCGTGGTCAGCGCGCTCACCGCGCCCGCCGACTGCGACGCGAAATTCGTGCTCGACGAGAAGGCGCTGGCGAAGTTCGGCGCGGTCGGCCTGACCTGGAGCGACGACGGCGGCTTCGCGCTGACGGCCGACCGCACGACGATGCAGAACCGGCCCTGGTCGCCGGCGCCCGCCCCGGCGCTCGACGACCGCATCGTGCGGCCGGGCCATGCGACGGCGCATGGGGCGGAGCCGGGGGAGGCGGATGCGGGCGGGGCCGAACCGCAATAGGCCGGATGGCCCTTGATGGTAATGCAGAGTTGCATTACATGTGACCGAGAACCGGAACCCTGATCATGACCATTTTGACCGTCACCGCGCGTGGCCAGGTCACGCTCCGCAAGGATGTGCTGAAGCACCTCGGGGTTCAGCCGGGCGGCAAGATCCATCTCGACTTGCTGCCAGACGGGCGCGCCGAGCTGACTGCCGAACCCCAGAAAGCGCTCGTTCCGCGAGCTCATGGGTTTCCTCAAGGACAGAGACCAATGGCGCGCGACTGAGCATCGACGAGATCGGCGAGGCAGTCGCGCGAGAGCGGCGCGAGACGGCCGGCGCCGGCGAGACATGAAGATCGCCGCGGACACGAATGTGTTGTTGCGCGCGGTCGTCGTGGACGACGAGACACAAGAGCGCGCTCGCGATCGAGGCGCTGGAAAGCGCCGAACTGGTCGCGGTCAGCCTGCAGGCGCTTTGCGAATTCGTGTGGGTTCTCGGGCGTCGCTACGGCGTCTCGCGCGGCCGACATCGGCGTTGCGATTCGCCGCCTGGTGGAGACGCGCAACGTCCTCGTAAACCGTCCAGCGGTCGAACTGGGCCTCAGCGTGCTGGAAGCGGGCGGCGATTTCGCGGACGGCGTGATCGCCTACGACGGCGCCTTCCTCGGGGCGGAGACATTCGTCTCCTTCGATCGGAAAGCGGTTGCGCTGCTTGCGGCCGAAAGGCGCGAGACAAAACTCCTCGTCTGAGCGAAAACGGGGGCGCGCCTTGCCCTTTCCCCGTCTCTCGCGCCATAAGGCCGCTTTCGCGTGGCTTGTCGCTCCGCCCGAATCGCCAGCCAGAGCAACGCCCATGCGCCTTTCCCGCTATTTTCTGCCCATCCTCAAGGAAACGCCGAAAGAGGCGGAGATCGTGTCGCACCGGCTGATGCTGCGCGCCGGCATGATCCGCCAGGAGGCGGCGGGCATCTACGCCTGGCTGCCGCTGGGCCTGCGCGTCTTGCAGAAGATCTGCGCAATCGTGCGCGAGGAGCAGAACCGCGCCGGCGCGATCGAGCTTCTGATGCCGACGCTGCAGTCGGCCGACCTCTGGCGCGAATCCGGCCGTTACGACGACTACGGCAAGGAGATGCTGCGCATCCGCGACCGGCACGACCGCGACATGCTGTACGGGCCGACCAACGAGGAGATGATCACCGAGATCTTCCGCGCCTCGGTGCGCTCGTACAAGGACCTGCCGCTGAACCTCTACCACATCCAGTGGAAGTTCCGCGACGAGGTGCGGCCGCGCTTCGGCGTGATGCGCTCGCGCGAATTCCTGATGAAGGACGCCTATTCGTTCGACCTCGACCAGGCCGGCGCGCGCCACTCCTACAACCGGATGTTCACGGCCTACCTACGCACCTTCAAGCGCCTCGGCCTCACCGCCATCCCGATGATGGCCGACACCGGGCCGATCGGCGGCGACCTCAGCCACGAGTTCATCATCCTGGCCTCGACCGGCGAGAGCGAGGTTTTCTGCCACAAGGACTATCTCGACTTCGAAACGCCGCCCGAGACGATCGACTTCGACGATGCCGGCGACCATGCAGGGCCGTGTTCGACAAGTGGACGTCGCTCTATGCCGCGACCTCGGAGAAGCACGACGCCGCGGCGTTCGAAGCGCTGCCGGAGGAGGCGCGCATCTCGGCGCGCGGCATCGAGGTCGGCCATATTTTCTACTTCGGAACGAAATATTCCGTGCCGATGAAAGCCGTCGTCAACGGTCCGGACGGCAAGGAGACGTCCGTCCACATGGGCTCCTACGGCATCGGCCCGAGCCGGCTCGCCGCGGCGCTGATCGAGGCCAACCACGACGAGGCGGGCCCGATCTGGCCCGAGGCGGTCGGCGCCGTTCCGGGTCGGCCTGATCAATCTCAAGGTCGGCGACGCGGCGACCGACGGCGCGTGCGAAGCGCATCCATCAGGCGCTGGAAGGCGGCCGGAGTCGATGTCGCTTTACGACGACCGCGACGAGCGGCCGGGCGCGAAGTTCGCCACCATGGACCTCATCGGCGCGCCCCATCAGGTGATCGTCGGCCCCAAGAGCCTCGCCGACGGCAAGGTCGAGCTGAAAGATCCGCCGCACCGGCGAGCGCGAGCTCGTCAGCATCGAGGCGGCGATCGACAAGCTCGGCGGAAAGGCGTGATGTCTTTAGTCCGCTCATCTGCGAGGAGCGACCCCCGGGTCGAAGAGCCCGGGGGGACGAAGCCATTCCTGCCGCTGCGCCCTGCAAGGTGGATTGCTTCGCTCCGCTCGCAATGACGGCGATCGGAGTTCCGTGATGACCGCGTCCGTCGAAACCGACGCTCCGTCGCGCGCCACGCGCCCCTTCGCGCCGTTCGAATGGATGGTGGCGTTCCGATACTTGCGCGCCCGCAACGCGCAGAAGTCGATCTCGGTCATCGCCGGCTTTTCCTTTCTCGGGATCGTGCTCGGGGTCGCGGCGCTGATCGTGGTGATGTCGGTGATGAACGGCTTCCGCCACGATCTCATGGAGAAGATGATCGGCCTCAACGGCCACATGTTTCTGCAAGGGATCGACACGCCGCTGACCGACTACGAGGCGGTGACGGAGCGGGTGAGCAAGGTTCCCGGCGTGACGCTGGCGCTGCCGCTGGTCGAGGGGCAGGCCTTCGCCACCACGCAATACGGCTCCGCGGGCGCGCTGGTGCGCGGCGTGCGCCAGCAGGATCTCGAGCGCCTGCCGGGCGTCGCCGGGCATATCACCCAGGGCTCGCTCGACGGGTTCGACGCGGGGCAGGGCGTCGCGGTCGGCGCCAAGCTCGCCGAGCACCTGGGCCTCAGGGTCGGCGACAAGGTGACGATCATCGCCCCGCACGGCGCCGAGACGCCGTTCGGCGTCACGCCGCGGATGAAGAGCCTACCGGTCGCGGCGATCTTCCAGATCGGCATGTCGACCTTCGACAACACCTTCATCTTCATGCCGCTGACCGAGGCGCAGACCTTCTTCAACCAGGAGGGACAGGCCAACGTGATCGAGGTCTATGTCGCCAACCCCGACGACATGGACGCGATGCGCCGCGCGATCGAGCCCGCCCAGCAGCGGCCGATGATCGACACCGACTGGCGCCAGCTCAACCGCAGCTTCTTCGACGTGCTGGCGGTCGAGAGCAACGTGATGTTCGCAATTCTCGCGCTGATCATGCTGGTCGCCGCGCTCAACATCATTTCCGGCCTCATCATGCTGGTGCAGGACAAGTCCCGCGCCATCGCGGTGCTGCGGACGATGGGCGCGACGCGCGGCGCGGTCATGCGCATCTTCCTCATCACCGGAGCGACCATCGGCGTCGTCGGCACCTTCGTCGGGCTGATCCTCGGCCTGCTCGTGGCTTACAACGTCGAGCCGATCCGGCGGTTTCTCGCCTGGGTGACCGGTCGAGAACCTGTTTCCGTCGGAATTCTACTTCCTGTCGCAGCTTCCCTCGCGGGTCGAGACGACGGACGTGCTCGCGGTCGTCGGGCTGGCGCTGCTGCTCTCGATCGCCGCGACCATCTATCCGTCGTGGCGGGCGGCCAAGCTCGATCCGGTGGAGGCGCTGCGCTATGAATGACGCGGGCCGCTTCGCCGCACTGGCGCTCGACGCGGTCGAGCGCCGCTACGGCCGCGGCGAGACGACGGTGGAAGTGCTGAACGGCGCTTCGCTCGACCCTCTACGCCGGGCAGTCGGTCGCGCTGATCGCGCCCTCGGGCGCCGGCAAGTCGACCCTTCTGCATCTTGCGGGCCTCCTGGAGCGCCCGAGCGCCGGCGAGGTCGACGGTCGGCGGCGCGCCGACCTCGACCATGAACGACGATCAGCGGACGGCCTTGAGGCGCAGCCAGATCGGCTTCGTCTATCAGTTCCATCATCTCCTGCCGGAATTCTCGGCGCTGGAAAATCTGGTCCTGCCGCAGATGATCGCCGGCCTGCCGCGTGGCGAGGCGGCGAACCGGGCGCGCGAGCTGCTTGCCTATCTTGGCCTCGCCAAGCGCGAGACCCATCGGCCGGCGGAGCTTTCCGGCGGCGAGCAGCAGCGCGTCGCCATCGCGCGCGCGGTCGCCAACAGCCCGCGAATCCTGCTCGCCGACGAGCCGACCGGCAACCTCGACCCGAAGACCGCCGGCCACGTGTTCGACACGCTGGCCTCGCTGGTCAAGGCGACCGGCCTCGCCGCCCTGATCGCCACCCACAACATGGACCTCGCCGCCCGCATGGACCGGCGCGTGACCATCCGGGACGGGCAGGTGGTGGAGGTGGGGTAGGGCGGGGTCGCGGACTTGGGGGCCTTCCCGCTCTCTCGTCCTGGCAAACTGGCGCTGCCATTTCCCAAGAGCGAAGTTGGGACCACAATGTTGATGACGTTGATCGGCCTGACAGACACATCTCACGTTATCGGCGGCTGTTGCTCGCACGCTTGAAGGTATCCCTCGACGCGTCTGCGCCATTACTGAAATTTCATATGTAATCGTTGTTTACGGATTGTCAATCTGTATCGAAACCCGATCGCTTATTGGATTGCTGGTGCAATCCAATGGGGCTTTACGCTTGCTCGAAGAAGCTGAGCGTGCGATACTATAGAAAAAGGTGAAGTTCGACCCGCTTCCGTCGTCCACCACGTTGTTATTAAAGCTTTTTTTTAAAATCTATAGGAGGACATCTTGACAGATCAGCAAGATGCGGTCGTCCAATCCGCGCCCAAGGCGGCGCCTGCGACCCCGACCGCCATTCCCGGCTACGACGTCCTCGGTTGCGGCTTCAACATCTTCGACGCCGGCGCCTCGGAGCTCGCCCAATCGGCCTTTCGCGGCGCCCTTGTCCAATTCCAGGGCCCCAACGGCGACGACTTCATGGGGCTGACCGCCCCTTATCAGAAGGATCAGGGCGGGCGCTGGACGGTGCCGGCGAACCCGAACCAGGGCGGAACCGAGCCGCTTCAGGGCTCGGTCTATCAGGTGCCCGCCGACGTCGAGATCCGCTACATTGGAGAGACCACCACGTCGAACAGCACCTGCTACACCTATCAGCAGATCGCGAACTACTTCAGCACTCAGGCCGGCCTCGCGGGCGGCGACGGCGAGTTCTGGGGCTCGGCCAATTCGACCTTCTCCTCCTCCACCCTCGACAGTTCGAGCTACTTCTATGGCCTGTTCGAGACGTTCGTGCAGCGGTGGGCGGTCGCCATCGACAATCCGCTCCTCAACGTGCCTCAGACCGCGTTCGGGTCGATCTGGGACACGTCGTTCTGCGAGGACGCCGCAGGCCTCGCCGGGCCTTTCGATCCGACGAATCCGAAAGTCGTCTCGGGTTATCAGGCGTTCTTCTCCCGCTACGGCACGCACGTGATCGCGGCGGTGACGGTCGGCGCGCGCAGCCGGATCAGCGTCTGTATCAAGCGCTCCTCGAACATCAGCGAGAGCGACGCCACGCTGGACGTCAAGGCCGAATACGACGGCGTGACCGGCAATTTTGGCTCCAAGACGTCGTACAAGAACAGCAATTACGTCGACAACCGGTCGAGCCAGTTCCTCGCCATCGGCGGCGACCAGCAACTCGCGACGCTCGCCTCCAGCGCTCCCGCGAGCCTCTCCGAAGCCGGCGGCGGCGAGACCAATTTCCAGAAGTGGCTCGCCTCGACCGACGAGGACCCCTCGCCGATCCTGATCACCCTTGTCGGATTGTGGAATCTGGCCGTCTTCGACGCCAAGGTGCAGACCGCGCTCAAGGCTGCTTACGACTACTTCGCGTTGCCGAACAGCGTCTTGCCCTTCTATTGCTACCTCGGCAGCAACGACGGCGACTATCTCTACACGACCCTCGAAAACCCGGAGGGGTCAGAGACGCACATGCATTTCGGGAGCTACAAGGCCGAGGGCGCCCCGTTCTATGTCCTGCCGCAGACGTCGACGGCGCCGGCCGCGGTGGTGCTGCGCCGTTATTACAACAGCAAATTGCATTTCTATACGACCGATACGACAAAGGACTCGGAAATATTAGCAAACGGCAAATATCAGGAAGATTCAAACTATTACAGCAAAGTCTTGCCGCTTGACGCGAGCGGTGCGGAGACGAGCGCGCTGGCCACCATCTATCGCTTCGAGTTGCAGCCGTCCGACGGGGGGAACGGGCACTGGTTCAGCACCTCAGCGAGCGACACCCCGGCGCGTTACTTGGCGAGCGATGGGTCGCAGTTCCTGGCTTTCGCGAACGCCCCCGCCGATCCGTTCTCCCGCAGCAGCCTTGCGCTTGCGGCCCAATCCGCGCCGCGCGCCAGTCAGGCGACGCCCTCGCCCTCGCCCGCCGGCGTCTCGCCCGCGGCCGTCCCCGGCGGGAACATCACGATTAGGTTTATCCACAACGCGCAGCATCAGGTCGCCGGCAACGCGGCTTTAATGCAGGCCGTAGACCTTGCGGTCCAGAACAACCCCGATCTGAAACAGTATGCGAAATCGATACAAGGGCGCCAATGGGCTCGGCGTCGTCATGGGGCAGAACTATCAAAACTATGCGACGGCCTGGCTCACTGTGGACACCGATGTCGCCTATACGGAGGGTCTCCTTAGGAGAACGACCTATTACAAGGCCACCGGCGTGGCGGTTTACAATCTCACCTGACGGCCGGAACCGGCGGCGGCGGGGCGCAGGCGCGCCGGCCCCGGGCGCGCCTCTCGGCTTTCGGGGCTTGGCGCGAGACCGGAGCCGAGCCGGCGTCCGGGCGAAGCCGCGGGTTTTTCAGAGAGGGCCGCCTGGCGAGCAGACGTTGAGCGCCCGGTCCGCCATCCCGCAGACCAGCATGTCGAGCACGGTTGGATTGACGAAATAGCCCGTGTGGGCGTTCACGGGGTCGGAGAAGAGCCCGGGCACGCTGAACTCGCTGTTCGACAGGTAGACGTTGGTCACCGCGATCTCGCCCCAGTCGGAATTGGGAAGATTGAGGTTCTTTTGATCGAGCCGCCAGGAGAGAATGTCGTTCGGGTCGCTGAACGCCACGACTTTGCTCGCGCGCGTCCCGGTGGGCCTCATTGCGGCCCGCCGCGCCCTCGCCAGAGCCCAGCACTTGCCGAATTGCTTTGTGACGGCTTCGGTCACCGCCGTCTTCATCTATGGGGCACTCCGGGTCGCGGCGCAGCGTCGAGAGAGGATCTTTTCCGCCGCGCCGCCGGCGCTGTTCGGCCGGCAGCCGTCGGCGCGCAGTTCCGCCTGGATCGAGTCCGTCGGCCAAGGGTCGTCGCGGCGGCGTCAGACTCCCGCGTTCGCCCGCGCTAAGTGGACCGGCCAAGCGAGCGCGTCGGGGAGCGCCGCAGCCAAGCTGGTCGCGAAAGCCGATGCAGGTTCGCTGTTCCAATCCGACTGTACGGCGGGTGCGAGAACCACCCCGACGCCGACGAGGTAGATGATCAGAATAAGCGCAATGAGCAGACGCATGGGAGACTCTCAGTCCATATCAGCCAGGCCAACGCCCCCGCGTCCGCAATCGTTCCCGAGAGGAGGCTCCGCACGTTACTGGTGGGCGCCGAACGGCGCCGGCGAGCGCCTACGCGCCGGGCGGCCGGAAGTGCACGGGTTTCGTCAGCGCCGCGTCCATCTCCTCCGGGGTCATGAGCACGACGATTCTGCTCGAAACCGCCCCGCTTTGCCCCGTGGCGACCGCGATCGCGGCGGCGGCGGCGCTATCGGGGAGTTCGACGGTAATGTAGAAGTCGTCCGCGCCGAAGGCGAAGTGGAACGCTTCGAGCTTGCCGCCCAGGCTCTCCACCAGTTTGGCGACGGCGGCCCGCCGTCCGGCCGCGCCTTCTTTCGCCAACCCCTTGGCGCCCTCTGCGGTATAGCTCCCGATGTACAGGTACTTCGGCATTGCTAAGTCCTCCCGACCACGCCGGCATTCTTCAGAGATCGATCCCATTGCGCCGCGCCGCCGCAATTGCGCGCCGCTTTTCCCGGGCCGTCAAGGGCGGCTTCAAACTATGAAGGGGATCAGCGCCGGTGTCCGCGCCGCGTAGCGGGCATAGGCTTCCCCGAACTGCCGACGCATAAGCCCCTCCTCGAGCCTCAGCTTGCGCCAGAATGCGGCGGCGGCGATCGCGACCGCCAGCACGCCGCGCCATTCGCCGACCGCAAGCGCCGTCCCGGCGAACATCAGGAGGAGGCCGGTGTAGATCGGATGCCGGACCCATCGGTAAGGCCCTTCGACGATCAGTTCGTGGTCCTGCTTGATCTGGACGAAGTCGCTCCAGTTGCCCGCGAGCGTGAACCGCGCCCAGACGCAGAACACGAGACCTGCGAAAGCGAGGAGGGCGCCGAGCGCCGCCGGCCAGATCGCGAGCGGGACGAAGCGGCCGTTGAGCAAGGGAACCCCAGGCGCCGCGAGCAGGGCGCCGGCGATGACGAGCGGGACGACGTGGGACAGCCGAGACGGCCAGATTCTCGGACTGCGCCGCCGCTTTGACTCGAAAAGCCATCACCCGCCAGAGGACGAACCAGCCGATCCACATGGCGAAAAAGAGCGACCTAAACAGCCAGGTATCGAAGTCCGGGGCGGTCATCGGAGCCCCGCAAAGGTCACGCCTCGACGGCTTCCACCGCCTGAACGTCCGGCAGGAAGTGCTTCAGCAAGTTCTGGATTCCGTGCCTCAAGGTCGCGGTCGAGGACGGGCAGCCGGAGCACGCGCCTTTCATCTTGAGATAAACGACGCCGTCGCGAAAACCCTTGAAGATGATGTCGCCGCCGTCTCCCGCAACCGCTGGACGCACGCGGGTCTCGATCAATTCCTTGATCGCCTCGACAGTCTCGGCGTCCTTGGCGTCGAAGAATTCGCCGGTCGACACGGCGTCGGCGCCTCCAGTGGCGATCAGCGGCGCGCCGGAAAGGAAGAATTCCGTCACCACGCCGAGCACCGCGGGGCTCAGGTGCTGCCACTCCCCTCGGTCTTGGTGACCGAGATGAAGTCGCCCGAAAAGAACACGCCGCTGACGCCGGGAAGCTCCATCAGAGCCTTGGCGAGCGGGGAGCGCTCGGCCTCGGCGAGATCGCGCGCCTCGAACGTGCCTTCCGCCATCACCGGCCGGCCGGGCAAAAACTTCAGCGTCGCAGGGTTGGGGGTCGCTTCGGTCTGGATGAACATGGGAGCCGCTCCTTGCTGAATAGATATGCCGCCCGGCGCCGCGCGGCAAGGGAAGCCGAAATCACTGATTTTGAGATCTGATCTCGGCAAAGCTTCGCCACGAATGCGGATGTGTGCCTGGCTGCAGGTGAATTTCGTGGCGTGGTTTGGCGCAGTCAAACGTCGTTTAGTCTGCGGCGTGCTTGCCCTATTTATTGAGAAAATTCGCTCCAGCCTTGAAAGCCGCGGCGTCTCTGCCGCAAGCCCATGGCGCCTTGCCGCCCACTGGAGTTCGCGCCGCGCACCCGCCAGCCCCTACCGCTCGACCCGCGTCCAGCCGTGCAGGCCGAGGCGCTCCTGCGGCAGGTAGGCGGCCTTGTAGCCCATCTTCTTCGACCCCTCGACCCAATAGCCGAGATAGACGTGCGGCAGGCCGAGGCGCGCGGGCCTTCTCGATATGGTCGAGGATGACGTAGGCTCCGAGCGAGCGGCGGGCGTGGTGGGGCGCGTAGAAGGAATAGACGAGGGACAGGCCGTCGGCGAGCCGGTCGGTCAGGCACACCGCGTAGAGCGAGCCCGAACCGGCTGGTATCGTCCGGCGCGCGCCGCAGGCGATATTCGGCGAGATGGGTTTCGATATGGGTGTCCTCGACCATCATGGCGAAGTCGAGCGACGACATGTCGGCCATGCCGCCTTCGGGATGCCGGGCGTCGAGATAGGCGCGGAAGAGGGAGAAATGCTCGTTGGTCGGCTTCGGCGGCCATGAAGACGCCGACGAGTCGGCGTTGGCGCGCATCGCCCGCCGCTGGCTGTCGTTGGGCTGAACGAGTCGTCGACCAGCACGCGCACCGACACGCAAGCGCGGCAGCTTTCGCAGGCGGGCCGGTAGGCGATCGTCTGCGAGCGGCGGAAGCCGGTCTGGGTCAGGAGGTCGTTCAGCGAGGCGGCGCGCTTGCCGACCAGATGGGTGAAGATCTTCCGTTCCTGCTGGCCGGGCAGGTATGGGCAAGGCGAGGGCGCGGTCAGGTAGAACTGCGGAGCGTCGCGTACTTCCCGGGTCACGCCTTCGCCACTCCCTTTGTCCGTCGACCCAGAGCACGCCGCTCCCTGCGCGATCGCCGCCCGGCATTTCTACAGGCGCCGCACGACCACCACCTCGGCGAGGATGTCGTGCAGGCACCGCTTCTCCGAATCGACCAGCGAAACCAGGAAGATGGGCGGGAAGAACCAGCTCACGTAGAAGAGCACCGCGTGCACCGCCGCATTGATGAACGGAACCCGCTGGCCGCTGCTCGTGCAGGCGCATCTCGAGGTCCATCGCGCGCATGCCCGGCGTCGCCATCTTCGCGCCGGATACGGTGAGGCCGTTGTAGAAGAAGGCGACGATCGGCCAGAGCGGCGGCAGGAAGAACAGCGCCAGACCCAGCGTCAGAACGATCGACGCGGTCCAGAAAAGCGCGACCAGCATGCTGACCAGCACGAGATCGAGACAGACCGCGAGCATACGTCGCGTGCGGACGCCCGCGAAGGCGTCGGCGCGCAGGGGCGCGGCGCGCGGCGATTGTTTGAGACATGGAACCTCCGGGCCCATGCGGCCCTGATCAGCGTGAGCCAAGGATGTGGGACGGGCGCGGTCCAAGTCAAGATCGGCTTTGTCGCAGCCATCGCACTTCGGCGTCGCGCGATCCGAGCAGGCCCGAAGGCCTGAGCGCGATGAAGACGATCATCAGCGCGTAGACGGCGATGTCGCGGTCGTCGATCGGGAACACCGCCGACCAGGCGATCTCGGCGCCGCCGATCACCAGCCCGCCAAGGAACGCGCCCGGGAGCGAGCCGATGCCGCCCACGATCGCCGCCGCCAGCGCCTTCAGCGTCAATGTCGCCGATAGCCCATAGCCGACGGCGCCGAAGGCGGCGGTCATGATCGCGCCGGCGAGGCCGGCGAGCGCACCCGAAAGAGCGAAGGCGCGCGCAATCGTCGCGGCGGGGCTGACGCCGAGCATCTCCGCGGCGAGCGGGTCGTCGGCGAACGCCCGCCATTCGCGTCCGGCGCGCGTCCAGCGGAACACGACCACGAGGGCTAGCGCGACGCCGAGCGCGATCGCGCTTGCGACGAAGGTCATCGGGCTCGCGACGGCGACGAAATCGGGGGCGCGCGCCAAGGCGAACGGCTGGTTGAGCGTCGGCGCCATCCAGCTCGTCCGGTCGCCCTGGGCGATCCGCAGAAGCTCCTGCAGGAAAAGGGCGAGGCCGACGGTCGCGACCAGCGTCTGCTGACCGCGCGCCAGCCGCAGCGGGATGAAGACGCAGCGCGCCGTGGCGAAGCCCCAGCCGAGCGCGACCGCGCCCGCCATGACGAAGGCGGCCGTCAGCAGCGGCGCCGGCGGCAGTCCGGCAAGCGCGAGCGCGGTCATCGCCGCGCCGTAGCCGCCCGCCGCGGCGAGTTCGCCGAAGGCGAAGTTGATCCGCCCGATCAAGCCGTAGATCAGCGAGTAGCCGGCCGCCAACAGGGCGTAGACCGCCGCCAGCGGCAGGCCGTCGACCGCCATCTGAAGGGCGTAGACCGCTGGCCTCGGCAGCGACGGAGCGTCGCTGACGTTACCGAGCGGGGCGGGGTCGGCTGCGCGGCCCTCGGGCGTCGCCGAGCCAGTAGCGGACGAGGGCGAAGAGCCGCGCTTCGCCCAGCGCCTCGCCGTCGAAGGTCAGCCCGACGAGGTCGCGCGATGCGCGGGGACGGCCGGGCTCGCGGAACCGGCAGGCGGCAAGATGGGTTTCGGACGGCTCGCCGAGCGCCGCCGCCGTGAACACGATGGCGAGACCGCGGCCATCCGTGTCGGGGCGTTGCGCAGCAATCTCGATTGTCGCGCCGACGCCCACGAGGGCGGGGAGCGCCATGCGGCAGAGCCGGGCCTGATCGGTCTCCACCGTTTGCGAACAGCCGGCGATGAGGCCCGCGGCGATCAGAGCCAGGAGAACCCGTTTCATTCGCCACGCCTTCGGGCGGCGAGCCGCTTTTGCTTGGCGCGATTGCCGCAGACTTCCATCTCGCACCAGCGGCGGCGATTGTTCTTGGTGGCGTCGACAAAAAGCCAGCCGCAGGCGTGGCCGTCGCAGCGCTTGATTCGGGAGAAGTCGCCCTCGGTGATCAGCTTGACCGCGGACAACGCGATCGGTCCGAGCGCCGCCTCGACCGGCGAGGCTTCGAGGCTCCAGGCCCAGCGGCAGGCGCGCCCGGCTGCGACGAGCGCCGCGCGCGACAGGAAGCGCGCATGAAGGTTTGACAGCGCTTTGAGCGCGGGGCCGGTCGGCGCGGCGTCGGCGGCGATCGCCGAACCGACCTCCTGAATCGCCGAACGCAACGCGAGCGCGGCGGCCAGAAGGTCCTCGCGGCGTTCCGGGCTCGCCGCGAGCGCGGCGCGAAGACGCTCGACGTCATCAGCCGGAAGCATGGGGGCGTGGGCGATCCAGTCCACCACGTTCTCGGCGCTGCGCAGATGGTTCTGATGCCAGTCGGTCTCCCGGCCGGATTCCGTGTTGGCGAAATCGAGCGCGAGCACGCCGCCGACGAGCGGCAGCGACCCGGCGCGCGAAGGCGGAAGGAGATGAGCGCTAACTGTCATTCGTCACTTTACAAGTTAGTCGGGCGTGCTAGCTTCGACAAGCTAACCGAACAAATGGGTATAGGAGGTTACGATGCGCGCAAGGTGTCTCATGCTGGCGTCGATGGCGCTGGCGCTCTCGGTCGCGTTGGCGGGCGCGGCGCGGGCGCAGGTCAAGATCGGCGTCGCCGGGCCCATCACCGGCGCAAACGCCTCGTTCGGCGCCCAACTGACAGAGGGCGTCCAGCAGGCGGTCGAGGATGTCAACAAGGCCGGCGGGATCCTCGGCCAGAAGCTCGAAGTCGAGCCGGGCGACGACGTTTCCGATCCGAAGCAGGGCGTATCGGTCGCCAACAAATTCGTGGGTGACGGCGTCAAGTTCGTCATCGGCCACTTCAACTCCGGCGTGACCATCCCGGCCTCCGACGTCTATTCGGAAAACGGCGTCCTGTTCATCTCGCCCTCCGCGACCAATCCGAAGGTGACCGATCGGGGCTTATGGGACGCTTTCCGCACTTGCGGCCGGGACGATCAGCAGGGCCTGGTGTGGGCCGAACTGGCCCGGGACAAGCTGAAGGGCAAGGCGATCGCCATCGTCCACGACAAGACGACCTACGGCAAGGGGCTTGCGGACGCCGCGCGCGACAACATGCACAAGTTCGGAATCAACGAGGTGCTGTACGAAGGCGTCAACACCGGCGAGAAGGATTATTCCGCGATCGTCTCCAAGATCAAGCAATCCGGCGCCGACTATCTGATGTGGGGCGGCCTGCACACCGAGGGCGGCCTGATCCTGCGCCAGATGCGCGACCAGGGCATGAACACGGTCATGATCTCCGGCGACGGCATCACCGACTCCGAGTTCGCCCAGATCGGAGGCCCGGGCGTCGAGGGCACGCTGATGACCTTCGGACCCGAGCCGCGCAACAATCCGAACGCGAAGGACGCTGTGGCCTCCTTCAAGGCGAAAGGCTTCGATCCGCAGGGCTACACGCTCTACTCCTACGCCGGCGTGCAGATCATCAAGCAGGCCGCCGAGCGGGCGAAATCGCTCGATCCGAAGAAGGTCGCCGAAGCCATGCATTCCGGCGCGCCGTTCCATACCGTGATCGGCGACATTTCCTTCGACAAAAAAGGCGACCGCACCACGGTCGATTACGTCTGGTATGTCTGGAAGAAGGAGCCGGACGGCAAGATCGGGTTCGAGCAGCTTTAAGACCAACGCGCAGGGTCGCGGGCTCTGTCCGCGGCCCACTTTTTAATTGCGACGAGTGGCGCATCGGCATAGCGCTATCGCCCGGGCCGGCCGTTGGCTCGCTTGCCTTAAAGGAAGCGACCCGCGATCTTCGTCCTCGCAGGCGAGACCGAGAGGGAAGGCTGTTTTGGGCGCCGCCACTGTCCCCTTCACAGCTGACGTCAAGTCAAAAAGAGACGTGTCGCTGGACTACCTCAGAGCGACCCTGACAATCATGGTGGTCGCTCACCATAGCAGCCTCGCCTACACTCGTTTCGCTCACATCGATTCCAAAAACTATCTGGCTTCGAGCGCGCCGGTGATCGACGGAGCGCGCTGGCTCTTCCTCGACTATGCCGAGAATTTCAACGACGTGTTTTTCATGTCGCTGATGTTTTTCATCTCCGGCTTGTTTGTCCTCCCTTCGCTCAGGCGATCGGGGGCGGCGGCATTTGTAGGCCACCGATTGATCCGGTTGGGCTTGCCCTTCGCCCTGGGTGTGACCGTGCTGATGCCGGCGGCCTACTACGCCGCCTGGCTCGCGGCCGGGCATCGCGAAGGCTACCTCGACTACTGGCGTGCGAACATCACGACGCATGGCTGGCCTCCAGGTCCGCTCTGGTTTGTCTGGGTGTTGTTGCTCTTCGACGTCGTCGCGGCGGCCGCCTTTGCCGTGTTCCCTCCGCGGACCTTCGAGAGTTCGTCAGCCTCCAGATGGTTCATCGAGCGCCCGCTGCCGGCCTTCGGCATCATGTTTGCTGTCTGCGCTCTGATGTATCTGCCTATGCTCTCCATCTTCGGGTTTGGCGTCTGGGCGCCCCTGCTCACAAAGCCGTTCTATTTCCAGGTCTGCCGCATCGGTCTCTACCTCGCCTGGTTCTTCGCGGGCGCCTGGGTCGGCGCGGACGATCTTGATCGGGGGGTGCTGGCGCGGAGCGGTCGGCTGGCGCGCGACTGGCGTTGGTGGCTGAGGGGCTGCTTTGTCGCGTATAATTTGCTGATCTTTCTTCCGCGCATCCCAAGTTTGATCGGCGTCCTCTCCACGCGCGAATTGGGCGCTTTGGAAGCGATCCTGTGGGTGCTCAGTTGCGTCGCGAGCGGCTTCGCTTTCCTTGCGCTGTTTCGGGGCGTCGTTCGCACGCGTCGTCCTTGGATGGATTCCCTCGCGCGCAGCGCCTACGCGATCTATATCGTTCACTACTTTTTTGTTCTATGGGCGCAGTTCGCCCTCCTCGACCAGCCCCTTCCCGCCGGGGTCAAGTTCGCGATCACCTTCGCCATCGCCCTGACGCTCAGCTGGCTGACGGCGCAGGTCTTGCTCCGGATTCCCGGCGCGCGGCAAGTCCTGTAGTCCTTCGTCGGCCGGTGTCGTAAGACGACCCGAATCCAGGCGTCAGATTTCACCGCTTTGGAGCCGTGTGCAATTGGTGGAATCGGCGTGTTAGCGTGGGGGGTTGCGCGGATCGACAGAATCGTCACATGCCTTAGTTTAGCCCATGGCCATTCTCGTCACCGGGAGTTCAGGACACCTCGGCGAGGCGCTGATGCGCTCGCTTCGCGCGGAAGGCGGGGCCGCCATCGGGCTCGACATTTTGCCGTCGCCCTTCACCGACGTGGTCGGCTCCATTGCGGACCGCGCCGTCGTCGCGCGCGCGATGCGAGGCGTCCGGACGGTCCTGCACACGGCCACGCTGCACAAGCCGCATGTCGATACGCACGGACGGGAAGCCTTCGTCGAGACGAACGTTAGGGGCTCGCTGATCCTGCTCGAAGAGGCGGTGCGCGCCGGCGTCGAAGCGTTCGTCATGACCTCGACCACCAGCGCCTTCGGCGACGCGCTCGTTCCCGCGCCTGGCGATCCCGCGGCCTGGATCGACGAGACGGTGACGCCGGCGCCGAAGAATATCTACGGCGCCACCAAGACCGCCGCGGAGGACCTCTGCCGCCTGTTCTGGCGCAACGAGCGGCTGCCCTGCATCGTGCTCAGAACCTCGCGCTTCTTTCCGGAAGACGACGACGATCCGAAGGCGCGCTCGGCGTTCGCGGCGGACAATCTGAAGGCGAACGAGTTTCTGTACCGGCGCGTGGCGATCGAGGATGTGATTGACGCGCATCGGCTCGCCGCCGAGCGCGCGCGTAAAATCGGCTTTGGCCTTTACCTGATCAGCGCGACGACGCCGTTTCGGCGCGAGGACGCTCAGCGCCTGCGCTCGGACGCCGTCGCGGTCGTGCGCCAGCGGGCGGCGGGATGGCAGGACGCCTATGCGCGGCGTGGCTGGCGGCTGGCGGCCTCGATCGACCGCGTCTACGACAACGCGCTCGCGCGGAGCGCGCTCGGCTGGCGGCCGAACTGGGATTTCGAGGCAGTCGTGGCGCGCCTCGCGGAAACCGGCGACATCCGTGGGCCGATGGCGAAGCTCATCGGCGAGAAGGGTTATCGGTCCAGGCAATTGTAGCGAGTGCTGATCTGAGAGAGGCGACGCGGTCGTTTCGATCGCGTCTACGACGGCGGCTCAGCTCGCCTTCGCCCGCAGCGCCTGCTCCGCGGTTCGCCACTGGGCCGCCCGCGTCCGCACCGCAGCGACGAACCATTGCGGGACCCGGTGCGCTTCGGCCAGCACATTGACCAGCGTCGCCAGCGCTTCGATCGACTGGCATCCGTCGGCGCGTTCGATCAGCCAGCGCGCTTCTTCGTCGGTCACGACGCCGGTCGGCCGCGACTGCCAGACGACATGGTCGGTGATCAACTCGACGAACAGCTCCATCCATTCCGGCGCGTTGTCCATGCGCGCGCTGGCGACGGCGAACAGTTCCTCGGCGGCCTCGCGCGTCACTTCGCCCTCGGCGAACACTTCCCGCCTCAGCCAGGCGACGTCCTGGGCGGTCAGTTTGCGTCCGGCGATCATCGCGCTGACAATCGTCCGGCTCTTTTCCACTGCGAGACCCATGTCTCAACTCCTCACTCGGCCCAGCGGCTTGAACTCATCAGCCGCCTCTCGTTGAGGACAGCCTGAGCGCTGAGGTTTTCGAAGAGATGAATCCTGACGCAGCGGAAAAGGTTCCCTTTGGGCAGGGTTAAGGCCCGGAAAACTTGCATGGTTTCGCGAGTGTGAAGGCCGGCGCGGGCTCGCCTTCGCGGTTGACGGCGTCAGCCGCACCAAAACCCGCTCGCCACGACGGCGAGTTCGGTTCCCGTCGCGGAGCCGCCGCAAGCCTTTGCCTGTGGGCGCCGGCAGTCCGGCGGAAGGCCACGAGGCGAACGTCTGGAGCGGCGCGATTCCGTCGAATCGCATCCGCTCCAGACTCTTTGAAGACGGGGGATTTTCGCGCATCCCGCTTCAAATGCTACTTGCCGCCGTGGCCGCCGCCGTGACCGGAGCCGCCTCCGCCGCCCCCGCCCGATGCGGAAGCGGAGGATGTGCCGGACCCAGCCGCGGAGCCATTTCCGCTGCTCGACGCCGAGGCGCCCGCAGAAGACGAAGCCGATGGGCCGCTGCCTCCGCCGCCTCCGCCGCCTCCGCCTCCGCCTCCGCCTCCGCGGCCGCCCGAGCCTCCGGACCCTCCGCCGGCGCCGGCTCCCGATCCGGTTGCTGTCGCTGTGCCGCCGCCGCTCGCCGAGCCGTTGCCCGAACTGGACGCCGTTCCGCCGGTCGAAGTCGAAGCGCTGCCGCCTCCGCCTCCACCGCCGCTCCCACCTCCGCCGCCCGATCCTGCGCCTGTGCCGCCGCCTGAGCCGCCGCCGCCAGGGCCTGCGCCTGAGCCGCCGCCGGACCCGCCTCCGCCTGAGCCGCCTCCACCGGAGCCGCCGCCCGAAGCCTCCGCCCGAGCCTCCGCCCGAACCGCCGCGACCGACCCGCCTCCGCCGGAGCCTCCGCCTGAGCCGCCCGACCCTCCGCCTGAGCCGCCACCTGAGCCTCCGCCCGGGCCTCCGCTCGATCCGCCGCCGCCGGAGCCGCCTGAGCCTCCGCCGGACCCGCCCGAGCCTCCGCTCGATCCGCCGCCTGAGCCGCCGCCGCTCGAACCGCCTGAGCCGCTGGAGCCGCCGCCGCTCGATCCGCCGCTGGCAGATCCGCTGCTGGCAGATCCGCTTGAGCCGCTGCTCCCGGCGCCGCTGGACCCGCCACCCGACGAGCCGCCGCTTCCGGACCCGCCGCTCGCCGAACCGCCGCCCGAAGAGCCGCTGCTTCCCGAGCTGGACGCGCCGCCGCCATGCGACGCAGCGGCCGAAGCGGTCGCTTGGCCATGCCGACTGTAGGGCAGTTGTGGGTTCAGGCAGACGGAAAGCCCTGGGAGGCAAGTTGGCGGCCCCTGAGCCGCCGCCGGACCCAAGAGGGCGAAAAGCGCAATGGACGAAAGCAACGCAGTTTTCATGGTCGTCATCCCCGCTAAGCTTCGCTTCGGAATGGGAAGCCCGGTAAATGACGATTAAAAATCCTTATGCAAATGAAGGTCAAGTATGGACTGCCCAACTGCACCAAAATAGCCTTTATCCATCCCATTGTTAGGTCTAGGTTATCAATCCAAGGATCAACCTTTTATTCGTTTTTATGTAATTCTTCAGGCCGATTTGCACTCAGTCGTGAATATTCTCTGAGTTTGAATTTGCCCGCTCTCGCTCACGAACGCCCGAGCGAGGCAAGCGGCTTCGCGGCCCGTTGCGACGGGGGAGGGGAGGCGTTGTCGGGCGGGTTGGCCAAACGGCGTGACGGCTTCGCTGCGAACGCATTCAGCGCTCAGCCTTCACCCCGGCGACCGAGACCGCGCGGTTGTCCGCGCTCATCCCCGCAAGTAGGTGTTGAGCCAGTCGATCGTCCGCCCCCACGCCTCTTTCGCCGCCGCTTCGTCGTAACGCGGCGTGGTATCGTTGTGGAAGCCGTGGTTGGCGCCCTTGTAGATATGGCCCTCGTGCGCAACGCCCGCCGCGGTCAGCGCCGCGTCGAAGGCCGGCCAGCCCGAGGTGACGCGGGTATCGAGTTCGCCGTATTGCGCGTTGATCGGCGCCGTGATCCTGGCCGCCTCCGCTGCCGGCGGCTGCATGCCGTAGAAGGGGACCGCGGCGGAAAGTTCCGAGCCCATCGCGACCGCGAGCCTGTTGACCACTCCGCCGCCAAAGCAGAAGCCGACCGCGCCGATCCTGCCGGTGCAGCCGGGCTGGACCTTCAGCCATTCCGCGGCGGCGAGGAAATCGGCCAGCATCTTGTCGGGATCGACGGTCTTGAACAGCGCCAGTCCCTTTTCGTCGTCGCCCGGGTATCCGCCGACCGAGGTTAATCCGTCGGGCGCGAAGGCGATGAAGTTCGCCACCGCGAGCCGGCGCGCGACGTCCTCGATATAGGGATTGAGGCCGCGGTTCTCGTGGATGACGATCACGCCGGGCAGTTTGTCCGTCGTCGCCGGCCGGACCAAATAGCCGCTGATCGATCCCGTGCCTTTCGCGGAGGGAACGCTGACCCTGCGCGACGTCAGGCGCGGATCGTCGGGGGGCACCTGCACCGCGAGCGCGTAGTTGGGCCGGAGCATGTCGAACAGCGCCGCGGCGCTGAGGCCGCCGACCGCAAACCGCTGCGCGCCGTCGAGAAAGGCGCGCCGACTGATCCCGCCATGAACATAGGCGTCGAACAGGTCCAGCAACGCCTGGGGGAAGTCAGAAGCCTTGTTCCGCTCCATCGCGCATCGTCTCCACGGAAAGGACAGTTCAGGGGGTGAAGTTGCTCTGCCCGGGTCCGGCGAGATGATAGACGTCGCCCCTGTCGTCCTCGGTCGCCGCGGCGTAGCCGCCTTTCGGCTCGAGGATCAGCTCCTTGTCGAGCGTGAGGCTGCGGAACTTCCACCCTTGCGGCAGCTTGAGCTTGTCGCGGAGCGAATTGAGATCGTCGATGCTGGCGCTCGGCGCCCCGGCGGTGGTGTAGGCGGCGAGCACCCAGGTATTCCCTTTGGGGTCGTCCAGAAGATAGATCTTCGAGCCTTTCTTGAAGCCCTCGATCGCGGTGCGGGCGAAGGGAGCCAACCGGTAGGCCTCGGGCGGAGGCTTCGCCGATAACCGCGATTCCGCCGCCTGCCCATTGCCCATCCAGACCGCGTCGAGGCCGTCGAAATTTCGCACGGCGCCGACCCGGTCGGCGAACCAGTCGACCGCCCAGTAGCGCGGCGGGCTCGCCCACGCCGCAGCGGCCCGGTATCGGGTGGCGATCTTCCTTGCGTCCAGATGCCCGGCATAGGAGTCGAGGCGCCGAGTCGCGCGTATCGTCCCCCGCGTTCTCGCCGGTCGTGTTGTAGATGCTAATGTAAAGAGTCTTCTTGATCACATCGCGGGCATAAAGGTCGATCTCCTCGAAGCGATAGCCGCGCAGATTGTCATACTTGCGCTGCTCGGCCGCGGCGCAATCGTCGGGCAACTGGCTGAAATACTTGCAGGTCGAGCGGTCGAACGCAGTCGCGGGAGAGCCCGTTGCCGACGCCAGGAGCATCAGCCCCAGAGCCGCGCTCATCCGCGCCGGGGTCCCAATCCGGCGTCCGCCATGTATCGGCATCACGACCTCCGCAGCTTCGCGCTGCGTTTCCGGAACGCCCCCGAGGCAATGGTATTGCCGAACAAGACGAATCCGCAACCGCGAAGTGGGACTCGTGGCCCTTGAGCGTTCAGGCGTCCATCCTGAGCACGACTCGAAACCGCGCCTTGCCGCTCATCATTCGCTCGTAAGCCTCCTGCGCCTTGTCGAGCGGGTACACCTCGTTCATCGAGGCGACGCCGTTCAGCTTGCTGAAGGCGAGCGTGTCCTCCGAATCCCGCGCGATTCCGGAGTACCAGCCTTTGACCGACGCCGATTTCGTAATGAGTTCGATCGAGTTGACGGTCAGCGGCCCGACCGCGCCGATCACCATCAGGACCCCGTTGGGGCCGAGACCGCCGACGATGGCCTGCATGGCATCGGCGTTGGTGACGGTGGCGAGGATCGCCTTCGCGCCGCCCATGGCGCCGAGCGCCTTCGCCGGGTCCTCGGCGGCGCTGTCGATATAGTCGCTAGCGCCGAGCTCGCGGGCGAGCCCCTCCTTGTCGCGCCCGCGATTGACCGCGACGGTGCGAAAGCCCTGCCGCGCCGCGTACTGGATCCCGAGATGCCCAAGCCCGCCGACGCCGTGGACGGCGACGAGATCGCCCGGCCCCGCGCCGCTGTGACGGAGCGCGTTGAACGTGGTGACGCCCGCGCAAAGGAGCGGGGCCGACTCGATCGCGTCGAGGTCGTCCGGAATGTGCGCCAGCGCGGAGGCGCGCGCGATCATGTGCGTCGCGTATCCGCCATCGCGGGTGACGCCGCTGATCTCGGTGACCGTCTCGCAGGCGAAGGCCGAATCCCGCCGGCAGTGGCGGCAATAGCCGCACGAGCCGCCAAACCAGCCGACGCCGGCCCGGTCGCCGACGTTGAAACCCTGGACGCCGGGGCCAAGCGCGTCGACCACCCCGATGACCTCGTGCCCGGGAACGCGCGGGTACTGGATGAACGGGAGCAGCTTCTCGACGGTCAGGGAATCGCTGTGGCAGACGCCGCAGGCGAGCACCCGGATGCGGATCTCCTCCGGACCCGGCTCAGGCAGGTCCCGCTCGACCGCCTCCAGCGGTCCGCCCTTTTTCGAAACGACCATCGCGCGCATCTTCGCCATTTCGCGACCCTCCGCAGAAACGGCTTCAGGATGCGGCCGACTTTTTGGCGAACGTTTGGCGCCTGTAGCCGCGCTCGCTGAGCCCGGCTGCGGTCAACTGGCCGCGGAGCCTTCGGACTATTGGCCGATCAACGCCCGCGCGGTCTCGACCAGCCCTTTGACATCGACCGCATACGAAAAGGTCGAGTCCTTCACGTGCCGCGGCGCGTTCGCCAACGCTTCCTCGGTCTGGCGCTGAAACAGGACCACGTGTTCGAGTTCGAGCATCGCGGCCAGGTGCGCCGACCAGGGGTCGTGCTGCCCCTCGGCGATGATCTCGATCACTTTCGTTCCCGGCCGGCAGAACATCACGTTCGCCATCGCCGCCCCGAATTCGCAAACGACGATCTCGGCTTGCGCAAAGGTCAGCGCCTGCTCGTCGAAGCTCAGCTTTTCCGGCTGGACGGCCGCGAAGCCGAGCGGCTTCAGGGCCTCGATCATCTCGGCGCGGTTCAGGAGATTGCGGCTGTTGGCGAGGCTGCGGCAGACGAGCACGCGTTTCGGCGTCTCGAGCCCAGGCGCGGCCTCGCGCACATTGGCGAGGATCGCGGCGAACGCCTCCCGGTGTTGCGGGTGGGCGTTCTGGCTGCTCAATCCGCTGTGGCGGTTGCTGACGATCGCGTGTTGGACGAGGACCGGCCGCGGCCGGATCTCGCGGATGAGGTTTTTGGGGACGTCGAGCCGGGCGATCAGCGCCCGCTGCCAGGGCTTCAGGGTCCAGGTCAGCATCGGGCGCGCGAATTTTCGCGCCGAGATGGATCAGCGGGACGATGTCGAGCAGATAGTGGCCGTAGTTCGGCTGCTCGGAATTGGCGATCAGGAGGCGCTCGCCGCCGATCGCCGGCAACGCCGGACAGCCGCTCCGGGAAGAACAGCGCCTCCCGCTCTCCCTCCGGCCCCGGCCGCTAGACGATCTCCTTGACCGAGGTGAGAAAGCCCGGCTGGAACGGCCCGAGGAAGGAATGGCGCCAGATCTGGCCCTGCTTCGAGATCAGAAGCCCGAGCTTCGGGAACCAGTACTGATCGAGGAGATGTTCGAGCGTCATCGCCGGCGCGTCGACTCGTGTGGGGGACGTAGTGCATCGCCTCGGTCGTGGTCGAATTGACGCTGAGCGAGTGGGCGGCGGTCCGGTACTGGCGGGCTTCGACGACGGTGCATTGCGCGCCCGGCGGCGGGAGCCGGCCCTCGAACGGAACGGCGCGCGAGCGCTGTGGTCACGTCGACCGAGACCGGCAGTCCGCCTTGCGATCGCGCCGCGACCCTGTCGCGAATCCGCGCCCGAAGCGCGTTCAAGCGGCGTGCGCACCGCCTTCCGCCACAGGCCGTGCAGCGAGCGTCTGACGCGCATCGCCGCCTCGTTCTCGACCCGGCCTGTCGTCGCTGGAATCCGCCGTCCGTTGCGCAATTGCGTGCCCGTTCGCCGCCGGAACGCCCGGCCGGTCCAATTCTGTGAGCGGCCTCATGCCCGATCGCGGCTCGCTCGACAAGGCCGTGTTATCCACTGCGTTTATTGCGCCCTGCGCGACTTCGCCTCCCCGGCGTTCGCGTTTTGGTCTAACATCGGCGCGATGAGCTTCCAATTCCTTCACGCCGCCGACCTGCATCTCGGAAGCCCGCTCCTTGGGCTCGCGCAAAAGGACGGCGATGTCGCAGCTCGTTTCGCCCGCGCGAGCCGGGACGCTTTCGAGCACCTCGTGACGCGCGCGCTGGAGGAGGAGGTCGCCTTCGCGGTGATCGCCGGAGATGTGTTCGACGGCGACTGGAAGGACGCCTCGATCGGCCTGTTCTTCAATCGCCAGCTCGCGCGCCTGGCCAATCGCGGCGTTCGAATCTTTTTCCTGCGCGGCAATCACGATGCCGACAGCGTTGTGACCAAGTCATTGATTTGGCCGGCCGGCGCCGTTGAATTCTCCACCCGTCGCGCCGAAACGCACCGGATCGACGACTTGCGCGTCGCTCTGCACGGTCGTGGATTTCCCCATCGCGAGGTCGTCGAGAACTACGCGCGCGCCTATCCCGAGCCGGTCCCGGGCTGGTTCAACATCGGCGTGCTGCATACCGCCTGCGGCCGGGCGGGCCATGAGAATTACGCGCCCTGCACAGCGGCCGAGCTCGCTGCGCAGGGCTACGAGTACTGGGCGCTCGGTCACGTTCACACCTTCGAGGTCGTCTCCAGGGAGCCCTGGATCGTCTATCCCGGCAACCTGCAGGGGCGGAGCGTGCGCGAATGCGGCGAGAAGGGCGCGGTGATCGTCGACGTCGCCGATGGCCGGGTCGAAGCGGTGAGACGAGTGATCGCCGACCGCGCGCGCTGGGCCGACGTCGTCATCGACGCGATGACGCACGAAGACGAAGCCTCGCTCCTGCCGCGGTCGAGACGGCTGTGCGTCCGCATGCGCAGATGGCCGAGGGACGCATGCTCGCGGTGCGCGTGTCGTTCGCCGGCGCCGCGCCTCTGCATGCCCGGCTGCTCGCCGATCCTGACCTCCGCGACAAGGCCGAGGCGGCGGCCCAGCGCTGCGGGGACGAGGTTTGGCTGGAACGCTTGCGGATCGCCACGACCGCGCCCGCGCGCCGGGGCGACGGCGCCGCGCTCGCCGGGCTCGACCTTGCGGCCGCGCTCGGCGCGAGCGCCGACGAACCCGCCTCGCGCGCGGCGGTTGAGGCGCTGATCGCAACGATCCGCGCCAAATTGCCCGGCGGGGCGCTTGCAGACTCCGCCGCGGCGCTCGACGTCGATTCCGTGCTCGCTGAGGCGCGGGCCCTGACGCTCGGGCGAGCCGAGCGAGCCTGACGACCATGAGGCTCGAAATCGCTCGAACTCGAGAAATTCGGCGCCTTCGAGAGCCTGCGCCTCCGCTTTCGTTGCGACGCGAAACTGCATGTCGTCTACGGGCCGAACGAAGCGGGAAAGTCGACCGCGCTCGCCGCCATCGGCGCGCTGCTCTACGGCGTGGCGGAACGCACGCCCTTTGCGTTTCGCTTCCCCGGCCAGGAGTTGCGGATTGGCGCCGAGATCGTCGGCCGCGACGGAACCGAACGGGTCGTGCGGCGCCGCAAGGGACGCAAGAATACACTCCAGGTCGAGGACGGCGCCGTCCTGCCCGACGACGCGCTCGACCTTGTGCTCGGCGGCGTCGGCGAGGACGCCTTTCGCCGCTCCTTCGGACTCGACTCCGCAGCCTTGCGCGAGGGCGGAGACGCGATGCTCAAGGCGGACGGCGACGTTGGGGCGACCCTGCTCGAAGCGGCGTCCGGCCTGCGCAATCTTCTCGATGTTGCGCAATGGGCTCGAAGCCGAGGCGGACGCAATCTTCGGCGAGCGGAAGGCCTCCCACCGGCTGTTCTACCAGGCGCTCGAACGGCATCGGCGAGGCGCGCAAGGCGATCGATGCGAAGGAGCTCAGGGTCGACGCCTGGCGTCGCCTCAACGCCGACATCGAAGCCCTCGGCTCGAGGATCGAGATCGGTCCGCGTGGACCGCCGGGCGAACGAGGCCGAGCGGGCGCGGCTCGCGCGGCTCAAGCGCTCGGCGCCGGTCTTGAGAGACATTGCCGAGGCCGAACGGGGCCTTGCGGACTTCGCCGATCTTCCCGCTTTCGCGCCGGGAGAGACGGATGCCCTCGCCGGGGCGCTTCACGAGCGCCGATCCGCCGCCGATGCGGTCGAGCAGGCGGCCGCCGAGGAGCGGCGACGCATCGAGGACGCTGCAAAAATCGCGATCGACCCGGCGTCGATTGCGGACTCCGCGGCGATCGAGGACCTCTTCCAGAGGAGCGGAGGCTACGCCAACGAGCGGCGGGACCTGCCGAGGGTCCAGGCCGAGGCCGATCACTACGCCTCCGCGATGGAACGCCACGCCCGCGCGCTCGGTCTTCTCGACGCCGAAACCCTCGAGGCGCGTCGTCCGACCGCAGCCACGCTCGCGGCGCTCCGCGCGCTGATCGTCGAGGGGCGAAAGGCCCAGTCGGACGCGGAAGCGCAGGCGCTCCGATCCGCGCGGGAACGCAACGCGGTCGAGGCCGTCCGGCTGGACCGGGAGGCGCGACCGGCCGCCCTCGATCCGTCGGCGGTCCGCGAGACATACGCGGCGCTCGGCAAGGTCGCCGAGCGCGCGCGCAAAGCCGTCAAGGACGGCGAAGACCTCGCCGACGAGGCGCGCCGGCTCGCCGAAGGGGCGGCGCGGCTCGATCCGCCGGTCGCAGAGCTCGAAGCGCTGGCGGGAAGACCGCTGCCGCGCGAGGAGGACATCGCCCGCTTCGAGACGCTGTTCGAATCCGGCTCTGGAGGGGGCGCGAGCGGCGGCCGGAAAGCGCGAGGCGGTCGAGAAGGAGATGGCCGATACGACGGCGCGACTTTCGACGCTCGCCGCCGGACGTCCGCTTGCGACGGCGACCCGGATCGAGGAGGCCCGCAGAGAGCGCGACGAGGCGTGGCGTTCCCCTCCGGGCGGCGCTCCTCCATACGGGAGGCGCGCCGCGCGCCTGTCGGTACCGCCGGAACAGGCGCAGGATTTCGAGCGGCTGACCGCCGAAGCCGACCGGCTCGCCGACGCCGCCCTGTCCGACGCCGAGCGGCTCGCCAAGCACGCCCTGGAAACCCAGCGCCTCGACGAGCAGACGCGCGCTTATGCGCTCGCTCAGGCCGGGGAGGCGCGCGCGGCGGCGCGACAAGGCGAAGTCGAGCGCGATTGGGCGGAGGTCTGGCGCGGGATTTCGGCGACGTCCGCGCTCGTCCGGCCCCGATGCGCGCGTGGATCGGTCGCGTGGCCGAGGCGCTCGGCGCCCGAGACCGCCTCGGGTCGCGGCAGGCGGCGCAACAGGCTGAGGCGGCGCGTCTCGCCGCGGTCGCTCCGGCGCTCCGGTCGATCGCGAACGATCTCGGCTTGCCGCCGATCGAGGGGCTCGAAATCGGCCGGCAGGCCGAACGCATCGAGCGGCGCCTCGAAGAGGCCGCCAAGGCCTTCAACGCCTCGCGGACGCTCGAGGCCCGCTACGCCGAGGCTTGCCGGCATCTCGGGGACGCGACGCGCGACGAGGCCGAGGCCGCGGCCCGGCTCGGCGCCTGGCGCCTTCGCGCCGACGCCGCGCTTGCCGCGGCTGGAGTCGAAGCGGGCGCCTCGATCGAGGCGGCAGAGGCGGCGCTCGACGTCTGGGACAAGGCGCTCAGCGATGGCGAGAACCTGCGCGACCGCGCTCGCCGCGTCGCCGGCATGCGACGGAACATGGAGTTGTTCGAGGCCGAGGCGCGGGCGCTCGCCGCGCGGTCGCGCCCGAAGCGGCGGATCTTCCAGCGCGACTCGGCGGCGCGCCGGCTGAACGAACGGCTTGCCGCGGCCCGAAAGGCCGAAGCGCAACGGGCGGAGGCGGCCCGATCGGTCGAGGGCGCGCGGCGGGCGCTGGACGAAGCGCGCGACCGCCTGAGCCGCGCCGAGGCGGCGCTGGCGCGGGCTGACCGCTTCGCTCCCGCGTGACGGCGATCCGTTCGTCCTTGTCGTGCGCGAGCGCGAGAGGGCTCGATCGCGCGGAGGCGCTCCGCCAGAAGCGGCGTCATCTCCTCGATCTCGCCGACGGCGTGGATGGAGCAGCGGCTTGCTCGCGGAGATGCCAGGGCTTCGATCCGGACGCCGCCGCCGCGCGCCTCGTCGAACTCGAGCGCGAGAACGAGGAGCGCGGGCGAGAGGAGAACGAGGCACTATGCGGAACGCGCCGCGCTGCTGCGAAAGCGCCAGGAGCATCGAGGGAGGGATCGGCGCCGAAGAGGCCTGGCAGCAGCGGCGCAACGCCGAAGCGGAGCTGATGGAGACCGCGCGGCGATGGGCGGTGGTGAAGGCGGCGTCGGCTCTGCTCGGCGGCGCGCTGGACCGCCATCGCGCGGCGCGCCGCGATCCTCTGATGACGCGCGCCGGGGCGATCTTCTCGCTCCTGACCGGCGGCGCGTTCGGCGGGCTCGATCAGGCGTTCGGCGACGACGACGAACCTGAACTGGTCGCCGTGCGCCGTGGCGGCGAAAACGTGCGGGTCAAGGCGCTGAGCGAGGGCACGCGCGATCAGCTCTATCTCGCGCTGCGCCTCGCCGTCATCGAGAGCTACGCCGCGCGCGTCCGAGGCGCCGCCGTTCGTCGGCGACGACCTGTTCGCGAGCTTCGACGATCAGCGGACCGGCGCCGGGCTCGAAGCGCTCGCGGCGATCGGCGACCGGGTCCAGACGATCCTGTTCACCCACCATCGGCATGTCGCGGACGCGGCCAAGGCGCGGCTTGGAGGCTCAGCCGACGTCATCGAGATCAGCGCTGACAGCGCGGCGCAAGATAACGGGGCGCCCGAGCCGGAGGCGCCCCGCAAGCGTCTCAGGCGTCGGCGACTCAGCTCTGCACGCCCTGGACGTACCAGTCGATCACCGCGAGGTCCTTGTCTTCCATGCGCTGGCCCTTGGGAACCTTCACCGCGCCCGTCTGGTCCTTGATCTCGCCGGTGAAGACGTCGTAGCTGCCGTCCTTCCAGCCGGCGATGATCTTGTCGGCGGCCGCCTGCACGTTGTCGGGCATGGCCTAGCTGTAGGGCGACATGACGACGGTGCCTTCCTTGAAGCCCCACCAGGCGTCGTCCGGCTTCCAGCGTTCCGTCGAGCACCGCCTTGGCGCGCGAGATGTAGTAGGGGCCCCAGATGTCCTCGATCGCGGTCAGCTGGGTCTTGGGCGCGAACTTCGTCATGTCCGCGCCCTGGCCGAAGCACCACACCTTGCGCTGCTCGCAGACCTGCAGGCCCGCCGGGCTGTCGGTGTGCTGGGCGACCACGTCGCAGCCGAGGTTGGCCAGCGTCTGGACGGCCGCGGCTTCCTTGGCCGGGTCGAACCAGGAGTCGATCATGACGAGCTTGGTCGTGATCTTCGGGTTCACCGCCTGCGCCGCGAGCGTGAAGGCGTTCACGCCGAGCACGACCTCGGGCACCTTGTAGGAGCCGAGATAGCCGATCACGCCCGACTTCGACATCATGGCCGGCGATCGTGCCCTCGACCGCGCGGCCCTGATGGAAGCGCGAGTTGTAGGTGCCGACGTTGTCGGCGTGCTTGTAGCCGGTGCAGTGCTCGAACTTGACGTCCGGGAACTGCTTGGCGACTTCGATCGTCTGATCCATGTAGCCGTAGGAGGTGGTGAAGATCAGCTTGTTGCCCTGCTGCGCGAGGTCTTTCAGGATCGGAATCGCGCTCGCGTCCTCCTTCACGTTCTCGACGTAGGTCGGCGACGACCTGACCTTTCAGCGCGTCGCGTCGAGCGCGAGGCGGCCCTTGTTGTGCGCCCAGGTCCAGCCGAAGTCGCCGATCGGGCCGAGATAGATGTAGCCGATCTTGAGCGGGTCGGCGGCGAAGGCGGCGCGCCCCAGCGCCGGCAAGGCCAGCCCCGCCGCGGCGGTCCTGATGAAGTTGCGTCGTGTCACCAAACTCATGTCGTTCTCCTGTGTGCGTGACATGGTGTTCAACTGTTGGGCATGAACGGCCGGCCGAGGCAGGCCGGCGCCTCGCTTCCGGTGACGTCGCGCGCCGACATGAAGGCGAGCACGGCGACGGCCATGATGTAGGGCATCGCGGCCCAGAACTGCGACGGCAGGAACGAGAAGCCGGACGCCTTGGCGTAGAGCTCGAGCGTCATCAGGATCCCGAAGAAATAGGCGCCGACCAGCAGGCGCCCGGCGCGCCAGCTCGAGAAGACGACGAGCGCGAGCGCGATCCAGCCGCGCCCGGCGGTCATCTGCTCGGCCCACATCGGCGTGATCACCATCGAGAAATACGAGCCGCCGATCCCCGCCATCGCGCCGCCGAAGGCGATCGCGGCGTAGCGGATCGCGAGCACCGGATAGCCGATCGAATGGGCGGAGATGTCGTTCTCGCCGACCGCGCGCAGGATCAGCCCGGCGCGCGTGCGGTTGAGGAACCAGCCGACGACGAACACCATGATCAGCGCGAAATAGACGAGCGGGCTGTAGCCGAACACGACCCGCCACAATGGGATCGCCGGCGAGCGAGTCGGGAAAGGCCTGGTTGAACGGCGGGATGACCATGCCGACGTAGCCCGCGCCGATCAGCGACGACAGGCCGATGCCGAAGATCGCCAGCGCGAGGCCGGTCGCGACCTGATTGGAGCCGAGCGTCAGCACCAGAACGGCGAACAGCATCGACGAGGCCGCGCCGGCGAGGCCGGCGCGCGAGCACGCCGACCCACGGCGCCCAGTCGCCGAGGTCGTCGCCGATAATTGCAGGCGACGGCGAAGCCGGTCACCGCGCCGATCAGCATCATGCCCTCGACGCCGAGATTGAGCACGCCGCTCTTCTCGACCACGAGTTCGCCGGTCGCCGCGAGCAGGATCGGCGTCGTGACGCCGATCACGGTGACGAGCGCGTCGATGATGAATGTCGATGTTCACGCGACGGCCCCCGCGGCTGCGACGCGCGGCGCGTCGCGAACGACGCGCAACCGGTAGCGGACGAGGATGTCGCTCGCCAGGATGAAGAACAGCATGGTCGCCTGGAAGATGCCGGCGGTCGCCTCGGGCACGTGCACCGCCGTCTGCGCCACCTGGCCGCCGACATAGGTGACGGCGAGGATCAGGCCGGCGAGGAAGACGCCGACCGGATGCAGCCGGCCGAGGAACGAGACGATGATCGCGGTGAAGCCGTAGCCCGAGGGAAAGCCGAGGTTGATCTGCCCGAGCTGGCTCATCACCTCGAGGATGCCGGCGAGCCCCGCCATGCCGCCGCTGATCATCAGCGTCGACCAGACCGTGCGCGAGGCGTCGAAGCCGCCGTAGCGCGCCGCGCTCGGGGCGGCGCCGACGGTGCGCACCGAGAAGCCGTAGACCGAGCGCGTCGTCGAGCACCCAGAACACCAGCGTCAGCACGATGGCGACGACGAAGCCCGGCGGGATCGACCGTTCCGGGGAGGACGTGGGGCAGGGTCTGCGGCGGCGGTGAAGCGGCGGCGTCTGCGGGAAGTTGTGGCCGTTCGGATCCTTCCACGGGCCGCCGATCAGATAGTTCAGCACCTGCATCGCGACATAGACCAGCATCAGGGTCGAGAGCACCTCGGAGACGCGGAAGCGCGTCTTCAGGAACGCCGGGATCGCCGCCCAGAGCCATGCCGCCGACAATCCCGCCCGCGATCATCAGCGGGATGGCGACGAAGCCCGGCAGCGTCCGGAAGCGCGAAGGCGACGCCGGCGCCGGCGAGCGCGCCGATGACGTACTGGCCTTCCGCGCCGATGTTCCAGATCTTGGCCTGATTGCCGAGCGACAGGCCGAGCGCGATGATGATGAGCGGCGCGGCCTTGGTCAGGACGTCGACCCATTTGTAGGGGGCGACGATCGGGGTGATGAAGGTCTCGATAGATCGCGTGCGGGCCGTCGAAGCCGATCAGCTGGAAGATGATCGCGCCGAGCAGCATCGTCAGCAGCACCGAGGCGACCGGCGTCGCCACCAGCATGAAGCGGCTCGGCGTCAGCCGCTTCTCAAGCCGGATGCGCATGCAAGTGCTCCGTCATCTCGACCGTCGCCGACGGATCGCCGTGCACGCCGCCCATCAGGAGGCCGATCTCCTCGATCGAGGCTTCGCCGACCTTCATCGGCTTCGACAGGCGGCCGAGGTTGATGACCGCGATCGTGTCGCAGAGCGTCAGGAGCTCGTCGAGGTCCTGCGAGATGACGAGCACCGCCGAGCCGCGCGCCGCGAGATCGACGATCGCCTGATGGATGGCCGCCGCCGCGCCCGCGTCGACCCCCCAGGTCGGCTGGCAGACGACCAGCGCCTCGGGGCGCTGCAGGATCTCGCGCCCCATGATGAACTTCTGCAGGTTGCCGCCCGAGAGCGAGCCCGCGAGCGCGCCCGGCCCCGTCGCCTTGACGGTGAAGGCGCCGATCACCTCGGCCGCGTAGTTCGCTCGCCTTGTCCGGGTCGATCAGGCCGAAGCTGACCAGCTCCATGCGGTCGCGCCCGGTCAGCGAGGCGTTGTCGGTGAGCGAGAACTCGCTCGACCGCCGCGTGGCCGTTGCGCTCCTCCGGCACCGCGCAGAGGCCGAGGTTGCGGCGCTCGGTGACGCCGAGCCGCCCGACCGCCTCGCCCGACAGGATGACGGCCTCGGACTTCGGCGCGAGCATTTCGCCGCTCATCGCGGCCAAAAGCTCGTTCTGGCCGTTGCCCGCGACGCCGGCGACGCCGAAGATCTCGCCCGCCCGCACGCAGAGCGTGACGTCCTCGCAGCGCGACGCCGAATTCGGTCGGCTTCGGCAGGCTGAGGCCCTGCGCCTCGAGCTTCGGCGGCGCCGAAGCGCGCGCTCGGCCGGCTTGGCGATCTCCTTGAGGTTGCGCGCCGATCATCATCTCGGCCATCGAGCGCGACGTCTCGTGCTTGGGATCGGCGGTTCCGACGACCTTGCCGCCGCGCAGGATGGTCGCGGTATCGCAGAGCGCGACGATCTCGTGCAGCTTGTGGGAGATGTAGAGGATCGAGCAGCCGCTCGCGGCGAGGCGGCGCAGGGTCTCGAACAATTGCTCGACCTCCTGCGGCGTCAGCACCGAGGTCGGCTCGTCCATGATCAGGAGCCGCGGATTGAGCAGCAGCGCGCGCACGATCTCGATGCGCTGCCGCTCGCCGACGCTGAGCGTCGAGACGATCCGGCGCGGGTCGAGCTTGAGCTGGTAGGCGTCGAGCACCCTGTGGAACTCGGCGAGCAGCTCGCGCTGCGACAGGCGCGCGTCGAGGCCGAGCGCGATGTTCTCGAGCACCGTCAGCGCCTCGAACAGCGAGAAGTGCTGGAACACCATGCCGATGCCGAGGCGCCGCGCGGCGCGCGGATTGGAAATGCGCGTCGGCGCCCCGTCGAACAGGATCTGGCCCTCGTCGGGCGCGAGGATGCCGTAAATCATCTTGACGAGGGTCGATTTGCCGGCGCCGTTCTCGCCGAGCAGCGCGTGGATCTCGCCGGGCTTGACCTTGAGATGGACGTTGTCGTTGGCGCGCACGCCGGGAAACGACTTGCTGACGCCAACCAGCTCCAGACGCGGGGGAGCTTCAACCTTCACCTCGACAATCCCCTCGCTTCCCGGGCGTGAATCCGATCGAACGGCAGGTTCGACGCAAGATCGGCGCCGATGGTGACCGTCCGCCCCGCGTCTCGCGGCGCGTCTTGAGACCGGCCCAACCCTCTGTCGCCGCTTGCCGCGCTGTCGTCCGGACCCTATCGCGGCGCGGGCCGGTGTCAAATGAATTGGCCGCGTTCGGCGACGCCTTGGAGGAGTTCGGCTGCTGCTCAGGAAAGAGGCCGCGTGATCAAAACCACGGCGCCCGAGTCCTGCTCCGCGAGATCTCGCGGCGACAAGGAGGGCCCGGGCGATCGCTAGAGTAAAAGCAAAGTCGCGGCCCGAACCTTGCGCGAGACTCACGCCGCTCGCGCCAGCCGACCCCCTGCAGATTCCCTCGTAGATTGAGCCGCCAGCTCCATCTGCCCGCAATACGTCTTCGGAACCTCCGATTGTCGCTGTGATGCCGCTCACGTTTCCAAAAGTGCGGGATTTGTTTACAGCCGTCCAATACTGCGCTATCGCAGGGAAACGATTATCCAATGACCCTATCCGGAGCGCGCGAAGCGTGTGATTTCGAATCCTTCGCATGACGGAGTTTTCATGAAGACCCTCCTTCGCCCCTACGACGAGACGCTGCTTGCGCAAGGCTTTCGACGTCGCAAGGCGATCCCGCGAAGCCGGCGACCATCCGTTCGGCTCGGTGCTGGCCGACGGCGACGGCCATCTTCTGATGGAGCAGGGCAACGGCTTCACTAGCGAGGGCCGCGACCGCACCGCCCACGCCGAGCGCCTGCTCGCCTCGCGCGCCGCCCGCGCCTACGATCTGGCGTTCCTCGCGCGCTGCACGCTCTACACCTCGGCCGAGCCCTGCGCGATGTGCGCCGGCGCGATCTACTGGGCCGGCATCGGCCGTGTCGTCTACGGCCAGACCGAGAAGGCGCTGAAGGCGCAGACCGGGGCGCACGAGGAAAACCCGACGCTCGACCTGCCATGCGAGCTCGTGTTCGAGGCCGGGCAGCGCCCGACCGAGGTCGTCGGGCCCGCTGCTCGAGGACGAGGCGGCGGCGCTTGCAGGCGGATTTCTGGAAGGCGAGGGGGTAGGGCGCTCGGCCACGCTGCCGCGCCAGTCCGCAATTTCGCGCCCTTTGCATCCCTATTCTAACGAAAGCGTTCGTCCGCTCGGGTCGAAACGGATCGTAAGGGGTTGCGCCGCCCCAAGGGAGACCGCCGCATGAAGAGCCTCTATTCCGGCCCGGTGTTCGAGATGGCGCGCGAGCAGTTCCACGTCATCGCCGACCATCTCGCGATCCCCGAGGACGAGCGCGACCGGCTCCTGTTTCCCAAGCGCGCCATCGTCGTCTCCTGCCCGATCCACATGGACGACGGACAGGACGCGGGTGTTCACCGGCTACCGCGTCCAGCATCACCTGACGCTCGGGCCCGCCAAGGGCGGCACGCGCTTCGCGCCCAACGTCGACATCGGCGAGATCGCGGCGCTGGCGATCTGGATGAGCTGGAAATGCGCGCTCGCCGAACTGCCCTACGGCGGCGCGCAAGGGCGGCGTCGCGGTCGATCCGCGCGCGCTGTCGCCGAGGGAACTCGAGAACCTGTCGCGCCGCTACATGCAGGAGATGATCCCGTTCGTCGGCCCGCGCGTCGACGTCATGGCGCCGGACATGGGCACCAACGAGCAGATCATGGCCTGGTTCATGGACACCTATTCGATGTACCAGGGCGTCACCGTGCCGGAGATCGTCACCGGCAAGCCGGTCGACACCGGCGGCACGCTCGGGCGGCGCGAGGCGACCGGCCACGGCGTCGCCTTCCTCGCCTTTCGCGCCATGGAGGCGCTCGGACATCGATCCGGTCGGCGCGACCGCGATCGTCCAGGGCTTCGGCAACGTCGGCTCGCATGCCGCGCTCGGGCTCGCCGCGCGCGGGGTCAAGATCGTCGGCGTCTCGCGACCACACCGCCGCCTACTACGATCCCAAGGGCCTCGTCGCCCGGGAGCTCGTCGAACCACGCCGCGCGGACCGGCGAGCTCGCGGGCTGGTCGACGCGAGGCGCACGATCGACGCCGCGCGCGCTGCTCGAGCAGCCCTGCGACGTGCTGGCGCCCTGCGCGGTCGAGCGGCGTCATCGACGCCGATCTCGCGCGCCGCCTGCGCTGCCGCATCATCGCCGAAGGCGCGAACGGCCCGACCACGCCCGAGGCCGACCGCGTTCTCGCCGAGCGCAACGACGGGATCTTCGTCATCCCCGACATTTTGTGCAACGCTGGCGGCGTCATCGTCAGCTATTTCGAATGGGTGCAGGACTTGCAGCAATATTTCTGGTCGCGCGACGAGGTGATGGACCGGCTCGAGCGGGCGCTCGACCGCAGCTGGTCGATGGTCGTCGCCCGCGCCAAACGCGACGGCGTCGCCAACCGCACCGCCGCCATGGCGATCGGGGTCGAGCGGGTGATGAAGGCGAAGCAGGCGCGGGGGCTGTTTCCATGACGAAAGACGAGCAACGCGGCGCGTGCGATCGTCGTCCGCGACGCGGGCGAAGCCGACATGCCGGCCGTGCAGAGGCATTTACGCGCATTACGTTCTTTCCTCGCTCGCGACCTTCGAGGAGACGCCGCCCTCGCTCGACGTGATGCTCGCGCGCCGCCGCGTCTGTCGTCGACGGCGGCTTGCCCTATCTCGTGGCGGAGCGGAAGGCGAGGTCGTGGGCTTTGCTTACGCCGGCGCCTATCACGCGCGTCCGCGCCTATCGCTTCACGGTCGAGGATTCGGTCTATGTCGCCGAGGAGCATGCGCGGCCGCGGCGTCGGGTCCGCGCTGCTCGGCGGCGCTCATCGAGCGCTGCGAAGCCGGCCCCTGGCGCCAGATGATCGCGGTCGTCGGCGACAGCGCCAACGCCGGCTCGATCGCGTCTGCACCGGCGATTCGGCTTCGAACGGGTCGGGCGTGCTGCAATCGGTCGGCTACAAATTCGGCCGCTGGGTCGATACGCCGATCCTTCAGCGGCCCTTGGGAGCGGGCGATCGCGAGGCGCCGGCCGAGGCTCAGCGTTACTGAACCAGAAGGCCGATCGCCGCGGCGTTGGCGAGGTCGATGAAGAAGGCCGACACCAGCGGCAGGATGATGAAGGCCATCGGCGCCGCGCCATGCGCCTTGGTGACCGAGGTCATGTTGGCGATCGCCGTCGGCGTCGCGCCGAGCACCACGCCGACGAAGCCCGCGACCAGCACCGCCGCGTCATAGCCCCCGCCCATGGCGGGAAAGACGGCGAGGACGGCGAAGGCGACGGCGGCGATCGTTTGCAGGGCGAGCACGACGATCAGGGTCGGCCCGAGCCCTGCGACCGACCACAGCTGCATGCTCATCAGCGACATGGCCAGAAAGACGTTGAGCGAGAAGTCGGAGACAAGCGCGAGCGAGCGCGTGCGCGACGGCCACGGGAGTCCCGGGGCGAGGCGCGGAATCGTGTTGGTGAGGACGATCGCGGTCAGAAGGCAGGCGACGAACGGCGGCAACCTCAATCCGAGGTCGGCGAGGGCCTGGTGGACGCCGAAGTCCAATCAGGATCGCGACGCTGAGGACGAGGAGCGCGCCCATAAGCGCCACATGGTCGATATCGTCCTTTCCGCTGGCGTCGGGCAATCCGAGGATCGGCGGCGCGCCGCGCCCTCCGGCCAGTCCGTAACGTGTGATGAGAAACTTGGCGGTCGGGCCGCCGACCAGACTCGCCGCGACAAGGCCGAGCGTCGCCGAGGCGACGCCGATCTCCATCGCGTGTTTGAGCCCGAAACGCTGCTCGATCATTGGCGCCCAGGCGATGGTGGTGCCGTGGCCCCCGATCAGGGCCGCCGAGCCGAGGAGCGCCGTCACACCGCTCGGCAGGCCGAGCATCGTCGCACCGCCCGCCGCGATCAGGTTCTGGATGACGAGGAAGGCAAGGGTCAGCGCGAGCAGCCTCATGAGCGGCCTGCCGCCGGCGACCAGGTCGTCGAATTTCGCGTTGAGGCCGATTCCGGTGAAGAAATAAAGCAGCAGTGTGTCGCGGGCGTCGAGGTCGAAGACGACCTTGAGGCCGAATCCTTCGAACAAAGCGAGGGTGGCGAGCGAGGCGACGAGGCCGCCAGTGACCGCCTCGGGAATGTTCCAGCGTCCGAGCGGCTTGATCAGGCGGTTGAGCCCGGCGCCGACGAAAAAGACAACGATGGCGATGGTGAAGGTCTCGATGCCGGGCGTTTCGAGCGTTTGCATCAAGGGTCCGGCGTCGGGCGGGGAGGGGCGGCAGCCGCCCTCAGCGTGAGACAATACCAATTTCGCGCGCACAGCAACATCCGCGGGCTTCGGCCCTGGTCGGTCTCGTGTTCCCTGGCGCTCTTGGTGGCGAAGATGATCGCGCTAATGGCTGTCGGCCGCCAGCGGCTTCACCACCCCGACAATCGGCCCGATCGGCTCCAGTTCGTCGTCGCGCTTGAGCTCGGGCGCATAGAGCGAGGACAGCGAGCCGTCGAGAAAAAGCGCATTGCGGCAGCCCACGCCGTCGCGGAAGAGCCTCGCGAACGCGTCGAAGGTCACAGGCTCATCCGCGATGGCGAACACGACCTCGCCGCGGTCGTCGACGCCGACGCCGTTGCGGATCTTGGCCGAAGTGCCCTCGGGGCGGATTTTCGGATGGATGCGGCCGTCGATCACCAGCATGGGACCGGACTGGGTCGCGTAGCGGGCGGCGGGCGGATTGGCGAGATAGCGGCCGGTCTCGGTCACGCCCGCGATCCCGTCGCCGATCCAGAACACGCCGTTCGGCTTCATGTGAAAGTTGGTCGCGCCGTCGCCGCGGGTGTCGGCGCTGTGGACGAGCCGGCTCTGCTCGACATAGAGCCCGACCGGCGACTGGTCCTCGCGAAACATGCCGGCGTTCATGGCGAAGACCAGCCGCTCGCCCTGTTTTCGCAGGACGTCGGCGACGGCGCCGAGCGAGCCGAACGGGCGGTCGTCAGGGCCCTTCCAGAACAGGCGCAGGTCGTCGCGATGCGGGTCGAAGGCGCAGACGGTGAACGTCGCGCCGTCGAAGCTTTTTGGCGCGCAGCCCGCTGCGGCAAAAGACGGCGCCGCCAGCCCGATAAAGAGAAACCAAGCGGCGAATCCGCTGCGCCGCATCGCAGACTCCGAACCGATTCTCATGACCCAGCGGCGAGTCCGTTATGGAGCCTGCGCCGCGCGCCGAATTCGGCGCTGGGCAAGAATAGACCGCGCCCGCGCATCGCGCCATGGCGGCGGCCGCCGCTGTCGGCGGCGTCAACTCAACCCGGCTCTGCCAGAACTGCGGGCCTGAACGATTGGCCATCGCGTCGGGCCTTTCATGGGCGGGGCCGGAATCAAAAAGGCCGCCACATGGGCGGCCTTCCCGATGGTTTTGTCGCCGAAAGTTACGCGATCGAGATCGCGGTGCGGCGCGTGCGGAAGCCCGCGAAGGCAAGGCCGGCGAAACCGAGGCCCATCATCGCCCAGGTCGAGGTCTCGGGAACGGGGGAGCCGAAGCCGACCTCGAAGTTGCCGCCCGAGCCCGCCTGCGACAACGTAACGCTGCTGAAGTCGCCCGTGATGGTGACGAGGTAGCCGTACGTAAACGGCTCGTTCACGGCACTCGGATCGGCCGCGAGCAGGTCGGCTGTGGTGTAGGTCGTGCCGCCGCTGGTCGTGACCTCATTGTTGGTGCTCGGCGAGCCCCAGACGAACGTGAAGGTGTCGGTCGCAGCGAACGTCGCGTAGCCGTCGGGCTGGACGAGGTTGAGCCAGGGCGACGTGGTGTTGTCGAAGGGGCTCCATTGGCCGCCCACCGTGTACGGCAGGCTGTTGGACGCTGTCGGCGACAGTTCGTCAGCGACGAAGGTCGAGGTGATCTGGCCGTCATAGATAAGGCCGGCCGAAGCGGAAGAGACGCACACGGCCATGGCGGCCACAGCGACGCTGGCAGTCAGGAATGCTTTCATTTTCAGCGACCCCCTAAAGGTGATGTAAAATGCCGCTCAACCGCAAGGCGCCATTACCGAGACGATGAACGTGGAAGACATATGTTACGAAAAGTTTATTGGGTCAACATGTTTTACAAAAAAATTTTCTCCTGTTCGGACCCGGCCCTCTATTGTCTTTCCGCTACAGGAGCTTGCCGAGGTTCGCTCGAGTGCGGAGTGCTCGCGCGAATCAAAACTATGGTGGGAGCCCTGCGGGCGATCGCCATGCTCGAATGGCTATTGCCAGCGCTTTCCGAGCCCGGAATCAAGGAGGCCGTCCACAGGGACGGCCTTCCCGATGGTTTTGTCGCCGAAAGTTACGCGATCGAGACCGCGCTGCGGCGCGCGCGATAGCCAGCGAAGGCGAGGCCGACAAAGCCGATGCCCATCATCGCCCAGGTCGAGGGCTCCGGAACCGCGGCGAACTGCACCTGCAGGCCCGTCGGGCCGTCGGCGGTAAGAGCGTCCACCTGGGTGTTGTTCGGCACCACGACGGTCAGGACGTCGCTAGCGGCGGCGGTGAACGTAAAAGTCTCCCAGTAGCTCCAAGGCGAATTCGTCGGGTCCGTGTCCCCGGCGAATACCTGCGCTCCGTTCAAATAAAACGTCGCCTGGTTGTCAGCGGCGAAATTGACTTTAATTTCCTGGCCCGCCGTGGCGGTAAAGGTCGTCCCATATGTGTCGCCTAGGCCAGAACCCGTTCCCGTGCTGGTATTGGTGATCCAGGCCGAATCCGCCGTGTTGGGCACCCAACCGCCGGCGAGGCTACCGGTGTCGTATGCATCCTGCGCGGTCGGCGCGGTGATGGTCCAATATTGATCAACGCCACCGACGACGTCCTCACCCGTGTTGTAGAGACCGCTAACGCCGGCTTGAGCGGCCGCCGCCGTCGTGAGCGTCGCCATCGCGACACCCACAAAAAGAAGCTTTTTCATCTGGAAACCCCCTAAAATGCTTCAAGTTTACGGTCAGATTTGCCCTGCGTCAGAACGGCAAGTCTGCCAAACCGCAAGGTAATTTTCCGTTGTCGTGGGTTAACTTCATCGCGCCAAAATGTCAACAGGCGAATACAAAATTTGTGGACGGGTCTGAAAGCCGGCCTTCGTCGCACCGGTTCGGACGGGCGACTCCGCGCCGGATCCGACGCAGAATTGAAAAGCCGCTCCGGGTGGCGGCGCATGGGCGTAGCGCCCGACCCTGAGGGGTAAGCCCGCTACAGCACCTTGCCCGGGTTCATCACCCCGTTCGGATCGAGCGCCGCCTTGACCGCGCGCATGACCGCGAGCGGCGCCGGGGTCCTTGGTCGCGGCGAGCAGGTCGCGCTTCAGCCGCCCGACGCCGTGCTCGGCCGAGAACGAGCCGCCCATGCGCGCGACGATCCCGTGCACGACTTCGTTCATCGCGTCCCAGCGGTCGAGGAAGGCCGGCCGTGTCGGCGCCGAGCGGCTGCGACACGTTGAAATGGATGTTGCCGTCGCCGAGATGGCCGAAGGCGCAAACCCGCGCGCCCGGCTCGAACGCCTCGACCGCGCTGCGTCGCTTCGTCGATAAAGGCCGGGACGTCGCCGACCGCGACCGAGACGTCGTGCTTGATCGAGCCGCCTTCGTGGATCTGCGCCTCCGGGATCGACTCGCGCAGCTTCCAGAACTCGTGGCGCTGGTCGAGCGAGGCGGCGAGCGACGCGTCCTCGATGACGCCCGCCCTCGAACGCCGCTTCGAGCGCGCCGGCGAAGCGCCTCGTCGAAGCCGGCCTCGATCTGCGACGACGCCTCGATCAGCACGTACCAGGGATGGTCGCCGGCGAGCGGCGCGCGCGCGAGGCCGTGGCCGACCGTGATGTCGTAGGCGAAGCGGGCGATCAGCTCGAAACTGGTCACGCCCGCGCCGAGCCGCTCGCGCGCGATGCGCCAAGAGGTCGAGCGCCTTCTCCGGGCTCTCGAGGCCGACAAAGGCGGTCGCCCGCGCCCGCGGATTGGGAAAGAGCCTGAGCGACGCCGCCGTGATCACGCCGAGCGTGCCCTCCGAGCCGACGAACAGGCTTTTCACGTCGTAGCCGGTGTTGTCCTTGCGCAGCTTCGAAAGCGCGTTGACGATCCGCCCGTCGGCGAGCACCGCCTCGACGCCGGTGACGAGGTCGCGCGCGTTGCCGTAGGCGATCACGGTCACGCCGCCGGCGTTGGTCGCGACGTTGCCGCCGATGGTGCAGGTGCCCTCCGCGGCGAGCGACAGCGGGAAGAGCCGGTCGGCTGTCGAGCGCCGCCGCCTGGGCCTCGGCGAGCGTGACGCCCGCCTCGCAGATCATCACGTCGGCGTGCGGGTCGATCTCGCGGATGCGCTTCAGCCGCTGGGTCGAGAGGATGATCTCGTCGCCGCTTTCGTCCGGCGTCTGTCCGCCGACGAGACCGGTGTTGCCGCCCTGCGGCGTGACCCCGATCCGCGCCTCGTTGCAGAAGGCCAGGACCCTGGCGACCTCTGCGGTCGATCCGGGGCGCACAAGCGCCAGCGCCTTGCCGTGATAGAGGCCGCGCGGCTCGATCAGCGCGCCGGCGAGCAGCGCCGGATCGGTCAGCGCGTGGTCGGCGCCGACGATGCTTTTCAGGGCGTCGAGGGCGGCTTGGCGTTCAATGGTCATCCGAGAAGCCTCCGCGCGCGCGCCTTCGCCTGGCGTCGGCGAAAGACGGCGGCGATTTCGACATGGGGCGAAAAGCGGAACTGGTCAACGGCGTGACCGATCTCGAGGCGAAACCCGCCGTCGATCAGGATGCGCGCGTCGCGGGCGAAGGTCGCGGCGTTGCAGGAGATGGCGACGACAAGCGGCAGGCTGCTCGCCGCAATTGCGCGCGCCTGCGCTTCGGCGCCCCGGCGCGCGGCGGGTCGAACGAGCACGCCGTCGAAACGCAGAGAGCTCGCGCGCGGAAAGCGGCCGGCGGAAGAGATCGCGCGTCTCGGCCGTGACCGCCCGCAGGCCCGGCGCTTCGCCCGCGGCCGCGCTGAAGCGCGCGGATCGCGGCGGCGTCCGAGTCGGCGGCGAAACGTCGTGCGTGCGGGCGAGACGGAGGGCGAAGGCGCCGGCGCCGCAGAAGAGGTCCGCGACCTTCTTCGCGCCCTTGAGCGCATCCTCGGCGAAGGCCGCGAGCCTCGCTTCGCCTTCTTCGGTCGCCTGAAGGAAGCCGCCCGGCGGAAGCGTGACCAGCGTGTCGCCGAAGGCGACGCGCGGCGGCCGGCGCTCGACCACGACGGCGCCGTGGTTCGAGACGCGGGCGAGATCGAGCGCCTCGGCGGTGCGGGCGAGTTTGCGCGTCTCGGCGAGCCCGAGCGGGCCGGCGCCGCGCAGATCGACGTCGAGACCATCGTTGGTCGCGGTCACGCCGATGTCGAGGGGTTTGCCGAGCCCGCGCAGGTCGCCCGCGAGGGTCCGCGCCGCGGCAACCGCGCCAGCCATCGACGGCGCGAACAGCGGGCAGGCGTCGATCGCCACAATGTCGTGCGAGCGCGCCCGCATCAAGCCGACCTCGTCCGGAGACCCATGCGGAAAGCGGGCGTGAAAGGTCGCCCGGCGCCGGCCCACGCCATGCGCGTCGATCAGCGGCCCGACTTCGGCGTTGATGTTCGCCTGCGCGAGGGCCTTGACGACAAGGCCGCGCTTCCACGCGCGATAGAGCGCTTCCGACATGTGCTGCGCTGCGCAGCCGCCGCACGTTCCGAACCACGGGCAGAACGGCGCCGCCCGCTCGGGGCTCCGCTCCATGATTTCGACCAACTCGGTGCGCTTCTCCCAGGTTTGGACCTTGACGCGCTCGCCGGGCAGGGCGCCGGGAACGACGACGGCGTTTTCCGCCACGCCCTCGCCGCGCGCATCGAGCCCGACGATCGCAAGATCTTCGACCGCCTCACTCATGACGCGCCGCGATCAAAAATTCCTTCGCCCCCGCGCCGCCCGAGCACCGGCGAGTGGATCAGGCCGAGAACCGTCCAGCCTTGCGCCTCGACGCAGCCGCTGACGTCCGTGCAGGCGCGCGCGAGCGCCGCCTCGGTCTTAACCTGGCCCTTGACCATCTCCGCTCGCCCGACCTCGAACTGCGGCTTGATCAGGCTGACAAGCCACGCCGGCCGGGCCGCGAGGCTAAGAACATGGGGCAGGACGAGCCGCTGCGAGATAAAGCTGACGTCGCAGACGATCGCCATGGGCGCCACCCCGAGCGTTTCCGGGGTGAGGGCGCGCGCATCGAGCCCTTCCAGCGAACGGACGCGCGGGTCCGCCGCGAGCCGGGAATCGATCTGGCCGTGGCCGACGTCGATGGCGACGACGCATTTGGCGCCGCGCTGAAGGAGAACGTCGGTGAAGCCTCCGGTCGAGGCGCCGACGTCGAGGCAAGCGAGGCCCTCGGGATCGAGGGCGAAGGCGTCCAGCGCGGCCGCGAGCTTGATCCCGCCGCGGGAAACGTAGGGATGCGGCGACTCCGCTTCGATGGCGGCGCCGTCGCCGATCGCGTCGGACGCTTTGCGCAGCGGTTCGCCGTCGACCCGGACGAGGCCGGCGGCGATGGCGGCCTGCGCTCGCGCCCGGCTCGAAAAGACGCCGCGCTCGACCAGGACGATATCGGCGCGCTTGCGCATGGAAGCCTTTGGACCCGGGAAGACGGCCGGGTTTAACACCCTCAGAGGAGCCTCGCCATGCGCCGACCCAGGAGGGAGAGGCGAAAGCCGCCTGCGCGCGTCGGCGACCCTGAGTTTCCGACTTGAAAAACACCGACGCCACGGGCAATGTAGGGCTGACCGAGCCCTCCTCCTGGACGGTCTCGGTTGAAAAGCCCACGCGCGGCAAGCGCGGGGCCAAGGCGGGAGGGAATCCATGAAGGTGATCGACGTTCTGCATTCGAACAAGCAGGTGCTCGCCAGCTGCACGCCCGAGGAGCCAATTCTCACGATCTCGGAGCGGCTTAGCGCGCTCAACATCGGCGCAATGCCGGTCTGTGGGGCAGGAGGCGACGGGCTCATCGGGATCATCTCCGAGCGCGACATCGTGCGCGGCTTTGCCCGCATGGGAGGGAGGCTCACGGAGCGTCACGTCCGCGACTTGATGACGCGGGAAGTGGTCACCTGCGGTCCGGACGACACCATGGCCGACGCGGAGAGCCGCATGAACAAGCACCGCATCCGCCACTTGCCCGTGGTCGACCGCGGCAAGCTTGTCGGGATGTTGTCGATCCGCGACGTGATTGCCTGGCGGTTGCATGAATCCCGACACGAGGTCAACGTGTTGCGCGACGCCGTGATTGCTGCGCGCCATCATTGACGCGCCGGCGCGCCGGCGGCGGGCTCGTGTGCTGGAAACGGCGCTCCTATCGCCTTGTCAACGCCAGCCCGACCGCCGCGCTGATCAGCACCACTCCCGTCAGCCGGTTCCGCACCCGGCTGAAGCGGGAAAGAAGGCTGCGCGCCCGCCCCGCAAGCAGCGCCCAACCGCCGTCGATGATCAGCGCCGTGGCCACGAAGGTCGTGCTGAGGACGACCATCTGGCGGCCGAGCGGCGCGGAGAAATCGAGAAACTGCGGCAGGAAGGCCGCATAGAAGGCGAGCGTCTTCGGATTGGTCAGCGAGACCAGAAATCCGCGGCCGAACGTTTTGCCCGTCGAGACCGACTGCGTCCGGGAAAGATCCTCCGTCGGCGCCCTCCAGGCGCGCACGCCGAGTACAACCAGATAAGCGATGCCGAGCCAGCGCAGGACCTCGAAGGCCTGGCCGAGCGCGCCCAGGAGCGCCGTGACGCCGAGCGCGGCGACCGCGAGCTGGACCGCCATTGCCGCGCTCGTTCCCGCCACGGTCAAGAGCCCGCCGCGCACCCCGAAGCGCAGGCTGTTGGCGACGATCAGCGCCACATTCGGACCCGGAATCAGCATAAGCGCTGCAGTCGCCGCCACGAAAGTTGCAAAAAACGCCAGCGACATGGGGAATCTCCGAATGCGACTATATTCGACGCGGCCTCATCGGAAAGGAAAGCCAGGGCCGTTCGGAGCAGCTTTCCCCACCGCTGAGTTAACATGGATGATTTAACAGATTGCCCGTTGACTACAACCGGGAGTCGACTAGTGTTACACCAACAGGGTCGTATGATTGTCACGGGACGGAAACAATGTTGTGGCGGGTGGTTTTGTTTGCGGTGGTGATGGCGATTTCGCCCTTGGCCCGCGCGTCAACCGAACTGCAGGGGTCCAGCGCCGCGTTTTGGAATGCGATTGGCCTGGGAAAGTCAGCAGGGAACGTTCGCACCGATCAAGTCGCGTCTGGGCTGCAAAAACCGGATTCCGTGGATCTTTCGTCTGAGGACGCCGCGGCTGACGGATGGGCGTCCGCGGTCGATAGGGCGTTGCTCGGCGGCGGCGCGACAGCGCCCAGCGCTTCGAAATACGATCCGTTCAACTGGGTGTTTCTGCTGATCGCGTTCGCCGGATTGACGGCCTTGTTCGCTGGCAGGCGGACGGGCGGCCGCGGACTGATCTCGGGCTAGGCTTCCTTGGCTCTATCGGAGGACGCGCGTCTTGCGCCATAGCCCGTCGAAAGGCAGGAGGCTTTTGAACCCCTTGTGAGCGCGCCGAGCCTCCGCCGTTCGCGCCTTAAGCGGAACAAATCGAGGTCCTTGACGTTTCGGCCGTCGGCGAGCCGATCGAGCCGCCACAGGGCTCGCGATGACGGTTCCCTATGCGCTCGACGCGCTCAATTTCCTCTCAGCCGACGTCAGGAACCTGTTCGGACCCTTTATCAACGTCTATCTCGTCACCGGCCGGGGCTGGACCCAGACCGACGTCGGGCTGGTTTCGACCGGCAGCGGACTCCTCGGCATCGCGCTCCAGACTCCGATCGGCGCAGCCATAGACGTGACGCGCGCCAAGCGCGCCGTCATTGTCGCGACCATGGCGGCGATGAGCCTCGCCGCGGTGATCATTTATGCCTATCCGACCTTCTGGCCGATGGCGTTCGCGACTGCCATCCTTTCGCTGGCCGGCGACGCGTTCGTCCCGGCGGTCGCGGCGATCACCCTCGGCCTTGTGACCAGAGAGGCGCTCGCACGCCGTCTCGGCCGCAATTCCGCCTTCGATCATGGCGGCAACATCGTCATCGCGCTCGTCGCGGGGGCGGTGGGGTATCTCTTTTCCCAGCGCGTTGTCTTCCTGCTTGTGCCCTTTTTTGCTACGCTGACCGCCGCGGCGACGCTATCGATCCCGGCGGGTGCGATCGATCACGATCGGGCGCGGGATCTCGGCAAGGACAACGTCGAAGACGGCGCCGCGAAGGGCCTCGGCATCCTCTTTCGGACGCCGAAGCTGGCAATTTTCGCAAGCTGCGCGCTCTTATTCCACTTCGCCAATGCGCCTCTGCTGCCGCTCGTCGGACAGAAGCTCGCGTTGCAATATCCGAAGGAGGCGACCGCGATGCTGTCGTTCTGCATGGTCGCCGCCCAGGGCGTCATGCTGCCGATCGCGCTCGTCGTCGGATGGAACGCGGACCGGTGGGGCCGCCGGCCGATCTTTCTCATCGCTTTCGCCGCGCTTCCGATTCGCGCGGCGCTCTACACGGTGTCAGACAACGCCTTCTGGCTGCTCGGCGTCCAGTTGCTCGATGGGGTCGGCGCAGGCATTTATCAGGCGCTGACCCCGCTCCTGATCGCCGACATCATGCGGGGGACGGGCCGGTACAATCTGGCTCAGGGCGCTGTCGCGACCACGCAGGGGGTCGGCGCCGCGATCAGTGCGCTGATAGCGGGCGAAGTGACCGATCACTTCGGCTATTCGGTCTCGTTTTGGTTCCTCGGCGCCGTTGCGGCGCTCGCGTGGCTCGTCTTCTTTGCGTTCATGCCGGAGACGCGCGGCAAGCCCGCAACCCCGCTGGACGCCACGCGCTGATGACACTCCCCAGGCTTGAGTTCTCGGCCTCAATCCCATCAGCCTCGCCGCGCTCGTCATTCTCGCGCTGACTTACGCCGGCATCGCGCTCGGGCGCATTCCGGGCCTCAGACTCGACCGCGCCGGCATTGCGCTTCTCGGCGCCGCCGCGATGATCGCGCTCGGCTCGCTCAGCCTCGACGACGCGTTTCGCGCGATCGACTTCCATACCATCGCGCTCCTGCTCGGGATGATGATCGTTGTCGCGCATCTCAAGGTTTCCGGCGCCTTCCGCGCGCTCGGCGCGCTGGCGATCGAGCACGCCCACCGGCCGTTCGTGCTTCTCGTCACGGTGACGCTGCTCGCCGGCGTGCTGTCAGCGTTCCTCGTCAACGACGCGATCTGCCTTGTCATGGCGCCGATGGTGCTGACGGTGACGCGCGCGCTGCGCCTCAACCCGGCGCCCTATCTCATCGCGACTGCAACGGCGTCCAACTGCGGCAGCGTGGCGACAATCACCGGCAATCCGCAGAACATGGTGATCGGCGCCTATTCCGGCATTTCCTATCCCGCTTTCGCGGCCTCTCTCGCGCCGGTCGCTGCCTTCGGCCTCATCGCGACCGTCGTGGTGGTCGCGGCTCGTCTATCGGAAGGCGCTCGCGTTCGAAAGCGACCTCGAGCCGCATCTCCTCCGAGGCCGGATGCTTGGCGGTCAGGCGGCCAAGGCGAGCCTCGTCTGCGTCGCGCTCGCCGTCGCCTTCTTCGCCGGCGTCGAGCCGGCCAAGGCCGCGATGCTCGGCGGCGCGTTCCTCCTGGTGACGCGATCGATCAAGCCCGAGCGGATCTACGCACGAGGTCGATGGGCCGCTCTTGATGATGTTCGCCGGGCTCTTCGTCGTGGTCGCGGGCGCGGAGCGCGCGCTGCTGACGCCCGACCGGATCGCGATGGCGAAGAGCGTCGGCCTCGACATTCCCTGGCGCCTGTCGGCGTTTACCGCGATCCTATCCAACATCGTCAGCAACGTGCCGGCAGTGCTGGCCCTGAAGCCGTTCGTCCCGGTTTTCGGCGATCCGCGGAGGGCGTGGCTCGTGGTGGCGATGAGCTCGACGCTCGCCGGCAATTTCACCCTGCTGGGCTCGGTCGCCAACCTGATCGTCGCCGAGCAGGCGCGGGCGGAGGGGGCGGCTATCAGCTTCTGGGACTATTTCAAGGTCGGCCTGCCGCTGACGCTTCTGACGCTCGCGGCGGGGACGTGGTGGCTGGCGGGGCGGTGACCTTCTCGCCGAAGCGCTCGCCCCCCTTGTACCCGCGATCGCTGATCGCGGCCGCGCGCTCTATCGTGTCCGGCCGCTGCTGGTCGTGGCGCCGCCGCCGAGGTCGAGCGGCGCGTTGTCGCCTCGGGGGCGGGGAGGGGGGCGGCGACCACCGTCGGCGCCTTCGGCTTCGGCTTCTTCTTCGGCGGGCGCGGGCGCAGGTTCGATCTGAGGCGACGCGGGCGCGTTGGCGTCGGTCGCGGCGTCGGGATTGTCGGTGTCCGTCGCGGCGGTGTCGGCCGGCGGGCGCCTCGCTTGAATGACGGTCGTGCCGCCTTTGCAGTCCACCAGCCAGACGTCGTAGATCGGGTGCTCGACGCCGTGCAGCCCGGGGCTGTCGGCGAACATCCAGCCGGAAAAGATCCGCTTGAACTTGTGCTGCTCGTCGATCTCGTCGACCTGGGTGAAGGCGTCGGTGCGCGGCGTGATCGGTCGGCGGGCGCGAGTAGCAGACGCGCGGCGTGACCTGCAGCGTGCCGAACTGCACCGTCTCGTTCAGCGAGACCTCGAAGGTGATGATGCGGCCGGTGATCTTGTCGAGCCCGTTGAACACCGCGACCGGATTGGCGATCTTGTCGGCGCGGGCGGGCGCGGCGAGAAGGCAAGGCGCGAGCGGCGGACGGCGGCGCCCAGCGCGCGGCCGCGCCGAGCGCGGCCCTGCGCGCGGCGGTGACGAACATCGAACTCATGCGGGCGATCTGCCGGTCAACGGCGGCGGAATGAAGGCGCGGCGCTTACGACCCCGGGCTCCAGGCCTCGTAGTCGCCGGTGCTCGGCTGGCGCGGGCCCCGGTTCAGCGATCGATCCCTTGGGGCGGATCGCGGCCGGCGTTCCGGTCGGGTTGCCGATATGCGGCAGCTCCCACGGATGGGGCTTGTAGTCTTCCTCGCTCGGCGCGACGTCGACGGTGTGATGCAGCCAGCCGTTCCAGCCCGGCGGCGTCATCGAGGCCTCGGAAACGCCGTTGTAGATCACCCAGCGGCGCTCGAAGCCGAGCGACGGATCGATCCTGCCGCCCTTGGTGCGGTAATAGGCGTTGCCGAACTGGTCGTGGCCGACGAGCTCGCCATGCCGGCTCGTGTAGAACAGGGTGTTGAGGGTCGCCCCGTTCCACCAGGTGACGAAGCGCAGGAAGAAACAGCTTCAGGTCCATCGAGAAGCCGCCGGTCGAGGAAAAAGCGCCGCATCCGCGGCGCGCGCGGACTATGGCGAGGCGGGCACGCGCTGTCCAGTCGAACTTTGCGCGGACTCGACGAGACGCTGTTCGACCCCCTTGCGGGACGGCCGCGCCCGAAGCTCTTGCGGACGATGCTGTCAATCGGCAGCGCCGGCGCCTTAACCTTGCATTATACATTCTTATCCACAATATGTTGTGTCGGGACAGCGCGGACGTCACAAGGGATTGACGCTCGGGTGACAGAGTCGTAATTTCGAGTTGTTCGGCGAGCAGAGGCAGCTCGGGTGCGCCAGCGCCCGCGAAGAGAGCGGTGTTTTCAGGGCCATCGGCCGGGCGGCGCACGACCGCCGCCGATGGACGCGTCAGTGACAGAGGACGAGGCTGGGGCGGGCGGCGTAGGCAGCCGGACGGCGCGCGTCTTGCGCCCGCTTCGGCGCATGGGACAGGAACGCGGGCGGCGCTTCGCGTTTCGAAGGTGAGGGCAGGGCGGGCGCCGGGGCGGTCCGCTTGGGAGAAACGTGAGGGCGAGCGACCATGAGAATCGAGCGGCACTACACCGAGGCGGGCGCTTCGCCCTACGACCGGATCGCCTTTGCGACCACCAGAGCGAGATCCGCAATCCGGACGGCTCGATCGTCTTCGCGCTCGACAATATCGAGGTCCCGGCCGCCTGGAGCCAGGTGGCGGCCGACGTGCTCGCCCAGAAATATTTCCGCAAGGCCGGCGTCCCGGCGCGCCTGAAGCGGGTCGAGGAGACCGACGTCCCGTCGTTCCTGTGGCGCTCGGTTCCCGACGAGGAGGCGCTCGAGGCGCTGCCGAAGCCCGAGCGCGCCGGCTCCGAGACCTCCGCCAAGCAGGTGTTCGACCGGCTCGCCGGCGCCTGGGCCTATTGGGGCTGGAAGGCCGGCGTCTTCGACGGCGAGAACGACGCGCGCGCCTATTACGACGAGATGCGCTTCATGCTGGCGCGCCAGATCGCCGCGCCCAATTCCCCGCAATGGTTCAACACCGGCCTCCACTGGGCCTATGGCGTCGACGGGCCGAGCCAGGGCCACTATTACGTCGACTTCGAGACCGGCAAGCTCGTCAAGTCGAAGTCGGCCTACGAGCATCCCGCAGCCGCACGCCTGCTTCATCCAGTCGGTCGTCCGACGACCTCGTCAACGAGGGCGGCATCATGGACCTCTGGGTGCGCGAGGCGCGCCTGTTCAAATACGGCTCCGGCACCGGCTCCAACTTCTCCGCGCTCCGCGGCGAAAACGAGAAGCTCTCGGGCGGCGGCCGCTCCTCGGGCCTCATGTCCTTCCTCAAGATCGGCGACCGCGCGGCGGGCGCGATCAAGTCGGGCGGCACCACGCGGCGCGCCGCCAAGATGGTGGTGGTCGACGTCGATCACCCCGACATCGAATCCTACATCGACTGGAAGGTGAAGGAGGAGCAGAAGGTCGCCTCGCTCGCCGCCGGCTCCAAGGTCGTCAAGCGCCACCTCAAGGCGATCCTCAAGGCCTGCCTCAATTGCGAGGGCCCGGGCGACGACTGCTTCAACGTCGAGAAGAACCCGGCGCTGAAGCGCGAGGTGAAGCTCGCGCGCAAGAACGACGTGCCCGACGGCATCGTCAAGCGCGTCATCCAGTACGCCCGCCAGGGCTACACCCAGCTCGACTTCGACACCTACGACACCGACTGGGAATCGGAGGCCTATCTCACCGTCTCCGGCCAGAACTCCAACAATTCGGTGCGCGTCACCGACGCCTTCCTGCATGCGGTCGAGACCGACGGCGACTGGGACCTGACCTGGCGGCTCAACGGCAAGACCGCCAAGACGCGTCAAGGCGCGCGAGCTGTGGGAGAAGATCGGCTACGCCGCCTGGGCCTCGGCCGATCCCGGCATCCAGTACCACACCACCATCAACGACTGGCACACCTGCCCGGCGTCGGGGCCGATCCGCGCCTCGAACCCGTGCTCGGAATACATGTTCCTCGACGACACGGCCTGCAATCTGGCGTCGCTGAACCTCTTGCAGTTTCTCAACCCCGACACCAAAGCCTTTGATATCGTGGCCTATGAGCATGCCGTCCGCCTCTGGACGCTGACGCTCGAAATCTCGGTCGCGATGGCGCAGTTCCCCTCGAAGGAGATCGCGCGGCTCTCCTACGAGTACCGCACGCTCGGCCTCGGCTACGCCAACATCGGCGGGCTCCTGATGTCCTGCGGCATCCCCTACGACTCGGACGAGGGCCGGGCGATCTGCGGCGCGCTCTCGCGCCGTCATGACCGGCCGCGCCTACGCGACCTCGGCGGAGCTCGCGGCCAAGAACGGCGCCTTCCCCGGCTACAAGCCGAACGCCGAGGCGATGCTGCGCGTCATCCGCAACCACAAGCGCGCCGCCGACGGCGAGGTTTCCGGCTACGAGAGCCTGTCGGTCGCCCCGACCCCGCTCGACCACGCTTCGCTCGCCAAATGCGGCCCGGCCTTCGACCACCTCGGCGAAGCTGCGCGCAACGCCTGGAGCGCCGCGCTTGCGCTCGGCGCAGGAGCACGGCTACCGCAACGCCCAGGTCTCGGTCGTCGCCCCGACCGGCACGATCGGCCTCGTGATGGACTGCGACACGACCGGCATCGAGCCCGACTTCGCGCTGGTGAAGTTCAAGAAGCTCGCCGGCGGCGGCTATTTCAAGATCATCAACCGCGGCGTGACCGACGCGCTGCGCGCGCTCGGCTACGCCGGAAAAGGCGATCGAGGACATCGATCGCCTACGCCGTCGGCCGGGCGACGCTCGCGCACGCGCCGGGCATCAACCACGCGACGCTCGCGCGCCAAGGGCGTGCCCGAGGCGTCGATCGAGAAGGTCGAGGGGGCGCTGAAGGGCGCGTTCGACATCCGCTTCGTGTTCAACAAGTGGACGCTCGGCGCGGAGACGCTTGAGCGGGGCGCTGAAAATCCCGGCCGAGCGCTACGAGGCGCCGGGCTTCGACCTGCTCTCCGCGCTCGGCTTCACCAAGGCCGAGATCGAGGCCGCGAACATTTTCGCCTGCGGCGCCATGACCCTGGAGGGCGCGCCTCACCTGAAGCTTGAGCATTATCGCGGTGTTCGACTGCGCCAATCCCTGCGGCCGCACCGGCAAGCGCTACCTCTCGGTCGAGAGCCACATCCGCATGATGGCGGCGGCGCAGCCGTTCATCTCCGGGCGCGATCTCGAAAACCATCAACATGCCGAACGACGCCACCGTCGAGGACTGCAAGGACGCCTACATGCTGTAGCTGGCGGCTCGGCCTCAAAGCCAACGCCCTCTATCGCGACGGCTCGAAGCTGTCGCAGCCGTTGAACAGCCAGCTGATCGAGAGCGACGACGAGGAGGACGACGTCGCTCGAGACCCTGATCGCCGCCGCCGCGCCGGCGCGCGCCGCCCAGATCGCGGAAAAGATCGTCGAGCGGGTGATCGAGCGGGTCGAGCGCACGCGCGAGCGCGAAAAGCTGCCCGACCGCCGCAAGGGCTACACCCAGAAGGCGGTGGTCGGCGGCCACAAGGTCTATCTGCGCACCGGCGAGTACCAGGACGGCCGGATCGGCGAGATCTTCATCGACATGCACAAGGAGGGCGCGGCCTTCCGGTCGCTGATGAACAATTTCGCCATCGCGATCTCGCTCGGCCTCCAGTACGGCGTGCCGCTGGAGGAATATGTCGAGGCCTTCACCTTCACCCGCTTCGAGCCGGCCGGGCTTCGTGCAGGGCAACGACGCGATCAAGAACGCGACCTCGATCCTCGACTATATCTTCCGGGAGCTCGCGATCTCCTATCTCGGCCGCAACGACCTCGCCCACGTCGCGCCCGGAGGAGATCGGCGCGACCGTGCTCGGCGGCGGCGTCGGCCAGGACAAGGCCCCCGTCGCCGGCCCCGGCGCGGGCGCGGCGGCGGTGATCTCCAACGGCCTCGTGCGCGGCCGGCCGGGCGACAAGCTGATGCTGGTGCGCGGGCATCACCGGCGGCGAAGCGCCGGTCGTTCGGGCGTCGAGCGGGGCAGGGGCAGGCGGCTACGTCCAGGGCGCGACCGCGCTCAAGGGCGACCCCGCCGAGCCCGCGCCGCTGAAGCTCGGCGGCGTCGAGTTCGCCCCGGCGCCCGAGACGGTCGCCGACAGGCGGGCGGAAGCGCGGATGAAGGGCTACGTCGGCGAAGCCTGCCCGGAGTGCGGGAACTTCACTATGGTGCGCAATGGGACGTGCTTGAAGTGTGATACGTGCGGAAGTACGACGGGGTGCAGTTGAGATTGGACGCCGCCGCCTGCCTGGTTGTGGGGGGCGCAGGCTTACTTTGGCGCCAAAAGGTCAAAGCGTGTCGCTGTCCTGAGAATGTCTCAATACCATCAATACTTTGCCGGTTGACCGCCTCTTCATCATCACGCCGGGGCTGGCCTCGCCGGGCGCACCCCGAGCGTCGGCCAGCCATCCGGCCCTCGCGGTGCGCAGCGACAATCAGGATGAGAATCGCGCGACAATCAGGATGAGAATGCGCCGCCGCGGGGGTGACGAAGGAAGGGCGTAGCCCGACCGTAGATACCCCCGCGGCGGCGGCGAGCGCCCGAGTGGGCTCGTCTGGCGGTAATGGCGGCTGGAATAGGGATCGGCCTTCTCTGTCGAGAGGACCGACTTTTTGCCCGGCCGACACGTCACCGATCGTCAGATGAGGCTATTCATGACCTTGCGTCGCAACCATTCGCCGGCGATTGCCGGCGCGAAGGCCGGATTCAGCACGGCAACCGCCTATCGGTTCGAAACGGATCCCCGGCTTCCCGGCCAGAAGAAGGCGCGTCGAGAACGACGCCGAGCCGACCCCTTCGCCGATATCTGGGACCATGAAGTCGTGCCGATGTTGAAGGCCGCACCCGGACTGAGACCGATCGCTGTCTTCGAAGAACTCTGCCGCCGCCATCCCGATCTGAGCGCCGGAACGCGGCGAACCCTCGAGCGCCGCGTCCGGGTCTGGCGGGCGGTGAACGGCCCGGATCGGGAGGTCATCTTTCGCCAGGAGCATCCGCCGGGGCGGATGGGCCTGTCGGACTTCACCGAGGTGGCCGATCTCGGCGTCACCGTCGCCGGCCAGGTCCTCGATTGCCGTCTCTATCACTTCCGTCTGCCCTTCTCGGGCTTCGAGCACGCCCATGTCGTGCTCGGCGGCGAAAGCTTTGTCGCGCTGGCGGAAGGGCTGCAGAACGCCCTGTGGGCGCTGGGCGGCGTTCCCGAGCAACATCGCAGCGACAGTCTCTCGGCGGCCTTCCGCAATCTCGACGCCGACGCCAGGGAGGATTTGACGAAGCGCTACGAGGCGTTCTGCGCCCATTACGGCATGACGCCGACCCGCAACAATCCCGGCGTCAGCCACGAGAACGGCTCGATCGAGAGCGCCCATGGCCATCTCAAGAGAGCGCTGGCCGACGCCCTGTTGCTGCGCGCCTCGCGCGACTTCGACGACCTCCCCGCGTGGCGGAGCTTCGTCGACGACATCGTCGGTCGCGGCAACGCCCGCAACGCCAGGCGCATCGATCAGGAGCGTGCGGCGCTGAAGGAACTGCCGGATCGCAAGACCGCCGACTACGAGGAGGTCAACGTCGACGTCACCAGTTCCAGCGCCTTCACGCTGCGCAAGGTGTTCTACTCGGTTCCCTCGCGGCTGATCGGCCACCGGCTGCGGGTGCGTCTCTATGACGATCGCCTGGAATGCTTTCAGGGCTCGACGCCCATCGTCACCCTGCGGCGCGGCCGGCCCCAGCCCAACGGCAAGCATGGCCATGTCGTCGACTATCGTCACGTCATCCATTCCCTGCGCCGCAAGCCTATGGCGCTGCTCAATCTGGTCTATCGCGACCAGCTCTTCCCCCGCCGAGCCTTCGCCCTGGCGTTCGAGGCCTTGCTCGCCACTCTCGGCGAGAGACCCGCTTGCCGCGCCATGGTCGGGATCCTCGCGCTCGCCCACGAACGCGCCTGCGAGGCGGACCTCGCCGTCGCGCTGCAAGCGGCTCTCGACGACGGCGTCCTTCCCGACCTCGCCGCGCTGATCGAGCGCTTCCGGCCGAAGGAGGCCGCATTGCCCGTCGTCGTCGTCAGCCTGCCTTCCCTCGCCATCTACGATCAGATCGCGACAAGCGTTGGAGACGCGGCATGAAGGCGACCGACAAGATCGACGCCGCCCGCATCGACCTGCTGCTCGGCGAGTTGCGCCTGCCCGGAATCAAACTGATCTGGGCCGCCCTGGCGGCAACCGCCGACAAGGAAGGCTGGCCCGCCGCCCGGTTCCTGGCGGCCCTCGCCGAACAGGAGATGGTGGAGCGAAACCGACGCCGCTTCGAACGGCATCTGGAGGAAGCGCGATTGCCGCCGGGAAAGACCCTCGACACGTTCGACTTCACCGCTGTGCCGATGATCTCGAAGGCGCAGGTGCAGGCGCTCGCGGCCGGCGACGCCTGGATCGAAAGGGGAGCCAATCTTTTGTGCTTCGGGCCGCCCGGCGCCGGGAAGTCCCATCTTGCGGCGGCGCTCGGTTTGGCATTGATCGAAAAGGGTTGGCGCGTTCTGTTCGCCCGGACCACCGACCTCGTGCAAAAGCTTCAGATCGCGCGTCGCGATCTCGCCCTCGAAATCCGCAATCGCCAAGCTCGACAAATATCATCTTCTGATCCTCGACGATCTCGCCTACGTCACCAAGGACCAGGCGGAGACGAGCGTCCTGTTCGAACTGATCAGCGCGCGATACGAGCGCCGATCCCTGCTCATCACCGCCAACCAGCCCTTCGGCGAATGGGGAAAAGTCTTCTCCGACCCGAGTCTTTCATGACGCCTCCTTCCTCGAACGCCTCATGCGCTGGACGTGCGCGCGAAGGCGGTCGATTTGTTCATCCGACAGGTCGATTTGCCAAGGTTGGCCCTTGGCGAGTTGATGACCGACGAGAAGTCCGCGGGCGAGATAGTCGAAGATCGTTTGTGGCGTGACCCCGAGCGCCGTCGCGGCGCCCTGGACGGACCATCGACCGTCGGTCCAGCGTGGCGGATTGGCTTCGACTCCGTTGATCTTCACGGTCGGGATGCTCCACCGGTCGCGGAGAGCCCAGACATTCCCTCCCGTGAAAGCGCCGCCGCGAGCGGTGAGGAAACCCTCCTGATTGAGGACGGTCGCGACCTCCTTGTCCATGGCGCCGGCGGCGTTGAGGGCGGCGATCCGGCGGCGCAAGCCATCGAGATCGGCCGTGTCGCGATAGGCGCGTACCCGACGCACGATGGCATGCTCGCTGGTCGCGCCGGTCTGCCATACGATCTTGAGCCAGACCCGCCCGGGCAACCGCGACTGGTCGATGACCACCTCGCGAATGACGAACCGCAGGATGCGCTTTCGGTCCATCGCGGTCGTCGTCGGGGCGCGCCAGATCTGCGGCAGATTCTCGCCGAGCGCCTGCAGCGCCTCGCGATCCTCTTCCTCGAGCGCAAGCGGCTCCTCGGCACGCCAGCGCGCGTGCTCCTGATCGATCGTCTCGAGGGCGCGCAGCTTCTCCTCCCAGGCGCGTTCGAGGGAACGCGCCACGAGACGGTTCTCAGGTTCGACGGCATCGTATTGGCGACGCGCCCGCTCCGCCTCGTAACGCGCGCGTTCGCGACGCAGCGCCCATTGCCGCTCGAGCTGGCGGGTCTCTTCCTCCAATTGTCCGACGGCCGCCAGCGCGATCGCGATCTGGTCAGGAGCGAGCGCATCGAGAAGAGCGCCTTCCACCAACGCGTCGATCGGCAGCGCCCGCGCCTCCTGGCACAAAGCCGCGCTCCGCTGGTCACGGTCGAAACGGCAGCAATAGACGGGGTAGTCCCCATCCGGGCCAGTGTAGCGCAGGCTCATTCGCCGGCCGCAACGCCCGCACAGGGCCACGCCCTGGAGCAACGCCACGCCCTTGCGGGGAGCGCCGATATGTCCCGCCTCGTATCGATTGGCGTTGCCGGCCAGTCGCCGCTGGTTGGCCATGTACTCCTCCCAGCTGATGTAACCCGGATGGGCGGCCCGGAGGCAGACCGGCCAATCCTTTATCGCCACCTTGACCGTCGCCTGGCCTGCGCCTGGCCGGCGCCGGCTTGGCTCCACTCGCCGGCGGCCATAGACATACGCCCCAGCATAGGCCGGATTCTGAAGAATGCTGCGAACCCGCGCGCTGTCGGCTTCCCGCCAGACGATGTCGTGCGGGCTCGGCCCGAGGAGAGGACGGACGGGCAGCGGCAGCCCGTGGGCGCGCAGGAAGCGCATCACGGCTCGAGCGGTGTGCAATTCCTGGAACTTCGCGAAGACCAGCTCGATGCGCGCCCTCACCTCTTCATCGGGGTTGAGAATGATCGCGCCTGCCCGATCCAGGGCGAGCCCAGCCGGAACGGGCAAACGGAGCTCGCCCCGCGCCGCCTTCTGACGTTCGCCCTGATGCAGCCGCACGCGGATCTGATGCAGTTCGGCCTCGCTCATGATTCCGGACAACCCGAGCAGCAAGCGATCGTGATAGGCGCGGGGATCATAGAGGCGCTCGCCGTCGGCGATCAGAACGCCGAAGACGGAGCAGAGTTCGAGCAGTTGATGCCAGTCGCGGTTGTTGCGCGCCAGACGGGAGGCGTCGAGGCTGACCACGAGACCGGCGTTGCCCAGGCCGATCTCGGCGATCAGCTTCTGGAACCCATGCCGCTCGGCGCCACCCGCGCCCGACTTCCCCAGATCCTCGTCGATGACCTGAATGCGCTCCCCTGGCCACCCCAGCGCAGCCGCTCGGTCGACCAGACGATACTGCAGTTCGGTGCTCTCCTGGTGCTGCCGCACCTGATTCACCGACGACTGCCGCACATAAATGTAGGCCAGCTTCGCCCGGTGCGCCGTCGTGACCCGCTCGTCATCGAAGGACGCGGTCATCAGCATGGACGTCCTCCCCCCTTGAGGCGTCTTCCATTTGCCGATGACGGCGCAGGAGTTGGGCCAGCGCCTGTGCGAACTGCGCTCGCGCCTCCTCCGACAGGTTTGGCCATAGCCGGGGGCAAACATTGGAAGGCGGGTTGGACGCAGGAAACGGACTCGACGGCGACAGAGACGCTACGCGACGCGGAAGACCTTGAAGAGTCATCGCGAATCACCTCCTCGGCGAGGAGGGAGAGCGTCGCTCTCAAATGGCGCGCCAATGGGGTGAGGGTGCGAACGCTGACCCGAGGCGCCTCGGCCGGCGATCGCTCAGCCTCCGCCGACGCTCGTGCCAGATCCGTAGCAGCGATCCGGATCGAACGGCGCCGCCCGTCCGCGAGCGCGACGACAACAAAACCGGGACCTCGCCCCGACCGCTCCGGCAAGACCGTAAACCGTTGGCCAAAAAGCGAATGCTTCGGATCGGTGACCGTAACGTCGCTCACCATCCGTTCGAGGACTGGGGTATCCTGTGATTCTTGGCGACCAAGCCATGACGCTCGCCGCCGTCGATCGTATCGTGCACCACGCCACGATCCTCGAAATGAACGTCGACAGCTATCGTCGCAAGGAAGCCGTCGAAAAAGCCCGCGGAGCCGGACGCCCGCCGACGCGCGCGACAATTAAAGGATCGTCCTGACTGTCGCGCCGCGACAATCAGAGCTCTCGCCAAAAAGCGCTTGCGTTATCGTCGCGCCGCGACAATCATCACCGCGCCGCGACCGCCAAAATGGCCATCCTGACCGTCGCCGCCTTCCCATCCAGATTGTCGCGCTACATCGCGGAGTGGAAGGCCGCCCGCGAGGCGCGTCAAGCCGATTTCGGACGCTCCCCTGCAGAAGTGACGACGATGGCTGATAGCCAAGCCGTTGTAATTCGTGGCTCCCCAGACCACCTCGCGGAGGATTCGGTGTGTCGCACACGAACGTAGCGCCTGCCTCACCGCGGCCCGCCGTGCCGCATATGACGACCTGTCCGCCGCTCGTGCTGGATGAGCAGGATCGCAGGCTGATACGCCCCCGTTTTATTGGACAAATATTGGACACAGAGAGGAGGGCGATTTGGCGATTTCGGCTAAGTTTTTAATTTCCTTGGCGCGCCCAACGGGACTCGAACCCGTGTTTTCGCCGTGAAAGGGCGACGTCCTGGACCGCTAGACGATGGGCGCAGAAGGCGTAAGCCGCAGTCTCCGGGCGGCTCCGGAGCCGGGTTGCTATACGGGCGCGGCTGCGCAGGGCGCAAGGGGCTCGGCGGCTTTTTGCCGGGATGGCGCTGGCAAGCCTTGCGCGGCGCGCGCCAGGCGGCAATCCTCAACGGCATTCGCAGAGGAAACCATGCGCGCTATTCGCATCCATCAGACCGGCGGTCCGGAAGTCATGCAAGCCTCGAGGAGGTCGAACTGCCGCCGCCGGGCAAGGGCGAGGTCAGGCTGCGCCAGCACGCGATCGGGATCAACTTCATCGACATCTATCACCGCACCGGCTTCTATCCGCCGGCGACGATGCCGTTCACGCCGGGGTCGGAGGGCGCAGGCGAGGTGGTCGAGGTCGGGCCGGCGGTCAAGGAGTTCAAGCCCGGCGACCGGGTCGCCTACTGCCGGCTCGCCGGGCGCCTACGCCGAGGAGCGCAACATCGAAGCCCGGTTTCTGTTCAAGCTGCCGCGCGCGATCTCCTACGAAACCGCCGCCGGCAATGATGCTCAAGGGCCTCACCGCGCAATATCTGTTGCGCCAGACCTATCGGGTGAAGGAGGGCGACACGATCCTGGTCCATGCCGCGGCCGGCGGGCGTCGGGCTCGATCCTCTGCCAATGGGGCAAGGCGCTCGGCGCAACGGTCATCGGCTGCGTCGGCTCGGCCGGAAAAGGCCGCGCTCGCCAAGAAGGCGGGCGCGAAACACACGATCCTCTACCGCGAGGAGGATTTCGCCAAGCGGGTCGGGCGAGATCACCAAGGGCGCGAAATGCGCATGTCGTCTACGACGGCGTCGGCAAGGCGACTTTCCCGGCGTCTCTCGACTGCCTCAGGCCGTTCGGCGTGTTCGTGAGCTTCGGCTCGGCCTCCGGCGGCGATCGAGGCGTTCGACATCGGCCTTTTGGCGCAGAAGGGCTCGCTGTTCGCCACCCGGCCGACCCTGTTCACGTTCATGGCGGATCGCGCGCGGCCGAGAAGATGGCGCGCGACCTGTTCCGCGTCGTCGGGAGCGGCGACGTCAAGATCCAGATCGGCGGCAAGCTGGCCGCTCGCCGAGGCCGCCGAGGCGCATGCCGCGCTCGAGAAGCGCGAAACGACGGGCTCGCTCGTCCTCTTGCCGTGAAGCCGGCGCTGCGGCCTTTCTTGCGCCAAGTTTCCGCGCCACCAGCCGGTGCTTGGCGCAGGCTGACCGCCCTTGTATAGGAGGCGCGCCGGGCCGGCGCCGGCCGATTTCCGGATGAGACGAGGAAGGGCGTATTGACCCGAATGATCGAACCGAGCGTGAAGCCTGCCGAGGCCGCCGTCACGCCCGTCAAGAAGGAGGAGGGCTGGTGGGAAACCGTCAAGGTCATCATCGAGGCGCTGCTGATCGCGCTCGTGGTGCGCACGGTCCTGTTCCAGCCGTTCAACATTCCCTCGGGCTCGCTGGTGCCGACGCTGCTGGTCGGCGACTACCTGTTCGTGTCGAAATACGCCTACGGCTATTCGCATTATCTCGCTGCCGGGCTTCCTCGATCTCGTCCCGCCAGGCGATGCCCGGCCGCATCTTCGCCTCCGAGCCGAAGCGCGGCGACATCATCGTGTTCAAGCTGCCGAGCGACGGCCAGACCGACTACATCAAGCGCCTGATCGGCCTGCCCGGCGACAAGATCCAGGTCCAGCACGGACGGCTGATCATCAACGGCGAGATGGTCCCGCGCGAGCCGATCGCGCCCTTTCCGACGGTCAACCACTTCGGCAAGCCGAAGGAGGCGCCGCGCTACCTCGAGACGCTGCCCGGCGGCGTGAAGCACGAGATCATCCAGATCGACGGCGACGAGGGCACCTTCGACAACACCAAGGTCTACGAGGTGCCGCCCGGACCACTATTTCATGATGGGCGACAATCGCGACAATTCGAGCGATTCGCGCCTCGCCGGCGATCAGGGCGGCGTCGGCTACGTGCCGTTCGAGAACCTGATCGGCCGGGCCGAGATCATCTTCTTCTCGATCGGCGAGGACACGCCGGCGTGGGAGGTCTGGAGGTGGCCGTGGACGGTGCGCTGGGACCGCATCTTCCAGCGGGTGCCATTGACGGCGCCGCGCCTCCAGGCGGCGCGAGGCGTCCCGGCTCAGCGCTGAGTCGGTTCCGATGGCGCATGAACAAGGCGGGGCAGGGCGGAATCGTCGGACCTCGAGGCGCGGCTCGGCTACCGCTTCCGCGATCCGGAGCTCGCGACGCTGGCGCTGACCCATCTCTCCGCGCAGCGTCGGCGCGGCGGGCGCTCGTCCTACCAGCGGCTCGAGTTCCTCGGCGACCGGGTGCTCGGCGTCGTCGTCGCCGACCGGCTCTATCAGGCCTTTCCCCAGGCGAGCGAGGGCGAGCTGTCGATGCGGCTCGCCAAGCTCGTGCGCCGCGAGACCTGCGCCGAGATCGCGGCCGAATGGGACGTCGGGCCGCATGTCGTCGCTCGGCCTGGGCGAAGCGCGGGGCGGCGGGCGCAAGAAGGCGGCGATCCTGTCCGACGTCTGCGAGTCCCTGATCGGCGCCGTCTATCGTCGACGGCGGCTTCGAGGCCGCGCGACGACGCTCATCGTGCGCGCCTGGGGCGACCGGCTGACCGCCGACGCCGAGCCCGCCCGCGACGCCAAGACCGCGGTGCAGGAATGGGCGCAGGCGCGCGCGCTCGCCGCGCCGCGCTACGAGGAGGCCGCGCGCAGCGGCCCGGCGCACGCGCCGCATGTTCGTCATGCGGGTGGAGCTTGCAGGGCTACGAGCCCGAGACGGGCGAAGCGAGCTCGAAGCGCGCCGCCGAGCAGGCGGCGGCGCAGGCCTTTCTCGACCGGTGGAGCGGCGCATGAGCGCGACCCGCTGCGGCTTCGTCGCGCTGATCGGCGCGCCCAACGCCGGCAAGTCGACCCTCATCAACGCGCTCGTCGGCGAGAAGGTGTCGATCGTCACCCGCAAGGCCCAGACGACGCGCTCGACCGTGCGCGGCGTCGTGACCAAGGGCGAGGCGCAGATCGTGTTCGTCGACACGCCCGGCCTGTTCGCGCCGAAGCGCCGGCTCGACCGGGCGATGGTCGCCTCCGCCTGGGGCGCGGCGGCCGACGCCGACGCGCTGGCGCTGCTGATCGACGCCCGCAAGGAGGCCGCCTCGGCGAGCCTCTCGCGAGGAGACAGAGGCGATCCTTGCGAGGCGCTGAAGGAGCGCGGCAAGCCGAAGGTCGCTGGTCCTCAACAAGATCGACCTCGATGGAGCGGTCGAGGCTGCTCGATCTCTCGGCGCGGCTGAACGCCGCCCATCGCCTTCGCCGAGACCTTCATGGTCAGCGCGACGACCGGCGACGGCCTCGACCGGCTGACCGAGCATCTCGCTGCGCTGATGCCGCGCGGGACCGTGGCTCTATCCCGGAGGACCAGATCGCCGAGGCGCCGATCCGCTCGCTCGCGGCGGAAATCACCCGCGAAAAGCTGTTCGAGCGGCTGCACGACGAACTGCCCTATCAGGCGACGGTCGAGACCGATTCCTGGAAGGACCAGCCCGACGGTTCGGCGCGGGTCGAGCAGACCGTGTTCGTCACCCGCGAGAGCCACCGCAAGATCGTGATCGGCGAGGGCGGCCGCACGATCAAGGCGATCGGCACGGCCGCGCGCAAGGACATCGCCGAGGCGCACGGCGCGACCGTGCATCTCTTCCTGCATGTCAAGGTGCGCGAGCACTGGCAGGACGACCCGGAGCGCTACCGGGCGATGGGGCTCGAGTTTCCGAAGGGATAGCGCGGTTTTCCGGTCAGAAGCTTTTTTGTTTCAAGGACTTGTGGGCGGTTTTGGGTCAAACTAGCCCGAGGTATTAAACGATATCAAAGGCTTAGCGCTACCACCCACTCGTCCTGAGGAGCGGCGCCCAGGCGACGAGTTTTTGAAGGACGCTCGCGACCAGCGCCGACTGGAACGTCCTTCATGACGCCCGCGCATCGCGGGCTCCTTAGGACGAGGGGTTGTCACGGAACGAGCACCCCCGGGTTCATCACACCGGCCGGATCGAGCACGCTCTTGGCGGCCGCGAGGGCCGCGCCGAACAGGGCGGGGCGCTGCTCGCGGTACCAGGGCATGTGGTCGCGCCCGACGGCGTGGTGGTGGGTGATGGTGCCGCCCGCGGCGATCAGCGCCTCGGAGGCGCGCGTCTTGATGTGGCGCCATTGGTCGATCAGGCGGCGCGGGATCGCCGCGAAACGCTGAACGTGTAATAGACCGCGGGGCCGTCGGGATAGACGTGGGTGAAGCGGGTCGAGACGGTGCCGTCGTTGTCCCGTCGCCTCCTTCAGCGCCGCCTCGGTCGCCGCGCGCACGGCGGCGTGGAACGCCTCGAACTTGTCCCAGGTGATCGCGCTCTCGAACGTGTCGTTGATCACGCCCATCGGCACGGTGAGTTCGCGCGCGTAGGGCATGCGGATGAAGGCGGTGCGCCAGCGTTTGCCCGCGTCTTCGCCTGCATGACGTCGTCCGCCATGATCGGCCATCAGCTCGACCGCCCGCGCCATCCAGGCGTCGACAGGATGGTCGGCGGATTCGAAGGCGAGCACAAGCACGCTCTCCTCGTAGGCGTTGACGCCGTAGGTGCCGGCCTCGTCGTTGTCGATGACGCGCAGGTTCGAGGGGTAGAGCCCGGCTTGCGCGACGGCGCGCACGGCCCTCGCGGCGGCGAAAAAGTCGGGGAAGCCGAACACGGCGTCGGCGCGGAAGCGCGGCCGGCCCTGCAGCCGCATCCAGGCCTCGGTGATCACGCCGAGCGCGCCCTCCGAGCCGATCATCATGCGGTCGGGGCTCGGCCCCGCGCCTGAGCCGGGCAGGCGGCGCGATTCCATCACGCCCGCCGGCGTCACCGTGCGCAGGCTTTCGACGAAGTCGTCGATGTGGGTGTAGAGCGTGGCGAAGTGGCCGCCGGAGCGGGTGGCGATCCAGCCGCCGAGGGTCGAGAATTCAAAGCTCTGCGGATAGTGGCGGATGGCGAAGCCGTGCGGCTTCAGCGCCGCCTCGATCGCGGGGCCCCGAGCCCCCGCCTGAATGCGCGCGGCGCGGCTCGTCGGATCGACTTCGAGCACGCTGTTCAGCCGCCTGAGATCGAGGCTCACCGCGCCCGCGAAGGCGCCGCCGACCACGGGCTCGACGCCGCCCACGACCGACGAGCCGCCGCCGAACGGAATGACGGCGATCTTCGCGCCGCTCGCCCAGTCGAGCACGGCGGCGACTCGGTTCTCGTCGGCCGGCAGGGCGACGAGATCGGGCGCGTTGGCGAAATCGCGCGCGAAGGCGCGGACCGTTTCCGGGAATGACTTTCCATAGGTGTGCAGAAGGCGCTCGTACGGGTCGTGCGGTCAGAACGCCGGCGAGCGCGGCGGGCGGCGAGACGCGCGGGGCGGCAAGCGCAATCTCGGATTCGTCGGGCGGCGGCGGCGGGGCGCGGCTCGGCGCCGAGGCGTTCGGCGAGGAAGTCGGAACAGATGATCGCGCTCGGGCTCGCTCAGGCCCTCGCCCTCGTCGCCCCAGCCGTAGAATTTCAGCCGGCGTGTCATGACGGCGTTCTCCCTCCCTCGTCCGTGTTCGCGCGATGATGGGGCAGCCGAGGAGCGATGTCACGCGCGGCCCAACCCCGGGCCTGTCGCCCAAACACGCCGCTCAAAAACGTTATTTTTCGCGGCCTTCATGACGCCAAAACTCTGGCGCAGAGCCGCTTGCATCCTGAGTGGCGCCTGCCGCGGTGAGAGTCGCCAGGTCCCCACCGCGCCGATTTTGCACGAGGCGAAATCATGAAGATGATCCGCACTCGCTTCGCTCTGGCCGTCACCCTCAGTCTCGTCGCCTCGCTCGCGCGGGGCGCCGGCTTCCAGCAGATCGAAATTTCGGCGAGCGGCGCGCTTCCGCTGCTGAAAGGCGCGGTCTGGTCCCCCTGCGCCGAGCCGCCGGGAGAGGTGAAGATCGGCGCTTATGTCCTGCAGGTCGCCGAGAACTGTCCAATCGCGGGCGAGAACCTGCCACTGGTCGTCATTTCGCATGGGCGGGGCGGTGACGATTTCGGCCACTCCGACACCGCCGAGGCGCTTGCCGACGCCGGCTTCATCGTGGTCGCGATCGATCATCCCGGCGAGAACTCGAAGGACAGGAGCCGGATCGATGATCCCTCGGTCTTCATCGAGCGACCGGCCGACATCAAACGGACGATCGACTTCATGCTCGGCTCATGGTCCGGCGCGGCGAAGATCGATCCCGAGCGCATCGGGTTTTTCGGGTTTTCCCGGGGCGGATATACCGGGCTGGTCGTCACCGGCGCAGACTTCAGCCTGGGCAGGGTTCAGGCGCTCTGCGAAGGCAATGCGAGCCCGATCTGCGATCAGGCGCGCAAGGGCGCGCTTCCGAAACTTGCGCACGATCCTCGCAGTCAAGGCCGCGGTGATCGCCGACCCGCTAGGCATCTTCTTCGCGGCCGAGAGTTTTAAGGACGTGAAAGTTCCGGTGCAGCTCTGGCGCTCCGAGCGCGGCGGCGACGGCGTGACGCCGGAAAGCGTGACCGACATCGCCGGCTGGTTGCCGACGAAGCCCGATTTTCATGTGGTGCCCAATTCCCAACATTTCGACTTTCTTGCCCCTTGTTCGGCCGAACTCGCCAAGATCGCGCCCACAATCTGCGTCGATGGCCCCGAGTTCGATCGCGCGGCGTTCCACAAGGACTTCAACGCCTCCGTGGTCGCGTTTTTCCGCAAGCACCTGATGGACGCGCAGCCCTGAGGGTGACGGTCCGTCGGAGCGCGAGCGGGCGAAGCGTGCGCCGCACGGAGAGTTTCAGCGGACTATCGCGCGTGCGCTTGCTTCCGCCGCCGCCCGCATCGCCGCCCAGACCGCCTCGACGTCTTCGGCCTCCGTCGCCAGCGCGCCGATCGAGACCCGCGCCATCCAGCGTCCGTCGATGATCGCCGGCGTCAGATAGGCGGCGCCGGAGCGGTTGACCGCCTCGACCCAGGCGTTGGTGTGCGCGTCGAGCGCTTCGCCGTCGAGCGCCGCGCCGTCCGGTCCGACAGGCTCGTGGCGGACGCAGACCGTCTGGAGAGGAACCGGCGCGACGACGCGCCAGCCCGGGGTCGCCGCGACCTCGGTCGGCGAGATGGCGGCGCGTTGGCGATGTCGCGCCGCAGACGCTTCTGCAACCCGGCGACGCCCTGTTCGCGGATCACGAACCAGAGTTTTAGCGCCCGGAAGCGGCGGCCGAGCGGGATGCCCCAGTCGCGGAGGTTCTTGACCTCGCCGTCGACCGCGGATTGCAGGTAGCTCGGGTTGGTCGACATGACCCGCATCAGGTGCTCGGGGTCGCGCACATAGTAGAGCGAGCAGTCGAACGGCGCGCCGAGCCACTTGTGGGCGTTGACGACCAGGCTAGTCGGCGCCTTCGATTCCGTCCCACATCCAGCGGCATTCCGGCAGGATCATCGCGCTTCCCGCCATCGCCGCGTCGACATGCAGCCAGAGACCGTGCGCACGCGCAACGTCCGCGATGGCGGCGATCGGATCGAACGCCGTCGTCGCAGTCGTGCCGACGGTCGCGACGATGGCGCAGGGGAGGTCGCCCTTGCGCCAGGTCGTCGGCGACCATTTCCGCCAGCGCGTCGGCGCGCATCGCGTAGTTGTCGTCGTAGGGAACATGACGCAGGTTGTCGCGGCCGAATCCGGCGAGCAGCGCGCCCTTGTCGACCGAGCTGTTCGCATGCGCCGACACGTAGACGCGTGGCTTTCGGCTTTCGCCTTGCAGGCCGCCGCGCGCAAGCGCAAAGTCGGTCGCCCGCTCGCGCGCGCGAGATCAGCGCCACCAGCGTGCTGGTCGAGGCGGTGTCCTGAATGACGCCGCTGAAGGCAGGCGGAGAGGCCGAGCATCTGCCGCAGCCAGTCCGTTGACGACTTCCTCGACTTCCGTAATCGCCGGGCTCGATTGCCAGGAGAGGCCGAGCACGCCGAGGCCCGGTGCTGACGAGGTCGCCGAGCACCCCCGCAGGCAGCGCGTTGGCGGGGAAATAGCCGAAGAAGCGCGGATGCTGCCAGAGCGACAGCCCGGGCAGGACGAGCCGGTCGAGATCGGCGATTACGGCGTCGAAGTCCTCCGGCTCGTCGGGCGGCGAGGCGAGGCAAGGCGTCGCGGATCTCGCCGGGCCGGGTTTTGGCCATCACCGGCCGCTGCGCCAGGCCTTCCTGGTAGTCGGCCAGCCAGTCGATGAGCTGGTGGCCTAGCCGGCGGAATTCTTCAGGCGTCACGTCGAAACGTCCTCGCAATGCGGGTCGCCTGCATCGCGGCGGCCACGACGATTGTCAACGGGCCGGCCGTCGCCCTCGAACACGATCTGGTCGGCCCATTTTTCGGCGGCCTCGCGCTGCTCAGCCGTCCGCACCGTCCAGGTCATGACGGGCAGGCCGTAACATTCCTTCTGGAAGAACGGGGTCTTGTGCGGCAGGTCCTTCACGTTCCAGGACAGGAAGTCGGGCTCGCTGCGGGCGCGGTGGTCGAAGCTCTCGCAGGCGCGCTTCTGCTCGGGCGTGAGGAAGGCCCAGTACGGGATCGTCGTAGGAAGCCTCGGCGACGATTCCGATCGGGCAGGGACGCCCGGGCGGTCCGAGCCGCGGATACCTGAGGCGCAGAAAGGCGATCAGGTCCGGATCGAAGCTTTTCAGCGCCAGCGGACCCTCATAAGCCCCGGCGAGCGCCGCGACCCGCTCGCCGATCCGCCAGTCGCCGTCGAACCGGCTCTTCAGCTCGCAGACGATCGGGACCCGGCCCGCGACGGCGGATAGGAAATCGGAGAGGGTGGGGATGCTGGCTCCCTCTCCCTCCCCGGGCTTGACCCGGGGATCGCGGGGAGAGGGTCGGGACACGATCCGCGCCTGCAAAATCTCCGCCGCGCTCTTCCCGATCACCGCGCCGGTCGCGTCGGTCAGCCGATCGAGGGTATCGTCATGGAAGACGAAGACCTCTTCGTCGGCGCTCAGCTGGACGTCGCACTCGATCGCGAAGTTTTCGCCGACCGCCGCCTCGGCCGCGGCGAGCGTGTTCTCGATCACGCCGCGCGCGGCGTCATGCAGCCCGCGATGGGCGATCGGGCGCGCGATCAGCCAGTCGGGCGCGTTCAAAGCCCTCAAAACGTCACCAGGAACACCGCCTCCACTTCGGCGAGCGCGTTCAGCGGCAGATGGGCGACCCCGACCGTGGTGCGGGCGTGCTTGCCGCGCTCGCCGAAAACCTCGACCATGAGATCGGAGGCGCCGTTCATCGCCTGGGGCAGGGGATCGAAGCTTCCCGCGACATTGAAGTAGCCGCCGAGCCGTACGGCTCGGACGACCTTGTCGAGATCGCCGAGCGCCGCCTGCGCCTGGGCGAGGATGTTGATGGCGCACAGCCGCGCCGCCTCGCGCGCGGCGTCCATGGTCGAATCCGGACCGAGCTTGCCCTTGTGGCGCTCGGCGAGAACGCCATCCGGGCCGAGCGGCAACTGTCCCGAGATCCACAACTGTGGAACGGCGTTCGGCGGCATGCCGTTGGTGCGGACGGCCGGGACATAATTGGCGACCGGCTGAGCCGGCGTGGGGAGCACGATTCCAAGTTCGGCGAGGCGTTTGGCGATCTGGCTCATGCGATGTGCGCTCCGGTTCAGCGCGCCCCCTTTTCGGCGGCTGGACGCGAAACCTATGCCCGACTCGCGGGCTGCGACGCAATTCGATTGCGAAATGGCTTTGCATTTCGCGAGCGCGCGAACCGCGCGCCTCGCACAGGACCGCGTTCGCGAAGCCGACCCCCGGATTTCCCTGAGAATTTCGGAGTGAACGCCCGACAACAGTTGGCGCCGCAATTGCGCTCACGGGGTCGGACGCTGCGAACCGGCCCGACCCCCGTGGCGGGGGTCAAGACGGGACGCACGACATCCGGGGTTTCGGAGTCAGGCTCATGACTGTCATCGCTATCGCACTCGGACTGGTCGGCATCGCTTGCTCGATCGTGCTTGTCTCGGTATCCGTCTTTGGCTCGCGGGCGAGCTGATCCGTCTGACCAAAACGCGGTCTGTTCTCGATCTTCAGAGCCGGCAGGTCCGCGCGCGCTGCGGTTGGCGGATGGCATCGGTCGAGAAGCGTCGCCGACCTTATGAAGAACCGGGCCCCCGTGCTTGTTTTTGCCATTTCTCCCGCTTAGGTATGGGCCGAACGAAGATTGCGCCGCCGGCTCCTGATGAGACGGGCGGCGCCGGCGCACCGGGAAGACGGCCATGGGTAGTTTCAGCATTTGGCACTGGATGTTGTTTCTTGCGGTCGCCCTGCTGCTGTTCGGAGGCAAGGGCAAGATCTCCGACATTATGGGCGACGTCGCCAAGGGTGTGAAATCCTTCAAGAAGGGCCTTTCCGACGACGAGGTGGAGAAGCCGGTGGAGACCGCTCCCACGGCGCCCGTCACGGCGCGCACCATCGAGAACCGGGTCGGCGTCGACGCCAACGACGTTCACAAAGTCGGCTGAACGGATCGGACCTAGCGCTCGTATGACGGGGCCGCGCGACCGCGCCGCCCCGGCGTTCGTTCCGGCGGAGCCTCGATGCTGGATTTCGACATAGGCAAGATGCTGGTGGTGGCGATCGTCGCCTTGGCGGTGATTCCGCCCAAGGATTTGCCGCGCGTGATGCGGACGGTCGGGCAGGTGATGGGCCGCATGCGCCGCATGGCGGCCGAATTCCAGGGCCAGTTCATGGACGCCATGCGCGAGGTCGAGTTCGAGAGCGTGCGCAAGGAACTCGCCGAGCTCAACCAGAAGGCGACCGCCAGCATAACGGAGCTGAACGAAACCACGGCGAAAGGCGGCTTCGACCCGGCGGCGATGATCCGGGACGAAGTGACCAAGGCCGCCGAACCCATGGCCCATCTCCCGGCGCCGGCGAACGGGGCTGGAGAGATCGGCGCCTCGGAAGTCGCGCTCACCGCGCCCCTTGCCGAAGCGGCGCTCAGCGCGTCTGCCGAAGCGAAGCCGGTTGAGCCGGCGGCGCCGGAAGAGATTCTTCCGCAAGAGGCTCCCCCGACCGCTCCGCGAGAGACCGCGCCGCAAGAAGAGGCGCCGTCCTTGAAATCGAGCGCAGCCGAATGAGCCAGGAGGACATCGACGCCACCAAGGCGCCGTTGATGGACCACATCATCGAGCTGAGAGCCCGACTGATCCGGTCCCTCTACGCCTTCTTCGCCGCCTTCATCGTCTGCTTCTACTTTTCTCGCTCGATCTATAACATCCTGACCTACCCTTATGTGCGGGTGGTCGGGGCGGAGAAGGCGACGCTGATCGCCACCCATTTCCTCGAGCAGTTCTACACCAACGTCAAACTCAGCATGTTCGGCGCGGGCGTGATCGCCTTTCCGGTGATCGCGACCCAGCTCTATAAGTTCATCGCTCCGGGCCTCTACAAGCACGAGCGGCAGGCGTTTCGGCCCTATCTGATCGCGACGCCGATCTTCTTCCTCGCCGGCGCGCTGCTCGTCTATTTCGTGGTCATGCCGCTTCTGATCCGCTTCTCGGTGTCGCTGCAGCAGGTCGGCACGCCGGGCGAGGCGACGATCGAGCTTCTGCCCAAGGTCAGCGAGTATCTGTCGCTGATCATGACGCTGATCTTCGCCTTCGGCATCGCGTTCCAGCTTCCGGTGATCCTGACGCTTCTCGGCCAGGTCGGCATCATCAATTCGGCTTGGCTGGTGAAGATGCGCCGCTACGCGATCGTGGCGGTGGTCGGAATCGCGGCCATCCTGACCCCGCCCGACCTGATCAGCATGACCTCGCTCGCCTTGCCGATGCTGGCGCTTTACGAGGGCTCGGTGATCGCGGTCCGCTGGGTCGAGAAGCGCCGCAGGGACGCCGAGGCGGCGGCCGGCAATACCGGAACGTGACCCGCTTAACCGACCGTCATGGGCGGAAGGTCGAGATGCCGCTCCACCCTGCGAAGGCGCGCGTCGAGATCGCTGATCAGCCTTCCGTGGCCGATCACCGAGCTGTGGTATTCGATCACCGCGCGCCGGAGGCCGCCGATCTGCTCGGAAAGCTCCTTGCGCGTCGTCAGCAAATCGGAGGCGACGTCGGCGCGGAGCGAGTTGACGTTGGAGCGAACATCGGCAACCTCGGAGCGGACCTCGGCAAGTTGCGCAGCGAAGTCCGCTTTTGTCATGAAATTTTCGCGGAGTCCGCCGAGGTCAGCGCGAATCTCTCGCAAGATTCGAAGCATCAGGCTTTCTGGCTCTTCGACCATGCCACAATCCTAGCATCTTCAACGCCGCAGGTCAGCCAGGAATTCCTATCGTGCTTGTGTAGTTTTGGCGTTGGAGCGGCGGATCGCGAGGTTCTGGCGGGCATCTCCGATATCGCGCGCGACGATCGTCTTCCTCTTCGGCCCGTCCTGTGACCCCGCGCGACACGCTCGCCGCGATCAGCGTCGCGGTCGTCTGGGGCCTGGTGTTCATCGCCATCAAAATCGGCGTCGGCGAGACCTCGCCGCTGATGCTCTCGGCGCTGCGGTTCGTGTTCGCGAGCGTGCCCGCGGTCTTCTTTGTCGCCCCGCCGAAGGCGCCGGCCTGGAAGGTCGCGCTCTACGGGCTTCTGATCGGCGTCGGCCAGTTCGGCGTGCTGTTCATCGCGATTCGCCAGGGCTTTCCGGTCGGGCTCTCGTCGCTTGTGATGAGTTGCAAGTCTATTTCACCATTCTCCTGGCCTGGCTGGCGCTGGGCGAGCGGCCGAAACGGATGCAGGCGATCGCCGCGGCGATCGCCTTTGTGGGAATGGCGGTCATCGGCTCCGACCGGATCGGCGGGGCCGGCGTTGGACCGTTCCTCCTGGTCGTGCTCGCGGCCCTCTTCTGGGGAGCCGGCAACGTGGTCGCCAAGACCGCGGGCAAGATCGACGCGTTCGCCTTCACCGTCTGGTCGAGCCTCGCCGCGCCGCTGCCGCTCCTGGCGCTTTCGCTCGCCTTCGACGGCGCGGCGCCGCTCGCGGGCCTTGCGCATCCGACCTGGCGGCTGGTCCATGAGCGTGCTCGTCATCGCCTATGCGGGCACCCTGTTCGGTTTTGGCCTCTGGGCGCGGCTGCTGGCGCATTATTCCGCCGCGACCGTCGCGCCGTTCGCTCTTCTGGTGCCGGTCGTCGGCATGGCGGCGGCCCTGCTTCTCTTCGGCGAACCGCTGCGCCCGGTTGAGCTTTTCGGCGCGCTTCTGGTAATGGCGGGCCTCGCGCTCAACGTGTTCGGCGACCGCTGGCTGCGCCGCGCGTCTCGATATCAGGTGATCTATGCACGATATCAAGGCGATCCGCGACAATCCGCAAGCGTTCGACGTGGGCCTCGCCCGCCGCGGTCTTGCGGCTCGCGCCGATGAGCTTATCGCGCTCGATGACAAGCGGCGCGCCGCGATCGCCGAACTGCAGCACGCCCAGGAGCGCCGCAACGCCGCCTCGAAGGAGATCGGCGCGGCGATGGCGCGCAAGGACGACGCTGCGGCCGACGACCTCAAGGCGGAGGTCGCGGGCCTCAAGGCGACCATGCCGGAACTCGGAGAGCGGTCGAGCGCGAGATACGGGGCGGCGCTCAACGACCGCGCTCGCAGAAATTCCCAACCTGCCGTTCGACGACGTTCCCGACGGCAAGGACGAGAGCGACAATGTCGAGGTCGCGCCGCCATGGCGCGCCCGCCGGCGCTCGCCGGGATCAACAAGCCGAAAGAGCATTTCGAGCTCGGCGAGGCGCTGGGCCTGATGGACTTCGACGTCGCGGCGAAGCTCTCGGGGTCGCGCTTCGTCGTGCTGAAGGGGGCGCTGGCGCGGCTCTCGCGCGCGCTCGAGCAGTTCATGCTCGACCTGCACACGACGGAGCACGGCTATCACGGAGATCGAGCCGCCGGTGCTGGTGCGCGACGAGGCGATGTTCGGCACGGCGCAACTGCCGAAATTTTTCAAGGACCAGATTCCTAGTTAGTAACGGAGCTACTCTGAGGAGCGAGAGCGTTCCAAGTTAGTCAACGCGTGGCAGGGCGCGGCGAACTGGATCGAGAACCATGGCTTGGATAGTTTCAAAGATGTTGCGCGCCGAGGCTCCATTAAGTTTGACGACTACAGACTGAATGAGGACTGGGCACGGCTCTGGCTCATCCCGACCGCCGAGGTGCCGATGACCAACCTCGTGCGCGAAAGCATCGTGGACGAGAAGGCGCTGCCGCTGCGCTTCACCGCGGGCACGCTCTGCTTCCGCGCCGAGGCCGGGCGCGGCGGGCAAGGACACCCGCGGCATGATCCGCCAGCACCAGTTCCGCAAGGTCGAGCTCGTCTCGATCACCACGCCCGAGCAGGCGCGCGACGAGCACGAGCGGATGACCGCCTGCGCCGAGGAGGTGCTGAAGCGCCTCGGCCTGCATTTCCGCACCATGGCGCTCTGCACCGGCGACATGGGCTTCGCCTCGCGCAAAACCTACGACATCGAGGTCTGGCTGCCGGGGCAGGGACGGTTTCGCGAGATCTCCTCCTGTTCGGTTTGCGGCGACTTCCAGGCCCGTCGCATGAACGCGCGCTCGAAGGCGGCCGACGCCAAGTCGACCCGGTTCGTCCATACGCTCAACGGCTCCGGCGTCGCGGTCGGCCGCGCGCTGATCGCGGTGATGGAGAATTACCAGGAGCCCGACGGCTCGATCGCGATCCCTGAGGTTCTGCAGCCTTACATGGGCGGGCGGACGCGGATCGAGGTCCGGGCTTAAGGCGGGTCGCCCGATTCGCGCAGCCGGTCTGGCGCGCCGAACGCCTCCGGCGTATAGACGCCATGCGAAAGGCGGGCCTCATGCGAATCCTACTGACCAACGACGACGGCATCCACGCGCCGGGACTCGCGGTGCTCGAAACGATCGCCGCGAGCTCTCGGACGACGTCTTCGTGGTCGCGCCCGAGACCGACCAGTCGGGCGTCGCCCATTCGCTGTCGCTCAGCGATCCGTTGCGCCTGCGCGAGATCAGCCCGCGCCATTACGCCGTCGAAGGGCACGCCGACCGACTGCGTCATCATGGGCGTCCGGATGATCATGGCCGACAAGCGGCCCGACCTCGTGCTGTCGGGGGTCAATCGCGGCCAGAACGTCGCCGAGGACGTCACCTATTCCGGCACCATCGCCGGGGCGATCGAGGGCGCGATGCTCGGCATCCCGTCGATCGCCCTGTCGCAGGCCTATGCCGGCGTGCACGGGCGGCCGCTGATCGAATGGGAATCGGCCGAGAAGCATGCGGTCCCGCTGATTCGCCGGATTCTGGCGGCCGGCATCGCGCCCGGCGGGCTGGTCAACGTCAACTTTCCGCCTTGCGCGGCCGACGAGGTCAAGGGAATCGCTTTCACCCGCCAGGGGCAGCGCAACGCCGAGCTGATGCGGGTCGAGCAGCGGCGCGACGGCCGCGGCTTTCCCTATTACTGGCTGATGTTCCAGCGCAGCGAGATCACCTTCGACGACGGCACGGATCTCGCGGCGCTCGCCGAGCAGAAGATTTCCGTGACGCCGCTCCGGCTCGATCTCACCGACGACGAATCCCGGCTAAGATTGGAGAAGGCGTTCGCGATTCGGTGACCGAACGGGCGCCGAACCGCGGGAGAGGGCTTGAGCGCGTCGGAAGCCGAAGAGCGCGCCCAGTTCACCCTGGCCATGCGCGCCAAGGGCGATCGAGAATCTCGACCTGTTGCGCGCGCTGGAGCGAGTCCCGCGCGCCCTTTTCATGCCGCAGCGATTCGCCGACATTTCCGGGCGCGACATCGCGCTGCCGATCGGCTGCGGCCAGACTTCCCAGCCGCCGTCCATCGTCGCCGCGATGATCGCCGCGCTCGATCTGCAGCCAACTGACACGGTCTGCGAAATCGGAACGGGAACAGGTTATTGCACCGCTTTGCTCGCTCAGTTCGCGAAGGAGGTCGTATCGCTTGAACGGTTTCAGACGCTGTCAGTCGAGGCCGCAGCCCGCGTCGAGGCGTTCGGGCTGACCCACGTCGAGATCCTGTGGGCGGACGGGTTCGAGCAGCATGCCGCAGGAAGGCGGTTCGACAAGGTGATCGCGCACGGCATCGTTGAGCCGCCGGTCAGGGCGTTTCTCGATCTGCTCGAGCCGCAAGGCGCCATGGTAGCGGCGCTCGCCGGCCCGGGTCGCGGCGAGCATCGGATCGTTCGGCTGACGCTTGGCGGCGCGGGGCCAGTGCACATGACCGACCTTGGAAGGGCGCGGGGCCTCCGACCCCTGGAGCGCGGCCTTTCGCGCGCCCTTTGAACGCCGTCTCTGATTTTGAGGGCGACGAAAGAACCGCGCCGCATCTTCACAAACTCGCCGCAAGTCCTCACGAAGGATTCATCTTAAACCTTGTCTTAACTCGGATGATCCACATTAGCCGTGTTTTCAGTCGCGTAAACCACGGGTTCAGGCACATGAGTGATCGCGTTGCGTTTTTGGAAGGACGCGCTGTCCCGCGTCTTGCGCTGACTGGCCTTGCGCTGATCTGGCTTTCGGGCTGCTCCGCGGATGTCTCGCGGTTCAACACGAGCAGCAACCCCTTCTCCAATCCTTTCGCGGTCCCAGACCGCCCAGGCGACCTCCGACGGCGCCGCGCCTTCCGGGCGCGTGGCCGCAGCGCCGCTCGCCCCCGCCACGAGCATCGCCAGCGCCCCCTTGCCGGCTGCGACTGCGACTGCGCCGGTCCCCGTGGCCTCCGCCGCGCAGCCGGTAGGCGGCAAGGCGGCCGGCTGGAGCGCCGCGGGCGGCACGCCGGTCGTGGTCGGAAGCGACGAAAATCTCGATACGCTGTCGCGCCGCTACGGCGTGCCGGCTTCCGCGTTGCTCGCCGCCAACGGTCTTTCGAGCCCGGCGGAGGTCAAGGGCGGGACGCGCCTCGTCGTCCCGGTCTACAGCGCTGGCGGGCGCACGGTGGCGTCCGCCCCGGCTTCGGCCGCCAAGGCCAAGGTTGTCGCCGAAGCGCCGACCAAGGCCAGCAAGAAGGCCGAGGAGGTCGCCTCCGCGGATGACCGGGAAACCGAGGCCAAAGCGAAGAAGCTCGAGGACAAGGAAAAGGCCAAGACGAAAGCCGAGGAAAAGAAGGACAGGGACGGCGCCAAGACGGCCGACCTGAAATCCAAGCCCGACGCTGCGAGCAAGACGCAGCCCACGACTCTCGCCAAGGCCGAGCCGACGAAATCCGAGTCGTCGAAGGCCGAAGCTTCCAAGTCGAGCGCCTCCAAATCTGACGCCGTCTCCAAGAAGCAGGACATCGATAACGCGCCGACTGGCGCCGTCGACCCGAAGGCGGCGGGCGCCAAGGAAGCCGCGACCTCCGAGGAAGCCGACGCCTCCGGATCGAACCCGGAGTTCCGCTGGCCGGCGCGCGGCCGGATCATTCAGGGCTTCAAGGCCGGCGGCAACGACGGCATCGACATCTCGGTGCCCGCGGGAACGTCGGTGCGCGCGGCCGAGAGCGGCGTAGTGGTCTATTCCGGCGACGGACTCAAGGGTTACGGCAATCTGGTGCTGATCAAGCACCCGAACGGCTATGTCACCGCCTACGCCAACAACGGCGAACTCGACGTCAAGCGCGGCGAACAGGTCAAGCGCGGTCAGATCATCGCCAAGTCCGGCGACACCGGAAACGTCAATGCGCCCCAGCTCCATTTCGAGCTGCGCAAGGGTTCCACCCCGGTCGACCCGACGAGCTATCTCGCCGGGCTCTGACGGGCGCGAAGCGACAGCCGCCGGGGATTACCGCGAGACACGTTTATTTCCGGTTCGGCTAGCAAGGCGGCGGGTCCCAGGAAAGGCCCGCCGCCTTTAGTTTTGCGGAGCGAGGCCAAGCGTGGCCTCACTTGTCGGCAAGGGCCGCGCGCAACGCAAACAGAAGCGAGGGAACCTCGTCCGTGACCGTCTTCCAGAGCAGGGAGCGGTTAGCGCGATCGAACCGGTCTGGCCGCTTGCAGCCCGCGCGACGCGTCGGCGCCCAGCCACAGCCCAGAGGCCTTTCCTTGGTCTGCCGACGGAGATGCGACCACGACGAGGAGTTCGTATTCCTTGGCGCTCCGTTCGAACGGCTCCGACTTGCTCTTGATACGATAGGTCTGGGAATGGCTGTCTTCCGCCGGCAGGACCCGCACGACTTCAAAGGGACCGTTCGGTCTTGGCGCGGGCATGACCCTCGAATCAAAGTCGACGATCTGCCCGATCGCAAATTTTTGGCGACTCATGTATGCGCCTCTAGCTACGACGTCCTCGCCGACGCGCGTAATGAAAACGGGACTTCGCGACGCGAAATCCTCGTCAGGGTTCGATTGGGGGGAAGAGCGTCGCGACGAGCCGCTCGATGGGCTCAAGGCGAAGGAGATCCGGCCGAATTTCGAAGGACTTTTCTTGTTCATCTAATTGCGCCTTTTCGAGGGCTATCCGGGCGCAACGTCGCAATCGCTGGTCGCGTCGGTCGCGAGGCTACAGCGCCTTTCCCAGCCGTCCCGCCAGGTCCTGGGTGAACTGCCAGGCGGTGCGTCCGGAGCGGGAGCCGCGCGTCGTCGCCCACTCGAGCGCGTCGCGTTCGATCGATTCGGCGGACGCGTCGAGCTCGAAGTGCTTCGCGTAGCCCATCACCATCGCGAGATAGTCGTCCTGGCTGCAATGGTGGAACCCGAGCCACAGGCCGAACCGATCGGAGAGCGACACCTTTTCCTCGACCGTTTCGCCCGGGTTGATAGCGCTCGACCGCTCGTTCTCCATCATCTCGCGCGGCAGAAGATGGCGGCGATTGGAAGTGGCATAGAAGAGAACGTTGGGGGGCCGGCCCTCGACGCCGCCCTCGAGCGCGGCTTTCAGCGACTTATAGGAGGCGTCGCCGGCATCGAACGACAGGTCGTCGCAGAAGACGATGAAGCGGTAGAGCGCGTCCCGCAGCAGGCTCATCAGCGCTGGCAGGCCCTCGATGTCCTCGCGATGGATCTCGACCAGCTTGAGCTGGCCCGCGACGTCAGGCTCGCGGTTGATCGCCGCCTGGGCGGCCTTGACCAGCGACGACTTGCCCATGCCGCGCGCGCCCCACAGCAGGGCGTTGTTGGCCGGCAGGCCGCGGGCGAAACGCCTGGTGTTTTCCACGAGAAGATCGCGCACCCGGTCGACGCCGCGCAGAAGCGCAATGTCGACGCGGTTAACCTTGGCGACCGGGGCGAGCGTCCTCGTCTCGGCGCGCCAGATAAAGGCTTCCGCGGCGTCGAAGTCGGGCTTCACTGGGGCAGGAGGGGCGAGCCGTTCGAGCGCGTCGGCGATGCGGCCCAACAGGTCGGCTTGACTTTGAAGCGGCGGCTGGGACATGGAACTCGGCTCGATTTCGATCGCGGCCCGGCTTTGACACAGATACGGCGGAAGCTCCAGAGACCGCTTTATTTCCGGATTGCGCCAGAAACCGGATCTGAGGGCGCACGACCGGGTAAGCGCTATTTCAGCTGCAACGTTTCAACCAGGCAAGGCGACGCCTTGCTGCTGGTCCAAACAAGGCAGAAATTAACGCTTGCGTACATTCGGTTCCGGATGCGCCGGAACGGCCTATCTCAGCCGCACCACGGCGACGACCCGCCGCACCGCGTCGATCACGGCTTGTGGACGGTCGAGCTGGATATAATGGCGCGCGCCGGGGACGATCGTGTTGTCGCCCCGGGTCGAGAGCGCCGCGATCCGGTCGTGGCCTGCCCTCCAGGCGGCGGCCTCCTCGGGGTCGCCGAGGGCCACGCCGCCGGCGGTCAGGACGACGAGCGGCTTGTCCCCAAATGACGGGTTGGCCCCGTCGAGTTGGGCCGTGTCCACGCTTTGCTGACCGCCGCGCGGAGCGAAATTCTCGATCTCCGAGATCTGGGCCTGCCAGACGCTCGGGAGGGCCTGGATTTTGGCCATGGCGCGCACAAGGACGTCGTCCGACGCCGCGTCTGGCGCGCCCGGGCCGGCGCAACCATGCGCTTCGGGCGCGCCGGGGTCCGACAGTTCGCCCTGACGCGCGGCGTCGAGGCAGTCCCGCATGCTTTTCAACTCGTGGTCCAGCGCATCGACGACGGCGTTGCGGCCGGCGGGCGCGGAGGCCGCCTGCATCGCCTCCACCTGGCCGGCGAAGGAAGGGTCCACCAGGACGGCCCCGGCGATGTCGTCCGGATAGGTCGTCTCATAGAGCACGCCGACCATGCCGGCGAGCGAGTGACCGACGTAGACGAAAGGCATCTGGATTCTTCCGGCCATGACCAACCGGTGCAGGTCGTCGACCATGTTGCCGAGGTCGGACGGGCGCGTCGCGGGGTCGCTGAAGCCCAGACCGGCGCGGTCGTAGGCGCAGACCCGGGTGAACTTCGCGATCTCGGCCTGCACATGTCGCCAAATCATCATGCTTCCGCCGGCCCCGGCGTCGAGCACGACCGCCGGGCTTCCCGATCCCTCGCAGTAGAGGTTGAGCCGCCGCGCGCCGTCGATCGGAACGAGTTTTTGCGGCCCCGTGTAGACGGAACTCGGGACGATCGCCTGCGCGAACGACGGAGAGGCGGCAAAGACGCCGAGCGCGAGAAAGGCGAAGAGCGCCTTCGCTGCGAAATCCCACGCTCAGGACCAGCTATAGGCGAACATGCCCATAACGACGAGGATAAGGATGACCGCGACGACGTAGTGCTTCGCCTCCCAGTCGTGCATCGTCAGGATGGGTTTGCGGAGTCTTGAGTGGGCGCCGGGCGGACATGGGCGTCGCCTAGCATGAAAGGCGGCGCCCGCAAACCCTCCGCGCAGCCCTGTCAAAACGGACGCGCCGATGCTATATCACGCTCACGGCGACGGGCCTTGAACCCGGGTGACGGGGAGACAATGATGGCGTCCAAACTCCTGCGGCGGCAGGTTATGAGCTTGACTGACGCGGCTGCGGAGCGCGTGCGCGCGCTGACCGAAGCGGCTGACCGGCCGGTCGTTGGCGTTAGGGTCGGCGTGAAAAACGGCGGCTGCGCCGGCATGGCCTACACCATGGAATTGGCGGAGAAAGTGGAGCCGCTCGACGAAGTGGTCGAGGACAAGGGCGTCAAGCTCCTGATCGACCCCAAGGCGATCCTGTTTCTGCTCGGCGCCGAGATGGACTTTGCGGTCGATAAATTTTCGGCCAGCTTCTCGTTTCGCAATCCCAACGAAACCTCGGCCTGCGGCTGCGGCGAGAGCGTCGCCATAACACCGGCAAGTCCCGAAGCGCTGAACGCTCCGGCGTGAACGCGGAGGCTTTGAGGGCGCCGTTCGCCGCGGTCGACGTCAAGCGCATGTTTGGCGGCTACGGCGTTTACGCCGACAAGCTCTGCTTTGTGATCGAAGCGGCGGCGAAGCGTTTTTGAAGGTCTATGGCGACACGTAAGCGACGTTTTCCGCGGCGGGATCGTCGCCGTCCATCTATCAGGCCAGGGGCGCCCTATGCCGCTGGGCCGCGCTCGGCCTCGATGCCGCCCGCCGCGAGGCGAAGCGCGAGGGGCGGCTACAGGCGCTTTGCGATCGCCCTCGCCGCCAGGACGCTCGCGGCCACGTACGCCGCAAGAGCGGCCGCGCTGACCGCCATGAGCCGTAGATTGCCGGCGAGTTCATCGCCCGACCAGGGGCCGTCGGACTTGATCGCGCCATAGGCCAGACCGAGCACGGCTGCGACGACGATCATCACCGGAAGCCCGACCGCGCGGCTGAGCCGGTATAGTCCGAAGGGAATAGCGATCCCGATCACCAGGATCGCCAGGATGCGGACAAACCCAAATCTGATCATCGCCGTTCACCCCCCTGTGTGGAGCGGCGCGGTCAGTCCTCCGTGATGCGCTCGGGCTCTTGAGGACTGGGAGTCCGCTTCGGCACCGGACGCAGAAGGAAGCTTGGCACGTGGTCGCCGAGGCCGATCACCGGCGCGTCGTCTTCGCGCCGCGGCCGTTCGCGCCGAGGCGCGTTCGCGGAAGCGGGACGCGCCGCGCGTTCGCGGAAGCGCTCCTGTTCGGCCGCGACACGCTCCTGCTGCGGACGCTCGGCGCGATGCCGGCGCGAGTCGACGCTGGCGTCTCGCGGGGGGGCGGACGGCGCCGCGACGCGCTCCTCGGTCGAACGCTCGACGCGATGCCGGCGGGGCTCGACGCTGCGATAGTCGGGTTGCTCCGTGTCCGTCGGGACGCCGTCCTGCGCCGGACGTTCGGCGCGGTGCCGCCGCGAAGGGGGGCCGCGCTCGCCGGACCGGTCCGGCCGAGCCTCGCGGGGCGCCCGCTCCTCGCCGCGCCGGCCGTGTCGCTCGCCCCGTTCGCCGTGGCGCCCGCGCCGATCGTGCGGACGTTCCGCGCCGCTGTCCTCCTCCTCGGGAGGCATCTCGGCGCCTTCCTGCCAGTCGATCTTGCGCGCGATCAATTTCTCGATCTCCGCGATCGACCTCGAGTCGCTGCGCGTGACGATGGTTAGCGCCTGCCCGGTCTTGCCCGCCCGGCCGGTCCGGCCGATGCGGTGGACGTAATCCTCGGAATGGTGCGGCGCGTCGTAGTTAATGACGTGGCTCACGTCGGGAATGTCGAGGCCGCGCGCCGCGACGTCGGAGCAGATGAGCAGTTGCACCTGGCCGCCACGGAAGGCGTCGAGCGCGGTCATGCGCGCGCGCTGGTCGAGGTCGCCATGCAGCGCGTCGACCGAGAAGCCGTGCTTCTGCAGCGAGCGGAACACCACCTGCACGTCGCGCTTGCGGTTGCAGAAGATGATGGCGTTCTTGAAATTGTCCGCCCCGCTGGATGATGCGGCGAAGCGTCGCGCGCTTGTCGTGCGGCGCGCCGCCCGAAGGGACCAGGGTCTGGGTGATGTTCTCGGCGGTGGTCGCCGCGCGGGAAACCTCGATCCGCACCGGATTGTGCAGAAACTGTTCGGTCAGGCGGGTGATCTCCGGCGGCATGGTCGCCGAGAAGAACAGGGTCTGGCGCGTGAACGGCACCAGCTTGCAGATCCGCTCGATGTCCGGGATGAAGCCCATGTCGAGCATACGGTCGGCCTCGTCGATCACCAGAATCTCGATGCCCGTGAGCAGCAGGCCGCCGCGCTCGGTCAGGTCGAGCAGGCGGCCGGGCGTGGCGATCACGACGTCCGCGCCGCGGTCGATCTTGGTCTTCTGTTCGCCGTCGGACACGCCGCCGATCAGCAGCGCGACGGACAGCTTGTGATTGACGCCGTATTTGACGAAGGCTTCCTCGACCTGGGCGGCGAGCTCGCGCGTCGGCTCCAAGATGAGCGTCCGCGGCATCCGCGCCTTGGCGCGTCCGCGCTCGAGCAGCGACAGCATCGGCAGGGTGAAGGCGGCGGTCTTGCCGGTCCCGGTCTGGGCGATGCCCAGAACGTCGCGCCGCTGGAGCGCGTGGGGGATAGCTTGCTCCTGGATCGGCGTCGGCGTGTCGTAGCCGGCCGCTTCGACGGCGTTGAGCACTTTTTCGCTCAGGCCGAGTTCGCTAAAGTTCATTGGATCTCGCATTGCGCGGACGATTGTCATTCGCGCCGGGGGTGGAGGCTTCGAGGGCCGCATGCGAACGATCGCTGGGGCCGTGGCGTAAGTTTATCGGTCGCCATGCGTGGGCGCGAAGCGCGTCGCCAACGCCGTGCCTGAGCCTTGCTTCGCTCTCGGCGCTTTTCACATAGTCGAAAATCCGCGAAATGTCAATAAAAGGCAGGAGCCCTGAGTTTGATGCGACTCGCCGCGGCCTGATGTCGCTTTGCGCGAGGGCGCCGGGCGTGCGAAGGTCCGCCGCCCCTGACGCAGGAGCGAAGATCGATGGCTGAAAAGCGGGTCGAGGGGACGGTGGTCGCGATTCGCGGCGCCGTGATCGACCTGGCATTCGAGAGCGGCCCGCCGCCGATCGAAGACGCAGTCGAAATTCTCGATTCCGACGGCCGGGTGGTCGTCGCCGAAATCCAGGCTCATCTCGACGCCCATACCGCCCGCGCCATTGCGCTCGAGCCGACGACGGGCCTCCGCCGTGGCGACGCCGCGCGCGGCGTCGGCGGACCGGTTACGATCACGGTCGGCGAGGCGACCCTCGGGCGCCTGGTGGATGTGCTAGGCCGGATCGGCGACCGTGGACCTCCGCTGCCGGCAGATGCGCCGCGCTGGCCGATCCACCGCAAGCCGCCGCCGTTCTCCGCCCAGACCGGAACGACGAAGCTCTTCGCCACCGGCATCAAGGTGATCGACCTGCTCGCGCCGCTCGCCCAGGGCGGCAAGGCTGCGATGTTCGGCGGCGCCGGCGTCGGCAAGACCGTGCTGGTGATGGAGCTGATCCACGCCATGGTCGAGAGCTACAAGGGCATCTCCGTCTTCGCGGGCGTCGGCGAGCGCTCGCGCGAGGGGCACGAGATGCTGCTCGACATGACGAACTCGGGCGTGCTCGCGCGCACCGCGCTCGTCTATGGCCAGATGAACGAGCCGCCGGGCGCGCGCTTCCGCGTGCCGATGACCGCCATGACGATCGCCGAATATTTCCGCGACGTCCGGCGGCAGAACGTTCTCCTCCTGATGGACAACGTGTTCCGGTTCGTCCAGGCGGGCGCGGAGGTGTCGGGCCTGCTCGGCCGCGCGCCGTCGCGGGTCGGCTACCAGCCGACCCTGGCCGACGAGGTCGCCGCGTTGCAGGAGCGCATCGCTTCGGTCGGCGATGCGGCGGTCACGGCGATCGAGGCCGTCTACGTGCCGGCCGACGACTTCACCGATCCCGCCGTCACCACGATCGCGGCCCATGTCGACAGCATGGTCGTGCTCTCGCGCGGCATGGCCGCCGAGGGCATGTATCCGGCGGTCGATCCGATCGCCTCGTCCTCGATCCTGCTCGATCCGCTGGTGGTCGGAGACGAGCACGTCGAGCGTGGCGACCGAGTCGCGCCGGGCGATCGAGCACTATCGCGAGTTGCAGGACGTGATCGCGCTGCTCGGCATGGAGGAGCTCGGCGCCGAGGACCGCAAGATGGTCGAGCGCGCCCGCCGCCTGCAGCGGTTCCTGACACAGCCCTTCGTCGTGACCGAGGCCTTCACCGGCGTTCCCGGCCGTTCGGTCAAGGTCGCCGACACCGTCGCCGGCTGCAAGGCGATCCTCAACGGCGAGTGCGACGACTGGCGCGAGAGCGCGCTCTACATGGTCGGCAGCCTCGACGAGGCGCGCGAGAAGGCGGAAGCTGAGCGGAAGCCCGCGGAGGCGCCGGCATGAGCAGTGCGCTACGCCTGACCATCGTCACCCCTGCGGCGATCCTGATCGACGCCGACGACGTCCAATCGCTTCGCGCCGAGGACGACAGCGGCGCCTTCGGCGTACTGCCCGGCCACGCCGATCTTTTGACGGTGCTGCCGCCCTCGGTCGTCCGCTGGACCCGCGCCGGAAAGCCGACGCGCTACTGCGCACTGAGCGGCGGCGTCCTGACGATCACCGGCGGCGACCGCGTCGCGATCGCCTGCCGGCGCGGCTCGCTTGGGGACGATCTGGAGAAGCTCGAGGCCGGCGTCGCCGCCGAGCGGGCCGCCGAGATCGACGCCGACCGCCGCGCCAAGGTCGAGCAGACGCAACTGCACGCCCGCGCGGTCCGGCAACTCATGCGCTACCTGCGCGGCGACGGGCGGGCGCAGGGCGACGGAAACCCGCCCTTCACCGGCGAGGCCGCGCCGTGACCCAGCCGCTCGACCCGCGCAACGGCAAGACGCAGGACGCCGCCCGGACCGCGGCGGAGCGCGACCGGGCCTTCCGCGCCGACCGCGAGCCGACCATCGCCACCCGCCTCGGCCAGATTGGCGTGCTCGGCTGGGCGATTGTCGCGCCGATCCTGATCGGCGTCGTGCTCGGCCGTTGGCTCGACGGGGCGCTGAAGACCGGCATCTTCTTCACCGCGCCCATGATCATGCTCGGTGCGGCGGCGGGCATGTGGACGGCGTGGCGATGGATGCACCGCCAATGACGATTGCGCTCCTGATCGCGGCCTTCGCCGTCGGCGCGGCCCTCGGGGCGGCGCATTTTCTCTCGCTGTGGTGGACCGTCGTGCTGATGCGCGAAAACCGGACCGGGCTCGGGCTCGCGATGCAGGGAGGCCGCTTCCTGCTGCTCGCGATCGCTCTGGTCGTCACCGCGCGGCAGGGTGCGAATATCTTCCTCGCCGCTGCGGCCGGCGTGCTGGTCGTTCGCCTCCTTTTGACGCGCCATTACCGGAGGCTCGCGTGAAGTCTCCGCTGACCATGGAGCCGCTGTTTCATCTCGGCCCGGTCGGGATCACCGAGCCGGTGGTTGTCTCCTGGGCGATCATCGTTTTTCTCGGCCTCGGCTCGGCGCTGGCGACCCGGCGGCTCAAGCTCTTCCCGTCAAAGGGCCAGAGCCTGCTCGAACTCGTCGTATCCACCGTCGACAGCCAGATCCGCGACACGATGCAGACCGACCCGGCGCCGTTTCGGGCGCTGATCGGCTCGATCTTCCTGTTCACGCTGGTCTCGAACTGGTCGTCGCTCATCCCCGGAATCGAGCCTCCGACCGCGCATATCGAGACCGACGCCGCGATGGCGCTGATCATCTTCGTCGCGACCATCGGATGGGGTATTCGCACGCGAGGCCTGGGCGGATATCTCGCGACCTATGCCGAGCCGACCTGGGTGATGATCCCGCTCAACATCGTCGAGCAGTTCACCCGCACCTTCTCGCTGATCGTGCGTCTCTTCGGAAACGTGATGAGCGGCGTGTTCATCATCGGCATTATCCTGACGCTTGCGGGCCTGCTCGTTCCGATCCCCCTGATGGCGCTCGACCTGCTCACCGGCGCCGTGCAGGCCTACATTTTCGCGGTGCTGGCGACCGTCTTCATCGGCGCGGCGGTCGGCGAGCGCCGCAAGCATGATGCGCCTTTGCCCAGTGTCGCCCGGAGTCGAAGCCGTGAATGATCTCGTTCAAGCCGTCAGCATCTTCTCGGCGGCGCTCGCCGTCGGCCTCGGCGCGATCGGCCCCGGAATAGGAGAGGGCATGGCGGTCGCCTCGGCGATGGAGGCGATCGCGCGTCAGCCTGAAGCCTCCGGCACGATCTCGCGCACCCTGTTTGTCGGCCTCGCCATGATCGAGACGATGGCGATCTACTGCCTTGTCGTCGCCCTTCTGGTGCTGTTCGCCAACCCGTTCGTGAAATAGGCCCTTAGCGAAATGCGGATCGATTGGTGGACGCTCGGCCTGCAGACGGTCAACGTCCTCATTCTCGTGGCCATCCTCGCCCATTTCCTGTTCCGCCCGGTGATCGCGATCATGGAGGAGCGGCGGGCCGCCGCGGCCAAGCTGATGAGCGACGCCGAAGCGGAAAAGGCCAAGGCGATTACGGCGCGCGAGGTCGCTCAGGCCGAGAGCGCGAAGATCGTCGCCGCCCGCGACGCCGTGCTGCGCCAGGCGGCTGCGGACGCCAACGCCGAGCGCGCGGCGGCGCTGGCGACCGCGAAGGCGGAGGCGGATCAGATCCGCTCCTCGGCCGAGACGGAAATGCGCCGGACTCGGGCCGCCGAGGAGGCCGCAGCTTCCGACCGCTCGGCGCGGCTCGCGGTCGACGTCGCCGAAAAACTCGTCGAGCGGCTGCCGGACGCAGCGCGCGTGGACGGATTCATCGAGGGCCTCGCGAAGGCGCTGGCGTCGCTGCCGGACGCGAGCCGCGACGGCTTTGGAGCGGGCGAGCCGCCGAAGCTGACCGCCCCTCGGCCGCTCACGTCGGCCGAGACGCAAAGCTGCCGCGACGCCTTCGCCCGCGCGCTCGGGCGGCCCGTCGATTTCGCGGTCGCGGTCGACCCGGCCCTGATCGCCGGGCTCGAAATCGAGACTCCGCACGCGCTCGTGCGCAACAGTTTTCGCGAAGACCTCAAGCGCATCGTCGAGGAGCTGACCCGCCATGACGGCGTCCATGGTTGACGGCGAACGCTGGCTGGCTGCCGAGCGCGAGGCGCTCTCCAGGGTGGACCTCAAGGCCGAAGCGCAATCGGTCGGACGGGTGGAAGAGGTCGCCGACGGCGTCGCCCGCGTGTCGGGGCTCCCCGAGGCCCGGCTCGGCGAGCTTCTGCGCTTCGAAGGCGGACGGATGGGCTATGCGCTGTCGCTTGACCGGGACGCGATCAACGCCGCGATCTTCGACGAGGCCGAGGCGATCGGGGTCGGGACGCTGGTCACTGCGACCGGCGAGGTCGCGCGCGTGCCGGTCGGCCCGGGCCTGCTCGGGCGCGTCGTCGATCCGCTCGGCCGGCCGCTCGACCGCGACGAGCCGATTGCGGCCGAAGCGTTCCTGCCCGTCGAACGCCCGGCGCCGGCGATCATCGACCGCGCGCTGGTCGAGCAGCCGGTGGCCACCGGCGTGCTGGTCGTCGACGCCCTGTTCGCGCTCGGGCGCGGACAGCGCGAGCTGATCATCGGCGACCGCGCGACCGGAAAAACCGCGATCGCGGTCGACGCGATCATCAACCAGAAGCGCTCGGACATGATCTGCGTCTATGTCGCGGTCGGCCAGCGCTCGACCGCGGTCGAGCGCGTGGTCGAGGCGGTCAAGGCGATGGGGGCGCCGGAGCGCTGCGTGTTCGTCGTCGCCTCCGCCGCCTCGTCCGCGGCGCTGCAATGGATCGCGCCCTTCGCCGGCTTCACCATCGCCGAGTATTTCCGCGACAAGGGCGGCCACGCCCTGATCATCGTCGACGACCTGACCAAGCACGCCGCGACCCACCGCGAGCTCGCGCTCCTCACCCACGAGCCGCCGGGACGCGAGGCCTTTCCGGGCGACATTTTCTACGTCCACGCCAGGCTTCTCGAGCGGGCGGCGAAGCTCGCCCCGGAACTCGGCGGCGGTTCGTTGACCGCGCTGCCGATCGCCGAGACCGACGCCGGCAACCTTTCAGCCTTCATCCCGACCAACCTCATCTCGATCACCGATGGGCAGATCGTGCTCGACTTCGCGCCTGTTCGCCGCCAACCAGCGGCCGGCGGTCGACGTCGGCCTTTCCGTCAGCCGGGTCGGGGGCAAGGCGCAGGCGCCGGCGCTGCGCGCCGCGTCCGGCCGGATCAGGCTCGACTATTCGCAGTTCCTCGAACTCGAGATGTTCACCCGCTTCGGCGGCATGACCGACAGCCGGGTGAAGGCGACGATCGGGCGGGGCGAACGCATCCGTGCGCTGCTCGCCCAGCCGCGGTTCGCCACGCTCCGCCTCGTCGATCAGGTCGCGCTGCTCGTCGCGCTCGCGGACGGCGTGTTCGACGCCGCGCCGGTCGCGAAGATCGCCGAAGCCCGCACGCGGATCGCGGCTCAGCTCGACGCGCTCGCCCCCGACGCGGTCAAACAGGTCATGGCCAAGGGGACGTGCGACGACGCGGCGCGGGAGAAGCTGGTCGAGGCCGTGCGCGCGCTCGTCAGGGCAGTGGGCCCCCCATGACCGAGCGGCTCAGCGACGTCGTCGGGCGCATCCGCTCGGTGCAGCAATTGTCCTCGGTGATCGGGGCGATGCGCGGCATCGCCGGGGCGCGGGCGCGGGAGGCGCGCACCCATGTCGAGGGCGTGCGCGCCTATGCCGCGACAATCGGCGCGGCGATCGGTCAGGCTTTGACGCTCGTAGACGACGCGCCCGCGAGAGCGCGCTCAGGGCCGGGCGGTCATCTCGTGATTGCCGTCTGCGCCGAGCAAGGGTTCGCCGGCACGTTCAACCGAAGGGTGCTCGACATCGCCGAGCGCGCGTTCAAGCCCGACGGGGATCACCCGCGCGAGCTTCTCCTGCTCGGGGCACGCGGCATTCTGGCGGCGGACGAGCGCGGCCTCGCCGTCTCCTGGAGCCGGTCGATGATCGCCCATGTCGCCGAAATCGGCGCGCTGGCCGACCAGGTGACCGAGCAGCTCTACGCGCGCCTCGGCTCGGGGCGCGCGACACGGGTCAATGTTGTCCACGCGACGCCCTCGGCCGGCGAGATCGAGGTTGTCGACCGAGCGTTGGCCCCGTTCGATTTCGCCCGCTTCCCGCGCCTGAGGACGGCGCGGACGCCCATCATTTCGATGGCGCCGCAGGTACTGCTCACGCGGCTCGCCGAGGAATATGTGTTCGCCGAACTCTGCGAGGCGCTGACCCTGTCGCTCGCCGCCGAAAACGAGGCGCGCATGCGGGCGATGACGGCGGCCAAGAGCAACGTCGCGAAAATGCTGGACGAGCTCGTCGCGCGTTCACGCCAGCTCCGGCAGGAGGAGATCACCAACGAGATCATCGAGCTGGGAGGAGGAGGGCGAGAGCGGAACGCCGCGCGGACCTCTGATCCGGCGCCCGATCGCTGCGACATACCCGACTTTCTCCGAATTGACGCCTAAGGCGGCCAGGCGGAGACTGAAGGCAAAAGCTGTGAGCGACCCGCTCGGGCAGGGCCGTTGCGGCAAGGACGAGACGCCCGACAAGAATAAGGCGCTCGACATGAGTGCGATCGCGAAGCTGGGGACGACGGGCGACACGGCGCACGAGGACAGGGGCCGTTCGCTCGGATGGGCGTCGCTCGCCTGCATGGGCGTAGTATTCGGCGATATCGGCACAAGCCCGCTTTATACCCTCAGCACCGCGGCGAAGGCTGCGAGCCCGAACGGGCAGGTGACGCCGGAGGCGGTGCTCGGCATCGTCTCGCTGATCTTCTGGTCGCTGATCGTCGTCATTTCCATCAAATACGCGATGCTGATCATGCGGGCGGACAATCACGGCGAGGGCGGAATTCTCGCCCTGCTGGCGCTGGTCAATCCGCGTCGCGCCAAACACAACGGGCGCCGCGCCGCGCTGCTGATCGTCGGCCTGATCGGGGCGACGCTGCTTTACGGCGACGGCACGATCACACCCGCGATCTCCGTCCTGTCCGCGATCGAGGGCCTGAAAATCTATGCGCCGCAGATGGAGCACTTCGTCGTGCCGCTGACGGTCGTCATTCTCGCGGGCCTGTTCCTGATCCAGCGCAACGGCACGTCCTGGCTCGGCGGCATTTTCGGCCCGGTCATGCTGGTCTGGTTCATCATTGCGGGCGTTCTCGGGATCGGCGGCATCATCCAGTCGCCCGCGGTCCTCGCCGCTCTGAGCCCCGTTCCGGCCGTGACCTATCTTTGGAGCGTCGGTCCGCTGGCGCTGGTCGTGATCGGCGGCGCGTTTCTCGCCGTGACCGGTGGCGAAGCCTTCTACGCCGACATGGGCCATTTCGGGCCGCTGCCGATCCGCGTCGCTTGGTTCGGCGTGGCGCTTCCGGCGTTGACGCTGAGCTATTTCGGACAGGGCGGGCTCCTCCTCGCTGAGCCCAACGCGCCCGAGGTGCTTGACAGCCCGTTCTATGCGCTCGCGCCGCAATGGGCGCACTACCCGCTGGTCTTGCTGGCGACGGTCGCAACCATCATCGCCTCGCAGTCGATCATCTCGGGGGCTTATTCGCTGACGCAGCAGGCGATCAATCTCGGCTTTCTGCCACGGCTGACCATCATTCATACGGAAGGCCGGGAGATCGGGCAGATCTATCTGCCGTTCGTCAACTGGGTCTTGGCGGCTGGCACCATCGCGGCGGTGGTCGGCTTCGGATCGTCGGCCGCGCTCGCCGGCGCATACGGCATCGCGGTGTCGCTCCTCATGGTGATCACCACGATATTGGCGACCTCCGTGGCGCTGCACTGGAAGTTCAACCCCTGGATCGTTTACGCGGTCAACGGCGGCCTGCTCGCGCTCGACCTTTTGTTCTTCGCCTCGACGTCGACCAAGCTCCTCGACGGCGGTTGGTCTCCGCTCATGATCGCCTTCGCGATCTCGTTCCTGATGCTGACGTGGCGAAAGGGGACACAGGTCCTGGACACGTTGCGGGTCGATATCCGCGAGCGCACGCAGGATTTCATCGAGCGCCTGCGCGTCAACCCGCCAGTGCGCATCGACGGGACCGCCATCGTCATGGGCCGCATAACCAAGGGCGTGCCGCTCGCGCTATCGCACAACGTCAACTTCAACCGGACCATGCACCAGAACGTGCTGCTGGTCGCGGTCGAAATGACCGAGACGCCGCACGCGGCGGATGACGAGCGGATCAGGGTCACCCCGATCGACGTCGGGCTCACGCGGGCCGAACTGCGGTTCGGCTTCATGGAGCAGCCGGATGTGCCGCAAGGTCTCGCAGACGCGATGGCGCGGGGGAAGATCTCCAAATTCGACTTGGGACGGGCGGTCTATTTTACCGGCCACGAAACGATCCTCCCCCTCGGAAAGCGGCCGGGCCTGACGCGCTGGCGCGAGGCGATCTTCGCCTTCATGCACCGCAACGCCCAGCGTCCCGACGCCTATTTCAATCTGCCGAGCGCGCAGGTCATGGAGATCGGCATCGAGTTCGAAATCTGACGCTTCAAGCCCTGATCGGTCGCGTCCAGGTCAGCGACGCGACTTTGCGGAGCGGATGGCTATCGCGTCAGCCGCCGCCCTGGCTACAGCATCGTCATCGGCTCGCGGGCCTGCGGCGTTCCGAAAAGCGTGCGCAGGCTGTTGAGCAGCCGGCGGGCGGAGCGCGCGTCGGCGAGATCCGTGAGGTAATCCTCGGCCCATTTGGTGATGTCGTTGGCCAGAAGGTGCGCCAGCATCGGCGCATGCCGCTCGCGCCGCTCCTCGAGCGGCATTTCGAGCGCGCGCTTGATCGCCCCAGCCACCGCGTCGATCTCGTGCGGGTTGACGAGCAACGCCTGTTCGAGTTCGCGCGCCGCGCCGGCGAACTGGGACAGCACCAGCACGCCCGGATCATCCGGGTCCTGCGCGGCGAGATATTCCTTGGCGACGAGATTCATGCCGTCGCGCAACGGCGTCACCAGACCGACGTTTGCGGCCCGATACATGCCCGCGAGCACGGTTCGCGAGTAGGAGCGATTGACGTAGCGGATCGGCGTCCAGGCGGCGTCGCCGAAGCGGCCGTTGACTCGTCCGATCAGTCCGGTGACCTCGCCTTCGATCTCGCCGTATTCGCGGACCTCGGTTCTGCTCTTGGGCGTGATCTGGAGCAGCGTCACCTTTCCCCGCCATTCCGGATAGCTCTCCAGGAAGCGCTCGAAGCCCTTGATGCGGTCCGGTATTCCCTTCGAATAATCGAGCCGGTCGACGCCGAGCAGAAGGCGGTTGCCGCCAAGGCTTTCGCGCACCAGCGACACCATGGCGGAACGTCCGGCGTTACGCGCGAGGCGCTGATAGGCCTTGGTTTCGATGCTCACCGGGAAGGTCCCGAGCCGAACCTGGCGGCCGTTCATTTCGTACGCGCCGCCGCCGCGCGCTTTCGCGCCGAGCGCCTCGAGGTAGCGGGCGAAGTTGTCGCGGTCGTTCGCGGTCTGGAAGCCGACGAGGTCGTAGTCGACCAGACTGCCGAAGATGAGGTCGTGCTGCGGCAGAGTCTGGAGAATGTCCGGAGGCGCGCACGGGCGTGTGCAGGAAGAAGCCGATCCGATTTTGATGGCCGCGCGCGCGCAGCTCCCGGCCGAGCAGGATCAGATGATAGTCGTGCACCCAGACGACGTCGTCTTCCTTGACGAGCGGGCTCAGCTGGTCGGCGAACATGCGGTTGACCCGGATGTACCCGCGACGCGTCCGCCTGCGAATACTCCTGCAGGTCGCCGCGATAGTGCAGGATCGGCCACAGGACGCTGTTGGCGAGGCCGTTGTAATATTCCTGCACGTCGTTCTTCGACAGGTCCATGAGGACGTAGGTGACTTTCTTGATCGTCGATCGCCTTGGGCTCGGGGTTGGGCTCGTCGGAGACCTCGCCGCTCCAGCCGAACCAGATGCCGTTGCGGTTCTTGAGGGCGGCCTTCACCGCCACGGCCATGCCGCCGGCCGCGGGAGCGCCCTTCGGGTCCGGCGCCGCAACGCGGTTGGAAACGATGATCAAGCGCGCGCCCATGCTTCCTCCCAGCTCGACGACAATCGCGTCGCCGTATTGATGATTCCGGCCATTGAATAGGTTTGCGGCAGGTTGCCCCAGAGCTGGCCGGTGTCGGGGTGAATGTCCTCCGACAGGAGGCCGAAGGCGTTCCGGTTGAGCAAAATCTCCTCGAACAAGGCTCTCGCGCTTCCGCCTCCCGGCCGATCGAGGCCAGCGCGTCGGCGTACCAGAAGTTGCAGGCGAGAAACGCCGTCTCGGGCGGCCCGAAATCGTCCGGCGCGGTGTAGCGCATGATCCGGCCCTTGCGCACCAGGGTCCGGCCGATCGCTTCGCAGGTCTTGACGAATCGCGGGTCGCCGGCCGGCAGCAGGCCGAGCTTGGCGACGAGCAGCACGCTGGCGTCGAGGGCCGGCTCGCCGAACGCGCCGGTCAGCGCGCCCTTGCGTCTCGTCCCAGGCCTCGCCGAGGATCTTTTCCCGCAGAGTCGACCGCGCTCGTCTTCCAGTAGGCGGCGCGCTCGGCGAGGCCGAGCCGCCGGGCGATCCGGGCGAGCCGGTCGCAGGCGACCCAGCACAGGGTCGCCGAATAGGTGTGCGGACGCTCGCGGGTGCGATACTCCCAAAGGCCCGCGTCGGGTTCGAACGCGCCCGCCAGCGCTCGCGCGCCCAGCGTCTCCAGCATCCGGAACAGCGACTCGTCGCCCATCGCGGAAGCCGCTCGTCGACGAACATCTGCGCCGCCGCGAGAACCACGCTGCCGTAGACGTCGTTCTGCGTCTGGTGCACCGCCTGATTGCCGACGCGAACCGGGCCATTGCCCGAGAAAGCCCGCGAGATCGGGCGCGATCCATTCTCTCGAGCGGCGTGAACGGAATGATGCCGTGCACCGGCTGCATCGGCCCGCTGTCGATGGCGATGGTGGTGATGTAGTGGATGTAGGATTCCATCGTTTGCGTCGCGCCGAGCCGGTTCAGCGCGTCGACGACGAAATAGGCGTCCCGCAGCCAGCAGAAGCGGTAGTCCCAGTTGCGGGTCGAGCCCGGCGCCTCCGGGATCGATGTCGTATGCGCGGCGACGATCGCGCCAGTCTCCATGAAAGCGCAGAGCTTCAGCGTGATCGCCGCGCGCACGACCGCTTCCTGCCATTCGAACGGCACGGCGAGATTTCGCGACCAGTCGAGCCAGTACTCGCGCGTGTGGTCGAGAAATTCGCGGCTGGTCGCGTCGATGCGCGGTCAGGAACGGCTCGTCCTGACCAAAGACCAGGCTGACCGGCCGCGTGAGCGGGAAAGTGATCTCGTTGACGATGTAGGACTAGCGGCGCGTCGGTCGTCAGGCGCACGACATGCGGCCCGCCGACGTAGCGGATGTGGTTCGAGCCGACGACGGCGTTCGAGGTGGGGCGGCCATAATTGTGGGTCGGCCGCACGCGGATGGCGATCCGCGGCATGCCCGGCCAGCGGCTCCAGCCTCCGAATGATCTGCGGCGGATGAAACGGGCGCTCGAAGCGGTCGAAGCGTGGCGCGAAATCGGTGATCCGCAGGACCGCGCCGTCCTCGCGCGGTGAGGATCGTCTCGACAATCGCGGTGTTGCGGACGTAGCGCGATTCCGTCGACTTCAGCCCATGAAGCGTGACGTCGCAGAAGCCCTTCTCTTCGTCGCCGCTCAACAAGCCGCGAAAACACGGGATCGCCGTCGAAGAGCGGGAAACACCACCAGACGATCCGGGCCTGCTGATCGACCAGGGCGGCGACGCAACTGTTTCCGATCAGCGCGAGATCGAGCGGTTGCCGCCGCGACGAATTCGGACCGCTCATGCGGAGGCGCCGCCGCTGGCGAACGCGGCGAGCCAGCCGCGCACCGCGCTAGGGCTTTCGAACGTCGCCACCACGCCTGGGCGCCGGCGTCCAACCGAATAGGCGCGACCCCCGCGCGCGGCGACTGCGGCGAAACCTGCTTCGTCGGTGTCGTCATCGCCGATGAAGATCGGAGTCCGGCCCCGGAAAGCCGGCGTCTCGAGAAAAGCTTCCACTGCGCGACCCTTGTCGAATTGCCGCGACTTCAATTCAAACGCGCAGTGGGCTTCCAGCATGGTGATCCCCGATTGCGGCCGGGCTTCGACGAGCCGTGTGAGACGCGCCCGCAGGGCGTCGCCGATAGCCGGCGCTTGGCGATAGTGAACCGCGTAGCTGTAACGCTTGTTTTCAATGAAGGTTCCGGGGAATTCGGCTCGCGATAGCGTTCAGCTCGGAGTCCGAGAGCCGGAAGGCAAAGCGCTTGCGCCGGCCGCGGGGGTTGGATCGTCGCCGGGGTCGAGCCGCAATTCGGCCCCGTGAACGCCCGCCGCGCGAAGCTGGAGGGGCGCGAAAAGCCGGTCGAGCTCGGCGATCGGACGGCCGCTGACCAGCGCCAGCGCGCCCGCGGTCTTTGTCGACGCGGCGGCCACGCTGTCGACAAGCCCGGGCGGAACCGTGACGTGCTCGGGACGCTCGGCGAGATCGACCAGCGTCCCATCGACGTCGAGGAAAAGGGCGATCCGATCGTCGGTCTCAGATTCGTTCCCGCGCGACATCGCGCGCCGCGCCTGACAATGCGAACGATGTCCGCAATCCGCCACTCCAGTCCTGCCGCCGACGTGGCTAACTGACGCTTCGCGGCGATAGCGTGGTCGAATGGTGGCAAGTCGTGTCCAGGGCGGCGCGCTCGGCGTCGCAAAAGGTGTACGCAGGTGTTGACGGGCCGCCGCCGCGCGCCAGCGACGACGGTTCCCGGAAGGCCGCGTCGATGAACCGCGCAATTGCCCGATCTATTTTCCCGATCATTTCGCTCCGTGGGGAACCCGCGAGCGTTTTGCTTGTTGTTATGACGCGGGTGGCGAAACGAAGGACATGGGATCATGGACAAAGAGCACGTCAAAGGCGCGGCCGACAAGGCGAAGGGCGCGATCAAGGACGCGACCGGCAAGATGACGGACGACAAGTCGCTGCAGGCCGAAGGCAAGATGGACAAGGCTAAGGGCGCAGCCCATCAGGCCGCTGGCGACATCAAGGACGCAGCGAAGCGCTGACGTTCCTGAAGGTGGAAATGGAAAGGTCGCCCTCGGGCGGCCTTTTTTATCGGTGAAAGCCCACGCTCTTTCACTTTTCGGCGTGAGGGCGCCGGATCAGGTCCGCAAGCTGACGCCTGAGAGACGGGCCCTGGATTTGATCGATCGAGTATCCCTCGCGCTTCAGCGACAGGATGATTTCCGAGACGCTGGCGGCCTGGCCGGATTGCGCCAGCTGAAAGGCGCGTTCTATGGCGGTCGTTCTGTGATCCATGGCGATCCTGATATGCCGACTTCGGGGCGCGGGCGAGGCGGCCCCATGAAAAACTTCAAAGCGATAGCCGGTTTCTCATCCGGAACGAACGGTAGTGTCAAACGTTCGCTGCCCGCTAACCCGAATTGTTGTCACGGTTGTCCATAGATGTCATTGAATTCGGTAATTGCGACAAGGAACGAGTTTACTTAAGTTGTCGGTTCGGTTTGGCGCCCGGCTCCGGCCAGGACTTTAGCCGGCCGGCCGCACCGTATACGTCCGCTCTTTCACCTCCCGCGACAGGGTCGTGCAATGGGGGCGCCTGCGCGACGCCCGATCGGGGCTCGCGCCCGCCGGCCCCAAGTCGGGGACCCAAGTCGGGGACCGACCCAAGTCGGCGCCCAAGTCGGGGACGTGCCGCATCGTCGCTTTCTGTGATAGAAAGCCGTCGCGATTGCGCGTGAAGTTCGACGCGCAAGGAGGAATCGTCGTTGGGCCTCATCGAGGAGGGGGATCGGGGAGTCGTCGTGGCGGCGGCATGGAGTGCGGGCGCCGACGCCGCGGCCGCCGAAATCGCCCGGCAGCTCGCGCCTCACGACCTGTCGGGGCTCATCGTGTTCGTCTCGCCCGACTATGACGCCGCGACCTTCGCGTCCGAGATCGCGCGGCGGTTCGGCGCGACCCCGGTCGTCGGCTGCACCACCGCCGGCGAGATCACGCCCGAGGGCTGGAGCGAGGGCGCGGTCGTGGCGATTGGCTTCTTGAGGCGGCACTTCGTCTTCATGGCCCGGTCGATCCTCGACCTCGCCAATTTCCAGGTCGAAGCGGGGCGCGAGTTGACCAAGCGGTTGCGGGCCGATCTCGCGGCGACGCGACCGGGCTTCGCGACCCAGGGCGTGTTCGGCGTGCTCGTGGTCGACGGCCTGTGCCGGCGCGAGGAGGCGGTCGTCACCGCCTTGCAGATGGCCCTCGAGGAGATCCCGATCGTCGGCGGCTCGGCCGGCGACGGGCTCAGGTTCGAGCGCACCTTCGTCATCCACGGCGGCAAGGCCCACACCGACGCCGCGGTGCTGGCGCTGGTCGCGACCGACCTGCCGTTCAAAACCTTCCGCTCCGACTATTACGAGCCGACCGCGATCAAGATGGTCGTCACCGAGGCCGACATCGAAAACCGGATCGTCAAGGAGCTGAACGCCGAGCCGGCGGCGCAGGAATACGCGCGCGTCTGCGGCATTGTCGACGGGCCGCTCGACGCCTTCTCCTTCGCCGCGCACCCGGTGCTGGTCAGCGTCGGCGGCGAGCATTTCGTCCGCTCGATCCAGCGGGTCAATGCGGATGGGTCATTGAGCTTCTTCTGCGCGATCGACGAAGGGCTGGTGTTCACCGCCGCGAGGCGGCGCGATCCGATCGAGAGCCTCGTCACGCTGTTCGGCGGCCTCGAGGAGGAGCTCGGCGAGGTCGATCTCTATCTCGGCTTCGAGTGCGTGCTGAGGCGCCTCGCCGCCGAGCGCGAGCAGATGGCGCAGCCGATGTCGAAGCTCTACCGCATGAAGCGCGTCGTCGGCTTCAACACCTATGGCGAGCAGTTCACCTCGATGCACGTCAACCAGACCTTTACGGGCGTCGCGATCGGGCGGAGGCGGACGGCGGCGCCGTGACGGAGGCGCCCGACGAGGTCGATGCGCTCAGGCGCGAGATCGCCAAGCTCAAGAAGATCAACATGAAGCTGATCTCCCGTGTCGAGCGGTCCTACGACCAGCAGCCGAGCGCCTATGCGCTGTTCGAGACGGCGATCGCGCTCGACAATCAGGTCCGCCGCCGCACCGCCGAGGTGCAGCAGGCGCTGCGCTCGGTCGAGCGCGCCAACGAAGATCTGTTGCGCGCGAAGGAGCAGGCGGAGGCCGCCAACCTTCTCAAATCCTCGGTGCTGACCTCCATCAGCCACGATCTGTTGCAGCCCCTGAACGCCGCGAGGCTTGCGCTGTCCACACTCGACAGCTTCGACATGGGGCGCGAACAGGCCGGCCTGATCGACCAGGCGGACCGGAGTCTCGCGACTCTCGAAGAGCTGCTGCGCACGCTGCTCGACCTTTCCAAGCTCGACGCCGGCGTCATGACGCCGGATCTGCGCGCCTTTCCGATCGATGGGCTGATCGGGTCGCTGGTCAAGGAGCAGGCGCAAGCCGCCGCCAAGCGCGGGCTGAAGCTCAGGCATTTCAGCGCGGGGCGCTGGGTGACGTCCGATCCGCTGCTGCTGAGGCGCGTGATGCAGAACCTGATCGCCAACGGCCTGCGCTACACCCGCCGCGGCGGCGTGCTGATCGGCGGACGCGCGCGGGAGGGGCGCTGGACGGTCGAAGTCTGGGACACCGGGCCGGGCATCCCGGAGGAGCGGCGCGACGCGATCTTTCAGGAATTCCAGCGGGGCGAGGCGGGCGAGCACGGCGCTCAGGGTTTTGGGCTCGGCCTCGCCATCGTGCGGCGCCTGGCGCTGGCGCTGGATCATCCGATCGGCCTCAGCTCGACGGTCGGCAACGGGTCGATGTTCTCGGTTTCGCTGCCGCTCGCGGAAGCCGCGAGCGCCGAGCCGATGCCGCATCAGGCTGAGCGCTCGGTCGCGGCGCGCGGACCGCTCCGCAACGCCCGGGTGCTGGTGATCGAGAACGACGCGTCGGTGCTCGCGGCCATGTCGGCCCTGCTCGCGCGCTGGGGCTGCGAGGTGGCGATCGCGCCCTCGGGCGACGAAGCGGCGGAGATCGCGGCAAAACGAGCGCCGCACGCGATCATCGCCGACCTGCATCTCGATCATTTCGAGCGCGGCGCGACGGCGGTCATGAAGGTGCGGCGCGCGGTCGGCGCGGCGACGCCGGCGATGCTGGTCACCGCCGACCACTCCGACACCGCCGCGCGCGAAGCGGAGGAGGCCGAGATGACGCTGCTGCGTAAGCCCGTCCGCCCGGCCGAACTCCGCTCGCTCCTCACCTATCTTCTGTCGCAGCCGGACGGCTAACGGAGGGAGGGCGTCTCGCCGTCCCCATGGGGGGCCGTCTTGAGAGGGGCGGCGTTTAAATCCCGCCGCACTTTCTTGCAAAGCCTGTTCCGGGGCAAAGGCGATCCGGAGACGACAGCATGGCGGCGCCAGACGGCGATCAGAGCGAGACGAAGGAGAGCGGCGCCCGACCGCTGCATGTCTGGACGCGGCAGGTTCTCGGCTCGATCGGCGGGCTGGTGCTCGCGACCGGCGTCCTCGGCACGGCGATCAGCGCCTATTTCCAGCAGCGCAACTGGACTTATCAGAAGCGCGCCGACAAGATCGACAAAGACGCCGCCGCGGCGATGACGGCGCTCGACGGCCTCAACAAGATCGTCGACGAGAAGTTCCTGTCCACCTATTCGCTCGACGACGCGATCAAGAATCGGGTCGAGGGCGACAAGCTGCAGGCGGCGATCAAGCGGTTCGACGCCGCCGACGCGGCCTGGGAGCAACAGCACCAGAGCCTGGCCTCGACGCTGGAGATCGTGGTCGATTCCCAGTTCGGCCTCGATGACCTCGCAGCGACCGCCAGGGCGCGTAGCGCCGATTGCGCGCGCTATGCGCTCGACGGACTCCGGCCCAACGCCACCGATCCGCTGCCGGTGCGGGCGGTGCTCGAGGTCATCTACACCTGCCAGACCCGGCTCAAGCAGGGCATCGAGACGCAGTTGCGCGCGCAAGACGCGAACGGCGGCCACTGGCCCGCGGTCATCGTCGATCCCGACCCCGGCCGCATGACGCTGGGCCATGTGTGGCGGGTTCAGAACGTGCTGCAATGCCTGATGGTGCAGCGCGCGGTCGAGATTCGCGGCCAACCCCTCGGCGTGCCGCTGATGCCGTTCGGCGACGCGCAAACGGCCGCGCCTTACGCCCTGACCGACCGCGACCGCGCCCGGGAGGACCGCTGCCTCGCGCCGTACCGCGACGATCCCCAGTTCGGGACCGCGTCCCTGAAACCCACCTGACGGGCTTTACGCTCAGCGGCCGCGCCCGCGTAAACTTTGCGCTTGCGCTGCGCGAATTGTTCTGCAAATGTTCCCGTCGAAGGACAACCCGGGGGCGGGAGATGGTGGCGCGGGTTTCGACGGTGGCGTTCGAGGGGGTCGAGGCGCGGCCGGTGGACGTTCAGGTGCATGTCGCTGTCCGGCAACGTCGTCTTCAACATCGTCGGCCTCGGCGACAAGGCGGTGCGCGAGTCGCAGGAGCGGGTGCGCTCGGCGCTGATCGCCTCCGGCCTCGCCCTTCCCGCCAAGCGCATCACCGTCAATCTCGCCCCGGCCGACATGCCCAAGGAGGGCAGTCATTACGACCTGCCGATCGCGCTCGGCGTGATGGCGGCGATCGGCGCCATTCCGATGGATGCGCTCGAAGGCTATTGCGTCATTGGCGAACTGGCGCTCGACGGGGCGATCAGCGCGGTCGCCGGCGTGCTGCCCGCGGCGATCGCCGCCAACGCCGTCGGCAAAGGCCTGATATGCCCGGCCCCGTGCGGGCCGGAGGCGGCCTGGGCCTCGGCCGACCTCGACGTTCTCGCGCCGCGCTCGCTGATCCAGCTCGCAAACCACTTCAAGGGCACGCAGGTGCTGACCCGCCCTCAGCCGGCGGTGCGCGCGCTTGCCGGGCCGCAGCCGGATCTCCGCGACATCAAGGGCCAGGAGAGCGCCAAGCGCGCGCTCGAAGTGGCCGCGGCCGGCGGCCACAACCTGCTGATGAGCGGCGCGCCCGGCGCCGGCAAGTCGATGCTCGCCCAGCGCCTGCCCTCGATCCTGCCGCCGCTGACCCCGCGCGAACTGCTCGAAGTGTCGATGATCCACTCGATCGCCGGGACGCTCGCCGGCGGCGCGCTGACCGACCGGCGGCCGTTCCGGGCGCCCCATCATTCCGCCTCGATGCCGGCGCTGGTCGGCGGCGGCGTCCACGCCAAGCCCGGCGAGATCTCGCTTGCCCACAACGGCGTTCTGTTCCTGGACGAACTGCCCGAGTTCCAGGCCCAGGTTCTCGACAGTCTGCGCCAGCCGATCGAGACCGGAGAAGTCGCCATCGCCCGCGCCAACCACCGCGTCGTCTATCCGGCGCGCTTCCAGCTGATCGCCGCGATGAATCCGTGCCGCTGCGGTTCGGCCAACGAGCCGGGCTACGCCTGCAAGCGGGCCCCCAACGAGCGTTGCGTCGCCCAGTATCTCGGCCGGCTGTCGGGGCCGCTGATCGACCGGTTCGATCTCGTCATCGACATGCCCTCCGTTTCCGCCGCCGACCTGATGACCCCGCCGCCGCGCGAGGGCTCGGCCGAGGTCGCGGCGCGGGTGGGCGAGGCGCGCGCCATCCAGGTCGCCCGCTACGCCGAACTCGGCCTCGAAGGGGTCAGCTGCAACGCCGCCGCGCCGCCCAACCTGGTCGAGGCGGTCGCGGACGCCGACGACGCCGGCCTGCGCCTTCTGCGCGACGCCGCCGAGCGGCTGCGGCTCTCCGCGCGCGGCTATCACCGCGTCCTCAAGCTCGCCCGGACGCTCGCCGATCTCGACGGCGGCGGCCCGGTTCGCCGCGCCCATCTCGCCGAAGCCCTGTCCTACCGCGGCGCGCCCGACCGAACCGCCGCCGCGGCCTGAGGAAGCGGTCACGGCCCTTGCGGACTGTGTCGTGGAAAAGCAACCCGACAGGATGCATTTATCTATCGCAATGGCACAACCGATTGAAGAGCGAAACCGCCTCGTGGGGCCGGAAGGCATCCGAACCGGCGCCGCCAAGCTCGTGCTAAACTTCAAGTTCGCTATCTAAAGATCTGAAATAAAATTAAAAGACGTCATACGTAAGCGATCTTTGGCCGCAGCATGACACAGGCTTTTGTCTCCAGCTCCACGCAACCCTGCAAGAGAATCTCAACCTCGGAGCGCTAACCTCTGCGTTCCCGAACGGCGAGATCGTGGATGGACATAGGCGCGATCATCACGGCGCAAGCGCTCCGCATCCAGGCCGGCGCCGCCCTCGGCTTGCTGGCGGCGCTTGCTGCGGGATTTGCGGACGCGCGACGCCACGCCGTGGAGCGGTCGCGCCGGGCGGCCGCCGAGAACGAAGCCCTGCGCGACGAAGTCTGGCGGCTCAAGGAGGCGGCGGCCGAGCGCGACCGGGCCGAGGCGGCGAGCGTGGCCAAGTCGCGCTTCCTCGCGACCATGGGCCACGAGATCCGCACGCCCCTGAACGGCATTCTCGGCATGGCCGACCTTTTGCGAAGGGCGGGGCTCAGCGCCGAGAACACAAGCTATGTCGAGGCGATCCGCAGTTCGGGCGCGGCCCTGATCGCGCTGATAGATCAGATCCTGGATCTCTCCCGAATGGAAGCCGGAAGGCTCGATCTTTCCGTCGGACCGGTCGACCTGCATCGGCTGGTCGAGGGGGTGGTGGAGCTCCTCGCGCCGCGGGCGCAGAGCAAGGGGCTGGAAATCGCCGCTTCGGTCAGCGCCGCGGCGCCGCGACTCGTGCGCGCCGACGCGATGCGGCTGAGGCAGGTGCTTTTGAACCTCGCCGGCAATGCGATCAAATTCACCGAGCACGGCGGAATCTGCGTCTCGGTCGAGGGGCGTCCGGGCGATCAGCTCCGCTTCGCGGTCGCCGACACCGGACCGGGCGTCTCGCCTGAGCGGCGCGAGGCGATCTTCGCGCCCTTCGAGCAGGGCGACGGCTCGCACGCCCGGCGCTTCGACGGCGCTGGCCTCGGGCTGGCCATTTCCCGTCAACTCGTGGGGCTCATGGGCGGCGCGCTGCGGCTCGAGGACAGTTCAGCGAGCGGATCGGTGTTCGCCTTCACGATTGCCTTGTCGCCTTGCGAGGACCGGGCTCGCAGTTCCGATTTCCCGCCGGTCGCGCTCGCCGGCGCCCGCGCGCTGATCATCGCCAATTCGCCGTTCGAGGCGCCGGCGATCGCGATGCGGCTCGAGGAAGCCGGGGCGAGGGTGGCGCGCGCGGAGGGGCTCGAGTCCGGGCTCGCGGCGCTCTCCGGCCCCGACCGGCCGGACCTCGTCATCGTCGACTGCGCGCTCGGTCCGGAGGCGACCAATACCCTTGCCCAGGCGGCGCGGGCGGCGGGAGCGCCGAGGAGCCTCGTGCTGTTTTCACCGTTCGAGCGCCGCGCCTTCGGCCAGACCTCGCTCAAAGGCTTCGACGGCTGGCTGGTGAAGCCGGTCAGGGCGCGTTCGCTCTATGAAAGGCTCGCGGCTGAATTTCCCGCCACGCCGCAAGAGGCCGGCCCGGTCGGAAACCCGAACGCCCCATTGCGCCGGGCCCTGATCGCCGAGGACAACGACATCAACGCGCTGATTGCGGAAAAGGCGATGCGCCGCCTCGGATTCGAGACCGTCCGGGCCACCGACGGCGAGGAAGCGGTGCGTCAGGCGGCGCCGGCCGGACCCGACGCGCAGCGGCCGTTCGATCTGATCCTGATGGATCTGAAGATGCCCGGCATCGACGGCTTCGAGGCCACGCGCCGGTTGCGAAGGCTTGAGGAGGCCGCGGCCACGCGGCCGACGCCGATCATTGCGCTGACCGCGAACGGTCCTGCCGAAGAGCGCGGGGCCTGCGAAGCCGGCGGCTTCGACGCCTTTCTGGTGAAGCCTTTCGAATTCGAAGACCTGGCCGTCACGATCCTGCGCCTGTGCGGGGCGGGAGAGCCGTCCGGCGCCGTTTCGCGAGCGTCATAATAGCTTCGGGGGAAAATGTTTGTGCTGTAAGACTTAAAGCTGAATTCCGGAGAAGCCCGAGTGGCGCTGACGTTCCCATCCCGGCCAGAAGGCCGCGCCCCGGCCCGCCCGTTCCTGCAACGCTTCTCCCGCTTCCGCGACCTTGCCGGCCTGGGACCGTCGCTCGCCCGCTCCGGCGCGTTCGAGGCGCGCCTCGCGACGACCCGGAAGGAGCTCCGACGGGCGCAGAAGCTGCGCTATCGCGTGTTCTTCGAGGAGGGCGGCGCCACGCCCGATCCGACCGCGAGGCTGATTCGCCGCGACGTCTGCCGCTTCGATCGGGTGGCCGACCATCTGATCGTGGTCGACAAGACCGCGGCTTATCGCGACGGCGCGCCCCGCATCGTCGGGGTCTACCGCCTGCTGCGGCAGGACGTGGCCGAGCGGAATTTCGGCTTCTACAGCGCCTGCGAATTCGACGTCGAATCGCTCGTCGCCCGGCGGCCGAACATGCGCTTTCTCGAGGTCGGGCGGGCGTGCATCGCGCCGACCCATCGCGGCAAGCATGTGCTCGAACTCTTGTGGCGAGGCTTATGGACCTACGCGCGTCACCACCGGATCGACGCGATGATCGGCTGCGCGAGTCTGCCCGGCGCCGATTCGGCGGCCCACGCCGGGGCCATTCGAGCGCTCGCGTCCCGGAGCGGGGATCCTTCCTGGCGCGTCGCGCCCCGAGCCGACCGGGTCGAGGCCGGCGCGGAGGGCCCCGGCGCCGAGCCGGCCAGTCCGCGCGCGCTCCTTCGGGTTCTGCCGCCGCTGGTGAAGGGCTACTGGCGCCTGGGCGCGACCTTCAGTCCGTCTCCGGTCGTCGACCGCGCCTTCAACACGACCGACCTTTTCGTGGTCATGCCGCTCTGCGAAATCGAAATCGCGGTACCTGCAATATTTCGGGGTCGAAGCGGTCGAACCGCCGCTCGCGGCGTGAATGGCGCTGGCGCGCGTGAAAGGAATGTCTTTCGGGGATTCCCATCGCCGCCGAATTCGGTTATGGAGGTCTCGTCGGCGGATGGAATACGCCGGCGTTGCGTTGCGCCCGTAGCTCAGCTGGATAGAGCGTTGCCCTCCGAAGGCAAAGGCCACAGGTTCGAATCCTGTCGGGCGCGCCAATCATTTCAACAACTTAGCGACAGCAGACCCCGGACTGGCCATATTCGATGCCGAAGCGGCTCCGGATGAACTGACCGACCTCGACAGTCGACACCGGCAGAACCTCGATCGCCCAAGCGCGAAGCTCCGCGATCTGGAGGCGAACGCGCCGGCTGCGCCCTTGAGATCGAACAGGACGAGGTCTTCAACGCCGCCTTCGCTGTAGGCCTTGTGCCAGGCGCGGACGGTCGAATCATCGACGAACAGCGCCTCGGCGACATCGCCATTGGACCACCCCTTGTTGAGAAGAAGGATGGCGTTCGCCCGGCGGGCGATGCGATGCTCCTCCAGCCCATCTCTGGCGATCTCCACCAGGATCGCCCGATCCTACGGGCTGAGGAAATTGCGGTTCGCTTTCACCAAGCGACTGGAAGGGTTCCGAAAACCATTTGACCGAATCAGCGGGATCGAAAGCCGCCCATGGATAACGGCATGGGCTCGCGCTCGACCAGTCGATGATCGAGTCATGTTGCGCATATCACCAAAACCATGCACCGCGGCCTTTGCCGAAAAAGGCTTCGACCGCGACGTCGCCGACTATGTCATCGACACAGCCTCGGCGACGTCGCCGATCGATCCATAGCGGTCATGGAGTTCTCGGAGGAACGCCGCGCCAGCAAGAATATTGTCGTGTGGATCACGACCTATCCTGGCAGGCCAAGAACCCGCTTCATCAGCGGCACGCCGCGCGTTAGATAGCCGCCATCGCTGAGGAAGCTCGCGACCGGCTCCGGAAGCATGACGGCCACCACTTCGGCGTTGTACAGCACGCCAAACGGTCGCACCGCGCAGAGGCCTATGGGCAGGCTCTCGCTGACGTTCCAGATCCGCTTGGGCGATGGATGGACGAAGGCGGATCCGGTGATTGCCATCACGGAAAAATAGGTCGCCATGAACCGTCCAGAGCGCGAGGATCGCCGCTTTGTCGTCCTCAAAAGCGAACGGCGGTTTCCGTCACGTTTAAAGACGGATCGCGGCACCGTCTCTGGAGGACGGCGCCAAGATCGACGCCATCGATAACCTCTCCCTTGTACAGGGTGGCGCCGCTTTCGACACGAATGGTCCTTCCGAACGTGATCGGATAGTTGACTTGCCAGCTCCCGTCGGGAAGCTCCAGGACCGCTAGGCAACGCTCGTCGCTATAGGTGACGAAGCGCGTTTGGGCGCAGGCGGGCAGAAGGGCGATCAGGGTCGCTGCCGATCCCAAACGGATAAGGACTCTTGCAAGTCGATGTGACGACGATCGGTCCATTGCTTTCCGTCCCGCACCCTTTACACTGCGCAAGCTGGCGGAACATGGTTAAGATCAGATTAACTCAAGCCCATGTCAGTCTTGCGGCGTCGGTCGCCTGCAGCCGCGTCACGGTGAGCATTTCCCCAGCATCCGCCATGCCCGCTCTTGGGCCGGCAAGACGCCGCAGCGGCGCTCCAGTTCGGTCTCGGATCTGCATTCTCCCGGTTTGGCGTTCAAACGAGGGGATTGGCGCGCGCCACCTCGGCCTCGAGCTGAAGCTGACGGGCCAGGTCTTGAGCCTGTTGCGGATTGAGCAGGAGGCGGATTTGGACCGAATTTCCGGGAAAGCCGGACACGAAGACGGGCACGGTCGCCACCACGACCCGTCCTTGGGCAATAGCGGACGGAAGGCGTTGGGGAATGAGGTCGAAAGGTTCCTTCCCGGTGAAAACAACATGCCCCATTTCGCACCTGCCGGGTTGAGCCAAGTTGACGCGAGCGCATTGCAAATTCGAGGCCAAACCGGCCGGAACGGCATTTCGTTCCGTCGTGCGTAGGGAAGGCGCCCCGCGCCTGACTTGCGCGACGGGCGGCGCGCGCGTCGAGGCGCTGGCAGGCGAAGCCGCGCCGAGGGCGGTCGCGCCGTCCTCGATCGCGCCGATGAGGCGAGCGAACGCCGCCTCGGGGTCCGAACCCCGAAAGGGATCAGCCGTGCGGCCGGGCGTCCTGCCGACGGCGGCCGTCGCCGCGAGGCGCCGGACCGGCGGCCGGTCGCGTCGGGCGCGCCGCGCCATTGTGCTGGACGTCGCGCGGGCCCGCGCGGCGCTGCGGCTGCGGGCCGCCGCGGCGCCCGCCGTCGCCCTGTCCGCCACGACCGCCGCGCGGGGCCGGCCGGGCCGCCTCGCGCTCGTCGTCGCGGGCGCCGGCCGCGGTGCGGCGGTCGGTGAAGGTCAGCGTCTGGCGGGTCAGCTTTTCGATCTGGCGCAGGAGCGGCCGCTCGCTGTTGTCGCAGAGCGAAATCGCGCGGCCGGAGAGGCCCGCGCGGGCCGTGCGGCCGATGCGGTGGACATAGGCCTCCGGCACGTCCGGCAGCTCGTAGTTCACCACGTGGCTCACGGCGTCGACGTCGATGCCGCGCGCGGCGATGTCGGTGGCGACGAGAATGCGCGTCGCGCCGCTCTTGAAGTTGTCGAGCGCGCGAACGCGCTGGTTCTGGCTCTTGTTGCCGTGGATCGCCTGGGCCCCGACGCCGGCGGCGTCGAGGTGCTGCGCGACGCGATCGGCGCCGCGCTTGGTGCGGGTGAAGACGATGGCGCGCGACACGTCGGCGCCGCGCATCAGTTCGACGAGCACATCGCGCTTGGCGGCGCTGTCGACGAAAAATACGTGCTGATCGACGCGCTCGACCGTGGTCGCGGCCGGCGTGACGCGGACTTCGACCGGGTTCTTGAGCATGTCGCCGGCGAGGCCGGCGATCTCCTTCGGCATGGTGGCGGAGAACAGCAGCGTCTGGCGCGCCTTCGGCAGCTTGGCGACGATCCGGCGGATCGGCACGATGAAGCCGAGGTCGAGCATGTGGTCGGCCTCGTCGAGCACCAGCACCTCGGTCGCGGCGAGGTTCAGCTTGCCGCTCCCCATATGGTCGAGGAGCCGGCCGGGGGTCGCGACCAGGACGTCGAGGCCGCGCGCGATGAGGTCGAGCTGCGGACGCGCCGACACGCCGCCGACGACGACGGCGAGGCTGAGGGCGGGCTTCATGAACTGGGCGTAGGCGCGAAAGCTGTCGCCGATCTGGGCCGCGAGTTCGCGGGTCGGGGCGAGGATCAGCACGCGGGCGGTGAACGGCGCCGGGCGGCGGCGGTCGGCGATCAGGCGGGCGAGGATCGGCAGCGCGAACGCCGCCGTCTTGCCGGTGCCGGTCTGGGCGATGCCAAGCAGGTCGCGCCCTTCGAGGAGGTGCGGAACAGCCTGAGCCTGGATGGAGGTCGGCGTCTTGTAGCCTTCGCTGTCGAGGGCGCGAAGGAGCGTCTCGGGGAGACCGAGATCGGTAAATTGAGTCACGGAACGTCTTTCAACAAGGATCGAGCGCGAGCGCCTCGTGAAAGAGGCGCGGTCGGCCGATCGGAAAAAGGGGAGACTTGCCCCGCGTAAAACGGGCCGTCGTCGGAAGGGTCGGGAGGCTCGACAGCGCTTCGGTCGCTTGAAATAGCGAAGTCCGATTTACGCGGCTGGAGCGCCTCATGCTGCGGCGCAGCAACGGTCTGATACACGTTGCCGGCGGTCGGGTCAATACGGTCTGTGGAAGTTGCTTCTCTCAAACGCTTCGCAACTCCATGCCTGCCGATCGGGCCGCAGCGGCCAAAAAGGCGCGGCGCGAATCGGGCAGCGGTTCGCCTCGGGCGGCGAAGACGTCGCGCGCGAGGAAGAAGCCGGTCATGCGGAAGCCGTCGGCGACCTCATCGGCGCTCGGACGCGCCTCGAGCCGCGCGCCGTCGCGCAAGAAAGGCGGCAGCGGCAGCAGCCGGTCCCGCCACGGCTCGCCCGCGACGCGAGCTCACCGCCCGGCCCGACTTCGGCGAGACATAGGCGAGGTCCTCGACCGCTCCGGTCGCGGCGCAGCGGGAGAGGTCGAGCTGGAACCCGCATTCAGCCAGGATCTGCGTCTCGAAGCGGGCGACGAGCGGGGGCGCGAGCGCCGCGTCGTCGAGCGTTGCCGGCGATCAGCGTCAGCGTCTCGTACACCGCCTCGTGCGGATCGCGTTCCGGCAAAAGGCGGGCGAGCGCGCCGAGCCAGGCGAGTCCGGCGAGCGCCAGCGCGCTGCCCATCAGCCGCCCGGCGCGCAGGTCCAGCGGTTCGACCACGAAGGCGCCGAGATGCTCGTCGAGGCGCGCGCGCCAGACGAAGCGCGAGCGTATTGCCGGGCTGGAGTACGGCGGCCATGCGGGACGAGCGCCCGCCGCGCACCAGGCCGAGATGGCGGCCATGGGCGCGCGTCATCGCCTCGACGATCGCCGAGTGCTCGCCGTGCCTTCTGACGCCGATGACGAGACCCTCGTCACGCCATTCCATCTGCGAATGCTCCTCGGCGCTCACCTTTAGCATGTCGCACTTATCGCGACGTGGTCGCAACGGCCCGCGGGAGACCTGCAGGAGGGCCGACCGGAACATCCCCGCTGCCGCCGCTTCCGCTTTCCGGCGCGAAGTGAGCCTTTTCAGGGCCTTGCGGCGGATTTTCCGGGGGGGCCGATCGCAGCCCGTCGAGCCGAAAGGCCTCTCGCGCATGTATAATACTATTATATTACGTTATTTAGCGGGCTCTTCACGGGCATGGCGAGAGCAATAACTCCAGCTCTGCGCGTCCATTGGAAGAGACTTCGCCACGCCCCCGCCATAATCTTCTCGCGCGCCGCGCTGGCGAGGAAAGCCGAGCGGCTGAGGCCACGCTGCTTGGCGGCTGTGTCGGTCGCCTCGAGCAGGGCGGCGTCGAGACTGACGTTGGCGCGCACGGAACGAAGGGGTTGGGCGCTCAGGTCTTGGTCGGTCCTCGCCCCGTGCGCGGGATCGCTCGCGGGCGCCGGGCTTGGTGGGATGCCGGCGGCGCCGTTGGACGAACCAGTTGCGACAGGTCGCTGACGAAGCCTCTGAGCATCGCATCGTCCGCGCGCGCCGACGACAGGGCGAAGCCAAGGTAAGCCCAGTTCATCATGCGCGCGCGCGTTTCGGCGGCGTCGGGAGGAACGCCGGCGTCGACCAAAAGGTCTCGCAGGTGACGAATTCGCTCCGCGTCGACCGCTTCGGCGGCTGAATTGGCCTGCTCGTCGAAGGTGGCCCAAGCCCGCACCGCGCGCTCGGTTTCCAGGTCCGTGGAAAACGCACGGGTCAGGGCGGCTTTCAAGCGGTCGTCTGCGTGGCCTTCGATCCTATCGCGGATGGTCTTGAGCGCGGTTTCGCGCCAGCGGCTCAAGATCGCCGAGTGGAACGCCGAGACGTGCGCGAAGTGCCAATAGAAGCTGCCGCGCGAAACGCGAAGGCGATTGGCGAGCGTATCCGCCTTGAGCGCGACGAACCCGAATTTCGCCAGGGCGTTGAGGCCCGCGTTGACCCATTCGGCCGGTCCCAGTCGGCTGTCCCGCATTTCCATACACTTCTGTATTGACGTTCCGCAATCGGGATGCTATCCGTTCCATACAGAACTGTTTGGAGAGGCGCAATGCGCAACGTCGTCCTTCAGTCGGCCGAACTCCTGGCGCTCGCGACGCGGATCGCCGGCGGGGCGGTCAGAGCATCGAACCTCCTCTTCCGCTCAGGCGTCGCGCCGTGAGCCGCCGTCCGAATTCAAAGAGGCCGGGACAGGATCCGCCTCTTTCCACCCAGCCGCTCTCACCTGACCCCATCGGAGTTCCCAACGGCCACGACGAAGGCCGCCGCGCTTTCGCTCTCCGACGCCCTCGGCCTTGGCCGTCTCGCGGCTGACGCGGGGCACGGCGTGACCGGACTTGTCGAGCATATGCATAACGCCATCCTCGACACGCCCGGATTGGCGCCCTTTGCTCAGGGGCTGACCGGCGGCGTCACGCGGCTGGTCTACGGCGGGCTGCGCGGAGCGTTCCGTCTGACCGGCAGGGGGCTCGGCGGCGCCGCGGCGCTGGTCGGTCCGGCGCCGGACAATCAGCCGGTGTCGCCGGGGCGGGAAATTGCGGTCGCCGCGCTCAACGGCGTGGTCGGCGACCATCTCGCGGAGACCGCCAATCCGCTGGCGCTGCCGATGCGGTTTCGCCGCGACGGGCGGCCGCTCGCGCTCGAGGCCCAGGCGCTCGCACAAGCCTTTCCCGACGCGACCGGCAAGCTCGCCGTGCTCGCGCACGGGCTCTGCATGAGCGACCTGCAATGGACGCGCCAGAACCACAACCACGGCGCGGCGCTCGCTCACGACCTCGGCTACACGCCGGTCACGCTCTCCTACAATTCCGGTATGCACGTCTCGACCAACGGCCGCGCCTTCGCCGAGGCGCTGGAGGCGCTCGTCGCCGCGTGGCCGACGGCGATCGAAGACTTCGTCATCGTCGGCCACAGCATGGGCGGACTCGTCGCCCGCAGCGCCTGTCTTCACGCCGAGGCGGCGGGACACGCGTGGCGGGGCAGGCTGAACACCCTCGTCTTTCTCGGCACGCCCCACCACGGCGCGCCGCTCGAGCGAGTCGGCAACTGGGTCGACGCGATCCTCGGCAGGACGCCTTACGCCGCGGCCTTCGCTCGCCTCGGCAAGATCCGCAGCGCCGGCGTCACCGACCTGCGCTACGGCGCGCTTGTGGACGAGGACTGGCGGGGACGCGACCGCTTCGCGCGCGAGCCCGATCCGCGCCGCCCGGTTCCCTTGCCCGAAGGCGTCGCCTGCTACGCCATCGCCGCCACCACCGCCGCTTCCGTGGGCGACCTGAAGGACCGCCTCATCGGCGACGGCCTCGTGCCCGTCATGAGCGCGCTCGGCCGCCACAGCGATCCGGCCCGGCGCCTGAACTTCGCGCCCGACCGGCAATGGGTCGCCGGAGAGACCGGGCACCTCGACCTCTTGAGCCGACGCGACGTGTACGAGCGGATGGCGGAGTGGCTGGCGCAGTCCTAAGGCGCCCTCACCGCCCCTCGACCTTCTCGTCCGTCTTCACCTCGAAGCGCTTCAGGTTGGCGACACCGAAGGCGGTGGACATGGCGACGTCGGCGGCGTCGCGACCGCGCCCCATGACGATCCGGCCGATGCGGGCATGGTTGTGGCGCGCGTCGATCGTCCACCACTGGCGGTCGAGGAAGACTTCGCCCCAGGCGCTGAAATCGCCGGGGTTGACGTCCGGCGGCACGCCGATGTCGCCGAGATAGCCGGTGCAATAGCGGGCGGGGACGTTCAGGCAGCGGCAGAGCGCTATGGCGAGGTGGGCGAAGTCGCGGCAAACGCCGATCCCTTCGTGCATGGAATCGCTGGCGCAACGGGTCGAGCGGGCGTCAGCGTAGCTGAAGCGAATTTTCGTATGAACGAAATCCGAGATCGCCTGCACCACCCTGGCGCCGCCAGGCAGGCCCCCGAACTGCGACCAGGCGAAGTCGGCGAGCTTGTCGCTGTCGCAATAGCGGCTCGAGACCAGGAACAGCAGGACGTCGTCGGGGAGATCGGCGATCGGGGTCGTCCCCACATCCGGCAGCGCTCGGTCGAGGTCGCCGGTATCGGCGATCACGAAGCGGTCGGAGAAGGTGACAAGGCCCGCCGGGACCTCGACCCGCGTCACCCGATTGCCGAAAAGATCGAGATAGTTCCGCATCGGGAGCGGCGGGTCCGAGACGATCCTGTCGGGCGTCAGGAGATCCGCGTCGCGCGAGGGATGGACGTTGAGCTGAAGCAGCATCGGCGTGGGGACCGGGCATTCAAAGGCGATGTCGAAGCCCGCTTCGATCAGCATAAGGCGCTCCTAGGGTTTCACTCGATCAGGGCCGCGCGGCCGAAAACGATGCGCGGGGCGAAGGGTCACGCGGGGTTAGAACGACTCAGGCGCGCGCGTCATCGAAGCCGTCCGAGCGTTCCAGTTCAGGCAGGCGCCGGACCGTGACGGACACAACCATGCCCTCTTCGTCCTTGGCGTCGCCCCAATACGAGCCGTGCAGCGGAATCGCCTGTCGGGCGTCACGCGCCACGGCGACCCGGATCAGATCGCGATTGCCGACAATGCCGTTGGTCGGGTCGAATTCGACCCAGCCGGAACCGGGCAGATAAACCTGGCACCACGCATGCGTCGAGCCGCCGCCGAGATGGCTCTCCCCGGAGTCGCGGCTCGGCACGTAGAGATAGCCGGAAACGAACCGCGCGGCGAAGCCGAGCGCGCGGGCGGCCTCCATCATCAGCGTCGCGAGATCGCGGCAGGAACCGCGCCGCGTCGCGAGCGTCTGCAACGGGCTCTGCGTTCCCTTCGCGGACCGCCGTTCGTAAGCGAAGGACTCCTTGATCGCATTGGTCAGGGTCATGAGCAGCGGGGCCGTGTCGGTCGGCCGCCCGACGTTCACGAACTGTCGAACCCAGCGCTCGAGGGCGCCGGAGGGATCGGGATAATGACGCTCGATCGCGCGGGCGAGGTCCGGCATTTCGTCCGCGTCATAAGAGAAAGGATAGGTGCGGGCGCGCTCCTCGATCTGGAAATCCAGATCGTCGGACGCGATGTGCTCGAGCGTGATCGCGTTCTCGACCCGGAGGCGTCGCGTGTCGCCGGCAAAATCGGCGATGGCGACGCAATTGTCGAAGACGTCGTGGATCCATCGCAGCCGGTGGGGACGGGGCTCGATTTCGAGCCTGGCGTTCAACAGCCGCTGGTCGTTGCTGTCGCGCGGACGCAGCATCATGCGATGCTCGCCGAGCCGCACCGGGGCGGCGTAGGCGTAGGTCGTGAGATGCCTCACCGTCAGGATGGTCACGCGGCTCCGATCGAAATTGGCCGGCCACTATAACCGCAAGATGACGGGCGGGGGAGATTGATTGAGGGCCGTTTCGATCATGACGCTCCGCGCCAGCGCAGGGGAAGCGAACGGCCGGCGAAGCGCCGGCCGTTCGTGCGTGCGTCACGGATTGGTGTTGGTGTTGGGCGTGGCGTTCGTCCCGGCCCCCGTGCCGGCCGAGCCCTGGCTCATGCCGCCGTTCTGAGAGTTGGGCGAAGACGGATTCATGCCGGTCGCGCCCGATCCGGTTCCGGGGTTGTAGGTTCCCGGCGCCCGGTTCCCGTTCCGTTATTGCCCAACGATCCCGTCCCGGTTCCCGAAGTCCCGCCCGGGTTGGAGCCGGTCATGCCGGTCCCCGAGCCCGTCCCGGTCGTCCCGGTCGTCCCGGTTCCGACGCTGCCGCCGCCCATCGACCCGGATCCGGTCCCCATGCCCGAACCGGTTCCCAAACCGGTTCCCGTTGCTCCGGTTCCGCCTGCGCCGCCGCCGGCAGCGCTCGATCCCGTTCCCCCCGTTCCGCCTGCGCCCACTCCGGCGCCGCCGCCGGCCCCTCCTGCGCCGCCGCCCGCGCCGCCGGCGCCGGCCGCCTGCGCGACCGCCATGGGAAGAACAAGGGCGAAGGCGACCGCTCCTAACAGTTTGACGTTCATCTCAATTCTCCAGGTGTTGGTGGCTGTAAGGCGCCGCGACACGCGGGGCGTCCCGGCTCCAACGCCTCAGCCGGGGTGGTGATCCGTCCGGCTGAAATTAAAGGCGGGGCCGTTGGGATCGGCGTCGCCATACTTTCGCGCCGGCTCAGCGCCGATCATGGTTACGAAGGCGGGCGGGGCATGGCGGAGCAGCGATTATGACCAGGATTTCCAAGCCTTCGGACAGCGCCGGGGAAAAGCGAACCGAAGTCGAGCGAGAACTCGACGAGGCGCTCGAGGAATCGTTTCCGGCCAGTGATCCGCCGGCCACGAGCCGCACGTCGACCGGCGCGCCCGATCACGCCGACCCACGGGCAAGCGATGCGGGCCGCGGCCGGAAACCGGAAAAGAAATCGAGCACGCGCCGCGGCTAGGGCTCAGGCCGGCGCCGGCGGCCCCTCGGCGTCGTGCCACTCGAGCGTGACGACCTTGCCGTTTTCCACCGTCAGCGCCAGCCGGCCATGCTTCAATTCCAGCGCCCGCTCGCCGAAGAGCTTGCGTCGCCATCCGGAGAGCGCGGGGACGCCGGCCTTGTCGTTGGCCGCGATCGACTCGAGATCGTCGACGGTGGCGATAAGCTTGCCCGCCACGCCGCTTTCTTCACTGACCTGCCGCAAGAGGACCTTGAGCAGCTCCACGGTCGCGCCGATGTTGGCGCCGTTGCGTCGCTCGCGCTCGATCTTGGGCAGCGTCTTCGGGTCGCGGGCGAGGCCTCTTTCGATCGCCTCCAGTATTTCGCCGCCGGCGCGGGAGCGCTCCATCCCGCGCGGAAAAGCACGCAGGTTGCCGAGCGCCTCGACGCTGCGCGGCGCGGCGGTCGCAAGCTCGATCAGCACGTCGTCTTTCAGCACGCGCGAGCGGGGTACGTCGCGCGCCTGGGCCTCGCTCTCGCGCCAGGCCGCGATCTCCATCAGAAGGGCGAGGTCGCGCGGCTTGCGGGCGCGGGTCTTGTAGCGTTCCCAGGCGCGCTCGGGGTGCTGCTCGTAGATCTCGGGCGAAGTCAGCGACTTCATCTCGTCTTCCAGCCAGGACCGGCGGCCGGTCGCCTCGAGGCGCTTGGTCAGCGCCTTGTAGACATCGCGCAGATGGGTGACGTCGCCGATGGCGTAGACGATCTGCGCGTCGGCCAGCGGTCGCCGCGCCCAGTCGGTGAAGCGCGACGACTTGTCGACCGCCACCCGACAGACCGACTGCACGAGCTCGCTGTAGGACACCTGGTCGCCGTAGCCGCACACCATGGCGGCGACCTGGGTGTCGAACAGCGGGGTCGGCAGGACGCCGGAGAGCTTCCAGAAGATCTCGAGGTCCTGTCGCGCGGCGTGGAAGACCTTGACCACGTCCTCGTCGGCCATCAGGCGGAGCAGCGGCTGAAGGTCGAGCCCCTCGGAGAGGGCGTCGATCGCGAGCGCCTCTTCGTCGGTGGCGAGCTGGACGACGCAGAGGATCGGCCAGAACGTCGTCTCGCGCAGGAACTCGGTATCGACCGTGACGAACGGATGTCGCGCCATTCTGAGGCAGGCGGCCTCGAGCTCCGCCGTTGTCGTGATCAGCGTCACGCTGCGCCCCTATTCGGTTTCGGGGACGGTGCGGGTCGAGACAGGTTTCGCCCGTTCCTTGCGTATGGGCGGCGGGGCGTGGCGCGGCATGCCGAGGCGCTTGTCGAGATAGGCCCCGACGACGGACTGGAGTTCGTCGATGCAATCCTCGAAGAAGTGGTTCGCCTCGGGGATCACCGCGTGCTCGATCACGATGCCCTTCTGCGTCTTCAGCTTTTCGATCAGCGCCAGCACCTCCTTCAGCGGGGCGACGCGGTCCTTGTCGCCGTGGACGAACAGGCCCGACGAGGGGCAGGGCGCGAGGAAGCTGTAGTCGAACCGGTTGGCCGGCGGGGCGATCGAGATGAAGCCCTCGATCTCGGGGCGGCGCATCAGGAGCTGCATCCCGATCCAGGAGCCGAACGACACGCCCGCGATCCAGCAGGCGCGGGCCTCGGGGCTGATCGACTGCGCCCAGTCGAGCGCGGAGGCGGCGTCCGACAGTTCGCCCTGGCCGTGGTCGAAGGCGCCCTGCGAGCGTCCGACGCCGCGGAAGTTGAAGCGCAGGACGGAAAATCCGCGGTCGGCGAAGTTGTAGTAGGTGTTGTAGACGATCTGGTTGTTCATCGTCCCGCCGAACTGCGGGTGGGGGTGCAGCACCACCGCGATCGGCGCGCCCCGCTGCTTGGCGGGATGGAAACGGCCTTCCAGCCGCCCGGCGGGACCGTTGAAAAAAACCTCGGGCATGAATACTCCAAAAACCGGTCGGCCGGCTCCGACAACCGCCGTGGGCGCGAGCGGACCGCGACGGGTGGCGCGTCTTGCGGCGCAGGCTCGGTGCGCGTATGTCTCGGCTCGGTCGACGGGAGGCTCGCCTCGGAGGCAGCCTCATAGCACGCAAGGCGCCCGAGATTGCAAGCAAAAACCGCTGCGTGCGCGGGGAGAGGCTTGCCGGCGCCTTGGTCGTACAGGTCGGAGTCGGGATGCCCGCCGCGAGGCCGATGACGAGAACCTATCTCGATTACAATGCAACCGCCCCGATGCGGCCCGAGGCGCGCGCGGCCGTGCTTGCGGCGCTGGAGACGACCGGCAACCCATCGTCGGTCCATCGCGAGGGACGCGCCGCGCGAAAAATCGTCGAGGACGCGCGAGCCGAGGTCGCGCGCCTCGCCGGCGCGCCCGCGCGTTGCGTCACGTTCGTGTCCGGGGCGACCGAGGCGGCCAACATGGCCCTCAATCCGCGCTTCGGCGTCGGACAAGGGGAGCCGCCGCTCGACCGGCTGATTGTCGCGGCGGGCGAGCATCCGGCCGTGCTCCGGGGGCACAGGTTTCCGGATTCCGCGGTCGAAGTCGCGCCGCTTCACGCCGACGGCCGGATCGATCTGGACGTGCTGGCCGCGGCGTGTCGAAGATCGGGGCGGGCGCTTCTCGCGCTGCAGGGGGCGAATAACGAGACCGGCGTCGTGCAGCCCGTGGCGGAAGCGGCGAAGATCGTCCACGCGGCCGGGGGGTTCGTCTTTTGCGACGCGGTCCAGTTGGCCGGGCGCGCCGACTTCACCCTCGCGACGCTCGGCGCGGACGCGCTCGCGCTGTCCGCCCACAAGATCGGGGGTCCGAAAGGGGCGGGGGCGGTCATCGCGTCCGGCCCCGACTTCAGTCTCGGCGAGCCGCTGATCCGCGGCGGCGGCCAGGAGCGCGGCCTGCGGGCGGGCACCGAGAGCGTCGCCTCGATCGCCGGGTTCGGCGCGGCGGCTCGCGCGGCCGCGGCGACAATCCCGGCGGAAGCGCTTCGGCTTGCCGCGCTGCGCGATGCGCTGGCGATGACTGTGCTGGCGGCCGCCCCGGACGCGGCGGCGTTCGGGGCGATAGCGCCGCGGCTGCCCAACACGCATTGTTTCGCCGTTCCGGGCGTCGAGGCGGCGACTCTGATGATCGCCCTCGATCTCGCCGGCGTTGCGGTCAGCTCGGGCTCGGCCTGTTCATCCGGAAAGGTCACGCCGTCTCACGTGCTGGCGGCGATGGGCGTCGCGCACGGATCTCGCGCGGGGCGCGATCCGGCTGAGCCTCGGGTGGGAGCTCGGCCGCGCCCGACGTGGAGCGCTTCGCGGAAGCCTTCGCGGCGGCGGTCCAGCGGATGCGCGCCGGGCGGACGCGGGCCGTGGGCTGACGATCCTGTCGGGCCCCCAATACCCCTCCGGGTGGCGCCCCTCCCCCGTGAAGCCAAGCGAAACGGGGGACGGGACACATGCGAAGCATGGTGGAGGGGGCGCGCCGCGCGATGGCTTGAAGAACTTGCATCCGGCGCGCGCACGGTGTAAGGGGCGCGTTCGTTCCCCCCGTATTTCGTGTCTCTTGAAGGAGTCTCCATGGCTCGCGTCACCGTCGAGGATTGCATCGAGAAGATCGACAATCGCTTCGATCTCGTCCTCATGGCCAGCCATCGCGCCCGCGCCATTTCGTCCGGCGCGCCGATCAACGTCGCGCGCGACAATGACAAGAACCCGGTCGTCGCGCTGCGCGAGATCGGGGACGGCAAGCTGGTTGCCGGGCGATCTTCGCGAGGACCTCATCCACGCGCTGCAGAAGCATGTCGAGGTCGACGAGCCGGAGGCCGACGCCGCGCCGCTCATGGTCAATCCCAATGCCCAGGCCCAGATCGACGTCGGCGGCGAGCCGCAGTTCGACCGGATGACCGAGGAGGATCTTCTGCGCGGGCTCGAGGGTCTTGCGCCTCCGCCGGAGCCGGAAGAAGAGACCGAATAGGCCGCCTCGGCCGCCGTTTCAAAGGTCCCGCCGGTCCGATCAGGACTTGGCGGGATTTTTGTTTGTTCACAGCCTCGCTCAAGTTTCGCATGATGACTCTATTCAACGCGTTCCGATTTGCTATCCTCGGTTGAGAGAATCGCTCTTGTCGCATGGGCTTGGTTTCGGCCAAACGCGACGGGCAGGGGTTTGCGACCGCGAGGCGCAATCGATTCGATACGGCGGCGCGGCGTCGCCGAAGCGTTGAGTAGGGGGCCGAATTGGGTGAGGACCTCATCAAGCCGCTGGTTGCGGCTCAGGACTCCCATCAGGGCGGCGAACACGCGGCGCCGCTCGTGGAAGTCGCCGGCCGCGTCAAGTGGTTCGACGCGGCCAAGGGGTACGGTTTCATCGTGCCCGACGACGGCGAAGCCGACATTCTGATCCACGTGACGGTGTTGCGGCGCGACGGCTTCTCGACCCTGCGGGAGGGGTCGCGCGTGGTCGCGGAGGCGCATCGTCGGGAGCGCGGGCTTCAGGTGTTGAAGGTCCTTTCCGTCGCCGAGCCGGAAGCGGGATATGCGCCTCCTCCTCCGCCGGCGCGCACGCGAGCCCAGGCGGCCTCGGTCGGCGGTTTCGAGATCGTCATCGTCAAGTGGTTCAACCGGACCCGCGGCTTCGGCTTTCTGACGCGGGGCGAGGGCACCGAGGACATTTTCGTCCACATGGAGACGATGCGGCGCTACGGCTTCGTCGATCCCAAGCCCGGCGACAGCATGCTGGCGCGGTTCGGCCCGGGACCGAAGGGGCTGATGGCCGCGGAGGTGCGCCCGCTCGACGGATCCCGCGTCCTGGCGCCCAACTGATCGCCCGCGTTCGTTCATGGCTTGACGAGCGCCTGTCTCTGCCCCGAAAGAACAGCGCCATGCGGCGCGTAGCGGCGCGCGGCGGCAGTTCGCCATGGAGCATCGCGATGATGGGGTTCGGCGCTCGGTTCCGGGCCGTGTTCGTGTTCATGATCTTCGTCCTCGGCCTGATCGCGGCCCGCGCGAGCGGAAGGACTGGAGGCGCTGCAGATCGTCACCGCGAGCGGGACGCACGACTTCAAGGTCGAGGTCGCCGCCGACGATGCAAGCCGGGAGCGCGGCCTGATGAACCGTCGCTTCATGCCGGCCGATCACGGCATGCTGTTCGAATTCCAGCAGGATGCCCCGGTGGCGTTCTGGATGAAGAACACCTACATCCCGCTCGACATGATCTTCCTCTCGCCGGCCGGGGTGGTCACCCGCATCGTAGGCGAACGCCGAGCCGCTTTCGGAGCGCGTCATTCCGTCGGGTCCGCCTTGCGTCGCGGTGCTCGAGGTCAACGGCGGCGTCGCCGCGTCGATCGGGCTGAAAGCGGGCGACAGGGTGCGGCACCCGTTTTTCAAGCCCTGAAGTCCGCCAGGTCCATAATCGCCAAAACCGCAAACCGCTGGCGCGCTTTGCATTGGCTGGCAGGCTTGTTAGAGTCGGCGGCGAATACAGCCGGCGGATGGGCTTTGGCCGTCCCGGCGTTTTGAGGTTTTGGATTTGTCAGATGGTTTTTCGTCGAGCTCCGCGCTCGGGGCCGGCGCTCAGATCGCGTCGATGCAGGGTCGGTCTGCGGGTCGCGGCGCTCCGACCTATGCGGCCCTCGATCTCGGCACCAACAACTGCCGCCTGCTGATCGCGCGGCCGACCGCCGACGGTTTCCGGGTGATCGACGCCTTTTCGCGCATCGTGCGCCTGGGGGAGGGGCTGTCCCTCAGCGGCCGGCTGAGCGAGGCGGCGATCGAGCGCACGCTCGCGGCGCTGCGCATCTGCCGCGACAAGATGGCGGCGCGCGCCGTGACGCGCGCCCGCACCATCGCCACCGAGGCGTGCCGCTCGGCCGTCAATGGCGCCGCCTTCGTCGATCAGGTGCGCGAAGAGCTTGGCGTGACGCTCGAAATCATCGATCGGGAGACCGAGGCGCATCTGGCGGCGGCGGGCGTCGGCGATCTCGCCGACCGCGAGGCGAAGTCGATCGTGATGTTCGATATCGGCGGCGGGTCGTCGGAAATCATCTGGCTCAGCAGCAACGAAGGATCGCGCCGGCGCCGCGTCCAGGCCTGGGAGTCGATGCGTCTGGGCGTGGTGTCGCTCGCCGAAAAGTTCGGCGGCGTCGACGTCACCGACCGGACGTTCACCGACATGACGGCCTATGTGGGCGAGGCGCTGAAGCCCTTCGTCGACAAGGTCGCGGACGAAATCCGGTGCGAGCGGTTCCATCTGCTCGGCACGTCCGGAACCGTGACGACGATTGCGGGCGTCCACCTCAACCTGCCGCGCTACGATCGCCGGGCTGTCGATGGGCTTTGGCTCGATCGGCGCGACGTGAACGCCGCGGTCGCCCGCCTGCGGTCGATGACCTACGCCGAGCGCGCCGCCAACGCCTGCATCGGGCGGGAGCGGGCGGACCTGGTGCTCGCCGGCTGCGCCATCCTCCAGGCCATTCAGGCGCAGTTTCCGGCCGACCGGCTGCGGATCGCCGACCGGGGCCTGAGGGAAGGCATCCTGAGCCAGCTCATGCGCGAGGATCGCGTCGGGCCGAATCGTCGCGGACCCGGCAAGATGACCGGCGGGGGCTCCGGCCGCGAGGGCGGCCGGGCGCTGAAAACGCGCGTCAAGACGGCCCGCAAGCGCTCGCTGGCCTCGACCCTCTGGCTCGAGCGCCAGCTCAACGACCCCTATGTGGCCCAGGCCAAGCGCGAGGGCTATCGCTCCCGCGCCGCCTACAAGCTTCTGGAGATCGACGAAAAATACAAGCTCCTGAAAGCCGGCCAGCGTATCGTCGATCTCGGCGCCGCGCCCGGAGGCTGGGCCCAGGTCGCCGCGGCGAAGACCGGGTCGCAGCACGGCCGCGGCCGCGTGATCGCCATCGACCTCCAGCCAATGGACGCGGTCGAAGGCGTCGAGTTCCGCCAGATGGACTTCCACGACGCGGATGCGCCGGAACGGCTCCGGGACTGGCTGGGAGGGCTCGCCGACGGCGTCATGTCCGACATGGCGGCCAACGCCACCGGCCACCGCAAGACCGACCAGTTGCGCATCATCGGGCTTGTCGAGCTCGCGGCGGACTTCGCCTCGGAAGTCCTGGCGCCCGGCGGTTTCTTCCTCGCCAAGGTGCTGCAAGGGGGCGCCGAGGGCGTGCTGCTCGCCCGGCTCAAGCGGGAGTTCGCGGCCGTCCGGCATCTCAAGCCCAAGGCCAGCCGCGCCGGCAGCTCCGAAATGTACGTTCTGGCGACAGGCTTCCGCGGCCCGGTCCAGGCGCCCGCGGCGGAACACGAAGCGCCGTAGCGGCGCGTTCGTTCAACCTCGTCTTAACGAGGCGCGGCTATCTTGTGTGAAACAGCCCTTGGGGGTTGGAGGCCCGAGCTTTCCGCGCGCGTCGGCAGTTGCCATCGTCCACTTTTTCTCGGTTACTTTGTCAAGAAATTTGGCGCATGTACGCGACGCCGCCGTTGGCGCGCTCTGGGTTTTGGAGGCTTTACGATGTGTCGCGGGTGTTTCAACCAGCTTTTTCTTCGCGACGAATTCCATTCAGGCGGGATAGCCGGCCTGCTCGGCAAGGCGGCGGGCATGCCCACCCGGCGCGCGTTCATGGCCTATTCGGTCGGCGCAGCGTCCGCTCTGAGCGCCGTCGGGGCTGCTCCCGCCTTCGCGGCGGACGACCGCGCCGACCTCATTCTGCGCGGCGGGACGGTGCGCCCGCTGCCGGGCGCGCCGGTCGCCTCGGCAATCGCGGTCAAGGGCGGCAAGGTGCTTGCGGTCGGCGAAGAGAGCGAGCTCCTGGGCCTCAAGACCGGCCAAACCAAGATCGTCGACCTCGGCGGCCGGACGCTGTTCCCGGGTCTGATCGATCCGCACAACCACACGATCCTGGCGTCGCTGATCTTCGAACTGCTCGACGACGTTGGCTACGCCAAATATCCGACCCGCGACAAACTCGTCGCGCATCTCAAACAGGAGGCGGCGAGCATGCCCAAGGGGCAATGGATCGTCGGCTCCAACTTCGACAATCTTCTCCAAGGCGGGGATTTCACGATCCAGGAGCTCGACGCCATCTCGACCGACCATCCGATCTTCGTCTGGTACACCAACGGGCACGACGCCTGCGTCAACAGCGAGGCGCTGAAGATCGCGGGAATCTCCGAAGATGTCGGCGAATTTCCGGGGGGCGGCCACTTCGGCCGCGCGCCGGACGGCAAGCTCAACGGCCTCGTCTACGAGGAAAGCGCGATGCTCAAATTCGCGGTCCACTTCCTCGGCAAGATCACGCCGGAGGTGGCGGCCAAGGCGGTCACGGATTACGCCCGGCATATCGCGTCCGTCGGCAACACCCTGTTGCACGAACCCGGAACCATCCGCACGGATTGGATCGAGCAATTCGCCAAGCTGTCGAACACGCTCGCCTGCCGCACCTCCGCGAGCGTAATGTTCGACGATATCAAGGGCCTCGCGCCGTTCCTGAGCCGCGGCCTGGGGAAAGGCGCGCCGGTCGGCGATTCCCTGTTCTCGCTCTATGGCGTGAAGATCGTCGGCGACGGCTCCAACCAGACAGAGACCGGAGCGCAAACCAAGCCCTATCTGAACTCGACCGCCAAGGGTTCGCCGAATTTCGATGGCGCCGCGCTGAAACAGATGGTCGCCGAAGTGAAGGCGCTCGGCCTGCCGGTGCAGATCCACAGCAACGGCGATCTCACGATCGACATCGCCCTCGACGCGATCGAGGCGGCCTATGCCGGTTCGACCGAGTTCGGCGTCAACCGCGTCGAGCACTCGACCATGGCGCGCCCCGATCAGATCGAACGCATGAAGACGCTCGCCGTGCAGCCGAGCTTCCTGATGAACCACGTGCGCCTCTATGGCGCCGCTTATCGCGACCAGCTCTTCGGCCCCGAACGCGCCGCCTTCATGGACCCGGCGGGAGCCTGCGTGAAAGCCGACCTGCCGTTTACCCTGCACACCGACGGACCCTGCTCGCCTCCCGGACCGCTTGCGCTGATCAGCACCGCGGTGACGCGCCGCTGCATCATCGACAACTCGGTCGTCGGCCCCGATCAGGCGGTGACGCTCGACGACGCGATCCGCGCCGTCACCATTCACGCCGCGCGCCAGCTTGGGCAGGGCGACCGGCTCGGCTCGCTCGAAAAGGGCAAGGAAGCGGACTTCACGATCCTGGAAAGCGACCCCTACAAGGTCAGCCCGGACGCGATCGCCGACATCAAGGTCAGCGAGACCTGGGTGGCCGGGGAGCGGAAGTTCGCCGCCTGACGAGGGCCGTATCCGCCCCGAGGCCGAGCGGGACGACCGCGAGGTTCCCGCGGGGCGGGATGATGAGGAGCGCCGCCGATGTGCCGAGCGTGCCTGAGTTCCCTGATAAGCGATCACCTGACCTCGGGCCTTTGGCGCGGCGCGCCAAGCCGGCGCCGGTTTCTGGCCTACGCCGTCTCGGCGGGCGCCGCGTCCGCGGTCATGGCGGCCGGGCGCGAGGCCCAAGCCGCCGACGGCGCGGATGTGATCTTTCGCAACGGGACGATTTATCCGATGACGGCCGGCGGGCGGCCGGTCGAGGCGCTTGCGATTGCCGGCGGCAAGATACGCGCGACGGGTTCGGCCTCCGACCTGTCCTCTCTCGCCCGCGGCGCGACCCGGATCGTCGACCTTCAGGGCCGCGTCGTGTTCCCGGGGTTCATCGACCCGCATCATCACACCGTTCTTTCCGCGCTGTCCGCCGCTCTGATGCTCAGTGTCGGCTATCCGAAATACTCGAACCGCGCCGCCGCGCTCGCCGCGCTGAAGGCGGCGGTCGCGAAAGCGCCGGCGGGACAATGGATTCGCGCCGGCTCTTACGACAACCTGTTGCAGGGCGGCGATCTGTCGATGGAGGACTTGGACGCGATCTCGACCGAGCATCCGATCTTCGTCCTGTACGTCAACGGACACGTCGGCGCCGCGAACGCCAGGGCGTTTCAGCTCGCCAAGATCACCCAGGACGTCGGCGAACTCCCCGGCGGGGGCCATTTCGGCCGCGCGTCGGACGGCAGGCTCAACGGCCTGATTTATGAAGAACCGGCGCTGCTCCGCTTTATCGCCGTCGCGGCGCCGCCCGTTACGCCCGAGCTGATCGCCACAGCGCTGGCGTCGTACACGAAACAGGCGGCGACCGCCGGCAATACGACGCTGCACGAGCCCGGCACCATCAAGCCCGATTGGGTGGAGCCGCTGGCAAAACTGTCCAACGCCCTCGACGTCCGCATGAGCGCGAGCCTGAGCACCGATTCGGTCGAGGCCAGCAAGGCCTTTTCGTCGCTTGGGCCCGGCGCCAGGGCGAGGACGATCCCCGACAGCCGGTTTTCGCTCTATGGCATGAAATTCTGGGCGGACGGCTCGAACCAGGCCGAGAGCGCCGCGCAGACCAAGCCCTATCTGCACGCCACGGAGAGCGGCAAAGCCAATTACTCCCCGTCTCGGATGGTCGCCCTGTGCCGGGCGGCAAAAGAGGCCGAATGGCCGATCTTGATCCACTGCCAGGGCGACGCGGCGATCGACGACGCGCTGGACGCGATCGAGCACGCGTATGGCCCCAACCCCGCCACCGGTCTCAATGTGGTTCAGCACGCGACGATGGCGCGTCAGGACCAGCTCGAGCGGATGAAGCGGCTCGGCGTCGAGGTCACCTTTCTTCCCGATCTCGTCTCCCTCTACGGCGCGTCCTACCGGGACCAGTTATTCGGACCGGAAAGGACGGCGTTCATGGAGCCGATGGCCGCCGCGGCGAAGCTGGGCCTGGCCTTTTCGCTGCACACCGACGCGCCGGTCGCGCCGGTCGGGCCGCTGCGGCTGCTGCAGATCGCCGTAACCAGACGCTGTATCGTCGACAATTCGGTCATCGGCCCGGATCAGGCGGTCACGATCGACGAGGCGCTGAAGGCGATCACGATCCACGCTGCGCGGCATATCGGCCTCGGGGATACGATTGGCGCGCTCGAATCCGGCAAGGAGGCCGATCTGACAATCCTGGAAAGCGACCCCTACAAGGCCAGCCCGGATGCGATCGCCGACATCAAGGTCAGCGAGACATGGGTGGCGGGGCAGCGGAAGTTCGCGGCGTGACGAGCGCCTTCTCCGCCCGAGGTTGAGCGGCCGCGCGAAAGGCGAGCGCGGTCTTGCGGACGCCCTCTTCGAACGGCGTCGGGTCGGACCAGAAGGTTTTGGCGAACTTGCTCGAATCGACGTGGTAGGGGCGGTCGAAGGTGAACCGCATCTCCTTCGCTTCCTTCATGAACGGGACGAACAGCCCGAGCGGGCCGAGTACAAACTCCGGCACGATGCTGAGTCTCAGCTTGATCCCGATCGCGTCCGCCGCAAGCTGAAGGATCTGCCGCGTGGTCCGCGTCGGCGCGCACGGGACGTGCCAGGCCTGGCCGTAGGCGTCGTCCGGCGCCGCGAGCAGCGTCGCTACGGCGCGGCCGATGTCGGGGACATAGGCGTAGTCGTGCGGGATGTCGGGCGAGCCGATGAAGGACGCCGCCTTTCCCTTCGCCATCGCGCCGATCGACGTATCGCCGAGAAAGCTCAAGCCGACCCCTGGCCCGTAGAAATCCGGGGCTCGCAGCGCCGCCACACGCGCGCGCCCCTGAGCGCAGGCCTCCATCCAGATGCGGGTCGCGACTGCGCGCGCGGCGGGCTTCTGACCGTGAGCCGTGAGCGGCAGGGTCTCGACCAGCGGCGCGGTCTGCGGCCCGTACATGTAAAGATTGTCGATGAACACCATGCGGGCGCCGGTCGCTTCGCAGGCGGCGACGAAGTTGCCCATCGCCTTCGGCCAGGCTTCGCGCCACACCTTGCCGCGATATGCGAAGCCGATGGTGACGACGAACTGCTCGCCCTGGCGCGCCGTCCTGACGACGCTGTCGCGGTCGAGCGCGTCGCAGGCGACGAAGGTTGCGCCCTTGGGCAGCGCGGAAGGCTGGCTTCGCTGGGCGACGACCACCTCCCGTCCCTCGGCCAGCAGTCGCTCCGCTGTCGCCCGCCCGGTCGGCCCGTAGCCGAATATGACGATCTTGCCGCTCATCAGTGGACCTCCATGCAACGCAACGAAGGTAGCTTGGCCTTGATCATATCAGAAATGCATAGTTTATATCTTGGTCATGCGTGAGGTGAATTTAGCCGGGCTCGACCTCAATCTCCTGCCGGCGCTTGAGGCGCTGTTGAGAAGGCGGAACGTGACGCACGCTGCGGCCGAGGTGGGCTTGAGTCAGCCGGCGATGAGCCGCGCGCTGGCGCGGCTCAGGGACATCTTCGGCGATCCGCTGCTGGTCAGGACCGGCGGCGGCCTGACCCTTACGCCGGCCGCCGCGACCCTTTCGCCAAAGGTGGCTGCCGCGCTCGAAGGCGTGCGCGGTCTCTTCCGCGCGCCTGCGATGGATCCGGCCCGGCTCGAGCGGACGATCCGCCTCGCCGCGGCGGATGCGCAGACGATCCTGATCGCGCCCCGACTCCTCGCGCGGCTCGAGCGCGAGGCGCCCGGCGTCGATCTCGTCTTTTCGTCGATCGGACGCGACATCATGAGCCGGATGGAACTCGGCGAAATCGATCTCTGCTTCGCCACCGCGGCGACGCCGCTGCCGCCGGGCGCGGTCAGCGAAATGATCGGCCGAGACCGTCTGGCGCTGGTCATGCGGCGCGGCCATCCCGGAGCGAACCGCGCCTGGACGCATGCGGATTATGCGCTCTACCGACATGCGACGGTGTCGTTCTTCGGCGACGGCGTGTCCGAGATCGACGCCCTGCTCGGCGCGGCGGGCGTCGAGCGACGCATCGGCCTGGTTACCCCGCATTTCATGGCGGCGATCGCGGCGGTCGCCGCCAGCGACCTCGTCACCACCATCTCCGCCGCCTTCGCGGGGCGTTTTGCGCAAAGCTCGATCTTATCCTGAAGCCGCCGCCGTTCGACGACGCGCTCGATATGACGGCCGTATCGACGCGCCTGCGCGCCGCCGATCCGGCGCTGCAATGGTTTCGGAGCGTGCTGCGCGAGGAGGCCGCGGGCGCCTATGCGTCGCTTTGAATCGCCGCAATCAAGGATTAGCCTGTTCTCGAGGCGTTGAACGACGCCGCGTCAAAGTCAGGAGGCTTCCATGCTTGGTGAGACTTCGGGGCGCGGGGGCAAGAGCGTTCAAGACTGGATCATGCTTGTGTGTGGCGTGCTGCTGTTCCTGTCGCCGTGGGCGATGAGCTTCTCCGGCGACATGTGGCCAGCGCGCGCGGCGTGGGCTGGCGGAATCGTGATCGCCGTGATGGCGATCGCCGCTCTCGTCCAGTTCGCCGAATGGGAAGACTGGGTTGCGCTCGTCGCCGGCGTGCTGATGATCGCCGCGCCGTGGGTGCTCGGATTTGCGGCGATGCACGCGGCCATGGGAGCATTCGTCGTTCTCGGACTCGTCGTCGCGTTGGCGTCGGTGTCGGAGATCTGGATGCTTCATACGTTCGACCGAGGCGGCGCAGTAACGAACACACGAGGCGGAAGCGGGCGCCGCCTCGTTCTGTCAGTCGATAAACTCGATCCCCGCCGTCATGCCTTTCGACCATACCAGGCGTGCCTGACGGGCCGAATAACCGCCAAAGCCGTCGTGGATCTGGAACTCGAACGTCGGCGGCAGGCAGATGAGCGCGTCGCCTGCGATGTTCGCGCCGGTGAGGGAGAGATCGCGCAGCGTCACGTCGAGCGTCGACGCTCCCTGGTTGAAGACGCAGCGGGCTTTACGAAGGCGGCGGGCGCGGGCGGCGCGGCGCTTCTCGGCATGGGGCGGAGACGGACTCGACGACATGGCGCCGAGGCTCGCCGCTTGAGCTTGTCCGGGGCTGGTTGCGGCGTGGCGCGATCGTGGCGCGAAGCAGCCCTTGACGCCGGCCTCGGTTTGGCGAGGGTAGGGCGGCTCAGGGTTGGGGTCGCCGATGAAGCCTTCGTTTCTCTCCGCTGCGCTTGTCGCGCTCGCGGTCGCCGCCTGCAACGCGCCGGCGCCGCAGGCCTCCGCGCCGCCGCCCGCGCCGGGCTCGGTCCTGGTCACTCCGTCGAACTTCCAGATGCCCGAAGGCAGCGACTGCAAGGCCACGATCGCCCGCTACCGCGCCGTGCAGGACAACGACCTGTCGATGGGCCACGTCGCCCAGTCGGTCTACAGGCAGATCCAGCGCGAGATCGCCGCCGCGGAGACCGCGTGCGCCGCGGGCCATGACGCCGAGGCGAAGGCGATGATCGCGGCCTCCGAGCAGCGCCACGGCTATCCGACCGGACTTTGAGGCGCGCCGGCGCAGCCCCGCGCAATCGCCGGCGCCGTCGCGTCCTGGCGGTCAGGCAATTCACGTTCAGTTGATACGTATAATCCACAATTGCAATAAGAAATAATCGGGCGTGGAATATCCGGCGAGAGTCGGCGGAGGTTCCCATGCGTCCCATTGTCCCGAGCGTTTCCCCGTTGCCATCCTACGCGTCCGCGCTGAGGTTGCCCGCGGCTAGGCGGCCGATCCGAATCGCGGCTCTTGTGTCGCGAATCTTCGCCAAGGTCGGCGGCGGAAAACGCAGAGGCTGACGTCTACGCGAACGCCGCTTCGAGGTAGGCGATGACGAAGTCCGGCGCCCCGCGCGATCGATGTCGTCCGGTCGCCTGATGATGTGCATGCGCGTGAGCTCCGAATTCGGATCGCGCGCGAGGATAGGCGTCGATCCGCGCCTTGGCCTCCTCAGCCGCGAGCCGAAGAGTCATCGGTTTCATGCACGCAACGAGCGGGGCCGTCAGGACGACGGTCCACCCCGACCCCACCGTCGCCTCGTCCGCGGACAGGCCGGTTTCCTCGAAAAGCTCCCGCCTGGCGCTGGCGTCGAGATCGACCTTGCCGTCGAACACGTCGCTCGGGTCGGGCGTGCCCGACGGGAAATAGATCCGCCCGGCGTTCACGGTATGGGGCGCCATTTCGCCGAGCAGGAAAGCGCCGTCGGCGCACCGAAGCGCGGCCATGGAGAAGCAGTTCTCGACCGGGCTCGGTTCGATGCCCGAAGTCGCGCCAGGCCAGATAGGCCGCGTAATCCGTCTCGAGAAAGGCCCCTTCGAGCCGGAGCGCGCCGTCGGGGAGGCGAACCCATTCCCGTCTCCGAAGCAGCAGCACGCGGCCGTTGTAGCTCGCGGGTTTGCGGGCAAGCGCTTCAGCCCAGTGTCGCGCGATCGCGTCGCGTTCGGCTTCCGCGAACCGCCACGGTTCGGGGTCGAGGGCGAAGTCGAGCTCGGCGACCTCGAGAATGCGTGGGCGTTCGGTCACAGGTCCAGCGCGCCGCTGGAGACGATCACCGCCGAGCCGCCGATCGACGCCGATCGCAAAAGCGCGCTGCGGACCTCGAAGCCAAGAACGATTCGGCTTGCGCGTCCCATCTCGAATTCCCTGCTCGATCACAAGGACGTGCTCGCCGTCGGGGGGCCGATCGAAGGCGAGCGCGACGCCTGCGAAGGCCGCCGCCGCGCTTCCCGTCGCGGGATCCTCGGGGACGCCCCAGCCGCCGCCGAACATGCGGGCGTGGAACGCCGCGTTGGGATCGACGACCTCGCGCGTATAGAGGTAGGTCGCCGGGCCGCCGTTCTCGCTCCACGGCATGCGGCCCGGCCGGGCGCGGGCGATCGCTGCGAGCGAACGCACCGGCACGAACAGAAACGGCGCGCCGGCGCTGAACAGGCTTGGCTCGTGCCGGTCGAAGCCGATGTCGCTTTCCGCGAGGCCGAGCCCCTTGGCGATCTCGGCGTTGGATGGCGGCGTCTGGTCAAGCCGCTGCGGCAGGCGCGGAAGGGTGAAGTCCGCGGCCAGCGCCTGGCCGACGCGGCGCCGGACGAGGCAGACGACGTCGCCGACCTCTTCCTCGAGCACGACGCGCAGATCCTGCGCGGCGATGATGTCGGGCGCGCGGACATCGCCGATCAGGCACGACCGCGCCGATCGTCGGATGGCCGGCGAAAGGCAGCTCGCGGGCGGGGGTGAAGATCCGGACCCGCGCCGAATGAAGCGGGTCTCGCGGCTCGAAAACGAACACCGTCTCGGAGAGATTGAATTCGCGCGCGATCGCTCTGCATGCCGCGCGTCGTCGAGGCCCTCGCAGTCCAGCACAACCGCGAGCGGATTGCCGGCGAGCGGCTGCTCGGTGAAGACGTCGAGCGTGAAGAACCGTCGCGTCATGCCGAAGCCCCCCACCGGCCATTCGATGAAGTCAGCGTCGCCCGGCGCTTAAGGGTTGCAGCAGCCCGGGAACGGTGTAGTTGTTCGGGATTCGATCCAGGCCGCGCACGCCGACGAAGGTGTGGTCGACGAACGGCATGAACGGCGCCGTGCTCGCGATCGTATCGAGCGCATAGCCGTTGTACGTGCCGACGGGCGCGGTCGGGCCGGCGGTCAAGTACGATTCGCGTCCGTAGACAGTAATCTGACGCCCTTCAGCCACCGGGATGGCGGACATGCCGATGAAGCGTCTGAGCGTCGGCCGTCGAGACGGACCCGATCAGAATTCCGAGCGCGACGGCGCCGTACATTTTCAATGGACGCGGCATGGCCATTCCCTTTCGCGCTGCAAGCCTAACATCGGTTCGTCCGATCGTTGTGCGACGACTTGCGAAAAAAGTAAATGACGCGGCAAGAGTCAGATCGGCTCCGCCGGAATAACCTGCGAAGGTCGCGGGAGTTCCGCCTGGGCCTCGGACCAGCGCAAGTTCGCGCCGTCCGGCCGCAAGCGTCGCCGCCACGATCCCGAACACCGACGACACCGCCTGCGAAAGGGCGGTCGGGCGTCGAGCCGCTGTTCAGCCAGTGGTGGAAGAACAGCGCCGCGAACAGGTCGCCCGCGCCGTTGACCGCGATCGGCAGCTTCGGCGTCCGCGCGCGCCAGAGGCCGGCTTCCGTCGCCGGCGAGGACGTCGAGCGCGTCCGGCGGGCGTGTCGTCGAGGGCGAGCGAGGTGACGGCGACCGACCCTCGGCCCGCGCGCGAGGATGCGTCGCGACCGCCGCCGCGGGCCTCGGCGAGCGTCCCGACCGGACGGCCGGTCAGCCATTCCAGCTCGAAGGCGTTCGGGGTGACGATCGTGGCTGCGGGCAGCGCCCGGTCGCGGAAGAACTCCGCGACCTCGGGGGCGACATAAGCGCCGCGGCCGACGTCGCCGATGACGGGATCGCAGCACCAGGCGGCCTCGGGATTGGCGGCGCGAATCGCGTCGAGCGCCCTCAGCGCCGCTTCGCCGATCTCGGCCTTGCCGAGGTAGCCGGTCAGCAGGCCGGCGCAGTCCTTGAGGACGCCGATCGCTTCGAGCCCGGCGACGCATTCGTCGATCATGCCGGCGTCGAACGCGCGGCCCCGCCAGCCCGCATAGCCGGTGTGGCTGGAAAATTGCACGCTCATCAGCGGCCAGACTTCGCGGCCGAGGCGTTGCAGCGGGAACGCCGCCGCATCGTTGCCGACATGGCCGTATACGACGTGGGACTGGATCGACAGGATCGGACGCATGGCCTCTAACGTGACGACGATTCGGCGCTGACGTCAAAGCGGGTTGAGCCGCCTCTACAAGCCTGAGACAATGCCGGCCCTATAGGAGCAGACCCCATGAGCGACGCCATCGCCTTTCTGAGCCGCGCCATCGAACAGGGACAGGGTCTCGCCAAGGCCGACATCGTGCTGAAGGGCGGACGGATCTTCGATCTCGTCAGCGGCGAACTGCTCGCCGGCGACGTCGCGATCTGCAACGACCGGATCGTGGGAACGCTCGGCGACTATTCCGGCGTGCGCGAGATCGACGTCCGCGGCAAGATCGTCGTCCCCGGCTTCATCGACACGCATTGCCACGTCGAAGTCGTCGCTGATCACGCCGCTCGAATTCGACCGCTGCGTGCTCGCCCACGGCGTCACGACCGCGATCTGCGATCCGCACGAGATCGGCAACGTGCTGGGCTCCGGCGGGCCTGCGCTATTTCCTCGACGGCGCGATGGCGACGGCGATGGACCTGCGCGTGCAGCTTTCGAGCTGCGTGCCTGCGACCGATCTCGAAACCGCGGGCGCCCGGCTCGAGGTCGGCGATCTCCTCGCGCTCGCGGATCATCCGAAGGTGCTCGGCCTCGCCGAGTTCATGAACTTTCCGGGCCTGCTCACGCGCGATCCGGCCTGCCTCGCCAAGCTTGCCGCCTTTCAGACCCGGCCGATCGACGGACACAGCCCTCTCGTCAGCGGCTACGCCTTGAACGGCTATCTCAGCGCCGGCGTCAGGACCGACCACGAGGTGACCAACCTGCCCGAGGGCTACGAGAAGCTCTCGAAGGGCATGGCGGTGCTGATCCGCGAGGGCTCGGTCTGCAAGGACCTGCATGCGCTGAGCGCGCTCATCACCGAGCGCAATTCGCCCTTCATCGCCTTCTGCACCGACGACCGCAATCCGCTCGACATCGCCGAGGAGGGCCATCTCGACTTCCTCATCCGCACCGCGATCCGGCTCGGCGCGCCGCCGCTCGCCGCCTATCGCGCCGCGAGCATTTCGGCGGCGCGGATCTTTCGCATGCGCGATCGCGGTCTGGTCGCGCCGGGCTGGCGGGCCGACCTCGTCGTCGTCGACGACCTCGAAAGCTGCGCGGTCTCGACCGTGCTCGCCGCCGGCCGGATCGTCGACGACGCGCTCTTCGCCGCGCGCGGCGCGCTGAAGCCGGTCGGACGCGAAAGCATCAAGGCGCGCCATGTGTCGAGCCGAGGACTTCGCTGCTCGCGGGCAGGGGCCTTCGACCCAGGCGATCGGCGTCGTTCCCGGCAAGATCATCACCGAACGCGTTCCGGTGACGCTGCCCTTCCGCAACGGCGAACGCACGTCGACCTCGACCAGGACGTCGTCAAGGTGGCGGTGATCGCCCGCCATGGCGTCAACGACAACATGGCGACCGCCTTCGTCAAAGGCTTCGGCATGAAGCGCGGCGCGATCGCCTCCTCGGTCGGGCACGACAGCCACAACCTCTGCGTCGTCGGAACGAACGGCGCCGACATGGCCGCCGCTGTCAACCGGCTGCGGGAGATCGAGGGCGGCTTCGCGGTGGCGGAAGGCGGCAAGGTCGTGGCCGAACTGCCGCTGGCGGTCGCCGGGCTCATGAGCCTATCCAGCTTCGAGGACGTGCGCGAGCGCCTGATTCCGCTTCGCGCCGCGGCCAAGGGTCTCGGCGTGACGCTCGCCGAGCCGTTCCTTCAGGTCGCGTTCCTGCCGCTGCCGGTGATCCCGCACCTGAAGATCACCGACATGGGGCTCGTCGACGTGGACCGGATGGAATTCGTCAGGGATTGAGATTTAAGCGCGTCGCCGCAGCAGGCCCTCGAGCGCGGCGGCCAGCGCGATCTGGATCGCGGATTCGATCAGCGGCCGAACCTGGATTCCGCCGGGCACGCGATCGATATAGGTCTCAAGGCCCTTTTCGATCTGGTCCGACAGAAGCGAGGCGCCCGTCGCGGCTTGCGATTGGGCGAGGCCGACAAACTGTCGCCGCTTCGCTTCGGCGCGCTCCCGAAGCACGCGGGTGGCGGAGTCGACGATCGACTCTGACGATTCTCGCATCGGCGCCTTCAGGCCGAACACGCCGCCGGGCCGCCTGTTTTTTCGAAGCGCCGCCAGCGTCCAGAGCGCGACGCCAACCCCGATGATGGCGGTCGGGACCGGATGCCGTTTGCTGGCGTATTCGAACGCCCCGCCCCAGGACAGGTCGGCGATTCCGACCCGCGACGCCGCTTCCGAAGCGACATTCGACGGCGTGAGCCTCGATCGCAGCGTATCCAACGTTGCGCCGATCTGCGCTCGCAGCCGATCGGCTTCGGCCTCGTACTCGCCTGGCGTCGCGACATTCACGCCCATCCTAAAGCCCTCCCAACAGCGACGAGATTTGCGAGATGCTCTTGGCCGGGATGATCCGCGAAGGCTTCAGGCCGGAGGCGCCCACCCACACGAGAATGAGGCTGACAATGATGGATACGACCGCGACAATGCAAAACGACAGGTCCGCCGGCAGGCCAAAACGCATGAGCGCGAGGCTCGCCGCAACCAGGATCAAGCCAAGGCCGACGGCAAAAAGAACGCCGCCGGCGACCACCGCCGCGAGACTCGAAGGAATCCGGCGGGCGCCCTCGCTGACCTCTGCACGGGCCAGCGAGAGCTCAATGCGCGCCAAATCCCGAACCTGACCGACAAGGTCGTAAAGCAGTTCGAGCGTCGAACGCATGGGGCTAGCTCATCTTGCCGATAAGCAGCCCAATCAGCGCGGCAATCGCCACGGCGCCCCAGGGATTTTTCTTGATTCGCTGCTCGACGTCGCCCTCGACCGCGGCGAACTTGTCCTGTGCGGTCGCGGCGGATTGCGACAGGCTGTCGCTCGCGAACCCCATGGCGTTGGCGACCTGGTCGCGGCGCGAAGACACCTGGTTCTGCGCGAGTGCGGACACCTGCTGGGTCAGCCTGTTGATTTCGTCCTTCAAGCCGGAAAAATCGAGCGAAGAAACGGCGTCTGCGCCGCTGCTGACGGCATCCTTCGCGCTGCCATAGGCCGAACGCGCCTTGCCTGCGGCGTCGTCAAAGACGCCCTGGGCGGTCGTTCCCCGGTCGTTGGTCGCCTCACCCCACGCCTTTTCGCCCTGTCCCACAACGGAGCGAACATTACCTTCCAGATTATCTTTGTTCATTCGATCGTCTCCTCGGTCTGTTTGACCGCGCTCACCAAACAGCCGGGCGGGACGATGGTTCCCCACGGCCGGAAAGATTTCGCCGCCTTGAAGCGCACGCCGGCGCCGGGGGCCAAACCTATTCCGCCGCCGTGTTGGACTGCGCCTTGCTGACATTCGCGGGAGCGCCCGGCGCCGCGCCGCCCCCCTTGTTCGGGGCGAGCTTGACTTTCGAACCGTCCGCGAGGTCGACCGGAGCGCCGATCACCAGCTTCTCGCCGCCCTTGAGCCCATTCTTCAGCATGACCTCGGTTCCGAGATCGCGATCGATGTCGACCTTGAGCAACTTGACCTGATCGCCCGGCTCGACAACCGCGACCTGCATGCCGTGCTGATTGAAAATAAGGGCGTCGGAGGGAACCGTTACGCTGGGCGACGTCCGCGGGATCGCGAGCGACACGTTGACGTAGAGGCCCGGGCGCAGCGCGCCGTCGGGGTTGGGAACGTCCACTTCGGTCGTCAGCGTCCGGGTCGAATAGAGGAGCGCGACCGTGCTCCGAGCGACCTTGCCGGTAAACGTGCGGCCGGGCATTTCCGGGACGGTGATCTTCGCCTCGAGGCCGTCGCGGACGCCTTGCGAGGCGTACTGCGGCACCTGCACGGCGATGCGCAGGACGTCGTCCTGGTCGACTGTGAACATCGGCGCGCCCGAGCCGGTATTGGCGTTGACGAGGTCGCCGACCTCGACGTTGCGCGCGGTCACCACGCCGTCGAACGGCGCCGCCACATTCTCGAACGCGGTCAGCGCCTTCAGCCGGTCGATCGTCGCCTGCTGCGCCTTGAGGTTGGCGTTCGCCACCTCGACGCCGGCATTCGCCGTCGCAAGCCCCGCCTGTTGCGACTGCACGGTCGTCTGCTGGGTCTGCTCGTTCTGCGCGGTTTCGAACCCCTGCCTGGTCAAAGCGGTGGTGCGTTCGAGATTGGTCGCCTGCAGCTTGAGGTTCGCCTGCGCCTGAACCACTTGCGCCTCCGCCTGAATGACGGCGGCGTTCGCCTGCCCGAGCTGCGCCTCGGCCTGGGCGAGCTGCTGGTCGAGATCGGGCGCGGCGATGCGCACCAGAAGATCGCCCTTCTTCACGCGCGAGCCGATGTCGACCTTGCGCTCGGCGATGTAGCCGGTAACGCGGGCGTAGATATTCGCGATCTGGAAAGCCTCGGTCTGTCCCGGAAGAATCGTGTCGATCGGATTGTCGTTGCGCTTGGCGGTCGCGACCCGCACCGTCGGGATCGAGTTCGCCGTCTGCTGTTGCGTTTGCTCCGCCTGGGAATTGGTTCGCCAGTGGCCGTAGACGCCCCACCCGATCAACGCGGCGACGACGACGAGCGCGGCGACGATCGCCAGCCTGGGGAAGCCGGGCCCGTTCGCCTCGGCAGTTGCGCCGGCAGGCGCCGACTCTGCTTCGCGTTGCGCATTGGCGTTGCCCTTTTCCGCGCCGGCTTTCTCATCGGCTTCGCCCTTCGCTGCTTCGCCTTTCCTATCGGCTGCGCGGTTCTCGGCGTCGCTTTGCCGGTCCGCTCCGCCCTCATCGGCGTCTCGTCCGCTGTCGGTTGCGTGATCGTTGGCGTCGGCGCGCTCGCCGCCTCGTTCCGAGGCAGCCTCGTCCGGTCTTGCGGCGCGCTCGCGCTCGCTGTCGGATCGATCGTTCATAGATAATCCTTCACGGGCTCGAAGCGCCCCCGGCGCAGGACGGAGTAGAGAAACGGAACGAAAATCAGGGTCGAGCAGGTGCCGACCGCGACGCCTCCGAGCACGGCTCTGGCCAGCGCGGCGTTCTGCTCCGAGCCCTCGCCGAGCCCGAGCGCCATCGGCAGCAGGCCGACGAACATCGCGCCGGCGGTCATCAGCACCGGCCGCAGTCGCGACGCGCCCGCCTTCATCGCGGCTTCCCTTGCGTCGCACCCGCTCCGCTCGCGCTCCTCGCGCGCGAACTGAACGAGCAAGATCGAATTGGCGCTGGCGACGCCTACGCTCATGATTGCGCCGAACAGCGAGGGGATCGAGAACGTCGTCCCGGTGATGAAGAGACTCGCGGCAATGCCGCAGAAGGCCAGCGGCAGCGCCGCGATCACCACGAACGGATCGCCCCAGCTCTGGAAATTGACCGCCATCAGGAGATAGACAGCCACCAGCGCGATCCCGAGCCCGATCTCGATGTGGAAGAAGGCGCTGTCCATATCCTCGATCTGGCCGCGCACGGCGATCTTGTCCGGCGGGTGAAGCGTCTTCTGCTCGTCGTCCGCGATCGCGTTGATCTGCCGACGAACTGAACCCAGATCGCTGTCCTGCACGCTGGCGAAGATATCGAATGTCGGCTGGGTGTTGACGTGGTTGATGACGGTCTGCTCCGACTGCCGCTTGAGCTCGGCGACGCTGGACAGGAGCCCGAGCGTGCCGGGATTGTCGCCGTTCGAGCTCACATAGAGCGGCGTGTCGCCGAGGTCGGCCAGCGAAGCGTTGCGGTATTCGGGCGTCTGCACCCAGAGCTGGTAGGGAATCCCGGTCTTGGGATCGCTCCAGAAATTCGGCGTGACCTGAAAGCTCCCGGCGAGCGAGACGTTGAGGCCCGCGGCGATCGACTGCTCGGAAAGCCCGAGCTCCAGCGCCAGTTGCCGGTTGACGCTGGCGAAGAAGAGCGGCGCGTTGGTGATCTGCTGGATATGCACGTCGACCGCGCCGCGCGCGCCCTTGAGGCGCCGCTCGATATCCTGGGCGACTTCGAGGTCCTTGTCGGGGTTGCGGCCCGCAACCTGAATATCGATCGGCGTCAGCGTGCCGAAATCGAGAATCTGGGTGATGATGTCCGCGGGCTGGAAATAGAAGATGACGTCGGGGAATCGCTGATTGAGCTCCCGCCGCAGGTCCCGCATGTAATTCGCGGTCGAGGCGTGCCCCTCTTTCAGCGAGATCAGAATCTGTCCGTCGTTGTAGGCGACGAACGAGCCGTCGTTGAAGGCGAGATTGTAGTTGCTGGCGGGCAGGCCGATGTTGTCGAGAACGTTGTCGAGATCCTTTTCCGGGATGATCTCGCGGATCGTCTTCTCGATCGCCGCGACCTCCTCGATCGCCGTCTCGATCCGCATGCCCGGCCGCGTTCGCACATGGAGCGTCATCGTGCTGGAGCTGATCTGCGGAAAATAGTCCTGGCCGATGAAGAGGACCAGCACGCCGCCGCAAATGAGGACGACCATCGCGACCGCGAAGGTCGCGATCGGCCGCCCCATCACGGCGTTGAGCGTTCCCAGATACCGCTTCCGAAAAGCCTCGAAGCCGTGCTCGAAACGCGCGTGCGCGCGCGCGAAGAAACCGGGCTTCCGCGCCCCGCTGGACTTCGCGCTCCGGCGCGGGAAAATGCGCGCGAATAAGCGGCCCATCCCGGATGGCGGGCGTTGCGCGGGGGGTTCTCGCTCGTGAGCCTCTTGCGCATCCGGGTAGCGTTGAGCGTATTCCGTGGCGACGAGCACGTCGATCAGGATCGGGACGAGCGTTCGCGACAGGCCGTAGGAGGCGAGCATCGCGAACACCACCGCGAGCGCCTGCGGCGTAAACAGATACTTCGGCGTATCGGTCAGAAAGAAAACGGAGACGAAGGCCGAGCAGATCGCCAGCGTCGAGATCAGCGCCGGCGTCGCGATGCCGGCCGCGCCTTCGACCACGGCTTCGCGAAAGGGTTTCTTCTCCTCCATCAGGCGATAGGTGTTCTCGATCGCGACCGTCGCGTCGTCGACGAGAATGCCGACCGCCAGCGCAAGCCCGCCAAGCGTCATGATGTTGATGGTCTCGCCGAGCGCGGTCAGCACGATCAGCGAGGTCAGGATCGAGAGCGGGATCGACACCAGCACGATCAGCATCGAGCGCCACGACCCCAGGAAGAGCAGGATCATGGCGCCGGTCAGCGCCGCCGCGATCAAAGCCTCGCGGATGACGTCGCCGATCGCCGCCGACACGAACACCGACTGATCGAACAGCGGCGTCACCTTCATGTCCTTGGGCGCCGCGGCGCGGATTTGCGGAAGAAAATTCTTCACCGTGTCGACAACCGAAAGCGTCGAGGCGGTGCCGTTCTTCAGCACGGTCTCGAGCACCGCGGCCTGGCCGTTGGAACGCACCACGTTCTGCTGCGGCGGGGATCCGTCTCGCACATAGGCCACGTCGCGGATCAGCACGGGGCTGCCGTGCACGACCTTGATCGGCATGTCGTTGAACGACGCGATCGCTTCCGGCGTGGTGTTGAGGCGGATCGGATATTGAGTGTCGCCGATCTTCGCCAGGCCCGAGGGCTCGACCGGATTCTGGGTGGTGATGGCGTTGGTGACGTCGAGCGGCGTCAGCCCGTAAGCCCTCAGCGCATTGAGATCGAGATCGACCATGATCTGCCGCGGCGAGCCGCCGTAGGGCGAGGGGAGCGTCGATCCGGGCACCTGGGTCAGCGTCTGGCGAATGCGGTACTGCGCGTAATCGTAAATTTGCGCCAGGGTTTCGGACGTCGAGGTCAGCGCCAACTGGATGACGGGAACCGACGAGGCGGCGAACTGCATGATGACGGGCGGGTTGATTCCGGGCGGCATCACGGCGCGGACCGAGTTGGTCGCGGCGACGACCTGGGCGACCGCAAGGTCGATCGTCACGCTGTCCTGGAAGTAGATGCGCTCGATCGTCACGCCCTGGAGCGTCGTGCTCTCCATGCGCTTGATGCCGTTGACGTTGTTCGAAAGCGCGAATTCGCTGTAGGTGGTGACGCGCGAGGCCATGTCGGTCGGCTCGAGGCCGGTATAGGTCCAGACCACGACGACGACCGGAATATTGACGTTCGGCAGGACGTCCTTGTTGGCGACAACGGCCGCGCCGATTCCGCCCAGCAGAATCAGGAGCGCCAGGACATAAAAGGTAATCCGAAACTTCAGCGCGAATTTGACAAGATTCACAGGGGCCGCCTCCGGTCATGCAACGCCGAAGGGCGAGATTTGTTGCTGCGTCAGCTTATTGGGCGAAGATCAAGGTTGCGTGATAGGGCGGCGCTGGGCAGCCTGCCGTCGTTACGCGATCCTTTGGCCAGGCTTTTTTGAGGCGCGACTATGAATCACGGGCGGGCGGCGAGATGACGGACCTTGCCGCGGCCAGCGCTAGCAAGTTTCGCCAGGGCCTTGCCCTCCATCAGCAGGGCAAGCTCGCGGAGGCGGAACGGCATTACGACGCGGCGCTGAAGACTCAGCCGGACAACTTCGACGCGCGCCACATGCTCGGCGTGATCGCGCTGCAACGGGGTCAGATCGAACGCGGCGTCGAGATCATACGAAAGGCGGTCGCGCTGAATGCAAACTCGCCGGTCGCCTTCAACAACCTGGCAAAGGGCCTCAAGGACCTCGGCCGGTTCGAAGAGGCGATCGGTTATTTCGAGCGCGCCGTCGCGCTTGCGCCAAACTTTGCCGACGCTCAGTTTGGCTACGGGACCGCGCTCCATTTCCTGAACCGATTTGAGGAGGCGCTTGGTCGCTTCGAAAAGGCGATCGCCCTCAATCCCCAATTCGTCGAGGCGCTCAACAACCGCGGGCTGGCGCTCGCGAAACTGAAGCGTTTCGCGGAGGCGCTCGCCAGTTACGACAAGGCGCTCGCGATCCGGCCCGACTTCGTCGACGCGCACATCAACCGCGGCAATGCGCTCACCGGCCTCATGCGCTTTGGCGACGCGCTCGCCAGTTACGACAAGACGGTCGCCTTCCGCCCCGATCTTGCCCTGGCGCACTCCAGTCGCGGCAATGCGCTGGTCGAATTGGAGCGCTTCGACGCAGCGCTGGCGAGTTTCGACACAGCGATCGCGATCCGGCCGGACTTCGCCGAGGCGCATCGCCGTCGCGGCGACACGCTCGTCAAGCTCAATCGGTTCGACGATGCGATGGCGAGCTTCGACCGGGCGATCGCACTCAGGCCAAGGGACGTCGACGCCTGGATTTCCCGGGCCGAGGCCCTGTTTCTCTGCAACCGCAATGACGACGCGATCAAAAGCGCGGAAACGGCGATCGAACTCGAGCCGGACAACGCTCTGTGCCGATTCCTCAGCTGCTATTGCGAGCTGAGGATTTTGTATGAGAGCGAGGACGATATCGACGTCCGTCGCAGGGCCTACGAAAGCAAACTCAGGGCCATCTGCGGGGACCACGACGCCGGACGCCTGAGAACCAACATGGTTGAGGCCGTCGCGCGCTACCGACCCTTCTATCTCGCCTACCAGGGCCGCAACGATCGGGATCTGCAGGCCCTGTACGGAGCGCTCGCCAGCCGCGTCTTTGGCGCCCGTTTTCCTCAAGCCGTTCTGCCCCGGCCCCCCGAAGTCGGCGAGCCGATCCGGGTGGGCTTCGTCAGCAGCCATTTCTACGCCCATTCGAACTGGAAAATTCCGCTGAAAGGCTGGATGAGCCAGTTGGATCGCAGCCGCTTCAAGCTATTCGGCTACCACGTGGGCCGAAAGCGAGACCTGGAGACCGAGGTCGCCGCGAGCCTGTGCTCTCGGTTCGTGCACCGCGCTTTGCCGCTCGAAGGCTGGCGGGAGGAAATCCTCGCGGACGCGCCTCATGTGCTCATCTATCCCGGGCTCCTGATGGACGAATTGTGTCTGCCACTCGCGGCGCAAAGGCTCGCGCCCGTCCAGTGCAATTCCTGGGGTCACCCGGAAACCAGCGGCCTTCCCACGCTCGACGCTTTCCTGAGCAGCGAGCTGATGGAGCCCGCCGACGCGGCCGAACTCTATACCGAGCGCCTGGCGCGCCTGCCCAACCTCTCGATATACTATGAGCCCCTGACGCCGGCGCCCGCGACGGTTAGCCGGGCCGAGTTAGGCATGAGGCACGACGCCGTCGTGTTCTGGTCGGGTCAGTCGCTCTACAAATATCTTCCCCAGCATGACGTCGTCTTCGCCAAAATCGCGAAGCGGGTGGGAAACTGCCAGTTCGTGTTCATCAAGCACCCGGAAGAAGCAGCGGCCGCAGACTCGTTTCGCCGCCGTTTGGACGCTGTGTTCTCGGACTCGGGTTTAACCGCGTCCGACCATTGCCTGTTCATCGAGCGTCTGAGCTTCGATCGCTTCGTCGCCGCGATCGGCAACTGCGACATCTTTCTCGACAGCGTCGGCTGGTCCGGTTGCAATTCGACCCTGGAAAGTCTCGCCCATAACCTGCCCGTTGTGACCTTGAAAGGCTCGCTGATGCGCGGCCGTCACAGCAGCGCGATCCTGGAGAGGATGGGAATTGGAGAAACGGTCGCGAGTGCGATTGACGAATATGTTTCGATTGCGGTCCGGTTGGCGTCTGATGAAGGGGAACGCAGACGGATCGGCGGAGAGATCGAACGAAACAAGCCTGAGCTCTACCGCGACCGCGAGTGCATCGCGGGGCTCGAGGCGTTCATCGAAAGCGCGGCGCGCGGAAGCAAAGAGCGCCCTGCGTAACCGGAGGGACGCGGGCGCCGACTGGTTGGGCGCGGGTCCCGTCATCCGGCGCTCCGCGCTGCTTTCTCCCGACGGGAGAAGGGCCAGCGACCCCTACGCGCGCAACTGGTCCGGGTCCGTCGGCTTCTCGTCGGCGTCGACGACCGCCTCGACCAGCGCGGGTCCGGTCGAGCGGAGCGCGGCCTGGATCGCCGGGCGAATTTCCTCGGGACGCTCGCAACGATAGCCCTCCGCCCCGCAGGCCCGGGCGAAGGCGACGAAATCGATCGGCGACAGCTCGCAGCCAAAGGATGGGTTGCCAAGCTCCATCTGCTCGAACTTGACTTCGGCGAGGCTGTTATTCTTCAGGACGATGATCTTCACAGGAAGCTTGTGCTGGACCGCGGTGGTCAGCTCCGCCATGCGACAGGGCACGAAAATTGATTCCAAAAAACAGAAATATGTGCTAGGGTTCTCTTTGTCGGAAATTCGAGGCCAAAAGGGTCAGTGCGGCGAGAGGACATGAGCCCAAGCCGGTTCAGGCGTACCCTGCTTTCGCGGGCGTGCGAGGTCAGGGGTCCCGGTGGGGCAAGCTTCGCGGGGAAACACTTCACTCACAAACTTCCTGCGGCTCGGGAAATTGGGAAAGTTGCCGCAACCTGTTGAAAAGTCTCGATTCCGAACTGCAAACAGCGCTGGCGTCGAGCGCGCGCTCCGGGAGCCTCCTCGACAGGCCGAGGCGCGAGGGGGCTTGCGAGTCACATTTTCTCCTGAAACTGCGGCGCAACCCTTTGAAAAAGCTAAAAACACGGGTGAATAAGGCTCCGTTTTCGGGCGCCGAACGCGTGCCGAACGAGGGCGTAAGCGCAACCGAACGGCGGCTGAACGGCTCTCAGCGCCGGGCCGCCAAGCCGAAGATCACCGCCAGCGCCGCCCAGGCGAGGATCATGGTCGAGCCGCCGGTCGGCGCGGCGAACGGGAAGAGCCGCTCGCCGGCGAAGGCGCTTCTGGCGAGATCGGCGGCGAACAGCGACGCGCCGGCCGCGAGCACGAAGCCGACGAGGACGAGCGCGCGCGACGGAGCGATCCGCGCGTGGGCGGCGATCCCGAGGCAGGCGCCCGCGTGCAGGAGGAGGAACAACGCCGCCGTGCGCCCGAGGTCGCCGCCGTTCTGGTGCGCCGCGAGCGCCGCCAGGGCCACTCCGGACGCGCCCATCAGCGCGGCGACGGCGGCGAGGACGAGGGGCGCGCGCGTCAAGAGGGAACTCCGTGGCGATGTGGACTCGGAACAACTTCGATCCGAAAGACTTGTCAAGGATAGACAAAAGAATTGTCAAGGATACGGAAGGCGGGGTTGTCGGGGCGCCGAACTTCCCTCATCCTGACTGGCACGACGACGCTCCGCGAGGGGCCCTCGGCGGGCGACTGGAGACTATAGCATGCCGAGAAGTCTAGCCGGAACGTCTCTCAAGATCGCCAAGGCGAACATGCAGTCGGGAGTCGACGCAGCGGTCACCATTGCTGCGCGAACGCAGAGCCTGTTCGCTCCGGGCGGCGAGCCGATCGAGAAGGCGCGCGAGGCCCAGTTGATGGTGGCGGAGAAGTTCGACGCGGCGGTCGAGGGCGCGATGGCCGCGCAGGCCGCCTGGGGGGCGTTCATGATCCGGGCGGCTTTCGGCGGCGTGCGGACGGCGGACGACTTCTCCATCGGTCTGGCCCACATCGCCGAGGCTGCGGCGCGGCCGGCGCGCAAGAAAGTGCGCGCCAACGCTCGCCGGCTCACCGGCTTCTAGGCGTCCTCGGGCCGGCATGGATTTCGTTCCCCATTTGCACGGCTATCTGGCGACCTACGGCTATTTCGCGATCTTCGCGATTGTCGGGCTGGAAAGCGCGGGCGTCCCGATGCCCGGAGAGACCATTCTGGTCGCCGCCGCGATCCTGGCCGGGCAGGGGAAACTGCACCTCTGGGGCGTGATCGGCGCCGCGGCGGCGGGGGCCATAATCGGCGACAATTGCGGCTACTGGATCGGGCGCGAGTTCGGCTTTCGGATCGCCTATCGCTATGGGCGCTATGTCCATCTGGACGAGCGCCGGCTGAAGCTCGGCCAGTACCTGTTTATCCGGCACGGCGGCAAGATCGTGTTCTTCGGGCGGTTCGTCGCGGTCCTGCGGGCTTTCGCCGCGTTCCTCGCAGGCGTCAATCATTTCAACTGGGAGCGGTTCTTCCTTTTCAACGCCGCCGGGGGAATCGTCTGGGCGTCGATCTTCGGCGTCGGAGGCTACCTGCTCGGACGCGCCTTCGAGACCTACGCGAAGCCGGTGGGGATCGCCGCGCTCGTCATCGCCGTGATCGCCTTTGTCTTGACCGCGCGCTTCGTGCGCCATCACGAGCAGCAGCTCGAGGACGAAGCCGAGCGCGCCCTCCCGGGCCCGCTCGTCCAGCCGAAGGTTCCGCGCGCGCGGTCGCCGGTTCACGGAACGTACGACCCGCCGTCCTGAGACGGCCTCGACCGTCAGGAACGTTAATGCTAGCCGCCGGGTTTCTCCTTCGGGTTGGAGATTGCGAATGCCCTGTCGGATTGAAGACTACGCCGTCATCGGCAATTGCGAGACGGTCGCCCTCGTCGGATGCGACGGCTCGATCGATTGGCTGGGGCTGCCCCGATACGACAGCGCGCCCTGCTTCGCGGCGCTGTTGGGCGAGCCGAAACATGGACGATGGCTCATGGCTCCCGCGGACGCTTCGGCGTCGGCTGCGCGCAGCTACTGCGGTGACACGCTGATCCTCGAAACGGTGTTTCGGACCAGCACAGGCGCCGTCCGCCTCACCGACTTCATGGTCCGGCGCGATCGAGCGGCGGACCTCGTGCGGATCGTAACGGGCGTCGAGGGGGCGGTCGCGATGCGCATGGAGCTGATCGTGCGCTTCGACTATGGCGCCGTCGCCCCATGGGCGTGGAGACAGGAAGACGGACGCCTTCACCTTGTCGCCGGACCGGACCGGCTGATCCTCGAACTCGTCGGTCGCGACCTATGGCGAGGACCTTCGCACGCTCGCGGACTTTACGATTGGTGCAGGAGAAGAAAAATGCTTTTCGCTGAACTGGTCGCCGTCCTATCGCGAGCCGCCTGAACCGGCGCCGGCCGCCGAGACTTTGCAACGCGTCAAGACCGAATGGTCCGACTGGGCCGCGGCTTTCACGGCGCGCTCCGAGTGGGCCCCCGCCGTCCTGCGCTCGCTGCTGACCCTCAAATCGCTCGCGCATTGGGAGACCGGCGGAATCGTGGCGGCCGGGACGACTTCGCTGCCGGAGCAGATGGGGGGCGAACGCAACTGGGATTACCGGTACTGCTGGCTCAGGGACTCGACGTTCACGCTGATTGCGCTGATCGGCGCAGGCTTCCTCGACGAAGCCAAGGCTTGGCACCAGTGGCTGTTGCGCGCGGTGGCCGGATCGCCCGAGGACGTGCAAACGATGTACGGCGTCGCCGGTGAAAGGCGGCTGGACGAATTCGTCGTCCACTGGCTGCCGGGCTACAAGGGCGCGAGCCCGGTCAGGGTCGGCAACGCCGCGGTCAAACAGCTCCAGCTCGATGTGTACGGGGAAGTGCTCGACACCTTTTATGTCGCCCGGCGCGCCGGGCTCGCGACCACGGAGCAGACCTGGGACCTTGAGTGCGCCCTCGTCGAGCATCTGGAAAAGATCTGGCGCGATCCCGACGAGGGCATCTGGGAGGTGCGGGGCGGAAGGCGGCAATTCACCCACTCGAAGGTGATGGCCTGGGTGGCCTTCGACCGCGCCGTGCGGTCGATCGAAGAGTTCAAACTGCAGGGCCCGATCGAGCGCTGGCGTCAGGTGCGCTCCGAAATTCACGCCGACGTCTGCGCGCATGGGTTCGATCCCGCGCAGAACGCGTTCGTTCAGTCTTACGGCGCGACCGCGCTCGACGCGAGCCTTCTCCTGATCGCGCAGGTCGGTTTCCTGCCCCCCGACGATCCGCGCGTCCTTGGCACGGTCGCCGCGATCGAGCGCAAGCTCATCCGAAACGGCCTGGTGTTGCGCTACGACACCGGGAGCGGCGCGGACGGACTGCCTCCGGGCGAAGGCGCCTTCCTCGCCTGCAGCTTCTGGCTCGCGGACAATTACGCGCTGACCGGACGGGTGGAAGAAGCGCGCGAGCTATTCGAGAGCTTGCTGTCGCTGTGCAATGACGTCGGCCTTCTTGCCGAGGAATACGATCCCGTAGGAAAACGGCAGCTCGGAAACTTCCCGCAGGCCTTCTCTCATCTCGCCCTGATCAACACGGCGCACATTCTTGCGAACATCCATTCCGCGAAAGCCCACGCAGACCGATCCACAAAACATGGATAAAGAGCCGCGCGACCCCGAGCTACGGACCCTGCTCCAGCAGCAACACATGGCCGTCCGGGTCCTGGATCACGCAGACGCGCGCGCCGTCGCCGAGCGTGACCACGCCATCCTGGCCATCGAGGGTGTCGGTCGCGAAGATCAAACGGCTGGCCGCGACGTCCGATAGGCCTGCGATTGGAGACGCGCGGCCCCGTGGCGCGCGATAGCCGAGGAGTTCGACGTGCGGGGCCGGCGACTTTGCCGCGAGCGCCACGACATCCACCGCGACCTCGTCAAGATCGTCCAGCGCGTCCTGCGCCGGACCGTGGTTGACCTGACGCGACTGCACGGAGAGCCCGAGCCGCGCGCCAAAGAAGGCGATGCTGCGTTCGGCGTCGGCGACGCTGATCGCGGAATGGTCGATGCCGCCCTCGGTTCGCGGATCGGGCCGCGGAAACTCGATCAGTTCGAGCGGATGTCCGTCGGGGTCGCGGAACTTGAACGCGACAACTCCGCGAGGCAGCGCCTGCGGGCCGCGTCGCGAGATCGGCGTGAAAGGAAACCGGGAGAGCCTCGCGTAAGCCGCCGCGATGTCATCTGTCACGAGCGCACAATGCTGGAACCAGAGGTCGTTGCTGCGGCTATGGGCGGGGTAGGGGACGCCCGGAGGATCGGCCAGCGCAAGCTCAAGGCGCTGCCGTCCTCGCCTGAGCAGGACCGTGCGCAGCGCCCGCGCGCCGAAGAGCGCGGCGAGGCGCGCATCGGCGTCGACCGCCGGCGACGCCTCGAAGCCGAGAGCCCCGGTGTAAAAGGTCGTTGCGGCGGCGAGATCGGAGACGTTGATGCTGATCCGATCCAATCGCTGGGCTGTCGGACCTGCCGTCACGGACGTTCTGCGCCGCGAACGTTGGTGTAGATCGCCATCAGCGCGTGCGACGCGCAGAGGAACAGGCGGGAGCGGTTGCGGCCGCCAAAGGTCAGGTTTGCGACGACCCCGCCTGTCCCGATCTTTCCGATCAGAGCGCCTTCGGGCTTAAGGCAATGCACGCCGTCGCCGGCGCTCGTCCAGATCCGGCCGTCCTCGTCGCAGCGCATGCCGTCGGCGAAGCCGGGCTCGACTTTGTGGAACACGCGGCCTTTCCTGAGCCGTCGGCCGTCCTCGACCTCGAAAACGCGAATGTGCCGGACCGGGTCCGGCGCGAACTGCGCGCCGCTCTCGGCGATGTAGAGCAGGCTCTCGTCGGGCGAGAAGCAGAGGCCGTTCGGCCCGGTGAAGTCATCCGCCACGACGGCGAGTTCGCCCGTCGCGGGATCGAGCCGATAGACCTGCGCCGGCAACTCCGCCTGTTGTTTCCCGCCCTCATAGTCCGTGTTGATGCCGTAATGAGGATCTGTGAACCAGATCGCGCCATCGCTATGCACGATCACGTCGTTCGGGGAATTGAGCCGTCGGCCTTGGTAACGGTCCGCCAGCACCGTTTCGCTTCCGTCCAGCTCCAGCCGCGTGACGCACCGATGCTGGTGGGAACAGCCGATCATTCGACCCTGCCGGTCGCGCGCATGTCCATTGGCGAATCCAGAAGGTTGCTGGAACACGGAAGGACCCCCATCCTCCGACCAGCGAAGAATGCGGTCGTTGGGCACATCGCTGACGAGCAACTGGTTGGCGTCGGCGAACCATACCGGCCCCTCCGCCCAGCCGAACCCCTCTGCAAGGGTCAGAAGCTCTGCGTTGGACAGCACCAAAGACCGGAATTCCGGCTCGATGATTTCGTACGGCGTCATCTCCCTACCGAAGGTGACACGGGCCGAGGACTGGCGGCACGTGAACCTGGACGGTCATCAGAACGGCCGGCTGATCGCCGATTGTGCCGGACCGGTGACCGCGCCGGCCATCGGGCGTTGCGATGCAGCCCTGGTCCTCGCCAAACGACAGGTCGCCTGGACCCATCTCGACCCGCGTCCCGTCCATCGCCTCGACCCACCATCGGCCCGACAACGGCACGATCCACTGCGGCGCCGGGTTCTCGTGCCAGTCGCCGACCCAGCCGACCGGCTGCACCGTAAAGACCGTCGTGGCTTCACTGCGCGGCTGCCGGTTGTTCCACTGCGGATCGGCCGGACCGACGCCCTTGAGCTCGAATGCGGTCAGTTCGCACCGCTGCTGATGGCTCACGCCCTTGTCGTCGCGCCAAAGGTGCCAATAACCGATCGTGGGACGAAATCCGGGATCCGTCACGGCGTTTCGCTCCTGCGCGTAAGGGTGAGACGATGCGAGCGGGTTTGCGAGGAAAGTCCCGATCGTGCCGTGAGCGCCGACGATCAGCAGCAGGAAGCCTCCGGCAAGCGAAAAATTCTTGAGGAAATCCCAGAAGAGGTCGCGGCCCTTGCTGCTGCCGCCCGCCCGCCAGAAGTCGCCCGGCTTCCAGAACTGCTTCCACAGCAACGCCGTCGCCATGCAATAGCCCGCCATCACGAAGCCGGCGGCCCGGTCGGCGATTCCGGTCAGGATTCCGAGCGGCATCAGGATCTCGGTCGCGAGACCGGCGAGGATCAGCAGGACGGCGATCTTGCGCGGCGCGATCTCGCTCGCCTGGGCGACGGCGCCCTCGAAGTTGAAGATCTTGTCGGCGGCGCTGAACGGGAAGAACAGCATCACCAGAAGGTATCGCGCCGCCAGCGTCGCGAGCGCGGCCGCGGTCATGGGCAAATCCTTTTCCGGATATGGTCCCCCACCCGCAAGGCGTTGGCGATGGCCGTAAGCGACGGGTTCACCGCGCCGATGCTGACGAAGAAACTGGTGTCGACGACATAGAGATTATCGAGTTCGTGCGCCTTGCAGTTGCGGTCGAGCACCGAAGCAGCCGGATCGTCGCCGAACCGGCAGGTCCCGGCCTGATGAGCGCAGCCGGCGAGCGGGATGTCGTTGCGCATATAGAGATCGCGCGCCACGAGATGCTGCTTCTGCAGGCCGATCTCCCCCAGCATCGACTTCAGCTTCTCGTAGAGCTTCTGCATGGGGACCTGATTGTTCGGCTTGTAGGCGAGCTTCAAACGGCCGTCGCTCTCGATCGTGACGCGATTGTCCGGATCGGGCAGATCTTCCGTGGTCAGCCAGAAATCGACGGCGTGGCGCGCAACCTCGTCAAGGGCGCGATCCGGCACGAGCGCCGTCAGGAGCGGCTTCTCGGCGCGATACATGCCCCCCAGCGTCTTGCCGATCATCTGGATGTTGCCCATCGGATAGGGGAAGCCCTCCATTCCGAAATAGAAATCGTTCAGCGCCAGCGTCTTCTGGAACATCGTGTCGTTCGGCGTCAGCGACAAAGCGAGGACCGCCTGGCTGTTGTGGAACATGTAATGGCGTCCGACCTGACCGGAACCGTTGGCGAGGCCGTTCGGATGGCGTTCATTGGCCGAGCGCAGCAGCAGGGCGGCCGAATTCGCGGCGCCGCACGAAACCACGACGATGTCGGCCTCGAAACGCTCGGGCTTTCCGGCGACTTCTGCGATCACGCCGACGACCGCAGTTCCCGACGCGTTGGTCTCGAGCCGCGTGGCGAAGGCGTTGCGCAGCAGCGTGACGTTCGGGCTTTCGATCGCCGGGCGCACCGCGATCACCTCGGCGTCGGACTTGGCGTGAACGAGGCAGGGAAAGCCGTCGCAGGTCTGGCAGCGGATGCATGCGCTGTAGGGCATGTCCGCTTCGTTCATCAGTACGGCGGATGGCGCGTGAAACGGATGATAGCCGGCGGCCGCGAGATTCTCCGCAAGCTTCGCGATGCGCGGCTCGTGAGAGACGGGCGGCCAGGGGTAGGGGGCGCTCGCCGGCGGATCGGTCGGATCGACTCCGTGCTCCCCATGCACCTGATAGAGATGCTCGGCCTCGGTGTAATAGGGCTCGAACGCGTCGTAGCCGATTGGCCAGGCCGGCGAGACGCCGTCGAAATGGCGCAGTTCGCCGAAATCCTCCTTGCGCAGACGATAGAGCGCCGCGCCGAACACCTTGGTGGCGCCGCCGACAAAATAGTGAACCTGGGGCTGAAACGGCTTTCCGTCCGCTGTCAGCCAAGTCTCCGGCGAGACGTAGCGGTTGACGCCGAAGACGTCCTCGACGCTCCAGTTGCGGGCTTCCCGCGGCAGCCAGTCGCCGCGCTCGAGGATGAGGATCCGTTTCCCGGTCGACGCGAGCCGGTGGGCCAAAGTGCCCCCGCCAGCGCCGCTGCCGATGACGATCAGGTCATAGCGCTCGGACATTGGGATCAGAGCCCGACGCTGCTCTGCATCATGCCGCCATCGGCGAAGATCGTTGTCGCCGTCAGATAGCTCGCGCCATCGCCGGCGAGAAAGACCACGACGTTGGCGATCTCTTCGGGCTTCGCCATGCGTCCGAGGGGGATAGCCGCGTCGAGCTTCGCCATCAGGGCGGGGTCCTTCATGGTGGAGAGATTGATCGGGGTCGCGACCGCGCCCGGACCGACGCCAACCACCAGAACGCCGTGGGGCGCCAATTCAACGCCGGCGGTCCGGGTCAGCATGCGCATGCCGCCCTTCGCCAGGCAGTAGGCGGTGTTGCCGGGCATCGGCCAGTCCTCGTGGACGGATGTGATGTTGACGATCCGACCGCCGCCGCCCTGCTTGATCATCTGCTTCGCGGCGAGTTGGGCGCCGAAAAACGCGCTCTTCAGATTGATCGAGAGAACCTTGTCGTACTGAGCCTCCGTTGTGTCGAGCACCGAGGTCCGCGTCTCGACGCCGGCGTTGTTGACCATGATGTCGAGGCGTCCGAAGTTCACCACGGCCGCTTCGATAAGGCGCTGCAAATCTTCGATCCGGCTGACGTCGGCCTCCACGCCGATCGCCTTGTCGCCGAGGGCGACAATTTCGCGCTCGAGCCCCTCGGTCGCCTCCGGATCGGCCACATAGTCGATGACGATGCTGGCGCCAGCCTGCGCGAGTCCGACGGCGATCGCCTTCCCGATCCCGCTGTTCCCGCCGGTGACGATTGCGACCTTGCCCGTTAACGACATCGCTTTCCCTCCTAATCCTTACGGAAATAGCATAGGCGCCACCGCCACCGGCCGTGCAAGCAAGCCCGGGGTCAGAACTCAAAATAACCCGGTCGACGACCCCATCTCGCATGGGAACTTGACTGAAGATTGGCGACTACACGCGCTAGGCCATCACGGTTGATTGGCGTCGGGAACGAAGTGCCCGTGAAAGCCAAGCGGGATGCGAAAGCCGAGCCAGGCGCGCCCGATCAGCCGAAGTTCGTTGGGGTCCCGGATGTCGAGGAAGGTTTCATCGCCGTCAGCGTCGTAGCCGAGATGGGTGATCCAGGAGCGGCCGGCGCTGTCCACGAGCAAAACCGGCTCGCCGAAGACTTGGCCCCGTTTCGCCCGGGCCTCGCGAAAGCGCCTGCCGTCCCACGCCGAGACCGTATCGAAAGCGAGCGGATCGTCGGGCGCATCGAACGTCCTGAGCGCATAGATCGTGTCCAGGCTTCGGCCCAGCTGGCGATTGTCGATGGCGGGGAACTCGATCGGGCCGCCCTCTGTAAGAGCGGTGCGCGACACCTTTCTGGCGTCTAGGTCGATGACGAACTCAGTCATTTGCGACTTCGGCTGCGACAGTCCCGCTGCACGGCCCCAGCCTTCGAGCAACCGAAAGCCTGCAACGGCGTCTGTCTCCATGGAGACGAGCCGGATTGTGCGCCCATCCTCGCTCTCGACCGCGTTGCAATGGTGGAAGATCATATTGGCCGGGTGGCTCTCGATCGTGATCGGGGACCCCCCTCCATCCTTGCGCGCCACGATGATGCGAAGCGGCTTGTGGGGTTCCGCGACAATGTTTTCCGCGACGCTCGACTGGCCGCGCAGCATGCCCCACATGTTAATGTGAACCGGTGGAAGCACGACCACGACGTAGGTTTCCGTCAGCATGAAGTCGTGCACGGGATAGAAGCCGCCGAGCCGCATTCGCGCGAAAGGCGCGAACGTTTTTCCGCCAGCCGGAAGACGAGCCAACACCAGTTCGGGAAAGACCGCCATCGTCAGGCCATAGGCGAACACGTCGCCGGTGACCGGATCGCGCTTTGGATGAGCAGTAAACGTCGTGCGAGCAGGCCAGGATCCGGCAAAATCAGACCCGCCGCCGCACTCCAGGGAGTCGGGATCGATCAGCACCGGCGCCGCGCCTTCCGAGAGCGCGAAATGTCGGTCCGCCATGACAAACACGTTGATGCTCGGAGGGTTCTTGAAACCCAGCGCGCGACCGGGGCAGCGGGTGCCGAATTCGTGATAGCGCATCCGTTTGGACGCCTGTTCATGCTTCCGCTCCTTGGTCGCCAGGAAGCGGGATAGGCCCGAAATGCGGCCATCGGCGAAGCGCATCGCGGTCAAATAGGCGTCGCCGTCGAAGAGATGGCAGAGCGGGACGTCGAAGACGTCCTTCTGGCCGGGTCCATTGCGATAGAGCGTGCCGGAAATGTCGCGCGGGATTTCGCCTTCAATGGCACGAGGAATCCAGGGCCCTTCGCGCGTCACGGTGCGGAAGGCGCGATAACTCAACCGTCCCGGTCGGGACGTGGCGGACCACGGGCCGTGAGATCCGAGCGCGGCGAACGTGTTCAGCCTCTTCGCGCCAGGGCCTTCTCGGGGGGCAAGGGCAGCGATCATTTAGACCCCTGTTGGCACGAGGAGACGCGTACAAACGTCGATGACCACAATCCTCGTATCTCCCGCTGCCTCGCGTGACGGACACTGATCGCGCAATTGGCTGAACGTGTCTCCGGAAACGTAGCCGCGCTCCAACAGGCTCGAGACGAGCGTTTCCACCAGTTCCCAGTTGTGCCCGAGTTCGCCCTCGGCTTGTTTCAGCGCTTCTGCGAGCAGGCGCACGATGGTGTCGGAAAGCCTGTCGATCTGGCGCTGGCTCAGCAGATGCGGTTCGTCGTTGCGGCCGGTATCGTGAGCCGGCGCGACGCCTAGGAATTCGGGATCGAGCCCCCACTCGAGGATCATGCGGCGGGCGAGTTGGCGCGCCGCGCGCAGGTCCGCGGCCCAGCCGGCGTCCGGTGCAAAACCCGCCATCGTCATCGCGGTTTGCCCCGCCATAAGCCGCGCGAGCCGCAGCACAGCGCGCCGGCGGTCGACGACATGAACCGGCCGGTCCTCGTCCTCGTCGTATAGCGCGAAACCGAGATTGCCGACGTCACCGAGAATGGTGAGCCAGATCAGTTTCTGGCCGGTGACGGCGGGGTCGTTGACGACCGCATGGCCGGCTTCGTGATAGGCGGTCGCGCGGGCCTGCGCCTCCGACAAGCGCCTGGGCAGCGAGGCGAATTGCGTGTAGTCCTTCGCGGCGAAGATGTGCGGCGTATCGCTTCCCTGCGCGCCGACTTCGACGACGAACTCCACCCTGGGCTTGGGATCGTCTGGCCTGACGAACGGCCGATCCGGCAGTTGCGCGTCCAGCCCGAGACGCACCCAATGCGCGCGCAGCGCCTCCCGCTCGCAGCCGACTTGCGACAGCGCGCTCGCGATGACGTGGTTCAGGCGGTGGGTCGCCATGTCGCGCAGGCTGCGGGCGCCCTTGTCGGCGGTGTAGAAAAAGTCTCCGAAGTTGCGGTAAAAAGACTCGTCCAGGCGAATCTCGATCCCGAGCGCGGCATAACGATCGAGTATGCCGCCAACGAGCTTCTCGGCCACGCTCTGTGCAATCGCATGGGTCAGCGGCTTGAAAAGGATGACGTCGGCCATGCGCCCTAGGAAGGCTTGCGGTACGCCCGCTTCGCCTAGCATCCGGCGCACCTTGTCCGGCGCTTTGAGCTTTCGCCAAATCTGCTCGCGGATCTCGTCGGAATCGGTTCCCTTGAAATAATCTTCTCCGTCATTGCCTGTGAGCACGACGACATATTTGCTGAGATCGTAGGTTTCGCCGGTGGCCGACGACGTCCAGCGCCCTTCTTCGAATGGATGATAAAGGCGCTTGAACAGGGCGTCCCGCGTCGGGATATTCTCTCCCATGTTGGAGATCTCGTCCAACACCAGAACGCCGCCCTCCGGCATGTTGCGCAGCGCCCGCTCGAACGTACGTACTTCATCGGAGCCGATCGTGCCCGGCGGCGCCCCGATCACCTGGTTCAACCGGTGCTCGTTGGAAACTTCGCCGAACGAAATGATTTCCATACGTTCGCGGCTCTCGAACGTGGCCAGCGAAATCGCGCGGGCGAGTTCCGTCTTGCCGACACCTGTTGGTCCGACCCAGAACAGACCAAGTGGCCGGCGCGACGCGGCGGGCAGCGAAAGCCAGCTCGCGAGCGCCTCGATCGTGCGCTCGACAGCGTCGTCCTGGCCCTTGACCTGCTGCGGCAAAATTTCGCTAAGGCGCGCGATCCGTCGCGCGAAATCGGGGTCGAGCAGCGGATCTGCGACTTGCGCCTTTGGCAGGTCGATTGCGAACGCGAAGGCTCCATCGCAAAGGGCCCGCGCTTGGCCCTCGGCCTCGTTGTCGGCGTGGAGGGTAAGGTCCATCGTCCTGCCGCGCAGCGAGCGGATCGCGCCCGCCTGCAACCGCTCTTTCACAGCGTTAAAGAACTTTGCGACGCCCCGCTCAACCGGCCTCACGCCGTCCATGACCGAGAAGTAGTGTTCGCCGAGCCGCTTCGCGATGCGCGGATCGAGTGTGATCGAGACTTCAAGATCGCTTGCGATCGCGTCCATATGCTTTTGCGAGAGCCGACGCACGATCTCAGCAACCTGTCCGCTTCGCAGCGGCGCCGCGACCGTATATCGGTCGATGCGATTGAGCACGGGGGTCGGGATCTGAAATTCGTCGCGTCCGGTCAGCTTCATCTGGAACAGACGCTTGAGCGTCTTCTCCTCGATCTTCTCGGCGTAGTCGGCGATCTGAGCGTCGCTCCAGTGCACGATCGAGTCCGGAAAGAGAACTTTGTCGCCGCGGTTGCTCGTCAGGATGACGATATGGCGCCGCGCCTGCCGTCGGCGACCGTCGCCGCCAACGAAAGTTCCCGTGTCGAAGAACTCCATCAGGCGCTCCCACACGCCGGTATCGCCGCGTTCGGCTTCATCGATCAGCACGACGCCGCCATACTTGCCTTGCGAGGGATCGTCGAACCAGTCGCACAAAATCCCTTGTCGCTCGGTCGAGGTCACCAATCCGCCAACCGCGCCGAACAGTTTGTTCAGGCTCGAAGTCGTGGGAGCGGTATTCGGTCATGTCGATGCGCAGGAGCGCGCGCGGATTGTTGAAACCGTACTGCGCCAGCAGCTTGGCGACCTGCGATTTGCCGGTGCCTGTCGGCCCCAGCAGCGCGATGACGCCCATATCCTTCTTCGAGCCGACGATCACGTCCTGGAACAGGTGCAAGAGATCGCGGCGCATGCGCTCCTGCCCGATAATCTCGGATCCGAGGGCAGCATCGAGCGCCCGCATGTAGCCGGCGAGTTCCTCGGGATTGAAAGGATTGACGGGATAGCCGGTTCGCGCCTTGAAGAAGGCGTAGACATCTTCCTCTTCTACCGCGACGGATCCCTCGCCAGGCGCTTCTTGGCCGAGACAAGCGCCCGAAGGCTCAGCGCTGCCTTGGCGCCGAAGGCAATGGATCGCCAGATCGATCGCCATCTTGAGGCCCGCGTCGATCTTGCCGCCCTCGGGATAGAGCGCCGTCCCGAGCTTGACCAGCGGCGTCTTCGCGCGCTCGCCGAAGCGAACGCCGTAATGAGCCTCAATGCGGGGAATCCAGGATTTCTCGAGGATGCGCAGCGACTCTTCATCGGAAAACTCGACGACCGGAATCTGTCTGACACGCCGGGCGAAATTCGCCTTGTCCTTGAAGGCGAGGTTGAACTTGTCGGCGCTGCATGCGCCCACGATGCTCACGGCGCGCGTGTCGCTATCCATATAGGACGTCAAGGCTTCGACCTGATCGCCGTCAAACGTGTGGAAATCATCAATGAATACGACGAGGCGGATCTTCTCCTTCTTCTCGATCGCCAGCGCCGCGTCGAAGAAGCGCTCGACCGCCTGCTTGCGGCCTGCGGGATTATTGGCGCTGGTGAGCGCCATCAGACGGCCCGGCGTGATCGCCACCCAGTGTGCGCGCTCCAGCATCCGCCGGTAGGGTTTCGACTGCGGATATTCTCCGGCGATGGCCCGCTGCACCGCGCGCCGCGCAATTGTCGACTTGGAGCCGGGCGGGGCGATCAGCACCGGCGCCTTGCCCTTGACGCGCACGAGCGTGTCGAGGATATCGTCGGCTTCGCGGTCGCGGCCAATAATGGCAATCGACCGGCCCTTCTCCAGGCGCATGCGTTCGTCGTCGGAGAGATACTCGCTAACCACCGCACTCAAAAGCTGAGAAGGCGAATCGCCCGCGCCGGCGCTCCGAGCGAGCATGGTCTTCAGGGTCGCGTCAGGCCCGACATCCTCGACCGTCCCCGGTTTCTGATCGAGGCCGAGAAAGGCAAGCGAGGCGCCGAATGGTCGGTCTAGGCCAGACCCCAACGCTGATATCTTCTGTTTCATTGAGGCTCGCTACTGGTGAACGATGTATTCGGACGGCTGCACGCCGCCCAACGCGTCGCAATAGACGCCATCAGGGTTGCGGGACTGCGGGAACTTGATGGGTCGATACTCGACGGCTCGTAGCTCCGCGGATAGCGTGCGCAGCATGTCCGCGTGATTTGCGTGCATCAGGGGCTGCAAAGGATGCGGCTGGGCGTATTCGCGCTCAGCAAGGAGCCCAGGGTGCAGCGAAACCCCGTGTCTCACGCTCCCCAGTCGTACGATCTGACGCAGATGCGCAAAGCCCAGACAAAGCGTGCTCGATTTTTGTGCTGCGCTCGCCCTCTGGGACGGTGAAGGGGAATATGAGCCGGTCGCCGTCGAAGGCGGCCGTCGTCGGCCGCCCGGCGACGAATGCGTTCAGCACCGCCTTGTAGTCCCGCACGCTCGCAAAGTGAGCCTGCTTCAATTGCCAACTCACAAGCGCCTGAATATTGGCGTCCACGACATAGGCCGGCAACACGTTGATGCGGGCTGCCGTTTTGATAATTCAGGCAGCAACCCGTGTTGACGATATCTCCGATCGTCAACATTAGCCGCGGCGAACAGTCGAAGGCCGTGACGACGATCCCCTTCGAAATCATCTCCCCATCGAGCAGATCCTTCGGGATTTCGCGTTCTATCGATCGGAGATCTGCAAGCACGCTCAGGCAGGCGTCGCTCTCGCTAAGGCCGGCGAAACCGATGCGCACGAGAGCGCGCATGATCCGTGCCGCATTGCGCTGCCCTAAGCCGCCGAGGATTGCGCCGTTGAGATGAGCGGCGACGTCGAGGAGGCACGCACGCGCAAACGCGGGAACCCTTTCGGAGGAAGCATGCGCCCCGAGGGCGCGTTCAACGACGACTACCGGATTGTCTTTTATGTCTTCGCTGGCCAGTTCGGCCATTTCAGCGCGAAGCATTGAAGGGAGGCGCGCCTGCTCGGCGGGCGCACTGGCGCAAAGACCTGCCAGATTGGCGGCGAGCTGGCGCGTCAGCTCTTGCAAGCGCGGCTGATTGTCCGGCCGTTCCGCGCCGCCGACCCGCACCATCGCGCGCGATGTCCTCCAGATCTCGCGCTGCGCTTCGGTCAGGAAAGCGAGCTGGCGCTGTCCGCAGACGTCGTCGAATTTAAAGGCCATGAACTCCCGTTGCGCCGCAGCCTTTGCAGCGCTGAGGATGAGACCGGCCGCAGCCGTGCTCGGACCGCCCCTCCGCGCGGGGTCGCTTAGCCGGGCGAGCAAGGTGACGACCGGCTCCTCGTCCAGCCAGTCCCGTGCGAGAGCATCGAGATCCTGTGCCTCGAGTCGTTGCGCGCTGCCCTGCGCCTCGAGCACGGCGTTGATGCGGCTGACCGCCCGGGAACGCAAATGCCTGCGCGCCGCCTTGATCCGGTCGGGCGGCAGCCGGTCGATCTCAAACTCGAGCATGAAGAACTTTTCGAACAACCGGCGCTGCGCAGCCTTGCCGACAAGCCGACCTCCGCGCTGCGCGACGTGGATCGCAAGTTCGAGCGCAAAAGCGTTGCGAACCTCATAAAGGTAGCCGTCCAGGCCGGGCGGAGCTCACGATCGCGTCGCGGGGAAACGCGATCGAGCGCAGCAAATTGATGTCATGCTTGTTCTTGAACTGAGATAGCGCCGCTATCAGCCGTCGACCGGTCTCGCACTCGACCACCGGGCGCATGACCGACGCCGGCGTTTCGAAAGCGGCGGCCACGATCTCGGCGATGTCCCCGTTGGCGCCGGACGCGCGACCCAACAGATATTCGTTCACGAGCGTGATGAACGTATCTCGGTCTGCAGTGAAGGCTTCCAATCTGTCCAGCACGTGTGCGGACAGGATCTGCGGATAGCGACCGGAAAAATTTTTCAGTATTCTCTTTGAACAGCGAGCGCCGTTCTCCAGACTCTGCTCGAACAGCGAGCGCACGCCGTAGTGCTCGTAAAGATGCAGAACGCCGTCCGCGCCGAAGCGCCGCGTCATCAAGCGGATTGTTGACGGTCGACTAAGGTATTCCTTCGCCTGGTTGGAACCGAGCGTGCTCCGCACGAGCCTCGTCCACGCTTGCACTGTGGTGATGCGCGCCAACCGCGGCAGCGTCAGGCTGATATCGAACCATCGCGTGGCCAGGAGGCCGGCTCGCTGCACTGTCGGGCGCAAAAGCTCGAGTCCCGTGCGCTTTGCGGCAGCAAACTGTCCGGGCATCTGCAGGCGCACGACTCGGGCCTTTTCCTCGGGGTCGAGCGAGAGTCGAAATGTCTGCGCGGGATCGGCGAAGGGCGCGAGCCGGCGCTGGAACGTGAAGGCAAGAAACCGCCAGAAGAAGACGCGTCGCCGATCTTCAGGCCACCCGCCGATGATTTGCAGCGGCAGCCGATGCGGGCGAAGCGCGTCCCGTCCTCAGCAACAGGAAGGCTAGCGCGGAAATGCCATCCGGCGTGCGCAGCGAAAGCTCCTCCGCCGCCGCGCTGATTGTCGAAGGGTCTGGCCCGCCGGCGATGAGGGAGAGTTCGTAAAGCCGGACGCGCAGTCGCTCGTCGTTCGTCAGTTCAATGATTGAAGGGCGCCGCGCCGCCGCCAGATCGTGGGCGTATCGAACCAGCAGACGCTGCGCGGGCCCGCATCGAGCGATCAGCGTGTGGATGCGGGCCTCGACCGAAAAGTAGGCCGCGAGCAAGGCGGGTTCGCGTCGGATGAAGCGGTGCAGCGTCGAAAAGTCAGGGGCGAGGGCGGCGATCCGTTCCGCAACCCGGGACCACCCATCGGGCTCGTCCGGCGTTCTGCTCCCGATCGCCAGAGCGATGAGCCGAATCGTGTCCGCTCGATCGCCACCTTGGTGGGCGTCGATCTCGGCGCCGATCAGACCGGAGGCATTGATCAGCATGGGTTCCGCTCCATGAGCCCGATCACGTTGAGCGAATTCGGGCTGCGTGGGAATAAATGTCCGGATGGCCACCTTCTAAGCGCTGCACGACGTTGGTAAATTTCGTTCATAACCCCGAGGCGTTGCGTTTGTTCCAGATGCGGCGGTCGAATCCCGTCGCCGCAGTTTCGTTTCGACCCGCGGCTCCAGGCGTCTCTCCGGCAAGAAAGCGTTGCAATGGCGCGAGGGAGGCCACCGGATCCTCCTCGAAGGGCACGTGGCCGAGGTTTGGCAGGCGCACCAGGGTGGCTTGGGGCAAGTCGCGCATGTAATCTGCAGCATTGCTGATCGGAATGATGCCGTCCTTCTCGCCCCAAAGAAGGAGCGTCGGGACCTTGATGCGCGCCAGGGTCGGCGCCGGGTCGTGGAGGATGACCTGATTCATGCGCGTCAGGATCGCCTGCCTTACGCCGGGCGCCAGCAGCAGATCGCGATAGCGGGTGAGGGTCGTGTCGCTGAGGTTCTCCAAGCGCGCGTAGGCGGCGGCCAGACCGGCCTTCAGCAGGCGAGCGCGGCGCAACATAGGGCAGCGCCCGCATGATCAGCGGCGTCTCCGGCGCCTGGTCATACGCGAAGCCGGGGCTGGCGAAACCGTCCGGCGAGACCAGCACCAGGCGGGTCACGCGGTCGGGGTGCAGGGCGGCAAAGTTCCAGACAATCCGGCCGCCCATGGAATTGCCGATAAGGCTTGCGCGGACGACGCCGAGTTGGTCCATCAGGTCGGCGAGGATCTTCATTTCGCGGGCGTCAGCTATAGTCGCCCGTGGGATCGGGGCCGGTCAGGCCGAAGCCCGGCAGGTCGAAACGGATGACCCGGTAACGCGCGGATAAGCGCCGGGCCCACGGCTCCCAGGTGTCCAGGCTGGCGCAGAAGCCGTGCAGCATGATCACCGCAGGGGCGTCGCGCGGCCCGGTGTCGCGCAGTCGCAGCCGCAGCCCGTCGATTGCGCGGTATTCGCCGGGATAGGCGGCCTCCAACTCGGCGCGAGGCTTATCAGGAGCATAGAGGAATATAGCCGGGGCGATGATCGCCAGTGCGGCAAGACCCGCCAACGGAGAAAGGATCCTCGGCACCCTTTGCGCTGTTGCGCCCATCCCGAACTCCGTTCCCGGTTCGATGACGCGCGGTCGACCGCTCGCAGGGGATCTTCGGCGAGCGGTCACTCGGCGCTGGAAGCGGAAGAACTATTCCCGTGGGTAATTGTTCCCGCCCGGCTCCGCCGGCTGCGTGGGTTGGGTCGCCCGGTCGACAGCTGTGAAGCGTGCGGGCGCCCAGGACGGCGACCCGAGTCCGTGGCGACATCGACGCCGGAACATTCCTTCAACCAGTCTCGTTTCCGGTCAGCCTCCGCCTTTTCCGGCCGAGCGACACGAAGGAGAAAGAAATGATGGCGCTGCTTTGGATTTGGATTATCGCGGCTCCCGCCGTCGCGCTCTATGTGGACAGCCGCCGACCGATCTCGACAACCCGCAGAACCACGGCGCTGTAACAAGACCCGCCCGCGCAGGAAGGTCGGCCGTGTCCCCGTCGGCGTGCGATCAGGATGCGGCCGGTGCCGATGTTTCATGTATCACAAGCGCGCTGTGATATAACGCGCACATGATCGTCTATTTGCGCGTTTATTGTCATTGAATGTATTATTGAGATCTATACGTGTGAGATATACACATAATCGTCCAAGCAGGTGATATCCTGTCCTGGACGCAATAGGCGGCGCCCCGGTCGTCCTCGCCCTCGCCCGCTGCGTCTCTCCGCGAGCGGGCGCGCGTCGGCCCCGATCAATTCGTAGAGGGAAGGTGAGTGGCATTCAAAAAAGACAAATGGAACGCAGCCGCCTTGGCGCTGACCGTCGTGGCCTGCGTCTCGATCCGCTGCCTCGGCCCAATCCCCGCCCTTGCGGAAGTGCCGGCGACGTCTCAGCCGGTGGCGCTTACCGCGGCCGCCGTCGCGGTCGCGGATAAGTTCAGCGCCGACGCGGCCGAGCAAATCCTCAAGCGGGGCGGCAACGCCGTCGATGCGGCCGCGGCGATCGCGTTCACGCTCGCGGTGACCTATCCGGAAGCGGGCAATCTCGGCGGCGGCGGTTTCATGACGCTTTACATGAACGGCAAGCCCTATTTCCTCGACTACCGCGAACGGGCGCCGCTCGCGGCGACGAAGACCATGTATCTCGACAAAGATGGCAAGGTGATTGAGGGCATGAGTCTCATCGGCTATCGCGCCGTTGGCGTTCCCGGCACCGTCGAAGGCATGTGGGAGGCTCAACGCCGCTTCGGGAACCTGCGATGGGCGCAAGTCTTGGCCCCGGCGATCCAATATGCCCGCGAAGGCTTCGAAGTCGACGCGCAATTGCAGCAGCGCCGCGACGCCGCCGCCAAGAAATTCGCCGGCAAGACTGACTTCGACGCCAGTTTCGGTGATCTCAAGGAGGGCGTCGCCTTCAGGCAACCTGATCTGGCCGCCGTGCTGACACGCATCGCCGATGAGGGCGAAGAGGACTTCTACAACGGCGAGACGGCTGATCTGATCGCCGCGTCCATGTGCGAAGGCCATGGGTTGATCACAAAGCGCGATCTCCACGACTATCGGGCGGTCTGGAGACAACCGGTCACCGCCGACTGGAACGGCTATCGCGTCATCACCGCGCCGCCGCCGAGCTCGGGCGGGATCGGACTTGTGCAACTGCTGAAGATGAAGGCGGACTTGCGAGACGACTTTAAGGACGTGCCGCTGAATTCGGCCCAATACGTTCATCTCGATGCGGAAATCGAAAAGCGGGTGTTCACCGACCGCGCGGAATATCTAGGCGATCCCGATTTCTACAGCGTACCGGTCGCGGAATTGACCGACGACGGCTACCTGGCCAAGCGCGCGGCAGAGGTAAACCCGAACGCGCCATCGGATACGAAAAGCGTTCAGCCAGGGCTCGGCGCGTCAATGCCGGAACGGGTCGAGACCACGCACTTCTCGGTGATCGACAAGTGGGGCAACGCCGTGTCGAACACCTATACGATCAACGGCTATTTCGGGTCGGGAGTCGTGGTGAAGGGAACCGGGATCCTGCTGAACGACGAGATGGACGATTTTTCGGCAAAGCCGGGGGTCGCGAACATGTTCGGCGTGGTTGGCAGCGACGCCAATGCGATCGAGCCGGGGAAGCGGCCGCTTTCCTCGATGACCCCTACGATTCTCACGAAAGACGGCCAGGTGTCGTTGGTGATCGGCACCCCCGGCGGCTCGCGCATCTTCACCTCGATCTTTCAGGTCATCAGCGACCTTTATGACTTCAACATGCCCTTGGCCGACGCCGTCGGGGCGATGCGCTTCCACCATCAGCTGCTTCCGCCGAACACGATCTTTTGGGAGCCCTACGCGCCGATTGAAGGCGAACTCGCCAAAGAGATCGAAGCCAAGGGCTATGTGTTGAAAGGGCAGGATTTCAGCGGCGACATTCAGGCCATCGAGATCATCGGCGGCACGCCGGAAGCGGCGTCCGATCCGCGCGGCCGCGGTGTGACGCGGGTGATCCCTTGACGATCCGCGGACGGACGGGACGAGTAGCATGGCCGGCAGCCCCTATGGGTTTTGGACGTCGCCGATAACCTCCGATCTCGTCGTCGCCGACGCGATTCGCCTCGAGCAGGTCGCGCTCGACGGCGATGCGATTACGTGGAGCGAGACCCAGCCGCAGAAGCAGGGACGGACTTTCGTCTACCGCGTCGGCGCCGACGGCGAGCCAGTGCGCGTGACGCCCGATGACTCCAGCGCCTTCAGCGTACGTTCGCGCGCTCACGAATATGGCGGCGGCGCATTCGCCGTCGGCGATGGGGTGGTCTATTTTTCGAACAATCGCGATCAGCGGCTCTATCGCCAGGATGCGGGCCGGCCGCCATTCCCGATCACGCCGGCTGCAGCCGGCGCCGCCGCGGACGCCTTGCGCTACGCGGATGGCGTCGTCGACCGGCGCCGCACGCGAATGGTCTGCGTCCGGGAGGATCATACCGTTGCGGGGGAGGCGATCAACACGCTCGTCGGCGTCGACCTCTCCGTTGCGACGGAGCCAGAAGTCCTCGTGTCGGGGAACGACTTCTATTCGACGCCGCGCCTGAGCCCCGACGGAAACCGGATGTCGTGGCTGACCTGGCGCCACCCGGACATGCCGTGGGTTGCGACGGAGGCCTGGGTTGGGGACGTCCTCCAAGACGGGACGATCGCAAACGCGCGCCGGGTCGCGGGCGGCCCGGACGAGTCGGTGTTCCAGCCCGAATGGTCCCCCGACGGACGCCTCTATTTCGTATCGGACCGAGGCGCGGGCTGGTGGAATCTCTACCGCGAGCGCGACGGCGCGATAGAGCCGCTTCACGCGATGGACGCCGAATTCGGGCGACCGCAATGGCAGTTCGGCCTGTCGACCTATGCCTTCGAGTCGGCCGATCGCCTCATCGCCTGCTTCGTCCGCGACGGCGTCTGGACGCTGGCCGAGATCGATACGCGGTCTGGGCGCTTCGACGTCATTCCGACCGAATTCAACGACATCGCCCAACTCCGCGCCGCTCCCGGGCGCGCCGTCTTCATTGGCGGCTCGCCGTCGGAAGCCCCCGCTCTCGTCGAGTTCGACCTTCAGACGGGCGATCACCGCGTCTTGCGTCGCGCTTTCGTCGTTGGCGAAGACGTCCGGCGAACCGTCTCGATCCCGCAACCCATCGCTTTCCCGACGGGCGTGGGGGAAACGGCGCACGCGTTCTACTATCCCCCCTTTTCCTCCGCGTTCGCCGCGCCGCCGCACGAGAAGGCGCCGGTGCTGGTGAAGAGTCACGGCGGCCCGACCTCGGCCGCCCCGAGCACGCTCTCGCTTTCGACGCAGTACTGGACCAGCCGCGGGATCGGAGTCCTCGACGTCAACTATCGCGGCAGCACCGGCTACGGCCGTCCCTACCGTTTGCGGCTCGAAAGACAGTGGGGGCTTGTTGACGTCGAAGACTGCGTCGCGGGCGCGCGCTGGCTGATCGCGAACCGGAACGCGGACCCAGAGCGCCTGATGATCAGCGGCGGCAGCGCCGGCGGCTACACGACGCTCTCAGCGCTCACGCCGAAAGGAGACCGGGTGTTCAGCGGGGGCGCCAGCTACTACGGCGTGAGCGACCTCGAGGCGCTGGCGCGCGACACCCACAAGTTCGAATCCCGCTACCTCGACTGGCTGATCGGTCCCTATCCGCAGGACCTGGAGACGTATGCCGAACGCTCCCCGATCAATCATGTCGATCGGCTGTCAGCGCCCGTTATCTTCTTTCAGGGCGCGGAGGACCGGGTCGTCCCGGTAAACCAGACCGAACTCATGGTCGAAGCGCTGAAGATACGCGCCGTTCCGGTCGGCTATTTTCTGTTCGAGGGCGAGCAGCACGGTTTTCGGAAAGCCGAGAACATCAAGCGCGCGCTGGACGCGGAGCTCTATTTCTACGCGATGCTGATCCTGCGCTCCGGACTCCGGTTCTGACGCTGGCCGCTCCGGCGCGCCGAGGCAACGGCGAGCAGCGGCCGAACGGGCGGCGACAGCGGCTTGCGCATTTCGTCGCATTGCGCCGGCGCGGCTCAAGGGCTCCTATAGGCGAACGGATATTGAGAGCCGACGCTGGCGCGCGGGGACCGACGCGAAATTCCCCGAGTTGCACCGGCGAGCGGCCGGCGCGCGCGACGACGCGGTGAGCCGCGACCGCCAAGGGAGGACATTCATGAGCGCTGACAACGCAGGAGCTAATTGGGACCCGATCGTTATCGCCGGACATTTCCAGTCGATCGCCGAGCAAAGCCAGAAGCTGATGCTGCGCTTCCTGTCGCAAGCAACCCGACGACGGACATTTCGGCATGGGCGACCCGTCCGTACTCGGCGGCGCCTTTCTCGACCTGATGACCAAGATGATGAGCGATCCGTCGGCGGTCGCCGCTGCGCAGATCGATCTCTTCAACGACAGCCATGACCGTTTGGCGCCACGCCGCGGAACGGATGCTCAACATTCAGAGCGAAGACGCCGCCGCCACCAAGGGACAAGCGGTTCAGCCACCCGGAGTGGAGCGAGAACGCGACCTTCAGCTTCATCCGCGAGAGCTACCTCGTCGCTTCGAAATCGCTGCTGTCGACGGTGCGCAGCGTCAAGGATCTCGACCCTTCGACGGCGCGCAAGGTGGATTTCTACACGCGCCAGTTCGTCGACGCGATGTCGCCCTCGAACTTCATCGCCACCAATCCCGAAGTGCTGGCGGCGACGCTGAACACCGGCGGGGAGAACCTGCTGCGCGGGCTCGAGCACGTGCTTGCCGATCTCGATCACGGTGAAGGCCGGTTGCAGATCGCCATGACCGACACGAACGCCTTCCGGCTCGGCGAGAACATCGCCGCGACGCCTGGCAAGGTCATCTACCAGAACGAGCTCCTGCAGCTTCTCCAGTACGAGCCGTCGACGCCGAAGGTGCGCAAGCGGCCGCTGTTCATCATCATGCCGTGGATCAACAAGTTCTATGTGCTCGACCTGCAGCCGAAGAACTCGTTCATCAAATGGGCGGTCGACCAGGGGCACACGGTGTTCGTGCCGTCCTGGGTCAATCCGGACGAGAGGCTCGCGCAGACGACCTTCGAGGACTACATGACCCACGGGCTCATCGCTGCGTTCGACGCGATCGAGGGCGGCGACGGGGGAGCACGAATTCAACGCGATCGGCTATTGCCTCGGCGGCACGATGCTCGCCGCCACGATCGCTTATCTGACCGCGCACGGCGACAACCGCATCGTCAGCGCCACCAATTTCGTCACGCTGGTCGATTTCACCGACGTCTGGCGACATGGGCGTGTTCGTCGACGAGCAGCAGATTTCCGCGGTCGAGAAGCGCATGCAGGAGCACGGCTATCTCGACGCCGCCGACATGGCGATGTCGTTCAACATGCTGCGCGCCAACGACCTCATCTGGTCGTTCGTGGTCAACAACTACCTGCTCGGCAAGGATCCCGTTCCCTTCGATCTTCTGTACTGGAACGCCGACGCAACCCGGATGCCGGCGGTGATGCACTCCTATTACATGCGTAACATGTATCAGAAGAAACCTGCTGAAGGAGCCCGGCGGCATCACACTCGCCGGCACGCCGATCGACCTCAGGACGATCAAGACGCCGATGTTCCTGCTATCGTGCCGCGAGGACCATCTCGCGCCGTGGAAGTCGACCTATGCGGCGACGCAGCTCTATTCGGGGCCCGTCACCTTCGTGCTCGCGGCCTCCGGGCACCTTGCCGGCGTGATCAGCCCGCCCGGCAGCAAGTACGGCCACTGGACCAACGACAAGACTGCCCGCGAGTCCCGACGAATGGTTCGCCGGCGCCGAGGCGCAAAAGGGATCGTGGTGGCCGCGGTGGGACAAGTGGGTGACGCAGTTCGACGGCGGCCGCGTGAAGGCGCGCATCCCGGGCGACCACAAGCTCAAGGTGATCGAGGAGGGCCCTGGATCTTACGTGCGCATGCGGGCGGTCTGACGCACGGGTTGGCGCTCAGGCGCCCACCTCGCGCGCGCAGACGAACGTGGACGCCGTCCCTTGACGCGATGCGACAAGGATTAAAGGGCGTCGTTATTCGTCTCGCCGGTGCGGATGCGCACCGCGCGCTCGAGCGTCGTCACAATGATCTTGCCGTCGCCAGTCATTCCGGTGTGCGCGGTTCGCTGGATGGTTTCGACGACATCGTCGACGCGGGTGTCGGGGACGGCGATCTCGATTCTCACCTTCGGCAGAAACCGGATAACGTATTCGGCGCCGCGATAGATCTCGGTGTGCCCTTTCTGGCGGCCGTACCCCTGGACTTCGGTAGCGGTCATGCCGTGAACGCCGATCCGGTCGAGCGCGTCGCGAACCTCGTCGAGCTTGAACGGCTTGATGACCGCCGTGACCAACTTCATGAGCCGAATCCTGCCGTTGCTTTTTTGCTTATTCCGTTCATTATCGCATATGTGGCGAGGGATAGCACGTGAAACCGCCCCATCTCTAATTTTCGTGCAAGGGCGAGATGGCGAGCTACCGTCGGTCGCTTCTGGGGCCGGGCGATCAGTCGAAGTCGGTCGGCAGGGACGGATCGCGGCGATGGGCGAACATGCGACGAACCTGATGCGGCAGGATGCGGGCCAGCGATAGGTCCGAAGGCAACGCCGTCTCGCCGAACCATCCGACTTCAGACGTCTCGTGGCTGGTCGTCGCGTCGCCGCCGGTTCGCTCGCAGACGAAGAAAACCTTGTAGCAGGAAAAAACTCCGGAGCCGTGGCCCTGCCGCGTGCGGTCCCAAAGGGCGGCGAGTTTCGACGCGGAGACGCGATAGCCGCTCTCCTCGACCGCTTCCTTGGCTGCGTTTTCGGCCGCCGACAGGTTTACGTCGGCCCAGCCGCCCGGCAGGGTCCAGCGCCCGCCGTCCGAGGTTTCGCGCACCATCAAAATGCGTTGGTCGTCGTCGAAAACCGCCGCGCGGACGTCGACCTTGGGAGTTAGATAACCGGTCTCTCCGGCGAACAGGGCCGCGATCCGATCGGCTGGCGCGTCGCTGCGTGCGGCGAACATGCGTACGGCGAGGCTGTGTATGGCCTCGTAGCGCTCGCGATCGTAAGGGTCGCGGCTGAACGTGAGGCCCGCTTGGGCGATCGACTGCAGTTCGCGCGCCCAGAGCAGCCAGTCGGGATCTCTTGTCGACATGGCGCGGTTTTGACGCGGGGGCAATGGGCCCGTCAAGTCATGCGCGCGACTGCGCGCTGCGCGTTGTCGGACTCACGTCGCGCCCGCCCTCGATCATCAGCGGAACAAAAAACTCCAGAGCCCGTTCTCACCCTGGCACGCGAATGTTGGAGGAGTACGCGCCGACTTTATTGATTTAGTCGAGCCAGTTCGAGGTCAGCGGCCGCTATTCCGGAAGTATACACCCAGTCGAACGAGAGGACACCGCATGTTTCTACATCGCAAGGAGCTGATTCAGCCGGTCAATGTGGGGACCCCCGACGCCCGTTTTGGGACATACCTACTTGAACAATTCGGAGGAGCGACGGGCGAATTGACCGCGGCGTTGCAATACTGGGTTCAGTCGTTTCACGTCGAAAATGCTGGTATCCGAGACATGCTTCAGGATATCGCGATCGAGGAATTCAGCCATCTCGAAATGGTCGGAAAACTCATTGCCCAGCACACGAGCAAGCTCGATCAGGAGGCGGTTCACAACGCGCCATTGTTTAAGATCAAGGGCGGGGGCCCGCACTTTCTCGACAGTCAGGGGAGCTGCTGGACAGCCGCCTACATCAACGAGGGCGGCAACGTCGTTCGCGATTTGCGGGCTGACATCGCGGCGGAAGCCGGCGCCCGCCAGACTTACGAGGCCCTGATCAAGGCCTGTGACGATGAGGGCACCAAAAAGACTCTGCACCATCTCCTGACGCGGGAGATCACGCACGCCAACATGTTCATGAAGGCGCTTGAGTCGATTGGCAAGCTTGACGATCCGTTCTTCGGCAACATTCCCCCTGACGACACGGTCAAGCTCGTCTTCAACCTCTCGCAGGAGGATGATTTTCGGGGTCCATGGAACGAGGAGCCCGATTTCGAATATGTGGCCGACCCGCAGCCGGAAGGCGGAATGCCCGCCCCTCCGATCAATGCGGACGACGAAGGCCATGACGCGCATGCTTCGAGAGGGCGGAAGCGGCAGGGCTAGCGCCGGTCTTGCTCCCCAACGCAAAAAGGGCCGCGCGGACGCGGCCCTTCCTGTTTCGCGATGGCCTGCGTTAGTTGAGCTTCATCTCCGGCACGTCGCCCTCGATGATCAGCTTCGCGCCGGTCGCCTTGACGATGTCGGCGACGGAGACGCCCGGGCCGCGCTCCTTCAGCACGAGCCCCTTCTCGGTCGGCTTGATCACCGCCATCTCGGTGACGATCAGGCTTACGCGCCGCGTCGCGGTCAAGGGCAGCGTGCAGCGCTCGACGATCTTGTGCGCCCCCTTGGCGGTGTGGACCATGGCGACGATCACGGTTTTCGCGCCGGCGACCAGATCCATCGCGCCGCCCATGCCCGGCACCATCTTGCCAGGAACCATCCAGTTGGCGAGGTAGCCGCGCTCGTCGACCTGGAGGCCGCCGAGCACGGTCATATCGAGGTGGCCGCCGCGGATCAAGGCGAAGCTCATGGCGCTGTCGATCGAGGCCGCGCCCGGCATGGCGGTGACGAAGCCGCCGCCGGCGTCGGTCAGGTCTTCGTCCTCCATGCCCTCGGGCGGTCGCGGGCCGAGGCCGACGACGCCGTTCTCCGCCTGGAAGAACACGTGCACGTCCTTGGGCAGGAAGTTGGCGACCAGGCTCGGCAGGCCGATGCCCAGGTTGACCAGCATCTCCGGCTTGATTTCCTGGGCGACCCGCTCAGCGATGATGTCCTTGTCTTCCATCACAGGGCCCTTTCCAGAAGATGGGTGACGAGCACGCCCGGCGTCTTGACGTCGTCGGGAGAGATGACTCCGACCGGCACGATGTGGTGCGGCTCGGCGATGACGACTTCGCCCGCGAGCGCCATGATCGGATTGAAGTTGTGGGCGGTCAGCGAGTACTGGAGGTTGCCGTAGTAGTCGGCCTGCTTGCAGCCGAGGAGAGCGAAGTCGCCCCGGATCGGCTTCTCGAGCAGGTAGGGCTTGCCGTCGACTTCGACGATCTGCTTGCCCTTCTCCACCAGCGTGCCGATGCCGGTGGCGGTCAGCACGCCGCCGAGGCCGACGCCGCCGGCGCGAATGCGCTCGACAAGCGTCCCCTGCGGCGCGAGCTCGACCTCGATCTCGCCCGAGATCATCTTCTTCTGCGTCTCGGGATTGAGGCCGATGTGCGAAGCGATCAGCTTCGAGACCGCGCCCGCCGAGATCAGCTTGCCGATGCCCTTGCCCGGCATGGCGGTGTCGTTGGCGACCACCGTCAGGTTCTTGACGCCGCGCTTCACCATGGCGTCGATGAGCCGGTGCGGGGAGCCGACCCCCATGAAGCCGCCGATCAGGCAGACCGATCCGTCCGGGATCAGGGCGGCTGCGGCATCGGCGGATAATGCTGTTTTCATGAATTGCGTCCCCTTTGGGGCTCCGCGCGCAAACAGGGCGCGCGCCCGCATCCCTAGTTCAAACCCGGCCGAAGCGGAATGCGGAAATCTCGCAGCCAATTGTCGCGGAGCCGCGAAAGACCGGCGCCCAAATTCGCCGCGCGTCCTGACAGGGGTGTGACGGTTGACGGCGGCGGTCGGGCGCATCGGCCATGCGCATCTCTTGGGCGCAAGAAAGGAGGTGCGCCGATGCCTGAACCCGTTTCGCCCGCGGCGACGTGGGACGACCGCTACCGGCCGAGTCTTACGCCTACGGGCTCGAGCCGAACGCTTTTCTCGCGGCGCAGGCTCATCGGCTGAAGGCGGGCCATGCGCGCGCTTGTCCCCGGAGACGGCGAGGGGCGCAACGGGGCGTGGCTCGCGGAGCAGGGGCTCGCCGTCGACACCCTCGACCTCTCCGCCTTCGGCGTCGCCAAGGCGAGGGCGCTCGCCACGGAATCGCGGCGTGGCGCTCAACGCCGTTCAGGCCGATGCGCTGCGCATGGGACTGGCCCGAGGCGCGCTACGACCTGATCGCACTGATCTACGTCCACCTCGTCGAGTCCGAGCGGCGCATCGTCCACGCCAAGGCGCTGAAGGCTCTGAAGTCCGGCGGCCTGATCGTGCTGGAGGCTTTCCGGCCCGAGCAGCTTCTCCGCCACGCCGCTGGAGCGCGCGGAGGTCCGCGCGACAAGGTGCTGCTCTATTCGGTCGCGGCGCTGCAGGAGGATTTTTCCGCCGAGGAGATCCTGCTCCTCGAGGAAGCCGAGGCGCGGGTCGACGAGGGCCACCTGCACGTCGGCGAGAGCGCGGTCGTGCGGGCGGTGGTCAGGAAAGGGGTAAGCATTTCACCACAAAGGGAGCACGAAGCTTTGCGTTCCTTCGTGACCCTTGTGGCGAAAGACAGTCTTACCCCACCCGCTTCACGCCCGGCGGCTTCCAGGTTCCGGCGCCGAGCGGCAGGATCGAGGGCGGGTTGGTCTTCGGCCAGTAGAGGCGCATGACCATGTAGATCGGCCCAGCCGGCGCCGGCAGCCAGTTCGACTCCTTGTCCGGTCCGGGCGAGGCGTTCTGGATGTAGATCGTGAACGAGCCGTCAGGATTCTTCTTCAGGTCCGGCAGCATCGGCGAGTTGATCAGGTAGCGGTCGATCGGGTTCTTGACCAAAAGCTGGGTCTTGCCGTCGTACATGGTCACCGACCAGAACGCGTTGACGGGCGGCAGGCTGTCGGCGGGGAAGGTGAGCGTGTACTTGCTCTTGCCGTCGAGCGCGCGTCCGCGCTCGTCCGTGCGGGCGAACGGATAGGCCGCCTCGATCGGATCGTTGGCGTAGATGCCGCCCTTGGCGACCGCGGCGCGCTTGAGCCAGTCGCCGTTGAAGGCGGACGCGTCGCCGCCGGCGAGCCCGATGCGCCAGCCGTTGACGTTCTTTGCCGGCGAGATTGATCACGTCGTCGATCCGCCGGTCCGCCATCTTCATGCCGACCAGAATTTGTAGGCGATCGTCGAGCTTGAGGCTTTCCAGGTTGAAGGGCTTGCCCGCCTCGACGCCGATTTTGGCGAGGTCGGCGCGGATCGCGTCCTCGTTCTGGGCCGGCGGCATGAACGGCAGCATGAACGCGACGTACTGGAAGAAGTTCTTCTTGGCGAGGTCGTCGTCGATCTTGGGAAAGTCGATCGCCGGCGCCGCGGGCGGCGCGGGCTGGTTGAGAAACGCCGAGAGCGGACGCGCCTTATAGCCGTCCTGGACCTTGATCACGTTGTCGATGTCGGCCGCGTTGAAAAGCTGGGTGCGGAAGATCGCAAGCGAATGCTGCGAACTCGACTTGAACACCTTTTTGATCCCGGCCGGCGTCTCGCCGCGCCAGTCCGGACCGGCCACGAGATAGTCGCCGGCGTCGCTGCCGGTCGCGCGCGAGCCGATATAGCCGTAGTTGTAGGTCGAGCTGTCGATCAGTTGCACGGAATAATAACGCTTCGGATCGACCGCCGGTACGCTGATGACGATCGGCTCCGCCCGAAGGTCCATCCACAGCATCGAATAGGGCGTGTCGCTGTTCGGGGTGACGACCGCGGTGTCCTTGTAGGTGAACACCTCGCGGCTGTTGGCGATGGTGTTGAACGGCGCCTTGATACTGGCCCGAATCCTTGTCGATCACGAATTTGTACATGACCGCGTAATTCATCACGATCGGCAGGCCGTAGGCGAAGCCGCTCTGGGCGATGTCGACCGCCTGGAACAATCCCGGCCGCGGGTTCTGGGCCAGCGCCAGCCCCGGCAGGGCGGAAGCCAGGGCGCCTGCGGCGCCGAAGCGAAGGAGATCGCGTTTCGTCAGCATGATTGAGCCCCCAGGGCGTGAAGTCCAGCGGGGCCAGAGAAGCACGCGGCGACGGCTGCGGCAATGGATGGAGGGAGCGCGTCTCGCGCATCCCGTCGACCGACGGGAGATATTGGACGGCGAGACGCCGTCCCTCCAAAGCTAATGCTCGCAGTCCTGGTAGAACTCCGGAAATTTGCTCTTGTCGACCTCCACGCCCCAGGCGTTGTTGGGGACCTGCGCGTAGGCGGCGCCGATATAGTCCTGCTCGATGGTTGTGAAGGTCGGTTGCGAACCGGCATAGTCGACAATCCAGAAGTCGTCATAATTGTTGCCCTCCCAGGACTTGGGCACGTCGGCGTCGGGAATTGCGTCGAGCTTTAGAAGCTCCCGCCAGGTGACGTCTTCCTTGTTCAACGCCTTTTTGGCGATGTGCTTGTGCTCCCAGACGATGACGACGGTCTTGCCGTCGTAGGCCTTCGACTCGAGCGCTGCCGCGGCCTTTTGCGTTTCCGCGCCGAGGTCCGTCTCCTCGTTGGGATCTTTGGGAGGGACAGGGAATACGGTGAGTTGCAGTCCCCAGCTGTCGGCCGACGGCTTCGCCGTTTCCTGCGTATGCGGGGTCACCGCGAAAAAGGCGTCGGGCTTCCCGCCCTTGCCGTAGAGGGTCTCGTTCCCGGGCGCATCCTTGCCCAGGTACTGCGCGGCCAGCCCCTCGGCGCGAAGCGTCCCGACGACGCATAGCTCGGCGCCGTTCTGCTTTTCCCCGTGCCGGAGAAGGATGATGCGGGCGGGCTGCGCAGCCGCCGCCTCGGCGAAGAGCGCGCCTGCGAGCGCGGCCAACCCGATCGCCCCTGCCAACCTTGTCATGTTCGTCTCCCGATCCGCCGGCTTCGGCGCGTTGTCTTCAGACCGCCAGCTCGATCCGGATCGGCGTGTGGTCCGACGCCTTGTCGCGCCCGCGCATGGCCTTGTCGATCTCGACCGAGACCAGCCGGTCAGCCGCCTGCGGGGAAAGCAGCAGGTGGTCGATGCGGATGCCGTTGTTCTTCTGCCAGGCGCCGGCCTGATAGTCCCAGAAGGTATAGTGGCCGCCCGCGTCGGTCGTCGCCCTCAAGGCGTCGGTCAGTCCCAGCGCCATGAAGGCTCGGTAGGTCTCGCGCGTCCGCGGCAGGAACAGCGCATCGCGGGTCCATTGCTCGGGGTGGGCGGCGTCCTCCGGCTCGGGGATGACGTTGAAATCGCCCGCCAGCACCAGCGGCTCCTCATATTGCAGAAGCCCCTGCGCATGGCGGATCAGCCGCTCCATGAAGGCGAGCTTGTAAGGATATTTTTCCGTGTCGGGCGGATTGCCGTTCGGCAGGTAGACGCTGGCGAGCCGGACCACGCCGCCGTCCGTCGGGATGATCGCCTCGATGTAGCGCGACTGGACGTCGGCGTCGTCGCCCGGCAAGCCGCGGGTCACCTCGAAGGGGCGCTTCGACAGGATCGCGACGCCGTTGAACGACTTCTGCCCATGGGTCTCGACGTTGTAGCCAAGCGCCTCGATCTCGAGCCGCGGGAACTGCTCGTCGAGGCACTTGATCTCCTGCAGGCACAGCGCGTCGGGCGCCACTTCTTTCAGATAGTCGCACAGATGCCCGATCCGCTGGCGGACGGAGTTGACGTTCCAGGTGGCGATGCGCAAGTCGCTTAAGCTCCGTGGGGAGGATAAATCCGCACGCATCGTTGCACGGGCGTCGTCGGAAGGGGAGGGCGTCAATCGCTGCGCGCGCGGTTCGAGATCCTCGCGCCGTCTCAGTCGATCCTGGCGGAGGCGCGTCGCCCGACTCCGAGCCACCCTAATCCCACTTGCGATGGGCCCACATCCATTGCTCGGGCGCCTCGCGGATGAAGGCCTCGAACTGGGCCTGCAGCGCTGCGGTCGCCGCGACCGCGTCGGCCTCGCGGTCGTCGGTCTCCGGGATCGGCATGCGCACCGCCTTGATCGGAAGCGCACGTTCGGCAGCCGATAGGCGGCGCCGGCGTAGAGCGGCAGTCCGGTCGTGCGGGCGAGCAGGGCAGGGAAGACGTTCGAGCGCGCCGGGTGGCCGAAGAACGGCACCGGGGCGCCGCGGTCGTCGCGCAGATCGGCGAGAAAGGCCGGATAGCCGCCGCTCTTGGCCGCCTTGAGCAGCCTGCGCGCCGTGACCGGGGTCTTCGGCAGGAGGCCGCCCTCATAGAGGAACGCGCGCATCTTGTGGGTCTCGGCGTCGACGTAGGGGTTGCTGATCCGCTGATAGACGCCGGTGAACGGCACGCCCATGCGCTTGCTCGGCGTAGGCGACGAGCTCCCAGTTGCCGAGGTGCAGGCCGCACACCACGCACGGGCCGCCGCGCGGCGATCGTCGTCGATCTGAGCCTCGGACTCGAACGTCACCCGGCCCTCGGAGGCGATCTTTTCGAGGTGGAACGACTTCGGCGAAGGTGCGGCCGAGGTTCTCCCACATCTTGGCGGCGAGTTTCTTGCGCTCCGCGTCGCGACATCTCGGGATAGGCGAGGGCGAGGTTGCGCATCACGCGCTCCTGCCGGTAGAGATGCGGAGCGATCAGGCGCCACGCCAAGCCCGAGGCTTTCGAGGCGACTTCGAGCGGCAGCGCGCGCGCGACGCCTTCGACAAGGCGAAATCCGGCGTATTCCAGCCGGTGGCGCAGGTCTTCGGAAAACGTCATGTCCACGAAAGGGTCGCGTTTGGCCAGCTTTGCGGCTCCCCAGGCCGACCGACGCCTGATGGCGCAGGGCGCCGCGCCCTGTCAAGCCGGCGCGCCCCGCGACAAAAAAGGCCTTTCATCCTGCCCAACGCGCTCATGTAGCCTTCGCGTCTTGACGACGGGCGACGTGTCCCGCGGGAGGCAGCATGAGCGAGCAAAGCAAGTATACCATGGGCGAGGACCGGATTCCGCACGCCTGGTACAACATCGTCGCCGACCTGCCGACGCCGCCTCCGCCGGTGCTGCATCCCGGGCACGGCGGGCCGATCGGGCCGGACGATCTCGCGCCGCTCTTCCCGATGGCGCTCATCGGCCAGGAGGTGTCGGCCGAGCGGCACATCGAGATTCCGACGCCGGTGCGCGACATCTATCGCATGTGGCGCCCGACGCCGCTCTATCGCGCGCCGGCGCTCGAGAAGGCGCTCGGCACGACGGCGCGCATCTTCTACAAATACGAGGGCGTCAGCCCGGCCGGCAGCCACAAGCCCAACACCGCCGTCGCCCAGGCTTTCTACAACAAGCAGGAAGGCGTGACGAAGCTCTCGACCGAGACCGGGGCAGGGCAGTGGGGCTCCTCGCTCGCCTTCGCCGGCGCCCTGTTCGGGCTCGAGGTCAAGGTCTACATGGTCAAGGTCTCCTACCAGCAGAAGCCCTACCGGCGGGCGCTGATGGAGACCTACGGCGCGAAATGCGTCGCGAGCCCGAGCAACGAGACCGAGTCCGGCCGCGCCATCCTCGCCGAGCATCCGGATTCGCCCGGCAGCCTCGGCATCGCGATTTCGGAAGCGGTCGAGGTCGCGGCCAAGAACGCCGACACGAAATACGCGCTCGGCTCCGTGCTGAACCACGTGCTGCTGCATCAGACGGTGATCGGCATCGAGGCGATCGAGCAGATGGAGCAGGCCGACGCCTATCCCGACGTCGTGATCGGCTGCGCCGGCGGCGGCTCCAACTTCGCCGGCATCGCCTTCCCGTTCATCGGCAAGAAGCTGCGCGACAAGACGAACGTGCGCGTGATCGCGGTCGAGCCGGCGGCCTGCCCGTCGCTGACGCGCGGCAACTACGCCTTCGACTTCGGCGACACCGCCCATCTGACGCCGCTGGTCAAGATGCATACGCTCGGCTCCGAGTTCATCCCGCCGGGCTTCCACGCCGGCGGCTTGCGCTATCACGGCATGTCGCCGCTGGTCAGCCACTTGCAAGGAGCTCGGCCTGATCGAGGCGCGCGCCTATCACCAGAACCCGTGCTTCGAGGCGGGCGTGCTGTTCGCCCGCACCGAGGGCATCGTGCCGGCGCCGGAGTCGAACCACGCGGTCCGCGCCGCGATCGACGAGGCGCTGAAGGCGCGCGAGGAGGGCAAGTCGCCGACGATCCTGTTCAACCTGTCGCGGCCACGGCCATTTCGACATGCAGGCCTACACCGACTATTTCGCCGGCAAGCTCGTCGATCAGGACTACGATCCGGAGGCGCTCGAAGCCTCGCTCGCCCACCTGCCGAAGGTGGCGGCGGAGTAGCGGCCGACGTTCGCTCCGGGCGTCCGCCAAGGCGCCCGGCCATATGAATGGCGGCTGCGCCCCCCTCAACCGGTCGCGAACACCCAGAGCGAGCGCCAGACGCAGCGCTTGGCCTGGGTTCTTGAACGCGAGCGGGTCGAAATAGGCGAGGTGGCCGGTCGATCCGTCGTCGAGCCAGCGGAAGCCGACCTCGACCCGGCCCGGCCTCAGGTTGACGAATTGCTCGACCGGGCCGAGATCGTCGTCTGCGGCGGCGGGGCCGATGCGCCCGGTCACGCCGTCCTGATAGCGGTAGACCCGGCCGTCCTGCGTGGTCACCCGCACCGAGCGGGCGGTCTCGTCGTAGTCGATGGTGAGCGGCCCGAGCTTTCCGTCGCCCTTGTAGTCGCAACTGCGCGTCAACGGCTCGGCGGCGACGGGCGTGGCCAGGAGCGCGACAAAACCCAAGACGGCAAACGATGATGCTGTTCATCAACCTCGGACACTTCTGTTGGAGAGCCCGCCCAGCCCGCATGAGAAGCCGAAGCTTCTCAAACGTCATGCTTGCGGGCTAACGCGCGAAAAGGGCAAGATTGGGATTGTTCCAAGCGCGCGAAAAAAAACGGCATCGGCGCATAGCGGCGCGCGCCCGGTCGACGCCGGTTGCAATGGGCCTTCAACCTGCTATTGAGCGCCCGCGCGGCGATCGGCCGCGACCCATTCCGAGGCCCTGCATGTTCGTTTTCAGCCGCCGCGCGGCGCTTGCGCTTCCTCTTCTCGCCGCTTCCGGGACCGCGTGGGCCGCGACCGAGGACGCCGACAACACCGTCGTCATGACGCTCGAAGAACGGCAAGGTCGTCATCCGGCTCCGGCCCGACTGGGCGCCCGAAGCACGTCGCGCAGATCAAGACGCTGGTGAAGCAGCGGCTTCTACGACGGCATCGTGTTCCATCGCGTCATCCCCGGCTTCATGGCCCAGACCGGCGATCCGACCGGCACCGGCGACGGGCGGCTCCGACCTGCCCAACCTGCCGGCCGAGTTCAACGCGACCCATTTCAAGCGCGGCATCCTCGGCATGGCGCGCGCCGAGGACCCGGATTCGGCCAATTCGCAGTTCTTCATCGTGACCGCCGACTCCGGCTTCCTCGACGGCCAGTACACCGCCTTCGGCGAGGTCGTCTCGGGCATGGACGTGGTCGACAAGATCAAGGCCGGAACGCAGGCCAACAACGGCCCGGTGACGAATCCCGACAAGATCGTTTCCATGAGCATGGCGGGATCGTCGAAGTAGGAGTTTTTGACATGAGCGAAGGCAATACGCTGACCCTCGAGACGACCAAGGGCCCGGTCGTCATCGAAATGAACCCGGCCGCTCGCGCCGGGCCACGTCGCCCACATCAAGAAGCTCGTCGCCGAGGGCTTTTACGACGGCGTCGTCTTCCACCGGGTGATCGACGGCTTCATGGCCCAGACCGGCTGTCCGCACGGCACCGGCACCGGCGGCTCGAAATACCCGAACCTCAAGGCCGAGTTCAACGCCGAGCCGCACGTGCGCGGCACGGTGTCGATGGCGCGCGGCGCAGAGCCCGGACTCGGCCAATTCGCAGTTCTTCATCTGCTTCGACGACGCCCGCTTCCTCGACCGGCAGTACACGGTGTGGGGCAAGGTCGACGTCCGGCATGGAGAACGTCGACAAGATCAAGCGCGGCGAACCCGTCCGCGACCCCGACAAGATCGTCAAGGCGACGCTGAGCTGAGCCGGCGCTTCGCGCGATGAGGTTGAGAGAACGAAGCGTTTGAACCTTGTCCGAACAGGACACTTTGAATTCCTTAACAACCCGACGCGCAGCCGTGACACTTGAGATCCGTCAGGACCTGCGCGCCATGGATCGGCGCGAGCCCGTCGATCGCGATTTGATCTCGACGATGACAGCGCCGTCGACAACGAGATCGAGCCTGTAGCCCGCGCATCGAGCTTCTCGCCCTCGTAGACGATAGGACGCGCAAAGCTTCGTCCACAGCCATTCGGGCTCATGCATCTCTTCGCGCTTCGTCGTGTTCTCCAAGTGTTTACCACAAAGCACGAGAAGATCACGAATGAAGAAGAAGAGGTTCGAACTCCGTGTGATGAAGGGATGTGATGCGCGTCGACGCCTTCGACTTCGACCTGCCGCCCGAGCGCATCGCGCTCGAGCCGGCTCGCCGCGCGACAGCGCGCGGATGCTCGTCGTCGCTCCGGACGGCGCGCTGACGGACGCCCGCGTCTCGGATCTGCCGGATTTTCTCCGGCCCGGCGACGCGCTGGTCGTCAACGACACCAAGGTGATCGCGGCGCGGCTCGACGGCGTTCGCGTTCGGGGCGAGGCGGTCGCGGCGATCGAGGCGACGCTGATCAAGCGCATCGACGATTGCCGCTGGCGGGCGCTCGTACGCCGGCCAAGAAGCTCAAGGTCGGCGAGCGCATCCGGTTCGGCGAGGCGCGCGAGAGCATGGCCTGCCTGCTCGCCGCGCTCGACGCCGAGGTCGAGGAGAAGGGCGAGGCCGGCGAGGTCACGCTGCGCTTCGACTTCGCCGGCGCCGCGCTCGACGAGGCGATCGAGCGCCTCGGCGCGGTCCCGCTGCCGCCCTATATCGCCGCCGCGGCGCGCGCCCGGCGAAAAGGACCGCGCCGACTATCAGACGATGTTCGCCGCGCGAGCCGGGCGCGGTCGCCGCGCCGACCGCGGGGCTGCATTTCACGCCGCGGCTGGTCGAGCGCATCGCCGCGCGCGGCGTCGCGCTGCATCGGGTGACGCTGCATGTCGGCGCCGGGACCTTCCTGCCGGTCAAGGTCGAGGACACCGAGCGACCACGTCATGCACAGCGAGTGGGGCGCGATCGACGCCGCGACGGCCGACGCGCTCAACGCGCGCGCGCGCCGCCGGCGGGCGGATCGTCTGCGTCGGCACGACCTCGGCGCGCATCCTCGAGAGCGCCGCCGACGAGCACGGGCCGCATTCGCCCGTTCGCCGGCGAGACGGCGATCTTCATCACGCCCGGCTACCGCTTCCGCGCCGTCGACGTGCTCATGACCAATTTCCATCTGCCGCGCTCGACGCTGTTCATGCTGGTCAGCGCCTTCAGCGGGCTCGAGACGATGCAGGCCGCCTACGCGCACGCGATCGACGACGGGCTATCGCTTCTATTCCTACGGCGACGCCTGCCTGCTGATCGGCGAACGCGCGACGCGGCCCGGCCGAGCCGCATGACCGACGCAATTCGTCCTGACCGTCCACGCCCGCGACGGCGCAGCCCGCCTCGGCGACGCTTCAGACGCCGCGCGGCGTAATCCGCACGCCGGCCTTCATGCCGGTCGGCACGGCCGCGACGGTCAAGGCGATGCGGCCCGAGGACGTGCGCGCGCTCGGCGCCGACATCGTCCTCTGCAACACCTATCACCTGATGCTCGCGCCCGGCGCCGAGCGGATCGCCGCGCTCGGCGGCCTGCACCGGTTCATGAACTGGCCGCATCCGATCCTGACCGACTCCGGCGGCTTCCAGGTGATGAGCCTCGCCAAGCTGCGCAAGCTCAGCGAGCGGGGCGTGACCTTCCAGTCGCATATCGACGGCTCGCGCCACGAACTGACGCCCGAGCGGTCGATGGAGATCCAGCGGCTGCTCGGCTCCGACATCCAGATGCAGCTCGACGAATGCGTGAGGCTGCCGTGCCCGCCCGAAGAGGCCGAGCGCGCCATGCGGCTGTCGCTGCGCTGGGCGGAGCGGTCGAAGGCGGCCTTCGGCGAGCAGCCGGGCAGGGCGATGTTCGGCATCGTCCAGGGCGGGGTCGAGACAGGCGCTGCGGATCGAGAGCGCCAAGGCGCTGGTCGCCATGGGCTTCGACGGCTACGCGATCGGCGGGCTTGCGGTCGGCGAGCCGCAGGCCGAGATGCTCGCGATGATCGAGACGGTCGTTCCGCATCTGCCGGAGGACCGGCCGCGCTACCTCATGGGCGTCGGCACGCCCGACGATCTGCTGCAGGCGCTGCGGCGCGGCGTCGACATGTTCGACTGCGTGATGCCGACCCGGGCCGGACGGCACGGCATGGTCTTCACCCGCCGCGGCCGGATGAACCTGCGCAACGCCCGCTTCGCCGACGATCCGCGCCCGGTCGATCCGCTCTCGTCGTCGCCGATGGCGCGCGACTATTCGCGCGCCTATTGGCGCCATCTCGTCAAGTCGGGCGAGATTCTGGCGATGATGGGGCTGACCGAAATCAATCTCGCCTATTATCAGGACCTGATGGCGGGGCGCGCGCAAGGCGATCGGCGAGGGACGCCTCGACGCCTATATCGCGGACGACGCGCCGCGGCTGGGCGGAGGGCGAGGCCGAAGACGTCTAGGATCGCCTGACGGCGGCCTGCGCGAAACGACTCAAAGGGCGAGACGCTTTCGAGGCGCCCCGCCCCTTCTGTCCGTCCTCAAAACGCTTTGCCGTCTCGATTATTTTTTGCTGTTTCCGGCGCGTGTTAGCTCCGGTTCGAGGCGGCAAAGCGTTTCGTCCTCCCACAGACTTTGCGGCGTCCGGCGCCAAAAGTTTTGGCAGCGGCCTCCTTTTCGCGAGCCATTGCTAGTCCACTTTTTTGGCCCTGTCACGGGGCTTGGCGGCCCTGCCATGCAAAAATTTTCTGACATGGGCGCTTTTGGTCAATTGTTTCTGCAGCGGAAGCAAATGTGCCGTGCGATCGGCCGCCGGGTGAGGCAATTCGCCCGTCTTTCGCCGTCCTTCGGAATGGCGTAAAACCCGCGCGGAAACGCCAGCAAGGAAGCCCGTCATGACCGCAATCGTCAACGTCGTCGCCCGCGAAATCCTCGACAGCCGCGGCAATCCGACGGTCGAGGTGGATGTCGTTCTCGAGGACGGCTCCATGGGCCGGGCCGCCGTTCCGTCGGGCGCGTCGACGGGAACGCGCGAGGCGGTCGAATTGCGCGACGGCGACAAGGGCCGCTTCGGCGGCAAGGGCGTTCTGAGGGCGGTCGAGGCGGTCAATCGCGACATTTTCGACGCCGTCTCCGGCCTCGACGCCGAAGATCAGCTCAAGATCGACGAGACGATGATCGCGCTCGACGGCACGCCGAACAAGTCGCGGCTCGGCGCCAACGCCATCCTCGGCGTCTCGCTCGCGGTCGCCAAGGCGGCGGCCGAGGCTTCGGGCCTGCCGCTTTATCGCTATGTCGGCGGAACGACGGCGCGCGTCCTGCCGACGCCGATGATGAACGTCGTCAACGGCGGCGCCCATGCCGACAATCCGATCGACTTCCAGGAATTCATGATCATGCCGGTCGGCGCGCCGTCGCTCGCCGACGCGGTGCGCTGGGGCGCCGAGACGTTCCATGCGCTCAAGAGCGCGTTGAAGAAGGCGGGCCACAACACCAATGTCGGCGACGAGGGCGGCTTTGCGCCGAACCTTCCCTCCGCCGAGGCCGCGCTCGACTTCTGCATGAAGGCGATCGAGGCGGCAGGCTTCAAGCCCGGCGACGACATCGCGCTCGCGCTCGACTCCGCGGCGTCCGAGTTCTTCAAGGACGGCAAGTACGTCTACACCGGCGAGAGGAAGACCCGCTCGGTCGAGGAGCAGGTCGATTACCTGGTCAAGCTGTTCGACGCCTATCCGATCGTCTCGATCGAGGACGGCATGGCCGAGCAGGACTGGGCCGGCTGGAAGCTCCTGACCGAGAAGATCGGGGCGCGCCGCCAGCTCGTCGGCGACGACATCTTCGTCACCAACACGGAGATCCTCGCCCGCGGCATCAAGGAAGGCGTCGCCAACTCGATCCTGATCAAGGTCAACCAGATCGGCTCGCTGAGCGAGACGCTGGCCGCCGTCGACATGGCGCACCGCGCCGGCTACTCCGCGGTGATGTCGCACCGCTCCGGCGAGACCGAGGACTCGACCATCGCCGATCTCGCGGTCGCCACCAATTGCGGGCAGATCAAGACCGGCTCGCTGTCGCGCTCCGATCGCCTGGCCAAGTACAACCAGCTGATCCGCATCGAGGAGGAGCTCGGCGAGCAGGCGCGCTTCGCCGGCCGTGCGGCGATCAAGGGCGTCGGGAGCGTAACGCGCTCTTAACCATCGGTTCGGCAACGATCGGCGCATGGTCGTCAGAACCCGCCTGCGCTCGATCGTCGTGCCGATCGTCTTCTACCTCGTGCTCGGGGTGGCGACCGGCTACCTCGTCTGGGGCGCCTCGAACGGCGCGCACGGGCTGAAGGCGGCGGAAAAGGACGCGGCCGAGGCCGTGGCGCTTCAGGCTCAGCTTGCCGCCCTGAAGGACGAACGCGCGCGCTGGGAGCGCCGGGTCGCGGCGCTCCGGCCCGAAAGCGTCGACCGCGACCTGCTCGACGAGGAGGCGCACGTCCAGCTCGACCGCGTCGCCAAGGACGAGGTGGTGATCTTCACCGCCCCGCGTCCGCCGCGCTGATCGAACGCGCCTGTGTTCTAGTGCGCAGGGCTCGCCGCGCTCTGGCTTCGCGACATGGCTAGCCAGCCAAGGCCGGCGAAGCCGCACAGACTCATAAGTAATGTCGGCAGTTCGGACACCCCTGCGCCCGGCGGGTCGACCGAGATGCTGACGTTGAACATTCCCTGGGACGTCGCTCCGACGCTCTCGGCTTCCGTCGCCGGAAAGGTGTTGAATGCCGCGAAATCCGAATATTGACCGACGATCAGCGAATAGGTTCCAGGGGAGGACACCGTCCATGCCGCAGTCCCCTCGGCGTCCGGCCCTACCCAGTCCACATCGCCGACAGGGGCGTCCGTCGCATCGTTGATCAACCCGAGATCGTAGTCGAGGGGCGCGTCCAGACCCGCGTCGGTTGCGTACTGAACTGTAATCGTCGCGTCCGGACCGCCCAGGACCCGAAAGGTATAGTCGGAGGCGGTGTCGACAATGGCTTCCACTGACACATACCCGGCCAAGCCGCTGTTCGGATCGCTGGTCGTCGTCACGATCGTCGGTCCAACGACGGATTGCGAGGTCACGGTGGGCCGGCTGGCCGTCGTCGTCGTTCCGGCCGGTGAGGTCCTGGTAACGTACATCTCAGTGACGGTGGTTATTTTTGTCACGCGGGTCGTCGAAATCGTGGTGAGGGCGGCGCCGGAGAACGCCCCGCTGGCGTCTCCGGTGAAAACGATGGTCGCGGATGCCGGGCTCTCGAACTGCGTCTCCACGCTCTGAAGATCAGCGGCGTTCGTCGACAGGGCTTCGCGCGACTCGACTTCGGTGATGGTCGTCGTCGTCACGGTCGTCGTGGCGGTCTTTGTCACGGTGACGGTGGAATCGCCGCTTTTCGTCGTCGTCACCTGCGTGGTGGTGGTGGTGAGCGGGGTATTTGTGGCGGTCGTCACTCGCCGGGTCGTCCCGACGAAGTCAGCGGTTGCATAGGCGAGCCCGGAGCTTTCGCTTCCGTCCTCGCCTTCGCTCACGCTGATACCCTCAGCATACGAGAACGTATAGCTTTCGACCCGTACTCTTCCCGCCTCGCCCGCCGCGCGGCCGGCGCCTCCGGCCGAGGCCGTGGCGTAGGCGTCGACACTGCTGACCTCGCTGACGAACACGACGTCCGCCTGAGCCGCCGCCTCCGCGCCGATCCAGGTCGCGGCCGCAACGCAACCGACCAAAACCGCTGCGCCGGGGCTTCGGAAGCGTCCGTTGCGCCGGGGCGGTAACCGCCGTCCGCGGCGCGCGGAGCTCACTCGCTCCGCCCCTGCTTGTGCGACCAGCTGGCGATTTGTCCTCGCCGCTTGAGGCCAAGCTTGCCGAGAAGGTTGTGAACATGTGTCTTGGTCGTCGACAGTTCGATGTGCAGGTTGCGGGCGATTTCCTTGTTGCTGAGCCCTTCGGCCAGCATCAGGATGATCTCCTGCTCGCGGGTCGTCAGCGAGACCGCAACCCTGGCAGGTTGTTGTATGTCGGCGCCGGACGGGTTTCTCAACCGGCGGATCAGCCTCGAAGCGATCGCTGCCGAGCAGATCTGCTCGCCGCGGCTGACGCTTTCGATAAATCCCGCAAACTCATGAAGAGCCGCGCTCGCCGGAATATACCCAACCGCGCCGGCTTTCGCCCAGGCGACAATATTCTCTTCGGTCTCCGAAACCGCGAAAGCGATGACCAGGGCCGAGGGGGATACGTCGTGGATTGCCCGGACTGCCTGGTGTCCCTGAGGAAACGAGCCGTCGAGCAGAACCGTCGCATCGGGATTGTCCTGAATCGCCGACAAAGCTTCGTCAATGGTTTCGCATAACGCGGTTACCCGGAGCGCCGGGTGACCTTTGACGACTCCCGCAATCCCTTCACGCAAAAGTCGAATTTCGGAAACGATTAGCAGTACTTTTTCGCTCGGACGCGCAATATTCGCGACATTTTGGCAAATCGGCGTTGAGCGTGCACTAAGCGCCTCAAGCATGACGATCCTCCGTCTGAATTACTATTAAGGCAACAGAGATATCCTCGTTGGGAAAGCGAATTACTTTTTATGTATTTGGAGACGGCCCAAAAGAGGCGAAGTCTCCTCCCTGCTTCTTATAATAAATGCCAACGCTGAAGACTTAACGTCGTCCACAACAGGTGTCAAGATTAAACCATTCCATCATTGGATTGAGCGCAATCGCGACCTTTCGGTGACATCCCCAGGTCGTTTATGGCGCCCCTCTTAAGACGGATAAAAATCCCAAGTTAACAGGCGTCCGTTGAGTATAGCGAACTAAATCCTTGCTCCATCTTTTGCGGTTCCCCGTACCGATATCGCCGATGCATCTGTTCACCTTAAGTCTGCCCCTGTCGCGAACGACGGCGCCGGAGCGGGGCCGGGTTCCGCGGTCCGTGGCGGCGGATCCGCTTAGGCATTTAGTCAAAGGTGACATTATGAAGCGCATTCTCTTGGCATCTGTGTGCTCGCTCGTTCTGGCCGCCCCGGCCTTCGCGTACGGTCATTCAAGCAGCGGCGGCGGCGGCGGCTCGGGCGGCGGCGGCGGCGGCGGACACGTCTCGACGACGACCGGCGGGTCCGGGTCGGCCTCGTCCTCGACGACTGGCCACCATTCGACCGCCGGGGCGACCGGCTACGGCAGCGGCACCGCGAGCGGCACCGCTGGCGGAGCCGGCGGCGGGATCGGCGCCGGCGTCGGCGGCGCGTCGGGTCATACGAGCGTTGGCGGCGGCCTCGGCGGCGGCCTCGGCGGCGGGTTTGGCTCGGTTAGCGCGTCCTCGTCGGCTGGCGGGTCCGCGGCCACCACCGGCAACGGCGCGGCGGCTGGTTCGGGCACCGGCAATGCTTCCGGCAGCGCCGGCGGCGGCGGCAGCGGATCGGGCTCGGGCGGCGGCGGCGGCATGTAAGCCTCCATTCGGTGAAGGCGGCCCGTCAAGTTTCGGCTCGGCGGGCCTTTCAAGGGGCCCGTCAGAGTTTCGCTCAGGCGGGCCTTTCTTTCAATGGAGGGCTAATATGAAAATTATTGTCATCCTGGCCGCGCTGGTCCTTCCGGCGGCGGCTTATGCAGGAACCGCGACGGCGACCGGCCCTTCGGGCGGTGTGTCCGCGTCGACCGGGCCGGGCGGCGCTTCGGCGTCGGGCGCCGGCGGCACGGCCAGCACCAGCGCCGCTCCTGGCCACGCATCCGCCTCTGGTACTGGAGGCGCGGCGGCGGCTGCGACCGGCGTAGGCCCGGGCCCGGCGACCGCCGGCGCCAACGGCGCATCGAGCGGCGGACATGCGGCCACAGGTTCTTCGGCCGCCGTGTCTTCGACCCACGGTTACGGCGCCCACGCGTCCGCTTCCTTCGGCGCCGGTCCGAACGGCGCCGCAAACGCGTGGTGAACTCAGAACCAGCGTCGGAGTCGCCCGACGCGGCCGCAACGAGAGGCCCCTGAACAGGCGCGGCGACGATAGGGGGGCCGTCGGCCTTGCGGCCCCCGTATATTTTATCGGGGGCCGCATCGTTCGCGAGCAGAAGCCCCGCGCGTTCCCTGTCCGCGCTTTTCCCCGCAATATCGTTCATGCTAAGCCGCATGCTCAACTCTGCGTCGAATGACCGGAAGGCCCCCCGATGAACGTCAACCCCAACCCGCCGATCCGCTCGAACGCGTTCTTCTCCGCCCCGCTCTCCGCGGCCGACCCGGAGATTGCGCGCGCGGTCGAACTCGAACTCGGTCGGCAGCGCGACGAGATCGAGCTGATCGCCTCGGAGAATATCGTCTCCCGCGCCGTGCTCGAGGCGCAGGGCTCGGTGTTGACCAACAAATACGCGGAAGGCTATCCGGGCAAGCGCTATTACGGCGGCTGCCAGTTCGTCGACATCGCAGAGAACATCGCGATCGAGCGCGCCTGCCGGCTGTTCGATTGTCGCTTCGCCAATGTCCAGCCCAACTCGGGCAGCCAGGCGAACCAGGGCGTGTTCATGGCGCTGATGAAGCCGGGCGACACGTTCATGGGGCTCGATCTTGCCGCGGGCGGGCATCTCACCCACGGCTCGCCGGTCAATATGTCGGGCCGCTGGTTCCACTGCGTGTCCTACGGGGTCGATCGCGAGACCCACCGCATCGACATGGACGAGGTGCGGCGGCTGGCGCGCGAACACAAGCCGAAGCTGATCGTCGCCGGCGGCTCAGCCTACGCTCGCTTCTGGGACTTCGAGCGCTTCCGCGCCATTTGCGACGAGGTCGGCGCCACTTTCATGGTCGATATCGCTCATTTCGCCGGGCTGGTGGCGGGCGGTGCGCATCCGTCTCCGTTCCCGCATGCTCACGTCGTCACCACCACGACCCACAAGACGCTGCGCGGGCCCCGCGGCGGCATGATCCTGACCAACGACGAGGACCTCGCCAAAAAGATCAACTCGGCGATCTTCCCGGGGCTTCAGGGCGGCCCGCTGATGCACGTCATCGCCGCCAAGGCAGTCGCCTTCCAGGAGGCGCTGACGCCGGAGTTCAAAAACTACGCTCGCGCCGTGGTCGACAACGCCCAGGCGCTCGCCCGGGAAATCCTGGCCGGGGGCATGAAGCTGGTGACGGGCGGCACCGATAACCATCTGATGTTGGTCGATCTGACGCCCAAGGGGCTCACCGGCAAGGCGGCCGAGGCCGCGCTGGGACGCGCCCACATCACCTGCAACAAGAACGGCATACCCTTCGATCCGCAAAAGCCGTTCGTGACCTCGGGTGTCCGTCTCGGCACGCCCGCCGCGACCTCGCGCGGCTTCGGCGTTTCGGAGTTCGCCAAAGTCGGCCAGCTGATCGTCGAGACGCTTGACGGCCTGGCCGCCCACGGCGAGCCGGGCAACGGCGAGGTCGAGGCGAAGGTGCGCGCCGACGTCGCAGAATTGACCCGTCGCTTCCCGATCTACTGAGTCGGGATAACGCTCGAAAAGAGGGGTCGGCTGGGGATGCGGTGCCCGTATTGCGGCGGTCTCGACACGCAAGTGAAGGACTCCCGGCCGACCGAGGATTCCTCCTCGATCCGCCGCCGTCGAGTCTGCCCAGATTGCGGCGGACGGTTCACGACCTTCGAGCGGGTCCAGTTGCGCGAACTGATGGTGGTGAAGAAGAGCGGCCGGCGCGTGCCGTTCGACCGCGACAAGCTGATGCGCTCGGTCCAGGTCGCGCTGCGCAAGCGCGCCGTCGAGCCCGAGCGGATCGAACGCATGGTCAATGGCGTCGTGCGCCAGCTCGAGAGCCAGACCGATGGCGACATCCCGACCGACCGGATCGGCGAACTGGTGATGGAAGGCCTGAAGGCGATCGACGACGTCGCTTACGTGCGCTTCGCCTCGGTCTACCGCAATTTCCGGGAAGCGCGCGATTTCAATGCGATCGTCGGCGAACTTGAAGCGGAGCCTGAGGCTGGTCGCCGATCTCGCCGCGGCGCGCAAGCGCAAGGAGCCGTCGGCGCCATGAGCGCGCCGGCCGTTCTGCGAGACGACGACCAGCGCTGGATGCAGGCCGCGCTGAACCTCGGCGAGCGGTCGCTCGGGCTCGCTGCGCCGAACCCATCGGTCGGCGCGATCCTCGTCAAGGACGGCGTCGTGGTCGGCCGCGGCGTGACGGCGCCCGGCGGGCGCCCGCACGCCGAACGGATCGCGCTCATCGATGCAGGCGACGCGGCGCGCGGCGCTACGCTCTATGTGACGCTCGAACCCTGCTCGCATTTCGGCGCTTCCCCGCCCTGCGCCGACGCGGTGATCGAGGCGGGCGTGGCGCGTGTCGTGTCGGCGATCGAGGACCCCAATCCCAGGTCGGCGGCCAGGGCCATGCCCGGCTCCGCGCTGCGGGGATCGACGTGACGGTCGGGCCGGGGCGGAGCCCAAGCGCGGCGCGACCATGTCGGCCACATCCGCCGCGTCACCCAAGGCCGTCCCTCCGTGACGCTGAAGCTCGCCGAAACGGCGGACGGGTTCGCCTCGGGCGGTCTGCACGATCAGCGTCTCAAGATCACCGGCCCGATCGTCAACGCGCGGGTCCAGGTGATGCGGGCGACCCACGAGGCGATCATGATCGGCGTCGAGACGGCGCTCGCCGACGATCCCGCCCTGACGGTCCGGCTGCCGGGGCTCGACCGCAAGCCCTGGCGGGTCGTCCTCGACACCCATCTGCGCCTGGCTGTCCGCTCGCGGCTGGCGACCACGGCGCGCGACCTGCCGACCCTCGTCATCGCGGGCGAGAACGCGCCGGACGCGGCGGCCCAGCGTCTTGCCGACCTCGGAGTCGTTGTCGAGCGCGTCGCCCTCGACGCGGACGGCCATGCCGATCTCGGCTCGGCGCTGAAGGCGCTCTCGGCGCGCGGGGTGACGCGCGTCTTCAGCGAGGGCGGCCCGCGCGTCGCGGCGCGCCTTATCGCCATCGGGCTTGCCGACGCGGTGGTGATCTTCACCGCCGAAAAGCCGCTCGGCCGCGCCGGTCTTCCTGCGCTGAGCAAAGCCGCCCGCGCCGCGCTCGCCGATGCGGCGCGCTACCGGCTTATGGAGACTGCCGCCTATGGGCCGGACGCGCTGCGGTCCTGGGAGCGGCGGGACGACGGATTCGACCGGGGCTAAGCGGAGCGCCGTCCTGTCGCACGGTCCGAGCGAGGTTCTACCGAAGGCAGCGCAGCGTCCCGTCGGGCATGCGCGTGGCCGGATGGCCGGTCTTCCTTAAGCACCAATCCTGATTCCGGCCGCCGAAGACGCACCGGCCGTACGCGTTGCGGCAGGCGTTCGGGCCGCAGCCGCCCAACGCGTACGCCGGCGCCGCCATGCGTCCCGTTTTGCGATGGAACGCCGCAGCTTGCAGGGCCGAGGATAGACCTGACGCGGGTGGAAATAAAGGATGGCGGCCACGGCGAGCAGCGCCTTGCAGCGACTCGGTCTTGCCGAGGTTACCGGGAGGCCGTCGTCAAATCGAGGCGCGTGACCACGGCCAGGCGCTTCACCTGTCCATTCTGAAAGGCCCTGAGGAAGGCGTCGTAATCCTTGAACGATACGCAGCCGTTCGAGTCACCCCTCGGCCCCAGCATGAACGGATGCGCAAGCAGCCCATTGCGGCCGAACATGTCACCCTCGCCGATGGGGTTGAGGCGCAACGCCTGCACGCCGTGGAAGATCTCCTCGCGCATCGTCAGTTCGTAAAGGTGAGGCGGGGTTGCGCCGCGATCGGCTTCGCTCACGGCGCGGGGATCGTCCAGGAGGGGACCGAGGCCCGAGTGGGCCTCAATTCGCGTCCCGTCCGGGAGGTAAACCATATGCGCGGATATGTCATAGACCGCTGTCGCCGGGTCATGGGCCGCCGCCCGCGCGAAGGCGTCGCCTTGACCCGACCCGGGCTGTAACGGCAAGAGTCCGTCCGGACGGGGCGGGGGCAAGGGCAGGCTCTCGAGCGCGGTGTCCCGCTTCGGCGGCGGCGGCGGCGCGATCCGGAAAGTCGGAGTCACCGGAATGGGGAGCGGCGGCGCGAGGTCGACGCGCGGCTCTTCCGGTCCAATCCGGATCGGAGCCGGAGCCGGGGATAGCGTTGCTTCGTCGTAGGCGTTCGGGACCGCCTCCACGGGGGACGACGACGCCGCCAAGGGCGGCATGGCGGCGACCGACGAAGAAGCGGTCGTCACCGGCCGTGAGAGGAGCGCCGCCACCGCTAGGCCGCCGATCGCCACGACCGCCCCGGCGCCGAACAGGAGCCACAGCATAAGGTCTCGCGACTCGTGATCGCCTCCGGCCAAAGCGCTTGACGACGATGCGTTTTTCCGGTTCCGCATGACCGCCGGCGGCAATTGCCGCCCTCCCGACTCGTTAATGGACCGTATCTCGTAAAGCGCCGATCACACTGTGATCGCGATCACACCTCGAGAACCTCCGCAGGGGAACGAAATACGTACTGCGCGCAGGCGGACCGCCGTTGCGCTCAACAGGCTATCGCCCCATCGCCTTGAGGATCGCTTCCACCTCGGCCTTTGGCGACTTGCCCGCGTCGACGGTGATCACCGGCTCGCCGGGCAGGGGCTCCTCCAGCGTATCGAACTGGCTCTCGAGGAGCGAAGCGGGCATGTATTCGTGATGGCGCGCCTTGACGCGCGCGGCGATCAGCGCCGCAGACCCTTTGAGGTAGACGAAGCGGAGGTCCGGCCGGGCGGCGAGGAGGCGCGCGCGATAGGCGCGTTTCAGCGCCGAGCAGGTCACGAGCCCCGACCGGCCCTCGACGGCCCAGGCTTTCAGGAGCTCTCCGATCCGGTCGAGCCAGGGCCCCCGGTCTTCATCGGTCAGCGGGACGCCCCGCCGCATCTTCTCGACGTTCTCCGGCGGATGCAGGCGGTCGCCCTCCGCCATGGTCCAGCCGAGGCGTTGGGCGAGCTTTTCGCCGACCGTGGATTTGCCGCTGCCCGACACGCCCATGATCACCAGCGCCATGGGACGCGGCGGGCTGGGCCTCCGGATGCTCGTCTTCGCTCATTGCGCTGCGACCCTCGCCGGCTCGCCCGCGGCTCGGGGATCGGCTCGATCCGCCCGAGGACGACGACGTAGGAGAAGATGCCGATCAGCAGCACGACGCCCGGCGACCAGGAACGCGCTCGAGAACGAATTCGTCGCGCCGACGATAAAGCCGGTCACCGCGGGCGCCAGGCGCCCATCAGGTTGTTGAAGAAGTTCATGATGCCGCCGATGCCGCCGGTGCCCCCGCGCGGCGCGATCAGCGACGGGATCGACCATCCGACCGGCGCCGCCGCGGCAAGGCCGCTGAGCGCAATCGTGATCCAGAAGATCGCCCATACCGGATTGTCGGTCATCGTCGCGCCGAAGACGGCGAGCCCGAGAACCATGCCGCTGACCAGCACGGTCTTGCGCACCACCGTCTCGTCGTAGCCGCGCGCGATCAGCCTGTCGATCAGCCAGCCGCCGACGACGAAATCCGCGATCGAGGCGAACAGCCAGGGGATCGCGGCGTAGCCGGCCGACTTGATGATGCTCATGTGCATCTGGCTGACGAGATAGCCCGGCAGCCAGGTGAGGAAGAGGTAGAAGGTATAGCCATAGGCGGCAAAGCCGATGGTCAGGCCCCAGACCTTGCGGTTCTGCAACAGGTAGCCGAGCATGCCGAAGGGGCTCGCGTCGGACGGGCCCTCCGGCGTTGCGCCGCCGTCGCGGATATAGGCGTATTCCTCCGGGCTCAGCTTCGGGTCCTGGCTCGGATCGCGATAGAGGAACCAGTAGGCGACGAAATAGGCGAAGCTCAGAATCGCCGTGATGCCGAAGCCCCATCGCCAGCCGAACGACGACGACGGCGAAGGCGACCAGCGGCACGCCGATGACGTTGGAGAACTTGGCCGCGGCGTCGAAGATCGCCGTCGCGGTCGCGCGTTCGCCGCGCGGGAACCAGTAGCCGGTCGCCTTGGAGTTGGCCGGAAAGGCCGGCGCCTCGGCGACGCCGAGCAGCACCCGGGCGCCGAAAATCGAAGCCGAAGCCGTGGCGAAGGCGACCATGGCCGAGGCCACGCCCCACAGGAACGCGCCGATCCGGCTGACGTCTCGTCACGCCGAACCGATCGAGCACCATGCCGACCGGCACCTGCAGGATGGCGTAGGACCAGAAGAAGGCGCTGAACAGCAGGCCCGAGGTCCGCCGGCGTGAGGCCGAACTCCTGCTGGAGTTGCGGCGCGGCGACGGAGATGTTCACGCGGTCGAAATAGTTGATCAGGATGCCGACGCCGAGCAGAACCCCGATCGTCCAGCGGCGACGTCCAATAGCGGGTGCTGTCGCCATGTCTCGATCCTCCCCGACCTTTCCGGCATCGTGCGTCGAGCGGGATTGGCCTTGTCAAATTTTCGGCCGCGCTCTTCGATGCAGGCCTGCCGCCGGGGTATCTGCGGCCGCTTCGCCGGCGCGGAGAACAACAATTTGCGCAGAAACCGTTTATCATCGCGAAACCATGCCGTTTTGCTTCGCCTTAACTGTGCCGGAAGGCATCTCGCGAGTGTTCGATTCGATTCATTTGTCGGCAAATTTTGCGGCGCAGGTTTCACGCATCGGAAAGGGAGCGGGCCTTTTAGAGCCTGCCGCGTTGGGCGTCAGAAAGAGTGCGTGGCATGAGTTTCGCTGTCGAAAAGAGCCGGACGATCATCAGCGCCATGATCCTCGGCCGCAAGGTGACCGCGCAGGACGTCGCCTGGCTGCAGGCGGGAAGTGTTCGCCGAAGGCGAGGTGACGCGCGACACCGCCGACGAACTGTTCGCCGTCGCGCGCGCCCGGATGGACAACGCGCCGGAATGGATCGAGCTGTTCGTCGAACTCATCACCGATTACGTCGTCTGGCAGTCACGGCCGACCGGCGTCGTCACCGACGACGAGGCGCAATGGCTGATCGCCCGCGCCGACGAGTGCAGGTCGATCGAGGCGCTGGCGGTGCTCGTCAACGTGCTGGCCGAGGCGCAGCGCGCGCCGCAGTGGTTCGTGACCGCGGTCAGGGCGAGGGCCGCGCAATGGCCGGGCGTCGAGGCGGCGCTGCGCGCCCGCGCAGGGTGATGCGGAGGGCGGGAAAGAAGAAAAGGCAGCCCGCCTCGGGCGGCTGTCGTCCCGTCCCGCTGTCGCGGCCGGCGGAGAAATTGCCTTTCTGGCCGAGGGCGAGCCGATCGATCTCCGAGACGGGAGCGCTAAAGAAAGCGGCTGACGACTACCCCGCGCTTTTGCACGGAGCGGCTCGAGCGCGAAAACCAGTTGCCTCAGGATGTCTTCGTCGCTCGGCCGGGTTTCAGGAGCACTTCCGCTTCCAGAACAGCCCGCGACTGGAGAGCAGACGGCCGATCTCGTGCGAAATGCCGGCGTTCGCCGGCGCCAACGCGGTCAATTGACGCAACTCGCCCTCAGCTTCGTCGGTCCGGCCTTCCTTGAGCAGCGCCTTGGCGGAATATTCCTTCGATCCGCCGGATCGGCGGCCACGCGGCTGAGCTTGCGGCAGGCCGCCAGAGTTCCTCTTCGCGGCCCGGCGTTTCGAGCGCGCCGACGAGATTGCGCAGCGCGGACTAAAGCTCGGGCGCATTTCCACGGCCCGCTGAAGCGAGCGTCGTCATCGGCATATTTGCAATCCTGGCCCAGGCCGGCGGATAGGACTCCCCACTCCCGCCGGTGAAATACCAAAGTTCACCGGTTATCGTGCCGGCGTTGGCGGCTTCCAGAGCCAGCACGCTCGTGGACAGCGCAAGCACCGCCCCAAGAATAATCGTCTTCTTCGCCCTGTTTGATCCCTCACTCTTGAGGACGCGCTGTCTGCGCTGCTCGCCGTGGAGCCCCGCGCCGGCGCCGCGCCATCATTCCATTTGCTAGCCCCTGCGACAGCGGGCGCCGTTTACGAGCCCGCGACGTTCCAATAGAACGGCCCCAAACAGAGAGCCCGAGCTTTCGTCCCACGGGGAGCCGATGTTCAAAAAAATTCTCATCGCCAACCGCGGCGAAATCGCCTGCCGAGTCATCAAGACCGCGCGCCGCATGGGCATAAAGACGGTTGCGGTCTATTCGGAAGCCGACAAGGACGCTCTGCATGTCGAAATGGCGGACGAAGCCGTCGCCATCGGGCCGCCCGCCGCCGCGCAATCCTATCTCGTGATCGACAAGATCGTCGCCGCCTGCAAGGCGACCGGCGCGGAAGCGGTGCATCCCGGCTACGGCTTCCTGTCCGAGCGCGCGGCCTTCGCGCATCGCGCTCGCCGAGGCGGGGATCGTGTTCATCGGCCCCAATGTGCGCGCCATCGAGGCGATGGGCGACAAGATCGAATCGAAGAAATTCGCCAACGCCGCGAAAGTCTCGACCGTCCCCGGCTATCTCGGCGTGATCGAAACGCCGGAGCATGCGGCCGAGATCGCCGACGAGATCGGCTATCCGGTGATGATCAAGGCGTCGGCCGGCGGCGGCGGCAAGGGCATGCGCATCGCGCACAGCCGGCAGGAGGTCGCCGAAGGCTTCGCCCGCGCCAAGTCGGAAGCCAAGAGTTCGTTCGGCGACGACCGCGTGTTCGTCGAGAAGTTCATCGTCAATCCGCGCCACGTCGAGATCCAGGTGCTCGGCGACAAGCATGGCCATGTCATCTATCTCGGCGAGCGCGAATGCTCGATCCAGCGCCGCAACCAGAAGGTGATCGAGGAGGCGCCGTCGCCGCTGCTCGACGAGGCGACACGCCGCAAGATGGGCGAGCAGGCGGTCGCGCTCGCCAAGGCGGTCGGACTACGACTCCGCCGGCACGGTCGAATTCGTCGCCGGCCAGGACAAGAGCTTCTACTTCCTCGAGATGAACACCCGCCTGCAGGTCGAACATCCGGTGACCGAACTCATCACCGGCGTCGACCTCGTCGAGGAGATGATCCGCAGCGCCGCCGGCGAACCGCTGCGCACTGACCCAGGACGACGTGAAGCTCGACCGGCTGGGCGGTCGAGAGCCGCGTCTACGCCGAGGACCCGACCCGCAACTTCCTGCCCTCGACCGGCCGCCTGGTGCGCTATCGGCCGCCGGAGGAGGGAACGCATGACGGCGTGACCGTGCGCAACGACACCGGCGTGTTCGAAGGCGGCGAGATTTCGATCCACTACGATCCGATGATCGCCAAGCTCGTCACCCATGCGCCGGACCGGCTCAGCGCCATCAAGGCCCAGGCGACAGCGCTCGATTCCTTCGTCATCGACGGCATCCGGCACAATATCCCGTTCCTGTCGACGCTGATGCAGCATCCGCGCTGGCGCGAGGGCAGGCTTTCGACCGGTTTCATCGCGGAGGAGTTTCCGGACGGATTCCGTGCCGCTGGTCGCGGAGGGCGAGACCGAGCGACGGATCGCCGCCGTCGCGGCCCACATGGATCACGTGATGAACGTGCGCAAGCGCCGCATCTCCGGTCAGTTGCGCGCGCCCGAACTGCTCGCCTTCGACACCAAGCGCACCGTGGCGCTCGGCAAGAGCCGGATCGAACTCGAGGTGGATTCGCGGGCGAGCGGTCTCTCGATCGTTTTCGCCGACGGTCACAGGGCCTACGTCGAGTCGAACTGGAGGCCGGGCGACCTGTTGTGGCGGGGGATTGTCGACGGGGCCGCGATCGCGGTGAAGACCCGCGCGGTTCCCAACGGCTATCATCTCTCGCACGCAGGCGTCGGCGTCGACGCGCTCGTCTACACCCGCCGCGAGGCGGAGCTTGCCGCGCTGATGATCGAGAACAAGGGTTCCGACGGCTCCAAGTCCCTGCTGTGCCCGATGCCCGGCCTGGTCAAGTCGATTGCCGTCAAGGTCGGTCAGGATGTCAAGTCGGGCGAGCAACTCTGCATCGTCGAGGCGATGAAGATGGAGAACGTGCTCCTGGCCGAGCGCGACGGCGTGATCAAGTCGATCCTCGCCAAGGAGGGCGACTCGCTCGCGGTCGACGCCGTGATCATGGAATTCGCTTGAGGCCGCCGCGCCGGGTCATTTCTTCGGGCTCGCCGTTCGAACGGGCCTCCGGCTACTCGCGCGCTGTCGTCCTCGGCGACGAGATCCACATCTCCGGCACGACGGGCTACGACTACGCGACGATGACGATGCCGGACGACCCGGCGGAACAGGCGCGCAACATCTACGCGACCTTCGCCGAGGTGCTGATGGATGCGGGAAGCGAACTGGCGGACATCGTGCGCTTGCGCACCTATGTGACCGACGCCGCTTTCTTCGAACCGGTGCTGAAGGTCCAGGGCGAGGCGTTTCGGCGACATCCGTCCAGCGGCGACGATCGTGATCGTCGCAGGGCTGCTAAAGCCGGAGATGAAGGTCGAGATCGAGGCGGACGCGCGGATCGCTCGGCGCGGATAGCCATAACTCGGGCTCGCGCGACGTGAGCAGAAGGGGCGGCGGCCGTTTCCAGCCGCCGCTCGAAAAGCCGTCAGGCGGGCTTCTTGGTCCAGAGCGTGCAATAGCCGGTCGGCGAGATTTCGCCGTCGACCATCTTGCAGCTGTTCGGCGCAACGAAGAAGTTGCAGCCGTCGCACTGCTTGCCGTCCTTTGGCTCTGTCTGATACTTGACGGCGGTCTGAGCCATCTTGGCCTCAGCGCCGCTGCTCATCAGCGCGAGAACCGGAACCGCGCCGGCGGCAGCCATGAGGACCGTACGGCGGCTCACGCCCTTTTCACATCCACTCATCATCGCCTCTTTAATTGGTCGCAACCTACGTCACGCGTCATGCCCCGCCGCACGACCGTAATCAACGGCCGCACTCCGCGACTAAACGGCGCACGCCGACTATACGTGGGAACGCTGAACTTGGATGAGCGACATTCGTAGCAATGGCCTCAAAGATTGTATAGTACCATATAGATAGACATTATCTATTTATCAATAGGACCATGACAACCGCAGCCGCTGCGGCATAAACTCTCGCAAAGATGCAGCGGACGGCGCGCGGCCGCCGCTCGACCAGGCGGACGACGATGACCATCACCCTCTACCACAATCCCAAATGTGGCACGTCGCGCAATGTGCTGGCGATGATTCGCGAACGCGGCGTGGAGCCGGTGGTGATCGAATATCTCAAGACCCCGCCGACGCGCGGCCGGCTGCAGGAGCTGATCGCCGCGATGGGGATCGAGGCCCGTGCGCTGATGCGCCGGAAGGAGGCGCCTTACGCCGCGCTCGGGCTCGACAATCCGAAGCTGACCGAGGACGAAATCCTCGACGCGATGGTCTTGAACCCGATCCTGATCGAGCGGCCGATCGTCGTCGCGCCGAAAGGCGTTCGCCTCTGCCGCCCCAAGGAGACCGTGCTCGACATCCTGCCGTAACGGAGGAAAGGCATGGCGCTCATTTGGCATCCGCTGTGGGCCTTCGGGGCGTTGCTTCTGGCGGCGGATGCGGACTTCATCGAGCAAACGGGCGCGGCAGGGATATTCTTCGGACACGGCGTTGTCAGGGCGATCGAGCCTGGGACCGGCGCGCTCACCCTCGACCACGGCGCGATCAAGGGCTGCATGCCGGCGATGGTGATGATGTACCGGGTCGAGCGCCCGCCCTCAGCCGGACCCTGCGTCCCGGTGACGGGATCGACTTCACCCTCGACGGCGGCAGATACGTCATTCTCGACGCGACCGTCGTGGATCGCAGAAAGTAGGACGCCCTTTCGCCGCGACGGAGGAGCGCGTCTCGCGCTCCTTAAGGCGGCGACCCCTCGTCGAACTCGGGACGAGGGCCGCGCTCCGATTGGGCCTTACACCGCCCGGCCGACCAGCGCGCCAATTCCCGCGGTGACGGCCATCGCAATCGCGCCCCAGAACGCGACCCGCAGCGCCGGCCACACGGGTTTTGCTCCGCCGAGCCACGCGCCGAGCGCGCCGAGCACGAGGAGAAAGATCAGGGCCGCGACCGACACGGCCTCGATCGTCTCGCCTTGCGGCGCGAGGAACGCAGTCGCAGTCGGCAGGACCGCGCCGACGGAAAAGGCGGCCGCGGACGCGAAGGCGGCGAGCACGGGGTTCGCGCCGCCCTCGTCGGTCAGGCCGAGTTCGTCGCGGGCATGGGCGGCGAGGGCGTCTCTCGCGGTCAATTCTTCGGCGACCGTTCGCGCAAGGGCAGGATCGAGACCGCGGTCCACGTAGATTCCGGTCAGTTCGTCCAGTTCCTGGTGAGGGTCGTGGGTAAGGGCGTCCTTCTCGCGTTCGAGGTCTGCGGCTTCGAGGTCGGCCTGCGAGCTGACCGAGACGAATTCGCCCGCCGCCATCGACATCGCGCCGGCCGCCCAGCCGGCGAAGGCCGCCGTCAGGATTTCGCTCCGGCCGGACGAGGCGGCGGCGACGCCGACGATCAGGCTCGCCGTCGAGATCAGCCCGTCGTTGGCGCCGAGCACAGCCGCCCGCAGCCAGCCGGACCGGTGGATGAAATGGTGTTCCTCATGCGGCATGATCAACTCGGGGGTGCGGCGGCGCCGTCCGGGTAGGCGCAGGAGATGACGATGTCCTGACGCATTCGGAAAGCTCGGCGTCTTTGACCCGGCCGCCCGGGAACGGTCAAGGAGCCCACCCGGTCTGCGGCCGAAGCCTTTGCCGGGCGCAGGCCGCTGCGGCGCCCCGCCCGGGTGCGCCTCGTTCAGGCAGCCCCAACTTTCTTCTTTTGAAATCTCATTTTCTGTCAGTATGGTCCGCTGTCAGCGTTCGCGACAGGGAGCGCCGCGCCTTAGTCGACGTCCCGCGCTCGAGGCAAGGCGGAGACGCAGTTCCGTCACGCACAAGAGAGCCAGGCGCAGGGTCGGCTAAGTCAAACAAACGGAGGCGCCCATGCAAGGCGATCAGCGGGTTCTCGAATATCTGAATTCAGCGCTTCATCACGAGCTCGCAGCCATCAACCAGTACTGGCTGCACTACCGGATCCTCGATAACTGGGGCTACAAGGAATTCGCCAAGACCTGGCGAGCGGAATCGATCGAGGAGATGCAGCACGCCGACAAGATCATGGCGCGGATCCTGTTCCTCGACGGATACCCCAACATGCAGTCGCTCGATCAGCTTCGCATCGGCAAGAGCGTCAAGGAGATCATCGACTGCGACCTCGCGGCCGAGCATGACGCCCGCACCCTCTATCTCGAGGCGGCGCAATATTGCCAAAGCGTCAACGACCGGGTCACGATGAATTTGTTCGAGAGCCTGCTCGGCGACGAGGAAGGCCACATCGACTTCCTCGAGGCGCAGCTGACCCTGATCGACCAGCTCGGCGTGCAGCTCTACTCCCAAAAACACGTAGGGAAGCTGTAGGACGAGAGACCGCCTCGTTCTGGAGGCGGCCGCGCCGAATCGAAATTGGCGCAAACCTCTTGGAACGCCTCGAAACGGAATGGGAAATGGCGGAGCGCCGGGGACCGCCCCGGCGGTTGCTCGCTTTCGCCGGTCGCGTGTGTTAGGCCGAGCCCGAATTGGCCGGCGTCCGCGCGAAAGCGGCCGCTCCGGCGGCGCTACGGATTGAAGAATGACGGACATCTTTCAGGAAGTCGACGAGGAGGTCCGGCGCGACAAGGCGGCGGAGTTCTGGAAGAAATACCAGAACTTACATCATCGCGGCGGCGGTGCTGATCGTGCTCGCTTCGGCCGGCTTTCGCTACTGGCAGTACGAGAAGGAGAAGGCGGCGCAGGCGGCCGGCGACCAGTTCCAGGCCGCGATCGCGGCCTTCGACGCGGGCAAGCCGCAGGAGGCCTTCGGCGGCTTGAGCAAGCTCGCCGCCGAGGCGCCGGGCGGCTACCGGGTTCTCGCCGAGATGACCGAAGCCGGCGCCAAGGCGCAGACCGACCCGGCCGCCGCGATCGCGGCCTTCCAGGCGATCGCCGGCAACGGCTCGGTCGATCCCCTGTTCCGCGACGCCGCGAAGCTGCGCGCGGCCATGCTTCAGCTCAACATCCCGGCGAGGAGGCGGCCGGAACCGCGGCGCTGACCGGGCTCGCCTCCGCCGACGGCCCCTATCGGCGCCTCGCCAAGCTGACGCTCGGCGCGCTGGCGATCGGCCGCGGCGACTATGACGAAGCGGGCAAAGAGCTCGACGACCTGCTCGGCGACCCGGAAGTGTCGCCGACCGAGCGCCAGCTCGCCGAGCGCTGGCTCGGCCTCGTCGCCTCGAACAGCAAGGCGAAATGACTCCCCATCGATGAGCAAGGTCGCGATCATCGGCCGGCCGAACGTCGGCAAGTCGACCATTTTCAACCGGCTGGTCGGGAAGAAGCTCGCGCTGGTCGACGACCAGCCGGGCGTGACGCGCGACCGGCGAGAGGGCGAGGGGCGGCTGTTCGACCTCGCCTTCACCGTCGTCGACACCGCGGGGCTCGAGGAAGGCGATCCCGAGACGCTTGCTGGTCGGATGCGCGCCCAGACCGAGACCGCGCTCACCGACTGCGACGCGATCCTGTTCGTCATCGACGCGCGCACCGGGATCACCGGGACCGACCGGCATTTCGCCGCCGCGATTCGCCGCGCCGGCAAGCCGATCGTCGTCTCGCCAACAAGGCGGAGAGCGGGGCGGCGCAGCGACGGCGTCTACGAGGCCTTCAGCCTCGGCCTCGGCGACCCGATCGCCTTCTCCGCCGAGCACGGCGCAGGGCATGGGCGAACTCTACGACGCGCTGGTGGAGGCGCTGCCGCCCGCGGCCCGCCTCGATCCGGACGAGGAGGACGACGGCGAACCGCTCGAGCTCGGCGACGAGGAGGACGGCAGCGAACTCGACGAGACGAAGCCTCTGCGCATCGCCGTCCTCGGCCGCCCGAACGCCGGCAAGTCGACGCTGCTCAACCGCATTCTCGGCGAGGAGCGGCTGCTGACCGGCCCCGAGCCCGGCATCACCCGCGACTCGATTTCGATCGAGACCGAGTGGCGCGGGCGCAAGCTCAAGCTGTTCGACACGGCGGGCTTACGGCGGCGATCGCGGGTGATCGAGAAGGTCGAGAAGCTCGCCGTCGCCGACGCGCTGCGGGCGGTGCGCTTCGCCGAGGTCGTGGTCCTTCTGCTCGACGCGACCATCCCGTTCGAGAAGCAGGACCTGACGCTCGCCGATCTCGTCGAGCAGGAGGGCAGGGCGCTGGTCATCGGCCTCAACAAGTGGGACCTGATCGACAACAAGTCGGACAAGGCGCGCGAACTGCGCGAGGAGGCCGACCGGCTGCTGCCGCAGTTGCGCGGCGCGCGCGTCATTCCCGTCTCCGGCCTCACCGGCGCGCATGTCGACAAGCTGCTCGAAGCGGTGGTCGACACCCACAAGATCTGGAATCTGCGCATCTCGACCGGGCGTCTCAACCGCTGGCTGGCGCCCGTCGTCGATTCGACGCCGCCGCCCGCCGTCTCGGGGCGGCGGATCAAGATCCGCTACATGACGCAGCCGAAGGCGCGCCCGCCGTTCTTCGTGCTGTTCGGCAACTCGGTCGAGCACATTCCGGAGAGCTACAAGCGCTATCTCGTCAACGGCCTGCGCGAGACCTTCGGCCTGATCGGCGTGCCGATCCGGCTCTCGATGCGCTCGAGCGGGGCCAATCCCTACGCCCCGAAAAGGCGGCGCTGACAGCGGGCGCGCGGCGGATTACAACCGCGCTAATCCCTCTTGCCGCCGAGTCCGCCATGGCCTCCCTTTCCACGCCCCTGCCGCCGCGCACCGACCCGCCGACCTTCCGCGAGGCGCGCGATCTCCTGCTCGCGCTCGACGACCGCTATACCGCCGCGAAGACCCAGTTCGTCTGGCCGCGGCCGGAGCGCTTCAACTGGGCGCTCGACTGGTTCGACGCCGAACTCGCGACCGGACGATGGGGTCGCGAAGACCGCGCTGAAGGTCGATCGGCGACAACAAGGTCGAGATCCGCAGCTTCGGCGAACTCGCCCGCAGCTCCGCCAGCCTCGCCAACGGCCTGCGCGTCGATCGGGGCGAAGCGCGGCGACCGGCTCCTGATGATGCTCGGCGCGACGCCGGAGCTGTGGGTGACGATGCTGGCGGCGATGAAGCTCGGCCTCGTGCTGATCCCGGCGATGCCGCAGCTCTCGCCCGCCGACATCGCCGACCGGCTCGAGCGCGGCCAGGCGAAGTTCCTGGTCGCGCACGGGGCCGACGCCGAGAAGTTCGCCGGGATTGAGGAGAAGGTGATCCGCATCGCGGTCGGCGTTGCGCCCGAAGGCTGGCGGCCGTTCGCCTCGCTCATGAGTCCGAACGCACGCTTCCAGCCCGACGGTCCGACGCGGGCCGACGACCCGATGCTGCTCTATTTCACCTCGGGCACGACGGCGCGCTCGAAGCTCGTCGTCCACAGCCATGCGAGCTATCCGATCGGCCATCTGACGACCATGTACGGGCTTGGCCTCAAGCCCGGCGACGTGCATCTCAACATCTCCTCGCCCGGCTGGGCGAAGCACGCCTGGTCGAGCGTGTTCGCGCCCTGGAACGCCGGGGCGACGGTGGTCGCGCTCGCCGGACGCTTCGAGCCGCGCGCGGCGCTCGACGCGCTGGTCGCCCATGGCGTCACCACCTTCTGCGCGCCGCCGACCGTCTGGCGGATGCTGATCCAGGAGCCCATGAGCGCCTGGAAGGTGAACATGCGCGAGATCATGTCCTCCGGCGAGCCGCTCAACCCCGAAGTCATCGATCAGGTTCGGCGGGCCTGGGGCCTGACGCTGCGCGATTCCTACGGCCAGACCGAGACGACGATGATGGTCGCCAACTCGCCGGGCCAGAAGGTCATTCCGGGCTCGATGGGCCGGGCGTTGCCGGGCTATCCGGATCGCGCTCCTCGACGCCGACGGACTCGAAAGCGACCAGGGCGAGATCGCGCTGCCGCTCAGGCCCCGCCCGGTCGGCCTGATGAGCGGCTACGCCGACGATACCGGCGGACCGGCGCCGATCGGGGGCGCGTACTACCGCACCGGCGACATCGCCTCTCGCGACGCCGAGGGCTACATCACCTACATCGGCCGGGCCGACGACGTATTCAAATCGAGCGACTACCGGCTCAGCCCGTTCGAGCTCGAGAGCGCGCTGATCGAGCATGAGGCGGTGATGGAGGCGGCGGTCGTGCCGGCGCCCGATCCCCTGCGCTTCACCACGCCCAAGGCCTATGTGGTGCTCGCGCCCGGCTTCGCCCCAACGGCCGAGACCGCGGCCTCGATCTTCGCTCAGGTCCGCGAGCGCCTGTCGCCCTACAAGCGCGTGCGCCGGATCGAGTTCGCCGAGTTGCCGAAGACGCCGTCGGGAAAAATCCGCCGGGTCGAGCTGCGCAGCCGCGAGACGGAGCTCGCGGACAAGGGCGAGCGGTCGCCGGGCGAGTTCCGCATGGAAGATTTTTCCGCGGATTGACGACGCGCTTCGCGCAGGGAACGAAGCGGCGCCTTCCGGGTTCGGAATGGACTATGCTGATCACCGAGGGCGGCTTGCCGTTCGTAGGGCCACGGAGCAATCGATGCGACGCAGAACCTTTTTGACCGGCGCCGCGGTCGCCGCCGCCGCGCCGTTGGCGTCCGGGCGAGCCTACGCCGCCGACGGTGTAATGGCGCGGAAGTTCGCCGATGCCCTGACCGCCCACGACATCAACGCCTTCTCGGATCTCTTCGCCGAGGACTACGTCAACCACCAGGCCAGCGCCGCCGCTCCGCCGCCCTCGGGCATGTCCGCCAAGGCGGCGACGGTCGCCTTCTTCGCGGCGCGGCTGAAGGGCCTGCCGGACCTCAAGGTGACGATCCAGGCGAGCCTTGCCGAGGACGACAAGGTCGCGGCGAGCTTCCAGTACGAGGGCCGGCACGAGGGCGTCTATTACGGCGTGGAGCCGACCGGCAAACGCGTTGTGTTTACATCCTGTGATATTTTTCGGATCGCGGATGGGCGGATCGCCGAGCATTGGGGTATGGGAGATATTGCCGGGATCATCGCGCAATTGAGGGGATAGGTCTTCGCGCGCGAATTCCGGGGAGGGGCCAAGTGGCGTGGTTGGCTTTGATGGGATGCGGGTTCGTGCTCTGGGCCGCGTGCGGCGGCGTTTACGCCATGGGGCGCGAGGTCTGGCCCAGCGAAATGCCGGAGGCGGTCCGCCTGTCGGTCGCCCCGGCGATCGCGGCCGTCGTGACCCTGGCGCACAAGATCGCGGCGCCGGACTTCAGCGCGCTGATCCGCGCGGCCGTCCTCACGCTGATCGTCGCGGCGCTCGATGCGCTGGTGCTGGCGCCCGTGGTCGACGGCCATCGCGCAATGTTTCGCAGCGCGATCGGCGCCTGGTGGCCGCTGGCGGTGATCTTTGCAGCGAGCTGGCTCACTGGCGTCTATGGGCCGATGTGAAGGCTGGGGGTCGAAGTCAATCAGGCGCATTCTTAATTGGTTTGAGAGCTGAACCGGCAAAAACGCTCGCAACCCGCCATTGTACCGTCCGCAGAATCGCCGACCATGGCGGTCGCGCCATGCGCCGTTGCTGAAGAACTCTCCAAAAACGCTTGTCAAGAAATCGGCCACGCTTCACCCGAAAGCCTTGGCGACCGCGAAAACCACGCAATCGTGATCGTGACAGCGTCCTGCTGCGTGCGAATCAGGTCCCTTGGAGGCTCGTGACCGTGACGATCGAGGACGGCAAAGTGACTGGCTACACAAGCTCCGGAAAGGGCCGCTTGCCGGTTGCGACCGGCGGCGCGTCGTCTCTGGCCGGCAAGTCCTTCACCTGGACGTCAAAGGCCACTGGCGCTGGGCAATATGAGACGGAACGGCGAGCGCCGTCCCTCTGCCGTCGGTCTTGGCGCGAGGCGCTGTAGGGCCGGCTCGCTGAGCCGGCGGCGGCGCGCTCAGCGAGCGCGCCCTATAACGCGCGTTTCCGCCCTGTGCTTGGCGAACCGTACGTCGCGGCTTGCCCCTCGCGCTTCTGCGGCGCTAAGAGCGGTCTCTTAAGCATCCGACGCGAGGGCTCATGTTCACCGGAATTGTCAGCGACGTCGGCGAAGTTCTCGACATCGAACGGCTTGGCGAGCGGAGCCGGCTGACGATCGCGAGCCGCTACGATCCCGCGACCATCGCCGTCGGCGCCTCGATCGCCAACGCGGGCGTTTGCCTGACGGTCGTCGCCGTCGAACCCGTGGGGACAGGCTCGCGCCTGGCGTTCGACGTCGGGGCGGAGACACTCGCGGTGACAACGCTCGGCGCCTGGCGCAAGGGGACGAAGCTCAACCTCGAACGGTCGCTTCGGGTCGGCGACGAACTCGGCGGCCACATGGTCAGCGGCCACGTCGACGGCCTCGCCACGACCGTGTCGCGGCGCGACTTCGACGGCATGGCGCATTTCCGCTTCCGCGCCCCCGAGGCGCTCGCCAAGTTCATAGCGGTCAAGGGCTCGGTCGCCCTCGACGGGACGTCGCTGACCGTCAACGCCGTCGAAGGCGAGGAATTCGAAATCCTGCTCATTCCGCACACGCTCGACGTCACGACCTGGGGCGCGCGGCAGGCCGGCGATCCGGTCAACATCGAGGTCGACCAGATGGCGCGCTACGCGGCGCGGCTGATCGAGGCGGGGCAGGGCGGCTAGTCGAGGCGACCTGTTCCTCTGGACGAGCCCGCCACCGGCCGGGCGAAGCGCGGCGCGACCCCCTCGCGCATGACGAACCGCCGGAGCGGGCCGATCGCCGCGAGCGTCGCAAGGCCGGCGCCGCGGACGAAGTCGAGCGGGGGGAAATCGGACAGCAGGGCCCGGTTGAGGCCGTCGACCACGCCGGTGCGGGTGAGAATGTCCGCGCGCCGCGCCCGTTCGTAAGAAGCAAGCACGGCGCTTCCCCCGATATCGCGCCCTTCCGCGCGCGCCTCGTCCGCCGCGGCGACGATCGCCTCGACGTCGCGCAGCCCCAGGTTGAGCCCTTGCGCGCCGATCGGCGGAAAGGCGTGGGCCGCGTCGCCGATCAGCGCGAGCCGCGGCGCGGTCAGCTTCGGCACGATCTGGCAAATCATCGGAAACACGCCGCGCCGTCCCTCGATCCGCATCGCGCCGAGTATCGAGCGGGCTTGCCGCTCGATCTCGCGCGCAAGCTCATCGTCCTCCAGCGCCTCGCGGCGGCGCGCCTCATCGTCCGACATCACCCAGACGAGGCTCGACCGTTCCGGCGCGGCGGCGCTCGGCGGCAGCGGCACCAGCGTGAAGGGCCCCTGTCGCGTATGGAATTCGGTCGAAAAATCGTTATGGGGCAGGCGGTGCGAGAGGAACGCGGTGAGCGCGCTCTGGGGGTAGCGATGGGCGCGGACGCTCACGCCCGCGGCGCGGCGGGCGGGCGAAGCGCGACCGTCGGCGCCGATCACCAACGCCGCCGCTATCGTTCGCCCGTCGTCGAGCCGGGCGACAGCCCGTTCGCCGGAAAAGTCATAAGCCGCGATCGAGCGGCCGGTCCGCTCGACCCCTGTCGTCGCCGCAGCGCGGGCGGCGAGCGCGTCGGCCATGAGGTCGTTCTCGACATTCCAGCCGAAGGTTTCGAGGCCGATCTCGGCTGAGGTGAACTCGACCGGCCGCGGCGGGAACAGGCCGCCGGTGTCGTCGATCATGCGTAAAGACCGCATCGGCGCGGCCTGCGGCTCAACGGCGGCCCATAAGTCCAGCGATTCGAGATAGGCGATGGAGCGGGCGAGCATCGCCACGGTGCGCCCGTGCGCCAGCCGTTCGTCGGCGCCGCAGGAGACGACGTCGAACCCTCTTTCCGCGAAAGCGATCGCGGCGACAAGGCCCGCAAGTCCCGCCCCGGCGACGAGGACGTCGCAGATGCGGTCGGCAGGTTCGGAGAGGCGGGTCATGGGCGATCAACTCGCGAGGTTTCTTGGGGGCCGCAGCGCGGAGGGACGCCGATCGGGGAGACGGCGCCGCCGGACTTTGATAAGGCGGAAGCCGCGAGGTCAAGCCGGGGGTGGGACGGCGAAGCGTTTTGTCGCGAGGGAAGGGGCGTGCGGATCGGCATGGCGATCGAAAAGAGACCCGTTCGGGTTGCAACAGCCGCAGGCTTTTCCGTCCACCTGTTCACCGCCTCCGGCGGCGCGGTCGCCGTGCTCGCGCTCTATGCCGCGATTGAGCGGCACTTCGCCATTTGTTTCGCCTGGCTGGGCCTCGCGCTGTTCATCGACGGAATCGACGGCACGCTGGCGCGCGCGGCCAAGGTCCACGAAACCGCCGCCGCCATCGACGGCGAAATCCTCGACCTGGTGGTCGACTTTCTGACCTATGTTCTTGTCCCGGTCGTGGCGCTGTGGCGCTCGGACCTGATGCCGACCGCGGCCTCGTTCTGGATCGGCCTCGTGGTGACGATCGCCTCCGCGCTCTATTTCGCCGACACGCGAATGAAAACCGACGATCTGTGGTTCCGTGGCTTCCCGGCCACCTGGAACATTCTGGCGCTCTACCTCTTCGTGCTCAGGCCCCCTTGGGTGGTGAGCGCCGCGGTGCTGCTCGGCGCGGCGGGGCTGATGTTCGCGCCGATCGTCTTCGTCCATCCGCTGCGCGTCGTCCGGCTTCGCGCGCCGACCATCGTCCTGACCGTGGTATGGTTCGCCCTCGCCGGGCTCGCGATCCTCGACAATCTCGAGCCTCCATGGTGGGTCGACGCCGGCATGATCGCGATCGCCGCCTACGTTCTGGCGCTCCCGCTGCTCAGGCACTCGCCCTGGGCGTGACGACGCTTGCGGCGACGCGCGAATCCTTGCTATAGGCCGCGCTCGTTGCGGCGGACCCCATGCAGTTCGTCGCCGGCCTCGTGGCGGAGTGGCTACGCAGAGGACTGCAAATCCTTGCACCCCGGTTCGATTCCGGGCGAGGCCTCCAATCCCTTTCTCAGCATTGCCGGAAGTCTCCAAGAGCGGGCGGCGCAATCGTCGCCCGCCGTTCCTTGTCGCGCGCCACGCCAGCGATGCGGCGACCGCTGTTCCGGGCGCAGCGTGAAAAATCAGCGTCGTCGGCCTCATGGGTCGTTAAGCTATCAGGTCATTGCTTGGACCCATGACGTTACGGCGCCTTCGATACCCTAAAATTCGTGCGTTGCTCTAACGGGTTGCTTGACGCCTATGCTGGCATCCTCCTTCGCGTCGCAGCCGACGGGGCCATCGCCCCTTTCGGTCGAGTGGAGAGGGATGACGATGATCGAGACGGTTCTGATTTCCTACGGCGCGGTCAGCGCTCTCGGCACTTGCGCATTTCTCGCCTGGGGATGGGCGCGCGGGCGGCGGAGGGCTATCCAGCGCGAGCCGAATCCCAGCCTCTATTCGCGGATGGCGATCTAGATCCGCACCTGTGCGACGCCGGACGGCCGCTCAAAGTCCCGCGAGATAGGCCGCGATCGCCGATAGCTCCCCGGGCGTGACCGCGTAAAGCAAATCCGACATGTCCGGATTGTTTCCGCGCGCGCGGCTGCGGAATTCGGTCATCGTCTTCAAAAGGTAGTCGCGCTGCTGGCCGGCGAGGCGGGGTACGGACGATGTGCCCTTGAACGCCTCGAGGTGGCAGCTCGGGCAGCCGACCGACTTGATCGCGGCCGTCGCCGTGTCGGCGTCCGCCTTGCTCGGCGCGGACGCGGCAAGCCCCGGCCATGTCTTGGCGGCGAAATATTCCGCCAGCGCGAGCGCGTCCTCCTTGACGACGTTCTTGGCGACCGCGCTCATGCGCTCGTCGGTACGCTGGCCCTTCTGGAAGTCGCGGAACTGGAGGTAGAGATAGCCGGCGTTCTGCCCCCAGATGATGGGGATCGACTTGTCCTCGGGAACGCCCTTGAGCCCATGGCAGGCGCCGCAAAGGACCGCCTTCTCTTCCACCGATTCCCCGTGAGCCGCCGCGGAAACGACGAGAAGCAGGGCGGCGACCGCGATCCGCAGCATTCCGAACGACCCCTGGTGAGCACCCACGCCGGCAGTCTGCCCTCTGCGGGAACGCTCTGTCCAATGAAATGGCCGCTTCCGTCCTCCTCGCGCAAGCAGGGAAACAGTGCCGCAACGCCTTGGCGCGATCGCCCCTGGACGATAGCGTGCACGCCCCGACCCGCCTGACCGCGCCCCGCTGCCGCGCGCCGGGCAGCGGCGCGCGCTATCTCCACTGCTCGCTCTGCTCGACCGCCTGGAACCACACCCGCGCGATCTGCATCACTGCGGCGATTCGCGCACGCTGGCGCCGCGCGGGATCGAGGGCGATCCCGGCGTGGTCAAGGCCGAGACCTGCGAGGCGTGCAAGACCTACGCGAAGATGCTCTACGAGGCCAAGGACGCCGCGGTCGACCCCACCGCCGACGATCTCGCCTCGCTCGGTTTCGACCTGATGGTCGCGGCTAGAGCTCCCGCGCCAGATAATCGATGAAAGCGCGCGCCGCGGGCGAAGCTGCTCGTCCGGAGGGAAAGAGCGCATGCACTTCCACCGGCTCCATCGCCCAATCCTCCATGATCCTGATGAGATCGCCCCGTTCGATCTCGGCGCGGCATCCCCAGAGGGAGGTGAGCGTGATCCCGAGACCGGCGACCGCCCCGGCGACTGCGCCCTCGTTCACCGCTGTCACCAGTTGGCCCTCGACCCGGATCGACTGGCTCTGACCATTTCTTCTGAAGGTCCAGCCGTTTTGACCAGACGTTCCAGGGCCTATGATCGCGAGGTGAAACGCGAGGTCGCCCGGAGTCTGCGGATGCCCGCGCCGCTTGAGGTAGGAAGGCGAAGCGGCAAGGACGCGCGGCGCCTCAGCGAGTTTTCGCGCCACCACGCTCGAATCCGGCAACGAGCCGAGCCGGAGGGCCACGTCGACTCCATCGACCACCAGATCCTGGCGCTGATCGCTGATTCCGAGATCGATGCGCAGCGCCGGATGGCGTCCAAGAAACTTCGGCAGACGAGGGATCACCTCGCGAACCCCGAAGCTGGACGAGACGGCGACCCGAAGCACGCCGCGCAATTCCCCGGTGCCCCGGACGAGGTGATCGGCTTCCTCGAGCGCCGTCAACAAGGGCTCGACCCGCGCGAGATAGTCCGCGCCCGCTTCGGTCAGGGTCACCGCGCGGGTCGTTCTGACCAGCAGTCTCGCGCCGACCTCCGCCTCCAGTTGAGCGAGAATGCGAGAGATCGACGGCTGCGACAGGCCCAGGTCGCGGGCCGCCCGCGAAAGGCTTCCGGAGCGCGCGGTCCGGACAAACGCCCGCAGAGCCAACAGCCGATCAGTCATTTGCATTACGAATAGAATATATTTGCAGGGGTCGTCTAGCGGCGGCGGCGCAAATGGATGAACGTCGCTGAAGCGCAGTCGACCACCCGACCGCTACGGAGACTCTCATGTCGCTTCAGGACAAACTCGACGCCTTCAAGGCGGACTTCGAAGGCAAGAAGGCGCCGCCCCATGTGGTTGCGGTCATGCACAAGGCCACCGCCGATCTCATCGCGTCAGGCCAGGCCGAGCGGGCGCTGAAGGCCGGCGCGAAGGCGCCCGATTTCGCGTTGCCTGACGCTCACGGCGCAACGGTGCGATCGGCCGAACTGCTCAAGAAGGGTCCGCTCGTTCTGACGTTCTATCGCGGGGTGTGGTGCCCGTATTGCAACATGGATCTGCAGGCGGTCGAAGCGGCGGCGAACGATATCCGCGCGCTCGGCGCTTCGCTGGTCGCGATCTCCCCGCAGACGGCGCCGAGCCGGCGCAAGTCGGAGCGCGAAAACGGGCTGAGCTTCCCGATCCTCAGCGACCACGGCAACGCGCTCGCCAGCCAATTTGGCCTGCGCTTCCGCCTTCCCGACGAGCTGATCGCGGTCTACAAGGGCTTCGGCAACGATCTCGCGATCGGGAACGGCGAGGACAGTTGGACGCTGCCCATGCCTGCGCGATATGTGATCGCAACGGACGGGACCATCGCCTACGCCGAGGTCAACGCGGACTATACCCGCCGCCCGGACCCAAGCGAATTGTTGCCGGTTCTGCGGCGGCTCCAGACGCACGCCGCGGCGTAAATAGGCCGCGAAGTCTTCGAGGAGGACCAGCGGCAGACGGCGACGCTCAGGGCCTTCGTCCGCGGGCGTCTTGCCCCAGCGCGCTGCTGCTGATGGCCTTGTAGGGCGCGCTTCCCCGGATTTCAGTCCAAGGGCGGGCCGGCGGGGTCGTCCATCGACCCCGCCCCACGGCCGACGCCGATCCGAGATTCCCGGCCGCGACCGCATAGACTGGCCCGGCTGGCCGGTCGGGCAGATTGCCCTCGCTTGGAGGAACCCCCCTGAACGCTTCCCCCCTCCGCCTCACGGCGCGCGCCCATGGCGGCGGCTGCGGCTGCAAGCTCGCGCCCTCGGTGCTGCGCTTCTGGCCGATCAGCCGGCGACGGCGCCCTTCGCCAATCTGATCGTCGGCACGGAGACCGGCGACGACGCCGCGGTCTGGCGGCTCAACGATGAGACGAACATCGTCGCGACAACCGACTTCTTCATGCCGATGGTCGACGACCCCCACGACTTCGGCCGGATCGTGCAGCACCACGCCGGTCAGATTGAACAGCGGCCTTAGGGCGGAGCGGTCGCCCCCCCTCCAGGCGGCAGAAGCTTTCGACGGCGATGTCCTCGGCGGCGACCGACGCGATCGGCGCCCCTTCCCGCAGCGTGGCCCCCAAGCAAAACGCGCGCGCTTCGGCCGAATGCATAACATTGACCCCAGGGAAATCGAGGGGCCGCGTCGCGGGCGGCCATGGGGACGGCGAGACGCCATTCCCTCCAATTCCCGCACGGGATCGCGTCTTGGAGGAGGGACGGCGTCTCGCCGTCCAAAATCGGGAAAGGAAGCGGGCGTCGAAGAGTCCTGTTCACGGCTCTCCGGGGTTGCGCCGGGGCGACCCGGCCCGCTTGCTTCTTGACCAAAGCGCCGTTAATCCTCACGGCCATGTGAGTGGCGCGCCCTTGTCGGACGCGGTGGTCTCGTTCCGCATTTCGTCAGCGTCGCGAGTCGTCCGGGTCATGGCGAGGAATGCCGCGAGCATCGTTTTGGCGCCAAGAGAATGCGTTTGATTGCAGGGTTATACCCTTTGATCTGAAGTTTTTTCGTGAGCGTCAGGCGGTTGGCGGGGCCGCTCCGAACGGGCCGTAAAGGCTTTCGACCTGTTCGATGACGGCAAGGCCTCCAGGTCATTCAACGATACGCGCGGACAGCCGTCAGTCTGCGATGCGGGGGCGAATTCCGATGGCTACGACCTCTCCGGCCGGTGGAAACCTGGACCGGCAGTTGCACATGGTGAACAGCCAGCTGCGCACCGGCGACGTTGTCGACCAGGAAGTTCTGGCCGCCTTTCTCGAGACCCCGCGCGAGCCTTTTGTCGCGGCGGCGAGCGCGCCGATTGCGTTTCTCGATCGCGAAACTCCGGCGCTCGGGGCAAAGACGCGGCGGCTTTTGCGGCCGCTGACGCTGGCGCGCATGTTGCAGGCGACGAGCGTGAAATCCGGCGATCGCGCGCTCGATGTCGGCGGAGGCTCGGGTTACGGGGCCGCATTGCTCGACTTCATGGGCGCGAAGGTTGTGGCGCTCGAATCGGACCCCGGCGCAGCGTCCGCCGCCCGGGAGCTGCTCAGCGGCCGGCAAGGCGTGGCGGTGAGAGAGGGCTCGCTCCAGGCCGGCGCATCCGATCTCGCTCCTTTCGACGTCATCGTCGTCGAAGGCGCCTTTCGCGTGTACCCGGACGTCCTGATCCGCCAGCTCGCCGACGGCGGCCGCTTGGTCGGGATCGACGCCATCACGGGCGTGCCCCAGGCGGCGTTGTATGAGCGGAGAGGCGAGGGCGTAAGCCGGCGCGCTCTGTTCGAGGCGACGGCGGACACCCTCGACGGATTTCAGCCAGCGGCGAGTTTCGCGTTCTAGCGTTTCGCGCTGGCGCGAGTCGGGCGACCGCCGATGGCCGACGAGGTGTCTCATCTTTGCGACGCCTCGTCGAAAAATGAACGGCTCGCGTTCGCTCGGCGAAGCTTGAGTGGCGTTGCGACGCCTCGTGACTATGATGTGCGCCGGCGTGGTTTCCAGGCGCAAGCCTGGAACAACGCCGGCAGTCGATGTTTTGCGTCGGGGCATGCGACGCTTGGGTCCGAGTGGGGAGAGGCTTCTCTTCGCTTTGGGCGGTGAGCCGGAGGCGGATCGAGGAATGGGCGCTAGCGAGACACGACGATCCGCCCGGCGCGGCGCGGCGCTGCGGGGCGTCATCCGGTTTACCCTCCTCGCGACCGTCGCCCTCGCGGCGATCGATCTTGGAGCCGCCCGGGCGGAAACGTTGAGCGGCGCTTTGTCGAAGGCCTATCTGACCAACCCCGACATCAACTCCCAACGCGCGCAGGTTCGCCAAACCGATGAAGGCGTGCCGGCGGCGAACGCCGGCTACCTTCCGAAGGTATCCGCCTTCGGAAACGCGGGAGTTGCTCACCAGAACGGCAATCTCATCGAACCTACGACGACCGGCGTATTCGACGAGAACTACGCCCTCGGCACATATCCTCGCGGATACGGCGTGCAGGCCACTCAAACCATGTTCGACGGCTATCAGACCGTCAACCGGATCCGCAGCGCAGAATCGCAGGTGCTGGGCGCCCGCGAGGAGCTGCGCAACACCGAGCAGAACACGCTGCTTTCGGGCGTCACGGCGTATATGGACGTTCTGCAGAACTCGGCCATCGTCGAACTCGACAAAAACAATGTCGACGTTCTCAAGGAGCAGTTGCGCGAAACGAATGACCGCTTCACGGTCGGCGAAGTGACTCGCACGGACGTCGCCCAGGCCGAGGCGAGCCTCGCCAGCGCCAACGCGACCCTGTTGACCGACCAGGCGGTGCTCGAAGCTTCAGTCGCCACCTATCGGCAGGTGATCGGCGACGAACCGAAGACCCTGTCCCCGGTCAGGCCCCTCGTTAGGCCGCTGCCCCGGACGCTGCCTGAGGCCGTCAATATCTCGCAGGTCGAGCATCCTGCGATCGTCGCCCAGGAGCATGGCGTCGACGCCGCGCTGCTCAGCATCAAGATCGCCGAGGGCGCGCTCTATCCCCAGGCGAGCTTGCAAGGTCAGATCAGCCAGAATTTCGATGTCAATGGAACTCCGGGTCAGCGCGCGTTTGTCGCTCAGATCACGGGACAACTGACGATCCCGATCTATCAGGGCGGCGCCGAATACGCGAACATCCGGCAGTCCAAGGAAGGTCTCAGCGTTCAGGAGCTGAAGGCCAGTTCGACCAAGGACCAGATCCGTCAGAACGTGGTCGCGGCCTGGGGACGCAACCAGGCGGCGATCGGCGTGGTGAAGGCGGCGCGCGCCGCGGTCGCCGCCAACGAGGTGGCGTTGGCGGGCGTCCGCGAAGAGGCGAAGGTCGGCCAGCGCACGACCCTCGATGTGCTCAATGCCCAGCAGGCGCTGCTTTCGGCGCGCACCCAGCTGGTTCGGGCGGAACACGACCAGGTCGTTTTCTCCTATTCCCTGCTCTCGACGATCGGCCGGCTCAATGTCCCGACGCTTGGCCTTGCGGTCGCCGAATATGATCCGGGCGTCCACTTCGACCAGGTCAAGAACAAGTGGTTCGGAGTTCGGACGCCGGACGGCAAATAGACGGGGACGAGCCGCAAGCGGGGCGCGGCGCGCTTGCCGGGGGCGAGGGTCGGCGCGTACCCTGACTTCGCAGTTCCGTGATTCGGCTGGCCGCGGGCCTGCCGATAGCTGGCGGGATCATCGGATCTGCCGAGCGGGTTGCACGGGACTGAGGCATCGGGATGAGCGCGGTCAATACGAGTCTGAACGATCGCGAGCACGAGGCGCTTCGTCGCGCCCAGAGAGCCCACGAGCCGTCGATGGAGGAGATCCTGGCCTCGATTCGAACGATCATCGCCGAAGAGCGTGAACCGTCGAAGGCGTCCGAGGCAAAAAACGCCGCCGCGAAATCCGCAACGCCATCGGCGCCGCCGCAGGTCGTCTTTTCCAAGGGAGAGCCCGCGGCGCCATCCGGGGCGGCCGCGCCCTCGCAACAGACCGCGTCGGCAAGCGAAGGCAACGCGCCCAAGGTCGTTTGGCGTCAGGTCGAGGCGCAGATCGCGGAACCGCCGGCGCCTCCGGCTGCAGGCGATGGGCCTTTGCTCGCGCCTGAGACGGATGCCGCCGTCGCCGCGGCCTTCGATACGCTGGCGGCCAATCTCGCGTCCCACAGCGCGGAGCTTGCCAAGGACCTGGCGCGCGAGATGCTTCGGCCGATGCTCAAGACATGGCTCGACGAGAACCTGCCTGCGCTTGTCGAGCGGCTGGTCAGCGCCGAAATCGACCGGGTCGTCAGAGGGAGCCGCTAGGGCGGGCGCGCAAAACGCGGCGCGCTTCAAATTCGGTTCGTCTGGTCAGAACGTCAGCAACATTCTCTTGCGGAAAATCTGAATGCCGGCTAAGGTGATCCCTATGCCGCCGGATCAAGCCCGCAATGTCGCTTGACGTCGTACCGGGTCGCTCGGTCCTCCTCTCGACCGGACAATATGGCATAAATGTGGCAAACCGCTCGTTTGCAAGCCTGCTTGAATTGAAACTCGAGCGTAAAGCCTTGAAATCGCCCGATCGCTTCAAAAATCGGTCAACCGGTCCAACCCCGGAGGGCGGCGGGGCGCGCCGGTTTGGCGGTCTCCGTCCGTTGACTTGGAGCGTGGCGTCGGGCTTAAACCCGTCGCGGCGCGCCGAACGTCGGCGCTGGCCGGCCTATGTTCCGAAGCGTCGCGATCGGACCGCAATCAGCCGCCCGTCAGGCGCGGCGCGAACTGGTAATCGTGTAATGGACAAGACGTTTGACGCCTCCGCGGTCGAAAGCCGCATTTCCGCCCTGTGGGAAGAGACCGGAGCCTTTCGGGCGGGACGCCCGGAGCGCGCCGAGGCCGAACCCTTCTGCATGGTGATTCCGCCGCCGAACGTCACCGGCAACCTGCACATGGGCCACGCGCTCAACAACACGCTGCAGGACATTCTCTGTCGCTACCGGCGCATGAACGGACGCGACGTGCTGTGGCAGCCGGGCACCGACCATGCGGGCATCGCGACCCAGATGGTGGTCGAGCGGAAGCTCGCCGAGGCGCAGCAGCCGGACCGCCGCACCATGGGTCGCGAGGCCTTTCTGGAGCGGGTGTGGGCGTGGAAGGCGGAGTCGGGCGGCGCGATCGTCCAGCAGTTGAAGCGGCTCGGCGCGTCCTGTGACTGGAGCCGCGAGCAATTCACGCTCGACGAAGGGCTGTCGCGCGCGGTCGCCAAGGTTTTCGTTCAGCTTCATCGCGACGGGCTCGTCTACAAGGACAAGCGGCTCGTGAACTGGGACCCGAAGTTCCAGACGGCGATCTCCGATCTCGAGGTCGTGCAGGTCGAGTGCAAGGGCTCGTTCAAATGGTCGCGCGACGTCGACCAACCGCTGAACGTCGCCGCACTGGGCAAGGTTCTCGGCAAGAACCCCAACGGCCACCTCTACTATTTCGAGTACCCTGTCGTGGACGACCGCGGCGAGGAAACCGGCGAGCGAGTGACGGTGGCCACGACCCGTCCTGAAACGATGCTCGGCGACAGCGCGGTCGCGGTGCATCCCGAGGACGAGCGCTACCGCGACCTCGTCGGAAAACAGGTGCGGCTGCCGCTGGTCGGTCGACTGATCACGATCGTCGCCGACGAGTATTCCGATCCCGAGAAGGGCACCGGCGCAGTCAAGATCACGCCGGCCCACGACTTCAACGATTTCGAGGTCGGCAAGCGCCACGAGGCGGAAGGCGCGCGGAAGATCAATGTCCTCGACGCCGAGGCTCGGGTTTTTCTCAAGGACAATCTGGCGTTCTTCGAGGGCGTCGAGAGCGATCAGGACCATGCCCGGCTGATCGCGGCGGTCGACGGACAAGACCGGTTCGCCGCGCGGGTCCGCATCGTCGAGATGATGGCGCTCGCCGGCCTGCTCGCCCGGATCGAGCCGCACACCCACATGGTCCCCCATGGCGACCGCTCCAATGTCGTGATCGAGCCGTGGCTGACCGATCAATGGTATGTCGACGCCAAGACGATGGCTGAGCCCGCGCTTGCGGCGGTGCGCGACGGGCGAACCCAGTTCGTGCCGAAGAACTGGGAGAAGACCTATTATGAATGGCTGGAGAACATCCAGCCGTGGTGCGTGTCGCGCCAGCTCTGGTGGGGACACCAAATCCCGGCCTGGTATTCGCCCTGGGGCGGCTGCTACGTCGAGGAGAGCGACGAGGCGGCCTTCGCCGCGGCGCTCGCCGACGGCCTGGAGCGGGGCGCCCTGACCGGCGCCGAGGCCGAAGCGCTCGCTCGGGATCCCGCTCAGCTCGCCGCGACCTTCAAGCGCGACGAGGACGTGCTCGATACCTGGTTCTCCTCCGCGTTGTGGCCGTTCTCGACTTTGGGCTGGCCCGACGAGACGCCGGAGCTGAAGCGCTATTATCCGACCGACGTCCTTGTCACCGGCTTCGACATCATCTTCTTCTGGGTCGCCCGGATGATGATGATGGGCCTGCACTTCCAGAACGCCATTCCGTTCCGCGACGTCTACATTCACGCGCTCGTCCGCGACGAGAAGGGCGCCAAGATGTCGAAGTCGAAGGGGAACGTCATCGACCCCATCGACCTCATCGATCGGTTCGGCGCCGACGCCTTGCGCTTCACCCTTGCTGCAATGGCGGCTCAAGGGCGAGACATCAAGCTCTCGGAAGCCCGCGTCGAGGGGTATCGGAACTTCGCCACCAAGATCTGGAACGCCTCGCGCTTCGCGGAGATGAACGGCTGCGTCCGCGTCGCGGGCTTCGACCCGTCGGCGGCGCGCGAACCGCTGAACCGCTGGATTCTCGGCGAGGCCGCAAAGGCTGGGGCGGAAACCGCGGGGGCGATCAAGTCCTACCGCTTCAACGACGCAGCCGCCGCGGTCTATCGCTTCGTCTGGAGCGTGTTCTGCGACTGGCATCTGGAACTCGCCAAGCCCATGCTCCAGGGCGAGGCGGACGCCGCCGCGAAGGCCGAGACGCAGGCTACGATCGCGCATGTGCTCGACACGATCTATGCGCTCATGCACCCGTTCATGCCGTTCCTCACCGAGGAGCTTTGGGCGATCAAAGGCGAGGCCGGCCAGGCCCGCTCGGGTCCGCTCGCTCTCGGGCCGTGGCCGAAAGAGGGGCTCGAAGTGGATGACGCGATCGAAGCCGAGATTGGCTGGATCGTCGACCTGATCGGCGAGGTCCGGTCGGTGAAGTCGGAGATGGGCGTGCCGCCGTCGACCCCGATGTCGCTGATCCTCGTTTCGCCGGGCGAGCGGGCAAAAAGGAGCGCCGGCGCGTGGAGCGAAAGCGTCAAGCGGCTGGCCCGCGTGGAGGCGATCGAAACGGCCGAAGCCGCGCCCCCGGGTTCGGTGCTGCTGGTCGTTCGGGGAGAGGTCGTCGCCCTTCCGCTCGCCGGCGTGGTCGACCTCAACGCCGAGCGTGCGCGGCTCGACAAGGAGATCGACAAGCTGAAGCTCGAGATCGTCAAGGTCGTGGCCAAACTCGGCAATGACGATTTCCTAGCCCGGGCCCCGGAAGATGTCGTCGCCGAGCACGAGGAGCGACGCGAAACATTCGAGGAGCAACTCGCAAAGATCACCCAGGCGCGCGAACGTCTCGAGGGGGTCTAAACGGCCGGAAGACCGGGGCAATGTGGCTTCCGGGCAACAGCCATCTCTCTTCTTGAGAGCGACCGGATTTCGACCGTCCCGCGCCGCTATTGCGCCATAAACAACTCGCAGTTTCAACGCCTCGGAAATATGTTGTCACGCGTTCCTATTGCCTCATCATTCGAGGCGGCGTGGCCGGATGGCGGATCGGGAACTATGCGCGTCGACGCGTGTGTCTTGGCGGGGAGCAGAGCCCATAGCGGGAGGCGCGACCGCGCTCTTCTTGCAGCCTTTCTTCTTGCGACTGCCGTTGCGCCCGCTTCCGCGTTCGACGGCTCGACCACCAGTCCGCCGCCAAAAATATCCGCGAAAAGCTATGCCAGCGCCGAGCAGGCGCTGCGCGCCGAACTCGACGACCTTAACGCCGGCAACGCCGCCTCATGCGTCGATGCCCTGACCTATGCGGCCGAAGGCGGTGAGACGGTTGCTCGCTGGAAACTAGGCGAAATGTACGCAGACGGCGTCGGCGTGACACGCGACGACGTGAAAGCCTACCAGTACTTCAATCGGCTCGTTCAGGACTACGACGAGGACACGCTGGACCCGCGAAACCGCGGCGCCGTTTCGAGCGCCTTCGTCGCTGTAGGGGTCTACAGCCTTACCGGCATCCCGAATAGCGACGTGCGCCCGGACCCGGAACGGGCGCGCGAACTGTTTCAGTACGCCGCGTCGACGTTTGGGGACCCGGACGCCCAGTATAATCTCGCGCACATGTACATGGTCGGATCCGGAGGTTTGGCGAAGGACAAGCTGGTTGCGGTGCGCTGGCTGATGCTTGCCTCGGGCAAGGGCCACCGGCCGTCTCAGGCGCTGCTCGGCCATCTTCTCTTTGCCGGCGACGGTGTGTTGCCGCAGCGGGCGAGGGGACTAATGTGGCTCACCATCGCTGACGAGGGCGCGGAAGGTCAGAAGGACGACTGGATTCGTGATCTTTACCGGCGCGATCTCGCGGCCGCCAGCCTCCAGGATCGGGAGATGGCGGCGGCAATGCTCGATGAGCGGGTCAAGGCGTCGCCCGGGCCGTCGGTGATCTCTCGCACCGTCGCGCAGACTCTTCAGTTTTTGCGGCCGCTCGGCGTCCCGATGATGGCCGCTGCCCCACAGGCGCCTCCTGCGCCAGTCCCAACTTCGCCGCCCGAATGAGGCGCCTTTCGACATGCCTTCGAAAAGGGGTCGGCGCGTTTGCGGTCTGAGCCGGCGCGGGGTAAGCGCCCGTGCGCGGGCGCTTACCCCGCATGAGGGCTACCGCACGGTGATCTTGCGAGCGTTCCTTAATCGGCAATTAGCGCGCTCCTGGGCTCGACCGGCGCTCATCTGTTTGGCCCTGTTCGTGGTGCTGTTTGCGCTTGCCGGTCAAACGGTCAACGCGCCGTTCGTCTACGCTCCGCCGCGATGAAACGCAGCCCATCGCTGGACTTTCTCCGCGGCGCGGCGGCGTTCGCGGTCGCCATTCCGCACTTTTTGACGGCGAACGCGCCGTTCAGCCCCGCAGTGGAATCGGTTGCGGTCGCAGCCGTCGAAGTCTTCTTCGTCCTCAGCGGCTTTGTGCTCGCGCCGCAGATCGTCGACTGGGTGGTTGGACGCTCTTGGCGCAACCTTGGAGTCTTCCTGGTCCGACGGTGGATGCGAACGATCCCCCCCTACGTCGCCGCATTGGTCGTCGTCGCCCTGATGACCGGAAATCTCTTCACCGCTGACACGCTGCGCTATCTCTTCTACGTCGAGAACCTTTTCCGATCGGCCAATGATGTTGATTTCTATCCGGTCGCCTGGAGCCTCGCGGTTGAGGAGTGGTTCTACCTCCTCTTCGCGCCGATCCTTTCCTGCTCGCACGAACTCTCGGCCGGAGCGACCGCAGGATCGACGTCGCCTTCGCGATCCTGCTCGTTCTCGTGGTCGCGGCTCTGAGGGCGTTCGCCGCGCCGTTGGACTGGGACCTGAATGTGCGACGGGTGACGCTCTTCCGCATCGATTCGATCGTGTGGGGGGTCCTGCTCTATCTGGCGCTGGAACGTATGCCGCTGCTGAGGCTGAAAAGCATCGAAGGCGGCCCGCTCGTTGTCGCACTTGGCGCAGCCTTCGCTGTCTCCGCTGCGCTCGAGTTTCAGGTGGCGATGTTTGCACTCGAAGGCGCCCGAATGGCCCAACAGATCTTTCCGTACAGTTCAGCGCTTTTCGGGCTTGCCGCTGTTTGCTTTTTTCGTGAAGCCGACGGTCTCTTCAGAGGGCCGCTGATCGCGGCGCTCAGCTTCTATCTTGGCCGCATTTCTTACTCGGCCTATCTCTTTCACATCGTCATTGTGATGGCGCTGAAGCCGCTGGTTGGCGGTCTCCCGCTCGCGGCGCAGCTTGCCCTCTATGTTTCGACCCTCTGTGCCTTTTCGACCCTGTTCTGGCGCGGGTTCGAAAGGCCGGTCCTCGCGTCCCGGCCAAATTATCGGCGCTTGCCGCCCCCTCCTGCTTCCGAGGCGCCGCACTCGCGGAGCGATCCGAAGAGGGGCGGCAGGCTTGCGACTACGGCCCTCGGCCTCGCTTTTCTTGGCGCGGCTCTCCTGGCGCGAAACGCCTTCATGGCGAATGAACCTTATCTTTTCTACGCGGCGTTGGTGGGCACGGCTGTTCTAGCGGTTGCGCTCGCCGAGCGGGCTGGCCGATTTGCCGCCGGCTTCGGCGCCGCCTCGCGGGTTCTCGTCTTGTTCGCCCTGGCTTTGCCTGTCGCAGACGCTTTCTACCGATCCTCGACCGGCGTGCCGATCGCCGGATCGATCGCCAACCCGACCTATAGCTATCGCGCCGCGCGCGAAAATCCGGCCGCCTTTGCGATGTGGTGGTTCTATTACCTCAACGAATGGATCCGCGAAGACGGCGTTCGCAGCGCGATTGAGATGCCCGACCCCGAGAAGAAGCTTCCGTTCGTTTTGATCCCGGGCGGGTCGGGCCGCATGTTCGACACCGTGATCCGCATCAATTCGGCGGGGTTTCGCGGGCCTGAGATAACGCGGAACAAGGCCGACCGCTTCCGCATCGTGGCGCTGGGCGAGTCGCAGACGTTCGGACCCACCTTGCATGACGGCGAGAAGCCGTGGCCGGAACAGCTCCAGGACCTTTTCGCTGCTCGGGCTTCGTGCAACCGCCCGATCGAGGTGATCAACGCTGGAACCGAGGCGTACACGCTTGAGGACAATCTTGAGCGGATGCGCCGCGATGTTCTGCGGTTGAAACCCGATCTCGTCCTGTCGACCCATGGCATGAACGGCCTGCTCGCGCTCGGCCTGCGGCAGGAGGCCGAGCCCAGCGAGCCTGGCGTCCGACCGCGCGCTTCCGCGCTGATTGGCCGCGCGGTGCTGACCATCGAGCGCGCGGCGCATGACTGGCGCACTCGCGGCGCCATTCGCGCGCCGCCGCCGCCCCCGCTCTCCGACGCGTCGCTGCTGCAAAGCCGATACGCCCAGGCGTATCGGAAGCTGATCGCGCTTGGCCGCGATAACGGCGTTCCCGTGGCGCTTGCGACATCCAGCCTAGCGGTCGACGCGGCTTCGCCGCGCGAGGTGAAGGACTTTTATGGCGCGGTGTTTAAGCCGATCGACGACATCATCGCCGCCAACGCCGCCCATAATCGCATGGTGAGGCTTCTCGGTCTCGAGCAGAACACACCGGTGATCGAGGCGATCGCCAGCCTGGATGGCGACTGGGACGACGGTTTGTACCTCGACATCGTCCACCTTACCGAGACAGGCAACGCCCGCGTCGCGCATGCGATGTTCGAAGCGCTTCAGCCGCTGCTGTTGAGCCGCGGCGTCCGCTGCGAGGCGCGCTGACAGAGACGCGGGAGGAGGAGAAAAGCGGCGCGGCGACGACGAGACCAGTAAGGCGCTAGGGGGTACGCTCTCCGTCCGTGCCTCAAGGGGGAAGCGGGCTACGGACAGTCCGATCTCGTCGTCAACTTTGGGATAACACTGTAGCATACTCGTCACAAACGATATGTTGTCGCAGGGCGAAAAGGCTGTGGGCGGCGCTGCGGCGGTGCGGGTCGCTTTTGGGGGACGATCGAACGATTTCAATATTTTGAGCGCAACATTTTGATTCCCGCGGGCGAATTAGCCATGTTTCGCCACATTTTCGCCGTATTCTGGCTCGCACTCGGGATGCCTGCGCAAGGTTCGCGAGACGCCGCGGCGTCGCATTGCTGTTTCTGGCCTTAATCGGATGCGCGCGACCCGGCCCAGGCGCTCATATGATCGCCGCCGACCTGAAGGAGTTTCAATGACGAGGCGTCCCGCGCCGCATCGGCCGCTCGAACTCGATCCGGCGCGCGTCACGCGCGCCGAGCGGCCGCATTACGGCATCATCGACATCGGCTCGAATTCGGTGCGGCTGATGGTCTACGACCAGCTCGGGACGCGCGCCCTTGCCGCGCTTCAACGAAAAGTCGCTGGCGAGGCTCGCGGAGGGGTTGGCCGAGACCGGCGCCATCGCGCCCGAAGGCTTCCGGCGCACGGTCGAGGCCGCGCGCCGCTTCCGCGCCATCGCGGAAGCGATGGGCGTGGCGAAGCTCGACGTCACCGCGACCGAGGCGATCCGCCGCGCGACCAACGGCAAGGACCTCGTCGACGCGATCGCCGCGGAAGCCGGGCTGACGGTGCGGATCCTGTCGGGCGCCGAGGAGGCGCGCTACGCCGCGCTCGGCGTGATTTCCGGCTTCTTCCGCCCGGTGGGCGCGGTCGGCGACATGGGCGGCGGCAGCCTCGAAGTGCCGAGGCGATCGACGACCGGGTCGGCGACGCCTGGACCAGCCTGCCGCTCGGCGCGCTGCCGGTCGAGGCCCTGCTCGCCGAGGGCTACGAGGTCGCCAAGCGGCGCGTGGACGACATCCTGCGCGCCGGGCTCAAGGCGTCGTTCGCGCGGCCGACTCTTCTATCCGGTCGGCGGCGGCTGGCGCGCGCTCGCCAAGGCCCATATCGAGGCGGTCGGCGCGCCGGTGAAGGCGGTGCACGGCTATGCGGTGGAGACGCCAGGTCTTCCGCGCCTTCGCGAAATCGATCGTGCGGCTGCCGGCGGCGAGGCTCGTCGACATGCCCGGCGTCTCGGCGCGGCGGGCGCGAACGCTGCCCGCCGCCGCGCTGACGCTCGACCGGGTGCTGAAGCGGCTCGCGCCTGATCGGGTGATCTTCTCGGCGCTGGGCCTGCGCGAGGGCCTGCTCTATTCGCAGCTCGACGAGGCCGAACGCTATCTCGACCCGCTGGTCGAAGGCGCGCAGCTTATCGGCCTGCCGCTGGCGCGCGTTCCGGAGTTCGCGCGCTGCGCTCGCCGCATGGACGGCGGACCTCTTCCCGAACGAGACGCCAGCGGAACAGCGCCTCCGCGTCGCCGTCTGCGCGCTCTCCGATATCGCCTGGCGCGACGCGGCGGATCTCAGGGCCGAAGAGAGCTTCCGGCGGCTCTTGCTGTTTCCTTTCATCGGCGTCGATCACGCCGAGCGGGTGTTCCTCGCCGCCGCCGTCCACGCCCGCTACGCCGGACGGCCGGACGCGCCCTGGCTCACGCCGGCGATCGGCCTGATCTCCCCGGCGCTGCAGCGTCGGGCGCAGATCCTTGGCCGCGCGATCCAGCTCGCCTACCGCTTCTCCGGCGTGGTTCCGGCCGTGCTGGCGAGCGCCAGGCTCCGGCTCGAACCGGACTGCGTGCGGCTCGAGGTGTCGCCGGCGGCGCGCGCGCCCGATAGCGAGGTCGTGGTCGACCGCCTGCGCTTTCTCGCCGCCGCGGTCGGCGCGAAGCGGACCGAGATCGTGGTGCGCGACGACTTGGCGTCGCCGCGTTGACGGATGCGGCCGGAACCGGCCTAATCGGGCGCGCGACGCTCAAGGAGACAGCGCGCATGCCCGACACATCACCCGATCGAAATCGGCATCCTTGCGTTTCCGAATGTCCAGCAACTCGACCTGAGCCGGGCCTTACGAGGTGCTGGCGATCGTGGCCGAAGACGCGGGTTCGCCTGGTCTGGAAGACGCTCGGAAGCGGTCGTCGTCGTCGAGCGGGCTTGTCCTGAAGCCCGACGCGACCTTCGCCGATTGCGGTCGGCTCGACGTGATCTGCGTGCCCGGCGGAGCGGGGATCAATCCGCTCCTCGCCGACGAGGAGACGCTCGCCTTTCTCCGCCGGCAGGCCGAGGGCGCGCGCTTCGTCACGTCGGTCTGCACCGGCGCGCTCGTGCTCGGCGCGGCCGGACTGCTGATCGGCAAGCGCGCCACGACCCACTGGGCGTCGCACGATCTGCTCGCGCCGCTCGGCGCCATTCCGGTGCGCGAACGGATCGTGCGCGACGGCCGGCTGATGACCGGGGGCGGGGTGACGGCCGGGATCGACTTCGGCCTCGCGCTCATCGCGGAGCTTGCGGGAGACGCGACCGCCGAGGCGATCCAGCTCAGCCTCGAATACGCTCCGGCGCCGCCGTTTCGACGCTGGCGAGCCGGACACGCGCGCCGCCGCGCGGTGCTCGCAGGCGGTCGAGAAGCGGATGGCGCCGATCATCGCCGAGCGCGCGAAGCTCGTCGCCGAGGCGGCGAAGCGGCTCGGCCTCGACGGCTGACCGGCGGCCAGCCGCGTCCATCTGCGCCCTTGCGGAGATCGGTCCCGTCCGCGCAAAGGGAACGTTGACGCTTTCATCCTTTCTGGAACCGCATTCATGCCCATCTACGCCTATCGCTGCCGCGACTGCGGCAAGGAGTTCTCCGACCCTCGTCATGTCCGGGCGAGACGCCGGCGTGCGAAGCTTGCGCGAGCGCCGACCTCGAGCAGCAGCTCTCGCTGATCGCCGCGCCCGAGCAAGGGCGGCGAATCCGCGCCGGCGATGGCGCTGGCGCCTGCGACATGATGGGCGGCTGCGGTTGCGCGGGGGCGTGCCCGGCCTTCGCGGACGCTTGACGGCCGAGCTTCCGTCCACTTGCGTTCCGCGCCGCTTCGCCGCCATCTTTGCCCGCGAAGCCTCGGAGCGCGCCATGACCGACGCCCGTCAGCCGGCCGGAGAGCCCGAAAAGCGCCAAGGTGATCGCGGTGGTCTCGTCGATCCCGCTGGCGGTTGACCTCGGCCGCTACGAACTCGCCGAAGCGGCCTTCGCCCCGGAAATCGTCATCGACTACACCAGCCTCTGGGGCGGTGAACCGCAACAGATGACGCCCGACGCGCTGATGGAGGCGTGGCGCGGCCTTGTGCCCGGCTTCGACGCGACGCGCCACGAGCTTCGCGACATCGAGGCCCGTGTCGATGGTGACTTCGCCGAGGCGACCGCGCTGGTGGATGGTCGCCACTGGATCGGCGAGGCGCTGTGGCGGCCGATCGGCGTTTATCGCTGGACCTTGAAGAAGCTCGAGAGCGGCTGGAAAGTCACCGCCATGACCTTTGCGATGACTCAGGAGATCGGCGACCGCGGTCTCGTCGCGCTTGCTGCGGAACGCGCGAAAGGGCGATGACGATGGCGGATGAAGTCCTGCGGCGGGTCGCGCTCGTCACCGGGGCCAATCGCGGCATCGGGCTCGAGGTCTGCCGCCAGCTCGGGGCGCGAGGCTGGCGGGTGTTTCTCGGCGCGCGCGACTATGAAAAGGGCGCCGCGGCGGCGCGCCGTCACGGCGGCGACGTCAGTCCGGTCGCGCTCGACGTCAACGATCCCGATGCGCCCTTGCGTCTGGCCGCCGCGATCGGCCCAGTGGACGTCCTGATCAACAACGCCGGCGTCCATTACGACACCTGGGAGACCGCGCTCAACGCCGACTGGCGTATCGTGCGCGAGGCGTTCGAGACCAACCTGTTCGGCGCGTGGCGGATGGCGCAGGCCTTCGCCCCGGAGATGCGCGCGCGTGGCTGGGGCCGGATCGTCAACGTCTCGTCCGGCGCCGGATCGCTCGCCTCGATGGGCGCGGGGACGCCGGCCTACGCGACGTCGAAGGCGGCGCTGAACGCCCTGACCCGGGTGCTGGCGGGGGAGCTTCAAGGGAGCGGCGTGCTGGTCAACGCCGTCTGCCCCGGCTGGGTCGCGACCGACATGGGCGGCGCCGGCGGGCGACCGGTCGGCGACGGCGCGAGAAGCGTGCTCTGGGCGGTCGACTTGCCGGATGGCGGGGCGACTGGCGGCTTCTTTCGCGACGGACAGCCGGTCGCGTGGTGACGCCTCACGACTTCTGCGGCGCGCCGAGCAGGCGCCAACGGCTGAGCGCCGGCGCCAGCGCTGCGCCGCTGCGCCCGTCGATCGCTCCGGCGTAATATCCGGCCGCCTTGAGCCGGGTCTGAATCGCCTTGACCGTTTCCGGCGCCCAGGTCTGCGCCTTGCCCGAGAGTTCGGCCTCAGCTTCGCCGGCGTCGGCGGACACGGCGCGGAGCAGGTTATCGGCGGCTGCGGTGGGATTCTTGGGTCCGCCGCGTCCTTCGTCGAGCAGCACGGCGGCGGCGCGGTAGCCTTGCGGGTACCCCTCCGCGGCGGCGCGGCCGAAGAGGCTCAGCGCGTCGGCCCTGGGCTTTCCCGCGACGCCGCTTGCGACCAGCGCGGCGAGGTCATAGGTCGCCCGGGCCGAGCCCGCGTCGGACGCCTGCTGAAGGAGCGACATCGCGCGAGGGATGTCGACAGCGATTCCCTTGCCCTTGATCAGCGTGACGGCGAGATCGAGCGCCCCGTCAGCGCTGCCGCGCGCGGCCGCCTTTTCGTAGAGGGCATAGGCCGCCTGCAAGTCCCTGGGCGCGTGGTCGCCGGTTTCGAGGATGAGACCAAGGCTCACCATGGCGCGCGTGTCGCCCGCGTCGGCCGCCTTGCGGTACAGCTGAAGCGCCTCTTGATAGCTGCCGGCGGCGAAGGTCGCGCGCGCAAGCAGCGCCTGATAGTGCGCCACCTCCGGATGCGCCGTCGCAGCCTGAGCGCAGAAGTCGACGGCGACCCCGGCGTTCTGTCTCAGAACATCCATCTCGACGCCATTCATGTTGGCGGTCGCGTCGTGCGGATGGGTTGCGAAGCGCTCGCACGAAAGCTCGGGCGAGGCGGACTGTTGCTCCGCGGCGCGCAGGCTCGCGATCAGCGCTCTCGCGTCGTCGCTGTGCGCGCTGTTCGGGTAGCGTGCAAGATAGAGTTCCGCCAGTCGCGGCTGCCGCTCGCTGCGGGCGAGATTCCACAGCGCGCTCTCCAGATCCGACTGCGACGCGGGCTCTGTCGCTGTGACCGCTCCTGTTCCGGCGAGGAGCGAGCGGACGTCGGCGGCGTGCGGTCCGTCCGGGTAGCGGTCGAGGTAGGCTGCGAGCAGATTGCGGTCGCGGTCCTTGCCCGCGAGCCGCCAGAGCTGCGTCTCGAGCGGCTCCTCGGCGGTCCCGGCGAAATAGATCTGCTGCGTGAGCAGGGACTTCGTCGGCGGGGACCTGCTGTCCGCCGGTGGCGGCGAACACGTCGTTGCGAACCGCGATCATCATGCTGGAGATGTCGGCGCCGGGGGTGGCGAGATGTCCAAGCAGCGCGGTGGCGAACGGGCTGTTCCGGCCCTGGCCGTCGAACGCGACGTTGTCGGGCTGAGTGGCGAACGCGATGAAGAAGCCGGGGAGTTTTCCGACACGCGCGAGTCCGGCGGCCGGCAGCGCGAGCCCGCCATGGGCGAACGGATTGTTGCGGCAGGCGTCGAGAAAAACAAGATGGCTTCCCTTTCCCTTGCCGAACTCGGCCAGCACGGGGTCGAGCGCCACCGTCCGGGTTTCGATGTCGCCGAGCGTATGCAACTCCGCGCCGATGGGAACGAGATAGTTGCGGCCGCCGAGCTGAAGGCCGTGACCGGCGTAGTAAAACAGCGACACGTCCGCCTCGACCGACTGAGCCGAGAACTCGTGGATCGCGCGTTGCATGCCGATGAGGTCGAGATCGGCCTTGACCGTGACCTTGAACCCCAGCGACTTCAAGGCCGCGGCGACGTCGGCGGCGTCGTTGGCAGGATTGGCGAGCGCGGGGACGCTCGTGTAGGCGCCGTTGCCGATGACAAGGGCGATGCGGTCCTCGGCGCTCGCCGGGATGGAGGCGATCGCAAGCGAGAGCATGCCGATCAGCGCCGCAAGGGCGTTGGCGCAGAGTCCGACGCGCCGCTGAAGCCGTGGTGTCCGGCAAGGCAACTGCGTACTCCCGAGGTGGAGCTCCAAGGTCGAGAGGAAGGCGTTCTCTCAGCCTGCGGCATCTTTGCAGTATCGACAAGATGGCATAAAAAGGATGGCGAAGTGCAGGTCAAGGCTTTGCCGGATATTTCCGATGCACAGATCATTATCGTTGTCGATGGTCGCCGCCATCTGTTTGGCGCCCTGTCTTGCCTACGGCGATCCGGCCTATAAGGCCGAGGGCGTCGTCGACCTTTTTCTGAAGGAGAAGCAGTCCAAGGCGGTTGGCGAGCCGCGGAGCATGTGCATTGGAACGGAGGCCGATTGCCCGACATCCGCGCCCAAGCCGTTCGATCTGCTGGTCAACTTTGAATTCGGCTCAGACAAACTGACAAAACCCGCGATGGAGAACCTGAACGAGTTCGCCAAGGCGCTGCACGACCCGAGGCTGCAAGGAGAGAAGTTCGAGATCGACGGCCATACCGACGCGACAGGGCCCAACGACTACAATCAGAGCCTTTCCGAGCGGCGCGCCGAGGCGGTCGTTTCCTATCTGACGTCGCAGGGCCTCGATGGATCGCGCTTTGTGCCAAAAGGCTTCGGCAAGTCCAAGCCGCGAGTCTCCGACCCCTACAGCCCGGAGAACCGCCGTGTCGAAACCCATCTCGCCGAATAGAACGGGTCTCGCCCGGCGAGAACTTAGCCGGACGAGAGGGCTGTGGCGCTGGCCGTCTGGCGTCAGCGGGTGCCGACGGGCTTGTACTCGCGGAACGGCGAGCCGGTGTAGAGCTGCCGCGGACGACCGATCTTCTGCTCCGGATCGTCGATCATTTCCTTCCACTGGGCGATCCAGCCGACCGTTCGGGCGACGGCGAACAGCACGGTGAACATCGCAACCGGGAAGCCCATCGCCTTCAGCGTGATGCCGGAGTAAAAATCGATGTTCGGATAGAGCTTCTTCTCGATGAAGTAGTCGTCCGAGAGCGCGATGCGCTCGAGCTCGACCGCGACCGCGAGCAGGGGATCGTCCTTGACGCCGAGTTCGTCGAGCACCTCATGCGCGGTCTTCGCCATGATCTTGGCGCGCGGGTCGTAGTTCTTGTAGACGCGGTGGCCGAAGCCCATCAGGCGGAACGGATCGTTCTTGTCCTTTGCTCGGGCGACAAACTTGGGGATGTTCTCGACCGAGCCGATCTCGCCGAGCATCTTCAGCGCGGCCTCGTTGGCGCCGCCATGAGCAGGCCCCCATAGGCAGGCGATGCCGGCCGCGATGCAGCCGAACGGATTGGCGCCCGAGGAGCCCGCGAGACGGACGGTCGAAGTCGAGGCGTTCTGCTCGTGGTCCGCGTGCAGGACGAAGATGCGGTCGAGCGCGCGCGCCAGAACCGGGTTGATCTTGTATTCCTCGGCGGGCACCGAGAAGCACATGCGCAGGAAGTTGGAGCAGTAGTCGAGGTCGTTCTTCGGATAGACGAACGGCTGGCCGATCGAATATTTGAAAGCCATCGACGCCAGCGTCGGCATCTTGGCGATCATCCGGATCGAGGCGATCTGCCGCTGCAGCGGATCGTTGATGTCGATCGAGTCGTGATAGAACGCGGCGAGCGCGCCGACGCAGGCCACCATGATCGACATCGGGTGCGCGTCGCGGCGGAACCCGTTGAAGAACCGCGTCATCTGCTCGTGCACCATGGTGTGGCGGGTGACGCGATAGTCGAACTCGGCCTTCTGCGAGGCGTTCGGCAATTCCCCGTAAAGAAGAAGGTAGCAGGTCTCGAGGAAGTCGCCGTGCTCGGCGAGATCGTCGATCGGGTAGCCGCGATACAGCAGAACGCCGGCGTCGCCGTCGATGTAGGTGATCTTCGATTCGGTGCTCGCCGTCGAGGTGAAGCCCGGGTCGTAGGTGAACATGCCCGTCTGGCCATAAAGCTTGCCGATGTCGATGACCGAAGGTCCGATCGTGCCGTCCTTGACCGGCATCTCCACGGATTTTTCACCGACCTTGATGGTGGCTTTTACGTCGGTCATCAAGGAACTCCTGTCGGCTCGAGCGCCGCTGTGCGCTGCAAGAGCGTTATCGCAGCGCATCTGACCGGAACAAGTCAACCAAAGCAGCAGCGCGCTGCGCCGGCTATACCGGGTTCTCGTAGCTGAAGGTCTGGGCGGCCTCGTCGTAGGCGAAAAGCTCGCCGTAGCGGCCGAGATTGATGACCGTCTTCAGGGTCCGGTCCGCATAGTCCTCGGACATGTAGTCCTCGAGCTCCTCGCGGAACCGGCTCGCCGGGGCGCGATGCGACGGACGCTCGTCGAGCACGCGCTTGATGTGCGAAGCCAGCGGGATGTTGGCCAGCGCTTGCTCGCCCAGCACCTTCTTGCGCTGGTCGACGTCCATGTCGACGAAACGCCGTCCGAGCGGGGTAAGCTTGATGTCCGCCTCCTCGAAATCGGCGAGCTTGAGGATCTGCAGCGTTTCGCCGAGCGGGAAGAGATCGTCGATCTCGAAGCCGAGCGAATCGGCCAGATGCGGCAGATCGGCTTTGCCGTTGTAGGGCGGCGCGGCGATCTCTTCGAGCATGCCGGCGAGCGAGTTGGTCGAGATGTCGGGCAGGGAGAGGGCGAGGCCGGCCGCCGCCGGATGCGCAGCTTTCGCGGTGTCGGCGCGTTGGGTCATCAAGCGCGTAGATGCTGTCGACCATGGCGCGGAAGGGCGGATCGAGCCGGTCGCGCGGGTGGGGAATGGTGTTGGCGATATCCGGAGGCGATCCGGCCGGGATTGGACGACAGCACCAGGATGCGGTCGCTCATCAGCACCGCCTCCTCGATGTTGTGCGTGACCATCAGGATCGACTTGATCGGCATGCGTCCTTCCTGCCAGAGGTCGAGAAGGTCGGTGCGCAGCGTCTCGGCGGTCAGCACGTCGAGGGCGGAGAAGGGCTCGTCCATCAGCAGGATCTTGGGCTGCATGACGAGCGCGCGGGCGAAGCCGACGCGCTGGCGCATGCCGCCGGACAGCTCCTTGGGATAGGCGGATTCGAAGCCGTCGAGGCCGATGGTGTCGATCGCCTTCAGCGCCCGCTGGCGCGTCTCGTCGAGCGGCACGCCGTTGGCGCGCGGGCCGATCTCGACGTTGTCGAGCACGTTGAGCCAGGGGAACAGGGCGAAGCTCTGGAACACCATCGCGACCTCTTCGGCCGGCCCCTTGACCGGCCTGCCGGAGATGGTGACCGTTGCCGCTCGTTGGCTGGGTCAGGCCCGAGATGATGCGCAGGAGCGTCGACTTGCCCGAGCCGGAACGGCCGAGCAGGGCGACGATCTCGCCCGTCTTCAGGCTCATCGAAACGTTGTCGAGCACGAGCTTGCGCGATCTCGCCGGAGCCGGTGGCGTAAGACTGGTTCACGTTCTCGACGTTCAGGAGCGTCGTCGTAGCGGTGTCCAGCATAGGGGAACTCCTCGAAGGCTCGCAATCAGTTCGGAGCGCGGACGGCGCTCAGAGGCGCAGGCGGCGCTCCGCGTAGGCGTAAAGCTGACGCCAGAACAGGCGGTTGAACAGCGTGACGAACAGCGACATCATCGCGACGCCGAGCACAATCTTGGGGAAGTCGCCCTTGTCGGTCGCCTCGGCGATGTAGGCGCCGACGCCCTGGGCCTCTACGGTATGGTCCTTCCACTTGACCCATTCGGCGACGATCGAGGCGTTCCACGAGCCGCCCGAGGCGGTGATCGCGCCGGTCAGGTAGTAGGGCGCGATGCCCGGCAGCATCACCTGCGATCCACCAGCGCCAACCCTTGATGTGGAAGTTCGTCGCCGCCTCCCTGAGGTCGTTGGGAAAGGCCGCCGCACCGCCGATCACGTTGAACACGATGTACCATTGCGTGCCGAAGATGATCAGGAAGCTCAGCCAGATGTTCGGTGTTGAGATTGAAGGCAGAGGATCAGGCTGACGGTCGCGCCGAACAGCAGGTTGACCGGGAACGCGGCCAGGAACTGCGCGATCGGCTGGACCGTCTCCGCCCAGGCGCGGCCTGAGGCCGATCCATACGCTGATCGGCACCCAGATCAGACGACGCGAGAAGGATCAGCGCCAGCACGCGGATCAGCGTGTAGAACGTCAGGACGAAGACGTGCACGACCTCGTCCCAGCCGACCTCGGTCGCGATGTACTGGACCGTCAGCCACCCGGCATAGACAGCGACAGCGAGCACAATGAGAATCCAGAGCGCGTCGAGGATGCGGGACGGCTGCTGCGTCGGAACGATTCGGTTTGCGGCAGGAGGCGCGGCAGGCGGACCGGAAGCAGGCTGAAGCTCCGCAGCGCCGCGAACACCGGCTGGAAGGCAAGACGAACCCAGTGGGTGCGCTGCAGGAGGTTCAAGCACCCAGGAGGACGAGGTTTCCTGGCTGGCCGACAACTCGACCCGGAACTTGTCGGCCCAGGCGACGATCGGGCGGAACAGGAGCTGATCGTAGAGCAAAATGACGATCGCCATGGTCACGATCGCCGCGCCGATCGCCGACCAGTCGCCAGCGTTGTTCGCCTTGGCGATGTAGGAGCCGACGCCGGGCAGGGTGATGGTGGTGTCGCCGACGGTGATCGCCTCCGAGGCGACGACGAAGAACCAGCCGCCCGACATCGACATCATGGTGTTCCAGATCAGGCCCGGCATCGCGAACGGAGCCTCGAGCTGCCAGAACTTCTGCCACCCGCTGAGTCGGAACCCGCGCGCCACCTCGTCGAGGTCGGGCGGCACGGTGCGCAGCGACTGGTAGAACGAGAAGGCCATGTTCCAGGCCTGGCTGGTGAAGATCGCGAAGATCGCCGCCAGTTCCGCGCCCAGCGTATTGCCGGGGAAAAGGCCCAGGAAGAAGGTCACGGTGAAGGACAGGAAGCCCAGGATCGGCACCGACTGGAGGATGTCGAGGACCGGGATCAGCACCATCTCCCATCGCCGGCTCTTGGCCGCGAGCGTCGCATAGGTGAAGGTGAAGACGAGCGAGAAGAACAGCGCGGCAAACATCCTGAGCGCAGTGCGCAGCGCGTAGTAAGGCAGGCTCGCAGTAGTCGAGCGAAATGATGTCTTCTTTCGGCGCGGGCAGGGGCGCGGAGATGCCGTGGTAGCTCTGCGCGATCGCCGTCAGCAACGGCCATGATCGCGGCGAACGCGATCAGGTCCCATTGATTCGGCAGGACCCGCCGCCCGGCGGAGGCGATGCTGTTCAACATGGGCAGAGTTTCCGCGCGACGCCGAAAGGCGAAGAGGTTTACGGCCGATCCGGCGCACATAACACATTGTTCCCATTGCGTTAGGCAATGGGGCAAGCGCCTGCCCGCCCGAATCTGGCCCGGCGGACCGATGGCCGACGGATATGACATCGTGACGACAAGACGTCCGCGTCTCTCGCCGCCGCAAATGTGCGGCTGGGGCCCGGCGCCCGAATCGAATTCCCCGCGCGGCGGAAGCGCGCAGCCTCTCGCTTGCCTTTCTGCGTCCGCTCGCTTATATGCGCGCGCATTCCACAGGCGGATTTCAGCGGCTCCTGCTCAAGGTTCCGCTCCGGTGGCGAGGATGTCCTCGCCGTTCACGATCCGCCGAGGCTCAACCGGACAAGGACGACAATTCTAATGGCTCTGCCTGATTTCACCATGCGCCAGCTGCTCGAGGCCGGCGCTCATTTCGGTCACCAGTCGCACCGCTGGAACCCGAAGATGGCGCCGTTCATCTACGGCACGCGCAATTCGATCCACATCATCGATCTCGCGCAGACCGTGCCGCTTCTGCATCAGGCGCTGAAGACCGTGTCCGACACGGTCGCCAAGGGCGGCCGCGTGCTGTTCGTCGGCACCAAGCGGCAGGCCTCCGACGATATCGCCGCCGCGGCGCGGCGCTCGGCGCAGTATTTCGTCAACGCCCGCTGGCTCGGCGGGATGCTGACCAACTGGAAGACGATTTCCGGCTCGATCTCGCGGCTGCGCAAGCTCGACGAGATGCTGGCCGAGGGGGCCAAGGGTCTGACCAAGAAGGAGCGCCTGATGATGTCGCGCGAGCGCGACAAGCTGGAGACGGCGCTCGGCGGCATCAAGGACATGGGCGGCGTGCCCGACCTCGTGTTCGTGATCGACACCAACAAGGAGGCGCTGGCGATCAAGGAGGCCAACCGCCTCAAGATCCCGGTGATCGCGATCCTCGACACCAACTGCGATCCGGACGGCATCAGCTTTCCGGTTCCGGCCAACGACGACGCGGGTCGCGCCATCCAGCTCTATTGCGACCTCGTGGCGCGCGCCGCCATCGACGGCATCGGCCGCAGCCAGGGCGCCGCGGGCGTTGACCTCGGCGAGGCCGAAGCGCCGCTCGCCGAGGTTCTGCCCGAGAAGGTCGAGACCGAGTCGATCATCTCCGTCCCAGACGATCATTTCGAGCTTCTGAGCCGCGCCGCGCGGCGCGCCGGACGATCTCGGCCAAGCTCACCGGAGTCGGTCCGCAGATCGTCAAGAAGCTGAACGAGCACGGCGTCTTCCACTACTGGCAGCTTGCGGCGATGACCGACGAGGAAGCCGCCAAGCTGGACGCCGATCTGAAGTTCAACGGCCGCATCATCCGCGACAAGTGGAGCGAGCAGGCGCGCGCCCTGATCGCCGCCGAGTAAGCCCGCAGCCGCGAGAGGTTGCGTTCGGCCGGCCCGACCGCGAAAGCGGGGCGGGCTGGCGTTGTGTTCTGGATCAGCGCTGCGGTCTCACTGTTGGACCGTCGGGCGCGAGGACTGCGATGAGGATATGATCGATGGCTGCGATCACGGCTGGGCTCGTGAAGGACCTGCGTGAGAAGACCGGCGCGGGCATGATGGACTGCAAGAACGCGCTGACGGAAACCGATGGCGACATCGAGGCCGCCGTCGATTGGCTGCGCAAGAAGGGCCTCGCCAAGGCCGCCAAGAAAAGCGGCCGCGTCGCCGCCGACGGGCTGGTCGGCGTCAGCGGTCGAGGATCTTGTCGGCGTCGTCGTCGAGGTGAACTCGGAGACGGATTTCGTCGCGCGCAACGACGACTTCCAGGGGCTGGTGCGCGGCGTCCTGGCGGTCGCGCTCGACAAGGCGCCGGAGGTCGACGTCGACGACGGTGCTCGGCGCCCATTACCTCGGCGGCGGGACCGTGTCGGAGGCGATCGCCAACGCCATTGCGACGATCGGCGAGAACATGACGCTGCGCCGCGTCCAGGGCCTGCGCGTCGCCGAAGGCGCAATCGGGCACTACGTCCATGGCCAGATCGTCGACGGCCTCGGTCGCATCGGCGTCATCGTCGGCCTGGAATCGAAGGGCGATCGCGAGGCGCTCGCCGCGCTCGGGCGGCAGGTGGCGATGCACGTCGCCGCCGCGAGCCCGATCGCGCTCAACGCCGACGGCGTCGATCCGGCGACCGTTGCGCGCGAGCGCTCGGTGCTGGCCGAGAAGAACGCCGGCAAGCCGCCGCACGTGATCGAGAAGATCGTCGAATCCGGCCTCAAGACCTATCTACAAGGAGGTCTGCCTGCTCGACCAGCCTTACGTCCACGACCCGGCCAAGAGCGTCGCGCAGGCGGTCAAGGAGGCGGAGAAGACGGTCGGCGCGCCGATCTCGGTCACCGGCTTCGTCCGCTTCGCGCTCGGCGAAGGGCGTGGAAAAGCCGGCGGACGAGGCCTGACAGCCTGAGACATGACAAAAGCGGCCTCCCGGGCCGCTTTTTTAATGACCTGACGCGCCGCCGGCCATTGCGGCCGGCGGCGGCGCTGCTTGATGCCCGTCGTCCGGCGCGAATCGACGCCGAAGGAGAGACGCGATGACGTTCGAAGCCGATCTTCAATCGCGTCGTGGTCAAGCTGTCCGGCGAGTCGCTGATGGGGCCGGACAAGTTCGGGCTCAATGCGGAGACCATTCAGCGCATGGCCGCCGACCTCAAGGCGACTGCGGAACTCGGCGTGCAGGTCGCCGTGGTCGTCGGCGGCGGCAACTTTTTTCGCGGTCTGCAGGGGGCCGACAAGGGGATCGAGCGGGCGCGCGCCGATTCGATCGGGATGCTGGCGACGGTGATGAACGCGCTCGCCATGGAGGGCGCGCTCGAGCAGATCGGCCAGCCGGCCCGCGTGCTGTCGGCGGTCGCCATGCCGTCGCTGTGCCAGCCTTATTCGCGCCAGGCGGCGCTCGCCCATCTCGTCAAGCGTCGGGTCATCATGCTGGCGGGGGGCACCGGAAATCCGTTCTTCACCACCGATACCGGCGCGGCGCTCCGGGCCTGCGAACTTTCCTGCGACGCGGTGATGAAGGCGACCCAGGTCGACGGAATCTACACCGCGGACCCCAAAAAAGATCCCGAGCGCGAAGCGCTACGACAGGCTGACGCACGACGAGGCGATCGCCCGAAACCTTCAGGTGATGGACACTGCGGCCTTCGCCCTCTGCCGCGACAACGGCATTCCGATCGTGGTCTTCTCGGTCAACGAGCCCGGCGCGATCCCGGCGGCGCTGACCGGGCGGGGCAGAGCGACTTTCGTCGTGCCTTGAGGAGCGCGCTGCGCCCGTTCGGCTTAGCCCTTCGGCGACCGGAAGGCTGCGGCGATCCGCCGACGCTTGAGAAGACCAAGGGCCGCAAACCCCGCAAGCGTCATCGTCCAGGTTGGCGCTTCGGGAATGACCGAGCTCGGAGCCGAAGAAATCGTAACCATTCTCGACAGATTGGTCATCGAAACCGTTGTTTCGGAGACGGGGGTCCCTTGCGAAGTCGAGGGCGTCTGCCAGTCGGCATAGGGAGATTGGATCGGATAAGCGAATTGGTTCGCCGGGTCGCGTGGGAAAAGGGCGTCCAAGGGGTTGAAATGGCGCGCTCTAGGCTCGGAGGGTAAAACCGACTGGGGAAGTTGACCCGAAGGCGCGCCCTCAAGCATGTCCTGAAGCGCGCCCTCGATCATGCCTGTCGACGGCGGAGACGGGAAGACGTCGAGCACGATCAGTTCGCCGCCGCCCTGCCCGTCCGACGGGTTCTGAGAACTGTCCGTCTCGGAGGTCTTGTCTGTATTGGCGCCGTCCTGGCTTTGGGGTCCGTTCAGCCCGTCCGTCTTGCTGTCCGAAGGAGGTCCACCCAAGCCCTTACCGGGACGAACGTTCCGGCGTCCTCTGTGGACCACGACCTCCGGGCCGTTGAAGAAGAACTCCGATAATCCATCAGCGTTGGAGGTGTCGGCGTCCTGGCTGTCCCCGCCGAGCCAGATCGGGGGCAGGGACAGGGTGTAACCCAAAATTTTGAGGTGGACATCCGAGGCGCGCGCCACCACCACGCAGCGCTGGGAATCCTCCACGCCCGAGCAGACTGGCGCGTCGACTTCATCAGAAGATGACGAATCCTTGAACGAATCGAAGTAGCCCTCGTTCGCGTTCAGAACCACGGCGGTTTTCAACTGCGCGGAGCTGGCCGGGACTTCTGCGACCGGGAACGGGGCGTCTATGTTATGGGTGTGAACGATTTTCGTGTAGACGACGCCGACTGTCGCCGCGGACGCAGATGAAACCGCGGCAGCCACAAACCCGATGATCAACTTCCCACTCAAAACGCCGCGTCCTCCTCGGCCACTTATACTCCGCTAACAACCGTGTGTCGCGCTGTAAACAGACTATCGCGCAACAAAGTCGGTAAGACACGTGTCAACTTAACCGATGAGGCACAGTTTTCCTAAGCACAATAATCCCGTGTCCTGATCGGCGGTTCCGGGCGCCTCGCGCACCACATCAAGCGACCGGCGATGACTGCCGATCGAACGCCCTTTTCAGGGCGTGGCGTCGGTCGACGCCGATGTCAATACGGATTGACAGCCAACTGCGCCAGCGCGTCTGGCGTCGCAACCGGAAGGCTGCACGTCTGGCCGCGGCAGAGCATGGCGACAGGCGCGGTTGGTCCGCGGCAGGTCGTCGCGCGGCGAGCCGTTGGGCCACAGGCGCCGGTCGAGCCGCAGGACGGTCAGCGCCGGATCGGGCGCGCGCGAGCGCGGCCGCGGCCAGCGCCTTGGCGGCCGGATCGTCGAGCGGTCCGTCGATCACGATGCAGCCGCCGCGCTCCAGCATGTCGGCGCTGCGAGGAGCAGAGAGCGGGCTGCCGCCGAGTCCTTCCGCGCGCGCCGGAGAAGGCGCGAATCAGGCCCTCCGCCGCCGTCGCGCCAGCGCGGCTCGGCGGTCAGATGCCACAGCCGGGCGAGAACCTCGGCGAGAAGGCCGACGCCGGATGGGGTCGCCCCGTCGTGCGCGTGCCGCGGGCGCGCGCCGGGAACGTCGGCGGCGTCGCTCGGCGGTCAGGTAGACGCCGCCCTCGCCGTCGCCGAACAGGTCGAGCGCCTCGGTCGCGAGCCGCGTCGGCCGCGTCGAGGTCGTCGGGTTCGCCGCTCGCCTCGAACAGCGCGAGCGCCGCGCGGGCCATCGCGGCGTAATCGTCGAGCATCGCGCGCGCGCCGGCGCGTCCGTCGCGCCAGGCGTGCAGGAGCCGGCCGTCGCTGTCGCGCAGCGTCGCCATGACGAAGTCGAAGGCGGCGCGGGCGACGTCGCAGCCATTGCGGCTCGCCGAAGACGGCGCTCGCGCGGACAAGCGCTGCGATCGTCAGGCCGTTCCAGTCCGCCAGAACCTTGTCGTCGCGGCCGGGCTCGGCGCGATCCTCGCGCAGCGCGAACAGTTTTGCGCGCGCACGCGGCGAGGTCCGCCTCCTCCTCCGGCGAGCCCCGCGGCGTGATCCGGCGCAGCACCGTGCGGCCTTCCCAGTTGCCGCCCCGAGCGTCACGTCGTAGGCGGCCTTGAAGCGCGGCCGAGCGCCGGTCCGAGCGCGGCGTCGATCTCCTCTTCCGTCCAGACGTAGAACGCGCCTTCCTCGCCGTCCTGGTCGGCGTCGAGCGAGGCGGCGAAGGCGCCGCCGACCCGCATCTCGCGCATCAGCCAGCCGACCGTCTCGCGGGCGCGCTCGGCGAACGATCGGATCGGGCCATAGGGCGTGGACAAGGGCGAGGAGTTCGAGGATCTGCGCGTTGTCGTAGAGCATCTTCTCGAAATGCGGCACGAGCCATTCGGCGTCGGTCGAATAGCGCGCATAGCCGCCGCCGAGATGATCGTAGATGCCGCCCGCGTTCATCGCCTCGAGGAGCGCGCGCACGGCCTCGCCGAATGTCGGGTCGCCGCGGCGGAACATCTCGTTCCAGAAGAAGCGGAAGATCGGCGCGTTGGGAAATTTCGGCGCGCCGCCGATGCCGCCGTGGACCGGATCGACGGCGCCGAGCAGCGCGTCGCCGACCCGGGTCAGATCGTCCGGGCGTCAGCTCGCCGCCAGGCGTCGGCGCCGAAAGCTCGGCCAGATGGCTCGGCGAGCGCGGCTGCGTTCCTGGCCAGATCGTCGCGGCGGGTCGCCCACGCGTTGGCGACGCCCTCGAGGATCTGCCCGAACGAGGGACGTCCCCAGCGCGGCGCGGGCGGCCAGTAGGTGCCGCCGTACATCGGCCGCCCGTCGGGATCGAGGAACATGGTCAGCGGCCAGCCGCCCTGTTCGCCCATGCGCGTGCAGCGCGGTCATGTAGATGTGGTCGATGTCCGGCCGCTCCTCGCGATCGACCTTCACGTTGACGAACAAAGCGTTCATCCGATTGGCTATTTCGGCGTTCTCGAACGACTCGTGCGCCATCACGTGGCACCAGTGGCAGGCGGCGTAGCCGATCGACAGCAGGATCGGGCAGTCGCGCCGCTTCGCCTCGGCGAAGGCCTCCGGCCCCCATGGGCGCCAATGCACCGGGATTTCCGGCGTGCTGCAGCAGGTAGGGCGAGGTCGCGTCGCCGAGGAGGTTGCGGTCGGCGTCCATCCTCGACTCCTCGTCCGATCATGTCGTCAGCCGCCGCTTTCCGTTTAGGTCGCCAGCGCGCGCCTTCAGCATAGCCTTGAATTTCGCCGAATTCGAAGGTCCACAGCATGTCGGCGCCGTCGCTCTCGCCCGCGCCTGCGCCCCAGACGTCGGCGTTGATCGCGTCGGAGCTGCACGCCGAGCCGGTCGACGACCGTCATGCCGCGGGTGAGCTCGCTCTGCGTTTCGATCGCGACGCGATGGCGCGACCAGGTCAGGCCGACCGAGCGGTCGAGCGCGACCGCCATCGCGGTCGGATCGGCGAGCGACAGGCCGGCCTCGCCGGTCTGGACATGATAGGCCTCGCGGGCGCGGCTGTTCGATTCGAATGGCGAAGCGCGCCTTCGCCGTGCCGAGCGCCTCGATCGCCGCGATCTCGGCGTCGCTCAGCACCGACGGGCCGCGCGAGACGTGCCAGCCGACCATCTCGATCGGCAGCTTCGAGCGGAAGACCGCGCGCGCCGCCTCGGGATCGACCCAGATGTTGTATTCGGCCGCCGGCGTCACGTTGCCCTCGCAGCAGGGCGCGCCGCCCATCACGACGCAGCGGCCGATCCGCTCCGCGAGCGCGGGATCGCGGGCGAGCGCGAGCGCGATGTTGGTCAGCGGCCCGAGCGTCACCAGCGTCAGGCCGGGCTCGTCCTGCGAAAGGCGCGAGGATGGCGTCGACCGCGTGCTCGCGCTCGGGCGCGCGCTTCGGCGGCGGGTAGCCGCGGTCGCCGAGGCCGTCGGTCCCATGAAACCAATGCGCGTCGCGCAGCGCGCGCGTCAGCGGCGCCGCGGCGCCCATGAAGACGGGGACGTCGGAGCCGCAGATCTCGGCGGTCAGAGAGCGCGTTGCGTGTCGCCTGTTCGAGCGCCGACATTGCCGGCGACGGTCGTCAGCCCGAGCACCCGCACGTCGGGCGCGGCGAGCGCCATGATGATCGCGACGGCGTCGTCGGAGGCGGTGTCGGTGTCGATGAGGAAGTTGCGCATGGCGCTCAAGCCGTCGCCCTCAGGCGCGCAAAGCCGCGGTCGAGGTCCGCCTTCAAGTCCTCGATGTCCTCGAGGCCGATCGCTGAAGCGCAGCGCCGGGCCGCCGGGCGCCCACATCGTCGCGGTGCGGTAGGTCGAGCAGTCGAACGGGATGACGAGGCTCTCGTAGCCGCCCCAGGAATAGCCGAGGCCGAACAGTTCGAGGCCGTCGAGGAAGGCCGCGACCGCGGCCTCCGAGACGGGCTTCAGGATCGACGCTGAAGAGGCCCGACGAGCCGAGGAAGTCGCGCTTCCAGATCGCGTGGCCGGGATCGTCGGGCAGGGCGGGGTGGAGGACGCGCAGGACTTCGGGACGCTCGCTGAGCCAGCGCGCCATCGCGAGCCCCTGCCGCTCCGCCTCGCGCAGCCGCAACTCCATCGTGCGCAGGCCGCGCAGCGCCGAGAAAGACATCCTCCGGCCCCGGCTGGGATCGCCATCTGGCCCGACGTGTGTTTGACCCGCGCGAACCAGTCCGCATTGGCCGAGACGAGGCCGAGCAGCAGGTCGGAATGGCCGGAGAGGTATTTCGTGCCGGCCTCGATCGCGATGTCGACGCCGTGGGCGTGCGGCGGGAAGAACAGCGGCGTCGCCCAGGTGTTGTCCATCATGACGCAGGCGCCGCGCGCGTGCGCGACCTCGGCGATCGCCGGCACGTCCTGGATCTCGAAGACTCTGCGAGCCCGGCGATTCGGTCAGCACCGCCTTGGTGTTCGGCCGGAACAGCGCCTCGATGCCGGCGCCGATGCGTGGATCGTAAAAGGTCGTCTCGACCCCCATGCGCTTCAGCGTGCTCGATGGCGAAGGCGCGCGCCGGGCAGATAGGCCGAGTCGGTCATCAGCAGATGATCGCCGGCCGACAGCGCCGTCATCAGCGCCACGACGATCGCCGCGAGGCCGGAGGGGACAAGCTCGGTCCCCGCCGCGCCGGAAATGTCGGTCCAGGCCGAGCAAAGCGCGTCGGTCGTCGGCGTGCCGTGGGTGCCGTAGGTGTAGCGCTGCTTGCGGCTCTTCAGCGTCGGCCGCGTCGGGATAGAGCACGGTCGAGCCGCGAAACGGCGGCACGTTGACGAAGCCCTGCGACTGCTCGCCGTCGCGCCCGAGATGGACGAGGCGCGTGCGGCTTTTCAAGGGCGGCGCGGGTTTCGTCGGTGAGCTTGGTCATGGGATGCGATAGGGTCCTTCGGAGTCGCGTTCGGCCGTTGCTAGCACGCTTATAACCACGCGTGCATCCGGCTCGGCTCGCCGAAGGGGCGGCAGGGCAGGGCGGTGGGGTTCGGAGGATTCGCCATACGGACGCGCTCAGGGTCCGCTCATCGTCGGCGCGAGACGTCTCCTCGGGATAGAAGCGGTCCTCCGCCGACGAACTGACGAATTTGAAAAAAGCGATCGTAAGCACCCACTCAAGCTCGGTCACGGTCGCGTGTCGCCATCGCGGAGCGCTGGACTAACGGAGTTTGACCTTGGTAGGGGCGTGAGACGGAAACATCGGGATGCTGAGTTGGTATCAGTCTCGCATTCCCGGAAAAAGCCGTAATTAAAGTGACACCTCATATGTGTACAGAGATCCTGTACCTAAACGCCAGTTCCACAGCATGTCGTTGCTCATTATGACCTCTTGTAATCACCTAACAACAGGAGTAGAATATGCGAAAGGTGCTGATCCCCGGCGCGAGTATTTTGACGCTTCTCGGCTTCGCTATTACAGGAGGCTCAGAAGCGCACGCAGCGATTACTTACCGGACGTTGAACAACCCTGGTGATCAAAGTTTCAATCAGTTGCTAGGAATCAACAACAGCGGCACTATTGCTGGTTATTTTGGTGACGGTAATATTGTTTATAATAATTGATATACAGTAAGTCCACCTTACACGTACTTCACGTCAAGAAACTTTCCGTCTGCGTTTCAGACTCAAGTCACTGGTATCAACAACACAGGAACTGTCGTAGGATTCTTTATTGATGGGAATGGCGACAACATTGGTTTCTACCACATTGGCGACGGCAGTTGTGTACCTGTGTCCGACCCCCTCTCGGGGTCCTTATCTCCCTCAGTGACTCAGTTGCTTGGAGTTAACGACAGCAACGTGGCTGCCGGTTACTACCTCAACGGAGCCGGCAACGCGCAAGCTTTTCTCTACGATATGAACAATGGTTCATTTACCCCTGTCACCCTTCCGTCCAATTTCAGTGCGGTCCAGGTGACCGCCAGTGGGATCAACAACGCTGATGACGTAGCGGGATACTACACCGATGGCGCTGGCAACGGCCATGGTTTCCTTGAGGTTGGATCGACTTTTTATTCTCTAGATGACCCGAACGGCACCGACACGGAGATCCTTGGTGTGAATAATGGAGATGAGGTCGTTGGCAGTTACACTGATTTTGCCGGTGTAACCGAGGGGTTTCTCTATGATTGGGCTACTAACAAGTGGACAACCATATCTGATCCTCTCGCTAGCGCAAACCCAGCTTTCGACATGGACGGCACGACGGTAAACGGGATCAATGATTTGGGCCAACTTGTGGGCTTTTATTCGGACGGGACAAATGTAAATGGAATGATCGTAACGGTGCCGGTCCCCGAACTATCTACATGGGTGATGATGCTCTTGAGCTTCGCAGGCCTCGTTATGGGGGGCTATCGCGCTCGCGTTATGAGAGGCTCGGTCGCGTAGTCATCGGATTGGAAGGGCCGTTTGGACGAGCGGCCCTTTTCCCGCGTCCAAGAGATTCAGCGACTCTTCAGCGGGCCTCGTCGTGGCTACGACGCCGCCGCTTCGAGATGCCCGGCGATGTCGGCTGGCGCTGATATCGGCCTCCACCAGAACGAACTCGCCAATGAGGCTCGATAGGGCTCCCCGCGCCGAGGACAGGTTACGTCCGATTCCGCCCGTCGGCCCGAGAATCCGGCTGGGCGGGGTTGCGCGAGCGCGTGGCCGATCCCACTCGCCGGCCTCTCCTCAGAAACTCAGCAATATCTTGCCAGGTGGATGATCGTACTCTATCGTTGTGTTTATCAGAATAGAGCGCTTCCCATGTCCGCATTCCAACACGCCAATTTCGCCGAAGCCGCCGCCTTCCGGAGACGCGCTGCACGATTCGGCTGACGAATGATAAGCCGCGGGCGGCGGGGCGCACACCAATGCCCGACTTGAACACCTGATTTTTGCAACAATTTGATTAGATTGGCGTTTTGGCGAAATTCAGGTTGGCGTGGCACTACGGCTGGGGCGGCCGCGTCGGGTTCGGGCGGATTTCGAGGGAGCTTGCGGCGGCGGTCGGGCCTGACGGGCGCGGGGCGGCAGGGCGATGTGGGCGCTCTTGAACAGCGTGGTGACGGCGGGAGCGGCGTCGGTGCGCACCAGCCAGTCGGCGCCGCGATGGCGGATGCGCACTTCGGCGAGGCGGTCGAGGTCGCGCAGGAGGTCCTTCCATTCCGGAACGAGGCCGGCCTGGCGCAGGAGGTCGTCGAGATGCTTCTGCATCGCGAGCGCCAGGAACGAGCAGAAGACATGGCCGCGGATGGCGGCGTCGGAGGAATGGAAGATCGGCCGGGTGCGCATGATCGCCTTGGTCCGGCGGAAGAGGTCCTCGACCTGGAGGAGATCGCGGTAGCGCAGGACCGCCTGAAGAGGGGTGATCTTCGCGTTGGTGCGGAGCACGAAAATCCCGTCGAAACGCGCCTCCTCGGCGAGCTTGCCGGCGTCGATCTCGAATGAGGGGGCGCCCTTGGCCCCAGCGTTGCGCAGATAGCGCCGATAGGCGGAATTGCCGATCAACGCCTTGTCGCCCTTCTTCAGCTGGGCGTCGAGCGCGGCGACAATCGCTTCGCGATCCTTGCGGTCGTTCTCGGCCTCCGCCTCGTTGCGGCAGACGATGTAGCGGACGCCTTCGACCTTGACCTGCTTGACGAAGAGTTGGGTCTCTCCCGCCTTGCGCTCGATGAGCAGGGGCACGAACGGGTCGTCGTTCTCGAGCACGATCTTGCGCACGATCGCGTCGGAGCGCTCGCGCGCGCCGAGGATATAATCGAGCTTGCGTTCCTCGAGCCCGGCGATGGTGGCCGCCGAAATCATGCCGCGGTCGGCCACGATGCAGACCCGGCCGATGGAAAAGCGCTCCCGCAAGCGGTCGACCACCGGCAGGAGCGACGTCACGTCGGCGGTATTGCCCGGCCACATCTCGGTGCAGATCGGCCGGCCGTCGCCGTCGACGACGAGGCCGAGGATCATCTGCTTGAGATCGGGGCGATAGTCCTTGGAGTAGCCGTGCTCGCCCAGCGTCTCGCCGCCCTCGCCGGAGAAGGAGAGACTGGTGGTGTCCATGAACACGGCGGAGAGGTCGGTGAAGAGATCGCGGCGGCGGTCGAACAGCTTCTCCTCGATCAGGTCCTTGACGCAGCGCGGCGCGAGCGCCCTTTCCGGCTTCTCCTCCATCTCCTCGCCGAGCCAGGCCATGGCCCGGTAGAAGTGATGCAGATCGAGCCCTTCGGCGCCGGGAAAGTCGTAATCCTCCATCCACGACGAGCAGTCGCGATCCGATCCCGAGACGAACAGCCGATGCAGGGCTGCGACGAACACGGCGCGCTCGACCGGAAACTCGAACGCGCGGTCCTTCAGCAGATCGGCCAGGACGTCGGCGACGCCGAGCCGCTCCCAGATCCGGCCGAACAGCATCGGGCCGCCGATCCGCTTGGCGGCGACCGACAGCGCGCCCTCGGCGTCCTCGTCGAGCGCGTTGATCAGCAGCACCTGGTCGGTGAGCTTGGCGCCCGAGGCGATGAGGGAAGCGAGCGCGCCGGAGGCGGCCAGTTCGTCGGCGCGGCCGAGGCTGACGATCACCTTCTGGCGGACGGCGGCGCCGTCGCGCTTGTTCTCGACGATCTGCACGTAGCCGCGTTCGCCGGACTTCTTGAGGCGGAAGAACATGGGCGCTCCCCCAATCGAGCACCACAGAATCCGAAGTCGAGACCAAATATCAAGAGCAAAAGATGAGCGTACGTGGCACTACATTTTGCAAAAGACGCCAACTGACCCCAATAATATCAAGGCCTTGCATACGCAGAGCCTCGTTTACTGTTCAAGTAGGGTCAAAAGACCAAGCGGCTGTTGGTATCGTTCTTCTCAGTTCGCTCGGCGTCGCCATCGCCTTCGCGCTGCTCTACTATTCGTTGGGCAGCGGAATTTTCCAGGATCGCTCGGAGACGCTGCTGCTCAATATCCTGCCGAAGGAAATCTCGGAGGCGCTCAAGACCAACCGGAGCGCCATCGTGTAGTCAATCTCCTCAACGAGGTCTTCCACTGTCTCGACGATCTCGTAGAGAAATATGACCTCGAGAAGATCAAGACGATCGGCGACTGCTACATGGTCGCCGCCGGGGAGCCAATCGAGAGACCGGACCATGCGTCCGCGCTTGTCCAACTCGCGCTCGACATGCGGGAGGCAGTGGCGAGCCGGACTTTCGGGGACCGGACGCTCGCCTTCCGCATTGGCATCAACTCCGGCCCAGTGGTGGCGGGCGTCATCGGCCGCAAGAAGTTTATCTATGACCTCTGGGGCGCGGCCGTAAATCTGGCGAGCCGCATGGAAACGCACGGCGAGAGCGGGGCCATCCAGATCAGCCGCGGCACCTACGACCTGATCAAGGACGAATTTGACTGCGAATCCAAGGGGACCGTGAAGGTGAAGGGCGCCAACCCTATGGAGGTGTGGCACGTACTCAGACGGAAAGCTGTCCCGCGGCCCGTCAAATCTCCCGCTTAACGTCGACTCCGACCGCTGTGCGCACATAGCTGGCGCCGCAGGACGGTGTGGCGAACGCGACAAGTGAGGTGCTTTGCTACCGTTCCCGCTTGATCCGGCACAGCAGGAGGACGCCGATATTGTTGAAAAAGTAAAATTCTCGCTCCCGATCGGAGTTCTGAGCCGCGGGCGGTCTTCGGAAAAAATCATCCGGGGGGATAGGCAAACCTCACTGGTCGGCCTCAGCGATCAGCGTACTTGAACGTCGATGCCATCCAGCACGCTCGACCCCTTGCGCAGGACAAGTGCGAGAATTTCGGGCGGGACTACTTGCCGACTTTTTCAACAATATCCGCCGATTGCGGCTATTCGGTCGACCTGCCCCAGCGCATAATCAAGCGCGGTAGGGGTTGCCCGAGCGAGTCCAAATCTGCAATCGCCCTTGCCAACGATCCCGGTCTGAGCGCAGATTTCACGGAGGGCCGGGCGGTTGCACCCGCTACGATCACGACATCGGATCAAGTGACGCCGCTCAGTTCGCGAGTGGCCGTGGCAGCGGCAGCCTGATTCTCCTCTCTTCAAGAGACGGGCGCCGACGGAAGCGGCAGGAGAGCCGAATCGGCTCCCGGTCACGGGAGGAGGGCAGACCATGCACTATGCGCAGCGATGGCTCGTGGCCGGATGGGTCGCGCTCTCCGGCATTCTCGTAGCGGGACCGCTCGCCAAGGCGGAAGTCCTGATCGGCGCGGCGACCGTGTTCGCCGGTCCCGAGGCGCAGATCGGCGAGCAGGTGCTTCGGGGCGCCCAGAAGGCCGTCGAGGACCTCAACGCGTCCGGCGGCGTTCTCGGGCAGACGCTTAAGCTCAGCGTGGTGGACGACGCCTGCGAGGGCTCTCAGGCGGTCGCCGCCGCGCAAAAGCTGGTCAGCGAAGGTGTCGTCTTCGTCGTGGGCCATCTGTGCTCGGCCGCAGCGATTCCGGCGTCCGAGGTCTATGAGAAAGCCGGCGTCCTCGAGATTTCGCCAGCCGCGACCAACCCGAAGCTGACGGAACAGGGCCGCGCGAACGTGTTTCGGGTCATTGGCCGCGACGACCAGCAAGGCGCGGTGGCCGCCGATTATATCGCCCACCATTGGCCCAACGCGAAAATCGCCGTCGTCAATGACGGCACGACCTATGGCGAAGGTCTCGGCACGGAGATGAAGAGGGAACTCAACAAGGCCGGCGTTTCGGAGGTCCTGTACGAATCGATCATCCCCGGCAAGGCCGATCATCCGGAGTTGATGGCGAGGCTTCAGGCCGCCGGCGTGACCGTTCTCTTCTTTGGCGGCTATGGCGTCGAGGCCGGAGTTCTGGCCCGCAACGCGCATGACATGGGCCTCAAGATCCAGTTCGTCGGAGGCGACGGTCTGGACACGTCCGAGTTCATCCAGGTCGCGGGACCTGCCGGCGAGGGAGCGATCTTCACCGCGCAGGCTGACGCACGGCGAAATCCTGCGGCCGCCGACGTGGTGCGGCGCTTCCGCGATGCGGGTTTCGAGCCGGAGGGCGCCACCCTCTACACCTATGCCTCGGTGCAAATCTGGTCGCAGGCTGTCGCGAAGGCGCAGACTTTCAAGCTCGACAAGGTCGTCGCCGCCATGCACGAGGCCGAGTTCGCCACCGTGATTGGTCCGGTCGGCTTCGACGCCAAAGGCGACCTCAGGCGTCCCACCTTCGCATGGTACGTCTGGAAGGACGATGGCTACGCGCCAATCCCATGACGTAGGCGGAAACCTCTCGAATGTTCACGAAACTTGGCGTGCGCTGGCGGCTCCTGGGCGCCTTTCTCGGCGTCAGCGCGCTCGCAGCGCTCGCGGCCGGAGCAGGAATATACGCCCTCGACCAGGTCGCAACAGTTCTCGAAAAGACCATCAATCAGCGAACCCCGGCGGCGTTGGCGGCTCTCGAACTCTCGCGTCAGGCGGAGCGGATCGCGGCGGCCGCGCCGACCCTTCTGGCGGCCCAGACGCAAAAGGATCGCACGGACGCGGCGACCTTCATTTCCGGCGAGGTTGACCGAATGGAGGGCCTGCTCACGGCATTGAAGGCGCGCTCTGCCGGCGCCGGGCCCCTGTCCGGGATCGAGTCGGCCGTCGTCGGCTTGCGCCAAAACCTGCAAGCGCTCGACGGCGTCGTTTTCCGCCAGCTCAGCGCGGCCGATCGCAAGAGAGAGCTTCTCGGTCGGCTCACAGGGCTTAGCATTTCCGGCCAAAGGTTACTGCAACCAGCCGTTCTGGTGCTGGAAACCCAAGTGACCGCCTTACGTCGGGCGACAAGCGGCCAGTCGGAGGCGGTCGGCGCGCCGCCGCTCTCCGATGTCGTAGAGGCGATCGCCGCCAATATGACGATGCAGAAGGCGCAGGTCGATCTGACGGCGTTGAACGAGGGATTGCTGAAGGCCGCGGTCGCCCAGACGGCGCCCGATCTTCCGCTGCTTGCCCGGCCGCTGCAGCGTTCTCTGGCGAGCCTCAACGAACTCCTTCCGGCCTTCGACGCCCGCCTCAAATCCCGCCTCGGACCAGTGATCGAGGGCCTCGCCCAGCTGACCCAGGGCGCCGACGCGATCCCCGACGCCCGCGCCGCGGAACTCGCCATTGCCGCGGACGGCGAGCGGCTGTTGTCCGAGAACGCGACCTTGTCGAAAGAGCTCACCCGGTCGGTCGACACGCTTGTCGCGGCCGCCGACGACGACATTCGCGCCGCGGGTCAGGACGCGCTAACCGTCCAGCGCCTGGGCAAGAAAGTCCTTCTTGCGACCGTCCTGCTCAGCCTGATCAGCTCAGGCCTGATCGTCTGGCTCTATGTCGAGCGCAGCCTGGTCGCGCGGCTCAAAGCCCTGAGCAGCAGCATGCTCGCGGTGGCTGGAGGCAACCTGCGCGTGCCGCTGCCGGAACCGCGAGGCGGCGACGAGATCGCCGAGATGACCCGGGCGCTGGTGGTGTTCCGCGACACCGCGGTCGAGATCGAGACCAACAACCTTCGCGAAATCGCCTTGACGCGGCAGCGCCTGGTCGAAGCCATCGAGAGCATCTCCGAAGGCTTTGCGCTCTACGACGCGCAGGATCTGCTGGTCCTGTGCAACCGCCGCTATCGGGAGGTCGCTTCCCCCGCCGATCCGGAGGCCATTGTTCCAGGCCTCACATTTGAATCGGTCATCCGGCGCGTCGCGGCGCTCGGCGCGGTCGACACAGAGGGGCATCGAAACGAGGATTGGGTCACTCAGCGTAGGGCCGCGCACCGGGAGGGGTCGTCGATGCTGTACGAGCATCGCGGCCGCTGGTTGCAGGTCAGCGAGCGGCCCGCCGGCAATGGCGGCCTCGTCGTGGTCTGGACAGACGTGACCGCGCTCAAGCAGGGCGAAATCTTGCTGAGAGAGGCCTTCGATCGCATCAATCAGGAGCTAGCCGCAGCGCGGCAGTTGCAGTTGAGCATGGTGCCCCGGCACTTTCCGGCCTGGAGCGAGGCGCAGCCGATCGAGATCCAGGCGGTTATGGAGCCGGCGCGCGAGGTCGGCGGCGATCTCTACGATTTCTTCCTCGCGGCGCCTGGAAAATTCTGTTTCGTGGTCGGCGACGTCTCCGGCAAAGGCACCGCCGCAGCGCTGTTCATGGCTCGGACACGCAGCCTCGTTCGCGCGACAGTGGCGCTCTGGCGCCAAACGGCCGGCGCAGTTCCGGCGCCGTCGGCCGTTCTGCAGGCGGTCAACCGCGAATTGTGCCTCGACAACAGCGCGCGGATGTTCGTCACCGTGTTCCTCGCCACGCTCGATCTCGCCACCGGCGAGCTCGCCTATGCCAACGCCGGCCATCCCGCGCCCTATCGGATGTCGCCCGGCTCCCCGCCGGTCGCGATCCCCGCGCCGGCCGACGCGCCGCTCGGTATCCGATCGGAAGCGAAATTCCTTGACCGGTCCATGGCGCTGCGCGAACACGAGGCGCTGTGCCTGGTGACGGACGGCGTGCTCGACGCCTTGAATCCGAGCGAGCAGTTTTTCGGCAAGGATCGCTTGACCCACACGCTGGCTGGGCTCGACGGGGACGCGCCGTCGGCGATCGTGTCGGGGGTTCTCAAGGCCATCGACGAGTTCGCCGACGGGACGCCGCGGTTCGACGACGTGACGTTGCTGGCGTTGCGATGGTCGCGCTCCGCCCCTCTCGAACCGGACGCCGGTAATTCCGCCGCGCAATCAAAGGCGCTCTGAAAAGGCCGTCCTTCAAGCGAGCTCCGCGTCAAATCAAAATCCTCCCTATGCAAATTGTACTCTTGAATAATCGTCGCGCTACGCTGATCATAGGGCGGGCGCGAACGCAAAAGGGACTTTGTCCTGTTCGCGCAGCTTTCGGATTCCGTTCGCGCGAAGACAGGGCATTTATCTTAACTATCTGGTTCCGTGACTGCGGGCCCGACCGATATTTCATGGAGGAACCCCATGCTGAAACGCTTTCTGACGGCAAGCGCAGCAGCAGCGCTCGGGACCGCGCTCGCCGCAGCGCCGGCCAACGCCCAGATTCATGTCGCCGTCGCTGGACCGCTCACTGGCGAATACGCGAGCTTCGGGGCTCAAATGCAGGCCGGGGCGGAACAGGCTGTCGCCGACATCAACGCCAGGGGCGGCGTGCTCGGCCAGAAACTGGTCCTCGAGGTGGGGGACGACGCTTGCGACGCGGCGCAGGCGGTGGCCGTGGCGCAAAAATTTGCGAGCGACCATGTCACGTTCGTCGCCGGGCATTACTGCTCGTCAACTTCGATTCCGGCGAGCAAGATCTACGCAAAGGAGGCGATCCTCGAGATCACGCCGGCCTCGACCAATCCCAAATTCACTGACGAGGGGAGCTGGAACACTTTTCGCACCTGCGGCCGCGACGACAAGCAGGGCGAGGTGACCGGCCGCACGCTGGCGACCGAGTTCAAGGACAAGAAGGTCGCAATCCTGCATGACAATTCGACCTACGGAAAAGGCATTGCGGACGAGACCAAGAAAAACGCCAACGCCTTGGGCAAGCAGGAGACTCTATACACCGCCTACACCCCAGGAGAGAAAGACTATTCTTCGCTGATCGGCCGTCTCAAGGAGGCTGGCATCGAGGTGATCTATGTCGGCGGCTACCACACCGAGATCGGCCTGATCGCGCGCCAGGCGAAGGATCAAGGCCTGAAAGTGCAGATCATCGCTCCCGACTCGATTCAGACCGATGAGTTCTGGCAGATCGCCGGCGACGCCGGCGAGGGCGTGATGATGACTTTCGCGCCCGACCCGCGAAAGCGGCCAGCGGCCGCCGCCGTCGTCAAGGAGTTCAGGGATAAGGGTCTCGAGCCCGAGGGCTACACGCTGTACACTTACGGCGCGTTTCAGGCCTGGGCCGAGGCCGCTGAAAAGGCCAAGTCGACCGACCCGAAGCAGGTTGCCGATGCGCTGAAAGCCGCCGGCCCATGGGACACGGTGCTTGGTCCGGTCGCCTTCGACGCCAAAGGCGACATCACAAAAGCCGAATACGTCTGGTCGATCTGGCACAACGGCGCCTATTCGGAGCGCTAGCTCGCGCGCTCATCCCCGTCGCCCTAGTTGGAGGGCTGCGGCGTCACGAACTTGACCAGGGTGAGCAGGTTGCGGCCGCCGCTGCGCTCATAACGCATGTCACTCATGAGCTTGCGGACCAGCAACAGTCCGCGGCCGCCGATGGGAAGTCCGCGCGGCGTGGTTTCCGGGGGCTCGGGCGGGTCGTGAACCGGATCGAAGGGGCGCCCGTCGTCGGCGATTTCGATCTCCACCCGCTCGGCCGAGATGTCGAACGAAACCGCAATCTCCCGGCCGTCGCCCGCGTCCGAAGCGAATTTGACGATGTTCGAGAGGATTTCGTCCAGCGCGATCAGAATGTGGGTCACGACCTTTGCGGGCAGCTGAATGGCCTCGGCGAGCTCCTCGAAACGGGCGCTGACGACCGGTATTTCCTCCAGCCTGTTGGCTATGCGTAGCTCAAGGGTCTGGCGCAAAACCTCTTTCCTTGCTCGACTGTCGGTGGGGTCTGCGCACGGCACGGCGCGCTGCTAGCTATCAATCCATGGCTGAGAGGCCCTCTTCGCGCGTGCCGAAGATCTGGAACAGATCGAGCATCCCGCCCATCTCAAACAGTTCCCGCAGGTCGGGAGACATGCCGCACAAGGCGAGCTTCGCGCTGCGTTGATCCGCCGTGTCCGTCGCCACGATCAGCGCGCGAAAGCCGGCGCTGGTGAGGTAAAGGACGCGCCCGAGGTCGACCAGAATCGCCCTTGCTCCGGCCGTCAGCAGCCCGGTGAGCCGGCCCATGAACTCCGCCGCGTTGCTGCTGTCGATGCGGCCGGCGACGGTCACGACGAGGACCTGATCCAGTTGCTGCTCGTCGATCCTCAAGGATGTGTCAGCCATTTTTCCGCCGCCTCTGAGCCTACATGGCTGCAGCTAAAATGCGCATTCTTGACTCGCAAGTAAAGCTCCGAACGATCTGTCAATGCTCAAACCCGAGCCGGACGCGCGTGCGTTCGCCGTCCCGCCCGACATCGACGCTGTCGGCGCTCTGCCGGACGAGAAACCCGGCCAGTCGCTCGACCGACGTCTCGTCCGCGACGAGCTCGCGGGCGCTCGGGCGCTTCTGCGGGAAGACGATCGGGGCGCCCGAATATGTGGCTTCGACGCGCAGGTTGAACTCGTCGAAAACCGCGGCCACCTCGATGCGCCCCGTTTGCGCACGGTGGTCGCGAATGAGCTCTAGAAGCTGCAAGAGAGCGAAATTGGCTTTGGAGATCACTTCGCGCCGCGCGGCCCACTGGGCCCCCTGGCGGGCGAGAAACGCCGTGATTGCGTCCGGATCGTAGTTCGCGGCGTCGACGACGATGGTCGCGCGCCGCCGGACGCCTATCCGGAAGATCGCGTTGAGTGCGAGCGCGGCGACGGTGCCGAGAGCCAGGGTGCTGCCCGCGAGCGGCTTCAGCACGGCGGGAAGATCCGCGTAGACGGCCGGGAAGAGCTGCGCGCTGAGCCCGATCGGCAGGGCCAGTCCGATCACGATCGAACGCCGCGTGTCGAGGAGCCGCGAAGTGATGACCTCGACGCCGGCGACGATGATGAAGCCGCCCAGGAGCAGCCAGGTCGCGCCGATGACCGCGGTGGGGATCGTCGTGATCGCCGTCACCATGAGCGGACTCAGCGCCGCCGCGGCCAGCGCCACCGAAATGGCCAGCGCCACGTAACGGCTAGCGTTGCCCGTGGCCCGGGTCAGACCCACTGCGGCCGAACTTGTCGCGAGCGTCGAACTCCCGAGGAGGCCCATCACGATCATCCCCAGGCCGACGCCGATTGTCGCGCCGCGGATCGAGACCATATCCGGGCGAACCCAGGCCTCGTTGTTGATCTTCTGCGCGTTGGTGGCGTCGCCAATGGCGCCGATGGCCGAGGCGAGGGCGGTGACGACGAACGGCAGCGCGATTGACGCGTCGAATGTAAGGCCGAAGCGTGTAAGGTTCGGCAAAGCCAGGATGGGCGCCCTTCCGATGGCGGCCAAAGTATCGGGCGCGGTGAGACCGCTGCCGATCCCGATGAGCGAACCCGCGATGATGGAGATGACGACGGCGTAGCTCGAAAGCCCCCCGACGCTCCAGACCCTTAAGGCGACCGCGAGGCCTAGCGTCGCCCCGGACGTCGCCAGCACAGGCCCCGGGCTTACCCCCGCGCTGATCGGCTGAAGGATGCGCTGGAGCCCGGCGAGGGACACGTCGAGGCCGATGATGAGGATGACCAATCCCGACAACTCTGCGGGGAAATAAGGACGCAGCCGCGGCAGCGCCCAGGCGGCCGCGATCATGACGACGCCCGCGAACACGGTCATTCCGGCGACGAGCGGGAGGCCGCCCGCCTTGACCGCGGCCAGCGCCGGGGTGATCCAAATCGCGGCGCAATAGACGGGAACAAGATAGCCGCACCCGACCGGTCCGAGGCGAAACGGCATGAAGAGATTGCCGATTGCGACCGCGACCAGTGACACGGTCAAATACCGCTGCAAGTCGTCGTGAGCTAGGTTCGCCTCGTGACCGATCAGCAACGGAACGATAAGCGAAACGACAATCAGCGCGGCCTGCTGCAGACCGCCAAGAATCAGGTCGCGTAACGGCGGCCGCTCGTCCGCACAATAAGTGAGATATTCCGGCTTGACGGCTCGCCGCGTCGCCATGTCCCCCCCGGCCGCTGTTCATGCCGCGCCTTCGGCTCTAGATGAAAATCCGTCGCTTTCGCGGGCGAGCCGGACGTTCGCTCTTTCTCGTTTTCCTCGGATGGCGTCTTGCCGCGGACCGCGTCTTTTGGGTCAGCTTAGGCCGCCTTCGGGATCGGCGCTAGGGCGAATGTGAATTGCGTCGAGACGGGCAAGCCGCGGCGATGACGGCAACGACATGAGGAAAGGCGCCCAAGCCTACATCGCTGCCGTGCAGCAGCGAAGGACGGCTGGAATCTCCCCTTCCTGAATTTCAACCGGCGCGGTGACCGACGCCCCTTCGGGCGACCGCGCTTAGAAGCAACGTCGGCTCAGCCGCCTATTTCCTCCGCTCGCGGACGTTAAGAGCTAGGTCCGCTTAACGTCGAGTCCGGGCGCTCGCTCCTTTGGCGATCGTTGGCTTCAGGTCAAACCAACAGCGGTCGCAGCTTGTTTCGGGGTTCTCGCTTCTCGAGGCATCTCGCCACGGAAGCTCCAAGGATGCGGCTCACTACGCCGGACAATGCGCCAAGGACCCTCGGCACCATCTAGGACTTCGTCGCCCTGGTGGACCGTTCGGCGGGAGGTACGATCGAGGAGATCCGATCTGCGATTGGTTTTCCGGAATCGCCCTCTGTGAGCCGCTCTCGTCAACCGCACCGGAGAATTGGCGCCCTTTTCGCGTCGCCGGGCTTTTACAGCTAGCAATTCGTCGGTACACTCACTGTGCCGCACGAGCGGTACACAACGTCGGTACACCGATTTCGAAGCCAACTGCTAAGTGCTTGTTCTGATTGATTTCGGGTAGGTTGGCTGGGGGACCTGGATTCGAACCAAGATTGACGGAGTCAGAGTCCGCTGTTCTACCGTTGAACTATCCCCCAACGGGGCCGTGGCGAAGCGATCGCTTATGGCCCAAGGCCGCGTCCATAGCGAAGGCCAAGCGCCGACGCAAGCTTTTCGCGCGCGAAGCGCGGGTCTCCCCGCGTCTTCATACATGTTCCACCGCCACGACGCCCGGAGCGGCCTTCAGCGCGCCGGCGACCGACGGGTTGACGGTATAGCGGCCGGGCAGGCGGATCTCGACCTCGCCCTCCTTGGGTCCCAGCATCACCACCAGCGACACCTCGCCGTCGCCTTGCGTCGTCAAACGGTTTTCGATCGAGGCGAGCGGGCTTTCGTCGCGCACGAAGATGCGTAGCCCTTTGTGGACCTTGGCGGCGGCGTCGTTCAGCCGCTCGACGCCGACGATCCGCGCGCGCACGTCCTCGCCCTCGATGTTGGCCTGCAGCGTCACCAGCACGTTCGACCCCTTTTCGAGGAGGTCGCGATACTGGGTCAGTCCCTCCTGGAATACGATCGCCTCGTACTGGCCGGACGGGTCCGAGAGCTGGACGATCCCCATCTTGGAGCCAGTCTTGGTGCGCCGCTCGGTCCGGTCGAGCACGCTCGCCCCAAGCCGGGCGGTCGTGGCGCCGGCGCGCACCGAGCGCACGAAATCCGTCCAGCGGACGGCGCGCAGGCGCTTGAGCGCCGTGTCGTAGGCCTCGAGCGGATGACCGCTCAGAAAGAACCCGACCGCGTCGAACTCGCGCTTCAGCTTCTCCGCCTCGGTCCACGGGGGAGCCCGAACCCTGATCGGCTCGGCCTCCGCCTCCCCGAACAGGGCGTTCTGGCCGGAAGCCTTCTCCGAAGCGCCGCGGTTGGCGATCGCCAGCATAGGCTCGATCGAGGCGAACGCAGCGGCGCGGTCCGCCTCGAGTTCGTCGAATGTCCCCGCCGCCGCGAGGCTCTCCAGCGCCTTCTTGTTGACGAGCCGGGGATCGAGCCGGGCCGCCAGGTCCGCAAGCGATGCGAACGGCTTCTGATTGCGCGCCGCGGCGAGCGCCGCCGCCTGCGCTTCGCCGACGCCTTTGACGGCGCTCAGCGCGTAGACGATCGTCGCCTTGCCGTCGCCCGCGATCCGCACGTCGAAATCGACCTCCGAGGCGTTGGCGGAGGGCGGCGCGACCTTGATGCCGAGTCGTTGCGCCTCGCCCCGGAATTCGGCGAGCTTGTCGGTGTTCCCCTTGTCGAGGGTCATCGAGGCGGCGAGGAACTCGGCCGGATGGTTGGCCTTGAACCAGGCCGTCCAGTAGGCGATCAGGGCGTAAGCCGCGGCGTGGCTCTTGTTGAAGCCGTAGTCGGCGAACTTGGCGAGCAGGTCGAAGATCTCGTCGGCCTTGGCCTTGGTCAGGCCGCGCGCGACCGCGCCGTCGACGAAGCGGGCGCGCTGGGCGTCCATCTCCTTTTTGATCTTCTTGCCCATGGCGCGCCGCAGCATATCGGCTTCGCCGAGCGAATAGCCCGACAAGGCCTGCGCGATCTGCATCACCTGCTCCTGGTAGATGATGACGCCGAAGGTCTCGCGAAGGCTGGGCTCCATCATGGGATGCAGGTATTCCGCCTTCTCCTGGCCGAGTTTGCGGGCGCAATAGGTGGGAATGTTGGCCATCGGCCCCGGGCGGTAGAGCGCAACGAGGGCGATGATGTCTTCGAACCGGTCGGCGCGCATCTCGACGAGCGCCTTGCGCATGCCGGCGCTTTCCACCTGGAACACCCCGATCGTCTCGCCGCGGCCCATCATCTCGTAGGTCCTGGCGTCGTCGAGCGGGATTTTGGAGAGATCGAGAGCGACGCCGCGGCGCGCCACAAGATTGACGGCCTTTTGTAGCGTGGTCAGGGTTTTGAGGCCGAGGAAGTCGAACTTGACCAGGCCCGCCGGCTCGACCCACTTCATGTTGAACTCGGTCGCCGGCATCGACGCCTTCGGGTCGCGGTAGAGCGGCACGAGCTCGGTCAGCGGGCGGTCGCCGATCACGACGCCGGCGGCGTGGGTCGAGGCGTTGGAATAGAGGCCTTCGAGCCTTTCGGCGATGGCGAGCATGCTCGCCACCCGCTCGTCTTCCGCCGCCGCCTGTTGCAGCCGGGCCTCGTCCGCCACGGCCTGCTTCAGCGTGACCGGGTGGGCCGGGTTCTGCGGCACGAGCTTGGCGAGCCGGTCGACCTGGCCGAGCGGCATCTCGAGCACCCGCCCGACGTTGCGAAGCACGCCGCGGGCGAGGAACGAGCCGAAGGTGATGATCTGGGCGACCCGGTCGGCGCCGTAGCGGTCGCGCACGTAGGCGATCACCTCGTCGCGCCGCTCCTGGCAGAAGTCGATGTCGAAGTCCGGCATCGACACCCGCTCGGGATTGAGGAAGCGCTCGAACAGGAGCCCGAACCGCATCGGGTCGAGGTCGGTGATGGTGAGGGACCAGGCGACCAGCGAGCCCGCGCCTGAGCCGCGGCCCGGGCCCGACCGGAATGCCCTGCGCCTTCGCCCATTTGATGAAGTCGGCGACGATCAGGAAATAGCCGGGGAACTTCATCTTGACGATGACGTCGAGCTCGAAGGCGAGGCGCTTCTCGTAGTCCTCCCGCGTATGGTCCGGCGCGAGCCCGTGATGGGCGAGGCGGCCTCGAGCCCCTCGCGCGCCTGGCGACGCAACTCCTCGACTCTTCGTCGACCGCCTCGCCGCCCGGAAGCGCGAAATGCGGCAGGATCGGCTTGCGGGTTTGCGGCCGGTAGGCGCAGCGCATGGCGATCTCGACGCTGGCCTCGACCGCCTCGGGCAGGTCGGCGAACAGCGACGAGCATCTCGGCGCGGGTCTTGAAGCGGTGCTCGGGCGTGAGCCGGCGGCGCTCCGCGGTCGAAAGCAGGGCGCCCTCGGCGATGCAGAGGAGCGCGTCGTGCGCCTCGTAGTCGGCGCGGGCGGCGAAATAGGGCTCGTTGGTCGCGACCAGCGGCAGGCCGAGGCGGTCTGCGAGGTCGATCAGCGCCGCCTCGACAACCATCTCGGATTCGAGCCCGTGGCGCTGCAGTTCGACATAGAGCCGATCGCCGAAAGTCGCTGGCCAACCGCTCGATGCGCGCCTCGGCGAGGTCGGCCATGTGATGGCTCGAGCGGCCGGTCGATCGCGCCGCTCGGGCCGCCGGTCAGCGCGATCAGGCCATCGGCGCCGATCAGGGCGTCGAACGGGATGTGCGCCTCGTCGCCCTCTTTCGGGTCGAGCCAGAGGGAGGAGACGAGCCGCATCAGCGTTTCTGTAGCCGGGCTCGGACTGGGCGAGGAGCACGATCGGCGCGCGGGCGACGCGGAGCTCGGCGAGGCGCGAGGAGGAGGGGGGCGCATCGCCGAAATCGACCGTGACCTGCGCGCCGATGATCGGCTGCACGCCGATCTTGGCGAGCTTTTCCGAAAACTCCAGCGCGCCGAACAGGTTGTTGGTGTCGGTGATCGCCAGCGCCGGCATGGCGTCGGCCTTGGCGAGCTTTGCGAGCGTCTCGATCGTGAGCGCGCCCTCGCGCAGCGAGAAGGCGCTGTGGAGGTGAAGGTGCACGAAACCGACGGCTTTGAGAATCGACGAATTCCATGTCGCATTGTCGCAAGCGCCGGCCCGGGGGTCGAGGGTCGAAGCCTGTGGATGTCGGGGACGGCGCCGCCGCCCCTTCAAGGCTGGTCATCGGCGTCACGCGCAGCGGTCCGGACTTCGCACACCTTCATGCGAGCCAATAAGCTCAAAGGTTTGGGACCTCCCTTGCGCTTGCGAGTTCGCGAAGGCGCCTCGCCCGCCCGCAAGGTCGGCCACGCGAGCGTCGAGGGCCGCCAATCGCTGCCCAAGCGCTCCGTTCGAGCGCAATGTCGGAGAAGTCGTGGAGAATACGCGACAGACGCCGCCGCGCCAAATGCCGGCGTCCCCTCCACGGGCGCTTCGGGCTTCGGGTGGATGGGGCGAAGTGGGCCGGCGGGGCGGCTTCGATGGACAAGCGGAAGCTTCTCTTTCTGATAAAGACAAAGATAGACCATGGCTGTTGGTTTGGCAAGAAATTGTTGGCGCCTGCTTTGAGATCGAGAGCGCCCGGCGGAAAATTTAGGCGCGGTGACGAGAGGGAGGCCGCGCCAAAAGGACTTGTCCCGAGGTCGGATGGGGGCAGGGATCGACACGCCGCGAGACGTGTTATACGGGCTTCGGGGTGATGCCGACCAGGATCGCGCTGAACGCTGAAGCAGGCGCACTAGGTTGACCGGAGGGCGCCTGCGAGCGCACATCAGGCGCATGTCGGCTGACCGCCTTCGTTTCCCGATCGCCCTCTCGCTCTCGCTTTTCGCAAGCGTTGGCGGCGTGCGGTCGCAGCCGCAAACGGGCGCGACGATGCTCGGCGTCGCGCGCGGCGGCGTCGTGCAGACCATAGGCGTCGCCGACGGCGACTATGTCGAAGCCGGCCGCGTCCTGGTGGTGATCGATTGCGGGCCGCTCGCCAAGGATATCGGCGTCCGGGAAGCAAGCCTCCGGGCGGCGGAGGCGGACTACGAGCGCGTCCTCAACGGCCCACGCCCCGAGAAGATCGCGATCGGCGAAGCCGCCGTCGGCGTTGCCGTCGCCCGCGCGGAGGAAGCGCGCGCCGCGCTCGATCGCGCCAATGCGATGCGGGTCGGCGTCTCGATCACGCTGGCGCAGCGGCTGGTCGACGAGCGCGATTCGCGCGTCGCCGACGCCTGCTGATGGACGCGCGTAAAAAAAAAGCCAAGGCCAAGCGCGACCAGGCGTCCGCGTTCGTCGAAGAAGGGAAGGCCGAACTCGACGAGTGCACCGTGCGGGCGCCGTCAGCGGGAACGGTCAAGGTTCTGGTCACCGTCGGCCAGTATGTCTCGACTTATGCGCCGATGACGCTGGTTCAACTGAAACCGGATCCGAAGTGAGCGCCAGCCTACGCTCCGCGTCGAAGAGATTTGCCTTGGAAACCGATCTCTATCCGCCGATCAAGCGCCACCTCGAGAGGCTGGGCCTGGAGGTCAAGGGCGAGGTGTGCGGCTGCGATCTCGTCGCGCTTTCCGACGGCTCGCCCGAACTGGTCGTGATCGGCGAGATGAAGCAGAGCTTCACGCTCGAACTGGTGCTTCAAGCCGTCGATCGCACCTCCGTCTGCGATGAGGTCTGGCTCGCTGTCCGCGCCTCCAGGCGGGGGCGTGGGCGCGAAAACGACGCGCGCGTAAAGAAGCTTTGCCGGTTCCTCGGCTTCGGCCTTCTCAGCGTCACCGCCGAGGGAGGGGTCGAGGTGCTCGTGGAGCCGACGCCATGGAAGCCGAGGGGTGACGCCAAGCGGCGCTCGCGCATCGTCGAGGAGCATCGTCGCCGCAAGGGGGATCCGGTCGCGGGCGGCTCGACCCGGACGCCGCAAATGACCGCCTATCGTCAACAGGCGCTCGCCGTCGCCGCCGCGCTCGCCGGCGCCCCGGGTCGTCCGCGGGACCTTCGGACGATGGCGCCGGACGCCGCCAAAATCCTCCAGGGCAATGTCTACGGTTGGTTCGAGCGAATCGAGCGCGGGCGTTACGGGCTGACGCTCGTCCGGGCGCGTCGCGCTCGTCACATGGGCCGATCATGTCTCCGGCGCGCCACGGAGCGGCGGCGTTGCGATCACTCCGCCGCCACCAGAAATCCGCCCGACTGCCGTCGCCATAGCGCCGCGTAGATCCCGTCGCGCTCAAGCAACTCGCGGTGCGAGCCCATCTCGATGATGCGCCCGGCCTCCAGCACGATCAGCCGGTCCATCGCCGCGATCGTGGACAGCCGATGCGCGATCGCGATCACGGTCTTGCCGCGCATCAGCGTCTGAAAGCTCTCCTGGATCGCCGCTTCGATCTCGGAATCGAGCGCCGAAGTCGCCTCGTCGAGCACCAGGATCGGCGCGTTCTTCAGCAGCACGCGCGCGATCGCGATCCGCTGGCGTTGACCGCCCGACAGCTTCACGCCGCGCTCGCCAACCATCGTGTCATAGCCGGTCCGCCCGTCGGGGTCGATGAGATCGCGGACGAACTCGTCGACATGCGCCTGCCTGGCCGCAACGATCATCTCCTCGCGGCTGGCCTCGGGGCGGCCGTAGAGGATGTTGTCGGCGATCGAGCGATGGAGCAGCGCCGTGTCCTGCGTGACCATGCCGATCCGGCGCCGCAGGCTGTCCTGCGACGCCTTCGCGACGTCCTGACCGTCGATCAGGATGCGGCCGCCCTCGACGTCGTGGAACCGCAGCAGCAGGTTGACCAGCGTCGATTTTCCCGCGCCGGAACGTCCGACCAGCCCGACCTTCTCGCCGGGCTGGATCGTGAAGGAGAGATCGTCGAACACGCGCACGCCCTTGCCGTAATGGAAGCGCACATGCTCGAAATGATCGCTCCGCGCGGCGCGATCAGCGGCATGGCGTCGGGGCGATCGACCAGAGCCCGGGGGACGCTGACCGTGCGGATCGCCTCCTGCACCTGACCGACGTTCTGGAAGATGTTGATCGCGGTCCACATCACCCAGCCCGACATGGTCGCGATCCGGAGCGCCAGACCCGTCGCAACCGCGATGTCGCCGACGGTCACCGACCCGCGCATCCACAGCCAGACGGCGATCGTTCCGACCAGGGTCAAGAGCAGGCTGTTGATGCCCGACACCGTGAGGTTCAGCAGCGTGATGAGACGGGTCTGCGCATGGTACCGTGAATGATGGTCGGCCACCGCCTCCCGGGCGTGCTCGTCCTCGCGGTCGAGGTGGCCGAACAGCTTCACCGTCTGGATATTGGCGTAGCTGTCGACGATCCGGCCGGTCATGGTTGCACGCGCGTGCGAAAGCTGCTCGGAACGGAACCGGATGTGCGGCACGAAAACGCTCATCGTCGCGACATAGGCGCAGATCCATAACCCCAGCGGAAGCGCGAGCCGCCAATCCGTGCCCACGAAAATCACTAGCGCGCTCATCGCGAAGACCGCGACGAACCATAGCGCGTCGATGATCTGCACCACCGAGTCGGTCAGGCCCGGCGCCGCCTGCACGATGTTCGAGGCGATCCGGCCGGCGAAGTCGTTGGCGAAATAGGAGACCGACTGACGCAGCACATAGCGATGCGTCTGCCACCGGATCATGTTGGTCGTGCCGGGCATAATCGTCTGCTGCACCGCGAGATCGCGCACCAATTGGGCGAGCGGGCGCCCGATCAGCACCAGGAGACCCATGCCGACGAACTCGCGACCGTGGTCCCGCCAGAGGTCTGCGGGGTTCGAGGCGCGCAGGATGTCGACGAGGGCGCCGACGAAGCGGAGGATCTGCACCTCGATCAGCGACACGACCAGGCCGATCGCCATCAGCGCGACGAAGTAGGGCCAGACCTGGCCGCAGAACCGCAAGTAATACCCGATCAACGACGCTGGCGGCATCGTGTCGGGGTGATCGCGGAACGGATCGATGCGGGTCTCGAAAAAGCGGAACATGAGAGGCGATGTCCAACGGGCGATCGCGGCCCGGGGAGAGGGGCGACGAAGGTCTGACGAGGGGACGCGACGCGGAAGGAATGGGTCGGACGTCTCGGAACTCAGGGACGCCGGATCGGAGGGCGGCTCAACGGAGGTCGGCGGCCGCCGGATAGCTCGAGCGCATGTCAGAACGCTCGAGCGGGCGCTGAAGGAAGTTTCGGATATGTCGAATCGATACCATACCCGCCTCCTGTCGCTCGCGCCAAAACCGGCTTCGCTGGCCAATGCCGAGCGGAGCCGTCACGAGTTCATAGCAGAAAGCGCGCGCCGAATCAGCCCCGATCTTCACGCGATCTCACGACGGCAGGACAACCCGGTCGAGTCCGAGCCAGTCCGCGAGCGCGGCGAGCTCCTCGACGATCGCGTCCATGGCGTCGGAGGGGGCGCTCGGCTCGAGGTGAACGGCATGGACCAGGAGCCGGCCGGCCTGGCGGTCGGCCTTGAGGTCGAGCCGCGCCACTAGCCGATCGCCGAGCAGAAAGGGCAGGACGTAGTAGCCGTGGAGCCGCTTGTCGGCCGGCGTATAGATCTCGATCCGGTAGTGGAAGTCGAAGAGGCGGAGGGTGCGGGACCGCTCCCAGACGAGCGGGTCGAAAGGGGAGAGCAGCGCGCGGGCGGCGAGGCGTCGCGGCAGACGGGCGTCGCGGTGCAGAAACGCGGGCCGATCCCAGCCGCGGACCTCGACCGGCCGCAGGACGCCTGCTTCGACCAGGCTCTCGATGGCGGACCGGGCCTCCGCCGGGCCGAGACGGAAATAATCGCGCAGCTCCAGAGCGGTGGCGACGCCAAGCGCCTGAGCCGCGCGCTCGATAAGGGCGCTGTGCGCCTCGCCCTCGTCGGGCGTCGGCAGGGCGAGGATCTTCGCCGGAATGACCCGTTCGGTCAGGTCGTAAACGCGCTCGAAACTGCCGCGACGCGTCGCCGTGGTGATGTGGCCCGCCCAGAACAGCCATTCGAGCGCGCGCTTGGTGTCGGTCCATTCCCACCAGCCCGCTCGGCTGCGCCTGTCTTCGAAGTCCGAGGCGGCGCGGGGACCCTCCTTGCGAATGCGCTCCAGCAACGCCTTGGCCTCGGCCCCGCGCTCGGTCGCGAAGACGCGCAGACCCTTCCAGCCGGCCTCGCCACGGTTGGCCCTGGCCATGCGCCAGCGCAGCAGGGGATGCAATTCGAGCGGCACGAGCGAGGCTTCGTGCGCCCAATATTCGAACAGCCGCCGCTGCCGCCTGCCTCCCCAGGCCGCCGCGTCGATCAGGGACCGATCATACGGCCCGAGACGCGAGAAGGCCGGCATATAGTGGGCGCGGACCAGGATATTGACGCTATCGATCTGATGGAGGGAGAGCCTGTCGATCGTTCTCAGCCATCGCGCGGCGGTGACCTTGTCGGAGCGCCGAACGCCGAAGCCCTGCGCCGCGAGAGCGAAGCGCCGCGCCTCGGCCGACGAGAGTTGCAAGGAGCCAGAGGACATACGGCGTCCCCTTATGCCGGAAAGTCGTGCGCCCCGAGTTCGATCGGCTCTCCATGCGGCGTGCGGCTCGCCGCGGCCTCCCATGCGTCACGGTAACGCGCGAGCATCGCCGACGTGGTCAGGCCCTTCGCGACGACGATCTGCTCCAGAGCTGCGAGCCAGTGGCGGTAGTAGGTCTCGCCGGTATCGGGGTCGCCGCCGGACTGGGCGCGCCGGATCGCGCTGGCGAGAGAGGCCGTCCACTCGGGCCAGGTGAAGGCGCCGCGTTGGTGCAGGGCCAGCACAATGGCGAAAGCCTGCGCTTCCCAGGCTTCATGGAAAACGGGGCCGCTCTCGTCACGCGCGGGGATCGGCGCCGCTTCCGGCGACCGGCTTTGGGCCTCTGGGTCGGTCGCGGTCACGCGGGCTCCAGATAAGGCTCGAATGCGTCAATGGAAACCTTGAGCGTCGCGTCGGTGTCGGCGCCCCACAACTCGCGCCCCTCAAAGACCACTGTGTAAAGCCACCGGGGGTCGTCTCCGTTTCCGAACGCCGAACGGTCTGGGAAGACCTGACATCCGAGCACCCGCTCGATCACCCCCAGGCGCCCGCGGGCGTATCGGGGCAGGCGCGTATGCGTCGCCGGATGCATGATCTTCGTTCGCACGCGATCGCCCGCCTTGAACAGCGCCGGCGATGCCGACGGCCGCTCGTAGGAAGCGCGCCGCACGGCGGCGGGGACGTCCTTTTCACGCAACACGGCGCGCGGCAGCGACTTCGCCGGGTTCAGGGCATGGCCCGCAGCCAACTCCTCCGCCGCGACGTAGCCGCGCCCGAGCGCGAGCGTCTCAAGAGCAAGCGCCCAGCTCTTGTAATACGAAGCGGTGAGATAGAGGACCGGCGGCTGATGCTCCCGCGCATCGCGGAACATGTCGAGATTCCAGGCGCCGGCGGCGCCCATGGCGCGCATCATCGCGATCACGCGTCCTTCCCAGGCCGCATGAAAAACCGGTTCGTTCGTCTCGGGCTCGACTTTGCCGAACCCATCCATGCCGCCCATGTCATGGATCCCGTTCATGGACTGACGTCCTCCGGAGACTTCGGCAGCCCTGTCCCGATCATGGAATCGCGCGTCACCAGCGCGGCGAGCCGCTGCTCGTCCCAGCCATCGGTTCCAGTCGGGCGCATGGGCAAAACGAGGAAGCGCGTCTCGGCGGTCGAGTCCCAGACCCGGATCTGCGTTTCGGAAGGCAGGATCACCCCGAAATCAGCCAAAACGCCGCGCGGATCCCTGACCGCGCGAGAGCGGTAGGGCGCCGATTTGTACCAGACTGGCGGCGTGCCAAGAAGGTCGATCGGATAGCAGGAGCAAAGCGTGCACACGACCATGTTGTGGAGCCCGGGCGTGTTCTCGACCGCCACCAGATGATCTCCGACGCGGCCAACCTGACCAAATGCGGCCACGGCCTTGGTTGCGTCATCGATGAGGGCCTGCCTGAAGGCCTCATCGCTCCAGGCTCTTGCGACAATCTTGGCCCCGTTGTGAGGGCCGATCTTCGTTTCATAAGTCTCGACGATCAAGTCGAGCGCGGCGGGATCGACATAGCCCTTCTCGGTCAAAATCGTTTCGATTGCGCGCACGCGCAAACTCATCTCCGACAATTCGGAGCCTTGACCGTCATGGTGATGATGCTCAGGCATGCTTCCCGCACCCGTCGGAACCTGCTCCAAATCTCTTCCGAATTGATATGGCGAAGCCCGGTGTCACTCGCTGCGAACCCAAGGATGCGTCGATCGAATGACTTTCGCAAGGGGAGAGCCCAATCGCCTTGCGGCCGCCTTTCGCCTCCGGCGCGAAGGCTCTTCGGCGCCTCGCCCCGACGCGATTTCCTTTTGGCGCAACCTCGGCCTGCCTAAACTACACGCATCTTGCGGTATCCAGGCGATGCTTGCCGACAGCCAGGCCGCGCTTTATGCCGGCTGGAGCATGGTTCGGGACTGCGAGGGTCTTTCGACGCGAACGCGCCGGCAAGAGCGATCAGGAGGTCAGCAACCCGCAACGCCCGTCCTTGAGAACAGGAGACCTTCTTATGGCTTCCAAGTCATCCCGCGCCGTCTTGCAGTGGGACGATCCGTTTCAGCTCGAGGGACAGCTCACCGCCGACGAGCGGGCGGTGCGCGACGCCGCCCAGGCTTTCGCCAAGGCGCAATTGCTGCCGAAGGTTCAGGAGGCGTTCCGGCACGAGAAGACCGACGTCGCAATCTTCCGCAGCATGGGGGAACTCGGCCTGCTGGGCGCCACGATTGCCGATACCTACGGCGGCGCCGGCCTCAACTATGTCTGCTACGGCCTGATCGCGCGCGAGGTCGAGCGGGTGGACTCCGGCTATCGCTCGATGATGAGCGTCCAGTCGTCGCTGGTGATGGTCCCGATCTTCGAATTCGGGAACGAGGCGACGAGGCAGAAGTATCTGCCCAAGCTCGCGACCGGCGAATGGATCGGCTGCTTCGGCCTGACCGAGCCCAATTACGGTTCCGATCCCGGCGGGATGATCACGAGGGCGCGCAAGGTCGAAGGGGGTTATTCGCTCTCGGGCGCGAAAATGTGGATCACCAACAGCCCGATCGCCGATGTGTTCGTGGTCTGGGCGAAGGACGACGGCGGCGACATTCGCGGCTTCGTGCTCGAGAAAGGCTGGAAGGGGCTCAGCGCCCCGGCGATCCACGGCAAGGTGGGTCTGCGCACCTCGATCACGGGCGAGATCGTGCTCGACGAGGTATTCTGCCCGGAGGAGAACGCCTTCCCGGAGGTGCGCGGCCTGAAGGGGCCGTTCACCTGCCTCAACAGCGCCCGATACGGCATCGCGTGGGGCGCGCTCGGCGCGGCGGAAGACTGCTTTTCCCGGGCGCGTCAATACGTGCTCGATCGCAAGCAGTTCGGCCGTCCGCTCGCCGCCAATCAGCTCATCCAGAAAAAGCTCGCCGACATGCTGACTGAGATCGCGCTCGGCCTGCAGGGCTGCCTGCGCCTCGGACGGCTGAAGGACGAGGGCGCCGCGCCGGTGGATCTCACCTCGGTTCTGAAGCGCAACAACTGCGGCAAGGCGCTCGACATCGCCCGCGCCGCGCGCGACATGATGGGCGGAAACGGGATCAGCGATGAATTCGGCGTCGCGCGCCATCTGGTCAATCTCGAAGTCGTCAACACCTACGAGGGCACGCACGACATCCACGCGCTCATCCTTGGCCGGGCGATCACCGGAATCCCGGCTTTCAGTTGAGCCGAGGCTTGCCGCGACCGGCGCGCGAGGCGCGAGGCCGCGCGACGTCTTCACGCTCAACGCTCAACCGGGGCCGCATTGATCCGCGCTTCGACGCTCGGCGCCGTCGGTCCGTTCGCGTGAAGGGACCCTTGCGCCGGCTCGGTCCCCAGCGGCGAGACAGCGAGGAGCATTCCGGCGGCTTATGTCTCAACGCCACATCTTCTTTCTGATTGTGTAGCCGCCATTCACATTCATTTTGAACTCCAAACCTGCGCCTATCCTCGAACGGGCCTGTCGTCGACGATGCGCGGTGTCGCCGGACGTACGCGCCGGGGGGCCGCGGAATCGTCGGGGCATTGCGGAAGGCTTTGCCACTTCGGCCGCCAAGCGCCGCGTGAGGAAAGGGAGGATGACGAAGATGAGGAAATCTGTCCTGACCGGCTGTGCGCTGGCGTTGTGCCTGTCTGCGGCGCCCGCCTTGGCGCAGGACACGATCAAGATCGGTTACATCGATCCGTTGTCGGGGGGCGGGGCTTCCGTCGGCGAAGGCGGCTTGAAGACCTACAATTACCTCGCCGACGAGATCAACGCGGCCGGCGGTCTGAACGGCAAGAAGGTCGAGATCGTGCCTCTCGACAACAAGGGCAATCCGCAGGAAACCCTGATTCAGGCGCAAAAGGCGGCGGACGAGGGCGTCCGCATCGTCGTACAGGGCAACGGATCCTCGGTCGGGATAGCGCTGGAAGACTGGTTGACCAAGTTCAACGAACGCAATCCCGGCAAGGAAATCGTTTACCTGAACTACGGCGCCATCGATCCCGTGATGACCAACGCCAAGTGCTCCTATTGGCACTTCCGCTTCGACTCGAGCGTCAGCATGAGGATGGCGGCGCTGACCACCTTCATGAAAGATCGCTCGAACATCAAAAAAGTCTATCTGATCAACCAGGACTATTCCTTCGGCCAATCCGTGCGCGACCAGGCCCGCGCGATGCTCAGCCAAAAGCGTCCCGACCTCCAGATCGTCGGCGATGAACTTGTCCCGTTGCTGAAGGTCACCGACTTCTCTCCCTATATCGCCAAGATCAAGGCGTCCGGCGCGGACAGCGTGATCACCGGCAACTGGGGTCAGGACCTGGCGCTGCTGCTCAAAGCGGCGGCCGACGCGGGACTGCAAACCGACTGGTACACCTATTACGCGAGCCTCGTTGGCGGCCCGACGGCGATCAAACAGACCGGATTGGCGAACCGCGTTTTCGTCGTCGGGGAAGGCTTTGCGAATTCGGCCCCTGAGAGCGCGCAAAAGTTCGAGACGGAGTTTCGCGCCAAGGAGGGCATGGGCCTGTGGTATCCGAAAGTTGTCAACGTCATGCGGACGCTTGCCGAGGCGATAAGCTTGGCCAAGGCCGATGACGCCAAGTCCATCGCCGCACAACTCGAAGGCATGAAGACCGAGGCCTTCGACGGGGGCGACGCGTGGATACGCAAGGACGACCACCAACTGTTCGCGAACCTCTACGTCGGCAGCTTCGGTCCGCTCGACCCCGGCGCCAAGTTTGACGAAGAGGGCACAGGCTGGGGTTGGAAGACGGTCGGCGAGGTCAAGGCGACGGACACGGTCCTGCCGACAACCTGCAAGATGGAGCGTCCGTAGACGGGACGACGGACCGCGGTACGTAGCGCGAACGTGATGCTTTAAAACTACGCTTCGTGAAAGGAGAGCAATTATGAGGGCGGCTATTGTTGGTATCGGCTCGCTCGGTACAATCATAGGCGCACTCATAACGAGGGGAGGAAAGCGGATCGATCTTATCGACTCTTATGAAGACAACGTTGATGCGTTGAACTCATACGGAGCTACGGTAACGGGCGCGATCGATTTGAACGTACCCGTGACGGCCTATACGCCGGACCAAATGACTGGGGCTTACGATCTTGTATTTCTTCTGACCAAGCAGACGAACAATTCCATTGCTCTGCCAAAACTTCTACCTCATCTCCACGCCGACAGCATCGTCTGTACGCTGCAGAACGGCATTCCCGAAGATTCGGTCGCAGAGATCGTGGGTCGCGAACGCACGGTCGGCGGCGCCGTCGGTTTTGGCGCAACCTGGCTGAAGCCCGGCGTTTCCTCGCTCACATCCAGTTATGAGGCCGTCCAAAAGTTCGCGTTCGAAATCGGCGAGATCGACGGCGTCGCCCGTCCCCGTCTCAATGCGGTTCAAGACTATCTGGAATGCGTGGGCAAGACCGAAATCCGCGACAACCTTATGGGGATCAGATTCACGAAAGTTCTGATGAACGCCACCTTTAGCGGCATGTCCGCGGCGCTTGCCTGCACCTTTGGAGATGTGCTCGAAAATCCCAAGGCCATGACCTGTTTGGCGTTCGTCGCCAACGAATGCATCGCCGTGGCTCATGCCCGCGGCGTGCGGCTGGTGGAGATGCAGGGGGAAGATCTCGAGTTTTTCGAGCTGAAGGACTGGGCGGATATTCCTTCAAAGATGCCCCTTTACAGGAAGATCTGGGGACCGCATGTGAAGCTGAAGGCAAGTATGTTGCAGGATCTGGAGAAGGGTCGACCATGCGAGATCAATTACATTAATGGAGTAATATGCAAAACTGGCCGGGAAGTTGGGATTGCAACTCCGTTCAATGACATGATCGTCGAGCTTGTTACAGGCGCAGAGAACCGCCGCAATTTGAATGACTTCAGTTATTTGAACCGCTTTGACCATTTGCTTGAGAGATACGCCAACAAAAGTATCTACGCCTCATAGCGCGTGCCGACGCCGCACGGGGTGGGTGCGGCCTCGTGAATCCGGGCGCACCGGAGGTGAGCGACCGCTGTGTCTGGACGCCACATTTAATTTCGGATTGTGTAGCGGCAATTCACATACATTCCGATCGCCAGACCTGCGCTTATTGTCCGCCCTTCGAACGCGGTGAGTCCGCATTGAACAACTGCTTCAAGGGTTTATGACTTCAGGCGGCTCCGGAGTCAGTCGACCACTGCGGCAAGCTTTGCGGCTTTCACCGCCAGGCGGCGCGTGTAAGGGAGGAAAGCGAAGGTGATGAAATCTCGACTGGCTGGCTGTGCGCTGGCGTTGTGTCTGTCCGCGGCGCCCGCCTTGGCGCAGGTCACGATCAAGATCGGATACATCGATCCGCTGTCTGGCGGGGGCGCTTCGACCGGCGAAGGCGGCCTCAAGACCTATACTTACCTCGCCGACGAGATCAACGCGGCCGGGGGGCTGAACGGCAAGAAGGTCGAGATCGTCGCCCTCGACAACAAGGGCAATCCGCAGGAAACCCTGATCCAGGCTCAGAAGGCGGCCGACGAGGGCATCCACATCGTCATCCAGGGCGATGGGTCCTCGGTCGGCATAGCGTTGGAGGACTGGTTGACCAAGTTCAACGAACGCAATCCCGGCAAGGAAATCGTTTACCTCAATTACGGCGCCATCGATCCCGTCATGACCAACGACAAGTGCTCCTATTGGCATTTTCGCTTTGAAGCCAATGTCGACATGAAGATGGCGGCGCTGACCACCTTCATGAAAGATCGGCCCAACATCAAGAAGGTCTACCTGATCAACCAGGACTATTCCTTCGGCCAATCCGTGCGCGTCGCGGCGCGCTCGATGCTCGGCGAGAAGCGTCCCGATATCGAGATCGTCGGCGACGAACTGCATCCGTTGTTGAAAGTCACCGATTTCTCGCCGTACATCGCCAAGATCAAGGCGTCCGGCGCGGACAGCGTGATCACCGGCAACTGGGGCCAGGACATGACGCTGCTGCTCAAGGCTGCGGCCGACGCCGGGCTGCAAACGGACTGGTACACTTACTACGCCAGCGCGGTCGGCGGCCCGACGGCGATCAAGCCGACCGGATTGGCGCATCGCGTTTTCGAGGTCCAGGAAGGCTTTCCCAATACAGCCCCCGCGGCGGCGCAGAAATTCGAGACGGACTTCCGCGCCAAGGAGGGCATGAGCGTCTGGTATCCGCGCGGCGTCAACGAAATGCACATGCTCGCCAAGGCGATCACCCAGGCCAAGGCCGACGACGCCAAGTCCATCGCCGCACAACTCGAAGGCATGAAGACCGAGGCCTTCGACGGCGGCGACGCCTGGATGCGCAAGGACGACCATCAACTCTTCACCGACATGTACATCGGCAGCTTCGGGCCGCTCGACCCGGACGCCAAGTTCGACGAGGAGGCGACGGGCTGGGGCTGGAAGACGGTCGGCGACGTCAAGGCGAGCGATACGGTCCTGCCGACGACCTGCAAGATGGAGCGTCCGTAAACAGCGGACCGCGGCGGGCGGCCGCCCGCCGCCGACCTGCGCCACGCGGGGCTAGGATGCTTCAGCTTATCACCTTCTCGACCCTCAACGGCGTGCTCTACGGCATGCTGCTGTTCATGATGGCGAGCGGCCTGACGCTGATCTTCAGCATGATGGGCGTGCTCAACTTCGCCCACGCGAGCTTCTACATGCTCGGCGCCTATTTCGGCTTCGAGATCAGCCGGCGGATCGGCTTCTGGCCTGGGCTCGTCCTCGCGCCGCTGGTCGTCGGCGTTATCGGCGCGCTGGTCGAGCGCTACGGCCTGCGGCGGCTGCATCGCCTCGGCCACGTCTCCGAGCTTTTGTTCACTTTCGGGCTCGCCTTCGTCATCGAAGAGGTCGTGCAGATGTTCTGGGGCAAACTGCCGGTCGACTATCGCGTGCCGCCCTCGCTGGATTTCGTGGCGTTTCGCCTGTTCGACACCACCTATCCGGCCTATCGTATGTTCATGTTGCTGACGGCGATGGCGATGTTCGCCGCGCTCCTCCTCGCGCTGACGCGGACGCGGGTCGGCATCATCATCCAGGCGGCGCTGACGCATCCTGACATGGTCGCCATGCTTGGCCACGACGTGCCGAGGATATTCATGCTCGTGTTCGGCGCCGGCGCGGCGCTCGCCGGGGCTTGCAGGCGTCATCGCCGGTCCGGCGCTGGTCACGCAGCCCTCCATGGCGTCCTCGCTCGGGCCGATCCTGTTCGTCGTCATCGTCGTCGGCGGGCTCGGTTCGCTCAGCGGCGCCTTCGTCGCCTCGTTGCTGATCGGCGTCGTCCAGACCTTCGCCGTCGCCATGAACGTTTCGCTCGCGGGGATATTCGGGCCGGCGGCGCCGCCTTTCCTCGGCGACCTTTGGCAAGTGACGGTGGCGGAACTCGCGCCGGTCATTCCCTATGTTCTGCTCGTCCTCATGCTGATCGTGCGGCCGACCGGCCTGATGGGAACCCGCGAAATCATGATGTCCGCCATGCGTTCGATCGCGCCGTGGCTGGCGATCGCCGTCGTGTTCGTCGCGGCGCCCCATGTCTTCGCCTCGGGCTCCGCGCTGACGATGATGAGCGTCATGGGCACGATGATCATCTTCGCCCTGTCCTACAATATGCTGCTGGGGCAGACCGGCCTGCTGTCTTTCGGCCATGCGGTCTATTTCGGCCTTGGAGGCTTCGTCGCGATCCACGCCATGAACGCCGTCATCCACGCCAGGCTGAACGTGCCCGTGCCGGTCATTCCGCTGGTCGGCGGCCTGGCCGGACTCGGCTTCGGCTTCCTGTTCGGCCTCGTGTCGACCAAGCGGGCCGGGATCGTATTCTCCATGATCTCCCTCGGCATCGGCGAACTCGTGTCGTCGAGTTCGTTCATCCTGCGCACCTTCTTCGGCGGCGAGGAGGGGATCACGACAACCGCTCGGAGCTTGCGCCCTTCTTCGGGCACAAGTTCGGGCTCCAGATCGAGGTCTATTATCTCATCGCGGCGTGGTGCCTCTTTTCCATCGCGGCGATGTACGCCCTGACTCGAACGCCGTTCGGCCGGATGTGCAACGCGGTTCGCGACAATCCCGAGCGAGTCGAATTCGTCGGCTATTCGCCGCGCATGCTGCGTCTGATCGCCTTCTGCTTCTCCGCCTTTTTCGCTGGGATCGCGGGCGGGCTCGCGGCGATCAATTTCGAAATCATGAACTCGGAGCAACTGGGCGCGGAACAGTCGAGCCTGGTGCTGTTGATGGCCTATATCGGTGGGGTCAGCTCGTTCACCGGACCGATCGTCGGCGCCGTGATCGTCACCTTCCTGCAGATCACCCTGTCCGATGTTTCGAGCGTCTGGCAGCTTTATTTCGGCCTGATGTTCATCGGCGTGGTTCTCTACGCGCCGGACGGCGTCGTCGGCTGGGTTAAACTGCACCGGCAGGCGGCGCTGCGGGGCCAACTATGGCGGCTCGCGCCCTCCTACGCCCTCGTGGCGCCGGCGCTCGCCGCGGCCTGCGCCGGCGCGATCATGCTGATCGAATTGGCCAACCGGCACTTCGAGTTGGTGCAAAGCGAAGGAACGGCGTTGCGTCTCTTCGGCGTCGACGTTGACGCTGCGACCGCTCGGCCGTGGATTGTAGCCGTCCTGCTGTTCGGCGCTGGCGTCGTGGCGGTTCGGCTGCTGTGGCCGCGCGTGGGCGACGCCTGGGGCGCGGTGCACGCACGGCTGCTTGCCGGGGACCCAGCATGACCGCCGCCCTCTCGTTGCTCGATGTTCGCAAGAGCTTCGGGGCCACCGCAGATCATCCGGGGCGTTACGCTCGAAATCAAAGCGGGCGAGCGGCATGCGATCATCGGCCCGAACGGCGCCGGCAAGTCGACGCTGTTTCATCTCACCAGCGGGCGGCTCCGACCCACCTCCGGCGAAGTGCTTCTCCACGGCGAGCGCATCACCGGTTTGCAACCGTTCGAGATCAACCGTCGCGGCCTGTCGCGCAGTTTCCAGATCACCAACATCTTTCCAAAATTGTCGGTCTACGAGAATCTCCGCTGCGCGGTCCTTTGGTCGCTCGGGCACAAATATGCGTTCTGGACATCGATTGATCGGCTCCACGACGTAACCGAACGCTCGCAGTGGCTGATGGAGCAGATCGGCCTGACCGCGCGCCGCGACGTGCTGGCGGGCGTCCTGACTTACGCCGAGCAACGGGCGCTCGAAATCGGCGTGACGATCGGCGGCGGCGCGGGCGTCATCATGCTCGACGAACCCTCGGCGGGCATGAACAACAGTGAAACCGAACAGGCTGTGGCGCTTATTCGCAAGGTGACGGAAGGGAAGACTCTTGTCATGGTCGAGCATGACATGAGCGTGGTCTTCAATCTCGCCGACCGGATTTCCGTCCTTGTCTACGGCCAGATCATTGCAACCGACACGCCCGACCGCATCCGGGAGAACGCCGAGGTGCGCGAAGCCTATCTCGGACAGGTGAGCCATTGAGCGGCGCTGCGTTACTCGAGGTGAAGGGCCTCCACGCCTTTTACGGCAAGAGTCATATCCTCCACGGCGTCACCTTTCACGTCAACGACGGCGAAATCGTCAGCCTGCTCGGCCGCAATGGCGTCGGTCGCTCCACCACCATCAAAGCGATCATGGGCAACGTTTCGCCCAAAGGCTCGATCCGCTTCAAAGGCGAAGAGATCGCCGGCCTGAGGCCGCACCAGGCCGCCCGCAAAGGGCTAGGCTTCGTTCCCGAGACGCGCGACATCTTTCCGGGGCTGACCGTTCGGCAAAATCTTCAGCTCGGCGAGAAATCCGCCAAGGGGGGCGGCCGCTGGACCATGCGCGACATGTTCCGGATGTTTCCCCAGCTGGAGGATCGCGCCGACGCGCCGGGCGGCGTCCTTTCGGGCGGCGAACAGCAGATGCTGACGGTCTGCCGCACGCTCATGGGCGACCCGGACCTCATCATGATCGACGAGCCGACCGAAGGTCTCTCGCCGAAGATGGTGGAGCATGTCGGCGTGTTTCTCGAGGAGATCGCCGGGCGGGGCGTCGCCATCTTGTTGGTGGAGCAGAAACTTACGATCGCGCTGAAAATCAGCAAGAGGCTCTACGTGATGGGCCACGGCAAGATCGTCTACGAAGGGACGCCTGTCGAGCTTGAACAGGCTTCCGCGGTTCGCAAGGAATGGCTTGAGGTGTAAGCGGGGCCATGCGCCATGCGCCAGCGGCTGTCGCCGCGATAGCGGATTCGCATATGAAACAGCGGAATCCACGTCGACTTGATACGCCGCCCGGTTTATCAAAGTCGCCTCAAGGTCGAAGCCTTCGGACTTGAGTTCGATTCCTCTGCAAAAGGATCAGGGCCGGCAGGTGTCAGGCGACGTTGTTTTGCTTGTTGCGACCCTCCTCAAAAAGGTTGCGGACGGTCCGCTCAACTCAGAAATCGCTGACATGATCGAGACGTTGCGGGAGGCCTCGCCCTCGGCTTCGATCGGACGCGACATCGAGCAACTTCACCGTCACCTGAACGCGGTCGCCCAAGTGATTCGCGAAAGTCGAGTGATCGAACGCGGTCTCAATCTCCTGAATGAGACGACTCACGATCTCTCCAGCACCCTGACGCTGCAGGACCTCCTGCGAACGATCGTCAGTCGCGCGCGAAGCCTCGTAGGCGCTAACGTCGCATACCTTACGCAGATAAACGAAGATCACAGCATCATGCGCACCGTGGCGGCCGAGGGATTCATATCTCCGGCCACCTGGGAATACTCCTCGAGCGTCGGTGTGGGCGCCGTAAGCCTCATTGCCAATAGCAAGAGCGTCTTCGACACGCAGGACTATCTCGGCGACCACCGTTTCCGGCGTTCGGAGGCTTTCGACCGCGCCTTCAAGGCTGAAGGCATCGTCTCTCTTTCCGGTTTTCCGATTCTCTCGGAAAACAAATTGTTGGGCATTCTGTTTATTGCCGACCGCTATCACCGCAAGTTGTCGGGGCGCGAAATGTCGATATTGGGCTCCTTCGCGCTCCATGCCGGTGTCGCCATGCGCAACGCTCACGCCTTCACAATGCTGTCGGAAGCGCTGGCGGAGGCGGAGCGCAACCGCGTGGCGCTGATCGACCACATCCACCGCGGCGACGTTTCCGCCGCGGCGCATGACGAAATCACTTCGCTCCTGGCCAAGGGTACGGAATGGCCGCTGTTCATTCGGGGGATGGCGAACCAGATCGACGGCGCAATTTTTCTCTATGATGAAACTTTCTCAGTTCGAGAGCGATTTGCCTCCGCGACCTATCGTGGACAGTTGGGCGCCGACCTGACGGACGGAAAAATCGAGTCGTCGGTCCTAATCAGCGCCGTTTCCCAATCGCGCCACAGCGGACGGTCGGTCGCCATGCTTGATGATGGGAATGAGCACTGTCGCGCCATGGCTCTGCATGGCGGCGCCGGGCGGGGCGAAAGCCTCGTCATTTGTCATTGGGGGGAACTTGATCCGATTGACATCCGCAATCTCGAGCGCAGCGCAGTGGCGCTCTCCATCGCGAAGCTGTGGAGCGAGAAGCGAGAGGCGGAACAGTTGATCGCCTCGTCGACCCTGCTGCGACATCTCACTCTGGTTAATCCGCCGGACGCCCCCACAATCTCTGCGATCCGCGACCGTCTGAATATAAACACGGATCAGCCCGTGATGCTCGCTCTCATCGCGATGTCCGGCCTCGATCGCGCATTGCAAACATCGATGATCCGTGACGCCGCGGCAAATATGAATTTGCTGGTCGATCTCGTGAACGACGCCTACCTGGCGGTCGGTCCCGAGAAATCGATCCGCGCTTTGCTTCAGGCTCTGCTGCGCCGCCAGAAAGGATGGGAGATCGGCGGGATCGTCTCGAATTCGTTTTGCGATTTGACCCAGGCGGCGGTGCATTACGCCCAGATCGAACAAGCGCTTCGCGTGTTGCGCGGAATGAACCGGCTGAACCGGTTTGTCGAGCATTCCCAGGTCAACCTCTTCGCCAAGCTATTCGAGATTGGAGACGCCTCACGCATCTCGCGCTATGTGGATCAGATCCTTTCGCCGATCGAGGAGCGGGATCCGCGCCAAAAGACGCAACTGAAGAGAACATTGCTTTGCTACATCGATAGTCAGCATAATGTCGTTCGCACCGCCGAACTTCTTGGCGTTCACGTCAATACCGTCCGCCAACGACTCGACACGTTACGCGAAATCACCGGGGGCTGGGACGACCCAATCTCCGCGCTGGAATTGCATGTTGCGCTGCGGCTCGACGCGATCACTACAGCCGATCCTCGGATTTCGTGAGCCGCGCGAGCGCAGCCTGCGCCGGCCGGAACAACCTCACCTGAAGGACGTCGCTCTCGCGCCATTGGCCAGCGCGGCGAATTTTCTGGTTTGCGCCAAAGCGTTCTCGAGCGGGTAGGAGGGCGCCCTGGAGATCTCGTCCCAGCGCGCGGCGATCGTTTCGGGCGACCTGTCGGCGTCATCGAGATGGACGCCCTCGGTCTCCTCGATGCGCGTCACGGCGAAGACGCCGGCGCCGGCGCCGAGAATCACCCGCGAGGGAGCGCTCTCGCTCACCAGGAAAAGCACTGCCGGCGTAACCGACTCGGGCGAAAGCAGCGCCGCTTCCTCTCGGGTCAGTAAGCCATCGGTCATCGCGGTCGCCGCGGTAGGGGCGAGGATATTGACCCGAATGTCATTTTTCGCGCCCTCGAGGTGCAGCACGTTCATGAGTCCGATCATGGCGGCCTTCGCTGCGCCGTAGTTGGCCTGGCCGAAGTTTCCGTAAATTCCAGACGCCGAGGAGGTCAGGACGATGCGGCCATAATTGCGATCGCGCATCCCTTTCCAGACCGCCTTTGAACAATTGGCGGAGCCAGTCAGGTGCACGCGAACGACGCGGTCGAAGTCGTTCATCTCCATCTTGGCGAAGGTCTTGTCGCGCAGGATGCCGGCATTGTTGACGAGGATGTCGACGCGGCCCCATTCCTTTTCGGCGTTTGCGACCATAGCCGCGATCTGCTCGTAATTGACGACATCGGCGCCGTCCGCCATCGCCACGCCGCCGGCCGCCCGAATCTCGTCGACGACTTTGAGCGCGCTGTCAGGCGGCGCGCCGTCTTTTCCGATGTCGTTGACCACCACCTTCGCGCCGCGGGAGGCCAATCCGAGCGCGTGGCAGCGTCCGAGGCCGCCGCCCGAGCCGGTGACGATCGCGACCTTGTTGTCAAAACGAATGGTCATGCGCAGGGCCTCTTATTTCGGACGACAGCAAGAGTTCGGACAGGGGGAGCCGATTGCGAAGGAGAGAGTCCAGAATGTTCCGGCATTCTGCCTGAGCCATGAGATCGCTTCAAACAAGCATCCCTTTCGACGCCCCCTTCGGACTGGCGCTGAATCCGACCTTGTCCGCGCCTTTGGTCTCCAGGATTTCGCGCGCCTCGGCAGGAGTCGCGACCTCCAACGACAGATCTTCGAGGATGCGACGGATCTTGAGCACCTGGGCGGCGCAGGACGGCGCCAGTTGGCCTCGCCCAAGAAACAGGCTGTCTTCCAAACCTACGCGGACATGGCCCCCCATGATGGCGCCCATCGTGACCAGGTGCGTCTGGCGACGTCCTGCGCCCAGCACCGAGAACTCGTAATTTTCGCGCCCGAAGAGTCTATCCGCAGTGCTTCGCATCAAGAATAGGTTTTCAGGGTCGGTATTGAGACCGCCCATGATGCCCAGGCAGCATTGCAGAAACAGCGGCGGCTTAACCAGCCCCTCATCGACGAAGTAGGCGAGGTTGCTGAGGTGGCCGACGTCGTAACATTCGAACTCGAACCGCACGCCATGAGCATCGCCAAGCCGCGCTATCACCTCGCGGATATCCGCAAATGTATTGCGGAAGATCACATTCTCCGAGCCAACGATATGGCCCTGTTCCCACGGATGCTTCCAGTTTGTGATCCCGCGTCCCGCCTTGTGGAACGCAAAATTCATCGACCCCATATTGAGCGAGCAAAGCTCCGGTTTGGCCTGCAAAGGGTACGCTAGACGGTCGTCCAGCGTCATGCGGGAACTCCCTCCCGTCGTGATGTTGATGATCGCATCCGTCTGAGCCGCGATATTGGGGACGAACTGGTCGAACACCGCCGGGGCGTGCGTGGGACTCCCGTCGATTGAATTGCGGGCGTGCAGATGGAGAATCGCTGCGCCCGCGCGGGCCGCCTCGATTGCTTGCTGGGCGATCTGGTCTGGACTCGCCGGCAGATATTCCGACATCGACGGCGTATGCACCGACCCGGTGATCGCGCAGGAGATGATGACTTTGCGGTGTTTCAGTTTCACAGTCTTTGCTCCGCGGAAATCGATCAGGCGCTTTCCGTATTGCCGTCGACGCTGATGACCTGTCCGCTGATGTTGCGCGCCAGATCGGAGGCGAGGAACAAAGCCAAGTTGGCGACATCCCTGGCCTCCACCATTCTTCGCAAGGAAATCTTGCGAAGGTACTCGTCTCGCATTTGATCAAAGCTGACGCCCATCGCCTCAGCGCGCGCCGCGATGACGCGATCCATCCGCGGTCCTTGCACTCCGCCGGGGAGGATGGCGTTCGCTCGGATGCCCAAAGGCCCCAGCTCGATGGCCAACGATTTGACGAGACCGACGATCGCCCATTTTGTCGCCGCGTAGGGCGTGCGAAATCCATACCCCAAGCGGCCGGCGACCGAACTCATCCCGATGATCGACGGATTGCGTTTGGAGTCCTTCAGCAGCGGGACGAAATGTTCGAGAAAATAGAATTGCGATTTGAGATTGACATCGATGGTCCTGTCGACGTCAGCGGCGCTGAGTTCATCCACCCGACCCGTGGGCCCCGCGATGCCGGCGTTGTTGACCAGGACATCGAGGCCGCCGAGCCGCGCCGAGACATCCGCAAGGACCCGAGCCACATCCCCCGGGTTTGAGGCGTCGCCAACGGTGCCCGTCAGGCCGGACACCGTGTCGATTGTCGTTGCAAGCGTGGATTCGACCACGTCCGTCACATGGACTTTGGCCCCGGCAGCGGCAAAGCTTTCCGCGATCTCGCGGCCGATCCCGCTGCCGCCCGCGGTCACAAGTACGCGAAGATCGGCAACGTCGATGATGGGATTGCGGAAGTTCATTGCGGCATCGCCAGTTTGGAAGTCAAAGACTTCCGTTACATTCCCAGGAGACGCGCAATAGGCGCAGGGACGAAGGTCAAAAAGAATGTCAATGGCGACCACACAATGACAAATAAAATGGCGAATGCATACATGAAAGGCGTCGCCACAAATCGCGCCCGCTCGCCTTGTCTCGGGGGATACGAAGGGACGCCGTCGAAGCGTTCGATCGCCGCCTTCGGTCAGCCGCGGGTGGTGCGCGGTCGAGGAGGAGCGAGCCGATCGATTGGGCCGTTTGGCGCGACGGAGGCGCCTCTGACATCCGACGGGCGCACGCCAAATTGAGCGCGAAACAAATTGCTGAAATGCGACGAGCTGCTGAAACCCATGCGATAGGCAATTTCCGTTATGGATTGGTTTGCGTTCTGCGGCGACGCAAGCAGATCGCGGCAACGCTGCAATCGCCTGAACCTCAGCCACTCCGAGACGGAGGCGTCCGTCAGCCGGAACAGTTGGTGAAGGTACCGCAGTGAAATACCGTTCTGTTTCGCAATCGCCGCAGGGGACAATTTCGGGTCTCCGAGATTGGATTCGATGGAAGCCTTGATTGAACTCAGGCGCGCGCGCTGCACGCCCTTTTCGTCCGCGGATTGACGGCCGGGTTCACCGTCCAGCGCCAGCGCCAGGATGTCCATGAGTTGCTCGCCAAGCAGCTCTCGCGAGGTCTCGTCGACGTGCCCGCTCTCCTGCGCCAGCGAGGAGCAGAATTCCGCGGCGATGCGGCCCAGACCTCTGCTAAGGTCGACCGAAGTGAGGAGGGGCGGCCGACCCGAGTTCGAACCGACGGTTAAAGGCTTCGCGGGGAAGCTCGGCCCAAAACTGACGCGATTTGACGTAACAGCGCAAACTATAGGGCTCGTTAGCGTAGTATAAGGTCCCGATTCCCGTTCTGAGCGGGAACGACGATCCAGCCTGACTGATATTGACCTCGCCGAGGTGCTCTATTCCAAAATAGTAACAGTCCTTATCGAAATGAGCGGTGTGATGGGCGTATCGGTGAATGGATTGAGGCGAGCATAGGGTGTCTGTAAGGGTCACGTCGCCAAATCGAGCTTCTCGTACAAACCCGGCGTAGTCCTTTTGCTTCTCGGCCACGCAATCGACTTGCAGATAGATTTCACAAATGGCTTCGCGCCAAGCGTCTCCGCGCTGACCAGCCGCTAAGGTCTTCGTGTCGAAAACGACCCGCATACCACGTCCTCCCTCTGCGCCGCTCCAAGCGGACGAGCGGCCCGTTGGGCGATTTCGGCTCAACCGGCCGCGTCGCTGAGGAGAGGTGCGGCTTCGCCGACGGCCGCCAGGCGTCGAGGCGGCCGGCGGACCCGCGAGGCCCGCTCTCAAGCTCGGCTCGCATCGGACTTCAGCGTATCTCGCCGGCGGCGAAAGGCAATAGCGCCTGGGCGCCATCGTAGGAAAAGAGCCGCTCGGGCGCCCGACAGCGATTTGCGCTGCGGAGCAAAAGTCTGTGCGCTGGCGCGCAAGCGAAGGCGGGTTCGGTCTGAGAAGATGCGACGACAAGCGGCAGGGGCGCACGCGCGCAAGGCCCACTGACGTTTCGAAAACGAACCGGGGCGGTCATGCTTGAAAGGGTCAGAGGCTCGGCTGTGACTCAGGAGAAGATCGTGCTCCTGATCGCTGTCGCCTTGTTTGTGGGCTTTTCGATTTTTCTCAAAGGGTTTTTGAGCTCAGGCAACCTCGTCACACTAGTCCGGGGGGTCGCCATTTTGGGAATTCTCGGAGTCGGTATGGCCATCGTCGTAATCGGACGGGGGATCGATCTGACGATCGTTGCGATCTACGCGATGTCCGCCGCCTGGACGCTCCAACTCGCAAGTGCTGGCTCTTCGATACCGGTCGCGCTGCTGCTGGGATTTCTGCTCGCGCTGACGGCGGGGGTGATCAACGGCGTGCTGATCGCCTATCTGGAGATTCCCGCGCTGTTTTGTACTCTGGGCATGGCTTCGCTGGTCTATGGCTTCGTCCACTACGCCCTTGTTCCCCTCCAGGTCGTCTATCTGCCCGCGAGCCTCAACGCGATCTCCTGGATCGGAGGCGGCTTCGTTTTCGGCGCGCCGACGCCGATCCTGTTTTTCGCCCTGATCTCGTTCCTGGGCTTCGTGTTCCTTCGGTTCACCAAACCGGGGCGGTTCATTTATGCGATCGGGGACAATTTCCTCGCGGCACGGATTTCCGGCGCGCCAGTGCGTCCCATCATCGTTCTGCAATACGTCCTGTCCGCGTCGATCGCTTATGTCGCGGGGATGATCACCGCGACCGCGGTTTCCAGCATGAACACCAATGTCACGAACTCCTCGTTGGTCGCCGATGTGATCCTGGTTGTGGTCCTCGGCGGCGTTGGACTTTCAGGAGGACGCGGCGGCGTCCGCAACGTGATCGTCGGGACGCTGCTGATCGGCATTTTGCTGAACGGGATGACCATCATGAACATCGAGTACACGCTGCAGAACGTGATCCGGAGTCTGATCCTTCTCGCCGCGATCGTGATCGACAGCATCATCAATCCCCGAGACGAACAAACCGCGCAGCAAGGCGACATCTAGAGCGCCGATACCTCAAAAAAGGGAGAGGAAGACATGCGAGTGAGACAAATTGGCGGAGCCGTGGCGCTGTCGATGCTGACCTCTTTGTCGACTGCTCGCGCCGCGGACTGCGATGGCCTGAAGGCGGCGAAGATCGCCGATACGACAATCATCAGCGCAGAGGCGATTCCGGCCGGCGACCTCACGACCGAAGACAAGGTGGCGCGCAAGAACATGCCGGCGTTCTGCCGCGTCGTCGCCTCGATAAAAGACGCGCCAGACTCAGACGTTCGGGTTGAGCTGTGGATGCCGAACGATGGCTGGAAGGGCGTCTTCCATGTCAACGGCAACGGCGGCTATGCCGGCATACTCGCCTACAATTACGGCGCGATGGAAGCCGCGATAAAGCGCGGATACGCCTCCGCGGAGACCGACCTCGGAACCGCGCCGGCGACCCCTCTCAACGGAGACGCTCTCATCGGGCATCCGGATAAGTGGAAGGACTGGGGAATGCTGGGGACCCACGAGGCGGCGGTCGCTGGCAAACAGATCGCGCAGGCGTTCTATGGCGCGGACGTCAAGCACTCCTATTATTCCGGCTGCTCGACCGGCGGTCAGCAGGGGATCATTGAAGCGGAGTACTTCCCCGAGGACTTCGACGGCATTCTCGCCGGGCGCCCGTCGTCAACCGGACATGGGGGCACGCGGTCGCCGTTACGAGTTACCAAGCCGCGAACCTCAAGCCTGGACACAAGCTCTCCGCCGCCAATCTCGCGCTGCTCACCAAGTCGGCCGTGGCGGCCTGCGGCGCCAAGACGAATGGAACTCAAGTCCGATCCGTTCATCGCAGACCCATTGAGCTGCAACTTCGACCCGGCTGCGCTGACCTGCAAAGGCGCTGCGGCCGACGATTGCCTGACCCCGGAAGAGGTCTTGACTGCAAGGGCGATCTATCTCGGTCCCGCCGACCAGAATGGCAAGTCGCTCTTCTACGGTGAGTTGCCGGGGAGCGAGGCGGGGGTCTTCAATTGGGGCTTCCTCGAAGCGCCCGGCAATGCCCCAAGCGAGCCCGGGTTTGACGGTCTGTTCAAGTGGGTGTTCGGGCCCGGCTGGGATTGGCGCGCCTTCAACGTCGAGCGTGACATGGTGAAGGTCGACGCCACTCTCGGGTCCGCGCTCAATGGCGCAGTGACGGGCGACGTCTCCAGGTTCCGCGACCGTGGCGGGAAGCTGATCTTGTTCCAGGGATTGGCGGATCCGATCGTGCCGGTCGGGCAGACCGTCGACTACTATAAAAGGCTGATCGGCAAGTTCGGCGGGGAGGAGAAGACGAAGGCGTTCGCCCGGCTCTTCATGGTTCCCGGGATGGGCCACTGCGGCTTCGGCACGGGCCCGAACCGGTTCGACTCTGCCGCTTTCGGCGGACTGCAGCCGCCGGCCTTGGATCCCGAGCACGATATTTTCACCGCGCTCTCGCATTGGGTCGAGGACGGCGTTGCGCCAGCGCAAGTCGTCGCGACGAAGTTCGTCGCAGGCGACGCGTCCAAGGGAATCGAGATGCAGCGGCCGCTCTGCCCGTATCCGCAGCGTGCCTGGTACAAGGGCGAAGGCGACACCACCTCGGCCGGAAATTTCGTTTGCGCCGTCGACGGGAAATAGATGCGGAGCCTGGTCAACTCGGAGGCGTCGTCCTCGACAGCATCATCAATCCGCGGGATGAACAGACCGTGCAGCAGGGCGACATCGAGAGCGCCGATAACTCAAAAGGGAGTAGGAAACATGCGAAAGAGATATTTGGCGGCCGCCTTCGGTTTGGCGCTTGCAGGCATGGCGGCCCACGCCATGGCGGATGGCATCGACGACCCCAGACGCGTTGAATATTTCAAGACCTTCGAGGGCAAGACGATCGCCTTCGTGCCGGTCTCGATGGGTATCGACCTCACCGAGGGCTGGGCCGCGGTCATGAAGAGCCAGGCCGATCGGCTCGGCATGAAGCTCGAGATCCGCGACGCGCATTTCAGCGCGGACGCCGGAGCGCAGGCGCTAACGTCGCTGATCTCGGAAAAGCCCGATGTCATCGTCGTTCATAATCCCGACGTCCAATCCTACGCGAAGTTGCTGAAGCGGGCCGAAGAGGCTGGAATTCACGTCATCCAGATCAACATGCGGTCAAACTACAATTCCGACGTTTATGTCGGCGCCGACTGGATCGGCATCGGCGAGGCCGAGGCGCAAGGCGTTATCAACAAATGCGGCGCCGGCACGAGCGGCAAGGTGGCGGTCTTGCAGGGCCAGCCGACTTCCGGGTCGGATAGCGGCATGATGAAGGGCGTCGAGAACGCCCTCGCCAAACATCCCGAGATCAAGCTCGTCGCCAACGTGGCCGGGGAGTGGGACGCGACCAAGGCTCAGTCGGTGATATCGACCGTGATCCAGCAGAACCCCGACCTTTGCGGAGTGATCGGATTCTGGGACGTCATGGATCTCGGCGCGGCGGCCGCGATCAAGGAATCAGGCAAGCCGATCGTTCTGGTCACCTCCGGCGGCGGCGAGCAAATGGCCTGCGACAACGTGGCGAAAGGCGTGTTCGAGAAGGAGATCGCCTATCAGGTCATGGATCAGGGACGCGATCTCAACGACATGATCACGACCGTGCTCGAATCCGGCCTGCCGGCGGGCAAGCTCAAGGCGGTCGTCTACAGCCCGCAACTCATCATCTCCAAGGAGACCTTGCGGCCCGGTCTCTGCTGGAGCGCGAGCGCATTGAAGAAATAGGCGCGTCGTCGGTCACGAACCGCGCTGAGCCGCGTGGGCGGCTCGGCGCGGTTTTTTTGTCAGCTGGAACACATCATGACCGTCGGAGATTGGGCAGCCCGGTTTCGCTATCGATATGTACCCGATCATATCGTCGGCGAAGTGCTCGGCCGGAGGTGGATGGACAACGTCATCCCTGTCACGCTGCTGGTCGCGCTGACAATTTACTTGATTTGGACGATCCCGAACTTCACTTCGCTCGGCAATCTGTCCGACACGTCGCGACAGCTCGGCGAATTCGGACTGGTCGTGATCGGGATGACGATCGTCATGTTAGGCGGCGGCATCGACCTGAGCGTCGGCTCCTCATTCGCGCTCGCCAATCTGACGGTGCTGGCGCTGATCAATGTCGCGAAATGGCCGTTGGAGGCGGCGATCGCAGCGACGCTGGGCGTCGGCGTCTTGGTCGGACTCGTCAACGGCTTCCTTATTGGGTTTCTCCGGCTGCGCGCGTTCCTGACCACGCTTGTCACGATGACGCTGATACGGGCGATATTCGAGCTTCTGCTCGAACACTATTCGGTCCGGATCGCGTCGAGCGACGTCGAGTCCGACGCCTGGGATTATGTCGGCTCGGGATCCATTCTGGGCGCGCCCATCAGCTTCGTGGTTCTGATTGTCGTGGCGATCGTCGCGCATGTCGTTCTCTCCCGGCTGCGCATCGGCTGGCGCATCACGGCGGTCGGCGGGTCGCGGCGCGCGGCCTATAACGCAGGCATTCCGGTGCGAGCCACCGTCTGCCTGACCTATGTGATCTCGGGCGTGCTGACGAGCGTCGCCGGCATCCTTTATGCAGCCCGCCTTTCAGGCGCCGGCCCCGACACCGGCCTCGGCCTCGAACTCTCCGCGGTCACGGCCGCACTGCTTGGCGGCAACAGCATCGGCGGCGGCCGGGGCTCGGTCGGCAAGGCGTTGATGGGCGCAATCATCGTCTCGCTATTGACGAACGGGCTCGTCAGGCTTGGACTCGAGAGCGGCGCGTCTTCGATGGTGGTTGGCTTCGTGTTGCTGCTGGCTATCGCGATCGACGTCCGATGGGGCAAGTGGCGGCATAAGCTGCGCGCCAGGGTCTATGTTTCGCCCACCTACCTTGCCTTGCCGCCCGCGCCGCGGCTCGACAACGCCTCATCGGCGTTTGCGATGAACGACCGCCTGCGCGACGTGGAGATTATTGGCCTCGGCCAGGTCGACGGTCCCGAGGACGTCATCCTCGACGATGACGACAACCTCTATTGCAGCGTTCGGCAGGGGGAGATCATCCGCTTCCTCGCGCCTGATCATGTCCGTCGGGAAGTCTATGCGCATGTCGGCGGAAGGCCGCTCGGCATGGCCTTCGATCGCGACGGAAGCCTCGTCCTGTGCATCGCCGGCATGGGCCTCTATCGCGTGGACAAGCAACGCAACGTCCACAAGATGACGGCGGAGACCAATCGCTCCGCATTTTCGATCATCGATGATTCGCGCATGCGTCTTGCGGACGATCTCGACATCGCGCCGGACGGCAAAGTCTATTTCAGCGAGGCGACGATCCGTTACGGCTTTGAGGAGTGGGTGGTCGACGCGCTGGAGGGGCGCGGCAATGGCCGGATCATTCGCTACGATCCCGCCGCCGGGACCACGCGGACGGTCCTGCGCAACCTGCTGTTCGCCAATGGCATGTGCATGGCGCACGATAGCCGGTCGCTGCTGTTCGCAGAGACCTGGGGTTGCCGCGTCAGTCGTTACTGGCTCGAGGGTCCAAAAGCGGGAACGACCGAGGTGGTCATTCCCGACCTGCCCGGATACCCGGACAACATTAATCGAGGTTCGAACGGCGCCTACTGGGTGGCGCTCGCGGGGACACGGACGCCGAGCTACGATCTCGCGATGACCATGCCGGCGTTCAGGCGACGCATGGCGCGGCGGGTCGCAGCCGACGAGTGGCTGTTTCCGAACGTGAACGTGGGATGCGTCATTCATTTCGACGAGGGAGGCCGCGTGGAGGAGACCTTGTGGGATCTCGCCGGTGAAAACCATCCGGCGATCACCTCGATGCGCGAGCATCGCGGCTATCTCTACCTCGGCGGAGTCACCAACAATCGCATCGGTCGGATCAGGATCGACGGCGCCGATCCACACTGGACAGGGCCGGCGTCATATTGGGGCGATCGCCGATGAAGTCCGTCAGGAAGGCTTGGGACAGGTGGCTCGGCCGGGGCGAGGCCTCGATCACGACCCCGCCGATGGATGGCGCGTTCCGTCCTAACGACTTGCTGGACATTGCCCCGTCGATGCTTGAAGCGCCGGCGCCAGACGATCTGGCCATGACGAGCCTGGGGCTGGTCGTTGCCTCCGGACGTTCGCTGCTTTCCGTGAACCCGCCGGGTGACGCGCCGGCCGCCTCCTTCGACGCTGACATCAGCGCGCTCGCTGGCTTGCCGGACGGCGGCGCCGCAGTCGGACTTGTCGACGGTCGCATCGTCTTTGCCGGCGGCCGTTACGACGGGAAGACCATTGAGGCCAGGACGGGCGTCAGATGCATCACCGCGCTGGCCGTTGCAGCAGATGGAGCGTTGCTTGTGGCCAATGGCTCTGCCGCTCGCGGGCCTGCCGACTGGAAGCGAGATCTCATGGAGAGGGGCGCTTCCGGGTCGGTGTGGCGGTTCGATCCGGCGAACGGCGCATGGACGCAAATCGCGGGGCGGCTGGCGTACCCGAGCGGACTTCTCGATGACGGCAATTCGGTCGTCGTCTCCGAAAGCTGGCGCTGTGCGTTGACGCGCATTTCGCCTGGCTCGGGCGGACGCGGTGCGCCGGCGCTGGAGGACCTTCCCGCGTATCCGAGCCGGCTATCGAGGGGGCCCGACGACGCAGTTTGGCTGGCGCTGTTCGCGCCGCGCAGTCAGCTGGTCGAATTTGTGTTGAGCGAAGACAGCTTTCGCCGTCGCATGCTCGACGAAATCGACTCCGACTATTGGGTGGCGCCTTGCCTTCGTTCGGGGGCGTCGCCGCTGGAGCCGACACAACAGGGCGGGGTCAAGCAACTCGGGGTCATGAAGCCATGGTCGCCCAGCCGATCTTACGGCCTCATCGCCCGCCTCGATGGCGCGTTGCGTCCGAAGGCCAGCCTCCATAGTCGAACGAACGGACGCCGGCACGGCGTCACCTCGTGCCTGGCGTCGGAGGGACGCCTCTATTTCACCGCCAAGGGCGACGGCGTCGTAGGCTCATACGCATACAGGGGATCGATGTCGTGAGCGTCCCGCCACAAGTTGAGCCTCCGCTCCTCGAGATGCGGGGCGTTGGAAAGTCCTATCGCGGCGTCGCAGCCTTGAAGGACATCGACTTCGACCTGCGGCGCGGCGAGGTGCACGCGATCCTGGGAGAGAACGGCGCCGGCAAATCGACGTTGGTCAAGATTCTTTCTGGCGCGGTCATGCCGAGCCAAGGCGAGATTCGCCTCCAGGGCCAGCAGATCCATATCGCCGGGCCAGCCTTCGCCCGGCGATACGGAATCGCGATGGTCTACCAGGAGACCAGTCTCGTTCCGACGATGACGGTTGCGCAAAACCTCTATCTTGGCGACGAAAAATTCTTCAACCGCCTCAGGGGCGTCTATATCGAAGCGCAGCAGTTCCTTCAGTCGCTCAATTTTCCGGTCGATCCGACGGCGCCGGTCGTGTCGCTCGGCACCGCCAAGCGCCAGATGGTCGAGATCGCTAGGGCCGTGCGCCTCAAAGCGCAGATCATCATCTTCGACGAGCCCACTGCGACGCTGACGCCGGAGGAGAAGCACCATCTGTTCGCTTTGATACGCCGCCTGCGCGAGGAAGGCGTGGCGATCGTCTTCATCAGCCACGCGCTGGAAGAAGCGCTCGAACTCTCCGACCGGATAACCATCCTGCGCGACGGGGCTCATGTCATTACCGACGACGCCAAGACGTTTTCCCGCGAAACCATCGTCCGTCACATGGTGGGCCGATCGCTGACCGACGATCTCTACAGTCGCGCGGCGGACAGTCGAAAGTTGCGGCCGGCGGGCGAAAAGGTGCTGAGCGTCCAGAATCTGTCGATGCAGAATTTCGTGCGCAACTCCTCGTTTTCGATCTTCGCCGGACAGGTGACCGGGGTGTTCGGGCTGGTGGGGTCGGGCCGGACGGAAATGGCCAGGATCATCGCGGGCGTCGCCAAACGCGATTTCTTTCACGGCGGCGACGTCCGGCTCGGAAACACGTCTGTCCGTTACCAGACGCCGCGCGCGGCGGTTTGCGATGGCGTTGTCTATGTCACCGAGGACCGCAAGGGCGACGGGTTCTTCGAGACGATGTCGGTCGCGGAAAACATCTACATCGGGCAAATTTCCAGCCGGCAATCGCGCGGACTGATGTCGAGTATCGGCGAAACACAAATGCTCGCGGCGGACTGGACGAAGAAACTCAATATCCGCGCGTTGAGCGCCGACTCCCGGGTCGTCGTGCTTTCAGGCGGAAATCAGCAAAAGGTGGTTATCGCCAAAGCGCTGGTGCAGAAGCCCAGACTGGTTATCTTCGATGAGCCGACGCGCGGCGTGGACGTGGGCGCCATCGCTGAAATCCATCATCTGATTTCGGCGCTTGCCGATGAGGGACTCGCCGTCGTGGTCATTTCGTCCTACCTGCCGGAGATCCTGAGTCTGTCCGACCGCATCCTCGTTTCTCGCCAGGGTCGTATTGTCGAAGAACTTTCGCCGGACGAGGCCACTTCGGAATCCGTCATGTTTGCCGCCGTTTACTAGCCTCCTACGGCCGCCAGGCGCGGGTGACGACGAGGCGTGCCGCCCATGACGCGCTTGTAGGCCGTGCTGAAGGCGCTCTCCGATTTCGTATCCGAGCGAGCGGGCGACCGCGCCGGTGGGTTCGCGGCGATAAAAGGCTGCGCCCGGCGAGCAGCATCCGCCGAACCGCGCGACCATCCTCGCCAATCTGGAGCGGGAGCTGAAGAAGGGCGACATGAGCCTCGTCGGCAACAAGGGCTGCCGCCAAGCTGGATACAGGCTCATGACAGTCCGGCTTCGCATCTCCTATTAACGACCCGAGTAAGGTGTTCGTGACGATCGCCTTCTGCGCTCCCTCCGGTGGCGCTTAGCCGGCCCCGTGGCAAGGAAGTGGATATTACCTGACGATTTCAACACTTATGCAGCATTCAGGCGCCTTTCGCCTTTCGCCTTTGCCAAAACGGGAGGGTCGGCCAGCGCCGCTCCTTTCCGTACACGGCTTGTTGTTGCGTCAGAAAACTCCGCCCGGAGTGTTGCATCGTCGCGACGTATTGCGTCAGCGGCGTTGGATCGCCCGAGATCGCCGCAGCCGCCGCCAGGGCCGCGCGTCGCCCGCTCCAAAGGGCCGTCGTCAGCCCATGCGAGGAAAGCGGATCAAACGCGGCAGCCGCATCACCGGCCGCAGCCCATCCCGGTCCGGCGACAGGGTCCAGCAAAACTGTTCCTGCACTGGCCAAGGACGGCGGCGCGGCGATGTCGAATTCGGCGCTTTCCACCCAGCGCCGCACATTTTGCGTGGACTGAATCGCTTTCCGCCAGATTGAGACGTCGCTCGAAATATGGCGTGGCAGCGTGTCGGGATCGCCGAACAATGCCAGGACCAGCCTCTGATCGGGCAACAGGTTGGCGTACCACCAGCCCTCCGGCGCCGACTCGATCAGTGTCGCCGGCGTTGGCTGCACGGTGTCGCTCCGTCGAGTCAAAAACGAGGCTGCCGCAATCAGGGTGTCGCTCCGGGCCCTGTTTGCGAACCGTCGCCCAATGACTGCGGCTCGTCCGCTGCAATCCAAGACAAAGCGCGTCGCAATGCTGGACCGATCGCGCAATCGAAGCGACCAGGCTCCGCCATCGTAGTCCGCTTCGGCTAACAGACCCGACAGCACGGTTGCGCCAGTGCAGCAGGCGCCGTCGCTCAACGTACGCTGGAACGCCACGCGATCGAGCACATGTCCCGGCCCGTCCAAATGAACGATGGCGTTGCGCTGAGCCAGCAAATCGCTGCCCCAAGCGGAAAATACGACGTTGGCCGGTCGATGAGGCCCAGCCCGAAATGCGTCTGCGAGCCCGAGTTGCCGCAACAGGAGATTCGCCGCAGGCGACAGAAACTCGCCGATTCTCTCACTGTTTTGCTCTGGCGGCCCGAGGATGGCCACCGATTGACCGCTGTCGGCTAACGACAGGGCCGCGGCGCAACCCGCGACGCCGCGGCCAACAATGGCGATGTCGAAGATTGCGTCAATCGAACTCGCCGCCATGTCGGTTCAGCCCACCTTGGCATGAGGAGGGAAGGCAACCGGCCGTTGGGCCGAGCTTGCCCGTCTAGCGGCTCGAGTCCGTCCGGAGGGGCGTCGGAGGTTCGACCCCGGTCGACAAATCCATCGAGCCGCGATCGACCTCGACGTACATCACGGCGGGGATCGATGTCGGCCGGTCAGCGTCGGCAGGTCCCGGTCGGCGAACCACAAACCCCATCCGGTCCCAGAGATACAGCATCTGGTTCAGACCGTCATTGTAGCTCGCATTGGCGTGATATCCGATCCCGGCGACGCCGCGCGACCAGGCCACGCGGCTTTCGAAGAATTTTATCCGTTGGTCAGCCGACTGAGCCGGGTCCATGACGACCCGGTAATATGCCTCCGGCAGGACATCGATCGGCAGAGCCGCCGGCCACCACGTAGCGTTGGGGAAGTCATTGTCCAATACCACCTGCTGACAACTGAAGGCGTCGCACTGCCACGGCAATCCCATCCAACGGGTAAGGTCGCCCGGCATCTGTGGCGCGATCGCCGGGGGCGTTTCGCCATGACCGCCAAAGGCCTTCTCCGGCGTTAGCAGCAGGCCGAGGTCTTGAATCAGGTCAGGCTGTCGAGCAGTGGCCAGGGCAATACGATAAGGTCCGCGGTAGAGTTCCTTGTGGCGCAGCGGCCAGCTCAGTTCGACCCCAGGGTGGAACGCGCCACCTGAGCAGGGCTCCAGCGCGGCGCGCGTCAGCGCCGCCGGCTGCTCAGCGAGCGGAATTTGCTCGAAGTCCGAGATCTCATCCCCCCTCGTATCGACAAGATCGTTTACAAACGCGCCGGACGCCCAGAACTGTAGAACGGCGTATTGCTGCTTTGGGACGCGTAACCATCGCAGCGGCGAGGCGGAATAGTTTATACCGTCTCCAAGCATGTACGGTAGTTTCTGCTGCTGAACCTCATTCGAATTGGGGTTGCGGAACAGGCTTAGGATCCTGTCTCGAAATGGTTTATTGGCTGGGCTCGGATCCGACAGCCGATCCATGACGGCCGCGTTGCCGAAATCGCCGGCGCCAATCCATCCGGTACTCAGGTTGTGGGCGGCCGCTACCCACTCCATCATGGCGAGGCGACGAAATAAAGGATAGATGTACTTACGGAACGATAATGGCGGATCGGGAGCCCCCATCCAACCCGCTTCGATCGCGACGTCCGTAAGCACGTCGAATAGCGTAACGAAAGGCTGGATTTCGGGCGCAAAATGGGGGCCGCATGATGCAACCCAGCCATTCTCCGCAGTCGCCAATGGGCCGCCATCGAAGCTGACACGCGCCTGGACAACTCCGTCGCACCAGTCGTCGTGCCAGCCGTCGTTGTCAGAGAAATTCGTGATCGGATTGTCCGGCGTCGCCGAACGCGATTGGCCGTCACCAGGGACTACCAAGAGCCGCCCGGCCGAGTCCGTCTGCAAATGGCCAAGCTTGACGTCGAGCGCTCGCCAGAACTGCCCGACCATGTCGTACGCGGGGTCGCTGCCATCGACGTTGATGTTGATCCCGGTGATCGACTTCGCACCGGGATCGATGACCAGCATACTGGCGCGATCATGCATGCCGACCACCCGCTGATTGCGGAGCTGGCCCGGCAGACCGGGCGCGACTTCACCATTGTCGAGAGGATTATTGAAACCGTACCAGGCGGCCTTCGTATTGGCCACGTGCACGGTCCACTCGATACGGCCATCGGCTGCTGTGACTTCACGGATGACCTGGCCAGCCGAATTGAAGGCATAGATCCGGAATCGCTGAACCTGCTTCTTCACCCGCTGCAGGGCGTCTTTGTAGTGGCCGTCGCCGACGGGCGGCAGCCCGGGCACTTCCGGGGCAATAAACCATTCCGTGCTGTTGCCGACCCGACAGACGCCCAGCGGCGGATAGATTGCCAAGCGTGCGATATTCGTGTCGGACGGAGGCGCCACGGGCGCCTCTGCAGCGTAGACCGTTCTGGCGATCCAGTGCGGAGCGAGCGGCGCAAGCGCCACGGTGGCGAGAAAGTCTCGGCGTTTCATCCTCGGGCCCTCCGACGCAAAGTGCTCATGGATACCTTAAGGGCCAGAATCGGCAAATCCTTAAGATCGATAGCACGTCTTCATCGAACTTTATAGTACGCCTCCAGGGCTTCCCAACGCCGGTTACATAAACAACATCATGGCCGGTGTCGCCAATAGCCGCCATTATGCCATGGGAGCTATCGTGAAATTCTTAACATTGCTGGGTCGGTACGTGGTTAAGTCGCGCTGGGTGAAAACGCATGCAACGAGGCTGTCCCGGAACCGTCGGGCATGCCGCGCCGATCGCATTTGAGTCACCGGCCGCAATAGGTCCCAAACTTCGTGGGTTTGCCGGGGAACGTGCGCGACAGGAGGCCGGAGTCGTAAGCGCTATAATGCGGCAAAAAGACATATAGCTGTATTCACAGGACGTGATACAGGACTAAATGTCGCAAATACATGTTTATATCCATAACAATAGATTGTGAATATTTACAACATTTGTAGCAAAAGAAATATGGGAACCATTGGGCTTATTGTAACCGGTCCAAGGGCTCGGCCGAAAGGAGCGTGTATGTCAGGTCTACCGTCTACGCATGATTTCGGTTGCTGATGGCTCGTTTCGTCGCAACGCTCGCGTTTGCCGCGCTTGCCCTTACCGCATGCCTCGCCGTCGCGCGCGCCGAGACTGCTCCGCCGGGTTCGATGCTGGTCACGACCGATCTCGGTCTCGTCCGCGGCGTCGAGCGCCACGGCGCCGCCGAGTTCCGAGGCATTCCCTACGCCGCGCCGCCCGTCGGCGATCTTCGTTGGGCCGCGCCCCAACCGGCAAAGCCATGGTCGGGCGTGCATGACGCCACGGACTTCGGTCCGGCCTGTCCGCAGGCGGCGCGGTTCGGGCTGACGGAAGCCAGCAACGCCGAGGACTGCCTCACCATCAATGTCAGCGCGCCTCTCGACCGCAAGTCCGGCGAAAAGCTGCCGGTCCTCGTCTGGATCCACGGCGGCGCCTTTGTCGGCGGCGGTTCGAACCTCTATCGCCTCGACGCCCTCGCCAGGGCGGGCGTGGTCGTCGTGTCGATGAACTACCGACTCGGCGTCTTCGGCTTCATGCCCCATCCCGCCTTCGCCGAAGCGACCAACGGCGACTACGGCCTCGAGGACCAGCGGGCGGCGCTCGCCTGGGTCAAGCGCAACATCGCGGCGTTCGGCGGCGATCCTCGCAACATCACGGTGGGCGGCGAATCCGCCGGGGCGGGCTCGATGTGCGTCCATCTGTCGACCCCGGAGAAGGTCGGGGGCCTGATCGACAAGGCGATCATAGAAAGCGGCGGCTGCCTGTTTCCGCTTCCAACCGTCAAGCAGGGCGAGGACCTCGGTCTCAAGGTCGCGGCCGACGTCGGCTGTGGAGATCCCGTCACCGCGCTCCGGTGCCTGCACGAGGCTCCCGTGAAGGCGCTCATAGATGCGGGAACGAAGGAATCCGGCGCCGCGGTCATGGGGTTCAGCCCGACGATCGGCAACGAGACCGCGCCGCGCTCGATGCTCGACGCGGTCAAGACCGGGCGGTTGGTCGAGGTCCCGATCCTGATGGGCGGCACTCGTGACGAACTGCGCCTTTATGCGGGCTACGACGAGCAGGCCGGACGTCACACCACGCGCGACAACTTCGCTCAAAAGGTCCGGGCGATGTACGGCGCGAGCGAGGAGGAGCAGCGGCGCAACACGGCGCAGAAGGTGCTGGAGACCTACCCGCTCCAGCCGGACGACCAGCCGCCGGCGGCGCTCGGCACGATCATGTCCGACTTCACCCCGCATGTCGGAATCAACAATTGCCTTTATCTCCATACCGCCGACGCGCTGAATGCCCGGATGCCGGTCTACGAATATGAGTTCGCCGATCGCAACGCCCCGGTGCTTGGAGTGGGTATTCCGGCAAAGCCGGATCCGGGATTCGTCATTGGCGCGGCGCATTCGACCCAGCTCAACTATCTCTTCCCGAACCTGTCGAACACCAGCGCGATTGATGCGCCGGACCTCGCACCCGCATCGCAGAAACTTGCCGACCAGATGATCCTCTACTGGACGAGCTTCGCTCGCACCGGGCGCCCCTCGGCCGAGGGCGGGCCAGAGTGGCCCCGCTATTCCGGGCCTGCCGCGGTGATGGAGTTCGAGCCGGGTCACGTCGGGTTGATCGACGCGGGAGCCCTCCACCGTTGCGACGTCTGGAAGGCGCTCTATCCGGAACGACTTCAATAAGCGGCCCGAGGCCGGTCGCGCACATCGACATTCAGGACCATTCCGACGCTTCGATAGGCTTTCCACTTGGGTCTTCTTCATGACGTTCTCCCGGTGCGCCTCGGCTGGCCTCGAGCCCCAAAAACCCAATTCGCGCAGTCTCAAAGTCGGACGCCTTCGGCCTTCGCAATTCAGCAAGCCGTTTTGCATTTCGTGAACCGGATTGCCGCCTTGCAAAACGGCCTCGCGAAACCTCACCGATTTCAAGCCGGAACGCGCGGCGCGCAGGTTGCTGGGCTTCGACTGATCCAGAACTGTTGCAGGACGGGGTTAGACATGAACAACAGGTGGCTCGACCGGGTCTCGGCGGCCGGGGCTCCGGGGTTCGCGCCGTCGACGTCCCCTGCTCGAACGCGACGGTCTGGGACCTCGACGACGACGCCTCGACCGTGATTTGGACCCATGTCGCTCCTTGATCTGCTTCGTCTGCCCGACCTCGTGGTAATGTCCACGATTGTCATCGTCGTCGCCGGCCTGGCTGCCGCGGCGCCGCAACTGGGCCGTATGCTCCTTCGATTGCCGCACGACCGGGAACGTGAAGCATCGGCCTTCGACGCCTACCGGCTCGTCTTCTCGATGTTCGGCGTGATGCTGTCCTTCCTGCTGTTCGAGGCCAGCGCGGCGCATCGCGGTGTGGAAGACGCGGTCGTGAAGGAGGCGGCTGCGCTATCCAGAGCGGACCGCACGCTGTTGCGAATGGGGAGCCCGGATTTTGCCGCCATTCGGACCGATCTCGCCGGCTACGGCGCGCTTCTCGTCAACGACGAATGGCAGTTGCAGTTCTCGAAAGGTCGGAGCGCCGCCGCGAGCGAAGCTTTCGCCGGCATCTCCGATAAGGCCCGCAAGCTTGGGCCCCACGATGGGACACAGTAGGCGTTGTACACCGAGTTGCTGCGCAGCCTGGACGAACTCGAGGACCTCCGCGAGTCCCGTTTGGCCGCGAGCGAAGGGGGTCTGCCGAGGTCGCTCTGGACGTCGGTCATGGGCCTGATGATCCTCGAATTCGCACTCGCTTTGCTTACCGAGCGCAGCTTCAACCGTTCTCTCGGATTGGCCGCCTCCGCTGCGGCGATCGGGTTGCTGTGGTCGCTTATCCTCATCGTCGACCATCCCTTCGTTGGCGAATTCAGCGTGAGCGCAACCCCGATCCAGAAGGCGCTCGACGCCAACGCCCATCGAAATTGAGCCGGACGGCGGGCGCCGAATCATTTGGCTGTTTTGTAATCGAAAGGAACTAGGCAATGCATAAAGACAAGTCGGCCAGTCCGCTGAAATACGCCCTGCTCGGCGCCTTGACGGCGATCGGGCTTGCGAGTTTCTCGGTGGCTCAAGCGGTTCCGGTCGGGGACCAGACCGAGCTGAAAGGCAAGGTCGCGCAATATTCCCTGAATGCGCACGGCGCATTGGAGGGCTTGATACTCGCCGACGGCGCCGAAATTCGTATTCCCCCACATATCGCGACGCAGTTGGCGTTCTCCGTCCGGCCAGGGGACGCGGTCACCATCCGCGGTTTCCGGACTTCGGCGAACCCGAACCTGACCGTGGCCACAGTCACCAACGACACGACCGGCGCAGTGGTCGACGCCGATCCGTCCGCGACGTCGTCGAAGATCAGCGTCGAAAGCCGCATTAAGATGCAATTGCACGATCCGGAGGGCCGTCTGAACGGCGTCCTACTCGACGACGGAACGGTCGTTCGAATGCCGCCCGCGGACGCTGAGCAACATGCCGGCGAACTCGCCGTCGATTTGCCGCTGGCGGTGAGCGGCGACGAAATCTCCACGCCTCTCGGCAGGGTGATCGCCGCGCGCGAGTTCGGTCCGAGCAAGACGCAGGTCACCAAGATCGATGAACCGCGATTCGAGCACTGGATGCATGGCTCGGACATTGTCTCTCCGCCCGGGAAAGTCGATGCGGAAGGTCAAGCCGTTTCGACGCAGGCGGTAATCGAGCAAATCGAGGCGGCGCTCGCAGCTCGCGGCGTCAAAGTTGCCGTCGGTAATGAGCAGGGCCCAGGCGCTTCCGTCACTGCGACCATTCCGGGTACGAGTGGCCATAAGGCGGGTGCCGAGGCTGACTCCGGCCGAGCGGATACGGAGATCGCTACTCAGAGCAACGCGCCGCTCGTAATCAAGTCATCTGGACCGGTCACCATTGACATCGGCGCTGTGATCGTAAATTCGAACGACTAGAATTCATTTCGAGGCGCCCTCGACTTAGGACGCGGGCGATCGCACTCCGTAACGGGGCCCGCGCCGCCGCGACGTACCAGGACCCTCGCTTCGCGGGCGCGACACGCAATCGGATTCTGCAATTCGCCCTCTCACGCGGCCGGCTTCAGCAGCCGCTAGATCCAGCCGACGAACCAGAAACGGATAGCCGAGCGCGGGCAGGGGGGCGGCGGTCGGCAGGAGCGGTTCGCCCCGGGGGCGCTTATTGGGGGAAAAGCGGAGGCGCGCTCGTCATCACGAGCGAGGGCGACCAAAGCGCGACCCCGCCGCCACAGGAGGGCAGGCTCCGTTCGAGGCCCGCCGCTTTGCCGGCGAGGATCAGGGGGTTACGGTGACACGCCCGGAAATCCCCATTCACCCTCATTCTGGCGGCAACGAGGGCCGGCTGCCGTCTCGTCGGGTCACCCCGAGCGAGATCGGTGACCTTGCCGGCTGGCGCGTCGTCGCCCCGCGCCTCGGCGACGCGCAACGCGCCGTGTTCGCTAAAACGCCTCGGCTTGCCAATCGAGCCGTGCGACGGCAATAGATGCCGCTGGCACGCCGGGCTCTTCCCGAGTCGAGCAAAAGGACATCGGAACGCCGAGATCATGATCATGAACCGTGGACGTATCGATGCGGGCGCGATGGACGCGGGAGCCCCGCCCAAACTTCGGTCGGCACGTCTCGACCGGCGTTCGTTTCTGTTCGGCTCCGCCGCCGGTCTCGGCGCGCTGGCGCTCTCGGGCTGTGCGACATCGGACGACTTGCTCCGCGCCGAGGCGGCGAAGGTCTATGGGCCGGCGCCCGACGAGAAATTCCCGATCCCGGCAGTCGACGTCAGCAAGATCGATCCCAAGTATTTTCGAAAGAGCGTGGACTACGACAGCCTTGAAGCGCCCGGCACGATCATCATCGATCCCAGCAATTACTATCTCTATCGTATCGAAGGCGACGGAAAGGCGACCCGCTACGGCGCCAATGTCTGTCGGCCCGAGTTCCTGTGGAGCGGCGACGCTTATGTCGGCCGCAAGGCGGAGTGGCCCGTCTGGACGCCGCCCAAGGAGATGATCCAACGCCAGCCCGAGGCGGCCAAGTACGCCGGCGGCATGCCGGGAGGTCTCGACAATCCGCTCGGCGCCCGGACGCTCTACCTTTATCAAGACGGCAAGTACACGCTCTGCACGATCTACAGCACCAGCGATCCCGAATCGATCGGGACCGGCGTCACAAGCGGCTGCACCGGCCTCCTCAGTCAGGATATGCTCGACCTCTATCCCCGAACGCCCGTCAAGACGAAGGTGATCATGCTGCCGGCGTAGCAGGCCGTTGAAAAAGTCGCCGGGAATTCCGGGATTACGGCCACAGGAGATCAGGATTACGGGGACAGCTTACATCCCCAATTGGTGTCGGCCTCTTGCCGAGCTTCACGTCAACAGCGCCGCCCTCAAGCCAAGCCGTCCGCCTTGTCGCGCAAGCGGCGCCTAGTGGCCGCCGCCGCCGCGCCCGGTGTTGTTCTGAGCGTAGCTGATGGGATCGTAAGGGTTGGTCTCCACGGAGTGACCTGCGAATACCTGGGAGGATGTCTGCGACGAGAGATCGACCCCCCGATTGGCGTTGCAGCCCGTAAGCAAGAGCGCCACAACCGCCACAATGATCGGGATCCGCATTTGCGTCCTCCATTTCAGTTGAGACGAGGGAATACGGCGACAGCGGCTTCAATCACCCATAGCCGACGCGGCTCGCGCAAGTCGAGCCGCGTCAGCAGGCCGCCGTGGCGGACTGAGCCGTCGGCCTCCGCTGGTTCTCTGGCTCAAACCGTTGGCCGACCGCCTCAAATCTGTAAGATCGAGCCGAAATCGAATTTTTGCCCGGGAGGGTTCTCACCGATCCGCAGCGTCTTTCCGTTGGGAAAGTGATGCGGAGGCACCGGCAAGTTGTAAGGGGCAGGGACGCCTCGGAACACCCGGCCGGCGAGGTCGTATTTCGACGCGTGGCAGGGACAGAAGAAGCCACCGGGCCAATTGGGCGCGGGGGTGGTCGGATCGGGCTGCGGTTCGAACAGGGGAACGCAACCGAGATGGGTGCAGATGCCGACAAGAACCAGGAGCTCCGGCTTGATCGAACGGCTCCAGTTCTCCGCGTAAGCCGGCTGCTGCAGGTTTTCAGAGTTGGGGTCGAGCAGCCGCGCAATGTGCTTCGGGTCGCGCAATTCGTCGAGCGCCGCCTGCGGCCGGTTGAGGACGAAGACTGGCCTGGCGGCCCAGAGCGCGACAATTCGCTGTCCCGGCTGGATCTGGGAGATATCGATGTCGACCGGCCCCGTCGCCGCGATTGTCGAAGCGTCGGGATTCATCTGGTCGATCAGCGGCGCAACCACTGCGGCCACGCCCACCGCGGCGACAGATCCGGTCGCCAGATAGAGGAAATCGCGGCGGGAGGGCGGCGCCGCGGGCGCGGCAAAAATATCGAAGGAAGAGTGAGACATCGCGCAGGCCCTCCACCGGTCCCAAGTTATGAGCGTGCGCCCAAAATCTCCCTCCGTCGATGCGACCCATAGCCGCGTCGGGCGGCCCGGGCCGTCGCCGAAGCCAGCCTTCGGATGTGATGGGGGTCGCTAAGGCCTTGCGAAGCCGAGCGGACTTCGCTTATGGGCATTCGCCCACAATCGAGACGTCGCCATGTCGAGACCGACCAAACGGCGTTATGTGAGTCCGGCGCCCAGGATCACGGAATTCTGGCCGGTCGGCATGGCGCCCGAGGAGCTCCGCCGCCTCGTGCTGCCGTTGGACGGACTGGAGGCGCTGCGGCTCACCGACCTTGTCGGCCTGGAGCAGGCTGAGGCCGCCCGGCAAATGGGCGTCTCGCGCCAGACGTTCGGACGCGTCCTTGCCGCCGCGCGCCGTATTGCGACGCAAGCCCTGGTCGGCGGCCTGGCCCTACGGATCGAGGCGACCGCAAGCGTCGAGGTCAAGGCGCACACAGTCCCGGCGGTCCCGGACGTTTCGCCGCTCGCGCGCGTGGCGGTGTCGGCGCATGCGGCGTCGCTCGAGGCGGGGGTCGCTCCAAGGTTCGGCCAGGCGCCGGGCTTTCTGATCGTCGACCCGACGACGATGGATTTCGAATACGTATCCCACGGCGTCAGTACGGATCGGACAAGCAATCGCGGCCTCGACGCAGCGGCGCTCGTCAGCGAAGCTGGCGTCGCCGTCCTCCTGACCGGGTTTGTGGGCGTCAAGGCCGCTCGTGCGCTGTCCCAGGCGGGAATACGGGTCGTCGATCGCCTTGGGGGCCTGACGGTCCGGGAGGCGGTGGAACGCCTGCTCCGAGGCGAACTCCTACCGATCTCGCCCGATGACGTCGCCATGCCGGCGCCAACGGGTTGACGACAGGCGTTCAGCGGCTTGAAATTCGCGTCAGACCACGGTCAGGAGCTTCACAGGATCGAGACTGGAGGCGGGTCCAGGGACTTCGGTCAGACCGTGGACTCTCCGCCATGCGAGCGCCATTGGGACATTCCCCCGGCGTAGTGCTTGACGTCGTCGCGTCCCGCGGCGTGCGCTTGGGTGAGCGCCTTCAGCGATCGTCCGCCGGCCTGGCAGATCAGCACCACGGGCTTGCCCTGCGGCAGTTTTCCCGGGTCGAAGCCCGACAGGGGAAGGCTCACGGAGCCGGGGATATGTCCTGCCGCGTATTCGTGCGGCTCGCGAACATCGACGACCGTGACCTCGCCTGCGCGCACCGCCTTTGCGAAATCCTCAAGAGGGACATCGACCGCATTGGTCGGGCGGGAAAAGAGATTTTTGAACATTCGGCTCCCTCGACTTAGCTTTCTGCGCTGGCTTTGGCCGCGGCGAACTGCGTATAGGCGCCGAGCGCGTGGCTCGCGTACATCGCGGACGGCCCGGCGCCCATGTAGACCGCCATACCGAGCGTTTCCAGGATTTCCTCGCGGCTCGCGCCGTGGTCGAGCGCCGCCTTGACGTGAAACGCGATGCAGTCGTCGCAACGGACCGCGACCCCGATCCCGAGGGCGATCAACTCCTTGGTCTTCGGGTCGATCGCCCCTTGCGCCAGTGCGGCCTGCGCCAGCGACGAGAACGCCTTCATCACATCGGGCGCGCCGCCGCGAAGATTTTTCAGTTCCGAGCTCAGGCTTTTGGTCAGTTCAGGCCAATTCGTGGTTTGCGTCATCGTGTTCTCCAATCTTATCGCTTCGCAAGGGTCATTTGCCGCATCACGGAAAGGCGCAGCCGGCTTTGACGCCCAGGCGCTTGAAGACGATCGCTGCGGGGCAGAAGCCGGTGAAGGAGGCCTGGATCAGGTTCGCGCCCGCGAAAGCGGCGAGCCACAGCCAGTACGGGCTGAAGAGACTGGCGAGCGCGAGGCTGAGCAGAATCACGAAGCCTGCGAAGCGCATGACCGATTGATCGAGTGTCATGAGGTTGTCCTTGCCTTCCGTTTGGCGGATTCTTCAGGCGCGTCGCACTCCGGCGCACCGTAGAGTTCATCGAGAAGGCCGATCAGCCGGGACACCTTCTCGCTGGCGAGCGAGTGATAGATCGTCTGCGACTCTCGCCGGGTCGCGACGACTCCATCGAGGCGCAGCCGAGCGAGATGCTGGGAGAGCGCCGACTGGCTGAGCCCGATCGCCTGTTGGAGCGCACCGACCGAGCGTCCGCCTTTCTGCAGCTCGCACGGAACGATCAACCGGTTCCGGTTGCCGACCGGCTTCAGGAGCGCCTCGACCGCTTCGGCCTTGGCTTGCAGCTCGATCAAATCCATGCTAGCCAAATTATGATATTCGAATATGTATGTCAATAGCCGCGATGAGGACCAGGATATGCGCGTTGCACTGTGTCTAGCCGCCGCCCTGGCGGCGTCATCTCCGGCGTTCGCGGGAACCTTCGTCGTCCACGCGTCCAGCGCGCCGGACGAGAAGGCGATCGTCGCCACTGTCGAGCCGGCCCATGAGCTGACCGCCCGCGCGCGCATCGGCGGGACGATGGCGTCGCTCTCGATCAAGGAGGGCGATCAGGTGACCGCCGGCGCCGAGATCGCGGTTGTCGCTGACGAAAAGCTGGTCCTGCAGGAGCAGGCGCTCGATTCTCGCATCCAGTCCCAACAATTCCAACGCGACAAGGCGCAGGCCGATTTCGATCGCGCGGTCGAGCTGCAAAGGCGGGGGGTCAATACGCAGGTGCAGGTCGACGCGGCCAGGACGCTGCTCGACGTCGCCGCGCGCACCCTCGACGCCATGCGCTCGGATCGCGACGTGATCGCGCAACAGATGAAGGAGGGCGCGGTGCTCGCGCCGGGCGCGGGCCGCGTGCTCCGCGCGCCCGTCTCCGAGGGGTCGGTTGTGCTGCCGGGCGAGACGATCGCGACCATCGCCGAGGATCACTACATCCTCCGCCTGCAGCTGCCCGAGCGCCACGCGCGCTTCCTGCGTGCGGGCGACGTGGTCAAGATCGGCGGGCGCGGCCTCGCCGAGGACGGCGCGAAAAGCGAGGGGAGGGTCCGCCTCGTCTATCCGGAGATCCAGGGCGGACGTGTCATCGCCGACGTCGAGGCGCCCGGGATCGGCGACTATTTCGTCGGCGAGCGCACCCGGGTCTATGTCGCGACCGGCGAGCGACAAGCGATCCTCGTCCCGCGCGACCTTGTCTATCGCCGCGCCGGGATCGACTTCGTGAAGGTCAAGGACGGCGCCGAGGTCGTCGTCCAGCTCGGGGCCGGCGACGACCGGTCCGTCGAGATCCTGGCCGGCCTCAAGGACGGCGACGAGATCGTCACGCCATGAAGCTCGGTCTCTCCGGGAATTCTGACCCGCACCTTCATCAACGCGCCGCTGACGCCGCTCCTGCTGCTTGCGGCGCTGGTCGCAGGCGCAATCGCCCTTGTCTCGTTGCCGCGCGAGGAGGAACCGCAGATCAGCGTGCCGATGGTCGACATCCTCGTTCCGGCCAACGGCTACAAGGCCGACCAGGCGGTCGAACTTGTCACCCGCCCGCTCGAGGACATCATCAAGGGCATCGACGGCGTCGAGCATGTCTATTCGACCACCAACGACGACAGCGTCCTGGTCACGGCGCGCTTTCTGGTCGGGACCGATCAGGACGTCGCGACGCTGCGGGTGCACGAGAAGATCCGGGCGAACATCGGCGATCTGCCGAAAGGCATCCCCGAGCCGCTGATCGTCGGGCGCGGGATCAACGACGTCGCCATCGTCACGCTGACCCTGTCCGCAGCGCCGGGCCAGGCGGACCGGTGGTCCGACAACGGCCTCTTTCAGGTCGCCGACGAACTGAGCCATGAACTCGCCAAGGTCGACAACGTCGGCACGGCCTATATCGTCGGCGGCAGCCCGAACCAGATTCGCGTCGAGCCGGATCCGGAAAAGCTCTCGGTTTTCGGCGTCACCCTCAATCAGCTGGTCGACAAGATCGCCAACGCCAACCGTTCCTTCCAGGTCGGCTCGTTTCGCGAAGCGGGCAAGTCGCTGCCCGTCATCGCCGGGCAGACGCTTCAGGGCGTCCCGGATATCGGTCTTTTGCTGCTGACCACGCGCGACGGACGCCCGGTCTACGTGAAGGACGTCGCGGACGTCGTTGTCGGCGCCGCCGAACCGGAGCATCGCGCGTGGACGATCACGCGCGCCGCGAACGGCGACCTTGAACGCCGCGCCGCGGTCTCCGTCGCGATCGCCAAGCGCAAGGGCGCGAACGCGGTCACGGTCGCCGACGACGTCCTGAAGCGGCTCGAGATCGTCCGCGGCCGGGTCGTTCCCGCCGGTCTCGACATCGCGGTCACGCGCAACTACGGCGCGACCGCGACCGAGAAGGCGAACGAGCTCCTGTTCCACCTTGGCCTCGCGACCCTCTCGATCGTCGTTCTGATCACGGTCGCGATCGGATGGCGGGAAGGGCTGGTGGTGGCGATCGTCATCCCGACCACGATCCTGCTGACGCTCTTCGCTTCGTGGATGATGGGCTACACGATCAATCGCGTCAGCCTGTTCGCGCTGATCTTCTCGATCGGCATCCTCGTCGACGACGCGATTGTCGTGGTCGAGAACATCGCGCGCCATTGGGGCATGCTCGGAAAGCGCAATCCGGCCGACGCCGCGGTCGAGGCGGTCGCCGAGGTCGGCAATCCAACGATCGTCGCGACGCTGACCATCGTCGCAGCGCTGCTGCCGATGATGTTCGTCAGCGGGATGATGGGCCCCTACATGAGTCCGATCCCGGCCAACGCCTCGATCGCGATGCTGTTCTCGTTCTTCGTCGCGGTCACGGTCACGCCCTGGCTCCTGTTGCGGTTCGCTGGACGCAAGGCCGCCGCGATCGGCGGCGGACATCACGGGATCGGCGCGATGGGCCGCTTCTATCTCGCCGTCGCCGCGCCGCTCCTGAAAGGCCGCTGGCGGTCGAAGATTTTCCTGCTCGCAGTCGGCGCGGCGACAGTCGCCGCCTGCGCGCTCTTCGCCACCAAGGACGTGCGGGTGAAGCTCCTGCCGTTCGACAACAAGTCTGAGATCCAGGTCGTCCTCGACCTGCCTCACGGTGCTGCTTTGGAAGACACCGACCGGATCCTGATGTCGGCCGCCGAACGCCTGAAGGACCTGCCGGAGCTGGTCTCGATCCAAGCTTATGCCGGGACGGCGGCGCCGTTCAACTTCAACGGCCTCGTGCGCCACTATTACATGCGCGCCAATCCGGAGCAGGGCGATCTCTCGATCAACCTGCTCGACAAGGCCAAGCGCGACCGGGCGAGCCACACGATCGCGCTCGATATCCGCCGCCGGCTCGCGGGCCTCGCCCTGCCGCCGGGGTCGGCGCTCAAGGTCGTCGAAGTTCCGCCGGGGCCGCCCGTGCTCTCGACCCTGCTCGCCGAGGTTTACGGGCCGGACCCGGAGAGTCGCCGCGCGCTCGCGTCCAAGGTCCGCAAGGCGTTCGAGTCGGTCGACTTCGTCGTCGATACGGACATGAGCTTCGGCAAGCCGTCGGATCGCCTGCGCCTCGCGGTCGATCAGGAGGCGGCCGAGTTCCACGGCGTCGAGCAGCAGGCGATCTACGACACGATCGGCGCGCTGATCGGCGGGGTGAAGGTCGGCTATTCGCAACGCGGCGAAGGCCTGAAGCCGATCGACATCAGCGTGATGCTGCCGAGAAGCGAGCGCACGCTCAACGAGCGCATCCTGTCGACCCCGCTGCCGGCCGGCGGCACGGTTCGCCAGGGCGCGAACGTCGAACTCGGCGATGTCGTCAAGGTCGTGCGAGAGCCTGCGTCCTATCCCATCTTCCGCCACAACGGCCGCTTCGCCGAAATGGTCACCGCGGACGTTGCAGGGCGCTTCGAGGCGCCGGTCTACGGCATGTTCTCGGTCGAGGACGCGATCGCAAAGATGGACTGGGGCAAGGCCGGCCCGCCGGAGATCAAGTATCACGGCCAGCCGGTCGATGATTCAAAACCCACCCTTCTCTGGGACGGCGAATGGGAGGTGACCTACGTCACGTTTCGCGACATGGGCGCGGCCTTCGGGGTCGCGATCCTCGGCATCTACCTGCTGGTGGTCGCGCAGTTCGGCTCGTTCCTGCTGCCGCTGGTGATTCTGGTTCCCGTGCCGCTGACGCTGATCGGCATCGTGCTTGGCCACTGGCTGCTGAACGCCGCCTTCACCGCGACCTCGATGATCGGCTTCATCGCGCTCGCCGGCATCATCGTGCGGAACTCGATCCTGCTGGTGGACTTCATTCGCCACAAGCGCGCGGAGGGCGACATTCCGCTGCGCAAGGCGCTGCTGGAGGCCGGCGCGACGCGGTTCAAGCCGATCGTGCTGACCGCCGCCGCTGCGATGATCGGGGCCGCGTTCATCCTGACCGATCCGATCTTCCAGGGCCTTGCGATCTCGCTCGTCTTCGGCCTCGCGTCGTCTACCGCGCTGACGGTGCTCGTCATCCCGGCGATCTATGTCTGGCTCAGGGACGACGGGCGCGATCTCGGAAAGGATTCCCTTAAGGAGCGCCCATGACCGAACGGCCCGACGCTGTCAGCCTCGCGCTCCGAGCTCAGGGGCGCCCTGTACGCTTCAAGGCCGGCGACCGGCTTTTTTCTCCCGGAGATTGGCCGGGGAGCTGGGTCGCAATCGAACGCGGTCGCGTTCGCGTCAGCCTTCTTGCGCCCTCAGGCCGCGAGGTCACGCTCTACCGCATTGGCGCCGGCGACTCCTGTCTCCTGACGACATCGTCGCTGATCGGCGACGAGCCCCTGCCGGCCGAAGGTTATGCGGAGACCGACGTCGAAGCGCGGATCGTTCCCAAGACGACCTTCGATCGCCTGATCGCCGAGGATCCGGACTTTCGCCGCGACGTCCTGCGCAACTATGCCAACCGCGTCGCCGACCTCGTCGTGACGATGCAGGACGTGCTCTTCCGCGCCATCCCGGAACGGCTTGCGCGGACGCTCCTCGTCCGCGAACGCGACGGCGTGGTGGAGGCCACTCAGCAGGCGATCGCGAGCGAACTCGGGAGCGCGCGGGAGGTCGTAACGCGCGTGCTTCAGAAGTTCGAGCGCGAGGGCGTCGTCGCGGTCGAAAGGGGTCGGATCGTCATTCGCGATTCCGAGGCGTTGCGGCGGTTGGCCGCCCCGCAAACGTGACCATGTCACCGACCGAACCGTGATCTTCAGCCGAAGTCTCCCCACACTTCGAATTGAAGTCAGGAGAGAGATATGTCGGCGAACATCGGAATCGTGGATCGGATCGTGCGGATCGTGATCGGCTTGGCGCTGATCGCCTTTGCGCTCGGCTTCATTGGCCCGTCGACCGGCTTCAATTGGATCGGCTGGATCGGCGTGATCCCGCTCGTCACCGCAGCTGTCGGGACTTGCCCACTCTACAGCCTGCTCCGCCTCTCGACGCGCGCGGCCGGTTGACGCAGGCCCGTATCCTACGCGGGCGGCGGCTACTTGCCGCCGCAGAACGCGTTGTACAGAACACCGATCACGGTGCGCACCCTCTCGTCCGCGATGCTGTAATAGATGGTCTTTCCGTCCCGGCGCGCCGCGACGAGGCCCTCGAGCCGAAGGCGCGCCAGCTGCTGCGATGCGGTCGACTGTCGAAGCGACAGATAAGTCTCCAGTTCGCCGACCGACTTTTCGCCGTCGAGCAGGTTGCAGAGAATCATGAGCCGCGACTCGTGGGCGAGCGCCTTCAGGAACTCGCTCGCCTCCCGGGCGCTGTCGGCCATCCGATCGACCTTCACCGCATCTTGATGTTTGATCGCTTTCGCCAATGCCATGACGTCCATCACATCATCTTCATATCTACGAATATATTAGCACCCAATGTGACGAATGTGAAATTCCCCGAGTGGGAGCGCTGCCTGCGCGGCCGCGTCCTGCGTGACATTCTTTCAAACCCATCGGCCAGAAAATTCAAAACCGAAGTTTTCATCTCGCCGTCGGACTTGCGGGCGGACCGCGGCGTAGCTGCCGGCATAGCCCAGCGCCACGAGATCCTCGTCAACCCGAATGAACCGCCGACCAACTCGACCTGGTCCTCGATATGGAATTCCATCTCGCCTTCGAGAACGTGAACATCTCGTGCTCCCACAGATGCAGGTGCGCAGGCGGCTCATTGCCTGGCCGCGAGCGATACTCGACCATGGAGAAACGCCCGCCGCAGTCTTCAGCGCGGACCAGGAAGGACATGATGCTGCCCATGGACATCATGCTCGTGTCGAGATTGGCCCCGCGCACGAAAGCCGCTTTTGGGCGTTGAACATCGATCTTCATAGGAACCTCTAGGTTGGATGAACTCGGCTGCTGGTTTTCCTCGATCGTGCCATCGCCGCACCGGCGCGCCGCCGGTCGAGGATCACATCCGGTCGAAGGACGCGAAAACACCTCAAGCCCGATGCCGTTCGGGAGTTTCAGAGTTTAATCACCACGGCCTCGAGGTTGCCCGCGGTCTCGGCCGCGGCCATGGCCGCCGGCAGCTCCTCGAGCCGATAGGTCTTCGGCGTGATCGCGGTGAGGTCGAGCTTTCCGGCGCGCACCAGCGCCAACACGTTCCGGAAGGCGTCGGCGGGGTGCATGAAGTTGCCGATGATCTCCAGGCTGTTGATCATCAGCTGCAAGTAGGGCACGGGCAGCGGGACGGTCATGCTGCCCATCAGCACAAGCCGGCCGCGGCGTCGAAGCGCATTCAAGGCCGCGAGGGTCGAACTGGCATCGGTGGCCCCTCCGACCATGTCGAAGGCCATGTCCGCGCAGCCGCCGGCAGCGTCCCGCAACGCGGCGGCGTCTTTCTCGGTATCGCCCGACAAAGTTACCGGAGCGACCGCGCCGCCGGCGAGACGGGCAAGGGCGTTCAGCTTGTCGGCGTTGCGGCCCGCAGCGACCACTCGGCCCGCGCTCATCGCGAGGGCGACCAGAACGGCGGCGCTTCCATAGGCGCCCGTCGCGCCGTTCACAATCAGCGTCTCTCCGGCCGCGAGCCGGCCCCGCAAAAGGCCGCCATAGGGAACGACGAACCGGCTGACCACTGCAAGCTGCGCGGCGTCCATCTCCTCGAAGCCATCGGCCGGCACGACCGACGAGGCCGGCAGCAGGGCGAATTCGGCAAGCGCGCCATCCGGCCAGTCGGCCTGGACTCTTCTCGCTTTCACGACCGAACGAGGTCACCCCGATCAGCAGTTGCGCCGGGTCCACGACGTTCTCGCCGGACGTAAAGAGAGGCGAGAGGACCACCCGCTGGCCGGGCGCGAGCCGCCACACATCCTGGCCGACCGCTTCGATCACGCCCACGCAGTTGCCGCCAGGCGTGAAGTCGCCTTCTGGCGCGTGATAGCTCGGCAGCCCGCCTTCGACGTAGCGCTTCATGTAGGACATCAGCGTGGACGCTTCGACCCGGACCAGGACGCTGCCCGGACGCACCGCAGGCATCGGCGCCTCCTCCAGGCGCAGCGCGCCGCCAAGGCGGTTCAGACGCCAGGCCTTCATGGCTCTGCCCCCTCGAAATACTCGACCACGAGGCCGTCAGGGTGGCGCGCGGTGAAATTGCGGCCTCCTGGGACCTCACGGGGACCGCGAACGATCTCGCCCCCGTGGCCTTTGATCCAGACGCCGCATCGTCCTGGCCTCGACCGCTCCCAGGTCTCGTGGCGGAAAGCATGGTTCAACGAGGAATCCCCTTATGGAGGCGGAATTTGGCTAAACTCCGGCGATTCGCCCTGCTGTCCGAGGGTTTCCGCCGCGAGCAGCCTTCGAGACGTCGAAGCGGTCCTCCAGCATCTGAAACCGCGTCGCGACGCCGTTCGTGATCGTGAGGATGATCGTGAACTGCGTCTCGATGATCTTTCCGGTCGCCTTGATCCGTCGACGGCGCCTTGATCATTCTGACCGGCGCGACCGCGAGCATCGGTAAGCGATGCGCCTTCAGCGTCTATGGCGCGACCAGGGCCGCCGTTCGCGGTTTTGCGCGTCACTATTGAAATGCGGAGGAATGGAGCGGACTAAAGCTGGAAAATATCCCGTGTCCAGTTATGTGAGTCCTCCGCGGTCAAGGTTGATAAGGAGTGGGGTATTTGGACTTGCAACCAATATACCACTGATGCAGGTTGCGTCGTATTAGCTTGCCTTCCTGTCGGCATCAAACGCTGTCGATCGCTCAACAAGGCTCCAACGAGCTTGAGGACGTGTTCATGCCGGGTTGCCCATGACTCTTCGGACGGCGCTCGACCAGCTCGGTCTCGGAGAATTCTACGAACTCCTGTCCGCCAACGATGTCGACGAGCGTGCCATCGATGAGTTGTCGGAAGAGGACCTCCGGGAACTCGGCCTCACTCTGGGGCAGCGAAAGCGCTTCGTGCGCGCTCGATCCGCGTCGAAACCTCCCGAGACGCCAGCGCAGAGGGTGGCTACGCTGGGGGCGACGGGAGAGCGCCGCCAGCTGACCTCGATGTTTTGTGACCTGGTCGGCTCGACGCCCCTGTCGGTTCGGCTCGACCCCGAGGATTTCAGCGAGCTCATCCGCGCTTTTCAGGATACTTGCGCTGGCGTCGTGACCCGCGGGTCGGGCTATGTCGCCGCGTACCAGGGCGACGGGATCCTCGCCTACTTCGGCTATCCTCGGGCGAGCGAGGACGACGCACAGCGCGCCTCGCGCGCGGCGCTGGAGGTCGTGGCGAAGATCGGACAGTTGCGGACCCCTGACGGCCAGGCGGTCAAGGTCCGCATCGGCATCGCGACGGGGCTGGTGGTGGTGGGCGAGGTCGCGAACGGCGACGTGCGCGAGCAGACCATTGTCGGCGACACGATCCACCTCGCCTCCAGGCTGCAGGGCGTCGCGGCCCCGGGCGAAATCATCATTTCCGAAGGAACGCGAAATCTCTGCGGAGGCCTGTTCGAATTCGAGCAACGCGGCGACATCGTTCTCAAGGGGTTTCCTGACCCGGTGGCGATCTATCGCCTCGTGGACGAAAGCCGCGCGCAGAGCCGTTTCGACGCTCGCGCCAGCACCGGTCTCCACCCCTTCATCGGCCGGGAGCGGGAGTTCGGCGCGCTGCTGGACAGTTGGCGCGCCGCGACAACCGGCGCCGGGCAGATCGTCCAGATTTCCGGCGAAGCGGGAATTGGCAAGTCACGGCTCGCGCGCGCGTTCATCGAGCATGTGCATCCTGAAGCGGCCGGGGTCATACGGTGGAACTGCGCGGCTCACCTGGCCAATCGAGCTCTCCATCCGATCGTGAGGGAGATTGAGGGTCGGTCCGGTTTTTCCCGAGCTGTTTCCGAGGAGACGCGGCGGGCCGGGATTCACGAACTCGTCTCGTCCTCGCCAGCGCTCGGTCCCGAGGACGGAGAGCTTCTGGCTGACCTGCTGGGATTCGAAAACGAGGCGCGCGACAAACTCGATCCCGTGACCCGCGCGCGGCGAACGCATGACGTCCTTGCCCGCCGGCTGGAAGGCATGACCGGCAATTCGCAGCTCCTGATCCTGCTGGAGGACGCTCATTGGGCAGACCCATCCACGCTCGATTTCCTGACGATGTTCATCGACCGCATGAAGCGGTTGCCCATGCTTCTGCTCGTCACACACAGGCCGGAATTCGCTCCCCCCTGGGCTCTCGACGGACAAGCCAGAACGATCGTGCTCGAACCGCTCGACGCCACAGCGGGCGCCCAGCTTCTTGCCGCGGTCCTGTTGGAACGGGTGCTGCCGGCGTCCCTGGCGCTGACGATCCTCAAGAAGGCAGGCGGCGTCCCTCTCTTCGTCGAAGAACTCGCAAAGACTGTGCTCGACGCGCTCCCGGGCCTCAATTCCGCCGCAGAATCGCTTCCCGAGCTCAAAATACCGGCGACCCTGCAGGACTCCTTGATGGCGCGCCTCGATACGCTCGGAGAGGCGAAGGAGGTCGCGCAGATCGGCAGTGTCATCGGCCGCGAATTCAGCGACGCCATGCTTCGCGCCATCGCGCCGGACCACTCCAACATCGAGGGCGCGCTCCGTCGCCTGTGCAACTCGGGCCTCGCCGGGGAAACGAGCCAGGATGGCGTCCGGATAATCACCTTCCACCACGCGCTGATTCAGGACGCCGCTTACGAGTTGTTGCTCAAGAGGCGGCGGCGGGAGTTCCATCGCTTGGTGGCGGAGGCGATGCTGGCCCAGGAACCGGCCTTCGTGGGCGTCGAGCCCGAAGTGATCGCCCATCACTGCTCAAGGGGCGGCCTTGCGGAGCCTGCCGTGGCGCACTGGCTTGCCGCCGGACGCCATGCTCTCGACCGAGCCGCAAACCTTCCTGCGCTCACCTATCTTCGCGCCGCGCTCGAAGATCTCGAGCATCTTCCTGTGTCGACCGCGCGCTCGAAGACCGAACTCGCCGTCCAGATGGCCCTCGCGCCTGCCTCATGGGCGATTTACGGTTGGGCCGCCAAGGAAGTCGAGGTGGCGTGCTCGCGAGCTCATGAACTCGCGACGGAAATCGGCGACCACGAGAGCATGTTCGGTTCGGCCTGGGGAGTATGGACCAATTACTTCCTTCGGGGCGAAATGGATCTGGCGCTGGCGGCGGCGCAAAAGGTCGACGCGATGGCGAAGGCGGCGGGCGCGCCGATCATGCTCGTTGCGGCCGACCACGCGGTTGGCTTCACGCTCTATTTCCGCGGCGATTTGGCTGCGGCGCTTGAGCGGGCGGAGTCTGGCGCGGCCCTCTGCGATGACGAAACCGATCGCCAGATCACCCGGATGTTCCAGTTGTCTTCCGCGTCGACTCTGTACGCCATCATCGCCCCGTCCCTCTGGATGATGGGGCGCGAAGCCGAATCCGACGCTGCGCTCGCTCGCTCGCTCGAAAGCGCGGAAAAGCTTGATCACGCGCCTTCGATCGCGTTCAGCCTCGGCTTTAATTCGTGGATGCTGCTCCATAAACGCGAATGGCGGCGCCTGCGCCAACATGCGGTCCGAACGGTCGCGCTGTCGCAGGAAGAAGGCTTTCAATTGTGGCTTCCGCTCGGGCACATGTTCAACAATTTGTGCGACGCCGCTGAAGGCCGTCCCGCCTCGGGGCTCGCCGCGGCGTTCGGCGACTTTGACCAATTCGCCGCCACCGGCACCGGCGTGTGCCAAAGCCATGTGCACGCCGCGCTCGGAGAGTTCCTGATCGAGGCTGGCCGCGAGGAAGAAGCGGCGCAACGAATTGACGCGAGAATCGAGTCGGCCCTGCGGCGAAACGAGCGCGTCTATCTATCGGAGCTCTACAGAGTGCGCGGCCTCGCGCACCGCAATATGGGCGACCTCGATCGGGCCCGCGGCGATATCGCGACCGCATGCGACATCGCGCGCTCGCAGGGCGCCGTGACGTTTCTCCGCCGAGCCGAGGAAAGCAAGCGTCTTCTTTTCAACGAATCGATTTCCGTAGCCACTTTTAGGAGGAACGAGGGGCATGGGTGACTTTGGACCTGCAATTACGGACGAGCAGTGGAGCAAGATCCGCCAGATCGTTCATGACGAGGCGCTGAGCGCGCGCGTAGCCGCGTCGTTTCTGCCGCTGTACGGCCCATTGCCGCCCGGGACGACCACCGCGCCGGTCGATAAGCTTACCTATGACGAAGACCTTAAGCGCCTAATCGTCGACGACGAAACGACAATCCGGCTCGCCCATGTCTCAGTGAACGTCTTTGTCAAGAACCACATGCTTGCGGATCCAGAAATGGCGGCCGCGAGAATTTTGTTCAGCCGCGCGGCGCAGATTATCGCCCGCCTGGAAGACGCGATCATTTTTGCGGGCGAAAAGGATAAGACCATCCCTGGCGCAGGCGGCATTCCGCTGATTTATGAGCTGGGTGGCGAGAAATCTTACGAAGGGCTTGTGGAGGCGGCGTTCAACGCAGACGACCCGGTCCCGATCAGTGGCTCCGGGGATACGCTCGGCGCCGGAACCTTCACGGCCGTGGTCGACGCTATCAATCTTCTCGAAAGAAACGGATACTATAAGCCTTACGCGTGTGTTCTATCGGATAAGTTGTTTTCAGCTGTCTACAAACCGATCCCGCACTCGATGGTTCTGCCCGCCGACAGCCTTCCGCCCGTCTTGAACGGTCCGCTCCTGCGGTCGAGCACACTGAACAGCTACCCGGCGCAGGTCTCCGCCAAGGGTGGCGACACTCCAAAGGACAGCGGCAGGGGTATCGTCATTTCGCTGCAGGGCAATCCTGTCGAGATCGTCGTGGGGCAGGACATTTCGGTTCGATATTTGCAGACGACCGAGAACGGCGAGCATGTTTTTCGGGTGTCGCAGCGGTTCCTGCTGCGGGTCAAGGACCCCGAGGCGATAGCGCTCATCAAAGTAGCGTAGCAAGCCCCTCAATGGCCGAATACGCCGAGAAAGGGCTTTCGCTGCGTTGGAACGCGCCGGATCTGGACGCGAACGCGCAACGCGTTGTTGTGGCGGCGAGGCCGGTCCATCCCTCCAACGTGGTATCCGCCGTTTACACGGTGAATGGCGGCGCGCTGCGCGTCGCGCGCGGATTCCGGCTCCCCGGGAGTTCGCCCCTCGACGTTGAGGAACGGTTCGCCATCGACCTGCCACGGCAGGCTCGCGACGCCACGATCGCGTTTCTCCCCGTCTTGTCCTGTTCGGGACGGGAGGCTGATCCGCGCCGGGGAGGATACGCTCTTGCACGGCTTGCGGCGCCTTCGGCCCCAGCGGCGGCCCTGCGGACAGCCCGCCTTCCTCAGCCGGCCGGGCAGCCGTTTGCCTATGCGATGGAGCTCTTGACCCGTGTCACGGCGCCGCTTGTTCGGCCGCCGATCGTCATCGGTGAGACTGTCGAAGGGCTGCGCATTGCGTTTGACCTCGCCGAAGGCGGGTCGGTTCGTGGTCCGCGGCTTAATGGTTCAATCCTGAATTCCGGCGGCGATTGGATGCTGGTGCGGCGCGACGGCATCGGCCTCCCGGAGGCGCGGATCATCATCAAGACGGACGCCGGCGATCTCGTCATGGGCGCATACGGCGGCGTCGTCGATTTCGGCCGGGACGGGCAAGACCAGCTGAAGACGGGGAGGGGGCCGAGGGAGGCTACGGTCCAGATGGCCCCTCGCTTCGTGACGTCTTCGGCCTCCCTCAACTGGCTGAACGGCCTTCAGTGCATCGGGCTTGGGCGCGTCACTCTGGCGACGCTGCTTGTCGAATACGACGTCTACGCCATGCGCTCACTCGCAGCCAAGACCGCGTAAGGGGATCGCTATGCCGCAAAAGGTCGTCATTCTCGGCGGCGGGGTCGCCGGGCTCAGCGCGGCGCACGAACTGCTCGAACGCGGATTCGCGGTCGAGGTGTTCGAGAAGCTGAAAATCCCCGGCGGCAAGGCGCGCAGCATTCCGGTCGTCGAGGGGGTTGGCCAGCACGATTCAAAGATCGCATACCTGGAAGCGCTCGAAGCGCATGAGGCGCAAACCAAGGGAAGCGCCCGGCATTTCCTGCCGGGAGAGCACGGGTTCCGCTTCTTTCCGAATTTCTACCGGCATGTCACCGACACGCTGTCGCGAATCCCGTCTGGAAGCGGCACGGTCTTCGACTGCCTCGTGGACACCACGCAAGTGCTGGTCGCGAGCTACGACAAGGCCGGGATCGAACTGCCCTCCCGTTTTCCTCCCAACGCGTTCGAACTTGCCACTGCGCTGAAGACGTTCCTATGGGCCATTTCGCCACGCAACGACATTCCGTACGCGGACATCGAGCATTTCGCCGGCTGCATCTGGCGGATCATCACCTCCTGCGAGGAGCGCCGCTTCGACGAATATGAAAAGATGGACTGGTGGGATTTCGTCGGGGCGGACGACCGCTCCGAAGCCTACCAGAAACTGCTCGCCATCGGGATTACCCGTTCGCTCGTCGCCGCAAAGGCCCGCTCGGCGAGCGTCAAGACGATCGGCGATATTTTCGTGCAATTGCTTTTCGGGATCCTTGCGCCCGGCGTCGCGTCCGATCGGCTCTTGAACGGGCCGACCAATCAGGTCTGGATCAGGCCCTGGCTCGCCCATCTGAAGACGATGGGCGTCGTCTACCATCTCAATTCGGAGGTGACGGAGCTGCACGTCCGCGCCGGCCGCATCGCAGGCGCGACGGTTCGAACCGCCGGCAAATCGACCCTCGCGACCGGCGATTGGTTCGTCGGCGCGTTGCCCGTCGAGCGGATGGCGCCGCTGATCACGCCGGCGATGAAGGCGATCGATCCTTCGCTTGCAAATCTCGCGTCGCTGTCGAAAAGCGTGCAGTGGATGAACGGCATCCAGTTCTACCTCTTGCGCGACATCCCGATCACGCACGGCCACATCATCTTCATCGACAGCCCCTGGGCGTTGACGGCCGTGTCGCAGCGGCAATTCTGGAACGCGATCGACTTCGCCGAATGGGGCGACGGAAAGACTCAGGGGATCCTCTCGGTCGACATCTCTCAATGGGACACGCCCGGGTTCAACGGCAAGGCGGCGATCGCCTGCACGCGACAGGAAATCGCCGACGAAACATGGCTGCAGCTGAAGCGCAGTCTCAACACCGGCGGCGCCGAAGTGCTGCGCGATGAAGATCTGCATTTCTGGTTCCTCGATCCGGACATCGTGGACGACCCCTCCGATCCCGGTCGCTGCGCCGACCTCGAGCCGCTGCTCGTCAACGACGCGGACACCTGGCGGCTGAGGCCCGAGGCGGCGACGGCGATCCCCAATTTTTTTCTCGCCTCGGATTACGTCCGGACCTACACCGACCTTGCGACGATGGAGGGCGCGAACGAGGCGGCGCGGCGCTCCGTGAACGCCATTCTCGAGCGAAGCGGCTCGGTCCTCCCGCGGTGCCGGGTCTGGAATCTGCATGAACCGGACGCGCTCACGCCCTTGCGCGCCTATGACCGCGCCCGTTACCGGTCCGGCCTGCCTTGGGACGATCGCTTCGCCAAGGCGACCGAGGCCGCGCTCGCTATGGGCCAGAATGCGATCGGCGTCACGGCGGGCGGCGCGGGGCCTCTGGCCGCGGTCGCGCCCTTCGCGGATGCGGTCGTCGCGGCCAGCGCTCAACTTTCTCACCCGATCCCGGCCCAGGCGCTCTCCATGATCGGTCTGCCGGGAGGCGGGATCGTCGGCGACCCTCTTGACACGGTGAGCGGCGTCGTCGCGCCGAAGCCGGTCCTGGACGCACTCGGCAAAGCCGCTGCGGCCGCCGCGCCCTGGCTCGCGGACTCGTCCTCGCCGCACATGGCCGCGCTCCTGAATGCGACCGGCAGTCCGGCGACCCGGCCGCGACCGCGCATTCGAATCACGCAGAAAGCGTGAGCCGCCATGGACAGGGCCGCCTTCCTCGAGCGACTTGCGGAATATGGCGGCCTGGCTCGCGCAACGCTGCTCGAGCGTCTGCCCGACGGCGAACCGCGTGCGCATCTCTACCAGCCGATGCGCGACTTCTGCGCGAGGTCCGGCAAGGGACTCCGTCCGGCGCTGCTCATGGCCTCGTGCCGGGCATTCGGCGGCAGACTACAGGACGCGCTGACGTCCGCGGCCGCGCTCGAATTGCTGCACAACGCCTTTCTGATTCACGACGATATTCAGGACCAAAGCGAAAGCCGGCGCGGTATCCCCTGCCTTCATGCTCAACTGGGCGCGCCGCTCGCCATCAACATCGGCGATGCGATGCTCGCGAGCGCCTTCCGGCTGCTCCGCGGCAATCTCCAGCTCCTCGGCCCGGACGCCGCTTGGCGGGTGTTTGACGAGTTCGACCATCTGATCTCGGAGTTGCTCGAGGGCCAGGCGATGGAGCTCGGCTGGATCCGGGACAACGACCTCTCGATCGGAGCGGCCGACTACTTGCGGATGACGCTCAAGAAAACCTGCTGGTACAGTTTCATGCATCCGTTCCGCATCGGCGCCCTGATCGCCGGCCGTCGGGACGCGAACCTCGACACCCTCAACGCCTTCGGCTTTTTCCTCGGCGCCGCCTTCCAGATTCAAGATGACGTCCTCAACCTGATCGGCTCACGCGATCGTTACGGCAAGGAGATCTTCGGCGACATCTATGAAGGCAAGCGAACCCTGATGCTGGCGCGGCTCGCAGGCCTCGTCGATCCTTCGGAGCGCGAGCGCCTTTCCCGCTTTCTCGGCACGCCGCGAATCGACCGCAAGGAGTCGGACGTGGCGTGGGTGTTCGCCGCCATGGAGCGGCATGATTGCGTCGGCTACGCGCGCAAAGCCGCCACAAGCCTGGTTGAAGGCGCGCGAGCGGCCTTTCCGACCGCCTTCGCCGGGGCTGAAGGCCCGGACCGCGACTTCATCGCCCACTGCCTCGATTTCATCACCGAGCGAGACGTCTGAGCGCTGAAGGGTCTCGCTGTTTCAGCGGACCTCCGTCTGGAAAGGCACGGAGAACGTTTCGTCGCCCGTCGCCGAAATCGTTCCGGCATAGACGCCGGGCCGGGCGTCCGGCGGCGCCGCCACCGTCACCGTGACATCTTCGGCAGCCCCGGCCGCGACCGTCAGGCTCGACGGGCTGATCCGAACCGAGCCCGCGGCAATGCGGGACGCGCCCGCGACGAGGTCGCTAGCCATCAGGTCGATCCTAATCCGAGGCGCGCCGCTTTCGGGGGTGAGGCTCAGGACCATCGCCCCACTCCCGCCAGGGCGTATAGGGGCGCGTATTCGGAGACGGGAGCCCGCGCTGCCGGACGATTCCGAAACGAGCACCTCCCTCGCGAGATCGAGAATGTCGATCGGGTCGGAGCAAGGCTCATTCTCGCTCGGCGCGTTCATTTGCGCATGGGGCAGACGAACAAAATAGGGCAAAATGGAGACCCTCAGCAGGACCGCTTGGCAGTGGGTCAACGCGATCTGTTGGGTCCCACATTGCGCTCGCGATCGAATGCTATCGCATCGCGGGCTCGGGTCAATGAACTTGTCTCAGTCGGGGAGATCCAATACGCCTCCTCATACGCGACGTGTCGCCTAATCATAGCCGCATTTGCGGGAATCCGGCGGCGGACTGAAGATCGCCGCCGTTGCCGGCGAAGCCCGCGGCGGTCGAGGGCGCCCCGACCTCCTCGAGGCGCAGGCGAGCGTCGGCACGATCGTCGCGCAGGGGACGAACTCGTGGTCAGGGCCGCTTGACCAGGCCAAGCATTTCGCGCGCTTCTGCTGCGGTCGCGATCTCGGCGCCCAGAGCTTCGACGATGGCGCGAACCTTCACGACCATCGCCGCATTGCTGGGCGCCAGCACGCCGCGGGAGAGGTAGACGCCGTCCTCGATGCCGACGCGCACATGGCCGCCGGCGAGATAGCTCTGCGCCGCGGTGACGAAGCCGTGTCGCCCAATGCCGATGGCGGTAAAGGCGGCGCCGGCGGGCAGGAGGTTCCGCGCGTACAGCACCGTTTCCGGAGAGGGCTGGAAGCCGTAGCGCACGCCGAGCACGAAGGAGCAAAGCGGCGCAGGATCGAGCGCGCCGTCGGCGATCAGATCGTGCATGAGGGCGATGTCGCCGGAATTGAACAGCTCGACCTCCGGTTTCACGCCGGCTTCGCGAATGACCCGCGCCATGCGGCGGACGCTGTCGGGCGTATTGATGACGACCTGACCGCCGGAGTTCATCGTGTTGAGGTCGAGCGTGCAGAGGTCGGGCCGCAGGACCGCGATATGCTCGATACGCGCCTCCGGGCGCATCAGCGTGGTGCCCGGTCCCGCCACCGCCGGATCGTCCTTCGAGGGCGCGAAACGTCCGCCGGGTCCGGTGGTGAGGTTCAGGATCAAGTCCGAATTGCGCGCGCGGATGCGCTCGACGACCTCCTGATAAAGCGCGAGCTCCATCGACGGGCGGCCGGTCGCGGGATCGCGCACATGGATATGCGCGATCGCCGCGCCTGCCTGCGCCGCTTCGAGACAGGCGTCGGCGATCTGCTGGGGCGTGATCGGCAAATGAGGCGTCTGATCCGGCGTCGTCAGATTGCCGGTGACGGCGACCGTTATGAAGATCCGGGGAAGGGGTTCGCGCATCGCCGGCCTCACAGCGAGCGGCCGCCGTCGACGACCACCGTCGAGCCGGTGGAGAACCGCAGCGACGTCGCGCACGCAAGCACGGACTCGGCGACGTCTTCCACGGTTCCGACCCGGCCGAGCGGCGTCGCGGCGGCGGTCCTGGCGTTGAAGTCGGCGCCGCGTCCGGGGACGAAGGCGGTGTCGACGACCCCCGGCGCGACGCTGAGGACGCGGACTTCCGGCGCGAGCGCGCGCCCCAGCGACTTCGTCATCACCTCGATGCCCGCCTTGGCGGCGCAATAGGCGATCGAAGAGCCGAGGCCGGTTGTCGCGGCGATCGAGGAGATCGACACGATCAGGCCGTCGCCCGACGCCCTCAGCATCGGCGCGAAGGTGCGAATTGTGGCGAACTGCCCACGCCAGTTGACCGCGAATATGCGGTCGATCAGCTCGTCGTCGAGGGCGTCGAGGTCGCTGTGCGGCGCGGGCTTGGTGAACCCGGCGGCGTTGACCAGAACGTGGAGCGTGTCGCCGTAGCGCGCCCGCACCGCCTCGCGCAGCGCAAGCAGGGAGGCCGTGTCGGCGACGTCGGCGGGCAGCGCGGCGTGACCCGCCCCGGGAAGCGAAGAGACAAGCGCGGCGGCGGCCTCGTCGGCTCTGCCGGGGCGGTGGGTGACGATCACGCGGGCGCCCGCGCCGGCGAGGAGACGAGCGGTCGCGCCGCCGATGGCGCCGGCGCCGCCGACGACGAGCACAACACGGCCGTCGAGCGATCGGGTCACGTCTCGTCTCCTACTTGATCGGCGGCACAGGCCGCTTCGCCACGCCCGGCGCCATGACGAACGTATAGTCGAGCGTGTACCAGGGCGCCTCGACGTCCGGCGCGGGCGGCGTTTCGCCCGCTTCGTGGCGGCGATATTCGCCGATCAGGCGCCGGGTTACGCCGAAGACGACATCGCTGTGGAGGCGCTCGTCGTCGTCTACGAACACCTGGGTGACCAGAGTCCGGTAGCCGGGCTTGTAGCCGAGCACGTGGAGATGCGCCGGGCGGAAGGGCTCGCGATGCTGAGCCCGCAGGAGATCGCCGGTGGGGCCGTGGGTCGGAACAGGATAACCGGCCGGCTTGACGGAGCGGAACCAGAACCGCCCGTCGTCATCGGTGCGAAAACGGCCGCGTAGATTCATGTCGGCCTGTTCGTGGTCCTGGTTCTCGTAAAGCCCGACCGGGGACGACTGCCACGCGTCGACCTCGACGCCGGGGATCGGCCGTCCCTCGACATCGGTAATTCGGCAGTCGACGAACAGAGGCGGCCCTGCCGTAGGCGAGCGCACGATGCTGCCGCCATTGGGGGTCGGAGGGGAATTGTCGCGCCAGAACGGGCCGAGCAGCGCCGCTGTGGTTTCCGTTGCGCCTTGGGCGCTGTCGTTCATGAGGCAGACGAGCGTCGAAAATCCGACCGCGTCGGCGAAGAGGATGCCCTCGTTGTGGTCGTCGCCAGTGGTCTGGCCGATACGGTTCAGGAACTCGATTGCAAGATCGTACTCGTCCTGCGTCAGCTTGACCTCGCGTGCGAACGCGTGGAGGTGGCGCACGAACGCGGCCATGACTTCGCGCAGTCTCGCGTTGGGCGCGCCCGCCATTGCGGCGAGGACGACGTCCGTGACGCCGTCTGCGCTCTCGATGACGCCGCTGTTCATGGGCTCCTCCTTATCTTTCAAGACGGTTGCGCCGGTCTCCGTACGCGGGTTTTGTTCTCCGCCTTCATCTTTCCGCCGCGTCGCTCCGTCGCCGAGCACGAAAGCCGGGCCCGGGTTTCGAAGGCGACGGGCTTGCCGTTCCGCGAATAGCGGTGCGGCTGGCGACGCGCTAACGAACACGAGGCTTGAAATCTGCGCTTGCAAACGCAAAAGAGGCGTAGGGCTGCACGGAAACCTTGAGGCGGCTTTCGTTGTTTAGCGCTTATGGGCGACGATGCGAAGCCAGTGATTCTTGTGGTGGACGACGAGGGCCTCCTGCGCCTGCACGCCGCCGACATGCTTGAGGAACACGGCTTCAGCGTTATCGAAGCCGAGAGCGCGGACGCCGCGATAAAAGTGCTCGAAAATCGCGATGACGTGCGGCTGCTGTTTACCGACGTCCAAATGCCCGGCGTCTACGACGGGATGGATTTGGCGCGGCAGGTTCATGCCCGTTGGCCGAACATCCTTCTGGTCATCACTTCGGGCCGGGCAAGACCGCCTCGCGAAGAAATCCCCGATGACGGCCGCTTCGTGTCCAAGCCCTACAGAGCGGACGAACTGCTGGGCGAAGTGGACGATCTGATGCGCAAAAGCTAGTGCGCGTTCTCGAGCTTTTGATCTTCTGGCGCATGCCGCGCTATCAAGCGCGCGCGATCCCATACCTCAAAACCGTCAAAAAGGCGGCTTCGCTCAGTCAACACGATCCGCGCTCTCGCAACGGCCTCCTCGTCCGCGAGGCCGGGGAGCTCCACGACCGCTTCAATGCGCCCGTGTCTCAGAAGATAACACCGCATGTCTCCAGTTTTAGCGCTCCCCTTAGCCCGGTGGCAAAGTTCTTGACTACGTAAAAAACCCTTAATTGCGAACGTAGGGTGGTTGACGTCGAACAGTGTCCGCTTGCAAAGCCCCGGACCCGTGAGTCGCGGGGACGCGTGAGGCGCCGCGTCGCCACTTCGGGGCTAGCTTGTCACGAAACAATCCAGCCGGCCAATCTCGGTCCGATCGCCCGTCTGGTCGGCGGCGAGCTGGCGACAGAGCGCGGCCATTCCGTTGAAGATGTCGCGCCCGGCGAGATCCTCACCAAGGAAGTCGGCGATCTGTTCCATTTCCGGCGCCCAGCGATAGGCCTTGGGGTACATATCCGGAATCGCCCGGTCGATCCGGTTCAAGAGCTGCGGCTGGCTTTCGGCCAATTCGGCGCGCAGGACGTCGGCGACGCCGGCGCGGGTGGCGCCGAGCACCATCGCGGCGGCGAGAAGAGTCGCGCCCTTGTTGATGCCGGAATAAGACATTTTGAGCGCGGACGCTCTCCCAACGGCCCCCTCCATGATGCGAACCTTGAGGCCGAGATCGCCCAGCGCCGCCAGCGCGGGAGCATCCTCGCCAGAGAAATAGAACGTGGGCTCGCGTTGCGGGCCCGGCGGAGGGCCGATGATTCCGCCGTCAACGAAGTCGGCGCCGGTGTCGCCGATAATCGAGGCGATCCGACCCACGGTCTCGACATTGACCGCATTGCAATCGACAAACACAGCCTTCCGCGCAACTCGCGAGAGAGGGTCAGCGAAACGCTTCGCCAGAGCGACCGCTTCGGCGGGAGGAAGCACGGAGAGGATCACATCGGCTTGCGCGATGGCGTCATCGTCGCATCCGATCATTTTCGCCGCCTCGGCTCGACGGATCGTTGCAAGGCTTCGGCCGGTCAGCGAAGTTAGCACCCGGGCGCCATGTTCAGCGAGGCGACGACCCACTGCGGCGCCCATCGCGCCCGGCGCTATCACGGCGATTGTTGAAATCATCGGTTCGTCTCCATCCGCCTTGCCGCCCTCGGTGTCGGGCTTCCTCTCGCTGAACCTTGCAGCGCTGGGTTATCCACACGAGCACGCCAGCGCTCGCGGTGGTCTTTGCCTTAGGATCTGCGACGTCTGCGCTGATATAGGTTTCCACGCCTCGCTGCGCAGCCGTGCCGGGCCCGCCAGGCGTCCGCAAAGCGGCGTAGCGTGGACGGCCGGGACGAGCCTGATCGGGACGTGATAAATGGGGACGCCATGCGCGGCTGCTCGGCGATTGGTCTCCGTCAAGCGCCACCCGTGGTTCCAAAGGAAAGGTTGCCGATGCTCAAAATCCTCACCGTGGCCCTTCTGCTTTGGCCCACGCTTGCTTGCGCCGATCAGGCCGCCGCTGACGCTTGCGCCGCCAGCCTGTCCGCCGACGCCAAGACGATTTACGCCGCTGTCGTCGCCGAGTTCGCGGCCGGCAATCCGCATCCCGACGTCAGGGCGACAATTATGGGCTTGGTCCAGGAGGGCAAAATCGAGCGGGGCCCCGTGCGCGAGAACGGAAGGGCGGCGGCGGCTTGCCTCAAGCAGTGGAAGTGAGCGGAGCGCCTGAGTCACGAATTGGACCCTTGCTTCGAGCGGATGGCGCCTATCGGCCTTGGCTCTCGCACAGCGGCGGTTCTCGCGCCAGGGCCGCAAAGCTGTGCGCAATCGTTCTTCCGATCGCGGCGGCCATCTCGGCGCCCTCGAGGCCCTGGAACGGCAGGGCGCCGTCGACGCACAGCGTCGCAAAGCCGTGGACCGCGGACCAGGCCGTCAGCACCAGCGGCGCCGGATCGCCCGCGGGCGCCGCGCCTTCGGCCTGACAGGCAAGCACCGCTTCCCGCAGCCGTTCGAAGGTGCGCAGGCCCGCTTCGGTCGGCCCCGCGGCGTTTGCCGCGCCGGAGAACATGACCCGGAAAGAACCGGGATCGGCCAAGGCGAATCCCACATACGCCTGACCCATCGCCTCGAGGCGCGCGCCGGCCGCCGCCGGCGCCGTGTCGCGCGCGACGATCAGTTGCCCCTCGAGCCGAAGAAACCCGTCGTATGCGATCGCGGTCAGCAGCGCCTCTCGGCTGGCGAAATGGTGGTAGGGCGCGCCGGAGGTGACGCCGACCTCGGCCGCCAGAGCGCGCAGGTTCAGCGCCCCGATCCCGTGCCGGGCGATCGTCCGGACGGCGCCCTCGATCAGCGCGCGCCGGAGATCGCCGTGGTGATACGGGCTCTTGGCTTTCGCCGTGGCCGCTTGGGTCGCGGGCAGGTCTCCGCCGCGCCCGAGGGGGCGGGCAGGGGGCTCGCTGTTCATGTCGCCGAGGCGCCCCGCATGATCCGGACGCCGAGCGCCGCCAGGATGACGCAGCCGAATGTGACGGTGAGGCCGAGGATCAGCGGCAGGTGGATGAGGCCGGCGACGTAGCCGATCCCGCTGGCCGCCGCCGCGGCGCCGATCGCGATGCCGAGAACGGCGACGGCGCGTGGCAGGAGCGGCGACGGGCTCAGCCGGTCCGCGATCAGAATCGCGATGAAGCCAAGGCCAAAGGGCGCGTCGCCCGCGGCGAACAGGAAATCGAACCAGGCCTTGACCGCCAGAAAGGGCGCCGTATCGGTCCCATGCGCGAGCGGCCAGAACAGCGCCGCAGTCATGGAATCGAACACCGTGGCGACGGCGACGCTGACCGCGATCAAGGCCCAGCCCACGCGCTCGAGATCGCTTCCGCGGCTCGGCGCCCGCAGCGCGAGCGCGAGGCAGGCCGCGAGCAGCAGACAATCTCCGGCGAAGGCGAAGCCGCCCGCAAGCGCCAGCCGATCGGGACCGAGCGCGAGCGCGTCGGCGAGCGCCTGGGGGCGCGCTCCGACGCGGGCCGGCAAGCCGAGTTCGGGCGTCAGCCGCGCGTATAAGAGCGTGCCGACGAACAGCGCAACCGCGCCCGCGGTCAGCAGCAGACCCGAGAAGACGCCGGGCCCGGCTTCCGCGGGCTCGAGCGCCGTCGGCGATGGGATCGCGGTCATGGCGGAAACTCCGAAGGGAGGCTCAATCTAAGCATTGCTCAAATCGACCCGGCCGTCAAGTCCTGATGGCCGGGTCCCGCCGTTGCAAAGTGACAACTTTGTGCACCTATCGTATTGAAATCACGAGTTCGCGGCCAGAGCTGGAGCCGGCCGCCAACCCCTCGGTCCCCGGGTCGTCAGGCGGCGCCGCTTGAGCCTCCCAGGCCGCGAAGCGAGAGCGTCGCTCAGGCAGGCGCGATCGGCGGTGCGATCTGGTCCAACGTGCAGGCCGTGGGCGGTTTGTCCGGACGCCAGCGCAGGAACCGTGTCCCGTGTCGGAAGCGGTCGCCGGTCACGTGATCGAAGCGGACCTCCGCCACCAGTTCTGGCCGAACCGGCTCCCACGCGCCGCTCCGCTCCGTGTTCCAGCGGCTGGGGCCTCCAGGCGCCTTTCCCGTGAAACCGGGCGCTTGTCGCATCGCTTCCAGCTTCCCTGTAAGGGTCTCGCGCTCGCCCGCGTCGAGGTTTGAGGTGAAACCGACATGGTCGAGGCGGCCATCGCCGTCGTAAAGCCCGAGCAGGAGCGACCCCACGAAAAGGCTTGCGCGCTCATAGCGAAAGCCTCCGACCACGCAGTCGGCGGTCCGCAGGCGCTTGACCTTGATCATGGCGCGTTCGCCGCTGAGGTAAGCAAGATCAAGGCGCTTGGCGACGACGCCGTCCGTGCCGGCGTAGCCGGAGAGCCAGCGCTGCGCTTCGTCCAGGTTGCGAGTGTGAGGCGTGACTTTGAAAAGCTTTGAGTGTCCGACCCTTCGAGCAAAGGCTTCAAGGATGCTGCGGCGACGCCGAAGCGGCGACGCGGTCAACTCCTCCCCGTCGGGGGCCAGCAGGATGTCGAACAGGATCATCCGGGCAGGGGTCTCGGCGGCCAGTCTCCGGATTCGGCTTTCCGCCGGGTGAAGGCGCATTTGCAGCGCCTCAAACGACAGGCGTCCGTCGATTTCGATGACGAGTTCGCCGTCGAGAACAAAGCGCTCGGCCGGCAGATCCTTCAGCATCGCGACGACTTCCGGGAAATAGCGACCGAGCGGCTTGCCGGATTTCCCGCGCAAGTCGACAGCGCCGCCCTCCCGCAACGCCATCACCCGGAAGCCGTCCCACTTGGGCTCGTACTGCCACTCGCTCGGCCCGATCGGCAGCGCCTCCGCCGACCTCGCCTCCATGGGCTCGATGTCCGACGAGAGGCCGAACTTCGAAGACGAGACGGCCCGCGCCGAGGTCGAGACCGACGGCGGCGCGGGCCCGGCCATCAGGCGGCCTTGCGGTTCACGCTCTGTGCAGCAAGCTGCGTCAGAAGCTTGTCGGTCTTGATCTCCTCCTGCAGCGTTTCGTCGAGGAGGTCGGCGGCGTCCTTCATGCCAAGCTCGTTCGCCCAGGACTTGAGGGTGCCGTACCGGGCGATTTCGTAATGCTCGACCGTCTGCCCCGAGGCGATCAGCGCGAGGTCCATCGCCTCAGTCCCCTTGAAATCGTCCATGTTTTCCTTGGCCTCATCGATAATTCCGAGGATCGCCTCGCAGGTCTTACCGCGCGCCGGCCGGCCCATCTGCTCGAAGATCTGGTTAAGCCGTTCGATCTGGCCTTCGGTCTCGTCGCGGTGGGTTTCGAAAGCGCTCTTCAGTTCCGGTGTCGTCGCCTCCTTGGCCATCTTGGGCAGGGCGCGGAGGATCTGCTTCTCGGCGAAATAGACGTCCTTCAGCGTTTCGGAGAACAGGTCTTCAAGGGGACTGGCGGATTTGCGGTTGGGCATGATCGGCTCCTTCAAGCGGTTGGCCAACGACAACCGCTCGCAAGAGCCGTTGGTTCCCGAAGCCGCCTAAAGCCTCGACACGAACGCGAGAACGATCAGAAATGCGGCGAAGCCGCTCGCCACATGCGCCGCCAGCAGCGAATTTGCGGTCCCGCGGTAGGTCTTGCCGAACAGCGGCGCGGTAAAGCCTGAGGCGACCGCCGCCGCGAGGAAGGCGCCCGCGACCAGCGCGAGCCGCCGGGCCGGGGACTCGTCGTCGAGGCCGCTTGTGTGCAGGAAGACGACCAGCGTCTCGGCCGCGCCGAGCCCGAGCAGCACATGGAAGCCGATCAGGACCGGCCTTTGCGCCTTCCGGAACCACAACAGGAGGAGATAGGCGCCGAGCGCCGTCGCCGCCGTCGTGAGGAGAACAACCGGAATCGCCGTCATCAGGTTTGCCGTTGCGCCCGCCCGCCGGGTCTGCCGGTTTCTCTCCCATTCCTGGCGCCGAGGCAACCGAGGCGTCGCACCGCAAGAGGCGCCCCGCAAAGGAAACCTTGCCCGGGCCGCGAATCGTCATCGCTTCTTCGCATCCGTTGGCCTATACTCCGCACGCTTGGACCGAATGTCAGCGCCCGTCGGGGACAGTCGAGGGCGGCCTTGGCGCTTTCAGAAGCGCCACGTCGCAAGGATCATCCAGACCATCCTTTCGCAAGCGCAGTCGACCGGCCGTTCGGCGACGCTTCATTCAAGACGGCGCGTCGGGCGGAGTTTTCAAGATGTCGAGGACGGAATCGATCGGGCCCGCGCGGGCGGCCCGCGACTGGGCGCTGGCGCTCAAACCTTATCGTCAGGCCGACACGGGCCGGGCGACGCTGGAGCTGATGGTCACCTTTCCACCCTTTGCCGCGCTCTGGACCGCGATGGTCATCGCCGCGAGCCACGACCTTTTCTGGCTGTCGTTCGCCCTGGCGCCGTTCGCCGCTGGGCTGCTCGTTCGCCTGTTCATGATCCAGCACGATTGCGGGCACGGCGCGTTCTTTCCCAATAAGCAGGCGAACGAATGGGTCGGCCGAGCGATCGGCGTCCTGACCATGACGCCATACGATCTGTGGCGGCGCTCGCACGCGATCCACCACGCGACATCGGGCAATCTCGACCGGCGCGGCATCGGCGACATCGACACCCTGACGGTCCGCGAATATTTCGCCAGGTCCTGGCGCGGGCGGCTCGCCTATCGGCTCTACCGCCATCCCCTGGTGATGTTCGGGATCGGCCCGGCCTACGTTTTTCTGATCGAGAACCGCCTGCCGCTCGGCTTCATGCGCAAGGGCGCGATGCCCTGGCTCAGCACGATGTCGACCAACGCCGGGATCGTGCTGGCGGCCGGGCTTCTGATCTGGGCGGTGGGCCTGGCGCCGGTCCTGATCGTCCATCTGCCGATCGTCGTCATCGGCGCAACGGCGGGCGTATGGCTGTTCTATGTTCAGCACCAGTTCGAGGGAACGACCTGGGAGCGGACGCCCGACTGGAGCCAGCCGGAGGCGGCGCTGCATGGCAGCTCGCTTTACGAGCTGCCGCCGCCGCTCGACTGGGTTTCCGGCAATATCGGCATCCATCATGTCCATCACCTGTCGAGCGGCATCCCGTTCTACAGATTGCAAACGGTGTTACGCGACCACCCGGAACTGGGCGAAGTTTCACGCCTCAGCCTGAAGGACAGCCTCGGCTGCGTCCGGCTCGCCCTCTGGGACGAACAAAACAGGAGACTCGTCTCGTTTCCTGAGGCGCGGGCGTCGCAACGGCTCGCCGCCGGCGGTTGAGCGATCAGACCGAGGTTACCGAATGCGTCTCCTCGGTCACGACGCTGAATGACTTGAGGATGTGCGGGCCGAACGAGTTGACGAGCGGAATGTCGGCGGCGTCGCGTCCGCGCGCGATCAGGACGCGGCCGATGCGCGGCATGTTGTGGCGCGCGTCGAAGGTCAGCCACCGGCCGCCGAGAAACACGTCGAACCAGGCGTTGAAGTCCATCGGCGCCGGGTCCGGCGGCACGCCGATGTCGCCGAGATAGCCGTTGCAGTAGCGCGCCGGAATGTTCATGCAGCGGCAGAACGCCACCGCGAGATGCGCGAAATCGCGGCACACGCCGACGCGTTCCTCGTACGCCTCATAGGCCGTGCGCGTCGAACGCGCGCTCTGATAGCTGAAGGCGATGTGAGCGTTGACGAAGTCGCAGATCGCCTGCACCCGCGCCCAGCCGGGCGACCGTGTGGCCGAAAAGGCTCCAGGCGATCGGCGTGAGCTTGTCGGTTTCGACAATACCGGCTGCCGACCAGATAAAGCAGCGTGTCGTCGGGCAGGTCCGCGACCGGGATCTCCGCCGCGTCGGGGACGACGGGATCGGGCAGGGCGCTGACTTCGACCACGCCGGCGTTGGCGATCGTGAGGTCGCCGGCCGGCGCGTTGAATCGCCGGCAGCGATTGCCGAACACGTCCGAGTAGAGCCAGGATTCGACGTGCGGCGTGGCGGCGAACGGCATTTCCGCCCGCACAGCCGGGACGCAGGAGGGATGTACGTCGAGCTGGCAGATCATCGGCGTCGGCGCGCTGCAGGCGAACGTCATCTCATAGCCGTAGCGGATCAGCATGGCCGGTCTCCGTAGCCCCTTGCCGCGATTCGGCGAGGTTATCCTCAAACCGCCCTGGATGGCCATGTCGCGGAAGAAGTCCGGTCCGTTCCCTTTTGCGGGCCGCGCGTCTCAGCAGGCCATGACGCCGTTGAGCGTCATCCGGACATTGACCCCCCTATGAAGCCGCCGGGGTTCGGGATGGCCGGGCTCACGACCGCCGCCGGCGCGTCGGCGGCGCAACCTTTCCCGGGCGCCGATTCCATCCTTTCAGGGTCTTGCGGCAGTTTTTCCGGGCGACCGTCTAGCGGAGGGTGCGCAAGCGGGACGGGATCGGCAACGGATGGGGACGCAAGCGCCGGGTTTTGTTCCCGCGCTGCGCCGTCATTGCGAGCGGAGCGAAGGAATCCATCGACGAAGGGCGGCGCGGCGACAGGGATTGCTTCGTCGCTGCGCTCCTCGCAATGACGGGCTTGGTTGACTTCGTCGTTTGCTAACGGGAACGGGACAGCGGCCATCCCGGGCGCGGATTCAAGGTTTTCAGGGTCTTGCAGCGGGATTCCCAGGCGACCGACGAGCGGCGGGGGCGCAAGCGGGGCGGGGTCGGCAACGCATGGGGACGCAGGCGCCGAGTTTTGTTCCGGCGCTGCACCGTCATTGCGAGGGGAGCGAAGCAAACCATCGACGGAGGGCGACGCGGCGGCAAGGATTGCTTCGTCGCTCCGCTCCTCGCAATAACGGGCTCGGTTGTCTGCTTCTTTCCCCAAGGGGAGCGGAGCAACGGACATTTCGGCAGAAAGGTCTATCATTTCAGCACATTGTGGCGCAAACTTGGGGCGGCAGACGAGCGCGGCGCCGAACGCCAAGGTGCCTGCGGCGGGGTGTTCGAGGCGTGGCGCTTCCGGAACGGGCCGAGCCTCGGCGGGAAATCCGTGATAGCGGTCGAGCTCGCGCACGATCTTGACCACGCGATCGACCGCCTTGAGGTTCGCCTCTCCCATGGCGCTGTAGGCGACGAGCAGCGCCTCGTTGAGCCGGCTGACCTGGATCGCCACGAATTCCTCCGGGGGCGCCGGCATGCGGCGGGCGAGGATCTCGCGAATGATCGCGCGCATGCGCTTCTCCCCGACCCCGATCCGCGCCGCGATCTCGGCGACGGATACGCCGCGGTTGAGATAATCAACGATCAGCTGGTCCCGCCGGAATTTCGCAAGACGCGCGGCGCGCGAATCCGATGATGGCGTTTGGAGCGACGGCGTCTTGCCGCCCGACAGGGCGCCCGGAGGCGCGCCGCGCGCTGAGGCTGACGAATCCTGAGACGCCGCGGGCGCGGCGGCTTCGGGGCAAACGGACATGGGCGCGTTCTCCTTCTGAAGAGAACAAACATAGAACGAGATCGTTCGCCTGGCAAGAAAATGCCACTCGGTGAAGGGGGTCCATTGGGTCTCGGGAGCGGACCCGACAGCGGCGACGGACGGTGGAAGTCGACGTTGAGCGCTCGTCGCGGATCGCGGGCGCGAACAGGACAAAGGGGCGCTTAACCAGGCATTGCCTTAAGTCGCGCCTCCCTTGTAGCGGCTCTGATCCAGCGCGATTTCCTCAACTCCTTCGATCGCGGAGCCTACGAAAGATACACCGGAGGCTCCGCAGAAAGGCCGGCTTGGACCTGACGGGTGACGGAGTCCGCCAGAACTTCCGCCTGACCCGCTTCCAGAGCCGCGAGCGTCTGGCTCACGACCTCCTCGGGAGCGATCTTCGGCCCCGGCGCGCCTCGCGCCATGTCCGTGTCGATGAAAGCGGCGTGCACCGCGACAAGTTGCGTCCCCTGGGCCTTCAGTTCCTGACGCAGGGCGTTGCCAAGCGCCCATGCCGCGGCCTTGGAGGCGCTGTAGGCGCCGCTTTGTCCGCCCAGCGTGAGCCAGCTCAACACCGAAAGCACGTCCACGACGGCGCCGCCGCCGTTGGCCGCAAGTACGGGCGCGAAAGCCTGCGTGAGCCGCAGCGGCCCGACTGTGTTGGTCTCGAACTGGCGCCGCAGCGCGTCCGTCGCATTCGGCGAAAGCAGGGGACCGAACTCGGCAATCCCCGCATTGTTGATGAGGAGCGTCACATCGGTGAGTTGCCGCGCAAGCGCCTCGACCTGCTCAGAATTCGTGACATCGAGTTGAACAGGCGTGACGCCCGGCGTCGTCACCGACGCGGGATCGCGGGCTGCGCCGTAGACCTTGGCTGCCCCGGCCGACTTTAAGCCGCGGGCGAAAGCCGCGCCGAGACCGCGGTTGGCGCCGGTGACGAGCGCGATAGAACCTTGAACTTTCATGACGGCTTCCTTTCAGATTTACGCAGTGACGAATGCGATCGCTTCGGCGACAACGTTGGGATCGGACAGGACGCGGCGGTGGCCCAGGCCCTCGACGCGGCAGTGTCGTGCGCCCGACCAGGCGGCGGCGCTCTCGATGCTGTCTTCGATCGGGACGTTGCGGTCGTCGGTCGAATGGATGAAAAGGGCGCGCTGGGTGAGGCTCGGGGCGCGACGCGGCAGGGAAATATCGCGCACATCCTGACCGATTACCTTCCGCAAGAGGCTCAGCATCGCCTCGGCGCCCTCTGCGGAAAGCCCCGCGGCGGCTGCAAATCTGCGCGCATAGCGCTCGTAACGCGCGGGCGACGCGATCAGGATCACGCGTTCGGCGTCGAGGCCGTCGCAAAGCGCCTCGACGACGATCGGCGAGCCCATCGAGTGGGCGATGACGGCGCGCAGCGGTCCGATCGCGTCCCCGACGGCGCGAAGCGCGACGGCGGCCTGCGGGATGGACATGCGGCGCCCGGCCGAGCGCCCGTGCGCCGGCAGATCCATCGCCGACACCGAACAGCCGGCCTCCAGGAGCGGCGCCACGAACGCGGCGAGGTCGGACGCCTGACCCTCCCAGCCGTGCAACAGCAGAACCGAGGGGCCTGAACCCGCCTGCGTCAAAGCGATCTCGCCCGCCGGCGTTCCGATGCGCAGTTCGGCGGCGCCCGGCATTTCGAGCGGCAAAAGCCGCTTCGGCTGCGCCGGCGTCAGGAAGGCTTGAGCAACCTGCTCCGGACTCGGTCGGCCCACGATGATCGTTTCGCTCATGTCGGGCTCCATCTATATGATGAACGTCATATTTCTTGATGCAGGGAAGCGATGGCAGGCCGCCTCCCGGGTTCAGCTTTGTTGGGACGTCAGGCGGCTGAGGGCGGCTTCCCGCACGTCCTCCGCAAGCTTCGGATCGTCGACGGCGCGAGCCAGAAGCAGCGCCCCGACCATTGTCGACACGGTGACCATCGCTCGCTCATGCGCGCCCGGGAGTCCCCAGTCCGGGGACTGTCGAGCGACGAGGTCGATGAACTCCTTGATGCGCCGGGTGGCGGCGCGTCGAACCTCTGGAGCCTGACGGGGCATTTCCGAACCGAGAGCCACCACCGGACATCCGATCGCGACGCCGTCCGCGTGGGCCTTCGACAGATAGGCGCGGATCAGCGCCTGCAAGGACTCCTGAGGCGGGGCCGCCGCAGCGACGCGCTCCAGGGCCGCAATGCCGTGCGCGCCGGCGCGATCGGCCGCTTCGGCGAGCATCGCCTCCCTCGAACCGAAATGCGCGTAGAAACCGCCGTGGGTCAACCCGACGGACTTCATGATGTCGGAAACGCCCGTTCCGTCGTATCCGGTGGCGCGAATGGATCGCGCGGCCGCGTCGACCACCCGGCGATGCGTCTCTTCCTTGCGGCTGGAAGGTTTTCGTTGGCGGGAGACATTTTTCATATTATGCTCATCATATCGCCGGAGCGGATCTTTGACAAGCGCGGAAAGTTGGAGCCGTTCCCCGCCACGACGTCGAAGGCTTGAGGAACGCGGCCCATGACAGATACTGCCGTTATCGCGCCGCCCGTCGCCGCTCCCGCGCCGCCGGTTGAAATGAGCGCCCGCACGCTTCTGCTGCTCAAGGGTCCGATCGTTCCGACGCTGCTCCGGCTCGCCTGGCCGAACGTGCTCGTCATGGTCGCGCAGGCGTCGACCGGGCTGATCGAGACGTTCTGGGTCTCGCGGCTTGGGACCGACGCGCTCGCAGGGATGGCCCTGGTCTTTCCCGGCGTCATGATGATGACCATGCTCTCGGCCGGCGCCGTCGGGGGCGGCATTTCGTCCGCCGTCGCGCGGGCGCTCGGTTCCGGTCGGCGCGCCGACGCGGACTCGCTCGTCATGCACGCGCTTCTGATCAATCTCGCGCTCGGCCTCCTGACCTCGGCGCTGTTCCTGGTTTTCGGCCGCCAGATCTACGCTGCGATGGGCGGGCGAGGCGGATCCCTCGACGCCGCCATGGCCTATTCGAATGTCGTTTTCGCCGGCAACGTCGTGCTGTGGCTGATGAATGCGCTGGCGAGCGTCATCCGCGGCTCGGGCGAGATGCTTTTCCCCTCCACCGTCGTGTGTATCGGCGTTGCGCTGCTGATCCCCCTCTCGCCCCTCTTCATCTTCGGGCTTGGCCCGTTTCCCGCGATGGGGATCGCCGGCGGCGGCGTCGCGGTCGTCGCGACGACCGCGCTCATGGCGGTCATTCTCGCCTGGTACATTCTGTCCGGAAACGGCGTCTTGCGGCTGCGCATGGCGCGCCTCAAGCCGGCTTTCTTCGCCGACATTCTCAGAGTCGGCGGCGTCGGAACGCTGAGCACGCTGCAAACGACGCTGACCGTCGCGCTGACTACGGGCATCGTCGGCGCGGCGGCGGGGCCCGACGCGGTGGCTGGCTACGGAACGGGGTCCCGGCTCGAATATCTCCTGATTCCGTTGGTGTTCGGCCTCGGCGCGCCGCTGGTCGCCATGGTCGGCGCCAATATCGGCGCTGGCGAGAAGGAGCGGGCGCAGCGGATCGCGATGACGGGCGCGGCGCTCGCCTTCGTCGCCTGCGAGGCGATCGGCCTCGGCGCGGCCTTGTGGCCCTCGGCCTGGCTGCGACTGTTCGGCGACGATCCCATGATGATCGCGACGGGAAGCGCCTATCTGCGATTGGTGGGTCCGGCCTACGGGTTCTTTGGCCTGGGGCTCGCGCTTTACTTCGCTTCGCAGGGCGCCGGCCGGCTGATGTGGCCGCTGCTCGGCGGATTCGCCCGGCTGATCATCGCCGTTGGCGGCGGGTGGCTCGCGCTCGCCCTCACCGGGTCGCTGCCGTTCGTCTTCGTCATGCTCGGGGCCGCTCTCGCCGCCTACGGCGCGATCGTGGGGATCGCCGTGCACTCAGGCGTGTGGTTCCGGAAAGACGGGCTCGCTGCTCGCGCGGCTGACGTTTCGAGCTGACCGGATCGACAGCGGACGAGATCGCCGCCCATTGCGGGGGAGCGCCCGCGTTCAGGCGATCGCGAAGCCGCCGTCGACGCGGTAGGAGGCCCCGGTCACGCCGGAAGCGCGGTCCGAGAGCAGGAAGGCGATCGTTTCCGCGACCTCCAAGGGCTCCAGAAACCGGCCGATCGGCATGCGGGAGAGGCGCGGGGCGGAGCGGGCGGGGTCGCTCCAGGCGAGGCGGCCCATGTCGGTCAGGGTGATGGTCGGATTGACCGTGTTGACGCGGATGCCGTGGGGGCCGAGCTCGTTCGCCATGACGCGCGTGACCGCATCGAGCGCCGCCTTCGAGGCGCAATAGGCGGAATGGTCGATCACCCCGACGAAGGCCGCGTCGCTGGAGACGTTCACGATCGACCCCGGCCGTTTGGCGGCGATGCGGTCGCGCGCGTATTCCTGCGCGATCACGATCGCCGCCTTGGCGTTGACCGCCAAGATGCGGTCGAAGCTATCGAGCGTGAGCTCCAGAAAGGGCTGCAACGCCGTCGTGCCCGCGCAATTGACCAGGAGGTCGAACGGCAGTTGCGCGCGGACCACGGCGCGCGTCGCTTCGAGGTCGGCGAGATCGACGGCCACGGTCCTGCAGCCGATCTGAGCTTTCAGCGAGGCGAGGTCGTCGGGCGAGCGGCCGAGGGCCAGGACCGACGCGCCGCGGCGGGCGAGCAGCTCCGCCGTCGTCCGGCCGATCCCCTTGGTGGCCCCGGTGACCAGCACCGTCCGGCCGGCGAATTCGTGAGAGTCCTCGCTCATGGGTTTCCTTCAGCCTCGCGCCGATCATGCGGGCTTGGCGCATGGGCCCGGTCTTGCTCCTCTTTCCTCTGCGCCTCAAGGTCCGAGCAGCGGCCGTAGAGCGGCGCTTCTCAAAGCGGCGCGGACCCTTCCCGAGCGAAGCTGGGAACCTGTCGATCTGCCAAAGCGGGGTCAGGCCGCGCCGGTCGTCACCGGGCAGTCGTCGCGTCCGCCCCATTCCGCCCACGAGCCGTCGTAAAGGCCCTCGATCCTGCCGCCGGCTTCCTCGACCGCCAGCGCCAGAATCGCCGCGCTGACGCCGGAGCCGCAAGTGGTGATGACGGGCTTGCCGAGGTCGACCTTGTGGGCGGCGAAGATCGCCTTCAACGTTTCGGGCCGCTTCAGCCGGCCGTGCTCGACCACCTCGCTGAACGGCAGGTTCAGGCTGCCCGGCATGTGGCCGCTCTTCAGGCCCGCGCGGGGCTCCGGCGCCTCGCCGCGGAACCGCTCGCCGGGGCGGGCGTCCACGACCTGCGCCGACCCGGTCGCCAGCGCCGCGCGGACCTCGTCCAGCGAGGCCACGAAGGATGGGTCGCGTCGAGGGGTGAAGGTTCGCGGCGTCGGATGCGCGGGTCCGCTCTCGAGCTTCCGACCCTCGACGATCCATTTGGTCAGACCCCCGTCGAGGATGCGCACGTCGGGCGCGCCGTAAGCCCGAAGCGTCCACCAGACCCGCGCCGCCGCGAACAGTCCGAGCACGTCATAGACGACAAAGCGCATCCCGTCGCCGAGGCCGAGCTTGGCCATCTCCGCGGCCAGATGATCGGGCGTCGGCAGCATGTGCGGCAGGCCGCTGTCGCGGTCGGCGATGTCGTCGATGTCGAAATAGACCGCGCCCGGGATATGCCCGAGCGGAAATTCGACCGCGCCGAGCCGTCCGGTGTTGGGCAGGTGCCACGACCCGTCGATCACGCCGAGATCGGGCTTGCCGAGTTCGGCGGCGAGTTCTTCGGTCGTGCAAAAATTCGGGGAGGACATCCGACGCTCACTGACTAGGAAAGGACGATGCGCACGCGGCGGTTGAGCCGGCCCTTCTTTTCGATCTGAGTGACCGAGGCCCGTCCGATCTCGCCGGTGCGCGCGACATGCGTGCCCCCGCAAGGCTGAAGGTCCAGGGCTTCGATCGAAACCAGGCGGACCTTGCCGCCGCCGCGCGGAGGCTTGACCGCCATGGTCTTGACCAGCGCCGGATTGGCGTCGAGCTCCTCGTCGGTGATCCACCGAGCGCTGACCGCCGCGTCGAGCGCGATGAGCGCGTTGAGCTTGCGCTCGACCTCTGTCTTGTCGAGCGTCGCCTCGCAGTCGAAATCCAGCCGTCCTTCGGCGTCGCCGACCGATCCGCCGGTGACCGGATAGGGCAGGGCGACCGAGAGCAGGTGCAGCGCGGTATGGGCGCGCATGCGCTTGTAGCGCCGGTCCCAGTCGATCCGGACGACGACGGCCGAGCCGGGGGCGGGGAGAGCGGCGCCGTCGGCGGGAACATGCAGGATGGTCTTGCGGTCCGCGTCATAGATCGTGTTGGCGATCGGGATCGTCGCGCCCCCCTCGATGACCAAGTCGCCCTGATCGCCCGGCTGTCCGCCTCCCTGGGGGTAGAACACCGTCCGATCGAGCGCGACGCCGCGGGCTTCGGCGAAGATCACCGTGGCCGGGGTTTCGCGCCGGTAGGCGTCGTCGCGGAAAAGCGCATAGGTCATCGGACGAACACCTCGGGCGCGCGGCCCTTGGCCTCGAGCCAGCCGGGAACCGCGAGGTTCTTCTGGCGCAGAAAGGCCGGGTTGAACAGTTTTGAGGCGTAGCGCGCGCCGGAATCGCACAAGAGCGTGACGATGGTGTGGCCAGGCCCGAGTTCGCGCGCGAGGCGGATCGCGCCGGCGATATTGACGCCGGAGGAGCCGCCGACCAGCAGGCCCTCCTGGACTGTCAGATCGAAGACGATCGGCAGCGCCTCCTCGTCAGGAATCTGGTAGGCGACGTCGACCGGCGCGCCCTCGAGATTGGCGGTCACACGGCCCTGGCCGATGCCCTCGGTGATCGAGGAGCCGGAAGCCTTGAGTTCGCCGGTCGTGCATAAAAGGAATAGAGCGCCGACCCCATCGGGTCGGCGAGCGCGATCTTGATCGCGGGATTGCGCTCCTTGAGCGCCATGCCGACGCCTGCGAGCGTGCCGCCCGAGCCGACCGCGCTGACGAAGCCGTCCAGCCTGCCGTCGAGATCGTTGAAAATCTCCGGGCCCGTCGTCTCGTAGTGGCCCCGCCGATTGGCGACGTTGTCGAACTGGTTGGCCCAAACGGCGCCGCCCGGCTCGGTCCTGGCGATCGCCTCGGCCAGACGCCCCGAATAGCGCACGTAATTGTTGGGATTGGCGTAGGGAACCGCAGGCACCTCGATCAGCTCGGCGCCGGCCAGGCGCAAGCAGGTCCTTCTTCTCCTGCGACTGGGTGTCGGGGATGACGATGACGGACCGGTAGCCGAGCGCGCCCGCGACCATGGCGATGCCGATCCCGGTGTTGCCCGCCGTTCCCTCGACGATGGCGCCGCCCGGACGCAACGCGCCCTGCGCTTCCGCGTCCCTGATGATCGCCAAGCGCGGCGCGGTCCTTGACCGAGCCGCCTGGGTTCATGAATTCCGCCTTGCCGAGAATCGTGCAGCCGGTCGCTTCGGAAGCGGCTCGGAGGCGGATGAGCGGCGTCCGCCCGATGGCGCCGACAACGTCGCGATCAAAGGTCATGCCCTGCGTCCCCTGAAATCGAGGCGGAGACTAGGCTGGCCGGACGGGTTGCGACAAGGGCCGGCCTTTGTCAGAAGGCGTCCATTCCCGGAGCGCCCCGATGTTCTTTGTCGTCTCGAAGCTCTACGAGGCCTTCTTCTCGCCGATCCCGCTCCTGCTGTTGCTTGCGCTGGCCGGCGCGACTTTCTCTTGTGGCCGCGCCGCCCGGCTTGGACGCGCGCTCGCGATCGGTTCGACACTCGCTCTGCTCGTCATCGCTATGACCCCGGTAGGCCTCATGCTCGTCGCGCCGATCGAGGATCGATTTCCCCCGCCGCCCGCGGACGCGCCTCCGCCTTACGGGCTCATTATCCTGGGCGGTGCGATCAAGAGCGACGAGAGCGAAGCGCGCGGTCAGGCTGTCTTCGACGAGGGTGAGCGGGTCGTTCAGGCCGCGATACTGGCGCGGCGATACCCCGAGGCGCGGATCGTTTTCTCCGGCGGAAACGGTTCGCTGTGGGGCCACCTAGCCGGCAAAGAGGCGCAGGAGGTCAAGAAACTTCTGATCGCATTGGGCGTTGATCGCTGCCCGCGTGACGCTGGAGGACCAATCCCGCAACACCGACGAGAACGCGCGCTTCACCGCGGCTTTGCTCAACCCCCAGCCTGGTCAACGGTGGCTGCTGGTCACGTCGGGGTTTCACATGCCCCGCTCGATGGGTCTGTTCGAGAAGGCCGGCTTCAACGTCGTCGCCTATCCGGTAGCCTTCCGAACGATCGGCCCCGGTTATCCGTTCCTGTGGTCCCTGGACGCTACGCAAAACCTGCGCACGTTCGCGATCGCCGCGAAGGAATGGGTCGGTCTGCCGGTCTACTGGGCGAGGGGCCGGATCGACCGGCTATTCCCTGGACCGCAAGACCCTGAAGCGCCGCTCGCTCGCAGCCGTTGAAATCCCGCGCGACCTGAGGGCGGGCGCCTCATTCGCTCGAGGGCGCGCCGAGGCGATAGACGCCGCGGAAGTCGTCCGGATCGACGATCTTGCCCTTGCGGGTGATCACGAGCCTGCCCGTCCAGCGCAAGCTTGACCGCGGCGCGGCGGACTTCGGACAAATGCGACCGCCAGCCGAGTTCGTCCTCGCCGCGGCTTTCGGCGAAGGCCTTGGCGGCGTCGGTCGGACAAATGGTTCGACCGGCCGGCAGGCGGGCGCATAGCTCGACAATCAGGCCGTCGAGAGCAGGGGGCGATTCAGCGGTCATGGCGCTTCCTCTCGACGAGCGTCGTGGCGACGTCAAGGCGGATTCACGGGCACAAGCCGTCCGTCGCCATCCGGGCCGCGACCTCGACGGGCAGGCACTGGCCGTCGATGAGGTCCCGGGTTTTATTGATTACGACGAACCGGTCGTCCTGAAGCACGTGCGCCTCCAGGCATTTCTGCCTGTCGTGATCGCCGACGTTTTGAATAAAGCCCTTGTAGTAAAACTTGATCGCGTTCAATCGGGCGTCGATCGCGATGTCGCGCAATGAATTCCGATCCGAACATGCATCCGGGAAATCGACGCGGACGACCGCGCCCGACGGCGGTGGGGTCGCCCCCAGTATCCCAATCGCGAGAGCGAGCGCCGTGGCTGTTCGGAAAATCACTGTCTTCACGCTGACGCTTCCTTTCCTTCGACGTCACCGCCGCGTTTGGCCAACCGCTCCTGAAAAGCATGACGCGCAGATGGCTTTCGCAATCTATTAAACCACGACCGGGCGGCCCACGTACTTGCTTTCGACACCCACATGGTTACAAGATAGGCATCATGAATTTTGCGCAAAAATTAGGCAACCGCGAGGGGCTCGCGGTGGGTCCCATTCGGCTTGAGGGGGCGGCGATGCTGGCGCCGATGTCGGGCGTATCGGATCTCGCAATGCGGCGGGCGGCGCGGCGCTTCGGCGCGGCGCTGGCATTCTCCGAGATGGTTGCGGCCGAAACTTATCTCGAGGGCGACGCCGAGGCTTCGATGCGGGCCGAAGGCGAGGGCGTCTCGCCCCACGCCGTGCAACTCGTCGGCCGCGAGCCCGGCGCCATGTCCGAGACGGCGCGTCGGGTCGAGGCCGCGGGCGCCGCGATTATCGATATCAACATGGGCTGTCCGGCCCGAAGGGTGTCGGGCGCGCTCGCCGGCGCCGCGCTTGATGCGCGACCTGGATCACGCCGAGCGCGTGGTCTCCGCGGTGGTCGAGGCGGTTTGCGTTCCCGTGACGCTCAAGATGCGCCTCGGCTGGGACGCAGCCACAATCAATGCGCCCGAACTCGCCGCCCGCGCAGAGCGAGCCGGCGTGCGCATGGTGATCGTGCACGGCCGGACGCGGACGCAATTCTACGAAGGGCGAGCTGACTGGGGCGCGGCGCGCGCGGTGGTCGACGCCGTCTCGTTACCCGTAATCGTCAACGGCGACTGCGCCGGGGTCGATGACGCACGCGACATGCTGGCCCAGTCTGGCGCGCATGGCGTGATGATCGGACGGGCCGCCGTCGGCGCGCCCTGGCTTGTCGGAGCGGTTTCGCGGGCGCTGGCCGACGGCGGTCCGATTCGCCTCCCTTCCGTCGGAGGAGCGGCGGGCGGCCGCGATCGAACACCTCGACTGGCTGCTCGACAAAGCTCGGCGCGCGCGGGGGCCTGCGTCACGCGCGCAAGCACCTCGCCGCCTACGCCGAAGGCGCGGGAGCGACGGGGCCGCTCCGGCGAGAACTTGTGACGACCGACAATCCCGAGCGCGCGCGCGCGCTGCTGGCGCGGGCCTTCGACAGTGCCGTCCATGGAGAACGCCGCGTGACGGCGCCGTTCAACAGAGGGCGAGCCGACCCGGCCAAGGTCTTGAACGCGCTCGCCCAGCCCCTCATCACCGTGGAAACGGACGACGCTGTGATCGAAGCCAACGTCGCCGCCGAAACCTTTTTCGACATGGGGCGCGTCGCCCTTCTACGCTCCCGTCTTGCCGATCTGCTGCCGTTCGGCTCGCCGGTGTTCGGGCTCGTGTCCGAAGCGCGGCGGAACCACGCGACCGTCGCGGGCTACAAGCTCGATATTTCCACGCCCAGAACGGGCAGCCGCGGTCGTGTCGACGTGTTTCATCGCTCCACTGCCTCAGCCAAGCGGCTCCGTCTCGATTATGCTTCAGGAAAGGGCAATTGCCGAAAAAATAGACAGACAATTGACCCATCGCAGTGCAGCCCGCTCAGTCACTGCGCTCGGCGCCATGCTCGCGCACGAAATCAAGAACCCACTCTCGGGCATCCGCGGCGCGGCCCAATTGCTCGAGGCGAGCGCCGGGGACGAGGATCGCGCGCTTACGCGTCTCATTTGCGACGAGACCGACCGGATCGTGAAGCTGGTCGACCGGATGCAGTCCTTCGCCGATTCAACGCCATCGCAATGGGAAAGCCTGAATATCCACGCCGTGCTCGACCATGTGAAGCGACTCGCCCAGGCCGGATTCGCCCGCCACGTCCGCATTGCTGAGGTCTACGATCCGTCGCTCCCGCATGTCTCCGGCTCGCGCGACCAGCTCATCCAGATCTTCCTAAATTTAGTCAAGAATGCCGCGGAAGCTATTGGCGAAGATGGCATTGATGGCGAGATCACCCTGACCACCGCCTACCGGCCGGGGGTTCGTCTGCGCACGGGCGAGAACGTCGAGCCGGTTTCGCTGCCGCTCGAGATCTGCGTGCGCGACAACGGTCCGGGCATCCCCTCGGAAATCGCCGCGAATCTGTTCGATCCGTTCGTCAACGACGAAGGCTCAGGGGTCTGGTCTGGGACTTGCACTGGTAGCAAAACTCGTCGGCGATCATGGCGGCATAGTCGAATGCGAGTCGCATCCACGCAGAACGATCTTCCGCGTCCTGATGCCCTTGCCGTCGATGCGGGCCCGAGCCTCGGCCTGAGAGGGCCCGGAAAATGGATGGCGAAGGAGCTGTTGGGATGCCGTCAGGGCAGATTCTGGTTGCGGACGACGATGCCGGAATACGCACCGTCCTGAACCAGGCGCTGTCGCGGGCGGGCTACGAGGTCCGCTCGACCGGGACGGTCGCCGGCCTATGGCGCTGGGTGGCCGCCGGAGAAGGCGACCTTGTGATCACCGACGTGGTGATGCCGGACGACAACGCCTTCGATCTTCTGCCCCGGATCAAACGCATCCGGCCCGACCTGCCGATCATCGTCATGAGCGCGCAGAACACATTCATGACGGCGATCAAGGCCTCCGAGCGCGGCGCCTACGAATATCTGCCAAAGCCCTTCGACCTGCGCGAACTTGTGTCGATCGTCGGCCGAGCGCTTTCCGAGCCCAAGCGCCACCGCGAGGAGCCCGACGACCACGCTCCGACCGAGGCCATGCCGATCGTCGGCCGCTCCCCGGCGATGCAGGACATTTTCCGGGTGCTGGCGCGGCTGATGCAAACCGACCTCACGGTGATGATTTCCGGCGAATCGGGAACAGGCAAGGAACTCGTCGCCCGGGCGCTGCACGACTATGGCAAGCGCAAAGGCGGCCCGTTCGTCGCCATCAACATGGCCGCTATTCCGCGCGACCTGATCGAAAGCGAGCTGTTCGGTCACGAGAAGGGCGCCTTCACCGGCGCGGCCGCCCGTTCCGTCGGCCGGTTCGAGCAGGCCGAGGGCGGGACGCTGTTCCTCGACGAGATCGGCGACATGCCGATGGAGGCGCAGACGCGTCTCCTGCGCGTGCTGCAGCAGGGCGAGTACACCACCGTCGGCGGCCGGACTCCGATCAGGACCAACGTCCGCATTGTCGCCGCGACCAACAAGGACCTTCGCTTCGCCATCCAGCAGGGCGCCTTCCGCGAAGACCTGTTCTTCCGCCTCAACGTGGTCCCGATGCGCTTGCCGCCTTTGCGCGAGCGTCCGGAGGACATCCCCGACCTGGTCCGCTCCTTCTTCCAGCGCGGCGTCGCCGAAGGGTTGCCGCTGAAATCGATCGAGCCGTCGGCGATGGAGCGCATGAAGCGCTATCCGTGGCCGGGCAACGTGCGCGAGCTGGAGAACCTGACCCGGCGCCTTGCTGCGCTCTATCCGCAGGACGTCATCGGCGAGGCGCTGATCGAGGCCGAACTCAGCGCCGGAAGCGCGCCGCCGTTCGCGGCGCCGCAAATGCCAGGCGAGGATCTGCGTCAGCGCGTCGTCGCGTCGACGCCGGTTGCGAGCGGCGAAGGATTCAACGCCTCGATGGAGCGCGCGGTCGGCGAGCTGTTCCGCTCGTTCGGCGAGCGCGAGCCCGCAGGTCGGCCTCTATCACCGCGTGCTGCACGACCTCGAGGCGCCGCTGATCGCCGCAACGCTCGACCCTCACCCGCGGCAATCAGATCCGGGCCGCCGAGATCCTCGGCCTCAACCGCAATACCCTGCGCAAGAAGATCCGCGACCTCAATCTGCGCGACATGCCCACCTTCCGCTAGAGCGGACGCCGCCAAAACGTCGCAATTGAGCAACATTGTTGCAGGATTGCCACGAATCTTCGGGCGTCACGAAAGCGCCGCGGCGGCAGGCGGATCGAAACGGTTTGACGGGCGTAGACCAAGAGTTCGGGCGGGCAGGGCGCGGCGCCTTTCGACGACAGCGGACCGACGGCGCGGTTCGGGCCGATCGCGGTCGGGGCGGCGTTCGTGCTCGCGCTCGCGACTTTCCTCGTCTTCGCCGGCTTCACCCCGATTCTGCCGACCGAAACGGTCGTCTTGACGCTGCTGATCGGCGACGGCCTCGTCGTCATCGTCCTGATCGTCCTGATCGCGCATCGAGCTGAAGCGGCTCCGGGCCGCGCGCCGGGCGGCGCGCGCCGGCGCGCGTCTGCACAGCCGGTTCGTCGCCCTGTTTCTCGCTGGTCGCCGCGATCCCGGCGATCGTGACCGCGATGGTCGCGACGGTGTCGGTCGAATGGGCGATCAACCCGCGCTTCATGAGCGACGTCGGCGGCTTTCATCAACGAGTCGAATCGAGCGACCCAGCTCTATCGCGAATCGCAGTGCCGGGCGCTGCTGCGCGACGTGGAACTGACGGCGGGCGACATCGCCCGCAGCGCCCTGCTGCTGCGCTCCGATCCCGGTCCAGTTCAAGGACTATTTCAGCTCGCGCGCCAAGACGCTCGGCTTCGGCGCCGCAGCGCTGATGAAGAGCGACGGCGATCCGCTCCAGATCGCCGCCGGCTCCGACGCCAAGCTGATCGCCAGGCCCGACCCGTCCGATTTCCAGCGACGCGCTCAACGGCGAGGACCTGTGCGGCTTTCTCGGCGCCGGCAACATCTTCGTCGCCATCCGGCCGATTCCCGGCGCAGAAGGTCAGTTCCTTTACGCCGCGCGCAGGCATCGATCCGCTGGCCGCGAAGGTCGCCGAAGACGCCGCGAGCGTCGCCAACATGTGGGGACGGTTCGAGGCGCATCGGCGCAGTCTGGAGCTCGGCTTCGCCACCGTGTTCGTCATGCTGGCGCTAACCATGCTGTTCTCGGCGATCTGGCTCGGGCTGACCTGGGCGAACCGCCTCGTCGGGCCGATCCGCCGTCTGATCCGCGCCGCCGACGAGGTCGGCTCGGGCAACCTCCACGTCCAGGTGCCGGCGCGCGCCTCCGACGGCGACCTCGGGCATCTCGGCGACACGTTCAACAAGATGACCGCCGAGCTTCTGCGTCAGCAGACCGGCCTGATCGACGCCAACGCCCTCAACGACGAGCGGCGCGCCTTCATCGAGGCGGTGCTAGTCGGGCGTGCCGGCGGGCGTCGTCGGCGTCGACAAGGACGGCGCCATCACCGATCTGCAACGCCGCCGCCGAAAGGCTGCTCGGCGGCGAGCGACGGGCTGGTCGGCCGACCGCTGGTCGTCCGTCCAGCACAGCATCGGCCTGATCTGGGAGCAGGCGCGATCGCTGCACATGCGCCTGCATCAGGGCCAGGCGACCGTGCTGCGCGACGGCCGGGAGCGCATCCTCAACGTCCGCGTCACCGGCAGTCCGGGACGTGGCGACAGCGGCGGCGTCATCACGCTCGACGACATCAGCGATCTGGTCACCGCGCAGCGCACGGCCGCCTGGGCCGACGTCGCCCGACGCATCGCTCACGAGATCAAGAATCCGCTGACGCCGATCCAGCTCTCCGCCGAGCGGCTCAAGCGCCGCTACGGCCGGCACATCGTCGAGGGCAAGGAAGTTTTCGACCAGTGCACCGACACGATCATCCGCCAGGTCGACGACATCAAGCGCATGGTCGACGAGTTCTCCTCCTTCGCGCGGATGCCGAAGGCGCGGCCGGCGCGCGACGACCTCACCGACTGCGTTCGTCAGGCGGTGTTTCTGATGCGGGTCGGGCGGCGCGGACATCGATTTCGAGGAGCGGCTGCCGGAAGAGCCGGTCATGGCCGACTTCGACCGCCGCCTCATTTCCCAGGCGCTGACCAACGTCCTGAAGAACGCGTCGGAAGGCATCGACGCGCTCGGCGAGACACACGATCGCGGCCGCGTCCTGGTGACGCTGGAGCCGGACGTCGCAGGCTTGATCGAGATCGCCGTCAGCGACAACGGCAAGGGTTTCCCCAGAGAGGACCGCAATCGCCTGACCGAGCCCTATGTGACGACGCGCGCGGAGGGCAGCGGGCTCGGTTTGCCGATCGTGGTCAAGATCTTCGAGGACCACGGCGGCGGGGTCGATCTGCTCGACGGTCTCGTCCGCGCCGACGGCGGACGCGGGGCGATGGTGCTGATGAAAATGCCGCTTGCAGGCGTCGTCGGCGACAGCGCCGAAGCGCAGAACGAAGAAGCCGGATCACGCTGATGGCTGCAGACATTCTCATCGTCGACGACGAGGACGACATCCGCGAACTTGTCGGCGGAATCCTGGAGGACGAGGGCCACCAGCCGCGCGCGGCGCGCAATTCCGACGAGGCGCTCGCCGCGATCGAATCGCGCCGACCGCAGCTCATCCTGCTCGACATCTGGCTGCAGGGCTCGAAGCTCGATGGGCTGCAGCTCCTCGAGACGATCAAGAAGCAGAATCCGAACGTTCCCGTGGTGATGATCTCCGGCCACGGCAACATCGAGACCGCGGTTACCGCGATCAAGCTCGGCGCCTACGACTTCATCGAGAAGCCGTTCAAGGCCGACCGCCTGATCCTGATCGCCGAGCGCGCGCTCGAGACGTCGCGGCTGAAGCGCGAGGTCAACGAGCTGAAGACGCGCGGCGGCGCGGTCGAACCGCATGGTCGGGTCCTCGCCCGCGATCGGGAACCTCAAGCGGATCATCGACAAGCTCGGTCCGGCGAACTCGCGAGTGCTGATTTCCGGCGGCGCCGGCTCCGGCAAGGAACTCGCCGCGCGTCTCATCCACGAGCGATCCACCCGCGCCGACGGGCCCTTCGTCGTGGTCAACGCCCCGGCCATGTCGCCCGAGACGATGGAGGCGGAGCTGTTCGGCGTCGAGGAGCGGCCGGACCATTCCCGGCGCATCGGCGCGCTCGAGGAAGCCCACGGCGGAACCCTCTACCTCGACGAGGTGGCCGACATGCCGCGCGAGACGCAGGCCAAGATCCTGCGCGTGCTGGTCGATCAGAATTTCCAGCGGGTCGGCGGGTCGTCGCGCGTCCATGTCGACGTGCGGATCATCTCTTCGACCAGCCAGGACCTCGCCGAGGCGATCACCGAGGGACGCTTCCGCGAGGACCTGTTCCACCGTCTCTCCGTTGTCCCGATCCGGGTGCCGACGCTTGCCGAGCGGCGCGAGGACATTCCGGAGCTTGTCCAGTACTTCCTCGAAATCGCCGCGCACAGCATGGGGGTGACCCCTCGGAAGGTCGGCGCCGACGCCATGGCGGTGCTGCAGTCGCACGACTGGCCGGGCAATATCCGGCAGCTTCGCAACAACGTCGAGCGGCTGATGATCCTGGCGGTCGGCGATCCGAACGCCGAGATTTCGGCCTCGATGCTGCCGGCCGAAGTCGGCGCGCTCGTCCCGGCGATCCCGAGCGGCATCGGCGGCGAGAAGCTCTGAGCCTGCCCCTGCGCGATGCGCGCGAGGCGTTCGAGCGCGACTATCTCATTGCCCAACTCAACCGCTTCGGCGGCAACATCTCCCGCACAGCCGAATTCATCGGGATGGAGCGCTCGGCGCTGCATCGCAAGCTGAAATCGCTGGGTGTCGAGTGAGCAACGGAGCGCTGCGGCCCGGCAAGGATTATGACGTCTCTACGACCCGTAATTGCAGCCTCTGACCGGCGATGGACCTTGGCGGCTTCCCTTTGCGGTCGCAGACGGTTGGGCCGTTCGATTGGCGATTCTCCACGTTACCGACCTGGCTGCCGTTTGCGCCGCTTATCCGCACGACCGTCGGCGGCGATAATCGTCGCGCTTCAAAGCGTTCCCCTTCGGGCCGGTTCTCGACGCCAATCCACTGGGCGTGCTCGATGCCGAGCGCCAATCGGCGCGCCTCCGCGCGGGCGTCCGCCGGACGGTCCCACAAGTCAGGGCCAAAGTCGTCAAGAGCGCATGACCTTCCGCCAGATCGGCGATCGATTTCCGCCTTGACGCGTTCCCAGTAGAGTGCGCCGGACAGGTCGTTGGCTTCGACGCGGCGTCGACAAGCAACTTGATAGGCGTCAACGCCGCAAATGCGGATGAAATCCTCGACGTCGACCTCGAATGCGGTCTGTCTCTGCTGGAAAGTTGGCCAGAAAGCGAAAAAGAAGTCGTGCATTGCCACCTTCCCAGGCAAAGCCTCTCGTATATGTGTAAACCTGGATTTGCGACCAGGTTGCGCGCAAACAAGTGTTGTCTTTTCTCGTAGCCCTCTCTCCCGCGCAGTTCCAATGCGTGTTTATACGTAGAAAGATCAAAGCCACTTTGCTGATCCCTTGCTTCCTCCTGATCAAGGGCTTGAGCTGGATAACAGCCGACGCGCGCCTGGATCGAAAAAATGTTTGATATCATGTTTTTGCAAGTCACATTTGCAGCCGGTCCGCAAGAGGTCGTCCCACATGGCCTCCAGAAGCGGTGCGTGGTCTTGCGATGCGGCAAGACGCCGCGCCTCGAGAGCCAGAAAGGACCCTGAGAGCAAAATTCCCGCTCTGTCGTACAACGATCACGCGTGAGAAAGACCGGCCGTCGCGCGATGCGCAATTCCGGTTGGCCCGGCGTCGCCGGGCGTCTGAAGTCCATCTCGTAATCGTTTGATGGCTCATCTGTCGTCTGACGACGAGATATGTTATGGACGGCGGCGATCCGCGTCATAAAAAGGCGCGTATGGGGATATCAATAACAACGCCGGGCTGGGGCCCGGGCAAATGGAAAAGGCTCATGCCAACAGAGAAGGCGCAAAACCTCCAGGACACGTTTCTCAATCACGTCCGCAAATCTAAGACGTCGGTGACGATTTTTCTCGTCAATGGGGTAAAGTTGCAGGGATTCGTCACGTGGTTCGATAATTTCTGCGTCCTGCTGCGGCGCGACGGCCACTCCCAGCTCGTTTACAAGCACGCGATCTCGACAATCATGCCCGCCAGCCCGATCACCATGTTCGAGGCTGTGGAGGAGGGGTCCGACGCGCACTGAGCTGACGGCCGCGGATTTAGGCGGCGCCGTAGACCAACGGGAACGCGCCGTCGCCGCGGGAACACGTGCGCGCGTCGTTTGTCCCCATCTTTCTCGCGTCCCGTTCGGCGAAACGGGCGCGCTCAGAACTCCCGAGGCGCGCTGCGAGGAGGCGGTCGGCCTTGCGCGCGCCATCGATCTCGACGTCGTCGGCGCCGAGACCGTGTCGCTCGCGGCCATCCGTCCGGCGACCTATCTCGGCAAGGGCAAGGTCGAAGCGGTCGCCGCGGAGGTGAGGGCCGACGAGATCGACCTCGTCGTGATGGATTGCGCGCTGTCGCCGGTGCAGCAGCGCAATCTCGAAAAGGCCTTTGCCTGCAAGGTGATCGACCGAACCGGGCTGATCCTGGAAATCTTCGGTCGCCGCGCCCGCACCGCGGAGGGCGCGCTGCAGGTCGAGCTCGCCCATCTGGCCTACCAGAAGTCGCGCCTGGTGCGCTCCTGGACCCATCTCGAGCGCCAGCGCGGCGGCTTCGGCTTCCTCGGCGGACCCGGCGAAACGCAGATCGAGACCGACCGGCGGCTGATCTCCGAGCGCATGGTGAAGATCGAGCGCGATCTCGAAAGCGTCAAGCGCACCCGGGCGTTGCACCGGGCGAGCCGCGCCGACGTTCCCTATCCGGTCGTCGCCCTGGTCGGCTACACCAACGCCGGCAAATCGACGCTGTTCAACCGCCTGACCCGCGCCGACGTGGTGGCGGCCGACATGCTGTTCGCAACCCTCGATCCGACCATGCGGCTGATAAAACTGCCGCACGGCGGCTCGGCCATTCTCTCCGACACGGTCGGCTTCATCTCCGACCTGCCGACCATGCTGATCTCGGCCTTCCGCGCCACGCTCGAAGAGGTGCGAGCGGCCGACGTCATCGTGCATGTGCGCGACATTTCTCACGCCGACAGCGAGGCGCAGAGCCAGGACGTGGAGAAGATCCTGAACGAGCTCGGCGTCGCCGACCGCGCCGACCGGGTGGTCGAGGTGTGGAACAAGCTCGACCGGCTCGACGCCGACGCCCGCGCCGCGCTCGACCAGGACGAGGATTTGCCGGCCGCGCCGCTCGCCGTCTCGGCGCTGACCGGAGAGGGGATCGACCGGCTGATGGCGGCGATCGAGGAGCGGTTGGCGCGCGGCCGCTCGCTGATCGAGCTGACGCTCGATCCTTCCGACGGCCTTGGCCTGCACTGGCTCTACGAGCACGCCGAGGTGATGAGCCGCGCCGACGCCGACGACGGCCTGCGCCTCACCATCCGCGTCGCGCCGGACCAGGTCGAGCGCGTGAAGCGGCGGTTCGCTGCGGCGGTGTAGGGCTGGGTCGGACCGGCGTCTGGCGGATGGCTTCGGACAGCGCCGCCTTTGCAGGACTGGCAAGGGCTCCGTCCTATCAATGAGATAAGCGCACAAAGCTGTCACAAATTCCACCTCGATCCCTTTTAGAACATTGCCGGAATGTTCATATTCAGGAGAACTTTGCCGCGCCATGCGGCGTTGAGAGCCGTTCGGCCTTGTGCGACGTTTGGAAATGGGAGACGACGCCCGGCTAATCACGCGCCCTCGTGCAGTCCCGCCCCCTCACGCCTTGCGCTTCCTCGCCACGCGCTTCCCCTTCACCGGCGGGCTCGCCGCGCCCTTGATCTTCGGTTTCGTCTGGGCGGGCGAGGCGAGTTCGGCGGCCAGCGCCTCGACCCGCGCTTCGATGTCGGCGCCCGAGGTCTTCAGCCGCTCGCCAATTCGAAAGGCCTCCTCGTCCGACAACACCCGCGGCCGTCCGGCCGAAAGCGCGATCGCGTACATGCGGGCGAGGGTCTCGAGCTCGACCGCGCGGGCGAGCGCGGCGTCGAGCGTGCCGCCGGTGGTGAGCGCGCCGTAATTGCCGAGCAGCGCCGCGTGGCCCGAGCCCAGCGCCTCGAGCGCCAGCTCGGCCAGGTCCTTCGAGCCCATCGGCGCGTATTTCGTGCATCGGATTTCGGCGGCGCCGAAGAGGGCGATCATCGGGTGGGCGGCCGGGATCGCCTTGTGCGCCATGGCGAGCGCAGTCGCGTAAGGCGACTGGAACCGCACGACAGCGCCGACGTCGGCGCGCGCGCGCGCGATGTCGAGATGGATCCGCCATTCGCTCGCGGGCTTGGTCGGCCCTTTCCAGGCGCCGTACTCGCCGGCGAGCGGCATCAGCGCCAGCATCGGCGGTCGAAGGGCGCGATAGGGCGCGCCGCTCGGCGTGATCAGGATCGTGTCGGCGAAACGGGCCGAAATGTCGCCGCTCGACGCGCCGCCGAAGCCGGCGTCGGCGATTCTGCCGGCCGCTGCGACGATCAATTCGCGCAGCGCCTTTTCCGAAATCGCCATTCGCTCCCCCTCGTCCGCCGCTGAAGCCGACTTACGCGCGAGCGGGCGGGTTTGACAAGGAGATGCGCGACCTTTCCCCTGTGACCTCGTCCTTCGAGATGCGATGCCTCGCCTCGCTCCTCGGGACGGGCGGTGGGGGTGGCCGCCCCTCGGACGCGCGAACCCATCGCGCGGCGGCGCGAGGTGCGGTAAATTCCAGGGACCGCCGGCTCCGAGCGCCCAACGTCAAGGACCCTACGCCCCATGCCTTCCGCAAACCTGTTCGACCTGATCGTCGCGCGCGCTACAAAGCCCGAGCAGATGGCGCTCGAAACGGCGGGCGCCACGGCTTTGACCTACGCCGAGCTGATCGCGCGTTCCGGGCAGGCGGCGAATGCGCTGGCGAGCCTCGGCGTCGGGCCCGGCGACCGCGTCGCCGCGCAGATCGACAAGTCGACCGACGTGATCGTGCTGGCGCTGGCGTGTTTCCGCGCCGGCGCGGTCCTGCTGCCGCTGAACACCGCCTATACGCTGGCCGAGCTCGAATATTTCCTGAGCGACGCCCAGCCGGCGCTCACCGTCTGCCGGCCGGGCTTCCTCGCCGCCGTGCATGCGCTGACCGATCGGCTCGGCCTCAACGCGGCCGAGAGTCTCGGCGTCGTCCGTGATGGAACCTTCGCCAAGCGGATCGCGGCGGAGCCCTCCGAATTTCAGACGGTTCCGCGCGGCGCCGACGACCTGGCGGCGATCCTCTACACGTCAGGCACGACGGGGCGCTCGAAGGGAGCGATGCTGACCCACGAAAACCTGTCGTCGAACGCGCTGACGCTGGTGGATTTGTGGCGCTTCACGCCAGCGGACCGGCTGATCCATGCGCTGCCGGTGTTCCACACTCACGGGTTGTTCGTCGCAGTCAACGTCGCGCTGCTCTCGGGCGCGACGATGATCTATCAAAACCGCTTCGACGCCGACGCCGTGATCGCGGCCATGCCGAACGCGACGGCGCTCATGGGCGTGCCGACCTTCTATACCCGGCTGCTCGATCATCCGGGCCTGACGAAGGCCTCGGCCGCCATGCGGCTCTTCGTCTCGGGCTCGGCGCCGCTGCTGGCCGAGACGCATCTCGCCTGGCGCGAGCGGACCGGCCACGCCATCCTCGAGCGCTACGGCATGACCGAGACCAACATGATCACCTCGAACCCCTATGACGGCGAGCGGCGGGCGGGGACGGTCGGTTTTGCGCTGCCCGGCGTCCGCGTCCGGATCGCGGAGGCGGAGACCGGCGCGCCCGTTGCCGAGGGCGGCATCGGCGTGATCGAGGTCAAGGGGCCGAACGTGTTCCGCGGCTACTGGCGGATGCCGGAGAAGACCGCGCAGGAGTTCCGCTCCGACGGCTACTTCATCACCGGCGATCTCGGGCTCGTCGACCCGGACGGCTACATTCACATCGTCGGCCGCGCCAAGGACCTCGTCATATCCGGCGGCTTCAACGTCTATCCGAAGGAAGTGGAGACCGAGATCGACGCGATCGACGGGGTGCTCGAGAGCGCGGTGATCGGCCTGCCGCATCCCGACTTCGGCGAGGGGGTGACGGCGGTGGTCGTGCTCCGGCCCGGCGCGACGGCGACGGAGGAGGGCGTGCTGAAAACCCTCGAAGCGCGCCTGGCGAAATTCAAGGCGCCAAAGCGGGTGTTCTTCGTCGAGACGCTGCCGCGCAACACCATGGGCAAGGTGCAGAAGGCGCTGTTGCGGGAGACCTACAAGGACACGTTCTCGGAGGGTGCGCGTCTCGCGCAGCCATAGCCGCCGAACGAAGGGCGTCCTGCCTGGACGCCCTGCGGGACGGCGAGACGCCGCCTCTCCGATTTTACCCCAATCGCCCCGAAGCGTGGGCGAGGATCGTGTAGACCTTGCCGGTGTTCGACATCAGGTATGCGCGCCACTGCGACCCGTCGCGGTCGTTCTGGCCGACCTTGGCGAGCAGGCGCTCGAACTCCTGCACGTAGCGGTTGGCGGTCTCGCAGAATTGCGGATCGGTCCGGTAGCGTCGCCGGATTTCGTCGAACGCCTGCTGCCCCGCCTCGGTGTAGAGGCGGCGCGACACCGCGGCGGTGTCGCCGCGACGCCAGCGGTCCCAGGTTTCGGCCGCAGCGGCGCTGTCGACGAGGCCGGCGATGCTTTGGGTAAGATCCTCCAGCGTTTCCGGCGGCCGGGGGCGCGGCGGCGGCCGGCTCCTCCCGCGACGCCGCGGCGAGCAGGTTCGAGAGCCAGCCGGACTGCGACCGGTCGGATGCAGGCGACTGCTGGGCCGGGGGCGAAACATGCCACCCGTGGCCTTCGGGCCGGGCGCCTGACGGCGCCGGCTCGTCGGGGGGCGCAGGCGGCGAAATGACCGATTCGAGGACCGGCGGCGCGATTGTCGCGATCGCCTCGACCGCCCTCGGCGCCGCGGCTTCGCGCTGAGGCGGGCTCTCGACGCGTCGCGGCGCCTCGACGGTTCGCGCCATGGGCTGCGAATAGCGCGCGCCGCCGCCCGCCGCCGCGGCCGGCGCGATGCCCTGCGCCGCCGGCTCGGCGACGTCGAAGTCGACGCCCGAGTCGGCGACCAGCGCCGCGAGTTCCTTCAGCGCGCGGATCTGGTCGGAGACGACGCGACGCATCGCCTCGGCCGTCTCGCTCGTCTCCTGCGGCAATTCGAGGACGCCGCGCTTGAGTTCCTGCCGGGTCGTCTCGAGTTCGCGCTGGACCTGGTTCGCCATCTCCTTGACCTCCGCCACCGACCGGCGGAACCGCTCGGCTGCCGAATCCAGGGCGCCGGAGAGGTGGGCGTTGGTCTGGTCGATCGCCGCCTGGAGGCTTTGCGCGGTCTTCTCGCGCTCCTTGGCGGCGGTATCGCGGATCGACTCGAACTGTCCGGCGACCGCGACCGAGGCGCCGCGCGTGGCCGAGGCCAGCGTCGAGCCGATTTCCTGCGCGCGCGCCTGCGCGCGGCCGAAGCTGTCTTCGACGTTCGAGGCGAAGCGTTCGAGCACCGCATCGAACGCGGCGCTCCTTTCCGAGAGTTCGCCGATCAGCCCCTTGAGGCCGTTCTGACGATGCTCGAGGGCGAGGTCGATCGTGTGCTGTTGCGCCGCGAGTTCCTGCGAGGCCTGTGACAGCGCTTCGGCCTGCTCGCCGAGCTGGCGCGCAAGCGCGCCGGCGTCGGCCTGCGTGGTCGTGCTGAGGCGCCCGAGCGTCGCGACCTGGGAGGCGATGCCCCCGAGGGCGCGCTGGAACTCCTCGACCCGCGTCGCGAGGCCGCCCTGGACATCGGAGAGCCGGTCCCCGGCCGCGGCGACCGTCTGGTCGATGGCGGCGCTGGTCTGGCCGAGATTGTCCAGGACAAGCGTCAGCTCGTTGCGCAGCCGGTCGCCCGCGCCCGCGAGCGCGCCGACCGAGCGATCCGCGCTGACCGCGACCGAGTCGCGCAGCGACGCGCCGGAAGCCTCGACCTCCTCGGTCATCCGCCTCAGCAGGCCATCGATCGTTTCGCTCGACCGTTGCGCCGCCTCCTCGGCGACGCTCCGCAACGCCTCGCCCGAGCTGATCACTTCGGCGCGCACCTGACCCGCGAGCGCGCTCAGCGCCCGGATCGGATCGGCGGCGGCGCCGTTGACGGCGGCGATCAGATCGTCGGCCCGACGCGTGAGCAGCGCCGCAAGGCCCGCCATCTGCTGGTCCACGGCCTGGATCGCCCGGTCGCCGGCCTCGGCGATCTGGCCCGACACGTCCTGGCCGCGGTCGCCGAGCGCCGTCAACACCTGATCGAGCGCCTGCGCCGCCCGTTCGCCGGCGCCGGCGATCTGGGTCGAAACGTCCTGGCCGCGATCGCCGAGAGCCGCGGCCGCGCGGTCGAGCGACTGGGCGGCGCGCTCCCCGATGTCGGCGAGCTGGCTGGAAACCGACTGCCCCCGGTCGCCGAACTCCACGGAGAGTCTGTCGAGCGACCGCAGAGCGCGCTCTGCCGCATCAGTTATCTGATTGGACACGACCAATCCCTGATCGGAGACCACGCCGGATAGCCGTTCAAACGTGTGCGACAGGCGTTCGCCGGCGACGGCGACCTGGTCCGACACGTTCTGGCCCTGGTCGCCGAGCGCCGCGATCACCTGTTCCAGGGATTGCGCGGCGCGCTCGCCGACATAGGCGATCTGGCCGGAAACAACCTGGCCCCGGTCGCCGAACTCCACCGAGAGCCGATCGAGCGTCCGCAGCGCCCGTTCTCCCGCATCGGTGATTTGGCTGGATACGACCAATCCCTGCTCGGAGACCGTTCCGGAAAGGCGCTCGAAGGTCTGCGAAAGCTGTTCGCTGGCCTCGGCGACCTGATTCGACACGCTCCGGCCCTTGTCGTCGAGCGCGAGCGCCACGCGCTCGAGCGTCTGCAGCGCGCGGGAGCCGGCGCCGGCGATCTGGCCGGAGACGTCGTCGCCCCGCTCGCCGAGCGCCGACACCAGTTCGGCCCCCTTGACGTCAATGATGCGGTGAAGCTCGTCCACCCGCGATCCGATCGAGGCCGCGAGCTCGCTGCCCCGTGCGGCAAGGCTGGCGTCCGCGTCGGCCGCCATTCTGGCGAGCGAACTGGTCATCGCCTCGGTGCGCGCGGCGAGCCGCCCGTCGATCGCGCCGGCGCTGCGGTCGGCGGCTTCGGCGAGGTCGGCGAGCCGCGTGTCCATGATGCGCGCGCTCTGGTCGGTCGCTTCGGCGAGCGCAAGCGCGACCCGTTCGAGGGTCTGCGCCGCCCGGGCGCCGGCCCCTGCGATCTGGCCGGAGAAATCGTCGCCCCTCTCGCTGAGCGCGGCCACGAGTTCGGCGCCCTTGACGTCGATGACGCGGTGAAGCTCGTCCACCCGCGATCCGATCGAGGCCGCGAGCTCTCCGCTGCGCGCCGCAAGGCTGGCGTCCGCCTGGTCGGTCGCTTCGGCGAGCGCGAGCGTCACGCGCTCGAGGGTCTGGGTCGCCCGGGCGCCGGCGCCGGCGATCCGGCCGGAGACGTCTTCGCCCCGCTGCCCGAGCGCCGTCACCAGTTCGGCGCCCTTGACGTCGATGATGCGGTGAAGCTCGTCCACCCGCGATCCGATCGCAGCCGCAAGGTCTCCGCTGCGCGCCGCGAGGCTGGCGTCCGCCTGGTCGGTCGCTTCGGCGAGCGCGAGCGCCACGCGCTCGAGGGTCTGCTCCGCCCGGGCGCCGGCCCCGGCGATCAGGCCGGAGACGTCTTCGCCCTGCCGTCCGAGCGCCGTCACCAGTTCGGCGCCCTTGACGTCGATGATGCGGTGAAGCTCGTCGACCCGCGATCCGATCGCAGCCGCAAGGTCTCCGCTGCGCGCCGCGAGACTGGCGTCCGCCTGGTCGGTCGCTTCGGCGAGCGCGAGCGCCACGCGCTCGAGGGTCTGCTCCGCCCGGGCGCCGGCCCCGGCGATCAGGCCGGAGACGTCTTCGCCCTGCCGCCCGAGGGCCGTCACCAGTTCGGCGCCCTTGTCGTCGATGACGCGGTGAAGCTCGTCCACCCGCGACCCGATCGAGGCCGCGAGCTCTCCGCTGCGGGCCGCAAGGCTGGCGTCCGCGTCGGCCGCGGTTCTGGCGAGCGAACTGGTCATCGATTCGATCCGCGCCGCGAGCCGGCCGTCGATCGCGCCGGCGCTGCGGTCGGCGGCCTCGGCGAGATCGGCGAGCCGGGCGTCGATGACGTGGGCGCTCTTGTCGGCCGCTTCGCCGAGCGCCGCAAGGCGCGTATCCAGTTCTTCCGCGCTTCGGCGCGCGGCTTCCGCGAGCGCGGCCCGATGACGGTCGAACGTGCCGTCGATCGAGGCGCGGTGACCGTCGAGCGTCGCTCCGAGGCCGGAACGGTGGGTCTCGAACAGCTCCGTCACCTTCTCGGCGTGTTCGCCGACGCGGCGCTCGAGGTCGATCCGGTTGGCGTCGAAACGCTGGCCGACGTCCTGCAGCGGCGTGACGACCTGGTCCTTGAACTGCTCGACGCTCGCGCCGAGCGAACGAGACGCGGCCTCGATTCGGCCAGTCAGCGTCGCGTTGATCGTGTCGGAGAGGCCGGACAGCGTCTCGGTCAGCGTTCCGACGCGCTTTTGCAGCGTCTCGCCGATTTCGGCCGACTTCGCGTCCAGGCTGCTCACCAGCTCGCGTCCGCCTTCGCCGAGCGTCCTTGCGGTTTCGAGCGTATTGCGGGCGAGCGTTTCCGAAACCGCGCGGCCGCGCTGCGCAAGGCCGTCGTCGATCCGCCCGATCAGGGTTTCGAGCGAGCCGGCGACCTCCTTGAGCTTGCCCGAGGTCCGTTCGTCGAGCGTCTGGAGCCGCGTTTCGAACGCCGCCGCGGTCTCTTCGGTGCGGCGGCCGAGCTGCTCGTCGAGCGCGCCGCCGCGTGTGATCAGCATGTCCTCGATCGCGCCGAGCTTGAGGCCGAGATCGTTGGTCAGCGCGTCCGAGCGGTCGCCGACCTGCGCCACAAGTTCTCGGCCGCGCCCGTCGATCGCGCCTTCGAATCGCGCGAGGCCGTCTCCGAGCGATATTTCGACGCGACGGGCGTGCGAAGCGAGCGCCGCGTCGACGGAATTGAAGTGCGCCGTCGAGACGGTTTCGAACTGCCCGAGCCGCTGGGCGGATTTGGCCGAGAGGTCTTCGAGATGGGCGTTGAAGCGGTCGCCGAAGTCCTCGCGGTGGCCGCGCATCACCGTGTCGATCGTCCCGATGTGGCCGGCGATGTGCGTGTTCAGTTCGTCCGCGTGGGCGGCGATGCGGTCGACCACGCTGTGCCCGTTCTCGCCGACCAGATTGTCGAGCGTTTCCAGATATTCCCGCATGCGGCCGGTCTGGTCGGACAGGGATTCGATCAGGCGTCCGCCGCGCTCGCCGATAATCGTATCGAACGCCGTCACCTGCGCGCTCAGCGCGTCGTGCACGCTGCCTGCGCCGATCGCGACGGTTGCGGCGGCGTCGTTCGCCAGCGCAGCGAAACGCTGGCTGATCTGCGAGGCTTCGGTATTGAACCGGTCGAGCGATGAGGACGAAACCGTTTCGATTTGCGATTGGGTTGCCGCGCCTTGAACGGAGAGCGCGCCCACGATCCGCTGGGTCGTATTGTCGATCAAAGCCTCGACCGCGGCGGTCTGCCCGTCGACGGCGACGCGCAGCTGGGCTTCCCGCGCGTCGAACCGCTCCGTCCAGCGTTGCGCCGCCGAGTCAAGGATCGCGGACGTGTCTTCCGCGCGGTCCCTGAGCGTCGCGGCGAACCGCTGGCTCGAACCGTCGAGCCGGTCGCCGAGCGCCTCGCCGCGCTCGACCAGGGTTTCGTGCAGGCGATCGGAGACGCCGTTGAGCCGTACGACCAGGTCGTCGCCGCGCAGGACCACGGTGTCGTTGAGGCGCGCCTGGCTGTCGTCGACGCGATCGATCAACGCCTGGGCGCGCTCGCTGAAATCCCGAGCCAGCGCATCGCTCGCTTCGATCAGGCGTCCAGCGACCAACTCGCTTTGTTCGCGGAACGCGTCCACCGTCTCCGCGCTCTTGGCGCTGAGGCGGCCCACAATCTCCTCGGCGTGGCCGTCGATGGCGTCGCGCATCAGGAAAGAGGCGTCGGAGAGCCGGCTCGCGACGGTCTCTCCGTGCGCCCGGACGGCTTCGGCGGCTTCCGCGAGGCGGGAGGCGACGCCTTCGCCGTGCGTCTGCAAGGCTTCGACCGCGACGGCGCTGCTCGAGCCGATCCGGCCGGCGACGGCGTCGGCGTGGGCGCTGACCGCGTTCTTCGCCAGATCGGCCAACTCGGCGAGCCGCGCCGCGACGGCTTCGCCGCTCGAGCGGATCGAGTTCGAGAACCCCATCATTGCTCGCGTGAATGCGCCCGACGACCGCGTCGGCGTGGGCGTTGACCGCGGCCCTGGTCAGGTCGGTCGCGTCCGCGAGCTGCGCCGCGACGGCGTCTCCCTGCGCGCGCACGGCCTCGACGGTGTCCGCTAGCCGGGAGGCGACGGCGTCGCCGTGGGCGCGCAACGCGTCGACGGCGTCGGCGTTGCTTGCGTTAATCCGGGCGACGACGTCGTAGGCTTGGGCGTTCACGGCGTTGGTGGTCCGATCCGCGGCGTCGGCGAGCCGCGTCACGACGGATTCGCCATGGGTGCGCAGGGAGTCCACGACGCGGTCGTTGGTCGAAAGGACGCGGCCGACGATCGCGTCGGTGTGCGCACTGACGGCGTCGTTCGCGCGGTCCGCGGCGAACGAGAGCCGCCCCGCGACGGCGTCGCCGTGCGAACGAATGGCGTCGAGGACCTGCGCGCTGCTTTCGTTGATGCGTCCGACGACGTCGTCCGCGTGGGCGCCGAACGCGCCCGACATCGCGAGCGAAGACTCGATCATCTGGGCGGCCAGATCGCCTTGGCGTTCCCTGACCGCTTCGATTGCGCGCGATGTGCTGGACCCGACCTTTTCGACGAGCTCGTTGGCCTGGGCGTCGACCGCGCTCGACATCGCGGCGGTCGCGTCGGCGAGCTGGGCCGCGACCGAATCACCGTGGCCGCGGATCGCCTGGACGGAGTCTCGCGCTGGTCGCGGTAATGCGCGATACGATGGCGTCTGCGTGCGCCCCGGCCGCGCTCGACAAATTCTGGGTCGCGTCGACGAAACGCGCCGTCACGCGGTCGCCATGACCGGTGAGAGCGTTGACCGCTTCCGAGCTGGTGGCGGCGATGCGCATCACAACGGCGTCAGCATGGGCGCCGACCGCCGCGCGGGTCTCGTCGGCGGCCGCCGTGAGGCGCGCCGTCACTCCGCCGCCGTGCGTCAGGATCGCCTCGACAACCTCGCTCCCGTTTGTCCTCAAGCGTTCGACCAGCTCGTCGGAGCGCGCGCCGAGCGCGGTTGAAATCGTCTCGGATGCTTCCGCCAGCCGGACGGCCGTCGAGTCGCCGTGCCGCAGGATGGCCTCGGTCGCGCGGGCGCTCGTGTCGGCAATGCGTTCGACGACGTCGTCGGCATGGCCCCCGATCGCCGCTCGGGCCTCGTCGGCGGCCTCCGCCAGGCGCGCGGTCACGCCGCCGCCGTGGGTCCGAATGGCCTCGACGACCGCGGTCCCGCTCGATTGCAAGCGGTCGACCAACTCGTCGGAGCGGGCGCCGAGGGCCGACGACACGGTCGCCGAGACGTCGGCCAGCCGATCCGCCGTCGAATTCCCATGGCTCTGGATAGCCTCGGTCGTGCGCGCGCTCACCTCGGCGATCCGGTTCACGATGTCGTCGGCGAAGCCGCCGACCGTGTCGCGAGCCTCGACGGAGGTATCGGCGATTCGCTGGGTCACGCGGTCGCCGTGCGCGCCGATCGCGTCGACGATCGCGGTCTGCGAGGCGTTGATTCGCTGGACGAGGTCGATCCCGCGCTCGTCCATGCCGGCGAGCAGGATTTCGCCCGCGGCCTTGACCCGGCCGTCGAGGTCGCTGACGCGGGCTACGATGTCGTCGGCCGTCCGGCGGCCCGTGTCGGTGAGACGGGCGGCGAGACTGTCGCCGACGCCCGCGATCGAGACGGCGATCTGGGCGCCTTCCGCCACGATCCGCTCGACGGCGTTCGAGCCGGTGCGGTCCATCGAGGCCGCGATATTCTCCGACGACGCCCCGAGCGCGGCGGAGAGCCGCTGGCCGGCTTCGTTCAGCTTCTCGCTCAGGCGATCGCCGGCCGCGTCGAGTTCTCCGGCGATTCCGCCGTGGGCGTTGGCGATCGCGTCGCGAACGCGCGAACCGCTGGTCGTGATGGCTTCCCGCTGATCGGCCATCTCCGCGATGAGCGAGCGGATCTTGCGCTCGTTGTCGGAATAAGAGCGCTCGAGCGTCGACACTTCAGCCTTGACGCGGGTTTCGAGTTCGGCGGCGCGGGCGAGCGCCCGTTCGACGCCGTCGCCCATCGAGCTGAGTTCGCGGCGGATGGCCTGCGACAGGGTCGCCACCTGCTCGCCGGCGATCGTCTCCGGCTCCACCAGGCGCACCGCGACTTCGGAAATCGCCCGCGCCGACTGGCGCAATTCCCGCATGCGGCGGGCGAGCGTCGCGAAGGCGAACAGGAAGAAGATCGGCCCCAGCGTCGCAAGCAGGAACAAGGGCGTCTCGGGCCGGACGAGAATCTCGGACCACGAGGCGCCGGCGACTGTCGGCCAGATCCGCAGATACGCGTAGAGCGCGCAGAGGGCCGCCCAGACGAGCGAACCCACGATCGCCAGGACGAAGGGCGTTCGGCTTGGACGGGGCGCGTTCAAAGCCTGGAGTATGGCGCCCACCGTTTCGCGGTCGTCATTGGCCGGAGGCGCGGCGGCGATCGTGGGCTTCGTCTCCGCGGGCTGCGTCGGCGACGGGCCCGGCCTCAGGAGCGGCGCCGAATCGATCGTCTGCGCGGTCGGCTTGAGGATCGGGGTCGGCGCCTTCGACCGAACCGGATCGGCCGGCGCGGCTGGCGGCGCTATATCCTCCAGGATCGTGGAGGACGTCTCGTCGTCCGTCAGGTTCAGGGCGCTCTCGATTGCCGACATCGCCGCCGAAACCGGATCCGTCGCCGGGTTCTGTTTTGCCATAGTGACCGCCTCGTTCCATTGGCGTCGACCGCAAGCGGTCGATCGACGCGCCAACACTTTCCTCCGGCCTCGGTTCTTGCAGAGCCGACGGAAACACACGCATTAACCACGTCGCAGTCTAACGCCATGCCCCTATTATGAAAACCGGGGCGGCAAGTCATCCTTCAAACGTCGTTAACGGTTCTTTTACCATGCTTTTCCAATCTCTTCGGCGGACCGGAGGTCGCCGGCGGCAGGACGGCGGCCTTTAGCCCTGCGACGGTCTCGTAACGGAATTGGGATTGCGATGCCTCTGACCCCGGCAAGCGGCAAGAAGGAGATGTGCTCGCCGCCGGACGCCTCCGGCGACGGCGCGCGCGAGGCCGTCGCTCTCGATCTCGGGCACCTGTCGCGCCAGTGCATGGGGGATAAAGACCTCGAGGCCGAGGTGCTGCTGCTGTTCCGCGTCCAGTCCGCGACGCTGATGGAAAGTCTGGCTCAAGACGGCCCGGCGTCCCCCGCCGCCAAGGCGGACATCGCCCATCGGCTGAAGGGATCGGCCGTGGCGGTCGGCGCGTTTCCGGTCGCGAAGGCGGCGGCGGCCGTGGAGGTCTGCGGCAGGGCAGGCGCCGAGCAGGGCCAAGAGGGCCCGGAGCGGGCCGTCGAATTGTCGCAGGCGATCGCCGACCTTCGCGAAGCGGTCGCGCAAGCGGCGGCCGAAATCGATCGCCTGCACGAATTCCCCTGACAAATTAAGGTTCCGGGCGCGGTTTTGCGATCGGCGCGTCGAACGCCGTCGCCAAACGTCCGCAGTCGTTCGGACCGCGCCGGCGCCCTTTCGGCCGCTGCGCGCTTGCTTTAAGAAGGCCCCCGCTCGGCTCGGAGGCGGCAGGCGCTCGGAGCGCGACAGATAGAGGCGGGGATGGGTTCGGCCCGATGACAAAAGTGACCTTCATTGACGTGAAAGGCGACGCCCGCACGGTCGAGGCCCAGGTTGGCGCGACCGTGATGGAGACGGCGCTGCACAATTCGATTCCGGGCATCGAGGCGGAATGCGGCGGCGCCTGCGCCTGCGCGACCTGCCATGTCTATGTCGACGAGGCCTGGACCGACAAGGTCGGCGAGCCCTCGCAGATGGAAGAGGACATGCTCGATTTCGCATTCGAGGTGCGGCCGAATTCGCGGCTCTCGTGCCAGATCAAGGTGACCGACGAATTGGACGGGCTCGTCGTCACGACGCCGGCGAAGCAGGGCTGAGATCATGAGCGAAGTCATTTCCACCGACGTTGCGATCATCGGCGCCGGGCCGGTCGGGCTCTTCTCCGTGTTCGAGCTCGGCCTTCTCGACATGAAGTGTCATGTGATCGACATCCTGTCGCGGCCGGGCGGGCAGTGCGCGGAGCTTTATCCGGAGAAGCCGATCTACGACATTCCCGGCTATCCGATCATCAACGGCCAAGAGCTGGTCGACAATTTGATGAAGCAGATCAATCCCTTCGGGCCGACTTTTCATCTTGGCGAAATGGTCGAGCGGCTGGAGTCGCTGGGAACCGCGGAGCGCCCCCTTTTCCGGGTCGGCACCGACGCCGGGACGACGATCGAGGCGAAGGTGGTGGTCGTCGCCGCCGGCGGCGGTTCGTTCCAGCCGAAGAAGCCGCCGATCCCCGGGCTCGACGCGTACGAGAACAGCAGCGTCTTCTATTCCGTCCGCAAGATGGAGCACTTTCGCGACCGCCGCCTCGTGATCGTCGGCGGCGGCGATTCAGCGCTCGACTGGGCGATCAACCTTCATCCGATCGCGAGCCGGGTCACCCTCATCCATCGCCGTCCGGTCTTCCGCGCCGCGCCGCATTCGGTGAACGCGATGCAGGCGCTGGTGGACAGCGGCGAGATGGATTTCGTCCTCGGGCAGGTGACGGCGGTCAGGGGCGAGGCGGGCCAGCTCTCGGCGCTGGTGGTCCGCAAGGAGAGCGGCGAGACGGTCGACATGCCCTGCGACGACCTGATGCCGTTTTTTGGGCTGACGATGAAGCTCGGCCCGGTCGCCGGCTGGGGGCTGAACCTGCACGAGAATCTCGTGCCCACCGACACCGAGCGGTTCGAGACGAGCACGCCGGGCATCTTTGCCGTCGGCGACATCAATACCTATCCGGGGAAGCTCAAGCTGATCCTGTGCGGCTTCCACGAGGCCGCGCTCGCCGCCCAGAAGGCCCACCACTACGTCTATCCGGACAAGAAGCTGGTGTTCCAGTACACGACCTCCTCCACCAATCTGCAGCGCAAGCTCGGGGTGAGCTGATGGAGGGCGCGCGTTTCCTGCGTCCTCCGACAATTCACTTGCCTGGCAGTCCGAAGGCGTAAAGCTTGTTGTTCGGGCCGTTGATGGTTGCGATCTTGTAGCCCGATCCCCAGTAGACCGCGCCGTCGACGACGGCCGCCCCGCTCGCGACCGACCCGCCGCTCGCGAACGCCCACCGCACGGCGCCGGTCGCGGCGTCGAGCGCGTACATGTTGTTCCCGCGCGGGGCGAGCGATCCGGCATAGACCACGCCGTCGCCGACGGTTAGCGCGCCGACGTCGACCGCGCCCTGCGGGTCCGGCGTCCGCCACAAGACCGCGCCCGTGGCGGGGTCGAGGGCCGCCCAGAACCCTCCCTCGATGATTTGCTGACCTCCTCCCGGAGGTGAGGAGGGAACGGGCGTATGGTTGGCGTTGCCGATCGAGACATAGATGCGCCGACCATCGGTCGCCGATCCCCACATCATACCGCCGAGCGGGCTTCCCGGACCCACATTTGTCTCCCACGCCACCTTGCCGCTCGCCGGGTCGAGCGCCCAAAAGTCCCCGCTCTTCTGGCCGACGCCGATCAGCGCCGTCAGCCGCCCGCCGATCTCGGCGGTGAATAGCATCGGCCCCTGGGCGAAATCGTAGTCGGGGCCATCGGCCTGATTGAAGTTGGTCGCGACATCGGCTGTGAGGGTGCTCGTCGCCCACGCGATGCGGCCGGTCTTGAGTTCGAGGGCCACGATGCTGTCGACATGATTGTCCGGCGACGACGGCGCGCAATCGATCGCCCCGGGCGTTCGGCAGACGCCCGCGGGCACGGAATCATTGTTGCCGGTCGCGACGTAGAGGAGGCCCGTGTCGTGATCGACAACGGGCGTGCTTCCCCACGAAGCGGCGCCCGTGTAGCCCTCTGTCGTCAGGTAGGTCTGCCACAGGATCTTGCCGTCATCGGCGCTCAGCGCTACGACGCTGCCGCGGAAAGTCGACGGTTTGTTGAGCGCCTCAGCCTTCGAGGACGTGCCGACGTAGGCCACTCCATCATCCACGATCGCTGCGCCGGCGATGATCGCGACGGGGTCGCTATCGACCTTGGTGCGCCACAGCGGCCGGCCCGTCTTGGCGTCGACCCCCAGGACGCTTGCGCCCTCCAGCACGCTGGTGGTCTGCGTTCCTTCGCCGATGATCAGCGAGCCACGCCAATAGGCCGGCGTGTTGCGCGAAATATCGCCCTTTACGCCTGTGTAGTCGGCGATCGCCGCCTTCCAGACGACCGCGCCGGTCTTGGCGTCGATGGCCCAGAGGCTGCCGCCAAAGTCGGGCGCGTAGACGATCCCGTCGACCACCGCCGGGGTCGCGCTTACGTCGCCGTCGGTCGTCACCACCCATAGCGGTTTGAGGTCGGCGACCTGGGCGGGGTCGAGAACGTGCTCGTCCGCCGCATTGCGGGTGTTGTGGATGTCGCGGCCAAAAAACGGCCAATCCGAGGTCGGCGCGGGCTCCGCAGCGAGTGAGAGCGAGGCCGCGCAGACAAGACTGGCCGCCGCCACGGCCAGTCTCAGAGCGACGTCTTTTCGGCCAACTTTTCCAATCGCGTCGCCGTTTCGCCAGGGCATCGGATCGCCTCCGCATCGGCGGGACGGCGTCTCGCCGTCCCCAAGGGCGCGAGCCGCGCGCCCTCCAGAAGCAAGTCAACGCCGCTACGCCCCGCGCGATCCGGGCGCTGCCTAATTTCATGGGCGCCTAAGCCAGCCTCACGGCGTCTTGATCACATGGTACTCGATCCGCCGGTTGTGGAAACGGCCCTCGTCGGTGTCGTTGCTGTCGATCGGATCGGCGGCGCCGTAGCCCTTGGCGGTCAGCATGTCCTCGGGCGCGCCGTCCTTGAGCAGCACGTCGCGAACCGCCTCGGCGCGCTGCCGCGACAGGACCAGATTGGCGTCGGGGTCGCCGGTGTTGTCGGTGTAGCCGCCGATCTCGATGACGGTGCCCGTTGGGAGCGCCTTCATGGTCGTCGCGCCGTCGTGCAGCAAGCCGGCGACCGAGTCCGGCACCTCCGCGCTGGCGGTGGCGAAATTGACGACCGAGAGGTTGAGCGCGCTGACGACCTGGTCGCCGCTGTACCCCGTCTTGAGCGAGCCCAGCGCCGCAGCCGCCTTGGCGTTGGCGGCGCTCTCCAGTTCGCCGATCGACGGGGCGAGCGAGCCGACGGTCACCCCGCCGCCGAAGATCGAGCCGAGCGCGGCGGCGATCTTCTCGCGATCCGCGTCCGGGATCGCGCCGCCGAGCTTGATCGCGGCGCCGTCGAAGGTCGCCTTGAGGCCGGGAAGCTTGAGCGCGTCGAGCGCTGCGCGGAGGTTGGCGAGCCAGGGCGCGGCGCCCGCGCGGGCGTCGACTGAAATGTCGCCCTTGACGTTGTCCGGCCCGAAGGCGGCCTTCAGCGCGTCGAGGATCGAGCCGCGGCTCTGGTCGTCGTGAACGGCGCCGGAGACCGTGGCGACGCCATTCTCATCGTCGATCGACAGCGTCGGAGGAACGGTCGGCGCCGGCGCGGGCTTTGCGGCCTCGGCGACCGCCGCAGCCGGCGCGGCGGCCGGAGCAGGCGAGGCGCTTTCGGCGGGCGCCTTCAGCACGCGAAACTCGATTCGGCGGTTGCGGGTTTCTCCGGCGCCATTGACGGGATTCGCCCCGCCGTAACCCTTGGCGACGAGCAGATCAGCCGGGACGCCCGCCTTGACCAGCGCGTCGCGCACGGCGTCGGCCCGGCGCTGCGACAAGGCGAGATTGGCCTCGGCGTCGCCGGTATCATCGGCGTAGCCGGCGATCTCGATTTCGGCGCCGGCCGGGAGCGCCTTCAGGCTCGCCGCGGCGGTTTCGAGGAGGCTCATCGTCGAGGTCGGAACTTCAGCGCTGTCGGTGTCGAAATTGACGACCGAGCGGTTGAGCCCGGCGACGACGGAGGGCGTCGAGGGAACGGCCAGCGACGGCGCCGGCTTGAGCGCCTCGGCGACCGCCGGCGCGGGCGCGGCGTTTGCTGCGGGCGCTGGGGCGGGAGCAGGCGCGGCGGCCGGGGCGGGGGCCGGGACCGGAGTGGGCGGAGCGGCTGGGGCTGGCGCGGAGACCGGAGCAGGCGCGGCGGCCGAAGCGGGGGCGGCGGCTTCAGCGCTCGCCGTGGGCGCAGGAGCGGGGACCGCGGCGGGAGCGGGGGCCGGGTTTGGCGCGGCGGCAGCGGCGACGGGCGCCGCGACCGGCGTCTTGAGCACGCGGAACGCGACGCCGCGGTTGCGGACGCGGCTCTCCTCGGCGCCGTTGTCGACGATGGGATTCGCCCCGCCATAGCCCTTGGCGACGAGGAGATCGGCGGGGACGCCCGCCTTGACCAGCACGTCGCGCACGGCGTCTGCCCGGCGCTGCGACAAGGCGAGATTGGCCTCGGCGTCGCCGGTATCGTCGGCGTAGCCGGCGATTTCGATTTCGGCGCCGGCCGGGAGCGCCTTCAGGCTTGCCGCGGCGGTGTCGAGGAAGCTGATCGTCAGGGCCGGGACGTCGGCGCTGTCGGTGTCGAAGGTGACGATCGAGCGGTCGAGTGCGGCGACCACGTCGGCGGCGCTGCGGCCGGTCTTGAGCGCGTCGAGCGCGGCCGCGGCCTTGCCGTAGGCGGTATTCGACCAGTCGGCAAGCGACGGGGCGAGCGAACGGACCGTCACCCCGCTGCCGAAGATCGAGCCGAGCGAGGCCGCGATCTTCTCTCGATCCGCGTCCGGTATCGCGCCGCCGAGTTTGATCGCGGCGCCGTCGAAGGTCGCCTTGAGGCCGGGAACCTTGAACGCTTGGAGCGCCGCGCGGAGATTGTCCAGCCAGGGCGCGTCGGCGCGGGAGGCGTCGACCGCGATGTCGCCCTTGACCTGATCGGCGCCGAACGCAGCCTTCAGCGCGTCGAGGATCGAGCCGCGGGTCTTGTCGTCGTGAACGGCGCCGGAGACGTTGGCGACGCCGTTGTCGTCGACGACCGAGAGCGTCGAGGGAACGGTCGGCGCCGGCGCTGGTTTTGGCGCCTCCGCGACAGTCGTGGCAGGGGCAGGGGCCGCGGATGGAGCGGGGGCCGCGGGCGCCGGCGCGGGCTTCGGCGCCTCCGCGACAGTCGTGGCAGGGGCAGGGGCGGCGACCGGAGCGGGAGCGGTGGTTTCGGTCGCGGGCGCCGGCGCGGCCTTTGGCGCCTCCGCGACTGTCGTAGCTGGGGCGGGCGCAGGCGCAGGCTTCGGCGCCTCGGCCACGACCGGCGCCGGGGCGGCGGCGGGCGCCGACGCGGCGCTCTCGACCGTCGCCGCCTGCGGCGGGAACAGGATCGGCCACACGGCCCAGCCGAGGCCGACCAAGGTCGCCGCCCCCACGAGCGGCCATAGCCAACCCGGCGCGACCGAGCCGGCGCGGATCTGCTTCACCTCGCTGGCGTGACCATGGTCGTCGCCGGCGCCGGGGTGCTGCGCCAGAAAGGCCGAAGCCTCGGGCGGCAGCGCGGCCGGAACGATGCCCTGGGGCGTCAGGAGGCCGACGAGCTTCGGCAGCGCGTAGCCGAGGGCGGTCGTCGTGGCCGGCAGCGCGATACCGAGACGGTGCGCGATCGTATCGATCGCAGGCGCGCCAAGCGCCGCTTCAAGCTCGGAGGTCGACAGCGACGCGGGATTCGTTATTCCCAGCCAGGAGGACGCAATCGCCCCGAGACCGGCGCGCTTGAAGAGGTCGAGGAAGCCAGCGATACCTCCGTCGCCGCCGACGATCAGAGCCAGCGCCTCCCTGACGAGAGGCGCGGCGGCGCCCCCCAGTCCCAAGCGGTGCGCCAAATCGTCGATCAGAGCGTCGAACAACGCCATTTTGGTTCTTTCCCTCTTAAAACGTCTACCGGAATCGTGGACAAAACCCTGACGCCGGTCGCCGCACAAATAAGCCCATTTTCATAAGAGCGCGAACCTCTCGTGACGTGAAGTCGCTCTAGACTTTGTGCGGCGGACAAGGTCGGGAGGCCGCGGTCCGCCCTGCTCGTACTCCGTCGGAGCCGCCGACCGGAAGCCGGACAGCCTCACAATTCTAATTTATCGAAGTATGATAAACAGCTTTCATAAAACAGAAAAAGGAGGCACGATGTTTCCTTGTCCGAAGAATGAAAAAGGGCCTCGGAGAATGGCCGTTACCTTCGATTAACGCGGATCGGAAATGGCCGCGAACGATAAGGCCTCCGCCATCGCGGGAGCCATTGAAAAGATTAAAAATGCGAATGAGTGAGGTCTTGTATCCAGTTGGCATGGATTTGGTCTCGGCGCCATGCCGGCTTGGGGCGGCGGCGCTCGGCGCCCGGGCGCTCCGTCCGGCCCGCGGACGAGGCCCACGCAGACGCCGGTCGCCCGCCCTGAAACGACGCCCGCCCGGAATGTCCGCCGCAAAGCCTTGAAAGACCTAAGAAATTGGCGAGAGCGGCCGCGCGAATAAAACGCGCGCGACTGCGGTCAGCGCGGCGCCATATAGTCGGGCCACGCGACCTTGGCCACTCTGGCGTTGTCGACATAGGACGCCATTTCCACGATCAGGCCATCGCGGATCCGGAAACAAACCCACTCATCGACATGGGCGATATCGCCTGCCCCGCGATTGCGCAGCCGGATCGTTCGGTGCGCCACGACCCGGTCGCCATCAACCAGAAGCTCGTGGACCTCCCCGCCCAAATCCTCGAACTCGACGTTGACCAGGCGCAGCGACTCCGCGAACGCCGCGAGGCCGCACCGCTCCGCAATAAGCGGCGGCTTGGTCCAGTCTCCCCGCGGATTGTAGAGGAAGTCCGGCGCCAGCCGCGCCAGCATCCCCTCAAGGTCGCCATTCGCCCGCAGGGCGAAGAAATTGCGAGCGACGCGCTCCATCCACTTTCGACTTCGCGTTTCGGGCGCCTCGCATTCCGCGCTACCCGCTGCTTCGGCCGCCATCACGATTGGCGGCGACGCTGCTCGGCTTTTTCCGCCGACGCGCTCGCGGGCGTGAACTTCAATCATGCCGGCGGCCAGAAGTCCGGCCGCCTTCGCGACATCGACGTAAATCGCGGCCTCCTCGACGAGGTCGTTGCGAAATCGGAGATGCAGCCAAAGGTCGACTTCCGCCGGCGAGCCGGCGCCGCGGTTTCGCATGGTGAAAGTCACATGGAGCGCCGTGCATTCGCCGTCGATCAGGAACTCATGGATGTCCGCTTTGAGGACTTCGAAATCGGCGTTTATCCTGGCGACCGCCTCGACGAAATGCGCCCGTTCAATCGGGCCGGCGTGGTAGGGCCACATCGGCCAGGCGCCGCGGGCTCGATAGGTGAATTCCGGGGCGAGACGAGCGGCGACCGCTCTCACGTCGCCTTGAGCGCGTGCGCTCAGAACGCCCCGCGCCAGCCACTCCATGTGGCGCCGCCGATCCCGATCGGCCAACGGGGTCAGGGAAGGAAGGTCCAACATAACGCCCCCTCGCTCTCTCCCGCAGTCTTTTCGCCGCCGCTCGAAGAAGCCTCGTCCGCGGCAGGCAGACTAGCACGGCTCGGTTGCGACGCGTTTGATCCGGGACAATGATTTCGCACAGACCTGCACGAAAGATGCGAAGGCCGAGCCCGCGGGTCCAAATCGATCAGGGGTCAAGGCTGTGGAGACGGGATGCGCGCCCTCATGATCGCCGCGTTGAGCTCGCCGCCGAACACGAACAACAGCGCGACCCAGTAGAGATAGACGAGTGCGATCATGACCGACGCGAGGCCAGCGTAGGTCGAGATGTAGTTGCGCACGTATTCGCTCAAATAGGCCCCGAAAGCTTCTCCGAATATGATGCTGGCGAAAAAGGTCAGCGTAACGCCCGGAACGAGGTCGACGAACCTCGGCCGATGCGCCGGCAAGATTCTGTGGGCAAGAAACAGCGAGACCGCGAGCATGAAACTGGCAAAGCCAAGGCGCGCATAATTCAGAAAGCTGTGCGCTGCGGCGATCGACGGGATCCATTCCGAAAGCGCATCGAGAATCAGCGGTCCGAGCACGACCAGGAAAGCGAGCGCCAGCAGCGCCAGCGAGCCGACCAGGACCAGCCCGAGCGACTGAAGCCTCAGCAGCCACCATGGCCTTTTCTCGACCAGGCCGTAGGCGCGGTTCAGCCCGACCCTGAGCGCCTCGATCGCGCTCGAGGCGAAATAAAACGACAGAATCGCGCCCAGCGTCAGCAATCCGCCCCGTGGCGCAGTCAGGACGTTCTCCACTTCCTGGGAGATCGGCCTGGCGACCACGTCCGGCCATTCGGTGAAGATGAGCTTAGCGGCTTCCTTCGCCAGCTCCGCCGAGCCGAGGAAACCGGCGACCGCCGCCACGAAGATCAGAAACGGGAACAGGGACATGAGAAGCGTCAGGCCGATGTAGCTGGCGATCGCCCAGCCGTCGTCGGCGGCGAACTTCTCCGCCGCGCTCCACATGATCGACGCCGTCTTGCGCACAACCTTCCCTCTTCGGCTGCTTTTAGCCCGAACCGTGTTCGCCATTCCAGTGTCGCCGGACACGGGTCCGAACGCCAGCTTTCGTCCGCTGTTCCTTTCTCCTTTGACGACCAAAAGACGCATTGCGCCAGGCTGCCCCCGGACGCATGTTGCGCCGCAGCGATGAAAGCTTATGCAGGAGAAACGCCCGTGACGCTCGACGATCTCGCCCGCCAGGCCCAGTTTACCGCTGAAGGTCTGCTGGAATGCGCCGTCACCGCGGTGCGCGAGCGGGTATCCACGCACGGCAAGCTCAGCGCCGCCAAGATCGAGGCCGAGCAGCATGCCGCCCATGGCCTCGCATGGCTCGCAACTTACGTCGAAGCCATCAAGGAGCTCGCGGCCTATGCGCGCCGGATGCACGAGGAGGGCCGCTTCGGCACGACCGAGGAGCTGATGACCCGGATCGGCCTCGGCGAATATCTCGCCCAGATCTTCGGGGGAATCCCGATGAATCAGGGCGAAATCATACGCCTGAGCGACTTCGGCCTCGAAGCCTCCGACATCGAACCGTTCCGCGACGAGCCCGTGGTCGAGGCGTTGATAAGATCGGGGAACACCAAGGATAATCGCGCCGCGCTCGCCGAACTAATCAAGCATGCGCCGGACGGCGCCATTGGCGACCCTGGTCTTGACGAGACGCTCGAGGCGATCCGCAGCGAGATGCGCCGTTTCGCGGACGCCGAGGTCGTGCCGAATGCGCAAGACTGGCATCGGGGCAACACCTATATTCCGCTCGAAGTCATCGCCGGACTGTCGGATATGGGCGTCTTCGGCCTGACGATCCCCGAGACGTACGGCGGCATGGGGCTCGGCAAGGTCGCGATGTGCGTCGTTTCCGAGGAGCTGTCGCGCGGTTACATCGGCGTCGGCTCGCTCGGCACCCGTTCCGAGATCGCCGCCGAGCTGATCCTCGTCGGCGGCTCCGAGGCGCAAAAGGCCAAGTACCTCCCGAAGATCGCCAGCGGTGAAATCCTGCCGACCGCCGTCTTCACCGAGCCCAACACCGGCTCCGATCTCGCGAGCCTCAAGACGCGCGCGGTGCGCGAGGGCGACGATTATGTCGTCAATGGCGCCAAGACCTGGATCACCCATCCCGTCCGCGCCGACCTCATGACGCTGCTGGTGCGCACCAACCCGGAGGAGAAGGGCTACAAGGGTCTCTCCATGCTGCTCGCGGAAAAGCCGCGCGGCACCGACGCCGATCCCTTCCCGGCCAAGGGCATGTCGGGCGGCGAGATCGAGGTGCTCGGCTACCGCGGCATGAAGGAATACGAGATCGCCTTCGATGGCTTCCGCGTTCCCGCCGATGCGCTCCTTGGCGGCGTCGAGGGCCAGGGCTTCAAGCAGCTGATGGAGACCTTCGAAGTCGGCGCGCATCCAGACGGCTGCGCGAGCGGTCGGCGTCGCGCAGTGCGCCTTTGAACTCGGTCTTCGCTACGCACGGGAGCGCGTGCAGTTCGGCAAGACGCTGATCCATTTCCCTCGCGTCGCCGACAAGCTGGCGACGATGGCGGTCGAGATCCACATCGCTCGGCAAATTACCTATTTCGCCGGGCGGGCGAAGGATGCGGGCCGGCGCTGCGACCTCGAGGCGGGCATGGCGAAGCTGCTCGGCGCGCGGGTCGCCTGGGCCGCCGCCGACAACGCGCTTCAGATCCACGGCGGCAATGGCTTTGCGCTGGAATATCCCATCTCGCGCGTGCTCTGCGACGCGCGAATCCTGAACATTTTCGAGGGCGCGGCCGAAATCCAGGCGCAGGTGATCGCGCGTCGGCTGCTCGAAGGGGGAAATTGAGGGCGTCGTCGCGCAACGACGGGATCGACTCGGGTTTTGCGAGCCGGAGACCGTTGGGCGCCTCGACGCCCTCCGGGTCAGAGAACTTCGACCCGCACGTGGGCGACGCCCGCCTGTCGAAAGCCCAGCACGTTGGCGGCCGCCATGCAGACGTCGATGATGCGTCCGCGTATGAACGGGCCCCGGTCATTAATTTGTACAACTGCACTTCGACCATTATCCAGATTGACGATCCGGACGTGGGTCCCTAAGGGCAAAGACTTGTGCGCCGCTGTCAACACGACGTTACGAGGAGCTTGATAATAAGAAGCTATACCCGAATTCAGCAGCCGCAGCTGCGTTCGCAAATCCAAAGACAAACGAACCAACCAAAACGTACTTCCGCATCTACTAGACCTCATATCCGTTTCAACATCCCGGCTCATCTGTCCGCTCGATGTGGCGAAAGCAAGGCGTTACGACTTACGCTTTCCTTATGACACTCACATCTGACCGATCGGTCAAACCTCCGATCGCGCTGCGCCTCGTCTTGGCAAGCAAGTCGCGGTCTTGCGAAGCGCCTCGTCATCGCTTCCTCAAACGCACGCACGTTTTGCCTAAATGCCAATTTTCCTATATATGTCAGACTTATCTTCCCCGTTGATCGTCGCCGCGAAAAGGGAGCCGGATGCTGCATCTGCCGACCGGGCCGAACAGCTTGAGGGACGAGGACCCGACATTTGTCGGTCCCGAGAGCGATGCGCCTGTCGCCGACGGATCCGGCGGCGGGCTTGCCGGCCGAATGCTGATCGTTACGGTCACCGCGGTCGTCGTCTCGATGGCCTTGACGTTCGCGACGCGGCTCGAGGCGGCCCGCGAGATCTGGCTGCACAACAAGGCCGTCACCGTGCAGGCGGCTCTCGACGTGTTCGATCCCGACCAAAGGCCGCTTCCGCCCGAACTCGCCGACAAGGTTCTTCGCGCCCTCGGGCTGAAGTCCATCGCCGTGCTCACGGCCAAGGATCGCCGCGAGATTGCCTCCACCGCTCCGCCGCCGACGTCGGTCGTGGACGTAGCGCCCGGCGGCAGCTCGTTTGCGCGCACCATTTCCGAGCTCTATCGCTCGCTCTTCCCTGATGCCCCCTCGGTCATTCGGCTCCGAAGCGTCGACCCGCCTCTCGAACTGACGATGGACGAGCAACCGCTCAGCAAGTCTTTGCGGCGCGTGGCGGGCGCGCAGTTCGCCATCCTGATTGTCCTCGCCGCCGTGATCACCGTGGTCGTCTGGGCCACGCTGTGGCAAATGGTGCTTCGGCCGGTGCGAAAACTCACCTCGAATATCATTGCCTTCGGCGAACGCCCTCAGGACGTCTCCCGGATCATCGGGCCGAGCGGACGCGACGACGAGATCGGCCGCGCCGAAAAAGCGCTTGCCGCGATGCAGGAATCGCTCGCAAACGAACTCGCGCAAACAAAGCGCTTGTCCGAGCTCGGCATGGCGGTCGCTCGAATCAATCACGACCTGCGAAACATGCTTTCCGCAGCGCAGCTCATCTCGGATCGCCTCGCCACGATCGCTGACCCGCAGGCCCAGCTGCTCGCGCCGAAGCTTGTCGCCACCCTCGATCGCGCAATCCAGTTCTGCCAGGCGACCCTGACCTACGGCGCCGGGAGAGAGCAGCCGCCTGAACGCCGGCAGTTCGATCTGAACAAGATGGTCCAAGAGGTGGTTGAGGCGGCGTTCGCCGAGCGGGGCGGGGCTGTCGACTACCATGTCGACATCCCTCCTCACTTCGAGGTTTATGCCGATCCGGACCAGATCCTTCGGGTGCTCGAGAACTTGAGCCGCAATGCCGTGCAGGCGCTGACGGCCACCGGCGCTACAGGCGAGCGGCCAAAGGCGATCCGGTTCGCCGCGATCCGCACCGACGGCACGGCTCTGATCGAAATCAGCGACACGGGCCCAGGTTTTCCGTCGGATCAGAGGGACCGGATCTTCGAGCCGTTTCAGAAGTCGACCAGCGTGGCGGGGACCGGGCTCGGCCTGTCGATCGCGGCGGACCTGGTGACGCGCAACGGAGGGTCTATCGACCTCGCGCCCGCGAAGGCGGACGACTTCTATTGCGGCGCGCGCTTTCTCATCAAGCTTCCGACCCCGGAGCGGGCCGCGCTCGCGACCTCCGCGCGGCTTCCGCATGGCGCGCCGCTCGGCTAAGAGAGCGCTCGTCGGCAGTGACGAAACGGTCCGAAGCGCGCGGAGAGCGGAGACATGTCCATCGCCAGCCAAGCGCTCCGGATGCAGGACATCGCCTTCGTTTCGTCGGGCTCGAAGGAGGCGGAGGACGCCCGCGACGTTCTCGTCACGCTCTATGGAGGCGTGTCGCCCGACGAGGCGGACGTGATCGTCGCTCTCGGAGGCGACGGGCTGATGCTGCAGACCCTCCACCGGACCATCAGGTCGCCGAAGCCGATCTATGGCATGAACCGGGGGTCGGTCGGCTTCCTGATGAACGAATATTCCGAGCACAACCTGCCGGAACGGCTCGCAGCGGCGCTCCCCTCAATCATTCACCCGCTGATTATGAAAGCCAACGACATTCGCGGCGTCGAGACCACGGCGCGGGCGATCAACGAGGTTTCGTTGCTGCGCCAGACCTATCAGGCCGCCAAGCTCCGGATCGAAGTCGATTTGGCTACGCGGCTCAACGAGCTGATCGCCGATGGAATCCTGGTCGCCTCGCCGGCGGGTTCGACCGCCTACAACCTGTCGGCGAACGGGCCGATCCTTCCGCTTGGCGCGCCCTTGATGGCGCTGACGCCGCTCTCGCCGTTCCGCCCGCGCCGCTGGCGCGGCGCCTTGCTGCCTGACGTGGCGCAAGTGGTGATCGAAATTCTCGAGGCCGACAAGCGACCCGTCGCCGCCGCGGCCGACCATTACGAGATCCGTCGCGTAACCCGGGTCGAGGTGTCGATGGATCGGGCGACCTCCCTCATTCTCTTGCACGACCCCGGTCATTCGCTCGACGAGCGAATCCTGCGCGAGCAGTTCCGCTATTAGGAGGCGTCCATGGCCAGATCGGCCCGCGTCATCGGCGAGCGGGTTCTTTCCCGCGGCCGTTTCGATCTCACCCGGACGGATATCGAGGTCGTCGAGGACGACGGCGGAACGCGAACGCTTTCGCATGAGGTCTACCGTCACGGCCTCGCCGCGGCGGTGCTGCTCTACGACCCGGATCGCGCGGTCGTGACGCTGGTCAAGCAGTTCCGCGCCGGCGCCTTCCTTTGCGACGGGAGACTCGCGACGATCGAGGTTTGCGCCGGCATGCTCGACGAGGACTCTCCCGAGGCCTGCGTCGTGCGGGAGGCGCTCGAGGAAACCGGCCTTGCGATCGTCGAGCCGCGGCACGCCTTCGACGCCTTCATGAGCCCCGGCGGGATGACCGAAAAGATCGCCTGTTTCGTCGCCCGTTACGACCTCTCGAGCCGGCACGGCGACGGCGGCGGGGTCGACGAGGACGAGGATATCGAGGTCATCGAGGTCCCCTTTCCCGAGGCGCTCGCCATGATCGAACGCGGCGAGATCGCCGACGCCAAAACGATCGCACTGCTCTACTTCGCCAAAACGGCCGGGCTCCTGAGCTGACCAACGCGCGGAAGCCCGCGCCGGGATTCAATCTTTCCAAGGCGTTGCGCCAGGTTTTGCGGGCGTTTGCGAAGCCCAACCCTGTCGTGCCGCGAACTCATGTTGACAGGACCGAACCCCAGGCGCGCGCCCAAGCGCGAAGCGCCGGCGCCCCAAGCCGCCTGGCGTCGAGTCCAAATCCACGCCAACTGGACTTAAATCCATGCCAACTCCGGACAAGGCCTGACCCCTTACCTTCAATCCTTTCAACGGCTTGCGCGCGTACTCGCTTGCTTTACCTCGCGGGACGTTGCTTCGACCGCAATGGGCGACGCGGGCGGGACGGCCACATTTTCAGGGTAGCATGGATGTCGGTTTTTCAGAAGCATTTGTTCAGATATTTGATTCAGCGAAAATGCGGCGCCCCTCGCTCGCCGCGTTGGCGCTTCAGCTCGAACTTGTCGAGAAAACGCCGACCAGCCCCGGCGCTTCGACGTCGGCCTCCCGTCGGGCCCAGGCGCGGCGGAGGAGAACGGGGTGGAGGCCGGCGGCGCGGGCGGCGGCCTCGACATAGGGCGGCGCGTGCGCGAAGCGCAGGCTGTCGAGCAGGCGGAAGGCGTCGCCCTCGAAGGTCTCGGCGGTAAAGACCAGAAGGCCGCCGTCTGCGAGAGCGCGTCGGCAGGCGGCGAGGATCGGTCCAAGGTCGCCGAAATAGGGCAGCGTGTCGGCGGCGAGGATCAACGCGTATGCGCCCGCCGAGGCGCCCGCGAGAAAGGCGCCCGCGTCGGCCGCCTCCAGCGCATCGTAAAGGCCGCGTGCGCCGGCCTTGGCGACCATCGCCGGCGCAAGGTCGACGCCCTCGAGGCGCGCAACGCGATCGCGGATGCCCACGCCCATCAGCCCGGTGCCGCAGCCGAGGTCGAGCGCCGAGGCGAAACGCCGGCCGGGCGCGACGGCGTCGAGCGCCTCCATGACGAGAGCCGGGCCGCGATAGGCGAGGGCGCCCACGAGATGCGACTCGAAGCGTCCGGCGTAGTCATCGAACAGCCGGGTGACGTAGGCGCGCGGCAGACCTTTGGGCGGGTCCGCTCCGGCGAGGACGGCAAGCCGCGCCGCGGCCCCGAGCGGATCGGAGGGATCGGCGGCAAGCGCCCGGCGGAAAGCCTCGGCGGCGCCGTCTCGCCGCCCCAGCCGCTCCCTCGCTTCGGCGAGCGCGAACAGCGCGGCCGGCCAGTCGGGCGCCCGCTCCAGCGCCTGCTCGAACATGTCGGCCGCTGCTTCGAGATCGCCGTCCGCGGCCGCCGCCAGCCCATAGGCGTAGCGGCTGTCGGCGATCAAGTCGGGGCAAGCGAGGGGGTCATTCGAGCCTATCATGGGGGGCCACAGTGACGCATGGCCCCTGGGTGAGGCAATGGCGCGCATCTCCGCCATTGCCCTGCGTCGGGAACGCTATTGCGGCTGGCCCTGGAGCTGGATCGGCGGGTTGAGCGTGGCGACCGCCGCGCCCTCGGTCGCGGTGACATTGATCGTCCCGACCGTATAGGGGGTGCCGGGCGTCGTCAGGTTCACCGTGAAGGCGCCCGCGGAGGCGTTGACCGTCTGCACGGACGAGCCGTCGAAGGCGATCGTCACCTGGCCGTTAGGGAAGCCGAAGCCCTTGAGGGTGAAGGGCTGACCTCCGAAAATCGGAGGATAGATGATCGCATCGGTCGTCGGATCGATGACTTCGATCTGGGGCGTGAGGGTGGCGACGATCGAGAGCGGCGTCTCGGCGATCAGTTTTCCGCCCTGAACGGCCTGCAGGTTGTAGTTGCCGACCGGCGCCGCAGCCGGAATGGTTCCGGAGCAGTTCCACAGGCCGTTGGCGGCGGGCAGGGGGGCGTTTCCGAGCGTGAAGCTCTGGCCGGCTCCCACCGGGACGAGGACGAGGTCGACGATGTTGGTGCTGGCGGTCGTCAGGGGCAAGGGCGGGCCCCATTGCGACCAGGTCAACTGATCGCCGCAGCGCGCCTCGAAAGTATAGGTCTTGCCCGGCGTGAGGCCCGACGCTTCATAGACGTAAAGAAAGCCGGGCTGCGCGTTGGATGGGGCGGCGATCGTATGAATCTGTCCCGAATACTGGATCTGCGCCTGTGTCGGGGTCCCAGATGAGGTGTTGGGCCATTCGAGCTTCAAGGCATGGGACGTGTCGGCGGGGAACTGCGAGCCGATCGCGCTGATTGCGCTGCCCGGCGTCGCTTCGCTCGCCGTCGCCGCGAGCGTGGGCGGCAGAATGAGGGTGTTCGGCGGGTTGAAGGCGTCTTCCGCGATCGGACCGGGGTCGAGGGGATGGGTAACTGTAAGCGTAAGGGTCGAGCCGGGGATGGTGAAAGCGCTCTGGGTGAACCCGTAAGTCGCGCACTCGGGGCTGGCGCTGTTGAGAGTATTGAACAGGCTAACCAGAGGCGCCACCTCCGGCCCGGAGATCACCTGGCTCTGGTCGGCGTCTTGCGAAACCTGCTGCGAGGCCCAGTTGACGTCGCTGACGAAGTTGCCGTTGGTGAAGAAATTGCCAAGGTCGGTGAAGAAGTTGTCGAGAAAACTGTCGACGTCGGCGCCAAAATTGTCGGCATTGAGCGAAGCGTTGGAGAGCGTCGCGATCACGACCGGCGAGAAACCGAACGGTTGGACCGGCGCGGGTGTGCTCACCGTCAGGTCGGCGTTGAAGTTGAGCAGCCAGCCTGCGCCAAGCGGCCCGGAATAGAAATGGAAGTTTCCGCCGGGAAGGTTGAAGTCGAGCGCGACGTTGGCGGGGGTCGAGCCCTGGGCGGGGTCGACGCTGGCGAGCACAGTTCCGCTCGACGGCAGGCTGCAACTGACGTTGCTGACGCCCTGGCCGCCGCTGCCGGCCGCCTGGACGAACTGGTTGGCGAGGTTGGTCTGCTCGGCGGCATGGATATTGGCCCAGGCGTCGTTGAAGAGTTGTCCGAGCGGGGTCGAGAGGAAGGGGAGCACCGGCGCGAACTGGGCGCTCAAGGAGGCCGGAAGCTTCGACAAAATCGAGGGCAGAGGCAGGCTAATGGACTGGTACTGGCTGTTCTGGGTCGCCGAGGCGTTGAGAGGTGCGTAGGGAACCGAGATCACGACGTTCAAGGGGTTTGCGGAAACGTTCGTCGGCATGGCGATAGTCCTCGTGAGGCTTGCCTCGTCCCCCATGGATCGGGGCAGGTTGACAGGTACGCCCGCTTGGAGAGCAGCGCCGTGACGTAAGTCACACATCAGACAGGAGAAAAAGCGAGCCTCTCGGCCTGGCGCTCGGGATCGAGACCTTCCCCCCGAACGCCCTCGAGGGCGTCGGACAAAACCTGCACGACCATATCACCGCGACTACAACTGGCTCTCGTCGCGTAGCGACGCCACGCTCGGCTATTCGCCGGCCGGCCACTGGCGGCTCCTCAACGGCGTGCGGGAGTGGCGCAAGTCGCGCACCGGAATCATAACGAGCAATGTCGCCGAATCCGGCGCTTTCATCCGTTCGGCCCCGACGTACCGGCGCCGGACATTCAGCTTCAACTGGTGGTCGCGATCGTCGACGATCATACCCGCAAGCGGCATATCAGCCACGGATTCTGTCTTCACGTCACGCTGATGCGCCCCGGCAGCCGGGGACAGGCGACGCTGGCGAGCCTGCCAGCGACCCGATGGCGGTGGTGGACCCCGAGCTCAGGGTCTACGGCTTAAAGGGATTGCGGGTCGTGGACGCCTCGATCATGCCGCGGCTGACCAGCGGCAATACGACCGCGCCAACGGTCATGATCGGCGAAAAAGCCGCCGATCTCATTCGCGGTCGCGTCGGCGCGATTCATTGAGACATGTTCGAAGCTATGTTCCCGAAGCCTGACTTAAGTCTCGCTGTGTTTCGGTCGTGCCTGCCTGTGCGCCTCAGCTGTCGCCGCCGCGTTGGTTCCTTGCCGGGCGCGCAGACGGCGCCTATTCTGCGTCAGCGCATGACCTTGGGGGTGTTCGGTGAAGTTGGCTCTTGCACTCGCTCTCGGCACGGCGCTGGTCTCGAGCGGCGCGGAGGCTTCGATGCGATGGCGGTGGACGTGTGCGGGGCCGGAGTTCGAGGCGAAAGGCTTTTTCGAGACTGGCGACGCGCCGGACGCGGACGGATTCTACCCGATCACCGGCGTCACCGGCGAAGCGAACGGCGTCGCGATCGTCGGGCTTCAGCCCGCCAGGACCGCGATTCCCGGCAACGAAGGCTGGCCGGTCGACAATCTCGTGCGGGCGAAGGCGCCCGAACTCAGCGCGGGCGGCTTTGGCTTCGCGCTCGCGGACGGAAGCCATGCGAATCCGTTCTACGGCGCCCGTTTCGAGCCGCCGGGCTTCCTAGCCGTGATCGCCGGCCCGGCGAAGGGCGCCTGGCGGGAGCCGAGGGTCACGTTCGAGGCGGTGAAGGAGCCTTAGCAGGCGGACCCCGCCGGTTCGAACGCCGGGCCTGGCATGCCCGGGCGCTAACGGGGGCGGGGAGAAAATTTGCATGCTTGCGTCGGGTAGCTCGGCATTCGGGCGCCTGTAACAAGCCGACGCGCCCGAAGTAGATCGCCCCGCGATTACTTGCCCAGAACTATTGGCCGGACGAAATGCCGCATAGCCGTCGGCGCCGTTTCGTGCTACCCGAAACTTTCGATGACAGCGTCTCTTCACCAGGCCGAGCCGGGAGTTGCCGCGAACGACTTTGGTCATCAACAGCTCCGAAGCGCGCTGCATCCGGGAACGTGCAATTCCTCCCGGCGTGGACGTCAATCATGGATAAGAATCACGAACTCCTGTTTTCTCCGATCAAGATCGGAAAAGTGGAGATCAAGAACCGCTACGTGATGGAGCCGATCGGGCCGGGAGGCCTTTGCGACGCCGACGGATCGTTCAACGCGCGGGGCGTCGAGTATTACGTCGAGCGGGCGCGCGGCGGCGCCGGCCTGATCATGACCGGCGTAACCTTCGTCGAGAACGAGATCGAGCATTGCGCGATGCCCTCGATGCCGTGCGCGACCCTCAATCCCGGCAATTTCCTCAAGACCGGCAAGGTCCTGACCGAGCGCGTCCATGCCTATGACGCGCGCATGTTCCTTCAGCTTTCGGCCGGCTTCGGTCGGGTCAGCATGCCCGGCCTGGTTAGCGGAACGCCGGTGGGCCCGTCGCCGATCCCGCATCGCTGGCTCGACGGCGTCGTCTGTCGCGAGCTGACCCACGTCGAGGTGAAGACCTATGTGCGAAAGTTCGCCGACTCGGCCGAGATCGCGCAGAAGGCGGGGTTCGACGGCGTCGAGGTCCATGCCGTTCACGAGGGCTACCTGCTCGACCAGTTCGCGATCGCGATGTTCAACCAGCGAACAGACGAATACGGCGGATCGCTGGAGAATCGCCTGCGCTTTGCGACGGAAATCGTCCAGGCGATCAAGGCGCGCTGCGGCGCGGACTATCCGGTGTCGCTGCGCTATTCGCTGAAGAGCTTCATCAAGGACTGGCTCAAGGGCGGGATGCCCGGCGAAGCGTTCGAGGAGAGGGGCCGCGACATACCCGAGGGAATCGAGGCGGCCAAGATCTTCGAAAAGGCGGGCTACGACGCTTTCAACGGCGACGTTGGCTCGTATGACAGCTGGTACTGGAGCCATCCGCCGATGTACCAGTCGAAGGGCCTGTACCTGCCGTTCAACGCGATCCTGAAGAAGGCGGTCGGCGTTCCCGTGATCACGGCCGGGCGGATGGACAACCCGGACCTCGCGGTCGAAGCGATCCGGACCGGCAAGACCGACCTGATCGGCCTCGCGCGGCCGCTGCTCGCCGATCCTTATCTGCCGCAGAAGGTCAGGGCCGGCAGGATCGACCGCATCCGGCCGTGTCTCAGCTGCCAGGAAGGCTGCATGGGAAGGCTCGCGGCCTATGGGCAAGTGTCGTGCGCGGTGAACCCGGCTTGCGGGCGCGAGGCCGATTACAAGCTCACGCCGGCGCTCGCGCGCAAGCACGTCATGGTGGTCGGTGGCGGCGTCGCCGGCATGGAGGCCGCGCGCGTCGCCGCGCTCCGGGGCCATGTCGTCGCGCTCTACGAGAGGTCGGACCGGCTCGGCGGCGTGGTGATCCCGGGCGGCGTTCCCGATTTCAAGGAGGACGAGCACGCGCTGATCCGGTGGTACGAGCGGGAACTGCGCGAGCTCAAGGTGCCCATGACCTTCAACACCGAGGCGACGGAGGACCTGATCACCCGCGCCATGCCCGACGTGCTGATTTTGGCGACCGGCTCGAAGCCGAAGATGCTGCCGCTCGCCAACGAGCCCTTCGTCTATACCGCCGAGGAGGTGCTGAACGGCGACAAGCCGGCCGACGACGAAACGGTGATCATCGGCGGCGGGCTCGTCGGCTGCGAGCTCGCGCTGTGGCTCGCCGACAAGGGCAAGAGGACGACGCTCGTGGAGATCGCGCCGAAAATCCTGGCCGAGACCGGGCCGCTCTGCCACGCCAATTCCGCCATGCTGAAGGAGCTGATGGAGTACAAGGCGGTCAGGGTCATGACGTCGAGCACCGTCGAGCATCGGGCGGACGGCGGCTACATCGTCAAGACGGGAGACAAGGAGACCTTCGTCAAGGCGGACTCCGCAATTCTGGCGATCGGCTACGATTCGGAGCGGCGGCTCTACGACAAGGTCCGCAACAAGGTCCCGGAGGCCTATCTGTTCGGCGACGCGCGGCGGGTCCAGAACATCATGTACGCGATCTGGGACGCCTACGAAGTGGCGCGCGCGATCTGAGGCAGGCGGGGAGAGAGAGGCGGTTGCGGCTACGCCGGCGGCGGCGCGAGCGCCGCGTCGGCGCCTGCGGGCCAGGGCGCCTCGGCGGCGTCGAGGTTGCGGGCGAGCGAGCGCGGGTTTGCGGTGCCGATCAGAACCGAGGCCGCGACCGGACGGGTCATGGCGAAGCGCAGCGCGGCGGCGGCGAGCGAGACGCCGGCCGCCTCCGCACGGGTCTTGAGCGCTGCGACTTTCGCCAGGATCTCGACAGGGGCGGGACCGTAATCGTAATGCGCTCCCGGAACGGGACCGGCGGCGAGGATCCCGGAATTGAAGACGCCGCCGAGGACGAGACTCACCTCGCGCGCGCGACAGACGCCGACAAGACGCTCCTCGGCCGAGCGGTCGAGCAGCGTCAGCCGTCCGGCGAGCAGGATGACGTCGATCTCGGCTTCCTCCATAACCTCGAGGCAAATTTCGTTCTCGTTGACGCCGAGGCCGTAGGCGCCGATCCGGCCCGAAGCCTTCAGGCGCCTGAGCCTGTCGAGTCCGGACGCGGTCAGGTCGGCGAAGTGCCTGGCGTTGGCCTCGCCATGCGTCATCCGGCCGATGTCGTGGACATAGACGATGTCGATGAATCGGGTTCCGAGCCGCTCGCAGCTCTGCGCGAACGACGCCTCGATGCCGTCGCCGGTGTAATCGTAGCGGACGCGCATCGGCAGCGGCTTGATGAAGCCGTCGGCCTCGGCGAGCGGCGGCCCCGGGGACAGGAGCCGGCCGACCTTGGTGGAGAGGGTGTACTCAGACCGGTCGCGGCGAGAAAGAAAGGCGCCGAGCCGGGTCTCCGACAGGCCCCGCCCGTAATGGGGCGCGGTGTCGAAGGCGCGGATTCCACGATCCCAGGCGAGCGCGAGAACCGCGCGCGCCGTCTCTTCATCGACCTCGCGGAAGAGATTGCCGATCGCCGAGCAGCCGAGCGACAGCGCGGTCACGCTGACGCCGGTTCTGCCGATCCGGTTGCGCTGCATAAGGGGCGCCTCCTTCTTGGCGTTCAGCGCTTTCGTGTGCGCAGGGTGTCGAAATAGACCACGATGATGATCAGGAAGCCGGTGATGATCCGCTGCCAGAACGGGTTGAGGTTCAGGAGGTTCGCACCGTTGTTGATCGTCGTCAGAATGAAGGAGCCGATCACCGGCCCGTGCACGGATCCGACCGCGCCGAAGAGGCTGGTGCCGCCGATGACGGACGAGGCGATCGCCTGCAGTTCCCAGCCCTCCGCCTGCGTCGGATTGCCGATGCCGATCCGCATCGCGAGGAGAATGCCGCAGAACGCGGCGCAGAAGGACGAAACGACATAGGCGAGATAGGTGATCGCCTTGACGTTGACGCCGGACAGACGCGCCGCCTCCTTGTTGGAGCCGATCGCGAACAGATAGCGGCCCCAGCGGCTCTGTTCGAGCAGGATGTAGGCGGGGATCGCGACGACGATCACCATCCAGAACAGCATCGGGATCTGGAACCATGAGCCGTCCGTCCAGGGGAAGCCGAGGAAACTCGATCGCGAGAAGCCGGTGAAGGCGTCGTTGTCGATCGAGATGGTCGCGCCGTTGGTGATGAGAAGCCCGATGCCCCGCAGCGCGTACATGGTCGCCAGCGTCATGATGAACGGCGGCAGGCCCATCTGCACGACGCCGAAGGCGTGGAAGAGGCCAATGAAGATGCCGATGGCGAGCGAAATCGCCACAGCTCCGGCGATCGAGGACGCGAAGCCGAGATCGTGAGCCAGCAGCCAGGCCACGGTCATCGAGGTGAAGCCGGCGACCGCGCCGACCGAAAGGTCAATGCCGCCGGTGATGATCGCGAAGGTTTCGCCGATCGCCAGGATCGCGATCATCGCGCCCTGGCGCAAAAGATTGGCGATGTTGTTCGAGGTCCAGAAGGTCGTGGTCTCGACCGAAAGCGCGAGCCACATGAACAGCAGCAGGCCGAGCAGGGTGAGGCCGAGCAGGAGGTCGAGCCTCCGCTTGCGCCGACGGTCCGGAGCGATGGCTTGATCAGTCATGTAACTTGCTATCCCCGTGCCCTAAACGCCGATCGCCTCTGTAAGGATCGCTTCATGCGAGGCGTCCTTGTGTCCGTGGGTCGCGACCAGCCGGCCCGCCCGGAAGACGTGCAGCGTATCGGCGAGTTCGTAAACCTCCGGCAGGTAGGACGAGACCATGATGATGCCCGCGCCCTGTTTCAGCAGGGAGCCGAGCAGCCGGTAGATTTCCGCCTTGGTGCCGACGTCGACGCCGACGGTCGGCTCGTCGAAGATGAAGAGCTTCGCGCCGTGATTAAGCCATTTGCCGATCACGACCTTCTGCTGGTTTCCGCCGGACAGGCTCGTCACCGGCGCCGCCCGCGACGACGTCTTGATCTGGACGTCGTGAATCTGCTTGTCCGCAGCCGAGGCTTCTCGCGGTGAGATTGATCAGCGGGCCGATGCTCAGGCGCTTGAAGATCGGCAGATTGACGTTGAGTCCGACGCCGAGCGAGAGGCAGAGACCCTGGTCTCTGCGGCTTTCCGGGGAGAGCGCGATGCCGAGGTTCATCGCCTGCCGTTCGGAGCGGATCCGGACGTCCTGCCCTCGCCAGACGATGCGGCCGCCGGTCGCCGGACGGCGGCCGAAGACGCTCTGCACGAACTCGCTGCGGCCCGCGCCGATCAGGCCGTAAAGTCCGACGATCTCGCCTTCCCGCACCTGGATCGAGACATCCTGAAAGCCGGGCCCGGTGAGCCTGTCGGTCTCCAGGATCGTCGCGCCGATCGGAACGGTGTCCTTGATATAGATCTGGTCGATCTGGCGGTTGATCATCAGCGCGATGAGGTCGGCCTCGTTGGTCTCGCTGACCTTGCGGGTGCCGACGAGCGCGCCGTCGCGCAGCACCGACACGCGGTCGCAGAGCTCGAACACCTCTTCGAGGCGATGGCTGATGTAGACGATCGTGACCCCGCGAGCCTTGAGGCGTCGGATCAGCTTGAACAGCGCCGCCGCTTCCTGCCGGGTGAGATAAGCGGTCGGCTCGTCGAAGATGAGAAACTTCACCTTGCGCCGCTCGGCGCGGGCGGTCGCGACGAGCTGCTGCTGGCCGATGGTCAGCGATGAAAGCAGCGCGCCGGCTGGCAGCGAGAACCCAAGATCATCAAGCAGCTTCTGCGCATCGCGCTCCATTCGCCTCTTGTCGAGTAATCCCGCGCGCATCTCCTCGTCGCCGAGAAAGATGTTGGCCGCGACGGTCAGGTGCGGGCAAAGGACGACCTCCTGATGGACGGCGTTGATGCCGAGGCCGATCAATTCTTGCGGATTGGCGAGCGGGACCGCCTTGCCCTCCCAGTAAATCTCGCCGGAGGAGCGCGGATGGACGGCGGTCAGAACCTTGATGAGCGTGGACTTGCCGGCGCCGTTCTCGCCGACGATGGCGTGAATCTCGCCTTCCTCGAAGGTCAAATCGACGCCTTTCAGCGCGTGCGTCGCGCCGAAGCGCTTGTCGAGATTTTCGAGCGCCAGGATCGGCGCGCCGGCGTTCAAGACGGCGGATTCAACAGAGGTCATGGTCGCGCTCTCGGACCTAGCTCGTCCCATTGCGGCAAGGAGGAATCCCGGCGCTCCGGGGCCCGCGCAAGAGGCGGCGCGAGGGCGCGCCGGCGCTGTGGCCGGCGCGCCCTCATGTCAACCAGCAACGTCGAATCACTTCGGCGGATAGAGCAGCTTGTGCTCCTTGTCGTTGTTCATATTGGCCTTGGTGACGAGGTTTGCGCCCGTGTCGACGAAGGCCGGGACCTTCTCGCCCTTCGACGCGGCGAGCGCGGTCTTCACGCCGTCATAGCCCATCCGGTAGGGGTCCTGCAGAAGCAGCGCGGCGATCGTGCCGTCCTTGAGATAGCCGATAAGCTTGTCGTCGGCGTCGAAGCAGACGAGCTTGATCGTGTCGCCCTTCTTGTTCTCTGCTATCGCCTGGCTCGCGCCCTCACATTGGATGAGATTGTCGGCGAACACGCCGCGCAGGTTCGGATAGGCGGTAATCAGGTCGGTCATGATGTTGAGGCCGGTCGTGGCGTTGCCGTCCGAGATCTTGTCGGCGACGAGCTTCAGGCCAGGATATTTCGCAGCGAGCTCCTCCTTGTAGCCCTTGTTGCGCGCTTCGAGCGAGCCGACGCCGGGCAGATGGGTGATGAGCGCGACTTCGCCCTCGGGCTTGCCGTATTTTTCCTTGATCGCGGAGGCCATGCCGTCGGCGGCGATACGGCCGCCCACCTCGTTGTCGGTCGTCAGAAACGAAGTGAACGCCTTCGAGTCCGCCGCCGAATCGATGCCGATGATCGGCACTTTCTTGGCCGCCTCGTCGATCGGCTTGCCGAGCGCCTTGAACTGGGTCGGGGCGATCACGACCGCCGCAGGCTTCTCGGCGACCGCGTTCTCGAGAATCGTGATCTCGCCGTTGATGTCGGATTCCGACTGGGCGCCGAGTTCCGGCACCTTGACGTTAAGGTCCTTGGCGGCCTGGCGGGCGCCGGCGAACACGATCTGCCAATAGGGCGAGGTCGTGTCCTTGACGATGACAGGGATCACCGGCTTGTCCGCCGCGTAACCCGGCGAGCCTAACGCGGCCGCCGAGACCGCGGCGGCAGCGGCAATGAGAACTTTCTTCATGTCTTTCCTCCATTACGAGCGCCTTGCGTGGCTCTCGGCCTTGCGATTCCGGCGATCCGGATCGGACTTCGTGGGATGACGAGTCATCCAGCATCCTTAATAAGGGGCCCCCGCGGCTGAAGCCAGCGCGGCCGTGATGTGCGACCGGTTCGTGCGAAGATTATCCATTCGGTCGACAGACAAGAGCGCCAAATTGTCGCACCGTCGGGGCTCCCGGATCGCGGAGGGCGAGAGCCGTTCAGCCGGGCGGCGAAAAACAGCGGGGCCCCGATTGCGGTCTTGGAAAGCCATCGGCCCTAGACCTCGATGAGCGCCTTGATCACGCCGGTTTCCGGCCTGATCCATTCGGCGAAGCGCCCGGGGGACTGCTCGAGCGGGGCGCGATGAGTGGCGAGGGCGTCGGTTGGCACGTGTCCGTCCCGGATTGCGCCGAAGACTTCGAGGAAGTCCTCGCGCGTTGCGTTGCGGCTGCCGAGCAGCGCGATCTCGCGCGCGTGAAACTTCGGGTCGGCGAACGAGATCGTGTCGCGGACGACGCTCACCAGCACGTAAGTTCCGCCGTGGGCCACGTAATCGAAGCCGGCGTTCATCGACGCCGCCTTGCCGGTGGCGTCGAACACCACGTCGAACATTTCTCCGTCGGTCAGCGCGGAAAGGCGTTCGAGCGCATCCGGGCCGGCGACGACCGTCTGATCGATCCCGAGGACGTCGCGGCAGAAGGCGAGCCGATCCTCGCGCATGTCGAGCGCGGTCACCGAGGCGCCCCGAAGCCGGGCGAAAATCATGCAGCCGAGTCCGATGGGCCCTGCGCCCACCACGAGCGCACGGTCGCCTGTCCTCGGACCCGCGCGGCGCGCCGCATGCGCGCCGATCGACAGGAACTCGACCATGGCGGCCTGATCGAGCGTGACGCCGGCGGCAGGAGCAAGATTGGCGTCCGGCACACAGATATACTCCGCCATCCCGCCGTCGACGTGAACGCCGAGCACGGCGATGCGCTGGCAGCAGTTCGTTTTGCCGCGCCGGCAAGCGACGCACGTCCCGCACGACAGATAGGGGATGACATAGACCGTCTGTCCGACTTCGAGCGTGGAGCCCGGTCCCGTTTCGGCGACCTCGCCCGACAGTTCGTGTCCGATGACGCGCGGATATTCCAGATAGGGATGCGAGCCTTCGTAAATGTGAAGGTCGGTGCCGCAGACGCCCACGCGCCGGACCCGGATCAGCGCTTCGCCCGGCCCGGGCTGCGGCCGGGCGCGCTCGACGACCTCCAGTCGTCCAGGTTCGATGCAGAGCAAAGCGCGCACTTCGGTTCTTCCTCCCGGCGGCTTGACATTGTCTCTTATCAATAAAAAACTGACATCCTGCCGGGTCAAGTTGTTTTTTCCACGGAGCCGCGGCGGGAAGAAAACAGGGGCGGCGGAACAAGCGCGCATGAAGCCGAATACCCTGTTCAAGCGGACCTACAATCGCGGCCTTTCCCGGCTCGGGACGCTCGCGCTCGCCTCCGACCTCGGATCGGAGCCGTTGTGGTCGAGGGCGCTGGGAGTGAGCCGCACGACCGTTCGCGCCATGCTGGCGCGGTTCTCGGAGGTCGGCCTGATCGCCAGCGACGGGCGACGGAAGGCGCTCCTGCGTCATCCGGTTCCCGCCGACTTCTATCCGGAGGGGGAAACCGAGCCGGTCGGCGCCGTCGTCGAAAAGCGGTTCATGCAATGGATCTTGCAGGGCGACTGCCGGCCCGGCCAAGCCATCAACGTCCTTGAGCTTTCGCGCCAGTTCGGCGTCTCGGCTTCAGCGGTCCGGGAGTATCTCAACCGCCTCAGGCAGTTCGGGCTGCTGGAGCGCCGACCGAACGGGGCCTGGGTCCTGAACGGATTCACGTCCGACTTCGCCGAGGAGCTCTGCGAGGTGCGGGCGATGTTCGAGACGCGCTCGGCGCTGCGTTTCGCCGCGCTTCCGCCCGGCGCGCCCGCCTGGCAGGCGCTCGCGCGCATCAGAGACGCGCATCTGCAGCTTCTCGCGGACGCGGAGACGCGCTTTACCGATTTTTCGGCGCTGGATGAGCGCTTTCACCGCTGCGTCAACGACGTCTCGCGCAACCGGTTCATCGTCGACTTCTACGAAATAATATCGATGATATTCCATTATCACTATCAGTGGAACAAGCGCGACGAGCGGGAGCGCAACATCGTCGCGATCGGCGAACATCTCCGCTACATCGACGCCCTGCAGAGCCGGGACGCGGCCGCAGTCGCCGAGGCCTGCCGGACGCATATGGCGACCGCCCGCCTCACGCTGATGGCGTCGCTGCAACGGCAATAGGGCGCGACCGCGGCGGGGCGAGCTTCCTTCAGGGCGAGTTTCGACGCCCGTCCTCGCGACGTGCGGCTGAGCCGTCAGTGCAGCAGCGGCGTTCCGTCGGGCTTTGCGCCGCAGAGCGAGACTTCGAGGCCGAGTTCCGCCGCCAGCGATGCCTTGGCGGCCATCGCGAGGTCGGCGTCCGCGTCGGAATTGGCGTAGGCGACCTGGATGTGGTTCGCCTTGTGGCGCGCCATCAGCTGGTCGCGCGACACGCCGTGCAGCACGGCGTGCATGATCGGCCATTGCGGCGTCGTGTCGTTCCAGCGCCGCTCGGTCTCCGCCTTCGGCAGTTCGACGACGTGGGCGCGGCCGAGGTCCATCTTGAGCCGGCCGCCCTCGACGAAGATCCGCGACCAAACGATCGGGCCGGGCTTGGCGATCCCGCGCACGGTGCCGCCGCCGAGGCGGAAATACATCGGCGGCTGGCGCAGGCTGTCGCTGCCGGCCCACCCGCCGATGTGATGGGCGGGCGGCGCGGCGCCGGAGATCTCGAACACCCAGACGTAGTCGCTCGGTCGTGCCGCTGCGGTCGGCATCGCCCCAGCGGATGTCATGCAGCGTCGTCTCGACCGGCTGGCCGAGCGCGCGGTGGACCCGGTTGGTGAAGAGAGCGTCGAGGCCGGCGCATTCGTCCACCTCGTTGAAGTGCACGATCGCCTGGCCGTCGCGGATCACGCGGCCGTCGACCGTCTTTCACCGGCGGCCGGTCGTCGTTGTTGAGCATGCCCTCGGCGAGATCGGAGGCGGGCATCAGGTCCTTCATGCCCTGCTGGTACTGGATGCCGATCATGTCGCAGCCAAAGGTCTCGGCGATCCGGGCGGCGGCGATGTACATCCGGCACTGGTCGAGAACCTGGTCGAGGGTCAGGTCGGTCTCCGGGTTGTTGCCGAAATGGAAGGTCATGCCCTTCTCGACCAGCCAGTCGTAGACGGCGCGCGCCTCGGCGTCGCTGACCTCGCGCGAGGCGGCGTAGAGCGCCGACTGCGACAGGCGCTCCTTGAACACGCCGAGCGGGAACAGAAGCTCGTCGGGGATGATGCCGTTGTACATCCCCATGCAGCCCTCGTCGAAGACGCCCATGATCGCGCGAGCGTGGCGGAAGGTTCTGGGCGACGTCCCTGGCGACCGCGCGCGCCTTCTCGGGCGCGGCGGCGGGAACGAAGGGGTGAACATGCGAGAGGTCGTGGGTGACGTGCCCGACCTGCAGCCACTGGTGCAGCTTCTTCTTGAAGAGATCGTCGGTGAAGGTCTCGCTCCACAGCGTCGAGTAGGGGACGCCCGCCTTGGTCAGCGAACCGTTGAGGTTCAGCATGCCGACGAGCCCCGGCCACTCGCCGGACCAGTTGGCGACAGTCAGGATCGGCGCGCGATGGCCGATCAGGCCGGGCAGCACGTGATTGGTGTACTGCCAGACGGCCTCGGCGACGATGATCGGCGTCTCCGGGTCGATCTTCGAGAAGATCTCCAGGCCTTCCTTCTGGCTGGCGATGAAGCCGTGCTTGCGGGCGGGGTCGTAAGGCATGGGCGCGCTCGACCTCGACGTCGAACGCCGCGAGCGCCTTCGTCACCTGGCTTTCCATCGCAGCTTGCGCGGGCCAGCAGGTCTCGTTGGCGCTCTGGCGCAAATCGCCGCTCGCCGCCATCAGGACTTTTTTGCGCGGAGCCATCTCGATACCTCCCGTGAACGCGATTACCGGCGACGGCAGCCTAACATGTCAGCTGCGCGATTGCATGAAGCCGCCTCATCGCGGCCAGTGATTCTCGCGAACGCCTATACCGGGTTCCGGCCGGGGTGAATTGACGCGGCTCAAGTTGCGGGAAGGAGTGAGTCTGCTTTTGGAGGTGAATTTGCCCCGTCAAGCCTGCGCTTTGTCACTACAAAGATCACCAAGAGCCCTAAAGAGGCCTTCGTGAGCCTTTGTCCTTTAGTGGTGTACAGTTTCTATGGGCGCGGCGCGCCGCGGTGGGGCAAGGGCGCGCAGGGGCGCGAAAGCGGTTGATTTTTCCGCCCGGCTCTGATTGATAGCGGCCCATGCGAACGCAGCGGACGACCCTGCAACTTATTCGCCCGGCGCTCTGAAGCGCCGGGACGCGCATCTCGCTGCAAATTTCCAAAACACAGGGTCAATCGCGGCGCCCAACAGCCGAGCGCCCCGCACCGCTTCCAGGGTTCGTCATGACAATCATGAACACTTCCAAATACCGCGCCTACCAGCCGATCGTCCTGCCCGATCGCCAGTGGCCCTCGCGTATCATCGAGAAGGCGCCGATCTGGTGCTCGGTGGACTTGCGGGACGGCAACCAGGCGCTGATCGAGCCGATGGGCGTCGAGCGCAAGAACCGCATGTTCCGCCTGCTCGCCGACATGGGCTTCAAGGAGATCGAGGTCGCCTTTCCCTCGGCTTCGCAGACCGACTTCGATTTTGTCCGCTCGATCATCGAGGAGGGCGCGATCCCCGAGGGCGTCGCGATCCAGGTGCTGACCCAGTGCCGGCCGGAGCTGATCGAGCGCACCTTCGCGGCGGTCAAGGGGGCGAAGAAGGTCATCATCCACTTCTACAACTCGACCTCGACTTTGCAACGCGAGGTCGTGTTCCGCACCGACACCAAGGGCGTGACCGAGATCGCGGTCGCCGCCGCCAAGCAGGTCAAGGCGCTGGCCAAGGCCTATCCGGAGACGGAGTTCCAGTTCGAATATTCGCCCGAGAGCTTTACCGGCACCGAGCTCGAATTCGCGCTCGACATCTGCGAGGCGGTCAAGGACGTCATTCAGCCGACCCGCGAGCGCAAGCTGATCCTGAACCTGCCGGCGACCGTCGAGATGGCGACGCCGAACACCTACGCCGACCAGTTCGAGTGGTTCGGCCGCCGCATCTCGGATCGCGACACCGTGCTCCTCTCTGTTCACCCGCACAACGACCGCGGCACGGCGGTCGCGGCGGCGGAGTTGGCGCTGATGGCCGGCGCCGACCGGGTCGAGGGGACCCTGTTCGGCAACGGCGAGCGCACCGGCAACGTCGACATCGTGACGATGGCGCTGAACCTGTTCACGCAGGGCGTCGACCCAAAACTGGACCTGCATGACGTGAACCGCGTCAAGCAAACGGTCGAGTTCTGCAACCAGCTGCCGGTGCACCAGCGCCACCCTTACGTGGGCGAACTCGTCTACACCGCGTTTTCCGGCTCCCATCAGGACGCGATCAAGAAGGGTTTCGAGGCGCAGGCCAAGCGCAACGACCCGCTGTTCCAGGTGCCCTATCTGCCGATCGACCCCAAGGACGTCGGGCGCGACTACGAGGCCGTGATTCGCATCAACAGCCAGTCCGGCAAGGGCGGCATGGCCTATATCCTGAAGGCGGACTACGGACTCGAACTGCCGCGCACGCTCCAGGTCGAGTTCTCCAAGATCGCCCAGGAGCTGATGGACTCCGAAGGCAAGGAGCTGACGTCGCCGGAATTGTGGTCGCTGTTCCGGAAATCGTTCCTGCTCGACGATGCCCCGATGACGCTGATCAAGCAGCAGACGGTTCCGACCAGCCCCGACAATCGCGAGTTGGTCGCGACCCTGCGCAAGGCCGACGGGACGACCCTCACCATCGAGGGCGAGGGCAACGGCCCGATCGACGCCTTCGTCGACGCGCTGAAGAAGGCGTTCGGGGTGGAGTTCTCGTTCATCGACTACTCCGAGCACGCGGTCGGCCGGGGCGCCAACGCCACCGCCGCGAGCTATGTCGAGATCCACGACAGGGACGACCGCCCGCTCCACGGCGTCGGCATGGACCCGAACATCGTCATGGCCTCGCTCAAGGCGACGCTTAGCGCGGTGCTCAGGCTGATCGAGCGCGAGGGAAAGGCGTAAGGAGGGCGCGTCTCGCGCGCCTTCGGGCGGCGAGACGCCGCCCCTCCTGACGCTGCCCTTTCAGCGCCGCTGCTGCGTTGATAAGACGATCCCATGATTGATGTCGCGATGCCGCCTTCGGCGACGGGGTCGGCCCAACCAAAACGCGTGCTCGTCCTGGGCGCCACCGGCGCCATCGGTCGGGCGACGGCGCGCGCGCTGGTGGAGCGTGGTGACGAGGTCGTGTGTTTTGTGCGGCCCCGGGCAGGGGTCCGGAGCGCGCTTACGCCCGAGGACAGCGCGAAGCTGCTCCGGGGCGCCGCCGTGCGTTTCGGCGACGTCACGGACCCGGTCTCCCTTGCGCGCGACGGCTTTTGCGGCGAGCGCTTCGATGCGCTGGTCTCGTGCCTGGCTTCGCGAACCGGCGCGCCGAAGGACGCCTGGGCGATCGATTACCAGGCTCACGTGGATGCGCTGGCGGTCGCCCAGAAAGCCGGGGTTGCGCAAATGGTGCTCTTGTCCGCGATCTGCGTGCAGAAGCCGCTGCTCGCCTTTCAGCAGGCGAAGATGGCGTTCGAAAAAGCCCTCATGGCGTCGGGCCTGACCTACTCCATCGTCAGGCCCACCGCCTTCTTCAAGTCGCTGTCGGGGCAGCTCGATCGGGTGAAGCGGGGGAAGCCCTTCCTCGTCTTCGGGGACGGCGAATTGACGGCCTGCAAGCCGATCAGCGACGACGATCTCGCCCGCTATCTCGCCGAGTGCCTGGACGACGAGCGCCGCTTCAACCGCGTCCTGCCGATCGGCGGACCGGGGGAGGCGATCACGCCGAAACAGCAGGGCGAGAGCCTGTTCGCCTTGCTGGGACGAAAGCCGCGGTTCCAGCATATGCCGCTTGCGCTTCTCGATTCCATCGTGTTCGGGTTGAGCACGCTCGGGCGCGTCATTCCCTCTTTGGCTGTCAAAGCGGAACTGGCGCGCATTGGCCGCTATTACGCGTCGGAGTCGATGCTCGTTTGGGACCCGGCGACCGGGCGTTACGACGCGGACGCGACGCCCTCGACCGGCGCGGAAACGCTGTTCGATTTCTACGCGCGCCTGATCAAGGGTGAGGTTTCGATCGAGCGGGGCGACCACGCCGTATTTTGAGGCGCCGTCAGCCCGGCGCGTACATCGGGAAGGTGACGCCGAGCGACCACGCGAGAATCAGGCCCAATCCGACCCCGACCGCGACGGGGGAATTGGTGCGGCGGCCGACCCAGAGGCCCATGAGGCCGAAAACGATGAAAAACAGGACGATGACGGGGATGATGATCACCAGGAAAAACAGCCGCTGAAAATCCAGCGCCACCGCCAGGCCGAGCGACGCGAGGAAGGCGACGCGGGCCGTCAGGACCCGCAGGAACGACGCCTGGCCGTCGTCCGTCACGAGGCTGTCGGAGAGCATGTAGGGAATCGCCCCGACCGCTATGGCGGCGATGATCGGCAGCCTCTCGGGAATCGGCATGAACGAGGCGACGTAACGATCGAGCGCGCCGCCGAAAACGAAAATGCCATAGGCCGCGAGGGCGAAGCCGCTGAACCACGCGGCGCGACCGATCCGGACGCCGCGCCAGAACAGAATCCCGAGCGACAGCGCGCCGTAGACAAAAAGATGGACGGCCAGATAGTCGGCGACCAGAACCGGCAGGAAATGCGTATTGACGCGGCTCAGCAGCAGCGGCGTCAGGATCGCGGGAACCAGCGCGGCGAGGAGGAAGGTTTTTAGCGGCAGCGTCGGGGCGAGCCGCTCGCCCTTGGGCAGCAGCCCGGCCAGCGGCCAGGCCAGAACCACGACGCCGGCCAGAAGCAGCAGAATCCACCCGCCGGTGGCCTCGACCGGACCGCCGCTCGTGCGGCGGAACACGGCGTCGAGCCAGGAGCGCGCCTCGCGCAGCGCCGTCGCCGAATAGAGGACGCTGACGTGCTCGACGTCCGGGGCCGCGACCGCGCGCCGGCCGGCGCCGCGGGCGGGGTCGCCGATCGTCTCGCCCTCGTTTGCTGCGGGGTCGGCGAGGCGCGCGTTCTTGAGCGCGTCCGCGCGTAAGAAGGTCTCCCAGCCTCCGGCGATCATCAGGAGATTCTTCGGCTCGGTCGCGGTCGGCGCCTTGGAAAACATCGAGATCGCGACAGTGGCGTCGACGCGCGGATCTTCGAGCGCGCGCCGCACGATGATGTCGGAGGCCATCGAATGCCCCAAGAGCGCGAGGCGGCCATCGACGTAGGGGAGCGCCAGAACCGCGTCCGTCACGCGGCCGAGCTCGCGCTTCAGCAACTGGGTCGTCCCCTCAATGTGGTCGAGATCGCCCGACATCGGGGTCGGATTTCGGCCGTGGCCTTCGAAATCGAAGGAGACGGCGACGTAGCCGGCCTGCGCGAGGGTCAGCGCATAGGCTTCCATCAACTGGCGCGACCCGGCGAAGCCATGGGCGATGACGACCGCCGGCGCGTGGTCGACGTCTGCCCGCCGATAGATGGTCGCCGGCGTCGATCCGACCTCGAGCGGCGTGATCGAAAGGCCCGAGCGCGCGCTTTCCAAGCCCCAGACGCCGGCGCCGCAACAGATCAGGCCCGCTAGAAGAGCGAGCAGGCGGGGAGCAAAGGCGCTGAAGTTTCCTCGCACGAGCAAAGCCATTTTCCGATAACGGGCCGACCAGCAAACGGGCTTAGAAGAAGGCGCTCGACCCAGCAACAATAACGCCCGCTCAGATCACATCTTCGCGAGCGCAACATAACTTAATCCTGCCTTGCCACAATTCGCGCTTATATCCCGACCGGCGTTGATAGCCCAAACTCGTGGACGACCCTTGGCCGTCGGATTAAGTCACAAAACCGGGCGCAGCGGTTCAATACCACAGCAGGGTCCATGACAGCCGTCGTTCGGTTAGCGCTCGCGCGTCCTTACACCTTCGTCGTGATGGCGATTCTGGTGATGATTTTCGGTGCGCTTTCGATTTTTCGGACTCCGATCGACATTTTTCCTAATATCGGAATCCCGGTGATCTCGGTCGTCTGGGGCTATACCGGCTTGTCGCCGGACGACATGACCGGCCGCATCGTCTCGCCCTATGAACGGGCGCTCTCGACCACCGTCAACGACATCCAGCACATCGAGTCGCAGTCGTTTCCCGGCATGGGCGTCGTCAAAATCTTTTTTCAGCCCAACGTCGACATCAACGCCGCCCAGGCGCAGGTCACCTCGATTTCGCAAACCATCCTGAAGCAGCTTCCCTCGGGCGCCACCCCGCCGATCATTCTCATCTACAACGCCTCGAGCGTCCCGATCATCCAGCTCGCCCTGTCGAGCGACTCGCTTTCCCAGACCCAACTTTTCGATCTCGCCCAGAACTTCATTCGGCCGCAGCTCACGACGGTGGCGGGCGCGCAGATTCCCTTCCCCTATGGCGGCGCCACGCGCCAGGTGCAGATCGACCTCGATCAAAGCGCGCTGCGCGCCCACAATCTTTCGGCCACCGATATCGGCAATGCGCTGGCCTCGCAGAACCAGATCAATCCGGTCGGCACGGAGAAGATCGGCCCGTACGAATTCACCATCGACCTCAATGATTCGCCGAGGGCGGTCGCGGACTTCAACAATCTGCCGGTCAAGGTGGTGAACGGCACGGTCGTGTTCATGCGCGACGTCGCCTATGTCCACGACGGCTCCCCGCCGCAGACCAACGTCGTCCAGCTCGACGGGCGCAAGGGCGTCCTGATGTCCGTGCTCAAGATCGGCTCGGCCTCCACGCTCGATATCATCCAGGGCATCAAGGCGCGCTTGCCCGGCATCCAGGCCACGCTGCCTCCGGGGGTCAACCTGACCTTCGTCGGGGATCAGTCCGCCTTCGTCAAATCTTCCGTTGACGCGGTCGTCCGCGAAGGTCTGATCGCGGCCGCGCTCACCGGATTCATGATCCTCGTCTTCCTCGGCAGCTGGCGCTCGACCCTCATCATAACCGTTTCGATCCCGCTCGCGGTGCTGAGCTCCTTGACCGCGCTTTCGCTGCTCGGCCAGACCATCAACGTCATGACGCTCGGCGGCCTTGCGCTGGCTGTCGGCATCCTCGTCGACGACGCGACCGTCACCATCGAGAACATCAACCGCCACATGGAGGAGCATGGCGAGGACATCCTGACGGCCATCACCAAGGGCGCGCAGGAAATCATGCCGCCGGCGACCGTCGCCCTGTTTTGCATCTGCATCGCCTTCGTGCCGCTGCTCGCGCTCGGGGGCGTGGCGGGCTATCTCTTCCGCCCGCTTGCGATGGCGGTCGTGTTCGCGATGATCGCGTCCTACATCCTCACCTACACGCTCGTGCCGACGATGGCGCAGTTCCTGCTCGCCCATCAGCATCGTCATCATGCGCCGATCGAAGACTCGGGCGAGGCGCGGCCCGTCGGGTTCTTTGGTCGCCTGCAGCGCGGGTTCGAGGGCTATTTCGAGCGGTTTCGGCAGGGCTACCTGGGGCTCCTGCAACTGGCGCTTCAGCACCGCTTCGTCTTCGCCGGCGGATTTGTTTGCGTCGCTGTTTTGTCTCTCGGCCTTGCCCCGTTTCTCGGGCAGGACTTTTTTCCCTCGGTCGACGCGGGCGCGATCAAGATCCACATGAGGGCCCCGACCGGAACGCGGATCGAGGAAACCAACGTGCTGGTCGATAAGGTCGATCAGACAATCCGCGCGATCATTCCGCCGGACCGGCTCATGAGCGTCGTCGACAACATCGGCCTGCCCGTCAGCGGCATCAACCTTTCCTACAGCAACACGGGAACGGTCGGCGTGTTCGACGCCGACATTCTGGTGACCCTGCGGGAAGGGGAGACCTCGACCGAGGCTTATGTGAAGACGTTGCGCGAGCAGCTCCCGAGGGCGTTTCCGGGCTCGACCTTCTCGTTCCTGCCCGCGGATATGGTGAGCCAGATCCTGAACTTCGGGTCGCCCGCGCCGATCGACGTCCAGATCGCCGGTAACGATCTCAAGGCGAGCCGCGCCTTCGCGACCAAGCTCCTGGCGAAGATCCGGCATGTGCCCGGGATCGCTGATCCCCGCATCCAGGAAGCCTTCCAGGATCCCGCCCTCAGGGTCGAGTTCAATCGCGAACTGGCAGGCGTCGTGGGGCTGACCGAGAACGACGCCTCGTCGAGTCTTCAGACCAGCCTCTCCGGCACGACCCAGACCGCCTCGACCTACTGGCTGAACCCGACCAACGGCGTGTCCTACGCGGTTTCCGTCCAGACCCCGCAATACGGCATCGATACGCTCGGCGACCTCAAGAACCTGCCGCTGGAAGCCGCCAACTCGCAGCAACTGCTTGGCGGCCTCGCCACCCTTTCCCCGGAGCCCCTCAACGCGATCGTTTCGCAGTATGACATCCGCAACGTCGTGAATATCTACGCGACCACCCAGGACCGCGATCTCGGCGGCGTTGCGGCGGACGTCCAGAAGATCGTAGACGACTCGATGGGCGAGCTTCCCAAAGGGGCGACGGTCACGATCCGCGGGCAAGTCGCGACCATGGCCAGCGCCTACCAGCAGCTTATGATCGGCCTGGCCTTCTCGATCGTGCTGATCTACCTCTTGATTGTCGTTAACTTTCAGTCCTGGCTCGACCCGTTCGTGATCATCACGTCGCTCCCGGCGGCCTTGGCGGGGATCGTCTGGATCCTGTTCGTGACGAACACCACCCTGTCGGTGCCCGCCTTGACCGGGGCGATCATGTGCATGGGCGTGGCGACGGCGAACAGCATTCTTGTCGTCAGTTTCGCGCGCGAACAGCTCGCGGAAGGCAAGAGCGCTGTCGACGCCGCGCTTGCGGCCGGGGCCACGCGCTTCCGGCCGGTTCTGATGACGGCGCTCGCCATGATCATCGGCATGCTGCCGATGGCGATGGAGCCGGGGCAGAATATGCCGCTCGGCCGCGCCGTCATCGGCGGCCTGCTATTTGCGACCTTCGCGACGCTCCTGTTCGTGCCGACCGTGTTTTCGATCGTCCACAGATACCCCAACAAAGCCAAGGCCGATGCGGCGGCGCCGCTTGCCGGCGTTCCTTCTCACGCCTGATCCGGAGCTTTCATGTCCTCTGAACCCCCGCCCAGACCGCCCCGGACGCATCGCGTTCTGATTTTCGTCAGCGTGCTCGCGCTCGGCGCCGTCGGCCTTGCCGCCTCGGGCATCGTCAATCGCGCCAGGAGCAAGCAGGAGGTCGCGACGTGGACGAACGCCCAGACCGTTCCGACGGTGCGCGTCGTGCGTCCAGAGCGCGGATCGGGAGAGCAGAAATTGATCCTGCCGGGCAATGTGGCCGCGTTCGTCACCGGCTCTCTTTTCGCCCGCGCGAGCGGCTATATCACGGCGTGGAACAAGGACATCGGCGCGCATGTGACCAAGGGCGAAATTCTGGCGACGATTTCGGCGCCCGATCTCGATCAGCAGCTCGAAGAGGCGAAGGGCCAACTGGTCCAGCTGCAGGCCGCCGTCGAGCAGGCGCAAGCGAACGCCGACCTCGGCCGGGTGACCGACCAGCGCACCTCGCAACTGGTGACGGAGGGCTGGTCGAGCAAACAGCAGGGCGACACCGACCACTTGAACTCGGCGGCGCGCGCCGCCGCCGTGTCGGTCGCGAAGGCCAATGTGGTGGCGCAGCAGGCCGCGGTCAGCCGCCTCCAGGAGTTGACCGGCTTCGAGCAGATCAAGGCGCCGTTCGACGGCGTCGTGACCGCGCGCAACGTCGACATCGGCGATCTCGTGACCGCAGGCGGAACCGCCGGGCGCGCCTTGTTTCAGGTCGCCGACATTCACCGCATGCGCATCTACGTGAATGTTCCCCAAGCCTTCCTCGGGGACCTCGCGCCCGGCATCAAGGCCACGCTGCATCTGCCCGGCCAGAAGCAGACGTTTGAAGCCGCGCTCGTGTCGACGTCGAATGCGCTGGCGGAGAGCTCGCGCACCGCCCTGATCGAGCTGCAGGCGGACAATCCGGACGGGAAGCTTTGGCCGGGCGCTTTCACGGAAGTCCACTTCCACATTCTCGCTGATCCCGACACGCTGTCCGTTCCGCTGACCGCCCTCGTCTTCGGCGCGCAAGGCATGAGGGTCGCCGCGCTCGACGACGACGACAAGGTCGTCCTGAAGCCGGTGGTCGTCGGCCGCAATCTCGGCAATCGGGTGCAGATCGAGTCCGGCCTCTCGCCGACCGACCGGCTCGTCGACAATCCGCTCGAATCGATCCAAACCGGCGACCCGGTGACGATCGCCAATACCGACCCGAACGTGGTCGCGAGAGCTTCGACCGCGAGTCCGAAAGCCGCGCCGAGCAAACCGCCGAGCCTGTAACGGGCCGACGAGAGTTACAGCACGACCACCTTCGTGCCCTTGGTCACCCGCCCGTAAAGGTCGATCACGTCGGCGTTGAGCATCCGGATGCAGCCCGACGACACGGCGTGGCCGATCGAACTCGGCTCGTTGGTGCCGTGGATGCGAAACAGCGTGTCCTTGTTGTCCTGGAAGAGGTAAAGCGCGCGTGCGCCCAGCGGATTGCTCAGGCTTCCGTCCAGATGCGGCGGCAATTCGGGACTGCGCGCCAGCATCTCCGGCGGGGGGGTCCATCCGGGCCAGTAGGCCTTGCGGCCGATCTCCGCCTCGCCCTTCCAGGCGAAGCCCTGCCGCCCGACGCCGATGCCGTATTCCAACGCGCGCCCGTCCCCGAGCGACAGGTAGAGCTTGCGCAGCCTGGTGTTTATGGTGAGCGTTCCCGCCGGCTCCCGGGTCGGATCGCTGATTTCGCGGCGTGTGGTTCGATTGAGGTCGACCGCGCCGTCGAGGTCGACCGGAGTCGAATAGGCGGGATCGGCGTCGGGCGGAAGGATCGCCGGGCGGACGTCGGGCGGCAAGGTCGCGGGGTGCGCGTCAGGCGGCAGAGCGGCCGGGTGGGCGGCGGACGGCGGTTGGAAAAACGGCCATAAGTTCTGGGCGACCGCTGCGCCCGGCGCATGCGCCAGGAGGGCGCCGGCGAGGGAGGCCATTAACAGCGCATGCTTGCGGGACATGTCGAGCTTCCGTTTTGCTGGGTCGTCGGCGATAATCGTTGCAGAACGTAGAACGATCGCGGCGTTTTGACGAGGTCGGTATCGACGGGATGCTTCGGCAGCTCGGTGACCGTCGTCCCGATCCGCTCGGCCGTCCAATCCCATGCGCGCGTCCGTCGAATGACGGCGTGACAACGCCGACTTAAGGAAGGACATCGCCATGCCTCTCCATCCCGCCCTTCAGCCGGGTCGCGTCGCGGTGATCACGGGCGCTGCGAGCGGCATCGGCCTCGCCGCGGCGGAGCGCTTTGCCGGGCTCGGCATGAAGGTCGTTCTGGCCGATGCCAACGCTGTAGCGCTCGAAGCGGCGCAGGCGCGCGTCACGGCGGCTTCGGGGCGGAACGACGGCGTTCGGACTTTTCCGGTCGATGTGGCCGATCCCAACGCCGTCGAGGGCTTGAGGGACCTTGCGTTCGAGGCCTTCGGCGAGGTCGCGATCCTCATGAACAACGCCGGCGTCGGCGGCGGGGGCGGGGTGCTCGGCGACCTCGGCAAATGGCGGCGCCTCATCGACGTGAACCTTTGGGGCGTGATCCACGGGGTCAACGCCTTCGCTCCGGCGATGATCAAGCAGGGCGGCCCGGCTGCGATCATCAATACCGGCTCCAAGCAGGGGATCACCTGTCCGCCCGGCGACACCGCCTACAATGTCTCGAAGGCGGGCGTGAAGGTCGTGACCGAGGCGCTCGCCCACGAGTTGCGCAACATCGACGGCTGCGCGGTCACGGCGCATCTCCTGATCCCGGGCTTCACCTTCACCGGCATGACGCGGCCGGGCGGAGGCGAGAAACCCGCCGGCGCATGGACGGCCGATCAGGTCGTCGAATTCCTGATCGAACGGATGTCTGCCGGCGATTTCTATATCCTCTGTCCCGACAACGAAGTGACGCGCGAGATGGACGGCAAGCGCATCCTGTGGGCTGCGGGCGACATCGTCGAAAACCGGCCGCCGCTGTCGCGCTGGCGCCCCGACTTCAGGGCTGCGTTCGACAAATTCGCCGCCGGGCCTCTGAAACCTTCCTGAGTCTTTTTTCGCAAAGCCCTACTCAGGGCCGAGCCGCTCTCGCGCGTCGAACCAAGCGGGCGCGGCGGCCCTTGAGCGTTGCGACGGAGGCTCCCCCGAGACCGATCAGAAACCAGGTTGACGGCTCGGGGACGGCAGGCGGAAGGGGAGGTCCCGGCGGATCGATGAGTTCCTGGCGGAACGATGGGTCCTGGCGGAACGATGGGTCCTGGCGGAACGATGGGTCCCGATGGATCGAGGGGGCCGAGCGGGTCGGTTGGCCCCGTCGGGTCGGTTGGCCCCGTCGGGTCGGCTGGCCCAGTCGGGTCGGTTGGTCCAGCCGGGTCGGTTGGCCCAAGCGGGTAGGTCGGCCCGAGCGGATTGGTGGGGCCAGCCGGGTACGTAGCGCCAGCCGGGTCGGTGGGGCCGGGGGTCGTAGCCGGAGCAGACAGGTCATTCGCGAGCGTTGCGGTGGGGTCCGTCTGCGGCGCGCCTCCTGACGAGCCCGAGCCTGAGCCGCCGCCGAGACCGGAAACCGCCGCCAGATCGCCGCCGCCCTGCACACTCGCCAAGGCGAAGATGCCCAACGCAGATCGTGAGCCGCCAGTTGGGCCTCCGCCGTAGCCGTCTCGATCAACTTCGCACAGGCAAACATAGCGAACGTGGCGATGAGGCCTTGGGCGCATCCTGTGATGGATGGTCGCGCTGTGATGGATACTCGCGCCGCTGCGGGAGGGATGTTTCGCGCGAAAGGCGTGGACGGGCGCGCGATGCGGGTCAGCCGCGCCGGAGTTCGCGCAATCGACGTAGACGATCGTGACCGTCTCCGCGCGGGCGGCGCAAACGAGCGCGAACGCGAGCGCGAACGACGCCAGCGACCTCAGCATAATGACTCTTCCCCGGGGGCCGGGCCTTAGCGGATCCATCCGGGAAAGGGTGCAATCGGGAGGCCACGAACGCGGCTTCCCTTACCGCCTGTCATCATTGTCAAGCTATTGGTTTTATGGGAAAAATTGTGATGCCGCCCGCGGCCACGCGCAATTTGCAATGTTGACCGGTTTCCCGCTGTTCTCATTTCGCGAACGCGCGATCGCGAATTGCGAAAACGCGAGCTTTATAGCGAAGTCGATGGATGCTGCGCGTCGTCCCGTGGCAGCGTCAGCTCGAAGGTCGAGCCTTCGCCGAGGCGGGACCGCGCCGTAAGCGTCCAGCCATAACGGTCTGCGATCGCCTTGCAGATCGCAAGGCCAATGCCGGTCCCTTCATAGTCCTTCGGGCTGTGCAGCCTCTTGAACGGCTCGAAGATTTCGGCGGCGAACTTCTCGTCGAAACCGACGCCTTCGTCGATGATCGAGAGCCGCACCTGGTTTTGGCCGACCCGCGCGGTCCGGATCGTAATCGAAGGCGACGCGGCGGCCTTCCGATACTTGATTGCGTTCGAGACGATGTTCTGGATCAGCCGTCCGAGCTGAGCCCGGTCGGCCGGCACGATCACCGGCTCGACCTCGATACGGATCGTCGCGCCGGTTTCGTCGATCGCCGCCGACAAGTCGGTCAGGGCGAGCTCGACCTCGTCGCGCAAATTGAGCGGCTGCGTCTGGGTTTCGGCGCCGCCGACGCGCGAGAAGGTCAGGAGGTTGTCCACCATCCGGCGCGCGCGCACCGCGGAGGCGGATATGACCGACGTCGCCCGAACTGCGCCGGCCGCGTCCGACGCCTTCACCGCTTGCTCGAGGAGTCCCGCATAGACGGCGATCTTGCGCAAAGGCTCCTGAAGATCATGCGACGCCACATAGGCAAATTGCGTCAGGCGTTTGTTGGCAAGCTCCAGTTCGCTTGCGCGCTGCGCAAGGTCCAGCTCGGCCTTCCGCCGCGCTGTGATGTCGATGATTGTGGCGAGAACGATGACGCCGTCCGCCTCGTCGATCGGCGTCAGGGCGATCTCGACCGGGAACTCCGCGCCGTTCTTCCGCGTTCCGTAAAGATCGCGGCCCGCGCCCATCGGGCGTTTGCTGGGATGCGCGAAGAAACCCTCCCGCAATTTGGCGTGCGTCGGCCGCGTGCGTGACGGCACTAGCATATCGATCGGCTTTCCAAGCAACTCCTCGATCGAGTAACCGAAGGTCCTGCACCGTTTCGGCGTTGGCGAATTCGATTTTGCCATCGGCGTCGACCATGATCATCGCCGCGGGCGAAGCGTCGACCGCCAGCCGGAATCGATGGTCGCTGAGGGATTCGCGCATGGGCTTGCTTGCTTCAGCGGATCGGGGTCAGCTGCGAACGCGCCTGCGCTCGGCCCGATGATCGCCGGAATGCGGGTTCACTGTCCAGCCAGGCGTATGCGAAAGTACGAGAGAGAGTGGTCTTCATGTCCAACGCGACGCCCGCCCTAAAACCTTGTCGTATCATGTTGATCGAGGACGATCCTGACGACGTCTACCTTTTCGAGCGCGCCTTGGACCGGGTGAAGGCGGGAATAGGGCGGGAAGTCGTTCTCGAGCGCGCCGGCGACGGCCTCGACGCGGCCTATCAGATCTCGGTCGAGGATCTGACCAACCGTTTGCCTGACATCCTGGTGCTCGATCTCAATATGCCGAGGCTCAACGGCGTGAAGTTCCTTCGCGCGCTCAGAGGGACGTTTGGGCTCAACGACTTGCCGGTGGTCGTTCTCACGACGTCGACGGCCAGGCAGGTGCATGACGAAGCGTTGGGCGCCGGCGCCGACAAGGTGTTCGTCAAGCCCGACGACGCCGATGCGCTCATGGGGGTCGCGGCCGAGGTCATCGAGCGCGGCGTGGCCTACCGGGAATCGCGAGTTTGACCCGGATGCGGCCTCACGCCTCAGCGCCGCCGGCAAGGCGCGCCGCCAGGTCCTCGATCCGCGCCCCGAGCCCATCGAGGGTGGCGGAGACGGCCTCGGAGCGCGCCGCGTCGGAGCGCGCCCGATCCCGCGCTCGCTTCGGACGCATCGCGCGCCTCGGAGAACTGGTCGGCGAAGGTCAGCGCCGCCATGACCACGAGCCGCTGGTCTCCGATCTCGCCGAACGGCTCGGCGCAGTTCGTTGATTTTCTCGTCAACCATGCCGGCTAGCTGTTTCGAGCCGCGCTTCCTCGCCCTCGTTGCAGGCAAGGCGGTACTTCTTTCCGTCGATCGTCACCGAAACCTGCGCCATGGCGCGTTCCTTCCTGCGACGGTCCGCGTTTTATTCCGCAGGCGGCTCGATCCGTTCGATGACGCGCGCGATCGTCTCGGCCGCGCGGGCGAGCCGCTCGCCGGCCTCCGCGTTGGCGGCTTCGAGCGCCCGCGATCGATCGAGCGCGGCGTCGAGTTCGACGGCGAGCCGCGAACGGTCGTCCTGCATCAGCGCGAATTCCTCCTCGACATTGGCGCGCGCCTCGTCGTGGCGCATCCGCCGCTCGGCCGCTCGTTCGAGCAGACCGACGGCGGCGGCCAGTCGGGTCAAGGACCGCTCCAAAGCGTCCAAGGCGGTTTCGCTTCCATCCATTGCGACGCTTTGCTTACGCGATACTTGAACGAGTTGCAACGCGATCGGAATTGCGGTGGGACCGCTGACAGGTTAGGGGTCGTGGCCGGACCGGCGACGCCCCGTTTAGGGGCGCGATTCGAAGCGCGCAAGGAATGAGGAGAGCCTCGATGGCGACGAGCCCGACACACGATTCCATGGCCAATGCGATCCGCTTTCTCTCTGCCGATGCGGTGGAGAAGGCCAACAGCGGGCATCCCGGCCTGCCGATGGGCAGCGGCCGACGTCGCGACCGTCCTGTTCCGCGACGTCATGAAGTTCGACGCCGCCGACCCGCACTGGCCGGACCGCGACCGGTTCGTGCTTTCAGCCGGACACGGGTCGATGCTGCTGTACTCGATCCTCTACCTGACCCGAACGGGCGGGGATGAAGCCCTGACCGTCGACGATCTCAAGGGGTTCCGCCAGCTCGGCTCGAGGACGCCCGGACATCCGGAATACGGCCATACCGCCGTCGGCGTCGAGACCACCACCGGGCCGCTGGGGCAGGGCATCGCGACCGCGGTCGGCATGGCGATGGCGGAGCGGATGCTGGCCGCGCAATTCCCCGGCGCGTCGTCGATCATCACACGTATGTGCTGGCCTCCGACGGCGACCTGATGGAAGGCATCAGCCAGGAGGCGATCGCGCTCGCCGGCCATTACAAGCTCAAGAAGCTGATCGTGTTCTACGACGACAACGGCATCTCGATCGATGGTCACACGTCGCTGTCCGAACTCGGTCGATCAGGTGGCGCGATTCTGGTCCGCCGGCTGGAACGCCAGCCATATCGACGGGCACGACCCGGCCGCGATCCTCGCCGCGGTCCGCGCGGCGCAGAACTCGGACAAGCCGACCATGATCGCCTGCAAGACGACGATCGGCTTCGGCCTGCCGACCCGGGCGGGTACGAACAAGGCGCACGGCGAGGCGCCCGGCGCGGCGGAGATCGCCGGGCGCGCGGAAGGCGCTGAACTGGCCCTACGAGCCGTTCGTCGTCCCGGACGACGTCCTTGCGGCGTGGCGGGAGATCGGCGCCAAGGGCGCGATCGCAGCGCGCGGCCTGGCAGAAGTCGCTCGAGGCGCTCGATCCCGCCCTGCGGGCCGAGTTCGAGCGGCGCATGAGCAGCAAACTGCCGAAGGACTTCGACGGCGTCATCGACGCCTACAAGCGGAAGCTCGCCGAGCAGGCGCCGGAGATCGCCACCCGCAAGGCCGGCGAAGCGGCGCTCAACGTGATCGCGCCGGCCTTGCCGGAACTCGTCACCGGCTCGGCCGACCTCACCCCCTCGAACAACACCAAGGTCGCCGCGACCAAGGAAATCACGCCGGACGACTTCTCCGGGCGATACATCCACTGGGGCATCCGCGAGCACGGCATGGCGGCGGCCTGCAACGGCATGGCCGTGCACGGCGGGATTATCCCGTCGGGCGCCTCGTTTCTCTGCTTCACCGATTACGCCCGTCCGGCGCTGCGCATCGCCGCGCTGATGGGCGCGCGCGTGGTGCACGCCTTCACCCACGACTTCGATCGGCCTCGGCGAGGACGGCCCGACCCACCAGCCGGTCGAGCATCTCGCCGCGCTGAGGGCGATCCCGAACCTCTATCTGTGGCGCCCGGCCGACAGCGTCGAGACGGTCGAATGCTGGCAGGCGGCGATCGAAAAAGCGCGCATTCGCCCTCGATCATCGCGGAGACCCGGCAGAACCTGCCGGCGCTGCGCAAGACCCATGTCGCCGAGAACCTCAGCGCGCTGCGGCGCCTACGAGATCGCGCCGGCGGAGGGCGAGGCGCAGGTCTCGATCTTCGCCTCCGGTTCGGAGGTCTCGATCGCCGTCGCCGCCCAGGCGCTCCTGAAGGGCAGGGGGATCGCGGCGCGGGTCGTCTCCATCCCCTGCATGGACGCCTTCTTCGACCAGCCCGAGGAGTACCGGAATGGGGTGATCGGCTCGGCCAAGGTCAAGGTCGCGGTCGAGGCGGCGGTGCGGCAGGGCTGGGACGCCATCATCGGCGACGGCCCGTTCATCGGCATGACCGGCTTCGGCGCGAGCGGTCAATACAAGGCGCTTTACAAGCATTTCGGCATCACGCCGGAGGCGGTGGCGGACGCCGCCGCGGCGCGGCTCTAAAGCCTAGCCTAAGCAGTAAGGCGAATTGTCGCATTCACGGCCGAACGTGTAGACTTTAGATCAACGATGGCGCATGTAGCGGTCGATTAAATCAAGCGGTCGTATCAACGTTCGGTCCGCCGCAGGCCGCGAACAACGGGCGGCACCAAGGAGAACTTGTCTATGGTCACGAAGGTAGCAATCAACGGCTTTGGACGTATCGGGCGCCTTGTGCTGCGCGCGCTTGTCGAATCCGGCCGCAAGGACATCGAGGTCGTCTCGATCAACGATCTTGGGCCGGTGGAAACCAACGCGCATCTGCTGCGTTTCGACAGCGTGCATGGGCGTTTCCCGCACGAAGTCACGGTCGAGGGCGACACGATCCACGTCGGCGGCCACAAGATCAAGTGCACGGCGATCAAGAACCCCGCCGAACTGCCGCACAAGGCGCTCGGCGTCGACATCGCCTTCGAGTGCACCGGCATCTTCACCTCGCGCGAGAAGGCCGCCATCCACCTCGCAGCGGGCGCCAAGCGCGTCCTGGTCTCGGCCCCCTCGGACGGCGCCGACCTCACCGTCGTCTATGGCGTCAATCACGACAAGATCAGCAAGGAGCATCTCGTCCTGTCGAACGCCTCGTGCACGACGAACTGCCTCGCCCCGGTCGCCAAAGTGCTCAACGACGCCATCGGCATCGAGCACGGCTTCATGACGACGATCCATTCCTACACCGGCGACCAGCCGACGCTCGACACCCTGCACAAGGATCTCTACCGCGCCCGCGCCGCGGCGCTCTCGATGATCCCGACCACGACCGGCGCGGCCAAGGCCGTCGGCCTCGTGCTGCCGGAGCTCAAGGGCAAGCTCGACGGCTCGGCGATCCGCGTCACGACGCCGAACGTCTCGGTGGTCGACCTCAAGTTCGTCGCCAAGCGCGCGACCACGAAGGAAGAGATCAACGAGGCGATCAAGAAGGCCGCCGACCACGGCCCGCTCAAGGGCATCCTCGGCTACACCGACAAGCCCAACGTCTCGATCGACTTCAACCACGACCCTCGTTCGTCGATCTTCCACATGGATCAGACCAAGGTGATCGACGGCACCTTCGTGCGCATCCTCAGCTGGTACGACAACGAATGGGGCTTCTCGAACCGCATGGCCGATACGGCGATCGCGGTGGCCAAGACCATCTGACGACAAGACGCCGCCTCTGATATGAATGACCCGCCGCCGGAGTTCGCTCCGGCGGCCGCTGAAGGCCGAAAAGATCCCAACGAGCTCGAATTCGAAGGGGAGCGATCCATGCCCAAACCATTCCGTACGCTCGATGACGCCGACGTCTCCGGCAAGCGCGTGCTCCTGCGCGTCGACCTCAACGTTCCCACCGAGAACGGCAAAGTCACCGACAAGACGCGCATCGAGCGCATCGCCGCGACCATCACCGAGATCGCCGACAAGGGCGGCAAGGTGATCCTGCTCGCGCACTTCGGCCGCCCCAAGGGCGGCCCGGACGAGAAGAATTCTCTGCGTCCCGTCGCCGCCGCCGTCGCCGAGGTCGTCGGCCGTCCGGTCGGCTTCGCGACCGACTGCATCGGCGAGGTCGCCGCCGCCGCCATCGCCAAAATGAAGAACGGCGACATCCTGCTGCTCGAGAACACCCGCTTCTACAAGGGCGAGGAAAAGAACGATCCGGCGATCGTCGAGGGACTCGCCAAGCTCGGCGACCTCTACGTCAACGACGCCTTCTCCGCGGCCCATCGCGCCCACGCCTCGACCGAGGGCGTAGCGCACAAGCTGCCGGCCTTTGCCGGCCGCGCCATGCAGGCGGAACTCGAAGCCCTCACGATCGCGCTCGGTAATCCGGAACGTCCGGTCGCGGCGATCGTCGGCGGCGCGAAGGTCTCCACCAAGCTCGAGCTGCTCGGCAATCTGATAAAGAAGGTCGACCTCCTGATCATCGGCGGCGGCATGGCCAACACCTTCCTGTTCGCTCAGGGCAAGGCACATCGGCAAGTCGCTCGCGAGAAGGACATGGCCGACACCGCGCGCAAGATCCTGGCGGACGCCGACAGGCGCCAAGTGCCGCATCATCCTGCCGTTCGACGCGACCGTCGCCAAGGAATTCAAGGCCCATGCCCATGCGCGGGTGGTCGACGTCGATCATGTCGCCGACGACGAGATGATCCTCGACATCGGGCCGAAGTCGGTCGTGATGATCGAGGAGGCGCTCGGCAAGGTGAAGACGCTGGTGTGGAACGGCCCGTTCGGCGCTTTCGAGACGCCGCCGTTCGAAGCGGCGACCTTCGCCATCGCCAAGACGGTCGGCTTCCTGACCCGCGAAGGCAAGCTCAAGGCGATCGCGGGCGGCGGCGACACGGTCGCGGCGCTGAACGACGCCGGCGTCGCCGGTCAGTTCACCTATGTCTCCGCGGCCGGCGGCGCCTTCCTCGAATGGATGGAAGGCAAGGCGCTTCCGGGCGTCGAAGCTCTGCGCGCAAAGTAAGCGAAACAAACCAAAGGCTGGGAAAACATCATGGCCCGTGTAACTCTTCGTCAATTGCTGGATCACGCCGCCGAGAACGACTACGGCGTTCCGGCGTTCAACATCAACAACATGGAGCAGGCGCTGGCGATCGGCGCGGCGGCGAGCGAACTCGAAGCCCCGGTCATCATCCAGGCGTCGCGCGGCGCGCGCTCCTACGCCAACGACATCATGCTCAATCACATGATGGCGGCGCTGACTGAGATGTATCCGGCGGTTCCGATCTGCGTGCATCTCGACCACGGCAACGGTCCTGCGACCTGCGTCACCGCGATGCAGTCGGGCTTCACCTCGGTGATGATGGACGGGTCGCTGAAGTCGGACGGCAAGACCCCGGCCGACTGGACCTACAACGTCGGCGTCACCAAGCAGGTCGCCGACATGGCCCATCTCGGCGGCGTTTCGGTCGAAGGCGAACTCGGCGTGCTCGGCTCGCTCGAGACCGGCACGGGCGACAAGGAAGACGGCCACGGCGCCGAGGGCAAGCTCAGCCACGACCAGTTGCTCACCAACCCGGACGAAGCGGTGAAATTCGTGCGCGAGACCAAGGTCGACGCGCTCGCGATCGCGATGGGCACCTCGCACGGCGCCTACAAGTTCTCGCGCAAGCCGACTGGCGACATTCTCGCGATGAGCGTCATCGAACAGATCCACAAGAAGCTGCCGAACACGCATCTCGTCATGCACGGCTCGTCTTCGGTTCCGCAGGACCTTCAGGACGTCATCAACAAGTTCGGCGGCAAGATGCCCCAGACCTACGGCGTGCCGATCGAGGAGATCCAGAAGGGCATCAAGAACGGCGTGCGCAAGATCAACATCGACACCGACAACCGCATGGCGATCACCGGCCAGATCCGCAAGGTGTTCCAGGAGCACCCGGAAGAGTTCGACCCGCGCAAGTACCTGAAGCCGGCGCAGGACGCGATGATCAAGATCTGCAAGCTCGCGCTTCCAGGAGTTCAACACCGCCGGGCAGGCGCCGAAGATCAAGAAGATCTATCCGCTGTCCGAAATGGCCAAGCGCTACGCCAGCGGCGAACTCGATCCGAAGTTCGCCTGAGGCCATCGACCTCCGAGTTCGTCCGATTTCTGAGCGGCCGCAGTTGCGGCCGTTCTTTTTGTGAGCAGGTCGAGCCGCTTTGGCGATCGAACCGGACTGTGTATTTTCTCGCTAACCCGTACTAATTGCCGGAAAGCGCGACATGCGGACGAACATCGAAATCAACGACGAATTGATTACGAAGGCGATGCAGGCAAGCGGCTCCCGACCAAACTCGCGGCGGTCGAGGAAGGTCTGCGGCTTCTGGTCCGGATCAGCGAGCAGGCCGAGGCGCTGAAGGCGCTCAAGGGCTTGGGCTGGGAAGGCGACCTTGATGCCACGCGGGGCGATTCATCGGAGCGGGCCTGATTTTGGCCCGAGGCGCAGGTCAGGAGGTTCGACCGCCGGTATCACTGTTCCGAAATTAAGCTTTTACTACGCTGCGCAGCGCGCGGAAATTTACGGAGCCGGAGCTAGTGAGTTTCACAATACTGGCGCATCTGATAGTCATCTGGCCATTTCTGTGCACAAGAGCCACGTTGCCCTCGGTCCGCCGTACCCACTAGTAAGGCTGAATAGCTATCATACTGTTGTCCCTCACAGTAGGCGCGCATCTGAAAATCACGTGGCCACTCCTGTGCACATTTTCCACGAATAATAGTGTAGGCCTCTTGACTGACTGAGGTCGGGCGACCATGACTTAGGGTTGCAACTCCTTCGTGCTGCTGATTTTGACAGTAGCGTCTCATGTTAAAATCATTCGGCCATTTTCGTTCACATTCTTGTTGAATGATCTCTTCTACCGCCGCCGTGATTTCCACGCTCATCGTCGAATACTTGGTGGCGGTTGAAGCATCAATTTGTTTAGGGTTTGTAATTCCCAACGCACCGCTTACCCCGTAAAAATGGTCAGCTATAAACCAAGTCTGAAGCACGCACAAAGCAAACATAATACTACCAAACGCTTTACTGGCTCGGCTTAATTCCAATACGGCAAACACGAATCCTACTAAGACAAACATTGGAGCCAAGATCGCTGGAATAAAGTTCGACATGACAAAGGCGATCAGCGCAATGACTCCATAGACGTGGGATCTGTGTGCGGGCGTCTCTTTAGGATCTGGCAATCCTGACATTGGATGCTGTGGACATCCGCATGACGGACATGTGGTAGCTTCGGTGCTGATTGGCTTTCCACATTCGCGGCATTCTTTTAGAGGCATCTTTTCCCGATATCGATATGTAAGACTTGAAGCGCGTGCAGAGTAAGTTTACCGAGAGGCAATTGTAATCGAATCACACGCGTACAATCAATGCCTATTTGGAGTGTCTTCAGTCGGCGCCGCCACGCAGGCGTTTTCGAAACTGACAACGACAGCCCTCGCGTGAGCGCCCCTATCGCGCCCGCACCGCCAGCGACTGCGTCGCCTGCCCGATCACGCCCTCCTCGTCGTAGAGCGCCGATTCGGCGAGCCCGCAGCCGTTGCCCGCGAAGAGGCTCCGCGCTTCGAGGCAAATCCATTCGCCGACCGGGCGGCGGAAGAGGTTGATCGTCAGATCGCAGTTGACGAACAGGTACTTGCGGAAGTCGAGCGACGCGCTGATGCCATTGCCGGAATCCGCGGCGACCGCGACCCGTTGATAGGGGCTCGGCGCCTCGCCCCTCACCAGCGGATGGTTCATGCGAAACCAGACCGCGCTTGGGCCGTTGAAGGGCTTACCCTCCGCGAGGCGGTTCTCGACCAGACGGGCGTAGCCGAAGTCCGACCCGCTGCCCTCGAACGCCATGACCACGGCCGGACAGTCGCGCCAAGGCTTCGGCGCCTGCGGCGGAGGATGGCCCGCCGTTCCCTCCGGCACGGGCAGGACCTCCTCCCGCTGCATCAGCGCGGTGAAGCGAGCGATCTCCTTGTCGCGCGCGATCAGGCGCCCGGAATAGTGGCCGGCGTTGCGGCCGATGTAGTCCTGCGACGTCTCGATGCGGCATTCGCCGATCGGCGTCGGACGCAGAAGGTTGACCGTCAGCCGCCCGAGATGGGTGAAGCCCTCGCTTTCCGCGGCGCGCTCGACCGCGCGGCAAATCAGCGCCGACGGCGGCCCGGCGTGCTGATGGTCGGGATGCCAGGGTCCGCGGGTCAGCGGACTCGCGAGATAGGCGCCGCCGGCGGTTGCGACATAGGCGGCGTCCAAGGGAATCCTCCTGCTTGCTTGACGCTGCGACCCGGATCGGACAATCGGGTCGCGATCGTATAGATGCAAACCATCATGCCTGAACGAGACCTGACGATCGAGTCCATTGTCTTCGCCATCGAGCGGTCGGGATTTGTCGCGCGCGGCGCGTTCCGCCTCGCCGAGGCCGAGCGGGTCGGGCCGCTGCGCGACGTCCGCACGATCGCGCTGATCGGCGTCGCGGGTCGGCAGGGCTGGGACGCGTTCGCCGCCGGCCCGGAGGCGCGCGACGGCGGAGGCGATCCGCTCGACCGGTTCAGCCGCCGGGTCATCGATGGGGTCGCCGAGGCGCTCGGGGCCGTCCCGCTCTATCCGTTCGGCGGCCCGCCGCATTGGCCGTTTCAGCAATGGGCGCAGCGCGCGGAACCTGTCCATCCCTCGCCGATCGGCCTCGTCATCCACCCGGTCTACGGCCTCTGGCATAGCTATCGCGGCGCCTTGGGCTTTCGCGCGGCGCTCGAGTTTCCTCAGTTTCAGCCGCAACCGCGTCCCTGCGACGTCTGCCGCGCTCAGCCTTGCCTCAGCGCATGCCCCGTTGGCGCGTTCTCCGTCGGCGGCTACGATGTCGCCGGCTGCGTACGGCATCTGAGCGACGCCGCCGGCGCGGCCTGCATGGCGCGCGGCTGTCTCGCGCGGCGCGGCTGCCCCGTGGGCGCCGGATATGCACAAGAGGCCGCCCAAGCGGCCTTTCCTATGCGCGCCTTTTTGCAGGCCCAATTGACGGCCCTCGCAGCGGAGTGAGCGCGCCCCCTAACCGCGTCTCGCATCGGGCCGAACGTTATTCCGCCGCCTCGGCGAGATAGATCGACCGGCGGGGCTGGCGTAGCGCGCGACGGACCATCGGCTCGAACGCCTCTAGAGGCATCGATTGGAAATCGGGATCGAAGGCCGCCTGATCGAACACGCGGCAGAACTCTTCCGTCTTCTCGAAGTGCGGATGCCCGCGAAACTGCTCGCGCATGTCGCGGTCGAGGCCGACGTGGTGGAAAAAGTAATAGCCCTGGAAGACGCCGTGATGCTCAACGATCCAGTGGTTCTCTTCCGACACGAACGGCTTGAGAATGACGGCCGCGACGTCCGCATGGTTGTAAGGGCCCAGAGTGTCGCCGATATCGTGGAGGAGGGCGCAGACGACGTACTCCTCGTCCCGTCCGGCTGCGTGAGCGCGGGTCGCGGTTTGCAGGCAGTGCTCGAGCCGATCAATCGGGAACCCGCCGAAGTCGCCACGGAGCAGTTTGAGATGCGCGATCACGCGGTCCGGGAGTCCGCTCGCGAAACGTCCGAATTCGCCGCCGATAATGCCCCAGTCCTCGCGCGTGCCTTCGGCCATTGCGCGAAAGCCGGCGCGCTCGCCCTTGGAGACTTCCATCGTCATGCTCCGAGGCGATTCGCGGCGCGCAAAGCGATGTGCGACGCCGCGATTATCGCTGTGTCTTATCCCGGATTGCGCGCCGTGACGAGCCACACGGCGGCGCCGAGCGGCACGCGGTCGCCGACCGCGTGGGCTTCAAGCGCCTTCCGTATGGCCGCCGCCGCGGCTGCGCGCGTCGTCTCTGGCTGATCCTCAAGCATCCGGCTTGCCGGACCCAGCGTCAAAGCATTTTCGACAGCCGAGTCGAGCCCTTCGCCGACGCCAACGTCGAGGTCGAAATCCTCCGGCGTGACTTCGATGTCGACAAAGCCGGCGTCGCTGAGAAGCCGCCGCACCCGGCTCTCGTCGGCGAAGGCGAATGGGCCGGGATCGTCGGGCCCCATCTCCGGCAGGGGCGGGGCATGCCCCGCGGCCGCGCGCAGCGGCACGATGAGCCAGGGATTGTCGCGCGCCGCGCGCCAGCAGGCGAAGGCGAGCCGCCCGCCGGGCTTCATCCCCGCGCGGAGGTTCATGAAGGCCTGCGCCGGGTCGGCGAAAAACATGACGCCGAAGCGCGAGGCGACGAGATCGATCTCGCCCGGGGGCGCCTCATAGACCGTCGCGTCGGCATGAAGGAATCGGGCCGGAACGTCCTCCGGCGCCCGCTCGCGAGCACGGCGAAGCAGGACCTGGGAGACGTCGATCCCGAGCGCCTCGCCCTCCGGACCGACGCGGGCGGCAAAGTCGAGCGTGGTCGCGCCGCAACCGCAACCGATGTCGAGCACGTACTCGCCCGGCCGGGCGTCGGCCAGCTCGATCAGCCGCTCCGAGATCGGCTGCAGCAGCGCATCATGCCGATCCTGATGCTCCGCCCAACGCATCCCTCCCTTGCCATTCCAGTAGTCGGCCTGAGCGGCGTTGGAGGCGTGAATGAATCCCATGGACATGTTCGACCCTCCCGAGTTGTTTTGCCTAGCTGTTATGCGGACGAAGCCAGGGGCTTGCCCTTTTCGACCAAGAATGTGGCGGCTTCACTCCGCCCGTGGCGGCGCCTTGCGCCTCGACGTCGCTCGCCCGGAATCCCCAGAGCGTCAGGAAGAAGATGAAGGGGAAGAAGCCGGCCTCGGCGAAGCCGAGCCGCACGCGCACGAGATAGACCGTGTGCTCCGCGCTCAGACCGATCGCTTGCGCGATCTCGCGGGTGAAGGCCGTCGCTCCCGAGACGATCCCCCAGGTCAGCATGATGCGCGCGATCCAGCGCCGCGCGCCGACCTTGTCCATGATGATGTTGGAGGGCGCCTCGAACAGGAAGTAGGCGAGGAAGAACACGCCGGCGCCGAAGCCGAACGCCGTCTCGGACAAGCCGAGGTCAGTGTCCATCGTCAGCTTGGCGAAGCCGACGTTCACCCGGTCGAGGCAGGCGACGATAGAGCAGACGATCAGGAACGGGATGAACCGCCACGCGATCCGGTTGAGCGTTCTGGACTCGAGGTCCCCCTGCATGCTTCCTCCAGTTGTGCCGGTCTTATCGCCCGCCTCTCCATTATTTGAGCGGAGTTTTCGCGCCTGTGCAAGAACATTCGCAGTCTTTAGGAGGGCCGAAGGGAGAATGAGGCCAACGACCAAAGGACGAAGGCGCGACTGTCGTCCGCCGAACGAGGAGGGGACGCCGGGTTGGGCGTTGCCCATTGCCGGGCGATACGTCAAAGTCGGCCGAGGGGAACGGCCGAGACTCGTGTCAAGCTTTCAAGAGGGTGGATTCATGGCGAAGAGAACGAAGGCCGCAAACAGCTCCGCGCCCGGCGACGATCACGACGATGTGATGAAGCGGGCGCCGACGCAAGAGGCGGTGCGCGAGCGCGCGCACGCCATCTGGCTCGCCGAGGGCATGCCCGAGGGCCGCGAGGTCGATCATTGGATGCGGGCGCGGCGCGAACTCGAACGCGAGGCTGGCCTCGAGTGACGGGTCCGCGGTCGTTGCGACAGTGTCACATTGCGACCGGATGGTTCGGCGGGAACGGCTGACCATTTTCGTCAGGAGACGGACGCCATGGCCGAAGAGCAAAACCCCCACGATATCCCCGGGTTGGAAAAACTCGAGGAGCACGTGGACGTGCGCGTCCGCCAGCGCGCTTACGAAATATGGCTTGAGGAGGGGCGGCCGGAAGGGCGCGACCTCGACCATTGGGCTCGGGCGAAAGCAGAGCTCGCCCGCGCCTCCGATCTGAAACGGGCGGAAGGCGAGATCACGTCAATAAGCGAATCGGATTAGGGCTGGCGCCCGACCGGTATGAACTTGGGAGATACGCGCATGCCGAAGGTGTTGTCGGAAAAGGAATTGACTCTGACCGACGCCTATTGGCGCGCGGCGAACTACCTCTCGGTCGGCCAGATTTACCTGTTCGACAATCCGCTTCTGAAGACGCCGCTCTTGAAGGAGCACGTCAAGCCGCGCCTGCTCGGCCATTGGGGCACGACTCCCGGCCTGAACTTCATTTACGTCCACCTCAACAGGCTGATCAAGAAACACGATCTCGACATGATCTACATCACCGGTCCCGGTCACGGCGGGCCGGCGCTGGTCGCCAACGCCTATCTCGAGGGCACCTACAGCGAGGTTTATCCGAACGTGTCCGAGGATGAGGAGGGGATGAAGCGCCTCTTCACCCAGTTTTCGTTCCCGGGCGGCATCCCGAGCCACGTCGCGCCGGAGACGCCCGGCTCGATCCACGAGGGCGGCGAACTCGGCTATGCAATGTCGCACGCCCATGGAGCGGCCTTCGACAACCCGAACCTGATCGTCGCCTGCGTCGTCGGCGACGGTGAGGCCGAGACCGGCCCGATGGCGACCAGCTGGCACTCGAACAAGTTCCTCAATCCCGTCGGCGACGGCGCGGTGCTGCCGATCCTTCACCTCAACGGCTACAAGATCGCCAATCCGACCGTGCTGGCGCGCATCCCGCACGACGAGCTCGAGGCGCTGTTCCGCGGCTACGGCTACGTCCCGCATTTCGTCGAGGGCGACGATCCGAAGACGATGCATGAGCTCATGGCGGAAACGCTGGAGAAGGTCGTCGACGACATCCGCGGCATTCAGGACGACGCCCGGACGAAAGGGTTCAAAGCGCGGCCAAAGTGGCCGATGATCGTCATGCGCACGCCGAAGGGCTGGACCTGCCCCAAGGAAATCGACGGCAAGCGCGAAGAGGGCTACTGGCGCGCCCATCAGGTGCCGATGGGCGACATGGAGAAGCCCGGCCACGTCGCGATCCTCGAAGGCTGGATGAAGAGCTATCGGCCCGAGGAACTCTTCGCCGCGAACGGAAAACTTCAGCCGGAGATCGCCGCGCTGGCCCCCACCGGGACGCGGCGCATGAGCGACAACCCGCACACCAACGGCGGCGTCCTGCTGCACGACCTGAGGCTGCCCGATTTCCGCGACTACGCGGTGAATGTCACCGCGCCCGGCGCCGTCTTCGCCGAATCGACCCGCGTCATGGGGACATATCTGCGCGACGCGATGAAGCTCAACCTGGAGGCGAAAAACTTCCGACTCTTCAGTCCGGATGAGAACAACTCCAACCGCTGGCAGGACGTCCTCGAGGTCACCAACCGCGCCTGGGTCGCCGAAACCGTCGACTACGACGATCACCTCGCGCCGGATGGCCGGGTGATGGAGATGCTCTCCGAGCATCAGTGCCAGGGCTGGCTCGAAGGCTATCTGCTGACCGGCCGCCACGGCTTCTTCTCATGCTACGAGTCCTTCATCCACATCATCGACTCGATGTTCAACCAGCACGCCAAGTGGCTGAAGGTGTGCAACGAAATCGAGTGGCGGCGCCCGATCGCCTCGCTCAACTATCTCCTGTCGAGCCTGGTCTGGCGTCAGGACCACAACGGTTTCTCGCATCAGGACCCTGGCTTCATCGACCACGTCATCAACAAGAAGGCCGAGGTGGTGCGCGTGTATCTGCCGCCGGACGCGAACACGCTGCTGTCCGTTACCAATCACTGCCTGAGGAGCCGCAACAACGTGAACGTGGTTGTCGCCGGCAAGCAGATAGCGCCGCAGTGGCTCACCATGGACCAGGCCATCAAGCACTGTACGGCGGGCCTCGGCATCTGGGAATTCGCCAGCTCGGACCACGACGGCGACCCGGATGTCGTCATGGCCTGCTGCGGCGACGTGCCGACGCTCGAGACGCTGGCCGCAGTGGAGCTTCTGCGCGAGCACGCGCCGAACCTGAAGGTGCGCGTCGTCAACGTCGTCGATCTCATGCGGCTCCAGCCGCCGAGCGAGCATCCGCACGGAATCCCCGATCGCGACTTCGACGCGCTGTTCACCGTGGACAAGCCGATCATCTTCGCCTTCCACGGCTATCCCTGGCTCATCCACCGGCTGACTTACCGTCGTCACGGCCACGACAACATCCACGTCCGCGGCTACAAGGAGGAGGGGACGACGACCACGCCCTTCGACATGTGCGTGCTCAACGACATCGACCGGTTCCATCTGGTCAACGACGTGATCGACCGCGTCGCCGGTCTTGCGCCGCGCGCCGCCTACGCCAAGCAGGCGATCCGCGACAAGCTGATCGAGCACAAGGAATACATCTGCCGCTACGGCGACGACATGCCCGAGATCAAGGACTGGGTCTGGGGCGGCGCTAGGGCTCAAGCCGCGAAGGGCGCGAGCTCGACCGGCGGCGACAACGCGTAAGACGAAATCGAGGCTTCGCCGTAGCGCGGCGGCGCGCCGACGAGGCCGGTTGAAAAACAACCGGGAAACGTCCCGGCCGGCTGGGAGTGCGAACCGATGGCTCAGAAGAGCGGGACGAACGAAGGGCTTAAGCGGAGCGACGCGGACGGGGCTGCTGTTCTCAAGAGTTACGGCGCCGGAGCGATGCGCTTCGCCGGAGCCCCCGACGCGCTCTACGAGCGGCACTTGAAGTTCGACAACGTCGTCGAGCCCAAATCCTCGGACTCGAGGGAGCGTTACGAAGCCGCCGCCCGCGCGGTCCGGGACATCCTCGCGGATCGCTGGCTGCGAACCGACCAGACCTACGCGCGCGAGAATCCGAAGCGGGTCTACTACGTATCGATCGAGTTTCTCATCGGTCGCTCGCTCGCCAACAACGTCATGAATCTCATGCTGGATCCCGTGGTGAACCAGACTTTCGGCGAGCACGGCCATCAGTGGATGGAGATCCTTCACGAGGAGCCCGACGCCGGCCTGGGCAATGGGGGCCTGGGGCGCCTCGCGGCCTGCTTCCTCGACTCGATGGCCACCCTGCAATTGCCGGCGATGGGCTACGGCTTGCGTTACGAGCATGGCATCTTCCGGCAGAAGATCCGCAACGGCTGGCAGGAAGAGCGCCCGGACAACTGGTTGCTCCACCCCGACCCCTGGGAGGTGGTGCGACCGAGCGAGAGCGTCGAGGTGGCCTTCGGTTGCTCGTTCGAATTGCGGGCCGGCGTGCTGCGCATGATTCCGAACAACCCCTCGTCGCTGTTCGGCGTCCCCTACGATCGGCCGGTGGTCGGCTACGGCGGCAAGACCGTGAACACGCTCCGGCTCTGGAGCGCGACCGCCCTGCATGCGTTCGACTTTCAGCGCTTCAGCGGCGGCGACTTCGTCGCCTCGATCGCCGAGGCGCTCAATGCGGAATCGCTGACGCGTGTCCTTTACCCGGACGACACCACGGTGCAGGGGCGCGAACTGCGTCTGATGCAGGAATACTTTCTGGTCGCCTGTTCGGTCGGCGACATCGTTCGCCGGTTCCGGGAGTCGAATACCGATTGGCGGACGCTGCCCGACAAGGCGGCGATCCAGATGAACGACACGCATCCCACTCTGGCGGTGCCGGAGCTCATGCGCATCCTGCTCGACGAGGCGCGTCTCGACTGGGACGAGGCTTGGGACATTACCTGCCGGACGCTCGCCTACACCAACCACACGCTGCTGCCCGAGGCGCTGGAACGCTGGCCGGTCGACTGGCTGCAGCTTCTCATCCCGCGCCATCTCGAAATCATTTACGAGATCAACAGTCGGCTGCTCGACGACATTCGCGCCCGCTTCCCGGGCGACGACGGACGCGTGGCGCGAACGAGCCTGGTCGAGGAAGGCCAGGCGAAGCACATCCGCATGGCGAACCTCGCGATCGTCGGCTCCCACAGCACCAACGGCGTGGCCGCGATCCATTCCGAACTGTTGCGCACGACGACGGTCAAGGACCTCGCCGAGGCGTTCCCCGAACGATTCAACAACAAGACGAACGGCGTCACGCCGAGGCGCTGGCTTCGCCTCGCCAATCCCTGGCTCGCGGAGGCGATCTCGGCCGCGATCGGCGACGGCTGGATCACCGACCTCGCAGAACTCAGAAAGCTCAAGCCGCTGGCGGACGACGCCGCGTTCCGGGCGGAGATTCTCAACGCTCAACGCGAATGCAAGGCCCGGTTCGCCGACTGGGTCATGCGTCATACCGAGGTCGCGGTCGATCCGGACACGATCTTCGACTGCCAGATCAAGCGCATTCATGAATACAAGCGGCAGCTGCTCAACGCCCTGAGGATTGTCGTTCTCTACGATCGGTTGCGCGAGAACCCGAACCTCGACCTGGCCCCGCGCACTTTCTTCTTCGCCGGCAAGGCGGCGCCCGCCTATTACCTGGCGAAAGTCATCATCAAGTTCATCAACAATCTCGGTCAGACGCTCGACGCCGATCCATCCGTTCGCGGCAAGCTCAAGGTGGTGTTCCTGCCGGAATACAATGTCACGCTCGCCGAACGCTGCATTCCCGCCGCCGACGTCTCGAACCAGATTTCGACCGCCGGATACGAAGCGAGCGGCACCAGCAACATGAAGTTCATGATGAACGGCGCGCTGACCCTGGGGACGCGCGACGGCGCCACGATCGAGATGGCCGAGGAGGCGGGGGAGGAGAATTTCTTCCTGTTCGGGCTCACGGCGGCTGAGGTCGCCGACAGCCGGCCCTGGTACAGCCCGTACTGGCACTACCAGAACGAGCCGGAAACACGCAGGGCGCTCGATCTGATCTTCTCCAATCATTTCAGCCGCGAGGAGCCGGGCATCTTCGAGCCGTTGCGCGGCGCGCTCCTGACCCATGGCGACCAATTCATGCACCTTGCCGATCTGACCTCCTACCTTCGCGCCGACGCAAAGCTCTGCGAGACCTACCGCAAGCCGGACGACGTGGGCGCACAAAGTCATTCTCAACATAGCCTCGTCGGGCAAATTCTCGAGCGATCGCACCATCCGCCAATACGCGACCGAAATCTGGGGCGCGAAGCCCTATCGGGTCGAATAAGGATCGAAATGCAAAACGCGCCGGCTGGGCAGGCTGTGTAGGGCCGGAAGCCTCGGAAACGTCGGTCCGCCTCCATGGGTGGGGCGGCAGTACGTCGCGCGTCGCGCGGAAATATCCAATTGACTTCCAATCGCCCGCCCCCTTACTCGCGCACGACCGGATGGCGGATTTGGAGATCGTCCCCGAAATGGGATTGATATGAACGACATGGCGCGGGCGAACGGCGTCAAGTCCGCTTCCTTCGTTCGCGCGCTTGCGGTGTGGGGGCCGGGCCTTCTGGTGATGCTGGCCGACACCGACGCCGGCAATGTCGTGACCGCCGCGCAGGCCGGCGCTGAATGGGGCTATCGCCTGCTGCTGCCGGTGCTGGTCCTGATCCCCATGCTTTATCTGGTTCAGGAACTGACCGTCCGGCTCGGCGTGTTCACCGGTCGCGGCCATGCCGAGCTGATCCGCGAGCGCTATGGCCTTGGCTGGGCGCTGGTCGCGGTCGCGGGCCTCGTCGCGGCGGCGATCGGATCGCTGGTCACGGAGTTCACCGGCGTCGCCGGCATCGGCGAACTGTTCGGCGTGTCGCGCAGCGTCACCCTGCCGCTTGCCGCCGCGGCGCTGCTCATGATCGTCGGGACCGGCTCCTACCGGCGCGTCGAACGCGCGGCGATCGTTATCGGCCTCTTCGAACTGGCGTTCTTCGCCGTCGCCTGGGCCGCCCGGCCGAACCTCGCTCAGATCGCCAGCGACGCGGTCCGACTGCCGTTCGGCGACCGGTCGTTTCTCTGGATGGTCGCCGCGATCATCGGCGCCACCTTCAATCCCTGGATGGTGTTCTACCAGCAGTCGGCGACGGTGGACAAACGGTTGCAACCGGCCGATCTCGGCCATGCCCGGCTCGACACAGCGCTCGGCGCGGTCCTCACCCAGTGCCTGACCGGGGCGGTGCTGATTGCGGGGGCGGCGACGTTCGCCTACGGCGCCGATACCAAAAGCCTCGACAGCGTGGGAGCGATCAGCGTCGCGCTGACGCCGGCGCTGGGGGTCGTCGCGGGCCGTATCGTTTTCGGCGCGGGCGTCCTTGGGGCCTCGATGGTCGCGGCGATCGTCGCTTCGCTCGCGCTCGCCTGGGGGGTTGGCGAGATCGCCGGCTACAAGCGGACCCTGGAGCGGCGCCCCTTCGCCTCCGGCTGGTTCGCGGGCGTCTACGCCCTCTGCGTCGTCGGCGCCGCCTTCGCCGTCTGGACGGCGGCCGATCTCGTCTGGCTCAACATCGCCGCGCAGGTGCTGAATGCGTTCCTGATGCCGCTGGTGGTGGGCTTTCTGGTCGCACTCGCCGCGGGCGGGTTGCCCGAGCCTTACCGGTTGCGCGGCCCAAGGCTGGCGATCACGGTCGGGGTCTGCGTCGTCGTGGCGGCGCTCGGCGTGGTCGGCGGGATCGTCGGGCTGATGTGATTTCGTTGCAGCCTCGGGGGGCGAGACGACGCCTCGTTTGACTCCGCCAGCCTGCCGCTTACTCTGCCGGCCAAAACGACCCGGGAGTAACGCTTGATCGTAATCGTCGCCTCCATTCCGGTCCTCGTCCTGCCGCAAGGCGCACTCCTATGACTGAAGCCCAGCGTGGCGTGTGCGTCGTCATCGGAGCCGGTGACGGTCTAGGCGCGTCGGTCGCGCGCGCCTTCGCCCGCGAGGGTCTAGCGGCCGTGATCACGCGGCGCCCGCGCCACCTCGAACAGTTGCAAGCCCTCGCCGACAGCATCCGCGCCGAAGGGGGCGAAGCGCATGCGTTCGGGCTCGACGCCCGCAACGAGGCCGAGACGGTCGCTTTCTTCGATGAGATCGAGCGGACGATCGGGCCGATCGAGGTTCTCGTCTTCAATATCGGCGCCAACGTGCGCTTTCCCGTCGTCGAGACGACGGCGCAGGTCTACTCCAAGGTCTGGGAGATGGCCGCCTTCGCCGGGTTTCTCGCGGGCCGGGAGGCGGCGAAGGTCATGGTCCCGCGGGGCAGGGGAACGATCCTTTTCACCGGCGCGACCGCCAGCCTGCGCGGCGGCGCGGGGTTCTCCGCCTTCGCCGGCGCGAAGCACGCGTTGCGCGCGCTGGCGCAGAGCCTCGCGCGCGAACTCGGTCCCAAGGGCGTGCATGTCGCCCACATCGTCATCGACGGCGCGATCGACGGCGCGTTCATCCGTTCCATCATGCCGGAGGCCGCTGAGAGGCGCGACCGGGAGGAGATTCTGATCCCGGACGCGATCGCCAAGAACTATGTCTGGCTGCACCGCCAGGAGCGGAGCGCCTGGACGTTCGAGATGGACCTCAGGCCGTGGACGGAGACCTGGTGATGACGCCGACAATCGAATTCATCTTCGACTTCGCCAGCCCCAACGCCTATTTCGCCTATCGGGTTCTCCCGCCGATCCTCGAGCGCAGCGGGGCTCGGGTCGACATCATCCCTTGCCTGCTCGGCGGCATCTTCAAAGCGACCGGCAACAAGGCGCCGTTCGTCGCCTTCGCGCCGATCAAGGGCAAGTTGGAATACGAGATGCTGGAGATCAAGCGCTTCGTCGCCCGGCACAAGCTCGACAGGTTTCGGATGAACCCGCATTTCCCGGTCAATTCGCTGATGCTGATGCGGGGTTATATCGCGGCGCAGGGCGCGGGCGTCGGACCGGCGTTTCTCGAGATGGGTCTCCGGGGCCTATGGGAGGACGGACTCAAGCTCGACGATCCCGAAGTCCTGAAGGGCGCGATCGACTCGGCCGGCCTCGACTCGGCGAATCTGCTCGCCGCGGCGCAAAGCGATCCGGTCAAGCAGACGCTCGCCGACAATACCGCGGCCGCGGTCGCGCGCGGCGTGTTCGGTATTCCGACCTTCTTCGTGGGGCACGAGATGTTCTTCGGCAAGGAGCGGCTCGGGCAAGTCGAGGAGGCGGTCGAGGCGGTCAAATCTGCGGCGTGACGGCGGCCTCTGGGTTATCTCTCCGGCAATGCAAACACCGCGCAGGGCGCCGCGATTCCGCGCAACTCAAAGTCCCCGAGAGCGACGAGCGGCGCGCCGGTCTCGGCCGCAAGCGCGCCGGATACGAGCACTGTCCTCTGAAGCGGCTTGCACAGGCCTTCGAGCCGGCTGACCAGATTGACCGCGGGCCCGATCGCGGTGAAGTCGAGGCGATCGGCGGCGCCGATATTGCCCCAGAACATTTCACCCAGGTGCAGCGCCGCGCCGAACGGCAGCGGCGGCAGCCCTTGCTCCCGCCGCTCGTCGTCGAGATGCGCCATGCCGGCCTGTGTGGCGGACGCGGCGCGAACCGCAGCCTCGCACGCGGCGCGTGGACCCCCTGCGGCGACCGGGAAGATCGCCAGGATTCCGTCGCCGATGAACTTCAGCACCTCGCCGCCGAAAGCGTGGACGGCGCCGGCGACGCGGTCGAACCAGGCGTTGAGCGCGGCAATGACCTGCGCGGGCGGATGGCTCTCGGATAGTGGAGTGAAGCCGCGCAGGTCCGCGTACAGGAGCGCGGCGGCGATGGTCTCGCCTTCGTCTCGCCTGAGCGGCGCTGCACGCACCCGTGCGGCGCTACGCCGTCCGAGATAGGCATCGAGGGCCGCCGTCAGGGTTGCACGCGCAGCGAGCGCCGCAATCGGCGCCGCCGCAAAGCGCGCCGCTTCGCTCAGCAATTGCGATTCGCGCGGGTTGAATGGACGCGGTCCAACCCAGGCGAGTCTGGGCGCATCCAGCCCGCGCCCGGCCGCGTCCTCGTGCACTGGCCCGGCGGCTAGACCGGCGAGCCATTGTCTTCCCGAGTCGCCCGACGAACTCGGCGCGACCAAGCCGGCCGGGGCGAAGCCCAAACCCTCCATGACCTCGCCGCTGTCGGCGCGCCACAGCCAGGCGCGCCGGGCGATCAAAGGGTGCGGCACGTCGAGCGTCAGGGCGCCGCCCGAAAGCGGCAGGCCCTCCGCCACGAGGTTCGCGCCAAGCCCCGCGAGCAGATCCGCGACTCCGCCGCGTCCGGCCGCTTCGTCGAGGAGCCAGGCAAGCGTCGAGTTCATCCGCATGGGCGGATCATGGGCTTAGGTTGTGGCCCTTGTCACCTGCTAAACGCTCGCGCACAATCCGAGCAGACCGGCTCCCGCCCCAGAAACCTGGCATTGTTCCGCCCTTGTCAGGGACTATTCCTGTGCGTGGGCTCTTTACCGGAGGCAACCATGCCGGACCCCCTCGTCGTCCAACGAGAAACCTACATACCCGCTCCGCGCGCAACTGTTTTTGCCTTTCTGACCGATCCTGAGAAGATCGTGAGCTGGATGGGCGGGGAGGCGACGACCGAGCCTCAACCCGGCGGCCTTTATCTCGTCAAGGGGATCGCCGGCGACGCCGAGCGCGCGGCGCGCGGAACGTTCCGCGAGGTGGTGCCCGTCCATCGGCTGGCGTACAGCTTCGGCTGGGACGGGAGCGACGATGTCCCTCCGGGGTCGAGCCTGGTCGAGATCGACCTCCTGGAGCGGGGCGACGGCACGCTGTTGCGCCTGACCCACACAGGCCTGCCCGACGCCAACCAGTGCGCCAGGCACGACGTCGGCTGGAGACATTACATCGCCCGCCTCGCCATTGCGGCGCCCGGCGGATCCGCCGGCGTCGATATCGGCCCTTCGGGGGCCAGTATGTGATCGGATCGGGGCGCGTGAACGGGTTCGAGAGCGACCGACGCGACAAAGGTCCGCCCTCGCATCCGCTCGGTTGGAGACGAAAATGAGGACTGAGGCAAAATACCTGGCGTTGACCATCGCCACCCTTGGCGTTGTCGCCTTAAGCGCTGCGGGGTCCGCCACCCAAACCCCCACCGTCTATCTACCGCCCTTCCATGAGCAGGCGTCCCATCTCACTCCGGACGGAAAGCTCGGGCAGGTTCTGAGCCGACAGCCCATCTCGACGACCCTCGTGGGCGCCGACGCCTGGCTGATCGCCTACGTCTCGTCGGATACCCAGGAGCGGAAAACCGTCGTGACCGCAGTGGTCATCGCGCCCAAGGGCGATGCGCCGAAGGAAGGGCGCCCGATCGTTTCCTGGGCGCACGGCACAACGGGCACCGCCGAAAATTGCGGTCCTTCGCAACTGATCAATCCCGCACAGCCGCTCAATCAGTATTTTTTCGTTGGCGGCAATTCGTGGACCGATTACGGCGTCCCCGCAATCGAGACGTTCATCCGCGAGGGCTACGCCGTCGTCGCCACCGATTACCAGGGGCTTGGCGGCGGCGGCGTTCACCAATACGCTGTCGCCACGACCCAAGCCCGCGACGCGATCAACGCCATCCGCGCCGTCGGGGCGATGGGGCTCGCGGGCGCCGGCAAGAAAGCGGTCATCTACGGCTGGTCGCAGGGTGGAGGCGCGACGATCGCAGCGGCGGGCCTAACCACATATCTCTCGCAAAGCGGAACCGCGTACGACGGCGTCGACGTTGTCGGATTTGTCGCGCTCGCGCCGCAGGACGTCGCCGCGCTCGCGCCGAAGGAGGCGGACGCCGACAAGACCTTCGCGACCCTGGTCGGAGCCTTTTCGGACAACGTCTTCAATTTCACCCATCTCGCCATGACCTTGTGGGCGAACCCGGCCGCTTTCCCCGATCTCAAGCTGACGGACGTGCTCACGGATGCGGGGGCGGAGGCGATCGACGACATCATGCGCGGAAAATGCGTCCACGCGGCCGCCGATACGATCAGCTTCACCTTCGGCGACGCCTACAAGAGTTTGTTGCGCGAGAAGCCCTCGAACGCCGCGGCCTGGGTCAAAGCGTTGGTCGACGGCAGCGTTCCGCCGGTGAAGCCCGCGGCCCCCGTGATTATCTTTTGGGGGACGAAGGATACCGTCGTCCCTCCCGTCATGGGCAAGCTTTACCGGCGGCAAATGTGCGCGCTCGGAGGAAACGTCGCGCGGGTCAAGCTCGGCGGCGAGCAAACGCATTACAGCACGCCCACCGCATCGGAAGCGCTTTACCTGCCCTGGATCAAGGACCGCTTTGACGGGAAGCCGGCGCCCGACGGCTGCGCCGCGAGCGAGGAATAGCCGCCCGGTAAGGAGCGCGTCTCGCGCTCCTTACCGGGTCGAAAATGGCAGGCAGAATCCGACATTCTTCTCAAGAAAGGTTAACGGACGGTTGAATTGACGCAGTCCATTGAGAGTTTTTATAGATCGATTGACGAGCGGATTGACTTCGACCGTTCGAAAAGGATCCGGCGTGACGAGGGGAACACGCCGGTCCCGGGGGAAGGGAGAGGAGGGCCGCGGTGGCGCGGCCCTCCTTATTTCAGGCTGACATCGGCTGTTCGCTTTCGCCCAATCCTGTCGGCAAAGCGCCAAGTCGTTGTCGCCGGGCGCCATAGCCGGCGCGGCAAGCCATTGATTTTGAATAGAATCCTTCGTGGCCCGCGATTTGCTGTCGAGTTGGCCGTCACGGCCGGTCTGGAGTTCGGCCTGGAGGAGGGTTATGGCCAATATCACGTTCTCGTCCCCGTCGATGGCGCGGGACGTCACCGTTTACGCCGTCGCGGGCGACCGCGGCACCATTCTGGCGATCGCCAAGGCCAACAAGATTCCGATCCCGTTCGACTGTCAGGACGGCGAATGCGGATCGTGCCTGATCGAGGTGAAGCATCTCGACCCGCTGGCGAGGCACGCGATCGCGCTGACCGAAAAAGAAAAGGAGATGCTCAAGCAGCTCGGCAAGATCACCAAGAAGGAGATCGTCGACGCCGAGGTCAACGACATGCCGCCACGGCATCGCCTGGCCTGCCAGTGCTTCGTGCGCCACGAGGACGTTCTCGTCACCTTCGAAGGCGACAAGACGCTTCCCGACCGTCGCGCCGCATACGACGCCCGCCGCGCGCCGCTACAAGGGCGGCATGGTGATCGCCACCGTCCCCGACTTCCTCGGTTATGTGGCCAAGGTGGAGGCCGACGCGGCCGCGCATTTCGACGACCTCGCCAGGGCGATGAACTCCGGCAAGGCCGACGATCTCGCCAAGCTGTTCAGCCAGCTCGCAGGACAGTCCCGCATCTGGCCGAGGGCGCCAAGGCGCAGGCCGCGGGCGCGGATGCGGACAAGCAGGTGCCGGACGACTATGTCTGGCCGCATTACGCGACGCCCGGAAAGCGACGCTCTGTGGGCGGGCGACGCAACGCTGTCGCGCCTCGACGCGCTCAAGGCGGCGCTTCTGGGCGAGCGCCGGTGCTATGAGTTCTATGTCGCCGCCGAGGCGACAGCGAAATCGCCCGAGGTCGCCAAAGCCGCGCGCCCGTTCATCAAGGCCGAGGGCGAACGGGTGAAGGTGATCGAGGCCTGGATCACGCGTGAGGAATGGGCGGCCGCGCACTGATCGCCGGCCACAGGATCCGCCGCCCGCGCCCCGTCGGCTCGCCGACCGGGGGGCGGGCTCGTCCGTTGGAGGACAGATGATGGAATCGGTCGAGGAATTTCTCGCTTACGCAGTCAAGCTCGAGAGCGAGGCGGCTCAACGGTTCGGCCAGCTCGCCGACGTGATGCAGTCGAGCGGCAACGGCGCCGTCGCGAAGCTGTTTCGGAAGTTGTCCGACTACTCGCGCATGCATCAGGCCGAGGCGCAGGCGCGCTCCGGCTTCCGCGAGATCCCCAAGCTGAGCCCGACCGACTTCGTCTGGCCGGACCTCGAGAGCCCTGAGGCGGCGTCGATCTGGGCGGCCGATCCGATGCTCGGCCGCGGCGAGGCGCTGGAGGTTGCGATGCAGGCCGAACTCGCCGGCCTGCGCTATTACCAGGCCGTGTTCGACACGACCGACGATCCGGAGATCAAGGCGCTGGCGAAGGAATTCGTCGCTGAGGAATCCGAGCACGTCGCCGCGCTCGAGAAATGGATCTCCGCCCACAAGGCCGGCCGGCCGCTGCCGATCGACGCGCTCATCTGACGCGCCAAAAATTGCCGCAGGGCGGATTTGGGTTATCATCTCCCGGAAGCCGATGGGCTATCGCGGGGCGCTCGCGCGTTGTCTCCTTTTTTGAAACTTCCAAGTTGCGCGACAGGACGGGTCGCCGGCCTCGTCGCCGCTGTCGGCTTCATGCTCGGCATCGACGCAGCGTCTGGAAACGCCGCGGAGAGGCTCAGCGCCCTGCCGCTCGACCCGAACCAGGTTTCGGTCGCGGGCATCTCGTCCGGCGCCTTCATGGCGAACCAGCTTCACATCGCCCATTCGGCGGGGGTGATGGGCGCGGCGCTGGTCGCGGGCGGACTTTACGGCATCGCCGTGGAGGACGTGACGGCTGACGGCGTGACGGCGAGCGCGGCTCTGGCGACATGGCGTTGCATGAAGCTGCCGTTTGTCCAGGACGAAGTGTCCGCTCACAAGACGATGGTCGACGAGCTTGCGGCGAGGGGCTCACTCGACCCGCCATCGAACCTTGCGCGCGCCAGGCTTTACATCTTCACCGGCGGCTCGGACGCCTTCGTCAGCAACGCGACGGTCGAGAAGGCGCGCGACCTCTATCTCGCGCTCGGCGTTCGGCGGGCGAACATCACCTTCGAGGATCACTCAGGCCCGGCCGCGACGGCCGGCCATTCCTGGGTAACCAAGACCTTCGGGGGCGCCTGCTCGGCCAACGCGCCGCCGTTCATCAACGCCTGCGGCTACGATCAGGCCGGCGCCGAGTTGAAGGCGATCTACGGGCCGGACCTGAAGCCCGCGGCGGCGCCCGCGACCGGCCGCATTGTCCCGTTCGATCAGAGCGAATTCGTCCCCGGCCAGGCCGCGCTAGCCAACGGCCTGTCGAACACCGGATATCTCTACGTGCCCAGGGCATGTGAACCGGGCGCGCCCGAGCGATGCCGCCTTCAGGTCGCGCTGCACGGCTGCACGCAGTCCGCCGAAACGCTCGGCGACATGTTTTACGCTCATGTCGGGCTCAACGAGTGGGCCGACTCCAACCGGATCGTCGTTCTCTACCCGCAGGCGCATGCGACCACCCTCTCGGAAATGCCGTCCGGCCTGTTGCGCTTCGGCCCCACCGCGCCGAACCCGATGGGCTGCTGGAACTGGTGGGGATACGCTGGCGACTCGCGCTACCTAACCAAGCAGGGCGTTCAGGTCGACGCCATCTGGAAAATGATCGGGCGTCTCGAGGGGAAGTGAGTCCCAGCGGGGACGGCGCTCCCGCCGTCCCCGTTCGCCGCCGGATGGGACGGCGAGTCGCCGGCCCTCCGATTCGCCACGACGCTGGAAAGGCGTGGCGCTCGCGCCTTATGACGTCTTCGCCGGCCCGCAGGGCCGCGCGGGCAGGGGCCTAGCAAGCAGGGGCGCCGTCATGGATACGCTGGAGCGGCTCGCAGCCGATCCCTCCGCCTGGGCGGCGCTGGCGACCCTGATCGCGATGGAGATCGTGCTCGGGGTCGACAACCTCGTCTTCATCGCGATCCTGGCGAACCGCGTCGAGCAGAGCCGGCGGACGCTCGCGCGCATTCTCGGCCTGTCGCTGGCGCTTGGTGTTCCGCCTCGTCCTGCTCGCCTTCGCCGCCGAGATCGTGCGTCTCACCGCAGCCGCTTGCGACCGTTCTCGGCCATCCGTTCTCGGTGCGCGACCTCCTGCTTCTGGCCGGCGGCCTGTTCCTGGTGTGGAAGGCGACGGGCGAAATCCACGAGCGGGTCGATCCGGACGCCGAGGGGGAGGGCGAGCGCGTCGCGCCCCGGCTCGGCGTGGCCGCGGCTCTGTTCCAGATCGTGCTGATCGACATCGTCTTCTCGGTCGACAGCATCATCACCGCCGTCGGCATGACCAGCGAATTCCCGATCATGGTCGTCGCCGTCGTCGTCGCCGTCCTTCTGATGATGGTCGCCTCCGGGCCGCTCGGCGCAGTTCGTCCACCGCAATCCCGACGGTGCTGATGCTGGCGCTTGAGCTTTCTGCTGATGATCGGCATGACGCTGATCGCCGACGGCTTCGGTTTTCATATCGAAAGGGGTTATATTTACGCGGCGATGTTCTTCTCGTCGCTGGTCGAGGCGCTGAACACCCTCGCCCGGCGCAAAACGCGGAAAGCCCGATGACGCTCGGCTCGCTCGTCTCTGTTCGCCGCGGTCTATTTCGCCGCCGTCGCCACGCCCGGTCCCGGCCTTGCGGCGCTGATCGCGCGGGTGATCGCCTACGGGCTCGTCGGCGTCGCCCCGTTCATCGCGGGCTACGTGGTCGGCGACATGATCTGGCTCGTCGTCGCCGGCACGGGCCTCGCCGCGCTCGCCAACGCTTTCGCCGGCGCCTTCACGGCCATCAAGTACGCCGGCGCCGCCTATCTCCTTTACCTCGCCTGGCGCACCGCGACCGCGCCGGCGACGCGGGGCGAGGCGCCGCCGCCCGCGTCGCGGGGGCTTCGCGCCTTCTTCGGCTCGCTGTCGCTGACGCTCGGCAACCCGAAGGTCATGGTGTTCTTTCTCTCGATCATGCCGCTGGTGGTCGACGTGAAGAGCGCTCACGCCGATGCGGCTCGCTCGAACTGATGGCGATCTGCGTTCCCGTGATCGCTTCGACGCTCGCGGCCTATGCGCTCGCCGCCAACCGCGCGCGAGCACTGTTCCGTTCGGCGAGAGCCATGCGCATAGTCCATCGCGCCGCGGGCGGTGTGATGGCCGGCGTCGCGGTCGCGGTGGCGACGAGGTGAATCGCATGTCGGATCTTGTTGGCGATCGGCGAGCCGCTGGTCGAACTGAATCAGGCCGAGGACGGCGAGCCCTTCCTTCAAGGGTTCGGCGGCGACACGTCGAACGCGATGATCGCCGCCGCCCGCCTTGGCGCGGACGCCGCCTATTTCACCGCCATCGGCGCCGACCGGTTCGGGCAGGCGCTGACCGAACTCTGGATGAAGGAGGGGGTGGACGCGAGCCGGGTCGTGATCAACGGCGGCGCCCATACCGGGCTCTACTTCGTCACCCATGGGCCGGACGGGCACCAGTTCTCCTATATGCGCGCGGGCTCGGCGGCGAGCCGGATCGGCGAGAGCGACCTGCCGGTCGACCGCATCAAGGCGACGCAGATCCTGCATGTCTCGGGCATCAGCCAGGCGATCTCGTCCTCGGCGGCCGACGCCGTCTTCGCCGCGATGGACATCGCCCATGACGCCAAGCGGCTCGTCTCCTACGATCCGAACCTGCGGGTAAAACTCTGGCCGCTGCGTCGGGCGCGCGCAGTCATCCACGAGGCGATGCGATCGTGCGACATCGCCCTGCCGGGGCTCGACGACGCCAAGGAGCTTGCGGGCCTCACCGATCCGGACGCGATCGCGGACTTCTATCTGAGGCTCGGCGCGCGCCTCGTCGTGGTGAAACTCGGAAAGGCCGGCTCGCTCGTCGCGACCGGCGCGCGGCGCGAGCGGATCGCCCCGTTTACTGTGACGGCGGTGGACGCGACCGGCGCCGGCGATTGCTTCGACGGCGCCTTTCTGACCGAATTCGTCCGCACCGCCGATCCCTTCGCCGCCGCCCGATTCGCCAGCGTCGCCGCGGCGCTGTCTACTCAGGGCTACGGCGCCGTCGCGCCGCTTCCGCGCCGCGCGGACGTCGAGGCGGCGCTGGCGAGGGCGTGATGGAGGGTGCGCGCATCGCGCGCCGGACGCCGCCGTCCCTCCGACAGCCTCTCAGAAATCGACGGTCGTGCGAATTCCCAGCACCAACGCGTTGCGATCGGTTGGGGCGGTATACCCTCCGGGACAGATGACGTATTGAACGTCGAACTTCAGGTTCAGCCAGCCCGTGGCCTGCCATCCATACCAGGCTTCGGTCGCATACTCGTTGTGCTGGACGTAGCCGGGGCCGACGCCCAGGGCATTGGCCTCGGCCTGCGCATTGGCAATGTTCGGATTGACCTCGGTCGTGCCGACAGCGAGGCCCCATCCATCCTTCGGCCGCGAGCCCACGCCCTGCTGGAAGAGCCCCAGCGCGATCTGATAATCTTGGGCGGACGTCCGCCGATCGGCGAAGGTGGCGTTGAAAAAGCCGTAGAGGCCGTTCTTCGGGTCCGGACTTGTTGAGTCATGGGTCAGTTGCTGCTGCAACTCGGTTGAAAAGCCGTAGCGCCCATGGCCGGGGAGGCCGGGCAGTCCCGAAACCAGGATCGGCTCGCCGTTCAGGCTGGTGGCGGCGTCAGGAGCCGCTGAATTGTTCCACCAGCCGCCGATCTGGTAGTCGCCCAGAAGATCGCCGAATTTCGGCTTCCAGCCGAGTTCGACCGGAAGAAGGATGCCTTGGGAATCGGCGGGGACGGTCGGCAGAATCGCGATGCCGGGGGTCGTGTCGAGATAGGCCGGGTTGGAATCGTAAACGGCCGACTTCAGATAGACGTCCGAGGTGAAATTCCATTGGCCCACGACCGCCCACTGGCTGACAGGCCAATTGTAAATGTAGTTGCCGACGATATTGCCGGGCGGCGCGCCGCAAAACGTGAGATTGATGAAATCGCAATTGAAAGAGAAGAAGTCGTCTCCGAACGCCAGACGGCCGACCGAGAAATGGAACCGGCCGTCGAACATTTCCTGTTTGTATGCGAATTCCTCCAGCCGAAGGATGTTGCCGCGTCCATAGACTTCGTTGAGCAACTGCAGCGCGGGGATGCCCGCATCCGCGGCGAGATCCCGGCCCCAGCGCTGCACCAGGGTCACCTCGAACGACCCGCCCTGGAGACCAATGATCTTTTGTAGGTCGAACTTGGCCTGCAAGCCAACCTGTCCAGCCTCCTGGGCCGTTCGCTGCAGGCCGCCGGAGAGGTTCGCAACCGCCTCGTCGACGCCCTGGATGTTGACGTCCACGCCGAGGTTTTTGAGACGATCGCGAAGGCCGAACCAATCGCCGAACAAATGCGGCTGGGTCCAGTAATTCCAGTACGCGCTATCTGGCGTCAGAAAAGGCGCCGGCGTAAGCGCCGGTAGCGAAAGGTCTTCGGCGGAAGCGCCTGCCGGGCAGAGTCCAGCCAGCGCCATACACGCCGGAAGAAACGCGAAAATCTTGACAGATCCCGACGGATGCGCCTTCCACACGCGGGTCGATCGCGTGCGCAATTGCGATGATGGCGGTCGCTGGAGAAGGCAACTGGCGAACGCCATCTTCGACCTCCCTTTGCTTTTGGCGGCTCTTGGTTCCCTGCACGCTATTTTGTCTGGAGATTCTGCGCCTGAGCCCACCTTGCTTCCGGTGAGGGAAGAAATCAACGCACGTCCGGACCGGACCTCTGACGCCGGCGCCGATGCAGGGTGGAGGGTCCCGTAGGGCGCGCGGCCGCATGGATTGCTTCGTCGCTACGCTCCTCGCAATGACGGCGGCGGGCGTTAGCGGCGCTCGGTTCAATCACGGCTCGGCGCTTGAGGCAAGCACGCTCAAGCCCAGTTCCTGCGACAGAAAACGGGCGGCAAGCGCACCCTTGACGCTGTTCCCCGCGGCGTCGAGCCGGGGGCCGAAGGCGCCGAGCGCCCCCTTGCCGGGCGAGACCGCGACGATCCCGCCGGCGATCCCGCTCTTCCCCGGCAGGCCCACGTCATAGAGCCAGTCTCCCGATGTTTCGTACAGGCCGGCCGTCGCCATAACCGCGAGCGCGCGCTTGCCGCTCTCGGGATCGATCACGCGGGCCTTGGTCAGCGGGTTGACCCCGCCGTCGGCGAGCGTCGCCCCCATGACGGCGAGATCCCTGGCGGTCACGTTCAGCGAACATTGGCGCGTGTAGAGTTCGAGCGCTTCGGCCGTGTCGCCGAGGATCCGCCCGTAGCTTTGCAGGAGCTGGCCAATCGCCCGATTGCGCGCGTTGCTGGCGAGCGCGCAGGCGAGAACCTCTTCGTCCAGCTCCAGCGCGCGCCCCGCGAAGCGCGACAGGCCTCGATCGAGGAACGCCCAGCGCTCGTCGAGCGTCGCGCCCGGAATAAGGCTGGTCGTCGCGATGGCGCCGGGATTGACCATCGGATTGGTGCGTCCGTGCGCGTCGCGCTCGATGGCGGCGAGCGCGTTGAAGGGCAGGCCGGTGGCGTTGACGCCGATTTTTTCGCGCGCGGCATCGGGTCCGATCCCGTCGCAGACGAGCGCGAATACGAACGGCTTCGAGACGCTCATGATCGCGAAAGGGTGGTCCCAATCTCCCGCTGCGTGGACGGCGCCGTTCGTCCCGACGACGCAGAGGCCGAAGCCGTCGGCGGGCGCGCGGGCGAGGGTGGGATAGACGTCGGAGACGGCGCCGTCCGTGTTGGCGCGGAAGCGCGCGTGGGCCTCCTCGACCAGGGCGGCAACGGACTCGGACGCAGGCAACCGGCCGGTCGAGACAAAGCCGTGTTGCGCCGGCGGCGTCAGGACTTCGCTCCCGCGACGGTCACGTCCACGAACAGCCCGTCGGCGTCGTCTGCGGCGCCGACATAGCCGCCCGCGACCGGGATCGCCTGCGCCGCGGTCCGAGTCATGCCGACGCGGATGAGATTGGCGCCGGCGATCAGCCCGTTGGTCGGGTCGTATTCGATCCAGCCTGCGCCCGGCAGGTAGACCCCGCACCACGCATGGGTGCTGCCGCCGCCGCGCGTCTCGCCGGAGAGATCGTCGTAGAGATAGCCGGTGACGAACCGCGTCGCGACACCGAAGCTCCGCAGGGCCTCCATCATCAAGACCGCGAGGTCGCGGCAGGTCCCGGAGCCGAGCGCAAGCGTCTCGGCGGCCGTCTGCGTTCCCTCTTCGTGCCGAGCCGCGTAGCGGAATTCGGCCTTGATGGCGTGGGTCATCGCCTCGAGAACGGCGAGCGTGCGGGCGTTGCGGACGTCGGCGACAAAGCGGCGCGCCCAGGCGTGAACGGTCCTGCCGCGATCCGGCAACTGCCGCTCGGCGAGGCGGGCGATGTCGGGAAGGTCCTCGAGGTCATAGGAAAAGGGAAAGAACCCGGCGCTCGGGTCGAGGCTGTAGACCGGCGCTGGCGGCCCGTCGGGGTGATGGGTCAGATCGAGGGTCGAAACGATCCGCAGGCAATCGGCGCGGAGAGTCTCCGGCCATTCGAGGTAGCAGACCGAATTGTCGTAGGCGTCGTGCGTCCAATGGATCAGCGACGGCGTCGGATCGACTTCGAGATCAGCCTCGTGGAGCCGGCAATCATGGCTGTCGTCGGGCCGCAGCATCAGGCGATGCCGCGTGAGTCCGACGGGATTGCGATAGCGATACTCCGTCGTATGGACAATTTTGATTCTGGCCATCGCTTCACTATAGCAAAGCCGCGGGGCTTTGACCTTTGTCGCCTTCGGCGCCACCCTATCCGGCGCGATGTTTCCGATCTTTCCCACCCCTTCGCTCGCCGCGGGCTACTTGCTGGCTTGCGTCCTTCTCGCCGCGACGCCGGGCGCGGACATGGCGCTTTTCCTGTCGCGGACGCTTTCCGGGGGCAGGGGGCAGGGGTTTGCCGCGCAGGCGGGCGCCAACGCCGGGCTTGTCGTCCATACGTTTGCCGCCGCGCTCGGGCTTTCCGCGCTGCTCGCCGCCTCGTCGCAGGCCTATGAGGCGGTCAAGATCGCCGGCGCGCTCTATCTGCTATTGCTTGCCTACAGCGCGCTGCGGCATGGAACAGCGCTGAAGCTCAAGGCGGGGAACGGCAAGGGCGGCAGATCTCGCGGTTTGCGCGGCGCCTTCCTCAACGGCCTCCTGATCAATCTCACCAACCCGAAGATCGTCCTGTTCTTCGTGACCTTCCTGCCGCAGTTCATCGACGCGCGTGACGCGCATGCGAGCGCAAAGCTCTTTACGCTCGGCTTCGGCTTCCTCGCGATCACCACGATGGTCAACGCGGCCGTCATCCTGGTCGCCGGCCGCTTCGTCGCCGCGGCCAAGGCGAACCCGCGAGCGCTCCGCCTGTTCGACTACGGCTTCGCCGCGCTGATGAGCGCGTTTGCGCTGAGGCTCGCCTGGAGCGAGGCGAATAGATGACATCCATGGACTTCGCCGCCTTCCGCGCCTCCCTCTCGGCGCCCGCGCCGCCCGAAACCCTCAGCCTCGCGCTCAAGGCGCTGTGGCTCGACGCGCGCGGCGACTGGGACGGCGCGCATGAGGCGGCGCAAGCGGACGAGGGCCGCGACGGCGACTGGGTCCACGCCTACCTGCATCGCAAGGAGGGCGACGCCGGCAACGCCGCCTACTGGTATCGCCGCGCCGGAAAGCCCGTGTGCCGGACTTCGCTCGAAGAGGAATGGGCAGCGATCGCCGTCGCGCTGCTTGCAGACAGGAGCTGAGATCGTTTTGATGGCGTAGCCGTCGCGACTCGGCGACGCCGGAAGCGACGATGGTTTTCCTTTATCGCGCGGCGATCGTTTCGCTGGTGACCTTCGCGAGCGCGCTTGCGGGATTCGGCCTGCAATCGCTGTTGCCGGACGCTTATGTCGCCGCCTCCAAGGGGATGATCGGCTCGGTGGTCGGCCTGGACGCGACCCTTCTCGCGCTGATGGCGGTGATCAACCTTCTGACGACCGTCACGGCGGCGCTCGGCGCGCTTTCGATCGGGAGCGCGGCGTTCCTGATCCTGGAACTGAGCGACCCCTACGTGGGCCTGTTCAAAATTCCTTTCACCGGCTTCGACGGGCTAATGCGAACGCTGGCCTTGGGCGAAGCCAACGAGGCGGCACGCGCCGAGCCCTGAAGCGGATCGGAACATCCATAGGGATCGACTGGACCGCGATCGCGTGGGCGCTGGTTCGACAGCGCGCCGAGCAGGCTTGCGGCTACAGCTCAGTCCCGGATGTCGCGAAAAACCATCACCGTCGAGGTCCCGTGCGCCATCAGCCGCCCGCGGCCGTCGGCGATCTTGGCCTCGGCCGAAACGAGCGTCCGGCCGGCGTTGATGACGCGGCCCTCGACCCGGACGCGGCCGGTCTCCGGAACGATCAGCCGGGTGAAATTGCCCTTGGTCTCGATCGTGGCGAAGCTCGCGCCCGCCGGAAGAGTCGAATGGACCGCGGCGGCGGTCGCGCTCTCGATCAGCGCGAGGGTCCAGCCGCCGTGAATGCTGCCGAGCGGGTTGAGCAGTTCCGGCCCCGGCTCGCCCTCGAAGACGGCGAAGCCGTCGCCGACCTCGACCGGCCTGAACGCGAGAACCTGGCTGATGGGCGGGGCGGGCAGCCGCCCGTCGATCATCGCCTGAAGGATTTGCCGCCCCGTCAGCTTCGCCGTTTCCTCGCGTGCGGCAACGCCGAATTTCTGATCGGGACCCCATTCCATGGCGGTTTCTCCGTAAAGTCTTCTCGCCACTCAAGCACGGATCGGGCGGCGAGACGAGCCATCGGGCGTTGATGGTGATTGCGCGCGCCGAGCGCTCCGGCTAAAGCCAGCGGCGCAATTCTCCGCGCCATTCGGACATCGCCCTTGAGCCTCGACACGAATCGGGACGCGCTGGCCGCGCTTGATCTCCTGACCGCCGCCACGCGCGAGGCGGGCGGGATCGCGCTCGCCTGGTTTCGTCCGGGCGAAACGACCTCGGCGGCGGTGAAATCAAAGCCCGGCGGCTCCCCGGTGACGGAGGCCGACCTCGCCGCCGACACCTTCCTGAAGCGCCGGCTCGGCGAGGCGTTCCCGGAAGCCGGCTGGCTCTCCGAGGAGACGGCCGACGATGCCGCGCGGCTCGACCGCCGTGCGCTGATCGTCGTCGATCCGATCGACGGCACCCGCGCCTTCGTCGCCGGCGACCCGCGCTGGACGGTCTCGGTTGCGCTGATACTGGACGGCCGGCCGATCGCCGGGGTCGTTCATGCGCCGGCGCTCGAGCAAACTTATGCCGCTGCGCGCGGGGCGGGCGCCCGGCTGAACGGCAAGCCGATTGCGGCCGCGGCCCCGAGCGAGGGACCGGGATACACCGTCGCCGGCCCGAAGCCCCTCCTTGGAGCCATGGGCGTGCAGCTCGGCGCGATCCTCGACATTCGCCCTTTCGTGCCGTCTCTCGCCTACCGCATGTGCATGGCGGCGAGCGGAGCGCTCGATTTTGCGGCCGCGGGCGCGAACTCGCATGATTGGGACATCGCCGCGGCCGACCTCGTACTCGAGGAGGCTGGCGGCCAGCTCGTCGAGGCGGTGGGAGAGCGGCTGCGATACAACGAGCCGCGCACCCTCCGCGGCGCTCTGCTCGGAGCGCCGGTCGTGTTGGCGCCGCAATTGCTCGAGGCTTTCCGCGCCGCAGCCGGGGCGTGAAGGGGGTAGACCGCTGACACGCTTCAACGGCTTGCGTTTTGGCCCGCGCGAGGGCAAAGCCGCGCGACGCAGTCCCCGCGCCCAAATCCTCGAGGACATCAGACCATGACCAGCTCCAAATCCAAGCGGCCCGCCGAAGACAAGCCGCAACTTCTTCATCTCGTCTTCGGCGGCGAACTGAAGTCCCTGGAAACGCACGAATTCCGCGATGTCTCGAAGATCGACATCGTCGGCCTCTTTCCCGACTACGCCAGCGCCGAGCAGGCCTGGCGGGCCAAGGCGCATCAGACGGTCGACAGCGCCGAGACGCGCTATTTCATCGTCCACCTTCACCGCCTCATCGAGCCGGATCTCGCCCCGCCGACGAGGACCGCCTGAGCAAACAATGGCCAGACGCATAGGACGGTCGCCGTTCTGGCAGGAGACGATCGGTTTTCTGCTGGCGAAATATTTGCGCTTCGTACAGCTCACCAGTCGCTTCACCACCTTGCCGGAGGATCTCGACAAGGCGATCGCCCCGCGAGACGCCGATCATCTGCGCGATGTGGCATGGCCAGCATCTGATGATGTCGTTCGCATGGCCGGACGCGATCGACCGAATCGCCGCGCTGATTTCGCGGCACGAGGACGCCGGCGCGCAGGCGGCGGCGCTCCGAGTATCTCGGCGTGACGCCGGTCCGCGGTTCGGGCGGTCCGGCCGACCGCGCCTATTACAAGGGCGGCGCCCCGGCGATGCGCCAGCTTCTGCGCCAGCTCGAATCGGGCGCGTCGGTGGCGATGACCGCCGACGTGCCGAAGCGGGCCCGCGTCTGCGGCCTCGGCATCGTCACCCTGGCGAAGCTTTCCGGCCGGCCGATCGTGCCGACCGCGGTGGTGTCGAGCCGGCGCATCCAGTTCAATTCGTGGGACCGCGCCTCGCTCGGCCTGCCGTTCAGCCGCGCCGTGGTCGTCGTCGGAGACATCGTGCGGGTGGCGCCCGACGCCGACGACGCGGCGATCGAGTCCGCGCGTCGCGCCGTGCAGCAGGGCCTCGACGAGGCGCACAAACGCGCCTACGCGATGGTCGGCGCGACCGATCCCGGCGCGCATCTGAGAACGGCATGACGGCCGCCCCTTACGCTGCAGGTCTATCGCGCGCTGACTGCGCTCGGGACGCCGCTCGCCGTCCCCTTCCTTGCGCTGCGGCTGAGACGCGGAAAGGAGGACGGCGATCGGCTCGGCGAAAGACGGGGCCGCGCCGGTCTCGCGCGGCCGCCCGGCCGGCTCGTCTGGCTGCATGGCGCAAGCGTCGGCGAAGCGGTGTCGCTGCTGCCGTTCGTCGAGCGCATCGCGCGCGCCGGGCGCGACGGCGCTGGTGACGACCGGCACGGTCACCTCCGCCGCGCTGCTCGCCCGGCGCCTGCCGGCTGGCGCGCTGCATCAGTACGCCCCGCTCGACAACCCATTCTTCCTGCGCCGGTTTCTCCTTCACTGGCGCCCCGACGCGGCGCTTGTCGCGGAATCCGAACTGTGGCCGAACATGATCGTCGAGACCAAGCGCGCCGGACTGCCGCTCGCGATGGTCAACGGACGGATCAGCGAGCGCTCGTTCAACCGCTGGCGGAAGGCGCCGCGCTTTATCGGCGCGCTGCTCGCCCATTTCGATCTTTGCCTTGCGCGCAGCGAGGCCGACGGCGAGCGGCTCGCCGCGCTCGGCGCGCCGCGCGTCCTGATCGCCGGCGACATCAAATACGACGCGCCGGCGCTTGCCGGCCGACCGGCGCGAGCTTGCCGAGCTTTCCGGCCTCGTCTCGGGCCGACAGATCTGGATCGCGGCCTCGACCCATGCCGGCGAGGAGCGGATCGCCGCCCGGGCGCACAAGCGGCTTGCGGAGGTGTTTCCGGACGCCCTGACTTTGATCGCGCCGCGCCATCCGGAGCGGGGCGAGGCGATCCTGCGCGAGATCGAGGCGGAGGGGCTCGTCTGCGCTCTGCGCTCTCGCGGCGAACGGCCGGGGCAGCGGAACGTCCGTCTATATCTGCGACACGATCGGCGAGCTCGGTCTCTTCTACCGGCTTGCGGGCGTCGTGTTCGTCGGCAAGTCCTTCGCGGGCGGGGGCGGGCAGAACCCGATCGAGCCGGCGCGGCTTGCCTCCGCCATCCTGCACGGACCCATGGTCGGCAATTTCGCCGACGCCTACGCGGCGCTCGACGCTTCGGGCGGCGCCGTCGAGATCAGCGAGCCGGACGGGCTCGGCGAGGCGCTGATCGCGCTCTTCGCCGACGCAGGCAGGCTTCGCGCCATGGCGCGCGCCGCCGGCGACACGGTCGAGCGCCAGTCGGGGGCGGTCGAGCGCTCGATGAAGGCGCTCGCGCCGATGCTGCCGTTCGGAGGAGCGCCGCGGTGAGAGCGCCGGGCTTCTGGGCGGCCCGGAAGCCGACGGCGATTGCCCGCTTACTCCAGCCGGCCGGGATGGTCTATGGCGCCGTCGCGGCGCGCAGAATGGGCCGCCAAGGTGCGCGGGTCGGCGCGCCGGTCGTCTGCGTCGGCAATTTCGTCGCGGGCGGAGCGGGTAAGACGCCAACCGCGATGGCGCTGGCGCGGTTGCATGATCGCCGACGGCAGGGGCGTCGCCTTCCTGTCGCGCGGCTATGGCGGGGCCCGGCGCGCAGAGCCCGTCCTGGTTGATCCGAGCGCCCACGACGCGGCGACGGTCGGCGACGAGCCGCTCCTGCTCGCCGCGGTCGCGCCCTGCTGGGTCGGGCCGGACCGGGTCGAGAGCGCGAGGCGCGCGGTCGAGGCGGGAGCGGACGTGCTTGTTCTCGACGACGGCTTGCAGAACTTCGGCGCTCGCCAAGGATCTCGCCTTCGCCGCAGTCGACGGCGAGACCGGCTTCGGCAACGGTCTTTGCGTTCCCGCGGGTCCCTTGCGCGCGCCGCTCGCGGCGCAGAAGCGGCTGGTGCAGGGGCTGATTGTCGTCGGCGGGGGCTTGGGCGGCCGTGCGCGACGTCGCGGCGGCTCGCGCCGGGACCGCCGGTATTTGCGGCGGCTCTGGAGCCGGACGCGGTGGCCGCTGCGTCGTTCATCGGCCGCGAGGTGGTCGGCTTCGCCGGCATCGCGCGGCCGGAAAAGTTCTACGCCACTTTGAGACGAATCGGCGCCCTGGTCGTGGCGACGCATGACTTTCCCGATCACCACTTTTTCAGGGCCCGCGAGATCGAGGCGCTGATCGAGGAGGCGACGCGGCGGCGCGCGCTGCTGGTCACGACCGAGAAGGATCGCGTTCGTCTCGGCCCGCGATACGCCCGCGCGGTCACGACCCTGCCGGTGACCCTGAGGTTCGAGGAGCCGCAGGGGGTGAAGGGGATGCTGCGCCGAGCGCTCGGCTAGTCTGGGGCGAGACGGCGAAAGCCGCCATGCCGCGGCTTTCGGTTGCTTGCGCGCGAGCGATCAGGCGGTCCGTTGCGAGAGGTTGCTTTGGCGACGGCAGGCCGCAAAGCCCAATCCGCCGAAACCAACGAGCATTAGCACCCATGCAGAAGGCTCCGGAATAGCCGAGCCGTAGCCGAAATCCGCGACGACCCATGACTGCTGGCTCGGCACAGTCAAAGTTATGGTCGTAAACGGATCACTGGAAATGAATCCGAGAAACTCCGGAGCGTTTGGATACGCCACGGTGGAAGTTACCGTCGTGGAAAACCCGTTGGATAAGTCGAAAGTGGCTGTCGTCGAAGTGAAGAGCGTCGTGAAATCAAGATAGAACGCCGTCTCGGCGCTGGGGAGGGTAATAGTTAAAATGTCAGGGGCGCTTCCAGTATATTGCGAATTGACAGCGTAGGGCGCGGAGAGATCGCTCGAGCTGTAGAAATATGCGGAATTGACATTGACGTTGCCGCCCGAGTTTGGCGTGCTGAACGAGACGCCCTGGAGGCTCGTATAGCCGGAAAGAGGGTTGTAGCTTCCGAAGGTTCCGAATCCCGGACCGCCGGAATAGGGTGTTGGCACGTCGGAGAAATTTCCGGCGACCACCCCTGTGGTGGACGCGTCGAAAACGGCCGACGAAGTCGTAGCGATGGTCCCCGAATAGGCCGCGCCGGGGCAAAGCAGACCCGCCAATACGACGGCGCCGCCAGAAAAACGCTGCTTGTTCATCGATGTTCCCTTTGTTTTAGCTTTGAACCGACAACGCGAAAGGATTTCAGCCTCAGCATAGAAACAACTTGAAATGAGCGAGCAACGGGCACGCAAAGGTAGCATACTCGATGCTAACGCGAGTATACAGTGGACCTGCTACGTGTCAACGACTTGCCTTCGGACGGCACGGAGAGTTTCGCCGAGGCTCCCGCGACGGCAATTTGAGATGCTGTTCCAACTGGCGCAGCCGCTGCTCGAGTGCGCATAGCGGCCGCCGCTCGGACGCACGACGGCTATTTCCGCATTCCGACCGATGCGATCGATCACGTGATCGCGGCGCCGGCGCCCATGAAAGCCTGACGCGCCTACTTGAACTCCCACTCCGCCCCGACGCCGACGTCGGTGCCGCCCGACGCGTCGACGCCGGCCTGCAGGCGGATGTGGCGGGTGACGTCGAGATTGACGTTGACGCCGTTGTCCTGCGGCTGGACGCCGGTCGTGACGTCCACGCTGATCCGGTCGTTGATGGCGCGGCCGAGACCCGAGGAAGCCGTTCCCGGACGCGTTCGGCCCGATGCCGAGGCTGCTGAGGCCGAGCGTCTTGCGCAGCGGGTCGAGAACGTCGGCCCGGCCGGAGAGGGTGCCGACCGCATTGGCGAGCTCCAGCGCCTGGAACGCCGAAAGGCTGCCCGACGGTTTCTGGAACAGGATCCGCGCCAGAATCTCGTCCTCCGGCAGGCTTGGCGAGGAGGTGATCGCGAAGGCGGCTGGCTGGCGGGGCCGGTGACGGCGATGCGCGCGGTGATGTCCGCGGCGGTCGTCTCGGCGACGAGGTCGAGATCCGGGATCACGTCGCCGTGAAAGCCCACCCGCCCGCGGGTGAACGTCAGCGGCTGGCCGACCAGCGCCAGCGTGCCGCGCAGGAGATCGAACCCGCCGGTCACCTGCGGGATCGCGCGCGCTCCCGGCCACATGCAGATCGCCGCCGAACTCGGCGTTGAGCCCGCGCCCGCGCACGAACACGCGGTTCGCCGCGGAGACCGTCAGCGCCAGCGTCGCGTCGAACACCGGGCCGCCGCGCGCGGCCGCCTTGGCGCTGGCGAGCTCGGCGAGCCGCGCCCGCGCCGTCGCGGTCGGATTGAGGTGCTTCGTGCCCGGGATCGGGGCCGCGACGCCGCCGAAACGGCCGGGCACGGTGATGTCCATCGAGTCGATCGTGATCCGGCCGCTGAATCGTCCGGCGTCTGCGGCGAGCGTGCCGCTGATGTCGAGCGCGAGGTCCGCCGTCGCCGCGACGATGTCGTTGGAGACGAGCTCGGCGCGTTGCCCGACGATGCGGAGGTTGCCCGGAAAGCCGGCGGCCGGGTCGAGCCTCACCTCGCCGCTCGCGCCGATCGTGCCGCCGTTCGGCGTCGTCCCGGTGAGGCGGTCGATGCGGATCGTATCGCCGTTCGCCGTGATCAGCGCGCTGACGCCGGAGAGCTTGAAGCCGGTCTCATCGTCGCGGAAGCTTCCGTCCGCGAGCGTGATCGTCCCGCGCGCCTCGGGCTTCGCGAGCGTGCCGCGCAGTTGCATCGCGACCGTCAGCGCGCCGCTGACGTGTCTGCCGCCGGCCGAAAGCAGGGCGTTGGCGAGGCCCGGCGTCGAGCCTTCCGTCGATCTTGAGGTCGAGCGCGCCGTCGGCCGCGAGCGGCGCCGAGCCGGTGACGCGGACCGTGGCGCGGCGACCCGGCGTTGACCGTGAGATCAACCGTCGTGCGGCCGCCGCCGAGTCTGCCCGAGCCGGCGACGTCGAGCGCCGGCAGGCCCGAGCGCTGCGCAATTGCGGCGCGCTGACCTGCGTCGAGCCGCAGGCGCCAGTCGCCGGTGGGATCGGCCATCGTCCCGCCGATCGTCGCCTCGCCGTCGGCGACGCCCGAGAGGCCGAGACCCGGCGAAACGATGTCGGCGGCGGCGAGCGGCAGCGCGGTCGCGGTCGCCTTGAGGTCGAGCTTTGAGCCCGCATGGCCGGCGACGTAAGGCGGCCCGAGTCCACGGCGAGCGCGAAGTTCTGGATGTCGAGGCCGTCGTCGCCATAGGTCAGGGTCGCGGGACGGGCGAGCGCGATCCGCCGGCCGTGGCCTTCCGCCGTGAGGCTTGCGAGGTCGAGCCGCGCCGGCGTCCCGCCGAACAGGCGCCCGCGCGCCTTGACGGCGAGCCCGCGCACGACGCCGCTCGACGTCGAGATCGCTGAAGCCGGCGCCCGCCGTGGCGTTCAGCCTGTACGTCGCCGATCGACGTGCCGGCGATGACGGCGCGCGGCGAGCTTCGCGGTCCCCTCGATCGCCCGCGCGCCCCAGAGGTCGGCGACGGTCAGGTCGACCTTGAGCCCCTCGAGCCGGTTGTCGCCGACGCTCATGCGGTCGCTGTCGGCGACGACCGTGGCGGACTGCCGGCCGCCGTCGGCCCGAGGCGGTGATCTTCGCCTGAAGCGCGCCGCCGAGTTTTGTGAGAACGAGCGGCGAGAGATCGTCGAGGTTCTTCGCGCTGAAGGCGATCTCGCCGGTCGCGAGGCGGTCCGCGCCGATCGTCAAGCGCGCCGGTGAGACGCGCCGAGGCGAGGCTCAGGCCGAGATTGTCGATCGCCCATCCGCCGTCGGCGCCTTCGGCGACATGGGCCGAGCCCGCTAGCGGCTGGCCGTCGATGTCGCCGGTGAGCGAGCGCCGTTCGCGTCGAGGAGGCCTGTGATGTGGCTCGCCTCGGCCGTCGAGCGTGACGCCGGTCGTCTTGCGGTCGAGCAGCCGGCCGGCGCCGAGCGTGGCCTTCACCTCCGCGCCGAGGTCGTCGGGCGCGCCGGTCAGGCGCGCGACGAGCTCGAGCTTGCCGTCGACGCGCGGATCGATCGCCTTCGCCTGCGGGATGTCGACCGTGGCGGTGACGTCGGCCTTGCCGTTGCCGGTAGTCGCCGTCGAGCCGCGCCGTCGCGTTGCGGCCGGCCGCGACGAGATTCGGAGAAGCCGAAGCCGCCGCCCGGCGTCGTGCGCGCCGCGCCGGTCACCGCCGAGCTCGCCGCCGGTCGCCTTGTCGAGCAGCGGATAGGGCGTGACGAGCTTCTGGCGCATGGGCGTCGATCGTCGCGCTGACGAGGCCGTAGCCCGGCGCGCCGTCGAGATCGGCCGCGAGGCGCGCCTCGCCCGCGAGCGTGCCGCCCGCGAGCCGGGAGAAGCGGCTGAGGTCGCGCGACGGTGAGATGCAGCTGGCCGCGCATCTTTGCCGGCGCGAGCAGGCCGGAGTAATGCGCCTCGAATCTTCGGCGCGACGAGATCGAGCGCGTCGAACGACACGTCGCCGCCGGGCGCCGCCGAGCCGCGCGCGGTCAGCGCGAAATCGCTGCCGACGGCCTCGGCGAGCGCCGGGTCGGCGAGCGCGAGGCCCTTCACGGTTCCCTGCGCCGTCGAACAGGATTCGCGTCGCCGTCTCGGTCAGCGCGCCGCTCGGATGCGCGTGAAAGTTGGCGGTGACGCGGTCGAGCGATCCTTGCGCGATATGGATAGTCGCCGGCGTCGAAGGCGCCCTCGATCGCCGGCGCGGTCGCGGGCCCCGCGATCGTCGCGTTGAGGTCGAGCTTGCCGATCTGCGTCGAGCCCGGGATCGCGCCGGCGTGGATCTTGAAGTCGAGCGGTCGTCCGCCGATCTTCTCGCCCTCGATGTCGAGCCGCGCGTTGGCCGAGACGAGATGCAGGCCCGGCGTGACCGACGCTGGAATCGTCGTTGAAGAGGACATCGCCCTTGAGCGTCGTCTCGCCGGCGAACACCGGCCGGATGATCGCCGGCGTCATGCCTTCGAGCCGGGAATTGAGGTCGAGGCGTCAGCCGCCGCGCGGCGCCCTGCCGGGCGACGACGACGTCGCCCTTGGCCCAGACGTCCGCGCCGGCGGCGAAGTCGAGCTTGGCGTCGAAATTGTCGAGCGGCCCCGCGCCCTCGAAGGTGAACTTCGCCGGCGGCAGGCCGGGAAGGTTGGCGAGATGGGCGAAGATGCCGCCCGCGGGCTCCTCGGAATTGACGCTGACCGTCAGCTTGTCGGTCGCGGGACATAGGTCATCAGCGCCTTGAATTGGCCGCCGGCGTCGAGCCGCCGCGAGGTCAGGCTGAGGTCGAGCCCCTCGGACGGCGGCCCGAGCGTCGCCTGCCCGGCGATGTCGAGGCGCGCCGCGACGCCGACCACCGGCTCGCCGAGCGACAGCTCCTGAATCGCGAAGTCCTTGACGATCACCTTGAGCGGCAGCTCCGGCAGGATCGGCTGAGCGGGTCGCCGGTGTCCGGCGGCGGGCGTCTCGAGGGCAGGGGGCGGCGCAGGACCTGCATATGCCCGATCGTCAGTTGATCGACCTCGAGCCGGCGGCTGAGCAGCGCGAGCCGGTTCCAGATCAGCCTGCACCTTGTCGACCTTCAGCCACGGCCCGTCGCGGTCGGAGAGCACGATGTCGCTGATCGTGGCGTCGGAGGACAGCACGCCCTCGACCGCGCCGATCGAGACGCTCATCGACGGCGAGGACAGCGCGCGCGAGATGAGGTTCGGCGATCACGCCCTTGTCGGATTCGTCGGCGCGCGCGGGGACGGCGAGGACGAGCAGGAGGGCGAGGAGCGCGGCGAGGGCGGCTCGGAAGGAGAAACAAGCGCCCTCGTCTTGAGGAGCGCCGCCGCAGGCGAAGCGTCTCGAAGGAGGCCTCAGCGGGCGCGACGGAGCAAACTGGATCGTCCTTCGAGACGCCCGCGTCGCGGGCTCCTCAGGACGAGGGGGGTGGTGGTTCATCTCAGCCATCAGAAGGCCTGCCCGATGCTGACGTAGACCGCGACCGGGCCGCTGCCCGGGACGCGCTGGAAGGGGAAGGCGACGTCGAGGCGGATCGGGCCGATCGCCGTATAATAGCGCAATCCGAGCCCGGCCGACATGTAGAGCGGCGCGCTGAAGTTCGGGAAGGCCGGAGGCGAAGGCGTTGCCGGCGTCGAAGAACGGCACGATTCCGATCGTGTCGGTGATCCTGACGCGCAATTCCGCCGACGCGTCGAACAGGCTGCGACCGCCGACCACGCCGAAGATGGTTCTCGGCCCGAGGCTGTCATAGGCGTAGCCGCGCACCGAGCCGCCGCCGCCGGCGTAGAAGCGCCAGTTGGCCGGGATCTCGTCGAGGTCGGGCCCCGCGTCTGCGCCGAGCCCGACGCGGCCGGCGAGGACGAAGCGCGAGTCCGGGTCGATCGAGTAATAGGTCGAGCCGCGCGCCTTGAACTGCGCGAGATTGAGGGTCGAGCCGAAAAATTCGCCAAAGCCCGCGGCGGAGGCGTTGAGCCGGACGCCGGTCGTCGGATCGAGCTTGCTGTCGGTCGTGTCGTAATTGGCGGAGACCGGCACGCCGACCAGCGTGTAGTTGACGCGTCCGAGCGAATCCGTGGCGACGCCAGTCTGGCCTTCGATTCCCGCCTGAATCCAGAAATTCTGGCTGAACCGGTGGCGTATCGCCGCCGGTCGCGTCGGCGTCCTCGGCCTGGTAGCCGACGAAGCCGACGCCGCTGGTGCTCACCTTCTCGCCCAGCGCGTCGAGCAGGAGGTCGTTGCGCGATCCCCACAGGGCGGGCTTCAGGAAGCTCGCCGAAACGCGCCCGCCGAGATCGTGGATGGAGAGGCTTCTGACGCTGTCGGAGGTCACATACCACGGCGGCGCGTAGAAGACGTCGGCCTGCAGACGAAGCCGCTCGGCGCCGCCGAACACGTTGCGGTCCTCCCAATAGACCTGTCCGGCGGGACCGTTGGTGGTGGAATATTTCGCCGAGGCGCCGACCGCGTAGGGCAGCGCGGTCCTCGATGTCGACCTCGTAGGGCAGGCGGCCGTAGTCGATCGAGGGTCTTGCCCTCGACGATCCGCACGCCGCCGACCGCCGGGATCTCGCGCAGGCTCTGGCGCGCGTCATCGATCGCCTTCGGCGAATAGGGGTCGCCGGGCTCGATGTAGAGAAAGGAGCGCGCGATGGCCGGGTCGAAAGTCTTCGGCCCGTTCAGCGTCGCTTCGCCGAACGGCGCGACCGGTCCGGGCGCGGCGAAGAATGTGACGTCCATCGTCTGCGCCGCGTGATCGACGACCGGCGCGATCGACAGGACCTTGGCGAGGGGCCGGCCCTGCTTGCGGAAATAGTCGACGATCCGCGCCTCAGCCGCGCGCAGCGCGGTCGCCGCCGCCGGGTCGCCGGGCTTGAGGCCGATCGCGCGCTGCGGCAGCACGTCTTCGGAATAGACTCTCGCCCGCGCCGTTGACGACCTGGATCTCGCGGAGATGGAACAGCGGGCCGGGATCGACCCTGATCGTCACCGGCGCGGCGGCGCGGTTGCGATAGCTGTCGGCGGCGCGCCCGAAGGCGGCGATGTTGGGCGAAACGATGGTCGAGGCTGCGCCGTCGATCGAGATCTGCGCCGTCGCATTGTAATAGCCGAGCCCCCACAGCGCGTCGAGGATCGCGCCGAAGTCGTTGGTCGCGCGGCGCGCCAGCGCAGTCGCCGTCGGGCGGGGGGTCCTTGCGCAGCCGGTAAAGCGAGGAGGCGTCCTGCACCGCATCCTTGATCGCTCCGTCGCCGCCCACGACGTCGATCGAGACCGAATAGGAGACGGTCGTCGGCGAGACAGGGGGAGGCTGTCGTCCGCGCCGAACAGACCGAAGAAATCGAAGGCGCGGGCGCCCTCGACACCGGCGAACAGGCTCGCGCTCGCCGCAACCGCGGCGATCAACGCCACGCCCAAGCGATCCGGTCGGTTTCGCGAACCCCGGTTCATCAACGCGAACGCCTTTTCCCCCGACGAACTCTGGCCAAACAAGCCGGCCGGGGCCTTACATGGACGAGACCGCTCCGCGCGTCAAAGCTGACAACGGCGCCGCGCCGGCAAACCAGTTCCGGCGCAGCGTCGCCGGCCGGGTGGCGCGACCGTCATAAGGATATCTGGAAAAGTTTTACTCAAATGCGAATCGTCTCGACAGGCCACGGCTTAACCTTCATCTGACGTTTACGGACGATTAACCCTGCGCAAATAGTCGTCAATGTCGGTGGTCGAGTCTTTCATCTCAGGACAGCGGATTGACAGGAACCCCGATCAATTCTTCGCGTTCAATTGGAATGCGTAAGATCCCGACCTTTGCGCCCCCTGTGATCCTTGTCGTCGAGGATGAAGAGCTTATTCGCATGTGCACGGCGAACTTGCTCGAAGAGCATGGGTACCGCGTGGTCGAGGCCCGCAACGCCGCGGACGCTCTCGAGGTGCTGGAAACCAGAAGCGACGTAACGCTGCTCTTTACCGATATTCAAATGCCCGGCGCCCTCGACGGGATGGATCTGGTGCGCGAGGTTCACGCCCGCTGGCCGAGTGTGCTGCTTGTGATCACCTCGGGGCGGAACAGGCCGGCTCAGGTTGACATCCCCGATGATGGACGCTTTGTCGCCAAGCCTTATCGCGACAATGATCTGCTCGATCAGGTCCAGGATTTGATGGGTGGAGGACACCATTCCCGTCCCCATTAGGGCGCCTTACTATGAACGGGAGCAGCCCAGAGGCCTGCCCATAGCGGCGCTCAACTCGCCGGCGGCGGCCTGTGGAACAGATTGTTGGCGATCGGATTGATCAAGGCCGCGATTTCGCTGCGGAAGACGTAGGCGAGCGCGGCGCCGGCTACGATGATCGCGACGCCGAGCGCCGCAATCCAGAACTCCGCCGCGCGGACGCAAGGCCTCGGTCGGGCCAGGGTCCAGCCCGGCAGGCTGCGAAGTCGCAGCGCCCGAGGCGCTGAGAGGCGCGGTCGCAAAACCCCGACCGGCCGGGCGAATGGCGGCAGGCCAAGGCGGCGAGTCGGGCATCCGCGCAACAGTCAGCGGCCGCGTTGGCGGAGGCGTCCAGGGACCGGACCGCAGAGCGGTAGTCGGCAAGCGCTCGGTGATCGCCGGCGTTGATTCCGCTCCCGGATCGGACGCGGCCAACGGCGTGGGGAGCGCCGCTGTTTCAAACGGCTCTGCGGGCGAGGAGGGAGCGGGACGCGGCGCGAATTTGTTGTTGACCAGGGATTCGAGTTCCGAGTTCGTCGTGCTCGATCTCCGTCGGTTCGTCGTCCAGCATTTCGGGGAGGTCAGGATCGCTTGGGTCGGGTCCCGTCGGCGCGCCGGGACCATAGCTCGCGGTAATCGGGCGACCGTTTGGCGCGGCGATCGACGATGCGGGGACGACGATCGGGGACGCGGGGTCAGCGACCGGATCGTCCGCCCGGACCAAGGGCGCGAGGATCGCAATCAGTTGGGCGACGTCTCGGTCGAAACCCGGGGTCGACAGGGGAAGCACGACCGCATTTTCGGAGTCGCTCGGCCAAAGCTGGGCCGGAGGTTGGGCGGCGCCATCCATGAGGACAAGCGCGACCGGAACGCCGGCCTGGCTGGCGACGCGCAAGTCTGAAAGCCAGCGGTTGAATTCCGGGGTGTTGTCGCCTCGAGCAAGCAGCGCGACGATCGCGCCGGTGGCCTGGAAACGCTCCGGCCGCAAGCGCGGGACGAACACGATGCGGCGCGCGCCGAAGTGGGCCGCGAGCGTCGCGCCGATCCGAGCCGCGGCGTCCCGTTCGCCAAGCGGGCGGTAGGTCACGAGCACGGCGCCGCTCATGCGAGCCTCATCAAGCCCGACGCCAAAGACATTAGATCCCGTCCGCCCATCCCCCAGTCCGCCCCTTGTCGCCGAAAGCCGGGCGTCATTCCGCCCGAAGCGGTCCCCTTCGCCTCTCGACGGCGCGACCCCAGGTCACCGAGCCCACATCTAGCGCGAACCGCGAGCCCGCGCAAAAGGATCTGCGTTTCCAGGCGGTTCCGGAACGGAAACCCGAAGCGCGGGGCCGGATGACGGCGAGGACCGGCGCGCCCCCACCGCCGCACGGGTCCCGGCCTCATCAGAGGCGCACTTCGATGCTCGACGCGGCTCGGGCTTGTGGGTCGGATAAACCCCTGGGACAATTGAAGTTTGGTCGGAAAACCGCGCTTCGCGCCCGGGGCGGTTGAGTATCTCAGGGCAGGCGGAGCGTCGCGGTCGCGAGGCACGCGATCCCCTCCCGCCGCCCGGTGAAGCCGAGCCGCTCGGTGGTGGTCGCTTTGACCGAGACGCGTCCGACATCGAGGCCGGCGATCTCGGCGACCCGCGCCCGCATCGTTTCGCGGTGCGGGCCGACCTTCGGCGCCTCGCAAATCAGGGTCGCGTCGAGATGGACGAGGACGCCGCCGCGAACCCTTACTCGCTCGGCCGCGTGGGCGAGGAAGACATGCGAGGGCGCCCCCTTCCACTGCGGGTCCGTCGGAGGGAAATGCGCGCCGATGTCGCCCTCCGCGAGCGCCCCGTAGATGGCGTCGGCGAGCGCATGCAGGGCGACATCGGCGTCGGAATGGCCTTCAAGCGCCTGGGTATGGGGCAGGCGGACCCCGCAAAGCCAGACGTGGTCGCCGCCTGCAAAGGCGTGGACGTCGAAGCCCTGGCCGACGCGCGTTTCGCCGGTCCGGCCTGTCAGCCGTGCTTCCGCCGCGCCGAGGTCCGCCATGGTCGTCACCTTGAAGTTTCGCGGATCGCCCTCGAACACGAAGGCCGCCGCGCCCGCCCATTCGGCGACCGCGACATCATCGGTGAGGTCGCCGACCTGCATCTGCGCCGCCCGCCGGTGAGCATCGAGGATAAGGGGAAAGCGAAAGGCCTGCGGAGTCTGAACCGCCCTCAAAGATGCCCGCGGCGGGGTCGCGAGCACCCGGCCTGCGTCATCGACCTGCTTGACCGTATCGCTTAAAGCCACGCCGGGCGCAGCCGCCCCGTGGCTCCCGGCCGCTTCGACCGCGCGGGCGACGAGCGCCGGCGAGGGAAAGGGGCGGGCGGCGTCATGGATCAGCACGGTGTCGGGAGCCGTCCGCGGCCAGCGCCTCGAGCCCGGCTCGCACGCTCGCCTGCCGGGTCGCGCCGCCATGGGTTGGCGGCCCGAGGGCGGCCTGGGTCGCCGAGGCGAGGCTCGCCGCCGCGGCGTCATAGAGGGCGCGGTCGTCTGGATGGATCACGACCGTCGCGGCGGAAAAGGGCCACGCTGCGATGAGCGCCTCGAGCGTGTGGGCGAGCAGAGGTTTGCCCGCGCACGGCAGGTATTGTTTCGGCCGGTCCCCGCCGAGCCGCACGCCGCGGCCGGCCGCAACGACGACGAGGGCGACGGACGGAGAGGGCAAGGGTTCGGCTCCGGATGGGCAAGCGCTGTTTGGAGCGCCGCGAAGGCCTCGTCAATGCCGCCGGCTTGACTCCCTTTGACCGCGCGCCAAACACTCAGGCGTTCAAAGCGCTGGGGATGTCGTTTATGCCGCTGAAGCTGGTGGTCGCCAACAAGGCCTATTCGTCGTGGTCGTTGAGGCCATGGATTCTGCTCGCCCATTTCAAGATCCCGTTCGAGGAGGTGGTCATCCCGATGGATCAGCCGGAGACGCGCGAGACGATGCTGCGATACGCTCCGACCGGAAAATGCCCGTCGCTGCACGACGGCAAGATCTCCGTCTGGGAGTCGCTGGCGATCATGGAATATGTCGCCGAGCTTTATCCGGAAAAGGCGATCTGGCCGCGGGGCAAGGCCGCGCGCGCCCATGCCCGGTCGATCGCCAACGAGATGCACGCGGGCTTCCGGCCACTGCGCGAAGCTTGTCCGACCAACTTTCGCCGCGCGCCGAAAGCGATTGCGCTGAGCGACGCCGTCAAGGCCGACATCGCCCGGATCGAGGCGGCGTGGCAAAGCGCGCGCGAAGCGTTCGGCAGCGCGGGCCCGTTCCTGTACGGCCGCTTCTCCGCCGCCGACGCGATGTTCGCCCCGGTCGTCAACCGGTTCCATACCTACGCCGTGCCGGTCCAGCCGGCGACGCGCGCCTATATGGACGCGATCATGGCGCTTCCGGCCTGGAAGGCCTGGATCGCCGACGGCGAGGCCGAGCCGTGGCGGATTGAAGAATACGAGGTGGTTTGAGGATGACGGCGCCTTGAGCGAGGTCGGTCGTTCCGGTCTGGAAGGACGTCGGCGGGGCGCTCCTCCGCACGCTCGCAGTCTTGGCGGCCGCCGGACTATCGCCGAAGGTCTCGAAAGCAACTTCTGGACCGACCTCTATCACAACGCGATGACCGCCTCGTGGCCGCTTTTCATCGCGGCGCTGGCGGCGGCCTTCATTCTCCTGAACGTCGCTTTCGCGCTTGTTTACGAACTCGGCGACAAGCCGATCGCCAACACTCGCGAGGGATTCGCGGACCTCTTTTTCTTCAGCGTCGAAACGACGTCGACGACCGGTTACGGCGACATGCATCCGCAGACCGACTTCGGCCATGTTGTCGCGACCGTCGAAAACTTTGTCGGCATGATGTGTCTGGCCACGATGACGGGCCTCGTCTTCGCCCGGATATCCAGGCCTCGCGCGCGGATCGTCTTCGCCCGCCATCCTGTCGTCTGCGCCCATGAAGGGGAGCCGACGCTCATGTTCCGGCTGGCGAACGCACGCAGCAATTTCATCAGCGAGGCGACCGCCAAGGCGTGGATGATCGGCCCACACTCAACGCGGGAAGGACGTCGGTTCGTCGGCTTTCAGCCGTTGCGGCTCCTCAAATCCGAGAACCCGACGCTGGCGCTGAGCTGGCTGCTGTTTCACCCGATCGAGGCCGACAGTCCGCTGTTCGGTCTGGAGCCCGATGCGGTGACGTCGAGCGAGATCAACTTCGTCATTAGCCTCGCCGGGTTTGACGAAACGTCTGGCCAGACAGTGCATGCGCGCGGAGTCTTCGCTGCCCAGGATGTTCGTTTCGGAGAGGAATATGAGGACATCGTCAGGGTCGATGAACAAGGGCGGCGACACATCGACTATTCGAAGATCGACGCAACGCGTCCCGTGACGACCCCTGTCCAATCCAGACATTCCGTTGGGTAATGTTATCCATTTCGCAACGGAAGATTATTCAATTAGCAATGGGTCTTGTTCAAGTATGGCCCCTTCGGTGACGGCGTACACATTTACGTCACCCGGGCAAGACAAGTCCTTGACCCGGGAAAGCAGGCGGACATGACACGGTTGACGAGCGGGCTGGCCGCACCAGCGGATGAGGATGACGCGAATGTCGCCGTATGGCGCGGTCTGATCGACGAATTGCAGACGCGCCGCCGCGCAGCGGCCGAGGGCGGCTCGGCCAAGGCGCGCGAGCGGCACGTCGGGCGCGGCAAACTGCTCACGCGCGAACGCGTGGCGCGCCTTGTCGATCCCGGTTCGCCCTTTCTCGAAATCGGCGCCCTGGCCGCTTTCGGAATGTACGAGGGGGACGTTCACGGCGCCGGGCTCATTACCGGGATCGGCCTGATCCATGGCCGCGAGGCGATGATCGTCGCCAATGATCCCACCATAAAAGGCGGCGCCTATTATCCGATCACCGTCAAGAAGCACCTGCGTGCGCAGGAAATCGCGGCCGAAAATCATCTGCCGTGCGTCTACCTGGTGGATTCCGGCGGCGCCAATCTGCCGCATCAGGCGGAGGTGTTTCCGGATCGCGAACATTTCGGGCGGATATTCTTCAACCAGGCCCGCATGTCCGCGGATGGAATCGCCCAGATCGCGGTCGTCATGGGATCGTGCACCGCGGGCGGCGCCTATGTGCCGGCGATGTCCGACGAAACCATTATCGTCGAAAAGCAGGGCACGATCTTTCTTGGCGGCCCGCCGCTGGTGAAGGCGGCCACCGGCGAGACGGTCAGCGCGGAGGACCTCGGCGGCGGCGACCTGCACACCCGCGTTTCCGGGGTGGCCGACACGCTCGCGCGAAACGACGCGCATGCGCTGGCCTTGGCGCGCAGAGCCGTGGGAAACCTCAACCGCGCGCCCAAGCGCGCCGTCGAATGGACCAAGCCGGCAGAGCCTCTTTATCCCGCCGAAGAGCTGTTGCGCATCGCGCCCCTTGACCTCCGCAAACAAGTCGACGCCCACGAGATCATCGCGAGGCTGGTCGACGGATCGGAATTCGACGCCTTCAAGCCTCGATACGGCACGACCCTGATCACCGGCTTCGCGCGGCTGTCGGGTCTCTTGATCGGGATCCTCGCCAACAACGGCGTCCTCTTCTCCGACAGCGCGCTCAAGGGCGCTCATTTCATCGAGCTTTGCGCCCAGCGCGGCGTTCCGCTGCTTTTCCTGCAGAACATCTCGGGCTTCATGGTGGGGCAACGCTACGAAGCCGGCGGCATCGCCAAGGACGGCGCAAAACTCGTCACCGCCGTCGCCTGCGCCAACGTGCCGAAGGTCACGCTGATCGTGGGCGGATCGTTCGGGGCGGGAAACTACGGGATGGCGGGGCGCGCCTACGGACCAAGGTTCCTGTTCACGTGGCCGAACGCGCGCATCAGTGTGATGGGCGGCGAACAGGCGGCGAGCGTCCTTGCCACGCTACGCCGGGAGTCGATGGAGGCTGAGGGGCGGGAATGGACGACGGAGTTGGAGGAGAGTTTCAAGGCGCCGATCCGCGCGAAATACGAAACGGAGGGGTCGCCGTATTATGCGACAGCCCGCCTGTGGGACGATGGCGTGGTGACGCCGCAGGAGACGCGGCGGGTCCTGTCGCTGGCGTTCTCGGCGACCCTGAACGCACCGGAGAAGCCCACTCGGTTCGGCGTGTTCCGAATGTAGAGCGCGACGGGGACCGATCGTCCGGACCCTATGTGCCGAGCTTCCAGCAACTCATGTTGCCGACGCTCCAGGTGCTTTCGCGTCGACACGAGGAGATCGCAATCGCGACGCTCGAAGACGAGGTCGCAAAGGCGCTTCGGCTTTCCTCCGATCAGCTTTCGCGGATGCAGTCCAGCGGCAACCAGACGATCTTCTCCAACCGGCTGAACTGGGCTCGCTCGTACCTGACGAAAGCCTGCCTGATCGAACTGCCTCGCCGGGGTTACTGCCGCGCCACCGGTCGCGGTCGTACGCTGCTCGCCGAAGGCGTGAATTCGGTCGATGTCGGCGTGCTCGAGCGCTTCCCCGAGTTCGTCGCGTGGCGCGCCCAGAACAAAAAAGAAAGCCGGTTCGGGGGCGAGCCGTCGCCCGAGGACCCCGAGGAAACGATCGTCTCGAGCTTCGAGGTGCTGAATTCCGATCTTGCGGAGCAGATCGTCAACCGCGTGCATTCGTTCTCGCCGGCCTTCTTCGAGCGGCTGATCATCGATCTCCTGGTCAGGATGGGCTACGGCGGCGGACGGGCCGAAACGGGCCGGGCGCTCGGCCGATCCGGAGATGGCGGAGTCGACGGGGTCATCAATCAGGACGCCCTCGGCCTGGACGTCGTTTACGTGCAGGCCAAGCGGCTCGATCCCGACAAGGGCGTCCCGGTGCGCGAGGTTCGGGACTTTGTCGGCGGTCTCGAGGGACATCGCGCGACCAAAGGCGTGTTTGTCACAACCTCCTACTTTCCCTCGTCGGCGTATGATTTCATCGCGCGGGTCTCCAAGCGTGTCGTGCTGATCGACGGCCCGGCGCTTGCCGCCCTGATGATCCGCCACCAGGTTGGCGTCAGGGTGAAGGATACTTACGAACTGAGGAAGATCGACGAGGAGTATTTCGTCGAGTAGCGGCAGGCGGAAGAGGAGAGCGGAGTACGGCTCAACGCCGGCAGGTTATGGCGGGCCGGACGGGGGGGCGTGGCCGCGCCGTAAATCCGCCTGCACCTTTGGATCAGGATTAACCGCCTCCGTCGAGCGCGCGCGGGGCAGCCCCGCGCGCTCTCCCGTCGTAACCGTCAGTCCCTTCGGTCCCAACGACCGCCGTCCGGGCCGCCGGGGCCGCCGCGATGGGGACGCAGAAGCCCGCGCAGCGTGGCGTCGAACACGACCTTTTGCTTGTCGTCAAGGCTTGCATAGAGCGGAGCGGCGGCGTCGGCGAGCGCCGAGAGCTTGGTCGCGCGTTCGCTCATGCGGCTCGAAATGGCTTTCATCCGGTCGATCGGGGAGGGCGGCGCGCCGCTATCCTGGTCCGCCTGGCGTCCGGGCCATGGGCCCCGCTTGGCGGCGTCGCGCAGCGCCGATTCGAAGGGCGCCCAGGCCTTGTCCTGATCGCTCGTCAGGGCGAGGCTGGCCTTGAAGCCGACGAGACGCGCATCGAAGATCTCGGCCCGACGCTGCCTCCACATTTCCCGGCGCTGTTGTCCCTGCTCCTGCTGCGCGGCGGACGAGTCGTCGGCGGCGGCGAAGCTCTGGACTGCGGGAACCGCAAGCGACAGCGTCGCCGCCGCGCAGGCGGCATAAATCATGCGTTTCATGGATTTGATCCTTGTCTTCTCCGGCGGGCAGCCGCCGGTCGGGAATGCTCGCGAGCGTCGAACGGCCGATCGGCTGAACCTTCGCCGCGCATTCGAACTCGCCGACCAAAAGCTATTCCCCGGGACAGTCGAGGTCATGTGAAGTGTTGTTGCGCAGGCGACCGCGTCGACTTTCCCGCGCCGGCCGGGAAATGCGGGCGCCGGACGCGCTTCGGAGGGCGCCGTGCGCTGGCAACATAAAATAATGTGCCTCTGCGTGGCGCGGTTATCCCATAAGCTCGCGGCGTCGCGCTAAACTCACTGACCCCCTGATGAGGTCTTTCGCCCTTGTCCTCTGTCTCCTTCCAATGGTCGCGCCCATATCCTCGTCGTCGAGGACGATCCGGTCATCCAGCGGATGCTTTCCGAGATCTTTGGGCGAGAACGGGTTCTTCGTCACCGCCGCCGCCTCGGCCGTGGACATGGATCGCGTCCTGGCCCGCGAGGAGATCGACCTCGTCGTGCTCGACGTCATGCTGCCCGGTGAGGACGGTTTCAGCATCTGCAGGCGGTTGCGCGGCTCCTCGAACCTGCCGATCCTGATGCTGACCGCGCTGGGGCAGGAGATCGACCGCGTGGTCGGCCTCGAGATCGGCGCCGACGATTATGTGACCAAGCCCTTCAATTCGCGCGAGCTGGTCGCGCGCATCCGAGCCCTCCTCAGACGGTCGCGCGCCGCCGGCGCGACGCGTCGGCCGGCGTCTCGGGCCGCTGCGCTTCGCGGGCTGGCGGATCTATCCGGGAGAAAGACAGCTCCTCAATCCCGAGGGCGTGCGGGTCACGACGACCAGCGCCGAATTCGACCTCCTGATGGCCTTCTGCCAGCATCCCGGTGAAGTGCTGGCCCGCGAGCAGCTTCTGGAGCTGACCCACAGCGGCGCCGCCGGGCCGATCGAGCGCAGCGTCGACGTCCATATCAGCCGCATCCGGCAGAAGATCGAACCGGATCCGCGCGATCCGACCCTGATCAAGACCGTGCGGCTCGGCGGCTATATCTTCACCCCCGACGTCGAGGCGGTGGGATGAGCCTCATCCCGCGGAGCATCGCCGGCCAGATCACCGGCCTTCTATGCCTGTCCGTGCTGCTTGGCGTGGGGTTCGCGTCGGCGATCCTGTTCTATCTGATCAATCAGGGGCGGGACGAGGTGGATCACCAGATCTTCGCCGCCGTGCAGGCGGCGCGGATCGCGGCGATCACCCGGCAGGTGCGAGGCGGCGACCTCTCCGGAAGATCTCGACGCCCTGCTGGAACGGCTGAAGTCGGATCGCATGGAGGTGAGCCTCGTCCCGCTCGAGGGGTTGCGAGCCGCGCCGGTCGGAGCGCCGGGTCGCAATCCAAACGTCGAAGAGAGCCTTGCGAGGGACTGGAATCTTCGCCCGCTGACGGGCGAACTCGGGCGGCAGGAATGACCGGACCGTCTTCATTCCGCTCAACGGCCGCCAGGCCCTGCGGTTCGGGCTAGGACCTCATGGCCTTCTGCACAATGTCCTTTTTGTCCAGGCGATCGGCGCGCTCGCCATCATCACGCTGAGCATTCTGTTCCTTTCGGCCTATGCGGTCCGGTGGATCACCTCCCCGTTGTCTTCGATTGCTTCGGCGGCTCGCGCCTTCGGCCGGAGCGAGGACAACGAGCCGGACCTGAGCGTCCGCGGTCCCCGCGAGATTCGCGAGGCGGCCTCGGCGCTCAACGACATGCGAAAGCGCGTTCGCGCGCTGGTCCGGGAGCGGACCCTGATGCTGACCGCCATCAGCCACGATCTCAGGACGCCTCTGACAAGGCTGCGGCTCCGCAGCGAGCGCGTAGCCGAGGAGCCGGTTCGCGCCGCGATGCTGCAGGACATTCTGCTGATCAGCGAGATGGTCGGGGAGACGCTCGCCTATATCCGCGCGAGCGACCAGCCGGAGCCGGCGGCGCTGACCGATCTCCCGAGCCTCCTCGAGACGATTGCGGCTCAGTTCGTCGACATCGGTCACGCCGTTTCGTACAGCGGCCCGGATCGGCTGACGTTCGCCGGACGCGCCCAGGGGATCGGGCGCGCCGTCACCAACGTGGTCGAGAACGGCACCAAATACGGAACCTCGGTCGAGATCAGGCTGCGCGCTCTCGAAGGCGGCGCGGTCGAAATCGAGGTCGGCGACGATGGGCCAGGCATAGCGCCGGCCCTTCTCGACCAGGTGCTAGAGCCCTTCTTCAAGGGTGACGCCGCGCGGTCGCAGGACGGGCGGGTCGGCTTCGGACTCGGGCTCTCGATTGCGCGTCACATCGCCGAAAAGCATGGCGGCGCCGTCGGCCTGTCCAACCGGGAGCCGCACGGCCTCTGCGTGTCGCTGACCTTCAAGCCTTTGCCGGTCGCGGGCGCGAATGCGCGGCCTGTCGCACGCGCGGACCCGCTGCGGAAGGTCGAGGAGCAAGGCGTGACCGGATAATCCCGAGCAGCGCCGCCGTCATGACATCCTCGCGCGGCCCGAGACCCGGCGCGCCGTCGGCGCTCAGCCTCGCGTCAGGAGCGCAATGAGCAGACCCGCGGTAAAGGCGATGCCGACCGCGGCCAGCGGATTGCTGCGGATCGATTCGCGGAGATCGTCCTTCGCCTTGTCGAGCTCAGGAGCGTTGGCGAGGAGGTCCCGACCGCTCTGATAAAGGGCGCCCGCGGCGTCTCCCGCTTTCGCGCGCAATTGGTCGAGGTCCGCGCCGGCCACGAAGTCCTTCGCGGCGCCGATCGCGCTCTGGGCGCGCTTCGCCAAGTCGCCAGGCGCTTCGCCGGCCCTGTCTTCCCTGTCGGCCATCGATCCCCCTCTCCACGCGGCGCGCAGCGTCGCGCTGCGCTATCGCGCGCAGCGCTTCATACCCCCGCCTCATGCGGTAAGTCCAGCCCCCGCAACCCTTCGCGCAGGCTGCGCGCTCATCACTGCAGCGGCGGCGGAAGCAGCGTCACCGTGGTCACGCCGGCCGCGATATTGAGCCCGACCTGTCCCTCTACGGAAACGGGCTGCAGCGAGAAGGCGCGTCCTGTCCCGCCCACGAGCACGTTCGCCCCGAGTCCCGCGCCCGCGGTCGCTTCGGCGCCGACCCCAACGTAGGTGCCGGACAACGCGCCGCGAGGGATGCCGGCGGCCGGCGCGAGCACGCCCCAGATCAGGTGGCCCTGACCGACCGCGCCCAGCGCAAGGCCGAACTCGTCAATGCGGCCGAGGTAGGGCTCGCTCGGCCCGCCGTTCAAAGGCGTGAAGAGACAGCGCATGGTCTGCTTCTGCTCCAAAATCATGCCGACTCCGGCAGACACGTCGCAGGAGAGTTGGCCGACTTGCGTGGCGGTTTGTTGCGCGGGCGCTTGCGCCGCGGACAGCAGCGTGATCGCAGCCGTCAAAGAAACCAGTCCTCGAATTCTCATCATCCGAACCTCGAATTGCCGGCGCTGGTCGCGCCGAAGACGATATTAGTCAAATGGCGCCCCTCGTCGCCTCCCGCGCCGCCCAAAATGGGTCTGAGCCGTTGGACCGGCAGCGCGCCGTCAGGCCTGCCGCCGGAGCGCGGGAATTTCCTGGTTGAGCCAGGTCTCGGCGGCGGTCCGGCCGCCAAGGCGAAGGCGCTGGAGAAAATCCCAGCGAATGTTTCGCGCGCTCTCGGCGCCGAACCCCTCGAAATGGTCGTCCGCAGAAATCCGGCCGATCCTGAGCCGACTGAGCTTGTCCGCGGCCCCGATGAGCTTGCCGAATTTCAGCGCTTCGAGTTCGGTGTTGAGCGTCGCGTTGAACTGGATCTGCTCGATTCGGGCGGCGATCTCGCCCGTCGTCTTCGGCAATCGGTCCGACATGTTCGGCGTCACCTGGACGATAAGGACGTGCGTCGCATTCGGATGCGCGGACGAGCGGAATAAGCGGCGGATTGGCGGCGTAGCCGCCGTCCCAGTAGGGTTCGCCGTCGATCTCGATCGCATGGTGCAGAAGCGGCAGGCAGGCCGACGCGAGCACCGCTTCCACCGTCAGCTCCGCGTTGGTCAGAATGCGGAGCGCGCCGTCGCGGACGCGCGTGGCGCCGAGCAGGAGCTTGATCGGCGAGCGTTCCCGGAGACTGGCGAAATCGACTTCCGCAGTCAGCGCCTCACGCAGCGGGTTCACGTTGAACGGGTTGAACTGATAGGGAGACATCATCCGCATGATCGAGCTCCAGGCCCGCAGTCAGCGGCGAATCCGGCGTCACCAGCGCGGCGGCCTGACTGACCCGTCGCCAGAAGCGCGACAGCTTGGTCCGGGCGCCTTCGCGCCCGCCCTCCATCATCCCGGCCGCGAGAAGGACCGCGTTGACGGCCCCGGCGCTCGAGCCGCTGACCGCGTCGAAGGCGATCCCCGGCTCCTCCAGCAAGCGGTCGAGCACGCCCCAGGTGAAGGCGCCGAACGATCCGCCGCCCTGGAGCGCGAGCGAGAGTTTCTCGGGAGGCCAGCGCGGCGCGGGGCGCGGGGCGAGCGTGAGTCTTGCCCTGTTTTCAGCGGGACGCGCAGCCTCCGGCGGCTCGAATTCAATGACGGCCTCTTGCAGAGCCGCCGGGCGAAGGTCGGGCGTCGGAAGGGCCGGGCGCCCGGTCGCCGAATCGGACTCAGCCGCCGCCAGGTCCGCTGCTGCGAGGTCCGCCGCTGCGAGGTCCGCTATCGCCTGTCTGAGAAGACTGGCTGCCATCAAGGCGCCGGCCCCGGCCTGGCGCGCTTCCGCGTTCACTGGCGTCTGCGGTTCCAGGGTGGTCTTGGTCGCGGCAGGAATCGCGTTCGCAGACTGAGCCGTCTGCGGGACCGGTTCGAGCGGCGCCGGGAGCGACGGCTGTTCCGGCTCGATGGCGCCTCGAGCGCCAAAAGCGCCGCGGAAACGCTGGAGAATTGAGTTGATAATATTCATGATCGCCGAAAATCCTTCATCGTCGGCGGGCGATCCTCCGGCGCCTCTGGCTACAGGCGTCATGACGGTTTCGGACTTGTAATGCGCCCCATGGCGACCTGGAGCGCACGCCCGATGCGTCGCCGTCAGCCGCTCTCATTGCCCCATACGATTTCGTATACGGGCGTATTGCGGCAGGATGAGGCCCGATTGACGCGCTCGCCATCTTCAGCCGCGTTGGATAGACAGGGCCGTTCGGGAGGCCGCCCATGTTCGCAAATGTCCTGATCGCCAACCGCGGCGAAATCGCCTGCCGGATCATCCGCACTGCGCGACGACTGGGCATCAAGACCTTCGCGCTGCATACGCCGGCGGACAGGGGCGCGATGGCCACCCGCCTCGCCGACGAAACTTACGAGATCGGCGAGGGTTCGAACGGCTATCTCGACGGCGCGGCGATTGTCGATCTCGCGCGACGGATCGGCGCCGAGTGTCTGCATCCGGGTTACGGCTTCCTGTCGGAGAACGCCGATTTCGCGGAGGCTTGCGCGAGGGCGGGCGTGGTTTTCGTCGGGCCGCCGCCTGCAGGCGATGCGCGCCATGGGGCTTAAAAATTCCGCCAAGGCGCTGATGCAGAAGGCCGGCGTCCCCGTCGTCCCGGGCTACCACGGCGACAACCAGAACCCCAAGTTTTTGCGCGAAAAAGCCTACGAGATCGGCTACCCGGTGCTGATCAAGGCGATCGCTGGCGGAGGCGGACGGGGGATGCGCCGCGTCGACGCGCATGTCGAGTTCGAGGCGGCCCTGGAAAGCGCGAGCCGCGAGGCCGAGGGCGCATTCGGGGACGGACGGGTGCTGATCGAGAAATATGTCGCCTCGCCCCGCCACATCGAGATGCAGGTGTTCGCCGACAGCCATGGCGCCTGCGTGCACCTGTTCGAGCGCGACTGCTCGCTACAGCGCCGCCACCAGAAGGTGATCGAGGAGTGTCCGTCGCCCGGACTTCCGGAGGAGACGCGCGCCGCCATGGCCAAGGCCGCGACCGACGTGGCTCTGGCGGTCGGCTATCAGGGCGCGGGGACGGTGGAGTTCATCGCCGACTCTTCGCGCGGCCTCGGTCCGGACGCCTATTATTTTCTCGAGATGAACACCCGGCTCCAGGTGGAGCATCCGGTGACCGAAGCCGTGACCGGGCTCGATCTCGTGGAGTGGCAATTCCGCGTCGCGGCCGGCGAGCCCCTGCCGCTGAGACAGGAGGAGATCGTCTGTCGCGGGGCGGCGATCGAGGCCCGCATCTATGCGGAGGACCCGGAGCACAATTTCCTTCCCTCGCCCGGCCGGATCCTCGAGCTGAGCCTCGGCGCCGATCGCAGACGTGCGGGTCGACGCCGGGGTCGCGGCAGGCGACAGCGTCACGCCGTTCTACGACGCGATGATCGCGAAGCTGATCGTCCATGGCGCTACCCGCGCGGAGGCGCTCGCCGCCCTCAATCGCGAACTCGACCGGGCCGTGGTGATCGGCCCGAAGACCAACCTCGCCTTTCTCAGGGCGCTGATGCGAAGCCCCGAGATCGCCGCCGGGAGGTTCGACACCGGCTTCATCGACGCCCGCCTCGGAAGCCTCGGCGCGACGCCCCATCCGCCCGATGCGCCGGCCGTGCTTGCCGCGGCGCGGCGGCTGCTCGATCGCCGCGACGCCGGCCGACCCACGCCGCTCTCGCCGTTCGACCCGTGGGGAAAAGCCGACTCGTTCGAGCTTGTCGGAGCGAGGCGGGTCGGCCTCGACGTCCTGGTCGACGGCAGGCCCGAACGTCTGCACGTCGTGGAGGAGGGCGATCTTTGGCTGGACGCCGCCGGGCGCCCTGATCCGGCAGCGAGCCCTCCGGCGCCGCCGACGCTGTTCGAGACGCCGGAGGGGATCTACGCCTTTGCCGGGGGCCGTCAGGCCTACGTCGAGCTGATCGACCCGCTGGAGCGGTCGGCCGGCGGGCCGGAGGAGGGGGATGGAGGCGTCCGCGCGCCGATGCACGGGCGGATCGCGGCGCTGCTCGTCATGGAGGGGGACGCGGTCGAGACCGGCCAGCGCCTCGCGGTGGTGGAAGCGATGAAGATGGAGCACGCCCTCACCGCCCCCTTCGCCGGCTTCGTGCGCGACATCGCGTCGGCGGTCGGCGAGCAGGTCGAAATGGGCGAGCGGATTCTTCGTGTGGAGCCGAACCTGGAGTGACCGCCTCGGGCGCGGGATTCCGGTCCGGCGGGGGAGGGGGCGTTTCGGCAGAAAGCGGTAGGACGACCGCGGCTTTTCGCCCGGCCGGAACCCGGTTCGCGCTCCCGCGTTGATGACCATGGAGTCATCAAGCGACGCGCAAAGCCCGATCCCGTCGTGGCGCAGACGCAAGGAGGCAAGGCCGGCCGAGATTACCGCGGCGGCGCTGGAGGTATTCGCCGACCGCGGCTTCGCGGCGGCGCGGCTCGAGGACATCGCCAGCCGGGCCGGCGTCGTCAAAGGCTCGATCTACCGCTATTTCTCGACCAAGGAGGAGTTGTTCCGGGCCGTGATCCGCGCGGCGGTCGTCCCCAACACGGAGGCCGTTCGGCGCGCGGCGGAGGGCTTTGATCGACCTTTCGCCGACCTCGCGCCCCGCCTCCTCAGGGGCGCCGCCTTCGTGCTGAGCCGGCCCTTGGTCGCGCGCTACGTTCGCGTGGTGGTCGGGGAGTCGCGAAACTTCCCCGACCTCGCCCGCATCTGGCACGACGAAGTGGTGTCGCCGGTGATTGGCGCGCTGACGGGCGTCATCGCGCGGGCGCAAGCGCGCGGCGAGGTGCGGGAGGGCGACCCCCGCCTTTACGCCTTCTCGCTCGTCGGCCCGCTCTTCACGGCAATGCTGTTCCGTGACGTCTTCGAAGAGGCGTCCAACGATCTCCCCGATCTCGCGCGCCTCGCCGAGCAGCACAGGTCCACCGTCATTCGCGGCCTACTGGCCGCGCAACCCTCGTCACCGAATAAGGAGTAGCGCCATGTCCGATACGAGCGTGCTGATCGTCGGCGCCGGGCCGACGGGCCTGGTTCTTGCCCTCTGGCTGACCAAACAGGGCGTCCCCGTCCGAATTATCGACAAGACCGCCGAGCCGGGGACCACCTCGCGGGCGCTCGCGGTCCAGGCCCGAACCCTGGAGCTCTATAACCAGCTCGATCTCGCCGACGACATCGCGGCGAAAGGCTACTCCGTTCCGGGCCTCCGGCTTTGGCTCGGCGGCGAGCAGAAGGCGCGCGTCCCGTTCGAGGAGATCGGATCCGACCTAACGCCCTATGATTTCCTGCATATTTTTCCGCAGGACGAGCACGAACGCCTTCTGGTCGACCGCCTCAAGGCGCTCGGCGTCGAGGTCGAGCGCTCGACCGAACTGATCGGCTGGGCCGAGCAGGGCGACCATATCGGCGCCCGGCTGCGCGGCGCCGACGGCGCCGAGCGCAAGGTCGAGGCGGCCTTCGTCGCCGGCTGCGACGGCGCGCATTCGAAGATCCGCGAGGCGATCGGCGCCGGCTATCCGGGCGGAACCTATCCGCAGGTTTTCTACGTCGCCGACGTCGCCGGGCAGGGACCGGCGTTCAATGGCGACATCAACATCGAGCTCGACGAAGCCGACTTCCTCGCCGTCTTTCCTCTGGCGGAGAAGGGTCGCATTCGCCTGATCGGGTCCATCAGGCCGGGCGACGGCCAAAACCTCGACAAGCTCACCTTCGATGACATCAGCGACCGGGCGACCGGGCAGCTTCGCGTGCACGTCGACAGGGTGAACTGGTTTTCGACCTACCATGTCTCTCATCGCGTAACGGACCACTTTCGCCGCGGACGCGCGTTCCTTCTGGGGGACGCGGCGCACATCCACACGCCGGTCGGCGGGCAGGGGATGAACACCGGCATCGGCGACGCGATCAACCTGGCGTGGAAGCTCGAGGCAGTCCTCGCCGGGCGAGCCCCGGACGCCCTGCTCGACACCTTCGAGGCCGAGCGGCGGCCCTTCGCCCTGCGCCTCGTGCAGACGACCGATCGCGTCTTCAACGTGGTCGCCGCCGAGGGGCGCCTGGCCGGGATCGTTCGCGCGCGGATCGCTCCAATCATTCTGCCGCAGGTGACGAAGTTCGAGGCGGCGCGCGAATATATCTTCCGCACGGTCTCCCAGATCACCCTCAACTATCGGGGGAAGGGCCTCGATCAGGGCAGCGCCGGAGCGGTCCACGGCGGCGATCGGCTGCCCTGGGTGAAGCTCGGCGAGGGCGACAACTATCAGGCGCTGAAACGCATCGGCTGGCAGATCCACGTCTACGGCGCCGCCGAGGCCGATCTGCGGGCGTGGTGCGAGGCGCGACGCCTCCCGCTTCACGTCTATCCGTGGAGCGGGGCGATGCAGCACGCTGGCCTTACGGAAAATGCGCTTTACCTCATACGACCCGACACCTACGTCGCGTTGGCGGAATCCGCCCAGTCCGTCGCGACGGTCGAGCAGTATTTCGCCAAGGTGCAGATCAAGCCGTAGCGCCAGGCGCGCATCCAACAGGGTGTCGCCAACGCCCATTGCCAAGGCGGTTGTCTTGCGAGGAGGGCGGCGAGCAGGATGTCGTCGGTGGCGAAACCGTCGACCGGACTCAAAGCCTTAAGTTTCCAAGCAAGCCGCGAGCCAAAGGCCGAGCGCCGCCCGTGGACGCTCGTCCGTCGCATCCGCGCCTCACCTTCGCCCTCCGAGCTCGTCGATATGGGCGAGCAGGTCGGCCGGGTCTTCGTAGACGCGGAACGCCGTGGCCTTCTGCAACTCCTCCGCGCCGTAGCCGCCGCACAGGAGGCCGACGCCGAGCGCCCGGCAGCGCGCCGCCGCCAGCATGTCCCAGATGCTGTCGCCGACCACCACCGCCGTCTCGATAGGGGCCCCGAGTTTGGCTGCAGCGGCAAGGAAGAGGTCGGGATCGGGCTTGGCGTATTTGACCTCATCGCGGGTCACGACCGGGACCTTGGCGGGATCGATGCCCAGCGCCTTGAGGTTGACCGCGGCGGTTTCCATCCGGCCGCTGGTGGCGATCGCCCAGGCGATGCCGACGCTGGTGAGCCAGGAGAGAAGATCCCGGGCGCCGGGCAGGGGGCGGATGTGGTCAGCCATCCGCTGATAGGCGCGCGCATGGCCTTTGCGCAGCCGCTCGCCGCGGTCCTCGTCGATCGGAATCCCCGTCTCGCGGATGAGCTGGTTGGTGAACAGGCCCCCGCTCATGCCGATCTTGCGATGGATGCGCCAGACGGAGAGGTCGAGGCCCTCGTTGTCGAGCGCCTCCTTCCAGGCGAGCACATGCTGATAGACGCTGTCGACCAGCGTGCCGTCGAGGTCGAAAAGGAAAACCGGCTCTATGCGCATGGAATCGGTCCTCGCGGGTTAGCAGGCCATCGGGATCATAGCAGGATCGTGTGACGGGCGCGCCCAGCGGGGAGGTCAGCCATGGACAGGGAAGCGCAACACCAGCGTTCGGCCGGAGCGTTGCGGCGCCTATGGGCGCCTGTCTTTGGATCGGCTGCCTGCAGTTTTTCGCAGGCGAGGCGATCGCGGGCCTCGCCTGGCGCGGCGGCTACAGCTACCGGCTCAACTTCATTAGCGATCTCGGCGCCGTCGGACAGGTCGGGGAAGCAGGCGGGTCGCCGCTGCACGCCGTGATGAACGCGTCGTTCGGACTTCAGGGCGCCCTGATCGTCGCGGGCGCCGTTCTGCTCTGGCCGTTTTTTCCCTCACGGCGAATTGCGCGGATCGCACTGGGTCTGATTGCGGGGTCCGGCTTCGGCGTTCTGCTCGTAGGGCTCGCTTCGGAGGACGCTTTCCCCCGCCTTCACTACCTCGGCGCCGGCGAGAACCTTTTGTTATCCAATGCGGGCGCGGCGCTGCTCGGCGTCGCGCTCATGCGCGACAATCCGACGGCCGGCGTCGTCTCGCTGGCCGCGGGTCTGCTTGGGCTTGTGGGCGTCGCGGCGCTCGCGGGCGGGATCGACTTCGGACTGGGGCCCGGCGGCGTCGAGCGGCTCGCCGCCTATCCCTTTCCGCTGTGGCTCGCCGCGATGGGCGCGCGGCTCGTGGCGGGCGGCTGAACGGGCGCTACTCTCCGATGATCTTGATCAGCACGCGCTTGCGCCGGCCGCCGTCGAACTCGCCGTAAAAGATCTGCTCCCACGGCCCGAAGTCGAGCCTGCCTGCGGTGATCGCGACCACGACTTCGCGTCCCATGACCTGGCGCTTCATGTGGGCGTCGGCGTTGTCCTCGCCGGTCCGATTGTGCCGGTAAGCCGAGACCGGCTCGTGCGGCGCGAGCTTTTCCAGCCAGGCCTCGTAATCGGCATGCAGCCCGCGCTCGTCGTCGTTGATGAACACGGAGGCGGTGATGTGCATCGCGTTGACGAGGACGAGGCCCTCTTGAACCCCGCTTTCTTCAAGCGCCGCCTCGACTTGCGGCGTGATGTTGAGAAACGCCCTTCGCCCCGGCGTCTCGAACCACAGCTCCTTGCGATAGGATTTCATGAAAACTCCTGTTCTTCTGCCGATGAGCGCTCGTAGGGCGCGCTCGCGGAGCGCGCCGGCGGCGTCAGCGACGCCGCCCCACAGGACGCGCAGCCGCAACCAGCGCGCGCACGATCGTCTCGGCGACCCATCCCGCGACGTAGGCGAGCGCCGAACAGAAGACCGCGGCGGCGACCACGCGGCCGGTCATGTCGCCGGCGAAGTCGTAACTCCCGCCGTTCAGCGCCCGCATCGACGAGCGTGAAGGGCAGGGCGGCGAGCGACCAGCGGCAGGTCGGCGAACCAGGTTCCGGCGCTCGCGAAGGTAGTCGAGATAGAGCGCCGCGAGGAGCGAGCGCATAGACCGCCGGCGAGGACAACGCCCGTCCACGACCTGAGCCTCGCCATGGCGACCCGCCTACTCGGCCTTGAAGGCGACCACCCGCTGCGCCTGCCGGCCAAGCCCTTCGACTCCGAGCGACATCGTGTCGCCCGCCTTCAGGAAGACCGGCGGCTTCTTGCCGAGGCCGACGCCGGCGGGCGTGCCGGTGGTGATGACGTCGCCGGGCTCGAGAATCATGAACTGCGAGATGTAGGAGACGAGCGTCTTCACGCCGAAGATCATGGTCGCCGTCGAGCCGTTCTGCATGCGCTCGCCGTTGACGTCGAGCCACATGTCGAGCTTCTGCACGTCTTCGATCTCATCCGGCGTGACCAGCCAGGGGCCGAGCGGACCGAAGGTCGGACAGCCCTTGCCCTTCATCCACTGTCCGGAGCGCTCGAGCTGGAACTCGCGCTCGGAGACGTCGTTGCAGATGCAATAGCCCGCCACGTATTTCAGCGCGTCGGCCTCGCTGACATAGCTCGCGCGCGTCCCGATCACGACCGCGAGCTCGACTTCCCAGTCGAGCTTGGTCGAGCCTTTGGGAATGACCACGTCGTCGTTGGGTCCGACGATGCAGGACGGCGCCTTGTTGAACAGCACCGGCTCCTTCGGAACCGGATTGCCCGATTCGGCGGCGTGATCGGCATAATTGAGCCCGACCGCGACGAAGTTGCGGACGCCGGCGACGCAGGGACCGATCCGCGGCGCGCCGCGGACGGCGGGAAGCGATTCGGGCTTGAGCTTCGCGAGTCGCGCCAGCGCGCGGGGGCCGAGCGTGTCGGCGTCGATGTCGACGATGACCTCGCTGAGATCGCGCAGCTTTCCGGCCTTGTCGATGAGGCCGGGCTTTTCCTTCCCGGCTTTTCCGTAGCGAACGAGTTTCATAGGTTTTCCGCATGCTCCGTCCCCGCGCGGGACGCGCTTCTTACGCGCCCCTCCGCGGTCGGGACCCCGATCCAGCAGACCCCGCCGCGCAACCTGCGTCAATTCGCGACTGGCTTTCTTTTCGCCGCAGTTGCATTCATAATATCGGGAGTCGGCTTACTTTCGCCCCGACAGGACTGTTTCTCCGCGCCCTCGGCTATTTGTCGAGGGGAAGCGACAGGACGGGCAACGAATCTCTCGCCGTTTTCGTTGTGCGTCGCTCGCGTTTCCGCCAGATCAGGCTTGATCGACGGTTTTGGGTGCATGTCATGTCAATTCGACGACGTCGCTTTTATCTGCGAAGCGCTATCTGGTTCAACTTTTTATCGAAAAGAACCGTAAAATGTCCACTGTGGAACGGATCGCCCTCTTCATCGACGGGGCGAATTTGTATGCAAGCGCCAAAGCTCTCGGCTTCGATATCGACTACAAACGGCTGTTGAAAGAATTTCAGGCCAAGGGTCGGCTCATTCGCGCGTTCTACTACACGGCTCTGGTTGACGATCAGGAATATTCCTCGATTCGGCCGCTGGTCGACTGGCTCGACTACAACGGCTACGCGGTGGTCACGAAGCCGACCAAGGAATTCGTCGACTCGACCGGTCGCCGCAAGGTCAAGGGCAACATGGACATCGAACTTGCGGTCAACGCGATGGAGATGGCCGAGCATATCGACCTGATGGTGCTGTTCTCGGGCGACGGCGACTTCCGTTCGCTGGTCGAGGCCATGCAGCGCAAGGGCGTCCGGGTCGCGGTCGTGTCGACGATCTCGACCCAGCCGCCCGATGGTCGCCGACGAGCTGCGCCGCCAGGCCGACGAGTTCATCGACCTCGCGCAGCTCATGGCGCGGATCGGACGCGATCCGGGCGAGCGGCCGGTGCGGACCGAGAACCACCGGCGGCCGCACTTCGCCCCGGCTGCGAGCAGCCGGTCGAAGAACCGGTCCGGGAATAGCGGCGCCGCTGCACGTCATGGCGTTCGACGTGCGGTCCGTCGCGGGATTGCGCGGATTGCGCGCGGCTGGCGGCATTCCGGGCGACCAACCGCGCCGCCTTTCCGGACTGGTGGAACGCGCCCGTGCCGTCGTTCGGAGACGCGGACGCGCGGCTGATGATCGTCGGCCTCGCGCCGGGTTTGCGCGGCGCGAACCGCACCGGGCGCCCGTTCACCGGCGATTACGCCGGCGACCTCCTCTATGCGACGCTGCTACGCTTCGGCTTCGCCTCGGGCGTCTACGATCGCCGGCCGGACGACGGCCTGACGCTCGTCGACTGCGCGATCGTCAACGCGGTCCGCTGCGTGCCGCCGCAGAACAAGCCGACTCCGCAGGAAATCTGCGCCTGCCGGCCGTATCTGACGCCAGTCGATCGGAGCGCTGCCGCGGCGTCAAGGTCGTGCTTGCGCTCGGCCGGGTGGCGCACGAGACCGTGCTCGCGCGCTCTGGGCGGCCGGCTCGGCCGAAATTTCCGTTCGCGCATGGCGCGCGGCATGCGCTCGAAGCCGGCGGAGCTCGTCCTCTTCGACAGCTACCATTGCTCGCGCTACAACACCAACACCGGCGTGCTGACCGAGGCGATGTTTCACGACGTCTTCGCCGCGATCCGGGCCGAGCTGGCGTCCGCCTGATCGGCCGAGACGCCATCGGGGCCGGCGCGAGAGGGAGAGCGACGTGACCAAAGAGCCAGTTCGGGACGATCGACGGCGCCCCCGTGTTCGAGGTCGAAATCGCGATCGAAGGCGGGCGCGAGCGCGAAGATCCTGACCTGGGGCGCCGTGGTGCGCGATCTCGTGGTTCCGCCACGCGGGCGCGGGCGCAGCGCGTCATTCTCGGCCTGAACACGATCGAGGACTATCTCGCGCATTCGCCGCACTTCGGCGCGGTGCCGGGGCGCTTCGCCAATCGGATCGCGGGCGGCCGCTTCGTCGCTCGACGGCGTCGCGTACACGCTCGACCGGAAGCCCGGCGACAAGAACACGCTGCACGGCGGCCCGCACGGCTTCGGCAAGCGCATCTGGACGCTTGTGGCGCCACGACGACGTCCTCCGTCGACACTGACGCTCGAATTCGCCCGACGGCGACGCCGGCTTCCCGGGCGCGCTCACGGCGACCTGCGTCTATCGCATGCTCGAGCCCGCGACGCTCAGGGTCGAACTGACGGCGACCGCCGACAAGCCGACCGTCGTCAACCTCACCCACCACGCCTATTTCAATCTCGACGGCTCGCCGGACATCCTCGATCACGAGGTGACGCTCGTTCGCCGACTTCTATACGCCCGTCGGACGCCGATCTCATTCCGACCGGCGAGATCCGCTCCGTCGCCGGCACGCCCTACGACTTCCGCACGGCGCGGCCGGTGCGCAATCCGAGCGGGACGGCCTACGACACCAATTTCGTCGCCGCGCGGCCGCTCGGGCCCGACGGGCTCGCGCCGATCGCGCAGGTGCGCTCGCCGACGAACGGCCTGACGCTGTCGCTCTTCAGCGACCGAGCCCGGGCGTGCAGTTCTATGACGCGGCCAAGCTCGACTGTCCCGGTTCCCGGGCTCGGCGGCGCGCGTTACGGCGCCCACGCCGGCCTCTGCCTCGAGCCGCAGGCCTTTCCCGATTCGCCGAACCGGCGCCATTTCACCGACTACGTGCTGCGGCCGGGCGGCGAATATCGCCACGTCAGCGAATTCCGCTTCGCGTAACTAGCAGGAGCGGCGATTCGCCGCCCTCGCTCGACGCGGCCATGGGCGCGCGAGACGCGCGCCCCCGACCTTACTCCCGCCCGAGGCTCTCGCCGGGGCCGGCTTCCGCCAGCGCCTTGCCGACTTCGAGCCCGAGGTCGTCCATCGACGTCTGCTCGCGCACGCTGAGGTCCTCGCCCTTCGCCTGACGCTCGGCCTGCTCGGGCGAGCGGGCGACGTTGACGGTGACCTTCGCCTCGACCTCGGGATGGAGGTGGATCGGGACGGAGTGCAGGCCGAGGGTCTTGATCGGCTGCTGGATCGCGACATGGCCGCGCTGGACCGGGTGCCCGGCGGCGGTCAGCGCCTCGGCGATGTCGCGCGCCGACACCGAGCCGTAGAGCTGCCCGGTCTCGCCGGCCTGACGGATGATGACCACCGTCGCGCCGTCGACCTTCGCCGGAAGCCTCGTTGGCGCTCGCGCTTGAGCTCGTGGTTGCGCGCCTCGAGATCGGCGCGCTGGGCCTCGAACTTCTTCTTGTTCGCCTCGGTCGCGCGCAGCGCCTTGCCGCGCGGCAGCAGGAAATTGCGGGCATAGCCGTCCTTGACTTTGACGGTGTCGCCCATGTGGCCGAGCTTGCCGACGCGCTCCAGCAAAATGACGTCCATAATGTGTCTCCTATTTCTGCATAGTTGGTTTTGGGGCGGGAAGGACGGCGGCGCGGGCGCGCAGCCGGGTGAAAGCGTCGACCACGCCGAGCGAGCGCGAGGACGGGCAGGGTGTATTGCGCCCGCAGGACGCAGCAGGCGTAGAGCGCGATCGAGCATCAGCGGCCGCAGCTTGAGGCCGCGCGACAGCGCATGCGCGACCGCGAGACCCTGGAAGACGAAAGCCGCCGCCGAGCCCGCCCGCGACGATGCCGAGATATTGCGCGGCCGGGGCCGGCAGCGCCCAGGCGGCCGCCGCCGCAGGCGATCGCGACGACGCCCGAGCGGCGCGGGCAGCCAGAGCGAGGTCGGCAGGTCGAGCCACGGTCTCGCCAGCCGGTGCGACAGCTGAACCGAGCGCGCCGCGGCGTAGAGGTTGATGCAGAGCATCAGCAGCGTCGAGCCGGCGATCGCCGCCGGGCCGATCCGCACAAGCGCGGCGGCGAAGGCCTGCGCCGCCGCGCCGTCGTCCGGGTCGCCTCGAAGAGCGTCGGCCGCCATCGACGCCGAGCGCCTGCGTCACCGCCTGCGCGCCCTCGGCGTAGCCGTGGTAGACCACGATCATCGTCGTCAGCACGGCGGCCGCGCCGAGCATCCCGATCAGCGAGGCCAGCGTCACGATCGCGCCGATCGAGGGAAAGGGCGCGGACGGCGAGAAGCGCTGCGGCAGATATCGGGCGACGCGGCGTCACGGCGAAAGCCGCCAGCAGCCCAGGCCGGGACAGGCGACCGAGGCGGCGAACAGCATGCCCGACAGCGGCTCGGCGATCAGGCTCGAGTCCGGCCACCGAGGCGGCCGCCGCGATCGCGCCGGCGTCGAGGCCCCAGCCCAGCGTCGCAATCATGATCGGCAGCGGGGCGAGATAGGCGAGCACCATCGCCAGCGGCGCTCGCCTCGGCGCTGACCGCGAACAGGAAGGCGGCGGCGCATCCTGCGCCGAAGGCGACGGCGTATCGTTGGAGCATGGCGCTGTCCCGCGGGCGTGGCGGTTAGGAGCCGGGCGAAGCCCGGCTCCAACTGCCGCCGCGGACGGCTTGAAGACCGAACGCGGCGGTTCGTCGCTAAGCGAGAAGCCGACCGTCAGCGGATGACGTAGGGCAGGAGCCCGAGGAAGCGGGCGCGCTTGATCGCCTGGGCGAGCTCGCGCTGCTTGCCGGCGCTGACCGCGGTGATGCGCGACGGCACGATCTTGCCGCGCTCGGAAATGTAGCGCGACAGGAGGCGCGTGTCCTTGTAGTCGATCTTCGGCGCGTTGGCGCCGGAGAACGGGCAGGACTTGCGGCGGCGGAAGAAGGGGCGGCGGGGCGCGGTGGCCATCAGATTGCTCCCACGTTCGACGTCGTCACGCGGGCGGCGCGGCGGACGATCGCCGCGATCCCCGCGGTCGCCGCGATCCGGACGGTCGCCGCGCGGGCCGCGCGGCCCGCGATCGTCGCGGTCGGACGTCCTCGCGCTTGCGCAGCATGGCCGACGGACCGGCTTCGTGCTCGTCGACGCGGATGGTGAGGTAGCGGATCACGTCCTCGTTGATGCCGAGCGTGCGCTCGAGCTCGACCACCGCCTCGGAGGGAGCGGAGATGTTGAGCAGAGTGAAGTGCGCCTTGCGGTTCTTCTTGATCCGATAGGCGAGCGACTTCAGTCCCCAGGGCTCGACCTTGGTGACCGCGCCGCCGAGCGCGGCGATTTTCGTCTTGATCTGTTCCGTCAGCGCCTCGACCTGTTGCGCTGTGACGTCCTGGCGCGCCAGGAAAATGTGCTCATAGAGAGCCATCTCGTGCCTTTCCTTTTTCGCATCGCGTCCCGCGCGGAGCCCTTCGAGCCCGGGAAAGGCTCGAATCGGATCATTCGAAGGCGGGAACACGGGAAGCCGGGCCGTCCTTAGGCCCTGCCGCGCTATGATGCGCGCGGCCTTCCGTTCAGCCCCCGGCGGGACACAACGAAGCCGGCCTCATACAGGCGGATTGCGCCTGCTGCAAGGCCAATCGGCAAAAAATCGGGCCGTCTCGCAGGCGAGGAACAAGGCTGCGAGACGCCGCGTTGGCTGCCAATGGGCGGCCGCCGCCCGACTAACAAGGAGACAGATCCCATGGGCCTTTTCTCGAAAGACATCAAGACAATGGATGACCTTTTTGTCCACCAGCTGCAGGATATCTACTATGCGGAAAAACGGATCGTCGGCGCGCTCCCCGACATGATCTCGAAGGCGACCACGCCCGAACTGCGCACGGCGTTCGAATCGCATCTCGGCGAGACCAAGACCCATGTCACCCGGCTCGAGCAGGTGTTCCAGATGTGCGGGACTCAGCCCAAGTCGGTGGACTGCCCGGCGATTGACGGGATCGTGGAGGAGGCCGACGAAGTCGCCGGCGAGGTGGACGACAACGGCGTTCTCGACGCGGCCTTGATCGCGGCGGGGCAGTCGGTCGAGCACTACGAGATCGCGCGCTACGGGACGCTGATCGCCTGGGCGAAAACTCTCGGACGCGAGGATTGCGCCAGCGTACTTGCCGAAACGCTCGCGGAGGAGAAGGCGGCCAACAGTAAGCTCACGGCAATTGCAGAGCAGGGCGTCAACCGCGCCGCAGCCTGACGCAAAACGGGGACAACGCCGTAATGAAAGGGCGGCCCTTCCGGGCCGCCCTTATTGTATTCGCTCAGGCCTTGAACGGCGGCGGCTTACTTAGCGCCGCCGCTCCCAGCCGCGCCGGGAGGCCTCGGAGTGGCCCTCAGGGTCGCCGGACCAGCCGCTATGGCTGCGCGAAGAGCCGGAGCGCTCGTCGTCCTCATAGCGACCGCCGCGCCGGCTCTCGTACCCGCCGCGCCGATCGTCGCTCTCGTGACGCGCGGAGCGCTCGCTCATGCGGCGACCGTTGTCGTCTTCGTCACGTCGCTGCGAACGGTGACCTTCGTCCCATCCGCGGCGCGACGCCTCGGAATGGCCCTCCCGATCGCCGTACCAGCCGCTTTGACCGTGGTCGGAGTTTTCCCAACCACGGCGCGACGCCTCGGAGTGGCCCTCACGGTCGCCGAACCAGCCGCTGCGGCCGTGATCCGGGTTTTCCCATCCGCGGCGCGACGCCTCGGAGTGGCCCTCGCGATCGCCGAACCAGCCGCTCTCGCCATGGTCCGACCGTTCCCAACCGCGGCGCGAGGCCTCGGAATGGCCTTCGGAATCGCCGAACCATCCGCTCTGACCGCTCTGTCCGCGACCGCGCCCGCCGTTCCCGGAGCGGCGGTCGTCGTCATCGTCGCGGCTACGGCTGCGCCGCTCGTCGTCCTCATAACGGCCGCGACCGCGCCGATCGTCGTCGCTCAGGAAGCGACCCGCTTCGTCACGCTGCGGCGTGCCGCCGCGATAACCGCCGCCGCTGCGGCCGTACTCGCGCTCGTCGTCGGAGGTGAACCGACCTTGCTCGTCGCGATCCCGCGACTGAGAGGAATACCTAGCCATATCGTAACGCTCCCGTTCATTTCGCTGGCGTCTGCCTGGGACGGAGAGGCGACGCGGCGCCAGCAGTTCGATAGCCTCTCCGATGGTGTTGTCGTCGAGCCGCTCGAATCTCTGCCTGGCGCGTTCGAAGCGGGACTCGATCTGGGAAACCGCCGCGGCGGACCCGATCGTCGATGCGACGACCTCGAGAAAGCCGTCCTCCTCGTCGGCGCGTAAGAGGGCCGCGAACGCGTTGGCGAGCGCTTCGAGCTCCGCCCTCTGCGCTCCCCGTCCTTCCTCGAGCAGGTTCACGAGCAGGAAATTCAGCAGATCCTTGCGGATTTGAGACGCCGCCAGGGTTTCGGCGGTTTCGCCGAGCTTCTGCGGCGCCGAGCCGAACACGTCTCTCACAATGAGTTCGTGAGGCACCCAGATCGCTGCGAACTGGCGGGCGATCTCGCGGGCGTCGGCAGTGGGCGCAGAACGCTTGTCGAGCGCCGCCTGCAACGCGCGATGCTGGCCCTTGAGCCGCCCGACGATGGCCTCGCCGTGGTTCGCCGCAGAGCGATCCTGGCCTGTTGCCTTGCTTTCGCTTTGGTTGCTGGCGGCATTCGGATTGCTGGCGTTTCCGCCCGATGCCGCGCCGGAACTTGCGGAGGTTTCGCTCTTTGCAGCGCCTGAGGACTCTGGCGTCTGTTTCTCGGTCGATTTTTCAGGGTCGTTCGAAGACGAGTTTGGCGTACGGGCCATGGCGCGCTCCTCGGCGGTTTGTTCCGCTTGAACGCCTCTTACCGCCGCCTGTTCCAAATTAATTCGTCACGCGGGCCCTTATATACCATTAAATCGCTAAACTCAGTATATTTCGGCAATACCCTTCAAAGGATTGGCGTTCTGGGATTCGCTGTCGCGTTAGCGGCTGGTCTTTGACCGACGCGGCCAGGCGCCTCAAACCGGTTCTGGCGCTCTGAAGGAGCGAACGGAGTCGCTTGGAAAATCATACAATTTTCCGGTCTCTGTCCATCCCGGGGAGCAAATCTCGACAATCTTGGGCGCGAGGTCCTGCGGCGCGCGCAACGACATGGGATCTTCGCCGGGCATCGCCTTGGCGCGCATCAGCGTGCGCAGCGGCCCTGGATTGACGAGCATGACGCGCACGTTCGAGGTGTTCAGCGTCTCGGCCGCGTAGGTGCGGGCGATCGCGTCGAGCGCGGCCTTCGACATGGCGTAGGCGCCCCAGTAGGCGCGAAGATCCGCACGGCTCGCGGCGCCGGAGGTGATGAACGCCACCCGTCCGGCGGGCGCCCGGCGCAGCAGCGGGTCGAGCGAGCGAATGAGGCGCCAGTTGGCGGTGACGTTCACCGCGAGCACGTCGTCCCAGTCCTTGGGATCGACGTGATGCAGCGGCGACAGTACGCCGAGAATGCCGGCGTTGCCGACCAAGGCGTCGAGCTTGCCCCAGCGGCGATAGAGCGCCTCGCCCAGCCGATCGAGTGCGGCGAAATCCCGCAGGTCGAGCGGCACGAGCGTCGCCGGGTTCTCTTCGTCCGGCCTCAGAGCGCGAATCTCGTCGTCCAACTCTTCGAGCGCGCCTTGCGTGCGCGCGAGCGCCACGACATGCGCGCCGGCGCGCGCGAAAGCGAGCGCCGCGGCGCGACCGATTCCACGCGAGGCGCCGGTCACCAGGACGATGCGGGAACTCTCGTCATCTGCGGGCGCGTTCATCGACACTCCTCATCGCCTTTGCTAAGGTCAGGTCGGATCGGGCAGGCGCGCGCAGTCTTTAATGGCGCGCCCGACGATTGGGGCCGGGGCAGGGTCGCGACGCGGTAAGCGTCCGCGAGCGCGTTGCTTCTCCGGCCCAGCGGGTTATGGACTTGCGAGCGTGCGAAATAAAGTCCAGAACGACCGTGAGGAAGGCGTCGGGACGACAGATCCGACGGGATAATTTGGGGGTTGGCGCGCTGAGCGCGCCATCGCTTTGAGGCTCGAGATGTCAAACGAACGAACCGGCCGCGAAATCGGGGAGGACCGTCACCCGCGCCGATCTCTCGGAGATCGTCTATCAGCGCGTGGGGCTGTCGCGAACGGAATCGGCGGAACTTGTCCAGTCGGTTCTGGATGAGATTTCCGACGCGGCGGTGCGCGGGGAGACCGTCAAGCTCTCCGGCTTCGGCTCCTTCGTCGTCCGCTCCAAGGGAGAGCGGATCGGACGCAATCCGAAAACCGGCGTGGAAGTGCCGATCCTTCCGCGGCGCGTGATGGTCTTCAAGCCGTCCAACGTCCTGAAATCCAAGATCAACGGCCGAGAGGGCGACGGCGCGAAAGACTAGACGTCCGCGGCTTCTGGCGTTCCGGCGTCCGACGGGGGATAGTGCAGGCGTGGGATGACTGCGCCCATGATTCGCGCCCATTCTAACGGCGCGCCCGCGAGCACGAGATGGAGAAGAGCCCAGAGGCCTTTCGGACGATCAGCGAGGTCGCCGACGCCATGGACCTTCCGCAGCACGTGCTGCGGTTCTGGGAGACGCGGTTTCCGCAGATCCGGCCGCTGAAGCGGGCCGGGGGCAGGCGCTATTACCGGCCCGAGGACGTCGAGCGTCTGCGCCTGATCAAGCGGCTGCTTTACGACGAGGGCTACACCATCAAGGGGGTCCAGAAAGCTGTTCAAGGAGCAGGGCGTGCAGGCTTTGACCGGCGGGGAGTTCGAACCGCGGCTTGGTTTCAGCGGATCGGAGCCGATGGCTCAGCCACGGGAGGAGGGGCCTGAGAGCCGTCGCCGGCCCCGCGAGGTCGAACCGCTCGCGCCCGCGATCGAACCCGTCGCGGAGACGCGGGCGCCGGCCCTGTCCGGCGAACTTGCGGCGCTGCGCAGCGCCCTCGCCGACCTGGTCGAGGCGGCTCGCATCCTCGATCTGCGCACGCGAGCGACGGATGAACATTCGCTCGGGGACGCATTGCTATCGTGTGCGGCGTTCCCTATAAGGGCGCGTCCGTCGGAGTGTAGCGCAGCCCGGTTAGCGCACTAGTCTGGGGGACTAGGGGTCGTGGGTTCGAATCCCGCCACTCCGACCATTCCATCGCTTTGAAGAGCGTTCGTCGACGCGCTGGATGCCCAAGAAAAAAAGGCCGCAGCGCGTGCGGCCTTAAGCTTATCCCCGTGAACCGGAACGTCATCAAATGCAATCTGGCGTAAACGGCCAGCGGGATGACACTCCGTCGTCAACATGGCGGAATTTCGGCGAGATCGCGCCTAAGATTGGCCTATGACGGCCGGTTGCGGCCGTAGCGTTCGTGGCTCGACACCCAGTCGCCGGCGAGAACCGCGCACGACAGCGAGATGTCGCCGGCGAGCGCCATCGCCGCTGCGATTTCCGCAAGCTTGTCCGCCTTGCCGGCGCCGCGGCAGCCGAGCATGTCGAGGCACTCGCTCTGGGTCGCAAGCCCGGTGCCCCCGCCGACGGTGGCGACGATCAGCGCGGGCAGGGTGATCGACCAATAGTAGTCGCCGTTGTCGAGAAGCTGGGCGTAGACGATCGCCGCGTGCGATTCGGCGACGTTGGCGACGTCCTGACCGGTGGCGATGAAGAGGGCTGCGAGGCCGTTGGCGGCGTGCGCCCCGTTGTTGGCCGAGCCGGCCAGGAACGCCCCCGCCTGCGAGATCTGACGGGCATAGAAGAGATCGGCCGGTTCGACCCGCATGATGCGTCTCAGCGCCTCGCGCGTCACCGTCGCCTCCGCCACGACCCGGCGCCCGCGGGTCATCAGCATGTTCATCTGCGAGTGCTTCTTGTCGGTGTCGGTGTTGCCGGACAGGATGTAGCGCGCGCCGCCGGGGTAGGCGGCCTTGATCCATTCGCTGGCGGCGAAGGTCGCCTTGCCGGTCATGTTCTGTCCCGCAGCGTCGCCGGTCCGGTAGTTGAACCTGAGATGCAGGAGCGGCCCGACCGCGAAGGACTGGATCGACGTCAGCCTGCCCGACCGGGTCGTCGTCTCCGCGGCCGCCTTGATCGCCGCGAAATTCGCTTCCACCCATTCGCCGAAGATGCGCGCCTGAAGCGCGTCCGCGAAGATGAAGGCCGGCGAGCGCTGCATCGAGCGGGCGACGACCGTCGCCTTGGCGCCGCCGCACTCGCTGATCAGGCGCATGCCCCGGCTGTAGCTCGCGACCAGGGTTCCCTCGGTCGTCGCCATGGGAATGTAGAATTCGCCTCTGGCGTGCTCGCCCTCGACGTGAAGCGGTCCGGCGAGCCCGATCGGAACCTGAGCGACGCCGGCGAAATTCTCGATATTGCCACGGAGACTCTCGGGGTCGAAACCGTAGCGGCCGACGTGATCGAGCTTCGCGCCGGTCTCGGCTTCGACGAAGGCGCGGCGTCGGCCGGCGGCGTCCGCCGTGTAGTCGTTGCCGGGCTCCCGCGGAATCCGCGCACGCCGGGCGTTCGTCTCCTCGTTCATTTCTCCCTCCGTACGGCCCGCGTCTTGGCGCCGCGCCGGCGGGTGGGCGAGACGGTCAATCGTCGCAGGGCGAGGGAGCGCGGTTCGAAACCGGCGGAATACGGGACAATCTCCGCCTGGCCCGGTCCGCCGTGATTCGCATAATGTATATTATGGAACCTCAATCAGCGTCTTTTCCTGCTTCGTCGTCCGCGCTAATCGCTGACGCTGGCAGCGTTCCGTCTGCGAACGGCGGACAGGAACGCGGCGTAACTCCAGGTCAGGTTGCGGACGCTTTTTTCGTAGCCGGTGGCGGCGTCGAATTGCTCGCTCAGAAGCAGATTGTCGCTGTGATAGACGATCGCCTGCAGCATCGCGTCGCCGGCGCTTCTGAGCGCGGTGGCCGCATCGGACGACGCGGCGCCGGACGCGACGCCGACCTGGCCAAAGAAACTCGACGAAAAATCGTCGTACGGGATCGCCGCTCCGGCGGAGATCGCGTTGGCGAGCCCGTAGTAGAGTTCGGCGAGGTTCGCCGTGCACAGCGCCCAAGGGTGATCGGCAGTGCTGTCAGCCGAGTCGCCGTCATAGGTGTCGCCGGGATACCGGCCCATCAATGGCCCGATCCCGAGCTTCGCATCCGCCAGGTTGATCGGATAGACATTGGCGCTGCTGGCGTCGGAAAACTGGTTACGGATCTGCGCCGCCGTCGCCAGCAGCTTGGTGTCGGTGAAGGCAATCGCGCCGTAGACGCTCGCCGAGACGATATCGATGTTGGGATCGTAGCCGGATCGGGGATCCTTCGGCTCGAGAATCGAGACGTAACAACTCCCGTTCCAGTGGGCTTCAAGCGCAGTCGTCAGCCACGCGACCGCATCCCCGATATTGGCGGGAACCTGAAGGCCGATGGTATTGCTCTGAACCGCCGTGAGGCAACGAAGCTGCGCCGCCCGGGCGAAGAAGGAGAAGCCGGTCACCTCCTCCCAGAGGTTGACGGTCGGCTGCTGATAGACCTGCATCAGAAGCGCGACATTCGCGTTCGCGACCGCGAGCGCGACCGCTTGGGTCGGCTGATCGAGCTGACCGTAGAGATCGAGGATCGCCAGCGTCTGTAGCGCCGGCCCGTCGCTCTGATTGCTCCAGGCGCGCAGGCCGCCTTCGATCGTGAAGCACGCGAGGGTCGGCTCGCCCGCTTGAGCGGCGTTCGTCTGGCAGGTTTGCGCAAAGGTCACGTAGTCGATCAGCGTCTGAGCGCCCCCGCCGGGACGCGCGGGCGGTTCAGCCGCCGCGACTTCCATGGCGGCGATCGCGGCGTCGCGAACCCAGTTGTAGACGTAGTCCTGGTCGACGCCCGGCTGGGCGGCGGGAAATGACGGAGACGCCAGCACGCACCCCGGCAGCGAGTAGGCTTGAGGATTGGAGGGGTCGCAAAAAAGAAAGCCTGCGCCCGATATGTTGCGTAGCATCAGCGGGTACATGTGTTGTGCGATCGTTTGAAGATCGATGTCGTCGACCGCAAATTGACTGAGCGAATAATTGATCGTCGCCATATTTGACCTCCCATTACTGTCTATCCTATGCCGTACGCGGTCCTTTTTGTCGAATGTGCGCTCCTAGGAGCGCCCCCGCTCGTCGTAGCGCCGTTGCGCGCCGGTCACGTCCTCGATGTGTTCGCGCGCCCAGCCTGTGAGGCCGTCCAGTGTCGCCGCCAGCGTCCGGCCGAGCGGCGTGATCGCATATTCGACCGAGACCGGGGTCGTCGGAATCACCGTGCGCGTGATCAGGCCGTCGCGCTCCAGGGCTTTCAGGGTCTGGGACAGCATCTTCTGCGTAAGCCCCTCAACACCCCGCCGCAACGCATTGAATCGCTGGGGTTCATCGCGGATGAGGCCGAGCACGAGCACGGTCCATTTGTCCCCGATCCGGTCGAGAAGCATCCGGGTTGGACAGTCTGCGGCGTAAGGATCCGGAGCCGTGGATCGGCCCAGGTTTCCGCGAGGAAACCCGGTTTCCCAAAGGTGCTTTCTTTACAAGCGCCGCCGTCGCCGTCATCTCTACCGTCCGATACCTGGTATCGAAACCATACCGCACAGGAGCCTCACATGAAAGTCGCCCTCATCGGCGCCTCCGGCCAGGCCGGCTCGCGCATTCTCGCCGAACTCTCCGCCCGCGGGCATGCAGTCACCGCCATCGCGCGCAACCCGGAAAAGATCGCGGCCCTGGCCGGCGTGACCGCCGTCAAGGGCGACGTCTACGACAAGGCGGGGCTGGTCGCGCTCATCAAAGGCCACGACGCGGTGATCAGCTCCGTCCATTACACCGCAAGCGATCCGGCGCTCCTCCTTGAGGCGGTGCGCGAATCCGGCGTGAAGCGCTATTTCGTCGTCGGCGGCGCCGGCAGCCTCGAGGTCGCGCCCGGGCGTGCGGCTCGTCGACACGCCCGAGTTTCCGGCCGCAATACAAGGCCGAAGCGAGCAAGGGCGGCTGAGTTCCTCGAACTGCTGCGAACGCGACGCCGGCGACCTCGACTGGACCTTCCTTTCGCCTGCGGCGATGTTCGTTCCCGGCGAGCGCACCGGCAAGTTCCGCCTGCGGCAAGGATCAGCTCCTTGCCAACGACAAGGGCAGCAGCATCTCGTTCGAGGACTACGCCATCGCCGCCGTGGACGAATTGGAAAAGCCGCAGCACATCCGCGAGCGGTTCACCGTCGGCTATTGACGGGGTTTTGGGGCAGGGCGGGCCCCTGCCCCGTTTCAACTCTCTCAGACCGCGGACACCCCGCCTGCTTCGGTCGCCGGCTTCACTTCGTCGAGCCGCGCCATCTCACGGAGAAGGACAAGCGACGCCTCAAACGCATTGACGCGAGTCGTGAAGTCGGCCTTCAGACCGGTAGGCGGCAATTTGCGGACGTTGATGAAGCTCCGCAAGCCTTTCCGCCAGCGGGCGGAATAGGTGGTCGCGCGCCAGAGCCTCCTCGCACGCGACTCGGACAGCCTCGGTCAGGGTAAGATTGCGCAGGCGCGCAAGGCGCCGGACCGCATCCGTTGCGGGACGCACAAGCGTCGGGCCCCCTACCCTCCCAGCAGCTCCGCCAGCGTCAGCGCCACCACTTCCGTCGCCTTGTAGAGATCCGCGAGCGGCAGGCGCTCGTCGGCGCGGTGGGCGTTGGCTTCCTCGATGGTATGCGGGCCCGCGCCGTAGAGCACGATCGGCACGCCGGCCTTCGCGTAGTGGCGGGCGTCGGTGTAGAGCGGCACGCCGGAGGCCGGGACCTTTTCGCCCATGACCGCGGTCGCGTGGCGGCAAAGCGCCTCGGTCAGCGTCTCCCCCGCCGGCGTCGGCGTCAGCGGTTCGGCGAGCAGGATGCGGTTGACGGTCACCTTCGCCTGCGGATGAGTCTCGGCCGCGCGGGCGATCACCGCGCGCAGTTCCGCTTCGACCTCGGCCGGGTTTTCCTCCGGGACCATGCGGCGGTCGAGCCGGAAAACGATCCGGTCGGGCACGACGTTGGTGTTGATCCCGCCCGAAATCAGCCCGACCGTCATCTGCGGCGAGCCGATGCCGGGAACCTTCGACGTTCGCGCCGCGAGCCCGCCGCGCCAGCCGTAAAGCGCGGTCAGGATCGCGTTGGCGGCTTCGAGCGCGTCGACGCCGGTGAAAGGCCGCGCGGCGTGGGCCGAGCGGCCCAGCACCTCGACCTCGAGATGCAGGCAGCCGTTGTGGGCGGTGACGACCGCATAGGAAAAACCGGCGCCGATCGCGAGGTCCGGCTTCGTCAGGCCCTGCATCGAGAATCCAGCGCGGGCCGATCTCGCCGCCGGCCTCCTCGTCGTAGGTGACGTGCAGTTCGACCGTCCCGTTCAGCGCCGCGCCGCTCTTTTCCAGCGCCAGCATGGCGAAGGCGTAGGTCGCGATGTCGGACTTCGACACCGCCGCGCCGCGCCCGACCATCCAGCCGTCGACGATCTCCGCGCCGTAAGGGTCGTGGGTCCAGCCGGTTCCCGGCGGCACGACGTCGCCGTGGGCGTTGAGCGCGATGGTCGGCCCGCCCTGCCCGAAGGTCTTGCGCACGATCAGGTTGGTCGCGCTGATCATGCCGTTGGCCTTGACGAGCGCGTCGGGGACCTTGTGGCGCTCGACCGCAAAGCCGAGCCCTTCGAGGAGCTTCGCGACCGCTCGGCGGCGGGGTCGCAGTCGCCCGGCGGATTGTCCGACGGGATTTTCACGATCTCGGCGAGGAAGCGCGTCTCGCGCCTCCTGATGGGCGCGGAGGTATTCGCGGATGGCGTCGTCAGGATCCGGCAGTGGTCCGGATATCCCCCTCACGCGCTTCGAAAGCCCTCGATCCGCATCCCGTCATAAGCCGGAACGATGTGCTCTGGCAGGCGCTTTCGCAGGGTCTCGTAGTCGAGATCGACGTGCATGTTGGTCAGGATCGCGCGTTTCGGCCGCATCGCCTCGATCTCGGCCAGCGCCTCGTCGAGGCTGAAATGCGACGGATGCGGGCGATAGCGGAGCGCGTCGACGATCCACACGTCGAGCCCTTCGAGCAGCGGCCGGCTCGCCTCGGGAATGCGTTTGACGTCAGGGGTATAGGCGAGCTTCCCGATGCGGAACCCGAGCGCGTTGATCTCGCCGTGGTCGAGGTCGAACGGGGTCGCCTCGATCGCTCCGCCGCGCCCTTGAACCTTGCACGGGCTCCCGGAGCTGAGCCTGCAGATCGTTCGCCATGGGAGGATAGGAACTCCCTTCAGGCGCCTCGAAAACATAGGAAAAAGCCGTCCCGCGACCCTGAGCGCGGTCGGCTCGTCCATGTGGATGTCGATGCGGGCGTGGCGGGTGTGGTAGAGCGGCCTCAGGTCGTCGATCCCATGGATGTGGTCGGCATGCGGGTGGGTGAGCAGCACGCCGTCGAGATGGCGCACGTCCGCCCCGATCAGCTGTTCGCGGATGTCGGGCCCCACGTCGATCAGCACGGTCGTCACGCCGCCTTCGCCGGCGCGCTCGATCAGCAGGGCGCAGCGGCGGCGACGGTTGCGCGGATTGGCCGGGTCGCAGGCGCCCCAGCCCTGCTCGACGCGCGGCACGCCGGCGGACGAGCCGCAGCCGAGGATCGTGGCGGTCGAGGCTCACCCGCGCGGCCCCTCGGCGGGGATGCGGGAGAAGAGGCGCAGCGTGTTGACGCGCGCCGCCTCGCGCCAGCGCTTCGGGCGCCATGCCCTTCGCCTCGGCGACCGCGCGGGCGGTCGCGGCGACGAAGGCCGGCTCGTTGCGCTTGCCGCGATGGGGCACGGGGGCGAGGTAGGGCGCGTCGGTCTCGACCAGGATGCGGTCGAGCGGGACGTCGCGGGCGATGGCGCGAAGCTCGTCGGACTTCTTGAAGGTCACCACCCCGGAAAAGGAGATCGAGAGGCCGAGGTCGAGCGCGCGTCTCGGCGAGCGCCCGCGACGAGGTGAAGCAGTGCAGGAGGGCGGCGAACGGCGCCCTGCCCCATCTCCTCCTTCAGGATCGCGGCGGTGTCGTCCTCGGCTTCGCGGGTATGGATGACGAGCGGCAAGCCCAGCTCGCGGGCGAGCGCGATCTGGCCGCGGAAGACGCTCTTGGCGACCTCGGGCGGGGCGTAATTGTAGTGGTAGTCGAGCCCCGCCTCGCCGATCCCGACGCATTTCGGATGGGCGGCGAAGCGCCGCATGGCGGCGAAGTCGCTCGCCGCCTCGCCCGCCGCCTCGTGCGGATGGGTGCCGACGGTGAAATAGACGTCGTCGTAGGCCTCCGCGATCTCGACCAGGCGATGCGCCTTCTCGATCCGCGTGCCGACGGTGATCATGCGTCTCGACGCCCGCCGCGCGCGCCCGCTCGACGACCGCGTCGAGTTCGTCGGCGAAATCGGGAAAGTCGAGATGGCAGTGGCTGTCGATGAGCCTCACGGCGCCGACGCCTCGGGCTCGACGTAGCGGGGGAAGACCGCCGAGGGCGCAGGCAGCGCCCTGCCCGGCTGCGAGCCGATGCGGCGCGTCAGAGCCGGCCGGCGGCCTCGCCGGCCTCGAGCGCGGCGAAGGTTCGCGCTTCGGCCGGGACGCCGAGAGGTCGAGGAGCTTCCCATGCTGCCCGGCATGATCGGCTGCAGCAAGGTCGCCGCGATCCGCAGCGTCTCGATCGTGACGTAGAGCACGAGGCGCATCCGCGCCGGATCGGTCTTGTTCAGTTTCCACGGCTCGGCGTTGGCGAAATAGCGGTTCGTCTCGGCGACGACCTCGAACACCGCGGCGACATAAGCCGTGGATCTGGAAGGTCGCCATGTGCCGGCGCGCCTCGCCGATCAGCGCGTCGGCGCGGGCGAGGAGGGCGAGGTCCTCGGGCGACGGCCTGAGCGCCGGTCGGGTCGGGAACCCTCCCCTCGCAGTTCTTGGCGATCATGCTCAAGCGAGCGCTGGGCGAGATTGCCGATGTCGTTGGCGAGGTCGGCGTTCATCCGCGCCACGATCGCCTCGTGCGAATAGCTGCCGTCCTGGCCGAACGGCACCTCGCGCAGGAAGAAATAGCGCACCGGGTCGAGCCCATAGGACGCGACCAGGCTCGCCGGGCTCACGACGTTGCCGACCGACTTCGACATCTTCTCGCCGCGGTTGAACAAAAAGCCGTGCACGACGATCTGGCGCGGGACCGGCAGGCCGGCCGACATCAGAAACGCCGGCCAGTAGATGGCGTGGAAGCGGGTGATGTCCTTGCCGATCACATGCGCGTCGGCCGGCCAGAATTTGCGCGCGCGGCGCGTCGGCGTCGGGGAAGCCGGTCGCGGTGAGGTAGTTGGTCAGCGCGTCGACCCAGACGTACATGACGTGCTTCGGGTCGCCCGGAACCGGCACGCCCCAGGCGAAGGCGGTGCGGCTGATCGACAGGTCCGACAGGCCGCGCTTCACGAAGGCGACGATCTCGTTGAGGTATTTCTCCGGCGTGACGAAGTCGGGATGGGCCGCGTAATGGGCGAGCAGCTTGTCGGCATAGGCCGACAGGCGGAAGAACCAGCTCTCTTCCTCGACCCACTCGACCGGCGCGCCGGTCGGCGCGAGCTTCGTCCCGTCCGGGCCGGGCGTAAGTTCGCTCTCGTCGAAATAGGCCTCGTCGCGCACCGAATACCAGCCGGCGTATTTCGACAGGTAGATGTCGCCGTTCGCCGCCATGCGCTCCCAGATCGCCTGCACCGAGCGGGCGTGGCGGGCTTGCGTGGTGCGCACGATGTCGTCGGCGCGCGCGTTGAGAAGCTCGCCCATCGCCTCGAACTCGGCCGCGACGCGGTCGACGAAAACCTGCGGGCGTCACGCCCTTCGCTGCGCCGCGGTCTGCTGAACTTTGAGGCCGTATTCGTCCATGCCGGTGACGAACAGCGTGTCGCGGCCGTCGAGCCGCATGAACCGCTGGATCGCGTCGGTGGCGATGCGCTCGTAGGCGTGGCCGATATGCGGCGCGCCGTTGGCGTAGGGGATTGCGGTGGTGATGTAGAAGCGGCTCATGGCGCCTATGGTCGTAGAGCATTTTGACGAATATGGGAACGGAGCGGGCGCCCGAGGCAAGGCCCGTCAGGGGGCCGCGCCCCACAGCACGCCATCGACCGTCCCCTCTGCGCACATTGCAGGCGCTGCCGAACCGCTTGGCGAACGTGACCAAGCGTGGCGTTTGCTTCCGTTCCCGCTCGCTCCGGTACGGCGGGACGGCGCCAACTGCGGCGCCGCTGACGGCTTGGCGAACCCGCTTTATAAAGCTTTTTCCGCAAGCCTTATTGGGTCCCCAGGGCGAGTTGCAGACGCTGTTCGGGCGTGATGAGGTGATCGAGGTTCACGGCGTCCTCGCCGAGGTCGATCTCGACCCAACTCACCTCGCCGCTGAACTTCTTTGGCGTCGGATAGTCGTCCGTCACCGGCGAGCCGAATTCGTCGCCCACGTCGCAGGTCTCATCGGCCGAGAACACCATGGGCTCCGTCATGTCGACCCTGCCTTCGCCGACTTTTCCACCGTCGACGTAGAGGGTCACCGTGCCGCCCTTTGCGAGTCCGCCGCCGTCGTACTGGAACTCCATCCGAACCTGATGCGTGCCCGGCGGGATCGCCGAGTCGCCCTCGATCGTGTAGCGATTCACGCCGTAGAAGTTGTAGCAATATTTCGGTTTTCCGCCCTTGGCGTAGAGGCTCCAGCCGCCGATGATCCCGCCGAGCGCGACAATGACGCCTTCGGCGCCGGTGGCTGGAACGATGACCTCGGCGGTCAGCGCGTGCGACTTGTTCTTGGTGTTGACGACCGAGCTTTCGGTCAGCCGTCCCATGCCGCGGAACAGGATTTGGCGGTTGCCCTTGATCAACTGCGGCCGGCCGGCGAGGTCCGGGTTGGCGCGCTCGGCGAAGCGGTCGTCGAGCGGCAGGACATTGTACTTGACCGCCTCGATCAGCCACAGCCGCTGAAGCGCGTGCAGCTTGTCCGGATGCGCCTTGGCCAGGTTCTTCGCCTGCGTCCAGTCCGTCGTGGTGTCGTAAAGCTCCCAGTTATCGTCATCGAAGGCGGGAAGCTTGACTTGCCCGGTCTCCCACGGAGTCCTGTGCCGGGTCACCGCGGTCCAGCCCTTGTGGTAGATTCCGCGATTGCCCGCCATCTCGAAGTACTGCGTCTCGCGACGCTCGGCCGCCTGTGCGTCGTTGAACGCGTACAGCATGCTGACGCCTTCGATCGGGCGTTGTTGCACCCCGTTGACGAACACGGGCTCGGGCAGTCCGGCGGCTTCGAGGATGGTCGGCGCGACGTCGATGACGTGATGAAACTGGGTGCGGACCTCGCCCTTGCCCTCGATCCCCTTCGGCCAGTGCACGATCGTTCCGTTGCGCGTGCCGCCAAAGTGTGAGGCGACCTGCTTGGTCCACTGGTAAGGCGCGCACAACGCATGCGCCCAGCCCACTGCGTAATGATTGTAGGCCTCGGGGCCGCCGAGCTTGTCCAGCCGTTCCGACAGAAACTCAGGGGTCTCCAAGTGCGGGAAGCCGGTCAGCGGCGCCATCTCGTTGAAGCAGCCCTGCAGCGAACCTTCGGCCGAGGCGCCGTTGTCGCCGATGATCAGGTAGATCAGGGTGTCCTCCAGAACGCCCAGATCCTTGATTGCGTCGATCAGTCGTCCGACGTGATGGTCGGTGTGCTCCAGAAAGCCCGCATAGACTTCCATCTGTCGCGCGAGCACCGGCTTCATTTCCGGCGCGATCGTATCCCAGGCGGGAATTTCGGCATGGCGCGGCGTCAGTTCGCAATCCTCGGGAACGGCGCCGAGGGCCTTCTGCCGGGCAAAGGTCTCCTCGCGCAGCTTGTCCCAGCCGTGGTCGAACTTGCCCTTGTATTTGTCCGCCCATTCCTTGGGCACGTGATGAGGCGCATGGGTGGCGCCGGGCGCGAAATAGGTGAAGAACGGCTTGTCCGGCATCAAGGCCTTCTGCTGCCGAATCCAGTTGATCGCCTTGGTGGTCAGGTCGTCGGTCAGGTGGTAGCCCTGTTCGGGCGTTTTCTCCGGCTCGATCGGCGTGGTGCCTTCGTAGAGCGCGGGATAGTACTGGTTGGTCTCGCCGCCGATGAACCCATAGAAATATTCGAATCCGCCGCCGCCGCTGGGCCAGGCGTCGAACGGACCCATCGGGCTCGTCTGCCAGACCGGCACTTCGTGGCATTTGCCGAATTGCGCGGTCGAATAGCCGTTGAGCTTGAGGGTTCGCGCGAGGGGCGAGCAGGTATTCGGCAGAATCGAGTTGTAGCCGGGCGCCGAGGTCGCGATTTCCGTGATGCCGCCCATGCCCACCGAATGATGGTTGCGCCCGGTCAGCATCGCCTGACGGGTCGGCGAGCAGAGCGCCGTCGTGTGGAACCGGGTGAACCGGAGCCCGTTCGCGCCGAGCTTTTCGAAGTTCGGGGTATGGCAAGGACCGCCGAAGGCGCTGGACGCGCCGTAGCCGACATCGTCGATGAGGATGATCAGGACATTCGGCGCGCCCGAAGGCGGACGCAATTCCCGGATCGGCGGATATTTCGTGTCGGGGTCTTTGGCGTCGTAGGTCGTCAGGCCCACGTGCGGCTGATCCGGGATCGGGAGGACGGTTCGCTGAATTTTGTCTTGCTCGCTCATCGGATCGCCCCCCAACTTTCGGCGCCTCCGATTTCCCGCGCCAAGACCAGGATCGGAAGCTCCGGGCAAGCTACACAACAAACGGTCCGCGCGCCACCCACACCCAGCTTCAAGTGCGGGACCGCGATCTTGGATCGCGTGAAACAGTTCCGACCCGGGCGGCTCCCATCGTCGCGGTTTGGATGGCCCCCATCCGGCGAGTCCCACCGCTCAATCGCTCGAGACCAGCGCCCGTTCAGGGCGGACTATGCCCCCTTGTAGGTAAGCTTCCTCATTCAAAAGAGACCTTCAGTTCCGCGATGTGCAACGCCCGCTCAACGCCAAGTCCGGCCGTTTACCGGAAGCGGCCGAAGCGACAAGGATGGAGACTTCTGGTCGGCGACCCGCCGGACGATCAGCGGTCCGTTTCGTCGCCCGAAGCCTCACGGAGAGGGTCGGCCTCCTTCCCGCAGGCCGACCGGCAGAAATGCAGAAATGTCTTGCCAATCGGACCACCTTGTTCTACATCTGTTCCTTTCAGAGGGAGAACCTGCCGCCATGTCCGAATGCGAAGCCCGCCCCGGCGTACGCGCCTTGGCGGCTTGTTTTCATGACAAATTGCGAAGTGAAAAGGCGATCAAAACGACGCAATTGCTTTTTTCCCGAAATACCGTTGCAAGCCTTTGAAAATGCTGGAAACACGGTCGAATAAGGGCCGGTTTTCGGCTGCTGAACAGGCGCCGAACGCAAGCCGAGCGGCGCGGCGGCAAGTCCGAATAAGCCCGTTTGAGGCGGCCTGCGCTGTTCTCGTCACCGCCGCCGCCGCGCGCTCGCCGCGATCTCGGCGAAGACCGCGAGCACGTGCAGCTTGCGGTCGAGGTTCATGGCCTCGGTCTCGCGGGCGGCGGCGCGGATGCGGTCCCAGAGCTGACCGAGTTCCCAGGCGGCGAGCGGCGATGACACGGTTTTGGCCGCATAGGCCGCCAGCCACTCGTAGAGCGCGCGATGGAACGCGTCGAACGCCTCGGTCGAAGCCCGTCCGGCGAGCGTTTCCGCGAGCTTGGCCACGGCGCGCTGGTCGGGGTGAGGCAGGTCCGCCAAAGTCGCGTCCATCAGTGCGCCGACGCCTTCGGCGTCCGGAGACAGGCGCGCCAGCGCCTCGCGGACCGAGCCATTGGCCCTCTCGGCGGCCTTGGCGACCGCCGCCGGATCGGCCTCGCTCCAGGGCGGCCCGAGCGTCGCGACCACCTCGGCAATTTCGCTCGCGGCGAGCGGGTCGAGTCTCAGGCGGCGACAGCGCGAGCGGATCGTGGGGAGCACCTGCCCCGGCCGGTGCGACACGATCAGGATCAGCGAGCGCGCCGGCGGCTCCTCGATCATTTTCAGAAGCGCGTTGGCCCCGTTGGCGTTGAGGTCCTCGGCGCAATCGACCAGGCAGATCCGCCATCCGCCGAAGGCGGCCGACATCTGGAACACTTGCAGCGCGTCGCGAATGTCGTCGACGCGGATCTCGCTGTAGAACTTCTTCTTGTCCGTCTGCCAGACGCGACGGACGAGCGAGAAATCCGGATGCGCCAGCGACCGCCAGATGGCGGGCCGCCGGACTTTTCGGGTCGACCGTAAGGTCGCGCGCGTCGCGGACGGCCGGCGCGTTCGGGTCCGGGTTGGCGAACAGGAATCGGGCGAACCTCCACGCGAGCGTCGCCTTGCCGACCCCCTCCGGGCCGCCGATCAGCCAGGCGTGGGCGAGCCGGCCCTCGCGGTAAGCCGAAAGCATTTCCGCCTCGGCCGCCTCGTGGCCGATCAGCCGCTCGCGCGTTGCGCGGATGGCGCGCGCCGGCAAAGACGTCGCTTTCCGGCGCGCCTTCGGCGTCGGGCTTCTTCATGGCGCGGACCTCGCCCAACTCACGGGATCGAGGCGCGCGGCGACCGTGGTCCAGATCTCGGCCTCGACCTCGTCTTCGCTTTTCAACGCATCGATCATTGCGCAGCGCTCCGGCTCCCTGGCGGCGATGTCGAGAAAGGCGCGGCGCAAGCGTCTCATGGAACGCGAGTCCCTTCCGCCTCGAAACGGTCCGCCCCGCCTTCTCCGCGCCTTGCGTTGCGCCCGTTCGAGCCCTGCCTCCGGCGGAAGGTCGAGGATCAGGGTGAGGTCGGGACGGTTCTTGCCGACCGCGATCCGCTCGAGCCGATCGATATAGTCGGCTGGCAGATTTCCTGCCGCGCCCTGGTAGGCGCGGGTCGAATTCGGCGAAACGGTCGCTGACGACCCATGGCGCCGCGTTCGAGCGCCGGCAGGATCGTCGCGTCGAGGTGATCGATTCGGGCGGCGGCGAACAACAGCGCCTCGCCATCGGGGCCGAAGGGCCTGGCGAAGCCGGACAGAATGACCTCCCGCAACGCCTCCGCGTGCGGCGACCCGCCGGGTTCACGGGTGCGGACGGCCTCGACCCCAACCGCTTTCAGGCGGGCCTCCAGGCGTCGCGCCTGCACCGACTTTCCCGCTCCCTCGCCGCCCTCGAGCGTGATGAAGCGGCCGCGTCGCGGCGCGCTCATTTTTGGAAATGCGCCAGCGCTTCGCTTTGCAAATGCGCCAGCGCGTCGCGGATGGCGCCGCCCGCAAGTTCAATTCCCGCGTCGAAGGCCCGCCGCGTCAGCCCGCCGAGCGGAACATCGGCGCCCGTCTTCAGCGGGGCGTCGACCACCAGCATGTCGTCCCGCCAGATTTTCAACCGTCCCCCGTCCCCGCCCTTCTCCACCGGCGCGCTGAGCGGCCCGGTGTAGACGATCTTGGCGACGAGCTTGCCGTTCTCGCCGTGGGGAATGAACATCACGACCGGCCGGTCGCTGACCAACGGCACGTCGCCAACCTCTCCGCCATACACGGAGGCCGCGCCTATCCTTTCCCCTGCCTCCCACACGATGCGGCGATCGAAGGAATGAAAACCGTAGCCGATCAGCTTGCGCGCCTCCTCGACCCGCTCGGTCGCCGTCTTCACTCCATAGGTGACGACAAGAAGCCGCCAGCCGTCCTGGACCGCCGATCCGACCATCCCGAAGCCGCCGTCCAATACGTCTGCGGCCTTTAGCCCGTCCGCCCCAAGGTCCATTGTCAGCAGGGGATTGCGGTTGAGCTGGCGGATCTTGTTCCAGGTAAACTCTTTCTCGCTGAAATAGTGATAATCGTCTGGATATTCGCGAATGACAAAGGCGGCGAGCAGCGCCATGTCGCGCGCCGTGGTATGCGCGGCGGGATCGACCTTCCCCCTGGGATCGGTGAAATGGGAATGGCTCATGCCGATCTCGGCCGCCCGCTTGTTCATCATCTCCGCGAATGCCGATTCCGACCCCGCGATCCCCTCGGCGAGCGTCATTGCCGCGTCGTTGCCTGACTGGATGATCAGGCCGCGCAGCAGGTCCTCGATCCTTACGTGGCTTTTCACGGCGAGAAACATCGCGGGACCCTTGGCGTGCGCCCCGCCCTCGCGCCACGCCTTCTCGGAAACCTCGAAGACGTCGTCGAGGTGAAAGCGGCCTTCTTTCAATTCATGGAAGACAATCTCGGCGGTGAGCAGCTTGGCCGTCGAGCCCGGTTGCGTCGACTGGTCGGCGTTCTTCTCGTAAAGGACCGCGGCGCTGTCGTAATCCTCGATCAGAGCGATTTCCGCGCTCGAGGCGAACGTCTCAGCAGCCTCGGCCCCGGCGGAAAGCCAAAGGGAGGCGACGATCAGCGCAAGACTGAGCCAGATCAGACGCACCGGTTTTCCATGGATGGCGCCCCGCGCGGCGCTTTTCAGAGGCTTTGGGAATCGCGGCAATGTCCTGCCGAACTGTGACAATTCCACGACGAAACGCGTGTCAGTCTTCGAACGCCAGAGGCGGGGCCGGCTTCACTTTATCGAACGCGCCGTGGGTCAGGCGCTTCACCCGGTCCGACGACGGGTCGGTGAAGTAGAGCGCCTTTTCCGCGTTGGCTTGCAGTTCCGACCGCCTCGGCGGCAAAATCGCAACGGCGGTGCGCGAAAGCCTTTGGGGGGTGGCGGCAGCGACTCCGGACAGACTGTGGGTCTCCCCCAGGTCGAACGGACGCGGCGGGGGTAGCGGCACGGGTCCGTGCGGCTGGCGTATCGCGAGAGCGGCCGGCGGCCTGACCGGCTCGGAGACCGGCGCCGGCTCGGCGGCCGCAACCTCGACGGCTTCCGGAACAGGCGGCGGCGCGACCGGCGCGGTAGGCGGCGGCGGCGGGGGCGGCGGCGTGTATCCACCTCCGAACAGTCCGCCAAACAGCGACGGGGTGGGCGGCGGGTTCTCTGCGACCATCGTCGCCTCGGCGTAGCCGTCGAGGTGGGCCGGCGAGCCGTCGGTGCGGAGCGAAGCGAGCAACGCGTTGTCGTCGGAGCCCTCCATCGGCGCCCGGCCGACATATTCGACCTTGATCTTGGCGGTGCCGGCGCCCTTGAAGCCGAGGACATCCGCGGCGCGCGACGACACGTCCATCACTCGCCCGCCATGATAGGGCCCGCGGTCGTTGACGCGTACGATGACCGAGTAGCCGTTGGAGAGGTTTGTCACCCTAGCGTAACTCGGCAGCGGCATGGTCGGATGGGCGGCCGTGATCGAGCCCATATCATAGACCTCGCCGTTGGCGGTGCGGCGGCCGTGAAAGGCGGCTCCATACCAGGAGGCCATCCCGACGGTGGTGTAGGACGACATTTCCGAGGGCACATAGGTGTGACCGGCGACGTTATAGGGATGCCCAACCAGATACTGGCCGCCGCCCTTGGGGACTGGCTGGCCGTCCGCGATGACTTTCGGACTGGCGTGGCCGTATTTCTTTTCCGAGAAGTATTCGTGTCCGTGCGCGTAATGCTGCTGGACCGTCGGCCCCGCGCATCCTGACAGGGCGACAGCCAGGAAAAATCCCGAGGAGCCCAGCCATGCGCATCTGATCGCGACGGGGCGTATGTCATTACGCGATACGCTCATCGACGCTCACTGGCACGCGGCGCCTGACCCTGAGCCGAAGTCCTTCGGCCGATCGTCATGGAGCGCCATCTTACGAAATCCATAACGCTGCTTGGCACTCTTGATCCCGCTTCGTTTCGATTTCGCTAACGAATCAAGCCGCTTCTTGCAGCCTGCGCGCGGGCGAGGCCGCGCTTCACGCGCCCTCTCGCTGTTTCGCGTATTCGAGTCAAGCCATAGCCGCAGAATGACCCGCTTTTGCGGCTCGATCACAGCACTTCGCGCTGGCGTCCGAGCCCCGCACACCTGCCGTTCAATAAAGGCAAGAAAGTGGCCGCCCTACGGCGCGCGACAGCGTCAAATGGAAGCGGTCTCGCAAACCATGGAGGCCGCCTTACGAAACAAGTTGTGTAGAAAAAAAAGACAATGGCGGTCGGATGCATGCCTCCGACCGCCAAGTTGCGGGAAGCTTTAGGATCGCCGGTGAGCAAATTCGCTCACCGGGTGGTGCGGACCCGTCGCCTCCCTGTGGCCGCAGCGCGAAAGGTAAGAGGGGGTTCAGAACCCTTCGCTTCCGAACTCTCTGTCCGGGGGCGGCTCGCTGATTCGAATGTAGGGAGGAGCGCAGTCATACGCAATAGAAAAGTCTGCTTTTCGTCACAAAGATTTCACGCGATAGGTGTTTCACGCCGACGCTGTAAACACGCGCACGCTCGGAAAGGCTCTCGGCGTGGGCGCGGCAAGACCGCATGAGCCGTCCCGGCCAGAATAATCGGCGGTGACTACGCAAAAGCTTTCGCTTTGTGCAGTGCAAGAAGTAAAGCGCTCGCCGGACCAATATTGACTGTCTACGCATGTTCTCTTTGACGCACAACGCGCTGAAGTGTGACGTCCGCGCAAGATCGCGACGCCGCGATGCTTCGCGTCGCCCGAATCGGCCGCTCAACGCGGTCGCGGCGTGACGTTGTCATCGAGCCCGGCGCTCGACCGCACCGGGCGGCCTGCAGTCCGCCCGGAGCTGTCTAAGTCGTTCGCGACCGCGCTAGCGTGTCGGCCCTCGCGACCTGGGGCAAAGACTACAAGGCCGGTGGGCATTGCGGGAAGTGCGCCAATCGCCTCGCCCGTCGCGCGAATTGTCGCACCGAAAGCGGGGACGGCGCACGGCGGCGCGCGACACAAAAACGCGCGGATCCGTGCCCGGACGGACTCACCGCACTGGCCGCGCGCGAGATGAGTTCCTATGTCACGCTCTCTGCAAGCTGGTTTGGGATTGTGTTGATGCCTGACAAAGCCCTCGACCCGGTGGAATGGGAATTGGTTCGCGCCGACATCGCGATGGAGAAGGCGCGCCTGCGAGCAAACGGCGATTGGTCCAAATGGGAGGAGTTCCAGGCGCAAGCCAACGCCCGGGTCGCTGCTCATGCGGCGTCAATCGGAAGAATCCGGCATGCGGCGGAGCGGGGTCATCCCGTAAGCGAGGACGAACGCATCGCATGGTGGTGGGCAATCCGTACCCGAGATCTGTCTTTCCTGTCTTCCCCGCCTCGAAGACGTTAGTCCGCTTCGCGGAGCCCCGGTAATGAACCGGCCTGCTTCCCGATCATAACGCTGGCGACTCCGGCAGGGCTCGAACCTGCGACCTGCCGCTTAGAAGGCGGCTGCTCTATCCAACTGAGCTACGGAGCCTATGGGAGCTAGCTACGGGCTTCGCCTAACGTCTCAATGCGACCAGGGGACGACGCGGTTCGGGGCGAAATTATCGGAGTAGGACAGGATGTTGCGCCTGACAGGCTTCGGCTCCTCGATGCGGTAGGCGATGCCGTTGCGTTCGGCGTAGGCGATCGCCTCCTCCTTCGAGTCGAACTTCAGCTTGACCTGCGAGTTCATATCGCCCGAACTCGTCCAGCCCATCAGCGGTTCGATCGAGCGCGGTTGTTCCGGCGCGTATTCGAGGGTCCAGTCCTGCTTTGATTGGCCCTGCTGCATCGCGCTCTTCGCGGGCTTAAAGATGCGTGCCGTCATGACGACCCTCGGGAGGTTCAAAAAGTGGTCGGGGCAGTCAGGATTCGAACCTGAGCTAACCCATTGAGAGAGTTAGAAGCGGTTCGGACGAAGCTGCAGACCGTCGGTCGCGAGGGGTTTTACGGTGCGACGGGGGTTCTGACAATGGGGCAAGAACGCCGAAACGGGCGGAGACAGTGAGCATCAGGGACAATGGTCGTCGCACGCCGGCCTTCTTCGTAGGGCCGCCGGACAGCGGCGACGCTCGGCGACGATCCGCGCGTTGGCGAGGAGCGCGCTTCAATCTTAACCTTCGCTCCCTGGTGGCTGAGGCCCGACGGTCGATCTCGGCATTGACGACCATAGTGGAAACTCTCGAAACGACGAGTTCAACCTAAGACGCCATCTTCGCCTCCTGAAGCTCCTTCAGCGCGGCGTCGGTCTCGATCCCCTGGCCGAGCAATGCATCTTTTCTAAAGAGTCAGCCCCAAATCTCCTCACCGTAAAGCTCAAGAAAACCTAATCCTGCCTCGTAACCAGCGTTGAAAAGCAGCTCGAGATTAGACCTCGACCAGTCCAGCATGTGTGGTTTTTGATCAGCAGGGACGTCAAAAGAGATATGATACGCCTTCGCATTGGGGACCTGGGTGGAACCCAACGGGAGACTAAAAATATCTTTGGTGTCCTGACCAAAAAGATCATCGAAAAGTTTTTCTTGGAGCTTATCCATCTGATTATTTGATAATTGCCATTCCGAATTTTCTGTTATCATATTAAACAATATATTACGTATAGATTCGTTACGCTTTGCTTGCAGAGATTTCAATTCAGCCTCATTCTTGCAAATGTACTTGTCGTTTATCGCCCGCGCTACCAGAGCGTCACCTGGATCCAGCGGATGAATGACGCCGGTTTCCAACCATATTTCGAAAATCAGTTGCTCCTTCGCCGCATCCGCGATCAGCGGGACGATTATAGATTGCGTATACGCGTCCCATAGATTTCTCGGAGGATGGATCAAATCGCGGGTCAGGACATCGAATAGTATGAATTTATCGGGATCCGTTGTTTTGGCGGCTCTATCGGAGCGCGCCACCGGCATCACCTTAACGTAATTGTTTGCCAAATTAATCAAATTCAAACAGCTGAAAGCGGCGCCTTCCAAATATAGCCGTCCGTTAATCTCGTAAGGCGCGTATAAAAAGGGAAAGGAAAGAGCGGCCCGGAAGTGATGAACGTCGAGACATGATCTGTCAAATTCCACAACAGTTTTGGTATCCATGCAATAAGCGTTCAATAACAGATCGGGACCGGCGGAGCGTCTAAGCCTATCAAAATCGACGAGTTGCTCGATAAAAGGGAAATGCGCGCAAATTGCCCTGCTGAAGTAATTTACATCGGTCGGAGTGGCCATCGCGCCGGCAAACAGCAGCATATCGCTCTGAAGCTTTTCCAGAGGACGCATGCCATATTGATGCTCGGCCCGCCACACGGGCGGAATATGGTCCCAGCCATGGCGAAATTTAGCCGAAAGAGGTCCGCCCTTACTGAAGATCTTATAATTGATAGGAAAAATAGAATAAATTGCATCGGACACTCCGAGATTCATGGTGTTTCGAAGCGCCTCGGCCGGAGTCATGTTTTTCGGAGCTAAATAGCAGAGGCCCACGACCGCCCCGCCTCCCGCCATCGAGACCACGTCAAAACAACAGCCTTGATCATGAAGCGCGGCGAGAGCGCCCGACATCAAAGTGAGATTTGGGGCGCCTCCGCCGAGGACCAACGTGATCTTTCCCATCCCGATCTCCCGACTGAGTAAGCTGCGCCTACCGAATCTCCTTCGCCTTGTTCCGGGAGCGCTTGACCGATAGGACAGCGGGGCTGGATGACCCTTCCCTTTCGGACGCCGCGCCGCGTTTCCCTCCGGCCGGTCCGATCTCGAGATACGCTTTGGCGTTCACCAGATCGGGCGTGCAGAAGCCTTCCGTGAACTCCCGGTAGATCGATCGCAAGAGCTTGAGTGCGTCTTGTTCACCACGACGACCTCGTCTGAGGAGCACGAGATCGCACACGGAGCGCAGTTGCCAAGATCTTGATCCCTGCAAACGCGCAGTCTCGATGCTTTTGTGGAGCAAACCTTCGATCTCGTCTGCTTTGCCCCGTCCCGACTTGAAAAGGATTTGGGCCTTCAGCCGCAGCACTTCTGCGAGCGCCCACCGCTCACCTGTTTCGGCGGAGATCCGGAGGGCCTGCTCGAGTGCGTGCAAGGCGGCGTCGTTGCGCGCGGCGGCGGCGTGAGCTTCTCCTTCGAGCGCGACAAAAATCGGCAGCCATAGGCGGGCGCCTGTCTTTCGCCAGGCGACGAGCCCGGCGCGGATCTCCTCGATGCCCTTGTTCGCGTCAACTCGGGATGTGGCCCAGCCATGCAGTATCTGGCCCCCCGCGCCCCAAAATGGAAAGCCGTGCTCGTTGCAAAGCGAGATGACTTTTTGCGCATAGACAAGCGTTTCGGAGGAACTCCGCCTCATGATGTCGAGCATGCCCTGCGCGTGACAGATGGTGTACGCCAACGTGTGCGGATGGGCCAGGGATTCGGCATATGCGACGGCGCGAGTGGCGACGTCGGCTGCCTGATCGACATAGCCGAGCTGCCACAAGGCCCAGCTGAGGTAGCAAAGGGCCGTCGCTCCGATTTCCTGGCCATACTGATAGAGCTGCGCCGATTCGAGACCTTCCTTGTAGAGCGCCTCCGCTTTCTCCAGGTGGAAACGGGCGGCCTCGAACTCGCCCATTTGGATATACGTCGTGCCGAGCGTGCGATTGGAGAGACAAAGGGTCGACGGAAGATTTTGGCGTTCGGCTTCGGCGAGAAACTCGGTCGCCGCCGGATGCTGCTTGGCGACGTCGCCGCCGACGTAATAGCTTGCCCATAGCCCGTAGAACACAGCGAACTTTTGAGCGGAGTCCGTCCAATCGTCGATCAGCGCCTTGGCCCGCAGCAACGCTTGCTGCGTTTCGGGCGCGGCGTAGCCCCGGCCCGCGATCATGGCTTGCGCGTACAGCACTTCCAATTCGAGCGCGGACTCGCGCGCCGTGTCGTGCGGGTTCGCCTCGATGAGATCGAGCGCGTGCTTCAGGTGCCTGATGGCTTCCGCGTTCGCCGATCTCTCGATCGCGCGCAGACCTGCAATGCGCAAATATCCGATAGCATGTCCGGGCAGCCCAGCCTGTTCAAGGTGATGCGCCATCCATTCGGGCTGTGTCTCCACGACCTCAGGGAACTGCGACTTCAGGGTTTTGGCGATGTCGTTGTGAAGCTGCTGACGCTTGCTGCGCAGAAGGCTGTCATAGGCCGCATCCTGGACGAGGGCGTGCTTGAAGACGTACGTGGAATCCGGCAGCTGGCCCCGGATATGAACGAGGTCGGCCGCGGATAACTGAGCGAGCGCGGATTCGAGCGGACCCGGCCCGATCGGCGCAACCGCGGCGAGCAGACGATAGGAAAATTCCCGTCCGATCGCGGCGCCGATCTGTGCAACTTCCTTGATCGGCGCAAGCCGGTCGAGCCGAGCGACCAGCGAATCGTGCAGAGTGACGGGAATCGAGGGAAGTGCGAACTCGCCCTGAAGGATGTACTTGTCGCCCGCGTCCTCGAGCATCCCTGTTTCGAGAATCGCCTTGGTCAGTTCTTCCACAAACAGGGGGACGCCGTCAGTCTTGCTGAGAATAATTTCAGCGACCTCGTCTGGAAGCCCCTTGCCGCCGGTGAGGTCGGCGACCATGGCGCTGACTTGCTCCGGTCTCAACCTCTCCAGCCGCAGCATCGTCACGTGGGGCTTGTCCAGCCACGGCGCGAAGAAGTCCGGTCTGAAGGTGATTAGCGCGAGGAGCGGGACCGACTTGACCGCTTCGACAGTTCGATTGAGCAGTTCAAGCGTTGTCGGGTCCATCCAGTGGGCGTCCTCGACGAGAAAGAGCACCGGTTGCTTGGGAGTATAGGACAGCGCCTGCCGGATGAGGGCGTTGATGGTCATGTCCTTCTGCCGTTGCGGCGTAAGGTCGAGCGGCGGATACCGGCTGGCGCCGGGAATTGAGAGAAGCGCCGCGATCAGCGGCGCGTCGGCAAGCGTGGCTTGTCCAAGTTGAGCCAGCAGCGACTCGAGCTTCGCAAGCCTGACCTCGGCGCTGTCCTCGCGATCGAAACGCGCAGCGCGCTCCAGATTTCGGATCACCGGATAGAATGGGCTGTTTGCGTGGTGCGAGGAGCACTGCCAGCGAATTGCGGCATGATTTTCTTTTGCGATGTGGGCGAGCAGCGCGCTGCTGATCCGCGACTTGCCAATTCCCGGCTCGCCGCAAATGAGCGCGATCTGACCCTCGCCCGTCTTCGCCCTCGCCCACAGGCTCGTGAGCAGACCAAATTCGCGTTCGCGACCGACGAAATGGGTCAGCCGCGAGCCGATCCTGGCGTCGAATCTGTCCAGCGCCGTCTCACCGACGACCTTGTAAGCATGGATGGGCTCCGAAAAGCCCTTAAGCTTTAGCGGTCCGAGCCGCTCGCAAACGAAACCTCCGCCAAGCAGCTTTCGCGTTACCGCCGAGACGATGATCGTGTTCGAGCTGGCGACCTCCTGAAGGCGCGCCGCGAGATTCGGAGGTTCGCCAGTGGCGGCGACTTCGTCCGCCGATCCGGAGAAAGTGCTGCTGGCGACAACAACGACGCCTGTGGCAATGCCGACCCGCAGCTGCAGGGCTTCGCCCGAGGGTAGTAGAAGGCGGCCCACTCTGGCGATCAAATCGAGCCCTGCCCGCACGGCGCTTTCCGGCTCGTCTTCGCGTGTCACCGGATAGCCGAAATAGGCGAGAAGGCCGTCTCCGAGAAACTTGGCGACGTAGCCGCCGTAGGATGTGACAACATTCGCGCAGGTCATTTGAAACCGGCGGATCACCGTGCTCAAATCTTCCGCGTCGAGCCGCACCGCGAGCGCCGTCGAGCCGACCAGATCGCAGAAGAGCACCGTGAGCAAACGCTTTTCGGGCTCCGAATTGGTGGACACATGGGCGCTCGCCCCTACGGCGTTCGCACCCACTCCGATCCCGCAAAGCGCCTTCAGGATTCGCTTACGATGTCCAAGCGGCACACCCAGACGGTCAAACTCGGCATCCGTAAGATCGGGCAAGACGTCGCGGTCGATAGCGTTCGCGACAAACGCCGCCGCGTATTGGCCAAGCCCAAGTTGGTCGAGCCATGAGGAAATGTCACTCATGAAACGCCCCGTCTCATCCGGTCCGTTTCCTCAACAAGAGAGGAGCGCGCTCAGCCGCGTCTGAAAGCGTCCTAATGACTCAGAATGGCTTTCTGTATTCGTGCCCCATCAGCTCGCGGTTGATGACGCCTTGTATAAAGGCTGCGTCGTCGACCACAGCGAAATGCGCGCCCTCCCGCATGTGGACCTGCAGCCGCGCATCGGTAAAGAACCCCCAACCCAGCGCGTGTTGCCTCGATACGTAGGGATCGTCGTTCGCCGCAAAGCAAGTGATCGGAATGTCCCACGGAGGTTCGCTTTCGAACGCGTAATTGCTCGCCATCTTGAATTCCGCTCGGATCACAGGAAGCATCATACTGCGAAGCTCTGGATTGTCGAGCAATTCATCGGTCGCCCGAATGTTGAAATGGCGAACGATTGTCCCGAATACGTCGTCGGTCTGGGCGAACGCTGGCGCGTTCAGGCGAAAGCCCGCCAACCGCATGAGGCTATCCATTAGCCGTTCCTCGAACGGACCTGTGTCGTCGATCTGGTCCGGCGGCCTGGCGCCTGACACAAAGAGATGGCGAGGCCGAAAGTTCGTCGAATGGATCAACCGGCGGGCGGTCTCGTATAGGGTCAGTCCGCCGAGACAATGACCGAAGAACGCGAACGGCCGATCGAGCGCGCTTTTCATTTCGACGATCAGGCCGTCCACGAACGCATCGATGTCGGCGATGGGCTTTTCGTCGATGCGCGCGAGCCGACCCGGGGGCTCGATCGCCACCACTTCGATCGCCGGATCGAGCGAGTCGGCCCAAGCGTGGTAAATTGCCGATCCGCCTCCCGCGAACGGAAAGCAGAACAGCCGAATCCGGGCGCGAGACCTTGGTTTCGCTACGACGAGCCAGCGCGTTCCCCTTGTTTGTCCCGCCTTCGACGGCTCCGGGGTTGCGGGCCTTGCAGAGGCAGCTTCCCCTTGCGGGAATTCGGCGCACAGATCGTCCGCCAGCTGCTGAACGCTCGGTCCCTGAATGATCCGCTCGACGCGGACCTTCACCCCCAGCGCCGCCTCGAGGTGATTGACGAGGGTGACCGACATCAAGGAGTCGAGGCCATAGTCCCTCAGGGATCGATCGATATCGATGGGGTTCGTGAAGCCCAACACAGACATCAACTCGTCAAGCACGCACGCCGCAACCAGTTCCCGCCGCAGCGCCGGCGTCGACTCGCCGAGCCTACGCCGGAACGCCGCCCTGTCAGCGCCCCGCTTTGTCACCCGATCGGGAGGCGCCTCTTTGCCCAATTCGTCGTAGAGGCGCGGCCGGGATGAAAACTGCTGCAAGAAAATCGGCCATTTCGTAAGGGTGATGACCGCATGCGACAGCGCTCCGCCGACAAGCTCCTCAAGCGTCTCAACCCCCAGGGCGGCGGAGATGTAGTCGGTTCCCCGCGATCGCCAGATCTGGCGACCCCTGTCGCCCGCGCTGACCGCGAGACCGGACTCGGCCCACGGTCCGAAGTTTAGCGCGAGCGCCGGCAGGCCTTGAGCGCGGCGCCGAACGACGAGCGCGTCCAGGAATGCGTTTGCCGCCGAGTAGTTGCATTGGCCCGCCGATCCCATGACGCTCAGAATTGAGGAGAAGACCACGAAGCACTCGAGTTCGAAGGCGCGCGTCAGTTCGCTGAGCAGCCAGCCTCCGACGACCTTCGGCGCCATAACCCGCCAGAGCTTCTGCCAGCTCATCTGGAGGAGGATGCCGTCGTCAAGGAGCCCGGCGCAGTGAAAAACGCCCTTGAGCGGCCAGGGCGACGCGGAGATCGCCTCCAGCAGTCGCCTCACGTCGCCCTCGTCCGTCAGGTCGGCGCTTATGATTCTGACTTCCGCACCGAGCGCCGCGAGTTCCTCTTTCACGGCAATGGCGTTTGGATCGTGTTCGCCGCGGCGGCTCGTGAGCACGAGATGCTTGGCGCCACGGCGAGACGCCAGCCATTTGGCCGTTTCGACCCCGAGCGCGCCAAAGCCGCCGGTGATCAGATACGCTCCTTCCGCGCCGAACCTTGCAGGCGGCGGAGGAGACGCGCGGACCAGCCGCAATGCAAACCTACGGCCCGGGCGGAGCGCGACCTGGTCTTCGCCGTCGCCGGCGATCAATTCCTTCATCAGAGAGGCGGCGTCATCGCCGGCCGCGGCGCCGGAAGCCGCGCCAAGATCCACAAGGCCGCCCCAAATCGGGGGATGTTCAAGGGCTGCGCACCGTCCCAGGCCCCAAAGCGTGGCGCCGAAAGGATCAGCGGGCGGATCATCCGTCGAGACTGACGCGACGCCGCGGGTGACTAGCCAGATCCGGGGTGCGTCCGAGACCCCCTCCCCGCGCTCGACCACCGCTTGCACCAAGGACAGGACGCTCTCTAACATCATCCTCTGCGACGATTCAAGCTGTGCGACCGCCACGCCGGCGACGATGGGCAGGTCCAGAGACCAAAGATACACGACGCCCCGCAGACGCCGATTCCGATCGTCTACAAGTTCCTCGACCAATCTTCGGATGCGCTCCGGAAGCGTCATCAGGCCGTCGCCGGCTGAATTCATCGCGTCGTCCGCGAGGACAACGCTGCAGCGTTCGCCGCGTGCGCGAAGGCCGTCCGCCAACGCTGATCCAACGCCGCCTCGGTCCGCCAAAATGAGCCAATCGGCGGGCTCGCCAGAGATCTCTGCCGCCTGCTGCGAATGCTCCGGGACCTCGATCCATTGCTTTTGATAAAGCCAGTCTTTGCTTCGCGATTTCGCCTCGGATCCGAAGGCGTCGGCCGGAATGGTCTTGACCGTCAGCGCGCTGATTTCGGCGATGGGCTCGCCGTCGGGAGCATGGACCCGGATATCGACAGCGAAACGGTCGTCTCCACCTTCGACGCCGCTGCGGCGAACGGAATGAACCCAGACATCGCGCGCGGCGCTGCGACGATCCTGGAAACGCTCGAAAGCAATCGGCAAATAACAGAGACGTTCGCGGACGGCTGTCGGATCGAAGTCGACGCGCGGCTCGACGAGCGCGGTATAGGTGTGGAGGCACGCATCGAGGAGCGCCGGGTGCAGGAAGGACCCCGTATCAGCCAGCTCCTCCGGCAGAACAACATGAGCCAAGACTTCTCCTTCGCCCCTGAAGAGTTCCTTTATCCCTCGAAACGCAGGCCCGTATTCCAGCCCCAACTCGCTTAGCGCCGGGTAATAGTGTTCAATCGGGATTGAGGTTGTGCAACGACGACGAAGCTCGAACAGTGCGATGAAGGTGGTCGGCTCCGCCGGCGGCGGAGTCGCGGCCGTCCGTGCAAGACAGAGGATATGGGTGCGCCAACCGTCCGAAAAAGTGGCGTCGATGCTGGCCAGACGGCATTCCGCGGTTTCGGCGTCGATCGGGTTCAGAATCGTTTGGACGATCCGGGGCCCTGTCTCGGGGAGAACCAGGGCGTCGCGGTACTGAAAGTTCTCGAGGGTCGCTGCATCGCTTCCAAAGTGCTGGCGCGCGGCCTCGCACAAGGTTGCGATCGCCGCCGTGGTCGGCAGCACCAGCAGGCGATAAATCCTGTGGTCGTCGAGATAGGGAAAGCGGCTGAGGCTGTAGCTCGCTTCGAACTGCGTTTCGGCCAAAGCCGAGCGCAGGCGGACGCCAACGAAGCCCCAACTCTCGGAACCGGTCGATCGCGATGAGGATTGCGCCGCGTGGTCGTCCTCGATCCAGTATCGCTGGCGCTCGAAGGGATAGGTCGGCAGCGAAATTCGGCGACGAGGACGGCTCTGGTTCAAGCCATCCCAGTTAACAGGATATCCTCGACGATAAAGCTCGCCGAGCGTCGACATGAACGCGACCCAGTCGCCGCGCCGGCCGTCGAGCGATCCGAGCCAGCGGCGCCCTTCGCCGCGAGCCGACTGCTGGCCCAGGGCGAGAAGAGCGCCGCCAGGGCCGATTTCGACGAAGTCGGTGACGCCAAAATCGTCCAGCGCTTTCATGCCTTCGGCGAATCTGACCCTATGCAGTCCATGGTCTCGCCAATAGTCCGCGTGAATGGGTTCCTGAATGGCGCCGCCTGTGGCCGTCGAGATCCAGACCATTTTTGGCGCCGCAGCCGCCGCTGACTGAGCGAACGCCCCAAACGACACGATTGCGTCGCGCACGAGAGGCGAGTGAAAGGCGTGCGAGACGTTCAATTGCTGGCATCGAACGCCTAGGCTCGAGAACGCCTCGATGATCGCCAGGACCCGGTCTCGGTCGCCGGAAACAACCGTATTGTTCGGCGCGTTGACGGCGGCGACGCAGAGGTCCTGGCAATTCAGTCGTTCGATTGCCTCGGTTACCGCCGCTTCGTCCGCGGAGATCGAGGCCATCGCGCCGCGCGCCGGTTCAGCCTGCATCAGCCGCGCCCGCTCCGCCACCAGCTCGAGGCTGTTTTCGAGCGTGTAAACCCCCGCGCAATAGGCCGCGGCGAACTCCCCGACGCTGTGCCCCATCACGACGTCCGGGACCACGCCCATCGAGCGCCACACATCTGTTAGCGCAGCCTGAACCACAAAAAGCGCGGGCTGGGTGAACGCGGTTTCGTGAATTAGGCGACCGGCGCCGTCGTGCTCGCCGAACAGCACCTCGAGCAGCGGTCGCGGCAGGAGATCGCGCAGAATCGATGCAGAGCGCTCGATCGAGGCGCGAAACACCGGATGAAACCGATAGAGGTCTCCGCCCATACCGGCGTACTGAGATCCCTGTCCCGAAAATAGGAATGCGAGGCGGCGGTCCTCGATGGCTTCGCTTTCGGCGCCGCCCGACGCGAGAGCGCCCGCCAGCGCGTCCCGAAACCGGCCGGGCGTGTCGGCAAGGGCGAAGAAGCGATGCGGGAAGTGGGTCCGCCCGCTGGTCAGCGTGACCGACAGATCGCCGAGGTTCAGCCTCGCGTGCGCGCCGATGAAGGCGTGATGCCGTTCGATCAGAGCCTGCAGCGCGGAAGGCGTCCTGGCGGAGAGCGGACAAGGGTGCGCCGCCGGCTCGTCGGTCTCGACGTCGTTGTGCTGGAGCGGCGCCTCTTCGAGAACGGCGAACGCGTTCGTGCCTCCAAGTCCGAGCGCGTTGACCGCAGCGAATTCTCGGAGCGCTCTCACGCGGCCAGTCGCGGAAGCGCGCGTTGACGAAAAACGGGCTGCCGTCGAAGTCGATTTTCGGATTTGGTCGCTCGAAATTGAGCGACGGAGGAATCTTTCCGTTCTTGAGGGCGAGCGCGGTCTTGATGAGCGCAGCGACGCCCGCTGTCTGCTCGAGATGTCCAATGTTCGTCTTCACCGAGCCAATGGCGCAGAAGCCGCGACGATCCGTTCCGGTCCGGAACGCTCGGGTCAGCGCGTCGATCTCCAGCGGATCGCCCACGACCGTGCCGGTTCCGTGGCATTCCACATAACCGATCTTATCGGGCGCGACGCTCGCGACGGCCATAGCCTCCACCATCGCGCGAGACTGCGCGCGGACGCTCGAGGCGGTGTAGCTCAATTTGCGGGCGCCGTCGTTGTTGATCGCGGAGCCGCGGATCACAGCGTAGATGTTGTCACAATCGGCGATGGCGGCCTGGAGTTCCTTGAGCAGGACCACACCGACGCCGCTGCCGAAGATCGTGCCCTGCGCATCGGCGTCGAAGGCGCGGCAATGCCCGTCGGGCGAGACAATGCCGCCCTTGACGCTCATGTAGCCGGCATGTTGCGGGACCCTGATCGTCCCTCCGCCGGCCAGCGCCATGCTGCACTCGCCGGCCAGGATCGCCTGGCAGGCAAGATGGACCGTCACTAATGAACTCGAGCAGGCCGTCTGCACGTTGATGCTGGGCCCGGTCAAATTCAGCTTGTAGGAAATGCGGGTGCTGGGGAAGTCCTTGTCATTGCCGATATGCGCGACCGAGCCCGTGGCGCCCGGCAGGTCCGAGCTGGAGGCCAGTCGGTCCACCAGATAGCTGCTGACGACGCCGCCCGTTGCGACATAGACCCCGACCGGCGCTTCTGAATGCCCCGGCCGATAGCCGGCGTCCTCAAAAGCTTCCCACGCCGTTTCCAGGAGAATCCGCTGCTGCGGATCCATGAGCCGCGCTTCATGCGGCGAATACTCGAAGAAGCCGGCGTCAAACCGGTCATAGTCGGGCAGGAGCGGCGCGGCCTTCACGTAAGAAGGATCGCCGAGGAGCGCTTCCGGGACCCCCGCCGCCAGGATTTCCTCGTCTGACAGCGCGGAAATGGACTCGACGCCGTCGCACAGGTTGCGCCAGAAGGCGGCAGCGTTTTCGGCGCCGGGGAAGCGGCACGCGATCCCGACGATCGCTACGCCTGTTGGCCGCGACTCGGAACCCATTCAGCCGCCCCGTCGAGCGCGCCTCGCGCTGCCGCGACGCGAGGCCTCCAGCAATTCTCGATCGTCTTCCGCGCCAGTCTCAGGGGCAAAGGCCTTGAGATAGGCCTCGACGAGGTCATCGACCGAACGCACGCTCGTTATCGGGACGAGCCTGGCGAATGGATCCACGCCAAAAGCGCTTTCAAGCTCGGCGACTACGGTCGCCAGATCGAGCGAAGTGAGTCCCAGAACCGCGTTCAGCCCGTCGACTCCGCGGATTACGCCGACGTCGCTGTCTCGCTCTGCAAGGACGGATCGGATCTTGTCGTAAACGACTTTCTCGAGTTCGATTCGGCTTAGCGTTTTCAGCACGTCAGTCCTCCGTCGACGACAATGGTTTGTCCCGTAATGAAAGAGGCTTGATCGGAAGCGAGAAAATAAATGGCGTTTGCGACCTCCTCGACTCTCGCCAGTCTTCCAAGGGGCGTGCGCCGCTCGATCCGACTTTTGCGTTCCTCCGACAGGCCTTTGACCATGTCGCTTTCAAAGTATCCGGGGGCGACCGAGTTGACGCGAATATTGCGAGATCCGAGTTCACGCGCGAGGCTCCGCGTAAGCCCGTCCAGCGCGGCTTTTGTCGCGCTGTATATCGCCACGCCTCCCTGGCCGCGAAGGGCGTTGATCGACGAAATATTGATGACGCATCCTGCGCCTTGACGAAGCATGACGCGCGAGCACGTCTGACAAAGAACGAGCGTGGCGGTGAGGTTCACGTCGACAGCCTCCACGATTTCGCTCACCCGCATCGTAGGCAGGACGCCCTCGACGCCTTGACCTGCATTGTTGACCAGCACGTCGATCCGGCCGAATCGGTCCAAGACCTCGTTCACGAAGCCGGGCAACGCCTCGAATTCCGCGCTATCGATCGCTGACCAATAAAAGCCCTTTTGCCGCCGCTCGACGGAGTTCGATGAATTCGCTTCGACTCCGGCTGAACGTCGCGACGCCGAACCCGCGCTTGAGGAAACCCGAGACCAGTTCAGCCCCTAGTCCCCGACTTCCCCCGCTCACGATCACCGTCTTGCCTGCACCGCTGCACGCCTCCGGTCCTGGGTCCAGATCAGGCCTCGGTCGAGGGAATTCGCCGGCCGGATCTTCGGTCAGCATGACGCGTGCGCCCGACGAGACTTCTTGAAACGCTCGCCGTAGTGGGCGCCCTCGACGATTTCGATCACCGCCGGAACCTTGTAGCGATCGAGGCGCTCCAGGCAGGACTTGCGGACGCGGCGCTTGAACGCCTCGGCGTCTTCGGATTCCAGAAGCGTGATCTTCGCGGCGACGACCTGACCGGTGACGGGGTTCGGCCTCGCGCTCACGGTGGCTTCCCGGACGTTGTCGATTTGCAGCAGGACGTCCTCGACCTCGGTGGGATGGACCTTCTCGCCTCCGACGTTGATCATTTCCGACTTGCGGCCAAGGATGCGGATAAACTCACCGTCGATTTCGACGAGATCTTGGGTGTTCATCCAGCCTTCGTCATCGAAGGGCGACGGCGCGTTCAGATACCCGAGCATCGCCATTTCCGACTTGATCCACAGCACGCCGTCGATGATCTTATGCTCGAAGCCGGCGCCGCCGAGCTTGAGCCACAGCGAATTCGGGATCGCGCGTGTAGGTCGGAAGTATGCCGAGTTCCGACAGCCCGTAGGTCTGCTTCAATCGGACCTGGGGCAGGCTTGCTCTGACGGCGGCGAGCGTGCTCGCAGGCATAGGCTCGGTCCCGTAGGTGATGATCTCCAACGATTTGAGCTCGTGACGCCGGATCGCATCGGAAATCAGCGCCATTCTCAGAAATGTCGGCGTTGTCGGCAGCAGTTGCACGCCGTACCGTTCGATGGCTGCGCAGATCGTGTCGGGCGTTCGATCGCGGGTCGTCACGAGGACGCCGCCATGGGCGAGCACATGCAGGAGCGTATTGATCCCGCCGATATGATCCATCAGCAGAAAGGCGAGGGTCCGGTGCGCCGGCCGCGAAGGCTTGAACTTATCCAGCATCCTTCCAAGATTGAGAGCGGACGCCTTGCTTTCGCCGGTCGAACCGGAGCTGAACAGGATCAGCCCCGGAGCGCGACGCTCGATGAGCGTGCGCAGGAGGGGGTGGGTGACGGACCGCTGACAGGATTGGAGGCGACCGACGTCATCGTCGTCGAATTCAATGGCGTGGCCGACCTGGGCGATGTCCATCATGCGGGCCCAGCCGGAAGCGCTCGCCTTGGACATCGGAACGACGATGTTGCCGCGCAATGCGCACGCAAGCAGCAAGGCTGCGGCGTTGGGCGAAAAATCGCCGCAAATCGCGACGACGTCGCCGGGATGGACGTTGCTTCGCGTCAGCCGGTCAAGCCCACCTGCAATCGCCTCCGTGAAATCGCGATACGACCATTGGGTGTCGCGCCAGATCAACGCCGGCCTGTCTCCCCACGCGCTCAAGCGATGGGCCAACCACTGCTGATCGTTCGGAAGGTCGAAACAAGGCATGGGGTGACCGCGATTGCCCGCGCACGAGCGGATCCAGGGGATGATCCGAAATCCGTCGCCGCTACCAGGGTCGCCGTCGCGACCATTTCTTTTGACGCATGGCCTCGGCTGTCCGAGCAAGTCTAACGACGTGGAGAATTCTGATCGATCCACCCGTCTATCCTCTCTTTTTCCTTCCTCACGTCCTCGTCGGAGCTGCCGTCGTCGTGCATTTGCTGCAACCGGTCGGCCTCCCCTTTCTCAAGGATCTGTTTCAGCTCCTTGAGGTCGATCTCACCCGGCTCGGCGCACGGGTCACAACAGTCACTCGAGGGCGCACATGGATCATACCAGTCCTTAGGCGGACACGGCTCCCATCGTCGCCAGGGCGGCTCGCAGGGATCGCAATGGGAATAGCGCGAAGGCCATGGTTCATAGCAAGGGTCGCCGTAGGCGAAGTCCCGGCGTGCATACCGCGCCGCCTCCGCCATTTGCCGCCACCAATAGCCACGGGAGCCGGCGGTGGACGCCGCGATATCGAGCATCGCCTCGAAGAAGTCCGTGCCTGGCGTCGGAGGTTTTCGCCAGTGTTGACGATGATGTCCCCATCGGTACGGCGATGGGTCGCACCAGGGATCCCAATAAGGCGGCGGTCCGCAGTGACCGCAATGGTGATGGGGTGGGCAATCACACCGGTCATGGCGATGATGGCGTTCCCAGTGGCGCGCTCCCGCGCCGGATGGATTGCCGTGCTGCTGATCCCTTTGATTATTTTGACTGTCCGTCCCGCCGGTGTCCTCGCCTGCCATTGACGATCCTCCGAGTGGCTAGAACTCTGAAATAGAAACGTCACAATTTTTTTCTGACTATTGCGCAAATTGGAAGGCGACTCAACAGGAAATCCGCGCGGTCGCCGCCAACGAAAGCGTCGACGGAGGACGGCCCTCCGCCTACCTCAGCCGGCGCAAATCCTGAAGGACGTTGACCGGGCCGGCGGGCGGGGACCGCTCGGAGTTCCGCCGGTTCGCGCCGCTCCACGTGAAGTAACGGACGGCGTCGAAGCGCGTGAGCGAGGCGAGCGCGCCGCAAAGTCTGAGCCAAGGCGGAGTCGGGTAACCGTCCACGCGCGGACGATCTCCGTGTCGCCTCGCCAGGAGACGAGACGGACGGCCGCGCCGCGATCGAACGCAAACGCCAATCCGAGAAGGCCGGTCTCCAAATCTGTTCCGAGAGCCTTGAGGACGGCCTCCCGATGGGTCCACAAGTCCAAAAACGCCTCCGGGAGGGCGGCGAGCCTTTCGTTTTCCGCGCTGCTAAACCATCTCGCTGCAATGTTTCTTGCTTCCGGCGCCTTTCGGAGCAATTCGACGTCCACCCCGACCGGAGAGCCAAGCCGAACCGCGATGACCGCACACCGATGGCAGTGTGACAGGCTGAAATGTAAGTCACGCGCCCCATTGCCTCGCTTCAGAACGGCTTTCGGTGGCGACCTCTCTCGTAGGCGATCGATTGAGCTCCGTGCCCTGTGTAAAGGGAAAGCACCCCACGCAACACGCTGTGCGAATGCACGTAGGATAAGCGATCTTTGTCCGACGCGAACGTTGCCGCTTGCGCTACCTCTTCCTGATCCAGAGGTTTGGTCAGTTCCGCTATGTTCGCTTCGGTAGTCAGGAGCGCCTTCCAGACGTGGATCTGGCCGTCTCTAAGGTCGGCTCCAACCGGAAGATCGTGCTGAAGCGACAATTCGACCTCCCTATGCGCCTGGCTCTTGCGCCGCTCTTGACATCGATCCGGCGCTCGACTGACGGGGGGATTGTCGTCAAACGGTACCGGCTACCAATGATTGCAGAGGGTTAATTGGTCGGGGCGTCGGGGCAATTTTTACGGTGCGACGGAGGTTCCGACAATGGGGCGCGAATGCCGAACGCGTGTCGTCGCCCTGTTCGCGCGAAGCGAAGCATTCTGCTCAGGACGCGACGCCGCTGGCCGTCCGCCTTCGACAAGCAAGCCCTCGACATATGAAAGTCGGACCCGGGTGATTGCCCCGGTGCTGGACGTTCACTCGGCGCTTACGGCCTGTCCCGTTCCGACTGTCGCCGGCGTGCGGACAACGCCTTGGGCTTCGGAGCGGCGATGGCAGTCGAGAGACGCCCGAGCTTTGCCGGAACGTCTCCTTTGGCCTCAGACTTCGTAGTTCTGGACGAAATCCGGCGGCGAATTCAACGGCGCGCGTGCTGGCGCCCAGAACGGCAACTCGTTTTTTAAAAGGGGCAGCACGATTCATTGGCGGAAAGAGTTCGGAACTCAACCGGAGCCCAGTTCCGCGTGAGATGAGACAAATCCCCTTACGTCCGATCAAACCCGCTCCGCGCGCGTTCCAGAACGCGCCATACCATTTCGAGCAAGGATAGAAGGACCAACAGCACGACCGTCGCGGCGAGGATCCCTATCGTCAGTTGGTGATAGGGCGTATCACGCGCAACGATCAGCGCAACGCACTCCAAGCCGATAACAACGGCCCAGTGAAGAAGTCGAGGGTCCCGCTTTCCGGCCCATTGCCTGGTCCAGTCCGCCACGCCATGCCCTGGATCGGTGCGGCGTTCGGCCATATGCGGTGGAGATATTCGCCTCATCGAGGAAACTCGCCGGTTTTGGCCTTGGCCGCGCTGTAGGAGGCGTTCGCGCCGTGGAGCGAACTCAAGCCAAGCGCTGCGCTGACGAGCGAGAAGAACCAAAAGATCTGACCGAAACAGCACACCGCCCAAAGCGCAAACAGCAGTAAAGCGAAGCCGTGAAGAGCGGAGCCGAATACGCCGGCGCCCGGCTACCATCCTTCTCCGGTTGCCTTGTTGTCCAATGACTGGCTGGCGAAGGGCGCACCAGGCGTACGCGGCTTGATCGGGCGGTCTCTAGCAGCCGGCCGCTCGATTGCACGTCCACGAGTCGAAACCCAGTCGGTCGCCATGCGAAGCCTTGCCCACGACTTGTAATCGGTATGCCGGGAAGGTGGATCGTCAAGGTTACAATCGTATTGCCGGAACATGAATCTGCATCCATTCCCGAACGTATCGACTACGAGGGCTTCGGCAAGCGGAACAATTCCGCCGGGGCGGCATTCCAGGACTGCTTGCCAGGGAGCAGCCTCCAGCGGATCGTCACGGAGACGCGGCTTATGAGCCAAACTGTCGGAGACTTTATCGTCGAGCGCCTGCACGCGTGGGGCGTGTGCAAGATTTTCGGATATCCCGGCGACGGCATCAACGGCGTGATCGAGGCGATCAATCGGGCGGACGGCAAGATCGAGTTCATCCAGGCGCGCCACGAGGAGATGGCCGCCTTCATGGCGAGCGCCTACGCCAAGTTCTCGGGCGAATTGGGCGTCTGTCTCGCCACCTCGGGTCCGGGGGCGTCGCACCTCGTCACCGGGCTTTACGACGCGCGGCTCGATCACATGCCGGTGCTCGCGATCGCAGGCCAGCAGGCGCGGAGCGCTCTAGGCGGCCATTACCAGCAGGAAGTCGACCTGGTCAGCCTTTACAAGGACGTGGCCGGTGCATTCGTGCAGCAGGCGTCGGAGGCGGCGCAGGTTCGCCATCTCGTCGATCGCGCGGTGCGCATCGCGATGGGCGAACGCCGGGTCACGGCCCTCGTCCTTCCTGACGACCTTCAGGACGAGCCGTATCAGGAGCCTCCCCGCAAGCATGGTACGATCCACTCCGGCGTCGGCTTCACGCCTCCGTATACTGTGCCCAGGGACTTGGACCTTCGCCGCGCGGCGGACGTTCTGAACGCCGGCGAAAAGGTGGCGATCCTGGTCGGCGCGGGCGCGCTGCATGCGACTGACGAGGTGATCGCGGTGGCCGAAAAGCTGCGGGCCGGTGTCGCCAAGGCGCTGCTCGGGAAGGCGGCGCTGCCGGACGATCTCCCTTACGTCACCGGGTCGATCGGCCTTCTCGGCACCAAGCCGAGCTATCAGCTGATGACGGAGTGCGACACGCTGCTGATGATTGGCTCCGGCTTCCCTTATTCCGAGTTCCTGCCGGAGGAGGGAAAGGCGCGCGGCGTTCAGATCGACATCGCCCCGGACATGCTGTCGCTGCGCTATCCCATGGAGGTCAATCTGGTCGGCGACGCGCAGGAGACGCTGATCGCGCTGCTTCCGCTGATCGACCAGAAGTCGAACGGCGCCTGGCGCGATGGCATCGAAAGCAATGTGAAGGAATGGTGGAAGACGTTGGAGGAGCGGGCGATGCAGCCCGCCGATCCGGTAAACCCGCAGCGGGTGACGTGGGAGCTGTCGCCGCGCCTGCCCGACAGCGTGATCGTGACCAGCGATTCCGGCTCCTGCGCCAACTGGTATGCGCGCGATCTGAAAGTTCGCCGCGGCATGATGGCGTCGCTGTCTGGCGGCCTCGCCTCGATGGGCGCGGCGGTGCCCTACGCGATCGCCGCAAAGTATGCGCATCCGGATCGACCGGTGATCGCGCTGGTGGGCGACGGGGCAATGCAGATGAATAACATGGCCGAACTGATCACCGTCGCGAAATATTGGCGGAACTGGACAGACAAGCGCTGGATCGTCTGCGTCTTCAACAACGAGGATCTGAACCAGGTGACGTGGGAACAGCGCATCATGGAGGGCGATCCGAAGTTCGAAGCCTCGCAGCAAATCCCGAACGTTCCCTACCATAAGTTCGCCGAGCTCATCGGACTCAAGGGCATCTATGTCGATGATCCTGAAAAGGTCGGGGAGGCGTGGGACGAGGCGCTCGCTGCGGACCGACCGGTCGTGCTCGAAGTGAAGACCGATCCGGAAGTACCCCCGCTTCCCCCGCATATCACTTTGGACGAGGCGAACAAGTTCAGTGTTACGCTGCTTAAGGGCGACCCCGAGCAGGGGCACATGATCCGTGGCGCGGCGCGGCAGCGGCTTGGCGCGGTGCTTCCTGGGAAACACGAGTAACGGGAAAGCTTCGATGTCGGCTCCCCGCGACGTTTCGATTTCCGATTGTCGGTCGGCGGCCTACCGGATCCCGACCGACGGACCGGAGGCGGACGGTACCTACGCCTGGGGCGCGACGACACTCGTCGTCGTCCACATCAAGGCTGGCGAGGAAACGGGCCTCGGCTACACCTATGCAGACTCCAGCCTCGTTCCGCTGATCGAAACCCTGGCTCGAAAGGCCCTTCAGGATCGCGATCCGTTCGATATTCCCGAGCGTCGTTTGGCATTACAGCGGGCAGTTCGAAACCTTGGCCGCGCCGGCGTCGCCGCCTGCGCGATATCGGCGCTCGACGCCGCGCTCTGGGACCTCAAGGCCAGGCTCTTCGGAGTACCGCTCGCGACGCTCCTCGGTCGCTGCCGAAACGCCGTTCCGGTCTACGGCAGCGGTGGGTTCACAACCTACTCCGATGAAAGGCTCAAGGAGCAGTTGTCGACGTGGGTCGAGCGCGATGGCTGCCGCTTCGTGAAAATGAAGATCGGCAGCGATCCGGAGAAGGACCCCGGGCGGACGCTCGCGGCCAGGCGCGCGATTGGGGACCGTGAGCTTTTTGTCGACGCCAACGGCGCTTTCTCGGTCAAACAGGCGCTGCGCTTTGTCGAGGCAAGCGAGGAAGCAGGCATACGCTGGTTCGAGGAGCCGGTTACCTCTGACGACCCGCCCGGTTTGAGGCTCATGCGCGAGCGTACGCCGCCAGGCATGGACGTCGCCGCGGGCGAGTACGTCTACGACCTCGACGACGCCCGCATCCTCCTCGAGGCGAACGCCGTCGACGTCCTTCAGGCCGACGTGTCGCGTTGCGGCGGAGTCTCAGGCTTCCTGGACATCGCGGCCCTATGCGAGGCGCATCATACCGATCTCTCCGGTCACTGCGCTCCCGCACTTCACCGCCACGTCGCCTGCGCCGTTCCGCGCTTGCGACACCTTGAGTGGTTCCACGACCACGTCCGGATCGAGCAGATGCTGTTCGACGGCGCGCCTGAACCTTGTGGGGGCGAAATCGCGCCCGATCTCTCGCGACCCGGACACGGGCTCGACTTCAAGTCTGAGGACGCGGAACGTTTCCGGATTGGAGGGTCGGCATGAAAGATTTTTCGCCGCCGGCGGCGAGGCGGTCCGTCGCCATGGTCAGAAGAAGGTCTTTTTCGATGGCGGAAATTTTGAACACCGCACAGCATTCTTTCGCTCGATGAACCTTGCCGCCGCCCATCGCCTGCGAGTGGACCCCGAAAGGGTGACCGCCCATTGCGGCCTGCACGTTCTCGAGCTGAATCGTCAGGGGCTGATCGAACCTTCGAGCGGCGGCTATTATTTTCACCAGACGCGGTTCTTGTCCCGCTTCGCCCTTACGTCCGACGGAAAGGCGGTCAAGCCTGTCTCGTGCGCCAATGTCGAACCGCATGCGACGGTCGCATATTATCTTCTGCCGACGCCCGCCGGACGGGCCGCCGCCCCCCCAGGCGACGACGACCCTAGCGGCGGGGAGATCGTCGCCAAAGGCGTCGAAATTCAGATCGACGTTTTCGTCGGCGGCGGCCTGCATCAGGACATTTTCATCACCAACCACGGCCTTGTCCCAACGGACCTCGCGCTCGATCTGGATTTCGCGGCGGACTTCGCTGATCGCCAGGAAATCGGGTCTGGCGAGCGGCGTCAGAACGCCGAGGTCGCTCGCCGCTTCGTCTCGTCCTCGCCGGGCCGCGGCGAACTGACTCTGACCTATGAGCACCCGAGTCTTCCGCATTGCACGCGGATCACCGTCGTGGCTGCGGGCGTCGTCGCCGACCGGGAAGCCGGCGTTCGGGTGTCCGTGGGCCTTGACCCGCAGGCGAGCGCGACGCTATCGATCAATGTCGCTCCGGTGTTTCTCGGCGAGCCGTGTGCGCCTTGGTTCGGCCCGGACGGGGAGCCGACCGAGAACTTCCCCAGCGTCACGCGCCGACGCAAGTGGCTCTCGGACGCTTGCGAACTCGAAGCCGACGAGCCGCGCGTGCGCGCCGCCTGGTCGAGGGCGGCGACCGACCTCTATTCCCTGCAACGGCTCGAGGGTGACGGCGACGAAATCTTAACGCCCCTGGCCGGCGTGCCGAAATATTCGGGTCTCTTCGGCCGTGACAGTCTCGTCGCCGGCATCCAGTCGGTGATGCTCAACCGGTCGACATTGAACGGAGCGCTCCGCGCGGTCGGCGCTTGGACCGCGACCGAAACGGACGATCGCTACGACGCCGAACCCGGCAAGGTCCTGCATCAGAGGGAGCTGGGGCCGCTGGCGCTTCTGGGCGAGACGCCGTTCCAGCATTACTACGGGGATTATTCCGCGCCCGCGTACTTTCTCATCGGCGCGGCGCTCCATTTTGCCGAAAGCGGCGATCGCCAGGCTTTCGAGGACGTCCGCAGCCAGGTCGAGGCGACCTTGGCATGGATGGATCGCTACGGCGACATCGACGGGGACGGCTTCTACGAGTATCGGACCCGCGCGGAAAAGGGAATCAAGAACCAGGGCTGGAAGGATTCCAGCCAGGCCATTCTCTATCCCGACGGCGTCTACGTTCGCGACCCGATCGCCGTCGTGGAGGTGCAAGGTCTGTTTTACGCCGCCAAGCAATCGCTGGCGCTCGCGTTCGCCGCGCTTGGTGAAAGCGACCACTCCGCGAAGCTGCTCGACGAAGCGGCGGCGCTGAAGCAACGCTTCAACGCGCGGTTCTGGATGCCCGATCTCGGCTTCCTGGCGCTCGCGCTGGATAGCGAAAAGAATCCGGTCCGGACGATCGCCTCCAACGCCGGTCTGTGCCTGGCTTCGGGAATCGTCGACGACGACAGGGCAGCCGCGGTGGTCGACCGGCTGATGAGCGCCGACATGTTCAGCGGCTGGGGCATCCGGACGCTTTCAAGCGAGCATCCGGCGTTCAATCCGCTGTCCTATCACTTGGGTTCGGTCTGGCCCGTGTCCAACGCCCACGCCTGCGTCGGCTTCAAGCGCTACGGATTCAACGCGGAACTGCACAGGCTCGCGAAGTCGACTTTCGACGCGACCGCGCTGTTTGATTTCGACCGCCTGCCCGAGGTCTTCGGAGGCCATGAGCGCGGGCGGCGATGGCCTCACCCGGGTATTTACCCGGACGCCTGCTCGCCGCAGGCCTGGTCCGCTTCCGCAATCCTCCAAATCTGCCACATGATGACCGGGATCGTGACCTTGGCGCCGCTGAAAACCCTCATCATCGATCCGGCCCTGCCGGAGTGGTTGCCGCGAGTTCGTGGTCCGCAACCTCAGGATCGGCGACGACCGCGCCTCGATCGCTCTCCATCGGGATACGAACGGCGACACGGACTATGAAATCGTCGAGGGTGCGGAAGGCTGGCGCATCGTGCGTCCCGAGCCTTGCGCGCCGGGCCGAGACCGCTTCGCTTTGGCCTTGGCCGAAGCTTGCGCGCCTTGAGCGCGACGCGGGGATGCGCGCGTGTCGCCGCTCAATGCCAGGCCGGCGCGGGGGCGCGCCATCTCGATCAAAGCGGAAGCCTGCCCGATTTGCCCGGAGACAATAACCAGCAATTTCGACAGATTGTAAGTGTATGTTCTGACCAATTGTGCCCACGCCTGTCGCACACGCCTGTGCCGGAACCTGCTGGGCCTCCTGAAAGATTTCTTTGGAGGTTGAGGTTCGGTCGCCGGGGCTTCATGCGAGTCGAGGGAGGGATCGGCTCGCGTTATCGGTAGCGCTTCTGGTTCCAGCGGTGTCCGAGCAGCGCCAGAATGATGATCAGGCCGTTGAAGAACTGGACGTAGAAGCCGCTCAGGCCGGCCGCGACGATGCCGCTCTGGATGAACGACACGATCAGCGCGCCGATCGCGCCGCCGGCGATCGTGCCGACGCCGCCCCAGGTCGGCGTGCCGCCGACGAACACCGAGGCGATCGCCGGCAGGAGATAGCCGTCGCCGGTCGTCGGCCACCAGGTGTAGTTGACCATCGTCGAGAACACGCCGGCGAGCGCCGCGCCGAGCCCCATGAAGACGAAGGTCAGCGATGCGCACGCGCGCGACGTTGATGCCCATCTGCGCTCGCGCTGTCGGGATTGTCGCCGACCGCGCGCACCCGCGCGCCGAACCGGTGGCGGTTGAACAAGCAGGCCGGCGAACGGCGACGAAGCCGAGCGCCCAGAAGATCTGCACGGGAACGCCGAAGACCTGCCCGGAGAACACGCGCGCCGGCGGCGATATCCTGCAATTCGAGCAGCGCGATCGACTTGCCCTGCGTCACGATCATGATGAAGCCGCGCAGCATGAAATTCATGCCGAGCGTCGCGATCAGCGACGACAGGCCCGCGGTCACGACGAGCGCGCCGACGCCGGCGCCGAGCGCCATGCCGGTGACGAGCGCCGCGACGATGCCGAGGAACGGGCTGAGCCCGGCGTGCACGACGAGCGCGAAGATCCAGGCCGAAAAGCCCATCGTCGCGGGGAAGGAGAGATCGATCTCGCCGACCGTGACGACGAACACCAGCGGCACGACGAGGCAGAGCGCGACCGGCAGGGTGACGAGCACCGAATTGTAGATCGGCCAGCTGCAGGAACACCGCGCGGGCTCGCGGCCATGAAGATCGGCGATCATCACGACGAACACGGCGAGCGTGCCGAGCGCTGCGCGATTGCGATCGACGAAGCGCCGGAGCGCGCTCTCCGGCGGGCGCGCGACTGGACGAGCGCGCGCGTCGATCGGCTCCAGCGAGGCGGTCATGCACGCGGCCTCCGGCTCGATGGCCGGGCGAGCGGGATCTCGACGCCTTGCGGATGCGCGAGCCGCTCCATGTAGGCGATCAGGCGCTCGGCCGAGCCGACCTCCGTCCTTGGTCGCCTGCAGCGCGACCGTGCCGCGATCCATCACGACGAAGCGCTCGGCGATGTCGAAGACGTGGTGGATGTTGTGGCCGATGAACAGCACCGAGCGGCCGCCGGCGCGCACCGTGCGCACGAAGCGGAACACCTTTTCCGTCTCGGTCAGCGAGAGCGCGGTGGTCGGCTCGTCCATCACGATCAGGTCGGCCTTGTTGTAGATCGCGCGCGCGAGCGCGACGCCCTGCCGCTCGCCGCCCGAGAGCTGGCCGACGATCGAATCGGGCGAGAACACCTTCGAGGTGAAGCCGATCTCGCGCATCAGCCGCTCGGCCTCGGCGCGCTCGCGGCCGCGGTCGAGCAAGCCCGAAGCGCGTTGGTCGAGCTCGCGCCCGAGGAAGATGTTGCGGATGATGCGTCTGCTGCACGCAGAGCGCGCGGTCCTGGAACACGGTCTCGATGCCGGCGTCGCGCGAGCGCGCGGCGTTCCAGTTGCGTCTCGAGCTTGCCGCGCACCAGAGATCTCGCCGCTGGTCGGCTGGATCGCGCCGGCGAGCATCTTGATCAGCGTCGACTTGCCGGCGCCGTTGTCGCCGAGCAGGCCGACGACCTCGCCGCGGTCGACATGGAAGTTGACGCCGCCGACCGCGAACACGCGGCCGTAGGTCTTGGCGATGTCTCTGCAGTTCGATCAGCCGTTCGCCCATCGCGCGCTTCCTCCCATGTGCAGCGTCTGTAGCCGCGGCCGTTGACGCTGCCGCCGCGCTGCAGCGCTCGCGGCTATCAGGCGGCGCCGCTACCGCAGCCCCTCCTTCGCGAGGTCCGCGACCGCCTTGTAATTGTCCGGCGTCACGAAGCCCGCGCCGGTGTCGACGTTGATCGGCGCGAGGCCGTAGACGATCTGCTCGCAGAGGCTCAGGATCGGCAGATAGCCCTGCTGGAACGGCTGCTGGTCGGCGGTCAGCTGAACCCAGCCGTCCTTGAACGCCTGGACGATCTGCGGGCTGGTGTCGAAGCCGACGTTGATGATCTCGCCCGGCTTCTTGCCCGCGGCCTTCATGTAGGTCGCGGCGTTGCCGAGCTCCTGGCCGCCGGGATAGACGATCGCCTTGGCCGTCGGATTGGCCTGCAGGGTCGCGGTGATGACGGGAATGGCGAGGTTCGGATCGGCCGCCCATTCCGGCGCGCTGAGTTGAGCCGGACGACCTTGACGCCGGCCTCCTCCAGCGCCTTGGCCGTGCCCTCTTCGCGCGCGTTGCGGATCGACATCGTTGGAGGCCAGCCGATCACGATCGCCACGTCGCCCTTCTTCAGGCCGAACCGGCGCACGATCTCGACGCCGAGCGCGTGGCCCTGCGGCGCCTGCTGCGCGCCGATATAGCCGCCGCCGACCTTGTCGACCGCCGCCGGCACCGGCACGTTCTGATACATCATCTTGATGCCGGCCTTGGCCGCCTGCTCCGCCAGCGGCAGGATCGCGGCTTCGCCGGGATGGCCCATCATCGCGATGCCGTCGGGATGCGCCGCGACCGCCTCGCGCAATTGCTGCGTCATCTTCTCGTTCTGCCCAGCCGGAGAAGACGTAATCGACCTGCGCGCCGGTGTCGGCCGCGGCCTGGCGCGCGCCATTGTAGACGATCGTGCCGAAGGCGTCGCCCTCGGCGCCGCCGACGAAGAAGCGGATGTGCACCTTGCTGCACCACTTGTCGCGCAAGCGCCTCGGCGTCGGCGGCGTCGGCCGCGCCGACGAAGCGCCGCGCCGATCAGCGCCAGCGCCGCCGCTCCTCGCAAGAATCGGCTATCGACTTCATTTCATGTTCGTCCTCCCGGTTTGCTCTCGGCTTTGACGCCGCTGTTGCGCCCGGCGCGTTGATCGCGTCCGGCTGTGAACGTTCCGGCCGCTCAGGCCGGATTGGCGACGGAGCGTCGCGCCGCCGCGGCATTGCTTGAGATAGTCGAGCGCCCGCACCTGGCCGGTCATCTCGAGCTCCTCGCGATAGACCGGGTCGTGCCAGCCCTCGATGTCGATCGGTCCCGAATAGCCGGCGAGCCTGCAGTTCGCTGATGACGCGGGTCCAGTCGGTGTCGCCGAAGCCGGGCGTGCGCATCTGGACGAACGGGTATTTGCCGAACACGCCGTGCTCGCGCACGACGTCCCAGCGCACGGTCGCGTCCTTGCCGTGGACGTGGAAGAATTTCGGCGCCCATTTGCGGATCTGCGGGCAGTCGGGTCGATGAGATAGACGAGCTGGTGGCAGGGCTCCCATTCGAGCCCGATATTGTCGCGCGGCAGGGCGTCGAACATCAGCTCCCAGGCGTCGGGATTGTGGGCGATGTTCCAGTCGCCGCTCGCCCAGTTGCCGTCCATGGCGCAGTTCTCGAACGCGATCCGCACGCCCTTGTCGGCGGCGCGGCGGGCGAGCTCGCCCCAGACGTCGCTTGTAGCGCCGGCAGGCTCTCCTCGATCGGCTCGCCGCGCACGCGGCCGGTGAAGCCGGCGACGGTTCGGGCGCCGAAGAGATGGGCGTTGTCGATCAGCGCCTCCCATCCGGCGAGCGTCTGCCGGTCGAGCTCGCCGTTCTCGAGCGGGTTGCCGAACATGCCGAGCGTGTCGATCGTCACGTCGGCGTCGCCGATCGCCTCGCGAAGCTCGCCCGCGAGCCGCGGCAGATCCTTGTTCATCGTCTGCCAGAAGAACGGCTCGATGCTTTCGAAGCCGTAGTTCGACGATTGTGCGCGCATAGGCGGCCGGATCCGGGGCGTTCGCGCGGATCATGGTGCCGATGCGGATGTCGAGCAGGTCTCTCATTGGCTTTCCATCGATCCTGGGCTTTCCACTGATCTTGTCGTTCAGATGATGATGTCGACGCGCCGGCCGCTCTCGGCGCTGGCGATCGCGCCGAGCACCATGGCGAGCGAGCGGATGTTGTCGCGCCCGGACGTCTCGGGCTGGGTGCCCGAGCGCACCGCCGCCACGAAATCGGCGAGCACGCCGGCATGGCCGCCGACCCGGTCGTCGGCCGCGAGCGGCGGCGGCTCGACCGCCTCGACGACGTCGAACAGGCCCTCGCGCGCGACGGGCTTCGCGACCTCGATCCGGATGGCGTCGTCGCCGTCCCAGGTCAGCGTCCCCTTGGTTCCGACAAAGCGCCAGGCGCATTCCCATGAGGTGCGCAGGCCCGCCGCGCACCAGGAGCCGCGGTAGGTGAAGAGCGCGCCGTTATCGAGTTCGAACATCGCCGCGGCCGAGGAGCCGTGGCGGTACCAGGAGGAGGGCGGGTTCCACTCGCGGCAATAGACGTTGAGACCATCGAGCCCGGTCATGCAGCGCAGCGCGTCGAAGCCGTGGATCGCCATGTCGAGCAGAAGCACGTGATCCATCTCCTCGCGAAAGCCGCCGAAATGGGGAGCGAGGAAGAAGTCGGCGTGCACGCTGGTGAGCTCGCCGATCGCCCCCACCCCGAGCGCGTCCGCGCCAAGCGCCCGGCGGATTCGCCGCACGCCCGCGAGATAGCGGCGGTTCTGCACAACGGCGTGGATGCGTCCCGCGGCTTTCGCGCGATCGACGAGATCGCGCGCCTCGATCCAGCCTTTCGGCCATCGGCTTTTCGCTGAGCACATGGCATCCGGCGGCGAGCCCGGCGGAGACTACCTGATGACGCGCCTGAGGCACGACGACGTCGAATAGGAGATCGGGGCGGGTTTCGGCGAGGAGCGCGTGGACGTCGCGCGCGATGAAAGCGTCGGAGAGCGAGAACTCGGCCGCGCGGGAGATCGCCCGCTCCGGCTCCATATCGGCGAGGCCGACGATCTGCAATTGGGGGATTTTGCGAGCCGCCTCGAGCCAGGCCTTGCTCATCGCGCCACAGCCAACGAGGGCCGCTTTCAGCTCCATGGACGCGAGGCTCCCGTGCTGACGTTTCACTCCCTCGGCGCCGCATTGCAGCACCGTAAACGTTTACGAAACTACCGCCGATCGTCCTGCTTGTCAAGCGCGCCCGCGCGCTCGTAAGCCTAACGCCGACCTCGTCCTGAGGAGCGCCGAAGGCGCGTCTCGATGGATGCTCCAGCGCGCTGACGTCGGCTCCCACTGGAACATCCTTCGAGACGCCCGCTTTGCGGGCTCATCAGGATGAGCGCGGTTTTTGCAAACCCTCTAAGAGTTTTCGCATGTGATTGGAATTCGCGACCTCGCTCGCCATCTCGGCCTGTCTATCGGGACAGTGTCGCGCGCTCTTAACGATCGCGGCGACGTCAATTCGCTGACACGGCAGCGCGTATTGGAGGCTGCGGAGACGCTCGGCTATTCGCCCAACCAGTCCGGTCGCAGTCTTCGGCGCGGGCGGACGGATCTCGTCGCCATGATCGTGCCGTCCGGGCGCGATGATACGTTGATCAACACGATCTTCCTTTCGGTGCTGTACGGCCTCAAGCGCCAACTCGGCGAACATCGGCTCGATCTTGCCGTGTTCCTCGAGGACGGGAGCGAGGACCGCCTCGGCGCGCTCCGCCGCGTCACCGAGCGCGGGATCGCCGACGCGCTAATCATCGCCGACACCGAGGGCGCCGACCCCCGCGTCGATTATCTCCTTAAACTGCGGAAGCCCTTCGCCACCTTTGGGCGGACCCGGGCGCCGGCGCGGCACGCCTGGGTCGATCCCGACTTCGACACGGCCGTCGCGGCCGCGATCGGGCGCTTGGTCGCGCTCGGACACCGTCGGATAGGGCTCATTCTGCCGGACCGCCCAATGTACTACCTCACCCTGGTCGAGGCAGCCTACCGGCGCGCGCTCCGCGACCGCGGGCTTTCGCTGGAGCCGCGCTGGGACCTGCGGCGGCCCGCGGGCGAGCGCGGCGGGCTCGAAGCCGCCGACGCCCTCCTGTCCGCGGACCCGCCGCCGACCGCCGCGCTTGTCACCGATTCCATGCATGCGGTGGCGCTCTATCGCAACTTGAGCGAGCGCGGGCTGCGGCCCGGGCGCGATCTCTCCATTCTCGCGCTCCTGCCGGAGGCCCGCGCGCAATATCTGATCCCGACCCTGACGACCTGTCAGACCGACTGGACCGCGATCGGCGAAAAGCTTGCCGACGCGGTGCAAGCCGAGTTGTTGCTCGCCCAGGGCGAAGCGGGCGTCGACGACGTCCTTCCGCAGCGCGTGCAGGTATTGGCGCCGGTCGCGCTCAGCCCGGGCGAGAGCGTGAGCATGCTCGAGGATTTCGAGGTCGTTGCGGCGCGGGGATCCTAGAGCAGAGAGTAACGCGGCGCCGCCGCAGCCGCGACGCCGCGTTCGCCGATCGAGTTCGCCTCGGTCTTGTGGCTTAAACGTCCCTACTCCGCCGGCTGCGCCGCCAGCTTGCCCTCCTCGTGCTCTTCATGCGGCGCGGCCGGCGCGATGTGAGCGTAACGGTCGAATGCGAACAGCATCACCGCGACGCCGAGATAGGCAAGGGCGACGACCGGCGACTGCGCGACGCCGATCTCCTCTCCGTGAATGAAGCCGAAGAAGGTGAGCAACGAGCCAGCGAGCGCGAAGGCGGCTGCTTTCTCGAGTTGCCGGTCGATGATGAAGACCGTGACCGCGCCGAGGATGATTCCGGCGAGCGTCGCGCCGCCGCCGAGCGTGCCGAGGCCGTTGTAGAGGATGCCGACGGCGCCGAGCTTGGCCATGCCGACAGCGGCGGCGTTGGTGCCCGCCGCGCCGAGCGCGCCGTCAATCATCGTCTTCCCCCAGGCTGCGATTTGCGGGATCATCGCCAGAATAATCGCCGGCGCATGCGCTTTCGGCGACTCCTGGAAAGCCTGTGACCCGATCAGCATCCCGATGTAGAGCAGGATCGGCAGGATCGCGACGACCGGGATAAGGCTCGACACGAGGGCGACGATCCCGAGCCAGGTGAGGACGAGAACCACCACGCCGGTCGCCGCGGAGTAGCCGATCCGCCCGCCCATCGCCTTCCAGCCGGGATGACCGATGTAGACCGCGTTGATGAACGGGTTGCCAAGCAGGCAGCCGATCAGGCTGATGACGCCGTCGGCGCTGAGCACGCGAGTCGTCGGGAAGGAATCGCCGGCGGCCGCGGCGCTCTCGACATTGTCCATCGCCTCGACGAGATCATAGATGCCGAAGGGAATGGCGGTGACCAGGATGATCCCGAGGTAGCGGAACCCGTGAAACACATGCCCGACCGCCGGGATCGGGAACGAAAAGCCGAAATGCGAGAGCGCGTCGCCAATCTGGGCGCCGCTCAAGCCGCCGTAGCCAAGCCCGAACAGGTTCGATCCCCAGGCGATGATGGTGCCGGCCACGATGGCGACGAGACCGCCGGGCACGCCGCCGTAATAGCGCACCCCGCCGAACCAGTTGGCCAGGATGATCGCGAGGCAGACCATGCCGATCAGCGGCGTTTCGAAGATCTGCAGGCCGGGCCGCATCGAGATGAAGGTGATCGAGATGCCGGCGAGCGAGCCGAGCAGCGCGGCGCGCGGCGTGATCCGGCGAATGACGGGGGCGATGAAGCCGCCGGCCATCAGCACGAAGCTCTGCACGAATACCCAGGTCAGTCCCGCCTCCCAGGCCTGAACGGGGTCGTTGGTCTTGGCCAGGATGGGCAGCATGACCACGAAGGTGACAACGAACATGTGCGGTACGCTGATGCCCGAGGGCAGCGCGCAAACGTCATTGCGTCCGGTCGACTTCGCGAGCCGGTAGCCGAGCCACGCGTAGTAGACGGTGCTGAGGAAAAGCATGAGGCCGAGCGCCGGCAGGATACGGCCGAACACCAGATCGTCAGGCATCTTCAGGACGAAGCGCAGAAGTCCGGTCAGCACCAGCACGTTGACAAGGATATTGGTGCCGAAGCCGAAGAACGCGTTCCAGTCGCCCGGAACCCACCAACGCTCCGCAGATCTTGCCGTCGCCGCCATGGTCATCGCTCCGCTCCTTTCGTCGCTCTGAAGAACGCTCATGCTATGTGGCTGATCAGTTCCGGCGAGTTCGTGACCCATCCGAAGATGCCGCCCTGAGCCTTGATCATCCTGAGACCCATCTCGTGGAATTCGGGGAAGTACGAACCGACGCAATCCTCGAGGACGAGGCATTCGTAGCCGCGGTCGTTGGCTTCCCTGACGGTGGTGTTGACGCAAACCTCGGTGGTCACCCCGGTGACCACGAGCTGCTTGATCCCCCGATGCCGCAGCATTTCATGGAGGTCAGTCGCGTGGAACGCGCCCTTGCCGGGCTTGTCGACCACCGGTTCGCCGTCCTGGGGATAGAGCTCGGCGATGATGTCGTGCCCCGGCTCGCCGCGAACGAGGATGCGACCCATCGGCCCGGGGTCGCCGATCTGCGTCTTGGACCGGCCTCGCGCCTTCTTCGCCGGCGGCAGATCGAAAAGGTCCGGCCGGTGCCCTTCACGCGTGTGAAACACGGGCAGTCCGAGCGCGCGCCATGCGGCCAGCAGCCGGCGGTTGGGCTCGATGGTGCGTCGGAGTTGCGACACGTCGTTCCCGAGCATCTCGCCGAACCCGCCGGGTTCGAGGAAGTCGCGCTGCATGTCGATGATGATGAGTGCGCAATGCTCGGGCGCGAGGTCGAACGGATAAGGCTCGGCTGCGATCTCCATCGGCTTCGGTTCCCCTATGCCCATGCGGAATTCGTGCGGCTAAGTATGTATGCAATTGCTTGATTTTCGTATGCCTATAATGTCATTTTGTATGCTGAAATTGCGTGCTAAGGCTGCTGAAGAAACGGGCTGGAATGGGTTGGGGTGAGGTCGTGAGGGACAGCGCAATCGAGGCATCGACGCAGGCCGAACGTCTGGCCGATTCGATCGCGGACAAGGTTCTGTCGGGAGAGTTTCCGCCCGGCTTCCGTCTCGACGAAAGCGCGCTTGCCGAGCGCTTCCGGGTGTCGCGCACGCCTGTGCGCGAAGCGATCCGGTTGCTCGCCTCGACTGGGCTGATCGACGTGAGGCCAAGGCGAGGGGCGAGCGTCGCGACCGCGACCTCAGCCCAGCTTGAGACGCTCTTCGGCGCAATGGCCGAGATCGAAGCGAGTTGCGCGCGGCTCGCCGCGCTCAGCATGACCCCGATCGAGCGCCGACGACTGCAAAGCCGGCACGAGGCGATGGCCGAGCTGGTCCTGCGCGACGACCGCGAAGCCTACGCCGCCGCCAATATCGACTTCCATACCCAGATCTATCTCGGCGCGCACAACATTATCGTGTCCGAGTTCGCTCAAGGCCTCAGGCGGCGGCTTGCGCCGTTCCGGCGCGCCCAATTTCGGACAGAAGGTCGGACCTCGCGGTCTCACGTCGAGCACGCCGCTGTCGTCAAGGCGATCCAGGCGTGCGACGCTGCGGCCGCTCACGCGGCGATGTTCCATCACATGAGCCTGGTCGAAGATTCGTTCGGGCGTCTCGAGGCCGGCGCCCGCGCCAAGGGCGCCTGACGTCAATTCAACGCTTGGCGGCGTCGTGTCGAGGCTTGCACCGCCATCCGTCGCGCCTTGAGGCCGGCTCGATTCGGGCGACCGCGTGCGGTGCATTTCGGCGTCAGCGATGCTGGGCTAGGCTGCCGCCAACAGCTTTGGCCCGCGCCGACGCCGCGAGCGGCGTCGATTCCCTTTTTGGCGCCGGCCGCTCAAGCCCTAGACTTCCAGGTCGACTGTTTGGCGCGCATCGGCGCCATGCGTCGGCGCCTCCTAGGACTAGATCAATTACGGCGGGTTCAGCAGATTTCGGCCGACCGAGTCCAGATGGGCCGACATCGCTCTTTCGGCGGCATCCGAATCTCGGCTGATCAGGGCCTGAACGATTGCAGCGTGCTCGGCGCAATAGTCCGCCCGACGACCTTCGCTGAAGGAGCGACGCTTGATCCCGAGCCATTGCTCCTGATTGCGGATGAGTTTGAGGATCGCATGCAGGCCGGTCAGCAGTTCGTTGCGCGAGGCGACAAAGATCAACGCGTGGAACGCCGCGTCGCTTTGCTCGAACGCCTCGAACCCCTCGGCGGCGACGACGGTCTCGTGAGCGGCCGCGATGGCTTTGAGATCCGCGAGGTTCCCCTTGGTCGCGGCGAGCGCTGCGGCCTTCGGTTCGATGATCTGCCGGACAGCCATCGTGTCCGCGGGACTTACGCCGATGAGCATCCGCATCGCGGCGGCAAAATCTGCGTCGGGCGTTCGTTGCAGAAAGGTGCCGCGCCCCACTTCTCGCCGGACTGTGCCGTCCGCGCGGATCCTCTCAATCGCGGCGCGGACGGTGTTGCGGGCGACGCCGTATTCGTCCGCCAGGCTCCGCTCATTGGGCAACCGAAGGCCTTCACTCCACTCGCCAGCCTCGATCCGCTGGCGCAGCGACACTTCGACGTCGCTCGACACGCGTTTGGGCATCATCCCCCCGCTTAAGCCATTATTGGGCCAATTAGCATAGCGCCGAAATCACGCCAAGCGCGGGATTTTGAACGAACCGCTGACTCTTCCGGACTTGCGCTCTCCCCGACGTGAACGCGGCGGGGCTTGCGCTCTGAACCAGTTTGATCTCTATTGGATCAAAATAGGGAGGCAACGCCAATGAAGGTGGCGACCTATCGCGTCGGCGGAGAACGACGGGTCGGGCTTGTCGACGAGCTGCGAAAGACCGTGTCCGCCTTCGACCTTTCCTTAAGCGAAGCCGACCTGGGTGTGCTGGCGCTGATCGGCCGCGATCCCCTTCCCGCCTGTCTAACGTCAATGGCTTTGCACCAGATCGAGCTCGAGGCGCCGATCCCTCGACCGCGACGCAACGTTTTTTGCATCGGCAAGAATTACCACGAGCACGCGAAGGAATTCGCATCCAGCGGTTTCGACTCGAGCGCGGCGGCGGGCGTCACGCCGAAGTTCCCGATCGTCTTCTCAAAGGTCCCCGAATGTGTGATCGCCCACCGCGAAGCGGTCCGCATCCACCGCTCCGTCTCCGAGGCCATCGATTACGAGGCTGAGCTCGGTGTGATCATAGGCGGGGGAGGACGCGGGATCCCTGCGTCGCAGGCGCTGGACCACATCTGGGGCTACACTATCATTAACGACGTGACGGCGCGCGACCTTCAGGGCCGGCACAGTCAATGGCTGATTGGAAAGTCGCAGGACACTTTCTGCCCGATGGGCCCCTGGGCGGTGACTAGGGATGAGATCAATCTCCAGGACACGCAGATCCGCTGCTGGGTCAACGGCGAACTCCGGCAGAACGCCAACACTCGCGATCTGATCTTCGACGTGCCGACGATCATTGCGACCCTCTCCGCCGGCGTGACGCTGCGTCCAGGGGACGTCATCGCGACCGGCACCCCGGCCGGCGTCGGCATCGGCTTCTCGCCCCCCAAATACCTGGTTTCAGGCGACGTCGTGCGGATCGAGGTCGAGAACATTGGCGTCCTCGAAAACGAGTTCCGGGAGTTTGGCGCATGAGCGGCGCGGCGCTCGGCAGGATCGAAATCGAGATTGACGGCGAGGGTCCGCCGATCGTCTTTCTGCATGGCCTCGGAGCGACCTCGAGTTCGTTCCAGCCGCTCCTGTCCTCATTGAGCGGCTTTCGCTGCATCCGGCCCGATTTTCCCGGCGCCGGCCGCTCGCCTCGCCCGTACGTTCCCGTCACGATCGAGAGCTTGTGCGAGACGGCGCTCGACATCGTGAAGTCGGTCGCCGGAGCGCCGGCGCACATCGTCGCTCATTCGATGGGGACGCTGGTCGCGCAACATCTGGCCGTCGCCGCATCCGAATGGGTGGCGAGCCTCACGCTGTTCGGTCCGATCGGCGAACCCGGCGACGCCGCGCGCGAACGTTTGCGGGACCGCGCGAGTCTTGCGCGGCGGAGCGGAATGATCGCGATCGCCGATCCCGTTACAGCGGCGGGGCTATCATCGAAGACAAGGGCCGACAATCCAGCCGTCGAAGCGTTCGTGCGCGAGAGCCATCTGCGCCAGGATCCGAAAGGCTTCGCCGAGTCCTGCGAGGCTTTGGCTTCGGCGAAGGGCGCAGACTTGCGCCTGCTGAGCTGCCCGGCCCTGCTGGTAACGGGCGAAGAGGATCCGGTCGCGCCCCCCGGCGCGGCGCAAGGGCTTGCGGACAGAATAAAGGGCTCTAAGCTCAAGACGCTGCCGAGGTGCGGACACTGGACGCCGATAGAGCAGCCAAGAGAATGCGCACGCCTCGCCTCGGAACATATCCGGGCGCGAACGTAAGGAGGAACGGCCGGCTTCGCTCAAGACGAGCGACGGCGGCACAAGGAGGCCTGAACATGACGGATGACAGGTTCGGCGGGTCCAACGGCGTCGTTTTCACCAATGTCCGCATCATCGACGGGTCCGGCGATTCTCCCTACACGGGCGAAGTCGTGGTGCAGGGAAACCGAATCCGGCAGGTTACAAGGGGGTCTTCGCGGCTGACTTCCGGCTTGGGCGGGAGCGGCGGGCAGACGGTGATCGACGGCATGGGCGCGAGCTTGATGCCGGGCTTGTGCGACGCGCACCTTCATCTTTCATGGAACAACGCCCCGGGCATCGATCCAATCCAGATGATGCCGACCGAGGAGCATACGCTCGTTACGGCCCAGATGGCCAAGGTCGTGCTCGACGCGGGCTTCACGTCCGGGCGCGGCGCCGCGGCCGCCAAGCCGCGCCTCGATGTCGTCGTGCGCAATGCGATCAATCGCGGCATGATCCCCGGCCCGCGCTATCTCGCCGCGGGTCCCGAGATCACGACCGTTGGCGGCCTCGGAGATTCCGCGCCCTCGCACATTCCGCACGAGGGCCTCAATCTCGGCCTCGTCGTTTCCGGACCGGAGGAGGTGCGGCGCACAGTGCGCACCCTCATCAAGTATGGCGTCGACACGATCAAGCTCAATCTCTCCGGCGAGGAGGTGACGGGCATGGGCGCGGAGGAAACGCCCATGGCGGAGGAAGAGGTGGCGATGGCGGTCAGCGAGGCGCGCATTCGCAACAAGTCGCTTGCCGCTCACGCGCGCTCGTCCGGTTCGATCAAGCAGTGCGTGCGTCACGGTATCGGTGTCATCTACCACGCCTCCTTCGCCGACGAGGAGGCGTTAGATATGCTTGAAGCGGCCAAAGACAGGCATTTCGTCGCGCCGGGCTTGGCCTGGCTTATCAACACCGCGCGCAACGCCGGCGAATACGGAATCAAGCCGGGCACGCCGCTCACGATGAAGTACGAGCGCGAACTCGAGCACGCTGTCGAGACCTGTCGCAAGATGCATCGGCGGGGCATCCGTGTGCTCGTCGGCGGCGACTACGGCTTCGCCTGGACGCCGCAGGGGACGAACGCGAAGGACCTCGAATATTTTGTCGACCTGCTCGGCTTCTCGCCGATGGAGGCGATCCTCGCCGCGACGAAGCTGGGCGGCGAAATCATGGGCATGGGCGGAGAACTCGGACAGATCAAGCCCGGCTACCTGGCCGACATCCTGCTCGTCGATGGCGATCCGGTCGCCAATGTCCGCGTGTTGCAGGACAAGTCGCGCATCCTTGCGATAATGAAGGACGGGGAATTCCATAAGGCGCCGAGAATGAGCGAACAGCGACGGCGGCTGACCGCGTGAGTCTCGCGTTCCCAACCGCCGCGCAAGGGCCGACCTCTCGGCAAATGTGGGTCGGCGCCGGCCTCCTCGCCGGCGCCCTCCTTCTATGGATGATCTTCGGGGGCGAATGGCCGGACTGGCTGGACTGGCTGCTCGGTGGAAAGAAGACCTTCGTCAGCGCCATCCTGAACGGTGTCACGCTCGCCGGCTTGTATTTTCTCGTCGCCAGCGGCTTCACACTCGTCTTCGGCCTGATGCGTAACGTCAATCTTGCGCACGGCTCGCTCTTCCTCCTCGGCGCCTATATCGGCTACGACGTCGCGACCTGGACCGGAAACTGGTTTGCGGGCGTCGCGGCGGGCGGGCTGGCCATCGCGGCGGCAGGCGCGTTGCTGCAAATCTTCGTCTTTCAAAGACTGATCGGCGACGATCTCCGACAAACTCTCGTGACGATCGGCATCTCCATCGTCGCCGCCGACCTCATGCTGGCGATCTGGGGCGGCAAGACCTATCAGTTCTCGATTCCTCCGATGCTTGACGGCGCGATCGCGACGCCGATCATCACCGCGGTCAAGTCGAACGGCCAGATCGTCACGCTGCGCTATCCGCTTTATCGCCTTGTCGTTCTGGCCATCTCGCTCGTCATCGGCGCCGCCCTTTGGCTTGCCCTGAACCGAACGCGGTTCGGCGCGATGATTCGCGCCGGCGTCGACGATCGCGGGATGCTGTCGGCGACCGGCGTCAATGTTCGTCTGCTGTTCGTCGGCGTCTTCGCCATCGGCGGCCTGCTGGCCGGGCTTTCCGGGGTGATCGGCGGCTCGGCGCTCTCCGTCGCGCCTGGCGAGGACGTCCGGTACCTGATGGCCTCGCTCGTCGTCGTCATTGTCGGCGGCATGGGCTCGATCTCCGGCGCGGCGATCGGCGCGCTCCTGATCGGGCTCGCCGACCAGGTGGGTCTTGTCTACTTTCCGACCTATGGCGTCGTGCTGACCTTCGTCATCATGGTGGTTACGCTGGCGCTGCGTCCGCAGGGAATCATGGGCAACGCCCGGACGCGGCTCGCGGACCCGCCGCGGCCGCTGTCCGCCGCCGACGTCGTTCCGGTCGAGTTCACGCCGTCGACAGCAGCGCTCGGGGCGGCGCTGATCCTCTTTCCGCTTGTCGCGTCGCCCTTCATCTTGTTCCAGTTCGGCGCGCAGACGATGATCCTCGGGATGATCGCGCTGTCGCTGACCATCCTTGGCGGCTACGGCGGGATGGTGTCGCTGGCTCAGCTGACGGTCGCCGGCATTGCGGGCTATACGGTGGCGATCCTCGGCCCCAACGGCACCGGGGTGCTTGGCCTCAACTGGCCCTTTGAACTCTACGTCCCCGTCGCGATCCTCGTAGCCGGCATCGTCTCCGCCCTCATTGGCGCCATCGCGGTGCGCACCGCCGGCATCTACACGATCATGATCACTCTGGCGGTTGGAGTCGCGGTCTTCTACCTGGCGCAGCAGAACTACTCGCTGTTCAACGGCCATTCAGGCTTCAGAGGGGTGGCGCCGCCCCATCTGTTCGGCGTTTCGTGGCAAAGCCCGATCCCGTTCTACTATCTCTGCCTCGGGGTCACGGCGCTCGCCTATTCCGCCGTCGTTTACGCCGCGCGCTCGACGTTCGGCCTCGCTCTGATGGCGAGCCGCGACAATCCTCGTCGAGCGCGCGCGGTCGGCTACGACGTGATTTGGCTGCGGATCGCCGCCTTCTTTTTCGCGGGCCTGATCGCCGGGGCGGCCGGCGTGCTCTACGTATGGTTCAATGGTCGAATCTCGCCTGGAACGATCAGCGTCGCCGAATCGATTGGCATTCTGGTCATCGCGGTGATCGGCGGCATGCGCCATCCGATCGGGCCTTTCCTGGGAGCGGCGCTCTATGTGTTGCTCAAGACCTTCGCCATCGACGTGGTCGGCGCCGATCGATTCAACACCCTGATAGGCGCGATTTTTCTCATCGTCGTCTTCGTCTCGCCGGACGGCGTTCTGGGTCTTTGGCGTCGGTTTGCGCCTCTTCTGGCGCAAAAGCCCCTGCGGGAGCCGCAGTGGCCCGTGGATATTTCAAAGGTCTCACAGGGGACCCAAACTCGAGGGAGGAACGAATGACGGTGAGGACATCTCTAATCGCTCTGGCGCTGCTCTCCAGCGGAGCCTTCGCGCCCATGGCGGCGCACGCTGCCGATTCCATCAAGGTTGGACTGCTCGCGACCCTCGAGGGCCCCTTCACCGTGCTCGGCCAGGACGGCGTGCGTGGCGCCGAACTGGCCTTCAAGGAAGCGAACTACACGGCCGGCGGCAAGAAGATAGAAGTCATCAAGGGCTCGTCCGACGCGTCTCCGGACAGCGCCGTCAAGGCCGCGCGCAAGCTCGTCGAGCAGGACGGCGTAAAGATCCTGATCGGGCCGCTCTCGGGCGACGAGGGGATCGCGGTCAAGGACTACGCCAAGACTCAGCCGAACGTCACGTTCATCAACGGCACATCGGCCGCGCAGGATACGACCTTGCGCGATCCCGCGCCGAACTTCTACCGCTTCACCACCGACGGCGCGCAGTGGATGGCGGGTCTCGGCGAATACGCCTTCAAGGACAAGGGCTACCACACGGTTGTGACGGTGGCGGAGGACTACTCCTTCCCCTATACTCAGGTTTTCGGGTTTATGGCCGACTTCTGCAAGGCCGGCGGACACGTGCCGAAGAAATTCTGGGTGCCGATCGGCAACAAGGACTTCTCCTCCGTAATCGCCGCGATTCCCGACAAAGTCGACGCCATATATGTGGCGCTCGGCGGCGCCGACGGCGTGAACTTCCTCACCCAATACCAGCAGGCAGGCGGAACCGCGCCGCTGATCGGCGGATCGATCACCGTCGACCAGACCGTGCTGGGCACGCAGGGCAAACAACGCGACTACGTAATCGGCACGCCGGCCGCAGGCCCGATCGCCGACAACGCTGAAGGACCCGCGTGGAAGAAATTCGTCGACGACTACAAGGCCGCATACAAGGACGGGTTCCCGTCGCCGTCGCTGTTCGCGCAGGGCTATTATATCGAAGCGAAGGCGATGCTCGCGGCGCTCGACGAGGTCGGCGGCGACCTCTCGGGGAACCAGGCCAAATTTCGCGACGCGCTCGCCCATCTCGAACTCGATACGCCGACTGGCAAGGTCAAGCTCGACAAAAACCGCCAGGCGATCGCCGACAACTATCTGACGGAAGTGGCGAAGGCCGACGACGGCCACCTCTACAACAAGGTCGTCAAGGTTATTCCGGCCGTCAACCAGACCCTTGGCATCCCCGAAGCCGATTTCCTGAAGCTTGGCGCCGCCAATCGCGACAATCCGAGCTGCCCGTGAACTGAGTAAAAGCCGAGGAATCGTCCGCCGTGGTGGACCGCACCGTCGCCGAACGTCTCTCGTCCAACAGCGCGTTCGCGCTGGAGCTCGAGGGCGTCGGCCGTCAATTCGGCGCCCTGGTCGCGTTGGCCGACATCAACCTTCGCGTCCAGGCCGGGGAGCGGCGGGCGATCCTCGGTTCCAACGGCGCCGGCAAGACGACGTTGTTCAACGCCGTCACCGGCGATTTCCCGCCGTCTACCGGTCGCATTCGCTTTTTCGGCGAGGACGTGACCACGTTTCCCGTCTACGAGCGAATCCGCCGCGGCCTGCGACGCACCTATCAGATCAGCCAGCTGTTTGCCGGGCTTTCCGTGATCGACAGCATCTTCGTCGCCTGTCGAGGCGTGTCCCGCGGGCGCCTGTCGCTCCTGCGTCCAGGCGCCCGGGACGCGACCATGGCGCAGGCGCATGGGATCGCGAGCAGCGTCCATCTCGACGACATCCTCGACACGCCGGTCGCGACATTCGAGTCACGGCCAGCAGCGCCAGCTCGAAATTGCCCTGTCGCTGACCGGCGCCCCACGCTTTATCCTCTTCGACGAGCCTGCGGCCGGACTGTCGCCGACCGAGCGCCGTGACCTCGTCGCAATCCTCAACGCTCTCCCGTCCCACATGGGCTACATCATCATCGAGCACGATCTCGACGTCGCGCTCGAAGTCTCGTCCTATGTCACGATGATGCACAACGGCCGCATTTTCAGGGAAGGCGCGCCGAACGAGATCGAGAACGATGAGGAGGTCCAGGCGATCTATCTCGGAGCGGGCCATGGATAGGACTCGCCCTGCGACGCCGAAGGCCATCTTGCAGGTCCAGGATCTGCAGGTCTATTACGGCGCGTCGCACGCCCTTCAGGGGGTTTCGCTGACGCTCGAGCGCGGCGTGCTTTCTGTCGTCGGCCGCAACGGCATGGGCAAGACGACGCTCTGCAACGCGATCGTCGGGCTTATGCCCGTCCGGTCCGGGTCCATCCGCTTCGACGGCCTCGAACTCATCGGCCTCGAGGCGCATCGGGTCGCCCGCGCCGGCGTCGGCTACGTTCCTCAGGGCCGCCGCCTGTGGCCGAGCCTTTCGGTCGACGAGACATTGCGCCTGAGCGCGCGCACAAAGGGCGGCTGGACGGTCGAGCGCGTCTATTCGACGTTTCCCCGCCTCGCCGAGCGCCGCGACAACGGCGGCGGCCAGTTGTCGGGAGGCGAACAGCAGATGCTCGCGATCGCCCGCGCGCTCCTGGGCAACCCTCGCCTTCTCGTAATGGACGAGCCGACCGAGGGGCTCGCCCCGATGATCGTCGGATTGGTGCGCGACCTTCTCATTCGCCTGGCGCACGAGGAGGATATCGCGATCCTCGTCGTCGAGCAGAACATCGGCGTCGCGACCGCTGTCTCGGATCATGTGGCGATCATGGTCAATGGACGGATCAACCGGATCATGGACGCGAGCGCGCTCGCATCCGACCGCGAGCTGCAGCAGCGGCTTCTCGGCGTCGGGCGGCATGGCCACGACGAAACCGACGCGGTTCCGGCGGCTGTCCCGGGGGCCCCCGCTCCGGCTGCGACCCAGGTCTTTCGCGTGACCCGGGCAGGCGAAGCGGACGCGCGCGACGAGTCCTCCGTCTATCGCGCCGATCACCTGCCGAACCGTTGGGGCCTGCATCCAGCCGCGCAGGACACCCTGCGAGCAGCCGCAGAGACCCGAGCCCGTGACGCGCCCCGTCCCTTGCTGCCAATCCCGTTTGCGGAGCGGATCGGGCGGACGGCGTTGGTTGTCGGGACCTTCGACACCAAGGGCGACGAACTCCGTTACATCCGCGACCAGCTCCGCGCCTACGGCGTCCCGACCCGCACGATAGACCTCTCGACGTCGGGCAAGCCGTCGCGCGCCGACGTGACGCCTGGGCAGGTCGCGGCCATGCATCCCGACGGCTCCTCCGCCGTCTTCAGCGGAGACCGCGGCGCCTCGGTCGCGGCCATGGCCGAGGCCTTCGCCCGCTGGATCGACCGCGAGCGCGGCATCGGCGGAGTCATTTCAGCCGGAGGCTCCGGGGGCACGTCACTGGCGACTGCCGGAATGCGCCGCCTGCCGCTCGGCATCCCGAAGGTGATGGTGTCGACGGTCGCCTCCGGCCAGGTCGGGCCGTACGTTGGCGCGGCCGACATCATGATGATGTATTCGGTGGCCGACGTGCAGGGCGTGAACCTCATCACCGAGCAGGTGCTCGGCAACGCCGCGCATGCGCTCGCTGGTATGATCGCCGCGAGCCCCTCGCCGGAAGCGCGCGACGCCCGACGCCGCCACGCGCGGGCTGCGGTCGGGATCACGATGTTCGGCGTGACGACGCCAGCGGTGCAGGGCGTCGTCCGGCGGCTCGAGGCTGACTTCGATTGTCTCGTCTTCCACGCGACCGGCACGGGCGGCCGATCCATGGAGAGCCTCGCCGACTCCGGTCTGCTCGCAGGCTTCATCGATCTCACCACGACAGAAGTCGCCGATATGCTCGTTGGCGGCGTGTTCGCGGCCGACGACGACAGGTTCGGCGCCGCGATCCGAACGCGCCTGCCCTGGGTCGGCTCGGTCGGCGCGATGGACATGGTCAATTTCGGGCCGCGCGACACCGTGCCGGAAAAGTTCAGCGCTCGCCGGTTCGTCATTCACAATCCGAATGTGACGCTCATGCGCACGACGCAGCAGGAGAACCGGATCATCGGCGAATGGATCGGGGCGCGCATCAACCAGATGCAGGGCCCGGTGCGGTTTCTTCTGCCGGAAGGCGGAGTGTCGGCGCTCGATGCGCCCGGCAAGCCCTTCCACGACCCGGAAGCCGACGCCGCCCTGTTCGAGGCGCTGGAGCATACCATCCGACAGACCGCGCAGCGACGCATCGAGCGGGTCAAGGCCAACATCAACGACGACGCCTTCATCGCGGCGACGACGGCCGCGTTCCTGTCCGTCGGACCTCGCCGCGAAAGGAGGGCATGATGGCGCGAATCGAACGCCAGGCCGTTGTGGCCAGGCTCCGCGCGATGAAGGAATCGCGCACGCCTATCATTGGCGGCGGCGCTGGAACTGGCCTTTCAGCCAAATGCGAGGAGGCGGGCGGCATCGACCTCATCGTCATTTATAATTCCGGCCGCTATCGCATGGCCGGGCGAGGCTCGCTCGCAGGCCTGCTCGCTTACGGCAACGCCAACGAGATCGTGCGAGACATGGCGCGGGAAGTCTTGCCCGTGGTCCAGCGCACGCCGGTGCTGGCGGGCGTCAACGGCACGGACCCGTTCTGCCTGTTCGATCCCTTCCTCGACGACCTCAAGCGTCTCGGCTTTTCGGGCGTGCAGAACTTCCCGACAGTCGGCCTCATCGATGGGATCCTGCGCGCCAATCTCGAAGAGACAGGCATGTCCTACGCGCTCGAAGTCGAGATGATCGCGATCGCCCACGCCAAGGACATGCTGACGACCCCTTATGTCTTCTCGGCGCTCGATGCGCAGGCGATGGCGAAAGCCGGCGCGGACGTGATCGTCTGCCATCTCGGCCTCACGACGGGCGGAACGATCGGCGCCCACACCGGGCGCAGGCTCGAGGAATGCCCGAAGCTCGTCGACGAATGGGCGCAAGCCGCGCTCGACGTCAACCCGCAGGTCATCGTCCTCGTCCACGGCGGACCGGTGGCCGAGCCCGCGGACGCCGAATTCATCCTCCGATCGACGCGGCGCTGCCATGGTTTTTATGGCGCCTCTTCGATGGAGCGCCTGCCGACCGAGCGGGCGATGACCGATCAGACCAAGCGATTCAAGGCGATCGCCTTCGACAAAGCGAGCTTCTAGGGAGATGGAAACATGAGCGCCGAAACAGTCGGTTCGGTGATCCTATGGCTGATCGTTCTGGCGATCGTCGTGGTGATCGCCGTCTACCTGCTGCGCTGGCTCTACCGGCGTTCGACCAAGGAGACCGCCTTTGTCCGAACCGGGCTCGGCGGGGAGAAGGTGGTGATCAGCGGCGGCGCTTTCGTCGTTCCCGTCTTGCACGAGCTGACTCCGGTCGGCATGAACGTGATGCGCATCGAGGTGTCGCGAAGACAGACACAGGGCCTCATCACCAAGGATCGGATGCGCGTCGACGTCGTCGCCGATTTCTTCGTTCGCGTCGGCTCAACCCGCGAGGAGGTGAGCCGCGCGGCGCAGACCCTCGGTCGCCGGACCCTCGACCCCGAAAGTGCGCGAGAGCTGTTTGAAGGCAGGTTCGCAGCGGCGCTCCGCACCGCCGCCGCACAAATGACGCTCGAGGGCCTGCACGAACAGCGTCAAGACTACTCCGAGCGGGTCAAGGCGGCCGCCGCCGAGGGACTGGCGCAGAACGGCCTGGAGCTCGAAAGCGTCGCCATCGTTGACCTCGACCAGACCGGGCTCGAGTTCTTCGACAGCTCGAACGCGTTCGACGCCGAGGGCCTCACCCAGCTCACGGAAACCATCGAAGCGCGACGGCGGATGCGCAACGAGATCGAGCAGCGAACCCAGATCGAAATCCGGACGCAGAATCTGGAGGCCCAGCGCCGGGCGCTCGACATCGAGCGCGACAGCGAATACGCGCGAATCGCCCAGGAGCATGACGTCGAAATCCGGCGAGCCGCCCAGCGCGTCCTCCTCGCCAAGGACCGCGCCGAGCGCGAGCGCGAGGCCGAGCAGGCGCAAATCGCAGCGCGAGAAGAGGTCGAGAAGGCGATGCTTTCGCAAGAGCGCACTTTGGCCGAAGCGCGCATCCAGAACCAGGAGGAGATCGAGCAGCGCGAGATCGTCCGCCGGCGGTCGATCGAGGAGGCGGAGATTCGCTCGCGCGGGCACACCGAACACGAGCAGATCGCGCTCGAACTGGCTCTCGAGAAGGCCCGGATCGATCGCGACAGGGAACGCAGCGAGGTCGAGGTGCAGCGCCGCCGCGCCCTCGAAGTCGCCGAAATTACCCGCCAGATCGCCATCGCCGTAAAGTCGGCGGAACTGGCGCAGGCAGAGGCCGACAAACGGCGGGCCGAGATCGCGGCCGCCCAGGAGGTCGAGACTGCCCGCATCGCGCAGGACCTCGCTTTGGATCAGGCGCGGCTGGAGCGGGAGCGGCAGCTCGACTCGCTCAACATCGCCAAGCGCCAGGCCTTCGAGGAGGCGGAAATCAGTTCGGGCGAAGAGATCGAACGGGCGCGCATCGCGACCGAACGGGGCCTGTCCGAAGCGCGCGTCGTTCGCGACGGCGATCTCCGCCGCCTTGAGCTTCAGCGCGATCGCGAGGTCGAGATCACGGAGATCGAAAGCGCGATCGCGATCGCTAACAAGACCGCCGAGCGATCCGTGGCGGTCGCGGCCGCCGAGGCGGCGCGAGCCCGGGCGATCTCAGCGGAGGAACAGACGATTACGGCGCGCGAGCGCGAGATCGCCGAGCGCCGCAAGACGACCGAGGTCATCGCCGCGACGCGCGAAGCAGAACGCGACGCGGTTCGCCTGACCCGCAAGGCCGAAGCGGAAAAGGAGGCGGCCGTAAGCCTCGCCGACGCCGCGCGGATCGCCGCTTCCGGCGAAGCCGAGGCCGAGAAGATCAGGGCCGAGGGCGCGTCAGCCCGCTACGAGGTCGAAGCGAGGGGCGCGATGCAGATCAACGAAGCGGAAAATATGCTGACCGGGCCCGCGCGGCTGTCGCGGTTCCGCGGCAAGCTGCTCGAAAGGATCGAAGGCATCGTGCGCGAAAGCGTGCGGCCGATGGAGAAGATCGAGGCGATCAAGATCCTGCACATCGACGGCGCCAACGGCGGCGCTCCCGGCAATCGCAATGTCACTGACGAGGTCATCGATTCGGCTTTGCGCTATCGCGTTCAGGCGCCGATGATCGACAGCTTGATGAAGGAGATCGGCATCGAGGGCGGAGGACTGGGGCGCATGACCGAGGTGCTGCGCGACGCCAAGGACATCGCCAGCCTCACCGCCAAGCGCGCGGCGGGCGACAAGGAGTCCCAGCGTTCGTCGGACGACGACGATCGGCGCTAGCGTGGATAGGCAAAATGGCGAAGGTTTACAGTTCGGTTGTCATTCCCGCCCCTGTTCCGGCCGTCTGGGCGGTCGTGCGCGACTTCAACGCGTTGCCGCAATGGACCCCTTTCGTCGCCGAGAGCCGGATAGAACAGAATAAGCCATCCGATCAGATCGGCTGCGTCCGCAACTTCCGCCTCAGGGACGGCGGAAAGATCCGCGAACAATTGCTCGCGCTTTCGGACTATGAGATGTCCTTCGAATATTCGATTCTGGAAAGTCCGATGGGCGTCGAGAACTATTTGGCGAGCTTTCGGCTCATTCCGATAACCGATTCCGATCAGACCTTCGCAGAGTGGACGGCTGAATTCGACGCCGCGCCCGAGCGGGAAGACGGGCTCGTGCAGTCGATCGGACGCAACGTGTTCGCAGCGGGTCTGGGAGCGTTGAAGGCGCGCTTCTCCCGTTGACGCGGGTCGCGATCCGCCGCTCCACGGTGATCGATGCGTCGGTCGACGCGGTATGGGCGCTTCTGCGCGACTTCAACAGTCATGACGCCTGGCATCCCGCCGTGGCCTCGAGCACGATCGAGAACGGCGACAAGAGCGATCAAGTCGGCTGCGTCCGCAATTTTCGGCTCAAGGACGGCTCGCGCATTCGTGAGCAGCTCCTCTTTCTGTCCGACACCAAGCGAAACTTCGGCTACTGCATTCTGGAAGCCCAGACGCCGCTCAGGGCTTACGTGGCCAGCGTCCGCCTGCGCCCGGTGACCGACGGCGACGCGTGCCTGATGGAATGGCGCGCCGCCTTTGACCCGCCGGCCGCGGAGAGGGTGCGGCTCGAGCGCTTTGTCCGCGACGAGATCATTGAAAGCGGCTTCGCCGGCCTGCGCCGCGCGCTGCGGGAAGGCGCCGCGGCGCGCCGCCAGCCTGTCCATTGCTCAGGGACAGGCTGGGAGGGCAGTCGAGGGCGTCGAGGTCGCAATCGCTCGCTATGGCGGCCCTGAGGTTCTCGTGCCCAGGCGCGCGTCGATCCGGGCGCCGGGCCCGGGCGAGGCGCGTCTTCGCCAGACCGCGATCGGCGTCAATTTCATCGACGTCTATTGCCGCCGCGGCAGTTTCGACCTCGTCTCCCCAGGCGGAGTGGTCGGCATGGAGGCGGCCGGCGTCGTAGAAAGCGTCGGGTCCGGCGTCGTGCGCGTCCGGCCCGGCGACCGGGTCGCCTACGCCTGCGCGCCGCCCGGCGCCTATGCGTCGATCAGGACGATGGGCGCCGATCTGCTCGTCCGCCTGCCTCCAACGATCAGCGACGAGGTCGCTGCGGCGATGCTGTTGAAGGGCGTGACCGCTTCATTTCTGCTGCACGACGTCGCGGCTGTGCGGCCCGGCGAGACGATCCTCGTCCATGCCGCCGCAGGCGGGGTCGGCCGAATTCTCTGCCGCTGGGCGAAGGCGCTCGGCGCGACCGTGATCGGCGCGACCTCGAGCGAGGTCAAGGCCGAGGAGGCGAGGCTTGTCGGGTGCGACCATGTCGCGGTCACGAGCCGCGAAGACTTCGCCAGCTCTGTCCTGACCTTCACCGCGGGACGCGGCGTCGACGTCGTCTTCGACGCGGTCGGCAAGGACACGTTCGAACGCTCTGTCGAGTGCCTGGCGCCGCGCGGCCGCCTCGTCAGCTTCGGGCAAGCCTCGGGCGACGTCGGCGCCCACTCGATCGATCGGCTCGCCAGCCGCTCCGTCACGGTGTCACGCCCCAACTACGTCCACTACACGGACACGCCGGACAAGATGGCCCTGCAGACGGGTCGTCTGCTCGGCGCGCTCGGCTCCGGCGCGGTGATCGCCGAGCGCCCCCGCGCATACCCGCTTGCCGAAGCGGCGAGGGCGCATGCCGACCTCGAGGGCCGCCGGACGACTGGATCACTGATCCTCATCGCTTGAGCCGCCCGGCGATCCAGCCTGGCGCTACGCCGCCGCTGCTAGTCTAAGTCTAATGACCCGGCGCTCTCCACGGCTCTGAGATACAGCGTTCATCGCCTGCAACGCATGCCCGAGCGCGTCGTTGGTCTCCGGCATGTCCGGCGCAGTCGCGACAGCGAGGTTCGCGGCGCCCAGCGCCTCGTCCAGCTGGCCGCCTTTCTTTGTCGAGTCGGCAAACCAAGTCCGCCCTGCCCCCAGATGCCATTCGCCGCTCGGCCTCAGGCTTGATTTCCCAACCGGATGCGAATGCGGTGGACGGCGCCGTCGTTGACGATCGGCGCTTGCAGAGGGCGCTCCGCGATCTCCACCCCGTCCATCTCGGCGAAGCTGACGCCCCGATTGACCCCAGCCGGATTGTCGACCACGATTTCGTATCGCGAAGACCCATGGCGCACGGTCATTTCGACCTTGGGCCAGCTCTTGGGAATGCACGGATCGAGATGCAGAGCGGCACCGCGAACCTTTAGCCCGAGAATGCTCTCGATGCCGGCCCGCTGCATCCAACCCGCCGAGCCCGTGTACCACGTCCAGCCGCCGCGCCCGACATGGGGCGCGCTGGCGTAGACATCGGCCGCCACGACGTAGGGCTCCACCTTGTAGCGATGCACATCGGCGCGGCTTCGTGCATGGTTGATGGGGTTGAGCATGGCAAAGAGGCCGGCCGCCTTGTCGCCTTCGCCGAGCGCGGCGAGCGCCATCACGGACCACAACGCCGCGTGCGTGTACTGGCCGCCGTTCTCGCGCACGCCCAGCGGATAGCCCTTGATATAGCCGGGATCCTCCGTGGTCTTGTCGAATGGCGGCGCGAACAACAAGGCGAGGCCCTCGTCGCTCCGGATCAGCTCCCGCTCGACCGCGCGCATCGCCTTCGACGCCCGATCGGGCGACGCCGCGCCGGAAAGGACCGCCCAGGACTGCGCAATCGCATCGATGCGGCACTCCTCGTTCGCCGCCGCGCCGAGCGGCTCGCCGTCGTCGAAGAAGGCGCGCCGATACCAGTCTCCGTCCCACGCTTCCTGTTCCAGCGAAGCGGCCAGCGCGTCGGCGTGCGTGCGCCATTTGGCCGCTCTGTCCGTTTCCCCGCGCGCCTCGGCGATCGGCGTGAAAGCCGTCAGCGCGGCGTAAAGGAACCAGCCGAGCCAAACGCTCTCGCCCGCGCCTTTTTCACCGACGCGGTTCATGCCGTCGTTCCAGTCGCCGGTCCCGATCAAGGGCAGTCCATGCGCGCCGAGAGCCAGCGAGGCGTCGAGAGCCAGCCCGCAGTGCTCGAATACGGTCGCGGTCTGGTCGGAGACAGTCGGATTGAAGAAGCTGTCCTGTTCGCCGGGCTCGATCGCCTGGCCTTCCAGGAACGGAACGCTCTCGTCGAGGACGGAAAGGTCGCCAGTCGTCTCCACGTAATGCGCGACGGTATAGGCGAGCCATGGACGATCGTCCGAGATGCGGGTTCGCACGCCCTGTCCCGAATGCGGCAGCCACCAATGCTGCACATCGCCTTCGACGAATTGCCGCGAAGCGGCGCGTAGCAGGTGCTCGCGGGTCAACTTGGGCTGCGTAGCCGCGAGCGCCATGCCGTCCTGCAATTGGTCGCGGAAGCCATAAGCGCCGCTGGCCTGATAGAAACCGGAGCGCGCCCAGAAGCGGCAGCTCAGCGTCTGGTAGAGGAGCCAGCCATTGAGCATGATGTCTATCGACCGATCCGGCGTTTTCACGACCACCGAGCCCAGAATGTCATCCCATTGGCGTTCGACCTCCTTTTCGACCACATCGAGATCGGCGCCGCGATAGCGGATGACGAGATCCCGCGCCGCGTCTTCGTTCTTGGCTTGACCGAGGAAGAATACGACTTCGACGGCCTGCCCGGGAGCGAGTTCGATCGTGGCGCTGAGCGCTCCGCAGGGATCGAGGGCGGCCCCGACGGTGTTCGAGAGCGTCGGCGGCGCCCGAGAGCGCGGCGGGCCTGGCGAGCGCGCCGTTTCGGCCGATGAATTCCCGCCGATCGCCGGTCCAACTGGTCTGGGCCGGGCGCAGGTCGGCGAAGGCGACCCGCGAGCCAAAGCTGGCGTTCCAGGGATTACGGGCGAACATGGCCCCGGTGGCGGCGTCGATCTCAGTCGAGATGAATGGCAGCGTCGCGGAACGCGTCGGGCCGAGAACCCATTCGACATAGGCGGTCACGCTGAGCCGACGGGTCCGGCTCGAGCGATTGGTCAGCACGAGCCGCGAAATCTTGATCGTATCGGCGACCGGCACGTACTGAAGCAGGTCGGACGCAATGTCGTGAGCGACATGCGTGAAGCGGCTGTACCCGCGGCCGTGGCAGGCGACATAAGTCGCGGCGAGGTTGCGGATCGGCAGCGCGGTCGGCGTCCAAAGATCCCCCGTGTCATCGTCGCGCAGGTAGAACGCCTCGCCCTGATGATCGCTGACGGGATCGTTCGACCATGGCGTGATCTGGTTCTCGCGGCTGTTGACCGACCACGTGTAGCCGCCGCCTTCGGCGCCCGTGTGGAAGCCGAAAGCGGGGTTGGCGATCACATTGATCCACGGCGCCGGCGTCGACTGGCCGGGTCCGAGGACCGTCACATATTCCTGTCCATCTCGTGCGAAGCCGCCGAGCCCGTTGAAGAACTCGAGGTCGGGAGCGCGCGCCCTTTCCGGCCTTTCCGGCGCCCTGAGACGCGGGACCATTGGCTTCTGCGCGGCTTTCTCGGGCCTGCCGGGGTCCACAATGCGCTCGAGCTGCTCGAACAGTCTGCCGCGCTGGGCGGCAAGGGCGACCCGCGCGACGGAAGCTAAAAGATCTTTCGTCTCGGCTGAGATCAGGTCTGCGCGCAACAGGAAGACGCGACCTGGGCGGATCTCGCTCCCCGGCAACGGCGACGTGCGGCTTGTCCGCATCAAGGTCTCGATCGCGATCTGAAGTTCCTGGACATAGGAGAACTGGCGGTCGTTCAGGATCACCAGATCGACCGCGAGCTGTTTCATCCGCCAATATTCGTGCGCCTGCAGAAGCTCTCGCACGATCTCGAGGTCGTCGATGTCCGATATGCGGAGGAGCACGATCGGCAGGTCCCCGGAGATGCCCTGCCCCCACAGGCCAGCCTGCGCGCCGGCGCCGCGAAGAATCGTATCCGAGGAGGGCCGCATGGCCGACGCCGCATAGATCACATGCCCCGCGAGCCGCTGAAACAGGTTCGCTTCGCCTGCGGTAACGCCAAGGTGGTGCAACTGCACCTGGCCCTGGGTCCAGGCGAGCGTCGAAGCGCGCGTGAATGCGGTCGCGTCCCGATGCTTGTCGACGCCGTCGAGGAGCGTTTCGCGGCTCGCCGCAGCGATCGTCCAGTAAGCGACACGGACCGTCGCGCCCGGCGCAATGCGTAGGCGACGGCGGATGGAGAAGATCGGATCGAGGACCGTCCCGATCGAATTCGAAAGCGGCCGGCTGTCCATGATCGCGATCGGCGCACGGACGGTGTGGCTGCGGCCGAGGAAGCGCGCCCGGTCCGTCTCGAATTCCGGCGCGCCGACACCTTCGCCGTCGATCACTGTCAAATGCGCGGCCCATATCTCCGGGTCGTTCGGACTCCGCTTCCGCCGCGTAGCTAGGATGGCCGCGACATCGGGAAGATATTCCGTTTCGACGAACAGCTTGGAGAAGGCCGGATGCGCGATATCGGCGCTCTGGGGCGCGAGCACGAGTTCGGCGTAGGACGTGATCTCGATGTCGCGCGCGCGGCTTCCGGAATTGGTGATCGAGACCCGGCGGACTTCCGCGTCGTCTTCTGCGGAGACGATGACGTCCAAAGTCGTTGTCAGGGAGCCGTCGCTCCGGGTGAACTCGGCGCGGTCTTCATCGAAGGCGACATGATAGTCATCCGGCTCGACCCCGGTCGGCTGGAAACCCGCCGACCACGCCAGGCCTGAGCGAAGGTCCTTGACATAAATATAGAAGCCCGAATCGTCGCAGGTTGTGTCCTCGCGCCAGCGCGTCAGCGCCATATCGCACCAGCGGCTGTATCCAGAGCCGGCCGCGGTGAGCATGGTCGCGTAGCGGCCGTTAGAGAGCAGATGGGTGGCGGGCGTCGCCTGTTGCGCCGAAAGGAACCGCCGGCCGCCGAACGGTTCGACGTTGCGGGCGCCAGCGGCCGACTTCACCTCCGCAGCCCAAAGGCGGGTCGCGGCGACATCGCGGGGCATGCGCTCCTGAAGAAGCAGCTCCGTCGCCTTGACGATCGGTTCGGAATGGAACCACGTCCGCAACGCGCCTTCGAGTAGCGTGTCGGCGATCGCGACGATCGTCATGCCCTGATGATGGGCCATGAAGGCGCGGACGACCGCGACGCTTTGCCCCTCCGGGACGCGCGACGGCGTGAAGTCCAGAGCCTCGTAGAAGCCATACCGACCCCTCGCGCCGACTCCGCCCAATCGGCCGAGATTCGTTAGCGCCGCCCGCGGGTCAATCATCGCGGCAAGCGCGGTCGCATAAGGCGCAATGACCCTCTCTTCCCCAAGGCCACGTTTCAGCCCGAGGCCGGGAACGCCGAAATTCGAGTATTGATAGGTCAGTTCCAGATCGCGGGCGTTATAAGCGGATTCGGATATGCCCCAGGGAAGACCGAGTTTCGTTGCGTAGGCGATCTGCCGGCCGACGATCAGTCGGTCCGTCTGATCGAGCAGGCTTCCGGCCGGCGCGCGCATGACCAACGCGGGCATCAGATATTCGAACATGGATCCCGACCAGGAGATCAACGCTGCGCCGTGGGCGACTGGCGTTGCGGAGCGGCCGAGGCGGAACCAATGCTTCGCCGCGACATCGCCCTTGGCGATCGCGAAAAAACTGGCGAGCCGCGCCTCGGAAGCCAGGAGATCGTAACAGTTCTGATCGAGAACGCCTTCGTTGACGAGATATCCGATCGACAGCAATTGCCGGTCGGTATCGAGCAGAAAGCCGAACTCCGTTGCAAGCGCCATCGACCGCGCCTTGCTTGCGAGAACGGTCAGCCTTTCCCGCGGGACGTCGGGCGTCTCTGCGGCCTCAGCGATATCCTCGCCATGGGCGTCGATCGAACTCAGGACCGCGCGCGCCCAAAGCAGCGTATCCGCGCTCGGCGGATCGCCCCGTTCGATCGCGATCGCGCTGGCGATATCGACCATAATTGCGGCCTTGGCGCGAAGACCGGCAAGCTGCGCCTGACAGTCGACTTTCGAAAGCGAGGCCTGTTGCAAAGCCGCTGAGACAACGGCCAGACTCTCGTCGAGCTGATGCAGGGTCACGGTCTGGGTTTGGCGCCCGTCGCGCAGGCGGGCGCATTCGGCGCGGGCGATGTCGAGTGCGTCGGCGACGCCGCGGAAGCGCCGCGCCGCGTCGAGGGGACGGTCGCGCCAGGCCTCGCAGGCATTGGCGAGCGCGATCAGATGTCCCGCGAGATTGCCGCTGTCGACCGTCGATATGTATCTCGGCTCGAGCGGTCGAAGATCGCGCGTGTCGTACCAGTTGAAGAGATGACCACGCATCTGTTGCAAGCGGTCCACTGTCGCAAGCGTCGCCTCCAGCCGATGGATCGCCTGACCGGTTCCGATCCAGCCGAACTCCCGCGCTGAAGCGACCGAGAGGAGATAGAGGCCGATGTTAGTTGGCGAGGTCCGATGCGCGACCGCAGGCGCCGGGTCGTCCTGGAAATTGTCCGGCGGCAGCATGTTGTCGGCCGCCGTGACGAATGTCTCGAAGAACCGCCAGGTGCGGCGGGCAGCCCGCCTCAGCGCTTGCGCATCCGCGTCGCTCAGCGGCCTGCGGGAGGCGGCGGCGGCCGGCAAGCTTACGAATCGCGCGACCGCGGGGGACGCCAGCCAGAGCGCGGCGAACGGAAGCGCTGCCGGCCAGGAGCCGTGGCGAGACGTCAGCGCAACAAACGCCGCGACCGCGCCGATGAACATCGCGCCCGCCATTCGACGCGCGTAACCCATCAGATCGAGGCGAGGACCGATCGTCGCCTGTGCGGCCGGGGTCCATTCGAGCAGATGGCGTCGGCTGACGCCCAGGCGCCAGAGCGTGCGGCCGATCGCGTCGGCCATGAGCCACGCCTGATCCGCGAGGAACGCCACGGTCAGCGTCGAAAGCGTCAGGGCAAGGACCGCGTCGTGGCCAAGCGCGCGCAGATGGCTCGACATCGTCACGCCCAACCGACGCGGCGGAATGGCGGCGAGCACCGGAATGAGCGTCGGCAAAGCGATCGTCAGGACGACAAACAGCGTCCAGAGCAGAGCCATAGGCATCGGCAGGGTCCAACCGACCAGCAACGCCAGGACCGCCGAAGGCGCAGAGAGCGTGCGGCGCAGATTATCCAGCATCTTCCAACGTCCAATCGCCGGAAGGACGCTGGTGGACGACTCGGTTCGCGATAGCGACGGACCGCGTCCAAAGATCCAGGGCAGTAGTTGCCAGTCGCCTCGCGCCCACCTGTGATGGCGAACGGCGCCGACGTCATAGCGTGCAGGGAATTCCTCGACGACCTCGATGTCCGACGCGAGACCGGCGCGCGCGAACACGCCCTCGAAGAGATCGTGACTGAGAAGGGTTGAGTCCGGCGCGCGGCCGGCGAGCGAGGCCTCGAAGGCGTCGACGTCGTAGATGCCCTTACCGGCGTAGGACCCTTCTCCGAACAGATCCTGGTAGACGTCGGAGACGGCGGAGGCGTAGGGGTCAATTCCGCTTACGCTTGAGAAGATCCGCTGGAACAGTGAGCCTTCGCGTCCGCTCGGCAGCGACGGCGTGACGCGAGGCTGCAAGACCGCGTAGCCCTCGACGACGCGCCGCCCATCGGCGTCGAGGCGCGGCCGGTTCAGCGGATGCGCCATCTTGCCAATCAGCCGGTGCACCGCATCGCGCGGCAAGCGCGTGTCCGAATCGAGCGTCACCACGTAGCGGACGTCGGGCGGAGCTGCCGGAAGTCCCAGTCCTGCGTCCATGAATGTCGTGTCGGTCGCCCCGCGTAGCAGCCGATTGAGTTCGTGGAGCTTGCCGCGCTTGCGCTCCCACCCGATCCACCGCGACTCGCCGCCGTTCCAGACGCGGCGGCGGTGCAGAAGGAGGAAACGCGTTCCGCCGGGCGCAGGGCCATAGCGCCGATTTAAGCGCGTAATCCCTTCCGCCGCCACAGCCACCAGCGCCGCGTCGCCTTCGACATGTTCGTTCGCGGCGTCGGTCCAATCGGTCAGCAGCGCAAAATGCAGATCGCCTTCCGGGCTCGCCAGGTGATGAATCTCGAGACGCTCGATCAGATCCTCGATCTGCTTCGCGGTCGTAAGCAGAGTTGGAACGGCGACGAGCGTTCGAAGCTCCGCGGGAACGCCGTCGACAAGATCCATGGCGGGGAGAAGCGTAGCGGCGAATCCGGCGTTTACTCCCCGATTGACCAGTGCCACAGCGGCGTCGATGGCGGGAATGGCGCCGAGCAGGCCGAGCAGCCTGAGATCCGCTGCGCCCAGGCCGGCAAAAAATAGAGCGAGCAGCGGCGCCGCGAGAAGGATGACCGCGACAACGGAAATCGCCGTCAAATAGCCGCTGACGCCGACGGTTCGGTTGAGGCGCGCCGGCCAGCTTCGCATCGGACGCCGATAGCCAATCGCCTTTTCGAACGCGCGGCGTCCTGGGGCGATCAGAACGTATCCGGCGTCCCCGCGTCTTGTGCGCTCCGCCAGCGGCGCTTCGGCCGCGGCCTGCTTCGCCGCTTGAACCGCAGCGCTGGCGATATCGAGTTCGGTGCGACCCGACCCGCGCGAGAGATCCTCGATGGCGCTGCGGTAAAGCGTGCGCGTCGGGAAATCCATGCGCTCGAAGTCGCTGTTCCAGGTGAGGACGACGTCGACTAGGCTCAACCGCTCGAACAGTTGCTTCCAGTCGGCGTCGGAAATCCGGCTGAGGCTGGTAATGATGTTGCGAACGGAGACGTTTGCTGCGCCTTGCTGGCGATGGACATCGCGCACCGCGGTGTCCGTCGTCGTGTTCTGAACAGCGAGACGTTCGTCGAGCCAATTCAGCGCCGGGGTGATCTTCGGGTCCTGGTCGCGCAATCGATGCACGAGTTGGACCGCGAACGCGTTCGAAAGCGCCTGGCGCTCATGCGCTGAAAGCACGGCGCCGAAGGCCTCGGCCGGTCGGCCGCCCTCCCCCAGCAGACGATCGGCGACGATGTCCGCCCTTTGCCTCTCCGCGCGGCTGGTGGTGATCTGCTGCGCGAGGCGTCCAAGATTCTCGATCAGAACGATCCGGAGCGTGATCGAAACCGCCCAGAGTTCCCCAATGGTGAGCGGCTGCACCTTTTGGTAGGCTCTTACGAAGCGAACCAGCAACTCGGGGTCGAAACGGCTATCGGAATGGGCGACGAAAGCCCAGGCGATGCCGAACACCCGGGGATAGCCCGTGAAGGGTCCGACCGCGAGCTTGGGAAGCTGGCGGTAGTATCCCGGCGGCAGGTCCGAATGGATCTGATGGATCTGCTTTTCGACGAGATGATAATTGTCGACCAGCCATTCCGCAGCAGGGGTGATCGGGCGACCCTCGTTGATCGCCTTGACGGCGGAACGATAAGCCTGGAGCAGGACGGATCGATTGTCGGCGAGCCGGCTCGAAAGAAGCTGGCCTTTGGTCGTCTGCGACGACACGATCTGCGCGACCGCAAGGCTGCGCGCATGGTCCTCGAGGCGCTGGACGCTGAAGAGTTCCTCGCGAACGGGTTCCTTGCTGTTCCACGGCGACGCTGTGCGCGCGGACTGAAAGGCGCTCTGCGAGAAGATTTTCAATTTGACCCCTTTGGCGCGGGATCTCCCCGCGGAGGAAGGCTGCGGCGGGACGCGGGCGCCGTTTCAGCATGAACGTTGCCCTTGGATGGCGACGCGCAGGAGCGCGGCCCAAAGCGATGCGGGCAAGACTGCCCCGTTGCTCCGGCCGTGACCGCAAGCCGTCGACGGCGGCCGCGTCCGAAACTTTCGCTGCTACGGAGGATGCCGCGTCGATTCAGAACCAGCGCCCCCGTCCATAGAAGCCGAATCCACCACATAAGAAAATCACGACGAGAATGATCAATAACGTATTCGTGTCCATTGCTGCGCCCTTCCTGATCTTGGCGCCAGAAATTGTCTGCGCCTACGGCTCTCGGAGTTTATTATGGGGCAAATCGGAGCCGTCACAGGATCGGAAACTACCTACGCCGGCGATTGTGGACGCCTCCAGCTGCCGGTCTGATCCATCTTCAGATTGAACGCCCGAGATTTATCCAGGCGTCAGGCATGCCGCTGAACTGCGCCCGCCTGAGTAGATTCCGACGCTTACCGTTCGGACTTATCAGCGACTAATTGGCGGCGAGCGACGGCCGCTTGCCGCCCCTACAGGAGACCTCCATGTCACGAATCAGTCTTGTTTTCTCTGCCGCGTTCATGCCGGCGCGCTTCAACGAGACCGAGACTTGCAAGGGCGACGTTGTTGCTTGATCGTCGGACGTAGCCCGCCGGCTGTGAGAACTCTGATAGACGCTCGCATTGTCGCGCATGGAGGCGCTGGCATGACGCGGGATCGGAAGCTGACTTTCGAAAAGCGGATGAAGGCCCTGGAAGAGCGGGTGATGGCCTTGGAAGCCACCCCGCGGGTCCGGGAAGCCCTCACCGCCGCAGGGTTGCCTCTGCCCGCGACGCCGCCAAAGCGTGCGGTCTTGCTGAAGTCCGCAGCCTCGATGTGGCCGGCGATGATCCGCAAGCCAGCCCGGCCCTAGTTAGGCTTCCGTTCAACGCCGAGGCTCGCACGGAAACGTTACTTTATCTGGTTGCGGGTGAGCTTGTCGCCGATGAACAGGTTGTCCACCAGGAACTGCAGTTCGTCCCCGTTCAGCGGGATGAAGTCTCCCCACCACTTTTCGAATTTGAGGTAGCGCGCGGCATCGGTGTCAACGTGCGATAGACCTCGTACTGCTTGCCCCGGAGCCAGTTCGCCGGGTTCAGAATATCGAAGTTCAGGATCAAGTCCGTCCCGTCCCGTTGCCGAGGTCGCTGGCCATTGCGGTGAGCCAGCTGCCGCCGAGCAGGCCGCCGGCATAGCGCATCGGGCAGCAGATCAAGGAAGAGAACGCTGGGCTGGAAGGCGTCGACCAGGTATTCTGACAACGCCGTCGCGATGTTTCCGGACTCCGCCGCGAAAGGGTTGGGCAAAGAGGACCATTGCACGTCTGGCGTCGCCTGTGGCGAGGAAACGTTTGTTGTCGTCATAGATCTATTCCTTCACGAATTCGTCGATGGCGGATCGCTCCCGGCGACGGCGCCCTCGAGAGCGAAAATGATCAGGCTCGTCATGCGAGCTCCGGGGCGGCGATTCCCGATCGCGGCAGCGGGCTATCCGTGGGCGCGCCCGTGGCTTTGGCTGGATCGAAGAAGCGATAAGCGAGCAGCTTGATCGGATCGGTCACGAGGAACCAGGCCAGGGCGTAGCCCCACACCATCGCCGCCCAGCCCCACCAGAGCGGGGTCACGAGGAAGCCGAAGACGCAGATCGCGGTCGCCAACGCCTGCGTTCCGACGACCGCCAGCAAGAGAATCCGTGCCGGGCGTATGGACCACCATGGCCCGCGCGTTCGCGTCTGGAAGATCGTCAGATGTCCCGCGACCGACAAGAGGAGATACATCATGGTCTGGACTTGCGGGCGGTCGATGTGAAGGACGCGGTCCGCGAGGTAAAACAATCCAAACGCGGCGACCGGCCCGACGACGCCCAGAACGGTGGCGATCCCCAGAACCGTGCGCATGTCCCAGACTTCTGGCTTGTTCCTGGAGATGACGTTGTCATAGGCGATGGACAGGATCGCGGCGTCGTTGAGCAGAGCCAGCATCACGATCATGATCGCCGTCAGGGGATAGAAGTTGAAGACAACGATCGCCAGCGTCATGAACAGGAGAACGCGGAGCGTCTCGGCGATGCGATAGATGGCGTAGCTGTTCATGCGCTGGAAGATGCGGCGGCTTTCCTTGATCGCGTCGATGATCACCGAAAGGCCTGGCGTTAGAAGCACGATCGCCGCCGCTGCGCGCGCCGCATCGGTTGCGCCGGAAACGGCGATGCCGCAGTCGGCCTTCTTCAGCGCCGGAGCGTCGTTGACCCCGTCGCCGGTCATGCCGACGATGTGGCCATGCTTTTGCAGGACGTCGACGATGTGGAACTTGTGCTCGGGGAACACCTGAGCGAAGCCGTCGGCGTCTTCGATGGTCTTGGCTGTCGCCGCGGTTTCGTCGGTCTTGGAGTCGCCAAGCGTGTTCGCGTCGAGGATGTTCGAACCCATGCCGAGCGTTTTGGCCATTTCCCGGGCGATCGCGAGGGCGTCGCCCGTCACCATCTTGATCTTGACGCCCATTTCGGCCGCGGTTGCGACGGTGGATTTGGCGTCTACGCGGGGCGGATCGAAAAGCGGTAGGATGCCTAGGAGCAGCCATTTGCCGTCGCCGTCGGCGCGAGCGACGCCCAATGCCCGAAATCCGCGCCCGGCGAAGTCGTTGACCGCCTTGTCGACAGCGGACTTCACCGCGGCCGCATTAGCTGACAGCGTCAGGATGACCTGCGGGGCGCCCTTGGTTACCTTGAACGTCTTTCCGTCCGCGCCCTTGACCGTGGCCTCGGTCCGCTTGTGTACGGGATCGAACGGCGTGAAATGCGTGACCTGATAGGGCTTCAGCGCCTCTTTGTCCTTCAGGCCGCCGATAACTGCGAGATCGATCGTGTCGTTGTTCGCCGCTTCTGAAGCCAATGCGCCGGCGAGGATGAGATCGTCGGCGGTGATCGCATCGAGGCAGAATGGTTCGCCGAGCGTCAGCTTGTTCTGGGTCAGGGTTCCGGTCTTGTCGGCGCACAGAACGTCGACGCCTGCCAGTTCCTCGATCGCAACCAGCTTGCTCACGATCGCCTGTTTCTTCGCGAGCAGGCGAGCGCCGACCGCCATGGTCACCGACAGGACCGTCGGCATGGCCACGGGGATCGCCGCGACCGTCAGCACGAGGGCGAACTGCAACAGGGTCAGGATCGGCTCGCCCCGATAGACGCCAAGTCCGATGATGACCGCGACCAGGATCAAGGCGAGGATGATCAGGTAGTTGCCAATCTTCAGCACGGCCTTCTGGAAGTGGCTCACGGTGACCGCCGTCTCCACCAACTCGGCCGTCTTGCCGAAGTAGGTCTTGCCGCCGGTCGCGTAGACCAGCGCGTCGATTTCGCCACGACGAACGATCGACCCGGAGAAGACGGCGTCGCCGGTTTTGCGCGTTGCGGGCAAGGATTCCCCGGTCAGCGCCGACTGGTCGACGGATAGCTCGTCGCCTTGCAGCAAGCGTGCGTCGGCCGGCACGATGTCGCCGAGGCGAAGTCGGATCGCATCGCCGGGCACGAGTTCACGCGCCGCCGGATTGGCCCACTTGCCGTCGCGTTTCACCCTGGCCTTGATCGCGAGCGTCGCCTTCAAAGCGGCGATGGCGTTGCCAGCCTGATGTTCCTCCCAAAAGCCGACCACGGCGTTGGCTAGAAGCAGCACGAGGATGATCCCGAAATCCGGCCAGTGCTGGGCCGCCGCCGAGAGGATGACCGCCGCCTCGATCATCCAGGGGATCGGACCCCAGAAGTAGGAGAGGAATTTCAGGATCTCGTTGGTCTGCTTCTCGGCGATCTCGTTAGGCCCATATTGGATGAGCCTCTTCTGCGCCTCGGCCTCGGTCAGGCCGTCCGGCGAGGAGTTCAGTTCTTTCTCGACCTCCGCCAGAGGCAGGTGTTGCAAATGGTCCTGGGCTCCAGGCTCGGATTCGGGAGCCTTGGGCCGACGCGCGTGCATTCCCATCTCCGACCCTCTTTCCATGCCTCTGACGCCGCAGTTCACGCGCCGCCTGACGCGAGTCGCTACGCGGACGATCCGAGCCAGCCGTAGTGCCTATGAAGCCGCTTGGCGTAGTCATCGTTGAAAGCCGTGAGCGGGTCCCAGGGCGGGCTCGCCTTCACCAGTTCGCGAGACACGTTGAGCTCGACATGGCGGTCGAACCAATCGATCGTCTTCACGGCGAGCGGCGAGATCAGCACGTGCTGCCCAAACCACCAATTGCGGGTGTCGACGACGAAATAGCGAACGCTCCAGTCCGCGTCGTCGAGCATCAGATTTTCGATATGACCGATTTCGCCGTCAATCGCATGGACGTGGTATCCCGTCACTTCGTTGACGCTGCGCAAATGCGGATCGGCTTCGGGCAAAGCCGGGCCAGCGCCGCCGACCTCAGTCTCGGCGCCTGAACCGAAGCCCAAATACGGCGGCCCCATCAGGGGCGACGCCATGGCGCCGGGGATTCCTGCGAGGCTGGCGCCGCCCCAGAGCGGGTCCCAGCCGTAGTAGTCGTAGAGCTCGTTCTCCATTTGCCGCGAGACCGGCTGATTGTCAGCGAATTTCGGGCTGCCCTCCACCTGGGCTTTCGTCAGCGCGACAACAAATTGCTGCCGCTCCAGGTCCTCTTGCGAAATGGCGGAGGGATGGATCAGCACCTTGCGTCCCGCAGCCCAGCTCCCGCAACCGATGACGAGCCAGCGCACTTTCCAGGATGCATCGTCGAACAGAAAGTCGACGACAGTTCCAATCCCGCCGTCGCTTGCTTCGATCGAGAAGCCTTTCAAAGGGGATATGACCTGCAACATGGTTTGGCGCCTTATGCTGTTGCGTTCCGATGCCTGCGACCTTCCCTTTAACCCGCGGACCAACTCGGGGGGGAGGCTCGGAAACTACTCATGGGGAGTAAGGCGGCGCGAGTCGGCGCGGGCTCTAGGGCAAAAATCCAAGCGTAGACGCCCTCCGCCGATTGGCTTGAGTATTTACCGACGCTTGTGTCTTGCACGGCGCCGTTGTCCAAGTGCAGGCCCCAAGGGCTGTGCAAGGATAACCCCATGCACAAGAGAAATGCCGTCCAGTTGCGATTGGCTCTGTCGGCGGCCACGATCTGCGCCGTTCTCGCCGCGGCGAGTTCGAGCGCCGTTCATCGAGCTCGACCGCTGTCGATCGCGATGGCGCGGGAAGCTGGGCCAATTTTTGCGAAGTCGATTTCAACGATCGGGAAGCCGAGTGTCGAAAGATTTCGAGCCTCTCGCCAACCCCTCGCGACGCCCCTTAGCGGCACGCTCGTTTGCAGCACCCTCAATGGAGAATGATGATGGTGAATATCGAAATCATAGAGGTCGAGGAACAGCCGGATCACCGGCTTGTCTACAGCGTGCGTGTGAGCGGAGACGCAGACCACATGGAATTTCCGGTCGGCATCCCGGATCAGGGATCGCCGGCTGCCAACGAGGCAGCCGTCCTGACCGCCGCACTTGCATTCGCCGAACAGCTCCAGGCGGCGGTCCGGCTGCGGTTAGCCGCTGGAACACATCGATAAACCGCTCTCTGCGGCCGCCCTCGCGTGAGTAGTTTCCGAGGCTGACGTCTCTCGAATGCCTCGCCTAACGTCGCAATGCAGGATGCGAACACGGCAATGACAGGCGCCGTGACGCATCTCGCAAAGACGCAAGGAGCGCCAGTCATGGACAGGAACAGAATCGCCGGCTCGATCAAGGAGATCAAAGGCGCCGTGAAAGAGGCCGTCGGCAAGGTGCTCGGCGACGCCAAGTTGCAGAGCGACGGCAAGGCCGACAGGGCCATCGGCAAGGTTCAGAACGCGGTCGGCGGTCTGAACGATGCGGTGAGCGATGCGGTCAGCGACGCGGTGAAGAAGCCGTAACCGCCGACGTTTTGCGCCGCGCCAATAAACTCATCTGCCAGGTGGTCGGAACATGAGCACGATACTTCTCATCATAATCATTATCCTGCTCTTCGGCGGAGGCGGTGGCTATTACGCGCATAGCTACTACGGCGCCCCCGGTCTCGGCGGCGTCCTCGGCATCGTTCTGATCGTGGTTGTCGTCATGTGGCTCATGGGCCGCTAGCCGAACCGCGCGGGCTAGGAGTCGCCTCCTGGCTCTGCGTTTTCGCAACGATGGACGACAGGCCGGTGAGGCGACCCGCACCGGCTGAGCGCGTGAGGCTTCGATCTGGAGTTTCGCCATTGCCAGAGTCGGATCAGCGGTTGGAGACCGAGCCGGTTGAAGCGCCGGATGAACTCCTGGCGGATATGCCTCTGCCGTCCGACGCGAAGACCTTCTTTCTCGGAGGCATATTTGTTCTTGCGGCTTTGACGGCGGCGTATGTGGCCAGAGACATCGTTCTGCCGATGATCTTCGCGATCATGCTCAATCTGTTGATGCAGCCCGCCCTGAACGCGTTTGAGCGCTTGCGAGTGCCCAGGGCGCTGGGATCGATTTTCCTCATTCTGGTCGTGTTCGCGACGATCGTGGGAATTGGCGCTGCGGTCTCCGGTCCCGCCGAGGCGTGGATCGGCAAGCTTCCCGAGGGCATACCCCGCATTCAGGAGCGGCTCCACTTTCTCGAAGCCCCGATCAAAACGCTTCAAACATTCCTGGCGGCGGCCAACAATTTCGGCGCCGCTGGCCCTCAGCGAAGCGCTCCCGGGCCATTGGACGGCGGAGCGATTATATCGAGCGTCTTTGCCGGCACGCGAAGCTTCGCCGGCGGGCTGTTCACGACCGTGATGTTTCTCTACTTTCTGCTGCTCGCGGGAGACAGTTTCCTGCGGCGGCTCGTCGAGGTTTTGCCCAGGTTCGCCAGCAAGCGGCAGGCGGTCGACATCTCGCAGCAGATCGGACGCGATATTTCCGCCTACCTCCTCACCATTACCATCATGAACGCGCTTGTCGGCGCAGCGACCGCCCTTGTCATGTGGTCGACCGGCGTCGGCGACCCCATTCTATGGGGAACGGTCGCGTTCATTCTGAACTACGTCCCGATTCTCGGGCCGGCCGCGGCTTTCTTCATTTTCCTGTTCGCCGGGTCGCTCACGATCGACTCGACCTGGCAGGCCCTGCTCCCGGCGGCGCTCTATGTCGGCATTCACGTGATCGAAGGCGAGACGGCGACGCCGATGCTTCTTGCAAGGCGATTCACTCTCAATCCCGTTTTCGTGGTCTTCGCTTTCGTGTTCTGGTTTTGGCTGTGGGGCGTCCCGGGCGCGATTCTGTCAGCCCCGATCCTCGCCACAACCAAAATCGTCTGCGATCGCATTCGTCCACTCGCAGCTTTGGGGCATATGCTAGCGGGTTGAGGGTAAGCCGCCGCAGCTTCTCACGCCGCGTCCGGCCGCTCCCCGGCTCCGTCCGACGCGAGAAGAGCCAGCCGGGCGAGCGCGGGCAGCGACTTCGACCCGGTTCTCTTCATGATGGCGGCGCGGTGGTTCTCGACCGTGCGCTGGCTGATGTTGAGATCGGCCGCAATGTTCTTGCTCGGCTCGCCGGCGAGCACCCGTTCCATCACGTCGCGCTGGCGCGGCGTTAGGCCCGCAAGATGAGCCGCCGCCTCCTCTCGCAACTGCGTCAATTTGCCGGAATCCTCGGACAGTTCGAGAGCGCGATCGATGCCTGCGATAAGTTCCTTTCGACCGATTGGTTTCTCGATGAAATCGAGCGCGCCCGCTTTCATGGCTTCAACCGCCATCGACACATCAGCGTTGCCGGTGATCATGATCGCCGGCAAGCGATGCCCGTCCTCATGGAGCTTCTCGAGCAATTCCAGGCCGCTCATTCCCGGCAGATAGGCGTCGACCAGCAGGCAGGCGGACCTGCCCGGATCAAAGCCCTTGAGAAAGGCCTCACAACTTGCGTAGGTTTCGACGACGCGGCCCTCGTCTTCGAGAACCGCGCGTATCGTCTCGCGAACGAGGTCGTCATCGTCGACAACGATGATCGCGGCCCCCGCCGAAGCGCTCGGGCCTTCATGAGCGTGATGAGGCGGCGAGACCAGCGTGGGAGACGGCTTCGCCAGCAGCTTCTCGATCGTGCGCGTCAAGTCGTTTAGCTTGACGGGCTTGTGGAGATGCACGCAGTCGTGAAGCGCGATATCGCGCAGGGTGTCGGTGGAGATGTCGCCAGTGAGAATGATGAAGGGGACTCGACGATCGAGCGCCTGATTCAGTTTCTCCGAGACTTGAACCCCGTTCATGCCGTTTGGCAGATTGTAGTCGGCGAGGACCAGATCGGGCCACAGGGTGTTTCGCGCCAGCAATTCCAGCGCGGTCTGTCCGTCGACAGCCGCCGACGTCTGATAGCCTTCTTCGTTCAGAAACAGTTCGAGGTGCTCCCGGACTTCCGGGTCGTCCTCGATGATCAGGATGGTCCCGCTGTGGGCCGCCGTCGCGGTCGGTGCGTTTTCCGCCGCTCTTGGTGAAGGAGACGCCGCCGACGCACGGCCGTCTGGCGTCAGCGGAACCTCTATCGAGAAGACCGACCCCTTTCCTTGCAGCGAGCGCACCCGGATCGGGTGATGGAGGAGTTCGCCCAGGCTCTTCACGATCGAGAGGCCGAGGCCGAGGCCCTGGCTGCGCTGACGCGCGGCGTTGTCCACCTGATAATATTCTTCGAACACGGCCTGCAGTTCCGACTCGGGGATGCCAATTCCTGTGTCCCAGACCTCAATACGCAACTTGCCCTGCCGTCGGCGGCACCCGACGAGCACGGCGCCGCGCTGGGTATATTTCAGGGCGTTCGAAATCAGGTTGCGGACGATCTGCTCGAGCAAGCCCTGATCGCTCCGAATGGAGAGCGCGCAGGGGACGACCCGAAACGCGAGTCCGGCTGCTTGTGCGTGGTAAGTCAGTTCCTCCCGAAGTCGATCAAAAAGGGCGCTCACTGGAAAGTCGGCGATTTCAGGCTTAACGGATCCGACCTCGATCTGGTTAATGTCGAGCAGCGTATTCAACATTCCCGTCATCGCGCCTAAGGCGTCATCCAGGCGCTTGACCAGCTGCTGAGCCTTTTGCCCCTCCACTCTTTTCTCCAGCAGGCCCTGGAGAAGAGAGAGCGTCTGCAGCGGCTGTCTGAGATCGTGGCTGGCGGCTGCAAGGAAGCGCGTCTTGGCGATGCTCGCCAATTCCGCCTGGCGTTTGGCGGCGGTCAGCGCGTCGGCCGTGCGCCGCCGTTCGGTGACGTCTTCGTAGGTGATGACGACCCCTTCGGTTTTTTCGTCGCTGGCGCGGTAGGGCATGATCCGGCGGATAAACCAGGCGGCGCTCTGGCCCTCGATCTCCCGCTCGATCGGCGTCTGAGTCTTGAGGACGGATTGGGCGTCCTCAACGAGCGCCTCGTCGGCCGCGAGCGACTTGAGGTCGGTGAGCGGGCGCCCGACGTCGCTCGGAATGACGTTGAACAGCGCTTTTGTGGCCGGGGTGAAGAAGCGGATGTTGAAGCGCGTATCGAGAAAGATCGTCGCAACCTTGGTGCTGTAGAGCACGTTCTGCAAGTCGTCCGAAGTCGTGCGCTGACGCTCGAGCATCTCCTGCAACTGGCTGTTGAGGGCGTTCAGCTCCTCGTTGAGCGACTGAAGCTCCTCCTTGGAGGCCAGCAGCTCCTCATTGGTCGATTGGTACTCCTCGTTGACGGACAGCGCCTCCTCGTTGATCGCCATCTGCTCTTCGCTGGATATCTCGAGATTGCGAAGGGCGCCTTGCAACTCGGTCTTTGTCGCTTCGAGTTCGCGCTCGAGTTCTGCGACCCGGGGAAGATCGGCGGCGCCGATGCTTCCGCCGCGCCCGGTCTGCGGCTCCGGCTCCTCGACGAAGCAGACCAGAAACAGGTCTTCCCGATCGCCGGGCGCAGGAATGACGACGATGCCAAGGGAAACCGCGTCTGAGGCGCCCTTCGCTCGGCCGCCGGACATCGCGACGCGCGCATTTTCGCTCAGCGCCCGCTGAACGGCCGATCTCAGCTTGGTGCGCAAGCCCTCGCGCGCCATGGCGATCAGATCATTGACGGGGCGTCCCGGTACGACCTTGAGATAACGATCCACCGGTCCCTGGAGGTAGAGGCATTCGAGTTTGCGGTTGATCAGCACTGCTGCGGGACCATAGGCCTCCAGCACCATGCGTCGGCAAAGCTCGGCAAGCTCGATCTGGCGCGAAGGCGCGGATGCATGGCCTGGACGGACGCGGAAGCGGAAGCCATCCGCCGCATTCGACGACGGGGCGAAATCGCCCGGCCGGACGCCGCCGACGCGACGATAAACGCGCTGAGGCTTGGAGATGGCGACGAACCGGCCGTCGGCGACGCCGACCGTCTCCGCGTCTCCCACAAGCAGAAGGCCGCCTTCGCGCAACGCAAAATGGATGATGGAGATGACCTTGGCCTGCGCCTCCGGCAGGAGATAGATCAGCAGGTTCCGGCACGATACGAAGTCGAGACGCGCGAACGGCGGGTCGGCGAGCACGTCATGCACCGTGAACACAACGTGCGCCTGCACTTCGGCCGAGATGCGGTAGCTATGATCCTCCTTGGAGAAAAACCGCGCCAGTCGTTCCCGCGACACGTCCGCCTCGATCGTGTCGGGGTAGAGTCCGTCGCGAGCGCTCGCGACCGCGTCGGGGTCGACGTCGGTCGCGAAGATCTGCAACCTGATCTCACGTTTCGAGGCGTCGATCTCTTCGCGAAAAAGCATGGCGAGCGAATAGGTCTCTTCGCCGGAACTGCAGCCGGCGATCCAGAGTCTCAGCGGCCGGTCCAGCGGATGATCGCGCACGAGGCCGGGAATGACGCTCTTGGCAAGAAATTCGAACACCGCCGCGTCACGAAAAAAGCCGGTGACGTTGATCAGCAGGTCCCGGGAGAGCTGATCGCGCTCGCTCGCGTCCCGGCGCAGGAGGTCGAAATACTCGGCGGCTGTCTTGACCCCCGCCAGCGCCATCCGCCGCTCGACCCGCCGCTCGAGCGTACCGTGCTTGTAGAGCGTGAAATCGTGAACCGTCATGGTGCGGAGGACCGCGATAATGTCCGGCAGGAAGTCCTCGACCGACTTCAGAGCCGTCGATTTCGGCGGTTCCGGCACGAAAGCCTGGCCGCGCTGGCGCGCGACCAGCGCCTCGGCGATCTTGGCGGCGCGGAGCACGAGATCGACCGCGCCGGTCGCGACCGCACTGGACGGCATCCCGTCGTAGTCGGCTTCGCGCATGTCCTGGGCGATGACGAGCCCACCTTTCGCCTTCACCGATATCAGGCCGAGACTGCCGTCGGCCCCGGTTCCGGAAAGGACCACGCATACGGCGCGCGGTCCGTATTCGTGAGCGAGCGAGTTCAGGAGGAAGTCGAACGGAAGCCGCGCGCCGTGCCGCGCCTGCGGCTTTGAAATTCGCAACCCGCCCTTCTCGCCGGTCGACAGATAGACGCCCGGCGGAATGACATAGACGCGCTCGCATTCGATCGGCATGCCGTCGGCCGCCATGAGGACTGGCATCGACGTGTGGCCTGCGAGCAGGTCGACCATCATGCTGTCGTGACTCGGATCGAGATGCTGCACGATGATGAAGGCCATGCCATTGACGCCGGGCAGCGCGTCCAGGAGCTTTCTGCAGGCATCAAGGCCGCCCGCCGAAGCGCCGATGGCCACGACCGGAAAGCCCTCCGCTTTACTTGCCGAGAGGGGCTTCGATATCCAGCGCGATCGCTCCGCGGTATGATTGAGGCTTCCAGGCATACTGAGATTTTTTCTCGAAGAGGAACGCTCCACCGAAACGACCGAATTTTATTAGCAAAATTCGGGGCTGATTGCGACCTTATTCGATGCGATGCGCTTCTCGGCGTGCAAGACAACGAGCGTAGAGGCGTGAGTAGTTTCCGTATCTTCCTTATGAGCTACGCGACGCACGAATGACTATGGCGTTTCGCGGGCCCCTTGCCGCGTTGAGAAGCCGCGCCGGCAAGCCCTTGGCGCGTCGTAGCTCGGCATGAGTAGTTTCCAACTCTGCCCTTTCGATCAGCGGTCGTTATCATCTTCTCCGACCGATTGCGCGGATGTCTGCCAGCCGAAGTCGGGAAAGGGAATTCGATGATGGCGCTGCGCACCTTGGTCGTGGAAGACGACTCGATGATCGGCGAATTGCTGGCGGAAACGCTCGAGGGCCTCGGTCACACGGTTTGCGCGGTAGAGCGCAATGTCGCCGGCGCGGTGGCCGCCGCTGCGCATTGGCGCCCGGACCTGATGATCGTTGACGTCGGACTCGGCGAAGCAAGCGGCATATCGGCGGTCAACGAGATCCTCCGGAGCGCGTTCGTCCCACACGTGTTCGTGACCGGCGACATGGTGCGCGGGATCCCGCTGGGCGAGGAAGCTGTCCTCATTCAAAAACCCTTCCGGGTGTCGGACCTGGAGCGAGCGATTGAACGGGCGCTCTCGGCGGCGCAGGTTCCGCCATAACCCACGCCGCCCTGTCTCCACTCATCGGGCCGGAGTTCGACGAATTCTTAAGCGCGCGGATCGGCGAGGAGCACAACGGAACGACCCTCAGCGTCCTTTCCGCGCTTGCCCGCCTCGATGTCGATCCCTGGCAGGAGGCCACGAGCCTTTCGCGCATGCCAAGGGAAGCCGCCGCCGAGCGACTGACCGCGCTGATCGACGCGCTGCCGCGCGACCCGGCGAGCGCCAATCCGTCACAGACGAGCGCTGCAGATCTCGTGGCGCTGTTGCCGAACGGCAAGGCCCCCGGTGTCCAGTCTGTGGACAACGCATTCTCGGCGACCGGCTCACGTCAGCAGCAGGTCGTTCTGGCGTTTTGCACTTTCGCCATCATGATCCTCGCCGTCTTCGCGATCTCGACCTTCGTCTCGCCAGCGCCGGGAACCAGGGTCGACCGCGCAACGCCTCGCGCCGCCGACGCCCCGATTCTCCCGCCCGGCAAACCTTTTCCTTAAGCGTTGGGATGGGTCGGTGCGCCTCGCTGGTCGACCATTTTCCGTTTGCCTCGCGTGGTCTAGCCGCAAAGCGCGAGAGAACGCAGGTTCGAGCGCAGTGAAAAATGCAAGCAATTTCGCTTGTTAAGTGGTCGGGGCAGCAGGATTCGAACCTGCGACCTGAAGTACCCAAAACTTCCGCGCTACCGGGCTGCGCTATACCCCGATTTCAGGCTGAGCAGCTAACATGAGCGCGCCGCCCGGACAAGGACGGCTGTAGGGCGGTTTCGCTCACCCGGCCGCCAGCGCCCGCGCGATCACCAGCCGCTGGATGTCGCTCGTGCCCTCGTAGATCTGGCAGACGCGCACGTCGCGGTAGATCCGCTCGACCGGATAATCGGCGAGGTAGCCGTAGCCGCCGTGGATCTGGATCGCGTCCGAGCACACGCTTTCCGCCATCTCGCTGGCGAACAGCTTCGCCATCGACGCCTCCTTGAGGCAGGGCTGCTTGGCGTCGCGAAGAGAGGCCGCGTGCAGCGTCAGTTGCTCGGCCGCCTCGATCCGGGTGGCCATGTCGGCGAGCCGGAACGCCACCGCCTGATGCTCGATGATCGGCTTGCCGAACTGGACCCGCTCCTTGGCGTAAGCCAGCGCCGCCGCGTGGGCGGCGCGCGCCATGCCGACCGCCTGGGCGGCGATGCCGATCCGGCCGCCCTCGAGATTGGCGAGCGCAATCTTCAGCCCCTGCCCTTCCTCGCCAAGGCGCTGGCTCGCCGGCACGCGCATCTCCTCGAAGGCGATGGCGCAGGTGTCGGACGCGTGCTGGCCGAGCTTGTGCTCGACCTTGGCGACGACGAAGCCCGGCGTGTCGGTCGGCACGATGAAGGCGGAAATGCCCCTCTTGCCGGCGTCGGGATCGGTGACGGCGAAGACGATCGCCACGCTGGCCGTTCTTGCCGGAAGTGATGAACTGCTTAGCGCCCGAGAGGACGTACGACGAATTGCCGTCGCGCCGCGCCCGCGTCTTGATCGAGGCGGCGTCGGAGCCCGCGCCGGGCTCGGTCAGGCAGAAGCAGCCGATCTTCTCGCCGCGCGCCATCGGTTTCAGGAACCGCTCGCGCTGCTCGTCGTCGCCGAAGGTCAGGATCGGCATGCAGCCGACCCCGTTGTGCACGCTCATGATGGTCGAGACCGCGCCGCAGCCGGCGGCGATCTCGATCACCGCCATGGCGTAGGAGACGTAGTCGGTCTCGGCGCCGTCCCATTCGGCCGGCACGGTCATGCCCATGAAGCCGAGCGCGCCCATTTCTGCAATCGCCTCGGCCGGAAAGGCGTGCTCGCGGTCCCACGCGCGCGGCGTTGGGCGCGAGCTGTCTCCTCGGCGAAGCGCCGCGCCATGTCGCGGATCGTCGCCTGCTCTTCGGTCGGGATCATGCCGCCTCCAGCGCGATCGCGGTCGCCTCGCCGCCGCCGATGCACAAGCGACGCGACGCCCCTTTTCTGCCCGTACTGCTTCAGCGCCGCGATCAGCGTCACCAGGATGCGCGCCCCCGAGGCGCCGATCGGATGGCCGAGCGCGCAGGCGCCGCCGTGCGACGTTGACCTTGTCATGCGGGAAGCCCGAGTTCGCGCATGGCGATCATCGCGACCACGGCGAAGGCCTCGTTGACCTCCCACAGGTCGACGTCGCCGGCCTTCCAGCCGACCTTGTCGAGCAGCGCGCGGATCGCGCCGACCGGGGCGGACGGGAATTTCGACGGCAGGCCGGCGAAGGTCGAATGGCCGAGGATCGTCGCCAGCGGCTTGAGCGCCCCGCGCTCTCCGCTTCCGACCGCCGCATCAGCACCAGCGCCGCCGCGCCGTCGGAGATCGAGGAGGAATTGGCCGCCGTCACCGTGCCGCCCTCGCGAAAAGCGGGTTTCAGCGTCGGGATCTTTTCCGGCTGCGCCTTGCAACGGCTGCTCGTCGACGGCGACCGTCACGTCGCCCTTGCGGCCCTTGACCGTCACCGGCGCGATCTCGGCGGCGAAGCTTCCGTCCTTGCCGGCCTTCAGCGCTCGCGTCAGCGAGGCCAGCGCATAGGCGTCCTGCTCGGCGCGCGAGAACTGGTAGGCCTGCGCGGCGTCCTCGGCGAACGTCCCCATCAGCCGGCCGCGGTCGTAGGCGTCCTCGAGCCCGTCGAGGAACATCGAGTCGATCACCCGGTCGTGGCCGAGCCGGTAGCCGCTGCGCGCTTTCGGCAGGAGATAGGGCGCGTTGGTCATGCTCTCCATGCCGCCGGCGACCATCACCCGGTTCGTGCCGGCGATCAGCATGTCATGGGCGAACATCGCCGCCTTCATGCCCGAGCCGCACATCTTGTTGACCGTGGTGCAGCCGGCGGCGTCGGGCAGCCCGGCGCCGCGCGAAGCCTGACGGGCGGGCGCCTGGCCCTGCCCGGCGGGCAGCACGCAGCCCATCACCACCTCTTCGATCGTCAGCCTTGGGCGACGCCCGCGCGCTGAACCGCCGCGGCGATGGCGACCGAGCCGAGTTCTGGCGCGCTGAGCGCGGCAAAGTCCCCCTGCAAGCCGCCCATCGGCGTGCGCGCGGCGCCGACGATGACGACGGGATCGGTTGCGGTCATGACGTTAGGCTCCGGAGGTTGAAGGGATGTCCAGGGCGGTCGCCGCTTCCCTCTGCAGCCTGGTCCTGGCGCCGCAGGCGCCGCTCCTCAGGACCAGGGATTTGGGAAAGGGCGGGCCTCCTGGCGGTTACGAATGAAGCTCAGTGATGCGCCGCCGCCTTCTCGGCGTTGCGCAGCAAAAAGCGCTGGATCTTGCCGCTCGGCGTCTTGGGAAGCTCGGCCACGAAGGCGATCTCGCGCGGGTAGGCGTGCGCGGAGAGCCGCTTGCGGACGTGCTGGCGCAACTCTTCGGCGAGTTCGTCGCTTGCCGTATAGCCCGGCTTCAGCACCACGATCGCCTTGACGATCTCGGTCCGCTCGGCGTCGGGCTTGCCGATCACCGCCGTCTCGAGAATCGCAGGGTGCTCGATCAGCGCGCTCTCGACGTCGAACGGGCCGATGCGGTAGCCGGACGAGGTGATCACGTCGTCGTTGCGGCCGACGAAGCTGATATGGCCGGTCGGCTCGAGCTCGACCGTGTCGCCGGTGCGGTAGTAGCCGCCGCCGATCGCCGGGGTCGGCTGGTTCAGGTAGCCGGTGAACCAGAGCGCGGGCGACTTTGCGATGTCGAGCGCGAGCGTGCCTGGCTCGTGCGGCCCCAGTTCGCGGTCGTCGTCGCTCAGCACCACGACGCGGTAGCCGGGCATCGCGAAGCCGGCCGAGCCGACGCGGACGGGATGGTCGAGGCCGTGATGGTTGTTGACCATCATGCCGTTCTCGGTCTGGCCGTAATGGTCGTGGATCGGCGCCGAAAGATGCTCGGCGAACCAGCGGATGACTTCCGGGTTCAGCGGCTCGCCGGCCGAGCTCACCGCGCGCAACTGGCCCTTGACGCCCTCCGCCGGCTCGGGCCCGGCCGCGATCAGCAGGCGATAGGCCGTCGGCGCGCCGGCGAGATTGGTGATCCCGTGGCTCTTGATGATCCGGTAGGTGCTCTCGGCGGTGAAGGGACCGTCGTAGAAGGTCGTCGCATGGCCGAGCAGGAGCGGCCCGGTCACGGCGTAATAGAGCCCGTAGGCCCAGCCGGGATCGGCGATGTTCCAGAACATGTCGCTGGGCCTGAGATCGATGGCGTAGGTCATGTACATGCGGAACGCGATCAGCGCCTTGAGCGGGACCGGCACGCCCTTGGGCAGCCCGGTCGTTCCCGAGGTCGACATGAGCAGGAAGAGGTCGCTTCCCTTGCGCAGGACGGGCGCGAACTCCGGCGACGCGGCGGCGACCTCGGCGGCGAAGTCGAGATCGCCCGCGCGCTTTTCGGCCGCGCCGGAAATCGGCGTCGTCACGGCGATCAGCGGCGCGTTCGGGATGTCGTCGAGCTTCGGCCGGTTCGCGGGATCGGTCACGATCAGCTTCGCGCCGGAGGTCTGAAGCCGGTGCTCGATCGCCTTCGGGCCGAAGGCGGTGAACATCGGCTGATAGACCGCGCCGGCCCGCCAGGTTCCGAGCGCCACCGTCAAGAGGTCGGGAATGCGCGGCAGCATGCAGGCGACGACATCGCCCGGCCCGACGCCGTGGGCTTTGAGCACATTGGCGAAGCGCGCGGACGCGCTCGCTTGAAGTTCGGCGAAGGTCACGGTCGCGCGATGGCCCTGCTGGTCCTCCCATTCGAGCGCGACCCGGCCGGGGTCCGCCCAGCGGTCGCAGCATTCGACGCAGGCGTTGATCCCGCCCGCGAGCGAGCCGCTGAGCTTCGCCTCGACATCCTCCAACCGGAAGCCGGCATGCGCCTGTTGATAAGGCGCAACGGACTCGGCCATCGCCATTTCCTCCCTCGATCTCTTCGTTGTCATGCCCGCGAACGCGGGCCGCCCGGAACGACGCAGACCTCGCGCCCAACCTTTGGTCCCCGCCTTCGCAGGGATAACAGACGGCGCCGCCGGCGCGCCTTTGAGACTTAACCGAAGCCTGCGTGTCGTTCCACGCCGGAATTCCTAGTCTTTTGTAGGAGAAAAATCTCACTTCTCCGGCAAATTCAGCCGAATATGCAGTTCGCGCAACTGCTTCGGCGTCACATGCGCCGGCGCGCCCATCATCAGATCCTCGGCGCGCTGGTTCATCGGGAACAGCACGACCTCGCGCAGGTTCTCCTCGCCCGCGAGCAGCATGACGATGCGGTCGACGCCGGGCGCGATGCCGCCGTGGGGCGGCGCGCCGCACTGGAAGGCGCGATACATGCCGCCGAACTTCTCCAGCAGCACCTCCTCGCCGTAACCGGCGATCTCGAACGCCTTTTTCATCACGTCAGGGCGATGGTTGCGGATCGCCCCCGACGACAATTCGACGCCGTTGCAGACGATGTCGTACTGGAACGCCTTGATCGTCAGCGGGTCGTGGTTCTCAAGCGCGTCGAGACCGCCCTGCGGCATCGAGAACGGGTTGTGGGAGAAGTCGATCTTTTTCTCCTCCTCGTTCCACTCGTACATCGGGAAATCGACGATCCAGCAGAACTCGAACACGTCCTTCTTGCACACCCCCAGGTCGTTGCCGATCCGGATGCGCGCCGCGCCCGCGAGCTTCGCCGCCTTGTCGGCCTTGTCGCAGGCGAAGAACACCGCATCGCCCGCCGAGAGCTTCGCCTTGGCGATCAGCGCCTTCTGCGCTTCCGCGGGCAGGAATTTTGCGATCGGCCCCTTCCCCGTCAGCGCCTCGCCCTCGCCTTCGAAGATGATGTAGCCGAGGCCCGGCGCGCCCTCGCCCTTGGCCCAGTCGTTGAGCTTGTCGAAGAACGAGCGCGGCTGCTTCGACGGCGCCGGGCGCCGGGATCGCCCGCACCACGCCGCCCGCCTTGATCACTTCCTTGAACGCCCGGAAGCTGACGTCGTCGCGCGCGAACACTTCCGTCACGTCGGCGATCTTGATCGGGTTGCGCAAGTCCGGCTTGTCGACGCCATATTCCAGCATCGCCTCGGCGTAGGGGATCATCGGGAATTTTTGCGTTACCGGACGGCCGCCGCCGAACTCCTCGAACACCCCGCGCAGCACCGGCTCGACCGCGGCGAACACGTCCTCCTGGGTGACGAAGCTCATCTCGATATCGAGCTGGTAGAACTCGCCGGGCGATGCGGTCGGCGCGCGCGTCCTCGTCGCGGAAGCAGGGCGCGATCTGGAAATAGCGGTCGAAGCCCGCCACCATGATCAGCTGTTTGAACTGCTGCGGCGCCTGCGGCAGCGCATAGAATTTCCCGGGATGGATGCGCGAGGGCACGAGATAGTCGCGCGCGCCCTCGGGGCTCGAGGCGGTCAGGATCGGCGTCTGGAACTCGAAGAAGCCCTGCGCCTTCATCCGCGCGCGCAGCGAGTCGATCACCCGCCCGCGCAGCATGATGTTCTCGATGCAGCTTTTCGCGCCGCAGATCGAGGAAGCGGTAGCGCAGCCGCGTGTCCTCGGGGTACGGCTGGTCGCCGAACACCGGCATCGGCAGGTCGCCCGCGGGGCCGAGCACCTCGATATCCCGGACATAGACCTCGACCATGCCGGTCGGCATGTCCGCGTTCTCGGTGCCTGTCGGGGCGCTTGCGGACCTTTCCGTCGACCCGGACAACGAATTCCGAGCGCAGCTTCTCAGCCTGCTGGAACGCCGGCGAATCCGGATCGACCACGCATTGGGTGATCCCGTAATGGTCGCGCAGATCGATGAACAGCACGCCGCCGTGGTCGCGGATGCGGTGGCACCAGCCCGACAGCCGAACGTCCTCGCCGATCTCGTTAAGGCCGAGAGCGCCGCAGGTGTGCGTGCGATAGCGATGCATGAGCAAGTCTGCCTTGATTTATGACATGAGCGCGAGGCGCCGTGCCTAGCGGAATTTCCGTTGGCGGGAAAGCGCGAAAGCTCGGGGATCGCGGGCTTGGAGCCCTGGATGCCCGCTTTCGCGGGCATGACAGCTTTGGCTCGAGACGTCGCCCCGTTTGCCATCAAACTGGCGCAAGCCTCGTTTCCCATGCTTTCTTCGACTTAGGTCAAGGCGGAAGGAGAATCGGATGTCGGGAGAATGACGGCTTCGGTCGACCGCCGCGCCCTGCTTGCCGGGCTCGCCGCGCTGCTGAGCGGCTGCAGTACGCAACGCGCGTATTATCCGTACGCGACGCCGCAAGGGGTCGCTTCCGCCGGATATTTCCCAGGCTACGGCCCGATCGAGGACGACGGCCACCAGATCCCGGGGCTCGATGCCTCGATGGTCGACGCCGATCGGCTTCGCCGGCAGGTCCCGTTCGCCGGCCCCTACCGGCCTGGAACGATCGTCGTCGACGTCGCCGACCGTCATCTGTATCTCGTCCAGCCCGGCGGCATGGCGATGCGCTACACGGTCGGCGTCGGCCGCGAAGAGGCGTTGAACTTCCGCGGCTCGGCCGTCATCGGTCGCAAGGCGGAGTGGCCGCGCTGGACGCCGACACCGTGGATGATCAAGACCATGCCGCGCTATGCGGCCTATGCCGGCGGAATGGCCGGGGGCCTTGGCAATCCCCTCGGCGCTCGCGCGCTTTATCTTTATCGCGGCAATCAGGACACCTATTTCCGGCTGCACGGAACCAACGAGCCGGAGACGATCGGAACAGCTGTATCAAGCGGTTGCATCAGACTCTTCAACCACGACATCATCGACCTCTACAACCGCGTCCCGGTCGGCGCGCCGGTCGTGGTCCTGCAGGAGCCCGGCGCGATGGCGGAGGCGCAGGAGCCGGGGTCCGTGACGCCGGAACGCAACGTCTCATATGGCGCGGAAACCGGGCCCGGTCCCTACAGCGCGGAAGCCGGACCGGGTCCCTACGGCGAAGGACCGCCGTACGGATCGTGGTCGGGCGGGCAAGGGCCTTGGCCGGACGGGTCTGGAACCTGGCAAGAGCCGCCAGGACCGCATGGGCCTTGGCAGTAGGGCGAACACCTGGGCAAGAGGAAGCCTCGCGCCATCGCACCGTAGAAAAAGCAGCATTATCTTGACGCCCGGACCCGTCCGTTCTATTTTTGTTCTAGGGTTGGTTTTGGAGAACACGCAGCATGTCCTGGACTCCGGAAGGCGTTACCGTCCGGCGTCGTCCCGCGGTCGTCGCGGTTTGGCATGAGCGCAAGGCGCATGCGCTTACCGACCAAGCCGCCTTTCCCGGCCGTCGATCAGCCTCGGCCTCGACGGTCTCGGAACCAAAGCGCGCCGCAAGCGCCTGGAAAGGCTCGATCCGGGAGCCGAATCGACGAAACGGGATAAGCGATCGCGGCTCGATAGCGGGCGCCGCCCTGGAGCGTGTTTGGGAGGGAGACTCAAGGACAGCCGTCGGGAGTTACGGTCGCCTGGGAAAGATGCCGCAAGGATCTGAAAAGATTGAATCCGCGCCCGGGACGCCATGGCCTCACCGGCCTTCGAAGGTCCCGCGCTGCGTTATCGAGCGCCCTGTCGCCATGGGGCCGCTCCACCCGCTTCAACCGAACGTCTCTGGTAGAGCGCCATCGCCAATAAGCCCGACGGTCGGAGGGATGGAACCGAAGTGCGGCGCAAGTCGTTGCAATTGCTCGATTCGGGAGCCGAAGCGGATAAGCGCTCGCGCCTCGATCGCGGGCTCACGCCCTGGAGAGATTTAGGGATGCTGGTTGACGTGCAGCCGTTGGAGTTACGCTCGCTCGGTCGCCCGGAAAATCTGATGCAAGCTCTTGAAAAGTTTGTTTTCGCGCCCGGAGACAGCCGAACTGATCGCCGCCGCGCATTTACTGCGACGCCGGACCCGCGTAGGCTTTGTCCGCATTCGCCTCGCCCGGTCTCAGCCATGCCCGATTCGCCTGCCTCCGCGTCGCCAGAACTCGTCCGTCGCGAGGACGACGACGGGGTCGTCACCCTGACCCTGTCGCAAGCCCAAAACCGCAACGCGCTCGGCCTCGCCATGATAGACACGCTGATCGTGGCCTTCGCCGACATCGCCAAGGACGCTTCGGCGCGGGTTGTCGTCGTCGCCGGGGAAGGCCCGGCGCTCAGCGCCGGCCACGACCTTCGCGAGATTCAGGCCCATCGCAACGACCCCGACCAGGGCCAGGCGTTCAACGAACGGGTCATGACGCGCTGCTCCACGCTGATGCAGGCGATCGTCGCCCTTCCGAAGCCAGTGATCGCCGCGGTCGAGGGCGTGGCGACGGCGGCCGGCTGCCAGCTTGTCGCCTCCTGCGATCTGGCCATCGCCGGCGAAGCGGCGCGCTTCGCCCTGCCTGGCGTCAACATCGGGCTCTTCTGCTCCTCGCCCCTCGTCGCCATCGGGCGATCGATTTCCCGCAAGCACGCGATGGAGATGGCGCTCACCGGCAAGCTCTACAGCGCCCCCGAGGCCGAGCGCATGGGACTGGTCAACCGTGTGGTCCCCGAGGGCCAGGCGCTCGGCGAGGCCACGGCTTTGGCTGCGTCCCTCGCATCGCGCTCAGGCCCGACGCTGGCGATCGGCAAGCGCGCCTTCAACGAGCAGATCGAGGCCCCCTTGAGCGTGGCTTACGCGCTCGCCGCCAAGGCGATGGTCGAGAATCTCGCCGAGCCCGACTCCCGCGAGGGGATCGCGGCCTTCCTTGAAAAGCGCCAGCCCAGCTGGGGCGCATGACATGACTGCGATCGACGGTCTCGCCGACACGGAAATCCGCGACATCCTGACGAGCGTCCGGCGGATCGCCGTCGTCGGCGCCTCGCCCAATCCGCTGCGTCCGTCGCATGAGGTGCTCGGGGTCCTCATCAATCGGGGATATGAGACCTTTCCCGTCAATCCCGGCCACGCCGGGGCCAGGATCGGGGGCCGGCTCGTTTTCGCCCGGCTCGCCGACTTGCCCGTCGCCATCGACATGGTCGACGTGTTCCGCAATTCTTCCGCCGCAGCCGCAGTGGTCGACGAGGCGCTGGCGCTCGATCCCCTGCCCCGGGTGATCTGGATGCAGCTCGGCGTGATCAACGAGGCTGCGGCCGAGCGCGCCCGCGCCGGAGGCGTGACCGTGGTCATGAACCGCTGCCCGGCCATCGAACTGCGCCGCCTCGGCGTGTCCGGTCCGTCCAGCCTTGGCAGTTGACGTCGGTTATTGAGCCAGATCAATGCGCCCGCGGATCGGGGCGGCCAAAACTCGATGCGGACCGCGAAAGCGTCAGGCGCCGGCTCTTGGGGTGGTGTGGCGAGCAAACCGACCGGTGGTCCCGGGCAGCCCGACTGCTTCTTAGCGAGGGGCCGGGCTTCCCGCCGCTTCGCGCGGCGGGTTCGCGACGGCCGGCGCGGGGCAGAACCGCGCTCGTGGGGCGCCGGCCGTCGCGACGCCCTCAAACAACATGCGACCAAAGACTCGCTTCGCGCCAGTAGCCATCGCCGTGGCCGTGTGCTACTAAAGTGCAACGTCACCGCCGTGAAAAAAGGGCGGGATGCGGGAGGTGGGGACCGCCGCGAAAGGGAGGGTCCTGATGCAATATTACGATTTCGAAGTTCTTCAAGGCGACGACGTGATCGTCGCCGAGCGCTCGGTTGCTCTGGCGGACTCGCGCGCCGCCTGGCCAAAAATCATCGGGATGGCGAAGACGCTGGACGCCCCCGGCTGCCGCATCCGCGTGCGCGAGCAGCAGGGCGACACCATCATACTGATCGGCGCGACCGCCGCCCGCCGCTACCCCACCCCGGCTGCGCCGCGATAATCCGAGCGCTGCCCGGTCGCCGGGCTCCTGTTCGCGCCGGGGCGCCTTCCGAGCCTGTCACTGTGGAAGCTTGTCGGCGATCACCTCGACCCGGACGATTTCGAGCTGATTGGCGAACAGTTCCGGGGCCATCTCCATCATCTTCGCCGCGACCTTCCCGTTGAGATGGGCATCACGACCGCTTTCGTTGGGGAACGCGTCGAAGATCGCGAAGGTGCTCGGCCCGATCCGGAGGGCGAACCATGCAAGGGTCTCCCGCTCCTCCAGGACAAGGGACCGGGCGTCCCTCAGGAAGGCCTCGACCTGCTGCTCCTTGCCGGGCTTGGCTTCGAGACGGACGTAAAGCGCCAGCGCAGTCATGATGACTCCTCTCGCCCCGGGAGCACCCTGAGGCCGGACTGCGCCAGTACGATGGCGGAAAGACCCCGCCAGCGGCGCCAGCCGCTTAAATGCAGCGCCCGCCATCCACCTCGAGCACCACACCGGTCAGGAAGGCCGCCTCGTCGCTGGCAAGGTAAAGCGCCGCCGCGCCGATGTCCGCCGGAGTCGAGAACCGGCCGAGCGGAACCGTCGCCTTGAAAGCCGCGCGCTTTTCCGGCGTATCCTCGCCCATGAACATGGCCAGCAGCGGCGTTTCGCCGGCGACCGGCGCGAGCGCGCACACCCGGATCCTGTCCGGAGCGAGTTCGACCGCCATCGACTTCGTCATCACGTGAACGGCGCCCTTGGAGGCGTTGTAGACCGCGAGGCCGGGGCGCGGCCGCAGCGCCGCCGTCGAGCCGACGTTGATGAAGACTCCGCCGCCCTTTTCACGCATGTGGGGCACGAAGGCCTGCGCGGTGAGCAGGAGCGACTTCACGTTGACCGCGAAGATGCGGTCGAACTCCGCCTCCTCGACCTCCATCAGCGGCTTGTTGCGATGGGTCGTGCCGGCGTTGTTCACCACGATGTCGACTCGCCCGAACGCCCCGATCGCCTCCCTCGCCGCCCGCGCCACGTCCTCGCGCTTCGACACGTCGGCGACGACCGCAATGGCGGCGGGACCGAGCCGTTTCGCCGCGGCCTCAGCGATCTCGGCTTTCATGTCGAGGCAGGCGACGCGCGCTCCCTCGCGCGCGAAGATTTCGGCGATGCCGTAGCCGAACCCCTGCCCTGCGCCCGTCACCAGCGCCGTCTTGCCCTTCAGCCGCATGTCTCAAACCCCTCCGAAGCGCCTCGCTCAACTCGCCTTCTTGCGCTCCTCGACGATCGCGTCGTCGATCGCTTTAGCGCGGATCGCGGCGGGTCGGCCGCTGATCAGCGCCCAGTAGCGCTCGAACGCCGGGCGGTGGTCGACCTTCCCGAACGCCATGCCCCATCCGATTCCTGACCCGGCATAGACGTCGGCCGCGGTGAAGCGATTGCCGGCGATGTACTCGGTGCGGTAGAGCGCCCCCTCGAGCGCCGCCAGCGTCCGCTCCAGATTGCCATAGCCGACCATGCCTTCGCGGTCCGGGGGGATCTCGAAACCGAGCGCCTTGTTGGTCACCGCGGCCTCCAGCGGTCCGGCCGCGAAGAACAGCCAGCGATAATACGGGCCGCGCTCGCGCGACGTCGGGGGCGGCGCGAGCCCAGCCTCCGGGAAGGCGTCAGCCAGATAGGCGCAGATAGCGGCGGCTTCGGTCACGACGGTCGAGCCGTGGCGGATCGCCGGCACCTTGCACATCGGGTTGATCGCCATGATAATCCGGCCCCTTCATCGAATGGCCGAACTCCAGGATCTTCGTCTCGTAAGGCTGGCCGACCTCCTCCAGCATCCATCGCACAATGCGGGCGCGGGACATGGGGTGGGTATAGAAAACCAGTTCGTCGCTCATGGTCGCTCTCCGCCCCTTCCCCGATACGATTCGCCCGGCGTCTGTGATAAATCAATGACGAAAAACGCGACGCTTGCCTTTCCTTAAGGACCTGGAACGCTCATGCGAATCGAAACCGACGTCAAGCTGGATTTCAAGGACGTTCTGATCCGGCCTAAGCGTTCGACCCTCAACACCCGCTCCGCCGTCGACGTCAGCCGGGCGTTCCGATTCATCCACACAGGCGTCGGAGTGGAAGGGATTTCCGCTCATCGCCGCCAACATGGACGTGACCGGGACGATGGAGATGGCCCGGGCGCTTGGTAAACATGGTGCGCTGACCGCCCTTCACAAGCACTATCCGGAGGAGGAACTCGTCCGCTTTTTCGACGGGCCGGACGGCGCGCACGCTTTTTATTCCCTCGGCACGACCGCCGCCGATTTCAAGAAGCTCGCGGCCGTGGCGAAGGGGACGCGGATCCGGCTCATCTGCCTCGATGTCGCCAACGGTTACGCCGAAAAATTCCTCGAGGTCGTAAAGCGCGTCCGGGACGATCATCCCGAGGCCGTGATCATGGCCGGCAACGTGGTTACCGGCGACATGTCCGAGGCGCTGGTGATCGCCGGGGCTGATATCGTGAAGATCGGCATCGGGCCGGGGTCGGTCTGCACCACAAGGCGGGTGACCGGCGTCGGCTATCCGCAACTCTCCGCGATCATCGAATGCGCCGACGCCGCGCACGGCCTCAAGGGTTGGGTGTGCGCCGACGGCGGCTGCACGGTTCCCGGAGACATCGCCAAGGCTTACGGCGCCGGGGCGGATTTCGTCATGCTGGGGGGCATGCTCGCCGGCCACGACGAATGCGCCGGCGACATCCGCTACGAAACCCGCGACGGCGCCAAGGTTCCGGTCGGTATGACCTTTTACGGCATGTCGTCGGAGACGGCGATGAACAAGTACGCCGGCGGCGTCGCCCATTACCGCGCCGCGGAAGGCAAGACCGTCGAGACTCCCTACCGCGGGTCCGTCGAGGGCACGATGGCGGAGATTATGGGCGGAGTCCGCTCGATGATGACCTATATCGGCGCCGCGCATCTCAAGGAGGTTTCCAAGCGGACCACCTTCGTTCGGGTGACCGCGCAGACGAACGACGTGTTCGGCGGCGCGTAGCGGCTGCCGCCGTGCGCAAGGCGTTGCCGCCCGGCTTACGCTACGGAAGGCGTCGGTCTCGGAAGTTCGATCAGCCGGTCTGGGGCGACAAGGATGATCCGCCGACCGTCCTCCGGACGCACGAGACTGCCGCCGGTGAATTCCCCGAAAGCCGGCAGCACGATCTGGCCCGCGTTGATCACGAAACACGGCAGGCGGAGAGAGTTCCGGCCGCGTCCGCTGAGGCGCGCGACCGGATGGAGGTGTCCGGCGAGTGTTATGGGACCCGGCTCGAGCGCTCGTCCGTTCAGGGGATAATGCCGGCAGTCGATCCCGGCCGCGAGCGACGATTCCGTGGCGATGCGGAAGCCGCAGCCGTCATAAAGATGCGCGGCGCGGCGGTCGTGATTGCCGAGCACGATGACGCAGTCGAGCGCGGTTCGCTGACGACGCCACGCGCGAAGCGACTCCATAAGGCCGTCCGTGACCGATGTTTTCGCGTGAACGAAGTCGCCGAGGATGACGAGCCGCTCGGCGCCAAGCGAGTCCGCGAGCCAGCCGAGACGCCTCAGCGACTCCTCGCTCGTTCCGAACGGCGCCGGCGCGCCGGCGGCGCGAAAGGCTGCGGCCTTGCCAAGATGGAGGTCGGCGACGAACAGCGTCCGTGCGGCGAGGATCCAGACCGCGCGCTCGGGGAGGAGCGTCAAGGCGCCGCTCGCAATTGCCTGGTCGGCGGTCATCTGTCCTCTGCATCCTCGTCCTGAGGAGCCCGCGAAGCGGGCGTCTCGAAGGACGTTTCCGTGCGCGCTGGAGCGTCCTTCGAGACGCGTCGCCTGCGGCGACGCTCCTCAGGACGAGGTCCGAGTGGGCGATTCCCCGCCATCATGCGTCGGCCGCGGCGTTGAGATCGCTGACCATGCGATCGATGCGCGCCGTCAAAGTCTCGTTGGTGAGCTTTTCGCGGAAGCGCTCGACCATCAGCGGGAAGGCGAGCGGGGTCGCGCGCTCGAGCGGCCTCAGATCGAGCCGCTGCGCCGACACGGCCTGCAAGGTCGCCCATAGCCGCTTCACGTCGAGCTCATCCTCCAGAACCTCGCGTTCGGCCTGTCGCAAAAGGCCGTTGTCGGGGTCGTATTTGCGGAAGACGTCGTAGAACAGGCCCGACGAGGCCTGCATCATCTTCGCGCTCTTCCGCTCGCCCGGATAACCGGCGACGACCAATCCGGCAATATGGGCGATGTCGCGAAAGCGTCGCCTCGCGAGTTCGCCGGCGTTGAGGCTTGCGACGACTTCGGCGGCGAGCGCCGCGGCGTCCGGCGCCGGCGCGAGGAGGTCGGGCAGGAGCGCCGCCCAGTCGCGCGGGCGCGCCGCTGAGGATCTCGAAACCGTAGTCATTGAAGCTCAGCGAGAAGGTGCCGGATTCGCTCGCGCGCGGCGCGCCACGCCAGAAGGCTCGACAGTCCCAGATGGATATCGCGTCCGGCGAACGGATAGACGAAGAGGTGCCAGCCCTTCGCGCGACTTCAGCGTCTCGACGAGCAGGCTCTCGGGCGTCGGCAGCGCCGACCATTTGGCCTGCACCTCGAGCATCGGCCGCGCGGCCTCGAGTTCCGGGCTGTCAAAAATTCCGTTCGCGGCGCGCGCGAAGGCTTCGACCATGGCGTCGGCGAGCGTGGTTGAAAGCGGCATGCGGCCGCCGGCCCAGACCGGCGTCGCGCCCCCGCCCTTGGCCGCGCGCACGAACGCCGTCCCCGCCTCCAGCCGGACGAACTCGAGCAGTCTTGCCGCCGAACCAGAAGCGCTCGCCGGCGCGCAGCCGGGCGACAAAGCCCTCTTCGACCGTGCCGAGCTTCGCCCCGCGCGGCGCGGGGCCGTATTGCACGGTGACCGCCGCGTCGCTGACGATCGCGCCGATGTTCAGGCGGTGGCGATGGGCGATGTCGCGGTCGACGACCCGCCAGACGCCGTCCTTGCCGGGGACGACGCGCCGGAATCCGGGATAGGCCTTGAGCGTGGGGCCGCCCTTGGAAACGAAGTCGAGGCACCAGCGCCCAGGCCTCGTCGGTCAGGTTTTCGTAAGCCGCGGTCGTCCTCACCTCGGCCAGAAGCTCGGAAGGCGCGAACCCGCCGCCGAGCGCGACAGTCACGCAGTGCTGCGCCAGCACGTCGAGCGGCGCGTCGAGGCTGCTTGCGGCTCTCGATGCGCTTCGCCGCGATCGCCGACTTCACCGCGGCCGCCTCGATCAGTTCGAGCGAATGGCTGGGAACCATGGTCACGCGCGACACGCGTCCCGGCGCGTGACCGCTGCGGCCGGCGCGCTGCAGGAGCCGCGCGACCCCTTTGGGCGAGCCGATCTGCAAGACCCGCTCGACCGGCAGGAAGTCGACGCCAAGATCGAGGCTGGAGGTGCACACGACCGCCTTGAGCGTGCCGGTCTTCAGGCCATGCTCGACCCAGTCGCGCGTCTCGCGCGAAAGCGAGCCGTGATGGAGCGCGATGAGCCCGGCCCAGTCGGGCCGGAGTCTCGAGCAAGCTCTGATACCAGAGCTCGGTCTGCGAGCGGACGTTGGTGAAGATGAGTGTGCTCTTGGCCGCTTCGATCTCGGCCGCCACCGCCGCGGCCATCCTGGTCCCGAGATGCCCGGCCCAAGGGAAACGCTCGGGCGAAGCCGGAATGAGCGTATCGACGACGAGCGGCTTTGTCGATCTTCGCTTCGACCATCGCGCCCTGCCCCGCCGCACGCGGCCCGAGCAGAACCCGCAGCGCCTCGTCGAGATTTCCGAGCGTCGCCGACATCCCCCAGGTCATGAGGCCGGGGCGGAAGGCGCCGAGCCGCGCGAGACCGAGTTGGGTCAGGACCCCGCGCTTGTTGCCGATCAGCTCGTGCCATTCGTCGACGACGACGCAGCGCAAGTCCGTGAAGGTTTCGCGCGCATCGGGGCGCGACAACATCAGCGACAGGCTCTCGGGTGTGGTGATGAGCACGCGCGGCGGGCGTTTCGCCTGCCGCGCCCGCTCGGACTGCGAGGTGTCGCCGGTGCGGGCGCCGACCGTCCAGGCCGGCCCGTTCGACTCGGCCTGCGCAGCGACCCCCTCGAACGCGTCGTGAAGCGCCCGCTCGGTGTCCGCCGCAAGCGCTCGCATCGGCGTGATCCAGAGGAGGGTCAGGCCATCCTCGTCGGGTCGCGCCAGTCGACCCTCACTCCGCGGCCTTCGGCCGCCACCCTCTCCCTCAGGGAGAGGGGCGACCCCTTCTCCCTCGGGGAGAAGGTGGCCAGCATCAGCTGGACGTATGAGGGGGCGCGGCCCCGCCCCGAACGCCAGCCACGCGCCCAGCGCTACGGCGAGGGTCTTGCCGGCGCCGGTGGTGGCGTGGACGAGGCCCGAGCGGCCCGCTCGGATCAGCGACCAGGTCTCGCGCTGGAAACGAAAAGGCGTCCATCCCTTCCCGGCGAGCCACGCCTCGATCGCAGCCGCGCGCGCGTCAGCCATTCGCGCCAGCCGGCAACAGCGCGCGCAGGTTCGCCAGCGTGTCGGCCTCGGCGACCGGCTTGTCGCGCCGCCAGCGCAGCATGCGCGGGAAGCGCACCGCGACGCCGCTCTTGTGGCGCTTGCTCGGCGCGATGCCCTCGAAGCCGAGTTCGAACACCTGGGTCGGCGTCACGCTGCGCACCGGACCGAAGGTCTCGACCGTCGTGCGGCGGATGATCGCGTCCATCTCGCGCATTTCCGCGTCGGAGAGGCCGGAATAGGCCTTGGCGAACGGCACCAGCTCGCGCCCGGCAATGCCTTCGTCCGCGCTCCAGACGGCGAAAGTGTAGTCGCTGTAGACGCCGGAGCGGCGGCCGTGGCCGCGCTGGGCGTAGATCAGCACCGCGTCGACGCTCATCGGATCGAGCTTCCATTTCCACCACACGTCGGTGCGGTCGTCGCCCTTGCGCCGGCCGACGCCATAGGCGCCCTCGCGCGCCTTCAGCATCAGCCCCTCGCGCCCGAGCGCGCGCGCCTGCTCGCGGATCTCGGCGAGCGCCTCCCAGCTCTCGCGCCGACGACCTCCGGGCTGAGGCGCAGCGGCAGCCGCTCGTCGCGCCGCTCGAGCGTGTCGTTCGACGAGCGCTTCGAGCTTGGCGCGCCGCTCGCGCCTGCGGCTCGCCGCGCAGGTCGTGGCCATCGAGTTCGAGGAGGTCGTAGGCGATGAGCGCGACCGGCAGTTCGCGCAGGGTCTTCTCGCTGATCGCCTTGCGGCCGAGCCGCTGCTGCAGGCTGGCGAAGGGCGCGAGGCCGTCGAGCGAGTCCGGCGCGCCGCTCGCCGGGCGGCGGGACCATGACGACGAGTTCGCCGTCGAGCGCGACGCCCGCGGGCAAGCGCTCGCGCCAGCGGCTCGAGATCGGGATAGGCGTCGGAGATCAGCTCCTCGCCGCGCGACCACAGCCGCCAGTCTGCGCCGCGCTTGACGAGCTGGGCCCGGATGCCGTCGAACTTCCATTCGACGATCCAGTTGGCCGGAGGCGCCGAGCGTCGGCGTCCATGTCGGCGAGCGGGCGCTGCCAGGATTGCGCGAGATAGAAGGGATAGGGCCGGCCCGCGTCGAGCGCCGCGCCCTCGACGTGATCGACGTCCGCGACCAGCGCGGCGAAATCGTCGGCGCTCGGCGTGCGCCGCGCCTGGGCGTAGCCGATCATCCGCTGCGCCATGCGGCTCTCTTCGACGCCCGCGACTTCGGCGAGCGCCTTCACGACCTGAAGCCGCGACACGCCGACCCGCAATTCGCCGGTGATCAGCTTGAAGAACGCGAGCCGCTGGTCCTGCGGCAGCGCGTCGACCCAGCGCTTTCAGCCGCCGATACCGCTCCTCCTCGTCGAGCTTGGGCAGCGGCAGCAGGCGCTCGCGCATCCAGATGTCGAGCGAGACGTCTTCGCCCGCCACGCCCTCGGGCAGCAGCAGCGACAGCGTCTCGGCGAGATCGCCGACGTTCGAATAGCACTCCTCGCACGAGCCACTCCGGCAGTCCCGAGCCCTCGACCGCGAGCCGCCGGAGGAGCGCGCGTCGGCGCGGTCTGGCGCGGCTTGCCGCCGGCGAGGAAATAGACCATCCAGGCCGCGCTCGCCCACTGCGGCCGGGTCCGCTTTCGCCGCGGCGAAGGCCTCGACCATCGCGGTCTGCTTGGCGCGGGTCGAGGTCGCCGAGTCGAGGCGCCGGTAGAGGTCGGCGAAGGCCTTCATGCGGCGCTCTCGGCCTCGGAGGGCGCGGCTTCGTCCTCGTCGCCGTAGGCGGTCTCGAGCGCGCGGGCGTCGAGACCCCGCTCCTGGAGATAGCGGGTCAGCGGCTCGGTAAACCCGTGCGTCGCGAGCACGCGCTCGGCGCCGGTCGCCTCGATCGCCGACAGAAGCCCCGGCCAGTCGGCGTGGTCGGAAAGCGCGAAGCCGCGGTCGAGGCCGCGCCGGCGGCGGTTGCCCCTGACCTGCATCCAGCCGCTCGCCAGCGCGTCGGAATAGTCGCCGAACCGGTTCAGCCACGGGCTCGCCGGCGGCGGAAGGCGGCGCGACGATCAGCGCTTTGCGAAAAGACGCGCTTGTCGGCGATACCTTGCGCGAGCCGCGTCGGCGGCAGCGCGACGCCAGCCTCGCGATAGATCGCGTTGATCGGCTCGACCGCGCCGTGACAGACGATCGGGCCGATCGAGGGATCGACGCATGCGAGCACGCGCTGCGCCTTGCCGAGCGCATAGGCGTAGAGGACGCTGGCGCGGCCGGCGGCGGCGTTCTCCCGCCACCAGCGCTCAATCCCGGCGATGATCTCGCTTTGCGGCCGCCAGCGGTAGATCGGCAGGCCGAAGGTCGATTCGGTGATGAAGACGTTGCAGCGCAGCGGCTCGAACGCTGCCGACCACGCCGTCGGCCTCGACCTTGTAGTCGCCCGACGCGACCCAGACCTCGCCGTTTCGCGCCACGCGGACCTGCGCGGAGCCGAGCACATGGCCGGCCGGATGGAGCGCGATCTCGACGCCGTTCCGGGCAAGAGGCTTCGCCGTATTCGACCGTCTCGATCGCGACCTCGCCCAGGCGTTTTCGAAGGATCGGGGCGGTCAGCGGATGGCAGACGTAGACGTCCGACCCGAAGCGGGCGTGGTCCGAATGGCCATGGGTGATCACCGCGCGCGCGACAGGGCGCCACGGGTCGATATGGAAATCTCCGGCCTCGCAATAGAGGCCGCGGTCGGTCGGAGTGATCAGGTCCATCATGCGAGATGCGGCGGGAGGCGCGTGGGAAGCATCCTATCGGGGCGGGACGCCGATGCGCCAGCTCTTCGCTGGCCGCAGAACCCTCTACGAATCAGTCGCGCGCCCGGATCGCCGGCGGCGGGGGATAGTCGGCGACGCAGCGGACGCCGAGGGCCTGAAGGCGTGCGTCGTTTTCCGGCGTCTGGTCCGGCGCGCCGGTCAGGTTGGCGCGCAGCGCGGCCATGTCGCCGCAGCTCTTGTAGGGAAGCGACGCGGGCTGGTTGTAGGCCATCGGCGGCCACGGAGGCGAGCAGGCCGAAAGGCTCATGAGCAGCATCGCCATAACAGACACGCGCATCTCGGCCCCCGCGTCGGAGGGCATATGTTCTGGGGCCAAGTTGGTCCCAGCCTGACCGCGGAGTTCTGGGACAGACTGCGCAGCCCGACTCTCGGGATGCGCCGCTAAGATGTTTGCGGCATATCTGTCAAACGGCCTAAAGAATAGAGCGATTACAACTGTCGGGTTGAATTTAAAATACCCTTTCTATCTTAATATAATTTACCAAAAAAAGCCCGGTAAATGCACTTTACTTGCCTATCATTTCCTAAAGTTGAAAATAAATTCAACTTTTTGCTTTCAGCATTGCTGTAAACGTGTTATGCGACAAAAGAATAACGGTATCATCTGTCGGCACACCGTCAACTTATGGAGCTGAAGAGTTTGTCTCGAGAGGCATGTAAAAGCGCATTGCCTACTACCCTTGCCGTCGGGACTCGTCGCGTGGTTGAGCTGCTGGCCGCGCGGAAGATCGATGAACGGCCCCTGCTCAGGCAAGCCGGACTTTCCCATATCGACCTGACCAACAGCGATCTCTCTGTACCCGCCGCTGCCGAGGCGTTTCTCATTGAACTGGCCGCCCAGGCGGCTGGCGACCCGGCGTTCGGCATCCGCATGGCCGAAGGCTTAAATCCTCGCGAAACCGGGATGCTTTACTACCTGTTCAATGCCGCGCCGACCCTCCAACGGGCGCTGACGTTGCTATGTCGATACGTCCGGATCGCGAACGCGAGCGTGAACTGGACAGCGTCTTTTTCCCCAACCGCCGATGCGGTCGCCGAGCTGAATTACGTGGGGCTGTTGCGGCGCGAGCTTAAGTGCGCCTCCGAATACCACCTGGCCGCCGTTGTGAAAGTTCTGCGCGCAATCGCCGGCCGCGCCGTCAGCCCGACGCGAGTCAATTTCGCTCATTTTCGATGCGACGCCTCCCGCGAGGCCGAGCGATTTTTCTCCTGCCCGGTCGAATTCGGAACTCCGACGGATCGTCTGTTCTTTTCGAGGGAAACGTTGGAGATTCCCGTTGTCTACGCCGATCCCAAGCTTCTCGAGATCCTGCGGCCCTATTGCGACCGCGCGGCGGCGCTCCACGCCCCTTCTAGCGCGTCGTTCCGGGTGACGGTGGAGAACGAAATCCAGAAATATCTTTCCTCGGGACGCGCTCAGATCGACGCGATAGCGGGCGGGATTGGCGTTAGCTCCAGATCGCTGGAGCGGAGGCTGGCCGAGGAGGGCACGACATTCTCGGAGGTCCTGGACAACCTGCGCCGCACGCTGGCGATCCAATATCTCGCCGAACCCTCGCTCAGCGTCGATCGGATCACCGGCCTGCTCGGTTACGGCGTTGCAGGATCGTTCAGCCACGCTTTCCGGCGCTGGACGGGCGCCTCGCCTTCTCAGGTCCGCAGCGATCCCGCCAGGCTCTCGCGAGTCAAATGCGAAACCGATTCGCTAACGGAAACCGGCGTTTTTCCCGAGGAACTGGCTCACCAACCTTTGTAAGCACTTAAGGTGACGTCGTTCACTGTGACATTCTGCCTCGACAACTGTCGTTAAAACCGGTAACTTTGGCGGATAAAATCAAGTCGATGCAGATCAACAGTGTAGAGTATGTTTGTTCACTTCATCGATGTTTGGGTGAAGGGGGCGCAAAACGGCCGGCGGAACAGACATCGTGTGCGGATAGACATCCGCCGTCCGTCGTAAACGAGTAAGGGGATGAATCAATGCAGGACACCGCGATCACTATGACCGAATCAAATCCTGTGCCGGTTCGGACATCCTACCGGCACGGGCGAGTGCCCGAGGCTCTACGTGAAGCTGCCCGCCAGATTCTCGACAATGGCGACATCGAAGGCGTTGGGCTGCGCGAAATTACCCGCCGCATCGGCGTCTCCGCGACAGCCGCCTACCGTCACTTCGAAAGCAAGGACCATCTCTTGGCGTCGGTCGCCGCCGGAGGCTTCCAGGAGCTCGCGGTCGCCCTTCAGGCTGCGGCCAAGGAGCCCGACCCGGAGACCGCAATCGGCCTCGCCTATGTTGAATTCGCCCTGACCAAGCGAGGCCTGTTCCGGTTGATGTTTGGTCCGCTCTTGGCGCAAAAAGCTGAGTATCCCAAACTCCACTCCGCGGCCGCAGCGGCGTTCGAAATCATCCAGGGCGCCGGCTTGGTCGGAAAAGAGCCGGAAGGGCGAGACGACTCGGAGAGGCTTGCGGCCTGGGGCCTCATCCACGGCCTGTCCTCGCTTTTCATCGAAAATCTGATTCCCGAGGCGAACCTGAGACCCATGGCGGCGGAGATTCTGAGGAACGCCAAACGCGCGGCGGACCGCAGCCGGGACCAACTCGTGACCGCCCGATAAGGCTCGCTCGCCGGCCACGGGCCTAGCTCCGGCGATTTCCGGTCTCGGATTTTTCGGGACCGGGCTCCGGCCCAAAGACGCTCATGCCGCCGTGGTCATGCGAGCGGAGCCGCTCATCCGCGATCAGCACTTCGACCGAGGGCCCGCGGGCCTGCCGCTCGAGCCGGCGCGCCTCGGCGTCGAGGCGGCGGATCGCGGCCAGTTCCTCGGCCTCGCCGAGCCTTGCCTTCGCCACCGCGGCCTTCATCACCGCGATCGTACGGTCGTACACCTTCAGCGGCACCGGATAGGGATGGCGGTCCTTGCCGCCGTGGGCGATCGAGAACCGCGCCGGATCAGCGAACCGGTAGGGCGCGCCGTGCACCACTTCCGCGACCTGGGCGAGCGCGCGGACCGTCCGCGGACCGACCCCGGGCGCGAGCAGGAGTTCGGCGAAGTCCTTCGGGCCGCGCTCGGCCGCGGCTGCCAGCCCCGCGTACAGCCTTCTCGCGACAATATCTTCAGCCCGCACATCGTGATGCGCCGGCATGACGAGGTGCGGCAGGAACGGCTGCAGCGGCGACTCGGGAGGCTTCGCTGCGCCTTCGAGCCGCGCGATCTGACGTTCGATCCCGTCCGGCCCGAGAGCGCCCAGAAGCTCGATCTGCCTCAGGCGCGAGGCGTCCGCGCGGGCGTCGGTCAGGTTGACGATCACCCCCTGCCCTTCGCCTTCGATCGCTGCGTGCGGCGCCTCGATGAAGCTTCTCAGTCCCTCGGACAGCCAGTGGTAGCGGCGCGCCTGGCGCGATTCGCCGTTCATGCCCTGCTGCACCACGACCCAGCGGCCGTCGTCGGCGACGATGAAGCCATGGAGGTAGAGATCGAACCCGTCTTGCACCGCGGCGCTGTCGACCTTGGCGACGAGCCGGCTCGCGGTCGCAAGCCCCTCCCCGTCGAAGCCGACCCTGTCGCCGATCTCGACCAGTTCATGCGGGGTTTTTCGCGAATGCGCGCCACGGCCGCCGCAGACATGGAGGCCGAGCTCGCCCGAGAGCGGCGCGAGCCCGCGCTTCAGCGCCCCGATGACCGAGGTCGTGATCCCCGACGAATGCCAGTCCATGCCCATGACGGTCCCGAAGGACTGGAACCAGAAGGGATGGGCGAGGCGGCGCAGGAACTCGTCGCGGCCGTATTCGATCACGATCGCCTGGGTGATGACCGCGCCGAGCCGCGTCATCCGCTCGCCGAGCCAGCGCGGAACCCGGCCGGCGTGGAGGGGCAGGTCCGCGCTGCCGGAGCGTCGCGCGGTCATGGCGCCCGCTGGGCGGCAACGGGCGACGAAGACTTGGTCCGCTGAACGATTGCAAGCACGGAACAGAGTTCTAGCGGAACCGGCCGCGCGTGGCGAGACGGGGCGCCCGCGCCAGTTCCCGAAACGGGGAACTCAGTGAAACTGGACGCGTTGTCGATTTAGCGTCTCGCGCCCGGCGAAGGTCGGGCGCCGAACCCGCGTACCCGTGTTGCTTCTCGGCAAGGGGGCCCTATAGATGCGGATTCTCGTGCTCTTCGCGCATCCGGTCGAAACGAGCTTCGCGGCCGGGCTTCACGGTTCGGTGGTGCGGGCGCTAAAATCGCGCGGACATGACGTCGACGACTGCGACCTCTATGCGGAGAAGTTTGATCCGGTCCTCAGCCGCCAGGAGCGAATCGATTATCGAGACCTCTCTGTCAACCGCCGCAACGTCGCCCGCTACGTAGACCGGCTGCTCGCAGCAGAGGCGATCGCTTTTTCATTCCCGGTCTGGAATATGGGTTTCCCGGCGATCCTCAAGGGCTTCCTCGACCGGGTTTTCCTTCCGGGGGTCAGCTTCAGCCTGAAGGAGAACGGCGATTACGTCCCGACGCTCCACAACATCAAGCGGCTCGGGGCGGTTTGCACCTACGGCAGCGACCACCTGCTGACGATCATGATGGGCGACCCGCCGCGGCGAGTCCTTACCCGGACCGTGCGCGGCATCTGCGCGCCGGGGACGCGATGCGACTATCTCGCGCTTTACGACATGAACCACGCCAAGCCAGAGCGCTGCAAAAAATTCATGGCGAAAGTCGAGGCGCATTTCTCGACCTGGTGAGGATCGCAGGGCAGCCCCTGAGATCCGTCGGATCGTTCGCGCTGTGACGCAGATCACAGCGGCGGAGCGCGCCCCAGCGCAAAAAGCCGCCATCGGTCACTCGATAAATTCATGAAAGGATAGCCTCATGACGATGCACGCACAGCGTCCCCAGGGCGTCCGGCTCGGCGTCGACTTCGAGGCCAAGGCGCTGATCGCCAATCTCGGCGCGGAAGCCTATTCGGTCGCGTGCCTGCGCGCGCAAGAGGCGAGCAGCGAGCCGCTGGCGAGGGATTGGACCGAGGTCGCGAGCGTGATCGCCCGCGAGACGCGCGGGCTCTCGGCGGCGGCCGCGTCACATGCAGCCACGGGTCCGGCGCTGGCCGGCCTGGACTGGCCTTTCACGTGAAGGACGTGGCGAAGCCAATTGGATTTGCAGCCGCGATCACTGATCGCGGCCGACGCTATTTTCGACGTGTGCGCTTCAGTGCCGGCGGAAGGCGATCCGCAGCAATTGGATCGCGCCGTTTTCGAAGCCGGAGGCGGCTTCGTCTAGATAGCGCAGGTAGTCGTTGACCTTGTCCTTGCCCACGAGCGCCTCGGCGCGCGCCCGCTTCGAGAGGAAGCGCTTCTCCCATTCGCGCAGCGTTCGCGCATAGTCGGGGCGATGGTTCACGAACTGCTCGGGCTCGAACCACCTGGACGCCGTCTCGAGCACCTCATGCGCCATCGGCAGCCCACTCTCGCGCCCGATTTTTGCGCGCGGGAACGGCGTAAGCTTGCGGATGCGGCCCATAGGCGATCGTCTGCAGCGACAGCTTTCCGCGGCGGTTCAGCCGCCGCCGGCAGAGGTCAAAAAAACTGCTCGTAGACCGAACGCCGCTGTTCCGGCGAGTGATCGTGGCGGCCGAAATGCTCGAAGGCCCCGATCGAGATGATCCCGTCAAACGGCTGAGGAACGTGAACGTCGTAGTCCTGCCAGTTGGCGAGCGTCATGGGGGCGTCGATCCGCCCGGACCTCGACGTGAATCCGGCGCCCCGGTGGCGACCCAAGCGGCACGTCGGCTGCGGCCGCCTTATTCCTCGGGCTCGGTGTCGAAGCGAAGCGGATAGCCACGTGAGGCGCCATACTCCGTACCGCGCGTCGCCTTTGTCTCGGCGATGTCCCTGGCGAACACGCCCACGACGCAGACGCCCTTCTTGTGCGCGGTCAGCATGACGGCGAGCGCCTGCGATTCGTTCATCCGGAACACCGCCTTCAGAACCTCGACCACGAAGTCGCGAGGCGTATAGTCGTCGTTGAACAGAAGCACCTTGTGCAGGCGAGGACGGTCAACTTTCGTTTCCGTCTTGGTCCTGACCGTGGTGACAGTCTTGCTCATCGAGGGCCCCGGAGGCAGGCTGGATGCATCGTCTCATGATCGCACGCGGCGCGCCGGCTTTTCAAGCCGTCGGCAAGAGTCTTCGCTAACAGCCCGTCTTCTTAACAAGCCCGTCTTCGCATCGTTCCCCGAGAGGCCCGCCATGCTCAACACCCGGCAAAAGGTTCTGCGCAATTTCTGGTACGCCACCCTCGCAACCGATGCGCTGAAGGACGGGCCAAAGCCCTTTCGCCTGCTCGGTCAGCCGGTCGTGCTCTTTCTCGATGAAAAGGGCGATCCGGCCGCACTTGAGGATCGCTGCTGCCACCGCACCGCCAAATTGTCGAAAGGCTGGATCAGGGACGGCCATATCGTCTGCGGCTATCACGGCTGGGAGTACGACCGCACCGGCGCGCTCGTGAACATTCCGCAGTTCCCGTTCGAACAGGCGGTACCGAACGCGCGGGCCAAATCGTTCCTCGCCAGGGAACGCTACGGCTATGTCTGGGTCTGCCTCGGCGAGCCTCTTCTCGACATTCCCGACCTGCCGGAGGACCGCGACCCCGCATTTCGCCGCATCCACCAGTTCGACGACTTCTGGAACTGCTCGGCCTTGAGGATGATGGAGAACTCCTTCGACAACGCGCATTTCGCCTTCGTGCATAAAAACACCTTCGGCGACAGCGCTCAGCCCAAGCCGGAAAAATACGAGGTCACCGAGACCGACTATGGTTTCGTCGCCGAGACGATCGTGCCGGTGAAAAATCCCCCGGAGGCCGCCCGCATCACCGGCACAACCGAACCCTGGACGAAGCGCAAGATGCGCAACGCCTGGTTCATGCCGTTCTGCCGCACGATGGACATGGAATATCCTTCCGGCCTCAGGCACCTGATCTTCAATTCCGCGACGCCGATCGACGACGGCTCGATCCAGCTCATTCAGGTCCTGTTCCGCAACGATCGCGAGGAGGAGTGCTCGATCGAGGAGCTTCGCGCGTGGGATGGCAAGATCATCGAGGAAGACCGCGAAATCCTCGAATCGACCGACCCCGACGCGATCGTCGACATGAGCCGCAAGCTCGAAATGCACATGCCCTCCGACCGGCCGGGGATGCTGATGCGCCAGCGGCTGAACGCGCTGCTCGAAGCGCACGGAGAGCGTGAGGTCCCACGCTGAGCCATGGAACCGGAAGCGATCACTTTTGCTTGATAAGGTCGATTTCGGGATTTTTTGCGCCGCAATAGGAGGCTATATGCACGGCATCGCCCTTCTCGACCAGTCTTGATCCGGCCAAACGCCGCATCGCGAAAGCGCGCCCCGGGCGTTTCCGAGGCGTTTCGCGGCCGCAATGAGCAACTGTCGATCATGTCGGAACTGACGTCCTCGCAAGTCTTCGAACGCGCCAAGCCGACCTACCGCACCATCGCCCTGATCATCGCCAGCGCGCTCTTCATGGAGCAGCTCGACTCGACCGTGCTCGCCACGGCGCTGCCGACGATGTCCCGGTACTTCGAGGTCACGCCCTCGCACATGAGCGTCGCACTAACCTCCTATCTGTTGAGCCTCGCGGTGCTCATTCCCGCCAGCGGCCAGGTCGCCGACCGGTTCGGCGCGCGGACCGTGTTCTCCAGCGCGATCGTTGTCTTCACCCTGAGTTCGGTCTTGTGCGCCCAGGCGCATAGTCTTCCCCTGCTCGTCCTCGCGAGGGTGTTGCAGGGCGCTGGGGGCGCGATGATGATCCCGGTCGGTCGCCTCGTGCTGCTGCGCAGCGTCGATCGGGCCGATCTCGTCTCCGCGATGAGTTGGTTTCTGGTGCCGGGCCTGATCGGCCCGATCCTCGGGCCGCCGATCGGCGGCCTGATCGTCACCTATCTCGACTGGCGCTGGATCTTCTATGTCAACATTCCCATTGGCGTGCTCGGTTTCGTCCTGACCTATCTCTTCATCCACAACACGCGCCCAAAGACGCGCGTGGATTTCGATCTGCTGGGGTTTCGCGATCTCCGGCGTTTCGCTCGCCTGTCTGCTGTTCGGCTTCGAAATGGCGAGCCGGGGCGTGGGCCAGGCTTCGCTCGCCGTCGGGCTGATCGGCGCAGGCCTCCTTAGCGGCGTCGGGTATTTCGTCTATGCGCTGGAGCCCCGCCGCGTGACGCCAATCCTCGATCTCAGCTTGATGCGGATCCGGACATTTCGGGTGTCGGTGATCGCCGGCTCGCTTTCCCGCATCACCCAGGGCGCGCAACCGTTTCTGTTGCCGCTGATGATGCAGCTCGCCTTCGGCATGTCCGCCGCGCAAAGCGGCTTCTTGACCCTCGCCACCGCCTTCGGCGCGGTGCTGATGAAGGCGGGCGCGCGGCCGATCCTGCATCGCTTCGGCTTTCGCGCCACGCTGTTCTGGAACGGGATTTTTTCCAGTCTGCTTTACGCTGTCTGCGCCGCGTTTCGGCCGAACTGGCCCCATTGGTCGCTGTTCCTCGTCCTGGCGATCTGCGGCTTCTCGATGTCGCTGCAATTCACTGCCTACAACACCGTCGCCTATGATGAAGTGCCTTCCGAACGGACGGCGTCGGCCAACAGCTTTTACACCACGTTCCAGCAGTTGATGCTGTCGTTTGGCATCTGCACCGGCGCCCTCGCGCTGACCGTCTCGAAGGCTTTCGCCGGCCGTCTCCACGCCAGCGTCGGCGACTTTTCGACCGCGTTCCTGATCGTCACCGCCATCTCTCTGCTCTCGGCCCCGGTGTGCCTCGGCTATCCGCGCGACGCAGGCGCAGAGATGAGCGGCCGCCAGCGCAAAGGCGGAGAGATCGAGTCGGAAAAAGCGACCTAAGCGCGGGATCGGAGAAGTTTTCTTCCTTGGCAGGGACAAAGTAGCGCAGCGTTCAGCTCTTGCGTGGGAGCGGCCCCGGTCGCATCATGACGTCATGGGCATCGTTGGAGGATTGGCCGTGACCATGCGCGCGCTGTTGGCGTTCGCGGCGCTTGCCTGTGCGCTCTGCCCGGTCTCGTCTTACGCCGGCCCTTGCGCGGACGACCTGTACAAAGCCGATCTCGCCATCGGCAAGCGGCTGGACGAAATCGCGGCAAACGGGAAGCCCGCGGCGGAGTCGACCTTCGCCACCGCGCATCACCAGCCGACCCCTGCGACCGTCGCCGGCGCCGAAGAGACGGTTGGCGACATTTCGGAGGCGCAGGTGACCGCCGTTCGCAAATTTATGGTGGAGGCGAAACAAGCCGACGCCGCCGGCGACAAGGACGCCTGCGAGAAGGCGCTGTCTGAGGCGCGGGGCCTGCTCGGGATGTAGCATTCCGCGGGGCACGAACGGGCGCCTGACGACTGACACTTGCGCTTCGCCGGCGCGACGGAAACAGGTCGATTTCAAGTCTTCGTGAGGGGACGCGGCCAATCTCGCCTTGTTGCGGCCTCGCCCCGGCGCCAAATGTGCGCGTCCCCATGCGCCCCGCCATCCTCACCGCCCTCATCGTCGCCACCGCACTGTTCATGGAGAACATGGACGGCACGGTGATCTCGACGTCGCTGCCGGCGATCGCGCAGGATCTCCATCAGGACCCGATCGTCCTGAAGCTGGCGCTAACCTCCTACATGCTAACGTTGGCGGTATTTATTCCCGCTTCCGGCTGGGTCGCCGACCGGTTCGGGGCGCGGACCGTGTTCTGCTCGGCGATCGTCGTCTTCACCTTCGGTTCGATCTTCTGCGGCGCCTCCAACTCGCTCGACGCGCTGATCGCGGCCCGCGTGTTTCAGGGTCTCGGCGGCGCGATGATGGTGCCAGTCGGCCGGCTCGTGCTGCTGCGCAGTGTCGAGAAGAGCCAGCTCGTCGACGCGCTCGCCTACCTCACCATACCCGCGCTGCTCGGCCCGGTCGCCGGACCCCCGCTCGGCGGATTCATCACCACCTATTTCCACTGGCGCTGGATCTTCTGGATCAACGTGCCCATTGGCGTGCTCGGGGTCGCGCTGTCGCTGAAGTACATCGCCAATCTTCGCGAAGAAGTCGTGCCGCGGTTCGACTTCAAGGGCTTCGTTTTTTCGGGTACCGGGCTGCTGGGGTTGATCTCCGGGCTGTCGCTGATCGGGCGCGGCATGGCGCCAGCCTGGGAAGTTGCGGGGCAAGTCGTCATCAGTCTCATCCTGCTGGCGCTCTACGTCCGGCACGCGCGCGGCAACGAGGACGCGATCCTCGACTTAAAGCTGTTGCAAATCCCGACCTTCTTCTCGGGCGTGATCGGGGGGCTGCTGTTTCGGACCGGCATCGGCGCCCTGCCCTTCCTCCTGCCGCTCCTCTTGCAGATCGGCTTTGGCCTGTCGCCGTTCGAGTCGGGCTCGCTGACCTTCGCCACCGCCGCCGGCGCATTATTGATGAAGTTCACCGCCTCGACGGTGCTGCGCTGGTTCGGCTTCCGCCGAACGCTGATCGTCAACGCGCTCATCTCCGGCGTGTTCATGGCGTCCTATGCGCTGTTCACCTCGACCACCGCGCACTGGCTGATCTTCCTTGCGCTGCTCGCGGGCGGCTTTTTCCGCTCGCTCGAATTCACCGCGCTCAACGCCATCAGCTACGCCGACATCGACCCACCGCGGATGAGCCGCGCGACGAGCTTCGCCAGCGTGTCGCAGCAAATGTCGGGCGCGGTCGGCGTCGCGGTCGCCGCGGTCTGCATCCAGCTCATCCAGATCGGTTTCGGCGACGCGACGCTCGCCTCGCGCGATCTTTCGCTCTCTTTTGTCGCGGTCGCCCTGTTCTCGAGCCTGTCGGCCCTGATCTTCGCAAGGCTGCATCCCGACGCCGGGGCGGCGCTCGCCGTCAGGCACGTGGCGGAAGAAGAAGGGGCTGCGGCGCCCGCTGAGTGATGCCCGTCATCGGAAGCCTTGCGCCGGGAACACTCGTAACATCCTTGGCGTCTTCGTCCGCTTGACGGATCTTTCTTGGGTACGTTGCAATCTATCCGAACAATCTCCCGATTAACCTGCGTTGACTTTGGATTGTCTGTCTGTAATTATCTTACCGCGCAACGTCTGTCGCCAATTGTAATCCATATAAACATAGCAACGCATCTCAAAGAGCTGGTACTCCCGGCGGCTTTTGGTTTATGACGTTGATATATTCAACAACGTCGTAGGAGCAGGTCTTGCGAATGGACTCTGTCGGGACGAGATTGACTGATGGCGGCGGCAGAAGCGCTGGCTTCGACTACGTGCGCCTCACTCTCGCGGCCTCTGTGATATTTTTCCACAGTCGGCCGTTGATGCTCGGCGCTAGTCCTCATTCCGCGGAGGGCGCGGTCGCCCACCAATCCTTCAGTCTGGTCGAAATCGTTCACAACCTCGTGCAGCCGATCGAATGGATGGCCGTTCCGAGCTTTTTCGCCTTGAGCGGGTTTCTGGTGGCCGCCAGCTTGTTGCGATCCAAGACAACTCTCGAATTTACGATGCTGCGGGTGCTGCGCATCGTACCGGCGCTATTCTTCGAGACCATGATCTTCGCGTTCATTGCGGGGCCAATGGTAACCACCATTCCGCTTTCCGAATATTTCACGAGTCCTTTATTGTGGAGTTATCCAAGGAATATCATTGGAGACATGCATTACTTCCTGCCTGGAGTTTTCCTCAACAATCCGCACCCGAGATACGTCAATGGACAGCTCTGGACGATCCCGGCCGAGTTGGACTGCTACCTCCTGCTAATCCTTGTCTCGCTCGCCAAGCTCGCACGCTTCAAGGCGACAATCCCTGTGACGTTGCTGATCATCACGCCCGTTCTTCTGGCGCTCCAGTTCTTGACGCCTTACGGGCCGCTCACCTGGCACATGGGCGGCTCCCATGTCGCCGAGGTATCCCTTTTCCTGTGCTTCCTCGCTGGCGTCTCGCTGTTCGTCTACCGGGACGCCATTCCCCTCCACCCGGTATTGTTCGTCGCCTCTATTCTTCTGTCTTACGGCCTGCTTTGGGATGGGAAGTTTCAATATCTCGTCGCCATTCCGATCGCTTACGCCACAACATTCGTGGGCTTGGCCATTCGCCGGCCGTCGTTCGTGACCAGGCTGTCCGACTATTCCTACGGCATTTACCTGTACGGCTTCCCGATCCAGCAGCTTTTTGCGTTGCTGTTCCCGAGCTTCCTCACGCTTTGGTTCATCACCGGCTTTATCGCGCCGCTCGTCGTCACAACCGGGATCGCTGCTGTGTCATGGGTGGCGCTCGAATCTCCCATCCTCGAACGACGAAAAAAGATCATCGCCGCCGTCCAGAACGTTTTCGATCGGCATATCGCTCGCTTTCTCAGGTGGAGGCCCACGGCGCCGGAGGCCGAAGAAATCTAGGCAATCGGCACGGACGGCCGTCGGCTCCCGCGGGCGGCGGGCTGATTCTGGGCGTCGTCCCGCGCAAGGCGTGACGACGCCCATTGCGGACGAAGCGCCACAATTGGTTCAACCCCTGCTCATCCACCGCATTCTAATCTCGTGATCGAGACGCGGTTTTCCGAGTGGCGAGGAGCGTAACCATGACGGTCGGCGCCAATGACGCCGCGGTGACGGCGTTCAACCGGTTCGGGTTCGGCGCGCGGCCCGTGGCGTTCGCCCTCGCAGCTTCGAACGTCTCGATGATGCGCATGCGACCGCCGAAGCAAGGACAGATCCTGGAGGCGGCTTCGGTTGCGGCGAGTTCGGTGGCGGTCGTGGCGCCGCTCGTGTCGATTTCGGGGCGAGGCCGAGAGGTGGCGTTGGAGGCCACGATCAGGTCCCGCAGGCGCCCGACGGTTGCGGCGCGTCCGGAGCTGGCGAGGAAGCCGTAGTGATGATGTGGACGGCCTCACCCGAATGGCATCAACTCCGGCCGCTTCTCTCTCGGCCAGCATGTGGCGATGACGGACGCGACGTACACCTGCATCTCCTTGCCCATCTGCGCCGTCTCGGGCCCATAGTCGCGCAGGCACTGATCCATCTGGATGAGCTCGTTTGAAAAGGAGCTGAATGCGTTGTAGGTCGAAGTCGAAGTTGTTCTTGAACGAGTTTGTCAGCAAGCCGAGCATGATGGCGGTGAAGGACCACCAGGCTGATGTTGCGCTGAACGAGTTCGAGCGAGTCGCTCGCGTGGTGGCGTTCCGGCAATCGGGATCTTGACGAAATGATCCCCACGCCGCCGCCGCGCCCAAGCCGGCAAGGAGGCTCATAGTGGACCAAAATTCAGACATTGGGCTCGCGGTAACGTCTGCGTAGAGCATGGTATCGGATAGGTTACGGAACGATGTTCGGCCCGTCGTAGCGTGGTTAACGGCGGGGAAGCTCATGATAATGGTTGGAGCCTGATGGCGATGTTCGCCGAGGTCAGTACGCGGGCAGTTCTGACTGTCAATGCGCCATCATGTCGGCGAGAGCGTCGCGCATCGAGGTGCTGGGGATGCCGAACAGGCCGCCGTAGGGCATGTCGAGATCCTGGATTACGAAAACCGCGGACGTGATTGAAATCGCGGAGAGCGCGATGACGATGACGGCCACCGGGTTTGCCGGCGCCGTCAGGCCAATGCTCGCAAACAGGATAACGAGCCAGAGCACCAGCACCCAGTAGAAGGGCGTCGAGATCGAGGCGCGCGCCTCCTCGATGACCTTCCACCGGCTCTTGACGAGGTCCGAATACTGCTGCTCGCACACGGTTTGAAGCTGCTTGTGCAGCGCGTCCGTGGGATCGAGGCGGCGTAATTTGCTGCCGACCTCGTCGATGATCGCGCCGAGCACGTGGCTCTCGCCGGTGAGCGGCATCCCCGACGTGTCCGGATATCGGATGCCTTGCGGCGGATTCTCGTCGGGCCAGGTGCTGGCGATCACCGCTGCGACGTAGGCGCGCAGGTCCTGCCGCATCGCATCGGTTTCCGGGCCGTAGTCCCTGAGGCACTTGTCCATTTGCGCAAGCGCGGCGGCGTATTGGCCGCGGGCGGTGTAAGCGGAGTCGAAGCCGCTTTTGACCGAGGTCGTCAGCAAGCCGAGGACAATGGCGGTGAAGGTGACGAGCAGATTGATCGTCAACTGCACCAACTCGAACGAGTTCTTCGATCGGTGGCGCTCCGGCAGGCGCGTCTTGGCGTAATAGCCGCCGGCCGCGGCGGCGCAGAGAAGGACGAGCAGGAGAAGGGTGGCGGAGATGTCGGGCATGGTCGGGCGCGCTCTGATCAATCCGCGGACGGTCGCGAGCGATAGACCGCGCACGGCGACTTGTCACGGCCACCGCCGTTGGACGCGGCCCTGATGTGTGGCTGGGATTGGGCGCGGCGGCCGCGGAGCGGGGTGGTGGGGTGCGGTCGGTCTCCGGAGCTTTGGTGATGACGGCGCTTGGCCTCTCGGGAGAGCAGGCGGGCGCCGAATCGCCGCTTGTCGGCAACTGGCAGGTGGAAGCAGTCCGGGCGTGGATGCCTTCAACTCCTCGAAAACGATGTTCGAGGTCGATGCGGACGAGCGCCTAGCCACGACCGTCGGCTGCAACTGGATCGTCGGCGCGCCGATCCTCAACGGCGACCGCGTGTCCTTTGGCGCGATGGCGGCCACGCGCAGGGGCTGCCCGGGTGGTAATCGCGACGGGCACGCGACGGGCCGCCCGTCCTTTGCGCCTCCCTTCTACTGGGTCATGGTGCTCTGGCTCGTCAATCCTGTTCGCGAGCATCGGCCTCACCGCTCCGGGCACACCGCTGTCGATCATGGCGATTGCGTTGTCGGCGATTTCGACGGCCGTCGCCGTATTCGTGATTATCGATCTCGACCTTCCGTTCGAAGGCCTGTTCACAATTCCGAGCGACGCAATGCGCCACGCGCTCGCCACATGATGCTGTAGCGGCGCGACGAACGCGAGCGTCGGCGGCTCCCTGGCGCCCACATGCGTCAGACTATGCGGCTTTGTGGCCCTTCCAGTAGCGGTCGCGCAAGGGCGCGCTTGCCGGTCGGGAATCGCGGCAACTCCGCCTCGAAATCGATCGAGCGCGGGCCCTTGTAGTGGGCAAGATCCTCGCGACAAAGGCCGATCCCCTGCGCATCCGTTCTGGGCCCGCCTCGACGCCCGGCATGAGCTGGACGACCGCCTTCACCTCCTCGCCCAACTCCGTGTTCGGGACGCCGAACACCGCGACGTCTGCGACCTTGGGATGGGTCCACCAGAGACCTCGTCGGGATCGGGGTCGTCGGATACCGGCGGACGCACAGAGCGCGCGAGACGCTCGCCCTCCTACGCCTGCGCCACCGGCGTCAGCCCCGCCTGGAAGCATACGCTCATGTGCTCGACTTTGAGGATCGCGAGGCGGGCCGCTTCGGGCGGCAGCGTTTCCGCCGCGATTGCGCGAAACAGCTCGAGCCAGCGCTCGAAATGCTCGGGCCTGAGCTTGAGCGGGATGTGCGCGGTGAACGGAAAGCCGCTGTAACGGGTCGTGCCGATCAGCGCGCGCGACCAGAAACCGCGGACGACCTCATAGTGATAGTCCCAGTCGGCGATCGCGCCCGCGACGACGGCGCCGAGCAAAGGGTCCTCGCGCGCCGCGGCGTAGAAAGCCCGCACCAGACGATCGAGCGCCTCTTCGCTGACCATCGCGCCCTCGGCGCCCGCCGGGGGTGGGAAAGCCTCGGCGGCGAGGTCGGGCGCGAGCGCCGCGATCTCGGCCGGCGCCCGCGCTGTCCGTCCTTCGACGTTGAGTGGCGGGTTCAGTTTGCGCGCGAGGGCCTGGACGATGTGGACGCGCTGCCGCGCTTGGCGACGCTCCATCCAGAGCCGCGCGATTGCGCCGGGCAGCGGAGGCAGGGCGGCCGCAGCGGTTTCGAGAGCGTCCGCGAGGTCTTCGCCTTCCCCGACGGTGAGAGGATAAGCGCGCCCGCCGACGGCGAGGGTCAGGGCGAAGACGCCGGGCGCATGAGGCGGCGCCGCGCTGCTGAACACGAAGCCCCCGAGCGAGGGCGAGACATCGCCGGCGGGCGGATAGTCGGCCGCGCTCACGGGCTTCAGCAGGTGAGGCGCAGATGGGGCGAGTTCTGTCAGGTTCACGACATATCTCCGGCGATACGACGCCATGGGCGCGTCGTCCTGTTGTACAAGCAAGCGCTGGGCCGGATCGTCCGCCTTGCCGCGGCCCGCGGTCGCAGCGGCCTGTAGACGTGCTCGCTAGGGGGTCCGGAAGGACGCCCGGCTCTCGACAGGCTATGGAGCGCTTCAGACGCGATCAGCGATCGCGGCTACAGCCGCGCCAGCGTCGCGACGTAGAAACCGTCGACGCCGGTAGTGCGCGGGCTCAAGCGAAAGCCCGGGCCGAAGGGCGAAGCGCGTTCGGCAAGCGCGGGCAGACCGGCCGAACGCGCCTGCGCCGCAGCGTCCACTGGCAGGAAATCGTCGTGGGCGGCGAGAAAGGCGGCGACGCGATCCTCGCTCTCGGCCCTGAGCACCGAGCAGGTGACGTAGACGATCCGCCCGCCGACTTTCACAAAACGCACGGACTTTTCAAGCACTTCGTCCTGATCCTTGATGCGCTGCTCAAGCGCGCCCGGGCGCATCCGCCACTTGGCGTCGGGGTTGCGCCGCCAAGCGCCTGAGCCGGTGCAGGGCGCATCGATCATCACGAGGTCCAGGCGCCCTTCGAGATCGGCGAGCACGTCCGCCTGCCCCTTGGGCGCGCGCACCTGCACATTGCGGGCGCCGGAACGGGCCAGCCGATCGAAGATCGGGGTCAGGCGACGCCCGTCCTCATCGGTTGCATAGACTTGGCCGTGATTGTCCATCATGGCGGCCAGAGCCAGCGTCTTGCCGCCGGCGCCGGCGCACAGATCAAGCACCTGCATGCCGGGCTTCGCCTCGCTGATGAGCGCAGCGAGTTGCGAGCCCTCGTCCTGAACCTCGACAAGACCCTTGACGTAAGCGGGCTCCGCGGCCAGCGCCGGTCCGCGTCCGTCCGGGCGGATGGCGATGCGCAAGCCCACCGGAGACAACGGAGTGGGCTCGGGCTTCAGATGGGCAAGCGCGGCGAGCGCCTTCTCGCGGGTCGTCTTCAAAAGGTTTGCGCGCAGGTCGACGGGGGCGCGATCGGCAAGCGCCCGCCCCTCCTCGGCCGCGTCGGCGCCGAACGCGGCCTCGAACTGGGACGCGAGCCATTCGGGAAAGTCGCCCGCGATATGAGCGGGCGCGCCGTCGAGCGTCGCCGACGCGAGGCGCTGGCGCTCCGGCTCGGTCAGCGGCGCCGGCGCGTGGCCCTCGCCGGTAAACAGCGCCGCGATCGCCTCGGCGTCGAGACCGCGCGTCTGTTTCAAGGCCCCGATCGCCTCGGCCCGCGGCGTCTGCTCACCCATGAGCCAGCCGGACGAGCTTTTGCGCCGAAGAGCGTCGTAGACGAGGGCCGAGATCGCCGCGCGGTCGCCGGAGCCGGCGAAACGATGCGTGAGCCCCCAGTCCTTCATCGCGTCCGCCGCGGGACGACGACGGCCTTCGATGTCGGCGAGGATTTCGATGGCGGCGGCGACGCGGGCGGCGGGGATCATGAGCGCTCTCTTGGCGCAAACGGGCGGCGAACGCAAAGGCGGCGCGATAATCAGAGGGGCGGCGTCTCACCGCCCCGAAGGGCGTCCGGTCAGGACGCCCTTCCATCGATTGGCTTTGGAGCGCGAGACGCGCTCCCTCCGTCGGGTCAGCGCCGAACGCGGCTAAAGTTGCGGCCCGTGCTGGCGCAGCTCGTGCTCGGCTCGAAACACGTTGGCGTAGAGGCCGTTGATCCACTGCCGCCCGCTCGATGTGAGGCTCAGATAGCGAATGGCGTCCTGAATGTAGGGGGACACTTTGCGCCAGTAGAAGTTCGGGTACTTGTCGATCAGGTCGGCCGGCGAATCGTAGCCGAGCTGCCGGTTTAGACCGACTTCCTGGAATTCGCAGTAAAGGGCGTTGGCTTTCTTCAGGTAATGGGGATCGCCGAGCTGACCGATCAGGTCGGCGGCTCGCAACAGCCCCGCCTCCTCGCTGACGTTGGGATCCTCGGGCTTCGACGAATAGGGAAAGCGGGTGTGCTCGATCACGGCGGAGACCCGCGAACCGTCAAGTTCGTCGATCGTCGAGAGGCGATCCCGCACGAACAGCTTCGAACGCTCGACGTGATAGGGCGCGAGCGCCGCGTCGGACGAACCGCGCGGCAGGACGATCTTGCCCCCGGCGGCGTCGATCACGAAACCGTCTTCGTCGTCCCCTTTCACGATGCCCCGGACGTAGCCGATGTCGTGAAACAGACAGGCGACCATGAAGTGGGCGTAGTCGGACGGCGCCGCGTCCTTTACCAGCGCGCGCCCTCTGAAAATGTCATGTCCGGCGAGGGTCACAAGCATCGTGTGCTCGACGTTGTGATAGAGGGCGTCGCTGTTGCCGAGGCATTCGAGCGAGAGTTGGGCGGCGAACGGGATGATCTCGGCGAGATTGCCGAACGATACCCCGAATCGGTCGCGCATGTCTTCGGCCAGGAACGCGCTGAGCGCATTGGCGGCGAGTTTGGGGAGCGTGATCACGGCGTGGGCCGATCGATCACGGACAGGATGAGGTCCATGGGCCGCCTCCGGGCGTGCGCCCCCCGCACGAATCGCAGGCTATCGCAATCCGGAAGGGAGCGCACGCGGTTCCCGGACCATGCGCGGGAATTTTCTATCAAGCGTAACTGCCGAGCCCTCGATTCAACTCGTCCTGAGCTTGTCGCGGACGGTCCCGCCGACTGGATCATCCTTCGACAAGCCCAGGATGAGGGTCTTGGAGACCTGTCGCGAGGTCCCCGCGCCGGGATCCGCGGCGGCGATCACGGCACATGAGGGGCGTAGGCGTACGGTCCGCCTCGGGCCAGCGCCTTGCGGTAGGCGGGGCGGGCGTGAATGCGCTCGGCGAAGGCCTCGAGCTTGCGCCGGCCGGAAAAGGCGCCGGCCCGCGCGCCGCCGGTCTCGAGCGGAAAGCTCATCATCACGTCCGCCGAGGAGAATTCCTCGCCCGCGAACCACGGCCGTGTCGCCAATTCCTCATCGATGAAGTCGAACATGGTCTTCAGGTTCGGCGCGGCATAGGCTTGTCGCGCCGCATCCGCAGCAGACTTCGCGGCCTCCTGCAACGGTCCCGGCGCCCGGCCAGGCAAGGTCGACAGCACCAGATCCAGGAGGAGCTGGGGCATCAGCGACCCCTCGGCGAAATGCATCCAGTAGATCCATCTCAGCCGGTCCGGCGTTCCGGCCTCCGGACGCAGCTTGCCGCCGCTCCTTTCCACCAGATACTCCACGATCGCGCCGGTCTCGGCGACGGTGACGCCGTCATCGACCAAAACCGGAGACTTTCCGAGCGGATGGACAATCCGGAGCGCGGGCGGCGCGAGGCGCGTCACGGGATCGCGCTCGTAATACTGGATCTCGTAGGGCAGCTCCAATTCCTCGAGCAGCCAGAGGACGCGCTGCGAGCGCGAATTGTTGAGGTGATGGACGGTGATCATGGGGTGCTCCCTTCGCCTGACGCAGCCTCTCGGGGACGCCACGCTACCCGCCCGCGACAAGCGGCGCCAGAAACCGTTTCCGAACCCGCGCCAGCCGTTAGCGGCCGAGCATCAGCATCAGGTTCTGCACCGCCGCGCCCGACGCGCCCTTGCCGAGATTGTCGAACTTGGCGACCAGCACCGCCTGGCGGCGCGCCTCGTTGGCGAAGACATGGATCTCGATGTCGTTCGTGCCGTTCAGCGCCTCGGGCTCGATCCGAGCGTTCTCGGTCGAGGCGAACACACGTGAAGATGCTTCTGGCCGCGCGTAGTGCTTGTCGAACGCCGCCTTGAGGTCGCGCGAGCGTCGGCTTGCCCGGCAACGCGTCGAGATGCAGCGGCACGCTGACCAGCATGCCCTGGCGGAAATTGCCGACCGAGGGGACGAAGATCGGCCGCGCGCGTGAGGCCGGAATAAAGCTGGATCTCCGGCAAGTGCTTGTGCTCGAGGCCGAGCGCATAAAGCTCGAACGCCGGCGCCTTGCCGGTCTCGTAGGCCTCGATCATCGACTTGCCGCCGCCGGAATAGCCGCTGACCGAGGTGATCGACACGCGGCTGTGCCTTCGGCAGGATGCCCGCGTCGACGAGCGGCCGCAGGAGCGCGATCGCGCCGGTCGCGTGGCAGCCGGGATTGGTGACCTTCTTCGCCTTGGCGACTGCCTCGTCCTGGCCGGCGACGAGCTCCGGAAAGCCGTAGGTCCAGCCGGGCGCGACGCGGTGGGCGGAGGAGGCGTCGATCACGCGCGGCGCCTTGTCGCCCATCGCGTCGATGAGCTTCGCCGCCTCCTTGGCCGCCTCGTCCGGCAGGCAGAGGATGACGACGTCCGCGTCCTCGTAGATCTTCCGCTTGGCGGCCGGGTCCTTGCGCGCCTCCGGCGGCGAGGCTCGCGAGCGTGATCCCGCTCAACGCCGTCGAGCTTTTCCCGGATCTGCAGGCCGGTCGTGCCCGCCTCGCCGTCGATGAAGATGGTCGCCATGATCGCCTCGTTGAGGTCCCGAGACCGAAAACCTGTCGCGCTCGCGCGAAAGGGCAGAGCTGACGATTGTGGCAGGCTCTTTGATATGGATGCGCCTTCATGGTCAAGGCGCCCGCGCGCCTTATCGCTTCCTGCCAAGCCAAGCATCGGGTAACCGGACCGCATGACCGCGCAAACCCTGATCCTTCTGGCTGCTGAAGGCCAGCATCGTTCTGTCCGTGATTCGCATCGGCCTCGCGTCCCGGGTCGAGGACACGCTCTTCCTGCTGCGCCGACCGGGGCTGCTCCTACGCTCGGCGCTGGCGATCAACGTCGTCATGCCGCTCGTCGCGGCCGCGATGGCGTGGGCATTCGATCTGCCGAAGGCGGTGGAGGTGGCACTGGTGGCGCTTGCGGTGTCGCCGGTTCCGCCGCTCCTGCCCAAGAAGCAGATGAAGGCGCGCGGCGAGCCTTCTTATGCGATCGGGCTCCTGGTCGTCGCCGCGCTGGTCGCCGTCCTGTTCGTTCCGCTCGCCGTCGAACTCCTCGGCCTCGCGTTCCAGCTGCCGGTCCACATGGATCCCTGGCCGATCGCCAGACTGGTGTTCGCGACCGTGCTCGCGCCGCTTCTGGCCGGCATCCTCGTCAGGCGGCTCGCGCCGGAGGTCGCGGCGCGCTTTGCGAGGCCTGTTGGGCTGGTCGCCAACATCGTGCTGGTGCTCTGCGTGCTCGCCGTCCTCGCGACCGCCTGGCCGGCGATCGTCGACCTGCGTCGGAACCGGCGCGCTCTGGGCCGTCGCCGCCTTCGTGGCGATTGGCCTCGCCGTCGGACATTGGCTCGGCGGTCCCGACCCCAACGACCGCACCGTGCTCGCGCTCGCCGCCGCCTCCCGCCACCCCGGCGTCGCGCTGGCGATCAGCTCGGCGAACTTTCCCGGAGACGAGGCCGTCCTGCCCGCCCTCCTCCTCTATCTCCTGGCTGCGACGGTGCTGGCGATCCCCTACGTGAAGTGGCGCAAGCGGGCGAGCTGACGAAGCCGCACCAAACAAAAGGGCGGCCGAAGCCGCCCTTCCGAACAACGCGGCGCATCAGCGCTTCGAGAACTGGAAGCTGCGGCGGGCCTTGGCGTGGCCGTACTTCTTGCGCTCGACCACGCGGGAGTCGCGGGTGAGGAAGCCTTCCTTCTTGAGCGCGGGGCGGAGATCCGGCTCGTAGTAGGTCAGCGCCTTGGCGATGCCGTGGCGGACCGCGCCGGCCTGGCCCGAGAGGCCGCCGCCCACGACGGTGACGGTCACGTCGTACTGGGTGATGCGGTCGGCGACCACCAGCGGCTGGCTCAGGATCATGCGCAGCACGGGCCTGGCGAAATAGACGTCGAGCGGCTTGCCGTTGACGGTCGCGAGGCCCTTGCCCGGCTTGATCCAGACGCGGGCGACGGCGTTCTTGCGCTTGCCGGTGGCGTAGGCGCGACCGTACTTGTCGAGCTTCTGGACGTGGACGGGGTGGCCTCGGCGCAGCGCCGGGGCGAGGGCCGAGGTCTGCAGGTCGGCGAGGGAGGAGAGGGTTTCAGCCATGGGTTAGACGGTCCGGGTGTTCTTGGGATTCATCTTGGCGACGTCGAGCGCGACCGGCTGCTGGGCGGCGTGCGGATGGTCGGGGCCCTTGTAGACGCGCAGGTTGCCGAGCTGCTTGCTTGCCCAGCGGCCCGCGCGGAAGCATGCGCTCGACCGCCTTCTCGACGATGCGCTCGGGGTGCTTGCCCTCGAGGATCGACCTCGCCGAGCGCTCCTTGATGCCGCCGATATAGCCCGTGTAGTGATAATAGTTCTTGTCCTCGCGCTTCTTGCCGGTGAGCACGACCTTTTCCGCATTGATGATGATGACGTTGTCGCCGTCGTCGATATGTGGCGTGAAGCTGGGCTTGTGCTTGCCGCGCAGGCGCATCGCGACGATTGTCGCGAGCCGCCCGACGACGAGGCCCTTGGCGTCGATGAGAAGCCACTTCTTCTCGACGTCGGCCGTCTTGGTCGAATGGGTTTTGCCGAACATGATGGTTCCGTGAGGTTGCAAGTCGGCGGGCTTTTGCAGCGCGCTCGGCGGATTGTCAAGCGTAAGCGGCCGGAATGGCCAAGAAAACTAGCCTCGTCACGGGTGCGGTATTACAATACCTTAGTTAATTCCCTTGGCGTGACGGGCCAAGGCGCCGTTAAGGCCCTTCAGAACCGTGCGGGCATTGGCGGCTACCAGGCGATCTTCGATGAGGCCGGAGACGATCGCGAAGCTCGCGCAAGCCTTGAATGTGCCGGCGGAGTGGCGTTCCACGGCGTTCCTTCTCTCGCCGGAGTGGGCTGTCGCTAATCGGCCGGGGGAAGTCTATCCCCCTCAATCCCCCTCGCCGGGATCGAATACGTCCCCGTCGCGTGCGCGACCATGTCCTCTCCGCCCTCCGAATAGAGCGCCACCTCCCCGACCGCGAGCCGCTTGCCGAGCTTCATCAGCTTCGCCCGCCCGATCAGGTCCTTTGGCTCGGGTTTGCGGAGGAAATTGATCGAGACGCTGGTCGTGACCGCGAGCTTCACCCGGCCGATCTCGTGCAGGATCGCGACATAGAGCGCGAGATCGGAGAGCGTGAACATGGCAGGGCCCGAGATCGTCCCGCCGGGCCTAAGATGGTCGGGATGATAGGCGAGGCGCACCGTCGCGCTCATCGGACCCACCTCCTCGATCGCATAGTCGCCGCGCGACCAGACCTGCGGGAAGACCTCCTCGAGATAGGTGCGAAGCTCCTCAAGGGTGAACGGGCGATGCTTGGCGTGAGCTCATGTGGCTCCCTTCGGCAGCGTCGAACTGAATTTGCGTCATCGCGCCGGCTCCCGTCCACCGTTTCGACGGGCGGGCACACGGTTCTTCTTCGCGTATAGATTGGAAAAGTCTGTCCACACGCGCCGTTTTTGAGCCATTTTCAAGACGCTATTGATGTTCTCCGGGCCTCGGGCACCCGCTTCAAAGCGGCTTCGCGACATGAGCGCAAAACGACCGACCGACAAGTCGCTCTCCGCGAAAAAATCTCGACGCTGCCGGGCATTTCGGTCGACAGCCGGGCAGTGGTGGACGAGCTTCTCGACGGCCTCGCCGAAGGGTTTTTCGCCCTCGACGTCGAACTGGCGGTTCACCGCCTTCAATCGCGCCGCCGAGGATATCTTCCAGATGTCGGCGCGACGAGGTGATCGGAAAGCTGCTGTGGGAGGTGTCGCCGACGGCCGTCGGCAGCGAGTTCGAGCGCCGCTACCGCAAGGTAATGGCCAAGCGCGAAAAGCAGGTGTTCGAGACGTTTACCACCCGCATCCCCGGCCGCTGGCACGAGGTGCGCGCGTTCCCGCTCGGCGACGGAATCGGCGTCTCGTTCCGCGACGCGACCGAGCGCCAGTCAATGTTCGAACGGCTGAGCCAGCGCGAACTCGAACTCGCGCGGGTTCAGGAGATCGGCGACATCGGCGGCATGCGCGTCGAGCTGCAGCGAAGGGTTCCCGAGCCAGCGCTCGCCGGAGTACCTGCGCATCCATGGATTGCCCGCAGAGGCCGCGCTCGAAACCCACGACGACTGGGTGAAGCGCATTCACCCGGAGGATCGCGACCGCGCCGTCAAGCCACTTGTTCGCAACGCTCGAGGGCCAATCGACCGCCTATGCCTCCGAATACCGCATCGTGCGTCCTAGCGACGGCGCCGTGCGATGGATTCGGGCGGTCGCGGAGATCGAGCGCGACGAGAAGGGCGCGGCGGTCGCGCTCGTCGGCGCACATACCGACATCACCGAAAGGAAGCGGGCCGAGGAGGAGGCGCGGGCAGAGCGAAGAGCGGCTGCGGGCCATCGCCGACGCCCTGCCCGTCCTGATCTCCTACATCGACCGCGACCAGGTCTTCCGCTTCGTCAACCGGACCTACGAGACCTGGTTCGAGCGACCGCGAGCCGAGATCGTCGGGCGCGCGCGTCGCAGAGGTCATGACGCCCGAGATGTATGCGGCCCGGCGGGCGAACCTCGAGCGGGCGCTCGAGGGAGAGGAGGTCTCCTACGAGGTCGAGTTTCCGCGATCGGGGGGCGTGGCGTTCACCGAGGTCGTCCACGTCCCCCATCGCGACGCGCGCGGGCAGGTGCTCGGCGTTTACGTGGTCGTGACCGACCTCACCCAGCACAAGCTGTCGGAACGTGCCCTTTCCGAAAGCGAGTCCCGGTTCCGCGCCATCGCCAACAGCGCGCCCGTGCTGATCTGGGTCACCGGCGCCGACGAGCAGCCGCGAATTCGTCAATCAGGCCTACCTCGACTATTTTGGCGGCACCTACGAGGAGGCGCTGGCGTTCGACTGGCGCAAGGCCCTCCATCCCGACGATCTGCCGCGCATCCTCAAGGAGGCGCCGACCGTCGAGCCTTCGACGAAGCTGGTCACGGTCGAGGCCCGCTTCCGCCGCGCCGACGGGGCGTGGCGGTGGCTGCGGGCGGAATCTCAGCCCCGCCGGACTGTTTCCGGCGAGCACGTCGGGTTTCATCGGCGTCGCCCACGACATCACCGCGGCCAAGCAGGCGCAGGAAGCGCTTGCTCAGATGAACGAGACCCTCGAACGCCGCGTCGAGGAGCGCACCGCCGCGCTCGCGGCGAGCGAAGCGCTGGTGACGACCTTCTTTCAGCACTCGCCCGAGTGCCACGCCGTGCTGGTCGAGGACGGCGATGGCTTCCGCTTCCAGGAGATCAATCCGGCGACGCTTCTGCTTTACGGCAAGACCCGCGCCGAGGTGATCGGCCGCCGGACCGACGAAGTTCTGGGACCGGAATCGGGCGCGGAAGTCGACCGCAACATCAAAAGGTCCCTGCGCAGGGGGGGCGCCTATCGCTACGAGCGCCTGCATCAGGGCCGCGTGGTGGAGGCCATCGCGACGCCGGTTCCGTCTCGCGAGGGCGAGCCGCGCCGGGTGGTGGTCAGCGCTCGCGATGTGAGTGAGAGGCGGCGGCTCGAGGAGCAGTTGCGTCAGAGCCAGAAGATGGAGGCGCTGGGCCAGCTCACCGGCGGCGTCGCTCACGACTTCAACAACCTCCTGACCCTGGTGCTCGGCGGGCTCGACACCATCGACCGCCAGCTCGTGGTCCTGCCGGAAAGCGCGCCGAGGGCGCGAATCGAACGGGCCAAGGACATGGCGCTGCAAGGCGTCCAGCGCGCCCGTGCGCTGACCGCGCGTCTGCTGGCGTTCGCCCGCCGGCAGGCGCTCGCGCCGCAGCCGGTCGACCCCAACGCGCTGGTCGCCGGCATCAGCGATCTCCTGCAACGAACCCTCGGCGAGCCGATCACGCTGAGGACGATTCTCGCGGATCGCGTCTGGAACGCCTTCGTCGATCCCAACCAGCTCGAAAACGCTCTCATCAACCTTGCGCTCAACGCAAGGGACGCGATGCCGCGCGGCGGCAGTCTGGTGATCGAGACCGGCAACCGCACGTTCGACGAAGCCGACGTCGCGACGTTCGCGGAGCGGGTCGAGCCCGGCGACTACTTGTCGATCGCGGTCATGGACACCGGCGCCGGCATGGACGCCGACACCCAGGCGCGGGCGTTCGATCCGTTCTTCACCACCAAGGAGGTCGGCAAGGGCACCGGCCTCGGCCTCAGCCAGGTCTACGGCTTCTGCCGGCAATCCGGCGGTTACGCGCAGATCGAGAGTACGCCTGGACACGGAGCGACGGTCAGGATGTTCCTGCCGCGCCAGTCCGGGCCCTCCGCCGAGCACGCCGCGCCTTCCGACGCGCCGTTCGCGGGCGCGGGCGGACGGGAAAGCATTCTGCTGGTCGAGGACGACGACGGGGTGCGCGCCTTCGCCAGCGAAGCGCTGCGCGATCTCGGATACCGGGTCGCGGAAGCCTCGAGCGGCAAGGCGGCGCTGTCGATCCTCGACAGCGCGCACGACCTCAATCTCATGCTGACCGATGTCGTCATGCCCGGCGAATACAACGGCCGCGAACTCGCCGACGAAGCCTTGCGCAGGCGTCCGGGACTGAAGGTCCTCTACATGACCGGGTACAGCCGCGACGCGATCACCTGGCGCGGCCGGCTCGAACCCGGCATCCACCTGCTCGCAAAACCCTTCTCGCAGGAAGAGCTGGCCGCCAAGGTACGCAAGCGCCTCGACGCGACGCATTGAAGAGCCTCGCCGTCAACGCGGGAAAATACAGGAATGACGGACGTTTTCGCGCCCGCCGCCGTACCGATTCCATGTTCAGAGCGATCGCGGCCAAGGCCGGCGCGAGGCCGGATTGGGCCAAGGACTTCGATCAGCGCTGATCGCCGAAGGCCGCCAAACGGAACGTTCCGCGCCTTTGCTCCGGCTCGGCCCGCCGGTACACTGTCCGTGGATCACCATGCCCAGGCCCCGCCATGTTCCCTCCCGACCTCACCGCCCGGGCCGCCGCCCTGATAGACCGCTATCGCGCCGCCAGCCTCAGGATCGCTGCGGCGGAATCTTGCACCGGCGGCCTGATCGCCGGCCTCCTCACAGAAATTCCCGGCTCGTCCGCCGTGGTCGAGCGCGGCTTCGTCGTTTATTCCAACGACGCCAAGGTCGAGATGCTCGGCGTGCCGGCCGAGACCCTTGCCGCGCATGGCGCGGTCAGCGCGGCGACCGCGCGGGCGATGGCGGCGGGCGCGCTAAGGGCCTCGCGCGCCGACATAGCGGTCAGCGTCACCGGCGTCGCCGGGCCGGACGGCGGCTCGCCGGAGAAGCCGGTCGGCCTCGTCTGGTTCGGCTGCGCCCGCCGGGGCGCGACTACGATCGCGCGTGAAGAAAGGTTTGGGGCGATCGGCCGGGGCGCGGTGCGGCTCGCCTCGGTCCGCGTCGCGCTCGAACTTTTGGAGGCCGCGGTCTGAACGGTTCTGGCGAAGCGGGCGGCGGGGTTCACGCTCCCGAATCTTGGTTTTTCAAGGTGTTGCGGGCCGTTTCGGTTCCGTGGGTGACGGCCTTCCACCACCTCGTCCTGAGGATCGGCGCCGCAGGCGATGCGTCTCGAAGGACGTGCGGAGCGCACTGCAGAGCCCACTGGACGTCCTTCGAGACGCCCGCTTCGCGGGCTCCTCAGGACGAGGGGAGAGTATACTCCGCGCCATTTCGGCTCCCGAAACTAGACTTTCCAAAGGCTTGCGGCACGAGTCGGTTCCGAGCGCACCGCCGCTATTCCGCGAGGGCGCTCGGGCTCGATCCGGCTCACCGGCCGGCTCGCCGAGAGGGTCCCGCGCGCCAACCCGGCGAAGCGGACGGGACAGGGATCGAGAGGACGGGCGAGATCGGACACGGAACCATCTTTCTGCTTAAGAGAAATATATACGCCAGCATTTCCTCTTGTCAAGAATTTGTCGATCGGCGCGAAGCAAGCCCTGAGCCGGCGTGGGAAGCCGCAAGCCCGGGTTATCCCCGGTCCGAGCCAGCCAATTCGCCGCGCGACAGCGGCCGTTCGGCGTCGGGCAGCGTTATTCCCATGACAGTTCGGCGGCGGATTTCCTCTCTGTCCGCGATTAGTCTGCGACGCTTACGCCTCTTTCCCGTATCGATAACGGTCACTTTTCCGTCGGTCCTGGCCGGGTGCGACGCGCTTTCCAGACGGCAGCTGGGACGCCGCGCCGCCCGCCGGCCCCTACGGCGTCTCCGGGTAAAGATCGTCCGCCCGCTCTTCGAACGCGCCCGCGAATTTGCGGAAAGCCTGGTCGAACATCGCGCCCATCAGCGCGCCGAGCGTGCGGCTGCGGAATTCGTAGTCGATGAAAAAGCTGACGACGCGATCCCTGCGGCCCCGGCTCGTCGCGGAAGGTCCAGATGTTCTCGAGATGACTGAAGGGCCCGTCGATATACTCGACCACGACCCGAAGACGCGGCTTGTCGAGCAGGACGCGGCTCGTGAAGGTCTCGCGGATCATCTTGTAGCCGACCGACATCTCGGCCACCAGCGTCTCGCGCCCCTGCGCGTCCGGACGCCGGCTGCGCACCCGCAGCTCCTTGCATAGCGGCACGAATTCCGGATAGCGCTCGACGTCGGCGACGAGGTCGAACATCTGATCGGACCGATGCCGGACCCGGCGCTCGTTGCGGAAGGACGGCATGCCCCAGCGCTCCGGAGGCCGCCGGGCCGCGCCGGCTAGGGCTTCCCGGCCGGCGCGGGCGCGGCCGGGGCCGGCGGCGCCGAGGGCGCGCTGGACTGGCCCTGAAGCTGCTTCAGCTGATCGAGGATGTTGGCCGGGCTGACCGGCTGGGGCGCCTGCTGGCTGACCGGCGCGGCCGGTCCCCTGCAGGATCGAATGGGGCGTGCGGCTCCAGCCGGCGAGGATCGACATCAGGATCGAGGTGGCGAAGAACAGCGTCGCAAGAACGGCGGTCGCGCGCGACAGCGCGTTCGCCTGCCCCCGGCCGGTCATGAAGTTGCCGGAGCCTCCGCCCGATCCGAGCACGCCGCCCTCGGAGCGCTGCAGCAGGACGACCGCGACCAGCGCGATCACGATCAGGATATGAATGACGATCAGAACGGATTGCATGGATGGGCTCGAACGGACGAAAGCGCCGGCCTCGAAGGCCGGCGCTCCATGAAAGATGGCGCGCTCCTATCACGGCGCAAGGGGCGCGTCCATTGCGTCGATACCCGGCCCGCTCAGCGATAGGCGGCGGCGATCGCCAGGAAATCGGCCGCCTTGAGGCTCGCGCCGCCGACCAGCGCGCCGTCGACGTTGTCGATGCCGAGAAGCTCCTTGGCGTTGCCCGGCTTGACCGAGCCGCCGTAGAGAATGCGCACCTTGGCGCCCGCCGGGCCGTAGAGCTCGCGCGAGCAGGGTCCGGATCGCCGTTGTGGACCTCGGCGACGTCCGCCGGGCGTCGGCGTGAGGCCGGTGCCGATCGCCCAGACCGGCTCGTAGGCGACGACGACCGTCTCCGGTCCGCCGGCCGGCGGCAGCGAGCCTTCGGACCTGGCGCGAATACGACCGCGATCGCGTCGCCCGCTTCGCGCTCGGCGCGCGTCTCGCCGACGCAGACGATCGCAACGAGCCCCGCCTTCAGCGCCGCTTCCGCCTTGGCGCGCACCAGCGCGTCGGTCTCGTGATGGTAGGTGCGGCGCTCGGAATGGCCGACGATGACGTAGGTCGCGCCCAGCGTCCTTCAGCATCGCCGCCGAAATGTCGCCGGTGTAGGCGCCGCTCGCGTGCGGGCTGGCAGTCCTGTCCGCCGAAGCGTCGAGCTTGCCGCCCTTGAGCTTCGCAGGCGGCGCCGGCGATCAGCGTGAACGGCGGGCAGACCGCGAGTTCGGCCGCGCCCGCTTCGCCGGCGTCGGCCGCCTTGCGCATCGCCTCGATCTCGGCGAAGCGACGCCGGAGAGGCCGTTCATTTTCCAGTTGCCGGCGACGAGCGGGCGGACGTCAGGGGTCATCGGAGTTCGTCTCCTCGGATGTCTTGGCTTAGCCGACGTTGTTATCAGCCTAGGCCTTGCCGAAAGCCTATGCAAAGCCGCCGGCTGCGGCTAGATAGGCGCGGTCAAAGCGACATTTCTCAAGCGAAGGCGAAGACGTCCCAATGCTCGAAATCGATGCGCAACGCGGCCCAGGGCGTGGTCGGCAAGGCGATCATGACCGTGGTCATGGGGCTCATCATCGTGAGCTTCGTCATCTGGGGCGTCGGCGACATGCTGCGCGGCTTCACCGCCTCGACCGTCGCCTCCGTCGGCAGCGCGAAGATCTCCGCCCAGGAATATCCGCGTCAGTTACCAGCGCACGCTCCAGCAATATCAGCGGCGGCTGCGCCAGCCCGTTCACCAACGAGCAGGCGCGCGCGATCGGCCTCGACCGCCAGGTGCTGCAGCGGATGCTCAGCGAAGCGGCGATCGACGAGGAGGCGCGCAAGCTCGGCCTCGACGTGTCCGACGACGCGCTGCGCGGGATGATCACCTCGAACCCGAATTTCCAGGACAAGTCCGGCGCCTTCGATCCCGCAGAAGTTCGCCGACGCGCTGCGCGACAAGGACCTGAACGAGCGCGTGTACGTCTCCGAGCTGCGCAAGAAGGCGCTGCGGCAGTTCATCGTCGCGGCGCTCACGACCGGCATCGCCGCGCCGAAGGCCGAGGTGACGGCGGAGGCCGACTACGACGGCCAGACGCCGTTCGGTCGACTATTTCGTCCTGCCCGCCTCGGCCGCGGGCGACATTCCCGCGCCTTCGCGACGACGCGCTCAAGGCCTACTTCAACGATCGCAAGTCGAGCTACCGCGCGCCCGAATACCGCGGCGATGGACGTCGTCGCGCTCGAGCCGGAGACGATCGCCAATCCCGCCGAGGTCAGCGACGCCGACGCTCGAGGCCGCCTACGCACAAGATCGCCGGCAAGGACCCGCAGTTCGGCGCGCCCGAGAAGCGCGACCTCCAGCAGATCCTGTTCCCCAACGAGGCCGAGGCCGACGCCGCGGCGGCCAAGATCAAGGCCGGCGCGAGCTTCGACGACATCGTCAAGGAGCGAGGCCTCAAGCCCGAAGACACCGACCTCGGCGAGACGACCAAGGACGCCATGCTCGACAAGGCCGAGGCCGACGCGGTGTTCGCCCTGCCCGCAGGGCGGCGTCAGCGGCGTGCTGAAGAGCCAGTTCGGCCCGGTCATCGTCCGCGTGAAGGGCATCACGCCCTCGACGGTGAAGCCGTTCGCGGAGGTCGCCGAGGACATCAAGCGCCAGGTCTCGGCCTCCCGCGCCGGCGACAAGATCCAGGCGCTGCACGACAAGATCGAGGACCTCCGGGTGTCCGGCAAGTCCGCTCGCCGAGGCCGCCAAGGCGGTCGGCCTGACCGACGCAGTCGATTCCGCGCCGTCGACGCCCAGGGCCAGGACCCGAGCGGCGCGGCCGTCGCACCTGCCGGACAAGGCCGAACTTCTGCGCGCGGCCTTCGCCTCCGACGTCGGGCTCGACGAAGCGCCGATCCCGACCAAGGACGGCGGCTTCGTCTGGTTCGACGTCACCAAGGTCGATCCGTCGCACGACCGGACGTTCGAGGAGGCGAAGCCCGCAGGTCGAGGAGCAGTGGCGGGCCGAGCAGGTCGACAAGGCGCTCGCCGCCAAGGCGGACGATCTCGTCAAGCAGCTTACGCGCCGGCGCGAGCGTCGCCGACGTCGCGAAGAGCGTCGGGCGCCGAGGCCGAAGCCGGCGCGCGACATCCACCGCGACGAGCAGACGAGCCTGCCGGAAGCCGTCGTCGCCGCGATCTTCCGCGAGCCGGCCGACGGCGCGGGCTCGGCCGCGACGCCCGACGGGCGGACGGTGTTCAAGATCACCGCCGACAAGACGCCGCCGGTCGATTTCGCCGATCCCCGCGTCAAGGCGATGGCCCAGCAGCTCGACGCGGCGACCCGCGAGAGCCTGCTCGACCAATATGTCGCGGCGCTGCGCCGGTCGCTCGGCGTCGTCGGTCAATCCGGACGTCCTGCAATCGGCCGAGGGCAGCTGATCCCGATGACCATCGATCCCCGACTACGAAGCCTTCGCGCGCGCCTATCGGGCCGGCGCGGCGACGGTCGCGGTGACGACCCTGGTCGCCGATCTCGAAACGCCGGTCTCGGCCTATCTCAAGCTCGCGCGCGGCCGCGCCGGCAACATGTTCCTGCTCGAATCGGTCGAAGGCGGCGCGCAGCGCGGGCGCTATTCGATGATCGGCCTCGATCCCGACCTCATCTTCCGCTCGACCGGCGATCGCGCCGAGATCAACCGCAACGCGCGCTCGACGACCCCGACGCTTTCGTCCCCTGCCCCGGCGATCCGCTCGCGGCGCTGAGGGCGCTGCTCGACGAATCGCGCATCACGCTGCCGCCCGGCCTGCCGCCGATGTCGGCGGGCGTGTTCGGCTATCTCGGCTACGACATGGTGCGGCGGATGGAGCGGCTCGCCGCCGGCCAAGCCCGACCCGATCGGCGTGCCGGAAACGCTGCTGATCCGCCCGACCGTGATGGTCGTGTTCGACGCGGCGCGCGACGAGATGGCGATCGTGACCCCGATCCGCCCGGCGCCGGGCGTCTCGGCCAAGGCCGCGCACGAGAGCGCGATGGCGCGGCTCGACGCGGTCGTGGCCGCGCTCGAAGCGCCGCTCGATCACGCGCGCGGGCGACGGCCGCCGATCCCGCTGATCAAGGCGGGCGAAGCGCGTCTCCAACACGACCGAGGCCGAATACAAGGCGATGGTCGTCGAAGGCGAAGGACTACATCGCCGCCGGCGACGCCTTCCAGATCGTGCTGTCGCAGCGTTTCACCAGCCGCTTCGACCTGCCGGCGTTCTCGCTCTACCGGGCGCTGAGGCGGGTCAATCCGTCGCCCTATCTCTGCTTCCTCGACTTCGGCGGCTTCCAGATCGTCGTGCTCGAGCCCGGAGATCCTGGTCCGGGTGCGCGACGGCAAGGTCGTCATCCGGCCGATCGCCGGCACACGGCCGCGCGGCAAGAGCCCAGGCGAGGATGCAGGCGCTGGAGGCGGAACTGCTCGCCGATCCGAAGGAGCGCGCCGAGCATCTGATGCTGCTCGACCTCGGCCGCAACGACGTCGGCCGGGTCGCGAAGATCGGCACGGTCAAGGTGACCGACAGCTTCTTCATCGAGCGCTACAGCCACGTCATGCACATCGTCTCCAACGTCGAGGGCGAATTGCGCGACGACGTCGACGCGGTCGACGCGCTGGCGGCCGGCTTTCCCGCCGGCACCGTCTCCGGCGCGCCGAAGGTGCGGGCGATGCAGATCATCGACGAACTCGAGAAGGACAAGCGCGGCATCTACGCCGGCTGCATCGGCTATTTCGGCGCGGGCGGCGAGATGGACACCTGCATCGTGCTGCGCGCCTCGGTGGTGAAGGACGGGCTGCATGCATGTCCAGGCCGGCGCCGGCATCGTCTACGATTCCTCGCCCGCCGCCGAGCAGGCCGAATGCGTCAACAAGGCGCGCGCGCTGTTCCGGGCGGCGGAGGAGGCGGTGCGGTTCGCGGCGCGGGGCAAGCGCGGGCAGTAGAGGACTTCCCGGTCACGGGTTCGCCAAGGGGCCGGACGTCCAAGGAGGGACGAACGCATCGGCGTCCTCGCCTCCCCTAACCGCTTCCTCCTCGGTGGATCTCGACAAACGCAATCGCGCCATCCATCGCTGGGCCGCCAGGAGGTGAATTGCCGTTTCGTCAATTGCCGTATAAGGCCTTTGTCCCCTCGATCCCGATTTTGTCCTCTCGATCCGAACATGAAGCAGTCCGCCGCGTCGCCCAAGACCGAGACCGAGTGCGACCGGGCCTCGGCGCTGGCGATCGACATGGACGCGTTCATCCCGTCAGCCTTGACCAATCTCGCGCAGAAGCTCGTCTCGAGCGCCTCGGCGACTTACCGCCCGCGTTTCGGCGTCGGCATCACCGACTGGCGCATCATCGCGCTACTGGCCGCGGAGCCATGGATCGCGCCGGTGCGGATCTGTGAGGCGACCGGGCTCGACAAGGCCGCGGTCAGCCGCAGTTTGCGCGATCTCATGAAGGCGGAGCTGGTCGAAGTGCGCGCCGAAGAACCCAACCGCCGCCGCCTGCCGGTCGCGCTGACGTCGAAGGGCCTCGCGGTGCACGACAAGATCCTCATGGTCGCGCTCGAGCGGCAGGAGCAGCTTCTCTGCGGTTTTTCGGCCAAGGAACGCACCCAGCTCCGGGACTTCATCGCCCGCATGCGGCGCAGGGTCGAGGCGATCGAAACCGAGGTCTGACGGCTCCGATGCGCCTGCCGTGTCGACCCCGCCCGGAAGGGCTTGCGTAGCTCGCGCTCGACAGCGGCAGCGGGGGCCTCGCTCCGGCGGATGTCGAGCGGCGCGACACCGCTGGCGCGTTTCAAGGCCGCAATTGTTCGGGGACGCGCGGACCGGTATAATCGGATCGAAAGCAGGCGAGCATGGATTCGCAAGTTGCGCTGATTTGGGCGGGAGCGACAGGCGCCGCAGTTGCGGCGGCGGGCGCGGCGGCCCTCTACTGGGCCAGTCCGAATGCTCCCGGGCCGGTCCCTTCTCCCGCGGCCGTGGCCGATTCGGCGCGACCGACCGCGGTTCCGGCGCCTTCCGCGCCGATAGCCGCCAACGCCGCCGCGCAGACGCCGTCCATTCCGGCCGCGATCCTGATCAAGCCCACTTTCGACGTCGTCAACGTCGAGCCGACCGGCGACACGGTCGTGGCGGGGCGCGCCGCGCCCAACATCAAGGTCGCCCTCGTAGACGGCGACCGGACGCTTGCCGAAACGACAAGCGACGCCGAGGGGCAGTTCGTGCTTGTTCCGGCGCCGCTGCCGCCGGGCGACCACAGCCTGACGCTCTCGACCGGCTCCGGCGGCGAGGGCGAGCGGTCGAAGGCTGTGCCGATCTCGGTCGCGCCGCCTGACCTTCGGGCCGTCGCCGCCACGCCAGGCAGGCCGCCTTCGTCGGCGGCGCCGCCCGTCGGAGCGGCGCAAGTGGCGATCAGATCGGTCGAAGCGAGCGCTGAAGGCGGCATGGTCGCCAAGGGGCGAGGCCCAGCCGAACGCGACCGTCCGGCTCTACGTCAGCGGAGCCTATGTCGGCGACGCGAAGACTGGGGACGACGGACGCTGGTCCTTGACCATCGCGCACGGACTGACGGCGGGCGGCTACGCGGTGCGCGCCGACTCGATCGACCCGGCGAACGCCAAGGTGGAGGCGCGCGCGGAAGCGGCCTTCAATTTCCCCGCCGCTCTCGCCCCGCCTGAGAAGGCGGCGGCCCTGATCACGGCTGCGTCATCGCCTCCGCCGTCGTCTCCGGCGGACGTGGTGGTCGAGGCGGTGCAGACCCACCACGTCGAGCGCGGCAACACGCTCTGGGGAATCAGCCAGCGCTTCTACGGCGACGGATCGCGCTACGCGATGATCTTCACCGCAAACGCGAACCAGATCCGCGATCCGAACCTGATCTTCCCCGGCCAGACGTTTCTGGTGCCGAAGGGCGAGCCGAAGGGCGAGGCAAACCCGTGATCGCCGACCGACGCAGCCTTGCGGACTGACGTTCTCCGCGCGAAGCTCTGCCGATGACCCCTTCGCCCGATCCCGAGCACGAAGTTCGCCATCGCCGACCTCGACAGCGCGCTCGCCCAGAGGATTGTCGACATCCATATCTGGGCGGTGCATGAGGGCCTGCGCGGAGCGGCCGCGCCGGAACTGTTCGACGGCTATTGCCAGCGCCTCGTCGATCCACGGAACGCCTCTTTGGCGGGCGCATTACGGCGATGGAGACGCTCCATCCGCAATGGCACGGCTATGGCGTCACCTGGCGGCGCGACCTCAACGCCATCGCGCCGGAAAACTACGCCCACGGCGACGATGACAAGCCGATCTGGGTCCAGAGCCCGTTCTTCGCCCTGATCGAGCGGGCGCGCGCGGGAGAACCCAATCCGACGATGCGCCGTCGCCTCTCCGCCGGGCCGGCAGCAGCGGGACTTCCCGGTGCTCGAGGATTTCTTCGCCGCCGGCGCGACCGACTACGCCGCCTGGCTCTTCATCTACGGCGACCCGCTCGCCAGCGGACAGGGAGCGGGCGACCGCTCGCAAGGGGGCGGCAGTCGTCTATTCCTTCGCGACCGACCGCGACGCGGGGTTCGCCGACGACGACATCGAGCTCCTGGAGGCGACCCTGCCCGCGCTGTCGCTGGCGATGAAGGCGCACGCCGGCCATGTCATCGCCTCCGGACTGCTGCGGACCTATCTCGGCTGGGACGCGGGCGGGCGCGTCCATGCCGGCGCGGTGACGCGCGGCTCGATGGAGCGGATGCGCGCGGCGATCTGGTACGCCGACATTCGCGGCTTCACGACGCTCAGCGATTCCGCGCCGGGGCCGGCCGTGATCGACCTGCTCAACGACGCCTTCGAGGCCCTGACCGCGGCGTTGCGCGAGCGCGGCGGCCAGGTGCTCAAATTCGTCGGCGACGCGATGCTCGCGACCTTCTCGTTCGAAGAGGCGGATCGCGGCCGCGACTTGCGGCCGCGCGATCGACGCCGCGATCGAGGCGACCCGCAATATCGAAGCGCTGAACCGCGAACGCGCCGAGGCCGGCGCGCCGCTGATCGCGGTCGATTTCGCGCTTCATGTCGGCGAGGTGCTGTACGGCAATGTCGGCGCGGCCGACCGGCTCGACTTCACCGCCATCGGCCCGGCGATCAACGAGGTCGTCCGCATCGAGGCGCTCTGCCAGCCGCTCGGCCGGCCGGTGCTGGTGTCGGCCGAGTTCGCGGCCATCGCGCGCGAAAGCGGCCGGCCGCTCGAGTTCGCTCGGCCTGCACGCGCTCCGCGGCGTCAAGGCGCCGAAGGAGCTGTTCGCGTTGGACGTGAGCGAGCCGGCGTAACGCTTTCGTTTATTTGTACGGATCCAGGCAAACCTTCGCTGTCATCGCGCCGCGCCCGGCCCCGGCGCGAGTTCCCAAAAATCGAGCAAACAGCGAGCGCCAGTCCGCCAATGAGGCCGGCGTGATCCGAAAGAATGGTTGCGGCGGCGCCCGGGAGCCATGATCCTGTAGCGGGCGCTGTGGATAGCCGCGCCCGGCTTCTTTATGACGACAGATCTAAAACAGGGCCGCAACAGGCCCAATCGCGAGACGGAGGAAATCATGGCTGCCAAGGGTGGCTTTCGCTGGATCGTCATCGCCCTTCTCTTCTACATCACGGTCGCGAACTATATTGATCGGTCGGCGATCGCCTTCGCGATAAGCGGTATCAAGACAGAGCTGGGACTTGGACCGGGCGAGATCGGGCTGATCCTTGGGGCTTTCGGGCTGGGCTACGCGGTCACCACGTTCCTTGGCGGGATCGCGGTCGATCGGTGGGGCGCCCGCGTCAGTGCTCCTTGTCGCCGCCGTGCTATGGACCGCATCGATCGGGGCCACCGGATTTGCCGGCGGGTTCCTCACGCTTTACATCGCCCGCACCGTGCTCGGGGTGGCGGAGGGGCCGAACTTTCCGTCGTTGACCGGGGCGGTCAGACACTGGCTTGCGCCGCACGAGCGCGCCATCGCCCTTGGCAATACGCTCGTCGCGGTGCCGCTCGCGCTCGCCATCGGCGCGCCGTTGACGACGCAGTTGATCCACGCGTTCGGCTGGCGCGGCATGTTCTTCACGCTGACGGCGCTGAGCGCGATCTGGGTTCCGCTGTGGCTGATTTTCTTCCGCGACCGCCCGGAACAGTCGCCGTTTGTCAGCGACGCGGAGCTGAAGCATATCCGTGGCGGGGTCGAGGCGGCCCGCGACCGCAACGCCGGACACGTGCGTCACGGGTTCACCGACTGGCGACTGCTGCTCACCAACCGGACGCTGCTGGCGAACTACTGGGCGTTCTTCGTATTCGGTTACTTCCTGTTTTTCTTCATGGGCTGGCTGCCGAACTACCTGCAAGTGACCTACAAGCTGAACGTTCGGGAAGTCGGCCTGTTCGCAATCCTGCCGTGGGCCTGCGCCGCCTTCATGCTGGTGGCGCTTGGCTATCTTTCCGATTATTTGCTGAAGCGAACGGGCAGTTTCCGGATCTCACGGAGCATGTTGATCGGCGTCACGCAGCTTCTAGCCGCGATCGCGGTAATCCCGGTCGCCTTCATCCACAGCCTGCCGGTGGCGATCGCCGGCATCACCGCGGCTGTGGCCTTCAGCATGGGCGCCAACGCCTCGTATTACGCCGTCAACGTCGACATCGTGCCGGGACGGGCCGCGACCGCGCTCGGCATCATGGACACGGGCTTCGCAATCTCCGGCTTCCTGGCGCCGGTGATCACCGGCTGGGTGGTCGATGCGTCCGGATCGTTCCAGTACGCCTTCCTGCTCATGGCCGCATTGGCGCTGTCGTCCGTGCTCGTCGTGCTCCTCTTCCACCGTCCCGACGAGGATCGCGCCGATCAGCCGGGAGGCGTCGCCCAGGCGGCGCTCGCGCCGGCGGAGTAGGCGGTGGGAGCCAAGCGTCTGGCCCGACCTATGTCCCCTGGCTAATAGTATCGCGGGATGGGGCCGTTGTGCGGGGTCATGCGGTCGGAAAGGTCGAATTCGACCTTGTCGACATAGCACCAGCCCCAGCCTTCCGGCGGGTCGTAGCCTTCGATGATCGGATGGCCGGTGGAGCGAAAATGCTTGGTGGCGTGGCGACCGGGAAATTCGTCGCAGCATCCGACATGGCCGCATTCGCGACAGAGCCGGAGGTGAACCCACTCCTGCCCGATCTTCAAGCATTCCTCGCAGCCGAGCGCGCTCGGGGTCACGTCGCGGATCGTCGACAGGTGGGTGCAGGTCTTCGGCATCGAACTCCTCCGACAATCCCTTCTCCGCGCCTGGAGAGAAGGTTGGGATGAGGGGCGGGGCGAGTAGCCCGCGGCGGCCGATCCGCCAGGGCCGCTCTCCCCTGCCCTCCGCAACTCGCTTTAAACGTGCGGTCCCGCGGCGTGCGCCAAAAAGCCGTGGATCGCGGCGACGACCGCCGCGCCCTCCCCGATCGCGCCGCCGACGCGCTTGACCGAGCCGGAGCGGACGTCGCCGACCGCAAACACGCCCGGAATGGAAGATTGCAGCGGCGACAGCGGATCGGCGGCGCGGCAACGCGACCCGGTGACGACGAAGCCGGCCTTGTCGACCTCGACGCCACAGCCGTCGAGCCACTCCGTCGCCGGATCGGCGCCGATGAACAGAAACACGTTGCGGATCGGCGCTTCGGACTCCTGGCCGCTTCTGCGGTCAAGCCATCGCACCCGCTCGATACCCCCGTCGTCCGGTCCTTTAAGGGCGACGATCTCGGTCTGGGTCATGAGCTCGATGTTGGGCGTCGCCTCGATCCTGTCGATCAGATAGCGCGACATGCTCTCGGCAAGCCCGTTTCCACGCACCATCATGAGGACCTTGCGGGCGTGGCCGGACAGGAACACCGCCCCCTGCCCCGCGGAATTGCCGCCCCCTACCACGATCACCTCTTCGCCGGCGCATAGCCGCGCCTCGATCGGCGAGGCCCAGTACCATAGACCCCGGCCCTCGAACCGGCCGATCTCGGCGACCGCGGGTTTTCGATAACGTGCGCCGCTGGCGATCACGACGGCGCGGGCGCGCATGCGGGCGCCGTCGTCCATATCGACCGCAAGCGCGCCATCGGCGCGGACGCAATCGAGCGTCTTCGCCACCGCGGGAATGAGCACGTCGGCGCCGAATTTTTGCGCCTGGAGGAACGCGCGCGACGCCAGGGCCTGTCCGGAAATGCCAGTCGGGAAGCCGAGGTAGTTCTCGATGCGAGCGCTCGCCCCGGCCTGCCCGCCATAGGACCGGGCGTCGACGACCGCGACCTTGAGGCCTTCCGAGGCGGCGTAGACGGCGGTCGCGAGGCCAGCGGGCCCGGCGCCGACCACCGCAACGTCGTACACCGTGTCGGCGCGCCAGGGGGCGGACATGCCGATCTGGCGGGCGAGCGCGGCTTCGGACGGATTGCCGAGCACGGTACCGTCCGGACAGACTGCGAGCGGCATCCCGCCCGCGACGGCCGCGAAGCCCGCGATCGCCTCCCTCGCCTCGGGATGGCTCGCCGGATCGAGGACATGGTTCGGAAAGCCGTTGCGGTCGAGGAAGTTCTGCAGCCGCAGGACGGCGGCCGAGGACGGCGGCCCGATCAGCGTGACGCCGCCGGAGCCGCCCTGCAGCAGCGCGACCCGGCGCAGGATCAGGGCGCGCATGATCCGCTCGCCGAGCGAAACGTCGGCGACCAGCAGCGAGCGCAATCCCTCCGGCGGCAGGACGAGCGCTTCGACCTCGCCTTCCGCGACCGCGTCGACCAGGGAGGCGCGGCCCGAGAGCTGCACAACCTCCCCGACGAACTGCCCGGGTCCGTGATCGACGATCGGCGTCACGTGGCCGAGACCGTCACGCTCCGACACCGCAACATGCCCGCTAAGCACGAGATAGGCGCCGGGTGCGACCTTGCCGGCCGCGAGCAGCTTTTCGCCGTCGGCGAATTTTCGCGCCTCGCCGTGGCGGCGCATGCGCGCGACCTCCTCGGGAGTGAAGGTCGGAAACATCTCCTGAAAGCGGGGTTGAGAGGCGGGATCGACCTGCATCGGCATTGCGCCTTCCTTGGGGCCTTCCTTGTCCAGGCCGGGAGCCTAGCAAAGTGCGGTGGCGGCTACCACCACCCTCGTCTTCACATGGGTCCAGAGCGAAGGGGTTGCAGCCTGCCGCTGGCAGAGCGCAAGCCGCTATCCACCCTCTTGGAATCGCCAGCCCGCGACGCGGGCGACGCGTCTTGAACGGCGCTCCAGCGGGAGCGGACGATAACGTCCAATGGATCGTCCTTCGAGACGGCCGCTGCGCGGCCTCCTCAGGACGAGGCGTGAGCAATTGGGCGCCCGCTTGTCTGGTTGCCTTACCCCGGCTTCTTCGCCTCCCCCCGCAGCACGGCGAACGGCGTCACCTCCGGCTCGGGCTCGGCGGGCGGTTCGAAGGCGACGCCGGGCTTGCGCGGATAGGGATCGAGGCCGAGGGCGAGAAACTCCCGCGCCAGGGCGCCGAGATCTATTCTACCGTCGATGATCGGGTCGGGCTCGTCGTCGTCGGTCATCGACACGGTTTCCGGCTCCTCCGGCCCACGCCGACGCGCCGCGCGCTCGTCGTCGCGCGGCGCGAAGCGGACGTCGATCTCCTCCTCGACCGTCGCGGGAAACGGCTCGAGCGAGACGACGCAAGTCTGGGTCACCTCGCCATGCACGGCGCCGATCACGCGGGCGCCGCCCCTGGCCGCGCGCGTAATCGTGAGCGTCGCGCTGAGCGACTCGATCGCCGGCAGCTTCAACAGGACCGCGAGCGCGGCGCGCTCTTCGGCGTTCGCCTCGATGGTCACGGTCTCCCCGTCCCTTGGCAGCGCGTCGACCCGAACAATACGGCTGAACGGCTCCTGCATGGCTCAACCTCCTGTCAATGCGCCGTCCGGGAACCGGAAGCGGCGGGTCGTGAAATCCTCGAGCGGCGCGCGCTTCAGCGCCGCGTCGACGTGAAGCACGTAACCGGCGAGCGCGTCGGCCTTAGGCGCGCCGCCCGGGGCGCCGTAGACGTTGCGCGCGAGCGCCGCCGCGAGATCGGCGCGCGATCCCGAATCGAGCGCGGCGGCATAGGCGGAGTTGCGGCCGTAGAAGGCCTCCTTCATCGTCTTCAGCCGCTTCGACACCGGGAGATCGCTCAGCGCCTGCTCGCGCAGCGTGTCGTCGAGATGCATGAAGACCGCGTTCACCAGATCCTGGGCAATCGACTCGCCCAGGCCCCCGAGGTCCATGAGACGGCGAAGCACGAGGCCGACATGCAAGGTCAGGAGCTCGAATCGCCCGTCGACCCGGTCGGGCGCTTCGAGCGCCAGATAGAGCGCAGGACGGCGCGAGGCGGCCACGATCTCGCCGCGAAGTTGCTCAATGAGGACCAGGCTGGCGCGGCGGGCGCGCCATTGGGCGAGAATCATCGCAAACGCGCCTTGATGGGACGCCGCTGATATCGGCGTCGCCCTTGCATGGGTTCGACCGCTTGGGTTAGGCATCCGCGGTCGCGCTGGCAAGCCGAAAAAGGGGCGCGTGAACGGACCGGAGCTTATCGATGGCGGGAAAGCCGAAAACCTTTGACCATGTTGGGCCCTTGGTCCGGCGGCCCTTGGTCGCGCGGGGCCTGCTGCTTGTGGCCGCGCTGACCGCAGGGGCGGCTCTCGGCGGCTGCGTCGGATACGAGGGCGACTTCGATCGCGGCTATCAGGTCGACGAGGAGACGCTGTCGCAGGTCAAGGTCGGGGCGACCACCAAGCCGCAGGCGCTCGCCCTGCTCGGCACGCCCTCCACCACGTCGACCGTCGGCGGCGACGCCTGGTATTACATCGGGCAGAAGATGCATCGTGCGCTCGCGTTCATGCCGACCCAGATGACCGACCAGCACGTCCTCGCCGTCTATTTCGACAAGAGCGGCAAGGTCGATCGCATCGCCAATTACGGCATGCAGGACGGCAAGGTGTTCGACTTCGTGTCAAAAACCACCCCGACCGGCGGCACCGAGCCCGACTTCCTGCGCAACATGATGGGCGGCCTGTTCCGGTTCACCTGAGCCTCTCGCTCAAGGCGCGAGCGTGGAACACGCGTCTGTCCGCGCTGCGTTCGCCAACGGCAAAATCGCCCGGCCCGGAGCGGACTACGGCATCGCCTCGAAGCGCCTGGCGAGGGCGCTGATCTTCTTCGCGGTCTCGATGTCGAGATCGGTGATCTTCATCCCCGCGTCATGCGTGCAGAAGGAGAAGGAGAGGATGTTGTAGGAATTCTTGAACTCCGGGTGATGGTTCATCACCTCGGCCTCGATCGCCACCTCGACGATGAAGGCGATCGCGTCGCGAAAGGTTTTGAGCTTGAACGTCGCCTCGATGTTCGGCGCCTTGACCGACCAATCCGGCAGACTGGTCAAGGCGGTACGGATCTCGTCGTCGCTGAGAATCTTGTAGTTCGCCATCAGAGGTCTCCTCGTCAGTTAGGGTCCCCCGGCCCGGTCGGCTTGGCCAGATCGGCGATCGCGCGGTCGAGTACGATCGGCGAGATGCGGATAGAGCTGGTATAGGGGCGGCTGTATTCAAGAATAAGAAACATCGCGGCGCTAACCGACGCCGCGCCGAGGACCAGCATCATAATGGTCGCCGCATTGGGCCGCGACAAGAGCCCCATCCCGGCGAACATCAGGCATGACCACCCGCTCACTGCGACGATGAGCGGCCAGGCGAGAGGCGAAAGCACCTGAAGCGACATCAGAAGCCGGTCTTCGCCGATCGAGCCATAATTGGCTTTCGCCGCGGCGAGCAACTCCTTCTGCGCGTTGGTTTGCGGATCGAGCCGCTCGAACACCCCGCTCAGGTTCGCCATCGCCTTGTACGACGCCTCGTAGGACGCGGCCATGGCGCGGTCGTCGCCCCAGAACTGCTCGCGCGCCGAGATCAGATCCTCGCGCAAGACCTCGCGCGCGGCGTCGCCCTGCGGCCCGTAATGCCTCATTTCGAGGTTGAACTCGAGCGCCTTGGCGGCGACGCCCTCGAGCTCCCGCTGCTGCGTGCTGAACACCCCGAAGGCGGTCCAGATCAGGAGGCCGAGCACCAGCGCGAGCAGGAGCGTCAGAAGGCCGACGACGCCGCCGATCATGTCGCGCGACAGTTCGGTCGTGTGATGAACGGGCAACCGTGTCTTGAGAAAGAGCCCGATGAGGCCGCTCAAGGTGATCAGCGCCCAAACGACAGCGACAACGGCGAGCGGGCTCAAGCGGTTTCCTCCAAATGTCTTGGGCAAAAGGACGTCACACAGAACGCTGTGGCTGTCCAGACAGGTTCCGGTCATTCGGGTCGTGAGAGAGCACTGTTACGCTGCCGGGTTTATTTCCCCAGGCCGCGGGCGAAAGGGAGACCGTAGTCGAAAGCGGCGGAAGGGCCTCCGATCGGGAGTCCCGACGGCAGGCCTGGCTGTCGATCAGTGCGTTCGCGCAGCGCGCGATCGGTCAACGCCGTCGGTGGTCTCTATGGCGGGTTCGACGCCGTCGCGCCCGCCCCAATAACCGGCGAGCAGGGAGCCGGAGAAGTTGTGCCAGACGCTGAAGATCGCTCCGGGGATGGCGGCGATTGGGTCGAGGTGGGCGAGGGCGAGGGCGACTGCGAGGCCGGAGTTCTCCATGCCGATTTCGAAAGCGATGGCCTTGCTCTTGGCGATGTCCATGCCGACGCCGCGGGCGCCGTAGTAACCCAACGCCAGTCCGCAGGCGTTGTGCGCGATCACGGCGACGAAGGCGATCACGGCGACTGTGGCGAGTTTGGAAGCGCTCAACGCGACCACCGCGGTGATGATCAGGATGATGGCGACGACCGAGACGAGCGGGACGATCTTGACCACCTTCTTGATCGCATCGCCGGCGGCCATGTTGATGATCACGCCGATCGCGATCGGCGCGAGGACGATCTTCAGGATGTCGGCGAGAAGCGCGCCGGCATTGACCGGGATCAGCGTCCCGGCCAGGAGCAGGAAGATGAAGGGCGTCAGCAGCGGCGCCAGAACGGTATTGACGCTGGAGACGGTCAGCGACAGCGCCGTATCGCCCTTGGCGATGAACGTCATGACGTTCGAAGCCGTGCCGCTCGGACAGCACCCGACCAGGATCAGTCCCGCCGCCAACGACGGCGGCAAGCTCAGCAATTTGGAGATCGAGAACGCCACCAGCGGCATGATCAGGTAGCGCAGCGCAACGCCCGCGATGACGTCCCTGGGTCGGCTGAGCACGAGCTTGAAATCGTTCAGGCTCATCGTCAGGCCCATGCCCAGCATGACCAGCCCGAGCAGCCACGGGACGGAGCTGCCGAGCGGCTTGAAGAGGTCGGGAACCAGGAAGGCGACCAGGGCGCAAAGCACCACCCAGACTGGAAAAAGCTTCACGATGAAGCGAACGGCTCTTTCAAAGTTTTCCACCTGCGGCCTCATGATCCTCTGGCGTGCGCCCTTTGTGCGGTACGCGAAATGGCGCTCGACGCGCGGTCCGGTCTCTTACGCGAGTTCCGCCGCTCTCCGAGGGGGATCGCGAGCGACGTCACTGCGTGGAGCAGCTTTCGCTCGCGCCGTTGCGGGTCAGGGTCGCGTTCCGCCCTTTTATCCAAAACTCGATGTCGGCGCCGGCGTAACGCCCGCCATCGGCGGATAGGACCTGTGGCAACATGATCCCGCGCCCGCTTGCAAAGGTCAGCGCGACCTGCCCCTTCGAAGCGCCGGGCGGAGAGAACTCAGCGGTCAGCTTCGCGCCATCGCTGCAAGCGTAGTGGGCTTCGGTAGCAAGGGCTTTGGCGTCCAGCGCCAAGATTGCGAAGACCGCCCCAAGGCCTGAGCGCGTCAAGCGCATAACCATCCGTCTCGATCCTGATGACGGGTTATAGCGGGGCAAGAACGAAACGACTCCCAGCCAATCGGCGAATCCGGCAATCGCCTTGGCGTAGACCGGGGCTGGCTTCCATGCAAGCAGGCGGCGAAGTTCGGTCGCGCATTTGCCTCGGCCGCCAGCCTTGCGCATGGACGAAGTTCGGCTGTGGCCCCGAAAGTCGGCATCGAGACCCCAATCGCCATCTGCGCCGTCCCCCGCGCGCGCTAGCACTGTTGGATGCGTCTGAAAGGCCGCGAACAGTCGTTCGACCTGGGGCGGCTGGATTCCGTCCAGACCGATAGGCCGTATTTTCAACACTAGTAAACATAAGAATGTTATCCTCCTTATCAAAGGATATTTATCTCAGTAATTATTTTGGTGTAAGGTGAGAACCTACGTTGACATCGATTAACACCGGTGTCTATCATAGATATGCTTCCAGTGGTGGGCTCTTATGTTAACGGGTCTCTCAAGGTGGTGTGGAAGTAGGGGGAGCCGGAGCCTGCAAGTAAAGAAGGGGATTTGACATGAAACTGAAGCCTATCGTATTAGCCGCCTTTGCCATCGTCGCTGCGTCGAGCGCCGAGGCGGGAATCACGACGTTCTCGGGTCAGGATGACGGCGCGCCGATCGGCGGGCCTTTCCCGAACTCGGACACCGCCGCTTCAAGCCTTTTAACTGCGGCCGCCGTCTTTGGCCCGGTCTATACCGAGACGTTCGACACCATCCCGGTCGGGACGGGCGCCAATGGCGGCTCATTCAACATTCCCGGCGCTTCCGTGAGTCTAACTACGCCTTACGGCAATCCCTACGGCGGCGTATCAAATCAAGTGAGCAGCAATGTTTATGGTTTCCCAATTTCCGGCGCAAACTTCCTGGCGTTTGACGATGGGTCGGCGACATTCACATTCAACCAGAGCACGAACTCTTTCGGCTTTTACACGACCGGCGTCCAGACCGAGTTCACGACTTCCCTGACCGTCACCTTCAATGACGGCACAAGCGAGACGCTGAACGTTCCGATCAACGTCAATGGCGGCGCGAGCTATTTCGGTTTCACAGATACCGCAGCGTTCAAATCAGTGACCATCACCGATATCTCGGATGATGCCTGGGCCATCGACAACGTGTCGTACAACGCATCGGCCGTTCCGGAGCCCTCGACCTGGGCCTTGATCGGCCTTGGCTTCGCGGGTCTTGCCTTTGCAGGCTGTCGCGGGCGGAAGAACGTCGTAGTCGCCCTGTAATCACAGGACGTCAAACGAACAAAAAGGCCGCGTTCGCGCGGCCTTTCTTTTTCGGACTTCGTCCAGTTCTGCGCTTGCCCGTTGGGGGCCCGGCCGAGCTATGGCTCCGTCAGCTTGTCGGCGAATTCGCCGATCGTCTTGGCGTAGACCGGGGCGGCGTTCCATTCGAGGAGCGCGGCGAAGTTGGGCTGACCTTCGTCCCATTTGGCCCCGCGCTGCCAGCCGTGCGAATGGAGGAAATTCGCGGTCGAGGCGAGCGCGTCGGCGGAGTTGCCGATGAGATCGCCGCCACGTCCGCCGTTCGCCGAGACGCCGTACTTGAGGTACGCTGACGGCATGAATTGGGTCTGCCCGAGTTCGCCCGCCCAGGCGCCGCGCATCTGCTGCGGCGTCAGAAGCCCGCGCTGGACGATCATCAGCGCGTCGATCAGTTCGGCCTGATAAAGCGTGCCGCGCCGGCAGTCGTAGGCGAGCGTCGCGAGCGCGCTGAAGGTCGGATAGCGGCCGAGGCCCGCCCCGAAATCGGTCTCGAGGCCCCAGATCGCCACCAGCACCGGGCCCGGGCACGCCGTAGCGCTGCTCGATGCGCTCGAGCGGCTCGGCATAGGCGACCAGCATCGACTTGCGCCCGCTTGATCCGAGCGGGCGTGATGTGCTTGCCGCAAAGGAGGCGAAATCGCCCTGCAGGGAGGCCTGCCCGTGGTCATGCGCCAGCACCGAGGGGTCGAATTTGGCGGTCGCCAGCGCCTGATCGACGACATCGGGGGAGACGCCGTCGTTGATCGCCACCTGCTTGAAGTCTTCGAGCCAGGGCGTGAAGCCGTCCGGGGTGTCGCCGCATTGCGCGGCGCGCGCCGGCATGGTTCCCGGACGCAGCCCCCGCCAACGCCGCCAACGCCACAATCGCCCACAGTCTTGCCCGCATCCTGCGAATCTCCATGTTCGCGCCCCGCCGGTTCGGCGCATATGCGCCAATCGCGGCCGAAGATTGGCCTTTAATACGCCCACACCCCGGCGCCCGTTGGCGCGCTCGACACGCGCGCTTCAAGCGGGGTCCAAAGGAAGCCCGTTTCGCGACGGCTATGGTTCGCCCTACAACCGCCTCAGCGCTGCCCTACCCCGTCCAGCACGCGTGCGCTAGCTGGCCCGATCTTTATGCGACATTTCGGCGTTGGAGGCGCAACCGCCCCCATGATAGAAGCGCCGCCCATGACTTCAGCCGTCTCCGCCGCCGAGGATCGCGCGCCCGTGCGCCTCGCAGGGGCGACCCGTCCCGAAATCGCCAGCGCGCTCGCCGAAATCGGCGTGCCGAACGCGAGTTGAAGATGCGCGTGTCGCAACTCTGGCACTGGATCTACCACCGCGGCGCGCGCGAATTTTCGGCGATGCGCAACATCGCGCGACCGCTGCTCGAAAAGCTCGCCGAGCGGCACGACCTCGCGCGTCCTGAGGTCGTCGTCGAGCAGGTGTCGGCCGACGGCACGCGCAAGTGGCTGATGCGCATGCCGCCCGCCCATGCGCACGACAAGGGCGCCGAGATCGAGTGCGTCTATATCCCGGAAGCCGACCGGGGGACGCTGTGCGTGTCGAGCCAGGTCGGCTGCACGCTGAACTGCACCTTCTGCCACACCGGCACCATGCCGCTGGTGCGCAACCTGACGGCGGCGGAGATCGTCGCGCAGGTGCTGGTCGCGCGCGACCGGCTCGGCGATTTCCCGGGCGGGACGGCGCCGACCGACGGCCTCGTGCCCTCGGGCGAAGGGCGTGCGCGCGGTCTCCAACATCGTCTTCATGGGCATGGGCGAGCCGCTCTACAATTTCGCCGCGGTGCGCGACGCCATCGCCATGCTCACCGACGGCGACGGGCTTTCGCTGTCGAGGCGGCGCATCACGGTCTCCACCTCCGGCGTCGTTCCCGAGATGGAGCGGCTCGGCGCCGAATGCGGGACGATGCTGGCGGTGTCGCTGCACGCGACCAACAACGCGCTGCGCGACAAGCTCGTGCCGCTGAACCGCAAGTATCCGATCGAGCGGCTGCTTGCAGGCGTGCCGCGACTATCCCGGCGCGTCGAACGCGCGGCGCATCACCTTCGAATATGTGATGCTGAAGGGCGTCAACGACACGCCCGCGGAGGCCCGCGCGCTGGTGCGCCTGCTCAAAGGGCTTCCCGCCAAGATCAACCTCATCCCCTTCAATCCCTGGCCGGGCGAGCCCCTACGAATGCTCGGACTGGGAGACGATCGAGCGATTTTCCGAGATCGTCTTCAACGCCGGCTACGCAAGCCCGGTGAGGACGCCGCGCGGCCGCGACATCCTGGCCGCGTGCGGGCAACTGAAGAGCGAAAGCGAGAAGCTCAGCGCGCGAGCGCGGATGATGCTCGAAGAGAGTCTGGCCGTTGGACAAGATTGACGCCAGCATGGATTCGCCGTCGACCGAGGAAGCGCTTCGGGGCGAAGACCGCCGACGTCCGTTCGACCCTCCTTTTGACGCTCCGTTCGAACCTTGGCGCGCGATCAAGGGGAGCATCGGCGAGGTCTTCCGCATGCCCCGGCTCGGCCGGCGCGGCGTCCTCGCGGCGCTTGGCGTCCTCGCTGCTCGCGTGGCTTTCGACCTCGCTCTACCGGGTCCAGCCGGACGAGAAAGGCGTCGTGCTGCGCTTCGGCCAATGGGTCGCGACCACCGAGCCGGGCCTGCACGTCCATTTGCCCTACCCGATCGAGACCGTGCTCCTGCCGAAGGTGACCCAGGTCAACCAGATCCAGATCGGCGTCGGGCCGTCGGCGTCGGTACGATCGACGGCGTCGTCGAGCCGCGGCGGACAGATGCTGACCGGCGACGAGAACATCGTCGAGGCCGACGGCACCGTGTTCTGGAAGATCCGCGATCCCGGCCAGTATCCTGTTCAAGGTCGACAATCCCGAGCTTGCGGTGCGGACCGCGGCCGAGGGCGCGCTGCGCGACGTCATCAGCCGCACGCCGATCCAGGCCGCCATGTCCACGAGCCGCCAGCAGATCGCCGACGAGACGCATGCCCTGCTTGCAGCAAGCTGCTCGACGACGAGCAGGCGGGCGTCGAGATCACGCAGGTGCAGTTGCAGCGGGTCGAGCCGCCGCTCGCCGTGATCGACGCCTTCAACGACGTCCAGCGCGCCCGGGCCGACCAGGAGCGCGCCCGCAACGAAGCCGAGGCCTACGCCAACGACATCATGCCGCGCGCCCGGGGCGAAGCCGAGCGCATCCGCCAGGAAGCGGAGGCCTACCGGGTGCAGGTCGTCAACCTCGCGCACGGCGAGGCCGACGCCTTCGTGCCGCTGCTCAGAAGCTACGAGGGCGGCGAAGGACGTCACCGCCTGGCGGCTCTATCTCGACAGCGTCGACGAGGTCCTGAAGAAGGCCTCGAAAGTCATCGTCGACACCTCCGGCAAGGGCGATGTCGAGCGTCATGCCTTACCTGCCGGTGAGCGAGTTCAAGGCCCCGCCGCGCTCCGCCGCCGCGCCCGTCCCGGCCGACGCCGGGAGCGGCCAAGTGAGGAGCCCATGGCTCGCCGCTGTCGCCGCCGTCGCGCTCGCGCTCATTCTCGCGATCTCGTCGATCTATGTCATCAACGAGGGCGAACAGGCGCTCGTCGTCCGGCTCGGCGCGCCGGTCGCGGTCGTCGAGACGCCCGGGCCTCAAGTTCAAGGTCCCGTTCATCGACATGGTCTACGTGACCTCGACCCGCTCGCTGCTGCTCGAGCCGCAAGTCGAGCAGGCGATCATGGGCGACCAGAAGCGGCTCGAGGTGCAGCCCTACGCCCGCTACCGGATCGTCGATCCGCTTGCGCTTCTATCAGGCGCTGCGGACGCCCGAAGTCGGCCGACCGTCCAGCTCGACCTGCTCGTCAGCTCCGCCGCGCGGCGCGCGCTCGGCCAGGCGCCGTTGCGCGCCCTGCTGACCGAGGAGCGCGGGCAGATCCTCGACGCCATCAAGACCGAGGTCGCCGCGAAGGCCGCGCCGCTCGGCGTCTCGGTCGACGAGGTGCGGTTCCGGCGCGCCGACCTGCCGTTCGAGACCAGCCAGGCGATCTACGACCGGATGAAGTCCGAACGGCAGCGCGAAGCCAAGGAACTGCGCGCGCAAGGCTACGAATGGGCGCAGCAGATCCAGGCCAAGGCCGACCACGACCGCACCGTGATCCTGTCCGAGGCGCAGCGCGCCGCGGCGGTCGCGCGCGGCGAGGGCGACGCCGAGGCGAACCGCGCGCTCGGCGAGGCGTTCTCGCAAAATCCGCAGTTCTACGCAATGGTCCGCTCGCTCCAGACCTATAAGGGCGCGCTCGCCAACTCCGAACCCGACCATGATCGTCAGCCCCGACGCCGACTTCATGCGGCTCCTGAAGTCGGGGCCCGCGGCCGCGCCGGCCGAAGGTCCGAAACCTTGAGGCCGAGCGCGACAGCGCGCCGAAGGGCTGCCGGCCCGATGATCGACGTCGCCGCCTCGCTCTTCCTGCTCCTGCAGATCTTCTTCGTCGACCTCCTGCTCGGCGCCGACAACGCGATCGTGATCGCGATGGCGTGCCGCCGGCTGCCGCCCGACGACACCCGCCGCGCGATCGTCCTCGGCGCCGGCGGCGCGATCGCGCTCCGGCTCGTGATGCTCCTGTTCGCCAATGCGCTGCTCGGCGTTCCGCTGGTCAAGCTCGTCGGCGCCTGGATGCTGATCGTCATCGCGCTCAACGTGCGCGCGCAGAACGGCGGCCGCCGGCGAGCTCGGGCGGCAGGCCCGCGGGCGCGAGCGATTTTTTGTCCGCCGCCATCGTCATCATGTTCGCCGACGCGGCGATGAGCCTCGACAACGTGGTCGCGCTCGCCGCCATCGCGGGCGGAAATCTCTGGCTGCTGGCGATCGGCGTCCTGCTCAGCATCCCGATCCTCGTCTACGGCGCCTATCGTGCTCACCGGACTTCTCCGGCTCGCGCCGGAGATCTTCGTCATCGGCGCGGCCTTTCTCGGCTGGATCGCCGGCGGCATGGCGGTGACCGATCCGCTGGTCGCGGGCTGGATCGACGCCAACGCCCCCGCGCTCGGCGTCTTTGCGCCGGCGCTCGGGGCCCTGTTCGTGCTCGCCGCCGGAGGGGCTGCGCGGACCCGGGCCGCCTCGGCCTCCGCGACGACGCCTCCACGACCGGCGACCCCGGCCGCGCTCGAGGGCCGGCCTTTGCCGGGCGTCGCCCGCTTGCGCCCGCGAGAGGCGGTCGCGTCGCTCGTACTGCCGGAAAGGCGTGAAGGCGCGCGGCCGCGGGTCGAGCCGGCGCCGCCGCTTTCCCCGCTGGCCGAATCCAAACCGGCCGCGAAAATCCTGCCGCCCGGCGACGCCACGCCCGGATTCGCCGAGGAGGAGCCCGCGGCCGTGTCGGGCTCCGGCTGGACCGAGGAGCGGATGGTCGTCGCGGGTTTCGTCCTGCTGGCGTTTCTGGCCGGCCTCATCATCTTCATCGCGGCCTTCTACGATAGTCTGACGTGATGGTCGGCCGACCATTCCCACGGAGGCGAATTCTCTTGACTCTCGCGCGTCTTCCGGCGACCGGACATCCCTCATGAAGCTGGACCACCCTGCCGAGTCCCGGGCGCCGCGGCGCAGCGAGCGCCTGAGGCAGCGCGCCGCCTGGATGTACTTCGTCGAGGAGATGACGCAGTCGGCGATCGCGGACGCGCTCGGCGTCGGGCGCGTGACGGTCGTGCGCATGCTGGCGGAGGCCAAGGCGCTGGGGGAGGTGCGGATAGCGCTTTCCCGCGGTCACGCCGAGCTTGGCGGCCTCGAAGCGTCGCTCTGCACCACTTATGATTTCGACGAAGCGCTGGTCGCGCCGATGTCCTCTCGCGACGCGGACGCCACCGCGCCGATCGGCGCGGTGCTTGGCGAATACCTCTCGGCCCTGTTGCGCAATGACATGAAGATCGGGCTCGGCTGGGGCCGCACGCTGAACCGCTCGCTCGAGCACTTGCGCGAGCGTTCGCTGCGCGGCCTCAACGTCATCTCGCTGGTCGGCGGCGTGACCCATTTCGCTCACGACAATCCCGCGGAATTTCCCTCAGCCTTCGCCCGTGCGTTCAACGCCGACTGCTACCTCATCCCCTCTCCCGCGCTGGTCGACAGTCCGGCGACCAAGACCGCGCTGATCGAGCGCTGCGGGCTCAGGGCCGTGTACGACTTCGCCAACGCGCTCGACGCGGTCGTCGTCAGCGTCGGATCGCTTGGACCCGAGGCCACGATCGCCCGGTTCGAGCTGATCGGCGAAGCGGACCGGCGCATGCTCGGGGAGTACGGTGCGGTCGGCGAGATGCTCTGCACCGTCTATGATCACGAAGGGCGGGTGCTGGACCATCCGATCAACAGCCGAATTATGTCGGTGCCGATGGAGGCGGTGCGCGCCGCCCCGATCCGGGTGCTCGCCGCCGGCGGCGTCCACAAGCTCGCCGCGATCGAGGGGGCGATCAAGCTCCTGCATCCGACCGCGCTGGTGACGGACGAGATCACGGCCCGAAGACTGACCAAGATCCCCGTGTGACGCGGTGGGCGCGGGCTCGAACCGGGACGCCGTTCAGCGGGGGCTCGAAGATCCCGCCGCGTTTGCCGCCGTCCTGTCCCTGCGCCGTTCGACCGATCGCACCAAATCCTTGAAAGCTTTCGTCGCGGGCGTCTCCGCGCGGCCGCGTTTGGCGATGAACCCGTAGCGGAGGCCGAAGAAGGGCAACACGATTGGGAGGATGACGAGTTCGCCGGCCTCGCGCTCCGCATGAATCTGGAACGGCAACGCCGCCGAGAGGGCATTCCCGCAGAGCACGATGTGCTTGGCCGAAGCAAAGCTCTCAACCAGGATCCGCGGGCGGAACCGCCCGCTCCCGGCATCGAACGCGCCGCAAGGGCGATCGGCCTTCGCCATCGTGGTGGTTATTTTCGCGGGGACGTTCGGCCCCGTCCATGGATAGCTTGTCAGGTCATCGAAGTCGATCGCCGTTCGCCGTGCAAGCGGATGGTCGGCGCGGCAGAAGAACGACAAGGGGCCGGAGCGAACCGGCTCACAAACGAATTCCGCGCTCTCCTCGGCCTCTCGAATGTCGGCGAGCGCGAGGTCGACGGCGCCGCTGAGGACGCTGTCCTTGGAGTGGGCCCAATCCGTCATGCGCGTGTCCATCATCAGCTTCGGATGGCGCTCGGAGAGGAGCGCCACGGCCTCATGTCCGGAGATGTCAGCCGGATAGGAGCCCATCGAGACCGAGAGTTCGCCGATCTCCAGACCCTTGGTCAGCGCGATTTCGCGGCGCAGCTCCAAAAAGCCGTCGAGAACGGGGCGACTGTGTTTCAGTACGATTTCGCCGAAGATGGTCGGAGTGACGCCGGCGCGATCGAACAGCGTCACGCCGAGCATCTCTTCCACAAGCTTGAGGCTGCGCGTCAGCGACGGTTGGGACACGCGCAGCGCCGCTGCCGCCCGGCCGAAGTTTCGGTGCTCCGCCAGCGCGTGAACGAGTTCCAGCTGCCTGATAGAATGCACGATAACCCCCTCAGCATGAAAACATAACGCAGTTGGTATTGGACATGAACCACGATTGCAGGCAAGTTTTTGAGGCTGGGGACCGGGCCTTTCGCGCTGGTCTGCCTCGCAATTTGGGGACGCGGGTCATCGGCGCTCGTACGGGACTTGAGCGGTGCGGGGCGCGCGTTTTTGGGGAACAAAGGGGAAAAATGCCGTCAGAGGCTGACTTGAACGTCAAAACATCGGAATTTTCACAGACTGATTACCGACGGACAATTCTGTCGCTCGTCCCATGCTACTGCCAAACCGGCGGTCGGTCTTGACAGCCGGGCTCGGCCTCTCCGGGTCCTAGACGTCAAAACGCACGCGTTCGTCACGCATGCCGGGCAGACTGTCCGGGCAATGCTCTTCGGTATCATTGGCTCACGCTCCGCTGCCTAAGGCAGCGCGACTTCCATCGAGTCCGAGGAGTGGTTTCAAGTTTCAGAAATCTACGATGAACGACCGTCGCCGGTCGGGCAATAACCTGGCTCATGCGCAGTTGTTTTGTGTGTTCAAGCGCAAACTCTGCTACGTTTATTGGTGGTCACAACAAATGTCACACAAACGTTATCGTTTTGTGTGAAGTAGTGCTCCGTTTTCAAGGCCGCTAATTGGAGGATGAATTGTGGGTGAGCCATTGGGAAACAATGATCCAAGGCCAAAAGCTCACGAAGAAGAACGTTCGTCTGTAAACCTCGACGGCAGCATAGCAAAACTGAATCTGTTCGCCGAGGAATTGGCCGTCAGCAAAGAAAAGCTCGAGACGGGACGTCTGCACGTCGCCAAGCGTACGGTCACCAGCGAGGCCCACGTCGACGAGGAGTTGGCCCACGAAGACGCGATCGTCGAGACCGTTCCGATGGGCCACCGGATATTTGTCGCGCCGGTCACGCGGGTGGTCGGCGACACCACGATCATCCCGATCGTCGAAGAGGTTCTCTACACCGAGAAGCGCCTGATCCTCAAAGAAGAAATCCACATTACCCGTCGCCGGACGACGGAGCGTTTCCACGACACTGTGACTCTTCGCCATCAGGAAGCGGTGGTGACCCGAGAGCCAAGTGCGACTGGAAAACCCGACACAGTGTCGGAAACAAAAACCAACGAACCGCAGGAGTGATATGATGGCTTTCGAAACTTTGGTTGCCGTATACGACACCGCCGCCCACGCCGAAGCCGCCGTCAAGGCGCTGAAGGCCGCCGGCTTCCATGAGTCCGACATCAGCGTTTTCGACGGCGAGCGTCTCAAGGCCGGCAAGGCCGCGCTTTCGGCGAACGTCAAGGAGTCGGGTCTCTGGAACCGCCTGTTCGGCACCGACGTCTATCAGCACGAGGCCGCCATCTATGGCCAGACCATTCAGGACGGCGGCGTCGTGATCTCGCTGCGCGTTCCGGAGAGCGAAGTCGCGCACGCCAGCGCCGTCCTCGATATCCATCGTCCGGTCGACGTGCATGATCGCGCCGTGACGTCCGGCATTGCGCCGGCCGCCCACGTCGAGGCCGTTCAGGACAAGATCGAGTCGGTTCCGCTCGCCGCCGTCCAGAACGTCGCCGTGTCGCCGAAGCTCGCCGCTGCGCAGCCGGACGTGCTCCGTCTCGCCGAGGAGCAGCTCCAGGTCGGCAAGGAACTCGCCGAGTCGGGCCGCACCCGCGTGCGCCGCTTCGTGACCGAGAAGGAAGTCGCCGCTGACGTGACGCTGCACGAGGAGCATGCCGAGGTGCTGCGCCGCGCGATCGACGACAAGGCCTTCATCGGCGACATTGATTGGGCCGACGACGAGATCGAAGTGATCGAGACCGCCGAGCACGCCGTCGCCAAGAAAACCGCCCGCATCGTCGAGGAAGTCGCGCTCAAGAAGGTCGGCACCGACCACGTCGAGACGATCCACGACAAGATCCGTCGCCAGCAGGTCGAGATCGAGCGCCTCGGCGCCGATGGCAAGAAGCTCGCCTAAAACGTAAGGCAAGCTGCTTAGACCGACATCGCCGCCGACCTTCGGCGGCGCGGCGGGGGGCCAAAAGGCTCCCTGCTCTCGCGTTGGTGGTTTCGCTCAACCTGGAATCAAGACTAACGCGTCGCCTTTGATGGCTGACGCGAACGGCCCCGTTTGATTTTCGTCGCTCGCAGGCTCGCCGAAATCGGCCTCCGCCTTCGCGAGCGTCAGTCCGATAATGAAAGGAAACTCCATGGCGATTTTTGACGCGCTCATCGACGATGTGGCGCAGCGGTTCGGGCTCGGCGCAAATGCGGGTCCGCTCATTCGCGAGGGCCTCACGCTGATCACCGGCGTGCCCGGAGGTCTGGGCGGGTTCCTGAACCTGTTCAAGGCGGCCGGACTCTCCTCCGCGGTCACCTCCTGGCTCGGCCAATCGAACGCGGCGCCGCTCGCCGCCGAGCAGATCGAGAAGGTGCTCGGCGCGAGCGCGATCGGCAGCATCGCGACTCGCCTCGGCCTCGGACAGGCCGCGGTGTCGGGCGCGCTCGCCTATGGGCTTCCGAAACTGGTCGGCCTTCTGACGCCGAACGGCGTCATTCCGACGAGTTTGCCCGCAGAGGTCACCAAGTTCATCAATGCGACCGCGCAGGTCGCTCCGAGCGCCGTTCACGTCTACAAGGCGCCGGAGGCTGCGGCCCAGGTCGCCCCCAAGAAGGTCGACGTCTACGCCGAGAAGAAGAAGGATGGCCTGCCCATCTGGCTATGGCCGCTCGCCGCCGCGCTGATCCTTCTCGCAGGCTGGTGGTTTTGGCCGCGGCCGGTCGCCCAGGCGCCCGTCGCGACGGTCGCTCCCGTGACGACGCCGGCTCCTGTCGCGACCGTCGCTCCGGTGACCGCCCCGGCGCCGGTTGTGGCTCCGACCCCGGCGCCCGCGCCGGTCGCGACTCCGGCGCCGCTCGCGCCCTCGACCCTCACGCTCGACAACGAGAACGGCGTCGTTCACTTCGCCGGCGTGGTTCATGACGACCAGACACGCGCGTCGATCCTCGACTCGCTCAAGGCGGCGTTCGGGGCGGACAAGATCGTGGGCGACATCGGCGTCCACGCCGACCGAGCCGCCGCGCCATGGCTCGCAAACTTCGGCGCCGCGCTCGACTCGCTCAAGATCCCGGGCGTCGAAGCGGCCTTCGAGGGCGGTTCGCTCAACGTCGGCGGCGCGGTGGCCGACGCCGATCGCGAGAAGATCATCGCTTCACTGAAGAGCGTGTTCGGCGGCGAACTCGCCGTCGGCCTGATGTCGGACAAGATGGCCGACCTCATCTCCGGCGCGAACGCCAAGGCGCTCTCCGCGCTCGAGGCTCTGAAAGGGACATTCGGCGTGAAAGACCTGACGGCGGCGCTGAACGAGTCGATCATCAACTTCCCGACCAACGGAGCGGAAGTTCCCGCCACGATGGCGGCCTTCCTCGCGAAGGCGGGGGGCGCGGTGAAGCAACTTCCCGCGGGCTCGGTGCTGGAGATCGCCGGCTACACCGACAACACCGGCGACGCCGACGCCAACGTGACCCTGTCGCAGAAGCGCGCCGACTCAGTCCGCGACCTCCTGCTCAAGGTCGGTGTCCCCGCGGACATGCTGATCGCCAAGGGCTACGGCAGCGCCAATCCGGTCGCCAGCAACGACGATCCCGACGGACGGTTCCACAACCGCCGGATCGAATACCACGTCGTGAAGGCGCCCTGAACCTGTCCTTCGCCAGGTATGCTAAGGAGCGGCGCGCGTCGAACACGCGCCGCTTTCGGTGACCCGATGATCGATCGCCTGACCATGTGGCTCAACAGTCTTTCCGCGACCGAATTGGCGCTCGCCTCATGCGCCTTTTTCCTCGCGATTGCACTGATCGGCATTGCCCTCATTCATCCGCTGATGCGGCGGTGGATTCATGGCGGCAAGCAGGTCAACGACGTCGTGATCTTCGTCGCGGCCAATTACGGGCTGATCTACGCGGTGCTGCTCGGCCTGCTGACCGTCGCCACGTTCCAGACCACCAAAGACCTTCAAGACCATATCGCCAGCGAGGCCTCGAGCCTGTCGACGATGTACCACACCGCAGACGGCTACCCTGAGCCGATGCGGAGCGACTTCCGGGCGGGTCTGCGCGACTATACGCATTACGTAATCGAGAAGGACTGGCCGGCGCACAGGCGGGCGATGACGCCAAAAGGCGGCGAGCACCGGCTGCAGGCGATCCGCGCGACCCTTTTCTCGTTCGAGCCGGAAAGCAAGACGCAGGAAGTCCTGCATGGCGAGATCATCCGGGAGTTCAACGCCATGACGGTTTCGCGCGAGGAGCGGCTGGATGCGGTGTCCTCGTCGATGCCGGCGGTCCTGTGGTGGGTCGTGATCATCGGGGCGATCATCTCGATCGCGTTCATCTGGATGCTGCACATCGATCTGATCCCGCAGCTCTTTCTTGGGGTCATCACGGCGCTCTTTCTCGGCGTCATGACCTTCCTGATTTACGCGATGGATCACCCGTTGCAGGGCGCGGTCAGCGTCGATTCCGGGCCCTACCAGTCGGTCTATGACCTTGTGATGAAATGGGACGAGCCGTCGTGAAGCGCTTCTTCGTAAACGCTTACACCCACCTCGTCCTGACGAGCGGCGTCGTAGGCGACGCGGCTCGAAGGGCGCTCCAGCGGGCGCGGACGGCCGCAGCACCTCCTGGATCATCCTTCGAGACGCGAAGCTTCGCATCGCTCCTGAGGATGAGGGCGGTGATGAAATGCGCCCCTGCTCGGCGTCGCGAAGTCTTCTGGCTCCTCCCGCCCCTCCTCGCGCTGCTCGCCGCGCCGGCGGCGGCCGACGACCCCTTTCACGCCTTTGCGTCTCTCGGCACCGGCGCGCTCAACGGGGTCTACTATCCCGTCGGCGGGGCGATATGCGCCATCGTCAACGAGCATCTGCACGCGACCGGCGTTCGCTGCTCGCCCGAGACGACGCCGGGCTCGGGCTACAATCTCGACGCGCTCCGGTCAGGGGAACTCGAGTTCGCCATCGTTCAATCCGATGTGGCGTTCGACGCCTACAGCGGAAAGGCGAGCTTCGCCCATAGCCCCTTCCGGGAGCTGCGCTCGGTTCTGGTTCTTCACCCGGAACTGGTGACGATCGTCGGCCGCGTCGGCCTTCAGAAGATCTCTGACCTCAAGGGCAAGCGGATCAACGCCGGCGCCGAGGGCAGCGGCACGCGGCGGACCTGGGACACGCTGCAACAGGCGCTCGGCTGGACGGACGCCCAGGCGCCGAAGATCATCGACATGCCGGCCGAGGCCGTCGGGGCCGGCATCTGCTCCGGCGCGATCGAGGCGGGCATGATCGTGGCGGGCCATCCGTCCGCCCAGGCCCGCGATCTCCTGAACCGGTGCGCCGTCGATCTCGTCGCCGTCGATGGGCCGGCCGTCGATTCGCTGGTCGCGGGCGCGCCTTACCTCAAGAAGGGCGAGATCCCGGGCGCCCTCTATGGATTGGCGACCAACACGCCGAGCTTCGGCGTCAGCGCCGTGCTGATGACGAGAGCGGATATGGACGACAGGACCGTCGCCGCCTTCGCCAAGGCGCTCATCACTCAGGTCGACGCGCTGAGAGCCAAGAACCCCAACCTCTCCAATCTCTCCGTCCCCGAGATGATCTCGGGAAACCTGCCGGCGCCGCTTCATCCCGCCGCGTTGCAGGCATACCGAGAGCTCGGGTTGCTGAAGTAGGCCGCGCAAGCGCTGCTGCCTGAGGGGCTAGCCCGTGGTAGGCAGGGCTCGCGAAGCGAGGCTGGGGAGCCGCCCGATGTTCTACTGGATCTACGATTACCCGACCTGGCTTATCGGGACGCTGTTCGCAGTGGCGTTCGTCGGCGTGACCTGGGCAGGCATCTTCGCCTTTCGTCCCATCGTTCGCTCCTCGTTTCACGGCGAACGAAACGCCAACGACATGGTCGGTTTCGCCTTCTCCAGCTTTTCAGTCCTCTACGGCCTTCTGCTCGGACTGCTGGCTGTCGCGGCGTACCAGAATTTTTCCTCGGTCAGCGACGTGGTGACCAAGGAAGCGTCGAGTCTCGCCTCGCTTTATCGGGACTTTCAGGGCTACCCCGAACCGATCCGGAGCGACCTCCGCGCGAAGCTCGCCGCCTACACCCGGTATGTCATCGATGAGAGCTGGCCGGAACAGCGGAAAGGGATCATTCCGACCGGCGGGTCCGAACGGGTCACCGCCTTTTTCGACGACTTCATCGGCTTCAAGCCGCAAGACAACCGCGAAATGATCGTTCACACCGAGGCCTTCCGGCAGTTCAACGCCTATATCGAGTTGCGCCGAGAGCGCCTGGCCAATGTCACGACCGGCATACCCGCGGTTTTGTGGTGGGTGGTCGCGATCGGCGCCCTTCTCACCATCGCGCTCCTCTGGCTGCTGGACATGGAAATCCACGTTCACCTGATCCTCGGCGGTATCCTGTCGCTGTTCCTCGGGGTCGTGATTTTCCTGATCGCCGCGATGGACAACCCGTTCCGCGGCGAGGTGAGCGTCGGGCCGGACGCGTTCCAGCTCGTGTACGACGCCACGATGAAGCCGACCGCGGGGCTGAAGTAGTTCGCGCGTCCCGAGTTCTGCCCCGGGATTAACCGAGTTGCACACGGATTAGGGAAGCGATGCCCAATTCGGGAGCGCCGCGCCCTACTTCACGAGCTTGAGCCAGCCGTCGCTGGGCTTGGGGGGCGGCGGCGACGCTAAGGGCAATCTGTCTCTGTTTTCCCCGCCCGCGCGGCTCAAAGCCGCCAGGCGCTGCCGCGCGTTGGCCTCGGCGGGGCGCCACTCATAGGCTCGGTCGCGGGATTCCCGGATCTTCGCTCGGATCGCCTTGACGTCGAGGGCCGCCTCGCGGACTTCCCGGCTCAAGGAAAAAATCATCGCCGTCATCGCAGTGATTCGCCAGGTCAGAGTAAAAATTTAGCAGACAAGCGTGACCTTGTCATAAACCCGTCACATGCAAGATAGGTTCCACGGCCCAAATCGTGACGGGCAAGTCGTATGACGGCGTGACCGCTGCGCGGAGGCCCCTCACGCCGAATTCGGCGCGAGCCTTCCGGGCGCCGACCGACGCGAAACGCGACAAAGCCCTCGAGACGAAGGGGATTTGCCCTGACCGCCGGAGATTCGGCTTCGTGTTCCATGGTTAGGAGGTGGAGTGCGGGAGGCGTCGCCGCGCTGCGGCCGGCGAACCCGCCTCGCCGATCATTCCATCAGCCTTCCAGCCTCGCCCGCAGCGCATCGGGCGCGACGATTCGCACTTTCCGATAGGACACTTTGACGCTACCCTCGGCCTCGAGCTTTCTCAGCACCGTCCCCGCGGTCGTGCGCGCCACATTGGTCATCGCGGCGAAGTCGTCCTGGCTGACGTCGACCTCGATCGGCTGGGTTCCCCTCGGGGTTCCATACCGGCAGCCGCCCAGGCGCAAGAGCACCGCGATGCTGCGCTTGACGTGATCGCGGATCAAAAGGTCGTCAGCGCCGCCGATCGCAACGTCGTTGTGGGCGATTGCGGCGAGGCCGAAGAACCGCCACGCGCTTGGATCGGCCGCGACGATCTCTCGGATGCGGGGCAGCGGCAGATGCAAGACCTCCGCACCCCTCGTGACCGCGAGGCCGATCCGTCGAGGCTGCTCGGTGAAGGCAGACCCTTCGCCGAACCACGTGCCGGGTTGCCCGAAATGCGCGACATAGGGACCGCGCTCGCCTGGCGCGATGGAAATGGCGAAGCTGCCGGCCACCAGCCCATACATCCCGCCGGGCGGATCGCCGACGGAATAGATCGTCGCGCCCGCCTTCAACTTAAGCAGCTTGCAGCGTTCGAGCACGGCATGGCGAAACGGCGGCGGCGCGTAGCTGAGCCAGCCCTGCCGGGAGACGATCTCCTGCGTCAAAGCGCGTTTTGGCATGACCCTTCCGTGGGATAGGCGAAACCGCCGGGCGTTGGGCGTGGTTATTGCGCCTTTGTTTAGCGAATGATCGTTCGCGGTCAATCCTTGGCCGGGATTTCAGGCTACCCGCGTGCGGGCCCTTGGGAGGATCGCATGGCGGTCGTGAGCATTCGTACGCTGGTCGCTCTCGCGGCGGCGATCGTGTTGGCCGTCACCTCGGCCTTTGCCGCAGACATGCGGGCGCCGCCTCCTGACCTCGCGACCATGAAGGGCAAGGAGGCCACGGCCTTCTACCTCGGTCTCAACGCCGTGATTTGGGGCTATCCCGCGGTCAAGTTCGAGCAGTTGATGCGGGTTCGGGCGAGCGCCGACAGCCTCAGGCTCGGCAACCCGCAATCCGCGGTGAACCAGCTTGGCCTCGTGCGTCAGCTTCGTGGGCCGGAGTTCAAGCAGGTGGCCACGCCCAACAACGACACGCTCTATGCGCAGGCGTTCTGCGATGTGAGCCGCGAGCCGCTGGTCGTGTCGGTGCCGAAGATCGACGGCAACCGCTACTACGGCCTCCAGCTTTGGGACCCGAACGGCGACACCTTCGCCTATATCGGCTCGCGCACCACAGGTCGCGAGGCGGGCGACTACGCGCTCGTCGGCCCCGACTGGATGGGAACCCTGCCTCCGGGGGTCAAGCGCATCGACAGCCCCTACAACGGGCTGGCAATCTGGGGACGCATCGGCGTCGATGGGCCGGGCGATCTCGACAATGCGCTCGCGATCCAGGACCAGTTGCGGCTGACGCCGCTGAGCCAATACGGCAAGTCCGACAAACAAGTTCCGCCCGACCTCGCCTTCTCCGAGGCGCGCCTCGCCGATCCGAACCCGCAGCACGTGACCGGCGAACTCGAGTTTTTCGTCGAACTGGCGAACTCGCTGAAGCACACGCCGCCGAAGGCGCAGGACGCGGTGGTGGCGGAGAGTCTCAGCCAGATCGGCTTCAAGGATGGCAACACGACCTTCGACGCCGCCTCGCTCAGCGAGCCGGAGAAGGCCGGGCTCATCAAGGCGGTGCAATTCGGCCAGTACATCATGGACGTCTACGCCCAGACCGCCGGCGAGCAGGTCAACGGCTGGCGGTGGAGCCCGAAGTCCGGGATCATGGGCAACGACTACCTGTTCCGCGCGACGTTCGCCAAATGGTTCACCGGCGGCAATGCGCCCGACGAAGCGATCTACCTCGACGACCGCACCGACGATCATGGGCGCCCGCTCGACGGCGCCAAGAAATATCAGATCCGCTTTGAAAAGGGCCAACAGCCGCCGGCGAAGGCGTTCTGGTCGGTGTCGATGTACAACATCGCCGACGGTTCGTTCGTCGAAAACCCGATCAAGCGCTACACCTTCGGCGACCGCACGCCAGGCGGCGTGACCAACCCGGACGGATCGCTCGATATCTTCATCCGGCACGACGCGCCGTCGGATGCGAATGAGCGCGCCAACTGGCTGCCCTCGCCCACAGGGGGCTTCAACCTGAACCTCAGGCTCTATGTTCCCGACGACAGCCTGCAAAAGGGAACATGGAAACCGCCGGTCGTGAAAGCAGTCGAGTGACCGTGAAAACCATCGGCTCTTTGATCTCTCTCTCGCTCCTGGCCGGAGCCTTCGGCTCCGTCCCAACGGCAAAAGCCGAAGGCGCGCCGCCGAACATCGAACAGGAGCAAGAGGACTTGGCCTTCACCCGTGGTGTGGAGGCCTACATTTGGGCCTATCCGCTGGCGATCACTGCGGCGACGGCCGAGATCGCGACCAACACCGACAGGCCCTTGCCCAACGGCCACGCGCCGTTCAACAGCTTCGGCCACGTCGGGAAGCTGATCACGGCGACGGACAAGGACGTCGTCTCCTCCAACGCCGACACGATCTATTCGAGCGCCTTCCTCGACCTGAAGCAGGGCGCGGCCCTCATTTCCGTGCCGGATGTCGGCGGGCGCTACTATTCGCTGATGCTCGAGGACGCCTACACCAACGTCTTCGGCTACATCGGCTTGCGCGCGACCGGGAGCGGCGCGGGACAATACCTGATCGCCGCTCCTGGCTGGACGGGTGAGACGCCCGCCGGCGCCAAGCGCATCGACGCGCCGACGCCGCTCGTCTGGGTGATCGGCCGGACGCTGATCGACGGCGAGAGGGACTTGCCGAACGTCGCGGCGATCCAGCGGCATTATACCCTGGCGATCATCCCGCCGGTTCTCGACCCCAAGCCGGTGAAAGAGCGGTGGAATATTGCGCTACAGCCGAAGCTCGTCCCGGTGCAGCAGATCGATACGCTGGATTGGAAAACCTATTTCCGCTGGGCCGGCCAGTTGATGAAGGACAATCCCCCGCCCGCTTCCGACAGCGCGCTGACCAGCCAGTTCGCGGCGATCGGCCTGACGACGGCGAACGGGTTCGATCCCGATCCTCTGTCGCCCGCCACGATGAAGGGCCTCGCGCGGGGCTACCTCGCAGGGCGCGAGATCGTGAAAATGGAGGCGCAAAAAACCGGGGGCATCGAGGCCAACGGCTGGGCCTACAATCTGAACGCCGGCAAGTGGGGACAGGATTTCAACCTGCGCGCCGCCATCGCCTTCCGCTCGCTCGGGCAGAACACGCCCGAGGAGGCGATCTACATGAATACGCGCCAGGACGCCGACAAAGTGCCCCTGAGCGGCGAAGAAGCTACACGATCACGCTTCGAGAAGGGCGAACTGCCGCCGGTCGACGCGCTTCTGGTCGATGACCATGTACAATGCCGAGCGACAAGCTGCTCGTCGAAAACCCGATCAGCCGCACTGCAAGGTCGGCAACGGACCGCAGGGCCTGAAGACCGCGCCCGACGGCTCGCTCACGATTCTATGGCCAGAAGGATGCGCCGGAAGCCGAAAGGCAGCGAAGAACTGGCTGCCGACGCCGGACGGAGCCTTCTATCTCGTCCATGCGCCTCTACAGCCGAAGCCCGAGGTGCTGAAGCGGCGGGTATGGATGCCGGAGGTCGTGCAGGACAAGTAGGCGCACGCGTCCCTAGGCGACGCTCGCCAAGGTGTCGCCCGGGGCGCAAGGATCAGATTTATCGTACCAACGAGAAGGCACACGCGATGAACCGCCGCCAAATGTTTCTTTCGACCGCCAAGGCGGCTCTCGCGGGCGCCCTCGGCGGCGCGCTGGTTGAAGCCGGCCTCCGCCCAGGCGCAGGCCGTGAAGGCGCCTGACGTGAAGGCGGCTGCGCCGAGCGCGCCGGCGGGTCCGCCGAACGTCTCCGTGCTCCCCTATCCCGACCCGGTGTTCAAAGGCGTCATCGGGCGAACGACCGAGGATTCCAAGCCCGACTTTCCCCAGCCGGTCTCGGCGCCCGAGGGCGCGCCCAACATTCTCCTCATCCTGACCGACGATGTCGGCTTCGGCGCGTCTAGCGTCGTTCGGCGGCCCGGTCCCGACGCCGACGTTCGAGGCGCTGGCCGCCAATGGCCTCAAATACAACGAGTTCAACACGACCGCGCTCTGCTCGCCGACGCGCGCGGCCCTCATCACCGGGCGCGACCAGCACACGGTGCATACCGGCATCATCATGGAGCGCAGCCTCGGCTATCCCGGCTACAATTCGCTGATGCCGAAGAGCGCCGGCACGGTCGCCGAAATCCTGCGCGGCAACGGCTACAGCACCGCCTGGTTCGGCAAGAACCACAACGTGCCGGCCTGGCAGAGCAGCGCCGTCGGGCCGTTCGATCTCTGGCCGACCGGGCTCGGCTTCGACTATTTCTACGGCTTCATCGGCGGCGACGTGAACCAGTGGGACCCGACCCTGTTCGAGAACACGACCCCGATCGAGCCCAAGGAGAAACTCACCGGAGAGGCCAAGGCGAACTACCATCTCGACGCCGATCTCGCCGATCAGGCGATCCACTGGATCGAGCAGCAGCAGGCGCTGGCCCCCAACAAGCCGTTCTTCGCCTATTACGCCCCGGGCGCGACCCACGCCCCGCACCACGTGCCGAAGGACTGGATCGCGAAGTTCAAGGGCCAGTTCGATCAGGGCTGGGACAAGCTGCGCGAGGAGACGTTCGCGCGTCAGAAGAAGCTCGGCGTGATCCCGCAGGATACGATCTTGACGCCGCGTCCGGCCAACATGCCCGCCTGGGACTCGCTCGATGCGAGGCAGAAGGAGCTCTTCGCCCACATGGCGGAAATCTACGCCGCCTTCCTCGCTTATGACGACTACAACATCGGTCGCGTGATCGATTCGGTCAAACAGGAGGGGCTCGCCGACAACACGCTCATCATCTTCATCGAGGGCGACAATGGCGGCAGCGCCGAAGGCACGTTGCAAGGGCACCGCCAACGAAGTCGGCGTCATCGGCAACGGCGCGAAAGAGAGCTTCGACTACCTCTATTCGATCAAGGACCAGCTCGGCGGCCCGCTCCACTACAACCATATGCCGGTGCCGTGGTCGTGGGCGTTCGATACGCCGTTCCAGTGGACCAAGCGCTACGCCAGCCATTTCGGCGGCACCCGCAACGGCATGGTGATGAGCTGGCCGAAGCGCATCAAGGACGTCGGGACTTTGCGCGAGCAGTTCCACTACGTGACCGACATCCTGCCGACCATTCTGGAGGCCGCCGGCGTGCAGGCGCCCGACATGATCAACGGCGCAAAGCAATTGCCGATCGACGGCGTCTCGATGGCCTACACATGGGACGACGCCAAGGCGCCGACGCGCCGCGCGACGCAACTCTTCGAGATGTTCGGCAATCGCGGCATCTATCACAACGGCTGGATGGCCTCGACCACGCCGCTCGTGTTCGCCTGGGAGCCGGAGCCGAAGGGGATTACGCCCGAGAGCTTCAACTGGGAGCTCTACGATCTCACCAAGGACTTCTCGCAGGGCGCCGATCTGGCCAAGGCGATGCCCGAAAAGCTCAAGCAGATGGAGGAACTGTGGTGGGCGGAGGCCGGCCGCAACAACGCCCTGCCGCTGAACTTCAGTCCGATGGCGACCGTCCAGGCGGTGTTCCAGCGGCCGAGCCTGACCCGCGGGCGCACGCATTTCGTCTATCGCCAGGGCACCGTGCGCATCCCCGAGGGAACCGCGCCGACGGTGAAGAACACGTCCTACACGATCACCGCAAAGCTCAACGTGCCCGAGGAGGGCGCAGAGGGCGTCGTCATCACACAGGGCGGACGGTTCGCCGGCTGGGGTCTGGTGGTGCTCGACGGCAAGCCCGTCTGGGCTTACAAGAACACCCAGCAGCCGAACGACGGCATCCGCATCGCCGGCCCGAGCAAGCTGACGCCCGGCGACCACGTCGTGAGCGTCGACTTCGCCTACGACGGCAAGAAGGGCGAATTCGGCAAGGGCGGCGCCTACGTGCTCAAGGTGGACGGCGCCGAAGTCGCTCAGGACCACCATCAGCCACACGGTGCCCTTCATCTACTCGGTCGACGAGACGCTCGACGTCGGCGAGGATCGCGGCACGCCGATCCTCGAAGACTACGCGGATCGGATGCCGTTCAGATACAACGGCAGGATCGAAGAGGTCGAAATCCACCTCGAGGGCGGAAATGCCGCGCTCGACGTGCCCGACATCGACGGTCAGTGAGGCGTCGCATCCATCCGCCAAGTCCATAACAAGAAGCCGGAAAGGCGCTCGTTTCAACGATCAACACGAAGACAGATAAGGAAGGCAGTCAGTGACGACAGTTTCAAAAATCTTGGCGACCGCAGTGGCCGCAGCCAGCCTGTTTGCGTTCACCAGCCCTGGCATGGCGCAGATGCATCACGGCGGACATGGCGGCATCCACCGTGGCGGCGGCTACCACGGCGGCCACAACAACGTGAACATCAACCGCAACGTCAACCGCAATATGCACGTCGGCGGCCCCGGCTACCACGGCGGCGGCGTTTATCACGGCGGCGTCGGCTATCATGGCGGCGTCTATCGCGGCGCGTGGGCCGGGCGGCCCTATCGCTGGGCGCCGGGCGGCGCGATCGCGGCCGGCGCGGCGATCGGCGTCCTCGGCTACGGCGCGGCGGTCGCCTGGGCGCCCCCGCCGCCTCAGCCGGGCCTGTGCTGGTACTACAGCGACCCGAGCCAGCGGAACGGATTCTGGGACACCTGCCCGTAACATTCCTTTGGGGGACCGCGAAACGCGCCTCCTCGGGCGCATTCGCGGGGTGCGGCTGCTTTGCCGAGGGTCAACGATCCTCGAACAGGGCAGCCGCAGGATTTGCTGGTCGTGCAGTCGCGTCACCTAATAGGGTGAACGTATCAGGGATTATTTGTTCCAATACAGTTTTTACTGACACGTATGACTGTTACTTTTTGGCAACGTCGCCATAAGTTTTTGTTTCCATGCCGACTTTCATTTGACAAACATTCCTTCAACCTGACAAAGATTTGCCATAACTCGAAGTGTTGGATGGGTTTATGTCTCGCGACGTCAGGCTTGAACTGCGGCAGGATCTCAGAGAATCTTCTAAAGAGAGACCGGCGCCGCCATCGCGAAGGCTTTGGGCGCTTCCGGTGGGCGGACTCCTCCTCGCTGCGACATCGCACACGGCGCTGGCCGCCTGCAGTCCGGTCGCCGCAAATGGCTTCATCACCCCCGGAACTGCCGGAAGTCCGACCGTCGTCACATGCGACGCGACCAGCGCACAGACGACTCTCGTGGGGCAAGGCGGAATCAATTATCCGGCCCCCCCGAACGCCGATTGGGTGAACGTCATCGTCAACCCGAGCGCTGTGATCAATACGACGAACCAAAACGCGATCAGTCTCGGCAGCAATTCCAACATCGTCATCAACTCCGGCGCCACTGTCGAGAACACGAGTTCGAGCGGGCCGGGACAATACAACGACGGCAACAACACGATCGACGTCAACGCGAACAGCACTGTCACCATCCAGAAAGGTGCGTCGGTCATCGCATCCGGGACGCAAAGCAACTCCGAGGCGATCAACCCGTACGGCGCCGGGAACACGATCACCAACTACGGCCTGATCCAGGGCGGCGCGGGGGCGGCCCTCTTCTTCGAAAACGTCAACACGACCTCCACGAGCCCGCGCAACCTCGTCGACAACTATGGGACGATCCAGGTCGTCCGCAACGGACAGACGACCCCCGACCCGAACGGCGAGGCGATCGGCAGTTTCCAGAACGTCGGCATCGATTTCATCAATGAGACCGGCGCCTACGTCATCGGCAATCTTCAGTTCGCCGGCGGCAACGATACGATTACCCTCGACCCCGGCTCCCACATAACCGGCAACATGGACGGAGGCGGAGGCGACAACCTCATCACCCTCAACGCCTCCGCAACGTCGTCGGACTCGATCTCGGGTTCGGTCTCGAACTTTCAGACGATGAACAAGACCGGCGCGGGCACGTGGACGCTGACGGGCTCGGTCGGCAACAACGGCGGCGCTTCGCCGTTAGCCGTCAACGTCATCGGCGGCACGCTGGTGCTGACGGGAGACAATTCGAACTTCAACGGCACGGTCCTGATCGACTCGGGCGGCACGCTGGAGGCGCGGGCGCAAAGCCTTCCCAACCCGACGAGCGGCGACGGCGTCATCACCGACAACGGCGTCCTGCTGGTAAACCAGGTGTCGCCCGATGGAATCCAGCCCAACGACGGGACCTACGCAGGCGTCGTGCAGGGCACGGGCTTACTGACCAAGATCGGCTCGGGGACCCTGACGCTGACCGGCGCCGAACACTTATTCCGGCGGCACCAATCTCAACGTCGGCGCGATTGCTGTCGGAGCGGATTCGGCGCTCGGCGCGCCGACTGGACCGCTGACCTTCAATGGCGGCACGCTGCAGTTCTTGAGCAGCTTCAACCTCTCTTCGTCGCGCTCAATCGTCCTCAACGGCCCGAATAGCGGACTGCCGGGCGGCGGAACCATCGACTCGAACAGCTTCCAGACCACGATCGCCCAGGGCATCACAGGAGCCGGCGGCCTGACGGTGACGGACAGCACCGCCTCAACCGGCGTCGTCATCCTGACCGGCGCCAGCACCTACACCGGCGGCACGACCATCGCGGCCGGGACCCTCCAGCTCGGCAACGGCGGGGCGACCGGAAGCATTGTCGGCAACGTGACCGACAACGGCGTGCTGGCGTTCGACCGGTCCGATGTGTCGACCTTCGCGGGCGTCGTTTCCGGGACCGGCTCGCTGTCGCAGATCGGGAGCGGGACGACCATCCTGACCGCGGCCAACACCTATGCCGGCGGCACGACCATTTCGGCCGGAACGCTGCAACTCGGGAACGGCGGAAACACCGGCAGCATCGTCGGCAACGTCACTGACAACGGCGTGTTGGCGTTCGACCGCTCCGACGTCTCGACCTTCGCGGGCGTCGTTTCCGGGACCGGCTCGCTGTCGCAGATCGGCAGCGGGACGACCATCCTGACCGCGGCCAACACCTATGCCGGCGGCACGACCATTTCGGCCGGAACGCTGCAACTCGGCAATGGCGGCACGACCGGCAGCATTGTCGGCAACGTGACCGACAACGGCGTGCTGGCGTTCGACCGCTCCGACGTCTCGACCTTCGCGGGCGTCGTTTCCGGGGCCGGCTCGCTGTCGCAGATCGGCAGCGGGCGGACCATCCTGACCGCGGTCAACACCTACACCGGCGGCACGACGATTTCCACCGGAACGCTGCAACTCGGCAATGGCGGCACGACCGGCAGCATCGTCGGCAACGTGACCGACAACGGCGTGCTGGCGTTCGACCGATCCGACGTCGTCACCTTTCCCGGCGTCATCTCCGGGACCGGCGGCGTCGCGCAGATCGGGACCGGCACAACGATCCTGAACGCGGTGAATCCGTATTCCGGGCCGACTGCCGTGACCGCGGGCGTGCTGGCCATTGGCGATTCGGCGCACGCCTCGGCGTCCTTGTCCGGCGGCGGCGCCATCGCCGTCGCCCCGAGCGCGACGCTTGGCGGATACGGCGGCGTTGCGGGGAATGTCATCAGCTTCGGAACGGTCGCGGTCGCCGACGCCGTACCGGCCTTCTCGGGCGGCCCGACCGGCGTATTCACGATCGGCGGCGATTTCCGGAACCAGGGCGTCGCGCAAATCGGCGGCTCCGGCATCGGCAACGTCCTCGCCATCCAGGGAAACTACGGCACCGGCGGCGGAAGCGGCGCCGTCGCCCTCAACACGCTCCTGAACCAAGGTGGGCCGTTGTCCAACCAGCAGACCGACCGGTTGCTCATCTTCGGCAACGCGTCGGGCGACACGTCGCTGACGGTCAAGGCCTCCGGCGACGGCGCCTTCACCACCCCGGAAACGCCGAGCGCCGCTCACGGCATCTCCATCGTCCAGGTCGCCGGGACTTCGTCTGTCGACGCGTTCGCGCTGGCCGGCGGCTACGTCGACGGCGGCACGCCCTATCGCTATCAGCTTTACGCCTTCGGGCCCGGGGGGCCAAACGGCGCCGCCTCCGCCGCTCAGGATCTGGTCGGCAATGCAGGGTCCAATTGGGACTACCGGCTCGAAAACGTCTATGTCACTCCTGACGGGCCGGTGGATCCCGACGAACCGCTGCCCCCGGACGCGCGCCCTGAACTCGTCCCGCAAGTTCCCGCTTACATCGCCTTGCCGAACGCTCTGTTCAACGCGGGGCTTCAGGACCTCGACAGCCTTCACCGGCGGCTCGGTGAGATCCGCGACGACCAGCTTTTGAGGGCCCCGACGGACGGAGAAGTCTTCATCCGCGGCTATGGCGCTGCTCTGAACTATAAGAGCAACCGCAACTTCGACGATGATGGGGTCAACTCGACGCAGGACTACGGCGCCACTCAGTTCGGCGCCGACTGGATCGCCCGCAACTCCCAGGACGGGACGCTGCGGGCGGGGCTCGCCGGAACGCTCGGTCAGCTCTGGTATCAGCCTCACGCGCTCGACGGCGTCAGCAGCGGCCTGTTCGACACCGACTCGCTGACGGGGGCACTGACCTGGCAATCGACCGCGGGCTGGTACGTCGACGGCCTGCTCTCGGGCGGCCTCTTCAACGGCACGGTCTCGACGGGGACCAAGGGCCAGGTGCTGAGCACCAACGGGACGTCCTGGGCGGCGTCGCTCGAAGCCGGCTATCCGATCGCTCTCGGCTGGCAGGGACTGGCTCTCGAGCCGCAGCTTCAGATCGTCTACCAGAACCTGAATTTCGCCCGAAAGGTCGACTCCGACGGGATCGACGTCAATCTGGGCGATCAGAGCGAGGGCGTGTTCCGCGCCGGCGCGCGGCTGCTCAGGCCGTTCACCTCATCCGACGGCGCGCTCTACACTGCCTATCTCAAGGCCAACGTGATCACCGGAATCGGAGGCGGCGGCACGATCCTTCTCGATGCCGATTCCTTCCAGACCGGGACTTTCGGCACCTCGATCCAGGTCGGCGCCGGCACCAGCGGCAAGATCAACCGCAACCTGTCGATCTACGGCGACGTCGCCTGGCAGGACGGGGTCGCCGGCGGCGGCAGTCGCGGCTGGCAGATCAATGGCGGATTGCGCTACGCGTTCTGATGCGCCGCATGTAATGACGCGGACGTCAGGTCACCCGGACGACAACTCGGTGACAGCGCGCCCGGAGCTAGGAAATGCCGGACCGGAGTGGGTCATGGGAGGACCGGAGATCATTTCGCGTTTCGTCAAAACGCCAAAAAGGGCGGCGACCCTTTTGGTTGAAGAGCACGGCGCAGCGCCAGCGCACATCCACGCGATGCGGGAGTTGCGCGGCGCACGGCGCGCCCGCTCCCGCATACAATTCGCCTTCTGGTCCGCCGTGATTGCGGAGATTGACGGAGTCGGGTCAATTTCACCATAACGCGGTGGAAACGTTAGAGTTTGGTCAGAAAGCCGCGCTCCGCCCTCCCGGTCCGCTCACCACGTGTCCACGCACGGTCGCTTGCGCGTCCCGCGGCGGGGCGGGGCCGGGCAGGAGTTTAGGCCGCGGAGGATCCAGCGGCGGGTCTCGACCGGATCGATCACCTGGTCGATCTCGAGCACCGAGGCGATGTTGGTCGCCTTGCCGGTCTCGTAATATTTCGCAACCATCGTCCGGAAGAGCCTTTCCCGCTCGGCCAGGTCTTCGATCGCCGCGAGCTCCTTGCGGAAGCCGAGCCGCACCGCGCCCTCGAGCCCCATGCCGCCGAACTCGCCGGTCGGCCACGACACCGTAAAGCATTGAGCATGGAACCCGCCGCCCGCCATCGCCTGCGCGCCGAGGCCGTAGCCCTTGCGCAGCACCACGGTGAACCAGGGCACGGTCAGGCTCGCCGCAGTGACGAACATGCGGCAGACATGGCGCACGAGCGCGGTCTTCTCCGCTTCCGGCCCGACCATGAAGCCCGGCGTGTCGCAGAGCGAGACGATCGGCAGGTCGTAGGCGTCGCAAAGCTGCAGGAAGCGCGCCGCCTTGTCCGCCGCGTCGGCGTCGATCGCGCCGCCGAGATGCTTGGGATTGTTGGCGATCAGGCCGAACGGGCGGCCCTCGATGCGCACCAGCGCGGTGATGATGCCGAGGCCGAAGGCGGCGCGCAGCTCCAGCACGCGAGCCTTCGTCGGCGAGCGCGTCGATGACCGCGCGAATGTCATAGACGCGCAGCCGGTTCTCGGGAATCACGCCGCGCAGCCGCCGCTGGTCCGGCGCGCTCAACGCGGTCGTGCAGCCCTGGAAGTAGGAGAGATAAGTCCTCGCCGCCGCGGCGGCCTCGATCTCGTCCTCGACCACGATGTCGATGACGCCGTTCGGCGCCTGCACCGAGACCGGTCCGACCTCGTCCGGGCGGACGACGCCCAGGCCGCCGCCCTCGATCATCGCCGGGCCGCCCATGCCGATCGAGGAATCCCTGGTGGCGATGATCACGTCGCAGCAGCCGAGCAGCGCGGCGTTGCCGGCGAAGCAGCGGCCCGAGACGATGCCGACCAGCGGCGCGAGCCCGCTGAGCTTGGCGAATTGCACGAAGGTCGGCACGTCGAGGCCGGTCACGCCGAGCCCTTCGGTGTCGCCCGGCCGGCCGCCGCCGCCCTCGGCGAAGAGCACAATCGGCAGGCGCTGTCGCTCGGCGAGGTCGAACAGCCGGTCCTGCTTCTTGTGGTTGCGCGCGCCCTGCGTGCCGGCGAGCACGGTGTAGTCGTAGGCGACGACCATGCAGCGGGCGCGTTCCGGCGCCGAAAAGATCGCCGTTGACCGTCGCGAGACCCGCGACGACGCCGTCGGCCGGCGTATTGCGGATCAGGTCCTCGCGCGAGCGGCGCGCCGCCTGCGCGGCGACGGCGAGCGAGCCGTATTCGAGGAAGCTGCCCGGGTCCGCCAAAGCGCGGCGACGTTCTCGCGCGCCGTCCGATGGTTGGTCTTGCGCCGTCTGGCCACGGCCTCGGGCCGGTTCTCGTCGAGGCCGAAAGCCTGTCGCGCCAACATCTCGGCGAGGTCGGGGCGGATGGCGTCGGGGTCGGCGGCCACAACGTCCGCAGCGGCCTCCGGGCTCGACATCGGCGGGTTCGAGGAAGACGATCGCGTCGTCCTTGTAGAGCGTGTCGCCTTTCCGGGCCCGCGTCTCGCGCACGATCCCGCCGTCCGGCGCGGTGACGAGATGCTCCATCTTCATCGATTCGATCACCGCGATCTGCTGGCCCGGGCGGACGCGGTCGCCGTCGGCGACGTCGAGCGACACGACAGTCCCCTGCAACGGCGCGGAGACGGCGATCGTCCCTTCCGGGCCGTCCAGCGACGCTCGCGCGGGCCGTCCCCGGCTTCGGCCTCGGGCGCCTCGAAATAGAGGCGGCGATGCTCCTTGCTCGCGCCTTCCAAAAGCACGGCGAGATGCGTCTCGATGAAGCGGGTGTCGATGCGGTCCGCGACGAAATCCGGGTGCGTGAGCAGCGCCTGAAGGAAGGGGATGTTGGTCTCGACTCCCGCGATGCGGAACTCGCTCAGCGCTCGGGCGGCCTTGGCGGCCGCTGCGGGAAAGTCAGGCGCGGCGGAATGCACGATGACCTTGGCGATCAGCGAATCGAAGGCCGCGCCGGTGCGGTAGCCGGCATAGCCGAACGTGTCGACGCGGACGCCCGGGCCCGAGGGCAGATCGAACGCGGTAATCCGGCCGCCGGCCGGAATCGCTTGCGCCGTCCCGCGCCATGGTTTCGAGATTGACGCGCGCCTGGATCGCAATTGCCGCGCGGCGCGCGTACGCCATCGAGGCCGAGATCGGCGAGCGCTGGCGCCGGCGGCGACGCGAATCTGCGCCGCCACCAGATCGACGCCGAACACTTCCTCGGTGACGGTGTGCTCGACCTGAAGCCGGGGATTGGCCTCGATGAAGGCGAACCATGCGCCGTCGCCTGGATCTGAGGCGTCGACGCAGGAACTCGAAGGTGCCGAGGCTGTCGTATCGGGCCTCGCGGGCGATGCCGCGTAGCCGCCGCCGATGATCTGCTCGCGCAAGGCGGCGTTCAGCGAGGGGCTCGGCGCGACCTCGATCAGCTTCTGGTTGCGGCGCTGGATCGTGCATTCGCGCTCGCCGAAGTGGGTGAGACGCGCCGTGCCGGTCGCCGAGGATCTGGACCTCGATGTGCCGGGCGCTGCGCGATCAGGCGCTCGGCATAGAGCGAACCGTCGCCGAACGCGCTCTGCCGCCTCCGACTGGCAGCGGGCGAAGGCCTCGTCGATCTCGGCGCCGCTTCGCACCGCGCGCATGCCGCGCCCGCCGCCGCCCGCGACGGCCTTGAGCATGATCGGCGCCCGGATCACGGCAAAAAAGGCGTGCGCCTGCTCGACGCTGCGCACCACGGCGCCCTCGATCACCGGCGCGCCGGAACGGGCGGCGACTTCGCGCGCCAAAACCTTGTCGCCGAAGAGGTCGAGCGCTTCGGGCGACGGGCCGATGAAGGTCAGGCCGGCCTCGGCGACGGCGCGCGCAAAGCCGGCGTTCTCGGCCAGAAAGCCGTAGCCGGGATGAATCGCGTCGCAACCGGTCGCCTTGGCCAGCGCGACGATGCGCGCGCCGTCGAGATACGCCGCAACGCCCGCGCGGCCGAGCGCGTGCGCCTCGTCGGCCTTGCGCAGGTGGAGCGAGGCGGCGTCATCCTCCGAATAGATCGCGACGCTCGCGATCCCGAGATCGGCCGCCGCGCGGGCGATGCGGACGGCGATCTCGCCGCGGTTGGCGATCAGGAGCTTGCGGAACGGAGCATCGGACATGAACGGGCGACTCAAATTGCGCACGGACTTTGCCCGGCCGATCACCGGCAGTCCAATCGAAGGAACAAATACGCGACAAAGGCAATTGAACGAGGGCGACAGGGGCGAGGGCGATACGGGCCGGCTTAGCAGAAGCTGAAGATCCCTTGCATCGGTCGCTTTCGCGAGATTAATCAAGGATCAGAACATGAAAGCTAGTCTTGTCTTGGGCGCGGCGCTCGCCGCTGCTCTGTCCTTCCCCGCCTTCGCGGAAACAAAAACCGCGGAATCATTCCATTATCGTCATCATCACCATGCGATGCGGCCCTATGCGAACAGGCAGGGTGATCAGGATGGCCTCAGTCGGAAGATCGACGACTGCAACAAGGGCTGCATCGGCGGAAACCCAAGCTGAGTTTCGGCGCGGCGGGCGCCCTGCCGCGCGTCCGTCAGGAGAGTGCAGCGCGGAGCCCCGTCGAGATGGCTCGGACGCAGAGCCGAATTGACGTCGTCAGGCGCAAAGCCAGCGCCGGCGCCGACATCCAAATGATCGGCGCTGTTTCATTGGCGGCGGCGCGGCCGTTGCACAGGAGAGTTTTCGAGGCGACTCTCCAAGACATCGTACGCTTCAGCTTGAATTTCCTGAGCATTCAGGCTGGTCGGGTCTCGATCTCTCTTGAAAATCGTTCAATGATGTCCAAGTAAGCGGTTGAAAGCGGTCGGCTCGGGCGCTTCGCCATACAGATGTTTTTTTGCTATGGCGATCCCATGGACTTCAGTTTATGGGGGGACTGTGCGACAGATAGAAGAGCGACTTTGAAGCGCAATGGCCACAAACTCAGAACAACAACACGCCCCTGACAGCGAATTCCGCGTGATCGCGGCCAGTGCACCCGCCGTCCCCAATCGGAGATTTCCTGACCATTTTGCGGCGCTGGCCGAGACTGTCCCTGTCAAATTTATCGAGCTGCGTTCGAGCATGTGTCGCTGGCCGATTGGGGATCCGCAAAATTTCGAAATCCTTCCGGTTCTGCGGTTCAGCCTGCCAGGCTGACGCAAGCTATTGCGAAACGCACACTGCGATCGCGCACGCTTCTAGCCGCCCGCTGAAGCCCCGGATAACCAGATACTACTAGGACGTCGGCCTTCCAAGGCGACGCCGGCGAACGGCAGGCGCCGGCGGACGCTACGCCAGCGGCCAGGCTGCGCGCAGGGCGCCGACGGCGATCCCGTTCCAGTTGACGAGTTCCGGCGCGACGAAGCGGTCTAGCGGCTCGCCGAAGCCTCCGAAGCGGCGGAGCAGCGCGGCGATCATCACCTGCGCGGCGCGGCCGGCGCCATCGTCCGCCTTGACCGCGAGCCCGAGGCCGAGTTCCGGCAGCGCGGCGCAGAACACGCCCTCCGCGCCGGTCTTGGTGAAGGCGCGCGCGCCCAGGAGCGTCATCACTTCGGTATCGAACCGCCCCTTCCCCGCCACGACCGTCGGATGGGCTGCGACCGCAGCGCGCAGGCGAGCGCGCCGCTCGGGCGCGCTCCGGCAGAAGCCCTTGCCCGGTTGCGAAGCGCGCAAATCCGAACGCCAGCGCGCGAAGCGGGATCGCGTAGGCCGGGATCGAGCAGCCGTCGATCGCCCGGTTTTCCGCGCCGAGTTTTTCGCCGGTCACGTCGGCGAGCGCCCCGGTCACGGCGTGCTGGACGGGGTGGTCGGGCGCGACGTAGCCTTTGGGGTCGATCCCCTCGGCGCAGGCGAGGCAGACGAAGCCGGCGTGCTTGCCGGAGCAGTTGTTGTGCAGCGGCCGAGGGCTTTCGCCCAAACGCGCCAGCGCGCGCGCGGCCTCTTCGCCGAGCGGCCAGTGCGCGCCGCACTCGAGCGCGCCGGCGTCGCGCCCGGCCTTGGCCAGCATGCCCTTCGCCGAGCGCGATATGCGCCGGCTCGCCGGAATGCGAGGCGCAGGCGAGCGCGATCTCCGCCTCGTCAAGGCCCAGACGGTCGGCCGCGCCGCTCTCGATCAGCGGCAGCGCCTGAATGGCCTTCACCGCCGAGCGCGGATAAACCGGCCGTCGACGTCGCCGAAGGCGAGCGCAACCTGCCCGTCGGCGTCGACCACCGCCCCCGCCCCGCGATGGGTCGACTCGACGCGATCGCCCCGCAGGACCTCGACCACGACGGGATTGGACATTTTTCGGTCGCTCCTCGCGGCTGAACGATAGCGGGCGGCGCGCGCATGTCAGCCCCCCGTTTCCATCACTTGCCTATCGTCCGCGGTGTCCGCTACTCAAGCAGAGATTGAGCGAGGCTCATCATGCGCGTCAAAGACGTAATGACCTACGGGCCGATCGGCCTGCCGGAGACCGCGACGCTGGCGCAAGCCGCCGAGACTTTGCTGAAGGCCAGGATCAGCGCGGTCCTCGTCCACGACGCCGACAACGCGCTGGTCGGCATCCTCAGCGAAGGCGACGTTATGCGCCGCAGCGAGCTCGGCTCCGATCGCAAGCGCCCGCGCTGGCTCGAGGCGCTGTTCAGCGGCGGCCGCCTCGCCGAGTCCTACGCGCATACCCACGGCCGCAAGATCGGCGAGATCATGACGCGCAAGATCGTGTCGGTGACCGAGGACGCCGATCTCAGCGTCGCGGTCGATCGGATGCTGAAACACGGCGTCAAGCGGCTGCCGGTGCGACGCGGCGAAGCGGTGGTCGGAGTCATTTCCCGCTCGGATCTGCTCAAGGCGCTCGTCGCGGCGCTGCCCAAGGAAGACGGCGGCCATCCCGACGTCGAGATCAAGGCGGCCATCGAGAGCGAACTCGACCAACTCGGATGGGCGCCGCGGGCGAGCGTCCGGGTCGACGTCCACAACGGCGCCGTCACCTTCGGCGGTGCGATCACCGACGAGCGGCTGCGTTCGGGCCTCAAGGTCATCGCCGAGAACACGCTCGGCGTGACCGAGGTGCACGATCATATGTGCTGGATCGAGCCGAATTCCGGAATCTACCTCCCCTCCGAGCAGGAGGAGAAGACGGACCGGTGACGAGGCGCGGCGGGGCGCGATTAGGCCCCGACCGCGTCGGCTCGAAGTCGTTACATCCGGCGGTGGACGCCCCCGTGGTAGCCGCCGTGATAGCCGCCATGCCGGTAGGCCCCGCCGCGCGCATAGACGCCGCCGCGGTAACCGTGGCCATAGACGCCGCCGTAGCGGTGGTAGGCGCCGTAGCCGCCAGCGTAGCCGTAGCCGCCGCCGTAATAGCCGCCGCCGTAGACTGGACCGCCGACCGCAATGCCGTATGCCGGGACCGGCGCAACCACCCCGCCATAGACTGGAGCGGCATAGCCGCCGTAGGGGCCGACCGGCTGATAGCAGCCCGCAAGCGAGACAGCGAGGCCGGCCGCGAACGCCAGTGAAACAAGCCGCTTTTGAAACATTGACGTTTCCCCTCTTTCCCCCGCGCGACGGCCGCTGCGCCGCGAACAGCGGCACTCTATCCATCCCGTGAGGGTCAGGCAAATCACAAGCGCCCAAGCCTCGAGATCGCTGCGGGCATGAGGGTCTCCGCCTTCAGGCGCGCCCCTCCCCGGCTTCCCGGAGCGCTCGCAGGCCTTCCCGATAGCTCGGATAGGCCGGCGAAAAACCGAGCAGCGCTTTGGCCTTGGCGTTCCTGACCCGCCTTTCCTCGGCGAAGAAGCTCGCAGCCATCGGCGAGAGCGGCGCCGTATCGAACGGCTCCTCGGGCGGCGGCGGGACGCCGAGCAGCGTGGCGGCGTAGGCGATCACGTCCTGAGGCGGCGCGGGCTCGTCGTCGGCGACGTTCCAGATCTGCCCGGGCAGGCCTTTCCCAAGGACGAGCCGCGTCGCCTCCGCGATGTCTTCGACATGGGCGCGGTTGGTGACGTGCCCCGCCTTGACGATCCGGCGCGCCTCCCCGGCGCGGAGCCGTTCCAACGCGTTGCGCCCAGGCCCGTAGATGCCCGGCAGGCGCAGGATGTCGACCGCCGCGCCGCGCGCCCTGCCCGCCTCGGTCCAGCGCGCCTCGTCGGCGAGGCGGGCGAGACCCCGCTCGGAGCGGGTCCGCGTCGCTGCCGTCTCATCGATCCATCGGCCGCCGTGCTCGCCATAAACGCCGACGGTCGAGAAATACACGATGCGGGCGAGGTCCGGCGCGGCGGCGATCGCGTCGGCGAATCGGTCGGTCGGCCCCTCCCCGCCTCTCGGCGGAATCGAGACGACGATCGCCTCGGCGCGGCTCAGCGCCGCCTCGAGTCCGGGATCGGTCCGCGGCCCGTCGTAGACGTAGGCGTCCACGCCGGCGGCGCGAAGCGCCTGCACTCGCGCGTCCGACCGCGCCGTTCCGCTTGGCTCGACCCCGGGCGCCCGCCGGATCAGGGCCTCGGCGCAATAGCCGAGGCCGAGGAAGAACACTCTCAGGCCCATGGCGACCCTGCGGTTGTCCGGCGTCGGGACAACGAGGCCGGCCGGGCGCCCGCGCTCAACGGGTTCCCGGGCGCCGCCCCGCACTCCTGGCGCCGACTGCATCTTTTCAGCGGCTTGGGCGCACAAAGTTGTCCAAAAATAACGCCCAAGCCCCGTCTCCCGATTGCCGTCATCGCGCCGACCCGGCGTCTGCGCGGGTCACGTTCGCGAGCCGGACCGGACCCCCGCGCGCCAGGCGCCCGCGCCCCAAGCGGGCTTGGCGCCGAGCCCAGCGCCATGCCGACGGAATCCAAATCTATGCCAACTCGAGACAAGGCCTGACCCCTTGCGGTTTTCAGTCTTTTCAGTAGCTTGCGCTCAAACTCAGGACCTTAGGCCGCTGGACGCCGCCTGGTTACATTTGTATTTTGTTTAACTCCTGCGCTCGTCGGCTCCCGCTCGCCGGAACTCCGCGGCCGTTTGAACATAGCACAGCCTTCTGCTTTCTAGAAGATAATTCGTGCCGATCGTCCCCACTCCAGAAGAGCGCATCGAGCCCAACCGCGGTCGCCCACTCACGGGATCGTGACGTCCTAATTATCGCCGCATTATAATTATAGTGGATGGAATTATCGGTGCGTGAGGGGCATGCGCACGCACCGGACCCCGCGATACCCCGATGCGGTCGTAAGAGCCTCAAGGGCGCACGAGCGGCTTTGAGCGAAAATCAGGCGAAGGGAGCGTCCCCCAAATCGAGAGACGAGACGATGGACCATGACAACGATGCGCTGAACCATCCATGCGCCGGGACGAGCGAGACGAATTCCGGATTGACGGCCTGGGTCGAGTTGACAGAGGGACCCTGGGCGTTGGTGGACTGCGGGCCCTGTGGCGTGCGGCCGCGACGGGTGTCCGGCCAACTCGCGACACGCTTCAAGAAACGCGCCGAGTGGTTTTGACGCGATTTCAGCGTCTCGAGGTCGGATCGGCGCGCCCGTGGAACGCTTAGCCCAGACAACCACGGCGACGCTCTGACGTCGTTGCGCGTAAAGCGGGACTCGCGGACCACCTCGCAGACCTGAAGATGATAGTCCGCGTAGAACCGTTCGCGGTGGCGATCGCCCCGCCTCGCGAGCCGCGAAGGATAGCGCAGCGGACTTGCCGCGGCCTGCGGTCATCAGAAATCGCGAAGGGCTTCGTCGTCTTCCGGCGTATCCCATTCCCGGAATCCGGCGAACGGATCCTCGAACGGCGCCCCGCGACGAGGCTTGGTCGCCTTGGTCAAGAGGACATGCCCGTCCGCTATGGCGTAAGCGATTTCGTCGCCCGGCTTGGTCCCAAGCGCGGCGCGGACCGCCTGCGGAATCGTTGTGCTGGTAAGTTTGCTTTGATCATGTGGACGGTCCGGGCGGCGCAGGCAAGACCAGACAGAAGGCAGAGGACGCTGAAACCCGAACGTTTTGCGGTCGTAGTGGGCGGGAGCAGTCGCGGGGATCGGCTCTTTATGCACCTGATTTCTGCACCGCGTAACCTATTGGTTTCGTTTACGTCAGGTCATAGCGCAAAAATCTTGATTTCTGCACCGCCGTGGAAAGTGGGTGGCCGCGCTCAACCTCGAAGTATAACTTACAGTTTATGGGGAACACATTATCCTGTCCAACGGGTGAACAGTTCACGGGGATCAGAGACGGGAAACCGGTCTGCGGGTAGCACATCCGCGAAGCACAGCCATCTGGTCGAGCACTCATTTTTTTGTTTGGATGGCGGTTTTTGTCACAATCGACGCCCTAAATAAGCGACGGGCGGTGACGAGCGCCGCCATCGACGGACGCGAGTGCTAAGTCACACAAGGTGATCGGCCTTTTGCAGGGAAGGCATCGCAGCAGGAGACATACAATGGGCGGACCTTACCAACCGCAAACTCTCGAGCGGCAAATCGAGAAGGACTTTACTGACGCCGACCACGCCATCGGCGACTACGACGATCGCATCAAGTCCAACGCCACGGTCCGGAGCCGAATGCTTACTGAGGCGGAGGCCATTTTCCAACAATTCTTGCAACTCAAGGAGAAACAGACCGCCCTCAAGTCAATATGTAAATATATTTCTTCTCGCCTCTTCGGCGGTCATGCCCGAGCTGGGGCTTGCGGTCTCCATGGGCAAGAGCTTCGCCAAGGTGAAGGAAGCCATCGACAAATTCGTGGAGTTCGACAAGCTTGAGAAGCGCGTAGAGAAGGTCAAGGGCGTAACTGAGAAAGTCTCCGGCTGGAAGGAAAAACAGGAGTTGAAAAAAGACGTCAAGGAAGCGGCGGAAGTCAAGGAGATGGGCAATAAACTCATATCCTACACGAAATACATGACGTTTGCTTCCGACGAGAATGATTTCTTGATTGAGAAAGATCGGCTGATCGCCGCTACCAGGGATACGATTTCCAATTACTATTATTATTTCTTAGATCATCAAGATAAATACAAAGACTACGCGCTGAAGCAAATGGTAGACAACATGCTCGCCGGAAACGACATAGTTCTAGGTAACTCTGATTTGAATCAGCTCAGGATGAAATATCTATACGAGATAATTTGGAGGTATTGCCAAAATTACGTAGGTCTGACAAAGAAAATACAACGGCAAGTCCAGACCAAAGTGTCCTACGAGACCGAATATGAAATCGACGGGCTAAACAATTCGCAAGTCGATTGGATTCTGCAGACATTCGGATTTTATGCGCCTCGCGGCCTATACTTTGGAGCACCGCCCATATTTGATGTTCCAGAGGCTCTAATCAAATGGGGAGTTAAACAGAAAGTCAGCCTCAATCCTGTGCCTATCGTGTCGGACGGAATTCCTATGGTAGGCAAATACTAGGGTCCGGACCCATAAAAGAGTTGGCGCTCTGATGGGTTGTGATTCACGGGGCTTCGAAAGAGCCGAACCGTGAGCGCTGGCTTTGTTGTGGCTGTCGGTGGCGCGCCGAGCCCCTGCGCTGCAACTGATGATGGACTCTTCGGCCGTGAAAACCCAGTGCTCGTCGGCGGACGGAAAACGTAGTGAACCCAAAGCCGCCTGCGGCCGGCTTTTTCGTGTCCGCGCCAGCCTCTCAAAAGACTCAGATTTCCGGCCGAAAGACGCTTCGTCATAATTCTTGAACGCGCGGCAATGACCGCCAAATCTGGACCCTTCGCCAGGCCCGCGACCGGCGTCCGCAGCGCCCCCCCTTCATCCGGCCGCTACGCGGCCAACTTCTCCGCGCTCCGCAGGGCGAAGGGCATGCTACTTCTTCTTCGGCATATACAAGTCCGTCAGCGTCCCCGCGAAGGCCTCGGCCGACATGGCGAAGGTTTCGCTGAGCGTCGGGTGCGGGTGGATGGTGAGGCCGATGTCCTCGGCCTCGGCGCCCATCTCGATCGCCAGCGCGGCCTCGGAAATGAGGTCGCCGGCGTCGGTGCCGACGATGGCGCAGCCGATCAGGCGCTGCGTTTCCTCGTCCCACAGCGTCTTGGTCAGGCCCTCGTCGCGGCCGAGCGCGAGCGACCGGCCGCTCGCCGCCCACGGGAACACCGCCTTGCCGTATTTCAGCCCCTTGGCCTTGGCCTCCGTCTCGGTGACGCCGACCCAGGCGACCTCCGGATCGGTGTAGGCGACCGAGGGAATGACGCGCGCGTCGAACGCCGACTTGTGGCCGCTCGCGACCTCCGCCGCGACCTTGCCCTCGTGGGTCGACTTGTGCGCCAGCATCGGCTGGCCGACGATGTCGCCGATGGCGAAGATGTGGTGGACGTTGGTGCGCATCTCGCGGTCGACGGCGATGAAGCCGCGCTCGTCGACCGCGAGGCCCGCCGCCTCGGCGCCGATCGCCTTGCCGTTCGGCCGGCGTCCGACCGAGACCAGCATGGCGTCGAAGGTCTCGGTCTTCGTCCCGCCCTCGCCCTCATAAGTGACGACGATCCCCTCGGGCTCGGCCTCGACCGCCGTCACCTTGGTCTTCAGCAGGATCTTGTCGTAGAGCTTGCCGAGCCGCTTGGCGAACGGCGCGACGATGTCGGGATCGGCGCCCGGCATGAGCTGGTCCATCATTTCGATGACCGTGATCTGGGCGCCGAGCGCCCGATAGACGGTCGCCATTTCGAGGCCGATGATGCCGCCGCCGAGGATCAGCATGCGGTTCGGCGTGAAAGCGCAGTTCGAGCGCCGCGGTCGAATCCCAGATCCGCGGATCGGTCGGGATGAAGCCGGGCGCGACCGGCTCCGAGCCCGCCGCGACGATCGCCTTGGCGAAGCGCACGGTGCGCGGCCCCTCGGCCGTCTCGACTCTCAGCGTGTTGGGCGAGGTGAACACGCCCGTCCCCGACACCACCGTCACCTTGCGCTGGCGCGCGAGGCCGGTGAGACCGGTCGTCAGCCGCTTGACGACGGAATCCTTCCAGTCGCGGATCGCGGTGAGATCGATCGTCGGCGGTCCGAACGCCACGCCATGCGCCGCCATCGCCGCCGCTTCGTCGATGGTCTTGGCGACATGCAGCAGCGCCTTCGAGGGGATGCAGCCGACGTTGAGGCAGACGCCGCCGAGCGTCGGCCGCTTGTCGACGATCAGCACCTTCTCTCCGAGGTCGGCGGCGCGGAAGGCGGCGGTGTAGCCGCCGGGCCCCGCCCCGAGCACCACGAGATCGGCCTCGAAATCGACATGCTCCGGCGGCCCGGGCGCCGGGCTCGGAACCGCGGCCGGCGCGGGCGTCGGCGACGGCGCCGTCGACGCTGCTGAAGGTCGCGATCAGGCTTCCCTGGCTCACCTTGTCGCCGACCTTGACGCAGAAGTTCGCCGATGACGCCGTCCGCCGGCGCCGGCACGTCGAGCGTCGCCTTGTCGCTTTCGAGGGTGATCAGCGTCGCCTCTTTCTTGACGGCGTCGCCGGGCTTTACGTGGATCTCGATGACCGGCACGTCCTTGAAATCGCCGATGTCGGGAAGGCGGATCTCTTGCGGCATAACTCTGCTCCCCGGCCTTAAAGAATCACGCGCCGCATGTCCTCGACGACCCCGGCGAGATGCCGCATGAAGCGCGCCGCGGCGGCCCCGTCGATGACGCGGTGATCGTAGGAGAGGCAGAGCGGCAGCATCAGCCGCGGCTCGAACTGTTCGCCGTCCCACACGGGGGCCATCTTCGAGCGGACCACGCCGAGGATCGCCACTTCCGGCGCGTTGACGATCGGCGTGAAGGCCGTGCCGCCGATGCCGCCGAGCGAGGAGATGGTGAAGGTCGCACCCTGCATCTCGGCCGGCTGAAGCTTTCCGGCGCGAGCCTTCTCGGAAAGTTCGCCGAGCTCGCGGGCGAGATCGATCACGCCCTTCTGGTCGACGTCCTTGATCACCGCGACGACCAGGCCGTCGGGCGTGTCGACCGCGACGCCGATGTGCCAATAGCGCCGCATGATCAATGCGCTGTTGTCCGGACTTAAAGCTGAGTTGAAGGTCGGGAAGGCCTTCAGCGTCGCGACCGCGGCGCGCAAAAGGAGCGGCAGCAGCGAGACGCGGTAGGGCTTCGCCTTGTCCTTCTTCGCCGCCTCGTCGAGGCTCTTGCGGAAGGCCTCGAGGTCGGTGATGTCGGCCTCGTCGGTATGGGTGACATGGGGAACGTTGACCCACGAGGCGTGCAGCCGCGGCCCGGAGATGCGCTTGATGCGCGACAGCGGCACGCTCTCGATCGGGCCGAACTTGGCGAAATCGACGGTCGGCACGGCGGGCAGCCCCGCCCCGCCGCCGGCCGCGACCGGGCGCCATGCCGCCGGCGAGCGCCGCCTTGACGTCCTCGCGGGTGATCCGGCCGTTCTCGCCGCTGCCCTTGATCGCGTTGAGGTCGAGGTCGAGTTCGCGCGCCAGGCGCCGCACCGCCGGGCCGGCGAGGACGCCGGCAAAGTCGGGCTTGGCCGGAGCGGGTCCGGCGGGAGCGGCCGAGGGCGGCGGAGCGGCTGGCGCCGCCGCCGCAGGGGCCGGCGCGGCGGATGGGGGAGCGGCGGGAGGCGGCGGCGCGGCGGGTTGCGCCTCCTTGGCCGGCGCCGGCGCGGCGCTTCCGGCCTCGGCGGACTCGAGCCGGGCGATCAGCTTGCCCATCGACAGTTTGTCGCCGATCTTGGCGATCACCTCGACCACCTTGCCGGCGACCGGAGACGGCACGTCCATCGTCGCCTTGTCGGATTCCAGCGTCACCAGCGACTGGTCGACCTTGACCTCGTCGCCGGGCTTCACCAGCACCTCGATCACCGGCACGTCCTTGAAGTCGCCGATGTCCGGCACGCTCACATCAATTTTCGCCACCGGCGCTGTCTCCCTTCGCGCTGAACGTGTTGGATGCTTATCAGTTTTAGCAACTGCTCAGGACCGGCGCCGTTTTCCTCGACCTCGTCCTGAAGGAGCCTCGCCCAAGGCGACGCGTCTCGAAGGACACTCCAGCGCGCGACCGAGGCGCAACCTTGAGCGTCCTTCGAGACGCCCGCTTTGCGGGCTCCTCAGGACGAGGTGATCGGGAAATTGTCGCCCCTCCTCGCCAGTTCTTCTGCCGCCAAGCGCGATTCAGCTGCGCGCCGGATTCGGACCCTCCGGGTCGATGCCGTACTTGACGATCGCTTCCGCCACGCGCTTCGAGGGCAGGAGCTGGTCGTCGGCGAGCGCCTTCAGGCTCGCCACCACGACGTGATAGCGGTCGACCTCGAAGAACGAGCGCAGCCGGCGACGGTAGTCCGACCGGCCGAATCCATCGGTGCCGAGCGCCTTGTAGCGCGCCGGCACATAAGGGCGAACCCCGTCCGCGATCGCCTTCATGTAGTCGGTCGAGGCGATCACCGGGCCCTTGCCGCCGGAGAGCGCCTGGGTGACGTAGGGGACGCGCGGCGTCTCCTCCGGATGGAGCATCGACCAGCGCTCGGCGTCGAGACCCTCGCGGCGAAGCTCGGTGAAGCTGGTCACGCTCCAGACCTCGCTCGATACGCCGTGCTCCTCGGCCAGCATTTCGGCCGCCGCCTCGACCTCGCGCAGGATCGCGCCCGCGCCGAGCAGCCGCACGGTCAGCGCGGGCGACTTGCCCGCTTCCCGGGGCGCGACGTCGCGCAGCTTGTACATGCCGCGCAGGATGCCCTCCTCCGCGCCCTCGGGCATGGCGGGATGCGGATAGTTCTCGTTCAGCGTCGTGATGTAGTAGAAGACGTCCTCGTTATCGACCAGCATCCGCTTCAGGCCCGCCTGGACGATCACCGCGAGTTCGTAGGCGTAGGTCGGATCGTAGGTGACGCAGTTCGGGATGGTCGAGGCCAGCACGTGGCTGTGCCCGTCCTCGTGCTGAAGGCCCTCGCCGTTGAGCGTCGTGCGCCCCGAGGTGCCCCCGATCAGGAAGCCGCGGGTGCGCATGTCGCCCGCCGCCCAGCAGAGATCGCCGACGCGCTGGAAACCGAACATCGAGTAATAGATGTAGAAGGGGATCATCGGGACGTTCGAGGTCGAGTACGACGTCCCCGCGGCGATGAACGAGGCCATCGCGCCCGGCTCGTTGATGCCCTCCTGCAGGATCTGCCCCTTGGTGTCCTCGCGGTAGTACATCAGCTGGTCGGCGTCCTGCGGCCGATAGAGCTGGCCGACCTGGCTGAAGATGCCGACCTGGCGGAACAGGCCCTCCATGCCGAAGGTCCGGCTCTCGTCGGGGACGATCGGCACGACGCGGGGCCCGAGCTCCTTGTCGCGCAAGAGCGTGGTCAGGATGCGGACGAAGGCCATCGTGGTCGAGATTTCGCGGCCTTCCGCCGGTCGCCTTGAGGAGCGCGTCGAAGGTCGAGAGCGGCGGGATGGCGAGCGGCGCGCTGGTCCTGCGGCGCGCCGGCAGGTAGCCGCCAAGCGCCTCGCGCCGGGCGCGCAGATATTTCATCTCCTTGCTGTCTTCGGCGAAGCGCAGGAACGGCAGCTTCGTCAGGTCCTCGTCGGAGATGGGAATCTCGAAGCGGTCGCGGAAGCCTTTCGAGCGCGTCGTCGCCGAGCTTCTTGGCCTGGTGGGCGATCATCTGCCCCTCGCCCGCCGAGCCCATGCCGTAGCCCTTGACGGTCTTGGCGAGGATGACGGTCGGCTGGCCCTTGTGATCGACCGCCGCCTTGTAGGCCGCGTAGACCTTGAGCGGGTCGTGGCCGCCGCGGGTCAGCGACCAGATCTCGGCGTCGGTCCAGTCCTCGACCATCGCAGCGGTTTCGGCGTAGCGGCCGAAGAAATGCTTGCGGATGTAGGCGCCGTCCTTCGACCGGAAGTCCTGGTACTCGCCGTCGACGCATTCCTCCATCAGCTGGCGGAGCTTGCCCTCGTTGTCCTTGGCGAGCAGCTCGTCCCAGCCGGAGCCCCACAGGCACTTGATGACGTTCCAGCCCGCGCCGCGGAAGCCGCCCTCGAGCTCCTGCACGATCTTGCCGTTGCCGCGCACCGGCCCGTCGAGCCGCTGCAGGTTGCAGTTGATGACGAAGATGAGGTTGTCGAGCTTTTCGCGGCCCGCGAGCGAGATCGCGCCGAGCGACTCCGGCTCGTCCATCTCGCCGTCGCCGCAGAACACCCAGACCTTGCGCGGCGAGGTGTCGGCGAGGCCGCGGCCGTGCAGATAGCGCAGGAAGCGCGCCTGATAGATCGCCATCAGCGGCCCGAGGCCCATCGACACGGTCGGGAACTGCCAGAAGTCCGGCATCAGCCAGGGATGCGGGATAGGACGAGAGGCCCTTGCCGCCGACCTCCTGGCGGAAATTGAGAAGCTGCTCCTCCGTCAGCCGGCCTTCGACGAAGGCGCGCGCGTAGACGCCCGGTGCGCTGTGGCCCTGGATATAGATCAGGTCGCCGCCGTGATCCTCGGTCGCGGCGTGCCAGAAATGCATGAAGCCGGTGTCGTAGAGGGTCGCCGCCGACTGGAAGCTCGCGATGTGGCCGCCGAGCTCGGAGGATTCCTTGTTGGCCTTGACCACGATCGCGGCGGCGTTCCAGCGGATGTAGCGCCGGATCGTCATCTCGATCTTGCGGTCGCCGGGATGGGGCGGCTGGGCGTCGGGCGGGATGGTGTTGACGTAGGCCGTGTTGGCCGCGAACGGCAGGCGCGCGCCCTTGCGCCGGGCGGAGGTGACGACCTGGTCGAGGATGGCGTCGACCTTGCCGAGGCCTTCGAACGCCTCGACGGAGTCGAGCGCGTCGAGCCATTCGTCGGTTTCGTCGTTGACGGTTCGGGCCCTGTCATCCATCGGGGTCGGCCTCCCTGTTCCAGCGGCAAAAACGTTACGACGAAAGTCGGTGCGTGTCTTTGTCGCAGTCTCTTGTCATGCGTTGGAGAAATCCGCAATGCGCGGAGAGGCGCCGCTGCCATGTATCTTATGCATGGTTGAGCGCATTAGCGGGCAGCTTCGCGACGCGCTAGGGTGAACCCCTTCGAGCTTACGGAGCGCGCCTTGCCCGGACTGACCACCCACGTTCTCGACCTCACCCGCGGCCGTCCCGCGCCGGGCGTGCGGATCGAGCTTTACGAACTGGGCGAGGACGGCGACCGACGGCTGATCACGAGCACGACGACGAATTCGGACGGGCGGACCGACAAGCCGCTGATCGCGGGGACGGAAGCTCGGGTCGGAAAATTCGAGCTGCTTTTCCACGCGGGCGACTATTTCCGCGCTGAAGGCGCCGCGATCCCCGATCCGCCGTTCCTCGACGTCGTGCCGATCCGCTTCGCCGTCGCCGATCCGGCCTCGCACTATCACGTCCCCCTGCTCGTCTCGCCCTGGAGCTATTCGACCTATCGCGGAAGCTGAGGCCGTGCTGCTCGGCCGTGAAATGATGTTCGGGTCGATGTCACCGTATGGTGGCATCGCAGCTGGACCCGATCCGCTCTCGCAACCCTGCCGCCGTTCGCGCGCGCGTTCTCGCCGCGGTCAGGCGACCGCCAAGGCGTCGCGAGCCCGCGTCGCCGGCTTGAAGACGTGATCGTGGCGTGACGGCCCTGCTCGCCAAGCGGGGAGACGCAACTCACTGGTTCCAGTCTGGTTATTTCAAGGGTCCCAAGACCTCCACGCCTTCCGCCCGCGCTGCGTTGGCGAGCTTCCGGTCGAGGGTGGCGAGCGGCAGCCGACGCTCCTGCGCGAGCGCCAGATAGACGGCGTCATAGGCGCTGAGGCCATGCGCGGCCGCGATCGCCAGGATCGCGCCATCTCGCCCTGCCCCCGCGTCTTCCAGGGGCAGGCGGCGCAGGCGGGCCATCGCGGACGCGGCTTCGCCGGCGCCGATGCGCCCGCGCCGCTCGGCGATCAGCAGGATGTTTCGCGCTTCATGCCAGAACAGCGAGGGCACGGGCGCACGCCCCGAGAGCCCCGCCATGATCGCCTCCGCCGCATCGCTGTCCTCTTCGGGGAGAAGCCGGCGCCCGCTATCGAGGCGTCGACCACCGGGGTCATCCGCCGCGCGCGCCTTCCCGCCTCCATGCGAGAACCTCGTCTCGCGTGACGGGCTTCGCGCGACCGCGCGCAGCTCTCGCTTCGGCAAGGACAGCCTCGAGGTCGCTCGCCTTCTCGATTCGCGTCATTCGCGCGATCGGGTCGCTGCCGCGCGCGATGATGATCTCTTCCCCCGCCTCAACCCTGGCAAGCAGCTGTGAGAGGTGGGTCTTCGCCTCGCCGACCTTGACGATGACCGTCATGAGATACGCTCCGCCGCGCCTGTGCTCGAGTGAGGCCAGCCTGTCCTCGAACTTGGTCCCTGGACTAAACTTGGTCAAGTGCTTGGCCATGCTGTTTTGGCTCCGGCAGACCCTTTTTCGCCAATCGCCCTTGAAACGCCATACATCCCTTATTATAAGCTTGCTCATGATGTCAGTTGCTCATGAACGGATCTACTCGCGCGGGCGGGAAGTCGCCTTCGCCCTTCACGATGCGGCGCGCATGCTCCGGACCTATTCGGACCATCGCGCCCGCGAGCTTGGCACGACGCGCGCGCAATGGGCGGTGCTGTCGCGCCTGCAGCGCTGCGAAGGCTACAAGCAAAGCGAGCTTGCCGAGGCGCTCGACATCGCGCCGATCACCCTCGCCCGCCTGATCGACAAGCTCGACGCGGCCGGACTGGTCGAGCGGCGCGCCGACCCGGCCGACCGCCGCGCGCATCGCCTTTTCCTGACGAGCAAGGCGATCCCGACGCTCAGCGCGCTCGGCGCCCTCGCCGAGGACGTGATGGGCCGCGCCCTCGCCGGCCTCGACGACGCGACCGTCGACACCATCCTCAAGAGGCCTGACGACCATCAAGGCCAATTTGAAGTCGGAACTCCATTCGGGAACCTGCAACAAGTGACGCAAACCACATCGGCCATACGCGAAAGCGCTCCTGAGAGCCCTGCCCCCACCGGGCAGACCGTCCAGTTCACGCCGGCCCGGACTCCTGGGCCGCAGCCGGCGCCAGCCCCGGTCTGCGCCTCAGGCCGCGCCGCCGCCCGCGCCCGCCCCGATGGTCGTCAAGACCGAGGCGGACCGGCTCGCGGCGCTTCATCCTGCTGGTCGTGATCCCGCTCATCGCGCTCGCCGCGGGCTTCGCCTGGTGGCTGACCGGCGGCCGCTACGTCACGACCGACAACGCCTATGTCGGCGCCGACAAGTCGCTGATCACCCCGCAGGTGACCGGCGCGATCGTCGGCATCCACGTCGTCGAGGGGCAGAAGGTCAAGGTCGGCGATCCGCTGTTCGACATCGATCCCGAAGCCCTACGAGATCGCGCTCGCGCTCGCCAAGGGCCGGCTCGACGCGGCCAAGGTCGCCTTCGCCAACCTCAAGTCGTCCTACGTGAGCAATCAGGACCAGATCAAGATGGGCGAGGACGCGGTCAAGGTCCGGCAAGACCGACTACGACCGCAAGAACGACCTGGCGACGCGCGGCTCGGGCACCAGCGTCGACCGCGACACCTCGCTCGCCGCCCTCATCCAGGCCCAGCAGATCCTCGAGTTCGTCCGCAACCAGCAGGCCACCACCATGGTCAAGCTCGGCGGCAGCCTCGACGCCTCGATCGACAAGTTCCCCGAATACATCCAGGCGAAGGCGGGGCTCGACAACGCCGAGCGAAACTTGCGCAACACCAAGGTCGCTCGTCGCCGATCGACGGCGTGGCGACGCAGGTGCCCCAGATCGAGCTTGGCCGCGTCGCGCCGGCGGGCCAGCCGGTGTTCGCGGTCGTCGCCGACAAGGACCTGTGGGTCGACGGCAATCCCAAGGAATCGGACATGACCTTCGTCCGCGAGGGCCAGCCGGCGAGCGTCACCATCGACGCCTTCCCCGGCAAGGGATTGGAAAGGAAAGATCTGCTCGATCGCTCCGGGCACCGGCGCGCAGTTCTCGATCCTGCCGCCGCAGAACGCGAGCGGCAACTGGGTCAAGGTCGTCCAGCGCGTGCCGCTGCGCTTCTGCTTCGGCCCCGACGAGGACACCTCGAACCTGCGCGCCGGCATGAGCGCCTACCTCTCGATCGACACCGGCCGCGTGCGCACGCTCAAGGGCGTGCTCGACGACCTCGCCGATGCGGTCGACGGCCTGATGGGCAAGGACCGCCGCGAGCGCCGCTGCTCCGGCGAAGTGAACCTTTAGCGAAATGAACCCGCCGCCCCTCTACGAGACCATCACGCCGAGCGTGCGATGGTCGCTGACCGTCTGCATCATGATGGCGACGGTCATGCAGGCGCTCGACACCACGATCGCCAACGTCGCGCTGCCCTACATGCAGGGCTCGCTGGCGACGACGCAGGACCAGATCAACTGGGTCCTGACCTCCTACATCGTCGCCGCCGCGATCATGACCTCGCCGCTCGGCTGGATGGCGACCCGGTTCGGACGCAAGAAGCTGTTCATCGTCTGCACCGCCGGCTTCACCGTCGCCTCGATGCTGTGCGGCGTGGCGCTGTCGATCGAGCAGATGGTCGCCTACCGTCTGCTGCAGGGCGTGTTCGGCGCGGCGCTGGTGCCGCTGTCGCAGGCGGTGATGCTCGACATCTTCCCGCCGAGCAAGCGCGGCTCGGCCATGGCGATCTGGGGCATGGGCGTGATGCTCGGCCCGATCATGGGCCCGACGCTCGGCGGCTGGCTGACCAACTCCTATTCCTGGCGCTGGGTGTTCTTCGTCAACCTGCCGTTCGGCATCCTGACGACCGCTCGGCCTGCTGGCGTTCATGAGCCGAAACGCCGACCCGGCGCGACGTGCCATTCTCGTGGTTCGGCTTCCTGAGCCTGTCGCTCGGCATCGGCTCGCTTGCAGATGATGCTCGACCGCGGCGAGCAACTCGGCTGGTTCGAGTTCGACCGAGATCCAGATCGAGGCGATGCTCGCCATCGTCGGCTTCTATTTCTTCCTCGCCGATTGCTTCAGCTCCAAGCGGCCGTTCATCAGCGTGCGCATCTTCCGCGACTGGAATTTCTCGATCGCGCTGATCTTCATGTTCCTGATCGGCATCATCCTGCTCGCCACCATGGCGCTGGTGACGCCGTTCATCCAGAACCTGCTCGGCTACCCGGTGCTCTCCAGCGGCTATCTGCTCGGCACGCGCGGCATCGGCACGTTCGTGGCGATGTTCCTGGTCGGGCGGCATGAGCGGCAAGGTCGATCCGCGAATCCTGATCTTCATCGGCCTGACGCTCGCGACCTTCTCGCTCTGGCAGATGGTCGGCTGGTCGCTCGACGTCCCCGGGCGCATGATCGCGATCAATTCGGTGATTCAGGGCTTCGGCCTCGGCTTCGTGTTCGTGCCGCTCAACACCATCGCTTTCGCCAGCCTTGCCGGGGAGCTCCGCACCGAAGGCGCGGCGCTGTGGACGCTGATCCGCAACATCGGCTCGTCGGTCGGCATATCGGTCGTGATCGCCGCAGCTCACCAGCATGACCACCGAATATCACAGCCAGCTTGTCGAGCATCGTCACGCCGTTCAGCGACGCGCTTCACATGCCCAACGCCGGGGCGCTGTCTGGCATGGGCCTGCCCAATCTGGAAATGCTGGAGGCGCTGGTCACGCAGCAGGCCGCCTCGATGGCCTATTCGAACGACTTCCTCTTGATGATGTTCGTCTCGCTCTCCGCCTTCCCGCTGCTCGCGCTGATCCGGTCGCCCAAGGCCGCGCCGGTCGCGGCCGGCGCCCGCGACCACGCGGCGCACGCCGTGATGGACTGACGGAGCGGCCGGCGTCCCGCCGCCGCGATTCGCGACGTTCACGCGGGGAACTTTCTCCGTTCTCGAGTGTTTATTGGGTCCCGACGACTAGAAGTAGGGAGAGCCCATTGGACAGAACGATTATCGGACTGGTCGGCGCCGCCTCGGCGCTGGCTCTCGCCGGCGCCGCCGAAGCCGCAAGCGTTCCCTCAATTCCGGCGCCCGTTCCGCCAGCGCAGTCCTTCGCCGAACTCCTCGACCCCATCCCCCAGGCCGTCTCGAGGCTGAGCACGCAGTACGGCGCGGGCGAACTGAGCGACGCCGTGGGCGATGTCGACGAGCGCCCGATTGAACTGGCGCAATATTATCATCACCATCATCACCATCACCACCATTGGTGGCATCACCACCATTGGCATCATCACTGGCATCACCACCACCATCACCACTACTACTGATCGCAGCCCGGCGCCGGACGGCGCCGGTTCACTCTTACGTGCGTCGGGCGGTGAGAAGCGGGGCGTAATTGTGCGCGGCTCACCGATCGCGCCGCGCGCGCTCCGCCGCGGCGCCGAGAATATGGCGATAGGTGCCGTCGAACACGGTGTTGGTCGCGGACTTCCACTCGGTATCCACGGAAAGCGTCTTGCGGCTCTGGTAGATGCGCTCCGACTGGAGCGCGCGCTCGGCGGCTTCCTCCAGGGGCATCGGGACAAGTTCGACGTCGGGCTCCTCGGGCACCACCAGAATTTGGGCGAAGGGCTCCCCGGGCCGGAAGACGTGGACGCCGCCTTCGGGCGGCGATTTGAAAACCAGGAAGTACGTCATCGGCCACCAACGGCGGATCAGCGCGGGTACGGCGATCGGGGTCGAGTAGGTCGGATCGGTGAAAAACCGCGGATGGGGCTGGAAGAAAAGGGCGAAGCCTTCCTCGACCTTGAGATCAAGCGAGACCTGGTAGGTGTAGTACAGCTTTCCGAACGGCCGGAACGGCGGCCACTCGCCGCCGTGTCCCTCCGGCGGCGGACCAAAGTCGCCATCGAGGACGAGATCGCCCTCCCGGGTCTCGACCCGGAGCACATTGGGATAGGGGTAAAAAAGCTCGATCCCATAGCGCGCGCCCTCCGAGAACGGCAGGCAATGCCAGGCTTGCTCCATCGAGCCGTCCTTGCGCGGCTGCTTGTCCCCCGCCCACCCGGGCGACTTCGAGCTTAGTCCGGCGCGGATTGAGGCCCGGCGTATACGAGCGGTATTTGACCTGACGCATCGCGATCCCCTCCTCATTCGGTTGTTAACGCGCGCGCGGTAGCGATTGTTCCGACCGCGCGAGCCCACTACAGTTCCTGCTGCGCCGGACCTGCCGGCGACGAGACGCAACAAGCGCGAAACCGGAGAGGGAACGTCATGGCGAAGCTGGTCGTATTGTACAAGACTCCGACGGACGCGACCGCGTTCGACAGATACTATAATGAGACCCACATTCCGCTCGCCAAAAAGATCCCCGGCCTGCGCCATTACGAGATCAGCCGCGGCCCCGTTGCGTCGCCCGCCGGCCCGTCTGGCATCCATCTCGTCGCGATGCTGAGCTTCGACAATCTGGCGGCGATCCAGGCGGCGTTCGCGAGCCCGGAGGGCCAGACCGCCGGGGCGGACGTCCAAAAGTTCGCGACCGGCGGCGCCGACATGCTGATGTTCGAGACAATCGAGGCGTGATCCGCCGGTCGTCCGGTTAATTAAGCCGGCCGCGCCGCCTTCAGGACGACATCGGCGAGCCGGTCCGCCGCATCCGCGACGCCGGCCGATCTCGCCGCTTGGGCCGAGGCCGTCAGCTTCGCCGGGGAGGCGAGCGCGTCGCGCAGGATCGCCGCGAGCCGCTCCGGCGTGAACTCGGTTTGCGGTACGACGATCGCCCCGCCCGACGCGGCGAGCGCGGCGGCGTTGGCCGCCTGATCCTGATCGAGCGCGTGCGGGAACGGCACCAGCACCGACGGGCGCCCGATCACCGCCAGTTCCGACACGGTCGAGGCGCCGGCGCGGCCGATCACGAGATGGGACGCGGCGATCCGCGCCGGCAGATCCGGGAAGAAGTCGGCGATCTCGACCGGAAAGTTCAATCGCGCGCAGGCCGCCGCGACCCGCGCCTTGTCCTCGCCGCGCGCCTGCATCGTGAGGCGGATCCACTGCCGCTCGTCGCGTTCGAGCAGAGCCAGCGCCGCAGGGCACGACGTCGGCCATGACCCGCGCGCCCTGCGACCCGCCCGTGACCAGGAGGCGAAGCCGCTGCGCCGATAAAGTCCGGATAGGGCGTGTTCGGCCGCGGCGATGACCGCGGGGCGGACGGGATTGCCGGTGTAGCGGACCTTGGCCCGCGTCGCCGCGTCGACGCCTTTGAGCTCGGGAAAGCCGCAGGCGACCACGGAGACGCGCGGGCTCAGGAAACGGTTTGCCCGGCCGAGCACCGCGTTCTGCTCGTGCAGCACGCCCGGAATCCCGAGCAGCGAGGCCGCGACCAACGGCGGCACCGTCGGATAGCCGCCGAAGCCGACCACCGCGCGGGGCCGGATGCGGCTGAGCTTGAGCATCGCCGCCGCGACGCCTGCGCCGAGCGTCACGGCCGCGCGCGCCTTGTTGAGCGCCCCTGCCCCCGTCGTCGTCGCCGATGGAAAGGCGTGCACGGCGCGGGCGGGAAAATCCTGTCCGTATTTCATCGCCCGGTCGTCGGTCGCGAGTTCGACCTCGACGCCGCGCGTCCTTGAGCGCCGCGGCGAGCGCGGCGGCCGGAAAAAGGTGGCCGCCGGTTCCGCCCGCGGCGAGCAGGATGCAGCGCGACGCGCTCATTCCGCCGCCACCAGATCATGCGGCAGGTCGGCGACCGGACGCCGTCGCGTGGCCGCGAGCAAAAACCCCATGCCGAGGCCGAGCGCGATCAGCGACGATCCGCCGTAGGAGATGAACGGCAGCGTCATGCCCTTGGCCGGCATCGCGCGCAGGTTGACCGCCATGTTGATCCAGCTCTGCACGCCGAACATCACCGTCATGCCCGCCGCGACGAAGCGGCAGAACGGGTCCTGACTGCGCGACGACAGGAACAGGCCGCGCAGCACGATGAAGCCGAAGAACAGGATCAGCGCCATGCAGGCGAGCATGCCGAACTCCTCGCCGGTCACGGCGAACACGAAGTCGGTATGAGCGTCGGGCAGGATGCGCTTGTACATGCCCTCGCCCGGGCCCCGCCCGAGCCAGCCGCCGGAGAGAATGCTCTGGAGCGCGGTGTCGACCTGGAACGTGTCGACCACGCCTCCCGTCGAGTCGGGGTCGATGAAGCGCAGCACGCGCTCGTGCACATGCGGCGACAGCTTGTAGGCGGCGAAGCCTCCGAGCACGCCCAGGCCGCCGACGCCGACGACCCAGAACCAGTGCAGTCCCGCCATGAAGAACAGCGACGCCCAGACGATCGACACCAGCATCGTCTGACCGAAGTCCGGCTCCATGATCAGGGGCACGATGGTGATCGGCAGGATCAGGAACGACAGGATCTTCGCCAGCGGCGCGGTCGAGGTCTTGCGGCCGCCCTCGGTGAACGCCCAGGCCGCGAGCACCACGAAGGCCGGCTTGATGAACTCCGACGGCTGGATGCCGAAGATCCAGCGCCGCGCGCCCTTGACCTCCGCCCCGAACATCAGCGCCAGCACGATCAGGATCAGCGAGGCCGCGAAGGTCACCAGCGCCGCGCGGCGCATGTGGCGCGGCGAGAGGAACGACGTCGCCACCATCAGGATGGCGGTCGGAACCAGCATCAGCGCCTGCCGGTCGACGAAGTGGAAGGTCGGCAGATTGAGGCGCTCGGCGACCGCCGGACTCGCCGCCAGCGCCATGACGAGGCCGATCACCATCAGCGCCAGGAACGAGCCGAGCAGCCAGCGATCGACGGTGCGCATCCAGTCGGCGAAAGGTCCGCGTTCGGCTCTCGACACCATGGCTCATGTCCCCCCGTTCGAAGAGTCTCTGGACTTCGGCGCGAAAGACATCGCCGCGCGCCTCGAAATTGGCGAACTGGTCGAACGACGCGCAAGCCGGCGACAGGAGCACGACCGGCTCCGCGGCGGTCGAACGGGCCGCGTCGCGCGCCGCCGCCTTCACCGCCTTCGACAAGGTCCCGCATTGCGCGAAGGGCGCAGCGTCCCCGAGGGTCGCGGCGAATTCGTCGGCCGCCGCGCCGATCAGGTAAGCCTTGGCGATGCGGTCGAACAGCGGACGCAACGGCTCGATCCCGCCCGCCTTCGGCTTGCCGCCGGCAATCCAGTGGATATCGCGAAAGGACAGCAGCGCCTTCTCGGCCGCGTCGGCGTTGGTGGCCTTCGAATCGTTGATGAACAGCACGCGTCCCCGCCGGCCGACCTCCTCCATCCGGTGCGCGAGGCCGGGAAAGGTCGCGAACGCGCGCGGCGATCGCGTCGCGCGACACGCCGAGCGCGGTCGCGGCGGCGTAAGCGAAGGCGGCGTTCTGGCCGTTGTGGGCGCCGCGCAGCGCCCGGGCGCTCCTGAGGTCGATCGGCGCCTCGGAGGAGTCGCGCGCGAAAACCCGGTGATCGTCGACGAAAACGTCCGCCAGCGGAGACGGACCGCCCGAGACGGCCACGCCCTCGTCGTCCCGGCTGGCGCCTTGATGCGAGCGCAGATCGCGCGGCTCGGCTCATCGTCGACGCCGATCAAGCGCGATCCCGGCCTTGGCGACCAGCCGCTCCTTGATCGCCGCATAGCGCTCGAGGTCGCCGTGACGGTCGAGATGGTCCGGCGTGATGTTGATCAGGAGGCCGACGCTCGGCGCGAGCGAGGGGGCGAGGTCGATCTGGTAGGACGAGCACTCGATCACATGGACACGGGCTTCGGCCGGTGGGCGCTAAGTCGAGGATCGGCACGCCGATATTGCCGCCGAGCGCCACGTCGCGCCCAGCTTCCCTGAGGACATGCGCGATCAGCGCGGTCGTGGTCGATTTGCCGTTGGTGCCGGTGACGGCGACGAACGGCGCGTCGGGCGCCCGCGCCGCGCGCTCGCGGGCGAAGAGCTCGATGTCGCCGATCACCGGCACGCCGGCGGCTTGAGCGCGCTTCACCGTCCAGTGCGGCTCGGGGTGGGTCAACGGCACGCCGGGCGAAAGCACGAGCGCCTTGAACGCGCTCCAGTCCGCCTCAGCGAGGTCGAGGACGACATAGCCGTCGGCGGAGGCGCGGTCGCGCGCCTTCTCGTTGTCGTCCCAGGCGGTCGACCTCGGCCCCGCCCTCGGTCAGCGCGCGCAGCGTCGAAAGCCCCGAGCCGCCGAGGCCGAAGACGGCGACTTTTTCGCCGCAGAGGGTTTCGACCGGCGATCATGCGTCACCTCAACTTCAGCGAGGCGAGGCCGATCATCGCCAGCACGAAGGCGATATGATCCAGAAACGCATCACGATCTGCGGCTCGGACCAGCCGAGCTGCTCGAAATGGTGGTGGATCGGCGCCATCTTGAAGACGCGCTTGCCGGTCAGCTTGAACGAGGCGACCTGCACGATGACCGACACCGCCTCCATCACGAACAGGCCGCCGATCACCGCCAGCACGATCTCGTGCTTGACCGCCACCGCCATGGTGCCGAGCAGGCCGCCGAGCGCCAGCGAGCCGGTGTCGCCCATGAAGATCTGCGCCGGCGGCGCGTTGAACCACAGGAAGCCGGCGCCCGCCCCGATCAAGGCGCCGCAGACGACCATCAGGTCGCCGGCGAGCGGCACATGGTTGATGAGGAGGTAGTGGGCGAAGAACGCGCTGCCGACGAGGTAGGAGATCATGCCGAGCGTCGCCGCCGCGATCATCACCGGCACGATCGCCAGGCCGTCGAGGCCGTCGGTCAGGTTGACCGCATTGCCGAAGGCGACGATCACGAACGGCCCGAACAGCAGAAAGCCCCAGCCGAAATCGAACACGTAGCCCTGGACGAACGGCAAGGCGAGCGAACTCGCGCCGGGACCGCCGACCCGCATCATCGCGTAGCAGGCGATGGCCGCGATGACATATTCGGCCGCCGAGCCGGGCGCGGCCGGAGAAGCCGCAGATGCGACTGCTTGCGTCACCTTGAGATAGTCGTCGTAGAAGCCGATCGCGCCAAAGCCGAAGGTGACGAAGAGGACGATCCAGACATACGGGCTCTCGGGATCGGCCCACAGCAGCGCCGAGGCGATCAGCCCGAACAGGATCATCAGCCCGCCCATGGTGGGCGTGCCCTTCTTGGTCAGGAGGTGCGAGGCGGGGCCGTCGCTCCGGATCGGCTGCCCCTTGCCCTGCTTCAGCCGCAGCCGCGAAATGATCGTCGGTCCGAAGAACATCACCAGAAACAGCGCCGTTCCCGCCGCGCCGAGCGTGCGGAAGGTCAGCCAGTGGAAGAGGCGGAAGACGCCCGGGAGGTCGGACCAGTCGGAGAGCCAGGTCAGCATCGGATCGTCTCAGCCTCCCTCGCCCGGACGGGCGAAATGCTCGCGCAGCGCGGCGACGAGCGGCCCCATCCGGCTGCCGTTCGACGCCTTGACCATGGCGACGTCGCCGGCGCGCAGCGCTTTGGCGACCTCTTCGGCGAGCGCGCTCGACCGTTCCGCCCAGGCCGCGCGCATCGCCTCCGGCGCGGCGTCGTAGAGCGCGCGCGTCAGCGGCCCGGCGCCGAACAGGAGATCGACCTGGTTGGCGGCGAGGTCGGCGGCGAGCGCCGCATGCATCGCCGCGCCGTCGGCGCCGAGTTCCAGCATGTCGCCGATCACCGCGATCCGGCGCCCGTTGGGCCCGGGACGAGCGCGCGCCGAGCAGCTTGAGCGCGGCGCGCATCGAGGCCGGATTGGCGTTGTAGCTCTCGTCGATCAGCGTGACGGGGCCGCTCGGGCGTCGGCGAGCGCGATGCGCTCGCCCCTGCCCTTCTGCGGCGCAAAGCCAGCGAGCGCCGCGGCTGCAGCGCTCGAGATCGGCGCCGAGCGCGTCGGCGGCGAGCAGCGCGCCGAGCGCGTTCTCCGCCATATGCGCGCCGGGCGCGCCGAGGTCGAAGGTCATGGCCGCGGCCCAGAATCCGCGCCGAGACGCGCGAGCCGGCCTCGCGTCCCTTCGAGCCCGACGAGTTCGGCGTCGCAGCCCTCCGACCGCCGAAGGTCTGCACGCGCGCGCCGCGCGCCTGCGCCGCCGCGGCGAGCCGCTCGAACTGGGGCGCGTCGCGGTTGAGGATCGCCGTTCCGCCGGGCTCGAGGCCGAGGAAGATCTCCGCCTTCGCGTCGGCGATCGCTTCGAGCGAGCCGAGATATTCGATATGGACCGGCGCGATGGTGGTGATCAGCGCCGCATGCGGGCGGACCATGCGCACGAGCGGCGTGATCTCGCCGGCGATGGTTCATGCCGATCTCGAATACGCCGAATCGCGCGCCGGCCGGCATGCGCGCGAGCGTCAGCGGCACGCCCCAGTGATTGTTGTAGGAGGCGGCCGAGGCGTGCGTCGCGCCGCTCGCGCTCGAGCATCGCGCGCAGCATCTCCTTGGCGCTGGTCTTGCCGACCGAGCCGGTGACGGCGACGATCGCGCGCGCGCGTGCGCGCCCGCGCTGCGCAACGCCAGCCGCTCCATCGCCCTCAGCGTATCGTCGACCGCAAAGACCGGACCGCAGAGCGGCAAGCGCCTCCGCCCGCTCCCGGCTGCACGACCGCCGCCGAGCGCGCCGCGCCTCGAAGGCGCGCGGCGACGTGATCGTGGCCGTCGTGGGTCTCGCCCTTGATGGCGAAGAAGAGATCGCCCGGATGCGAGCGTCCGCGTGTCGATCGACACGCCCGAGACGGCGCGTCGCGAGCGGCGCGCTCGGGCGCGCGCCCAGCGCCGTCCGTCAGCTCCGGTTCCGGTCCACAGCGCGCTCATGCCGCCTCCGCCAAAGCCTTGCGCGCCTCGTCCGCGTCGCTGAAGGGGAGCACCGTGTCGCCGACGATCTGCCCGATTTCGTGGCCCTTGCCCGGCGATCATCAGCGCGTCGCCCGTCTTTCAGCATCGCGACGCCGGCCCGGATCGCTTCGGCGCGGTCGCCGATCTCGAGCGCGCCAGGCGCGGCGGCGAGGATCGCGGCGCGGATCGCGGCGGGGTTCTCCGAGCGCGGATTGTCGTCGGTGACGATCACGACGTCGGCGCGAACGGGTCGCGATCTCGCCCATGATCGGCCGCTTTCCCGCGTCGCGGTCGCCGCCGCAGCCGAACGCCGACGATCAGGCGGCCGCTGACGTAGGGGCGCAGCGCGGCGAGCGCCTTTTCCAGCGCGTCGGGCTTGTGGGCGTAATCGACGAACACGGCGGCGCCCGCGAATCGACCCGATCCGTTCGAGCCGTCCCGGCGCGCCCTCGAGCCGCTGAAGCGCCTGGAAGACCGCGTCGGCCTCGGAGCCGGTCGCGATGCATAAGCCCGCGGCGACCAGAGCGTTGGAGATCTGGAAATCGCCCGGCAGCGGCAGGCGCACCCGCCGCGTGCGCCCGCCAAATTCGAGGTCGAGGGTCGACGCGAGCCCGTCGCGCACGACCGCCGCGAGCCGGATCGCCTCGCCTTTCACCGCCGACCGAGAAGACGGCGAGCCCGCGCGCCCGCGCGGCCTCGATCACGCGCGGAGCGATCTCGGCGTCGGCGTCGACGATCGCCGGCGCGCCCTCCGGCAGGAGGTCGCGGAACAGACGCAGCTTGGCGGCAAGATAATCCTCGGCCGTCGCGTGGTAATCCATGTGGTCGCGGCTGAGATTGGTGAAGGCGCCGGCGGAAAGCCTCACGCCGTCGAGCCGCTTCTGGTCGAGGCCGTGCGAAGACGCCTCCATCGCGAGATGGGTGACGCCCGCGTCGGCGAGCGCCTGAAGCGTCCGGTGGAGGGTCAGCGGGTCCGGCGTCGTCAGCGAACCATACACGGTGATCGGCGCGCGACACGACGCCGATCGTGCCGAGCGAGGCCGATTCGCGCCCGAGCGCCTGCCAGATCTGGCGCACGAAGGCGGCGACCGAGGTCTTGCCGCTGGTGCCGGTGACCGCCACGATCGTTTCCGGCTGACGCGGATAGAGCCGCGCCGCGGCGCGCGCGAGCGCGAGGCGCGCATCGCCGACCTTGACGACCGGCGCGCGCCGGCCAGCGTCGCCTCGCGCTCCGTCACGATCGCCGCCGCACCCCGCGACGACCGCGTCGGCGACGTGCTTCAGGCCGTCGTCCTTCGCCCCGGCGAGGGCGAAGAACACGTCGCCCGGCTGAACCTTGCGGCTGTCGAAGGCGACGCCGGCGACGGCGCGCTGCGCCAGCGCCGTTGTCCGCCTCGCGGAGATCCACAATGTCGCCAAGCCGAATCATGCCAGTCTCATCACCCTTGCATTACTCCTTGCCGATCTTGTCGGCGTCGGCTCCATAGCCCAGGCGGGCGATGATGGGGAATGGATTGGTTCGGCGCGTCCTTGCTCGGAGCCACGCCCTGCAGCGGCTGGATCCTGCGGATAAGCGCGCCAGTGGTGCGGCCCGCGTTCCACGCGGCGGTGTGGAATCCGTAGTCCCCCGGCGCGGCGACGCGGATCGTCGTAGATCGCCATGATAGAGGTATTTCGGCTTGTCGGCCGGCGTGATCGCCATGAAAGTGGTGAACACCTTGTCCTGCGAATAGTGGCCGTGGATGATCTTGTCCGCCGTGCCCGTCTTGCCGCCGACGTAGTAGCCCGCGAATATTGGCGAAAGTCGCCGAGCCGTGGGTCGCGTTCGATCGCATGAGATAGCGCATCGATTCGGACGTCTGGTCGCTCACCACCTTGCGGCTGATCTTGTCGGCCTCCTCCTGGCTTCGCGGCAGGAAGGTCGGCGGCATCATGTGGCCGCCGTTCACCAGCGCGGAGACGGCCATCACCGCCTGCAGCGGGCGCGACGTTGAGGCCCTGCCCGAAGGCGATCGTCATGGTGTTGAGCTCGCTCCAGCGCTTCGGCACCAGCGGCTCGGCGTTTTCCGGCAGTTCGGTGTGCAGCCGGTCGAGCTGCCCCATCTTCTTCAGAAACGCCTTGTGGCCCTCGACGCCGACCATCAGCGCCATGCGGGCGGTGCCGATGTTGGAGGAGTGGGTGAACACCTCGGGCACGGTGAGGATGCGATGGGTGGCGTGGAAGTCGTGGATGGTGAAGCGGCCGTAGCGCAGGCGAGTCGCGCGCGTCGATCCGCGTGCCGAGATTGACCTTGCCCGATATCCAGCGCCATCGCGATCGACAGCGCCTTGAAGGTCGAGCCCATTTCGTAGACGCCGACATTGATGCGGTTGATCTTGGTCGGGTCGTGGGCGTCGATCGGCTGGTTCGGGATCGTAGTCGGGCAGCGATTCGAGCGCGATCACCTCGCCGGTGTTGACGTCCATCACCACGCCGGCGGCGGCCTTGGCCTTCCAGTGCTCCATGCCGGACATCGAGTTCGTCGCGCAGCGCGTGGGTGACCTTGAGGTCGAGCGACAGGCGCACCGGCTTCAGGCTCTCCGGATCGACGACGAAGCCCGGGCACGTGCGGGTCGGTCAGGCTCTGCTCGTCGAGATACTTCTCCATGCCGGCGATGCCGACGTTGTCCTTGTCGACGTAGCCGAGCACATGGGCGCCGATCGGCCCGTTCGGATAGACGCGCTTGTTCTCGGGCAGGAAGCCGACGCCGGGCAGGCCGAGGTGGAAAATCTCCGCCTGCTCCTTGGGCGTGATCTGGCGCTTGACCCAGACGAAGCCCTTCTTCGAGCCGAGCCGCTCGCGCAGTTCCTTGGCGTCGACGTCCGGCAGGACGGCGGTGATGAGTTCGACCGCCTCGTCCTTGTCGATGATCCGGTTCGGCTCGGCGAATACCGACATGGTCTTGATGTCGGTCGCGAGGATTTCGCCGTTGCGGTCGAGAAGGTCGGGCCGCGCGCCCGATACCGCCTGGTCGGCGGCGTCCTTCAGCGTCAGCGGCGGATCGTGCGACACGCCGAGCACGACGAGCTTGACGCCGAGGACGGCATAGGCGGCGGCCATGCCGATCGAGAGGGTGCGGATGCGCGACGCCCGGATCGATCGAGCCGCGTCAGCAAGAGCGCGCGGGCGAAGGCCTTGAGGTTGGCGAAGGTGATCAGCGCGCGGAGCGACGTCCTGCGGACGGTCGGGCGACGGCGGTTCGAGATCGACGCCGAAATTCCGCGGCACATGGCGATGAAAGAGCCGCAACGACGGCGCGGCCGAACGGCCCCTTTGCGCCGGCGCGGCGTCTTCGCCCCTTCGACTTCGCGCCCCTCTCGAGTCTCGGCCATGGTCATCTCACCGGCGGGGTGGCGCCGCCGGCTTCGGCGGCGGGCGTTTCGTTGTCCTTGTTGAAGCCGAGCGACTCCAGCGTGCGGCCGATCGAATCGACCTTCGGCTGGGCCTCCGGCAGTTCGGCGACGGCGGCGATCTGCGACAGCGCCAGCGGCTGCATGCCGAGCTTGGCGTCGGCAAGCTCCTGGATGCGGTCGGGACGGGCGAGATGGGCGTATTCGGCGCGCAGCAGGTTGATCGCGTCCTTCTCCTTGGCGATCAGATGGCGCGTCTTCACCAGTTGCTCGGCGGCGTAGATCGTGCGGTACTTGACGCCGTAGACGTAGGCCGCCGACCCGATCAGCGCCGCGATCGCCGCCGCATGCATGAGCCGCAAGATCATCCCTGCCTCCCCCGCCGCGCCGGCAGCCGCGTCAAAGCCGACGAGCGCATCCCCCGCGTCGCGCGGCGGCGCGTCGAGCCGCGTCGCATAGCGGAGCTTGGCCGAGCGCGACCGCGGATTGGCCGCTCGTCTCCGCGTCGCCCGGCCTCGATCGGCTGGCCGCGCGGAACGTCGAAGGTGGGCGCCGGCTCGGCCGGCTCGCCCGGCAGGCGCCGCGACGCCGCATGGCCGCGACCCGAACGGGCCGCGAGGTACTGCTTGACGATCCGGTCCTCGAGCGAATGGAAGGTCACCACGGCGAGCCGCCCGCCGGGCTTCAGCAGCCGCTCGGCGGCGACGAGGCCGCGCAGCAGCTCGCCGAGCTCGTCGTTGACGGCGATGCGCAGGGCCTGGAACGTCCGGGTCGCCGGATGGGTCAGCTCGCCGCGCCGGGCCGGGGCGACGCGGGCGATCATCTCGGCGAGCGGCAGCGTGCGCTCGTAAGGCGCCGTCATCGCGGTCGGCGACGATCGCGCGGGCGATGCGGCGGGACGGCGCGCTCCTCGCCGAAATGAAACAGGATGTCGGCGATCGTCTCCTCGTCCTCGTCCCGCAGGATGTCGGCGGCCGAGCGGCCCCTGCGCCCTCCATCCGCATGTCGAGCGGCGCGTCGAAGCGAAGCGAAAATCCCCGCTCCGCCTCGTCGAGCTGCATCGAGGAGACGCCGATGTCGAGAACGACGCCGTCGACCGCCTCGAGCCCGAGGTCGCGCGCGACCGATTCGAGCGCGCCGAAGCGCGCCTCGACGAGCCGCAGGCGGCCGCCCGATCGGGCGGCAAGGCTCGCGCCGGCGCGAATCGGCGTGAGGATCGCGGTCGAGCGCGACGACGTCAGCGCCGCGGTCGAGGAGCGCGCGCGTATAGCCGCCCGCGCCGAAGGTGCCGTCGACGATGAGCGCGCCGGGGCGCGGCGCCGAGCGCTTCCACGACCTCGGCGAGCAAGACGGGAATGTGGCGGGGCGGCTCGGTCACGGCGGCGCCTCGGCGGCCCTGCTCCCGCGCGCAGGCGTCGAACCCGCGCCCGCGCCGCCTCGAGATGCGCGGCGAACCGCGAGGGCTCCCAGATCTGGAACTTGTGCCCCTGCCCGACGAACACCGCCTCCTGTTCGAGGCCGAGCGACGCCTTCATCCGGTCGTCGAGCATCACCCGCCCCTCCGAATCCATGCGCAGGATCTCGCTCGTTCCGAGCAGCGCGGTGGCGAAGGCGTCGCGCGCCGGCGAGAACGGCGGCAGCGAGGCCAAGCAGCGCAATCGATCTCCGCCAGGAGCTGTTGGCCGCCGCAGTCGAGCGCCGGCTGCATCGAGCGAGGGATAGGCGTAGACGCCCTCGAATCCGTCCTTCGCCAGCGCCTGACGGAAGGCGGCCGGAATCGAGATCCGGCCCTTGGCGTCGAAGCGGTGGGTGAAATGCGAGAGGAAGCGGTCCACGAGGCCCCCCGACGCCAAAAGCCCGCCGCGTCCGGCGAGCGGAGCTCGACGGCGGCGGCGCGCAAGCGCGGTCTGTTGACGGGATGGCTTGGGATAACATGGGACCCCATGGGCGTCAAACAAACCGCCGGCGATTCCCGCCCCCGGAACCGGCCTTGTTCGCATTAGGGGTTTTTAAGGTTAATGTTCCGTTAGGGCGACGGGCTGATCCGACCGCGAGCTCAGCCGTCAAATGTTTGCTCGCCTTCGGAATGCTTGGTCTTCTTGTCGCTTTTCCTCGGGTCGGAAGGGCTCCCAGGACTCAGCGAACAACGACGGCTCGCATGCCGAACAATCTTCTCAATCGAACGCGATCGAGTCCGACCGCGGATTGGAGCATAGGCGATGTCGAACGTCTGTGCCGCGCCTATGGTTCGGCGCCTCCCTCCGTCCGGCGGGGGCTCGCATAGATTTCGCATTCAATTCGACCGGACATCCTTACCGTGCCTTTTCGCCGTCCGATCAAGCCCGTATATATTCGAAAGCGGGTGCGGTTCATCGACGCCGTGAGAAACGCGAATGCGCAAGCCTGAGTACGCCATCGTGATCGAGCCGCCGTCGGACGAGGATGGCGGCGGGTTCCTCGCGACGGTTCCCGACCCGCCCGGCTGCATGTCCAATGGGCAAACGCGGGAGGAAGCCGCTCGCAACGTCGAGGGCGCGATCGAGGGCTGGCTTGACGAAGCGAAGGCGCTTGGCCGCGCCATTCTGGCGCCGAGGCAAACGCTTCCCGTGGCGTGAGGACCACAAACCGGCGTCCCGGCGGTTGAAACGCCCTCGCGCCTTGGCAAGGCTCGTCGCCTTTCGGGCGCCCTTCGCGGCTGCGAAAGCCATGCTAGGATGGCGGCGAACCGAAACCCCATCCCCTCGCCCCCATGCCCCCATTCACCGCGCGCGTCGTCACCACCCATCGCCGCCGTCGATCCGGCGGCGTGGGACGCTTGCGCCAATCCGCCCGGGCCTTTCCGAAAGCGAGGCCGAAGGCGAGCGCTTCAATCCGTTCGTCACCCATGGCTTTCTTCACGCGCTCGAAGCGTCGGGCTCGACCGGCGGGCCGGTCGGGATGGACGCCCGGCGCATGTGATCGTCGAGGACCGCGACGGCCGGATCGTCGCCGCGGCGCCGTCCTATCTCAAGAGCCACAGCCATGGGCGAGTACGTCTTCGACCACGCCTGGGCCGACGCCTACGCCCGCGCCGGCGGCGAATATTATCCGAAGCTCCAGGTCGCCGCGCCCTTCACGCCCGCGACCGGACGGCGCCTGCTGGTCGCCCGCGACGCCCCGGAGGGCGCCGCGGAGGCGCTGGTCGCGGGACTGCGCGAGGTGCGGCGGCAGGTCGAGGCGTCGTCGATCCATGTCACCTTCCCGACCGCCGAGGACGCCGCGCGGCTCGAGCGGATGGGCTTTCTGGTGCGCCACGGCGAGCAGTTCCACTTTCTTTGCGACGGCTTTTCGAATTTCGACGACTTCCTCGCGGCCCTGGCCTCCCGCAAGCGCAAGAGCATCAAGCGCGAGCGGCGGGACGCGCTCGGCGATGACGTCACCATCGAATGGGTGACGGGTTCTGCAATGAAGCCAGAGCACTGGGACGCGTTCTTCACGTTCTACATGGATACCGGGTCGCGCAAATGGGGCCGGCCGTACCTCACCCGGCGAATTCTTTACCCTGGTCGGCGACAGCGCTCGCCGACCGCATCCTGCTGGTCATGGCCAAGCGCGGCGGCCGCTACATCGCCGGCGCGATCAACTTCATCGGCGACGACGCGCTCTACGGCCGCAACTGGGGCGCGATCGAGGAGCGCCCTTTCCTCCATTTCGAGGTGTGCTATTATCAGGCGATCGACTTCGCGCTCAGCCGCGGACTGAAGCGGGTCGAGGCCGGCGCGCAGGGGGAGCACAAGCTCGCCCGCGGCTATCGTCCCGTCGTCACCTATTCGGCGCATGAATTCGCCGACGCCCGTCTCAAGCGCGCGGTCGCCGACTATCTGAGGCACGAACGCGCGGCGGTCGCGCGGACGATCGCCCATTACGAGGATCACGCGCCCTTCAGGCGGGGCGACGACGGCAGAGCCGAGATCGCTGGGAGAAACCTTTGATGACGCCGACCTATGACGCAAACAACATCTTCGCCAAGATCCTGCGCGGCGAGGCCCCGTGCACCAAGGTCTACGAGGACGACGTCTCGCTCGCCTTCCTCGACGTGATGCCGCGCGCCGACGGCCATACGCTGGTCATCCCGAAGGTCGCCGGCCCGCAACCTTTTCGACATCGACCCCGACGATCTCGCCCGCTTCATCGCCGTCGGTGCAGAAGGTGGCCCATGCGGTCAAGGCCGGCATGGGGGCCGGAGGCGTCCTGATGCAGCAGTTCAACGAGGCGATCGCGCGGCCAGCAGGTGTTCCACCTGCATTTCCACGTCCTGCCCCGCTGGAAGGCGTGGCGCTACGGCCCCCGGGCGGACCGTTCCAGGGCGCCGAGGCGCTTCGCCCCTACGCGGACCGAATCATCGCGGGTTTCGCCGCGCTTTAGGGCGGCCCGTCCGGCCGGGGGGCCGAGCGCCATGACGCACATGCACTATTTCCCGCTGAGCTTCGGCCTGGCGGCCCTGTTTTTCGCCATGCTGGTCGCCTTCGCGATCCTGGCGACCATCGGCCTCCTGGCCCGCGTCTCGAACGCGCTCGGTCTCAACCCGCTGACCATAACGCTGATCCTGTTCGCCTCGCTGATCGGGTCCTACGTCAACCTCCCCCTCGCCCGCCTGCCCGGAGAGCAGCTCGTCTCGCGCGAGGTGGTGGAGATCATGGGCGTTCCGTTTCTGGCGCCGGTCGCGGTCGACTGGCCGGGAACGGTGCTGGCCATCAATGTCGGCGGGCGCCGTCATTCCGATTCTCCTCTCGATCGCCCTGCTCGTGCGCTACGAACTCTGGACGCTCGGATTGGTCGCCGTCGGGATCGTCGCCTTCTTCGTCCATCAGATGGCGGTCCCGGTGCCCGGCCTCGGCATTTCCGTACCGACCTTCGCTCCGCCCCTGCTCGCGGCCTTCGTCGGCCTTGTCCTGTCCCGCCGCTATGCGGCCCCGCTCGCCTATATCGGCGGCAGCGTCGGCGTGCTGGTGGGGGCCGACCTCCTCAACCTCGGACTTCTGAGAAGTCTCGGCGCGCCAGTCGCGTCGATCGGCGGCGCGGGCACATTCGACGGGGTTTTCCTGACCGGAGTGATCGCGGTGGTTCTCGCCAGCCTGGTCAGCGGTTAACAGAGCCTAGATTCCCGCGCCTTTGCAAATGTTTGGTTAACCACAAGCCCCTTTTTCGTGTCTATTTTGCCACATGCTTGCGCGATGCCGACGAAAACGGTTCGAAACGATGGACTCGGGTGAACGCCGTACCTATAAGCGCGTTGTTGATTTACACGGGCGACGGCGGCGCGTTTGATGCGTAAGGCGGAGCCGATCTAAACGGAGAATGAAGATGACAAAACGTTGGAAGATGGGAGTCGCCGCCGCGACGCTGATCGTTGCGAGTGCCGTAGCCGCTCAGGCCGCCGACCTGCCCACCCGGAAGGAAGCCCCGGCGCCGGTGTTCGTGCCCCCGCCCTTCACCTGGACCGGGTTCTACGTCGGTGTGAACGCGGGCGGCGTCTGGGCCACCGGCAACACCACGATCAACGCGTTTTTCCCGGCTAACAGCATCTACTACGCCAACTACAACAACAACACGCTCGGGACCGGCGCCAGCGGGTTCATCGGCGGCGGTCAGGCCGGCTATAACTACCAGTCCGGCGCGGCGGTGTTCGGCATCGAAACCGATTTCGACGGCACCAGCATGAGCAAGTCGAAGAGCGTCATCGGCTCGCCGTTCTCGGCCCCGATCGCCACGAACCTTGCGAACACCGACTACTTCACGACCAACGGCTCGGCCCGCATGAACTGGCTCGGCACGACCCGCGCCCGCATCGGGTTCGTCGCCACCCCGGACAACCGCCTGATGATCTATGGCACGGGCGGCGTCGCCTACGGCGGCGCGACCGGCAACGCCAGCGTCTACGACTTCGACAACCAGTTCGGCTTCTCTGGCTCGGACAGCAAGAGCCGGGTCGGCTGGACGATCGGTGCAGGCGCCGAATACGCGATCACCAACAACATCACGATCAAGGGCGAATACCTGTACTACGACCTGGGCAGCACGACCGGGACGATCTCGCCGCTCAGCGGATACCCGTTGTATGGATCTCTGACCAACAGCTGGATCACCGCCAAGACGACCTACGAAGGTTCGATCTTCCGCGCCGGCGTCAACTACAAGTTCTGATCGCAACGATCTGACTTGACGTGATAAACCGGCGGAGCGGCGAAAGCCTCTCCGCCGGTTTTTCTTTTGCCTGGCGCACCGCCCGTTGCAACCCGATCCGGAATGGAAGCCGTTTGGCCTCGGGCTGGCAAATCGGCGGGCTGCAATGACAAATCAAAGGGTTGACAGCGTTCCGGTTGTGTCGCTTTTGCAACACCGCTGGACAAATGCTTCGGGAGCAAGCCTTAGGCATGGACGCGGCGGTTCGGCATTCCTATAAGACAGATGTTGTTTTTCTCGGGCCACGGCGCTCGCGTTAGGGCGTTTCCGGCGGACTCATTTGACGGAGAGTGGGAAATGACGAAACGTTTGATGATCGGAGTCGCCGCCGCGGCCTTGACCGTTGTGTCCGCTGTGGCCGCTCAAGCCGCTGACCTGCCGACCCGGAAGGAAGCCCCGGCGCCGGTGTTCGTACCGCCGCCCTTTACCTGGACCGGGTTCTATGTCGGTCTGAACGCCGGCGGCGTCTGGAGCAGCGGCAGCCGCAATGCGACGCTGTTTGACCCTGGCGCGGCCGCCTTTCTTTCGAACTACTTCCCTGGCGGGATTGGAAACAATCAGAGCGGCTTCATCGGCGGCGGCCAGGTCGGCTACAACTGGCAGTCGGGCGCGTTCGTGTTGGGCGGCGAGGCCGACTTCGACGGGACGAGCCTCGGCAAAACCTACAACTATACCAGCACTCCCTTCGGCGGCGTTTATAACGGCGTTCTTGTTCCGGCCAACTTTATTGGCGACACGCTGAGTGTGCACGCCAAGGCGAGCCTCGATTGGCTGGGAACGGTCCGCGGTCGAGTAGGCTTCGTGGCGACGCCAGACAATCGCCTGCTGATCTACGGCACGGGCGGTTTCGCCTATGCCGGTGGAAGCTCGAATTTTGACGTCTATGACGCTACGTATGGCGCTTATTGGAATGGCAACCCGAGCTCCACGCGCACTGGCTGGACGATCGGCGGCGGCGTTGAATATGCGATCACGAACAACATCACGATCAGGGCCGAATATCTCTACGTCGACCTTGGCAGCCAGAACATTAACACGACAGGAAACGCCGTCGCCGCCGCCTTCCTCCCAGGCACATATGCGACGGCCAAGATCAACTACGACGCCTCGATCGTCCGCGCCGGCGTCAACTACAAGTTCTGATCTGAACGCTCTGATTTGGTGAGGGAAACCGGCGGACAGGCGAGAGCCCTCCGCCGGTTTTCTTTTTGCGCCGCTCCTTCGGCCGAGGCCGCGTAGCGCGGGATCAGGGAGATAACAATTTCTTGCCCCGAGAAGGGACGTGTTCTATATTTGCTTTATCAGAATGAGCACACGTCCATATGGGATTAAAATAGAATTCCAGTCCGATTACCCCGAGTCCCCCCTCTGCGGTCGGCCCCGCAGGATCAGTTGTCACCCCCCGGCAAACCGGAGAAAGGGTTCGCGCGCCGCGCGGGCGAGGATCGCCCGGGACTCCGGCGCAACACTTTGAAAAGATCGATTTCGCGGCCGGGAATTCGGCGGAGCAGCCGAAAGCCGAAAGGGCGCGCGCCGGGCTGCGTGACGCTCGCCCGAAAAATCCGGCGCAAGAACCCTGAAAAGATTGAATCCGCCTTCGGGATTGGCGCGCGGCGGAGTGGCCGCGCGAAGCGAGCGCCCCGGCGCGACGGCATCGAGGAGCCGCCGAACGAGCGCCGAGCGCCCGGAAAACTTGCCGCAAGACTTTGAAAACGCTCAATCCGCGCCCGGGAACGATTCGCTCCGTGGCTCACACGATAAGCGACGCCCGATCAAAACGAAACCGCCCCGATCGCGCGGGATCGGGGCGGTGGCGTCGTGGGTGAATCGTCTCAGCGCTCAGGGCGTCTCCGGCTCCGGCGCCTTGTCCGTCGGCCGCTCCGCAGCCGGCTCGACGCGCTTCTTCGAGCGACCGCGCGCCTTCGTCGCGAGCATGATGTCGCGCTCCATCCGCGGCGCCGCCGGTCCTTCCGGATAGACGAATCCGAGCTTCTTCTCGCCGGTCTCGTCGCCAGTGACCACCACCTTGACGACGCCGCCGTTCTTCAGCTTCCCGAACAGCACCTCGTCGGCGAGCGGCGTCTTGATCTGACTCTGGATCACACGCGCCATCGGCCGCGCGCCCATCGATTCGTCGTAGCCATGCCTGACCAGCCAGGCCCGCGCTTCATCAGTCAGTTCGATCACAACGTTGCGGTCGGCCAGTTGCGCCTCGAGCTGGAGGATGAACTTGTCGACCACGCGGGCGATCACCTCTTCCGGCAGCCGGGCGAAAGGGATGACCGCGTCGAGCCGATTGCGGAACTCCGGCGCGAACAGGCGGTCGATTGCCTCCTTGTCGTCGCCTTCGCGGGTCGTCTTGTGGAAGCCGAAAGCGGCCTTCGCCAGATCCTGCGCGCCGGCGTTGGTCGTCATGATCAGGATCACGTTGCGGAAATCGATCTGCTTGCCGGAATGGTCGGTAAGCTTCCCGTGGTCCATGACCTGCAACAGAATGTTGAACAGATCCGGATGCGCCTTCTCGATCTCATCCAGCAGCAGCACGCAGTGCGGATGCTGATCGATTGCGTCGGTCAAGAGGCCGCCCTGATCGAATCCGACATATCCGGGGGGCGCGCCGATCAGCCGCGAAACGGTGTGGCGCTCCATATACTCCGACATGTCGAATCGAATCAGCTCAAGGCCGAGACTGGTGGCGAGTTGCCGCGCCGCCTCCGTCTTGCCAACGCCGGTCGGGCCGGAGAACAGATAGCACCCGATCGGCTTTTCCGGCTCGCGGAGGCCCGCGCGGGCCAGCTTGATTGCGGCAGCAAGCGCGGTGACCGCGACATCCTGGCCGTAGACCGAGCGCCTGAGCGTATCCTCGAGATGCTGCAGCACCTCGGTGTCGTCCTTCGACACCGACTTCGGCGGGATTCGCGCCATCGAGGCGATGGTCGCTTCGATCTCCTTTACCCCGATCGTCTTCTTCCGCTTGGCTTCGGGCAGCAGCATCTGCGAGGCGCCCGTCTCGTCGATCACGTCGATCGCCTTGTCGGGCAGCTTGCGGTCATGGATATAACGCGACGACAGCTCGACCGCCGCCTTCACCGCGTCGCCGGTATAGCGAAGCTTGTGGAACTCCTCGAAGTAGGGCTTCAGCCCCTTCAGGATCTCGATGGCGTCGGCTACGCTCGGTTCCTTGACATCGATCTTCTGGAAGCGCCGCACCAGCGCCCGATCTTTCTCGAAATACTGACGGTATTCCTTGTAAGTCGTCGAACCGATACAGCGCAGCGTGCCCTGCGCGAGCGCGGGCTTGAGAAGATTGGACGCGTCCATCGCGCCGCCCGACGTCGCGCCGGCGCCGATCACGGTATGGATCTCATCGATGAAGAGGATCGCGTCCTTGTGCTGCTCGATCTCCTTCATTACCTGCTTGAGGCGCTCTTCGAAGTCGCCGCGGTAGCGCGTGCCGGCAAGCAGCGCGCCCATATCGAGCGCGAACACGGTCGCGCCTTCGAGCACTTCCGGCACCTGGGAATTGACGATCTTCCGCGCGAGACCTTCGGCGATCGCGGTTTTGCCGACTCCCGGGTCACCCACCAGGAGCGGGTTGTTCTTTTGCCGGCGGCAGAGCACCTGAATGGTGCGCTGGACCTCCGGTTCGCGGCCGATCAGAGGATCGATGCGCCCTTCCCGGGCCTTGCGATTGAGATTGACGCAATACGCATCCAAGGCGCCTTCCTTCTTCTTGGAATCCCCGCTGTCCTTCGTATCCTTCGTTTCGCGCGCCTCGGGCTCTTCGTCGGCGCCGCGCGGCAGCCGAGAGCTGTCCGAGAGGCCGGGTCGCTTGGCGATGCCGTGGCTGATGTAGTTGACCGCGTCGTAGCGCGTCATGTCCTGCTCTTGCAGGAAGAATGCGGCGTGAGTCTCGCGCTCGGCGAAGATCGCCACCAGCACGTTCGCGCCGGTGACCTCCTCCCGTCCCGAGGACTGGACGTGGAAGGCCGCGCGCTGGACAACCCTCTGAAAGCCGTTGGTCGCTTTCGCTTCGTCCTGACTGTCGACAACCAGGTTTTCAAGCTCGGTGTCGAGGTAGTTGACGACTGTCTTGCGCAACACCTCAAGGTCGACGCTGCACGCTCGCATCACCGCCGCGGCGTCGGTGTCGTCGATCAGCGCGAGCAACAGATGCTCGAGGGTGGCGTATTCGTGATGGCGCTCGTTCGCCAGCGAAAGCGCCTTTCGAAGAGTCTTCTCGAGGGTCCGGGAGAATATCGGCATAGGGCCCTTTCACTTCTTTTCCATGATGCATTGAAGCGGATGCTGATTTTTCCGTGCGTGATCCATCACCTGCGAAACCTTGGTCTCGGCGACTTCGTAGGTGAAGACCCCGCATTCCCCAACCCCGTTATGATGGACCTGAAGCATGATCTGGGTCGCTTCCTGTGTGTCCTTGTTGAAGAACGCCTGCAAGATCGAGATGACGAACTCCATCGGCGTGTAATCGTCGTTCAACAGCAGGACGCGATACATGCTCGGGCGCTTGGTCTGGGTGCGCGTCCGCGTGATGACCGCCGCCCCTGCGCCCGGATTTTCGCCTCCCCGTTTCGGCTCCCGCGGCCCGGCAGCCCGTATCGGCGCCGGCGCGCCCCCGCCGAGACCGGGAGCAAACCAGCGCGCCAAGCGCGCCATCCCGGCTCTCAGACGTAGGACGAACGGATTTGAGGCGCCTGACACGAACCGGACCCCGTTTCTTGCGTCTTTATATCGAACACCGAGTAACGCACGCGAACGCGACTGAATGTAGGCGCCCGGCGTCCATCTCGCCGATGTTCGCTAATCCGAAAGCATTGCGAATTTGCGCGTCACGCGCAAGAGCGAAACAGCGGCGGGCCTCAGTCTTCGCAGCCCGCCCACGCGTGAGAAAAACAGAGAGATCAGCCGGCGGGTCGCCCCGGTGAGACTGACGACGCTCAAGATAGGCGGGGTGGCGCAAAAAACAAGCCGGCGCTCGATGAGAGCGCCGGCTGAACTCCGGACCGGCCGGAAGTCGCGAAGCGGGAGCTCCCGCGACTCGCCGGTAGGTCGATACCCTGGCGGAATGGCCGGTTTACTTGGCCTGCAGGCTGGTGTAAGCCGCCGTGACGGGCTTCAGGGCGTCGGTCGCGACCTTCGCGTAGAGGTCGGAGACCTTGCTCGCCTGGGCGACGAAGCCCTCGTAGGCCTGCTTGGCGTAGTCCGTCTGAATCTGGATCGCGGCTTCGATGCTGCGGGCGCCGACCAGCTTCTCGATCGTCTCCGAACCCACGGCGAGCGCCTTCTTGGAATAGTCGGTCGAACTCGGCGGCGAGTTCCTGCAGGCCCTTGGCCCATGTCGAGGACGCAGACGTGATCGCCTCGAGTTGCTGCTTCGAGAAGTCCTGGAAATCTTCGAAATTCGGGGTGGTGGTCATCGTCAACTCCTTTGGTGGACTCGACCGCTCGCGCGGATCGCGGCAGCCGACGGTCTATGGCGACTATTATGTGCGCTGCACCATGGAAGTCAAGTTTTTTGTTGCACTGCACCATTCCGTCCTCGAGGAGTCTGGGACGGATCAAAACTAGTGTTTTCTTTCAGCATATTAGAGTGAACTCCGATCGTCTCACGGCGACGCGGACGAGCCGCTTGCGGTCGGATCTCCGTTCCATCAAAGGGTTGGACCAAATTCGGTCGTCATTGGCCGGTCGCGTTAACCGCGCCGTAACCGCGCCGCCATATCGTTGTTGTGTGTTCGTCGGGTCACTCTCCGGCAGTTGCGTTTATAGATCGGGGCGCGTTCATGGCGTTGCGTAAAGGAAACTCGCATCTCGGTCATGTTTTACGCATTGCAGCGGGGGCGCTGCTGACCGCTTCGGTGCTGGCGTTCGCTGCGCCCGGCCGACGCCAACACTCATCATCGCCACCTCCGGCACTATGCCCACTACGCCCATACGAGACGCCTGGCTCGGGTCGAGCACGGGTCGTACGCGGGAGTGCCCTCCTCGCCCACGTTCTCTGCGATCGTGGTCGACGCCAACAGCGGCCGCACTCTCTGGTCCGCCGACCCGGACGGTCTCCGCCATCCCGCCTCGATCACCAAGGTGATGACGCTCTATCTGCTGTTCGAGCAACTCGACAAAGGCGCGATGACCCTGCAGTCGCGCATCCCGATTTCCGAGCACGCCGCGGCGCAGGAGCCGTCCAAGCTCGGCCTCGAACCCGGCGAGACGATCAGCGTCGAGGACGCGATCAAGGCGGTCGTCACGCGCTCCGCCAACGACATCGCGGTGGCGATCGCCGAGGCGATCGGTCACGACGAAAGCACGTTCGCGGAGATGATGACCCGCAAGGCGCACGCCCTCGGCATGGCGAACACAACCTATCGCAACGCCTCGGGGCTGCCCAACGACCAGCAGATCACCACCGCTCGCGACCTGACCATCCTGGCGCGGTCGCTCGAGGACCGCTTTCCGCGGTATTTCCGGTATTTCTCGACCGAAGAGTTCGAATACGCCGGCCAGACCATCGGCAACCACAATCATCTCCTCGGCCGGGTCGACGGGCGTCGACGGCATCAAGACCGGCTACACCCGGGCCTCCGGCTTCAACCTCCTGACCTCGGTCCACCGTGACGGGCGGTCGATCCTCGCCGTCGTCATGGGCGGCCGCAGCGCGCCCGCGCGCGACCACATCATGGAAAACCTGATCGACGACCATCTTGCGCAGGGCTCGACAGTCCGCACCGCCACCGAGGTCGCCGACGCGTCGTCGGCCGACAATCAGGCGGCCGAGCCGCCCGCGCCGGTCCGTCCGCATCCGACCGTCGTCGTTGCGAACGTGCCGACGCGCCTCGCAGCCCCGCGCCCGGCGTCCGCGGATGAGGGCGAAGGCGACAACGCCGCGGACGACGAGACGCCGACGATCCACGTCGCGGCCGTCCGGCCGCAACCGACGCCAAGCGCTTCCAATTCCCTGCGGCCAATCGTGCAGCGCGCAGCCTATGTCGAAGCCGCGCCCGCGCCAAAAAAACTGGCTTCCGCCGCGATCCCGCCCGGTTGGATAAAGGGTCCCGACGCTGTCGCTCCGACGCCTCCAGCCAAGCCGAAGGCCGACGCCGACGCTCGACCGCCCGAAAAAGCTCCATCCGAAACCACCGTCGCCGCGCGTTCGACCGACGATTCCGATGATGACGATACGCCGGCGCCCGGCAAGGGCTGGAAGATTCAGATCGGCGCGACGGAAGACGCCGCCAAGGCGACCGCACTGCTCGACCGGGCGCGCCTACGCGACCGCGGCCTGCTCGCCGGCCGCCAAGCCGATGACGGAGAAGGTCCGCAAGGGCGACGGCACGCTCTACCGCGCTCAATTCGCCGGTCTCGACTCGGCGTCCGCGGAATCAGCCTGCCGTTCCCTCAAGAGGAGCGGGTTCTCCTGCTTCGCGACCCGTGACTGACGCCCTCTTCCCCGACTCGATCCGACGCCCCCTGCGGAGCGCCCTACCCGTGCCGCTGCATCAAAACATCCTTGGCTTGATTGACCCGCGCGGCAAGACCGGTCGAGCCGCCGTGATCTGGATGAAGCTTCTTCATCAGCGTGCGATGGGCGCGAATGATCTCCTCGGCGCTCGCGCCCTCCTCCAGGCCCAAGGTCTCGAAGGCCTCCCGACGCGTCATCGCGCCGCCGCTTCGCCCCGTCTGAGCCTGACCCTCGTCTGCCTCACGCCAGCCGGGAAACCGGCGGTCGAGATACGTCTCTAGCAGCGCGACGCCGTCCGGATCGTCGCGACGCAGCGTTTCGCGCAAGCTGAGGCACTCGGGACGCGCGAGCGTCTCCAGCGCACGCCCGGCATAGGCTCCGGCCAGCACCGCGCCGCTCATCGCGCCGCTGTCGTGGTCGAGGCGCATCTCGATCATCGCCGAGCGCGCTGTGGTGACGCGCCCCGCGCTCGGCGCGTCGCCCACCCCAGGCATGCGGAACGAGGAAGTCCACCCCTGGCCGAACTTCTGCCAGCCCGCGAAGCTCGCCGCCATTCCGGCGAGGGCCGCCGCGAATCCGATCCGTCCCCGCAGGAGCAAGAGAACGGCGACGACCAAACCAAGGACGCCCCCGCCGGTCCGAACCGCGCGCGCTGCGGCGGCCGCATCGAGCCGCGCGAACTGTTTGATCGCCGACAGAAGAAGAAACAGCAAAATGAGACCGATGATGAAATTCATCGATCAAAACTTTCCCATCCGGCCCCAACCTCCAACCGCGCCCGCGGTCAAGGACAAGGATTCCCGGGGCGCGGTGAAGTTACGCCAGATTCACGATCCCCGCATCTGCGACAGCAGGAGCCGTGCGGTGGGGTCGGATTCGGCTTCGAGCGCCAGCGCCTTTTGCCCGCCGGCGGCATAGGCCGCCGCGGCGCGCAACAGCGCCTCGAGCCTCGCTGACGCGCCGGAATCGAAGGCGCCGTAGACTCCTCCGGTGAGGCGGGCGATTTCGGAGAAGACCCGCCTCGCCGACGGATCCTGCCCTTCCTGGAACATGAACGCCTTCACGCCCTGGAGCGCGAGTTCGCCGGCGAGCGCCGCGAGCGCATCCGGATTTTCCTCCATCGCGTCCCCGACGAACACCAGCGCGGCGACCTTCGCGCGCTTGGCCTCGTCGCGGGCGTGCGCCAGCACCCGCCGGATCTGGGTCTCGCCGCCGCGCACCTCAATGCGGCTCATAAGCTCCGCGAGCCCGCGTCCCTCGGAGACGAAGCGGGACGCCTTGCACTCGCCGAGGCCGCGATAATAGACCAGCTGCACTTCCAGGCCGCCTGAGCGCGCGGCGGCGTCGAACATGCGCGCCTGCAGGCGCTGGGCGGCGTCCCAGGCCGGCTGCCGGCTCATCGTGGCGTCGAGGGCGAAGATCAGCCGCCCCCGCGTTCCGGCCGCCGGCGCGGGCGTCCGCCGCGCCGCCTCGACGAAGGCGGTCACGTCGTCGGACTTGGGTTGCTGCGGGACCGGAGCGTTACGAGGCTTGTCCATGGGTTTCAACAGGCTCTGGGGCGGATTGGCAGATTGGGCGCTGCGCCCCGTTCGGCAAGCGGGACGACGGAAATATTGTCTCGGCCAAGCGATGCGCGGGAGCGCAAAGATAGGCCGCGCCGGGCCGAGACCGTACTGTCGGCAAATCCTGTCTTATTTGCGGGCTAGCGGCGCAGCGGGTCGCAAACCCGAGCGCAAACATGCTATCGGTTCGCGCCGTTTCCTCCAAACCTTCGAGTCCCATGAATTCGCTGACCCGTTCCCTCGCCGTCGGAGCCATTACCTTCGGAGCCAGCATCGTCGGCATGCTCATCCAGTTGGCCGTACCCCTCGATGTTCTCACGGCGTCCAAGGGCGCGGTCGGATCGATGGTCGGGCTGGTGTCGCTTCTGCTGGCGCTCGTCCTTGGCCTCTTGATCTGGACCGCCTTCGGCGTGTTCACCTCGCAGCAGTCGGACGCCTACTCGCTCGGGCCGGTCGTGGCCGACATCGACCTCGCCCTCGAGCGGTACGGACCCGAGGGCGCGAACGGCCGGGCTGGCTTGCGCGCGTCTCTTCAGCGGTCGCGGGCCCGCTTCTTCGGCGACGCCGGGCAAGGACCGCGGCCGTTCACGTTCGAGGAAATGAAAGCGATCTTCGCTGGGCTCGACGGGTATTTCGACAGCCTGGAGCCTGCGACCGACCGGCAGCGACGTCTGCTCACCAAGGCCTGGGACCTCGCGCGGAAATACCAGGACACCCAGATGCAGATGACGCGTCAACTCGCGAGTCCCTTTCCGCCCCATGTGCTGACCGTCGTTATCTGTTGGGCGACCGCGCTTTTCCTCGGCGATGGGCTGGTCGCGACCGCCAACGCGGTCACGGTGATCGCGCATCTGGCCGGCGCGGTCTCGATTGCAACGGCGATTTTCCTGATCTTCGAACTGAGCCACCCGTACACCGGCTATATCCGCATCTCGCCGGCCGGCGTCGACAGCGCGCTGCGCGCCCTCGGTACGGTTGCGCCGCCGGCCTCCGATGGGGCGAATCGGACACAGGAGATCCGGGCGTCCGCGTGAGGACGAAACGCAGGGACGGCGTCTCGCCCGACCCGTAGGGCGTCCAGACGGCCGCCTTTCGACGGGCCATGGAGCCCGCGAGACGCGCTCGCTCCGCACGCTCGCGCCTCTTACAGCAGCCCCAGAGCCGCAAGTTCCCGCCGGAGTCCCTCCGGCATTTCGGCCACTCCCGGCTGGGATTCGTCGAGATCGGGCGGGGCGTCCTTCGGCTGGTAATAGCGCCAGCCCTGGAACGGCGGCATCGGCCGCGGCGCGACCGCGACAACCTCCTCGTCGAGCCACAGCTTGCAGCGGCCGATGCCGTCGGAATCCATGAACGGTTCGACGCCGACGAGGGTCTGCCGCGCCGAGATCTGACCCTTGATCACCCAGTAGAGCGACCCGCCGTCGATCAGATCATCGGCCCGCTTCGGCGCCATGCGGGTGACATGCGCGTGGCTGCGCGGCGCGCCGCGCTTTGCGGCCTCCCGCATCCGCTCCGCCATCCACTGGCGGAGGTCGTCGAGCGAATCCGCGCCGACGCAAAGCTTGATGAGGTGAAGCGACATGACCGCTCTATAGCAGAATGGCGGACGCGCGGGATGGAGCGGGCGCGGGCTCTCCACAGGCGAACGCCTTCGGGGGCATCGCCGCAGCAGGTCCGGGCGCGAATTGAACCTTTTCAAGACCTTGGGGAAAGTTTTCCGGGCGACCATTCAGCGGCTCGCCGCCTGCCACCCTCCTGCGGGGCTCGCGGCGCTCGAAGCGCAAGCCGGCGCTCGCGCCCTATCCGCGCGACCGAGGTCTTGGCCGTCGTCGTAAGTCCGGGCGCGGATTAAGGATTTCAAGTCCTTGCAGCGGAATTCCCGGGCGATCGTCGCCGCCCTGTGCGCTGCGGCGATGGGAGGCCGCGCGAGCGTCGACGGCGGCCCGCCGCCCCAGGGAAAACAACAATATTTCCGTATCTTGTCGTCACAAGTTAGCGCAATAAATGAGCGCAGCTTTTTCGACCGCCTTGAGATTTGCGCCGGTTATGGCGCTGTACTGCCGGCAATGCCTGATCGAGGCGGGTGACCTTGCGGGCGGCGCCGCGGGCGTCCAGGGGGAACCGAAGGCAATCGCACACGGCGGTCTGTTCTCCTGATAAAAACAAGCGTAGAATTTAGCTGTTCTGTTGTCAAGAAAATGTAGAGTGTCTCTCGTCGGGCGACGGGGGAAGAGACGCAGACGGAGCGGGCCTCGATCGCGAAAATAGCGGATTTCGCTGCGGCGCCTCATGTCTCGCCGGGAGCCACTGGGCACTCGCGTTCCCGTCGCAGGTCCCCGCACGACGCGTTCGATGCGGCGGAGAAGGCTTTCATCGCCCGCGCCCGCGCACGTATATTGCGTCCAGATGAACGCCCTCGCGCTTCCGATCGCCGTTGCAATCTCCGCCTTCGTGGGTGGGATCCTCGGACTGTACCTTCAAAAATGGCTGCCGGAGCGTCATACTACGGATCGGTCGCGAGACATGATCTCTTCAATGGTGGCGCTCGTCTCGTTAGTGCTGGCGCTGGTGCTCGGAACCCTGGTCAGCTCGAGTTTCAGCGCCTTCTCAACGCAAGAGTCAGAGCTAGAGACCCTCGCGACCAATGCGCTCGAACTCGATATGACGCTCGCGCAATATGGCCCTGACGGCGGGCCCGCCCGCGCCGTTCTGCGCAACACGCTCGTGAGCACGCGCGAGATCTTCTGGGGCAGGAGCGGCGCCAACTCGATGGCGTTTGGCGTCGCAGTCGCGCTGCCCGGGATCAAAGCGATGAATGACGCCCTCAATATGCTGGATCCAAGAACGCCGATGCAGAAGGCAATGTTTTCGTCAGCCATAAGCTATGACAAGGCGATCGAGGCGACGCGGCTGAAAATGTCTTTGCAGTTGGCCAGCGCCGTCGCCACGCCGCTCCTCCTGATCATCGGCTTCTGGTCGGTCCTGCTGTTTTTGGGCTACGGCCTGCTCTCACGCGTAAACATCATGACGGTCGCGGTACTCGGGTTCGGGGCGTTATCCGTGGCCGGCGCCATCTTTCTCATCATGGACCTGCACCGCCCCTACTCCGGTCTGATCCATGTTCCTCCCGCGGCGCTGGCGGAAGCGATCGACACGATGATGAAACAGTAGCAATGGCTTCCGAACTCGGCGCGGGGCTGATCGTCGAGCGCGGACGGGACGGAAGCCTGCCCCGCGATGGGAGCGAGACGGATGACGTCCTTGGCGCGGATGGTCCTGGCCTTGGCGCTGGCGCTCTTTGGCGCGCCGGCCTTGGCGCAGAGTGTCCAGCCGGCGATGACCGGCGATGTGCGCATCCACGACCCCTCGGTGATCGAGATCGGGGGCCGGTTCGCCGCGTTCGGGACCGGCGAGGAGGGGCGGACGCGCGGGGCGATCCGGGTGAAAACCTCGCCCGATGGGGTCGATTGGAGGGACGCGGGAGTGATCGCCTCGGGCGTGCCCGCCTGGGCGCAGGAGGCGCTCGGCTATCGGCCGAACACGATCTGGGCGCCCTCCGTCAGCCGCCGCGACGGCGTGGTCTTCCTCTACTATGCGCTCTCGACTTTTGGCGGAAACGCGAGCGCCATCGGCCTGATGACCAACGGCGCATTCGACGTCGCGGCGCCCGCGCTCGGCTGGCAGGATCAGGGCCTTGTCCTGAAGTCCGACCCGCGGGACGACTTCAACGCCATCGACCCATTCCGGATCGACCTTTCCGACGGCCGCGCCTTTCTCGCTTTCGGCTCGTTCTGGTCCGGGATCAAGCTGCGGGAACTCAATCCCGAAACCGGCAAACTGATCCGCTCGGATACGCCGACCTTCGCGCTCGCCAGCCGCCATGGCGGCGCGGTCGAGGCCGCCTCGATCCTCGAGCACGACGGGCGCTTTTATCTCTTCGTCAGCTTCGACCAGTGCTGCAAAGGGGTCGCGTCCACCTACAACATCCGCGTCGGGCGCGCCGAGCGGATCGAGGGGCCCTACGTCGATCGCGAGGGCCGGCCCATGCTCGAGGGCGGCGGAACCCTGGTTCTGGCCACGACCGGCCGGTTCATCGGGCCGGGCGGCCAGGAGGTGGTGAAGACCTCGAAGGGCGACTGGCTCGTCTACCACTATTACGATGGGAACGACGCCGGCGCGGCGAAGATCCAATTGTCGCCGCTGCGCTGGTCCGCGGACGGCTGGCCCGAGCTCGACCCGCTCCCGCAATCGCGTTGACCCGCTCTTAAGCGAACGTGAAGATCCGCCTCCAGTCGTCTTTCATGCTGACGACGAACCAGCCGTCCTTTCCGGCCTCGTCGTAGAGGGCCTGAGGGAAGGTTCCGATCCTGCTGTCGGGCAGCCCGCGCGCCGGCCCATAGGCGTATTCTCGCGCGGCGTCGTCGTGCAGCACGATCATCGCAAGCCGCGCCCCGTCGCCGCCCTTCACGTATTCGAGCATCTCCCGGTCGCCGGTCGAGTTGCCGAAAGCGGCATGCGGGCGGCGGCCGATCTCGAGGTGGATGCCTTCCACCTTGCCGGCCTTGTCGTCGTTGAGCAGCAGCCTCGGCTCCTTGGTCAGAAGCGGCTTGCCGGCCTTGCCGTAGCCGAACTTGACGCCGCCGGCCGTCCCCACCACCTGCTCGGGCGGAATGCCGTAGACGCGCTGCGAATAGACGCGGACGAAATCCTGACCGCCCCCGGTGACGATGAAGGTCTTGAATCCGTTGGCGCGGAAGAGGCTCAGCGCCTCCTGCATCGGCTGGTAGGCAAGATCGGTGTAGAGCTTGTTCCAGCGATGGTCCCGGGCCTCGCCGATCCAATCCTTCACCTGGGCCGCAAACACGTCCACGTCCATGCCGGTGAGGGTCGCGACCGCAATCGCCTCGAAGTCATGCAGCGAGAGCTTGCCGATTGCCGCGAAGTCGCCGGTCAGCACGGTCCGGAACGGCTCGACGTTCGCAAGCGCCGGCCTCTCTTTGACCACGGCCGGCACGCGGTCGAGGCAGTAGACGAGCTGGGTATAGATTGGGTGCTCGACCCAGAGCGTGCCGTCCTGGTCGAAGGTCGCGATGCGCTCCTCCGGCGGCACGAAGTCCTTGCTCGCCGGATCGGTGGTCGCGCGGAGAAAATCGAGGATCGCCCGTTTCGCCGGCCGATCGTTCCAGGACGGCAGCGGCGCCGCGTCGTCCGCCCGCGCGCTGGACGCGCCAAGCGGCGCGGGCAGGACAGACAGCGCCGGAAGCGCCGCGAGCGCGCCGAGCAGAGCGCGTCGGGTCAGGCCGTCAAATTCGGATGTCGACACAATGGATCTCCTGTTGAGCACCGCCGCTGCTCAGCGCGCCAGCGTCCGGGATTGCGCGCCAAGCCAGCGCGATTAAATCACCGGTCCGAGAACCGCGACAGCGTTGTTCCACAACCGCCGCCCCCAGCTCCACTGAGCCACCTCCTCCGCGGTGATGCGACGGCACTCGGCGAGGTAATGGCCCTGCCGCTCGCGCATTTCCGCGGTCGCGGCTGCATCCCAGAGCAGAATATTGTTCTCGTAATTCAGATCGAAACTTCGCCGGTCCATGTTCGCCGAGCCGATCAGCGTCACCTGACCGTCCACGGTCACCGACTTCGTGTGCAAAAGCCCCGCGCCATACTCGTGGATTTTCACGCCGGCCGCAATCAGGTCGGCATAGTAGCTCCGGCTGGTCGCCGCCACCGCGAAGTCGTCATTGCGGGCCGGGAGGATGATCGTCGTGTCGACGCCCCGGTTGGCCGCGGCGCGGAGCGCCTCCTGCATCGCGTCGTTCGGCACGTAATAGGGGGTGGTGATGAAGAGCTCGCGCCGGGCGCTGTACATCAGCGTCTCGAACATCTCGGCCGCCGCCGAGAAGCGGCCGGTCGGGCCGCTGGCCACGACCTGCGCGGGAAATCCGGGCGCCGGCGGCGCCATGGGCTCGAGCAGAATGTCGCGGATGTCCTCGTTCTCGTAGGCCATCCAGTCGCGCGAGAAGAGATACTGGTTCTGGCGGACGATCGGGCCGGTGAAGCGCATGACCGCGTCCACCCAGGGGGCGTATCTCGCCTTGATCAGGAACTCCGGGTCGGCGCAGTTCTGACTGCCGCAATAAGTGATCCGGTTGTCGATCACGACGATCTTGCGATGATTGCGAAGATCGATGCGTCCAGCGACAATGCGCCAGAGCGGATCGCCGACCTTGAGCGCCCGGCCGAGCTTTACGCCTGCCGCCTCCATCTCGGACCACAGATCGGATCGGATCAGCGCGTGCGAGCCGAGGTCGTCGACCATCGCGCGGCAGGTCACTCCCCGGAGAACAGCGCGCTTCAGGGCTTCGGCCATCTTCCGGCCGTTGCGGTCCGGCAGCCAGATGTAGAAAAGCAGGTGAACGTGATGGGCGGCCCGGTCGATGTCGGCGACCATCGCGTCGATGGCGGCGTTCGAATCCGCCATGAGGCTCGCGGCGTTGCCGCCCACGGGCTCGAAGCCGCTGATTGATTGGCCGACCTTGAACAGAGGCAGGTAACGCTCGGGGATCTCCGGCCGCGCGTTCGGCGCGTCGAAGCCGGGCGTGGCGGCGATATCGGGCAGCGCCGCCATGACCTTTTTCATGCGCTCGATGCGCTTCAGGCCGATATTGGTTTCGCCGAGCAGCAGATAGGCGACGACGCCCGCGATCGGAAGGGCGAGGATCACCACGATCCAGGCGATGCGGGCCGCCGGATCGCGATGCGGGCGCAGCAACACCCTGACGATGAAGCCGGCCTCGAGCAGGATGTGAAAAGCAAGGAGCAGCATGGCCTCCGATAGCAGGCTTTGCGATGCGCGAGAATCGGACCCGCGGCGTCTCGCCGCCTCATCGGGCGTCCGGAAGGGAAACCGTCTCTCGCCAGGGATCAAAGTCCGACCCTGGTGAGGCGCCCTTCTTGCCGACAAGCGCGATGGCGTCAGGACCGGCCGGGAATCGCAGTCGCCCGGACGCATCATTCACGGCCCGCCACACGGCTTGCGCCACGTCGGCCTCAGTCGTCACGAGTCCCGGCTGCGCGAACGCCGCGAGTATCGGCTCGGCGAAGGGCGCGTAAGGTTCCGGAATGACGTCCTCGAGGCGCAGGTCGGTGTTTTGCGTGAAGCGGGTTGTGGGGCCATAGCCGGGCTCAACCAGTTTCACGCGCACGTTGAAGGCGCGAAGCTCATGCTCGAGTGATCCGGTGAATCCTTCGATCGCCATCTTGCTGGCCGTGTAGATCGAAGCGAGCGGCATGGGCGCCAATGTTGCGCTCGACGTCACGTTGACGATCACGCCGGACCTGCGCGCGCGGAACTGAGGCACGACGGCTTGGGTCAACGCGATCACGCCGAACGTATTCGTCTCGAAGACTTGGCGCGCCTTGGACATGGGCGTGGCTTCGAGCGCTCCGATCAAGCCGATCCCGGCATTGTTGACCAGCACGTCGATGGGACCAGCGGAGTCGATGACCGGCAGCGATGCTCTCCGGATTGGTGACATCGAGCGGCAGCATCCTCAGCCGACCGCCACTCGGCAGAATGCCCGACCGCGGCGTCCGCATCGTCGCGATGACTTTCCATCCCTTGGCCAGGAAATGGCGGGCGGTTTCCAGGCCGTATCCCGATGAGCAGCCCGTGATCAGTACAGTTTTCATAGCCGTGTCCTTCAAGTTTCGATGACGCGACGTTACGCGCCCGCGATCGGACCATCTACGGTTGTAAGTCCATGTTCCGTTGGCTACAGTCCGAAAAATGACCGATCCGCTCTCCGAAGTCATCGCGTTGCTCCGGCCGCGAACCGTGTTCGCCAAGGGCATCAGCGGCGCCGGCGCCTGGGGGGTTCGCTACACCGACTTTGGAGAGCCCAGCTTCTGCACGGTGTTGGAGGGTAGCTGTCGCCTCCATGTCGATGGTGAGGCGCCCATCACACTGGAGGCTGGCGACTTCGTGCTCCTGCCGGCCACGCCCGGCTTCGTCATCTCGGGCTCCGAGCCGGTGACCCCGGAGGTCATCGACCCCAAGGCGGCGGCGCCTCCGGTCGATGAGGTCCGCCACGGAAGGCCCGATGGCGATCCCGATGTGCGGCTGCTCGGCGGCTACTTCGTCTTCGACTCGCCGGACGCCGAACTTCTTGTGTCACTGCTGCCAGCGCTCGTGCACATGCGCGGCGCCGACCGGCTCGCGGCGCTGACGCGGCTCCTGGGCGAAGAAGCCCGCGAGCACAGGCCGGGCCGAGATCTCGTGCTCTCGCGGCTTGTCGAGGTGCTGCTGATCGAATCGTTGCGGGCCTTGCAGGGCGATGACACGCCGCCGGGTTTGCTTCGCGGTTTGGCGGATACGCGCGTGTCGGCCGCGATACGGCGAATGCATGGCGATCCCGCCCGTGCCTGGACGGTGGTCGAACTGGCGCGGGAAGCCGCGCTCTCGCGCTCGGCCTTTTTTGACCGCTTCATGCGCATCGTCGGCGTGCCGCCGATGGAGTACCTCCTCGCCTGGCGGATGGCCGTCGCGAAGGACATGCTACGCCGCCGCGACGTGAAGCTTTCCGAGGTCGCCGAACGGGTCGGGTACAGTTCGGCCAGCACCTTCAGCACCGCGTTCAGCCGGTATGTGGGTCAAGCTCCAGGCGGCTACGCACGAGCGCTTGCCAAGTAGAGGCGACGGAACGTCCGGCGCACTCGCGAGCCCGATGAGCATCGCCAAGCGGGCGCAAATCCTAAGATTCCGACCCTAAACCAGGCGCGCGGCAGGCGCGCAGCCTCTACACCCCCGTCGGGTGGTAGTTCGGGCTCTCTCGCGTGATCGCCACGTCGTGCACGTGGCTCTCGCGCAAGCGCCGCGTTGGTGATGCGCATGAACTGCGCCTTCTTCTGGAACACCGGGATCGTCTCGGCGCCGACATAGCCCATGGCGGCGCGCAGTCCGCCCGCGAGCTGATGCAGGATCGCGCCGGCCGGGCCGCGGTAGGGCACCTGGCCCTCGACGCCCTCGGGCACGAGCTTCATCTGGTCCTTGACGTCCTGCTGGAAGTAGCGGTCGGCCGAGCCCGCGCCCATCGCGCCGAGCGAGCCCATGCCGCGATAGCTCTTGTAGGAGCGGCCCTGGTAAAGGAACACTTCGCCCGGGCTCTCGTCGGTGCCGGCGAGCAGCGAGCCGATCATCGCGCAGTCCGCGCCGGCCGCGATCGCCTTGGCGAGGTCGCCGGAATATTTGATGCCGCCGTCGGCGATCACCGGCACGCCCGCCGCCCTGCCCGCTTCGGCCGCCTCGAGGATCGCCGAAAGCTGCGGCACGCCGACGCCGGCCACGATCCGGGTGGTGCAGATCGATCCCGGCCCGATGCCGACCTTGATCGCGTCCGCCCCCGCATCGATCAGCGCCTGCGCGCCCTCGCGGGTCGCGACGTTGCCGGCAATGATCGCGACCTTGTTGGTCGCCCGCTGGATGCGGCGGACCTGTTCGAGCACCTGCTCGGAATGGCCGTGGGCGGTGTCGACGACCAGGCAGTCGACGCCGGCCGCCATCAGCAGCTCGGCGCGGTCGAAACCCCTTGTCGCCGACGGTGGTGGCGGCGGCGACCCGGAGGCGCCCGTCGGCGTCCTTGGCGGCGTGCGGATGGGCGGTCGCCTTCTCGATGTCCTTGACGGTGATGAGGCCGACGCAACGGCCCGTCTCGTCGACCACCACCAGCTTCTCGATCCGGTGCTGGTGGAGGAGCCGGCGCGCCTCGTCCTGGGTGACCCCCTCCCCGACCGTGATGACCTTGCGGGTCATGAGTTCGGTCACCGGCTGGCGCGGATCGTCGGCGAAGCGGACGTCGCGGTTGGTGAGAATGCCGAGGAGCTTTCCGGGCTTGCCGTCCGGACCGGGCTCGACCACGGGAATGCCGGAGATCGAGGCGCGCCGCATGACGGCGAGCGCGTCGGCGAGCGTCGCGTCAGGGAAGATGGTGATCGGATCGACCACCATTCCGCTCTCGAACCGCTTGACCTTGCGCACTTCCTCGGCCTGGTCGGCGGGCTCGAGGTTGCGGTGGATGACCCCGATGCCGCCCGCCTGCGCCATGGCGATCGCGAGCCTCGCCTCGGTGACGGTGTCCATCGCCGAAGAGATGATCGGCAGGTTCAGGCGCGATCGTGCGGGTCAGGCGGGTGGCGATGCTGACGCCGCTCGGCATCACGGTCGAATGGCCGGGCCTGAGCAGCACGTCGTCGAACGCGAGCCCCTCGGGAAAGCCGCCGTCAACGTTCGCCATTCGCCATGATCCTTATGAGGTCGCGGCCGCGCCAGCCGCCTGCATGGCGCGGCTGCCTAACACGGGGCGCGCGAAGTTCCTATAGCGCGTTGGATGATGCGTCCGCTCCGGCCCCGGTCGCCCGCCCACGGGCTTTCGCGAACGGAGCCGCATCACTCCTCAAAATTGTCGATCACCGCATCGGCTATGGCTCGTTTGGTGACGACCCCGACGACGTCGCGCGCCCTCGGCCGCCCCGCGCCGTGAAAGACAATCGCGGCGCCGGCGCTGATGGCGCTTGAGCCGCGTGAGCACGAGGCTGAGGAGGTCGCGTATCCCGGCAGATCGCGGGCGGATGTTCGACAAAACGGTCGATCAGCGCGTCCGGATTGATCCGGGCTTCGCGCCACAGCCCCGAGCGCGGCGGCACAAGACCGATGAGGCGGCCCTCGCGCTCGACGACGATGGCGCGCAGGTCGTCTTCGGCGTCTTCGACCGAGCGCGTCCTTGAGCGGGTGCCGGCCGCCACGAGATGGAATTGGCGCTCCATCACATCCTCGGCCTGCTTCACCAGATAAAGATTGATAATGGCGCTCCTTGGGGATGCGATGGCCCCGGTGGCGCAGCTTGACGTGTAGATCGTCTCGCCGATCAGCGTGCGGCGGACGCCGGCCGCCACCGCCACCGCCACGATCACCGGAACGATGATGGCGTAGTCGCGGGTCATCTCGAAGATCATCACGATCGCGGTCATGACGCCGCCGGTTCCCGCGCCGACCATCGCCGCCATGCCGACGATCGCCGCCGACGGGACAGTCAGGCCCGCGTGCGGCAGGGCGACGCCGACCGCCGCGGCGAACGCGCCCCCGAGCGTCGCCCCGAGGTAGAGCGACGGCGAGAAGATGCCGCCCGAGGCCCCGCAGCCCAGGCTCACGGTGGTGGCGACGAGCTTGAGGACGAACAGCAGCGCCAGCAGCCCGACGGCCGTCATCTGTTGGTCCAGCACCGACTGGATGACGCCGTAGCCGACGCCGTCGATATAGGAATGGCCGAACGCGCGGGTCAGGCCGACCATCATCGCGCCGACGACGCCATGCCGATGACGTTCTGCACATAGGGGCCGCCGGGGATTTTTGGAAAGCCGTCCTCCATCACCACCAGGAGGCGGATGAAGGCCCAGGAGGCGAGGCCGCAGAGCGCGCCGAGCAGCACGAAGGCGACGGCCTCCTCGAGGTTGAACGAGAAGGCCGGCGAGAACTGGATTTCCGGCACAGTGAAGGCCGGATCCGGGCCGATCAGCATCCGGCCGACCTGGGTCGCCGCCCCGGTGGCGATCACGACCGGCAGGAAGGTCCGGTTGGACACTTCCGGCAGCAGGATTTCGAGCGCGAACAGCACCCCGCCGAGCGGCGTGTTGAAGGTCGCCGCGATCCCCGCGCCTGCGCCGGCCGAAAGCAGGGTGACCTTCTGCCACCTCGCGAGGTGGATGGCCTGCGAGAAGGCCGAACCGAGCGCGGCGCCGATCTGGATGATCGGCCCTTCGCGCCCGACCGCCGCGCCGGTGCCGATCGAGAGCGCCGAGGCCAGCGACTTGATCACCGCGACCTGCCAGCGGATATCGCCGTCCTTGTAGAAGATCGAGTCCATCACCTCGGGCACGCCGTGGCCTTTGGCCTCCGGCGCGAATTGCGCACCAGCCAGACGACGATCACGCCGCCGATGATCGGCGAGAAGAACACCCAGTCGCCGAAGGGACTCGGTCCCTCGAGGATGTTGGCGTCGTAGCGAAAGGTGAAGACGCCGTGAAACGAGGCGTTGTGGATAAGCCCGATCAGCGCGCGCAAAAGGACCGCGCCGACGCCGGTGACGGTGCCGACCGCGAGGGCGAGCAGGCAAAGGACGAGCAGGCCGACGCGCCGCTCGTCGCGCCGGATCGGCGGACTTGCCACCAAGCCATGTCGATCTTCGAGATTTGACGAGTTGGACGCTGCGCTAGCCACATTGTCTCCAAAATGAAAACGGCCCCGGTCCGCACAACTCGGACGGCGCCCGAGTGAACTTAAATTCCCTTCATGTCGGAACCGGGGATCGGCCGGTCGGGTTCCTTTGCGGGCGGGAATAAGGAGGTATACCATGAACTACTACAGCAAATACGCGTGCGCTTTGATTCTTGCCGGCGGTCTTGCTGCCCCGGCTTACGCGGCGGCGGCGGGAACGTCGACCACCAACTCGAACGGCGACGCCTCGTCGAGCGCGACGAACATGAACGCCGGCGCAAACGATCAATCCGGCAACAGTCAGAACGCCATGCATATCGGTCAGAAGCTCCGCGCCGATCTTGGCAAGGCCGGATACACCGACATATCGGTCATCCCCTCGTCCTTCGTCGTCCACGCCAAGGATTTGCAGGGCAATCCCGTGATGATGGTGATCAGCCCTGATTCCGTCACCTCGATAACCGAACAGAATCCGCCGAGTTCGGCAAGCAACGCCAACCACGCGTCCTCCGCAAACGGCGGAGCCACCTCGACGGCCCCGGCGACGCCGGGCAACACTGCAGCGCCCGCGAAGCCCTGACCCAAGCCAAGCCGCGTAAGCCAAACGCCAACCCGGCTACGACGGCCCAAGCCGGAGCAGCCGGGACTTCCTTGGTCCGGGGAGAGGCTGTTGGCGACTTGATTTCAGCAATTCATATTTCACGATCTGCGATGCCCTGCAGCACGCGCAAAAAGGTCCGCGCGCCGATCCCGATCAGAGCGTCGGGAAAGTCGTAGTCAGGATTGTGCAGGCCCGGGCAGCCTTCGCCGGCGCCGAGCAGGAACAGGGCGGAGGGCGCCACCCGGCCGAACACGCCAAAGTCCTCTGAGGCGAGCATCGGCTGTCCCGCTTCGTCATGCGGAACGCCCTCGGCGTCGAGCGCCGCGGAAAGGTGCGCGACCGCGATCGGCGCGTTATCGCAATGGCCGAAGACGTCGGATGCGCCAATCGTGAGCGCCAGTCCTTCCGCCCTCGCGGTTTCGACAGCCAGCGCCTCAGCCTCGGTTGCGAGCCGGTTCATGCGGGCGTCGGTCAGGGTTCTCAGCGTCGCCCAGACCTCGGCCTCTCCGGGCGCGACGCCGAAGCTCCGCGCGCCCAATTCGGCATGGGTGACGGTGACCATGGCGAAGGCTTCGTCGAGCGGCAAGCCGGTTCCAAGGGCGGTCAGGGTCGGCATGAGCGCGGCCAGCGCAGACATCGGCGAAACCCCCTGCCCCGGCGTGCTGGCGTGCGCCGTCCGCCCCCTAAGCGCGATCCTCATCCCCCGCGAGGCGCAGGCGACCGGGCCGGCCTTCAGCGCCGCATGGGCCAGCGGCAGGCCGGGCATGTTGTGCAGGGCGAAGCAGACATCCGGCGCGATCTGAGCGAACGCCGGATCGGCGATCACGGCCTCCGCCCCCGAGCCATCCTCCTCGGCGGGCTGGAAGAGCAGCACGGCGCGGCCGCGCCTCGGACGTTCGGCGGCGAGCGCGCGGGCGACCCCGGCCAGGATCGCCATGTGGCCGTCGTGGCCACAAAGATGCGCGCATCCCGGGCGCGTCGAGCGATGGGCGAAGGTCGAGGCCTCCTCGATCGGGAGCGCGTCGAGTTCGGCGCGGAGGAGGACCGTCGGGCCCGGCTCGGCGCCGTCGTAGACGAGCGCGACCCCGTGACCGCCGAGACCCGAAACGATCCGGTCAGGCCGGGTCGGCTCGAGAAAGCGGCGGACTTCGCGGGCGGTCGTCTCTTCCTGGCCGGAAAGTTCTGGCGCGCGGTGGAGCGAGCGCCGCCAGTGCGTGAGCGCGCCGAGATCGTCGTCGGTCAGGATCATCGCCTGGCGCAATACACCCCGAGGGGCAAACAGGCCAGGCGCACTCAGTCGGCCTGCGGCCTGAAGGCGTATCGCCCACCTCGTTCTGAGGAGCGACGCCGAAGGCGGCGCGTCTCGAAGGACGCGCGTTGGCTGGGCTTACGCGGCCTGCGACTTGAAGGCGAGCGCGACGCCGTTCATGCAATAGCGCAGACCCGTGGGCGGCGGGCCGTCATCGAAGACATGGCCGAGATGGCCGCCGCAGCGGCTGCACGAGACCGCGGTGCGCGCCATGCCGAAGCTGCGGTCCCCGGTCTCGATCACCGCGCCGTGCAGCGGTTTCCAGAAGCTCGGCCAGCCCGTGCCGCTGTCGAACTTGGTCTGAGAATCGAAGAGGTCGCGCCCGCAACCGGCGCAGGCGAACACGCCCTTGCGATGCTCCTCCAGCAGCGGACTGGTGAAAGGCCGCTCGGTGCCGGCTTCGCGCAGCACGTCGTATTGCGCGGCGCTCAGGAGCTTGCGCCATTCGGAATCGCTGTGGACGACCTCGAACGCCGGCGCAGCCTTGGCCGGACGCGCGATCGTGACGGCCAACGCGGCCAGGGACAGGGACCCGAGGACTTGACGACGATCGACCATGGCTGAACTCCGTTGGCGATCGTCTTTCGTCCGCGGCGACGGTTTCGTTACAGGGCGTTCTTGCGAGACACTGGTGCGCGTCTCGAGCACCTTGGGGCGGCGAGACGCCGCCCCTCCGGTCGTCAAGCCGGCCGGTGGCGCAGCAGCATGCCGTAGAGGTCGCGCGGATCGTCGGGGTCGGCGAGCAGGTCGAGGTTGACGAAATGCTCTGGTGCGGTCGAGCTGGTCGCGGATGTAGCGCAGCGCGGAAAAGTCCTCGATCGCGAAGCCGACGCCGTCGAACAGCGTGATCTGCCGTGCGTCCCGCCGCCCGGGCGCCTGCCCGGTCAGGACCTGCCAGAGCTCGGTCACCGGATGGTCGCGGTCGAGCTGCTGGATCTCGCCCTCGATCCGGGTCTGCGGGGCGTATTCGACGAAAATGTCCGAGCGCAGCAGAATGTCCCGGTGCAGCTCGGTCTTGCCCGGGCGAATCGCCGCCGATCGCGTTGAGGTGGACGCCGGCGCCGATCATGTTGTCGGTCAGAATGGTGGCGAAGCGCTTGTCGGCGGTGCAGGTGGTGACGATCTCGGCGCCGAGGATCGCCTCCTCGCTCGAACCGGCAGGCGACGACCGCGAGTCCCGACCCGGCTAGGTTCGCCGCCGCCTTCCGGGTGGCCTGCGGGTCGATGTCGTAGAGCCGCACCGCCTCGACCCCGCAGAGCGCCTTGAAGGCCAGCGGCCTGGAACTCGCATTGCGCGCCATTGCCGATGATCGCCATCGTCTTCGCGCCCGGCGGGGCCAGCGCCTTGGCCGCCAGCGCCGACGTCGCCGCGGTGCGCAGCGCGGTCAGGATCGTCATTTCCGAGATCAGCATCGGATAGCCGCTGTCGACGTGGGAGAGCACGCCGAAGGCCGTCACCGTCTGCCGTCCCGCCGCGGCGTTCTTCGGGTGGCCGTTGACGTATTTGAAGCCGTAGGTCGCCCCGTCGCTGGTCGGCATCAGCTCGATCACGCCCTCGGCCGAATGGGCGGGGATGCGCGGCGTCTTGTCGAACACTTCCCAGCGCCGGAAGTCCTCCTCGATATAGGCGGCGAGCTCGACGATCATCCGTTCGACGCCGATGTCCCACACGATCCGCATCATGTGGTCGACGCTGACGAACGGAACGAGGCTCAACAGCCCCGGCCCCGGCGGGTTCATGGGCGAGCTCCTGGCTTCATGGCTTGCGCGCGGCGCGGCGAAGGCCCAGACTGGCCCGACGTCCGGTCGCCGACCGCGGCCATTCCGACCCCTTATATCGGAGCCGATCCCCGACATGAACGCCCCCGTCCGAAACTCCATCGCCGCCATGATCCCCGAGCTGACCGAATGGCGGCGCGACCTCCATCGCCATCCGGAGCTGAGCTACGACGTTCCGCGCACGGCGCGGCCTCGTCGCCGAGCGGCTGCGCGCGTTCGGCTTCGACGAGGTGATCGAGGGCGTCGGCAAGACCGGCGTCCTCGGCGTGCTGCATGGCGGAAGCGGCCCCGCGGCCGGCGCTGACAAGCGCGTGCTTTTCCGCGCCGACATGGACGCGCTGCCGATCCCCGAGGCGACCGGTGCGGAATACGCTTCGGACACGCCCGGACGGATGCACGCGTGCGGCCACGACGGCCACACCACCATGCTGCTTGGCGCGGCCCGTCATCTCGCCGAGACCCGCGCCTTCGACGGGACGCTCGTCTTCTGCTTCCAGCCGGCGGAGGAAGGCGACGCCGGCGCGCAGGCGATGATTGACGACGGCATGCTCGAGCGCTTTCCGGTCAAGGGCGCCTACGCCGTGCACAACTGGCCGGGCACGCCGGTCGGCGTCGTTCGGCGTCGTGCGGGGGCCGGCGATGGCGTCGACCGGCAAGTTTCACATCACGGTCGAGGGCCGCGGCGGCCACGCGGCGTTTCCCCATCTTCGCCCGGGATCCGATCGTCGCCGCCGCGGCGATCGTGACGGCGGCGCAGACCATCGTCTCGCGCGTCGTCGATCCGCTCGACCCGGCCGTCGTGTCGATCACCTCGATCCACGCCGGCGACGCCTTCAACGTGATCCCCGACCGGGTCACGATGAAATGCAACATCCGCTGCTTCTCGGAAGCGGTCGGGAACACGATCGAGACAGAGCTTCGGCGCATCTGCGCTGACACGGCCGCGGCGCTCGGCGTTCGGGCCTCCGTCGAGGCGCCGGACTGCAATCCCCTACCCGCCGACCGTCAATCATCCGGCCGAGACCGAGATCGCGCTCGACGCCATGCGCGCGGTCGCGGGGCCGGAGAAAGTGCGCGACGACGTCAGGCCGGTAATGGGCGCGGAGGACTTCGCCTTTGTCCTGCGCCGCGTTCCGGGCGCCTACGTTTTCGTCGGCAATGGCGACACGGCGATGCTGCACAACCCGAAATACGACTTCAACGACGCGGCCATCCCCTACGGCGTCGCCTATTGGGTCGAACTTGCCCGGCGCGTGCTGCCCGAGTGATCGTCCTGGTAGCCCAGCATTCGACCCGCATCAACGAGCAGTGGCGCAGTTGTTTCGTCTGCTTTACTGGCCAAGGCCATCCATGTCACGCGTCCCGGATCAACGACATCCGCCACGGTCGCCAGGGCATAACAGCGGCGATTGCGCTGCTCGGGGAGCGAACGCTACTCAGCCGGCCGCCCGGCCGCGCTGGCGGCGTCGAGCCGCGGCCGCAGCACGGCGCTGACGACGGCGAGCACGACGATATTGAGAACCAGCGCGGCGATGCCGATGTTCACGTCGTCGAGAGCCGGGGGCAGGAAGGGCAGCAGTTTCGTGAGCGTCAGGTGCTGCGTCGTCGTCAGCGCCACCATGCCGACGCCGGCGGCGATGCCGGCGAAGGCGCCGGCCTTGCTGACCGGATTGCGGGGCATCAGGCTCGCGATCAAAGCCGGAAAGAGCTGCGTGACAAAGGCGTAGCCCATCAAGAGCAACGCCACGATCGTCTGGCTGCCGCCGATCGCAAACCCGACCGCGATCAGCGCCCAGATCGGAACGGAGGCGCGCGCGATCAGCGCGATGCGATCGGGATTGGTGACGCCCGCCAGCGGCGCAGCGAGGTCGTTGGCGAACAGGGTCGCGGCGGCCATCAGGATCATCGAGCCCGGCACCAGCGCGGTCAGAACGCCGGCGCCGCCTATGACGCCCACGAACCAGGGGTCGAAATTCTGGATCGCGATCTTGAACAGCGCCAGATCCACCTCGCCGCCCTTGAGGCCCGGAACCTTGAGAACCGCGGCGAATCCGACAAAGAACACGAACAGCAGGATGAGCTGGTAGAGCGGCAGGACGATCGCGTTTTTGCGGAACACGCTCGCGTCCCGGGCTGTGAACACGCGCGCCGAACGAGTGCGGCCACATATAGAAGCCGAGCGCGGAGAGCAGCACGCTCGAGGTGAACCACAGGACGTTCTGGCCGCGCTCGGGAAGCGCCAGGAAACCGGGCTTCGCCTCGTCGATCGCGCTGAACATCGCGCCGAATCCGCCGTAAAGGTGAAGCGGCAGGTAGATGCCCAGGAACAGAACGACCAGCAGGATGCACACATCCTTCACGACCGCGTTCCATGCCGAGCCGCGCACGCCCGACACCATCACATAAGCCGTGACGATCGCCGCGCCGATCCAGATCGCCGCGTCGGGCGAGATCGACCCGTAGGAGCTGGTCGAGACGATGATGCCGAGCCCCTTGAGCTGGAGGACCATGTACGGGATCAGCGCCACAACCCCCACGAGCGCGACCAGGCCGCCGAGCACGGGGCTGTCGTACCTGTGCCGGAAATAGTGCGGCTGTGAAATGAGATGGTGGGTCCGCGCATAGCGCCAGATCGGGGGCAGCAGCCAGTAGGACAGGATGTAGGCAAGGCTGCCGTAGCAGAGGATGTAATAGGTCGGGCCGCCCTTGCCGTAGGCCCAGCCGCTGCCTCCGAGGAAGGTGAAGGTCGTATAGATTTCCCCGGCCAACAGCAGGAAGACGAAGACCGCCCCGAAGCCGCGGCCGGCCACGGTCCATTGCTCGAGGCTCATCTCGTTGCCGTGGGCGGCTCGCAGCCCGAGCCCCAACGCCAGCGCGGCGAAGGCGAAGATGATCAGGAGCGCCGGGTTCACGCTCCACCGCCCTGGTCGGCGTCGTTACGGTTCGCAGGATCGAAGGCGTAGATCAACGCCATGATGACCGCGGTGAGCACCACCCACATCACCAGCCACGCCAGCAGAAGCGGCATGCCGAGCACCAGCGGCTGCGTCCGGTTGAGGAAGACGGGGCCGATCAGCATGCCGAGAAAGGGTAGCGCAGCGAGCCAGCGGATCAAAGGGTCACCTGCGATCACGGGGTCCGGAATTAGCGGACACACGAAGCCGCGAGTCAAGCCGCCGGACGCCCGGCGTCATTTTGGCTCGGGCGCCGGAGAACTCGCCTCGCGCACGATCCAGTCGCGAACCTCGGCCACCTTTCGCGAGCGGAGCGCCTGACGCTTGGCGACCAGATAGTAGGCCCCGCGCTGCACGCGGCCGAAGGCCGTCAGTTCGACGAGGCGCCGGCTCGCGATATCGGCGCAGTCGAAGCGGGCTTCGAGCCTTATTCCGGAACCCTCCTCAGCGGCAAAAGCTCGCTTGTCATGAACAACGGCAAGGCGGTCGCGATTCAAAGCTCCAACGGCGATTCCAGCCGCGCAGGCCAGTGGGACAATTCGCAGGCCTTCATCGGCGTGAGCAACACCGCCTACGGCACGCTGACCTGGGACGCGTCAACACGCTCTCGCTGGACCTCACCGGCGCATACGACCCTTTGGGCGCCCCGAACGCCTTTGATCCGTTGGGCTTTTACGGCTCCTACGCGGGCTTCGGCAATACCGAGACGGCGCGCTCGAACACCGCCCTGACCTATCGCCTCGAGATCGCCAATTTCCGCGTCGCAGCGCTCGTTCAGACCAGCGGATATAATCTCGGCAACGGCTCGACCGCCAGGGTTCAAGGCCAGGTCGGCGCGGACTGCGGGCGGCTGTCGCTCGACGCCGTCGGCGGCTTCACCCAGAACGCCGTGGGCGCCGGCATCTTCGGCGGCTCGTGCGCCTTCACCAGCGCCGGAGTCTACGCTTGCACGTCGGATATCCCGATCGGCTACAATGACACCGACTTCAAGGCGACGCTGTCGAACAACACCGGCCTGATCGCGGCCTCGAAGTACAGGTGGACCGACGCCCTCACTGTCTACGGCGGCTACGAGGTCTACCGGCAAGCAAATCCAAGCTTCGACTACCTGAACGGCTTCAAGACCATCGGCGGCTATAATGTTCCCGCAACGATCCCGTCCTGGGTTCCCGGTCCGCGTTTCATGCCCGCCGCCGAAGAAATCCCGCCGCCTCCTGCGTGCGTATCAAGGAGCTTGGCGCCGGAGCGCCGGAAGGTTCAACGCTCTTCGTGCGGGGGATGCGCAGCGAGCGCGTGCGGCTGTCCGGTCGCGAAATGGACGGAGGCGACTTTTGACCGTGGACATCATCTGGCTTCGCGACGACTTCCGCCTCGACGACCAACCGGCGCTGGCCGCCGCGCGCGGGCCGGCGCTTACCGTCTATGTCCACGATCCGCGTCCCGAGAACGGCCGGCCGCCCGGCGGCGCGGCCAAGTGGCGGCTCGCCCGGTCGCTGGCGCGTTTCGAGCGCGGCCTCGCCGAACGCGGCGGTCGGCTCGACGTCGTCGAAGGCGAGGCGGACCGGGTCATTTCGGACCTCGCCGCGGCGGCCGACGCCCGGCGCGTCGTCTGGAACCGCCGCTATGAGGGCGCGAGCGTCGCGCTCGACGCCGGCGTGAAGGCGTCGCTCAAGGCGCGCGGCGTGGAGGCGGTCAGCCACAACGGGCGGCTGATGCGCGAACCCGCGGAGCTTGCGAAAGCGGACGGCACGCCCTCGGGCGCCTTCTCGGCCTTCTGGCGCCGCCATCGCGGTCTCGGTCCCCTGCCGGCGCCCCTGCCCGCCCCCGCGCGGCTCGAAACGGCGCCTTGGCCGACAGGCGCGCCTGCTCGAACAACCATCGCCGCGCTTCGCCTCACCCCGACCGCGCCGGACTGGTCGGGCGAACTGGCGCTCGGCGAGACGCCCGGGGAGGACGGCGCCATGGCCGCCCTTCGCCGCTTCGTAAACGACGCCCTGCCCGCCTACGCCTATGAGCGCGATTATCTCGCTGCCGACGCGACCTCCCGCCTCTCCGCGCATTTGCGCTTCGGCGAGTTGTCGGCCCGCAAGGCGGCCCGCGCCGTCGAGGCCGCGGCGGCCGCGGATGGGCCTCTCGCGCGCGGGGCGGAGAAATTCCTCTCCGAGCTCGGCTGGCGCGAGTTTTCCTACGCCCTCCTCACCGCCCATCCGGATCTTGCGACGCGGCCGCTCAAGGGCGACTTCGAGCGCTTTCCCTTCCGAGACGACAAGACCGCATTTCGCGCCTGGGCGCGGGGCGAGACCGGCTATCCCGTTGTCGACGCTGGCATGCGCCAGCTCTGGCGGACGGGCTACATGCACAACCGCGTGCGGCTGATTGCGGCGTCGTTCCTGGTCAAGCACCTTCTGATCGACTGGCGGCGCGGCGAGGAATGGTTCTGGGACACGCTCTGCGACGCGGACCCGGCCAACAATCCCGCGAGCTGGCAGTGGGTGACGGGCGCCGGCGCCGACGCCGCGCCCTATTTCCGGATCTTCAATCCGGTGCTGCAGGGCGAGAAGTTCGATCCGGACGGGACTTACGTACGGCGCTGGGTCCCCGAACTCGCACGTCTCGAAGCCCGATATATCCATGCGCCGTGGCGCGCGCCCGCGGAGGCGCTCGCCGGCGCGGGCGTCGTTCTCGCCAAGACCTATCCCAAACCGATCGTCGATCACGACGCCGCCCGCGCCCGGGCGCTCGCCGCCTTCGCCGAAGCGCGGGGAAAGGGCTAGACGGGGCGCCAAACGCCGACCGCTTTGTTGCTCACCGTCCTCGTAGAGCGAGGTCGCTGCGGGCAGGATCAACTCTTCGCCTTGCCGAAGGTCTCGTCAAACGAATAGCCGACGCTGCGCACCGTCCGGATCGGATCGCGCTCGCGGCCCTTTGACAGCTTCTTCCGCAGTCGGCCCACATGGACGTCGACCGTGCGTTCGTCGATCTCGACCGCCTGACCCCAGAACTCCGTCAAGCAATTGCGGACGGGTGAACACCCGGCCCGGCTTCTCCAGCAGAAGTTCGAGCAGCCGGAACTCGGTGGGCCCCGGAAAAATGATTCGCTCGCCGCGCCGCACGCGTCGGGTGTCCCGGTCGAGGTCGATGTCGCCGCAAGACAGGCGAGCGGAGATCCGCTCCGGGCGGCTTCGCCTGAGCAGAGCATGCACGCGCGCCATCAGTTCCAGAACGGAGAACGGCTTGACGACATAGTCGTCCGCCCCGACCATGAGGCCGCGAACGCGCTCCGCCTCCTCGCCTTTCGCCGTCACCATGATCACCGGCAGCGTGCGGGTGTTTTCCCGCGCCCGAAGTCTGCGGCAAATTTCGAGCCCCGACACGTCCGGAAGCATCCAGTCGAGGATGACGAGGTCGGGCGGGCTCTCGATCAAGCGAAGTTCGACCTCCTCGCCCCGCTCCACATGCTCGACGACGTAGCCCTCCGACTCCAGATTGTAGGAAATCAGCACCGCGAGATCGGATTCGTCCTCGACCACCAGTATGCGCGGAGCCGACGCCGCACCGGAGCGGACGTTCTCCTTGCGCGCCTGATTCATTCGTCGTCTCCGGCGGCTTCGACTTCGATATCGGACTCCTGCCGCCCGCGCGGGCGCTCGGACGGCATCGTTTGGCCGGTGACCAGATAGACGACGGTCTCGGCGATATTGGTGGCGTGGTCGCCGATCCGCTCGATGTTCTTCGAGCAGAACAGCATGTGGGCGCAGAACGAAATGTTGCGCGGGTCCTCCATCATGTGGGTCAGGAGGTCGCGAAACACCGAGTCTTCGAGGGCGTCGAGGTCGACGTCGCGCTCCCACACTTCGCGCGCCCGGTCGGCGTCGCGCTGCGCGTAGGCGTCGAGCACGTCCTTCAAAAGTTCGGTCGCGACCTCGTTCATGTGCCGCAAGCCGACGATCGCGCGCGGGACCCGGGATTCGACGCCGATCTTGATCGTGCGCTTGGCGATGTTCTTGGCGAGGTCGCCGACCCGCTCCAGATCGCCGGCGACGCGGAACGCGCCGATCAGCTCCCGGAGATCGACCGCCACGGGTTGTCGGCGCGTGATGGTCATGATCGCGAGGTGCTCGATCTCGCGCTGGTGCGCGTCGAGGCGGGAATCGGCGGCGACGACCTGATGCGCAAGCACGCTGTCGGCGCTGGCGAGCGCGTCGACGGCGTCCACCACCATCTTTTCGGCGACGCCGCCCATTTCGGCGATCAGACGCTCGAGCGTATCGAGCTCTCTGTCGTAGGCCTTCACAGTGTGATCCTGCATGGCGCTTGCCCTTCCGTCGGGAAGTGGAGGTGACGGCGTTCGCCCTGTTAAATATAATAGAATTATCGAGGCGCATCAAAATTCGATGTGTGGCGCCCCTTTTTCGGTCGAATTCTGAACCAAAGGTCCGTTCGCGGGTTCGCTAGCCCCGCACGACGCCGCTTCGCCTTCTCGCGGGCTTTCAACGGGCCTCACAGGGAGGGGCCAATGGACGCGACGCTGAACCTCCTCAACCTCGCCGGGGCGATCGCCCTGCTGCTGTGGGGCGTCCATATGGTGCAGAGCGGCGTCCAGCGCGCCTTCGGCGCCGAGCTGAGACGCTTCCTGAGTCATGCGCTCGGGAACCGGATCAAGGCCGCCGCCGCCGGCCTCGGCGTCACCGCAATCCTGCAAAGCAGCACCGCGACGGGCCTGATGATCGCCTCGTTCGCCGGCGCCGGTTTCGTCGCCCTGGTGCCGGCGCTGGCGGTGATGCTCGGCGCGAACGTCGGCACGACCCTGATCGTGCAGGCGCTCTCGTTCGACGTTTCGAGAGTATCGCCGCTGCTCCTGCTCACAGGGGTGGCGATGTTTCGGACAGGCGGCGCCCGCACGCGCGATATCGGGAGAGTCGCGATCGGACTCGGCCTGATGCTGATCGCGCTGCCGCAACTCCTGGACATCATCACGCCCTATGAGGATGTTCCCAGCCTCAGGATTCTCATGGGCGCGATCGCGACCGACCGTCTGATCTCCGTCGCGTTCGGCGCTTTGCTCGCCTGGGCGGCCCATTCGAGCGTGGCGGTCGCGCTGCTGGTGATGTCCTTCACCGAAAAAGGCGTCATTCCTCTCAATGCCGCGCTCGCCCTGATCATCGGCGCGAACATCGGGACGGCCCTCAATCCGCTGATCGAAGGCGCGCGCGGCGGCGATGCGGCGGGCCGGAGGGTGGTGGTGGGAAACGTCGTCACGCGCCTCGTCGGCGCCGCCATCGCGTTGCCGCTTTTGACGCCGATCGGCGTCGGCCTGGTCCAGGTCGAGCCGAATTTCTCTCGCGCGGTCGCCGATTTTCATACGGCGTTCAACGTCGTCCTCGCTGTGGCGTTTCTGCCGCTGCTGGGTCCGCTGGCGCGCGTGCTCGAACGCCTGATGCCTCAGCGCCTCGCCGCCGCCGACCCCGCAAGGCCGCTCTACCTCGACGACTCCGCGGTCGAGACGCCGTCGCTTGCTATCGGTCACGCCGCGCGCGAGACGCTGCGGATGGTCGACGTCCTCGATTCGATGATCGAAGGGGCAGCCGAGTCCCTGCGTCTCAGGGATCGCGAGGCCGTCTCTCGCGCGCGAAAGTCGGACGACGTGCTCGATGCGCTCAATGGCGAGATCAAGCGCTACCTGACCCGTCTCGACCCGGAGAGCCTGAGCGACGAGGAGCATCGCCGGCTCGAAGCCGTGCTTGCCTTCTCCGTGAACCTCGAAGGCGCGGGCGACGTCGTCGAACGAAACATTGCGGGCTTCGTCGGCAAGATTCTCAAGCGCGGGACCGACCTCGGGCCCGACGACGAGCAGGACATTCAGGACGTTTTCGAGGCCGTCCGCAGCAACCTCCGCTCGGCCGCGTCGGTCTTCATGACCGGCGATCGGCACGCCGCCCGCGTTCTGTCGCAACAGAAAGAGGAATTTCGGCGCCGGGAGGCCGACGCGATCAAATCCCACTTCGCCCGGCTTCGCGGCCGTCGCGACGACGGCCAGCCGCACGCGGCGCCCCTCGACCTCCTGCGCGACATCAAGCGCCTGAACGACCACCTCGTCGCCGGCGCCGCCTACCCGGTGCTCGAGGCCGCCGGAGACCTGATGCCAAGCAGACTCGTCCATGACGGCGGCGACGATCCGATCTGAGCCTCACGCCAAAACAGCGAGACCCGTTTCGGGCCGACCTGGCGGAGTAGGGTCGCGGGAGCCGGTTTTCGCGAGGCGTACAGCGATTTACTAACGCAATCAGCAACTTACACCCGCGCGCTACTCAGCTCGCGACGAGAGTTGCAGAATATCGCGTCTAACGCCTTGAAATCGCCTGTGGGAAAAGATTTGTGCGCAGCCGCGCCTGCGCTTGCCCGCCCTCTCAAGGACCGCCACCCTCATGACCCAGCACCTCAGCATCCTCGCCCGCCGCAAGATCGAGGCGGAGATCATCGCGCCGATCTACGACGAGATGCGCAAGGCCATCGGCGAAACCCGGGCGCGCGAGATCCTGCGCGCGGCCATCCGCCGCGCGGCGATCGCGGCCGGCGCGGAGTTGGCGGCGCGGACGCCGGAGGGGGCCGATCTCGAAGGCTTCAAGTCCGTCTTCCCGTTGTGGACAAAGGACGACGCCCTGACGGTCGAGGTTCTGCGCGACGAGCCCGGCCGCTTCGACTTCAACGTCACCCGCTGCCGCTACGCCGAAACCTATCGCGCCATGGGTCTCGGCGACCTCGGCGACGTGCTCTCCTGCGACCGCGACGGCGCCTTCTGCGAAGGCTATGATCCGCGCATCGAACTGACACGGACCAAGACCATCATGGGCGGGGCGGACAAATGCGATTTCCGCTACCGCGCCCCGGCGGTCAAAGACGAAGCCGGTGGTTAAACTCTGGAGGGGACAATCATGAGACTTGCATCGGTTCTGGGCGGCGTCGCCGCGCTCGCCATCGCCCAGGCGGCCGCCGCCCCGCCCGCGCCCGCCGCGGACACGCGCCTGATCGAGGTCAGTCAGGACCGCTCGATCGAGATCAGCGGCGAAGGCAGCGTGTTGGCGACGCCGGATTTCGCCCGGGTCACGCTCGGCGTGACGACGACCGGCAAAGACGCCGGCGCCGCTATGGCCTTGAACGCCAAGGCCGTGAACAACCTGATCGCGACGCTCAAGAGCGAGGGCGTCGCGCCGGCCGACATTCAGACGTCGAGCCTGTCGATTTCGCCGACCTTCGCCAACCCGACGAACGCCTCGAGCGCGCCGCCGGCGATCACCGGTTACAATGTCGGCAACATGGTCACCGTCACCGCGCGCGACCTCAGCCGCCTCGGGACGCTGCTCGACAACGCCGTCGGCAGCGGGGCCAACGCCATGGTCGGGATCGCCTTCGGCCAGAACGACCCGAGCGCGCTCCTGGACAAGGCCCGTCCGCTGGCGATCGCGGACGCCCGCCGCAAAGCCGAGATCTACGCCGCCGCGGCCGGGGCCAAGCTCGGCCGGCTGATGGAACTGACCGAGCAGGGCGGATCGCAGCCGCTTCCGTTCCCCCGCCGCATGTACGCCACAGCCTCGAGCGCGGCGCCGACCCCGGTCGAAGCGGGGCAGGACAAGCTCACGGTGAGCGTGACCGCGCGTTACGAACTCACGCAGTAATCTCCTGACCGCAAGGGAGTCGCCCGATGTGCCGCGCCATTCGCCCGCTGTTTCATTTTGAGCCCCCCGCGACCGAGGAGGAGATCCGCGCCTCGGCGCTCCAATTCGTGCGCAAGGTCTGCGGGTTCTCCCGGCCGTCGCAGGCCAACGCCGAGGCCTTCGACCGCGCCGTCGACGACGTCGCGGACGCGACGCGCCGGCTTGTGTTCTCGCTCACCAGCGCAGCGCCGCCGCGCGATCGCGAGGTCGAGGCGGAAAAGGCGCGCGAGCGTTCGAGGGCGCGGTTCGCTTGATCCGCCTTCGCAGGACGCGCGTAGCAATAACGACGCACGTTCGACATCTTCGATGCGCAAGACCCCGCTCGGGCGGGGTTCACGAGAGAAGGAGACGGTTATGGGCAAGTCTGTTTTCGCCGCGGCGATCGCGGCCGCGGCGCTGATATTGTCGTTCGCTTCGGCCGGCGCCGAGGAGATCAAATTCAAGGCCGACCTGACGGGACCGTCGGAAACGCCGCCGACCGACAGCAAGGGGACCGGGACGCTCCAGGCGACCTACGACACCGCGACCAAGACCCTGACCTGGACGGTTGACTATTCCGGCCTCACCGGGCCGGCGATCGCGGCGCATTTCCATGGGCCGGCCCCTGTCGGCAAGTCCGCGCCGATCGAAGTGCCGCTGAAGGCCCCGCTCGACAGCCCGCTCAAGGGCTCCGCCATTCTGACCGAGGCTGAGGCCAAGGACCTGATGGACGGCATGATGTATTTTAACATTCACACCGCGGACCACAAGCCGGGCGAGATCCGCGGCCAGCTCGAAAAGGCGATGTGACCGGCCGGGCGCTTTACCGCGGCCGCCCTACTGCGGCCGCCCTCGCGTAGGCGCTGACCGCCGGCGGCCGCCAGCCCGCGAGCGCTTCGGCGCGGGGGCGAAAGATATCGACGCGCAGCGGCCAGCAGCGCGCGGCGTCGCTCGAGTGGCCGGCCCCGCAGTCGCCTCCCGGACAGGCCGAGAGTGCGCCGATCAAGTCGATTTCAGCGAAGACTTCGAGGTAATCCCCTGGCCGGACAGGACTTTCCTTCATAAAATAGCGGCCTTGCTCGCGGTCGAATCCCGTGCACATGAAGACGTTCAGGACATCGTGGACATGCCGTTCCGCCTCCTCGAACGACAAATCCAGCCGACCCGCCAGCGCCCAGGTCAGATTCGAGTGGCAGCAGTGGTGGTAGTCGGCGCCGGTCAGGAGACGGTTGGTATGCGGGTCGCAGCGCGTCCCGATCACATCGTGCACCCCAGCCCCGTCTGCGTCGAAGCCGTACCAGTCGAGCGTGTCGTCGCTAATCGTCGCCATCGGCCGGAGAAAAGGGAGCGCGCTCCACAGCCGGTCGCCGGCGGTGAGGTGCGTGCCGTGCAGGGCGCGGGTTTTGCCGCTGTAGAAACGCTCGGCGAGGTTCGCCGCGTTCCAGAGATTGAGATCGCCGACCTGCGGCCCCTCGGCGCAGACGATCCTGAAGACGTGACCGGCGGGAACGTCGAAGACGCCGCCGTCGCGGGGCGGGACGAGGACCTCGCCGACCTTGTCCATGCCGTCACGAACCCGAGCATAGAACGCACGGTCGACCGGCGGCAACCGATCCTCGTCATAGACGACGACGGGCTTTGCGGCCTTGCGCGCGGCGGCATCGGGCGGAAAGGAATGCCTGGGCTCTCGAGGCATGGGCGGATCGCCTACCCTATAATCAGCACGCCCGCGATGGTGTCGATGGTGAACCGGCCGACGTGATTGAGGAAGGGGAAGCCGAGCAGCGGCTCGGCTTCGTGCGGCGCGACGGTCGCATAGACGTCGAGGAGGGTGTGGCCGGCGACAGAGACCGACCAGACCTTGATTCCGCTCCGGATCTCCTTGGCTCCGTTTGCCAGCGTGAACACCGCGTTCTCGGAGCGGACGGCCTCGCGGCGGATGAGCAGCCGGTCAGCCACCCACTTAGGGACGCTTAGACCCGTCGCGCCGGTGTCGATCACCATCCGTTTGGTGATCGACCCGAGTTGCACGTCGACCCGCACAGTGCGGCGGTCCCGGTCGAGATAGATCGGCGTCGCTGTCGGGGCGGGTGAGAAAGAACGACGGGGAACGACGCTGTTCATGGCTTCAGAGTTGCTTTCGGCCTCGCAGGCGCGGGCCGGAAAATGAGCACGCAATCCGCATGCCACACTTCCTACCACACTTTGCCACTCGATCACCGTGAAGTCGCCTGCGCGACCCGCTCTTCTGCCCACTCCGAAGGCGCCGCGCCCCGCGCTCTGCCTGCGACCAGGGACTCCCGCCCCGATGCGGGGCCCAGGCGCCCGTCCTACGCCGCATTCGCCTGCCTCCGCTCGCCCGTCTTCGCATGACGCGCCATCCAGTCGGGCAGGAAGGTGAAGGCCTCGGTCATGAGGTGGGGCGTGTGACGTCCAGGCGACTCGCGCAGCGCCCGCTCGAAATATTCGTTCAGGGCCGGGCGATAGGCCGGATGGGCGCAATTGGCGATGATCGCCTCGGCCCGGCGCTTCGGCGACAGGCCGCGCAGGTCCGCGAGGCCCTGCTCGGTGACGATCACCTGCACGTCGTGCTCGGTGTGGTCGACGTGGCTCGCCATCGGCACGATGCAGGAGATCGTCCCGTTCTTGGCGGTCGAGGGGGTCATGAAGATCGAGAGGTAGGCGTTGCGGGCGAAATCGCCCGAACCGCCGATGCCGTTCATGATCGAGGTGCCGCGCACGTGGGTCGAATTGACGTTGCCGTAAATGTCGGCCTCGATCAGCCCGTTCATCGCGATCACCCCAAGGCGGCGGATCAGTTCGGGATGGTTGCTGATCTCCTGCGGCCGAAGGACCACCTTCTCGCGGTAGAGCGCCACGTCGCGATTGAACTCTTCCGCGGCTTCGGGCGACAGCGACAGCGCGGTCGCCGAGGCGAAGTCCATCTTGCCGGACTTGATGAGGTTCATCATGCCGTCCTGAAGCACTTCGGTGAAGGCGGAGAGCCCGGTGAACGGCCCGTGCTGAAGCCCGTCCATCACCGCGTTGGCGACGTTGCCGACGCCCGACTGAAGCGGAAGAAGATTTTCGGGCAGTCGTCCCTTCTTCACCTCCTGGCCGAGGAATTCGAGGATATTGTCGGCGATGGCGCGCGAGGTCGCGTCTGGCGCTGCGAAGGCGGTATTGCGGTCCGGCGAATCGGTTTCGACCACCGCGATCACCTTCTCGGGATCGCAGAAGAAATACGGCTGGCCGATGCGGTCGTGCGACGTCAGCAGCGGGATCGGGCGCCGATGGGGCGGCAGGTCGGTGCCGTAATAGATGTCGTGCATCCCCTCGAGGCCGGGGTTCTGCCAGCGGTTGACCTCGAGAATGATCTTGTCGGCCTGATCGAGCCAGGTCTTGTTGTTGCCCACCGACGACGACGGGATCAGCCGACCGTCCTCGAGCACGCCGGCGACCTCGATCACGGCGACGTCGAGCTTTCCGAGGAAACCGAACCACACGAATTGCGCGACATGCGACAGATGGATGTCGACGTAATCCATGTCGCCATCGTTGATCCGCTTCCGGCAAGCCGGGTCCGACTGGTAAGGCAGGCGGAGTTCGATGCCGTTGGCGCGGGCGAGCGCGCCGTCGAGTTCTGGCGCGGTCGAGGCGCCCGTCCAGACCCCGACCTTGAAATGCTCGCCTGCGGCGTGAAGGGCCTGCATGCGGGCCGCGAGCGCAAGCGGCACCACTTTGGGGTAGCCCGCGCCGGTGAAGCCGGACATGCCGACATTCACCCCGTCTGGTATCAACGCGGCGGCCTGTTCGGCGCTCATGATCTTGGAACGCAACGCGGCGTTCCGAATGCGGCTCTCGGACATGAGGAATTGCTTTCTTTGGCGATTGCCGGCTGTTCCCCCGCCGGCGCGCGCCATCCGCATAGCATGTGCCGCGAAAAGGGAAATGCGACATTTGGTCAGCCGGCGTTTCGCGAGCACCCCGCCGGAAGCGGGATTCGGAAGCCGATTCCTCGAAACGCCTGACGGAAAGAAGATATCTCTATATTGTTAAGGTCCTTTTAGAAAAGACCTCGCATCCCGAACCCCTATGCCTGATGTCCCCTGGCCGATCTACGCATGCAACATTTGCATAGGAAGGCTCTCGAACTCCGATGCGTTTGCGGCGTCCGGCGCCCTCCGAACGGTTCAGGCGCGATCCCTCACTTTTCCGTCAGCCCCTGGCCGACCAGCGACGACGGAATGGTGATGCGCGGTTCATGGCCGCCCGCCGCCTCCCGTTCCAGAATCGAGCAGATCCTAAGCGCTTCGTGAAGATGCGCGGGCCCGTAAAGCCAAGCAAAACCCTCGGCGTCGATCACCTCGACCGCGAAGATCGGCGCGAACGGAGCAACTTTGGAAATCGCGTCGGCCATATCTCGTCTCGATTTTGCATCTTTTGACTTCGCGCCGAAGCGAGTGTGGACCGCCACTGTGCTCGCGCATTGATTGAAATCAAAAGCGCGCCGGGGCGCGGGCCCGAACACTGGAGAGGCGCGGATCTGTCATTACGCCCCGTTGTCGGCCGTAGACAGGTGACGTATCGCCGCTGCCGCTGCGTCAGACCGGTCGTGGACAAGAGGCTCGGCCGCCGCTTAATCGGTCAGGTTAAGCGTCTTTTGCGCGCAGACGTCGACGTCGGACGCATCCAGCGACTGTCCGTCGGCGAAAGTCCCGTGCACGTCGACGCGGCAATTGAAGCTCTGCGGCACTTTGGCCGTCGCCTGCTTGCCGGCTTTCAAAGCGCCAAGCACCGTCTTCCAGTTCACCGAACCGCTCTCGGCCACCTGCAACTTGACGAGATCGGTCTTGCGCGAATTGGTCACGGTCACTGTGACGACAAACTCGTCCCCCGCCGCCTTCGGCTTGGGCTTTGCGGCCGTCGCCGGCGCCGCGTTCTGCGCAAGCGCCGCGGTCAGCCCGCATAGCGTCGCCGCGACCGCCGCCGCCAAGAATTCTTCTCGCCATCACTCTGCTCCTCGCCCTCGCGCGCCCTGCCATAAGCGTTGGCGAGGATGGCGCCAACGGCGGCGAAGGAAAAGCCGACGATGGGTTGTGATGAATGGATGCGGCTCAAGCCCGCCTGGGCGACGCGAAACGCCGACCCGATCGCCCAAAATGTCGTCCGGAGCGTTCCTAAGTTAATGCGAAAGCTTGGCTGTCGCTTCTGGCCCGCTGTATTTGCATGGTGAGCGCGGTGGGAATCGAACCCACGACCCTCTGATTAAAAGTCAGTCTTTGCGCGCCATCGCACCATGATGCCCGATCGGCTGGAAAGCCTATGCAGCGTCGGCATCTCCGGGCACAAGCGCATTGAAAAAACTCGACCTATTCGCCTTTGGTTGCCAATCAATCAGTTGACTATCGCCAGCCATTGTGTATCATGTTGTCTCCGGTTCGGTCATCCTCTCTACCGCTCCGGTTGCCAATGGGGTTGCCAATGAAAACCGCCCGCACGCCGATCGCCGCCGACCGCCTCCTCAGGAACGCCAAGCCGAAAGAGAAGGCATACGAGCTCGCCCTTGGCGTCGGCGGCCTGTCCGCAATGATCGCCGCCGACGGGGAGACAAAGACGCTCTATTGGCGCGGCAAAATGGGAAAGCGCGTGATCCGCGCGCGCTTGGGGAACTATCCTGACATGACAGTGTCCGACGCCCTCGACGCGGCGCGCAAGGCGCACTCGGCGGCGCAGAACGACAAAGACCCGAACCTTGAAGCCCGGCGGAAGCGAGAGGGAACGGACGCGCCAATCACAGTGCGCGAGGCCGCCGACCGCTACAAGACCGAACACCTGGACGCAAAGCGTGGCGAACGCTGGCGCGCGGAAGCGTGGCGCATCCTCGAAATGGACGCCCTGCCCGGCCTCGGTCACTTCCGCCTCGCCGACGTGAGCCGCACCGATTTGACCTCGCTTGTGGACAAGAAGGCCGCGGCGCAGCGAAAAGCCGGGCGCAAGGGTATCGCGGCCAACCGCCTCGTTGCCGTGCTCGGCCGGTTCTTTCGGTTCTGCGCCGACAAGGGATGGATTGCGGCGGACCCGGCTGCCCGGCTTCCGAAGGCCGTTGAGGAGTCGGCGCGCGAGCGTGTTTTGAGCGCCGCCGAAATGGGCGTGATCTGGAATGCGCTTTCCGACGGCGAGGCGCCCGCGCCCTATTCCAAGATCCTCGCATTGCTCGCGTTGACGGGTTGCCGTGTCTCTGAAATCACGGACCTGCGGCGCGAAAACGTCGACCTCGATTCCGGCTCGGTTACGATCGCGAAAGGCAAGACGAAGGACGCGGCCCGCGTGTTGCCGGTCGGTCCGACCGCGCGCGCCATGCTGGCGAAGCTCGTTGAGTCCGCCGATAAGTCCGGCCGTTTGTTCTCGGCGCCCGAGGGCGGCGCGGTCGAAGTCCAGGCCGTGAGCAAAGCCGTCCGCCGCCTATGCGCCAAGCTCCGCCAACCGCGCTGGACGCCGCACGATCTGCGCCGCACGCTGATATCCGAGCTTCACGAAGCGGGCATTGGCGAAGGGATCGTGCGGCGCCTCGCCGGGCACACGGCGAAGGACGTTCACGACGCGGTATATGATCGGTCGAAGCGCCTCGAAAGCATCAAGAGCGCGCTGGCGCACTATGAAAGCCACGTGCTCGCCTGCGCCGCTGCCGTCAAGCAGAGCGACGAAAGCAACGTGATTGCGTTGCGCGCATGATAAGTGTTTGCGCCATAGTGCGCACGCAATTCCAAGGGTTTGCAGAATTTCTTTCAACTTATTTCTTGCCTTTTCTCGCCGGTTGGATATTATGTTTTTACGCCCTCGGGCGTGTTCGATATGCGCGCCCTCGGCGCACAATAGAACGGCCGCATTGCGCTTCGCCAGCGCGCCAACCGCCGACCCTTTCCAGGGGAAGGCAACCGACACGCTGGCGCGCCGTACCGTTCACGATTCCCAATCCTCCGACCTGAATTGACCGGCGGCGCCCTCGCTATCTGAGGTCGTCATGAAAACTGCAAATCCGTCCACAAAAGAGCGCGGCCTTCGAGCGCGCGCGCCTTCCGAGGGGAGCCGTCTCGTTGGCGTTGACGCCGCGGCCAACATGCTCGGAATCTCGCCCGGCTATCTCTACCGCATGTTGCGCGCGGGGGACCTGCCAATCGTGAAACTTGGCGGCCGAACGTTGCTTGCCGTCTCGGAAATCGACAAGTTCGTCGCGGCTCAATCCCGCGCTTTTCTCAACAAACCGACGCCCAAGGCGCAGCGCGCAGCGCTCGCTGGCGCCCTCGCGGCCGGGGAGGGCTGAGCCGTGGCCCTTTGTTCTGGCATAAGCCGACCAAACGGCGCGCCTCGCGCCGTGATTGTGGAGGACCGGGAGCACGAAGCCGAGGCGGCGAGCGCGGCTCACTTCGCGGCGACGGGCCTCGCAAGAGTTCGCTCGCCCGACTTCGGCGCGCTGACTCTTTCGATCATGACGGCGAGCCGGGCCGAACGAACCGCTTTGACGCCGATTGCGTCGTCCTTGTGTCGCGCCACGGGGCCCCGATCGACACGGGGCGCGCTGTCGGCGTTTGCTTCGTCGTCCGGTTTGGCGGCGCCGACACTCCCGCATATCGGAGTTGGTCGGTCGGCGCGGGCTTTCTGAGTTTCATGCTCAACGCGCCGCGCGGCTCGTCGTGGCGCGCCGTGGCGTACGGGCCGGAGCGCCTCGCCTTGGTCCGCGACCGCCGCCCCGGGCGGCCTTTGATGACGCTGGACCTTGGAGGCGAGCACTACCGGCCGGGCCTGAGAACGAGGATCGACCGCGCCGGGGCGCCCGAACAATGGCGTTGGATATTCCCTAGCTTGCCGTTGTTCGATGAAATCGAGGTCTTGCCCGAAATACCGCTGGCGAGGGACGAACGCGACCATAGCAGGTTGCGCGTTTGCGGGGGCGGACTCGACGCCTGGACGAACGCCCTCGTCGAGGCTGGCGAATGGCGCTCGCGGATCGACGACACGGGGGAAGGCTTCCGGCTGTTGCGCTCCGCTGAAGATGTTGAATCGGGTGTGGAGCGGGCGCGAGCCTGGACGCTTGCGCAGAAAAGAATCGAGGCCGCCCATGACTGAGCGGCCCCGTCTAAATGACGCGCAAGAGGTAGCTTTCCGGCCGGCCTCGAGATCGAAAATACCACAATCAACATGCGCGCGCGAGCGTTGGCGATTGCTGCAATCGGCTTTTCCGTGTTCCCGGTCGTCGCCAACGGCAAAAAACCGGCGATCGTCGGATGGCAAGAGCGCGCAACGTCGGACCCGGAAAAGGCCCGGCGAATGTGGACCGCGGCGACAGGCGAGCCTGAAGCCTTCAACATCGGGATTGCGACCGGCCGGCCCCTGCCAAACGGCAACACGCTCTTTGTGGTCGACCTGGACACAGACGCCGACCACAAGGCGAGCGGCCGTCACAAGGCATTGCTCGCGCTTGTGCCCGACCTTCCCGTAAGCGTGTCCGCCCGAACGCCCGGCAAAGGCGGAAACCGGGGCGCGCATATCTATTTCGCGTGCCCGGCCGGCGAGGAAGTCCACAATAGCGTGAAGAGGCTCGCCGACGGCGTCGACGTGCGCGGCGTCGGCGGCTACGTCGTCGCGCCGGGCTCGATTATCGATGGGCGCGAATACGAGTGGATGACCGGCGCGGCGCCGTCGGCGATCGGCATTGCGCTGGCGCCGCGAGCGCTGTTGGACTTGTGCAACGCCCGGCCCGCAACGGAGCGCGGCGACGCGGCGCACAGGAGCCCGCCGCCATGCTGCGACCTCGATACGCCAAGGGCGATCGAACACGCCCGCCAGTGGCTTCGCGACGCGGCGCCCGAAGCGAAGCAGGGCGAGGGCGGGCGCGAGGCAACGAAACACGTCATCGAAAGGCTTGGCGACTTCGGCCTGTCGGCGGATGAAATCTTCGATCTCACGACCGAAGACGACGGCTGGAACGAAACCAAGGCGGATCCGCCATGGGCGATCGACGCGGACAACTTCGGACGGCTATCGACGCCTGATTGACGACCTTTGCGCGTTCCATCGCGAGAAGCCGGCCGGCTGCGATTATCCTTATGAAGCCGCCGAAGTCTTCCAGCCTGTCGAGGATCACCGAGCTCGGCGACGGAGCGCGGCGCCAGGTTGCCCGTCATGCGGGCGAGCGACTTCGAAGGGCGGCCCATCCCGCCGCGCTGTTGGATTGTCCCTGACGTGGTCTTAGACCGCAACGTCACCTTGTTCACCGGCGACGGAGGAACGGGGAAAACGATGGTTGCGCTTCAACTCGCGGCCGCTGTCGCGACGGGGCGCGAATGGCTTGGCATGCCGGCCGCAACGGGACCCGCCCTGTTCCTCTCCGCTGAGGACGAGGCGGACGAGTTGCACCGCCGCCTAGCGGCTATCTGCGGGCGCATGGGGCTTAAGCTGCCCGACCTGTCCGACCTGCATTTGGTCCCGCTGGCGGGCCTGGACGCCGTCCTGGCCACGGCCCCGAACGGGGGCGCCCGCATCGTCAAGACGGCGCTTTGGCGGGATCTCATCGCCCTTGTCGAGAGGATCAAGCCGCGCCTCGGTTTTTCTCGACACGCAAGCCGACGTTTTCGCGGGCGATGAAATCGACCGCCAGTTGGCGCGCCAGTTCATCGGCCTTCTTCGTGGCCTCGCGCTCGAGCACGATTTGGCCGTGATGCTGCTCGGCGCATCCGTCGCTTGCCGGGTATGTCGAGCGGGAGGGGAACAAGCGGCTCGACGGGCTGGAATAATTCGGTGCGCGGACGGCTGTACCTTGAGAAGGCCAAGGACCGCGAGGGGAAGGACCTCGAGGGGATCTCCGCACGCTCACGGTCAAGAAGCTGAACTACGGGCGCGGACGGCCAGGAATTTAGCCTTCGATGGGTCGAGCGGTTGTTTCGAGCCCGACCGCGTGCACGCCAAGCGCGACAGGGCCGCCGACGGCGCTGAGTGCGAACGCGTCTTCCTCGGCCTGCTCACGACCTTCAACCGCCAAGGGCGCGAAGTTTCGCCGAACGCCGGCAGGTCTTATGCGCCGGCCGTCTTTCCGCCCATCCCGAGGCGGGGGGCTTCGGCCGGAAGATGTTCGCCGACGCGATGGAAGCGCTTCTCGAAGAACGATCGAATCCACGTCGAAAAATTCGGGCCGCCGTCGAAGCTGCGCCAGCCGTCTCATCATCGGCCCGACGGGGGGCGAAACATGACGCCCCGCGCTGCGGCGCCCGTCCTTCCAACGCCCTTCCAGCCCTTCCAACGCCCTTCCAACGCCATCCCAACGGCCTTCCAACGGAGCTTCCAACGGCCTTCCAACGGCCTCCCAACGCCCTTCCAACGGGGTGTGCTTCCAACCCCCCATACCCCCCGGGGCGTTCCGACGCCCCCGCGAGGGCGGGGGCGGACCGCCGGAGAGGGGCCGACCGGCCCCGTCGGGACAATTTATCCGGCTTCGCGCGCCCGTCGCGGGCGCCGATCGGGCGGGGAATCTCGCCGCCGGAATTTCGCGGCTGCGCGCCTGACAGGTTCGGATTCGGGCCGAACAACACCCCGCGGCTAAAGTTTTATGTTGCGGACACAACAAGCAAGGAAACCGTAAATGGCCCGCCCCCTCGCCAAGACAGGAATTCAACTCGACAACGGAGCGCGAGATCGTTTGGTGGCTCGCCAAAGGCTACGGGATGGACGAAGCCGCCAAGCGCGCCGGCCTGCCCTCGAGCGCGAAGCTCTATCGGTTCAAACGGTCGACCGCCTTCGCCGACGATCTGCGCCAGGCGCTCAAGGACTTGCTCGCAACCGAGCTCGCGCCGAAGGCGATTCATATCCTTGACGAGATCATGAGCGACACGAAGATGCCCGCCCGCGTTCGCGTCGATGCGGCCAAGACGCTGCTCGACCGCGCCGGGTTCACCCCCGCCGCCGTCGCCGCCGACGCGCCCCCGGCCGACGAGAACATGGCGAGTTGGACGATCGAACAGTTCGAGTCCTTCGTCGCCGAAGGCGAGCGCAAGCTTGCCCGCGTGGGCGCGACAGACGCCGACTTTGAAGACGTGACGCCGGCAGGCGAAGCCGACGCGCTCGCCGACCTGCTCTAGGCGCCCCGTGGGCGGCCTTCCGACCCGCGCGGCGTCATCGTGCCGGGCATGGTCGACGCGCCAGCCCTACGGGGCGCGCTGCCGCGGCGGCGCGGCGCTAAATCCCGATCGCGCGCATGAACCCCGGCGAAGGCTAAGGCGTGCACCGCCTGCGCCAGCCCAAAGCCCGCCGCGACCGCATGGCCAATTTCCAAGGATGAGGCGCATATTTTAAGCAGGAGTCGAGGGGTCGTCTCGTAAGTAATGATGTCTAATCTTGCAATAGACACTAAAATATCTAGAAATAAATCAGCAGGTTAACATCAGTTTCCTCTTTACATATGGTAGAAACGGTGCATTTTGTTCGCGCCCAATGGGGGGCGACGACAAGGTTAAAGCCAAATGAACGCTTCGATTGCCGAACGCACCGAGCCTCTCGAGGACGGCGTCGCCTACCGCGTCCGATTCCGCGACTTCGACGGGCCTGGCAAACACGAATATCTTGAGCTCTTGCACCACAGCGGCTTTTGGATCTCGCCTAACGACGGCGATATGGGGCCGATCCGGGTGGCGGTCGCGGACTACGAAGTCGTCGGCAAGGTTGAGGGCGCGTCGTAAGCGAAGGTCTAGCGCCTCGCGACCGGCGCGGCGGCGAGGCGCAATTCCCCGATAGCTTGCGGACATAATTAGGGCGTGCTCTACTTTTGCGCGACCATGGCGAGGGCCTTGCATGAAGCGCGTGGCGATCACACTGCTGTTGCTGTTGGCCATGCCGCTTCCGGCCCGCGCGGAGGAGGACGCGCCGACACAAGCGTTTGCGTTCGTCGAAACGTACATTCGCGATATCGGAGAGGCCGAGCATTTGATGGCGCAAGCCAGAAAAGAACTCGCGGAGGTCGGGGGCTACCCCCTTGTGGCCATGATCCATAGCAGCACACGCATGGGCATAGAATTCCGTTCGGAGGCGAGCATCCTGAGGGGCATGCGATTGCCCCTCGCGCCCCCGCTTGCGGATATCCCCACGCAATTTGCACAATTGCTCGACCAAAAAGCAGATTTGCACGAATCCATGGTTGAGGTGGCTGAGAGGATGACCAGCTTTCAACCCGGTGCGGACTACGGACAGTTGGCCGCTGAGGGGGCCAAGTTATCCGCGAGGATGGAACAAACAGACGCGGCGCTATTCAAGGGTACGCCTTTGATATTCGCCGCGCTCATTCGTGGAACCCCCGATGCGGAAGGCCATATGACCCGCCTGGTGATTTCCAAAGCGGAGCGCGCGGACTTGATCCGCCAAATAGAGCTCGAATTCGGGGCGCAGGTTGACGCCCCAAATCAAAACTCTGTCGTTTTGTCGGCTGCGGTCTTGCTCGCGTATTTGCGGAACAAAGGTTTCAAGTGCACGGATGAACCGTAGCGGCCCGTCGTCCGTGCCAAGCGCTACTGAGCGAAGGACGGCGCCCACGCCTTGCGGCTGCGACGGCGGTTGCCATCGCCCGGCCAACAGCCCCGCAAGATCCGCCGATCGCGAGTCCGGCGCAGCGCGGCCTTGCAACGCGCCAATGGTCGCGTTCGTCAAGATGCCCGAAAGCGGCGCGTTGGCGCTTTGCGCGGCGGCCTGGACGGCGTTTCGGCGAGGGCGTGAGCGCCGACGCGTCGCCGCCAAGTCGCGTGAGCGCACCGAGGTTGTCCATCGCGCCGGCCGTCATAGCGCCGCCGGCCTTCTTGGCGACGAAGCCGGCGACGGGGATCGCAGCGCCGACCGCTCCGCCGACCGGGCCGCCGAGCGACGCGCCACCGATTGCGGGGCCTGCGCCGACTGCGGCGCCGAGCGCCGTTGAAGGCGAAAGCACGCCGACCGCGCGCAATACGTTCGTCGGGACGGTCCCGGAGACGATCGACCGGAGCGCCGCGTCTTCGTCGGGCGTCCATCGCGTGCCCGAATTGATGAGATTGTTCGCCTGACTCCGCATGGCCGCGTCGAGACTGCCACCGGCCGTCTTGCTGGCGTTGCGTCCGGCCCGGTCGATCGCGTCGGCGACCGCTTGGCCCTTGGCCTCGCGCGCATAAAGCGCTCGAGCATTATTCAGCGCCTCGACTCCACCCTGCAGATCGCCGCCGACGATATCCGACGGCTTAAGCCCGTTGATGAACGCCGTGACCTTGTCGACGATGCCGGGGCCGATCGACGGGCCGGCTTTCGCGGCGACCTGTCGCAGCGCGTCGAGATCCGCCAGCGAGGGATTCTGGCGACGGGGTGTAACCTGGCGCGAAGATGCTTGGCGGCGCCGCGTAGGGCGCAACGTCGGCGAAATTGCTCAGGTTGCGCAAGATGGCTTGCCCGCCAACGTCAACCGTCGGGTCATACTGCCGCGATTGCATGTGCGAGACGATATCGTCCGCAAGCGGCTGCGTAGCGCCCGGCCTGAGCGAGACGCCCGCGTTTTCCGATGCCTGGTAGGCGGCCTGCCGCGCGGCTGTCAGCGCGTCGACGGTCGGAACGGCGACAGGGGCGTTGAACATGCCCGCGGCCTTGCTGGCGAGGGCCGTAGCGCCGTTGGCGGCGATTTGCCCGGCTGCGCCAGCCCGGCGCCGACAAGGGCGCCTGTCGCCGCGCTTTGGTCGTTCCCTGTGGCGTTGACCGAGCCGACCCCGGCGCCTGTCGCTGCGGATTGGGCGATCGGGCCGGCGAAGAACCGCCCGACGATGGGAAGCGCGCTCGCGGCGTCGCCGATCGCGGCAACGCCCTTCCCGATCGCGCCAGCGGGCGCCGCCATGCCGGCGAGGCTGTCGGCCGTGCCCGCCCATCCGGCGCGCTCGGCGGCGGCCTGAGACGCCGCGCGCTCGATTGCGAGGTTGCTGGCGTAGTCGCCGCCCCCAAGGAGTGTGTTTGCGCCGGCTGCGATCTTGTCGCCATAGCCGAGCGTTGCGCCGTTGGCGACGAGGCGCGCCGTATCGTCGGCGGCTTGCGCGGCCTTCCCATACCAGGGGAGCGCGTCATAAGCGGCCCGCGCCGCTTCCGGCGTCGGCGCGACGTACTTTGCGAACGGGTTAGGTCCGGCCGGCTGCGCCGCGGGCTGCGGCGCGTAGTCAAGCCACGGCTTGTCATCGTTCGGCTGCGCGGGAGCTGCGCCGCTGAAATTCTGGCGCATGACCTTGTCGACGATCGCAGGATCCGTGCCCGCCGGAAACTCGACAACGACGCCGCCGGGGCCGGCGACCCTCATGGGCTGCGCCGCATATTTCGGCGAACGGGTTGACCTCGGCCGGCGCAGCGGCCGGCGCCGAAGGCTTCGCGTAATCGAGCCACGGGGCGTCATCGTTCGGCTGCGCCGGCGCGCCTGCTGTTCCGCTCTGCCCGCCCATCCGCCGCGCCCCGCAATGAAATCGACCGGGCGACTTTGCCGGCTTGTCCCGACCCCCCGCGGCCCGTAGGGCCGAGGATAACAATGTTTCTGAGAAATGGCAAGCAAAACCTTGCGGGCCGGCCCGAAGCTTTTTCAGATTCAGAATTTTGGTGTGAACGCTTCGCGCTCGACCGGGCCACATGGGGGGAGGCATACCCCAGGGGCCATCTGTCGAAAGCGCGATCCATCAGGCAAGCCGATAGCTCGGCCCGTGCTCCATCGGCGCGAGCGGGACCGCGTCCATCCTCGCCCGGTACAGGCGAGAACGTGTTCAGAATTATCAGCGACTTAGCGGGACGCGATGGCGGGTTTGGCGCGCATCCGGCCCGCGCTTCGATCGCCGGCGTCCGCCAAGAAGCTCGGCCCGGAGCGCCCCCGCCGCCCATCGGCGCGACCGGGCCCTTGCGACGGCGGCGCAGCGCGCGCCGGCCTGCGATTTGGAAGGGGTAAACGCGCCGAAGTTGCCAACGGGGTTGCCAACCGTTTTAAGCTACGTATTGAGTTCTGTGGATTATAGAGCCTAAGCCTTTGTTTTTTATGGTGAGCGCGGTGGGAATCGAACCCACGACCCTCTGATTAAAAGTCAGATGCTCTACCTATTGAGCTACGCGCTCTCGCCATGGGCAACGGCGGTTCGTGCCTACAGGGTCGGGCCGCGAGGGTCAATCGCAAAGCGCGAAACGCAGGCGTGGGGAAATGATCCCGGGCGCCACGAGCGGGCGCGTCTCGCGCGCGTGGGCGGAGAGACGCCCCCACTCCCGCTTCACCGTTGCGTTGCAACCGCCGCCGCCCGTGCCGCCCGAAGCCTTGCGAAGTCGTCGCCGGCATGATGCGAGGAGCGCGTCAGCGGCGAGGACGAGACGAGCAGAAATCCCTTCACCCGCCCGATCTCGGCGTAGTCGGCGAAGTCCTCGGGGGTGACGAAGCGCATCACCGGGTGGTGCTTCGGCGTCGGCTGAAGATACTGGCCGATGGTCAGGAAATCGACGTCGGCCGATCGCATGTCGTCCATCATCTGCAGGATCTCGTTGACGCTCTTCGCCGAGGCCCACCATCACGCCCGACTTGGTGAAGAGGGTCGGATCGAGCTCCTTGGCGCGCTGCAAGAGCCGCAGCGAATGGAAGTAGCGTGCGCCGGGACGGACGCCGAGGTACTTTGACGGCACGGTCTCGAGATTGTGGTTGAACACGTCGGGCTTCGCCTCGACCACGACCTCGAGCGCGCCCTCTTTCCGCAAAAAGTCGGGCGTCAGCACCTCGATCGTCGTCTCCGGCGCGGTCGGCGCGGATCGCCTGAATGGTCTGCGCGAAAGTGCTCCGCTCCGCCGTCGGCAAGGTCGTCGCGGTCGACCGAAGTGACGACCACATGCTTCAAGGCCGAGCTTGGCGACGGCGTCGGCGACGCGCGCCGGCTCGCCGGGGTCGAGCGGACCGGGCAGGCCGGTCGCGACATTGCAGAAGGCGCAGGCGCGGGTGCAGGTGTCGCCCATGATCATGAAGGTCGCGTGGCGCTTGTCCCAGCATTCGCCGATGTTGGGGCAGTTCGCCTCCTCGCAGACGGTGGCGAGCTTATGTTCGCGCACCAGCGCCCGCGTCTCGGCGTAGACCGGCGATCCCGGCGCCTTGACGCGAATCCACGCGGGCTTGCGCGCGACCGGCTGATCGGGCCGATGCGCCTTCTCCGGGATGGCGTAGGCGCGAAGGCCGCGGGCTTTCCGCGACGGTGTCGATGAGACGGGTCATGGGGCTTATCTAGGGCGGCGCCCGGCGACGGTCAAACGCGGCGCCACGCAGCGCGTCATCGCGCCCGGGCGCTCGGCGCTCGTATCACGGAAGCAGGAACCGATAGGAGTGTCATGGCCGCCGAACCGAACAAGACCGTCGTCGTCACCGGCGCCTCCACCGGCATCGGGTGGGCCTGCGTCAAGGTCTGGCCGCGAACGGCTGGCGCGTCTTCGCCGGCGTGCGCAAGCCCGAGGACGCGGAGCGCCTGAAGACGGCATTCGGCGAATCCGTGTCGACCGCTCCTGTTCGACGTCACCGACGCCGCGTCGGTCGCCGCTGCCGCTGCCGAAGTCGACGACTGCGCTCGACGGCCGCACGCTCGGCGGGGCTCGTCAACAACGCCGGGATCGCGGTGCCGGGGCCCCTCCTCCATCTCAAGCTCGAAGGACTTCGAGCGCCAGATCGCGGTCAGCCTGACTGGCCCGTTCATCGTCACCCAGGCCTTCGCGCCGCTGCTCGGCGCCGACCGCTCCCACTCCGGGCCGCCTGGGCGCATCGTGATGATCTCCTCGGTCGGCGGGCCTCAACGCCTTCCCGTTCGTCGGCGCCTACAGCGCGTCGAAATTCGGTCTCGAGGGCCTGTCGGAATCGCTGCGCCGCGAGCTCATGCTGTTCGGCATCGAGGTCGTGATCGTCAATCCCGGCGCGGTCTCGACGCCGATCTGGGACAAGTCCGAGGGGATGTCGACGCGGAATTCGCCGACACGCCCTATGGGCCCGCCGTCGCCAAGACGAAGGCCTACTGATGTCCAAAATGGACAAGACCGGTCTCAAGCCCGAGCGGATCGGCGAAACCGTGCAGGTGGCGCTGACCGCAGCGCAACCGAACGCGCGCTACGTCGTGACGCCCACGCCCATTCAGGACTTGCTCGCCCGCACGCTGCCGAAGCGCATGGTGGACAATGTGGTCGCCGGCCAACTCGGCCTCAAGCCGGCGGAGCGCCGATGACGGCGGCGCGCGCCGGCACACCGGCTTTTCCTGTATCGTCGCATCGCGCCGCCTTAAGGGCGCGGCGCGCCTGACCCGGAGCGACCATGACGACGAGCGTGCATCAGTTCCTGTGCCTGACCGACAATTACGGCGTGCTGGTGCACGATTCGAAGACCGGCGCGACCGCCTCGATCGACGCGCCCGAGGCCGGCCCGATCCTCGCCGCGCTCGACGAAAAAGGCTGGAAACTGACCGACCTCCTGATCACCCACCATCACGCCGACCACATCCAGGGTGCGCCGGAGCTGAAGGCGCGATTTCCCGACCTCACGGTCGTCGGACCGGCCAAGGAGGTCTCGCGCATCCCCGGCCTCGACACGCTGGTCAGCGAAGGCGATTACGTACGCGTCGGGTCGCTCGAAGCCAAAGTGATCGAGACGCCGGGCCACACCACGGGGCACATCGCCTATCATTTCAGCGAGGAAGACCTCGCCTTCTGCGGCGATACGCTGTTTTCGCTCGGGTGCGGGCGGGCGTTCGAGGCGCCTTACGCCGTGCTGTGGAGTTCGCTTCTCAAGCTCGCCGCCCTGCCGGGCGATACGCAGATCTATTGCGGTCACGAATACACCGAGGCGAACGCCCGCTTCGCGCTGACCATCGAGAGCAACAATCCGATCCTCAAGGACCGCGCCGAGCATGTGGCGAAGCTGCGGGCCGAGAACCGTCCGACCCTGCCGACGACCATCGGACTCGAGCTTGCCTCCAATCCGTTCCTCAGGGCTGAAGAGCCTGCCGTGCAGGCGGCGGTCGGAATGCCCGGCGCCGACCCGGAGGCGGTGTTCGCCGAACTCCGGTCGCGCAAGGACCGGTTCAAGGGATGAGCGGCCCGCTTAGCTCCGCCGCCCGCGTTCGACCTCTCGGGCCCGATCCAACTTGACCATCGTCTCGGCGAGGTCGGGACGCCTGGAAAGGTGCCGAGCATAGATCCCACTGACGGCGGCGCTCAGGCGGCCGTTGCGCCCGAGCCGCGCGTCGGCGAAATCGATCATCCGGGAGTTCGGCCAGGCCTGCGGCCGGATCTCCAGCAGCCGGTCGACCAGGGCGCCTTCGAGTTCATCGGGAAAGCCCTGCGCGAGGACCATCAGCATAGCCGCGGTCGAGCGGGAAATGCCCATATGGCAATGGATCAGCAAGTGACGCACGTCGCCGGCGTCGCGGGCGAACGCCAGGATCGTTTCGACGTCCGACAGTTCCGGCAGCACGACGTCGGGCGCGGGCTCGATCGCGTCGTGAAAATAGAGCGTGGCCCGGACGTGCGGATCGTATCGGGAAAAGGCTGTCGGCTCCGGGGTCCCGGGGTCGAGGAGAGACAGAACGTGCGTCACGTCGCGGCTCCCATGCCCGTCGAGTTCATGAAGGCCACAGACAGTCAGTGTGGGAGTCGCGAAATCGTTCATGATCGGGGCCTTAGCACAAGTCTCGGCACGCTTTGTGACGCTTGCCGAAATGCAGAGCGACGCTGCTAAAACCCCTCGCCGCCGTCGACTGTCAGGACCTGCCCCATGATATGGCGCGCGGCGCCGGACGAAAGGAACAGGACGGCGTCGGCGATGTCGTCGACGTCGGCGATGCGTCGCGCGGGGATCGAGGCGAGCATTTTGGCCTCGTCCAGACGGCCCGCGTGGAAGTCCGCGAGCACGCCTTCGGTCGCGACATGACCGGGCGCGACGGCGTTGACCCGCACGCCCTTCGGCCCCCATTCGAGCGCCATCGAGCGCGTCAGCATGTCGAGCGCGGCCTTCGAGGCCGAATAGAGCCCGCAGCCCGGCGCGGGGCGCGCACCCGCGATGCTGCTGATGTTGACGATACGACCACGCCGCCCCTTCGCGATCGCCCGCGCGGCGAAAGCACGGGCGCAATGCAGCGGCCCGGCGATATTGACGCTCAGGAATTTCGCCGTGGCTTCCGCGATCGGCGTCGATCAGCGGTACGAGCGCGAAATGCGCGGCGTTGTTGACGAGAATGTCGGTCGCGCCGAATCGCTCGACGGTCGCCGCGACGATCCGTTCGCAATCGGCCGCGACGCCGACGTCGGCGTCTATGACGAGAACGTCGCCCCCCATTCCCTCGATCAGCGCCGCCGAATGCGCCAGCGTTTCGCGGGTTCGCCCGGCGATCGCGACGTTGGCCCCCTCGCGAGCGAAGGCGCGGGCGATAGCGAAGCCGATCCCCGCCCCACCCCCGGTAATGATCGCTGTTTCGCCTGCGAAGATACGGTTGGTGGTCATGTAACGGCCCTCCTGACGCCCGATGCGGATGATCGCGTACCCGCGAAAGCGGACGGCGCAGAACCTGTCCCTTCCCGCGCGCCCGCCACAGGTGTGAGGTTCATCGGTGGCGGCGCTCTGCTCAGGCGCCCCATTCTTCGCTCAGGTCCGCAATCGAACTTGCGCTTTCGTCGCCTCAACGTCCGCGACCCGAATCCGGCAGAGGATCAGCGGCGCCTCGGGGAGCGGGTCCCGTTGGCGATCAAAGTCTCGATAGCGGCCGCGAGCCCCCTTCCGCGTTCCGAACCTCCGCTTCGCAGGTTCCGCCCCAGGTCTGACGGCGGAGCAACAACGGAAAACACGCGAGAGGAACCGCCATCCTCAGGATGCGACCCGATCGTCAAGGGGTAGATTTGAGCCACAGCCATGCCGCGATGCTAACACAACCGGAGGGCGCGCCAAATACTTGGCCGACCCAACCCGGACTTCGGCCCCTCGTGACCCAATCGGCGCCTGAATTTCCGTCATGCAGTCGCAAGTCGAATGGACGGTCGCCGTCGAGGCTTGCTACATTTCACTTGTTGGGTCCGCGAGGGGATCGGACCTGGCGCCGTCGAAAAGCCCGATCCCTCCCACGCGTCCACGTGTTCCCGCGTTCGCTTCTGCTGTCCGGCTGACGGGGCAGCCCCTGACTCACCTTTTGAGCCGGGATTGCCTGCGGTGCGCAGCGCAGTCCAACACATGACAACGAGGAGAATCCAATGCCGCACTATCTGTTTCAGTGGAAGTACAAGGACGATGCCGTCAAGGCCATGGTAACGGCGCCGCAGGACCGCCAGGCGGAGTTCCGCAAGGCGGTGGCGGCTTTCGGCGGTCGTGTGCATCAGTTCTACTTCGCGTTCGGCGACTACGATGGCATTGGCGTCGTCGAGTTCCCCAGCGGGGACAGGTGCGCGGCGTGCTCGCTCACGCTTACCGGCGGGGGCGCTGACGCGGTCCTGCGAACGACGGTGCTGCTGACCGCCGATGAGGGGCGGGCGGCCATGGAACTGGCATGTTCCGTGCAGTCCGGCTATCGGGCGCCGAGCCAAAAGTGACGGTTCGAACCATGTCTTGGATCGGCCGGATGTAGGGCTGGCGCCTTCGTCGAAAGCAAATTGCCGCGCCTCACGGGCGCGCTGCAGAGATCGGCCAAGAGACCGTTCGCCCCGGCTCACCACGACAGCGAGTTTCTCCGCGCGCCCGCCATTGCCCGCCTGTTCCAGCCGTGCGGCCGCCCCGCAGTTTCACCCGGACGTCCTGGTCAGGGCGCCGGTCGTCGAATGGAAACCATAGCCGCGAACAGCAAAAGGGGCGGGGCCAATGCCCCGCCCCTTCGTTTATCTCGTTTGTCCCCCTTAGTGCGCGAGGATCGCCAGCAGCAGCAGCGCGACGATATTGGTGATCTTGATCGCCGGGTTGACGGCCGGGCCGGCGGTATCCTTGTAGGGGTCGCCGACGGTGTCGCCGGTCACGGCGGCCTTATGCGCCTCCGAACCCTTCATCCACTTGGCGCCGTCCTTGTCGATGAAGCCGTCCTCGAAGCTCTTCTTGGCGTTGTCCCAGGCGCCGCCGCCCGAGGTCATCGAGATCGCGACGAACAGGCCGTTGACGATCACGCCGAGAAGCGATGCCCCGAGCGCCGCAAAGGCGGCCGCCTTCGAGCCGGATATCCACAGCGCGCCGAAATAGACGACGAACGGCGCGAGTACCGGGAGCAGCGACGGGATAATCATTTCGCGGATCGCCGCCTTGGTCAGCATGTCGACCGCGAGGCCGTAATCCGGACGCTGCGTCCCCAGCATGATGCCGGGCATCTCCTTGAACTGCCGGCGGACCTCGACGACCACCGAGCCCGCCGCGCGGCCGACCGCGGTCATCGCGATGCCGGCGAAGAGGTAGGGGATGAGGCCGCCGAAGATGAGGCCCGCGACGACATAAGGATTGGAGAGATTGAAATCGACGACGCCGACGTCCTTGAAATAGGGCGAGCCGATTTCGGTGAAGTGTCGGATGTCGTTCGTGTAGGCGGCAAACAGAACCAGCGCGCCGAGGCCCGCGGAGCCGATCGCATAGCCCTTGGTGATCGCCTTCGTCGTGTTTCCGACCGCGTCGAGCGCGTCGGTCGACTGACGCACTTCTTTCGGCAGGCCCGCCATTTCCGCGATGCCGCCGGCGTTGTCGGTGACCGGCCCGAAGGCGTCGAGCGCGACGATCATGCCCGCGAGGCCGAGCATGGTGGTGACCGCGATCGCCGTGCCGAACAGGCCCGCGAGCTGATAGGTCGAGACGATGCCCGCCACGATCACCAGCGCCGGCAGCGCCGTCGATTCGAGCGAGACCGCGAGGCCCTGGATCACGTTGGTGCCGTGTCCGGTCACCGAGGCCTGGGCGATCGAGACGACGGGGCGCTTGCCCGTGCCGGTGTAGTATTCGGTGATCACCACGATCAGGCCGGTCACGGCGAGGCCGATCAGGCCGCAGACGAACAGGTTCGCGCCGACGACCGACTTGCCGGCGACGACGCCGATCTCGCCCCAGCCGACGACGAAGGTGGTCGCGAGCGCAAGCCCGAGGATCGACAGCACGCCGGTGGCGATCAGGCCCTTGTAGAGCGCGCCCATGATCGAGTTGTTGGCGCCGAGCTTGACGAAGAAGGTGCCGATGATCGACGTCACGATGCAGGCCGCGCAGATCGTGAGCGGATACATCATCGCCGGGACTAGCGCGTTCGTGCCCTCGAAGAAGATCGAGGCGAGCACCATGGTGGCGACGACCGTCACCGCATAGGTCTCGAACAGGTCGGCCGCCATGCCGGCGCAGTCGCCGACGTTGTCGCCGACGTTGTCGGCGATGGTCGCGGGGTTGCGCGGATCGTCCTCGGGAATGCCCGCCTCGACCTTGCCGACGAGGTCGGCGCCGACGTCGGCGCCCTTGGTGAAGATGCCGCCGCCGAGACGGGCGAAGATCGAGATCAGCGAGGCGCCGAAGCCGAGCGCGACCAGCGCGTCGATGACCTGGCGGTCGGCTACGTTATAGCCGAGGACGCGGTCAGGAAGCCGAAGTAGCCGGCGACGCCGAGCAGCGCGAGGCCGGCGACCAGCATGCCGGTGACCGCGCCCGAGCGGAACGCGATGTCGAGGCCGCCGGCCAGCGACTTCGTCGCCGCCTGCGCGGTGCGGACGTTGGCGCGCACCGACACGTTCATGCCGATGAAGCCGGCCGCGCCCGATAGAATGGCGCCGATGGCGAAGCCGATGGCGACCGTCCAGGAGAGCAGCAGGCCGAGCGCGATGAACACCACGACGCCGACGCCGGCGATGGTCGCGTATTGCCGCCGCAGATAGGCCTGCGCGCCTTCGGCGACCGCGCCCGAGATTTCCTGCATGCGCTGCGGAGCCGGCGTCCGCCGACATGATGCTGCTGATCGTATAGACGCCGTATACGATGGACAACAGTCCGCAAAGAAGGATTAACCCTAACAACATGGCGTAAAGCCCCCTGACATCTGGCGAGCGCTCCGGCGCGCGGCTTGTTATGGGCGCCTCATGCCAGAAACCGCGCCCTGCTGCAACGCACCCGCCCAACCTTTGGGCACTTCCCCCGACCAAAGTTGAGGGCGCCAATCGTCGCACCCCCAGAACGTAAGCGGGATTTGACGCTCGGACCGAAAGCCGTCAACGCGCGGCGTCGCCGCGTTTCCAGATCCGGTCGCCGATCCTGAGCGCCTCCACCTGGAGATCGCCTTTGGGCTCGAAGAGGTCCTCACGCACCGCCACGGCGCCGTTGAGCTGCGTAATCCCGAGGATGTCGTAGGCGGCCGAGAGCATGCGCGCCGCCGAGCCGGTGTACCACGACCACCCGCCCCGGCCGCCGTGGCCCCAGCCGTCATAGATGTCGGCCGGCTGCTGGATCGGGATCAGTCCGTAGACCGCGATGTTTTCGCGGATCGGTCTTCTTCAGCGGCGAGATTTTTTCGAAGATTTCGAACGCGCGGGCAAACAGCCGCGCCGCCTCGGCGCCCTCGCCGCGCGTCCGCGCATTGACGGCCAGCCGCACGAACCCGTCGACGATCCAGGACGCGCCGTGGCTGTACTGGCCTCCGTTCTCCCGAACGCCCGGCGGATAGTCCGCGATCCGTCCCGGATAGGGTCGCGAATGCTCGTAGAACGGCGTCTCGAGCAGCAGGACGCGATTAGCCCGCTCGATCCCCTTCAAGCCGCCTTCGAGCGCGGCGAGCGCCCGGGCGTCGTCGCAGGCCCCGGAGTAGGCCGCCCAGCCGGTTGTCATGGCGTTCGGCTGGTCCAGAACCTCGCCGTCGTCGGCGAAGTCGAGCACGTAATGATTGCCGCGCCATCCGACGTCGAGCGCCGCGCGCTGGCCCGCAAGCGCGTCCTCGCACGCCTCCGCGAACGCCTCGTCCCCCCTCGACCGCGCGATCGGTGCAAAGCCGGCGAGCACGTTGGCGAGGAAGAAACCCATCCATACGCTGGTGCCGATCTCCAAGCGCCCGAGCATGTCGATGCCGTCGTTCCAGTCGCCCGCCCGGAGCAGCGGAAGACCGTTCTCGCCGAGATGTTCGAGTGTGAACCCGATGGCGAGCCGGGCGTGCTCATAGACCGTCGCGGTCTCGCGCGAGGCGCGCGGAATCACGATCCAGGTCTCCTGGTTGTCGGGCACGGGCTCCGCTTCGAGGAAGGGCGTAATCTCGTCGAGCACGCTCGCGTCGCCCGTCTCGCGAACGTAGCGCGCGAGAATATAGGGCAGCCAGAGGTGAGGATCGCTCGCCTTCGTCCGCTGGCCGAGCCCCGTGCCGCCGTTCGGGGCGCGATGCCACCATTTCAGCACATCACCTTCGAGGAACTGCTGGCTCGCGTGCAGGACGATCTGCGCCCGCGTCAGCCGCGGCTCGATCAGGGTCAGCGGCAGCACGTCCTGCAACTGATCGCGGAAGCCGGTCGCGCCGCCCCTCTGGTTCGGACCGACCCGGCCCCAGAGCCTCGAGGCGTAAAGCTGATAGGGCAGCCAGGTGTTGACCAGCCGGTCGAAGTCCGGCCGGTTGGTGCGGACCTCGACCTTGCCAAGCCGCGCCGCCCAGGAAGCGCGGGTCGCGGCGAGGTCGGCCTCGGCCTCCGCGACCGAGACGCGTTTGGCCGCCGCCAGCGCCTGGGCGCGGCTCGGCGCCTGGCCGAAAACGACGACGATTTTCGCTTCCGCGCCCGGCGGCAGGGTCACTTCGCCCGCGAAGGCGGCGACCCGCCGGCCGTCGTCGCTTGCCGCGCCGTCGGGCGAGCCGGTCTCGACCATGGCGGGGGTATGGATGTCGCGTCCCGGTCCGCCGAAGAAGCGCGTGCGCATCGTCTCGGTCGCGGGCTCGGCGAGGCTGGTCGCGGCGAAGGCGAAACCTCGCTCGAAGTCGTTGCTCCGGTTCTGGAACACGAGCGTCGCCCCGACCGTCTCGTCGCGGATCTTGCCGACGCTCTCGTTCGGGCTCTCCTCGAGCGCGAGATCGAAGAACGGGACGATGCGTAGCCGCTTCGGCCGATCGCCGACGTTCCGCACGGTCAGGATGCGGACGTCGCACGGACGGTCGGGCGGGACGAACACCACATATTCCGTCTCCAGGTCGCCACGGCTCTTGGCAAAGGTCGCGACGCCCGGCTCGTAGACCGCGCTCAAGGGAGCGCCCTCGCGCTGGAACGGACAAAAGCTCGGGGCGTCCGTCTCGTTCGCGTCGAGATCGCGCAGGTAGACGATCTGCCCCGGCTGCACGACGGTCGCGCTGCCGAAACGAAACGCGGACAGGCCGTTCTGGCGAGCGTTGGCGAAGGCCGAAAAGACCTCGCCGTCGTTCGAGACCATCGTGGACATGCCGAGCTCGTTCGCCATCACATGCGCCCAGGGGCGCGGCGTCCGATGGGTAAGCATGAGCCGCTTGCCATCGTCCGACAGGCTGAACGGCCAGCGGCTCGGAAGCGCGTGCGAAGGCTCGACCGCGCGGGTTTCGTAAATGAGCCGCTGGAGATCGGGCTCGGGCAGCGGCGGCAGGTCGAGCCGGCGGGCGATCAGCTCCGCGGCCCAGACGGCGTTGTCGGAGCGGCCCATGACGAATTCGGCCTCGGCCGCGCCGCCCGCGGGCAGCGTCATCTCGAGGGTGAAGCTCGCGGCGGGATCGAAGGTCCACAGCTTGCCCTCGTCGTCGAGCTTCCGCCACCGCCACGGCTCGCAGCCGGTGGGCTTGGCCATCGAGCCTTCGCCGAGGAAGCGGGCGCACGAATCCTCGTAGCCGACGAGTTCGGCGCCGACGCCGGGCTTCACTGCGAAGAACGCAGCCTCACCGCGGTCGGCGCGCGCCGAGCGCAGGAGCCGGTTGCGGGCAAGGATGGCGTTCAGCGCCCGGATGAACACCGTCTCGACATGCATGCCGGCGAAATCGAGGTCGCGGGCGTAGGCGTCGGTCTCGTGGGCGGCGACTTCGCAGAAGCTCGTGAGCCGCAGGCGACGCGCCCGCCCCGATCGGTCGGTCAGCCGGATCTTCCAGCTCAGCACCGCCGCCTGGCCCGCGTCGGGCCCGATCTCCATCCGCGCTTCGATTCCGTTCACCACATGGACGATCGCGAGGCGATGGAACCCCGGCTCCTCGATCCGGTACGCGCCGGCGCGGCGCGCGGGTTCGAAGCCGATCGACCAGGGCGCGTCGCCGCCTTCGGTCACATAGAAGAAGTGGCCGCGCGCCTGCAGCGGATCGAGCGGCCGGCGAATGAGGTCGATGCCGGCGCCGCCGCGCTCCGCGCCCATGACAAAGGCTGCGCCGCGGCCGTCGCGATAAAGCTCGAGTCCGACCGCGCCGTTGGTGAAGGTATAAGACCGCGGATTGCGGGCCAGCTCAGGCGGCGCGCCGGCGAGCCAGGGCGCAGGCGTCCCGGTTTTGCCGCGCTGGCGGGCGAAAACCGCGACCGAGACCGCGGCGAAGACGGCGATGGCGCCGCCGTAGGTCCAGGCCAGCGTGCGGACCGGTTCGGGCATTGGACCGCCGTCGCGCGCCAGCTTTTCGGCCCCCGTCCAGGCGAAGTCCCACTCGGTCCCGCGCGGGATGTAGAAGGGGATCAGCAGCGGCGCCCAGGTCATGAAGCGCCGGACGCCATCGGGAATGACTCGCGTCCTCCCATTGTGGCCGACGAAACGCGCCGCCGCTTCGTCCGCCCGATCGCCGCCCAAAAACGACAGGTTGACGAGACTGGCGACCCTCAGCCCCATGTGGTCGAACCAGATGAGGATGCGCAGCCAGTCGTAGGCGAGAAGCCCAAGGAACAGGACGAGGCTGAAGCGGCGGAACGCCTCCGGGGTCTGCGTTCCGTCGGCGCCGATCACGACGCCCGTGCGGATTGCGCCGTCCTGGTTGTACCAGCTGGGATCGGGCGACTGGCGCAGGAATGAATTGATGATCGGGGCCATCCAGAGGCCCCAGCGCAGCACCCGCACCCCTTGCTCGACCAGAATCTCGACGCCCTTGGGGCTGAGAAGATTGCGGATCGGCCGCAGGCTGCGCTGCAGCAGCGCGTCGAGCAGCACATAATTGATCGAGAACAGCGGCGCCGCGAGCGACCAGTTGATGACCCCGGCGACCGATTCGGACCAGAACAGCCGCACGCCGCCGGCAACCTCGCCGAGGTTCACCTGGCCGTATTTGTTGAAGATCGGATAGGTGGTGAAGTCGCCGAGCTTGCGCCCGGACATGCGATAGTTGACGTCGGCGTAGGCCCAGAACTTGGCGATCACCACCTGGACCTGCGCGGTGTCGAAGTACCAGCCGAGCGCGCCGGCGACCAGCGCGCCCAGGAGCGCCCCGAGCGCATAGAGGCGCCAGCCCTGCAGCTTCGTCCGTTCGCCGTTCGCGATCCTGAAGGCGTCGAAGCCGAGGTCGACTCCCGCGAAGCAGAGCGCGCCGATCGCGGCGGCGGCGAGAAAGCGCGTCCCGCCGTCGTAGGCTGCGAGATTGACGACATAGGCGATCGCGAGGCCCAGTCCGGCGACGATGCCGCGCACCGGCGCTCTGGGATCCCGATAGGCCGCCCTTAGCCGGCCGAAGAAGGGCGGCGTTCCGTCGGCGCTGCCGACGACGGTCATGGCGAGCGGAAAAAGGACGGCGCCGAGCACGGGACCGGCGATCAGCGCGAAGGCGCTCAGGAACCACGCGGCGCCGGGGATATTGAGCACGAAGGACGCGATCAGGATGAAGCCGATGAAGAGCGCGCCATAGATCGCGCCCTTGACCGCGCCGGTCCGCCAATGGTCCCACGCGGCGTCCCAGCGCGGCGGCCGCCCCGCAAGCCAATCGAGCAGGACGCCGGTCATCAGATAGACGATCGCCCACAATCCCGCCTGCGCCAGCGCCGCGCACGCCGCCGAGAAGACAATCGCGAGCAGCGGCTGGGTGACGAGCTGAGCCGCATTGGCGAACAGCGGCGTGAACGCGGCGTAGGCGCCGCTGAGCCCGAACAGCGCCACGACCCGCAGCGACCGCGGCGGACGGTTGAGGCTCACGGCCACGATCAGGCTCAGCATCGCCTCGCCGAGCAGCCACAATGTCAGCGCCCGCCCGATCGCGACCTGAATCGGGAATGGCGCCGGGAACCGCTGGGTGACGAACGCGCCGATCTCGGCCATGTGCCAGTCGGCGCCCACGACGATCAGGATGTTGAACAGGAACGGGACGGCGATGAGGCTCAACGCCTCGACGATCCTCAGGCCGCGCGACCCGGCGGTCAGCGCCATGGCGGAAGCGGCGAAATAGAGAATCAGCGAAATCGCCGCCGAGGGCAGGTTGAACCGGAGGACGTCGAGCCATGGCCCCGGCAACTGCCAGAATCCGAGGCCGTCGTTCCGCGCCAGCGCGAACAGCGCAAACGCCGCGGCGTCCACGACGGCCAGCGCCTGGGAGTAAGGCCGCTCCGCGACCGCCCAGCGCAACAGCGCCAGCCCTCCGGCGCCGGCGATCGCCGCGGGGATCGCCTGCCGCTCCGCGACTGCGAGCCAGATCCCGGCCAGGACCAGCGCCGCTCCGCCGATGACCGGCGAGACCTGCGCCGACGGGCGCCGAGGCACAGCGGGAGTGGTATCCATGGTTGCGCCGCTCCCCTCTTCCCCGCGGGGTTCATCCTTGCGGAAACGCGCCCCGAGTCGCAAGTCCGCGTTTGCAACCCAACGCCGGGCGCGTCATAACGCCGCTATGTGTCGCAACCGAGTTTTCTCTGTCCGGCTCCGTGTGTGCATTGTCGCCGCCCTCGCCCTCAGCGCCTTCGCCGCTCCCGCGGCCGAGTTGCCGTCACAAGCCCGGAAGGCCAAGCCGCCGGAGGCCGCGGCGGTGAAAAAGTGCAATATCGGCGGAATGGTCGGGGTCCTCGCCGCCAACGGCGTCTGTGTGAAGCTCAGCGGCTCCGTCTCGACGAGCTTCGGCGCGACGCAATTGAAATAGCCCGCGGACCGCGCCTTGCATCCGCCCCGTGCGCCGGATATTTCGCGCCCATGGCAAAGTCCACCAAACCCGTCTTCGCCCATCTCGGCCAGACGTCCAGAATTCCCGAGGCGCCCGACGCCAAGACGCTCGACCGCGCCCCGAACCCGCACGCCGACGCCGACTACGTCACCCGCTTCATCGCGCCCGAGTTCACCTCGATCTGTCCGATGACCGGACAGCCGGACTTCGCGCATCTGGTGATCGACTATGTGCCCGACAAATGGATCGTCGAGTCGAAGTCGCTGAAGCTTTATCTCGCAAGCTTCCGCAATCACGGCGCGTTCCACGAGGATTGCACGGTGCGGATCGGCAAGGACCTCGCGGGCCTTCTCAAGCCGCGGTGGCTTCGGATCGGCGGCTACTGGATGCCGCGCGGGGGCATTCCGATCGACGTGTTCTGGCAGACCGGCGCGGCGCCGAAGGGGATCTGGATTCCCGACCAGGGCGTCGCGCCCTATCGTGCGCGCGGATAAGTATCCCGCTCGGGAACCCGGCATTTTGGGCGACGTTGATAGGGCCCGGACGCCGCTTGTGGCGCCGGGCCCTCCTGGAGTCGCCCATGGACCGCCGTGTCATCCTCACCTCGATCGCGACCTTCGCCGCTGCGCCCCTCCTGATCCGAACGGCGCTTGCCCAGAATGCGCCGGCCCCGGCGCCCGCCTCCGGCGCAGACCACCCTCCGCAATTGTCGACCGCCCGCCAGAACCATATCAAGGATACGACGACGGTCGGCTCCCTGAGCCTGATGCTGAGCCGCATCGCCCAGCCCAAGGTCAGCACGCCGCGCCTGAAGCAGTTCATCGAGTTCGAGATCGCCGAGCAGGAAACGATCGCCTCGATTCTCAAGGCGATCCAGAACGGCGAGGCGCCCAACGCCGCGATCGCCTCGCCGAGCGACGCCGAGGTGATGAAGAACCTCGACGCCGCCGGGCAATCGGCGGTCGAAAAGCTCCGCCAGTTGAGCGGCATGGCGCTGGACCGGGAGTATCTGCGCGCCGAGATCGAGGGTCACAACCGGCTGCTCACGATCCAGCAGGCCTATCTCCGCGCGCCCGACGACCTCGACGAAACCAATGTCGCCAAGCTCGCGCAGGCCATGATCAAGGAGCACCTCACGCTGCTCGGCGACATGGAAAGCGGCGGAGAACGCGCCGAACGGATGCGCGGAACTGACAAGATGCACTGAGACGCGCCGGAGCTTTCAGAGAGTCCGAGGCGAGATGCGATTCGACCCAACGCATCTCGCTTCTTAGAGCCTGGGGCGGCGAGGGCCGCCCGGCGTCCCCGACGCAAGGCCAGCCCTTGGCGACGCGGTGCGTGAACTTTTTCCGATAACACTGTGAATTCATTGAGAAAAGGTAATGCGCCGGGCAACCGCCGGAAACGTCGGAGCGAGTATGTTTCCTCATCGAAGATCGCGCATCGCGCGATCGCGAGAGGGAACAGGATTGGAAAGGCCATGTTCAGAGATCATCGCTTTGAGCGCTCGTCGCTCCGTAATCGCGTCTTCGCTTCCGCCGCAGCTTTAGCGCTGGTCACGGCGGGCGCCGTTGGGGAGAGCGCGTTCGCGCCCCATTCCCTGGCGGCGGCTCTGCCCACCGCCGGTCTTGGCTCGGCCAGTCCTGCGGAAGGCATGCCCTCCTTTGCGCCCCTTATCGACCGGGTCAAACCGGCCGTCGTTTCGGTCAAGGTGAGGTTCGTCGGCCAGAACGATAACGGCGATGGGGATGCGCAAGGCGGCTGGAGCGAGCGGTTCGGGAATCTTCCGCCTGAGATCCAGAAGTTTTTCAGGCAGTTCGGACAGCAGGACGGCGCTCACGGAAATCCCGGCTCCGTCATGTGGGGCGAGGGATCGGGCTTCTTCATTTCGTCCGACGGCTACATCGTCACCAACAATCACGTCGTGCAGAACGCGAAGTCGGTCACCGTGACGATGGACAACGGCAAGGTCCTCGACGCCAAGGTCATCGGGACCGACCCGAAGACGGACGTCGCCCTGCTGAAGGTCAATCAGCCGGGCGACTACCCCTACGTCTCGTTCGCCCAGGATGCGCCGCGGATCGGCGATTGGGTCGTCGCGATCGGCAACCCTTACGGCTTGGGCGGCACGGTCACGGCCGGAATCCTGTCGGCCAAGGGCCGCGACATCGGCGATGGTCCGTATGACCGCTTTCTCCAGATCGACGCGCCGATCAACAAGGGCAATTCGGGCGGTCCGACCTTTAACGAGGAAGGCCAGGTCGTCGGCGTCAACACGGCGATCTATTCGCCTTCCGGCGGCAGCGTGGGGATCGGCTTCGCCATTCCCTCCGGCACGGTCGAGCATGTGGTGTCCGAACTCGAGCACGGCGGGACCGTCGAGCGCGGCTACCTCGGCGTGAAAATTCAGGCCGTGGGTCCGGATATGGCCCAGGCGCTCGGACTGAAAACCGCAACCGGCGCGATCGTCGACCAGACGATGCCGGGAACGCCAGCCGCGAGCTCGGGCCTTCAGGCCGGCGACGTCATCACCAAGGTGAACGGGCAGGAGATCAAGGACGCGGGCGATCTGACCCGCACGATCGGCCTGATGAGCCCGGGCGACAAGATCGACCTCACGGTCGACCGCAACGGCGCCGAGCAGACGATCGATGTCACGCTGGCGTCGCAGAAACCGGAGACGACGGCGAGCGAGACGACGCCCACTCCGCCGGTCGGCCCTGAACTCGGCCTTCAGCTCGCGCCCGCGCGCGATGTCGACGGCGCCGGTCAGCGCGGCGTCGCGATTGTCGGCGTCGATCCGAGCGGCGCAGCCGCAGAGAAGGGTCTCTCGACCGGCGACGTCATCCTCGACGTGGCGGGCAAGCCTGTCTCGAACCTGGACGATGTGAAATCCGGAATCGCCTCTGCCCGGCACGACGGCAAATCGGCGGTGCTGATGCGGATTCAGACGGCCAACGGAGACCGGTTTGTCGCCTTCTCGATCCCGAAGGCGTGAGGGGTAAGCCGTCTAGGCGGCGCGCTGAGCCTTGAGCGCCGCCTTCACGGGCTTGAGCAAGCGCTCGGCGGGGTTGAGCTTCTTCGCCGGCGCCATTCGGGCGAGCGCATAGACGCGGTCGCGCAGATGGTCGGCCAGCGCCTGCCGATCCTTGATCGCCGCGAGCTCCGCATAGGGGATCGGGGCGCCGATCATCACCGGAAGCGCAGTGCCGATCCGCGATCGCACCTCGTGGAAGATCAGCGAGATGCGCAGCGTATAGCTCAGGTGGCTGGCGATCTGGAACAGGCGGCTGTTCTGGCCGGAGAACCAGACCGGCACCACGGTCGCCTTTGATCGCTGCACAAGCTGGGACACGAACGGCTGCCAGCGCCAGTCGACCGCGGGCTTGAGGCCGAACTTGTCGGGCGCGGTCGAGACGGCGCCGGCCGGGAAAACCAGCACCACGCCGCCCCTCTCGAGCTTTTCGCGCGCCGCGGCGCGCGTGGCGAGGTTGGTTTTCAGCGCCTCCTCGGTCTCGCTGAAGTCGACCGGCAAGATGAAGCCGTTGACCTCGGGGGCGCGCATCAGCACGGCGTTGGTCAGGACGACGAAGTCGGTCCTGACCTTGCCGATCAGCCACGAAATCACCACGCCATCGAGCACGCCGTAGGGATGATTGGCCACCACGACCACCGGTCCGGTTTTCGGGATCCCGGCCAGCGCGTCCGCGTCGTAGCGGACATCGAGGGCGAGTTTGCGCACCACGGCCTGAAAGAAATTCTCGTTCGGGCGAGGATGGCGCTGGTTGTCGAGGTACATCTTCTTCAGCCGAGGCTGGCCGGTCGCGGTTTCCACGAGCCGAATCACCCCGCGCTTGAGCGGAGGATCGCTCGCCGTCGCGTAGCTGAAGAGGTACTTGTCCATGGCGCTGTTATGTTACGGCCCTGTGTCCAAATTATCTCTGGCACGCGACCGGCATATGACAAGTGTTTTTTAGGTTTGCGCCGCGCGGCGTTTGGTCACGCGGTCGTATGCCTGCAACTCGGCGACCAGCGCCTCGAAGTCCCTGAGCGGCACCATGTTCGGCCCGTCGGAGGGTGCGCGGTCGGGGTCCGGGTGCGTTTCGATGAACACGCCGGCGACCCCGACCGCCACGGCGGCGCGCGCCAGAACCGGCACGAACTCGCGCTGCCCGCCCGAGGACGTCCCCTGCCCGCCGGGCTGCTGCACCGAATGGGTGGCGTCGAAGATCACCGGCGCGCCGGTCTCGCGCGCCATAATGGGCAAGGAGCGCATGTCCACAACAAGGGTGTTGTAGCCGAAGCTGACGCCCCGCTCGGTCACCAGCACGTCCCCCGCGCCGGCGTCGTCGAGCTTCGCCACGACGTTCTTCATGTCCCAGGGCGCGAGAAACTGCCCCTTCTTGACGTTGACCGCGCGCCCCGTGCGCGCGGCGGCGATCAGGAGGTCGGTCTGGCGGCAGAGAAACGCCGGGATTTGCAGCGCGTCGACGACCTCGGCCACGGGCGCGCATTGGGCGCTCTCGTGCACGTCGGTGATCACCGGCAGGCCGAGGGCGTCTCGGATTTCGGCGAACACAGGCAGCGCCGCCGCGAGTCCCAGCCCGCGCGCGCCCGAGCCGGAGGTGCGGTTGGCCTTGTCGAAAGACGTCTTGTACACGAGCCCGACCTTGAGCCGCGCCGCGATCTCTTTCAGCGCCTGCGCCGTTTCGAGCGCGTGCGCCCGGCTCTCCATCTGGCAGGGCCCGGCGATCAGCGCGAGCGGCAGGCCCATGCCGAACCTCGCCGCGAGCGGCCCGCGGCCGACCTGAACAATCGCATTGTTGCGCAAGGGTTTTCGCATCCTTCGTCGTTTCGCGCGGGTCTTTGCGGCAAGGGCGGGGAGTTGGCAAGGTCGTTTTGGGTTTATGCTCGCCGGGGGCTGGCGAGCATGAAATCAATTGCCCACGGCAAATTATTGTGGTTGCCTGCTGTTAGCGTCCCTCAAATTAAAGGCGGGGGCGACGAAAGCAATTTACCGCTGGGAGGCCAAAATGAACGGCTTGCTCAAGTCTTGGCGCCGGGAAACGTTTGAGCCTTTGGCAGTTCTGAAGGCAACCGCTGCTCAATGGGCCCAATCAAAATGAGTTTGCCTAGCCTATTGTGATTCTGAAGTTGACCCGGACGAGACGACTGGCCTGACGTCATCAACTTAACATCTCCGCGATCCGATACGCTTTTTTTGTCCGGATACATTCTGCAAGGCGTTGCTCAATTTCCACTCCGTGCTGTTATCGACGGGAGCAAAAAAATGATGATTGAACGGATTCTCAAAATCATCATGAGCGGAGGGCTCGCGATACTGACCGCCTTGATTTGCTACGCGAACATTCACGACCCCGGGCCGAACCTCCGCTATGTGGAGCACGTTCTCAGCATGGACACGGTCTCGCCTGATAGCGCGATGCGCAATCACGCGCTCCCGATCCCTCTCGCCTGGCAGTTCGCTTTTTGGACGATCGTTGCGGGGGAAGGACTGACCGCGATCTTGTTCGCGGTGGGAGCGGTGGAACTCTGGCGCGCCCGGAATGCGAAGGCGCGGATCTTTCACGAAGCCAAGCGCTGTGTCTACCTTGGCGCGGCCAGCGGACTCCTCATCTGGTTTGTGGGCTTCACTGCAATCGGCGGGGAATGGTACGCGATGTGGCAGTCTCAGGTCTGGAACGGCCAGCAGGCGGCCTTTCGCATTACCGCGCTCATTCTCCTCACAGTGATTTTCGTCGGTCACCAGGACTGCGAGCGACTTTATTAGCGGCGTGTCTGGCCGACCGCACTTGTCGCCTAGCGGCAGAACGGCATAGCCGCGTCGCATCCCCAACCGTCGTTTTGACGCAAACGATCCCAAAGGTAGGCCGCCTGGTGAGGATCGGGTCATTTCTATGTTTGACGCTATGACGCGGCGGCTCTTCGACCCATCGGGCCTGATGTCGCACGGTTTCACACACGTGTGGCAGCCGGGCCTCATCTGGAACTACGCGTCCGACGCCCGTATCGGCCTTGCGTATTTTTCAGTCGCTGTCGCCTTGGCAGTCATCGCGCGCCTGTAGTGCGGCACGGTCTGGAGGTCGTCCGACCTCCATTTTCTCACCGCTCCCTGTCGATCTTCCCCAGCGCCTCCAGCAAACCCCCGCCCGGCCGACCCGCGTCTCCGAACAACCTGTGCTGGACTTCGATCCCGAGCGGGATCGCCCGGCGAAGCGTCGTGAGGCCGGCCGTGGTGACCTTGACGCTTTTCGCGCGGCCCGCGGCCCTGCCACGAACAGGGGCTGACCCCTCGACAGTTCTCGATTGACGAGGTCTTGGTCCCCGGCCTCCTCGACACCTGAAGCCAGATAACCATGGGTCCCTGCCCGGCGGCGCTGCAAAATGCTCGATCCGCGCTCGACCCGCTCAGCAGCAGCCGCGCAGCCTCCCCTTGCTGACGTCGTAGCGCGCCTTCTGCCGCTCGCGGAAAAACTCCTCGTAGCTCATCACCGGCTGACCCGGATGATTGGCCTCGCGGTGCGCGACATAGGTTGGATAGTCGGGCACGCCGACCATCAGGCGCGCCGTCTCGGCGACCCTGTCGCAGACGAACCGCGCGCGGGTGATGAGGGTCTCGCTCATTCCGCCGCCACCGCCGCGCCGCCCATTTCGCGGGTGGTCGCCTTCGTGCTGCGCAGCGCTCTTAACGCCTCGCGCACCCCAAAGCCGAGCATCACCAGGACGATCGCAACGAAGATCGCCGCCAGCGTCGCATCGACCGTGTCGTTGAAGATGATCCGGCTCATCTCGTCGAGCGATTTGGCGGGCGCGAGCACCTTGCCCGAGGCGATGGCGTCGCCGAAGAGGCGCGCATGGGCGAGGAAGCCGATCTTCGGATCGGGGCTCGCCAGCTTCTCAAGTCCCGCCGTCACGGTACAGATGACGAGCCAGGCGGCCGGGACCAGCGTCACCCAGGCGAAGCGCTCGCGCTTCATCTTGAAGAAGATCACCGTGCAGAGGATCAGCGCGATCGCCGCCAGCATCTGGTTCGAGGCGCCGAACAGCGGCCACAGCGTCCAGATGCCGCCGAACGGGTCGATCACGCCCTGATAGAGGAAATATCCCCAGCCGGCGCAGGCGAGCGCCGAGCCGATCAGGTTGTTGGCCCACGATTCCGTCGCCCGGAAGGCGGGGATCACATGGCCGACGAGGTCCTGCAGCATGAAGCGCAGCACGCGCGTGCCGGCGTCGACCGTCGTCAGGATGAAGAGCGCCTCGAACAGGATGGCGAAGTGATACCAGACGCCGGCGAGCGCCGATCCGCCGAGGAAGCCGGACAGGATCTGCGACATGCCGACCGCGAGGGTCGGCGCGCCGCCGGTGCGCGACAGAATGGTCGTTTCGCCGACGTCGTGGGCGACCTGGGTCAGCATGTCCGGCGTCACCGCGAAGCCCCAGCTTGTGATGACCTCGGCCGCGTGGGCGGGGTCGGTCCCGATCAGCCCGGCGCCGCTGTTCATCGCGAAATAGACGCCCGGATGGATGGTCGTGGCCGCCACCATCGCCATGATCGCCACGAACGATTCCATCAACATCGCGCCATAGCCGATGAAGCGGATCTGGTTCTCGTTCTCGATCATCTTCGGCGTCGTGCCGGACGAGATCAGCGAATGCCAGCCGCTGACCGCGCCGCAGGCGATGGTGATGAACAGGAACGGGAAAAGGCTCGCCCGACCAGACCGGCCCGGAGCCGTCGATGAACCGGGTCACCGCGGGCATCTCGAGGTTCGGCCGCACGATGAGGATGCCGATCGCGAGCAGGCAGGATCGTGCCGACCTTGAGGAAGGTCGACAGATAGTCGCGCGGCGCGAGCAGGAGCCACACCGGCAGCACCGAGGCGACGAAGCCGTAGCCGATGACGATGAGCGCCAGTTGCGGGCCGCGAGAAGTCGAAGAGGGCCGCGAGCGCCGGCGTTTCCGCGACCGTCTTGCCGTAGACGAGCCCGAGGATCAGCAGCACGGCGCCGATCGCGGACATCTCGCCGATCCGGCCCGGGCGGATGAAGCGGCCGTAGAGGCCCATGAAGAGCGCGATCGGAATGGTGCTCGCGACCGCGAAGGTCCCCCACGGGCTCCCTTTCAGCGCATTGACGACGACGAGCGCGAGCACCGCCAGCAGGATCACGCAGATGAGGATGATGCCGACGCCGACGACGCCGCCCGCCGCCGCGCCGATTTCGGTGCGGATCATCTCGCCGAGCGACTTGGCGTCGCGGCGGGTCGAGAAGAACAGCACGACCATGTCCTGAACCGCGCCGGCGAACACCACGCCCGCCAGAATCCACAGGGTTCCGGGCAGGTAGCCCATCTGCGCCGCCAGCACCGGCCCGACCAGCGGCCCCGCGCCGGCGATCGCCGCGAAATGGTGGCCGAACAGGACGTAGCGGTTGGTCGGAACGTAATCGAGCCCGTCGTTGTGGCGGTAGGCCGGGCGTCACGCGCTTCGCATCGACGCCGAGCGCGGTCTGGACGATGAACAAGCGCATAGAAGCGGTAGGCGATGAAGTAGATGCAGACCGCCGCGGTCACGAGCCATGCGGCGTTGACCGGTTCGCCCCGCGTGAGCGCCACGATGCCGAACGCCACGGCGCCCAGCACCGCGACCGCGATCCAGATCACCTTTTCGCGCAGCTCCATCCTGTTCCTCCCGCGGGCGGCCCCGCTTGCTTTCCGGACCCCGCCCTGAACGCAACCCGATTGCAGTCGAAGACTACGCTGAACGCCCGCTCTGGAAAAGATGGGGCGCGCCACCGCGCGGGATGCGCCGCGCCCAAATCAGGACGATCCGGGCGGGGTCGCGCTGGTCGTCGTGCCGGGTGTCGAGGCTCCCGCGCTCGTCATTCCGATCGCGCCGTTTTCCAATTCGAGGGCCGCTTCGGCGATGCCGTTGGGCTAAAGATTTGAAATAATTACACATTTTGTTTGGCGTGCCCGTCATAATATGGCAAAAATGCGGCAATCGCTCCCCGCCCTGCCCGCGTGGACTCCGAAATTGCGCGTAGAGCGTTGAAATCCTTGGCCAGAGCCACAAATGGCGAATCGTTCACGCCGGCTCCGCCGCCGACAGCGCCGCCTCCTCGACCAGGAACTCGCGCAAGGCCTTGATCCGCGGCGTCTGCGCCTCCTCGGGCCGGCAGAGGAAGTAATAGCCGAAGGGCGTGCTGACGCTGGTCGAGAACGGCGCGACCAGCCGGCCGGCGGCGAGTTCGTCGGCGGCGATGGCGAAGCGAACTCAGCGCCACCCCCTGCCCTTGCGCGGCGGCGCGAATCGCCATGGCCATGTTGTTGAACCAGACGCCGTGGCGCGCCTCGACGGTCTTTGCGCCAGCGGCCTTGAGCCAGTCCGACCAGGCCGGCCAGGACGGATAGGCCGGGCTCCATTCGAGATGCAGCAGGGTATGGCGGGCGAGATCGTCCGGCGAGCGCAGCGGGTGGTCGCCCCCGGCGAGGTCCGGCGAGCAAACCGGAAAGACGTCCTCCTTGAACAGGAGCGTGGTCGAGAGGCCCGGGAAATCTCCGGCGCCCCAGCGGATCAAGCGCGTCGGTCGTGCTCGAATCGAGCGTGTCGTCGGTCGGATTGGCGTCGAGCAGCACGTCGATTTCGGGATGGCGCGTCTTGAACCTGCCGATACGGCCGACGAGCCAGGTGGCGGCGAAGGACGGGCTCGAGTTGATCACCAGAAACCGCCGGCCCTTGGCCTCGCGCATCGCGCGCGCCGCGCGGGCGAGCATGGCGAATCCCTCGGCGAGTCCCGGCGCGCCGGCCGCGCCCGCTTCGGTCAGCGCCAGGCCCCGGCCCGACCGCTCGACCAGCGGCGCGCCGATCTCCTGTTCGAGCGCCCGCACCTGCTGCGCCACCGCGGCCTTGGTGACATGCAACTCCTCGGCCGCCCGGGCGAACGACAGCTTCCGCGCCACCGCCTCGAAGGCGCGCAGCGCGGTCAGCGGAGGCAGGCGGTCGATCGGGTTCATCGTATAGCCAGCCTATCCATAGGCGGCATAAACATTGCCTTTGAAGCGCGCTCAGTAGTCGCCATATATCAAGGCTGCGAAGCAAGCGCCTTCAGGCGCAGATTCAGATGTGAGTTTGCAGGTGGAACAAATGGCAGCGTTTGGTCGCCGGTGTCGGTTCGACTTCCATGGGAGACATGCGTCGCGCGGGCTCGTTCGCGGATCGGTAAACAAATCCTTAACGCGACTGGTCGACTCGCGCCGCCGCCGCGGCGGAACGGAGCCGTTTCGCCGCGCTGCCGTCCCGCTATCTCGACGACGTCGGCATGACGGAAGCCGAACGCGCGCGCGGCCCTCGGCTACGACGAATCGAACCTCGACGGCTGGCGCGTCGTCGCCTCGCACCTGTAAGCCTATCCGCACTCGCCCGGGCGTTCCCGCAAGCGGCCCGTGGCGCAAGACGCGCCGCGGGCGCTGGCGTGCGTTCGACCGTTCCGATCGGCCGCCGCATCGGCCGCGCGCCGCTGTCTTCGGCTTGACGGGGGCAGTGCGGCGTCGGAAAAGACCCGCCACGACCCGATCGGAAGAAAGAATGCAACGCGTCACGCTGATCGACAATTATGACAGCTTCACCTTCAATCTCGTCCATTATCTGGGCGAGCTCGGCGCCGACGTGAAGGTGTGGCGGAACGATGAGATCAGCGTCGAGGACGCCGTCGCCGAAGAGCCAGACGCGATCGTGCTCTCGCCCGGCCCCTGCACGCCGAACGAGGCGGGAATCTGCCTCGATCTCGTGCGCGCCGCCAGCGAGTCGACGCCGATCTTCGGCGTCTGCCTCGGCCATCAGGCGATCGGACAGGCGTTCGGCGGCGACGTCGTTCGCGCGCCCGCGCCGTTGCACGGCAAGGTCTCGCGCATCACGCACAACGCGCGCGGCGTCTTCCGCGGCCTGAACGGCCCGTTTCAGGCGACGCGCTATCATTCGCTCATCATCGAGCGTTCGACCGCTCCGGCCGAGCTCGAGGTCAGCGCCGAGACCGACGACGGGCTGATCATGGCGGTCGCGCATCGCAGACCGCCCGGTCTACGGCGTGCAGTTTCACCCGGAGAGCATCGCCAGCGAGCACGGCCGCGACATCCTGCGCAATTTCTTGGACTTGGCCGCCGCTTTTCATGCGCGCCAGCAGTCCCGTTAGGGCGGCCGGCAGCTGATGGAAGTCGTTCAAGCCCCTGATCGCCAAGGTCGCCGCCGGAGCGACGCTGAGCCGCGCCGAGGCCGCGACCGCCTTCGACGCCATCCTGTCCGGGCGAAGTCACGCCCTCGCAGATGGGCGGGTTTCTGATGGCGCTTCGCGTCCGCGGCGAGACGGTTGACGAGATCACCGGCGCGGTTTCGGCGATGCGCGCCAAGATGCTGACGGTGACGGCGCCTGCCGACGCCATCGACATCGTCGGCACCGGCGGCGACAGTTCCGGCTCCTACAATGTCTCGACGCTGGCCTCGATCGTCGTCGCCGCCTGCGGCGTTCCGGTCGCCAAGCACGGCAATCGCGCCGCCTCGTCGCGCTCGGGCGCCGCGGACACGCTGACCGCGCTTGGCGTGAAGATCGGGCTTCCGCCGGAAGGCGTCGAGCGCTGCATCCGCGAGGCCGGCATCGGCTTCATGATGGCGCCGTCGCACCACGCCGCGATGCGTCACGTCGGTCCGACCCGGGTCGAACTCGGCACCCGCACCCTCTTCAACCTGCTCGGCCCCCTGTCGAACCCGGCCGGAGTCAAGCGCCAGCTGATCGGCGTCTTCTCCGCGAGCCTGGCTCGAACCGATGGCCGAAGTGCTCCGCAATCTCGGCTCGGAGCGGGTCTGGATCACCTGCGGCTCCGACGGGCTCGACGAGATCACCACCACCGGCCCGACCAAGGTGGTCGAGCTGAAGGACGGAGCGATCCGGAGCCTTCGAGGTGACGCCGGAAGAGGCGGGCGTTCGAGCGCGCCGAGCCCGCGGCGCTCAAGGGCGGCGACCCGGCGCACAACGCCGAGGCTCTGCGGAGAGCGCTGGACGGCGAGCCGGGCGCCTATCGCGATATCGCGCTGATCAACGCCGCCGCCGCGCTCGCTCGTGGCGGGCAGGGCGCGCTCGCTCAAGGACGGGGTCGCGCAAGGCGCGGCGGCCATCGATTCGGGCGCGGCGCTGCGCGTTCTCGACCGTCTGATCGCCGTGTCCAACGCTTGAGGGCCGGGGGCGCCGATGACCGACATCCTGAAAAAGATCGAGGCCTACAAGCGGCGGGAGATCGCGGACGCCAAGGTGCGCGTGCCGCGCGGCACGCTCGAGCGCGAGATCGCGCTGCCAGTCGCCGCCGCGCGGTTTCATCAAGGCGCTGGAGCGGGCGACCGAGGAGGGCCGTTTCGCCCTGATCGCGGAGATCAAGAAGGCGAGCCCGTCCAAGGGCGTCATCCGGGAGGACTTCGATCCCGACGCGCTCGCCAAGGCCTATCAGGCCGGCGGCGGCGACCTGCCTCTCGGTGCTGACCGACGCGCCGTCATTCCTGGGTTCGCCTGAACACCTGATCAAGGCGCGGAAGGCCACGCCCCTGCCGATCCTGCGCAAGGACTTTCTGTTCGATCCCTATCAGGTGCTGGAGGCGCGCGCCCAGGGCGCCGACTGCATTCTGATCATCATGGCGGCCGTCGACGACGAAACGGCCAAGACCCTCAACAAGGCCGCCCACGATCTCGGCCTCGACGTGCTGATCGAAACCCACAGCGAGGCGGAGCTCAAGCGCGCGCTGGCGCTGGAGGGCCGGCTGATCGGCATCAACAACCGCGACCTGCGCACCTTCGCGACCTCGCTCGATGTCTGCGAGCGCATGAAGCCGCTGGTCCCGGCCGACCGGATCGTGGTTGCCGAGAGCGGCATCTCGGACCACGCCGACTGCAAGCGTTTGGCGAAAGCCGGCATCGAAACGTTCCTGGTCGGCGAAGCCTTGATGCGCCACAAGGACGTCGCCGCCGCCACCCGCGCGCTGCTGACGGGGCAGTAGAGGGACGGCAACCGCGCCGTCCCGGCTCCCGAATCGTGACATTCCAGAAGGTTGCGGCGCGTTTCGGTTCCGCGCGCAACGTCCGCGCCGGGCGCCTCGCTCAACGCCGTCATCGCGAGCGAAGCGTGGCGATCCCCAGGGCCCGGGGCCAGCCGTTCGACGCCTGCGCCTCGCCACGCCCGAACGGCAGGGCTGCGGCCCCTGGATTGCTTCCCCCCGGGCTCTTCGACCCGGGGGTCGCTCGCAATGACGAGACGGAGCGAGCTGGCTTGAGAGCGCCTTCCGCGCGCTTCCATTTCGGCTCCGGAATTGAGGCTTTGCAAGAGCTTGCGGAGCGTTTCGGTTCCGCGCGCAGCTGCCGAGCCGCCGTCGCGACAACGCCGTCATCGCGAGCGAAGCGTGGCGATCCAGAGGTCGCGGGGCCGAACCTTCGATGTTTGCGCCTCTCCTCACGTCCTGATCGCAGTGGCTCCGGGCCCTGGATTGCTTCCCCCCGGACTCTTCCACCCGGGGGTCGCCCGCAATGCTCAGGCAAGACCGAGGCGTTGAGCGCGGCGCCCCGCCCGGCGGTCGCGCGCAAAAGGACTCCCAAACCGGCTCGCTCGGCCTCGTCGCGTCTCGGCGGGAGCGCGGTCGTAAAAAACTCGGACAAGCGGGCACCTCGATTTCCGTTACGAGAACAAAGATGGTACAAACTTGAGAGGCTGTCAAGGAATTGTTCTCTCACGCCATGGGAGAAGGGCGTCAGCACAAACAAAACGGGGGCCCGCGACCCCATTCAATGCTGACTGTGGTATAAGTCGCGCGCAACCTGACAGGAGGCGGCGATGCCGCGCGCGAAGAAGGCCGGTCCCGCGCCGGACGGCCTGACCAAGTTCCAGCGTTACCGGAAGGAGCAGGCGAAAAAGGGGATGAAGCTCCTGCGCGTGTGGGCGCCCGATCCGTCGCGTCCCGAGTTCGCCCAGGAGGCCGATCGACAGGCGCGGCTCCTGCGTGGACGCGCCGAAGAAGCCGAGGCGCTGGCCTTCATCGAAGCGGCGTTCGACTGGCCTGATGAGCCGTGAGCAAGCGGGGCGATTTCGTCATCGTCTCCGCGCCTGGCGACTATGGCAAGCCGCGTCCCGCTATCGTCGTCCAGTCTGACTGGATCGCGGCCGAAAGCACGCTTGTGGCGCTCGTGACGAGCGAGATCGTGGAGGCGCCGATCTATCGCCTCACCATCGAACCCAGCGAGTCGAACGGCCTCAAGGCGCGATCGCAAGTGATGGTCGACAAGATCGTCGCGCTGCCCCGGACGAAATGCAGCCGGATCATCGGCCATATCGACGCCGAGGGCCTGATCGCCCTCAACACCATGCTCGCGGTGGTCGTCGGCATTGCCGATCCAACCGGCACGAGGCGTAATCCGCGCAAGCAGCCCCGGCAAAGCAGGGCTCGGCTCCTTCGACGCAAGTCGGCGATTTAGGCGCAGAGCGACCGCCGATCCCCTTGCTTTGGCGCGAAACGGGCCGAACGGACCGGGCGCGGTCCGGGAAAGACGGCAACGAGCCCGAGCCCGACGTGATGCTGCTGCGACCGAGGGCGGACGATTACCAGGGCCGCCACCCCGAAGCGGCCGACGTCCTCCTTCTCGTGGAACTCTCCGAAACCTCGCTCGCTTACGACCGCGGGGTGAAGCTCCCGCTTTACGCCCGGTTCGCCGTCCCGGAAGTCTGGATCGTAGACCTTCGGGGCGCCGCGGTGGAGGGTCTACCGCGAGCCGGCGGGCGACGCCTACGCGTTTCATGAGCGGCTGACGTCCGGGTTTCTCGCGCCAGCCCTCGTCCCGGGGATCACGCTCTACGACCAAGTAGTGTCGATCGAACATGTTCTGCCGCAAACGGTGGACGATGGAAGCGAGTAGGCTAAATTGTTCCCGGATACCGCAATACGGCAGGAGTGGACACATTGGATAGTTAATTTGGTGTTCTTGACAGGATAAATACTCGCGCATCAAATTGGGGATTCTAGAAGAAAAAGCTGTGTATTTTGCTTCCAAAGACGGTACATCGCCATTCCCCATTACACAAGAGGTCTGCAAACCGACACCTGTGACCTAAATCATCTCGAAAATAGACAAATTCGCCTAATTGGGAAGCTGTGTGAAATCTTGGCGTTGAAAGCAACTGAGTCAGCCGAGCAAGTCGCTCTAGCGACTATACTGGGGGGCCTAATCGGGAAATCGAAAGGACCAGTATGAAGGTGAATTACGAGGCGCGCTCGGTTAAATCAACTTCCGTTGCCAGCACTTGCTAACAACTCCGTCAGCGAGCCGGATGGATCGACGGGGGCGGGTCGGTAGGTAAACCGGGCAACATCAGTTAACGAAAGACAACTGGTCGATTATCAGAGGACTTAGCGTTTGTTTCAGGGTCCAAATGGCGTTTGACTCATTGATAACAAATCTGTGAATGTCAAATCCATCGGGATAAGATGTGATTTTTGAGCTTATAAGCATCAAGCGCATTTCTATATTGCTTATTATTTCGACAGCCTTTTGGTCGAAGAGAAATTGGTAACCGTCCATTCCATGAATAATTCGCTTTATCTTTTCCTTAAGTTGATCAACTCCACTTTGATCGACTAAGTCCGAGTAGACATCGTTATATATTTTCACTCGTCTATCAAACAGATCGAGTCTGATTTTATCGTTAGAAAGCTTCCACATGCGATACTGGATAATAGAGGCAATGACCGCTGCAACAAAAGCAGCAACTGTTGGCCCCAATGCCTGTACGTAACAAATCGCTGTAGGTAGCTCTGCATCGCTCATTCATAACCCCCGAAACCAGTCAAGCTGATTGGGTTTCGACGCGCCGGGCGAAATCGGTGTTCCCCCGCCTCTGGACAAAATCGCCGCAGAATCGTTCAACCGCGCCCCATGCTATTCTCATTGACCCTCGAATCACCAACCCCGCAGACCGCCATGATGAATGATCTCTTCGGCTCTTCGCCGACCCCCCGCGGCAAGCCTGTTCCTGCCAAGGCCAAGCCGATCGCGCGCGGCACGCCGGGCGAGGCGGATTACAATGCGTCTTCGATCGAGGTGCTCGAGGGGCTCGAGCCGGTGCGGCGGCGGCCCGGCATGTATATCGGCGGGACGGACGTCAATGCGCTGCACCACCTGTTCGCCGAGGTGATCGACAATGCCATGGACGAGGCGGTCGCGGGCCACGCGACCTTCATCGAGGTTTCGCTCGAGGAGGGCGGGTGGCTCAGCGTTCTGGACAACGGCCGCGGCATGCCGGTCGATCCGCACCCGAAGTTTCCGAAAAAATCGGCGCTCGAAGTCATCATGACGATGCTGCATGCGGGCGGAAAGTTCGACAGCGGCGCCTACGAGACGTCTGGCGGCCTGCACGGCGTCGGCGTCTCCGTCGTCAATGCGCTGTCGGAGAAGCTCGAGGTCGAGGTCGCGCGCGGGCAGACGCTGTATCGCCAGACCTTTGAGCGCGGCAAGCCGACATGCGCCCTGACGGTCGTCGGCAAGGCGCCGAACCGGCGCGGCACAAAAGTGCGCTTCCTGGCCGACCCGCAGATTTTCGGCGCGGGCGTCCGCTTCGATCCGGCGCGCGTGTTCAAGATGGCGCGCTCGAAAGCCTATCTGTTCGGCGGGGTCGAGATCCGCTGGCGCTGCGCGGCCTCGCTGATCGCCGACCCGGAGAAGACGCCGACGGAGGCCGTGTTCCGCTTTCCCGGCGGCCTCAAGGACTATCTGGCGGCGGACATCGACGGCGAGCCGCTGGTCGCCGACCAGGCCTTTACCGGACGGATCGAAAAGGACGGCAAGCACGGCACGGTCGAATGGGCGATCGCGTGGCTCGCCGGGGCGGACGGCTTCGTCCACTCCTACTGCAACACCATCCCGACCCCCGACGGGGGCACGCACGAGGCGGGCCTGCGCAGCGCGATTTTGCGCGGCCTCAAGGATCACGCCGAGCGGATCGGCCAGTCGAAGCGCGCGGGCGCGCTGACCGCCGACGACGTCATGGCGGGCTGCGCGGCGCTGATCTCGGTGTTCATCCGCGAGCCGGAGTTCCAGGGCCAGAACAAGGGCCGCCTGCAGACGGCCGAGGCGGCGCGGATCGTCGACGGCGCCGATCCGCGACGCCTTCGATCACTGGCTCGCGGCGGCGCCGAGCCAGGCGGCAAGACTGCTCGACTGGTCGGTCGAGCGCGCCGAAGAGCGCATGCGGCGGCGCATGGAGAAAGACGTCGCCCGCAAGAGCGCGGTGCGCAAGCTGCGGCTGCCCGGCAAGCTCGCCGACTGCACCAACTCGTCCGCGCAGGGGTCGGAACTCTTCATCGTCGAGGGCGACTCGGCCGGCGGCTCGGCGAAGCAGGCGCGCGACCGGGCGTCCCAGGCCGTGCTGCCGTTGCGCGGCAAGATCCTCAACGTCGCCTCGGCAACCCGGGACAAGCTCGCGCAAAACCAGCAGCTCGGCGACCTCCTTCAGGCGCTCGGCGCCGGCTCGGGGACGCATTATCGCGCCGACGACCTGCGCTACGACAAGATCATCATCATGACCGACGCCGACGTCGACGGCGCGCATATCGCGTCGCTGCTGATCACGTTCTTCTACCGGCAGACGCCGAAGCTGATCGACGACGGCCATCTCTATCTCGCCGTGCCGCCGCTCTACCGGCTGACCCAGGGCGCAAAGTCGATCTATGCGCGCGACGACGCGCACAAGGATGAGCTGATGAAGTCCGGCTTCACCGGCCGCGGCGCGATCGAGGTCAGCCGATTCAAGGGCCTCGGCGAGATGCCGATGCGCGACCTGAGGGACACGACGATGGATCCGGCGCGCCGGACGCTGCTGCGCGTGGCGATCGTCGCCGACGACAGGACGGCCACAGCCGAGGCGGTCGAGCGCCTCATGGGGTCGAAGCCGGAAGCCCGCTTCGCCTTCATCCAGGAACGCGCGCCCAAGGCGGCCGAACTGGTTGACGTATGAACCAGCTTTCCCCGTCGCCGAAATCCTTTCAGTTCGAGGTGCTAATTCGGCTGGAATTGGCGTGCAAAATGCGGTAGGGAATCGTCGGCGGGCTCCGTTCGCATCTTGCGGACGACTGGGCGAGCTGTCGATGATTCAGGCGATTGATTTCGATTTGGTGCGGACGGCAAGAGACACGATGCGGGCATCCGCCCTTGGCGGGGATGCGCGGCTTCGTCCGTCCGCCTCCGCCGCCGAAAGGCGTTAGCTCTTGAAGGATTCGATCAATAGGCGTGTCTGCGTCCCGACCGGCGACGGCGGGGGCAGACGCGACGCGTGAGTTTCGCTGCGCAGGCGGCGATCGGCAGAGGCGGCGACGCGTCTCAAGCGAACAGGGATCGGTTGGAGATTTTTGACGGACATGAGCAAGGGTAAGGATTTTCGGCCGCGCAAGCGTGGCTTCGACGATGATGGACCGATGTCCTACGATGCGAAGCCCCGCCGCAGCTTTGGCGGGGCGCCCGGACGGAGGCTTTGGCGGACCGCCGATGGGCGGATCGTCGTCTCCGCCGGTCAACTCCAGCGCGCCCGCCGTCGACGCCACGGTCAAGTGGTTCAAGGCGGACAAGGGCTACGGATTCGTCGAACTGGCCGGCGGCCAGGGCGACGCGTTCCTGCACGCCAACGCGCTGCGGAACGCCGGTCACGAGTCGGTTCCGGCCGGCGCGAAACTGAAAGTCCAGGTCGGCGCGGGCGCCAAGGGCGCGCAGGTGACGCGCGTGCTCGAGGTCGACGCCGCCGGCATCGTCGAGCGACCGTCACGGCCGGCGAGCGACGGGCCGCGCCCGCCGCGGCGCATGGCCCCGGATCCGTCGACCGCGGTCAGCGTGACCGGCCACGTCAAGTGGTTCGACGACACCAAGGGCTTCGGCTTCGTCGCCAGCGAGGATGGCGGCAAGGACGTGTTCGTCCACATCTCGATCCTCGGCCCGGCCGGCATCACCAGCCTCGCCGAAGGCCAGCAGGTCAACATGCGCGTCGTCGACACGCCGAAGGGCCGCGAGGCGATTTCGCTGTCGATTTGACAGGCGCGGAGCCGGACTCCGTTTCCAGAAGCACCGGAGCGCGGCCCCAAGCCGCGCTCTTTTCGTTCGGCGATCGCGGCGAACTCACGCATGTTGCGCCGCCGCCGAACGAGGCACCCGTCCATGCAGCCATCGCGCGACCTTCAGCCGCCTGATCGAGATCATGGCCGCCCTGCGCAACCGGGAGAGCGGCTGTCCCTGGGACATCGAGCAGACCTTCGCCTCGATCGCGCCCTATCACGATCGAGGAAGCCTACGAAGTCGCCGACGCGATCGAGCGCGGCGATTTCGAGGATCTTCGCGAGGAACTCGGCGACTTGCTGCTGCAGGTCGTCTTTCATGCGCGGATGGCTGAGGAAGCGGGCCTGTTCGACTTCGGCGGCGTTGTCGAGGCGATCACCGACGAAGCTCATTCGCCGCCACCCGCACGTGTTCGGGGACGCCCGGGACCTCGACTCCCAAGCGGTCAAGGCGCTTTGGGGGCGCATCAAGGCCGAGGAAAAGCAGACGCGCGCGGAGGCGCGAAGACGCGGCCGGCCTCGAGCGCCGAGGCGCCGCATGGCGCGCTCGGCGGCGTTCCCGGATCGATGCCTGCGCTGACGCGCGCCCTGAAGCTGCAGGAAAAGGCGGCCAAGGTCGGGTTCGACTGGGACGACGTCCGCGGCGTGGTGGCGAAGCTTCGGGAGGAGATCGCCGAGGCGGAAGCCGAGATTGCGGCGGGGGCGCGGGACAAGCTCGCGGGCGAAATCGGCGACCTCATCTTCGCGGCGGTCAATCTCGCCCGTTATGTCGAGGTCGATCCCGAGGCGGCGCTGCGCGGCGCGAACGCCAAGTTCGAACGCCGGTTTTCTCATATCGAGCGGCGCCTGGGCGAGAAGGGACGACGGCCTGAGGAGCGCCGATCTCGACGAGATGGAGGCGCTCTGGCAGGAGGCCAAAAGCATCGAGCGCCAGGACTCCTGACCGATGCGTTGGCTCGCGCTTTTGCGCGGCGTCAACGTCGGCGGCGCGCGAATGCTGTCAAAGTCGGCGCTCGAAAACGCTTTCCGAGGCGCGGGAGCGCTCGCGGCTGAAGCCGTGATCCAGAGCGGAAACGTCGTTTTCAAGGCCGAGGAACCCGAGGCCGCCGGGTTCGCGGCCACTGCGGCGATCGAGGCTGAGTTCGGGTTCCGCCCGGCCCTGATCCTGCGCAGCGCCGTCGCGTGGCGCGCGATGGTCGAGGCAAATCCGTTTGTCGCGGCTGGCGTTTCCGCCAACACCCTGCACGTCGCCTGTCTGGCGGTCGCGCCGCCCTCCGAAAGCCCCGCCCCGCTGGATCCGAAAGACTTCGCGCCGGACGAGTTTGTCCTGGCGGGAGCGGACATCTATCTCAGGCTGCCGAACGGCGTGGCGAAGGCGAATCTGACCAACGCACGCCTCGACAGGGGGCTCCGAACGGTGTCGACGCTGCGCAACTGGCGCACGGTTCTAAAGCTCCTGACGCGCCTTGAAACCTGACACGGATTTCGCCCAGGACGACTTTCGCGCTGCGGAACGCAAGGACGAGGCGTGGGCAATCACACGGGCGATGCTGGGTAGCGATCGAGCCGCCTTGACCTTTGCGGAGCGCCGTCGCATCAAGTCCCTCAAATCCTTCACGCGATCGGTCCGCAGTTGGCCGCCAATCCGCTTGATGGAAAACCTCACACTTGCGCCTTGCACGGGCATTCGGAGATAGAATAATCCGGCTGGCCAAGGCCTCGATTTGGGCGAGGACATGACGCTGCGTTTATGGATTGAAAACGTAGATCGATTGCCGGACGGGGGGCCGCTGCGTGTCGAAGTGAAGGGACGAGGTCTCGACATGGGGCGCGACACCCATCTTGACTGGACCTTGCCCGACCCAAGCCGCAGCGTCTCCAGCAAGCATTGCGAGATCCGCTTTCGGGACGGCGGCTACTGGCTTCACGACGTTTCTACCAACGGCACCTACGTGAACGGCGCCCAGTTCCGTCTCGACTCGCCCTATGAACTGCGTGACGGAGACCGTCTCAGCATCGGCCCTTACATCATCGCCGTCGAGGTGGAGGGGCAGCCCGGCGCGCGCGCCGTCAACGCCTTCGAGGGCGACGCGCGTTCGCCAGCGGGGGGCGAGGACGTCTGGGGCGGGGTCGGCGAGGCCGCCGAGCCCGACGATCGGAGCGCCTATCGGATCGCCGCCCCGCAGGAGCCGCCGCCCGACTTCCTGGACTTCGCCAGTTCCATTGCGCCGAGCGAAGAAGCGCCGGCAGCCCCGAGCGAGCCCGACGACTGGCTGAGCGCGCCCCCTGTCGCGGCCCCTGCCGTCCCACCCCCGAGCCAGCCGCAGCCGCGGCGCCCGACGGCGCCTCCGACGCCGGCGGCGGCCCCGCCTTCCCCGACGAGCCGGTCGCCGACGGGGCCGGAGATCTTGCGGCGGATTGCTCGCGCCGCGGGGATTCCCGAGCAGACGGTCGCGGACCGCGATCCCGATGCGATGGCCGAGGAAATCGGTCTCGCGCTTCGACTGACGGCGCAGAACCTTCAGTTGTTGCTGGCTTCGCGCGCGGAGTCGAAGACGCTGATGCGCTCTTCGAGCCGCACGATGATTCGGTCGACTGCAGAACAATCCGCTGAAGTTCACGGGCGCCGTGGAAGACGCGCTGACCATCCTGCTCGGGCCGCCGACGCGGCAGTATCTCGATCTCCGCGCGACCATCGAGGAGAGCTTTCGCGACCTGAAGACCCATCAGCTTCTGACTTACGGCGCGATGCAAGGCGCGCTCGACGCGCTGTTCGAAGAACTCGCGCCGGACCAGATCGACCGCTCGGTTGCGCAAGAACGGGGACTGGGCGCGCTCGTCGTTCCTCGCAAGGCCAAATTGTGGGATACCTACGTCGAGCGCTGGCGCGCCAAGACGAAGCGGTCCGACGGCCGGTTGTTCGAGGCGTTCATCGCGCTGTTCGCCGAGGCCTACGATCGCTTGCAGAACCGAGGCTAAAGGAACACGACAGGGGTTTGACGCCCCGCCGGCAGGCGCCCGAGACGAATGGAGCGGAACAGGACAGGAGAGGGGGCGACATGTCGTGGAACGCCAAGGTGCACTGGTCGGAGGGGCTATTCCTCCGGCCGCATCATCTCCAGCAGAACGACCGGTATCTCGAAAACGCGATCGAAAGCCGGACACGACACATCACGCCCTACCCCTGGGGCTTCTCGACGCTCGAGATCGACCGCGATCTCGCGCAGCAGAGCAAGTTCGCGCTGCGCCGCGCCGCAGGCGTGATGCCCGACGGCGGGCTGTTCGATTTTCCCGACGAGTGCCCGGCCCCGGCGCCGATCTCGACGCCCGAAGGCCGCAGCGGGTCAGCTGGTCTGGCTGACGATGCCGGCGCGGGCCGACAACACCCGCGAGGTCAGCCCGGAGCAGGCGGAAAACGCGGCCCGTTACGTGCTCGGCGCCGAGCGGGTGATCGAATTCCACCTCCAACCTTCGCGTCGAGGAGGAGATGGAGGTCGCCTACCCTCGGCTCGCCTACGAAATCCGCAAGACGGCGAAGCCGGGCTTCGTCGGCCTGCCCATCGCCCGCATCGTCGAGGTGCACGACCGGACGATCGTGTTCGACGAGAAATTCGCCCCGCCTGTTCTTGTCTGCGCGGCCCATCCGACCGTCGCAGGGCTGGCTCGACCGCGTCATCGGCTGGATCGGCAACAAGCTCGACGAACTCGCGCGCTACGCGGCCGACGCAACGGCCGGCGGCGGCCTGCAGAGCGCCGACTACCTGATGCTCCAGGCGCTCAACCGCGAGATTCCGGTTCTCAAGCACTTCCGATCGTCGCGCTACGTGCACCCGGAGCGGCTCTACGAGGAGCTGTTGCGAATCGCCGGCGAGCTTCGCGACCTTCGCCACGCAGGAGCGGCGCGCGCGCGAGTACGGCGTCTATAACCACGACGACCTCGAGAGCGTGTTCTGCGCCGGTCCTGCGCGACATCCAGGACTTCCTCAGCGCCCGGCTCGACCGCCGCGCCATCCGGCTCGAGCTGATCGAGCGGGCGCGGGGCGCCTATATCTCGACGATCAAGGACCGCACGCTGTTCCGCAACGCGACCTTCGTGCTCGAAGTGTCGGCGCGTCGCCCGCTGACCGAGATCCAGCATAGCCTGCCGGCGTTCCTGAAGATCGGGCCGAACACCAAGATGAACGAGATCGTGCACGCCCATCTGCCCGGCGTTGCGCTGGTTCATCTGCCGACGCCGCCGCCGCAGATACGCGCAATCACCGATCACGTGTATTTCTATCTCGACCGCACTTCGCCGCTGTGGCCGGAATTCAGCCAGGCCACGGCGATCGGCATGCATTTCGCAGGCGACTGGCCGGAGCTCCAGATGGAGCTCTGGGCCGTCAGGGAAGACCGTCGATGAGCAACGACGACGATCCGTTCGGCCGGCGCGACCGCACCATCATCCGTCCCAATCCCGGCGGCAGGCGGCCGCCGCCTCCCCCGGCGGTCCCGGCCCTTCCGCGCCGCCGCCTCCTGCGGGCGGGCGCCGCCGCCAGCCTCGACGCCGACGCCGCCGGTCTCCTATCCGCCGCCGCCCTCGCCGCCCCAGCCGCGGCAGCCGCCCTACCGCCGCCCTATGTCGCCGCCGCGCGCGCCCCAGCCCCGCACCGCCGCAGGCCGGACGCGGGGTCTGGGACGATTGGATGAACGCTCCGGCCGCGCAGCAGCGGCCTTACGCCGCCCCGGCCGCGCCGCCGCCGATGACGCCGGCGCCCGTCTCGCCCGCACATTTCGGTCGACCTCGTCACGGTGGCCTCGAGCCCGCTGACGCGCGCCGCCGCGTCGCTCCTGCTCCTGCTCGGCCGGCTGCGCGCGTCGCTCGCGCGCGCGGGCGCCGGCCAGCTGATGGATCAGGTCGCGCAGGCCATTCAGCAGTTCGAGAGCCGACGCGCGGGCCGGCCGGCGCGCCCGCGCGACCAGGTCGAAGTCGGCGAAGTACGCCCTCGCCGCCACCGCCGACGACATCGTGCAGAACCTGCCGAGCGAGGACAGCCGCGTCTGGACGCAGTACAGCATGCTCGTCCGCTTCTTCAACGAGCGGATGGGCGGCGTGCGCTTCTTCCAGGAGCTCGACCGCGCCAAGCAGAATCCGGCGGTCAACCTCGGCCTGCTCGAACTCATGCACGCGTGCCTCAGCCTCGGCTTCGAAGGCGTCTATCGCGCCACCGGCGGCCCGGGCGAGCTGCAGACCATCCGCCGCGACCTCTACGAGACGATCCGGCGCAACCAGCCCAAGACCATCGAGGATCTGTCGCCGCACTGGCGCGGACAGACGATCGCGCTCGCGGGCAGCCGGTTTCAGGTTCCGGTCTGGTCGGTCGCGGCGGTGGCTGGCGTGGTTCTGCTCGGCGACCTATCTCGTGCTGCGCAACATGCTGTCGGGTCAGGCCGAGGCGCTCGCGCTGACCATGGCGCAGGTCCATCCCGACACGGAACTGACGATCGCGCGCGAGACCGCGGTCAAGCCGCCGCCGGATCCGGCCGCCAGGACCTCGACCCAGCTCGAACGGATCCGCGCCGCGCTCGCCGACGAGATCCTCGCCGGCAAGCTGGACGCCGACCAGTCGGCGACCACGATCTTCATCCGCATCGGCAGCCTGGTGCTGTTCCCTTCCGGCGGGGCCAAGGTCAACGACAGCTTCGCTCCGATCGCCAAGAAGATCTCGGCCGCGCTCGACAAGGAGCCCGGGCGCCATCCACGTCGACGGCTACACCGACAACGACCCGATCCACACCATCGCGTTCCCTTCGAATTTCGAGCTGTCGGCAGGCGCGCGCCAAATCCGTCGCGGGGGCTGCTGAAGCCGGGCCTCTCAAAACCCGAACGGCTGGCGGTGACGGGCAAGGGCGAAGCCAACCCCGTGGCGCCCAACGACACCGATCAGAACAAGTCCAAGAACCGGCGCGTGGAAGTCTCGATCCCGCGGGCTGATTGACGGCTCGCGCCGAAGACGTTCGGCGCGAGGACAGGAGTGGTTGAAGAATGACGATAGTCGGCTGGTTCTGGGTGGCGCTCAGCATGCTCGGCGCGCTCGTGCTCTCGGCGCTCGTCTGGCTCGGCGGGGCCGCTGGTCTCGATCGGCGATGTCGCAGCCGTTCGAGGGCGTCGTCACGCGCCTCCTGATCATTGTCGTCATTCTCCTCATCGTCGGCGGCTCGATCGCCTGGCGCATCATCGCCCGGCGGCGGGCGGAGAAGGCCATCGCGCAGGCGATGACCGAGCCCGCGGACGAGGAAAGCGACGCGCCGGTTCTCAAGGAGAAGATGGAGGACGCGCTCGGGACCCTGCGGCGCACCGGTAAATCCGGCGCCAACGCGCTGTACGATCTGCCCTGGTATCTGATCATCGGGCCGCCGGGCGCCGGCAAGACGACGGCGCTGGTCAATTCCGGGCTGAAATTTCCGCTCGCCGCCGACAATCAGGCCAAGGCCATTCAGGGCGTCGGCGGCACGCGCTATTGCGACTGGTGGTTCACCGACGAGGCGGTGCTGATCGACACCGCCGGGCGCTACACGACGCAGGATTCGGACGCCAAGGTCGACCGCAAGAGCTGGCTCTCCTTCCTCGAGATGCTTGGCAGGAACCGGCCGAAACAGCCGATCAACGGCGTCATCGTCGCGATCAGCATCGCCGACGTCGTCAATCTGCCGCCCGACGAAGTCGCCGCGCACGCCGACGCGATCCGCAAGCGCCTCAACGAGTTGCACGAGGAGCTGAAGGTCGATTTTCCGGTCTACGCGATGTTCACCAAGATGGACCTCGTCGTCGGCTTCAGCCAGTACTTCGCCGACCTCGACGAGACCAGGCGGCAGGCGGTTTGGGGCGCGACGTTCCAGAGCGCGGAAAGGGCGGACAAGAAGGCGAACCAGGTCGGAAAGGTCCCGGAGGAGATCGATCTCCTCATCCAGCGCATCTCCGATCGCATGCCGGAGCGCCTGCAGGAGGAGCCGGACCTGCGGTCGCGCGTCGTGCTGTTCGGTTTTCCGGCGCAGCTGACCGCGCTGCGCAAACCGATCGCGGATTTCCTCAACCGCATCTTCGAGCCGACCCGCTACCAGACGACCGCGACGCTTCGCGGCCTCTATTTCACCTCCGGCACGCAGGAGGGCACGCCCTTCGACACCCTGATCGGCGCGCTGCAAAAGAGCTACGGCGTCGAGAGCTACGCCGCCGCCGGCTTCTCCGGGGTCGGAAAGAGCTTCTTCCTTCGCGACCTGATGACGAAGGTGATCTTTCCGGAGGCGGGCTGGGTTTCGACCAACCTTGCGGCGGTCCGCCGCGCCTTCGCGGTAAGGGCCGCGGTCTTCAGCCTGATCGGCCTTGCGACACTCGGCATGCTCGGCCTGTGGTGGATGAGCTATGAGAGCAACAAGGCCCTGATTGCGGCGACCGCCCAGGGCGTCACCGACTATTCCAACGCGGCTGGTTCCCTGATCAGGCAGACCTCGGTCACCGACCCCAGTGTGTTGCCGATCTACGAACTGGTCGGAAGCTTGCCCAATCTGCCGGTCGGCTATGCCCACCGCGACGAATCGACCCCGCTCTCCCAGACGTTCGGCCTCAGCCAGCGCTCTCGGCTGGAGGACGCGTCCGTCGGACTGTACCAGGACGCGCTCGAAAGGCTGATGCGGCCTCGCCTCATCTTGTCGCTGGAGCAGCAGATCCAGAAGAACATCGACAACCCGGCCTTCGTGTACGAGGCGCTGAAGGTCTATCTGATGCTGGGCGGCAAGGCGCCCGAAGTCGACAAGAACCTAATCGTGTCGTGGTTCACGCGCGACTGGGAGGAACGCGCGTTTCCGGGCGCGCCAAACGCTCAGGGGCGCGCGCTCCTGCTCGCCCATCTCGAAGCGATGCTGGACCTGGATCGCGGCGCCGCGCGCAAGGTCTCGCTCAACGGTCCGCTGGTCGAGCAGGCGCAGGCGACGCTCGCGCGCATGCGGGTCGCCGAGCGGGCCTACGCGCTCCTCAAGTCCGAAGCGCATAACGACAACATCGCGCCCTGGCTGGCCTCGGACCATGGCGGCCCGGACATGGCGCTGGTGTTCGAGACGGCCAACGGCGCGAGTCTCGACACCGTGCGCGTCCGCGGCCTCTTCACCTACGAAGGCTTCCTGACATCGCTGCTCGGCCGGATGCAGACCATCGCCGACAAGCTGCAGAAGGAGAACTGGGTGCTGGGGGCCTCCGGCGACCAGACCGCCGTCAAGCAGCAGTATATGAGCCTTTTCCCGGGCATACTGGACTTGTACACCAAGGACTACATCGCGGAATGGACCGCCGCGCTGAACAATCTCCAGTTGAAGCCGCTGCTCGCGGGGAAACCAAAATACGTCGGTCTGGCTGCAGCGTCTGCGCCGACGTCTCCGATCAAGTCGCTCTACGAATCGGTCCGCGACGAGACGGCCTTGACCCGCGAGCGCCCCAAAGCCGGGCAGAACCAGGGCGTCCAGCAGGCCAAGACCGACCTCGCGCAGGCCGGCTCAGATTTGCTGGGGACCAACAGCCGGGAGGCGATCGACATCGCGATCAAGTCCCAGCGCAAGGCCGGCGAACCGCCGGCCGAAGTTCCGGGCGCAATGGTCGAGGCCTATTTCAAGCCTTACGCCATCCTGGTCGACGGCGCGGTGGGATCGCGTCCGATCGACGCGCTCCTCGCCAATCTCAACGAACTCTACCGGCAACTCGTTCTCGCCGCCCAGGACCCGTCCCAGGCAAAACAGGCGCTGCAGCAGGCCGATGTGCAAGTCGCGAGCCTGCGCGCCAACGCAACCCGCTTGCCGCAGCCCTTGGCGGGCATGATCGACAAGGTGGCCAGGGACGCCGCCGGCGACGCCACGGCCAGCAATCTTGCCCAACTCACCCAGGACATGTCGGAGAACGTCACCGCTCCCTGTCAGCAGATCGTCGCCAACCGCTATCCGTTCGCCAAGAGCGATCGCGACGTGCCCATGGCGGAATTCGCCAAGCTGTTCTCGCCGGGCGGTTCGATCGACAAGTTCTTCTCCACCAATCTCGACCCGCTGGTGAACCGTAGCGGCAAGATCTGGGTCTGGAAGCCAAACCCGGCGCGGCAGCTTTCCCCTACGACCTTGCGCCAATTCCAGGAGGCGGCGGAAATCCGCGACGCGTTCTTTCCCGCCGGCGGCAGCGCGCCCGCCGTATCGCTCGACGTGAAGCCGCTGACGCTGAGCAGCGACGCCCAGACCGCGACGCTCTCGATCAACGGAACCAATGTCGTCGCCCAGCAGGGAACAACCTCGTTTGCGCCGGCGACCGTGCAATGGCCGGGCGCGGGCGCGGGCGCGGCGTCGATCGTGATGGCGCCGGACATGCCGGACCGAAAATCGAGCCTGGAGCGCACCGGCGCCTGGGCGCTGTTCCGCCTCGTCGACGCCGGCTCTTCGATCCAGAGCGGGAATTCGCTGAAGGTGAGCTTCGTCGTGTTCGGCCGCGAGGTCTCGTACCAATTCACCGCGTCGTCGCTCAACAATCCATTGAGCCTGCCCTCGTTGAGGCAGTTCAAGTGCCCAAACGGCCTGTGAGGCGAGGATGAGCGCCGGCCTGTTCGGAAAGCTGCCCGCCAAGAGGGACTTCGTCGCCGCCAACGCGCCGCGGCGCTTCCTCGAGACCTGGGAGCCGTGGCTGCAATCCGGAGTCGCGACGTCGCGGCAGGCGATCGGCGCGGACTGGGTGGAGAGCTACAACAGCGCGCCGATCTGGCGCTACTGGCTCGGCGCTAATTTCTGCGGCGAGGCTCTGATCGGCGCCTTCATGGCGTCCGTCGACGGCGTCGGCCGAGCCTTTCCGCTCACGATTTTCGCGTCCGGAGACGAGGACGCGGTCGCGCCGCCCGAGATCGACGGCAACGAGGCCTGGTGCGAGGAGGTGGAAGCGCTGCTCCTCAGCGCGCTCGACGCCGGGGCGACGTTCGAATCGATCACCGATCGGCTCGCCGCCCTGCCTTCGCCCGCGAAATACGCCCGCGCCGCGTCGCCCTCCGGTTGCCGCGAACTCAAGGACGGCGGCACGCTGGTCGAGACCGCGGCCGCCGATCTCGGCGCAGCCCTCCTGGCCGCCCGCCGCTTCGATCATCGTCGCGCCTTCGCTTCGCAATCCTTCTGGTGGACGATCGGTGGAGATGGCTTCGCCCCTTGTGCGCTATGTTATGTTGGACTTCCGCCGCCAACGCGCTTCTCGGACTTCCTCACCGGCGCCTTCGCTGACCTATCGCCTGCTTCTTCAGGAGAGTCGATGTGACCGATGAGTTCGCATTCCGGGTGGGTTGCGTCAGCCATGTCGGCCGAGTCCGCGAGCATAACGAGGACAGCGTGCTCGTCGAGTCGAAGGTCGGCATTTGGGCGGTGTCCGACGGCATGGGCGGCTACGGCAACGGCGATCTTGCCAGCCAGGCGGTCGTCGAGGCGCTCAAGACGCTTCCCCCCGATGATTCGGCGGCGCAACTTCTCGCGGAGTTCGAGCAGAAGATCATTGGCGTCAACGCGGACCTCAGGACGTTGGCGCGTTCGCACAATCGGCGCATCATCGGCGCGACCCTGGTCGCGCTGATCGTCCACGGCGCCCATTACGCCTGCGTCTGGTGCGGCGACAGCAGGGCCTATCTCTATCGCAACAAGAGCCTGACCCAGGTTTCGCGCGACCACTCCGAGGTTCAGGAGCTTGTCGACCGGGGCGTCATCAGCAGGGAAGAGGCTCGTGCTTGGCCGGGACGCAACGTCATCACGCGCGCGCTCGGCGCGTCGGACCAGGCCGAACTCGAAATCGTCGACGGGCCGGTCCAGGCCGGCGACCGGTTTCTCCTGTGCAGCGACGGACTCATCGCGCATGTGACCGACGACGAGATCGCCGCGCGGTTGGCGGCCGACGATCCTCAAGCCGCTTGCGACGATCTCCTCAAGCTGACCCTCGGCCGCGGCGCGAGCGACAACGTCTCGATCATCGTGGTGGACTGCGGCCGCGCCGACGCGCCCGCCGCCTGACGCGTCTCACTTGGTCAATTCCGCGACCTCATTGTCGATATAGGATTTGATTGCCGGAAAGGTTGCGATCTCGATCGCGCTCGCCCCCGAAGAGGGGCCGCCGCCGACCGCCGCGACCGCGCTCGGCGATGGCGACGCCGCAGCGGCCATCGGCGCCGTCGCCTGGACCTCCGTCCCCAAATGGGGAAGCGGATCGACCGCCTCGCGATTGAGATAGAACTCGAAGTGGAGATGCGGCCCGGTCGACAGACCGGTATTGCCCGAAAGCGCGATGATGTCGCCCTGTTTGACCTCGACGCCGGGCTTGATCGAATCCGGGATTTCCGACAGATGCGAGTATGAGGTCTCGAAGCCGGCGTGCTGGATACGGATATGATTGCCGAATCCGGACACCGGCCCGGCGATCTCGATCTTGCCGTCCGCGGAGGCGCGCACCGGGGAGCCGATCGGCGCGCCGAAATCGATTCCCGCGTGCAGCCGGAGAATGTGCAGGATGGGATGGAACCGCATGCCGAAGAGCGACGTCACCGGCGCGCCCTTGATCGGGGCGAGAATGCCGCCAACGCTGGCGGCGCCGCTGCTGCCGAGGTTCTCGACTCCTGGCGATGACGACGGCCGCGTTTCGGGCATCGGCGTCGAACTGGCCACCGCTTTCGGATTGAAGCAGCGGAAGCGCCCGTCGCTCTCTTCGAACACGTAGCAATCGACGGCGAGCGAGCCGCCGTGCAGGCCGACGTAGATCACGCGGCCCGCCGATTTCGCCTTGTCGCGAAAATCGCGCACGAACATGAGCCGCACGGTCTGCTCCGGCTCCAGCGGCGCCTTAAGATCGGCCATGCCCGCGACAAGCTGGATCGCCTCGCGGATGACGTCCTCCGGCACGCCGTTGCGAAGCCCCGCGCTGTAGATCCCGTCCGCGACGCTGTAGCGCACCGAGATTTCCGCCTGCTTCGCCGAGTCGTCGATGAGCCCGGCGGAGATGACGGGTTCCGCGCCGTCGCCATAGTCGCCGCCCTCGCCGAGCGCGACGGTCCCGACATACTCGCCGCTCTCGAAGATCGTGATCTGCATGACCCGGTAGTCGCCGCTGGCGTCCAGTGCGCCGACCGCAAGCGCGACGCTGCCCGGCGGAAGGGTCTGGACATGCAGTTGCGCGGACGCCGCGCTCTCGATCGCCCGCGCGCTCTCCTCGGCGAAGCCGTTGGCGATCAGGAGGTCGCCGATCTTCTCCGCCACGACCGGTTTCAGGACCGCGTCGAGAATTTGCGCTTTGCCCTCAGCTCCGCCGGAGCTGATCTCCAATCTGTTGCTGTTGGCGCTGGTCAGGAGTTGGGCTTGAGCGTCCAGGGGCGTGTCGGCGCCGCCGTCGTCGTCCGATCCGGCGTCGGCCTGCGCCTGATTTTGGGCGCCCTGCGCCTGCTCGGAGTTCATCTGGAGCTCGGCGGCCAACGCGTCGGCCTCCTGTCCCGCCTCCGGAAACCGCCCCATGTAGCCGCCGGTGGACGACGCCAGGGTCGAGTTCACGAAATAGGCCTGCTTGATCGAATAGCCGGGCGACCCCGGCTTGACCGCGTCGGGGGTCAGTCTCACCGGCACCGCGATCAGCAGGTCCTTCGGCGCGGCCACCGCGCCGCGCTGGACGAGCACGGGATCGCCGGGCAGATCGATGATCGAGGAGATCTTGGTGTGGGGCTGCCCCTTCGGCGCCGCCGCCGTCTCGTTCATCGCCGCGGTCGTGGGGCCTGGAGCCGCCGCCCGACGCAGCGCCACGCGCCAGACGATGAGTCCGGCGCAAAGGCATGCCACCGCGAGCGACACCCCGAACGCGATATATCCCGCCCGACGCTTCAACGATCAAACCTGTCCCTTGAACCCGCGCCTTGCGCCGCCGGCGCGGCGGCGCGGCGCTCGATCACTCCATCAGGTGCGTCTCGACACGCCGGTTTTCGGCGCTGAAGGGATCGGCGACCCGCGGCTTGGCCTTGCCGAAGCCTTTGGCGACTAACGTCGACGCGTCAATCCCCTTGGACGACAAATAGGCGACGACGGCGTTCGCCCGACGCGCGGACAGCGCCAGATTGTACTCCTCGGCACCGGTCGCGTCGGTATGGCCGTCGATCTCGAACTTCTCGCCCTTGAGACGGGGGTCCTGCAGCGCCGTGGCGAACTGGTCGAGATTGTCCTTCGCCCCCTGGGTAAGCTTGTCCGAATTGAAGTCGAAGCTGACCAGAAGGTCGAAATGCGCCTGCGAGGGCGGCTGTGGGGTCGGGCATTCGGCCGCGGTGCCGATGCAGATCCCGCGGGTCTTGACCTTCGCCTTGAAGTCGCTCGCAGCGGCCTTGTCCTTGAGGAAAACGTCGAGGATTTTGTCCGGCGTATAGGCCGGGTCGGCTGAGGCCGATGTGACGCCGGCCACATAAGGCGCCGACGCCAGGCACAACGCCGCGCCGAGCATGAGTTTCACTGAATTCTGCATCATTCTCTCCCCGCAATTTAGCCTGCGCCCCCGCCGGCTTTCAAACCACTCCGACGGCTGTTCCCACACTCGCCGATCGGCCAGCGGCGCGCATTTGGAAGCCCCCCGGGTCGAGGGTTTTGGCCAGGGTCCGAGCCAGAACCAGAGCGATAAAGCTCCCGTCCCATTATACACGGATTGGAATGGTTTTGAGAACTCGGTTCGGATAAAAGTAGGACGAAAAGTGGTTCCCGATCGGCTGTTTCAAGGCTACGGTCGAAAGGCGAGAGGTTCGAGTGAGAGGACGCAAGGGATACGCGATCCGCGCGCTTCCCAGGACCGGCCTGGCGAGTTTGAGCTCCGGAGAACGAGCGGTGGAGGAGAGAACGATATTTCAGCCGCGCGGGTTCGGCAGCGTAAAGCCGGGGACGCAGCTGAACGGTATCTACGAGATCGAGAAGATGATCGCTCAGGGCGGAATGGGCGAGGTCTATCGCGGGTTCAATATCCAGACCGGCGACATCGTGGCGATCAAGATGATCCGCCCGGAATTCTCGAATAATGACGAAGTGATGGAGCTGTTCAAGCGCGAGGCGTCGATTCTTCATAACCTCGTCCATGAAGCGATCGTCCGCTATTTCCTGTTCTCCAAAGATCCGACGCTCGGGCGCGCCTATCTCGCGATGGAGTTCGTCGATGGACCCTCGCTCGGCGACCATCTGGCTTCGGGCCCCCTGCCCCTCGCCGAGCTTACCATCCTGCGCAAGCGTCTCGCTTCGGCGCTCGAGACTGCGCATCGCCTGGGCGTCATTCACCGCGACATCTCCTCGGACAACATCATCCTGCCCAACAGCGACGTGCGCAACGCCAAGATCATCGATTTCGGCATCGCGCGTTCCCTCGAGGTGGGAAAGAAGACAATCATCGGATCGGGCTTCGCCGGAAAATACAATTACGTTTCGCCCGAGCAGCTCGGCCTGGCCGGCGGCGACGTCACCTCCAAGTCCGACATCTACAGCCTCGGCCTCGTGCTCGCCGAGGCCACGCGCGGCCACGCGATCGACATGACCGGCTCGCAGGCCGAGGTCATCGACAAGCGTCGGGTCGTTCCCGACCTCGCGGACGTCGATCCCGCGATTCGCCCGCTGTTGCAGGCGATGCTTCAGCCGCTGCCGGAGAACAGGCCGGCGAGCATGGCCGCAGTCGCGGAATGGACCGAGCCGACGGCGCCGGCGCCCATGCGTCGGCACACGGTGCGGGAGCCCGCGTCGGGAAGTCCGCCGGCGCGCGAATCCTCCAGCGGACGAGTTGCAGCCATCGTCGGCGCGGTGATCGCGGTCGCGAGCCTCGGGGGCGTCGCGTTCGTTTTCAAGGACGACCTCCTCTCGAAGACCGGCGGGAACCCGGCCCCCGGCACGACCGTTTCCGCGCCCGTTACCCAGCCTTCAGCGCCGGAGGTCGCTTCCAAACCCTCCGCTGCGGCTCCTATTCCCCCGCTCGCCGCTCCGGGCGAGAGTGCAAAGCTCCCGCCGCTTGCGGCGCCCGGCGCGGACCAGACCACGCCATCCCCTGCCGTCGCATCAGCGCCTCCTCAGCCGCCGGCGACGCAGGAGGACGCCGCGCCGCCTCCAGCCGCGGCGCAAAAGCCGCCTGTCATTGCGCCCCTGGCGCCCGCGGCAAATCTGCCTGCTCAGCATGTTCCGACCTCCGACGAGCTGGCTGAGGCGGCGCCGCCCCGCGCGTCGCAGCCCGTCGTCGATTTGCCGGCCGGGACGGTGGGAACGGCCTACCGGGCCGAGCTTCCCGGTTTCACCGACCCAGGCGGCAAGGGCCTGCGTCTGTCGGCCGAGTCGGTTCCCGAGGGGCTGACCTTCCGCGATCTCGGCGACGGTAAGGGCGTGCTCGAGGGTGCGCCCGCGCACGCACGCAGCGCGAAGATGCTCGTCGAGGCGCGCAACCACAACGGCCTCAGCGCACAGATGATGGCCAATCTCATCGTCGAGGAAAAGCCGCAGCCGGCGCCGGCGGAAAAACCGGCGATCGCGCCGACTGTTAAGCCCCCCGCGACGGAACAACCCGCGCGGCCCGAAGCGCCCCGGCCGTCGGTTCCGGTCGCCACGCTCGAATCCGCGACCGTTGGCCAGGACTACAGCGCCGATCTGCCTCCGTTCAGCAGCGGCGCGGGTGGCGCGCCCATGAGCCTGCGCGCCGACCCCGCTCCTCCTCCGGGCCTCATTTTCGCGGACCTCGGCTCCGGCTACAGCCAGGTCTCGGGAAAACCGGCTTCGGCCGGTTCTTACTCTTTCGACGTCGTGGCCAGTAACGCCGGCGGGCCCGCTCGCATGTCGGTCAAACTCAACGTTGCGCCGCCCATGATCGCGAAGGCGGAGCCACAGGAGCCTCCAGCCGGACAGCCGCCCGCAGACGATCGCGCGACGGCCTTCGTCAACAGTTTCGACGGCGGAGATTGCTTCCTGGTCAAAGCGCTCCCGGGCGCGCCTGGCGCTCACGCCTACCTCGGCGTCGGCGATCAGTTGGGACCGTTCGAACGGTTCGAGGACACGTTCCGCAAGGAGGTCGGCGCCGAGCCGCAATTGAGCTTGCGCCTGATCGTGCCGCCCGAATGCGCGGCGATCGATCTGCTCCGATCCGGTCCCGGTGACCCCGCCAGCGCGCCGCGCATCACGCTTTCCGACTACAGGGTCGGACGCAACAAGCCTTTGTCGGGCACGGTCGCCAACCTCGGCGGTCGCCGTCTGTTCCTCCTGCTGGTCGACAATGAGGGGAAGGCCTATCGAATCGAGGCCAAGGCCCAGCCTGGCGGCGATGTGGCGACCTTCAGCGTCCCGCTCGTTCCTGACGCCGGCTCGGTCGGACCGATCCAGCTCGTCCTCGCGGTGACTTCGGCCAAGCCGATCCCTGCCCTCGAAGCCTTCCGCTCCGGCGAGCTTAAGGCGCTGACGACCGCAGTCGCGGAAGACGCGAAAACGGGGGCGGCGGCTGTCGGCGCGGACTTCTTCATGTTCGTGAACTGACGGCGGCGGGTCGGCGGCCCGCGTTTCGATCGCCGCACGCGCGCGGGGGGCGAGACGCCGCGGCGGCTTTCCCGCTGGAGACAACGCCGATCGCGCCGAGCAGGACGACGCCGGCGAAAATATCCGCCGACTTGTAAGCGCGCGCTGCAATCAGCACCGACTGTTCGAATCCAAGGCAAGCGATCATCTCACACGCGACTGTGAGGGCAAAATCTCAAGCGCGCCGGAATGTCCGGCGGGGCAGACGACCCTCAGTTCCGGCCTCAGCTCGCGGTCATTGTCTCGGATTGACGGCGATTTCGACCGTGATCGCGACCAACAGCACGACGCCCTACGCCTGCCGGAAGGTTACGAAAATGCGCGGCAGGCGCGACGATCTTCAGCGTTTTTGCTGCAGCGCGGTGAGCAGCAGCAAGCGCGCCGCCTCGATCAGCCTCGGCTCGACTCCGCGCACCCGCGGCGCGCGACAATATCAGGGCGCCCAGAAGCAGGCGACCGAAACGATGGCGATTTCCAAGCGGTTAGCCGGGATGTTCGTCGAGGGGCCAGCCGGTGAGCTTCCTGTGGCTTCGGAGCCATTGCAACCGCACGGTTAATCTGGCCAACTAAATTGTAGTTGACACCTGACTTAGGACCTCCAATTCTCTTGTCGCGCGCCAAGTCCTTAAATTTCAGATCACGTCGAAACCGTGCGCCTAATGACAGATTCGGCAGCTCGTTACGCTACACGATGTATAATGGGGCTGATCCTCCACCTTCCACTTACCTGAGCTCCGCAGCGAAGTTCTGGATCTTCTTGCACGCCACTTCGAGTTGGTTGAGCGACGTAGCGTAGGAGACGCGGAAATTGGGGCCGAGGCCGAAGGCGGTCCCCTGCACGGCGGCGACGCCCTCCTGCTCCAGAAGCTCGGAGACGAAGTCCTCATCGGTGGCGATCTGCTTGCCTGATGGGGCCGTCTTGCCGATTGCGCCGGCGAGGGACGGATAGGCGTAGAACGCGCCTTCTGGGTTCGGGCAGTTCAGGTGCTTGGCCTGGTTGAGCATCGAAACAACGAGGTCGCGCCGCTCCTCGAACGCCTTACGCCGCTCGGCGATAAAGCCCTGGGGGCCGTTCAGCGCCTCCACCGAGGCCCATTGGGCGATCGTGCAGGCGCCGGACGTCTGCTGGCCCTGGACCATGTCCATGGCCCTGATGAGCTCGGCCGGGCCGGCGGCGTAGCCGATGCGCCAGCCGGTCATGGCGTAGGCCTTCGACACGCCGTTCATCGTCAGGGTGCGCGACTTCAGGGCCGGCTCGACCTGGACCGGGGTCGTGAATTCGAAGTCGCCGTAGACCAGGTGCTCGTACATGTCGTCGGTCAGCACCCAGACATGCGGATGCCGCATCAGCACCTCGGTCAGCGCCTCCAGTTCGGCGCGCGTGTAGGCCGCGCCGGACGGGTTTGACGGCGAGTTGAGGACGACCCACTTGGTTCGCGAGGTGATCGCGCGTTCGAGGTCCTCGGGCTGAAGCTTGAATCCGTTCTCGAGTTTTGTCGGCGCGATGACCGGTTCGCCGCCGTTGATCAGCACCATCTGCAGGTAGCTCACCCAGAACGGCGCCGGTATGATAACCTCGTCTCCCCGGTTCAGCGTGACCTGGAACGCGTTATAAAGGATCTGCTTTCCGCCGGTGGCGACGATCGTGTCGGACGCTTTGTAATCCAGCCCGTTCTCGCGCTTGAACTTGGCGGCGATCGCCTCGCGCAGCGGCGGAATGCCGAGGACCGGAGGATATTTCGTTTCCCCGCGCTCGATCGCGGCGATTGCCGCTTCCTTGATGTTGTTCGGCGTATCGAAGTCCGGCTCTCCGAGCGACAGCGAAATGACGTCGCGGCCTTGAGCCGTCAGATCACGCACCTTCTGGGCCATCGTCATGATGGCGGACGGCTTCACACGAGAGAGCGCATCGGCGATGAAAGCCATGTGTCACAGAGTCCCTGGATGCGCTTGTGCATCGCGCGTGCGCCCGCCCCCGGTCCACCCGGTCGCGCCGGCGTTTGGTCTGCTCGTTCGAGATGCACCCCCAGCGTCTGAGCCGCGAGCCTGGGGGCGGGGGAAAGGGCGTTCAGCCCTCGGGGGAGGCCCCTTGGGTTCGGCTTCTTCCCACCACCGAGCCGCGATCCTTTTTTGCGGTCGCCCGCTATTCGCCCTGCGGCATCTTCAATAGAATACCGGGTTCCGACGAAGGCCAAGTGCGCGAAAGGGTAAGCGCCATCCTTCTTTCGTGCGCGAGGCGTCCCGTTCCGCCATACTTGGATAACCGAGGCGCAGGCGTTGCGCCTTCACAAATCCCCAGCTTTTCAAGGCAGCGTATAGCCGGTCTTTACCGTTGTATAAAACTCTGCCGCGTATCGGCCTTGCTCGCGCGAACCCAAGCTGGAGCCTTTGCGACCTCCAAACGGCGCGTGGTAGTCGATACCCGCCGTGGGCAGGTTGACCATGACCATGCCCGCGACAGCATTGCGCTTGAAATGCGTGGCGTGCTTGAGGCTCGTTGTGCATATGCCGGCGCAAAGGCCGAAGGCGGTGTCGTTGGCGACCTCGAGCGCATGGTCGTAATCGCGCGCCGCGATCATGGCCGAGACGGGGCCAAAAATCTCCTCCCTCGAGATGCGCATGGAATTGTCGGCGTCGAGGAACAGAGCCGGCGACAGGTAGAAACCGTCCGTTGCGCGCTTGAGGCATTCCCCACCAAGCGCCAGTCTTGCGCCTTCCGCTTGGCCAATCGCGATGTACGAGAGATCCTGCTCAAGCTGCGTCGCATCGACCACCGGTCCGACGTGCGTCCCTGGCGCCACGGCGTCGTCGACCACGAGCGCGCGAATGCGCTCGATCAGCGCTTCGGCGAAGTGCTTATAGATCGACTCCTCGACAATGATGCGCGATGAGGCCGTGCAGCGCTGTCCGGTGGCGAAATAGGCGCCGTTGACCGCGCATTCGACTGCGTTTGCAAGATCAGCATCCGCCAGCACGACGAGTGGATTTTTTCCGCCCATTTCGAGTTGGAATTTTCGCATAACGCCCGCACAAGCCGTCGCGACGCGCCGGCCTGTCACCTCCGAGCCGGTGAATGTGATGGCGTCGACATGCTTGTGGTCGATCATCGTCTGGCCGACCGTCGATCCGGGTCCCATAACGAGGTTGAACACGCCCTTTGGGACGCCCGCACGAACGAGGATCTCGGCAAGTGCGTGAGCGGAGCCGGGTACGAGGGCGGCAGGCTTGAACACGACCGCATTGCCGTAAGCCAGAGCCGGGGCGATCTTCCAGGCCGGAATCGCGATGGGAAAGTTCCACGGCGCAAGGACTCCAATTACGCCAACCGGTTCGCGCGTCACGTCGATCTCGACATCGGCCCGGACTGAGGCGAACTTCTCCCCAGGGATTCGCAGGGCCTCGCCGGCGAAGAAATCGAAGATCTGTCCGGCCCGAGTGACCTCGTAAGTCGCTTCGATTAAGGTCTTGCCCTCTTCGCGGGCCAGAAGCCGCGCTAAATCCTCGCGCCGAGCGAGGATCTCCGTAGAGGCTCTCATTAGGATGTCGTGCCGCTCCTGCGGGGTCGTGCGCGCCCAAGCAGCAGAGGCGGCACGGGCCGCTTCGACTGCAACTCCTACCTGCACAACGTCGGCCTGGGCATATTCCCCTATAATGTCGCTCGTGTCCGATGGATTGATATTGCGCGAGACGCCAGCGCCCTCCACCCACTCACCAGAGATGTAGTTCTTGTGAAGCACTTTCATTCTCCTCAACCTAGATCCCCGCGACGTTTGCTATTTGCGGACAATCGGCAAAAACATGCGCTATCGGCGCGATTGCGACCATGTGTGGGTGTGGGTCACGTCGACGTATTACCATAGCATGCCTGATAATTGCCCATCAGCGGGGTTCCATAAAGATATTGTCTTTTGCTAGACTGCCGCCAGTAAAAGGAACGACCCTCATGCCCATTGAATCGCCGCGCTCCGGCGGCAAAATTCTCGTCGACCAGCTCGTCGTTCAGGGAGTCACCCAACTCTATTGCATACCTGGAGAATCCTACCTAGCCGTGCTCGACGCGTTGTACGGTTCGAAAATCGAGGTTGTGGTTTGCCGTCAGGAGACGGGCGCGGCGATTGCCGCGCTGACGGAGGGACGCCTGACCGGGCGCCCGGGATCTGCTTCGTTACGCGCGGCCCAGGCGCGACCAATGCGGCGCACGGAGTCCATATTGCCGAGCACGACTCGGCCCCGATGATCCTGTTTATCGGCCAGGTTGAGCGCGCCATGATTGGGCGGGGCGCCTTTCAGGAGATGGATTACAGGGCCTTTTTCAGTTCGACCGCAAAATGGGTGACCCAAATCGAAACGCCGAAGCAAATCCCTGAGGTCCTGAGCCGAGCATTTCACATCGCTATGCAGGGACGCCCCGGGCCCGTGGTGATCGCCCTGCCGGAGGACATGCTCATCGAAACTGCGGAAGTCGCCGACGCGCCTCGCGTCGATCCGACTCCGATTTGGCCCGGGCTCCCGCAGATGACCGAGTTGCAATGCATTCTGCGGGAAGCCAAACAGCCGATCGCGATCCTCGGCGGAGCCGGCTGGACCGCTCAAGCCAGCGCGGCATTCGCTCGGTTTGCCGAGCGCTTCGATTTGCCTGTCGCGGGCTCTTTTCGGCGCGCGAGCGTCTTCGATGGAGAACACGAGAATTACGTGGGCGAAATCGGGTTGTCAGCAAATCCGAAGCTCAGGGCGCGCATTGAAAGCGCCGACGTTGTGATGCTTGTAGGTGGGCGCATGTCGGAAGCGGCTGCCCAAGGCTATACGCTGTTCGACATTCCCCGTCCGAAGCAGGCCCTCGTTCACGTTCACGCCGATCCGCACGAAATTGGTCGCAATTATCATCCCTTCCTCGGGATCATCGCGACTTCCCCGGAATTCTGCGCCTCGCTCGAAGGCGTGCAACCCCAAAGTGCGATTCCGTGGTCACCAAAAACGCGAGAGGCGCGGGCCGACTATCTTGCCTGGAGCGAGCAGGCGGCCCCGAACCCGGGCCGCGTTCAAGTCAGTGAAATCATGTTCGCGCTGCGCCGCCGAGCGCCCGATTCAATTTTCACGACCGGCGCCGGCAACTTTGCCATCTGGGTCGGCCGCTTTCTGCGTTTCCGTCAGGTTGAGCAGCAGATCGGTCCTACCTCCGGCTCCATGGGCTTTGGCCTTCCGGCCGCGATCGGCGCCGCCCGGGTGTTCCCAAAGCGGACCGTCGTCTGCTTTGCCGGCGACGGCGACTTTCTAATGAATGGACAGGAATTTGCTACTGCCGTTCAATATCGCCTCCCGATTGTCGTCGTGCTAATCGACAACGGCATCTACGGCACAATCCGAATGCATCAAGAGCGCGAGTTTCCGGGTCGAGTGATTGCATCGACATTGCAGAATCCGGATTTCGCGTCATACGCGCGGGCATTTGGCGGTCACGGCGAAACTGTTGACGAAACGGTACAGTTTCTTCCAGCGTTAGAGCGTGCCCTTGCTTCCGGACTACCCTCGATTGTGCATGTAAAGATCGATCCGGACGCTATAACTCCAACGACTACTTTAACAGAAATTCGTTTGGCTGCTTTGTCCCGATAGTGATCTCTATACAGGCGCGGCGATCCGCAGATTGTTGCTCGGGGCAACCCAGCTCGGCAGCGAAGGACAACGACGTTGTGCCGATGCGCGGGATTTCGCACAAGAAGCAGGGCGTCGCAGTCCACCGGTCCTATCTGCGGGTCGCAGACAGGCCCGGCGCGGGTCGGACGGCTGATGCACGCCGGGAAGCGCAAGCAGGCCGAGCACTGGGTGAGAAAGCCGCGTACCTGGGCTGGCCGGATCGTTCGCGATATCGAGCGCAAGACCGCGGGCGAGCCCGATCTCGTCGGCGCCCGCGCCTTCGTCCCTCGATCGCGTCAGGCGGCTTCTGGCGCAGAAGCGCGACGACAAGAACAAACTCTATGCCCTCCACGCTCCCGAGGTCGAATGCATCGCCAAGGGCAAGGCGCGGACGCGTTACGAATTCGGGGTCAAGGTGTCGATCGCGGTGACCAACGCGCGCGCCGCCGGCGGCCAGTTCGTGCTCGGCATTCAGGCGCGTCCCGGACTTCCCTACGACGGCCACATCCTGAGCGGCCAGATCGCTCAGATCGAGCGTCTCACCGGCGAGACCGTGGCCCGCGTCGACGTCGACAAAGGCGATCGCGGGCACGGCACGGGTTGGCGACGCCGGAAATCCACGTCACCCAGAGCCCGGGCCAGCGGTCGCCGAGCGTCAAACGCGAGTTGCGCAAAATGGCCGCGGGTAGAGCCGGTCATCGGCCACGCCAAGTCCGACGGCCTGCTCGAACGCAACTGCCTCGTCGGCGGCCGCGGCCACGCCGTCAACGCCATCCTTGTCGGCGCCGGACACAACATCCGCCTCCTCCTCGCCTGGCTGAGGGTTCTTTTGCGCCTGCTGCTACCCGACCTCGCCGCGAAATCGAAGCCGACATCTCGCGGCAGTCCTCGCCGCCTGCGCTCGCTTGAGCAAAAAGCGGATTTTTCGCGGACGACTAGCTGGCTTTCCGAGTGCGCCACCAGCGGCAGAACCAGCGGGGAGTTCACGCCTCACACGCTCGAAAACACTTCCGCTCGAACCCAAATCGCGAACAGGATCTGCGAGGTTGTATGTCTGTCGACAGATCCGCCTGGGGCCAAACGTTATCCCGCTTCCCACTTTGCAGGGACGAATGTGACGCCTTGACCGAAAGTGGCACGCCGACACAAGGCGCGTACCTCATTCGGCGCGCTCGCGAGCCCGATACGGTAGTTTACACAGGGTAAGTTATCGGCTAACGGTCTTCCGTTACGAAATGAATTCAACTCTCGGATTGTGGTCGCTTCACTTTCGATACAGGCCGCAATAAACATTTATCAATGGTACTTTCGCGGGCTCCAGAACTAACCGACCGCACGTTTGACCCGATGGTCTAATTTCGAGGAGGGACGAGGCAAATGGCCGCTGAAATCGCTCTTACTCAGTTTAATGACGCTCGAGCGGTGAAAGGGCCGCTGCAGGCCAGCAATGGCTCCCAAGGTGCTTTTCTAGAAGACCGTAGTGGTTTCAATGGTATTTCTAATGGATTTATCGCTCTGATTGAAAGTAAAACTTTCATACGCGAATGTATTCGACGCAGTATTCAGTCAGCTCTGCCATTGCAGGTGGAATCTTTTTCCAACGTTGTTGAAATGAAACGGCTTGCGGATAAGCTGCCGAAGTTGATTTTACTTTCGGAAGTAAATAATTCAAATGAATCATGTGAAGATTTATTTAAAGCTATATCCTTGGTCACCCCTGGAATACCTGTTATTATACTTGCGCACAACGGAAATGCAAGAATGGCAAAAGACGCCATCTGCTCGGGTGCGAAAGGATATATCCCGGTAAACTCTAATTTTGAGATTACGATTGAAGCGTTACGCTTTGTTATTGCCGGCGGGACATACGTTCCGCTCGACTACTTGCTTATGATGCCTGGGGACGAGCTACCCGATTCGCCGCAGGTCCCTCGCCCAGTCACTGCGCGCGAATTTGCCGTCGTGCGAGCGATCCAGCTTGGGAAATCGAATAAAGTGATAGCGTACGAGCTCGGGATGAGCGAAGGAACTGTCAAAGTTCACGTCCGCCGCATCATGAAGAAATTGAAGGCAAGAAACCGGACGGAGGTTGCAATTAAGTCAACAGATCTCCTCAGTTGTTTGCAGTGCAGAAAACAGCACGAGTGCTGGTCGGCGGGCTATTGCGCACTTAGAGCGAACCCTTGGACTTAACAGAGCGGGTAGTTGAGGCGCCGTGGGCCCGCGCGGCCGTTCATGTCACGCGGTCAAGCGCGGCGCGGATCGCAGCGAGCACGGTCTCGTCGAGCATCTGCTTGCTGACAAAGCCGCTAGCGCCCGCTTTCAAGGCGCGTTTGATAGAGATTGGGGAGGCTTCGATCGCCATCAGAAGAACGGGAAGGGCGTGACGGCGAGCGCGAATATCACGCACGAGCTTGAGGCCCAGCCCATCCTTGGACGAGAAATCAGCGATGACGAGATCGGGGCGCCCGGCTGCGATCGCATCGAGCGCCTGCTGTGCGGATGCGGCTTGAGCGGAGACCGCAAGATCAGGCTCATTGTCGATTAAGGCCGCGAGACCACGCCGGAGCAGGGGATTTGCGTCGACTATCAGGACGTGCCGCTTGATCCGCGTCGCCTGTCCGGGGTGCTCGGGCATAAGTTGTCCTTTAGGCGGGATACAGCTGAAGCGCGATTGCGCATCGGCACGTCACTTGCGCGGCAATAGCGAGCAATTGCCCGGCGAGCGGCGCCGCCCAATCAGGCGGGCGAAAGAGAGGCGAGTTTTCGCGCGTTGCCAAGCGACGGCGCCTCATTCAGGCGACAGCGGAAGGAAGTGAAACTCCCGCGCTCCCGGCTCGATCAGTGCAAGCTGCGTGCTTCAGGCCGAACGAAACATGCCAAATCAATAAGATCATCGACAGCGATCTGATTGATGGATGCGGAAACGTGGGCGTCAGAGGCTAGCACCACCAACTCGTCGTCAGCCGAACGGATCCTTGATACAAAGATCGTGAGTCCGGCTCGCTCTTGGATCTTGTCGCCGAGCCCCTCAGCGGCGAGACGAAAAGGCTGGATCCCCGCGAGGTCGCTGCGGCCGGTGCGAAAGGCCCACAGTACCGAACCGGGAATGAGGTCGACGCGCGTCCAAGCCCCAACTGGCAGGCCAGAAGCAAGAGTCGACAATCGCTCCCTCAGCTTGGGCCAAAGGCACCCTAGATGTATATGAAGCTGGTCCTGACTTCGAGTGAGAGCAGAGTTGACTGCAAGCGCAAACGTACCGGGATCTGGAGGCCTTCCGTCCGGGCCCTTTAGATAAAGCCGGCCGCGCCAGGCTGCGTCAAAGTAATTTGGCGCGCCAGGCGATTGCAGCCACGCATCCTCAACACCGACGACTTTTCTCGTCGGCGTCAAGACAGTGTCCGGCGGCCCGAACGGCGACATCAGAATGACGTAACCTAATTCATCTCCGCCATTCAGATTGACAAAGAGGCAAGGATATGCGGAGCCGGTCAACTTGAAGTCGGCGACACAGACTTGAACACCCTGCCAAAGAACTTTACGACTTGGCCAGGTTACGAATACGCCAAGGATGAGAAGCATAAAACAAGCGATTGACATGATGGCCAGCTTGACCAACGGAACTCCCCTGTGTCCTCCTTGGCTCCCGCCTGCGTCTTTTATGCGACCTACTCTACTGTCACCGACTTTGCCAGGTTGCGCGGCTGATCGGGATCTTTGCCCTTGGCGAGAGCTGCATAATAGGCCAACATTTGGATCGGAGCGGCGTAAACGATCGGTGCGAAGTTGGCGCCCATGTCGGGCATTGGTAGAAAGTGTTCGATCGCCACCATCGCCTCCTCGGCCGCATGCTTTTCGCCGATCAGCACAAGGCGGCCGCCGCGCGCCGCTACCTCCTGCATGTTGGAGACGATCTTCTCGAACACCCCGTCGAGCGGCGCGATGACGATGATCGGCATCGAATTGTCGACCAGCGCGATCGGCCCATGTTTCAGTTCACCCGCCGCGTAGCCTTCGGCGTGAATGTAGGTCAGCTCCTTCAATTTCAACGCGCCTTCCAGAGCGAGCGGATAAGCCGTACCGCGGCCAAGATAAAGCACGTCGCCCGCGGCTGCGATTGTCTGCGCGATCGCCTCCACCGCCGGCCCGAGCATGAGCGCCTCAGCGATAAGTCCGGGTGTGAGGACGAGCTCGGCGATAAGGGCCGTCTCCCTCGCTTCATCGATCGCGCCGCGCGCACGCCCAAGGCTGATCGCCAGACAAGCCATCGCCGCCAGTTGGCAGGTGAAGGCTTTGGTCGACGCGACTCCGATCTCGGGTCCAGCAAGCGTGGGCGCAGTTGCGTCGGTCAGCCTGGCGACGCTGGACGTAGGGACATTGACGATCCCCACGGTCTTCGATCCGTTGTCCTGAACATAGCGCAGCGAAGCCAGCGTGTCGGCCGTCTCGCCCGATTGTGAGATGACGATCGTCAGACCGTTTTTCTCCACCGGCGCTTGGCGGTAGCGGCACTCGGACGCGACGTCGATATCGACCGGCAGCCGCGCGAAGCGCTCGATCCAATATTTTCCGACAAGGCCTGCCATATAGGCGGTTCCGCAGCCGACAATGGACACGCGGTCGAGCGCCTTCGGATCGACCGGCCAAGCGAACGGTTTGAGTTGCATCGCCGCCATGTCGATATATTTCGCGAGCGTACGCCCGACGACTTCCGGTTGCTCGCTGATTTCCTTGGCCATGAAGTGCCGGTGGTTGCCTTTCTCGACGAGCAGGCTTCCGACGGAGTTGAGTTGGATGCGCCTCTGGACCGGTCGGCCGGCGTTGCGGATGTCGGCGCCTTCGCGACGGACGACAACCCAGTCACCCTCCTCGAGATAGGCGATCTGGCGAGTGAACGGCGCGAGCGCGATGGCGTCGGAGCCGAGATACATTGCGCCCTCGCCATAGCCGACCGCGAGCGGAGCGCCCTGACGCGCTCCGATTAGGAGATTGTCGTCGCCCGCGAACAGATAAACGAGGGCAAAGGCGCCGCGCAGACGTTTGAGCGCCGCGTCGACCGCCTCGGTCGGAGAATGACCCTTGGCCAGTTCGTCTTCGACGACAAAGGCGGCAATCTCGGAATCCGTCTCGGTAACGAACAGATGGCCCTTGGCGGCAAGTTCCTCTCGCAGCGCCTTGAAGTTCTCGATGATCCCGTTGTGAACGACCGCAAGTCCACGCGAGGCGTGTGGATGGGCGTTGGTCTCGGTGGGCTTGCCGTGCGTCGCCCAGCGCGTGTGACCGATCCCGATGGCGCCCGAGAGCGGCGCGGCGGCGAGCTTGGCCTCGAGGTTTATAAGCTTACCCTCCGCGCGCCTGCGTTCGAGCTTGCCATTCTCGAGCGTCGCGATGCCCGCCGAGTCATAACCTCGATACTCAAGGCGCTTAAGCGCGCCGACAATCGGACCAGCAACCGGCCCGGACCCGAGAATGCCTACAAGTCCGCACATTGATCGACCTCGCGTTTAAAATTGTTGATCCAGAACAAGCGCTAGGCCAACGCCCGGCTCTCTCTTTCCTTGACCGCCTCAGCAACACCAAAGCGATGATTTCTTTGTGCATGAAGACCGGATCACGGGCGCGCTTTTCCCACAGGCGAATTGAGCCCCCGCGAAGCTAAGCTAAGAGCAGACCACCCACACCGCCATGGCGGTGATTGCGTCTCAATCACGGTTCGCTTATCCAAAATACATCATTTACTCCTAAATCTCTTTCTGATTGAAGACGTAAAGATAACGCATAACGGCCCAAGGTCTTGTCAGCAAATGCAGATAGGGCAGCACAGCTCTGATAAATTCTGGAGATATTTTATTGATCCATCGCTTTGTTTCACCCCATCGCTCACTTGAAGCAAGCACTCGCATCGTATGATTCACTCCATCTCTGCCATAAGTACCGTGATCGACACCGTTGGGAGAGGCACCTGCAAGACAAAAGCCTCTTACTTGAACTACCGGCGAAAAGCCAGCACTCAAGATCACTTTCTGTAGCGCATTTTCGCTAAACGTGTAATTATGTGCATTCTGCAAAGCCATTCCGAGCGTATAGCCGATACCACTTCCGCCGAAATAAGCAAGACAGTCGAGACACGGGACCGTTATCCTCACGAGTCCGCCTTTTGCCAAAACAGTCAAAACTCCCTTCAAGAATTCGACAGGGTCGTTTACGTGCTCAAGCAAATGAGAAATAATAATGAAGTCTGCACGAATTCCTTCTGCTTGAGCTGCTTCTAAGCCGCCCTCGCGTAAATTTAATCCATAGCGCTCTCGGCCGAACTTGACCATATTGTGGTCGTGATCAAAGCCAACGTGACGGATGCCCCTCTTCAGATAAGGCATCAGATTCCAGCCGCCGCCGCATCCCAACTCGAGCACAGTTGAATTCTGTCTAATGAATTGAGGAACTTTTGGCACCCTTCCGCCGTATAGGCGTTTGTAGAAGCCGTGATCCAGGGTCGGAGCGGGAACGCCCTCATAAATCTTTCGATAATATTCGTCGTAAAAAATCTTCGCACCCTCGGCCGATAATTGTCGTGTGGAAAACACTAATCCGCAGTGATTGCATATTGCCGTTTCTAATGGAATGCCGAACTGATCTTTTTCGGCTATTATAGAAAAATCAGTATCTTTGCAGATCACGCATCGTTCTACATTTGTAAACGAGATTCGTTTGTCAGCGATAAACGCCGCAACGGATTGTCGTTGGATTTCGTTTAGCTCGCACATAGCCTTGCCGTCGTTATGATATGCGTCAGAAAGAAGATTATATTGATTGTGTTGGCCGTTCGACATTCTAAATCCTTAGGTATTCAATCGCATGCGGCAATCTTAAGTTCGAGTGCGTGCACAACTAGTTCGAAGAAAACATAACTCACCATGCTGGAGCGTCGCGGTTTGACGGAGTAAATTCTGCATATCGCTCGACGAGCGGACGCAGGCGCGCCTCCGACATGTTTGGAATGAGGTCATGGAGCAGGCTGCTTGCCGGAACAGGGAGTGAACGCGGCGTTTGGCGGTGCTTGGTTCGCAGTTGACGGTCCATGCCGAGGCTTTCGCCGGCGGCGCCAAGATCGTCAGCAGCAGGATGGCGAAAGCGTTTAGGAGCAGGAGGCGGTCGCGGCGTTCGTCCTTGTCGACGGTCAGCCAGAGGAGCGGCGTCGCCTTTCCGTGGCGCGTGACGAGATGCAGTCCGAGCGCGGCCTGGATGTCGGCGTCGAAATCGGTCCAGTCCATCGCCACGACGATTTCAAGCCAAGGTCCGACGGACTCGGCGACCATGGGCCGAACAGGACCCACGGAACCACGCCCGCGTTGCTTCAAAAGCCGGTCGACCTGCTTGATCGCGGACTTCGACATGAATCCCCGCGGCAAGTGCCGCGCCCGTCATCATGCCGAGCGTTCCGTTGGCCCTTTACCCCGCGCATCGATCCCCCGCCAAGCCGATTCTCTCTCAGGTCGGCTGTGATCAGCGCCATTGAGATTGGCGCCCACTCGTCTGGCATGGTGCTCCGCATGCGAGCAGCTATGCTAACAACTCACAGCGGCTATTCCCGCTTCCTGTAGCCGCCGCCCCTAGCGTTAATCGCGCAAGACGCTCAAAAACTGCCTCTTTGAGGGGTGGTGAACGAGGTAAGCTGACGCCTATGCACTGTGATTCTCGACAACCACTTTCTCCTTTTCGAGCCTCTGCGTCCGCGACCAGGCGGCGAGCTTAACCATCGGCCCGACGATAGCGAGAGCAGTGAAAGGTAGATACTTGAGCGCATTATGGAGATCGCTCGGGACGAATCTCATGAAGTCATAGAGGAACGCTAGAGCAATGTAGTTCATTGCCGATGCACGAATCCATGGCCAGAATTTGTGAGGCAGCAGCTCGCGCACCCACCGGTTCGAAAGAAGCACAAGTAGGTAGGTGAAGGCCGCCGCCACGCCGAAGATGACAAATGTCGCAGTGGACGGCGCGTCCCCTTTTGCGCAAAGCCAGGCAACAAGTCCAAAATGAACGGTCATCACCGCCGCGAAAGCGAGGCCAAAGTCGCGCGCGTGTTCCTTAAGGGGCGAAAACGCTTTCCCATACAGGGAAGCCATCGCCCCACCGGCATACGCAACCCAAAAGATCAAAAACGCCAGCCTCGCCGTCGCGGCCAGGGCGATTGCAATGCCTCGCTCCGCTCCAAAGACGCCGACGATGCTGATAGCTAATCCAAGCGAGGCGAAGAAAGCCCCGCCAATCGCAAACCATGCCACTCCGCGAGACCGAACCATCGCCGTCCCACTCCGCTGCATGCGAACACTGAAAGGGCGGACGCGGCGTCTTCGACGTCGCGTCCGCCCTTTCAATGAACTCAATGAACTCTTCGCGAGCCTCCCAGGGCCTTGAATCGAGCCTCGGCAGGAATCGCAGCGTCAAAGCCAAATCGACTGTGGATTGCCGAGTTACCAGCAAAATCATTGTCGACAACCAAGACGTGACGCAAACCGCTTTCCAACGCGATGGCGAGTTGCGTGCGACGGTAACTGCCATTCGGAAAAGCATAGGTCAACATCGGCAGTCCAAGTTCCGTTTCCATATATTCTTTGCATTTAGCAAGATCTAATTGAAAATAATTGTCCGTTTCAACGCCCATTGAGGCGTGATCGAACGAGTGCGCGCCAATATCGTGGTACACACTTATTTGGCGCACGTGCTCCTTCGTCATCATCAACGTCGGCTGGAACGATTTCTCCGCAGTAAGCTGTGGGTACAGGACTTCAAAGATATTGTCACGTTCTTCATGGGTCTTGCTCTTGATGAACCTCACGAGAGCGCGACTGCAGGACTCGGTTGGCTCCACCGGTCCAAAACCCGGCGCATGAACCCTCCGGACAACCGCCGCGGGAGCCCTTCCAATGAAATCCTGCACGAGCACGGTGAGTGGGGGAAGACCGGTATCGATGCATCTAGGGATGACATTTTGGTTCGCCCTTATCCGGAACTTAGCCAGAATTGGCGCAGTTATTTCGATGAAATCCCTGTAACCGTCGTCGAAACTCAGGACGACTTTCGGGCGGTTAGTAGGCTCGTCCAACCCGTCCAGAGGAACAATGTGAAAGTTTTTCTGAAGAAAGACAATCAACTCCTCGAATAGTCTCGGGTCTAGAGGACGATAGGCGCTATGGTCAAACTTGGATACGCGATGAAGATTGAGAACAATGGACTTGCCTGCATCCGCTATACGACATATCCGGCGCGCTGTCGTCATCCTATTTCCAAGCGAAAGATATACGCAGTTTTTGATGAGAGATTTTAAAGTGCTAGCATGCATGTTTATGTGTGCCCCCGCCTGTCAAGCTATCCATCCACGCCTCCGGCACAATGTGTGCTCTCAGGCCCTCCCCGGCTTTTCCTATGCTTCAATGCGAGCCGCATAATCAAAGCGTACTACTATTTCGGGATACGTCACATTGACAATTTGCTCGATCTCTATTAAACGCTACGCGAAGGAAGAACTCAATCCATGACGCTGCGGTTTCTTTCGGCTTTGGCAGTGTTGGTCTTTGTTGCGAATTCAGGGTTGGCCGCTTCGGTAGACCTAACGATTGCGGGCGGCCGGCTCAACTCCCCTCTACCTATTGGCCCTAACTATCTGTATTTCGCTGACACTTCCAAGGCGATTAAATATCTGACAGGGGGTTCCATCAGCGGAACGGCCGTCAATCTGACCGGCGTCACGGCGATAGCGGCAAACGTTCAGCAAACATTCCGGACCATTTCCGGCTCGCTCTCCGGCAGCGGAGCGAGCCAGACGATGACAATCGGCATTCCCTTCTACATGACCATCCCCGTGGGAGAGCATGTCACCGTCAGCGGCGTCAGCCCTTCTAGCTGGAACGAAAGCTGTGTTGTTACCGCCTCGACGGAGGGGACCTTCAGCTGCCTCAACCCGCTGGCCTCCGGTGCGTATTCACAGGCTGGGGTAATGGCGTGGAATAACACCTCAATCCCGCAGATGGATCATGCGCACGGGATTGCGGCCATCGACTTCATCGGCGGGGGGTGCAATTCCGGGTGGCCTCGACGCGACTGTGAGGCCCGAATGGCCTATCAGGCGAGCGTCGGCGTCGATGCAATCATGGTCGACGAGCCGGGGCCGGGACAGTCCAGTTGGCCGGGCGTGATCTCTTATTGGAAGTCTCAGCGGCCCGGCGGCCTTTTTGGCGTCACCACTGGTGATGAGACTGGCGCCCTCATTGATAAATATATTCAGCCCCCGTACAGCCTTCAGATAGATTATGCCTCTTTGGAGTACTATGTCGGCGGAGGTTCCAATCCGTTTCCGTCCGACGGACTAAATAGAAACGGCTCTAACGTCAAGACCATCGCATTGGTTTATGGGACAACTGCGCTTTGCAACATCAGGGGCCTTTCTGCATTCAACACAATTGGTTTCTGGGACGTCGACAATTACGGTCCTATCGCTAACCCTAGCTACATGGATTATAAGTGGCTGCAAAACGCTCAAATTTTCGCCGAAACCGGCTCTGTGACGAGTATTTGTCAGCTTTCCGCGTCATTCTATGGCCATTCTACCCCAGCCGGAACACATCAGCTGACAGGAATTTTTACTGTCACGACAGCAGACAACATGCAGGGACCATCTCGTTACGCGATCAAGTCTTGCCAATATTCGGTTTATGCCGGGGCCAACCTCGCCTATGGCCTCGATGATCCGAGTGCGGTGCAGACCGTGCCGTGGACGAACAAGTCATGCAACGGCGAGACCGGCGTGATCACCGTCGGACCGAGCGGCGCCTGCAATGTGAACAGCATCGCCGACGTCGGCAACCCAGGTCATGAAACCTACACTTGCGCGGTCGCCTACCGAGCGCTGATGAGCAATGGGGCTTACGGGGACGAGGGGTACACGCTCTTCCAGATCAATTAGTTCTGAATGATTGTCGACGCTCGGATCAGCGCGGTCGCAATCGCGGCACCATCACGAAATCCTGCTTGCTCAGCAGGTTGAGTCCGGTCGCGAATTCGGGTCGTGTCGTCTCGCAAGCGCCGAAGTGAAGACGCTTCGCCATCATCATCAGATGCATCTGAATTTCAACACGCGCAAACACGTCCCCCATGCATTTCCTCGGACCTGCGCCGAAAGGGCAAAAGGCCATTTCAGGTCGATCGGATTTTTTGCCAATGCTCATTCTTTCGGGGTCGAACCGCTCCGGCGCATCCCACAACTGTGGGCTTCTCTGGATGTAATACGGTGATATGTATATCTCGGTCCCGTTAGGCACAAAATACTTGCCTAGGTGGTCGTCTTTGCTCGCTTTGCGTGACATCAGCCACAAGGGAGGATACAAACGAAGCGCCTCGTCGATGACTTGATTTGTATAGACATAGTCAGGGAACGTATTGACCGTCGGGCGTTCGTCGCCAAAGCCCGAATCAAGTTCCCCAGCGATCCTGTCCTGCGCCTCGGGGTGTGCGGCCAGCAGAAACCACATCCAATTGATGAGACTTCGCAGTCGTCTCATGACCGGCGACCACGAGATTGAGGATTTCTCGCACGAGTTCAGCGTCCGTCATCGGCTCTCCGCTCGCACGATCGCGACCCTGCATCGCGGTCCCCAAAATGTCGTCGTCCAATCTGTTCTCGTTACGCCGCTGCGAAACGACCTGTAGAACCCTTTCCCTCAGAGGGCGAAGCGCCTCGACGAACTTGATGTCTCGAGCGGCTTCGTCGGTGAAAACGTCGAAATCGGACGCAACGACTTCGTAGTCGATACCAAATATCGATTGAAGGGTGGTCTTTAGGACCGTGCGGCTGACATCTCGTGTAACGTTAACCGGTTGTCGTTGTTCTGCCGCCCGCGTCCATTCCTCGAGCAATTCCTCATTGACAGAGGACATTGTGACGCCGAAACGAGCGATCGCTGGCTTCGTAAATGCCGCTTGAAAGATTCGGCGGCGACTTACCCAAGATTCGCCATTACTCGTAATCAAGTTGTTACCAAATGCCAGAGCAATGCGCTGAACGACGAGCCCCTTCCGCAAATAGTTTGTCCAATTGGTTCGGAGGATATGCTCGACATAGTCAGGCTCGCTGACCACGTAGACGGGACTCCCATGGACGAGCGCTCTGAACAATCCCCCATATGAATTGATGTTTTCGCCTAGCCAGGAAAACAAATCTTCAGACGAGTCAAACGAGTCCGCGGGACCAGGCGGAACGATAGTTTCGGCCGGTTGTAGTGGGGCTACTTTCATCGCTATCATTTTCCGTCAACCGCAATTCGGAATTCCACAAACATGTTTTTCACAGGCGCATCGCCCCCGACTGGATCGCAACGTATAGATCCGCGCCCAGTCGCGTATACCGTTGTCGTTCAGGGATGAAAGCATAAAGCGGATCGTCAATCACGCCGGGATCGAAACCCTGCACGCTATAAGCGCTGCGCTTCGGCTTGAAGGTCTCGGTCTTTTCAATCTCGTTCGTCAGACGAAGGAAGACAGGCCAAGCGTATCCTGGAAGATTTTCAAGCTTCTTGACAAGCGAACCCAGGTCGAAGCGCGGATCGGTTTTCAGCAGCGCCATTCCGGCGCGACCCTCGGCGCACTGGATCGCAACCCCGTAGACGATCACCTCGACCACGCCCGGGCAGGAGCCTAGGACGGAAGCGACCTCGAGAGCCGAGACGTTTTCGCCCTTCCAGCGAAACGTATCGCCGATGCGATCGACGAATGTGAAAAAACCCTGCGAGTCGCGCCGCATGAGATCGCCCGTGCGCATCCAGGCGTCGCCCGTCTTGAATACATTCCGGAGGATCTTTCTGCCTGTCTCCTCCGGTTCGCTGTAGCCTTCGAAGCGGGAGTCGAGATCGTCGCCGATACGTCCCAAAGCTTCTCCGACCTCCCCCTCGGCGCATGGCTCGCAAAAGCCATCGGTACCCCGAGCAGGCTTCTCGGACTCAAGATCGAAGCGGGCGAGCGCCAACGGTCGCCGCGCCGCGAGATAAGCGGGAATCCGACCGATCGACCCCACCTTGCCTTCGACATTGTAGAGCCAGACATTGCCTTCCGTCGAAGCATAGAATTCGAGAATGCGAATGGGCCCAAAGCGGTCGGCAAAGGAGCGCCAGACAGATTCGGAAAGGCCATTGCCGATTGCGATCCGCAGACCCTGGATCTGCTCGCTCGAGCGCTCCGGCGCCGCGACGAGATAGCGGCAAAGTTCGCCGACATACTGGAACCCCGTGCATTGCCAACGCGAGACGTCGTCCCAGAACCCGCGCGCCGAAAAGCGCTCGCCAATCACCGCCGCGCCGCCGAAAACGAGGGGCGCGCCGACCGCGACCACGCCGCCCACACTGTGGTGCATGGGCAGGCAATTGTAGTGCCGATCCTCGGCGGTGAACCCGGCGAGGCCGGCAAACCAATGGGTCCAGAGGATGAGCTTGCGGTGGCTGACTTCGGCCGCCTTCGGCATCCCGGTGGTGCCCGACGTGAAAATCCTGAGCGCTCGATCGGCGAGCGCGATCCGTGGGAGCCGAGCCGCGTCGAACGGATCGCCGCTCAGCGTCGAAACCGCAAGATCCAGCCGGCGCTCGTCCGCCCCGCCGTCGCCGTGGACCCACACCTCGAAGCCCTGCCGGTCCCCGATCGCTTCCATGACCATCGCGGCGTTTTCCGCGACGACGATCACGCGGCGCGCGTGAGCAACGGTTAACGCGTGAACCAGCGGCGCTTTCCGAAGCGTTGGGCTTAGGAGGGCGACGATGGCGCCGATCTGGATCAAGCCGAGCCAGATCGCGAAATACTCGGGGCGATTGCCCATCACGAGAGCCACGGCCTCTCCTGGCGCGACGCCCGAATTCAGAGCCCACCGCGAGTACTGATTCATTCGCGCCTCGAGCGCGCAGAAGCTGAAAGTTTCCCGGTCGCTGAGGAGCGCGGGGGCGTCGCCATATCGACCGGCCCAGTCTGATATCGCGCGCGTCAGGATCCGGTTCGGGTCGCGGGTCGCGAGCCCGATCGTTTTGAGCGCGCGCGCCCAATCTTGCGCGGGCGTCGCTTTCCTTGCGTCGCCAGTATGGACGGTTGTGGCCAGGGTCATGTCAGTTCACGATTTCCGCGCTGCCGCGGGGACAAGGCCATACGGCTTTGCAACCGCGGCTCGCAGGGCCTGGTCGATGTCCGCGATGATATCCTCGGCATGTTCGATCCCGATGCTCAACCTGATCGTCTCAGCGCGGACGCCCGCCCGGAGTTGCTGCTCGAGCGTCATTTGCCGATGGGTTGTCGAAGCCGGGTGGCAGCAGAGCGACCGCGTGTCGCCGATGTTGACGACGCGCTTGACGAGATTGAGCGCGTCATAGAACGCCTTGGCCGACTCGAGTCCGCCAACCACGCCGAACGTGAATAGCGAGGGAGCGCGGCCGCCGAGATATTTGCGCGCGAGCCCGAAATAGGGGCTATCGGGGAACCCGACATAGTCCACCCACGCGACGCGTGGGTCCGCACGAAGGAAAGTCGCAACGGATTGCGCATTTTCGACATGACGCGCCATGCGCAGTGCCACCGTCTCGATGCCCTGAAGTATGAGGAAAGCGCTCATTGGCGCCAGCACTGCGCCCGTCGTGCGCAGATAGACGCTGCGCGCGCGAGCGATGTAGGCGTCCGGTCCGAACCAGTCGGAGTAGACGAGGCCGTGATAGGAGTTGTCCGGTTCAGTGAACATTGGAAATCTTGGCGCATGGGCCGCCCAGTCAAAACGTCTCGAGTTGACGATCGCTCCGCCCATGACGACCCCGTGACCGCCAAGGAACTTGGTCAAGGAATGCACGACGATGTCCGCGCCATATTCGATCGGCCGTAGGAGAATGGGAGTCGCGACCGTATTATCTACGATAAGAGGCAGACCGCGCGCGTGAGCCAGATTCGCCAGCGCTTCGATGTCGCACACATTACCGGCTGGATTGCCAACAGTTTCGCAAAAGACCGCTCGGGTGCTGTCGTCAATCAAGCGCTCAATATCGGAGGGACTGTCGCTGGTGGCGAATCGGACCTCGATGCTGTTACGCTTCAATGTATGCGCGAGCAAAGTATGAGTGGTGCCATAAAGCTGCGGCGGCGTTACGATGTTTCCGCCGCGATCCGCGAGCGTCAGAATCGCGTAGTTCAAAGCAGCCTGGCCTGACGCGACGGCGAGCGCCGAGGCTCCTCCTTCCAATTCAGCGACCCGCTTCTCCAGAATGTCGACCGTCGGATTGCTGATCCTGCTGTAGCGGAAGCCGGCGACCTCGAGATTGAAAAGAGCAGCGGCGTGATCTGCGCTTTCAAACTCGTAGGCTACGTTCTGGTATATCGGAGGTGCGACAGCCTTGGTCGCAGGGTCGCAACCAAAGCCGCCATGCACGGATATGGTTTCTCTGTACAATGAGCGTCCTCCCAAACCAGTCGAGCGTCCGCAAGCTCAAGGAGACCCTCGCCCCGCGATCTGAGAACGCAGGGCGAAGAGCCGACGGCGCGGAACCAATGATCGTCAGGGCGACGAGCCCTCACGCCGCCAAACGCGGCGCCGCTCCGACTAGGAGATTGCGGAATGCGTTCCACAAGGGAGCGACGCGATCGTCGGCGACGAGATGCCGGCACAGACCCCCATGCTCGCCGCTGTCCAGACGAATATGCTCCACCAGGAAGTGATGGAATGCGCCGAGCGCGGGAGAATCCCAATTCCGCGCTTTGAGGATCGCCCGGAAGACAGTCTCCAACCCGCCATCCTCGTAGCTGGAAAAACTCATCGCCCTCACCAGAGGGTCATGCGGACGGACAACTGCAAGATACGACTGACCCAGTCGCTCCACTCGGGTCTGCACCGCCGGGTCCAGTTTCGCCATGACGAAAATTCGTCGCATGAATTCGTCGTGATTCATCCGCTCCCCCGCTTGCGCGATGCCCGGATACGGAGAGAGATTGTCCGTATCGCATTCGCCCGCGCGCAACTCGATAAGGTTGGCGTCGGTCGGATAGAGATCACAGGCGGTATCCACGCATTCGACGAACTGCACGGAGAAGTAGTAATAGGCGCAGCATGCCGCAGTGAGTTCCTCACGACTCAATTTCGACCAGTTAAAGTTCCCGATTTCGTCAATGATCATCTTATATCGATCGAGCGTATTTACAGTCATTTCGCTTTCTCCAAGTTTTACCCGCTATATACGCGCGCTTCCCACGAACGGAATGTCCGTAGGAAACCTCGAGGAACATCCTTGCTTCCGGGGAATTCGGGGTACGGACGAGGTCATCGCGTCGCGGACGACAGCCGCCTGGCATCGCGCTTTAAAGACGACCGCCAGCGTGCTGCTTTCGGCGCGATCTAAGCCGTACTGCCAGCATCCACGGTCAGGACCGTCCCGGTGATGTTTCGGCCTGCCTCGCCCATGAGAAGGGCCGCAAGGCCGGCAACATCTTCAGGTGTCGCCAACCGGCGCATCGCACTGCGACCGACAATGCGGTCGCGGCTCTTTTCGTCGAGCCCGTGCGTCAATTCCGTATCGATAAAGCCTGGCGCGATTGCATTGACCGTTATGCCAGTCCGTCCGACCTCACGTGCGAGCGATTTGGTGAAGCCGACAAGCGAAGCCTTTGTGGCTGCGTAGACCGAGAGGGCGCTGTATCCGGTCGATGCGATGATCGACGACACGTTGATCACCCGCCCGCGGCCCTGCGCCATCATGCCGCGGACAACGTACTTGCTCAGCAGAATCGGCGAGAGCGTATTGAGACGGATCAGAGCCTCTATTTCGGGGTCGGGCATGGTGGCGAGCAGGCCAGCCGTTCCGAGGCCTGCGTTGTTGACAAGGCCGTACAAAGGCCCGAGTTCCCGACGAAGGTCCCGCGCGAAAGTCGCAAAAGCGGCAGTGTCGGCCAAATCTAGCGGACGAAAGGTTATCGCTCCCGGACCAGACGACGCAAACCGCTGCGTGGCTACGCTGAGCGCCTCACTGTTGCGGCGCGCGACTGCTACGACGCTGAAACCGTCGCTTGCAAGGCGTTCGGAGATCGCGAGACCGAGCCCTCGGCTCGCTCCGGTGACGATGACGTTATCCATGGCGGACGAGTTTTCCCCCATCTGTGACCGGCAGTTCGGCGACAATCCGCAATCCGGCCGGCGCCATGTAGCGTGGCAATTGCGCTCGGCACGCGGCGAGGATCTCTCGCTCGCACTCCGGCCAGGGGGCGCGCCCGTCACGGAGCACGACCTCGGCGAAGACGACCGCCCCAGTAATGGCGTTCTTGCGCGCGTATGCGCGGCTGGCGAGCACGGCCGCGTGCGCGTTCAACACAGCTTCGACCTCTTCGGGGTGGACCTTTGTGCCGCCGACGTTGATCACGCCGCCTCGTCGGCCGACGAAGTACAGTCTTCCATCGCGCTGCTCGATCTGATCGCCGGTGTCGACGAAGTCGTCGCCATCGGTGATTTGCGGCGATGTCGCACCGAGATAGCGGAGAGCGCGTCGATCCGACCGCACGCACAATGCGCCATCGACAATCCTCATCTGGACGGGTTCGCGTCGTTCCAGCCACGACGCCGGGAATCCGGACCGGCCGTCATCGACCGCGAAGACGACGCCGGCTTCCGTCGAAGCATAGGCGTGTTCGATCCGCGCGCGGGGATAGAGCGCCTTCAGGGCTCCCAGGACCGCGTCGTCGGCGATCTCTCCTGACAGCCTTATGTACTCTGGGTCAATCCTCTGGCCTTCTCTACTGATCAGAACGTTGCGCCAGTGGGAGGGCGTGCCGGAGATGTGGGTGACGCCGGCAGCCCCAAAACGCGAGAGCGCGCAGCGCACGTCTTCCTCCGTGTCGGTCAGGCATAGCGAGCCGTGACCGGACAGCGCCCGTAGAAAAATCTGCAGGCCGCCGTAGCGACGGATGTCGTAAAAGGTCGCCCACTGCTGCAAGGGAGCGTCGGCGATGGCGCCCATCAGCGTGCGCAAAGTATGCACAACGAGTTTCGGCGCCCCGCTCGTGCCGGAGGTTGGCAAGATCCACTCTGTCTCGTAAGTCTCCACGCGACGCGAACGGAGAGGACGAAGCGGCAAGCCGCACGGCACGGCGATGCCGACAGAAATCGGCGGCGCGTCGCGCCCGTCGTCGTAGATCAGCGCGTCCGCCTCCGCGACCCGCGCGGCCGCCGCGAGCGACGCCTGATCCCATCGCGGTGGACAAAGCACGATCCGACGTGCGCAACCGTCCAGGTCGATGAGCGCGGCGGCCGCCTTGGCGATATCTCCGACACAGAGAAGGACAGAGCGACCCGCGAGATCTGACGGATGCGAATCCAGGCTGCCGCCCCACGCAAACTCGGCGAGCGAGGTCACGTAACGCCGCGTCGCGACGACGCGGTCGCGACCGCTCGAGCGGTTTATGATCCCGAGAAGAGTCGGCATCTCAAGCGAGGGCCTGATCATATAGGGCGACAAGGTCCCCGAGCGTGCGCGGAAAATCTGTCGCTGTCGCCAAGGGATCGCCGCCAGTTATGTCCTCGAGGCGAGCGAACAAAATCGCGAAACAGAGGGAGTCGAAGCCTGAACTCTTGCAGGGACATCCCATCCGTCAATGGCGGAAGCTGTTTTTTCTGCTCCGCCGCGACGGTTCGGACCTCGTCCAGAATGATTGCTCTCAAGTCCATGGTACCCTCCAGAAGTTAGGACTATCGGCTGGGATTGCCGGCGCTATCGAGCGGCGGCGTCTTCAGTTCCGCTACCGGGGAACAAGGGCCCGGCGGTATCAGAGACGTCGAAGCGCCTGAACGCCGTCCTCCTGGCTCAAGGCGCCTCACCGCTTTTATGAGAAGGACTGGTCATTGGGACCGGCCGTCACGTCAGCGCGAGCGTCTTCGCGCGTTCCGGGTCGGCCGCCGTCGGCTGAGTGCGCCAGACGTTCCTGGCTGGATTGCCAATGACCGTCATCCCTGCCGGCACATCGCTCATGACGACAGAACCCGCGCCGACGATAGCTCCGTCCCCGATCTTCACGCCCGGCAAGACGATGGCCCCGGCGCCGATGACGACATCGTTTCCAATTTCTATCTTTGCCTTCTCCCCGGATATGCGGACCTTACGATTGGTCGAGTCGGATGGGCCGCTGTCTATCAGCATGCTGCGCACGGCGAGGGTGACATTATCGCCAATCGCTATCCCGCTCATGCCGAGGATGAACACGCTGTGATTGATGGAGAGGCAAGCCCCCACCCGGACGTTCTTCGGATACCTTGACTCTGTAGTCGTTTCCATGTGCTGTGACATCCCAGCGGCCAAACACAATTCTGGCCCTGATCGTCTTCGCAGGATGTTGCATCGATCTATAGAGCCGCCCCAATCCCCATCTCTTGGCGGTTTCCTTCATGTCTTGCAATGTCGTCATCTTGATCCCGTTCCACGAACAAAATGCAAAGCAAGCTGGTAGCGAGGTCACTGCCAAAAAGACGGAGCCTCAGAACCGTTGAGGCCGGTCGCCGACGACCGTCATTTGAGAGCAGCCAAGATCGTCCCGATGCCCGGAAAATATGCAAGGCGACGGACCACTAGATTGTCCCATTCCAGGCGAGCGGCGAGCACCCGCATACTCATCAAGACGCTGAAAAGCGCAATCAATAACCCCACAACCATGGACGCGGCGCCGCCAATAAAGTGTTGGCAAAGAAGCTCAGCCGCAACGAGCGCGAAGGCGATGAGGATGAGGTGCCGGACCGCCGGGGTCCACGCGAAACCGACAAGTCGTTTGGCGGTCCACATCAGGAACAAACCTTGCGCCAGCAGAGCTATGACGCTGGCTTGGGCGATGCCGATCAGACCAAACCGCGCCCCCAACCAAAAAAGAAGCGGCACCTGAACCAGCACCAGGACAGTCTGGCTGAGCAAGACCCATCGCATTCTCCTCTTCGCGAGAGGGACAAAGCCGACGGGCCAGGACAATACCTTCAAGAAGACGGCGACCATCAGCCACCGCAGAACCGCGGATCCGCCGACGAACTCGGCCGAATAAAGGATCCTCATGATCAGCGGGGCAAAGGCGAGCGCAATCAGCAGAATCGGCAGCGACAACAGGACACCAAGCTCAAGCTGCCGGTTGATGAGGCGCGTTGCGCGCCCTTCGTCGTTAATGACCGCGGCTAATCGAGGAAAAAAATCCGCACCGACCGCGGACAGCACAACGCCCGCAAACGTGCCCGATATCGTCCATGCCGCTTGATAGATTCCGGCCGCATGCAGGCCCAAGGCGTTCACGACAGTCACTCGGATCAGCATATCCAGTCCGGTCGACGTCATCGCGGTCATAATGAACGCAACACCAAGGTGTAACAGGTATACAATGCCAGATATGGCCTCGCGTAACTGTAGGCGCTGCGGTTCAAGAGTTATTTTATGGCAAAACCAAGCAACGGTCCCAAAATTGATTGCCGCGGACAACACCAGTACAGGCACGATCGCGTCCAAACCGTAGACATAATAGAGACAACTCGCCATGAATGTGGTCAGGAGAGCGGAAAGCACATTTGTCCAGGCGAGGTATTTGACCTTTCTCAGACCCTTCAACACGGCCACGCGGCTCGCCGTTAGCGCATTTAGGAAAAGCGCCGCGCCGAGGATCGATATTGCAGTCACATGTCCATCTGAGTGCAGGAGCCAGACGCCGATGGGCTTTGCAAGCAAGATCGCGGCGAGCCACCCTAGTATTCCAACTATCAAACCCGCCCACCACAGGATCTTGATAGGGCGAGCGACGGCGTGGAGTTCCTCATCGCTCGAGGCGCGAGCGATCTCGCGAACCCCACTGTTGCTGATGCCGTTCGGAATCGTCGTGAAGAGATCGATTGCCGAGGAGTACAGGCCGATCAGTCCAATGCCACTTGGCCCCAGAATGACCGCCAGGATTTTGATTTTGACAAGACTTATAAGATAATTGGTCGTTGAGGATCCGCCCAGCACGGACCATGACCGCAGCAACTGCTTGTAGGAATGGCCTTCCCCGTGCGCGCTATCGAGGTTTGCCGCCAAAAGCAGAGGCTTTTCGGGAACCGGATCGGCACTGCCGCCGGATTCGTCCGGGATGTCCTTACGAGTCGAAAGGAAGAAAGACACGGACAAGCCTGTCATTTGTTTTGACGGAATTTCAGAGCCGACCTTTAGAACGTTGGATTGCCCTCTGGATAAATCATGCAACGGCAAATTACTGCATCACATAGAGGTGGAATGGTATCCACTTAGACGAATAGTTGCTAAAGTTTAACCATACAAATTGCACAACAGCGTAATATGATAGAATATATATCTAAATCATAGTCATCAAATTATTGTCATAAGTGTATATAGGTTTTAAAGAAGGAAATCTTTGAATAGTCGCGTCCGCCGCTCCATCGCTTTGACGTCGGCTGAACGCCTGCGGCAGTCGAGCAAAGACGGCCAACTGCAAGGGCAGCAAATACAGTGCTATTCTGTCTAACGCGGTCGAGAAGGACGAGACGAAAAACAGTCCCAAGAACCCAAGCGACAGAATCGCAAACCAAGTCCACAACCGCCTTGCGTAATCGGGGAAATCAAACCGATCCCGCCATCTCAGATATAGGACCGCTGGAATCGCGTTCATGAACAAGCGAATGAGGGTACCGTCCGACTGGTAATCGCTTGTTACGTAATTCGTGTAGAGCGCGCTCGCTTCCTTCTCGACTAAGAGCGTATACGCCGCGTAGATTGTGAGACCGCTCCAGATAATAGTCCATAACTTGTTCTGCCCTGACGCCAGCGCTGCGACCGGAAGAAGGAAGACAGCTGATTTGTGGAATGTGGCCGCCAGCACGACCCAAAGTACGAACCAGAGGGTGGAACCCCTGCCCAATGCAGTCAGTCCGAGCATCGCAATCCCAAGCGCGACGCCCTGGCGGCTGTAGCCCATCGCAACCACGATCAGCATGTATGGAACCGAGACCGCGAGAGCGAGCCAGGGAAGACTTTGATGTCGGCAGAAAACGACGAGACCGGTCGCGAAGAAGACGCCGCACATCAGATTTACGCCATAGATACCCCAGTCGATTTGCACGCTGACCCAGTTGAACACCTGATATCCGGGGTCTCCAATCTGGATGGCGTCTTCCAGGTCCCGTCCGGCCACACCATACAGGTAACGGAAGTAGTTACCCCAATCCCCGCCCACCTCGTCTCGCAAGCCAATAAGAAGGGCTGTGATTAACCAAATCGCGCCCCACGCAAGCATCGGCTGCCTTAGCTGGGAAGACTGAGGCCCCGACGCCGGCGAAAGCGCCGCCGCAAACGCAGGGACCAGAAACATAATCCAATATGGCCACATCTGTGGCGTCGATCACAGCGACAGCATTTCGGAATAGACGGCCGCGTACCGCGCCACCCCCTCGTCCAGGGTAAACTCGCGGCTTTGCTCGCGAATATCAATGGACTTGGACTGCAGGAACGAAAGCACCTTTTCGACGGCGCCTCGCAAAGCTTCGTCCGAAAAGTCGTGAACAACGACAGACCCGTTTTTTTCTGGAGCAAGGATCTCGTCCAGGTCGCCGACCCCGGAGTTGGCGATCACGGGAATTCCGCAAGCGAACAGTTCGGCCAGCTTAGTCGGAGAGCATCCTGCCTTGGACACGTCGGCCCGCATGAAGAGCACGGACAGGTCGGAAAGCGCGATCAACGCGGGGAATCTCGTCGCGGTCGGCCGACGTAAAGACGATCCGGTCAGGAGGCAGATCGCGCACGGCGCATTCGGCTTCGACCAACTCGCGCCCATTGTTGCACACAAACAGGAACTGGCTATCCGGTCGCGATTTAAGGAGTTGGCCGAACAGCGACAACATCTGCGGCAGCAGATAGTCTGGACCGAGACTGCCGAGATAAATCAGGACCGGCCGGTGATTGCGCAGTCCGACCTTGGCGCGAGCGCTCTCGATCTCGGCGGGGGCCAACCGGGCTACGTCGAAATGTGAAAAATCTGCGCAGCAAGGGATAATCTGAAAGCGGCTCCCGGCGCGCGCATCCGTCCGTAGATACCATTCTGACAAGAGGCCCCGCCCCTTTCGCGTGAGACACACGATTTTATCCGCCTCTTGGATCATCGGTTCTTCCAGCCGCTTCAGCCGCGCGCTCAGCATTTTCCTGACGCCGCGGTCTTTGACGAGTCCGCCGTCGGCGGCGAAGTCCCGAAAATCAAATACGAACTTGACCCCAAAAGCGCGCTTGAGTTCACGTCCGATCAGCGCAGGCAAAAAACTTCGACAATGCACAACACGAATGCCCTCCCTCTTCACAATTGAGCGGGCGACGCGTTTCATTCGGAGTTGTGTGACCGCCTGCCCGATCAGCGGCGGACTATTTTGATAGCGCAACCAAGTCCATCGCAGGTCGACTTCTTCAAAAAGTCGCTCGTACCTGCCAATAAGTTCTTCTCGTCCAGCCTTCTCGGCGCTCAGCACGTGCAGCTTATAGCCGCGTCTCGCAAGCCCGATGAGGTAGGGAGCAATCTGGGAACGGCCGATGTGATCGGTGATGCCGTTCTGCGTGATGTATAGAATGGTCACAGCGCCCCAATCAGAAACAAATTGCCTCGAGCCATCGGCTGCGCGCCACGTCCTCGGTGAACAGAGACGCACGCGCAAGCGCGCCCTCCCGCCAGAGACCCGACGGCCCATCGTCTCTGCACGCCTCGCCCAGCGCCTCCCGCCAGGCGAGCAGGCTTCGTGGATCGGCGCTGTCGGGCACCGGAAGCAGCGCGCCGGCCTGAACGTACTGCGCGCGCGCGCGTCGGGGATCGCAAACGCCTTCCCCGACCATCGCGCTGCGAATGCCGCCGCTCTCGCAGTCGGAGGCAAGCGCGGGGACACCCAACGACAATGCCTCCAGCAGCACCATGGGAAGGCCTTCCGCGCGTGAGGTCAGCACGAGCGCGCTTGCTCCGAGCATGTAGGCCGCGGGATCCGACACGCACCCCGCAAATACGACTTGAGCTTCAGTGTCTTCGATGGTGCGACCGACACTCAGCCCGAGGTCGCCCGCAAGCGCAATCAGCGCATCGCGCAGCGGGCCGTCGCCAAGAACCACCAATTGGACGCCCTTTGAACCCTGCTGAACGAATTCGCGCCACACATGAAGAAGTCCCTCGACGTTCTTCTCCGTGACCAGTCGCCCACACCAGATGAATCGCCTAATTCCGTCTGGCGGGAAGCGGGACACGGGCTCCTGCTTCTCAACAAAATTCTCGATACACGCGATCTGACCAGAGCGAAGTCGGTATAGCGCAGTCAACTCATGCGCCAACGGCTCACTGACAGCGATGACACGGTCGAATTTTCGGTAAATGGCGGCAACCAACGGTCTGAACGAAACCATCAATCGATTGGTAGCGTTGCCGACAACGTTGATGTGACAAAGCGCGATCTTGTGGTCGCGACCCCCCGAGAGAATGCTGATCAGATCGCTTCCCCACAAGTTGCTGATTGTAAGATCCACGCCAAGTTTCTTCTTCAAGCGCCTCAGGCGGTTCGCGGCCAGAGCGTAGGAGATCGGCCTCAACGCCAACGGAAGTCGGGGAATAGGGCCGAGCGAATAGATCCGCGCGCCCTTCACGCCGCCCTGCGCAACCGGATCGAAAGTCGCGATGAAAACGTCTCTGTCCGACGCGGAGAGCAAGGCCGAAAGGGACAAAACCATCCGCTCCGTTCCTCCAAACCCCGCCAGGGAAGGTACAAGGAGCAAGAGGCGTCCCGCGGGCGCGCGTTGGCGCGTCCGAGGACCAGACGCGCCAAAACGAGGTTTGTGAAAGTTCAGGGCCGTGCCCAACATCTTTGGCTTCGAACGCGCGGAGAGACTTAGTTAGGCCTGGGAAAAAGACGCGAGGGCGGCCGCCTTCGTCTCTTCACCAGTCCGGCCGGACCCCGCTCGCGCCGCGGTCTCAGCGATCCAATTGCGGTAGAGCGCGACCGCCGCGCTTCGCCACCGGGGCCGCTGCGGCGCCAGGAACTCGATCCTGTCAATCGCTCCTAGGGACAAACAGTCAGCGCCCAGGCGCACCTGCCCCTCCATGCGCCGCAACTCGTCTTCAGCCGCAGCAGGGAAATACGCCCACGGTCGCGCGGGAAGATCCGGGCTTTCCCGTAGAACGAAGCGGCGCAGGTCGCGCCTGTATTCCCGAGCGAGCGAGTCGGCGTCATATTCCGGATGGCCTTGAAGGAATAGAAATTGGCTCTCGAAGGACTTCGTGAAGGCGTCAACGCCGTGGACGGGCGAGTCGGAAAGAATGTCGTATCCCGCGAGTTCCAAGTCCGCGCCCGGCAGATCATTGTATCGGGAGTGGGGAACCAGGCGGACTGTTCCCCGCTCTCCCACGAGCGGGTCGCCTTGACTTGAAAACGAGAAAACACCGACTTGTTTGCCGCTCAAGCGTCGGCGCTCGATTCCATCCAGATAAAAAACTGCGGCATGCGCGGCGAGGCAGGAGAAAATCGCGGAGAACGTGTTGTCTTTCGCCCACTCGATGACCTCCGCGAGTTCCTCCCAAAAGGGCTCGTTTCTCACGTGGGGGGCGCTCGGCTGAGCGCCAGTAACGATCAGACAATCAACCCCGCCCTCCATGAGCGCGCTCATCGGCTCGTACTTCGTTTTCATATAGTCATGGGCCGCCTGCGAACGGGCGACACGCTCCAACGCAAACAGACGCAGTCGAACGTCGACGACCCCTGCGGCCGCGTTTGTAAGCGTCCCAAATTGGCGTTCTGTCGCCCTCACGGCCTGATCCGGCATATTGTTGATCAGCCCAATTGTCAGAGCTCGACGAGAATTTGTGGTCGTTCGCATATCACCCCGCTCGCTTTCGGAGTTGGTCGACCATGTCGGCCGCCGCTGATGCGGCAAGGGTCCGAGTTCAGGCACCGTTCGCGTAAACACTATTTTTCAATGAATAGAGGGACGCACGCAAAGCCGGAGTACTTGGGAAGTCGGCAAGGAGTTCTCGGTAGACGTCCAGGGTTTTGTCAACAATGATATTCTCGTCGAAGACTTCCATGGCTTTCTCCCGCGCATTGACTCCCAATCGCGACGCGAACTCCGGGTCCTCGACCAGCTTGCGTATGGCGTCGGCAAGTGCGGCGGCGTCGCGGGGCGGAACGAGAAGTCCATCGCGCCGGTCCGTGATCACTTCCCGGCAACCGGGGACACCAGTCGCGACGAGAGGAAGACCGCAGGCGGCAGCCTCGATCAGGCTCCTTGGCAAACCTTCACGATAACTCGGAAGTACAAAAACATCCGCTTCTGCGAGCAACTTCGGAACGTCTTCGACATGTCCAAGAAAACGAACGAGCCCCTGCGCTTCCCACTCCTGAAGTTTCTCCTTGGGAACGGAGGCGGGATTGCCTGGGTCGGGCGAGCCGGCGGCGACGAAGTCCAAGTCGAGCGCCTGCAGAAGTTTCGCCGCTTCCGCAAATTCGCCAACGCCCTTATCCCACAATAGCCGACCGGTATATAGAATCTGGGTGCGTCCTGCGCGGCGCACCGAGTGAGGGCTCGGTGCGAACGTGCGGCAATCGACCCCGGAACCGAGAATCAGTCGAAGGTTGGCCGATCTTGCGCCCATTTTAGAGAGCGCCGCTACGTCATCGCGATTTTGGACGATGACCCTTGTTGCCTTCTGGCTCACCGCAAGGGGAATCAGTCTCCGAAGAATCGTCGCCAATACGCGTGCTAGACGATCCGAACTCGTGAAAACGTAGCCCATACCCGAGACTGCGTGAACTCTGTTGGGAATGCGGGCGAGCGTTGCGGCAAGTGAGCCATAGACGACGCACTTGATCGTGAAGTTATGTATGAGGCACGGGTTCTCTGCGCGCAACGTCTGGGCAAGGCGCCAAATTACCCCGGCTTCCTCGTGTGGCCGCAGGCTGCGCCGGTCCATTTGCAGAGGCTCCCAGCGCAAACCGAGCTCGCGCAAGCGTGGACCAAATTCGCCGGGCGGTGAAATCAGCAGAACCCGATAGCCGCGAGACAGGACCTCGAGCGCCAGCGATCTTACAAAATTGTAAAGATACCAGTCCGTGTTCGCGAACATCACGATCAGCTTTGTGTCTTGATGTAGAACTGGCATGCTTTCCGACTCTAGTTTCCCGAATCGCAAGCGATCGTAATAAGCGCGTCACGCGACCCGCGCCCATGCGCGCTCAGAGATCGGCTTTGCGTTCTCCGCCTGCCAAGCTTGGAACATCAGAACCGTCCATAGTCGCGAGCCCCAATCGCGGCGTTCGCTTAGGTGCTGGCTCCAAGCGCCGCGCACGAGTTTCGCGTTGAAGTAGCCCTCCTGCGAAAGCCTCGTCTCATCGAGCAGATCTTCCGCCCAATCGCGCAAGGGTCCGCGAAGCCACTGGCTCACCGGGACCGCGAAGCCCGCTTTCGGCCGCTCAATCAACTCGCGCGGCACATAGCGGTACAACACCTGCCGCAGCGCCCATTTGGTCTCGCCCTGTCGTATCTTCATGCCGAGCGGCAGGCGCCAAGCCAACTGAAACACACGATGATCCAGGAAAGGGATTCGCGTCTCCAGGCTCACGCCCATCGCCGCCCGATCCACCTTGGCTAGGATGTCGTCCTGCATGTAGGTCAGCGCGTCCCACAGCATCATGCGGTTCTCGGCCTCGAGTACACTCTCGGTCGCGCCCGCATCATCCAGCCAGGTCGGCAAGCGCCCGGCGGCCTCGACCGGGCGCGCATCCAAGGGCCACTCGGTCACGAGGCAGCGGTACAGATCTTCTATCGCGCTGACATATTCGAGCCTGTCTGCCAGCTTGTGCGCCTTATCGCCAAGGAGCGCGACCCGACGGTTCCCGGGCAGCGCCTGCCCTACCCCATTCCACACGGACCTCGGAATTCTATGAATGGTTGCGCTGATTGCTCGCCGCACGGAAGGCGAAAGCCACCCTGCCCAGGCGCTGACCCGCGGCGCCCAGGAATAACGAGTGTATCCGCCGAAGAGTTCGTCCCCTCCATCGCCCGAGAGAGCCACGGTGACCCTGCTTCTCGCGCACTTGCAAACGAGATGCGTTGGAATCTGGGAGCTGTCCGCGAACGGCTCATCGTAGAGGGCAGGCAATCGCGGAATCACCGCGAGCGCATCGGCGCTCGTAACCACAATCTCATGGTGGTCAGTTCCAAGATGGCGGGCGACCGCGCGAGCCTGGTTCGCCTCGTCAAAGCCGGCCTCTTCGAAGCCGACGGTGAAGGTTCGCGCCGGGCGGCTCGACCGCGCCTGCATCAAGGCCACGATCATCGAGGAATCCACCCCGCCGGACAGAAAGGCGCCCAGCGGGACATCGGCCACGGCCTGCAGCGCGACCGACGAAAGCAGCGCGTCGTTGAGAGCGTCCACGGCTTCGGTCTCGTCGCGGAAAGGATCCCTAAGGCCTCGCAGCACAGAGTCTGTCAACCGCCAGTAGGGTTCGATCGCGACCCGCTGACTTGCAAAGTCCCGGGAATCCAGCGTCAGCACACAGCCTGATTGAAGTTTGAAGATGTTCTCGTAGATCGAATACGGGGCCGGCACCACACTATGCTGCGCATAGAGCGCCAATGTGTCGCGGCTAATCGGGTTCGCGAACTCTGGATAGGCGCGAAGCGCCTTGAGTTCGCTTCCGAACGCAAACGCGCGATGCCGCCCTTCGCCGATCCATCCGTAGTACAGCGGCTTTTCACCGAAGCGGTCGCGGGCCAATGTCAGCCGGCGCTCGGACCGGTCCCAGAGCGCGATGGCGAACATTCCGACCGCACGCTCGAGCGCGCCCTCGACGCCCCATCTCTCGACGGCCGCGAGCAGCGTTTCGGTATCGGAGTGTCCCCTCCACCGCGCGTCGAAACCAGAAGCTTCGATCTCGGTCCGGATTTCGAGGTGGTTATAGATCTCTCCGTTATAGGAGATCACAAACCGGTTGCTGGACGACGTCATCGGCTGGTGGCCGGCAGCCGAGAGGTCCAGTATCGCCAACCGCCGATGGGCCAGGCAGACGCCGGCGTCGCGGTCGAACCACACGCCCGAGTTGTCGGGGCCGCGATGGGCGATCTCGTCCGCCATACGGGCGCCGATCGACTCGATCGCGTCGAGCCGAGTAGCGGCCATAAATCCAGCAATGCCGCACATTAAATACCCTCCTCCAGGAAGGAATACGTGATGCGCATCGTCAGCTGATTAGAGAAACGCACGGACGTCTTCGATGCTATTAAAGGAAACGGTGTCGAGTTCAGTTGCTATCGGCAATGCCGCCACGCGAAACCCGCGAGAAACCAAAATCTCTATTACGTAAAGAAAACCATGCTCTCCGGTCGAGGCGCCGTGCTTACCCGGCAACTCTTCCCTTAGCGCCTCGACCACAGCGCTACTTCTGTAAACAAACAGACCGATGTCGCGCTCGCCGGGCAAAGGTTTGAGGATGCCCGCTTCCCGCGTTTCCAGCACCCGCTTCACCCCGCCGATCCCGTCTCGCTCGACGATCGTGTACGCCTTGTCGGCGTAACGCGTCGCGAATGTGAAGTCATTGTTCTGGGACTCGTGCGCCGCGAGGAGTTTGGAAATAGTCTCGGGCTGAATGAACGGGCAATCTCCCCAAATCAAGAGGACATGCTCGGCTTCTTCAAAGGCTGGCGAGAGCGAATGCTGCAAGACGGCGTCGCCCATGCCGCGAGGGCTCGGCTGCACAACCAAGTGCGCGGACAAGCCGCGTTGGAGCAAGGTGTCGCGGACCGCGTTGAGGCCGTCAGGGCTCACGACGACGGTCGGACAGGCGTCGGAAGCGGCCAACAGTTCCAGAATCCTGACCAGGATCGGCTTACCCTCGATCGGAAAAAGGGTTTTCGGATACGGCAATCCGGAGCGAGATCCTCGTCCTGCGGCCGCCACCAGGGCGCGCAACCGAGACCGTCGAAAATCTCCATCCATTTCGGCGGTCTCGGATATCCCTGCGTTGCAGTTCGCCACGTCGTTGCGCACCCCTACGCCGATGGCCGCTCGGCCCGAGCAAAGACTTCGGTTGCAACCAGCGTTATTGAAGCGAGCCGGATCGCTTCGGCTGCGTCGACTGACCATGATCGGCGCGCCTTATCGTCCAGTCCATGAAGTCTCTTCCAATCTTGCCCCGCAACCCGCGTGCAACGGCCAGGTAAAACACCGGTGCGTCCTGACCCAACAAGTAAGACATCAGTTCCCGTACCCCATTCCTCTTGGCCGTTCGCCCGAGAGCGGCGGCGACGGTCAAAGCGTTTCGGATCGGCACAGCATTCATGTACAGAGAATTTATGATAATTGTATTCTTTATATAATAATACACCTTTGCAGGTGTATATGGTCGCTGGCTAACATTCGGATGAAAATGGACTGCTTTCACCACCGAGATAACTCGTCCGACCCGCCTTAACCTGAAAAAATAGTCGACTTCATCGCCGAAGATGAAGTAGTCTGTGTTGACATTTCCAATAATTCGAGCAGCTTTCGTGTTTATCAGCGCTCCGTTGAACAAATAGGCGAATGGATATGTCCCGTCTTTGGATTTCTGACGCAGCTGCTCAAGCTTAGCGAGTTTACGTCGCGCACCAAAAATGAGCGGGAGTCCTTTCTTGTTCAGCATGGCTACCGGGAAGACAAAACGTGTCGGCATATCCTCGCGCAGAACGATCGATGATGCGCATGACACGCCGGGCTCCATTGCGGCCTCGAGCACGGCAAGCGCGTCTTCCTTGGGGTATCCGTCGTCGTCCATCAACCAGACAGCATCGAAACCCCTGTCGAGCGCGAATTGAATGGCGGTAGCCCACCCGCCAGCGGAACCAGTGTTTTCCTGGCTTATGAAAAATACGCTCCGAGCCCGAAGCATGTCTTCAGTGCCGTCGGTGCTCCCATTGTTGATGACCAATACCAGATCGGGAGGTCGCGTCTGCTTTTGTATATGATCAAGACATCGGCTAAGAAGTTCGCGCCGATTGAAGGTGACGACGGCGGCCAGGATCTTCACGACAGCTCCTCATCGGTCGAAAATCAATGTCTAAAAAAAGACCAATCGAACGTCCGAGCGTCGATGTAACTCAAACCGGCCGCAGAAGCCGCCTGAAAGCCGGCCGCGGAATCCTCGAACACGAGCGCCTCATCTGCTCCAAACCCTGCCAGACGCAGGGCCCTGTGGAACCCATCCGGCGCCGGCTTAGCGCAACTCACATCCTCAGCGTAGACCGTCGGATCAAACAATTCTTCGTACCCGACCTTCTTAAGCGCGTGCTCGACGGTGACCCGGGACCCGGACGTCACCAAAGCCAACCGAAACCGCCCGCGAGCCCAGTGAAGGAATGCCTCGACCTGTGGGATAGATTTCAATTCGCTCGCTATTAGTCGTCTGACACGGCGCTGCTTGTCGGCTACCAGCGCCGGCAGATCGAACTGCGAGACCATTCGACCCGAAGAACGAATACAGATCTCAATGGCGGCGGAAGTCCGTAGCCCCGCTATTGTCGCGTAATCGACCGGAATGCCCAAGGGCTCGAGCACCTCGGCGAAGGCGCGAGCATGGAGAGGCGTCGTCTCCACTATGGTCCCATCAAAGTCGAAGATCAGCAAGCGCTTGCCGTGCATGCAATCTGGCACTTGATCCACCTGTCTGACCCACACTCTTCACCGAACGGAAGGAATCGTACAATTCAAGAATGGTTCTAACCACCTTGTCGCCATCATGCTTTCCCGGTTCCGACACCAATTCAAACATGTCGAGGCATCTCGGAACCGGGATATCGGCGTACCCGGTTCTGTCATACCGCACGTAGGTCTCGTCAGCCTTTAGTTTGCTTTTATTTACAAGCACGACGTCGAAGAGCTCTTTCATCGGGATTGGACGGTTCTCTGTACTATTTAAGTAATTATAGGCACCGCGAATATAATCGGACGCCTTATAATTCGGTGTTTCGTAGTCCGCGCCGATGTTTGTTACGAACACCTTGTACGCGGCTTTATTATCGGCGATGGTTCGAGCCAATCTGCTCGACATATACGTCGGATATAACGACGAATGCTGCGTTCCTGCAGAATAAATGATGATATCCGCCTGTCGCAACGCAACCTCGACGACGCGTGAGAGTCGCACGGGACAGTGATGATATTCCAGGTACCGCCTCTTTTCCTCTGTTGTAAGACGCTCAAATCGATCGCGCTCGACATATTTGTCCAGCAGATAAACGCGCTCGATGCGGACATTGGAACGGAGTTCAACGATCTCGGCTTCACTGTAAAGCATCTGCCCATTTTCGCGCAGCGCTAACAGCTTCTTATCCTCTATGCTCGTTGGGAGCACCACGCCCCGGAGCTTGAACAGGCGATCAATGAGCAATGTCGCTTGCTCAATATTTCGCCCCAGCGCCAGAAACGCGCCGGCGTAAATGCAATTCATGATTGAGGCGTCCTCGAAGCTAAACGTCTCGCCCAGCATTCGTTCCGCCGCGTCCAATCCCGCTAGGAATTCCGTAATCAGAGACTGCACCGAACTTCGCACCAGCTTGCTATGAATGCGTATACCGTCAAACTCCTCCGATCCGCACCCAAAAGCCCGTAATTGTGAGAGAGCATCATCGCGATTGCATTTCGCTGGAAACCGGTAGGCAAACAGCCGCTTATTCGACCCGGAGTCAGGATCGTCTTCGGGCAACATCAGCTCTTGTACCTTGCGGATGTCCGAAGGGCCAAGCATTCCGAAATATCTGCGTATCTGTCCAGTGGATTTCCCGTCGTCGTAAGCGTTCACTACCGAAGTAACATGGAGACCCTGGCGCGCAAGCAACGCAGGAATCATTGTTGCTGCACCCCTACCTCCGTTCAGGATTACGACATTCAGCATCTCGTTCACCTTATGGTAGAGATAACTCGACGGGCGCCAGCGTTTCCCGGCACATCGTAAGCTCTGTCCAGCGCGTAGCTGGCGTTATCTAAAGCCGGTTCTAGCCAAGATCGACAGCTTGGCGAGTTGGATCCGCGAGATTGTCAAGTCTCCTGGAGTCCTGTAAATTATATAGGGCATCCGCCTGAGCTTGCGCACGCTCTTGATACCACTGCATAGCCAAAGCAATCCCTTGGCTAAGGCGGTGTGTTGGCGCAAAGCCCAATAGCCGGCGCGCCTTGCCAATGTCGGCTTGGCTGTGGCGCATGTCGCCAACACGAAAACCAACGTGGACGGGCTTAACGTGCTTCAGATTAGAGGAACTGCGGGCCAAAGTCTGGCGCAGCTCTTGATACAGGTCATTCAGTGACGTCTGCTCTCCTACGGCTATATTGTACACCTGATTGAACGCCCGGGGATTTTCTGTGGTTGCAGCCAGCAGATTCGCTTGAACCGCGTTGGCGACGTAACAGAAATCGCGAGTTGTCTTCCCGTCGCCGTTTATGAGGACCTCCTCACCCTTAAGTATAGCGTCGGTCCATTTCGGTATCACGGCGGCATATGCGCCGTCGGGATCTTGCCTGGGCCCGAAGACGTTGAAATAGCGGAGGCCGATCGCGCCGAAGCCGTAGCACCGTGCGAAAGCCGATGCATAGAGCTCATTCACATACTTGGATACGGCATACGGACTGAGCTGCTTGCCGACAATCTCCTCAATCTTCGGTAGGTCCGGATGATCCCCATAAGCACTGCTACTGGCGGCATATGTAAAGCTCTTCACCTTTTCGTCGCGCGCGGCGACGAGCATATTGAGAAAACCCGTTACGTTCGTGGCGTTGGTTGCGATCGGGTCGGCCACGCTGCGGGGGACGCTGCCAAGCGCTGCCTGATGGAGAACGTAGTCAACGCCCTCACAGAGGCGGCGACAATCGTCAAGGTTGCGAATATCCCCCTCTGTGAAGCGAAACCTCTCCCATTGATCGCGTCGCACGCCAGTTCGCACTTCGTCGAGATTGCTCCGATGTCCAGTGGAAAAATTATCCAGTCCCAGAACGAACTGGTCGAGACCGAGCAACGTTTCCAGCAAGTTCGAGCCAATAAATCCGGCAACACCGGTGATCAGCCATGTCTTCGGCGCAACTTCGAGTTGCCGTTGCAATCGCTCGTATCGCATGAATTTCCGATCGTTTAGAGGCGGGCATCGGTTTCTTCACGGCAAAGAACGTATTTCACGTCATAAAGAACGTGCTCTTCTTTGCCGAGCTTGCGAATCTGTTGTTCTCCCATGGCTCGGAACTGGTCGTGAGCCACCGCCAAAACAATAGCGTCGTAGCGGCTGGGTTGTGGATCCGTGGTAAGATTCACTCCGCATATATGACGGGCTTGGTCGACATCGGCCCAAGGATCATATACGTCGGTCATAACGTTATAATCAGCGAGTTCACGAACGATGTCCACAACTCGGGAATTGCGCAAGTCCGGACAGTTTTCCTTGAAGGCGAGACCCATCACAAGCACACGAGATCCCTCGACCTGAATGCGGCGCCTCAGCATGGCCTTGACTAGTTGTGACGCAACGTACGCTCCCATGGCGTCGTTGAGTCGACGCCCCGCGAGGATGATTTCCGGGTGGTAGCCAATCGACTGCGCCTTGTGAGTCAGGTAGTAGGGATCGACGCTGATGCAGTGGCCTCCAACAAGCCCCGGGCGGAACGGGAGGAAGTTCCACTTCGTTCCGGCCGCCTCGAGGACGGCTTGGGTGTCGATGCCCAACTTGCCGAAGATGATCGCGAGTTCGTTGACCAAAGCGATGTTGAGGTCGCGTTGGGTATTTTCAATTACCTTCGCTGCTTCAGCCACTTTGATGCTTGGAGCCTTGTGCGTGCCTGCACTGATGATCTGCCGATAAATTCTGTCGACAGTCTCAGCAGCTTCTGGGGTGGAGCCCGATGTGACTTTCTTGATCGACGAAATCCGGTGTTGCTTGTCGCCAGGGTTGATACGCTCCGGACTGTAACCCACGAAGAAGTCTTCGTTAAATTTCAGCCCGGAAACCGTCTCCAGGACCGGAACGCATTCTTCTTCTGTCGCGCCCGGGTAGACGGTCAACTCGTAAATGACGATGTCGCCTTTCTTGAGAACGCTGCCGATCGTTTTCGACGCCGCAATCAAGGGGCCGAGATCCGGACGCTTGTGTTCGTCGATTGGCGTCGGCACGGTAACGATGAAGATGTTGCAGTCGGCTAGATCTTCAAGTTCGCACGTATAGCGGAGGCCTACAGCCTTACGCAGTTCAGATCCTTCGACTTCGAGCGTCGCATCGTAGCCGGCAACAAGTGCGGCGATTCGGCCGGGATCGATGTCGAAACCGGCGACGCGATAGTGCTTGCCGAGTTCCACCGCGAGCGGGAGGCCTACATAGCCCAAGCCTACGATGCCGACGTTGGCATACCGAAGGTCCGACGCGTCGCTGACAACAGGCGAACCGGATAACGAAGCAATTGGTCTCATAGGAACTTCCCATCATAGACCATGATGAATTCTCCCTTAACCCATCCTGTCTAGAAACTTAGAAAAAGTCGATGCGGATTTTGGTTTGCATCGCTGAAGTCCAGTTAACCCGGAGTAGCTTCTGCGTGAGGAGCTTAATCGATACCATTAGGTAAACTGTTTGCTCCCAAACTATTATGCGAACACCACTTGTCTAACTTGAGTGATTTTACTCTTTGTATTTCCCCGCCAATCCTTTGTCGACGGAATTGAACACAACGCCGGCGATTTTTTCACGATTTGGCAGCAACTTGAGTTGTTGACCTACGACATCTCTACGGGTCGAGGCCCATTTGACGACGAAGATGATCTTGTCGACAAAATTGGCGATGAACCGAGCAATGATCTCTGGCCCCACGGGGGGAGTGTCAAAGACGACGCGATCAAAAGTGGGCCCGAGATTTTCAATCAACTTGCGGATCCGGTCGGAAACAAGGAGGTCGCTCAATTTTTCACTTGCCGCGCCAGCAGGCATCACCCAGATCCCAAAGGCCTCGTTGAAGTGGATCACGTCCTCGACATTTATCCGTCCGAGGAGAACCTCGACGAGGCCGGCGTCCTCATGAAGTCGGAAGTAACGAGAAATAGACGGGTTGCCCGGATCCGCATCGATAATAAGCGTCTTCAGGCCCGCAGTCGCGAACGAAGTCGCCAGCAAGAGAGCCGTGGTCGTCTTCCCTTCCCCGGTCGCCGCCGATGTTATCTGCACGATCTTGGGCGGCCTCTCGACATTGATCATCTCGATGCCGCTCCGCAGCGCGCGGCCGGCTTCGCCCAAGCTCGAGAGCGGCGTCAAGTGGGTGAGACGCGGAAAGACGGCTTTGCCGCTGTCATTTTTCGTCCCCCTTCGCTCCATTCGATGAATTGAGACGAGCAGCGGAAGGCCGAGAACGTCTTCCACCTGTCCAGCAGTGGTGAAGACGGCGCTGAACTGTTCTCTAACCCAGGCGACTCCGACACCCAACGCCAATCCCAGGGCCAACGCAACCGGCAGGATCAAGTGTTTGTTTGGAAAACTCGGAGCGTCCGGTCGCCGTGCGGGAACAATCACGCGCCCGATCCGCGCGTCCGGCAAACTATCGGCTTCAAGCAGGCCTGAGCGTTTAAGGAAATTCTCGAAGAGATCCTTTCTCAAAGATGCAGTGCGCTCGAGTTCGCGCAGCTCAATCGCTTCCTTGTCGTCGAGACTGGTTTTGCCTGCGGCCTGGCGCCAGATTTCTTGAACAGACGCTTCCCGCGCGAGGGCAAGTGAATAGTCGTTCCGGATACTCTTTGCAATTTCTTGCTCTTGTGAACTCAGCGCGTGTTCGACCTCGGCGCGCTCGGCGCGTAGTTTGATTAGTTCCGGAAAGTTGGCGTTGTTGCAACTCGCTATACCCGATTCTCTTGCTGAAATATCTGCGAGCTGGCTTCGGAGCGCAACGATTGGACCGGAGTTGCCGATATCCGGCAGGGCCTCGTTGTCGCCACCCTGAGCATCGAGTTGGTCTAGGAGATCCACTTTGGCTTTCTTGTCCGCGACCTCGGCGCGAACCGCCACCAAACGGGCGTTCAACTGAGCCATCTGATCCTGATTAAGCGTAAGATTCTGGCTGCCTTCGACGAGATTGTGCTCCGCGCGGAAGCTCACGACAGCCAATTCAGCGTCGCGCCATCGCTCACGCAGCTCCGGCAGCCTTTCGTTGATCCAGGCGGAGGCGCGGCGTCCCGCCTCCAAGCGAGAATAGAGCGGATCGACGAGGTATGCTTCGGCGACCGCATTCGCCAAACGCGCGGCGCGCGCACGATCCATCGAGGCGACACTGATGCTGAGCACATCGGCCTGGCCAACGCGTTTCACCGAGACCGCGCCTGCTAATGCGCCGACTGCATCCATGATCTCCTGATCAGAATTGTTGGGAGCGCCTGCGCCAATCGCCTCCTGCCCTTCCGGGCTCACGCTGGGACGTTCGGGAACCATTCTTTCAACGCCGGGAAGGTAGAGTCTCACGACTTTGACGGCGCGCGACAAATAAGGGCTAGTGACCTCGCCAATAAGCGAGAGATACGACGCTGCTCGTCCGGACTGTTTGTCCCCCTGCGGATGCCTCGAGCCGAATTCGCTGTCGTCGACCAGCCCTTCCTTCTCCACTACGCGCCTAAGAAGCGCGGTCGATTTTACAATAGCGATCTGATTATCCATGGTAAGGGAGTCGAGGACGTTCACAGAGACGATATCTGCGCTTGCCAATTTCTCGTCGACCGGATCGAGCAGAATCTGCGTGGTGGCCGAATAGCGCGGAGTGGCGCTGGCTACCCAAGCCCAGGTCGCGAGTACGACAACCGCAGCTATTGCGAGTATGGATCTCCATCTTCGCCATAGAAAATACAGGACCTGAAGCGGATCGACAGACCGCTCCGCGGCGCTGGCCGACAGCGCCGATCGCATCAACAGTGTCGGCGATTCCAAATTCAATTTTTTCGTCTCGCCTCTTGCGGGGGGATGAAGCCGAAGCCCTTGCGCCCCAGTTCAGGCGCGGATCAAGCGGCGGGCGCAACACAAGATCGGTGCAGTTTCGCGGAGACTTCGGCGCCCATGAATTCGAGAAGAACGCGAACGCGGCCCCGGTCGTCCAAATGCACGAGTCGGCACATACTTTCCGCAAACGGTCCCGACAGAATGCGAACTGTCGCGCCTATCTCGAGATCGGAGTCGAGGCGAACCGTCCCGGAGATTTCGGCGGACGCCACCAGGGTTTCGACAATGCCTGGGGGTACGGGTACCGGTTGCTCGGTCCCCATGATCAGCGAGGCGACCCCGAAAGTGCTGTTGACGCTCCGCCAGCGATCCCTAGAAAGATCCAGGATAATGAAGATGTAGCCCGGAAAGAGCGGCGCCATAACATTGCGCAATTTGCGAGCGTGTCGAACGGTGCGCCGCACTCTCGGGGCGAAACTCCTGAATCCTAGTCGATCAAGGTTGAACTGGGCGCTGTTTTCACGATTGGAATGGACTCGAGCCACAAACCAGCGTTCGCCTGGGCGCAAATCAAGGCGTTCCGCGTAAGGGGCAAATTGCGCGGGCTCACTATTCGTTTTGGCGACGGTCTCTAGCACAGGCCTCTCCTGAAAATCGACTGTCAATTGCTTGAGCTGACATGTGCTTTTAATTGAGGCTGTCCTACACTCACCTCTTGTTCATGCCTTTCGGCGCGTAGGAGAGCGGCATCCAGTTGTTCCTTATTGCGCCGATCACCAATGATTATCGTCATAACCGTTCGCCACGCGATTTCAGCGTCCACCCTGAGAGAGGCGTTGCGCACATACCACTCGTCCAACGCCGCCTTCTCCTCAGTCGTGATAAGCTTGCCCCCATTGATCTGAGCCCACCCGGTCAATCCAGGCGCGACTGCTAGTCGCAAGGACGCTTCCGAAGGCTGGTCGATAGGTAAGAGAGGCCTTGGACCAATGATGGACATCTCGCGCTTAACGACGTTGACCAACTGGGGAAGCTCGTCCAACCGCGTAGCGCGAAGAATTTTCCCGGTCCTGGTATGACGCTCGTGGAACGTCAGCCGGCGACCCATCCTGTCGACCGGATTGCGCATCGTCTTAAATTTATAGACGAAAAGGGTCCGGCCGCTGCGACCAATGCGACGTTGCCAGAATATGACAGGCCATCCGAGTCCTGCCAGCACCAGCAACCCGGTCAAAACAAACAACGGCAAGAATGCTACCAAGAAAAAAAGGGCAAGGACTGGTTCTACCTTCTGCTTTAGTTGGAAATAGCTTGAAACCTGTGCAGAATTGACCACTAAGGGGGGGCGACTTTGCGCGACCGGCGCGCCGCCAAAAAACGCTGGCGCTTCGTTCAGCACCTCGAGTTTTAGGCCACGAGACTTGCAAATCGGCCCCAGGCTCTCACTGTACTCCGCGGTGAGTTCACGATCCGTCTCGCAAATGACAACGGCAGTGATTTCAAGGCCGTGCTGTTCGAAGTCATCAAGAAGGCCCGGGAGTTCCTGAACGTCGCCCACAATTGTGCACCCGAGGATCGAGCGCCCGTGCAAACTCTGATTCTTGTCAAGAAGGGCGACCACTTTGCGCTGGCCGCCATTTTGCGAACTCGAGAAACCGAACGTAAAGCGAAGCCAGTTGTCCTGCGCCGACGACAAATATATGCTCCTCGCTCTCGTGATTTATACATTCCCCGGCGCCAAAACCGCGTCGCTGAACCATTTCGCGTTGGATAAGCCGGCTGATCGTCAGGAAGGCGCCGAGAACAAAAAAGTGAATTATTGGAAGGGAAGGCTGGAACCCGTCGATGTGAGTTAATAATAATATGGACGCAGTGACAGATATGACTGTACAAGAAGCCGCTTTCGCGATTTGAACGACGTCATGGACTGACAAATAATTGGGTAGGCCGCGTCCTACATGGTAAACCATAAGAAATAAAACAGAAAAAAATACTGACAGTATCATGTAAGTGCTTGTCGCAGCGTACGATATTGCGAAATGACCGTCAAGGCCATGCATCCACAAGGATAACGCGGGCGCAATTACCGCGACCACGACATCAAAGCCCTCGACGCGATAACCAATTGTGCTTTTTGAAGATGGTATGAAATCCATGACTCACCCATTCAAGGTGTATTGGTTGATAAGGTGATCTGATCGATTATTTCCAAGCTACCGCCATTTGGGTGAAGTTCAACTTCACTCCATCAATATAGAATTAAAACAATTGTACTACCCGCTGATGCCTGCGAGCTGAGATAACAAACTCTCAGACTGCGGCAGACATTGGCGTTATTAGCTTCGTGCCTATCTGTATCTGGTAGCGCTAGGATGTGTCGAGCAGTAGCCCCGTACCGCTTTCGCCATTCCGTTTGGGCGATCGGTTCGGGCTGATTGCTCCATTCGGCTATCCGAATTAGATGCCTACTACTTTCGCACGGCATGCCGAAGTGGCCGTAGTGGCCGCTCAGCGCGCCAGCGTTACCAGCGGTGTTGCTCGGTAGCCGTCGCCCGTTTCAAATGCCGCGCTGATCAGAGCGCGTACCTGTTGATGGGGCAAAGAGCCGCGCGGGCGCCAAAGGGCTTGAGCCGCCGGCCTACAAGAAGCGCGCGCGCAAATTGCGCGAATGCCCTTGGCCGCGCAACTCGTAAGGTTACACGACCTGCCCCTCTAAGGCATCAAGATCCTACTCCTGATGTTCGATTGCCGCCTCGATCGACTGTCGCGTTCGCAGGCCTTTTTGGGGGCTGTCGCCTGTGGCACCCCCTTGCCATACCGACGCGACTGAAAACGGCAGGAAGGCGCCGAATAGGACGCTTTGGCGAAGATACCCTTGGTCCGGCTTGTCGCCTGGCAGCCGGTTCTCAGTCAGGTTTTGGCAAAACGAACCCAATCGAGTTCGTCTGGCGGGAGCCCGGCGACAGCCAGCTTAGCCCGCTTAATGGAACTCGGCGCGCCGCCGCAGCCGCTGCGCGGCCGAATCGTGTCGGTCCACTTACACTACTTGCCGATGTCCACCAGCGCCTGGGCGAAGCCCTTCATGTTGACGGTGAACGTGGCTTCCGCGCCGTTGACCGCCCGGATTGTGACCTCGGTCGTCGGCGCAGCGCTGAGGCTCTTGACGATCGCCTCCTCAAGCGGCAGCAGCGCCTCGCAATGGTCGGGCACGCAGATCGAGTAGCCGACCTTGCGCGCCTCCTTGTCGCCGATCTTGATCTCCATCCCCGGCGGGATCTGGACCCCCGAGGGCACCGAGATCGCCGAGGCGAGCTTGTCGTTCTGGTGGCCGATCACCCAGGTGAAGATCACCCGCTGCGCGCCGGCCTTGTCGGTCTGGGCGATCTTCAGCGCCGCCGAGCACACGCGCTTCGAATCCGCCTGGTCGGTCTGGGCGCAGGTGACCGTCCAGTTGTCGTCGACGATCGTCTCGGCGCGACGGATCTTGGCGGCCTCGGCCGGCTCGGGGCCGGCGGCGGGGGTCTTGTCGGCAGGCTTCGCGGTCTGGGCGAAGGCCGGCGCCGCGACAGCAAGCCAAGCAACGGCCAGCGCGGACGGAAGACCTCTCATGCGAAACTCCTGGGTATTTTTGCAAGTTGCGGCCCTGCTATGCGGAACGCCGGCCGCGTGTCAAATGCGCGCCGCCGTCGGGATCCGATAGCGGCCGCCGTAGGGCGCGCCGGACCCATGGCCTTAACGACGCCAAGAATTCTCTTCACGCGCGTATTGCCTTCCGTCGCCGCCCGGTTAAGGTAAGTCCATTGCAGAGGGAAACGGGGAGTTTGCCCAAATGGCCCGGAACAGCAATTCAGGTCAGAAGTTTATTTCGCGCAACCGCAAGCCGCGGGTCCACATCACTTACGAGGACCCCTACGACGCGGAAAAGCTGGTCGAGCTGCCGTTCGTCATGGGCGTGCTCGCCGATCTTTCGGGCAACGCCTCGCAGGTCGCCAAGCCCGACATGAACGATCGCAAGTTCCTCGACATCGATATGGACAATTTCGACAAGCGCATGGCGGCGATCGAGCCGGCGGTGTCGATGAAGGTCGCCAACAAGCTCGGCGCCGACGAGGGCGGCGAAAAGCTGTCGGTGAACCTGAAGTTCTCCAAGATGGACGATTTCTCCCCCGCCGCCATCGCCCGCCAGGTGCCCGCGATGGCCAAGCTCCTTCAGGCGCGCGAACAGCTCGCCAACCTCCTGAAATACATGGACGGCAAAGCGGGCGCCGAAGACACTTTGAAGAAATTGCTCGCCGATCCCGAGTTGATGGCGGCGATGAAGGCCAAGCTCGGACAGAAGCCGTCAGGCGAAGGCGCCGAACACTCGTCTTAGAAAGGGGAGGACAACATGGCGTCGCCAGAGGAACAGCAGTTGACCCCGGCTCTCGCCCCGGCCCTCGCCGAAGCCGACGAATTTTGCCGAACTGCTCAAGCAGAACTTCAAGCCGCGCAGCGAGCGCGCCGCGAGCGAAGTCGAGAACGCGGTGCAGACGCTGGTGACGCCAGGCGCTCGCCGATTCGAGCGTCGTCAAGACCGAAGTCCTCGACACGATCGAGGAGATGATCGCGCGGATCGACGAGAAGCTCTCGGCGCAGATGAACGAGATCCTGCACGCGCCGGAGTTCCAGCAGCTCGAAAGCGCCTGGCGCGGACTGAACTATCTCGTCTTCAACTCCGAGACCGACGCGACGCTGAAGATCCGCGTGATGAACGTCGGCAAGATGGAGCTTTACCGCAATCTGAAAAACTACCCGGGCGCGCGCTGGGACCAGAGCCCGCTCTTCAAGGCGATTTACGAAAGCGAGTTCGGGACGCTTGGCGGCGAACCCTATGGCGCGCTGGTCGCCGACTATCACTTCAGCCATGCGCCGGTCGACGTTCAGGTCCTGCGCGATCTCTCGAAGATCGCCTCGGCTGCGCTGGCGCCGCTCGATCACCGGCGCCGATCCCAACCTGCTCGGCATGGATTCCTGGACGCGAGTTGATGAACCCGCGCGACATCGGAAAGCTGATGGACACGCCGGACTACGCAGCGTGGAAGGGCCTGCGCGACTCTGTCGACAGCCGCTATGTCGCGCTCTGCATGCCGCGCGTGCTGTCGCGCCTGCCCTACGGCGCGAAGACCGAGCCGGTCGAGGAATTCGCGTTCGAAGAGGAGACCGACGGCCACCGGGGCGAGAAATACGCCTGGATGAACGCGGCCTACGCGATGGGCGCCAACATCAATCGCGCCTTCAAGGAATACGGCTGGACGGTGCGAATTCGCGGCGTCGAATCCGGCGGCGAGGTCATCAACCTGCCGACCTATACGTTCCCGACCGACGACGGCGGCGTCGACCTGAAGTGTCCGACGGAAATCAGCATCACCGACCGGCGCGAGGCCGAATTATCTAAAGTGGGCCTCATTTCGATCATCCATCGCAAGAACACCGACAAGGCCGCATTCATCGGCGCGCAATCGGTCTACAAGCCCCGAAAGTTCTTTACGGCGGAGGCGACTGCGGCGGACGAACCTGTCGGCGCGCATTCCCTACATGTTCGCGGTGTCGCGCTTCGCGCATTACCTGAAATGCATGGTGCGCGACAAGATCGGCTCGACCAAGGAAAAGGATCAGCTCGAGAAATGGCTGAACGAGTGGATCACGCTCTATGTCGACGGCGATCCGAAGAATTCGAGCGAGGAGGTCAAGGCGCGGTATGCCGCTCGCGGCGGCCAAGGTCACGGTCATTCCGGACGAAGCAGAACCCCGGCTACTACTCCGCCAACGTTTATCTGCGCCCGCACTTCCAGCTCGAGGGCATGGATATCGGCATGAGCCTGGTATCGAGATTGCCGGCTCCAAAGGAGTGAGATTTGAGCATCATGTGACGCTTGTCACAGACGGGCCCGCTCACGGCGGATAGCAAAAGGGCGGGAACGAGCGGAAAATGACGCTTGCATGTCGTGAGCGCCGTTTAGACGATGGGGAGACCTTACAATGGCTCAGGAAGACTTTTTCTTCAAGATTGACGGCGTCAAGGGCGAGTCGCAGGACGAGAAGCACAAAGAGGAAATTGCCTGTCATTCGTTCAGCTTCGGCGTAACCAACACCGGCACCGGCGGGTCAAATCTCGGTTCGGGCGGCGGCAGGTCAAACGTACAGGACATGCATTTCACCAAGACGATCGACGCGTCCTCGCCGAACCTGTTCATTGCCTGCGCCACCGGCAAGCACTTCCCGAAGGCGACGGTCACGGTTCGCAGGGCCGGCGAGAAGCCGCAGGAATATCTCACTTACGAATTGACCGAGGTCGTACATATCCTCGATCACCACGTCTGGACATGAGGGCGGCGGCCTCGCCCAGGAAAGCGTCTCGCTCAACTTCTCAAAGATCAAGATGGTCTATACGCCGCAGAATGCCGACGGCACTCCCGGCGCAAAAAACGAGAAGACCTACGATATCAAGGCGAACAAGTCGACTTGAGCGGGGTCGAGCAAACAGCCGGCGGGGTGAGGAATTGGTGGAAGCGGGTCGCTGATTATTCAGAGTTGAAGAAAGGCGGGGCAATTCGGGCAACTCGTTAGGGATACCTCATCCCGGCGAGCCCATTGCCCCGTGTGTAATCCCCAAAGCGGCTTGCGATGGGGCGCTAGGCGCGGCGTACATTTGCCATAGAATGGGATGGCGGGCGGCCTGGAGTTCAGGGCCCGGCGACCGCTTGCGCTGGCGTTTAATACGACTTCAGGGGCAATAGCGCGCGCGACCGTCTCGCGGGACAAGGCGGACGTCGTGGAACGCCAGGCACGGCCACAGTCGAACACCCGGAGTTTAGGCCTGCTGTCGGGAAAGCAGCTCTTCGCCAAGCGACGAGCCGTCCAACCCTGCAGGATCTAGGCAACCGCAGGAGGCGCAGCAACCAGATGGCCGGACCCAAGCAGGATCGTCTCGCTCCGCCGCTCATGCATGCTTTTCGCGCCGCGCATCGCGAGCGCGACGGGGCGGTGCGGGTCGACATTCGCGAAGCGGGCGAGAGAGTGCTCGCCCCCCGGCGCGTGTCGACGCGCGCGCCGATCAGCGAGAACGAACTGCGCGGGCTCGTTCGTTCCGATATCGCCGCGCTGCTCAATACCGTCAATCTTGCCGCGGCCCAGGACCTGAACACTGCTCCCGAGGTGCGCAAGTCGATCCTCAACTTCGGATTTCCGGACCTGGCCCGCATATCGATCGACGAGAATCGGGTGTTCGAGGTTGCGGCACAGCTCGAGACGGCTTTGCGCGACTTCGAGCCGAGGCTCGCGCCCGATTCGATCAAGGCGCGGCGCGCACGAAACCGTGTCATCCGAGGACATGAGAGTGAGATTCCTGATCAACGCCGAGCTTAGCGTCGCAGCCCGTCAACGTCCCAATGCAATTCGTCGCGGAGATCGAGCTGGACTCTGGCAAGATCAAGATCGATCGGCTTTAGGCGATGAACCGCGAATTCCTCAAGTTCTACAACCAGGAACTCACGATCCTGCGCGAACAGGCGGCGGAGTTCGCTCAGGAATATCCCGGCGTCGCCGAGCGGCTCGGCGGCCTGCTCGAAGACAGCATCGATCCGATGATCGGCGGTCTGCTGGAAGGCGCGGCGTTTCTGGCCGCGCGGGTGCAGCTCAAGCTCAAGCACGAGTTCTCGGATTTCACCACCAACCTGATCGATCAGCTTGCGCCGCACTATCTCGCGCCGACGCCGTCGTTCGTCCTCGTTCAGGCGACCCCGAAGTACGGCGATCCTTCGCTGCGCGAGGGACGCACGATCGCCCGCGGCGCCAATTTCGACGCGACCTACCGCGAGGCGCAGCGCAACGTCGCCTGCCGCTTCACCCTCGTGAGCGCCGATCACCCTTTGGCCGTTCGAAATCGCCAAGGCGGAATACCTGACCGGGGCCGCCGCCGTGCAGGCGCTGATCCCGGGCGCGAGCGCCGATTGCGTCGCCTGTCTGCGCTTGCAGCTGACCGTCCGGTCGGCGGCCAGGCCGGAGGACGAGCCGGCGGACAAGGAGGCGCAGGCGCGGCCTGAGCTACGCTTCTCGTCGTGCCGCGTCGGCTCGCTGCGCTTTCATCTGCTCGGACAGGAAACCGACGCGGTCGCCCTCTACGAGCAGCTCTTCGCCCATTGCCGCGGCGTCTATTTCCGCGCGCTCGATTCGTTCGGCGACCCGGTTGTCGCGCGGGGCGGATCCGCGATGATCCGGCAGATCGGCTTCGACGAAGGCGAGGCCCTGATCCCGAACGACAACCGGCTGTTTCGCGGCTTCGACTTCCTGCGCGACTATTTCGCCTTTCCCCGGCGCTTTCTCGGCTTCGACCTGATCGGACTTGGCGCCGTCGCGCGCCGGCTCGAGGCCAAGACCGTCGACATCGTCGTCGCGTTCGACGAGGTGAAGCCGCAGCTGGCCGCGGCGGTCCGAAAAGACTTCTTCGCCCTCTACGCCGCGCCCGGCGTCAATCTGTTCGACAAGACGCTCGACCGTATCCCGGTGAAGTCCAACCAGTACGAATTCCCGGTCATCCCCGACCGCAGCCGCTTGCTCGATTTCGAGACCAACCGGGTGACTCGGGTCTTCGCCCATATTCCCGGCGTCGCCGCAGAAAGTGCCGGTCGAGCCGCTCTACTCGGCGACGGCCGCGCGCAGCGCGACCGGCCTGTCCTACACGATCCGCCGCCTGCCGCGCCGGCGCACGGCGAAGAGAAGAAATACGGGCCGGTGTCGGACTACGCCGGCACCGACGTCTTCCTGTCGCTCGGCGAGCGCTCCGACCCGGACGAGCTTCTGCGGGTCGCCGAACTCAGCGTCGAGGCGCTCTGCACCAACCGGCATCTCGCCGAACAGTCTGCCGGTCGGCGAAAGCGGCGCCGATTTTCGCTTTCTCGACGACGTCGAGCTCGATGTCGCGCTGCCTCGCCGGCCCGACGCCGGCCGCTCGAGCCGCCGATGACGGCGCTCGAGAGCAAGGGCGCAGGACGCTTCGACCGGCGAGGTCGCCTGGCGGCTGGTCAGCATGCTGAGCCTCAATCATCTTGGGCTCGTCGACCGGGCAGAGGCGACGGGGCCAAGGCGCTTGCGCGAGACGCTCGATCCTGTTCGCCGACCTCGCCGACAGCGCGACCGATCGCAAGATCCGCGGCGTGCGCAGCCTCGACGCGCGAGCCGATCGTGCGGCGGCTGCGGCAGCCTGAAGGCGCCGCGGCGGCGCGCGGCCTCGAGATCACGCGTCGTCCTCGAAGAGAAGGCCTTCGAAGGCTCGGGCGCGTTTCTGCTCGGCGCGGTCCTCGACCGATTCTTCGCCGAATACGTCGCGATCAACCATTTCACCCAGACGGTCGTCCGCACGCTCGAGCGCGGCGAGATCATGCGCTGGCCGCCGCGCATCGGGCTGCGAGGCGTGTCTGTGACGTTTCGCGCCGAACTTCTCGGCCGAGCCCTGGCGGTTCGACCTTCTTCGCCGTGCTGCGCCGGCTCGAGCGGGAGAATCCGCGCAAGCCGCGCATCGGCGATTGCGACGAACGCTCGCCGACGAGTTCGTCGTCGTTCGGCGAAAACCCGTATTTCGAGTTTCCGGACTCGAACATCGACGGCGGCGAGCGATCGACCCGTCCGGCCGTCGTTCGCCTCAAGGCGCGGTTTCTCGGCATGTTCGGCCCGCAGGGCGCGCTGCCGCTGACGACGACCGAGGAGGCCTACGGCTGGCTGTCGCGAACGGGACGACGCGTTCCGCGATTTCGTCGACATCTTCCAGCGCCGCTTCCTCGCGCTGTTTTTTCGCGCCTGGGCGGACGCGCGGCCGGTCGCCCAGAACGACCGGCCCGATCGAGGATCGCTTCCGCGCCTATATCGGCTCGATGATCGGCATCGGCACGCCGGCCTTCCGCAACGCCGATTCGATCTCCGACTTCGCCAAGCTGGAATATGCCGGGCTGCTGGCGCCGCGGGTCAAGAGCGCCTCGCGGCTGCGCGTCGTTTCTGTCGAGCCTGCTGCGAGACCCGCGTCGAGATCGAGGAGTTCGTCGGCGCCTGGCTGACCTTGGATCCGAGCGAGCGCACGCGGCTCGGGGCGGCGAACAGCAGCCTGGGCGAGGATTGCGTGCCGGCGCCAGCATGTACAGCGTCAGCGACAAGTTTCGCGTCCGCGTCTATCGTGCGCGACATCGAGCATTTCGAGCAGTTCCTGCCCGGCTCGGCGCTCGCGCGCGAGATCGCCGACGCGATTTTCCTTTATGTCGGCGACAGAATACGATTGGGATATGGAGCTCGCCATTCCCGCCGGCGAGATCACGCCGGTGCGCCTCGGCAGGGCGTGCAGCTCGGCTGGACGAGCTGGATGGCGCCGAACTGGTCGAAGACCGACGAGACGATCCGCACGGACGCGCGTTTTCATGTCGTCAGCCGCTTGGCGCAGCAGCGCCGAGGCGAAGCCGCGAATTAGGCGGGGGACGAACATGGGCGCGGACATCAGCGTCGAAGTCGGTCGCCGGCAAGCTCAACCGCGTCGGCTACGAGGCGTTTCATGCTAGGGCTTGCGGCAGGCCAAGAGCGCCGGCAACCGCAACATCGAGCTCGGCCACTGGATGCTCGCATCTCCTGCAGAAGGACACGCACCGACCTCGCGCTGACCGCGGATCATTACAAGCTCAGCCGCGCCAAGCTGCTCGCCGACGCGACCGCCGTCGTCAACGGCTTCCGCAAGAACGAGACCGAGATGCCGGGCATCTCCAACCAGGTCGCCGACGCGCTCGACCGCGGCTGGCACTACGCGACGCTGCTGTTCGGCGAGACGCAGATCCGCACCGGCCATCTGCTGGTGGCGATGCTGAAGTCGCTGGAGCTGCGGCGCGCGCTGGTCGGCGTCTCGCAGGAATTCGCCAAGATTCCCGGTCGACGAGGTCGCCGTCAGCCACCGCTCGATCTGGGCGGGATCGGACGAGGGCAATCTGCGCCCGATGGACGGCTCGGGCATCGCCGCGGCGAGCGCCGGAAGGCACGACCGCCGCGCCCGGCGCGAAGGGCACGACCGCGCTCGACCGCTTCAGCCAGGACCTCACCGCCAAGGCCAAGGCCGGCGACGATGGACCCGATCCTCGGCCGCGACGACGAAATCCGCCAGATCATCGACGTGCTGATGCGCCGGCGGCAGAACAACCCGATCCTCACCGGCGAGGCGGGCGTCGGCAAGACCGCGGTCGTCGAGGGCTTCGCCCAGCGCATCGCCTCGGGCGACGTGCCGCCGCCGCTGCGCGGCGTCAAGCTCTGCGTGCTCGACGTCGGCCTGATGCAGGCGGGCGCCTCGATGAAGGGCGAGTTCGAGCAGCGGCTGCGCTCGGTGATCGACGAGGTGCAATCCTCGCCGACGCCGATCATCCTGTTCATCGACGAGGCGCACACGCTGATCGGCGCGGGCGGCGCGGCGGGCACGGGCGACGCGGCGAATCTGCTGAAGCCGGCGCTCGCGCGCGGAACGCTGCGCACCATCGCGGCGACGACCTGGTCCGAATACCGGCAGTATTTCGAGAAGGACCCGGCGCTCACCCGGCGCTTCCAGCCGATCCACATCGGCGAGCCCGACGTCGCGACCGCCGCGGTCATGCTGCGCGGCCTCGTCGGCGCCGATGGAGAAGCACCACAAGGTGCGGGTCACCGACGAGGCGATCGTCGCGGCGGTGAATTTCTCGCAACCGCTACATTCCCGCGCGCCAATTGCCCGACAAGGCGGTCAGCCTGCTCGACACCGCCTGCGCGCGCGTCGCGATCAGCCAGAACGCCAAGCCCGCCGCGGTCGAGGACGCCGAGGTCGCGATCGCCGCGCTCGAGAGCGAGAAGGCGTCGCTCGCGCGCGAGCGCGACCTCGGCGCCGCCAACGAGGAGCGCATCGTCGAGATCGACGCCAAGATCGCCGAGAAGCGCGAGAAGCTCGACGGCGCTCGAAGGTCGACTGGGACAAGGAGCGGGCGCTGGTCGAAGAGATCCTGAGCTTGCGCGAAAAGATCGACAAGGCCTCCGCTTCGAAGTCCGGCGAAGCCAAGGCCGCCGAGCCGGCCGCGGCGCCGCCCTCGAAGCGCCGCGCGTCCGAAGCCGAACCGGCCGCCGACGGCGACACGCTGCGCGCAAAGGTCGGCGAACTCGGCAAGATCGCGCCCGAGAAGCGGATGATCTACGCCCATGTCGACGAGCAGGCGGTCGCCTCGGTCGTGTCGGACTGGACCGGCATTCCCGTCGGCAAGATGGTCGCCGACGAGATCGAGACCGTGCTCCATCTCGCCGAAATCCTCAACCGGCGCATCGTCGGCCAGAGCCACGGTCTCGAGATGATCGCCAAGCGCATCGAGACCAATCGCGCCCGGCTCGACAATCCGAACAAGCCGATCGGCGTGTTCATGCTCTGCGGGCCCTCGGGCGTCGGCAAGACCGAGACGGCGCTCGCGCTCGCCGAGACGCTCTACGGCGGCGAGCAGAACATCATCACGATCAACATGTCGGAGTTCCAGGAGGCGCACACCGTCTCGACGCTCAAGGGCGCGCCTCCCGGCTATGTCGGCTACGGCGAGGGCGGCCGGCTGACCGAGGCGGTGCGCCGGCGTCCCTACAGCGTCGTGCTGCTCGACGAGATCGAGAAGGCCCATCCCGACGTGCACGAGATCTTCTTCCAGGTGTTCGACAAGGGCGTGATGGAGGACGGCTCGGGACGCCGCATCGATTTCAAGAACACGCTGATCCTGCTCACCACCAACGTCGGGACCGAGGTGATCATGAACGGCGGCGAGCGCCGCCGCCAGCCCGACCCGGAGGCGCTCGCCGCCGCGCTGAAGCCTGCCCTGCTCGAAGTGTTTCCCGCCGGCCCTGCTCGGCCGCATCGTCACGATCCCCTATTTCCCGCTCTCGGCGCGAGATGCTCGCCGGCATCGTGCGCCTGCAACTCGGCCGCATCGGCAAGCGGATCGAGGAGAATCATCGCGCCGAAGTTCGTCGCCGACCAGAGCGCGATCGATCATATCGTGTCGCTGTGCAACGATCCCGACTCCGGCGGCCGCGTGATCGACAACATCATCACCAACACGATCCTGCCCGCGCTGTCGCGCGAGATTCTCAAGCGCTCGCTTGCGCGCGAGGAGATCCACGAGGCGAAGGTGTCGGCGGCGGACGGCGCGTTCGTCTACGAGGTGAATTGACGACGCGGAGCTTGACCCCATGGCCAACCGTTTCGAGCAGGTCGACGAAATCGTCGGCGACGCGATCACCGTCGTTTTGGAGCAGCGCCCGGATGGACAATGGGCGAAGGTCGTGTGCCCGAAGAGCGCGCACGAATCCTTCGTCGCCGATCGGGTGACGCGAGTCGATGGCGCCGAAGGACGCGCTCGCAGGGCGCCGTCAAGCTCGCCAACGAGAAGAAGCTCGCCATCGTCGTGCTCGATCCGGACGGCGTATGGAAAAAGGAATGGGGCGAGCTTTATCGCGTCGAAGAGGGCGACGAAGAGGAAGCCGGAGCGTGAGGGACGGGAGCGCTTGACGGCGCCGCTCGCGAACCTGAGCGCTCCCTCAAAACCAAGACTGGCCCCGGCAGGCGATGAACGGCGTGCGTGCTCTCCCCTTCCACCCCCACAAGGGTCAGAAGGCCGTTTGCCGGACGGCCGTCTTTGGGCGGGCGCGGCGCGCCGAAGGCGTTCCGCGATGGGCGGCGCACGCGGCGGCGTGGCTCGTCGCCCTCGCTTTCGCGGCGACCGCGGCGCACGCCGAATTCCGCGTCTGCAACAACACCCGTTCGCTGATCAATCTTGCGATCGGCTCTCTCGTCGGCGACGACTACGCGACCGAGGGCTGGTGGACGGTGACGCCCGGCTCGTGCGCCACGCCTATCCACGAACCGCTCAGCGGCCGCTACCTCTATCTCTACGCGACCGGAATCGATGGCGTCGACCTTCTCAAGGGGACGGTCTCGATGTGCGTCGACCGCGGCAAGTTCAAGGCGGCTGGCATCGACAACTGCTGGCGGCGCGGCCTTCAGGCCGTCAATTTCGCGGAAATCGACACGCTCGACTCTCGCGACTGGACGACGTTTCTGACCCTTCCCGGCCGATGATCGGTCACGGCCTCTTGAGCTCGGTGACCGCTTCCTCCGTCAAAATGTCGCTGAGCAGGCTGACGAAGTCACGCGTCGCCAGCGCCTTGGCGCGCTCGAGCAGAAAGGGCGCCGGGCTCGATGGCTGCGTCTTCTGCATGTGCTGGGCGACCGCGTCGAGCGTCGCGATCGCGGCCTGGCGGCTCGCCGCCGGCTCCGCCTCGACGAACTCGCCAATCGACGTCGGCGCGTCGGCAAGATTGCGCACGGGCACCGGGAAGGTGTCGTTCGGACCGACGAACACCCGCGCCTCATCGGCCTGCTTGGGCGCCAGAAGCTGCATCACCTCATAGAGGTTCTTGCCCAGCGTCTGACGGGCCTGGCGGATCAGCAACACCGCCGGGCTTGTCGGCTCGGCGCGCAGGAAATAGCCATGGGCGGCCCCGAGCGCCGCATCGATGTCGGCCAGCGTCGCGAACGCGCTCGGCGCCGCGGAGCCGGCTGCGGAGGTCGTCCCTGCCTCGCCGGAGGCGCCCGCCTCCGCGGTCTCGGTCTGGGCGGGGGCGCCGGGAGCGAGCGAAGGATCGCGCGCCACGACCGCGGTCCGCAGCAGCTCGGCGATGCCCTTGACCACGCCGCTGAGCTTTTCGATGTTGACCGGCGCCTTGCCGTCGCCGCGGACCCTCGTCGTCGTGCGGATCGACTCGACCGAGCCGGCGAGGCCGCGCGCGGTTGTGTACGCGCCGACGAGTTTTTCGGTGTCGACATCGCGCAGCAGCCGGTCGATGGCGTTCTGCGCCATGAACTCTTCCGGCGCCGTCGTCTGCATCTCGCCCTTGACGTTGAACACGGTGATGACGCGCGCCTGTGCGGCGCCGGAGGCGACCAGGTGATCGCGGTAGGACAGTTTGCCCAGCCGCTGCGCGTCGACAATCGTGGCGTACTGCAGAGGCATAAGAACCACGGCGTTATCGTCGAGCATCTCGAGTTGCCCGACGCGAAGCGCGAAGTCGTTGCCTTCCGCGCGCGGATGGGCCTCGTCCCAATAGGCGTCGAGCAACCAGGCGATCGAGCCGATGCGCGCTGCAAAGCCTTCGAAATCGCGGTTGAGAATCGCGAGCTTCGCTCCCAGGATCAGGAGCCGGATGTCAAGACTGCGCTCGAGCAACGCGCCGATTGTCTTGAAGGTCGCGGGAAAATCGATCGTTTCGCGGTTGAACGCATAGTAGTTCGCGGGCAGCAGCCCTTCGGTCGCGGCAAAGAAATTCAGGTAGTCGGAATCGCCTTCGAGATCGAGGTCGGGACCGCAAGGATCGTCCGGCGAGATCGTCGGAATGGCGAAGGCGCTCGGCGCGGCAGGGGATTCCGGTGCGCTCCGCCGCACGGTCTCCGCTTCGACCGCCTTGGCTGGCGCGATCTCCGCTTCGGCGGGTTCGGCTTCGGCAGAAGACACGTTGGTCATTGAGGCTCCACGCGCGTGGCGGATACGACCTCGGGTGGGCGCCGGCGCCCCTCCGCCGCCCCGCCCAACTTCGCGATCGTCGCGGCGATCCGTTTCCCCCTAAGCTTGGACGCCTCGGGCAGCGCGGCCGCTTTGATAACCGCTGCTTCGCTTGCGAAGACTTTAGGGTCCGCTGAGACGGCCCGTCAATCGGCGGTCCTTTGAGCAATTGGGCGACAAATGGACATGACTTCCATGATGCTCTTGGGGTCGTGTCTCAGGAAGGAACTAGGTGACCGTAGAACATCTCAGACCTGGGGCAGCGAGGTTTGGCCTGGAGCCCGGAAAATGCTCCTTCTCGAATCCTTTTGCCTGGCTGATGGCGTTGCAACGGAGCGACACCGATTGCGGCTGCGGTCCGAGCACCCACCGCCACGCCTGTAGGCTCGCTTCCCGACCAATCTGCACAATCCGCGACGGCGCTCAACGTCGCTGCGCAGCCCTTTTACCCGAACCAAGCGTGGATGGCTCATGGGCTCAACGCCTTCTCCAGAACCACGAAACAAAGATCGTCCCGCTGCGGCTCGCCGAAGCGATTGTCGCCGTAAGGAAAGGGGTTGGTCTCGCCGGTTCGATGGTAGCCGCGTCGAACATACCAGGCGATCAGCGCGGATCTGACGTTGACGACGCTGATCCGGACGCGTCTGCCGCCGCGTTCGCGCACCCAGGTCTCCGCGGCTGCGAGCAGCCAGCGGCCGAGGCCGCCGTTCTGCCGCCGCGGTTCGACCGCCAAGGATCCGAGATACCACGCGCCGCCGCCGAGCGGCTCAAGCCAGACGCAGCCTTTCAGCGCGCCGACACGCGGGTCGCGCCACGTCAGGAACGACGCCTCCGGGCTTGCGGCCAGATCCGCGCGAAGGAGCGCCTCGGTCGTCCGGTCGCCGGTTATATAGTCGGCTTCCGTACTCCAGCCGGTCGACTCGCCGCCGCCGCGGTAGGCCCGGTTCATCAGGACGACGATATCCGGGACGTCGTCGTCCCCGGCAGGAATGAGATCGCTGGCGGCGATCACGCCCGCACTGTCAGGGTGGTTTGTCTCGACCATGACGCCTTTTATCCGCCTCCGGCCGCCGTCGCCAATCCACTCGATCCCGTGGTCACGCGCTCGAAAGCGGGCCGGCGTCTCTTGACCGCGCCCATGGCTCGAACCCGGGCGGCGCGAAAGTCCAAAACAAAAGCTTTCCGAAAATCGGAATTATAGCTAGGATGCTCCCGTTAGCCTTCTGATTGACCGGAGTGTGACTCATGACCATGACCGATACGCCTGCCCCTGTTTCTGCAGCCGAACAGGCGCGAATGCGCCGCCGCAAGCGAAGGGCGGCGAAAGTCGAGCTCCGCGACGCCAGCTTCCAGGCGCTCGCCGACGGATGGAGCCAGGAGGAGATCGCGAAAGCGCGCGGCGTCAGCGTCGCGACCGTGAGGCGCGAGATCGACCGGGCGATCGCGGCGCGGCAGATTCGGGCCCCGGAGGCCCACGCCCGCGTCCAGATTGCACGGATCACCAAGGCGCTGGCGCTGCTCGACATCCGGCTCGCCCGAGGCGAGATGGCGGCCGTCGGCCCGTTTCTGAAGACCGTCGCGGCGCTCGACCGCTATCACGGGTTCTCCCTCCCCGCGCGCTCCGCCGAGCCGGCGCATCCCGCTATCGCCCGGGCGTCCGCGCCGCCGCTCGCCCTGACCCACGCCGCCCCGCCGCTCGCCCTCGCCCCGGAGGGGGCGGAGGTCGGCGGCGATAACGCCTGAGGCGGGGCCTTCGATGCGGTCGCGTATGAGACGGAGGTTTAGGTTATGCGGATATTTATCTGGAATCGTTACGAAGACCTTTCGAGGCGCAGGTCAGAATGGGGCAAAAATGCGGCAAATGGCCCGCCCGACCTTGGCGGGAACGCAAATGTTGCGCACAACACCTTGATATCGCTGGGACGATCGGCAAAACGCGCGCCCGGCGCCACGAGGCCGGCGGGCGGGAGATCCGCAGCCGGTTCAGCCGCTGTTGGCCTGCTGGATCTCGGCGCTGAGCCGCAGGACGTCGGTGATCACGATGGCGCCGCGGCGCCGCTCGATCAGCCCGTTGCGCTCCATCGCGTTGATCTCGCGCGACACCGTCTCCCGCCGGGTGTTGATCCGGGCGGCGAGCTCCGACTGGTTCGGCGGCGTCACGATGATCGCGCGCCGCGGGTCGTCGCGGTCTCGGCGGGCGAGCCGCAGCAGTTCGGCATGAAGGCGGCAGCGCACGTTGAGCGCGCCAAGCTCGCTGACCCGGCCGGACATCGCCCGAAGCCTCTGGCTCAGCGTCTTGACCACCGCCTCGCACAGCGGGCGATGGCTGTACATCGTGTCGACGAAGACCTGCTCCGGCATCTTCGCCACCAGCGAATCGACGACGGCGAAGACGCTCGCCGCCCGCGGCGCGCCCTCGATCGCCGCCATCTCGCCGAAAATCGAGCCGGCGTTCATATCGTTCAGGATCAGTTCCTGGCGCGCGTTGTTGTGAACGGCGCGCAACTGTCCGGACATGATGAAATACACGTCGCGGTCGTTGGCCGACTGGTCGACGATCCAGGCGCCCGTCGTCGTGCGCAGCCAGATGCACTGGCGATCAAGAACCCGGCAGGTCTCCGCGTCAAGCGTCCGGAAATAGGGGTGCGCTGCAAGGGAGCTGGGGACCGACATGCTTCGCCAAACCTTCGGACGGAGCGTGAACGACCTTCCCCGCGCCGTCAAGGTTGACGCAAAAAACTCTGTCCCATCCCGTTGCCGCGGGATGAGGCTATGACGCTCTAGCAGGCGGCGGCGGACGCCGGCCCCCGCTCGAAAGGTCTACGCGGCGGCGCGACTCGCAGCTGTGACGAGCATCACAGTCCGTGTTTCGGCGCGGGGCGAGGAAGCGCGGCTGTGAGGATCCTCACAGCCGGACGCCGGGCGGCCGCGTTAGCGTTCCTGCAGACGGTCGGAGAGACGGCTCGGCCGCTCAAAGAATAGCCGGGGGGCGCCTTTCCAGAGGACCTCTCGGCGCCCCGCGCCGGACCCTCCCACCGCGCGGGAAGGGAGCGCGGCGCCCAAGCCATTCCGCGGGTCTGGGCGCCGCGCTCGTCGCGGAGCTTATCGAAGCCGGAACTCCATATGAATGCGGCCGTGGCGCCGGATGACGTTCGCGGCCCCGTGCACCCGCCGCGGCGCCTCGCCCGGCGCCCCCTGTCCGGACCGACTTCACGCACGCCACCTTGCGGCCCTTCGCCCTCCGGATCGGTCTGGCGGGGCGCGCCGCCCGGCGCCGCTCCGATGTTCGCCTTCGGCCCGTGACTTGCGAGGCAGGCGTTATACGCGAGCGGCTCCTCGAACCGCGCGCAGGCCGGATCGTCCTGGGCGCGCGCCAGCGCCGGCAGGAAGGCCGCTGAAACGAGAAGCAAGGCCGCGCGCATCGTCCCTCAGCTCCGGAGCGTCGCCCCAGTTCGCTTGGACACCTCCTCCACGATCCGGCCGACGGCCGCCTCGATCTCGGCGTCGGTCAGGGTCCGTTCCCGCGGCTGCAGCGTGACCGTGATCGCGATCGACTTCGTTCCGTCCGGCAGGCCCTTGCCCTGATAGACGTCGAACACGCCGATGTCGGAGACGAGCGCGCGCTCGGCGCTCTGCGCCGCCTTGAGGAGATCGCCGGCGCGCACGCTCTCCTCGACCACGAAGGCGAGGTCGCGCTCGACCGGCATGAAGTCCGAGCGGTCGAGCCTCGGCTTGGCCTCTGGTCGGCCTCGCCTTCGGCGCGGGAATGGCGTCGAGCACGATCTCGAAAGCCACGATCGGCCCCTCCGCGTCGAGCGCCTCGCAGACGCTCGGATGCAGTTGGCCGAACCAACCGACGATGTTCTTGGGCCCGAACTGCAGCGTGGCCGACCGGCCCGGGTGCAGGAAGGCGGGGCCGCCGGGGACGACCTGAACGGCGTTCGCGACTCCGAGGGCGGCGATCAGCGCCATCGCGTCCGCCTTGGCGTCGAAGGCGTCGACCGGGCCGCCGCCGCGCCAGTTGCGGCCTTCCTGGCCCGCCTTGGCGAGGCCGCGCCGGACGGCGGCCGCCGCCATCCGCTGGTCCATGTCGCCGGGCCCCAGGAAGATCTGGCCGACCTCGAACAGCGCGACGTCGGTCAGAGCCCTGCGCGCGTTACGCTCGGCCGCAGCGACGAGGCCGGGCACGAGGCTCGGCCGCATGTCGGAGAGGTCCGCGGCGATGGGGTTGGCGAGCGCGAGGGAAGGCTTGCCGCCGCCGAAAAGCCGCGCAGCCGGCCTCGAGATGAACGACCAGGTCACCGCCTCCCTGAGCGAGAGCGAAGCCAGCGTCCGTTTGGCGAGGCGGGTGCGCTTCTGCAAGAGCGTCAGCACCGGCGCAGGGACGCCGTCATCGAGGCGAGGCAGGGGGGCCGGCGGCGCCCGCTCGAGACCCGCGATCCGGATGATCTGCTCGACAACATCGGCCTTCACCTGCACGTCCGGGCGCCACGACGGGACGAGCACCTTGCCGCCCTCCACGCCGAAGCCGAGCCGAGCGAGGATCGCCTCGCCTTCGGGCTGCGGAACGTCGACGCCGATAAGGCGCTTCACCTCGCTGTAGGGGAAATCGATCGTCCGCCGCGGCGCCTCGGGGTTGCCCGCCACGATCATGCGCGATGGCTCGCCGCCGCAGATCATCGAGCACCAGCTCGGTCGCGAGGTCGCATCCGGGCAGGCAGAAGTCAGGATCGACGCCACGCTCGAAGCGATAGCGCGCGTCGGTCAGGATGCCGAGCTTGCGGCCGGTCTGGGCGATGTTGGTCGGGTCCCACAGCGCGCTCTCGATCAGGACGTCGCGCGTGGCCTCGTCGCAGCCCGAATGCTCGCCGCCCATCACGCCCGCGATCAATTCGACGCCGTTGGCGTCAGCGATGACGACCATGCTCTCATCGAGCGCATAGGTCTTGCCGTCGAGCGCTCGCACGCTCTCGCCCGACCGCGCCCGCCTCACCGTCAAATCGCCCTCGACCTTGGCGAGATCGAACACGTGCAGGGGACGGCCGCGGTCGAACGTTACGTAATTGGTGATGTCGACGAGAGCGCTGATCGGCCTCAGCCCGATGGCGCGCAGGCGGTTCTGCATCCATTGCGGCGAAGGCCCGTTGCGGACGCCGCGCACGAGCCTCAGCGCGAAAGCCGGGCAGAGATGCGCGTCGGAGCGCGCGAAGTCGAGGCGCACCTGGGTGGGGCAGTCGAAGGCGCCGTCGAAGGTTTTGGGCTTCGGCGTCTTCAGCGTGCCGAGCCCGGCCGCGGCGAGGTCGCGCGCGATGCCCGCCACGCCCGTTGCGTCCGGGCGGTTCGGGGTCAGCGCGACGTCGATCACCGGATCGTCGAGCCCGGCCCATTTGGCGTAGGCGACGCCGACCGGCGCGTCGTCCGGCAGCTCCATGATGCCGCCGTGGTCGTTGCTGAGCTCGAGTTCGGCGGCCGAGCACAGCATCCCATTCGATTCGACGCCGCGGATGACGCCCTTGGCGAGAGTGATCTGCTTGCCGGGGATATAGGTCCCGACCGGCGAGAACACGCTCTTCAGCCCCGTGCGCGCGTTGGGCGCGCCGCACACGACTTGAACCGGACCGGAGCCGGCATCGACCACGCACACCCTGAGCCGATCGGCGTTCGGATGCTGCGTCGCCTCGATCACATGGCCAACCACGAACCCGGCGTACTTGGCGCCGGGGTCTTCCACGCCCTCGACCTCAAGGCCGACGCGGGTCAGCGTGTCGACGATCTCGGCGAGCGAGGCCGGCGTGTCGAGATGATCCTTGAGCCAGGAGAGGGTGAATTTCATCGTCGTGCTTCTTTTCTCGATCGCGTGACCAGCAGGGTCGCGAGTTTCAGTCTTGTCGCGCTGTCCAGGCTTTCCAACTCGTCCACGGCGGCGCGCGCCGCGGCGACGAGCGCGACCGCCTCGGCGCGAGAGAAGGAGACGCCATCGGCGGTTCGACGCGGCTCGGGGTGCGGCTCCGGGCTGTAATCGGCCCATTCTCGCGCCATCTGCAACTCGCGGAACGCGGCGCCTATTCTTCCGACCGAAGGCCCGAGAGGGTGCGCGCGCTCAGGCCCGCGCTCGTTTAGAAGGGTCAACGTCCGGCCATGCTCCATCGAGCGATAGATCGGCGTGAACGCCTGCCAGGGCTGAGTCCATCCGACGAGGGTGTCGGCGCACATTTTGCAAAGCGCCTGGAACAACGCGTAATACGCGGCCGAGACGGCAAGGCGCAACGAGGCCTGCCTAGGCTTTCGCGGGTCCGCTTTGGTCGCGAGGAACTCGGCGATCTCGAGTTGGTCTTCAGCAAGCTTCCACATCTCGCGGGCTCACGCCGCGCTGCGAGTGTCTTCGGCCTGCTCGTCGCCAGGAGCGCTGATGCTGACATAGGGGAATCGCGCGTCGCCGACGTCCTGAAGCGCGTCTCTCATCGCCATCACCAACTCGATGAAGTTGGCGCCCGAAGGACGGAAACGCGGGTCGGCGAGATCGATAAGGACGCTGAATGCGGGCTCCCCGACGTGGTCCTCCTCGGGGTACACGCGAACATTCCGGATCGCCTCCTCGCCGAGCCGCTGCCTGGCGGCCAACGCGATGGCTTGAGCGGCGTCTTCGTCTCGGCTCACGGTTCGCCTCGCGGGAATGGAAAGACAGTCGTTATCTGCCTAGCATTCTTCGTTCTATTGCGCATCGGCAGCCTCACCCGCTCAGGCCCCCCGCCAGCGTCGGCATGTCGAGCGGCTTGAAGCCGTAGTGGTCGATCCAGCGCAGGTCCGCGTCGAACAGGTCGCGCAGGTCCGGCATGCCGTACTTGAGCATCGCGACGCGATCGATCCCCATACCCCCAGGCGAAGCCCTGGTAGACCTCCGGGTCGATGCCGCAATTCATGAGCACGTTCTGATGCACCATGCCGCAGCCGAGAATTTCGAGCCAGTCCTCGCCTTCGCCGAAGCGGATCTCGCCGCCGGAGCGGCGGCACTGGATGTCGACCTCCATCGAGGGCGAGGTGAAGGGAAAGAAGCTCGGCCGGAAACGCATCCCGACCTTCGGGACCTCGAAGAACGCCTTGCAGAACTCCTCGAGCACCCATTTGAGGTTGGCGAGCGTCGCGCTCCGATCGATCACCAGGCCCTCGACCTGGTGGAACATCGGCGTATGGGTCTGGTCGAAGTCGGTGCGGTAGGTGCGGCCGGGGCAGATCACGCGGATCGGCGGCTTCTGGGCGCAGCATGGTGCGCACCTGCACCGGGCTCGTGTGCGTGCGCAGGAGCTTGCGCTCGCCGTTCTCGTCGGGCGCGAGGAAGAACGTGTCGTGCATCTCGCGCGCCGGGTGGCCCGGGCGGGAAGTTGAGCTTGGTGAAGTTGAAGTCGTCGCTCTCGATGTCCGGCCCTTCGGCGACCGAGAAGCCCATGTCGGCGAAGATGGCGACGATCTCGTCCGTCACCTGGCTGATCGGGTGGATGCGGCCGGTCTCGACGCGCGGCGGCCGGCACCGGCAGGGTGAGGTCGAGCGCCTCGCGTTTGAGCTGGGCTTCGAGCGCGGCCTGCTTGAGTACGCCGCGGCGCGCCGCCAAGCGCCTCGGTCACGGCGTCTTTCAGCGCGTTGATCGCCGCGCCCTGGGTCTTGCGCTCGTCGGGCGTGAGCTTGCCGAGGGTGGCGAGCAGGGCCGAGACCGACCCCTTCTTGCCGAGCGCGGCGACGCGCACGGCCTCCAGCGCCGCCTCGTCGGCCGCGCCCTCGATGGCGGCGAGGGTTTCGTCTTTCAGGGCGTCGAGGTCGGACATCGCGGACTCGGGGGTCGGAAAACGAAACCGCCGCCCCACGCTTTAGGGACGCATGGCGGCGGCGGACGATGCGTTTGGCGGCAGCGAGGTCAGGCCGCCTCGGGCAGATGGCCCTTCGCCTGCTCGACGATCGCGGCGAAGGCCGCGGGCTCGGTGATGGCGAGCTCGGAGAGCACCTTGCGGTCGACCTCGATCCCCGCGGTGGCGAGCGCCGAGATGAACCGGCTGTAGGTCAGGCCGTGCTCGCGCACCGCCGCGTTGATCCGCTGGATCCACAGGGCGCGGAACTCGCGCTTGCGGTTCTTGCGGTCGCGGTAGGCGTACTGCATCGACTTGTCGACCGCGGCCTTGGCGGCGCGGATGGTGTTCTTGCGGCGGCCGAAGAAACCCTTGGCCTGCTTGAGAACCTTCTTGTGCTTGGCGTGGGCGGTTACGCCCCTTTTGACGCGTGCCATCGTTCAAAACTCCGGGAAAAGGGCTTAGCCGTTCGGCAGGAAATACTTCTTGACGTTGTCGCCGTCGGTCTTGAACAGCACCGCCGTTCCGCGCAGATTGCGGATCTGCTTGGTCGTGCGTTTGATCATGCCGTGGCGCTTGCCCGCCTGGGCGTACATGACCTTGCCGGTCCCGGTGATTTTGAAGCGCTTTTTCGCGCCGGCTTTCGTCTTCAACTTGGGCATTTGGCTCTCCCGGGCTTGACGCCCTGTTGGAATGAATAGCGGAGCGGTGAGCTCCGTCGCGTCGGAACGAGCGAAAAGAACCGCCACGGCAGCCCAGCCGGGCGGTTCTGAGGGGCGGGCTCATACGCGAACGAAGGGATAAGCGCAAGGGGCGCGACGCGCCGGCTTTGGCGGCTCGCCCCCGGAAAGCGGGACTTTGTGCAAGACCCTAACAATGTCAACGGGATACCCATCAAAACAACCGGTTCTCGATCCAGATATTAAAGGATATCAATGGGTTACAGTCCGCATAGAAAATCCGCCACAACGCGTTGAAAATGCTCAAAACGGAATTGTAATTGGCCAGCCGCCCGACTAGGCCCTCGCTGTCGCGTCGCCGGCCGCGGCGACGCGCTCCTCGATCAGTTCGCGGATGCGCGGATCGGTGAAGTCGGCCGCCGCGAAAGTGGCGCCCGCCGCGATCAGCGACGCTCCCTCGACCGAGGTGGTCAAACCTACGACGGCGAGCCCCGCCGCCGCGGCCGAGCGGACGCCGGTCGGCAAGTCCTCGAAGGCGACCGAACGGCCGGCCGCCGCGCCCGTCAGTTCGAGGCCGCGCTGGTAGGGCAGCGGGTCTGGCTTGGCCCGTTCGAGCTCCGCCCCGATCACCACGATCGACAGCCGGACGGCGAGCCCGAGCGCGGCGAGCACCGCCTCGGCGTTGGCGCGCGGCCCGTTGGTCACGACCGCGCGCTCGAGCCCGAGCCGGTCGGCGAAATCGAGAAGCTCGACCGCGCCCGGGATCGGCTCGATGTCAGCAAGGCCGGCGCGATAGACCAACTCCTTCTCCTCGAGCGCGGCGCGCCGGCGCTCGGGCGTCAGATGCGACAGAAACACCTTTCCGATCAGTTCATTCGACGCGCCGTGTATACTCGCGTTGTACCGCTCATGATCGAGGGCGACCCCGAGCGGCCAAAACACGCGCTGGAAAGCCGCCAGATGCTTCGCGTCGCTGTCGACCAGCGTCCCGTCGAGATCGAAGAGCAGCGCGGCTCTCTGCGAGGTCACGTCATCGCTCCGGCCTGCTGGATGTCGCCAAAGCCCATTTTTCCCTCGCCGTAGTTATGAAGTCAGGGGGCGAATAGGCCGGGCCGCTGATGGGCGACCGTCTCGAGCAGTTCGCCGGTCACGGCCAGATGCCGTCTCATGGCCTCGCGGGCCGCCGAGGCGTCCCGAGCCTCGATGGCTCTGACGACCGCGTGATGCTCCGCCAGCGCCTCGCGGATACGGCCTGGCGGCGACATCAGAATGCGCCGCACGCGTTCCAGATGGACGCGAAGACCGTCCAGCACCTCGCCGGCGCGAGCCATGGCGAGCCGGGACGTCAGGATCTGATGGAAGGCGACGTCGGCTGCGTAGAAAGACGCCCGATCGTCCGCGGCCACCGCCGCCTCGGCCTCCTTGAGATGCGCCGCAAGCGCCTGGCAGTCTGCGCGAGTCATGCGGCGCGCGGCCTCGGCGGCGATCTCGCTCTCGAGCGCGGTGCGAATGAACAGCCGCTCGCGGACGTCATGAAGCAGATTTTTGAGACGAACGAGCCGTGCTGGGGCGCGACGTCGACGAGTTGGTCATAGGCGAGCCTGCTCACCGCGGCGGACACCGGGTAGCGGGACACGCCAAACTTCTCGCAAAGCTCGGCCTTTTCAATCAGGCTGCCGGGCTCCAGCGCGCCCGTCAGGATGGCCCTCTTCAGTTCGCCGTATACGGCGTCGGCTTTTGAATGGGCGCCTTTGGCCAATGTCCATTGCCCGCAAACTGCAGAAGCAGCCTTGACGACCGTTCCATGCTAGCATGCCAGACGCTAGACAACCGGTACGGCTCCGTCAATGCCGCCTTGGCCGCATCAACCGGATCGACAAGGGGTTGATTTGGTTTCGGTCAACGGACAATGTCTGCGCGGCGCCGGAGGGAGAGACGGCATGATACTTATTTCCGGGGAAGCGCTTATCGACCTCATTCCCGATCCGGAGAAGGCAGCCGCCTACGACGCCGTGCTTGGCGGCTCTCCCTACAACGTCGCGATCGGACTCGGCGGCTGGGAGCGGAGACCGCCTTCCTCTCCCGCATATCGACGGACGGCAACGGCGACGCGCTGGCCAGTGGCCTTCGCGACAATGGCGTCGACATTTCCTTTGTCGCGCGCGACGATCGCCCGACGACGCTCGCCTTCGTCATGCGCGGAACCGCGAAGACCGGATCGCGCTACTCTTTCTATTTGGACGGAACAGCGTACGACGGCCCTTGGCCGTTCCCGAAAGAATGGCCCGCCGCCGCAAGGCACCTGCACGTCGGTTCTTTCTCCGCGGTCGACGCGACACGGCGAATCGGTCGCGGGCGCGCATGAAGAACGGCGTGCGCACATGCAACGGTCAGCTACGATCCGAACATCCGCCCCTTGGTGACGCCGGATCGCGAAACGGTCGCAGCGCTCGTCGAGCGGCAGGCGTCGCTTGCGCATGTCGTGAAGGCGAGCGAAGAGGACCTTCAATGGCTCTATCCCGGCCGCTCCGTCGAGGAGAGCCTTGCCGCATTGGAGTCGACGGGACCACGCTTCTGCGTCGCGACGCTCGGCGAGCGCGGCGCGCTCGCCATGCTGGGCGCGGAACGGATCGCGGTTCCCGCCCCGCGTATCGAGGTCGTCGACACCGTCGGCGCGGGCGACAGCTTCATGTCGGCGCTGCTGTCGGCCATGGATCGCGATTCTGCGCTTGGCGCCGGTTCGGCCGCGCCCGACCGTGATTCGCTCGAGCGCTGGCTGACGTTCGCCGCCTGCGCGTCCGCGATCACCTGCACGCGAAAGGGCTCCAATCCGCCGACGCGCACCGAGGTCGAGACTGCGCTCAATCGCCGAGCCTGAGGCGCTAATAGGACTTTTGGCGACAAAGTGCAGTGATTGCGGGGCCTCCGCGACCGGTCTAAAAGTCTGCCGAACTTAAACGGGACTGATCGCATGGCATCGACCGAAGTTGCGCCGGGCAAGCTCCGTCCGCGCCCGCTGTCGCCGCACATCCTCATCTACAAAATCACCATCACCATGGTGATGTCGATCGTCCATCGCATCTGCGGCGCCGCCCTCTATGTCGGCGTCTTGTTGTTGGCTTGGTTCCTCATCGCCGCCTCGACGGACGCGGCCGCCTTCGGAACCTTCTCCGCCTTCATCCAGTCCATCATCGGACAGCTCTTGCTTTTCGGCTTCACCGTCGCCCTTTTCGTCCACCTGTTCGGCGGTATCCGCCATTTCATCTGGGACACTGGTTACGGCCTCGAGGCGCCAACCCGCGATTATCTGGCCTGGGGCACGGCGGTCTGCGGCGTGGGGCTCGCCGTCGTGACTTGGGCGATCGGGTACCTCGTCTGGTAAAAGGAAGCTTTCTGATGTCTGGCAATGGTACCGGCGGTCTCCGCACGCCTCTCGGTCGGGTTCGTTTTCTTGGATCCTCGCGCAAGGGAACCGGGGAGACCTGGACCTTGCACGTCACCGCGATCGCGCTCGTTGTCTTGAGCATCATATTCGTCCTGATGATGCTCGACGCTGCTGCACATGGACTACAACGGCGTGCGCGCCACGCTCGGACAGCCGATTCCGGCGATCCTGCTCATTGCCTTCATCCTGGCTGGCGTCGTCCACATGCATATCGGCATGAAGTCGATAATCCTCGACTACATCCAAGGCCACGCCTGCGCCTGGGCGCTTCTCGCCAACACCTGCTTCGCCGCGCTGCTTGGGCTCGCCTGCGTCTACGCGACGTTGCGCATCAGCTTCACCTGAAACAAACGACAGAACGGACCCCTCGCAATGGCGACGAACGGCTCCCCGGCTGCGAGCGCACCGGCGCTCGGCGGCAAAGCCTATCCGATCACGGACCACACCTATGACGTCGTGGTCGTGGGCGCGGGCGGCGCGGGCTTGCGCGCAAGCGTCGGCTGCGCCCAGGCCGGCCTGAAGACGGCCTGCATATCCAAGGTCTTCCCGACCCGTTCGCACACGGTCGCGGCGCAAGGCGGCATTTCCGCCTCGCTCGGCAACATGGGTCCGGACGACTGGCGCTGGCACATGTATGACACCGTCAAGGGGTCGGACTGGCTTGGCGACCAGGACGCGATCGAGTATCTGTGCCGCAACGCTCCCGCGGCGGTCTACGAGCTCGACCACTGGGGCGTGCCGTTCTCGCGCACCGAAGCCGGCCGGATCTATCAGCGGCCGTTCGGCGGCATGACGACCGAATTCGGCAAGGGCATTGCGCAGCGAACCTGCGCCGCGGCCGACCGCACCGGCCACGCCATCCTGCATACGCTTTACGGTCAGGCGCTGCGGGCGCAGTGCGCGTTCTTCATCGAGTATTTCGCCATCGATCTCATCCGCGACTCCGAAGGCGCGGTGCGCGGCGTCGTCTGCCTGAAGATGGACGACGGCACGATCCACCGCTTCCGCGCCCAGACGACGGTGCTCGCGACCGGCGGCTACGGCCGCGCCTATTTCTCCGCGACTTCCGCGCACACCTGCACCGGCGACGGCAACGCCATGGCGCTGCGCGCCGGCCTGCCGCTGCAGGACATGGAGTTCGTCCAGTTCCACCCGACCGGCATCTACGGCGCGGGCTGCCTGATCACCGAGGGCGTCGCGCGGCGAAGGCGGCTATCTCGTCAATTCGGAAGGCGAGCGCTTCATGGAGCGCTACGCCCCTTCGGCCAAGGACCTCGCCTCGCGCGACGTCGTCAGCCGCTCGATGACCATCGAGATCCGCGAAGGCCGCGGGGTCGGCAAGAACAAGGACCACATCTACCTGCACCTCGACCATCTCGATCCCAAGGTGCTGGCCGAGCGGCTGCCGGGCATCTCGGAGAGCGCGCGGATCTTCGCGGGCGTCGACGTGACCAAGGAGCCGATCCCGGTCCTGCCCACCGTCCACTACAACATGGGCGGCATCCCGACGAACTATCACGGCGAGGTGCTGACCAAGGTCGGCGGCGATCCGGATGCGGTCGTGCCGGGGCTGATGGCGCTCGGCGAGGCCGCTTGCGTCTCGGTGCACGGCGCGAACCGCCTCGGCTCCAACTCGCTGATCGACCTTGTCGTGTTCGGCCGCGCCGCGGGCTTGCGCGCCGCCGAGAAGATCAAGGCCGGCGAACGCCAGGCCGACCTGCCGACCGACAGCGCCGACCTCGCGCTCTCGCGCCTCGATCATTTCCGCAACGCCCGGGGCAAGACGCCGACTGCCGAGCTCCGCCTCGCCATGCAGAAGGTGATGCAGGCCGACTGCGCGGTGTTCCGCACCGGGGCGACGCTCGAAGAGGGCAAGACCGAAGATCCACGAGGCGTGGCGGGCCGGCGCCGAGGTCGCGATCGCCGACCGCTCGCTGATCTGGAACTCCGACCTCCTGGAGACGCTCGAGTACGACAACCTGATCGTCCAGGCCGTGGTGACCATGGAAGGCGCGCTCAACCGGCTCGAGAGCCGCGGCGCGCACGCCCGCGAGGACTACCCGAACCGGGACGACGCCAACTGGATGAAGCACACGCTCGCCTGGATCGACCCGGTCAAGCAGGCGGTCAAGATCGACTACCGGCCGGTTCACACCTACACGATGAGCAACGACATCTCGTACATCGAGCCGAAGGCGCGGGTGTACTGACGCGCCCCCCGGACAGGACTAGACGCTGATGGTGCAATTCTTTCTCCCGCCGAATTCCCGCCTGTCGAAGGGTAAGGTTTGGCCGCGGCCGTCCACCGCCAAGCGTGTGACGGAGTTCCACATCTACCGCTGGAACCCGGACGGCAATGAAAACCCGCGGATGGATACCTATTTCGTCGACCGCGACGACTGCGGGCCGATGGTTCTCGACGCGCTGATCTGGATCAAGTCCAAGATCGACTCGACCCTGACGTTCCGCCGCTCCTGCCGCGAAGGCGTGTGCGGCTCCTGCGCGATGAACATCGACGGGCTGAACACCCTCGCCTGCACCCGCGGAATCGAGGAGGTCGCCGCGCCGGTGGAGATCCGGCCCCTGCCCCATCAGGAGGTGGTCAAGGACCTCGTTCCCGACCTCACCGTCTTCTACGCCCAGCACGCCTCGATCGAGCCCTGGCTCAAGACGACGACGCCGGCGCCGGAGAAGGAATGGCTGCAGACGCCGGAGGACCGGGCGAAGCTCGACGGCCTCTACGAGTGCATCCTGTGCGCCTGCTGCTCGACCTCGTGCCCGAGCTACTGGTGGAACGGCGAAAAGTACCTCGGCCCCGCCGTCCTGCTGCAGGCCTACCGCTGGCTGATCGACTCCCGCGACGAGGCGCGCGGCGAACGGCTCGACAACCTCGAGGACCCGTTCCGCCTGTATCGCTGCCACACCATCATGAACTGCTCGAAAACCTGCCCCAAGGGCCTCAACCCGGCCAAGGCCATCGCCAGCATCAAGGCGATGATGGTCGAGCGGCACGTGGGGTGACGCTGACCCCCCTCCTTCGGGACGCGCCGCCTGCGGCGGCGCGCCGCGAGGCGCGAGGGTGGATGCAAACTGAACCCTTCGCGGTCGTTTCGCGGCGTTCGGCCCCCGTTCGACATGCGTTCGGCGCCGGAAAACGGGGTCTTATCCGACCGTGTTTCGAGCGTTTTCAAAGTCGTCTGCCGAAGTTGCGGGGAAAAAATTTCGCCACCTCCGCGTCTTCGCGAGTCTCTTCGGCCGCGGCGGCCTTGTCCTCCTCGATCGGTTCGTCGGGGAGTCCCGCGGCGCGACGAGCGGCCTGCTCGTCTTCCCTGTCGTCCCGGCGCGCCTCGGCCATGCGGTTAAGTTTCGCGAGCAGTCTCTCGCGATTGTAACTGCCCTCGTATTGCCGCGCCGCCGCCACGCCGCGATAGTGGTCGACCCGGTCGAGCACGCGCAGGAACGGCCCGATCGCCTTGATGTCGCCCGCCGCCACCGCCTCGCCCGCCGATTGCAGGGCGGATTCGAGCCGGGCGAGCTGGAGGCGGGCATGACCCGAACTCGTCGTCGATCTCCCGCCTCTTGAGCATCTCGGCGACGATCTTGCGGATTCGCGCGACCGTCACCTTCTCCGCCCGCGCGATCTCCTCGACGGCCCAGCCCTCGCGCATCCGCAGGAGTATGCGCCGCCGCCTCAACGCCCTGCCCCCCGGCCGGCGCTTGGGGGCCGGCGTCGCCTCACTCGTCATGTCCATGCCGCCTCGCTTCGCGTTCTGCGTTCTCGATTCTGCAAAACGGAAGTATGGCACATATTTCTGATTTTGGGAAGACATCTTGCGACCTCGAACCCGGCGCCAGCAAACGGAAGGCCCGGCGCTTACGGGAAAAGCGCATGCGGCCCCATGCGGAACGTCGCCGTTGTAGGCCCGGAGTCGACGTTAAGCGGGCGTTGTGGATCGCGGAAGGGAACGGCGGGAATGGGAAGGTGCGCAGGCGTGCCTGTAGGCACAAAAGCCGCCCTAGGCGGGCGTCAAATAGGCCGCGACCGCTTGTCGCGCATTTTGCCCGCGCGAAAGCCACTCACATGCATGTCAACTCTGTTACCTTGTTGATTATGCACATGTAAAGCTGCGAAGGCTTAAGTGCTGACCGGTGCGCTCGCGTGAGGCTCCAGCTGATTGGCACTTTTACGGTTATCTCCGGCACTTGCAGGTAAACTTATCTTTTCCTAAAATGGGCGACTGGAATCGCTAGGTGTGCGATTGGGATAATTAGGCTTTCAAGAAAATGTTCCATGTGTTAGAAGATACCAGAGTAAATTGTACGTCAATAATGACTTGCATGACTGTCGCCGCATACTTAGCTATGATCGATAATGTTTATAAAGAAAGAGGAGGGATCGAAGGTCAACGAGCGCCGCTTAAGACTAAGACCGCGCTGACAATACGCAAGCGTATGGTAAGTGACCTGCAGGTCGGCGGCGTTATTCCTCCCCTCGTCATTGGGGTCCTGGTCACCAGCGAGGAGTATCACCAGATTAGGGTCATAACCGACGGTGAACAGCTCCGCGTATTCTTTGCCGGCCTAGAAAACGACAGAATATCTATAATCGATGGGATGCAAAGAACAACGGCCCTGAAGGAAGCGACGACGGCCAATGAAGACGTACAGACGAGGGTTGTTCGTATAGAATTTTGGGTAACTGAGTTCGTAAGTAGTTTGATATACAGGATGCTAATACTGAACACAGGGCAGGTTCCCTGGGAGTTGTCCCGACAGCTCGAGACCGTTTATAGCCAATTCTTGCGTAAAATATCGAAAGATTTGGCTATTGATGAAGTCGAAATATTTCAGAGAAACGATCAGCGCCGGCGAGTGTCAGCCGGACAATATCAAGGGAGTTCTATCGTAGAGTTACTGTTGATCTTTTCATCAAGGAAGACAGAAATTGATCTTAAAGACCGCGTTGCTGAAGATTTTGCTCGGATTGACGCCATTGAGACTAGCGCTCACGCTGAGTTTGTAGATTACTTTATCGAAATGTTACGTTGCCTAGCTCGATTAGACAAGTCGTTCTCCAAATTACCAAAGGAACCGGACGCAGACGATACGCGATTGAGTTCCGGGAAGGACATATTTGGCAGCTTTCCCAGTATGGCGGGGTTCGCCGCCGCCGTATCCGTATATTTATTCGACGAGCCGGGCTTCTCAATCGATTGGGCGGTAGCGCGTGAGCGAATAGCGTTTGTCACGGACGCTGTCGGAACGCTCGAGTCCAAACTGGACACGCTTTCCGAAGAGGAGCTTAGAGAATTCTTGCAACTTCAGATTTTGGAGGAACGGCTCAGCGGTCGACGCGGAGGAGTTGGTCGATATGAGCGCGAGTTTTTCAGACGTGCGTTCTCGACCGCGCTCCGGAACGCAGCGCGTCTGGATAGTATGGCACCGTGTTGGCTTGCCTCTTGATGTCAAAGCCCTCGTTTTCACAGTATATGGACGCCGTGTTTTCGCCGTTCGTTCGAGCGAGCGGTAACCCCACGTGGGCTTCGCAGCTCAGAACGGCAGATATACCTGTTGAGAGGCGAGATCAGCAGTTCACTCATCTTAAAACACTTGAAGCGGTTGGCGGCCCTCCGATTCCGCTCAATTCTGGCTCTTTTTTGTATCGCTTCCGCCATAATGACGCGGCTTTGCTTTGCGTAGGCACCGAAAACATCGATGAAGAAGACGTTGTGCGCTTGTCGGAGTGGTCGACGTCAAACAATTTATTGGAACATGAATATGAGGAATGTCTTGTCTTGTTTCTTGCATATTATGCAAAAGACTATTTTAGACCGAGAGCAAGCTATTTGCGAAGATCGAGTGCGGAAGAATTAATCGGAATTGTTGACGAGTCATATGTTGGACATGATATAGACGAAATTCAGAAGTGGTATGGAAAGGTATCATTTTATTCGATTCCCCCGGGTCATATCTTTGGGGAGATGAACAATTACGTAATTGCGGCATCTCTGGCTACATCCGCTCCATCGCTGAGGTCGAATATAATGCCACAAGGTATAGCTACCCTTATTAATGATTTAAATATCCTCAATAACGTTGATCCTGAGAATCTATATTTCGCACTTACGTCAGTGCACTGGAAGCATGTGTTCGTCGAGGTTTATAAATGCATCGAAGCTGCGTTTTTTTTGCCGTGGGTCCGAAGCCTACGACGTGCAATTGGTGGTTCGGTCAGCGCCATTGAACTTGCCCAGCATTGTAAAGAGCATTTGAAGTGGCGTGAGAAAGAGATTAACTCGCTGGAGGAACTTATTGCGTTGGTTCCGGATGAACTTGTATTTGATGGGGCCCTAAAAGATATAAATTGCTTCCACGATTTGTTCGGAGATAAGATAAATAAGCTATCTTTTGCGAGGCGAATTTATAAATTGAGGAATCAGGTAGTTCACCAGTTTGACTATGAGAATCGGGAACTATTGGATGTCGATGCAACGGCCTGGCCCACAGTAACTGCCTATTTGTGCAAATCATTTATTTCATTTATTCCACTTACTCGAGCGACTTAGCGTACAGCTATATGGTCAAGAATTAAACGATCCAACCGTTATTCTCCGGCCGAGACGCTTCCAGAGTCTCCCCAAATCGCGATATTGACTGAAGTGACTGACCTAACTAATTAACATGGCGCTTCCGCCGTTGGCGCTTTCCTGCTCCTACCGGAGCTAGCGGGAACGGCAGCAAAGGCCCCGATTGGTCACGGTCGTCTGACCGCCCGCGACCGCCCAAAATGTGCGCGAAGCGGTCATTTGAACATTGTGGTCAGGCGTTCAAAGGGGTCGCCGAGAGGCCCTTTGCCTGCCGCCGTGAGCCGCCCCTTCACGCCGGCGCCGGGTCTTCCTTCTCCCCGCTCGCCACAATCTTGAGCGCGCTGTCCGGCAGGGGCCGCTGAAGCTCGAGCGCCTTTACCGGATCGGCGAGCAGCCAGAGCCGGACCTCGTCGGGCGTGGTCAGGATGACGGGCATGGCCTTGGGATGGATCGGGGCGACGACGGCGTTGGGGTCGGTGGTCAGGAAGCCGAAGAGTTCGTGGTCGCCTTCGACCGGCGCGCTCTTCGGGCCCCGCGCGCCGCGCCAGGGGGTCCAGATTCCGGCGAAGGCGAACAGCGGCCGTTGCGGGTCGAGCGCGAACCAGATCGGGGTCTTGCGCGGCTTCGTGTCCGCGTATTCGCAAAACGACGTCGCCGGCACGACGCAGCGGCTGGCTTGCCCCAGCCAGCGTCGCCAGTGCGGGCTTTTCACGTTGCGGATGTTGGTGACGGGCTTGGCCCCGAACTGGGGCGGACCGGGCATGCCCCAGCGCGCCATGACGAGTTCGCGTCCCCCGTCCGCGCCGACCCGCACGATCGGCGCCGATTGATCGGGAAAGATCCCCGGAAGCGGCGCGAGGTTTCCGAGGCGATCGTGCCGGACCGCGAACAGATCGCGGATCGCGGATTGGCCCTTGGTCAGGCTGTAGAGGTTGCACATGCGAGGGAGTATGCGGTGGGGAGGCGAAAGGGCAAAGGGCGGGCCGGACCCCCTTCCCGCGCGCAACGATTTTCCGGCTCCCGCTGAAACCCGCCGCCCCCGTTCCCGTAATCCTTATGTCCCGATCCCGCGCGGCGAAGGCCGCCGATCGAGGAGACCTTGAGGAGACGCGCATGAACGCCAAGACTTCGCTTCTCGCCGCCGCGCTCGCCGCCGGCTTCGCTTTCGCCGCCCCCGCCTTCGCCGAGATGACCACCATGGTCGGCGGCGCGCCGATGTACCCAAGCAAGAACATCGTGGAGAACGCCGTTCACTCGAAGGACCACACGACGCTGGTCGCCGCGGTCAAGGCGGCGGGCCTCGTCGATACGCTCGAGGGGGCCGGGCCCTTCACCGTGTTCGCCCCGACCAACGCGGCCTTCGCCCAGCTGCCCGCGGGCACGGTGCAAACCCTGCTGAAGCCCGAGAACAAGGCGCAACTCACCTCGGTCCTCACCTATCACGTCGTGCCCGGCCGCCTGACCGCGCAGGACATCGACGCCCTGATCAGCCAGGGCGGCGGCAAGGCGATGGTCAAGACGGTCGAGGGCGAGGACCTCACCTTCGAGCGCATGAACGGCCACATCTGGGTGATCGACGCCAAGGGCGACAAGGCCGAGGTGACGATCCCCAACGTGATGCAGTCGAACGGCGTGATCCAGGTCATCAACAAGGTGCTGCTCCCGGGCTGAGCGTTCACCCCCGGAGAGCCGTCCCGCGCTTTCCGCCGCGCGGCTCACCGGATAGGATCGCCGCATGACTTCAGGGGCCAGGGCGCCGGGCGGGAACCCAGCGGCCGGGGAGAGCGATCTCTCCGGCCTTCTCGCGCGCGTGGCCGCGGGGGACGAGGCGGCCTTCGCCGCGCTCTACCGGCTGACCGCGGCGAGGCTCAACGGCGTCGTCGCGCGCATCCTGCCTCGGGACGCGGCGAACGAGGCGCTCCAGGACGCCTATGTCCGGATCTGGCGGAAGGCCGCCGACTTCGACGCCGCCAAGGGGTCGGCGCTCGGCTGGATGGCGACGATCGCCCGCAACCGGGCGCTCGACGAGGTCCGCCGCGTGCGCCCGGTGTCGCTCGAGGACATGCCCGAGGGCTTCGAGCCGGAAGCCGACGCAATCGATCCTCTGGCCTTTCGGGAAAAATCCGAAGGCCTCGCGGCGCTGATCGCCTGTCTCAAGGGGCTGGACGACGACAAGCGCGAAATGCTGATGCTCGCCTATTATCGCGGAGCAAGCCGCGAGGACCTCGCCAAACGGTTCGGCCACCCGGTGCCGACGATCAAGACGTGGCTGCGCCGCAGCCTCACGCAACTGAGGACGTGTCTGGGGTCATGACGCCCGAAGACGATCTGGCCGCCGCCGAATATGCGCTGGGCACGCTCGCGCCGGGCGAGCGCGCGGCGCTGGCTGCGCGTCGGCTGCGCGAGCCCGATCTCGACGCGGCGATCGAGGCGTGGGAGCGACGGCTCGCGCCGCTCGCGGAAGCAGCGCCTTCGGCCGAGCCGGCGCAAGACTTTTTGCCGGCCATTCAGGCGCGCATCCGGGCGACCGCTCCGGCCCCGGCCGACAACCGCAGAGAGTCCGACGGCGCCGTCGCCGAGTGGCGCCGCCGCGCCCGGCGCTGGCGAACCGCCGCGATTGCAGCCTCGTGCGTTGCGGCCCTGCTGGCGGTGGGTCTTGCGGTCCGCGAGACGAGCCGTCCCGCCGCCGCCCCGCGAGAATATGTCGCCATTTTGCAAAAGGACCCTGCCTCGCCCGCCTTCGAGGTGACGGTCGACCTCGACCGCCGGGAGCTCTCGGTCCGTCCAGTCGCCGCGACCCCGCCGCCAGGCAAGGCCTACGAGCTCTGGATCATCGACAATCGGCTCGGAGCGCCGCGCTCGCTCGGGGTCATCGGCGACGACCGGCGCGGAGAGAGCCTCGCGGGCTACGACCGCGCGGTTGTCGCGGACGCGACCTACGCCGTCACCGTCGAGCCGCCAGGCGGTTCGCCCACCGGCCAACCCTCGGGCGCGCCGGTCTTTGTCGGCAAGCTCTTGCCCGTGGGGCCCTGAACTCTGCTCCCGCAATCGACCGTAGTGTCGCCAAAGCGGACGGTGTGCGCCGAACGTCGGACGTCTCGAGAAATAACCATAGTTCACATTGTGAGCGTCTGCGGCTATAAACTCTGCGGCTTCGGAGATTGTGCCGGATAGTCGGTTGAGGAGCACATGACGATCATCGCGGAGCCGACCACCAACGAAGCGATCCGCTTCTATCTCGACCTGCAACGGTGCGACGGGATGGACGATTGCGCGCGTGAATTCAAGCGCTTCATCCGAGGGTTCGGCTTTGCCGGCTATGCGGCCGGCGAGGTCGACATCGACGACCGCGACCGCACCGTCTTCTACATTCTGGACTGGCCGGCCGAATGGATGGATTTCTACGTCAAATCCGGATTTCTCGATCGCGATCCGCTGGTGGAGGCGCTGCGCCGCTACCAACGACCTTTCACGTGGAGCGAACTGCGGCGGGAGCGAAAGCTGTCGGACGCGGGCAGCGAGGCGTTGCGGCTGCTTGCGCTTCAGGGCTGGACCGAGGGCCTCGCCGTGCCCGTGCCCCGCGGCGGAAGCCTTTATGGCCTCGTCAGCCTCGCCGGGCGCTGCGCGCCGCTCGGCGAAGAGGACAAGGCGCTCGTCTGCCTCGTCAGCGGTTATTTCCTGTCGCACATCCGCGCGCTCGGGCCGCCAGCCGGATATCCCCTGCCTCCCGCCGGCCTGACCGGGCGCGAACTTGAATGCTTGCGTCTGGTCGCGGCCGGCTCTTCTGACCGCGAAATGGCGCAGCGCCTGGGCGTCGCTGTCTCGACGGCGCATGAATACGCCGATGGCGCGAGGAAAAAGCTCAAAGCGCAGTCGCGCGCGCAGATGGTGGCGGTGGCCTCGGCTCTGGGCATGATCGATGCGTCGGACGATCTTGGTGAATAAACTCACCGACCCCTCTTTTTGTAGGGTTGAGCCGCTTCTCCCGGCAGCTACTGTCCGCCCGTGCGGATAAAACTCCAGGGGACTATGATGAGAAACACGGGAATTTTGCTCGCGGGCGCCGCGGTGCTGACTCTTGCGACCGGGTCGGCCGCCAGCGCGACGTCGCTGACAGTCAACGCGATAGACGTTATTTACGCCGCCGGGCAGCCTTCCGCCTTGACGGGCACGGGTGGCGCGTTGCCGGTCAGTTTGACCGTCACCGGAGGAGAGACGCTTACCTTTTCGGTAACTGGAACGGTCTCTTTGAACATCGGCACCGGCAGCAACTATAATGACCCTGACGGGGTTGGCGCGGCGCCGAGTTCCTCCTACAACTCGGGCTACGGTTCGATTTCGGGCGTGACACTGCCGGACGCTGGCGAACTGGTTGGCGTTTTCGTTCCGGCCGGCGGGCCGACGGGATCGCCTCCCTCATCACTCGACTTCACGGCGGCGGGAGCGACCTCCTTCGCGTCGCTCTCGCCTGCTCTCGATCAAGTGTTTTTCATTGGCGACGGTCTGACCGGCGACGGCGCGGGTAGCGTTCAGGACTTCATTGCGCCGACCGGCGCGGGCGCGCTCTACCTCGGGATCAGCGATGCGTGCGGCTATAACGGCGGTCCGAGCTGCTACGGCGACAACTCAGGCGCGTTCACCGTCAACGTCGCCGGAGTGACCTCCGGCGTTCCCGAACCCGCCACTTGGGCGCTGATGCTGCTCGGCTTCGGAGGGCTCGGCTTCGCGGGCTATCGCGCTTCTGGGAAAAGCGCCGCCGTGGCGTGACCGCAAGCCTCATTCGCGGGGGGAAGCCGAAGGCCGCCTACGGGCGGCCTTCGTGCATAGCGCCGTTGTCGGACGTTTAGACCCGGATCGTCACTCCGCCGCCGACAGCGGCGTCGCCACCATCTCAAGCGATTTGCGTTCGGCAGGCACGGCGAACAGCGCGGCGATAGCGGCGGCCGCGAGCATGAGGACGGCGGCGAAGCCGTAGCCGACGAACACACTCTCGCGCGAACCGCTCTCGATCAGCCGGCCGAAGACCGCGGGCGCGGCGACGCCGCCGATACCCGTTCCGATCGCGTAGAAGACGGCGATGGTCAGCGCCCGGATTTCGATCGGAAACGTCTCGCTGACCGTCAGATAGGCCGAGCTCGCCGCGGGCGAGGCGAAGAAGAAGACGATCATCCAGCCGATCGTCTGGCCCGTCGCGCTCAAAAGATCGCGTTCGAAGCCGAATCCGACGGCGAGCAGCAGAACGCCGGAGAGCGCGTAAGTCGCCGCGATCATCGGCCGCCGCCCGATCGTGTCGAACAGGCGGCCCGAGCACCACGGGGCCCAGGAAGTTGCCGAGCGCGAACGGCAGGATGTACCAGCCGACGTCGCCGGAGGCGACGCCGTAGAACCTCGTCAGGACAAGCGCGTAGGTGAAGAAGATCGCGTTGTAGAAGAACGCCTGCGCGGCCATCAGCGCAAGCCCGACCAGCGCGCGCAGACGAAAGGTGACGAACAGGGCGGTCGAAGGCCTCGCTGAGCGGCGTGTGGGTTCGAGGCGTCAGCCGAATCGCGGCGTCGCGGGGGACGTCGGAGAGGATCTCGCCCTCGTTGCGGAACCGCTGTTCGATCCCGGCGACGACGGCCTCGCCCTCGTCCTCGCGGCCGTGGATCGCGAGCCAGCGCGGGCTCTCCGGAATCCACATGCGCATGCCGAATACGACGAGCCCCAGCACCGCGCCGGTCAGGAACGCCAGCCGCCAGCCGAGCTCCGGGCTGAGGAATCTCGGGTTGAGCAGCGCGACCGCGACCAGCGCGCCGAGCGCGGCGCCGACCCAGAAGCTGCCGTTGACCATAAGGTCGAGCCGGCCGCGATAGCGGGCGGGAATCAGCTCCTGGATGGTCGAATTGACCGCGGCGTATTCGCCGCCGATCCCGGCGCCGGTGAAAAACCGGAACAGGAAGAACGAGGCGCCGTTCCATGCCGTTCCGGTCAGCGCGGTCGCGGTCAGGTAGACGGCGATGGTGGTGAAGAAAAGCACCTTTCGGCCGAGGCGGTCGGTCAGCCAGCCGAAGAACAGGGCGCCGCACACGGCGCCGGAGAGATAGGCGCTGGCCGCGAAGCCGACCGCGCTGTCGGAGAAATGCAACGCCGGGCTCGCCTTCAAGGCGCCCGCGACCGACCCGGCCAGCGTCACCTCGAGGCCATCGAGAATCCAGGTGATGCCGAGCGCGGCGACCACCAGAACGTGGAAGCGGCCCCACGGCAGGCGCTCGAGGCGGGCCGGAATCAGCGTTTCGATCTTGCCCTGGCGCGCGCGGTCGCTCTGTTCACGCGCCGCGGCCCTGTCCTTGATGGAAACGTCCGGACCGGTCGAGCCCCCGTTCGGCATGGACGATGCTTCTCCCGGGCGCGGCCCAACACGGAAACGACAACGCGGCCCGGCGCCTCGCGGTTCCTTGCGGCGCGGGACGAGAACGGTTGCTCCGCGACAACGTCCAAGGGGCTTGACGGGGAGGCCCCGGCGAGCCCACGGTTGCGACTCGTCATCCGCCTGTCGCCTTGGGGAATTATACAGTCTCGATACTGGGCAGGTCGTCATGCAAGAGGTCAAAGTCAGGGGCGCCGTGGTTCCGTTCCTCCTCGCCGCGGACGTCTGGGTGCTACGGATATGCGTCGCGACGGCGCGGCCTGCGCTTGGCCGCATTCTGGCGGTCGGCGTCAGCCGGATCGGGAACGGCGGCCTTTATCCGCTCCTCGCCGCCGTATTGATCGTCGGATGCGGCCTCAGGGGCTGCTATGCGATCCTCGCCGCCGCGATCAATGTGGCCCTCATGCACAGCGTCTATCCGACCATCAAGCGCCACGCGGCGCGGCAGCGGCCGTTCCAGACGCACGCCGACCTCAAGCCTCTGCTGGCGACGCTCGACGAGCACTCCTTCCCGAGCGGCCACGTGATGACGCTGACCGCGGCGCTGGTGCCGATCGTCATGACGGTTCCCGGCGCGCTGTCGCTCTCGCTGGCGGCCTGGTGCGCCATGGCCTGGGCGCGGCTCGCCTCCGCGCACCATTATCCGAGCGACATCTTTGCAGGCGCGGCGATTGCGCTGGCGGTGTCGTACCCGCTCTCGCATTACGGCCTCGGCGGCGCGCTGCCCGGATAGGGCGCCGCGCGCCACAGCGTTCAGCCTGACCGCGAAGTTGTCAAGTTTTGAAGACACAAAATGACGTCAAGTCATTTCCAGGTGTTCGTGCGTAACATTAAAGTCAATGCAGGCTGCGTCATTCTGACAAATTGTAATCGCGGCGCGCCCCCGCCATCTTGAGTCACCAGCAGGACTGGGTGACGAACAGGATCAGGGAGCCCGCGCATGACGCTCCTCATAACGACATTTCTTCTTCTCGGCCTTTGCTGGCGGCGCCAAGCCTTGCTCTCGGCCATCGCGGTGCGGACCAAGACGCGGTGAACGGACAGACGGAGTCTCATACGCTGGGACGCGAGCACGAAGCGGGCGGCGCCTCGGACGGTCGGCGGGACACGCCCGCCGCGCATGACGACGGAGTCGAGTGCGCGCCGCAAATTCACGTCGACGCCGCCCCCGCCACGCTTCATGACGCCGCGTGGGCCTGGATCAACGCCTGAGTCGCATACGCGGTCGACGGCGCAGATTGTAGTCCGCGCTCGCTGAGCGCGGACGCGGTCATCAGCGTCAACGACCGCGTCTACAGGGCGCGGTCAACGGAAAGGCCGGGCTTCAGACGCGGCCTTTTCATTACACAATTCTTGGCGCCGCGCTCAGGCGGCTTGCTTGCCGGTCGGCGCGCTCTGCGATTCGTTGTAGGCCCGCCACTGCGCGTCGAACAGGGCGACACCGAAGTCCACCGCATCGCCAGCCGCCTCGCGCATCAGCGAGAAGGGCGTGGGACGACGCGCGCGCAGGCGGCCGGTCAGCGCGCTCTCCTCGAAGGTGAAGTGGGTCTTGAATTTCTGCGCCAGCATCCGCATGCCGATGTTGTCGGGCAGGCAGATGATCTCGATCGTTTCGACGCCGTGGTTCGAAGCCGCGCGCTGGATGCGGCGGAACAGTTTCTCGCCAAGGCCCCGGCGGCGAAAACCCTGCTCGACCGAGAACGCCGCTTCGGCGTGGATGTGCCGGCCGAACGGCGCGCTCTCGCTCCAGATCGCAGCCGACGAGCGAAGCTCCGCCGCGCCGACCAGTCCCCCATCGACAAAGGCCCCGTACAGAAGATCGCCCTGCCCGAAGCAATGCTCGGCGTAGTGCATCAGGAAGTCGTCCGACATCCCGCCGCCAAACCGCTCGTGCCGGCTGCGCGAATCCAGGCGCAACAGATGGTCCCGGTAGGCGTCCATATCCGACGGCCAAAGCCGACGGATCTCCTGATTGATGGTCTCGCTCATAATGTCCCTCGCCGTCTTTGCCTCGGCGGCTCATTCCCCGCAACTCAATATGCTGCACTGCAACATAATAATCAAGCCGTCAGAGTTATTTTTTCACAGGTCCTTTCCGAATTGCAGCAGAACTTTGCCCAGAGCCTGCCGCTTGGAGATCGCCTCGAAGGCTTTGAGGTATTCCTCGATCGGAAATTTCGCGTGAACGTGCACTTTCAGTGCGCCGGATTCCGCCCAGGAAAGCAACTGAGACATGTTGTCGCGATGCGCTTCCGGCTCGCGGGCGACGAACTCGCCCCAGTAGACGCCGCGGATGTCGCAGCCCTTGAGCAGCGTGAGGTTCAGCGGCGGCCTGGGGATATCGCCCGAGGCGAACCCGATCACCAGGAGCCGTCCCTTCCAGGCGAGCGAGCGGAGCGCCGCCTCGGTCAGCGCGCCCCCGACCGGATCGTAGACCACATCGACGCCCTTGCCGCCGGTGAGGGCTTTGAGCCGGGCGCGAAAATCCTCGCTCGCATAGTTGATCGTCTCGGCTGCGCCGTAGCCGCGGGCGAATTCGAGCTTGTCGTCGGACGAGGCGCAGGCGATCACCCGCGCCCCCATCGCCTTGCCGATCTCGACCGCGGCGAGCCCGACCCCGCCCGAGGCGCCGAGCACGACCAGGCTTTCGCCCGGCTTCATCTCGGCGCGCTGTTTCAGCGCATGCAGCGTCGTGCCGTAGGCGATCGACAGTCCCGCGGCCTTGTCGAGCGGCAGCCCGGCGGGCACGTGGGCGAGCCGGCTTGCGGGGACTGCGATCCGCTCGCGCGCCGCCCCGAACCCGGTCGACCCCATCACCCGGTCGCCGACCGCAAAGCCTGCGACATCCGGTCCCACCGCGGCGACGCGGCCGGCGAACTCGCCCGCGGGCGAAAACGGCGGCTCGGGCTTAAGCTGGTATTTTCCCTCGATAATCAGGGTGTCGAAGAAGTTCAGCGCCGCGTAGGCGACATCGACCACGACCTCGCCCGCTTTGGCGGTCGGCGGCTCGATATCCATCACCTTCAGCGTTTCCGCAGGACCAAGGGCCGGGCAGATCAGCGCTTTCATCCTCCACTCCTCAGCTTTACTCATTTTTCATTAACCACTGGCAGCTTTACAGGGGCGGCGCGCGCCCGCAAGCCGGGGGGCCGGAATTTCGCCCTGATCGGGCGGCAAGGGGCACTCGCGCCGACGGCGGGCGGCGACATTAGGTTCGAAGGGTTTGGCTCATGACATCTCGCAGCGTTTCGTCTCGTTGGCGCGCCGGCGCCGCAACGGCCGCAGTCGCCGTGGCGCTGGTCTCGGCCCTCGTCCCGGCCGGCGCCGCAACCAAGTCGACAGAAAAAAAAGAGGCTGCGAAACCTAATCTGGTGGCGAGCTTCGGCGACTGGAACGTGTTCGTCGGTCAGGCCGGCAGGGGCAAGATCTGCTACGTCCTCGCCCAGCCGAAGACGCGCGAGCCGGAAGGCGCAAAGCGCGATTCCGGCTACGCCTTCATCTCCGACCGCCCTGCCGAGGGCGTGCGCAACGAAGTGTCGTTCATCATGGGCTTCGAGGTCGCGGGCGGCCCGGCGGCGGCGGCCAAGGCCGATAAGACCGACGCCAAGCTCGAAAAGGCCGATGCGAAGCCGGTGAAGACGAAGGCGAAGGCCGAATCGAAGAGCAAGACGGCGGCGGCGATCGTCCCCGTCGCCACCGTGGGCGAAGAGTCGTTCGACCTCCTGCCGAAGGGCGCCAATCTCTGGGTGAAGAACGCCGCGCGCGAGAGCGCGCTGATCGCGGAGATGAAGAAGGGCGACGCGCTGGTGGTCAAGGCCGCCGCCGTGAAGGGCGACGGCACCACCGACACCTTTTCGCTGACCGGCTTCTCCCAGGCGATGGACCGCCTGGCGAAGGAGTGCCCGGGGAAGGCGTGAGAGGGCTCCCCTCCCTTCCCCAGCAAAGCTGGAGAAGGACGTCGCGTCCCTACCCTCGCGGCTTCTTCGCCGCGAGCTGGTAGTTGACGCTGAGGTCGCTCGACAACCGCCAGGTCCGGCGCAGCGGGTCGTAGCTGACGCCTTGGCGCTCCACCACCCTGAGCCCCGCCTGACGCGTCGCGACCGCCAGTTCCTCGGGGGTGACGAACTGCTCCCAGCGGTGGGTGCCGGGTTCGAGCCAGCGCAGCACATATTCCGCCCCAACGATCGCCAGCGCGAAGCTTTTCAGCGTCCGATTGACGGTCGAGGCGAGGAAGAGCCCGCCGGGCTTTAGGAGCGAAGCAGCCTCGGCGACGAAGCGCGCGGGGTCGGCGACATGCTCGACGACCTCCATGGCGGTGACGACGTCGAAGCGCGTCGTCTCGCCGGCGAGCTCCTCGACCGTCGCGACACGATAGGAAAGCCGCGCCCCGGTCTCCTCGGCGTGGCGGCGCGCGACGCCGATCGAGGCCGGCGCCGGGTCGATGCCGAGAACCTCGCCGCCGAGCCTTGCGAGCGGTTCGGCGAACAGGCCCGCGCCGCAGCCGACGTCGAGAATGGCGAGCCCCGCGAACGGCGGCCCGACCTCCGCCTCACGCCCGAAATGACGGGCTGCGACGTCCTTCGCCCAGGCGACGCGCACCGGCGTCAGCCGATGGAGCGGCGCCATCGGCCCGTCCTCGTCCCACCAGGAATCGCCCAGCGCGTCGAAACGCGCGACTTCTTCGGCGATCACGCTCGGGGCGGCGGCGGCGCTCATGGGGGACCTCATCGGGCGACAATTCTGGAGCCCCTTCCCCAGCTTGTTTGGGAAAGTGGCCGAAGGCCGGATGGGGTGTGGCCCGCTGCTTCAGCCCGAATCGGATTGGGCAAAAACTCGGACTGCTCGCCCGTCGCCGCAAACCTCGTCGGACCCTACCTGCTTTCCTCACCCCATCCGGCCTTCGGCCACCTTCCCCGCTTCGCGGAGAAGGGCTGGCGCACGCCGTTGACCGGCCGGCGCCCTGACTTTATACGCCGCCGCATCCTTTTGCGCGAGCGGCGCTGCTTCCCTTCCATACGCTCGAGGTTCTTTTGTCGCGTCTGGTGATGAAATTCGGCGGCACGTCGGTCGCCAATGTCGAGCGCATCCGCAATGTCGCCGCGCACGTCAAACGCGAGGTCGAAGCGGGCCACGAGGTCGCGGTCGTGGTCTCCGCCATGTCCGGCAAGACCAACGAGCTCGTCGCATGGACGAAGGAGGCGGGCGCCGAGGCCGACAATCCCGAATACGACGCCATCGTCGCCTCGGGCGAACTCGTCACCTCGGGCCTGCTCGCGCTGGTGCTGAAAGACCTGGGGCTCAAGGCCCGATCATGGGCCGGGTGGCAGATTCCGATCCTGACCGACGACGCCCATGGCGCCGCCCGCATCGCGAGAATCGAGGGCGCCGGGCTCGCCAGGGGTTTTGAGCGCGGCGAGGTTGCGGTGGTGGCGGGCTTTCAGGGGCTGCACGCGGGCTCGAACCGGGTGACGACGCTCGGGCGTGGCGGCTCCGACACTTCCGCCGTGGCGCTCGCCGCCGCAATTCAGGCGGACCGTTGCGACATCTATACCGACGTCGACGGCGTATACACGACCGACCCGCGCGTCGTGCCGAAGGCGCGGCGGCTCGACAAGGTGTCGTTCGAGGAAATGCTGGAAATGGCGTCGCTCGGAGCCAAGGTTCTGCAGGTGCGCTCGGTCGAGGTGGCCATGGTGCACCGGGTCAAGCTCTACGTGCGCTCGTCGTTCGACAATCCCGAAAGTCCCAAGCTTGGCACGCTCATTTGCGACGAGGAGGATATTGTGGAGCAGCAGATCGTCACCGGCATCGCCTTTTCGCGCGACGAGGCGCAGATCACGCTGCGCGACGTCTCCGACAAGCCCGGCGTCGCGGCCGCGATCTTCGGCCCGCTCGCCGAAGCCAACATCAACGTCGACATGATCATTCAGGTCGTGTCCGAGGACGCGGCTTTCACCGACATCACCTTCACCGTCTCCGGGGCCGACTTCGAGCGCGCCAAGGGCATTCTGGCCTCGCATCACCAGGAGATCGGCTATGCGCGACTGAACGGCACCGAGGACGTGGTGAAGATTTCGGCGATCGGCGTCGGCATGCGCTCGCATTCGGGCGTCGCCGCCCGGGCCTTCGGGGCGCTCGCCGCCAAGGGCATCAACATCCGCGCCATCACCACCTCCGAGATCAAGTTCTCGATGCTGATCGACGAGCCGTATACCGAGCTCGCCGTGAGGACGCTGCATTCGCTCTACGGCCTGGACAGGCAGTGACATGCGCATAAGGCGCGGCGCGACCCTCGGGGCCTTCATCGCGGCGCTCCTGCTCGCGTCGAACGCGGCCGACGCCGCCGCGGCGACGGTCCACGCCGGCGACGCGGACCTCATCGAAACCGCCGCCCACGTCAACCGGACGCCGAAACAGAGCTGGCCCGGCTACGGCGTCTATCTCGGCAACGGCCTCGTCATCACCGCCTCGCACGTGCCCGCGGCGTTTGCGCGGTCAAAGCCCCACGTCGTCGTCGGCGGACAGGATTTTGCGACGAGCCTCGTCAAGGAAGGAACGCTCGACACCGTCGACCTCACGGTGTTGCGCTTCGACCCCTCGACGCTGCCGATGCGGTTGCGCATGAGAAGGACGCCCCTGTGCGAGCGCAATCCCGAACCCGGCGAACTCGTGGTCGTGGCGACGCCCGAGGGCGTCGCGCGGTCCCGCGTCCTGCCGCCCGAGGCCATTCCGGCGGAATTCCGCTCCCGCTTCGGCGCCTCGACCATCCCCGACGTCGCGACCACCGGAAACTCAGGCTCCGGCGTGTTCGACGCCTGGAAGCAGTGCCTGCTCGGCGTCATGAGCCGCAAGTTCACGGTCGAACTCCGGGGGACGCCGCCCCGGAAGGTCGACATCGCCAAATATTTTGTCCCGGTGCAGGAGATCCGCGCTTTCCTGCCGCCCGACGTGACGTTTTAGAGCGAGACGGACGGCAAGCGTCGTTCAGCGCCTGTTCAAGGGCGAGAGTCCAGTCTGATCGCCGATGAGACGCGTCGCAGCGTCTTCAAGGCGAAAGGAGGTTTCGCTCATGCTCCGAAAACTCGCTCTTGGCCTGGCGCTCGCCGCGGGTCTCGCTTTCCCGGTCGCCGGCGCGGCCGACGCGGCGATGATGGACGGCCTGATCGCCTCGCCCAATCCCTCCGGTCAGGTCATGCCGATCGAGAAGGCGCAGTTCGTCTACGGCGGCCGTCCCTACTGCTGGTATGACAATGGCTGGCGAGGACCGGGCTGGTATTGGTGCGGCTACGCATACCGCACCGGCCTCGGCTGGGGCGGCGCCTACGGATGGAACGGCTGGCGGCACGGCGGCTATCATGGCGGCGCGGCTTACTACCGCGGCGGAGCCTACCACGGCGGCGGCCATTATCATGGCGGAGCCCATTATCACGGCGGAGGGCGCTATCACGGCGGAGGGCGCCATCACGGCGGCGGCCATCACCACGGTGGCGGCCACCACCATCATGGCGGCGGCGGTCACCATCACGGCGGCGGCGGCCACAGGCGTCATTGACGCGCCGGCCTGTAAGGCGCCGGCAGTCCCTTCTCCCCGGCCGGGGGGAGAAGGGGAATTTCAGCCTCGGTCGGCCACGTGTTGGTAAAGTCGCACCGGCCACGCCAGCGCGTCCGGGAGCGCCTCCCCGACGCTGGTGACGAGGGTGCTGGCCGAGGCGCTGCTCCAGTTGGCCTGGACGACCGGCGACAGCACGACCCCGACGCCGACGAGGTAGATGACCACGATCAGGGAAATCAGGACGTTCACGGGGTCACAAGCCCTTGTCTGGATCGAAGCCTTCGGGCGCCTTCGGCGCGCGCGCCGGTCTTATCTTATCGCCCGTCAGCATCCGCCTCCAGCACGAAAAGCTTCAACGGACGCGCCTTGCGCCGCCGCCAAGCCTCTGGACGCCGTTGAGCCCCGCCGCCACAGCGCCCGCCGCCGCGCGCCGCTCACCCGTGCACGAGCCTGTCCACAAACGGCTCGACGCCGGCCTGGACGCGGCGGACCTTAAGCCGCTCCGCGCAGACGATCGCCAGCACGTCCTGGTAGGCGCGCTGCAGGTCGTCGTTGACGATCACGTAGTGGTAGTTGCGCCAGCGCTCGATCTCGTGCCGCGCCGCCTCGAGCCGCTGCTCGATGGTGGCGGCGGAATCCTCGGCGCGGCGCTCGAGCCGGTGGCGCAGCTCGGTCATCGACGGCGGCAGCACGAAGATCGACACGACGTCTTCGCCGAGCCGGTCGCGCACCTGGGCGGCGCCCTGCCAGTCGATGTCGAACAGCATGTCGCGTCCCTCGGCCAGCACCTTCTCGCCGGCGCCCAGGGCGTGCCGTAGCCGTTGCCGTGCACCTCGGCCCATTCCAGCAGGTCGGCGTCGGCCTTCATCCGCTCGAACTCGCGACGATCGACGAAGCGGTAATGGATGCCGTCGACCTCGGAGGAGCGGCGCGGACGGGTCGTCACCGACACCGACAGCGTCAGGTCGAGCGCCTTGTCCTGCATCAGCATGCGGGTCAGCGTGGTCTTGCCCGCGCCCGAGGGCGAACTGAGGATCAGGATCATGCCGCGGCGGGCAGGCTTCATCGTCGTCGTGCTCATTCGAAGTTTTGCGCCTGCTCGCGGAATTGCTCGATTTGCGCCCTCAGTTCAAGTCCCTGGGCGGTGAGGCTGACGTCGTTGGACTTGGCGGTGAGGGTGCTGGCCTCGCGCGAAAACTCCTGGGCGAGAAAGTCGAGCCGGCGGCCGATCGCCCCGCCCTCCTCCAGAAGCGCGCGGGCGGCGGCGACATGGGTCTTCAGCCGGTCGAGTTCCTCGCGGATGTCGGCCTTGGAGGCGAGCAGGATCGCCTCCTGATGCAGCCGGTTCTCGTCGAAGCCGCGGCCCGGATTCCATCAGCGCCGCCACGCTCTCGGCGAGCCTCGCCCGGATCGCCTCGGACTTTTCGCGCCGGATTGGCGTCGGCCGCGCGCGTCAGCGCTTCGATCGCGTCGAGCCGCTCGCATCATGACGGCGGCCAGCGCCGCGCCCTCCGTCCGGCGGGCGAGCGCGAGCGCGGCCAGCGCCTCGTCGAGGCTCCGAAGCGCGCCGGCGCAGGCCGCGGCGACCGTCGCCTCGTCGTCCGCGGCCTCGGCGACCTCGACCACGCCGCGGACGGCGAGAAGACCGTCCAGGGTCGGCGGCGCGAGGCCGGCCTTCTCGGCGGCGGCGCTTGGCGGCGGCGGCGAGCGACGGCAAGCGCCGCCTCATCGATGCGCGGCGCGCTCGCGCTCCCCTCGCGCTGGGCGGTCAGGGTCGCGAAGCACGTTCCGCGCGCCAGCGCCTTGCCGAGCCGCGCTCGCGCCTCGGCCTCGACGCGGTCGAACGGCGGCGGCATCCGAAGCCTGAGGTCGAGGCCCTTGGCGTTGACGCTCTTGACCTCGAACGCCCAGCGCCAGGCCCCGCTCGCGCCTGCGGCGCGGGCGAAGCCGGTCATGCTGTTTGCCGCCATCGTTAACGATCCTTTCGCCATGCCGAGCGCCGCCCGGCCCGTTGAGCACGGAATCGGCCTCGATGTCACGCCGTGCAGGCGCGGTTCATCGTGAGTTCAGGCGTAACAGCGACAATGTCCCCCGCGAAGGCCGCTGGGGCCTTTCTCCGAGAGGATTTTCGCCCATGATCAAGAGCCTTGTCGTCGCCGCCGCTTTGACCATCGGCCTTGCCGGCTACGCCGTCGCGCAGGAAGCCGCTCCCGCGGCCGGCGCCGCCGCGCCTGCGGGCGGCCCCGATGGAGCACCCCATGCACCATCACCACCACCATCATCACCACGTTTACCACCACCATCACCACCACCACATGCACCACGAGATGGCGCCGGCCGCGCCGATGGCGCCCGCGGCTCCCGCGCAATAAGCGGCTTCTCCGCCTAGATTTTTGTGGTCGAAGAAGGCTCTCCGGTTCGCGCCGGAGAGCCTTTTTTGAGTTGATCTTCGCACGGCGGTCAGATTTCGCGGAAACGAACGCGCTTTCGGAACTGCTGGAGACCCGCGGCGTTCCTGACCGTCTTCGCCAACGTCATCGCCATTCGAGGGCGTTGGACCGTCGGCTTCCGTCAGGCAAGGTGGATCGGCCATGATCAAGAGCATTCTCGTCGTTTCGGTTCTCAGCCTCGCATCCGGCGGCGCCGCGTTGGCGCAAGCGACCATCACCGGCGCGCCGGCGGGCCAGATGCCCGATACCCAGGAGCCCTACGGCTCCGGCGCGGCGGGCATGCCGCACGCCCATCACATGACCCGTCACGCGCAACGCCGACACCACATGCGCCATACCGCGACCCCTGCGGCGGGCGGATCGACCCAGCCGTAAGACCGCGACCGCGGACCCGCTGGGGTCTGACCGCTGGGTCAGGCCGACGACTTCTTCGGCCGGACGCGCTTGCGGGTCTGGACCTCGGCCCTCGGTCCCTCGGCGAGCCGGACGACCGCGCCCCAGAGCGTGCGCACGTCCTGCTGAGTCAGCTCCATGCGGTGAAAGATGTTGCGCAGGTTGCGCCGCATGCCCGGCTTCTTGGTCGCGGGCCGGAAGAAGCCGCCCTCGTCCAGCTTCTGCCTCGAGGTAATCGAAGAAGGCGAGCAGCATCTCGCGCTGCGCCGGGGGCGAGACGGAGCGCGGGATCGCCGAGGGCGGCGGCGCGTCGCCGTGCGCGGCCTTGAACCACTCGTAGCCGCACAAGAGCACCGCCTGCGCCAGGTTGAGCGAGGCGTAGGCCGGATTCGAGGGAAAGGTGACGATCGCCCCGGCGATCGCGACCTCGTCGTTGTCGAGTCCGGTGCGCTCGGGGCCGAACAGAATGGCGTGCTTCTCGCCGGCCGAAGCCACGGTCGCCGCCATCGCCACGCTCGGGCTGAGGACGGGCTTCGCCTGCCCGCGCTCGCGGGCGGTCGCGGCGTAAACGCGATGGCAGTCGCCGACCGCCGCCTCGACACTGTCGAACAGGCGCGCCGCAGTCGAGAATCGCGGTCGCGCCGGCCGCAGCGGAATAGGCGACCTCGCGGTATTCGTCCGTTCGCGGCCAGCCCGCGCGCGGATTGACGAGGCGCAGATCGTCGAGGCCGAAATTGGCCATCGCGCGGGCGCACATGCCGATATTCACCGCGAGTTGGGGCCGGACCAGGATCACCGCCGGCCCGCCGCTGACCGGCGCTTTCGTCTTGTCGGTGCCCGCGCCAACCATCGCCGCCGTCTAGATCGCGGCCGCCGCCAAGGCAAGAGCGGCCGTCGCGCGGATCACGGCCCCAAGGCTCACGGACGCGAGGAGCAAAGACCCAGGTCGCGCGGGCTCTGCTGGGCGAAGCGGGCGACGAGCGTCGACACCCGGCGACGACTGGCCTCTTCCAGCGCGCCATGGGGATCGCCGCGCCGCGGCCTCAGACGCGACACGTCGACGAAAATGCGCGACACCCTCAGACCGGCCGCGGCGAACGCCTCCTCGAGGCCGACGGGCGCAAAAGCCAGCTGCGCGAGGGCGGTCGAGCGCCCCGCGCCGCGTCAACGCAGTCGTCATCTTTCTGCCCGCTCAGAAAGAAATCGCGCCGCGAGCGGCGTCAGAGCCCGAGCTGCCGCGGAACCCAGCCGGCGAAAGCCTGCGACAGCAGTTGGATGCGGTTCTTGTTCGATTCCACCCAGAGGGCCTGATCGACGGGTCTGGGGAAATAGGACGTGATCGCCCTCAGCGGCGTCTCGGAGATGACGCCGCCACGCGGGCCGCGCACGACGAGATCGCCCTCGATTGTGTCGGTGCAGGACCCCATCGGGCCCGGGCCGCCGGAACTCGGGCAGAGATAGATCAACGCAGGACGAACGACCAGCGTGGCCCCGTTACGGTCGCCCGGCGCGTAGATGCGCCCCGAGCGCCTGCGCCAGCGCGGCCGGCATGGAGGCCGCCACCCAGGCTGCGGTCGGATCGCCGGTGCTGGAACGCAAGGGGCCAATGTCGACCTGCACCGCGCGGAACGTCGCCGGCGCGGGCGGCTGCGCCAGCACGGCCGTCGGGGCAAGCGCGAACGCGCCGAGCGCGATCGCCGCGGCGCGGCGGGTCAAGAAGCGGATCATCATGACGGGAAATCCTTCCTCTCCCGCCACATGAGGCGGCGGCAGGACCGCTATATAAATACGACCTTGAGGATTTCATAGCTCTTGCCGCCGCCGGGCGTGATCACCTCGACGCTGTCGCCGGCCTTCTTTCCGATCAGCGCCCGTCCCGTCGGCGACGTGATCGAGACCTTGCCCGACTTCACGTCCGCTTCGGTCTGGCCGACGATCTGGAACACCCTTTCTTCTTCGGTGTCCTCGTCGACCAGCGTCACCGTCGCCCCGAACTTGATGGCTGCCGCCGTTCAGCTTCGAGACGTCGATCACCTCGGCGCGCTGGAGCAGGTCCTCGAGCTCCATGATGCGGCCCTCGTTATGCGACTGCGCCTCCTTGGCCGAATGGTATTCGGCATTCTCGGACAGATCGCCGTGCGAGCGCGCCTCGGAGATCGCGGCGATGATGCGCGGCCGCTCGACCTGCTGGCGATGTAGAAATTCGGCTTCGAGCGCCGCGTGACCCGCGGCGGTGATCGGCAGTTTTTCCATTCCATACCCGTTAAAAAGAGGATCCCGCGGCGGCGCTTTTTAAGCGCCGTCACGCCAAATAGTCCTGCAAGGCCCTGACTTCGAGATCGCCGGCCGCGACGGCGCGGATCCCTTCGGTCGCCGCGACAGCGCCAGAAAGTGTGGTGTAGTAGGGCGTCTTTTGCAAGAGGGCGGCGCGACGGAGGGGTTTCGAATCGGCGAGCGACGTCGCCCCCTCGGTGGTGTTGAACATCAGTTGCACGGCGCCGTTGCGCACGATATCGGCCGCGTTCGGGCGGCCCTCCGAGACCTTGTTGACCTTTTCGGCCTTCAGTCCGTGCGCGATGAGAAAGCGCTGCGTGCCGGCGGTCGCGAGAATCCGGAAGCCGAGCGCCTGAAGCGTCTTGAGCGGCGCGACGATCCCTTCCTTGTCGGCGTCGCGCACCGAGACGAACACGGCGCCGGACTTCGGCGGACGCGATCCCGCGCCGATCTGGCTCTTGGCGAAGGCGATCGCGAACGACCGGTCGATTCCCATCACTTCTCCCGTCGATCGCATCTCCGGGCCGAGGACGGTGTCGACGCCGGGGAAGCGGGCGAACGGGAACACCGCCTCCTTGACCCCGACATGGCCGAGCTTGCCGAGGTCGAGCTTGAAGCTCTCGAGCGACTCGCCCGCCATGATCCGGCTCGCGATCTTGGCGATCGGCTTGCCGATCACCTTGGCGACGAAGGGAACGGTGCGCGAGGCGCGCGGATTGACCTCGAGGACATAGATCACGCCGTCTTTCAGCGCGTACTGGACGTTCATCAGGCCGCCGACTTCCAGGGCGAGGGCGAGCTTCTTCGTCTCCGCTTCCAGCAAGGCGACGGTCTCGGGCGTCAGCGAACGCGGCGGCAGCGAGCAGGCGCTGTCGCCGGAGTGGATGCCCGCCTCTTCGATATGCTCCATGACGCCGGCGACGACGACGGTCTTGCCGTCACAGAGCGCATCGACGTCGATCTCGATCGCGTCGGAAAGATAGCGGTCGAACAGCAGCGGATTCTTGCCGAGCACCGTGTTGATCTGGCCGGTCTTGTCGTTGGGATAGCGCGCCTTGACGTCGGCCGGCACCAGACTCGGCAGGACGCCGAGCAGATAGTCGTCGAGCGCGGTCTGATCGTGGATGATCGCCATCGCCCGGCCGCCGAGCACATAGGAGGGACGCACGACCAGAGGCAGGCCGAGGTCGGCCGAGACCAGCCGCGCCTGTTCGACCGAATAGGCGATGCCGTTCTTCGGCTGCTTCAACGCCAGCTTGTCGAGGAGCCGCTTGAACCGGTCGCGATCCTCGGCGAGATCGATCGAATTCGACGGAGGTGCCGAGGATCGTCGCGCCCGACTGCTCGATGGCGTGCGCGAGCTTCAGCGGCGTCTGCCCGCCGAACTGGACGATCACGCCCTTCAGGGTCCCGTTCTCGCGCTCCTTGTCGAGGATGGCGAGCACGTCCTCCTGGGTCAGCGGCTCGAAATAGAGACGGTCCGAGGTGTCGTAGTCGGTCGACACCGTTTCCGGATTGCAGTTGATCATGATCGTTTCGTAGCCGGCCTCGCTCAGCGCGAAGCAGGCGTGGCAGCAGCAATAGTCGAACTCGATGCCCTGGCCGATCCGGTTCGGGCCGCCGCCGAGAATGACGATTTTTTCCCGCGCCGAGGGGTCCGCTTCGCAGCTCACCCGGCCGGCGAACGGGGACTCGTAGGTCGAATACATGTAGGCGGTGGGCGAAGCGAATTCGGCCGCGCAGGTGTCGATGCGCTTGAACACCGGCAGCACGCCGAGACGCTTGCGAAGCGCCGCGACCTCGTCCTCGTCCTTTCCGACAAGGCCCGCCAGGCGCACGTCGGAGAACCCCGCCGCCTTCAGCGCCCGAAGGTTGCCGGGATCGGCCGGCAGGCCGAAGGCGCGCACCTTGGCCTCGAGCGCGACGATCTCCGCGATCCGCTCGAGGAACCACGGGTCGATTTTCGACACCTCGTGAATCTCCTCGACGCCCATGCCCATTCGCATCGCCTGGGCGACGTTGAGCAGGCGGTCGGGCGTGGCGGTGGCGACGGCGGCGCGCAGCACGTTTTTGTCGTCGCCCTTGCCGAGCCCTTCGATCTCGATCTCGTCGAGCCCGTCGAAGCCGGTCTCGAGCGAGCGGAGCGCCTTCTGCAGCGATTCGGCGAAGGTGCGGCCGATCGCCATCGCTTCGCCCACCGACTTCATCGCCGTCGTCAGCGTAGGCTCCGCCCCGGGGAATTTTTCGAACGCGAAGCGCGGGATCTTGGTGACGATATAGTCGATCGTCGGCTCGAACGCGGCCGGCGTCGCGCCGCCGGTGATGTCGTTGGCGATCTCGTCGAGCGTGTAGCCGACCGCGAGCTTGGCTGCGACCTTGGCGATCGGAAAGCCGGTCGCCTTGGAGGCGAGCGCGGAGGAGCGCGATACGCGCGGGTTCATCTCGATCACGATCATCCGGCCGTCGGCCGGATTGACGGCGAACTGCACGTTGGAGCCGCCGGTCTCCACCCCGATCTCGCGCAGGACCGCGATCGAGGCGTCGCGCATGATCTGGAATTCCTTGTCGGTGAGCGTCAGCGCCGGCGCGACGGTGATCGAATCGCCGGTGTGGACGCCCATCGGATCGACGTTCTCGATCGAGCAGACGATGATGCAATTGTCCGCCTTGTCGCGGACGACCTCCATCTCGAACTCCTTCCAGCCGAGCACGCTCTCCTCGATCAGCACTTCGCTGGTCGGCGAGGCGTCGATGCCGCGCTCGACGATGTCGATGAATTCGCTCTTGTTGTAGGCGATGCCGCCGCCGGTGCCGCCCAGCGTGAAGCTCGGGCGGATGATCGCCGGCAGGCCGATGTCCTCGAGCGCGGCGAGCGCCTGGGGCAAGCGTCTTGACGTGATGGGAGCGGGGCGTCTCGAGGCCGATCCTGGTCATCGCCTCGCGGAACAGCTCGCGATCCTCGGCCTTGTCGATCGCCTTGCGCGGTGGCGCCGATCATCTCGACGTCGTACGTGTCGAGGACGCCCATCTTCTTCAGGCTCAAGCGCGCAGTTCAGCGCCGTCTGGCCGCCCATGGTCGGCAGAAGCGCGAACCCGCCGGGGATCGCGTAGCGTTCCTTGGCGATGATCTTGGCCACGATCTCGGGGGTGATCGGCTCGACATAGGTCCGGTCGGCCATGTCGGGGTCGGTCATGATGGTGGCCGGATTCGAATTGATCAGGACGATGCGGTAGCCCTCCGCGCGCAACGCCTTGCAGGCCTGGGTCCCGGAATAGTCGAACTCGCAGGCCTGGCCGATGATGATCGGGCCGGCGCCGATGATGAGGATCGTCGAGATGTCGGTGCGCTTGGGCATTCGGTCCCTCTTGGCGCGGCGCCGTTCCGGGTCGCGGCGCGATCTCCCGCTTGCGGCGCGCACAAAAAAAGGCCGCGACGCTGGCGCCTGCGCCGCGTTGCGTCCCTCGTGCGATGCGCCGGAAAGTCCGGGCGGCGCCCGGCCTCGATAACCCGCCGTCGTTAGACGAAAATCGCGGCCGTGGGAAGCGCGAACGACGGCGCGGGCGCGCGGGCGGCGTCGCCCACCCGAAACGACGCGCCGTCGGCGCGAAAAACCGTCTCAACGACGCATGTTACGCCCGGCGCCGAGCGCTGCATCCTAGAACTTGTAGCCGATCCGCACGCCGACCTGGGTCAGGCCGGGGTTGATGTGGGTGCAGAAGGTCGCGTGGGAGACGTGCTCGATCGACGCGATCAGGTCCCAGTTATCGTTGAACTGGTAGCCGAAGCCGCCCGATTCCCGAAAGGTCAACGTGCAGCCCATGTCGACCCGCCCCGGTTCGGGCCAATCTGGAGCATTGTTGATGGCGCCGCCCAACTCGCCCTCGAAGAAGAACTTCTTGTAGATCGGGATTCGCCAGGTGAAGCCGGTGAAGGCGTAGCTCGTCCTGCCGCGGGTGTTGATCATGCCGCCGACGTTGATACGCGGGTCGAAGAACCAGGAAATCCACGGGATTTCCGGCGATCCCGGGATTGTTGTAGCCGGGAAACGAGAGGGGCGCGGACAAAACTTCGATCGAGGTGTCGACGGGCGCCGCTTCGTCATGGATCCAGTTGTGCGCGAATACGCCGAGCCGGACCTCGTCGAGCGGTTGCCACGCCAAGGCGGGAACAGGAAAGTCCGGCGCCGCGCTGAGGTCGTCAGCCCATGCCGAGCCGCTGGCGAGCGCCGCGCAAACCAAGCCCAATACTTTGAAAAAGCTTGAGCTCAAAGTGCCCGCCTTTCGCGAACTCTGACCCGGATGTATGTTCTAGTGGAGCGAGTCGAGGGCGCGCAAGGTCGCGGGACACTTTACCTTGCGCCGCGCGAAACGACAGCGCCATTGTGACATCGGCGCCACACCACTCGCATGATTTGGCGGGCGGGGCGCGACGCCGCGTCGCGTTGACTCGCAGCGCGGTTCGTCCCGAATACCCGGGCATGCGGGTTTTCTTCGCGTGAGCGCGTGAGCGAAGCGGAAAAGAGGCGGAATGGCGAGCGACGGCGAGATCAAGACGGCGGCGAAGGAGGCCGGCGAGCCGATCGGGTCGGCCGCGACCGGCGCAACAGCCAAGCCGACCCGGACGCCCGCCAGCATCGTCGTCACCGCCCCCCTGCCCCGCCGCGCGCGCCCGGCCGGCGCCCGAGCTGGAACGCCCCCATCGGGTCGAACCGCAATCGCTGCGGCACGATCCCGACGCGATTCGCCGCGGCTTCGAGACCGGCGACTACCCCTACAAGTCAAAGGTCACGGAAGCCCACTATCTGGAGCGGATGCTGCCCCTGCAGGCGGAGCTTCTGAAGGCGCAGAACTGGGTCAAGGAGGTCGGGCGAGAAAGTCGTCGTGCTGTTCGAGGGCCGCGACGCGGCCGGCAAGGGCGGCACGATCAAGCGCTTCATGGAGCATCTGAACCCGCGCGGCGCGCGCATCGTGGCGCTGGAGAAGCCAAACGAGCGCGAGCGCACGCAATGGTATTTCCAGCGCTATATTCAGCATCTTCCCGCGGCCGGGGAAATGGTGTTCTTCGACCGCTCCTGGTACAACCGCGCCGGGGTCGAGCGGGTGATGGGCTTCTGCAAGCCCAATGAATATCTCGAGTTCATGCGGCAGTGCCCGGAAATGGAGCGCATGTTCGTGCGCTCAGGCATCCGGCTGTTCAAGTACTGGTTCTCGGTGACGCGGGAGGAGCAGCGCCGCCGCTTCGCCGCGCGCGAGACCGATCCCTTGAAGCAGTGGAAGCTGTCGCCGATCGACAAGGCCTCGATCGACAAATGGGACGAGTACACCGAGGCCAAGGAAGCGATGTTCTTCAACACCGACACCGCCGACGCCCCCTGGACCATCGTCAAGTCGGACGACAAGAAGCGCGCGCGCATCAACGCCCTGCACCATTTCCTGTTCGCCCTGCCCTATCCCAACAAGGACCGGCACGTCATCGTCGGCCCGGACCCGCTGATCGTCGGCTCGTCGGCTCTGGTGATCGGCGCGGCGGAGAACATCCTCGAAACCTCGCTCCATCCGGCCAAGCGGCGGAAGTAGGCGCGGGGTCCGGTCACTCCGCGGCTTCCCGGTCCTCGTAGCGCGTGTCTTTTTCCTCGTAGGTCGTCACCTCGAAGGTCCTTAACGGCGCGGTCCCGAACGACGATGACAGCGCAGCGTCTGCGGCGTCGCGTCCGTAAGCCATGACGACCCTGCCGATGCGCGGAATGTTGTGACGGGCGTCGAACGAATACCACCGGCCATTTACGAAAGCCTCGAACCAGCCGGAAAAATCCATCGGGTCCGGATTTAGCGGCACGCCGATATCGCCAAGATAGCCCGCGCAATAGCGGGCCGGCACGTTCATGCATCGGCACAGCGCGATCGCGAGATGAGCGAAGTCGCGACAGACCCCTACGCCTTCGCGAAGCCCGTCAGAGGCGGCCCGATGCGAATCGGCGCGCTGGTAGTCGAAATGAATGTGGCCGTGGACGAAATCGCAAATAGCCTGGACGAGCCCGGCGCCCGAGCCAGTCTCCGCTCCGAATTGCGACCAGGCGAAATCCCCGAGATTGTCGCTGTCGCAATACCGGCTCGGCAGGAGGTAGCGCAGGACATCCACCGGCAGTTTCGTCACCGGCGTCAGAGGCGCGTCCCCGGGCGTCGGCTCCGGCAGACCCGAGTCGCGGATGAGAAAATCGCTGCTGAAGGTGACGAGTCCGGGTCCGGGCTCAACCCGGGTCACCCGATTGTCGAACAAATCGATATAGGTCTCCATTCGAATGACCGGATTCGTCGAGACGATGTCGGGGGAAAGGAGATCCGCCTCGCGCGAAGGATGGACATTGAGCTGAAGCAGCATCGGCGTCGGCGCCATACATTCGAAAGCGATCCTGTAGCCTGCTCTGATGATCATCCGGTGTCTCCCAGCCGCGTACGAGGCGCGATTGAGACAACAAACGCTTGACGCTCACTTTTGTTGCGTGACCTCGACAGTTACGTCCATGCCGAGTTCGTCCTCCAGATTTCCGTAGTAGGTCCCGGTCAGCGGCGCGGCCTGGGCGGGCGTGCGGGCGACCGCCACCCGGATGAGGTCCTTTCCGCCGATCAGGCCGTTGGTCGGGTCGAATTCGATCCACCCGGCGCCCGGAAGGTAGACCTGGACCCAGGCGTGAGTCGCCCCGCCCCCGAGGCGTCCGGGGCCCTCGTCGGCGCGGGCGGCAGTAGATGTAACCGGACACGAACCGGGCGGCGACGCCCAAGGTCCGCGCGGCCTCCATCATCAGCACCGCAAAATCCCGGCAGCTGCCCTTCCGCCGGTCGAGCGTGACCCACGGCGGCTGGACGCCCGCCTCCTCGCGTCGCTCGTAGGCGAACCCCTCCTTGATCGCATAGGTCATCGTCATCAGGAGATGGCCGGTCAGGGTCGCCCCGCTGGAATTAACGAACTGGCCCGCCCAGCGCTCGAGATCGCCCCCCGGATCGGGATAGATCCGCTCGATCGAACGCGAGACGTCGGGCAACTCCTCCGGGAGATAGGCGAAGGGATAATGCCGCGCCCGCGGATCGATCTCGCCGCCGGGCTGTTCGTCCTCCGTGCGGTCGACGGTGAATACGCTTTCGAACCTCAACGTGGTCGTCGCTCCGGCGAACGAGGCGAGCGCCACGCAATTGTCGAACACGTCGTAGAGCCAGCGGATGCGGCTCGGCCGCGGCTCGATCGTCAGTTCGGACTCGATCAGCCGCTGGTCGTGGCCGTCGCGCGGGCGCAGCATCAGGCGATGCTCGCCCAGTTCGACCGGCTGCGCGTAGCGGTAAGTCGTCAGGTGGCGGACGCTCAAGGTCGTCTTTTCGCGCTGCACGTCGCGTATCGCCTCCGCTTTTGTTCGCGCGCATGGTTAGCCTGCCGGCCGGGGCCTTCACAAGGGCCGGCCGATGCGCGCACGCGAGCGCCCTTGACTTTCCCCCTGTTCACCGCCTCGATGCCAATCGGCCGGCCGCTTTGACATGCGTCATGGCGGCCAACTCAAAACGACGCCATAAAACGCCCGCCGCCGGGGTCGCTCTTCGCACGACTTCATCAATAGGGGCCGCCACGGGGCAGGAAACGCAACGACGGTATTCGTCGTGGGAGGTTGGACCATGCGCAGACACGTTTTCCTGACAATCGCGGCCGGCCTGGCGCTCGGACTCGCCGCACAGGCGGCCCACGCCGCGGAAAAGATCAAGATCGGCTTCCTGCCCGGGGTGGTCGACCCGTTCTATCAGGTCATGCAACTCGGCGTGGAGAAGGCGGCCAAGGACCTCGGCATCGACGTCGTCACCCAGATCCCGCCGACCTGGGGGGTCGAGGCGCAGACGCCGCTGCTCGACGCGATGGTTGCGCGGGGCGACCTCAACTACATCATCACCGCCCCGGTCGACCGGGACCAGATGGTCGGCCCGCTGAAGAGCGCCAATGACCATGGCATCAAGATCATCACCGTCGACACCTATCTCGGCGACGGCGACTACGTGAAGGGCCCGGTCAAGTTCCCGCTGAGCTACATCGGCTCGGACAACGTCGAGGGCGGACGGATCGCGGCCGAAGGCCTCGCCAAGGCGATCGGGGGCAAGGGCACGGTCTACATCAACTCGACCAACCCCAACGTCAGCTCGGTCGAGGGCCGCGCCAAAGGCTTCAAGGAGCTGATGGCGGCCAAGTATCCCGACATCAAGGTCGAGGGGCCCGACTTCAATCTCGACGACGCGAACAAAGCGACGCAGCAGACCGCGGCTGTGCTGGCGCGGGTCCCCAATCTCGCGGGCGTGTTCGGCACCAACGTGTTCAGCGCGCAGGGCGCCGGCACGGCGGTCGTCAACGCCGGCCTCGGCGGCGTGGTCCAGGTCGTCGCCTACGACGCCACCAAGCAGGCGATCGAGCTGATGGACAAGGGCGTCGTGACCCTCGTCCTGGCGCAGAAGCCCTTCGACATGGGCTATCTGGCGGTCGCGTTCGCGGCGGCCGACGCCGCCGGCGTCACCAGCCTGCCGCCGCGCGTCGAGACCGGCTTCGCCATCATCGACAAGAACAACGTCAAGGACCCGTCGGTCGCCCGCTTCATCTATCGGGTCCCCGGCCAGTGATCCGCCGTTGAGCGAACGGATCGTCCGGGGCGCGCGGAGCGCGGACGCCGCCGCCTCGGGCGTGCTGACGCCGCTCCAGCGCGTCGGCCTGTTCTTGTCCCGAATCTGGGCCTGGGCCTTCCTCGGGCTGATGGTGCTGTTCTTCGTCGTCGCCGTGCCGCTGACGAGCGGCGGCGCGGTCAACTTCCTCACCGTCCGCAACTCCCAGAACATTCTGGTCGCCATCGTGCCGGTCCTGCTGCTCGGGCTCGGCCAGACCTTCGTCATCATCACCGCGGGCATCGACCTCTCCGTCGGCTGGGTGATGAGCCTCGCCTCGGTGCTGTCGGCGCTGGCGATCCGCGACTCGTTCAACGCCGGCGTCCCCCTGTTTCCGGCGGTCTTGATCGGCCTCGTCGCGGCGGTCGCCGGGGCCGCGTTCGTCGGCGGCGTCAATGGCGTCATCATCGCCAAGCTCAAGGTGCCCGCCTTCATCGTGACGCTGGGCACCTCGTTCATCGTGCGCGGCGTCGCCTATCTCATGAGCGAGAACACGACGGTGATCGGCCTGCCGGCCGACATCCGCGCCTACGGCAACGACGCCTTGATCTATCTGGTCGGCGGTCCGGGCGGCGGGATCTATTTCCTGGCGCGGCCGGAATTGAGTCGCGACCTGCTGCGCCGCCTGGACGTGATCCTCCCCTATCCGGTCGTCATGGCCGCCTTCGTCGTCGCCTGGGCAATGTTCCTGCTGCACAAGACCCGCTTCGGCCGCCACACCTACGCCATCGGCGGCAACATGGACGCGGCGATCCGCGCCGGCATCCCGGTCGACCGCACCATCATCGAACTCTACATGCTGTCGGCCGCGACCTCGGGCGTCGCGGGCTTCCTCTCGACGCTGCGCTATACCGCGGGCTCCGCGGTGATCGGCGACCCGCTGCTGCTCTCCTCGATCGCGGCGGTCATCATCGGCGGCGTCAGCATGTCCGGCGGATCGGGCACGATCATCGGCACGGTGATCGGGGCGCTGATCATCGCGGTGCTGACGACCGGCCTCGTGATGCTCAACGTCGACGCCTTCTGGCAGTTCATCGTCGTCGGCACGGTCGTGATCGTCGCGGTGCTGCTCGACCAGTCGCGCGACCTGATCATGGGCCGGCCCAAAGGAGGGTTACGCCGATGAGCGAGCCCATTCTTTCGATCCGCGGTCTCTCGAAGATCTTCGGCGGGCTCGTCGCGGTCGACAAGGTGAGCTTCGAGGTGCGCCGCGGCGAGGTCGTCGGCCTGCTCGGCGACAATGGCGCGGGCAAATCGACGCTGATCAAATGCGTCTCCGGCGTCCATCGTCCCGAGGAGGGCGAGATCCTGTTCGACAGCCGGCGAGCGCTGTTCTCGACCCCGATGGACGCGCGGCGAGTCGGGATCGAGACGATCTATCAGGACCTCGCGCTCGCCAACAATCTCGACGTCGGCGCCAACATCTTTCTTGGCCGCGAAGTCCGCAAGCGCCGTCTCGGCGGGCTCATCCAGACGCTCGACGACAAATTCATGCTGAAGGAATCGCGCGAGACCCTCGATTCGCTCCAGATCCGCTTCCCCAGCCTTACTGAACCGATCCAGAACCTGTCCGGCGGCCAGCGGCAGGCGGTCGCGATCGCCCGCGCCGTCTACTGGGACGCCAAACTCATGATCATGGACGAGCCGACCAACAACCTCGGGGTTCCGGAGCAGCACAAGGTGCTGGAGTTGATCCGGACGTTACGGGATCGCGGCACGCCGGTCGTCCTGATCACCCATGTGCTGCCCGACGCCTTCGCGGTGACCGATCGCGTGATCGTCATGCACCGCGGCCGCAAGGTCGGCGAGAAGGCGACGGCGACGACGACCGCGGAGGAACTGGTGCAATATATGGTCGGGGCGCGCGACGACCTGGCGGCGTGAGGCGCGCGGCGCCAAACCCCTCGACGCTCATGCGCCGAGGGGTCCTCTTCTGCCACGAAAAGGCCCAATGTCAGCCCCCAAGGAGGGACGCCAAAGAACGCCATATCATATTCTGGTGAGTCGCACCCCAGCAACCGCAGCGCGCATTGGCATAATGACAATCAGACGTGGGCGCATCGCGATGCCTGAGCTTTTTGATGCGTTGGTGATCGGCGCCGGACCAGCAGGACTCGCCGCGGCGGCTTGCCTTGGCGAACGCGGCCTCGATGCGGCCATCGTCGAGAAGGCCGCCGCCGTCGCCGCCGTGTGGCGGCGCCATTACGACCGGCTGCGCCTTCATACCGACCGGCGCCATTCGGAGCTGCCGGGACTTCCGATGCCGAAAGCTTATGGACGGTACCCCTCCCGCCTGGATGTGATCGACTACTTTGAGCGTTATGCTTCGCGCTTCGCCCTCCAGCCGAGATTCGGAACGCAGGTCCGGTCGATCCGTCGTGTTGGAACGCTATGGCGCGCGGAGGCAAGCGACAAAGCCTTCGATGCACCCGCCGTGGTCATCGCCACGGGCTGGGCCGATTTCCCGTATCGGCCAAGCTGGCCGGGACTGGACGCCTTTCGCGGCGAAGTCCTCCATTCCAGCGGTTACCGCAATCCCGAACGTTTTCATGGACAGCGCGTCCTCATCGTGGGCTTCGGCAATTCGGGCGGCGAGATCGCGCTCGATCTCGCGGAGGCTGACGTCGAGGTCGCCATTTCGGTGCGCGGCCCCGTCTCCATCCTGCCGCGCGAACTCCTTGGCGTGCCGATCCTCGTCTGGGCGATCGCCGAGCAAAGGCTCCCGACCCGCGTCGCCGACGCGCTCAACGCGCCGGCCATACGGCTGGCGGTCGGATCGATCGAGAAGCTCGGACTGAAGCGCGCGGCGAAAGGACCGCGCCGGATGGTCGAGGAGGACGGCCGCATTCCGCTTCTCGACGTCGGGACGCTCGCCATGATCCGCGCCGGCCGGATCGCGGTGCGGCCGGACATTCAAGCCGTCTCGCCGGAAACAGTCGCCTTCGCCGACGGCCGCGTCGAGCCTTTCGACACGATCATTCTCGCCACCGGGTTCCGGCCCGACCTCAGCGCGCTAATGCCGGATGTCAGCGGCGTTCTGAGCGAATCGGGACAGCCGCTCGTCAGCGGTCGGCGAACGCGAGAGCCCGGCCTCTATTTTTGCGGCGCGATCCCGTCGGCGACGGGTCAACTGCGGGAGATCGGCATCGAAGCGCGCCGGATAGCCGAGGCCATCGCGGAGGACCGGCGGTCCCGTCACTGACGACATGCATTGCCTGCGAACGGCCGAATCGACACTATGCAGCCTCAGCGGTCCCGACGCCTGCTCCCGCAGCGATTCGCATTGCCCCCCACATCCGAGGGAGACGACATGAAATTCGCATTGCTGCTTGTCGCCGCGGCAGCCGCGACCGTGCAGCCGCTGGCCCGACCGGCGCCGCCGCCCGCTCCCGCCATCCCCGTCACGCCCGAGAATTTCGCCCGCGCCGAATCCGACCTGAATTTCGCCGCGCTCGTCAAGGAGGGCGGCCTCGCCAAGTTCGTCCACCGCCGCGATCCGGTGGCGCTCGATCACCAGCGCGTCACGCGCATGAATCGCGACACGCTCTATTCGGCGGCGGTGTTCGATCTCGACGCCGGGCCGGTCACGATCACGCTGCCGGACGCGGGAAAGCGCTTCCTCTCGATGCAGATCGTCGACGAGGACGCCGACACGGTCGAGGTCGCCTACGGGCCGGGCCGCACCACGCTGAAGCGGGACGCGATCGGGTCGCGCTATGCGCTGGCGGCGGTCCGCATCTTCGTCGACGCCAACAATCCCAAGGACGTCGACGCCGTCCGCGCGCTTCAGAACGCGATCAAGGTTGATGAGCCGGGCGGCCCCGGCGTCTTCGCCGTGCCAAACTGGGAAGCGGCGAGCCAGGTCGACGTCCGCACCGGCCTCATGGCGCTCGCCGAAACACTGCCGGACGCGAGGGGCCTGTCCGGACCGCGCGGCGCGGGCGATCCGGTGCGGCGGCTGATCGGCGCCGGCGCCGCCTGGGGCAGCCTGCCGGAGCAGGACGCTCTGTTCCTTAACGTCACGCCGGACCGCGACGACGGCCGGACCGTCCATCGCCTGACCCTGAAAGACGTGCCGGTGGACGGCTTCTGGTCGGTCAGCGTCTACGACGCCGACGGCCGCTTCGCGACCAACCCTCAGAAGGCCTACACGGTCAATTCAATCACGGCCGAGCCGGACGCCGACGGCGCGGTCGTGGTGCAGTTCGGCGGGTGCGACGGGCATATCCCGAACTGCCTGCCGACGCCGCCCGACTGGACCGCCATGCTCCGCCTCTACCGGCCGGGCGCGCAGGTCCTCAGCGGCGCATGGAAACCGCCGGCCGCTCAACCTGTCCCGTGACGGCTTCGGCTGTCGCGGTTTTCGGCAAATTGACAGACATATCCACCCCCTTAGGCGCTGTTTATTGCGCTTCGCAGGGCGCGAATCGTCTTCTCGTTTTGCGACTCTCGGAACTCCTTCTTGATCGTCTGTCGCATTTTTCTGGCACGCCTGATGCCGCTCGTGGGGGAAACGAGGCGCTTCCGCCGCCCATGGCCAAGTTTCTCCTTGCCGCAATCGCTGTTGCGGCCCTCTCCAGCGACCGCGGCGACCGCGGCGACCGCAGCGATTGTTCCTTTCCCCTTCGGTGCTGATGACGTTCGGCTTTGTCGGGCTCGGCTACGCCGCAATGGATCACGGTCCAAGGCGCCGCATCGTGCCTTCGATCGCGTAGGCCCGCGCCAGCTCGCCTTTTTTCTGGCACGCATGTTGCGGTGCACAATGCAAAAGGCTTTCGCCGCGAAATCGCGGCGCCGGCCGCCGCCAAGGTCAAGATCATGTCCCTCAATCTCTTCAACGCGCGCTACGTCTACGAGACGGCCCGCTGCGCCCTCGTCACCTGCGACGGCGGGCAGTCCTACATGCTCGGCTACTTCCTCGCGCCGCGTCACGCGTGGACCTATGTCGCCACGTTCGACCAGATGTCCGCCGCGCTGCGGGCCTTCGAGGCCTTGAATTGCGCGGCTGACATCTGGAGCCCGGGGACGCCCTGACGTCTCCGATCCGGCTTCGACAAACCGCTACAGATGGTCGAGCAGCGCGTCGCGAACGATATCCGGCGCGTCGTGGATGACCCAGTGGGTCGCCTGCGGCAAGCGCCGGAGGCGGCCGTTGGCGCAGAGCGCGACGCTCTCGTCGGCCAGTTGCGGCACGGCGAACTCGTCCCGGTCGCCCCATAGGACAAGCGTCGGCGGCTTCAGGCTGCGCGGCGCGGGGATCGCGGGCTCGTCCAAGAAAAGCGCGCGATACCAGTTCAGCATGCCCGTCAGCGCGCCCGGCTGGCGCCAGGCCCCGCGATAGGCTTCGAGCGCTTCGGGCGGAAAAGCCTCGGGCCGCGTCGAGGTCTTGAAAGCGCGCGCGAGCCCGGCGAAGTTGCCGAGCTTCAGCGACATCTCCGAGAGCCAGGGCATGCGCAGGATCCGGACGTAGCGGCTCTTATGCCGCTGCTCGGGATCGTCCCGCATCGCTTTCAGCCACACCGCGGGGTGGGGCGCCTGGATCATGGTCGCGCTGGTGAGGCGGTTCGGATCGAGACCCGCCATCGTCCAGGCGACCGCCGCGCCCCAGTCGTGCCCGACCACGTGAAACCGGTCGCGGCCGAACGCGCCGGCGAGCGCGAAGACGTCGGCGGCGACGACGCCGAGCCGGTACGCCTCCACGCCTTCGGGCTTGCTCGACAGGTTGTAGCCGCGCTGGTCCGGCGCGAGGACGCGAAAGCCGCGCGCGGCCAGCGGCTGGAAATACTCGCGCCAGCCGAACCAGAATTCGGGGAAGCCGTGCAGGAGGACGACGAGCGGGCCGTCCTCGGGTCCGGCCGCGGCGCAATGGAGCGTTACGCCGTTGACGGGAATGAAGCTGAATTCGACATCGGGCTCAGTCGCCAATCCGCTCGACCCTGGCTCAGGTCCGGCTTGCGCTCCCGTCTGCCCGGCGCCGGACGTCGCCCCCCAACTCCCTTTCGATCACTTTTGCAGCAATTCCTCAACCCAGGCCGGGACCGTCTCGCTCGCCGGACCGTAGCGGGCGTCGTCGAACAGATGAGCGTTCTCCGCCGCGTCGAGGTTGATCTCGCAGGTCGGCACGCCGTAAGCGCGCGCTTCGGCGACAAAGCCTGCCGCCGGATAGACCGCGCCCGAGGTCCCGATCGCCACGAACAGGTCGGCGTTGCGCAGCGCGTAGTCGATATCGTTGAGGTGGAGCGGCATTTCGCCGAACCAGACGACGTCCGGACGCAGAACCCCAGGCCGGCTGCACTCGGGACAGGCGTCGTCGATCGTCAGATCGCGCCGCCAGGTCTGAACCATTTCGCAGTTCTGGCAGCGCGCCTTGAGAAGTTCGCCGTGCATGTGGACGACCCGCTTCGATCCCGCGCGCTCGTGCAGGTCGTCGATGTTCTGCGTCACCAGGCTCAGATGGCCGCCCTCGGCCGCGAGCCCCTGCTCGAGCCGCGCCAGCGCGAAATGCGCCCCGTTCGGCTTGGCGTCCAGGAGGTTGCGGCGGCGGGCGTCGTAGAAGGCGAGCACCGTTTGGGGATCGCGCGCGAACGCCTGCGGGGTGGCGAGTTTCATCGGGTCGAACTTCGCCCAGATCCCCTCTCCGGCCTTGTCGCGAAAGGTTCCGAGCCCGCTCTCGGCCGAGACCCCGGCGCCGGTGAGGACGAAGATGTTCTGGGACATGCGCCCGTTCCTAAACTCGTCCGGACGTCACGACAATCGTCGAGACGCGCGGGGCGCACGCTCAGCGGCGTCCGGCAGCCCCGGTCGCAAGCTCGACGTCGGCTGCGTCGGCGTGAATCGTATTGCGGATCAGGCGCTCGGTCGTCTCGTCGAGATACGCCTGAAGGTCGGCGTGCAGGCCGTGGAACTCGCGCCAGACCACGTCCTCGAACGCCTGCTTCGGCGCGACCACCATCACCGTCGTGTGGCGCTGGCCGGCGTAGCGGAAGGGTTTGAAGCCGTAGCGCCGGCACAACGCGATGAACAAGCGGACGGACCAGGAGTCCGGCATGGTGAATTTCATCTCGATCGGCCGCTCCTGCCGGGCGGCCTCCTCAAGCTTGGCGCGCAATCGCCCGGCGGCCGCGGCGGCCGCATTGCGCTCGCCCGCGGTCGCGCCGCCGACAAACAGCGCTTCGACTTTCCGCAACCGTTCGCGCAGCTGGTCCTCGATCGCCATTCGTCGCTCCTCTTGGAAGAGGCAGCCATGGCCGGGGCACGAGGGTCAATCCGGGACAGCGCGTTGTCCACACGACAATGCAGACGCGAAGACCCGGCGGATCGCGAGCTTCATGTGAGCGCGGACGGGCCGCCGAGACTGAAGGGCCATTCACACGGCCGCTGCGACCGCTTCCCGCATCGCCATCACTTCGGCGTGGGGGCGCTTCCACCGGGCAATGCGATGGTGATTGTTGAAATGAAAAGGGCTTCGGGCGCCTGGCGACGCGATCGCGGCCGTAGGCCAACTCTCCGTCGCGACCCGGGACGAGGCGCCGTTCCGCGCGGCCGGGGTGAGGACGGTCAACCCCTGGGCCGAATGAAGTCGCGGCGCATTCGGTCCGCTACCGCCCCGCCGTCGCGAGCCAGATCTGCACCATCGCCGCGATCAGCTCCGCCACGATCAGGATGATGATCGCCCATTCGAGCCGGGTCGTGCGGTCGGCTTCGATGATGTCGGTGAGCGCGTGCGCGGTCTCGACGATCACGTCGAGCTTGCGCTTGAGCACGCCGGCGCGCTCCTTGCAACTCGTATTCGTCCTCGAGCCGGGCGTAGAGGCGTTCGAGGTCGGGACGGTCCCAAAGCACGTCGGGCTTCTCCTCGACCGCGACGCGTCCCGATACCCGGTGCTGGACGAGCAGCGCCTGGCCGATCAGGCGCAGCATGGCGCGGCGCCGAAACGGCGTTCTACCGGTGGCGGCAAGCTGCGCCGCGAACGGCTCGATCACGTCGAACACCCTGTTGACCTCGCGCTCGTCGCGGGCGAGGGCGACCGTCTTCGCCAGGGCGTCGGCCACCACCAGGAACCGTTGCGGCGAAAGGTCCTTGACCTGGATCGGCCCGCTGGACGACTTCTGCTCATCGCCAATCGGCGAAACCTCGAGCACGGCCGTCTCGTCGTCTCCCTTCGCCCGTTCGCCGCTGACCCGAGTCTGGAGCCGGGCCAGCGTATCCTCCTCCTCGAGCGGCGTCAGTCCGACCATCACCGCGACGCCAAAGCGGAACAGCGCCACCAGCCCCTGGGAGCCGACGCGAAAGGCGAGCGGCAGGAGGGAAATCGTGTCCGGCCGCTCCAGCCCGACGGTGTCGATCCGCTCGCCCACGATCAGGGCTCGGGCGGTCAGGCGCGTCGGCGCTTCGACGATCGGGATCACGTCGCTCATGCGTCTAAACTACGCGCGGGACCGGGGCGCGCCAAGCGTGAGGGGCGCATGTCACCTTCGCAGCACCGGATGCGCCGTGCGCGCCTGCCAGCCGGCCCGCTCGAGTTCCGGAACATCGTGCTCCTCCTCGGGCCAGCCGATGCAGAGATAGCCGATGAAGGCCCAGTCGAGCGGCACGTCGAGCGTCTCCGCGAGCCCGGTCGGGTCGAGGATCGACACCCAGCCGACGCCGAGCCCATAGGCGCGGGCGGCGAGCCAGAATGTGTAAAGGGAGCAGACCGCCGAATAGCGGCGCGTCTCGGGCATGGTGCGGGCGCCGAGGCCGTGGCCCTCCCTGGTCTGCTCGTCGCAGAACACGGCGCAATGCACCGGCGCCTCGTTCAGGCCGGCGAGTTTCAGTCGCGCGTAAAGCGCCGCCTGCTGGCCGCCGTAGACGCCAAGCGCCTCACGGTTGGCGGCCTCGAAATTCGCCCGCACCGCCGCGCGCCGGCGCTCGTCGTCGACCCGGACGAAGCGGGTCGGCTGGCAGTTGCCGACCGAGGGCGAATATTCGGCCAGCCGGAAAAGCGCGTCGAGAGTTCGACTCGGAAACCGGGTCGGAGCGGAACCGGCGCACGTCGCGCCGCCACACCAGGAGATCGGCGAACTCGGCCCGGAAGGCGGCATCGAAGCGGCGCTCCGTTGTCGCGACGCTCGCCCCGTCCCTCATATGGCGCCTCCGGCTGAAACCTTGCGAATCGTTCTATCGCTCCGGCGCGGGGGCCGCGTAAAGGGGACAATCGCCGCAGGCGAACCGTCCAACCCAGCCACGACGATGTTCGCAGCCGTTACTCGACCTGCGTCAGCCCGTCCTTGCCGACGCTCGCCAGCACGCCGGTATGGACGTCGAACAGGTAGCCCTGAAGGATCAGCCGCCCCGCCGCGACCGCTTCGGCGATCCAGGGAAACGTCATCAGGTTGGCCAGCGACAGGCGGACGACCTCGACCTCGATGCGGGAAAGCAGGCCTTCCTGCGCGTCGCCCGCCGCTTCGACCGCCGGGCGGCCGATCTCGACCCAGGAAGCGACGAAGTCGCGCGCCTGCGGCGGGGCGCCGAACGCCATCGCCCGCACGCCGCCGCACTGGCCGTGTCCGACCACCACGAGGCGGGCGACCTTCAGCACCTTGACCGCGAATTCGAGCGCCGCGCTGGTGCCGTGGTATCCGACGTCGGGCGCGTAGGGGGGCACCAGCGCCGCGACGTTGCGCACCACGAACAATTCGCCCGGCACCGCGGCGAAGATCGTCTGCGGGTCGACCCGCGAGTCCGAGCAGGCGATCACCATGGTTTCCGGGCTCTGGCCCCAGTGCGCCAGCGCCTCGTAGCGGGCGCGCTCCGTCGGCCAGGTCTCGGCGCGGAACTTCCGGTAGCCTTCGATCAAGGGGTCCATGCCGAACCTCGCATCGCGGAGCGGGAATTGTTGCATTGCGTTACGACGGCGTCCCTCTGAAGGCAATGTCGACAGCGTCCTGTGTTGGCGTAGGCGGGCGTCCGAACGATAATTTCGCTCCGCTGATTCGGCCGACGCCGGGCTGCGAACCGCGAGGGAAGGATGGCCGGATGGCGCGAACGCCGCCGTTGAGCAAGGATGCGCTGATCGGCCTCGGCGCGGAACGCCTCGCCGAGCTCGCCCTCGACGAAGCCGCGGCCAACGCGGCGTTCAAGAGCCTTCTGACCGCGGCGCTGGCGGCGGCGGCGGGTCCCGAGGCGGTGGCGGCGATCGTCGACAAGCGTCTCGCCGCGCTCGAGAAAGCCAGGAGCGCGGTCGGACCCGGGCGGGTCCGGGCCTTCGCCGACGAATTGTCGGCGACGCTGAAGATCATCGTCGGCGACCTTGCAAAGGCGGATGCGGACGCCGCCGCGGCGCGACTCGTCCGGCTGCTGGCGACCGCGGACCGCACGCTCGCGCGCGCCGGCGAATCCGATTCCGGGATCGCGGAAGTCTATCGCGCCGCCGCGGCGGCGCTGCCGGACCTCATCCGCAGCCTGTCGGCGCCGGAGAGCGCGGCGCTGACCGAAGGGCTTTATGCGCTCGCCGCCGACTCGCGCAGCGCCGTCATCGGCCCCTCGACGCCGGAGATCCTGGCCGCCGCTCCAGCGGTCGTTGTCGAGGCGCTCGACGCCCGGCTTGCCGAGGCCGTCAAAGCCCTCGGCCCGATCGACCCCGGCCTCGCCGACTGGAGCCGGCGGGCGCGGGCGCGCCGGCTGATCGAGCTGCGCCAGCATATCGCCGACGCGCGGGGCGACGTCGACGCCTTCATCGCGCTCGAATTGGCGCCGCCGGGCGATGTTCCGGACGCCGCGGCGATCGGCGAGCGGCTGATCGACGCCGGCCGTCCCCGCGAGGCGCTCGACTGGCTCAGCCGTCCGGCCCGGCCCTCGATCAAGATGCTGTCGATGGCCGATCTTCATGTCGGCCTCCCGCCGCGCGATCCCGCGGCTGACCGCCGGGCGCAGGTCGAGATCCGGGCGCACGAGGCGCTCGGCGACCGCGAGGCCGCGCAGGCGCTGCGCTGGCGGCTGTTCACCGAGACGCTCGACGCCGACATGCTGCGCGAGCACGTCGCGCGCCTGCCCGACTTCGAGGACGTCGAGGCGCTCGATCGAGCCTTCGCGACGGCGCTCGCTTCGCCCCTCCCCTATGCCGCGCTGCGCTTCTTTATCCGATGGCCGCGGCTCGACCTCGCCGAGCGGCTGGTCGTGGAGCGGCTGAAGACTTGGGACGGCCAGCGCTACGAGGCGCTCGCGACCGCCGCGGACGCGCTCGAACCGAGGCGCCCGCTCGGCGCCGTCGTGCTCTATCGGGCGCTGATCGATTCGATCCTGGGGCGCGGCCAGTCGCTCGCCTACGGACATGGCGCGCGCTATTACGCCGCGCTCGAAGGGTTGGAGGCGCGCGAGGACCCCGGCTGGCCGATCGAGCCGCACCGTCACTATCGCGCCGAGCTGCGCCGCCGGCACGGCCGCAAATACGGCTTCTGGAGCCGCGTCGAGGGCGCGGAGCGGCGTTAGCGGGCGGCTTGCCGGGAGGGCGGCCGATCACTATCTTACCGGCGTCTTACCCAGTGGAGCGCCCGATGGCGAAAGCCGCCAGCCTGAAGACGAAAGTGTCCACCAAGGGACAGATCGTGCTTCCCAAGGCGATCCGCGACCGCCGCGGCTGGGGCGCCGGCGCGGAGCTTGTGATCGAGGAGCGGCCCGAGGGCGTGCTTTTGCGCGGGTCGCCGAAGCCCGAGCCGACGCGGGTCGAGGAGGTCTTCGGCAGTCTGGGACCGGTCGACAGAGTGGTGTCGATTGAGGAGATGAACGAGGCCGTGCTCAAGGAGGCGCGCGACCGTTGGTCGCGGAAGTTCCCGTGATAGCCCTTGATACGAACGTCGTCGTCCGGTTCCTTGTCAACGACGACCGCCGGCAAGCGGAAGAAGCCCGCGAGCTGATCGAGGAGCAGGACACCGTCGTGCCGATGAGTGTGCTGCTCGAGACGGAATGGGTTTTGCGTATCGCTTACGGCCTCGAGCGCCGCGAGGTGTTCGACAAGCTCCGCCGCTTTCTCAATCTCCCGCGCGTTGAGGCTCAGGATCGCACGGCGTCGATTTCCGCGCTCGATTGGGCCGATCAGGGCATGGACTTCGCCGACGCGCTGCATCTGGCGACCTCCGCCGACTGCGACGCCTTCGCGAGCTTCGATCGCGCCTTCGCCAAAACCGCCGCCAGGATCGGCGCCCCGGCCGTGCGCGCGCCGTAGACGCCGCCTACCGCTTCTTTCGTCGACCCCGGCGCGTTGCTAGGCTCGGCGCCACCAGCAGAGGGAGACCATCCATGGGCGCGTTGAGCGGAAAGGTCGCCATCGTCACCGGCGCCACCAGCGGCATCGGCGAGCGGATCGCGGAGGCGTTCGTCGAGGAAGGCGCGCTCGTGGTCGCCGCCGCCCGGCGCGAAGCGGAGGGCGCGGCGCTGGCCAAGCGCCTTGGCCTTCATTTCGTTCGCGCGGACGTCGCCAAGGAGGACGACGTCAAGGCCATGGTCGCCGCCGCGGTCGAGCGCTTCGGCCGCGTCGACTGCCTCGTCAACAACGCGGGGTCGCCCCAGCCGCTCTCCGGCGTCGCCGAAACCGACATTGGGGTCTACGACGCGGTCATGGCGGTCAACGTGCGCGGCGTGTTCCTCGGCGTGAAGCATGTCGCGCCGACCATGGTCGCCCAGAAATCGGGAAGCATCATCAACATCGCCAGCATCGCCGGCCACCGCGGGGGCATTTCCGGACACGTCTATTCGGCCTCGAAGGGCGCCGTGCTCGCACTCACCCGCTCGGTCGCGATGGAGCTTGGAGAATTTGGCGTCAGGGTCAACAGCGTGTCGCCCGGCGCGATCGTCACCGGCATCTTCGCCAAGGGCGCCGGAGTCGAGGGGACCAAGGCCGACGCCGTCACAGGCGTGGTCAAGGCGCTTTTCGCCCACGTCCAGCCAATCCCGCGCGCGGGTCTCCCCGAGGACATCGCACGCGCCGCCGTCTTTCTCGCGAGCGACGGCGCCAGCTTCGTCAACGGCCAGGACCTGATCGTCGACGGCGGAATGACCGCGACCACCCGCGGCTGGTCGGAGATGGCGAAAACGCGCGGCCAGCTCGGCGCGGCGCTGCGCAAGGCGGCGGAGGAGCCTTAGCCGCAGGGGGCGGCGTATCGTCGCGCCGTTGACAAGCCGGACGCGCCGCCTCGACAGTGCGCGCAGCGCTCGCCTCCCGGCGGGCCCGTGTCCCACCTCAAGGAGGCCCGTGCCCGATATCATCCTGATCCTCGCCGTATTCGCGGCGCTGCTCGTACTCGTGGCGCTGAGCCAGCCGGTCGCCGAGCGGCTGCGTCTCGCCCCGGTCGTGCTGCTCGCCGCGATCGGCGCGGCGATCGGCGCGGTCTCGACCCTGCTGACCCACGAACATCTGTCCGAACAGACCGGCGCGATCGTGCGCGCTGTTCGCCGATCTGCCGATCGGCTCGGAAGTGTTCATCTACGTCTTCCTGCCGCTGCTGATTTTCGAGGCGGCGCTGACGACCGACGTGCGGCGGGTGCTCGACGACGCGGCGCCGATCCTGCTGCTCGCGGTGATCGCGACCCTGGTCGCCGCCGCCATCGTCGGCCTCGCGCTCTGGCCGCTCGCCGGGCAGCCGCTGGTCGTCTGCCTCTTGCTCGGCGCCGTCGTCTCGACCACCGATCCGGCGGCGGTGATCGCCATTTTCCGCGACGTCGGCGCGCCGGCCCGTCTGACGCGCCTGGTCGAGGGCGAGTCGCTGCTCAACGACGCCTCGGCGATCCTGGCCTACACGCTGCTGCTCGGCATCATCGTCAACGGACGCGAGCCGCATCTGGGCGACGGCGCGATCGAGTTCTTCGTGTCGTTCTTCGGCGGGGCGGCGGCTCGGCTTCGTCGGCGGGCCGCCTGATGCTGACCCTGATCGGCTGGACTCGCGACAATCCACTCGCCGAAGCGACGCTGACGCTGGCGCTCGCCTATCTCTCCTACATCGTGGCCGACCGGCTGTTTCACGTCTCGGGCGTGGTGGCGACGCTGGCGGCCGGCATGACGGTCAGCGCGTTCGGGCGCACGCGCATCGACCCGCGCAACTGGGCGTTCCTCGCCGGCGTCTGGAGGCAGGTGGCGTTCTGGGCGCATTCGCTGGTGTTCCTGCTCGCCTCGATCCTGGTGCCGAGGCTGCTGGTCAACCTCCGGATGCACGACCTCCTGCTGATCGCGGCGCTGATCGTCGCGGCGTTCGTCGCGCGGCTCGCGGTGCTGTTCGGGCTCCTGCCGCTGTTGAGCCTCGCCCGGCTGATGAAGCCGATCAGCACCGCCTACAAGATCGCCATCGCCTGGGGAGGACTGCGCGGCGCGCTGACGCTCGTGCTGGCGCTCTCGGTGACCGAGAATCCGGCCGTGCCGGACGCGGTCCAGCGCTTTCGTCGCGATTCTGGCGACCGGCCTCGTGTTCTTCACCCTGCTCGTCAACGGCGCGACGCTGCGCGTCGTCATCCGCGCGCTCGGGCTCGACCGGCTGTCGCCGACCGACCAGGTGCTGCGCGACCGGGTGCTCGAAGTCTCCTACGCCGAGGCCGCGGGACTGATCCGCAAGACCGCAGCCGAACACGCGCTCGACCCGGGCGCGACCGCGCGCGCGCTCGCGCCTTATCAGGTCTGGATGGATGAGGCCGCCGCCCGGCGGGCGGTCGGCGGGATCGGGCTCTCCGAGCACGATCGCATCCGGGTGTCGCTGGTTGCGCTGGGCAATCAGGAGCGGACGATCGTGATGCAGACGCTCGCCGCCCGCACGGCTTCGCCGGCGGTGGTGCAGAAGCTGATGCGCAACGCCGACGCGATGGTCGAGGGCGCGCGCGCCGACGGTCGGCTCGGCTACAAGCGCGCCGCCGAGGCGGGGCTCGCCTTGCCGCTGTCGTTCCGCGCCGCCTATTTCCTCCACCGCCGGCTCGGGATCGGCCGCTTCCTCGCCGAACGGCTCGGCGAGCGGTTCGAATGGCTGCTGACGATGCGGCTGGTGATCCAGGAGCTCGCCAGCGATCACGCCAAACGCTCGCGGGCGATCTTCAGCGACCGGGTCGAGGCGCTGGTGGACAAGATCCTCACAGACCGTCTCGACCGGATCAAGACCGGTCTCGACGCGCTGCGCCTGCAATATCCGGATTATTCCGCCGCGCTCGACGCGCGCTTCCTGCGGCAGTCCGCGCTGCGCCGCGAGATCGGCCGCTACCGCGCGCTCTACGACGAGGGCCTGATCGCCGCCGAGGTCTATCGCGACCTCGCCACGGGCGTGGACGCCGCGCGCGACGCCGGGGGCCTGCCCCGCTTCGACATCGGGCTCGACGCGCGCGCGCTGATGACGCGCCTCGACCTGTTCGCCGGGCTCGACGACAAGCATCTCGACAGCATCGCCAGGCTCTTGCGGCCCCGCTTCGTCATGCCGCGCGAACTGATCGTGCGGAAGGGCGATCGCGGCGACGCGGTGTTCTTCATCGCGTCCGGCGCGGCCAAGGTCGAGCTGCCGCAAGGCGCGGTCCTGCTCGGCAGCGGCGACGTATTCGGCGAAATGGCCTTGATCACCGGTGAGCCGCGGCAGGCGGACGTCCGGTCGCAGACCTACAGCCGCCTGCTGGTGCTGCGGCGCTCGGATTTCCAGCACCTGATGCAGGCCAGTCCCGACCTCAGCGGCAAATTCACGTCCATCGCCAAAAGCCGCGTCGCCGCGAACCGCTCCGCGTTGGCGTGAGCGGGCGGGCGGCCGCTCAAGGGCGGTGAGCAGTCGATGCCTAGGCTGATAGGGAAGGTCCGCAAACCGCCCGAAACGGAAATGGCTCAAACCTCGACTGGTGAAGATCGCCGCGAGGCGGCGGGCGGACGTCGTTAGGGGACCCCGGCCTTGCGCATGGCGTCGAGCACCGGCTCGATCTGGGCAAGGAATATTAAGGGTCGCGTCGTGGAGCAGACGATCGAACGAGGACACGGCGTCCGAGACCATGATGGTCTTGAGGCCCCGCGGAAGGCGCCGCGCGCCGTTTCGTCGACCTGCCTCACCGTTCTGGTCACCGCCACCCTGTCGACGCCATGAGAGAGGAAGCCCTTGTCGAACTCAAGCACGGTCGGAGTTCCTTTCGTACAGTTTGGGGCGGCGGTCGTTGTGATAGGTCCTCGCTGCTCCTGGCCTCGTTGACGTCGTCTAGGAATTTGATAAGCTACAGTCTTTGCGAGGCGTTAGCATTGCCAGATAATGTCGGACGACACCGGACTACATAGTTACTGCGGCCATTCTTGTGCATGCGTGGCAACAATAAGAGCATAGTTTGATAGGGCGGGGAGGCGTCATTTTCTTCAAGGAGCGGAAGAATGATCAGATCCTCACGGCGTAATGCAACAACGGTTGCCGCCAGCCAGTTCATCGCGCTCGCAGCCCTGCCCGCCGGAGCGCAGACTTTTGGGGGTTTCGGCGGGAGCTTTCAGTACGAAAATCAGGGATTCAATCCATCCGTCGCGATCTATGACGGGGTCATCGTCGAAGTCCACAACGGCGCCCAAGGCGCGGGCCCGCTCGTGTCCAAGGTCGGCCGATTGGCTCAGCCCATCGCGGTGCTCAGAAGCGCGTCGGCCGCGCCAGCGCAGGGGGCTTCCCCCGCGCCCGCGAAAGAGGCTTCCCCCCGCCAGCGCAGGAGGCTTCCCCCGCGCCCGCGAAGAAGGAGGCTTCCCCCGCGCCCGCGAAGGAGGCCTCCGCTGCGCTGCGCATCAATCCGCCCCCTTTCACGCTGCCGCCGATCAGCTGGGGCGACGACCAGCAATTCGACGACGACGGTTTCAACCCGTCCGTTGCGCTTACGGGCAGCACCGCCATCGAGGTGAACAACGGCAAGGCGACCCTCGGCCCACTCTACTACCGCACGGGGACGGTGGTCGGCGGCGTCGTCAACTGGGGCGAGAAGAAGCAGTACGACACGGGCTTCAATCCGCAGGTCGCGGTGTCGGGAAACACCGTGGTCGAGGTGCATAACGAAGGGGCGACGACGGGTCCATTATGGTATCGGATGGGCAAGCTGAACGGCCTGAACATCAGTTGGTCCGACAGCCACAAGTTCGACAGTTTCAGCACCAATCCGGCGATCGCCATCGCGGGCGGCTGCGGCAGCCTGACCAACGCCTGCGTTATCGAAGTGCATAACGACAACGCCGCGCCCGGCCCATTATGGACCCGGAACGGCGATTCGACCGACGGTTCGACCATCACCTGGGGAAACCCCGTCGAATACGGGGGCGGCTGGAATCCGAAGATCGCCTACCTGGGCGGCGCAGTGCTGCTCGAGGTGCACAACGGCCAGGCCGGATCCGGCCCTCTGTATTACTACAGCGGCGCCCTCTCCGGCCAGCCAGTCCAGTACGACAACGGAAACAACCCCTCAGTCGCCATCGACCCGGTGATCCAGGGCGAATTTCCGTTTCCGCCGCCGGGACACGGGAAGACGATCTGGCAGGACGTCGTCGAAGTCCACAACGGCACGGCGGGGCTCGGCCCGCTCTGGTATCACTTTTCGCAGATCACCGAGATTGAGATTTTGCAATGACGGCGAGGCGGCGCCCGCGCCCCTTCTCCACGAAGTGGGGAAGAATCACTGACCGGCGCTTCGGGCCCTCGGCGGACGCGGCTAAGTGCGGCGTCAGTGTCCCAGCGCGTTGGCGATGGCCGTCGGCTCGATGCTGGTCTGCCCACGGAACGGATTGTCGAGGACGACGACCAGGCCCACGGCCAGCCCGATCGCGGCCATGTGAATAATATTCACCTGTATCCCGAAGCGTTTCGAGGTCTCGCGGCCGGCCAGGAACGAGGTCACGGCGACGAAGACCACAAGGATGAGCCAGAAGATACCGGGAATATTGCTGGTCGAATCGACAAGCCGGGACTGGCGCAGCGACTCGATCCGCGCGACGTAGCCTGAAAGGTCGAGGCGGCGCGGGTCTGTCAGATCCAGGCTCTTTTGAAGGACGCGAAGATTTGTCCACACCGCGTCGAGATCGCGCTGGGCGAGCGGCGACAGCGTGTTGGGCGCGGTCGCCAGCCGCCGCCACTCGTCGCCCCCAACGTCCTCAGCGTAGGCGGCGAGCGCCGCCTTGGCCATCGCGGCCGGGGGCCCGAGCGAGTCGAACTCGCGGCCCAGCCGGTAGATCGAGGCGCTTTCCTGACGGACGCTGTCCTCGGTCCTGGCGAGGCTGGTGAGGCCATTGGTGATCATCAGCGCGAGCACGAAAACCAAGAGAGTCAAGAGGCTCGCGTGCGCTGTGTCGGCGAGCTTGTCGTCGAAGCCTCCGCCATGCGGCCAGCGCCGAAACCATAGGCGGTTCGACAGCCACGTGACCGCGCCGCCAAACACGGCGAAGGCCAGCGCCGAGACGGCCAGGATTGCGAGGTCGGGGAGCGCATTGCCGAGCCTGTCTACGATGAAGACCATTGGGCCGCTTGTCGGTCCCGCCGCCGCGCGCTGTCAAGCGGCTGGCTTGCTCCTGCCCGGGGGCGGCACATCGAGGTCCTTGCCTCCGGTTCCCAGGAAGATCGGGATCGCGGTCTTCAGGGTCGGGTAGGCCATCAGCGCCGCCGTCGCGATCAGCGCCTTCGTTCCGGAGCCCCCGTCGACGGTTACTGCTGTGAGAAGCTGTGGCTCTTGGTCAAAGGCGGAGGCGGCCGGAGGAGCGACCCGGCCGCGCAGCGCCGCCGGTCGTGAGCTGGGCAAGCGCCCAAAAAAATCTGCCGCAGAGTCCCGAAAATGTTCAATCCGCGCCCGGAAGCGCTGGCGCGACGCCGATCGCGGAAGTCTACACCACGCTTTCCGCTTCGGCCGCCGGCATGGCCATCCGGCCCAGCATGTCCTTGGCGATCAGCCTTTCGCGGACGCCGCGCATGATGATGTAGGGCCGCAATATCGGGTTGAACAGGCGATAGCGCTGCTTAGCGGGATCTCCGTTCCGCTGGAGCACCCGGCCGCGGCCGGACTCGCTCAGGTCGCGCAGCGCCCGCACGAAGAACAGGGGCTCGGTCGGCTTGCCCCGGATCATCGACAAGCGGCGCCTTGACGTCGGAAACCGTGAAGTAGCGCTGCTCGTCGACTTCGGCGAGGGCGCAGGCCAGCAGCACCTCCTTGTAGAAACCGGCGTTCTGCTCGCTTCGCACGGCGTCGTTGTAGAGCGTCTTGATCGACTGCTGCCATTGATCGAGCGCGCGGTTCATCCCGTGTTCGACGTGCTCGGCGGCCACCGTGACGGAGCGCTCGCCGAGCGCGGCGCGCGCGCAGTAGATGCCGAGAAGATGGGTGATATAGGGAACGCCCTTGGAGAAATGCACGAGGTCCTCGCAAGCCTCGTAGTCGATCTCCATCTCCAGCCGCTCGAACCCGCCCATGACGATGGTCCGGATTTCGCTGTCGGACATCGCGGGCATGTGGACCTGGATCAGCGCCCGTTCGATCGACTGGTGCTCGCGGATCAGTTCGTCGACCGAGTCGGCCACGCCGATGATCAGGACGGTGGCCTCGACCGCGTGGTCGGACAGGGTCTTGATCGTGTCCGCCATCATGGTGATCGCTTCCGGGCGGCGAATCCGATCGAACTCGTCGAAGATGACGATCAGCGAGCCCGAGGCCGACAGCGCCTGCAGCGTTCGCCGGACGCCGTCGGGCGTGTCCGGATTGAGCCCGGGCTCGGCCGCGGGCGGCGCCGTCGTGAGCGTGGGCCGCAGTCCGCCGAAGCCGATGCTCGGCTGACGCTTGGCGGCCTCGATATCCTTGAACGCCTTGGCCCAGAGAGAGGAATAGGTGTCCGAAATGTCGCAGTTCGTCCGCGACACGATGAAGGCCTGCCGCCTCGCCAGAAAAGCGGAGATCATGTTGGAGAGCGAGGTCTTCCCCGCCCCCCGCTCGCCATAGAGGATCGCATGGCATCCGCGCTGGGACACCGCGTCGATGATCTTCAGGACCTGTTCTTTTCTACCCGAGAACAGTTCTCTTTCGTTGATCGGCGCCCCCGGAGTGAACACTGTTCCGGTCCGAAAGATTAACGTATCGAAATCCGGGTCCATCACTGACTCACGCCACGCCCCAGCCATTCATCGCCCGGCTTTCTATAATGAACGCCACCCTGCTGCACGAAGATGCGCCAGCGCGGGCCTCCGGTCAAATTCGGTCGAAACCAACGGGCGCGCCGTTAACCGGTCATTCCGCCACAGCCGGCGTTGGGTCGAACGTCGCCGCGGCGAGGGCCGGGACGCGCCTCGGCGTCTGGAACATCAGGATCACCGGAAAGGCGGCGAGCGAAAAATAGGCCATGATCAGGAAGTTGTTGCAATAGGCGATCGTCGCCGCCTGTTGGGTGACCAACCCGTCGAGCACCGAGAGCCCCTGCCCGCTCGTCAGCGGCGTCCCCGCGGCGTTCGGCAGCTTCATCGCATCGTTGAACGGGGTCAGGAATTCGACGAGCTGGCTGTGAAACACCGCGGTGTTGTTGACGAGGTTGGCGATCATCAAGGAGATGCCGACGGACGAGCCGATGTTGCGGATCAGCGTCCACATCGCCGCGCCATGGGTGCGATACTCGACCGCGAGGGTCGAATAGCCGACCGTCTGCAGCGGCACGAAAACGAGGCCGAGCCCAACGCCCTGGGTCACGCTGGTGGTGATGATCAGGCTCGCCGGCGTCTCGCCGTTCCAGCCGGACATCTGCCACAGCGCGTAGGTGGCGATCGACCAGCCGAGCAGCATCAACCCTCGCGGGTCGACGCCCTTGTTGAGCAGGCGCCCGACCACCATCATGGAGCCAGCGTGCCGAGACCGCGCGTCCCGAGCAGCATGCCGCTGGTCAGCACCGGGTAGCCGAGCAGGGTCTGGAGGAACGGCGTCAGCAGCGCCATGGTGGCGAGCAGGATGAGGCCGTTCAGGAACATGATCGCGTTGGCGAGCGCGAAGTTGCGGTCGCGGAACATTTTGAGCGGCAGGAACGGCCGGTCGGTGGTCGCCGCGTCGGCGAAGAAGAAATAGAAGCCGACCACCGAAAGGATCGCCTCGGCGACGATCTCGCCGGAATCGAACCAGCCGAGGTCCTGTCCGCGGTCGAGCATCATCTGGAGCGCGCCGATTCCGACCGAGAGGCTCAAAAATCCGATCCAGTAGAAGGGCGCGCGATGCCTGGGCGTGTCGCGCATGAGGATCGCAAGGCCGATCGCGGTCAGCACGCCGAACGGCAGGTTGACGTAGAACACCCAGCGCCAGGAATAGGAGTCGGTCAGCCAGCCGCCGATCGTCGGGCCCATGATCGGGCCGAGCATGACGCCCATGCCGAACGCCGCCATCGCAGATCCGCGCTTTTCGGGCGGATAGGCGTCGAGCATCACCGCCTGGGCGAGCGGCACGAGGCCCGCGCCGAACACGCCCTGCAACAGACGGAAGCCGACCATCTGTTCGATCGTCTGCGAGATCCCGCACAGCATCGAGGCGAGCGTGAAGCCGCCGGCGCATGCGATGAACAGGTTCTTGCGGCCATAGCGGGCTCGCGGCCCAGCCGATCGGCGCGGTCATGATCGCCGAGGCGACGATGTAGGACGTCAGCACCCAGTTGATCTGGTCCTGGGTCGTCGACAGCGAACCCTGCATGTAGGGCAGCGCGACATTGGCGATGGTCGTGTCGAGCGCCTGCATGACCACGGCCAGCATCACGCAGATCGTCACCAGCGTGCGTTGGGCGGGAGTGTAGTCGTTCAGCGGTTCGGTCATCCGTGTCGCGGGAGCGGGCGCCTCGGCGGAAGAACGAGGCCTGCCGCGCCTGATATCCGCGGACGTGCAGTTTAGCGTGCGCCGACGGCGCGTGTCGATGCGGGGGACCCGCGACAAATCGCGCGGGCGGTCCTTTGACCGGCCCTCAGCGTCCAGTCAGCTTCTCCAGCGCTTCCGGATAGCGGTCGCCGTGCACGTCGATCTTCGCCGCGGCGCTCTCGATCGCAGCGAGGTCGTCCGGCGTCAGAACGACGTCCGCCGCGCCGATGTTCTCTTCGAGACGGCGGAGCTTGGTGGTGCCCGGGATCGGGACGATCCAGGGTTTTTGCGCCAGCAGCCAGGCGAGCGCGATCTGGGCCGGGGTCGCCTTTTTCTGCGCGGCGATATCGGAGAGAAGGTCGACCATCGCCTGATTGGCCTTCAGCGCATCGGGGGTGAAGCGCGGCAGCTTCGAGCGGAAGTCGTTGCTCTCGAACCGCGTCTCAGCGTTCATCGCGCCGGTCAGATAGCCCTTGCCGAGCGGGCTGTAGGGCACGAGGCCGATGCCAAGCTCCTCCAGCGTCGCGATCACCTCTTTCTCGGGGCGGCGCCACCACAGCGAATATTCGTTCTGGAGCGCGGTCACGGGCTGGACGGCGTGGGCGCGGCGGATGGTTTGGACGCCGGCTTCCGAAAGGCCGAAATGCCTGACCTTGCCCGCCGCGATCAGGTCCTTGACCGCGCCGGCGACGTCCTCGATCGGCACGTCGGGATCGACCCGGTGCTGGTAGAAGAGGTCGATGACGTCGATCCGCAGCCGCTTCAGCGAGGCCTCCGCGACCTGCCGGATCCGCTCCGGCCGGCTGTTCAGGCCCGCCAGCGGGTCGCGTGAGGCGGGATCGAGATTGAAACCGAACTTGGTGGCGATCACGACCGTGCCGCGGAAGGGCTCGAGCGCCTCGCCAACCAGGTCCTCGTTGGTGTAGGGGCCATAGACCTCGGCGGTGTCGAAGAAGGTGACGCCCTTTTCGACCGCCGCGCGCATGAGCGCGATCATCTCGCCCCGGTCGTGCGGCGGCCCGTAGGAAAAGCTCATCCCCATGCAGCCGAGCCCGATCGCCGAAACCTCGAGGCCGTTTTTTCCCAGTGTGCGTTTTTGCATCTCTTCCTCCGAAGTCGCCAAGCTTGTGCCGAGAAATTAGTCCGTTCCCCGCGCTGCGATTAGCCGGTAAAATGCACATGAAGTTATGAGCGAGCTTCATGAATTCGCAGACCACCGCCAACGACCTGATCGCCTTCGTCGCGGTGGCGCGGGAGCGCAGTTTTACCCGCGCGGCGGCGCAACTTGGCGTGTCGCAATCGGCGCTGAGCCACACGATACGGGGCCTCGAGGAGCGGCTGGGCTTGAGGCTCCTCACCCGCACCACCCGCTCCGTCGCGCCGACCGAGGCCGGCGAGCGCCTGCTCTCGACCGTCGGGCCGCGCTTCGACGAGATCGACGCGGAGCTGGCGGCGCTGACGGAAATGCGGGACAAACCCGCAGGCTCGATCCGCATCAACGCCCCCGAACATGCGGCCAGGACCGTCCTCTGGCCGGCGCTGGAACGGCTTCTGCCCGACTATCCCGATATCGCCGTCGAGGTCGTCGTCGACAACGCGCTGACCGACATCGTCGCGGGGCGATTCGACGCGGGGATCCGGCTCGGCGAACAGGTCGCCAGGGATATGGTCGCGGTGCGCATCGGTCCGGACGCGCGCATGGCGGTCGTCGGCGCGCCCGCCTATTTCGCCAACCGGAAGAAGCCCCGGACGCCCCATGACCTGACCGACCACGTCTGCATCAACCTGCGCCTGCCGACCCATGGCGGCGTCTACGCCTGGGAGTTCGAAAAGGCCGGGCGCGAATTGAAGGTGCGGGTCGACGGCCAACTGACGCTCGGCAATCTCGACCTGCGGATCAGCGCGGCCCTCTCGGGCCTCGGCCTCGCCTACGTGCCCGAGGACCAGGTCGCCGAAGCCATTTCGGAGGGACGCCTGATCCGCGCGCTCGACGACTGGTGCGCGACTTTTCCCGGCTATCACCTCTATTATCCCAGCCGCCGCCAACAGCCCCCGGCCTTCGCGCTCGTGATCGAAGCGCTGCGCTACAGGGCCGGGTGAGGCGGGGGTTGAACCCGACCCTCTCCCCTCGCTCGCCGCCCTGCCGCGCGAACGGTTTTGTCCAATTGCGCGGAGCCGACGCTCACGCGGATCTGTCGCGGGTGGCGACGCAGTCTAGCGATTCCAATTCGTTCGCCCCTTCACGGATCGCGTGCTAACGTCTTCGCGCGCCTTGGCCGGTCAGGGACCGCGGCGCGGGGCGGCTGACGGGCTGGAGGGCCTTGCCATGCTTCCGCAGACTGAATCGGCTTGTTTCGTGATTGCCGACATTTCCGGCTACACGAACTTCGTGTCGGGGGTCGAACTCGACCACGCCCAGGACATCATCGCCGACATCATGGATACGCTGGTCAGGGCGCTCAGGCCCCCGTTCCGCCTCGCCAAGTTCGAAGGCGACGCCGCCTTCGTCTACGCGCTCGCCGACAAGGTCGACGGGTCGCTTGTGCAGGATTCGATCGAGCAGGCTTATTTCGCCTTCCGCAAGCGGCTGCGCAACATCAAGCAGGCCAACAGCTGCGAGTGCCAGGCCTGCAGCCGCATGCAAAACCTCGACGTCAAGTTCGTCGTTCATTCTGGCGAATTCATCCGGCAGCGGATGTCCGGCCGGGAGGAACTCGCCGGACGAGACGTGATCCTGGTCCATCGCCTGCTCAAGAACGACGTCGGCAAGACGCTTGGCGCGCATGCCTATGCGCTCTATTCCGACGCCTGCATTCGGGACATGGGGATCGACGCCAAGGCCCAGGGCCTCGTCGAGCACGCCGAGGCGCTCGAGCACATCGGCGAGACGAAATGCTGGCTGCGCGACCTCCAAGACGCGTGGGATCGGGAAATCGCGACGGTGCGGACCGTGGTTCAGCGCGCCGACGCCTTCGCCGTGATCGAGACGGGATTTTGCGGCGCCCCGGCCCGCTGGTCTGGGAGCATGTCACGCTGCCCGCGCATCACGCCCGCTGGCAGAGAAGCGACGGCGTCGTCGTCGAGGAGGCCGCCAAAGGCCGGCGCGGCGCCGGCACGAAGATTCACTGCCTGCACGGCAAGGACGCGATCGTCGAGGACATCCTCGACTGGCGTCCGTTCGACTATCTGACCCAGACCGCGCTTCTTCCGATCCCCGGCGCCCCGAAAATCCTGATGACCTACGCGCTCGAACAACGGGACGACGGCGGCACCCATTTCGAGCTCCGCTTCGCCAAGCCGAAGCCGAAGGATCTGCCGTTCTTCGAGCAGGTCTGGCCGACCGTGCAGAAGAACTTCGATGTCGGCTTCGAGATTCTGCGATCGATGCTGGAAGAACGGGCGGAGGCTCCCCCCGACGGGGACGAACCGTCCCTGCCCGCTTCGCGCGCCCGCTTCCTCACCCACCCCCTCCACGCTCCCTAGCGGGCGAAAGACCGGCCGCCGGGTCGGTTTCAGGCCATCCGCCACGAACTCCCGATCGGGCGGGACCCGCGTCGTACATCCCTCGCCCGGACGCCGGGCGGGCGGTAGGCCAGGCGGCAATGGCCGGCGCAATAGGCGCGGCTCTCGGCGGCCTTGAGCCCGCAATAGGCGAAATCGCCGCTCCTCGGATCGCCAAGCGGCCATCGGCAGGCGGAGTCGCGCATGTCCGACAACCGCACCCGCCGCATGTCGCCGACCTCGGCGTCCGCAAACGTCCAGGCGCGCCGCGGCGCGGCTTCGAGAGCCGGCGCGGGGGAACGGCCTTGGGCGGCGGTCGCCGGCGGCGGACATGAGGCGGCGCCGGACCGATCCGACGCCGGCGCACGCCCGCCGCGACCTCCGCGGAGCGTGACTCCGATCCGGTTCGCCTTGCCGATCACGGCGTTGCGCGACTCCACGCCGAGCGTCGCCGCGATGGCGCTCGCGCTCCGCCCCTCGATCGCGAGCCTCTTCAACGTCTCAACCGCCTCGTCTGTCCAAAGCATTTTTGCCGCCCAAATTCATTCGCGGCCGGGACGGCCGCATCGACTAAGGACCTGAAGCCGGGCATTCGTCCGGTCGCCTGGAGCGTGGACGGAAGCGACCGCGCCGGCCGCTCAGTTCAGAGAAAATTTCCAATTTCCTGAGTAGCTTGACCGATGGACGCGGCCACGCAAGCGGCGATTTCGAACCGTCCCGCGAATGTGTCCTATACGGTATAGTTGCCGCGCGCCGCGAATGCGAATAGCTTGCATTCCGAACCGGTGGAGAGCGCCATGCCGCGCGGCCGTTCGGAAAATGCGAAGAGCGTCAGGACCCCGCCCTATACGTCGTATCGGACGTTCCGGACGTTCATCCAGGATCTGCGCGAGCATGGGCTTCCCTCGCGCGTCGATCGCAGCGTGCTGACGCGCTTCTCCGGCGTGGTCGGCATGCAACTGACCCACGCGCTCCGCTTCCTCGGCCTGATCGAAGAGGGGGGCCGTCCGACGCAGCGCCTCAGGGAGCTTGTGGACGCCGAAGACGCAGGGCGGTGGCGAGAAACGCTGCTCGACCTCATTCGCCGCGAATACGCGCCCCTGTTCGCGATCGACCTCGAGTCCGCGACGCCCTCGCATTTCCACGACACGTTCCGCAAGGCCTTTCCGGCTGCCGACGCGGTGGTGCAGAAATGCGTGACCTTCTTTCTCTACGCGGCGAACGACGCGGGCCTGACCCTGAGCCCGCGGGTCCTGAAAGGCCGGAAGCCCCGGTCGCCGACGCCCCGCAGAAGACACCCTGCTGCCCCGCCGCCGGCTTTCGAAGCGCCCCCGCCGCCCTTGCAGCCCGGCGGGTCTCGTATCGAGGGCCGGAAACCCTCAGAGATCCTGCTCGCGCTGTTTGAGCCCAACGAGATGGACGACCAACAGCAGGCGGCTGTCTGGACCCTGATGAAATACTTCAGGGCGAAGGGATTGTAGGGAGGGCGAGCTTAGGGGACGGCGGCTCGCCGTCCTGGAGAGGGCCCGTCTTCGACGGCCTGTCGGAGCGCGAGACGCACACCCGCCGACCCGCCGCCCTCAGTGCGGGCATCTCCACCAGTCGCCGTCCGTCTGGTAGTCGCAGCCCCTCCGTTTCAGCTTGGCCCCGAGGTCGTCGCGCCGCGCGCAGGCTTTTTGCGTCTTGGGGTCGTCGGGAGCGCCGCCCTTGCACTGCGTGTTCACGGCGAGCCAGCCCTGAAGCATCGGCGACAGGGCCTGCGCCGGGGGGGCGACGAGGGCGAGCGCGGCGACGAGGAGCGAGCCCATCAAGACGCGCCGCAGCGCATGCGGCGGACGCGCAACCTGACCGCGGCGGGATGTCGAAGTCTGTCCAAGCGAACTCATCGGGCGAGTGAAATCCCCAATTGTGGCGACAGCTTTGCGGCCATGGTCCGCCGTTTGGCGGACCGTTGCGAAAGGGCGCGCGCCCTCCGACGGGCTTACTTGTCAACAAAAGCCTTCTCGATCACGTAGTCGCCGGGCTCGCCGTGGTTCCCCTCCTCGAAGCCGCGCGCATCCAGGAGCGCGCGGACTTCGGCGAGCATCGCCGGGCTGCCGCACAGCATGAAGCGATCCTCTTTCGGATCGATGGGCGGCAGCCCGTTGTCGGTTGCGAGGCGGTCGGACGCGAGCGCGGCCGACAGGCGGCCGTTGTGGCGGAACGGCTCGCGGGTGACGGTCGGATAGGTGATGAGCTTCTCCCGCACCAGTTCGCCGATCAGCTCGTCCTTCGGCAGGTCGTCCTGGAGGTAGCCGCTGTAGGCGAGGTCGGCGATCCAGCGGACGCCGTGCGCCACGACGATCCGGCCGAATTTTTCGTAGGCCTCGGGGTCGCGGATGATGCTGAGGAACGGCGCCAGCCCCGTGCCGGTGCCGAGCAGGTACAGCGTCCGGCCGGGTCGGAGGTTGTCGATCACCAACGTGCCGGTCGGCTTGCGGCCGACCACGATCTCGTCCCCGGCCTTGAGGTGTTGCAGGCGCGAGGTCAAAGGCCCGTTCGGGACCTTGATCGAGAAGAACTCGAGCGCGTCGTCGTAATGGGCGCTGGCCAGCGAATAGGCCCTGAGCAGCGGCTTGCCGTCGCTTGGCAGCCCCATCATCACGAACTGCCCGCTGCGGAACCGGAAGGTCGGCGTCCGCGTGGTGCGGAAGCTGAACAGACGATCGGTCCAGTGATGGACGCTCAAGACCTTCTCGTGATGAAATGCGCTCATGAACGCCCGTCTCCGGCCTGCCGGGCCGGGGCCTTATCACGAATGCGCAGACCGTCCAATCTGAAATCACAATTTCAATACGCGTCTCGTGGCCAGATACGCTATGATTTCGTTAATGGTTCTGCCCCGCGTCGTCGCGCTCGCGCGAGCGCGGCTCAGACGTCGTCCACTCGCGCGGTCCGCAGCAGGATGGCGCTGATCTTTTCCTCGATACGGTCCAGCTTATGCGGGCTCGCCACCAGCTCGATGGCGAACCAGTCCTCGGCGCGGCGCACGATCCGACCCTCGATCCGCCCGAGTTGTTCGAGATAGGCGATCACCCGCTCGCCCATCGCGCCGATGGGAACGCCCTGGATCGACACCCCCATGCGCGACACATCGCGGGTCGAGCAGGGATATTCGCGGCCGTCCTCGAGCATGTATCGGCCGCCGAGCGCGAGCGGGGTGCGGGCGTGGCGGCGACGCTCGGGCCCCGGGTCGACGGGAGCCGCGGCGCCGCGAGCGGGCGAAGCCTCCCGCGGCTCGACGGCGGTCCGCCAGGCGCGAAGACCGAATGGGGAGAGACTGGACATCATGGAGCGCCTGGAGAATCGCAAAAGGGACGGCCCGGACGTCATCGCCGGGGCGTCGGCTGGCGGCGTCCGGGGACGCCGGATCCAATGCATTCGGACCCTCAAAGCATCGCCGGGCAAGCCTAACAAAGTCTTGCCGAGACCGGTAAAAAGCGTCGCCGGCCGCATTCGCCGCGCGGGTTCGGCGCGGCGGCGCCGGCCGGCGCTTGACCTCTATATACCGACCGGTATATGAAGCGCCGTGGTCCCCTCGTCCGACGACACCCGCGCCGAGCTTCTCGACCGCGCTCTCGATCTCTTCGCGGCCTATGGCTACGACGGCGTCGGCGTTCAGCAGATCTGCGCCGCGGCGGGCGTGACCAAGCCGACCCTCTATCACCATTTCGGCAGCAAGCGCGGCCTGCTCGAGAGGCTGATGGAGGAACGGCTCCAGGCGCTGCACGCCGCGCTTCAAGACGGCGGCGCGCCGTCTGGCGATCTCGACGCCGCCCTGACGGCGCTCGCCGAGGCGACCTTCGCCTTCGCCGCGGGCGAGCGCACGTTTTACCGGCTCTATCTCACGCTCTGGTTCGCGCCCGATCCGCAGCGAGGCCTATGACGTGGCGAGGGCGTTTCACGAGCGCCACTTCGCGGCGGTCGAGCGGCGGTTTCGCGAGGCGGTCGGGGAGACCGACGCGCTCCAGGGGCGCAGCCGCGCGCTCGCCGCGGCCTTTCTTGGCGCGCTCAACAATCGTATCGGCCTCGCCCTCAACAATTATGCGGCGCTGAACGCCAGGCTCGCGCGCGAGACCGCGGACGCCTTTCTCTACGGCGTGTCGCGAGCACGGGAACGACGCGCGCCGAAAGGCCGCCGGAAATTTCCCTCGACTATACCTTTCGGTACATAGGAGCGCTCGTCATGCCCACTCCCGTTACGCCAACCTGGATCGAGCACGCGATCTTCTGGCAGGTCTATCCGCTGGGCTTCGTCGGCGCCGAAATCCGCCCCGATCGCGCGCCGCCGCTCGTCCACCGGCTGGGCCATCTCATCAATTGGCTCGATTACGCGATCGAGCTCGGCGCCTCCGGCCTCCTGCTCGGTCCGATCTTCGCCTCCGCCTCGCACGGCTACGACACGATCGACCATTTCCGCATCGACCCGAGGCTCGGCGACGACGCCGATTTCGACGCGCTGATCGAGGCCACACAAAAACGCGGGACTGAAGGTCGTGCTCGACGGCGTGTTCAATCACGTCTCCCGCCGGCATCCGGCCTTCGAGGAAGTTTGCGCTCAAGGCCCCTCCGCCCCCCGCGCGCCCTGGTTCCGGCTCTCGTGGCCGGCGGGCCGGCCGGGCCCGGAGGCCGAGACGTTCGAGGGCCATCACGATCTCGTCGCGCTGAATCACGACGCGCCGGACGTCGAAGCGCTCGTCGCCGACGTCATGATCCACTGGCTCGACCGGGGCGCGGCGGGCTTTCGGCTCGACGCCGCCTATGCAGTCCCGCCCCGCTTCTGGGCGCGCGTGCTGCCGCGCGTGCGCAAAGGCCATCCCGACGCCTATCTCTTCGGCGAAGTGATCCACGGCGACTTCGTCGCCTTCGTGAAGGCGAGCGGCGTCGACGCCGTGACCCAATACGAGCTCTGGAAGGCGATCTGGAGCGCGCTCAACGACCGCAATTTCTTCGAGCTCGCCTGGGCGCTCGACCGCCACAACGCCTTCCTCGACGCGTTCACGCCCCAGACCTTCGTCGGCAATCACGACGTCACCCGGCTCGCGAGCCGCCTCGCCGATCCCCGCACGTTCGACCACGCGCTCGCAATCCTGTTCGCCTGCGGCGGGACGCCCTCCGTCTACGCCGGCGACGAACAGGGGTTTAGGGGCGTCAAGGAGGACCGCCTCGGCGGCGACGACGCGGTGCGTCCGACCTTCCCCGACCGGCCGCAGGCGCTCCCGCCCGGAGGCCTGCCCATCTACCGCCGCCATCAGGAGCTGATCGGCATGCGCCGGCGCCATCCCTGGCTGCATCGGGCGAGAACCCGAGTCGTGCATCTGGCGAACGAGGCCTTCGCCTTCGAAGCGTTCGACGGCGATCGGCGGCTGCTGGTCGCGCTCAATCTCGGAAAGGAGACGGCGCTGCCCGCGCAGGCAATGTGCACGATCCTGTTCGGGCGCGAGGCGACGCTCGGCGACCAAAAGGTGCGTCTCGGCGAAGCGGGTTGGGCGATCCTGTCGCCCGAGCCGCCCCTGTAGCCGCGCTCGCTGATCGCGGCTGACGCGGTTCGCACGGCATCCGAAAGAACGCCCGTCCATGCAAAATCGCTGAGAGCGAGAGGCGGTGATGGCAGGCTGGTGATGTCCGGAGTCACCGATTCCGCGAGAGAACCGCCGCTATGACCAAGAGAGAAGCTAAGCCTGCGATCGCGCCGTCAAAGAGCTCTTCGACGCAGAGCCCGGATGGGCTGCGCGAGATCGTTCGGGCGGTGGTGCAGGAAATGCTGGAAGCGGAGATGACGGAAGCGCTCGGCGCCGAGAAGAGCGAGCGCACGTGCCGCCCGGCACGGCTACCGCTCCGGCTACTACAGCCGCACGCTCGTCACGCGGGTCGGCAAGCTGGAACTGCGCGTGCCGCAGGATCGCGACGGCCGGTTTTCGACCGAACTTTTCGAGCGCTATCAGCGCTCCGAACAGGCGCTAGTGGCGACGCTGGCCGAGATGTACGTGCAGGGGGTCTCGACCCGCAAGGTCAAGGCGATCACCGAGGAGCTGTGCGGCCACGCCTTCTCGGCCTCCGCCATCTCCGCGATCAACAAGCGCCTGGACGAAAGCCTCGACGCCTTCGCCACGCGCCCCCTTGCCGAGCCTTTCCCTTACCTGATCGTCGACGCCCGTTATGAGAAGGTGCGCGAAGGCGGCGTGATCGTGAGCCAGGCCGTGCTGATCGCGATCGGCATCGACTGGGACGGCCGCCGCCAGATCCTGGGCGTCGAGCTGGCCAATCGGGAAAGCCGTTCGTCCTGGCGGGACTTCCTCAGCGGCCTGCGCCGCCGCGGCCTTGACGGCGTCGAGTTCGTCGTCGCCGACGATCACGCGGGCCTTCGGGCGGCCATTCGCGAAGTTCTCCCGGAGGCCGCCTTGCAGCGATGTTATGTCCACTTCCTGCGTAACGCCCTGGACCATCTGCCGCGCAAGGCCGACGACGACTGCCTGCAGGAGCTGCGCTGGCTCTACGACCGGCGAACCGTCGAGGAAGCCCGCAGCGATTTGGCCACCTGGATCGCCAAGTGGGGCGACCGATACGAAAAGCTCGTCGCCTGGGTCGAGGAAACGATCGAGGAGACGCTCACCTTCTACCGCCTGCCACGCCAGCACCATAAGCATCTCAAGAGCACGAACATGCTCGAACGTCTAAATGAGGAAATCAAGCGCCGAACCCACGTGGTGCGGATCTTCCCAAACGCGGAGGCATGTCTGCGCTTAATCCGAGCCTTGGCCGTCGAGACCCATGAGAACTGGCTCGAAGCCCACCGTTACCTCAATATGAACGACCTCAGGGAGCACAAGAAAACCGATCTCCGCAAAGCCGCATAACCCAGCCAACCCATGACCGCCATTTGCAGAACTTGACGCACTCAATCTTAACGGATCATGAACCACGAGCGGTCGAATCGCCCTTCGTCTCGGGAACGACCGGCCGGAACCATCGTTGGGTGAGGAAACCAAGCCACAGCGAGACAGGTTCTCGCACCCATTTTTGGAGGTCGCTCCGTTGAAAGTCCCGTTCCTTGTTCTCGCCCTTCTCGCGGCTTCGCCGGCTTACGCGGAAACCGTGTCGCCCGAGGCGGACGCCTGCAAGGCGAGCGGCCTGATCGCCCTCAAGCAGAAGTCGCCTCAGGTCAAGGATGTGGTGATCGACCTCGACAGCGCGAAAGTCATCAACGCGGACACCTCGATCGAGAACGTCCCGGTTCGAACCGTCGTCATCGCCGACGCCTATGTCGAGCGCACCTCCAAGGACAAGCCGCAGACCCTCGTCTGCATCATCGGCGACAAAGGCAAGGTTCTCCTGACGCTGTTCTCCAACCGGTAGTACGGCCAGCGCGGCGCACAAAGGCCGCCAAGATGGCGGCCGAGACTGGCGTAAACGTTCCTCGAATATATCGCCCCTTCGAGCGATTGCGTCGTTTCCGATTCCCGAGGGGGCGGCGAGACGCAGCCCTCCGACCCGCGCCAGGCGACAGCGTCATTTTATCCCCCGCCGACCCCCTCCCGCACCCAGGTCCGCGCCAGTCCCACCGGCTGAAAACCTAAGCAGAGATTCTCTGCCGCTCCAACGGATCGCGATTTCGCTCTGAGTTTAGGGCGGCGACGGCATCGTGAATAGCGGTGTCGAGGGTCTCCAGATCGGTGAAGGTTCGATGCGCGAGATGTCTGGCTTTCAGGTCGCCCCAGACGATTTCGATATCGTTCAATTCCGGGGCGTACTTCGGCAACCACTCGACGGTGAGCCAGTGGGCGCGCCCGGCCAACGCCGCGCGGCTGGCCTTGCTGACGTGGATCGGACCGTTGTCGAGGACGATGACGACGGGCTTCACCGGGGCGCCGGGTTTGGGGCCGTAGAGGAGATCGAGCGCCTGCAAATGCGCGATGAAGTCGGCGCTCCGCTTGGTCCGGGAGGTCGTGACGATGAGCCTGCGCCGCCGGTAGTCGAGCGAGCCCATCATCGCAATCTTCTGGGCCTGTCCCGGCGCCGGAACCCGCAAGTCGGCCCCGCGCCTGGCCCAGGCGCGGGCAAGATAAGGATGAGTCAGCGCTTCGCTCTCGTCGGCAAACAGCAGAACGATGTCGCCAGCCTCGGCTTGCGCTTTGAACAGTTTCATCCGCAGGCCACCGCGATCCACCGCCTCGGCGTCCTGGCGTCCCTTCAGCGTGTGGCGGGGCCGGCGGTAGCGAAAGCCCCCTTTTTGCGCAGCGCCTTGGAGAGCTGCGATTTCGAGATCGTCACGCCTTCTCGCTCCGCGATCTCGTCGGCCAGGCGCGCAAGCGTCCAATTGACCCGGTTCGTCACCGGCGCCGACAAGAGAGGCTCGGCAACGCGCAAGGCCGCCTGCGTCTTCAAAGGCGCCGGCCCCGGCAGCGGTTGGGTTTCCAGGGCTTCAACGCCGCCGCTCATGAAGTGGCCGCGCCAGAACCGGACCGTGTCCTCCCGAACGCCGAACGCCTCGGCGATCCGCGCGCTCGTCCAGCCGCGAAGCGTCAAGAGGATCGCTCTCGCCCGGTCCGCCTCGGCCCGGTCAGGCCCAGACGCTTTCAATTCCAGCACCGCCATCTGCTCAGGCGTCGCCGCAACCGGAGATTTCCCCGCCATGCCCCATCCCCCAAATCACTCCGTAGGACGGAATCAGAAAACCCCCGCGTTGGAAACCCTGCGCAAACCTGCTTAGGCGGGCGTAGAGGCGTTTGGGCCGGTCGTCCGCAAGCGCGCCTAGAAAAATCGTCCGAGAGCCCGCGACATGCAGACGGTCGACGAAGGCCGCGATCACGCCTCTGGCGACGCCGCGCCGCCGGGCGGCCGGCAGGGTGAAGACGTCCTCGATCATCCCGACGCCGCCGGGCGCGGCCGCATAGGCCGCGTAGGCGACCGCCGCGTCGTTTTCCACAGCCAGATGGAACCGGTAGGCGGGGCTCTTCTTGCGGTAGACTTCGACCATGCGCCGGCTGAAATCCGGGGTCAGCTTGAGGTCGTCGACGCTCGAGCGCTCGGCGTGGTTGGCGATGACGAGCCGCAGCAGCGCGCCCCAGTCGGCATCCTGCAAGACGGGTCTCAGCGTCACCGGGGCGCCGCGATCGGCGAGGGCTCCCGAGAGCGCCATCAGGATGGCGGCGGGGCGCTCGACGAAATCGTCGAGCGCGAGGCGCGCCAGAAACCGGTCGGGGGTAAAACGGTCGGTATGGACCACGCGCCAGGGCGTATGCGCAAAATGCGCCTCCATCGCCGCGAACACCGCCTCGATCTCCGCTTCGCTCTCGGCGGTGACCGCATCCACGTGGTTCACGTCCCAGACGTCCGCGTGCGCCCGATCGACCACGACGTGACAGTGGCGCTCCGAGATCACCTCGGCCCCCTGCCGGCGCTGCCATCGGTAGGCTTCCGCAACGATCCGGGGAAGATCGCTCGCCATTATGGAAATCCTCTCCCAAGGCTTGCGGGCGTCGTTGACCCCCGAGGGACTCGGCTACCCGATCTCGGCTCGCCGGTACGTCAGGGGCGATTGGCCGGTCCAGCGGCGAAAGGCGTGGGTGAAGGACGTCGGGGCTTCATAGCCGAGCAGCCAGGCGACTTGCGTGAGCGGGATGCTCTCGTCCTTGACATAAGCCAGCGCCAGATTGCGCCTCAACGCCTGCAGGACGTCGGAGAAGGTCGTACCTTCGTCGGCAAGTTTCCGGCACACCGTCCTCGAGCTCAGCGACAAGCGGCTGGCGATAGGCTCCAGACCGGCTTGGCCTTGGGGCAGCAGCCGCTGGATCTCCGCCTCCACGACCGCGCGGAACGCGGTCTTGGCCGTCTTCAGCCCCTTCGCCGCCTCGTCGCAAAGCGGTTTCACGATTTCGAGCAGATTGGCGTCTTCGGTCACCAGAGGAAAGTCGAGAACGTCGTTCAAAAACACGACCCGCCCGGTTGCGCCGCCGAATTCGACCGGACAACCGAAGAGTTGCACAAATGGCTTTGGGTCCCCGAGACAAAAATGAGGAAACGTGACGCTGACCGGACAAAGCTGGCGCCCGGAAAACTGCCTCATCGCCCTGACGCTCAGCGCCACCCAGAATTCCGTGTTCACGCTCACGTCCTGCGCAGCGACGCCCGACAATTCAAACTCGACTTCGAGATGGTCTCCGACGCGGTTCGACTTCAGGATCAGGCTCTCGTTGACGATTTTCGAGTAGTTCAGGAACAGGTTCAACGCGTCTCGCAACCGCTTCGGCGAAGACGTGACGTAATACAACAGCCCCAGCTCGCGCGGATTCGTTCCGGCGGCAAGGCGCAGGCCGAAGGAGGGGTCCCCCAACGCTTTTGCGGTCAGTTCGAGAAATCGTCCCTGACGACCGGCGGGGATTCTGGCTCCGGCGTCCTGCAGGTCGCATCCGGCCAATCCCGCCCGTTCGATCAGCGGTTCCGCGGCGACGCCATGGTTATGGAGCGCCCCGAGCGCCTGTCGAATGGCGAAGGTGGTGACGGTAGGCTCATGGCCTGCCCCGGAATGCAACGTCCCCTCCCTATCGCTAACGCAATATCGGCTAGCATGACCAGTCTCTCGGCGCATGTCGAGTGCAGGAACGTTGCGGCTGACCGTTCGCCGTGAACATAGCCCCGCTAACAAAGCGCCCCGCGCCGGAGAAGGGGGTACTCCGCGCGGGGCTTTTGTCTTCATCGCTCGCTTTGTTGAAAGGGGTTACAACCTAGCGGGCAGAAACGAACTTGGCCCAAAACGAGATCGCGTTCCTGCTCCCTTGCGCCAGTCTGCTGTGATTTCACGCCAATGTCGCAAAAGGCTTCATCGCGAAGCCCTCGTGAACAAACGCGCACTCTTCCGCAGGCCGCAGCGCGCGTCGTCGCCCTCACTTGATCAGCGCGACCGCCTCACGGAATCGCGGGTGCTCGGCGCTGCCCAGTCCCTCGAACACGACCATTTCGGTGGTGACGATCTCGACGCCGCCCTGCTCCATCCGCCGAAGTCCGACCGCCTTGCTTTCCGCCCTGCGCGAGCCGACCGCGTCGCAGACGACGAACACGCGCCGGCCCCGCGCGACCAGTCCCAGCGCCGTCTGCAGCACGCAAACGTGCGCTTCGCACCCGGTGAGGATGATCGCGTGCCCCTCCGCCAGCCGTTCGTCGAAGCCCGGCGTCCGGCCGGCGTCGAAGGTCATCTTGGCGAAGACAAGCGGCTCCTCCGGTTGAAGCTCCCGCACGATTCCGCCCAGGCCCCGCGGGTTCTGCGCGGTGAACAGGACCGGAGCGCCGAGCAGCGCCGCCGCCGAGACGAGCCGCCGCGCGTTGGCGATGACGGCCGGGCCGTCGTCGATGGCGGGCATCAGCCGCGTCTGGAAGTCGATCAGGAGAAGCGTCGCGTTTGCAGTGTCGATGATCGCCATGGTTCGGCTCGGCCCAGGGAAGGTCTTACCGCAGATTCGCCCGGTGCGACACCTGGGAGTTGCGGCGTGTCGCCGCTTCAAGGGCGTCCGGAAGGACGCCGTCTGTCGACGGCCTTTGGGAGCGCGAGACGCGCGCCCTCCACGCCGTCCCGCCGTCATGCGCCGCGCGAGCGCGCGCGTGAGCCTCGGCCAGAGCGCGTCGACGCGCTTTTTCACCTCCGACGACATGACGAGCGTGCGGCCCCATTCGCGCGTGGTCTCGGCGCCGATCTTTTTGGTCGCGTCGAGGCCGAGCTTGCCGCCGAGTCCCGATTCGGGCGAGGCGAAATCGAGGTAGTCGATCGGCGTGTTCGTCGACGACGACCGAATCGCGCCCGGCGTCCATCCGCGTCGCCAGCGCCCAGGCGACGTCGTTCCAGTCGCGCACGTCGATGTCGTCGTCAACGACGATGATGGTCTTGGTGTAGTTGAACTGCGGCAGCATGCCCCACAGGCCCATCATCACGCGGCGCGCCTGTCCGGGATAGGACTTGCGAATCGAAATGATCGCCATGCGATAGGAGCAGGCTTCCGGCGGCAGCCAGATATCGACGATTTCCGGCATCTGCCGGCGCATCGTCGGGAGGGCGAGGTCGTTGAGCACGGCGCCGATCACCGAGGGCTCGTCGGGCGGCCGCCCGGTGAAGGTCGTGAGGTAGATCGGGTCGCGCCGCGTGGTGATCGGCGGTGACCCGCATGACCGGAAACGTTTCGACGCTGTTGTAATAGCCGGTGTGATCGCCATAGGGGCCTTCCGGCGCCGTCTCCGTCGCCGAGACGAACCCCTCGATCACGATTTCCGCATCGGCGGGAACGATCAGCGGCACGGTGAGCGCGGGCGCGATTCGCGGCCGCTCGCCGCGCAGCACGCCGGAGAAGCGCAGTTCCGACACCGTCTCCGGCAGCGGCAGCACGGCCGAGAGAATCGTCGCCGGATCGGCCCCGATCGCCACCACGACCGGCGTGTCCTTGCCGCTCGCGCTCCACGCCCGATGATGCTCGGCGCCGCCGCGATGGGCGAGCCAGCGCATGATGACGCGATCCTTGTCGAGGACCTGCATGCGATAGACGCCGATGTTCATGTGCGCGGTATCGTCGGCCTCGGTGTCCGGCGGCCGGGTGATCACCAGTCCCCAGGTGATCAGCGGCGCGGGCTCGCCGGGCCAGCACGTCTGTATCGGCAGTCGGCTGAGATCGACGTCCGCGCCCGAGCCGGCGCTCGGACTGGCAGTCGGGCCGCGACACCAGGCTCGGCCGGGTCGAAAGCGCCGCGTGGAGCATCGGCCAGCGGCTCAGCGCGTCGCGCATGCCGTCGAACGGCTGCGGCTCGCGTAGCGCGGCCAGCATTTCGCCGAGCTCGACGATCCGCGACGGCGCGACGCCGAACCCCGCCGCCACGCGTTCCGCGGTTCCGAACAGATTGGCGAGCACCGGCATTTTCGCGCCCGCGCGCGGCCTCGAACATCAGGGCCGGTCCGCCGGCTGCGAGAACGCGGCGGTGAACCTCGGTCATTTCATGAACGAGGCTGATCGGCTCGCCGATTCGCGCCAGAAGACGGCGATCTTCGAGGAAGCGGACGAAGGCGCGAAGGTCGCGAAAAGTCGGAAGGTCGCGGAACGACATTCCGCCCTCGTCCCGTATAGCGATGTCAAGCCGCATTGACATAGATCAAAGCGCGCCCTCGCATCCTCTGACTTATGGACCGTATGTCTCGACGTCCGAAACATTCCCCAGTTTCCGGCGGCGGGCGCGCTCGCGCTCCGCTTTGCCCCGCTCTGGCCGCTGTCGCTGGTCGGCGCCCGTCTGACGAGCTTGCTCGCCGAGCGGCATCCCGCCCTGTTCGCCCGGCTCGGCGAGCAGGCGAACAAGGTCTTTCTGATCGATCCGACCGACCTGCCGTTCGTGTTCGTCCTGAAGCCCCGTCCCTCGCGCCCGAACCTGAGCGCGCTCCGGCGGGACGAGCCCGTCGCCTGGGACGCACGAATCGCCGGACCCTTGGCCGCGCTGATCGGTCTGGTGCACGGCGCCTACGACGGCGACGCCCTGTTCTTCTCGCGCGATCTTTCGATCGAGGGCGACACCGGGGCGGTGGTCGCGCTGCGCAACGCCATCGACAACGAGGAACTCGATCTCGTGCGCGAGACGACCGCCATTTTCGGCCCGCTGGCCCGACTCGCCGACGCTCCCGCGCAAAAGCTCGCGGCGGCGATCGGGGCCCTGACCGGCGCGCCCCTCACCCGCGTCGGAACAGGACCGCTCGAATGACTCGAAAGCCGGAAGCTCGAACTCGTCTGCCCCGCCGGAACGCCAGCGGCCCTGCGCTCGGCGATCGAAGCCGGCGCCCATTCGGTCTATTGCGGATTCAACGACGAGACCAACGCCCGCAACTTTCCGGGCCTGAATTTCTCGCGCGACGAAATGGCGGAGGCGATCCGCTTTGCGCACAAGCGCGGCGCCAAGGTGCTGATCGCCATCAACACGTTTCCGCGCGCGGGCGCCTTCGTCCTCTGGTCCAAGGCGGTCGACGACGCCCACCGTTTCGGCGCGGACGCGGTCATTCTCGCCGATCTCGGCCTCCTGGACTACGCGGCCGAGCATCGGAAGGGATTGCGCCTGCATCTCTCGGTCCAGGCGGCGGCGGCCAACGCCGACGCGATCGCCGTCTACGCCCACGCCTTCGGGGTCAAGCGCGTCGTGCTTCCGCGCGTGCTGACAGTGCAGGAAATCGCCGCCATCAACCGCGAGATCGAGGTCGAGACCGAGGTGTTCGTGTTCGGGGGCCTGTGCGTGATGGCCGAGGGACGCTGCTCGCTCTCCTCCTACGCCACCGGCAAATCGCCGAACATGCACGGCGCCTGCTCGCCCGCGAGCCATGTCGAGTATCGCGAGGAGGGCGGCGCAGCTGGTGTCCCGGCTCGGCGGGTTCGCCATTCACAAGGTCGGGGCGAGAGAGCCCGCGCCCTATCCGACCCTCTGCAAGGGCGCGTTCCGGATCGGCGAGTATCAGGGCCACGCTGTTCGAGGACCCGGTCAGCCTCGACGCGGCGTCGCTGATCCCGCAGCTTGCCGAAGCCGGCGTCACGGCGCTGAAGATCGAGGGACGGCAACGCAGCCGCGCCTATACGATTGCGGTCGTCGGCGGATTCCGCGCCGCGCTCGACGCCTACGCCGCCGGCCGCCCGATTGCCGCCGAACGCGCTCAGCAATCTGACCGAGGGGCAGAAGACCACCGCAGGGGCCTACCGCAAGGCCTGGCGTTGACGACATCGCGCCAGAGGTGGAGGCGCGACAATCCCTTCTCCCCGCGAGCGGGGAGAAGGGTATCTGCGCCGCCTGATGAAACCAGGTGCGCCAGGTGGAAAGGGAACGAACCTTGGACAAACGGTTTGAGCTGACGGTCGGGCCGCTGCTTTTCAACTGGTCCGTCGACGCTTTGGTCGACTTTTACGCCTGGATCGCCGACGAGGCGCCGGTCGATCGCGTCGTTGTCGGCGAACTCGTCTGCTCGAAACGCCTGCCGTTCTACGCCGACTGCATCCCCGGGGTGGTCGAGCGGCTGGAGCGCGGCGGCAAGACGGTCGTGCTCACGTCGCTGGCGCTCCCCACGCTCGAGCGCGAGCGCCGGGCCGCCCGGGAACTCGCGCAGCAGACGGAGCATGAACTCGAAATCGACGACCTGACGCTGTTGCGCTGGATGCAGCCGGAGCAACCCTTCACGGTTGGACCGCTGGTCAACGTCTACAACGAGAATACGCTTGCGTATCTCGCCCGGCGCGGCGCGCGGCGTTTCTGCCTGCCGCCGGAACTCCCGATCGCGTCGGTCGGGGCGCTGGCGAAGGCGGCCGCCGAAGTCGAGGCGCGCGTCGAGGTCTGGGCCTTCGGCCGCATACCCCTCGCGATCTCGGGCCGCTGCTATCATGCGCGAGTGCATGGGCTCAGCAAGGACTCTTGCCATTTCGTCTGCGCGGCTGATCCGGACGGAGGGTCGGCGCGAACCCTCGACGGCGCCGCCTTCCTGGCGATCAACGGCGTACAGACCCTGTCGCACGTCTACGCCAACCTGATCGGCGACCTCGACCGCCTTGCCGCAGCCGGCGTCGGCGCGCTGCGCCTTTCGCCGCACACCGGCGACTTCGTCGCCATCACGAAAGCGTTCGCCGACGCCGTCGCCGGCCGCATTTCGGCCGAAGCGGCGATGGCCCGCTTGCGCGAGCTCGCGCCGAACGCACAATTCTCCAACGGTTTCCTGTTTGGCGACCATGGCGCCGCGGCGCTGGCGCAGGCTGCGCTATAGACGCTCCTACTTCAACAGCTTGAACGCGTGGGCGGACCAGTCGCCCTTTCCGATGCCGGGAATGCACCACAGCTTGCAGAGCGGCTCGATCGCGCGTGCGGCTTCGACCGCGCCCATGTCTTCGACGTCCCAGCCGAGTTCATCGCAGATGCCGGCGACGGCGTGTTTCGCGTGCGCGCTGTCGCCGCAGATGAACATCGTCGGACGGCCGCCGGAAAACTGCGGGTTGACCATCTGGCCCGCGCCGACCGAATTGAACGCCTTGACGAAATGGGCGTTCGGATAGGCCTTTTGCAGCCGCTCCATCAGCAACTCGTTCTGCCCGGTGAAGTAGCTGAGCACCCCCGCGACCGGCGGCCCGCCGCCGATCGGATTGCAGGCGTCGATCACGGTCTTTCCCTGAAGCGCCTTGGGCCCGACCAGCTTCAACGCCTCGAGCGCGACCTGCCCCGCGACGGCAAGGACGACGACCTCGCCGAAGGCCGCGGCTTCGGCGAAGCTCTTCAATCCGATCCCCGGATGATTTTTCGCCCATTCCTTGAGCTTCGCCGGCTCGCGCGTGCCGACCTCGACCTTGTGGCCGTGCTTCACCAAACCCGCCGCGAGGGTCTGGCCGACGACCCCGGAACCGATGACGCCGATGTTCATGATGCGCTCTCCCTTCGTCGCCTGCGCCAATTGTTGCGGGCCTGTGAGAGGGACGTGGCGCATCGCGAGCCATCCGACAAGAGCGCGCCGGCGCCGAACAAAGTCTTTTCTGATTTCCGGAATCGTGCTACCTTTTCCTGATGGTCGAATCGAACATCCGGGCGAACGGTCGCTTGCGGCAGACCGCCTCATGGCGGGGCGCAGGAGCCGCGCTCCTTACCTCACGACCTCGTCCTCAAAGGAGCCCGCGAAGCGGTTTCTCGAACGACGAGGCGGAGGGCGCAATCGAACTCGTCGGCGGCCGTGACGGTCGCCCGGAAAATCCAGCGCAAGGCTTTGAAAGGCCTCAATTCCGAACTGGAAGCGGCGAGCCGCCGGACGCGGTCGGAGACGCCGCCGCTCACGCGCCCCGGGCGTGACGCCGGCCCGGAAATCCGACCGCAAGGTCTTGAAAAGGCCCGAAACGGGCTCGGAGACAACGGGGCGGCCGGGTTCGCGCTTATCCGCCCGCCTTCTCCTTCCCCTCCGCGGGCTTCAGCGCCCCGACGATCCCAAGCGGCGCGAAATAGACGGCGAGCACGAAGGCGAGGCCGAGCCACAGCAGCCAGCGATGCGGGTCGAACAGCGCGGGCAGCAGCGGCAGCCGCGCGTCGGCTGCCGCGGCGGCGAGGCCGCCCATCAGGTCCTGCAGGTAGCTCTCGGCGAACACGAACAGCGCCGCGCCGATGATCGCGCCGTAGAGCGAGCCCATGCCCCCGACCACGACCATCACCAGCACGTCGACCTGGATCGAGAACGACAGCGCCGTGTCGGGACCGACGTAGCGCAGCCAGAGCGCGCTCAAAGCCCCCGCGAGCGTCGCCCCGAGCGCGGAGATGCAGGTCGCGAGCGTGCGGTGGAATACGATGCGGTAGCCGAGCGCCTCGGCGCGGAACGGGTTCTCGCGGATCGCCTGCAGCACCCGACCGAACGGCGAGTTGACGATCCGCAGCAGCGACAGGAAAGCCGCGGCCGAGACCGCGAACACGAGGTAATAGGCCAAAAGCTTGCCGTTGGCCTGAACGCCGAAAATCGGATGGTCGAGCCACTTGAAACCCGGCTGGAGAACCTCCGGGACCTTGAACGAGCGCCCGTCCTCGCCGCCGGTGAGGTCGGAGAGCTGCGAGGCCAGCACGTTGAAGGCATAGGCGACGGCGAGCGTCACCATGGCGAAGAAGATCGACTGCACACGCAGCGAGAAGAGCCCGATCGCCAGCGCCAGCGCCAGCGACAGCAGAAAAGCGCAGACGAGCCCGAGCGGCCAGCGCCCCCCAGCTTGCGCCGAGCCCGTAGAGCGCCAGCCCGACGCCATAGGCCCCGACGCCGAAAAACATCACGTGAGCGAAGGACACGATGCCGGTGTAGCCGAGCAAAACGTCGTACGAGGCGACCAGCAGGATCATGACGCAGGTCTTGGCCGCCGTGTTGAACGCCTTCGCGCCCGGAAACAGGAACGGCGCGAACAGCAGCGCCAGCACGATCAGCGCGATCAGGATCTGCAGCGCCCGGCCGCGTGGGCCATCGCCGGATAGAAGGCGTCATCGACCGCTCACCGGATAGAGGCCGCGCGGCCGCCACAGGAGCACGACGACCATCGCGAGGATGTTGGAGACGAGGGCGAGCTTTGGGCGCGAGGAAGCCGGCGTAGTTGGCGATCAGCGCCACCAGGATCGCCGCGACGAACGAGCCGCCGACCGAGCCGAGGCCCCCGATGATGATGACGATGAAGCAGAGCACCAGAAACTCGCCGCCGATGGTCGCGTGCACCTGGCCGCGATAGAGCGCCATCATCGCGCCGCCGAGGCCCGCGAGCCCCGACCCCGCCATGAAAACGCCGACGAACAGCCGGTCGATGCGGTAGCCGAGCGCCTCGACCATCTCGCGGTTCTCGACGCCCGGCGCGGATCGAGAAGGCCGATCTTGGTGCGGTTCAGGATCAGCATCTCGGCGGCGAACACCACGAGACCGACGATCGTCGCGAGCACCCGGTACTTCTCGATCGCCGCCTCGCCGAATACGAACGATCCCTCGAGGGTCTTCGGCAGGCTCAACGGGATCTGGTCGGGGCCCCAGATGGCGTACATCAGCTGCTCGGCGATGATCGAGCCGCCGATGGTCGCGAGAATCTGCCGCAGATGCTGGCCGTAGACCGGCTTGACGATCAGCCGCTCGAACACCCAGCCGAGCGCGCCGCAGACGAGCGCCGCCGCAATCACGGCGAGACCGAACACGGCGAGATTGAGCGCCACCGAATCCGAGGCCGACCAGCTCGCGAGCGGCAGAAAGACAAGCGTCGCGACATAGGCGCCGAGCGCGATGAAGGCGCCGTGGCCGAAGTTCAGGACGTCCATCATGCCGAAGACGAGCGTGAGTCCCGAGGCCATGGTGAAGATCATCATGCCCATCGCCAGCCCGGCCGCGGTCAGCGTCACGAAGGTCGAGGCCGAACCGACGAAGGGCGCGGCGACCGCCGCGACGATCAGCGGCGTCAGCGCCGGCAGGATCTCGATTCTGCGCCGCGGCAGCGCCGCGCCCAGCGTCGAGCGCGCTCATTGATGCGAATCCAGGCTGAGGCCGAGCAGGCGGTTCTGCAGCGGCGCGTCGGCGGCGAGCGCGCTCATCGCGCCGCTGTGCACGATGCGGCCGTTGTCCATCACCCTGACCTCGTCGCCGACCTCGACCGCGACGCGGAAGTTCTGCTCGACCAGAAGGATGGTCACTCCGGTCGCCTTGATCTCCTTCAGGCACGCGATCAGCGCGCCGACGATCGCCGGCGCGAGGCCCTTGGTCGGCTCGTCGATCAAGCAGGAGCTCGCGCGGCTCGACAATGGCGCGCGCGATCGACAGCATCTGCTTCTGGCCGCCCGAGAGCGACCCGGCGCGCGACAGCCAGAATTTCCGCAACGCCGGGAAGAAGCCGAAGATCCAGTCGAGGCGCCTGTCGTCGAGCGGTCCCTGACGCGCGCGCCGAGGATCATGTTCTCCCTCACCGTGAGGTCGGAGAAGATCGCCATCGTCTCGGGCGCATAGCCGACGCCGAGGCGGGCGACGTCGCTCGCGGCGAGCCCGTGCAAAGCGGTCTGCCGCCCAGCGCGATCCGTCCTTTCGAGGCGCGCCAAAGGCCCATGACGGTGCGCAGCGCGGTCGTCTTGCCGGCGCCGTTGCGGCCGAGCAGCATGGTCGTCCGGCCGCCCGGCGCATCGAAATCGACGCCTTGCAGGATGTGATAGCGGCCGATGTGGGTATGCACGCCTTCGAGCGTCAGGCCCGCGCTCATGCAGCCTTCTCCGGGGCGATCCCGAGGTACGCCTCCTGCACGACCGGCGAGGCGATCACGGTCGCCGGGTCGCCGTCGGCGGCGAGCTGGCCGTTGATCAGCACGATGATGCGGTCGGCGAGCGAGCGCACGACGTCCATCTTGTGCTCGACCAGCAGGATGGTCTTGCTCGCGTCGGTCTTGAGCCGCGCGATCAGGTCGAGCACCACCGGAACCTCGTCGACGCTCATGCCCGCGGTCGGCTCGTCGAACATGTAGACCTTGGGCTCGAGCGCCATCATCATCGCGACCTCGAGCTTGCGCTGGTCGCCGTGCGGCAGCGCGGCGGCCTGCGCGTCGCGCTTGGCGCCAAGCCCGACCGATCGCGAGAACCGCTTCGGCCCGGTCGATCAGATCGGCGCGCGCCCGCCAGGGACGGCGCATTTCGTAATGCACGCCGGCCTGCGCCTGAACGGCGAGCCGGACGTTCTCCGCGACGCTGAGGCGGGGAAAAAGGTTCGTCAGCTGGAACGCCCGCCCGAGCCCGAGCCGCGTGCGCTGCGGCGCGCTGAGACGCGTCACGTCCTGCCCATCGATCAGCACTGCGCCGTCGGAGGCGCGCAGCTGGCCGGACATCAGGTTGAAGTACGTCGTCTTGCCCGCGCCGTTCGGCCCGACGATGGCGGTGAGCTCGCCGGGCCGGAAGGCGCAGGTCGACATGATCGACCGCGACATGGCCGCCGAAGCGGACGGTCAGGCCGCGGGTTTCGAGCGACGGGGTCATCGCTTGTTGCGGATCGGGATATCCATGTCCTTGATGGTCAGCTCCCGGGTGAGCTCGGGAATGCCCCAGGCCACGTTGGGATCGACCTTGATCTTGAAGGCGTACATCGACTGAAGCGCCTGGTGGTCCTCCTTGCGGAAGATCATCGGCCCCTTGGGCGTGTCGAACTCCATGCCCTCCATGGTCGGAGATCAGCTTCTCCGTGTCGGTCGACTTCGCCTTGTCGAGCGCCGTCACCAGCGCCTCGGCGGCGGCGAAGCCGCCGGCGGTGAAGAAGTCCGGCGGCGCGTGAAAGCGCTTCTCGTGCTCGGCGACGAGCCAGTCGTTCACCGGGTTCTTGGGGATGCCGTAGTAATAGTAGGCCGCGCCCTCGAGGCCGGGGAAGCGCTTGTAGGCGGCCAGCGCCGGCAGAATGTTGCCGCCGGTCGAGAGTTCGATGCCGTAACGGCCAGGATCGAGATCGGCAAGCTTGTCGAGCGGATCTCCGGCGCCGGCCCAGACGATCCAGATGATTTTCTTGCCCGGCTTGTCCTTGAGCGCGTCGAACAGGCGCTGGGCGGGCGCGGTGAAGTCGGTCGTGTTCGGCGGCGCGTATTCCTCGGCGACGAGGTTCGCGCCGGTCTTGGCGAGCGCCTCCTTGAAGGCGGCGACGCCGTCGCGACCGAAGGCGTAGTCCTGGCGCCAGCGTCGCGATGTTCACGCCGGGCTTGCCGATCGCGACCGCGTTGGAAATCGCGTCCTGCGACGAGTTGCGGGCGGTGCGGAAGATGTAGCGGTTCCACTTCGAACCGGTGATGTCGTCGGCGACGGCGGGCTCGACGATCAGGATTTTCTTGTGCTCCTCGGCGACCGGCAGCATGGCCAGCGCCGCGGCGGACGAGGTCGTGCCGACGGCGATGTCGGCGCCGTCGTCCTCGTAGGCCTCGGTCAGCGCGGTCTTGGCGATATCGGGTTTCGACTGGTCGTCCTTGGTGATGACGACGATCTTGCGGCCGTCAACCGTCATCGTGCCCTTGGTCGCGTATTCGAGACCCATCATGAAGCCGGTCTCGGTCTGCTTGGCGTAGGCCTGCAGCGGGCCGGTTTGGCCGCGAATCAGCGCGACTTTCACGTCGTCCGCGCGCGCCGCGCCGGCGACCGCAGCCAAAGCCGCGGCAAGCGCGATGGTTTTGAAACCAAGTGACATAGGCGCTCCTCTGGTGCTTTTGATGCATGTCCTGCGCGCGCCCCCCGTGTCCCCGGTCTCACGCGCTGGCATGAAATTCCATACAAGCGGAGCTTAGCCCTTGCGGCGCGCAAGTGACAAGGCTGTTTCTTTTGTTCGCCGGTTCTCAAGCTCGCAGCGGGCTTGCGCGCCGCACGCGGCGCCCCTATAACGCCGCTCTGGCCGCTTGGCGGACCATGTCGGAGTGTAGCGCAGTCTGGTAGCGCACCTCGTTCGGGACGAGGGGGTCGGAGGTTCGAATCCTCTCACTCCGACCATTTCAATGATCAATTCAAGATCACCGGTCGGAGTCGGAGGACCATTCCGTTCCGGCCGCTCGGTTGACGCCGGCGCGAAATAGGCGTCACTCGCTGAGGCGAGAGCCTACTGTCGCTTCGCCTCGGCGTCGAGACGGTGACCTCCTCCGATGGCGGGAACAGGCAACATTGTCTTGCCAGACGGACGGTCACGTTCTATATTTGTTCTCCTAAGCCGGAGAACACGCGGTTATCCAATGTCGTCAAAGCCGCCTCCATGCCAGCCGACGCCGCAGGCGACCTGCGGCGCGCTCGCTCGATTTGGGTTCCGGCGCCACGCCGGCTTCGGGCGTTGGCCGTTCGCGCTTGGGGCTCAGTCCCGTCCCGGCCAAGAGACCGCCCAGAGGCGTCAGCGTCCGATCCTGGTACCGACGAGCGACCGGCCCGGCGCCCGGAAAATCGGCCGCAAGGCCTTGGAAATACACGATTCATGCTCGGATTTGACGAGCTCTTCCGGAGCCCGGCCCACGGGAAGCAGGCGCACGTGACCGCGCGTCCAAAGCCCGCGTTCGCGGGCGGCGACCGGACGATCAACCAAGCTGCGGTCGCCGGGAAAATCCGCCGCAAAGCCTTGTAATCGTGGAATCCATGCTCGGGAACACTGGGACGGGCCAGGGGATCTGACCGGCGACGCGCGACACGCGCCTGCGAAAGCGATGAGCCCGATCGCCGCTCCGCCCGACGCAGTTACGACGGGGGTCGGCGCCCCGGATTCACGGGATCGAGACAGGGCTCTTCCCACCCGGACGCAAACGTCGCAGGATCGGCGTGGGCCCGCAGGCCTGTTTCTTCGAGGGCGCAATGCGACGATGGATTGTGGTGACGCTCATCGGTCTGTTCGGTCTCGCGACCCCCGCCCTCGCGCTCGACAAGGTGAAATTCGGCACCAACTGGCTCGCCGACCCGGCCGCCGGCGGCTTCTTTCAGGCGGTCGCCGACGGCACTTATGAGAAATATGGGCTGGACGTCACGATCGTGCCCGGCGGCCCGCAGGCGAACGGCGGCCTCTTGATCTTGTTCGGCAAGCTCGATTTCTTCATGGGCGGCGACATGATCGGCAATTTCCTGTCGGCCGAGAGCAAGCTGCCGCTGATCGCCGTCGCCGCAGACTTCCAGAGAAGCCCACAAATCCTGATGTCCCACCCGGGCGTCGGGCTCGACAAATGGGAAGACCTGCCCGGCGCAAAGCCCGTTTACCTCGGCGCCGGCGCGATCAACACATTCTACGCATGGCTGCGGCTCGCGTACGGCTTCAAGGACGAGAACGTCCGGCCCTATAACTTCAACTCGGCCCCGTTCATTTCCAACCCCAAGTCGATCCAGCAAGGATACGCGACCGCTGAGCCGTTCGAGATCGCACGGCAAGGCGGCTTCAAGCCCAACGTGTTCCTGCTCGCCGACCACGGATATTCGACCTATTCGACCTTGATCGTGACCCGCAACGAGATCGTCGAGAAGCGTCCCGATCTCGTGCAGCGCTTCGTCGACGCTTCGGCCATCGGTTGGTATCACTATCTTTACGGCGACAGCGCCAAGGGCAACGCGCTGATCAAGACGAGCAATCCGGACATCACCGACGAGCAGATCGCTTTTTCGATCAGGACGTTGAAGGAGCGCGGAATCGTCGATTCCGGCGATACGCTGAAACTCGGGATCGGCGCAATGACCGATGCGCGCTGGAAGGATTTTTTTGACAAGATGGTCGAGATCGGAATGGTCGACGCCAAGACCGACTTCCGGAAGGCCTATACGCTCGAGTTCGTGAACAAGGGCGTCGGCCTTGACTTGAGGCCGAAGTGAGTGGAAGCGCGGCGGCGTCTTTGACCCCGCCGCGCTTCAACGTCAGGCCGCGATCTTGTCGACCGAGGCCTTGTAGATCTCGTCGATCGCGTTGCCGAGCGCCTTGTCGAACTCGGCCTCGCTCATCGACCGCTTCAGCCCCTCGGTCAGCGCGCGCGAGAAGCTCGCGATCATCCCGTGGTTGTGGGCGAGCCTCTTGCACGCGTCGTCCCGCGTATAGCCGCCCGACAGCGCCACGACGCGCAATACCCGCTTGTCCTTGATCAGCGGCGCATAGAGGTCGGGAACGTCGGGGATGGTCAGCTTGAACATCACCTGCCGGCCGGACGGGAGGTCGTCGAGGCCGCGGGTCAGTTCGTCGAGCAGGATTTTTTCGGCGGCCGCCTTGTCGGGCGCCTTGATCGACACTTCCGGCTCGAGGATCGGCACGAGGCCGTGGGCCGAGATCTGCTCGCCGATTTCGAACTGCTGCCTGGCGATGGCGGCGACGCCGTCCTTCGAGGCGTGGTTGATGACCGAGCGCATCTTGGTGCCGAACACACCGAGCTTCGCCGCCCGGGCGAGCAGGGTGTCGAGGCCGGGTATCGGCTTCATCAGCTGCACGCCGTCCTTGTCCGCCTCGAGGCCCTTGTCGACCTTGACGATCGGCACGACGCCCCTGTCCTCCCATAGATAGGCCGGCACGGACTTGCCCTTCGCCTGACCGTCCATGGTGCGCTCGAACAGGATGGCCGCGATCACCTTGGCGCCGGTGAAGGCGGGGGCGCTGATGATCCGGACCCGGAAATCATGCATGAGCTGGTACATCTTGGCGTCGTCGCCTGCATATTCGCTGTCGGGTATGCCGTAGAGCCGGAGCGCGCCGGGAGTCGATCCGCCGCTCTGGTCGAGGGCTGCGATGAAGCCGCCCTTGCTCGACATCTGCTCTTTCATCTTGTCGTTGGCCATGACCGTCCTCCTCGCGCTGCGCCCATCGCGCCTGGCGCCCGTACGGCGCCCGGCCCCGCGTCTCGCCGCGTGCGCCTCGAGCCGCCAGCTTAGCACCTTATTTGGATTTGGAACGCCTCGGTTTCCTGCACGCTAACGAGACGGCCCTCCTTGCGGACCAGGAACGAGACGAGCGAACATGCCGGAATGACCGGGAATTTTGATGTCGCCATTATCGGCGCGGGCGCCGCCGGCGTCGCGGCGGCGAGGCGCCTGACACGCAGCAGACTGAAGACGGTCGTGCTCGAAGCGAGCGCGCGGGTCGGAGGAAGGGCCTGGACGCATCGGCTCGCCGGCGCGCCGCTCGATCTGGGGTGCGGCTGGCTGCATTCGGGGGAGCGCAACGCCTGGGCGCGCGTCGCCGAGACAATGGGCGTCGCGATCGACCGCCGAACGGCGGCTTGGGGCGCGCAGTATCAGGACCGGGGTTTCTCGCCTGCCGAGCGCGAGGCGGCGCGGCGCGCCTACGCCGCCTGGACCGCGCGCCTCGAAACGGCGCCGCCCCCCAGCGATTGCGCAGCCGACGCGTTGGAGCCGGGCTCGGAATGGAATCCGTTTATCGAATCGGTCAGCGGCTATCTCAATGGGGCCGAGCTGGAACGGGTGTCCGTCGCCGACAGCCTGGCCTACGAAGAAGCCGCCACGGAGGAGAACTGGCGCGCGCCCGAGGGCTACGGCGCGCTGATCGCGGCGAGCTTTCCCGGCGGGATCGATCTGCGGCTCGCGGCGCCGGTTCAGCGGATCGCGCTCGCGCGCGGGTCGGTCGCGCTGACGACCCCGCTGGGCACGGTGCGCGCGTCCGTCGCCCTCGTCACCGTCTCGACGGCGGTTCTTGCGGGCGGGGCGATCGAACTCCCTTCTGAACTCGAGCCGTGGCGCCGCGCCGCCGAGAAGTTGCCGCTCGGGCGCAACGAGAAGCTGTTCTTCGAGATTGCCGGCGGCGGCGGCTTCGCGCCGGAGAGCCACGTTCACGGCAATCCGCGCGACGTCCGGGCGGGCTCTTACTATATCCGTCCGTTTGGACGCCCGGTCATCGAGTGCTTTTTCGGCGGCGCCGGCGCCCAGATCGTTGCGGAGGAGGGTCTCGTCGCCGCCTTCGCGCACGCGACCGAAGAACTCGCTGCGCTATTCGGCGCTGACGTCCGCCGGTCGCTGAAGCCGCTCGCGGGATCGGACTGGACGAGGACCGGCTGGATCGGCGGCGGCTACAGCCACGCCCTGCCCGGCTGCCGCGCCGCGCGCTCGGTTCTGGCGCGTCCCTTCGACGGCAGGATCTTCTTCGCCGGCGAGGCGACCCACCTTCACGACTTCTCGACCGCCCACGGCGCGCACGACAGCGGCGTCCGCGCGGCCGAGGGAGGTCATCGCGGCGCTGAACCCTCGATCGCCCCGCGCAACGGGGGGTTGAAACCAGGAAACCCGTCGAGTTCCCCAGCCCGTGAGCGCCGCCGAGGCGGCGCCGGTCGCAAGCGCGCCGCATCTCGCTCTTTCCTTTGTCGCCGGCTTCGTGTATTGCGCCGCACAATCCCGACGCGATAGCGGGCGAGGGCCCGCGCCGTCGCACTCCCGGAATATGCGCGTCCTTAAGGCTCGGCCTGTCCCCGAAGTCGGCCTCCCGCTTGCTGAAAAGTCCGATTCCCATGCTGAAGCTTCGCAACATCGCCATCATCGCTCACGTCGACCACGGCAAGACGACCCTCGTCGACCGGCTCCTGCAGCAGTCCGGCGCCTTCCGCGAAAACCAGCGCGTCGCCGAGCGAGTGATGGACTTCGAACGACCTCGAGCGCGAGCGCGGCATCACCATCCTCGCCAAGGCGACCTCGGTCGTCTGGAAGGACATCCGCGTCAACATCGTCGACACGCCCGGCCACGCCGATTTCGGCGGCGAGGTCGAGCGCATCCTGTCGATGGTCGACGGCGCGATCGTGCTGGTCGACGCCGCCGAGGGACCGATGCCGCAGACCAAGTTCGTCGTCGGCAAGGCGCTGAAGATCGGGCTCAAGCCGATCGTCTGCGTCAACAAGGTCGACAAGCCGGACGCGCGGCCCAGCGAGGTGGTCAACGAGGTGTTCGACCTGTTCGCGGCGCTCGACGCCACCGACGACCAACTCGACTTCCCGATCATCTACGGTTCGGCCAAGCAGGGCTGGATGTCCAACTCGCCCGACAAGCGCGAGGAGAACATGGCGGCGCTGTTCGATCTCGTGCTCAAGCACGTCGAGGCGCCCAAGGTCGGCGCCGGCACGTTCCGGATGCTCGGCACGCTGCTGGAGGCCAATCCCTATCTCGGCCGCATCGTCACCGGCCGTGTCTTCTCGGGCTCGATCAAGACCAACGCGCCCGTCAAGGTGCTCGACGTCGAGGGCGATCTGGTCGAGACCGGCCGGGTGTCGAAGATCCTCGCCTTTCGCGGGATCGAGCGCACGCCGATCGACGAGGCGGTCGCCGGCGACATCATCGCCATCGCGGGCCTGGAAAAGTTCAACGTCGCCGACACCCTTTGCAGCCCCGAGGAAGTCGAGCCGCTGCACGCCCAGCCGATCGACCCGCCGACGCTGTCGATGACCTTCTCGGTCAACGACAGCCCGCTCGCCGGAACCGAGGGCGACAAGGTGACGAGCCGCGTCATCCGCGACCGCCTGTTCAAGGAGGCCGAGGGCAACGTGGCGCTCAAGGTCGAGGCTGCGCCCAACTCGGACGCCTATATCGTCTCAGGTCGCGGCGAACTTCAGCTCGCAATCCTGATCGAGACCATGCGGCGCGAGGGCTTCGAACTCGGCGTGTCGCGCCCCAAGGTGCTGTTGCGCAAGGACGATGACGGCGAAATGCTCGAGCCGATCGAGGAAGTCGTGATCGACGTCGACGAGGAGCACTCGGGCGTCGTCGTGCAGAAGATGAGCGAGCGCAAGGGCGAGATGATCGAGATGCGGCCTTCCGGCGGCGACCGCCTGCGGCTCGTCTTCCTCGCGCCGACCCGCGGCCTGATCGGCTACCTCGGCGAGCTTTTGACCGACACCCGCGGCACGGCGATCATGAACCGCTTGTTCCACAACTGGGGCGCCTACAAGGGCGAGATCGCCGGCCGGCGCAACGGCGTGCTGATCTCCAACGACGCCGGCGAATCGGTCGCCTACGCCATGTGGAACCTCGAGGACCGCGGCCCGATGATGATCGAGCCGGGCTGGAAGGTTTACCAGGGGATGATCGTCGGCCAGCACACGCGCGACAACGACCTCGAGGTCAACGTTCTCAAGGGCAAGAAGCTCACCAACATCCGCACCCACTCCAAGGACGAGGCGGTGCGCCTGACGCCGCCGATGCAGATGACGCTGGAAAAGGCGCTGGCCTACATCCAGGACGACGAGCTGGTCGAGGTGACGCCGAAGTCGATCCGGCTGCGCAAGGCCTGGCTCGACCCGAACGACCGCAAGCGCGCCGAGCGGTCCAAGGCCGCGGAGAGCGCCCTGTAGTCAGCACGCCGCGCCGTTGAGCGTCATGCGGCAGTTCACGCGCCTGAAGCCGCCTGGGGTCGGGACGGTCGGCGGGACCGCGGAGGCTGCGCTGGACCCGGGCGCGGATTGAGCGTTTTCAGCGTCTTGCGGTGGATTTTCCGGGCGGCCGGCACTTTGCGGCGCGTGAGAGGTCAGCTCAACGTTCTTCGGGGGCGCCTTGTCATGCTCGCGAAAGCGGGCATCCATTTCCAGCCGCGCCGACGGATCGGGAAGCGTTGCGGCGGCGGCGCCTGGACCCCCGCTTTCACGGGGGTGACAGAGGCCCGGCTGGTTTGGATTTTCGGCTCCGGGCGGCGTCGCAATCCCGGGCGCGGAATGAATGTTTTCAAAGCTTTGCAGCAGATTTTCCGGGCGCTGGTCGCTTTGCGGCGCGTGCAAGGGCAGCTCAATGTCCTTCAGGGGCGCCTTGTTATGCTCACGAAAGCGAGCATCCAGATCCAACCGCGCCGACGGATCGGTAAGCGCCGCCATGGCGGCGCCGGGGCCCCTGCTTTCGCGGGGGTGAGAGAGGCCGGGCTGGGCTTGCGTCGTTCCAGGCCCGGGCGCGAATTCAACTCTTTCCGCATCTTGCAATGCAAATTCCGGGCGGCAGCCGAGCGCCGCGCCGAACGTCATGGCGCCGTCGACGGGCGGTTCGATGCGCGACGGTTCTCGCCGGCGGCTCTCGGCGGTGACGAATCCGTGATAGCGGTCGAGCTCGCGCACGATCTTGACGACACGGTCGACCGCCTTGAGGTTCGTCTCTCCCATGGCGCTATAGGCGACCAGCAGCGCCTCGTTGAGGCGGCTGACCTGGATCGCCACAAACTCGTGAGGCGGGGCCGGCACGCGGCGGGCGAGGATCTCCCGGATGATCGCGCGCATGCGCTTCTCGCCGACGCCGAAGCGCGCTGCAATCTCGGCGACCGAGACGCCGCGGTTGAGATAATCGACGACGAGCTGCTCCCGCTTGAATTTCGCCACACGCGCAGCGCGCGCGTCCGAGGATGGCGATTGAAGGGGCGGCGTCTCGCCGCCCATGGAACCCCCGGCGTCCGGCCGGTTGCGGCGCGCGAGACGCGGGCCTTCCTGAGGGGCTTCCGCTATTGGACGATAAGGGGCGGCTGGCGAGACGGCTTCCGCGCAATCAGACATGGGGCGTGCCTTTTTTCTGATAAAGCCAAAGATAGACCGCGCGCCTTCGCTTGGCAAGAAAATGTTGCGCCACTCAGCGCTATCGGCAAAGGGGTCGCCCGACAGGCTCGCGGATGACCGTCGCGTGACGACTGTCATACGGAGAGACGCGGCGCCGCGTTAGTCTCGCCGACGATGTCCGGCCGCGGGCGTCCACAGCCAGGGAGGCGATCCATGAAAGCGGTGGCTTTCGCCAACAACGATGTCGCGGTGGTCGCGTGGACCTTTGGCGGCAGGCTGCCGAATTGCCTCGGCTTTGCCGTTTACCGGATCGACGTTCGCGCGGGAACCGAGACCTGCCTGCCCGCCATGGCGACCTTCGAGGGGCAGGACGCGACGGCGCCGGGGCGCACCACCGCCGACGATCCCGTGCAAAAATTCTTCTGGAAGGACGTCTACGCCAGGCGCGGCGGAACCTATCGCTACAAGATCGTGCCGATGGGCGGGACGCCGGGCGCGCTCCAGCCGATGCCCTACGGCCCCGCGATCAGCAACACCATCCAGCTCAGCCCGCACTATGGCGCGCTGTCCGCCTATTTCAATCGCGGCATCCTTGCGACCCAGGCGACCGTACGCGCGCTCGACGCCGATTCCGGCGGCGGCTCGCTGGCGGACAAGCTGGAAAAGCATATCGATATCGTCGGCGATCCCTTGCGCAACGATCTCATGGGACAATTGATCGAGGCGCTGACCACGCTATCGGACGAAGCCTCGAGCGACGGCGGCGAGACCTACTCCGCGCTCTACGAGTTCGAGGACCCGGAAGCGATCGGCCACCTGAAGGCGCTCGGCGCGCAACGCGCATATCATCCTGTCCAACATGCCCGGCGAAAAGGGCGAGGAGAAAACCAAGGACACCTACGCCGCCGAGCGCGCCGAGATCCGGCAGGCCGGCCTTGACGTGATCGACCGCTTCATGCCGAGCGGCCATATCGGCCACAACAAGTTTCAGGTGCTGGTCAAGGATGGCGCGCAGGCGGTTCTGTTCGGCTCGACCAACTGGACCGCGCACGCGCTTTGCGCCCAGACCAACAATTCCATCGTCGCCCGCTCCCCTGCCCTCGCGGCCGCCTACCTCGATTACTGGAACCGGCTGAAGGACGACACCGACCCCCCGGGCGAAGGCGGAAGAGCGGAGCAGTCGGCGGAGTTCCGCGAGCAGAATGCCCAAAGGCTTCCTCCAATCGCGCTCGAGGACGGAAGCGGGGAGGTCGACCTTTGGTTCTCGCCCAACACGCCTCACGCGCGGGCGAGCCGACCGGGGAAGGACGAGGAGGTCCCGCCGGATCTGACCCAGGTGTTCGAGATCATCGCCAACGCCCAGCAGGCGATCGTCTTCCTGGTTTTCGAGCCGGGCAAGCCCAGCATCATCGACGCCATCGCGAAGGCGCAGAAGGCGAGGCCGTCGCTTTTCGTGCGCGGCGCGGTCACCGCCTCAAGCGCGGCCGGCGAGTTCCACACCGCGATCACCGGACGGCGACGAGTCCCCGCACAAGCATCAAAAGGGCGACCCGCCGCTTCCCGAGGACTACCGCGTCATCCACGCGCGCGGGATCACCCGGAGCGACGCATTCGGGCAGTGGGAGGCCGAACTCAACCAGGCGGGACACGCGGTGATCCACGACAAGATCGTCGTGGTCGATCCGTTCTCGGATACGTGCGTCGTCATCACCGGCAGCCACAACCTCGGCTATCGCGCCTCCTACAACAACGACGAGAACCTGGCGATCATCCGCAATCATCGCGCGGTTGCGGAAGCCTACGCCGCCCACTGCCTGGACGTGTACGACCACTATGCGTGGCGCTACTGGCTCGCGACCGAGGGCGAAAAGGCCTGGCACTTTCTGTCCGCGGACGACACTGGCAGGACGCCTATTTCTCGCCCGACAATCAGGTGAAGTCGGGCGAGCTTAATTTCTGGCTCGGGGCCATTCCCGCAGCCGATGCGCTGCCGACGCCGAACGTCGACGCCTCGACCCGCGCAAGGCCGGCGCTTCAGGCGCAAACCGGCGGCCTTTCCCCGTCGAGCGGCCCGCATTCGGTCGACGAGGCGCGGGGCGCGCAGGGGCGGCGGCCAACGAAGCGCCGTCGTAACGAGGACGCGGGCGCCTGAGCGGTCTGGACCCCATCTGCTTTCCGCACCCCATCCGGCCTCCGGCCGCCTTCCCCACCTCGCTGACCGCGCGCATGAGAAGGGCACTCCCGCCTTCATCTTGGCGTCGCGCGCTCATAGTCTCATGTCCCGAACGAGCGAATCGGAGGCCAGGGATGGCGCAGCACGAGTTCGAGGTGACGCGACGCGACGTCTTGATGGGCGCGGCCGGCGGATTGGCGCTCGCGGCGGTCCCGGCAGGCCCAGCGCTGGCGCAGGCCGCGACCGTCTCAGGCGTCGTGTTCGAGGACCGCGACGGCTCGGGCGCGGCGGGACCGGCCAATCCGGGCCTCCCGGGCGTGCTGGTCTCGAACGGCGAGGCCGTCGCCGTCTCCGGCGCGGACGGGCGCTATACCCTGCCGCTGCCGGACGAGGCGACGATCTTCGTCGTGAAACCGGCGGGCTTCATGCCGCCGCTCGACGCCCACACCAACCTGCCGCGCTTCTATCGCCTCCATCAGCCCAACGGCTCGCCGGCGTCGCTGAACCTCCAGTTCGAGGGGATCGTCCCGACCGGGCCGATGCCCGCCTCGCTCGATTTTCCGCTCAAGCGCCAGGACGAGCCGAAGGCGTTCGATGTCGTGATGATCGCCGACCCGCAGCCCGAGAACGAGGCCGAGGTCGAATTCATCCGCGAGGACCTGATCCAGGCGCTCGACGGCGCGGACGCGAAGTTCGGCCTCACCGCCGGCGACGTGATGTTCGACGATCTGTCGCTCTACCCGAGGCTCAACGCCATCATCGGCACGATCGGACTGCCGTGGTGGAACATCGGCGGCAATCACGACCTCAATTTCGAGGCGCCCAATCGCGCGTACAGCCGCGAAACCTTCAAGCGCGTCTACGGGCCGAACGTCTACGCCTTCTTCTATGGACCGACGCTGTTCCTGATGCTCGACAACGTCGACTATCTCGGGCCGGACCCGACGAAGCCGCGCGGCGCCAATTACCAGGGAAAGTTCGACGACGCACAGCTCGCGTTCGCCCGCAACGTGCTCGCGCAGACGCCCGAGGACACGCTGATCGTCGCCGTCATGCATATTCCGATCCGCACGTATCTCGGAACGGAGGCGTACCAGAACACGACCAACAAGGACGCCTTTTTCAAGCTGCTCGATGGTCGCAAACACACCGTCAGCTTCGCCGGCCACACCCACACGACCGAGCACCATTACTTTGGCAAGGAGGACGGCTGGACCGGCGAAACGCCTCATCACCATCATATTCTGACCGCGCTGTCCGGCTCGTGGTGGAGCGGCCCCTTCGATCATCGCGGCGTGGCGAGCGCCGACAGTCGAGACGGCACGCCGAACGGCTTCCACATCCTCTCCGTCGACGGGACCCATTACACCACGCGTTTCGTGCCGGCCAAGGAGCCGAACGGCCGCCAGATGCGCCTGTCGATCGACAGCCGCTTCCATGGGATCACAAAGGAGGCGGACAACGAGTTCCGGCAGGTGCAACTCTTGGGCTCGCCGGTGCCGCGCGCCGCGCTCGGGGCTTCGACGCTGATCGCCAACGTGTTCGACGCGGGCGAGAAAACCAATGTGACCATGACCCTCGGCGACAAGCCGCCCATCGCGATGGTTCGCGTAGCCCGGCCCGACCCCTTCGTCGAGGACGTGTTCGCCCGCAACGAGGCGACCAAGAAGGCGTGGGTGAAGGCTGAGAATTCTTCCCATGTCTGGACGGCGCGTTTGCCGGCCGACCTCGCGCCCGGCGCCTATCGGGTCGAGGTCGAGGCGGTCAACGAGTACGGCAAGGTCGTCACCGGCCGGCTGGCGCTCGAGGTGACCGGGTAGGGCGCGTCACATCGTCGGCCGAGTTAGCGCTTAACGTTTCAAAGAGCGGCAAATCGGCAGAAAGGCGGACGATGACAGGTCGTCGTGCGAATCCTGAGGTCGATCATTTTTTCGATGACGCCAAGGCGTGGAAGGCGGAGTTTTCGCGATTGCGAGCGATCGTCCTCGACTGCCCTCTGGATGAGGGACTGAAGTGGGGCAAACCGTGTTACACATTCGACAATAGAAACATCGTCCTGATCCATGGCTTCAAGGAATACTGCGCCCTCCTGTTTTTCAAGGGCGCGTTGATGCCGGACCCGAAAGGCATCCTCGTCAGGCAGACGGACAACGTGCAGGCGGCGCGCCAGATCCGATTCACGGACGCTAACCAAATCGTCGGGATGGAGGGCGACCTGAAGGCCTATATCGGCGAGGCCATCGCGATCGAACGCGCGGGCAAAACGGTGGAATTCAAAAGGACGACCGAATTTTCCGTTCCGGAAGAATTTGCGGCCGACCTGGCCGAGAGCCCCGACCTGAAAGCCGCGTTCGACGCGCTCACGCCAGGCCGGCAAAGAGGCTACCTCCTGTATTTTTCCGCGCCAAAGCAATCGAAGACGCGCGAAGCCAGGATCGAGAAGTGCAAGCCGAAGATTTTGGATGGGAAGGGCTTGGACGATTGAGCGACCTTACGGCGCCTCACGATTAGAGCGAGACGAATTGAAGTTCCCTTCCCGTCATTGCGAGCGAAGCGAAGCAATCCATGTCTTAGGGCGGGGCGCCGGCATGGATGGCTTCGTCGCTCCGCTCCTCGCAATGACGGCCCCAACCTTATTTCATCGCCCGATGGCGGTCAGCACGCCGGCGAACTGGGTCGCCGCGGCGACGGCGACGAAGGCGTGCCAGATCGCGGTCTGGAACTTGAGGCTCTCCCACAGGAAGAACGCCACGCCGATCGAATAGATCACCCCTCCCGCGAACAGGAGCGCGAGCGTGTCCATCGGCAGCGCGCTGAGGAGGGGCCCGGCGGCGAAGACCGCCGACCAGCCGAGCGCGAGATAGAGCCGGACGGCGATATGATCGAAGCGGCCGGGCAGGAAAATCTTCAGCGACGCCCCCGCCAGGGCGGCGACCCATACCGCGATCGCCAGCGCCACCAGCCCGACCGAGGCGCGGGCCTGAGACAGAAACGCGGTATAGGTGCCCCCGATCATCAGATAGATCGAGGCGTGATCGAATCGCCGCAGGATCGCCTTGGCGTTCGACGGCGGCGTGACGTTGTAGGCGCAGGAGAACCCGAACAGGAAGAAGAAGCCGGCCGCGTAGACCGCCATCGCGAGCCCGTCGGCGACCGCGCCGCGCAGCGCGATCTTCTGAAACAGCACGGCGAAGCCGATCACGCCCGCGATGATCGCAACCGCGTGCACCGCCGCGTCGGCGATGATCTCGCCATGGCTATACTCCCGGGTGTCTCGAGGCGTATCGGGCGTCGACAAGAGTGCAGCTCCGAACCGTTCCCCGGGAATCGTGCCGCGCGATTGTGTCGAAGGCAAGTAGGTTCGGGAGGCTGGGATGAAGGCGCCGCAACGCCGCTCTCAGACTCGCCGCGCCTGGCGCGGGGCGAGGGGGCTATCCCACCTGCCCGCGATGCCGCAAAAACGCGTCGGCGAGCACGCAGGCGACCATCGCCTCGCCGATCGGCGCGGCGCGGATGCCGACGCAGGGATCGTGGCGGCCCTTGGTGACGATCTCCGTATCCTCCCCCGCGCGATTGACGGTCAGGCGCGGCGTCAGGATCGAGGAGGTCGGCTTGACCGCGAATCGGGCGACGATCGGCTGTCCGGTCGAGATGCCGCCCAGAATGCCGCCGGCGTGGTTGGAGAGGAAGCGCGGGCGACCGTCGTTTCCGGCGCGCATCTCGTCGGCGTTGCCCTCGCCGTGGAGTTCGGCCGCGGCGAAGCCGTCGCCGATCTCGACGCCCTTGACCGCGTTGACGCTCATCAGCGCGCTCGCGATCTCGGCGTCGAGCTTGCCGTAGATCGGCGCGCCCCAGCCGGGCGGAACGCCTTCGGCGACGATTTCCAGCACCGCGCCGACCGACGAGCCGCTCTTACGGACCGCATCGAGATAATGGGCGAAGCGCCGGGCGGCCTCGGCGTCCGGGCAGAAGAACGGATTTTTGCCGACCTCCTCCCAGTCCCACTTGTCGCGGTCGATCCTGAGCTTGCCCATCTGGACGAGCGCGGCGCGGATCGTGACGCCGGGGATGACCTTGCGCGCGATCGCGCCGGCCGCGACCCGCGCCGCCGTCTCGCGCGCCGACGAGCGGCCGCCGCCGCGATAGTCGCGGACGCCGTATTTGGCCTCGTAGACGTAATCGGCGTGGCCGGGGCGGTACTTGTCCTTGATCTCGCCGTAGTCCTTGGAGCGCTGGTCGACGTTCTCGATGAAGACGGCGATCGGGGTTCCGGTCGTGACCTGGCGGCCGCTCGCCTCGTCGGCGATCACGCCCGAGAGAATGCGCGCCTCATCCGGCTCCCGCCGCTGGGTGGTGAAGCGCGAGCTGCCGGGGCGGCGGCGGTCGAGCTCGGCCTGGATGTCGGCGAGGTCGAGCGGGAGCCGCGGCGGGCAGCCGTCGACGACACAGCCGATCCCCGCCCCGTGGCTTTCGCCGAAAGTGGTGACCCGGAACAGATGGCCGAAGGTGTTGTGCGACATGGCTCGCTCCTTAGCGACACCCCTCGCGCCCCGTCAAACCTTTGCTCGCAATCAACGCCCCGATTCAGACAAAGTTTCGCGCGCCGAGGCGTAACAGTCGCGTTCTTGGCCGCGAAGGGCTCCTTGAGCCGACAAGGGCTCGCCCAGGAGAAACGCATGCCGAAGATTTTCGCCGTCGCGAGCCTCGTCGCCGCACTCGCCGTCACAGGCTCCGCCGCTTTCGCTCAAACGGATACGATGAGCGCGCCCATGCCGGACAAGACGATGTCCGACAAGACCATGGCGCCGAAGAAGCCGATGATGAAGCATCATTCCATGCACAAAAAGCCGACGATGGCGAAGACCATGCATTCGGACACGATGAACGGCGGCGCGATGCAGCCGAAGATGTAAGCTTCCCGCGTCCTGGCCGGGCGGCGCTCATCCGCCTGACGGGGCGCGTCAGGGACGCCGCGCACCCGGAGGCGGAGGGTCTGGAAGCCGTTCATCCTCAATTCATGCAGCAAAGGCGCATGTCTTTCCGTGTAAACCCGCAACGGAGATGAGTTGCCAATGTTCAAGAAGTTCGCCGCCATCGGCCTCAGCGCCGCCCTCGCCCTTTCGCCGCTCGCCGCCATCGCCCAGACGGACCACGCAGCCTGCGGCTGCCGCGCCGCGCCCGCAGCTTCCACGATGCCCGCCAAGGCGCCGATGAAGTCGCACAAGACGAAGTCGCACAAGACGAAGAAGCATACGCGCCAAGAAGAGCATGGCTCCTGCAGCGCCCGCCGAAGCGCCCAAGAGCTGATCCGGCGAGCTTAAGGTTTAGCGGTCCGATTCGGCCTCCTTTTCGCGCCCGCCCCGTCCCCGGACGGGGCGGTTTTTTTTGCTCCGCCTCTTCCGGGCCGTCCTCGCGCCATGCGATTTTCGCTGCAGAGGAGCGCGCCGTTGTCCACAGCGGAATTCTGGTACGAGTTCGCCAGCACCTATTCCTATCCCGCCGCGATGCGGGTCGCAGCGCTCGCCGCAAGCGCGCGGCGTCGACCTCGCGTGGCGCCCGTTTCTGCTCGGGCCGATTTTCGCCGCGCAAGGGTGGCGCGACTCGCCGTTCAACCTCTATCCCGCCAAGGGCCGCTACATGTGGCGCGACCTCGAGCGGATATGCGCCGCGGCGGGCCTGCCGTTCCAGCGCCCGGAGCCCTTTCCGCAGCCGAGCCTGCTCGCGGCGCGCGTGGCGCTGGCGCTGGAAGGCGAGGCGCGCGCCGAATTCTCGCGAAAACTGTTCGCCGCGGAGTTCGGCGAAGGGCCTTTCGATCGCGCACCGCGAGCGCATCGCCGCGCTGATCGAAGCGCTCGGCCTCGATCCCGACGCGGTCCTCGCCGAGGCCGAGAGCGACGCCAACAAGGCGCGGCTCAAGGCCGAATGCGCCCGCGCGCTCGAGATCGGCGTTTTCGGCGCGCCCACCCTCGTCGCGCACGACGGCGAACTTTTCTGGGGCGACGACCGGCTCGAACAGGGCCTCGACTGGGCGGCGGGGCGGAGGCGTTAAGGCGCTACGACGCCCAATCGAGTCAGCGCGGTGAACAGGTCAGGGGATATTTCCCCTCCCGGCACCACAGCGCGGCGCCCGGCGTGTAATCGCTGCTCTCGCCGATATAGCTGTAGTTGCTGTTGAGGCCGTTGTTCTGGGGGGCCGGCAGCAAAGGGTCGAACGGCGCGACGGTGAGAGACGTCAGATGCGCGCCGAAGGACTGCGCCGTGACCGGCAGCGTGACATCGCCCGGCGCCTCGCCGCGCTCGACCCAGGCGACGAGCTGCGGCATGAACTGCACGGTCGTCGCAGGATCGCCATCGACCGGCTGTCCGCAAGGACAATGATAGAGGCCCGGAATCAAGTAGAGACGGCTGAATGCCTGCAAAGCCGGCAGCCCTCCGGCAAGCCGCACGGCGGCGCGGTAGTAGTCGATGGTCGCGAAGGGCGGAATCGCCTGATCCGCCCAGCTGTGATAGATGATGATCTTACCGCCGTTTGCTTTGAACAGGCTGAGATCCGGATCTGTGGCGTTATAAATGCCTGCGAGCTGCCCTAGCTCTCTGTGCATCTCGACGGTGAACGGCACCGACTCAAGCGTATACGCGCCCGCGGGGTTGTTCAGGAAGGCCATGTCGTTCAGAAAGTTGAGACCGATCTGCGCTGCGTAGGTGTCGGCCGGCGCGGCGGCGTCCGCAGCCGGCATGACCAGCCAGCCGGCCCAGGCCAGCTCGGAGCCGTAGGGTTCGCCGCCATCGAACAGGCCTCGGCCCTCCTTGTCGGACGGCCCGCGGTACTCGTCGCGGACAACCCGGATCTGGTCGTCGGTCAAACAGTCCGGCCGGTCCGAGCCGGCGGGGCAGCGCATGCTCGCGGGGTCGAACGTGCATGCGCGGGGGTCCTCGATCACGCCGTTCTTGTCGGCGCAAGCCACCATGACCGCGGCGTGCAGCGCGGGCAGCTTCTCCGCCGTCAGGATCTGCTTTCCGTCGGCGTTTCGGTTCCTCGCGGCGACCCACGGTCCCACCTGGCCAGCCAGTTGCGCCCAGTTGTTGGCGGGCGCGCCGGCGATAATCCCGTCGAAGTCCGTCGGGTAGCGCTGCGCAAGGACCAGCGCCTCGTGTCCCCCGTCCGACACGCCGCTGAAGTAGGAATAGGCCGCCTTGCGCCCATAGTAGGCGCGCACGACCGCCTTCATCGCTTGGGCGAGCTGATGCTCCGAGCTGTAGCCGAACACGGCGCGCAGGCGAAGGTCGTTGCGCGCCCATAAGGCGTCCGCATTGCTCGCCGTCTCGTGTCCCTGATCGTCCGCAGCGACGACCATCTCGCCGTTCGCCAGCGGCGCGTAAGGGGCTTGATAGCCGCTGGTCCTCGAGGGATCGTCGAGGCTCACATCGACCTTGCCGCAGAGCCCGCCGCATCCTTGTTGCAAATAGTCGCCTCGCCAGGTCTCCTGCGGCAGGAGCGCCTCGAATTGGGTCACGGGGCTGATGGTTCCCTTCACGTCGCAGAAAGCGTGACCCTTGCGCGTGACCGTCGCGGCCGTTTCGATCCGCGTGTCCAGGGGAGTGAGGTCCAGTGCGGTCAAGGCCTGGCACGCCATGACCGGAGGAATCGCGCCGGCGTCGGCGGCCGACGCCTCGGTGGCCATCGCCGCCATCAGCAGAGCGGCGCCCGCCGCCGCGGCCAGCGACGGCGCTTGTCGTAATGGAGCGGCAAATCGCATGAAGCGCATTCGATCCTCCCTATCCTGCGACTTTTTTCGTCTTGGGCCGGCGCCGACATCAGCGATGACGAGTCGGCCCGCGAGAGTCGGGAATCGAAATCCCAAAAGAGTCTTTCTTTTGTCGCACGGGAAGCGAAGGATGCCGGCTCTCGCTGCGGCCCCGATCGTCGGACCAACGACAGCCATCAAAACCTAAAAAGCAGGGAGGTATACCATGCGCTCATTCTCCTTCGCTATCGCGACCTGCGTGATCGCCTTCAACGGCCAAGCGGCCCTGGCGCAGGATCAGGTTCAGCCTGAGGTCCAGACACAATCGGGTCCCGTCCGCGGGATGAGCAACGGCGGCGTCGAAGGTTTTCTCGGAATTCCCTATGCGGCCGCCCCGGTTGGCGATCAGCGCTGGCGCCCGCCGCAACCGGTTCAGAGCTGGACCCAGCCGCGTGACGCCAGCAAGTTTGGCGCCTATTGCGCCGCCGCCAAGAGCACCAACGGGCCGCGATCCGAATCGGAGGATTGCCTCTTCATCAATGTCTGGAGGCCGGCGAAGACCGCGGCGGACGCGAAGCTGCCGGTCTATGTCTTCATCCACGGCGGAGGGTTCATCAACGGCAGCTCCAATCAGGCGGACGCGACGGAAATCGTCGAAAGCGCCGGAATTCTCGGGGTCAGTTTCAACTACAGGCTCGGGGCGCTGGGCTTTTTCGCCCATCCGGCAATCACGCAGGAATCCGGCGACTTCGGGTTGATGGACCAGCAGGCGGCGCTGCGCTGGGTTCGCGACAACATCGCCGCGTTCGGCGGCGATCCGGCGAGAGTGACCGTCGGGGGCGAGTCCGCGGGCGGATATTCCGTCTGCGCCCATCTCGTCGCTCCCGGTTCGGCCGGGCTCTTTTCCCAGGCCATGATGCAGAGCGGGTCCTGCATCAGCGTACCCTTGGTCGTGGGGCAAAAGAGCGCCGCGGAGATCGCCGATAAGGTTGGATGCACGGGACCTGACGCAGCGGCGTGCCTGCGCGCGGCGCCTGCGGGAAAGCTGATCGATGTGCCCTATCCCGGCGGCGCCGCGCTCCCCATCGACGGCGCCGGCATCCTGCCGATCGCGCCCAGCAAGGCGGTGGCGGAGGGCGATTTCCAGCACGTGGCGATCGTGATCGGCGCCAATCGCGACGAGGGCCGAACTTTCCGCCAGACCGACATCGGCTGGCAGGAAAGCGACTATGACAAGTGGGTCCATCAGACTTTCGGCGACAAGGCCGACAAGGTTCTGGCCGACTATCCGTGGCCAAAGAACGCGGACGCCTATACGGGCGCCTACTTATCGGGAGCGATCTTCACCGACGCCGGGCTCGCCGTGGGGATTGGTGGCTGCACGAATTTCGAGTTGACGCAAGCGTTTGCAAAGTACGCACCGGTCTATGCTTACGAATTCGGCAATAGGACAGGTCCGGGACTGACGCGCGAACACGGGGCGTATCAATGGGGCGCGGGTCACGCGGCCGAGCTTGCGTACCTGTTCCCGAGCTTCAACAACGGCGAACCGATCACGCCGCTCTTCAACGAGGGCGAACGCGCGCTGGCGTCGAGCATGAAGTCTTACTGGGGCGCATTCGTCAGACAAGGCGTCCCAGCGGACAAGAACGGGCCGGCGTGGCCGCTGTTCAACGGCGCCCAACAGGTGCTGTCGCTGCAGCCCGGCGAGGGGTCGTTCGTGCTGTCGCCGGAGATGATCAAGCGGGAGCACGACTGCGGGCTCTGGGACGCTCACAATTAGAGCGCCGGGGAGCAAAGGGAGCGCAGCACTTCCTTCGTCCCCCGGGGCCGGTTTGCGCTTCGGGCGGCTGCCTCATCGCGTCTGCGTAAGCGGCTCGAATGGCCTTGGCCGAACGCGGGGTCGTTACGCCGCGGCGAGGGCAGCTTTCCGGGAGGCGCGATGCCCGATCAGGCCGAAGCCGGCGAGACCGGCAAGCATCATGACCCAGGTCGAGGGTTCCGGCACGCCGCCGACGCCCGTGAATTTGACGTCCAACCCGCTCGGGTTCCCGCCGTTCTGCGCGTAATTGACCACGTCGAACTGCAGCGTGTTCAGGCCGCTATTGAGCAGGTCGACGGCGGTGACGGCGGTGAAATTCCCGTACTGGCTCGAACCATCGGTCGGGCCAGTATAGAAAGTCGTTCCGTTCAGGGTGATCGATGCGACCTCGTTATCGGCTGCAAAATCGAACGACAGCGAATTCGAGGACGAAGGCGTTCCGGTGACGGTAAACTGCGTCTCGTAGACGTAGCTTCCGTTCACATTCGGGTCGGTCGAAGACTGTACGGGGTTGAACGGGGTGTCCCACTGTGAGACCGAAGTGTTTGGGATCCAGTAGCCGATTGGAAAAGTTCCGTTCGTCGTGTCGGCGTACACGGCCGATGGGTAAGTCAACGGAGGCGAGGACGCCCCTGAGACGATCGTCCAGGCGTCGTCGACCTGGTTCGCGCCGAGATCGACGCCTGTATTGGTCAGACCGGAAACACCCGCCTGCGCGACCGTCGAGCCGCCGAGCGCGACTGCGCCCAGCGTCAGCCCAAGCGCGAGCGCGAGCGCGAAACCGGCGCGACCCCTGTTGCCGTCATTTGTACCGATCATATCCCCTTCTCCCTCTCATGAGCCTTTTGCTCGTCAAGGGAGTGTATGTAAACATCGCATAGCCCGCGTCAAGCGAAAAGTGTACCTCTGACAACATAGTGGTGAACGAAGGCCGCCGATTCCCAGCCGTCGTCTGCTGCGGGTCCGTTTCGACCCGTTCGCCATGCGCGGGCGAGACGTGTTCCTTCGGCAGTCTTGCCATTTTTACGCCGTTTGCGCCGTTTGCGAATCTGGACTTCCTCGCAGTTCGCCGCCAATGTCCCGCTCATCACAAAGCAAAAGCCTGAAGGCCCATGATCCCCAACGCGCCAAGACCGTTCGACTTCGACCTCGGCGAAAGCGCGGAGATGATCCGCGACAGCGCGCGGCAGTTCGCCGACAAGGAGATCGCGCCGCGCGCCGCGGCGATCGACCGCGACAACCTCTTTCCGCGGGACTTATGGCCGAAAATGGGGGCGCTCGGCCTGCACGGGATCACCGCGCCCGAGGAATACGGCGGGCTTGGGGCTCGGCTATCTCGAGCATTGCGTGGCGATGGAGGAGGTGTCGCGCGCCTCGGGCTCGGTCGGCCTCTCCTACGGCGCGCATTCCAACCTCTGCGTCAACCAGATCGTGCGCAACGGCACGGAGGCGCAGAAGGCGCGCTACCTGCCGAAGCTCGTCTCCGGCGAGCATGTCGGCGGCCTCGCCATGTCCGAGCCGAACGCCGGCTCGGACGTCGTCTCCATGACCACCCGCGCGGAGAAGAAGGGCGACCGCTGGATCATCAATGGCGCAAAGATGTGGATCACCAACGGCCCGGTCGCCGAGACCCTGATCGTCTACGCCAAGACCGACCCGGCCGCCGGCGCGCGCGGCATCACCGCCTTCCTGGTCGAGCGAGGCTTTGCGGGCTTCTCGCACGGGCCAGAAGCTCGACAAGCTCGGCATGCGCGGCTCCGACACCTCCGAGCTCGTCTTCACCGATTGCGAGGTCCCGGAGGAGAACGTGGTGGGCAGCGTCGGCAAGGGCGTCAACGTGCTGATGAGCGGGCTCGACTACGAGCGCGTCGTGCTGTCGGCGGGCCCGCTGGGCCTCATGGCCGCGGCGCTCGACGTCGTCCTGCCCTACGTGCACGAGCGCAAGCAGTTCGGCCAGCCGATCGGGACTTTCCAGCTCGTCCAGGGCAAGCTCGCCGACATGTATGTGACGCTCAACGCCTCGCGCGCCTACGTCTATGCGGTGGCGAAGGCCTGCGACCGCGGCCAGACGACGCGCGAGGACGCCGCCGGCGCCATTCTCTACGCGGCCGAGCGCGCCACCCAGGTCGCCCTCGACGCGATCCAGATTCTCGGCGGCAACGGCTACACCAACGACTATCCCTTGGGCCGCCTGTTGCGCGACGCCAAGCTCTACGAGATCGGCGCCGGCACCAGCGAGATCCGCCGCATGCTGATCGGCCGGGAGCTCTACGCCAAGACCGCGTGAGGGCGAGCGCGCGTTACAACGGCGCGTCAGCTAACCGGAGCAAGCGCCGGCTGCGGGTCCGGGCGCCGGGCCCGAAACGTCAGCTTGATCGCGCCCTTGACCTCCGCGCTGGCGGCGGCGATCAGCCTCACCTCGCCTTTCGACGTCAGTTCGACATGCATCTCGATGGCGTCGAGCGCGTAATGCGACATCCTGCTGTTCAGGGCGTGCAGCCCATCGACGATCGCGTCGCAGAAGTCCCCGAGCCTTTCGCAGAAGACCTCGGGCGCGACGGCCGTCGTCAAACCCTCCGTCGCCCACCGGTCCCGCCCCGGCGGCAAATCCGGGGAAACGCGGGCCTCCATCGCCAACCTGCTCGACATAACTGCTCAATTCGTAGCCTGGAAAACGGCTCGCCGACGCGAGCTGCTCGCTCATGTTGTCAAGTCCGCCATCATATCAAAGATTTTATGCTCCTCGCCGTCGGCAGACCGCGTTGCGCTTTCGCAGTTAACAAGCAATTTCGCCGTCAACATGGCAAAGGCGGCCAATGGTTTACTTAACGTCAACTGATCAGAACGTCCGCCAGACTGCGAGAACCGCGCCGCGCTCGGTGTTGGTCTTCCGCGCGAGCGTCGTCTGGAAATAGCCGATCTGGAACTGCCAGCGATCCCACAGCGGCAGAACCAGGCTCTCCTGCAAGACGTTTTGCCGCCACATCGGAAAGCCCGGATCGGTCGAGGGCAATGAGACGACGAGAAAGTCCTGAGCCATGACGATGACGCCGGGCGCGGGTTTGAAGCCGATCGTCACGTCCACATGTCCTTCGTCCGGCGGGCCGGCGGTGCGAAAGCGGAAACCGATTTCGAGATCGAAAAACCCGGACGCGGGGCCGAGCGCAAAGCTGTAGCCTGCGAGCGCGCGTGCATCCGCCGCCCCGCCGGTATTGCCGGCTTGCGCCGGCGAAGCTGGATTCCAGGCACCCGGCAGAAACAGCGTCGCTTCGCTCGAGAAGACCCAATCGCCGGCTGACCACAGCTTTGCGCGTAAGCCCAGATCGGAATAGTCGAGGCCGGCGTAGAGGCTCGAGCTCCGGCCGACTGAGTTCATAGCGCTCGATCGCCATTTGCCCGAAAAGCGTCCACTGGTCGTTGAGCCCGTATTCGACGTAGGTCGAGAGGTCGGCGCGGTTCTGCATCACGCCCGGCTCGCCGCCCCACGGCGCGCCCTCGCCGGTCCAGCCGGAAAGGGTCTCGATCATCAGGCCCTGGCCCTGAGGCTCCGTCCACGCGGCCGCGACGGCGGCGGTCTGCGCTAAGGCGAGGAGCGCCGACGCCAGGATGGCCCCAAAAAGCCTCGCCCTGCGAGCGCAGGCATCCACGACGCAGCCCCTGCCTGAGAAGACCGAAGCCGCCTCCCTTATTGGGGCGGTCGCCGACGCGCGGGTCTCCCTCGATCGCTCCATGACAGCGCGAGCATTTCGTAACGTCAAGACAAAAGATTACGCCGTTAACGCAACTTGAGGCTGTATCCGAGGGAATCGATGAATTCGCGCCGCTTGCCTCGGCGGTCCGCGCGGTTTCTCGACTGAAGGAGCTTCAATTTTTGCTATAAATTCGCTGGAACAATTGTTCGGTAGGGGAATCAAATGCTCACTCTATGAATTGTGTTCCCTTTCACGCAGTGCGCGTGTGCCGGTCTCTCACAGGACCACATAATTACATCACTTTTAATTACGCGATCTGTCAGTTTCCCTACTGACGAACATCCGTGACCTTGTTATCTAGGCGTCGGCAGGTGGCGCTCAGAGCCCCGGAAACGGAAATGGGAGGTGGTAGCGTGTGGAAAATTAGCGCGAGCGAAGCGGCAAACAAACCGTCACAGCGCAATTCGAGTTCGGATCCGGATAAAGTTCCCGCGGGCGAAGCGCCCAAGACGACGCCAAGATTTCCATTTCGATCGGTCGACTGGTTCCATCGTCTGCAGATGGAAGGGCTGGGCATTCGGCCGCGCCGCGCTGGCAACAAGGCCGACGGCGGCTCCCACAAGGGGTGAATTCGTAATAGAGTCTCCGCACCGCAAGGCGGAGGCGAATCCCATTCAAGCGAAGCCCCTGAAACCAACAGGGCCGCTCCGAAAGGTTCTCGTGCAGTACGATCTTGAGATTCTCAGACAGGACGAAATCGTCGCGACCCAACACGTGGTCGTAGCCGATGTCCGTGAGCTGTGGACCAGAGTCGCAAAAGTGGCTGAAGGCGTCGATCAGCCCGGATCGCAGATTCGGGTCATGGAAGAGGCAGGCGGAATTGCGATCCTGATCGGCGCTGAAGCGGCTCGCAGCATGTCGGGATCTCCGGGGCGCCGCCGACGCGCCGTCAGCGCCGCAGCTTGATCGATTGGCCGCTCCGCGTGCGAGAGCCGAGCGATCCGATCCAAGGGCCGCTCGGCTTTATCGGACAAAAGCCTGTCCGGTCCGACCGGCGCGAGGGCGCCGGCGCGTCGCCTTCGGGCCTTCCCCCTGATATGAGCATGAGCTCATGTCCAGTCCCCGCTCCGCGCTGAAGGCGCCGTTCCGCGCCGCGCCCGACGCTCCGCCCGTCGAATGGCTCGTCTCCCCGGGCCTGACCGACTACGCCCATGCGCTCGTCAAAATGGAGGCGCGCGCGGATGCGATTGCGGAGGGCTCCGCGCCGGAGCGGGTCTGGCTGCTCGAGCATCCGCCCCTCTACACCGCGGGGACCAGCGCCAGGGACGCCGACCTTCTCGATTCCCGCTTCCCCGTCTACCGCGCCGGACGCGGCGGCCAGTTCACCTACCACGGGCCGGGACAGCGTGTGGCCTATGTCATGGTGGACCTGAGGCGGCGCCGGCCGGACGTGCGCGCCTATGTCGCTGCGCTCGAAGGCTGGCTGATTGGAACCCTCGCCGCGTTCGGCGTCGCCGGCGAGACCCGTGACGATCGGGTTGGCGTCTGGGTCGCCCGGCCCGACAAGCCCTGTTCCCCCGAGGGCGAGCCGGCGGAGGACAAGATCGCCGCGATCGGCGTTCGGGTTCGGCGCTGGACGACGTTCCACGGCGTCGCGCTCAACGTCGCTCCCGACCTCTCGCATTTTTCCGGGATCGTCCCGTGCGGGATCGCTGAAACCCATTATGGCGTTACGAGCCTCGCCGATCTCGGCCGCGCCGCCTCGATGGCGACGGTGGACGCCGCGCTCCGGGACGCGTTCGAGGCGACGTTCGGGCCGACGGTCGGGGTCGAAGAGGCCGCAATCCTGCCCGCGCCGGTCTGAGCTTATCCGCGATGGCGCTCCTGGCCTCCTCCCTCGCCCGCCGGGCGTTCTGGCGCCGCGCCTATGCGCAACGGCGATTTGGGACGGAAAGCGCGGCGGCGCTGGCGCCGCTTCACTACGCCGCGTTCGGCGAGCGCCTCGGCTACCGCCCGAACGGATTCTTCGATCCGCGCTTCTATCGCGAGCGGGCGAAGTTGAGCGGAGCGGCGAGCGGGCTCCTCGACCATTATCTCGCGCAGGCGGACGGCCCCCAGCCCTCGGCGGAGTTCGATCCCGCCTGGTACGGCGCCGCAGAACCCGGAGCTGGCGCGCGACCCATCCCCATCCGTTTCTGCACTTCCTCGAGGTCGGCCTCGCGAACGGGCGGCGTCCGCGAGCGGACCTCGACATGGCGTTCGTGCGCGACGTGATCCGCGGCAGGGGCCGCGGAATGGAGGAAGCCGCGTTGCGCGTCTTCGACCCGAAGCCCCGCGACGGGGACATGAAGCCCCCGCTGAGCCGCGAGGAACTGAGGGCCCGGCAGGACCGCTTCTATGGGGAAGGCGCCCTGCGCATCGCCCGCGAGGCCGGCGCCGGCCGAAGCCTGCTCGTCACCGTCCAGTGCGGTGCGGGCTTCGACGCGCCGTGGCTCGATAAGCCGCGCACCTTCGACGTCTTGCTGAATTACTATCAGGAGGCGGAGCCAAACCCCCGCGCCGATGCGGTCGCCCTCCAGGCGGGGACCAAGACGACCGCGATCCGCCGCCTGCTCGCCGAACGCCCCGATATCCTCCTGCGCTATGAGGCGGCGCTGTTTCTCGACGACGACATCGAACTGGGCTCGGCCGACATCGATGCGCTGTTCGCCGCGATGGCCCGGGAAAAGCTCGACCTTGCGCAGCCGGCGCTGACCGCGGATTCCGAATGCGCATGGGCCTTCCTGAAGCGGCCCGACGCGCCCGAGGGCCTCTTCCGGGTTTCGACGGTCGAGATCATGGCGCCCTTGATGACGCGCCGCGCGCTCAAGGCGGCAGGCTTCGCCTTTTCCGAGACCGTCAGCGGCTGGGGGACCGATCTCCTCCTCGGCCCGGCGGTTCGCGCGGCCTTCGGACCGGAAAGCGTCGGGGTGATCGGATCGGTCGCGGTCCGGCATGCGCGCAAGGTCGACATGACCGGCGGCGCCTTCTACGCCTATCTCCGACGCTACGGGATCGATCCGGCTCACGAGGCCAACCGGGTCGTCGCCGACTTCGGCGTGGAGCGGTATCTCAGCCGCCTCGCGCCCGGCGATCCCGGCCAGGCGCTCCGCCTTTAGAAACGCATCGCCCGACCGCGCGTCACCGCTTCGCCGCCGCAAGGATCGGCCCGGCCTCCGCCGCTTGCACCAGCGCCGCCTCCGCGAGATCCGGCGCGCCGGACGGGGCGGGAAACGACGCCGGCTTGCCCTCCCACCGGCCGAGCAGGACCAGTTCGCGCACCACGTTCTTGTGCGGCAGCGTACGGCCGGCGTTCTCGCCCCGTCGAATCGCGACCTCCACCACACGCGGATCGTAACGGACGAGCCAAACGTCCGCCCCGCCCGCAGGCGCGCTTCCAGCGCCGACGGTCACCGCGGGGCCGGCGAAGCCCACCTGCGGACCGGCCCCTCCACGATCGCCCTCGCGCATCAACGCGGCCAATTCGCTCGCCACGAGACCGTCGCCCTCGACCCGGCCGTTGATCACGACCTGAGGCGTGTAGACGCCGTCACGGGCCATGGCGTGGGCATAGGCATATTGGCGCGCCGTCCAGGCGGGACTCGAAAACGTGTCCTTCCAGCCAAGACGGTCCCAATAGTCGACCTCGAAAGCGAGCGCGAGCACGTCGGCGCGCTCGCTGACCGCCCGCACATTGGCCGCCGCGGGAGGGCAGGATGAGCAGCCCTGACTCTGAAACAGCTCCACGACGATCGGATGCGCGGCGTCCGCAGCGAAGGCGGAGGACGGGACGCCGAGGACGAGCGCTGAGAGCGCCGCGCAGGAGAAAGGGCCGGTCGATCATTGTTCGTCTCCTCGTGTTTGCGCGAAGCACGCCCTTGACGACCTTCGCCGCGGCAAGCGGGATTGTTACCCGTCCCGATGCTATAGGCAGGGGCTGTTCGCTTGGCGGCCCATCGGAGGTCTGCGTGTCCAACGATCTCCGCGCGCCTCGCCTTCATGTCGCAGCGCCGCTCGCCGCCGGGGCGACAACCGCGCTCAGCGCGGAACAGGCCAACTATCTCGGAAACGTCCTGCGCCTCGAGCGCTGGCGCGCGCGTGCTCGCCTTCAACGGACGCGACGGCGAGTTCTCCGCCGAGATCGCCGTGGCAAGCCGCAAGACCCTTTCGCTCGTCGTGACCGCACAGACGCGGGAGCGGGAAACGACGCCCGACGTCGACTTGCTGTTTGCGCCGCTGAAGCACGCCCGGCTCGACTATCTGGCGCAGAAGGCGGTGGAGATGGGCGCGGGCCGGTTGCGGCCGGTGCTCACCCGCCGCACCCAGGTCGCCCGTCTGAACGTCGAGCGGCTGGAGGCGAACGCGATCGAAGCCTGCGAGCAATGCGGCGCGGTCTGGACGCCGCAGGTTCTGCCGCTCGAGCCGCTCGACCGGACCCTGGCGGCGTGGCCCGCCGACCGCCTGCTCGTGTTCTGCGACGAGGACGCGCCGGCGACGGGCCCGCTCGACGCCCTCGGCGCGGCGACGGCCGATCGCGGCTTCGGCGTTCTGATCGGCCCGGAGGGCGGCTTCGAGGCGGCCGAGCGCGCGGCCATCCTGCGGACGCCGCGGGTGCTTCGCCTGACCCTCGGCCCGCGCGTGCTGCGGGCGGACACTGCGGCCGTGGCCGCGCTGGCGCTCGTTCAGGCGACGCTCGGCGACTGGCGGGGCGTCCCGCGGTAGGGCCCCGCGCGGCCATGTTGCCGCCACGATGTCGGCTCATCTCAGCGCCCCTGAAACGGAAGCGAGTCGGAATGGGGCAGATGTTCGAGCGGCCGTCGATGGGCTCCATGGCCCTGATAACGGCCTTTCTGGCGGTGTTGATCGGGTCAGGAGCGAAAGCCGGCGACGTCGTCGCGCCGCGGGATCTCGACAACGGCCTTCACGGGCAAAATTGCGGCGCCGTCGGGGAGACCTGCGCCCACATCCGCGGTTACATCAAGGCCGGTTCGGACACCTTCGCGCGCGATCCCGACGGCCAGCGCGTCGCCGCTCATCGCTCCGCCATCGGCCAGCGGCGGACGCCTTGAACCCCGGCATCTTCTTTTTCGAAGCCAGACACGACGACAGCGCCCGCTGATCCCGCGCAACTCCGCACAAGCGGGTCAGAAGACCGCTTCCGTGAACGCCGGTTCGACCGAGCGTCCCCATGGCCCCTCGAAGCGCTCGATCCAGACTTCAGCGGATGACCGTCCGCTTTCGGCGATCGCCTCGAGCGGCTGAAGCCACACCGTCTCGTCCTCGCCCCTGGCGTTCAGCCGCGCCCGGCGCTTCAGGCCGCCGCGCGCGATCGCAACCACGTCGCGGCGACGTCACGCAAGGTCCGCCCGCGGATCGTGGCCGCGAAGCCGAGCTTCGGGACCTCGTCGCGCAGGGCCTGCCGTTCCTCGGCGGTCCAGTCCTTGACCAGCGCCCAGGCCGACGAGAGCGCGCCGGCATCGTAGAAGAGGCCGCCCGTCAGCGCCGTCATCGCAACGATCCGCTCCGGCGGTCCGACGTCGGCGCCGCGCATTTCGAGATAGCGCTTGAGCCGCACCTCGGGAAAGATCGTCGACAGGTGGTTCGCCCAGTCGGCCATGGTCGCGCGCTCGCCCGGCGCCGCGGCGAGCCGGCCGGCCAGAAGGTCGCGGAAGCTGCCGCCGGCGACATCGATATAGGTCGAGCCGCGCTTCAGGAAATAGAGCGGCACGTCGAGCGCGTAATCGACGTAGCGCTCAAAGCCCATGCCGGGCTCGAAGGCGAAGGGCAGCATGCCGGTTCGGTCTGCGTCGGTGTCGCGCCAGATCTCGGAGCGGGCCGAGAGGAAGCCGTTGAGCCTGCCGTCGGTGAACGGCGAATTGGCGAAGAGCGCCGTGATCGCCGGCTGAAGCGCGAGCGCGACGCGCAGCTTCATCACCATGTCCTGCTTCGTCGCGGAAATCGAGATTGGTCTGCACCGTCCCGGTGCGGAACATCATGTCGAGGCCGCGCGTCCCGACCTTCGGCATGTAGCGCCTCATGATGTCGTAGCGGCTCTTCGGCATGGTCGGGCGTCTCGGCGAAGCGTCCATTTCGGGCTCATGCCGAGCGACAGCGCCGCCGATGCCGAAGCGGCTCGGCGACCGATCGCCAGACATCGAGATGGCGGGCGAGCTCGTCCGCCGTTTCGTGCGCCGTCTCGAGCGGCGCGCCGGAAAGCTCGAACTGGCCGCCGGGCTCGAGCGAGATCGCCCCCCCGCCCTGTTCGTCGAAGAGGCCGATGAGATGGCCGCCGTCCTCGATCCGCTCCCAGCCGAGGCGGGCGTTCATGCCCTCGAGCAGCGCCCGGATCCCTGTTTCGCCCTCATAAGGAACGGGCGCATGGTCGGCGCGGTAGAAGAGGATCTTCTCGTGCTCGGTCCCGACTCGCAGCGGCCGCGTCGTGCTTGCATCCGGCTTCGAACCAGGCGGCGAGCGCGTCGCGCGACTCGACAATTTCCCCATCGACGACATCGCGAGCCATTAAGAAATTCGCCCCTGCGGCCGGAGATCTGGCCAACCGCGGCTAGATAGTCGCGCAGCACGCATATTGCAATTGACGCCCCTTCCACTGGACGCCGCTCGCGACGTTTTGAGGAATCTTCGGTGAGATGCTGGCGCCCGACGAAAGGTCCAGTCGATGTCCAAGCTTCAGCGCCGGTTCGTCCGCAGCATCATGGGGACGACGTCCATCGAATACGCGCTGATCGCGATGAGCGTGGCGCTCGGAATTGTCCTGACGGTCGGCGGGGTCGGCGGCAATCTCAGCGGCGCCTACAACAGCATCGTTGCCCTGTTTCCCTGAGCGAGCCCGCTCGGATCGGCGTCAGGGATTTCCCTTCGCCCCATCGCCATCCGGCTGGCCGGGCGGCTTCTCGCGCTGCAATCTCCGCGCGAGTTCCGCCGTTGTCCAGTAGGCCGCCGCCACGCCGATCAAGCCAAAGACCGCGCAGCCGAGGGCGATCCCGATAAGGCCGCCCTTCACTCCGCCATAGCGGACGCCAAGCGTCACGAACGGAATCGTGCCGAGCGTCGCCCGGCCCCAGTTGAAGACCATGCTCATCATCGGGAAGCCGAGATTGTTGAACGCCGTGTTGGCGACGAAGAGACACGCCAGGAACAGCCACGCGACGACCCCGACCCGGCAAAAGAACATCACGTAGTCGGCGCTGTCGCCTTTGGCGTCGAACATGGCGACGATCAGCGGCGCGGCGAGCGCCAGCGCCGCCCAGGCGAATAGCACGTAGCCGATCGACAGGAGGAAGGAGTCGGTCAGCGTGCGCTGGACGCGCCCCATCAGCCGGGCGCCGTAGTTCTGGCCGATGATCGGCCCGACCGAGCCGGTGAGCGCGAAAATGACGCCGAAGGCGACCGGCGTCACCCGGTCGATGATCGCGCCGGCGGCGATCGCCGCCTCGCCGACGTCGGAGAACACCCTGACGGCGTAGGCCGAGCCGACGGGCGTGGCGAGATTGGCCATGATGGCCGGAAACCCGATCGCCATGATCGGCCCAAGGTCCCGGCGCGCCGCCCAAAGGCTCGGCCTCGCCACGATGTCGTGCACCACGACCGAGCCGTGCAAGCCGACCATGAGGAAGCAGAGCCGCGATGCGACGGTCGCCCAGGCGGCGCCGTAGACGCCGAGGCCGAGGCCGAAGATCAGCGTCGGATCGAGGATGGCGGTGACGATCGCTCCCGACAGCGTCACATACATCGCCCGCCGCGCGTCGCCGACCGCGCGCAAGAGGCCCGACATCACGAAGCCGAGCGCCATCGGCACGTTGGCCGGCAGGGTGATGGCGAGAAACTTCGAGGCGACCGCCAGCGGCTCGCCGCGCGCATGCACGACGTGGATCAGGGCCCAGTCGCGCAAGACGAACATCGTCGCAGTGACCAGGATCGAAACGATCGCCGAGATGGTCAGCGCCGAGGCGGCGAGCCGGCGGCCGCGCGGCCGGTCGCCGGCCCCGATCGCGCGCGAGACGGTGGCCGAGGCCGCGATCGTCAGGCCGATGTTGAACGACATGGCGAAGAACGTCGCCAGCCCGACATAGCCGACCGCCGCCTTGAACGCCTGATCGCCGAGCCGCGACACCCAGAACAGCGACAGGAGATCGACGGCAAAGATCGCCATCAGCCCGATCGCCCCGGTCGCGGTCATCACCGCGACATGGCGCAACAGCGACCCCTGCGGTGAACACGGGCCGGGCTTTTTCGCGGGCGAAGGGAGGGGCGGTCAGGGGCGAATCCCGCTCTGGAGGGCCGGCAGTCTTATCGGGTCGCCGCCGCCGGGGCTAGACGCCCCCCGCGCGCCCGGCAGGCCGCGAGGGAGACGAACTCGCCGCCCCCGGTCGCCGCGGCAATCCGGAACCCGCTCCGCGTCGTATCGGCCTCTTGACTCCCCGCCCTGACGCTTCCATGGGTCCACGCATGTCCGCCGCCCCCTCAAAGCCCCCGCTCCGCGTCGTCCTTTGCGCGCCGCGCGGATTTTGCGCGGGCGTGGTGCGGGCGATCGACATCGTCGAGCGGGCCCTGCATCTCTACGGCGCGCCGGTCTATGTGCGGCACGAGATCGTGCACAACCGGTTCGTGGTCAACTCGCTCAAGGCCAAGGGCGTCATCTTCATCAAGGAGCTTTCCGAGGCCCCGCCCGGCGCTCAGCCGGTGATCTTCTCCGCCCACGGCGTCGCCCAGACCGTGCCCGAGGAAGCCGAGCGCCGAAACCTCTTCACCATCGACGCCACCTGCCCGCTCGTTACCAAGGTGCATCGCGAGGCGCTCGTTCATTCCAAGCGCGGGAGGCGGATCATCCTCGTCGGTCATGTCGGCCACCCCGAGGTGATCGGCACGATGGGGCAACTGCCGCCGGGAGAGGTGACGCTGGTCAGCTCGGTCGATGAGGTCTACCGCCTTCCCGCCGACGACGGCCGCCCGACGGCCTATGTGACCCAGACGACGCTGTCGGTCGACGACACCCGCGAGATCGTCGCGGCGCTGAAAGGCCGCTTTCCCAATATCCATGTCCCGCCGAACGAGGACATCTGCTACGCGACCACCAACCGCCAGGGGGCGGTGAAGACCGCGGCGCGCGCGGTCGATGCGGCCATCGTTGTCGGCGCGGCGAATTCCTCCAACTCGCAGCGCCTGCGCGAGGTCGCCGAGCGCGAAGGCTGCATCGCGCAATTGGTCGCGGACGAACACAGCATCGACTGGAACGCGCTGAAAACCGTCCGCTCGGTCGCGGTCTCCGCAGGCGCCTCCGCGCCCGAAGCGCTGGTCGAGCGCGTTCTCGAGGCTCTGCACGCCCGCTACGAGGTCGCGCTCGAGACGCTGACGACGGCCGAGGAGTCGATGACCTTCCCGCTGCCGCGCGACCTGCGCCAGCCGGCGTAAGCGAGCCCCCTACTTCAGCGCCAGCGTGCGCTCGTAGACGCCGACATATTTCTTCGCTTCGTGTTCCCAGACGAACGTCTCCGCCGACAGCTTTGCGGCTTCCTGCGCCGAGCGCAGGCGGAGGGGTTCGTCCTGCATGAGTCGGAGGCACGCGTCCGCGAGCCCGGCGGGATCGAGGGTCGGCGCGTAGACGCCCGCTTCGCCGAGCAGCCGTTTCGTCTCCTTCAGCGGATAGCAGGCGGTGGGAATGCCGAGCGCGCAATACTCGAACACCTTGTTCATGCTCATGACGTCATTGGCCTCGTTGTACGGATCGGGAATGACGCCGATGTCGAAAGCGCTGATGTGGGCGAGCAGGGTTGGACCGCTGAGATAGCCGGTGAAGAGGAGATGGTCGTCGAGGCCGAGCGACGTCGCCAGCGTTTTGACCGCGGGGAGCGCCGGACCGTCGCCGACGACGACGGCGCGGAAGTCGGAGAATCCCTTGCGGACGATCTCGGCGACCGCCTCGACGAAATGATCGACGCCGTCCTGTTCGTTGATGATGCCGATATAACCGAGCACGAACTTGCGGTCGCCGCGCAACGTCGGGTCAGGGTCGACCCGGTGAATCCGCATGCGGTCAGGGACGCCGTAGACCACCTCGACGCGCTCGGACGGCTTGTGGCCGCGGCTCACCGCCAGATCCTTGAAGGTGGCGTTGGCGGTGATGACGAAGTCGGCCATCGCGTAGGAGAGCCGCTCGAAAACCATGAGCGCTTTATAGAGGAAGCCCTTGTTCTCGTACTTGACGATGAACAGCTCCGGACTGACGTCGTGCTGGTCGTAGATGAAGCGTTTGCCGAGGAGCTTGAACGGGGCTGCGACCAGGAAGATCAGGTCCGGCGGGTTGCAGGCCTGAATGATCGAGAAGCCCCGCTCCCGATGGACCTTGATCAGCAGGCGCGCCTCATGAAACAGCGCTGTCGAATATTCGCGTAGGTAAGCGGCCGCCCCGCGCCCTTCGGCCGGCAGCGGATGCCGGTAGATCGCGATGTCGTCAAGCATCTCGAAGCGCTGAGGGAACTTCGCGCTAGTCGGACAGATCACCGAGACTCGCCACCCCGCGCGGGTGAGCGCGGTCGCTTCCTGCCAGACGCGCCGGTCCAACGGGACCGGCAGGTTTTCGACAATGATCACGCAGGTCCGGGGCTTTTCAGACATCGAAGACCTTCGCAAAATCGGTTGGAGCGCACGGGCGATCGGCTCAGGCGGCGCGCCCGGGCCAGCTTGGGGAAGATAAGATCGAACGGCCAGACGCTTCGCCGCCCGAGCGATCAGCCCTCTCCGCCGAGGCCGCGCCCGATGCAGACATAGCGGAAGCCGAGGTCCTTCATCGCCTTGATCGAATAGATATTGCGCAGGTCGACGATGATCGGCGCCTTCAGCGACGCCTTGACGCGCCTGAGGTCGAGCGCCCGGAATTCGTCCCATTCGGTGACGATCGCCGCGGCGTCGGCGCCCTCTGATGCAGGCATAGGCGCTTTCGGCGAACTCCACGCCCGCCAGCAGGGGCTTGGCCATCTTGAGACCCTCGGGATCGTAGGCGACGATGGTCGCGCCGGCGGCCTGCAGTTCAGGCACGATGACGAGGCTCGGCGCGTCGCGCATGTCGTCGGTCTTGGGCTTGTAGGTGAGGCCGAGTATGGCGATCCGCTTGCCGGCGACCGATCCGCCGCAGGCCTGCTGGATCTTGCGCGCCATGGCGACCATGCGCTTCTTGTTGACGTCCACCAGTGTCTCGACCAGCCGGATCGGTGATCGTGCGTCGATGGCCAGCTTGGTCAGCGCCAGCGTGTCCTTAGGAAAGCAGGACCCGCCAAAGCCCGGCCCGGGGTTGAGGAAGCGGACGCCGATCCGCGGGTCCAGTCCTATGCCGCGCGAGACGTCGACGACGTCCGCGTCGACGCGCTCGCACAGGTCGGCGACCTCGTTGATGAACGTCACCTTCATCGCCAGAAAGACGTTGGCGGCGTACTTGATCATCTCTGAGCTTCGTCGCGTGGTCAGCACCAGCGGGCCGGCGACACCTTCCATCGGGTGATAGATCTCGCGCATGACCGCGGCCGCGCGCTCGCCGTCAACGCCGACGATGATCCGGTCCGGGCGCTTGAAATCCTCGATCGCCGCGCCTTCGCGCAGGAATTCCGGATTGGAGACGACCGCAGAATTTGTCCAGCGGCGCCCGCTCGGCGATGATCCGCGCGACTTCGTCGCACGAGCCGACCGGAACGGTTGACTTCACCACCACGACGGTGAAGTCCTCGATGATGTCGGCGATCTCGCGGGCGGCGGCGTGCACGTAACGCAAATCGGCCGAGCCGGCGTCGGCCAGCGACGGCGTGCCGACCGCGATGAAGATGGCTTTCGCGCCGCGCGCGGCTTCCTTGAGGCTCGTCGTGAACGAAAGGCGCCCGGCGCTTTGGTTGGCCACGACCAATTCGCTCAGGCCCGGCTCAAAGATCGGAACATGGCCGAGGCGAAGCGCATCGACCTTGTCGGTCTGAGTGTCAACGCAAACAACTTCATGTCCGAAGTCGGCGAGACAAGTTCCGGTCACCAGCCCAACGTATCCGGCGCCTATCATGGCAATTCGCATCGACTAACCCCCAAAATAACAGTCGCGTCGGCAGCACCGCGCTTCTCATAGCCGAATTTCGCTGGATAGCCAAGACCGTCAATATCATCGCGGCGGCTAATTGCCGTTCACGCTGCTGAAGGTGGCCTGGCGCCTAAACGTTGCGCATTGACAAATCCTGTGCTGCTTTTCGGGACTTTCAACCGCGTACGCATGGCTCTCAACGCGCGCAAACGCCCGGTCGCCGCGAGCATCGAACAGAGGACCGACGGCGTCCGCGAATTGACGCGCTCGCCCGGCGCGGCTAAGCGGGACGCCGTTCCTCCTTCGCGAAGCGCGCATAAAGCACGGCATGGCAGTCTACACCGAGGTCGCGGACGACGCCCTGAATGCGTTTCTTGATCTTTACGATCTCGGCGAGGTTGTGTCGTTCAAGGGCATCGCCGAAGGCGTGGAGAATTCCAATTTCCTTCTGCGCACGACGACGGGGCAGTTCATTCTGACGCTGTACGAGAAACGGGTCCGCGCCGCCGATCTCCCCTTCTTCGTCGGGCTGATGGAGCATCTGGCCAAGCGCGGCGTGACGTGCCCGCAGCCGGTTCGCAACCGGTCCGGGGAGGCGCTGGGAACGCTCGCCGGCCGCCCCGCGGCGATCGTCACCTTCCTCGACGGCATCTGGATTCGCCGCCCCAACGTTCGCCATTGCGGCGCGGTGGGCGAAGCGCTGGCGCGCATGCATCTTGCGGGCGCGGACTATCCGATCGCGCGCGCGAACGCGCTCTCGCTCGGCGGCTGGCCGCCGCTCTTTCGGACCGCCGAGGAGCGGGCGGATTCGGTCGCGCCGCATTTGCGGGACGAAAGCGCGGCGGAGCTCGCTTTTCTCCAGGCGCGCTGGCCGACCGGTCTGCCGGGGGGCGTGATCCACGCCGACCTCTTCAACGACAACGTGTTTTTCCTTGGCGAAAGACTGTCCGGTCTGATCGACTTCTATTTCGCCTGCAACGACGCTTTCGCTTACGATCTCGCGATCTGTCTCGGGGCCTGGTGCTTCGAGCCGGACAACGAATTCAACGTCTCGAAGGGACAGGCGCTGATCTCGGGCTACGAGCGGGTGCGCCGCCTCGATTCGGCCGAGGTCGAGGCGTTGCCGATCCTCGCCCGGGGCTCGGCGTTGCGCTTCATGCTGACGCGTCTGGTCGACTGGCTGAACGTCCCGCCGGGCGCCAAGGTCGCGCCGAAGAACCCGCTCGAGTATCGCGACAAATTGCGGTTCCATCAGCGCGTCCGCTCGGCCGCGGACTATGGTCTCATGCGTTGATTGGAGCCTATGCATCGGCCGGCCGCGTCTCGATCTGGACCGACGGCGCCTGCTCGGGCAACCCGGGCCCCGGCGGCTGGGGCGCGGTGCTGCGCTATGGCGAGCGCGAGAAAGAGCTCAAGGGGGGCGAGCAGCTCACCACCAACAACCGCATGGAGCTGACCGCCGCCATCGAAGCGCTCGAGTCGCTGAAACGGCCCTGCGCGGTCAGCCTGCACACGGACTCGCAATATCTGCGCGGCGGCGTCACCGGCTGGATCGACGGCTGGAAGCGCAACGGCTGGCGAACCGCGGACAAGAAGCCGGTCAAGAACGAGGATCTGTGGCGCCGTCTCGACGCCGCGCGCGCGCGGCACGAGGTCGAATGGCTCTGGGTCAGAGGGCACGCGGGCAATGAGCTCAACGAGCGCGCCGACCAGCTCGCGCGCGAGGGCATGGCGCCTTATCTCCCCCTGCGTCGCACCCCGTAATCGGTCGGCCGTAGAACGGCATTCGGCGAGCTAAAGCGCGACGACCCGAGGAGGAGCGGAAGGAGCCGGGGCCTTGCCGGCGCTCGTCTCCGCGATCCGCCGCATCTCCGGTCGGCCCCCGAAAAGATCCTCGCATTCCGCGTCGGCCAGCTTGAAAACCGCATACCGCGCCTCCACGGCCAACCGGCCGGCGGCAAAGCTGGCCCCCATGCAGACACCCTTCACCGTCAAGGCGGGATAGGGCCGCGGGCCGCACCAGACTTGATATCCAAATGTCCGTCGATAAAACGCCGCATGGGCTTCGACGGCGGTGGCCAAAACATAATCCGCATTGAAGTACTGAGCGGCCATCCACGCCGGGCGCATCGCGAAGTAGGGAAGCTCAGGGAAGTTTCTCGACATCTCATAGTCGGCGGCAAGGCGGGTTGGATCGATAATCAACTCCCCCGCCTGGAGGTGAGGCATAATGACATCGGCAAAAATCGCGAGGGAAGGCAGGATTGCGCAGGGCTGCGATCCCACGTGCACACGGACGGTGCTCGCCAGTTCGCCGTCGATCAACATCATGACCGAGCAGCCGTTGGGAGACTCATCATATTTCTCATCAAAAAGACGGCCCTCATTTTCTTCGCTAAGCAAGTTCTGTCTCCGGTATGCTTCGTATCTCAACCTGTAGACAGCTTCACGATCGGATTCCCCATCGGCACGCTGAAACATCACTCTTTTAGAAAAACGAGCAAGACGTTCATTTTGCTTAGATACGACTTGCGTTGTAACGGTTGACATGGCCGCCTCGACGCTTGATTCGGACTAGCCAATTGTTAACACATTTGCGATGGTGGTAAACAGCTTGATAAGAGATTTGGTTAACGACGTTTACCGCGCGACGCGCTCCTGGCACTGCAGGTGTTTTGTTCTCGCCTGCTCGCCCGCGGAATTCTGTCCAAAGCCTCAGCGGCGGTCCCTTTTCAGCCGTCAAACGATCGCTGCTGTGCGTCCAAGAAGCGCCGGATGACAGGTTGCGGCGGATTGAGCGGACCGCGCTCGCATTCACGCGCAAATAGCGGAATGTCGACGTTAACAACAAGGGCCTCTACGCCGGCAAGCGAAAGGCCAAATTGCCACCATTGTCGGGAATCTTCCCAATCGTTGAAATTTTCAAAATCGGCGAACGCACGAATATGTCGTCTCGCGATCTCGAATTGGACCCGGCTGAGGGTCGCGACATAAAAAACAGTTCCTTCCAAATCTTTTGCCAACTCTTCACAAACTCCAGGTTCCGTCAGCGAGGGCGGAAGCCCGCATGGGATGCGGAGAATATTGGCCTTCATTTCAAAATCCTTTTGTCGCTAATTGTTAACACACGACGCGTATCAAGTTCGACAGCGTCCCGACGCCTACACCGATGCTACTTAACGTAGCACAAACAGGCAATAAGATTTGAAAATTCGTAGAGCATTGCGAACTTGGATCAAACGACTGAATTTCGATACCGCTGCGTCAGCCTCTAACGATAAGGGGCTAATGACCGGAGAAATATACATTGGTTACGTTGATAGTCTTTTGGTTGATATCGAGGGCTTAATAGTAGCATGCTCGGCAACAATTTTAGCTGCGACAGTTGCTGCAATTTCAGCAAACAGTTTTTATCTTTGGGTTTGTGTTGGACTTTTTGTTATTATCGCGATATTTCGCTTTCATTTTATGATAAATCATTCGAAATATCGCCCATCGAAAACTGTTCTGGAGGCGCGCAGGCGAGAGAACATATACATCGTTGGTTCCGTGGCGCACATGGGGATGCTCTCGCTGTGGTCGCTCGTTGCGTTCGTTGCGACGACGGACGTCTTTCCAAGATTCGTAGCAATTACCCTAACAATTCCCTACTCTTTCGGAGTCTGGACTCGCAGTTATGCGCTTGATCGGGGAATAAACGCTCAGCTTATCGTATTGATTGTTCCAATTAGCGTCGCTCTCATTATTGCCGGCGGCTGGTATCCGTCGCTAATTTGCATATCCCTTGTTCCTCTTATTTTATTCATTAGCGGCGCATCGCGGCGGATAAGGAACGCCTTCGTCGCGGAGGTCCAGGCCCGCAACCAAAGCACTCTGCTGGCCGAGCGGCTCGACACCGCGCTCAACAATATGTCGCACGGGCTGTGCATGATTGACGGACAAGGACGACTGATCCTCGCCAATCACCAATTCCTTTCCGTTCTCGGCCTGGGCGCCGATTCCCCAACCGGCGCGCATTGGCGTGTGATCGTCCGCAAGCTCATCGCAGCCGGCCGCCTCGATCAATCCACGGTCATCACGCTCACCAACGCGATCCTTCGCCGCGCTCACGAGGGCGACTTCCTGGTGCCTATCGAGACGCAGGACGGGCGCGCGATCGAAGCGGTTGTCCACCGCATGGCCAACGACGGCACGGTGCTGGTGATTCAGGACGTGACGGCCAAACGCAACGCCGACCGCGTCATCGACCGCATGGCGCATTTCGACGCGGTCACCGAGCTCCCGAACCGCCACAGCTTCGAGATCGCCCTCGGCGCCGCGCTGGACCCGGGGTCCGCGCGCGACCCGAGCCTCACGGTGATGTTCCTCGACCTCGACAATTTCAAGCAGGTCAACGACAGCCTCGGCCATCGCACCGGAGACAAACTTCTGTTGGAGATCGCGCGGCGGTTGCAACTCCTCGTCGGGCCGCGGGATCTGGTCGCCCGCTGGGGCGGCGACGAGTTCGTCATCCTCCATCGCCACGATGCGGACCAGCCGACGACGCCGGAACTGGCGCGGCTGATCATCGAGGCGACCGGCAAACCGGTGGTGATCGACGGCAGCGAAGTCGTGGTGGGGGCAAGCATCGGGACCGCGTCGGCTCCCGACGACGGCCTGACCGCCGACGCGTTGCTCTCCAACGCCGACATCGCGCTCTATGCGGCGAAAGCCGACGGCCGCCGCGGCTGGCGCGCGTTCGAGCCGGCGATGGACACGCGCATCCAGGTCCGGCGTCTGATCGAGCTCGAGTTGCGCGCCGCCGTCGCGACCGACGCCATCCATGTCTATTTCCAGCCGATCCTCGATGTCGCGACCCGACGGATCGTCTCGTTCGAGGCGCTGGCGCGCTGGCGCCATCCGTCCCGCGGAAACGTTTCGCCCGCCGAGTTCATCCCGATCGTCGAAGAGATCGGCCTGATGGACGACTTCGGGGCTGCGGTCCTCCGCCGCGCCTGCGCGGCCTGCGCCGCCTGGCCCGAGTCTATCTCGGTGTCGGTCAATCTGTCCCCGTCGCAATTCCGCAGCGGAAAGATCGAGGCGGTCGTCGCCGAGGCGCTGAACTTCGCCGAGTCTCCCGCCGGACCGCCTCGACCTCGAGATCACCGAATCGACGCTGCTCGACGACCGCGGCGACACGCGGGCGGCGTTGGCGGCCTTGCGCGCCCGCGGCTGCCGGATCTCGCTCGACGACTTCGGCACCGGCTATTCGAGCCTCAGCTACCTCCTGAGCTTCCCGCTCGACCGCATCAAGATCGACCGCTCCTTCACCATGGGGCTCGGCATGCAGGAGCGCGCCTCGATCCTGGTCGAGAGCGTCGCGGCGATGAGCCGCAAGCTCGGCATGACCGTGCTGATCGAGGGCGTCGAGACCGAGCGCCAGATGATGATCATCGAACAGCTCGGGACGATCGCCGAGGCGCAGGGCTACCTGTTCAGCCCCCCGGTCCCGCTGTCGGACGTCGAGGCGCTGCTCGATCGCGATCCCGGCCGGGCGGCCGCGTGACGCGCTGAAGCGTCAAGCTGTCGCCGTGGTCACCGACCGCGTCTTCAGGCGCTAACTTCCCTTCAGCGCGCCGATTAACGCCTTGGCGTCCGCCGAGTCCCATGGGAGCGGGCCGGAGACGACGGCGACCTCGCAGCCGTCCCGGTCGATCAGCAGCGACACTGGCAGGCCGAGCGCCTCGCCGTCCTGGCGCAGGGTGTCGAAGGCGTCGCCGCTCGGGTCGGCGTAGCGGGCGAGCGCCTTGACGCCGATTCCGTCGAGAAACGCGCCGCGCCGCTCGAGTCGCGCGGTGTCGACGTTGACCGCCACGACCTCGAAATCCTTGCCGCCCTTTTCCGCCTGGAGCTTGTCGAGCGCCGGCATTTCCGCCCGGCAGGGCACGCACCAGGTCGCCCAGAGGTTGAGCAGCACCGCGCGGCCGCGAAAATCGGCGAGAGCGGTCTTCGAGCCGTCGGCGCGCTCGAAGGCGAGTGTCATGGCCGGGCGCGGATCGGCGGCGACCCTGACCGCCGCAGCGTCGCCGCGGGCGAACGGCGCGAGCGCCGCGGCGAGCGTGCGCGAGGCGGGTGGGCAAGTCCCGGCGGCCTTGTCGGGCGGCTTCGGCCTCGCGTATAGCACCGCCAGCGCGACCGACGACCGCAAGGGCGGCGATCGCCGCCACAAGGCGCCACCGGCCGGCCTGAAATCCGGGCATCGTCATTCTCGAACCATCCAGGGCATCTTTCCTATGAGCAACGCGATGTGGGGCGGCCGGTTCGCCGTCGGCCCGGCCGAAATCATGGAGGAGATCAACGCCTCGATCGGCTTCGACCGCAAGCTCGCCGCCCAGGACATCGCCGGCTCCCTCGCCCATGTCGCCATGCTCGCCGCCCAGGGCGTGGTCGAAAAGGCGGACGCGGAGGCCATCGCCAAGGGTCTTGCGCAAGTCAAGGGCGAAATCGAGGCGGGGACCTTCGCCTTCTCGCGCGCGCTCGAAGACATCCATATGAACGTCGAGAGCCGTCTGGCCGAGATCGTCGGCCCCGCGGCCGGGCGCCTGCACACGGCGCGCTCGCGCAACGACCAGGTCGCGGTCGACTTCCGCCTCTGGGTGCGCGACACCCTCGACGCGCTGATCCTCCAGATCGCCGGCCTGCAGCGGGCGCTGGCGACGCGGGCGCTCGAATGCGCCGACGTGGTGATGCCGGGTTTCACCCATCTGCAGTCGGCCCAGCCGGTCACCTTCGGCCATCATCTGATGGCCTATGTCGAGATGCTCGGCCGCGACGCCGGGCGTTTTGCGGATGCGCGGAAGCGCCTCAACGAATGCCCGCTCGGCGCCGCTGCGCTCGCCGGCACCTCGTTTCCGATCGACCGCGAGATGACGGCCAAGGCGCTCGGCTTCGACCGGCCGACCGCCAACTCGCTCGATTCGGTCGCCGACCGCGACTTCGCGCTCGAGGCGCTGAGCGCCGCGGCGATCGCCGCGACCCATCTCTCGCGCTTCGCCGAGGAGATCGTGCTGTGGACGACGCCGCAGTTCGGCTTCGTCCGTCTGAGCGACGCCTTCTCGACGGGGTCCTCGATCATGCCACAGAAGCGCAACCCCGACGCGGCCGAACTGGTGCGCGGCAAGACCGGCCGGGTGGTCGGCGCGCTCATCGGCCTCATCACGGTGATGAAGGGCCTGCCGCTCGCCTATTCCAAGGACATGCAGGAGGACAAGGAGGGGGTGTTCGACGCCCTTCAGACCCTGTCGCTCTGCCTCGCCGCGATGACCGGCATGGTCGAGGACCTGACGCCCGACGCCAGGCGGATGAAGGCCGCGGCGGGCGCCGGCTACGCCACCGCCACCGACCTCGCCGACTGGCTGGTCAAGGCGCTGAAAATGCCGTTTCGCGAGGCGCACCACGTCACCGGCCGGATCGTGGCGCTGGCCGCCGAGCGCGGGATCGCGCTCGAGAAGCTGAAGCTCGCCGACCTCCAGGGCGTCGAGCCGCGGATCACCGAGGACGCCTTTGCCGTGCTCGGCGTCGAGCGCTCGGTCAAGAGCCGCACGTCCTACGGCGGCACGGCGCCGGCGAACGTGAGGCGGCAGGCGAAGGCGTGGCTGAAGCGGCTTGGGGGTGAAGCGCGGCGTCGCGAAACCCTGGACGCCGCGCCCCTTTAGGACCGATCGCGCCTTCGCGCGACCGGTTCGTTCAGGTGTCACTCAAATACGGACGCAAGCCGGTGCTTTCGTCCATTCCGGCGCGCCGCTAAGCCCAGCCCCGCGGCGCCGATCAGCAACATCGCCCAGGTCGAAGGCTCCGGAATCGGGGAGCCGATGACTTTCTCGGTCAACTCGATGCTGCCTGCGCCGCTCCACGTGACCTCGTACTCCTCGGTCACCGAATAGGGCGAACTCACGGTCGGCGTGCTGACGACGCCGGGGGGCGCGTAGGGGCCGCCTGGACCGAAGGTGACGGTCGCGAGCTCTGTCCCCAGCGAATAGGCGCTGTTTCCTCCCTCCCAGGCGGTTTCCGTTACGCTCCACCCGCTCGGGATGACGTTGTCCGAAAAGTAGCTGGTCAGAGTTTTCATCGCCGACGACGACGTCAAGCCGGTCTCCGACACGAACACCCAGATCGTTCCGCTCGAACTCGTGGATGTGGAGCCGCTGAGGTCGGTTGAACCGAGCCTTGGATCTGAAGGTTGGACATCCGCGGCGGACACGCCCACGCCGAGGCCTGCGACAGTCCCGTTCCAGGTGATCGGCAGCGCATCCGGCGTAGAGCCGGTCGCCTCCGTCGTGATGGTCGTTCCCCCGTTGGTCGACGTGCCGATATAGATCGTCCCCGCCAACGACGGCGTGGCGGCGAAAGCCAGCGCGAGCAGTGCGCCGACCCCGCTCACCGACCTGAAAGGCTTTCCGTATGCACCATCCATACGTCTCATAACGCACTCCCGATCTTTTCAAGGCGCTTGGCGAGAGCGCCGGGACAAAAAGGCCCTTCGACGGAGGCCCCGCCACGCAGCCTCGATCACCCGCCCGGGAGACAAGTTTACGGAAACAGCAAGATGAAGGTATCGTGGACATTGCGTAATGTTTCCAAGGTAAACTGCGTAGTGTCGACGGAACTTATCGCTTATGATTCAATGATCACCATGTTGTCCCGAACATAACACGATTAAGGCACGGTTAATCTCGTTGCTTAAATACTCATTCCTGCTGAGCTTCAATCAAATTATACGTACCGCCTTAGGTTGACTCGATGTGGGGCTGTTCGCTTCCTGACGCTGGCGCCGCTACAGCGCATTTTCATCAGCGTCCTCGATTTCCTCCGCGCGCCCCCTTCACCACCGACGCCGCCGCCAGCAGCGCCGTGGCGACGGCCGGGAGCGCGAGGGCGTGGACGCCCACCGTCCCGTAGGCGGCGGCGCCGGCCGCGCCTCCCGCGACCAGCCCGACCCACAACGCGAAATAGGGCCACGCCTTCGAGGACGAGCCGGCGCCCGTCATCGCGTCGGCGATCCCCTCGCCGAAATAGACCAGCGCGCCGGTCACGAAGGTCAGGCTCGTCTTGGTTTCCCCGACCGCATGAAAAAGCGCGTTCTGCGCGCCCATGGCGACCGCCATCAGGGCGCCCTTGGCGAACGCCGGCGGCGGGATCGCCGCCGCCAGAGCCAGCAGGACCGCTTCCAGCGCCAGGATCGCGGGCCGGCGCCATTCGCCCGATCCGGTCCCCAGCAACCGGCCGGCGACGACGCCCACCACGAACAGACCGACGATCCCGCCGGCGGACGCCGCGCCGGCCCAGGCCGTCTGGCCGGCGCGGATCGCGAACTGGGTCGAGTTCCCGCTCGTGAACGACACGAACAGGCCGCCTAAGGTCAGAAAGCCGACCGCATCGACGAACCCGGCCAGCGCGACCAGGAAGACCGCCAGCGTGAGATCGTCGCGCTCGTCAGGGGTCATGGAGCGGGCGTCGCAGCCGCAAAGAATAATCTGACGCGTCCTCCGGCCTATCCAGCCCGGAAAGGGCGCGCTCCTCCCCCTCGTGGGACCCACAAGGGGGGCGGGGACGCTAATCGGCCCGCTCAAGCCAGCTTATCCGTCAACCGGGAAGCGGAAGGCGGCGGTGTGGTCAAGGGCGCTCTCGCCCCGCGCGATCGCGGCGTCGTAGAGATCAGCGACGCCCGGCATGACCGCGAGCGCGACGTCGTGGCGCCGGGCTTCCTCGATCATCAGGCGCACGTCCTTGCGCGCCATGGGTACGGTGAACGACGGCGGCTCGAAGGGACCGGACGCGACCTTCGCGGCGCGACTTGCGAGCATCGGGCCGATGTCGAACTGCTTGAACAAAGCGACCGCTTCGGCCGGCGCCACGCCGGTCGCGTGCGCCAACCGCACGACGTCGCCGATCACGCCCATCATGCCGATCAGCGTCAGGTTTCCGAACAGCTTGAACGCGGCCGCGGTTCCGGGCTTCGGCCCGAGGTTTATGACCCGGCCGGTCATCTTTTCCAGTTCGGGCAGGACGGCCGCGATCTGGGCAGGGTCGCCCGACACGAGCATCATGCCCGTCCCCTCGCGGCAATTGGCCGGGGCCATGAACACCGGCGCGTGCAGAAAGGTCCGGCCGCGCTGGGTCCAGCGCGCGATGCGCTCGACCGTCGGCGTCGGCGCCGTCGTGGTGTGGTCGATGATCCAGGTCGAGGCCGGAAGCGCTGCGGAGAGCGGCTCCAGCACGGAATCGACCGCCGCGTCGTCCGACAGCGAAAGATGAATGCGCGTCGCCCCGGCGATCGCCTCGGCCGGGTCGGCGAAGGCCTTGGCGCCGTCCGCTTCGAGCGCCTTGGCCTTCGCCGGATCGCGGTTCCAGACGGCGACCGCGTGGCCGTTCTCCAGAGCCCGGCGAATGAAGCCCGCGCCCATGAGGCCCGCGCCGAAAAATGCGATTTGCATGAAGGTCTCCTGCGATGCGGCGCTTCAGACTTTTTGGTACCGCGAGATCTTCGCGAAAGTCGGGCGTTCCCTGTTTCGCATCCGCTCTCAAGTCTTCGCCACCGGATAAAGCGCGCCTTCGAACACCGTGCCCCAGATCGGCACATCCTTCAACCGGGTCGGCTCGACCGCGTAGGGGTCTTGATCGAGCACCGTGAAGTTGGCGATCTTGCCCGGCGCGATCGAGCCGATCCGGTCCTCCTGCCGCCAGGAGTAAGCGGCCTCGATGGTGACGGCGCGCAGCGCGTCGTCGACGCTGATGCGCTGCTCGGGCCCCGCGACACGGCCCGAAGGCGTGACGCGGTTGACCCCGAACGAGGCGAGCGCCAGCGGCGCCGAGGGACCCATCGGCAGGTCCGAGTGATAGGAAAGCGGAATCTCGCGCTTGAGCACGGAGGCCGCGCGCACCATCGCGTCGGCGCGCTCCGGTCCGAGGCCGAATTCGCCGTACTTGTCGGCGAAGCCGACCGGATAATAGGGATTGGCGCTGACAATCGCGCCGAGCCGGGCAATGCGATCGACCTGCGCCTCGGTCGAATTGGCGAAATGGACGATCACCGTGCGATGGTCGGCGCGCGGGTTCTCCGCCATCAGCTTCTCGATGATGTCGAGCACGACTTCGAGGCCGAGGTCGCCGTTGACGTGGATGTGGATCTGGTAGCCGGCGTTCCAGAACAGCCGCGCGCGCTCCTCGAGCTGCTCCGGCGGCATGATCCACTCGCCCTTGTGGCCGTCGAGGTATCCGTCCTTCATCTGCATGAGCTGCGAGATGATCGCCCCGTCGGCGAAGAACTTGATCTGCTTCGGAAGGAACATGAGCTTTTTGCCCGGCCCCGCCGGCGCGACCGCAATCTGCTCCTCGACCGCCTCAAGCCCCTTATCGAGCCCGACCCGGTCGAGAATGCCGCGCCCGTCGGCAAGGAACGTCGCAAGCATCGGCGTCCCCGGCGCGCCGAGAATCTCCTCGTAGAGCGTCCACATGTCCGGGGTATAGAGCGCGCCCGGCTCGTTGTAGGCGGTCACGCCGTTGGCGTGGAGGTAGGCGACCATCTGCTTCAGGCCGAAGCTCAGGCGCTCGGGCGAGGCCAGCGCCTTGAACATCGGCCCGACGATGAAGTTGAGGCCGCCCTCCCAGAAATGGCCGTTCGCGAAGTCGACCTGATCGCTCCATTCGCCCTTGCCCCTGGTCGCCTCGTCGGTGACGCCGAGCGCTGCGATGGCGGCGTCGTTGAGAAAGAACTCATGGCACGATCGGTGCCAGACGCCGATCGGCCGGGTCTTGCTGATCGCGTTGAGGGCGGCGCGGGCAAGCGGCCCGTGCCAGAGCGGATGATAGCCCCAAGTGAAGAACCAGTCCTCGGCGTCGGCGTCGGCGGCGACCGCGGCCTGAAGACGCGAATGATAGGCTTCCGGCGTCAAGGCCGCCTTGAAGGTTCTGCCCGGCAGCGGCCAGTCCTCGGGCGCGATCACTTCGACCGCGAGCGTCAGCGCGCCCAGGACCGGATGCAGGTGCTGGTCGATAAGGCCGGGCGTCGACGATCTTGTCGGCGAAGGTCCGGTCGATGCGGGCTTGCCGCGACCCGAGCGCGGCCTTCACCTCATCGAGCGAACCGGCGGCGAGGATCTTGTCGCCTGCCACCGCGACCGCGGTCGCAATCGGATTGTCGCGCTCCATGGTGACGATCTTTTTGGCGACGAAGATCGTCACCGGCGCCGTCTCGAAGTCGTCGAGCGGGCCGTCGGCGTGCGCCGGCCCGACCGCTTCGGCGACAAAGGCGCCGCCCGCCGCGGCCGTGGCTCCGCGCAGGAACTGGCGGCGCGACTTGAAGCTCAGCGCGCGAAAGGCGTCGGCGAATTCCGGATTGCAGACGATGCACACGGGGACGCTCCCTCAAACCGAGCCCACGCTTTTCGGGGCGGCCGCGGAGAGTCCAAGAAGACTGCGCCGCTCAACCGCACCTTACCAGCCGAACGCCGCTTTGGCGGGACGCGTCAGCGTGTTGCGGGCAATCGTCGCCGAGGATCCGGGTCCTTGCGTCAGACCGGCTCGTTTCCCGGTTATAATTGAGGGAACCCGCCGGTTCCGATCGCCGGCCAGGCATACGCCTTCAGGTGGCTTCGCGAACCGCGCAGCGCCGAGCGGCAACGCGACAGCGTCTCCGGAGTCGCCTCGGCCAATACGCCGAGGTCGCCGTTCATCAGGGCCGCGAGCAGCGCGGCCCCGGCCTTGTCGCGACAGCTCGCGACCGCCGCAGCATCGCGAGTCCGGTCCACAACCACCCATTCGCCGCCCTCTGACGGGCAGCTCAAATACCGGCAATTCCCCGCCTTCACAGCTCTTCCCCCTGTGTCCGATGCGGCGCCCCCGCCGCTCCCAACATGTGATAGACTGTTTCCACCCCGATCCATTGTCAAGGGGAATTCTAAACTTCTCGTAATGATTCGGTAAGTATTTCCAGTTTGCGGCAGCGAGAAGAGCCGGCGTGATCCTCTCCTGTCGCACGCGCCGCATCCGGAGACGGCCGAGCTCGCGTCCGGCCTCGCCCAAAGCTGGGGACGGGCTGGATGAGGGCCCAATTACCCTATTAAAACAATAGATCATACCAACGCGCGGGTCATTCTCCGAGGCGTACGAGTTCAGCCGGGTTGCCCCGCCAGCGCGAGCCGGCCGGCGTGATCTCGCCCTTCATCAGGAAGGAGTCGGCGTCGAGATGGGTCCTGTCGCCCATCGTCACGCCGTAATGGACGAGGCAGCCGACGCCGACCGACGCGTCGGCGCCGATGCGGACGAAGTCCGACTTGAACACGCCCTCCTCCAGCGAATGGGACTGAAGCAGTGCTGCCCTCGTTGAGGTTGGCCTCGTCGCCGATCTCGACCAGCGTGCGCTCCGACAGATTGCAGCCGTCGTCGAACACCCGCTTGCCGACCTTGACGCCGAGCAGGCGCGAGACGGCGTTGCGCATCGGCGTGCCGGCGAAGGCGGTCGAGAGCGGCGATGTCGGAGAGCTTCCAGTGCCGCTCGACCCGCCAGAACGCCGGATCGTAGACGGTCGCGATCTCGGGCTTCAGCCGGCCGAAGCCGAGCGAGGCGCGCTCGATCAGGATGAAGGCCGCGACCGACAGCGACGACCAGGACGGCCGCCGCCGACGATCATCGCCGGCGACGTCGTTGACGCCATAGACCGCCGCCGTCCAGCCGAACACGTAGACGGCCAGGAACACGATCAGCCAGCGCGAGGCGATCAGGCCCGGCCATCGAGGCGAGGTTGAACCAGGTCTTGCGCGACGAGGCGGCGCTTGCGCTCCTTGCGGTCCGATGGCGGCCGAGCATCTCGAGGTCGCGCGCGGAGGCGCGCGGGATCTCGAAGGCGGGCGAGCCGAGCAGGCCGACGTTCTCGCGCACCGGCCCGTCGATCGGCGCCATCACCTTGGTGGCGAACAGCACGTTGTCGCCGGTGCGCGCGCCGGGCGGCACGTAGATCATCGGTGCCGAGGAAGTTGTTCTCGCCGATGCGGCACTGGCTCGAGCCGGAAGGCGCGGCTCGACATGGTCAGGTTGCCGAGCCGACAGGCCGTCGGAGGCGACCGTGTTGGCGCCGACCGAGCAGAGGAACGGATTGTCCTGGCCCTGCTCGCTGCCGAAGTTCGAGCCCGTCTCCACGCCGACGCCGAGCTGTCCAGCCGACCCAGCGCAGGTAGGACTCGATGAAGACCCAGTCGCCGAACATCAGGTTGAAGAACGCCGAGTTGCCGGCGATCTCGACGATCCGCTGCATGCCGTGGTGGAAGCCGTAGAGCGGATAGACCTTGCCTTCGCTCGAGGAACAGGTTGGCGAGCCGCGGAACGGCGTAGATGACGAGGAGCCCCACGACGAGCGCGCCGAGCCATGACGGCCGAGCGCCGTCGCCGCCGCCAGCGGCAGCACGCGCGAAGGTCGCGTCCCAGGGCTTGAGCGCCAGAGCGTCGTCGCCTTCGGTCAGCGCGTCCATCAGGTAGAGGACGACCGCTTCGGCGAGCGCGCCGGCGACCGCGAGGACGAAGGCGAGCCGCGACGCGGTGAAGAGCGCGCGCCGGAGCGGCCGCGCCGGCGTCTCGTCGGCGAGGCGGAAATTGGTCGTCGTCTCCTCGGCCGGCGAGCCGGCGTAGCGCTTGCCGTCGGGCACGCGCTGGCCGCGCTGCAGCGACGAGGCATGGCCGAGCTGGCCGAAATCGCCGATCGCCGAGCCGATCTCGAGCACGGCTCTGCTCGCCGACATAGGCGTTGCGGCCGATGCGGATCGCGTCGAGGTGGATGCGGTTGCCGTAAGCCGTATAGCCCGGCGCGAGCGCGCTGCGCGGTGACGAGCGCGTCCTCGCCGACCTCGAACAGGTCCGCGGTCGACCGTCGGCACGAGTGCGCGAGACGATCACCGCGTTGGCGCCGATCTTCGCGCCGAGCAGGCGCAGATAGAGGTTGTAGAGCGGCGTCGCCGGCGAAGGCGACGGCGGGCGCGGAGCGCACCAGGAGCCTTCGCCGCCCAGAAGCGGAAATAGCGCGCGCTCCAGAGCGGGATCGCACCCGGCGCGCGCGCGGCCGACGAGCAGCCACTTGGCGGCGATCGCGAGCGCGTTGTGGCCGAAGAACCACAGGACCGCGACCGCGAGCGCGCGGCCGTAGAGCGCGACCGGCGCGTCGACGGCCTCATAGACCCAGTCGAACGCGGCCTGGACCGGCGGCGACCGCGAGCGCGCCGGCGACCGACATAGAACGCCGCCTGCGCCGCGCCGCAGACGTAATAGGCGAAGTTCGACGGCCGATGAGCGGGACCGACCTCGAGGCTCTCCGTCTCGGCCGGCTTCTCGGCGTCGAGCGCGCGGGCGAGCCGGCGGACGGTCGGGTTGGCGTAGACGTCGCGCATGGCGACCTGCAGCGAGCGGCTCGATCTGCGCGGACGCGGGCGCAGAAGCGCGCCATCAGCAGCGAGTGCGCGCCGTATTCGTCGAAGATGTCGGCGTCGATCGACACCGCCTCGAGGCCGAGCACGCCTTGAAGCGCCTCGCAAAGCGCCTCCTCGGTCTGCGGTCTCCGGCCGGACGACGGCGCCGGTGAGCCGCAGGCGCGGCGACTTCGGCGCCGGCAGCAGCTTGCGGTCGGCCTTGTTGCTGACCAGCGTCGGGATGAACGGCAGGCGCTCGAGATAGGCCGGCGTCATGTAGGCGGGCAGGCGCGCGCGCATATGGGCGACGATGCGCGCTCGGGTCGGGCGCGGCCGCGCCGTGCTTGACCGCGTAATAGGCGACGAGTTCCGGCGCGCCGGGCTCCGGCTCGAAGGTCGCCGCGACCGCCTGGGCGATCTCCGGGATCTCGAGCAGAACCGACTCGATCTCGGTCAGCTCGATGCGGTAGCCGCGCAGCTTGATCTGCGTGTCGATGCGGCCGAGATATTCGATCTCGCCGTCCTCGGTTGATGCGGCCGAGGTCGCCGGTGCGATAGATGCGGCCCGACGGGTTGTTCGGCAGGGCGAGGAAGTCCGTGATGAACTTCGCCTCCGTCAGCTCGGGCCGGTTGAGGTAGCCCTCGGCGACGCCGACGCCGGCGATGCCGATCTCGCCCGGCTCGCCGCATCGACAGCGCCGCGTCCTGCTCGGGGTCGAGGATGACGATCGAATAGGTCGGCAGCGGCCTGCCGATGGTCACCGGCTTGTCGGGAGACATGCACGCCGAGCGTCGCGGTGACGGTCGTCTCGGTCGGGCCGTAGCTGTTGAGCAGGGTGCGGCCCGGCCGGCTCCAGCGCTTGACCAGCGCGGGCGGGCAGGCCTCGCCGCCGATCAGCAGCACGCGCAGCTTCGGCAGGTCGCGATCGATCGAGGCGAGCAGCGTCGGCACGCAGGCAGAAGCAGGTGACCGCCGCGGGCTTCGAGGAAATCGGCGAGCTCCTCGCCGAACAGGCTGGTCGCCGAGGTGTTGGGAACCAGCGTCGCGCCGGCGACCAGCGGGACCCACACTCCTCGATCGAGAAGTCGAAGGCGATCGACATGCCCTGATAGACGCGGTCGCCGGGGCCGAAGCCGTAGGTCTCGGCGGCGACGCGGACGAAATTGCAGATGCTCGGATGGGCGATCGCGACGCCCTTGGGATTGCCGGTCGTGCCCGAGGTGTAGAGCACGTAGCAGAGCCCGTCGCCGCGCCGCCGGCCGCTCGGCCTCGGTACAGCGGCGCGTCGTCGAAGCCGGCGATGTCGTCGCGCGCGCGCGTCGAGGACGAGCGTCGGACGCGCCGGTCCGGCGAAGCGGTCGGCGAGACGCAGATGGGCGACCGACGAGCGTCGCCCCGGCGTCGTCGAGGATGTAGCGCACGCCGATCGGCCGGATGGTTGGCGTCGAGCGGCACATAGGCCGCGCCGCGCCTTCAGCAGGCCGAACAGCGTCGACATAGGCGTCGAGGCCGCGGTCGAGCAGCACGCCGACCCGGTCGCCCGGCTTGACGCCGCGGGCGCGGAAGAATCGCGCCATCTGGTTGGCGCGCGCGTCGAGCTCGCGGAAGCTGAGTTCCGCGCCATCCGTCGGCGACGGCGATCCGGTCGGCGAATCGGCGGCAGGCCTCCTCGAGCACGTCGTCGAGCCGCTCGCCGAAGCGCCAGCGCAACGCCGAGGCGTCGCTCAGGATCGAAGTCGGACGCGCCGTCCTGCAAGCGGCGCAGATCGGCCAGCGGATCAGGCTCGAGGCCCAGCTCGCGAACGCCAAACTCAGGATTCAACATGATAAAACGCCCGCCCAATGTCACTTCTGGCGGCGGCGCCCTTTCGCTCGAGCGCCTTCCGCGCTTTCCGGTCTTCATCCGCCGCGGCCTTGAGCACGCGCGAGGCGGCGTCTGACCGTCGACTGGCGCGAGCATCTGCGCTTGGGCGGCTGAACGGCTCGCTGAACGGGACCGCGACCCCGCGTCGCATCCGGATGGAGCGCGGGAAGAGCACGCCCGTTTCCGGCGGTCGTCTCGCTATCGCGTTGAGAGAACAGATGCATTCTGCGCGCCTGTCCTCCGCGCCGGATTGCGCGACGGACGCGCCGGCGGCGCCGTTTCGTGCTATCGCCGCTCCGAGGCCTTGAGAAAGCTCATTCAGGGCGCTCGTCTCGGCGGCGTCCTGTTCCCCCTGATTCGGCGAAAGATGACCGCTCCGACCCTCGACCGAACGACAAAGCCGGCGTCTTCGCGCTTCCGCGCCCCGAGCGTCGGCGAGGTCCGCCTCGCCTGCGGCCTCGTCCTCTTCACCTATGTGACCCTGCATTTCCTCAACCACGCGCTCGGCAATGATCTCGGTCGCGGCGATGGAGGAGGGGCTCGAGCTCCAGAAGCTGATCTGGCAGTCCGTTCCGGGCGCGCTCCTGCTTTACGCCGCGCTCCTGACCCACATGAGCCTCGGCTTCTGGGCGCTCTACCAGCGGCGGCAGTTCCGCTGGACGCGGCTCGAGGCGACCCAACTCGTCCTCGGCCTCACGATCCCGTTCCTGCTCGCCGACCACGTGTTCGGCACGCGCGTCGCGCTCAGCCTGTTCGGCGCGGACAAGGGCTACGCCCAGGAGCTGTACAAATTCGGATCCTCCCCGGTGGCCGGCGTTCTCCAGGCGATCGCTGCTGCTGATCGTCTGGATTCACGGCTGCATCGGCGTCCATTTCTGGCTGGCGCTGAAGCCGTTCTATCCGAGGGTGAAGAACCTCCTGCTTTCGGCGGCGGTGCTCCTGCCGACGCTGGCGCTGCTCGGCTACGCCCAGGGCGAGCGCGAGACCTTGCGCGTCAGCCGCCGACCCGGCGTGGCGGGCGCGAGAACCTCTCGGCGGCCATGTCGGAACGGCGGCGGACAACGTCCGGCTCGCCGCCGACCGCTCGGACACGCTGATCTTCCTCGCCGGGACGCTCGCCGGCGTCCTCCTCGTCCGCGGCGTCCGCGCGCTGGCGGGAGCGCTGGATCGGTTCGATCCGGCTGACCTTTCCCGACCGCACGATCCGGGCGAAGCGCGGCCTGAGCGTGCTCGAAGCCAGCCTCATCGACGGCGTCCCGCTCGCCCATGTCTGCGGCGGACGCGGCCGCTGCTCCACCTGCCGCATCCGCGTTCTCGGCGACCTCGCCGACCTGCCCGCCGCCGAGCGAGGACGAGCAGGCGGTGCTCGACCGCATCCACGCCGAGAACGGGGTGCGCCTCGCCTGCCAGCTGCGGCCGACCCGCGACATCGCCCTCGCTGCCGCTGCTGCCGCCGCATGCGACGCTCGCCGACGTGCGGCGCGGACCGGCCCGCAGCGGCGAGGAGCGCTATGCGGCGGTGATGTTCGTGGACATGCGCGGTTCGACCCGGCGCGCCGAGAGGCGGCTGCCCTACGACACGGTGTTCCTGATCAACCAGTTCCTCAACGCGGTCAGCAGCGCGGTGATCGAGGCCGGCGGCCAGCCGAACCAGGTGCTCGGCGACGGGCTGCTCGCCGTGTTCGGCCTGAAGTCGGACCCGGCCGAGGCCTGCCGCGCCGCGGTCGCCGCCTGCGGCGTCGATCGCGGCCAATGTCGACGAAGCTCAACCACGCGCTGGCGCAGGGGCCGGTCGAGCCGGTCCGCTTCGGCGTCGGGATCAACGCCGGCATCGTGATCGCGGGCGAGATCGGCTACGAGCGCCACGCCCAGTTCACCGTGATCGGCGACGCGGTCAACGTCGCCTCGCGCCTTCAGGACCTGACGCGAACCGCTCGACTGCGAGGTGCTGATCTCCGAGGAGGTCTATCGCCGGGCCGGGCTCGATCCCGACGCCCTGCCCGCCCACGAGGTCGATGCGCGCGGTCGCGACGGGAGGGTGAGAGTGCGCGCCGCGAAGCGGGCGGCGGAGCTGGGAGCGTTGCTCGCCGAGGCGGCGTCCTGAGAGGCGCTAAACAATCCAATGTAAAGTGGAAAATCATGCTTTGACCCTCAACAGGCGGCTCTTGCGCTGTGCTTGCAGTCCAAGCGATAATCCCCAACTCGAAAAGTGTGGCGGACCCAAGCGAATGACGCAGCGTTCAGGTCGATGTCCACTGTCCGCTTCGCCGGGGCTGGACTTGTGAATTCAAGGCGTGGCCAACCGCAACGACCGGCCGCACCGATGAGCAACCTCGCCTTCCTCCACCGCGGCGGAGAAATGGGCCGCTTGATTCGCGAGTACGATTGGAGCGGGACGCCCGTCGGACCTCCCGAGCACTGGCCGCAAAGCCTGAAGACGAGCGTCCGGCTGATGCTGACCTCTCGCCACCCGATGTTCATCTGGTGGGGGCCGGAACTGATTCAACTCTATAACGACGCTTATCGCGAGACATTGGGGCCGGAACGGCATCCTTCGGCGTTGGGCCAATGCGGACGCGATTGCTGGGCGGAAATCTGGCCGATCATCGGTCCCCAGATCGAATTCGTGATGCGCGGCGAGGGTTCGACCTGGCATGAGGATCAACTCGTGCCGGTCACCCGCCACGGCGCGTTGCAGCCGGTCTGGTGGACATACGGTTACAGCCCGATCGACGCGGAGGACGGCGGCGTCGGCGGCGTGCTCGTCGTCTGCACGGACGTGACGGGGCAGCACGTCGCGCGGGAGGCGCTCGCCCGGGCGAACGAGCAGTTGCTCGGCGACGTCGATCGGCTTCGCAGTCTCTTTGGCCAGGCGCCCGGATTTATCGCGGTTCTCAGGGGACCGGAACACGTTTTCGAGTTCACCAATGCGTCGTACGATCGACTGATCGGCCGCAGCGATGCGTTGGGAAAGCGCGTGGCCGAGCTCCTGCCCGAAGTCACGGCGCAGGGGTTTATTGCGCTGCTGGATGAGGTTTTCAGGTCGGGCCAGGCCCACGTCGGCGCGAGCGTGCCCCTGCATTTCGAGGGCACGCCGAGCGCCCCCGCCCGGCAGGTTTACCTGGATTTCGTGTATCAGCCGATACGCGACGATGCGGGCGCGATAAGCGGCATCTTTGTCGAAGGCCATGACGTGACGGCGCGCGTCATCGCCGAGCAGCGCCAGAAGCTGATGGTCGAGGAAGTGCACCATCGTCTCAAGAACACGCTGGCGATCGTCCAGTCGATCGCGATGCTGAGCGGCAAAGCCGCGACTTCGATCGAGGAATACAAAACGATCTTTTCAGGCCGAATTGTCGCGATGGAGCGAACGCAAAGCTTCGCGATCCAGGCGAGCACCGGGACAATCAGCGTCCGGGAAATGATCGAAGCCGAACTTGCGCCTTATCTGGATCAGGTCAAACTTTTGTGCGATTACATCGAAATCGACTCGTGGTCGGCGGCGAATCTGAGCCTGCTCATCCATGAGCTGTTGACCAACGCCGCCAAGTACGGCGCCCTGTCCCGGCCCGACGGCTATCTGGCGCTCGACTGCTCCGCTTCCGACGATATCGCGGTTCTTTTCTGGCGCGAGACGACGCCGGGCCTCGAAACCAAGACGGTCAAGGAGGGCTTCGGCACCCGCCTGATCCGCCATCTGGTCGCCGATCTCCAGGGCAGCCTCGAGATCGACTTCAAGCCGAGCGGCATGGAAGCCAGGATAGGCTTCCACCTCACGTCGCCGCTGGGCAAGGTGTGATTGCGCCTTGGTTACGCAGCGCCTCCACAAGTCCCACGTCGAGTCATGACTTCAACTGCGCGCGAACGGCGGCAAGGAACCCCTCCGCAAGCGCAATCGTTTCTAACGCGGCGTCGATAGCGAGAGCCTCGCCGGAGCCATCAGGTCGGCTCCGTCACACGCGCAACCCTTCAGGCTTGATCGTCTCGATCAAGGCGGGGTTGCCGAACGAATGGGGCTGGACCAACTCGTCTTCCCAAATGGGGAGCGGATCGACGAGGACGCCGGTTTCCTGCATGGCGTCGAATGCGACCTCCGCCATGTCGCCTGCGACTCTGTAGCGCCGATCCGCTTCGCCTTTGAGGATCACGGCGAGGTCGGCGTCGCTGTCACTCCGATGAGTGCCTCGGGCCCGGCTGCCGAACATCGATTGTTCGTTTGACCGAAGCGGGCGGCTTGTCTGCAAGCCGCGATCCATCACGGCCGAAGCCGGTCATATGTTTCGGGTTTGACGCGACGTCGGAGACGCCGGAATCGATCAAGCCGTGCGCGTGCCCGCCAAGTCGGCGACGCTCGGCCGGCGATCCGCGCTGCCCGGCGTATCGAGAGCCAGTCGCGGCCCCTTCTCGACCAGATCGCGGACCTTCAGGCCGGCGCAGAGCGGCTTCGGATTTGACGCGCCGATAGAGGTCGTCCGGACTTCAATCGTTGTCTTCATGTCCGCCCCCTCCATTCAGCCATAATCCCATATTTATGGATAGCCGAATCCGGAGAACAAGTGGAGACTGAAAATTCCGGTTACGTGCGGCTGCCTGCCCTCACCCCTGCGGCGGCTCCGTCCCTCCCGGGCCGAGCGAGCGCTGGACCATAACGGTGTCGGTCCAGTGGCCGAATTTATAGCCGATCGCGGGCAGATAGCCGACCTGGCGGAAGCCGAAGCGCTCGTGCAGGCCGAGCGAGGCCTGGTTGGCGGCGTCGATATAGCCGATCATCTGCCGGAATCCCGCCGCGGCGCAGGAGTCGATCAGCGCGCCCATCAGGAGCTGGCCGACGCCGCGGCGCAGATGGTCGTTGTGGACGTAGATCGAGTGCTTGATCGGCGTAGCGGTAGGCGGGGCGCTTGCGGAACGGCACGGCGTAGGCGTAGCCGAGCACCACGCCGTTCTCCTCCGCGACGATGTGCGGCATCTTGCGCTTCTGCATGTTCTTGCGCCGGCGCTTCAGGTCCTCGGCGTCCGGCGGTCTCGAATTCGCCGACGTCGAGCCCGGGATCGACTCCGCGACGGATGTGGTGCAGGTAGATCGCGAGCATCGCCGGCACGTCGGCGTCGCGCGAGTCGCGGGCCGACGATCCGCGGCGCTTCCGGCGGCTGCTGCGCGCCCTGCTTCCGAATTCAGTTTGGCGGCGTCCATCGTCGTCCCGAATCACTCCTTGACGACATAGGTATAGAAGCGAACGGCGCCGGAATCGTCGGTTTCGCGATAGAGGCCCTGAATTTCCGACTCGAAGCCCGGAAAGACGTTCGAGCCCCTTCTCGAACATCTTCAGGTAGTCGATCATCGGCGGGAGCGCGCGTCGAGCCGCTCGCCCGGCACGATCGGTGGCGATGCCCGGCGGATAGACGACGAACAGGGTCGTGGCGACTCGGCCCTCGAGTTCGTCGAGCGGCAGGTAGTCGATGTTGTTGCGCGTCAGATGGAGTTGCGCCTCGCGCGGCGTCATCGCCAGGGTCGGGAATATGCTCGGCCGCGAACTGCGCCTTCTGCAGCCGGCTGATGTCGTGGGCGCGATAGAAGGCGTGCATCTCCGCCGCAGAGGTCGCGCAGCCGTTTTCCGCGATAGCGCTTCGGGCGCTTGGCGACGAACTCCGGCATCACGTCGTCGAGCAGCGCGTTGTCGTCATGCAGCCGCTTGAAGGCGACCAGCGACGAGACCAGCGTGCCGGCCTTGCTCGCCTCGACGCCCGGCGTCAGCAGGAACAGCATCGAATTGAGGTCGTTCTTCTCGGCCACCACCCGGTTCTCGCGCAGGTACTGGACGACCACCGGCGCCGGAATCCCGTGCGCCTCGTAATCGCCGGTCTTGCGGTCGAAGCCCGGGGTCAGCAGCGTGAGCTTGGCCGGATCGGTGATCGCGAAGCCTTCCTCGAGGTCGTGGAAGCCGTGCCAGGCCTGCCCGGGCGCCAGCGCCCAGTAGCGCGGGTCGCGGGCGAGAAGGTCGGTCGAAACGCTCTCCCACGGCACGTCGTGCGCGCCGCCGTCATAGGCCGCGTCGCGGATCGACACGCGGTCGGGGACGAAGGGGTCGAAGAACCAGCGCCGCGCCGGATCGCGCTCCTTCTCCTCGAACTCGCGCCGGACCGCGCGGAGCTTCTTCCTGAGCTCGATGCCGAGCCGGATGGTGTCGTCCCACAGCACTTCGCCCGACCGGCCCTTCATCATCTGCGCGCCGACGTCGAGCGAGGCGAACAACGGATAGAACGGCGAGGTCGAGGCGTATTGCATGAAGCTTTCGTTGAAGCGGCGGTGCTCGACGCGCCGGCGCTGGCCCTTGATGTGGCTGTCGCGCCGGTGGATCTGCGAGGCCTGCGAGAAGCTCGCGAGCTGCTTGTGGGTCGACTGGGTCGCGACGATGCCCGGCGAACTCTCGTCGAGCCCCTTGAGCCCCATGGCGAAGCGGCTCTCGTAGATCGGATGGAACTTCATGAAGCCCGCCCAGGCCTCGTCGAACATGATGTAGTCGCATAGAGGGCCGATGCGCTCGAGCGATGCGCTGGGCGTCGTAGATCGTGCCGTCATAGGTGCATTGCTCGATCACGGCGACGCGGAACGGCCGCTCGCGCTTCCAGGCGTCCGGGTCCTTGACCAGCGGATTGGCGCGGATGCGCTCGCGGATCGCGGTCTCGTCCAGCTCCTCCGGTCGGATCGGGCCGATCAGGCCGTAGGCGTTGCGGTCGGTCGAGAGATAGATCGGAATGCCGCCCGCCATCAGAAGCGCGCCCTGATGGGCGGCCTTGTGGTTGTTGCGGTCGAACAGGACGAGGTCGCCCTCGGCGACGAGGCTCGTCAGCACGATCTTGTTGGACGACGACGTGCCGTTCAGCACGAAATAGGTCTTCTCCGCCCCGAAGATGGCGGCGGCCTCCTTCTGCGCCTGAAGCGCCGGGCCTTCATGGGTCAGGAGGTCGCCGAGCTCGAGGATCGAGTTGTCGAGGTCGTCGCGGAACACCGCCTCGCCCAGATGCTCCATGAAGATGCGGCCGATCGGGCTGCGGCTGTAGAAGATGCCGCCATTGTGGCCGGGACAGGTCCAGAGCTGGTTGCCCTCCTCGGCGTAATCGACCAGGGCGCCGAAGAACGGCGTCTTCAGCGTCTCGGCGTATTGCTTGAGACGCGACACGAGGTTCCTTGCGATGAACTCCGGCGTCTCCTCGGCAAGGAACACATAGCCATCGATATAGTCCAGCACCTCGACCGGAATATCCTCGAACCGCTTGCGCCGGACGAGGATCACGATCGGCATGTCGAGCCCTCGCCGCCGCATCACGTTGATCAGCGAGGCGGCCTTGCCCTCGATGCCCTTCTTGCCCCAGTCGACCACAAGGAGGCCGATCGCGGCGTCGGTCTGGACGGCGATCTCCGCGTCCTCGACCCGGCGCGCCTTGATCACCTGGAACCCCATCCGCTCGATCGCGGCGATGATCTGGTTGACCCTGAGGCCCTCGAGATCGTCGGCGTCGAACATCGGCGCGGAGAAAAGGAAGGTAAATCGCTGGAAGAAGTTCATTCTTTTTGGGCCCCGAGGCGGGCCGGGGCGCGGCGGGCGCCCCGGAAGCCGGCACAGCTAAGACAGGATGCCGGTGACAGAATCAAGACGTTTGTCCGACAGCCGGTTTTGCGCCGGCGCCGCGTGCAGATTTCCCTGCACGGAATGCGTCCATTGTGTCGCGCGGCGAAGCCCCTCGCGGACGATCCCCCACGCGTCTAAATTCACCTTAGCGTCACGCTCGCCCGCTAAATGGTGCGACGCACAATCGACGCTGGGGCGTACGACGTGCATATCGCCGTCACTTCCGCGAGCCCGGCGGAACGGTGGTATACGTCGCAGCCCCGCTTTCGCAGAGGCCGACATGAGCGCCATACCTGCCCGGAACCGACCGTCCGCAATACCACCTGGGCCGAGCTCAAGGTCGGGGCCTCCGCCAGCATCGACCGCACCTGCTCGGTGCAGGATCTGATCCTGTTCGCCCATGTCGTCGGGCAACCTGAACCCGCTGATGCTGCCCTCCGAAGAAGCCGCGGAGATCAAGGCCGAGCCGGTCGCGCCGTCGATGTGGGTCGGCTCGCTCGTCTCGGCCGTCCTCGGCAACATCCTTCCCGGCCCTGGCACGCTTTACCGCGCGCAGGACCTGCACTTCCTCGGGCGCGTCCATGTCGGCGAGAAAGTCACGGTCACGGTCGTCTGTCGCGAGAAGCGCGAGGAGCCGGTCGCCGTGTTCGACACCCGGATTGTCAACGCCGTCGGGCAGGTCGTGTGCCAGGGAACGGCCGAAATCGAGGCCCCGACCGTCACCAGGTGATCGAGGCGCGCCACCTGCCGACGCTGATCGTGGACACGGCCGACCACTTCGGCGCGCTTGTGGTGAAGGCCGCCAAGTTGCCGCCGCTGAGGACCGCAGTCGTCTGCCCCGAAGACCACAATTCGCTGGGCGGCGCGCTGCTGTCGGCCGAGCGCGGCCTGATCGAGCCGATCCTGATCGGCGATCCCGAGCGCATCAACGCCGCCGCCAAGGCGCTCGGCGCCGACCTTTCGCGCTTCTCGATCGAGTCGATCGCCGACCCGCATCTGGCCGCCGCCCGCGCGGTCGCGATGGTGCTGGAAGGCAAAGTCGCCGCGGTGATGAAGGGCGACCTGCATTCGGACATCCTGCTCGGCGAAGTGGTGAAGAAGGACGGCGGGTTGCGCACCTCCCGGCGCATCAGCCACGTGTTCGCGCTCGACGTGCCGACGCTCGACGAGATCCTCTACATCTCCGACGCCGCGATCAACATCGCGCCCGATCTCATGACCAAGGTCGACATCGTCCAGAACGCCGTCGACCTCGCCCGCGCCTGCGGCCTCCAGCAGCCGCGCGTCGGCATCCTGTCGGCGGTCGAGACGATCAACCCGGCGATCGCCTCGACGCTCGATGCGGCGATTCTGTCGAAGATGGCCGAGCGCGGCCAAATCCGCGGCGCGATCGTCGACGGGCCGCTGGCGATGGACAACGCCATCGACCTCGAGGCGGCGCGCACCAAGGGCATCACCTCGCTGGTCGCGGGACGCGCCAACGTGCTGATCGTTCCCAATCTCGAATCCGGCAACATGCTCGCCAAGGAGCTCACCTTCGTCGCGCGGGCGGAAGCGGCGGGGCTGGTGCTGGGGGCCAAGGTTCCGGTGATGCTGACGAGCCGCGCCGACAACGACCGCGCGCGTCTCGCGTCCTGCGCGCTGGCCCAGCTTTACCAGTATTACCGCCGCGAAGGCCGGGCGTTCGAGGGCGAGCCGTCGGTCGCCAAGGCCGCGGAATGACCCCAGCACGGAGCCAGCGACCTTGAGCCACATCGTCCTCACCTTCAACGCCGGCTCGTCCTCGCTGAAGTTCGCAGCCTTCGGCGCCGACAACGGGCAGTTGAACCACCTCGCCGCCGGCCAGATCGAGGGAATCGGCGCGACCCCGAAGGGTTCGGTCAAGCGCGCGACCGGCGAGAAGACCGAGTTCACCTTCGACACGAAGACCGACACGTTCAACCATCAGGCCGCGACCGGCGTCATTCTCGGCTGGCTGAAAGAGGTCGGCTACGCCAAGGGCATCGTCGCGGTCGGCCATCGCGTCGTTCACGGCGGGCCCGATCTCTCCGCGCCGATGCTGATCGACGAGGCCGTGATCGCGAAGCTGCGCAAGCTCATCCCGCTCGCGCCGCTTCACCAGCCCCACAACATCGCCGGCATCGAGGCGGCGATCGCGGCCTTTCCCGGAACGCCGCAGGTCGCGTGCTTCGACACGGCGTTCCACCGCACCCATCCCTTCGTCGACGACACGTTCGCCCTGCCGCGCTCCTATTACGACGAGGGCGTGCGGCGCTACGGGTTCCACGGCCTGTCCTACGAATACATCATGCGGACGCTGCGGAAGATGGCGCCCCAGATCGCGCGCGAGGACGTGATCGTCGCCCACCTCGGCAACGGCGCCTCGATGTGCGCGATCAAGAACGGCCAGTCGATCTCCTCGACCATGGGCTTCACGGCGCTCGACGGCCTGCCGATGGGCACGCGCTGCGGCCAGCTCGATCCGGGCGTGATCCTGTATCTGATCGCCGAGAAGAAGATGACGGTCGATCAGATCACCGACCTCCTCTACAAGGAATCGGGGCTCAAGGGCATGTCGGGCATCTCGCAGGACATGCGCGAGCTCGAGGCCTCCGACAGCCCGGCGGCGCGCGACGCGATCGCCTATTTCGTCGCCCGCATCCGGCGCGAGCTCGCCGGCCTCGCCGCCACCGTCGACGGCGTCGAGGGCATCGTGTTCACCGGCGGCATCGGCGAGCACTCCGCGCGGATCCGCAAGGCCGTGCTCACCGGAATGGACTGGATGGGCATCCAGCTCGACGACGAAGCCAACAACGCCAACGCCCAGATCATCAGCGCGAAAGCCTCGCCGACCGCGGTCTTCGTGATCCCGACCGATGAAGAGCGGATGATCGCCAGACACACCCTCGAGATTACCGGCCACAAGCCGGCCTGAACGTAACCAAGGCAGCCTCCCCATGACCTCCACGTACAGCCCCGGAACCGGCCCTGAACGCGCCGCCCAAGACGCCAAGACCGTCGGCCATCAATTCGAACAGATCATGTTCGCCCTCAGCCGCCGGATCGAGCGGGCGTCGAAGGACCACGGCCAGCGGATCCAGAAGTTCTGGAGCGACGCCGCCGACGTCCAGCGCCGCTTCGCCGACGCGCAGAAGGACGGCTCGCTCGCCGACGACGCCAGGGCTTACGCCATCGACGCGCAGCAGCGCACCACGCTCACGCTCGACATCTTGCGCGAGCGCGCGGAGCAGGACATCGCGCATGAGAAAGCCGGCACGCCGCCGGTCCTGATCTACGACTACGAGGTGGTCCTGGACGGCAAGACCCTGCCGCGTCCGACCAACAAGATGCTGCTGAAGATCCTGCCCCCCGAAGGGATGGAGGTGAAGGACTGGAAGCGCCCCTACATGATCGTCGACCCGCGCGCCGGACACGGCGCGGGCATCGGCGGCTTCAAGCAGGACAGCCAGGTCGGCGTCGCGCTGCGCGACGGCCATCCGGTCTATTTCGTCGTGTTCCGCCCGCATCCGGAGCCGGGCCAGACGCTGGCCGACGTCATGCGCTCCGAGGCCGCCTTCGTCGCCAAGATCCGGGAGCTTCACCCCGACGCGCCGAAGCCCATCATCGTCGGCAACTGCCAGGGCGGCTGGGCGAGCCTGATCCTCGCCGCGATGAACCCCGACATCAGCGGTCCGCTGGTCGTCAACGGCGCGCCGGTCGCCTACTGGTCCGGCCGCCTCGGCGAGAACCCCATGCGCTACAACGGCGGCCTGCTCGGCGGCGCCACTCCGGCGCTCCTTATGGCCGACCTCGGCGGCGGCGAGTTCGACGGCGCCCATCTCGTCAGCAATTTCGAGCAGCTCAACCCCGGCCGCAACTTCTTCGGCAAGTACTACGACCTGTTCGCCGCCCCCGAAAAGGGGCGCGAGCGCTTCCTAGAGTTCGAAAAGTGGTGGGGCGGGTTCCACTTCATGAACGAGCAGGAGATCCACTGGATCGTCGAGAATCTGTTCATCGGCAACAAGCTCGCCCGCCACGAAGCGAACCTCGAGCCCGGCCGCCCGATCGACCTCAAGGCAATCCGCACCCCGATCATCGTGTTCGCCTCCTGGGGCGACAACATCACGCCTCCCCAGCAGGCGCTGAACTGGATCGTCGACACCTATGCCGACGAGCATGAGATCAAGATCCGCGGCCAGCGCATCATCTACATGGTGCACGACAACGTCGGCCATCTCGGCATCTTCGTCTCCGCCTCGATCGCCAAGAAGGAGCACGCCGAAGTCACCTCGGTGATGAAGACGATCGAAGCGCTGGCGCCGGGCCTCTACGAGATGACGATCGACGAGCAGGTCGGCGAAGGCGTCGACGCCCGCTTCACCGTCAGCTTCCACGAACGCAAGCTGACCGACATTCTCGCCATCGACGAGAACGACCGTTCGGACGAGCGCGACTTCGCCGCGGTCGAGCGGTTCTCGGAACTCGGCACGGAATTGTACGACATCTGGGCCCGACCGATCGTGCAGTCCCTGGTCACGCCGCAGCTGACCGAGACCCTCAAGAAGACCAATCCCGTCCGCATGGGGCGCACCATGTTCGGCGAGGCGAACCCGCTGATGAAGGGGGTCGCGGAGCAGGCTCGGAAGGTGACGGCCGAGCGCAAGGCGGCGGACGCGAACAATCCGTTCCTGTTCGCGGAGAAGCTGTGGGCGGCCAGCATCGAGAACTCGCTCGACGCCTATCGCGACTTCCGCGACGCGATGTACGAGCTGACCTTCCTCAGCATCTACAGCTCGCCCACCATGCTGCGCCTCGGCGAGAAGTTCGCCTTCGAACGCACCCTGAAGGACCCGAAGCAGCTGCGCTACCTGCCGGAAGTGCAGACGGTCCTGCTGAACGTCGACCGCGGCGGCTTCGAAGAGGCGGTCATCCGCATGCTGATCATGATGGCCGAGTCCCGCGCGACGGTCCGGCGCGACCGGCTCGAGCGTTCGGCCAAAGTGCTTGGCCACGACGAGCCGTTCGCCTCGCTCGGATCGGAGAAGCGGGCGGCGATCATTCACGAGCAGTCGCTGATCGTCGAGTTCGAGCCCCAGCGCGCGCTCGCGACCCTGCCCGACCTGTTGTCCGACCAGGGCGAGCGCTGGCGCGCGATCCAGGTGGTCGAATTCATCGCCGGCGCGATCGAGGAGATGGAGCCTTCCACGATCCAGCTGCTTCAGCGTTTCCACTCGGCGCTCGGCCTCGAGGGCCTTGCCCTCCCGGCGCCCCGGCAGGATCCGCTGACGGCGAGCCAGACAGTGCGCGACGAGTTCGGCGGACCGGCCCCGCTCGACGCCGTCGCGCCGCTCGAGCCCGAGGCCGTGGCCGATACGCTCCGCGAGAACGAGCCTGCGGCGAGGCCGAAGGGGCGCGGCCGATCGCGCGAAGCGGCGGAATAGGCGGGACGACGGAGCGGCGCGGAAAGCGCCGCGCCGGTCTGCCCGGCGAGGCGTCCACACCCTGTCGCGAGAGACCACGCCTGATGGATTTCGCCTGGCGCCCGCTGACCGAGGCGGACCTCGAAGCCGCGCACCGCATCGCCGAGACGGTCCATGTCGGCCTCGGGGAGCGCCGGGAAGTGTTCGCCGAGAAGCAGCGCCTTTATCCGCCGGGCTGCCTTGCCCTGGCCTTCCGTGACCAGGTGGCGGGCTATGTCTTGAGCCATCCGTGGAGGATCGGCGACGCGCCGCCGCTCGACGTCTTTCTCGGCGCGCTGCCCTCTTCGCCGGACTGCCTCTACCTGCACGACATCGCCATATCCGGCAAAGCGCGCGGCATCGGCGCAGCGGCGGCGGCGATCGCGCGCCTGACCGAAGTCGCCGCGAGCGAGCGGCTACCGGCGCTGGCGCTGGTGTCCGTGCGCGACGCGGGCCCGTTCTGGATACGCGCCGGGTTCCGCGACGCCGCCAACGTCCGCCTCGGGGCCGCCCTCGCCGCCTATGGCCCGAGCGCCCGCTACATGACCAAAGCCTTGCCGGCGCCGGTTATGGCCGGGTGAGGAAGGCGGTCTTGGCCTTCGCCAGGTGCAGCGCCGTCAGCGAGCGCACCAGCTTGGCGTCCTCGTCGTAGAGGCACGAGGCCTCGATGTTCAGCGCCACGATCAGCAAGCCGCAGGCGACGGGAACGTTGGTCTCGCAGTGGATGTTGTAAAGCTTCCTCAAACCCCGCACGACGTCGAAACGGAATTTGTCGTCGTGCTCGTCGATGTGGTCGAGCAGGCATTCCCAATACTGGGCGAACAGGCTGATGGTCGCCCAGGCTTGCGCTTCCACCCGGTCGCTGAGCTTGGCGAGTTCGGGCACGACATCGAGGAATTCCTCGAGAAGCTCGGAGCCGCGCGGGGTTCCCGCGCTTGTTTTCAGGGCTTCCTGCATCGTCGCGCCCGGCCTTGCGCGCAAAAATTCACGCGACTTCGCCAAAAGTTGACACGAGTCTCCTACGGAACCGTTACCGGCCGGCTGGGCATTGTTGTTGGAGACGAGCCATGTCCGGGCGGTGTCGGCGCCCTGAGCCGCCCGCGCGCTCGAACCAGCGCCGAGCCTTCTCGCAATCCTTCGCCACGCGCGTACATCAGCGCAATCATCATCTGCGCGGGGACGAAGCCGGCGTCAGCCACCATATTGTACCAGCGCAGGGCCTCGGAGGGATCGCGCGTCACGCCGCGGCCGTCGCGGTAGAAGCTGCCGAGCGCGGCTTCGGCGCTCGCGTCGCCCTGGCCGGCGGCCTTGCGATACCAGTTGGCCGCCTCGCGAGACGCCGAGCCCGCCCTGGTACATCTGCCCGAGCCGGGTCTGGGCGGGCGCGTTTCCGGCCTCGGCGAGCTTCCGGTAGCGCTGCAGCGCCTCCGCGTAGTTCCATTGGTCGAAGGACGCGTCGGCGAGCCGCAACTCCTGGTCGACGCGGGGCGGCGGCGCGCGCGGCGCGAAGATCCCGTATCCCGCGCCGGCGAGGACCGCGACGGCCGCAACCGCGAGGGCGACGACGCCGAGACCCTTGCGGTAGACGCTCCGTCCCGGCTTCGGACTGCCGACGATGGTCGGCGCCAGCGTGGGCGGCAGCGTTGCGGCCGGTTCGGGCCTCCTCGTTTCGATCGCAAAGGCGCAGACCGGCTCGGCGACTTTCTTGAGCTTCGTCGGCCCGAGATCGTGAATACGCAGCCAAGCGACGCGACGCGGCGCGGCGGTCGCCGCGCGTTTACAGTTCGACTTCGCGGCCGATCTCGACGACCTGGTCGCGGGGCAGCGAGAGATAGTCGCTGAGCCGTGCGGCGTTGCGGCTCATGGCGGCGAAGATCGCCTCCTGCCAGCGCGGCATACCCTTGCCGTCCTCCGCGGGCACGATCGTCTCGGCGCCGATGTAATAGGTCACGTCGTCGAGGTCGATGCCCACCCCCTTCAGCTTGCACTCGGAAAGAAACTCGGGGACGTCGGGACGCTCCATGAATCCGATCTTGACCTCGGCGCGCCAGAAATGGTCGGCCTCATGCTTGACGGTCACCCGTTCCGCGGGCTCGGTCCAGGGGACCGACAGCGTGGTCAGGGTGAGCGCCAGCACGTGTTCGTGCAGCGAGCGGTTCTGCTTCATGTGCCAGGCCATGACCGGCGGGGTCTGATCCTTGGCGCGGGTCAGGAACACGGCCGAGCCTGGCACGCGCACGATCTTGCCGGCCTTCAGGAGATCGTCGATCGTCGACAGCGGCGCGGTTTCGGCGTTGATCCGTTCCAGCATCGTCGTCGCCCCGCGATGCCAGATCCACATGACGAAGTAGACGGTCGAGGCGAGCAGCAGCGGCACCCAGCCGCCCTGAAGCACCTTCGTCAGGTTGGCGGCGAGGAAGCTGCCGTCGATCACCACGAAACAGGCGGCGATCGCGCCTGCGGCCCAAACGGACCAGTTCCAGATTTCGCGCATGGCGATGAACAGCAATACGCTGGTCATCAGCATGGTCGCCGAGACCGCGATGCCGTAGGCGGCGGCGAGATTGTCGGACTTGCCGAACCCGATCGTCAGCGCCAGCGTCACGATCATCAGGAGCCAGTTGACCGCGCCGACATAGATCTGCCCGTAGCCCTCCTCCGAGGTCTGGGTAATGGTCATGCGCGGCAGCCAACCGAGCTGGATCGCTTGGCGGGTCATCGAATAGGCGCCGGTGATGATCGACTGGCTCGCGATGACGGTCGCGACGGTGGCGAGCAGGATCAGCGGCGTCAGCAGCGGCCCCGGGCAGAGCCGGTAGAAGATGTTGCCCTCGGTCGGCGCGCCGTTGAGCACGATCGCGGCCTGGCCGGCGTAGTTGAGGATCAGCGCAGGAAAGACCACGGCGTACCAGGAAAGCCGGATCGGCCCGACGCCGAAATGGCCCATGTCGGCGTACAGCGCCTCGGCGCCGGTCACGCAAAGGAACACGCCCCCGAGCACCAGAAAGCCGGTCGCTCCGTCCCGCAAGAGATAATCGATCCCGTAGATCGGGTTGATCGCGGCGAGCACGCTCGGATGCTGCAGGATTCCGTAAACGCCGAGCAGGGCGATGACGATGAACCAGACCAGCATGACCGGCCCGAACGCGCGCCCGATCTTCGCCGTGCCGAACGGCTGAATGGCGAACAGGGCCAGGAGTACGAGCGTCGCGGCCGGGAGCACGTAAGTCGTCAGACCCGGGGCAATCTGCTCCACGCCCTCGAGAGCGGAGAGCACCGAGATCGCCGGCGTGATCGCGCCGTCGCCGTAGATCAGCGCCGCGCCGAACAGGCCGGCGGCGATGATGATCGGACGCTGATGCTTCTTGACGCCGAGCAGGGTCATCAAGGCGATGATGCCGCCCTCCCCGTCATTGTCGACGCGCATGGCGAAGTTGACGTACTTGATCGTGGTGATCAGGAAGAGCGTCCACAGGATCAGCGACAGCGCCCCGAGCGTCGCCACCGCGTCAGGATGCGGCCCGGTCGTATCGAGCACGGTCTTCAGGGTGTAGAGCGGGCTCGTCCCGATGTCGCCGAACACCACGCCGAGCGCCGCGACGCCGGCGAGCGCCGTGCGCCCCAGCGAGGATTTGTCACCGCCGCCGCTGTCGTCCGCCATCCCGCTCTCCCGCCGCCGTCGCCCGTCCTTTCTAGTCGGTAGCCGTTCCGTAAAACAAACGCTTGACGGCCGCAGGGTTCAAGCGATCCGGGTCGGTAAACGTTCCGCAACGGAAGACGGTAAAGGGATAATGAAGCAAACGGCTTGTCAAGATTAAGAAATTTCGGATCTCGACGCCGGCCCCGATCGATAAAATTGGATCGAATTTTTTGGCCGCGCGCCAAGCGGCGCCCCGCAATGCTCGCGCCATCGAACCACGGGCTTCGCGCGATCATGGTCAACCGGCTTCTCACCTTTCTCGTTGCGGCGGTCATCGTCGGCCTCGCCTGGGCGGGCTTCGGCGAAGCCTCGGAAGGCCTGCCGAGGGCGAGCTACACGCCGGTCGGCGGCGAAACCAGCATCCCCTACGGCTGGGTCGACTTCTGCAATCGGCACCCCGAGGAATGCGCGCTCGGCAAGCTCAATCCCGTGGACATCCACATGACGCGTCAGGTCTGGAAGACCCTCACCGACGTCAACGCCATGGCCAACAGCATGGTCGAGCCGATCAGCAACCTCGAGCATTGGGGCACCCTGCTCGACCACTGGGACTATCCGGTCGACGGCAAGGGCGACTGTAAGGTGTACGCGCTGTTCAAGCGCAAGCTTCTGATCGAGCGCGGCTTCCCCCGTCAGGCGCTGCTGATGACGATCGTGCGCGACCTCAGCGGCGAGGGCCATGCGGTGCTGACCGTCAAGACCGACCGCGGCGACTTCGTGCTCGACAACCTTTCCGACGACGTCCGCCCCTGGAGCGCCACCGGCTACACGTTCTTCAAGCGCCAGGCGCAGGACGACCCGAACGTCTGGCTGAGCCTCGGCGGCGCGACCGGCGCGGCGCCCGCGGAAGCGGCGAGCCAGTGAGACCATTGGGACAGCTCGGCCAACCGACGCCGTCCCACTTTCAGTATGTCCACGGCGGCGGCGCGTCCGGGTCGACGCCGTAGCGCTCGATCGCGTCCGCCAGCGTCGCGCGCGGAAGCGTCCCCTCCTCGGCAAGCGCCTGAAGCGCCGCGAGCGCGATGTTCCGCCGGTCGACCTCGAAGAACCTGCGCAGCTTTGCGCGCGTGTCGCTGCGGCCGAAGCCGTCGGTTCCCAGCGCCACGAAGCGCGCCTCGACGTAAGCCGCGATGAGCATCGGGTAGGCGCGGACATAGTCGCTCGCCGCGACGATCGGCGCGCTGGCCCGGGAGAAGTCGCGCGACATGGCTCGCGCGCGGCGTCTCGCCGGGATGCAGCCGGTTCCATCGCTCGACCTCGGCCGCCTCGCGCGCGAGTTCGCTGAAGCTCGTCGCGCTGAAGACGTCGCTGGCGACGTTCCAGTCCGCAGCCAGCAAGTCCGCCGCCGCGATCGCCTCGCGCAGGATCGCTCCCGAACCGAGCAGCCGGACGCGCGCCTGCGGATCAGTCCGCGCCGGCGCGCCCGACGCGGTAGAGGCCGGCCACGATGCCGGCTTCGACGCCTTGCGGGCATCGACGGCTGCGCGTAGTTCTCGTTCATGACGGTGAGGTAATAGAACTCGTCGGCCTGGGCTTCGATCATGCGGCGCAGCCCATGGTCGATGATGACGGCCAGTTCGTAGGCGAAGGCCGGATCGTAGGCGCGGCAGTTCGGCGTCAGCGCCGCCATCACGTGGCTGGCGCCGTCCTGATGCTGCAGCCCCTCGCCGGCGAGCGTGGTGCGGCCCGCCGTGGCGCCGAGCAGGAAGCCGCGCGCCCGCTGGTCGGCCGCCGCCCAGATCAGGTCGCCGACCCGCTGAAATCCGAACATCGAATAGTAGATGTAGAACGGCAGCATCGCGAGGCCGTGGACGCTGTAGGCGGTCGCCGCCGCGGTCCAGGACGAGAGCGCGCCGGCCTCGGTGATGCCCTCCTCGAGCAGCTGCCCGTCCTTCGCCTCGCGGTAGGAGAGCAGCGAGCCGGCGTCCTCGGGCTCGTAGAGCTGGCCCTGCGGCGCGTAGATGCCGATCTGCCGGAAGAGGCTCGCCATGCCGAAGGTGCGCGCCTCGTCGGCGACGATCGGAACGATGCGCGGGCCGAGCTCCCGGTCCTTCAGGAGGGCGCCGAGGATGCGCACGACCGCCATCGTGGTCGACATCTCCTTTCCGCCCGCGGCGGTCGCAAAGCCCGCGTATGTCGCGAGCGGCGGAACGGCGAACGTCTCCGCCGCTCGGCGCCGCCGCGCCGGGAGAAAGCCGCCGAGCGCCGCCCGGCGCGTCGTGGAGGTAGCGCATCTCGCGACTGTCCGGCGGCGGCCGATAGAACGCGAGCGCGGCGACGTCCTCGTCGCTTCGAGCGGCAGGCCGAAGCGATCGCGAAACGCGAGCAGCGCCTCGATGTCGAGCTTCTTGGACTGATGCGCGGTCATGCGCGACTCGCCGGCCGCGCCCATGCCGAAGCCCTTCTTGGTCTTGGCGAGGATCACCGTCGGCTGTCCCTTGTGCGCGCGCGCCGCCGAGAAAGCGGCGTAGAGCTTGCGGAAGTCGTGGCCGCCGCGCTTCAGCGCGTTGATCTCGTCGTCGGTCATGGTCTCGACCAGCGCGCTCGAATCCGGATCCTTCTGGAAGAACTTCGCCCGGTTGTAGTCGCCGTCGTGCGCGCCGAGGTTCTGGTACTCGCCGTCGACGGTCTCGGCGAACCGGCGCAGCAGCACGTGCCGCTTGTCGCGGGCGAACAGCGCGTCCCAGTCGGAGCCCCACAGCACCTTGATCACGTTCCAGCCGGCGCCGGTGAAGAGCGACTCCAGCTCCTGGATGATCTGCCCGTTGCCGCGCACCGGGCCGTCAAGCCGCTGCAGGTTGCAGTTGACGATGAAGGTCAGGTTGTCGAGTTTCTCACGCGCCGCCAGCGTCAGCGCCGCGGTCGACTCGGGCTCGTCGAGTTCGCCGTCCCCGTACACGCCCCAGACCCGGCGATCGCTTGCGCCCATGAGGCCGCGATGCTCGAGATACCGCATGAAGCGGGCCTGATAGATCGCATTGATGACGCCGAGCCCCATCGATCCGGTCGGAAACTGCCAGAAGTCCGGCATGAGCCAGGGGTGCGGGTAGGACGAGAGCCCGCCGCCGCCGACCTCCTGACGATAGCGGGCGAGTTCATCCTCGCTCAGGCGCCCTTCGAGGAAGGCGCGCGCATAGACGCCGGGCGCGGAATGGGGCTGGAAAAAGACGAGATCGCCGCCGAAGCCTTCGCCCGCGGCGCGGAAGAAATGGTTGAAGCCGGTCTCGAAGATTTCCGCCGCGGAGGCGTAGCTCGCGATATGACCGCCGAGTTCGCCCGAGGCGCGGTTGGCGCGCACCACCATGGCGAGCGCGTTCCAGCGAATGATCGAGGTGAGGCGCTCCTCGATCGCGAGATCGCCCGGATAGGGGCCCTGCTTTTCGAGCGGGATCGTGTTGCGATAGGCCGAATAAGGCGGCTGAAGCGCCGAGACGCCCTGGTCGCGCAGCTGCGTCTCCAGCGTCTGCAACAGGAACAGGGCGCGTTCCGGACCGCGATAGCGCACGATCGCGTCGATCGAATCCAGCCACTCGCGCGTTTCGATCGGATCGTCGTCGGCTTCGGTTGCGCCCGAGGTTCCTGGCCCCGCCTCGGAGGTCGTCATGGCTCCGCCCTGTCCTATTTGCAGGAGCGTAACGCCGGCGCCCTCAAGCGCCTAGCGAATTCGCGCGGCCTATTGCCGGGCTTCCCCCAAGCCGCGCCGTCGGATCCCTCAGTGCACCCCGAGCAGCGCGAGCATGATGCCGCCCGAGATCGCGGTGCCGAATACGCCGGCGAGATTGGGCCCCATCGCGTGATAGATGAGGTAGTTCTCCTTGTCGTATTCGAGCGCCACGTTGTGGCTGACGCGGGCCGCGATCGGCACCGAGGCGATGCCCGCGGAGCCGAGCAGCGGATTGATCTTTTCCTTCAAGAACAGGTTCAGGATCTTCGCGCCGATCACGCCCGAGGCAGTGCCGCACAGGAAGGCGATGAGGCCGAGCGCGATGATCTCGATCGTGCTGCTGGTCAGAAACTTGTCGGCCGCCATGGTCGAGCCGATCGCGACGGTCAGCACGATGATGATCACGTTCATCAAATCGTTGGCCGCGGTTTTGGCAAGGCGGCTCACGACCAGGCACTCGCGGAACAGGTTCCCGAGCATCAGCATGGTGATCAGCGGCGCGACCGGCGGGAAGAACAGATTGACGATGATGCCGATCACGATCGGGAAGGCGATCTTCTCGAGCCTCGTCACCTGCCGCGACTGCTTCATCCGGATCACCCGCTCCTCGGGGGTGGTCAAGAGCTTCATCACCGGCGGCTGGATCAGCGGCATCAGCGCCATGTAGGAATAGGCCGCGACTGATATCTGCGGCAGAAGATGCGGCGCAAGCTTGACCGCCATGAAGATCGCCATCGGCCCGTCGGCGCCGCCGATGATGCCGATCGCGCCCGCCTCGTGGAGCGTGAAGCCGAGGAGCTTGGCGCCGATCAGCGCGACGAAGATGCCGAGATGCGCCGCCGCGCCGAGAATGACGAGCTTCGGGTTGGCGATCATCGGCGCGAAGTCGGTCATCGCCCCGACGCCGAAGAAGATCAGCGGCGGCACGACCAGCAACTGCACGCCCTGATAGGCGTAGAAGAATAGTCCGCCCGGCTGGGTGAGGTCGGACCCCGGCACGTTGGAGATGATGCAGGAAAACCCGATGCCGACCAGCAGCAGCGGCTCGTAGCCCTTGACGATCGCCAGATAGATCATGGCGCAGCCGATGGCGATCATGACCACGTTGCCCCACCAGAGATGGGCGAGGCCGGTCTGGTCCGCTAACGCGCCGAGAAACGAAAACACCTGATCAATCAACGGACGCTCCTCCAGCTCCTAGATGGCCGCACGGGTCAGTGGTGACCCTTGCGGATTGCGGCCTCGTCGACCTTGCCGAGCCGGTTGAGGAGCGGAAAAAGAGCGAGCACGACGCCGATCCCCGTAATCATCAGCATCGACATGAAGAAGTCGATGAAGCTGAGCATGAACGCTCCGTAAAGCGAGTCCGGCATCGTCGTCATAGTCGAGACTCCTCAGGCGAGGGTGAGCAGGATGCCGCCGGTATCGACGGAATCGCCGGGCTTGACCGCGATCGCCACAACCTTGCCGGCGCCCTTGGCGAACACTTCGGTCTTCATCTTCATCGCCTCGATGGTGACGATCTTGTCGCCGACGCCGACCGCCTGGCCGACCGTCACGTCGACCGACTGGACCGTGCCGGCCAAGGGCGCGACCTCGTCGCCGGCGCTGACGGTCACCAGCCTGGGGGCGGTTACCGGCGCGGCGACTACGGCCGCGGCCGCGATCACCGGGGCCGCCGTATGGAGGCCCGCCTGCGCGAGGATCGAGCCGTCGTGGCCGATCTCCTCGACGACGACCTCGTAGGCCCGGCCCTCGACGCTGATCCTGAACTTCCGCTGCATGGCGAACTCCTACCCTCCGACCCCTTAAGTCAATTCCTGCTATGCGACGTCTGGTGCAGCCAGCGGCCTTCCGCGGCCCAGGCGTTCCCGGTCGCGACGTCCTCGATATGCACCACCCGCACGCCATAGGCGGCGACCGCGGCCGCGATGGCGACCACGTGGTCGGCCGGCACGCCCGCTGCGTCCACCCGCGAGGCCGCGGGGGCGAGGGCGACGGCCTTCGCAGCGGCGGCCTGCTTGCGCCCGGCGTCTTCCGCCGCCTCCGCCTTCTGACGCGCGATCTCGGAACGCTCGACCCAGCTCAGAAAGCGGCCGAGCCGCGTCAAGACCAGCCAAAGGACGGCGACGACGACGATCGCGCCGATCACAAATTTCAAGGTGTCGATCATGGGAACTCTCCTCCGCCTTCCTTAAAACGTCAGAGGGGAATGTTGCCGTGCTTCTTCGGCGGTCGCACTTCGCGTTTCGACAAAGCCTTCCGCAGCGAAAGCGCGATGGTCGAGCGCGTGATCGCCGGATCGATGACGTCGGTGATGTATCCGGCGCCGGCCGCCATGTACGGCGAAGCGAACTCGGCCCGATAGGCTGCAGCGAGTTCGGCCGCTTTCGCCCTCGGGTCCGCCGCGGTCTTCAGCTCCTTGTTGTAAAGCACCCGGACGGCGCCCTCGGCGCCCATCACCGCGATCTCAGCGGTCGGCCAGGCGAACACGAAATCCGCCCCCATCTCCTGGCTGCACATGGCGAGGTAGGAGCCGCCGTAGGCCTTGCGCAGGATCACCGTCACCTTCGGCGTCGTGCAGGACGCGTAGGCGAACAGGAGTTTTGCGCCGTGGCGGATGATGCCGCCGCGCTCCTGTTCGACGCCGGGCATGAAGCCGGGAACGTCGACGAGCGTGACGACCGGAATGTTGAAGCAGTTGCAGAAGCGAATGAAACGCGCGCCCTTGTCGGCCGCGTCCATGTCCAGCGCGCCCGCGCGGACCGCGGGCTGGTTGGCGATCAGGCCGACCACGATGCCTTCGATCCGACCGAAGCCCACGATCAGGTTCTCGGCGAACGAGCGATGCACTTCAAGAAACTCGCCCGGATCGACGATGCGCTCGATGACCCCGCGCACGTCCATCGGCGTTTGCGGATCGTCAGGGATGAGCGCGTTCAATTCCACGTCTTCGGCGATCACGATGTCAGGGCTCGGCCGGTGCGGCGGATCCTGCGAATTGTTCGAAGGGAGATAGCTGAGAAGCTTGGTGACGATGCGGATCGCCTCGGCGTCGTCCTCGGCGAGGAAATGCACGTTGCCGGAGACCGATGCGTGCATGTCGGCGCTGCCGACGTCGTCCATCGTGACGGCCTTGCCGGTCACGGCCTTGATGACTTCCGGCCCGGTAATGAACATGTAGGCGTTCTTCCGGGTCATGACGACGAAGTCCATCAGCGCCGGCGAGTAGGCCGCGCCGCCCGCACAGGGGCCGCAGACCACGGCGATCTGCGGCACGACGCCGGATACGAGTACGTTCATGTAGAAGACGTCGCCGTAGCCCGAGAGCGCATCGACCCCCTCCTGGATGCGGGCGCCGGCGGAATCCTTGAAGGCGACGACAGGGCAGCCGAGCTTGGCGGCCTGCTGCATCAGCATGACGATCTTCTTGGCGTGCATCTTGCCGAGCGAGCCGCCCACGACCGTGAAATCCTGGCTGAAAGCGGCGACCACGCGGCCGCCGACATAGCCGGTGCCGGCGACGACGCCGTCGGCGGGCAGCACCTTCGTCTCCATGCCGAAGAACCGCGCCGAGTGGCGCACGTAGGTGCCCTGTTCCTGAAAGGTGTCTTCCTGAAACAACGCGTCGAGCCGGTCGCGCGCCGTCATCAGGCCCTTCTCATGGCGCTGCGTGAGCTTGTCCGCGCCGCCTCCCTCCAGCACCTCCTCCCGGCGCCGGTTCATGTCCTCGAGCAGGTCTGCGAATTGCGTCATTCCGTCACCGTTCGCCTGAAGGTCTTCGATCGCCGGGTGTCGAGAGGGCCAAGGGGAGAATCGGCTCGGCGCTCACGCCGTACCGTTCGTGAGGTCGTCGGTTCGACGACCGCCACGCATCTCAGTCCATACCCTCCGCCGTCCGTCCTCCGATAGAAGTATATCTTCGGCGGGAAAAGATACAGATGTTCATGTCACGATCGCCGCCGGCGAAACCGTAGACGAAAGTCTCAACACTCGGAGGCGTTCGCAATCGCCAAAAGTCCAATCGCCGCCGCGAGGCCCATAATACCGGGGGTAACGACCGCTGAACGCTTCACCGACCCGGTGCGGAGAGCTGCGACAGGACCGGAAATCGGGAAACCGCGCCGCGACGATAGGTCGCGTGGTTTTGGCCGCGCCCGACCGCCATTTGCCGCCGATCGAACGCGAAGCCGCGACGCCGGGCGCGCACACCGCAACTCACGGACCGTTCGGAGATCAGGGAGGCGGATCGTCGGGCGCTGCAATCTGCCGCATTGCGTGTCGCCGGCTTGTGACCGAATATTGCAAGGAAAGGGACCATCGACTAGGGACGCTTCGTCCCGGCCGCCCTTTTCGAATGGCTTCGGAATGACGCGGCGCCTTTTTTGGCGCGTGTTCGCGTCGGTAAAAAAAAGCGCCGGGGCCGACGAGTTTGATCGGTCGCCATGCAGCTTGGGCTCCGTCGGGGCCACAAGGGAGGATCGGCGATCCTAAAGAGCGGAGATTGATGTGGACTATGAACTCAACGCACCAGCTGTGAACGCAGCCGCCGTGAACGCCCCTGGGGGGGTCGCCAACGCACGCCTGCTGGCCTGGGTCAACCAGATGCGTCATCTCTGCAAGCCCTCGCACGTCCATTGGGTCGATGGCACGGTCGAGGAGAACGACGCGCTCTGCGAACAGATGGTCGAGGCGGGCACGTTCATCCGCCTCAATCCCGAGAAGCGCCCGAACTCCTTCCTTGCCCGTTCCCACCCGTCCGACGTCGCACGGGTCGAGGAGCGCACCTACATCTGCTCGACCAACAAGGTCGACGCCGGGCCGACCAACAACTGGGCGCCGCCCGCGGAAATGCGCACCACGCTGATGGGCCTGTTCAACGGCTGCATGCGCGGCCGCACGATGTACGTCATACCGTTCAGCATGGGCCCGCTCGGCTCGCCGATCGCCAAGATCGGCGTGCAGATCACGGACAGTCCCTACGTGGTGGTCAACACCCGGATCATGACCCGCATGGGCAGCGCCGTGCTCGGCGTGCTCGGCGACGGCCCGTTCATCCCCTGCATGCATTCCATCGGCGCTCCGCTCTCGCCGGGACAGAAGGACTCGACCTGGCCCTGCGAAGGCGACATCAGCCGCAAGTACATCGTCCATTTCCCCGAGACCTACGAGATCTGGTCATACGGGTCCGGCTACGGCGGCAACGCGTTGCTCGGCAAGAAGTGTCTCGCGCTCCGCATCGCCTCGGTGATGGCGCGCGATGAAGGCTGGCTCGCCGAGCATATGCTGATTATGGGCATCCATTCGCCGACCGGCGAGCGGACCTATCTCGGCGCCGCCTTCCCGAGCGCCTGCGGCAAGACAAACCTCGCCATGCTGGTGCCTCCAAAAGAGCTGGAAGGCTGGAAGGTGACGACGGTCGGCGACGACATCGCCTGGATCAAGAAGGACGAGCACGGGGTGTTGCGCGCGATCAACCCCGAGGCCGGCTTCTTCGGCGTGGCGCCGGGCACCAACGCCGAGTCCAACCCGAACGCGATCGCGAGCTGCTCCAAGAACACGATCTTCACCAACACAGCGCTCACCGACGACGGCGACATCTGGTGGGAAGGATTGACCCCGCAGCCGCCCGCGCACCTGATCGACTGGACCGGCAAGGACTGGGAACCGGGCTGCGGACGCCCTGCGGCGCATCCGAATTCCCGCTTCACCGCGCCGGCCGGGCAATGCCCGTCGATCGACCCCGAGTGGGAGAACCCCGCCGGCGTGCCGATCAGCGCGTTCCTGTTCGGCGGACGCATGCGCAAGAACATGCCGCTCGTCTACCAGGCGTTCAACTGGGCGCACGGCGTCTATCTCGCGGCCACGATGGGCTCCGAGGCGACGGCGGCGGCGATCGGCGTGACCGCGACCCGGCGCGATCCGATGGCGATGTTGCCGTTCTGCGGCTACAACATGGCCGACTACTTCAACCACTGGCTGGACGTCGGGCGGCAGGTCTCCAACCCTCCGCGCATCTTCCGCGTCAACTGGTTCCGCCGCGACGACGACGGCAAGTTCCTGTGGCCGGGCTTCGGTCAGAACATGCGCGTCCTCAAGTGGGTCGTCGACCGCGTGCGCGGCCGCGGCTATGCGGTCGAAAGCCCGATCGGCTGGATGCCCCGCTACGAGGACCTCGACTGGCGCGGCCTCAACTACAATCGCGAGACCTTCTACGACCTCATGGCGGTCGCCAAGACCGAGGGCGCGGAAGAGGCGCATCTGCACGAAGAGCTGTTCGACCGCTTCTTCGACCGCATTCCGAAGGAGTTCATCTACGAGCGCGAGATGCTGCGCTCGCGGCTGTGGCGCTCCCCGGCCCGCTGGGAACTCGCGCGCGAGTGACGGGAGGGAGCGCGTCTCGCGCTCCCTAGCCCGCGACATCGGTATGGGGGCGGCGAGACGCCGGCCCCTCCGCAAGACAGACAGAGCGCGAGCCGGACCGTCCGGCTCGCTTTTTTTCAGCCTACAAGCTCGCTCATGTCCCCGTCCTCGGGACCGCATAAAAGCGCGCGATCCGCTCCCGATAGTCCGCGACCTCCTCGCCCCAGCGCGCGTCGCTCCAGCCGAGTTCTTCGCGCGCGATCGTCTCGACTTTCGGCAGCAGCTCCTTGGCGCCGTTGCGCAGGAGAAGCCCGAGCCGCGTGCGCCGGAGCAGGAGATCGTCGAGATGCACGACGTCCTCCGACCGGCACGCAAAGCGCAATTCCGTCCATGCGGCGCCCGTCCGGCCGATCGGGCCGACCTCGTCGGTCGCTGCGCAGGCCTTCACGGCGGCCGCGTCGTCGCCATAGCGGGCGAGCCACCGCTCGCGAAGGTCGGCGGGCAGGTCGCGGAGCGCGTCAATGGTCGAAGCAGCGGGGGGCGCGAACAGGGCGGGAGGGCGCGCGTCTCGCGCGCCGGACGGCGAGACTCCGTCCCTCCAATTCGCTTCTGCCGCGACAAGCGCCGCGATCGCGGTGGTCCGGAAGGTCGTGAGCTTGCCGCCGGTGACGGTGATCAGGCCTTGCTCGTTCAGGATCAGGCTGTCGCGCTTCTCCTTCGACGGATCGACGTTGGCGCCGGACCCGATGACCGGGCGCACGCCCGACCAGGTCGAGACGACATCCTCCTCGCTAAGCCCCAGACCGGGAAACTCCGCATGCGCGGCCCGCAGGATGTAGTCGAACTCGGCGCGCGTGATCCCCGCCTCGCGATCGAGATCGTCGCGATGGTCGACGTCGGTCGTGCCGATCAGCGACGAACCCTCCCACGGAACCGCGAACATCACCCGCCGGTCTTCCGGGTGGAAGAAGGTGATCGCCTGCTGAAGCGGCAGACGCGACGCGTCGAACAGGAGGTGACTGCCGCGCAAGGGGCGCAACTTCGGCCTGCCCCCGACCTCGCCGCGCAGGCGGTCGCCCCAGGCGCCGGTGGCGTTGAAGACCGCGCGCGCCTTCACTTCGAAGGTCTCGCCATCGACCGCGTCGTGGATCACGACGCCGTCGACGCGGGTCGGCCCGCGCGTCAGGGATTTCACCGCCAGGCGATTGCCGGCGATCGCCCCGTTGCGGCGGGCTTCCGCGAGCACGCGGAACGTCAGCCGCGCATCGTCGGTCTCGGCGTCGAGGTACGACCAGCCGCCCTTCAGCCCCTTCGGTGACAGGATCGGCGCGCAACTCAGGAGCGACGCCGCATCGCGCCACATCCTTGTGCGCGCGCTTGCGAAGTGGTCGTAAGCCGCGAGCCCAAGTCCCAGCGCGAAGCGCCCGAACCTGTCGCCCGAGCGGACCGGCAGGAGGAATTCGAGCGGCTTCACCAGCCCCGGAGCGGCGCGCAAAAGCTCGGTCCGGTCCCGCACCGATTCCCGGGTCAGGCGAAAGTCGCCCTGCGCGAGATAGCGAAGACCGCCGTGCACCAGCCGCGAGGTCCGGGACGACGTGCCGCTGGCGTAGTCGCGCGCCTCGACCAGCGCGGTCCTCAAGCCCGCGCGCGCGCATTCGAGCGCGATCCCCGCGCCGGTAATCCCGCCGCCGATGACAAGCGCATCGAACGCCGGCCGGCCGCGCATTTGCTGAAGAACCTCCGCCCTCGTCATCGCGACTCCCTGAGGAAACGCCGCCGCTTGGCCGCTTAAGCCTGCACCTCGCTCTCCCAGGTCGCGTGGACGACGCCCGGGAAGGTCTCGAGCCGGGCCGCGACCGCGTCGAGTTCTTCCGGCGCGATCGAGGTCGCGACCAGCGTGGCGACGACGTCCATGGTGTCGCCGCGCGCCACCGTCTCGACGGCGGCGACGGGATAATGGGCCGCCTCCAGCGCCTCGATCAGCGCTTCGCGCGCATGGTCCGCGGCCGCCGCGGTCACCGACAGGCGAACCTCGTAGGTCGCCTCGCCCGCCTCTTCGTCGATCGGGATGCGGTTGATCCGGTTGACCAGCGGCCTGAGCAGCGTGTTGCCAGCGATCACGAACCCGGTCAGCATGGCGGATTCGATCACCAGGCCCGCGCCCGCGCCGGCGCCGACCGCCGCCGAGCACCAAAGCGTCGCCGCGGTGTTGAGGCCGCGCACGGTGAGCCCCTCCCGCATGATCGCGCCCGCGCCGAGAAAGCCGATGCCCGAGACCACGTAGGCCATCACCTGGGTCGAAGCCGGTCCGCCGATCCGGATGCCAAAATCGACGAACGCCGCCGCGCCGACCGCCACCAGCGCGTTGGTGCGCAACCCCGCCGATCGTTGCCGGTACTGCCGCTCGGCGCCGATCAGCGTACCGAGCGCGAAAGCGGCGGCGAGGCAGACCGCGCTGTTGATCAGCGCCTCGAAATCGAAGGCGGCGAGGAATCGCATGGCGGCGGCATCGCTTAACAAGGGTTGCGGGCGGCGGCCGTCGTCGCACGGCGCGGAAATCGAGTTCGAGCGCCGCCTCTGGCGACGCGCTCGCGGATCGCGTCGCCGCGCTCGAGCCAAGCGCGGCTACAGACGCCGGAGTCCCAGCGCCTCCAGCGCGGCGACCGCCTCGGCCGGCAGGCCGGCGACGCGGGCCGCCGCGACCACTCCGGCGAGGTAATCTGCCTTCGCGACGCCCGGGCCGGCATTGGCGCCGAAATAGACGAGCGCCCGTTTCGCGCCCCCGGCCGCGACCACCGGCTGGACGACCTTGGCGTAAAGCCCCTTGGGGACGCCCTCGTAGCGGTCGAGGGCCGGGACATCGGCGAGCGCCAGGTCCCACAAAATCCCATGAACCGCCGCGCGGGGCGCGCGCACCGCGGTCAGCCACCCCTCGCGCATGATTGCGAGCCGGTGGCGTTCCAGCCGGGCGAGGCCGACCGGCTTCGAGCGCGGGCAGCGGCGGCCCATCGCCGCGACGTCCATGTTCGAGCCATAGGCGAAATAGAGCGGCATCGTCCTACCCGCTCAGCCTTTCCACCTTGTGAACCATGCTCTTGCCCCTGAGCTCGCCGAGGATGGCGTTGAGGTGCTGGATGTCGCGCACCTGGAGGTCGATGCGCAGGTCGCGGAAATCCACCCCGCTCGCCGCCGAGGAAACGGCGTCGATGTTGGCGCCATACTCGCCGATGATGGTGGCGATCACGCCCAGCGCCCCCGGCTCGTTGAGCATGGTGATGACGATCTGGGTCGAGTACACCGCCTTGTCGGCGGCCTCGAGGTCCCAGCGCACGTCGAGCCAGCGTTCCGGCTCGTCGTTGAAATCGGCCAGCGCCGGCGAATGGATCGGGTAGATGGTGATGCCCTCCGGTCCGCGAATCCCGACAATGCGCTCGCCCGGCACCGCGCCGCCCTTGGGGGCGAAGCGGACGGTCGTGTCCGGATCGAGCCCGCGCACCGGCGCGGGCCGAGCGCCGGGCGCGGGCTTGCCGGGCCCGGGAACGCGGAACACGAGGTTTGCCGCTTTCGGCAGCTCGAACCAGCCGGCCTCGTTCTGCGGAACGGCCGGCCCGGCCTTGCGTTCCTCCTTGAAGTCCGGATGGACGGCGCGCACGACGTCGCTCGAATAGATCTCGCCACGACCGACGCCGACCATGACGTCGTCGATCGAGGCCCGCGCCAGCCGCGGCAACGCGGATTTAAGCTTCGACTCGGAGAACTTCTTGCCCGCGCGCTCGAACGCGCGCTCGACGATCTGCCGCCCGAGCCCGCCAAACTGCTGCTTGGCCGCCTCGCGCGTGGCGCGGCGGATGGCGGCCCGCGCCCGTCCCGTCACCACGACGCTGTCCCAGGCGGCGGGCGGCGTGCTCCGGTCCGATCGGGAGATCTGGACCTCGTCGCCGTTCTGCAGCACCGAGATCAGCGGCGCGATGCGGCCGTTGATCTTGCAGCCGACCGCGGAATTGCCGATGTCGGTGTGGACGGCGTAGGCGAAATCGATCGCTGTCGCGCCGCGCGGCAAGGCGATCAGCCGACCCTTGGGAGTGAAGCAGAACACCTGGTCGTGGAACAGCTCGAGCTTGGTGTGCTCGAGAAACTTCTCGGAATCGTCGCTCGCCAGCGCTTCGATCGTCTGCCGCAAGCCCCGGTAGGCGCGGCTCTCGCCGACGCCGGGCGTGTCAGGCCGACCATCCTTGTAGATCGTGTGCGCGGCGATGCCGTATTCGGCGACCTCGTGCATCTCGTGGGTGCGGATCTGCAATTCGACCCGCTGGCTGCCGGGGCCGATCACGGTCGTGTGGATCGAGCGGTAATCGTTCTGCTTGGGCGTCGAGATGTAGTCCTTGAACCGCCCCGGCACCGCCGGCCAGGTCGTATGCGCGACGCCGACCGCGGCGTAGCAGTCGGCGACGGTGTCGACCAGAATCCGGAACCCGTAGATATCCGACAATTGCTCGAAGGCGATCGAGCGGCGCTCCATCTTCTTCCAGATCGAATAGGGCGCCTTCTGTCGGCCCTTGACCTCGACCTTGATGCCACGGCGCACGAACTGGTCGCTGAACTCGGCGGCGATGCGGGCGATCAGCGCGCCGTTCTTGGTTTTCAGCGCCTCGAGGCGGTTGACGATCAGCTTGTATGCGTCCGGCATCAGGCAGCGGAACGACAGGTCCTCGAGCTCGTTGCGCATGCTCTGCATGCCCATGCGGCCGGCCAGCGGCGCATAGATGTCCAGGGTGTCCTGCGCGATGCGGACGCGCTTGGCCTCCGGCATGTACTGGAGGGTGCGCATGTTGTGCAGCCGGTCGGCGAGCTTGACCAGCAGCACCCGCGCATCGTCGGCGATGGCGAGCAGGAGCTTGCGGAAATTCTCGGCCTGTTGCGCATGCTTGGTGACGAAGTCGAGCTTGCTGAGCTTGGTGAGCCCGTCGACCAGGCCGCCGATCTCCTCGCCGAACGCCTTGTCGATATCGGCGCGGGAGGTCTCGGTGTCCTCGATGGTGTCATGCAGCATCGCCGCCACGATCGTCGCGTCGTCGAGCTTGAACTCGGTGAGGATGGCCGCGACTTCGAGCGGATGGGAGAAGTAGGGGTCGCCGGAGGCGCGCTTCTGCGTCCCGTGCGCCATCATCGCGAACACATAGGCGCGATTGAGCAGGTCCTCGTCGGCTTTGGGATTGTAGCGGCGGACCCGTTCCACCAGTTCGTATTGCCGCATCATCGCCGCAGCGTCTCAACCTGTCTCCTCGGCCGAATCCCGGTTCGTCGGCCCGCGCGGAGCAAACAGGACGATTCGGCTGGATTTTCAGAAGCGCGGAACGGCGAGGCCCAAGCTGGGCGCGACTGGCCGCACGCTTTTTGCGCGGGTTCGAAGCCGATCATCAACCGCCTGTCGCCTGTTCGCAAGCGCAAAATCGGCCGGAGACGGATGGCGGGCCGGGAATAACGCGACTACGGGCATGAAAAAAACCCCGGAGCTTTCGCTCCGGGGCTGCTTGTTTCAGCTGATCGGATTGCGATCAGAAGTAACGGGTGATGCGGAAACGACCGGCGAAGCCGCTCGAGTTGCCTTCCCACGCGCCGGGCACGAAGACCGCCCCGCCGTAGTTGCCGACATTGTACACTGTCCCGAGGAAGCCCGAGGGTCTCGCCTGGTTCGTGTCCTGATACATCAGTTCGAGGTCGAAGTTCAGGTTGGTGACCGGGTTCCAGCCGAGGTCCGCGCCGACGATCCAGCTGGTCGTGGTCGGCGAGAGCGCGCCGTTCACGGCCTGAGCCAGGCCGCAGCCAAAGCCGAGGATGTAGCAGCCGCCGCCCTGGTTGCTCCACTTGATGCCGCCGACCGACCCTTCCAGGTCGACATAGAACTGCGGCGTGAAGTGATGCTCGAGCAGGGCGCTGACCGACCACGCGGTCGGCGCGGACCACTGGTTGGTGAGCGGGTTGAAGTAGGCGTCGGCCGCATAGAAGGGCTGGCCGTTGCCGTTGACCTGGCCGTTCTCACCCCACATGCCATCCGGCAGACCCGAGTACCAGAAGGCGCTCTGGGTGTAGCTGCCGGTCACCAGGAAGGTGTCGCCCGCGCCGATTTGCGGAATATTGAACGACACGCCGGCGTCGACGCCCCAGCCCGTCTTTTGCTCCTTGTTGTCGCAGTCGACAGCTACAACGCCTGGGACGCCGCAACCGCCGATGCCCGCCGCGCCATTGTAGAGAGTGTTGGCGACGTTGACTTCATGCACCACGCCGGAGACCTGGGCCTCGCCCCACCCCTGCTTGACATGCAACTGACCGACGATGTCGGGCCAACGCAAGCCGCCATAGGTCAGGTCGGGGCCAGCCAAGTCCGTCCCGCCGCCGGACGCGCCGTTCGTGCCAGAGCTCTGCGCCGCGATGGTGGCGGAGAATCCGCCGCCGAACGAGGCGGTGTAGGCCAACAGCATCGGCTCGTTAAAGCCCTTCTGGTCGGGCGAGAAGAAGTTCGCCCAGTTGTCGCCACCGCCGGTGAACGAGTAGAAGGACGCCGCTTTACCGGCAGTGATGCCCGCCCAGGTGACGTAGCCCTGGTCGAGATACGTGATGTTGGCGGTAGGCGCAGACTGGAGCGGATCGAAGCCGTTGCCGATGTCGTCCTGGAGGCCGATATGCGCGATCAGGGGGCCGTAGGCGGTGTTGGAGGCGACGTCGAGCACGACCGAGGCGCGCGCCGACCAACCGGTGGCGTTACGATAGAAGGTCGTGTTGCCTTGCGTGTCGCTGGCGGCGAGCAGCACGCGCTGACCCAACGTCTGGTTGCCGGTCGCGGCGGCCAGGGTGTTGAGAGTCGATGCAAGAGCCGGATTCGAGACCGCGATGGCGTTTGCGACTGAACTGAACGACGCCCAGTTGTACTGGGTGCTCAGATTGCCGCCGGTGAACTGAGCGGTCATATAACCCGAGAGCTTCACGCAGGTGTCGGAGCCCGGCAGGGTCCAGCCGGTGATTCCGCCGACGTTGCAGATTTTGACGTATTGCGCGACGGGAGCGGCCTTCTTCGTGGGAAGATCGGCAGCCTGTGCGCTGGCGACGGCGACGATGCCGGCCGCCGAACCCAGCAGAATGCTCTTGATGAGCGACATTTGGTGACCTCCAGTTGATACCCTTGGGCGTTGGTTCTTCACACTTTCGATCCGGCGGGCCGCTTCACGAACCCGAAACCGAACGTGTTAAGCCCCCTCTTCCCGATTTTGTCGGACCGCTCCGCTTCGCTTCACAGAAGCTTACCTTGACGGCCCGTCCGCGACCGGGACTCTCCCGTTCACTCCGGAGAAGATACCCGCGCCCGGCCAAGGATCAATGAAGTTCTCCGCGCAATCCGGGTTTCCGACACAGTTTGAGAGGCATCGTTGCATAATTGTCACGCAATGCCGCCCCACTCTCGCCCCATTATCGGTTGAACGGCCCAGTCCGGTATTGAAGCGGCCTCGCCCCTGGCGCCGGCGGACTTCAAATCGCTCCGGCGAGCAGCGTCCGCTCTCCTGCGTCCAAGGCGAATCCTCCGGCGCCGACTGATTCGACAGCGGAAATGCGCGTCCTGCGTCCAGGTTCCCTGGACCGCCTCGCGACGCGAACTCGTCTCGGAGAGCCGGCTTCCAAGAGCTTGGCGACGCCTCGGAGTGCGGTTTCGTTTGCGCGTCGGCGCCTCCGGCTCGGCAAAACACCAGTCTTCCGCAAGGCGTTGAGATTGCGGCGCAGCGATCGAAGCCGGCCTCTCCCCTCGGCGTGGCATAACCCCCAAGCATTTTCTTGCCAGGAGAAAAACAATGCTCTATATTTGTCTTTATCGGAATGAGACCCTCAGATCCGCTTCGCGCCGAAGCCCCCTCGCAGGCTGCGTTTCATCAGTCATCAAGGGCGCGCGGCCCGAATCGCAAAACTTCAAGCGGGAGCGCGGAGCGCCCGGAAAATCCGCGGCAAAGCGCTGAAAACATTGAATTCGCGCCCGAGAACGCGGGCGGCCCGGCTTTCCTTCACGGCGCCGGGCGGGCCTCGATGATCACGAAGGCCTGGGCGAGCGGCGGCTCGTCGGTGATCGTCAGGTGGATGAAGGCTTCGGTCCCAGCCGGTACGATCGCCTTCAGGCGCGCGGCCGCCCCGCCGGTCAGCCGCATCGTCGGCTGGCCCGACGGCAGGTTGACGACCCCCATGTCGCGCCAGAACACGCCCCGCCTCAGCCCGGTCCCGAGCGCCTTGGCGCAAGCCTCCTTGGCGGCGAACCGTTTCGCGTAGGAGGCGGCGCGTCCGGCCCGGCCGTCGGAGCGCCGCCGCTCGATCTCGGTGAAGCAGCGCTCGACGAACCGCTCCCCGTGCCGCTCGAGCGTCTGTCTCGATGCGGCGAATGTCGCAGAGGTCGCTGCCGATCCCGACGATCACCGCAGCGCGCCGGCGGCCGCCCGGCCCTCCTCCATCGCCGCGCGCATGCGCTTCACCGTTTCGGCGAGGCCGACGAAAATCGCTTCGCCGATCAGAAAGTGGCCGATGTTGAGTTCGACGACCTGCGGCAGGCCGGAGATCACCCGCGCGGAATCGTAGTCGAGCCCGTGCCCCGCATGGCATTCGAGCCCGAGGCCGGCGGTCTGCGCCGCGGCGACGCGCAGGCGGCCGAATTCGTAGTCGGCGCGAGCCTTGTCGTGATGGGCGAGCGCGTCGCACCAGGCCCCGGTGTGCAGCTCGACCACCGGCGCGCCGAGATCAGCGCTCGCTTTCAACGCCTCGCCCGACGGCTCGATGAACATCGAGACGCGAATGCCCGCCTTGCCGAGTTCGGCCACGAAGGGCTTGAGCGACCCGAAGCCGCCGATGACGTCGAGGCCGCCCTCGGTCGTGCGCTCGGTGCGCTTTTCCGGCACCAGGCAACAGGCGTGGGGACGGATGCGCAGGGCGATGTCGAGCATCGCCTCGGTCGCCGCCATCTCGAAATTGAGCGGCTTTTTGATCGAGGCCTTGAGCCGCTTCATGTCGTCGTCATGGATATGTCGGCGATCCTCGCGCAGATGCGCGGTGATCCCGTCGGCGCCGGCCTCGATAGCGAGAAGGGCGGCGCGAACCGGATCGGGCGACGGCGCCGCCGCGGGCGTTGCGGAGGGTCGCGACGTGGTCGATGTTGACGCCAAGACGAAGCGCGGTCATCGGATGTCTCCCTACTGTTTCGTCAGGCTGCGCCCGCGAGCGATCGGCTGCCCGGCTTGACCGCCGGCAGCGCCGCGAGCTCGGGCGGCAGAGCGTCGGCTGGATAGGCGGGAATGTCGAGGGTTGCGAGCGCCACGCGCGGAACGCCGATATCCGCCTTGCCGCCCGATCGGTCGATCAGGCAGGCCGCCCCGACGATGTGGCCGGGGTGCTCGTGCAGCGCGTCCAGGCATTCGCGCGACGAGAGGCCCGTGGTGATGATGTCCTCGACCATCAGCACCCGCTCGCCGGCGGCGATCTCGAAGCCGCGCCTGAGCCTGAAGACGCCGTTCTCGCGCTCGACGAAGATCGCCTTGGCGCTGAGCCAGCGCGCGGTCTCGTAACCCGGCACGATGCCGCCGACCGCGGGCGAAACGACGACGTCGATCGGCCCGAACGCCTCCAGCGCCTTTTCTGCGAGCGCCCGGCAGAGCCGCTCGGTGCGCCGAGGATCCTGGAACACGAACATTTTTTGCAGGAAAACCGGCGAATGCAGGCCGGACGACAGAATGAAATGGCCCTCGAGCAGCGCGCCCGCGGCGCGGAACTCGTCAAGCGCCTGATCGGCGGTTAAGGTCGTGCTGGTCAGGGTCGTACTCATGGCCCCTCTTAGCAGGGCGGCGCGCGCCCCGCCAAGCCGAGGCCAAGCGCCCCCCATGCCGACCGGGAGCCCTCGATGCCTTACGCGACCAAGGCCCTCGGCGCCGTCCCGGACGCGACCGCTCCGGATGGAACGGCGGTGCGACTCTTGCCGGCGCTCAAGGGCGGCAGCCTCGCACATTTCGAACTCCCCGCCGGCGCGGTCTCGCACGCCGTGACGCACCGCACGGTCGAGGAAATCTGGTACGTCGTCGCCGGTCGCGGCGTCCTGTGGCGACGCGCCGGCGCCCTGGAAAGCTTTGAGGCCCTGAGCCCGGGGATCGCAGTAACCATCCCGCTCGGGACCGCGTTCCAGTTCCGCGCCGCTGATGATGCGCCATTCGCCTTCGTCGCCGTCACGATGCCGCCGTGGCCCGGCATGGACGAGGCTGTCGCGGCCGAGGGCCCATGGACGCCGACCGTCCCGGCCGGCGTCTGAACGGCCCTTGCGCACGCTTAAGACCGCTGGTAGCCAAGGGCCGCAAGGGCCGGATTAGCTCAGCGGTAGAGCAGCGGTTTTGTAAACCGAAGGTCGGGGGTTCAATCCCCTCATCCGGCACCAAGTCTCCTTCCGACGCGCCAACGCGCAAGCTGCCGATCCCTCAGATCGAAGCCCGGGTTTTCCGGGCGCGGCGAATAGTGCGAAGCGGTCGCTGGACATTTGATTTGGATCGGACAGCAATAGCTATCGAAGCCAACAAGGCGTAGAGCTTGGGCTCCAGCCCAAGAATCAAGTCGACCAACGCATGGTGTCAGCAGGAGCGGCCATCATCAGGCCGCTTCCACAGACACGATCGCGATAAACTCAATGAAACTCTCCCAAAATCTGCGCTTCCGCCTCGAATTCGCTGGCTTCCTCTTGGCGGAGGCGGCCGCGCGTACGCTGCCGCTGGAAGCCGCGTCATGGGTGTCGGGAAACCTCTGGCGCCTGATCGCCCCGCTTCTGCGCCGGCAGAAGCGCGCGCTGGCCAATCTGGCCCGTGCTTTTCCGGACATGTCTCTTGCTGAGCGCACGGACGTGGCGGCGGCCATGTGGGAGAATCTCGGCCGCACCTTTGTCGAGAGCTTCCGCCTCAAGACTCTGGTCGAAAGCGGTCGCATCGGCTTCTCGCCCGACGAGCAGTTCGACGCCGTCGCACGCGGAGCGCCGTTCATCGTCTGCGGCCTTCACATGGGCAATTGGGAGATCCTGGCGCATGGAGGCAAGCGCATGGGTCTGCCGATCGCCGGAGTCTACCAACGTATCTCCAACCCACTTGTAGAAGCGAAAATACGCAGGATGCGCGCCCCGCTCTATCTGGGCGGCCTTTTGCCGAAGACGGCGATAACCGCCCGCGCGCTTCTGCGGGCGATCAAGAACGGCGCCTGTCCTTCGTTCCTCGCTGACCTTCGTGACGATCGTGGGCCCCCGGTGCTGTTCTTCGGCCAACCCGCGCGTTCGAATGTTTTTCCTGCCCTTCTCGCTCGGGCCACCGGGGTGCCGCTCTATGCCGGCGTCGCCTTTCGCCGTCCGAACGTGCGGTTCACCATTCGCATTGAGCCGATATTTGTTCCGCACACGAGCGACCGGGACGCCGACGCTCTCGTCGCAACCGAAGCGTTGCAACGCCAGTTCGAAACCTTCATTCGCGAAGCGCCGGAGCAATGGATGTGGGCCCACCGGAAGTGGGACTAGTCCCGCAAATCCTGCTGCGCCAGGGCGCGCGGGCGATCAGCGCGGCGACATCGCGAGGCATGAAGAGGCGTGGGCGCCACCAGGCAAGGTGAGCGCCATTTCAACGTCGCCGCCCTCGGCCGCCACGGTATAGCCTTTCCTGAAGACTATGCCAGCGGGCGGTCCTGCCGCTTAAAGCGCGCTCCCCGCTGGCGCCGATTGGCGCAGGGCGCGTTTCCATAATCGATTCGTAACCGGAGGAACGCAATGTCGGAAACTGAGAAAGCTGATCTCGGCGTGGTCGGGCTCGCAGTGATGGGCGCGAACCTCGCGCGCAACGCCGCGCACAAGGGCTTCGGCGTCGCACTGTTCAACCGACACGCGGAGCGTACGGACGCGCTGATGCGAGAGCATGGGCGCGAGGGGCGGTTCTTCCCCACTAAGACCCTCCCAGACTTCGTCGCGTCGCTGAAGGCCCCCCGCATCGCGATCATCATGGTCAAGGCCGGAAAGCCGGTCGACGAGATGATCGACGAGATCATGCCGCACCTCGAGTCCGGCGATATCCTGGTCGACGCCGGCAATTCGCTGTTCACCGACACCCAGCGACGCGTGAGGACCTGCGAGGCGAAGAGCATACGCTTCGTCGGAATGGGCGTTTCCGGCGGCGAGGAAGGGGCGCTGAACGGTCCCAGCATGATGCCGGGCGGCGACCGCGCCGCCTACGACCGGCTCGCGCCCTTCCTCGACAAGATGGCGGCTCAGGCCTACGGGCGGCCGTGCTGCGCCTACATCGGGACCGATGGCGCAGGTCACTACGTCAAGATGGTGCACAACGGCATCGAATACGCGGACATGCAGCTCATCGCCGAGACCTACGACATCCTGAAATCCGTCTACGGCCTGACGGCGGGCGTGATCGCCGACGTGTTCGCGAGCTGGAAGGAGAGCCCGCTCGACTCCTACCTCATTGACATCACGACCGACGTCCTGCGCAAGACCGACTCGACCGGCAAGCCCCTGGTCGACAATATTGTCGACGAGGCCGAGCAGAAGGGGACCGGGCGCTGGACCGCCCAATCCGCGCTCGAACTCGGCGTCCCCATCACCGCGATCACCGAGGCGGTCTACGCCCGGGCGCTGTCGAGCCGGCGCGAGCTGCGCGCGACCGTGGAGAAATTCTTCCCGCATCCGCACGCGACTCCGCGGAAGGCCGCGCCCGACGAGATCGAGGCGCTTCGCGATGCGCTCTATGCCGCCAAGATCGTCGCCTACGAGCAGGGCTTCGAGCAGATGGCGGTCGCCGGGGCGCAGTACGGCTGGCGCCTCGATCTTCGCGAGATCGCCGCGATCTGGCGCGCCGGCTGCATCATCCGCGCCCGGATGCTCGACCGCATCATGGACGCCTACGAGCGCGACCCCAAGCTGCAAAGCCTGCTGCTCGCCGAGCATTTTCGTGACGCGGTCGCTTCGGCCGAAGGCGCGTGGCGCAAGGCGGTCTCGCTCGCGGTCGCCGCCGGCGTGCCCACGCCCGCGTTTTCGTCCACGCTCGCCTACTACGATGGTCTTCGCCGCGCGCGCGGCCCGACGAATCTGGTGCAGGGCCTGCGCGACTATTTCGGCGCGCACACCTACCGCAGGCTCGACAAGGCTGGCGTTTTCCATACGCGCTGGGGGCAGGACGGCGCCGAGGAACAGACGAAGGCCGACGAACGGACCAAATGAGCGCCCCACTCGGGCCGCGGCTTTCAACGCAAATCGCCTCCTCTCGCGCTCTTCGGCGCCGCAGCCGGGAGCGGGCCGCCGAGCAGGTCGGCGATCCATCGGGTGGAGGGCGCGTGCTCGCAAAAAGTCAGCGCGGCGATGGCGATCGGCACGCCGATGAACGCGCCGTAGAGACCCCACAGAAAGGTCCAGAAGAACACGGCGAACAGAACGACGGACGGCGAGATCGATAGGATGTTGCCCGACATCCGCGGCTCGACATAGCTGCCGATGACGAACTGGATGACGTTGAGGCAGACGAACACGCCGAGGGCCGCCTGCCACGTGGCGAACTGCGCCATCGCCAGGAGAGTCGGGAAAACGGTCGCGATGAACGGGCCGATGAAGGGGATATAGTTCAGCGCGAAGGCGATCACGCCCCATTCGACCGCGAATTGAAGCCCGGTCGCGGCGGCGAACGCCCACACCAGCGCCCCGGTCGCGACGCTCATCAGCGTCCGCACTTCCATGTATTTGCGGAATTTTCGCGCCGTGTCGGCCGAGGCGGCGATGAATGTCTGCGCCGCTGGCGGGCTGAGAAAGGCCCGAAGCTTCCGCTCCATGTCCTCGACCTCCATGAGCCCGAGGATCATGTAGACGAGCGTGATGATCCAGAAGCTGAGGGTCGTGTTCACCCGGCCGGTAATCTGCTGGACCCAGCCCAGCATCCAGCCGACGTTGAAATGCTCGGCCCACAGTCCCGCCACGGAAACGTCGTGGTTGTCGAGCCAGGCGACGGCTGCGTCGAAGATCGCCTGATAGCGGGCGGAATCCGCGATCAGCGAACGCCCGACCCGGCCGAAGCCCCAGGCGACGAGGGAAGCGAACGCGAGCATTGTCAGGATCGTCAGCGTCATGGTGAGGGCGAGCGCAAGCAGCCCGGGCAGGCGCTGCTGAAGCCACCGCTGCAGCGGCCAGACGAGGGCGATGATGAAGAGCGCCAGCGTTAGCGGCGCGAGCACGGTGTCGGCGAAATAGGCGCTCGCCGCCACGGCCGCCACCGCGACGATGGCGAGCGAGACTTTGGAAACCGAGTCCGACGACATCAGCGCCCCTCCAGCCCATCGCGCCCGCCTCCATAGCGCGAACCGCGCCGGTCGCGCCACGCCGCTATCGAGACCCGGCCCCGCCTGCTATGCCGGGCGACGCAAAAGCGAGCGCCGACCGTTATGAATGTGACCGCCAAGACCCGAGCGCCGGCATCGCCCGATCCTGCGCCGCTGATCGATCCCAGGCTCGGCGATTTCGAGAGCGACCATTCGGCGCCGAAACAGCGCTCGCTGCTTGCGATCGCCGGCAGCCTCATCGGCGAGATCAGCCTGCCGAAACTCGCCGTCACCTGGATGCTCCAGATTCTTGCGCCCGCCGTTTTGCTCGGACTCGCGCCGCTGATCCTGACGGCGTGGATCGGCGAGGCGTCGAACCGTTTCTACGAGGCGTCCGAGATTGGCGCGGTGATCGTCGTGATCGCCGCGGCGACGGCCGCGGCTTTGGGCTGGCGCCCGCTGTTCCGGCTCGCCGAGTTCGAACTTCTGGTCCTTGAACGCGCTCGCGGTGCAGCCCGGCTACGCGTTCTGGCGCGAGGCGCTCCGGCATCTCGTCGAGCGGTCGCTCGGCGGTCGAACGGCGCCCGGGCTCGCGTGGATGCGCGCGGCGAGCTGCGCGGCGGCGGGCGTGCTGCTGTTCGTCGTCGCAGCGCTGGTCGTCTCCCTCGCCTGGCCGTTTACGCAATGGATAGCGACGGCCTCCGATCTCCTCGCGCCACATCAGCTGATCGTCCCGACGATCGCCAATACGATCGTCGTCATGTCGTCCTATCTCGCCGTCGCGGCGCTCGTCTGGGGGATCGCCGACGCGACCGCCGACCAGCCGCTCGATCTTCCGCCGCCAGGCGCGCCGCCGCCGGGCAGCCGCGTCTTTCGGGTCGCGCACCTCTCGGACGTCCACGTCGTCGGCGAGCGCTACGGCATGCGAATCGAGAGCGGACGAGCGGGCGCGCGCAGCAACACGAAGTTCGAGCGCGCGCTTACGCGTCTTGCCGGGATCCATGCCGAACGGCCGCTCGACCTCGTGCTGGTCACCGGCGACATGACGGACGCCGGAACCTCCGCCGAGTGGGCCGAGTTCTTCGATCTCCTCGGGAGGTTTCCGGCGCTCGCGGCGCGTACGCTGATCTTGCCGGGAAACCACGACGTCAACATCGTCGATCGCGCCAATCCCGCCCGTCTCGACCTGCCGTTCAGTCCGATGAAGGCGTTGAGACGGATGCGCGCGCTCTCCGCTCTCGATGCGGTCCAGGGCGATCGCGTTCAGACGTTGCGCGACGGCAAAACGCTGTCGCTTGCCGACGCGCTCGCGGCGCGGCGGCCAGAGATCGCGGCCTTCGCCGACCGGAGCGGGTTTCGCCTGTCGTTCCGTTTGCAGGCGCTGTGGAACGAGACCTTTCCGCTGATCCTGCCGCCCGAGGGCGAGGACGGGCTCGGCGTGGCGTTGCTCGATTCGAACGCGGACACGCATTTCTCGTTCACCAATGCGCTGGGCCTGATCTCGACCGATCAGGCGCGCCGGCTGACCGCGGCGATCGAAGCCCACCCGCGCGCGGGGTGGATCGTCGCGCTCCATCATCACGTGACCGAATATCCGCGTCCGGTCGCCGCCTTCTCCGAGCGGATCGGCACGGCGCTGATCAACAGCAGCTGGTTCGTGCGGCAGCTCAAACCGTTCGCCGAACGGATCGTCGTGATGCACGGCCATCGGCACGTCGACTGGGCCGGCGCATGCGGCGCGCTCAAGGTCGTCTCCGCGCCGTCGCCGGTGATGGGCCCCGAGAGCCGAACGACGCATTTTTACGTGCATGCGCTGACCGTATCGTCGGGCGGGCGAGTCAGCCTTCATCTGCCGGAGCGCATCGAGATCGCGCCTGAGGCAGCGGCTCAGCCGGCGCCGGCCGTTGCGTAGACGAGCGCAAGCACGATCGCGAGCAACGCCAGCCCCGCCGCCGGCCAGCGGCGGAACGCGGCGTCGAGCCGTTCGAACAGCGCGCCCGCGCCGAGCGATCGGTCGAACGCGGCTTCGAAGGGAACGATGGCGTCGCCGGTCGGAATCCGCGGCAGGCGGTCGGCGATGCGCGCCAGCCCGAGCGCGAGGGCGCCGCCGATCAGGATAGGCCAGAGTCCGTCCCAGAGTTTCGACAGCGCGAAGACGTCGCCAAAAGAACCGACGAACGGGAAGATGAGATAGGGCAGGACGAGCGCGCCGAGCGCGGCCGCCGGCCAGAAGCGGACCATCGCGGCCGGGCTCGCCGTCGCGTCATATCGCCACGACAGCGGCAGGCGGGAGACGAAATGCAGCATGAGCAGCGCGCTTCCCGCCGACGAGAGCGCCGCGAGGCCCGCGGCGACACCGTAGCCGAACAGCGGCTTCGACGCCGCCTTCGCGAGCGCGCCGCCAGTGAGCGGCAGGCCCGCGAGGCTCAGCGCCAGCGCAAGCGCAAGCAGGCTCCAGACTGCCTGGGCGAACGCCCCGCGCGGCGAAAGCGCCGACGGCCAGGAACAGCGCGCCCTTCACCAGCACGTGATTGGCCGCGGTGAAGGCGACCAGCGCCGACGCGTTGGCGTCGCCCGCGGCGAGCCCCATGCCGAGCGCGGCGGCGATGACGCCCATCTGGCTCACGCTCGAATAGGCGAGCACGGCCTTGGGGTTCTCCTGCGTGACGCCGACCAGCGACGCCATAGAAGGCGGTCAGCGAAGCCGAGAACCGCGAGCGCCTCGCCCCAGCCGGCGAGCGGGACCGCGAGCGGCAGGAAGCGGATCAGGCCGATCACGCCGGCCTTGACGCCGGCGCCGCTGAGCACCGCGGCGGCGGGGATAGGCGTCGCGGCGTAGGCGAGCGGCATCCAGCCGTTCAGTGGCGCGAGGCCCATCTTGGCGCCGAATCCGGCGATCAGCAGCGCGAGCGCCGCGTCGCGCCAGGGCGATCCCGGCAGCGCGGCGACGACGTCGGGAAGCCTGAGGCTCCCGTGCGGCTCGCCCGCGGCGAGCATGGCGAAGGCGAAGGAGGAGAAACGCCTCGCCGAGGATGGCGAAGGCCATGTAGACGCGCCCTGCCCGCTGCGTCTCCGGCGACGGATCAAACGCGAACATCGCCATAGGCCGGGATGCTGACCAGCGCGTAGAACAGATAGAACGACAGCAGGTCGTCGGCGACGAACACGCCGAGGCTGCCGATCATGGTGAGGAGCCAGGCGACGCCCACGCGCGGCTCGGGCCGCTCGTCGGGTTCGGCGAAGGCGCCGACGACCGACGACGATCCACAGGATCGCCGAGACGGCGAGCAGCAGGGCCGCCGGCAAATCCAGCCGCAGGCTCAGCTTCAGCGCCGGCGCCTCGACATCGAACGGGCCGCCGATCAGCGCTGCGAGCGCGGCGAAGAGCGCCGGGATCGGCTGCGTACCCTTGCAGCGCCAGCGCGGCGGGACGCAGGCGTGCCGACAGGCAGGCCGCAAGCAGCGCCGCCGGGACCGCGAGGCTCGCCGCAAGCAGGAACGACCCGAGGCCGCTCATGGCGCGCCTGCGAGCGCCAGCGCCGGCCGGCCGATGGCGAGAAGCTGAAAGAACGATTCCGGCGCAAAGCCGAGCGCGACCGCGACCAGCGCCAGCGTCAGCGCGATCGCCTCGCCGCCTCGCCGCGGCGGGGCTTTCAGTTCGACCGGCTCGCTCGGCGAACGCCGGCGCGAGGATGCGGTAGACATAGCCCGCCGCGAGCAGGCCGCCTGCGAGCAGCACGAGCGCCCAGACCCATTGGCCGGAGGCGATGGAGGCGCGCATCAGGAGCCATTTCGCGGCGAAGCCGCCGCTCGGCGGCAGGCCCATCAGCGACAGGCCGCCGAGGCCGAGGGCGAAGAACGTCATCGGCATGACGCGCGCGGCGCCGGAGAATTTTGCGATCTTGTCGTGCCCGAGCGACTCGTAGAGGAGGCCCGCGGCGAGGAACATCGCGGACTTGGCGAAGGCGTGGGCGAGGACCTGCATCAGGCCGCCGTTCCACCCGTCCGTCGTCCAGGCGTGCGCCCCGGCGCCGAGCGGGAAGATCAGGAAGAGATAGCCGATCTGGGCGATGGTCGAATAGGCGATGAGCAGCTTCAGCCGCGGCTGGCGCAGCGCCATCACGCTGCCGAACACGACCGCGGCGGACCCGAGCGCGCCGAGGATCGCGTCGAAGCCGATCGCGGGCAGCGCCGGCAGGACGAAGAACCACAGCCGCACGACCAGGAAGAACGAGCCCTTGACGACGAGGCCGGAGAGCACCGCGCTCGCGGGCGCCGGCGCGTTGGCGTGCGCCGGCGGCAGCCAGAGATGCAGCGGGAAGAGCGCGGTCTTGGCGAGGAGCCCCGCGGTCATCAGCGCCGCCGCGGCCGTGACGGCCGGCAGCGGCCGCATGCGCTCGGCCAGAAGCGCGATGTCGAGCGTGCCGAACGCCCCGTAAAGGAGCGCCGCGCCGAGCAGGTAGAAGATCGAGCCGAACAGGGCGAACAGCAGATAGCGCAGCGCCGCGGCGAAGGTCTCGGCCCGGCCGTCGACGCAGGCGAGCGGCACCGCGGCGAAGGTGAGGAGTTCGAGCGCGACATAGAGGTTGAAGAGGTCGCCGCTGACGAAGATGATCGCGAGCGCGGCCGAGATCGCCTGGAGCATGATCCAGAAGGTGAGCGCCTTGCGCGCTCTCGGCGCGCCCGGCGGCGTGGCGAAGCCGGCGCGCGCAAACAGGCCCGCGGCAGGGAGGATCAGCGCGCTCGTCACCAGCATGACCGCCGAGAGGCCGTCGGCCCTCAGCGCGATGCCGAGCGGCGGCGCGAACGCCCGCGACCACGTAGACGATCGGCGGCCGGCGCCGACCACCTCGGCGAGCACGGCGAGCGCGATCGCGAGCGCAATCGGCGCGGAGCCGAGCGCGATCCGCTCGGCGTAGCGGCCGCCGAGCGCGAAGGAGGCGAGAATTCCCGCCGCCGGCAGCAGGATCGCCAGCATGAGCAGCGCGCCGCCGGACGTCGTCGCCTCGGCCGGGGTCATCGATCCTCGGCTCCGTCGTCCGGCTCCGTCCAGCGTCCGGATCGAGCGTGACGCGGCCGGCCTCCTCGGCGAGACGGAGCATCAGCGCGACCGCGAGCGCGCTCGCGGCGAACGCGACCACGATGCCGGTGATCACCATCGCCTGCGGCACGGGATCGAACGGAAAGGGTCCGACCGCGCCGCGCCGCGCGACGATGCCGAAGACCAGGAAGACGCCGCTGCCGATCAGGTTGAAGGCGAGCAGCTTCTTCAAGGGCTCCGGATTGACGATGAGCGCGTAGAGTCCGAGCCCGACCAGCCCCGCGCCGACGAATCCGGCGATGGTCGAGGCGTTCATCGGTCCGCCTCGCGGCTCGGCGGCCCCGCGACCAGCAGCGGCAGCGTGACCGCGATCGACAGAACCATGAAGGCCTCGATGAACAGGATGATCGGCTTGGCGAAGCCGGCCGGATAGGCGAAGAAGCTCCCGGCCATGAACGGACCGAGCGAGGCCGACGACCAGGAAGATCGCGGGGCCCGCGATCAGCGCGAGACGCAGCCAGCGCGCGCCGATCCGCGGCGGCTCCTTCAGCCGCGCCATCATCACCAGCATCCCCATCGCGGCGAGGATCGCGCCGCCCTGGAAGGCGCCGCCCGGCTCGTCCGCGCCGACCCAGAACATCTGGACGCCGATCACGAGGCCGATCGGCGCGAGCACGCGGGCGAGAAAGACCAGCGCCGCGTCGGGCGCCGCGCGACCGAGCGGCGCCGGCGCGCCGCCCCAGAACCGGTCCGGCGCGACCGACCACACGCCGACCACCGCGAGCACGAGCACGACCTTTTCCAGCATCGTGTCGAACGACCGATAGGCGATCAGCACGGCGGTCACCGCGTTGCCGAGACCGGTCGCGGCGAGGGCCCTGTCCGCGTCGGGGGCGAGCGAGGGCGCGGGGTCGGGCAGGTACCAGCACCGCCGCCGCGAGCGCGCCCGCGACGAGCGATCGAGAGCAGGCCGGCGGCGATCTTCAGCCCGGCGCCGGGCGGCCGCTCCGGCGTCGGCAGGCGGCCAAGCCGCGCAGCGGCCGTGACCAGCAGGACGCCGGTGACGCCGCTGCCGATCGCCGCTTCGGTCAGCGCGACGTCGGGCGCGTAGAGGCGCACCCAGACGATCGCCAGCAGGAGCCCGTAGGCGACATAGCCGACGACCGCGCTGAACATTTCGCGCGCGGCGACCGTCCAGGCGGCGACGCCGAGCACGATGACGGCGAGGGCAGAGATCGAGCGCCTCGAACAGCGTCATTCGATCGCGTCCCGCCGACGCAGCGCGCCGCCGATCATCTGCCCGACCGTCGCGCTCGAAAGCTGCACGATCGCCCAGAGGACGACGAGCTTGAGCGCGGCGAGCGGCGACGCCGTGCGCGCGGAGGAGTCCCAGCACCACGAAGCCGAGGCCGAGGTTGTCGGCCTTGGTCAGCGCGTGCAGGCGGGAGAGCGAATCGGGAAAGCGCAGGAGCCCGACCGTCCCGGCGAAGAAGAAGAACACGCCGACGCCGATCACGAGCACGCTGAAGAGATCGAGCGCGAGGCTCATCGTTCGCCTGTCCCCTGCCCTTGCCCTTGCCCGTCGCCGGAACCCGGCGAAGCGCCTGACGAAGGCGACGGAGGCGAAGCTCGACAGCAGCGCGAGCCCGAGCGCCACGTTCTCGACGCCCGCAACCTCGGTCGCCGAGGCCGCCAGCAGCAGCGCCGCGATGCCGCCCGTTCCGAGAAGCTGCACCGCCATCATCCGGTCCACGCCGCGTGGGCCACGCAGCACCCGCGCGAGGCCCGCGGCGACAGTGAGAAGGATCAGCGCCGCGGCGACGATGAGCGCGTCAGTCATGACCGAGCGTCCTCAGAAACGAGGCCTCCTCGGCCGCGAGTTCGGCTGCGACCGGCTGTCGGACGTCGAGCGCGTGGACATAAGCTCGCTGCTCGTCTTCGGGATCGAAGCCGGTGAGCAGCGAGCCGGGCAAGAGGCTCGCGATGACGGAGAAGACGTTGCGGGCGAAGCCCGGCGGCTGACGCAGACGAGCCTGGACCATCGCCGGGCGGAGATCGGGGGTCGCGCTCAGCGCGCGCCGAGCGACGTCGAGACCGGACACCAGCGACAGGCGCAGGAAACGCGCGAGATAGGAAAGCGCCGCCGACACGTTCAGGCGTCCGCCGGACGGCGGCGCAAGGACGACGCTCGCCCACGTCGCGGCAGCGGCGACCGCGACGCCGACGGGCAGGTCGGAAGGCTTGAGGCCGGCGACCGCAAGCCACAACAGAAAAAATGAGCAGCCGCGGCCGAGCGTCGCGGTCATGAACGGTCGCCTCGCGCCGTCAAGATCAGCGCCATCCGCAGATGCGACGGCCGTGAACGACCATGACCTGGGCGCGCTGCACGTCGTCCGTCAGGGCATTTGCGAGCTTTCCGGTTTCCCCGGCCCCGAGCGTCAGCGCATTGGCCGTGACCGGCGCGACCGTCAGCCCGGCTCCGGCGCCGCAGATCAGAGCGGTGGCGAATTTGCGTCCATCCATCGTTGCCATCGGCTCTCTCATTCGCTTGTCGATCCCCGGCAGCGTCGTCGCGCTTCGCATACCGGTTTTGCCGAAGCGCCCGACCCGAACCGACTGTAGCGCGAGCGGGATTGATCTTGGAAGAGCCGTTGCGCCGGAAAGGATCGCGCAAAGCGTGGGACCTTCCGGGTTGGCGGGGCTTGTCCTTTCGGTTATGAGCTGCCGCGGATCAGGCTAGGGGTTTGCTGGTGATGAATTGCTCGCGTCGTCGGACCGGCGGCATCGCCGCGTTCGCTGCGGCGGCTCTTTTGGCGGCGTTTGCGCTGAGCGGCTGTGGCCGAGACGAGGAAGCGGCGGTCGTTCAGCCGCGGCCCGTGCGCACCGTCACCATCGAAAAGCGCGAGTCGGGCACGCCCATCACGCTGACCGGCCGCGTAGAGGCCAAGGACGAGGTCAATCTCGCCTTCCGCATTTCCGGCCGCCTGCTCGAGAACAACCTTCGGCAGGGCGACCGGGTCGAGGCCGGTCAGGTGGTCGCACGCATCGAGCCGCAGAACGAGCAGAACGCGCTGCGCTCTGCAGAGGCCGCGCTCGCCGCGGCCCAGGCCGCCCTGACCCAGGCGAGCAACCATTTCGACCGCCAGGACACGCTCTTGAGGCAAGGGTGGACGACCCGCGCCAACCACGATCAGGCGCAGAAGGCGAGAGATACGGCGCAAGCGCAGGTCGACTCGGCGCAGGCGCAGCTCGAAGCCGCACGCGATCTCGTCAGCTTCACCCAGCTCGAGGCGGACGCCCCCGGCGTCGTGACAGCGGTCGGGCCGCGCGCCGGCTCCGTCGTCCAGGCGGGACAGACGATCGCGACGCTGGCGCGCAAGGAGGGACGCGACGCGGTGTTCGACGTCCCGGCCCAGATGCTTCGCGCCGCGCCCCGCCGATTCCGAGATCCTCGTCACGCTCGAGGGGCGACCCGAGCGTCGTCGCGCACGGCCGCGTCCGCGAGGTGTCGCCGCAGGCCGATCCGGTGACGCGGACCTTCGAGGTCCGGGTCGGCCTGACCGATCCGCCCCCGACCATGCTGCTGGGCGCGACCGTAAACGGCGTTCATCGAGACGCCATCGACCCCGATCGTCGATATTCCGGCCTCCGCGTTGACCCGGATCAACCAGCGGCCCGCGGTCTGGGTGGTGGACCCGGCAAGCCAGACCGTATCCGCGCGCAACATCGAAGTGCTTGCGCTTCGATCCGGCGTCGGTCTCGGTCGCGAGCGGGCTCGACACCGGCGAGATCGTGGTGACCGCGGGCGTCCAGGCCCTTCATCCGGGCCAGAAGGTCCGGCTGCTTGGGCTCGTAAGATGGGCGGGTTCAACCTTTCGGAATGGGCGCTCAAGCACCGCTCGATTGCGATCTATCTCATGATCGTGGGGGTCGCCGCGGGCGTGCTCTCCTTTATCAATCTCGGCCGCAGCGAGGACCCGACCTTCGTCATCAAGACGATGGTGGTCCAGGCCGCGTGGCCCGGCGCCACGATCGACGACACCCTGCAAGCAGGTCACCGAACGGCTCGAGCGCAAGCTCCAGGAAACGCCGCAGCTCGACTACATCCGCAGCTCCACCCGCGCCGGACTGACAACGATCTTCGTCAACCTCAAGGGCAGCGCGACGGCGAAGGAAGTGCCGGATATCTGGTATCATGTCCGCAAAAGCATCGGCGACATCCGCTCGACCCTGCCCGCGGGGGTGATCGGCCCGGGATTCGACGACGATTTCGGCGACACCTTCGGCATCATCTACGGCTTCACCGCCGACGGCTTTACCCACCGGGAACTCCGCGACTACGTCGAGGACGTGCGCTCGCAACTGCTGCAGCGTCCCCGACGTCTCCAAGATCGAGATCCTCGGCGCGCAGGACGAACGGATCTTCGTCGAATTCTCGAGCCGACGAGCTCGCCACCCTCGGCATCGACCGCAGCGCCGTGATCGCCGCGCTCCAGGCGCAAAACGTGGTGCAGCCGGCCGGCTCGATCCAGACCGGCGACGAGACCCTGTCGGTGCGCGTCTCCGGCTCGTTCGAGTCCGAGCAGGACCTGCTCGCGACCAACTTCAACGTTGGCGGAAGGCTTGTGCGCCTCGGCGACATCGCGACAGTCCGGCGCGGCTTCGCCGATCCGCCCCAGCCGATGTTCCGGGTGAACGGCGAGCCGGCGATCGGCCTCGCCATCGCCATGCGCGACGGCGGCGACATTCTGACCCTTGGAAAGAACCTCGACAGGGCGATGGCTGCGGCGACCGCCAACCTGCCGGTCGGCATCCATCCGCTGCTGGTTTCGGATCAGGCGGTCACGGTGAAGACCGCGATCTCGGAGTTCATGGAATCGCTCTGGCAGGCGGTGGCGATCATTCTCGTGGTCAGCTTCATCGCGCTCGGCGTGCGGCCCGGTCTGGTCGTGGCGCTGGCGATCCCGCTGACGCTGGCGATCGTGTTCTCGCTGATGGATCTCGCCCACATCGACATGCAGCGCATCTCGCTCGGCGCGCTGATCATTGCGCTGGCGCTCCTCGTCGACGACGCGATGACCACGATCGACGCCACGCTGACGCGGCTGCGCGCCGGCGACACCAAGCTCGAGGCGGCGTCATTCGCCTTCCGCACCTACGCCTTCTCGATGCTGGCGGGCACGCTGGTCACGATCGCCGGATTCATTCCGGTCGGATTCGCGGCGAGTTCGGCGGGCGAATACACCTTCTCGCTGTTTGCGGTCGTCGCGATGGCGCTGATCGCGTCGTGGTTCGTCGCGGTCCTGTTTGCGCCCCTGCTCGCCGCGGCGATCCTGAAGCCGCCGGCGGCGGCCAAGAGCGCCGAGCCGGGCTTCGTCTTCCGAACGTTCCGGAACTTCCTGACGCTCGCCATTCGCGTGCGCTGGCTGACAATCGGCCTGTCGCTTGCGCTGTTCGCCGCCTCCATCCTGGCGATGCCGCTGATCCCGCGCCAGTTCTTCCCGTCTTCCGACCGGCCCGAACTGCTGGTCGACCTGTCGCTGCCGCAGAACGCCTCGATCTACGCGAGCGAGACGATCGGCGGACAGGTTCGACGCGCTGCTCAAGGGCGATCCGGACGTCGAGCGCTGGAGCACCTACATCGGCCGCGGCGCCATCCGCTTCTACCTGCCGCTCAACGTCCAGCTCCCGAACGCCTTCTTCTCGCAGGCGGTGATCGTCGCCAAGGACGTACCGGCGCGCGAGCGGCTGAAAGCCAAGCTCGAAAAGGCGCTGGCGAACGACTTTCCAGCCCTGATCGCACGGGTCTATCCGCTCGAACTCGGCCCGCCGGTCGGCTGGCCGATCCAATACCGGGTGAGCGGCCCGGAAGTCTCGCAAGTGCGCGAGATCGCCTCGAAAGCTCGCCGCCGCCGTCTCTGCGAACCCGAACGCCGAGAACGTCAATTTCGACTGGATGGAGCCGACCCGGCAGGTCCGGATCGCAATCGACCAGAACGAGGCGCGGCTCCTGGGCCTGAGTTCGCAGGCGATCGCGAGCGCGCTGAACACTGTGCTGACCGGTTCGGCCATCACCCAGGTCCGTGACGACATCTATCTCGTCGACGTGGTCGTCCGGGCGACCGACGAGCAGCGCGCCTCGCTCGATTCCCTGCGCGCGTTGCAGATTTCCCTCCCCGGCGGACGGACCGTCCCCTTGAGCCAGTTCGCGACGTTCGAGTACGGGCAGGAATATCCGCTCGTGTGGCGGCGCGACCGCACGCCGACGCTCACGGTGCAGGCCGACGTCGTTCGCCGGCGTGCTGCCCGACACGGTCGTCGACGGACTCGCGCCCTCGGTCAAGGCGCTGTCCGAGGCGCTGCCGCCTGGGTATCGGATCGACACCGGCGGAACGGTCGAGGAGAGCGCGAAGTCGCAGGCGTCGGTCGTGGCGATGGTTCCGCTGATGCTGCTGATCATGCTGACCGTGCTGATGTTCGAGCTCAGGAGCTTCCAGCGGCTGGCGCTGGTGCTGACCGTCGCGCCGCTCGGGCTGATCGGCGTCGTCGCGGCGCTCCTGATTTCGGGCCGCCCGCTCGGCTTCGTCGCCATTCTCGGCGTGCTCGCGTTGATCGGCATGATCACCAAGAACGCGGTGATCCTGATCGGACAGATCGAGTCCGAGCGCGCCGCGGGCAAGGGCGTGCGGCAGGCGGCGATCGACGCCAGCAGCGCGCGCTTCACGCCGATCATGCTGACCGCCGTCTCGACGGTGCTGGGCCTGATCCCGATCGCGCCGACCGTGTTCTGGGGCCCGATGGCCTTCGCCATCATGGGCGGCCTGCTGGTCGGCGACCATTTTGACGTTGATCTTCCTGCCGACGCTCTACGTCACCTGGTTCAGCCTGCGGGAGCCCCCGCAGGAGAAGGATTTGGGCGTCGCCCTGAAGGCGAAAACGGCGGCGCACTAATCTCGCGCTTCGGCGCCCGATTTCAAACGGAGAATTCCCATGTTGTCTGTATCCGACGGGTTCACCTTTTCGAATTTTCTGGCCGACGCGCTGGCGATCTTCCTGTTCGTCGTCTGGCTTTGGCTCCTGATCACGGTCACCAACGACCTCTTCCGCCGTCACGACATCTCCGGCTGGGGCAAGGCTGCGTGGGTGATCGCGCTGATCCTGTTCTCCTATCTCGCGATCTTCATCTATCTGATCACGCAGGGGAAAAGCATGGCCCAGCGCAACGCCGAGCAGGCCAAGGAAGCGCGCGCCGAACTCAGGCAGGCCGTGGGATTCAGCGTCGCGGACGAGATCGCCAAGCTCGACGCGCTCAAGGCGTCAGGCTCGATCAGCGCCGACGAGTTCTCCCGCCTGCGCGCCAAGCTCGTGCAGTAACGCGCTGTAGCCGCGATCAGCGATCGCGGCTACACGCTCAAAAGCTTCCGACGAGCGATCCGAGGACGAGCACCACGGCGAGCGCGATCAGCGCGCCGCCGATCGCGACGATGAACACGTCCTTGTAAGCCTCGCCGTGGTTCGAACCGCAGACCGCGAGCAGCGTCACCACCGCGCCGTTGTGCGGCAGGCTGTCGAGCGTTCCCGAGCTGATCACCGCCACGCGATGGAGCAGCGCCGGGTCCATGCCGATCTGCCCGGCGCGCTCGAGGAACGTCGCGCCGAGCGCGTCGAGCGCGATCGTCAGGCCGCCCGAGGCCGAGCCGGTCAGCGCGGCGAGAACGTTGGTCGCGACCGCCAGCGACACCGCGGGGCCGCCGCCGATGCCGAGCACCGCGTCGCGCACCACCGCGAAGGCCGGCAGCGCCGCCACGACCGCGCCGAAACCGACCAGGCTCGCGACGTTGAGCACGGGAAGCGCGGAGGCGTTGACGCCGGCGTCCATGGTGGCGCGCAGGTTCGGGATGCGCCGGACATTGAGCGCGAGCGCGGCGAGGATGGCGCAGGTCAGCGCGACGATGACCGACCAGACGCCGGTGACCGCGGCCGGCGATACCCCGCCCCATTCGGGCCTGGCGAGGAAGCTGAGGTCGACCCGCGGCAGCACGATCAGGGAGAGGACCAGATTGACGAGGATGACGACCACGATCGGCGCGGCCGCGACCCAGAACGGCGGCGTTTCCCGCGCGATCTCGCCATGCGCGATCTCGGCCGGATCGAACTCGTGCGCGGTCGAGGCCTGCTCGCGCAGGGTTTCGTCGTCCGCCAGCGCCTCGGCCGACTTCGGCTCGCCGTCGCCGAAGCCCTCGCCTTTCGCCTTCGCCGCCGCCTCCTGGCGCTGCAGCCACCAGAGGCCGAAGCCGAACATGATGATCGAGGCGAGGATGCCGAGCCCCGGCGCGGCGAACGGCGTCGTGCCGAAGAAGGGCATCGGAATGGTGTTCTGGATCGAGGGCGTGCCGGGCATCGCCGACATGGTGAAGGTCGCCGTGCCCAGCATGATCGCCGCCGGCATCAGTCGCCGCGGGATGCCCGCGCCGCGGAACAGGTTCTGCGCCATCGGCGCGATGACGAAAAAGGCGACGAACAGGCTGACGCCGCCATAGGTGACGACCGCGCCGCCAAGCACGACCGCGAGGATCACGCGGCCGGCGCCGAGCTTCTGCGTCATGATGTCGGCGATCGCCGTGACCGAGCCGGAATCCTCCATCAGCTTGCCGAACAGCGCGCCGAGCAGAAACAGCGGAAAGAACTGGGCGAAGAACCCCGCGCCGCTGCGCATGAAGGTCTGCGTCCAGTGGGCGAGAATCTCGGTCCAGTGCGCAACCGGCTCGCCGCCGAACAGCGCCGCTACGACCGCCGCGATCGGCGCAAGCAGCAGCACGCTCCAGCCCCTGAAGGCGAACCAGATGAGAATGCCGAGGCCAACGAGGATGCCGATAAGGCCAATGAGATCGGAACTGCTCATCGCCTCAGACCTCCTTGAGCAGCTCGTCGAGGTCGGCGGTCGAGCGCTTGCCGAGGTCGTCGGCATGCGCGCCGAGGAAGGCGTCGGCGGCGGCCCGCCCGTCCTCCTTCAGCATCGCGAGAAACTCGCCCTCCGCGTTGAGCTTGGACGAGGCGCCGTATTCCGCGAGCGTGTCGGTGGCGATCTTGTGCATCAGCATGCGCGCCCAGCGCGCGCCCTCTCCGGTGCCTGGGTCGGCGGCCTGCCGGAGGAGCGCGATCATGCGCAATTCCTTCATCAAGCGGCGAGTTGAAGGAGATCTCGTTCAGCCGGTTGAGGATCTGGCTCGCGGTGCGCGGCGTCTCGGCGCGCACGGTCGGATTGATCTGGACCAGGATCACGTCGAGCGCGTCGCTCTCGCGCACCAGCGGCGTGATCGTCGGGTTGCCGACGTAGCCGCCGTCCCAATAGGGCTCGCCGTCGATCTCGATCGCCTGGAACATCGTCGGCAGGCAGGCCGAGGCGAGCAGCACGTCGGGCGTCAGCTCGTGGTTCCGGAACACGCGGCCACGGCCGGTGTGGACATTGGTCGCGGTGATGAAGAGCTTGATCGAGGCCTCGCCGAGATGGGCGAAATCGACGCTCTTTTCGAGCATGCTCGCTGATCGGGTTGCGGCCGAACGGGATTGAGGCTGTAGGGCGAGATCATCCGCGACATCAGGTCCATCGCGAGATAGGCGGGAGAGGTGTCGAGGCTCCAGCGGTTCATCAGCCGGTCGAGCGGCGAGCGCTGGAGCGGGCTGAACCGCGCCGCCTCGGCGACCCGGTCCCAATAGGCGTCGAGCGCCGCCCGGGCGCCCTCAGGCGCCGCCCTGCATGTAGCCGCTGACCAGCACCGCGCCGTTCATCGCGCCGGCCGAGGCGCCGGAGATCGCCTCGATCTTGAGCCACGGCTCTTCGAGCAGGCGGTCGAGCACGCCCCAGGTGAAGGCGCCATGCGACCCCCCGCCCTGGAGGGCCAGATCGATCGGAACTGTGGCGCGCGGCTGCTCCGCCGCCCCCGTATTCGCCGGGGACTCCGCAACTTCTTCGGCTCGCTTCGGCATTCTATCCCCCGCCACTCTCTCGTGGACATGACCGAACGCCCGCGGCCGGCAATCGAGAACCGAGTGTTGTTTTCTGTGTTGTTTTGGGAGCGTCCGACCGGCGTCGCGTCAGGCGCGTTCTCTTGGCAGTGCGCGGCGGCCAAGTCAACAGCGCGCCGGCCGGGAACAACCGGCTTCAGCCTCACCAAATCTGCGCGGCCGCATCGGCGCGACGCCGCCCTTGGCGCCGTTGCGCGACCGTCTAAAGTGGTGGTCTGCCGTGGACTTCGTGACCGCATCACGAGACGCGAGAGGGAGGAGCCATGATTGATCTCGAAGGGGTCGGCAACGTCGCCGACGTCGCGCGAACTCAGGCGAGGAAGCGCGGGGCCGAGACGGCGCTCATCGACGCGGGGCGGCGAATCAGCTTCGGCGAGATCGACGCAAAGGCCTCGCGGATCGCCGGGCGCCTGCTCTCGGAGGGGCTCGCCCGACAGGAGCGCGTTGCCTATCTGGCGAAGAATTCGGCGGATTTCTTCACCTTCGCCTTCGGCGCCGCCAAGGCCGCGGCCACCCTCGCGCCCATCAACTTTCGCCTCGCGCCCGCCGAGATCGGCCAGATCGTCGCCGACAGCCTCGCGCGTTGGATGATCGTCGGGCCGGACTTCGCCGAGGCCGCGGAAAAGGCGGTCGCGCCGCTCGAGCGCAAGCCCAAGCTGATCGCGCTCGGCTTCGACAGGCCGGGCTTCGTGCGCGATGACGTCTGGCTCGAAGGGGCCGAGGCGCGCGACCCCGAGCTCCCGGTCACGCCCGACGACGACGTGATCCAGCTCTACACCTCGGGCACGACCGGGTTGCCGAAGGGGGTGCGGCTCACGCATGGCAATTATCTCGCCGCCTTCCGCCTCGCCGCCGGCGCGCCGGGCCTCAACTATGACGAAGGCGACATCGTGCTCGGCGCCATGCCTTTCTTCCACGTGGCGGGGGTGAACATCGCGCTCATCGCCATGGCGAGCGGCGCCTCGACCGCGATCGTGCGGGACTTCGCGCCCGGCCCCGTGCTCGGGCTCATCGAGCGAGAGAAGGTCAATCACGCCTTTCTCGCACCGGCGATGATCCTCATGCTGATGCTGGCCCCCGAAATGGCGACCGCCGACCTTACCAGCATGAAAACGCTCTCGTACGGCGCTTCGCCCATCGCCGAGGATCTGCTCGTCAAGGCCAAGGCGCGCTTCCGCTGCGCCTTCGTCCAGTTCTACGGCATGACCGAGACGACGGGCGCCGGCACGCTGCTCGCGGACGAAGCGCACGCGCCGGAACTCGGCAAGCTTCGCTCCTGCGGCAAGGCCTGGCCGGGAGTCGATCTCAAGATCGTCGACGCCTTGGGCCGCGAAGTCGCCGTCGGCGAGGTCGGCGAAATCGTGATCAGCGCGCCGATCGTGATGAAGGGCTACTGGATGAAGCCCAAAGAGACGGCGTCCTCCATTCGCGACGGCTGGATGCACACGGGCGACGCCGCCTATCGCGACGCCGACGGTTTCGTCTTCATCTACGACCGGGTGAAGGACCTGATCGTCACCGGCGGCGAGAACGTCTATCCGGCGGAGGTCGAGAATGCGATCTTCGGCCATCCGGACGTCGCCGACGTCGCGGTGATCGGCGTGCCCGACCCGAAGTGGGGCGAAACGGTCAAGGCCGTGGTCGTGCTCAAGCCCGGCGCCAAGCCGGATGCGGACGGCATCGTCGCCTGGACGCGCGAGCGCATCGCCGGCTACAAGGCGCCGAGTTCGGTCGACTTCGTACCGGCGATCCCGCGCAACGCGACCGGCAAGACCTTGCGCCGGGAACTGCGCAAACCCTATTGGGAAGGCCGCGACCGGCAGGTCAGTTGATCCCGTTCCTGGGCGGCGAGACGCCGCCTATTAGCAACGGCGGTCAGCCCGCGACCGCGAGATGGCCGTGGAAGCGCTGGCGCAGCTCCGTCTTGAGCAGCTTGCCGGTCGCGGTATGCGGCAAGCTTTCCACGAACACGACGTCCTCGGGAATCTGCCACTTCGGCAGGCGCTCGCTCAGGAAGGCGAGGATCGCCGCCTTGGTCGGCGCCCTCCCTTCGCGCGGCTGCACGATCAAAAGCGGCCGCTCCTGCCAGACCGGATGGGCGACGGCGATCACCGCCGCCTCGAACACGTCCGGATGCGACATGGCGAGGTTTTCGATCTCGATCGAGGAGATCCACTCGCCGCCCGACTTGATCACGTCCTTGAGGCGGTCGGTGAGCTGCACGTAGCCGTCCGGGTCGATGGTGGCGACGTCGCCGGTGCCGAACCAGCCGTCGCGATCGAGCACCTCTCCGCCCTCGCCCTTGAAGTAGCCGGACACCACCCAGTTGCCGCGAACTTTCAGCTCGCCGACCGATACGCCGTCGTGCGGCAGCGTCTTGCCGTCGGGGCCGAACAGCTCGAGCTCGACGCCGAACACCTGCCGGCCTTGCTTGGCCTGCATGTCGATCAGTTCGGAGAGGCTTGCATCCGCGTGCTTATAGAGCGGCGCGCCCGTGGTGGCGATCGGGCTCGTCTCCGTCATGCCCCAGGCGTGCAGGACAAAGACGTCGAGGAGCTCATGGAATTTCTCGATGATCGCGCGCGGGGGAGCCGAGCCGCCGCAGAGCACCGTCTTCAGCTTCAGCTTCCCGAGGTCGAGCTTGTCGCGATTGGCCTCGATCCAGGTCAGGAAGTTGAGCCACACGGTCGGCACGCCGCCCGACTTCGTGCAGCCTTCGTCGGCGAGCAGCGTGAAGAGGCTTTCGGGATCGAGCCGCGGGCCCGGCAGCACGAGCTTCATGCCGCACATCGCCCCGGAGAACGGAATGCTCCAGGCGTTGGCGTGGAAGAGCGGCACCACGACAAGGAAGGAATCGCGACCCGACAGCGCGGCGCCGTCGACCGCGCAGGCGGCGAAGGCGTGCAGCACGGTCGAGCGATGGCTGTAGAGCACGCCCTTCGGATTGCCGGTGGTGCCGGAGGTGTAGCAGAGGTTCGAAGCGGCGTTCTCGTCGAGCTGCGGCCATTCGTACTCGGGCGACGCGTCGGCGATCAGCTCCTCGTAGACGAGGAGCTGGTTCACCTTGACTTCAGGCGCCCCTGCGCGGTCGCTGAGCGACACCCAGCCGCGCACGTTCGGCAGGCGCGGCGCCAGCTCCTCGACCAGCGGCGCGAACACGGGATCGAAGAACACGAACGCGTCCTCGGCGTGGTGGATGATGTAGTGCAACTGCTCCGCAAAGAGCCGCGGATTGACCGTATGCAGCACCCGCCCCGATGACGTCACGCCATAGTAGAGCTCGAGATGGCGGTGGCCGTTCCAGGCGAGGGTCGCGACGCGGTCGCCTTGCTTGAGGCCGAGCGCGTCGAGCGCGCGCGCCAGGCGCTTCGCCCGCGCAGCCACCTCGGCATAATTAGAGCGATGGATCGTCCCGTCCGCATCGCGCGAGACGATCTCGCGTCCCCCGTGCCACTTTTCGGCGTAATCGACGAGATTTGAAATCAGAAGCGGACGCTGCTGCATCAGTCCAAGCATCGGTTCCTCCCCGCGGCGCTTTCGGCCGGTCGCAAATGCCCCGGGGCTCCGGGCGCGCGTCCGAAGCCGTCGGGCCCCCTGCGCCGACGCGTGTCAGACTATCCGACTGATTTCCGATGGCAACATGGGCCTGACCCGCAGGGGCGGCGTTGTCGCCGCCTCGTCGCACCCGGAGGCTGACGGCGGCCCGTTCAAGCGGGACAGCTCGCTGGTCGTGCGCCGCCGCGCAATCAGAGATTTGGGTCGATTGGCGTCTGGCGCCAATGCGCTCGACGAGAGGAGTGGGCAGTCGCTACTCCCCGTTCGCGGACCCGATCGCGGGGAGAAGGTCAGGATGAGGGCGGGGGATTAGCCGGAGCGGCCAATCACCCAGACCCCCTGCCCTCACCCACCCAAGAAGCGAGGGGAGGGGATTGATTGACCGGCCGATTTTCAGGCCGCTCGCTCTCCCGCGCTGGGGTTCCTGATCGTCTGAAGAACCTCAAAGCCCTCGAACTCGGGATGGCCGAGATACAGCGGCTTGTTTTCGCCGGCGCCGCGGTGAGCGGCCCGGAAATGCTCGGACTGCGTCCAGGCGGTGAACGCGTCCTTGCTCGCCCATACCGTGTGCGAGGAATAAAGCACGTGATCGTCGCGCTCGGGTCCGCGCAACAGATGGAACTCGAGAAACCCGGGCACGCGGTCGAGATGCGTCTCGCGCGAAAGCCATACGTTTTCGAACGCGCTCTCGGCGCCCTTCATGACCTTGAAACGATTCATCGCGATATACATCGGGGCGTCCTCCGGGTTCAGCAGGTCTCGGTTCCGTCCGACCCTAGCGGGGCGAGGCGACCCGGGGCAAGATCATCCCGGCAATTCGAACCGCATCAGCGCGCGTTCGTACAAGCCCGCGCACCACACGTGGCGCCCCGCGCGGCAGACGCCGGTCACCATTGCATAGCCGCCGTCCGTCCATTTGAAGTCGCGCACGCGCTGGCCTTGCTCGTCGTAAGCCGCGACCCAGGCGATCCGCGAGGGTTTTGGCTGCATGAACTCCGGCAAGCGCGCCGCCGGCCGGCGCAAAGGGAGCGGCAGCTTGTGAAGCCGCTCCAGCGCCGGATTCGGCTCCGAGGCGAGGGCGACCCAGACGAGGCCGTCGTCGTCTGCGCCGAGATTGTCGGGAAAGCCGGGAAGCTCCGCGATCACCTCGCTTGCGCCCGCCCGTTCGCCCGCCAGCGCCAGACGAATGAGAGCATGTCCGGCGGTCTCGGCGACGATCAGGCTTTTCCCGTCGCGGGTGAGCACGAGGCCGTTGGCGAAGCGCAAACTGTCCTTGAGCCGCGTCAAGGCGCCGTTCGCCGCGCGCCGATAGACGCGTCCGGTCGGAACGTTCTCGACGATGTCCTTTTTCCAGTCGGAGACGGCGTAACGCATCGACGAGACGGTGAAAAAGATCTCTCCGTCGGGAGCGGCGACGACGTTGCTGCAGAAGATCAACCGTTCCGCGCCGTCGTGGGTGACGAGCGTCTTCAGCGCGCCGGTCCTGAGGTCCAGCTCCAAAAGGCCGTTCGGGCTGTCGCAGATCAGGAGCCGCCCGTCCGCGGTCGCTTCGAGGCCGAGCGGCCGCCCGCCGGTGCTGGCGACCTCCCGGACAGACCCGTCGTCCTGCGCAATGGCGAGCACGCGCCCGTCCTTGAGGCCGGTGTAGATGACACCGTCCGGCCCGGCGACGACGTCCTCGGGCCCCTCGCCGGGCAAGGGAATCAAGACATACGCGATCGGCCAAGCGATCATGGCATCTCCTCTTGCAGTCGTCCCGCCTGTAGATGTCGGGATCGCGGCGCCGCGGCACTCTATCGCGCTTTGCCAGGCTTGACTTCGGCTCGCGCCTGACTATTTTGCCCGGCAATCCGCCTGCGGGGGTCCCCGCGGGCGTTTTCCGTTTCCGGCGCGGCTTCGCGTCCATCGTTCAAGGATTTCGACATGGCCAAGGCCGCCTCGCTCAAGATCAAGATGCTGTCGACCGCCGACACCGGCTATTTCTACGTCACCAAGAAGAACGCCCGCACCAAGACCGAGAAGTTCACCTTCAAGAAGTACGATCCGGTCGCGCGCAAGCACGTCGAGTTCAAGGAAACCAAGATCAAGTAAGCTGAACGCCGCGCGGGCAGGGTTTTGAGGGCGCCTCCGGGCGCCCTTTTTGTTTTCAGGCGAAAACCGCCAGGGGCCCGATCCGGGGCGCGATCCTTATCAACGGTAATTACAAGTTATATATCTGCACGACGGCCAATAGGTAAGCCGCCGCTAAGGCGGCCCGCAAGTCTTTGATCTGAGAAGGCCCTGCCGAGAAGCGGCGCTAAACCAAGTCTCCCATCACGCCCGCCAGGGGAAGGTCCAGGTTTCCGTCAGCGCCTTCGATCCAGCGCGCAAAAACACCCGCAGGTCGGTGCTCTGGCCGGAGTCGACCGCCACGTCCACACCGGCGCGGAAGCCCCTCGTGTGGGCGTTGGGGGTGAGGAAGGTCCGCAGGATCTTGCCGTTCGAGGTCGTGGCGACCGCCTCCAACAGCGACGGGTCGCTCATGTAATAGGAGAGGTCGCCGCCAGCGAAATCGATCAGGAACCGGGTCGAGCCCGGCGGCGGCGATTCGGCGGCGCCGAGCGCGCGCGCGGCCGATCGGAAGGTCGCGACCGTGCGTCCGCCGGGACTGAGCGTCCTGGTCCATCGTCAGCGAGGTGATGCGGTAGCCGTAGGTCAGCGGCCTCGCGGGGTCGAGCCCGTCCTTCGGCGCCCAGGCCGCCACGATATTGTCGTTGGTCTCGTCGCCGGTCGGCAGCTCCAGGAGCTCCACCTTGCCCTCGCCCCAGTCGTCGTGCGGCTCGATCCAGTAGCTTGGCCTCAGCTCGTAGGCGAGTTCGAGATCCTGGTAGTCGCTGAAGTTGCGGTCGCGCTGCAAAAGCCCGAAGCCGCGCGGATCGCGGTCGAGGAACACCGACACTTCGCGGAGCGACAGGATTGCTGAGCGGCCGCCAGATCCACTCGCCAGCGCCCGGTGTGCATCAGGAGTCCGTCGGAATCGTGCAGTTCGCTGCGGAAGTCGTCGAAGAAGCGGTGATCGTTCTTGCCGACGAAGAACATCGAGGACAGCGGCGCGAGCCCGATCGCCGGAACGGGCTTGCGGGCGAACAGCGTCACGTTGGTCTCGATATAGGTTTCCTGGCCCGGGAACGAGGACGAAGTGGAAGGCGCCGGTCGCCGATTCGCCGTCGAGCAGCGCGTAGATGGCGATCGTGTCCGCGTTCGGGTCGGGCGTCTCGATCCAGAACTCGCGAAAGTGCGGAAATTCCTCGTTCAGCCGCTGCCCGCCGCCGATGGCAAGCCCGCGCGCCGAGAGGCCGTAGCGCTGGCCGCGGCCGAGGAAGCGGAAATAGCTTGCGCCGAGGAAGGCCACCACCTCGTCCCAGACGTGCGGGGCGTTGATCGGAAATTTGCAGGCGGAAGCCGGCAAAGCCGAGGTTGATCGGCAGGTTGGTCGGCGAACTTGTTGCGCCCGTAGTCGAACAGGTTCGCCGCATAGGGGATCGGCGCGGGGATGCCGTCGCGCAGCACGTTGACCACGACGGGACGCTTGTAGAGATGGCCGAGGTGGAAAAGCTCGAGCCGGAAGTTGGCGTTGAGCTGCTGGCCGAGCAGCGGCTTGTCGGACTTGAAGCGGATGTCGCGCCAGGCGTCGTAATCGAGATTGGCGAGGCCGTCGGGCAGCGCCGGCACGCTCGCGTCATAAGGGGCGGCGGCGAGGTCGCGCGCACGCTTCACCACGTCCTGAAAGCCGAACGGCGGCGCCGCGCCGCCCTGCGGCGCGTCGCTCTGGGCGAAGGCGGGCGCAGTCAACGGCGCGCCGGCAAGCACGGTTGCGCCGACGATGAGCGCGCGGCGGGAGAGTTCGGGCATGGGGGGAACATTCGGCGGGAGAGGGACGACGCGGTCGGGGGTAGCGCTTCGCCCGGACGAAAGCAACAGGCCGGGCGGGCTCAATACGGCAAGGGCGCGAGCCCGTTGTTGGCGCCGTTGTTGGCCTTGTAGATCCTGCGCTTCGCATCCCGACGGAGAAATTCGGGGTGACCTGGTAGGTGAAGCCCATGCCGACCGTGCCGACCGCCTGGACCGCCCCCGGGCCGGAGAAGACCGCGTTGACCGCGTCGAGCGGGTTCGAGCCGCCGAATAGGGTCGGCCGGGCGAGATCGACGCCAGCGATCAGATAGGGGGTGAGCTGCCCCATGCGATAGCCGAGGGTCGCCTCGCCGCCGGCATAGGCCGTTCCGGTGAAGGCGCTGAATCCGCCGCGGCGTCGCCACCAGCAGGGGGCCGTAGCCAGCGGTCGCCCGCACGCCTACGACAACGCCGTTGTCGAAAGCGTGATCGTAGCCGATATAGCCGTCCCCGCCCGCGCCGCCCTTCACCCCTTTGCCGCCCCAGGCCGAGATCCCCGCGCCCGACGGAAAGCCCCGACCATGGGTTCCACTCCGGCTGACGCCGCCGACGACAAGGCGGGATAGGTTTGCGGGCGCATTCGGCAGATCCGCGGCGGCGGCCACGCCGCCGAACGCTGCAACGCGCGACGGACCCGAGGACGAGGAAGCGGAAGGAAACGATATGCATGGATCTCCGCCGGAGTATCGAGCAGACGAGCACCGTATGCCCGAGCGACTGAGGCCAATTCAAGGCGAGCGGCCGCACGAATGCAGCTTAGCCGAACGACAGGAATCCGTCACGTCCGCTCTGGACAAGGTCGCCCCAGGCCGCCTATAAGCCCGCCACCCGCGCGCGTCCCTCGGGAACGCCCGGCGCCCAGGTAGCTCAGTTGGTAGAGCATGCGACTGAAAATCGCAGTGTCGGTGGTTCAATTCCGCCCCTGGGCACCATTCCCCTGGCTCCTCTCCCAGCGCTTGCCGGATTAATCCCGTCTCAGCGGCCACACCTCGGGGATAGCGGCGTGGCCTCGAGCGAATAGAGCGTTGCGTTATGCCAGTCGGGCAAGGCGTCGAGCCAGAGAAAGAGACCGGCCCAGGCCGCCGCTTCGAGCCCGAGGTACAGGGTCGCGGCGAGCGCCACGAAGGCGACGAAGCGCCACGCCTCGCGCGAGGGGCTGTTTTGACGGCCGGGCAAACGATTTCAAAGTCATAGATCCCACATTCTGATTCTCGACGAGCGCTGGAGAAGCATTTGCCATATTTTTGCCACATTGGGGACCGCGGGAGCTGTCTGCCGTCGTATCATTTCAATGGCTTAGCTAGTAGACCGTTACAAATCGGTCATTAGCGCAGCCATCGCGTTCGCTCGACGCGAGAAGCCACGGGCCTCTCTCTCCCCTTGCGCGGGGCGAGGGGTTCCGGCCGGCAAGCGCCTCATGATCGCGCGTCTCGCGGCGCCGACCCCTCATCCGTCGCGCATGGCAAGGAGGCGCCAGTGTCGAGCACGGCGGCGGCATCAGAAGATGAACGTCAGCTGCGTCCGCCACTGCCAGTTCGCGCCGTATTCCGGCTTGACGAGATTGTAGTAGGCGGCGAGGCTGAAATTGATCGGCAGCTTGCCGATCTTGAACACGCGGCCCGCGCCGGCGCCGATCGGAACGGTCCATTTGGTTCCCGGCGTCTCCCAGTTGGCGGTGGCGATCGGCGAACTCGAGACATACCAGCCGCCGCCGAAATTGTAGTTGACGAAGGGCTGCACCAGAAAGTTGTTGTAAGCGTTGCCGAGCGGCCCGTGCGTGCCGCCGGCCGACCAAATGTTGTTGGCAAGGCCGCCGACGACCCACGGGCCCCCTGAATAGACGATCGCAGCCGTGGGGCCGCCGCCCCACACGTTCGAGCCGAGGCCGGGACCGCTGACGGTCGGCATTTGGACGATCGGCCCCAAGCCCCAGAGCCAGCCGCCGGTCGGCTTCGCTGGTGAGAGAAACGCGGAGAAATCCGTCGGCGCGGTCCCGACCGGCACGCTCGGCAACGGCGAGAGATCGGGATTCCAGACGACCGGCAAGATGGTGCGGGTGATGATGTTCCAGTCCGACGTGATGTGGATCGGGATCACCGGCTGGATGTTGAGGATGTCCTGCGTTCCGCCATGCGGGCCGGCGCCGAAATTGGCGTTGTTCTGGAACGGGAAGCTGATGAGGTCGCCAATCGGATTCTGGATCTTCTTGGCGAGATCGTCGGCGCTTTGGCCGCCCGTGTCCCCTGCGCCGGCCGTGTCATCGGCCGTCTTGGCGGCCTCAGTCGCCTCGACCGGCCCCTCTTGAGCGCGGGCGGAGACGCTGGCAAGCAGGGAAGCCGCCGCGAGCGCGGCAACTAGGCTGGTCTTTGCAGTCATGTTAGGCCCCCACTCCCGAAAGTCCTGTGCTCTTAAACCCGCCGGCCCGGGATCGATTGCCGTCCCGGCGGGCAGCGGCTCAGCCGACCGGCACACGGACGACGCCCCCTGGACGGTCGCCGGGTTCTCGAGCGCGGCCGTGAGCGCGGCCGGCCCGTAGGACCGATAAATCTATGTTCGGTTCGTAGGCTAGCGAACCTCGAAGACTTGCGTTTCCAAAGTCCAGCGGGCTCGCCATAGTTTGCCTCACAAGGGACTGGGTTAGCACACGGTTGCTTCCGACAGTGGCCAAATTTGAATCACGCAAGCGACTCCGGCAATGTCTTTTTGTCGCGCTGCAAGTGGTTGACAGGGATCGGTCTGGCGCTCCGCCGCTGGCAGCGCCTCGAGGCGGGCGCGCTGATCCAGAGCGGCGGCGGACCGGATGTGGACTGGCACGGGCGCCATGGAATTGCGGTCGGTCGTCGGCCGCGCGGAAGCACCGGCGATGCATTTCCCCCGTCCGGTCTTCTGGCTCAGCTTCTCCCGGATCATCTCCCAACGCCGGTCGGCGGCGTCGCCGTCCGCGCTCCTGCGGCGCTCCGAACCTTGGTCGACGAGGGTGAGACCGGATCGCCGCCTTGCCGCTTGCGTTTTGCGCCTCAGCGGATCGGATCGGCGTCTTGGCGATCTGGGAGCCAACCTGACGGCGACAATCAATCGCTCCCCGATCGGAAGCTTAACGGCGCCAGATGCGGACGGGCCAGCGACGGCACCCGCTCGACCACCGACCCTGCCTTCGCCAACTTGTCCCGCCGTCGACGTAAAGCCGCCTTTTTGCGCGAGCCCGCCGCCGATCTGCACTTGCCCTTCGAAATGAATCCTCCCCCCACAAGGGCCCACAAGGGGGGAGGAGACGTCGCGGAGCCGCCCGTGCCCAGACCCAAATGAAAAGGGTCTAGAACTTGATGCGGATGCCGGCGGTCGGGTTGATGGTCTGGGTCGCAAAGTAGCCGTTCGCCAGACCGCCATAGACGTTGGACACCATCACGCCGGCGTAGACGTCGACGCGCTTGACCGGCCGCCAGTCGATGAGCGCCGAGATGAAGTCCGTTGAGCCGGCGCACTTGCCGCTGCTGACGCGGGTGATCGAGAATCCCGCGCCGTTGGGCATCACGTTGTTGATGATGCCGTTGCCGACGGTCGTGGCGGTCGTGGTGGTCGTGCAGGCCGCGGGCGTCGTGACCCCCGCCAGAGGCCCGGTGGTGGCGACGGAGAAATTATAGTCGTTCTGGCCCAGACAGTAGTACGCGCCGGTCAGATCGGCCGAGCCCCAGCCGTGCATCCAGTCGCTCGGAATCGAGTACTTGGCGCCGACCCAGAAGACGTTGGCGACCCGGGGGATATTATAGGCGTTGTTGATCTCCCATTGCGTCGGCAATTTACTTGTTTGCGAACGTCTTGGGAACGTTGAACTGATAGACTGTTCCTGGGACGTTGAAATAGCCAATGGTTTCGAACCCGTTCGGGTAGGAGTCGCTCGGGTTCTGCTGGCGGAGGTATTCGTAGGAGGCGTAGAACGTCCAGGCCTGCCACTTGTACTTGGTGTTCAGCATGAAGCCCACGTTATTCGACAGCGTCGCCTGGAGGTCCGAGGCGTTGTAGCCATTCGGGATGCTGCCGGAGGCGCCGCTGCCGTAACTGCAGGCGGTGTCCCCCGCGAAGGCGCCCTTGGTGAAGGTGGAGCACTGGGTGAGCGATCCGAGGGTGCCGAGGTTCACCGCGTCCTTGGCGAAGCTCGCGGTCCCGTCGATCGACAGGACGCCGCCGCTGGGGAACTTGAAGTCGCCGCCGGCCTGGGCCTGGTAAATGCCGTCGCGTGCCGTTGCCCCAGTTGTAGCCGCCGACCTGCACCAGGCCGCCAACCCGGAAGTTCTGGATATCGAGGCGGTACTTGAGCGCGGTGTTGGCGCGCGCCGCCTCGGTGTCGCCGAAGCCGGCGTACGAACCGGAATAGCCGACCGGCGAGAAGGCGTAGGAGCCGCCCATGGGATCGTAGGCGTTGATGGCGTCGAGCGAGAGGGTGTTCACGCGGCCGCCGGTCAGCGTGCCGTAGGCCGGGTTGCTGAAGCCGAGCGAACCATTGCGAGTTGAGCGGCTGGCCGGTGCGGCTCGAATCGGCGTTGGCGGTCTGCAGGAACAGCGACTTGCCGTTGTTCTGGACCTGCGCCTTCTGCGCGTAAGCCAGATTGATCCCGTAGGGATTGAAGCCGGTCTCCGCGGTGCCGATGATCGACCACCCGTAGCCGATCGGCTCGCTGACCTTGACCCCGACGACCGACTGGCTGAGGCCGTTCGGCGTCCACAGCCATTGCGGGCCCTTGGTGCTCTGCTTGGTGATGATGTTCGAGACGCCGTTATTCCACCACTGATTGTAGCCGGCGCCATTGGACTCGTAGCCGACGCCGGCGTCGATCGTCGCGTAGAGCGTGACGCCGGCGTAGCTGATCGGGCAATCCCCCGCGCTCGAGTTCAGCCAGGTCCAGAGGCTGGCGTAGCAATTGACCGGCGGCGCTGTCTGCGGCGCTTTTGTGGTCGGCAGGTCGGCGGCGTGCGCCGCTCCCGCTGAAGCGGCAATCAGGATTGCCAAGGAAGCGCCAAACTTTTTCATCACTAACCCCATTCCTCGCCAGGCGGTCCATGCCTGTCATGATACCCGCGCTCTTCGCCTTGCGGCGCCAATCGATGCGCGGAGCCGCGATGGTGAATCGCGAGATCTTCAGGCAACCTACCCGCGTCGAAAGTTATGAACAAGTTGAGAGTCGTCAGGCGTAGCAGCGTTTTCTGAGGTGTTGCTCGTACGCCACAGTCTGCACTCTGACTTGCCGCTATTTAATCTGAAGATGGCCGCAAAAAAAACACGAGACGTCGCTTCGGTCGGTCTCGTTGATCAAATGATGCTTTCTGCCAGCCCTGCCACCTAATCGCATCGATGCAACGCTTTGACGACAAAAAGCCGCAAAAAACTAAAATATATTTTATAAAGCGGCTTTAGCAGCCAGCAGACAGTAAAGTCCCGTTTATAAAGTCAGCTTTTATAAGATACAATTTAGCATTGGATTGTTGTTTTCCCCGCTGTCCGTGATATCGTAAATTCGTCTTTATAAAATAGCCGGAATAGACAGTAATGGTGTCGGACGCAGTCCAATAGCAGCGGTGCTGTTTGCGTCCGTCTCTTTTGAGCGGCGAGCCAAGCAGCGGTCGCAGGACGAACGCTTCCATTGCTAAAGAAATAACGGGGAGGCCGAGTGACGTGGCCTCGGTCAGCGACTTGATTGCGGATCGGGACCACGAAGACGCCAATGTTGTCGGCCACACTTGTTGAAAAACAACGAACAGGGAATAAGTCGCCATGACGGTTTCGGTTGTCCAAGGCTCAAAGGTCTCGATGACTACAGCAGGGAATAGCGACCGGAGGACGACGCCGGGCGCTTCCGTACTGCTGATCGAGGACGAGCCGGAACTTGCCGACGAGGTGCGCCTCGAACTGGAGGCGTCGGGGCATTCGGTGAGAGTGGCCTACAGCGTGGAGGAGGGGCTGCAGGCGGCGCGCTCCGGTTGGGCCGCGGTTCTGGTCGTCGATCGGATGCTGAGCGGCGGCGATGGGCTGTCGATCGTCGAGACGCTTCGGCGCGAAGGCGACGCCGACCCCCGTCCTGGTGATCAGCGCTCTGTCTTCGGTCGACGAGCGAATCAGCGGGCTGAGGGCCGGCGGCGACGATTATCTCGTCAAGCCGTTCGACATCCGGGAGCTGAGCGCCCGCGATCGCCGCGCTTCTCCGGCGCGGAAGCAGACACGCGCGCGACCCGGCTGAAAGTCGGCGCTGCTGGAAATGGACCTGGTCGAGCGCACGGTGCGCTGCGCGGGCCGCTCGGTCGATCTCTGTGCCGCGGGAGTTCAAGCTCCTCGAATATTTCATGCGTCGTCCCGGTCAGATCGTGACTCGCGCGATGCTGCTCGAGGACGTCTGGAACTTCAAGTTCATGGCGCAGACCAACGTCGTCGACGTGCAGATCGGCAATCTGCGGCGCAAACTCGATCCGACCATGCAGCGGAAGTTCATCGTCAACGTTCGCGCGGTCGGCTTCAAGCTCGATGCTGACGAATGAGATGTTCCGGGCGCGGGCGTTCCGGCTTGCGCTCGCGTTCTGCTTTGCGATTTCCGCCGCGACGGCGGCCGCCTTCGGCTTCATCTACATGCAGGTCTCCAACGCGGACGTGCAGAGGGTCGGGGCGATCCTCGTCGACGAGGCGGCAAAGAGCGAAGGCGACAGCGACGGAGCAACTGCGCCGGGCGCTCGAACTGCGCCTGACGCGCGATATCCGCCGCCTCGACTACGTGGCCGCTGTTCGATGCGGCCGGCGCCAAGGTTTTCGGAGACGTGCCGGCCATGCCGCCGATCCCGGTCGACGGCGTCGCGCATGTCGTTCAGCAGCAGCTTCTGCCGGATTCGAGCGGCTTCGAGCCGGCGATATTTGTCGCCCGCCGCCGTCCGGACGGCGCGGTCGTGCTGCTCGGCCGCAGCTGCGCGAGGTCTATGACCTGCAGGAGACCGTGCTGCGGGTGCTGGCGATCGCGCTTCCGCCGACCGTTCTCGTCATTCTGGCGATCGGAGCTATTTTCGCGCGGCGCGCCTCGCGCCGCTTCGAGACGCATTCACGGCGCGATCGTCCGCATCATGAACGGCGAGCTTCACTCGCGCCTGCCGATCGGAAAGGAGCGGCGACGACGTCGAAAAGGTGACGCGCGCGGTCAATCTGATGCTCGACGAGATCGAGCGCCTGCTCGACCAGTTGAAGTCCGTCGGCGACAACATCGCCCACGACCTCCGGACGCCGCTGATGGTCGCCCGCGCGAAGATCGCCCGCGCGCTCGATGAGGAGCCGGACGTCGCGTCGCTGCGAGCGACCATGGAAGCGGCGCTCGCTCCAGATCGACCGCGCGTCCGTGACCATTTCCGCAATTCTGCGCGTCTCCGCGGTGGAGAACGGGGCGCGGCAGAACCGCTTCAAGGACTTCGATCTCGGCGCTGTCTGCGCCGAAGTCGCCGAATTCTATCGAGCCGCTCGCCGCAATCAAGGTCATCGAGATGGCCGTGGAGGCGCGCGATCCCGTGCCGATGCGCGGCGACGAGGATCTGATGCGCGAAGCGATCTCGAACCTCATCGACAACGCCATCAAGTTCACGCCCGAGGGCGGCAAGGTGCGGGTCGAGGCCGAGACGGTCGAGGGTCTGCCGCGCCTGGCCGTCAGCGACAGCGGCCGCGGCGTTCCCGTCGGAGGATCGCGGTCCAAATCTTCCGTCGGTTCTATCGCGGCGAGGGCGCGCAGAACGCCTCGGGTCACGGCCTCGGCCTCAGCATCGCCCAGACCATCGCCAACCTGCATGGCTTTCAACTACGGTGGAGGACAACACCCCGGGCGCGCGCTTCGTCATGCGCGCCGACCGCCAAGGCGTCGCTGGGTCTCGCGCGCGCCGCGGAGTGATCGGGAAGTAAGCGCTGAAGCCGACCGGAAGTATTTATCCAAATATTATTTAGTGGTTTAGTCGATCGCGCTGAAGGTACTAGCTAGTGTGGTGCACGCGAGGAGTGCAGCATGATCTGCGCCTCAGGATTGGCGGCGCGGGCAATCCAGTACAAGACACGGTCATCGTAAAGTTCAATGCTCGCAATCGTCCGTATTGCGCTGAGCAAGCCGTATACGTTCGTCGTGATGGCGATGCTGATCGTCATTTTCGGCGTGACGGCTGCTGTGCGGACTCCGACCGACATCTTCCCGAACATCGGCATTCCCGTCGTCGCGGTGGTGTGGACCTATAACGGCCTGCCGCCGGACGACATGTCGGGCCGCGTCATCTACTACTACGAGCGCACGCTGAGCGCCCAGGTCAACGACATCGAGCATATCGAGTCGCAGTCGCTCGCCGGCTACGGCGTCGTGAAGGTCTATTTCCAGCCGAACGTCAATATCAACGCGGCGCTGGCGCAGATCACCGCCGCCTCGCAGACCGTGCTCAAGCTTCTGCCGCCGGGCATCACGCCGCCCTATGTGCTGAGCTTCAACGCCTCGAGCGTGCCCATCCTGCAACTGGCGCTGTCGAGCAACGTCCCTGTCGCAGGCCCAGATCTTCGACGCCGGCCAGAACTTCATCCGGCCGCAGCTGGCGACCGTCGAAGGGGCCGCCGTGCCCTCGCCCTACGGCGGCAAGGTCCTGCAGGTTCAGGTCGATCTCAACCAGGACAAGCTGCAGGCCTACGGTCTCTCCTCGCAGGACGTGGTCGGGGCGATCGCGCGGCAGAATCTGATCACGCCCGTCGGGACGGAGAAGGTCGGCTCGTTCGAGTACATCGTGAACCTGAACGACTCGCCCAAAGAGATCTCCGAGCTCAACGACCTGCCGATCCGCGATGTCGACGGCGCGCCGGTCTACATTCATGACGTCGCCTATCGTTCACGCCGGCGCGCCGCCGCAGACCAACATGGTCCGCGTCGACGGCGCCAACGCGGTCCTGATGACGATCCTGAAGTCGGGCTCGGCTTCGACCCTCGACGTCATCGCGGGCGTCAAGGCGCTGCTGCCGAAACTGCGCGAGACGCTGCCGGCGGGCGTTCGCCTCGAGGCGGTCGGCGATCAGTCGACCTTCGTGAAGTCGGCGGTGTCGTCGGTCATTTTCGAGGGCGTGACGGCTGCGGCGCTGACCGGCCTGATGATCCTCATTTTTCTCGGCAGCTGGCGCTCGACCCTGATCATCACGGTGTCGATCCCGCTGGCGATCCTGACGTCGGTGATCCTGCTGGCGGCGACGGGCGAGACGATCAACGTCATGACGCTCGGCGGCCTTGCGCTGGCGGTCGGCATCCTGGTCGACGACGCGACGGTCACGATCGAGAACATCAACTACCATCTCGAACAGGGCAAGGACATCGAGAGCGCGATCATGGACGGCGCGCGGCAGATCGTCATTCCCGCGACCGTCTCGCTGCTCTGCATCTGCATCGTGTTCGTGCCGATGTTCACGCTCGGCGGCGTCGCGGGCTACCTCTTCCGGCCGATGGCCAAGGCGGTCGTGTTCGCGCTGCTCGGCTCGTACGTCCTGTCGCGCACGCTGGTGAACACGATGGCGCGCTTCCTCCTCGCGCATCAGGCCGTGCACGGCCATGACGCGCCCCAGCCCCGCACCCGCAATCCGTTCAAGCTTTTTCAGCGCGGCTTCGAGCGGCGGTTCGAAGCGCGCGCGAGCCTTCTACCGCCGGCTGCTCTTGACCGCGCTCGGCGCGCGCAGACTGTTCATCGTCGGCTTCATGCTCGCCGTGTTCGCTTCCTTCGCGCTGGTTCCCTATCTCGGGCGCAATTTCTTCCCGCCGATCGAAAGCCCGCAGATCGCGCTGCATGTCCGCGCCCCCACCGGAACGCGAATCGAGGACACCGCATTTGAGGTCGACAAAATCGAGCAGGCGATCCGGTCGATCATTCCGCCGGACGCGCTCAAAACCATCGTCGACAACATCGGTCTGCCGATCAGCGGCATCAACATGGCCTATTCCAACACCGGCACGATCGGCGCGTCCGACGCCGACATCCTGATCTACGCTGGCGGACGGCCGCGAGGCCGACGCGCCCGACTACGTGAAGGCGATGCGGCGAGGACCTGCCGCGCAAGTTTCCCGGAACGGACTTCGCGTTCCTGCCCGCCGACATCGTCACCCAGATCCTTAACTTCGGCCTCCCGGCGCCGATCGACGTGCAGGTTGTCGGCCCGAACATCGAGGCCAACCGCGCCTACGCCGACATGGTTCTGGCCAAAATCAAGCGGGTGACCGGCGTCGCGGACGCGCGCATCCAGCAGGCCTTCAACGCGCCGACGCTCAATGTCGACGTCGACCGCACCCGCGCCCAGCTGGTCGGGGTGAGCGAGCGCGACGTGGCGGAGAACCTGCAGGACACGCTTGCCGGCAGCATCCAGTCGGCGCCGACGTTCTGGCTCAACCCGAAGAACGGCGTGTCCTATCCGATCGTCGCCCAGACCCCGCAATACTGGGAGAACTCCCTCTCGACGCTCGAGAACATCCCGGCCTCGGCCGGCTCGGACAAGCAGATTCTCGGCGGCGTCGCCTCGATAAAGCGTGGCGTCAGCGACGCCGTCGTGTCGCATTACGCGGTGCAGCCGGTCGTGGATATCTTCGCGACCAACAACGAGCGCGACCTCGGCGCCGTGTCGGCCGACATCCAGAAGATTCTGGACGCGACCCGAAAGGACGCCCCGAAGGGCTCGACCGTGGTGATCCGCGGGGCGACCCAGACGATGACCTACGCCTATGACCAGCTCTTCATCGGCATCGCGCTGGCGATCGTGCTCATCTACCTGCTGATCGTCGTCAATTTCCAGTCCTGGATCGATCCCTTCGTCATCGTCAGCGCGCTGCCGGCGGCGCTGGCGGGCATCGTGTGGATGCTGTTCATCACCCGCACCACGCTCTCGGTTCCGGCGCTGACCGGCGCGATCATGTGCATGGGCGTGGCGACCGCCAACAGCATCCTCGTGGTCAGCTTCGCGCGCGAGCGCCTGGCCGAGGGCGCGGACGCCGCGACCGCCGCGAGCGACGCGGGCTTTACCCGCTTTCGCCCGGTGCTGATGACTGCGCTCGCGATGATCATCGGCATGATGCCGATGGCGCTCAGCGCCGAGCTCAATGCGCCGCTCGGGCGCGCGGTGATCGGCGGACTCGATCTTCGCGACCGTCGCGACCTTGCTGTTCGTGCCCGCGGTGTTCCGGCTCGTTCACGAGCGACGGCCCAGCCGGGCCGAGGAGCGCGCTCCCAACCTTTCGATCGAGGCGACTCCGACATGACTGACGAGCCTTCCGCCGAGACCGGAAACGACCCCAAGGAAGCCGAACAGCCTTCCTCCGCCTCCCCGCCTTCCCGCCCGGTCAAGGTGGGGCGAGCGATCCTGCTGCTGTTCGTCGTGGCGATCGCGGTTGCGGGCACGGGCGTCATCGGACGGCGCAAGGACAATGAGTCGCTCGCCAAGTGGACGCAGGAACAGGCGATCCCGACCGTCGCGCTCGTTTCGCCGCAAGGCGGCGGGGAAACGCGCGAGCTCGTGCTTCCGGGAAATGTCGAAGCCTTCTATACCGCTGCGATTCACGCTCAGGTCAGCGGCTACGTGAAGGAATGGCGGAAGGACATCGGCGCCAAGGTCCGGCAGGGCGACGTGCTCGCGGTGATCGACACGCCCGAGCTCGACCAGAGCATGACGGTCGCCGAGAGCGAACTCGAACAAGGCCAAGGCGAACCTCGCGCTCGCGAAAGTGACGGCGCAGCGGTGGAACTCGTTGCGCGCCTCGGCGGCGGTGTCGCAGCAGACGGCCGACGAAAAGACCGCCGACGCCCGGGCGCAAGCCGCCGAGGTCGACGCCGCCGAGGCCGGCGTCGACCGTCTGAAGGCGCAGAAGGCGTTCGCCAACATCGTCGCGCCGTTCGACGGCGTCGTCACCGCGCGCAACATCGACGTCGGGTCCCTGGTCAGGGCGGACGGCGGAACGGAATTGTTCGCCGTCTCCGACGTGCATCAGATGCGCATCTACGTTCCGGTCCCCGAGACCTACGCCGCCGAGATGAAGGACGGCATGAAGGCGACGCTCGAACTTCCCGAATATCCCGACCGGAAGTTCGACGCGAGGATCGATACGACTTCGCACGGCATCGACCAGAAGTCGCGCACGCTGCTGGTCGAACTCATCGCCGACAACAAGGATGGCGCGCTCTTTCCTGGCGCCTTCACGCGCGTGCATTTCCAGCTCCCGCCGGATGCGGACGCGGTCCTGGTCCCGGCGAGCGCGCTGGTCTATCGCGACAACGCGATCCAGGTTGGCGTTCTGGGCCCGAACGACCGCGTCAATCTCAGGAAAGTGCAGATCGCCCGGGATCTGGGGACGGAAGTTGAAATCACCAGCGGACTGAGTAAGGATGATCGGATTGTCGCCAACCCTCCCGATGCGATCGGCGACGGGGAACAGGTCCGGATCATGGATGCTCAGACCGAGAAGCCGAGCTCGTCCGCCGGACAACAAGGGCGCTGAGGGCAAGCCGTCCAGCGGCGCGTCCGAACTGGCCGCGTCGGAGCGGGAGCGGGGCGGGGTGAATGAAGTTTCAGATCTGGCTGACGGCGTCGCTCGCGCTCGCGCTCGGCGGGTGCGACTTCGCGCCGCGCTACAAGCTGCCCACGCCCGCGCTTTCGGCAACATTCAAGGACGCGACCGCCGAGGGCGCTGAGCTTCCCGCCAGCGAGGAGTGGTGGCGGACCTTCAATGACGCAACCCTCGACGATCTCCAGGCTGAGGTCGACGCCGCCAATCCCGACGCTCGCCGCCGCAATCGCGTCGAATGCGGCCGAGCAGGCGCGCGCGCAAGCGGCCCTGGCCGACCTGCTCCCGCACGCCGACGCGATCGGCCATGTCACTGCGAACAAGCAGTCGAACAACCGGCCGCTTCGCTCTGCGGACCAGCCGACCTATTACGGCGACAACCTGATCGGCGCCCAGGCGTCCTACGAGATCGACATCTGGGGACGGGTGCGCGATGTCGCCGCCTCCGCCAACGCGACCGCCGAGGCGGCGGCGGACGCGCTCGATCAGGCGCGGCTCGAACTGCACGCGGAGCTCGCGCGCGACTACATCGACCTGCGCGGTCTCGACGACGAAGCCAAGCTCCTCTCGGACACGATCGCCATCTATCGCTCCGCGCTGGACCTGACGAAGACGCGGCTCGCGGCCGAGATCGCCTCGCCAGTCGACGTCGACCGGGCGCAGACCCAGTTCAGCAGCGCCGAGGCGGCACGCCTCGGATCTCGCGCTCAGGCGCACGGCTCTCGAGAACGCGATGGCCGCACTGGTCGGCAAGTCGGCGTCGTCCTTTTCGGTGTCCCGCTCGGCTCGATCTTTGCCTTTGCCCGCGCGTCCTCGCGCGGTTCCAGCCGATGTTCTGCGGCGGAGGCCCGACGTCGCCGAAGCCGAACGCCTGACCGCCGCTGCGGGTTACGGCGTCGGCGTCGCGCGCGCCAATTTCTTTCCCCGGTTCACGTTGATCGCCATCGGCGGGACCCAGGACACCGGCTTCCGGCTTTTCAACCCGGGAAACACGTTCGGAACGATAGGGCCTTCGGTCGACCTGCCGCTGTTCGACGCCGGGCTTCGGCAGGCCGAGCTCGAGGTCGCCAAGGCCGGTTTCACCGAGGCCGCCGAGAACTACCGCGCGGCAGTGCTCGCGGCGGTCAGGGACGTTCAGGACGAATTGAGCGCGCTGCGCTGGCTCGCCGCGGAATGGCGACAGAGTTCCGCCGCCGCGACGGCGGCGCGCCAGGCCGCGGACCTGTCGCTGACGCTCTACCGCGACGGCGCGTCGTCCTATCTCGACGTCGTCACGGCCCAGAGCACGGCGCTCGACGCGGAGCGCCTGACGATCGCGCTTCATACGCGCGAGCTCGAATCCGAAGTCGGCCTGATGCTCGCGCTTGGCGGCGGATGGTCGGCGCCCGCTTCGTACCCGCCAAGGACGATCGACGTCACCCCGCCTCCTGTCCAGATGGTCAAGGAGGCAACGCAAGGCCGGCTATGACCGAAGTCGCAAACCGCCCCGAAAACTGCGGCGCCTGTGCGTTCTGGCGCAAGCTGCGCGACAACGACGGCATTTGCTGCCGTTGGGCGCCGCAGGCGACGAACCAACCCGAGACGGTGGCGCATTGGCCGCTGACTTATCGGATCGACGGTTGCGGCGACGGAGTCGCTGCCGCCAGGGTCTCGCCCGGCGCTGCTTGCGCCAAGTGCTTGCATTGGCGGCGGCCGCCGCGTGGCCTCAATCCGGTCAGTCGCGGGGACATGCCGATGACGTGGTGGGCGCGCGCGGGCCATTGCACCCGCCACGCGCCTCGCCCGGTTCGGGACCCCGGCCCGCGCGGCTTCTGGCCCGCGACGCTCGACTCCGATTTCTGCGCCGAGGGGCGCCGCGCGAGGGCGACCGCCAGAAATAGACGTCGGCGCGAATGGCGTGGATACTTTGATCTCGGTTTCGAAAGCAAAGAGACGAAGTAATCGGAATATTAAATTACAGTTTATAAAGCGTGTATTTAATTTATCGACTCTTCACTGTCTGTTATAAGACAGTTGTCGACCGCTTCTCGAATGTATTCGTGAAGACGATGCAGGCGCAAGGTCTGCGCTCAGGAGAGTCACGTGAAAATTGCAGCGGCAGCCATGCTGACGATCGCCGCCGCCTTGCTTGTCCCGCCGTCCATACCGGCGGCGTTCGGCAACGAGGCGAACGCGATGGCTCATCGCCATCATGCCGCTCGACGGCATCTTGATCGCCGCTTTGAGGGCCTTGCGATCGCGTCTGTCGTCGTGACCGCGCCGGCCGCATGGACCCCCTTTCAAGGGACCTTCATCAACCCGTTCGCGACGCCGCCGCGGCCGCTCGAATGGCCGAAGATCGCGCCTTATCCGCCCGGACAAGGCGACACGGACGGGCTGAGCTCCCACTACGACGACTGCAACAAGGGCTGCATCGGCGTCTCCGAAAATTGACGGCGCGCGGCCTGATACTTGGTGTTTCTTCAACTTCAGCGTTTTACCAGGGAACATGACATGAAAAAAACCATAGTCATCGGATTTGGACTTGCAACGTTGCTGGCGCCCCCGGCCTTTGCCGAGACGGTCACCTACGTTCACCACCACGTGTACCATCACGTGCACCATCACATGTACAGGGCGCCGGCGTCGGGCGCGGTAGCCCTGGGCTCGGCTGTGGTCTCCCCTGCTGTCGTGCCGGTCGCTCCGTCGTTGTTCCCTCACATCGCGCCGTATGCGAACGACCAGGGCGATGAGGACGGGCTGAGCACCAACGTCAACGATTGCAACAAGGGCTGCATCGGCGGCAACCCGGACTGATCAGTCGCAGCGCCGTTTCCGCCCCGGCCATTGAACCCGGCCCGGACGAAAGAGGCGGTTGACCGCCATCGGCTTCGGCAACGGGCCGCGTCAAAATCGCGGGGTCTGATTCGCGAGTCACAACGAACGGCGCCCGTCTCTTGGCTCGGCGAACTTGAGCCTCGGCTCCCAGGATTGGCGCGATCCGTGAAGTCGGTCATCCTGATCGCGACCCCCTGCGTGACGGCCCTTTCGGCCGTACTCGCGGCCATGACGCCGTGCGCCGCCGCCCTCGGTCGCAAACCGATCGATTGCGTTGGGGTCGTCAACGCCGCCGCGTTGAGGGCGATGGGACAGACCGGGCCGCTCGGACAGATGCAGATCTGGGGCGATCCCGTGGCGTTCGGGCCAAATCTCCTGCGTGTCGCGGTCCAGGTTTTCGGCGGCGGAGACTATGACGTCGACGTCACGATCGATGCTCCCTGCATCGTGCGTTCCGTGACCACCCGGCTCGAATCGAACGGCCCGCCTTGAGCGGGACGGCGAGCACCGCGCGTCGACGACGCGCCGCCGGCTTGGCCGCGAGCGGCGCAACTGAACACGTCCCGGCGCCGGCGCGGCGCCGAGACGTGACCGTGACTTTTCCCTTTCGGAACGCTGAAGGCGCCGTCGGCCTCAGGGCAGCGGCGGAATGCGCAGCACCTGGCCCGGATAGATCAAGTCCGGATTCTTCAGCATCGGCTTGTTGGCCTCGAAGATGACGTTGTACTTGTCGCCGTGGCCCTTGCCGTATTCCCGCTCGGAGATCGCCCACAGCGTGTCGCCGCTCTTCACGGTATAGAACTTCGAATCCGCCTCGGTCTTGGCCGGCTTGATGTCGTTCTGGACGGTCTGCACGCCCTTGGTGTTGCCGAGCGCGATGGCGATCTTCTCGGCTTCTTCGGTCGACTTCGCCGTCCCCGACACCGTCACCTTGTCGCCGTTGACTTCGACCTTGACGCCCGAGTGATCGAGGCCGTGCTTGTCGAGCTCCTTCTTGAGCTCGTCGGCCGGCGCGGCCTTGGCTTCGGTCGAGCCGAAAATCGACGCGCCGGCGTTCTTGATGAAACTGATCAAACCCATGGCTTGCTCCTCCTGCCGGCGCTTTAAGCCGGACTTCCCGCAGCGAAGGGGGCCGCCCCCTAAACGCCGGCGCACTATTCCCCAACCGCCGCCGCACGACAAGTCTGGAGACGGCGCCCCGATCCTGCTAAGCGTCCCACGATCCCGCTCACTCCGGACCCGCGCATGAAAGACCCCTATGAGATCCTCGGCGTCGCCAAGACGGCGACGCCCGAGGAGATCCGCAAGGCCTACCGGCAGCTCGCCAAGAAGCTGCATCCGGACCTCAATCCGGGCGACAAGCCATGCCGAGGAGCGGTTCAAGGAGGTCGCCGCCGCCAACGACCTCTTGTCCGACCCGGACAAGCGCAAACGCTACGACGCCGGCGAGATCGACGCCTCCGGAGCCGAGAAGGCGCCGCCTCAGGGGCGCTACTATCGCGAATACGCCGGCAAGGCGCTGGCCACCCTTACGAAAGCGCGGAAGGCTTCGCCGATTTCGCCGAGGGCAACGACATCTTCGCCGAACTCTTGCGCCGCAGCCGCGAGCAGGCGCGGGAGCAGGCGCGGCGCGCGCCGGGCGCCGACCTGCATTACGAATTGCACGTGCCCTTTCTCGACGCCGTCAACGGCGCGGTGCAGACGATCACCCTGCCCCAGGGCGGAACGCTCGACGTGACGATTCCCGCCGGCGTCGAGGACGGGCAGACGCTGCGCCTCAAGGGCAAGGGCGCGCCCGCGCCCGGCGAAGGGCCGGCCGGGCGACGCGCTGGTGCAGATCGTGGTCGAGCCGCACCGCTTCTTCACCCGCGAGGGCGACGACATCCATGTCGAGCTGCCGATCACCGTGAAGGAGGCGGCGCTCGGCGGCGAGATCGGACGCCGACGACGACCGGCAGCCGTGATGCTCAAGATCCCCACAGCACTCGAACACCGGCGACACGCTGCGCCTCAAGGGCAAGGGCGTGAAGACCCGCAGGCGGCGCGGGCGACGAATTCGTCAGGCTGAAGGTCGTCATGCCGAAGGACGCCGGACGCCGAACTCGACAGTTTCCTCGCCGGCTGGACGCCGCCTGCGAGCTACGATCCCCGCAGGGAGATGTGAGCCATGATCGACGAGCGGGAATTTCTGCAGCGCGCGCATATCGATCGCACCACGCTCGAGGTGTGGGTCCGCGAATCGTGGATCTGCCCCGACCGCCAGGCGCCGGAGCGCGGCTTACACCGAGATGGACCTGGCCCGCGCCGGCCTGATCCACGACCTCAAGCACAACATGGGGGTCAACGACGAGGGGCTCGACGTGATCCTGCACCTGATCGATCAGATGCACGGGCTGAGACGGGCGCTGGCGGAGGCGATGACCCGGCTGAAGGACCCCGGACGCTGAGCGGAGTGTTTGCTGACCACCGAGGCCACGAAGAGCGGCTTTCGTGAACCTTCGTGTCCTTCGTGGTATTTCTCCGCCGATCCGGTTCACTCGCCCCGGCGTAAGTCTCGATGCTCAGTTCAGGAGACGCACATGCGCAATCTGGTCGCGTTCGCTTTCCTCCTCGCCTCGCTTTCCCCGGCCCTCGCCGACGAGCCTTTTCCGAAAACCGGCGAAGCCAAGCTCGCGGCCTATTCGGTCTGCCGGTCGCTCGCGATCGTCGACATGGGGCCGGTCGGCTCGAATTCCTCGGCCGAGTGCACCGGCATCGTGAAGACCCGGGACGGCGCGAAGCTGCTCGACAATCTCGCCATCCGCTGCCTCGAGGAAGCCAAGGCGCGCCCCGAGGGCTACGCCTTCACCGGCACGTGCATCCAGACGGACGGGGGCGGCGACAAGATCTACATGACCTACGAGGGCCCGGAGGGCGGCGACATCGCGCTCCTGGGCGGGACCGGCAAGTACAAGGACATCGCCGGCAAGGGGACCTGGACCGTCGCCGACGCGCCCGGCAACACCGCGAGCCTGTTCGCCTTCACGCTGAGCTACGACATCAGCTGGGCGACGAAGGAGAAGTAATCCGGCAAAATGGGATAGCGCCGCGAGCCTACCTACCGCCGTAGTTCCCGGTGGTGTCCTGCCGCAAAAAGTTCGGGTAGGGCGGCTCGGGGATCATGCACCCTGCGAGGCTCAGGACGAGCGGGAGGACGAACAGCCACTTGAGAAACGGCGCCATGCCTTTCTCCTCTTGCGCGGCGGTCAGCCGCCCGCGTTTCGCGCCGGCGCGTCGTGCGAGGGGACGACAAAGGCTCCTCAAAGTCGCCATGCAAAGCGGCTATTTGCGGCGTCGGTCCTCACGCGTAACCGGAGTCCGGCATGTCTACGACCCCGCACCCGCCTCAGATCATCCCCTATCTCTTCTACCGCGACGTTCCCGCCGCGCTCGACTTCCTCACCCGCGCGTTCGGCTTCAAGGAGGAGATGCGTCACGAGACGCCAAGCGGCGGCTATCATGGCGAGGCCTCGCTTCAGGGCCAGCTCGTGATGATGGGCCAGGGCGGCAACGAGGCCCTCAAGCCGCCCCCGGACGTCGGCGCTGCGACGATGGGCGTGTTCGTCTATATCGACGACGTCGACAGCCACTACGAGGTCGCCCGGGCGGCCGGCGCCGAAATCGTCCATCCGCCGAAGGACGCCGACTACGGTCGCAACTACTGGGCCAACGACCTCGAAGGGCATCCGTGGTTCTTCACCACGCCGCCGAAGGGGACATGAGCCGGGCGCAGCCCCGTGCACCGCTGGCAGCGTCTCCGTCTTGTCAGAGACATAAGCGCACAAACCTGTCCTAAAATCCCGTATTGTACGAGACGCTTACGGTAGTAAGCATGCGCGCGGCTGCGTCAGGCGCTACAGCCGACCGAGCAGATCCGCCTTCTTGGCCGAAAACTCTTCTTCGGTCAGGATGTTCTTCTGGCGCAGCTCCGCGAGCCGCTCGATCGTCTTGACGATGTCCTCCATCGCGAGCGTCTGAGGCTTGGCGGCGGCGGCCGCGCCGGCCGGCGCAGAGGCCGCCCAAGCCTGCGCCTGCGCGGACGGGCTCGGCGCGGGCGAGACGGGACCTTTGGCCGGATCGCTTCGCGGCGAGACCAGGGCCAGATCCGCCAGGCGCACGACGCCGTGCTGGCTGGTGAAGGTCAGCGAGCGATCGCCGCCCTGCTGCTGGGAGAATCCGGAGATTTGATGCTCCCCGGAATCGTAGACGCGGACTTCGCCGCCCACGTCGATCGCGACCCGGCGGGATTCGGGAAACCAGGCGTAGCGCATATCGTTCTGGGCGCCGGTCGAGGCGGGAGCGCCGAGCTCCGCAGGCCACCATTGTCCGCTCGCGCCCGCTCCCGGCGCGAACAGGCTGACGCCGCCGCTCTCGCTCTGGCTTTGGCTTTGCGCCGGAAAGCGCGCGGCGCCGACTCCCGCGGAGGGCTGGCTGCGCAAAACCGCGGCGAGCTCGTTGCACAGCGCATCGACCCGGCTCTTCAGGCCGGAATTGAACATGTCGCCGACCATGATCATGCCGCCCTCCGACCATTGCCCCATGCCGCCGAGATCGGGGTGGTTGAATTGCGCCTGGATTCCGTGACCCCGCGCGAGCGCGCCGAGCAAGGTGAGCGCCGCCTCGACGCTGACCCCATGGCGCGCCGCGATGTCGGTCACGATTCGAAGGCCTTCGGGCGTGAGGTTCTGCATGGCGGATTTTTCCTGGCGGCGGGCGATGACGAAGCGCGGCTCGCCCAAGGGCGTTGCACCGACCTTGGATGATTATACGCCGTTTGCCCGCGACGCGACCCGAGATCGTCAGCTTGCGCGCTTAAGGCCTCGGGCCGGCGAAGGGATGACTGCTGGATAGCCCGCCATCGACCGGAAAGGCCTGCCCGGTGACATAGGAGCTTTCGTCGCTGGCGAGGAACAGCGCCATCGCCGCGATCTCCTCCGGCCGCCCTGCCCGCCGCAATGGATTGAGCTGGCCGATCTTGTGCTCCGTGCCGCGCTGGCGCGCCCAGTCGAAAATCGGCTTCGTCATGCCGGTCTCGATCAGGCCGGGGCAGATCGCGTTGACCCGGACGCCCGTGCCCGCGAAGGCGTTGGCGGCGCTCTGCGCGAGGCTCACCACCCCCGCCTTGCTCGCGCCGTAGGGCGCGCCGGACGCGTTGGCCCGCAGGGCGGCGACGGACGCCGTCAGCACGATCGAGCCGCGGCCCCTGGCGACCATGGGCGGCGCGCCGTGTTTGATGGCGAGGAACGGGCCGATCAGATTGATGCGCAGGGTTTCCGTCCAAAGCTCGACGCTCTGCTCGAGAAGCGGCGTCATCCCGCCGCTCACTCCGGCGTTGGCGTAGATCGCGTCGATCGCGCCGAACGCTTCGAGGGCGCGCGCGATCGTCTCCTTGACCGCGTCCTCGTCGCCGGCGTCGGCCACATGCGAGAGCGCCGCCCCGCCGCCGCGTTCGACCTCAGCGACCGTCTCTCGGAGACCCTCGGGCTCGCGGTCGACCGCGAGCACTTGCGCGCCCTCGCGCGCGAAGGCGATGACGCTGGCGCGCCCGATTCCGCTCGCCGCGCCGGTCACAATCGCCGCCTTGCCGCGCATCCGGTCCATGCGATGTCCTCCCGGTTCGATTGTGACGCGAGGCTTCTGGTCGGTCAAACTTCGTGACCGCCAAGGAGCAAGTCCTCGTGCCTCAAGGAGCCTGCGAAGCAGGCGTCTCGAAGGACTGGTGTCGGCGCCTCCTGGAGCGTCCTTCGAGACGCGTCGCCTTCGGCGCCGCTCCTCAGGACGAGGTCATTCAACCGGGCTTGGGTCCCCACCCTCCCCCAGTCGGCGTGACGATTTCGATCGCCTCGCCCGCTTCGACCCCGGTCTGCGCGCAGCCGGCCAGGATTTCGACGCGGCCGTCGTTGCGGCGCACGGAATTGCGGCCGAGCGCGCCCGGGCCTCCCCCCTCCGTTCCCGGATTGGCGATGGCGCGGTGGCCGCTGAGCACGGCGACATCCATGGCTCTCAGGAACCGGATGCGCCTGAGCGTGCCGTCGCCGGCGTTCCACTTTCCCTTGCCGCCCGAGCCGCGGCGGATGTGGAAGTCCTCGAGCACGACGGGAAAGCGGCTCTCGAGAATCTCGGGGTCGGTCAGGCGCGAGTTGGTCATGTGGGTATGGACCGCCGCCGCTCCGTCGAAGCCCGGACCGGCCGGCGCGCCCGAGCAGATCGTCTCGTAATACTGATGGGTTGCGTCGCCGAAAGTCAGGTTGTTCATCGTGCCCTGCGCGGAACCCAGCGCGCGAAGCGCCGCGAACAGCGTGTCCGTCACCGCCTGCGACACCTCCACGTTGCCCGCCACCACCGCCGCCGGATAGCGGGGCGAGAGCATCGACCCCTCGGGCAGGATCACCCGGATCGGCTTGAGACACCCGGCGTTCATCGGGATGTCGTCATCGACCATGACGCGGAAGACGTAGAGCACGGCGGCGCGCGTCACCGGCTCCGGCGCGTTGAAGTTGGTCGGCTGCTGCGCCGAGGTTCCGGTGAAATCGACGGTCGCCTCGCGCCGCGCCTTGTCGACCGTGATCCTGACCTTGATGATCGCGCCCTGGTCGGAGACCGACTCCGCCTCGCTGTCCGTCGAGCCGGTCGATCACCCGCCGCACGCTCTCCTCGGCGTTGTCCTGCACGTGGCCCATGTAGGCCTCGACCGTTTCGAGGCTGAAATGCTCGACCATGCGCCTGAGTTCGCGCGCGCCCTTCTCGTTGGCGGCGATCTGCGCCTTGAGGTCGTTGACATTCTGCGTCGGATTGCGCGCCGGCCACGGGCCGGTGGTCAAAAGCGCGATCAGCTCGTGCTCGCGAAAGCGGCCCTGCTCGACCAGCAGGAAATTGTCGATGTAGATCCCCTCCTCGTGGATCGTGGTCGCGAGCGGCGACATCGAGCCCGGCGCGATCCCGCCGATATCGGCGTGATGGCCGCGCGAGGCGACCCAGAAGAGGATCGTCGCGCCTGCGTCGTCGAACACCGGCGTGCAGACGGTGATGTCGGGCAGGTGCGTGCCGCCGTTGTAGGGCGCGTTCAGCGCGAACACGTCGCCGGGCCGGATGCGGCCTTGCGTTGTCCTTGATGATCGTCTCGACCGAGCGGTCCATCGAGCCGAGATGCACCGGCATATGCGGCGCGTTGGCGACAAGGGCGCCATGCCGGTCGAACACGGCGCAGGAGAAGTCGAGCCGCTCCTTGATGTTGACCGAATAGGCGGTGTTCTGCAGCGTCACGCCCATCTGCTCGGCGATCGACATGAAGAGGTTATTGAAGATTTCGAGCATCACCGGATCGGCCTTCGAGCCGATCGCCTCGCGCTTCGGCGCGACCTTCACGCGCGTCATCACGACATGGTTCTTCGGCGTGATCCCGGCGCGCCAGCCGTCTTCGACCACGATCGTCTGATGCGGCTCGATGACGAGCGCGGGCCCGTCGACGCGCGCGCCGATCGGCAGCGCCTCGCGCAGGAAAACGTCGGCTTGCCGCCACGCGCCCTTGGAGAAGAACCGCGTCCGGACCGCGGGCGTCGGCGCGCCGGGCGGCGCGACGAAAAGCGCCCGTTCGGAAAAACGCGCGGCGCCGCCGACCGCTTCCGCCGACACCGCCTCGATCACCAGCGCCTTGGTCGCGTCGATGAAGCCGAACCGCGCCTTGTGCGCCGTCTCGAAGGCGCGCCGCATGGAAAGGGGCGAGGCGAGCTTGACCTCGATCGTGGTGTCGGAGCCGGCGTAGCGAAGCTGCGCCCGTCGACGGACTTTGACGTCGGCTCGCGCGACGCCCTGCGCTCTCGACTTCGCGAACCGCGCTGTTCGGCGAGCGCGTCGGCGACGAGGCCGACCCGGGCGGTCGCGCCCGGCGTCGAGCGGCTCGTCCACGCCTTGCGCCCGCTGCGCGGCGATGTCGGCGAGCCCCATGCCGTAGGCCGAAAGCAGCGACGACAGCGGATGGATCAGCACGGTCGTGATCGCGAGCGCGTCGGCGACGTCGCAGGCGTGCTGGCCGCCGGCGCCGCCGAACGAGTTCAGCGCGTAGCGCGTCACGTCGTAGCCGCGGGCGACCGAGATCGTCTTGATCGCCTCCGCCATCTTGGCGACGGCGATGGCGAGAAAGCCGTCGGCGACCGCCTCGGGCGCGCGGCCGTCGCCGATCGTTAGCGCCAGCGCCTCGAATTTCGCCCGCACGACGGCGGCGTCGAGCGGCGCGTCGCCCGATCGGTCCGAACACCTTCGGGAAGAGATCGGGAATGAGCTTGCCGGTCATCAGATTGGCGTCGGTGACGGCGAGCGGGCCGCCATGGCCGTAAGCCGCCGGTCCCGGATCGGCGCCGGCGGAGTCGGGGCCGACGCGATAGCGCGCGCCGTCGAAATTGCAGGATCGAGCCGCCGCCGGCCGCGACGGTGTGGATCTTCATCATCGGCGCGCGCATGCGCACGCCCGCGACCTCGGTCTCGAAGGCGCGCTCGAATTCGCCGTCGTAATGGGCGACGTCGGTCGAGGTGCCGCCCATGTCGAAGCCGATAACGCGCCTGAAGCCGGCGCTCGCCGCCGTTCGCGCCATCGCCACCACCCCGCCGGCGGGGCCCGACAGAATCGCGTCCTTGCCGGCGAACAGGTTCGCCGAGGTCAGGCCGCCCGACGACATCATGAACATGACCCGCGCTCCGGTGCGCTCGACGTCGAGCGCGCGCGAGACCCGCTCGACGTAGCGGGCGAGGATCGGCGACAGATAGGCGTCGACCACCGTCGTGTCGCCGCGCCCGACGAGCTTGATCAGGGCCGAGCAGGCGTGGCTCTCGGAGACCTGGCGAAAGCCCAGCGCGCGGGCGATTTCGCCGACCAGGCGCTCGTGCTCCGGATAGCGATAGGCGTGCATGAAAACGATCGCGACGGCGTCGAAGCCGTCGGCGCTTCTTCTCGGCCAGCGCCGCGCGCACGGCCTCGGGGTCGGGCGCGGCCTCGACCGTTCCGTCGGCGCGCACGCGCTCGTCGATCTCGATCACGTCGGCGTAGAGCTGGTCGGGCTTGACGATATTCCTGGCGAAGATTTTCGGCCGCGCCTGGTAGCCGATCTCGAGCGCGTCGCGAAAGCCGCGCGTCGTGACCAGCAGCGTGCGCTCGCCGCGCCGCTCGAGCAGCGCGTTGGTCGCGACCGTCGTGCCCATCTTGACGACGCCGATCGCGCCCTCGGGGATGGGCTCGCCCGCTGTCGAGGCCAATGAGGCGGCGGATCGCCTCGACCGCGGCGTCGTCGTAGAGCGCGCTCTCCGACAGGAGCTTTCGGGTGTGCAGCCGGCCCTTCGGATCGCGGCCGATGACGTCGGTGAAGGTGCCGCCGCGATCGATCCAGAAGTCCCAGCCGCGCTTATCGTTCACGATCGCCTGATCCTCGCCGCACTGCGCCCTCATCCTCAAGGAGCCTGCGGAGCAGGCGTCTCGAAGGCTTTGCCGCGCCGGGACCCTACGAAAGGTGCTACGACCTGCGCAACAGCAAGCAAGGAAAGTCGGCTATGGACACTGTAAGGTTTGGCAAGACGGGCATGCAGGTGTCGAAGCTCTGCCTCGGCTGCATGACCTACGGCTCGCCCACGTGGCGCGAATGGATCCTCCCGGAAGAGGCCTCGCGGCCCTTCATCCGCGAAGCGCTGGAGAAGGGGATCAACTTCTTCGACACCGCCGACGTCTATTCGCAGGGCGCGAGCGAGGAGATTCTCGGCCGGGCGCTCAAGGACTACGCCAAGCGTTCCGAGGTGGTGATCGCCACCAAGGTGCATGGGGCGATGGGTCCGGGCGCGAACGCCAAGGGCCTGTCGCGCAAGCACATCCTGGAGGCGATCGACGCTTCGCTGAAGCGCCTCGGCACGGATTACGTCGATCTCTACCAGATCCATCGCTTCGACCCGGAGACGCCGATGGAGGAGACGATGGAGGCGCTGAACGACGTCGTGCGCGCCGGCAAGGCGCTCTATATCGGCGCGTCGTCGATGTACGCGTGGCAGTTCGCCCGCATGATCGACATCGCCCGCGCCCGCGGCCACGCTGAATTCGTCTCGATGCAGAACTTCTACAACCTCGTCTATCGCGAGGAAGAGCGCGAGATGATGCCGTTGTGCCGGTTCGAAAATATCGCCGTCATCCCCTGGTCGCCGATGGCGCGCGGCTATCTCGCCGGCTCCGGCGTCGGGCCCGGGGCGTCGACCGTGCGCGGCCGCACCGACCCTTACAGTCTGGCGCTGGGCCTCGGATCGGCGCAGGACGAGGCGATCCGCGATCGGGTCAACGCCGTCGCCAGGACGCTCGGGACGAAGCCCGCGATCGTCGCGCTCGCCTGGGTGCTGTCGAAGCCGTATGTGACCGCGCCGATCATCGGCGCCTCGAAGCCGCACCACCTCGCCGACGCGGTCGCGGCGACCGAACTCAGGCTCGACGCCCCTACAATCGCCAAACTCGAGGAGCCCTATGGTCCCAAGGCGGTTACGGGGCACGAGTAGGACAGGGAGCGGCCAATGACTGAAGCCGGAACGAAGGACCATCCGATCACGATCGCGCCGATCGAGGGCCGCGTGCGCGTCGTCTGGCGCGGACGCACGATCGGCGAGACGACGCGGGCGCTCGAACTCGCCGAGGCCGGCTACAAGCCGGTCGCCTACATTCCGCGCGAGGACGTCCGCATGGACCTTCTCGAGCGCACCGAGCGCGTCACGACCTGCCCTTTCAAAGGCGAGGCCAATTACTTTTCGATCCGCGACGGCCACGACCGCGACGACAACGCGGTCTGGACCTACGAGACGCCCAAGGGCGACGTCGGCGAGATCGCCGGGCATCTGGCGTTCTATCCGAACCGTGTCGAGATCGTGCGGAGTTAGGCGCTCGCACATTCGAAGGGACGGCGTCCCGCCGTCCCCATAGCGCGTGCGGAGGTTTCGACGGGCTTATGGAGCGCGAGACGCGCTCCCTCCGGAGCGGAAAAGGAAGCGCATGACCGTCAAAGGCAAGACCATTCTCGTCACCGGCTCGACCGACGGCGTCGGGCGTTGGGTTGCGGAGCGGCTGGCGGCGGACGGGGCGCGCGTGCTGGTCCACGGTCGCGACCGGACGCGGGGCGAGGCGGTGGTCGCGAACATCGCCAAAGCCGGCGGCGCGGCGACGTTGCTTCAAGCCGATCTCGCCTCGCTCGCGGACGTTCGCGGGCTCGCGGAGGCCGTGCGGCGCGAAACCGATGGTCTCGACGCGCTGGTCAACAACGCGGGGATCGGCACGGCCGGCAACGCGCGCGAGGTCAGCGCCGACGGCTACGAGCTGCGGTTCGCGGTCAACTATCTCGCCGGCTTCCTGCTCGCCCGGCTCCTCCTGTCCGACCTCGAGAAGCGCGCGCCGGCGCGGATCGTCAACGTCGCCTCCGCCGGACAGCAGACGATCGACTTCTCGGATGTGATGCTGACCCACGGCTATAGCGGCGGCCGCGCCTATCGCCAGTCGAAGCTCGCCCAGATCCTGTTCACCATCGATCTGGCCGAGGAGTTGAAAGGCCGCAACGTAACGGTCAACGCCCTGCATCCGGCGACCTACATGGACACGACCATGGTCCGCGCCAGCGGCGCCCAGCCGATCAGCAGCGTCGCCGAAGGGGGCGAAGCGATACTCCAGCTCGTCGCCTCGCCCGCGCTTCAGGGGCGGAGCGGCCTCTATTTCAACGGCAAGCGCGAAGCGCAGGCCGACGCGCAGGCTTACGACGCCGCCGCGCGCAAGCGCCTGCGCGCCCTGAGTTTCGAGCTTGTCGGCGTGGCGGACCCGCGGGGGCGTTGAATATCGGCAATTTAGGAAGTCATGTCTTCACATCTGATATGGCCAATGGCTCTTGTGATCTTGGCGTGCCTCGCGCTTGGCGCCTGCGCCATGCCGGTCGATGCGCCTGCCCCGCAGCCGAGCCCGCACATCGACTGGCGCGGATAGGTCAGGGTCGAGACGCATCTGGCCGCGTGATGGACGCCGTCGCAAAGTCCGTCCGCACGAGGGAACTTAGACCGCCGCTTTCCCGTTTCCTGCGCACAGGAGACAACAATGGTAAAGGTTCCGCCGGCTCCGGTCTCTAGCGACCTGGACGACCTCGTCACCGGCAGGCTGCCGATGATCTGGACGATCAGCATCGTCCTGGTCGTCATCCTCGCCGGCGGCCTGTTCGGCTACGATCAAGGCGTCATATCCGGAGCCCTTCTCGGCATTCAGAAAGAGTTCAATCTCGGCGCGCTCGCACTCGAGATCGTGACCAGCTGGGTGACGCTCGGGGCGCTGTTCGGCTCGCTCGCGGGAGGCGAAGTCGCCGACCAGTTCGGCAGGAGGTGGGCGCTGTTGAGCGCAGCGGCGCTGTTCGTCGCTGGAGCGCTAATCCAGGCTTTCGCCCCGAATGTTCCGATTCTGGTCATCGGCCGCCTGCTGGTCGGATTCGGCGTCGGCGTGGCCGCGGTCGCCGCGCCGCTCTACGCCGCCGAGCTGGCGCCGGCCGAGCAGCGCGGCCGGTTCATTTCCTCCTACCAGCTCGCCATCACCATCGGCATCTTCCTCGCCTACCTCGCCGATCAGGCGCTTGCCGGCGCGCAAGGATGGCGCTTGATGCTGGGGCTGTCCGCGGCGCCGGGGCTGCTTCTCTTTCTCTCCGTCCTCCCCGCGGCGGGATCGCCGCGGTGGTTCCTGAAGGTCGGCCGCATCGACGACGCACGCCGCGCCCTGGCCGAACTGCAGCCGGGGATTGACGTCGACGCGCGGCTGCAATCCATCGCCGCCGTTATGCGGACCGAAGTTCAGAAGAACACGTCCTGGCGGGAAGTCTTCGCGGCGCGCTGGCGGCGGCCGCTCGAGGTCGGCCTCGGGCTTGCCGTTCTGCAGCAGATCACCGGGATCAACGCCATCATCTACTATTCCGACCGAATTTTTTCCGCCGCCGGCTTCACAACGCCCGCCGCGCAAACCGAAGCCACCACCTGGGCGATCGGCGGCGTGAACCTCCTGGCGACGTTCATCGCCATCGTCTTCATCGACCGGCTCGGGCGTCGGCCTCTCCTCCTGGCGGGCCTCGTTGGCATGGGCGTCAGCCTGGCGGCGGTCGGGTTCGCCTTCCGCGAGATGCCCGCCACGGGTTCCGCTCAAGGCACGACGATGGGCGTCGTGACGATGGCGGCTCTCGCCGTCTTCATCATCTCTTTTGCCTTCTCGCTGGGACCGGTGACCTGGACGGTCATCAACGAGATCTATCCCGGCGTCGTGCGCGGGCGGGCAGTGGCGTTTGCGACGGCGGTCAACTGGGGCGCAGCGTTCCTGGTCAGCGAGTTTTTCCTGACGCTCGTCAAAGGCATCGGCATCACTTCGACATTCTGGCTCTTTGCGATCTTCTGCGCGCTGGGACTGGTGTGGGTCTATATCCGAGTGCCGGAGACGAATGGCCGCTCACTCGAACAGATCGAAGGGTTCTGGAGGTCCGGACATGGACTGCCGGAAACGGGGCCCGAGAATGAAACGCGGCGCGGCCGCCAACTCGGGGGAAGGCCGGGCTAACCGCGATCGACGAATTGCGCCTATTGGCCGCGCCACGCCACCCGCCAGATCGAACCGCCCTCGTCGTCCGTCACGAGCAGCGCGCCGTCCTTCGTCTCCGTGACGCCGACCGGCCGCCCCCAGACGCCGGCGTCGCCGGACACGAAACCCACCAGAAAATCCTCATACGCCCCCGTCGGCCGCCCCTCCTTCATGATCAGGCGCACGACCTTGTAGCCGGTGCGTTTGGCGCGGTTCCAGGAGCCGTGGAAGGTGACGAAGGCGTCGCCGCGATACTCGGGCGGAAACGCGTCCCCCTGATAGAAGGCGATCCCGAGCGGAGCCGAGTGCGGCTGGAACAGGACCTCGGGAAGCTTCGCCCGCCCCACGAGGTCGGGGCGTTCGCCCTTATGGCGCGGGTCCTCATGCGCCCCGATGTAGAACCACGGCCAGCCGTAGAAGGCGCCGTTCTCGATCCGCGCCGCGTAGTCGGGCGGGAGGTCGTCGCCGAGCCCGTCGCGCTCGTTGACGACGCACCAGAGGTCCCCGCCGACAGGCTCGACCGTCAGGCCGGAGCAGTTGCGCAGGCCCGTCGCGTAGACGCGCTGGGCCCCGCCTTCGGGGTCGAAGGCGAGGACGTCGGCTCGGTCTTGCTCCTCGCCGACCGACGCCCCCACGGCCAGCGCGGCGATCTCCGCCTTGTCCGGCGGCGCGACGCTCTGGGCGTCGTTGGTCGCCGAGCCGACGGAGACGAACAGGGTCTTGCCGTCCCGCGAAACCGCGAGGTCGCGGGTCCAGTGCGCGCCGCCGGCCGGCAGGTTCGGGACAATGACCTCGGCGGGACCCGAGGCCGCGAGATCGCCTGTCCTGTAAGGGAAACGTCGCACCGCCCCCTCGGTTGCGACGTAGACCCAGCGGGGATCGGGCCCGGGCGGATAGAACGCGATGCCGTAAACCCTCGGCAGATTGGCCGCGAACACGTGCGGCTGAGCGGGCGCCGCGCCCGTCCCGTCGCCGCGAAAGACGAGCACGCGGCCGGCCCCGCTTTCCGCGACGAACAGGTCGCCGTTGGGCGCCGTGCGAATGACCCGCGGCGCCGCGAGGCCGGAGGCAAACAGGCTGACGGAAAAGCCCCGCGGGACCTTTGGCAGCGCGCCGGGCGGGCGCTCAACGCGAGACGACGGATTGGCGGCCGATGCCGTCGCGTAGGGCGGAGGAAGATCGGCGGGCGTGATCAGCCGCCGGACGCCCGGCGCGTCCAACCGCCAGTCGCCGTAGGCCGCGGGCCCCGTCCGCAACGCGTCGTCCGCGAGCGCGGCCGTCGTCGCGACCCAAACCAGACCGATCGCCGCGATGCCGCGCATCGTTTCCTCCTGCGGTCCCTCGAAGAATGCGCCCGCCTGGCCTTTAGGGCGACAGCCGGCGCGAGGCGGCGGGGCTCGCGGCGGACCGGTCTTCCGCGACGCCCGGCAGAGGATCGGCGAGGGCGACTGTCACGTCGTTCAGCTCCTGGTGCAGCGCCTCCGCTTCGACCCGGTAGAGGTAGGGCGCCAGACTGTCCTTGACCAGATAGCCGAGCGGCTTGCCGTCCCGGTCGTAGTCGGCGCCGTAGACCAGGAAGGCGTGATCGACCGTGCCGGCCACGACCGCTTCCCGCTGCGCCAGGGATTTGTGGATGAGCGCGATCAGCGCGTCGAGCGTCACGTAGCGGACGCGCGTTTCCGGGCGCGCATCCGGGTCACGCGAGGGTCCCCAGCCCTGCGCGCCGTCGCGCGACAGATCGAACTCCGTCCACGTCTCGCCGCCAAGTACGGTGCGGGCAAGCTCGGCGGGGCTCAGGGGCCTTCCTTCCAGATGGGTCGTTCCGGGCTTCGCGCCGAGCGCCGCCGTGAGCCCGTCGTCCAGGACACGGTCCTGCCGCTGCGGCTCGGGCTCTCGGGCCAGCGTCCGCCTGAGCCGATCGACGATCGCGTCGAGGTCGACGACGTCATGAAAGTCGCCGCGCTGGATCAACCCATTTTTACGAATGAGCGCGAGCGCCTCGACCGCCAGACCGCCGTCGTCCGCGCTCGGTTCTCCTCCCTCGCCGTGGACATGGCGTTGAAACCGGTCGGCGACCGCATCGCGCTGCAGATCGCCGCGTGAGAATTCGACATGCGCGCCTGGATGCCGGCTCATGTAATTGGTTTCCAGCATGCTGAGCGCCGCGAACGCCCAGCATAAGCCCGTGTCGCCCTGGTCGAGCGGCGCCGTGATCGGTAAGGCATAGCTCTCCGCCGCCGCCGTGGATTGGTTTGCCGGAGGCTCGCCGGCGTCGACAAGAAAAATCGGCGGCGGCGCGTCTCTCCACGCGGCGGCGACGAACGCGCAGGCGATCAGGCCGGCGACTGAAACGAACGCGAGCGTGCGCCGCCGCGCGCTTCCGCCGGCCGGCGGACCGTTCTCAACCGTCATGATAGGTCAACTCGGCAAAAAAAGCGGCCCGGGGGCGAATCCAGGCCAGGCTCCGACCCCCGCCTCAGGCGCAGCGCCGGAACGACCTAGTAAAATGCGTGCAAATGGTCCGACGAGGGCGGCGCCATGACCCAACCATGGCGGAGAACGGAAGAATTCGCGTCAGCCCCGCTTTTCGCGTCCCATCGCATAAAACTCCTCGTTGGGGCGAATCGAGAAGGCGTTGGCCAGCCGGTTCGACATCGCAAACAGCGCGGCGATCGCGGCGATGTCCCAGGCTTCGTCATCGGTGAAGCCATGCGCTTTCAGCGTCGCGTAGTCGGCGTCGTCGATGGCGTGCGAGCGCACAGCCACCTTCTCGGCGAAATCGAGCATCGCCCGCTCGCGCGGCGTCAGGTCGGCCTTGCGCGGGTTGATCGCGACCTGGTCGGCGATCAGCGGGTTCTTCGCGCGGATGCGCAGGATCGCGCCATGCGCGACCACGCAATACTGGCACTTGTTGAGGCCGGAGGTGGCGACCACGATCATCTCGCGCTCGGCCTTGCGTGAGCCCGCCGGGCTTCTCCATCAGCGCGTCATGATAGGCGAAGAAGGCGCGGAACTCGTCCGGACGGCGCGCCAGCGCGAGAAAGACGTTGGGCACGAAGCCGGACTTTTCCTGCACCGCCGCGATCCGCTCGGCGATGTCGGCGGGAAGGTCCCGAGGTCGGGCGGTTCAAATCGGCTGATCTTTGTGTTGCTCATGGGCACGCCTTTGCTTTCGCGGCTCGCATGCTATCATCGCGCCCGCGCGGCTTCAAAAATCGGCTGCGTCTCCTTTGAGGGTCGGCCATGGAATTCGGCGTCTACACCTTTGTCGAGACCCGGCTCGACCCGCAGACCGGCGAGCCCGTCGACCTCGACAAGACCTTCGCCGAGCTTCTGGAGCAGATCGAGCTCGCCGACCGCGTCGGACTCGACGTGTTCGGCCTCGGCGAGCACCACCGGCCCGGACTACGCGATTTCGGCCCCTGCGGTGGCGCTTGCCGCGGGCGCCGCGCGCACGAAGCGCATCCGGCTGACGAGCGCGGTGACGGTGCTGTCGTCCGACGATCCGGTCCGCGTCTACCAGCAGTTCGCCACCCTCGATCTGCCTCTCGGGCGGCCGGGCGGAGATCATGGCCGGGCGCGGCGCGTTCATCGAATCCTTCCCGCTGTTCGGCTACGATCTCGACGACTACGAGACGCTTTTCGCCGAGAATCTCGATCTCCTGCTCGCCATCCGCAAGGACGCCCGGCCCCAATGGCGCGGCGGGCATCGCGCGCCGCTGAACGGCCAGGGCGTCTATCCGCGCGCGCTGCAAAACCCCCTGCCCGTCTGGATCGCCTCGGGCGGCACGCCGCAGTCGGTGGCGCGCGCAGGCGCCCTCGGCCTGCCGCTCGCGATCGCCATCATCGGCGGCGAGCCCGCCCGCTTCGCGCCGCTCGCCGCGCTCTATCGCGAGGCCGGCGCGACGCGCCGGCGTTGCGGAGACTGCGCTCAAGCTCGGGATCAACGGCCACGGCTTTGTCGCCGACGACGCCGACGCCGCGGCGGAGGCCTATTTCGCGCCCTTACGCCGAGGTGATGCGCCGCCTGGGGCGCGAGCGCGGCTGGCCGCCGCTGACCCGCGCGCAGTTCGACATCGGCCGGTCCCCGCGCGGCCATCTGATGATCGGCTCGCCGGACGACGTGATCGCCAAAATCCTCGCCCAGCACGCGGTGTTCGGCCACGACCGATATCTCATGCAGATGAAGGTCGGCCAGCAGCCGCACGCGGCGATCCTGCGCTCGATCGAGCTTTTCGGGACGGTCGTCGCGCCGCGCGTGCGGGCGGAGATTTCGAAGCAGTAGGCGGCGGATGAGAGGCCGTCAAAATCACCACAAAGGGCGCCCAGGATCGCCAGGACTTCGTGTCCCTTCGTGTCCTGAAAAAGGAGAACGCGCATGACGGAACGGATCGGCTTCATCGGCGTCGGGCTCATGGGCCACGGCATGGCGAAGAACATCGTCGAGAAGGGCTTTCCGCTGACCGTGCTGGCGCATCGCAAGCGCGAGGCGGTGGACGACCTCATGGGCCGCGGCGCGCACGAGGCGGCGAGCCCGCGCGCCGTCGCGGAAGCCAGCGACGTCGTCGTCCTCTGCGTCACCGGCTCGCCTCAGGTCGAAGCGATCGTGCTTGGCGAGGACGGGCTCGCCGCGGCGGGAAAGCCGCTGCTCATCATCGACTGCTCGACCTCGGAGCCGGCCTCGACCCGACGGCTTGCGGCGGAGCTGGCGCCGAAGGGGATCACGTTCATCGACGCGCCGTTAAGCCGCACGCCGAAGGACGCCTGGGAGGGGACGCTCGACGTGATGGTCGGCGGCGAGCCGGCCGCCGTCGCGCGCGCACGGCCGATCCTCGAAGACCTTCGCCGGCCGCATCGTCGAAACCGGGCCGGTCGGCACGGGCCACACGATGAAGCTCCTCAACAATTTCGTGTCGATGGGCTACGCGGCGCTCTATTCGGAGGCGCTGACGGTCGGCGCCAAGGCGGGCTTGTCGCCGAAAGTTTTCGACGCGGTGATCCAGCAACGGGCGGATGGACTGCCCCTTCTACCAGACCTTCCGAAAATACGTGATCGAGCGCGACCGCAACGCCCACCGCTTCACGCTGGCGAACGCCTCGAAGGACATGACCTATCTCGCGGGCTTCGCGCTGGCGCTCGGCGTCGCCAATCCGGTCGGCGCGGCGGTGCGCAATTCGTTTGCGCAAGCCGTCGCGACCGGCCACGGCGAGGACTACGTGCCGATGCTTTCGGACCTGGTGGCGGAATGGAACGGGACGTCGCTCGCGCCGGAGGCCGAGCCCAGAAGCTCAGCCTGACCCGCATCAGGTTTCGGATGTCGCTTGCTCCGGTGGTGGCTGTAATCAGCGATGGCCGCCGATACGCATAGCCAAGGTACGCCCGTAGTTCACTATTCACGCGCGGATCGTCCTTTACCAGCCGCGCGCCGTCCGCACGCCCGAGTGCGTCTTGGAGACGCGGCTATGGGCCTCGAATCACCCCTCGGGCGGCTCCGGCCACGCGAGCATCGCCGCCGAGCGGATCGCCTCGTACGCCCGCGCCACCGACAGCACGCCGACGTCGTCGAACCGTCGCCCGACGATCTGCAGCCCGATCGGCAGGCCCTCGCTGGAAAAGCCGCAGGGAATCGAGACCGCCGGCTGCCCGGACATGTTGAAGGCGACGGTGAAGCCGATGTGGGGCAAGGGGTTCAGCGGATCGCGGCTCGGCGAGGCCCATTCGGCCGGAAAGGCGGTTATCGGCGCGGTGGGCGTCAGGACATAGTCGAAGGGCAGCGTCGCCCGGATCGCCGCCTGCTGCATCGCCTGGATCTGGCTGTAGCCGCGAAACACATGGCTCCCGGAAAACCCGTTCGCCAACTCGGCCCAGTCGCGGATGAACGGCAGCACCGACGCGCGCTTTTCGGGCGCGAGCCCATTGAGGTCGATCAGCGCCCGCATACGCCAGAAATGGTCGAGCCCGTCGAGCATCTCCTGGGTCAGAAACGGCGCGAGCGCCGTCGACCTGCGCCCCGGCCGCCTCGAAGTCGCGCGGCGGCGCGCTCGACGCCCGCGCGGGTTTCGGGCCCGCAGGAGTCGCCGCAACCGGCCGCGAGCAGGAGCCCGATGCGGAGGCCCTTCAGGGGCGCCGGCCGAACCGTCCAGTCGAGCGCCTCGTAATCGAGGCTCGTATAGTCGCGCGCGTCCGGCCGCGTCAGCGTCGCCATCATCAGGCCCGCATCGGCGACGTCGCGCGTCATCGGTCCCGCGACGCGGCCGACGTAGGGCGGATCGATCGGCACGCGCCCGGCGCTCGGCTTCAGGCCCACGACGCCGCACCAGCCGGCCGGCAGGCGGACCGATCCGCCGATGTCGGTGCCGACATGGAGCGGCCCGTAGAGCGCCGCCGCCGCCGCCCCCGCCCCCGCCGACGACCCGCCGGGATTGCGGTCGAGCTTCCAGGGATTGCGCGCGAGCGGATGGTGGCTCGAAAGGCCCGACGACAGCATGCCGTAGTCGGGCATGGTGGTCTTGGCGAACAGGATCGCGCCGGCTTCTCTCAGCCGCGCGGCGGGCGGCGCGTCGGCGGCCGCCGGCGTCATGTCGCTCGCCGCGGTGCCGACCGGCGTCGGCTCGCCCTTGGTCGCGATGTTGTCCTTGACCGTCGCCGGCACGCCGTCGAGCGGCCCGATCGGCTCGGCCCTGCATCCAGCGCGCTTCGGAAGCGCGCGCTTGCTTCAGCGCGCGTTCGGGCGCGTAGAGCCAGGTCGCGGCGATATGCGGCTCGAACGCCTCGACCCGCGCGATCACCGAGGCCATGGCCTCGGCCGGCGACAGCTTTCGCGTCCGGTAGGCGTCCAGGAGTTCGAGCGCCGACAGACGGAAGGGTTGCACCGCCCTCAGGCCTTCCTGTTCGTGCTCATTTCCACGACATCGCCGAGAGGTCGTTGACGAAGATCGGCGCGTTCTTCCACAGGCCCTGCAAATCCGCGTTCGCCACCGTCACGTTCGGGAGCTGGAAGAGAAACGCGTTGACGGCGTCGGCGGCCAGCTGCTTCTGCGCCTCGACCAGCGCCGCCTTGTAGGCTTCGAGATCCGGCGCGGTGGTGACCTTCTTGTAGATCGCCTGGAACGCCGGGCTGTCGTACTGGAAGTAGTAGTTCGGATTGGCGTAGATGCCGATGTCCAGCGGCTCGACGTGGCTGATGATGGTCAGGTCGTAGTTGTGGTCCTTGTAGACCCCCGACAGCCACTGCGCCCATTCGACGTCCTGGATCTTGGCGTTGATCCCGACCTCGGCGAGTTCGGCTGCGATGATCTCGCCGCCCTGCCGCGCGTAACCCGGCGGCGGCAGGATCAGGCTCAGCTCGAGCGGCGTCGTCACGCCGGCCTCCTTCAGGAGCGCCTTCGCCTTGTCGGGATCGTGGGGATAGAGGCCGGTCAGATCGACATAGCCCGGATCGTTCGGCGTCAGATGGCTGCCGATCGGCGCGCCGATCCCGTCCATGGCGCCGTCGATGATCGCCTTGCGGTCGATGGCGTAGGAAATCGCCTGACGCACCTTGAGCTCGTCGAGCGGCTTCTTCTTGTTGTTCATCGCCAGAATCGTCTTGCCTTCGGTGCCGCCGATCAGCACCTGGAAGCGCGGGTCCGATTTGAACTGGCCGAGCGCCTGGACGTTGGCGAAACGCGGAAAGGCGTCGACGTCGCCGGCGAGCATCGCCGCCACGCCGGCCGAGGGATCGGAAATGAAACGGAAGGTCGCGTGGGCGAGCGGAATCTTCGCCGCATCGCGATAGCCGTCCCACTTGTCGAGGGTGAGCGAGGCGCCCTTGGTCCACGAGCCGAGCTTATAAGGGCCGGTGCCGATCGGAGCGGTCGCCTCGCTGGCCGCGCTCTTCTCGTCGAGGATGACGGCGGTGTTCATGCCGAGGTGAAACAGCGCCTCGAAGCTCGGGTCCTTGAAGTGAAGCACGACGGTCTCGGGATCGGGCGTCGTCGATCGAACTCGATCGAAGCAAAAAAGCCCTTGTCCTTGTTGGTCGAACTCCTTGGCCGCGAAGCGCTCGAACGAGAACTTGACGTCCTTGGACGAGAACGGCTCGCCGTCCTGGAACTTGACGTTCGGCTTCAGGCTAAAGGTCAGCGTCTTGAGGTCGGGCGAGAACGACCATTTCTCGGCGAGCAGCGGAGTCACCGAGAAGTCCTCGTTGATCTTCGTCAGCCCCTCGAAGATGTTGTAGTGGGTGATCTCGCCGATCGCCGCGGCCGGCGCCGCCGTCGGATCGAGAGCTGGGCGGCTCGAGCACCATGCCGATCGTTACGCTGTCCTTGGCGGATGCGAGGCCGACGGAAGCGACAAGGGCGAAGGCGGCGGAAATCAAAAACTGCGATGCGCGGCGCATGGACTGCTCCGGAGAGAAGCGGGGGACGCCGGACCATAGCATTGTGCGGCGCGCAATGGTCAAGAACGCGCGACGGACCGAAAGCGCGACCGTCAAAAAAGCATGAGCCCCTGTCGGGGACAGGGGCTCACGTCTTGATCAGGGGCTCGCGGCGAGCGAGTCGGATGCATCAGCCTGGCTGGCCGCCGCTCGGCTGACCGTTGCCGTTCGCCGGACGCGCGCGGCGCTCGGCCATGAAGCGGTCGAACTCCTCGCGGTCCTTGGCGCGGCGAATCGCCTCGACATACTCGGCGAATTCCGCTTGCGCGTCGTCGAGCTTGCGGCGCTCCTCGTCGAGCCGGGCGAGCTCGGCCGTTCGCCACTCGTCAAACGCCATGTTGCCGGTCGCGGACGCATAGTAGCGGCTCGCGCGCTTCATGGCGCCGCCGCAGCTCCAGGAGGAATTGGAAGACATCATGGTGCGCGCATCCTGCCATCTTGCCGTTGCGAAGGTTTGCAGATCGGGGCCCCCGCTCTGGCGCTGCCAGTACTTGTAGCCGAGGATCGCAAGACCGATCGGCCAGAAGACGATGAAGCCGAGAACCACGGCGATGATTTCGAACGCCGTCCAGCGCGTGCCTCTGCGCCGCCACCGGGCGTTCGCCCAGTCGCTCGGGCCGAATTCCCGCGCGCCGTAGCCGCCGCCCATCGTATTATCCGCCGTGCCCATGAAGGACCTCCTTGATTGCCCTTGAGTAGCGACGCCGCCGGCGCCGGTTCCCTCGAGCGACTGACAGATTGGCGCCGGCTTCTGGCTGCGCAAGGGCGGCGAGCCGAAAAATCGGAGCCTGTCGGGCCGGCCCGCGCCGGCGCGCGGGCAAGGGAATTGAAAGAACTCGGCATAAGCTCAGTCGCGCGGATCAGCCGTCGTTGGAACCGCCTGCAAGTCCGGCTCGGGCTGGCCCTGACGACGCTCGCCCATGAACTGATCGAACTCGGCGCGGTCCTTGGCGAAGCGCAGCCGCGCCAGGAAATCCTTGAACTCGCGTTGCTCGTCTTCGAGGCGCTTCAGCGTCTCGGCGCGATAATCGTCGAACGCCCGATTGCCGCTCGAATTCGAGCCGAACCCGTCGAAGCGGCTCCTGACGCGCTCCATCTTGGAGCGTATCCGTTCCATCTTGTGCTGCATGCGAGCCGCCTTGCGCTCCCAGCGATCCCCGGCGCGCGCGGGGTCGAGTGGCGCTCCATCCCATGCATAAGCGGGGAGGCCCCGAAAACCGCGGCTCTTTCGCGCGATCAGGAAGGCGAGAATGAGGAGTCCCAGCGGCCACCACCACAGGAACCCGAGAACGGTAAGAACGATTGGCATCGCATGGCCTCCGCGTGTAAATGTAATGAACATTTACTTTTTTGACGGCGATTGTCAAGCCCCTTTGCCCCAGGGCTCAGGATCGCGCGCCGAGCCCTCGCAGATAGACCAGCATGTCCGCTTCGAGGAGTTCCGCAGCCGACATCGGCGTGGCGCGCTGTGCGCCGTCGCCGCGCCCAAACAGCGAGGCGACGCCGTGCGCCATCGACCAGATATGAAGGGCGACCATCAGGGCAGGCGGCCGGGCGGCGGCGGGCATGGCCGCGCAAATCTGTTCGGCCGCGCCGCGCAAGACCGCGAAAGCGCGTTCGCTCGCTTCCCGCAGCGGGGGATTTGCGCCGACGGGAACGCCGGCTTCGAACATCGCCGAGTAGAGCGCCGGTTGGCCGCGCGCGAATTCGAGATAGGCCTTTCCGAGCCGATCCAGCGCGCTGAAGGAATCGGGCTTCCCCCCGTTCCAGGCCCGAACCAGAACGGCCTCGAACTGCTCGAAGCCGCGGACCGCCACGCTCACCATCAGTTCGTCGCGATCGCGGAAATGGCGATAGGGCGCTCCCGGGCTGACGCCGGCGAAGCGCGCGGCCTCGGCGAACGTGAATCCCGCGATCCCCTTCCTCGCTATCAGTTCCAGCGCCGCGGCGATCAGCGCCTCACGCAGATTTCCATGATGATAGCCGCGCGGCGCCTCGCCATCGCCGCGACCGTCCTTGCTCCAGCTCATGTAAAAAGGACTTACATCATGTCGGCCGGAGTGTCGATGCGGTTGGCATCGACACTCCGGGATTCGACAGTCCGGCAATCCGCGTTAGACAATTCCCAAGCAAACCCGCGACGGAGCAAACCATGGCCTTTGGGATGGACCTTTCAGGACGCAACGCGCTCGTCACCGGCGGATCGCGCGGGATCGGCCGGGCGATCGCGCTGGCGCTGGCCGAATGCGGCGCGGCCGTCGCGGTCAACTTCCGCACGCGCGGTGAGGAGGCCGACGCCGTCGTCGAGCGCATCCGCTCTTCGGGCGGGCGCGCGATCGTCGTCCGCGCCGACGTGTCCGTCATGGCGGAGGTCTCGGCCCTCGCCGAGCACGTCGCACGCGACCTCGGCCCGATCGACATTCTGGTCAACAACGCGGGGATCGCGCTGGCGGACGCGGGCGAAGACACATTCGACCGTACCCTCGCGTCAAATCTGAAGTCGGCCTACCTCTGCACCGAGGCGTTCCTGCCCGGCATGCGGACGCGCGGCTGGGGACGGATCGTCAACATCTCCTCGGTCGCGGCGCGCGGCCCTGGCGCGATCGGCGTCGCCTACAACGCGTCGAAGGCCGGGCTCGAAGGCCTGACGCGAGGCTACGCGGCGCGCGTCGCCAAAGACGGCGTCACGGTCAACGCCGTCGCGCCGGGCCCGACCGACACCGAGATGGCCGCGCCCTTGAAAGCCGCCGGCGTCGTCGCGCGCATTCCCGCAGGCCGCATGGGCGAGGCGGAAGAGGTCGCGCAGGCGACGGTGATGGTGATCGGCAACGGCTTTGTCACCGGCCAGACGATCGCGGTGAACGGAGGCCTGGCGTTCCTCTGAGGCGCCCGACGCGATCGAAGGCGTCACCCTCTCGCCACACGGCGTGCAGGCGCTTAACGCCCGACGCGTCAATTTGCCGTCTCGTTGTCCGCGTTCCCGTCAGCTATGAAAGGTTCAGTGAATGTGTAGGTAAGTACAAGGACAAAAACGACCCGGACGACGTACTGGAATATCGTCCACGAACGCCGTCGCCATGCCGATCGCAAACCGAATGACGTTCGATGAGCTTCGCCCCGCCGCCGCGCTACGAGGACTGAAGGAGCAAAGACCGCCAGTGCCACGCTTTATCGCCATCCGCCGAGAACCGCAGCCCGAGCGCTCCTACGTCGGCGACGACTACTGGAGGACCGACAGAGCCTCGATCGACGTCATCGTATCCGAGAAGGGCGCCCGACGGACCGGCCTGCTCGACCAGGACGGCAACCCTCTTTACCGCCTGCCGCCCGAGCGGCCGCCCGGCTTCACCTCGAAATGGTCAGACGAAAGCTGAGGGTCGGGCTCGTCATGCGACGCGCTCGTCCGATCCGCCGAATTGCGGCGGCCGGGCGCGGTAATGGGGCGGATCGTCCACAGGCCGTTCGGCGAAGCCGCAATGCATGTGGAATTCCGGATTGAACGCGCCCTTGGGCAAGAGATAGCCGTTGAGGCCAACGGCGCTGAGCCGCGGCACGGAGATGAAAAGCCGCTTTGCGCAAGTCGGGCAGCGCGCGCGGACTGCGTTTCAAAGTCCACATTTTCGGCGAGCCGCGCACGCGTGGACCCGTTTGCGGGTCCCTCTCACACCAGCGGGAAGTGGCAGGCCGCGCGCCGCCCCCCGCCCGCCACCGCCGCCAGCTCCGGCCTCTCGGCGAGGCAGCGCGGCTCGGCGTAGGCGCAGCGCGGCGCATAGGGGCAGCCTTCGCCGGAGGCCGGCGCGAGCATGGCCTTCGGCGGGCTTATGACCCGCATCGACCTGTCGAGCCTCGGCGTCGCATCGACAAGCTCGCGCGTATAAGGATGCGCGGGCGTCCGCAAACAATTCCGCGGTCGGGCCGATCTCGACGATCCGGCCGCGGAACATCACCGCGGTCGTCTCGCAGATGTGGGCGACGACCCCGAGGTCGTGACTAATCAGGAGAAAGGTCACGCCCGCCTCGCGCTGAAGGTCGCTCATCAGGTTCAAGGCCTGCGCCTGGACGGAGACGTCGAGCGCCGACACCGGCTCGTCGGCGATCACCAGCTTCGGCCGCGTGATCAGCGCGCGGGCGATGGCGATTCGCTGGCGCTGGCCGCCGGAGAACTCGTGCGGGTATTTTTGCGCGTCCGTTTCCCGCAATCCAACCGCGCGGAGCGATTCGGCGACCCGCGCGCGTCGCTCGGACTCCGGCGTCAGCCCAAGCGCGGCGAGCGGCTCGGCGACGATTCTCTCGACCCGCATCCGCGGATCGAGCGAGCCGTAGGGGTCCTGGAAGATCAGTTGCATGTGAGCCCGCATGCGCCTGAGCTCGCCCCGGCTCAGATCGAGCAGCGAGCGCCCCTCGAGCTTGACTACCCCGGAATCGGGCGCGTCGAGCGCGAGCGCGATCCGGGCGAGCGTCGACTTGCCCGATCCCGATTCGCCCACGATCCCGAACGAGCGTCCGGCGAGGACCCCGAAGCTCACGCCGTTCAGCGCGGGGCGAAGCCGATGCGGCGCGAACGGCCGCGGCCGATTGAGCCGATAGGCCTTGAAGAGATCGACGACGTCAAGCAGCGGCGTCGCGCTCATGCCCGGGCCTCGAGTTCGCTCGCGCGCCAGCAGCGAGAGACGTGTTCGGGACCGAAGGCGACCGCCGGCGGGAGCGCCGTCCGGCAGACGTCGGCCGTCAGCTCGCAGCGCCCGGCGAACGGGCATCCGGCGCCGACCTCGCGATGGTGAGGCGGCGAACCCGGAATGGTCTTCAGGCGCGCCCCGCGCGGCGCGCCGGGCTGAGGGCGCGCTTCGAGCAGCGCGCGGGTGTACGGGTTCCTCGGCTCGCGGAGCACGGCGTCGACCGGGCCGCTCTCCAGGATCAGGCCGCCGTACATCACGATCACCCGGTCGCAATGGCCGGCGACGATCGCGAGGTCGTGGCTGACGAGGATCAGCGCGGTCTTCGACTCGGCGCGAAGCCCATCGATCAGCGCAAGAATGCGCGCCTGCACGGTGACGTCGAGCGCCGTCGTCGGCTCGTCGGCGATGACAAGCCGCGGGCCGCAGCCGATCGCCATGGCGATCAGCGCCCGCTGCCGCTCGCCCCCCGAGAGGCCGAAGGGATAGGCGCTGCGCGGCGCGCTCGGGGTCGGCGACGCGGACATGCTCGAGCAGGCGCACGGCCTCGGCATGAGCCGCCTTGCGGCTCAGGCCCCGATGCAGGACCAGCGGCTCGGCGACCTGGGCGCCGACGCGGCGCAACGGATTCAGCGCGGTCATCGGCTCCTGGAACATCATGGCGATCCGGTCGCCGCGCAAGCGGCGCATCGCCTCTTCGCTCAAGCCCACGAGTTCCCGCCCCTCGAAGCGGATCGAGCCGCCGATCCGCGCGCCCTCCGGCGCAAGTCCCATCAGCGCAAGCGCCGTCATCGTCTTTCCGGAGCCGGATTCGCCGACGACCCCGAGGCTTTCGCCTTCGCCGAGGCGGAAGCTCGCGCCGTTGACGATCCGGACGGCGCCGCCCTCCCCCGGCAGGTCGACGACGAGGTCTCGTCACCTCGAGCAGCATCTTTAGGACCGCGCCTTGAGCCTGGGGTCGAGCGCGTCGCGCAGACCGTCGCCCAGAAGGTTGAGGCCGAGCACGCTGAGCGCGATGGCGGCGCCGGGATAGATCGCCAGATGCGGCGCATTGTAGAGCACATTCTGCGCGTCGGACAGCATCCGCCCCCATGACGCCTGCGGCGGCTGCGCCCCGAGGCCGAGATAGGAGAGCGCGGCCTCCGCCAGGATCGCGATGGCGAACTGGATCGTCGCCTGGACGATCAGCGCCGGAGCGATGTTGGGCAGCACGTGATCGAAGGCGATTCGCCAGCGGGCCGCGCCCGGCGGCGCGCGCGGCGAGCGCATATTCGCGCGCCAGCACCGAGTTGGCGGTCGCTCGGGTGAGCTTGGCGATAATCGGCACGTTGGCGATGCCGATCGCGACGATCGCGTTGACGACGCCCGCCCCGAAGGTCGAGGTCAGCATGATCGCCGAGAGCAGCGCCGGAAACGCGAACACGAAGTCGCAGGCCTTCATGAGCGCGTCCTCGACCACGCCCTTCCGGAATGCGGCGAGGAGGCCGAGCGCGACGCCGAAGACGAGGCCGATGCCGACCGCCACGACGCCGACGAGGATCGAGATCCGCGACCCCGCGATGATCTGGGAGGCGACGTCGCGTCCGAGCGAATCCGTGCCGAACCAGTGGGCGAGCGAAGGCGGCGCAAGCTTGTGGGGGATGTCGATCGCGGCGGGCGGGTATGGCGTCCAGACCACGGAGACAGCGGCCATGAGCAGGAGCGCGGCCACGAGCGCGGCCCCGAGCCAAAGGCTGAGTCCGCCGCGCGGAAAACGGCTCACGCCGGGCGGCTCCGGAGCCGCGGATCGATCGCCGCGCAGGCCACGTCGATCAGGAAATTAAGGCCGATCACGAGGATCGCGGTCAGCAGGACGCAGTCCTGGACCACGGGCGTGTCGCGATTGGAGATCGACTGCAGCATCAGCCGCCCAAGACCGGGAAGGACGAACACGTTCTCGACCACGATCGCGCCCGCGATCAGGTTGGCGAACTGCAGGCCCATGATCGTCAGCACCGGCACCAGCGCGTTCGGCAGCGCATCGCGCCACAGCGCGGCGCGCCGCGACACGCCCTTGGCCCGCGCGGTGCGCATGTAGTCTTCGCCCAGCGCCTCGATCAGCGCCGAGCGCGTGACGCGGGTGAGGATCGCGGCCTGCACGACGCCGAGCGCGACCGCCGGCAGGATCAGCGCGCCGATCGCCCGGCGCGGGGTACGCCCAGCCGGGAAAGCCGCCCGCGGGCACGAGCCTCAGCGTGACGGCGAAGACGATCACCATCAGGATCGCCAGCCAGAAATTCGGCACGGCGAGGCCGATTGGCGTCACGCCCATCACGACCGCGTCGCCGGCGCGCCCGCGCCGATCGGCGGCGTAGACGCCGGCCGCGAGCGCGATCGCCGCCGAAAGCGCCATCGCCATGGCGGCGAGCGGCAGGCTGACCGCGAGGCTCGCGCCGATCAGCGGCGCGATCGGCGAGCCGTAGGCGTAGGAGAGGCCGAGATCGCCGCGCAGGAGTCCGCGCGATCCATTGCGCGTAGCGGACGTGAAGCGGCAGGTCGATGCCGAGCTTGTGCGCGAGCGCCGCCACCGCCTCCGGCGTCGCGGTCGGCCCGAGCATCGTCTCGGCCGCGTTTCCGGGCAGAATGTCCATGACGGCGAATACGACCAGCGACGCGACGACAAGCGTCGCGACAAGGACGGCGAAGCCGCTGAAGGAGATAGAGCAGCATCGCCGCAAGGCTAGTGCGTATGGCGAAGCCGGCACAAGGCCTCAAAAGGGGATGCGAAAAAGCGGACGCCGGTTTTTCCGGACAATCCCTCGGCTCTAAGGCGTCTTCGCGGCGAGCTGCGCGGCAAGGCGGAACGCGATCTCCTGCGACAGCGCGCGCGCGAGGCGGATCTCCGCGTCGCGCGAGGCGCGCAGGTCTGCGTAACGCTGGGTCGTGCGGTCGTAGGCGGCCGCGGCGTTGGCCGTGCCCTTTACGACCTCCTTGCCGCCGTCGACCTTGGTCAGCGAGTAGTCCGCATCGCCGGTCAGCGTCGCCGAGGAGGCGACGCCGGTCTCGGAGTTGACCGTCGGCGTCTGCACGCCGGTCGAGATCTTGACCGCAAGGCGGTATTTCGGCGTCGTCGCCTGGCCGGTGCCGTTGAGGTCGGCGATCAGGTCCTCGCCGAGATAGTGGCCGATGCGGAGCGGGATCGGCGAGACCTCGATCGCCCGCAGGTCCTCGACGAGGCCCGGATGCGCCGATTCGCTGTAGAGCGGCTGAAAGCAGCCGGAGAGGCCCGCAGCGAAACCGAGCGCCGCCGCGGAGGCGGCAATCCTAGACCACGACATTGACGATCCTGTTGGGGACGATAATCACCTTGCGGGCCGGCTTATTATCCATCGCCCGCGCGACCGCCGTCGAGGGCGAGCGCGGCCTTTTCGATCGCCGAACCGTCGGCGTCGCGGGCAATCGTCAGCTCGCCGCGCTTCTTGCCGTTGACCTGCGCGACATAGGTCACGCTGTCGGAGACGATCAGGCTGCGGTCGGCGACCGGCCAGGGGCTCTGCGCGACGAACGTCGTGTGGCCGAGGACCTCCCAGCATTCCTCGGCCAGATGCGGCATCATCGGGGCGAAGCAGTGGACGAGGATGTCGCCGGCTTCGGCGAAGGCCCAGCGCAGGTCGTCGGCGACCGGCGCCGCCTCGATCGCGCCGACCGCGGCCGACAGCGCATTGGCGAATTCGTAGATCTGGGCGATGCAGACGTTGAAGCGCAGCCGCTCGATCTCGTCCTCGATCTTGGCCAGCGCCGCATGGGCGATCTGCCGGATGCGGCTGGCTTCGTCGCCGAACGCCTCCGGTCGCGGCCGGGCGCTCGGCGCCGACGACGCGCTCGATCTCGCAGACGAGCCGCCACAGCCGCTGCGTCTGCTTGTAGGCGCCCTGGACGCCGGCCTCGGTCCAGATCACGTCGCGCTCGGGCGGCGAATCGGACAGCATGAACCAGCGCGCCGTGTCGGCGCCGTAGGTCTCGATGATCTCGTCGGGGTCGACCGTATTGCGCTTCGACTTCGACATCTTCTCGACCGGGCCGATCTCGATCGGCTCGTCGGTGTCGATCAGCACCGCGCGCCGCGCGCCGCCTTCGGCGTCGATCCGCACCTCGCTCGGCGCGATCCACTGCCCGCCCGCGTCGCGATAGGTCTCGTGCACCACCATGCCCTGGGTGAAGAGCCCGGCGAACGGCTCGTCGAGCGCGAGATGGCCGCACTTGCGCATCGCCCGGGTGAAGAAGCGCGAATAGAGCAGATGCAGGATCGCATGCTCGATGCCGCCGATGTACTGATCGACCGGCAGCCAGTGGTTGGCGACCGCGGGGTCGGTCGGCGCCGTCTCGTTGGTCGGATCGGTGAAGCGGACGAAATACCACGACGAATCGACGAACGTGTCCATCGTGTCGGTCTCGCGCCGCGCAGGGCCGCCGCACTGCGGGCAGGCGACGTGCTTCCAGGTCGGATGGCGGTCGAGCGGATTGCCGGGCTGATCGAAGGTCACGTCCTCCGGCAGCCGCACCGGCAGATCCTTCTCCGGAACGGGCACGACGCCGCAGCGCTCGCAATGGATGATCGGGATCGGACAGCCCCAGTAGCGCTGGCGCGAGATGCCCCAGTCGCGCAGCTTGAAATTGACCTGGCGCTTGGCCTGCGGGCGATTGCCGATCGTCACCGCCTCGAGCCGCCGCGCCACCTCTTCCTTGGCCGTCCTCGATCGTCATTCCGTCGAGGAACCGCGAGTTGATCATCAGGCCGTCGCCGTCGTAGGCGACCGTGTCGACGGTGAAGGTCGCGGGATCGACGCCCGGCGGGCAGACGACCGGCGTCGCGCCGAGCCCATAGACGTTGACGAAGTCGAGGTCGCGCTGGTCGTGCGCCGGGCAGCCGAAGATCGCGCCCGTGCCGTAATCCATCAGGATGAAGTTCGCGACATAGACCGGGCAGCCGCCACTCGGGATCGAACGGGTGGAAGACCCTGAGCCCCGTGTCGTAGCCCTTCTTTTCCGCCGTCTCGATCGCCGCGACCGATGTGCCGACCTTGCGGCATTCCTCGATGAAAGCCGCGAGCTCCGGGTTATGCCGCGCGGCCGCGCGGCGAGCGGATGATCGGGCGCGATCGCCATGAACTTCGCGCCGAACAGCGTGTCGGGCCGGGTGGTGTAGATCTCGAGCTCGTCGTCTCGGGCTCGCCGTCGAGAACGCCGACCGTCGCCGGGTCGATGACGAACCGGACCATCAGGCCCTCGGAGCGGCCGATCCAGTTGCGCTGCATCAGGCGCACCTTTTCCGGCCAGCGGTCGAGCCGGTCGAGGCTCGAGAGCAAGTCCTCGGAAAAGTCGGTGATCTTCAAGAACCATTGCGTCAGCTCGCGCTGCTCGACGACGGCGCCCGAGCGCCAGCCGCGGCCGTCGATCACCTGCTCGTTGGCGAGCACGGTGTGGTCGACCGGGTCCCAGTTGACCTTCGACTTCTTGCGCGCGACGAGGCCTGCGGCGAGGAAGTCGAGAAACAGCTTCTGCTGATGCCGGTAATAGCTCGGGTCGCAGGTCGCGATCTCGCGCGACCAGTCGAGCGACAGGCCCATCGACTGCAGCTGCGCCCGCATCGCCTCGATGTTGGCGTAGGTCCAGGTCGCCGGATGGGTGTCGTTCTTCATCGCGGCGTTTTCCGCCGGCATGCCGAACGCGTCCCAGCCCATCGGATGCAGCACGTTGTAGCCGCGGGCGCGCCGGAATCGGGCGACCACGTCGCCCATCGCGTAGTTGCGCACGTGGCCCATATGGATGCGGCCCGACGGATACGGGAACATCTCGAGCACATAGTATTTCGGCCGCGGATCGGCGTTCAGCGTCTTGAAGACGCCGGCCTCCGCCCAGGCCTTGCGCCATTTCGCCTCGGATTCGCGCACATTGTAGCGTTCAGAACGCATCGCCGGATGGTCTCGCCTGGGTGTCGTCTCGATCGACGGGTGTCGTCTTGATGGATTCGCGGCGACAAATCACGATTTGACCAGAGGGTCAAATGACGGCCGCGGCGGCGCAGCGGCGATCGACCCGCAACGATTTGGCGAAACCGCTCGACTGCAAAAGGCGCGCATGACACTTTTGCGACAGTCTCCGCGAATCGGCCGACGAGGAATTTTGCATGAACGCGCCAGAACCGGTCTTGCATCCGACCCCGATCCTCAGACCTGCGGCCGACCCAGATGACGGTTGGCATGCAGGAGGTCCGTCGCAAGCGCGAAGAGTGGAGGACGAAGGCCCCCAGGGATCTGGAAAAGTTCCTCGGGCAACACATGGTGCCGACGATCATCGGGCTCGGGAGCAAGCATTACGTCATCGACCATCATCATCTTGCGCTCGCGCTCCACGAAGAAGGCGTCGAGAGCGTGTTCGTCACGGTGGTCGCCGACCTCAGCCGAATGCCGGAAGACCATTTCTGGAACATGATGGATTTCAAGGGATGGACGCATCCCTACGACGGCAAGGGGCGCCGTCGTCCCTACGCCGACCTCCCAAAAGCCGTGACGGGTATGGAGGACGACCCCTATCGTTCGCTCGCCGGAGAACTGCGAAACCACGGCGGCTTCGCCAAGGACTCGACGCCCTTCGCCGAATTCCTTTGGGCCGACTTCTTCCGCCCGCGCATCAAGGGCAAGACAATCAGGACAGACTTCCAGGCGGCGATCGACGAGGCGTTGAGGTTGGCCAAGACGGGCGACGCGGACTACCTTCCCGGCTGGTGCGGTCCGCACGACTACAGCCAACCTGCGGCTGCGAAAGCCGCGAGCGCAAAGACGCGCCGCCCGAAGGCGGAGGGGCCCGGCAAGATCGTCAAGAAGGCCAAGGCCGCCTGAAGACTTTCAGGAATTCAGCCTGACGCTCACTCTTCCCCTGGGCGAGTTGGCGGAAAGCGGCGGGAGCCGCTAAGACGCCGGCTTCACGCCGGTTTTTGAACCTATGTCGTCGGAGCCCCATTCGAGTCGCACTTCCGGACTGGCTTGGTTCGCCATGGCGATCTTCGCGGTCTGCGTCGTGTCCATCGCTGCGCTCGATCGCGCCGGCGCCCCGGAACGTCTCATCCAGGCGCTCGGCCCGATCCTGACGCTGATCGCGATCGCGGTCTTCGGAATCGGCGGCCGCACCGCGACGCTCGCCCTGTTCATCGCGGCCGGACGCCAGTCGCCGCCGATTTACGCTGCGCTGGCGGTCGCCGCCATGGCCGCCGGCGCGGCGCTCGCCCTCGGCCCGAGGGTCCTTGCGCCCGCGGACCCGATCTGGTCCGGCGCGATGGTAGGCGTTGGGCTCGGCGCGGCGGTGCTCGGACCGCTCGTCCGCCGCTCTGGCGCCGCCTCGCTCAGCGACGTCATCGCCACCCGCTTTCCGAACCCTTTCGTCCGGATCGCCTCCGGCCTCGTGGTCGCGGCGGCGGCGTCGCTCGTGGCCTTCGCCGGCTACCGAACGGCGGTCGTGATCGCCGAAGCCATGATCACGACCAGCCGCCCCTGGACCGAGACGATCGTGGGCGCGGCGCTGCTCGCATCCGTCGCCGCGGGAGGCCTTGCGAGCCTCGTCTGGTGCTCGGCCGCCGCCGGCGCGGGCGTCGGCCTCATCGCGCTCATCGGCTGGCTTTTTCCATCCGGCCTCGCCGCAACGCCTGGGGCGGCCCAAGAGGCGGCATTGTTTCTCACGGCCCCGCCATCGGCCGAAGCGCTGGCCGCTTTCGTCGCGGCGGCGATCGGCGCGGCCGGTCTGGTCGGCGCGGCGCCGCCGACCGCAGGTTGCCGCAGCGCGGCCGCGGCGTTGAAATCCGGCCTCGAAGGGATCCTTCTGTTCGCCGCGCTTGCCGCGCTGGCTTTTTCCGCGGCGCCGGTTGTCCTGGTCGACGGCGGCTTCGCCGGGACGAGCCCGCTCGCGCGATCGCTCATTGGCGCGGCGACCCTCGCCGCCGCGTTGGCGCTCGCCGGCCTCGGGGTCCTCGGCGCCTCGCGCGCGTTCGGAGCGGCCCTGGCGCGCCCGGCCCGTCCATTCCCGACGCTCGCCAGCGTGCGGCTGGCGCGCATGCGAATCGCCCAGGCGGCGGTCGTTATCGCCTGCGCCGCGGCCGACAGCGCCAGCGTGGTCGATCCCGCGACCGCTTTGATCGGCGCGATGGCGCTCACGCTCGCGGTGACCGCGCCGATCGCGGCGCTCGCTGCGATACGACGCGCCGGGCCCCTTGCGGCGGCGGCCGCAATCCTAACGGCGGTCGGATACGCGGCCGGTCGCTTTATCTCGGCGGGTTCGTCTTCCGCTGCGACGGAACTGCTCGGCGACGCGCTCACTGCCGGCGCGGCGGCTTTCGTCGCCGGATCGCTCGTCGCCCTTGTCGCTCCCCATAGCGACCCCATGCCGGCGCCGCGCCCGTTCGACCCGTTCTCCGGATTCTCAGGCTGACGCCGTCAGCAGGCCCAGCGCCTCGTCGTAGACGCGCCGGTCGCCTGCGGCGAGGATCCGGCCTCCCTTCGAGGCGTCCTCGCCCTCCCAGGTCGTGATGAGGCCGCCCGCCCCCTCGATGATCGGCGCGAGCGCCACGATGTCGTGCGGCTTCAGTCCGGTCTCGATGACCAGGTCGACGAAGCCCGCGGCGAGCGCGCAATAGGCGTAGCAATCGCCGCCGTAGCGCGAGAGCCGCGTCCTCGCTTCGACACGGCGGAAGGCTTCGAGGTCCGCCGCGTCCCGGATGAGCGATGGGCTGCGTCGTCGAGACCGTCGCCTCTTCGAGGCGCGGCGCAGGCGCGGGTTCGAAGCGTCCGGGTCGTCCATTCGGTCGGCGGCGCGTCGCCTCGGCTTGCGGCCAGCGTCCGCAGCCGCGCCCGTTTGCCGTCGCCGGTGAAGCGCTCGCGGGTGAAGGGTTGCGCCATCATGCCGTAGACCGGCCGGCCACGGTGCATGAGACCGATCAGCGTGCCCCAGGTCGGCATGCCCGAAATGAAGCTCTTGGTGCCGTCGATCGGATCGAGAACCCAGACATATTCGGCGTCGGCGCGGTCGAAGCCGTATTCCTCGCCGATCACGCCGTGAGCCGGAAAGGTCTGCCCGATGAGGCGGCGCATCGCCGCCTCAGCGCCGCGGTCCGCCTCGGTCACCGGATCGAAGACGCCCCCGCTTGGACTTGTCCTCCGCTCCGATCGCGCTGCGAAAGAACGGCAGAATCACCTCGCCCGAAACCTGCGCCAGACGCTCGACGAAGGCCGCAAAGTCGACAGCCGTCATCTTTCGTCCCCGGAATCGGCGGTCAAGCCATGCCTCGCCTGCATATCTGCTATCCCCTCTTTCAGCGGCTCCGCCGCGCCGTAACACTTCGTTAACGGTGTAAGCTGCTGATTTGATGAAATTAACTCCAAAGTCGACGTCGCCGCCGCGCCTAAGTCGCTGGTCCGTGGAAAGCGCCTTCGACCGGGCGTGGCGTAATCGGAGGAAGAAAGCGCTTGCAAGACCGGCGCTGGGCGCCGATATTGTTGCGGTGCGGCATGACCTGCCGCATATGCCCTCCTTGGGCGTTTCCTCCCTAGACTGAAGGCCGCCGTGGAAACACTGGCGGCCTCCTTTTTTCCCCAACTTTTCCCTGAACCGGGCCTAAGGGTGCAAATTACGCCGAAACCGGCGCGATTTTTGTGCGCTGCAATAATCTTGTTGCATCGCGTCATACGGCCATTGCAACTGTCTATTCGGCGGCCAGGCGCTCAGGCCCCTCGGCCGCGCCGAACGCGCTCGCGAGCGCCTGGGCCGCGACGAACAGATCGTCGCGCAATAGGGTCCATCGCTCATTGCGCACGATGCGGCGTTCGTCGAGGTAAAGCGCGCGCGCAATCTCGATCTGAACGGCGTGCACGCCCTGCGCCGGCGCGCCGAAACGCTCGGTGATGTAGCCCCCGGCGAACGGCTTGTTGCGCCGGACCCGGTATCCCGACGCCCTCAAGGCTCGTCTCCAGCGTCTCGATCACGAAGGGCGCGGCGCTCGCGCCGAATCGGTCGCCGAGCACGATGTCCAGACCGCCGACATCCGCGGCGTTGCTCGGCATCGAATGGCAGTCGATCAGCAACGCCTGCCCGAATTGCCGTGCGGCGCGCGCGATCAGCGCTTCGAGCCGCGCGTGATAAGGCCGGTACAGCGCCGCGATCCGCGCCAGGCCCTCGTTGACCGACAAGCGGCTGCTGGTAGATCGGTTGCGCGTCGCCGACCACTCGCGGAATCGTGCCGAGGCCGACGGCGACCCGCAGCGAGCGGGTGTTGGCGTAATCGGGCAGCGGACCGTCGAAAACCTTCGGGTCGAGTTCGTAGGGCTCGCGATTGACGTCGAGATAGGCGCGCGGAAACAAAGCCCGCAGCAGCGGCGCGCCGAGCCCGACGCAGGGCAGGAACAATTCGTCGACGAAGGCGTCCTCGGAGCGCCGGAGGGTCAGCGCGTCGAGCCGGGACGCTTCGAGGAAACGGTCGCGGATAGCGCAGACCCCGAATGCGGCGAGCTGAAAACGAGCGGCGAGGTCAGGCGCGCCGGCTCGATCGTCTCGACGGGAGGATCGAATTCCGACCAGCTCCGGCCCTCTCGAATTCGTTCATTGTCGCTCCGAACGCACTGCGCGCTTGCTCTCGGCGCGGGCATCGGCTTTATCATATGGGACGCGCTTGGCGACGGCGCGCAGGATCCGCTGCCGTCTTTCAAGGAATTTTTACCGGGGCGCCGCAAAGTTGCAAGCCTGAACAGGGGATAGGGTATGCGTACGCCGGTCGAGATTTCGCGCCAAGATTCTGCTCGCCGAGGACGACAACGACATGCGTCGATTCCTCGTCAAGGCTCTGCAGAACGCGGGCTACGACGTCGCCTCGTTCGACAACGGGATGTCGGCCTATCACCGGCTTGCGCGAGGAGCCGTTCGAGCTTCTGCTCACCGACATCGTCATGCCGGAAATGGACGGCATCGAGCTCGCCCGCCGCGCGACCGAACTCGATCCGGAAATCAAGGTCATGTTCATCACCGGCTTCGCCGCGGTGGCGCTCAATCCGGACAACAACGCCCCGAAGGACGCCCGCATCCTGTCGAAGCCGTTCCATCTGCGCGAGCTGGTCTCCGAGGTCGAGCGGCTCCTGAAGCGCCGCTTGAGGGCCGGGGCCGCAGGCGCCCATGCGACCCGGCGGACTGATCCCGCTTCTGATTTTCGGTCTCGCCGGCCTGCCTCCCCTGCCCGGCTCTCGCCGAACCGTCGCGGCTCGACGCGATCCTTTCCGCGCAGCGTTCTCCGCGTCGGCGACGACCGGCGACTACCGGCCGTTCACCGCCCTCGACAAGGCGACCGGCGCCTATTCCGGCTTCGACGTCGACATGGCGCGCTCGCTCGGCGCGGCGCTCGGCGTCAAGGTCGAGTTCGTGCCGACCGCCTGGCCCAGCCTCGCCCGCGACCTTGAGGCCGGCGCGTTCGACATCGCCATGGGCGGCGTCTCGGTCACGCTCGACCGGCAGAAGATCGGCTTCTTCTCCGACGCCTTACCTGCGCGACGGCAAGACCCCGATCGCGCGTTGCGCCGAGCGTTTCGAAGTATCAGACGCTCGCCGACATCGACCGTCCCGAGCGTGCGGGTCATCGTCAATCCCGGCGGGACCAACGAGCGCTTCGACCGCGCCCATCTCCATGAGGCCCAGATCGTCGTCCAGCCCGACAACACGACGATTTTCGATACGCTCGCCGCCGGCGGCGCCGACGTGATGATCACCGACGCGTCGGAAACCCGTCTCCAGCAGAAACTGCATCCGAACGCGCTGTGCGCGATCCACCCCGACAAGCCCTTCGACTTCGCCGAGAAAGCCTACTGGATGGCGCCCGACCCGGCGCTGAAGGCCTTCGTCGATCAGTGGCTGCACATCATGAAGGAAGACGGTTCGCTCGACGCGGCCCGCGCCAAGTGGCTGCGTTAGCCGTCAGGGCTGCCGACCACGTCAGCCCATCCTGCTCTCCGGGCAATCAGGCGACCCGTAGGCCGCCCCCCGATCAGTCTCCGACCCGTCAGCGGATATGCATGCCGCCGCCACCCATGTGGCCGCCGAAGCCGCCCATGTGGCCGCCGAAGCCGCCCATGTGCCCGCCGAAGCCGCCGTGGTTGAACCCGCCGGCGAAGTGGCTGCCGCCGTGGAAGCCGTGGCCTACTCCGTAGTTGCCGTATCTCCCGCCGTAGCCATAGAAGCCGGGCCCGTAGCCATAGCCGTAGAACCCGCCGTAATAGGGCCAGCCGTAGCCATAGCCGTAGGTCGCGCAGCTGCCGTAGCCATAACCGTACCCGTAGGCGTCGCAATCGTACGGATAGCCGTACCCGGCTATGCCGGCGCCGATCGCGGTTCCGATGACCCCGGCCGCGACGGCCGCGCCGGGATTATAGCCGTACCCGCGGTAAGCGTGTCCATAGCGATAGGCATAGTGGCGCCGCGACATGCGCATGAGCGACATGCCCGTGTGCGACGTGCCGATAGGTCGCAGCGAAGCCTTGCGAAACCGAAGTCGCCGACAAGGCGGCGGCTGCGCCGAGAGCAACAAGTTGGAGTCGAGTCGAAGCGAGGGTCATCGGGAAACTCCTGAGCGTTTGCGGCTGTCCTGTGCGCCGCCGCCCCCCGTCTTGCGCATCCAGATAAATCGTCCCGGCCGCCACGCAAGCGTCGAGAATGAATCGTTCCTGTCTGCTTGATGTCTTCGACGAGAGGAACTTATCGCGCAAACGCTCCAACCCCTGAAAAGTTTCGATTATGGCGTCCTAAAATCGCCTTTACGCATGGAAATGATCGCGCGCTTTCTTCGCAGTTGCCTGTTCGACGGACATCCTCCCCGGATCGAGGTTGAGAAAAGCGGGGTTAGCTTTGGAGATGCGACGAACCTCCTGAACCAGGTATGGCCGTTCGAAGCCGGTCTCGTCCGCGGCTCGCATCGCGTCGTGCAACCTGTTGATAGGCCACAAGAAGTTGCGCTCGATCACAAATCGTCAACGATTTGCTCGCGTCGGCCTTGACGCTTTCCGGCGCCGCCCCTATTTCAGCCCCGTTAGCACTCGGCCAAACTGAGTGCTAACTGCATTTCGCGCCCAGAAAATGGGCGCTCTCGCGAGAGGAAAGTTCAACTCATGAAATTCCGTCCCCTGCATGACCGTGTCGTCGTCCGTCGCCTCGATAGCGAGGAGAAGACGAAGGGCGGCATCATCATCCCGGACACCGCCAAGGAGAAGCCGCAAGAGGGCGAAATCATCGCCGTGGGTCCGGGCGGCCGCGACGAGAGCCGGCAAGCTGATCCCGATCGATCTCAAGACCGGCGACAAGGTTCTGTTCGGCAAATGGAGCGGCACCGAAGTCAAGATCGACGGCCAGGAACTCCTGATCATGAAGGAGTCCGACATCATGGGCGTGATCGGCTGATTGGTTTTGGGCAGTAGGCAACAAGCAGCAGGCAACAGGCGTTCGGGAGCCCCCGCGCCACCGCCGCTGCCCTCCCTACTGCCTACTGCCTACTGCCGATTGCCCCCTTCAACCAACCCCCTGTTTCGAAGGAACCCACTCAATGGCTGCTAAAGACGTACGCTTTTCCTCGGACGCCCGCGAGCGCATGCTGCGCGGCGTCGACATCCTCGCCAACGCCGTCAAGGTGACGCTCGGCCCCAAGGGCCGCAACGTCGTGCTCGACAAGTCGTTCGGCGCTCCGCGCATCACCAAGGACGGCGTCACCGTCGCCAAGGAGATCGAGCTCGAGGACAAGTTCGAGAACATGGGCGCGCAGATGGTGCGCGAAGTCGCCTCGAAGACCAACGACACCGCCGGCGACGGCACGACCACCGCGACCGTCCTCGCCCAGGCGATCGTTCGCGAGGGCGCGAAGTCGGTCGCGGCCGGCATGAACCCGATGGACCTGAAGCGCGGCGTCGACCTCGCGGTCGCCGAGGCGGTCAAGGACATCGCCAAGCGCGCCAAGAAGATCAAGGATTCGGCGGAAGTCGCGCAGGTCGGCACGATCTCGGCCAACGGCGACAAGTCGATCGGCAAGATGATCGCCGACGCGATGCAGAAGGTCGGCAACGAGGGCGTGATCACGGTCGAGGAGGCGAAAAGCCTCGAGACCGAGCTCGACGTCGTCGAGGGCATGCAGTTCGACCGCGGCTATCTCTCGCCCTACTTCATCACCAACGCCGAGAAGATGATCGCCGAACTCGAGGACGCCTACATCCTCATCCACGAGAAGAAGCTCTCCTCGCTCCAGCCGATGCTGCCCGTGCTCGAGGCGGTGGTGCAGACCGGCAAGCCGCTCGTCATCATCGCCGAGGACATCGAGGGCGAGGCGCTCGCCACCCTCGTCGTCAACAAGCTGCGCGGCGGCCTCAAGGTGGCGGCCGTCAAGGCGCCGGGCTTCGGCGACCGCCGCAAGGCCATGCTCGAGGACATCGCCATCCTGACCGGCGGCACGATGATCGCGGAAGACCTCGGCATCAAGCTCGAGAACGTCACGCTGCAGATGCTCGGCAAGGCCAAGCGCATCCGCATCGAGAAGGAGAACACCACGATCATCAACGGCGCCGGCGCCAAGAAGGACATCGAGGCGCGCGTCGGGCAGATCAAGGCGCAGATCGAGGAGACGACCTCGGACTACGACCGTGAGAAGCTGCAGGAGCGTCTGGCCAAGCTCGCTGGCGGCGTCGCGGTGATCCGCGTCGGCGGCGCGACCGAGATCGAGGTCAAGGAGAAGAAGGACCGCGTCGACGACGCCCTCAACGCCACCCGCGCGGCGGTCGAGGAAGGCATCGTTCCCGGCGGCGGCGTCGCGCTCCTGCGCGCCAAGGCCGCGGTCTCGAAGCTCAAGAGCGAGAACGCCGACGAGGAGGCCGGCATCAAGATCGTGCTGCGCGCGCTCGAGTCGCCGATCCGCCAGATCGTCGAGAACTCTGGCGTCGAGGGCTCGATCGTGGTCGGCAAGATTCTCGAGAACAAGTCGCAGACCTTCGGCTTCGACGCCCAGACCGAGCAGTACGTCGACATGATCGAAGCCGGCATCGTCGATCCGGCCAAGGTCGTGCGCGCGGCGCTGCAGGACGCGGCGTCCGTCGCCGGGCTCCTCATCACCACCGAGGCGATGGTCGCCGAAGTGCCGAAGGACAAGCCCGCCATGCCGATGGGCGGCGGCGGCGGCGGAATGGGCGGCATGGGCGGCATGGACTTCTAAGATCCAAAACTCCTCTCCCGCCCGCGGGAGAGGGCCCGGTTTGAGGGTCGGCGCTGACGTTCAAATTTCAGCGAAATCCCTCATCCGGCGCTTCGCGCCATCGTCTCCCGCAAGCGGTTGAAGGGACAAAGGGCGGCTTCGGCCGCCCTTTTTGTTGCGCGCCGCGCGAGTGCGGGTTTGACTGGCCGCGACCAGGTAGCTACATACCTACAATCGAAACCGGGGCCGGTTTGTGATCAACGCAAACCGGTCCCGTCATCATCACCGAACGCGACTCGATCATCGCCGCCACCGCGATCGTTCACAAGCTGACTTTGGTCACCCGCAATGTCGCGGATTTCCGCGTCCTGCCGGTCGCCAGTCGACGCCGGACCCGTAGGCCGGCAAGCGTGCCGCCGCTCACCCGCCGAGCGCGCGTCTCACCGTATAGATCACAACCCCCACGAGCCCCCCGACCAGCGTGCCGTTGATACGGATGTATTGCAGGTCGGCGCCGACCTGCAATTCGAGCCGCTCGACCAGCGTCGCCGTGTCCCAGCGATCGACCACCGAGGCGATATAGGCGCCGACCTCTGCGCGGCGCGGCAGCACGATCTGCAGCACGAGCCGCCTCAGCGCCTCGTTGATGCGCTCGCGCCGGGCCGGGTCCGCTTCGAGCGAGCGGCTGAGGGAGCCGAGCGCCGCCAGCGCCCACGCGGTCGCCGCCTCCGCCCGCTGCGGCAAGTCTTGCTGCAACGAGGCGCTGAGCTCGCGCCAGAGCTTTCGCGCCTGTTCGGCGAAAACGGGGCTGTCGAGAAGCTCGCGCTTCAGCGCCTCGCCGCGCGCGCGCAGGTCGGGATCGACGGCGAGGGCGTCGATCAGCCCGTTCACCCGCGCCGCCACGTCCGCGCGCCAGGGATGGTCGGGCCTGCGCATGTCGTCCAGCGTTCCGGCGAGCCCCTGCAAAATTCTGTTGGCGATGATCTCGTCAACCCATTTCGGGATCCACGGGCTCGATTGTCGCCTGACCTGTTCGACGAGTCGTCGCCCTGTTGCCGGCGAGCGCGGCCTCGACCAGGTCGAGGCCCTGGTCGAGCAGCGCCTGCCCCGCCCCTTCCGCCCAGAGAATGGACAGCGCGCGGGACGCGAGCGGCGCGGCCGGCAGCGCCTCGGCGCCGCGTCTCGCGACGCCGCCGATCCAGTCTTCGACCGCTTGCGCCGGCAGCGCCGCAATCGCTTGCGGCGCAAGCCTCGCAACGATGGCGGTGAACGCCTCGGCGCTGCGCGGGTCGGCGAGGCCCGTTGCGGCGAGCCCCACGATATCGATTCTGCGCAGCCGCTCCGCCGCCACCCGCGGCGACAGAAAATTGTTGGTGACGAAGCGGCCGAGCGCGGCGCCGATGCGGCGCTTGTTCTCGGGCACGATGGCGGTGTGCGGGATCGGCAGGCCGAGCGGATGGCGAAACAGCGCGACGACCGCGAACCAGTCGGCGCAGGCCCCGACCATGCCGGCCTCGGCGAAGGCGCCGAGATAGGGCGCCCAGACCCAGCCCGCCGGGGCGAAGCGGGTCGCGATGAAGAACCAGCGTCATGGCGACGAGCAGCGAGGTCGCGATCGTCCGCATCCGCCGAAGCTCGGCGCGGCGCTCCTCGGGACTTTTGGGCACAATCGCTGGGGAATTGCTGACGCCGTCGCCGACCATCGCCGACCTTGCCCTCTCGCGCCGCCGTTCGCGGCCTCCTCCGGCCTTGTCGGCCGGCAGCATGTCGGCAATGAGGCTCGCTGAGCCGCGCCCGCTCAGGGAATCGCGTTGCTGGCGGCGATCGACAGGCGCTTGGCGAAGGCCTTCACCAGCTTCTTGAGGCCGGCGTCCTTGATCAAAGTGGCCGCCTTGGCTGGGTCGACCCATTGCAGCATTCGCTGCTCGGACTCCGGGAAGACCTCGACCTGCCGTTTCACCAGCAGCGGATAGACCTTGACCTCGCAGGTCGCCTCAATGCCGGCCTCGTCGAGCGCCTTCTCGTAGGTGAAGGTTCCGATCGACTTTACGCCGACCCGCCCGGTCACGCCGGCCTCCTCGTAGGCCTCGCGAGCGGCGGCCTTTGGCGGCCTGAGGCCCTTGATCGGCCAGCCCTTGGGAATGATCCAGCGCCGGGTCCGCCGCGTGGTGACGACGAGGATCTCGAGCGCGGCTTCGGCCGTGAACCGGTAGGGCAGCGCGCCGTACTGGACGCGCACCGCGGTCTTCGCCTTGCGTTTGCCTGACTTGGCAGGAATCCCCGTTGCTCCCTGTCGCGCTCGAAGCGCATGCCTCCCGCCTCCAACAGCCCTGCCGGCGGCTCCGCGAACGTCTATCACTTTTCCCTATGCATGGCCTTTTTGGTTATGCGCTGGCCTCTTCCCCGGCGCGCCATTTCCAGGCGCAAGAATCCCGAGCAGCTTCTGGGCGGCCTCGAGCACTTTCGGGTCGAGCGGACGCGGATCGAGCGACACGCCCTTCGACAGACGGTCGACCATGATCCGGAACGCGGCGAGCCGTCCGTAAGGCTTGTCGTTGGCGGGTATGAGATGCCAGCGCGCGTGAGGTCCCGAGGTCTTCTGCATCATGTGCTCGATCGCCTGTTCGTAGTCGGCCCAGCGGGCGCGGTTGCGGAAGTCCTCATAGGACAGCTTCCAGCGCTTGAGCGGATCGCTCAGACGGTTGCGGAACCTGCGGATTTGCTCCTCCGGCGTGATGTGGAGAAAGAGCTTCACCAGCCGGGTTCCGTCGGCGATCAGCATCCGCTCGAAATCGTTGATCTCCTCATAGGCCCTCTTCCACTCGTCTCCGGTCGCAAAACCCTCGACGCGCTCGACCATGACCCGGCCGTACCAGGAGCGGTCGAACACGACGATTTGCCCGTGCTGCGGCAGCCGCTCCCAGAATCGCTGGAGATAGTGCAGCGACTTTTCCCGTTCGCTCGGCGCGGCGATCGAATGCACCTTGAAGCTGCGCGGATCGAGCGCCCAGCCGAGGCGCCGCACGATCCCGCCCTTGCCGGCCGTGTCCCAGCCTTCGAGCACGACCACGGCGCGGTTCGGGCTGCCGAGGTAGGCCTGCTGGATGCGCTGCAGCGTCTCCTGCATCTCGCCCAGGCGCCGCTCGTAGTCGGCGAAATCGACCGTCGGAAAGCGCCGGATATTGGCGAGATCCGGTCGTCCGGTGACGACGAAGTCGGCGGTCTTCATGGCTCCCCCCAAACAAATCAAAACACCGTCGACCATGAGGCCTTTGACCGCTGGCGCCAAGCTGATCGCGCAAGCTGACCCGACCCTGCCCGTGGAGGCCTCCCGCCCCCCGGAATTGTGGATTTGAAGGAACGAGTTTAAGACGTATTCGTTCGTTCTTCAGGCTGCTGGCCTGATCGTCTGGAAAGCGTTTGTGGTATTTTGAGATTCAATCATCGAGCCTGACATTGGGACGGTCGATAAGCCCGGAACGCTGCGAGCGGCGCCCATAGGAGGCTCATATGAGCCAAAACGACCAAACGCTGAGCCAGCCCGCGGACGAGGGCGAGTCCGCCTCGAGACGGTTCCCGACGGTCGGCATCGGGACGTCGGCGGGCGGCGTCCGGGCGCTCCAGATGTTCTTCGAGAGCCTGCCGGACAAGGTCGATGCGGCCTTCGTCGTGATCGTCCATCTCGATCCGGAACACCAGAGCGAGTTGCCGAGCATTCTGGCGACGCGAACCAAAATGGCGGTGACGCAGGTCGCCGGACGGGAGCAGCTCCTCCCAGGCCATGTTTACGTGATTCCGCCGAACCGACAGTTGCGGGTCGAGGACCAGAACCTCGACATCGCCGAGTTCGACGAACCGCGCTGGCGGCGCGCGCCGATCGATCTGTTCTTCCGTTCGCTCGCCGCCCGGCGCGGCGATGACTTCGCGATCGTGTTGTCGGGGGCGGGCTCGGACGGCGCGCTCGGCATCAAGGCGGTCAAGGAGGCGGGCGGCATCATCCTGGTTCAGGACCCCGACGAGGCCGAATTCAACTCGATGCCGCGCAGCGCGATCGCGACGGGTCTCGCCGATTTCGCCCTGCCGGTGCGCGAGATCGCCACCCGGCTTCCCGAGCTGATCCGAAATCGCAGTCCGGCGCACGCGGATGCGCCGAGCGAAGCCGACGAGGGGGCGCTGCAGCGGATCCTGTCGCAACTCCGCACGCGCACCGGGCACGATTTCTCCAACTACAAGAAATCCACCGTCCGCCGCCGCATCCTTCGCCGAATGCAGGTGCAGCGCGCGGCGACGATGAGCGACTATCTGGCGGTCCTGCGCGACAACGCGGGGGAGGCGCAGGCGCTGTTCGCCGATCTTCTGATCTCGGTGACCATGTTCTTTCGCGACGCCGGCGCTTTCGACAGGCTTCGCGCGCTGGTCGTTCCGAAGCTGTTCGAGGACAAGGGCGCGGCCGACCCGGTTCGGGTCTGGGTTCCCGGCTGCGCGACCGGCGAAGAGGCTTATTCGATCGCGATGATCCTGCTCGAGGAGGCGGCCCGCCGCGAGATCCGGCCGGAAATCCAGATCTTCGCGTCCGACCTCGATGACGCCGCCTTGGCCTTCGGCCGCGAGGCCCGCTATCCGCTCGCCATCGAAACCGACGTGAGCGAGGAGCGTCTGAGGCGTTTCTTCGCCCGGGAGGGCGACCAGTACCGCGTGACGCGCGAATTGCGCGACGTCGTGCTGTTCGCCAGGCACAGTCTCCTGAAGGATCCGCCCTTTTCCCACACCGACCTGATTTCCTGCCGCAACCTGCTGATCTACCTCGACAGGCAGCGACAGCAACAGGTCTGCGCCGCATTCCACTTCGCCTTGAACCCGATCGGGCTACTTGTTCATTGGATCGTCCGAGAGCGCCGACAGCCCGCCAGGCCTGTTTCGCGTCCTCGACCGCGATTCGCGCATCTACGTGCGCATGCCCGCGGCGAGCGACGTCAGGCTGGCGCCCCGGCTCGGACCGTCGTATCTGGGACTGGAGGCGCCGCCGTTCCGGGGGCCGCCGCCGTTCCGGGCCGCGGGCGAACCGGGCGCGCATCGCGAGGCGCTGGAGCGGCTGGCGCCGCCGAGCGCCGTGGTCGACGAGTCCTACCGTGTGGTCCATCTCTCGGAAACGGCAGGGCGTTACATCCAGCCTTCGGCCGGGCCGCTGGCCAACGACATCACCGAGCTGGCGCGGGAGGAGCTGCGATTCGACCTGCGCGCGTCGCTCCACCGGGCGCTTTCCCGCAACGAGACGAGCCTCAGCGGTCCGATCGCCGTCCGTTTCGACGGCGCGGCGACGCGCAGGGTCTATCTGCAAGTGCGGCCCCAATCCGCCGACGCCTCGACGCAGCCGCTCGGCGATCGTCTTCTTCATCGAGGGCGAAGCGATCGGCGAATTGGAGACCGGCGCGACCGATCGCGGAGCGGGCGCCGAACGAGGAGGTTCGCCAGCTTCGGCAGGAGCTGCAGGTCGCCCAGTCGCAGCTGCGCGCCTCGCGGGACGAATACGAGGGCGCCAACGAAGACCTGCGCGCGGCGAACGAGGAATTGCAGTCGATCAACGAGGAGTATCGCTCGACCGCCGAGGAGCTCGAGACCAGCAAGGAGGAGTTGCAGTCGATCAACGAGGAGCTTCAGACCGTCAACGCGGAACTGAAGACCAAGCTCGAAAGCGTGTCGCAGGCCCACAGCGACATCCAGAACCTGATGGCCGCGACGGACGTCGGGATCCTGTTCCTCGATCCGCAACTCAGGATCAAGCGGTTCACGCCGCCGATCGCCGATCTCTTCAACGTCGCGCCCGGCGACGAGGGCCGCTCGATCACCGACTTCACCCATACCCTCGATTTCGACGGCCTCGCCGAGGATGCGCGCAGCGTGCATTCGCACGCTCGCTCCGATCGAGCGCGAGGTGCTGAGCCGCAAGAGCGGCTGGCGTCTGATGCGGATGAGGCCCTACCGCACGGTCGAAGACCGGATCGAAGGCGTCGTCGTCACCTTCGTCGACATCGGCGAGCGGCGGCGCGCCGAAGACGCGCTGCGCGACAGCGAAGCGCGCATCCGCGCGGTGATCGACGGCGTCGCCGACGCGATCGTCACCATCGACGAGCAGGGGATCATCCAGACGCACAACGCGGCGACCACCAGGATGTTCGGCTATTCCGCGGAGGAACTCGTCGGGCGCGACGTCAGCGTGCTCGTGCCCGAGCCGCATCGCGGCTTTGTCGAGCGCTACCTGCGGACGAGCGGGTCGAAAATGCTCGGCGTGGGCCACGAACTCGAAGCTCGGCGCAAGGACGGGTCGAATATTCCAGTCGAACTCGACGATTTCCGAGACCTGGTACGGCGCCGAACGGCTGTTCATAGGCTTCGTCCGCGATCTCAGCGAAAAGCGCAAGTTCGAGACGCGGCTGAGCAAGTTGCACAGCAACCGCCTCGATTCGCTGTCCGACATGGCGACGGCGCTGGCGCACGAAATCAACCAGCCGCTCGCCGCGGCGGCGAACTATCTCTTCACCGTCCGCCATCTCCTCGACGCCAAGACCGAGCGGCCAGGACCGGCGGATCGACGAGGCCCTCGACAAAGCCTCGTCGCAGTTGCACCGGGCGGGGCAGATCATCGCGCATCTTCGCGAGTTCGTCGCCCGAGGCGAGCCCAACAAGACGGAGCAGGGCCTTCACGATCTCATCAAGCGCGCCTGCGAGCTTGTCGCGGCGTCGGCGACGGAAGCCGGCGTCGAGATCGTCATGGCCCTGAACGCCGCCGAAGACACCGTTCTCGCGGACATGGTCCAGATCGAACAGGCGCTGGTCAACCTGATGCGCAACGCGATCGAGGCGATGGATGGCGCGCCGGCTCGCAAGCTCTCCATCGCGACCGCGATCGACCGCGACATGATCCGCACCGATATCGCCGACACCGGCTGCGGCCTCCCCGCCTCCGCTTATGCCGATCTTTTCGTGCCGTTCACCTCGACCAAGTCGAGCGGTCTCGGCGTCGGCCTCTCGATCTCGCGCTCGATCGTCGAAAGCCACTACGGGACGATCTGGGCCGACGCCAATCCCGGCGGCGGGGCGAAGTTCAGCTTCACGCTTCCGCTCGCCGGACTGGAGGAGGCGACGGAGTAGGCGCACGGGCGCCGCTCGTCCCTCGGAGGGTGCGCGTCTCGCGCTCCCATAGCCGCCAAAAGACGGGGGTCCCTCCAGACGCCCTGTGGGCGGCGAGACGCCGCCCCTCCAATCGGTTGGCCCACCTTGCCAACATTTCACCCCCGCGCAACGCGCCCGCCCTTCAATTGCCCGCGTCCGTCTGCTACGGCGCGCGTTCCCGTTTTCCCGCCCGCTTAAGGTCGAAGCCCCATGCGCATGCTGAGCCTTGCCGTTTTCGCCGTCCTCGCCCTCACGATCGGCGCCTACGAGGAAAACGGGATGACGATCCTGATCGGGATCACGTCGGCGCTCGCGGCGGTCGCTTCCCTCCCCCGCTGGCGGCTCTCGACCTTCCTCACCATGCTCTCGGAACTGTTCGTCGCGGAGACGGTGATCTTCGGCGTCCTCGATCTCGTGGCGCTGCTCGGTTACTGGCCGAAGGCCTACGACGAGTATCAGCTGCCGACCTATCTGCCGCTCGCGACCGCGATCTTCATTCTCGCCATCTTCGGCGTCTCGCATTTCGGCATCGTCCGGCGGATGATGCGGATCGCCGACCCGTTCTTCGCCGCGCGCACGCCGATCTCGATCCACCCCTGGCCGCTGCCGCGTTTGATCGCGCGGCAGGACGTCTACGCCCGCATCAACGTCTGGTTTCTCATCCTGATCAACCAGTTCCAGGTCGCGCTCGGCCTCCGTTTCAACTTCTTCCAGCGCGACTTCGGCAACGCCATCCAGGTCGCCGACGAAGCCCATCGCACCGCCTTCTGGCATCAGCTTATGTACGTCTTCGTGCCGCTGGCCTTCATCGCCATCCTCGCGGGCCTGATCGAATTCTTCGTCGCCTCGAATTTCGTCCTGCAATGGCGGCGCTGGATGACGGCGGCGTTCACCTCGCGCTGGCTCACCCACTCGATGCACTACAAGCTCGCGCTCGGCGCGTCCGAGGCCGACAACCCGGATCAGCGCATCTCGCAGGATGTCGGCGGGTTCATCAACGGCAGCGGCACCGGCATCAATTCCGGCAATGCGGGCATCTACAACTACACGATCCAGCTGATCTCCTCGGCGACCAACCTCGTGTCGTTCTCGATCATCCTGTGGGGGATCTCGAATGCGATGCGGGCGCCGATCTTCGGGGTCGAAATCCCCGGCTTCCTGTTCTGGGTCGCCGTGCTCTACGCTGCGGCCGCCACCGGCGTCACGCACCTGATCGGCCGCAGCCTGTCGCGGCTCTATTTCCGCCAGCAGACGGTGGAGGCGAACTTCCGCTTCGATCTCGCGCGCATCCGCGAATACAGCGAGCAGATCGCGCTTCTCAAAGGCGAGGACCGCGAGATCGAGCGGGCCGGGACGGTGTTCAGCAACGTCTTCCACACCATCCAGCGCATCATCCGCGTGCGCACCTGGCTGATCGCCTTCAACCAGTTCTACAGCCAGATCTCCGTCATCATCCCCTATGTCGTCGTCGCGCCGTTCTACTACATGAAGGTGGTCGACTTCGGCCGCTTCAGCCAGTCCGCCGACGCCTTCGGCGCCGTCAACGGCTCGATGAACTTCTTCGTCGACCGCTACATCGGGCTTGCCGATTTCAGCGCCGCGATCCAGCGTCTGACCACGTTCGAGGACTCGTTCGAGCGGGTTCGGGAATTCGAGACGCTCGTGCCGCGCATCACAACGACGGCGGCCGACGGTCCGATCCTGTCGCTGCCCGATGTCGATATCGCGCTGCCGGACGGCCGCAAGCTCGCCCATGTCGGCGACCTCGCGCTCATTCCCCAGGAATCGACGCTGGTGGTCGGTCCCTCGGGCGTGGGAAAATCGACGCTGTTTCGCGCCATATCCGGCCTGTGGCCGTTCGGCTCGGGCGAAATCCGCCAGCCGGAATTCGCCAAGCTCATGCTGCTGCCGCAGCGGCCCTATATCCCGATCGGCCGCCTGCGCGACGCCCTCGCTTACCCGGCCGCGGCCTCGGCCTTCCCGGACGCCGAACTCCGCGACGCGCTGATCAAGGTCGGGCTCGCGAGCTTCCAGAACCGGCTCGACGAGCACGACAACTGGCAGATGCACATGTCCGGCGGCGAGCAGCAGCGCCTCGCGGTCGCCCGCGCCCTTCTGGCCCGGCCGGACTGGCTGTTCCTCGACGAAGCCACCGCTTCGCTCGACGAAAAGAGCGAGGCCGACCTCTACCACGCCATCGCGAAAACGCTTCCGGACACGACGCTGGTGTCGATCGGCCACCGCTCGACCCTCAACGCCTTCCACAAGCGCCGCATCGCGTTCGAGCCGCACGGCGACGCGCCCGCGACGGTCGAGGCGGCGGCGATGTAAGGGCAAGGAACGCGCTGTCTCACCCGCGGCAGAGCACCTTTGGCGGTTTCTATGAACTTGTAAATGCAACGAGGTTCAGATATAACCTATATGAACCCAAACGCACCACCAAGGGCTTCATCATGTCTGCTGCTTTCACCGTCCGCGTTGACGAGGCGACACTCGGCGCGCTCGACCAATTGGCGGAAAAGACAGATCGCTCCCGCACTTGGCTGATCACGAGAGCAATCGAGGATTATGTCGCTCTGAACGCGTGGCAGATCGGCAAGATCGAGGCCGGCATCGCTGCGGCCGACGATGGCGACTTCGCCAGCGAACACGACGTGGCCAGGGTTCGAAAGAAATTCTCGGCCCAAGGATGAAGCTGCGCTGGACCGCACCGGCGCTACGCGATCTTGAAGAGATCGGGGACTATATCGCGCGCGATAATCCGGCGTCTGCCGGCCGAGTGGTGAGCGTTATTCTCGACCAAGCCGAAGGGTTGACGACCCATCCGCATCTCGGCCGGGCCGGCCGTGTGCCCAACACGCGGGAACGGGTCATTGCCGATACGCCTTACCTTGTGCCGTATCGGGTGCGCGGCGAAGACGTGGAAATCCTGGCGGTTTTACATGGCGCTCGGCGATAGCCGCAAAGCTTCAAGTGACCGCTCATCGAAGCGATCGATCGCGACACGAAAGGCGTCAATCGCCCCAATCGGATCGCTCTGAATGGGTCTGCGTCTCGACGTCAGCGCGTTTTGTCGGTTTAGCCTCCGCCTCGAGGCGGCCCGTCAGCGCCCGCAGCCGAGACGGTCGCAAAGTTCGGGCGTCGTGTCGGTGGCGATGGTCGCGTGTCCGGCCGCAGTCGGATGAAAGGCCCCGCCTGTCGCGCGTCCGGAGAGGTCGAGCACGCCGAAGGCGCTTTGGTCCAGATAGTTCTGAGGCCTCTGATTGATGGCGAGAAAGACATCGTTCAGGGTGCGGAAGAGCCGGGTGCGGCTCCGGTACGGCCCGAACTGGGTCGGAGCGAACGGCAGAAACTCCGCCGCACCGGTGGAGCAGCCGCCCGCCTCCGCCCGCGGCACGTGCATCGATTCCGGGTTGAGTTCGCAGCGCAGATTGGCGAAATCCTGCGCCGTGAAACATGACTGGCCAGCATGGCTCTGCGGGTCCGTCGTCGCGCACACCCCGCGCTTGGCGTAGTCGGACGTATAGGCGGCGACGACGTCGAAGGCCGGAGGCCGAAGAGCGAAGGCGACGAGACTCTCGTTCAGTTTCACCCGCGCGTGCTCGACGTCCCGCTCGACCTCGTCGCTCGCCGGATATTGCGCGAGCGCGCCGCCGAGCGCCAGGGAGCCACTGCATGCGCTCGCAAACGGGAGCGTCGGCAGGGTCGCGATCGTCAGCCCGGCATTGCCCTGCGGGCAGAAAACGCCGCCCTCGTTTTCCAGGGCCGGAGGATAGACGGCGACGATCACATGCGAGGGGTCGATCCCGAAATCGGGCAGCATGTACTGATCGAGAACCGTCCGCAGGAGTCCGTAGCGGCTGTCCAGTCTGGCGAACAGGCTTTGGGTCGGCGCGCAACGCGCGGTCCCGTCGAAACAGGGCGCCGCTGCGCCCGAGCTGGCGCGCAGGATCGGGTCCTGCAGAATGATCGCCGCGGCCCAGCCGGAGAAGCCGACGTCGTTGACGCCGATGTCGAGCAAAAGCGCGTCGGCCGCGCGCTTGAAGACATTCGTCGCCCCGCAGCGCATGATGGCCCGGCGCAAAGCAGGAGCGGCGGCGACGTAGTATCCGGGCGCCTGCTCCTGTTGCGGCGTCGGCGCCTCGGTCTGCCCGCACCACGGGTGGCCTGAGGCGCAATAGGACCGGAACGCGTTTGCCTGGCAGATCTCCTGATAGGCCAGTCCGATTTCGGAGCGGCTGCCAATCACGCCCTTGTCGGTCGCGGAGTTATATTCGACGCCATCATATCCGTAGAGGACGCCCTCTGGGATTGTCGCGCCCGAGCAGCCGTAGGGCAGGATGGTGAAGGACTGGTGCGGGTCGCTGAGCGCTGCGCCGAGCGCGGTTCGGATCTGCCACGAATAGACGGAGCGATGGCACCAGCGGTCGGTCCATTGCGCGCGCGTATCCTTGGCCGTGAGCGACGCGGGATCGGGATCGCGCGCCGGGAGATTGCCGCCTGTCCAGGGCGCGCCGGAGAACAACGCAAGGCGTTCCGGATTGCCTTCTCCGGAGGTGAAGGAATCGCCGAAGCCTATGATGAGGCGGTCTTGCGGCGCGACCGTCACGCTCGCTTGGCCGTCGGCCGAGGTCCGCGTGATCGTCGCCTGGCCTGCGACCGACTTGGGGTCGCTCGGATTCGAGGGAACGACGATGCGCAGCTCCCGGCAATCGGCGGTTACCGTGGTCGACCCGGCTGAAGGCGCACGCTGTGTCGCCGCAACGAAGCGGCCAGGGTCCGCATCGGCGGCGACGGCGCCCGTAAAGCTCCATTGGCAGGATCGCCCCGCCGCCGCGGCGGTATCGAAAATGCGCACGATCCATCCGGGCGGACGCACATAGTCGCCCCAGATCGCGCAGCCGCTGTGCAAGCGCTGGACCGGGTTCCAGCAGGTGGCGGTCGAGCCGTTGAGCGTCGCGTCTTGCGGACGCGACGGCGACCGCTCGCGGACGAGAAGACTGGCCCAGCCGCGCCGGTCGAGTTCAGGCTCCGAGACCGGAGGCAGCCGTCCCTCCTCGGCTCTCAGTTGCTTGACCAGTTGATAGGGCGTGGCGTCGTCGTCGCGCGGCCACGCGATTGGCCAGTTGTCTCTGCGGGCGCCCGCCTCGCCGAGCTTCTTGCTCCAGAAGCCGCCGCCGTTCATGAACTCTTCGAGTTGCAGCGGAGTCGGACTCGCGCCCTTCTCCGCGAGATAGAGGTCGCGCGCGACCCGTTGCACGGCGACGTCGGACGGATAGAGAAAATAGCGAAAGTTGCGCTCGATCTCCCAATCGAGCGCCGAGGCCGGATGCGGCGCGAACATGGCCAGAAGGAACGCGGTCGAAAACAATCGGCTCGCAATCATGGATCGCCCCCGCGTCGCCCAACCGCCGCGGCTTGAAGCCCCGGCTCCAACAGCTTACCCAGTCGGTCTACCTTCTATAACCGTGCCGGTCTGTGCGGACGATCACGCTTAAGGGCGCGCCTCGAGGTCTGGACAGAAAACCGCGCTCCTTGCAGGCGCGATCCGGCGGCTTCGGCCGGAGCCGCCGAGCCACCCCCGCCTATCCCCCTGTCAGAGCGAGCGGCCGAGCCTCGCCGAGCCCTTGGGCCCCTTGATCACCAGGTCGCCATTGACGAGATCCCAGGTCGGGTTGCCGATCAGGGTCGACAGAAAGCCGATCTCGAGCTGCATGACGTCCTTGGGGCACTGCTTCTTGGTCAGCGCGAACGGACCGACCATGAGGTGCTGGTCCTTGACCGGATAGAGCGTCGCCGACCAGGAATTGCAGCCGGTGAAGCCGGAGCCGCGCAGCGTGCCGTCGATCTTCAGGCTGGCGTCGAGGCCGTCCGGCACCGGCTTGCCGTTCAGCTCCTTCAGGGACCAGGTCTGGTCGAGGGGAAAGTTCTTCTGCAGCGGGGGCAGCGGCTTCGGCGTTTTCTCGTCCTCGTCCTCGGGCCCTTTGGGCGGCCCGGCGAAAGCCGGCGCGGCGGCATGGCCCAAGATGGCGACGGCGAGAGCGGCGGCCAAAAGAGACTTGAGCATGCGTTTCGACACCCTGCGATTCGGAGGCCTCGAGACCCCCTGGATTGGCGCTATATCGAGCGGCGTCCGGCCGCGCAATCGCGGCCATGGCCGAGAAGCTTGCGTTTTTTGTGGCGGGGCCGCGACCCCCTTGAAAAACGCGCTCTCTCGCCCCAGATGAATTGGTGCGGGGCCCATGACGGGACCGTAAGCGGAAAACGCAGCCGAAAGGGGCGCTTTCCGCTCATATCGCTCAATGAGGATGTGATACCCATGCTGAACTATGATCTCTCCCCGTTCTATCGCTCCACCGTTGGATTCGACCGCCTGCTGTCGATGCTCGACAAGGCCGTCGGCGCCGAGCAGAACGCGCCCGCCTATCCGCCCTACAACATCGAGCGGACCGGCGAGAACGCCTACAGAATCACGCTCGCCGTCGCCGGCTTCAGCGAGAAGGAGCTTTCGGTCGAAACGCGCGAAAGCACGCTGACGGTTCGCGGCTCCAAGGAAACGACGACCAAGGACGAGAAGCGCGACGTGCTCTACCAGGGCATCGCCGGCTCGCGCCTTCGAGCGCCGCTTCCAGCTCGCCGACCACGTGGTCGTGACCGGCGCTGCGAGCGAGAACGGGCTCCTGCACATCGATCTCGTCCGCGAAGTGCCCGAGGCGCAGAAGCCCCGGACCATCGCCATCAACGGCGACAAAGGCCCGCAAGACGATCGAGGCCGCGCCCGAGAAGAGGCCGCGTAAGGCGAGCTGATCGGTCTGACGAGGGGGCGTCCGAGAGGGCGCCCCTTTTATTGGAGGGACGGCGTTCTCGCCGTCCCATAGGGCGTCCGAAAGGACGCCCGTCTTTCGACAGGCATGGGCGCGAGACGGGCGCCCTGCAAGCACGCTCAATTCAGGGCGCCGCCGCCCCGGCAAGCGCCGCAAGCTGCTCGACCTCGCGGTCCTCGGTCTCGAACGACGTCACCAGCCGGACCAGGGTCTCGCCGGCGCCCGGCGCCCGCTCCGCCGCGAGCGATGCGCGTCGTCCACGGGTAGAACTTCGCGCCCGCGTCGCGCGCCAGGCCACGACCGTCGCGTCGGGCGCGACGACGAACACCTCGTTCGCTTGCGTCGGCCAGGCGATCCGGACGCCCGGCGCCGCCGACAGCCGCTGGCCGAGCCGGCGCGCGGCGGCGTTGGCACGCCCCGCGAGCCGCAGCCAGAGGCCGTCCTTCAGGTAGGCCTCCATCTGCGCGCCGAGAAGGCGGCCCTTGGACAGCGTGTGCCCGCCGCGCTTGCGCAGGTAGGCGAAGTCCGCCGCCAGCGCGGGATCGAAAAAGACCACCGCCTCGCAGGCGAGCGCGCCGTTCTTGGTCGCGCCGAACGACAGCGCGTCGATCCCGGCGCGCCAGGTCATGTCGGCGGGCGAGGCGCCGCTGGAAACGAGCGCATTGGCGAAGCGCGCCCCGTCCATGTGGGTCCGTCACGCCGGCGGCGCGGGCGATACTGGCAGAGCGCCGCGATCTCGTCGACGCCGTAGATCGTTCCGGCCTCGGTCGCCTGCGACAGCGACAGCGCGCCGGGCTGCGGCGACTTGACGAGCCCGCGCGGAAAGCGCGCCAGCGTCTCCCGCAGTGCCCGCCGGCGTCGATCTTGCCGCCCTCTCCGGGCGATCCCGACCAGCTTGGCGCCGCCGGTGAAGAACTCGGGCGCCGCGCACTCGTCGTCATGGATATGCGCCTCCTCGTGGCAGAACACCGCCTCCCAGGGCCGGACGAGCGCCGAAAGCGCAAGCGCGTTCGCCGCCGGTTCCGGTCGCGACCAGGAAGGCCTCGACCTTCGTCTCGAACACCTCGCTCAAGCATCGCCGTCGCGCGCGCGGTGAAAGTCGTCCGCGCCATAGGCCGGCGCGTTGACCCGCGACGACGCGGCGATCGCCTCCAGAATCTCCGGCGCGACGCCGGCGCCGTTATCGCTCGCGAAATTCATGGCGAATCCCTTTTTGCTCTTCGCGCCGGCGCCGCATATTTCGGCGCCTGGCGCCATTCGGCCGCGCCTTCTGCGCCGCCCGCCAAAATTTCGTCCAACTCCCGCTTGTGTCCCCGGCGCATTTCTGGCAAGGTCTCCAATTAGGACAGTTTTGCTGACCATTTTTTCGGCCGAGGCCCGAGGGCCCCGCCGCGAGCAGACGTAGCGAGGCCAGAGCGTTGTCGTATCGAACGACGAAAGCGGATAGAAAAAAATCCGACGCGTGACGCCTTCCGGCTGCGCGCGGCGCGGCCCCTGCTAGTCCACGACGCCCTCAAAATTTGGAATGACAGTTGCATATAGGCGGCGACTGTGCCCCGGGGAGCAGAACCAAGATGAACGCCACACCCCATGAGACGCCGATCGAGACCCGCGCAACGACGCGTGATCTCCGCGCCGGCGCCGACCCCTGACCCCCGGCGCGCAAGGCCTTTACGATCCCGGCGAAGGAGCACGATTCCTGCGGCGTCGGCTTCGTCGCCGACATGAAGAACCGCAAGTCGCACGCCATCCTCGAGAAGGGCCTTCAGATCCTGGCTCAATCTCGACCATCGCGGAGCGGTCGGGGCGGATCCGATGCTCGGCGACGGCTGCGGCGTGCTGACGCAGATCCCGCACGATTTCTTCGCGTCGGAATGCGAGAAGCTGGGCTTCGCCCTGCCGGAGCCGGGCCATTACGCCATCGGCCAGTTCTTCATGCCGCGCGACGCGGCGGCGCGGGCAACGGGTGCGCGAGACCGTGAACTTCGCCGTCGAACGGCGAGGGCCTGACGGGTGCTCGGCTGGCGCGACGTGCCGGTCGATAGCTCCGTGCTCGGCGAACGCGTCAAGGCGGTCGAGCCGGTGATGCAGCAGATTTTCATCGGCCGCTCCGAAAAGATCGCCAGCGAGGACGATTTCGAGCGCCGCCTGTTCATCGTCCGCAAGGTCGATCTCGAACCGGCTTTACGACACCAAGGACCTGAAGCTCGCCGAATACTATCCGGTGTCGATGTCGGCCCGCACCATCAACTACAAGGGCATGGTGCTGGTGAACCAGCTCGCGCCCTATTATCGCGACCTTCAGGACCCGCGCTACGAGACGGCGCTTGGCGCTGGTGCATCAGCGTTTCGCCACCAACACCTTCCCGTCCTGGCGGCTGGCGCACCCCTACCGGATGGTGGCGCACAACGGCGAGATCAACACGCTGCGCGGCAACCTCAACTGGATGGCGGCGCGGCAGGCGAGCGTCGATTCGGAGCTCTTCGGCAACGACATCCAGAAGCTCTGGCCGGTCTCCTACGAAGGGCAGTCGGACACCGCCTGCTTCGACAACGCGCTCGAGTTCCTCGATGCGCGGCGGCTATTCGCTCAGCCACGCGATGATGATGCTCATCCCGGAAGCCTGGGCGGGCAATCCGCTCATGGACGAAGAGCGGCGCGCCTTCTACGAGTATCACGCCGCATTGATGGAGCCGTGGGACGGGCCGGCGGCGGTCGCCTTCACCGACGGCCGGCAGATCGGCGCGACCCTCGACCGCAACGGCCTGAGGCCGGCGCGCTACTATGTGACCGACGACGATCTGGTCGTGCTCGCGTCCGAGATGGGCGTGCTTCCGGTTCCCGAGGAAAGCATCGTCACCAAGTGGCGCCTGCAGCCCGGCAAGATGCTGCTTGTCGACCTCGTCGAGCACCGCATCGTGTCCGACGCCGAGATCAAGCAGACGCTGTCGCGCGCGCACCCTTATGACAAGTGGCTGAAGAAGACTCAGATCGTGCTCGAGGACCTGAGCAGCGTCGAGCCGCGCGCCTCCCGCACCGACGTGTCGCTGCTCGATCGCCAGCAGGCCTTCGGCTACTCCCAGGAGGACCTGAGTTTCCTGCTCTCGCCGATGGCGACCACCGGTCAGGAGGCGGTCGGTTCGATGGGGACCGACACGCCCATTTCCGCGCTGTCGTCGAAGTCGAAGCTGCTCTACACCTACTTCAAGCAGAACTTCGCGCAGGTGACCAACCCGCCGATCGACCCGATCCGCGAAGAGCTGGTCATGAGCCTCGTCTCGTTCATCGGACCGCGGCCGAACCTGCTCGACCTCGAGGGCACCGCGCGTCACAAGCGCCTCGAAGTCCGGCAGCCGATCCTCACCAACGAAGACCTCGAGAAGATCCGCTGCATCGGCTTCCTCGAGGATTCGTTCGACACCAAGACGCTCGACATCACCTACTCGGCCCAGCGTGGCGCTGAAGGCATGCGCGGGGCGCTGAACCGGCTTTGCGAACGCGCGGAAGCCGCGGTGCATGGCCGCTACAACATCATCGTGCTCTCGGACCGCATGGTGGGGCCGGACCGCATTCCGATTCCGGCGCTGCTCGCGACCGCGGCCGTCCATCATCACCTGATCCGCAAGGGCCTTCGGACCTCGGTCGGCCTCGTCGTCGAAACCGGCGAAGCGCGCGAGATCCATCACTTTGCCTGTCTTGCGGGCTACGGCGCGGAAGCGATCAACCCCTATCTCGCCTTCGAGACCCTGACCGCGATGGCGAAGGACCTGCCGGAGCCGATCAGCGGCTACGAGGTGGTCAAGCGCTTCATCAAGTCGGTCGACAAGGGCCTGCTCAAGGTCATGTCCAAGATGGGCATATCGACCTACCAGTCCTATTGCGGCGCGCAGATCTTCGACGCCATCGGACTTTCCCGGCATTTCGTCGACGAATACTTTTTCGGCACGGCGACCATGATCGAGGGCGCCGGCCTCGACGAGATCGCCGCCGAAACTGTCCGGCGACATTCGGACGCGTTCGGCGATTCGCCCGTCCTTCGCACCACGCTCGAAGTCGGCGGGGAATACGCCTACCGGGTGCGCGGGGAAGCGCACAACTGGTCGCCGGAGACGGTGGCTCTGTTGCAGCACGCCGTGCGCGGCAACGCGCGCGACCGCTACGACGTCGTTCGCCAAGATGCTCAACGACCAGAGCGCGCAGTTGCTTACCATCCGCGGTCTCTTCCGCATCAAGTCGGCCGAGGAGGACGGACGCAAGCCCGTCCCGCTCGAAGAGGTCGAGCCGGCGTCCGAGATCGTCAAGCGGTTCGCGACCGGCGCCATGTCGTTCGGCTCGATCTCGCGCGAGGCGCACACGACCCTCGCCATCGCGATGAACCGGATCGGCGGCAAGTCGAACACCGGCGAAGGCGGCGAGGAGCCGGATCGCTTCAAGCCGATGGCGAACGGCGATTCGATGCGCAGCGCCATCAAGCAGGTGGCGTCAGGCCGCTTCGGGGTCACGGCGGAGTACCTCGCCAACTCCGACATGATGCAGATCAAGATGGCGCAGGGCGCAAAGCCCGGCGAAGGCGGGCAGTTGCCCGGCCACAAGGTGGACGCGGTGATCGCCAAGGTGCGCCACTCGACCCAGGGCGTGGGCCTGATCTCGCCGCCGCCGCACCACGACATCTATTCGATCGAGGACCTGAAGCAGCTCGTCTACGACCTCAAGAACGTCAATCCGGACGCCGCCGTCTCGGTCAAGCTCGTCTCCGAGGTCGGCGTCGGCACGGTCGCGGCGGGCGTCGCCAAGTGCAAGGCCGATCACGTCACGATCTCCGGCTTCGAAGGCGGAACCGGCGCGTCGCCGCTGACCTCGATCAAGCACGCCGGCAGCCCCTGGGAGATCGGCCTCGCCGAAACACACCAGACGCTGGTGATGAACGGCTTGCGCTCGCGCATCGCCGTACAGGTCGACGGCGGCTTGCGCACCGGCCGCGACGTCGTGATCGGCGCGCTGCTCGGGGCCGACGAATTCGGCTTCGCCACCGCGCCGCTGATCGCCGCCGGCTGCATCATGATGCGCAAGTGCCACCTCAACACCTGCCCGGTCGGCGTCGCGACCCAGGATCCGGTCCTGCGCAAGCGCTTCGTCGGCCAGCCGGAACACGTCATCAACTTCTTCTTCTTCGTCGCGGAAGAAGTGCGTGAGCTGATGGCTTCGCTCGGCTATCGCAAGGTCGACGAGATGATCGGGCAGCGGCAGATGCTCGACAAGGCGGAGCTGATCGCCCACGCCAAGGCTCAGGGGCTCGACTTCTCCAAACTGTTCCTGAAGCCCGAGCCGTGGCCCGGCGACATGATCTACCACAGCGTCGTTCAGGACCACGAGATCGACCATGTCCTCGACCGCCGCCTGATCGCCGAAGCCGCGGACGCCATCGAACGCGGCAAGCATGTCCGCCTCGACCTTTCGATCCGCAACTCGGACCGGTCGACCGGCGCCATGCTGTCGGGCGTGATCGCCAAGCGCTACGGCCATTCCGGCCTTCGCGACGAGGCGATCCACGTCAAGTTCAAGGGCACCGCCGGCCAGAGCTTCGGCGCCTTCCTCGCCAAGGGCGTGACGCTCGAGCTCGAGGGCGAAGCCAACGACTATGTCGGCAAGGGCCTCTCGGGCGGGCGCCTCGTCGTCTATCCGCCGCAGGAAGCCAAACAGATCGTGGCCGAAGACTCGATCATCGTCGGCAACACCGTGCTCTACGGCGCGATCGCGGGCGAGTGCTACTTCCGCGGCGTCGCCGGCGAGCGCTTCGGAGTGCGCAACTCCGGCGCGGTCGCGGTCGTCGAGGGCGTCGGCGACCACGGTTGCGAGTACATGACCGGCGGCGTCGTCGTCGTGATCGGCTCGACCGGCCGCAATTTCGCCGCGGGCATGTCGGGCGGCATCGCCTACGTGCTCGACGAGGACGGGACCTTCGCCCAGCGCTGCAACCTGGCGATGGTCGAACTCGAGCCGGTGGCGGCCGAGGAGGAGATGATGCTCCGCCACCTGCATTCGGGCGGCGATCTGCAGTCGCATGGCCGGGTCGACGTGATGAGCGACATGAGCCGGTTCGACGGCGAGCGCCTCCATCAGCTGATCGCCAACCACGCCCGGGCGACGGGATCGACGCGCGCGCGTCATATCCTGGAGAACTGGGAGACCTATCTGCCCAAGTTCCGCAAGGTCATGCCGGTCGAGTACCGGCGCGCGCTGGCGGAGCTCGCGGCGCGCAGCGACGGCGTGATGCTGGCGGCCGGCGAGTAGAGCGGGGGCGGGCGAGGGTCCGCGGACCCAAAAGGTATTGGTTTGGTCGAAGCCGAGGACGGCGGACGTGCGCAGCGCGCTGGCCTCCTGTGGCGGACCTTTAGGGCTTGGGGTAAGGACGAGGTATGGGCAAGGTCACGGGATTCATGGAAATCGATCGCGCAGATCGGCGCTATGCGCCTGCCTCCGACCGAATTCGCCATTATCGCGAATTCATTCTCCCCTTGAGCGAAGAATCGACCCGCAATCAGGCGGCGCGCTGCATGAACTGCGGCATTCCCTATTGTCACAACGGCTGTCCGGTCAACAACCAGATCCCCGACTGGAACGACCTCGCCTATCGCGGCGAGTGGGAGGAAGCCGCGCGCAACCTGCTGTCGACCAACAATTTCCCGGAATTCACCGGCCGCGTCTGCCCGGCGCCCTGCGAAGCGTCCTGCACGCTCAACATCCAGGACACGCCGGTGACGATCAAGACGATCGAGTGCGCGATCATCGACCGCGCCTTCGCCGAAGGCTGGGTCAAGCCCGAGCCGCCGTCGCAAAAAACCGGCAAGTCGGTCGCCGTCGTCGGCTCGGGGCCGGCGGGCCTCGCCTGCGCCCAGCAGCTCGCCCGCGCGGGCCACGACGTTCACGTCTACGAAAAGCACGCCAAGGCCGGCGGCCTGCTGCGCTACGGCATCCCCGACTTCAAGCTCGAGAAGCGTCATGTCGAGCGGCGCGTCGAGCAGATGGAGGCCGAGGGCGTCACGTTCCACTACAACGCCAACGTCGGCCAGACGGTCAGCGCCAGGGAGCTTCTCGACCGCCACGACGCGATCGCGCTCGCCGGCGGGGCCGAGACCTCCCGCGACCTGCCCGTGCCCGGCCGCGAGCTCGGCGGCGTCCATTTCGCGATGGACTTCCTGCCGCAGCAGAACCGTCGCGTGTCCGGCGAGCCGGTCGGGACCAACCAGCCGATCCTGGCCGCGGGCAAGAATGTGGTGGTGATCGGCGGCGGCGACACCGGCTCCGACTGCATCGGCACCTCGATCCGCCAGGGCGCGCTCAAGGTGACGCAGCTCGAAATCCTGCCCATTCCGCCCAAGCAGGAGGACAAGCTCCTGACCTGGCCGAACTGGCCGTTGAAGCTGAGAACCTCGTCGAGCCACGAGGAAGGCGCAGAGCGCGAGTTCGCCGTGACCACGACCGCGTTCGAGGGCGAAAACGGCGTCGTGACGGGCCTCAAGTGCAGCCGCGTCGACGACAAGCTGAAGCCCGTCCCGGGCACCGAGTTCACCATCAAGGCCGATCTCGTTCTCCTGGCGATGGGCTTCGTCTCCCCGGTGAAGGAGGGGCTTCTGGCCGAACTCGGCGTCGCGCTCGACAAGCGCGGCAACGTCGCCGCCGACACGTCGGCTTATGCGACCTCGCTGCCAAAGGTGTTCGCCTGCGGCGACATGCGCCGCGGCCAGTCGCTGGTGGTCTGGGCGATCCGGGAAGGGCGCCAATGCGCCGCCGCCATCGACGAGACGCTGATGGGCGCGACGACCCTGCCGCGGTAGTCGACGAACGCGGCTCGCGCATCCCTTCTCCCCTTGCGGGAGAAGGTGGCGCAGCGGCGGATAAGGGGTTCCCCGCAAGGGGAGAATGCGAGGGCGAGCCTCTCGATGACGCCGATACGCGCGCGACAGCGCTTCACTCGCCCGCCGTCGTAGAGAACCGGCTGGAAGCCGATGAAGGCGTCGCGGATTTTTCCCATGCCCCCAACCTGCTGCCCGGCCTCATAAGCGCTGAATTATTTGAGGGTGATCAGCGAGCCGAGTTTCTCGGGGTTCAGTTCCGCGTCGCCGGCGCGCACATATTCACGAGGACAAAATCGAGGAAGGCGCCGATTTGAAGATTGGGCTTGCGCTTCGCGATCGGCTCAAACAGCTGAATCGCTCGCTCGGCGAGCGGAGGTAAGGCGACGACGGACCGGAATGGCGACCATCCGGAATTTCGTCTTTACCGAGCGGCTAAGACCAACGTCGTGATTATGGTAATTAGCAGCCACCACCACGACCACGTAACAGACATTATTTCGCCAATGATAAAGTAAGACCAGCCTACATATCCATTAGACGCATCTCCTAATTGCCATGAATTGTATATGTGCATAGGAATCAAAGGAATATATAAGACACGCCACAGCCAATATGTAATAAATAATCCGGCCACGTCGTTCATGGAAGATTGATTGCCAGCGCGGACGGCTTCCGCTATTCTTACTTGTTCGTCGTCTAGGCCACGGTATTTCATCATTATCCCTCGCCAACATGCTCAAAAACCGCTCGCGTCCTCCTGGGAAGTTGTCACGGAATGGCCTCGCAGCCAGAACCTTATCAGCATTTGCTTGACGAGGGGGATCGGATTGTTCTATCTTTGTTCTTATCGGCTCCTTTGCCTGCTTTCTCGCACACGCGGCAGGCAGGGCGAAGCCGACGCTTGCGGGAACGCGCCATCAGTCTGGGCCCGAGGGCTTGGGACTGGAAGCAGTAATGGGACTTTGCTTGGGAGTTGGTATGAACTCGGGATCGGCGCCCTTCTGGCTGGGATGCGCGCGGTCGCGCTCACCGTCTCTTCGCGGCCCGGAACGTCGGACTCGCGTTTCAATAGCGCGACCGCGGGCGACGCCATCGCAAGGTCGTCCCTGCGATTTCCCGCGGCGCCGGGGCGAGGGATCCTCGGGACCTGGGGACTGCTGGCGGCTTGGGCGCTATATCCGCCCGGAAAATCTGTCGTAAGGACTTGAAAAGGTTCAAAACCGGATCGGGATTTTGGGGCGGCGATCCGGTTCTCGCCTTGCGCTGGCGATCCCGAACCGTCGCCTCCTCCCCTTGGACCCGAACTCGATGCCGTTGCGACCGTTCGGGATCGCCAGGGACTTGGTCAGGGTTCAGATGAACGCCTCGAGGCCGAAAGGAGCGGCTCGGTGGTGATCGTCGCCCGGGAAATCCGCCGGAAGCCGTTGGAAAGGCTCAAAACCGGCTCGCGATTTCCCGCCGACGCGCGGTCACGCGGTGATGCGCTCTTCGTTGGGCGACGGCTCGCGCAGCACGTAGCCGCGGCCCCAGACCGTCTCGATGTAGTTGCGGCCGTTGGAGGCCATCGCCAGCTTCTTGCGCAGCTTGCAGATGAAGACGTCGATGATCTTGAGTTCCGGCTCGTCCATGCCGCCGTAGAGGTGGTTGAGGAACATCTCCTTCGTCAGCGTCGTCCCCTTGCGCAGCGAGAGAAGCTCCAGCATCTGGTATTCCTTGCCGGTCAGATGCACGCGCGCGCCGTCGACCTCGACCGTCTTCTGGTCGAGATTGACGATGAGATCGCCGGTCACGATGATCGACTGGGCGTGTCCCTTCGAGCGCCGCACGATGGCGTGAATGCGCGCGATCAGTTCGTCCTTGTGGAAGGGCTTGGTGAGATAATCGTCCGCGCCGTGGCCGAGGCCTTTGACCTTGTCCTCGATGCCCGCCATGCCCGAGAGAATAAGGATCGGGGTCTTGATCTTGGTCACCCGGAGCGATCGCAAGCACCTCGTAGCCGGACATGTCCGGCAGATTGAGATCGAGCAGGATGATGTCGTAATCGTACAGCTTACCGAGATCGATGCCTTCCTCGCCGAGATCGGTCGCGTAGACGTTGAAGTTCTCGGACTTCAGCATCAGCTCGATGCTTTGCGCGGTCGCCGCATCGTCCTCGATCAATAATACGCGCATGTCAGGCTCCCCGCCTCGCCTCTTGCTCTTTGACCGCGGTTTCGTACATCGCTTGCACACGCAGCCCTCTCGGGCGCGCAGCCGGACCCAAGTCCAAACTGATTCGAATCGAAGAGTGGCGGCCATTGGTTAACAAACCGTGTTTCCTTTTTGCAAGTCCCCGCCCCGTACAGCCCACGGTATCCCTAAGTCCTTGACTAACGGAACATATTGTCGCATTCAGATTATTCTAAAGTGATACCTTAGCAAATCGCCTCCAACGGATTCATCGGACTCGCAGTTCGGGCGATCGCCGGTCGGGCGCGTCCGATCCCTTGAGAACACGTGAAAAACTTCCGGGTCCGGCCAAATTTCCACCTCGATCGTTAACGAGGTCCCGTAAACGAAGCGATAACGCCGCGAAGACGGCCGCGGCCTCTGCCCCGGCGCGCAAGCTCCGCCGCGCCGAACAGAGGTAAGAAAAGCGAAACCTTCCGGCGCCAATGTCGTCAGCGTCTCGTGGTCGTAGCGTTCGAGGGTTCGCGCCCTTCCCCAGGGCGCTGTTCTAGGGAGCGTTCTGGAATGAAGTCGCGAGACACGTTGATCCGTCTGAAACGCTTTCAGCTCGAAGAAAAGCGCCGTCGCGTCCGCCAGATCGAACTGATGGTGGCCGAATTCGCCCGGATCTCCGGGGAGCTCGACCGCGAGATCGCCAACGAGGAAAAGCGAGCCGGCATCAGCGACCCCCGCCATTTCGCCTATCCGACCTACGCGCGGGCGGCGTCGGCGCGGCGCGACAACCTCAAGAGCTCGATCGCGGAACTGACGGCGCAGCTCGAGGACGCCAAAGCCGCGCAGGACGAGGCGCAGGCCGAACTCGTCAAGGTCGAAGCCCTCGAGAGCCGCGACAAGGGGAACGAGCGCCCGATCGACGCCGCCGTCCGCGCCTGAACGCGCCGGCGCCTGCGGCCGATCTGCGCGCGGGTCGCCGACATTGCGGCGGGTCCGTCGATGATCTATGGAATGCAGCGCCGCAGCGCCTGCCGCCTCCACCGACACTGACGTCGGCAAAGCAAGGCGGCAGCCGCAAAGCGGAGACGGTCTTGGGGAAGGTTTCATGCTGATCGGAGTGGCCGCGGAGACGGACCCGGCTGAGACGCGAGTCGCAGCGACTGCGGAGACGGTGAAGAAATTTATCGCCCTCGGCGCTGAAGTGGCGGTCGTAGCACGGCGCAGGCAATAAAGGCCGGCGTCGCCGACGCCGAGTATCGAGTCCGCCGGCGCCCGGCTCGTCTCCGCGGCTGAGGCGCTCGGCGCGGACGTCGTGCTCAAGGTGCGCCGACCCAGCGCGGAGGAGATCTCCGCCCTCAAGAGCGGCGCGCTCGTCATCGCGACGATGGACCCCTACGGCCATGCCGACGCGGTTGAGGCGATCGCGAAGTCCGGCGCGTCGGCCTTCGCGATGGAACTGATGCCGCGCATCACGCGCGCGCAGGTCATGGACGTCCTGTCCAGCCAGGCCAATCTCGCCGGCTATCGCGCGGTGATCGACGCGACGACGGAATACGGCCGCGCGATTGCCGATGATGATGACGCCAGCGGGCACCGTGCCGGCGGCGAAGATCTTCATCATGGGCGTCGGAGTCGCGGGCCTGCAGGCGATCGCCACCGCCCGGCGCCTCGGGGGCGATCGTCACCGCCACCGACGTCCGCCCGGCGACCAAGGAGCAGGTCGAGTCGCTCGGCGCGAAGTTCGTCGCGGTCGAGGACGAGGAGTTCAAGCAGGCCGAGACTGCGGGCGGTTACGCGAAGGAGATGTCGGACGCCTACAAGGCCAAGCAGGCCGCCCTGGTCGCCGCGCACATCGCCAAGCAGGACATCGTCATCACGACAGCGCTGATCCCCGGCCGTCCCGCGCCGCGCCTTGTCAGCGCCGAAATGATCGAGTCGATGCGTCCGGGCTCGGTGATCGTCGATCTTGCCGTCGAACGCGGCGGCAACGTCGAATTCGCCAAGGCCGGCGAACTCGTGACCACCGAGAACGGCGTGAAGATCGTGGGTTATTCCGAGCGTCACCCGTCTCGCCGCCACCGCCTCCGCGCTCTATGCGCGCAACCTCTACGCCTTTGTCGAGACCCTGATCGACAAGGCGAACAAGGCGCTCGCGGTCAACTGGGACGACGAGCTCGTCAAGGCGACCTGCCTCACCCGCGGCGGCGCGATCGTTCATCCCAACTTCCTGCCCAAATAGGCCCCGACCCGCGGCCCGATCCTGACTACCGGAGAACCGGATGGACAACCTCGACGCTGCAATCGCCAAACTCAGAGCCGCAACGGACGCCGCGCAGCAGGCCGCCCAGTCGGCGCACGCCTACGGCGACCAGATCGCCGCCGCCGGCCATGCCGCTTCGGGCGGCGCGATCGATCCCTTCGTGTTCCGGCTGGCGATCTTCGCCCTCGCGGTGTTCGTCGGCTATTACGTCGTCTGGTCGGTGACGCCCGCCCTTCACACCCCGCTGATGTCGGTCACCAACGCCATCTCGTCGGTCATCGTCGTGGGCGCGCTTCTGTCGGTCGGCGTCGCCGGGGTCGACAGCGGCTCGGGCTTCGCCAAGTTCGTCGGGTTCCTCGCCCTCATCCTCGCATCGGTCAATATCTTCGGCGGCTTCCTCGTCACTGAGCGCATGCTGGCGATGTACAAGAAGAAGGGCTGACGGCCCATGAACGCCAACTTCGCCGCCATCCTCTACCTCGTCGCAGGCGTCCTGTTCATCCTGGCGCTGCGCGGGCTGTCGTCGCCCGCCATCGTCCCGGCAGGGCAACCGCTACGGCATGATCGGCATGGGCGTCGCCGTGCTGACCACGCTGGCGCTGAGGCCGCCCGCCGGCTTCCTCTCCTGGGTGCTCGTCATCCTCGGCTTCGCCATCGGCGGCGGCATCGGCGCCTGGCGCGCCCGCACCGTGCAGATGACGGCGATGCCGCAGCTTGTGGCGATGTTCCACTCGCTCGTCGGTCTGGCGGCGGTTCTGGTCGCGGCCGGCGCGCTTTATGCGCCGGACGCCTTCGGCATAGCGGAAGGCGCGGGCATCCATCCGGCCAGCATCATCGAGATGTCGCTCGGCCTCGCCATCGGCGCGATCACCTTCACCGGCTCGATCATCGCCTTCCTGAAGCTCGACGGCCGCATGTCGGGCGCGCCGATCATGCTGCCGCAGCGCCATGTCATCAACATCGGCCTCGGCGTGCTGCTGCTTCTGTTCATCGTGCTCTTCTACGCGACCCAGTCGGCGGCCTTCTTCTGGCTGATCGCCCTCGTCTCGCTCGCGCTCGGCGTGCTCCTGATCGTCCCGATCGGCGGCGCGGACATGCCGGTCGTCATCTCGATGCTGAACTCCTATTCCGGCTGGGCGGCGGCGGGCATCGGCTTCACGCTCGGCAATCTGGCGCTGATCATCACGGGCGCGCTGGTCGGCTCCTCGGGCGCGATCCTGTCCTACATCATGTGCAAGGGCATGAACCGCTCGTTCATCTCGGTGATCCTCGGCGGATTCGGCGGCGAAACGGCGGGGCCCGCAGGCGCCAAGGAGACGCGGCCGGTCAAGCAGGGTTCGGCCGACGACGCGGCCTTCATGATGAAGAACGCCTCGAAGGTCATCATCGTGCCGGGCTACGGCATGGCGGTGGCGCAGGCGCAGCACACGCTTGCGCGAGATGGGCGACCTCCTCAAGAAGGAGGGCGTCGAGGTCAAGTACGCCATCCATCCGGTCGCGGGCCGCATGCCCGGCCACATGAACGTGCTGCTCGCCGAAGCCAACGTCCCCTACGACGAGGTGTTCGAGCTCGAGGACATCAACAGCGAGTTCGCCCAGGCCGACGTCGCCTACGTCATCGGCGCGAACGACGTGACCAATCCGGCCGCCAAGACCGACCCGAAGTCGCCGATCGCCGGCATGCCGATCCTCGACGTCGAGAAGGCCAAGACCGTTCTCTTCGTCAAGCGCGGCATGGGCTCCGGCTACGCCGGCGTCGAGAACGAACTCTTCTTCCGCGACAACACGCTGATGCTGTTCGGCGACGCCAAGAAGATGACCGACTCGATCGTCAAGGCGCTCGCAAACTGAGGAGCGCCATGAGCGCGGCCCGCTTCGCAAGGCGCGGCCTCGCCGCTCTCCTTCTCGCCGGGGGTCTCGCAGGCGCAGCGTCCGCCCAGGACGCTTCGACCGCGCCGCCGCTCGAGCGCGAGAAGTTCCGCTGGCCGTTGCGGGGCGCGATCGTCCAGCCGTTCAAGGCCGGCGCCGAACGATGGCATCGACATCGCCGCGCCGGTCGGCGAGCCGGTCCACGCGGCCGCTGACGGCATCTGCATCGCGGCGAACGAAGAGATCGAGACCTACGGCAAGCTCGTCGTGATCCGGCACGACAACGGCTACGTCACCGTCTATGCCGACAATGACGAGCTTCTGGTCAAGGAGGGCGACAAGGTCCGGCGCGGGCAGATCATCGCCAAGTCCGGCCAGACCGGCGGCGCCCGTCTCCGCGCCTGCATTTCGAACTGCGCAAGGACGGCCACGCGGTCGATCCCGTAAGGTCCCTCGTCCCCCTTTAGCCGGCCAGCCAATTCCAGTTCGGTTTTCAACCTAGCATTTCTTCTGATTACCAGCAAACCTTTGTTGTCGAGATCGTAATTCCAACTGGTCTGTCCCGAGGCGATTTGGCGCCTGTCCCCCGCTGGGAACGCGGCGGCTTTCGCGATATGAAGCGCCCCGGGCGCCCGAGAGCGGCGTCGCTCTTGACCCAAGGACACCGGACAATGGGGCTGAAACTCAGTGAGGCGCAGGCGATCGTGGCGGCGGCGCTCAACTACGCAAGGGCGAAGAGCCTGAAGCCGATGGGCTTCGTCGTGCTCGACGAGCGGGGCGCGCTGCGTGCTGCGGCGGTCGAGGACGAGACCAGCCTCGCGCGCTGGAAGGTGGCCTTTGGCAAGGCGAATGGCGCGCTCAGCATGGGCGTCAGCTCGCGCAAACTGCACGACATGGCGATCGAGCGCCCGCACTTCGTGGCTTCGTTGGCGAGCGTGTTCAGCGAGGGCGTCGTGCCCGTTCCCGGCGGCGTGCTGATCCGCGACGCCGACGGCGCCGTGATCGGGGCGGCCGGCGCGTCGGGCGACACCTCCGACAACGACGAAGCAGCCCTCCTCGCGGCGATCGCCGAGGCCGGGCTCAAGAGCTAGCAAAACACGGGGCGTCTGCAACGCCCTGTGGGTTATGGCCGGCGATTGGCGCCGCGGCTCGTCGCCCGCGCCGCTCATCCTGACCTTCTCCCTGCGAGCGGGGAGAAGGGACGCGCATCTACCGAAGAGCAGACGGGTTCGTCAATCGAGCGTCCGTCTGAACCTGAGCAGCGCCAGGATCGAGAAGGCGGGCACGAAGGCTGCGAGCATCGCGAACTCGAAGCCGATCTCGCTCCAGTTCGCGCCCTTGAGCATCACCGCGCGCACCACGCGCAGGAAATGCGTCATCGGCAGAAGGCTGCCCAGGTCCTGCGCCCAGTCCGGCATGCCGCGGAACGGGAACATGAAGCCCGACATCAGGATCGAGGGCAGGAAGAAGAAGAAGGTGAACTGCATCGCCTGCATCTGGGTACGCGCGATGGTCGAGAACGTGTAGCCCAGCAGCACCATCGCCAGCACGAAGATCAGCACGCCCAAAAGCAGCATGGCCAGATTGCCGACGAACGGCACGTGGAACAGCACCCTCGCCGCCGTCAGGATCACCGTGACCTGCACAGCGCCGACGATGAAGAACGGCAGCACCTTGCCGAGCATGATCTCGAACCCGTTGGCCGGCATCGCCAGCAGGTTCTCCATCGTACCGCGCTCGATTTCGCGGGTGAGCGCGATCGAGGTCATCATCACCATGGTCATCTGCAGGACGACGCCGAGCAGACCCGGCACGATGAAATACTGCGAAATGCCGTCGGGGTTGTAGCGCTTGTGCACGACGATCGCGAGCTGCTGGTCCTGCGTTTCCGACGCCTCCCGCTCCTCACCCTGCTCGCGCAGCAGCGCGCGGCTCGCGAGCTGATCGAGCGCGCCGATCGCGTTGCTGGCCGCGGCCGGATCGGTGGCGTCGGCCTCGATCAGGATTTGCGGCTTGTCGCCGCGATCGACGCGCGCGCCGAAATCGCTGGGTATGATGACCAGGAAAGCGACCGCGCCGCTCTGGATCAGGCCCTCGGCCTCGGCGTCGGTCTTCGGCCGGGCGACGAAGCGATAATAGTCGCTGACCTCGAGCGCCGAAACGATCGCGCGCGAATAATGGTCCTGGCCGGTCGCGAGCAGCGCGGCGTCGAGCCGCTTCGGGTCGGTGTTGATGGCGAAGCCGAACAGGATCAGCAGCAAGAGCGGGACGCCGAGCATCATCCCGAAGGTCACCCGGTCGCGCCGCATCTGGACGAATTCCTTCGCCAGAACTGCGCCGAGACGGACGAAGAACAGTCGAATCATGCCGCTTTCGCCTTCGCCGCCGCGGTGGATGCGGCCATGAAGTGGATGAACACGTCCTCGAGGCTGGTCAGGCCGGGTTCGATCGAAAGCCCGTGCGCGGCCGCGTAAGCCCCGAGCTCCTGAGCCATCGCTTCGTGGTCGAGGCCGACCACATGCAGCGTGGCGCCGAACGGGGCGACCTGGCTGACGGACTTCAGGCCAAGCAGCGCGTTCATCAGTTCGGCGGTCGGATTGGCCCGGACGACGAAGGTGGTCAGGCCCGACTGGGACACGACCTCGTCGACCGTGCCGGTCGCCAGCATGTGCCCATAGGAGATGTAGCTGATGCGATGGCAGCGCTCGGCCTCGTCCATGTAATGGGTCGAGACCAGAACCGTGAGCCCAGTCGCCGCGAGGCGATGGATCTCGTCCCAGAATTCGCGCCGCGCCTTCGGATCGACGCCGGCGGTCGGCTCGTCGAGCAGCAAGAGTTTTGGCTTGTGCATGATGCAGGCGGCGAGCGCGAGGCGCTGCTTCCAGCCGCCCGAGAGCGTGCCCGCGAGCTGATGGCGGCGCGAGGTGAGGCCGAGGTCTTCGAGCGTCCGCGCCACCGACTCGCGCCGCGGCTCGAGATCGTAGAGCCGGGCGACGAAGTAGAGGTTCTCCTCGATCGTCAGGTCCTCGTAAAACGAAAACCGCTGCGTCATGTAGCCGACCTGGGCCTTGATGCGGCGGCTGTCGCGGATGACGTCATAGCCGAGCACGGTCCCCTCGCCGGCGTCCGGGGTGAGCAAGCCGCAGATCATGCGGATCGTGGTGGTCTTGCCCGAGCCGTTGGGGCCGAGAAAGCCGACGATCTCGCCCGCCGCCACCTTCAGCGAGATGTGGTCGACCACCGTCGCCTTGCCGAAGCGCTTGGTCAGGTTTCTGACGTCGATGACGTTCATCGGGGCGTCGGTCACGATCGCGGGGCCGGCAGGTCGACGTCGACGATCTGCCCGGGCTGGAGCTTGAGCGGCTTGTCGTTCGCCGGGCGCGCTTCGATCAGATAGACGAGCGTCTGCCGGCTCTCGAGCGAGTAGATGACCGGCGGGGTGAACTCAGGTTCGCGGGCGATGTAGGTGATCGCCGCGGTCAGGCCCTTCTCGCAGCCGTCGCAGCGCACGGTGAGCGTCTGCCCGAGCGCAAGCGACGACAGCGACGCCTCGGGGACATAGACTTTCACCTTGACCGCATTGTCCGGCAGGAACGAGACGACTGGCGCCGACGGCCCGGCCACGTCGCCGACGCGACGGACGATGTCCGAAACATAGCCGGCCGACGGCGCGACGAGCTGCCTCTGCCCAAGCCGCCAGCAGGCGCTGTCGAGCGCCGCCCGCGCCTGAGCGACCTTGTTGCGGGCCGCAAGAATTTCCTCGTCGCGGGCCGGAAGCCTTGCGACCGCCAGATTGGCGGAGGCCGAGTTCACGTGCGACGCGGCGACGTCGAAGGCGGTCTGCGCCGAGTCGAGATCGGCCTGAGGGGAGAAGCCGCGGGCGTTCAGCTCCTTGCGCCGATCCAGCGTCCGCTGGGCGTCGTCCTGCTGCACCTGAGCCGCCTTGAGGTCGGCTTCGATCGCGGCGATCTCCTCGGGACGGCGGCCGTAAAGAATGTTGGCGAGCTCCGCCTGGGCTTCGGCCAGCGCCGCCTCGCCGTTGTGGACAGCGATCTCGGCGTCGGCCGTCTCGAGCGTCGCGATCCGGTCGCCGGCCTTCAGCTTGTCGCCGCGCCGGATATATTCGCCGGCAATCCGCGCGACCTCGATCGGCGCGACGTTGACGTATTCGCCCTCGATGTAGCCGACGACGGCGGTCGAGGGCGCGACGCAGGCCGGCAGGATTTTGGCGATCAGGGCGACGGCGCAGATCGTATCGAGGATCATGGGCTTGTCTTTCGAGACACGTGTGCGGCGTCGAGGGCGGCGTCGAGATTGGACAGAAGGACGCGCTTGATCGCCGCGGCTTCGGACGGTCCGATGTCGCGCCAGTCCATGCGCCGCAGAACCGCCGGGCGGGCGAGGCGGAAGTAGAGGATCTGCGCGATCATCGCGAACACGGCGAGCCGCGTCCCCTCGTCTTCGGCCGGCGCGCCGGTCGCGCGCGCCCAGACCGAGGAGGCCTTGACGTGCATCGGCCCCATCACGCCGGCGAACATCCGCTCGAAGGCGGCGGACGGCTCGAACATCTCGCGCAGGACGAACCGGGCGACGGGCCGCGCCGCGTCGCGCGCGACGATGCCGTCGATCATGGCGCCGACCGCGCGCGCGAGCAGAGCCCGCGCCGCCTCGGGCGACAAAGTTTCGAATTGCCCGTCGCCGCCGAGCGCGCCGGCGAAGACTTCGCTCAAGCTCGCGACCACGAAGTCGGCGCAGGCGAGACGCAGCCCGTCCTTGCCGCCGAAGTGATAGGCGATCGCCGCGATGTTCGCGCCCGCCGCGGCGGCGATCTCGCGGGTCGAGGTGGCCTCGTAGCCCTTGTCGCCGAAGAGATCGAGCGCCGCCCGGACGAGCGCCGAACGCGTCGATTCGGAGCGGGCCGATGGGAGCGTTGCGCGGGCGCCGGTGTGCATTCCGGTTTCCTACGCCGGCTGAAGAAAGCAATCAATCGATTGATTGAACTGGCGCCCGCGGCCGACCGTCGCAGGCAAGCCGTGCTCCGGTCGCGCTTATCGCGCCTGATCGCGAACGCCCTCGCCCCAGCGACCAGGGTCTCACGCGGTTGCGACGTCCATGGCCGCAATCCCCGCCCGATTGACCGCGCCCTTCGGCGATGCGAAAGCCGGGCGCCAAACAATGCGAGCGGGGCGATGACGACAACGATCGAAGTTCTGGGCCTGGGCAATTCGCTGGTCGACATTCTCGCCCATGCCGACGACGCCTATCTCGACGCGCAGGACATGGTGAAGGGCGCCATGACCCTGATCGACGAGGATCGCGCCGAGCAGCTCTACGCCGCCCGCGTCGATCCGATCGTCGTCTCGGGCGGTTCGGCCGCCAACACCATCGTCGGGGTCGCTTCGCTCGGCGTCTCCGCCGCCTATATCGGCAAGGTCAAGCGCGACGCGCTTGGGCAGGCGTTCATCGCCGACATCCGCTCGACCGGGGTTACGTTCGAGACCAGCCAGGCCGAGCACGGGCCGGCGACCGGGCGCTGCTTCGTCTATGTGACGCCCGACGGCGAGCGCACGATGAACACCTTTCTCGGCGCGAGCACCTACCTCGCGCCGCACGACGTCGACGAGGATCTCGTCCGCGGCGCGAAGGTCGTCTATCTCGAAGGCTACATGTGGGACCGGCCGGCGGCGAAATCCGCCTTCCAGAAGGCCGGAGCGCTCGCCCACGCGGCGGGGCGGCGGGTCGCGCTGACGCTGTCGGATTCGTTCTGCGTCGATCGTTTCCGCGGCGAGTTCATCGATCTCATGCGATCGAAGACGGTCGACACGATCTTCGCCAACACCGACGAACTCCTGTCGCTGTACGAGACGCCGCATTTCGACGAGGCGCTCGATGCGCTGCGCGCCGAGGGCGTGCTCGGGATCGTCACCCGCTCGGCCGAGGGCTGCATGGTGGTCGAAGGCGATGGCGCCTGGGAGGCGCCCGCCTTCCCGATCGACAGGCTCGTCGACACGACTGGCGCGGGCGACATGTTCGCGGCCGGGTTTCTGGCGGGCCTGGCGCGAGAACGCGACATGACGACCTGCGGGCGGCTCGGCGCGCTGGCGGCAGCCGAAATCATCCAGCACCTTGGCGCCCGCCCGCAGGTTTCGCTGAAGGCGCTGGCGGCGGAAAACGACCTCACCGTCTAAACGACTGGGGCGCGTCTGTGTCCAACCTATACGATCGCGTCCGCTATCCGCCCGGCGTCTACGTTCAGACCCATCCGGCCATGATCGGTGCGCTTGCCACGCTTCACGGCCGTAAAGTCGCGCCGTTTGGCGCGTCGCGCGTGCTGGAGATCGGCTGCGGCGAAGGCCTCAACCTGATCAACATGGCGCTCGGGGCCCCCGGGGCCGAATTCGTCGGCGTCGATCTTGCAGAGACGGCGATTGCGGCCGCGCGCGAGATGGCTGCGCGCACGGGCGTCGCCAACGTCCACTTTCGAGCCCTTGATCTGGCGGCGATCGACGGCGCCTTCGGCGAGTTCGACACCATTATAGCCCATGGCGTCTACGCCTGGACCCCTGAACCTGTCCGTAACGCCCTGATGCGCGTCATGAGCGAGCGCCTTTCGGCGGATGGACTCGCATTTGTTAGCTTCAACGCGCTCCCCGGCGCCCGCTTCCAGCAGGCCCTTCGCGACATGCTCGTTTTCCTCACGGAGGGAGTCGAGGACCCCAAAGCGGCGCTCGACCTCGCCTGGGCGTTTCTCGGCGAGCAGATCGAGACTTGGTCGGATAAGGAAGCCGATCAGGCTCTGATGAAGGGCCGCGCCAAGCACATGCTCGCCTACAAGGCGGAAGTCCTTTACCACGACGAACTCAGCGCACATTGGGCGCCCGAGCTTCTCAGTCAGGTCGTCGCGCGCGCGGCGGCTTTCGGCCTGTCTTATGTCTGCGACGCGCGGCCGAAGCTGAACACTCAGGCGTTTTTTCCGACGGAGGCCTACGCGTCAATTCGCGCCAGGGCGAACGGCGACTGGGCGAGGTTCGAGCAGCTCGCCGATTTCCGGGAACTGCGTACGTTCAAGAACTCGGTCTTCGCCCGCGGGGGCGCGGTGGACCAGCGGCGTGCGCCCGCGCGATTGCGCGGCCTATGGGCGTCCGCCGACCTGTGGATCGAGGAGCCAGACCCCGACGCACAGGACGGCGCACTGCTGCTCTCGCAGGACGGGGTCAAGCTGCGAAGCAACAACCCGGAGCTCGTCGGCCTGCTGACGAGGCTCACTGAGGCTTACCCGCTCAGCCTGCCGCTCGCCGACACGCCTGGCCTGGACTCGCTTGCCGATCATCTGTTTGGGCTGTTCGTCTCGGGAGTCGTTCAGCTTTACTCCGCGCCGCTGGCGCTGGCGCGCGTCCCCGGCGAACGACCGGCAGCGAGCCGACTCGCCCTCGAGCAGGCGGCGCGCGGCGAAACCGTCCTTCCGTCTCTCCTGCAGTCGATGGTAGAGCTGGAAGACCGGACGTGGCTCGCCATGTTTCCGCTGATGGACGGAACCCGCACGCGCGCAGAGTTGGCGGAGAACCTGCGCCAAGTGTCGAGCGTCCCGCCCGGCGAGGCCATGCAGGCGCTCGATGAGCTTGTCGCGGGATTGGCGCGGGTCGGGCTGATGGCCGGGTAGCGGGCGGCGCCCCCGCTCATCCGCTGGCTCTGAGAAACAGCGCGCCGTTCGCCGGGATCGTCAGCGACGTCGATTGGCCGAAACCGTCGAGGGGCGGTCCGTAGGCGAAGACCGCGCCGTCGTTGCCGACGGGCGAGGGATTGGGAAAGCCTTCGTAGACGTCGGAATTGAACAGCTCAACCCATTGGCCGCTCTGCGGCAGCCCGATCTCATAGGCATATTTCGCCTTTTCGTCGAAGCTGACCACCGCCACGATGTCGTCGCCGGGGCCGCCGTCCGCCACCCAGCGATGGATGACGATCACCCGGTCGTAATCGTTGACGCGCGAGACGCGCACGCCCTCGGCGCCGAGCGCCTGTTCGCCGCGTCTCAGTGCGACGAGGTCGCGCATGAAGCGGCGGAAATCCGCCCGAACGGGATCGGACTTGAGGCCGTCCCACCAGATCAGATGGCCGGGGTTATCCTTCTCGTCGTCGCACCAGAGCTTGTCCTCGAGGATCTCCTGGCCCATGAACAGCGCGGGAATGCCGGGCGCCGCAAACAGCAGCGCCGTTGCGGCCCGGGCGCGGCTGCGGGCGTACCAGGAGTTCCGGTCGGCCGGATCGGCGAGCATGGCGACCCGCGCGGCGCCGTCGTGGTTCGCGTAGGTGATATCGTGATTTTCGAGGCATTGCACGAGCCGCCACGCGGCGTCGTATCCGGCGGGCGTATAGAGCGCGGCGGCGACCGGATCGAGCTGAAGCTGAGCCGCTTCGCCGCCGGCGGCTTGCGTCAGCAGGCTGCGGGTCGAGTCCCGGAATGCGTCGCCGAGCGCGGCGTCGAATCCGAGCCCGCCCGGCGTCGGGGTGACCGGGAAGGCGCGATCCCAGTCCCAATATTCTGCGATCTGGATCGCGGAAGCGCGGATGAAGCGCAGCGTGTCGGTCATGTTCTGGCAAAGCGTGACGCCGGAGGGACGATTGTCGGAGATGACGCGCACCTCGTCGTAGCGAATGCCGTCGATGCGATACTCCTTGAAGAAGCCCGTGGCGTTGTCGATCAGGAACTGCCGGACGTTGGCGTTCCAGTAAGCGAACACGAGGCCGCCCGCCCAACCCTCGTCGGTGAAGTACAGGCTGTCGTTCTGGTTCCCGTAGACGAGGCGGTCGTAGAAATAGAGGCTGTGGTCGTCGAACCCGCCGCCGGCGTGGTTGTAGACGAGGTCGAAGATCACCGCGACGCCCTTGAGGTGGGCGAGGTCGATCAGGCACTTGAGCTGGTTGATTCCCGGCCGGATCTGATCGAGCGTCAGCGGCGCGGCGCCTGTGGCCGTGAGGGTCGCGTTGATCGCGCCGAGATAGGCAAGGCAATCCGCGTCGCTCGCGGCCTGATAGAGCTGCTCGGGCGAGAAGTAATCGACGCCGTTGTAGCCTTCGCTGAACTCGGTCGCGAACTCCTGGATCGGCAGGAGCTGGATCGCGTTGACGCCGAGGTCGACGAGGTAATCGAGCCGGGTCGCAACGTCGAGGAACCGGCCGCCGCGCGACGGCGCGCACGTCGGCGCCGTTCGCGTCGACCGCCCACCACGTGCCGACATGCAGCTGATAGATGACGAGCCTGCTGAAGTCGGGCGCGGTCCAGGCCGCGTCATGCCAGGGATAGGAGTCCGGATCGCGCAGGACGGCGTAGGAGTCCGGGAAGGCTGGCGTCACCGTCAATTCGCGGGCGTAAGGGTCGCGCTTCGGCCCCTCCCCGGCAGGCCCGTCGATCCAGAAAAGATATTCGAGCCCATCGGCGGCGCCGGGCAGGAAGCCGCCCCAGGTCCCGTCGCCGAGCGGGGTCAGCCGGAAGTTGGCGGCGGGCGCGTAGCCGGCGGCGGCAGAGGCGGCGAGCGCGGTTCCCGTCAGAAGGTACACCCCGATGGCTCGCGGCGCCCAGGTTCGGAAGGTCGCGCCGCCCTCGGCGAGATTCGCGCCCATCGGCGTCGAGCGGCTGACGGTGTCGAACAGGACGGTCATCGCCGGGGCTCCGGAGGCCGGACAATCTCGGTTAAGCGATAGTGCTTCGGGCGGCGCGTCACGGTCAAGCGGGGCGCCCGGGGCGCGCCCAGGGCACAGAAGATCATCCCGAGCGGGCAGCGTCCGCGGTCACGTCTTGCCGGCGCCACGGTCCAGCAGGAATTTCTTGAAGTCGCCCATCGACGCGAACTTGAAAGCGCCCTCGTCGGTCTCCGCTTCGATCGAGCCGTCGGAGAAGATCATGTAGTTGGCGCCGCCGGACGTGTAGCGGCCAATCAGGGTTGGCGGCCGCTCCGGCGTCTCGATGGCGCGTTCGATCTCGCTCAGCGTCGGCAGTCGCCCGGCGCGGTTCTCGTTGACGGGGTCCTCGAGTTCCTCCGCCAAGTCGAACTCACGCGCCTCTTCGAAGTCCCGCGCCTTGTCGGCTGCAAGCGCCGGTTCGGCCTCGGCGGCGGCCGCCTCGTTGGCTTCCGACCCTGGCTCGGGTTCCGGCGACGGCTCGACATCGACCGGCTCGCCTTCGAATTCCTGCGCCTCGACGGGTTCGGCTCCGGCTTCGCCCTGATCGGCCTCCCCGGCGCCCGACGCAAGCTCGGCCGGCTCATCGGCCAGCGCGAGCGGGGCGGCGGCCGAAATCGCCGCAGCCGCGGCCTGCTCGCGCACCGCACTCGTCAGCCGGCCGACCCGCACGATCAGGAGCCCGAGGACGAAGACGACGATCGCCCCGACCACCGAGACGACGCCCGCGAAGGCGTCGAGCATCCCCGGCGCCGTCGGCAGCAGGTCGAGGCTCAGATAGCCCGCGCCGAGGCCGGCGACCAGCAGGGCCACGCTGAGGACAAAGATCACGGACGCCATGAAACCCTCTTTGGCTCTGTAAGGATGGGACCGGGGCGCCGCGTCAGCGCGGCGTGCGGGCGCCGAAAATGGCGCTGCCGACCCGGATCGCGGTCGCGCCGAGTTGCACCGCCAGCGGCCAGTCCGCGCTCATGCCCATCGACAGTTGCTGAAGTCCGTTGCGTTTCGCGATCACGGCGACGAGCGCGAAATGCGGCGAAGCCTGCTCGCCGACCGGCGGGATCGCCATCAGCCCGTCGATCGTCAGGCCGTAGGCGTCGCGGCAGAGCGCGAGAAAGCGGTCCGCGTCTTCCGGCAGGACGCCCGCCTTCTGCGGCTCGGCCCCGGTGTTGATCTCGACGTAGAGGCGCGGATGCTTGCCGAGCCGCTGGATCTCGTGGGCGAGGCTCGATGCGATCTTCTCCCGGTCGACGGTCTCGATCACGTCGAAATGCTCCACCGCCTCGCGCGCCTTGTTGCTTTGCAGCGGCCCGATAAGATGCAGTTCGATTGGCGTCTTGATGGCGCCTGGACCAGTCTTGCCGAGCGCTTCCGCGCGGGCGCGCAGATCCCGCCATTTGGGGACCGCCTCCTGCACCCGGTTCTCGCCGAACACGGCCTGGCCGCCGACCGCGATCGTCGGCCAGACCTCGTCGGCGGAAAAGGTCTTGGAGACGGCGACGAGCGTGATCTCCCGGGGATCGCGGCCGCAGTCGCGGGCGCGCCGCGCGATCGCCGCGCGCAACGCCTCGAGACGCGCGACGGCGTCGAGCGGGCCGGCGGGATCAGCGATGTCGGTCAAGGTCCTCTCCAAATCGCAGCGCGTGCGCGCCTTGCCAGAAGTTTCGCCGATGCACAACTTGACGCGGAAAATCCCTTCCCCTATAGAGCCGCGACATAACACGCCAGGGCCGGATCGACCGGCGGGACGCTTCTGACAGAGGCGGCCCGCTTTTTGTTTGTCAGGGCCGGCGTTGCCAATCTATGCGAAGGATTTAAGCGCGATGTCACGCCGCTGCGAGTTGACCGGCAAAGCCGTCCAGTACGGCAACAAGGTCAGCCACTCGAACCGCAAGACGCGGACCCGCTTCTTGCCCAACCTCGTCCAGGTCACGCTGCTTTCCGACTCGCTCGAGCGCGCCGTGCGCATGCGCATCACCGCGGCGGCGCTGCGTTCGGTCGAGCATCGCGGCGGCCTCGACAATTTTCTCGTCAAGGCGCGCGACGCGGAACTCTCCGACGGCGCCCTGAGCCTCAAGCGCGAGGTCGAGAAGAAGCGCGCCGAGGCCGCTCCGGAAGCCAAGGCGGCTTAAGAAAAGCATGGAACCTCGGCGCCGAGTTCGCTGGTGCTGAGCTGGGTGCTTGACGGTTGGCGGTTGCCGTGCGTGGAGACGGACCGCCCTTGACAACAGCCGTACGGCTCCGTACAGTGTTATTCATGCCAGACGTCGTAGAAACCAAAGGCGCCGAGGAAGCGCGCAGCACGCTTCCTGCGCTGCTAGAGTTAGCTGAGCGCGGAATCCCCACAATTGTTTCGAGGCACGGCCGTCGCGTGGCCGCGATAGTGCCGATTGCCATCTACGAGGCTTACGAGTCCAGTCTCCGTTCTCGACGGCTCTCTCCACTTTCGCTTGTCGGGTCTGGTCATAAGCTGTGGGGTGAAGACAGCACCCAAACCATCCGCGAGCTTCGGGACGAATGGAGCCGTTGAACATCGAGGATCTGCCCAAGAACGCCTTACTCTTGGTAGATACCGCGCCGATCATTTACACGTTCGAAGGGCGCCTCGAATTCGTAGAGCGGTTCAAGCCTGTCTTCAAAGCCTATGAGGATGGAGCGGTGCAACTCGCGGTAACTACAGTGACGATTGCCGAAGTGCTAACCGGCCCGATGCAGGCTGACGATGACTTTCTGGTCAGTCAATACCGCAACATTCTCGAGTCGTGGCGCGTCGTTCCGCTTGACGCCGATATCGCGCTTCGCGTCGCGAGCATACGCGGCGCCTATCGCCTAAAGCTCCCGGATGCTGTCCAGGCCGCCAGCGCAATAGCCATAAACGCAGACGCCTTGGTGACGCACGATCGTGACTTTTCGCGGGTCCGTTCGCTGCGCGTCATCCGATAAAGAGCATCACGCCGCTCGCCGAGCGATCCCTATGCCGTCTTCCGCGTCAGCCCCGCCGCCTCGCGGGCGAGCCTTTCCACCGTCGCATAGTCGCCCTTCGCCAGCGCGTCCTTCGGCAGCATCCACGAGCCGCCGACGCAGGCGACATTGCCGAGCTTGAGATAGTCCGGCGCCTTGGCGAGATCGATGCCGCCGGTCGGGCAGAAGCGAAGATCCGGGAGCGGCGCAAACAGCGAGGCGAGGAGCCTCGCGCCCCCGACCGCTTCGGCCGGAAACAGTTTTAGCGCGCGAAACCCGCGTTCGCGCAGCGCCATCGCCTCCGAGACCGTGGCGCAGCCGGGCAGGAACGGAACGGGCGCGGCGGCAGCGGCTTCCGCGAGGGCGGGCGTCGCGCCCGGGCTCACCAGAAAGCGCGCGCCCGCCGCGACCGCTTCGGCGATTTGCGCCGGAGAGGTGATCGTGCCGGCGCCGACGACGGCGCCCGGAACCTGCTTGGCGATCGCCGCGATGGCCGCGAGCGCGCTCGCGGTGCGCAACGTCACTTCGATGGCGAAAAGTCCGCCCGCCACCAGCGCCTTCGCCTGGCCGAGGCCGTCCTCGACGCTCTCGACCGTCAGCACCGGAATGACCGGCGCAAGCGCCATGATCGCCGCGGATTCCGCGTCGCGGGAATATTGCGCCATCGGCTGGCTCCTCGCGTTCGGCCTGAAGACTCGTCGCCAACGCCATAGCACGCCACCGCGGTCGCCGCCGCGATGGCTCGCGCCGCGCGTTCAAATCGACTAAGGTCGTCGGACGCAGGCCGCGCTGGACCCCCCGGCAGCCCTTGAACGAGACGTTGGACCTTTCCCTCTACAGAGAGGCGCTGCTGTTCCTGGCGACGGCCGGCGGCGTCGCGCCGCTGTTCTTCCGCCTGCGCGTCAGTCCGGTGCTCGGCTATCTGCTCGCGGGCGTTGCGCTCGGGCCCTACGGCCTCGGCGCGCTCGCACGACAAGGCGCCGTGGCTCAGCGCGTTCGCGCATCAGCAATGTCGAGACGATCGACCGGATCGCCGGCTTCGGCGTCGTCGTCGCTCCTGTTCACCATGGGCCTCGAACTGTCGTTCGAGCGCATCCGGCTGCATGCGGCGGCTGGTGTTCGGGCTCGGGCCTCGGCCAGGTCGTGGTCACGATCGCTCGCGCTGACCGCGATCGCAGCGGCGCTCGGCCTCGCCCCGACCTCCGCCCTGATTGTCGCGGCCGCGCTCAGCATGTCGTCGACCGCGATCGTCATCCCGGTCCTCATCGAGGGCAAGCGGCTCGAGGCCCCGGTCGGGCGAGCGAGCTTCGCCGTGCTCTTGTTCCAGGACCTCGCGGTCGCGCCGCTCCTCGTCATGGCGTGCGCCTTTTCCGGCGGCGGCGGCCGTGGATCTCGGACTGGCGCTGATCGAGACGCTCGTGCCTGCAGCGCTGGCGCTGGCGGACCTGATCGCGTTCGGCCGGCTGGCGCTGAGGCCGTTCTTCCATTTCATCGCCGAGACCCGGAGCGCCGAGTTCTTCATGGCCGCCTGTCTCCTGGTCGTGCTCGGCGACGGCCTGCTCGCCGCGGCGAGCCACCTGTCGATGGCGCTCGGCGCCTTCGTCGCCGGGCTCCTGCTGGCGGAGACCGAGTACCGCCGCGAGATCGAGGTGACGATCGAGCCGTTCAAGGGCCTGCTGCTCGGGCTCTATTTCGTCTCGGTCGGGGCCGGGATCAATCCGGCTCTGATCGTCGCCCGGCCCGGCCTGATCCTCGGTCTCGCCGCCGCCCTCGTCGCTGTCAAGGTCGTGATCCTGTTCGGACTGGCCCGCGCCTTCCGGCTGCCTGGCGCGGGTCAGCGCGGAAATGGCGCTGCTGCTCGGGCCGGGCGGCGAGTTCGGCTTCGTGATGATCGGCGCGGCGCTCGCCGGCGGCCTGATCGACCGGGCGCTGTCGACGACGCTGGTGACGGCGATCGCGATCTCGATGCTCGCCATTCCCGCGCTCGCCAAGGTCGGCGCGCTGATCGACCCGCTCGATCCGGGCGCGGTCCGACGCCCCGCCGGAGGAAGCGCCGCCCGACAGCGACGCGCCGCGCGTCATCATCGTCGGCTATGGCCGGGTCGGCGCGCTGATCGGCGACATGCTCGATATCCACGCGATCCCGTTCGTCGCCGTCGATTTCGACGCGCGCGTCGTCGCCCGCGCCCGCGAGGCGGGCAAGCCGGTCTACTACGGCGACGCTTCGCGCGCCGAATATCTGCGCCGCTGCGGCGTCGAGACGGCGCGCGCCGTGGTGGTGACGATGGATTCGTCCGCGCGCCAACGAGACGGTGGTCGAGACCACGCGAAAGCTCCGCCCCGACGTGACGCTGGTGGCGCGCGCCCGCGACGCCGACCACGCCCACAAGCTCTACGATCTCGGCGTCACCGACGCGGTGCCGGAGACGATCGAGGCGAGCCTGCAGCTCGCCGAGGCGACGCTGGTCGACATCGGCGTGCCGATGGGCTTCGTGATCGCCTCGATCCACGAGAAGCGCGACGAATTCCGCAAGATTTTGGCCGCGGCCGGGCGCCGCCGCGCGAGCGGTCGACCCGCAGAACGAAACGGCGCTGAACGGCCCCTTGGAGCGAGATGCTGATTCGGTCGAATCGCATCCCGCTCTGAGCGCTTCCGTCTGGCCGCGAACCCCGCGTAGATCGCCATCGCCGCGCTCGCGATCACGTCCCAGCCGGCGAGCGAAAGGCCGAGGATGCGCAGCTGCACCTCGTCGCAGTTGACGACGCGGACGGCGTTCAGCGACTTCATCAGGTCGTTGACGTCGACCGGGTCCGCTGAGCGAGCCGGTGCAGGCGGTCGGACCCGCCCACCAGTGCTGCTCGACGCCGACGTGATAGAAGGCGAGGCCGGCGTTGGCGACAAAGATCAGCGCCAGCAGAGCGAACAGCGCCCGCGCAACCCCGTGCGCGAACCGCGGCTCGCGAGATAGGCCGTCAGCGCCGCGAGCGGCGCGCCGGCATAGAAGGCGTAGCGCTCCGCGAGGCAGAGTTCGCAGGGCGCATAGCCGAGCGCCTCGAAGGTCCACACCGCCGCCAGGATCGCCAGCGCGGCGGCGAGCAGCCACAGCGCGCGCGCCGACCTGCGAGGGCGGCAGGACGAGCCCGACCAGATCCATCAGAAGACCTTGACCGCGACGACGAAGCCCGCGATCACGAGCGCCGCGAACCCGCCGAGCACGGCGGCGAAATTGCGCTCCATCGCGTTGCGCAGCGGCTCGCCGAACCAGTTGAGCGCGCCGGCGACCAGAAAGAACCGCGCGCCGCGCGTCACCACCGAGAGCGCGACGAACAGCGGGAAATTGTAGCCGAGCAGGCCGCTGGTGATGGTGACGAGCTTGTAGGGGATCGGCGTCACGCCCTTGACCAGGATGACGAGCCAGCCCCACTCGGCGTAGGTCGCTTTCAGCGCGTCCATCTTGGCGCCGTAGCCGTAGAGGTTGATGAGCCACTGGCCGAGCGTGTCGTAGAGAACCGCGCCGATCGCGTAGCCGAGCATGCCGCCGAAGACCGAGGCGATGGTCGCCACCAGCGCGAACCGCCAGGCGCGGGGCGGATGGGCGAGCGCCATCGGCGCGAGCAGAATATCGGGCGGAATGGGAAAGAACGAGCTTTCCGCGAAAGCGATCCGCCGCCAGCGCCGCTTCGGCGTGCCGGCTTTGCGCGAGCGTTTTGACGCGGCCGTAGAACGTGTCGAACATGGCGAACCCCATTGGCTGCGCGCAGCTTTACCCAGTTCCCGGCTGGGCGTCCACCGCCGACGACCGCGGAGAACGACGACGCGCGCCATGACTCGGATTGGCTTCGAGCAAGAACCGCGCCGGCCGCGACCTGCAACGGGCGCGACACAGCGCCGACGTTGGCAGAAAGCCGCAAGGCGGCGTTGACCCTCCGCACCGCGCCAGTTTATACCGCCGCCATCCGCTTCCCGCGGGCCCCTATGGCGGAACTGGTAGACGCGTCCGACTCAAAATCGGATTCCGCAAGGAGTGCTGGTTCGATTCCGGCTAGGGGCACCATCAAGCCGATGATCCTCTTCGCTTCGTCGATACTCCCGTTCTTCGCTCGCCGCTTCAGCGATGACCTTCTTCGCCTTGAGCGCGGCGCGAGCCCTCCAAGAGGCCCGCAGGTGCGGCATTTGTGTCACTACCGCTTGAAGCCGTATGCGTTTACCATGCGCTCCATTAGGAGCAGTCATGACCTATCGCAGTAATAAATGGATGACGAACAGCGTTGGCGCTGTGCTCGCGGTTGCAATTTTTGCGTTGGCGTGTACCCGTGGCGACTTGGTGACCGCGCTCTGCGCAATCGCGGCGTTGGGTGTGCTCGCGTTCCTGTCGTTGGTCTAGTCGGGTTGTAGCTCGGCTTCTCTGCACCGGTTCCACCGGCCAAGGACGGCCAGGGAGGGCGACCCGAACCCGCAAGCTCCCGGACATGAAAACTATTCCGGTCCCGCCTTCCCTCGCAACGCCTTGACCTCTCCGCGTCGGCTCTTTTGATCGAGGCGGCGGACCTTCGAGGCGTGGGTCGGGCGGGTCGGACAGCGCGGCTTTTCCCTCTCCTGCGCCTTTTCGATCAGGGCGACGAGACGGGCGCGGGCGTCCTCGCGGTTGCGCGGCTGGCTGGAAAACCGCTGGGCGAAAATGACGATGACGCCGTCCTGCGTCGCCCGCGCGCCGGCGAGCCGGATCACTTTGGTGGCCACGTCGTCGGGCAGACTCGGGCTGCGGCGGGCGTCGAAGCGCAGTTCGACCGCGCTCGCCACCTTGTTGACGTTCTGGCCGCCGGGCCCGGAGGCGCGGACGAAGTTTTCGACGATCTCGCTCTCGTCAATGCGTAGGTCGCCGGCTTTCACGAGAATGCGCCCCCGTTACGTCATTGCGAGGAGCGAAGCGACGAAGCAATCCACCAGCGCGTCGCGACCTCTGGATTGCCTCGCTTCGCTCGCAATGACGTCAGTGTTCTACCGCCACGTCCTCACATCGACGAACCGCCCCGCGATCGCCGCCGCCGCGGCCATCGCCGGCGACACCAGATGGGTGCGCCCCTTGTAGCCCTGGCGGCCCTCGAAGTTGCGGTTCGAGGTCGAGGCGCAGCGCTCGCCCGGCAGGAGCTTGTCCGGGTTCATCGCCGAGGCACATCGAGCAGCCGGGCTCGCGCCATTCGAAGCCGGCCGCGAGGAAGACCTTGTCCAGCCCCTCGGCCTCGGCCTGCGCCTTGACCAGCCCCGAGCCGGGCACGACCATCGCATTGACCCGCTCGCTGACCCGTCGCCCCTCGGCGATCTTCGCCGCCGCGCGCAAGTCCTCGATGCGGCCGTTGGTGCAGGAGCCTATGAACACGCGGTCGATTTCGAGGTCGGTGATCTTCTCGCCGCCCCTGAGGCCCATGTAGTCGAGCGCGCGCTGGATCGAGGCGCGCTTCTGCTCGCTCTGGGCGTCCTCGACCCGCGGCACGGCGCCGCGAATCGTGGCGACGTCCTGCGGGCTCGTTCCCCAGGTGACGACCGGCGGCAGATCGGCGGCATCCAGCCGCACCTCGGCGTCGAAGTGCGCGCCCTTGTCAGTCCGTAGCGTCTCCCAATAGCGAAGCGCCTGATCCCATAAAGGACCCTTCGGCGACTTCGGCCGGTCCTTGAGATAGGCGAAGGTCTTGGCGTCCGGCGCGATCATGCCGGCGCGCGCGCCGCCCTCGATCGACATGTTGCAAACCGTCATGCGGCCTTCGATCGAAAGCGCCTCGATCGCCGAGCCGCAATATTCGATGACGTGGCCGGTGCCGCCGGCCGTGCCGATCTCGCCGATGATGGCGAGAATGATGTCCTTGGCGGTGACGCCCTGCCCAAGCGCGCCGTCGACCTGCACCCGCATATTCTTGGCCTTGCTCTGGATCAGCGTCTGCGTCGCCAGCACGTGCTCGACCTCGGAGGTGCCGATGCCATGGGCGAGCGCGCCGAACGCCCCGTGGGTCGAGGTATGGCTGTCGCCGCAGACGATGGTCGTGCCCGGCAGGGTGAAGCCCTGCTCCGGCCCGATGATGTGCACGACGCCCTGCCGTCGGATCGAACTCGTCGTAATATTCGATGCCGAATTCCTTGGCGTTGGCGGCGAGCGTCTCGACCTGCTGGCGGCTCTCGGGATCGGCGATGCCCTGGCTGCGGTCGGTCGTCTGGATGTTGTGGTCGACGACGGCGAGCGTCTTCTCCGGCGCGCGCACCTTGCGCCCGGCCATGCGCAAGCCCTCGAAGGCCTGCGGGCTCGTCACCTCGTGGACAAGATGGCGGTCGATGTAGATGAGGCTGGAGCCGGCCGCCGTCTCGATGACATGGTCGTCCCAGATCTTGTCATACAGCGTACGCGGCTTGGCCATGAAGGGTCTCCGGCGCCGGTTGTCGGCGCAAATGGCGGAAGGTTAAGGTCGGCGCGCCTTTTATGCCGATTGTGACGAAAACGGAAGGGGGACGGCGACGCCGGTCGAAGCCGCCCTTCCGCGGTAAGCCCGAGCTTGTTGACCTTGTGAAAACCAACCCCGGCGTGTCCGCCGGGCTCGTTCGGTTCGAGCAGATCTTCGACGCCTGCATGATCGAGACGCCGGGAGATTTCGTCGGCAAGCGCAAGGCGCTCCTCGACGCGTTTCAGGCCCGGAGCCAAGACGAATTGGCCGACCTCTTCGCAGACAAACTCGGCGGCATGCCCTGACGCGGGGTCACGCTAAAGCGTTTTTTCACCCGCTGGCCCGAGAATCGTCGTATGAGTTCCGTCAAAGCAAGCCCTTGGGGACGGGGCGACAGGGAGAAGCGCCGTCGTGCGGGCGACTGACATCAGCGATCCGGATTATTTCCACAAGGTGGTCGATTGCCAGTGGGCCTGCCCGGCCCACACGCCGGTCCCCGAATACATCCGCCGCATCGCCCAGGGCGACTATCAGGGCGCCTACCTGATCAACTGGAAGTCGAACGTCTTCCCCGGCATCCTCGGCCGCACCTGCGACCGCCCTTGCGAGCCGGCCTGCCGGCGCGGGCGGCTCGAGGAGCAGCCGATCGCCATCTGCCGCCTGAAGCGCGTCGCCGCCGACCTCAAGGACGAGGTCGCGGGCCTGCTGCCAAAAGCCGCCGCGGGAGCGCAACGGCAAGCGCGATCGCCTGCGTCGGCGCCGGGCCGGCCTCGCTCACCGTCGCCCGCGACCTCGCGGCGATCGGCTACGAGGTGGCGGTGTTCGACTCGGATTCGCGCGCCGGCGGCATGATGCGCAGCCAGATTCCCAAATTCCGCCTGCCCGACGAGGTGATCGACGAGGAGGTCGGCTATGCGCTCTCGACCGGGGCGACCTTCGTCGCCGCCCGCCGCATCTCCAGCCTCAGGGCGCTCCTCGCGGAGGGCTACGACGCCATCTTCGTCGGCTGCGGCGCGCCGCACGGGCGCGACCTCGACATTCCCGGCCGCGACCGAGGCGTCGCGCAACATCCGCATCGGCATCGAGTGGCTGGCCAGCGTGTTCTTCGGCCACACCCATACGATCGGCAAGCGCGTCGTGGTGCTCGGCGGCGGCAACACCGCGATGGATTGCTGCCGCACCGCCAGGCGGCTCGGCGGCGAGGTCGTCAAGGTCGTGGTGCGCTCCGGCTACGCCGAAATGAAGGCCTCGCCCTGGGAGAAGGAGGACGCCGTCCACGAGGGCGTCGAGATCCTGAACTGGCTCGTGCCGAAGGCCTTCACCCACGAGTCCGGCAGGCTCACCGGCGTGACGTTCGAGAAGGTGCGGCCCGAGAAGGACGAGCGCGGCCGCCGCCAGCTCGTCCCGACCGGCGAGCCCGACGTCTTCATTCCCTGCGACGACGTGCTGATCGCGGTCGGCCAGGAGAACGCCTTTCCCTGGATCGAAAAGGATCTCGGGATGAAGCTCAATCGCGACGGGAATCCCGCGGTCGATCCGGTCACCTTCGCCTCCAGCCTGCCCGGCGTCTTCTTCGGCGGCGACGCGGCCTTCGGGCCCAAGAACATCATCACCGCGGTCGCGCAGGGCCACGAGGCGGCGATCTCGATCGACGCCCTCTGCCAGGGACGGAGCCTCGGCGACCGTCCGCCGCCGATGACCAATCTCGTCAGCCAGAAGATGGGCCTGCACGAATGGTCCTATGACAGCGCCATCACGCTCGAGCGGCGCCATGTCGTGCCGCAGGTCGAGCGCGCCGCGGCGCTGCGCAACCTGCGCACCGAGGTCGAGCTCGGCTTCACCCTCGAGCAGGCGCTCGGCGAGGCGCGGCGCTGCCTCAACTGCGACGTTCAGACCGTCTTCTCCGCCCCGGCCTGCATCGAATGCGACGCCTGCGTCGACGTCTGTCCGATCGACTGCATCTCGTTCGTGCCGAACGCGCCGGAGGACGAACTGCGCCGGTCGCTCAACGCGCCGGCGATCAACCTCGATCAGCCGATCCTCGTCTCCGAGCCGGTGAAGAGCCTGCGGGTGATGGTCAAGGACGAGGACCTCTGCCTGCACTGCGGCCTGTGCGCCGACCGTTGTCCGACCGGCGCCTGGGACATGCAGAAATTCGCCATCGAGATCGCCCAAGCGGGTCCATCATGCCAATCGAAGCCACGAACGATTTCGTAATCCGGTTCGCCAACGTCAACGGCTCCGGCTCCGCGAGCGCCAACCTCCTGTTCGCGCGGGCGATCCTGCGCATGGGCGTGCCGATCGCGCCGCGCAACATCTTCCCGTCCAACATCCAGGGCCTGCCGACCTGGTACGAGGTCAGGGTGAGCGAGCGGGGCTGGCTCGGCGCCCGCGGCGGCGCCGACCTGCTCGTGGCGATGAACCCGCAGACCTTCGCCCAGGACGTGGCCGCGCTCGCGCCCGGCGGCTATCTCTTCTACGATTCGACCCGGCCGCTGCCCTTGAAGATGAACCGCGGCGACATCGCCGTCATCGGCATGCCGCTGACCGAAATCTGCGCAACCCAATATTCCGAGCCGCGGCAGCGCCAGCTCTACCGCAACATGGTCTATGTGGGCGCGCTCGCCGCCCTGCTCGACATCGACATCGCCGTGCTCGAGGAGCTCGTCGCCGAACGGTTCAAGGGCAAGGACAAGCTGATCGAGGCCAACAATCGCGCGCTGCGGCTGGGCTACGAGGACGCGGAGGTTCGCTTCGCCTGCCCGCTCGGCATCCGCGTCGAGCGCTCCGAGGCGGTCGGCGACCGGATCCTGGTCGAGGGGAATTACGCCGCCGCGCTCGGCGCGCTCTACGGCGGCGCGACCGTCTGCGCATGGTATCCGATCACGCCCTCGACCTCGGTCGCCGAGGCGTTCGAGCGCCTCGCCGGCCGCTATCGGGTCGATCCCGCCACGGGCAAGAAAAACTTCGCAATCGTCCAGGCGGAGGACGAGATCGCGGCGATCGGCATGGTGGTCGGCGCCGGCTGGAACGGCGCCCGCGCCTTCACCGCCACCTCCGGCCCCGGCGTGTCGCTGATGCAGGAGTTCTTCGGCCTCGCCTATTTCGCCGAGGTGCCGGTGGTCGTCGTCGACGTGCAGCGGGGCGGCCCCTCGACCGGCATGCCGACCCGCACGCAGCAGTCCGACCTCCTGCTCTGCGCCTTCGCCTCGCACGGCGACACCAAGCACGTCCTCCTGATCCCGGACGGCCCCGGAGAGACGTTCGAATTCTCCGCGATGGCGTTCGACCTCGCCGAACGACTGCAGACGCCGGTGTTCGTCATGCTCGACCTCGACATCGGCATGAATTCGCACCTCACCGCGCCGTTTCAGTGGGACGAGCAGCGGACTTACGACCGCGGCAAGGTGCTGAGCCCGAGAAAGCTCGAAGAAGCGGCCGAGCTGGCTGAGTTCGGCCGCTACAAGGACGTCGACGGCGACGGCGTGCCCTACCGCACCCTGCCCGGCGCGCATCCGACGCTCGGCGCCTATTTCACCCGCGGCACCAGCCGCGACCGCTACGCCCGCTACACCGAAGACCCCGCGCCCTACGTCGACAACATGGAGCGATTGGCGCTCAAGTTCGAAACGGCGCGCAAGCTGCTTCCCCGGCCGGTCATGAAGCCGGCGGCTGAGCCGACCCCGATCGGCGTCGTCTATTTCGGCTCGACCGCCGCCGCCATGGATGAAGCGATCGTGCGCCTCGCCGAGCGGGAGATTCCCGTCGACGCGCTGCGCATTCGCGCGTTTCCGCTGGGTGAGGAGGCAGCCGCGTTCGTCGCGGCGCACGAGCGCGTGTTCGTCGTCGAACAGAACCGCGACGCCCAGATGCGCACGCTGATGGCGAGCGATCTCTCGCTCGATCCGGCGAAGCTCCTATCGATCCTCCACTACGGCGGCGCGCCGATCACCGCGACCGTGATCGCCGACGCGATCGCCGCGCGGCTCAGGCCCGCAAGCCCGCCCTTATCCCTCGTCGAGGCCGTGTCATGACCTTTCAAGGCAAGCCGAAGTTCCGGCATCCCTCGATCCCGACCAACGCGCTCGGCTTCACGCGGCGCGACTACGAAGGGTCGATGTCGACGCTCTGCGCGGGATGCGGCCACGATTCGATCACGTCGGCGATCATGCACGCCTGCTTCGAACTCGCCGTGCCGCCGCATCGGGTCGCCAAGCTCAGCGGCATCGGCTGCTCGTCGAAGACGCCGACCTACATGCTCGGCCAGAGCCACGGCTTCAACTCGGTTCACGGCCGCATGCCCTCGGTGCTGACCGGCGCCTATCTCGCCAACCGCGACCTCGTCTATCTCGGCGTCTCCGGCGACGGCGACACCGCCTCCATAGGCCTCGGGCAGTTCTGCCACGTCATGCGGCGCGGCGTGCGCATGGTCTACATCGTCGAGAACAACGGGGTCTACGGCCTGACCAAGGGCCAATTCTCGGCGACCGCCGACCGCGGCTCGAAGAGCAAGAAGGGCGCGCACGCCGCCGACGAGCCGATCGATCTCGCCGCGCTGGCGATCCAGCTCGGCGCGACCTTCGTCGCGCGCTCAGTTTCTCAGGCGACAAGGGCCAGCTCGTGCCGCTGATCAAGGCCGCGTTCGAGCATCGCGGCGCGGCGTTCATCGACGTGATCTCGCCCTGCGTCACCTTCAACAACCACGAGGGCTCGACCAAGAGCTACGACTACGTGCGCGAGCACAACATCGCCGTCAGCGCGCTCGACTTCATCACCGGGCGCGAGCCGATCGAGATCGACTACGCCGAGGGCGCGGCCCAGGCGGTGACCCTGCACGACGGCTCGACCATCCACCTGCGCAAGCTCGACGCCGAGCACGATTTCTCCGACCGCGCCGTGGCGCTGACCCTGCTCCAGCGCTGCCAGGAGACGGGCGAGATCCCGACCGGCCTCCTCTATCTCGACAAGGACGTCGACGAGTTGCACGACACGCTCGGCACCACCGTCCGCCCGCTGAACGAACTGACGGAAGCCCAGCTCTGCCCGGGGCCGAAGGCGCTGGCGGCGATCAACCGGGCGCTGAGGTAGGGTCTCGGGGAGGCCCTCATCCGGACGAAAAAATGGCTGAAAAACGTTGAGTCCTTCGATCTGAACACGACCGCCGGGTTCCCTGAACCTGGCGTTGCGGGGGTCTTGGATTTCAACACGACCAACGACACGCAAGGCAACAACGCTTTTGCCGTCGAAAAGGCCGCCGCTCGGCGGTTTTTTTGTTGGCCGCCGCCGATGGGGCTGCGCCTGCCGGCTATCGCCTTACCTCTGGACGGCGCCGGAAACGCTACGTCTCCGCCGGGTTCAGCCAGCGCCAGGGTCCGCCCGCCTTCGGCGCGGCCCTTGCGCCGGCGATCACGTCCTCCAGCCGGCGGCGCGGCGTGAGGCAGGCCTCGCGCGTCGGATATCCGGCGCGAAACAGAAAGGCCGGCTGCAGCGTCTCCTCGCCGAGGATCTCGCCGAGCGCCTCGTCGGCGCGAGGCTCCAGACGCAGCTGGCGCTCGCGATCCGCGCGCTCGAGCGGCTGGTTCATCGGTTGCGCCGCGAGGCCCCGCGCGGTCAGGAGGAGATGCAGCCGCTGCCACAGACGCCCGACCTCGATCGCCTGCGCGCGTTCGTGGGGGTCTTCCGCCACGATCGCGCCCAGGACCCCCGCCGTCGTCACCTGGGTCTGCGTGTTCCCGATCCAGCTCTTGTTCGCCATCCTGTCGCTCGGCGGAAACAGGCGAGCCGCCGCCGCGAGCAATCGCGAGGGCATGTTGGCGCCGAGCGTCAGCCCGTCGCGGCTGCTCACGTCGCAGTAGAGAAAGCGAAACCATCTGGCGTTGTCCGCCGACATTTCCCCATCCTCGACGATCCATCGGGTCGACTGCACGATGAGCTCCCCGAGTTCGGCCTGCCGCCTGGGCTCGAGCAGGATCAGCCGCAACCGCAAATCCTCGACCAGCGCCGCCATCTCCTCGGTGACCGGCTCGGGCACGCTCAGCGTCGTGTCGTACGCGCCGCGGTTGGTGCGGCGCCGGGGGATCGCGTCGAACAGTTCGCTGTTCTCTTGGCCCCCAGGATGTAGGCGCACGCGCGCCGCCAGCGTGTCGTCGCGGGGCGGCGGCAAGGGGGCGGGATACGCTTCCACCCGCGCCTCGAACCCTTGCGCGCGCGCCGCCTGGGCCAAATTTTCGATGGCGCAGCCGAGCGACTGATGCATTTCCCGCCGGAACGGGTCGAAGCTGCCAAGATGCCGGGCCGGATCGGCGTGAACCTCGATCATGCCTTCGGACAGCGCGAATCGCCACGGCTGCGCGTTGTGCGCGTTGGCGGCGAGGACGGCCGCGTGAACAAGATCCCGCAGCGAACCGCGGCCGATGCGCTCGCGCCAAAGCCCGAACTCTTCCCGATTATCGACGCAGGCGAGTTCCTGCAGCATGATCGACGCCCTTTTCGCTTCCAATTCCAACGGAACCGCCGGCGATCTGTTCCTATTGACAGGGGCGTGGGGGAAGTCGCTATATTCGATTGGATATATCGTCGCGCGATCGCGCCGGCCGCGATCTCCGGGCGGCCTGACGAACGCGTCCGGCGCGGACGGGCTGGGCAAAGGGGGCCGAGCCCGCCAAGAGCCGGACGACGGCGGCGCCGCGCTTCTCCAGAGCGCGGCGCCGCCCCCTCCTTCCTTCGAAGAGCCGGGACGAACGCGGGCGCCCGTGCGACGGCAAGCGGCGTTGCTGCGCCGAGCCCCTGACGCTCGCAATCCAAATGCGCTCGTACTTGAACGGCGGACCCCTGCGGAACCGGCACGGCCGCTGGACAAGACGACCCGGCTCTGATAATGGCCTCGCAACTGGACGGGTCGCCTTTCGGGGCGGCGCGCGTCTGCGCTTTTCGTCAAATCACAGGTCTTTGTGAGGCCCGGCCTCAAAACACAGGATAGCCCGTGCAAGTACTCGTCCGCGACAACAACGTTGATCAGGCCCTCAAAGCGCTCAAGAAGAAGATGCAGCGTGAGGGGATCTTCCGCGAGATGAAGCTCCGCGGCCACTATGAGAAGCCTTCCGAGAAGCGGGCGCGGGAAAAGGCCGAGGCGGTCCGCCGCGCGCGCAAGCTCGCCCGCAAGAAGCTCCAGCGCGAGGGGCTGCTTCCGATGAAGCCCAAGCCGGTGCCGGGCGCTCCGCGGTCGTCGTCGACCGGTTGATCCCGGCGTCGTCGCTTCTCGACGCGCGGAGGCGCGGCCTACGGTTCGACCCCGCCGGAGCCGGCGGGGTTTTTGCTTTTCCGCTCTTTGTTTGAGGGGATGAAGAATTCGCGTCGGCGTTCGGGACGCGGCGGAGTCGATGATGATGAACGGCAAGTTTGCCCCGGGAAAACCGCTGGACCCAGGCTGGGTTGGCGCTCGCTCTTGCGCTGGCGCTCGGCGCCTGCAGCGAGACCATGAGCGGGTCCACCAAGGTCGCGGAAGTCGAAGCGGGGCCGAAGGCGCAAGAGACGAACGCGGGCAACATCGATTCGCTGACCGAGGTCATCCAGCGCAATCCGAGCGATCCGGCCGCCTATAACACCCGCGGCGTCGTCTACGCCAAGCTCGGCCGCTACTCGAACGCGGTCGACGACTTCTCCCACGCGATCGCGCTCGATCCGCACTTTTCCGGCGCCTACACGAATCGGGCGCTCGCCTATCGCCAGCAGAAGCAGGACGATCTGGCGATGGCGGACTTCAACCAGGCGATCGCCGCCAACCCGAACGACGCGGCGGCCTACCTCGGGCGCGGCAACCTCGAGCGGGCGCATGACAACTACGACGCCGCGATGTCGGATCTCAATTCTGCGATCCGGCTCAATCCCGAAGGCGCGCAGGCCTATCACGCGCGCGGCCTCATCTATCAGCGCCAGGGCAACAACGCTCTCGCGATCACCGACTTCAACAACGCCATCGACCGCGACCCGTTCGCCGGCGCGCCCTATCAGGCGCGCGGCCAAAGCTTCATGGCGACCGGCCAGTGGCAGAAGGCGGTCGACGACTTCAACGCCGCGCTCAACGTCGACGACCACAATTCCGACGCCTGGGCGAGCCTCGGCCAGGCCTACGAGAAGCTCGGCAACCGCGCCAAGGCGGCCGAAGCCTACCGCAGCGCCTCCTCGCTCAACCCCAACAACGCCGAGGCGAGGGCGGGGCTCGCGCGCGTCAGCGCGGGGTGAGGGGCGGCGGAGTGTGCGCGCGGCGGCTTAGGGGCCCTCTGGCTTGACGTTTGCCTTGGCTACACGGCAAGAGTTGACGTAGAGCGTCCGTCGCGGATCGAAATCGAGAGCGCGACGAATGGGGAGCTAGGCAGGCATTGCTTCCAGAGACGCTTCCCCCGCTTTGCAGGCGACGGCTTGGCGCCGGTAAGGACCTCGCGAAGCCGGTTGGGATCATTCGATGCCGGCGTTAAGGGCGACGGCAATCGACGCGGTCAGTCGCCTAAGATTTTGCCGAAATCGATTCAGTTCACCGGTCGAGGCTTTGGGAACATCCAAGATCCAGTCAGAATTTCCGGGCGCGGACGGTATAGCCGCACCAGATAATTCCATCCGAAGGGTGTCGGGAGGCAATTTGCGATCTTTTGGTCGCAGCCGCCGAACTGGATAGCGATTGAACCGTCGGGGCTCGGCTTCGCCGTGATGTTGTTGAGCGTATAGGCGTTCAAGGGATTAGGTTCGAAGTACCCCTTCGCATTGTAGACGCTTACGGACCAGAAGCCTTCTACCGGTACGTCCTTGACGTCGAGCCGGTAGATGGTTCGGCCGTCGTTCTTTGTCGGAGTGAAGTTGAGATAGAGGGCGTCCTTTTCGGGGTTGCCTCCCCAGGCAGACGCCGATCCGATCAGGTGCCTAACCGGGTCGACCTCGCCCCTCGGCCCGAACATCCCCTTGGTATCGGGAAGCATCGAGGCAAGGGCCAGCAAGTGCTCGCGCACCTTGGCCTGGCTCCCCTGATCCCAATTCGGCGTTTCGAACGTTCCAGGCCCCCCTGGCTGGTCGACCTTTATGGCATCCTGGAGGGCATGGACGGCTTCGACGTCCTTCGGATTGTTCGGGTCGATCAGCGTCCGGACGGCCGCGATGACATAGCGAGTCCCGATATCCCCCTTCGTGACGGTTGTGCTTCCGGCGTCGTAGACGACCTTCGGCGTGTACTGGTCCTCGTCGATGATTTGCATCGACATGAAACGCTTGCCTGCCCCAGGAAGGGTGATCGTGACCGGCCCAGCGTCGAGATCGAAGACCGCCGCGGAATAGAGCGTGTCGCGATTGAGACGGATGACCGTCTGATTGTCGATCGCCGCCGGCTCGCGGCGATGAAGGAACTTGCCGAAGCCGCCGTCCCGGACGATGTTGTGGAAATAGAGGTCGCTCTCGGCGCGGACGAAGTTGTCTGGATTGACGGCGACTTCCGCGGATGGCTCGGATGTACCGGACGCGCTCACGACAACCAGCGGCGGCGCCTTCCACCGACCATCAAGCGCCTCTGGCTTCGGCCAATAAAGACGCATCACCAAAATGAAGGGCCCGCTCGGCGCCGGTAGCCAGTTCGCCTCCTCTTCGCCGCCGGGCGAGTTCTGCTGCACGGTCAGCGTCACGCCGCCGTCAGCGTCGCGCTTGAGGTTTGGGAGCATTGGCGAATTGATCAAGTAGCGGTTTAGCGGATTGGCGGAGAGAAGGCTTGACGGCAGTTCGTAGAGCGTGAGCGACCAGAAGGCGTTAACAGGTGGAAGCTGGCCGGGGCCGAAGCGGAGGGTATACCGGTCGGCGCCGCTGAGCGGCCTCTTGTGGTCGTCGACGAAGTAGACCGGGTAGATCGCCTCGTCCTTCGAGTTGCCATAGATGCCTAGCACTGCGGCGGACAGCCGGGCCATATAGTCGCCGTTGAGGAACGCGCGCGTTCCGAAGGCGTCGGCGCTGGTCCTCTTGCCGGTGTCGAGTTCAGTCTCCTTGTAACTCTTGAACGTCGCCCAGGCGTCGGCCATGCCATCGGCAACGGCCTCGCGAATCTCCGGCGACAACGCCTTGGCATCGAAGCCCGCATGCGCGCCCAACCCGAGCTTGGCGAAGCGCGCCATGAGTTCGCGCTCCGACGGGTTAGCCGGGCAGAACTGAAGGACGAAGTCCAGGACGTTGAAAAACTCGGGTGAAGTCTTCTCGGCGTCGACATCGAGGGGCTTGATGAAGTCCACGGCGGGCGGCGCGGGGGCCGATGGCTCGCCGAGGAACTGCGACAAAGGCTCGACTTTGTACCCCGCCTGAATTGCCTTGACGTTGTTGATGTCAGCGGGATCGAAAAGCTGTGTCCGATAGAGGACGAAGGCGAACTCGGTTTCCGAGCGGATGACGCCCTTGACGCCGGGCGGCGTCTCGCCCTTCCAGTCCGGACCGGCCAAGAGGAAGCGCCCCGCGTCATTGCCAGTCGTTCGGCTTCCGACGTACGCGAAGTCGAACGTGTACATGTCGATAAACTGTAGAGAGTAATAACGCCCCTTTTCGATCGCCGGCACGGTAAGGACGAGCGGCTCCGCCCTGAGATCAGCCCCCAAGAACGAGTACGGCGTGTCGGAGTTCGGCGTCTGGATCGCCTTGTCGTCCGGGGTGAAGACGCGCGCGGTGTTGCTAAGCGTGTTCCACGGCGCCTTGAACTCCGAGCCACTGCGGTCGACAAAGTAGGAGTACTGAATGCGATAGCTGTCGACGAGCGGGAAGCCATAGATCGTGGCTTCCTTGGCGATGGCGCGGGCCTCGGACGGAGAGAGCCGTTGCGCCTGCGCACAAACCGTGGATGCGGCAAGGAAAGCGGGAGCCAAGAGGAAAAACCTCCAGAGCACGGCGCCGATGCGGCTAACCTGAGTCGGATGTCCTTGAGCAAACCAAAGCCGACTTAAGTTTGTTGTTATCGGCATATCGTCGTTGCTCCTTCGACAGCTTCGCGGTCGAAGACTGAGGATAGGAAGGCGGCTATTGCGAGGCGCGATCTTACGCCCCGGACGCTTGCGATCCACGAAGGGGCGAAGGCCAATATGGCACTACAAACGAGACGCGGCCCGGTTAGGAGCCGACACGCTGTGCAGTCAAGCCGCCTTTGCATCGACGAGCCATCGAAACATTGAGCGGGCCCGGCTCCGGGTTTTGCACACGCAGGCGGAGTGGACGAGGCAATAGCACTGTCCGCCCGGCTGGTAGGAATTGACCGGGCGGACGCTGCTCTACTCCCCTCGGCCTGAGAAGAGAATCAGGTTGCCGTCCGGATCCCGCACGATGAATGTTCGTGCGCCCCAAGGCTCCGTCTTGATAGCTTGGTGGAATTCGACACCCGCCGCTTGAAACTCAAGAAAAAGCGGCTTCGCATCACAGAGGGTGATCGAAGCGGAGAGCAGATGTTCGCTGTCGCGAAGTTGCAGATCGATCACCGGCCTCGGAACGCAACGAAGATTCAGCCTAGCCCCGTCCCGGAACACCTGTCCGTAAAACGGGGGTTTCCCATAGATGAAGGTGACAGAAAAGCCCAATTTCTCGGTATAAAACTCGGTTGAGGAAGCAATGTCAGTGACAAAAAGCTGCGGCTCTGCGGCGAGCAATAAAGGCTTGGACACCTTTTCAGCTTGAACGTCGGTCATAGTCTGGACTCCTGCGCGGAGCGCCTCCCAACTTTCGAACCCGGTTTTCCTAGCCACCAATTCCTGTGCGTCCGACAGCTTAAAGCTGCGCGCCAGAACCTCGTGGTCACTCAGATTTTGGAAACGCGGCAGCACCTCCCGAATTCGCGCCGCGACCGGATAATGGTGGTCACGGTGCCAACGCAGATACAGCTTTGCTTGCTTCTTTAGGTTCTCAAGATTGGGCATAGGGCGCGTTTCAGTTGAGACACGTAGGCGGGCGTTGCCCGTCCGGCCCGGAGGCTCGTTGCGCCCTACAGCACAAGTCTCAAGACTAGATATGCCGCGAGCCTAGATCAATGCTGCTTCCGACCGTTGCCAGTTCCCAAAGCCTGCGGGCTATGGGGCGTTTTCGCTCGTTTCATATATCTTGACTTTTGCAGCAGCGGCAATGACCGCTCAGGATTCGATTTGGCCTATTCGCCGACGCAACAGCGAAGGACCGCTCCTTGCGCAATCCTGCCGCACCAGAACGTTCGTTCTCCCTCCGGCCGCCGCGACCGGGCAGGCCGTGAGTTGGGCGAGAGCGCGGCGAAACATTTTCTTTCCAATCGCCGGGCACGACGCTATTATTCTGATTTTCCGCAAGACAGCGGGCAGAAGGGGCTTTTCCATGAACGCGACGACAGTCACTGGGCTCGTTCGGTCCGTCTTGCGGGCCTTTTCGGCGCCCGAAATTTTTTTCCCCGGAACTTCGCCGCAAGTCTCTGAAAATGCGAAAAACACGGTCGAATAAGCGCCGGTTTTCGGCTGCTGAACGGGGGCCGAACGAACCGCGAACGAACTCCGAGCGGCGCGGAAGCGAGTCCGAACGCCGCGCGAAAAGGGTCGCCTGGGCTACTCGTCCTCTTCCATCGGCGGCTCCGTCTTCAGGAACCCTTCGAGCCAGTGAATGTCGTACTGGCCGTTCTGCACGTCGGCGTTGCGGACCAGCGCACGGAACAGCGGCAGCGTCGTGTTGATGCCGTCGACGATGAACTCGTCGAGCGCCCGCCTCAGCCGCATCAAGGCCTCGGTGCGGGTGCGGCCGTGGACGATCAGCTTGCCGACCAGCGAGTCGTAATAGGGCGGGATGACGTAGCCCTGGTAGGCCGAGGAGTCGACGCGGACGCCAAGGCCGCCGGGAGGGTGGAAATAGCTGATCCGGCCGGGCGAGGGGATGAAGGTGCGCGCGTGCTCCGCGTTGACCCGGCATTCGATCGCCGCGCCCAGGATCCGGACGTCCTCCTGCGCGAACGACAGCGGCGAGCCGGCGGCGATCTTGATCTGCTCGTTGACGATATCGATCCCGGTGATCATTTCGGTGACCGGATGCTCGACCTGGATGCGGGTGTTCATCTCGATGAAATAGAAGCGGCCGTCCTCGTACAGGAACTCGACGGTTCCCGCGCCCACATAGCCGAGCTCCGCCACGGCGCGGGCGACGACCCCGCCGATCTCCTCGCGCTGCTCGGCGTTGAGCGCGGGGGATGGGCCCTCCTCCCACACCTTCTGATGACGGCGCTGCAGCGAGCAGTCGCGCTCGCCAAGGTGGACCGCGTGGCCCTGGCCGTCGCCCAGCACCTGGATCTCGATGTGGCGCGGCTTGATCAGATACTTCTCCAGATAGACCGCGTCCTCGCCGAAGGCGGTCTTGGCTTCGATGCGCGCATTGCCGATGGCGTTGGCCAGCTCCGCCGGATTGTGGGCGACCTTCATGCCGCGACCGCCCCCGCCCGCCGCCGCTTTCACGATCACCGGGTAACCGATCGCCTCCGCGGTCCGGAGCGCGTCCGCCTCGTCCTCGATCGCGCCCTCGGAGCCGGGAACGCAGGGGATGCCGAGCCGCGCCGCGGTGCGCTTGGCCTCGATCTTGTCGCCCATCAGGCGGATATGCTCGGCCTTCGGTCCGATGAAGGCGATCCCATGCTCTTCCAGGATGTCCGCGAACCGCGCATTCTCCGAGAGAAACCCGTAGCCGGGGTGGACGGCGTCGGCGCCGGTGATCTCGCAAGCGGCGACGATGGCGGGAATGTTGAGGTAGCTGTCCTTTGCGGCCGGCGGTCCGATGCAGACGCTTTCGTCGGCGAGCTTGACGTGCATCGCCTCCTTGTCGGCGGTCGAATAGACGGCGACCGTGGCGATGCCGAGCTCCTTGGCCGCGCGCATGACCCTGAGGGCGATTTCCCCGCGGTTGGCGATCAGAATCTTGTCGAACATCAAGAGAGGGGTCCGATCACTCGATGAGCATCAGCGGCTGGCCGTATTCGACCGGGGAGCCATCGGACACGAGGATGCTGACGATCTTGCCGCCGCGATGCGCGACGATGTCGTTGAACGTCTTCATCGCCTCGACCAGCAGCAGCTTGTCGCCCGCCTTCACCGTCGCGCCCAGTTCGACGAAGGGCTTCGCCTCGGGACTGGGGCGAAGATAGGCCGTTCCAACCATGGGCGATTTCACCGCGTCGGCCAGATCGTCGACGGGATCGGCTGCGCGCTCCGCAGGGCCCTCGGGCGCCGCGGCGGGGACGCCGTGCGACGCGGGGATCGGCTGAGCCGCAACCACCGGCGCCGCCCGCTCCCGCGCCAGCCGGACCCGGAACTCGCCAAGGTCGATCTCGACTTCGCTGAGGTCGTATTTCGATACGATCTTGGCGAGTTGGTCGATCGCCGCGACATCGACAAGGCTGTCCGCAGACTCGTCGATTCGCGTGCCGGTCGGCTTCTTCATGGGGCTTGCTCGGATGGGGAATGACGACGACGTCGCGGGTTGGAGGCTCCCTATATCCTGCCGCTCCAGGCAAATAAAGGGCGCGTGGAGGCCCGCTCAGGCGCGGCGCGCCCAGACGGTCACGTCATGAAAGGCGACGCCCCCAAACGGCGCCACGCTGTCGTCGCCGACCAGCACGTTGATCCCCCAGCCGTCGAGGAAGGCGGACGGCGGCCATACGCCTTCGCTGACGAGCACTCCCCGCTGGGCGCCGGCGAACAGCCGAGCATGCAGGCGGGTGCGCCCCCGGTCGTTGCCGATCTCGACAATGTCGCCGTCCCCGACGCCGAGCCTGCCTGCGTCCCCCGGGTTGATCAGGAGTTCGGGCCGCCGCTCCTTCGCGAGCGAGGTGGGGGACTGGGTGAAAGAGGAATTGAGGAAATTGTGCGCGGGCGAGGTGGCGAGCTTGAACGGGCGCCGCTCGTCGACGGTTTCGTTGACCGGCCAGTGGTCAGGCAGGGCCGGCATGTGCCGCCAGGCGCCACGCAGGCCGTCATTCGCGAGCGGCGTGCGGGTCCAGTCCGGCTTGAACCGGAACTTTCCGTCCGGAAAGCCGAAGCCCTTTACAAAATGGGCCTCCTCAAACGGCGGCTGGAGATCGAGCCAGCGCGTTTTCTCCAGCGCTGCAAGGTCGCCGTAGCCGGATTCCTTAAGCGTCCAGTCGATGATCTCGCGCGGGCTCATGGCGAAGGCGTGATGTTCCGCGCCAACGCGGTCGGCGAGCGCCGTGAGCACCTCGTGATTCGAGCGGCAGCCCGGCGGCGGGTCGATCACCTTCGGCGCAAACTGGAGGTGCTGGTGACCGCCCGCGGTGTAGAGGTCGTCGTGCTCGAGGAACATGGTCGCCGGCAGCACGATGTCGGCGTATCGCGCCGTGTCGGTCATGAACTGCTCGTGCACGCAGACGAACAGGTCCTCGCGGGCGAAGCCGCGGCGCACTTTCTCCTGATGCGGGGCGACCGCCAGCGGATTGGTGTTCTGGATCAGCATGGCCTTGACCGGCGGCCCGTTCTTCAACGCCTCCGGCTCGCCGGTGAGGACGGCCCCGACCAGGGACTGGTCGAGGCGTCGCACCCGCGAATCGCGGACGTCCAGGCCCTCGATCATGGTCTTCCGCAACTTGAAGACCCCGCTGTTGCTGTGGAACGCGCCGCCGCCCTCGTGCGCCCAGGCCCCGGTTACGGCAGGGATCGAGAGCGCGGCATGGAGGTTGACCGCGCCGTTGCGCTGCCGGGAGAAGCCATAGCCAAGGCGGAAAAAGGTCCGCTTGGTCTTGCCCACCAGGCCTGCGAAGGCTTCGATCTCGGCGACTTCGAGCCCGGTGATCGCCGCCGCCCAGGATGGGCTCGCGCGTCGCGAGATGCGCCTCGAGCGCGGCTGGCGCGTCGGTGTAGCGCTCGAGATAGGCGCGGTCGGCGAGGCCGTCGCGAAAGAGGACGTGCATGACGGCGCACGCGAGCGCGCCGTCCGATCCGGGCCGAAGGCGCAAGGCGAGATCGGCCTGCCGCATCGTCTCTGTTTCGTAGACGTCGATGGCGACGATCTTGGCGCCGTTCTTCTTCCGGGCTCGGATGGCGTGGGTCATCACGTTGACCTGGGTGGCGACGGCGTTGGTTCCCCAGATCACCACGCAGTCCGACTTCGCCATCTCGCGCGGGTCGGCGCCGATCAGCTTCCCCGTTCCGGCGACGTAGCCCGGCCAGGCGATTCCGACGCAGATCGTGCCGTAAAAGCGGGAATAGCGCTTGGCGTGGGTCAGGCGCTCGATCCCGTCGCGCATCACGAGGCCCATCGTGCCGGCGTAGTAATAAGGCCAAATGCTCTCGGTCCCAAAAGCCTGTTCCGCTGCAAGAAAGCCTGCCGCGACCCGGTCGAGCGCCTCGTCCCAACCGATCGGCGCGAATTGGCCGGAGCCTTTTGGCCCGACCCGCATCAGCGGCTGTGTCAGGCGGTCGGGGTGGTGGATGCGCTCGGCGTAGCGCGCGACCTTGGCGCAGACAACCCCAGACGTGTAGCTCTGCTCGGGCGCGCCGCGAATGCGCCCGATCCGCGCGCCGCCGACGACCTCGACGTCAAGGGCGCAGACCGACGGGCAGTCATGCGGGCAGACCGAGGCTTTCCAGACGATTTCGCCGGAGACGTTCACGCGCGCCTCCGAAGTCGCCCGCCAGCAGACTTGGCCCCTTGAGGGGCCGGCTTTGGCGCTGGACTACAACCTGAAAGGATTTTAGGTTGTAGCGCGATGGGGTCGAATTCGGCGAACGATGCGCATTCTCCTCGTAGGCGCCGCACTTGCGCCCACGGTCCCGGCCTTTGCGGAAGGCCGCCCGGTCGCTCGCGCGGAGATCCATTATGCGCCGGAAGAGAACCTCGAGCTAGTGGACGCCCGGGTCATCCGCGGCGCGGAATTGTCAATTGACATGGCCGCTTACGTGCTTTCCGATTCGCGCATCATCGAGGCCCTGACCGCCGCCGCGGAACGAGATGTCTGCGTGCGGCTCTATTTCGACAAGTCTCAGTTTTCGCAGCACGGGCTCAGGGTCGACGCGCCGATCGAGGTGCTTCTCGCCCATCCCAATGTCGCAGCCAAGGTCAAGGGCGCGGGCGTACTGATGCACCTCAAGGCCTACGCCGTCGATGGAAAACTGCTGCGCACCGGCTCCGGCAATTTTTCGCGCCCCGGCCTCGCCGAGCAGGACAACGACCTCGTGCTGATCTCCGACCCAACCGCGATCGACGCCTTCGAGCGGACCTTCGAGGACATCTGGTCGCGGGCGCAAAACATCGACGCGCTCGACACGCCGGAGCAGGGCGCAGTTCCTTAGCCTCGCTCAACGAGCGACCCAAAGAGGCCTTGCGCGGAAGCCTCCAGGTCCGGCTGCGCCACCAATTTGTCACGCCGCCGATGTTTACCTTACAAGGACGCAGATTTTCCGGCTTGCGCAACCTTGGGTGAGGTAAAGACATGGCTATGTTCGACGTCCTTATCGACGACATGGCGCGACGTTTCGGTCTCGGCGCAAGCGCGGGTCCGCTGGTGCGCGAGGCCCTTGCCGTGATCGTAGGTTCACAGGGTGGCGTCGGCGCTTTTCTGGAAAACCTCAAATCGACGGGTCTCGCGTCGCAAGTCTCTTCGTGGCTGGGACACGCGGATGCGGCCCCGCTGACGGCGCAGGAAACCGAGCGCGCGCTCGGCCCGAATGTGCCTGCGGGAATCGCGAACCGCCTCGGCCTTGCGCCGGCCACCGTCTCAACAGCGCTTGGCTATGCGATTCCGAGACTGGTCGGCCTCCTGACCCCGAACGGCGTCGTCCCGACCGGCATACCCGCCGAAGCGACGAATTTTCTGTCCCGCGAAGGCTCGATCGACGGGGTCGCGCCGAAGCGCGTCGATGTCTACGAAACGCCAGATTCGAAGGCGCCAAGGCCATCCCGTCTGCCGGGCCTGCTGTGGCCGCTGCTGGGTGTGCTCGTTCTCCTGGGACTGGGCTGGTATTTCTGGCCGATGTTGAATCGCAAACCGTCCGAGGCGCCCGTCGCTCACGCGCCCGCGGCCTCGCCGGCGCCAGTCGCCACGGCTTCGCCCGCTCCCCCAGCGCCGCCCGCGGCTCCGCCAGGTCCGGCCGCTTCGACGCAAGGTTCGGCCGCGACACCGCCTCAGGTCGCGACGACCGCGCCGGCTTCGGCTCCGGCTCCGGCGGCGGCGCCCTCTCCGGTTTCGCCGGCCGCCCCGGCGGCGACTGCGACGCCAACTCCGGCTTCGACCACTCCCGCTGCGGCGCCCGCTCCGGCGCCGACGCTGCCCTCGACGCTGACCCTCGATAACGAGAACGGCGTGGTTCAATATTCGGGCGCACTCCATGACGAGCAGGCGCGCGCCTCCGTCGTCGACGCGCTTAATGCCGTGTTCGGCCGGGACAAGACCAAAGGCGACATCAGCGTCGACGCGAATCGCGCCGATCCCCCGTGGCTGACGAACATTCGCGCCGCGTTTGACGCCCTCAAGGTTCAGGGGGCGCGGGCAGCCTTCGAGGGCCAATCGGTCAACGTCGGCGGCTCTATCGCGGACGCCGACCGCGAGAAGATCGCCGACTCGCTGAAAAGCGCACTCGGCGGAGCCGTGACCGTCGGCGCGCTGGCGGAAAAGCCGACCGATGACTCCTCCGGCGCCAACGCCAAGGCGACCTCGGAGCTTGCGGCGTTGAAGCCGGGCTTCGGCGCCAAGGATGTGGCCGCGGCGCTGAACGACGCGACCATCAACTTCCCGAGCGGCGGGGCGAGAGTCCCCGCTTCGGTCGTCTCTTTCCTCGAACAGGCGGCTGGCGACCTGAAGCAGCTTCCGGCCGGCTCAGTGATCGAGATCGCCGGCTATACCGACAATACCGGCGACGCCGACGACAATCTCGCGCTGTCGCAGAAGCGCGCAGAGGCGGTCCGCGGCGTGCTGATCAAGGCTGGCGTCCATCCGGACATGCTGGTCGCCAAGGGCTATGGCGTCGCCAATCCGATCGCCAGCAACGATACGGCGGAAGGTCGATCCCGAAACCGCCGTATCGAGTATCACGTGCTGAAAGCGCCGGCATAGTCAGTCGCCTTCAGGAAGCCGAGTCCGTCGCCGCGGAGCCGCGCCGGTTTTGAGTATTTTCAAGCGTTTACGGCGGATTTCCCGGGCGCATCGCTTGCCGTTTCCCGTACACACGGGTGCAGAGAACGGCGGCCCCTTTGCGATGGCGCCGGTAGGGACGGGGTATGGCGGGGGCGCCTTGCTGCTGTAAGAGGCCGCTCGCGCCGGTTTCGAGTGTTTTCAAGGGCTTGCGGACACTTTTCCGGGCGCGCGTTACAATCAGCCGCCCATCCGGCGGCTGGCGGCCCAGGGGGGATTCGTTGGCGGCCCCACTCGCGCCGGTTTTGAGCCTTTTCAGCAGCTTGCGGCGATTTTTCCGGGCGCTTACTCTCCAACTTATCCTTGCCATGCCCGCACGGCGTGCGACGCGTTCGAGGTCCCGGCCTATGCGGGTCAAATCCGCAGGCCCCGCGGACCGCGAGCCTGAGCATCGTGCTTAAATTGTAAAACAAGCTGGATCGCCTTCCGCTACCCGGCTGACGTCTCGGTCGGAGGCGCCGTCCAGATTGGTCTTTCGCGGAATTTAAGGTAGCACGGATTTCGCAATACCAGAAGAGATTGTTCGCTTCTTCCGAATCTTTGTCCTCTACCCCGCTTCCTCCTCCGCCGCCCCCTCCAGCAAAACCTGCGCGGCCATCGCCCTTGTCACCCGCCGCCCTTGCGCAAGCGCTTCCCGATCGAGGGCAGCGACGATGGCGCGGGCGGCGGCGAGGGAGCGCTCGATATGGAGCGCGATGAAGGAGACCACCCTCGGCTCGACCATGAGCTGACGGTCGCTGAACAGCTTGAACAGGACCGCCTCGGTCAGTTCCTCGTCCGGCGCGCTCAAGCGGACAAGCGGCGCGAGGCGCAGGCGCGACAGGAGGTCGGGGGTTCGGAGATTCCACGCATCGGGGGCGGCGCGGGCGGTGATCAGCGTCCAGGTCTCTCTTTGCAGCGCAGCGTTAAGGATATGGAACAGGCGCTCCTCCGACTCTCCCACCCGGTCCGCGTCCTCGATCAGGATCGCGGGGCTTCTCGAACAGGCGCCGATCGCCGCGTCGTCGAGATTTGACGCCTCGATCACAGTGGCGGCGGCCTTCCCGGCCCACAATGCGCCGATGTGGCTTTTCCCTGAACCCTCCGGGCCGATCATGAGCAGCATGTGGCCGGCCCAGTCCGGCCAGCGATGGATCGCACCGAGCGCCTCGCGGTTCGAGGGCGCGGGAAGAAAGTCCTCGGCCGCATAGCTCGGCCGATGAGGCCAGTCGAGCGTCAACTGGCGCGGCGGCCCGGTCATGGTCCCTCTTTGGCCGCGCGGCCGAGATAGAACGGACTCGCGCGGTAGAGCCCGATCAAATGCCGGGCGATGACGCCGATCGCCGCCGCCGTCGGCACGGCGACGACAAGGCCGACGAAGCCAAAAAGCTGCCCGAACGCCAGAAGCGCGAACATCAGCCACACCGGGTGGAGGCCGACCGATCCGCCGACCAGTTTCGGTGAGACGACGTAGGATCTCGAGAAACTGACCGGAAACCACCACCGCAAGCGCCATGAAAAACAGCTTTGGGTTCGGCCAGCCCTGAACAAGCGAGACCGCGATGGACAGGACAAGCACCAGCAGGCCGCCGACATAAGGCACGAAGCTCAGAACGGCCCCGATGACGCCGATCAGGAAGCCGAAGTCGAGCCCGACCAGCGTCAGGCCGATCCCGTACCAGAGGCCGTCAAACAGGCAGACCAGGGACTGACCGCGGATGAAGCCGGCGAGCGCGCGATCGATCTCGCGAGCGATCTTGCGCAGATGATCGCGATGATCGAGCGGCAGCCAACTGTCGATCTCGGCGATCATCCGATGCCAGTCGACCAGGATATAGAAGGCGACGACCGGCGTGATGATCAGGAGCGAGAAGAAACTGAAGACCGCGGCGCCGCCGGAGACGAGCCCGCGCAGGGCGTTGACGAGCCATTGCGCGCCCTGATCGACGAAATCGCCGATCGACTTCTGGATCTGGCCGGACGAGATCGGATCGCCGAGGCCGAGCGTGCTGATCCATCCGCCCAGATATTTGTCGACCAGCGCCGCGCCCTCTCCGAGCGCCAGCGCGTGAAGCTTCGTCACATAGCCGGGCAGCTTCTGGGCGAAAGCGATGAACTGGTTGCCGAGGATCGGCGCGATCACGACGAGGGCGACGATGAACGTCGCCGCGAAGGCCACAAGAATGATCAGCGCCGCGCCGAGGCGGTTCAGGCCCAGCTTCTCCATCTTGCCGACCAGCGGGTCGAGCAGGTAGCCGAGCGCGATGCCGGCGGCGAAAGGCGTGACCGTCGATCCGAGCAGTTGCAGGGCGAAGCCGAACGCCCCCAGCACGAGGACCCAGAAGATGATCTGCCGCTCGACGCTCATTTTTTTCCGCTCATTGGCTTCCGGCTCACGGTTCGGGAGCGCTGGCGCCGCTCGGCTGAATAAGGTCCCACTTGGCCCCCCAAGGGTCGGAAAAGACGGCGACGGTTCCGTAAGCCTCGCGGCGCGGCGTTTCAAGAAATCGCACGCCGCGCGCCGTCAGCGCGTGATAGTCCCGGTCGAAGTCGTCCGTTTGAAGAAAATAGCCGACCCGCCCGCCGGTCTGATCGCCGACACGCGCCCGTTGCCGGTCATCGCTCGGCGATGGCGAGCACGATGCGCGCGCCTGCGCCTCCCGCCGGCGCGACGACGACCCATCGTTTGCCGCTCCCCGAGCCGCCTATCCTCGATAACGGCGAAGCCCAGCGTGTCGCGAAAGAACGACAGACCCTCGTCATACTCGGGGACGAGAAGGGTGAAAGCGCCGATGCTCTGCGTCATGGACGCTCCGACCGGGTCATGTGATTGAGCCATTGGGCGACATAGACCCCGCCCGAGGCGACGGTCGTAACGGCGACCGTCCACTCGAGCCCGGTCTCGATCAGGTGCAGATCGACGACGAAAGGCGCGCACGCCGAGCGCGAGGCCCGCAAGCCCGATCTGGGCGGCCTGTGTTCAGCTTCGACACCAGGACCGGGCGAATCGCCACCGGCTTGTCGAGCAGCCAAGACACGAGCACGGCGAAAAGGATCATCACGTCGCGCGAGACGACCGCAATGGCGACCCAGACCGGCAGGACGCCGTAAATCGCCAGCGTGACATAGATCGAGGTCAGGAGCGCCTTGTCCGCCAGCGGATCGAGATAGGCGCCGAGCTCGGTGCGCAAATTATAATGACGCGCGATGAAGCCATCGACGCCGTCCGAGACGCCTGCGAGCAGAAAGGTCAGGAAAGCCTCGAGATAGCGGTCCGAAACGATCATCATGATGGCGACGGGAGTCATCACCATTCGGGCGAGCGTGATGAGATTGGGAATATTATTGATGATCTGAGAGAAATTCATGAATTCCCGTCAATTTCCGCGCATCCCGCCGCCTCATGATGCGACGCTACTCCCTTCGGATCGTCCTCCGGCCTCGGTCGCTCGCCCGCTGCAACCCCTTCATTGTTGTGAGTTAGCAGCCGAAAGACGCTAACATGACGGGGCGCCCCATGGGAAACCGGGCGTTCCTCGCCGCCCTCATCGTGTGGAGCCCGCGCGGGCGGGCGTCTCGAAGGATGATCCAGTGGGTGCTGGAGCGTCCTTCGAGACGCGTCGCCTTCGGCGCCGCTCCTCGAGGCGCAAGGTCGAGGGGACGAACGCCGGGCCCGGTTCGCGCCGCTTGCGCCGGCTCGGCCGAGCGATTAGGCCCATCGCCCGGAGCCCATGGTGCTGGAGCCGCAATGCCCGAAAGTCCGAAACCTCTCTCCTATGCCGACTCCGGGGTCGATATCGACGCCGGCAACCGGCTGGTGGACAGGATCAAGCCGCTGGCGCGCTCGACCCGCAGGCCGGGGGCGGACGCGGAACTGGGCGGCTTCGGCGGCCTGTTCGACCTCAAGGCGGCCGGGTTCGTCGATCCGATCCTGGTCGCCGCCAACGACGGCGTCGGCACCAAGGTGAAAGTCGCGATCGAGAGCGGGATCTGCGACACGATCGGGATCGACCTCGTCGCGATGTGCGTCAACGACATCGTCGTCCAGGGCGCGGAGCCGCTGCTGTTCCTCGACTATTTCGCCGCCGGCAAGCTCGACGAGCGCGTCGCCGAAGCGGTCGTCAGGGGGATCGCCGCGGGTTGCGCCGAGTCCGGCTGCGCGCTGATCGGGGGCGAGACCGCGGAGATGCCGGGCCTCTACGCCGACGGCGACTTCGACCTCGCGGGCTTTGCGGTCGGCGCGGCCGAGCGCGGAACACTGCTGCCGCGAAGCGGACTCAAGGCCGGAGACGCGGTGTTCGGGCTGCCGTCGTCCGGCGTCCATTCCAACGGCTTTTCCCTGGTCCGCCGCATCGTCAGCGGTGTCCGGGCTCGACTGGGACCATCCCGCGCCGTTCGAGACGTCGCGATCGCTCGCCGCCGCGCTGCTGACGCCGACCCGGCTCTATGTGCGGCCGCTGCTCGATGTCCTCAAGCAGACATCAGGCGTCCTTGCGCTCGCGCACATCACCGGCGGCGGCTATCCCGACAATCTGCCCCGCGTGCTGCCGGACGGGCTCATGGTCGATCTCGACCTCAAAGCCTTCGCGCCGCCCCCGGTCTTCGCCTGGCTCGCCGCAGTCGGAAACGTGTCGGAGGCCGAGATGCTGAGAACCTTCAACTGCGGTTTCGGCATGGCGGCGTTCGTCGCGGCCGAGCGCGAGGACGAGGCGAGGAGGGCGCTCGACGGCGCCGGACTTCAGCCGGTGCTGATCGGCCGGCTGGAAAGGTCGGACGGGCCGCGCGTGGCCTTCAGCGGGCGGCTTGCGCTATGACGCCAAGGGTCAGAGCCGGCGTCCTGATCTCCGGCCGCGGCTCCAACATGAGCGCGCTGATCGAGGCCGCGCGCAGGCGCCGGACTTTCCGGCCGAGATCGCGCTCGTGCTGTCGGACAGGCCGCTGGCGGAGGGTATTCGAAGCCGCGCAATCGGCCGGGGTCGCAGCCCTTGGCCTGGAAGCGAAGGACTTCGCCGGCAAGCCGGGATTGGAGGCGGCGATCACCTCACGCTCGAAGCCGCCAGGGTGGAGCTGATCTGCCTCGCCGGCTTCATGCGGATCTTGAGCCCTGCGTTCGTCGAGCGCTGGCAGCGGGCGGATCCTCAACATCCACCCTTCGCTGCTGCCCGACCTCAAGGGCCTCCACACCCACGAGCGGGCGCTTGAGGAGGGCCGCGCCGAGCATGGCTGCACCGTCCATTTCGTGACGGCCGATCTCGACGCCGGGCCGATCGTCGCCCAGGCGCGCGTGCCGGTGCTGCCGGGCGACGACGTCGACCGACTCGCGGCCCGCGTGCTCGTCGAGGAGCACCGCATCTATCCGCAGGCGCTCGGCTTGGTCGCACGCGCGGTGCGCTTGGCTGGCTAGCGGAGGGACGGCTCTCGCCGTCCTGTAGCCCGTGGAAAGCCAGACGTCCTTCCGGCAGGGCGGCGAGACGCCGCCCCTCCACAACCGCGCGCGACGCACCCCTCCATCGGCGTTAAGCTTGGAGCGGCGTGGCGCATTGATTCACAGTCGTATTCGTTTAAAGTTTGCTGTTTGGATTTGAGACCTGGAGACATCCGTTGGCGCGAAGCGTGGCGACGACTGCGTTGGCACTGGAGCCGGTCGAGGCCCCGCGGGAAGAGGCGAGCCCCTCGCCGCTCATGGGGTCGCTCGATCGTTTCATCAACCGCGAACTGTCGTGGCTGGAATTCAATCGCCGCGTGCTCGAGGAGGCGGCCAATGCCGAACCATCCGCTGCTCGAGCGGCTGCGGTTTCTGTCGATATCCGCCAACAACCTCGACGAGTTCTTCATGGTCCGGGTCGCCGGTCTCGTCGGGCAGGTGCTCTCCGGCGTCGCCGAGGTCTCGGAGGACGGCCGAGACGGCGGCCGAGCAGCTCGAGCGGCATCGGCGAGCGGGTCGCGATCCTGGTCGCCTCGCAGCAGGAGCGGTGGCGCGCGCTGCGCAAGGAGCTGGCCGGCGCCGGCATCGTCATTCTCGACGTCGCCGACCTCACCCGCCAGGAGCGCGACTGGCTGCAGGAGCACTTCCTGCAGCAGGTGTTCCCGATCCTGACGCCGCTCGCCGTCGACCCGGCGCATCCCTTCCCGTTCATCCCGAACCTCGGCTTCACGCTGGCGCTCGAACTGCTCAATCCCCAGGACGGGCGGATGATGAGCGCGCTCGTGCGCATTCCCAGCAGCGTCGAGCGCTTCGTGCGCCTGCCCGACGGTCCGCTCGGCGTGACCGCGCGCTACGTCTCGCTCGACCGCCTGATCGTCGCCTTCATCGGCCTCCTGTTTCCCGGCTACGAGGTGCTCGGCGAGGGCGCGTTCCGGGTCATTCGCGACAGCGACATCGAGGTCGAGGAGGAGGCCGAGGATCTGGTGCGGCTGTACGAGAGCGCGCTCAAGCGCCGTCGCCGCGGCTCGGTCATCCGGCTCGAGATCGAGGCCAGCATGCCCGAAACGCTGCAGCGCTTTCGTCGACCGGCGACGTCGACGTCGTGCCGTCGGGCATCGTCCGGATCGACGGCATGCTGGCGCTGAACGAGCTGTCGCAGCTCGTCGCGATCGATCGGCCCGAGCTGAAGTTTCCGCCCTACAACCCGCGCTTTCCCGAGCGGGTGAAGGAGCACGGCGGCGACTGCTTCGCCGCCATCCGGCAGAAGGACCTCGTGGTCCACCACCCCTACGAATCGTTCGACGTCGTCGTCCAGTTCCTCAACCAGGCGGCGCGCGATCCCAATGTCGTGGCGATCAAGCAGACGCTCTATCGCACCTCGGCCGACAGCCCGATCGTCAGGGCGCTGGTCGAGGCGGCGGAACTGGGCAAGTCCGTGACGGCGCTGGTCGAGCTCAAGGCGCGCTTCGACGAGGAGGCCAACATCCGCTGGGCGCGCGACCTCGAGCGCGCCGGCGCGCAGGTGGTCTACGGCTTCATCGAGCTCAAGACCCACGCCAAGCTCTCGATGGTGGTGCGCCGCGAGGGCGGCGCGCTGGTCAGCTACTGCCACCTCGGCACCGGAAATTATCACCCCGTCACCGCGAAGATCTACACCGACATCTCCCTGTTCACCGCGGAGCCGGCGATCGGGCGCGACGTCGCGCGGATCTTCAACTTCATCACCGGCTACGCCGAGCCGGACGGGCTTGAGCAGATGGCGATCTCGCCGATCGCGCTGAAGGCGACGCTGCTGCGGCTGATCGACGAAGAAGGCGATCACGCCGCGGCACGGAAAGCCGGCGCGGATCTGGCTGAAGTGCAATGCGCTGGTCGACCCGGAGATCATCGACGCGCTCTATCTCGCGAGCGAGGCCGGCGTCGCAGATCGACATCGTGGCGCGCGGCATCTGCTGCCTTCGGCCCGGCGTGCCCGGGCTGTCGGAGAACATCCGGGTCAAGTCGATCGTCGGGCGGTTCCTCGAGCACGCCCGCATCTACGCCTTCGGCGCCGGCTACGGCCTGCCGCATCCGAAGGCGCGGGTGTTCATCTCGTCGGCCGACCTCATGCCGCGCAATCTCGACCGGCGCGTCGAGGCGCTGGTTCCGCTGCTCAATCCGACGGTGCACGAGCAGGTCTTGAACCAGATCATGGAAGCGAACCTCAGAGACAACGAGCAGAGCTTCAGGATCCTGCCGGACGGCACGAGCGTGCGCATCGTCCCGCGCGAAGGCGAGGAGCCGTTCAACGCCCACAAGTTTTTCCAGACCAACCCCAGCCTTTCCGGGCGAGGGCAGGCGCTCAACGATCCCTTCCCGGTGGCGCCGCGCGGGCGCGCCTGATAAACGACCGGCGTCGTTAGAGCGGGTGCATGCCGCCGGGGTCGGTCGTTCATGTCGGACAGTCAAGCGCAGGGCCGATTGCCCGGGACGCCGGTCGCCATCGTGGACATCGGCTCGAACTCCGTGCGCCTCGTGGCCTACGAGTCAGCATTCGCGCGCCCCGACCCCGACCTTCAACGAAAAGGCGCTCTGCGGCCTGGGACGCGGCGTCGCCACCACCGGCCTCCTGCCGGAGGACGCGGTCGCCAAGGCGCTCGCCGCGCTGCAGCGGTTCCGGGTGCTGTGCGATACCATGCGGCATCCGCGACGTCCGCTGTCTCGCGACGGCGGCGGTGCGCGACGCGGCGAACGGTCCGCAGTTCCTCGCTCTGGCCGAGCGCGCGATCGGCTGCCGAGATCGAGCTGCTCAGCGGGACGCAGGAAGCGAGGCTTTCGGCGCTCGGCGTCGTCAGCTCGATCCATCAGGCGGACGGGGTCGTCGGCGACCTCGGCGGCGGCTCGCTGGAACTGACCGACGTCAACGACGGCGCCGTCGCTTCGGGCCTGACGCTGCCGCTCGGCGGCCTGTCGCTGATGGATCTTTCCGAACGCTCGCCGAAGAAGGCGGCGAGGATCGTGCGCGAGACGCTCGCCGGCGTCAAAATGCTGCAGGGGCTCGCCGGCCGCACGTTCTATGCGGTCGGGGGCACGTGGCGGGCGCTCGCGCGCCTGCACATGCGCCAGCGCCAGTATCCGATGAACGTGATGCACAATTACGTCATCCCGACCGCCGACGCGCTCGAATTCGCCCGGCTGGTGGAGCGGATCGAGGTGGACGCGCTGATGGCGATCGAAGCGGTTTCGGCGGCGCGCCGTCCGCTGCTCGCCTACGGCGCGGCGGTGCTCGAGGAGATCATCCGGATCGCGACGCCGAAGGAGATCGTGGTCTCGGTGCTCGGCGTTCGCGAGGGCCTGCTTTATTCTCAGTTGCCGCCGGAGATTCAGGCGGAGGACCCGCTGATCGTCTCGGCGCGCGAATTCAACCGCCTGCGGTCGCGCGCGCCGGAACACGCGGAGGAGCTGTTCGACTGGACGACGCGCCTCCTCGATTCGTCGCATCTCGAGGAGAACGACGAAGACCGGCGCCTGCGACACGCCGCTTGTCTTCTTTCCGACATTTCCTGGCGCGCGCATCCGGATTATCGCGGCGCGCAGGCCTACGACCTGGTCGCGAACGCGGCTTTCATCGGCGTCGACCATCCCGCGCGCGCCTTTCTCGCGCTTGCCGCGGCCTATCGCCATCAGTCGAACGAGGATTTCGTCACGCCGCAGTCGCGCTCGCTGGTCAGCGCGCGCCAGCTCGACCGGGCCCGCATTCTCGGCGCGGCGATGCGGGTCGCCTACAACATCTCGGCCGCCATGCCCGGCGTTCTGCCGCGCGCGCCGATGATTTGCGAGAAAGGCCAGGTTGTTCTGACCCTTCCGGCGGAGCTCGCGCCGCTCAGCGGCGAACGGCTGCAGTCGCGCATCCGGCAGTTCGCCCGGCTGATCGGCGGCGATCCGGAGATCCGGGCGTCGCTTGTCCAAATAACAACCGGGCTGAACGGCATAATATCGGGCGCCATTCGCCGTTGAGCCGGGCAAGCGCCGAGGGCTCATTTGCAAAAGGCGGTGGGTGGGACCATATTTCGGCTGGCTTGTCGGGACGCCACCCGGGCAGGAATCTTGCATGATCCCCACCGGCGGTCCTTGAAACCGCCAAGGCGAGGAGAAGTCGATTATGGCGGCTGTCCAGGAGACGGTCGATCGGGTTCGCTCGATCGACGTCGACGCGTACAAATACGGGTTCGTCAGCGAGATCGAATCCGACGTCGCGCCCAAAGGGCTGAACGAGGACATCGTCAGGTTCATATCGGCGAAGAAGGAAGAGCCGGAGTGGCTGCTCGCGCTGGCGGCTCGACGCCTATCGCCGCTGGCTGACGATGACCGAGCCGAAGTGGGCCCGCGTCGATTATCCGCCGATCGACTTCCAGGACCTCCACTATTTCTCCGCGCCCAAGACCGCCGCCGGGCCGAAGTCGCTCGACGAGGTCGATCCGGAGCTCTTGCGCACCTATGCGAAGCTCGGCATTCCGCTGGTCGAGCAGGAGATCCTGGCCGGGCGTCGAGAGGCCGAGGGTCGCCGTCGACGCCGTGTTCGATTCGGTTTCGGTCGCCACCACCTTCAAGGCGGAGCTCGGCAAGGCCGGCGTGATCTTCTGCTCGTTCTCGGAGGCGGTCCAAAATCACCCCGACCTCGTCCGGCGATATCTCGGAACGGTGGTGCCGCGCGACGGACAACTTCTACGCCACGCTGAACTCCGCGGTGTTCTCCGACGGCTCGTTCGTCTACGTGCCGCCGGGCGTGCGCTGCCCGATGGAGCTGTCGACCTATTTCCGCATCAACGAGAAGAACACCGGCCAGTTCGAGCGAACGCTGATCATCGCCGACAAGGGCGCCTACGTCAGCTATCTCGAAGGCTGCACCGCGCCGAAGCGCGACGAGAACCAGCTTCACGCCGCGGTCGTCGAACTCATCACGCTCGAAGACGCCGAGATCAAGTACTCGACCGTGCAGAACTGGTATCCGGGCGATTCCGAGGGGCGCGGCGGCATCTACAACTTCGTCACCAAGCGCGGCGACTGCCGCGGCGCGCGCTCGAAGATTTCGTGGACCCAGGTCGAGACCGGCTCGGCGATCACGTGGAAATATCCGTCCTGCATCCTGCGCGGCGAGGCCTCGCGCGGCGAGTTCTACTCGATCGCCATCTCGAACGGCCGCCAGCAGGTCGACAGCGGCACCAAGATGATCCACCTCGGCCGCAACACGACGAGCCGGATCATCTCCAAGGGCGTGTCGGCCGGAAGGTCGCAGAACACCTATCGCGGCCAGGTTTCGGCGCATAGGCTCGCCACCGGCGCGCGCAACTACACCAATTGCGATTCGCTGCTGATCGGCTCCGAATGCGGCGCGCATACGGTGCCCTACATCGAGGCGAAGAACGCCTCGGCGGTGATCGAGCACGAGGCGACCACGTCGAAGGTTTCGGAGGAGCAGCTTTTCTATTGTCAGCAGAGAGGATTGTCGGCCGAGGAGGCGACCGCGCTGATCGTCAACGGATTCGTCCGCGACGTTCTGCAGCAACTGCCGATGGAGTTTGCGGTCGAGGCGCAGAAGCTGATCGCAATCAGCCTCGAGGGAAGCGTCGGATGACGGTCGCCTCGATTTTTTCCGCCCTCACCCCTTCCCGATAAGGCTTTCTCCGATGCTTGAGATCAAGAACCTCCACGTTTCCGTTCACGGGAAACAAATTCTCGAGGGGCTCAGCCTCACGGTCAGGCCAGGCGAGGTCGCCGCGATCATGGGGCCGAACGGCTCCGGCAAGTCGACCCTTTCCTACGTCATCGCCGGCAAGCCGGGGTACGATGTTACGGACGGCGAGATCCTGCTCGACGGCGAGAACCTGTTGGAGATGCAGGCCGACGAACGGGCGCAGAAGGGCATATTCCTCGCCTTCCAGTATCCGATCGAGATTCCCGGCGTGGCGACCATGACCTTCCTCAAGGCATCGCTGAACGCTCAGCGGCGCGCGCGGGGCGAAGCCGATCTCACGACGCCCGAGTTCATGCGTCGGGTGCGCGAGGCGTCGCAGCGCCTGAAGGTCGATCAGGAGATGCTGCGACGGCCGCTCAACGTCGGCTTCTCCGGCGGCGAGAAGAAGCGGATCGAGATCCTGCAGATGACGCTGCTTGAGTCCGCGCTACGGCGTGCTCGACGAAACCGATTCCGGGCTCGACATCGACGCCCTGAGGATCGTCTCCGAAGGCGTCAACGCCTTGCGAAGCGAGAGCCGCGGCTTTCTTGTCATCACCCACTACCAGCGGCTTCTCGATCATATCAAGCCGGACATCGTGCATGTGATGGCCAAGGGCCGCATCGTCGCGTCTGGCGGTCCCGAGCTCGCGCTCGAACTCGAGAAGAACGGCTACCGCGACTACGCCGTCGAGGCGGCGTGATGGCGGCTTCCGCTCCCTCCCGGTCGCCGGCAGAAGCCACGATCGTCAAACAGTTCGAGGCGCTGAAGGCGCAGGCGACGTCGCCGATGCGCTCGGCGGCCTTCGAGCGCTTCGCCGCCTCGGGACTTCCGACCCGGCGCATCGAGTCGTGGCATTACACCGATCTGCGCGCCGCGATGAGCGACGCCGCGCCGCTGAGCGCCGCGCCCGATCGTGCGGCGATCGAGGAGGCGCGCGCGCTGCTGGCGGCCCAGGAGAAGGCCGGCGCCGCGCGACTCGTAACGGTGAACGGCAGGTTCGTTCCCGAGCTCAGCGAGGCTCTGCCGACGGGCGCCGCGGTCGCGAGCCGCGAGGCGCGCGCTTTCGAGCCGGCGGACGCGATGGCGTCGCTGGTCGAGGCGATGTCGCCGGACAGCCTGACGGTCGAGATCGCAGCGAGGGCGGACCTCTCGGGGCCGATCGAGATCGCGCATCTGGCGGTCGGGCAAGGCGCCTATTCGCTCTATTCCTGGACCGAGATCGTGCTCGCCGAGGGCGCGCGCGGAACAGTGGTCGAAACCTTCCTCGGCGCCGGCCCGGCCGTTCAGCGCCACGCGGCGACGACGATGAAGCTCGGCAGGGGCGGCCAAGCTCAGGCACGCAACCGCCGTCGGCGATGCGGCGGAGCTTCATCTCGAGAGCCAGCTCATCGAACTGGAGGCGGAGGCGGAACTGAACGCTTTCGGCTTCGTGTCGGGCGGAGCGCTGACGCGCCGCCAGATCTTCGCCAAGCTGATCGGAGCGGACGCCAGGATTACGCTCGCCGGACTGGCGCTGATCGATGGCGAGCGCCGGGCCGACACCACCCTCGAAGTCGTCCACGCCGCGCCGCGCGGGGTAAGCCGCGAATTCTACCGTGCGATCGTCGCCGACGAGGCGGTCGGCGTCTTCCAGGGCAAGATCGTCGTCAAGCCCGGGGCGCAGAAGACCGACGGCGCCATGAAATCGCAGGCGGTGCTCCTGTCGCCGCAGGCGCAGATGAACGCCAAGCCCGAGCTCGAGATTTTCGCCGACGACGTGATCTGCGGTCACGGGGCGACGGTCGCCTCGATCGACCCGGAGATGATTTTCTACCTGCAGTCGCGCGGCATTCCGAAACGGGAAGCGGAAGCGATGCTGCTCGAAGCCTTCGGCGCGGAAGCGATCGCGCGCGTCGACGACGACGCGCTTGCGGGCGCCCTGCATGCGCTGCTCGCCGCCTGGCTCGCGGGCCGCCACACAACCGGGACGATCCAAAGCGACACGACGGAGGCGAACACGTGAACGACATGGTGCGCCCCGTTGAGCCCTATAACGTCGCGAAGATTCGCGAGGATTTTCCGATCCTCGCCGAGCGGCCCTACGGCAAGCCGCTGGTCTATCTCGACAACGCCGCCTCGGCCCAGAAGCCGAAGGTCGTCCTCGACCGGCTGACCTACGCCTACGAGCACGAATACGCCAACGTCCATCGCGGCCTTCACTATCTCGCCAATGCGGCGACCGAGGCCTACGAGGCGGCCCGCGAGACGGTGCGCCGCTTCCTCAACGCCGCCTCGACCGACGAGATCGTGTTCACCCGCTCGGCGACCGAGGCGATCAATTGCGTCGCGGCCAGTTTCGGCTTGAAGCATATTGGCGCCGGCGACGAGATCGTGCTGAGCCTGATGGAGCATCACTCCAACATCGTGCCCTGGCACTTCCATCGCGAGCGTAAGGGCGCGGTCCTGAAATGGATCGAGATCGGCGACGACGGCTCGTTCTCGATCGACGCCTTCGAGAAGACGCTGAGCGAGCGGACGAAAATCGTCGCGATTACCCAGATGTCGAACGTCCTCGGCACGGCGCCGCCGATCAAGGAGATCATCGCAATCGCGCATGCGCGCGGGATCAAGGTGCTGGTCGACGGTTCGCAGGGCGCCGTCCATCTCGACGTCGACGTGCGCGACCTCGACGCGGATTTTTATGTCGTAACCGGCCACAAGCTCTATGGGCCGACCGGCATCGGCGTGCTCTACGGCAAGCGCGAGCTGCTCGAATCGCTGCCGCCGTTCATGGGCGGCGGCGAAATGATCGAGGACGTGACCCGCGACGTGGTCACCTACAATCATCCGCCCCATCGCTTCGAGGCGGGGACGCCGCCGATCGTCCAGGCGATCGGTCTCGGCGCGGCGCTCGACTACATGGAGGGCGTCGGCCGGGCCAGGATTCGCGCCCACGAGGAGGCGCTGAGCCGCTATGCGCACGAGCGGCTGTCGAGGAACAATTCGCTGAGGATCATCGGCACGGCTCCGGGCAAAGGACCGATCCTGTCCTTCATCATGCAGGGCGCCCATGCGCACGACGTCGCGACGCTGATCGACCGCTCCGGGGTTGCGGTCAGGGCGGGAACGCATTGCGCGATGCCGCTCCTGCAGCGGTTCGGCGTCACGTCGACTTGCCGCGCCTCGTTCGCGCTCTACAATACATTTGAAGAAATCGACGCGCTTGCGGACGCGCTGGAGCGCGCCCAGAAGCTCTTCGCATAAGGGAAATCGCTGGACATGTCCGATGCGCCTTCCACCACCGCTCCCGAGCAGACCTCGCTGAAGCCGCCGTCGCAGATGGCGCCGGAGGAATTGCAGGCGCTGACCGAATCGATCGTGGCGGCGCTGAAGACCGTCTATGACCCGGAAATTCCGGCCGACATCTACGAACTCGGGCTCATCTACAACGTCGATATCGACGATGGCCGCTTTGTCACGATCGACATGACGCTGACCGCGCCGGCCTGCCCGGTCGCCGGCGAGATGCCGATCTGGGTGGAGAACGCCATCGGGGTGCTCCCGGGGGTGGCGGGCGTCAAGGTGAACATGGTTTTCGACCCGCCGTGGGATCAGACCCGCATGTCCGACGAGGCCCGTGTCGCGCTCGACATGTGGTGAGCGCCTCGGAGCGGCGACGCGATGACCGTTTCGTCGCCGACGCGGACCGAGGACGCCGCGATCGAATTCATCAACGTCAATAAGTGGTATGGCGCCTTTCATGCGCTGCGCGACATCAACCTGACGGTCAAGCGCGGCGAGCGCATCGTGGTCTGCGGTCCGTCGGGCTCGGGCAAGTCGACGCTAATCCGGTGCGTCAATCGGCTCGAGGAACACCAGCGCGGCTCGATCGTCGTCGACGGCGTCGAGCTGACCCGGGACGTCAAGCGCATCGACGAGGTCCGCCGCGAAGTCGGCATGGTGTTCCAGAGCTTCAACCTGTTTCCGCACCTGACGGTGCTCGAAAACTGCACGCTCGCGCCGATCTGGGTTCGCCGCATGCGGAAGCGCGACGCCGAAGCGCTGGCGATGAAGCTCCTCGCCCGCGTGAAGATTCCCGAGCAGGCCGGGAAATATCCGGGCCAGCTCTCCGGCGGCCAGCAGCAGCGCGTCGCGATCGCCCGCGCGCTCTGCATGAGCCCGAAAATCATGCTGTTCGACGAGCCGACCTCGTCGCTCGATCCCGAGATGGTGAAGGAAGTGCTCGACACCATGACCGCGCTCGCCGAGGAGGGCATGACCATGATCGTCGTCACTCACGAAATGGGTTTCGCCCGCCAGGTCGCCGACCGCGTGGTGTTCATGGACAACGGCGAGATCGTCGAGATCAATACGCCCGACGCGTTCTTCGCCCATCCGCAGCACGAACGGACGAAGCTCTTCCTGCGGCAGATTTTGCGCTGAAGTTCACCTCAAAGAACACGAGGGAGCACGAAGAGCGTCTCGGTGTCCCTTCGTGTCCTTCATGGTGAAAAAGAGCCGCCTCACAGCACATGCGCGCCTTCGCCGGAGCGCTTGGCCGCCTTCTGGAACTTCTTGATCACCCGGTCGCGCTTGAGCTTGGAGATGTGGTCGATGAACAGCACGCCGTCGAGGTGGTCGATCTCGTGCTGCAGCACGGTCGCGAGCAGCCCCTCGGCCAGCACCTCGCGGTCCTTGCCGTCGCGGTCGAGGGCGCGGACGCGCACGGACGCGGGCGCTCGACCTCGGCGTAATATTCGGGGATCGACAGGCAGCCCTCCTCGTAGGTCGAGCGCTCCTCCGACCGCCACAGGATCTCCGGGTTGATGAACACCTGCGGTGCAGGCGGCTCCTCTTGTCCTTCTTCGCCACGTCGACGACGAGGAGGCGGATCGGCTCGGCGATCTGGATCGCCGCGAGGCCGATGCCCGGCGCCTCGTGCATCGTCTCGATCATGTCGTCGATCAGCCTGCGTCAACGGGTCGTCGACGCGCTCGATCGGCTTGCTGACGAGGCGAAGCTTCGGGTCGGGCAGGATGATGATGTGGCGAAGGGACATTCGGGCAGGCAACCGTTCTTTCGTGGCGCGCCCCCTCAACCGCTTCTCTGCGCATCGATGGGGGAGGGCCCCGCCGCGGAATCGGAGCGATCGCCCTCGGACGAACAGTTAATCGGCTGGACGGCTGCGGTCAAACGTGTTCTACTTTTGTTCGATTAGCTTTGCCGAATTCGCCCATGTCGCCCGCCAACGCCCCCATCGCCGTCATCGACGGCGTCCCGATCCTTCTGCCCGAGGCGCTCGGCGCGGCGCTGGCGGCGCTCGGCCTGATGCTGCTCCTGACGCTGATCGCGCTGTGGCGCGCCGGCCGCGCGCGGGCCGCGAGCGCGAGGCGGCGGACGAGCGGCAGGAGGCGATCGAGGCGCGGTTTGCGGCGCTCGCCAGCGCCAACGCGGAGCTCACCGGCCGCCTTTCCGGCATGACCGAATGGCTTGGCGCGGGGATCGAGAATCAGACGCGCGCGGACCGGCGAAAATCTCGGCCGGCTCAACGAGCGGCTCGCGGTGATCGACGCGGCGCAGGCGCGGCTCACCGAAATGACGCGCGAGGTCGTGTCGCTGAAGGACATCCTCGCCAACAAGCAGGCGCGCGGCGCCTTCGGCCAGGGGCGGATGGAGGCGATCGTGCGCGACGGCCTGCCGGCGGGCGCCTACGACTTCCAGTTCACGCTGTCGAACCGCGCCCGGCCCGATTGCGTCATCCGCCTGCCCGGCGACGCGCGCCTGCTCGCGGTCGACGCCAAATTCCCGCTCGAAGGCTTCTCGGCGTCTGCGCGCGGCGCGCGACGACGAGGCGCGAAAGGCCGCGCTCGGCGCGCGTGCGCGCCGACGTGGCGAAGCATGTCAAGGATATCGCCGAGCGCTATCTCCTGCCCGGCGAGACGCAGGACGTGGCGCTGATGTTCGTGCCGTCGGAGGCGATCTATTCCGATCTCGTCGAGCATTTCGACGACGTGGTGCAGAAGGCGCATCGCGCCCGGGTGGTCATCGTCTCGCCGACGCTGATGATGATGGCGATCAGCGTCGCCCAGGCGATCCTGCGCGACGCGCGCATGCGCGACGAAGCGCAGGCGATCCAGGCCGAGGTCGGCAGGCTCGTCAACGACGTGCGCATGCTGACCGAGCGCGCGGCGAAGCTCGAGACCCATTTCCGTCAGGCGCAGGAGGACCTTTCCGGCATCGGCGCCGCCAGCGCCCGGATCGCGCGGCGCGGCGAGCGGATCGAATCGATGGATTTTTCCCGAGAGGGCGAGCCGGGGGACGTGGTGAGGCTCGCGCGCGGGAGCGGAGTAGCGGGCGCCGGAAACGACGATATCCGGCCGGCTGGCGCTCTGCGTTCACGTGGCGTAGGGTTCCGAAAAGCGGACGATCGAACCATGGACGAAAAGCAACGCTAGGCGCTTGAGGCCTATTTCACCCCACCACGTGATAGCCGGCGTCCACGTAGGAAATGTTGCCGGTCATGGCGCTGGCCCCGTCGCTCACCAGAAAGGCGGCGAGCGCGCCGACGTCGTCGGGCGTGATCAGCCGATGCTCCGGCGAGAGCCTCGCCGCCCGGTCGAGCAGTTCGTCGAAATGCTTGAGGCCTGAGGCCGACCGAGTCGCCACGGGCCCTGGAGAAATGGCGTTGACCCGGATTCCTTGACCGCCGAGTTCGAGCGCCATGTACGCGATCGCGGTTTCGAGCGCGCCCTTGATCGGGCCCATGACGCCATAGTGCTCCACCGCCTTTTGACCGCCGTAGTAGGTGATCGCCAGCAGGCAGCCGCCCGACGGCATCAGCGGCTCGCAAAGCTTGGCCATGCGGATGAACGAATGGACCGAAATGTCCATGGCGTGGGCGAAGCCGTCGGCCGAACAATCGATGACCCGGCCGTGCAGGTCCGCGGCGGGCGCGTAGCCGATCGCATGCAGGGCGAAGTCCAGGCGTCCCCACTTCGCCTCGATCTCGTCGAACACGCCTTCGAGCTCGCCGGGGATGCCGACGTCGACGGCCATCGCGATCTCGCACTCCAGCGCCTCCACCAGCGGCCGGACGTAAGGTTCGGTTTTCTCGCTGAGGTAGGTGATGGCGACATCGGCGCCGGCGGCTCGGAAATGACGCGCGCAGCCATAAGCGAGACTGCGCTCGTTCGCCACGCCGACAACGAGCCCCTTTTTACCCTTCAACGTCATCTCGCCGCCCGCGCGGTCGCATACCGCCGACGATGCCTCTAGCACCGGCCGGCCGAACAAGAAACAGCGTAAGCCCGCCGCTGCTTGCCAGCGGCGTCGAGCCGCGCTAGCGGTCCGGCCTCAACCTCCCGATCGAAAACCACCAATGGCTCCCAACCTGCACTTCGTGCCCTTCTCCGCCGCGCCGGGCCGCGCCTGCGGCGGCTGCACCCTATGCTGCAAGGTCTATGCGCTGCCGGAGCTGGAAAAGCCCGCAGGCAGCTGGTGCAAGCATTGCACGCCGGGCAACGGCTGCGGCATCCACGATGCGCCGCCGAAACAGTGCCGGCAGTTCTTCTGTCTGTGGATGACCGACGGCAAGCTGCCCGACGCCTGGAGGCCCGACCGCGCCAAAGTCGTGCTGTCGATCTTTCCGCCGAACGGCTTCATCTACGGCCAGGTCGATCCCGGTTCACCGGGGGCGTGGCGCAAGGAGCCCTATTTCGCGGGCCTGAAGAGCCTTGCGCGCTCGATCCTCGAGGAGCGCCGGCATGTGATCCTGTTCGTGGGCGAAGAGGCGACGCTGATCATGCCGGACGACGCGATCCCGCTCGGCAAGATGACCTCCGCCGACCATTTCCGCATCGAGCCGGCCTTCGGGCCGAAAGGGCCGACGTGGCGCGCCGCGAGAGCGTGAGGAGAGCAGTAGGCAGCAGGCAAGGGGATTACTCTAGCGGACTGCGGACTGCGGACTGCCTACTGCCTACTGCCTTTCCGTTCCCGGCGTACCATTCAAGCTTCTCGCGCAACGTCACGACCGTGCCAATGATCACGATCGACGGACCCTTGAGTTCGGCCGCGCGCGCTGCGGCCGCGAGCGCGCCGAGCGTCGAGACCACCACCCGTTGGTTGGGGCGCGTGGCGTTGTCGACGATCGCCGCGGGCAGGTCGGGGGGCGCGCCATGGGCGATGAACCCCTCGGTCAGCGGCTCCAGATTCCGCAAGCCCATATACACAGCCACCGTCTGGCGCGGCTGGATCAGCAACGCCCAGTCCAGGGCGATTCTGCCGTCCTTGCCGTGGCCGGTGACGAACACGCAGGCTTGCGCGTGGTCGCGGTGGGTCAGCGGAATTCCGGCATAGGCCGAGGCCCCGATCGCCGCCGTGACGCCTGGGCACACCTGGAAGGGGACGCCGTGCTCGGCCAGCGTCTCGATCTCCTCGCCGCCGCGGCCGAACAGAAAGGGATCGCCGCCTTTGAGGCGCAGCACCCTCTTGCCCTCCAGCGCCAGCCTCACCAGAAGCGCGCTGATCTCCTCCTGCGGCAGCTCGTGATTGTCGGGGCGCTTGCCGACGTAGACGCGCTCGGCCTCGCGTCGCACGAGCGTCAGGATGCGCGGGTCGGCGAGGCGGTCGTAGAGCACCACGTCCGCCTTCTGCATCAGCCGGAAGGCGCGAAAGGTGACGAGGTCGGGATCGCCCGGGCCGGCGCCGACCAGATAGACCTCGCCCTCGGGCGACCGCCGCTCCTCGGCCCAGCGTTCGATTTCGGCCGCAAGATGAGCTTCAGCCGCGGCCTCGTTTCCGGCCAGCGCCGCCTCGGCGATCGGTCCTTCGAGAACGCCCTCCCAGAAGCGGCGGCGCAAAGTCTGAGTCGGGATCGCCGCCGCGACCTGAGCGCGAAAGCCGCTCATCAGCTCGGCCAGGCGCCCATAGGCCGAGGGGATCATCGCCTCGAGCCGCGCCTTCAGCATCCGCCCGAGGATCGGCGAGGCGCCGCCGGTCGAGACCGCGATCACCAGCGGACTGCGGTCGACAATCGAGGGCATGATGAAGTCGGAAAGTCTCGGCCGGTCGGCGACGTTGACGAGCGCGCCGGCAGGCTTCGCATTTCGCCGCGTGCGTTCGATGAGGCTCTCGTCCTCCGTCGCGAGGAAGCAGAGCGACACGCCGGCGAGATCCTCCGCCTCGGGGTCGCGCGGCGCATGGCGGAAGTTGGCTTCGCCTCGTAATTCGAAGAACTCGTCGCTGATCTCGGGCGCGAACACCGTGACGCGCGCCCCGGCGCGAATCAGCAGTTCCGCCCGCCGCGCGGCTACGACTCCGCCGCCAACCACGACCGCCGCCCGGTCGCGCATGTCGAGTATGATCGGCAGGTCGCGCATTACCTTTGTCCGAACTCGCGGCGCCGCTCGCCCCCGCCTCGATCGCGAGGGCGCACCCCGCCGGCGCCTAGCTTGACATATAGGCGAATTCCCCCCGGCCGGCAGTCCCCAGCTTCGCGGGCCGGATCGCGTGAGCGGCGCCGCGACACGACGTGTTTTGCGCGCGGGTCGACGCAAAACCGCCGCATCTCTATCTTCAACCCGCGCCGCCGCCGGTTTGCGCTGCGGCGTATTATCATCCTGGAGAGGGACTTCGAACCTTGCGCCGTTTGTGTGTTGCCGCCGGACTTCTCGGCGCCCTCGTAGGGCCGTCGTTCGCCGACCCGGCGATCACCACCGCCTCGTCCAACATGCGCAAGACGGCGAACCCTCATGCGCGCATCGTCCAGCCGGTCCCCGCCAACGCTGAGATCGACATCCAGAGCTGCCGCCGCGGCTGGTGTTACGGCTCGTGGCGCGGGGTCCACGGCTTCTTGCCGTCCTTTGCGGTGGCTCAGAATGGCCCGCGGCCCGGCGCGCCCGCCGGTCCGCCGATCGCCTTCACACCGCCTCCGCCGCCGCTGGTCGTGACGGCGCCGGTCGTCGTCGAGCCGCCCGTCCATGAGTGGGGCGGACCCTATGTCGGAGGCGGCTTCGGCGTCGGCTGGAACCGCTGGTGAACGCCCGGGGGCCTACCGCGGCGCGTCCCGCGGCCCTATATGATGGCGCGCCCCCATTCTTTAAGGAGATGAACGCGTGAGCGAAGCCCGCGAGCAGGACAAGATTCCCGTCACCGTCCTCACCGGCTATCTCGGCGCCGGAAAGACGACGCTTCTGAACCGCATCCTCAGCGAGAACCACGGCAAGCGCTACGCCGTGGTGGTCAACGAGTTCGGCGAGATCGGCATCGACAACGAGCTCGTGATCGGCGCCGACGAGGAAGTGTTCGAGATGAACAACGGCTGCATCTGCTGCACCGTTCGCGGCGACCTCATCCGCATCATCGAGGGGCTGATGCGTCGCAAGGGCCGGTTCGACGCGATCATCGTGGAGACAACCGGCCTCGCCGATCCCGCGCCGGTGGCGCAGACCTTTTTCGTCGACGAGGACGTGCAGAAGGCGGCGCGGCTCGACGCGGTGGTGACGGTCGCCGACGCCAAGTGGCTGTCGCAGCGCCTGCGCGACGCGCCCGAGGCCAAGAGCCAGATCGCCTTCGCCGACGTCATCATCCTCAACAAGACCGACCTCGTCTCGCCGGCCGAATTGCGCGAGGTCGAGGCGCGCATCCGCGGGATCAATCCTTACGCCACGCTGCACCGCGCGCAGAAGTGCGACGTCGCGCTCGCCGACGTCCTCGAACGGCGCGCCTTCGACCTCGACCGCATTCTCGACATCGAACCGAACTTCCTGAACGCTGGCGAGGATCACGACCACGACCACGAGCACGGCCATGAACACGGCCATGAGCATCACGGGCTGAAGCACTACCATGACGAGGACATGCAGTCGGTGTCGATACGGCTCGAAGGCGACGTCGATCCGAACAAGTTCATGCCCTGGATCAACCGCATCACCCAGGAGCAGGGTCCCAACATCCTGCGCTGCAAGGGCATCGTGGCGATGAAGAACGACCCGAAGCGCTTCGTCTTCCAGGGCGTGCACATGATGCTCGACGGCAATTCGCAGCGCGAGTGGCGCGAGGGCGAGAAGCGCGAATCCAAGGTCGTGTTCATCGGCCGCAACCTTGAAGAGGAGGAGATCCGCAACGGATTTCTGGCGTGCGCGGCTTGACGATAATTTTGCGTAAAGCGTCACGTTACGCTTTACGCATAAAGAGCAGTGGATATCCGCAATATCCGGCATAGGGGTTTGAGGCGCTTCGCCGAAAAGAACGACGCCTCGGGACTTCCGCCTGAATCGTTGAGAAGAAATCGCAATATCCTGTCGTACCTTCAGGAGATGGAGAGCGCCGTTGAACTTAAATCGATGGTAGCCTGGAGGGTCCACATTCTCGGGGGAGACCGAAAAGGGACATGGAGCCTGACGGTGACCCGCAATTGGCGCAAAACATTCAGGGTTGACGACAAAGACCAGGCCAACGTTGACGTCGACTACGAGGACTATCACTAGGATGCGACGATGACCCGCATGGCGAGCCCCGCCCATCCCGGACAGTTCATCCGGATGGAAATCATCGAGCCGCTGTCTCTCACCGTTACTGAAGCGGCGAAGGCGCTGGACGTGACTCGTCCGGCGCTTTCCTCACTGCTCAACGCTCGATCGTCGTTGTCTCCGGAAATGGCGCTACGGATCGAGAAGGCATTCGGCGTCAAGATGGACACATTGTTGCGCATGCAGACCGAGTATGAGATTGCGGAGGCGCGGCGGCATGAAAGCAGGATCAAGGTCCATCCTTTTGTCGCTCGCGCCTGACGCCCCAACACAACAGGAGTTTCGGTTCCTAGCGTGACTGACAATCAAACCACGACCTCGCTGACCGAGCATGTCCTCGCCTTCGACGCCGGCGGCCCGGTCGTCGCGGCGGCTTTCTTGAGCGACGCGCCGACGCTGGCGCTCGCCGACGGCGGCGTGCGGATCGGCGAGCCGGACGGCCCGAAGCGCGTCACGGCCCACGCCGATGGCGCGATCCTCACCGCCGTGTCCGATGGCAAGACGCTCGTCACCGGCGGCGACGACGGACGGGTGACGGCAATCGGCGACGATGGTGAAGCCACGGAAATCGCCGACGAAAAAGGCCGCTGGATCGACGCGCTGGCGCTGCGCGGCGCCCATATCGCCTGGAGCGCGGGGAAAGCGGTCAAGGCGCGCGACGAAGCGGGCGTGGTCAGGACTTGGGCCGCGCCCTCGAGCGTGCGGGGGCTCGCCTTCCAGCCGAAGGGCTATCGGGTGGCGGCGACGCATTACAATGGCGCTGCGCTCTGGTTTCCCAAGGTCGAGGGGGCGCCGCAGACGCTGGAATGGAAGGGCGCCCATCTCGACGCGACCTTCTCGCCCGACGGCCGCTTCCTCGTCACCTCGATGCAGGAGAACGCGCTGCACGGCTGGCGGCTCTCCGATTCCCGCAACATGCGGATGACCGGCTATCCCGGCAAGACGCGCTCGCTGTCGTGGTCGCACGACGGCGCCTGGCTCGCGACATCGGGCGCCGAGGCGTCGGTCGTGTGGCCGTTCAAGGACAAGGATGGGCCGATGGGCAAGGCGCCGCGCGAGTGCGGCGTGCGCGAGGCGCGCGTGACCCAGGTCGCGTTCCACCCGCGCGCGCTGGTGCTTGCGATCGGCTACGCCGACGGGCTGGTGCTGCTGTGCCGGCTCGCCGACGCTGCGGAAATTCTGATCCGCCGTCCGGGCGGCGGAGCGATCGGCGGGCTGGCCTGGAACGCCAGCGGCGCGCGGCTTCTTTTCGGCCTCGAGTCCGGCGAGGCGGGGTTGTTGAACCTGCCGGGCTAAGGACTCGAAAGAGGGCGCGCGAGACGCCGCCCTCGGATTCGCGCCGGCGTTGACCCCGCAGGCTCGCGTCTCTAGGGTCCGCCGCCTAAAATGCCCTCGGACCCGCTGGATATGCCCCCCGCCTCAGACCCCTCGCTCGACCCGACAAAGTCCTTCCAGGGGCTGATCCTGACGCTGCAGGAGTTCTGGGCGCGGCAGGGCTGCGTCATTCTGCAGCCCTACGACATGGAGGTCGGCGCGGGGACCTTTCATCCCGCGACCACCTTGCGCTCGCTCGGGCCCAAGCCCTGGAACGCGGCCTACGTCCAGCCCTCGCGGCGCCCGAAGGACGGGCGCTACGGCGAGAACCCGAACCGCCTGCAGCACTATTACCAGTACCAGGTGATCCTGAAGCCTTCGCCGGAAAATCTGCAGGAGCTCTATCTCGATTCGCTCGGCGCGATCGGGATCGACATGGGCCTGCACGACGTCCGCTTCGTCGAGGACGACTGGGAGAGCCCGACGCTGGGCGCCTGGGGCCTCGGCTGGGAGTGCTGGTGCGACGGCATGGAGGTCTCGCAGTTCACCTACTTCCAGCAGGTGGCGGGCTTCGAATGCGCGCCGGTCTCCGGCGAACTGACCTATGGTCTGGAGCGCCTTGCGATGTACGTGCAGGGCGGTCGAGAACGTCTACGACCTCAATTTCAATGGCCGCGACGGCGAAAAGCGGGTGACCTACGGCGATGTGTTCAAGCAGGCCGAGCAGGAATATTCCCGCTTCAACTTCGAGCACGCCGACACCGCGATCCTCTTCCAGCATTTCAAGGACGCCGAGGCCGAGTGCCGGTCGCTGATCGACACGAGGCGCGGACGGCGATCGGCACCTCATGGCGCTGCCCGCCTATGATCAGTGCATCAAGGCGAGCCACGCCTTCAATCTGCTCGACGCGCGCGGGGTGATCTCGGTCACCGAGCGGCAGAGCTACATCCTCAGGGTCCGCGAACTGGCCAAGGCCTGCGGCGCGGCGTGGCTCAAGACCGCGGGAGGCGGGGCGTGATTCGATCGAGCCCCGCGCTGGCGGATAAGCGCATCCTCCGCGTACGGCAATTCACCGATCTCAAATCGTCGGGCCGGCCCCTTCCCCAGCTTGCTGGGGAAGGGGGCGCGAAGCGCCGGATGGGGTGTGGCCCACCGCTTCGGCCCAAGTCGGATTGCGCGACCGCCTTGGCCGGACCGTTCCTGCTTTCCGCACCCCATCCGGCCTTCGGCCACCTTCCCCGCTCCGCGGAGAAGGGGTGGCCTGTCATCGCGATGAGCCCCACCAAGAGCATCGCGATCTGAACCTGCGGCCGTTCCGGACCATTTCCATGCCCGACCTATTTCTCGAACTTTTTTCCGAAGAAATCCCCGCCCGCATGCAGCGGCAGGCGGCCGACGATCTGAAGCGGCTGATCACCAACGCGCTGGTCGACCGCAACCTGCCTTACGAGGGCGCGCAGGCCTTCGTCACGCCGCGCCGGCTCGCGCTGCATGTGGTGGGGCTGCCGGCGGCGCAGCCGACCTTGCGCGAGGAGCGCAAGGGGCCGCGCGTCGGCGCGCCGGCCGCGGCGATCCAGGGGTTTTTGAAGAGCGCAGGGCTCGCCCGGATCGAGGACGCGACCATCGAGAACGACCCGAAGAAGGGCGCGTTCTATGTCGCCGTGATCGAGAAGCCGGGCCGCCCCACGGCTGAGGCGGTGGCCGAGATCGTGCCGGAAGTCGTGCGCGCCTTTCCCTGGCCGAAATCGATGCGCTGGGGGAAGGACTCTGTCGAAGTCCGACGCGCTGCGCTGGGTTCGTCCCTTGCGCGGAATCCTCTGCACGCTCGCCACTCCGCACGATGCGGCGGAGATCGTGCCCTTCGCCGTCGGCGGGATCGCAGTCGGGCGACGTCACCTGGGGCCATCGCTTCATGGCGCCCGAGCCGATCGCCGTTCGCCGCTACGAGGATTACGTCGATGCGCTCTTGAAGGCCAAGGTCGTGCTCGACGCCGACCGGCGCAAGGCGATCATCCGGGAGGACGCAAGGACGCTCGCCTTCGCGCAGGGGTTGGAACTGGTCGAGGACGAGGGGCTGATCGAAGAGGTCGCGGGCCTGGTCGAGTGGCCGGTCGTGCTGATGGGCGAGTTCGAGTCCGATTTTCTCGAATATTCCGCCCGAGGTCGTCCGCGCCACCATCCGCGCCAACCAGAAGTGCTTCGTGCTCAAGAGGACCGGACGGCAGGCTCGCCAACCGCTTCGTCCTGGTCTCGAACCTGATCGCGCGCGACGGCGGCGCGGCGATCGCCGCCGGCAACGCCCGGGTGGTGCGCGCCCGTCTTTCCGACGCCCGCCACTTCTGGCTCACCGACCTGCATGACCTGCCCGACTACAAGGACAAGGCCGAAAAGCCGCTCGACCAGCGCCTCGCCAAGCTCGAGGCGCTCAGCATCGTCTTCCACGAGAAGCTCGGCACGCAGGCCGAGCGGATCGAGCGGATCGAGTCGCTGGCGCGCGAGCTCGCGCCCCAGGTCGGCGCCGACGTCGAGCTTGCGGCGCGCGCCGCGCGCCTCGCCAAGGCCGATCTCGTCACCGAAATGGTCGGCGAGTTTCCCGAGCTGCAGGGCCTGATGGGCCGCTACTATGCGGCGCAACAGGGCGAGGAGCCGAGCGTCGCCGCCGCGATCGAGGACCATTACAAGCCGCAGGGGCCGAGCGACCGGATTCCGGCGTCGCCGGTCGTCGATCGCCGTCGCGCTCGCCGACAAGCTCGACACGCTCGGCGGCTTCTGGGCGATCGACGAGAAGCCGACCGGCAGCAAGGACCCGTTCGCGCTGAGGCGCGCCGCGCTCGGGGTGATCCGCATCGTGCTCGAGAACGGCTTGCGCCTGCCGCTGACCGGGCCGCTCAACGCCGCGGTCTGGGGCGCGCTGCTCGACGTCGAGTTCGCCCGCGAGGACGAGGCGGGCGCGGTCGTCCAGTCGCTCGAGAAGCGCGGCTTTCCCAAGGGCCCGGAGCTCGACGAGATCGTCGGCGTCGTCTCGCGCGCCGCACGGCGCGCCGAGGTTCCCGACGACGCGCGGCTCGCCGCCCTTACCAAGAGCCTGATCGACTTCTTCGCCGACCGGCTCAAGGTCTATCTGCGCGACAAGGGCGCGCGGCACGACCTGATCGACGCGGTCTTCGCCCTGCCGGGCCAGGACGATCTCCTGATGGCGGTCTGGCGGGTCGAGGCGCTCGGACGGCTGCTCGAAACCGAGGACGGCCGCAACCTGCTCGCGGGCTACCGCCGCGCCGCCAACATCCTCAACGCCGAGGAGAAGAAGGACGGCGTCGGCGCCTTCGCGGGCGCCGCACGATCCGGCGAAGCTCGCCCTGCCGGCCGAGCGGGACCTCGCCGATGCGCTCGCCGCCGCCGGCGCCGCCGCGCGCGAGAAGGTCGGCCGCGAGGATTTCGAGGGCGCGATGCGGGCGCTGGCCTCGCTGCGCGCGCCCGTGGACGCCTTCTTCCTCGACGTGACCGTCAACGCCGACGATCCGGCGCTCCGTCTCAACCGGCTGCGACTGCTCGGCGAGTTGCGCGATGCGGTCCACGCGGTCGCCGATTTCTCCAAGGTCTCCGGGTAGAGCGGCGGGGGTGTGCTCTGGCGCGTGGCCGGGAAAAGCCATAAGAGTCGGGGGGGCGAACGGTTTTCCCCTCTCGCCATGTTCGCGCCGCGATCTGGCGTTCTAAACGCGCCCGCTTTGCCCGGTTTCTAGCGCGGGCTGATACGGCTCGCGGCGGCCACAAGTCTGGACGGTAGAAGACGGTATGGCAGGCAAGCAGAATCCGCGTCACTCTTCGGCGTTCCGACTGGCGATCGCCGCGCTCGCAGCGCTCACGGGCGTGTTGGCGACCGCGGAGGCGTTCGCCGAGAGCGCGGACTGCGCGCGCCTGAGGGCCGCCATCGCCTCGGCGCCGCGTGGCGGGGGACAAAACGCGGGGGCGGCGGCGCGCGCGCGCTCGGAGCTTGCCCGCACCAGCGCCTACGCGAATTCGATCGGCTGCAACAACCAGAAATTTTTGTTTTTCGGCTCCGAGGCGCCGGCGCAATGCGGCGAGATCAAGGAGCAGATCGCCCGCATGCAGGAGTCGGTCGCGGATCTCGAGGGTCGCTCGGGGGGCGGCCGCGACGATCTGGTCGCGCGCTACAATTCCGAATGCGGCGCCGCCGCGGCCCCGCAGCCCGCCAACATTTTCCAGGCGCTGTTCGGCGGCGGCGCGAAGCCGCAGCAGGAGCCCTACCAGCCGGTCGAGACCCTTCCCCCGGATGAGCAACAGCAGACCATCGAGAAGTCGATCGAGAAGGAGAAGAAAGGCGCCAACGTGTCGGCCGGCTCCTATGCGGTGTGCGTGCGCACCTGCGACGGCAGCTTCTTCCCGGTCTCCTATGGGGGCGCGGGGGAACGGCTTGAGGACGTTTGCCGGTCGCTCTGTCCCGCCGCCGACGTGCAGCTTTATTCCTACCCGTTCGGAGGGACGATCGAACAGGCGGTGTCCATCAGCGGCGGTCGCTACGTCGACATGCCCAACGCGCTGAAGTTCCAGCAGTCGTACGATCCGACCTGCTCATGTCGCCGCAAGGGGGAAAGCTGGGCGCAGGCGCTGGCCGCGGCGGAGGCGAAATACGGCCACGAGGCGCACGACATTCTGGTGACGCCGGAGAAGTCGCTCGAAATGTCGCGCCCGATCATCGCCAAGGTCTCCGCCGATCCGAAGGCGAAGCCGGGCAAAAACGGCAAGCCGGGCGCCCTGGCGCCGGACGCGGCGGGCGCCAGTCCGAGCCCGGCCACCGATCCGAGCCTGACCGGCGCAGGACAGGGCCTCAACGCCAACGGCGAGGACACGGCGCTGAGCGCCGCCGCCGCGACCGTAAGCCGTGAAGCCTCGGGCATCGCCGGCGGCTCCGCGCAGTCGGGGACGGTCTACAACACCAACCAGGGCAAGACAGTCACCGAGACCGGTCCGGACGGCGTCCCCACCAAGGTGCGGATCGTCGCGCCGTCGCTTTAGCGCCGTATGTCATTCGCCGGAATCGGCGAGGTCAGCGCACCCTCCCCCTTTTTGTAGGGGCGGACTCCGACCGCGGCTGGACCGACTCGCGAATGTTTCGTAATCTTCCGGCTCCACAGCCAAGCGCCTGATTTCCGCCGTTGTTCCTGACTTTACCCGTGGACCGAGGAGGACGTCGATGAGCGCTTCGCCGACGATCGGTGCAACCGCATCGCGGGAGTTGATCCGCGGTTTCCTGTCTGGCGGCGGCGAGCTCGGCGCGATCATGCGCGCCTTTCCATGGGAAACGACCCCTCTCGGACCTCCGGAGCTGTGGCCGCAAAGCCTGAAGATGGCGATTCGCATCATGCTGACGTCCCGTCAGCCGATCTGGATCGGCTGGGGCGAGGACCTGACCTACTTCTACAACGACCCCTACAAGTCGATCATCGGCGGCAAGCATCCCTGGGCTCTCGGCCGGCCGACGCGCGAGGTCTGGAGCGAGATCTGGCCGCAGATCGGCCCGATGCTGGACACGGCGCTCGGCGGCGATCAGGGCACCTTCGTCGAATCGCAGCTCCTGATCATGGAGCGCAACGGCTATCCCGAAGAAACCTACTACACGTTCTCCTACAGCCCGATCCCCAACGACGACGGGACGGTCGGCGGGATCTTCTGCGCCAACAGCGACGATACCCAGCGGGTGATCGGCGAGCGGCAGCTCGCGCTTGCTGCAGGGATCTCGCGGCGGAAGCCGGCCACGCGCGCAACTGGCGGGACGCCTGCGTGCGCGAGCGCCGTCGCGCTGGCAAAGAAATCCGCGCGACCTCCCGTTCGCGATGATCTACATCGCGGAGCGCGACGGCTCGCACGGCGGAGCTGGCGGGCGCCGTCGGGCATCGAGCGCGGGCCATGCCGCCGCCCCGGAGACGATCGACGCTGGATCGACCCGTCGCCCTGGCCGATCGGCGAGGTCCTGAAGTCGCAGAGCGTCCGGATCGTGCCGGACCTGCAGGCGCTGGCGGACGACGGACATCCCGTCCGGCCCCTGGCCGCAATCGCCCAACCGAGCGCCGCCTTGATTCCCATTCTGCCGACCGGCGACACCGGTCGCGCGGGCGTTCTGGTCGTCGGCCTCAACCCGTTTCGCCTGTTCGACGACAACTACCGGGGCTTCCTCGGCCTCGTCGCCGGGCAGATCGCGGCGGCGATCGCCAACGCCCAGGCTTACGAGGAGGAGCGCCGGCGCGCCGAGGCGCTGGCGGAGCTCGACCGCGCCAAGACGGCCTTCTTCTCCAACGTCAGCCACGAATTCCGCACGCCGCTGACGCTGATGCTGGGGCCGATCGAGGACATGCTCCAGGACACCCCGGCGCACTTGCTGCCGGTCCATCGCCATCGCCTCGAGACCGCCCACCGCAACAGTCTGCGCCTCCTGAAGCTGGTGAACTCGCTGCTCGATTTCTCCCGCATCGAGGCCGGCCGCATCGACGTGAGCTTCGAGCCGGTGGACCTGGCGCAAGCTGACCGCGAGAACTGGCGTCCAACTTCGAGTCGGCGACCGAACGGGCCGGGCTCTCGCTGCGCGATCGACTGCGCCGCTCTGCCGCGAGCCGGTCTATGTCGATCGCGACATGTGGGAGAAGATCGTCCTCAATCTCCTCTCCAACGCCTTCAAGTTCACCTTCGAGGGCGAGATCACGGTCGAGCTTACGCACTTCGGCGGACCGGCGAGTTCGCCGAGTTGATCGTTCGCGACACCGGCGTCGGCATTCCGCAGTCCGAGCTGCCGACGCTGTTCGAGCGCTTCCATCGGATCGAGGGCCAGAGGAGCCGCTCGTTCGAAGGCTCCGGCATCGGCCTCGCCCTGGTGCAGGAACTGGTGAAGCTGCACGGCGGGACCATCGGAGGCCGAGAGCGAGGTCGGCAAGGGCGCGGCGTTCACGATCTCCATTCCGTTCGGCGCCGCCCATCTTCCGGCGGACCGGATCGGCAAGGGGCGCTCGCGGGCCTCGACGTCGCTGCGCGCCGACGCCTTCGTCGAGGAGGCGCTGCGCTGGCTTCCGCCGGACGACGGACCGGCGGACGACGCGCCGGACGACCGCGCCGACGACGCCCGCCGACTTCACCGTCCAGGGACGGACGGCGGGCGCGCGCATCGTGGTCGCCGACGACAACGCCGACATGCGCGACTACGTCCGCCGGCTGCTCGGCTCGCGATGGCAGGTCGAGGCCGTTTCCGACGGCGACGCAGGCGCTCGCGGCGATCCGGGCGCAGCAAGCCCGATCTCGTGCTGACCGACGTGATGATGCCGCGGCCTCGACGGCTTCGGCCTGCTGCGCGAACTGCGCGACGGACCCGGCGCTTGCGCGACCTGCCCGTGATCGTGCTGTCGGCCCGCGCCGGCGAGGAGGCGCGGGTCGAGGGCCTGGACGCCAAGGCGCCGACGACTACCTGACCAAGCCCTTCTCCGCGCGCGAACTGATCGCCCGCGTGAACGCGAACCTGGAGATGGCGCGCCTTCGGCGCGAGACGACCCGCGAACTGCGCGAAAGCGAGGCGCGCTTCCGCAACATGGCCGAGCACGCGCCGGTCATGATGTGGATGACCGATCCGACCGGCTCGCTCACCTATCTCAATCGGCTGTGGACCGAATTCACCGGCCAGACGTCAGGAGGAGGCGCTCGGCTTCGGCGCCTGGGAGGCCGCTGCATCCCGACGATCGCGAGCGCGTCGCGCCGCGATCTTTGTCGAGGCCAACGCCGCGCGCGCAGCCGTTCCGGATCGAATACCGGCTGCGGCGCAGCGACGGCAGCTATCGCTGGGCGCTCAGCGCCGCCGGGCCGCGCTTCGGCGACGACGGCGAGTTTCTCGGCCACATCGGCTCGGTCATCGACATCACCGACCGCAAGGAAGCCGAACAAATTCTGCAGCAGGCCAACGAATCGCTGGAGCAGCGCGTCGCCGCCGCGGTCGCCGAACGCGCCGAGGCCGAGGCGCAGCTGCGCCAGGCGCAGAAGATGGAGGCGGTCGGCAAGCTCACCGGCGGCGTCGCGCACGACTTCAACAACGTCCTGCAGGTCATCAGCGGCAATCTGCAGCTGCTCGGCCGCGACGTCGCGGGCAATCCGCGCGCCGAGCAGCGCCTGCAGACGGCGACTCGGCGCGATCTCGCGCGGCTCGAAGCTCGCCTCGCAGCTGCTGGCTTTCGGACGGCGGCAGCCGCTCGCGCCGAAGGTGGTCAATCTCGGCCGCCTGATCCGCAGCACCGACGACATGCTGCGGCGCGCGCTCGGCGAAGGCGTCGAAATCGAGACGGTGATCGCCGGCGGGCTTGTGGAACACCTTCGTCGACACGGTGCAGGTCGAGAACGCCCTCCTGAACCTGGCGATCAACGCGCGCGACGCCATGGAGGGCCACGGCAAGCTCACCATCGAGGCCGGCAACGCCTATCTCGACGACGACTACGCAGCGCGCCACGCCGACGTGACCGCCGGCCAGTACGTGATGATCGCCGTCACCGACACCGGCGTGCGGCATCCCCGCCGACATCATCGAACATGTGTTCGAGCCGTTCTTCACCACCAAGCCGGAGGGCCAGGGCACCGGCCTCGGGCTCAGCATGGTCTACGGCTTCGTCAAGCAGTCCGGCGGCCACATCAAGATCTACAGCGAGCCGGGCCAGGGCACGACCGTGCGCATCTACCTGCCGCGCGCGCAAAGGGATCGGAGGACGTCGAAACCGACATCGAGCTCGGGCCGCGCGACCGGCGGCGCGCGAGACGGTGCTGGTCGTCGAAGACGACGAGCAGGTGCGCGCCACCGTGGTCGATCATGCTGTCGGAACTCGGCTACCGCGTGCTCAAGGCGAAGGACGCCGAGAGCGCGCTGGCGATCGTCGAAAGCGGCGTTCCGATCGATCTGCTGTTCACCGACGTGGTGATGCCGGGCCCGCTTGCGCAGCCCGGAGCTTGCCCGCAAGGCCAGGGAGCGGCTGCCCGACCTCGCCGTGCTGTTCACCTCGGGATACACCGAGAACGCCATCGTGCACGGCGGCCGCCTCGACGACGGGGTCGAGCTGCTGAGCAAGCCCTACACCCGCGAGGCGCTGGCGCGGAAAATCCAGTTCGTCCTGCGAAACCAGCAGCAGCGCCGCGTCGCCCAAACGCCGCCGCCTCCCGCTGAAAGGCGCGCGCCGAAATCAGGCCCGACGCGCTTCGACGGTCCGCTGCGGGTTCTTCTGGTCGAGGACGACTCCCTGATCCGCGCTCTCGACCGCCGATATGCTGATGGATCTCGGTCATTCGGTCGAGGAGGCGGCGGACGGGCCGAAGGCCCTCGATGCCGTCGACAAGGGCGAGTTCGACGTCATCGTCACGGACCTCTCGCTGCCGGGCATGTCGGGGGAAGACTTCGCGGCGGCCGCAACGGAGCGCCGCCCGGACCTGCGCGTCGTCTTCGCAACGGGATATGCGGCGCCGGCTGTCTCGAGCCGCCGCGGCGGCAGGCTTCAAGGGGCGGTGGTGCTCCAGAAGCCTTATGACGAGCGGAGCATGGCGGCGGCGCTGAAATCGGCGTTTGCGGCGAGCCAAGACCCGCCGGGCGTGCGTTGAAGTTCGGCGTCGCGTCGCGGCGCGCCGCCCCGAACCTGGCGGTCTCCTGGCGGGAGGCGCCTTGTTCAAATCGCAATCTTCCGTAGGATCGTTTGCGTATAGGGGGCGATGTGCGTGCCGAGTGCCGAGCATGAACGATCGCGCAAATATACGACCCGAGCAAGGCCGAATTGCTCGTCTCGCCGAAATCCAGGTTGTTCAGTTCGTTCGTGACGCTTTGCGGGCCGGAGAGCGGGCGATTCTCGTCACCGACCGCGGTCCTGCGCCAGTGCGGACGCCCGACGCCGCTCTCGCGGGCTTCGTCGGCCAGACGTTGCGCGTCGCGCCGGCGCTGGCGGAGCCCTACGAACTGCAACGCATGATCGGCGCCGCGGTCGGGATCGCGGGCGGCGGCGAAATGGCCCCGTTGGCGTTTGTCGCGCGGCTGCTGTTTGCTGCGCCGGGGGCGTCTATCCTCCTCGCGATTGACGACGCTCACCAGCTTTCGCCCCGGTCGCTCGCCTACCTGGCCGAGATCACCGAATTGCTGGCGCCGGATGCGCCCATCTTGCAGATCGTGCTTGCCGCCCGCCCGGTCCTTCTCGATACGCTGGCCCAACCGGAGTACGAGGGTCTTCGAAGCCGCCTCTGCCGACCGGCCCATGAGACCTTACCGGCTCCGCCCGAGGCGGAAGACGAACAGGCCCTTGCGGAGGCGGGAGGTCAAGCGCAGCGCGCCGCAAAGCATCCGGAGCGCAGCTTGAATGCCGAGCCGGGCGCCGCTCCGTCGAAGCTTCCTGCGGTGGGACGGCTTGCGGCTCAGGCGGTCGCGGGGGCCACCGCCCTCGGTTGCCTTGCGGCGATCGGCTATGTCGCCCTCCCCGCTGCGTCTAATCGGCTGCTCTGGCCCCCTACGCCGATCGCGCCCGCCGCTCCTCCAAAGGAGTTGGCGCGGCTGGATCCAAAACAAGCCGGCGGCGTCGCCGATCAGCTGATCGACGCGCTGGCGGATGCCGTGGCGAACGGGCCGGCGGAATCGGTCGCGGACCTCATCCAGCGCATCGCAAGCGTCGAATCCGGCGCGTCGCCCGAAGGGCTCAGATTGGTGACGGCCATGCCCGATCGCTTTTCGGCGCGGGCGACCGCGGCCGCGGCGGCCGGGCGGGTCGATGAGGCGCGCCGTCTCGAGCAGTTCCTGCTTCTGACCTATCCGGCTCGCGTAAGGCCGGATCTTCTGATGCCGTCAAAGCCAGGATCCTCGGCGTCTTCCCCGTCCGTCGCGGCGGGCGGAGGGGACGCCCGGGCGCCCGGCGCTCCGGCTCTGGCCGAACGGCCGCTACCCCCGGCGAGCGAGTCGGCGCCTTCGGCAGGGCCGGCCGGCAGAGACGATCGCGCGGCCGTCTCTCCCAATGACGCTCATCCGGCCGCTCAGAGCCCCGCCGCGCCGCCGGCGATCGTGGCCCGGGTAGCGCCGACGGCGCCTGAATCCGTCCCTACCCCTTCGGCGGAGCAACCCGGCCTAGCGGCCCCACATAATCGTGCGGCTGCGTCTTCCATGGCCCCTGCCCCGGCCGCTCCCGGCGCCGCGCCGGAGCGAAGCGGCGACGCCGCGCCGGCGATCGTCGCCCGAGCGGCGCCTGAGACCGCCCCTCCGCCTGCGGCGGAGCAACCGGTTGCGACAGGTCAAGCGGAGCGCGCCTCGGAGCCGCCCGTCGCCGGGTCGCCAGCCGCGGCCAGCGCCGCGCCGGACCGAAACGGCGCCGCCGCGCCGACGACGATTATGGCGCGGGAGGAGGCTCAGCGTCCCGCCGCACGGCTCAGGGACCTGCCAGCGCTGGCGCCGGTGCGCGTCGTGCTGGACGTCGCGCGGGATGAATTCGGCCCTGCGGGGCGCGCGGCGACGATACGGCAAGCGCTCGTCGCCGCCGGATTTGAGGTCGCCCAACTCGTGCCCGTCGACGACCATGGCCCCGGGCCGAGCGTCGGCTACTATTTTCAGTCGGATCGCAAAGCGGCCGCCGGGGTCGGTCATTTGCTCGAGCCGCTGCTTGGCCCAGTGAATCCGGTCGCGCTCCGGATGCGCGGAAACGTCCCCGAGCCCGGCACGATCGAAATTGAAGTGCGGTGACTTGGTCTGCTTACCATGGTTGATTCCCACCATGGTTGACGGGTGATTGGAACATTCGGCCGCGAACACGTGTTTGCACCCGAGAGGTTGCAAAACCTTGATTTTCGGAAAGCCACTGTCACGAGGAGGTCAGCGATGCGTTGGTCAACTCAGCTCCTTTTTGGCGCGGCGTTATTGATGGGAGCGCCGGCCGCGCAGGCGGAAGAGTCCACCACGGCTTCGACGGTCAATCCCGCCCCAAGCGCTCCAAGCTCGCTCGTGCTGCATTTCGACCCGGGCAGCGCCGCCATCCGGCCGAAGGACGTCTCCCTGCTCGACGAAGCGTCTCGCCTCTATCGAGCCGGCAAGCCGATCGTAATGACCGTCACGGGGGGCGCCGACACCACAGGCTCGGCAGCCGTTAACCTGCGGCTGTCCGAGCAGCGGGCGGACAACGTCCTTCAGGGCCTCGTTTCGCGCGGAATTCCGGTCGACCGATTTCAGGTGATCGCAAAGGGGGAGACCGATCCCGCGGTGCCGACCGCGCCAGATGTGTCCGAGGAGCGCAACCGGCGTGTTGAGATCACCTGGCGTTGATCTCGTCCGGCGTTGATTTTCGGCCGAAGCGGGTCGAGTGTGCATTCGGCCCGCTTGTGGCTCTCACCGCCGCGCTGCTCGGCGGCGCACCCGCGCGGGCCGATCCTCCGTCCGCAACAACGCAGGGCGCCAGCACGACGCAGGCCGAAAGCGGCGGCGCGGCCGCCTATGCCGCGGGCCGTTTCGTCGACGCCTTGAGGATATGGCGCCCGCGCGCCGAAGAGGGGGATGCGGCCGCCGCCTTCGGGCTCGGACTGCTCTACGATCTCGGCGAAGGCGTTGGACAGGACGCGGCGGCGGCCTACAGTTGGTACCGTCGCGCCGCGGAGGCCGGATATGTTCTCGCGGAGTTCAATGTCGCCGTCATGTGCGACAGCGGCATAGGGACAGCGCGCGATCCCGCCGGGGCCGCCCTGTGGTACGCGCGCGCGGCTGCGCATGGCTATGCGCGCGCCGAATACAACCTGGCGCAACTTTATCAGGCGGGGGATGGGGCGCCGCGCAATCTCGACGTGGCGGAGAGCTGGTACGCCGCTGCGGCCTCCCACGGACTGTCCGCGGCCGCGCGCAAGCTCGCGGAACTCCGCGAGGAGAAGGCGCCCCCGACCGCCGCCGCCTACGCGGCGAGGCCGACGCTCGCCCCGGCTGTCCCAGGCGCATCCTCGAACGAATCCGCGCCGGACGCGGATCAGCGCGTCCAGTTCGAGCTGTCATGGGCGGCGCCGGCCGAGCCCGTGCTGGTAAACTATTTCGTTCAGGTTCTGGCCGTGGACGAAAACGGCGCGCGCAGCGCCTTCGCAGGCTTCACCAAACGATCGGCCGTGCTTGTGTCGCTGCCGGGCGCTCACGCCGACTACGCCTGGCGGGTCTATACCGTCGCGGAAGCCTCCCTGCCCGACTACGTCCCGAGCGCCTGGAGCTATTTTTCCACGCGCTGACGCCCGCGAGGGCAAGCGCGAGACGCCAACCTCAGGCACCCGGGGTCGCCCTTGGCTTTCTCAGCGCCCCTATTCGGCGGCGCGGCTGTGATGGCGACCTTCTTCAAGTTCCTCGATGATTTTTGCAACGAAGGCCTTGAGGTCATCGGGATTGCGGCTCGTCACGATGCCGTTGTCGACGACGACTTCCTGATCGACCCAGTTCGCGCCGGCGTTTTCGACGTCCTTGCGCACCGACTTGAACGACGTCATCGTCCGGCCTTGCACGGCGTCCGCCTGCACCAGCAACCACGGCCCGTGGCAGATGGCGGCGACGACCTTGCCGCTGTTGAGGAAGCCCTTCACGACGCCCATGGCGTCGGCGTCGACCCTCAGCTTGTCGGGATTGATCACGCCGCCGGGCAGGACGAGCGCATCGTAATCGCCGGGCTTCGCGTCGGCGATTTTGAGATCCGCCGACGCGCGCTCGCCCCAGTCGGTCTTGTTCCAGCCGCGGATCGGGGACCCGGTCGGGGTTGCGACCTCGACCGTCGCGCCCGCCTTGCGCAGTTCGTCGCGCGGAACGGTCAGCTCGAGCTGTTCGAAGCCGTCGGTGGCGATGATGAGAATGCGGGCATCGCTGATGTTCGGCATGGAGAACTCCCTTGAAACTCCGCGGGCAAAAACCCTCGTTGCCTGCGATTGTTCCCGGACAAGGCCGGGAAGGAACTCCATCGCGGTCTTCGGACTTCTCCGGCTCGGAGACCATCGCAATGACCGAACCCGTCATCGAAGACAAAGCCTCGGAGATTGCGCGATTGCGAACCGAGGCCGCGTCCTGTCAGGCCTGCCCGCTGTGGAAAAACGCGACCCAGACCGTGTTCGGCGAGGGACCGCCGGACGCGGACCTTCTGTTCGTCGGCGAGCAGCCCGGCGACCGCGAGGACCGCGCCGGACTGCCGTTCGTCGGACCCGCTGGCCGGATGTTCGACAGGGCGCTCGGGGAGGCCGGAGTCGACCGCAGGCGCGCCTACGTCACCAACGCCGTCAAGCACTTCAAGTTCGAGCCGCGCGGCAAGCTGAGACTCCACAAGAGCCCGAACGCCGGCGAGATCGACGTGTGCCGCCGCTGGCTGTTCGCGGAAATCGTGACCCTGCAGCCGCGCCTGATCGTGGCGCTCGGCGCCACCGCCGTGCAGAGCCTGATCGGACGCGCGATCGCCGTCGGCGCCAACCGGGGAAAGGTTTTCGAAGAGAGGGGAGGCCTTCGCGTGTTCGTGACCGTGCATCCCTCCTCGCTGTTGCGCTTCCAGGACGAAGCCGCGAAGCGCGAGGCTTACGCCCTCTTTGTCGCCGATCTCCGCGCCATCGGCGCCCTGATGACGCGCTCCCCGAACGAAGCTCCGACCAACGGCGACCGGGCCGCCTGACGGAGCCGATCGCCGGCGCCTCCGCCTTTTGCGGCAGGACTTCCTCCTTTTGCGGCGGGACCTGCCCCTCAGGATGACCTCGTGAACGTCGGCCCCGCCCCGAGGCGATCCGTCACCTTGACCAGGAGCCCGTCGCGGACCAAAAGCCGCTTCGAGAGGTCGCAAGCGGGCTCACGACCCAGCTTTTTCGCAGCGCCGCCACGACGCGGGTGAAACGCTGGACCCAACCGCTCTTCGGCCAAATGACGACGAGACGGTGAAGGAACCGGGTGATGACGGCTGGGCAGAGCGGGCGCGCGAGGTCCGAACGCGTCGGAACGTTGGCCCGGGTCGGGGCGGCGCTGGCGGACTGGAGCGAGCGCTGGTTTCCTGACGCCTACATCTTCGCCGCGATCGCGGTCGTCATCGTGTGCATCGCCGCCCTCCTCATGGGGCGCAGCCCGATGCAGGTCGGAACGGATTTCGGCAAGTCCTTCTGGAGCCTCATTCCGTTCACGATGCAGATGAGCTTTGTCGTGATCGGCGGCTACATCCTGGCGGTCGCGCCGCCGGTCAAGCGCCTGGTGGTGGCGCTGGCGCGCGTGCCCAAGACCCCGAGAGGCGCAATCGCCTATGTCGCGTTCGTCGCCATCGCGGCGTCGCTCCTGAGCTGGGGTTTCAGCCTGATCTTCGCCGGCATCCTGAGCCGGGAGGTCAGCAAGCGGGTCAAGGGCGTGGACTACCGCGCCGTCGGCACGGCGGCCTATGTGGGCCTGGGCAGTGTCTGGGCGCTCGGCTTTTCGTCCTCCGCCGCCCTCCTTATGTGCACCAAGGGATCGATCCCGCCCGCGCTCTACAAGATCAGCGGCGTCATTCCGCTGACCCAGACCCTCATCACCTGGCAGAACCTGGTGATGATCGTCGTCCTGATGGGGCTCTCGGTGTGGATCGCCTACGCCTCCGCGCCCGACGCCGAGCGCGCCAAGACGATCGAGATGGCCGGCCTCTCCTACAAGGAAGAGGAGACCGTAGTCGAGAAGCCGAAGACGCCCGGGGAATGGCTGGAGTTCAGCCCGATCCTGACGCTCGTGATCGTGGTTCTCGGCGCGCTCTATCTCTTCAGTCTCTATCAGGACAAGGGGCTGCTCGCGGCGGTCGATCTCAACAACTACAACTTCGCCTTCCTGATCGCCGGCATGCTGCTGCATTGGACGCCCCACTCCTATCTGCGCGCGGCGGGCAAGGCGGTTCCGATGACCAGCGGCGTGCTGCTGCAGTTTCCGCTCTACGCCGGGATCTTTGGCGTCCTCGTCGGCTCCGGCCTGACCGACGTGCTGGCCCGGTTCTTCGTGTCGATCTCGACCCATGAGACGCTGCCGTTCGTGATCGGCGTCTATTCGGCGGTGCTGGGCCTGTTCCTGCCGTCGGGCGGCGGCAAATGGATCGTCGAGGCGCCATACGTGCTCGAGGCCGCCAACCAATTGAAGGTCAATCTCGGCTGGATGGTTCTGGTCTACAACGCCGCCGAGGCGTTGCCGAACTTCATCAACCCGTTCTGGATGCTGCCGCTCCTGGGCTTGACCGGAGTCAAGGCCCGCGATCTCGCCGGCTATTCGATCCTGCAGCTCATCATTCTGGCGCCGGTGGTGCTGATCATGCTGTTCGCGCTCGGCCTGACGCTGCCCTACGTCCCGCCAATCGTTCAGTGAGGAGGCCTGTAGACGCGATCGTTGACCGCGTCCCGCGCCCATCACAGCCCCAACTCGCTCAGCCCCGGATGGTCGTCGGGGCGGCGGCCGAGCGGCCAGCGGAACAGGCGATCGGACTCGCCGATCCGCACGTCATTGACGCTGGCGTGGCTCTCGGCCAGGTAACCGTCGGCGTCGAACAGCCAGTTCTCGTTTCCGTAAGACCGCCGCCATTGCTCGTCCGCGGCGCGCCATTCGGAGACGAAGCGCACCGCGAGCCGATTGTCGGTGAACGCCCAAAGCTCCTTGATCAGCCGATAATCGAACTCCCGCGCGCGTCTCTGAGCAACAAGCGCGGCCATCGCCTCGCGGCCCGAAACGAATGTGTCACGGCTTCGCCAGCGGATGTCCCGGGCGTAGGCGTCCGGCGTCCACGAGGGATCGCGCATGTTCCAGGCGTCCTCCGCCGCGCGCACCTTCTCGATCGCGGTTTCTAGGGTGAAAGGGGGAACGGGCGGTCGCATCGGCGCGTCCTCAGGGCTCGGCGAACGCGCGGACGCTCCGCCGGTGGGATGGGAATTCAACTCAGCCGCGTTGAGCGCCGCGCCTGTCAATGGGTCCGACTCGCCAAATCGGCCATCGAGGCGGAAAATCCGGCGCGCCAGGCGACGATCACACAGCATCATGGGGCGATGGATCGGCGAAAATTTGGACAAGAGCGCTTGTCGTTCCATTGACGCCGTGCAAGATCAGCGACGAATTCTTTGCGAGGTTCACGCGTTCATAACGTGGCCGATCGTGAACAGGAGGGGGAGTAAACCGTGAGTTTCCGTCTGCCGTGCGTTTTCATTCTGTGCGGCTTCAGCCTCGCGGCGTGTGGACCGACAAGCGGACCTTCGACCCTGGCCGTCCAACATCCGGTCGATACCACGGCTCCGCCGCTTGGCGCCCTTTCCGGGCCAAGTCCGGCCGAGTCCGGGCCGGCGCCGCCTGCATTTGCCAATTCCGACGCCACGACCATGGGCGTGCCGAAGGTCGACATGCCCGACATGTCGACGATGCACTGCACGGGATCGAGCATCTCAAACGCGGGAACGATGAATTGCAGCAGCAATTGAAGGCCGTCCTGACATGAAACCGGCGAAGATGACCAGCAATTGCTCGCCGTCGGTAAGGGGGTCGACAGGGACGCCAGGAACAAACCGACGGCGCAGCTGATGAACCCGAACACCTGGAGCCGGATTCGGCCGACGACGTCGGCGAGCAGAACCGCGAACAGGATGCCGAGGATCAGCAGCGAGGTGATGGCGCGGCGCCCTTGGCGGCGACGTTATCCTGCATATCACGTCGCCAATGCTGCGGGCGTGGTCCGGTCTGCCGCCGACCGCGGCGGCGAGGATTGTGGGCGTGAAAATGCCGATGCCGTAGGTTCCGAGATCCTGGAGGAACAATTCTCGCTTCGGTTCCCTGGTTTCGAACGCTTGGCGCTCTCAGTGAGGTTTTCGCGCCCGTCATTGACAGAGGTGTGACGCTCGCATGCGCACCGCTCGTAACGGGACGGTGACGCGCCGCCCTTGCGAAAAGAAGGTCGCTCGTGCTCGCGCCGACGCGGACGTCCATCCGTGTCGCTCGCCTCATGGCGTCGATGACTCCCGCTAAACCCTTAAAATCGTTGTGAGCCTCGACTTCAGAATCAGCCTGACGGCGCCTTAAGCTCTTGAAAATGAAAGACTGTTGTCGGAAAATCGCTCTCCGCCGCCGCCGGACCGCGGGCCGGCCCCTTACTCCCACTCGATCGTCCCGGGCGGCTTCGAGGTCACGTCGTATACGACCCGGTTGACCCCCTTGACCTCGTTGATGATGCGGGTCGCGGTCCGGCCCAGGAAGGCCATGTCGTAGGGGTAGAAGTCGGCGGTCATGCCGTCGACCGAGGTGACGGCGCGCAGCGCAACCACGCTGTCGTAAGTGCGTCCGTCGCCCATGACGCCGACGGTGCGGACCGGCAGCAGCACGGCGAAGGCCTGCCAGATCGTGTCGTAAAGCCCGGCCTTGCGGATCTCGTCGAGGTAGATCGCGTCCGCCTTGCGCAGGATTTCCAGCTTCTCCCGCGTGATCCCGCCGGGGCAGCGGATGGCGAGGCCGGGGCCGGGGAACGGATGGCGGCCGACGAAGTCTTCCGGGAAGCCCGAGTTCCCGGCCGAGCGCGCGGACCTCGTCCTTGAAGAGCTCGCGCAGGGGCTCGACCAGCCTCATCCGCATCCGCTCGGGCAGGCCGCCGACGTTGTGGTGGCTCTTGATCGTCACCGACGGTCCGCCGGTGAAGGAGACGCTCTCGATCACATCCGGGTAGAGGGTGCCTTGCGCCAAAAACTCGACCGGCCCCTTGCCGTCGGTGGCGATGCGGCGCGCCTCGGCCTCGAACGCGTCGATGAACAGGCGCCCGATGGTCTTGCGCTTGGCTTCCGGGTCGTCGAGCCCCGCGAGCGCGCCGATGAATGCCTCGGCGGCGTCGACATGGACGAGCGGGATGTTGAAATGCCCGCGGAACAGGCCGACCACCTCGTCCGCCTCGCCCTGCCGCATCAGGCCGTGGTCGACGAAGACGCAGGTCAGCTGGTCGCCGATCGCCTCGTGGATCAGCACCGCCGCGACCGCCGAATCGACCCCGCCGGAGAGGCCGCAGATGACGCGACCCCGGCCGACCTGAGCGCGGATCCGCCGAATCTCCTCCTCGCGGAAGGCGGCCATCGTCCAGTCGCCCTCGAGGCCGGCGACCTTGTGCAGGAAGTTGGCGATCAGTCTCGCTCCATCCGGCGTATGGACGACCTCGGGATGGAACATGGTCGTGTAGTAGCGGCGCTGCTCGTCCGCGGCGACGGCGTAAGGCGCATTCTCCGAGACGGCGTAGACCCGGAAGCCTTCGGGCAACCGCGTCACCCGGTCGCCGTGGCTCATCCACACCGGATAGCGGCCGCCCTTCTCCCAAACGCCTTCGAAGAGCGCACTCGTTTCGACGATCTGGACCTCGGCTCGGCCAAATTCGGCCGCGTGGCCGCTCTCGACCTTGCCTCCGAGCTGTTCGGCGAGCGTCTGCTGGCCGTAGCAGATGGCGAGAATGGGAACGCCCGCCTCGAAGATCGACTCCGGCGCGCGCGGGCTGCCCGCTTCGGGGACTGAGGCCGGCCCGCCCGAGAAGATCACCGCCTTCGGTCCCAGCCGCTCGAAAGCCTCGGCCGCCTTCGAGAACGGATGGATCTCGCAATAGACGCCGGCCTCGCGCACCCGTCGCGCGATGAGCTGCGTCACCTGGGAGCCGAAATCGACGATGAGGACGAGGTCGCGATGCATTCCGACCCCTTAGGCCGAAAGCGCGCCGGCGCGCAATGGCGGCCGCCTCGCGCTCACCTCACGCTCGGCGAGCCCGCGGTCGTGAGCGCCTCGAGAACCTCGGCGAGCCGCCGGGCGCAGGTGGGATCGGCCGCGATCTCTTCGGCGGCGATGGCCTTGCCGGTCAGCGGCAAGCTCACGAACCCGTCGGCGAGGAAATGCGCCGCCATGGTGGCGAGGATCTCGCGCAAGGCGGCCTGGGCGTGGAAGGCGCGAGGCGAAGCGTTGATCAGCAACACTTTCTTGCCGGCGAAGGTCTCGCTCGCCACCAGCCAGTCGAGCGCATTCTTGAGTACGCCGGGAACGCCGTGGGCGTACTCCGGAGCGGCGATAACGATGGCGTCCGAGGCCCCAACGATCGCGCGCAGTTCCTCGACCGCCTCGGGTTTCGGTCTGTCCTCGACGTCGTCGTCCGGATTGAACGGCGGCAGCCTGGCGAGATCCCGGTAGACAAGCACCCGGACGCCCTCGGGCGCGAGGCGAGAGAGCGCCTCGAGGGCGGCTGTGTTGGTCGAGCCTGTGCGAAGGCTGCCGGAAATCGCGAGCACGCGCATGGGGAGGCTATGTCTCGTCGCCCGGCCACACGACCGGCCGCTCCATGAGCTCCTGAAACTCCCAGGGGCGCAGGGCCGGAAAGGCGTTCACGAGCAGCCCGGCCTCACCCGAGGCTTCACCACCCGCGTCCTCATAGGCGTCAACGAGCGCCTCATCCAGGCGGGACTTGAGACCAGGGTTTTTTCGGAGCTGCCGCAAGACGCGCCGCCGCTGCTCGCGCACCGAAGTGGTCCAAGACCGCGTACGCATGTCCGGCTGATGGTCCCATTTGAGGAGATGAAGCATGAGAATCCGCAGGGCGCTTTCGAGCTTGTCGTACTGTTCCTCGCCCACGTCGTCGAACTCCTGCGCGATCGCAGCGGGGTCGATGTCCGACAGTCGTCCGGCGCGCAGCAGCTCCGCCTGGCGAACAGCCCACGAGTAGATGTCCGCGTCTTTCGCCGGCGTTCGGCTGCGTTCCCGGGCGGTGTTGCGGCCCATCGGGCTCAAGCCCTCAGCTCAGTGCGACGTTGAGCGCGCTCTCCGGCAATTCCTGCCCAAAGCAGCGCTGATAGAACTCCGCGACCAGGGTTCGCTCGAGCTCGTCGCATTTGTTGAGGAAGGTGAGCCTGAAGGCGAAGCCGACATCCTTGAAGATCTCGGCGTTCTCCGCCCAGGTGATCACGGTGCGCGGGCTCATCACCGTCGAGAGATCGCCGTTGATGAAAGCGTTGCGGGTGAGATCCGCCACCCGCACCATCTTGTTGATGACGTCGCGTCCGTCCTTGCGCGCGCGATAGCCATGCGCCTTCGCCAGCACGATGTCGACTTCCTTGTCGTGCGGCAGATAATTCAGGGTCGCCACGATCGACCAGCGGTCCATCTGGCCCTGATTGATCTGCTGCGTGCCGTGATAGAGGCCCGACGTGTCGCCGAACCCGACCGTGTTGGCGGTGGCGAACAGGCGAAACGCCGGATGCGGCCGAATGACCCGGCGCTGGTCGAGCAGCGTCAGCTTCCCCGACACTTCGAGCACGCGCTGGATGACGAACATCACGTCGGGTCGGCCCGCGTCGTACTCGTCGAAGCACAGCGCAATGTTGTTCTGGAGCGCCCAGGGCAGCATCCCGTCGCGAAACTCGGTGACCTGCTTGCCGTCCTGCAGCACGATCGCATCCTTGCCGACAAGGTCGATACGCGAGACGTGGCTGTCGAGGTTGATACGGACGCAGGGCCATTTGAGCCGGGCGGCGACCTGCTCGATGTGGGTCGATTTGCCCGTGCCATGATAGCCGGTGATCAGGACGCGGCGGTTGTAGGCGAAGCCAGCCAGGATCGCGAGGGTCGTCTCGCGGTCGAACAGATAGTCGGGGTCGAGATCGGGCACATGTTCTTCGGCCGTGGCGTAGGCCGGCGCTTCCATATCGGAGTCGATGCCAAAGGTCGACCGCACGGATACGAGCGTGTCGGGCAGGCCGGGTGTGGGTTCGCCGGGCGTCGGCGTCTCTCTCGAATTCATCGATCCTCCACGCGCTCCGTCCTCTCGAGCCGGCGCGGCTTTGTCTTAACCAAATCCAGCCTGCGGCAAAAGCTGCGCACCGGTTCTGAGCCTCGAAGTGGTTCCGCGCGTCAGACCAGTTTGTTCGACCGCAGATAGTTATAGGCCTGGATGATCTCGCGCAATTTGTCTTCCGACGATCGGTCGCCGCCGTTCGCGTCGGGATGGTGACGCTTGACCAGATCCTTGTAGCGGGTCTTGATCCTGGCTTGCGTCGCCTGACCGTCCAGTTCAAGGGTCATCAGAGCCTTGATGGCGAGCGCGTTATAGCGTGGAGCGGCCACCGTCTGAGGCGCCTTGCCGCGAACCCCCCGGCGGCGAGCGGCTCGCGCCTCGGCGAACACGGTCTCGTCGACATGGCTCGCCGCCGCGCGGTCGCCGAGCTTCCAAGTCGGGCGATGGCCGATCGCGTCGTCTTTCCGGAACTTCGCCATCGACTCGTCGTCCATGCCCCGGAAATAATCATAGGTCGCGTTGTACTCGCGAACGTGATCCTTGCAGAACGTGAAATACTCCCCTTCGCGCTCCCGGCCCTTCGGCGCGCGGAAGACGCCCTCCGCCTGGCATCCAGGGTGGCTGCAGGGAGTCTTGGCCTTCGGCTTTTCCGTGGCGTGCGCAGCCGGCTTTACCCGAATGCGATCGAACAGAGGAGAATTCAGATCCATGTCATGACCTTTATGAGCGCGGTGGTCATCGGGCAAGCCCCTAATCCTCCTCGGCTGTCGCTCGGCGACTATCAGCCCCCGATGAAAAATGCGTTCGTCCGGACCCTGACGTGCGCTATCTAGGGTCGCAGGCAGGCTCGCGGGAGTGCGAAAAAGTGACTATGCAGGAAAGAATTGTCGCGCGTCTGACAGAGGCGCTCGAGCCGCAACAGTTCGCCATCGTCGACGAATCGGACCGGCATGCAGGGCATGCAGGCGTTCGGGCAGGGCCCGGCCACGCGCCCGCCGGCGGCGGCACGCATTATCGGGTGAAAATCGTCTCGGAAAAATTCACCGGGCGGAACCGGGTCGAGAGACACCGCATGGTGTACGATCTTCTGCCGGCGGAGTTCGCGGACGGCCTGCACGCGCTCGCGCTCGACGCCAAGGCGCCCGACGAATCGTGATGGCCGGACGGGTCGAAGTCGTTCGGGCCGTTCGTCGTTTCGCTCGGACCAAGCCGAAATCGCGGCGGTCGCAGCCCGCTACGGCCTGCGCGCGGCGCTTGCGCGGCGGCTTGACCGCCAGCCACCAAGCGCCGCTCGCAGCCTTTGTCCTCGTGCTGCTGTTCGCGGCAATTCTCGCGCTGACCGGTTTCATCAGCCGGCGGGCGGCGGAGATCGCCATTCTGATCGCCGCCTCCGCCTTCATGATCCAACGGCTCGGAACGCATCACCGGATGTGGCGCGCGCAAAAAACGGGTCGCGTCGAGATCGAGCGCCGCATGTCCGGTCCGATGACGACGACGATTGAACGCGGACGGCGTGACGCAGACGAACGCCTCCGAAGCCTGGAGGCTGCTCTTCCTCGATTGCATGGAGGCCGAGGAGTCCGGCGGGCTTCTTTACCTGTGGGGGCGCAACGCTGCGCCCGTCGTTCTGCCGAGCCGCGCTTTTGGCCGAAGGGCAAGCGACCCGGTTTGTTGAACTGGTTCAAGAGCCGCATCCGGCGCCAGCCAGGATCATAAGGCATCCCCGACATTCGGATCGCCATTCAGGGCGTCTCGTCACCGTCCGCCGCCAGATGTCCGGCCGCCCGCTCTCTGGCGATCGCCGCGGCGTGGTCGCGGGCCAGGAAGGTATAGACCATCGGCGTCACAAAGAGCGTGAACACGGTTCCAATCGACATTCCGGCGAAAATCGTCAGCCCGATATTGAACCGCGAAGCGGCGCCGGCGCCGGTGGCGACGATGAGCGGGATGACGCCGACGACCATGGCCGCCGTCGTCATCAGGATCGGCCGCAGGCGCACGGCCGCGGCATGCTCGATCGCCTCTCGCCGCGACATGCCGCCATGCTCCTGCATGCGGTTGGCGAAGTCGACCATCAGGATGCCGTGCTTCGAGATCAGGCCGATCAAGCGTCACAAGCCCGATCTGCGAATAAATGTTGATGCTGGCGAATCCGAGGAAACCCCCGACATTGAGCGGCAACAGCGCGCCGAAAAGCGCCGTCGGGAGCCCGATCAGGATGATCAGCGGATCACGGAAACTCTCGTATTGCGCCGCAAGCACGAGATAGATGACGATCAGCGCGAACACGAAGACATAGACGAGCGCGTTGCCTTCCTGTTCGTACTGGCGCGAATCGCCGTCGAAGTCGTAGGAGTAACCCTCCGGGAAGATCTCTTTCGACTTCGCCTTCAGAAAGTCGAGCGCCTCGCCGAGCGTATGGCCGGGAAACGGGACGCCGGAGAGCGTCGCTGAATTGAGCTGCTGGAAGCTTGTCAGCGCATTGGGCTGGACCTCGTCCGAAACGCTCGCGACCGCTGAAAGCGGCGCAAGTTCGCCGTTCCGCGTGCGCAGCTGGTAGCGGGTCAGCCAGTCCGGCGTCAGGCGAAACTCGCGCGGCGCCTGCGGTATGACCTGATAGCTGCGCCCATAGAGGCTGAACAGGTTGATGTAATTGCCGCCGAGCATCGTGGCGAGCGCATTGCCGACATCGGACATGTTGATGCCCATGCTGTTGGCCTTGTCGGCGTCGACCTTGAACACGAACTGGGGCGTGTCGAATTTGAGGTCGACGTCGGTGAACAGGAAGAGCCCGCTCTCCCTCGCGGCCTGCTGCATTTTCTGAGCGACGTCGCCAGCGTTTCGTAATCGCCGGTCGTGCGCATGACGAATTGCATCGGCGCGCCGCCGGTCGAGCCCGGCAGCGCCGGCGGGGAAAAGGCCTGGACCTGCGCCTGCGGCACCTTGAGGAAGCGAGGGCTCATGTCCCGCGAGCACCTGCTTCTGGGTGCGCGTGCGCTCGTCCCACGGCTTGAGCAAAAGACCCGCGAAGGCTTGCCGGACGCCTGCCGGAGCCATTGATGGTGAAATTGTGCTCCATCTCCGGCACGGCCTTGACCTCTTCGAGCAGACGCTTGCGTCGCCTGTTCGGTGTAGTCGAGATTGCCGAGTTGCGGGGTTTTCACGATGCGTGATGAGGATGCCCTGGTCCTCTTCGGGCGCAAGCTCCTGCGGCGTCGAGAGATACATGACCGCCGTCAGCGCCAGAACGCCGGCGAGGATGAGCGCCGTCAGCGCGCGGAACTCGAGCGTCGAATGCAGTCGCCGCTGATAGGCCTGGCGCAGCCGATCGAAGGTGCGGTCGACGAAGCGGCCGAACCTTCCCTGAGACTGGTCGTGACGAAGGAGCTTCGAGCACATCATCGGCGAGAGCGTGAGCGCGATGAAGCCTGAGACGATAACGGCGCCCGCAAGCGTAAAGGCGAATTCGCGAAAAAGCGTCCCGGTCACCCCGCGACGAACCCGATCGGCGCATAGACCGCGGCCAGCGTGATCGTCATCGCGACGACCGGCAAGGCGATCTCGTGCGCGCCGCGGATCGCCGCGTCGAATGGCGTCATGCCGTCTTCGATATGGCGATGGATGTTCTCGACCACCACGATCGCATCGTCGACCACGAGGCCGATGCCAAGCACGAGCGCGAGCAGGGTCAAGAGATTGATCGAATAGCCGAGCGCCAGAAGCGCGATCATCACCCCGATCAGCGACAAGCGGGATGGTGACGATCGGAATGAAGGTCGAGCGCAGGTTGCCGAGAAACAGGAAGATCACGACGATGACGATGATCGCCGACTCGATCAGCGTCTTGGCGACCTCGCGGATCGAGGCGCGGATGAACTTGGTGGAATCGTAGGCGATGGTCGCGTTGAGCCCCGGAGGCAACTGTTGCTGGATGCTCGGCATGAGGGCGGTGACGCCGTCGATCACGGTCAGCGGATTGGCTTCCGGCGTGCCGTAGATGCCGATGAACACGGCCTTGAGACCGTCGAACACCGAAGACGAATCCGAGGTCTGCGGTCCGAGCTCGATCTTTTGCGAGACGTCGCCGAGTCTGACCAGCGCGTCGCCGTGAGTGGCGACCACGAGCTGGCTGAAGGTCTTCGGGCTGTCGAGGGAGGTCAGCGCGTTGACGCTGATCTGGGTGAAGTCGCTCTTCACCTCGCCCGCGGCGGTGGTGAAATTGTTGGCCGCGAGCGCCGCGCGCACATCGTTGGGCGTCACCCCTTGCGCCGCCATACGCGTGGGATCGAGCCAGATGCGCATCGCGAAAACCTGGCCGCCGAGAAGTTGCGCGTTCGCGACGCCATCGACGGTCTGCAGGCGGGGCTGGACGACGCGCGTGAGATAGTCGGTGATCTGCGACGGCGTCATCACGTCGGAATTGAAGCTCATGTACATGAGCGCAAAACCCTGTCCCGTCTGCTTGACGACGACGGGATCATTGGCCTCGCGCGGCAGGAGGCCACGCACCTGGTTGACCTTGGACAGCGTGTCCGCCATCGCCCGGTCGGGATTGGCGTCGAGCCGCAGGTTGAGCGTGATCGTCGAGACGTTCTGCTGCGAACTCGACACCAGCGTGTCGATGCCCTCCGCGCTCGCCACCGCCTGTTCGATCGGCGTGGTTATGAAGCCCTTGATCACGTCGGCGGCCGCGCCCGGATAGGTCGTGGAGATGGTGATCGTCGTGTTCGAGGTCTGCGGAAACTGGCGGACCTGGAGCTTGTACAGCGACATCAGCCCGATCAGCAGGATGAGCAGGCTCACCACGCTCGCCAGCACCGGCCGGCGGATGAAGAGATCGGTGAAGGCGTTCATCGGGCGCTTGTGCTCACGGCCGGGGCGTCACGGCGGGCGGCGGAAGGGCCGGCCGGTCGTCGACGATGACCGGCATGTTCGGCTGCAGCTTGATCTGGCCCGCGACCACCACGCTCTCGCCCTCTTTCACGCCATCGGTCGACGGCGATGCGTTCGCCGCGGATCGGGCCAATCCGGACGAAGCGCCGCTCGACGACGAGGCCGCTCGTCGGCGTCGACGCCGCCGCCGCGCCTTCCTTGCCCGGCTCGGGCTTCGGCGCCGGAACGACGACAAAGATGTTGTCGCCATAGAGGCTGTAGACGATCGCGGTGCGCGGCAGGGTCAGCGCCTCGACGGGCGCGCCGGTCGTCACCACGATGTTGGCGAACATGCCGGGCAGGAGCTTGCGATCGGGATTGGCGAACTGGGCGCGAATCGTGACATTGCGCGACTCGGCGCTGACGCGGGCGTCGACCGCCTTGATCTTGCCCATGAACGTCTGGCCGGGGATGGCGCCGACCGTCATCGCCACATCCTGACCGACCGCGACTGTCGCCAGCGACTCCTCGGTCACCGGAAAGTCGGCGTAGATCGGGTCGAGCTGGGTGAGCGTGGCGAGCGGCGTCCCCACCGCGGCGAACTGGCCGAGATCGGCGTTGCGGATGCCGATGCGGCCGCCGAACGGCGCCCGGATCGCCTTCTGCGCGATGATCGCCTGGGTGCGCTGCACGGTGGCCGCGGCGCTGTCGCGGGTCGCAAGGGCCGAATCGAGCGTCGACTGCGGCGTGTTGCCGCCCTGCACCAAAGTCCTCTGCCGGGCCAGGGTCGCGTCGGCGTTCCGCAACTGGGCGATTGCCGGCGGCGAGGTCCGCCTGCTCGACGGAATCGTCGAGGTTGATCAGCAGGTCGCCCTCGTTCACGTCCTGCCCCGATTCGAAGTGGATCGCGGAAATCACCCCCGCGACCTGGGGCGCGATGAAGATGCCCTGATAGGCGCGCAGCGTGCCGATCGCGCTGAGCTGCGGGCGGCCATTTTCGAACCGCGCCGGTTCGACCGCGACCGTGGTGGGTTTCGGAGCGAACGCCGCGGTGATGAAGCCCTTCACCATGGGCGGCTTGATGACGAACTGGAAATAGGCGAGCCCCGCCGTGATCGCGGCGAGCAGCGCCAGCGTCACCGTGAAGACGACGGGGCGGCGGACATGGAGCGGCAGCGAGCGGATGGCGAGTAGCGCCACGAAAACCCCAGCCGCCACGCCGAAGGCGATCGGCGGCGCCGCCAGATGCAGGAGGCCCGTTTGCACGGCGGCGCCCGCGGCCAGCGCAGCCAGCGCGAGGACCAGCAATACCCAGTTGATTACGCGTCTCATCGCTGCCCGCGGCTCGTTCGGATCGCGTCGCAGCGTTCCGCCAAGCGGTGTTTAGCGGGCCGAGGCCGGCTCCGCCAGTCACGGGATGCCGCAGGCGGACCGCAGCCCCAGCGACCCCGGCTGGCGGCAGAAAACGCGGTTCTCGGTCAGAAGTCTCTTTAGATCGGAGGATTAGCGTCGGTTTCGGCCAACATTCGGACGTGCTATCTGAACTTTTCAAAGGCTTACAGGCAAGCGACGGGTCTGGCTCAGGTCATCGGCGTCTTCGCCGGGGGCCTCAGCGGGGTCGTTCGCCGGCACGCTCGGCAAAAGCGCCCAAATGGTCCAAATCGCTTCCGGGGACGTTTACCGCCCGGAGTGGCCGGTGAAAGTCGCGCTCGCACAAAGGGGCCCACGATGCGTGTTCTGATTATCGGCGCCAGCAAGGGGATCGGCCTGGAGACGACGCGGCAGGCGCTCGAGGCCGGCCATCAGGTGCGGGCGCTGTCGCGTTCCGCCCCCGCAATCGCGCTCTCGAATCCCAACCTCGAAATAGTGCGCGGCGATGCGCTGAAGGCCAAGGACGTCGAGTCTGCCCTGAGCGGGATCGACGTCGTGATCCAGACTCTTGGCGTCGGCTTCAACGACTTGTTCCGGCCGGTCCGCCTGTTCTCCGACGCGACCCGGGTGCTGATCCCGGCGATGAGGGCCCTGGGCGTCCAGCGGTTGATCTCCGTGACGGGCTTCGGCGCCGGCGACAGCCGCGCCAGCATCGGCGCGCTGCAGCGATTGCCGTTCCAGATCGTCTTTGGCCGCGCCTACGACGACAAGAGCATACAGGAGCGCTTGATCGAGGACAGCGCGCTCGATTGGACGATCGCCCGCCCCGGCGTGCTGATCGGCGGACCGCGCACAGGGCGCTACAAGGTTCTCGCAGACCCCTCGAAATGGCGGAACGGGATCATCGCGCGTGCGGACGTGGCGGACTTCCTTGTTCGCCAGATCGAGGATCGGCGCTACATCCGCAAGGCGCCGGTTCTGATCAAGTGACGGTCGGGTATCACGACGCCGACGCGTAGGCGAAATCCCATCGCGCGCCTCCGGCTGCCAGAGAAACTGCGGGATCGCGGCTGTTTCGCGCGGGCGACGCGAGGCCGCCCCATGGTCTAGCGCTTAGCGAGAGCTCTGTTTGAATCAATGACACTGGGTTGAGATCAGAATTTGATCAGGATTGATGGCTACGCCGGATGCCGGAAGGCCCGTCCGGGCCCGTGTCGCCGCCTGATCGTCGCCGGGGCCGGGGCGCCGACCGCCCGGCTCGGCGCTGGATGGTCCGGCCGCAACGCGCTCGCTTAGCCAACGAGCGCCCCGACAACGCCCTCGCGCAAGCTTCGCCGCCCACCCTCCGCCCGCGCCCCCATGACCGCGGCGCGAAGGGGATGCGAAACCCATGTCCGTGACGGCTCAGCCAGCCGCCCCCGCAGGCCGCGGCGGCAAGGACATCGCCTTCGCCGTCGGCATCATCCTGATCCTGTGCCTGTTCTTCCTGCCCGTGCCGGCGACGATGATCGACTTCGGGCTGGCGTTCTCGATCGCCGCTCTCGGTGCTGATCCTGATGGTGAGCCTGTGGATCCAGAAGCCGCTCGAATTCTCGGCCTTCCCGACCGTGCTCCTGGTCGCGACCATCCTCCGCCTCGCCCTCAACATCTCGACCACCCGGCTCATCCTTTCGCGCGGCGAGGAGGGGCCGACTTCGGCCGGCTACATCATCGGCGGCTTCGCCCAACTCGTGATGGGCGGCGACTTTCTTCATCGGCATCATCGTCTTTCTGCATTCTGGTGACGATCAACTTCCTCGTCATCACCAAGGGCGCGACCCGCATCGCGGAGGTCGGCGCGCGCTTCACCCTCGACGCCATCCCCGGCAAGCAGATGGCGATCGACGCCGATCTCTCGGCGGGCCTGATCGACGAGAAGATCGCCCAGGCGCGCAGGCGCGAGCTCGAAGAGGAGAGCGCCTTCTTCGGCTCGATGGACGGCGCCTCGAAATTCGTGCGCGGCGACGCGATCGCCGGCCTCATCATCCTCGCCGTCAACATCTTCGGCGGCATCGTCATCGGCGTCACCCGCCACGGCCTGCCGCTCGCGCCGGCCGCCGACGTCTTCACCAAGCTCTCGGTCGGCGACGGCCTCGTCACCCAGATCCCCGCCCTCATCATCTCGCTCGCCGCCGGCCTGCTGGTCGCCAAGGGCGGCACGCGCGGCTCGGCCGACAAGGCGGTGATCGACCAGCTCTCGCGGCTATCCGAACGCGCTCTTTCGTCGCGGCGCTGCTGATGGCGGTGCTCGGCGTCGTGCCCGGCCTGCCCTTCCTGCCGTTCGCGCTGCTCTCGGGGCTGATGGCCTCCGTCGGCATCGCCATTCCTCGCCGCATCGCCAAGGACGCGGCGGCGGAGGCGGCCCGCCAGGCGGCGAAGGACGCGCAGGCCAAGGCCGAGGCGCGCGCCTCGATCAAGGAGCAGCTCAAGGCGTTCGAGATCGAGCTCGTGCTGTCGAAGGAGCTGAACGCCGCGCTGATCCTGCTCGCGCGACGAGATGGCCTCGCGCATCGCCAAGATGCGGCGCAAATTCGCCCGGCCATACGGATTCGTCGTTCCCGAGATCCGCCTCGCCGACGACATCAAGGCGCCCGCCGAAGACCTATCAGATCAAGATCCACGGCGCGCCGGTGACGACCCAGGAACTGCGGGTGCGCGAACTGGCTCGTCATCATCGGCGACGGGCCGAAACCCAACCTGCCCGGCGAGGAGGTGCGCGAGCCGGCGTTCGGCATGCGCGCCGATCGCGATCCCCGAGGCCTTCGTCAAGGACGCGCGAGCGCGAGGGCTTCAAGCCGATCGATCCGGTTTCGGTGCTGCTGACGCACCTCTCCGAGGTCATCCACAACAACCTCGCCCAGCTCCTGTCGTACAAGGACATGCGCGCGCTCGATCGACCGGCTCGAGCCCGAATACAAGCGCCTGCTCGACGACATCTGCCCCTCGCAGATCTCGCAGTCGGGCGTGCTCGCGACGCTGAAGCTCCTGCTCGCCGAGCGCGTGTCGATCCGCAATCTCAACCTCATCCTCGAAGCGGTGGCCGAGATCGCGCCGCACGTGCGGCGGCCCGAGGCGATCGCCGAGCACGTGCGCATCCGCCTCGCCCAGCAGATCTGCGGCGATCTCGTCGACAACGGCGCGCTCAGCGTGCTGCGGCTCGGCAATCGCTGGGACCTCGTGTTCCACCAGGCGCTGAAGCGCGACGCCAAGGGCGACGTGATCGAATTCGACATCGACCCGCGGCTGATGGAGGAATTCGCCGCCGAGGCTTCGAGCCGCGATCCGCAAGCGCATGGACGAGCAGCCGCCTGTTCGCGCTCGTCACCGCGCCCGAGACGCGCCCCTACGTGCGCATGATCATCGAGCGCATGTTCCCGACGCTGCCGGTGTTGTCGCAGCTCGAGATCGCGCGCGGCTTCGAGATCAAGTCGCTGGGAACGATCTCGTGAGGCGTTGCAACTGGCGCCTCGTCCTGAGGAGCCCGGGAAGCGGGCGTCTCGAAGGACAATTCAGCGGGCGCCGGAGCCGCCGAGCCTGGCGAACGTCCTTCGAGACGCGTCGCCTTCGGCCCCGCTCCTCAGGACGAGGGGGTGGTCGCCCGCATGATCGCGCTCGCCGCACAGGGGCTGGCGCAGGCGCCGCTTTCGCCGAAACTGGCGATCGGCGCGTTTGTGCTGTTCTGCCGCATCGGCGGCTGTCTGATGCTGGCGCCGGGATTCTCGTCGAGCCAGATCCCGATGCAGATCCGCCTGTTCGTCGCGCTCGCGGCGACGCTGGCGCTGACGCCCGCTGCTGCTCGACAAGATTCCCGCCGCCGCGCTCGGCGACGATCCCGTCCTGACGCTCAGGATGATCGCGGTCGAATCGCTGGTCGGCGGAATGATCGGCTTTCTCGCCCGCATCTTCTTCGCCGCGCTCGAGACGCTGGCCTCGGGCGCGGCGCAGATGCTCGGCTTCTCCAATCCGTTCGGAGTCCAGATCGAGGCGGACGAGACGCTGGCGCCGCTCGCCACCCTGATCTCGCTCGCCGCGATCGACGCTGATGTTCGTCGCCGACCTGCACTGGGAGCTGTTGCGCGGGCTTGCCGCTTCCTACGACGTCATGCCGGTCGGGGCCGACTTCAATGCGCGCCTCGCGCTGAGCCAGGTCGTCGACGCGCTCGGCGAATCCTTTCGCCTCACGCTGAGGATCGCCTCGCCCTATGTGATCTACGCGCTGATCGTCAATCTGGCGCTGGCGCTGATCAACCGGCTGACGCCGCAGATCCAGATCGTGTTCGTCGCGGCGCCGTTCGTCGTCGCGGGCGCGCTGGCGCTGCTCTACGCCACCATCAAACCGGCGATCGAGGCCTTCCTCATCGGCTTCGGCGCCTGGCTCTCTCAAGGGTAGACCTGGCTCTCCTCAGGCTGAACGGAATGGCCGATGAAGAAGCGTGTGGATTCGCTGACGCGTATCGGCAGGTTGGCCTCGCAGATGCACGATCTCGGCACGTGGCGGCTTTCGGCGATCGAGCAGGAGCAGGCGAGCCTCAGCGACGATCTCCGCGCCGTTTTCGAGGCGCTCGAGAGCGGCGACCTCGCCTATGGCGCGCAGGCGAAGCTCGGCGCCCGCCGCATCCGCGGCCTTGCAGAAGCAGCTCGACGCGCTCGACCGGCGAATCCGAACGGGTCCAGCGCGCGGCGCACGTGCACGGGATGCGGGCGAAGCTCGCCGAGCGCGCCGCCGAGACGGCCGACAAGGCCTATCGCGAGCATGAGGCGCGCAAGGAGCTCGCCGACCTCGTCGAGCGCGCGCTCATGCGCCGCGACGCAAGCCAGAGGTAAGGCGGCGTGCGAGGGTCGACGAGGGTCCTCCTCGCCACGACGGCGAGGAGCGTGCGCGCCGTCGCCTCCGCGGCGAGCAATGGCGCGCCGATCGCCGCGGGACTGTAAGGCCATGGCCTTCAATCCGACCACCGATGTCGTCCTCGAAGTGCTGAACGCGGCCGATCCGGCGCGGGCGAGCCTCGCCGCCGAGCGGCTGGCGGCGCTCGCGCTCGGGCGCGCCGGCGCGCGATTTCACCGCCGACCTCGACAGGGCGGCGGCGGCTGCCGCGCGCCCATGCGCCGCCTGCCGCGCCCGGCCTCGCCAATGCGCGCAACGCGCCTGTCGCGAGGCTGCCGGCGCGACCGACCCGGCGGCCAGGCGAAGGTCGAGTTCGAGGCGATGGCGCTGAATTCCTTCGTCGGCGAAATGCTGCCGAAGGACGTCGAGCGCCTTCTTCGGACAGGGAACGGCGGGCGACATCTGGCGCTCGATGCTCGCCGAGCAGATTTCGCGGCAGATCGCCAAGTCCGGCGAGCTGGGCCTGAGCCGGCGCCTGTTCGCCACCCACGAGCTTCGCGGCGGGCGAGCGGCGAACCGGCGCGACGACTGGCGCTGCTACGGGCGCGAACGCGGTCGAAACGAGCGCCAACATCCTGTCCGCGCCCGCCGGCGCCGACATCGTCAACGGCGCGATCCTGTCCGCCGCCCGGAGGCGCACATGAGCCCGCATCGCCGCGCTTCCGAGCCGGCCGCGGCCGCACGCGCTGCCGGTCGTCGAGCGCCTGACCCGCACCGTGGCCGCGGAAACCGAGGACATCGCCGCGGGCCGTCCGGCGCTCTACGAGCTCTACGGCCAGCGCAAGAACCAGGGCCTGCTCGAGCTCAACCGCCTCATGCCGGCGTTCGCCGACGCGCCGGCGGCGGCGAGCGCCTGCGCGCCGCGCTCGCCGAGCTCAACGCGGCGCTCGAGGCCAACAAGCGCGCGCTCGGGGTGCAGCTCAAGGCCTCGATCGCGGTCGCCGAGATCATCGCCCGCGCCATCCGCGACGGCCAGTCGGACGGAACCTATACCGCGCGCGCCTGGCGGAGACGCGAGGAATGATCCGCTCGATCGTCATCGCCGTCTTCGCCGCTCGGCGCCGCGGTCGCCGGCGAGATCGGCGCGCGTCAGGCGCTCGTCTTCAACGAGCAGCGGGCGGCGGCCGCGATCGTCGCGCGCCACCGAGGCGCGCAAGACCCACGAGATCAACGTGCCGCGCATCAAGGACGGCGCGGTCAAGGGCTACGCCGTCATGCTGCTCAGCTACACCGTCGACCTGGGCGCGATGAAAACCGCGGAAATGGCGCCCGATTCGATCCTCGTCGACGAGGCGTTCCGCTACGTCTACAACGACGACACCATCGACTTCGACCATCTCGACCGGTTCGACTTCGCCAAGATGAGCAAGGCGCTGATTCGCGCGGTCAACGCCCGGGTGAAGGGCGACGTGCTGGTCGACGTCGGCGTGCAGGAATTCACCTACGCCCCGATCGGCGACACCCACGGCCGGCCGTGATCGGAGCGGGTTCGCCCCCCTGCGACGCTGCGGCGCCGGCGATTTCCGCATCGGCCACGTTTTGCCCCAAGAGTTGTGGGACAGGCGCGTCCATGCTGAGAACTGTCCAAATCGCAATCGCTTCTTCGTCCGGCTGCGCCTCAGGCGCGGCGCTCGCGAGCGCCGCCCTCTTCGTGCTCGGCGCGGCGCTTGCCGCGTCGCCGGCGGTCGCGGATCAGACTTATCCTCCCGGCCTGTTCGAGAATTCGCCGGTCGTTCCGAACGGGCAGCCGACCGGAGAGCCGGCCCCCGCGCAGCCCTCCGGGCCCAACGGTCCCGCCGCCAATGCGGCCCCGCCCGGCTACGACGCGCCGCCGGCGCCCGGCTACGACGCGCCGCCGGCGGCTGGCTACGACGCGCCTCCTGCGCCAGGGTACGGCGGACCGCCGCCGGGATACGGCGGGCCTGTTGTCCCGCGCGGCTATGAAGCGCCCCCGGGGTACATCCCCGCTCCCGGCCGGCCGGAAACCTACGCGCCGCAAACCGACTTTTGCGCCGGCGTCGCGACCCGGGTTTTCGGCAGCCTCGAGGAGTTGAGACGGGCGCACGCCCGCTGCGATCGCGCCTATGCCGCCCCGCCGCCTCCGGGATACCCGCCAGCTTATTGAGCGGCTGGTCTATCGCCCCGATCCGCGGCGAGGTCGTTACGCCGCCAGTTCGCGCGCGTGGCGCAGCACCGAGGCGACGCCGGTCAGGATGACGATGCGGCCGGTCTCGTCCTTGACCCGGATCTTGCCGCCGGGCTCGTGGTGGCGCCGGGCGAGCCGCGCGACCTCCGGCCAGGCGGCGCGCGCGTCGGCGAGCAGCACGGCGCGCTCGGCCGCCACGACCGCTCCGTCCTTCAGCACTTCGAAGTCGTAGAGGTGCATGCCCGTCCATCCGCGTCTCGTCGCGACGCGCCGTCTCCCGGAACGCGCGCAATTCGAGCCCGCGCGGCGGACGTCTGCGCCTTTTGGATTACGGCTGGTGTGAAAAGGCGGGGGCGAAATTGCAGGTCTGCCGTCGGAGCCGAAAACGCCCGGCGCGCGGGCGCCGGGCGGCGCGGCCGCTCCGAGCCGCCTCAGGCCAGCCCGTGCTTGACCATGCTTTCCTTCTCCTGCGCCTTGAACTGCAGGAAGCGGGGCAGAAACTTGTCCCAGTCGATGATGTGCGAATCGAGTTCCGGCCCGTCGATGCAGGCGTGCTTGCGCACCATCTTGCCGTCGATCGTCACCGGGACCATGCAGGCGCCGCACATGCCGGTGGCGTCGACCATGATGGCGTTGAGGCTCGCGACCGTCGGCACGCCGTAGGGCTTGGTGAGGTCGCTGATCGCGCGCATCATCAGCGGCGGCCCGATGGCGATCGACTTCCGCGACCTTGCGGCCCTTGCCCTCGGCGTTCTCCCTCAAGAGCTCCTCGAGCGGGCCGGTGACGAAGCCCTTGACGCCGAACGTGCCGTCGTTGGTGGCGTAGATCACCCGGAGCCGGTCGCCGAACTCCTTTTGCAGCGCATCGACCCGCTCGCCCTCGCCCGTCCAGAAGAGCGCGCCGGCGGTGCGGAAGCCGGAGATCAGCGTCGCATGATTGCCGAGCTTCAGATGGCTTCTCAGGATCGGATAGACCGGCGGCAGGCCAAGGCCGCCGGCGCAGAACACCACCGTCTGGTCGCCCTCGTAGCGGTGCAGCTTGCTCGGCTGGCCGAGCGGCCCGGCGATGCCGGTGAAGGCCTCGCCGACCTCCATGGCGTTGATCCCGATCGAGCTTGCGCCGACCGCCTGGATGACGAGGTCGATCGTGCCGGCCTTCTCGTCCCAGTCGGCGAGCGTCAGCGGAATGAGCTCGCCCTTGGGGGTCGGCAACACGCGCACGAACTGCCCGGCCCGCGCGGCCTTGGCGATCATCGGCGAGCGGATCCTGAGCTCGACGATGCCTTCGGCCAGATTGGCCTTCTTGAGGATCGTCTGCGGCGCCGCGCTCAAATCGGTATAGCGCGACGCCCTCTCGACCATGTCCTCGATCTCGGCTGTCGAGAACGTGATGTCGCCGACGATCTCGCGCGCCGCGGCCTGGCCGTCGCCCGCGGCAAGAACCGCGGTCGCGCCGCCACGGGTCGCGTCGCCGCCGGAATAGACGCCTTCGAGCGAGGTCTTTTGCGACCCGCCGTCGACCGTGATCGTCCCCCACTTCGAGGTCTTCAGGTCCGGCTCGCTGTTCTTGATCAGCGGGTTCGAGGCGTTGCCGAGCGCCATGACGACGAGGTCGACCGGGATCGTTTCGGTCTTGTCGGTCGCGACCGGCGCGCGCCGGCCGGAGGCGTCGGGCGGCCCAAGCTCCATCACGTCGAGAACGGCGTGGCAGACATGCGCCGACTTCTCGCTCTCGAACGCGCGCGGCGCGCGCAGCACCTTGAGCGCGATCCCTTCCTCGAGCGCGTGGTGCAGTTCCTCGACGCGGGCCGGCATCTCCGCTTGCGTGCGGCGGTAGACGATGGTGACGATCCCGCCGAGCCGCTTGGCGGTGCGGGCCGCGTCCATCGCGGTGTTGCCGCCGCCGATCACGATGACGTTCTTGTCCTTCACCTCCGGCAGCGGCGTCTCGTAGTCGTCGAGCCGCGCCTGCATGAGATTGACGCGGGTCAGGAACTCGTTCGCCGACATCACGCCGAGCAGATGCTCGCCCGGCACGTTCATGAAGCGCGGGAGGCCCGCGCCGGTGCCGACGAAGATCCGCCAGAAGCCGTTGTCCTTCAGGTCCTCGATCGTCGCCGTCTTGCCGACCACGAAATTGGTGACGAACCGGCCGCCGAGCAGCCGGATCTTGCGCACGACGTCGTCGATCAGCGTGTTCGGCAGCCGGAACTCCGGGATGCCGTAGCGCAGCACGCCGCCGAGATCATGGAAGGCCTCGAACACCGTGACCGGGAAGCCCTGGGACGACAGCAGATAGGCGTTGATGAGGCCCGCAGGCCCCGATCCGACCACCGCGATCGGCGGCTTCTCGGCCTTGGTCCAGGGGCTCAGCCCAGTTCTTCCAGCGCTCGGCGTCGGCGTTGGGCCGCACGATCTTCTCGCGCTCGGGCAGGAACCATTCGAGCTGACCGATCTCGATCGGCCGGCCGGTCATGCGTGCACACGCCCTGGCATTGCAGCTCCTGCGGGCAGACTCGGCCGGTGACGTCGGGAAGCGGGTTCAGGGACTCGATCAGCCGCAGCGCCTCGCGGAATTTGCCGGTGCCGACGAGCTGAAGCATCTCGGGAATATGGATCTTGACCGGGCAACCGCCCTTCGGCTCGCGGCCCGGCTTCGGCACGCCGAGCTCGCAGGCCCGGTCCTCGCACTGCTTGTCGCGCAGCGTCTCGAGCCACACCAGGAGATCGACCTCGCGCGCGCTGTAGCCGAGGTCCATGTAGCCGAGATAGCCCTTGTTCACGAGCTCGAAGTCGCGCGCCCGCTCCTCCGGCGAGCGGATATAAGGCGGGATGCCGTTCTGTCCCGGCCAGCCCTGCGACAGGCCCTTGAACATCGGGTAGCGATCGCAGAGATGCCTGTCGATGGCGACGATGAACTTGCGCTTGAACTTCAGCGGCACGTTCCAGATGAAGCGCAAGAGCAGCGCGCTCATATCGTCGTCGCGCAGCAGCAGACGCCACAGCGTCTTGACGAACTCGGGGCCGAGTTCGTCCTGCTTAAACTCCCAGACGATCGCCTGCGTGCCGTCGTCGACGAACATCTGCCTCAGCGACTGCGGGCTGCCCAGAAGCCGCTTGCGCAGGAGCCCAAGCTGCTTCTGGAACACGTCGAAGGCCTCGGTCCGTTCGAGCTCCTCGACCTCGTTTCGCGTCGCCTCGAGCGCGCTTGCGGCCTGCTGGTAGCGATCGAGGTCGCGTTCGGCCGCGGCCGTTCCCGTCTCAATGCTCATGGACGATCTCCGAATCGCAGTTGGCGGCGACGCGGGCGATCTTCGCCCTCAGTTCCGGCGTGACCTTCACCTTCGCCAGAGCGCCGGCGATGAGCCGCCCGACCTCCTTGGCCTCGCCCTCGACGACGATCTGCGCCTTCTCGAACAGCTCCGGGATTTCCTGGTAGCAGGTCTTGCAGTTGGAGCACTTGGCGACGTCCTCCTCGGCAAGCGACACCGGCGGGCCGCCGTCTCCGGCAAGCGCCGAAGCCGGCGCGGCGGCGGGGGCCGCCGTCGGAGCGCCGCCGATCAGCCGCGTCACCGGGCCCGAAGGCACGGTCGGCGCGAAGGCCGCGATCGGCGGCGCCTTGGACGAGGCGGCGAGCTCGGACATGGCGCGCGCGATCGAGTCGATCGAGGATTCGCGGGCTTCGGTGGCGTCCTTGAGCTGCAGCTGCAAGGCCTTCATCTCGACGTGATGTTCGGCGTCGAGCCTCTCGACGTCGAGGCCCGCCAGCACCTGGAGGCTGCGCCAGTTGCGCCGGCGCTCGCGCACGAGATGGACGATGTCCTGCGAGACCTCGACCTTGATCAGCTTCTTGGCGTCGTCGGTCGACCAGACGAACGGCGTCTTGCCCTCGCGATCGGCCGGGCTGAGGTCGATGTACTCGTGGACCGGAACGCCGTCGGCGTCGGGCGCAAGGCGATGGAAATGCTTGCGGAACCGTCCTTCCGTCAGAGCGAAGCTCGCCGGAGTCATCGGCGCGGCGAAGAGCTTGGTCGCGCCGTTCTCGACATGCTCGATGGTGCCCGTCGCCCAGTCCTTGTCGGCGTCGGGATTGCCCTCGAGCGAGAAGCGCTCGTGCAGGCTCGCGCCGCGGCGCGGATCGTGCACGAACACCGGGTTCATGCGGCTCACCACCGAGAGCCGCGCGTGGCGGCTGGCTTCCGGATCGGCGATCCCCTGCTCGCCCTGGCACGGCGTATAGACGTCGAGCACGGCGGGCGAGTCGTTGTGGTTGAGGAACTCGACCACGTGCTTGAGGAAATGCCCCTGCAGCGCCGCGGTGCTCTGCACCACGTAGACGTTGGGGTGGAACGCGGCGAGGAGCGCGAGCTCCTTGCGTTCTTCCTGCTTGCCGTGGTGCGCGCCGCCGTAGCGCGCGAGATCGGAGTCCTGAGCGGTGAGGCTCGCGGTCGAGGCCTGCCCGCCGGTGTTTGAATAGGCGCCGGTGTTGAGCACGACGACCTTGATCGGGGTCGAGGTGCTGAGCACCCGCGACAGCGCGCCGAAGCCGATGTCGTAGGTCGCGCCGTCGCCGCCCATGCTGATCACGGTCGGCATCAGGCCCATCTCCTCCTGCGAGAAGTCGGCCCAGCTCAAGGTGCGGAAGAACCGGTCGTGCAGCTCCGGATCGTACTCGTCGTCGAGTTCGAGCTGGGCGATGCGCAAGCGCGCGGACGTCGCCGTTCGCTTCGGCGCCCAGACCCTCGAAGATGCCCTTGGCGACCGCCGGCGTGTCCTGGAACAGGCTGTTGACCCAAGGATCGTTATAGGGCGTGAACGGGAAGGTCGAGGCGTAGACGCTGCTGCACCCGGTCGCGTTGGCGATCACCGCGCTCGCCGGACCGTGCCCTCTCGGGCCGCTCTCGAGCAGATAGAGGCGCTTCTCCAGCGTCGCGATCACGTCTTTGATGCGCTCGGGCCGATGGGGGTCGCGCTCGGTTTCCGTAACGGAGTTCAGCTTGGCGCCGAGCTTCTCGATCAGGCCCTCCACTTCGCGGATGTGACCCTTGCGGCGCGAGTCGTGGATGGCGTGGTTGGTGCTCGTGACGAGCCGGATCGCCGTCACCTCGCCGCAACCGCGGCAGGCGCCGTGGCCGCCGGTGGTGGCGTAGTAGTTGTTGCGGTCGAGCATCAGGCGCTTGGTGTCGCCTTCGACGTCGACCGCCCCTTCCGTGTATCGCGCGGGCGTGTTGGGCAGACGGCTGACGAAGTCGAAACGCGTCTGAAGCGTGTCGAGAAGCGCCTCGTCCTGGTCGCGCGCCACAAGCGCGTGGGGCCCGCAAACGTCGATGCATTCGAGGCAGCCGGTGCATTTCCACGGATCGATCGTCGCCGAATAGAGGCCGCCGCTTCCGGGATGGGCCTTCTCCATCGCGTCGAAGAACGGCCGGGTCTTGGCGACCGGGAAGGTGGAAAGCGCGTTGGCGAGACGCGTCAGATGGCTGCGGGTGACCGGGCTCTCGACGTCGAGCGATTCGGCCGCGTGAGCGCACGATCTCATGGAACGGCGGCGGCTTCTTCTCGGTGCGATAGACGTCGCGCGCCGCGTCGGCGAGCGGATAGACCTCGCGCCGGAGCGCCTCCTTCTGGCTCTCGGCGATGTCGAGCTGCCTGATCGCCGTCGTCAGCAGGTCTCGAATATCGTGCACGGTGTTCGGAATCGCCGCGTCCGGGCAGACGAGCGCGCATTCCATGCAGCCGGTGCACAGCTCCGCGACGAACTCCGGAACGGTACGGCGGAACAGGCCCTTGTCCTTGAGCGCGGCGCTGCCTGCCGGGATGAACAGACCCGTGCCCGGCAGAACCGGCGCCTCGGCGATCGTCCCGTCACGGAACGCAGAGCCCATGACCTCTTCGAAATACTCGGCGTCGAGGAATCCCGACGGCGCCGGCGAGCGGCCGGCGCGGCACATCCCCGCCGAGAGCGCGACCGTGAAGTTGCTTTTGTGCGCGGTCGCCTTTTCCGCTTCGGCAAATTCGGGCTGATTGTAGTCGAGCCTACGGGTCGCCTTCAGGCCGTCGCGGATCACCGCCATGTTGCCTTCGACAACGGGGCCGCCCTTGGCGCCGAATTTCTTGGCGATCTGCGAGCGGATCTTGTTGAGGACCGCCTCTTCCGTCGCGCCCTCGGTGACGCGCTCGAAGCTTCCGCAAACCGCGCCGATGAAGGCGATGCCCATCATGCGGGTCTCGAGCTCGGCGGTCGGCGCGTGCTTCTTGGCGACCTCGAAGGCGTCGATGAGGAAGACCTTGATCTTGCGGTCGCGGATCGCCTTGCGGGCCTGCTCGGGCAGTTCCTTCCACACCGTGACAGGATCGAGATTCGACTGCAGGATGAACGTGCCGCCTTCACCAAGGCCCTCGCAGCGGGTTCGAGTGGCTGAACACCTTGTGGTCGGGCGAGACGACGAGTTCGACGTCCTCGAGCTCGGCGTTGGTGATCAGCACCGGCTCAGGACTGAGGGTAATGTAGTAGTTGGTCGGCGCGCCGCTCTTCTCCGAGCCGTATTTCGGCGCGGCGCGCGAATGCAGGTCGAGCGCGCCGGCGAGAATGTCGGTGAGCAGCTTGCCGGTGGCGATGGTGCCGTAGCCGCCGACCGAGTGGAAGCGGATGCGGAACGCCGCTTTCGGCAGCAGCACCGGGTTCGGTTCGGTCTCGAGCGCCATCAGCTCGGTGTCGGGATAGGCCGCCCTCAGCTTCGCCTGAAGCTCGGCGAGCTTCGGGGTCGGATTCTTGGCGTAGAATTGCGAGCCGAGATAGACGAACGGCGCGTTGCGGGTCTCCATGTTCTTGTATGCGGCAATGAGATGGCGCGGCTGAAGATCGTGGGCGCCGAGGCCGAAGATCGCGGTCGTGATCTTGGGCGGATTGGCGAGCGGGGGAATGCCCGGGTGGCGTACGCCGTCGACATTCTCGTGCGCCTTGAACAGCGCCTCGCGGACGAAGGTGGTGAGCGCGGTCACGTCCGAGCGCTCAAGCACGGTGACGGCCTTCTTGCCGGCGAGCGCGGCGACCAGCTCGGCCTCCGGGAACGGCTGCAGGAGCTTGATCGAGACGACGCCGACCTTCTTGCCTTGCGCGCGCAGATGGGTCGCGACCGCCTGCACGTCGTCGGTGACCGAGCCGAGGCCCACCATCACGTAGTCGGCGTCGTCGCACATGTAGGTCAGGACCGGCGCATATTCGCGGCCGGTCAGCGTGCTGTATTCCTTCATCACCTCGCGGGCGATGTGCGGCACTTCGCTGACGAAATGGGTGCGGTGGTCGACGGAGCCGGCCTGGAAGTCGGGCTGGTTCTGCACGCCGCCGGTGACGCCGGGGTTGTGGACGTCGACCAGCGCCGGAACGAGCTGCCGGGTGCCCTTCTCGTGGGCGTTCAGCCACTGGCGCCGCCACTGGCCCCGCAATTCCTCGGGCACGAAGGCGAGCGTGTCGCCGATCAGCGCGCCGGCCTGGTCGGTCTCGACCGCCGCCTCGTTGGCGGTCAGGAAATCGCGCAGATCCCGCATGGCCTCCGGCGCGAATTCGTCGGCGACCCGCACCAGATACTGGCGAAGCTGGAAGGCGCGGCCCTTGGCGCCGAAGAGCATGTCCTGCGCCACCGTCGGGCACTTGATCCGGCTCGACGGATCGCCGAGGAATTCGCGCAGGAGCTCGGGCTCGGGCATGCGCGATTCCGACAGCATGTGGCTGGTGGCGAAGCCGTCCATGGCGTTGGCGACCGGGATCAGCGACAGCGCGCTGAGGCGATAGGAGATCGCGGCGAGGTCGGCCGCCTCCTGCGGATTGCTGCCGAACAGATACGGTGTAGCCGGACTGGAGCAGCGCGTAGACGTCGTCATGACCCGCCATGACGTTGAGCGAGTGCTTGGAGACGACGCGCGCCGCGACCTGCAGCACGAAACCGCCGACCTTCTTGCCGACGGTGACGTAGTGCAACTCCATCCCGTACAGGATGCCCTGGCTGGAGGAGGCGTTGGAGACGTATTTGCCTCCGGTCAGCGCCGCCCCGAGGGCGCCGCTCTGCGCCGAATGCTCGCCTTCCGGCTCGAAGAAGAACGGGTGCTTGCCCCAGACGTTGATTCCGCCATTGGCGCGGAACGCCTCATAGATTTCCGAGATCTCGGTCGAAGGGGTGATCGGGTAGCCGATCACGCCGCCGCATACGCGGCTCATGACTTCCGCTACAGCGCCATTGCCATTGATGACGCTCTCAACGCCTGGAAATTTTGCGGCCATGTGTTCCCTGAGGACCGGCGTTTTGCATCCTCACCACGACGGAGCTTTTTTCCCTTGATCAAGGGGCGCCGACGTCTAGCGCGTCAGTCAGGCAGCGGCGGAAATCGTCCCACAGTCCTGATCTCGCGAGCGCGGGTGCGAACCCCGGTGTCCTCCTCCTTCTCGTTGTGGTCTTCGTGCTTCGTACCACGGGAACGAATAGCCTCATTTTAGACTTTCGTCGGCGCGCAAATTGTCGCGGGGGGCTATTTCAGGCGCGCAAAATCTGCTCTCGCCGCCAGCTTCACCGGCGGACGACGTTCACTCTCTCTTCGGCGCCCGCGGCCGCTAGCGCGCTTGCGCCCTCGGGCGCGACCTCACGAACCGCCAAGCGTCCCCGAAGACATGCGTCTTCCGGAGCCCGCCAATCGACGTCCCGAACAAGCGCGTTGTAAGGCGTCAGGCCGCGGCGGAATTGATCCGTCTCAAATTTCTGGCGCGCCGCAGGATCAGGCGCTGCGACCAGCAGTCGCACCGCGACAGCCTCGCAATCGATCGTGGAGGGCCCGATTGCCGTCCCACCTTCGCCGCATGCGTTCGACATCTTTCCAGCGCTCGCGGTTGGGCGCCCTTCGGAGAAACGAATGCCGCATCACGACACAGTCGCCCTCACGGGGACCATCCTCAACGTCTTCGCTCACCGGTTCACCCTGGAGTGCGGCGGCAAGGTGCGGCTCGCCGATCTCGGACCGCAGGGCGCCGAGGCCTTCGCGCTCGCTGAGGGGCTCGAAGTGACGCTTAAAGGCGAACAGAAACCCTCGGAGATCAAGGTGACCGAGATTTCTACGCGCGGCGCGTCTGCGGTCGTGATCCCCCACAAGAAGCCGCATCTTCATGGTCCGGGCCATCCGCCGCCGCGTCACGAGGCGGGCCATCCGCCGCACCCGCATCATCCCGACGCCGACCCGGCGCTCGCGCTCCGTGGCGCAAAGGCGGCGGGGTGGACTCCGAAGGGGACGCCGCAGCGCAGGCCGAAACATTTCGAGGTGCTCGCGCGCCGGGGCGATGGTCCCTGGACCGAGCTTCACGTCGATCTCGACGGCCAGGTCTACAAGGCGAAACCGCTTCCTGCGGGCGCCGGCAAGTGGGAGGAAGCGCTTCGGTAACGGGCTGCGGATCGCGCTCCCGCCTCGTGGCGTACGGGACTCGCATATTTTCGCGAGGCTGGGCGTTGCACCTTTCCTTCGCACTGCAGGGGAAGAGTGCGCGAAGCGCCGGATGCGGTGTGGTTCGTCGCCCCAACCTTGGGTCGGATTGCAGAACGTCGCTCTCGAGCCTTCATCGAGCCATCTCCGTTTCCCGTATATCCGGCCTTCGGGCCATGAAGGGCGGCGATCGGTGATCTCGCCAGTCGGAGCGGGAGTCTCTCCTAGGAAGGCGTGCCGCAGACCTCCGAAGTCGCGATCCTACGGCCGCCATTCGGGCCGATCTCGCTCCCGCGCCTTGAGCCTAAGGCCGCACGAAACTGTAATTCCTTCGGTCGGCGCTACAGGGCTGGTGTCCTAATACCGCCAACATGTGGTTGCAGAGTTGTCGCACCTATGACGAATTACCTGTTTTAGTAGGTGTTCTTGGTCTTTGGGACTGCGACCGTCATTGATCCCGCAGGTTCCACAACTCCAATTGTTAAGTCGTTATTCGCGATGGAGATGGCTGTGCGCGTTTGCGCGTATTTTGATCCATTCTGACCCGGCTGTTTAGAAACAGAGATCCCATACTTGCCGACTTACGCCGGGCGTGCCTCGCCTTTTATAGTCGCCAAACTAGGAGGCTTGCTATGGATACTTTAAATATCTCCTACGAAATCGACCATCGTCGACGCCGTTTCTTTGGCGCCGCGGCCATGACACTCGCCGCCGCGCGGCTCGGAATGAGCGGTCCGGCAAACGCGCAAACCCCCCATGGAAATCCGGCGCACTTGCCCGCGATCAAGTCGGGGGCGAACACGTCCTTCGGCCCGCTGAAACAGATAGACGCCGGCCTGCTCAACGTCGGCTACGCCGAGGCTGGCCCCGACGAGGGGCCGCCGGTCGTACTTCTGCACGGCTGGCCCTACGACATCCATAGTTTCGTCGACGTCGCGCCGCTGCTCGCGTCGGCGGGCTACCGGGTGATCGTCCCATACGTGCGCGGCTATGGCACAACGCGCTTTCTTTCCAGCGAAACGTTCCGCAACGGTCAGCCCGCGGCGGTCGCTCTCGACGTCATCGCCTTGATGGACGCTCTCAAAATCCAGAAGGCGATTATCGGCGGCTTTGATTGGGGCGGACGCTCGGCCGACATCATAGCGGCGCTATGGCCGGAGCGGTGCCAGGGGCTAGTTTCCGTGAGCGGTTATCTCATGACCAGCCAGGAAGCCCAAAAGAGCCCGTTGCCGCCGAAGGCCGAGCTCCAGTGGTGGTACCAGTATTATTTTGCGACTGAACGCGGCCGAGCCGGCTACGATAAATACCGGCACGATTTTGCTAAGCTCATCTGGCAGATTGCTTCGCCTAAGTGGAACTTTGACGACGCGACATTCGATCGCACAGCGGCGTCGTTTGAAAACCCGGATCATGTCGCGATTGTAATCCATGATTACCGCTGGCGGATCGGCCTCGCGAATGGCGAATCGAAATATGACGACCTGGAAAGACGGATTTCCGAGCGTCCAGTCATCACGGCGCCCACCATTACTCTTGAAGGCGACGCCAACGGCGCCCCGCATTATGAAGGCGACACGGCTTATCGCAAGTTTTTCTCGGGTAAATACGCAAACCGGATCATCACTGGCGGCATCGGGCACAATCTGCCCCAGGAAGCTCCGCAGGCTTTCGCCGAAGCCATCGTCGACGTCGCTCAACTTTAATGACAACCCAGCGACGACGCCGTCGCTCGCAACGAGCGCCGCGGTCTCGAGATTGCCGATGATGCCATGCTCCTCGATCGCGCGCCCGGGCGCCGGATTTGGCGTCCGCTTCTCCGCCCCGGTTTCATCAGCATTGCCGACAAAGCCCGGGTAGACGGTCATCCCGCCATCGACATAGAGGGTCGCGCCGGTGACGTAGTCGGCCTCGTCCGAGGCCAGCCACGACACCGCCGCCGTGACATCCTCCGGCTCGCCGATGCAGCCGTACGGGATAAGCTCAAGCAGTTTCTTCAGCGCCGCCTCGGTGTCCCAAGCCTCCTTGTTGATCGGCGACGGACCGCCGTCCTAATCGCAAAGCGCCCGCGCGTTCGGCGTCCATTTGCCAAACCCGCTCGCGACCATGTTGCGGATGACGGCGCAAACGTAGGTCCGCTCGGCTTGCGGGTTGCCGGGCCCGGCGTTGTAGCGGGCGACCGCCAGCGTCCACGCGCCCGTCTCGGCCTTGAGCGTTTTCAGGAAGCTCGCGGCGTAATCGACGTTGCGCGCCGGATCGAACATGTCCGTGAGCGAGGCGAACTCAGCTCCATGGAAATGGACGTTGATCTGCATGCAGCCGACGTCGATGAAACGCGCGCCTTGCGCCCGCGCCACGGCGAAGCGCGACAGCGCGTCGGCGAGCGTCTCGGAATGAACCTCGCGCCCGTCGACGTTCATGTCGTAGGGGCCAAGCTCGCCGCGATGGCCCGTCTCGGTGAGGCCGACGGAATAGAGCACGTTGAGCGGCACGCCGGTCACGGCCGACGCGCGCGTCATCTCCCGCTCGCAGGCAAGCGAGCCGGCGGAAGCCCGGCTCGAAGCGAGGAGACTAGAAGCGAGAAGCCCCGCGGCGAGAGCCGCGCGGATCGCCCGGCTCGCCGCGACCCTCCCGCGTCGCGCCGCCGTCGCCGTCGCCTGCGGATTGACCTGTCGCGCCTTTCGCATCGCTCGCGCCCGTCTGCTGGATCGTGAAGCTCGTGACCGGCTGGCCGATCGCGGCGAGCCGCTCCGTGATGGCGTCGCGCGCGCCTTCGATCGTCGCCGCGCTTTCGCCGCTCGCCGCGCGGACGACGACGCCGAGCTTGTCGCCGGCGAGCCTGACCGTCATCGTCACGTCCTTGAGCCCGCTTGGGGCAAGGTCGAGGTCGATCTCCCGGATCTTGTCGGCCAGCGGCGTCGTCGCAGCGGTCGGCGCGCGGGTCGGGGAGCCCGCCTCTGCCGGTTGCCTCGCCGAGTCGGACGAAGCGAAGGCGCCCTGCGCGGGCGCCGCGCCGAAAGACGAGGCGTCGGCCTGAACCGTGGGCGCGCCCACAACCGGCGGTCGGGGCGCCGGCTGGTCCGCCACGCTCCCGTCGAGCCCCGAATCGACATGCGCTTTCGCCGGACCGGACGTCGCCGCGGTGGCGGGGGCGCTGGCGCCGGAAGAACGGCTCGCAGCCGTTGGCGTCGACCCGGATTCGCGCGAAGGAGCCGGTGCGGCCCTTCGCGGCGCTCCGGCCGCGGTCGCCGCCGGCCGGAACGCGCTCGTGACCGCGGATGCCGTCGCCGCCGGCGGGAGGGCGGCGGATGCGGGCCGAGAGGCCGGTGCGACCGGGGACACGGTTCCATCCGCGGCGGACAGGCTACTCGCCGCGCAGGGCGTATCCCGCGGACTGGCGGGACGAACCGGCCGAGGTCCGCGCCGGCAATGTCGTCGCGGATCGCCCGTGAACAGTCTCGGCGCCGACCGGCGCAGGTTCCGCCCTGTTTGCGGCGGCCGAAGCGTTGAACGTCGAAACGGCGTCGCCCGATGTCTTCTCGGCAACGCGGAGCAACGGCGGGGAAGCGGCCGGCGCGAGATACGACCGCTCGGCCGTCAGTGTCGCGCCGGCCGCAGCCGAAGCCGGCGGCGTCGCCTCTCCGGCAGCCCGGGACACAGGCGTTTCCGTCTTGGTCGACGTGACGCCAGCCGCGGGCGCGGTGCTGCGGGCCGCGTAACCCCCAGCCATCCCGGCCGCGCCGCCCCCGGCCGGCGTCGCGCCGCCGACCGAGGCGACCGCCGGCGCGAACGCCAGAGAGGCGAGCGCGCCGCCAATCAGCGCCGCGCGCAGGTCGGACGACGGTTGCGTCGAGGCCGAGTCCGAGGGATCGTCGGTCGCCTGTTTGCCGTCGTCCTCGGTCGATCGCGCCTTGCCTTCGCCGGCGGCGAGGGCGTCGAGCGCCGCGGAAAAGCCCTCTGTCCTCGGGCCGGCCGGGCGGGTGTTTGCGGGCGCCGGGGCGGTCGCGGCGTGCGGAACGGCGGAGGCGATCGCGGTCATGGCGCGCCCTCGCCCGCGCCGGGAGCGGCGAGGCTCTCGGTCCGCCGTAAAGCCTCTTCGGCCTTTGCGATCGTTGGGGGCGCCGGTCCCGGCTTGACGTCGCCGGAAGCGGCCATTGCCGCGGCGGCCGGGACCACGCGCAGTTGCGCGGCGACGTTGCGGGCCGCCGCCAGAAGCGCCGCATCCGATCGGTCGAGCCTCGCGACCGCGATCCCCTGGAGATCGGAAACCGCGCCGTCGTAGGCGTCGGAGAAGATGCGGCCGGCGTCGAGATAGAGGCGGCCGCGCGCCTCCTCTTCGCCGCCGGGGGCGGCATTGCGCAGGACTTCGGCCGCGGCCGCGGCGGCGGCGTCGAACCGGCCGTTCAGCGTCGCCGCCCGGGCCAGGGTCAAGAGGAAGTCGCGTCGACCGTCGGTCGCCATGCGGCCCGACGCCTCCGACAACAGACGATAGTTTTCTGGGTCGTCCGCGAGTCCCGTGCGCGCGATCTGCCGCGCGAGTTCGTGGAAGAAATTCGGCGCGTAGGGAGACGATTGGAAACGCTCGGCGTATTGACGCGTCAGCAGCGCGACGCGCGGCGCTTCATGCGCCTCGGCCAGCAGCATGATCTCCCGCCTCAGCGCCGCCTCCTCGACGAGGCCGCCCGGAGCGAGGAGGCGCGCCCAGTCGAGATCGGCGATCGCGGCCTTCCGATCGCGCTCGGTCTTGGTCACCGAGCGGGCGAACGCGACCGGCCCGGCGATCCGCACATCGAGCGCCGCGAGGTCGAGGGGAGCGAAAAGCTCGAGCGCGTCGGCTTCATGGTTGGTGACATAGGCGAGCGCGGCGCGCGCCAGCGCCCGTTCGGAGGCGGCGAGGGTGTCGTCCTTGACGATCCTGACCACGGGGATCACCGAGCCGCCGCTCAGGATGTAGAGGACGAGCGAGTCGGCTTCGCGCGCGCTGGCCCAGGTCTCCGGCTTGGCGACCGCGATCGCTTCGGCCATCGCCCTCAGTTCGGCCATTTCCGCCGGGTAGGCGGACTTGTCGCCGCCGGCTATTCGCGTCTGGCAGCGCTGCAGATCCTCGGCCATCGCGGAAAGCGGCGGCGAATCGGCAGGCTCGGCGCGAGCCGATGGAGGCGCGGCGGCCGCAACCGCGAGCGAGCGCCAGCGCCAGCGACCCGACCCCCCTCACGGCTTAGCCTCCCGCAGCAGAATCTCGATCCGGCGATTCTCAGCCGCGAGCGGATGCGCAGGATCTTTCAGCCGGTGATCGGCGAAGCCTTCGATGCGGTCGAACCGCTTCTCCGGAATGCCCCCACGGTTCAGCATGTAATAGGCGATTTGCGCGCGCGCCGACGAGAGGCGCCAGTTGTCGTAGGTCGCCGAACGATACGGCCGACCGTCGGTATGGCCGCGCACCACGATGCTGCCGGGGATGGCTTCGAGGCTCATGGCGATGGCGTCCATCATGCGCACGACCCGCGCCTGCGGCTCGGCCGAGCCGACCGGGAACATCGAGAAATTCTGTCTGTCGGTGATGCTGATGAGAATGCCGTCGTCGGCGGCCTCGATGTTGAGTTCCGGGCCGGGGACCGACTGGGATTCGGGGCCGAGACGTTTCCTGATTTCCGCGAGCAGCGCAGCCGCGCGCGCTGGAGCGTCGGGCGCGGACGACTTGACCTCTCCCGCCGGGGGTTCGGTCTTCGCGGCCGCCGGACCGGCTCCGGTCGTCGCCGCGTTCGGCGCGGGCGTCGCGTCCCCGTGCCCGGCCGCATCCATCGGACCGCCGCCGGGCGCCGGCGCGCTCGAGGGCGCGGCCGGACTGGCTTGGGCGCTGACCGCGTGCGGAGCGGGCGGCGCGCCGGGATCGACAGTCTCGGCGTTCATCGCCTTGTCGCTGCCCAGCGGCCGGAACGGATCGCGGAACGCCTCGTCGGCGCTCGAGCCGACATCGCCGTAGCCCTTCAGCGCAGCCGCGGGATCGACGCGCGGCCCAGGCGGCGGGTTGCCTGCGATCTTGTCGAGGCTCGCGCTCGGGTCGCTGAACAGCTCCGCCTCCGACATGGTTGGATAGGGATGCGCCGGGTCCGGCGGCTCCCTCGGGTCCAGCTTTCCCTTGTGCTTCATTTTCGGGTCGCCGGGCGAGGCCTCGGGCGTTTCCGGCACGGTCCCGCGGGCGGAGTCGCCCTGGTCGGAACGGGACTTCTCGCCGTTGGGGGCGCCGGAATCGACGCCGGGCGCGTCGGTGTCCTGCTCAGGAGCGCCGTGGATGCCCTTCTGCGCCTTGGCCGGCTCCTCCACCTTCACCGGATTGAAGTAGCGTGCGATCAGCGTCTTGGTGTTCTTGTCGGTTGCGCTGATGATCCACAGCACCAGGAAAAACGCCATCATCGCGGTCATGAAATCGGCAAAGGCGATCTTCCACGCCCCGCCGTGATGGCCCTCGGCGTGCGATGGGCGGGCGCGACGGACGATAACGATCTCCGGGTGTTCACCTCTCATCGGCCCCGCTCAGCCTTCGAGAGAGGCGAGGAGGTCGGCCCAGGGTTTCAACTCCGTCACGATCCGGGTGGCGTTACACTCGACCGTCGCCTCGACGCCGTCGTCCTCGACGTAAGCGACCTCGGCCGGCAGGTCGGCGATCCGATCGCGCAGCAGGCTCAACACCCGCTCAGGGCCGCGGATGGTGATGAGACCCGGCGCGCCGCCCGGCCGTGAGCCGCGCGATGGCCTTGATGAGTTCGTCGGCGGCGTACCGAACCACCTCCTTCACCAGGAACGGGCCGAGAATGCGGGCGACCGCGGCGCCGACGCGCGCCTCGACCTCGGCGAAGCCGGCCCGCATCGTCGCTTCGAGCTGGGCGTACTCGTTGAGCTGGAACTCCAGGCGGTCCATCACCGCCTGCTCCTGCCATTCGGCGCGCTCCGCCGCGAACCGCTCCTCGGCCTCGGCGCGCCCGAGGGCGACGCCCTCCTCCCGGCCGAGCGCGCGGGTTTCCTCGAGACGGAGCGCCATTTCCTCGGCCTTCGCCGCCTCGCGGGCGACGAGCGACTCGCGCTGAGACGCGTCGACGGGCGCGGGCCTTCGCTCCCATAGGGGACGCGGCGGTTTCTCCACCCCCTCCAGCTTCACCGCGCCGATCGCCTTCGCCGCGCGTTCGAACGCCGGCGGGGAGCGCGGCTCGAGCGACTGGAGGCTTTGAAGGCTGCGCGGACGAAACGGCGAGGTCTCGCGCCGCGGCGACGCCTTCTCGCCCGCACGCCCGATGTGGTCGAGATAATCGGCGATCGGCACTGGCTTCATCCGTTGCCTCCCTGACGTATCCATTGCTTCGAGAATGGTGGCGGCGCTGGGCTCGTCGAATTCGACGAGCTTGAGCAGTCTTGCGTTCGGGGCCATTGTCGCGGCGGGCGAGCAGGGCCTCGAAGAATTCATCGCGATCGGGCTCGCTTTCGATCAGCAGGTTCTGCGCCGCGTCCGGCGCCGCGAGAGCGGCTTTCTCCGCGGCGGTCGCGACGGCCGGCGGCGCGAGCAGCATCTTCAGGCCCGGCCGCATGCCGAACCAGACGAGCATCCCGGCGACCAGAACGATCGCGCCGGCGTTGACGATCGAGCCGGTCTGCCGCGCCACGATTTCGATCAGCGAAGGTCCGGCCGCGGGTTCGAGGTCTTTGCTCGAATCGACGAAGTCGACGACCGAGATCTTGACGACGTCGCCGCGCTTCGCGTCGAGCCCGGCCGCCGAAGCGACAAGCTGCTCGATCTCCTTGACCTGGGACGCGACCGCTTCCGGGCGTGGGCTTGTCGCCGAGCGACGCGGCAAGCGCTGCGCGATTGACGAGAACCGCGACCGACAGGTTCTGCACGACGAAGCCGGCGCTGGTGGTCTGGACCGACTTCGACGACACCTCGTAGTTGGTGAGCTCCTCGCGCTTCTGGGTCTGGTCGTTCGACTGTTTCTGCTCGGTCCCGGAACCGGTCTGCTTGGGGAGGTTGGCTTCGACGCCGGCCGGCTGCGACCCGGCCGCGTTCTGCGAGCTTTGCTGCTCCTTGGTCACCCGCACCGAGCGTTCGACGCGCTGGTCGGGATTGTAGGTCGTCTCGTTCGTTTGGGTCTCTGTCGGCGTTGAGGCGGGCGGCGACCGAGATCTGGAAGTTGTGCGCGCTGAGATAGGGGGTCAGCGTGCGGGTCACGCTGTCGCGGATCTCCTGCGAGACTTCCTGTTCGAGCTGGAGCAGGTTGTCCGGGCGACTTGTCGATCGAGTCGGAGCCGGAGGCGAGCAGGCGGCCGTCGACGTTGAGCACGGTCACGTCGTCGATCTTCATGCCCGGCACCGCCGAGGCGACGAGATGGCGGATCGCCTCGCCGGTCGCGCGATCGTCGCCGCCGTCGGTGCGAATGACGACCGAAGAGGAAGGCGGCTGCCGTTCGCGCCGGAACGAACCCTCGTCGGAGAGGACGATGTGCACCCGCGCCGCTTTGACCGAACGCATCATCTGGATCGTGCGCGCGAGTTCGCCCTCGAGCGCGCGCAGCCGGGTCACGTCCTGCATGAACGAGGTCAGGCCCAGCGAACCCAGCTTGTCGAACAGCTCGTTGCCGACCGCGCCTCTGCGCGGCAGGCCCTTCTCGGCGAGAATCATGCGCGCGGTCGAGGCCTGCCCGGCGGAGACGAGCACCATCGTGCTCTCGGCGTTGACGTCGAAGGGGACGGCGGCCTCGCGCAACGCCGCGCCGATCGCCGCGACGTCGTCGCGGTCGAGGCCGGAATAAAGCGTCTCCATGGTCGGCCGGCTGAGCATGTAGCCGGCGAGGCCGGTCACGCCGGCGACCGCGATCCCGATCAGCGCGAGCGCTAGAAGTCGGCGGACGCCCAAACCGTGAAGGTTCGTCCAGAGCCGTTCCAGTTGCGCAAGAAGATTGGCCACGCCCACGACCGGTTGAGAAAGCACGAGGCCATGCTCGCGGCGGGAGCTTGCGCCGGGATTACGCTGAGTCCGCCAATGCGACGAATCGGAGCGCGATTAACCCGGCCGTTAGAGGCTTCCCTCTAGATATGGGCCGTCGGATGGAGCTGACGCGAACGGCGCGCTCCTACGAAGAACACGACGGGTGGGCCTCGACGCGAAGCCCAGGGCATGCCGCCAGATCCGGCGTCTCGGTGCAAGTCCGAAATGTCACCAAAATTCGTGCCATTTCCGATCAGGAGCACCCCTTTATGTCGTTCGATTCTCAACAACTCCGCCGCGCTCAGCGCCTTGCAGTCGCTGCAGATGACGCAGCAGTCGCTGAACACCGTCCAGAACGAGGTCTCGACCGGTCTCAGCGTCGCGAACGCGTCCGACAACTCCTCCTATTGGTCGATCGTCGCCGCAGCTCAATCAGGACAACGGCGTCGTCACCGCCGCCAACACCGCCTTGACCGAAGGCCAGTCGATGCTCTCGACCGCGACGTCGGCGATCAACTCGGTCATCACGACGCTGAATTCGATGGCGACCCGCTGACGAGGCGCAGAATCCCAACGCCAACCTCACCTCCATCAACACCACGCTCGCCTCGCTTGGGTCACAGCTCACCGACGCCATCAGCAACGCCTCGTTCAACGGCCTCAACATTTTGAACGGCAGCACCGCGGCCACCGTGAATTTCGTCTCCGGCTACAACGCGACGCTCGAACGGTGGGACGGTGAACACCATCGGGATGGCGACCCAGGTTCTGTATGGTGGCGCGACCTCAGGAACAGGAACGCTCGCAACGACGACATCCGAGGTCGCGAGCGGCGACTTGGCATTGGTTCAGGCTGAGGCCGGCAATGTCAGCAACACCACCAATGCGCTGACAGCCATAACCGATGCAGGGGGCGGCTTCGGTCAGCGCTCTCGCCCCGACGGCGTCTTACGCAGACGTCACCACAGGGATTTATGACACTCAGTCCTATAACTCTTCGACCAACCAGATCACGGATACCACCTACCAGGGAACAGGCGCCAGCGGCACTCCCTCCGCATGGTCGGACTATACTGGCTTCACTGCGACAACCTCGGTCTACACTCCCCCCAGTACTGGTGTTCTGATCCAGAGCGGAACAGATCTCACGCAGCTCGGCTCGACAAGCGCAGGCGAGTACGTCGTCACGTCCGGCGCGACATCAGGGCAAACGCTCGCCTCCGCCGCGCTGACCGCGGTCAACACCGCGCTTACCCAGGTCACGGACTATGCCACCACCATCGGCGCGACCCAGGACCGGATGACCGCCGCCTCGACCTTCAACTCCAGCCTGAACACCGACTATTCCAACGGCGTGGCGGGCCTGGTCGATGCGGACATGAACACCGCCTCGACCCAGTTGCAGGCGCTCCAGACCCAGGAGCAGCTCGGCATCCAGTCGCTGTCGATCGCCAACCAGAACTCGCAGCTGATCCTCAAGCTGTTCAGCTGATCCCGAGCTTCCCCGCGCGCCGCTTTCCCAGCCCCCGGTAAGCACTCCCCCAAAGGCGCGCGGGGAAACCCCATTCGCAAAGACAAACCGCCCCGGTCCGCGTCAGACGCCGGCCGGGGCGAGATCGATTCGGCGCCGTGGCCTCCTCTGATCAGTTTTCTTATTACCATAATATCTAATACAATATCTTGACATTTGCAGAAATCAGGATACTGTTTTTCCGTAGCCCAGAGATCGAACTCCGCGATGCCGCTCGCCGTCTGTCCCACCCGCCTCCCCGGCCGCACGGCTTGCATACCCCTCGTTCTGAGGAGCCCGCAAAAGCGGGCGTCTCGAAGGACGTTCCAGTGGGCGCCGGCGGCGCGGCTCCGCGGGCGCGAGGTGGTCGGCACTGACTCCCGCCCGGAGAATCCGCTGCAAGGCTCTGAAAAGTCTCAAAACCGGCCTGGCGATACGACCACCGGTCCCCAGCGTCGCCAGGGACGGTCAGGGAACGTCAGCGCCGGGTCCGCCGGAACGTCGGCCGAGGCGGCTTTGCAGCGCCTCCCGACGAGGAGCGGCTCGGGCGTCGCCGAATCGCGCATGTCTGGACGGCGCCCCGAGGTCAAGGGTTTTGTTGAGGCTTTGCGAACGCGTCGGGTGCGGTCATGTCTTCGGCCTGTCGACGCGGGATGGATGATCCCGCTGGCCCTGATGTTGGTCCGCATGGCTCTTCGCCCAATCAAAGGAACGCGCTCGAATGGCGCCGCGCGACTCTCGGGCTTCCAAGCCGAATCCGTTGGTTCACATCACTTCGCCGTTGCCCTCGATGCGAATCGCCTTGCGGCGAAAACTCGTTCCGGCCGAGCCTGTTGGTTCAGGCCGCGACCGGCCGGTCGTCGTAATGGCCCCCTTTGGTCGCGAGCGCATAGACGATCCGCGCGAGCTTGTTGGCGAGCGCCACTGCAGTCAGCTTGAACTTGTACTTGACGGTCTTGCGCTCGAGCACTCCGCTCGCCCAGCGGCGCAGGGCGTCGTTGTGCCCTTTGCGGGCGGCGAGCGCGGAGCAGGCGCCCACGACCAGAAGCTTGCGCAAGTAGCGGTCACCCATCTTGGTGATGCGCCCAAGCCGCGGCTTGCCGCCGCTCGAATGCTCTCGCGGGGTCAGGCCGAGGAAGGCGGCGAACTCCCGTCCGCTGGAAAATGCGGCGAAGTCCTGGATCGTGGCGAGGAGCGCCATAGCGGTAACCGGGCCGATCCCCGGAATGGTCATCAGCCGCCTCGCGGTCTCGTCGGCCTCGGCGGAGGCTTCAAGCTCCCTGTCGATGGCCTCGATCGACTCGTCGAGCGCGTCGATCTGCCGGACGAAAGGCGCGAGGGCGAGGCGCACGCAGTCGGGAACCACGATCTCGCCGTTTTCATCGACGCCGCCGTCGATGAGCTCCTTGAGCGCGTAGGCGTTTTGCACCCCCTGCGCCGCGACCACGCCGATCTCCGCCAGATGGCCGCGCAGGGCGTTGAGCGCCGCCGTGCGCTGCCCGACCAACAGCTCACGGACGCGATGGCGCATCAGCGCCGCCTGGTTCTCGACGGAGCGCACCGGAACGAAGCGCTGGCCCGGCCGCCCTTCCGCCTCGCAGATCGCCGCCGCGTCGGCCGCGTCGTTCTTGCTACGCCGGACATAGGGCTTCACATGCGCCGGCGGGATGAGCTTCACCGTGAAGCCGAGCGCCTGCAATCGCCGCCCCCAGTGATGCGCCGAGGAACAGGCCTCCATCGCCACGACGCATCGCGGAAGCTCGTCGAAAAACTTCAAGAGCGTTCGGCGATTGACCGAGCGAGCAATCACAATCTTACCCGTCTCATCGACCCCGTGGACGTGAAAAACCCTCTTGGCCAGATCGAGCCCGACCCGCGTGACAGACGAGGTATCGATGATAGACTTGCCCATGGACGGCCTCCCTTCCAGATGGCGCTTTCAACGACGACCATCTTGGCACGCTTGATGCCGTTCGGGGCGCCGTCCACCCCATCAAAGGAGGTCGTAAGCCCTTGAGAAGGCTTTGGCGCGTAACCTTGCGCGCGTCCATTCGCGCGCGGAGGACGGCCGCACGGCATGATCAGCCCGACGCCAACCGCTTCCGCGCGGAAGGCCTGGGGCCGAGGACTTCACTTGTCGATCGAGTAACCGAGAAAGCGCTTGGAATCGATCGGATCGAACCCCAGTTTCCGCTTCAGCTTCTTGCGCAGCTTGCTGATGTGGCTCTCGATCACGTTCTCGTCCACGTTCTCGTCGAACAGGCCATAGACGGCGTTGAAGATCTGGTTCTTGGTGACGCGGCGGCCGCGGCACTGCAGCAGGAATTCGAGGATCCGCCGTTCGCGCCGCGGCAGCGGCAAAGGCTCGCCGTCCACCTCCGGCTCGCGCCCGTCGAAATAGACCCGCAGCGCGCCGAGCGCGACGCAGCCCTTGTCGCCGTGCACGCGCCGGTTGATCGCGCCGACCCGGGCGAGGATCTCGCGCACATGCACGGGCTTGCGCACCACGTCGTCGACGCCGGCGGCGAACAATCCGAGCGTGTCGTCGAGGGAGTGACGTTCGTTGAGGCAGAGGACCGGCGCGTTCGAGCGTTCGCGAATCATCCGCGACAGGCCCTCGCGCTCGCCGCAGTCGCCGATCAGGAAGGCTTCGACGGCGTGCATGTCCGCTTCGCTGGTCTTGCCGATCCACTCGCGGAACTCGGACGCCTCGATGCCGGCCGACGACACGCCCTCGCGATCGAGACCGGTCGCGTAACCGCCGGCCACAATATTGCGATCGTCAATAATAATGTACATGCCCCAGCTCCGCAGCCCCGATTGGATCGTGGAAACTCCCGAACTACGCGTACGCCTCACGTCATCGGCGAAAGGGCGCCGCTCGTACTCGTTCAAAGGAACGATCAAATGCTTTCGTTCGACTTTGAGAACCAGTGAACATCACGAGCGATACCGGTTGACCGACTCTCTTCCATCACCGAAGATTCGTGCTGCCGCTTCTCAACAATGTGCAGCGCTTATGTTTCTATGTATTCTGGAAATGGTTAACGCCTTGCTAAATGCTCGCCGTGAAGCCGTCGTCCGCCAAAGTCGCGCCCCGGCTCCCATGCTGGACGGCGTCAAGACCGCGAACTGGACGACGCGACCGAACGCCGCCCGCCGCCTCGGCTCTGCCCTCGCGGAACGCGGTGAAGTCGCCTACTGCGTTGAAGAACGAAGCTGGAAAGACCGCCGCGCCGACGCGCGCGAGCCAACGCGGATGCGCTCGGCAAAACTGCTCGACGCGGCCTTCCGCTATCTCTGCGACGGCCGAATCTGCGATCGCTCGCTCAACGGCCTGAAGATCCTGCTGGCGCGCAACGTTCGCCTGCCCTGGCGTTTCGCGGTCCATATCGACGAGACCGGCGATGTGCGTCGGGCGCGAGCCGCCTGGCGGCGGGGGCTCCTGGTCGGAGTTCCGCTTGCACGAGCGGCCGCGGATCGGCGACGTGAAGCCAAGTGAACTGTTCGCGCTCCGAGTGCGCTACTACGGCATTCGCAACTGAGCATGTGTCACGCGTAGCTCTTCTCTTCCACCAGCGTCGAACCGAACAGTCGGTTGATCATGCGCTTGAGCGCCGCGCGCTCGTCGTTGAGCGCGTAGACCGAACGCGCGAGCGCCACGAATCTTGGCCCGAAGTCCCCCTCCCGCTCACACAGGCGAAGAGCGTCCTCGACCTCCCAGAGCTGCGTGTTGATCTCGCCGAGGTCCTCGGCCAGCGTCTCGACCGCGCTGCCGACCACCTCCTCGCCTTGCGCCTCGGCCTCGAGCAGGGCGAGTTCGCGGCGCACGTTCATCCGCTTTGCGTCATCGACCATACGTTCGGCCTTGAGGCGCAGGATTGTGATCCGGTCGATCAGGTCGCCGATCGAACAGGGCGCGCGGATGGCGAGTTGCGGGCGGCGCTGGGCGAGCCGCGCCGAGAGTTCCCGCGCCATCGCCTCGAACACCTCGCCCCATGCGCCGCGCCGCGGCTGGCGGAAAAGCCGCATCGTCGGGTACCATGGCGAATCGTCGCGCTCGGTCATCCAGCGCCATTCCGCGTCGCTCTTCAGCGCGATCCAGACCGGCCGCGCCAGCGCGCCGGCGAGATGGGCGATCGAGGTGTCGCAGGTCACCACGAGGTCGCAATGCGTCATCGCCGCGGCGGCGTCGACGAAGGCGTCCGGACCGGAGTCGAAGTCATCGCCGAGCGCTTCGACTTTCATCCCGCGCGGAAGGCTGGCGATCTGCTCTTCGCCAAAGCCTTTTTGCAGCGAGACGAGCCGCACGCCGGCAAGCGACGCCAGCGGCGCTGCCGCTGCGAGCGGATAGGAGCGCGCCCGGTCGGCCTCGGGGTGGGGATTGCCCTGCCAGACGATGCCGATCTTGAACCCGGCCGAGCCGATCCGCTCAGCCCACTTGGCCGAGAGTCCTTGCTCGGCCGCAAGATAGGGAACATCGGTCGGAACCGTGTCGAGCCGGGTGCGGAAAGCGCGCGGAAGGCTGCTGATCGCAATCTGGGCGTCGAACGGCGCTTCAGGCGGGGATTCGAGCAGGCGCGCTCGCGTTGCGGACCTGAGAAGCCGGTGCAGCTTCGGCGGGCAGACAAAGGTCGCTTCAACCCCCGCCGCCGCCATCCGCGACAGATAGCGGACGAACTGGATCGTGTCGCCGAGGCCATGATCGTTGAGCACGAGGACGCGGTTCTGTCCGCGTCCGGGGCCCACCCAGGTCGGGTAGCGCGTCCCCAGCACCTCGCCGAGCGACTTGCCGGTGAGCCAGCGCGCTTCATAACCTTCGAAGCCGCGCTCGAAGTCGCCCAGCGTCAGGAGCAGGCAGCCTTTGCCCGCGACCGCTTCGCCGCTGCCGAGCGCTTCGGCCGCCTCGAACGCCGCCAGCGCCTCGCCGTAGCGGCCGAGATTGCGCAGCGCCAGCGCCTCGCCGCAAAGCGCCGGGGCGTAGTCGGGCCGCGCGGCGCGGGCGCGGCGGTAGGCCTCGAGCGCCTCCTCCATCCGGTCGAGCTTCAGAAGCACGTTGCCGAGGTTGATGGCGGCTTCCGCGAAACCGGGCTTGAGCGCGAGCGCGCGGCGCGCGGCGACGAGCGATTCCTCCAGCCGTCCGAGCTCGCGCAAGGCGCCGGCCCGGCCGTTCCAGGCGTCGGCGTCGGCGGGCCTCAGCGCGGACGCCGCCTCGAAGGCCTCAAGCGCCTCGTCATGGCGGCCAAGCGCGACGAGCAGCTTTCCCGCGTTGCTGTGGGTCACGGCAAGGCGCGAATCGAGAGCCAGCGCGCGCCGGTAGAACCGCAGCGCGGCCTCGGGTTTGCCCATTTCGCCGAGCATGTAGCCGCCCATGCCGAGGGCCTCCGGCGAGTCCGGATTCACCCGAAGCGACGCATCGAGGCGCGCGATCGCCTCGCCGCGCTGGCCGGACTCCCACAGGCGACAGGCGGCGGCATAAAGCGCTCCAGCTTCGCCGGCGACGGCGGGCTCGGGACGTTCGGCGAGATTGGATTGGCGCATGGCGCGGACGATCCGGCGCGCCGCTTGCGCGGGCCTTTCCAGGCCGAGCCTGAGGACACCGCGCCGCCAGTCGCGCCGGAGTTTTATTCCGCCGTCGCGAAGCGCAAGCCCACGAACGCGGCGAGCGACGCGGCGCTGTAGGCGTTGAGAGCGAAGAAGCGGGCGAGGTCCGCCGGAGGCCACACCTCTATTGGCGCGCCCAGTCCTATTTGAAGGAGGACGAAGGCGGCGTAGACGGCGATGACGAGCGCGCGCGACGTCAACGCCTCCCGCGCCGAAAAGCTCACGACCGCCAGCGCGCCGCAGGCGATTAAGTACAGCTCCGCGCCTGACCCCGATCCGAACGCCTTGGCCGCGATCGCCGTGTCGGCAAGGCCAACGAGCGGCAGCGCGACGCGCGCGCCGTAGCCGGAGCGGGGCGCAAGCCAAAGGACCGCGGCATAAAGCGGCGCGATCGCCAGCGCCGCGAGCGACCGCGTCGCGGCCTCCGCCCCGATCAGAAGCCAGACGGTCAGCGGGTAGAGCGGCTTGTTGATCAGAACCAGCCAGGCCACCGCCACGCAAGCCGCCGTACGTCCGTCGAGCGGAGCGGCCCCGGTCTTGCGCTCGCTGACCGGGTCTTCGGCGCCGGCGATTTTCGAGCTCATGACCGGCATACGAAGATCCGCGTCGTTCGGTTTTCGCGCCCGGCGCCCGGCGACCCCGGTCTCCCCGATTTGCAACGACCTCGCGCCGCAAGGAGCGGCCGCGGCGACGCGTCTCGAACGATGCTCGTTAGGCTCGGACATCGTCGCTCGCTTGATCATTCTTCGAGACGCCCGCTTTGCGGGCTCTTCAGGATAAGGGATGAGCGATAGGGACCGGGCTTGCCAGCGGCCTCATTTTCTTAAGCGGCCCGGTAAACCGCGACAGGCCCGCTCGCGTATGCCCTTTAACGGCGGTCCGAAGCGAAAAGGCGTTCTGGCATGATAAGAGGTGCGGCGCTCGCCAGCGTTTCGCTGGCGGCTGCGGCGGCGTGGTCTGCCGGAGGGACTGCCTCGGAGCCTTCCACGCTCGGCGACTGGGAGCGGGGCGACGGCAAGGCGCGCGTGCGGATCGAACGCTGCGGCCGCGGCCTTTGCGTGATCAACACCTGGATCAAGCCCGGAACCCAGGGCGAGAAAGTCGGCGACCGGCTCCTGATATCAACCCAGCGGCCGGAGGCGCCGGCGCTGTCGGGCGAGGCCTGGGACCCGCAACGGCGACTGACCTATTCCATTCGTATGGACGCCAGAGATCGAACCATGGTGACCCAGGGCTGCTGGCTCGCCGGATTGCTCTGCAAGTCGATGACCTGGACTCGGCTCGGCGACGCGGACTGAGCGCCGCCAGTCGACAGAAGGAGGGGAATTTCATGAAAACCGTCGTCGTCGCCTACGTCGCCACGCTCGTCGCGTTCCTCGGGCTTGACGCCATATGGCTGTCTTTGGCAGGCGGACGCCTTTACCGCGCTGTTCTCAAGGACATTCTGCTGGAGGGCTTCAGTCCGGCGCCGGCCGTGGCGTTCTACCTGATCTTCGCGGCCGGGCTCGTCATCCTCGCGGTGCGGCCGGGGCTCGCTGTGGGCTCGCTGCGGCTTGCAGCGGGGAACGGCGCGCTTCTCGGCTTCCTGGCTTATGCGACGTACGACCTCAGCAATCAGGCGACCTTGCGCAACTGGACGGCGACGCTGACGCTGACCGATCTCACCTGGGGAACCGTGGCCTCGGCGGCTGCAGCGACTGTGGGCTTCCTTGCAACGCGTGCGCTCGCCTCCTGACGTCGGACGCATGTTCGGACGCTTGCGCCTCGAACGCGAATAAGGCAGCAAGCGGGAGGAGACATGAACTGCGCCCATGATCCCGTCGACGATGCGCCCCTGCGCCAATCTGGAATCCGCAAGCGCCGAACAGCCGCCCTTCGACCGCGTTTCGCCCGAGGGCGACGGCGAGCGCGGGGCGCATGAGCCTGAGCGAACCCCGCACGGCGAATTGTGGGTGTTCGGCTACGGATCGCTGATGTGGCGGCCAGGGTTTGCTTACGGGTTCCGCTGCAAGGCGATGCTGCGCGGCTGGCGTCGGAGCCTGTGCATCTATTCGCACGTCTATCGCGGCACGCCCAAAAAGCCGGGGCTCGTGCTCGGCCTCGATCGCGGCGGCGCCTGCGCAGGCGTCGCCTTCCGCGTGAAAGCGTCGCTCCGGGAAACGACGATCCGCTACTTGCGCGACCGCGAGCAGGCGACCTCGGTTTATCTCGAGCGGATGGTCCCGGTGACGCTGGAGAGCGGCGAGCGGGTGAACGCGCTGACCTACGTCGCCGACCGTTTGCACGAGCAATACGCCGGGCGGCTCGACCGCGAGACGATGCTCGCCATCGTCCGCGCCGGCCGCGGCCAGTCCGGCGACAACGCCGCCTACGTCAATGAGACCCACGACCACCTGACCGCGATCGGCGTCCACGACAGCGACCTGGAATGGCTGTCGGCAAGGCTGCGGAGCGCCGAGCCGTAGCGAAGGGCGCAGGTCGCCGTTCGCCCGCATCGTAGAGAGCCGGCTGAAGACCGAGCCACGAAGTCCGCTCGAAACCGGCTCGAAAATGGCAAGCGGTCCTCCGCTTCAGCCGCCCAGTTTGAGCGCGTCCATGCTCGACATCAGCGAAGTCGAGAACAACGGGGTCGAGGCGTCGGTGAAAGCGCTCCTGGCGGAGCTGAGCGTCTCGCCGTTGGCGCTGATCACCTCCGAGAGGATCGAGGAGGCGCTGGAAGCCTCGGAGCTGGAATTGCCTGTGTAAGCCGTGAGGGAAGAGCTCGATCCGGACGCCGGGCCGTACTGGGCGTCGTACTCCGCGGTGAACCGCTCGACGAGCTGCTGCAGCTTTTTTGGGTCCTGCAGGTCGGAGAGGGGCATCGCCGTGCTGAGCGCCGCGGCCTGATTGTCGACCCCGGCAAGGGTCGTGGCGACCGGCAGGTCGAAGATCGTCTCGGCGACCTGCAAAAGGTTCTTGTCGGCGAGGATGCCGTACTCGCTGGTGACCGTCGGCGCGACGCGCTGGAAATAGAGCGCCAGCTGAACCCCGGTGTCCTGGCTCCCCTGGTCGCTCTCGAGCTGCTGTTCGACGTAGTCCGAAGTCGTCGTCTCGACCGCGCTGGCCGCCGAGACCGACGAAGCCCCGCCGCCGACGAAATTGAAAGCCGTGGCGAAAGCCTTCCAGTTCGAGTTGGACAGGGTGTTGGCGATGCTTTTCGAACTTGCGACGCCGCCCTCGAGCACCTGCGTGATCAGCGCCGTGTTGTTGATTTGATCGCCGAGGCCATAGGCGTTGAGCGCGTAGGAAAGGAGCCGGTAGTTGCCGACGAAGTCCTGGATCGACGTCGCCTTGCCGATGTTGGCCTTGTAATAGGCGGTCGCCGACTTGACCGCCGGCTCGGCGGCGGTCATCGCCTGATAGCGCGCAAGGTTCTGGCTGACGGTCAAGTATTGCGTGGTGGTCGTGGTCATCGGCGCGAACTCTTGCTGCCGGGCCGGTTGTCGCGCCGAATCGCTGCCGCGCCGTTAATTCCCTCAGGGCAACGATCACGATTCGGCGGACCAAGTCCGGCGTCCGCGATCAGGTCCTCCGGGCGCGTCCTTGGGCCGAGCCGTGCGGCGATCCGCTGGGCGAGCGCCGCGACCGAACCGCTGCGGTTGAATTCCTCAAGCGACGCGAGTTCGCGCCGCTCGGCGTCGGGCCCGCGCCGGCGGTGGGCGGGGCGCCGTTTGGGTGTCGCGGGTTCTTGCATCACCGGCCCTCTCGTCTTGCAGGCGAGCGGGACCGTGCCACAATGCGACGACAGGGACGGGTGACGAATTGTGACAAATTGCGTCGGCCGCGCGCGTCACGCTTTCGGGAAGGCGGCCAAAGCCTCGCCCGCCCAAACGCGCGCCGCCGAAGCCAGCGCCTCTCCGCGCGCGACAAGGGAGACTTCGAGTTCAGCCAGGGCCGGCAGATCCGGATCGGCGGAACGCGCGACCCCATGCGGCGCGAGGCCGTCGATCATCGGCGCGACGCCGAGACCGACCGCGACGGCTGCGCTTCGTACGGCGAAGTCGGCGCTGGCGCACGCGATCTCGAATGGTCGTCCGGCGGCCCGCAGCGCGCCGACCGCCGCCACATGCAGCGCCGATCCCGGCGGCGGAACGACGAGGCGCAAAGGCTCCGGCGGTTGCCCCTTGCCTTCGGGCGCATACTGGCTGAGCCGCCAGCGCCGGGCCGCCTCCTCATGCAGCCCCGATCGGGTCGGTGGGGCGAAAAGGCGCAAAGTCTTCTGCCA
>CAVOTE010000004.1:0-179159 GCA_963699065.1 uncultured Alphaproteobacteria bacterium
TCGCACCCTCGGCCGCATCCGCGATCGAGCGCGGGCTGGACAGGATGAAGATCACGCCGACCACCCAAGTCACCGCGACGCCATGGCTCGGAAGACTTGCGCACCGCCGGGAGACCCGCGGTGAAGATCAGGGTCGCGTCGGCCAGCAGGAAGCCTGCGAAGGCGGCGAGGAACATCTGCGGCGCGTCGGCGCCATTAAGCGCGCCGATATAGGGTGCGACGATCGCCGAAAACATCGCCAGCGCCACCGGATAGGACTTGGGATTGGTCAGGCCGAAGGCCATGCCGGTCATCAGCGGTCGATCGGCGCCGATCGTTTCGGCAGCGCATCCTTGCGGGTCATCATCGCGCGAGCGCCAAGGTAGACGAGATAGAGGCCGCAGACGAAGCCCAGGGCTTCGAACAGCGTCGGGGCCGATGGGTTGGCGCCGACGATGGCCGCGACCGCCAGCGCCCCCCACACCACGTCGCCGACCAGATGCCCGCAGATGAAATAGGCGCCGAGAACGCGGCCGCGCGACGCGGCGAGGGTGAAGAGCGCCAGGAACGCGGGACAGGGCGTGACGACGTAGAGATAGGCGGCGATCAGGGTCGCGGGCGCGAGGTTCGGATGGGGTGCAAGTTTCCCCATGGCATAGACCAAGATCGATATCGCCAGGTCACAGGTACCGCACGATCATTCAAGTCGCGAAAGTGTTCAAGAACGGACCCAGCCAGGCCGTGCGGCTACCGGCGGCCTTCGGCTTCGACGGCGAGCGGCGCGGAAAGCCGCTCGGCGACGCCTCGATCTGAACGATCGCAGCACGGCAAGGGGCCAACCGGTCATCGAGAGGGGCGCGAAGGCGCCGTGGCGATCCAGAGGTCGTGGGACAAAGAACTTCGGCCGTGCGGCGCCGCCGGCCTTGGGCTCCACTAGCGATGACGAGCAACTTCTTGCCAGGCAAACGGACTCAGAGCTTGAGCGGCAAGGAACAGACGCCGGTTCCCCGCGGGGGGGGCGCAAGCCGCCTCAGTCCGTAAGCAGCCTCTTCAGTGCATAGAGCGCCGCATGCGCCTCGCGCGGGCTCAATTCGTCCGGATCGAGCGCGGCGACCGCGTCGCGCAGCGCGTCGCGCGCGGGTGGCCGGGGCTCGGGCGGCTCGAAGGAGAAGAGCGGCAGAGAATCGAGGGCGTGCCGCGGCCGCGACGCCTCGAGATCGGCGAGCACTCTTCGCGCCCGCCGCACGACGGAGGCCGGCAGGCCCGCGAGCTTCGCCACCTGGATGCCGTAGGAGCGGTCGGCCGCGCCGGGCGCGACCTCGTGCAGGAAGACGAGGCTGCCCTTCAACTCGCTTCACCCGCATCGTGAGGTTGACGAGCCGCGGCAGCGTCTCGGCGAGCGCGGTCAGTTCGTGGAAGTGGGTGGCGAACAGGGTGCCGCAGCGGTTGACCTCGTGCAGATGCTCGACGCAGGCCCAGGCGATCGAGAGGCCGTCGAAGGTCGCGGTGCCGCGGCCGATCTCGTCGAGGATGACGAGCGAGCGCGGCGTCGCCTGGTTGAGGATCGCCGCGGTCTCGACCATCTCGACCATGAAGGTCGAGCGGCCGCGGGCGAGGTCGTCGGCGGCGCCGACGCGCGAGAAGAGCCGGTCGACGACGCCGATATGCGCGCGCGCGGCCGGCACGAAGGAGCCCGTCTGGGCGAGGATGGCGATCAGCGCGTTCTGGCGCAGGATAGGTCGACTTGCCCGCCATGTTCGGGCCGGTGACGACCGCGATCCGGCCGCCCTCGCCGACTCGCCGGACAGGTCGCAGTCGTTGGCGACGAACGGCTCGCCCGCGGCCTTCAGCGCCGCCTCGACCACCGGATGGCGGCCGCCCTCGATCGCGAAGACGAGCGAGCGCGTCGACGGCGGCCGCGTCCAGTCGCGCTTCCCCGCGAGCTCGGCCAGCGCGGCGGCGACGTCGAGCTCGGCGAGCGCGGCGCCGAAGCGCGCGCCAGGCGTCGCCCTCGGCGAGCCAGGCTCGCCGCAGCCGCTCGAAAGCCTCGAGCTCGAGCGCCAGCGCCCGGTCGGCGGCCGAGGCGATCTTGGCCTCGAGCTCGACGAGCGCGATGGTGGTGAAGCGCAGCGCGCCGGCCATGGTCTGGCGATGGATGAAGGTCGCGTTGAGCGGCGGCTTGAGCAGCGCCTCGCCCTGCGCCTGCGGCGTCTCGATGTAATAGCCGAGCAAGTTGTTGTGCCTGATCTTGAGCTGCCGGACGCCGGTCTCCTCGGCGTAGCGCGCCTGCATCTCGGCGATCACGCGCCGGCTCTCGTCGCGCAGCGCGCGCGCCTCGTCGAGCGCGGCGCAGCGCGCCCGCGCGACGAAGCCGCCGTCGCGCCTGACAAGCGGCAGTTCGTCGGCGAGCGCGCCGGCGAGCTCGGCGTGCGAGCGCGCCGCAGTCGCGCTGCAGCGCGCGAGGCGCGCGCGAGCTCGGCGCGGCAGGTCCCGGCGGTCTCGAGCATGCGCGCGAGCGCCCGCGCCGCGGCGAGGCCGTCGCGCACGGCGGCCAGGTCGCGCGGACCGCCGCGGTCGAGGCCAGGCGCGACAGCGCGCGCAGGAAGTCGGCGCCGCGCGCGAGCTCGCCGCGCAGCGCGTCGCGCAGCCGGCGCAGCTCGACGAAGAAAGCGACGCGCGTCGAGCCGCTCGTCGATCGCGCCGGGTCGGTCAGCGGGCTCGCGAGGCGCTCGGCCAGCAGCCGCGCGCCGGCCGGCGTGACCGTCAGGTCGATGGTCGCGAGCAGCGAGCCGTCGCGCGCGCCGGCTGAGCGTGCGCGTGAGTTCGAGATTGGCGCGGGTGGCCGGGTCGATCTCGAGGCTCGCGCCGCGCGCCCGCCGCGTCGGCGGCGACAGGGCCGGGCGCGCCTCGATCTGCGTGCGCTTGACGTAGGCGAGCGCCAGCGCGGCGGCGGCGATCTCGGCGCGCGAGAAGGCGCCGAAGCCGTCGAGCGTCTCGACGCCGTAGAATTCGCAGACCCGCCGCTCGGCGGCGGCGCCGTCGCCGCCTCGCGCGCAAGCGGCGTCGACGGGACGCGCAGTCGCGCGATCAGGCGCGCGAAAGCCGGCTTCGTCGACAGACCGCCTGCGGCGCGACGATCTCGCTCGGCTCGAGCCGGGCGATCTCGGCGGCGAGGCCGGCTCGTCGGCCTCGGCCAGCGCGAAGGCGCCGGTCGAAAGATCGAGCGCGGCGAGGCCATAGAGGCGCGCGCCTCGGCCGCGCGCACCCGCTGCACGGCGACCAGAAGTGGGCGCGGCCGGGCTCCAGCAGCCGCTCCTCGGTGATCGTGCCGGGCGTGACGAGGCGCACGACGTCGCGCTTGACCACCGATTCGGCGCCGCGCTTCTTCGCTTCCGCCGGGTCCTCGATCTGCTCGCAGACCGCGACGCGATGGCCGAGCGCGATCAGGCGGCTGAGATAGTCGTCGGCGCGCTCGACCGGCACGCCGCACATGCGGATGTCCTCGCCCTCGTGCTTGCCGCGCTTGGTCAGCACGATGCCGAGCGCGCGGCTCGCGATCTCGGCGTCCTCGAAGAACAGCTCGTAGAAATCGCCCATGCGGTAGAACAGCAGGCAGTCCGGATTGGCGGCCTTGATCTCGAAATACTGCGCCATCATCGGCGTCAGGCGCTGAGGCGCCGGCTCGCGGCTTTCGGGAACGGGGCGGGAGGCGTCCATGCCGCGACCTTAGCAGCTCGGCGCGCCGCCCGTGAGGGCGGGGGACGCGATATCCATGGAACGCTCGTTCTAGGACGGCGCGCGCCGCCCGAGCCCTTCAAGAGCCGCCGCGCCTTCATCGCGCTCGCCGCGGCGTAGCCGCCGCCCGCGCCGTCGACGAAATGCAGATGGCCGCGGTCCTGATCGACGGCGCGAAGCAGGTGACCTGCGCCGCCGACTGGCGGTAACGTTCCGTAGTCCGCGTAGTCCGCCGCCGCGGCGAGCCTGGCCTCGAGCGCGTCGGCGAAGTCTGCCGAGCAGTCGAGCGTCATGCGCAGACCGTCGTCGAACTTGCGGAAGTCGGCGTTGGCGGCGAGGTCGCCGACGTAGGTCTCCGCAGTCGAACGCCGCCCGCCTTCAGCATGAAGCGGTGGAAGCATAGCCCACCGCGAAGCTCTTCGCGGCCGCCAGAGCGCCTTGAACGCGCGGGCGCCCGACGCCTCGATCGCCGAGCTCTCGAGCGCGATCGCCTGGCGTGATCGCGGCGCCGAGCCTGTCCACGGTGATTGGCCGCCGGCTCGCCGTCGTTCTTGCGCCAGCGCGACGATCTCGTCGATCAGCGCCGGCAAAGCGGGGATCGTCGCCGCGCGGCGCGACGATCAGCGAGAGGACGAGCCCGTGCTCCGCCGGCGCAACGCCCCAGCGGCAGGAGAGGCCGGAAAGGTCCGGCCGCGCGTCCGGGGCCGACGGGCAGCGCGTAGTCTCCGCGCTTCGCCTGCCCTCGAACCAGGTGAGCCCGCCGCCGGCGAACATCGCGTAGGCGCAATGGGGCGACGCCCCGTAGCGAGCGACCCGGACGTCGCGCCCGGCGGCGCGGATGTCGCCGACCGCGATCATGGCGACGCGCAGATCGAGCTCGAATTCCGCTGGGCGAAGGCGGCCATCGCGCGCGAGCGCCTCGGCGGCCGCGGCGGCGTGCTGCGGGCCGACGGCGAAACTCGCGCCGTCGCCGCCGAAGACGAACGGAAAAGGGCGGCGCCGAAGCGCATTGGAGACCGCGGCGATCACGCCCGGCGCCGATCATGTTGACCGCCTTGTAGCGCCCTTCGGCGATCGCCTGGGTCGAGCCGACGACGTCGGAGAAGCCGACGGACCAGTCGTCGGGCAGCGGGCGATAATTCTCCGCCCGCACCGCGACGGCGAAGTCGGTCAGGATCGGCAAGGATTGGTAGAAATCGTGCACGCTCGTCCGAGCATCGGCCGCCCTCCCCTGCCTTACGTAGTGCAATGGCGCAGTCGGGACAAGTCGGCGCCGCGCAGGAAGTCGCGTCTGATGGGGGCCGCTCAGGGCCCGAACACCACCGCGTGCATGATCCGTCCCGGCCAGAGGGTGAAGAGGCCGGTAACGACGAGCGCGAGCGCATAAAGCCAGATCATCGCCGAACGATGGCTTGCGATGCGCCCGCGCCGCGCGGCCAAGACCGCGAGCGGCGTCATCGCCAGGGTGAAGAGCGACAGAAGGTGGATCGGACTCCACGGCCCCCACATGCGGATGGTGTGGATGAAGAGCGACCCGCCCGCGACCCCCATCATGGCGAGCGCAAAGGCCCAGCCGAGCGCCCGATGCAACGTCACGCCCTTGGGCAGCGCGAACTGCGCCGGCGCCGAGCGCGATCGCGGCGAAAGCGAGAGCAGCATGAACCTGGATGATCGGCGCAGCGTCGAGAAGCGGCGCGAGCGTCATCGCGCCCGATCCTGCCCGCCGGACGCCGCGGCCGACTCAGCCAGCTGCGTCTGCAAAAGCGGGCCCGGCCCCGCGCCGAGCGTGACCTCGGCGCCCCGTCCGATCGCCGCGCTCACGAAGGCCTTGGCGGCGGCGACCGCCTCCGGCAGCGGCCGTCCGAGCACGACGTGCGCGGCGATGGCGCTTGACAGCGTGCAGCCGGTGCCATGGGTGTTCGGCCGAGGCGATCCTCGGCGACGGCGAAGCGGTGGACGGCGTCGGCGGTGACGAGCAAGTCGACCGCCTCGGCGCCGGCGAGATGGCCGCCTTTCATCAGCACGGCGCGCGGGCCGAGGGCGAGAAGCGCGCGGCCCTGCCCGACCATCCCGGCTTCGCTCCGCCGCCTCGGCCGCGCCGAGAAGCGCCGCCGCCTCGGGCAGGTTCGGCGTCAGGCAATCGACCAGCGGCAGGAGCCGCAGCCCTGACCGCCGTCGACGAAGCCTGCGCCGGCAAGCGCGTCGCCGGAGGAGGCCGCGAGCACAGGGTCGTAGACGATGAAGGGCCTCCCCTCTCCCCCGGGGGCCGGGTCGGGGGAGGGCCCGCGCCTCGCCCGTCATCGCGGCGCTCGCGCGCCCTCTCCGGCGTCGCCCAGCCAGCTCCTCCCGGGGGAGAAGGAGGCCGCCACCGCCTCCACGATCTCCGCGCTCGCCAGCATCCCGACCTTGATCGCGGCGACCTCGAAATCGTCCAGAACCGCGACGATCTGCGCGCGAACGATGTCCGGCGGGACGGCGTGGATCGCCCGGACGCCGAGCGTGTTCTGCGCGGTCAGCGCCGTGATCGCGCTCGCGCCATAGACGCCGAGCGCGGCGAAGGTCTTGAGGTCCGCCTGGACGCCCGCGCCGCCGCCCGAGTCGGAGCCCGCGATCGTCAGCGCGATCGGCGTCTGCCGCGTCACGCGCGCCGCGTCGCCGCGATCCATTGCTTCGCGCGCGCCTCCGGGTCGGCGTTGAGCGTGATGTCGGAGATGACCGAGACGATGTCGGCGCCGGCGGCGAGGCACGCTTTGCCCGTTCGAGGTCGAGCCCGCCGATGGCGCACGAGCGGCAGCGCGCCGACCCGCCGCTTCCATTCGGCCGAGCCGTTCGAGCCCCTGCGGCGCGATCCGCCATCTCTTTGGATCGTCGGAAAGATCGGCCCGAGCGCGACATAATCGGGATCGACCGCAAGGCCGCGCTCGAGCTCGGCCTCGTCGTGCGTGGAGACGCCGAGCTTAAGCCCCGCCTTGCGGATCGCCGCGAGGTCCGCGGCGTCGAGATCTTCCTGCCCGAGATGCACCCAGTCCGCGCCCTCGTCGATCGCGATCCGCCAGTAGTCGTTGACGACCAGCGTCGCGCCGGCCTTGCGGCAATGCGCGAGCGACTCGACGCGTCTCGCGCGCGATACTGTCGCCTCGGTGCTTGGTCTTGATGCGAAGCTGGATCAGCCGCGCGCCGACGCCGACGAGCCGCGCGACCCAGGCCGCGCTGTCGACGATGGGATAGAAGGGGTCGAGGCGTCACGAGAGAATGGCCTTGCCGAGCACCGGCGTCGAGGGCGCGGCCATGTCGCGCGGCGGCATCGGGCCGGCGAGGAAGGCCGCGCGGCCGGCCTCGATCGCCTGGCCGAACGCCTCGCGCCATCGCGACCGGATCGCCGGCCTTGGCGACCGCGGTGTTGAGCAGCACGCGCGTCAAAGCCGAGCTCCATCGCCGCCGCCGCGTGCGAGGGCAGGCCGATGCCCGGCGTCGACGATCAGCGGCGTGTCCGGGAAATGCGCGCGCAGCGCGCGCAGGCCGAAGACGTTGTTGAGCCCCTGCCCCGAGCCGATCGGCGCGCCCCAGGGCATCAGCACCTTGCAGCCCGCCTCGAAGCAGCTTTTCGGCGACGACGAGGTCCTCGGTCGTATAGGGAAACACCTCGAAGCCGTCGGCGCGCGAGAATCCGCGCCGCCTCGACGAGGCCGAACACGTCGGGCTGCAGCGTGTCGGCCTCGCCGATCACCTCGAGCTTGATCCAGGGCGTGTCGAAAATCTCGCGCGCCATCTGCGCCGTCGTCACCGCCTCCTTGACGCTGTGGCAGCCCGCGGTGTTCGGCAGCACGCGGACGCCGATCTCGCGGATCAGCCGCCAGAAATCCTGCCCCTCGCTGCAGCCGCGCCGCCTCGCGCCGGAGCGACACGGTGACGATCTCCGCCCCGCTCGCGCGCACCGCCTCGGCAAGGATCGCGGGCGAGGGATATTGCGACGTGCCGAGCATGAGGCGGGAGCGCAGCGACGCCGTAGAGGGTGAAGTCTTCAGCATTCAGCCTCCCTGTCGCGGCGCCGACGATCTCGATCCGGTCGCCGTCCGTGACCGGCGTCGCCTCGCGCAACCGGGCTGGGCACGAAATCGCCGTTGAGCGCGGTGGCGACTTGATCGCCTCGCCATAGTCGAGCGTCTCGACAGCGCTCAGCGAGGGTCGGCCGCCGTCGATCGCGCGCGGTTCGCCGTTGACGTGCACAGTCGTTGATGTCCGTGATGTGCATTTACTTGCCCTCCATTTTCGTTATCCCCCCTGCCGCGGCGCGAGGATTTCGATCCGGTCGCCGTCCTTGAGCGGCGTCCCGTCGCGCGCCCCGGACGGATACGAAGGCGCCATTGAGGGCGGTCGAGAATTTGCCTCGCCGTAATCGAGGGCTTCAAGCAACGCCGCGAGGCTCGTAGCCTCGACTTCTCGGGCCTCCCCATTCACGACAAGTCTCATACCCTTTCCTCCGCCCTCTCGAACGCCATCTCCGCGACTCGCTCGGCGAAGGCGGGCGCGAGCAGAAAGCCGTGGCGGTAGAAGCCGTTGACGAAGATGCGCCCGTCGCGTTCCTCGATGCGCGGCTCGTTGTTCGGATAGGCCGGACGCACGCCGGCGCTCATCTCCAAAATCTCGGCCTCTCCAAAGGCGGGATGGAGAGCGTAGGCGGCGCCGAGCAGTTCGAGCGCCGAGCGAACGGTGACCGCGCCCGCTCCGGCGCTCTCGATCATGGTCGCCCCGATCATGAACGCGCCTTCCGCCCGCGGCACGACGTAGACGGGCATCCGCGGGTGCAGCAGCCGCACAGTACGCGTGAGCGCCACGTCCCGCGCGCGCACCCGCATCATCTCGCCGCGCACGCCTCGTAGCTCAGGGAGTTGCGCCCGCGCGCCAAAACCCCGGCAGTCGACGACTGCGCCGGCCTCAGGCCCCAGCCGCTCGCCGTCCGCGCCGAAGCGAACCTCGACGCCCTGTTCGCGCAATCCCTCGAGCAGCGCGGCGAGCGCCGCGCGCGGATCGACGTGGCCCTCGCGGGCAAAGAACAGGCCCCTGGTAAAGCGCCCGGCGAGATCCGGCTCCAGCGCGGCGATGCCCGCCTCATCCACGCGTTCATAACCGCTGGTCCGGGCGGCGAAGCGGTCGACCTCGCCGACGTCGCGCGGCGGCGCGACCACCAGCGTCCCGGCGCGCACGACGCCGGGCGCGTGGCGCGCCCACCAGTCGATCGCGCCGAGGCCCCGTTCGACCACCGACTGCGGCGCGCATCTCGCCCTCGCAGAACGGCGCGAGCATGCCGCCAGCGAGCCACGACGCGCTGGCGCTCAAGATCCCGGCGCGCTCGATCAGCGTGACCTTCGCGCCGCGCTCGGCGAGCGCCGTCGCGGTCGCGAGACCGACGACGCCCGCGCCGACCGGTCTCGCGACCGCGACGGCGCTCGCCGAGCGCGGCGCGAAGGTCACGCTGATCGAGCGCGCCGGGGACTTGAGCGCCAGCGCGTCGTGGCTCGCTGGCGGCATGCTCGCGCCGTTCTGCGAGGGCGAGAGCGCGCCGCAGTCGGTGGTCGAACGGGGCCTCGGCGCGATCGACTGGTGGGCGCGCCACGCGCCCGGCGTCGTGCGCGCCGGGACGCTGGTGGTCGCGCCGCCGCGCGACGTCGGCGAGGTCGACCGCTTCGCCGCCCGGACCAGCGGTTATGAACGCGTGGATGAGGCGGGCATCGCCGCGCTGGAGCCGGATCTCGCCGGGCGCTTTACCAGGGGCCTGTTCTTTGCCCGCGAGGGCCACGTCGATCCGCGCGCGGCGCTCGCCGCGCTGCTCGAGGGATTGCGCGAACAGGGCGTCGAGGTTCGCTTCGGCGCGGACGGCGAGCGGCTGGGGCCTGAGGCCGGCGCAGTCGTCGACTGCCGGGGTTTTGGCGCGCGGGCGCAACTCCCTGAGCTGCGAGGCGTGCGCGGCGAGATGATGCGGGTGCGCGCGCGGGACGTGGCGCTCACGCGTACTGTGCGGCTGCTGCACCCGCGGATGCCCGTCTACGTCGTGCCGCGGGCGGACGGCGCGTTCATGATCGGGGCGACCATGATCGAGAGCGCCGGAGCGGGCGCGGTCACCGTTCGCTCGGCGCTCGAACTGCTCGGCGCCGCCTACGCTCTCCATCCCGCCTTTGGAGAGGCCGAGATTCTGGAGATGAGCGCCGGCGTGCGTCCGGCCTATCCGAACAACGAGCCGCGCATCGAGGAACGCGACGGGCGCATCTTCGTCAACGGCTTCTACCGCCACGGCTTTCTGCTCGCGCCCGCCTTCGCCGAGCGAGTCGCGGAGATGGCGTTCGAGAGGGCGGAGGAACAACGCCCGGAGGCGGCAGTATCGACGCTCGGCGTAGGCGGGCGCTCGTTGTCCGATGATTCCCACCTCGGCAAATGGCTCGTCGCCAATCTTCGGGGACTCGGCGAAATCGAATTGCCGTCTCGCGGCGACAACAGATCCATTCCCTTTCTGGACTGGAAAGAATGACGGGAACTGAGCCAGGACCCATGAATGTGCTCGTCAATGGAGAACCGCGCGCGATCGACGCGGCGACCCTGGCTGAGGTTCTCGAAACGCTCGACTACGGCGAGGCGAAAGTCGCGACCGCGCTCAATGGCGAATTCGTGCCTGCCCGGTTGCGCGAGGCGACGCCGGTCAAGGACGGCGACCGGATCGAGATCTTCGGCGCCCGGCAGGGCGGGTGAGATGCAGAAAGACTTCATCCTCTACAGCGTCGCTCTGCGCTCCCGCCTCATGCTCGGCACGTCGCAATATCCTTCGCCCGCGATCCTTGCCGAGGCGGTTCGCGCGAGCGGGGCGGAGATCGTCACGGTGTCGCTCCGGCGCGAGTCGGCGCGGCTGAAGGAGGGGCAGGATTTCTGGCGGCTGATCCGCGAGATCGGCGTCCGCGTGCTGCCGAACACCGCGGGGTGCTACAGCGTCAGGGAGGCGGTGACGACGGCTCAGATGGCGCGCGAGGCGTTCGGAACGCCCTGGGTCAAGCTCGAGGTGATCGGCGAGGCCGATACGCTCCAGCCCGACGTGTTCGGCCTCGTCGAGGCGGCGCGGATTCTCTCCGACGATGGCTTCGAGGTGTTCCCCTATACGACCGAGGACCTGGTCGTCGCCGAACGGCTGCTTCAGGCGGGCTGCAAGGTGCTGATGCCCTGGGGCGCGCCGATCGGCTCGGGGCAGGGGCTCAACAACGTCTTCGGCCTGCGCGCCATGCGCGCCCATTTCCCGGACACGCCGCTGATCGTCGACGCCGGGCTCGGCCGTCCCTCGCACGCGGCCGCCGCGATGGAACTCGGGTTTGACGGCGCGCTCCTCAATACGGCGGTCGCCAAGGCCGGCGATCCGGTCGCGATGGCGCGGGCGTTCGGACAGGCGATCGACGCCGGCCGCTCAGCCTTCCTCGCCGGCCCCATGCCGCCGCGCGACATGGCCGCGCCCTCAACCCCCGTCGTCGGAAAGGCCATGTTCTCGTGACCCTCGACCCCTTCTATCCCATCGTCGACAGCGCGGCCTGGGTCGCGCGCCTCGTCGGCGTCGGCGCGCGGCTCATCCAGCTTCGCATCAAGACCAAGGACGAGGCGACAATAGCGAGCCAGACGCGTCAGTCGCTTGCGCTTTGCCGCAAGGCCGGCGCGACGCTGGTCGTCAACGACAGCTGGCGGATCGCCATCGCCGAGGGCGCGGACTGGGTGCATCTCGGGCAGGAAGACCTCGACACCGCGGACCTCGGGGCGATCCGCAAGGCGGGGCTTAAGCTTGGCGTCTCCACGCACGACGAGGCCGAACTCGAGCGCGGTCTCGCGGTCGATCCCGATTATGTCGCGCTCGGGCCGATCTTTCCGACCCTATCCAAAGATATGGTGATCGCGCCGCAGGGGTTCGGACGGCTGGCGGAATGGAAGCGGCGGATCGCCCGCTGCCGCTCTGCGCCATCGGCGGGATCGACCTCGAGCGGGCGAAGCTGTGCCTCGCCGCCGGCGCCGACATCGTTTCGGTCATCTCCGACATCACGCTGAACTCCGATCCAGAGGCCCGCGCGCGCCAGTGGATCGCAGCGACCCGGCGTTCGTGACGGGCGGACGCCGATCGCGCTGACCATCGCCGGCTCCGACTCGGTGGCGGCGCCGGCGTGCAGGCGGACCTCAAGACCTTCGCCGCGCTCGGCGTCTACGGCGCGAGCGCGATGACCGCGGTCACGGCGCAGAACACCGAGCGCGTCCGCGCCGTCCATGCCCTGCCGCCGGCAATCGTCCGGGCCCAGATCGGCGCGGTTCTCGACGACTTCGAGGTCGCCGCGATCAAGATCGGGATGCTGGCGAACGCGGGGGTCGTGGCGGCGGTCGCAGCGGCGCCGTTCTCCCTCAGCGGGGAAGGTGTCGCCGAAGGCGACGGATGGGGGTGGAGAGCGCCGACCCGCGCAAAGTCGCGCCGACGCTCGTGCAAGTTCTTTTGCCTTGGCGAGGCGGACCACCCCCACCCGCTTCGCCGCCAGCTCCCCAGCAAAGCTGGAGAAGGGGTTTCCCTCGCGGCGCGCCTTCATCGTCTACGATCCCGTGCTCGCCGCCTCGTCGGGGGATGTGCTCTCCGGCCCGGCCTGATCGAGGCGGTCCGCGCTGCAACTCCTGCCGCTGGTCGACTGCCTCACCCCCAACATTCCCGAAGCGGCGGAGCTATTCGGCGCGGCGAGGCGCGGAGCGAGGCGGAGATGGTTGAGCAGGGCTACGCGCTGCTCGACCTCGGGCCCCGCGCCGTTCTGATGAAGGGCGGGCATCTCGCGGGCGACGAGGCGGTCGACCTGCTCGTCACCGCCGTCGGGTCCATCGCTTCGCCGCGCCGAAAGTCGCCTCGGCGAACACGCACGGCACCGGCTGCACGCTGTCGAGCGCGATTGCGGCCTATCGGTGCGCGGGCTTCCGCTTGTCGAGGCCGTCGCCGCCGCGAAAGCTTTCGTCCGCGCGGCGATCGAACGGGGCGCGTCGGTCGACCTGGGCGCGGGGCCGGGACCGGTGCTTCAGGCGCCGCTTGTCGCGTCGGCCGCGACCGGCGCGCGGGACGGCGCGATGACGCTCGCGCCGCTTCTCGACGCTGCGCCGATCATCCAGGTTCATGCCGCGCTCGCTTTCGTCGCGCTCGCGCTCGGCGCGGCGCAGTTCGCGCTGCCGAAGGGCGTGACGTTGCATCGGGCGCTCGGCTGGGCCTTCGCGCTCGCGATGATGGGCGTCGCGGGCGGGTCGCTGTTCATTCACACCATCCGCATGTGGGGGCCGTGGAGCCCCATCCACCTCCTGTCGCTCTTCACCCTGGCGATGATTCCGCTCGCGGTCTTGGCCGCGCGGCGCGGGCGCATCGCAAGCCACCGTTCGGCGATGATCTGGCTTTATGCGCTCGCCCTCGTCGTCACCGGCCTCTTCACCCTCTGGCCGGGACGGATCATGCACGCGGTGGTGTTCGGGCCGTGAGCGGCCCATCGGACGCGACTTCTGCGCGGCGCCGATTTGTCCCGCTGCGCCGTTACACTACTTTGGCGGGGAGGGCGGTCCATGCTCGACACGTGCACGATTTCTACCAATCCCTGCCGATCCTGACCGACTTCGCCGTCGGCGGTGAAGGCGGAGAATTATCGCCCGGTCCCCGACGACTGGTCCGTCGGCTTCGCCGACGTCATCGGCTCGACCCGGGCGATCGCGGAAGGGCGTTACAAGGCGGTGAACTTCGTCGGCGCGGGCGTGATCGCCGCCGTCTCCAACGCGCTCGAGCGCCGCCCTTTTCCGTTCGTCTTCGGCGGCGACGGAGCGAGCTTCGCCGCGCCTGCAGCGGACGCCGCCGCCGCCGCCGATGCGCTGGCGCGGATGGCCGCATTCGCCGCGGCGGAATTCGAGCTGGAACTGCGCGCCGCGACCGTTCCGGTCGCGGCGATCCGCGCGGCCGGGCGCGATGTGCGGGTCGCGCGTTTTGCGGCGTCCGACGCATTGCGTCTACGCGATGTTCGCCGGCGGCGGCCTGACCTGGTTCGAGAGGCAGGCGAAGGCCGGCGCCTATGCCGTGCCGCCCGCGGCGGCGGACGCGCGTCCGGACCTTTCCGGCCTCTCCTGCCGATGGGGCGTCGCGCCGGCGCGGCACGGGCTCGTCGCCTCGCTGATCGTTGCGCCCCGCGGCGAGGATCGGCGCTATCCGGCGCTGATCCAGGATATCGTCAAGCTGGCGGCGGAAGAGGGCCAGTCCGGGGCGGCCGGTGACCGTGGACATGCTCGGCGCCGGCGATTACGCACAGGCGATCGCGCTCGAGGGCTCTGCGATCAAGGCGTCGGGCGTCCCCGCGTTCAAGGCGCGGCTCAAGGCCGTGACGAGCTACGCGCTGGGCTATGCGTTCAACCGACTTCAAACTCAAGGCGGGCGGGTTCGACGCGGCGACCTACGCCGGCGACGTCGCCGCCAACGCCGACTTCCGCAAGTTTGACGACAGCCTCAGGATGACGCTCGACTGCACGATGGGCTTCGCCGACAGGCTGGAGGAGAGGCTCGCGGCGGCGGACGACTTCGCCGACTGGGGTCTCTATCGGCAGAAATCGGCGCAGATCACCTGCTTCGTGCCCTCGGTCGGCGATCGCAGCCATATGCACTTCGTCGACGGCGCGGAGGGCGGATACACGGCCGCGGCGAGCGCATTGAAGGGGCGGCGGCTGTTGAAGGGTTAAGGAGGGCGGCGAGACGCCGCCCCTCCGAAGCGAGCGTCCCCGTGGATATCGCATCCCCACGCCCTCACGGGAGGCGAGCCGATTTGCTAGGGTCGCGCGCATGGATGCGCCGATCGCCACCTCCGTTCCCGAAAGCCTCGAGCCTGCGCCTCAGCGCCTGACGCCGATGATGGCGCAGTATTTCGAGATCAAGACCGCCAATCCGGACTCCCTGCTGTTCTACCGGATGGGCGACTTCTACGAGCTGTTCTTCGACGACGCGGAGGTCGCGAGCCGGGCGCTCGGCATCGTGCTGACCAAGCGCGGCAAGCACGAGGGCGAGGACATCCGCATGTGCGGCGTGCCGATCGAGCGCGCCGACGACTACCTCAACCGGCTGATCGCGCTTGGCCATCGCGTGGCCGTCTGCGAGCAGCTCGAGGACCCTGCGGAAGCCAGGAAGCGCGGCGGGAAGTCGGTCGTCAAGCGCGACGTCACCCGCCTCGTCACCCCCGGCACGATCACCGAGGAGCGGCTGCTCGAACCGGGACGCGCGCGGCTGCTGGTCGCCGTGCAAAAGGTGCGCGCGTCCGAGGCGCGCGCCTGCTACGGGCTCGCCGCGCTCGACCTCTCGACCGGCGCCTTTGCGCTTTCCGAGACGGACGAGGCCGGACTCGCCGCCGAGATCGCGCGGCTCGAGCCCTCCGAGATCGTCGCGTCGCAGTCGGTCTGCGAGGAAGCGGCGTTCGCGCGGCTGACCGCGGAGCTGCGCATACCCCTGACCCCGCTTGCGCGCGAGGCAGGCGACGGCGCGGCCGCCGAGCGGCGGGTCTGTGAATTCTACGGCGTCGAAACCCTCGACGGTTATGGCGCCTTCTCGCGGGCCGAGATCGCCGCCGCCGCGCTGGCCCTCGCCTACGTCAAGCGCACGCAGATGGAGGCGCGCCCGTCCCTGTCGCCGCCGATGAGGCGGGCGCGCGGCGCATGCCTCGAAATCGACCCGGCGACCCGCGCCAACCTGGAGCTGACCCGGACGCTCAGCGGCGCGCGCGAAGGCTCGCTGATTGCGGTCATCGACCTCACCGTCACGCCGGCCGGCGCGCGCCTTCTCGCCGAGCGACTGGCGAGTCCGCTAACCGATCCGGGCGCGATCAACGAGCGGCTCGATGCGCTCGATTTCCTGATTCGTGGCTGCGCCGATGCGCGACGCGCTGAGAAGCGAACTCCGGGCCACGCCCGATTTCCTGCGCTCGCTGGCGCGGCTCAGCCTCGATCGCGGCGGTCCGCGCGACCTCGCATCCGTGCGCGACGGCCTCGCCGCGGCCGAGGCGCTGGCGCGCATTCTCGAGACCGCCGAGGACCTGCCCGCCGAGCTTGTGCGCGCCTACGCCGCGCTGAAACGCGACTGCGGCGCATTGCACGCCGAACTCGCCGGCGCGCTCGCCGATGACCTTCCGCTGATCAAGCGCGACGGCGGCTTCGTTCGCGCGGGCGCGATTTTCCCCCTCGACGAGGCCCGATCGCTGCGCGACGAGAGCCGTCGGGTGATCGCCGAGATGCAGGCGGCTTACGCCGAAGAGACCGGGGTCCGGCAGCTCAAGATCAAGCACAACAACTTCCTCGGCTATTACATCGAGACGCCTCAGGCGCAGGGCGAGGCGCTTCTCAAACCCCCGCTCAACGCCAGCTTCATCCATCGCCAGACCATGGCCGGTGCGCTGCGCTTCACCACCAATGCGCTGGTCGAGCTCGAGGCGAAGATCGCCTCGGCCGCCGACCGGGCGCTGAAGCTCGAGCTCGACGCTTTCGAGCGGCTCCGGCGAGCTTGCCTCGCCGAGGACGACGCCTTGCGCGCCTTCGGCGCCGCGCTCGCCGTGATCGACGTCGCAACCGCCTTGGCCGAGCTTGCGACAAAACGCGACTGGACGCGGCCGCTGGTCGACGCGTCGCTCGCCTTCAAGATCGAGGGCGGCCGACACCCGGTGGTCGAGGCGGCGCTGAAAGCCGCGGGCGAGCCGTTCGTCGCCAACGCCTGCGACCTTTCCGGCGAGGTCGCCGACGGCGGCCGGATCGCGGTCGTCACCGGCCCCAACATGGCGGGCAAGTCGACCTATCTGCGCCAGAACGCCCTGATCGCGCTCCTTGCCCAGATGGGCTCCTACGCGCCCGCAGCCCGCGCCCATCTCGGCGTGGTCGACCGGCTCTTTTCGCGTGTCGGCGCCGCCGACGATCTCGCCCGGGGACGCTCGACCTTCATGGTCGAGATGGTCGAGACGGCGGCGATCCTCAACCAGGCGACCGAACGCTCGCTGGTCATCCTCGACGAGATCGGCCGCGGCACAGCGACCTTCGACGGCCTCTCGATCGCCTACGCCTGCGTCGAGCACCTGAACGCGGTGAACCGCTCGCGGGCTCTGTTCGCCACCCATTTCCATGAACTGACCCAGCTCGCCGAAACCCTGCCGCGACTCGTCAACCTCACCATGCGGGTCAGCGAGTTCAAGGGCAGCCTCGTCTTCCTGCACGAGGTCGCCCTCGGCGCGGCCGACCGCTCCTACGGCATCCAGGTCGCCAAGCTTGCGGGCCTGCCGGCTTCGGTCGTGCGACGGGCGCGAAAAGTGCTCGCCGACCTCGAGGCGTCGCGGCCGGGCACGACACTCGATTCCCTGCCGCTCTTCTCCTACGAGCCGCGCGAGCCTCAGCCGCCGGCGCATGACGCCCTGCGCGACGCGGTCGCCGCGCTCGATCCGGACGAGATGAGCCCCCGTGACGCCCATGCGGCGCTCTATGCGCTGAAGCGGCTGCTTTAGGGCGTCTTGGTGTCCTTGGCGGTAACGAATCCCACACTAACGGACTGAGGCCGCTGTCCAGTCCTCGACGCGGAGCCCGGGAACGGCGTCGAAGGCGCGATCATTGGTGACGAGCATCATGTCGTGCTCGGCCGCATGCGCTGCGATCATCAGGTCGAGCGCGGCGAGCGGCCGTCCGCGCCGTTCAAGCTCTGCGCGAAGGGTCCCGTAGCGGCGCGCGGTTGCGCTGGTCCAGGGCAGAACGTCGATTGCGGCGAGAAGTTCGTCCACGGCGATGCGGAGCCTTGCGGCGTCCGGACGCTTGGCGACGCCGAATAGCAGCTCGGCCTCCGTCACCACGGAAAGACAGACGCTTTCGGGCGCCGCCGCCCTCAGGCGGGCGGCGACGTTCGGCTGACCTCTCATCAGCGCGCTCGCAACGTTGGTGTCGAGCATGAAGCGAGTCATTCGCGCCAGGCCTCAAAGGGATCGCGCTCCGGCGACCTCTGCTCGCGCTCCACGGGGCTCAGGAAATCGTTCGGCGCTTGGCCGTCTGCGAGCGCGGCGAAAAACCGGTCGAATGAGCGGGGCTTGGCCGAGAGGATCACATCGCCGGTCGCCGGGTCGCGACGGATGTAGACTTCCTCGCCTTCAAAGCGAAACGCCGCCGGCAGGCGCACCGCCTGGCTGCGTCCGTTCTTGAACAATTTTGCGACCTGACTCATTGTGGGCTGACCTTGTCGCCGTGGTCTATACCATGGTCTATGCCGCGGGAGCAAGCTTGACCCATCCGCAGATCCTGATCGCCACCCTCGTCGCCGCCTATCTCTATGTGGTCACCCCCGGGCCGGCGTTTCTCGCGCTCTTCACCCTCTCCGCTTCGCGCGGGCGAAAATCCGGGGCGTGGTTCATCTGCGGACACTTGGTCGGCGACGTGGTGTGGGGCGCGCTCGCGGTTGCGGCGATCGTCGGCGCCAACACGCTGGGTCCGACGCTGTTCGAGGCGCTGGGCTTCGTCTGCGGCCTCTATCTGATCTATCTGGGCGCGCGTGCGATGATGACCCGGAAAGATGCGCCGCCGAAGACGATCGGGGCCGAACGGCCGCTCGCGACCGGGATGGCCTTCGGCCTCACCAACCCGAAGTCCTATCCGGTGGCCCTCGCCATGTTCTCGGCGATCGTCGCGCCCTATATCGGGGCGCTCAAGGCCGCCGACGCGCCGCAGATGTTCGTCGCGGCCTTCGCCGGCTTCCTGCTCGCCGATGCGACCCTGATCTTCACGGCGGGCCTGCCGGCGGTGCGGAAGTTCTTCCTGACCCACGGCGTCGCGGTGACGCGGGTCGTCGGCGTGATCTTCATCCTGTTCGGCGCGCGCTCGATCGCGGATGCCGCGGAGGGGGCGATGCGCAGGACGGTTTGAGCGGTCACAGCAACGCCCGGAGTTCGCGGTCGAAAGCTCGAAGCTCCCGGAACGCCGTGGCGTATTCGCGACTTCCGATCGCCTTCCACATGTTCGCGACACGCTCCCGCGTCCCGGCCACGGCGATCGGGAACGAGGCGGCTTCGTCGAGGGCGCCCTTCTCGTTGATCAGAAAGCGTCTGTTGATGGCGAAGAGCGCCTGAGCGGCGCAGGCGAGCGCCCGATAAGCGCAGCCGGCGACATGCGTTTGCTCGGCCCGCCGGACAGCGGTCTCGCCGTTTTCGATGCTGAACAGCGTCTCCCAGAGAAACCGGCCGATCAAGGCCGCGCGCAGCGGCTCCGGATACGGAGACGTCATCGCCTTCATTTCGGCGATTGCGCCCTGCGGGTCGTGGAGCGGACGGCAGAGCGCGACTTCGCCCATCCAGATCGCCGAGCAAAAGCCGTGGGGATGTCCCGGCTGATAGTCCATCGTGACGTTCCCGGTTTGGCAGTCACGAATGACGCGCGTCACGTCTTCACACGTGCGGTAAAGAAGATCGACTTTTCGGCCGCGTACCGAGAGCCAGCCGCCGCCGACGATCCACGGCCCCCAGCCGCCGACCGGCGTTACATAAGCCGCCTCCGGCTCGTCCGCGAACGCTTTCGCCGCCTCCAGCAGTCGATCCGTGTCCAGCGGGGTTTCGCCCCGAAAGTAGAGGCCGACGTCATAGTCCGAGCCGGCCTTCTCGGCCCCGCGCGCTCGCGACCCGCCGAGAACGACGGCCGCGACGCCCGGAACATTCACGAGATAAGGTGTCACGAACTCGAGCAACGGTTCTGGCATTCCGTAAACTCCGCGGCGGTCAACGTCCCCGGCTTCCGCGCGATCGCCGACGCCGCCGAAGGGATGTCGCAGGCGGCCTGACCGACCGATAGGTCTGTCCGCAGTTTGTCTTGCCAATTCAGGATCTTCTCGGCCAGAACTCGGTTCGACAGTCGATCACGCTATATCCCAATGAATTCGCTCTATTGAGCAGGTCATCATCGATTGACAGTAGAGTTGGGTTAAGCTCTTCCAGACTTAGAAAGTGCAGAATCACTGCGTCAGTAATGCCAAGCTCCTGAAATTCTCCTCGCCGCGCGCCAAAAGCGCTCGCAATCGGGTATTCCATAGTGGTCGTTATAAACATATTGAATTTGTCTTGAATTTTTGCGCGCACTGGATTGTTAATCTGGCGAAGAAGGGAAGACGTTTCAGAGACGATGTGTGGGAGTAGAACTATGTCAGAAAACATCCCTGTCAACTCTACTAGCAGTTCAAATTCGATCGATGTAAAATCTGCGGCCAGCCGTTTATGTATTGTAATATACTCCTTCGAAGTCGATCCGACTATCAAAAGCGCCAATAGGTTGGTATCTAAAACAACCGGACCGTTCATTGAGTTACGTCAACCTTCTGGCGGTCTTTCATTGAGAGCACGCTTCCGTTTTCAAGAAGCGTGATCACTTTTTCGTTTCTCCGAACGGGAGAAGCAGCTCCAAGATTTTCTAATACTTCCTGCGCTCGAGTGCGAGGAGTATTCCACGGTCGAGAGAAGCCGAGTGTTATCAGCCACCGATCCCCACCGTGGACGATTTCTTCAAGGCTGATGTCAGTGATCTTCTCTTCCTCAAAGACCTCGTTTAGGTACCTCTTTGCGGCCGAAATCGCTTCTAGATCGTTCATTGCCTAGACTCCGAGGGACTGACAAAAGGTATGATTACATCCTCCCTACCATAAGTTTGGTTGGCCTCCCAAGGGCGACGAAAAGCTCGCCGTCGAATTCGGCCGCAAGGACCGGAGTTCAGCGCCAAGGCGGAAGCGCTACTTGAGGAACCGCAAGCAAAAATCCGGAGTCCTCTCTATGTTCACCGCCATGACCGAACCCGTCCGCGACCTCGCCCTGGACGACAAGCGGGACGCCGTCCGCCGCCGCGACGCCGCCTTTGACGGCGCGTTCGTCTTCGCGGTCAAAACCACCGGCGTCTATTGCCGCCCGAGCTGCGCTTCGCGCCCGGCGAAGCCCGAGAACGTGTCCTTCTTTGCCACCCCTGAGGCGGCCGAGCGTGCCGGCTTTCGCGCCTGCAAGCGCTGCCGGCCCGACCGGGCGGCCGAGCCCGACCCCCATGTCGCGCTCGTCCGGCGCGCGTGCGCGACGATCGCCACGGCCGAGGAGCCGCCTGCGGTCGCAGATCTTGCGGCCGAGGCGTCTTTAAGCCCCTTTCACTTCCACCGCGTCTTCAAAAAGGTTACCGGCGTGACGCCAAAAGCCTATGCGGCCGAGACCCGGGCGCGGCGGGCGGCCGAAAGCCTGCAGACCGCGAGCACCGTCACCGAGGCGATCTACGCCGCCGGGTTCAATGCTTCGAGCCGCTTCTACGAGACGTCCGCGGCGCGGCTCGGCATGACGCCGACCGCGGCGCGGCGGGGAGGGGAGGGCGAGGTCATCCGCTTCGCGGTCGGCGCGGCCACGCTCGGCGCCGTGCTGGTCGCCGCGACCGACAAAGGCGTCGCGGCGATCCTGCTCGGCGACGATCCGGACGCGCTGGTGCGCGAGCTTCAGGACAGGTTCCCGCGTGCAAAGCTCGTCGGAGGAGACGCGGCGTTCGAGCGCACCGTCGCCAAGGTCGTCGGCCTCGTCGAGGCGCCCGGCCAGCGGCTCGACCTGCCGCTCGACATTCGCGGCACCGCCTTCCAGCAGCAGGTCTGGCAGGCCCTTCGCGCCATCCCCGCCGGCCGCACCGCGAGCTATGCCCAGATCGCCAAGGCGATCGGACGGCCGGGCGCGGTCCGCGCGGTGGCCCAGGCTTGCGCCGCCAACCCGCTCGCGATCGCGATCCCCTGCCACCGCGTGGTTCGGACCGACGGCGATCTCTCGGGCTACCGCTGGGGCGTCGCGCGCAAGCGCGCGCTGATCGAGCGCGAGGCGGCCCAATGACGGCCGCGTCTCTCGAAGCGGACACACTCGACCGGCTCGACTGGGCCTCGATCGCTGCCGACCTCGACGCCTACGGCGCGGCCGTCGCGCCGAGTCTGCTGACGCCGGGCGCCTGCCGGGCGCTGGCCCAGCTCTACCCGGACGACCAGAGTTTCCGCTCGACCGTCGTCATGGCGCGGCACGGGTTTGGGCGGGGGGAGTACAGATATTTCGCGGACCCGCTCCCGGAGGCGGTCGGCGCCCTGCGCCAAAAACTCTACCGCCCGCTCGCGCCGATCGCGAACCGGTGGAATGAAACGATGGGCGTGGACACGCGCTATCCCGCCGAGCACGTCGCCTTTCGCGCTGCTTGCCGCGCCGCCGGCCAGACCCGGCCGACCCCGCTTCTGCTGCGCTATGGCCCAAGCGACTACAACTGCCTGCACCAGGACGTCTATGGCGCGCTGGTTTTCCCGCTGCAGGCCGCGATCCTGCTCTCGGCGCCGGGGCGGGACTTTTCCGGCGGCGAGTTCGTGCTCACCGAACAGCGGCCGCGCATGCAGTCGCGGGCCGAGGTCGTGAGCCTGGGGCAAGGGGACGGCGTGATCTTCGCCGTGCGCGAGCGCCCGGTTCAGGGCGCGCGCGGGCCGTACCGGGTCGCGCTGCGCCACGGCGTCAGCCGCATCCGGAGCGGCGAGCGCTTCACGCTCGGGATCATCTTCCACGACGCGACGTGACAGGGGTCATATATATTACTTATGCGAAGAGTTAAATATCGTGCCTTCGCTGGAAAAAGTGACACCTTTGTGCGCCTAAGCTTCTGAAAACGAATGGCCCTTGCCAGGACTGCACGCCCTGAGCGGCCCGCGTCCCGCCCGGCGGGACGGATCGTTGCAGTAGGCGCGCCACGGCGGCGTTGCGGGGGAGCGCGGTCGGCCTTAACTAGGATCAACAGGACGAAATCTTCGAGGTTTTTCATGCCCGCCCGCCAGCCAGCGATCTTCCTGCCCCACGGGGGCGGGCCCTGCTTCTGGATGGAGTTCCCGCCGCCGTTCGGGCCGCACGCCTGGGACAACCTGCGCGCCTACCTCGCGGGCCTCGTCGCCTCGCTGCCGGAGCGGCCGAAGGCTTTCCTGGTCGTCACCGGCCATTGGGAGGCGGCTCAGCCGACGGTCAGCGTCAACCCCAGGCCGGGGATGCTCTACGACTATTACGGGTTCCCCGCCCACACCTACGCTTTGCAGTATCCGGCGCCCGGCGCGCCCGAACTCGGTGAGGAGGTCAAGCGCCTGATCGAGGCGGCCGGACTGCCGGTCGCAACCGACGACAAGCGCGGCTTCGACCACGGCGTGTTCGTGCCGTTCCTGATCGTCGATCCGGAAGCAGAGATTCCCGTTGTCATGCTGTCGCTGCGCAAGGACCTCGACGCCGCCTTCCACATCAAGCTCGGCAAGGCGCTCGAACCCCTGCGCGATCAGGGCGTGGCGATCGTCGGCAGCGGGATGAGCTATCACGACCTGAGAAACTTCTTCGCCGGCGGCGACGGAGCGTCGTCGGCGTTCGACGCCTGGCTCGACGAGACGGCGAAAGCGCCGGCGCCCGAGCGCGAGGCGCGGCTCGCCGCCTGGGACAAGGCGCCCGGGGGCCCGGGCCTGCCACCCTCGCGAAGAACACCTCATTCCGCTGATGGTGATCGCCGGCGCCGCTGGCGACAGTATAGGCGAGCACGCCTTCCGCGACGTGATCGGCGGCAAGACGATCTCGGCGTTCGAGTTTCGCTGATACGCCGTACGGCCCGAGCCTCGGGGCACAGGAATGCGAGCGCGGCCGACGCGCGAAAGCCGACGACGCCCGAGTTAGCGGAGACGCCGAACGCGGACATTGCGCTGATCCTGACGCTGCTTCTCTCCACGATCCGGCGGTAGAAGAACATCACGGCGAACGTGGCGAGGAGGGCGTCTCGCCGCCGAGGAGCGCGAGACGCGCCCATTGAGCCGCTCGACCCGGCGGTCAGGCGCCCGCCCTGAGGGAACAGGCGGCTATGGCGGCCGCAATCACGATATTTACGGTAAGTTCAAAAGGGACGCGTCGTTGCAACGCACCCTGGTCGACCGCCACTGGCGCTAGGACGCAGGTTGAATTAAATTAAAAAAGTTGACGCGCAACGTCTATCGACGAATGCGGCCGAACATTTGGGGAGCCTGTTCGGTGGAGACGATCGCGGCCGTGGCGGCCAGAAAGCTGGCGAAGTTTCTCGCGGACGACTTTCGCGACATCTTCGGCTCGTCGCATTCGGAAATGGCCGAGCGGCTCGGCTCCCTAGCGCGAAGCGCGATCGAGGCGATCGCCAAGAGCGACGCGCTCTACCACAATTTCGAGCATACGATGCTGGTGACCGCCGTCGGCCGCGACATCCTGCGCGGCCGGGTCCTGTCGCAGCGTATCGAGCCGTCCGACTATATGAACCTGATCTGCGCCTGCCTGCTGCACGACATCGGCTTCGTGCGCGGCATCCTGAAGGGCGACACGCTCGACCGAGTTCATCGTCGACCAGAGCGGCCGCAAGGTGACGCTGCCGCGCGGCGCGTCGGACGCCGCCCTGATGCCCTATCACGTCGATCGGTCAAAGCTGTTCGTCTACGAGCGGCTCGGCAATTCGCCGCTTGTCGATCCGGTGCGGATCGCCGAGGCGATCGAACTGACCCGCTTTCCGCCCTGCCTCGATGGCCGGAGACACCGATCTCGAAGCGAGGCTGGTGCTGGCGTCCGATCTCATCGGCCAGCTCGGCGATCCGCTCTATCCGAAGAAGGCCAACGCCCTGTTCGCCGAGTTCGAGGAGATCGGCCAGAACCGGCAGTTCGGCTACGCCACGCCTGCCGACCTCGTCGACAAATATCCCTCGTTCTTCTCCCACAGCGTCGCCGACCACATCGCGGAGGGGGTGAAGTACCTCTCGATCACCGCCTCGGGTCGGCAGTGGGTCGCCAATCTCCATAACCACGTCTGGTGCGCCGAGCATGGCCAGTGGATGATGGGCCCGCAGCAGTGAAGCCCTGAAACGCCGGCGTCAGTCCGGGGCCGCGACCGGCGCGAAACGGGGAACGAGATGGAGCGCGTCCCCGTTCCAAGGGTGGGCATTCGCGACGGCCTCGTCGAGTTCGACCCCGAGCCCGGGCTCGATCGGCGGAATGACGTAGCCGTCCTCCCAGCGGATCGGCCTTTTCAGGATCGCGGCGTGGAAGCCGTCCCAGCGCTCGATGCCCTCCAGGATCAGGAAATTCGGGCTGCACGCGGCGAGCTGGATGTTGGCGGCCCCGACCACGGGTCCGCAATAGAGATGCGGGGCGATCTGGGCGTAGTGCGCCTCGGCCATTGCTGCGATCTTCTTGCCCTCGAGGATGCCGCCGACGCGGCCAAGGTTCGGCTGCAGGATCGAGGCGGCGCCGGTTTGAAGCACGCGCGCGAACTCATACTTGGTCGTCAGCCGCTCTCCGGTCGCGATCGGCATGCGGCAGAGGGCCGCGACCTTCGCCATCTCCTCGGGCGCCTCGGGCGGGGTCGGCTCCTCAAACCACAGCGGCTCGTAGGTCTCGATCCGGCGCGCCAGTCGCAGCGCGCCCGAGACGGTGAATTGCCCGTGGGTCCCAAACAGGAGGTCTGACCTCGTCCCGACCGCCTCTCGCAGGGTCTTGCAGAAGGCCTCGCTAAGTTCGAGCCGCTCAAGGCTCGGCTGCCGGGGATCGAAGGTCGGAGTAGGGACCGGCGGGATCGAACTTCACCGCGGTGAAGCCCTGCTTCAGATACTTTCAGCGCCCGCTCGGCCGCCGCGTGCGGCGTGGAATAGACCGGACTGTCGGAATAGGCGTGCGAGCCGGGCTCGTCGGGGTAGAGATAGGTGTAGCTGCGCAGCCGCTCATGGACCTTGCCGCCGAGGAGTTCGTAGACCGGCTTGCCGACCGCCTTGCCGACAATGTCCCACAGCGCCATTTCGACGCCTGACAGCACGCCCATCAGTGAGGCGTCGGGACGGCCGGTGTACCCGCGGCCATAGACGTTGCGCCACAAAGCCTCGATGCGGAACGGATCGGAGCCGAGGACGTGGCGTTCGAAGACGTCGCGGATCATCGGGACGACCGCCTCGGGGGCGAAGCTCGCAGCGTAAACCTCGCCGACCCCCTCGACGCCGCAGGCGGTTACGAGCTTGAGGAAAATGAAATAGCGGCCGCCGAAGGCCGGCGGCGGATTGCCGACGACGAAGGTCTTGAGCTCTGCGACCTTCATGAGCACTCCCGAATCAGAACACGATGACGTTCCGCACCGCCTGGCCGGAGCGGGAGGAGGCGAGGGCGTCGTTGATCCGGTCCAGGGGATAGCGGCCGGTGACGAGTTCGTCGAGCTTCAGCCGCCCGTCGCGATAGAGTGAGACGATCCTCGGCACGTCGACGACGGGGCGCGCCGAACCCATCTTCGAGCCCAGGATCTTCTGCCCGTCGGCGGCGAGCCAGCCGGGATCGATCGTCGCATGGACGCCCGAAGGCGGCATCCCGACGAGCACCGTGGCCCCGTTGCGCTTCATCAGCGACACGCCCTGCTCGGCCGCTCCCTGGACGCCGACGGTGACGAACACCCAGTCGGCCTTCCGACCCGAAGTCAGCGCCTTCACGCGGTCCTCGACGTTTTCGCCCCTGCTGTTGATCGTGTGGGTCGCGCCGAATTCGAGGGCCGCGGCGAGCTTCTTGGGCTCTACGTCGACGGCGATGATCGGATCGCAGCCGACGATCCGCGCGCCCTGGGCCGCGTTCAGCCCGACGCCGCCGCAACCGATCACCACGGCGCTGGAGCCCGCCTTGACGTCGGCGGTGTTGAAGACGGCGCCGAGGCCGGTCATCACGCCGCAGGCGATCAGCGAGGCGACGTCGAGCTTTACCTCCCTGGTAATCGCCACGGCCTGGGAGGCGTCGACGACGATGTGCTCGGCGAAGGCCCCCATGCGCAGGCCGTGGACCAGCGGCTTGCCGTCGGCGTCGCGGAGGGGGGTCTGCCGGTCGAGCGGAAACACCTCTTCACAGAAGACCGGCGCGCCCTCGGCGCAGGCGGGGCAGAAGCCGCAGTTGCGGATCAGGGTGACGACGACCGGGTCGCCGGGTTTGAGCCGGGTCACGCCGGGCCCGACCGCCTCGACTACGCCGGCGGCTTCATGGCCATAGACCGCGGGCAGCTCGCCCCCCCAGGCGCCGTCGATGTAGAGGATGTCGCTATGGCAGATCGCGCAGGCCGCGGTCCTGATCAGGACTTCGCCCGGCCCCGGCTCGGCGATTTCGATCCGTTCGATCGAGAGCGGCGCCCCGAAGGCCCGGCAGACGGCGGCTCTGGTTTTCATGGACCTTCCGAGATTCTCGGTGAAACTGAGGGGAAAGTTTCGCGGGGCGGCGCCGGGTTTCAAGCGCAGCCTTAAGGCCGGGGCATGCCTTTTTGAGGGGCGCAGCGGCTTCCCCTCTCGTCAGGCCAAGGCGGAGGATGGGACCGCACCGCGCGGTTTCGCGCCGCTTATTGGCCGACGGTAATCGCCTCAAGGGCTTATCTGCCGTGTTAGCGGCGGCCGGATCCAAGCGTCAAAGAGCTCGAGAATATCTCGTTAAGCCCCTTGCGCGCCGGCGCCAAAGCCGCTAAGAGACCCGACCGGGGTTGGCGGCGCGATGCGACCCCGAATGATCATACATGGCTACCGCCCTATTTGGCCAAGTCTCGAATGAGGCAGGCTCGAAGAGAGGCGGCGGATGGGCCGGAGGACGGAAGGGGAAACCCTTGCGTCCGCTCCGGCCGTGTCCTGTCCGAGACTGCAGGCGCGGAAGACCCTCGGGTCGACCGCTTAATTCCGCGAAGGTCCGCTAGAGGACCGGCCGGGGCCAGCATAGACGGGGAAGACCGAATTTATCAACCGTGGGGTTTTCCCTACGGCCAATGCGGTTCGAACCATCTGTCCGGCGCTGGGTTCGCCCATCTCCGGGGACAGGCGCAAGTCGCCGCGACGCGTGAATCTCGGATTTTCGCGGCGCGGCATGTGCAACAGGCGGGCTTCACGCCCGCCGACCGGAGACAGCACCGTGGATAGAGCGGAAAAGAAAGACGCTGTCGCGGCCCTTCACGATGTCTTCTCGAAGACGTCGGTCGTGGTCGTGGCGCACTATTCCGGCTTGACGGTCGCCCAGATGCAGCGTCTGCGCAAGCAGATGAAGGCCGCTGGCGCGACCGTCCAGGTCGCCAAGAACCGCCTCGCCCAGATTGCTCTCAATGGCACGGACGTCGCCTCCATCGGCCCCTTGCTCAAGGGGCCGACCCTGATCGCCCATTCGGTCGATCCGGTGGCGGCGGCCAAGGCAGCCGTGGCTTTCGCCAAGGATAACGATAAATTCGTGCTCCTTGGCGGCGCCATGGGCAAGACCGCCCTCGACGTCGACGGGGTCAAGGCGCTCGCGGCCTTGCCTTCCCTCGACGAGCTGCGCGCCAAACTCGCTGGGGCTCATCGCCGCCCCGGCGACCAAGCTCGCCCAGCTCTCCACCGCGCCCGCCGCCAAGCTCGCGCGCGTGGTCGGGGCCTACGCCGCCAAAGACGCAGCCTGACAGAGGCTCTTCAAAACTCTCAGTTCGAACCCATATTAAGGAAAACGCACAATGGCCAATCTCGAAAAGATCGTCGAAGAACTGTCCTCGCTGACGGTTCTCGAAGCTGCTGATCTCGCCAAGCTCCTCGAAGCCAAGTGGGGCGTCTCGGCCGCCGCCGCGGTCGCGGTCGCCGCCGCTCCCGCCGGCGGCCGCCGCCGCGGCTCCGGTCGAGGAGCAGACCGAGTTCACGGTCATCCTCGCCGCCATCGGCGACAAGAAGATCGAGGTGATCAAGGAAGTCCGCGCGATCACCGCGCTCGGCCTCAAGGAGGCCAAGGACCTCGTCGAAGGCGCGCCCAAGCCCGTCAAGGAAGGCGTCTCCAAGGACGAGGCCGAAAAGATCAAGGCCGCTCTGGAGAAGGTCGGCGCGAAGGTCGAGCTCAAGTAATGAGCAGGCGGCCCCGACACGGGGCTCGTCGGTGAAACTGGGGACGGTCCCGGGCCTTTCGGCCCCGGGGCCGTTCCGGCGTTTTGAAGGTGGGGTTTCATTCGGCCGTCGAGGGGCGCATGGGCGCGCTTCGATCGGCGAATTGACGGGGGCGATCGGTTCGCCCGGGCGGCTCTGAAAGCGATCCTGAGCCGCAAGGATCGCCCGAGGGGCGTGAGCATCGAGGAACGACATGGCGCAGACATTCACCGGCCGCAAGCGCGTTCGCAAGGTCTTCGGGCACGTCAGGGAAGTCGGCGAAATGCCGAACCTGATCGAAGTGCAGAAGGCCTCCTACGACCAGTTCCTCCTCATGGACGCGCCGAAGGCCGGCCGTCCCACCGAGGGCTTGCAGGCGGTGTTCAAGTCGGTGTTTCCGATCAAGGATTTCGCCGACACCGCGCATCTCGAATTCGTCAAGTACGAATACGAGGCGCCGAAGTACGACATCGACGAGTGCCGCCAGCGCGGCATGACCTACGCCGCGCCCCTCAAGGTGACGCTCCGCCTGATCGTGTTCGATGTCGATCCGGAGACGCAGGCCAAGTCCGTCAAGGACATCAAGGAGCAGGACGTGTACATGGGCGACATGCCGCTCATGACGCCGAACGGCACCTTCATCGTCAACGGCACCGAGCGCGTCATCGTCTCGCAGATGCACCGGTCGCCGGGCGTGTTCTTCGACCATGACAAGGGCAAGAGCCACTCGTCCGGCAAGCTCCTGTTCGCCGCCCGCATCATTCCCTACCGCGGCTCCTGGCTCGACATCGAGTTCGACGCCAAGGACATCGTCTATGCCCGCATCGACCGCCGCCGCAAGATTCCGGTGACGTCGCTGCTCTACGCCCTCGGCCTCGACGGCGAGGAGATCCTCAAGACCTTCTACCGCACCGTGACCTACAGCCGGCTCAAGGACGGCTGGCGCGTGCCTTACGACCCGGAGCGGATGAAGGGCTTCAAGGGCGCCGTCGACATGATCGACGCCGATACCGGCGAGGTCGCGATCGAGACCGGCCGCAAGCTGACCGTGCGCACCGCCCGGCAGCTCGCCGACAAGGGCCTCAAGGCGCTGTTTGCGGCGGACGCCGACCTTTACGGCCAGTACATCGCAGAAGACCTCTACAATCCGCAGACCGGCGAGATCTACGCCGAGGCCGGCGACGAGATCACCGAGAAGTCGCTCGCGGCAACTGCTCGAGGTCGGCTTCACCGATCTGCCGATCCTCGACATCGACCACGTCAACGTCGGTCCCTACATCCGCAACACGCTGAAGGTCGACAAGAACACGTCGCGCGAGGACGCGCTGTTCGACATCTACCGCGTCATGCGCCCGGGCGAGCCGCCGACCATCGAGAGCGCCGAGGCGATGTTTCATTCGCTGTTCTTCGACTGCGAGCGCTACGACCTCTCGGCCGTCGGCCGCGTCAAGATGAACATGCGCCTCGACCTCGACGCGCCCGACACCCAGCGCACGCTGCGCAAGGACGACATCCTCGCGGTGGTGAAGGCGTTGGTGAACCTGCGCGACGGCCGCGGCGAGATCGACGACATCGACCACCTCGGCAACCGGCGCGTGCGCTCGGTCGGCGAATTGATGGAGAACCAGTACCGCATCGGCCTCCTGCGCATGGAGCGCGCGATCAAGGAGCGCATGAGCTCGGTCGAGATCGACACGATCATGCCGCAGGACCTGATCAACGCGAAGCCGGCCGCCGCCGCGGTGCGCGAATTCTTCGGCTCCTCGCAGCTGTCGCAGTTCATGGACCAGACGAATCCGCTGTCCGAGATCACCCACAAGCGCCGCCTGTCGGCGCTTGGTCCCGGCGGTCTGACCCGCGAGCGCGCGGGCTTCGAGGTGCGCGACGTGCACCCGACCCACTACGGCCGCATCTGCCCGATCGAGACGCCGGAAGGCCCGAACATCGGCCTGATCAACTCGCTCGCGACCTTCGCCAGGGTCAACAAGTACGGCTTCATCGAGGCTCCGTACCGCAAGGTGCGCGACGGCGCGGTGACCGACGAGGTCGTCTATCTGTCGGCGATGGAGGAGCAGAAATACGCGGTCGCGCAGGCCGACACGCCGATCGACGCGCGAAGGGCGCCTGACCGGGGACCTGATCGTCTGCCGCCGCGCCGGCGACGTCGTGTTCCTCGCCTCCAATCACGTCGACTACATGGACGTGTCGCCGAAGCAGCTCGTCTCGGTCGCCGCGGCGCTGATCCCGTTCCTCGAGAACGACGACGCCAATCGCGCGCTGATGGGCTCGAACATGCAGCGCCAGGCGGTGCCGCTGTTGCGATCCGACGCGCCGCTGGTCGGCACCGGCATGGAGGCGATCGTGGCGCGCGATTCGGGCGCGGCGATCGCCGCGCGCCGGACCGGCGTCGTCGACCAGATCGACGCGACCCGCATCGTCGTGCGCGCGACGGAGGAGTCCGACGCGGCCAAGCCCGGCGTCGACATCTACCGCCTGATGAAGTTCCAGCGCTCCAACCAGTCGACCTGCATCAACCAGAAGCCGCTGGTGAAGGTCGGCGATCGGGTCGAGCTGGGCGACATCATCGCCGACGGCCCTTCGACCGATCTCGGCGACCTGGCGCTCGGCCGCAACGTCCTCGTCGCGTTCATGCCGTGGAACGGCTACAACTTCGAGGACTCGATCCTGCTCTCCGAGCGCATCGTCAAGGACGACGTCTTCACCTCGATTCACATCGAGGAGTTCGAGGCGATGGCCCGCGACACCAAGCTCGGGCCGGAGGAAATCACCCGCGACATTCCGAACGTCTCGGAAGAGGCGCTGAAGAACCTCGATGAGGCCGGCATCGTCTACATCGGCGCGGAAGTGCAGGCAGGCGACATCCTGGTCGGCAAGATCACGCCGAAGGGCGAGAGCCCGATGACGCCGGAGGAAAAGCTCCTGCGTGCGATCTTCGGCGAGAAAGCTTCCGACGTGCGCGACACGTCGCTGCGCGTGCCCCCGGGCGTGCAGGGCACGGTCGTCGAAGTCCGCGTGTTCAACCGGCACGGCGTCGAGAAGGACGAGCGCGCCCAGGCGATCGAGCGCGAGGAGATCGAGCAGCTCGCCAAGGACCGCGACGACGAGCAGGCGATCCTCGACCGCAACGTCTATGCGCGTCTCGCCGAGACGCTGGACGGCAAGCGGGCGCTGTCGGGACCCAAGGGCTTCAAGAAGGACCAGATCCTCACCCGCCCGCTTCTCGAAGAGGTTCCGCGCTCGCAGTGGTGGGCCTTCGCGCTCGAGTCCGACCAGACGATGTCGGAAATCGAGGCGATGCGGAAGCAGTACGACGAGTCGAAGAAGTCGCTGGAGAACCGCTTCCTCGACAAGGTCGAGAAGCTGCAGCGCGGCGACGAATTGCCGCCGGGCGTGATGAAGATGGCCAAGGTCTTCATCGCGGTGAAGCGCAAGATCCAGCCCGGCGACAAGATGGCCGGACGTCACGGCAACAAGGGCGTCGTCTCGCGCATCGTGCCGCAGGAGGACATGCCTTTCCTCGCCGACGGGCAGCCGGTCGACGTCGTGCTCAATCCACTCGGCGTGCCGAGCCGCATGAATGTCGGGCAGATCCTCGAGACCCATCTCGGGTGGGCCTGCGCGGGGCTCGGCAAGCAGGTCGGCGAGGCGGTCGACGCGTATCTGCGTTCGCACGACTCGAAGCTGCTGCGCGGCAAGCTCGATGAGATCTATGGCGACGACGAGACGATCAAGGCGCTCGACGACGAGAGCCTTGTCGAGCTCGGCGAGAATCTGCGCCGCGGCGTGCCGATCGCGACGCCGGTGTTCGACGGCGCGCGCGAGAAGGACATCGTCGAGATGCTGAGGAAGGCGGGTCTCGACTCCTCCGGGCAGGTGACGCTCTACGACGGGCGCACCGGCGATTCCTTCGACCGCAAGGTGACGGTAGGCTACATCTACATGCTGAAGCTTCACCACCTCGTCGACGACAAGATCCACGCCCGCTCGATCGGCCCCTACAGCCTCGTCACCCAGCAGCCGCTGGGCGGCAAGGCGCAGTTCGGCGGCCAGCGCTTCGGCGAAATGGAGGTCTGGGCGCTCGAAGCCTACGGCGCCGCCTACACGCTGCAGGAGATGCTGACCGTGAAGTCGGACGACGTGGCGGGCCGCACCAAGGTCTACGAGGCGATCGTGCGCGGGGACGACACGTTCGAGTCGGGCATTCCCGAGAGCTTCAACGTGCTCGTCAAGGAAATGCGGTCGCTCGGACTCAACGTCGAACTGGCGTCGATCAAGCGAGCGCCGGAAGACACGCCGCCGGCGGTTGAGGCCGCCGAATAACAGAGCCGGCGCCCGCCGGCAAAAGGCGGGCGCTAGCCCAGCGGAAAGATATTGCCACGCGGCCCCGCGCCGCGACTTTCTTCCATCAAGGCGAGTTTCGGGCGTTGGCCACGCCTAGGCTCGCGGGAGACGAGAATGAACCAGGAAATCACCAATCCGTTTGCGCCGGTTGCGGCTCCGCAGGCGTTCGACCAGATCCAGATCGCGATCGCGAGCCCAGAGAAGATCCTGTCCTGGTCGTTCGGCGAGATCAAGAAGCCGGAGACGATCAACTACCGCACCTTCAAGCCGGAGCGGGACGGCCTGTTCTGCGCGCGAATCTTCGGGCCGATCAAGGACTACGAGTGCCTGTGCGGCAAGTATAAGCGGATGAAGTACAAGGGCGTCATCTGCGAGAAGTGCGGCGTCGAAGTCACGCTGTCGCGCGTGCGGCGCGAGCGCATGGGCCACATTTCGCTCGCCGCGCCGGTTGCGCACATCTGGTTCCTGAAGTCGCTGCCGTCCCGCATCGGGCTCCTGCTCGACATGACGCTGAAGGATCTCGAGCGCGTCCTCTATTTCGAGTCCTACATCGTGCTCGATCCCGGCCTGACGCCGCTGAAAGATCGCCAGCTGCTCAGCGAAGACGACTTCCTGCGCGCGCTCGACGAATACGGTCAGGACAGCTTCACCGCGCTGATCGGCGCCGAGGCGATCCGCGAGATGCTGAAGGGCATGAACCTTTCAGAAGATCGCCGAGGACCTCAAGGTCGAGATCGCCGAGTCGAAGAGCGAGCTGAAGCCGAAGCGCCTCGCCAAGCGGCTCAAGATCATCGAGGCCTTCATGCACTCGGGCAACAAGCCGGAGTGGATGATCCTGACCGAAGTGCCGGTCATTCCGCCGGACCTGCGTCCGCTGGTTCCGCTCGACGGCGGCCGCTTCGCGACCTCGGACCTTAACGATCTCTACCGTCGCGTCATCAACCGCAACAACCGCCTGAAGCGTCTGATGGAGCTGCGCGCGCCCGACATCATCATCCGCAACGAGAAGCGAATGCTGCAGGAGTCGGTCGACGCCCTGTTCGACAACGGCCGCCGCGGCCGCGTCATCACCGGCGCCAACAAGCGGCCGCTGAAGTCGCTCGCCGACATGCTCAAGGGCAAGCAGGGCCGGTTCCGCCAAAACCTGCTCGGCAAGCGCGTCGACTATTCGGGCCGTTCCGTCATCGTCGTCGGTCCGGAGCTGAAGCTGCATCAGTGCGGCCTGCCGAAGAAGATGGCGCTCGAGCTGTTCAAGCCGTTCATCTACTCGCGCCTCGACGCCAAGGGCCTGTCGGCGACGGTGAAGCAGGCCAAGAAGCTGGTCGAGAAGGAGAAGCCGGAAGTTTGGGACATCCTCGACGAGGTGATCCGCGAGCATCCGGTGATGCTGAACCGCGCCCCGACCCTACATCGCCTGGGCATCCAGGCGTTCGAGCCGGTGCTGATCGAGGGCAAGGCGATCCAGCTGCATCCGCTCGTCTGCTCGGCGTTCAACGCCGACTTCGACGGCGACCAGATGGCCGTGCACGTGCCGCTCTCGCTCGAGGCGCAGCTCGAGGCGCGCGTCCTGATGATGTCCACCAACAACATCCTGCACCCCGCCAACGGCCAGCCGATCATCGTGCCGAGCCAGGACATCGTGCTCGGCCTCTACTACGTGTCGCTGATGCGCGACGGCGAGCCGGGCCAGTACGCCGAGGATGCCGAGACGAAGCGCCCTATCCGCGGCTTCTACGCCGACATGGGCGAGATCGAGCACGCGATCGCCGCCAACGCGATCACGCTGCATACGCAGGATCAAGGGCCGCGCCTGGACGTACGATGAAAATGGTCGAGCGCGTGGCGAAGATCTTCGAAACCACGCCCGGCCGCATGATCCTCGGCCAGCTCGTGCCCGAGCACGCCAAGATCCCCTTCGACGTCGTCAACAAGCTGATGACGAAGAAGGAAATCTCGAACATGATCGACATCGTCTACCGCAACTGCGGGCAGAAGGAGACGGTCATCTTCTGCGACCGGATCATGGCGCTCGGTTTCCGCGAGGCGTTCAAGGCCGGCATATCCTTCGGCAAGGACGACATGGTCGTGCCGGACACCAAGCCCCAGCGCATCTCCGAGACCGAGGCGCTCGCCAAGGAGTACGAGCAGCAGTACAACGACGGCCTCATCACCCAGGGCGAGAAGTACAACAAGGTCGTCGACGCCTGGGCGAAGTGCTCGGACAAGCTCGCCGAGGAGATGATGGCGGGCATTTCGGCCGTCGTTAAGGACGAACTCGGGGCGCGACCGGCCGATCAACTCGATCTACATGATGTCGCACTCGGGCGCGCGCGGTTCGCCCACCCAGATGCGCCAGCTCGCGGCGATGCGCGGCCTGATGGCCAAGCCTTCGGGCGAGATCATCGAGAGCCCGATCAAGTCGAACTTCAAGGAAGGCCTGTCGGTTCTCGAGTACTTCAACTCGACCCACGGCGCCCGCAAGGGCCTCGCCGACACCGCGCTGAAGACGGCGAACTCGGGCTACCTGACGCGGCGTCTGGTCGACGTCGCGCAGGACTCGATCATCACCACCAACGACTGCGGCTCCGAGCGCGGCATCAGCATGCGGGCGATCCTCGACGCCGGCACGGTAGTGGCGTCGCTCGGGACCCGCATTCTCGGCCGCACCTCGGCCGAGACGCTGCGCGACCTCGACGGCAACGTCATCGTCGAGGCCGGGCAGATGATCGTTGAGGAGGACATGCCCGCGATCAATGCCGCCGGCATTCAGGAAGTGAAGATCCGTTCGGTGCTCACCTGCGAGGCCAAGAACGGCGTGTGCGCCCTGTGCTACGGGCGCGACCTTGCCCGCGGCACGCCGGTCAACATGGGCGAGGCGGTCGGAGTCATCGCGGCGCAGTCGATCGGCGAGCCGGGCACCCAGCTCACCATGCGCACCTTCCACATCGGCGGCGCGGCGCAGCTGGCGGACCAGTCGTTCATCGAATCGAACTTCGACGGCGAGGTCAAGATCCGCAACCGCAACATCGCCCGCAACGCGAACGGCGACCTGATGGCGATGGCGCGAAACGTCGCGGTCGTGATCACCGACAAGAACGGCGCCGAGCGCGCGGTGCATCGCCTGCTCTACGGCGCCCGACTCAAGGTCGACGACGGCGACAAGATCAAGCGCGGCCAGCGGATCGCCGAGTGGGATCCGTTCACCCGTCCGCTCATGACCGAGATCGACGGCGTGGTCGGCTTCGAGGATCTGCTCGACAACCTGTCGATGAAAGAGGAGATCGACGACGCGACCGGCATCGCCAAGCGTGTCGTCATCGACTGGCGCTCCTCGGCGCGCACCGCGGGCCTCAAGCCCGCGATCGTGATCAAGGGCGCGGACGGCAAGATCCTGAAGCTGCCGCGCGGCGGCGACGCGCGCTACGCCCTGCCGGTCGAACTCGATCATCTCGTTCGAGCCGGGTTCGAGCGTGCGCGCGGGCGACGTGATCGCGCGCATCTCGATCAACAGCGCCAAGACCCGCGACATCACCGGCGGTCTGCCGCGGGTGGCGGAGCTGTTCGAGGCGCGCCGTCCCAAGGACCACGCGATCATCGCCGAGATCTCGGGCACGGTGCGTTTCGGGCGCGACTTCAAGAACAAGCAGCGCCTGAGCATCGAGCCGAACGAGGAGGGCGTGGAGGCCGGTCGAGTACCTGATCCCGAAATCGAAGCACATCCATCTGCAGGATGGCGACGTGATCGAGAAGGGCGAGTTCATCGTCGACGGCAACCCCGCGCCGCACGACATTCTCGCCATCAAGGGCGTCGAGGAGCTGGCGGCCTATCTCGTCAACGAGATCCAGGAGGTTTATCGCCTCCAGGGCGTCGAGCATCAACGACAAGCACATCGAAGTGATCGTGCGCCAGATGCTTCAGAAGGTCGACATCATCGATCCGGGCGACACTGACTTCCTCAAGGACGAGCAGGTCGACAAGCTCGATCTCGAGGCGGCGAACGAGGCGGCGCTGGCCGAGGGCAAGAAGCCCGCGACCGGACAGCCGGTGCTGCTCGGCATCACCAAGGCGTCTTTGCAGACGCGCTCGTTCATCTCGGCGGCGTCCTTCCAGGAGACCACTCGCGTCCTCACCGAGGCGGCGGTCAACGGCAAGGTCGACACGCTCGAGGGCTTGAAGGAGAACGTGATCGTCGGCCGCCTGATCCCGGCCGGCACGGGCGCCGCGATGTCGAAGATCCGCTCGATCGCATCGATGCGCGATACGCTGATCCTGGCGCAGAAGGCCGAGGAGTCCGAGCAGCCGGCGGCGCTGCCGATCGCTGGTCCCGTGGCCGACGGCCCGGCGCAGCGCCGCGAGCGAACGCGGCCGGCGGCGGAGTGAGAACAGAAGCCTGAAGCAGGGAGCGAATGAAAGCCGCCTTCGGGCGGCTTTCTTTTTGGCCGCGGCGCCGAGCTTTCCCGGGCCGCAATCCGGACGCGCCTTGCCGGAAGGCTTGACACAGCCCTATCCTGCGGCGGGAACGAGCGCCCGAGGGAGGGCGCCGGCTGCGCTCGAGGGAGAGGACGCCGTGCAGAAGCTGCTTTCGCGATGGGAAGGACTCTGTGCGCGCGTCCCGATGTTACGCTTTGTCGACATGTGTCTGCGCGGCGTCGGGCAGGTGATGTTTCAGGACAATCCGCTGAGCGGCCTCCTGTTTCTCATCGCGATCGCGTGGGGGGCGATCTCTGCGGGCGACCCTCCGGTGTTTGTCGCAGGCGTCATCGGAGTCGTCGTCGCGACCGCGACCGCGATCTGGCTGGCGGTCGACCAAGCGCGCCTAAAGGCAGGGATCTACGGATATAACGGCGCCCTCACCGGGCTTGCGCTGGCGACCTTTCTTGTGCCCGGACCTCAGCTCTGGGTCTATGTTGCGCTCGGCGGCACGGTCTCGACCGTCGCAACCCTCGGGACGGCCGGCGTTCTCAAGCCGCTCGGCGCCCCCGCGCTTACCTTCCCGTTTGTCGCGGTGACTTGGATCATGCTGCTCGCGACCTACGGCTTCGCCGGCCTTTCCGGCGCGGCCCTCCCCGCTGCCGGAGTGGTGGCGCCGTTCGAGCCGGCGACGTCGCTCTCGGCAGGACCCGTCGTTTTTGTCGAGGCCGTTCTTCTGTCGATCTCGCAAGTGTTTCTCAAGGCGAGCGTCGTGTCGGCCCTTCTCTTGCTCGCGGGCCTCGCTGTGAGCTCTGTTCCCGCGGCGCTCCTTGCGCTCGGCGGCGCCATCCTGGCGGTCGCGGTCGCGCACGGGTTCGGCGCGGAGAGCGATCTCGTCGCCCAAGGGCTGCTCGGTTTCAGTCCGGTGCTGACCGCGATCGCGCTCGGCGTGACGTTCCGCAAGCCCGGCCTCAACGCGACCCTCTATGCCGCGCTCGGCGTCGTCTTCACGGTCATCGCGCAGGCGGCGCTCAACGTCGCGCTGCGCCCGTTCGCGATCCCCGCGCTGACCGCGCCGTTCATCCTGGTCTCCTGGATGTTCCTGCTCCCGGGCGAGCGGACTCTGCCCAGGTCGGAAGAGGAATAACGAGGCGCCGTCACGTCTTTTGGGCCGCCTCGCTGTCCTGATAGCCTAGCCCAGCGCGCACCGAGAGGATTACCGGCACGAGGACGGAGGCCACGATCCCGGCGGCGAAGCCGTTGTTGTAGAGATTGAGCCCTGCGTGCAGCGGACCGACCGTCAGGGCGGCCGAGGCGTGGACGAAGCCGGCCACCACGCCCCAGCCGACGCCGAAGCGCCCGGCGATTGGCGCGAGCGTGGTCCCGAACAACGCGGCAAGCGTCAACGACGGATCGGCCGGACTGGCGAAACGCGACAGCGCGCCGATAAAAACCCCGATCATGATCGGCGCGATATTGCGGGGATGCTTGCCGAACGCGGCGAAGCCGACGATTGTCAGGATCGCGCCCATGGTGGGGCCGTTGAGGTCGCCTCCGGTGGCCAGCACGTAAAGGACGCCGACCGCTCCGCAGAGCCCCATGTTCGCGAGCGTGGCGCCGAAGCCGGCAAGGGCGATGAAATCCGTCGGCGCCCGCCCGGGCGCCTTCAGGATGATCGCGAGGCGCGCGACCAGGCCGCGGTCGAAGGCGTAGCCGACCGCGACCATCGAGGCGAAGACGAGACCGAGGAAAACGGACAAGAAGCCGTTCGCGCCCTTGGTCCAGATGAAGACGGGATCGGGCACGTAGCCGAACGCCTTGTACATCGCCACGACCAGCGTTCCGACCACGCCTGCGGTGAACCCCATATTATAGAGGCTGAAGCCCATGTGCGTGCGGAATAGATGCGCCGCGGCGGGCGGCAGGATGAAGCCGACCGCGAGCCCCGTCGCGAGCGCGAGCGGGACGCTGACGATCGGCGCAAGATCGGTCGAGAACAGGATTTCGGAAAAGATCGGTGCCAGCGCCGCGCCGAAAAACGCGGTGTTGAGATGCGCTCGGAACGGCTCGCCGCGGAAACGGGCGTGGAGCGCGACGCCTGCGACGATCGGCCAGACGTTGAGCAGGTTCTTTCCGAACAGGCCGAACCCAAGCACGAGGAAGAGGCAAGCGACCGAAGCGCCGGTCATCTCCGCGCCCGCGCGCCAGTAGACCAACACCGCCGCGAGCGTCAGCAGGCCCGCGCTGACGCAGCCGCCACCGATGCCGCCGACGCCGAAATAGTCGGTCAGCAGGGCGTCGCGGGTGGTCAGGATCGCGCCAAGACCGCGCAGCAGCTCGGCGGGGGTCTGCACGACGAAGCCGAGCGCCACGAAGGAGGCGGCATAAGCCGCGACCACGGCAAGGATGATGCGGTCGGACACCGGGCGCGGCTCGCGGTCATCCGTCTTCGTCATCCGTGTTTCCTCCAGGACTTTCTTTCGGCGGGCGATACGACGGCCGGGGGAAGGGACGGCTGAGATAGGGCGAGCCTTTGAGGCCGAAGCGCCACGGCGTCTCGACCCCCTTGGTGAGCCCGATCCGCCGGCCTGACGCGACCGTGCGGGCTTTGTCGTCGCGGTAAAGGGCGAACGGGGGCCGGTCGAGCGGCAGGCCGTTGTGGGTCGCCCGGGTAATCGCGAGCGCCTGGCAGACGCGGCCGGGTCCCGCGCAGAGCTTCAGCAGGTCCGTTGTCTCCCGCCGCGCCGACATGATGTCGATCCCGTCGGTCGGCTCGAGCGCGCGGATCAGCACCGCCGCGCCTGGCTCAGGTCCGCAGACGAGGTTCAGGCACCAATGGATGCCGTAGCTGCGATAGACGTAGGCGTGGCCCGGGGGTCCGAACATTGCGGCGTTCGTCGCGTTCGGCCCGCGAAAGGCGTGCGAGGCGGGGTCGGCGCGGTCATAGGCTTCAACCTCGACGATGGGTCCCCCAACACCCTCGACCGTCAGCCGCACGCCGATCAGCGCGCGCGCCACCTCGGTCACGTTCCGGCGGAAAAAGTTAGGAGGAAGCAGGGGAAAGTCCAGAGGCGCGGCGTCGAGGATCACTTGGCCCTACACCACTTCGTCCGGCGCGAGCGCGCAGGCGCACTCTGGATCGGTCTCGATCTGCACGGTGGCGTGGCCGATGCGGAAGCGCGCGGCGAGCGCGGTTGCGAGATCGTGCAGGAACGGATCGCCGGGATGGCCTGCGGGCATGACGAGATGGCACGTCAGCGCCGTCTCGGTCGTGCTGATCGGCCAGACGTGCAGGTCGTGGACCGCCGCGACGCCGGGGCGCGAGGAGAGGTACCCGCGCACGCCGACCGGATCGACGTTCGACGGGACGGCGGCCATCGACATGTCCGAGCGATTGGCGGAGCAGCCCCCAGGTTCCCCAGACGATCACGACGTTGACCGCGAGGCTTGTCAGCGGATCGAGCCACAGCCAGCCGGTCACGAGGATGACGAGCCCGGCGACGACGACGCCCGCCGACACAAGCGCGTCCGACGCCATGTGCAGGAACGCGGCGCGCAGGTTGATGTCGTCCTTCTGCCCCGAGGCGAACAGCCACGCCGTGACGCCGTTGACGAGAATTCCGATCGCCGCGACGACCATGACCGTCTTTCCGGCGACCGGCGCCGGATCGGCCAGCCGCAGGATCGCCTCCCAGGAGATCGCCCCGACCGAGATCAGCAGGAAAACCGCATTGAACAGCGCGGCCAGGATCGACGAGCCGCGCAGGCCATAGGTGAAGCGGGCCGAGGGCGCGCGTTTGACGAGCCGGCTCGCGAGCCACGCCGCAGCGAGGCCGAGCACGTCGCCGAGATTGTGACCGGCGTCGGAGAGGAGCGCGACCGAGTTGGCGATCAGGCCGTAGAGCGCCTCGATCGCGACGAACCCGATATTGAGCGCGATTCCGATGGCGAAGGCCGTCGCCGAAATCCGCCGGCGCGTGGGCGTGATCGTGTCCGGCAGCCCCATGGTCGTGACGCCCATCCCCGTGATCGTGATCGTGGTCGTGCGGATGCCCGTTCCCGCTCATCCAGAACTCCGATCGAGAAGAGTGAGGCTCATGACTTGCCGGCGACCGCGTCGTCGAGCCGTACGTCGAGGATGCCGTAGGGTTCGACATGCGCGGTCGCCTCGACGGTGCCCGGCAGCAACTCCTGCACTGCGATCTCGGTCGCGTCGCCGATCGCGTGGCCGACGTCGACGGTGAGCCCCGGATCGACTTCGAGGTGGTACTCGACGAAAATCCGGTCGCCCGAAAACCGGGTGCGCAGGTCGTGAATGTCGCGTACGCCCGCGCAGGCGCGCACCGTCTCGGTAATCTTTCGCCGCTCCTCGCCCGGCAATTCCCGGTCGAGCAGCTGCTCGAAGCGCCTCGCGCGCGATGCCGTAGGCGTTCCAGAGCATGTAGCCGGAGATGACCAGCGCGAAGGCCGGATCGGCGCGCGTCCACCCGGTGAGCTGCGTCACGCCGAACGCGGCGAGCACGGCCGCGTTCAGCGCGATGTCGGTGATGTAATGCGCCCGGTCGGCGGCGATCGCGGTCGAGCCGGTCCGGCGAGACGACATAGCTCTGCATCGCCACCAGAGCCGCAGGCGATCGCGAGGCTGCCCGCGATCAGGGCCGACGCCGAATTCGATCGCGATCCAGCGGAACGGGAAAGATCAGCCGCTGGATCGACTGGAACGCCAGCACGAAAGCGGCGCCGGCGAGGAAGGTCGCCTGGGTGAAGGCCGCGACCGCTTCGCCCTTTCCATGGCCAAAGCGATGATCGAGGTCGGGGGGCCTTTGGGCGTAACGGACGCCAAGCAGTGTGACGAAACTCGCCCCCGCGTCGACCAGGGAGTCGACCGCCGAGGCCATCAGCGCCATCGAGCCGGTCAGGAGCCAGCCGCCGAGCTTCACGACTGTCAGCACGAAGGCGGTCGCGAGCGTGACGCGCGCGGAGAGGTTTTTCAGCCCCTGCGAGCGGGCGGCGTCTTCGAGATGGACGGTTGAAATTCTCATGCGGCGGGCGCCGACGCGACGGCCTTCTCTGAATTGGCGTTTCAGGCCATCCGGCCTGTGCGATCAAACATTGGCAAGGAACGCGAGGCCGAACTCCAGCGCCGGCGCGCAGCGCCGCGGGCCGGGGCGTCACGGGCAGGCGTCCCAGAAGCCCTGACGGCGGCTCGGGTCGGTATAGTACCAGCAAAGGCCCGGCTGTGGCGGCGGCCCGCCCAGGTCGCGGCCGCCGCCGCCACAAAGCCGATCGCCGCGCCGGCCGCGATGGCGCCGCCGGGGTTCCAGCGATACCAGCCGGGACGGCCGGTCCAGACCGTGCGCGGAGCGACGACGACGTTCGCGGATGACCGACCGGCCGGTGGACGGATGGGCGATAGCCGGGCCGATGCACTGGGCCGCCCGGGCGATGGCCGGGCGGCCGGTGGACCGGCGGGCGATGACCCGGACGGTTGACAGGCGGCCGATGGACCGGGGGCCGTTGGCCGCCGCCGGGACGATGGACTGGTCGGCGGCGCCGCCGCCCGGTCGATGCCCCCCTCCCGGCCGCGCGCCGCCGCGATGGCCGCCGCCGTGACGCACGGCCCGGACTTGCGTCAGCAGGCCGTCGCTCATTTGCGAAGCGGGCCCGGCGCCGCCGATGAATTCCACCGCTTCGACCGGCGGGGCGCTGAACCCGATGATCGCCAGCGCGAACGCCGCCGTTCGCATGCATCCCGACCAGCTCATGTCGTCACCCCGCCTCCAGCCGCGCTCCAGCTTCGCGGACATTCCACGAGCCCGGCAGACTTTGCAATATTGGACTTCGACGACCGCGCCCTGAACGCCTTCCACCCGGCAGAGCTCCCGGACCGCCGCAATCGACAGCTCTTCAATGCTGCGATGTGAACGCGAGCACGGCGTCATTGAAAGCCTTTGGGTTCTGAGCGCTCATGGCGTGCCCCGCGCCCTCGATAATGACAGGTGCCGCAAAGGCGCCTCGCTTCCGCATCTCCGAAATCAAAAAAGTGTACATTGGAGGAGAGTTTTCGCCATTGAGCATGAGGACCGGGAAATTGAATTTCCTTAGGTCTTCATCCGTTGTAAGCAGAAGGGGATCATCGACGATCGCCGTCCGCAAATTCTGAAACATTTGCGTCCGCCGCTCCATCGGCAGACTCTCCCAAGCGCCACGACTGTTCAAGCGATTCACAAAGCTCGCGACGCCTCCTTCAACATTTCCGTTGGCGATGTCCGTCCGCAAATCGCCAAACAAAATCCGTCGAAAGGCGGTCGCCTTCAAACTCTCTTCGGTTTCGGGCAACTCGAGCCTGACGCTCGGGTCCACCAGAATGAGACTCCGGATGACGCCTGGGTATTTTTTAGCCACTTCGACGACAACGGCGCCGCCACGAGAAACTCCGAGCAAATGGACCGGGCCAAGGGCAAGCTTCTGAATAAAGACGCAGACGTCATCGGCGTGCTGGGCGATTGAGAAGTCATTCCCAACCCCGTCCCATAATTCTGGGAAGTAATGCCTGAGGCTTACGTTGAAAACGCGATGACGTTTGAAAAACGGTCCGAGCTGATCCGGCCAGTTTCGATAATCACCGAACGATCCATGGATCAGAACGAGCGGCGAGCCGGAGCCGCCGTCTTGATAGGCCATTGGGTACCCATCAATCTCGATCCATTGAACGTCATCAGGGATCGACCACTTCGGTGAGAGGGTAGGCTTCAAGGAAGGCTCCTGATTGTTAGGGGTCAGTACTCGCCGATAAAAACCAAACTCTTGCTTAAGAAAGATCGCCGGGGCGCGAAAAGCAGCTTCAATGGATCTCCATTGCGAGTCGAAAGGGCATGGCCCCGCTGAGAACCCCAGGGGACCTTCGCCGGTCGCTCGTGAGCGTGCGGAAAAATTCGGTCCGCCAAGCGATAGCCATCATTGCCTGTGACTAAAGACGCCGCCACAATGGCGCAAAAAAGAAAAAGACCAGAAGCAGGTGATTAATGGCCGGCCGCGATGTGGCGCTCAAAGCTCCACGCGGTTTATCCGGCATGAATGGGAGGAAAAGCAGGATGGACAAGACAAACTTTGCCATGCGCTTGAGTCTAACCCGCCGCAGGTTCGCCGTAGCCGGCGTGCTCGGCTCCACAGCGTTTTTCGTCAGAGGCCTCAGGCCTGCGCGTGCTGCCGATAAGCCGAAGATCGGCCTGGTGCAGAAGTCGCTCGCCAACGAATTCTTCAAGCAGATGCAAGCCGGCGCGGAAAAATACGCCGCCGCCAACACCGATAAGTTCGAATTCAAGGCGGTCGGCATGAAGGACGAGCGCGACTTCGCCGCGCAGGTCGACGCGATCGAGAACTTCGTCACCCAGAAGTACGACATCATCGTCGTCGCGCCGGCCGACTCCAAGGCGATGGTCACCCCGATCGCCAAGGCGTTGAAGGCGGGCGTCAAGGTGATCAACATCGACGTCGAGCTCGACAAGGACGCCAAGAAGGCAGCCGGCATCGACCTCGCCTTTTTCGGCCCCGACAACCGCGCCGGCGCGAAGATGGCGGGCGACGCACTCGCCCAGAAACTCGGGGCGGGCGGTAAGGTCGTGATTCTCGAGGGCAACCCCGAGGCCGACAACGCCGTCCAGCGCAAGCTCGGCTTCATGGATTCGGTCAACGAGGGCAAGCTGCAACTCCTCGACAGCAAGACGGCGCATTGGGAGACGGAAGAAGCCAACACCCTGATGACGAACTTCCTCACCCAGTATCACGACATCCAGGGCGTTATGGCGGCCAACGACTCGATGGCGCTCGGCGTCGTCAAGGCGCTGGACGCGGCGGGCTTGAGCGGCAAGATCCAGGTGGTCGCCTTCGACAACATCCCGGCGGTGCAACCGCTTGATCAAGAGCGGCAAGATGCTGGCGACCATCGAACAGTACGGCGCCGACATGGCGGTGCTCGGCATCAACTACGGCCTGAAAGAGAGGGCGGGCGAGACCTTCACCGGTTGGGTCAAGACGCCGATCAAGTTGATCGAGGCCAAGGACCTAGCGTAGCAGGGACTCGCCGCGACGGCTCCTTCCCCAGCTTGCTGGGGAAGGTGGCGTGAAGCGTCGGGTGGGGTGTGGCCCGCTGCTGCAACCGAAGTCGACTGCGCGGACGCCATCGCGAGCCTTAGCCAGATCATACCTGCTTTCCGCACCCCATCCGGCCTCCGGCCACCTTCCCCGCTTCGCGGAGAAGGGGAACCTGTCATCCCGACCCGCGTCACATGGCCGCTCCCATCCTGATCCTGGCCGGCGTCGGGAAGCGCTTCCCCGGCGTGGTCGCGTTGCGCGGCGTCTCGCTCGAGGTCGCGGCAGGGCGAAGGCCACGTGCTCCTCGGGGAGAACGGCGCGGGCAAGTCGACGCTGATCAATCTGCTCGCCGGCGTCTACACCGTCGACGACGGCGAGATCACGTTCGACGGCGCGCCCTACCGCCCGCGCACGCCCGACCGACGCCTTTCGCGCCGGCATCCGCGTCGTGCATCAGGAGCTGTCGATGCTGATGCAGATGACGGTCGCCGAGAACCTGATGTTCGAGCGGCTCCCGCAAGCGCGCGGCATCGTCGATTATCGCGAGATGAACCGGCGGGCGGCCGAACTCCTCGAGGAGGTCGGGCTCGACGTGGCGCCGACGACGCCAGGTCTCGCGTCTCGGCGTGGCGCAGATGCAGCTTATCGAAATCGCGAAGACCCTGGTCTTCGACAGCAAGCTCCTGATCCTCGACGAGCCGACGTGCGACCCTTACCGCCAGGGAGGTCGATCGTCTCTTCGACATTTTGAGACGCCTGAAAGCGCGCGGCGTCACGATCCTCTATATCTCCCATCGCCTGCAGGAGATCGGCGAGATCGGCGACCGCGTGACGGTGCTGCGCGACGGCCAACTTGTCGCGACGCGCCCGCTCCCGGCCTCGCGATCGGGGAGATCGTGCGGATGATGGTGGGGCGGAGCGTCACCGACGAGCGCGCTTTTCGCCCGGACGTCGTCGTTTCGGGACGAGGCGTTGCGGCGTCGTGGGATTGAAGCGCAACGCGCTAAGCCCCGAGGTCTCCTTCACGGTTGGCAAGGGCGAGATCGTCGGCGTCGCGGGCCTGGTGGGGAGCGGCCGGACGGAGACGGCGCGGGCGATTTTCGGCGCGGACCCGCAAGATCGCGGGCGAGATCACAGTCGAGGGCGAGCGCGTCGGGATCCAAACGCCGCGCGACGCCGTGCGGAGCGGTCTTTGCCTGATGACCGAGGACCGCAAGGGCCAGGGCCTCCTGCTCGGGATGTCCTGCGCGGAGAACATCACCATCACCGACCTCGCCAGGATTTCGCGCCTTGGCGTGCTTCATAGGGACGAGGAGCGCAGCGGCGGCGACTCGATCTGGTCGCGGACCTGCGCATCAAGACGCCGTCGATCGACCAGACCGTGCGCAATTTTTCCGGCGGCAATCAGCAGAAGGTGGTGATCGCCAAGTGGCTCTTCCGCGGCTCGAAGGTGCTGCTGTGCGACGAGCCCACCCGCGGCATCGACGTCGGAGCGCGGGCGGAAATCTACGATCTCCTGTGGACGCTCGCGGCGAAGGGACGGGGCGTTCTGTTCATCTCCTCGGACCTGCCGGAGTTGATCGCCATCTGCCATCGCATTCTCGTGTTCGCGAAGGGCCGGATCGTCGACGAGGTCGCGCGCGCCGAGTTCGACCAGCATCGCATCCTGTCGATGGCGTACGAGGAATACGAAGGTGTGCAGTAGGCTCTCCCCGCAACCTCATCCTGAGGAGCCCGCGAAGCGGGCGTCTCGAAGGATGTGCAGAGAACGTCAGCGTGGGCGCCTCCTGGAGCGTCCTTCGAGACGCGTCGCCTGCGGGGCCGCTCCTCAGGACGAGGTCTCCAGGGTGACCCACGCCAAGTTTGGGGGTGATGGTGACCGAAGCGACTGAGGCCGAACGCGGCCGGCGCGCCGGCGCGATCTGGAACGACATTCTGCGCTTCGGCCTGCGCGAGGCGGGTGTCGCCGTCGCGCTCGTCCTGATCGTGATCTTCTTCTCGTTCGCGGCGCCCTATTTCGCGACGCCCGAGAATTTTCTGAAAATCTTCGTCCAGATCGGGATCAACACCGTGCTTGCGTCCGGCATGACGTTCGTGATCCTGACCGGCGGCATCGACCTCTCGGTCGGCTCGGTGCTCGCCCTCTGCACGGTTGTCGGCGCGCTGATCATGACGAACCCGGCGCTTCCGTTCGCCGTCTCGATTCCGCTGGCGCTCTTGGGCTGCATGGGCGTCGGGTCCTTATGCGGCTTCGTCAACGGTTTCGTCGTCGAGCAATGGAAGGTCCCCTCCTTCATCGTCACGCTCGGCATGCTCAACGTCGCGAGCGGCGTGGCCCGCGTCGTCAGCGACAACGCCACTATCACCGGCCTGCCGCAGCCGTTCATCGATTTCGGCAATCTGATCGTGTTCGGCGTTTTCCCCTCGATCTTTCTGATCGCCGTCGCCGTCATCCTGATCGGGTGGTTCGTCCTCCGCTTCACGGTGTTTGGCCGGTTCATCTACGCGATCGGCACCAACGAGGAGGCGGTGCGGCTCTCCGGCCACAATCCGCGCACCTACAAGGTCGCGGCCTTCGTCATCAGCGGACTGACCGCTGGCGTTGCGGCGATGGTCTATCTGTTGCGCCTCAACGTCGGCAGTCCGATCGCGGGGGTCGGCTACGAACTGAACGCCATCGCCGCGGTGATCATCGGCGGCACGAGTCTCTCGGGCGGCAAGGGGTCGATCATCGGGACGCTGGTCGGCGCTTGCATCATTCAGGTGCTGTCGACCGGGCTGCAACTGTTCGGGGTCGGCGACAACGTCAAGCCGATCGTGATCGGGACGGTGATCGTGCTGGCGGTCGTGCTCGACGCCTACCGCGACCGCTACCTGAGGGTGATCGAGTTCGCGGTGAGACGCCGGGTGCGGCCGGCGGCCTGGCCATCAGAAATAGGCGCTCGGCGGACGGGGAGAAACCCCCATGTCGCTCAGCGCGTCGCCGCTCTGGCGCGGATCCGAAAAACCGGCCATATCGGCTTCCCGATGCTGAAGACCTTTTCCTCCGACGGCGTCCACATCGCCTATATCGACGTTGCGCCCGAAGGGACGGATCGGGGCGAACCGATCCTGCTCATCCACGGCTTCGCCTCCAACCATCGCATCAACTGGGTCAATCCGCGCTGGGTCCAGACCCTGACCCGGGCCGGGAGGCGGGTGGTGGCGCTCGACAATCGCGGGCACGGCGCGAGCCAGAAACTCTATGCGCCGTCCGACTATCGCTCGGACCTGATGGCGCGCGACGCCGCCAATCTCCTGACGCACCTCGCACATCGATCGCGCCGACGTGATGGGCTACTCGATGGGCGCGCGGATCTCCGCCTTCCTGGCGTTGGGGCGGCCGCTGCTTGTCCGTTCGCTCATGCTCGGCGGCCTCGGCGACCGGCTGGTGCATGGCGTCGGGCTGCCGGTCGGGATCGCGGATGCGATGGACGCGCCGTCGCTCGCCGATCTCACCGACCCGATGCAGCGCATGTTTCGCGCCTTCGCCGAGCAGACGAAGAGCGACCTCAAGGCGCTCGCCGCCTGCATCCGCGGATCGCGCCAGACGGTCAGCGAAAAGGGCGTGGCGGCGATCGCGATCCCCACGCTGGTCGCGGTCGGCACGCGCGACGACGTGGCCGGGGACCGGCATAAGCTCGCCGCGATGATGCCGAACGCCGAGGCGCTCGACATTCCCGGCCGGGACCACAATCTCGCGGTCGGCGACAAGGTCTACAAGGCCGGCGTCCTCGCGTTCCTCGAGCGCCGCCCGTGATCAGCGTGACGCTCAACAAATGAGGTGACAAGGCGGGCGGAAACGACAACACTGTGATCAACGGAGTCGGCTCGAAGACCGATGACAGGGAACGAAAAATCCATGGAGCTGGCCGAGGCGATAGCCGGGACCGGAGGAGAAGACCGACGATGACTCCGCGCTCCTCGCGGTCGATGGCGTCACGATGCGTTTCGGCGGCGTCACCGCCCTGCAGGACGTCAGCTTCTCCGTCGCGCGGGGCGCGATCTGCGGGCTGATCGGGCCGAACGGCGCCGGCAAGACCACGCTGTTCAACTGCATCTCCCGCCTCTACGATCCGCATGCCGGCGCAGATCCTGTTCGACCACCGCCCGCTCGCCAGCGTTTCCCGCCATGAGATGGCGGCGCTCGGGCGTCGCGCGCACCTTCCAGAACGTCGCCCTCTTCGCCACCATGACGACGCGCGACAACGTGCGCGTCGGCGCCCATGCGCTGGCGCGCGGCGGCTTTCTCGCCAATGCGCTGGCGCTTCCCTTCGCCGGCCGCGAGCAGCGGCGGGTGGCGGAGCGGGCGGATGCGCTGATCGAGGAGTTCGGGCTTCAAGGCGTCGCTGATCGGCCGGTCGGCGAGCTGACGTTCGGCGTGCGCAAGCGCGTCGAGCTTGCCCGGGCGCTGGCGATCGAGCCGAAGCTGCTGCTGCTCGACGAGCCGGCGGCCGGGCTCAATCACGAGGAGGTCGACTTGCTCGCCGGAGAAATCCGCGCCATCCGCGACCGGCGCGGCGTCGCGGTGCTGCTGGTCGAGCATCACATGAACCTCGTCATGCGCGTGTCGGACCAGGTCGTCGCGCTCGAATTCGGCCGCGTCATCGCCGACGGAACGCCCGAAGCGGTGCGGTCTGACCCGGAAGTCGTGCGCGCCTATCTCGGGAGCGCGGCGTGAGCGCGCCAATCCTCGAAGTCAAAGGCCTCAACGCCTGGTACGGGCCGATCCAGGCGCTGTTCGGGATCGACTTCGCGGTCGAGGAGGGCGGGGTGACGGCGCTGCTCGGGGCGAACGGCGCCGGCAAGACGACGACGCTCAGGGCGCTCTCTGGCCTCATCCGCCGCGAGGGCGACGTGCGGCTTCGCGGCAAGCCGATCGGCGCGCTGTCGACCGAGACGATCGCCCGTCTCGGCGTCGCCCATGTGCCCGACGGGCGCGGCACGTTCACCGATCTGACGGTCGAGGAGAATTTGCGCCTCGGCGCCTATGTCCGCTCGGACCGGCGCGCCGTGCGGCAGGATTTCGACCGGGTGTTCGGCTATTTTCCGCGGCTCGCCGAGCGGCGGCGCCAGCAGGCCGGGACGCTCTCGGGCGGCGAGCAGCAGATGCTCGCCATCAGCCGCGCGCTGCTCATGCGGCCCGCGCTCCTAATGCTGGACGAGCCTTCGTTCGGCCTTGCGCCGCTGGTGGTGGCGGAGATCTTCCGCATCCTCGCCGCGATCAACCGCGACGAGGGCATGAGCATGCTGATCGTCGAGCAGAACGCCTCGCTCGCGCTCGACCTCGCCGATCAGCGCGGTGCTGATCGAGACGGGACAGGGCGGCGATGAGCGGGTCCTCGCGCGACGCTCCGCTCCGACGACGCGGTGCGCCGCGCTTATCTTGGCTATTGAAGGGGCGGGCGCTTGAACGAGTTCCTTCACCAGCTCGCGTCCGGTCTCGCGCTCGGCGGCGTCTACGCCATCATGGCGCTCGCGCTGGTGATGATCTACCAGGCGACGCAGCTGGTGAACTTCGCCCAGGGCGAGATGGCGATGTTCTCGACCTATTTCGCCTGGAAGCTGACCGATCTCGGCTGGCCCTACTGGCGCGCCTTCGCGCTCACCGTCATCGTCTCCTTCCTCGGCGGAGTGGTGATCGAGCGCGACCGTCGTCAGGCCCTTCGCCAAGGCGCCGGTGCTGGCGTCGGTCATCGTGTTCATCGGCCTTGCGCTGATCTTCAACGCGCTCGCCGGCTGGCTCTACGGCTACTCGGTCACCGATTTTCCGACCCCGTTCGACGGCGCCCCGTGGTTCGGGCAGCGCTATATGTCGGCGCATGAATCGGGCGCGGTGCTGGTGAGCCTCTGCGTGCTCGTGCTGGTCTACGCCTTCTTCCGTTTCACCCCGCTCGGCCTCGCCATGCGGGCGGCGGCGCAGAACCCGACATCGAGCCGGCTGGTCGGCATCCGGGTCGGATGGATGCTGGCGATCGGCTGGGGACTCGCCGCGGCGATCGGCGCGATCGCGGGCATGATGGCGGCGCCGATCGTCTATCTCGACCCGAACATGATGGCCGGCATCCTCCTCTACGCCTTCGCCGGCGCGGTGCTCGGCGGCATCGACAATCCGTTCGGCGCCGCTTTCGGCGGCTTTGCTGTCGGCGTGCTCGAGAACCTGATGGGCGCCTATGTCGTCGGTTCGGAGGTGAAGCTGTCGGTCGCGCTCGCGATCATCGTCGGCGTGCTCGTCTGGCGCCCGTCGGGCCTGTTCGGCCGGCGTATCGTGGCGAGGGTTTGACGATGACGGATCGAAGCGCCCCGCGAACCCTCCTGACGCTCGCCGCGCTCGCCGCGGCGCTCGCCTTTCCGTTCTTTGCTTCCGGCTATCATCTCTATCAGGGCGCGCAGGTGCTGATCCTCGCCATCGCGCTTCTCGGCCTCAACCTGCTCACCGGCTTCAACGGCCAGATCTCGCTCGGCCACGGCGCCTTCTTCGCCATCGGCGGCTATGGCGCGGCGATCCTGACGGCGAAACTCGGCGTGCCCTATTTTCTCGCCATTCCGCTCGCGAGCCTCGTCTGTTTCGGCGCCGGCTTCCTGTTCGGCTTTCCGGCGCTGCGCTTCGGCGGCCTCTATCTTGCGCTCGCCACCTTCGCGCTCGCGGTCGCGACGCCGCAGATCCTCGCCTATCAAGGGCTTCGACGCCTGGACCGGCGGGTCGAGCGGCGTGTCGCTGCTGAAGCCGCACGCGCCGTTCGCGCTGCCGCTGACGACCGACCAGTGGCTCTATCTGGTCTGCCTGATCTGCCGCCGCGATCCTCTACTTTGCGGCGCGCAACCTCGTCACCAGTCGCATCGGGCGGGCGCTGGTGGCGCTGCGCGACCAGCCGATCGCGGCCGAGGCGATGGGCGTCAATGCGGCGCTCTACAAGACGACCTGCTTCGGGGTCAGCGCGCTCTACGCCGGCGTCGCGGGCGGGCTTGAGCGCGCTCGCGGTCGGCTTCGTGTCGCCGGAAAGCTTTGGCCTGGCGCTGTCGCTGTCGTTCCTGGTCGGCATCGTGGTCGGCGGACTCGCCTCGCTCGGCGGCGTGCTGTTCGGCGCTCTGTTCATCGAATTCGTGCCCAATCTCGCCGACCAGCTTTCGGTCAGCTTCGGCGAGAGCGCCAAGGCGTTGCCGGGCGCGATCTATGGCGTGCTGCTGATTCTGGCGATGGCGGTCATGCCGTCGGGCGTCGCCGGCGCGCTGCGCGCCGCCATGCGATGGACGACGCGCACACAGTAATGGCGGCGGCGGGCCGTTCGCCGCCGCGAAACTAAAGAGTAGGAGGATAGGCGATGATCACACGACGTTCGTTTCTGCAATCCGGCGCGGTCGCAGCAGCCTTTGCGGTGAGCGCGCGCGCCGCCCGGGCCGATACGCCCGGCGTCACCGACAGCGAAATCAAGATCGGCCAGACGATGCCCTACAGCGGTCCCGCCTCCGCCTATGGCGTGATCGGCCGCACCGAGGCCGCCTATTTCAAGATGATCAACGAGCAGGGCGGCGTGAGCGGCCGCAAGATCAATCTGATCAGTCTCGACGACGGCTACAGCCCGCCGAAGACGGTCGAGCAGGTGCGCCGCCTGGTCGAGGACGAAAAGGTCGCCTTCCTGTTCCAGACGCTCGGCACCGCGCCGAATCTCGCGATCCGGCAATATCTGAACGACAACAAGGTCCCGCAGCTGTTCGTCTCGACCGGCGCGAGCGTGTTCGCCGACCCTGCGCATTATTCCTGGACGATCGGCTACAATCCGAATTACCAGACCGAGGCCCGCATTTACGGCAAGCATATCCTCGCGACCAAGCCGGACGGCAAGATCGGCGTCCTCTATCAGAACGACGGCTTCGGCAAGGACTACCTGATCGGGCTCAAGGACGCGCTCGGCGGCAAGTCGGGGATGATCGTGCAAGGAGGCGTCCTACGAGACAAGCGAGCCGACGGTCAACTCGCAGGTCGTGACCCTGCAAGGCTCCGGCGCCGACATCCTGATCATCGCCGCGACCCCGAAATTCGCCGCGCAGGCGATCCGCAAATCCTACGATCTCGGCTGGAACGCCGTGCGCTATCTCAGCAACGTCTCGCCCTCGATCGCGACCGTCCTGAAGCCCGCCGGCCTCGAAAAGTCGAAGGGCCTGATCACCGCCTATTACGGAAAGGACCCGACCGACGCGAAGTGGAAGGACGATCCAGGCATGATGGAGTGGAAGGCGTTCTGCGACAAGTACATGTCGCAGACCGAGTTCCTCGACGCCAACGCGACCTACGCCTTCGGCGCGGCCGGGACTATGATCCACGTGCTCAAGCGTGCGGCAACGACTTTTCGCGCGACAACGTCATGAAGCAGGCGACGAACATCAAGGAACTGGAATTGCCGATGCTGCTGCCCGGCATGCACATCAACACCTCGCCGACCAACTACAGCCCGATCCGCCAGATGCAGCTCGCCAGCTTTGACGGGCAGAGCTGGCAGCTGTTCGGCGAGCTGCTGATGGGCTGAGCGGCGGGTCGATCGCGTTGAGGCGTTCCGCGGGATGGACGCGAAGCGCCTCGACGGCGGCGGGGGGCGCCTCGTAGGGCGCGCTCGAACAAGCCCGCCGGCTGGGGTCAGCGACCCGGCCCTACAGGCCCCGGCCGTAGCGACGCCTCTTCAGCTCCACGCCTTCAGCGAGCCGAAGCGCACGAACTTCTTCGAGAAGTGCCGGTCCATTCGGGCGAGCACGTCGCGCAGGAACGCGACGCCCTCGGCGAGATAGGGGCCCTTGTTGAGCATGACGCATTCTGCCCCCTGCGCGGTCGCCGCGTCAGTCATCTCGGCTCGGCTCGCCACGCCATCGCGCACATAATTGTCGAGTACCTGCGTCGCCCAGACGACGGGCGTGTGCGCCGCCTCGCAGAGCCACAGGATTTCCTCCTGCATCTCGGTCAGCCTGGCGAAGCCGAGCTCGACCGCGAGATCGCCGCGCGCGATCATCACCGCAGTCGGGTTGTGCGCCGCCGACTGCAGGATGAGGCGCGGCAGGTTGCGCACCGCGAGCGGCGTCTCGATCTTCAAGATGATCCCGTGCGGCTCACGCTTCGGCGCGCGCGCGACGAGATGGTCCTGCAAAAGCTCGATGTCGTCGGTCCGCTGCACGAAGGAGAAGCCGACGAGATCGGCGTGCTCGGCGACGAAGTCAAGGTCGCGGAAGTCCTTGGAGGTCAGCGGCGGCAGCTCTAGCTCGGTCGAAGGGAAGTTGACGCCCTTGCCCGGTTTCAGCCTCACGCCCTTCTCGCGCGCCGCGTAAACCTCGATCTCGGCTTGGCCGGGCGTCTTGGACACGACCCGGGCCGCCGCCTTGCCGTCGTCGATGAACACCTCCGCGCCGATCGCGAGCTGGTCGACGAGTTCGGGAAAGTTGAGCGAGAAGGCAATCGGGTCCTTCGTCTTCTCCTTCAATTCATCGATCAGCGTGGCGCGGTCGCCACGCGACGAGCCGGGCCTTCGGCGGCGCCTTGACGCGCTGGATGCGGCATTTCGGTCCGCCGAGATCCATCAGGATCTTGCAGGGGCGTTCGAGCCGCGCCGAAGCCTCGCGTACATTTTCCACCATCCGTCCCCAAGCTTCGGCGTCGTCGTGGGAGCAATTGATGCGCGCGCAATCCATCCCGGCGGCGACTAGGTTGTCGACGAGCTCAGCGTGGGTTGCGGCTTCCGGCGGCAGCGTCGCCATCACCCGCACTCGCGGGGCTCCTCTCGCCGCTTGCCGAACAGGCGGTCGGCCTCGGCTTCCAGTTCCGAGGCGCTCGCGCGTGCGAGCGCGGCGGCGGGATAGGGGACCGCCGACTCGCCGGTGAGGCGGCGGAGCGTCACGATCAGCGCGTCGAGGGTCGCCGCGACCTTGGCCTCGCTGCGGCCAAGCGACGACAGGCCGCGAGCGGAAAGCTTGAGTTGCAGGTCGTTGAGGTCATGACTGCGCAACGCGATGTAGTGCGAGAGGTTTGTCGCGCGCGAGGCCGCCTGCTCGGCGGCCGACGCCCCACCGCGCCCTGAGCTCGTCGCCCTTCGTATCAATGTCGTCGCGAAGCGCCTGCACTTCGGCGAGGAGGGCGCGGAGGTCTTCGAGGTCTTTACCGGTCTTGGTCGCCATGGACGGCTGCGCCCCGCGCGAGCGCTCCGACGGGGAATCGGATTTCGTCACGCCTGACTGGTCTTTGACGTGCGAATATGACGCCTGTGCAACAGTGTCCGTCCTGCAGAAGGTCCGTGACATCGATCGGTCGCCCCCCGCGCGGCCGGTCTTTCGCGCCGTTCCGTCCATGCACCACGGGTTGCCGGGCGCAAGGGTCACTGTTTACGAACGAAAGCCATGGCCGTCGTTTTCATGGAAAAGTCGCCTTCGTCCTTGGCGCGGCGCCGGTCTCGGACGGTGTCACGAGCGACGCGGCGCCCTCGCGCGCATTCTCGCGGCCGGGGCGGCGCATTCGCCGAAGTGCACATTGCCGGGACGGCGGACGTCGCCCTGCGACCGCCAAGCCGCTCAGCGACGCCTATTTTCAGACGGAGACGCTCGCGGCCGCGGCGAGGGCGAAGGGCGGCGTTGCACTGGGAGTCGTCTTAAAGTGAGACGGCTCCAGATCGAGTTCCTCACGCTTGTGCGACTGTTCGGGCCACCGGCTCTGCGCGGTCACGCTCGGTGAACCCGCCTGTCGTGACTGCCGGTCGCACAACGTCGAGTTCTCATCCGTAGCGCGAAACCTTCGTTCTCAGGACGCTGACAGTATCCATTCCGCCTTCACTTTGTAGCCAATCGCTCGCGTCCCTTTTGCTGGAAAAAGAGCGTTGAGCGATGCGAGGCGAAAGCTTTCCACGAACGGGAACGACGACACGCCAATCTCCTTGTCGAAGTTCTGCGACGTATGCCGACGGATGCTCTTCCGGTTGCTTCATCTTTGATCCATCAGGATACGAATTTGCTCAAGGCGTGTCCTCAAGAAGAGGAGGTCTTGCGGACGCCGTTTAGTCAATTGAGAGCATGGAATTCAAATGTGTAAAAACCGTTGATACCTTCGGCGCACGGAGCGCCCGCTGAGCCGACGCAGGCCGCGCAAAAAGCCTTCGAAAGGCCGTTTCCCGACGAGCCCTGGGCTTTCGGTAAGACGATTGCGACGGGCTACGGGGACTGGCGAGAGTCCCGCGCGTTCGTAAGCTTCTTACCCCTTCGCGGCCCTCTTCTTCCGCTTCGCCAGCGTCCGTAAGCGAAGCGCGTTGAGCTTGATGAAGCCGGCGGCGTCGGTGTGGTCGTAGGCGACGGCGCCCTCCTCGAAGGTGACGAGATCCTGGTCGTAGAGCGAGTGCGGGCTGTCGCGGCCGACGACATAGGCGCCGCCCTTGTAAAGCTTGAGCCGCACCCGCCCGGTCACGAGTTCCTGACTCCTGTCGATCAGGGTCTGCAGGAGTTCCCGTTCGGGAGCGAACCAGAAGCCGTTGTAGATCAGTTCGGCGTATTTCGGCATCAGTTCGTCCTTGAGATGCGCCGCGCCGCGGTCGAGCGTGATCGATTCGATGGCGCGGTGGGCGACGAGCAGGATCGCGCCGCCGGGCGTCTCGTACATGCCGCGCGACTTCATCCCGACGAAGCGGTTCTCGACCAGGTCGAGCCGTCCGATGCCATTGTCGCGGCCGTAGGCGTTGAGGGCGGCGAGCAGCGTCGCCGGGCTCATGGCCTCGCCGTTAATGCGGACCGGGTCACCCTTCTCGAAGGCGATCTCGATCACGGTCGCCTTGTCGGGCGCGGATTCGGGGTCGATCGTGCGCGAATAGACATATCCCGGCGTCTCCTCCGCCGGGTCCTCGAGCACCTTGCCCTCGGAGGAGGTGTGCAGGAGGTTGGCGTCGGTCGAGAACGGGGCCTCGCCGCGCTTGTCCTTGGGGATCGGGATCTGGTGCTTCTCGGCGTAATCGATCAGCGCGGTTCGCGAGGCGAAGCTCCATTCCCGCCACGGCGCGATGATCTTGATGTCGGGATCGAGCGCATAGGCTGAGAGTTCAAAGCGCACCTGGTCGTTGCCCTTGCCGGTCGCGCCGTGGGAGATGGCGTCGGCGCCGACCTCGCGCGCGATCTCGACCAGACGCTTTGCGATCAGCGGCCGGGCGATCGACGTTCCGAGCAGATAGAGGCCCTCGTACTGGGCGTTGGCGCGGAACATCGGGAACACGAAGTCGCGCACGAACTCCTCGCGCAGGTCCTCGATGAAGATGTGCTCTGGCTTGATTCCGAGCATTTCCGCCTTCGCGCGCGCGGGCTCTAGCTCCTCCCCCTGGCCGAGGTCGGCGGTGAAGGTCACCACCTCCGCGCCGTAGGTCTCGTGCAGCCATTTCAGGATGATCGAGGTGTCGAGGCCCCCCGAATAGGCGAGAACAACGCGCTTGATCTTGGATTTTGGGGAGGACATCGGGTTCAGGAATCCGTCGGGAATGAAGATCGCGGACTTATAAACGCGCCCGCGGCCCGCGCAACCGGTCTGTAGGGCGCGCTCGCTGGGCGCGCCGTCCGTGCCCCTGACCAGATCGCTGACCCGGCCCCAAAAAGCTGACCGACGCGGGCGCTAACGCCGCCGCCACCACTTCCGCCGCCGTCTGCCCGCGGTTGCCCTCGCACAAGCCGTCTATCTCCGAGCCCGAGGGATCCGCGCCACGGGGCCAAAAGAGCATCCGCGCGATCTCGACGATGATCAGGGTGACGAGGCCGCCGAGCAGCACGTCGCTGAGGTAGTGGCCGCCGAATGCCATCCGCAGGAGGCTCGCTGCGATGCCGAAAGCGAAGGCCGCGACGATCGCCGGAACGCGGAAAGGCGGCGGCACGAACACTCGCCGGCGCGACCATCCAGAACCCGGTCGCCGCCTCGCCGGAGACGAACGAGCAGTTTTTCTTGCATGCGCCCTGATCGTCGTACCATGGCTTGAACGCGTCCGGTCCGTTGAAAATCCTGGGTCTGGATCGGCCGCGGCCGATGCCAGTGATCCTTGAGGGCCAGGTTGACGACGACGCCGGGACCGATGGCGATCGTTGCGATCAGGAAAATCATCGCGCGCCCGCTCGGCGCCCAGCCGCTCCAGCGGCCGAGGCGCTTCAAGAGCCACAACGCGGCGAAGGCGGCCAGCACGACGAACGGCGTCACGCGAAAAAAGTCGCGGCCGAACTTGTCGAGCGCGTCGTGACCCAGAAAGCCGCCGCCGTCATAGAAGAGATGCGCGACCGCGAGGTCGAGGTCCGGCCGGAGGGCGAACACTGCGAGGGTCAGCGCCGTCAGGGCGACATAGGCGAAGAAAGCGCGCATCGAACGGTCAGATCGCCCGATAAGTCTTGTCGGTTTCGAGCCCTTCGCCGGCGTAGGCGCGGTCTGACGCGCCCGAGACGTCGATTGCGAGAGTTCGGAGCCGTTCCGCCACGGGACAATCCTGGTCGCTCTGTGGCGCAAAACGCCGGCCAAAAGCGGTTTCCTAGCGTCTTGGGCGTCGTCGCGCTAGCCTCGACCCCGTTGCCACGCCGCGCCGCCGAATTATAGTCGGCGAACGCCGCACGGCGGAGGGCCCGAATGACTCGTCTCGACGACAAGCTCGCGCGCATTCGCGCCGGCTCCGAGAAGCGCACCGATTTCATCATCGCCGACGCCAAGGACCCGGACATGGGGCCCGGCCTGCACGCGGTCGGCCCGGCGCGGCAGCCGGAGGGGTCGACGCCGCGCTTCCAGACCCGCGAGGAGTTCCTCAAGTCGATCGAGGCGGTGATCGACCAGGACGTCATCGACATCATGCTGACTTCGGTCAGCAACCTCGAGAAGCTGGTCGAGCGCAAGGCCTTCGCCCGCTCGAAGGTGAAGCCCGCCATCCGCGCCAACGACACGACCGACATCTGGCGCCATCGCGGCGCAACCTTTCACCATCAGGCCTCGCGGCCGTTCCGCACCGCCTCGCTCTCGCGCGCCAAAGCGCTGACCGACCTCGGCCTCTACTCGATCACCTTCACCAACGACCTCGACGCCGACCTCGCCTCGCTCGAAGCGTTCCGCGACTTTCCGCGAGGATGCGGCGGCGGCCGGCTTTTCGTACTTTCTCGAAGTGTTCAATCCGAACGTCGACGCCAACCTCGAGCCGGACGGCGTGCCCTCCTTCGTCAACGACGCGATCGTGCGCTGCCTCGCCGGGCTCACCGAGGACGAGCGGCCGAGGTTCCTCAAGATCGCCTACAACGGCCCGAAGGCGCTTGAGGAGCTGGCGTCGTACGATCCGGGGCTCGTGGTCGGCGTGCTCGGCGGCGGGCGCCGGGACGACGCGCGACTGCTTCGAACTCATCCATCAGGCGCAGAAATACGGGGCGCGGGTCGCCCTGTTCGGGCGCAAGATCAATCTCGCCGAGTTGCCGCTCGACATCGTGCGGCTGATGCGGGCCGTGTCGGACGGGGCGCTGACTCCGTCCGAGGCGGTCGAGGACTATCACGACGCGCTCAACCGCAAGGGGCTGAAGCCCTCGCGCGACTTCGCCGACGATCGCGAGATCACCGAAGAGGTCCTGCTGCATGGGTAGGGCGGGCGCGCGATGAGCGCGCGGAGGGGCGTGCTGTCGGCGGGGACGTTCTGCGTCGATTTCAACAAGTCGATCGCCCGCTGGCCGGAGCAGGACACCGTCACCGAGGTCTTGAGGATCGACCGCCAGGGCGGCGGGGCCGGCTACAACATGGCGATCGACCTGAAGCGGCTCGATCCGGCCTTTCCGGTCGAGGCGATGGGCGTCGTCGGCGAGGACGAGCTCGGCCGGTTCCTGGTCGGCGAGTGCGAGGCGCGCGGCGTCGCCTGCGCAGGCCTCAGGGCGCTGCCGGGCGGCGCGACCATGAGCGTCGATGCGATCAACGTGCTCGACAGCGGCCGCCGCACGCACTTCTTTCATGCGGGCGTCGCGGCGGCGATGTCGCCCGACGACTTCGACTTCTCCTCGACGGAAGCGCGCATTCTTCACCTCGGCTTGCCCGGCGCGCACGCGGCGATGGACGTCCGCTGGCGGGGGCAGGCGAACGGCTGGGTCGCGGTGCTGGAGGCGGCGAAGAGCGCGGGCCTTCTCACCAATCTGGAGATGATGACGACCTCGACCGCTCGGCTTGCCGAGCTCGGCAGCCCCATGCCTGCCGCATCTCGATTTCCTGATCGTCAACGATTTCGAGATCGGCGCGCTCTCCGGCGTCGCGACCCGCCGCGCCGACGGCTCGACCGACGTCGCCGCGGTCGGGCGCGCGATCGGCGAAGCGCTCGAGCGGGGCGCGATGACCTGGGTCGTCGCCCATTTCCCGGAAGGCGCCGTCGCCGGCGGTCGGGACGGAACAAAGGTCGCGCTGGGCTCGGTCGCGATGCCGGCCAAGCGCGATCGCCGGCGTCAACGGGGCAGGGGACGCCTTCGCGGCGGGCATGATCTACGGCCTGCACGAGGCCTGGCCGATCGTCAATTGTCTGCGGCTCGCCCACGCTTCGGCGGCAGCTTCGATGCGCGCGGTCTCGACCACCGAGGGCGTCGCGCCGGTCGCCGAGTGCCTGGCGCTTGCCGATACATGGGGTCTGAGGCCGACCCCGGTCGGATGAGACGGTTCCGGGGCGAATCGGCTCGACCTCCCGCACGCGACGGAGGGACAGCGCCGAAAGGCGCGCGGTTCAAGGCGCTGGCGCGCCGACGCGACGGCGGTGTGGATGGCCTCCACGCTACGCTCTTTGCGATGACGACGGCGGTCTTGCGCCGGTCTCATCCGCCAACAAGTCGGAGCCCTTCCGCATCGAGGCCGCGAACTTCACCATCAGCCGGGTCAACTCCGCCTCCTCCCCGGGCGCCCAATCACCGAAAATCGAGCGAAACATGCGCTCCCGCGCGGCGTCGATTCGCTCGCTCATCGTCTTGCCTGCGGGGGTAACGACGGCGCGGCGGGTGCGGCGATCGTCGGCGCTCTCGACGCGCGTCACAAGGCCGAGGGCTTCGAGCCTGGCGAGCTGACGGCTGACGGTCGTATGGTCCCGGTTCACGCCAGCGGCGAGTTCGACGACTGCGATCGGGCCGAAACGCTCAATGCCGATCAACAGTGGAAACAAGGCCCGGTCGAGGCGGATGCCGGCCGCCGCGATCAGCGCTTCATCGCGGTGCGGCTCATTCATCACCCCGACGATTTCGAGCAACGCCATATGAAGAGCGCTGTGCTCGTCGCGCATCGGTGTATTTTGCACATTTTTCATTGACGTCATCTGCGGGCCGCGGATATATGTGAGTAATACACGGATATCCGCAAAGGACCAAGGCCATGAAAGCCGCAATGGTTGAGGGACCGGGCCTGACGCCCGCTTATGCCGACTTCCCCGCGCCGACCCCCGCCGAAGGCGAGCGGCTGGTCCGGGTGACGGCCGCGGCGCTGACCCAGCTTGCTCGCGGTCGAGCTTCGGGCGTGCATTACAGCGCGTCGGGCGCCTATCCGTTCGTCGCCGGCGTCGACGGGGTGGGGCGGCTCGAGGACGGCGCGCGCGTCTACTTCCTGTTGCCCCGCGCGCCAAACGGCGCGTTCGCGCAGGAGACCGTCGTGTCCGCCGCGCAATGTCTGCCCGTGCCCGACGATCTCGACGATGTCACGGCGGCGGCGATCGCCAACCCCGGCATGTCGTCTTGGGCCGCCCTCGTCGAACGCGCGAGGCTCACGGCCGGCGAGACGGTGCTGGTCAATGGCGCGACCGGAACCGCGGGGCGGCTCGCGGTGCAGATCGCGAGGCATCTCGGCGCCAAGAAAGTGATCGCGACCGGTCGCAATCCCGAAACGCTGGCTGCGCTCGCCGCCCTCGGCGCCGACGTCACGATCGCCCTGGGCGCTGACAAGTCGGAGATCGAAGAGCGCTTTCGCAGTGTTTTCGCCGAAAAGATCGACGTCGTGCTCGACTATCTCTGGGGCCGCAGCGCCGAGCTTTTGCTTTCCGCCGCCGCCCAGGCCGCGCCGAAGTCGGCTGAGGTTCGCTTCGTGCAGATTGGGGCGGCGGCGGGCAGCCAGATCGCGCTTCGCGCCGACGTATTGCGTTCGACGCCGATCGACATCACGGGGAGCGGTCTGGGCAGCGTAGCGGGCCCTCGGTTCTTCGCGGCGATCCGCGCCGTATTTGCGGCGGCGAAGCCCGCCGGCTTTCAGATCGCCGCTCGCGCGGTTCCGCTCGCGGAGATCGAGCGCGTGTGGCCGGAGGCCGACGGCGCGCGGCGCCTGGTGTTCGTTCCGTAGGCGCAGCTATTCTAGCTCGGCCTCGATCGCGCGAAGCAGCCGGAACCGCAATCCCCCGTCATCGCCTGCGAGCGCAATCACGAAGCGGACGCGCCCGTGACTCGCGGTGTCGGCGTAGCCCGCGAGCGTGCGGACGCCCTCCATGGTGCCGGTCTTGTTCAGGCCGCCGTCATGCCCGCGGAGCAGGCCGGCATGGGGCGCGAAGAGCTCAAGCACCTTGGCGAGGCCGCGGGCGGTGAAGCGGTTGTCGCGGCTGATGCCGGAGCCTTCCTCGAGATGGATGGCCTGAGCGAGGCCGTGCTCGGCGAGCATCGCGTTCGCGACATCGAGCGATTTTCCCAGGCCGACGGGTCCCCCGAGGCTGTGCCCGCCGATCTCCAGAAAAACTTGATTAGCGGTGTAATTGTTCGAGTCCTTGAGCAACTCGACGAGAATCTCGGAAAGCGTACGCGACTGCCGATGAACATAAATCGGTTTCATTCCATCGGACACGGTTCCGGACGAGATCTTGCCGTTCACGCTGCCGCCCGCCCGCTCGATGAAAGCGGCGATCAGTTCGCCGGCGTACTCGAGGCTCACAGCGGGATTTTGGCTCAGGCTGATGCGGCCGCTTCCGCTTGAAACCTGCGCCCGGAACTGGGTGATCGCGATCGGGGTGATCGGGGTTTGCTCCTCTGCGGACCGCACCGTATTTCCGCTGCGCATGGCGTAGACCGTGTTGAAATTGACCGCCAGCGCCGAGTTCAGAGCATTGAAGGCCTCATCGGTGTCCTCGATGCCCGGAATGCGCAGGTTTGCGGGATAGTAACTGGCGTCCAGCACGATTCCGGCGATCGGCGCCTTGCCGATCTTTGCTACAAGATCGGTCGCGAGCCCGGCCAGCTCCTCCGAAATCAGGAAAGGATCGCCACCGCCATGCACGTAAAGCACCCGCTTGTCATCGAGATAAAAGCGGGTCTCGAAGCGGTAGTCGCCCCCTAACGTCTCCATCGCCAGCCAGGCCGTGACGATCTTGGTGACGGACGCCGGGACGAAGGGCTGGTCCGCGTTCTGGGCCACCAACTCATTGCCCTCAGCGTCGATCACGAGCACCGTCCCCGAGGGAGCGAGGCTCGCGACCTTCTCCCTGACGCCGGCGAGCGCGGGCGCGGTCACGAGCAGCAACGCGAGGGCGATGAGGCGAGATCCCATGGACGACTCCGGCGGGGGCAAGTCCCAACTTGCAGACCGATTCGAGCGGACACTCAAGCGCGAAGTTGGCTTGATCGCAGATTTTGTCTCACGGCCCCCGGATCGAGACGCCCGCGTCGATCAGGTTGATCGGATGCACCCGCACGAAGCCGTTGTGCGGGCCCTCGACATCGGCGATCAGGAGAATGGCGAGCGACGCGGTCAGGGGCAGAATCGCGTGAGTGGCCGAGGACAGCTGCTCCGCGCCGAAGCCGATGAGGAAATTGCAGCAGCCTGCCACGACGATCAGCAGCATCCAGACTTCGACCGGCAGCCGGTTTCGCCACTCCGCGACCGTGTAGCCATAGGAATTCAGCACGTCGTTCATGCCCGAGGCGACCAGCGCGGTCACAGCCGTCTGACTGGCCTTGGCCTCCGGCGAGATCGCCGCCCAGAGCGCGGTCATGGTGTTGGCTGTCTCCAACGCGTTCTTCGCCAGGGCGTCGGGATCCATGAGCGCATAAAAGGCGACCCGCTCGTCGACATAAGTCCTAAGTAGCGCGCGCGCCTCCGACGCCGTGTCCGCCGGCATGAAGTCAAGCCGGAGGTATTCCGTGCCGATGGCGTTGGCTTCGGCCTCCTCGAGGTTCTTGCGTAGGTCGTAGCGGGTGACCGCCATCGAGATGGCGAACCCGATCATCAAACCGAGCAGAGTGAAAATCGCATTGCGGACGAGATCGAATTCGCCCCGTTCGGCCGACGTCAGCTTGTGGCCGTGAAGGCGGGAAAGTGCGCCGGCGCGCGTGCAGCCAAGGAACACTATCAAAGTCACGACGAAGAACAGAAGCGGGTGATCGACCAGCCAGATCATATCCCAAAGCGTCCCATCGCGGCGGTGCATCGACGCTGGGCCAGCCGCGCCTCTTGCCACCCGCCGGCTCAGTAACGCAAATCGCTCCGCAATTGAACCCGCTATCCCAGAAGGCCTCCGTCTTTGAAACCTTTCCCGCATCGTCTCCTCTTCGTGCGTCACGGAGAGACGCCATACAACGCCGAGAACCGGCTTCAGGGGCAGCGCGATATTCCGCTCGGGCCCCGCGGTCGCGATCAGGCAAGCGCCGTCGGACGAACGTTGCGCGGCAGACTCGGAGCGGAGATCGACCGGCTCGAGGCGGCGGACGCGTTCGTCGCCTCGCCGCTCCAGCGCACCCGCGAGACCATGGAACTCGTCCGCGATGCGATGGGCCTCGCGCCCGGCCGCTATCGGCTCGACCCGGCGCTGAAGGAGCTCACCTTCGGCGAATGGGAGGGTCTGACCTGGCCGGAGGTCAGGGCGCGCGACCCGAAGGGCGTCGCGGCGCGCCACGCGGATAAGTGGGATTATGTCCCGCCTGAGGGCGAGAGCTACGCAATGCTCGCGGCCCGCTTGCGCCTGTGGCTCGAAACGCTGACAGCGGACGCCTTCGTCGTCTCGCACGGCGGGGTCGCCCGTGCGCTGATGACCCTCATCGCCGGTGTTCCGGGCGCCGTCGCCGCCGATGCGCCGATCGTACAGGGCCGGGCGCTGGTGTTTCAGAACAGCGGCTGCGCGTGGATCGGATGACCAGTCCCAAGCCCCCCGTAACCGAGATTCCCGGCGCGACCGTTCTGCTGCTCGCCGTCGCCTGCGGGGTCATCGTCGCCAACATCTACTATGCGCAACCGCTGGTCGGCCCGATCGCCTCCGCGCTCGGCCTCGCGCCGGGTGCGGCAGGGCTGATCGTGACCATGGCGCAAATCGGCTACGGTATGGGCCTTCTGTTCATCGTGCCGCTCGGCGACCGGTTCGAGAACCGAAGACTGGTTGTGATTTGCGTCGCCGCGAGCGCGCTCGCTCTGGCGTTGGCCTCCGTCGCGACGTCGTCTTTGACGTTCCTCGTGGCGATGGGTGCAGTCGGGGTCGTCTCGGTCGCGGTCCAGGTTCTCTTGCCGCTCGCCGCGCACCTCGCCCCCGACGCCAGTCGCGGGCGGATCGTGGGGTTGGTGTCGAGCGGTGTCATGATCGGGATCATGGCTGCGCGGCCCGCGGCGAGTTTCGTCGCCTCGGCCTTTTCCTGGCGGGTGGTGTTTGCGGCCTCGGCCACGCTGATGGTTGCCCTGGCGTTCCTTCTGTCGCGCACGCTTCCGGTGCGCAGGCCGAAGGAGCTGATGCCCTATGCGGCGCTAATCGCATCGATGGCGCGGCTCGCCGCGGCGACGCCGATCTTGCGCTTGCGCGCCTTCTATCAGGCGTGCCTCTTTGGCGCCTTCACTATATTCTGGACCACGGCGCCGCTGCTGCTCGCCGGTCGCGACTACGGGTTCACGCAGCGCGGAATCGCGCTCTTCGGCCTGGCGGGCGTCTCAGGCGCGATCGCCGCGCCGATCGCCGGGCGCCTCGCCGACTGCGGCCTGACGGAGCCGGCGACCGTTGGGGCGATCCTCATTGTCGCTGCCGGCTTCCTCGCCACGATCGTCATCCCGCAGGGCTCGACGCTCGCGCTCGCGATCCTCGTCGCGGCGGGTATCGCCATTGATTTCGGCGTCCAGGCCAATCTGGTGCTGGGCTTTCGCGCCGTGTTCGCGCTCGCGCCGGAGGCGCGCGGCCGGCTCAACGCCGTGTATCTCGCGACTTTCTTCCTCGCCGGCGCGATCGCTTCGGCGGCTGGGGCCTGGGCCTATGCCCAAGGCGGCTGGGGTCTGGCGAGTGCGATCGGGCTTGCGCTGCCGCTCGTCGCGCTCGCGCGCTTCCTGTTTCGCGCGGCAGGCGGCCGGAAATAAACTCCGTATCCTTGCTTGGCGTCCCATTGGACCTGAATCGCCTCCTTTGCTATCCACTCATGGTTGGGACTGGAGGGGGCTGGTCAAATGCAGAAGGAAGTTTCGCTGTTCGTGGGGACGTTCACCACGCTGCTGGCCATCATCAATCCTCTTGAAGTCCTGCCGGTCTATCTGGAACTCCTGCTCGGCAAGGACGTGGCGACGCACCGAAAGATTGCGCTGAAGTCTTGCTCTTACGCCCTACTGCTCAGCTTCTTTTTCCTGATCTTCGGGACACTGATGCTGCGAATCTTCGGCGTCCCGCTGGCCACGGTGCGGGTGGTCGGAGGCATTATCCTGATGAAGATCGGCTTCGAATTGTTCTCGCCGCAAAAGGGCGGCGTCATGATGGACGCGGCGGACCCCAACGCCAACATCGCCTTCGTCCCGCTCGCCATGCCGCTGATGTTCGGCCCCGGCGCGATCGCCACCATCATCGGCATGGCCGCGTCGGTCAAGCAATCGGGCGAGGAACTGATGTCCTTCGCCGCGATCGCCGGGGCGATCGTGCTGACGATGTTGGTCACGTATCTCTGCCTCGCTTACGCCGACCGGTTGACCAGATGGCTGGGTCCCCTGGGAATCGATGCGACCACCCGCATCGTGGGCTTCTTCGTTTCGGCGATCGGGGTCGGGCTCATCTTCAATGGCGTGATCGAGGCGCTCGAAATGCACGGTCTTACGCAACTGCACTGAAGCGCAGGCAGCGGTCATCGCTACTCTCGGCTCGCCGTCCGCCGCCGTGCGGGCCGCGCGCCGGCGCCGCGGGGCGCACGCCGGCGACCGCGGACCAGAAGCCGGCATCGTAATCTCGGAGTTTCGGCTCAACCGGCGCCGTCGAGCGCCGCCTTGAGCCGCTTCGCGACCGCTCGGTACGAGGCGGCGTCGTGGGCTTTCAACTCGGCCAGCCACGACTCCAGGTTCTCAAGACGCTGCTCGATGCTCTGCTGTTTGATCCGGTCGATTTTCGCGGCGAGATCCAGAAGGTCTTGCATTCCTTTGGTTCGTTCCGCGGCCGACCGCTCGCCGATCAGGTCGGTCAGGGCGCCGATGACGCATCCCAACTGCCGGCCGTAGCTCTCTTTCGAAACGATGCTGCGTTCGACGTCGGGCGCGCTCGAGTTGTTCTCGTCGACGGTGACCGTATTGCCGAAGGTCCATCCGGGCAGGATCGGTTGGTTCAGGGCGGTCGGAGCTTGGGACGGCAGGAAGGCGTTGAAGAACGACAAGGGGGTTCCTGTCAGGCTCCATGGCCATGCGGGCGTCGGCGAGGCGGGTTCTGTCATGGCAAAGGTCTCCAGTTGAAAGCAATCTTTCCGCAATCAAGGCGAGCCTAGCCGTCTGGGCCCCGACATCAAGCGCCCTGCCCTAGCGCCGGGGCCTTTTCGGCGGCGCTTGAAAAGGTCACAAAGGAAGGCGACATTGGCTTCCGCCGACCCGCCCCCTGGAGGCCCGCCCATGCCCAGCAAGCTCGACCAGCTCCGCACCATGACGACCGTGGTCGCCGACACCGGCGACATGGAATCTATCCGCCAGTTCAAACCGACCAACTCGACCACCAACCCTTCGCTTATCCTCAAGGCGACGGAGCTTCCCGGCTACTCCCGCCTCGTCGAGGAGGCGATTGAATGGGGCCACAAGACACGCGCGCCGGTCGGCGATGTCACTGACCGCGTCGCCGTAAATTTCGGCGCCGAACTCACCACCATCGTTCCCGGCCGCGTCTCGACCGAGGTCGACGCCGACCTTTCTTTCGACACCGAGGCGATGATCGCCAAGGCCCGGAAACTGATCGGGCTCTACCGCGAGCGCGGGATCGGTCACGAACGCATCCTGATCAAGCTCGCCTCGACCTGGGAAGGCATCCAGGCGGCGCGCGTGCTTCAGCGCGAGGGCATAGACTGCAACATGACGCTGATCTTCTCGTTCGCCCAGGCGGTCGCCGCGGCGGACGCCGGCGCGTTTCTGATTTCCCCGTTCGTCGGTCGCATCTTCGACTGGCACGTCAAGGCAGGCGAGGGGCCGTTCGACGGCGAGACCGATCCCGGCGTGAAGTCGGTGCGCGCCATCTATGCCTATTACAAGACCTATGGGGTGAAGACCGTCGTGATGGGCGCTTCGTTCCGTAACACCGGAGAGATCGAGGCGTTGGCCGGCTGCGACCGCCTCACCATCTCGCCGCAGCTTCTGGAAAAGCTTTCGAAGGACGAGGGGCCGCTTCCCCGCCGTCTCGATCCCGCCAAGCTCGACCCGGCGCCGGCCAAGATCGAAATGGACGAGAAGACGTTCCGCTGGATGCTGAACGCGGATCCGATGGCGACCGAGAAGCTCGCCGAAGGCATCCGCCTGTTCGCTGCCGACCTCGACAAGCTGCAAGCCACCGTCAAAAGCCGCCTCGCTGCGGCGGCGTGAGCCCGGAAACGCGCGCTGAATTGGTTTTCGCGTAGCGGTGCGTGATCAGCGTCACAGTGGGCGCAGACGATTCCAGTTAACAACTGCCCGTGGCGCTGCTGGAGCGGCGCACGGAAGGCCTACTCATGTCGCGTTCTGGCGGCAAAGCCATTGTCATTGGCGCGAGCATGGGTGGGCTTCTTGCTGCGCGGGTGCTCGCCGATCACTTCGGCTCCGTAACCATCGTCGAGCGCGACGAACTTTCTGACGAACCGGTCCCGCGGAAGGGCGTGCCACAGTGTCGGCACACCCACGGGCTGTTGGCGCGCGGAGAAGCGCTGGAAAGTCTCTTTCCGGGAATTCCGGACGGCCTCGTCTCAATAGGGGCTTTGCGCGGCGATCTTCTCGGCACAGCCTGCTGGTTCAACCATGGCGTCTACCTGAAGGGGTCGGACTGCGGATTGGCCGGCCTCCTGACCACGCGCCCGGTTGTGGAAACCGAGGTTCGCCGCCGGCTCACGCAATTGCCCAGCGTCAACCTCCGTTCAGGCTGCGCGGTGCAGGAGCTTGTCTTTGAGGGCGGCGAGGTCACCGGCGTCAGGGTCCGTTCCGGGTTGGACGCGGGCGAAATCCTCGCGGATCTCGTCATCGATTCCAGCGGGCGCGGCTCGCGCAGTCCGGCATGGCTCGAAACGATGGGCTATGCGCGTCCGCCGGAGGAAATTATCGAGGTTAACGTCGGCTACATGACGCGCGAATATCGCAGCTAGACTAGAGCTTGCGCGGCAGCCGGTTCTGGTAGACGCGCAGCTTCGCCGTGGCGGCGTCGAGGAGGGGCGTGTCGACATCGAGTTCGCGCGCCCGGCGCGTGAGATCCCCCAGAATGTGCTCGACCTCGACCGGCAGGCCGTGCAGGAGATCGCGGTACATTGAGGTCGAAAGACCCGATCCCTTGGCGGTCAGCATCGCCTGGGCGCCCTCAATGAACCGTTCTCGCGGCGGATATCCGGAGGCGGCGGCGACCGCGGTCGTCTCGGAGAGGCAGCGCAGCGTGACGTCCGCGCCGCCCTCGACGGCTTCAATCTCGCCGATAGCGCCGCGCAGAAGACAGGTGGCGGCGGCGGCGCTCGCCAGCATCACCCACTTCTCCCACATTTCGAGACGGATTGCGGAGCTCAGCCGGGCCTCGAAGCCCGCGCCGTGAAGCTCGGCGTCGAGCGCAGCGACGCGCTCCGTGGCGGCGCCGTCGAGCTCGCCATAGGTCAGCGCCTCGAGGCCGCCGACGAGCTGGACGATGCGGCCATGCCGGTCGAGCGTCGTGGCGACCGCGCACACCCCGCCGAGCACTGGCGCCTCCCCGAACCGCTGAATGAGCAGGTCGATGTGCCGCATGCCGTTGAGGAACGGGACGATCATCGTGTCCGGCCCGACGGCGGGGGCAACGTGGCCGAGCGCGCTCTCGAGCACGAATGCCTTGACCGCCAGAAGGACGATGTCGAACGTCCCGGTCGGCTCGCCCGTGACGACCAGTCGCGGCTTCAGGTTGAGGTCGCCATGGGGGCTGAGCACCCTGAGACCATCGCGCCGAAGCTGTTCGGCCCGGTCCGGCCGCACCAGAAAGGTGACATCCCGGCCGGCTTCGGCGAGCCGGGCCCCAAAATATCCGCCGGTGGCGCCGGCGCCGACAATGAGAATGCGCATGGGCTCGAGTTCCTTTGGCGCGCGCCCCGAGGAAATCGCCATTTCCCTCAAGGGGGCATCAGGCTCAACGCCGCAAGCGCCGAAATGATGCAACACGCGCGAAGGATCGCGTCAAGCTGCGTAGCAGCCGCGCCTAGCGACCCACGGTCGGTGCGGGTGCGGAAAGTACGGCTGACAACAGGCGGTCGCGCCGGCCCTGAGGCGCTGCCGGCTCCCCTGTTCCCGGGCGCGGAATGAGCATTTTCAGCATCTTACGGCAGATTTTCCGGGCAATTGTCACGCTCAAGGAGGTCGGGCGAACGTATCCTCGTCGCCGAGGCCCTCCGCGCGCTCACCGGCTCCGGCAAGAGTGTAATCCCGGGCGGGGATTCAATGTTTTCAGCGCCTTGCGATGGATTTTCCGGGCGATCGTTGCTTTGCTCGGCGCTCTTCCGGTCAGCCTCCAGTCGCGCGCCGCTTTTGAGGTGGCGGCTGGCGACGCGGCGTCGGCGCAATCGGACATGAAACCTGTTCTCCTTCTCACGAGAACAAATATAGAACATGAGCCTTCGCGTGGCAAGAGATTTTCGACTGTCCGGGGCGCCATTGGGGAGGAGGCGGCGACGCGATCCCTGCCCAAACCCGAAGCGAGAACGCTCTGACGCCAAGTCGGTGGGAAGGCTGAGGGCGCGTGCGCCGTCGTCGCTCCGCACCCGCCGCCTCACGGATGCAGGTTCAATCCACGGGCGAGCATCAGGTGGTGCATCTGGTGGTGCATGCCGAGCGTGAGGACGCCAAAGAAGCCGAGGCCCTTGAGCTTGGCCGCGTCCTTCGCCGGCGCGTGGACGGTGAGCGCCGCGCCGCCCTCGATCGGTTGGGCCGTGAATGTCCAGCCGTCGACGCCGTTCATCGTCGCCGCATGGGCGATGAGCATGCGCCGAATCGAGTCGCTGACCGCGCCGTCCCCCGTGACGTCGAATCGCTCCCCGCCCTCGACCGGTGCGCTCGCCACTTTCGCTTCGAGCGTCACGGCGTTCATGTCGACCAGATGCTGGCGCAGGGCGTCGATGTCGACCCTGGACCAGTCCGTGGTCGGGTCGGCTTCGAGGATCGAAACGATCTCCTGGATCGCGGCGAAGGCGCTTTGGCCCGCCTCGGCCGGCATGGACCCCGCGCGCGCCGGGTCCCCCTGCGCAGGCGTCATCTCTCCCGGCGCCATCATCGCGGCGCCATGCATCGTCGAACCGCCATGCGTCATCGGCGCAGGCGCGCTCTCCTGGGCGAGCGCAGCGGCCGGCGAAAGCATTGCGGCCATGGCGAGCGTGCGCAACAGCGCTCGGCTAAGCATCGGCGACCAGTTCGAGCCCTCTCGACCTCATGCGGAGACGCTTGCCGCGGGCGATCTCGATGTTTTCGAGGAACTGCCTTGCACTTTCGGGCCAGGTGAAGCGCAGCGAGTATTCGCGCGCCGCTTCGCTCGGGATTGTCAGCGCCTTGAGGCAGGCGGCTCGCAGGTCCTGGTCGAGGACGCCCGCTTGCCCGTCGACGACGTCGATCGGACCGGGAACCGGGAAGGCCGCGACCGGCAGTCCGCTCGCCATCGCCTCGATCAGCACGATGCCGAACGTGTCGGTGCGCGAGGGAAAAACGAACACGTCCGCGCTGGCGTAAATCTGCGCCAGCGCCTCGCCGTGCCTTTCGCCGAGGAAATGGGCGTGCGGGTAGCGACGCTCGAGCGCCGCGCGCGCCGGACCGTCGCCGACAATGACGGTCGAACCCGGAAGGTCGAGGCCAAGCAGCGCTTCGAGGTTCTTCTCGACCGCGACCCGCCCGACACAGAGAAAGATCGGCCCCGGCAGGTCGAGCGTCCGCTCGGCGCGCGGCCGGAACAGGGCGTGGTTGACGCCGCGGCTCCAAAGTCGGACCCGATCGAAGCCTCGCTGGGTCAAGTCCGTGCAGATGGTTGGGGTCGGCGCCATCACGGCAGCCGAGGGCGCATGGAAATGGCGGAGCCCCGCATAGGTCAGTCGCTCGGGGAGGCCGGTGCGCGCCGCGATGTATTCGGGAAAGCGCGTGTGATAGCTCGTCGTGAAGGGACGCCCCGCCTTCATGCAGTAGCCGCGGGTGAGCCAGCCGATTGGACCTTCGGTGGCGATATGAACGTGATCCGGCGCGACTTCTTCAATGCGCCGGTTGATTTCCCAGGGCGTCGTGACCGCGACGCGGATGTCCGGATAGGTCGGCATTGGCGCGGTCCACATGCCCTGAGGGGTGAGGAACTCGAATTCCGCCTCGAACTCGGCCGCCGCCGCCTGGGTCATCCGCTCCAGGGTCGACACGACGCCGTTGACCTGCGGCCGCCAAGCGTCGGTCGCAATGAGAATACGCATTACGCCGCTTCCGCCTCGATCTCTTGGGACTCGTCCTCGAACGGCGCATTGTCGTCGGTCGCGGTTGCCGGCAGCACGACCGGCCAGTGCATGACCTCGAACCGTCCGTCGAAATGCTCAACCACCAGCGAGCAGGATTCGACGAAGTCGCCGGTATTTATGTAGGTGACGCCGTCGATCTCGCGAATGACCGCGTGATGGATGTGTCCGCAGACGACGCCGTCGACATTGCGGCGCTTGGCTTCGCCCGCCAGCTCCTTTTCGAACGAGCCGATGAAGTTGACCGCATTCTTGACCTTGAGCTTCGCCCAAGCCGAGAACGACCAGTAGGGCAGGCCAATCGCGCGGCGGACCGAGTTGAAGTGGGTGTTGACGAACAGCGCCGTCTCGTAGGCCCAATCGCCGAAGTAGGCGAGCCACTTCGAGTGGCGCACCACGACGTCGAACTCGTCGCCGTGCATGACGAGATAGCGCTTGCCGTCCGCCGCGGTGTGGACCGTGTCCCGCTTGATTTCGATGCCGCCGAAGGTCAGGCCGAGGAACTGGCGCGCGAATTCGTCATGATTGCCCGGCACGAACACCATTTTGGCGCCCCGCCGCACCTTGCGCAAAAGCTTCTGGACGATGTCGTTGTGCTCCTGCGGCCAGTACCAGCCCGCGCGCAAGCGCCAGCCGTCGATGATGTCGCCGACCAGGTAGATCGTATCGGCTTCGACGTGCCTGAGCATGTCGAGGATGAGATGAGCCTGACAGCCGCGCGTGCCGAGATGGAGGTCCGACAGGAAGAGCGTGCGGTAGCGATGGCTTCCGAGTTGCTTGGACACACCGGCCTCTCGTATTAGACCTCAGTATCGAATTTCTCTGCGCAGATTCTCGTGTCGCTTCGATGACGCAGGGACGCGGACAGGGACAATTCCCGAATATAAAACAGCAGGCGCAAGCGGTCGAGATAACGGAGACGGGACATTGGACCTCGGGATATCCGGCCGCAAGGCCATTGTGTGCGCATCGAGCAAGGGGCTCGGGCGGGCGTGCGCTCTGGCGCTGGCGGAAGCGGGCTGCGAACTCGCGCTCAACGGCCGCGACCCGAACACGCTGGCTGCTACAGCCAAGGATATTCGCGACCGGTTCGGCGTCACGGTCCATGAAATCGCGGGCGATCTCAACGATCCGGCGACCCGGACGGCGCTGATCGGGCGGCGCCGGAGGCCGACATTCTGGTCAACAACAACGGCGGCCCGCCCTTCAAGACGCTCGGCGCGATCACGCGCGAGGACATTCTCGCCGGCGTCGAATCAAACATGCTGACTCCGATCGCGCTCGTTCAGGCGCTGCTGCCCGGGATGGCCGCGCGGAAATTCGGCCGAATTGTCAATATTACATCGGGTTCGGTGCGGGCGCCGATCGCCGGCCTCGACGTCTCGTCGGGGGCGCGCGCCGGCTTGACCGCGTTCCTGGCCTCTGCGGCGCGCGCCTATGTGCGCGACAACGTGACAATCAACGCGATTCTGCCCGGCGCCTTCGCGACCGACCGCCAGCGCTCGGCGATCGAGCGCATCGCCGTCCAGCACGGCGTGCCGTTCGAGAGGGCCGAGGCGGACGCCGCGGCGCGAAGCCCCGCCCATCGCTTCGGCGATCCGGCGGAGTTCGGCGCGCTCTGCGCATTTCTTGCCGGCGCGCGGGCAGGGTTCATCACCGGTCAGAACATTCTGATCGACGGCGGCGCTTTCCCCGGCGTGTTCTAAAGCGGTGCTCGAGGGACTGTCCACGACGCCGATGCTCAAGGGGATCGGCCTCAAAATCGGCGCGACCTTCGCGTTCGCGCTGATGTGGGCGCTGATCAAGGCCGCGGCGCCGACCTACCCGGTTGCCGAAATCGTGTTCTTCCGGTCGGTTTTCGCGATGGCGACGCTCGCGGCCTGGCTCGCCTCGCGCGGGGAATGGCCGTCGGCGCTGAGGACGACCCGGCCGCTCGGGCATATCGGGCGGTCGATCGCCGGCGCCGGCGCGATCTTCGGCGGCTTTCTCGCGCTGGGCTACCTGCCGCTGGCGGACGCCACCGCCCTCACCTTCGTCACGCCGCTCATGGTCGTCCCGCTCGCCTCGATCCTGCTCGGAGAGGAATTTCGGCTGGCGCGGGCCAGTGCAGTGGCGTTCGGGTTCGTGGGGGTTCTGGTGATGCTGTCCGGCCATTTCGGCGCGGGATCCGGGGCGCCGGCTCGGGGATCGGCGTGACGGCGGCGCTCGTCGGGGCGGGCGCCGGCGCGATCGCCCTGATCCAGACCCGCCGTCTGACGCAATCGGAGGCGACCGGGGCGATCGTCTTCTATTTTTCTTCGGTCACCGCGGTCATTTCGCTTGTGATCCTGATCGCGGGGTTCGTGTCGCCGGGGCGCGGCGCGCTCGCGGAGCTGGCCGCGAGCCAGCGCTTTGTCGCGCCCGGACCGCCGGCGTTCGCGAGCCTCGTGGCGATCGGGCTCCTCGGGGGTGGGGCTCAGATCCTGATGACGCATTGCTACCGGTTCGCCGACGCGACCGTGATCGCCGCCTTCGACTACACCGCGATGATCTGGGCGGCGGCGCTGGGCTACCTGATATTCGCCGAAGTCCCGACCGCGCGCGTTTTGACCGGCGCGGCGATCGTTGTCGTGGCCGGCGGGGGGCTGCTTGCCTGGGAACATTCCCGGCGCAAAATCGTCTTTTATTCCCACGACGCTTGATCCCCGATCCGCCAGTCGAAATCGTTCGATATTCCGGACGTTTTCCCGTAGTCTCGACCCTCGGACCGCCGATCCGGGAGACTGTTCATGGGGGTAGAAGGCAAGGATCGCGCCAAAGTGCTGGAAGCCGGCGCAGCGGCGCTGTCGAACCAGCTCGGCCTCGCCGTCCTCAGGCTGCGCCGAAGCTACGGCCTCTCGCTCGCAGATCTCTCGCTCCAGTCGGGCGTGGCCAAGTCGATCATCTCGCAGATCGAGCGCAACGAAACCAATCCGACGTTGACCACGATCTGGAGGCTGGCGCGCGCCCTCGACGTCTCGATCCAGTCGATGCTGGAAGGAGGAGAGGACGGACCGTTCATCGAACACCTGAGCCGCGGCGCGACCCCGATCTTCGTGTCCGACGACGGCCTCTGCCGTCTCGCCGTGACCGGCTGGCTGAAGACGGTCGACTGGCTGCAATGGTACGATTTTCAGGCCGATCCGGGCGGCGTGCTCGAATCCGCGGCGCACGTGCGGGGCTCGATCGAGTGCCTGTCCGTCCTTGAGGGCGAACTCGAGGTCGATGTCGGCGGCGCGGTCGAGCGGGTCTGCGCCGGCGAGACGCTGCGCTATCGCTGCGACCGGCCCCACCGCCTCCTGAACCCCGGCGACAAGCCAGCGCACGCCACCATGGTCAATATCCTCAAGGCCGCGATGATCGATTAGGTTCTGGTGATTTTCCGCTCGAAGGCGCATCCCGCGCTCCGGGGGCGCGCTCGGTTGCAGGACCATCCGAGGCGGAGATGCTTTGCAACTCCTCTTGCGTCCAGCGCATCATTGACCAGTCTCCTACACACGCAGCATCGTCTTGATCGCGCGCCGCTCGTCCATCGCCCGATAGCCCTCGGCGACGTCGGCGAGCGGCAGCGTCAGGTCGAACACCTTGCCAGGACTGATCGAGCGTTCGAGCACCATCTCGATCAGATCCGGCAGGAACCGGCGGACCGGGGCAGGGCCGCCCAGCATGCCGGTCTGCGAGAAGAACAGGGACTGTCCGTCGAGCTGGACGCCGTGCGGCACGCCGACATAGCCGATCATGGCGCCGGGACGCGCGCACCGGATCGCCTGCGTCATCGACTCGTTCATGCCGACGCACTCGAGAACCGAATCCGCGCCGATGCCGTCCGTCAACGCCTTGACCCGATCGACGCCCGCGTCGCCCCGCTCGGAGACGATGTCGGTCGCTCCGAATTCGAGCGCGAGGTCCTGCCGCGTCTTGTGGCGGCTCATCGCGATGATTCGATCCGCGCCCATCTGTTTGGACGCGAGCACGCCCATGAGGCCGACCGCCCCGTCGCCCACGACCACGACGGTCGAACCCTGCTGCACGCGGGCGGCGTCGGCCGCATACCAGCCGGTGCCGAGCACGTCCGAAACTGCGAGCAGGCTTGGAATCAGATCGTCCGCAGGCAGTTCCTCAGTCGCGACCAGCGTGCCGTCGGCGAGCGGCACCCGCGCACGCGGCGCCTGCGCTCCCGTCATGAACTCGCGCTGCTGGCACGACGACTGAAAGCCGCGGCGGCAATGCGGACAGGTGTTGTCGGAGATGCAGAACGAGCCGACCACGAACTGGCCCGGCTTGACGGTCTTGACGGCGCTGCCGACCTCTTCGACGACGCCGCAATATTCATGGCCCATCGCCATCGGCTGGGTAACGGGGTTCAGCCCTCGGAACGGCCACAGATCCGATCCGCAGATGCAGGACGCCGAGAGCCGAATGACGGCGTCGGTCGGCTTGAGGATCTTCGGCTCGGGGACCTCCTCGCAACGCACGTCGCCCTTGCCGTAGAGAATGGTTGCTCGCATGAGTTTTGTCCTCTTCTTCAGCGCATAACTAGACCGCCATCGACGGAGATGGCTTGGCCGGTGATGTAGCTTGCAGCGTCGCTACAGAGCCACAGGACGGCGTTCGCAATGCGGCCAACCCGCTCCATAGGGACGCTCCTTTCTATCGCCTTGAGCGCGTCGCCTCGACCATCCGTTCGACCACGAGCGTCCAGACGAGACTTCATGCAGCTCCACACGCCGCGGAGATTGATGGCGACCACGCGATCGAAGTCGTCTCGAGTGGCGTCTGCTGTCTCGGCAACCAGGTTTTGAAACCCGGCGTTGTTGTAGGCCGCATCGAGGCGGCCGAAGGCGGCGACGGTTTCTTCGACCATGGCTTCGACCTGCGCATCGTCGGCGACGTCACAAGGAATGGCGAGGACCCGGTGACCTTGCGCGGTCAGTTCCTTCGTCGCAGCGCGCACGCCGCTCTCGTTCCAGTCCGCCAGCGCGACCGAGGCGCCCGACTCCGCAAAAGCCTGCGCAGTCGCGAGTCCAATGCCGGACGCCGCTCCGGTCACGAGCGCCACCTTTCCTTCGAAAGAGATGATCACGTCGATACCTCTCTTTGAGTTTTAGCGGCCCGCAAAGCGTGCAACCTCCGGAGGATAGCGGTCGCCTTGCACGGCGATCCTCGACGCTGTGTCATCGATGCGCCGCAGGTCGTCCGCCGTCAGTTCGAGAGCCGCGGCAGCAATGTTCTCCTCGAGGCGGCTGAGCTTTGTGGTGCCGGGGATCGGGACGATCCAGGGCTTCTTCGCCAAAGCCCAGGCGAGCGCGATCTGCGCCGCGGTTGCGCCCTTCTGCTTGCCCACCTCTTCGAGCAGGTGGACGACAGGCCGGTTCGCCTTTCGCGCCTCGGGCGTGAAACGAGGCAAGTCGACGCGATTGTCGTTGCCGCCGAAGGCCGTGGTCTCGTCGATCTTGCCGGTGAGGTAGCCTCTTCCGAGTGGGCTGAAGGGGACGAAGCCGATCCCGAGCTCCTGGCAGGTTGGCAGGACGTCCGCTTCCGGCGCGCGCCACCAGAGGGAGTATTCGCTCTGGACAGCCGCGACCGGCTGCACGCCATGCGCGCGGCGGATCGTCTCGGCCCCGGGCTCGGACAGGCCGAAATGCTTGACCTTGCCCGCGGCGATCAGGTCCCTGACCGCGCCCGCGACATCCTCGATCGGAACATAGGGGTCGACCCGATGCTGGTAATAGAGATCGATAGCATCGACCCGAAGCCGCTTCAGCGAGCCCTCGACGGCTCGCCGGATCTGGGCGGGCCGGCTGTCGAGGCCGCCGGTCTGGAGATCGTGTCCGAACTTGGTGGCGATCACGACGTTCTTGCGGAACGGCGCGAGCGCTTCGCCGACAAGCTCCTCGTTTGTGTACGGGCCGTAGACCTCGGCGGTGTCGAAAAAGGTCACGCCGCGCTGAACCGCCGCGCCGATCAGGGCGATCATGGCGTCGCGATCCGGCGCCGGGCCGCGGTGATAGCTCATGCCCATGCAGCCGAGGCCGATTGCCGAAACCTCGAGGCCGCTCTTCCCAAGCTTGCGCGTCTGCATTTGCGTTCTCCTCGCGGCTCGTCGAAGTCAGACGCCCGCCTCGTCGAAGACCTTCCGTGCGATCTGGAGCGCGGTCATCGCCGGCGGCCAGCCGGAATAGAAGGCGAGGTGGGTGATCGTGGCGATGATCTCTTCGCGGGTGACGCCGTTTTCCAGCGCCCTCTTGAGGTGGAACGGCATCTCGTTGATGCGATAGAGGGAAATCAGGCTCGTGATCGTCACCAGGCTGCGGTCGCGCGGCGACAAGGCCGGATTTTCCCAGACATCGCCGAACAAGACCTTGTCAGTGATTTCCGCGAGATGGGGCGCGATGTCGCCGAAGCCTTTGCGGGCGTTGGTCGGTTCTTCCTTCATGGGTCTTCGTCTCCTTAAGTGTGGCGCTCGATCAAGGACGGCGCGGCTGGCATCGCCTTGAGCTTGGCGATGTCCTCGTCGGTTCGGTTTCCATGAAAAGCGGTGCGGGCGAGTTCGTTCTCGATCCTCGCCAACTCGCTGGGCGTGAGGTCGACGTCCGCCGCGCCAAGATTTTCCTCGATTCGCTCAGCCTTGCGGGCTCCGGGAATCGGGGTGACGAACGGCTTTGCCAGCATCCATGCCAGCGAAATCTGCGCCGGCGTGGCGCCCTTCTTTTGGGAAAGCTTTTGCGGCAGCGCGACGAGCGGCTGGTTGGCCTTTACGTTTTCGGCGTCGAACCTGGTAATGCCGCGTCGGACGTCGTCGCCTTGGTATCGATCGTCCGAGCGCACCTTTCCGGACAGGAACCCGCTGGCGAGCGGCGAAAACGCGACAAAGCCGATGTTCAGCGCCTGACAGAGGGGGATCACGTCGCGCTCGAACATCCGCTCCATCATCGAATACTCGCTTTGAACGGCTGCGAGCGGCGTGAGACGTGCGCCCGACGGATCTGATCCGGCGTGGATCGCGATTAGCCCCAACCCCGGATCTTGCCCTCGCGAATGAGCTTGCCCATGCATTCTGCAACCTCTTCCACCGGGACCTCGGGATTGATGCGGTGCTGATAGTACAACTCGACGTGATCGCCGCCCAAGCGCTTGAGCGTGGCATCGAGATGCTCGCGGAATTTGCATCTCCGCGGACTTCTCGGACGTGCTTTCGTCGATCCGGAACTTGGTGGCGATCACAACTCGGTCCCGCACCGGTCCCAGGGCTTCGCCGACGAGACCCTCGTTGTGGCCGGCGCCATAGCCTTCCGCGGTGTCGAAATGGGTGCAGCCGACCTCAACGGCGGACCGGATCAGTCGAACGGCTTCCTGGCGCTCAGCCGCCGGTCCATAGCCGTGGCTGAAGCCCATGCATCCGAGACCTACGGCTGAAACCTCAATGTCCCGCAGCAGGCGCGTCTTCATGATGTTCCTTTCGTAGAACGAGTCGCACGCGCAACTCGGTAGACCGATAGCGTTGGGAAGCGAACAGGGCGACGAACTCGCGTCGCTCTCGGCTTCTGCTAAACGGCCTTGTATCCGGGCGTCTTGAAAAGCGTGTCGGCCTTGCCGGCGATTTCGGGACCAAAGACCTTGTCGTCCCAGTCGGCCGGTTCGACGTCCTCGATCGCGACCGAAACCGCCTCCTCGCCGCACTCAGCGGTCTTCACGACGGCGCGGACCACTTCGTCCGCGATCCGTTGTTTCTGAGCGTCCGATCGGCCGGAAGCGAGCTTCACGACAACGTGGGGCATGTCGAATCTCCCCGTCACGCGCCGTAGTGCTCGTCCGTTACGTGCTCCAACCACTCGACCGCCTTGCCGTCCTTCATCTCCTGGATCGCGATGTGGGTCATGGCGGTGGTCGGCGCGGCGCCGTGCCAGTGCTTCTCGCCCGGCGGAATCCAGACGACGTCGCCAGGGCGGATCTCTTCGATCGGGCCGCCCCAGCGCCGGACGCGGCCGACGCCCGCCGTCACGACCAGGGTCTGGCCAAGCGGGTGGGTGTGCCACGCCGTGCGCGCGCCCGGCTCGAAGGTGACGGCTCCGCCTTGTACGCGCTCGCCGTCGAACGGGTTGAACAGCGGGTCGATCCGAACCGAGCCGGTGAACCAGTCGCTGGGCCCTTTGTTTGACGGCCTCGAGCCCGCCTTCAAAATTTCCACCTTCGCCTCCGTGATGTGTGCGCGGGGTCAACCGCCATGACCCAACGATAGCGCCGAAACCGCTCAGGGATTAGCGGGAGAAAACCGCATGGGTTTATTAGCACGCCTCATGAATGCACCGGCGGCCCGATCGCGCAGGCGGTTGACCTCGGCGCCGCGGGAGGCGAATCTTGGCGACGCCATGATCGCGCTGTTCACGGATTTCGGTCTCCTCGGACCCTACACCGGCCAGATGAAGGCGGTGCTGTTTCGGATGGCGCCGGCCGTTCCGGTCGTCGATCTTTTCGCCGACGCGCCGATCGGCGACCCCAAGGCCTCGGCCTATCTGCTGGCGGCCTATGCAGCGTGGTTTCCTCAAGGGACCGTGTTCCTCGCCGTGGTCGATCCGGGTGTCGGCGGCGAGCGTCCGCCGGTCATCGTCGAAGCCGACGGGCACTGGTTCGTCGGGCCGGGCGCCGGCCTCTTCGAACTGGTGCAGCGACGCGCCCGGACGACCAGAGGCCTCGAGATCGCCTGGCGCCCGGATATCCTGTCGGCGAGCTTTCACGGCCGCGACCTGTTTGCGCCGGTCGCCGCGATCATCGCCCGCGGCGACGACCCGCCTGGCCGCCCGATCGAGGAGCGCCGCATCCGCCGTCCTGACTGGCCCGACGATCTCGCCCAGATCGTTTACCTTGACCACTACGGCAACGCCATGACGGGCCTCCGGGCGTCCGCCGTGCCGCAGAATGCGAAACTCGCCGCCGCCGGCCGCATTCTCGATTCCGCGCGGACCTTTTCCGACCGGTCGCGGGGCGAAGCCTTCTGGTACGCAAATTCCAATGGCCTCGTCGAGATCGCCGTCAATCGGGGCCGCGCCGACCGCGATCTTGGGCTGGCGGTCGGTACGCCCGTCGAGGTCGTCGTGGCCTAAAGCACTTCGAACACGCTGTAGACCGCGCCGTCCGGATAGCGATGGCCGACGCCGACGGCCACGATTTCGTTGAGCCATGCGTATCGCTCCGCGGCGGTCTCGAAAAAACATGCGGTTCGGAAGTAATATTCGGCCGGGTCGACGGGTTCGCCGCGGTTGAGGCGGGCGAGAACCTCCGCCGGTCCGTGACGCAGCCCACGATAGGTCATCGCGATCATCGACTCGTCGGCCGTCTTGAGCATGAGCCGAACGTCGAGCGTGACGCTGCCGTCGCGGCGCACATCCTGCCAGTCGGCGCCGCCTTCGAGCACGACGCCGGAAAGACGCTCGCCCTCGAACTTCCCGCTCGGAACGACGCCGACGCGGCGAAAGCCACCCGGCGTCTCGCCGACAATTTGCAAGGGCAGCACGTCAAGGGACATCACGAAAAGCGGTTTTGTCCGGACTTGGCTCAGCGCGTTGGGCAGGGAGTCGGAACCGGTCGACATGGGACCTCCCCATGGGGCGCTGCGAACGGGGCAGCATGGTTGTCGCCGCCCTCGCCGCTGGCGGAACCTGACATAGGCGCGGCCGTTGCTCCAGCCCTATCGCTCACGATCTTGCGCTCGATGGCGCCCTCGGCGCTGGCGCAAAATGGCCTACGGTCACTTGGCCATTGGCGCGCTGCGGACGCGCCGTCCTTGCCTTATTGCGCTCCCGTCGCGACCCTATAGTCGAAACTCGCGCTCCCCTCGTGTCCGCTCCTGCTCGGAGGCTCATTTGACCACGCACGCTCGCAACTTCCTGTCGATCGATGCCGCGCGGCTCGGGCGGCTTGCCGAAATCGCTGTCAAGGTCGGCCTGCGGCTCGAGCCCGGGCAGGACTTGTTCCTGACCGCGCCGATCGCCGCGCTCCCGCTCGCGCGCAAGATCGCTGAGGAAGCCTACAAGGCGGGCGCGGGCCTGGTGACCCCGATCTTCTCCGACGAGGAGATGACGCTCGTGCGCTTTCGCTTCGCGCCGGACGCGAGCTTCGATCGCGCGCCCGGCTGGCTCTACGAGGGCGTCGGCAAGGCCTTCGCCGCCAACACGGCTCGGCTCGCCATCGTCGGCGAGGATCCGATGCTGCTGTCGGACGCGGATCCGGCGAAAGTGGCGCGAGCCAACAAGGCCAACTCGATCGCCTACAAGCCGGCCCTGGAAAAGATCGCCGGCTTCGACATCAACTGGAACATCGTCGCCTATCCGACGCTCTCCTGGGCGAAGCGGGTGTTTCCAGGCGACGAGGAGGAGGTCGCCGTCGCGAAGCTCGCCGACGCTATCTTTTCCGCCTCGCGCGTCGACGGCGACGATCCGGTCGGTGGCTGGAACGTCGCATAATGTCCGCGCTGGCCTTAAGAACCCGGTGGCTGAACCAGAAGCGCTTCCACGCCCTGCATTATTCCGGGCCGGGCACGGACCTGACCATCGGGCTAGCCGACGGGCACGAATGGCATGGCGGCGCCTCGACGGCGAAGAACGGCGTCACCTGCAATCCGAACATTCCGACCGAGGAGGTGTTCACGACCCCGCACGCGCTGCGGGTCGAGGGCCGCGTCGCCAGCACCAAGCCGCTGTCGTATCAGGGCACGCTGATCGAGGATATCGCGGTGACAGTTCGAGGCCGGTCGGATCGTCGAAGCTAGGGCGTCGCGCGGGCGAAGACGTGCTGTGCAAAGTGCTCGAAACCGACGACGGCGCGCGCCGGCTTGGCGAGGTCGCCCTCGTTCCGCATTCCTCGCCGATTTCGAAGAGCGGCCTGATGTTCTTCAATACGCTGTTCGACGAGAACGCCGCCTGCCACGTCGCCATCGGGCAGTGCTATTCGAAATGCTTCGTCGGCGGCGAGACGCTGACAGCCGACGAAATTGCGGCGCGCGGCGGCAACGCCAGCCTCATCCATATCGATTGGATGATCGGCTCGGACTACATCGACATCGACGGGCTTGACGCCGACGGCGCCCGTACGCCGGTCTTCCGCGCCGGCGAATGGGCGTGAGCGCTGAAGCAAGACTTGCCCTGCAATCCGAGATCGCGCTTCCGAAATGGACGGCATGCTCCTATAGTCTGGGCATGATCATGATCGTCGGCACCGTCCGTTTCCCCGCTGAAAAGATTCGCGATGCACGCGACGCGATGGCGCGCATGATCGGGGCGACGCGAGCCGAAGACGGCTGCCTGAATTACGCATTCGCCGAAGACTTGCTCGATCCGGGGTTGATCCATGTGAGCGAATTGTGGCGCGATCAGGCGGCGCTAGAAAAGCACGCCTCCTCCGCGCATATGGGCGCCTATCGAAAAGCCGGACGCGAATTCGGAGTCGGCGAGCGCAACCTAAAAGTTTACGAAGTCGACGAGGGGCGTCCCCTGTAAGGCGGGCGAGCCGTGTCGAAGGCGACGCGGGCGACCAAAGCGCTCGAGCAGGCCGGGGTCGCCTTTACCGTTCACGCTTATGATTACGACCCTGACGCCGACAAGATCGGCATCCAGGCGGCGGAGGCGCTTGGCGAATCGCCCGATCGGGTGCTGAAGACCTTGATGGCGCTCCTCGACGGCAAGCCGGTCTGCGTCATCGTCCCCTCCAACCGCGAAGTTTCGATGAAGAAACTCGCGGCGGCGTTCCAGGGCAAGTCGGCGCAGATGATGAAGCCGGCCGACGCCGAGCGCGCGACCGGCTACAAGGTTGGCGGGATCAGCCCGTTCGGACAGATGAAGCCGGCGCGCACGGCAATCGAAGAGCAGGCGATGGGGCACGAGCACGTCTTTGTGAACGGCGGCCAGCGGGGCTTGCAGGTGCGGCTCGATCCACGCGACGCGGCGGCGGTGTTGAAGGCCGTGGTCGGGTCCCTCACGGCGTGAGACGATGCCTCGACGCGCCGACTAAGAAAACGCATAATTTTTAGCGAGCGTGCGACGGCAGGGAATTTATGCTTGGAGCGGCGCCGCCAATCGTAGCCGGGATCGCTGATTGCGGCTCACGGGGTCCAACAAGGGCGTCCGAAACGACGCCTGTCGGTGGACGGGCTCGGACAGCCTCTACGTAGCGCATGGGTGTCAGCCATGGACGAACGCGATTCCATCGATATCGGCCGTCTCGTCGAGGGCGCCGCCGCAACCGTCGCCAAAGTCGCGACCTGCTGGCTCGCGAGCGCTGGAAGAACCGGCGTCCCTCGCATGCGGCCGATGGGCCGGCTGCCGCCGAAGGCCGGCGACGACGCTTGGACATTCCGCTTCGTGACTGACGGACGATCGGGGAAGGCGGCGAACATCCGACGCGCCAGCAAGCTCGTGCTCGTGTTTCAGCGCGAAGCAGAAGACGCTTTCGTCGCGGTCACGGGCGCCGCGGAGCTCGAGGAGGACCAAGCGGAGGTTCGCCGGCGCTGGAAGCGAGCCTATGACCCTTTCTTTCCGACAGAGGCGGATAAAGAGTCCGCTGTCTTTCTGACCGTCGAGGCGGAACGCCTCGATCTTTGGATTCGAGACGTTACCCCCGATCCGTTCGGCCTGAAAACCACGACTCTCGAGCGGGCGCCTGGCGGGGGCTGGCGGTTGGCGCCGGAGGGACTGTGAGGGCCGGAAGTCGAAAATCTGTGGCGTTCCACGCCCTCGGAGCGGGCGCGCTGGTGCTCGCCGCTGGCGCGAGCCCGGCCTTGGCGGCCGGACGTGTTCTCACACCGATGGATGTCGTCACCATACGGATCGTGATCGCGCCTGATCTCGATACGACGACCCGCGTCGATGAGGACGGCACGATCGCCCTCCCCTATCTCGGCCGCATCAGGGCCGCGGGTCTGACCCAGGACGAACTCGCGCAGCAGATTGAGCAAGGACTGATCGAGCGGAAAATTCTCGCGGCTCCATGAGAACCGGCGGCCGTGGCCGAGCCTGTTGGCTTGGGCCGCGCTGAAAAGACATCCCGTCCTGTCACAGTCCGGATGCTTGTGTCGTCTTGTCGATGAAGGCCCGGCTGGACCACGGGGAGAGCGTGTCGAAACTGGACCTCGAGGCAAGCCGGGCCTTTGGGAGAGGGCGCTCGCGCGGCCACCTGCCTCAGAAGGCGAAGGCGCTTTGCGCCGGGGCAGGCGGGGTGAGATCGACCCCCTCTGCGCGCAGCATGCGTGCCTTGGTTTCCGCGCCGCCCGGAGCCGAGAAGCCGCCGAGCTTGCCGCCCGCCGCCAGCACGCGGTGGCACGGGATGAGGAGCGGCATGGGGTTCTTCGCCATCGCGACGCCGACGTCGCGGGCGGCCTCGCGTGAGGCGCCGGCCCCGGCGGCCAGCGCGCCGTAAGTGGTCGTCCGGCCCCAAGCGACCTGCCGCAGTGCGTCGTAGATCTGCGCAAAGAACGGGTCCTCGGCGCGCAGGTCGAGCGGAACTCCGGCGAAGTCGGTGGGCTCTCCGGCGAAATGGCCTTTCGCAAGCGTGATGGCATCTGCGATGAAAGGCGGCGGCGCGGAGGGCTCGGCGTCGGGCGTTCGGCGCTTCAGGCTCTTTTCGGCGGCCGCAGCGGAACGCGTCGGCAGGACGAAACGGGTCGCCCCGAAATCGCTCCAGGCGATGGCGCAGACGCCAGCCGCGGTCTCGAATACGCAAAAGAACTGAGCGGATCGGCTCATCGCGACGCTTCGTCTCCCCTATCCTTGCGAGAGCTTGAGGGTCAACGCGACCCGAATCAACCCGTTTGCTGCGCTTGCACTTTCGTTGGCCTTGCGGGACGGGCGAATGTCGCGCATCGCGCAACAATTCAGTCAAGGGTGGGGGTATTGTTCTTTGAATGAAGCCAACTATATCGAGAGGGTCGGGAGGCGGTGTGATCAGCGCGTTCGCGATCAAGTCAAATGAGCTTCACAGTCGTCTGGTATTTCAAGGACACCGAATCGGGTGGACGCGCAATGCGGACGCCTCGGTCGAATGTCCAAGCGCCAAGATTGCCGAGCCATCTGGAATCAGCCGCCCAAGGCGGCAGCATCAAAGTAAAATGGAGATCAACATGCTACGTCCGCAGGTTTCTGCACGCGGCGGAGCCCGGTCCGCTTCGCCGCTGTTCGCGAACGACCTCTGCGCCCAACTCGTGCCTCTGAACCGGTACGGGCCAACACAAATGGGCACCGCGCTGGCCACGGCCCTGCGGACGCTGACTGGCGCGGCTCGCCCGGTCATATGCGCCGCCGCTGGCTGCGAGCGCGACTGACTTTTCCCAGGACCCGGAGACGTGACCCGAGCCGGCGAAACGCGCCGGCCGTAATCTTAAGCAGAACCGTTGGCGACCTTCTCAATCAGCTTGCTCGCCGCCAACGGGTTGCGCGCTTTGAAGCCCGAGATCACGTAGAGAAACACGTCCCGGCGATCAGCCTTCGCAGCGGGCTGAAGGCTTTCGAGATCGTCTGGCGCATCGCCCCGCGCCCACGCCTGCGCTCGCTTTGCCCAGGCGTCCAGCGCGTGGTCCGGATAGCCCAACACCTCTTCCTCGCGCGTCCCCATGATCCTTGCGTAGACGAATGGTGCGGTGACGTCGGCAATCAGCGGGAAGTCGCCGTCGGCGGCGGTGACGACCGCGACGTCGCGCGACCGGACAAGGTCGACAAACTCCGGCGTGCGAAAGCTGGCGTGTCGGACTTCCACGGCGTGCCGAAGCGCGACGCCATCGACGGATCGCGGCAGCAGCGCTAGGAAGGCGTCGAAGTCGTCAGGCTCGAACCGCTTGGTCGTGGCGAACTGCCAGTTGATCGGGCCGAGCTTCTGCTTGAGCTCGGTCACGCCGGTCGTGAAGAATCGTTCCATTGACGGCCCGGCTTCCGCGAGCACGCGACGATTGGTGACGAAGCGCGATCCCTTGACCGCAAAGACGAAATCCTCCGGCGTCTCGTCGCGCCACTTCTGAAATATGGGCGGCGACATGCCGCGATAATAGGTGCTGTCGATTTCGATCGATGTGAGCGTCCGGCTCGCATGTTCGAGCTGGCGGCCGCGGGGCAGGCCCTCCGGGTAGAAGGTTTCGCTCCACGGATCGTAGGTCCATCCGCCGACGCCGATCCGAATGCGTCCTGGCTTGCTTTGCGGCATTTGCTTGGCCTCCGCCACGGCCCTTATCAGCGCGCGATCGGCGCGATCGTTCCCTGGGCCAACTCGACCAGGCCAGCCGGAGATGGGTAACGCCCGAAGAGATCGAGCAGCATGGGCTGCTCGAACGCGTAATCGCCGCGGTCGGTGCGCCCGGCTTCGAACAGCGCGCGAACCTCATTGGTCTCGACCCGCTCGCGCTCAATTGCGTTGAAGGTCTGGCCGAGCACGCGGGCGACGAGCGCGTCGAAATCGGCGTAGCGGGGATGCTGGAGGTAGCGGAACGACTTCCGCCCCCCGAAGAGCGGCTCGATTCGATCGAGCGCGCTCTGCGCCGTTTCGCGCACCCGCGTCTCGTCGTGGAACGGCCGCATGACCGGGAAATGGGTCCCGGTCATGCCGGGCTCGATCACACAGAGGAAGCCGGTCTCGCGCTTCAGAACGCGCGCGGCCTCCGAAAGCGCCGCCTCCATCGCCTCTCCCGGAACGTGATGCAGGGAGCGAAAGAACATCACGCCGTCGGCAGAGCCGGACTCGACCGGAAGGCGCTCCGCGCGCGCCTCGATAAAGGTTACTCCCGGCGCCTGCGCGGCGTCGCGATTCTTCGCCGCCTGGAGCCTGTCTGGTTCGATTGCAAGCACGGTCGCCCCGGCTTCGCCGAGCTCGCGCGAATTCTTGCCGGCTCCGCATCCCACGTCCACGAGCGCGAGCCCGACGACCGGGATTAGCGCGAGCACCGCCGCGACATCGCTCCGTTCGCCGAGATCCGTTCGCTTCTCCATATCTGACGCTCCGCATGCTCACCAGGCGCCGATGTACCGGCGCCCGCGCCGGTCCGCAAGATCGGCTCAGTTTGCGTGCGCGCGCTCGGAATCCCGCAGGTCCCTCTTTGAGATCTTGCCGACCGCGGTCTTCGGCAGGGCGTCGCGGATTTCGAGAGCGCCGATCATCTCGTGCTTGCCGATCCGGTCCTTGAGATAGGCCTTCAGGTCGTCGAGGGTCAGCGCGGGGGCGCCGGTCTTCAGCTTGACGAAGGCTTTCGGAATCTCGCCCTTGATAGGGGTCCGGCACACCGACGACGCTCACCTCCTCGACCGACGGATGCTTGTAGATCGCTTCCTCGATGATGCGCGGGTAGACGTTGAAGCCGCCGACGAGCAGCATGTCCTTGGTGCGGTCGACAATGAAGACGAAACCGTCTTCGTCCATGTAGCCGATGTCGCCGGTGCGGAAAAAGCCGTCCGCCGTCATCGAGGCGGCGGTCGCCTCGGGGTTCTTCCAGTAGCCCTTCATCACATTCGGCCCCTTGACGCAGATCTCGCCGCGCTCGCCGAGCGGGAGGTCGCGCGAAGGGTCGGTGGCGTCGACGAATTTCATCTCGAGGCGCGGCATCGGCAGGCCGCAGGAGCCCGGCTTCCCAGCGCCGATACGGGGGGTGAACGTGCCGGCGGGCGCCGTCTCCGACATGCCCCAGCCTTCGGTCAAAAGGGCGCCGGTCACCGCCTGGAACCGCTGCTGCACGGCGACCGGCAGCGGCGCGCCGCCGGAGGCGCAGAACTTGAGCGACTTGAGATCGTACTTGTCGATATCCGGAAGGCTCAGCAGAGCGAGATGCATGGTCGGAACGCCTGGAAAGACGGTGACCTTCTTTAGCGCGATGTCCTTGGCGACCGCGGCTGGATCGAAACGCGGATGCAGGATCACCTCCGCCCCGACGCCGAAGCCGAGTATGAGAACTGCGGACAGCGCGAAGATGTGGAAGAGCGGCAGTACGCAGAGCGTGCGCTCGCCTCCCTCGGTCATCGCAGGCGGGTCCGTGCGCGTGGCCGTCTCCATGTACTGCGCGCAGGCCGCGGCGAGGTTGGCGTGGGTCAGCATCGCGCCCTTCGGCAGGCCGGTCGTGCCGCCGGTGTATTGGATGACCGCGAGCGTATCGGTCGGATCGCTGATCGGGTGGGCCTCGTAGCGTCCGTCGTTGTCGAGAAGATCGCGGAACGCGACATGCCGCTCGTCGGATGCGACGGCAAAGAGCAGGCCTTGCGCCTGAAGGACCTCCGTCGCCGGCTCCGGGGCGGCGGCGTATTCGGCAAACGCGCCGACGACGAGCCGTTTCAGACGCGTCGAATCCAGAAGCTTCTCGGCCTGCGGATACACGGCCGCGAGGTCCAGGGTGACGAGGACGTCCGTCTCGCTGTCCTCGACCTTGAACGCGAGCGTGCTCAGCGCATCGAGCGGCGAAAAGTTCACGATGACTCCGCCCGCCTTGAGGACACCGAACAGGGCGATCACGTAGTGCGGCGTGTTCGGCATGAAGAGACCGACATGCACGCCCGGTCCGACTCCGAGCTTCTGGAAGCCCGCCGCGGCCCGGTCGGCAAGGGCGTTCAACTCCTCGTAGCTGATCTGCTTGTCCATGAACTGCAGCGCCGGCCGGTCTGCGAAGCGACGGGCGGAAGTCTCGAGCACGCGCTGCAGCGGCGCGGGCTCGATCGGGGCCTCCCAGCGGACGCCGGGCGGATAGGATTTCAACCAGGGCTGAGCGTCCATCTGTTCCCTCGCGCTTCCCGCCATTTTTTACACGTCCGGTCCGCACGCCCCACGCCGCGCGAAGTCCCGAAAGTAGGCGCAGTCGGGGGTCGGCCGTCAAGAGCCGCGCACTCGGGTTGCGTGCGTCGACGGCGCGGCGCAGCCGCCGTCCCTAAGCCCGAAGCGCCCCATCGCGGAGCAGGCTTTCGAGATGCTCGACCCGCTGTTGCAGCATCTCGCGCTCCACCTGACCATAGGCGATCTCGGCGTGACGCGCGAGCGCTCCGAGAAGGGCGCGCTCCGCCCCGTCCAGGTCCGTTCCCAACTCGTGCGCGCTATATAGGACGACAGCGAAGCGCCACCTCGGGTTGCCGACCGGCACGCCTAGAACAGGCCGCGCGAGATCGTCTGGCGTCCCGGCGGCGCGCTGCGCAATCGCGAAAGGCCCTGCCGTGGGCGTCGCGGGTAGCAGCGCGTCGCCATCGGCTAGTTTGACGAGATGTTCGGCGCCCCATCCGATGCTGGCGTTGCGCCGGAAGACGCCGTGCTCTTGGCGAAACAGCGCCGCGGAGGCGAGTCCGAGGGCCTTGACCGGCTCCTCAACCAGCAACCTTTCAATGTCGGCGTCGCTTTCCGCGCGCTCAATGTCCTGACCGACTTTTTCGAGGCGCCCTTCGGCCTTTCGAAAATCGCGGTCGAACAGCCGGTCGGCAAGCTCCGTAGTCCATTCGTGCAGGCGCGAGATCAAAAAGACCAGAACCGAGGCGACCAGAACCCACGCCCACTCCGGCAGGTCGGTCCACTCGTTGATCGTGTTCAGTTCCTCGTGAATGAAGAAAGCGGGCAGGCTGAGGAGGAGGCCGAGGACGGTCGCGCGACGCAGCGGAACCCAGACGCTAACGACGGTCGGACGCCGGATCGCCTCGACCACGAACAGGCAGAGGACACCGTTGATCAAATAGAAGAAACCCGCGATGTCGTCGGACAGAGGGCCGACGCCGAAAAGACTGTTTGGCAGGGAGGTTTCCTGCCAGAGTTCTCCGATCAAGTTGGCCGGCAGACCGATAAGGCAGCCCCAAATGACCCAGCGGATCCGCTGGTAGTCGCGCGGACTGAGATCCCCGCGCCGAGCGATCAGAATCGCAATCGCGGCGGCGCTGACCCCCAATCCCACCAGCGCCACCGCGCGCATGGCGAATTCCGTCCGGAAGCCGAATAGGCTGCCGAGGCTCGCAACCTCGATCGCGAGAAAGAGGATCGCAAGCGCCGGCAGGGTCCGCTCGACGACACGCCAGCGGCCCTCCGTACGGTCGACCGGGGCGCGCAGAGCGAACAGGAGCAAGCCGATATAGCCCGCGGCCTGGAGGACGCCCGAGGCGGTATCCTGGACCATAAGCGCTCGCGGCCATTGCTGCAGCCACGCGGCAAACTGGAAAGACTGTCCTGGATTGAAATACATGACATAGGCGAAGAAGCCCCAGGTCATCAGTCCGGGGCGCGTCCAGACGAGCCAGGCCGCGCCGAGCACGACCAGCACGCCGGCGACCTGGGTGAGCGCCAACACCAGGTCGACAGCGACCGAGCGCGGCCGCGGTTCGGCGACAAGCTTGACCTCGCGCGCCGGTCGGCCGCCGTTGGCCTCGAGGTTCAGGGTCGCGATGCGACCCGGCAGGACGTAGCCGACGCCTCCCCACAGCGCGAGATTGCTGGCGCAGAGTTCGGTGTCGACGGGGACGCAACGCATCGCTTGCAAATCAAGCTTGTCCCCGACGTGCAGGCCCGCGCGCGAGGCCGGCGAAGCGTCCTCGGTCGCGAAAGGGCCCTGGACGTCGTAGACAAGTCCGTCGGCGTTGGTTGCCAGTCCAAAGGAGCCGAGCGGTCGGACGATCCTGAAGAAGTCCGGGACGATCATTGCGAGCGCATAGAGGGTCAATAGCGCCAGGGCGGCTCGGGCGAGCCCGAGTCTGAACGCTCCGTCCCTCACGCGAGCGCTCCCGATGTCCGAAAGGAGTTCCTGGAGCGTCTCAGGGCGCGCGTTTTTTGGAAGTGCGCGAACGTTTTCAGATCGTTATGCTCAATGTTCCGAATCCCGGAGGCGAAAACACCTCGGTTTGCCCCAAAGTCGCCATAATTCGGGCCCCGCGAAGGAGGTTCGGAACTGCGGTTGCGCGTCTCACCTTGCTGGGCAAAGCGATCGATAATGTCCGAGGCTTTGGCGCGCCTCGTCGGCGTAGCGAGGTCGAGTCGGTCGAAGAAAGGCGGGCAGGGTGCGTTCAGCATCTCGGGTCCATCTCGCGGGCACGGAAAAGAGCCTACGGCGCCTTCAGCTTTACCGCAACAATTTGTTGTTAGAATTCTGATCAAAAGAAAACGCGGGACGCCAAGCCGGATCACGCCTTAAGCAGAATGCGCGAATTGCGCTCCCCGGCTCTATCGCCGCAAATCTTTGTACATAATCCGCGTCGCGTCGTAGCGATCCGACTCGAAGGCGTCGCGCGCGTAGGAGGGGATCGTTCCAGCGAGTTCGTAGCCGAGCGAACGGTAAAGCGCTTCGGCGGCGTCGCCGGCCGTGTCGAGGGTCAGCAGCCATCGACCCGACTCGGACGCGCGCCGCTCGATCTCCGCCATAAGCGCGCGGGCCACGCCCGCGCGGCGATGGCGAAGGTCGACCAGCACTTTCGAAACCTCGGCGTGATGGCGTTTGCTCGGCATGCCGTCGAGGTCGAACTGCGCCGTTCCGACGACCTCGTCTCCAACCTTCGCGACCAGAACGATCCGGGTTCCGGCCATCAGCGGCGGCGCGACTCTGTCCCGCCAATAGGCGCGAGCCTCCTCGATCGCGAAGGGCAGCACGAAGCCGACGCTCGCGCCTTCGCGCACACAAGCCTGGAGGATCTCGGCGAGGCGGTCGAGGATCTGCTCGAAGGCAACGGGGTCGAGCGCTGCGATCGAGGGCGGCAGGCGGCGGCATGACGACAAATCAATCACGATCCGAAGCTCGCCGTCCAGGGCCATCCTCGGCGAGCGCTCTACCGCAACCGGACCGGGATGACCTCGATAGTGAGCTGCACCGCGTCTCCGAGTCCGTAATAGGAATAGGCGGGGCGCGAGACGGCGCTGAGAAACTGGAACAGGCTCAGTCGCAGGCGCTTGAAAACGTTGCTCTTGCGCGCGGGCAGGAGATGGTCCTGCATGATGTGGACAATCCACTGGTGCGTGTCGACAGGCAGGTCGATTTCGTGGTGTCTCGCAAGGTCCTCCAGCGCCTTTTCGACGTTGGGCTCCTCAAGGAATCCGAAGGAGAGTTCGACGCCGATGACGCTGCCCTTCTCCTCGCTTCGGTCGAATACGGTTACCTGGTAGCGGCTGCCGTGAATGTAGGGAGCCTTTTTGTGGCTTACCTCGACGAAGATCAGGTTGCGCGGCAGCATACCCGTGCGCTCGGCGATCAGACGGATCAGCGACGGAGCGCGGTCGCTTTTCGCCCGCAGCGGGCGGGGAGACATGATGAGCGCATTGCGCTCTAGGAAAGACCGGCTCGCCCGGTGCAGCGTGACGACCTCCGACATGGTTAGCGTCGCCTTGGCGTTGTGCGCGGCGTAGGTCGCCTTGCGTCCCCAGCGCCAGGTCGCCATCAAGGCGAAGGCGACGGCGCCGACGGCGATAGGCACGTAACCGCCTTCGAGGAGCTTCAGAGAACTCGCGACGAAAAAAGCGGCGTTGAGCGCGGTCAGCGGACCCCAGACGAGTGCGATCAGCAGCCGGCTCCAGCCCCAGTAGCGACGGGCGACCGGGATCATGGCGACCGAGGTGATGACCATCACTCCTGAGACCGCGAGACCGTAGGCGGCCGCCAGCGCCGCGCTCGAACCGAAGACCAGAACCAGAGAGACGCAGCCGAAGAGCAGGGTCCAGTTTACCGCTGGGATGTAGACTTGCCCTTCTTGCGCGTGGTGGGTGTGCTCGATGTCGAGGCGGGGGAACAGGCCGAGGCGGATCGCCTGCGAGACCAGCGAGAAGGCGCCCGAGATCAACGACTGCGAGGCGATCACTGTGGCGGCGGTCGCCAATACGACCATTGGCGGCAGGAGCCACGAGGGGCTCAGCGCATAGAAGAGCTTATCGCCTGCGACCGGCGCGCCGCCGAGAAGATAGGCGCCCTGACCGAGGTAGTTGAGGATAAGGGCGGGAAAAACGATCGCATACCAGGACAGCCGAATCGGCAGCGCGCCAAAATGACCGAGGTCGGCGTACATCGCCTCGCCGCCGGTCACCACCAACATTAACGCGCCGAGCAGCATCAGCGCGCCAAAGAGATTCGCACGCCAGAGGAACTCCAGGCCGTACACAGGATTGAAGGCTGCAAGGATTTTCGGCGCCGCCGCGATCTCTGCCGCTCCGAGCGCTGCGATCGCGGCGAACCAGACAAGCACGATCGGGCCGAACACCGCGCCGACGCCGGAAGCGCCTTTGAACTGCACGGCGAACAGCGCGATCAGCAGCCCGACCGTGATGGGCAAAACCGCAGGCGACAGCCCAGGCGCCGCAACGTCAAGACCCTCGACTGCCGACAGCACGCTGATCGCCGGCGTGATCATGCCATCGCCGATGAGCAGGCCCGCGCCGACCATGAGCGCCCAGAGCAACATGCGGGCGCGGTGGTCCTTGCGGTCGTGCAGGAGGCCGTAAAGGGCGAAGACTCCACCTTCGCCGTCGTTCTGCGCCCGCAGCACCAAAAGCGCATATTTGATCGCGACGATCAGGGTGAGCGTCCAGATGACCAGCGACACGGCGCCGAGGGCGTCATCGGCAGTCCGCCCCGGCGCGACGCGAAAGATCTGGTCCATCGCGTAAAGCGGCGAAGTCCCGATGTCGCCGTAGACCACCCCCAGCGCCCCGAGCGCAAGCGGTCCGACGCCGCCTTTCGGCATGTGATCACGGTCGCGCGGCGCGGCGTCAAGGCGGCGGGACGGTTCGACGAGGACGGACATCGGCTCAGGCCTCAACAGCCACAATTGTGCATGGGTAAGCCGTGGACCGCAACGCTCGCTGCCCGCGACACTTGCGCCCACTCCCGACATGGTTTAGGGCGCGCCTTTCACGGAATCATTGGGAGACGGTCTTTGGCCGCAACAGCGTCCTTGAAGCCGATCAACTGGCTCAACGTCTCGACGCTCGTAAGCGTCGCTATTCTCGTCGGCACCGAGCTAATCGGAGCGGGCTTTGCGGCCGGCTGGGCGATCGGAGGCCTGTTCGCGCTTGGCGAGACGATTACCCGGGTGCTGGAAGCGGTTCTGGTTGTCGGCGCTCTCACCGGGCTCTATTACTTCCTGCGCGCCGCGACGGCGCATGAGAAGCTGCGCGGGTAGCACTCGCGCGTTCCAAAAAAGGGTGGAAAGCGCCTCGCCGCCCGTTAGCCACGCCGGCGCGCGCTGCGGAGCGGGCGCCCGTCGTGTGCGCGCCAGTCATGGCGGTCTTGGTCCCGCGGAACGGTAGGCCGAAAGCGAAAAGCTCGGAGGCGCGTCGCGCCGGGCGGGTTTCGCTTTGCCGCTCGGCCGGCGCTACCGTTCAGACGGCGGGACGACGCCGGCGTAGAGGTCCGGCACGTACATCTCGCGGGGAATCGGCTCGCGGTGATAGTCTGAATTGTGCGCGCGGGCGGGCAGAATGGGCTTTTCGTGCTCCACTTCCTGATAGGGAATGCGGGTCAGGAGATGAGCGATACAGTTGAGTCGCGCCCGCTTCTTGTCGACGGCTTCGATCACCCACCACGGCGCTTCGGGGATGCTGGTGCGCTCGAGCATGATCTCTTTAGCCTTGGTGTACGCCTCCCACCGTCGACGCGACTCGAGGTCCATCGGCGACAACTTCCACTGCTTTAGCGGATCGTTGATGCGCATCAGGAAGCGCAGGTGCTGCTCGTCGTCGGAAATCGAGAACCAGTACTTGACCAGCACAATGCCCGAACGAACCAGCAACCGCTCGAACTCCGGCGCAGACTGGAAGAAGTCCTCGTATTCCTCGTCGGTACAGAAGCCCATCACCTTTTCGACCCCGGCGCGGTTGTACCAGGAGCGGTCGAACAGCACGATCTCGCCCCCAGCCGGCAGGTGGGGCACGTAGCGCTGGAAATACCATTGCGATTTCTCGCGTTCTCCCGGAGCGGGCAGGGCGACGGTTCGGACCACGCGCGGGTTGAGGCGCTGAGTGATGCGTTTGATCACGCCGCCCTTTCCGGCCGCGTCGCGGCCCTCGAACAGGACAACGACTTTCAGCTTGTTGGTCTGGACCCAGTCCTGAAACTTGATCAGTTCGCGCTGCAGGCGCAGCAGTTCGGTGAAATAGAGCTTCCGCGGGAAAGCATGATTCTCCGGAAGCTCGTGGCCTTCGGCGAGCAGGTCGGAAAGCTCACTGTCCTCGAGTTCGAGTTCCAGGTCCTCGTCGAGATTGTCCTGAATCTCCGCGTTGATGCGATGCTGCATCGCGCTGAGGCCGTTGTCCTTCGTCGGGCTCATCGTCGTATCCCTCATCGGCGCCGGATTGACTCCGGAGCGGTCTCCGAATTGTTTCAATGACACATGTGACATCGCTGCGACAGGCGCCCGAGCAGCGCTTAGTCCGGGTCTTCCCCGTGGAGATCATGCACCGCGACGCCATGGTGGATTGAGGACCGTTTCAGCCACTCGGGATGGCGCAGCGTACGGACGGTGTCGTCATAGCCCGACTGCCAGTGCTCGCCCATCGAGGTTCCGAAGAACTCATAGTGTTTGACGTGCCCTTCGTATTCCTTGTGGACGATGTTGACGTCGCCGGACTTCGCGTAGTCCTTGATCCGGTCAGCTTCGCCTGGCGCGAGCTTTTCCGGTGGGACGCGCTTGAGCGCGTTGCGAAGCTTCTGCTTCAGCGCATGGACGCGGGCGTAGGTGTCGGTGTTCTGCCGCGTCCGGCTCGAGAACTGGATCTCGCGATGCCGGACGATGATGTCCGCCATCTCGCGCGGCAACGGCCCGCGCGGGCTGAAGAGATCGACCTGGAAGACCAGCGAGGACTTCGACGGCTCCTCGTCGAGCAGGTGCTGGAGCGGCGTATTGGAGACGATGCCGCCGTCCCAGTAATAGTCGCCGTCGATCTTGACCGCTGGAAGCCCGGGCGGCAGCGCGCCGGAGGCCATGATGCGCTCCGGCCCGATCAGGAAGCTGTGAGTAATAGACGAAGGCGCCGGTACGCACGTTGACCGCGCCGACGCCGAGGCGCACACGCCCGTCGTTGAGAAGATTGAGGTCGACAAGCCGCTCGAGCGTGGCGTGCAGTTCGTCCGTTACGTAAAAGCAGGTCGCGCCCTCCGAGCCCGGCATCGCGAGCCCCGGGTTCATCGCGCGGGGCTGAAAGAAACCCGGCTGGCCGAGCAGCGTTGTCATCGCCGCGCTCGTCTGGTTGCGCAGGTTTAGAAGTCGCCCTCCTGCGTCCAGGGCCAGATTTTCCGCGACGATATGGTCGTCCTGAAGGCCGTGAGCGCCTCGAGACGTTTCTCCGCCGGATTGCCGGCGATCAGCGAGGTGTTGATCGCGCCGATCGAGACGCCGGAGATCCAGTTCAGATTGCAATTGGCCTCGGTCAGCGCCTGATAGACGTTGGCCTGATAGGCCCCGAGCGGGCCCCCCGCCCTGCAGCACCAGCGCGACCCGATCGTAGCGCCCGGCTATCACCGAAAAGTCCTGGAGGCGGGCACGGCTCGCTCCGATCAAGCCGGCTGCTTAACGTTGTTCTGTGACAGTCGGAAAACTTTTGCCGCGCGCCGACTTCAAGGATCGCGATCCGCCCTAAGACCTCTCGGGTTTGGCGTCCCGTGCTAAAAGTTGGTCGAGGCGCGCGTTTCGCCAAAGCCAACCGGAGCCACCGCGACATGAAGAACCTGCTTTCGTCCTGGCAGCTTTGGGCGTTGCTCTCAGCCGCCTTTGCGGCGCTGACAGCGATCTTCGCCAAGGTCGGGGTCGAAAATGTCGGTTCCGACTTCGCCACGTTCATTCGCACGATCGTCATTCTGTGCGCGGCCGGAGCGATCCTCGTGCTGACCAGCCAATGGCAGCCGCTAAATTCTGTGTCGCCCCGGAGCTATGTGTTTCTGGTGCTGTCCGGACTTGCAACCGGCGGCTCCTGGCTCTGCTACTTCCGCGCGCTGAAGCTCGGCGACGCCGCGCGGGTCGCACCGATCGACAAGCTCAGCGTCGTGCTGGTGGCGATCTTCGGCGCGGTGTTTTTGGGCGAGAAGCTGGCGCTCCAGAATTGGCTCGGAGTGGCGCTGATCGCAGCGGGCGCGATCCTGGTTGCGCTCAGGATTTAGGTGGCGGTCGCCACGAGCCGGCCGCGGGCGAAGATGAGAGCAATCGCCGCTGGCCGTTATCGCAAGCACGGGCGCCGACCTCTCCGCGTTTTGCTTGAGGAGTTTAGCGTGAATGAGGCCGTCCCATCGCAAGAAGAGGCATTCCGCTTTCTCGCCGATCCCGCGACGCATGGTCTGAAGATCCCAGTCGACCGCGTCGATACGGCCGGGGCGGTTGTCTTTCTCGCGGGGGACGACGTCTACAAGATCAAGCGGGCGGTGACGTTCCCGTTCATGGATCTCTCGACCCTCGAGAAGCGACGTGAGGCCTGCGAGGCGGAGATCGCGGTCAACCGGGAAAACGCGCCGGGCGTCTATATGGGAACGACGCCGATCGTTCGAACGCCGGCGGGGCTCGCGCTCGGCGGGGAAGGCGAGGCGATCGAGTGGGTCTGCCACATGCGCCGCTTCGACGAGAACGCGACGCTCGACCGGATCGCCGAGCGCGGAAGGCGTTTCCGACTCCGTCATCGATCGGCTCGCGCTGGCGATTCGGCGGTCGCACGGTCGCGCGCCTCTTCGCGACGGGACCCGCGCGGCCAATGAACTCGAAGACCTATATCGAGCAGAACGACGCCGCCTTCGGCCTCAGGCCGGACCTCTTTCCGCCTGCCCAGGCGCACCGTCTCACGCGCGAAACCCGGCTTGCTTTCGCGGTCGCCCGCCCGACGCTGCTGAAGCGCGGGCGCGACCGTTTCGTCCGGCGCGGCCACGGCGACCTGCATCTCGGCAATATCGCGCTCATCGACGGCGAGCCGGTCCTGTTCGACGCGGTGGAGTTCTCTGACGCTATCGCCAGTGGCGACGTGCTCTACGATCTCGCCTTCCTGCTGATGGACCTCGAAGCGCGAAACCTCCGGCGCGCTGCGAACAGACTATTTAACCACTATCTCGCGATCGAACCGCCCGAGGCGCTTGAGGGGGTTTCGGCGCTGCCGTTGTTCATGAGCCTGCGCGCAGCGATCCGGGCGAAAGTCGAAGCGGCAAGGGCGGATCGACTTCACGGCGAAGCGCGCGAGGAAGCGCAGCACGCTTGCGCGCGCGTATTTCGATCTTGCGGCGAAGTTTCTACGCTATGTCGCTCCGCGGCTCGTCGCCGTCGGCGGACTTTCGGGGACAGGCAAGAGCGCTCCTTGCGGAGGCGCTCGCGCTGCGGCTCGGGCGGGCGCCGGGCGCGCTCTGGCTGCGCAGCGACGCCGAACGCAAGGCGATGTTCGGCGTCGAGGAGACCGTTCGTCTCAAGCATGACGCCTATGCGCCGGAGGTTTCGCGCGAAGTCTACCGAAGGCTCGACGACAAGGCGCGACGCGTGCTCAACGCCGGCGCCGCGGTCGTGCTCGACGCCACCTTTCCGACACGGCGAGATGCGGGCCGCTGCGGCGCGCATCTCGGCGGAAACCGGCGTCGTCTTCGACGGCCTGTTTCTCGAAGCGCCGCTTGGGGTTCGGCTCGCCCGCGTGGCCCGGCGCCGCGCCGACGCGTCTGACGCCGATGAGGCAGTGGTGCGGAGGCAGCAGGCCGAACCGCTCGGCGAACGGGGGTGGTCGGCGATCGACGCCTCCGGCGGGTTCGATGCGACGGTTGCCCACGCGACGGCGAAGCTCGGTCTCGCGAAGTGCGGCCGCACGGACTCGGCCTCGAGGTAGCCGCCTGAAAGTCGCGAACCCGAATCGCTCGAGGGGAAGCATTCGAGCAAAGCCTCGAGGCCCGGCTTCGAAATTCAGCTTTAGGAGAGCGCCCGCGCGCTTCCCGCTCAGGCTCGGCGCCGGACGCTTCTCCCCGCGGAGGCGTCTGCCGATCCGGTTAACAGACCTGGGCGCGAGGGACGGAGGCGCTATGCAGTTGAAGGACCCCGAGAAAGGCGCTGAAAGGCGCCGACAAGCCTTGACCGGCTTCGAGAATTCATAGCTACTGCGTGTTCATGCCGGGTTCATTCGAACGCCGTCATGGCAACGATAGAGACCGGCTATGACTCCGGGTCGTCAGCTTCCGGCCTTCGAGTCGTCGGGCCCGGCGACCGGATGGACCATCGGGGAGTTGATATGAGAATCCAATCGTTCAGAGCCGCGGCGGCGGCGTTTCTCGTCGCGGCGGCCATAGGTCTGACGGCGACGGGCGCGGCCCGCGCCGAAAGCGTGATGAAGGAGTGCGGCGCCGAGTGGCAGGCCGCCAAGACGGCCAACACCACGGGCGGACAGACCTGGCAGGAGTTCCTGAAGGGCTGCCGCACGCGTCACGCCGGCGGGCCGGCCGCCACCGCCGCGCCCGCGACCACTCCTGCGTCCGCGCCGATGGCGCCTGCCGCTGCGCCCGCTCCGGCGCCAATGGCGCCCGCCCAGGCCTCCTTGCCGAAACCGGCGCCTGTGCCCGTGAGGCCGACAGCCGCGCCGACGGGCGCCGGTCAGTTCAGCACCGAATCCGAGGCGAAGTACCGCTGTCCGTCCGACACGGTCGTATGGCTCAACACCAAGTCGCACATCTATCACTACCCCGGCACGCGCAGTTACGGCACGACCAAGCAAGGCGCCTATATGTGCGAGGCCGACGCGGTGGCCGCGGGCGACCGCGCCTCGAAGAGCCGGATCGGCAAGAAGGCTGCGCAGCAACAGTAAGCGTCTGCTCCGACCATACAAAAAGAACGCCGCCGAGTCCTCGCCGGATCGGGCGGCGTTCGCATGTTCGGAGCGCGAAAGCGCGTTCTACCCGGCCGGTCGCTCGACGCGCAGCGTCGGCCAAAGCCTCGGCGCGGCGGTCAACCGCCGCCCCTGCGAGGCGTCGTCACCCGAGCATGAAGCCGCCGAAATACCCAGCAAGCTCTTCGAAAGCGTCGAGCGGCTGCACATGGGCGACATACTGGTCAGGCCGCACGACGATGATCGAGCCGCGCACGCGGTCGATGCCCCGGAGCTCGAAGATATCCTGACGGTTTTTCAGGTCAGGGCAGAAAAGCTTCTCGTAGTCGATCAGGCCGTAGCGGCCCTTCTTCGGAAGAAGAAATGGGGGCATGGAACCGAGGTCAAGCTCGCGATGGCCTTGCTGGAGAATCGCCCGGACGTCGATGACCGCGTCGATGTCTTCGCCCGCAGGCGTGTGCCTGAGGACTGGGGAATTGGGTTGCTCGGCGAGAAATCGGCAAAAGCGCGCGAAACGGGACGAGTCCTTTGCAGGGTCTTCCGCCGTTGCGAACACATAAAGCCGCCAGCGACCGTCGGCCCTGAATGCATGGCCGAGTTGCATCGGCTTTGCGTCGGCGAGGCGGACGACCGGCGCGGAATGAAAGCGGGCGCCAATCGGAAAGCCGGCGGCGAGGTGCTGATGGGTCGCCTCACCGGTGAGGATCGAGGGGCGGTAGCGTGTCATCATGCCCGCGGTGAACCGGCCGGCCTTTACGAAGGCATCCTGAAGCTCAGCCGGATCGACGCCCTCGCTCAAGGGGTTTGCGGGGTCCTTCGCCGGCGCGCTAACCATGCGCGAGAACGCGTGATCAAACTCGATCAGCTCTTTGGCGATTGGCTGCCGCTCGTCAGAATAGGTCGCGAGGAGCCGCGGCACCGCGCGGCCGCGCAGCACCGCGGCCAGCTTCCAGCCGAGGTTGAACGCGTCCTGCATCGACATGTTCATCCCTTGGCCGGCTTTCGCGCTATGCGTGTGGCAGGCGTCGCCGGCGATGAAGACCCGGGGCATACGGTTCTCGGCGCCCTTGACGTCGTCGAACTTGCCACAGAGGCGCTGGCCGATCTCGTACACTGACCACCAGGCGATTTCCTTCACCTCGAGCGTGTAAGGGTTGAGAATTCGCTGCGCCGCGGCGATCAGGCGTTCGGGGGTCATGTTCAGGCTCGCGACCCGCTCGTTGCGGGAGAGTTTTTCGAGCTCGATGTAGATGCGGAAAAGATACCCGCCCTCGCGCGGAATGATGAGCGCGCTGCCCTCGGCCGACTGGATCAGGCACTTCAACCGGATGTCGGGAAAGTCGGTGACCGCGAGCACGTCCATTACGCCCCAGGCCTGGTTGGCGAAGTCGCCGACAAGTTCCCGACCGATTGCCTCGCGGACCACGCTGCGCGCCCCGTCGCAGCCGACCACGAACTTTGCCTTCACCGTCTCAACCTGGCCCTTGTGCTCCGCATCGGCGCGTTCGAGACGGACGGTCACCGGACGAGCCGAAAGGCCGTCGTGAGGGACGACTGTCAGGTCGAGGAACTGGCGCTGGTAGTGGGGCTCGAGCCGCGCGGGCGCGTTGTGCATCAGATCGAGGTAGAAGTCATGCACCCGCGCCTGGTTCAAGATCACGTGTGGCATTTCAGACAGGCCATCCTCAACGTCCTGGATGCGGCCGCTGCGGACGATTCTTGAGCGCTGCGCCGCGTCAGGTTTCCAGAACACCGTCTCGTTGACGAAATAAGCCTCCTTCAGGACGCGATCTGCGAAGCCGAAGGCCTCGAACATCTCCATCGAGCGACAAGCGACGCCATCGGCCTGACCAAGCTCGAGCGGTCCTGCCTTCCGCTCGACGATCGCCGTCCTGATATCGGGAAAGGCTGACGAGCTGCGCGGCTAGCGTCAACCCCGTCGGACCGGCGCCGATGATGAGGATATCGACATCCTGGGGCAGCGCGTCCGTGTGCCGGGCCCCGGCGAGCGGCTCGGCGATTACAGGGTCGCCAGACCTGAACCCATCGAGATAGAACTGCATGGCGGCTCGGTCGTTTCCTCTGAGTTGAACGACAGGAGCGGGGAAGCTTCGGGGTTTCCCCTTCCTCCCGCGGCTTCAGGCACGCGCGTGGCGCGCCTCTGCTTTCACAGTTCGCAGCAAGTTGCGATCTGGCGAGCGTATCCTTGTGAGGATGCGCATACATATGCGTTTTCGTCAAGGACCCCACAGGTCGCTTTACGCGCCAGCCGGGGACGGCCAACCGCACCCCCACGGAAAGGTCGTCGCCTGCCCATCAGCCGCCGAGACGACGCGGGGCTCGACGCGGAGCTCGACTCAAAAGGTTATTCCCGTCGGCGATTTTTCGGAGAAGACGCATGAGTTCGGCGCGTTCATTTCTTGTCAGCGGCGCGACGGTGCGCTTCTGCGCGTTGACGACTTCCCGCTGAACGGATGACAGCAGGCTGCGGCCCTTGTCGGTAATCTCGATCAGCTTGGCGCGGCGATCATATTCAGAAGGTCGCGTCACGACGCAGCCTCTCGTCTCCAGGTTCTTCACCACCACAGCAACCGTCGTGCGATCGAGCGCTGTTGCGCCGCCGATGTCGGCCTTGTCGAGGCGTCCTTGCGTCGCAAGCGCGGACAGCGTCACATATTGCAGAGGGGTCAGATCGTAGGCGTGGCACTCGTCGAGAAAAATAGCCACCGCGATCTGATGGCACCGGCGCAGCAGATGGCCAGGCATCTCGACGGCCGGGTCGGTCACGTCGAGGTTTGGCGTGCTCTCGGTTTTGGTCAAGGGCGTCTCGCAGCTTTTCGCGCCCGGGCCCAAAGCAACTCGCTGCGGGGATTGGGACGCCGACGCATTAGCGACGGCGCCGCAGCTTTGACAGCGTCCGGCGCCGAGCACGAAACGCCACGGCGACCGCCGCCTCCGTCGTCGTCAGCGCTCGATGACGACCGCCTGGTAGAGGCCGCCGAATACGGACTGACGCGTGAAGCTTCGCAGGATCGTGGATGGGCGCAGGAACGACTGTAGCTCCGAACGCCACATATCGAGCGCGAAAGGTTCGAGGAGCGCAAGCGCAGGGGGCAGAATGTAGCGGAAGGGATTCCACCATTTCGGGCGCGCGTAGTCGACGATGACAATCCGTCCTCCGGGGCGAACGACTCGAAAAGCCTCGCTCAAGGTCTTTCGTCTCCAGTCTTCCGGCTGCTCGTGCAGCAGGAAGAACAGGATCGCGCGATCGTAGCGCGCATCGGGAAAGTCGAGCGCCGCCGAGTCCTGGACCAGACCGCGGACCGGCGCTCCGGCCGGAAGTTTATTGCGCAGATTTTCAATCTGGACAGGCAGCACGTCCACCACGTCCAGCCGGCCGCCGCCTGCGGCGACGCGCTCGGCCAAGCGACACGTCATGTCGCCGTAGACGCAGGCAATCTGAAGCGTTCTTCCGGGGAGGCGCGCGCCCATGAACTCGAGCGCCGCGTCCCGCAGGCGGACATAGTTGCCGAACAAAATTGCGTTCACGAGCCACTGCCGCTCGAAGAACCACACAGCCCAAGGCCGCACGTAGGTCCACCAGTAGACCCTTTCGAGATATTCGGGAATCTCCGCCGTCCCATCGCGGAGGATGTCCGCGTCTGGTTCCGCGTTGGGGATCGGGGTCACCCTGATATTCATTCCATCCTCCGGATCGGTCGCCCGCGACATCCTCGCGGACGTAAGCAATGACACGTGCATTGACGTCGGCGCAACCTGGGCTCCGACAACAAAAAGGTCGACGCGACTCATCGTCGCGTCGACCTTACTCGTTTCCCTTGATCTTATTTCGCCGGCGTTCCGCCGAGCTCGGGATAGTCCTTCGCCAGGCTTACGCCAAGGAGCGGCTTGTTCGCTCCTTGATGGCAAGTCGTGCAATTGACTTTGGGAACGTCGCCCGCCGGACCGAGGCGCGTGGCGGGAACCACGTCCTTGAGCGGATCCAGATAGGCGGAGTTGATGTCGCCCACCAGTCGAACGCCGTGCCAAGCCGTCACGCGTTGCGGTGTGCTCTCCGCCCATTGCCCGAATTCACGGGTGTTGTGGCAGAAGGTGCAATTGACCCCCAGCCCCTGCGACATCGCGATCATCAGCGAGTAGGTGTTCTCGGCCGCCTGGAGCGAGGCGCCGTTGCTGCTGACGGGCAGCGCCTTCGTCGCCTGGACCCGGATCACGCCGTTGTCGAGGAGCGGGTACGGATCCTGAAGCATCGCGGTCGAGCCGTTGGCCTGGGACGGATGACCCATGCCATGGTTGGTGGTGGCGAAGCCGCCGGCCTGCGGCCACCCGACATTCGCGGTCCAGGTGTAGGCAGGAACCGGATTGCCGCGGTGGCAGGTCCAGCACACCACGCCCGTGTTCGCGACGTGCGACTTCCAGTCGGTGTTGACGTGCTGGGTCATCTGGATCATCCGGCGCGCAACTTTTTTCGCATACACGCTGTCATCGGCCAGATTATCGGTGTTGTGGCAGTAGGCGCAGCCCTCCTTAGGCGCGACCCAGGTCGTGATCGCGGCCATCAGGGTGGTGAACTGCTCGACCGAGAGGTTCTTCAGAACCTGGACGTTCTGATAGACTTGACCCGCCTTCGGGCCTTCCGGCGAGGCAATGGGTAGCGCGTCAGGCAGGACGTTGGCGAGCTCGAGTTTGCGTTGAGCGGCGGGTGTTGTGAGCTGGTCCATGGCTAAGCCGCGGAAGCCGGCTTGCGTACTCAGGATGGGCGGATGCACCCACCCGGCCGTGAAGAGCATCGCGATCGTCAACAGGACGGCCACGACGCCCACGAATAAGGCGGCGATTTTCATTGGGCTGCTCCCGAAGCTGCGGGGTCAATCACTGGCGGCCACAGGTGCGGGTAGGCTGGCGTAAGGCCGTGCTGAACGCCCCAAAGATACCAATTGTCGACAACCGTCCCGGTCAGAAGGATTCCGATGCCTCCGGTGAAGGTGACGAGCACTGCGAACCACCACGCCCAGCGATGGATGGATTCCATCGTCGCGTTGAAGCCCATGGTCCAGCGCCAGAAAAGCGCCGCGCGCTCCGCCGCCGTGCCGCGGTCCACCATCTGCTCGACCTCGCGTTCGCCGCCGTAGCGGCCAACCGCGAGGATGGTCGCGCCGTGCATGGCGAACAACACCGCCGAGCCATACAGGAACGCGATCGAGAGCATATGGAACGGGTTGTAGTAGAGGTTCCCGTAGCGGATCGAAAACGCAGCCGTCCAGTCGAGGTGCGGGAAGATGCCGAACGGCACCGACTCGCTGAAGTGTCCCATAAGCAGCGGCTGGATGAAGCCAATCGACAGGAACAGGAAGATCGCTGACGCGAAGGCCCAGGCCGTGTGGGTGCCGAGCCGGAGCTCGCGCGCCCGACGGTACATGCGCCACCACCACGTGAGCACCGACAGCGTCAGGAAGAGGCCGGCCAACTGCCACCACCCGCCTTCGTTGAGCGGCGCGATGCCTATCCCGTATTGCGGCTTCGGCGGCTCGAGGGCGAGCCAAGGCAACTGGCGCACGAACTGGATGGGGTTCCAGTGGACCGAGGCCAGCATGTTCAGACCGATGATCTCGAAGGCCATGAAGCCGAAGATTAGCGATATGACGCCGAGCGTGCCGAGGTAAATCGGACCGAGCTGCGCGTTGCCGACGACGCCGAGCCAATAGTTGAACAGAGCGCCTTTTTCACGCTCGATCTGCTCGCCCTTTACGCCCAGATCGGGCTTCCCAGGCCAGACCTGGACCCGGGTATAGATGTTTTCGTAGGCGGACATGGGCCGCTCCTTTGTCTTAGCGCCAGATCGGGAGGTTGAGCCACCAGTTCCACCACTCGGGCCAACCGTGGGTCCAGAACGGGCCGCTTATGATGATGCAGACGGCGCTCCAGAACGCGGCCGAAACCGCAAGGAACGTCCCCAACCGATGGATGCCGAGCGTGCCGATCGAGTAGCCGATCGCGTCGCGGAAGAACGTGTCTTCATACTCGGTCTCGCGGACCGGATCGCCTTTCGGCGGGTTGGCCGCCGACAAGATCAGCGAACCGTGCATGGAGAGGGCGAGCGCGTTCGTGAAGAAAAACGACACCGCGATCATGTGCGCCGGATTGTAGTGGAAGTGCAGGTACTGGTAGCCAGTATTGGACACCCAGTCGAGATGACTCATGATGCCATAGGGAAACCCGAATCCCCATGCGCCCAGAAGCACGGGGCGGATCACCACCAGCGCCACGTAAGCCAAGATCGCGAAACTGAAAGCGATCGGCACATGATAGCCCATGCCGAGCTTCCGCGCGATCTCCGCTTGCCTGAGCGCCCAGGAGACGAACGCCCCGATAGCGCACACCGTAATGATCTGCCAGAGGCCGCCTTGCTTCAGCGGCGCGAGCGCCAGTCCGTATTTGATGTCCGGAGGCGCGATACTGATCTGCCACGAGATTCCACGTCGGCCCGATCGCCGCGCCGTACGCGATCATCGCCACGCCGACGGCGGCGCAGATGATCGTCGTCACGCCGAAGAAGCCGACGTAAAAAGGCCCGACCCAGAAGTCGAACAGGTCCCCGCCGACTAACGTGCCCCCGCGCACGCGATATCGTCGTTCAAAGTTAAGCATCGCCACGGTCGGTTCTCCGCGTTCGAATGTCCGCCCGCGACCTCCCCAGCCAGGCCGGTCGAGGCGAGTTCCACAGCCTTCACGCCCGACGTCGGGCGTGACTTGTCGGCGGGCGCAGGGCTGCGCCCGCCCACGAAGTTGGTCTCACCCGATGTCGGTCACGGTCATCGTGATCGGCGCCGGATCGGCCAAGCCGGTGTGCACCGCCGGGTTGCCCTCCAGCCAGTTGAAACGGGTCGTGCTCAGGCAGATGAAGTGGATGATGAGCGCAAGCACGAACAGAAACGCAAAGAGCCCGACGAGCGCCCTGCGGGGATCAAAAAGCAGCCAAAGCCGATACATGAGGGTCTCCTTAGCTGACGAGCGACAGCAGGTGATGCGCGGCGGCCGTGGCGCCATCGAGCATCGCGTAGCCCTTCGGCCCGGGAATCCAAGGCCTCCAGGCCCACACGAGAATGTGAGCGATGATGCAGACGACTATGAAGCCGATAAAGCTTGTGACGAACAGGGAGTGGAATTCCTGCGCTTCCGCTTCGGTTAGTCCTGATAACGAGGATCTATCGTCGGTGGGCATCCTTTAACCTCCAACTTGATTTGCCGTGCACGCCCTTCACGGCGACATCGTCGAGACCTCCGTCACGACAGGCGTACCGGGCGACCGCGTCGCTCGGATCAGTGCATCAACGACCTCGCCATGAGAGCATAGGAAGTCGCGATCGACGCCTGCGTCTTGGCTTCCGTCAGCCAGTCGCGTTGGCCCAATGCCGCCCGGTCGCGCCTCAGACCGGCGAGCACGCGATGGGTCCCTTCGACGAGCGCGAACAGGGGCACGAGCGCGCACCACAACAGGCGGCCTCCCATGGGATGGTCGCGCCCTGCCTGATCGGTATGGATCCGGTTGTGCATCCTTCCTCTCCTCAACCCTGTCGCCGTTCTCTGCTGGCCGCCGCGCTTGTCATGCGCGCCCCTCAGCCAGTTCGACGCGCGCGCGTTCGATGCGTGCGAGACTCACCCGCTCCTCGCCCGCGCGGCGCGCTTCCCGCTCCGCGGCGTCGCGCAGCCGCTTGGCCGCCGAGATGCGCACCAGCACCGGACTTTCCTCGACCACCTCATCGAGCCGGGCCCGCGCCGCATCGTCCCAGCGAAGCTCGCGACGAAGCCGCGCCGGAGTTGCTTCGATTCGGTCGAGATCGGCGCCGAGCGGCAGAATGTTGAAGAGCGCGTCGAACAGCGCGTTGCACACTTCCTGCACGACATAAGTCGCGCCGCCGTAGCCCATGAAGGGCGTGCCGGTGTGCCGGCGCACGATCGCGCCCGGAAACGAGGCGGGGATATACATCGCCCGAGCGCCGCATTCCGCAAGATAGAGGCGCTCGTTGTAGCTGCCGAACAGGACGAGCGGCGTTTTCGACCGGATCGTCTCGCGCACGGCCTGGTTGTCGGTCTTCTCTCCCGGTCGCCGCGCGACGGCGAACTGGCAGGGCAGACCCATCTCCTCCTCGAGGAAATGGCGCAGGCCGCGCGCATAGGTCTCGTTCGCGACGACGCCGAACGATCGCCGTTCCGAAAAAGTCTTGCGTCACCGAGCGCCAGAGGTCCCAGATCGGCTTGATCGTCGTATGCTTCTCGCGGGCGATAAACGGCTCGGGATCGATGCCCAAGAGCTCGCCGAGCGCCCGCAGGAACTTCGTCGTGCTGTGCAAGCCGATCGGCGCCTGCAGATAGGGGCGGTCGAGCGCCTCGCAGAGGAGCCGTCCAAACTCGCGGTAAAGGCAGACGTTGACCTCGGCCTCGGCAAGGCGCGCCACGTCCTCGATGTGGCTGCCGAGCGGAAAGACCATGTGGACCTCGGCGCCGATCCCCTCGATCAGCCGCCGGATCTCCGCGAGATCGGAGGGCATGTTGAACATGCCGTAAATTGGGCCGACGATGTTAACCTTGGGTTTTGCGCCAGCAGCGCGAGCCTTCTGCTTGGCGACGCGGCCCTTCTTCGGGCCGAACTCGCTCCAGAGCCACGCCATGGCGCGGTTGGCGCTCTGCCACTGGTCCTCGTCTATCGTGCGGGGAAGGAACCGCTGAAGGCCGGTGCCTTCCGGCGTCACGCCGCCGCCGATCATCTCGGCGATCGAACCGGTCACGACGACGCTCGGCAGATCGGGATCGAGCGTGGCGTGAGCGCGCTTCATCGCGCCCTCGGTGCCATGCCGCCCGAGCTCTTCCTCGGAGAGGCCGGTTACGACGACCGGCAGTTCGTGCGGCGGCAGCGCGTCGGTATAGTGCAGCACCGCCGTCACCGGCAAATTCTCGCAGCCGACCGGACCGTCGATGACGACCTGTAAGCCCTTGATGGCGGTGAAGACGTAGACCGCGCCCCAGTAGCCGCCGGCTCTGTCGTGGTCGAGGACTAACATGAGCCCATCTCTTCGACTTTGGGTTTTGCAGCCTTAGCGCGGCGTTTCGCCTTGAATTCCGGCCGATCGCGCGGAATCGTCTCCCACATGCCCGCGGCGTGGCCCACGCCCGACGCCCTCGAAGAAGTCGCGCATCGCGTCGAAGCGGCTCTTGCTCGGCGAGCGCAGCGTTGACGACCTTGGCGAGCGAGCTTGCGCCCGCGACGCCCATGAGCGGGCGGGCCGAAATCAGGTTGGTGAAGTAGAGCGCCGGAATCGCCCGCTCCTTAGCCTTCTGCACGACCGGCGTCGTGCCGATGGCAAGATCGGGCTCGAATTCGTCGAGCGCTGCGCAGATCGTCCTCGAGCGAGGCGCGGAACTTGACCTCGACGCCGCGGGCCTCGAGCCATTCGCGGTCGTCCGCCGAGAAGCGCGTCTTCGGGCAGGCAGTGCCGACGTAGCGGACGTCGGCGCCGCTCTCGACCATGAGCCGCGCGACGATCAGCTCCGAACCTTCGTACCCGAGACAGCGTAATGCGACCTGAGATCGGGGCTCGCCGCCAGCGCGGCTTTGATCGCGGGAAGGAGCTTGGCCTTCGCCGCGTCGATCCGGCCTGCGGCGACGCCGCAGGCTGCGCCGACGGCTTCGAGCCAGGCCGCCGTCCCGTCTACCCCGACGGGCGCGGAGCCGACGACCGGGCGGCCGGCGAGCTCGAACTCGCGCACGGATGCGGTGTAGAACGGGATGCACCGCCGCGACCGCGGCGCAATCGAGCGCGCTATAAAGCTCGCGCCATTCGCGGGTCGGAACGACCGGACCAGCGGCCAGCCCCAAAAGATCGAGCATGGCGCCGATCTGCACGGGGTCGGCCGGAAACATCTCGCCGAGCAGCGTGACGGAAGGCCGTTCGCCGCGGGGGGTGCGCGGCGCCTGCACCGGGCCTTGCTCGGCCTCGAGCGCGGGCGAAATTCAGCATCGCCCCTGCGAGCACGTCCTTGGCCTCAGCATGGGTCGGCACGCCGAAGCCCGGCACGTCGATCCCAATGACGCGCACGCCATCGATCTCCTGGGGAAGGAGACGGAGGGGCACGCCCGAGGCGGTCGGGACGCAGAGATTGATGACGACGATGGCGTCGTAGCGGTCGGGATCGGCGAGCGAGAACACCGCTTCGCGGATGTCCTCGAACAGCTTGCCCGTGACAAGCGTCTCGGAATTGAATGGCACGTAGCCGACGGTTCGCTTGGCGCCGTAGAAATGCGAGGTGAAGGTGAGCCCGTAGACGCAGCAAGCCGACCCGCTGAGCACGCTCGCGGTGCGCCGCATCCGCAAGCCCACGCGCAATGCGCCGAAGGCCGGGCACATGCTCTGCGGCTGGTCGTGCGGACCGAGGGGATAGTCGCGGGCGTAGCGCTCGAGCGTCTCGCCGGCCCCGGCAGTCTTCGCCGCCTCGCGCACCGCAGCCTTGTCGGAATGGCAGGAGGCCTCGGCAGGAGTCCGCCTGTCCGGCCTCTCCCTTCGCGCCGGAAGGGGCGTCGCTTGCAGAGAGGATATCGACAAAGTCGGTCATGATCGGCTCGGTTCGGCGACCTCACACAGTCGGCGTCGTAGACGACTTCGAGGGACGGCTTCGGCTTCAGGCCCGCGCCGCACATGTCCTCCATGGTGGCCGGCTCGAGCATGACGTGGCGCCCGACCGCGTCGCCGGCGAACAGGCCCAAGAGCCCGTCCTGGGTCAGCGGCTTCGGGCGGTTGGGCAGGGCTTCGGCGACATTGGTCGCGAGCGTCTTCGAACAGCCCCGCCCAGCGGCCGCCGGGCGTTCCGATGATTTCGTAGTTCGCGCTCTTTCTGCGGATGTCGTCGTCGGCCGGGATGGAGGCGAGCACCGGGATGCCGGCGGCTTCGGCGAAGGCCTGCGCCTCGCCCGTTCCGTCGTCCTTGTTGATGACCAAGCCCGCCGACGCCGACGTTGCCGCCGAGCTTGCGGAAATATTCGACCGCCGAGCAGACGTTGTTGGCGACGTAGAGCGACTGGAGGTCGTTCGAGCCGACGACGATCACCTTCTGGCACATGTCGCGGGCGATCGGCAGGCCGAAGCCGCCGCAGACCACGTCGCCGAGGAAGTCGAGCAGCACGAAGTCGAAGCCCCATTCGTGGAAGCCGAGCTTCTCCAGAAGTTCGAAGCCGTGGATGATTCCGCGCCCGCCGCAGCCGCGGCCGACCTCAGGGCCGCCGAGCTCCATCGCGAACACGCCGTCGCGCTTGAAGCAGACGTCGCCGATCGCGACCTGCTCGCCCGCGAGCTTCTTCTTGGTCGAGGTCTCGATGATGGTCGGGCAGGCGCGGCCGCCGAACAGCAGCGAGGTCGTGTCGCTCTTCGGATCGCAGCCGATCAGCAGCACCTTCTGGCCCTGCTGCGCCATCATGTAGGAGAGGTTGGCGAGCGTGAAGCTCTTGCCGATCCCGCCCTTGCCGTAGATCGCGATGATCTGGGTCGTCTTTGTCGGTCGGCGCGGGCTCGAACGCGTCGGCTTCGAGATGTGCCGGCGGGTTCGCCAGCTCTTCGGAAGTCAGAAAGCCCTCGTCCGAGAGTCATGACATGCGACCTCCAGTCGAGCACCATCTTCAGGCAGGCGGGATCTTCGAAGGCGATTGGATAGGCCTCCGGCGCCGCGCTCGCCGGGACGCGGTGGGTGATCAGGCCGTCGAGCGAGAGGCCGCCCGCCTCGACCAGCCGCACGACCTCGGCGAGGTCGCCCTCGCGCCATTGCGCGGCGATGCGGAAGCGCGCCTCGCGCATGAAGGCGGGCGGGAAGGCGAAGCTCACCCGGTCGTAGAAGCCGGCGAGCACGATCTCGCCGCCCGGCGCGAGGCGCTGAACGAGCGAATCGAGCGCCGCGGCGTCGCCGCTGACGTCGATGATCGAGCGGATAGGTCTTCCGCGGATCTTCGCTGCGGAGTCGTCACGACGTAGCCGGCGGCGCCGTCGCGGCGCTGCGGATTGGTCTCCCAGACGACCGGCGGTTCGCCGCCCGCGAGCGTCGCCAGCCGCGCCAGCAGGCGGCCGAGCACGCCGTGGCCGACGATCAGCGCGCCCTTGTGCGCCGCCGAGCCGGACAGCGCGTGGAGGGCGGTGGCGGCGAGCGCCAGCAGGATCGCCTTCTCGCCGAGTGCGGCGGAGACGGGAACGACGCGGGCGCCGGGCGCGACGAGCCGGGAGGCCGCACCGCCATGCAGGCCGCGCACCGGGCCGAAGCAGCGCGCGCCGGGCACGAACACGTGTGCGCCGACGGCGATATGGGCTTCGGGGCCGGCCTCGACCACGCGGCCGACGCTCTCGTAGCCGGGAACAAGCGGATAGCCCATGCCGGGGAAGTCGGGCATCCGGCCGGTGAACAGAAGCCGCTCGGTGCCCGCGCTGACTCCGCTCCACAGCGTCTCGACGACGACGTCGCCGGCCGCCGGCGCGTCGAGCGGAAGGGTCGCAAGCGTCAGGCGCTTCGGCTCCTCCAAAACGACCGCCAGGGACCTCAGCATATGCAGCGCTCCTGCGACCAGACTCCGTGCATGTAACTCTATCCTGTCACTTGGAAGCGTCAAGTAAAATTTACAGTCGGGTTGCCGCGAGGGCGCTGATCGTCAGCGGGCTTGGCGTCCAAAGTCGCCGCGGCCGGCCGAACCCGGTCTGCTTCAGAAGGCCCGGCGATCTCGCGTGCGGTCCGAGGGCGGCCGCGGCCCATCGCAAGCAGATAGAAACCGAAATAGGCGTCGCCCATCGGCTCGGCTCCCCGGCACCCCGGCCATCGGCTCGGCGACGACCACCGTTCCGTTCTGCGGCAGTGCGTCGCGCAGCGGAAGCGAGGATCGCGCCAGCGGCGTCGTCGTCGTGGTCGTGCAGGACGCGCACCAGCGTCGCTACGTCCGCCCCCTCCGGGCAGCCGATCGCGCAGGACGTCGCCTCCGACCACCGTCACGCGCCCGCGAGTCCGAGCGCGGCGAGTCGCGCTCGCGCCCGCTCCGCGACCGGGGGCAGGTCGAACAGCGTGAGGTCGAGCTTCGGCGCCCGGCGCGCCGACCGCGGCGAGAAAGGCGCCCTCGCCGCCGCCGACGTCGAGGAGCCGCCGATGGCGCTGCGAACGGATAGGCGTCGAGGACGGTCTCGGCGACGAGCGCCTGGGTCCGCGACATCAGGTCGCTGTAATCGGCGCGTGCCGTCGCTGCCGCTCCGCGTCGTCGTCCGTCCTCGGCCGGTTTGCCGGAATAGGTCCAGAAGCGGGACAGTCGCGTTGCCTTCTCGCCGCGCAGCAGGGCCACGGGATCGGCCAGGTCGGCGTAGAGAAGATCGTGATGGGCGACGAAAGCCGCGACCGCGGGATTGCCGATCATCGCCGCGCCGAGATCGTCGAGCGCGAACCGACCGTCGGGCAGGGCCTCGAGCAGACCGAAGCGAGGCCGCCGCCTTGAGCAGGCGCAGGGCGGCGGCCGGATCGAGCCCCGTCTGCCCGGCGACGGAGTCGCAGGTCTGCGGCCCCGGCAGCAGAATCTCGAACACCTCGAGCTTCACGCAGGCGCTGAGGATCTGCGAATAGACGAAGCCCGCGCAGAGATCGAACAGCGCGCGGGCCGCGCCGACGCGCGAACCAGCGCGTAAGCGGCGATTTCGCCGCCCAGCGCTGAAACGCGGGATCGGCGATGAGCCGGCGGCGCCAGTCCCTAGAGCCGCTGCGCGAACGGCAAGTCGGCAGAGGTCGAAGCCGCCCATCGCGCCCGCGGGATCAGGCGGCGACGCGGGCGAGCTGCTTCGGGAAGAGCTGTCGCGTCTGCGCCTCGATCGCCGCGCGAAGCTCGGCGCGCCACGGACAGGCCGGGATCGACGCCGAAGCCGCCTCGACCAGATGCTCGAGCCGGGCCTTGGCGCCGGCGATCCCGAGCTGGGCGGCGGCGTTCGGCCGGGTGCGCGCCGCGTCCTGGCCGATCGGCTTGCCAAGTTCGTCGGCGTTGCAGAGCACGTCGCGCAGGTCGTCGGCGACCTGGTAGGCCTCGCCGATCTTCTCGCCGAGCGCCCGCCACGGCTCGGGATCCGACGCCGGCGGAGGCGGCGCCGGCCATCGTCGAGCCGACGAACAGCGCGCCGGTCTTGGCCCGCTGATAGTCGACGAGCGGGACGGCGGCCTCGCATTCCCAGGCCTGGCCCGCGACGATTCCGCGCGGCGCGCCGACCGCCGCGGCGACGATGCGCAAGCAGGCGGCCGAGCTGGGCCGGCGCCGCCTCGCGCGCTAGCGTCTCGAACGCGAGCACGATCAGCGCGTCTCCGGTCAGCACGGCGATCGGCGCGCCGAACTCGGCGTGAACCGAGGGTTTGCCCCGCCGCGTGTCGGCGTCGTCGAAGCACGGCAGATCGTCGTGCACGAGCGAGGCGCAATGGAGCAGTTCGATCGCCGCGGCCGCGGCGTCGGTCGAGCTGGGGAACGCGTCGCCGCAGGCGCGGGCGACCGCGAGGCACAAGTGCGGCCGGATGCGGTGGCCGCCGGGAAAGACGGCGTAATGCAGCGCGGAGGCGAGGAGCGGCGGCGCCCCGGCCCTCGCGGCGCGGTCGACGGCGCTATCCAGGGCCAGCTCGATGCGGTCCAAGGTCGGCACGCCCGCCTCCTTTATGTCAGTCAGACTTGTCTTTGCGTTTGTGTCAAGCTATCATGACACATCTGCGCGGCGCGATCAACGCCCTAGAACGGAGAGCCGCGATGTCAGAACGGCGGGTCGTGATCGCCGGGGCGGGAGTGGGCGGCCTCGCCGCGGCCGTCGCGCTCGCCGCCAACGGATTGCGCACCACGGTGATCGAGGCGGCCGACCGGCCCGGCGGCAAGATGCGCGGGCGATCTCGGTCGGGGGTCGCCGGATCGACGTCGGGCCGACCGTGCTGACCATGCGCTGGGTGTTCGACCGCATGTTCGAGGACGCGGGCGCCTCGGTCTCCGACTGGGTGACGCTCGTCCAGGCCGAGCGGCTCGCGCGCCACGCCTGGGCGGACGGCTCGCGTCTCGATCTCTATTCCGACGTCGACCGCAGCGCCGACGCGATCGGCCGCTTCGCCGGGGCGCGCGAGGCCGAAGGCTATCGGCGCTTCTGCAAGCGCGCGCGAGGCGATCTACGAAACGCTGCGCGACAGTTTCATCGCCGCCTCGCGCGCTGGACCCGTCGAGCTTTCCGCGCGCATCGGCCTCAGCCATGTCGGCGGCTCGACCGCATCTCGCCGTTCACGCCGATGTGGCGCGCGCTCCAGGATCATTTCCGCGATCCGAGACTCCGCCAGCTCTTCGGCCGCTACGCCACCTATTGCGGGTCGTCTCCGTTTCTCGCGCCGGCGACCCTGATGCTCATCGCTCACGTCGAACGGGAGGGCGTATGGCTGGTCGAGGGCGGCATGGCCGAACTCGCCGATGCGCTTCGCCGGCTCGCGGAGGCTCGCGGCGCCGAGTTCCGCTTTCGGCGAAGGGTCGTCCGCATTCTGGTCGCCGGTGGGCGTGCTGCGGGCGTCGAGACCGACGACGGGGAACGAGTCGCAGCTGACGCGGTCATCTGGAACGGCGACGTTGGCGCGCTCGCGGACGGCAGGCTCGGGCCGGAAGTCGAGGCGCGCCGTGTCTGCGACAGTCAGGCGAACGGTCGCTGTCGGCGATGACCTGGGCGATGTCGGCGCGAGTTCGCGGCTTTCCGCTCGTCCGCCACAACGTTTTCTTCTCGCGCGACTGCCAGGCGGAATTCGACGACCTGTTCGCCCGCGGCCGCCTGCCTGTGGCTCCGACCGTCTACGTTTGCGCGCAAGATCGCCGCGATTCCGACGGCGACGAACCGTCTGGTCCCGAGCGCGTCTTCTGCCTCGTCAACGCGCCCGGCCCGAGCGGCGACCCTAGCCTCTGACCGCAGCGGAGATCGGACATATGCGAGAGCGCGGCGTTCAGACTTCTGGAGCGATGCGGATTGACAATCGAACGGGACCGCGAGTCCACGGTTCGGACGACGCCCGGAGGATTTCGCGAAGGCCTATCCGTCTACGGAAGGCGCTCTGTACGGCCCGGCCACACACGGATGGAAGGCGACCTTTGCGCGGGAGGGGGCGACGACCCGTCTGCCGGGCCTTTATCTGGCGGGGGGCAGCGTGCATCCGGGTCCGGGCGTGCCGATGGCGGCGCTCTCGGGGCGGCAGGCGGCGCTGCGAGCGATGAGGGACCTCGGCTTCGATCGCCCGGTCGAGCCCGGCGGCTACGCTTGGTGGTACGTCGACGCGCTGAGCGAGGATCGGCGATACGGGCTGACCGTGATCGCGTTCGTCGGCAGCGTCTTCTCGCCCTATTACGCTTGGGCGCGCCGCCGCGATCCGCTCGACCATTGCGCCGTCAACGTCGCGCTCTATGGACCGCGCGGGACACTCTGGGCGATGACCGAGCGCAGGCGCGGCGCCGTCCCGCTGGGCCGCGACGCTCTCGCGGATCGGCCGGTCGCGGGCGATTTGGACCGGCGACGGCTCGTGCTCGACATCGACGAACGAGCGGCGCCGATCCCGCGCCGGATCCGGGGGCGGATCCGAGTCCGCGCGCGAAGCGCTCAATCGGCGCCGCTTCGTGCTCGAGGAAGCCGGCGGGCACTGGTGGCGGCCGATCCTGCCCAGCGCAGACGTCGAGGTCGAGATGGACGGCGCCGACGTTCGGCTGGCGCGGCGCGCGGCTATTTCGACCAGAACGCCGGCGCCGAGCCGCTCGAACTCGGCTTTTCGCGCTGGACCTGGTCGCGCGCCGGCGACCGGCGGCGGCGACGACGATCCTCTACGACGCCGAACGGCGGCGCGGTCCGCCGCTGTCACTTGCTTTGCGGTTCGACGCCCAAGGCGGATTCGAGACCCGGCCACCCGCCGCCTGTGGCGACGCTTCCGCGGACGCGCTGGGGACTCGCACCGCGCGACCCGCGCCGACGACGGCCGCGCCAGCGCGCTCAGGTCGTTCGAGGACACGCCCTTTTACGCTCGGGGCCTCGTCGCACACACGCTCTTCGGCGAGCGGGTCGAGTCGGTGCACGAGAGCCTGTCGCTCGACCGCTTCGCCAACCCCGCCGTGCGCCTCATGCTGCCATTCCGCATGCCGCGGCGGTGAGGAGGAACGGCGCCGGCCCAGGGACTTAAACTTTTTCAGGATTTAGCATCGCCTTGTCGGTCTGTCAGATCAGGGGCGCCGGCCAAGGGCCAGACAGACCGCGGTCTTTTCATGGCTCTGACCGCTCGCGCTTGAGCCGCTGTTTCTTGGCCTGGGAGACCGAGTAGAGCTGCCAGAAGCAGAACGCCAGGAGGGCGCCGAAGAAGACGATCATCCCGGCGATGACGGGAACTTGCGCATCCATCGCCTACGTTCCGAGCCGTTCTTCTCGTTCGAGCCTTTCGAAGAGGTGCAAGGTTCCGATGGCCGACTCCCGCCATTCGAGGAAAGGGCGGGAGGGCCGCTTTGGAGCGGGACGGCCGCCTTCGACCGCCTCAATGAGGAACTGCCCGCAGGCTAGCGCGGAGAGCGACGGCCCGGCGGCGAGCCGCCCGGACCAAGCGGCCGCCTGCGCCAGGAGCTTGAGCTTGCGCCGGCCCGAAACTCGCGCGCGCAGCGGTTACCGAGTTCGAATCCGTTGCGCTCGACTTCGGCCCGATCTCGGCATAGATCAGGGCGGCGGCGAGAATCGCCGGGCGGCAGCTCGCCGGCAGCAGCGCGACGCCGCCGCGCGCCTGCTGGTAGAGCGCCCGGGCTTCGTCGAGAAGCCGCGCGACGAGCGCGCGGATCGCGTGGGTCGGGACTAGGCTCGGCGAGCCACGCGTCGGCGTCGACGCCCGCCTCCCGCAGCCATTGCCGCGGCAGATAGATGCGGCCCAGGCGCGCGTCCTCGCCGACGTCGCGGGCGATGTTGGTGAGCTGCATCGCCACGCCGAGATCGCAGGCGCGGCGCCAGCGCCGCGGCGACCGAACGCCCATGATCAGCGTCATCATCACGCCGACCGTGCCGGCGACGCGGGCGGCGTAGTCGAAAAGGTCGTCGAGCGTCTCGTAGCAGCGGCCTTCGGCGTCCCACGCGAGCCCTTCGAGCAGCGCTTCGGGAAGCGCGGGCGGGATCGCCGAGCGGCGCATGGGGTCGGCCATCGCGCGATCGGCGGCGAAGGGCCGCGGCCGCCCTCGCGCGGCGCGCGCGAGCCGATCGCGCAGGCGCGCGAGCGCGTCGCTGCGAGCCGTCGGCGAGGTCGACCGCGTCGTCGGAGAGGCGGCAGAAGGCGTAGAGCGCGAAGGCCGGCTGCCGGACCTCGGCCGGCAGAAGGCGCGAGGCGGCGTAGAAGGATTGCGAGCCGAGCCGGATCGCGTCGCGGCATTCCCGCTGGTCGCTGCGGCTCGCCAGATCAAACGAAAACTGAGGCATGCGGAGCGACCTTGTCGAGAACGCGCGCGGAAGACAGCACGCCGGGCAGGCCCGCGCCCGGATGGGTGCCCGCGCCGACGAGAAAGAGATTGCGCACGTCCTCGCTGCGCGTTGTGCGGACGGAACCAGGCGCTCTGGGTCAGAATCGGCTCGAGCGCGAAGCCCGCGCCGCGGTAGGAATTCAGGCGGTGCTGGAAATCGAGCGGCGTCGTCACGCCGCGAGGTGACGATCGCGTTCGACAGGTCGGGGAGGACCGTCGCCTCGAGCGCGCGCTCGATGCGCTTGCGGTAGGGCTCGGCCTCCGTCCGCCAGTCCTGCCCGCCGAGCAGGTTGGGCACGGGCGAGAGCGACGTAGAACGCGTCGCAGCCCTGCGGCGCGAGCGAACGGGTCGGTCGCGGTCGGCCGATGGAGATAGAGGCTGAAATCGTCGGCGAGAACCTTGCGGTCGAAAATGTCGCGCACGAGCTCGCGATAGCGCGGGCCGAGCAGGATCGTGTGGTGGGCGACGTCGTCGTAGCGCCGGTCGACGCCGAAATACCAGACGAACAGGCCCATCGAGTAGCGCGACCGGTCGATCTTGCGGTCCGTCCACCGCCAGCGCGCCGCGGCGGGCACGAGATTGCGATAGGTCCAGGCCGAATCGGCGTTGGAGACGACGATGCTGGCTTCGATCGTCTCGCCCGAGGCGAGCCGCACGCCCGGTCGCCGCGCCGTTCTCGACGAGGATCTCCTCGACTTCCGTCTTCAGCCGCAATTCGCCGCCCTGCGACTCGATCAGCCCGACGAGGCCGCGGACCAGCGCCCCCATGCCGCCCATGGCGTAATGGACGCCGAACTGCCGCTCAGAGAAAGGGATCAGGCAATAGATCGAGCTCGCCCGGAACGGGTTGCCGCCGATCAGCAGCGGATGGAAGCTGAACACGGTCCGCAGCCGCTCGTCGCGCAGATATTTCGACACGAGGCCGTAGACGCTGCGGTGGCCTTCGAGCCGGAGGAGGTCGGGGGCGACGCGCGCCATGTCGACGAAGCGAATTGAACGGCGCGTCGCCCAGTTGCTCGAAGCCGATGCGATAGATCTCCTCGCTTCGCTGCATGAAGCGCTCGAACCCGGCGACGTCGCCTCGGATTGAACCGCGCGACCTCGGCGCGCATCGCCTCCGCGTCGCCGCTGACGCGGAACGACTTCGCCGTCGGCGAAAGCGGATCTCGTAGAACGGCGAGATCGGGCGCGAGGTCGACGTCGTCCTGCCATCCGCCGCCCGCAGAGCGCCCACAATTCCTCGAACAGGAACGGCGCGGTGACGATCGTCGGGCCCGCGTCGAAGGTGAAGCCGTCCTGCCGGAAGACGTAGGCGCGGCCGCCGGGGGCGTCGAGCTTTTCGAGCACGGTGACGCGGTAGCCGCGCGCGACAGAGCCGGATCGCCGCGGCGAGCCCGCCAAATCCGCTGCCGATGACGACGCGCGTGACGGACTGCGCCGGGCTCCCATTGCCCGCATGTCGGACATCGGTAAGCGTCAACATAACTTGACACTAGGACGTGTCAAGCCGCCTTGATCAAGGGGCTCTTGCGCGCGTCCTGGCAGTCTGGCGCGCGTCTATATGACGCGGGCTTCGCGGCGGCGATCGACGCCGCAGACGCGCGGCCTCCTCGAGGATCAGTCGCCGACCTCCTCCGGCTTCTCCTCGTGCGCCAGATGCCCGGCGCGCCGGATCGTCTCGACGGCCGCGCCCGGAATGACCGCGGCCAGCGACGACGCGCGTCGCCCGGGCTGCACCGCCTTGTCGTCCTGTCGCCGACGATCAGCACGACTTTTGGCTTCAGATTCGGCAGGTCCGCGGCGCATCCGGCTCAGATCCCAGTTCGCCATCATGCCCGATCGCGCCGCGACATGGGCGGGATTGCCGAGCAGGCGGGCGTAGAGGTCGACGCCGCGCGCGATCGATGCTTCGATCCGGTGCCGCGCATCAGGTTCGCGACCGCCTTGCGATCGGCCGCCCAGGCGAACAGCCGCGGCGCCAGCGGATTGAGAAACAGCAGCTTGGCGATTGACGGGAAGAGGAAGCGCGCCGCGCCCTCGAAAGGCAGAAAGGCGCCGTTGAGGCTGACGAGTAGCGCAGGCTTGATCGCGCCGTCGAGGCAAAGCCGGGCGAGGATGGCCGCGCCCGCCGAATGGCCGACCACGACCTTGGGCTGGAAGTCGAGCTTCTCATCAGAGCGCGGCGACGGCCCGCGCCATGCCCGGCAGGGAAAGGTCGGGCGCTCGTTTGGTGCGGGTGAAGCCATGGCCGGGAAGATCGGGCGCGACCACGTCGAAGCGCTGGGCGAGCAGGGGCATGAGCGCCTCCCACGAGTGGGTCGAGGCCCCCGTGCCGTGGATCAATAGGAGTTCGGGGCCCTTTCCCATCCGCTGGACGTGCCAGCTGGACGCCGCGGGCCTCGACGAACGCGCTGGCCTCCCGGTTCGGCCAGTCGGCGCCGTCGCGTGTCGAAGGCAAGCGGCTCCGGACCCCAGAACATCGGCCTATCCCTGCAGGCGCTGCGCCGAACGCGCACGGCCGCGTTGACGCGCGCGCGTCGGCGATCGGAAGCTTAATATAGTCTGCGCGCATCGCCTCGGCGATCTGTTTGGGTCGCGACGGCGTCACGCTGGCGCGAGGGCGCGGACGTATCGATGGCGAGCGAGGCGATGCGGTCGCGCAAAGGCGCCGCCCGGCGTCGAGCGCGTCCTCGAGGGCGTGCGCGCGACCGCCGGCGCCGTCCCGCGCGACGTTGGCGCGGCCGTCCGTCATCAGCACGACCAGCGGCGTTTCGCCGCTGCGGCGGATCTGCCCGGCGAGCAGCGCGGCCGCGTCGAGCCCGCTCGCGAGCGGCGTTCCGCCGCCGCCCGGCAGTCCCGCCAGCCGACGGCGCGCCCGCGCCAGGGACCGGGTCGGCGGAAGAACGATCTCCGCGCTCTTGCCGCGGAAGGCGATCAGCGCGACGCTATCGCGGCGGACGTAGCAATCGGCGAGCAGAAGCTCGATCGCGCCCTTGATCTCGGCAAGGCGGTTGATCGCCGAGGAGCCCGACGCGTCGACGACGAAGATCGTCGTCGCGCCGCGCGGCTGGCGGTGAAGGACAAGGCGCAGATCATCCGGGCCGGACGATAACTTTGGCGACGTAACCGCCAGTGTCCGCCATCTCCCGCCGGCGGATCGGCTGCCACGGCGCGGCGGCGCGCAGCGTCGCGACAAGGGAAATTCGGCCTTCGCGCGGCGATCCGGGACGGATGCCGAAGGGACGCCCGCGTCGGGTCGAGATCTGCCGGTCGCCCGCTTTTCCCTGCGCCGAGGCCTTTGCCCGAACGAGGCTGCCCGCCTTGATCTGGTCGAGCAGCGCGGCGGGAATAGAAGCCGCCGCCGCCTCGAGCACCACGTCCTCCAGCTTCTTCGGCTCGCGGTCCTCTGCTGCCTTCTGTTGATCGTCTTCGTCCTGGTTGGGATCCGAATTCGGGCGGCGGTTCGGCGTCTTCGTTCGCCTCAGCTGGGAGCCGCGTCGCGCGGGGGGCGAGCGCGAGCGCCGCGGCTAGCGCGACATCGCGGGACTCGACTTTGAACCTGCCTTCGAGCGCTGCAGATCGCCCGCGCGACTCGCAAGGCGAATAGCGGCGCCCGCAGCGAGGCGATGCCGAGTTCCGCGGCTGCGCCGACCAAGCGCCTCGATCGCGGAGGGGTCGCATTCGACCGTCTCGAGCCGCGCGCGCGCCCCCTCGTAGTCGGTCTCGACCGGCTCATCCTGATGTCTCTGGCCCCGATGCCGTCGAGGTTGACAAAGCAGGCGCTTCTTTCGACAAGGATTGGCGGCGGCGCTTCATCGTCGTCGCAGCCCTCGTCTAGGGCGACGAAGCCGATCCTCGCCGGCAAGGTCGCCGTGATCCCGTCGCGCGCAAGCGTAATCGTTTCGATGTCGATCGCGGCCGCGATCCGCGCCGCGACTCCGGCAGGGAGACGCTCCGCCATGGCGATGACCAGCACGCCGCCGTCGGCTTCCGCGATCAGCCCGGTTTCGGCGACTGGCCTGCCAGCCGCGAGGGTCGCGGCGATGTCGAGGCCGCCGAGCAGCCGGTCGTCTGCAATCGAGGTCGGCACACGCCGCATCGGCGCACCCGGCGGCAAAGCGGCGCGCAGCCGCTGCAGCCAGGCGTCTCGCGCCGGTCCGGGGCGGCCTCTGACGACGACCCCGGCGCCAAGCGGATCAAGGGCGAACACATCCGCCGCAAGACAAGCGCGTCGCCAGGGCGACAGAGCCTCGTCGGACTCGGTCATGGCCCGAACACCTCCTCGACCGCGCGCTGCACCCGCGTGACCGAGCCCGATTCGTCGAGCGGATTGCGTCTCAGGCGGTGGCTGAGCGCCATGGGCGCGATGCGCCTTAGCTGGGCTTCGCCGACCTCCTTTTTTCCTTCGAGGCTGGCGAGCGCACGGGCGGCGCGGATCAGCGTCAATTCGCCGCGCGATCCGTCCGACCCAAGGGCGAGGCAGAGCCGGGTTGCGCTTTCGATCGCCGAATCGGGCGTCGCGACCGCGGAGAGATGGTCGCGGGCGGAGACGATTCGCTTGCGAAGCTTGCGCTCTTCGCCTTCCCATTTCTCCAGGAACGATTCGGGGTCGCGCTCGAAGGCGTCGCGCCGTTTGACGACCTCGATGCGGGTCGGCACGTCGAGAGGGGTCCTGACCTCGATCGCAAGGCCGAAACGATCGAGAAGCTGCGGCCGCAGCTCGCCTTCTTCCGGGTTGCCGCTGCCAATCAGCACGAACCGGGCGGGATGCCGGACGCTGAGACCTTCCCGTTCGACGACGTTGACGCCGGACGCGGCGACATCGAGCAGAAGATCGACCAGATGGTCCTCGAGCAGGTTGACCTCGTCGATGTAGAGAAAGCCGCGGTTGGCCTGCGCGAGCAGGCCGGGTTGGAAGCTCTTTTCGCCGTGGGCGAGCGCGCGCTCGAGATTCAGCGCGCCGACCACGCGGTCTTCGGTCGCGCCGAGCGGCAGGTCGACCACCGGCGCCGCCTTGAGCGCGGACTTCGCATCTTTCTTGTGCGCAGGGGCCTTGCGGTCCGCGCCCTTGTAATCGGCAGCTTTATGATCAGCGCCCTGGCAAGCCCGGCAGAGGTTCGCGGGCGACGAGGGCTCGCAATTGTAGGGGCAGCCCTCCACCGCCTTCACCTTGGGGAGCAGGGCGGCGAGCGCGCGGACGGCGGTTGATTTTCCTGTTCCCCGGTCGCCGAAGGCGAGGATGCCGCCGATGCTCGAATCGACGGCCGCGATCAGGAAGGCCGTCTTCATGTCCTCCTGGCCGACAATTGCGGAAAAGGGATACGGTTGTCGCATATTCGGCCCAGAGCGTGCGGCGCGTCGGCTGGCGGCGCCGGTTTTTTCGAAGGGAGCGCCGGCCGCGCGCGGCTCGCGCCCCCAAAACTTCGGATCAATCGTCGCCGCTATGGAAGCCGGCGTCAATTGCGTGTCAACCTCTCTTGTCATAAACGCCATCATGATGTTGATTGGCCGCGCCGATCCGAAAAGCAGGACTCCGCGTAGAAGTTGCGCCGTACGAACGCTGGACGTCACAAGCGGAAAGGACGAAAGATGCGACGATTTGCCTCGATCGCGATTGGCGGCCTTGTCTTGGCTGGGGCCGTGGCCGCGTTCGCCCTGTCAGCTAGCTCCGCCGAGGAACCGCCCCACACCGTCGTGTTGAGCGACGGCGATTTCCAGATTCGCGACTACCCGTCCTTGACCATCGCCGAAGTGACGGTTCGCGCGGACCGCAACGCTGCGGCCTATGCCGGATTCCGCAAGCTTGCCGGGTATATTTTTGGCGGCAATGCCCAGAAGCAGAAGATCGAGATGACTGCGCCGGTCATCGAAACTCGCGCCGCGAACGCCGAGGGCGGCTCGAGAGCATCCTGGATCATCCGGTTTGTGATGCCGCGCAAGTGGTCGCTCGCCAACCTGCCGAAGCCCAACGATGGGGACATCCGACTGCATGACCTGCCAGCGACGCGGGTTGCGGTTCTGCGGTTCGCCGGCGTCGCGGAGGACGGCCCGGCCGAGGCCAAGATGGCCGAACTCCTGGCGATATTGCAGGCTCGCGGATTGCATACGACCGGTCCGCAGCTGATCGCGCAGTACAATCCACCCTGGATACCTGGCTTCATGCGCCGCAACGAGATCATGATTCCGATCCGGTGAGGGACGGGCAGGCGACGCCGGGCCCAATCAGGGTTCCGCGTCTCCCTGCTGAAAGACCCGGCTCGCCCGGATGTCGGGCTCGTCGATGGTCGTAAGGCGTTCGAGCGTGAGGATTGCGTCGCCTTCGGTGAAAAGGCGATTGGCTTGACGCAGGCGGGCGCGGTCGAGGGCGTTGCGGATCGAGCGGGCGTTGGCGAACAGCGGCTGCGCTCGCCGCATCGGGATGTACTCCATCAACGCGCCGGCGGGCGCTGTCGCTGAGCGTATAGTTCAGGTCCGCGAGCATCTTCTCGCCGATGCCGAGAAGGTCGGCGTCGGTATAATCGGGGAAATCGATGTGGTGGGCGACGCGCGAGCGGAAGCCGGGATTGGAGAGGAAGAAGCGGTCCATCTTGATCGGCGTAGCCGGCGAGGATGACGACGAGGTCGTCGCGATTGTTCTCCATCACCTGCAGAAGGATCTCGATCGCCTCCTGCCCGTAGTCGCGCTCGTTCTCCTGTCGGTAGAGGTAATAGGCCTCGTCGATGAACAGGACGCCGCCCATCGCCTTCTTCAGCACCTCCTTTGTCTTCGGCGCCGTGTGGCCGATGTATTGGCCGACGAGGTCGTCGCGGGTTACCGCGACGAGATGGCCGCGCCGGACGTAGCCGAGCCGGTGGAGGATCTCGGCCATGCGCGTCGCCACCGTCGTCTTGCCGGTGCCGGGGTTGCCGGTGAAGCTCATGTGCAGCGTCGGGGCTTCCGACGTGAGGCCGAACTTCGCCCGGACGCGGTCGACCAGAAGCAGCGCCGCGATCTCGCGGATGCGGCTCTTGACCGGCGCGAGGCCGATCAACTCGTCGTCGAGCTGCTTGCAGGACCGGACCGACTCCGGAATGCCGCGAATTCCTGGGCGAGGCTGATCGTCGGAGCGGAGCCCGTCTCGCGCGCGGCCTCGTTCATGCGTAGCGCTTCCCTTCGGGCCGATCGAGGCCGTAGCCGCGCACCGCGTAGCGCTGCATGCGGCCGGGTCCCGCGGCGCGCTCGAGGCGGAAGCCTTCCTCCGTCTTCGGACGGTTGACGATGAAGGAGATCCGCACCGACTCCCAGCCGTGGCTCGAATCGAAGGCGGAAAGACGGATATACTTGTCGCCATGGATCTTGCGGCAGGCGTCGAGCTCCATCAGCACGCCCTTGGCGTCGTGGAGGTCGAACATCGGCAGGCCCCACATGTCCCAATACGTGTTGCGGGGATGCGGATCGTCGGTGAATTCGAGATTCACGGCCCAGCCGTTGTCGAGGCAATATTGAATTTGGGTGAGGATGTCGTCGTCGCTGAGGTCGGGCAGGAACGAGAAGCAGCCTTGGGTGATGCGCATGGAAGAGAGTCTCCTGAATCTTAGGCGCGGTTTCAAACAGCGACGGCGGCGGTCGGCAGCGTAATCGAGCTGGTCGGTCGAGGCGTAGTTGAAGGTCACGTCGCCCCAGACGTCGAGCGCTTGTCGCAGCGGCGTGCAGGTCTTGGCCGCTTCCGCCAGGATCGTCGGGCCTTCGTGAAGATAGTCGCGCCCGGCGTTGCGGGCGAAGATCATCGCTTCAAGCGCCACCCGGTTGGCGGCTGCGCCGGCGGCGATGCCCAGCGGGATGGCCGATCGTGCCGCCGCCGAATTGCAGCACGACGTCTTCGCCGAGTAGGTGGAGAAGCTGGTGCATCTGGCCCGCATGGATGCCGCCCGAGGCGACCGGCATCAGCTTGTTGAGCGACGCCCAGTGCTGGTCGAAGAAAATGCCGTGCTCGAGCCGCATCGGATTGAAGTCCTCGCGGCAGATGTCGTAGTAGCCCTTGGTCGTCGCGGGATCGCCCTCGAGCTTGCCGACGACCGTGCCGGCATGGATGTGGTCGACGCCGGCAAGGCGCATCCATTTGGCGATCACGCGGAACGACACGCCGTGCGTCTTCTGCCGCGTGTAGGTCGAATGTCCGGCGCGGTGCAGGTGCAGGACCATGTCGTTTTTGCGCGCCCATTTCGCCATCGACTGGATCGCGGTATAGCCAATCACGAGATCGATCATGACGATGCACGGAGCCGAGCTCCTTGGCGAACTCTGCGCGCTCATACATGTCCTCCATCGTCGCGGCGGTCACGTTGAGATAGGTGCCCTTGACTTCGCCGCTCGCCGCCTCGGCCTTGTTGACCGCCTCCATGCAGTAGAGGAAGCGGTCGCGCCAATGCATGAAGGGCTGCGAGTTGATGTTCTCGTCGTCCTTGGTGAAGTCGAGCCCGCCTTTCAGCGCCTCATAGACGACCCGGCCGTAGTTGCGTCCGGACAAGCCCAGCTTCGGCTTCACCGTCGCGCCGAGCAGGGGCCGGCCGAACTTGTCGAGGCGCTCGCGCTCCACCACAATGCCGGTCGCTGGCCCCTGAAAGGTCTTCACATAGGCGACAGGAAACCGCATGTCCTCGAGACGCAGCGCCTTCAAAGGCTTGAAGCCGAACACGTTGCCGATGATCGAGGCGGAGAGATTGGCGATCGAGCCCGGCTCGAACAGGTCGAGGTCGTAGGCGATATAGGCGAAGTACTGCCCTTCGGCGCTTGGCACGGGATCAACGCGATAGCACTTGGCGCGATACTTTTCCGTCGCGGTCAGCCGATCGGTCCACACCACCGTCCAAGTCGCGGTCGACGATTCGCCCGCCACCGCCGCCGAGGCCTCTATCGGATCGACGCCCTCCTGTGGCGTGACCCGGAAGCAGGCGATGATGTCGGTGTCCCTAGGCTCGTAGTCGGGCTCCCAGTAGCCCATTCTGCGATATTCCATCACGCCGGATCTGTAGCGGTCCTTGCCCTTGACGGTTTGAGACTTCTGGACGTTCACGGGCTTCCTCCTCCTCGGCCGAAGTTTCGGCGAGCCGATCGACGAGGAGGCTTTACAGCCCTGCATCGTTAGAGTTAAGTTCATAGTTACAACGGTTATGTTTTACTATTGTAAAAGATGCTCCGGCAAGTCACCCTTCACCAGATGCGCCTTTTTGCAGGCCTCGCGCGGCACATGAGCATGACTCGCGCGGCCGAGGAGGCGCATGTGACGCCGTCCGCATTCTCCATCCAGATCAAGCAGTTGTCGGAAGGGCTCGGCTTGCCTCTTCACGAGCAGGCCGGCAAGAGGTTGTTTCTGACCGAGGCGGGCGGGGCAGTCGCGACCGCCGCCCAGGACATGCTCGAGCGACTCGATCTTCTCGGCATGGAACTCGCGGAGATGCAGGGCCTTACGCGCGGACGGGTCCGCGTGGCGATGATCACGACAGCCAAATATTTCGCGACGCGACTGATCGGCGATTTCTGCCGCGCCTACCCGGAGTCGGAATTCGCGCTCGAAGTCGTCAATCGGCGAGCAGATCCTTGAGCGCATGCGGCTCAATCTTGACGATCTCTACATCATGGGCCAAGCGCCGGAAGGCATGGACGTCGTGGCGACGCCGTTTGCCGATAATCCTCTCGTCGTCCTCGCGCCGACGGACCACCCGCTTTGCGACGCCAGAGCGATCCCGCCGTCGCGCCTTCAAAGCGAGCCCTTCATTCTGCGCGAGCCCGGTTCAGGAACAAGGCAGGCGACGGAGCGCTATTTCGCCGAACATGAGATTCACCCGGTCACGCGCATGACGCTCGGCAGCGATGAGACCATCAAGCAGGCGGTTGTCGCTGGTCTCGGGCTTGCGGTCCTGTCGCGTCACGTGCTGACGCTCGACCCCCTTGGCGGCCCCTTGCGCGAACTCGATGTCAGCGGCTTCCCGATTGCGCGTCGTTGGTACGTCGTGCATCTCGCGCAGAAGCGGCTGTCTCCGCTCGCGAGGGCTTTTCTGAAGCTGCTCAAAGACTCGCTAACCCCCACTACGGAGTAAAATCGCGCGAAGCGATGGCGTCGAGCGCTGTAGACCCGGCCCGATATCGCGGTGCGGCGGAACTCGCCCTGGTCGCAGCGCGGTCGCGGCATAGGCTTACCTCCTGCCCTTGAAGACGGCGGAGCTTGCGATGCGACCCGAGCTTGATGTCGGCGTTGACTATGAGCGGCGCGGCGTTGGCGCGCCGACGCCGTCGACCTCTATGCGGATGTCTAGACTGGCGCTCAGGCCGCCGCCTTGCCGAGTTTATTGCGCCAGCCGGGGTACAGGGCGTCGGCGTCGTGGGCGAAGCTTTCGAAAGCGCGCGCGAATTCGCGATGATCCCGGGCGAACTCGACCGGATCGGCGCCCGCCTTCCAGCACTGCTCCGCCTGCCGCAACGACGTCGCGCCCGCCGCGCCGCCGTCGAGATGACCGAAAGCGCCGCCACCCGCGGTCATGATGAGGTTCGAATGCCCGAGATTCTCGAAGAAGCCGGGCATCCTTAGCGCGTTCATGCCGCCGGAGATGATCGGCGTGGTCGGGTTCATTCCTAGCCATTCCTGATGGAAGAACGCGCCGTCGACGCTGTCCTCGGTGATCATCTGGGCGATGATTCGATCGCCGGCCTCGCCCTCCATCTTGCCGAAACCCATTGTGCCGACGTGAATACCGGAAGCGCCCTGCAGGCGCGCCATCTTGGCGAGTACGAGCCCGGTATAGCCGCGTTTCGAATTCGGCGAGGTCACGGCGCCGTGGCCGGCGCGGTGATAGTGCAGGTACTGCTTGGGGAACGTCCGTCGCGCCGTGGTGATCGCGGCCGGTCCGGCGACGTAGCCGTCAACCAGAAAGGCAACGTGGTCGGCGTTCGGGCCGAAGGTTCCTAGGATGAATTCCCCTCGGGCAATCATTTCGCGATAGTCATCGGCGGTGATATTAAAGGAGAACAGCTTTGGCTGGCCGGTCTTGTCCTGCGCTCGGATCATCGCGTCGTTGACGGCGCGGACCGTCTCCTTAAACGGCGCGAAAATCTGATTGCCCTGGGGCTCGTCGTTCTTAATGAAATCGCCGCCGAGCCAGAAATCGTAGCAGGCGTCGGCGAACGGCTGCGGCCTCAGGCCTAGCTTCGGCTTGATAATTGTGCCGACGATGAAGCCGCCGTCCACCACCGGGCGGCCGAGCACGCGCCAGAGATCCTTGATCGTGGTCGAAGGACCGTCGAACAGACGGAGATAAGCTGGAGGCACATAGAAGTCGTACATCTTGCCGTATTCGACGTCGCCCATGCCCTGGTTGTTGCCGATGGTCAGCGTCAGGAACGAGGCGATCATCGCCCGGCCGTCGATGATGTTGCGGTCGAACAGGTCGACCGGGTAGGCGATCTTGGTGATCTCCTTGGCCTCGTCGATCTCGTAGACGAGCGCGTCGACGCCACGCGTGAAGTCGTCGGTTGTCGACACCTCGACGTTGGTGCCGGTTGACGATTCCGCGGCGAAATGCGCCGCCGTTTCGAGGTAGCCGTAACCGGCTTTCGGCTTCATCACGTAGGCGCACAGAACATGGCGTCCGCCTGCGATAAGGTCGCTTTCCTTCAGGCTCAGGTCCGCGTAACGATTTGACTGGTCCATGGTCTCACCTCAATAGTTCGGCCGCAGTCCTTTGGGCCGTGGACGTTTTTTTTTGCCGCGCGCCTATCGGTCCGAAGACTGGCGCGGTGGATTCTGGGGAGGGGGCCGAAGCGCTCCCCCTTCAACTCGTAAGCGCCCTTGCCGCCGCGACAATCGCGTCGGCAGTGATCCCGAAGTGGCGATAGAGTTCGGGCGCCGGCGCGCTCCCGCCGAAGCCGGTCATGCCGATGAAATGGCCGCGCTCGCCAATCCAGCGGTCCCAGCCGAGCCGCACGCCGGCCTCGACGGCGATTCTCGGCGCGCTCCCGAGCACCTCGGCGCGGTATTCGGCCGGCTGCGCCTCGAACAGATCCCAACTCGGCATCGATACGACAGCGACCCGTTTGCCGGCCGCCCGGAGGGTCTTGGCGGCTTCAAAAGCGAGCGAGACTTCCGAGCCGGTCGCAAGCAGGGTCACGTCGCGTGCGCCCTCGTCGGCGCTGATCACGTAGGCGCCGCGCTCGCTCTCGTTGACCGCGCTCGACGTTCTGAGGCTCGGCAGGTTCTGGCGCGACAGCACGAGCGCCGAGGGCGCATCCTTCGAACCGAGCGCCAGCTCCCAGCACTCTGCGGTCTCGACCGCGTCGCACGGACGGAAGAGATGCAGGTTCGGCGTCGCGCGCAGCATGGCGAAATGCTCGACCGGCTGATGCGTCGGCCCGTCCTCGCCGAGCCCGATCGAATCGTGGGTGAGCACGTAGATGACGCGCAGGCCCATGAGCGCCGACAGGCGGATCGCGCCGCGGGCGTAATCGGAAAACACGAAGAACGTGCCGCCGTAAGGGATAAACCCTCCGTGCAGGGCAACGCCGTTCATCGCGGCGGACATCCCGAACTCGCGGACGCCGTAGCGCACGTAACGACCTGAGAAGTCATGGGGCATCAGGGACCTGAGGCCCTTGGTGATGGTCAGGTTCGAGTGGGTGAGGTCGGCTGATCCGCCGAGCGTCGTCTCGACCGCGGCGTTGATGACCTCAAGCGCCATTTCCGACGCCTTGCGCGAGGCGACGTTCGGCGCCTTGGCGACTAGGTCGCGCTTGTAGGCGGCCATGCGCTCGGAGAAGTCCGCGGGCAGGTTGCCCGCGATCGCGGCCTCGAAACGCGCGCGGTCCGGTCGATCCTTGAGCCTCTCCTCCCAGGCGAGGCGCCCGTCGCGCGAGCGCGACCCCGCGGCGCGCCATGCCGACAGGATGTTCGCCGGGATTTCGAACGGTGGGGACGTCCAGCCGAGCGCGGCTCTGGTCCCCTCGATTTCGGTGGCGCCGAGTGGCGCGCCGTGCGTTGCCTCTGTGCCCTGCTTGTTCGGCGCGCCGAAGCCGATCACCGTGCGGCAGGCTATCATCGTTGGACGGTCCTGCGTCCCGGCGTCGGCGAGCGCAGCTTCGATCGCCTTGGGATCGTGCCCGTCGACCGCGAATGTGCGCCAACCCGCCGCGTCGAAACGGGCGCGCTGGTCGAGATCGGTCGAAAGCGACGTCGCGCCGTCGATGGTGATCTGGTTGTCGTCCCACAGGACGACCAGCTTCGAGAGTCTGAGGTGTCCCGCGAGGTCGATCGCCTCGTGGCTCACCCCCTCCATCAGGCACCCGTCGCCGGCGATCACGTAGGTCATGTGATCAATCAGGCCGGGATAGCGTGCTGCGAGCGCCTGCTCTGCGATCGCCATGCCGACCGCGGTGGCGAGCCCTTGCCCGAGCGGGCCGGTCGTCGTCTCGACGCCGAGCGCGTGGCCGTATTCTGGATGGCCCGCGGTTTTGGCGCCGAGCTGGCGAAAGCGCTTGATTTCGTCGATCGTCATGTCCGGATAGCCGGTCAGATGAAGAAGCGCGTAGAGCAGCATCGACCCGTGGCCCGCCGATAGCACGAAGCGGTCACGGTTGGGCCAATTGGCCGCCTCGGGATCGAACTTAAGGAACTCGGTGAACAGGACCGTCGCGACGTCCGCCATGCCCATCGGCATGCCCGGGTGGCCGGATTTCGCCTTTTCAATCGCGTCCATCGCAAGCGCGCGGATAGCATTGGCCATTTCGGCCTGGGAGACCGCTGCATGGGGAGCCATGACGTTCATTTGAGGAGAAACCTTTCTGTCGATTACGAACGCGCCGCGCGCCGGCCGCGCTCGACCATCTTGAGGATCATCGGCGTGAGGATGAGTTGCATGGCGATGTCCATCTTGCCGCCGGGAATGACGATCGAGTTGGCTCGGCTCATGAAGCTGTTGTGGATCATCGAGAGCAGGTACGGAAAATCGATGCCATGCGGGTTGCGAAAGCGGATGACCACCATCGATTCGTCGGGCGTGGGGATCCAGCGGGCGACGAACGGGTTCGACGTGTCGACGGTCGGCACGCGCTGGAAGTTGATGTCGGTCTGGCTGAACTGCGGGCAGATGAAATTGATGTAGTCCGGCATACGCCGCAAAATCGTGTCGGTTACTGCCTCCGTCGAATAGCCGCGAGACGCCTTGTCGCGATGCAGTTTCTGAATCCACTCGACATTGATGACCGGGACGACTCCGATCTTGAGGTCAACGTATTGCGCGACATTGACCGTGTCCGTCACGACAGCGCCGTGTAGACCCTCGTAGAAAAGGAGATCGGAGTTCGGTTCAAATTCTCGCCAGTTGGTGAACTGGCCGGGCGGCATGCCATGCGTCTCCGCCTCGATGGCGTCATGCACATAGACGCGAGTCCTGCCTCCCCCGCTCTCGGAATAGGACCGGAAGGTGTTTTCGAGCTCCTCGAACAGGTTCGCGTCCAGTCCGAAGTGACTGTAGTGGTGGTCTCCGTGCGAGGCCGCTTCCTTCATCCGCTCGCGCATCTCGGCGCGGTTCCAGCGATGGAAAGCGTCGCCCTCGATGTAGACGGGGTTGATCTTCTCGCGCCGGAAAATCTGCTCGAAGGTCTTCTTGACCGATGTGGTTCCGGCTCCGGATGAGCCGGTGATCGCAATGATTGGATGCTTGATGGACATCTGTTGGGCTTCCTCGAAGACTAACGGCGCAGAAGGCCACGCTTGCCGAACAACGGCGCCCTCACGGCCAGGCCTTCCTCGTCATAGTAGCGAGCGATGCGCTCGACTTTGTCCTTGGCGCCGAAGATGAGCGGCGTGCGGACATGGATCGCTTCTGGTTGGATCGTCGAGGACGCGACGGTAACCGTCAATCGCGGCCCCGCCTGCCTGTTCAATCAGAAGCGCGACAGGATTGGCTTCGTAGAGAAGGCGCAGCCGCCCGCGCTCGTAGCCCTCGCGCGAGTCTTCTGGGTAGAGATATACGCCGCCGCGGATCAGGATCCGGTAAACGTCGGCGACCATGGAACCGACCCAGCGCATGTTGAAATTGCGTTCGCGCGGGCCGTCCTCCCCTTCGAGGAGATCGGCGAAATACGCCTGGACGGGAGGTGGCCAATGCCGTGAGTTGGCGCAATTAATCGCGAACTCAATGGACTCCGAGGGGATGTTCTCGTGGGGCGTGACGATCCGGTAGGTCTCCGCTTCTGGATCGAGGGTCGCAATCGCAACGCCGCAGCCAACCGTGAAAACGAAGGCGACGTGAAGACCGTAGACGAACATTCCAGCCGCGCGCTGGCTCGTTCCGCGCTGCAGGAAATGGGCGACGTTGAGCGGACCATCCGCTGCGTCGAGCACCGAAAAAACCGTACCGATGGTGACGTTGGCGTCAATGTTGGAAGAGCCGTCAAGCGGATCGATCGCGATCAACAGGCGTCCCTCCGCGTCGAGGTCGATCGGGTTCTCGTGATCCTCGGACACGCGCCTCGCACCCCGGCGCCGCGGAGGGCGCCGAGGAACGCCTCGTCGGCGAAAATGTTGAGCGCCTTCTGGGCGACGCCGTCCTTGTCCGGGCTCACATCAGCATTTAGCGCGCTGTCGAGCGACCCGCGGCGAATGCGTTTGGCGACCGCAACCGAGGCCTGCGCCAGGGCGAGAAAGACGCGTGCAACATCGGCGCTGGCGTTCCTTTCTAGGAAAGCGCTCAGATCGTCGTCGGCCCTGCTCACTTCATTCACGAGCGCCTCCCCGCCCGGCGCCGACAGGATTTCGGCGACTGCGGCGTCCAATTGGGGCTCTTACAAAATAAAGGAAACTGACTTATTTTTGGGGGAGCATTCAAAAAAATTGAATGGACGAATCCACATGCGCCGGCTGTCGTTAAAGCAAATCGAGACTCTGCAGGCCATCGACAATGCCGGTTCGCTGGTCCAGGCGGCGGCGGCGCTGAACATGACCCCGGCTGCGCTGACAGCGCGGGTGAAAGGTCTCGAGGCAAGCGTCGGTCTACGACTGTTTGACCGGACGCCTGCCGGCATGCGGCTGACCAAAGCAGGAGAGGCCGCACTTGGCGCCTCGCGCGTCGTCGAGCAGGCGATGCGGAACTTCGCCGACACGCTGGCGGCGATTCGGACCGGGGAGGGCGGGCTGCTTTCGGTCGGGGCCGTCTCGACCGCGAAGTATTTCGCTCCGAAGCTGATTGCGGCCTTCGTAGCCGCACGCCCAAAGCTCGACCTTCGCTTCCTTATTGGCAACCGCGACGCGACGATCGAGTCGCTGCGCGCCAGCGAGGTGGAGATCGCCCTTTGTGGTCGTCCGCCCCGCGACATGGCGGTCGAGAGCGCGCCTTTGGGCCCCCACCCCTATGTCCTGGTTGCGCCGGCGGACCATCGCCTTGCTGGCATGGAGGGACTCACCCGCGCCGACCTCGCGGGCGAGACTTTTCTCATTCGGGAACCCGGCTCGGGCACCCGCTCGCTGTTCGAAGCGTTTATCGGCGAAACCGGCGGCCGGCCGGTAAAGCTTGGCATGGAACTCGGTTCGAACGAATCGATCAAGCAGGCGGTGATTGCCGGCCTCGGGATCGCACTCCTTTCCGCCCATACAATCGGGGCGGAAATCGAAAGCGGACGACTCGTCCGACTCGACGTCGATGGTCTGCCTATTGTTCGCCAGTGGTATGTAATCTGCCGGACGGACCGTTCGCTCTCGCCGACTGCGCGCGCGTTCCGGGATTTCGCCGAGCAGGAAGGCGGAAGCTTTCTTCCCCTGCTGGGAAAAGACGTCGCAATGGCTGCCAACAGGGATGTCCACCGCGCGCAGGTTTCGCAACCTTTTAGACGGACTCTTCGGGGCTTTGGGCGACTAGCTGCCTCCCGCCGTACGAGCCGCTTGACATAACTGTCAATCGAAGTTTACATTTCTTGTTGTCTGGCAGACGGACGGAGAACCCGTTGCGCATCCTTCTCATTCACCCGAATTACCACTCCGGCGGCGCCGAAATCGCGGGCAACTGGCCTCCTGCGTGGGTCGCCTATTTGGCTGGGGCCCTGAAATCAGCTGGCTATCCGGACATCCGCTTCATCGACGCGATGACGAACAACCTTAGCGACGAGGCGCTCGCCGCCCGCATTGCGGAGGAAAAGCCGGATATTGTTGGGGCGACCTCCATAACGCCTTCGATCTACAAGGCCGAGCGCGCCCTCCAGATCGCGAAGGAGACGAACCCGAACATCGTCACGCTGCTCGGCGGCGTCCATGCGACCTTTATGTTTAAGCAGGTTCTGAGCGAAGCGCCCTGGATTGACGCCATCGTGCGCGGCGAAGGCGAGGAGATCCTCATCGAAGTCGTCCGGGCCGTTGAGTCCGGAGAGTGGGAGACACGCCGTCACGCGATCAAGGGCTTGGCGTTCACCGAATCGGCCGCTAAGGGCCCTCAGATCTTCGCGACCCCCGCCGCTCCGACCATCAAGGATCTGGACAGCATCACGGCGGACTGGGGCATCCTCGAGTGGAACAAGTATCAGTATATCCCGCTTAATTGCCGAGTCGCGATCCCCAATATGGCGCGCGGCTGCCCATTTACCTGTTCCTTCTGTTCCCAGTGGAAGTTCTGGCGAGACTATCGCATCCGCGACCCGAAGAAGGTGGTCGACGAGATCGAAACGCTATACCAAAAGTATGACGTCCGCTTCTTCATCCTTGCTGACGAAGAGCCTACGATCAATCGAAAGAAATTTGTCCAGTTCTGCGAGGAACTGATCGCGCGCGGCCTGCCGGACAAGGTCCAGTGGGGCATCAACACTCGCGTCACCGATATTCTGCGAGACGAGGAACTTCTTCCGCTTTATCGCAAGGCCGGCCTGTTGCACGTGTCGCTCGGCACCGAGGCGGCCGCGCAACTCAAGCTCGACCTCTTCCACAAGGAGACCAAAATCTCCGACAACAAGAAAGCGATCCGACTTCTGCGCGAAGCTGGCATCGTGGTCGAAGCGCAGTTCATAGTCGGCATGGAGAACGAGACCGCCGAGACGCTGGAAGAGACCTATCGCATGGCGCAGGAATGGAAGCCCGATCTCGCCAATTGGTCGATGTACACGCCCTGGCCGTTCTCCAAGCTCTACCAAGACATGAGCGACAAGGTCGAGGTTTTCGACTTCGAGAAGTACAATTTCGTCACGCCGATCATGAAGCCGGCAGCGATGGAGCGCGGCGAACTTCTCGACCGCGTAATGAACAACTATCGTCGGTTTTACTTTCAAAAGGCTCTGTTCTCCTACCCCTGGGCGGGAAGCGGCATGCGTAGACGCTATTTGCTTGGCTGCCTGAAGGCCTTCCTCAAGGCGGGATTCGAACGCAAGTTCTATGATCTCGGCAAGGTTGGCTATTGGGGACCGCAGTCGCGCAAGAAGGTCGATTTTCATTTCGACAAGGAACGCACCATTGCGCCGGCGCAGATGTCCGACTGGGAGGCGAACGCAGACCGTTCGCGCAAGGCGAAAGGCCTCGCCGACGTCAAGGCTTGTGGCGGCGGCGAAGAACAGATGGCGGATGACGACGGCGTGCTCGACACGGAGTCGAGACTCGCTGACATAAAGGCCTGCGGCGGCGGCGGGCAGATGGCAGATGAAGATGTCGTTGGCGCGCCTTTCCACATTTGACGAGCGCGCGGATGGCGCGCGATCGAGTGGGAGGATGACAGGCCGAGTTGGACCGAACGCCGCGATCCAGTTGCTTCGCTTATTGCCGCTTGCGGCGGATCCGGCGACGGTTCGCCGAATTCTGGTAACGGCTGGTGTTGAGGAGTGGGCTGTCCAAACGCCCGCAGACATGATCGATGAGCGGCCGGTGGCGGCGCTCCATCAGGCGACGCGTTCAATCCTCGATCCGCAGACCGCGCTTGCGATCCTGGCCGAGGCTGGATTGCGAACCGGCGATTACCTTCTGGCGAACCGGATTCCCGTGTTGGCGCGAGCGTCCCTCAAGGCGTTGCCCGCGAGCGTCTCGTCTCGCGTGCTTGCCCGAGCGATAACCGCACACGCCTGGACCTTCGTCGGATCCGGGCAATTCGTATGCAACTCCGGCAAAAACCCGAACTTCGAAATCTGGTCGAATCCGTTTTGCGCCGGAGAGCGATCGGACGCGCCGACGTGCGCTTGGCATGCAGCAGTCTTCGAGCGGTTGTACCAGTCCCTAGTATCCTCGAAAGCGAAGGTGATAGAAACCCATTGCGCTGCTCGGGGTGACGCCTGCTGCCGATTCGCCGTTTATGGAAACCGCCGATGAACGCCAACGACGACTTCGTCGTTCTGGTCGACGAGCACGATCGCGAAACGGGCATTGCACCGAAGCTCCTCGCGCATCAGTACGGACGGCGGCATCGGGCAATTTCGGTATGCATCGTGGACGGCGAGAGCCGGATGCTCTTGCAGCGCCGTGCGCTTGGGAAATATCATTCCGGCGGCTTATGGACGAACGCCTGCTGCACACATCCCCGACCGGGCGAGCGTCCGGATCTTGCAGCGAGACGCCGGCTCATGGAAGAGATCGGGATCGTCTGTCCGCTGAAGTTCGTAGCGCGCATTCCCTACCGCGCGCCCGTCGGCGACGGCCTGGTCGAGGACGAAATCGTGCACCTTTTCGTCGGCGACTACGATGGCGCCATCACCGCGGACACGGAGGAGGTCGCAGAGATTGCATGGCGATCCTACGCCGACTTGTCCGCCGACGTCGAGTCTCGACCCGCCGCTTACACGTACTGGTTTCGGTATTACGTGACCCTTTTTGGAGAAAAACTCTTTACGGAGGCGATGTCAGCGGCTTGACGCAATAGGGCTGGACTTCCATGTAAGGTTTACGATACCACTTTCTTTCGCGCTTGGGTAGAAGCCGGCGTGTGGGCCAGGTTGGCGAAGGTGATCGATACTTCTGGAGTGGCTTCCCGGTCCGAGGGCGAAGCCCGGTTTGGCTTGGGATGATGGAGCCTACGCAGTTTCCCCCTGACATCACGCTCGCCGTGGATGGTGAAGGCGTAATCAGGAGCGCCGTATGCGCGGAGGCTCTTGCCGACGAAGCGCTTGACCAGTGGCGCGGGCTGCGATGGACGGACACGGTCGGCCCCGACGCGGCGGAACAGGTTGCGAAGGCAGTCGAGTCTGCCGGCCGGGAGGGAGAATCCTCCTGCTTTACTGTGGCCCAGCGGCTCCCGAGCGGCCGCGAGCTTACGCTAGAGTATACAACGGTCAAGCTTGGCAGAAGAGCCGGGTTTGTCGCAATCGGCAAAAGTGTTGAGGCCATTTCCGATCTTAAATCCCGGTTGGCCTTCGTGCAGAAGGAGCGTGAGCAGGATTACTGGAAGCTTCGCGAGATCGAGACCCGATACCGCGCGTTGCTCGACGCGTCGTCTGAGGCGGTCGCTTTGGTGCGGGTGGGCAATCTGCGGGTCGTTGAGGCTAATGCAGCGGCGGCGAAGTCTCTTGGTCTCGTGCCCGGCGCGGAGTTCCTTCGCGATCTGATAGATCGCGATCGCGCGTCTCTTGATGCGCTGCTCGAGACCGCCCGAATGAGGGGCCGCGCGCCAAGCATTGTTCTGCATCTCCCGGCTACTGGATCGTGGAGCCTACGCGCGTCGACTTTGACAAGCGAATCAGGGACCTTCTATCTGTTCCAAATGGCGCCGCTCGCCGCGACCGGCTCTTCCGGTCAGGTCATGGACCGGGAAGAAGCGTCGTTTTCGCTCGATGCTTTCGTTCGCCGCCTGCCCGAAGGTTTCGCCATCGTCGATCGCGATGGTGTCGTCAAATTCGCCAACCCGACCTTCCTGGATCTCGTTCAGGCAGGCGTGGAGAGCGCTGTCGTCGGCAAGAATGCGAAAATCTGGTTCACCCGTCCCGGCACCGGATTGCGCGTAATTCTGGGCTTGGTCGAGCAGCATGGTGTTGTGCGGTCCCTGAGGACGCATCTCGAAGGCGATCTAGGCGTCACCACCGAGGTCGACGTCTCGGCGGTGGCTGATGAGGACGACCGGCCGCGCTACTTTGCGCTGATCATTCGCGACGTAGTGTCGCATGCAAGCTCTCGCGAAGAGGTCTCCGCCCTCACGATCCTGCTCAGCGGCGGCCCGGGTGCGTCTCTGGAATCGGCCGTCCGATCCTCGGTAGAGACGGTCGAACGGCAGCGACTGTCGGATGCCTTGAGCCAATCCGGCGGGAACCGGACGGCCGCCGCCAAAGCTCTCGGGATCAGTCGGCAGAGCTTGCACACCAAACTTAAAAAATACAGGCTGTAGGCATGTCGGGGGACCTTCGTCTCCGCCGGAGATCTGGTTCTTGACGGTCGAACAGCAATTGCCGCCGGCTTTTGGAACCGCAAATCTCTCCAATTGCGAGAGGGAGCAAATTCATCTTGCCGCCTCCGTTCAGCCCTACGGCGCGCTCATCGTTGTACGCGAACGGGATTGCCTCATCGTGCAAGAGAGCGAGAACGCTGCGAGCTTCCTCGGCTTCAGCCGGAAACTGCGCGGGCTTCCGCTGCGCGCGCTTGGCGGCTCCCTCGTCGAGCGGCTGATCGACGAGGGAGCCCTTCGCGTTGGGAGCATCCCGATTGCGACATCATGCACGGTAGGAGCGAGCAACGCGCCTTGCAACGCGCTCGTCCATCGCACATCGTCTGATGAACTGATCGTCGAATTCGAACGCGCTTGCGAACGGGCGGATGTGTCCGTCGATCTTGAGCGGTTTATTCCTGAAATCGTCGCGGCAGGAAGCCTACAGTCGCTCTGCGACGAAGCTGCCCGCATCTTTCGCGAGCTCAGCGGCTACGATCGGGTGATGGTCTATCGCTTCGACGAAGAAGGGCACGGCGAGGTTTTCTCCGAGACGCGAAAGCCTGATCTCGAGGCGTTTCTGGGCAATCGGTATCCGGCTTCCGATATTCCTCAAATTGCGCGGCGCCTTTATGAGCGTAACCGCGTTCGGCTTCTGGCCGATGTCAATTATAGCCCAGTCCCCATTGTTCCGCGCCTATCGCCAATCACCGGCAAGGATTTGGACATGTCGCTGTGCTTCCTGCGCAGCGTCTCGCCGATCCATATTCAATATCTTAAGAACATGGGGGTGGCGGCGACCTTAGTCGTCTCGTTGATGGTCAGCGGAAAGCTTTGGGGCCTAATTTCTTGTCACCACTACTCGCCGCGCTTCCTGAATTTTGAGTTGCGGTCAGTGTGTGAACTCCTGGCGGAAGTGCTCGGGACGAGAATCGCCGCACTCGAAAGCTTTATGAGGGGGCAGGGCGAACTTGCCGCCCGTCGGCTCGAACAGCGGATGACGGAGTGGATCGCGCGTGACGGCGACTGGAGAGGCGCGCTTTTCGACCGCAGCCGTCCTTTACTGCTTCCTCTCGGGGCGACGGGCGCGGCGCTCTTGTTCGAGGGCGAGGTGCTGACGGCGGGGGAGGTGCCCTCCACTGACGATATTCGCGAGATCGCGCGATGGGCGCGCCCGATGCTCAGACAGGGTGTCTTTGCGACCGCGAACCTCGGCGCGTTGGAGCCCGCGTTCTTGCCGCTCGCGGGTATCGCGAGCGGGCTTTTGGCCGTAACGATATCGAACCAAAGCGACGAAATGCTGATTTGGTTTCGGAACGAAAGGGTGCGGACGGTCACTTGGGGCGGCGATCCCTCGAAGGCCGTCTCGGACGCCGACGATCCATCCGAACTATCGCCGCGCCGGTCGTTTGCGCAGTGGCACCAGATCGTTAAGGGTACTTCGGATCCGTGGACGACGAGCGACGTCAGAGCGGCGCGATTGATACGGACGAGCATCAGCGACGTCGTCGTGCAGTTTCGCGCTGTCCGAATCCTGATCGCTCAGGACCAGTTGGATCAGGTGTCGCGCCAGGTTCGCAGTTCAGGACAGCAGGTCCTTGTCGCCAACGCGCGGGGCCAAGTGATCCAGAGCAACGCGGGCTTTGCGGAATGGCTGGGGGCGGAGCCCTGGTCCTTGAGGCGCCTCGACGAACTTCCTCGCTATTTCGATGACCCGGACGGCGTGAGTTTGAGGCTCGAGTCTTTGCTGGCCGAAAACAGGCCGTGGCGCGGCGAAGCAGCGGTCCTCACACCCCATGGCGCCATTCCGGTGCTCGTGAGAGCGGATCCCGTTTTCGTCGCCCCGGACCGCGTCCTGGGATTTGTCCTATTGCTCGCCGATCTCACCGACTCCAAAGCGGCTCAGTCCGCCCGGCGGCGCTTTCAAGAAAATATCTTGAGCAGCCAAAGGCAATTCTTGACCGTTGACGCTGGGAGAGAGGCTGTGGTTCAGCACCTAATGTCCTCCGTAGTCGAGAACGCGCAATTGGCTGCGCTCGAAATCACGGAAGGCACCGAGATCGCCGAAGTGCCTGAGCTCCTGGAAGCGGTCGGCGTGTCGGTGTCGCGAACGGTCGAGGTCCTTCAGCAACTCCTGCAATCGGGCCTCGAACCTCGATTGAGTGGAGGGTAGGCGTCTTGGCTCTCGAAACAGCGGCGAGCTTTCGTGAGTGCGCTTTGCCATCGGTCCGCTTATTGCTGCGGAGAGAGACCGCCGCCGCTCATGAGCGCATGCACGCTCATCCCGGATTGAACGCGGCGGCTGCGGGCGTGATCGAGGCGCACGATTATCGACGACTGTTGTCGCGGCTTCTCGGTTTCCATCGCCCATTCGAAGATCAAATCCGCTCCGCCGCCGCCCGGCACGATGTGGACCTCGACCTTGAGTCGCGTGCGCGATCGCCGCTGCTGGTTGCTGACCTCATGACCCTCGGCGTCAGTCGGCGAGCGGTGGATAACCTTCCGGACTGGGCGCTGTCGCTCGAATTGGCGAGCGAAGGGGCCGTGCTCGGCTCGCTCTATGTGCTCGAGGGTTCAACTCTCGGCGGCGTTCAGATTGCGCGTGCGCTGAAGGGTAGGTTCGGCGGCGGGACAGGCGAGGCGCGACAATTCTTTCTGGGTCGCGGAGAGCGGAACGGAGCCATGTGGGCGGAGTTGGTGGCGCGCCTCGAAACGCATGCAGAGCACCAGAAGGTTTGCGACGACGCTGTCACAGCTGCACTCGACACATTTGGCGAGTTCGAGCGATGGATGACGGGGTGGGCGATCGAACCCGCTCCTTGAACCCTACCGTCACCTCATAGCAGCTTGTCGCATGAGAAGGTGTGATGCGAGGACGACGGCAGTCGGCGCATCATAACCTACCGCGTCGGCCCCAATCTGGAAGGCAAGCTGAGGGTTTTCTACCAGCGCCTTACCGCCGGCCATGACCGCGATGTGCGGATTCAGAGATGCCTGGCGGACGACCGCGATTGTTCTCGCTGCAAGCTCGACGCGTGAGGCGACGCTCATGGATACGCCGACCACGCCGATCCACTCCGACGCGACTGTTTGCGCGTTGTCCTCGGCGGCCAGGTTTTCTTCGATCGACACGTCCCAACCGGTCGATTCGAGAAACTTCGCGACCATTCGAACCCCGAGGAGGTGCGTCTCGCCGGGCAGGGCGATCAATAACGCCCTGCGCATGATGTCCGCGGCCGACACAGGCTCCGGCGTAGCCAAGCTGTCCATGAACGCCTGCAAACGGCCGATCCCGATCGTCACCTCGAAGAAATCGCAGACGTCCTGCTTCCAAAGCTGACCGAGAAACTGTGCCGCCGGGGCGACAAAATAGGCGAGCAAGGTCGAATATGCGTGCTGCTGAGCACGGACTTTTTCGAAGTGAGCGACGGTCGCGGCTTCGTCCGTTCCGATCACCAATATCGCGAGACGCTCAATATCCGAGCGGGTCGGCCTGCGTTCGGGCGGACATATCGCTCCCTGCTCATGGTGGAAAAGAACGAGTCGCGGCCCGATCTCGACGTCGACGATCCGCTCAAGTGACGTTTTCGCTTCATCAACGTCGTGTGTCGGAAGCGTTACCTTCCTGAGTGCGGCGGGACCGAGAGGGAGGCAAATATCCGGAACATGCCTGAAAACCACTCCATCAGCCGACATCCGCATTCCCTCGTGAAACCGTCGAGGCCTTGTTACTGCTCGTCTCCTATGATTGAACGCTCCTTCGGGGTCGTTGTAAAGGTTCCTTGACGTTGGAATCCGGCCGTCAAGACAATTTGACGCACCGCAGCACGCTAAACCGCAAGCTCGCGCCGTTGGTCCGCCAGCCTGGGAAGCATCTCGAGCGCCTTTGCTACGATTGCCTGTGCGTTCAGCCCCGCTCTGGCGTATTGCGACTCCGGCTTGTCGTGCTCGAGAAACCGATCGGGCAGGGCCAGTGTGCGCACGCGCAGGCCGTGATCTAGCGCGCCCGCCTCGGCAAGATGTGCTAAAACCAAGGATCCAAACCCGCCAACGGAGCCTTCTTCGATCGTGAGGAGGATCTCGTGCTCTCTGGCCAAGCGATTGATCAAATCGGTGTCGAGGGGCTTCGCGAAACGCGCGTCGACGACCGTCGTCGAAAGCCCTCGGTTCATGAGTTCATCGGCTGCTTTGAGGCATTCTGAGAGCCTGGTTCCTAAGGAAAGCAGCGCAACCCGCGAACCCTCCCGGACGATGCGCCCCCGTCCGATCTCAAGTGGTAGTCCAAATTCCGGAATCACCACACCGATCCCCTCGCCTCGCGGATAGCGAAACGCGATCGGACCCTCGTCGTAGGCGACTGCGGTCGCGACCATGTGAACGAGTTCAGCCTCGTCGGACGGCGACATCAGAACCATGTTCGGCACACAACCCAAGTAGGCGAGGTCGAATGCGCCCGCGTGCGTCGGTCCATCAGCGCCGACGAGTCCAGCGCGGTCGATCGCGAATCGGACCGGTAGCCTTTGTAGCGCCACGTCGTGGACGATTTGATCGTAAGCGCGCTGGAGAAAGCTCGAATAGATCGCGCAAAACGGTTTCAGACCTTCCACCGCAAGGCCTGCCGAAAACGTGACGGCGTGCTGCTCAGCGATCCCGACGTCGAAGGCGCGTTTGGGAAACTGGCTTGCAAAAATATCGAGCCCAGTTCCGGCCGGCATGGCTGCGGTCACTGCAACAATCTTCTCGTCCCTTCGCGCTTCGCGGACCAGACTTTCGCCGAAAACCTTGGTGTAAGCCGGCGCATTCGTCTTGGGCCTGAACTGGGTTCCGCTCACGACATCAAAGGCGTTCACGCCGTGCAATTTATCCGGCGCCGCTTCGGCGGGGGGATAACCCATTCCCTTGCGCGTGACGACATGGACCAGGATCGGCCCGAGTTCAGATCCCTTTACGTTTTCGAGGATCGGAAGCAGGTGACCAAGATTGTGTCCGTCGACCGGACCCACATAGTAAAATCCGAGCTGCTCGAACAAAGTGCCGCCGGTGAAGAACCCACGGGTAAGCTCTTCCGCGCGTCTCGCGTGCTCGAAAATCAACCGAGGCATCTTTTTAGCGATTTGCTTGCCGCTTTCTCGCAAGCCTCGGTAGGTCTTGCTCGAAAGCAGCCGGGACAGGTAGGCCGAAAGGGCGCCGACCGGCGGCGCGATCGACATGTCGTTGTCGTTCAGCACGACGATAAGACGCGAGTCCATTGCGCCGGCGTTGTTCATGGCCTCGTAGGCCATCCCCGCGGACATCGCCCCATCGCCGATCACCGCGATCACGTTATGGGTCTTCTCGGAGAAGTCTCGGGCGACCGCCATGCCCAGGGCCGCCGAAATGGAGGTGGACGAGTGCCCGGCGCCAAAGGCGTCGTATTCGCTCTCGTCGCGCTTTGTGAACCCTGACAAGCCTCCGCGCTGACGGAGCGTGCGAATCCGGGATCGACGGCCCGTCAGGATCTTGTGAGGATAGACCTGATGACCGACGTCCCAGATCAACCGATCGCGCGGGGTGTCGAAGATGTAATGCAGCGCGACGGTCAGTTCCACGACGCCAAGCCCAGCGCCAAGATGGCCGCCGGTAATCGAGACAGCGCTGATCATCTCTTGACGCAGTTCATCAGACAGGGTTTGCAAAACGGACTTGTCGAGACGGCGCAGGTCTTCCGGCGTCGTAATTTGATCGAGAAGCGGTGTGCAACTGTCAGACACGAGAGTTCTCCGAAGCCAGCGCGGCGGAAGCCGAGGCGGAATGGGGATGGATGGTGGGGGCGCAAGGGGCTCCGCGCCAGCGCGTCGCGAGGTCCGCGACATGCGCCACGAGCGCGCCCAGCAGGCAGGCGCCAATGATGGGGAAGGGGCCATTGGCCATCGCCGCTCGCAGCGCGAGGAAAAGAGCTACGCCGGCCGCGCAGTTGGCTATCGTCGAGGTGACGGAGGGCCCGCGGCCAAAAAGGGCTCGCACCGCGCTCAGCGCCAGCGCCTCGAATGCGAGCAGCGCTACGATCCAGTCGATCAAGCGTCCGCTGTCATGATACGCGGCCATTGCGATCCGACCTTCCGGGCGCTGCTTCGCGGGTTGCGAATGGCGGGTTCAAAGCAACAACACGCCAGTTTAGCCAGCCGGCGTAGCTGACCCAGGCGAGGTAGGGAAGGATCAGCCAGCCGGCGGGGGTCGATACCCAAAACAGGACCACGACCAGCGCGGCGATCGACAGCCAGAAAGGAACCCATTCGTATAGGGCCCAGTCGGGACGTCGCAATTTGAAGAAAAGCGGACTCCAAAGGAGGTTCAGGACAGCGTTGATCGCGAAGAGCGCGACGATCAAGGGCCGTTGCTCGGCGCTGGCCGCATCCCAGGCGACGACGCCGCTCGCGGCGATGAAAACGAAGATGACGGTCCATCCGGGCCCGAACAGCCAATCGGGCGGCTTCAGACGAGGGAAATTCAGTCGCCTGTACCATGGGCCGACGTCGGTCACAGAGCCGCCGATAACTGCCACAACCGCCACCGACGCTACCGCTGCGGCTATCTCTGGCCAGCGCTCGAAGAGTACTTCGATCATGGGGGTACGAGCCTCAGGAGGTGGGCCAGGTCCTTGAAGAAGACCTTGACGTGTGCGAGCGGGTCGCGGCGCGCCATGGTCTTGTTCATGTAGGATTCCCAAGTCAGGCGCTGCACGTCCTTGTCCCGGCACATGCTGACAAACCGTTCGCGGCGTTTGTCGTTGCAGTACCAGAAGTATTGCAGCATCCCGAGAACCCAGAACACCCGTCCGTGTTCCTTCATGAACCGCTTGCGGGCAACGCTCAGAGCGCGGGCATCGCACGTCGCGATCGCGCGCTCCGCCGCGTCGGCGGCAAGCCGTCCGCTGAACATCGCGTAGTAGATGCCTTCACCGGAGGCCGGCGCGACGACGCCGGCAGCGTCGCCTGCGAGCACGACGTCGCGGCCGTTGTCCCAACGCGGGAGAGGCTTGAGCGGAATGGGCGCGCCTTCGCGGCGGAGCGTGCCGACGTCCGAAAGGCCTGTCTCGGCGCGCAACGCCTGCACAGAGCCCTTAAGCGAAAAGCCTTTGTGGGCGCTCCCGGCGCCGACGCTCATCGTGGGTCCATGAGGGAAAATCCAGGCGTAAAAGTCTGGCGACAGGTTTCCGCGGTAATGGATCTCGCATCGTCCGTCGGCTTCACCCGTCGCCTTGTCGACCGGCGCTTCGACGATCTCGTGATAGGCGAATACAAACTTTCCGCGGTTGGACCCGCGAATCTCCTGCTTGGCGACCGCGGAATTTGCGCCATCGGCGCCGATGACCACCCGTCCCTTGAGAGGAGTGCCCGCGATCGATGCGGCTTTGGGGATAAAATGGACGCAGGGCAGGCCATCGTCGCCTCGGGTTAGAACGTCGAATTTGCCGGTGAACCGCTGCGCGCCGGAGCGCACAGCGCGTTCGCGCAGCCACTCGTCGAATTCTGCGCGATCGACCATGCCGACGTATCCACCCTCGATCGGCATGTCGACGCTGACGCCCTTAGGCGAAACCATGGTCGCCAGACTGACACGCGCTTTGAGAAGGTCCAGCGGGATGCCGAAGTCTCGGATGAGACGAGGCGGGATGGCGCCTCCACACGGCTTGATGCGACCCGCTTTATCGAGCATCGCGACTTTGAGACCGCGCTCCGCGAGATCGTTGGCGGCCGTCGCACCTGCGGGACCGCCGCCGATCACGATCACGTCGAAGATCTCATCGTGGCTCATGGTTTTGACGGGGCTCCTTAAGATTGCGCCGACAGCGCCGGCTCGGCCGACGCCGTCAAACCCTTACGCGCCGGACGAGGCGCGCTGGAGCTGGCGAGCGCCGCAGCGAACAGGAAGAGCACCGCCTCGGCCGTGAAGACGAGCGCGTAAGCGTCGAGCGGAGCCGCGCCGACACCTCGCCCCACGTCGACGAGAACGGTTGCAGAAACTCCGCCGAGCCCGTAAGCGATCGCTTGCGCCGCCCCCCATAGCCCCATGCGCGTTCCTTCGCGCGAAGCTGCGCCCGCTCCGGCGAGCCCCATCATCGAGCCTATCGCCGCCACCGCATAGCAGCCGTTGGAGAGGCCGAGCGAGAAGACTGCGACGCGAAAGGCGCCCGGGCCGAGCGCAAGCAGCCCACTCGCGGCGATCACGCCGAGCGAGGCCGCCGACGCTGCGCAGCCCAAGACCGTCCAAAGCCGAAGCGAGCCCAGAATCGGACCGCCGATGGTCGATGCCGCGATCGCTACGCTCAGCATGCCGAGAAGCACGCCGCTGTGCTGGAGCCCTGCGAGCTCTGTGGTCGAACCCGGAGTCATCCCGAACACCAATCCGGCGAATGGTTCGATCAGCAGCTCCTGCGCACCATAAGCCAGCATCGAGACAAAGATGAAGATCGTGAATCCGCGGGCGGCCGGCTCCCGCCACACCTCGGCGAGCGCGTGCCAGAACGACGAGGGACGATGCCCTGCGGCGGGGTGATCGCATGCCCTCGACAAAGCGGGGCTCTCGACGCTCCAGGCCGCGATCGCCGATATCGCGAAGGCGACGAGGCATACGGTCGCGGTCACCTCGATCAAGCGGACATTCGAGAACGGGTCGAGGAAATGGCCAGCCAGCGGCGCCGAGAGGGCGAAGCCGAGGATCATCATCATCCAGACGGCGGACGCCGCCGCAGCTCGGCGATGTGGCTCGACCCTTGAGGCGAGCAGCGCCAGCACCGAAGTGCCAGCCGATCCGGCACCCGCGCCCACCAGCAGGAAAGCGAGCGCAGCGATCGACAGCCCGAGCGGCCGCGAGGTCGCGGCGAGCGCGGTTCCAACCGCCGCGCCGAACGCGCCGAGGGCGAGCGTCGCCATGCCGCCGACAATCCATGGCGTGCGCCGGCCGCCCAAGTCTGAACCGTAGCCCCACGCAGGCCGAAAGATCTGGACCGCATAATGGGAGGCGACAAGCAGGCCGGGGACCAGCGCCGGCAGAGCCAGCTCAACCACCATCACCCGATTGATCGTTGAGGTCATCAGGACGACGATCGCGCCAAGCGCGCTCTGGACCAGCCCGAGCCGGACGATGCCCGCCCAGCCGAGCGACTCTTGCGGCCTCATCGCGCAGCTCCCGAGGCGGGCGGCGCAATACCGCCCGGCATGGCCGAGCCTCTTTTCAAGGCGGGCAGGCCGCTCGCAACCACGCCGCAGGCGAAGGGCCACATCGGCGCGAACCAAGTGTTGACCTTGAGCAGTTCCAGAACGGCTATCGGCTGGGGCCTCGGCATAGACCGAAGGTACGCGCGACCGGCTAGGATTGTCAAGTAAACTTGACACCCTCGGGGCCGGTTTTATGTCAACAAAAAATGACGAAGTCTGGCTACCGGTCCGAGTCGCCGTCGTTCCCGTCCACTAGCCCGTACCGCCGAAGTTTCACGTAGAAAGCCTGCCGGCTGAGGCCGAGCATCTCCGCCGCTGACGCCCTGTTCTCCCGGGTCAACTCGAGGGCGGCCTCGATGCACAGCCGCTCGATCAGGTCTGTCGTTTCACGCACCAGATTCTTCATGGGGACGCGTCCGACGAGTTCGGTGAACTGCTCGACCGTCCGTGGTAGTTCCCGGCCGCCGAGTCGTTCCCGGCCGCCTCGCCAGCCGGTGGCGCGGATCGTCAGGCCAAAGATTGGCGAGGACCCACCTACGGCGGAAGCGGCCACGATTTCCACGTCCTCGGTCGTTCCTAGCTCGCCCCTCGCCACCGTCGAGAAGAAGCGCACGCTCCCGTGCGTCCTGAGGTTTGAGAAAAGGACATCGACCTCGACGCCTGGGCGGCCAATCCACCGCTCGATCAACTCGCCTCGAACCTGGATCACCGTCGTCGCCTGGACGAGGTCGAGGAACGCCGCGTTCGCCGTCAAAATCCTGCGATCGTTGGCGACGACGACAAAAGCTTCGGGAATGGCTTCCACCAAGCCCAAGATGTTTGCCTCGTCAACGGAAACCTCTGCGGACCCCTCGCCCATTCGCGAAACGACGACCACCAGGCAGGGCGCGCCATCCTGCCGGTACAACGAACCGGTCATCAGGACGCCGGTGTTGTCGGCGGCAAGTTCGGCATGAACCTTGTCGACGCGGGGGGCGATACGCGTGGCGGCGAGGAAGGAGCGCGTCGCCTGACGGCTCGATTCGGCGAATAGGTCCTCGAAATTGCGGCCAACGAGCTTCCTTGGCTCCGCGCCGAATAGTTGCGCGGCCGCCGGATTGACTTCGAGGATGCGCGCCGTGTTCGAATCCAGGATAAGAACGGATTCCGAGGCGAGCTGAAATAGCAGCCGATACCGCTTCTCCGCATTGCGAATCCGGGTGTATTCGCGCTCCATCTCCTGCTGCGCTTCGACGAGGCGCTGTTGGAGCGCCGCCATCGGCCGCAGGTCGCGCCCAACGATCAGGATCCGGCCGTGTTGGCCGAAACGAATCGCTCGATAGCGGACAGGAACGTCACCACGGCTGGCCGGGTGGTTGACTTGTCTCCACCGCGACGACGTCCGCTGAGAAGAGTCGCGCAGGAGGTCATCGACCTTCGACCTGGTTTCGTCCGTCACCGTGTCGATCAGCTTCCGCCCGACCCAATCGGGGGCCGCCGCTCCGACCAAATCCACTTCTGAGAACGCGGCGTCGAGGATGACGCCGTCGGCGTCCACCACGAACGCGACGTCGGCGGTCGAGGCGAGCAAGTTGCCGAGGTCTTCGGGATCGAGCCCGCGCAAGAATTCTCCGGCCGCCGCAAAACGCGGCGGGGACGCGGAACCTGCACCATCGACCACGAGTTCGCCCCTCAAGTTGAGGATCTAGTTTGACACAGATTCGGCGCCCGCCAATTCACGGTCGCGCGCCTCGCCTTAGCAAACTCCGTGTAACACCAACAGCCTCCTGCGGAGTCGCGGCGCCGGCGTCGGCTCCGATCCTCGCAGCCAATCCCGGATTTGACGCAACGAGCGGACCCCCGACAAGAATAAAGACATTCCGGTTCCTGGAGGCCTTGCGAACGCGGGTGATCGCCTCCGCGAGGGCGTAGACAAAGCGATCGCAGGTGACCGAAAACGCGACGAGCTCGTAAGAATGCCGCCTCACTGCATCGGCCACGTCACTTCCATCAGCGAGCTCTGCGCACCAGCCGCATTTTTCAAGGTAAGTTCGGACGATCGCCAGTCCCAAGACGTGGGTTTCGCCCGGAACTGCAGCCAGCAGAGCCCGCGGATGCCCTTGCCGCTCAACTCCAGCATACTGCGACAGCCTGCGAACTGCGGTCTGCAGCCGATGACTTGCGCTCGTGACGCCGAGAAAATCGCAATCGTCGGACTCCCACATGTCGCCGAGGCGGCGAGCCGCCGGCGCCAGCAACTCTTCAAGAATCTGCTCGACCGTCGCCCCGATCTCCAATGCTCTCTCGACGTATAACCAGATATCGCAGTTCGGACATACGGCGAGAGTCGTACATTCCGCGATGTCGATCGAGCGGAAGACATAGAATTGTTTGCGGCGGATTTTCAAAATCGATGCGGCAGACGAATGAAGTTTGTCCACATTTTGATGCGGAAGCGTGATCTCCCCCCCAATCTTACGAGCTAGATCTTGCGCTTTATCGTCAGATCCTGGGGCGCCTGCGGCTCCGTCAGGTTCGTTTGATCGTTCACTCGATCGCGTCTCTAGATCACGGCGCTGGCTCGCATCGGGCGGGGGCCGCTCCTGCTGAAGCTCGATATCGGGCACATGCGCCCCCTGTGACTTTCTGCCGCAGCGCTTGTCGCTCGCACTTTGGAGAACGGCCTCTGTCAGGGAGGCACCATAGTGTAACAACAAAAGTACGTCAACAAAGATTGACACTTCTCTCGCGCTGGGCCTAAAGTGCGATCCCGGCGGCTTCAGCGATCCAGCTAAGGCGGCCAGCCTCGAGGACCGGAGACGCGGGACCGATGCAGTTTGGGCGTCAGGCAGCAACGCAGCCAAAGCCACTCTACTCAACCGAGCAGCGCGCGCGGCGCGATCAAAGCGGTTGGACTCTTGTGCAGGGCGTCCTGGCCCCGCTTCAGTTCGCCGTGTTCCTCGTCAGCCTCGGCATTGTCGTTCGATTTCTACTGACGGGTGCGGGAGAAGAGGTCGCCATCGTTTCCGTAGTGGTCAAGACGCTGGTTCTTTACACCATCATGGTTACCGGTTCCATTTGGGAGAAAGTGGTCTTCGGCCGGTATCTATTCGCGGCCCCTTTCTTCTGGGAGGACGTGTTCTCGATGCTCGTCCTCGCGCTTCACACCGCTTATCTCGCAGCGCTGGGCTTTGGATGGTTTGGCCCGCGCAGCTTGATGGGCCTCGCACTCGCCGCCTACGCCGCATACGTGATCAACGCCACGCAGTTCGTTCTCAAGCTCCGCGCGGCGCGGCTTCAAGGGTCGTCCTCTGCGGAGTTCTCGGCGGTGAACGCGCAACCGGGACTTGCGCCATGAACGTGCGCGTCCCTTCGGAGCGCGCGGCGGCGCTGGAGCCCTTCGGACGCGATCCGGCGCCCGTTCTGCGTGAGCGTGGTCAGAGGGAAGTCTTCTGCGGCCTGACCAGCATTGTCTGGCTTCATCGCAAAATCCGGGACGCCTTTTTCCTTGTCGTAGGGTCGCGCACTTGCGCGCACCTCATTCAATCCGCCGCGGGCGTAATGATTTTCGCCGAACCGCGGTTCGCAACCGCGATCCTCACCGAGCGAGACCTCGCTGGCATGGCGGATGTGAACGAGGAACTCGACCGGGTGGTCGCGCGGCTCCTTGAGCGCCGCCCGGAGATCAAGCTGTTGTTCCTCGTAGGCTCTTGCCCGTCTGAGGTCATCAAGATCGATCTGGCTCGCGCGGCGAGCCGGCTGTCGGCGACCCATGGGCCCCGCGCCCGGGTGGTCGCGTATTCCGGCAGCGGCATTGAGACGACGTTCACTCAGGGCGAAGATTCCTGTCTCGCTGCGCTCGTTCCCACGCTTCCGGAGGAAGACCAGAGCGTCGGCCCGAGCCTTTTGGTGGCGGGATCGCTTGCCGACATCGTGGAGGACCAGTTCGCGAGGCTGTTTGCGGCGCTGGGAATCCCCCGCGTGCATTTCTTCCCGATGCGCGTAGCGCACGATTTGCCGGCGGTCGGACGGAATACCCGAGTCCTGCTGGCGCAGCCGTTCCTTACCGAGACCGCGCGGTCACTCGAGGCCCGCGGTGCGCAGCGGATCGCGGCGCCGTTCCCGTTCGGCGCTGAGGGCGCTACCGCTTGGCTTCGCGCCGCCGCGGATGCGTTCGGCATTGCCCCGCGTCAGTTCGACGCTGTGACGGCTGAGCCGCGGGCGCGAGCCGAAAAGGCGCTCGCGCGGCTTCGTCCCGAGCTTGGCGGTAAGCGCGTCTTCTTCTTCCCCGATTCGCAGCTCGAAATTCCGCTCGCGCGCTTCCTTTCGCGGGAGATGGGAATGGTCCCGACGGAAGTCGGAACGCCTTATCTCAATCGGCAGCTGGTGGCTCCCGATCTGGCGCTCCTCCCGCGAGACACGCGGCTTAGCGAAGGTCAGGACGTCGAGCATCAACTCGAGCGCTGTCGTCTCGAGCGGCCAGATCTAACGATTTGCGGCCTCGGACTTGCCAATCCTCTGGAAGCCGAGGGCCTGACGACAAAGTGGTCGATCGAACTGCTGTTCACGCCGACCCAGGGCTACGAGCAGACGGGCGACCTCGCCGAACTCTTCGCGCGGCCGCTCGGCCGGCGTAAAGCGCTGGAGGTCTAGGCCATGGACCTCACCCTTTGGACATATGAAGGTCCGCCGCACGTCGGGGCCATCCGCGTCGTGACGGGTATGATGGGAATCCACCTCGTTCTGCATGCCCCGCAGGGCGACACCTATGCAGATCTCCTGTTCACGATGATCGAGCGGCGCGGCGAGCGCCCTCCTGTCACCTATACGACGTTCGAGGCGCGAGATCTCGGCGCCGATACGGCGCAATTGTTTCAGACAGCGGTCCGCGATGCTTATGAGCGCTTCCGTCCGCAGGCGATCGTAGTTGCAGCTTCCTGCACCGCGGAACTGTTGCAGGATGATCCGGCCGGTCTCGCCCGCGCCCTCGGCCTGCCCATCCCCGTCATCCCACTCGAACTTTCCGCGTACCGCAAGAAGGAGAACTGGGGCGCTGCGGAAACCTTCTATCGCCTCGCCCGCGGGCTTGCCGCGCCGAGGCGAGAACGCGAAAAGCGCGCGCGGCCGGTTTGCAATCTCCTTGGGCCGACAGCGCTCGGCTTCCGACACCGCGACGATGTGGTCGAGATCAAGCGACTCCTCGAGGCGATCGGCGTAGACGTCGCGGTGATGGCGCCGCTCGGCGCGTCGGCCGACGACCTCAAGCGGCTCGGAGACGCCGATTTCAACGTCGTCCTCTACCCCGAAGTCGCGCTGCCGACGGCGCAGTGGCTGGAAAGGGCTTACGGTCAGCCCTATACGCGGATCGTTCCGATCGGCGTCTGCGCGACGCGCGCCTTCGTCGCCGAAGTGACCGGGCTCGCTGGGCTGGATGTGAGTTTGGTCGATGTCGAACGCGGTTCGCGCCTTCCCTGGTGGTCGCGATCGGTCGAACTCGACCTACTTGACCGGCAAGCGAGTCTTCATCTTTGGCGACGCGACCCATGTCCTCGCCGCAGCTCGCGCCGCGGGAGCGGAGTTCGCCTTCAAGGTCGTCGGGCTTGGAACCTATTCGCGCGAGTTTGCGCGCGAGGTCCGCGAAGCCGCCGCCGCGCTCGACGCCGAATGCCTGATCTGCGACGACTATCTTGAGGTCGAGGAGAAGGTTGCCGCGCTCCATCCCGAGCTGGTGCTCGGCACTCAGATGGAGCGCCACATCGCCAAACGGCTCGGCATCCCCTGCGCCGTGATCTCGGCGCCCGTTCATGTCCAGGATTTCCCTGCGCGGTATTCGCCGCAGATGGGCTTCGAGGGCGCGAACGTCCTGTTCGACTCCTGGGTCCACCCCTTGATGATGGGTCTCGAAGAGCATCTTCTAACGATGTTTCGCGACGATCCCGAATTTCATGACGGCGCTCCGCCCTCGCATCTCGGCCGCAAGAGTGAAGTTGCGCCGGAGCGTCAGGCGGAAAAGCACCTCAGTCTCGTCGACGCGTCCGGTCCGACAAGCTGGACGGCCGAGGCGGAGCGCGAGCTCAAGAAAATACCGTTCTTCGTGCGCGGACGCGCAAGAGGCAACACCGAAACATTCGCGCGCGAGCGTGGTCTGGCGACTATCACCATAAGCACCCTTTATGAAGCCAAAGCTCACTTCGGCCGCTGAGCGCGCGGGTCCGCGCTTCGTCATCGTCACCCTCGACAACCATCTCGCGGGGGCGGTCGATCGCGCGCGCCGAACCCTGGCTCGGGATATTCCTGGGCTCGACCTCGCCTTCCACGCCGCCGCGGATTGGAACAATCCGGCGTCCTTGAAGAGCTGCCTCGAATTCGATCGCCAAAGCGGACATCATCGTTGCGACGATGCTGTTCATGGAGGAGCACGCAGAGGCCGTCCTCCCGGCGATCCGCGCGCGGCGCGACTCCTGCGCCGCCGTGCTCGGCTGCATGTCGGCCCCCGAAATCGTCAAGCTTACGCGCGTCGGCCGGTTTAACATGGACGGAACGAAGCGCGGCGCGCTCGATTTCCTCAAGCGGTTGCGCGGCAGCTCGAAGCCGTCCGACACCGGCGGGGAGAAGCAGCTGGCAATGCTACGCCGGATCCCGAAGATCCTGCGCTTCATTCCGGGCGCCGCGCAGGATGTGCGCGCCTATTTCCTCACGCTGCAGTATTGGCTTGCGGGCTCCGACGAGAATGTGGTGAGCCTCGTGCGGTTCCTGTTCAATCGCTACGCGAGCGGGGAGCACGCGGGACTGCGCGGCGCGCTCAAGGCGCCCCTGCCCGTCGAGTATCCCGAGGTCGGCGTCTATCACCCGCGCGCCGCTCATCGCTTTGGCGCGAACGTCGACGCGCTGCCGCGGCCCACGGTCAAGGAAGCCGTGGGCACGGTCGGGCTGTTGCTCATGCGTTCGTATTTGCTCGCCAACAACACGGCCCACTACGACGCCGTGATCGCGGCGTTGGAGACCCGCGGCCTGAGGGTTATTCCAGCCTTCGCGAGCGGCCTCGACGCGCGCCCCGCAGTCGACGCCTTTTTCAAGCGCAATGGCGCCCCGACGATCGACGCCTTTGTATCTTTGACGGGTTTCTCCCTGGTCGGCGGTCCGGCCTATAACGACGCCGCCGGCGCAGCCGAACTTCTGGGCGACCTCGACGTCCCGTACATCGCCGCGCACGCGCTAGAGTTTCAGACGGTCGAGCAATGGGAAGCCTCCGATCGCGGCCTGTCGCCAGTCGAAGCGACGATGATGGTCGCGATCCCCGAGCTCGACGGCGCTTCTGCGCCGACGGTATTCGGCGGGCGCCGGGAGTCTGCTCAGGGCGCCGAGCGCGACCTTCGCCCACACCCGGAACGGGTAAAGCGCCTCGCCGAACGGGTCGAGCGGCTCGTCCGCTTGCGCCGCCTGGAGCGCGCTAAGCGCAAAGTCGCGATTGTCCTGTTTAACTTCCCGCCGAACGGTGGTGCAACCGGGACGGCGGCATTCCTCGGCGTCTACGAATCGCTGTTCAATACGCTGAAGGCGATGAAGGCCTCTGGCTACACAATCGAGGCACCCGACTCCGTCGACTCGCTGCGCGAGAGCATCCTGCAGGGCAACGCGAAGCGCCTCGGAACCGCCGCCAACGTGGTTGCGCGCATTCCCCTTGACGATCACATCCGGCGCGAAGAGCACCTAGCCGAGATCGAGGCGCAGTGGGGGCCAGCTCCCGGCCGTCACCAGACCGACGGCACCTCGATTTTCGTGCTCGGCGCCCGGTTCGGTCAGGTTCTCGTGGGTGTGCAGCCCGCGATGGGCTACGAGGGCGACCCGATGCGGCTCCTGTTCGAGCGCGGCTTCGCTCCGACGCACGCCTTTTCGGCCTTCTATCGCTATCTGCGGGAAGACTTCGAGGCGGATGTGGTGCTGCATTTCGGCATGCACGGCTCGCTCGAGTTCATGCCGGGCAAACAGGTCGGCATGTCCGCGTCGTGCTGGCCGGAGCGGCTGATCGGGCCGCTGCCGAACGTCTACCTCTACGCCGCCAACAATCCGTCCGAAGGAGCGCTCGCCAAACGTCGCTCGGCGGCGACGCTCGTCAGCTACCTCACCCCGTCGCTCGCACAAGCCGGGCTCTACCGCGGCCTCACGGACCTCAAGGCGTCGGTCGAGCGATACCGCGCGACGGATCTCGAGACGAGCGAAGAGCGGACGCGGTTGGCTGAGTTGATCCAGGCTCAGGCGGCGGCCGTCGACCTCGCCCTCTCCGAACCGGCCTGGGGCTCACGCGCCGTGGACGAAGTCACCAAGCTCGGCTCCGCGATCCTAGAGCTTGAATATGCGCTGATCCCGCATGGCCTTCATGTCGTCGGCCAGCCGCCGACCGCCGACGAGCGCGCCGAGACGCTGGCCGCGCTCGCCGAGGGCTCAATGGGCCTTACAGGGAATCTCGCCGGACTCAAGGCGCTTACGAATGGCGCATCCCTTGATGCGGCGATGGCGGCGTTCGGCGCGCCCGACAGCCAGGAGACCCACAAGGCCTTCATTGAGCTTGCGCGCCTGGATCGTTTGCTTGCCGAAGATCACGAGACGTCCGCACTAATGCGCGCGCTCGACGGTCGGTTCGTGGCCCCGGTCGCCGGGGGCGACTTGCTTCGCAACCCGGCGATCCTGCCGACCGGCCGAAACCTGCATGGATTCGACCCTTATCGTATTCCGAGTGCGTTCGCGCTCGCCGACGGCGCCCGCCAGGCCGAAATGGTCCTTGCCCGCTACGCTTCGGACGGCCATCCGTTTCCCGAATGTGTGGCGATCGTTCTCTGGGGCACGGATAATCTCAAGAGCGAGGGCGGTCCGATCGGTCAGGCGCTGGCGCTGATTGGCGCGCGTCCGCGCTTCGATGCCTACGGCCGCCTCGCAGGCGCGAACATCATCCCTCTCGAGACGCTCGGCCGCCCGCGGGTCGACATCGTGGTGACCGTATCCGGCATCTTCCGCGACCTTCTGCCGCTTCAGGTCCGCCTTCTGGCGGAGGCTTGTTATCTCGCCGCGAGCGCGGACGAACCGGACGAGATGAATTTCCTCCGCAAGCATGCGCTAAAGCGCAGCACCGAGACTGGCTGCGATCTCGAGACGGCGGCGCTCAGAGTGTTCAGTAACGCCGAAGGCGCCTACGGGGCGAACGTCGGGATGCTGATCGACGCCGGGCGCATGGACCGACGAAGACGAGATCTCGAATACCTTCGCGCGACGGAAGTGCTTCGCCTACGGACGCAAGGGGCAGTCGGCTCCGCAGCCGGAGCTTTTGCAGAGCGTGCTCGGGAATGTCGATTTCGCGTACCAGAATCTCGACAGCGTCGAACTTGGCGTGACGTCGATCGACCATTATTTCGACAGCCTCGGCGGCATGGGCCGGGCTACGGCGCGGGCGCGCGGCGGGCGCGTCGCGCCGATCTACATTTCCGACCAGACGCGCGGTGACGGCAAGGTGCGCTCGCTTGGCGAGCAGGTCGCCCTCGAAACGCGTACGCGGGTCCTGAACCCCAAGTGGTACGAGGGCATGCTCAAGCACGGCTACGAGGGCGTGCGCCAGATCGAGGCGCATGTCACGAACACGGTCGGATGGTCCGCGACCACCGGACAGGTCGACCCTTGGGTCTACGAAAAGATCACCCAAACCTTCGTGCTCGACCCCGAGATGCGACGGCGCCTCAGCGAACTCAACCCCGAGGCCTCGTCGAAGCTCGCGAACCGAATGATGGAAGCTCACGAGCGAGGCTACTGGACGCCCGACCCCGAGACTCTCGCGGATCTTATGGAGGCGGGTGACGAATTCGAAGATCGGCTTGAGGGCGTGAGCCCGGGGATGGCGGCATGAATCTCGCGATCAGAGCACAGCGGCCCTCAGGCTCCTGTCAGGTTGAACTCGACCCGACCGATACGATCGGCACCGCGAAAGTGTTCGCGATCTACGGCAAGGGCGGCATCGGCAAAAGCACGACCTCGTCCAACCTGTCGGTCGCCTTCGCCAAGCTCGGAAAGCGTGTGCTGCAGATCGGCTGCGATCCGAAACACGATTCCACCTTCACCCTGACCAAGCGTCTCGTCCCGACCGTCATCGACGTTCTGGAGTCGGTCAATTTTCACAGCGAGGAACTCCGCGTCGAGGACTTCGTTGCGACAGGATACGCCGGCGTGATGTGCGTGGAAGCGGGCGGGCCGCCAGCAGGCACCGGCTGCGGCGGCTATGTGGTCGGCCAGACCGTCAAACTGCTCAAGGAGCACCGGCTACTCGAGGACACCGACGTCGTGATCTTCGACGTGCTCGGCGATGTCGTCTGCGGCGGCTTCGCGTCTCCGCTGCAGCACGCCGAGCGCGCGCTCATCGTCACGGCGAACGATTTCAACTCGATCTTCGCCATGAACCGGATCGTTGCGGCGATCCACGCCAAGGGCAAGAACTACGACGTGCGCCTCGGCGGCGTGATCGCTAACCGGAGCGTCGGCGTCGACGAGATCGACCGCTACAATGCGGCGGTCGGGCTCGAACGGCTTGCGCACTTCCGCGATCTCGACGTCGTCCGGCGCAGCAGGCTCAAGAAGTCGACTCTGTTCGAAATGGAGCCGTCGCCGGAACTCGAGGCAGTGCAGAACGAATATCTCCGTCTCGCCGATCTGCTCTGGGCCGGCGTAGAGGCTCTCCCCGCGAAGCCGATGAAAGATCGCGACCTCTTCGAATTCCTGGGATTCGACTGATGACGAGCGGCACCTACATCGCCAGGCGCGCTGAACTTGAGCGCTATTTCGACCGCACCGCGGTCGACGCCTGGAAGCGCCTGACGTCAGACGCGCCCGTGAGCCGGATCCGCGCAACGGTGCGCGCCGGGCGCGATGCGATGCGGGCAACGATCGCCTCCTGGCTTCCCGATGACCTGCGGGGCGCGAGGGTTCTCGACGCCGGTTGCGGAACTGGGGCGCTCTCGATCGCGCTCGCCCGACGCGGCGCCGATGTGCTCGGCGTCGACGTGTCGCCGACCCTCGTAGGGCTGGCGAACGAACGCGCGCCGAGCGATCTCGATCCAGGCCGGGCGACTTTTGCGGTCGGCGACATGCTCGACCCTGCGCACGGGCGCTTCGACTATGTCGTCGCGATGGACAGCCTGATCCACTACGAGGGCGCAGACATCGCTCGCATGGTGTCCGGCTTGGCGGAGCGTGCGGAGGAAGCCGTCGTCTTCACCGTCGCGCCGCGCACCAGCGCTTCTCACCCTCATGCACGTGATCGGGCGGCTTCTGCCGCGCGGCGACCGCGCCCCATCGATCGCGCCGATCGCGCGACGCGATCTTGAGGATCGTCTCATCCGCGCCATGGCCGGCGAGCGCTGGCGCATCGCCCGCAGCGCGCGGATCGTGCGCGGTTTCTACATCTCCGAGGCTTTGGAGGTGGCGAAGTCATGAAAGGGCCAGCCGCACTGCATCGTCCAAGGGATCCTGAGCTTCGGGCCGCGCTTCCTGCCGTTCGCGGATGCGGCGACGCCGGAATTGCCGATGGGGCGTCTCCTCCGGCTGTCGCTGTTCCAGGTGACGGTCGGCATGGCGGTGGTTCTGCTGATCGGCACGCTGAACCGGGTGATGATCGTCGAACTCGCGGTTCCGTCGTGGATCGTAGCCTGCATGCTGGCGCTCCCGCTCCTGTTCGCTCCGATGCGCGCGCTGATCGGCTTCCGCTCCGACCATCACAAGTCGGTGCTCGGCTGGAGAAGGATCCCCTACATCTGGTTCGGCACGATGCTGCAGTTCGGTGGTTTCGCCATCATGCCGTTCGCGCTGATCCTTCTGTCGGGCGACACGACTGGACCGAGATGGCTGGGGCAGGCCGCGGCGGCCCTGGCGTTCCTGCTGGTCGGCGCCGGGCTGCATACGGTTCAGACGATCGGGCTCGCTCTCGCGACGGACCTTGCGCCAGAACGCGCCCGGCCACGCGTGGTCGCGCTCCTCTGCGCGATGCTCCTCATCGGCATGGCGGTCAGCGCGGTGGCGTTCGGCTTGGCTCTCCGCCACTTCAGCGAAGTCCGACTGATCCAGGTGGTGCAGGGCGCGGCGCTGACGACAATGGTGCTGAACTGCGTCGCGCTCTGGAAGCAGGAGCCGCGGAATTTGAAGCTGACCGTGGCGACGGCGCGACCGATCCGTTTCCGCGACGCGTGGAGCTGATTTCGCCAGCGTCGGTCGTACCCGCCGGCGACTCGTCGCGACCGCACTCGGCACCGCCGGCTTCAGCATGCAGGACATCCTGCTCGAGCCCTATGGCGGCAAGATCCTTCATCTTCCGGTCGGCGTGACCACGGCGCTGACGGCGATGCTGGCGCTTGGCGGCGGCGCGGGCCTCGTGCTCGCCGCGCGGCGCCTGGCGAACGGCGCCGATCCTCATCGCGTCGCGGGGTTCGGCGCGCTCGCCGGCGTCGTCGCGTTCGCCTGCGTAATCCTGTCGGCGCCCCTCGAGATCGGGCCGCTGTTCGGCCTTGGCGTCGCAATGATCGGATTTGGCGGCGGCTTGTTCGCGCACGGTACGTTGACGGCCTCGATGGCGTTGGCGAAGCCAGAGGATCGTGGCCTAGCGCTCGGCGCCTGGAGCGCGTCGCAAGCGACTGCGGCCGGACTCGCGGTCGCGTTCAGCGGCGTCGTCAACGATCTCGGCTCCTCGCTCGCGCTCTCCGGCGCCTTCGGCGACGCCGTCGCGAGCCCGGTCACCGGCTACACGCTCGTCTACGCCGTCGAAATCATTCTCCTGCTGGCGACCCTCGTCGCCATCGGGCCGCTTGTCCGCCCACGAAACGACTTCCGCAGCGCGCAACAAACTCATCTCGCGTCTGCGGTCGCCGCCGGGCTTCAGTCTGGAGGAGTAGGGTCATGAGAGGCGCTATCGGCAATTTGGACGTCGCGCAGATTGTTCTCTACGCGTTCTGGTTTTTCTTCGCGGGACTGATCTTCTACCTGCGGCGGGAGGACCGGCGCGAGGGCTACCCGCTCGAGAGTCGACGGCCAGCGCGGGCTTCAGGGCCCGCGACGTCATCTGGATTCCGTCGCCGAAGACATTCTGGCGCTGGGACGGGCAGAGGGTCAAGGCCCCGAACTTCAAGGCCGATGTCCGGCCGATCAACGCGACGAAGACCGAGCCTTGGCCGGGCGCGCCGCTGACGCCGACCGGCGATCCATTGCTCGCGAACGTCGGGCCCGGCAGCTACGCCGACCGGTCGGATGCGCCCTACAAGACCGCCGAGGGTCACGACCTCCTCGCGCCTCTGCGGGTCGCGACGAATTTCGCGGTGCCGGCGGAAGGCGCGAATCCGATCGGCTACGCGGTCTTCGGCGCGGACCGGGTCCAGGGGGCGTCATCCGCGACCTCTGGGTCGACCGGGCCGAATCGATCCTCCGCTACTACGAGATGGACCTGCGACGGTGGCAAGCGCGTCCTGCTTCCGGTCCACTTCGCGAACATCGACGCCAAGCAGCGGCGTGTGACCGTGAGCGCTCTCAGCGCTGCCCAGTTCGCCGATGTGCCCGCGACCAGGGAACCCGACAGGGTCACGCTGCTCGAGGAAGACAAGATCTCGGCGTACTACGGAGCGGGCACGCTCTACGCGACGCCGGCGCGCTTGGAGCCGCTGCTATGAAAGCGGTCAACCTCGAAAAGCTTCTGCCCGCCGACGTCCCGGATGGAGAACAGATCCTCTGGCATGGCCGGCCGCAGTGGTTGAGCTTGGCGCGACGCGCCTACAGGGCCGACTTCATCGCCGCCTATTTCGTCGCGCTGACCGTCTGGAGCGTCTGGTCGGCGGCGGAGTTGGGATGGATTGCGGCGGCGCTCGCCGGCGTTAAGACGCTCGGGTCTCGGGGCCGCGGCACTCGCGATCGTGGCGGGGCTCGCCTTCCTGTCCGCGCGTACGACGCTCTACGTCGTGACCTCGAAGCGCTTGGTCCTCAAGGTCGGCATCGCGCTGCCGATCTTCATCAATGTCCCGTTCAAGGATATCGGCGCGGCGTCGGCGCGGGTCTATGGCGACGGGACGGGCGACATTCCGGTCGGCTCTCGTGAAGGGGCGGCGGATTGGGTACTGGTTTCTGTGGCCGAGCGCCCGTCCGTTCCATCTCCTCAAACCGCAGCCTTGCCTGCGTTGCGTCGCCCACGCCGCCATTGTCGCCGCGACGTTCGGGGCGGCCTTAAGCGAGGCGTCTGGCCAGACCGGCCGCGGCTGCAGGAGTTCGCGAGACAAAGTCCGAGCCACGCGCCGAGGTGCTGACGCTTGGCGAACGGGCTGCGGCCTAGGAACCGACGATGACCGATCTCGCCCTCAAACGAGAGACGAAAGGAATGCCGAGGGAGGTGCTGATCTTCGCCGCCGTTCTGATAGCGGTGGTGATCATCGGCGCCGGAACGGCGAGGCTCACCGGATTTGGACGCGCTGCGCCGCCCGTGGCCGAGGCGGTCCAAAGCGTCTCCCTTCGGTTTGAGGATCAAGAGGACGGCTCGGTTCTGGTGCGCCGCGGAAATGACGGTGCACTGATCTATCGCGTCGCTCCCGAAACCAACGGGTTCATGCGGCAGACGTTGCGCGGGCTCGTGCGCGACCGCCGGCGCTCCGGACTTGGCGACGAGACGCCGTTCGTCCTCACATACTGGAAGGACGGCAGGCTGACACTCGACGATCCGGCGATTGACCGGCGCTTGGAACTCGAGTTCCTTCGGTCGACACCAATGCGGGTGCCTTTGCGCTGCTGCTTCAGGCGTCCGGAGGGCTCCGATGAGCCTTATTGCCTCTTTGCGAAGACAGACTTTCGAGGCTCCGTGCATCGTCGAGATCGAGCGCTCGGCCGAGAAGCTCGAAGCCCACGTGGTCATCGACAGCGACTACGACATCCGGCCCGGCGACGAGGTGCTGGTCCAGGACCCGCCGACCGATGCGCCGTTCGGCGAGCGCATCGCCGTCAGGCGCATGGCCACGATCACCCGCGCCGGCCTGCCGGAGCGGGTGTGGACACGAATCGCGGGCAATTTCGAGCTCGTCGAACTTTACGACGTCAGCTTCACCGACAGGAGGAGATTATGAACGCGTCCCCCCGTCCCGATGCGTTCAACGCCACGCAGGTCGCGCAGAAGAGCACGCTTTTGAGCCCGCACTTCTATACGACCGACTTCGACGAACTCGACAAGACCGACATCGAGCCCGTCCGGGCGGAGTGGGATCAGCTGATCGCGGAAATGCGGTCCGATCCGAACAAGCGCCATTTCCATCGCACGGGAGAGTTTGACCATGATTTCTCGAGCCTCCCGCCCGAGCTCGCGAAGGAGTTCCGCGACTTCCTGATCAGCTCGATCACCGCGGAATTCTCGGGCTGCGTGCTCTATGCGGAGATGAAGAAGCGCGCCAAAAACAAAGACATGAAGGATCTGTTCACCTTCATGAGCCGGGACGAGGCGCGCCACGCTGCGTTTATTAACGACACGCTCAAGGACTTCGGGATCGGGGTCGATCTCGGGTTTCTGACTAAGGCCAAGAAGTACACCTACTTCCGGCCGAAGTTCATCTTCTACGCGACCTACCTTTCCGAGAAGATCGGCTACGCGCGCTACATCACGATCTTCCGCCAACTCGAGCGCAATCCGGACCGTCGCTTCCATCCGATCTTCAAATGGTTCGAGCAATGGTGCAACGACGAGTTCCGGCACGGCGAGGCCTTCGCGCTCTTGATGCGCGCTAACCCCAAGCTGATTTCCGGCTTCAATGTCTACTGGATCAAGTTCTTCCTGCTTGCCGTGTTCGCGACGATGTATGTGCGCGACCACTGCAGGCCCGCCTTCCATCAGGCGGTCGGAATGCATCCGACCGACTATGACTTCGCCGTGTTCCGCCTGACGTCGGAGATTTCTCGCCAGACCTTCCCGATCACCCTCGACATCGACAACCCGCGCTTCCGACAGGGGCTCGAAAGGCTCTACGCCATCGCGAGTTCTATGGAAGAGGCCAAGGCGCAGGGGGACTCATCGGAAGGTTTAAGCACGCTGCGCTGTCCGGAGCCGCTGCTCTGACCTTCACGCGTCTTTACCTCATCCCGAGCCGGTCGAACGCGCTGCCTGCGAGCATCCGGCTCGCGCCCGCTTGGTGAGCGCGTCCGCGATGTGCCCCTATGCAGCCCCGTTCCTGGCGACCGTAGTGCTCTGGTGGAGCTCGACCGGGCTAATCCTGCTCTTGGATAGTCAGGACCGGCGCACATTCGTTGGCAGCATGGTCGGCGCAAGCGCGCTGGCCGGCTCAGCGCTTTGGCTCGTCGCAGCCACGGCAAGCGAAGCAACGGCGCAGTCCGCTTATGTCGCCTTCGTCTGCGGCATCGTGGTGTGGGGCTGGCAACTCCTCGCGTTCTACACCGGCCTTGTCACCGGCCCGAATAAGAACGTCTGCGCTCCGGGCTCTGCGCCGGGGTCGCGCTTCATCCAGGCCGTCGGCGCGAGCATCTATCACGAGCTCGCCGCGATCCTCGGCGCTATCGCGCTTTTTGCTCTGACGCACGATCAGCCGAACAGGATCGCGTTCTGGACCTACGCCATTCTGTGGCTCATGCACTCGAGCGCGAAGCTCAACCTGTTCCTTGGCGTTCCTAATCTCGGGACCGAGATGCTACCCAGTCACCTCGCGTTTCTTACGAGCTACATGGACCGCCGACCGATGAACGCGCTCTTTCCGGCGTCAGTGACCGCCGGAACAGCGGTCTCCGCGCTGCTCTACCTAGAGGCATGCCGCAGCGGAGCTGGCGCGTTCCACCTCGCCGAATTCGCGATGCTTGGCTCGCTGATGGCGCTGGCGGTGGTCGAGCACTGGTTTCTGGTTGTGCCGATCAACGGCAACGCCCTATGGCGCGCCTTCCGCTGCAGCGGCGCCGGTGGCCCGACTGCGACGGCAATCAGGGTCGAGCGCGAACTCGCGGGCGCGCGCGATCCGGAGAAGAAATTCGGCAAGGAGTTTGGCATTGGCGGCGCTTTCCGGGCGTACCCGCCGCGCGTTTGCGACGAGCGCACCATCAAGCGCTTGCTTGAGTCGATTGCGGAAGGTCACTTCGGCGCGGTCGATTGCCTGCATGGCCTTGTGCAGACAGAGGCCGATTGGGTTTGTTTTGAACTGAAGGAGGGACGGGCGCGGATGGCCGCGTTCGGCCCGCGCATGCTGAGGAAACCTTTGGTGATCGCGAAAGGGCGCGGATTCGACCAGGCGAGGCTCAAGGCCGCGCTCGATGGTTGCGCCGCCGCCGCGTGAAGAAATGGTACGGAGGACGTTATGCTGAATACGCATGTCAAAGAACGCAACGCCCACTTCGCAAGGGCCGTGCAGCGCCTGAAGGACGAGCGGCGCTACCGCGTGTTCATCGATCTTGAGCGCGACGCAACCCGCTTTCCGACGGCGCTCTGGCGTCCGGGCGGAGACGAAGCGCCGCGCGAGGTGACAATCTGGTGCTCTAACGACTATCTTGGCATGGGCGGACATCCCGCGGTGCGGAACGCAGCGACTTCTGCAGCGGATCGACATGGAGCGGGCGCGGGCGGCACGCGCAACATCTCCGGCACCCACCATCGAATCGTCGAACTCGAGGCGGAGGTTGCGGATCTTCATGGCAAGGAGGCGGGGCTCGTCTTCACCTCGGGATGGATTTCGAATCTCGCGGGCATCTCGACCATCGCCTCGCTCATGCCGCGCTGCCTGATTCTCTCGGACGCGCTCAACCACAATTCGATGATCGAAGGCGTCCGCCGCTCCGGATGCGAGAAGCAGGTCTGGCGGCACAATGACGTCGACCACCTCGAGGAGCTCCTCAAGGCTGCGGATCCGGACCGTCCCAAGCTCGTCGTGTTCGAGAGTCTCTACTCGATGGACGGAGACATCGCGCCGATCGCCAGGATCGTTGACATCGCGGAGCGCTACAACGCCATGACCTATATCGACGAGGTGCATGCAGTTGGGATGTACGGCGCGCACGGCGGCGGTATCTCAGAGCGTGACGGACTTGCCGATCGCATTGACATCATCGAAGGCACCCTTGCCAAGGGCTTCGGATCGCTCGGAGGCTACATCGCCGGCGACGCTGTCATCGTCGATGCGGTTCGTAGCTATGCACCGCAGTTCATCTTCACGACGACTCTCCCTCCGATGGTGGTCGCAAGCGCTTGCGCGGCCATCCGCCACCTCAAAGTCTCCAACGCTGAGCGCGAGGGCCATCAATACATGGCCTCTGTCACCAAGCATGCGCTCGAGGCGGCGGGCATTCCGGTGAAGGACAACCCGTCTCACATCGTGCCGGTGATGGTCAACGACGCGGAGCGCTGCAAGGCCGCAAGCGACCTTCTGCTGCGTCGTCACGACATCTACATCCAGCCGATCAATTTCCCGACGGTCGCCATCGGGACCGAACGGCTCAGGATCACGCCGACGCCACGCCATACCGAGGCCCATGTGTCCTACCTCGTCGAGGCGCTGGTGGACGTTTGGAAGACGCTCGATCTGCCGTTCACCAGCGCCCGCATCCTGCCCTTGCGGCGGAAGGCGCCGGCGATCGACTGTGTGTACCCGGAGATGCGTAAGGCGGCGGAGTAGATCCAGCGGAGGGAACTATGAAGGCGGCTTATGATCGACAGTGGCTGAACGGACTGTAAGGCAGAAACTGTTCTAGATCGTAATGACACTGGACGGCTTAATCAACGTCGGCGCGGAGAGCGTAAACGTTCAGTGGAGCCATGCCCCGTGTGATAGTAAAAGCCCACGTGTGTCACGCGTGAATTCTAGACCGTCGCCTGAGCCGAGCCGAACACTTGCTCAATCGTGCGACAAAACGGCGCAAGGACGGTCAAGTTACCTTGACACTACGGAGTGACAATTTAAAGTGACACACGGTGCGATGCGGGTCGTGAGTCCCTCGGGACCGTAAATCCCTGGGGCTGATTTTAGGAGCTGCTGCAGCTTAGGCCGCAGCGTCCCCTCCGGCGCGCAGCGCTCTGGAAAACTGGGCCTCGGGAAGGCGATGGCGGGGCAACCATCGACGATGCGAGGTCGAGTGAACGCAGTGCGCGAGTCCCGCGCAAAGCGTTCAAGCAATGGAAGGAGAAGCTCTAAATGGTCGACGATCCGAACAGAGTCTGGCCGACTGGTCTGACGATTGCGGAGTCCGAGGAACTGCACAAACACGTCATCGACGGCGCGCGTGTGTTCTTCGTCATCGCACTCTTCGCGCACTTGCTGTCTTTCGTCTATTCACCCTGGCTGCACTAAGAGAGGCAAGTCATGAATCAAGGTCGAATTTGGACGGTTGTACCCCCGTCTGTCGGTCTGCCGTTGCTGATTGGCGGCGCTGCAGTAACCGCTATTATTGTCCACGCCGCGATCCTCACGCATACGACGTGGTTCCCGGGCTACTGGGAAGGTGCACACCATAAGGTCTCCATGGACACCTCTTCGGCAGCCATGTCGGTTGCTCAGGCGGGGCCCAACTTCACGTACGAGGTTACGAAGGCCTAACGAAGGCCGCGTTCGCCGGCGAAACGCCCAGAGCGCCGTCAAGGCGCTCTTCGCCGACGACGCGCCGACGTCGCTCGACTTCGCGACTGCGTTGGCGAGCGACGACGCGCCAGGTTGGCTTGCCCCAAAGCGAATGCAAGGATCGGGGCGCGCAGACGGGGACATCCTGAACCGGTCGCACGATTGTCGCGGCCAGCTGCGCGACGCGTGAGTCCAAGATGAACCGACTACTTTACAAACTTGTGAGTTTATGGCTGAGCCTCGGGCCCCGCTATCTCCCGTTTGCCGACGCCGCGACCCCTGATCTGCCGCTGTCGCGACTCCTTCGGCTCTCGCTGTTTCAGGTCACGGTCGGGATGGCCCTGGTTCTGCTGATCGGAACCTTGAACAGGGTGATGATCGTCGAACTGAACGTGCCGGCCTCTCTGGTCGGCGTGATGATTTCGCTTCCGCTGCTCTTCGCGCCGTTTCGGGCTTTGATCGGATTCCGTTCGGACATGCACAAATCGGTGCTTGGGTGGAAGCGCGTTCCTTTCATGTATCGCGGCACCATGGTCCAGTTCGGCGGCTTGGCGATGATGCCTTTTGCGCTCCTGGTTCTCGCACGGCAGGGCGAAGCGGCCCACGCCCCGATCTGGATCGGATATCTCGGCGCCGCTGTGGCGTTCCTTTTGGTCGGCGCCGGGCTTCATACCGTCCAGACCGTCGGGCTGGCGCTCGCGACCGATTTGGCTCCTGTCGAAAGCCAGCCGAAAGTGGTCGGGCTGATGTATGTCATGATGCTGCTCGGCATGATCGCCAGCGCGCTGGGGTTCGGCGCGTTCCTTGCGGACTTCAGTCCAGGGCGCCTCGTGCAGGTCATCCAGGGCGCCGCGGTGGCGACGATCGTCCTGAATGGGATTTCGCTCTGGAAGCAGGAGACACGAGGACAATCGCCCAATAAGACCGTGAGGCAGCGCGAACCGAGTTTCGCCGAGTCGTGGGAGAGCTTCACGCAGGGCGAACGCGTGATCCGCCGGCTTGCCGCCGTCGGTCTCGGGACTATGGCGTTCAGCATGGAGGACGTCCTGCTCGAACCCTACGGCGGGCAGGTTCTGCATCTTGCGGTCGGAGACACCACAAAGCTGACGGCCGCGCTCGCGGTCGGCGGCTTGCTCGGGTTCTGGCTCGCTTCCCGCGTTCTCAGCCGAGGCGCTGACCCGTTTCGAATGGCGAGTTTCGGCGCGCTGATTGGCGTTCCGGCCTTCTGCCTCGTGATTGTGTCTGGGCCCTTGATGTCTCAGTGGGTGTTTGGCTCGGGCACGCTGCTCATCGGCTTCGGGGCGGGTCTTTTCGGGCACGGGACCTTGACGGCGACCATGAACCTTGCCCCCAAGGGCCAGTCAGGCCTCGCTCTTGGCGCGTGGGGCGCCGTGCAGGCCTCGGCGGCGGGCCTCGCGATTGCGCTTGGCGGCGTCATGCGCGATTCGGTCGCTGGCTACGTTTCCGAAACAGCCTTTGGCGCCGCAAGCGCCTATGATATTGTCTACGCGATCGAAATCGTCCTTTTGCTTGCGACGCTGGTCTTGATGTCGCCGCTCATACGTCGGGCGCAAGTGTATGCGTGAGCCATCCAGCGAATAAACGCACCGCCAGAGCACCGACCACCGGCGGAACTCCAGAAGGGCGCCATGACACAAACAATCTCGCGTATCTACGCAAACGAGACCGACGCTGATGAGGCGGTTCAGGATCTCGCAAAACACGGTTTTCGCTCCGACGAAATTTATGTCGTCGCGGCTCCCGCCGTTCCGTCGAGCGCCGAGATGCCCGCGCAACAGTCAATTGTGGACGAAATCGCCGATAGGATTGCGCGAGGTTATGTTCTCAAACGTCATGCCGCGGAATACGCCAAAAAGGTGGCGGCGGGCGGAGCGTTCGTAGCGGTCTATGCACCGTTCGGTTCGGGGGTAAAGGCGACCGTCCTTCTCGATCGGCATCATCCCGTCGAGTCCGGCGTTCCTGCGCCAGTTAATCAACATATAAGGTACGATGAATCTGCGCCGCTTTCGTCGACGTTGCGGTTGCCTGTCCTGTCCTCGGACCCCGCACCATTTGGCACTTTTTCGGGGCTGCCGTCGGTTTTGTTACCGAACGGAGCGGTGCTGTCGACTTGGCTACGCTATAGTATGGTATTTGAGTCGCCGGCACTCTTATCGAAGCTGTTGGGTTTGCCGGTCTTGACGGCTAGAGGAGAGCCGACGTCGTCAAGCTTGGGACTACCTGTCCTGACGGCCAAAGGCGCGCCAACATCGTCAGCCTTGGGGCTGCCGCTCGTAACGGCCAAAGGGGAACCGACGTCTTCGAGTTTGGGTCTGCCGCTCCTGACGGCCAAGGGGGCGCCGACGTCGTCAAGCTTGGGACTTCCGCTGCTGCGGTGACGAGGGCGCTCATCTCTCCGGGCGCGGCGTATCAGATGGGCAGGCCGGGTTTTGTGTTCTGGAGCGCGCCGCTGGGAACGTCTGAGTTGCGGCCTATGGGATGGCGGTGATCTGCTATGCAACCGACGGCCGGGATCGCGAGCGCCTGCGACGACACAGATGCCTTCATTTCATGAATCCCGGATGGTGCGCCATGCGGCCGTAGACATGTTCGATTTGGTCGCCGATTTCGAGCGCTATCCCGAATTTGCGCCCTTTTGCCTCGCCGCGCGCATCCGTAGGCGGTGGAGCGAACCTTCGGGAGCGGAAGTCGTCATTGCTGATATGGAGGTTGGATACGGCTCGGTCCGTTCCCTGTTCGCTACCAGAGATCGAACTCGACCGAGCGAAAGGCGCGATCTCGATCGTGCACCTTACCGGCCCGTTCAAACTTTTCGAATCATCGTGGTCGTTCCGGGATTTGCCGCGCGGCGGCTCGCGTATCGTCTTTTCCACGCGCTACCAGTTTTCCAATCCGGCTCTCGAGTTTCTTTTCGCGCCTGTCTTCGATCGCGTTGTTTCTGGTCTAACGAGGGCCTTCGAAGTGCGCGCGAATGAAATGGCGAAGGCGCGACTGCCCGATCAGGGGGCGCCTTAATCTCGGGATGGCTTATGACCGGCAAAGGGCGCGAATTTGCCGTAAGCGTATAGCCGGCGCCATTCTGGTGGCGCGGGGCGCACGGATGGTAGCGGATCGACATGGATGGAAAGATCTATGTCTACGCCTATGTCCAGACCTAACACGAACCAGTTCATCGAAGTCGTCGCTGAACGGCTTGAGGGCGCGCCGGTCGGGGAGCGCCGGCGCTGGTCCGACGACTTCAAGGAACGGGCGGTGGCGGCGTCGGTCGCGCCTGGCGCGAACATTTCGGCGGTTGCACGTTCGCTGGATATTTCGCCGTCGCAGCTTTTTGCATGGCGGCCTGCCGCGGGACGAAACGGGTCGAAGGTCGGGCGCCGGGGGTCGCTGGAGCCGAACGCGGGAAAGGCCGGGCTCGTGGAGATCGAGATCGGCGGGTCGCTCGTGCGCGTGAAGGCGGACATCGCGGAGGATGACCTACGTCGTCTTCTTCGCGCGGTGCGCGAGGCATGATCCCCCCGGGCGCGCGGATTCTGTTGCGAGCGGCTGCGGTGGATTTCCGCAGAGGTGCGGAAGGGCTGGTTTCCCTGGTACGGGACGCCGGAGCCGATCCGTTCGACGGGTCGGTGTACGTTTTCCGGGCGAAAAGAGCCGACAGAATCAAGATCGTTTGGTGGGACGGCTCGGGTCTTTGCCTGTTTGCGAAGCGTCTTGAATGTTCGCATTTCTGCTGGCCAACGGCCGGCAGTCACGAGATCCGTCTCAGCTACGCGCAAGCCACGGCGCTCGTCGAGGGGCTGGACTGGAAGCGCGTTCGCGCGGTGGACGTGGGGGCGCCGCAGAGCGCCGGTTGATGGGGAAAGCGAGCCAATTGCTTTGAAGTGTTAGAAAATTTGAGATTTTCATCAGCAAAACATCTACCATCCAAAGCATGATCGAACAATTCAGAAAGCTTCCGGACGACGTTGAGCAGCTCAAGGCGCTGGCGCTTGCAGCAACGGCTCGCGCCGATCGCTTCGAGGCGGACGCTTCCGCCAACAAAACCGAAGCGGAGACTTTGCAGTCCGAGACGCTGAGCTTGAAAGCGAAGGTCGCGGATCTCATGCAGACGACTGCGGCGGCGAAAGCAGAAATCGCGCGGCTGACGTCGATCCTGAAGACGCTTCTGCGCGGGCGCTTCGGCAAGCGTTCGGAAAAGCTCGGCGCCGACGAGGCCGAGCAGCAGAGCTTCGTCTTCGAAGAGGTGGAGACGGGTCTCGCGGCGGTCGAGACGCGGCTGGCCGCCAAGGCGAACGCCAAGCCTCGCGCCTCGCAGGACAAGCCGCGTTTCCCCGCACATCTGGAGCGGGTCGAGGAAATCGTGAGAGTTCGAGGGCAAGGAGCGGGTCCGGATCGGTCAGGACGAGAGCGTCAGGCTTGACGTCGTGCGGGCGCGCTTCCGGCTGATCGTCACGATCCGTCCGAAATACGCCTACAAGGAGCCTGCAGCGATCCTGCAGGCCCCGGCTCCCGAGCACATCGTCGAGGCCGGCCTGCCGACCGAGGCGCTGCTCGCGCAAGTCGCGGTGTCGAAATACGCCGACGGCTTGCCGCTCTACCGGCAGGAGGCGATCTACGCCCGCGACGGCGTCGAACTCGGGCGCTCGCTGATGGCGCAATGGATGGGTGCGGTCGGGTTCCACTTCGAGCCGCTCGCCGCCCACGTGCTCGCGCGCATCCGCGAAGGCGAACGCATCTTCGCCGACGAAACGACGCTGCCGACCCGGACCCCGGCGCCGGAAAGACCAGAACGGCGTGGTTGTGGGCCTATGCGCGGGACGATCGGCCGTTCGGCGGCGCCGGACCGCCGATGGTCGCCTACCGGTTCGAAGACAGCCGGGCGGCCGACTGCGCGGCGCGCCACTTGGGCGACTATCGCGGCATCCTGCAATGCTGTGAGTGGCGCCCGTATTCTCCCCACTTGTGATGAGGTGGACGGCGCCCCGAGCGGCATCAGCGTGCCAAGATGGTCGTCGTCACCAACCCATCTGAAGGGAAGCCGTCCATGGAGAAGTCTATCCCGAAATTCGGCTCTGTCATCCGCGTCGGGCTCGATCTGGCGAAGACCGCGTTTCAAGTCCACGCCGTCGACGCGAACGGAGAGGTGGTGGTGGCGCGCAAGATCGCACGCGGGCGGCTCGTCGCCTTTTTCGCCCAGTTGCCTCAGTGCATGGTGGTGATGGAGGCCTGCGCCTCGGCTCATCACTGGGGGAGGAAAATGCTCGCGCTCGGTCTGGAGGTGAGGCTGATCCCAGCCGCGCACGTGAAGCCCTATGTGCGCAGGAACAAGAACGACGCCGCCGACGCGGCGGCAATCTGTGAGGCGGCGGGGCGGCCTGGTCAACGGTTCGTGCCTGTGCGGTCGATCGAGAACCAGGCCGAGCTCATGCGCCACCGAACGCGCGAGCTCTTGGCCGGTCATCGCACATCGCTCCTCAACGCATTGCGCGGCCACATGGCGGAGATCGGCGTTGTGGCGGCGCAGGGCGCGCAGCACGCCTACGCTCTCAAGCGCTTGGCTGCCGAGGGCGTAGACGACCAAGGCGAGATTGTGGTTCCCGAGTGCATGCGGGTCTCGCTGCGGCCGCTCATCGGGCAGATCGACGCGCTTGACGAGGCGATTGCGGCGATCGACAGGGAGCTTGCGGAATTGGTCAAGGCCGACGAGACGGCGAGCCGGTTGATGACCATTCCCGGCGTTGGGCCGGTCACCGCCTCGGCGATCGTTGCCACGGTTCAAGACATGCGCGCCTTCGCCAGCGGGCGCGAGTTCGCAGCCTTTCTCGGCCTAACACCGCGCCAGAGTTCGACCGGCGGTAAGGAGCGGCTCGGACGCATCACCAAGATGGGCGACCGCTACTTGCGCAAGCTTCTGGTGGTCGGCGCATGCGCGGCGCTATCTCATCGCAAAGGACACAACGACGCGTTGCGGCGATGGGCGAGCGGGATGCTCGAGCGCAAGACGGTCAAGTACAAGTTTAAGCTAACCGCGGTCGCGCTCGCAAACAAGCTGGCGCGCATCGTCTACGCGCTCATCACCAAGGGCGGGCAATACGACGATCGGCCGGTAGCGGCCTGATCACGGAGCTCACCAATACGCCGCAAGCGACCAAAATCGAGGGTGCCGACGAAGTGATGAGAAGCAACGGATAAAGCTCGGAAGCCCGTTTCAAATGCCGCGCCGTCAGAGCGCGTACCTGTGATGGGGCAAAGAGCCACGCGGACGAAACATCAGGGCCAGCGGAGCAATCTTCACCGCATCAACAGGCCGTAGACATGACCGCACCCGCGACCTTCTCCGTTCTTCCGAAAACTCTTGACCGAGGGGCGCCGTCCAGACATGACATTTGAAATTTCCCCAGTTTTCGTGACTGCCGACCGTCCCGGGCATGCCCGGGACGGTCGGCGGCCGCACCGAATCACCGAGGCTCCTCCTGCTGGCGGGAGGGAGGACGCGGTGATCAAACTTGGGGAACTCGTCATGATCCTGGATTTGCATCGTCAAGGCCTGTCCGTCAGCGCCATCGCCCGGCAGGCCGGCGTCGACCGAAAGACCGTCAGGACCTACATCGCCAAAGGGCTGGAGCCGCCGGCCTACAAGAAGCGCCCGCCGGCGCCGAGCCTCGTCGATGGTTTCGAACCATATCTGCGCGCGCGCCTGGCGGCCTATCCCGCGCTGACCGCCCGGCGCCTCCTCAGGGAGATCGAGGAGCGCGGTTTTTCCGGCAGCTACAGCGTCGTGCGCGACCGGGTCCGCGAGATCCGACCCGCCCGGATCGCCGGATACGAAGTGCGCTTCGAGACGCCGCCGGGCGAACAGGCGCAAGTCGACTTCGCCCGGTTCGAGGTCGAGTTTGCCGACGAGCCGCGGGTCAGGCGCATCGTCTGGCTGTTCTCGATGGTGCTCGGCTGCTCCCGGCTGATCTGGGCGCGGTTCGTCCTCCACCAGGATCTGCAAAGCGTGCTCCGCTGCCACATCGCCGCGTTCGACGCGATCGGCGGCGCGCCGCGCACGATCCTCTACGATCGCATGAAGACCGTGGTCGTCGGCGAAGACGCCGACGGGCTCGTCGTCTACAACCGCGCCCTCGTCGACCTCGCCCGCCATTACGGCTTCCAGCCGCGCGCCTGCCGGCCCTATCGGCCCAAGACCAAGGGCAAGGTGTGAGCGGCCGTTCCGCTACATCCGGGAGGACTTCTTCCTCGGCGGCGCCTTCCGCAACCTCGACGACCTGAACGGGCAGCTCCGTCGCTGGCTCGATACCGTCGCCAACCCGCGCGTGCACGCGACCACCAACAGGGTCGTCAACGAGGCCTTCGCCGAGGAGAGGGCGTCATTGAAGGCCTTGCCGACCGTCCCCTACAACGCGGTGCTGCGGCTCGAGCGGCGCGCGTCGCACGAAGGCATGGTCAGCGTCGGCGGCAATCTCTACAGCGTGCCCGACACGACCAGGCGGCGCATCTTCGACGTCCACGTTCTCGCCGACCAGATCCGCATCTTCGAAGACGGCGCCGTCGTCGCAATCCACGCCCCTCTGGAAGGGCGCGGCGAGAAGCGGCTCGATCCTTCTCATCGCAAGCCTGTCAGCTCGGCCCGACGCGGCAAGGCTAATGAACCCTCAGTCCTGACGCGCGCCGGCGATCGCGTCGTCCGTCGCCCGCTCGACTTTTACGCCGCCGTCGGCCGCCGTCTCGCAGGCCTCGGAGGCGTCCGATGAGCGCGCCGTCCGTCATCGAGCGCGTCAAGACCACGCTCGTCGCCCTGAAGATGCCGCGGGCGCTGGAAATCCTCGACGTGACCCTGCGCGGCATCGAGCGCGGCGAGATCGGCGCCGTCGAAGCCATCGACGCCCTGCTGACCGAAGAGCTGACCACGCGCGAGAACCGGCGCGTCAGGATGGCGGTCCAGATGGCGAGGCTCTCGGCGATCAAGACCCTCGCCGGGTTCGACTTCGCCTTCCAGCCCTCACTCGACAAGAACCGCATCCTGGCGCTTGCCGAACTGCAGTTCATCGAGCGCGCCGAAGCGGTTCATCTGATAGGGCCGCCTGGAACCGGGAAGACTCACCTTAGTCTGGCTCTCGGCGTCGAGGCGGTCAAAGCCGGCCGCAGCGTCTACTTCAGCTCGCTCGCCGACATCGTCGCCGCGCTCGCCAAGGCCGAACGCGACGGCGCCCTCCGCGAGAGGATCCGCTACTACTGCCGCTTCGCACTGCTCATCGTCGACGAGATCGGCTACCTCCCGGTCACGGCGGGCGGCGGCAATCTCTTCTTCCAGCTCGTCAACGCCCGGTACGAAAGGGGCGCGATGATCCTCACCTCGAACCGCGGCTTCGCCGAGTGGGGCGACATCTTCGG
>CAVOTE010000005.1:0-540302 GCA_963699065.1 uncultured Alphaproteobacteria bacterium
CACCACGCAATCCTCGAACGACGACGGCCGCTCCGGATCGAACGCCCGCTCCGCCTCCTGCTCGGCGCGTTGGCGCCAGTCCGGGGCCTGCGACAGCAGGTAGAGCGACCAGGTGAGGCCGTTGGCGGTCGTCTCGTGTCCGGCGAAGATGAACGTGACGATGTTGGCGCGGATGTCGGCGTCGGGCAGTCCGCGGCCGGTTTCGGGGTCCTTGGCGTTAAGCAGCAGCGTCAGGATATCGCGCGGCGCCTCGCCGCCGCTGTCCAACAGGCGCTTGCGGCGCTCGATGATGGCGTCGACGGCCGAATCGAGAAATTTCAGCGCGGGCCGGCCGCGCAGCCGGCCAAAGCGGGGCAGAAAGGCCGGCGCGCCGATCAGGTCGAGCGGATCGAGGCGGCCAAAACTGTCGAAGTACTCGGTCACGGCGCGCTGGAATTCGCTCGGCTCGCGGCCGAGCCCCTGCGAAAACAGCGTCTGCTCGAGCACTTCCAGCGCGATGCGCGACGTCAGTTCGCCGATGTCTGCGACCGCGCCGGAGCGCCGTCGCTGTAGCCGCCCGACCGCCGCCGCCGCGACGCGCTGCATCGCCGGGGCGAAGTCCGCGACCGCGCGGGGCGAAAACAGCGGCGCAAGCGAGCGCCGTTGCAGGCGCCAGGATTCGCCCTCCGCCGTCACCAGGCCGTTGCCAAGTCCGGGACTGAGAATCTTGAGCTGCAGATCGTCCTTGCGGTAGTTGGCGACGTTGTCGAGAAACACGCGTTTGACCGCGGCGGGGTCGTGAGCGGCGGCGCGCAGGCCGAGGATCGACCGGCCGATCAGGATCGGCTGCTCGAAATGCGCCTTGCCCCAGATCTCGATCGGATTGCGCCTGAGCGTCAGGATCGTTGCGATCGCACTGAGCGGCCTGTCGTACCGGGGCGGATACGGGGGAACGAAGAGCCGGGGAGAAACCGCAGTCGACATCATGAATTGCCTTTCGCCCGCACGAACCCATGTGCGGCCCGCATTCAACCGTGCGGATGTGTCAGCGCCGGGGCGAAGGCGACCTAAACCGGCGCGAACCCGCGGATTTCAATCGGACTGGAAACTCGGCGACCGGGCGGCCGCGGACCGGCGTCGGGGCGGGGTCTTGTCATCTGCATTTTCAGAAGAGCAAGTCCTTGCCAAAATCAGAAGCCAGGCCTATCATCATGCTGTCAGTCAGGATGCAACAGAGGACTTCGCTTGCCGCCTTTCACCCTCCCTTGCGCCGCGGGCTTGCGCCTCGTCGAAGCGACGCCGCTCGGATTGGCCTGCCTCCGCCGGCGTCTCATGGCGCAGGGTTCGAGTTGGGCGAGCGGCCTCGGAGTCGCGCGGCTCGGAAAACTCGCCGCAAGCGTTTGAAAAGGCGCGATTGCGGACGGGACATGGCGCCAGTTTCACGAAGCCCCGATCCCGAACCTGTGGCAAGATCGCCAGAGTCGCGCCAGGGAGGTCGCAAGGCTCTGATATCTCAGGGGCCCGAACATTCGCGCGCGGGCCGGCGGCCGCCGCGGCCGGATCTAGAAAGCCGTCCTCTGGCGCATCGCCGCGGCGATCGTGCCGTCGTCCAGATAGTCGAGTTCGCCGCCCACCGGCACGCCGTGCGCGAGCCGCGTCACCTTGATCGGATAGTCGGCGAGGCAATCGGTGACGTAATGCGCCGTCGTCTGGCCGTCGACCGTCGCATTGACGGCAAGAATGATCTCGCTGATCCCGCCGGCGGCGACGCGCGCGACCAGCGGGGCGATGGCGAGATCCGACGGGCCGACGCCGTCGAGCGGCGACAGCACGCCGCCGAGGACATGATAGCGCGCCCGGATCGCCCCCGCCCGCTCGAGCGCCCAGAGATCGCCGACCGATTCGACCACGACGATGGTTGAAGAATCGCGGCCCGGATCGGCGCAGATCGTACAGGGATCGCGGGTGTCGACGGCGCCGCAGACCGAGCAGGTCACGATCCGCTCCTCGGCCACCCGCATCGCCTCGGCGAGCGGCTGCAAGAGGGTCTCGCGCTTGCGAATAAGATGGAGGGCCGCCCGGCGGGCCGAACGCGGACCGAGGCCCGGCAGGCGCGCCAGGAGCTGGATCAGCCGCTCGATCTCGGGCCCGGCGACGTTCGACGCCATCGACAGCCCTAGAACGGGAGCTTCATGCCGGGGGGGAGCGGCAGGCCCTCGGTCAGCGCCTGCATCTTGTCGGCGGCAACCCGCTCGGCCTTGGTTTTGGCGTCGGCGAAGGCCGCAATGATCAGGTCCTCGACCATCTCCTTGTCGGCGGGCGTCAGCAGCGAGGGATCGATGGCGACGGCCTTCAGGTCGCCCTTGGCGGTCATGGTGACGCCGACAAGACCGCCGCCGGACGCGCCCTGCACCTCCACGCGGGCAAGCTCGTCCTGCGCCTCCTGGAGCTTGGCCTGCATGGCCTGGGCCTTTTTCATCATCCCCATGAAATCCATGGCTTAAGCCTTCCTCAGTTCAGGAATCGTCGTCGTTTGCGGGCTCGGAGTCGGCGTAGGCGACATCCTCGTCGGACTGGGGCGCAATCGGCGGCGGCGCGGCCTCGGGAGCGCGGACCTCGACAATGCGCGCGCCCTTGAACCGCTCGAGCACCTTGCGCACCAGAGGATGCGCGGCCGCGCCGTTGGTCTTCTCCGCCTCGCGCTTGTCCGCCTGTTCGCGCAGCGTCGGCGCGCTCGCGCCCTGCACCAGCGCCACCATCCAGCGCTCGCCGGTCCACTCCTGCAGGCGCCTGGCCAGCGTCTGCGCCAGCGCGGCCGAGGCGCCCTCGACCAGCGACAAGGCGATATGGCCGGGCTCGAACCGGTCGAGACGGACGTCGTGCTCGAGCGCCTGGACGAGCTGAATGTCCCGCTTGGCGCGTGCAAGCGTCACGACGTCTTCGAAGCGCGCGAGCCTCGTGGTCGAGGCGTGAGCGATCGCGGGCGCAGCCGCGGAGGGCGCGGGCGCGCGCTCCTGGATCGCGGCGCCCAGGCTTGAGGTTGCGCGTGGCCCGCCGACCGGCGGCAGCGGCGCGGCCTGACGCGGCGCGCTCTCCGTGACCTCGGCGAGCTTGCGCAGCGCGTCCTCGGGCGTCGGGAGGTCGGTCGCGTAGGCGAGTCGGATCAGCGCCATTTCGGCCGAGGCGAGCGGACGGGGCGAATCCTTCACGTCCTCGACGCCTTTGAGCAGGATGGTCCAAGCGCGGGTCAGCGCGCCGATGGTAAGGCCTTCCGCTAACACTCGGGCGCGCTCGCGTTCCGACTCGCCGATCGCCGCGTCGTCGGGCGCATTGGGCGCGATCTTGACCCGGGTGACGGAGTGGCAGAACTCGGCGACCTCGATCAGGATGTCGGCGGGGTCGGCGCCGGCGCGGTAGAGCGCGCGCATCAGGTCGAGCGCTTCGGCAATCTCGCCCTTCATCGTTCGTCCGAACAGGTCGACGATCTCGCCCCTGTCGGAAAGGCCGAGCATGTCGCGCACCGCGAGCGCCGTGACGCCAGTGAGGCCGCCATAGGCGATGCCCTGGTCGAGCAGCGACAGCGCATCGCGCACCGAACCTTCCGCGACCCGGGCGATCAGCGTCAGCGCGTTCGGCTCGACCTCGACGCCTTCGGCGGCCGCGATCCTGGCGAGGTGCTCGACCATCAGCCCCGCCTCGATCCGCCTGAGGTCGAAGCGAATACAGCGCGACCTGACCGTGACCGGCACCTTGTCGATCTCGGTGGTGGCAAACAGGAACTTGACGTGCTCGGGCGGCTCCTCGAGCGTCTTCAGCAGGCCGTTGAAAGCCTGCTTCGACAGCATGTGCACCTCGTCGATGATGTAGACCTTGGTGCGGGCGGAGACCGGCCGATAGCGCGCGTTCTCGATGATCTCGCGCACGTCGTCGATGCCGGTGTGCGAGGCCGCGTCCATCTCGATCACGTCGACATGGCGCGAGTCCATGATCGCCTGGCAGTGGACGCCGAGTTCGGGCATGTCGACGCTCGGACCATCGATCTTGCCGGGCACGGAGTAGTTGAAGGCGCGGGCGAGGATGCGCGCGGTCGTGGTCTTGCCGGTGCCGCGTACGCCGGTGAAGATGTAGGCCTGATGGATGCGATTGGCGGCGAAGGAATTGGCGAGCGTCCTGACCATCGGCTCCTGGCCGATCAGATCCTCGAAACGCTGCGGGCGGTACTTTCGCGCGAGCACCCGGTAGGGAACGGAGGGCGAAGGCGCGGTCGGCGGCGTCTCGGCGGCAAACAGGAGGTCGCTCATCGCCCGTTTCGCTGGCCCCGCTCGGATAGTAGGTCTCTCAGCATCCGCGAACTTAAGTCGCCATCGGCGGCCTCAAACGCAAGGCGAAGGTGGGAGGTTGGACAAAGACCCGCCCTGTCTCGTTAGGGCTGCTTCCTTCCGGACCTGACCCGGTTGGCGAGCGGTACGTCCTTCGCCAACCTCCCGCGCACCATGTGGACCATCAGGGATGGAAGCGCAAGGGCGGGCGGCCGAAATCCTCGTTTACGCCAGCTTAGCGGCGGCCTTTCGATTTTTCAGTGGCTTGCAACCCGCTTTAGCGGCGAGCTTTGGGCACAAATTACAGATTTTTAGAGGTGTTGAAATGCCAACAGTGCCGGGGAAATCGCACCGCGCCGAGCGAACAAAGATTGACCCCGCGCAGGCTTCGTCCCCTATTCGTGTGAACGACAATTCTTAGGCGGAGGGGCGGATGAGGGCGGCAATCGAAGGGGCGGCGAAGTTCGACGCCCGACCACCCTGCAATCGTTCGGCTTTCGCGAAGCTTCTCGGGTCCGCGGTCCCCGCTACGCTGGGACTGGCGATACTGGGCGCTCACCCTGCCGAGGCGCAGTGCGTCCCGTTCGGCGGGCCGGTGATTCCTTCCGATACGATCGAGACCTGCTCGGGCACAACGTCCGGGAGGATCGGGCAGGGCCCGGGCGCCGACAACGTGACCGTCAACGTCAACGACGGGGCGACGCTCGGCGTCACCAACGACAACGCAATCAGCCTGGGCAACAACGCGACGATTACGGTCGGTTCGCCATCGGGAAGCGCGACCGCTCTGGTGCAAACGACGACCAATGGCGGCGCGACCGGCGGTCAGTACGGAAAAGGCGACAACACCGTCGAGTTCAACAACAATTCGACGATTATCATTTATCAAAACGGTCAGGTGGTCGCCAGCGGCACACAACAGACATCCGAGGCGATAAACCCGATAGGCTCGGGCAATACGATCCTCAACTATGGCCTGATCAAGGCCGGCGCGAGCTCCGCGATATTCTTCGAGAACGTCAATACGAGTTCATCCAGCCCGATCAACGTGGTCGACAATTACGGCACGATCGACGCCCGCGGCGGAAACAATCCGGTCACCGGCGGCGAGGCGATCGGCAGCTTTAACAACGTCGGCATCCACATCACCAACGAGACCGGCGCCTTCATTTACGGCAACCTTGATCTGCAGGGTGGCAACGACGTCGTGACGCTCCTGACCCAATCCGTCATCACCGGCAACCTCAACGGCGGCGGGGGGACAAACGTCCTCAACCTCGATGCGGCCGCGGGCAACTCGAACTCGCTTCCGGGCGTCGTGCAGAACTTCCAGTCGCTCAACAAGACCGGTTCGGGGACCTGGACCTTGACCGGTTCGGTCGGTCAAAGCAGCGGCGCGCCCCTGGCCGTCACTGTCCAGGGCGGCACATTGGTGCTGACCGGCAACAACGCCAACTTCAACGGCAGCGTTTTGATCGACCCCGGCGCCACGCTCGAGGCTCGAGCGCAAAGCTTGCCGCCGTCCATCAACGACCTCAACGGCGATCTTCTGATCAACCAGGTGTCGCCCGACGGGGTCCAGCCGAACGACGGGACGTATGCGGGAACGATCCAGGGATCGGGAATCGTCACCAAGATCGGCGTGGGAACGGTGACCCTGTCGGGCGCCAACACCTATTCGGGCGGCACGGTCTTCGATCAGGGCGCGGTCGCCGTCGGCGCCGACTCGGCGCTCGGCGCCGCGACCGGCCCGCTCACCTTCAATGGCGGCGCGCTGCAATTCCTCGAGCAGCTTCAACCTGTCGCAAAGCCGGGCGATCACGCTGCAATCGGGCGGCGGAACGCTCGACGCCAACGGCTACCAGACCACGGTGTCGCAAGCGATTTCCGGGCCTGGTGGCCTGACGGTCGCCTCGAGCGCGCCCGGCGGCGTGGTGACGCTGACTGCCGCCAACACGTACTCGGGGGGCACGACGATCAGCGGCGGGACGTTGCAGCTCGGCGCCGGCGGGACGACCGGCTCGATTCTCGGCAATGTCCTCGACAACGGCGCTCTGGTTTTCGACCGCTCCGATTTGATATCCTTCGGTGGGGTCGTCAGCGGAACGGGTTCGCTCACCCAGATGGGATCAGGCGTCCTCACCCTGACCGGCGCAAACACCTATTCCGGCGGCACATATTTTAACGCCGGCGTCCTTGCGGCCGGCGCAGACTCGGCGCTCGGCGCCGCGACCGGCCCGCTCACATTCAATGGCGGCGCGCTGCAATTCCTGAGCAGCTTCAACCTGTCGCAAAGCCGGGCGATCACGCTGCAATCGGGCGGCGGAACGCTCGACGCCAACGGCTACCAGACCACGGTGTCGCAGGCGATTTCCGGGCCTGGGGGCCTGACGGTCGCCTCGACCGCGCCCGGCGGCGTGGTGACGCTGACCGCCGCGAACACCTACGCGGGCGGAACGACGATCAGCGGAGGAACGCTGCGCCTCGGCGCCGGCGGGACGACCGGGAGCATTTTGGGCAACGTGGTCGACAACGGGACGCTCGCATTCGACCGTGCCGATACGGTCACATTTCCCGACGTCATTTCCGGAACCGGAGGCCTCGCGCAGATCGGCAGCGGAACGACAATCCTGAACGCCGCCAACACATTTTCCGGCCCGACCGTGGTCACCTCAGGCGTATTGGCGATCGGCGATCCCGGCCATGCCACCGCAGCTCTCTCGGGCGGCGGTCCCGTGACTGTCGCATCGGGAGCGACGCTCGGCGGCTATGGCGGCGTCGCCGGCGACGTGACGAGCGCTGGCACGGTCGCGGTCGCGAATGCTGTGCAGGCTTTTGCTGGCGGTCCAACGGGGACCTTCACGATCGGCGGGTCCTTCCAGAACAACGGAACCGCCATGATCGCCGGGCCGGGCGTCGGCAATACCCTCGTGGTCTCACAAAATTACGCGGCTGGCCCCGGCGCGACAGTCGAAGTCGCGACGCTCCTTAACGAGGGCGGCCCGCTGTCGAACCAGGTGACCGACCGCCTGCTGGTTTCGGGCAATGCGACCGGAAACACCGCCGTCGTGGTCCGGGCGTTTGGCGACGGCGCCGATACAACTCCAGATTTTCCGAGCGCGATCCACGGGATCTCGATCATCCAGGTGGCGGGGACGTCTTCTTCCGGCGCCTTTACGGTGCCCGGGGGCTACGTCGACGGCGGCACGCCGTTCCGTTACCAGCTTTACGCCTTCGGACCCGGCTCGCCGAACGGCGCCGCCTCGGCAAGCCAAAGCGTCGTCAGCGGCGGCGCCCAGTGGGACTACCGGCTCGAAATCGGTCTACACCTCGCCGGTCGGGCCGGAGCCGCCGGAACCCCCGGGACCGCCCGAGCCGCCGGCGCCGCCGGTGCCGGACTCGCGGCCGGAACTTGCTCCGCAGGTTCCTTCGTATCTGTCGCTCCCAAGTGCGCTGTTCAACACGGACTTTCAGGATCTTGACAGCCTGCACCGGCGTCTGGGCGAAATTCGCGACGACTCGGCGCGCGGGTCGCCCGAGGACGGCGAAGTCTTCGTCCGCTCCTACGGAGACGCCTTCCGCTACGACAGCAATCGCAGCTTCACCCAGTACGGCTACAATTCGACCCAGGACTACGGCGCGATCCAGGGCGGCGTCGACGCCATCTTGCGCCACGACCTCAACGGGACGCTCCGCGGCGGCCTGTTCGGAACCTATGGCGACCTCTGGCTTCAACCTGATGCGATCGACGGGGCGAGCAGCGGCCGGTTCAGCACCTATACCGTCGCCGGCGCGCTGACCTGGCAGTCGGCGCAGGGCTGGTATGTCGACGGGATCGTCGCAGGCGGCGCCTTCTACGGAAGCGTCGACACCGCGGTCAGGGGCCGGGCGGCGAATTCGGCGGGAAATATGATGTCGGCGTCGATCGAGACCGGCTATCCGATTGCGCTCGGGTGGCAGGGTCTGGCGCTCGAGCCTCAGCTTCAGTTGGTCGGCCAGCGGCTCGATTTCGCGCCGTTCACCGACGCCGACGGCATCGACGTGAACCTCGGCTCGCAAAGCCAGGGCGTGTTCCGGGCCGGCGCCCGGCTCCTGAAGTCCTTCGCGACCGCCGACAACGGAATCTTGACGCCCTATCTGAAGGTCAATCTCCTGCAAGGCATTGGCGGCGGAGGGACGGTCAATCTCGCCGGGGATCCGTTCCTGACCGGGAGCTTCGGAACGTCGGTCCAGGTCGGCGGGGGCGTCAACGGAAGCTTCGGCCGCAATTTTTCAGCCTACGGCGACGTGGCGTGGCAGGACAACGCCTCGGGCGGCGGATTCCGGGGCTGGGCGTTCAATGGGGGCGTCCGGTACGCATTCTGAGGGCAAACCGCGGGCGGGCCGACAAGCTCCCCCGGAGGGAACGCGTCTCGCGCTCTTTGGGCTGCGAGGCCGCCGATCGAGGGCGAAGGCGCTACCGTTTGACGCGTCGCGGCCGAAGCGCCATGTGTCGCCCATGACCGACGTCTCCATACCCGCGGCCTTCGGCGCCGGCCTGCTCTCGTTCGTCAGCCCGTGCGTGCTGCCGCTGGCGGCGCCCTATTTGTGCTATCTCGCCGGCGCGAGCGTCGAGGCGCTGGTCGAGGGCGGCGAGCGACAGGCCCGGCGCGACATCCTGATCACCGCGCTCCTGTTCGTCGCGGGTTTCACCACCGTGTTCGTCGCCTTCGGCGCGACCGCTTCGGCTCTCGGCGCCGTCTTCCGGCAATGGAGCCATGTGCTATCCATCGTCGCCGGGATCGGCGTGATCCTGATGGGGCTGCACTTCCTGGGCGTGTTCCGGATCGCAGCGATGCTGCGCGAGGCGCGCCTCACGATCGACCGGCCCGCCGGGGCGTGGAGCGCCTATTTCATGGGGCTCGCCTTCGCGCTCGGCTGGACGCCCTGCATCGGGCCGATCTTGGCCACCATTCTCGCCGTCGCCGGCAGCCGCGACACGGTCGCCGCCGGCGCGGGCCTGCTGGCGGTCTACAGCCTCGGCCTCGGCCTGCCCTTCATCGCCGCCGCCGCCGCGATCGGCCCGTTCCTGCGCGCCTCGAACGCGATCAAGAAGCGGTTCGGCGCGATCGAGAAGACCGTCGGCGTGCTGCTGGTCGGGACCGGGGTGCTGTTCCTGACCGGCGGCTTCCAGTCGATGTCGCTCTGGCTGATCGAGACCTTTCCGCAGTTCGGGCAGATGGGGTGAACAAGGTGTAGCGCGCGCCCGCAAGCCCGTCGAAAAAACGGGCGTTGTCGAACGCTCTTTGGACCGCGCCCGACACGCCGCTCCGCACGACCGCTTGGCGCCGAAAGAATCCCGATTAGGGGATGTTGTGACGTTTGGGGGAATGCGGGCTCATGAGCTTACTGGACGAACTGGCCTTCGGGCCCGGCCGTGACTGGCGCGCCTGGATCCGGTGGCTCCTGCTCACCATCCTGCTTCTCGCGCTCGCCGCCGCGCTGCTCTACTTCACCGTCTCCAGCGACTACGCCTTCCTGAAGGCCGCCGTCTACACCGGCTCGCCGACTGGAGAGTATCATGCGGTCGGGGAGCGGCTCGCGGCCCGCGCGCTCAAGAACAAGGGCCATCTCAATGTCGTCGTCACGGCGGGCTCGGTCGAGAACATCCAGCGTCTCGTCGGGGAGAACGGTCACTGCGACCCCGCCTTCGCCTTCGTTCAGGACGGCGTGCCATTGCCCGACGACGCGGGCTTGCAGACCCTTGGGCGGCTTCCGCAACCCGAGTCTCTGCTCATTCTTGCGCGTCGCGGTCGCGCGATCGCGTCGTTTGCGGACCTCAGGGGCGCGTCGGTCGGCATCGGCCCGGAAGGCTCGGGCACCGGCTTTCTCATGCAGCACCTTTTGGAGAATTCCGACCTTAAGGACCTCGGGCTGAAACCGTTGAACTACGGCCTGGAGGCGCAGGCGGCTCTGGTTCAGGCCAACCAGCTCGATCTCGCGGCTTTCGTCATGAACGAGAACGCCGAGTTGATCCGCAACCTGGTCGAGAAGTACGACCTCGAGATCGTCTCGCCGCCCGGTATCGATGGCCTCACCGAACGGGATCGCTGGCTGCACGTCGGAAAAATTCCAGCCGGCTATTACGACGTCGCGCGGCAGATCCCCGCGACCGACAAGGACGTCGCCCAGGTCGACACGCTCCTCCTCACCAACGCCTGCGTCGGTCGCGCGGAGCGGGTCGCCTTCCTGAAGCTCCTGAGTGACGAGTTCCCGAGTTTTGTGCGGGTGAATCCGCCGCCCGCCGCGCGATCCCAGGACGCGGCGCCGCTGGCGGACGAAGCGCGCGAGTTCTTCGCCAACGGCCAGCCGGCGCTGCCGGACCGCTATTTTCCTCGGCTCGTGAACCTGATGTCGCCGGCCTACTGGATCTACCTGGCGATGATCGCCACGGTCCTCTTGAACGGGTCCGACATCTACAGCCGCTTCCGGCTCTGGCGCATCGACGCCAGCCGCGTCACCCTCGAGTCCCGGCTCAAGGCGCTCACCAATCCGCCCCTGACGCGCGATCAGATCAAAACGCTTCCGCCCGAGGCGGTGCTTGCGAAGCCGCAGGACCGCGTAGCCGCGATGGCGCTGATGAAGGACCTCGAGGCGCTTCGCGAGCGCTGCAAGGCCCAGGTCGAAACGTCGTGGGTGACGCCGATGGGCAGCGAAATGTACTACCGCTATCAGGAGTCGCTGACCGAGGAGGCGATCGTGGCGCTGTCCGCTCTGCTCAGCCGGCCGGAGCGAATGCGGACGTCATAAGGCTGCGCCTCACCGTCGCGGCAGGGGGATCACCTCGGCCGTCCGCTCCTGCGCCGGTTGAAGCCCCAGCGTGTCGATCGCCTCGTTTCGCTCCGCTTCGGCGCGCGCGAGCGACCGCTCCAGTTCGTCCGTGCTGGACTTGCTGCTGCCGGTGAGCACGACGCCGCCGATCAGCATCGCCAGCGCCATGAGAACCCGCGCAGGCGTGAAGACGATCAGGCCGAACATCAGCGCCAGAAGCAGGAGAGGCCCGACCACGGAGGCGACGCGACCGGCCAGCATCAGCCGGCGGCTGCGCGCGATCGAGTCCTGAAGCGTCTCGATACGAAGCTCGAGGCGTTCGATGTCCTCGACAGGGTGAAGTCGCGGTTCGATCATGGCCCCCAAGATGTCGCCCCGGACGTCAGCCAGATCAAGGGGCGCCCGTCTTTCGACGGGCTGCGGGGCGCGCGAGAGACGCGTCCATGAAGACTACTGCGCGTGCAGCTTCCGCATGTGCTCGGCCGAGGCGCGGGCCCGGTCTCGATTGGCATTGCGGCGCATGCGCACCTCGCTCTGATGCGACCTTGTGGGTCTATGCACGGCTTGAGGATGCGCCCCGGGCAGAGGTGTTGTCTGGGCGGCGGCCGCGAGCGGCGCGGCCGCGACGAGCGCGGCGAACGAAGCGGCGACAATAAGCTTGAGCATGGGTGTTCCTTCTTGGCGAAAGCAGATCCTACAGCTTTGCAATATCCTCTTTGCCGCCTCGCCGTCACCCTTGCGCGGGCTCGAGAGGGACGACGCGGACGTCGTCGAGTTCGATCCAAACAAGCGTGGGAAACCGGACGATCGTGTTGTGTGGTCCGAGACGAGGAAACACCTTTCGCCTCGTATAGAAGCGGATCCCCGCGACGACCTCGCTCTCGAGACACAGGTTCGCGCCGGTCGCCCATGAGCCGATCGGCTCGGCGGTGTAGTCGTGTCGCACCAGCCGGCGCGCGGCGTCGATGAAGAAACTCTGGCGCGCGGAATGCGTCGGAACATCGGGCCCGAAGCGGGCGTCGAGTTTTTGGACGCCGGCCTCTGACGGAACCTCTGCGCCAATCAGCTCCACGGCCTTGGCTTCGAGCAGGAACGGAAACGAGAGATAGTTCCAGAGCGCGCAGCCGGCGAAGGTGAGGATATCGAGCTTGTCCCAATAGACCTGCTGGACGGCGCCGCCGAAATGACGCCTCGGATCGCGCCGCTCCTCGATGAGCCCCCCGCTGTCGTCGTAAATCGCAGCGCGCGCGGGCGCCCACACGCCGCGCCATCCGGGGCGGACGAAATCCTTGAGGGTCACGGCGACGTCGTGCGGTCGGACTTCGATCTGAAGATCTTTCAGCGCGTTCGGCTGGCAACGGGACTGGAAGGCGAGCCCGCCCGAAGAGAGCGCGGCCCTTATCGCGCGGACACGACTCCAGCGCTCGCGCCCGCCGTGCCCCTCGATCGTTTCGTTCAGAAGCTCCGCCGGCGTCATTGGTCCCGCCCCCTCTGGCGCCCTGTCGGCCGTTCCGGCAAGGTCGGGGCCGACCGGAGGGCGGCGTCTCGCCGCCCGTATGGCGTCGAGGCCGCCCTTCGACGCGCTTTTGGAGCGCGAGACGCGCTCCTCTTACATGCGTGGCCCCGCCATCGTGCCGTGAATGTGGGGGCGCTGGTTGAAGGTGTTGTGAACGTGGTTGTGATAGCGATGGTTTCCAACCGTCCTGGGCCGATGCTGGCCGCCTCTGAGGGTCAGCGTGCTCGGGTGCATCGGGACCTTGTGGGCGCCGGCGTTCGAGGATTGGGCGCCCGCGACATCGGGCCATGCGGCGGCGGCGAGCGCGATCGCAGCGACGATCAGGGCGAAGCGGTTCGGCAAGACGGTTCCTTTCCGGAGTAAATCGTGCGGATGCGCCAAGAAAAACCCGCCGTATCCGGCGGGTTTCTCGGGTGTTGCGCGAGAAGAGCCGGACCCCCGGCTCTCCTTCTTGTCGCCTCGATGAGGAGGGTTGATCACATCTGCTTGTAGGTGATCTTGCCGTCGGGCTGCTTCTTCCAGACGTACCAGACGAAGTCGACCGACTTGCGGTCGCCCTTCTTGTCATAGGCGATGTCGCCGATGACGGTGTGGAAGGGGATGCCGGAGTGCATGACTTCGGCGACCTTCTTCGGATCGAGCGACTTGGCCTTCTCGGCCGCCTGCTTGATGATCTGCAGGCCGGCGTAGGAGTAGAGCGTATAGGCTTCGGGATCGAAGTTCTTCGCCTTGAACTCGGCGACCACATCCTTCGCGGCCGGGTTGTTGCGCGGGTCGGGGCCGAAGGTCATCAGCGTGCCCTCGACGCCGGGGCCGCCGATCGAGGCGAACTCGTTGTCGGTGATGCCGTCGCCGGAGATCATGACCGTGTTCATGCCCTGGTCGCGCATCTGGCGCAGGATCAGGCCGCCCTCGGTGTGCAGGCCGCCCCACATCAGGTAGTCGGCGCCGGCTTCCTTGATCTTGGAGACGATCGCGGAATAGTCCTTCTCGCCGGTGTTCACGCCTTCATACAGCACTTCGTTGACGCCGAACTTGTGCATGTTGTCGCGCGCCGCGTCGGCGAGGCCCTTGCCGTAGGTGGTCTTGTCATGGACGATCGCGATCTTCTTGCCCTTGAGATGGTCGCGCGCGTATTCGGCCCACACCAGGCCCTGCTGGTCGTCGCGGCCGCAGGTGCGGAAAGCGTCCCAGAGGCCGCGGTCGGTCACCTTCGGATTGGTCGCGGACGGCGTGACGAACAGGATGCCGTTCTCCGAATAGACGTCGGAAGCCGGGAATGGTCACGCCGGAGTTGAAGTGGCCGATGACGAACTTGACGCCGTCGCCGACGAACTTGTTGGCGACCGAAACGCCCTGCTTCGGATCCGAAACGTCGTCGCCCTGCTCGAGGACGAGCTTCTGGCCGAGAATGCCGCCCGCCTTGTTGATGTCGTCGACGGCCTGCTGCGTGCCGTTGACGAGCTGCGCGCCGAACGCCGCGTTCGGCCCCGTGATCGGCCCCGCGACGCCGATCTTCAGGTCGTCGGCGCTGGCGGCGCCAGAAAACGCCAGGGCCGCGGCAAGCGCGACGCCCGTCAGCCAGTATTTAATCATGCGATGATACTCCCATGAGTTCAGGGCGCTTGGCCCTCCCGAGCCGCCCCCGGCGGATGCAATCCACCTCGGGCGGGGATACTTTCTCGTTTTCGAGAAAGAGTCATCTTAAAAAATGCAACCCGACGGCTGTCGACTTCGGCCGCCTCACGCCCCACCCTTGGCGCGCCAATTCAGCCCGGCGCGCTCGTAGGCCCAGGAATACTGCGTCGCCATCTGCTGCCGCCCGCATCGTCCGATACCCGAAGCCCGCGACGATCAGATTCCAGACGTAGGCGACGAGGAAGAACTGCAGCGACAGCAGCGGCTCGCCGTAGAGCGCGTAATGAAGAAAGCGCACGCCGGCGGTCAGGAACAGCATGTAGACCGCGATCATCGCCATCGGCCGCCAGGTCTGAGCCAAGCGCGCGCCCCGCCGCCCAGGCGCCGAGGCCGCCGAGGACCAGCGTGATCAGGACGAAGGTGAAGAGTCCGTAGGGCGTCGCCGGGTAGAGAATGCCGGCCATCAGTGGCCTCCCTCGAGATAGGCCGCGCGCACCTCGGGGCGCGCAAGAAGCTCGGCGCCGCTGCCCTGCATGGTGATCAGGCCGTTGACCATGACGTAGCCGCGATGGGCGAGTTTCAGCGCATGAAAGGCGTTCTGCTCGACCAGGAACACGGTCAGGCCCTCGCGCTTGTTGAGGTCGGCGATGACCTCGAAGATCTGCTTGACCACCAGCGGCGCGAGACCAAGCGAAGGCTCGTCGAGCAGCAGCAGTCGCGGCCGGCCCATCAGCGCGCGCGCGATCGCCAGCATCTGCTGCTCGCCGCCCGAGAGCGTGCCGCCGCGCTGCGGGCGCTCGCTCCTTCAGGCGCGGAAAGAGCGTGAAGACGCGGTCGAGGTCTTCGTCGAAATGGGCGAAATTGTTGATCGAGGCGCCCATCTGAAGGTTCTCGAACACCGTCATGCGCGGAAAGATGCGCCGGCCTTCGGGCGACTGGGCGATCGACAGCCGCGCGATCAGGTGCGTCGGCAATGCGGTGATGTCCTTGCCGTCGAAGGTGATCCGTCCGCGGCGCGCGCGCGGCGCGCCGAAGATGGTCATCATCGTCGTCGACTTGCCGGCGCCGTTGGCGCCGATCAGCGTGACGATCTCGCCGGCGTTGACGTCGATGTCGACGCCCTTGAGCGCCTGGATCTTGCCGTAGAAGGTCTCGATCGCCGCGCAGTTGCAGGAGCGGCGCGGCGCCCGCGGTCGCCCCGCTCATTGCTCGAGCTCCTTCTCGATGGTTTCGACCTCTTCCTCGTCTTCGACTCCGAGATAGGCGGCGATCACCTTGGGATCGGCGCGCACCTCGGCGGGCGTGCCGTCGGCGATCTTCACGCCGTAGTCGAGCACGACGACGTGATCGGAGATCTGCATCACGACCGACATGTCGTGCTCGATCAGCAGCACCGAGGTCTTGTGGTCGGCGCGGATCGAGCGCAAGCAGCGCCGAAAGCTCCGCCAATTCGCGCGGATTGAGCCCCGCCGCCGGCTCGTCGAGGCACAGCAGCACCGGATCGGTGCACATGGCGCGCGCGATCTCCAGCCTGCGCTGCGCGCCGTAGGGGAGCTCGCCGGCCGGATCGTCGGCGCGGTCGATCAGGCCGATCTTGTCGAGCCAGTATTTCGCGCGCTCGATCGGCTTCGGCTTCGCTGCGGCGGTAGCTCGGCGCGCCGATCAGGCCGAGCACGGTCATGCCGCTCGCCCGCATCAGCGGATTGTGGTGGGCGACCAGGAGGTTCTCGAGCGCCGTCATGCCCTGGAAGAGGCGGATGTTCTGGAACGTGCGGGCGACGCGCGCCTTGCGGGCGATCTCATGGTCCGGCATGCGCTCGAGCAGGAAGAGTTCGCCGTTCGCTGTCGCCGCGCTGCGGCCGCTGGCGTGCGTGGCGGCCTCGATCGGCCTCCGTGGTCACCACGCCGTCGCGGGCGAGCGCGAGCCGCCCTTCGGTCGGCTTGTAGAAGCCGGTGACGCAGTTGAACACGGTGGTCTTGCCGGCGCCGTTCGGTCCGATCAGCGCGGTGATGTCGCCGCGCCCGACGGTGAAGGAGAAGGCGTTGACCGCGATCAGGCCGCCGAACCGCATGGTGAGGTTTTCGACGGTCAGGATCGGGCTGGTCAGCCAGTTCATCAGCCGTGCCCTTCCTTGACGAGATCGCCGGACACGGCCTTGTTGCTCCTTGAGAAAGATCGACGGCGAGCGCGTCGACACGAGGCCGCGCGGCTTCCAGATCATCATGAACGACCATCGCGGCGCCGAACAGCAGCATGCGGTACTGGGTCGGATCGAAGTCCTGGCCGAAAATCTGCTTCATCCAGTCGAGTTCGCGCATCAGTTCGGGCGCGCCGATCATCACCGCCGCCGCGATCGCGACGCCGAGCTGCGAGCCCATGCCGCCGAGCACGACGATGGCGAGAATGGTCGCCGATTCCATGAAGGTGAAGCTTTCCGGGCTGACGAAGCCCTGGCGCACTGCGAAGAACGAGCCGGCGAAGCCGCCGAACATCGCGCCGAGCGCAAAGGCGGTGAGCTTGGTGTTGGTGGTGTTGATGCCGAGCGAGCGGCAGGCGATCTCGTCCTCGCGCAACGCCTCCCAGGCGCGGCCGATCGGCAGCCGGCGAAGCCTCAGCGTGACGAAGTTGGTGAGCAGCGCGAGCGCCAGGATGAGGTAGAACAGGAAGATCGTGCGGTAGATCGGCGTGTAGGGCAGATGGAAGATCGCCGCGAATCCGTTGTCGTCGTCGTTGAACGGAATGCCGAAGAAAGCTGACGTGCGGGATGTCCGAGATGCCGGCGTAGCCGTTGGTGAAGTCGACCCAGTTGATCAGCACCAGCCGGATGATCTCGCCGAAGGCCAGCGTCACGATCGCCAGATAGTCGCCGCGCAGCCGCAACACCGGAAAGCCGAGGATGACGCCCCACATCGCGGCGAGCAAGCCCGGCGAGCGGCAGGCAGATCCAGAACGACAGGCCGAAGGTGGTCGAGAGCAGCGCATAGGAATAGGCGCCGACGGCGTAGAAAGCGACATAGCCGAGATCGAGCAGGCCGGCGAGCCCGACCACGATGTTCAGCCCCCAGCCCAGCATCACGTAGATCATGATCTGGACGCCGTAGTTGTTGATCCATTTCAGCGAGCCGGCCGGCCCGAGCAGCCCCAGCATGATGAACGGAAACAGGATCGACGAAGCCGAGCGCGAACGGCCCGAACCACTTGCGAGAAGCGCGGCGCGGGCGCGCGACGGCGGCGCGACGCCCTCGCCCTCGCGCGCGGCCTGCGACGAGCGCGCCGCCCATTCCGCCCGCGGCGACCGCGCCGACCCGGTCGAACCAGATGCGCCAGTCGGCGCGCGCCATCTGGCGCAGGAACAGGACGAACAGGAAGACGATCGCCGGCGACGCCGAACGACAGCGGCCAGCGCGCCGATCAGGACCAGCTCGTTGTTGATGTTGGATTCGGCGTGGTAGCTGATGATCGGAAAGCAGAGGCCGAAGGCGACGAGCGCCGCGGCGAGGGCGTTGCGCAGCGCCGGAACGATCGAAGACGCCGTCGTCTTCGCCTCGGCGACTGGCGTAGCTGCGGCGTGGATTGCGGCGCTGCGGTCATGCTCAGACCTTCTCCACTTCGGGCCGGCCCAGGATGCCGGACGGCATGAAGATCAGGGTGATGGCGAGAATCATGAAGGCCGCCACGTCCTTGTAGTCGGTGGTGAAATAGGACGACCAGAACACTTCGATCAGGCCGATCAGCAGGCCGCCGAGCACCGCGCCCGGGCAGCGAGCCGATGCCGCCGAGAACCGCGGCGGTGAAGGCCTTCACGCCCGGCACGAAGCCGTCGGCGAAATTCACCACGCCGTAGTAGATGACGAACATGACGCCCGCGACCGCCGCGAGCGCCGCGCCGATGATGAAGGTGATCGAGATCGTCGCGTCGACGTCAATGCCGAGCAGCGCCGCCATCTTGCGGTCCTGCTCGCAGGCGCGCTGGGCGCGGCCGAGCGAGGTGTGCTGGACGAGATACCAGAAGGCGGCGAGGAGGACGGTGGTCACGACCACGATCAGGATCTGGCGGACCGACAGCGTCACGTCGTAGGTCGCCCGACCGGTCGAGAGTTGAAGACGTGATTGGGCAGTTGCGGCGCGGGCTTGTTGCGCGGCCCCTGAACGACCTGGACGAAATTCGACAGGAAGATCGACATGCCGATCGCCGAGATCAGCGGCGCAAGGCGGAAACGATCCGCGCAGCGGCCGGTAGGCGAGCCGTTCGATCGTCCAGTTCCATAAGCCCGTCAGCGCCATCGCGGCGACCAGCACGACGAAGAACGCGATCGGCAGCGAGCCCAGATGCGAGGATCTGGGTCAGAATCATGAACATGATCAGCGCGATGAACGCCGACAGCATGAACAGGTCGCCATGGGCGAAATTGACCATGCCGATGATGCCGTAGACCATCGTGTAGCCGATGGCGATCAGCCCGTAGATCGATCCGAGCGTCAGCCCGTTGATCAGCTGCTGGAGGAAATTATCCATGCGCCAACGGTCCCTTCGAGATTTCCTCCGGCGCTCGCAGGAAACGTGCCACGCCTAACGCCCGGCCGTCCCCTGTCATGCGCTCGAGCCGATCCTCATAGCGCTTAGCCTGTCGCATACGGGTGTTCAAGCGGAGCGGTCCATCGGGAGCAGGCCTATCGGCGCGTCGCGCCGCCCCGCAACGCGCGACGGTTGCCGAGGCGAACCGTCCCTGGCAAGCAAACCGACAGCGACTATATTCGACCGGATATTTCGCTGCCGAAGCATCGCTATATCCAAAGAAGAATATCGACGTTTTGAAGACGGATATGGACTTTGGCGCCGACGACAGGCTACGGAATCGCCCTATACATCGCTCGAACAAGGTTCGTCGCGAGACGCAGCGACGGCGAATCGGGCCGGTGAAATCGGGTCGACGGACGCGGGCAGTCCCGTACGGGAGGAGAACGGCATGGCGATGACGATGACCGGGGAGGCGACTCTTCCGGCCGCGCGGCCGAAGGTCTGGGCGCTGCTCAACGACCCGGAAGTCCTCAAGGCCTGCATTCCAGGCTGCCAGTCGCTCGAAAAGGTCGGGCGACAACGGTTTCGCCGCGGTCGCCAAGGTCAAGATCGGCCCGGTTTCGGCGACCTTCAAAGGCAAGGTCGAGCTCACCGACATCGTTCCGGACGTCGGCTACACAATCTCCGGCGAAGGAGAAGGCGGCGTCGCCGGCTTCGCCAAGGGCGGCGCCAAGGTGTCGCTCGCCGACGCCGAGGGCGGCACGCTGCTGCGCTACGACGTCGAGGCCCATGTCGGCGGGAAGATCGCCCAGCTCGGCTCGCGCCTGATCGACGGCGTCGCCAAGGGCATGGCCGACAAGTTCTTCGCCAGTTTCGCCGAGGAAGCCGCCAAGGGCGCGCCCGCCGCCGAAGCGCCGGCGCATCCGACCCATGTCGAGGTCCACATCACGCATCATCCCTTGAGCGCAGAGCCGCATGCGCCGGCCGCGGCGCCTGCCAGCTGCGGCGGCGGCGCCGCCCGCTCCAGCCGCTACGCCGACCGCCCGGCCGGAACGCCGCCGCCGGCCGCCGCGCCCCACAATGGCCGCGGCGCCATCAGGTTTCCCCACCGAAAAAGACGTCATGGTTCAGGAGGATTTGGGAATGGTTCATGTCTCGATGACGGTGAACGGCCGGCATGTGTCGGCCGAGGTCGATCCGCGGACGCTGCTCGTCCAGTTCCTGCGCGAGAATCTGCGCCTGACCGGGACGCATGTCGGCTGCGACACCTCGCAGTGCGGGGCCTGCGTCGTCCATGTCGACGGCGAGGCGATCAAGTCGTGCACGACGCTGGCGGCCAGCTGCGACGGGCGCGAGCGTCACGACGATCGAGGGCCTCGCCCAGGGCGGCAAGCTGCATCCGATGCAGCAGGCGTTCCAGGACAATCACGGCCTGCAGTGCGGCTTCTGCACGCCGGGCATGATCATGGCGTCGGTCGACCTGGTCAACCGCGAGGGCTACGACCTCGACGAGGCAGACGATCCGGCACGGACTCGAAGGCAACATCTGCCGCTGCACCGGCTACCACAACATCGTCAAGGCGGTCGCCCAGGGCGCGCGCGAAATGGGCGCCGCCGCGACGCCCAAGGCCGCCGAGTAACCGAGATCGTTCAAGAAGTTCCCAGGGAGAGAACATCATGAGCGCGACTGGCATTGGCGCCTCCGTCAAGCGCAAGGAAGACATCCGCTTCATCACCGGCAAGGGCCACTACGTCGACGACATCAATCGCCCGGGCCAGGCCTACGCCTATTTCCTGCGCTCGCCGCACGCGCACGCCACGATCGACAAGATCGACGCTGTCGCAGGCGCTGAAGTCGCCAGGGCGTCGTCGCGGTCTTCACCGGCGACGACATCGCCGCCGACAAGGTCGGCGGCCTCATCTGCGGCGTGGACTGATCCACTCCAAGGACGGCTCGCCGATGAAGGCCGGCGCCCATCCGGCGCTCGCCCATGGCAAGGTGCGCTACGTCGGCGATCCACGTCGCCGTCGTCATCGCCGACACTTACGCGCAGGCGCGCGACGCGGCGGAGAAGATCGATGGTCGACTACGACGTGCTTCCGGCGGTCGTCGATCCGGCGAAGGCGCCGACGCCGGCGCAGCCGCAGATCCATGACGCCGCGCCGAACAACACCGTCTTCAACTGGCACCTCGGCGACAAGGCCGCGACCGACGCGGCCTTCGCCGCGCGCGGCGCACGTGACGAAGCTCGACCTCGTCAACAACCGCACTGATCCCGAACGCCATGGAGCCGCGCGCCGCGCGTCGGCGACTACGATTCGGGCACGGACATCGATCACGCTCTACACGACGAGCCAGAACCCGCATGTCGCGCGCGCTCGTCCTCTCGGCCTTCACGGCGTCGCGCCGGAGCACAAGCTGCGCGTCATCGCCCCCGACGTCGGCGGCGGCTTCGGCTCGAAGATCTTCATCTACGCCGAGGAGACCGTGTGCGCCTGGGCGGCCAAGAAGATCGACCGCCCGGTCAAATGGACGGCGGAGCGCACCGAAGGCGTTCCTCTCCGACGCGCACGGCCGCGATCACGTCACCCACGCCGAACTCGCGCTCGACGCCGACGGCAAGATCATCGGCCTCCGGGTCGCACACGATCGCCAACCTCGGCGCCTATCCTGTCGACCTTCTCGTCGTCGGTGCCGACCTATCTCTACGCGCCGCTGCTGTCGGGGCAGTACGACATCCCCGCGATCTACTGCCGAGGTCGACGCGGTCTACACCAACACCGCGCCGGTCGACGCCTGTCGCGGCGCGGGCCGCCCGGAGGCGACCTTCCTCGTCGAGCGCATCGTGGAGAAGGCCGCGCGCGAGACCGGGCGCGATCCGGCCGAGTTCCGCCGGCAGAACTTCGTCACCACGTTCCCGCATCAGACGCCGGTCATTCTTGGCCTACGACGTCGGCGACTACGCCGAAGGCGCTCGACAAGGCGCTCGAGCTCGCCGACTACAAGGGCGTCGCCGCGCGCAAGGCGGCCTCGGCCGCCAAGGGCAAGCTGCGCGGCGTCGGCTTCTCCGCCTACATCGAGGCCTGCGGCCTCGCGCCCTCGCAGGCCGTCGGCTCGCTCGGCGCCGGCGTCGGCCTCTGGGAGTCGGCCGAAGTGCGCGTCAACCCGATCGGCACCGTCGAGGTGCTGACCGGCTCGCACAGCCACGGCCAGGGCCACGAGACGACCTTCGCCCAGCTCGTCTCCGACCGTCTCGGCATCCCGATCGAGAACGTCTCGATCGTCCATGGCGACACCGACAAGGTGCAGTTCGGCATGGGCACCTACGGCTCGCGCTCCGGCGCGGTCGGCATGTCGGCGATCTTCAAGGCGCTCGACAAGATCGAGGCCAAGGCGAAGAAGGTGGCCGGCGCACGTGCTCGAGGCCTCCGACCACGACATCGAGTTCAAGGACGGCAAGTTCACGGTCAAGGGCACCGACAAGTCGATCGACTTCGGTCTCGGTCGCGCTGAACGCCTACATCGCCGCACAAGTTCAACGGCCAGGAAGCTCGAGCCCGGCCTGAAGGAGAGCGCGTTCTGGGATCCGACCGAACTTCACCTTCCCGGCCGGCGTCCATATCTGCGAGCTCGAGATCGATCCGGAGACGGGCGTCGTCACGATCGACACGCTGGACCGCGGTCGACGACTTCGGCAAGCTGATCAATCCGATGATCGTCGCAGGGCCAGGTTCACGGCGGCATCGCGCAGGGCATCGGCCAGGCGCTGCTGGAAGGCGCGGTCTACAACGACGACGGCCAACTCCTGACGGCGAGCTACATGGACTACTGCATGCCGCGCGCCGACGACCTGCCGTCGTTCACCGTCGACACGATCGAGACGCCCTGCCCGTCCAATCCGCTCGGCATCAAGGGCTGCGGCGAAGCGGGCGCGATCGCCTCGCCCCCGGCGGTGATCAACGCGATCACCGACGCGCTCGGCCACGAGGACGTGACCATGCCGGCGACCCCGCAGGTCGTCTGGCGCGCCGCGCAGAAGTCGCCGCTGAAGCGCGCCGCGGAATGATTTGAGCCGGAGGCGGCCTGCGCGCCGCCTCCCTGACCCCCAATTCGGAGATGTCGCCCATGTACGCTTTCGAATACCATCGCCCGCATACGCTCTCCGGCGCGCTCGCCGATCTCGCCAAAGCCGACGCCAAGGCGCTCGCCGGCGGCCAGACGCTGCTGCCGACCATGAAGCAGCGCCTCGCCCAGCCCTCCGCGCTCATCGAGCTCAAGCACGTGCCGGAGCTGAACGGCGTCTCGCGGGACGGCGACACGATCGTGATCGGCGCCATGACGCGCCACATCGACGTCAATCAGAGCCCGGTCGTGAAGGGCGCGATCCCCGGCGCTCGCCGCGCTCGCCGGCCGGCATCGGCGACCCTCAGGTGCGCAACCGCGGCACGATCGGCGGCTCGCTCGCCAACAACGATCCGGCCGCCGACTATCCCGCCGCCGCGCTCGCGCTCGGCGCGACGATCGTGACCAACAAGCGCCGGATCGCCGCGGAGGACTATTTCACCGGCCTGTTCGAAACGGCGCTCGAACCGGGCGAGCTGATCACCCAGGTCAGCTTCCCGATCCCGCAGAAGGCGGCTTACGATGAAGTTCCCCAACCCCGCCTCGCGTTACGCGCTCGTCGGCGTTTTCGTCGCCAGGACCGCGGGCGGCGTCCGCGTCGCGGTGACCGGGGCCGGGCGAGAACGGCGTCTTCCGGGTGCAGGCGTTCGAAGCGGCGCTCGACGCGAATTTCTCGCCGTCCGCGCTCGACGGTCTCGTCGGTTCCGGCGCAAGGGCTGAACTCGGACATCCATGCCGACGCCGACTATCGCGCTCACCTGATCGGCGTGATGGCGAAGCGGGCGGTGGCCGCGGCGGGATAGGCGGCCGGTCTGGGACGGCGGGACGCCGTCCCTCCGAGTTTGAAAACGCCGAATGGGGACGGCGTCTCGCCGTCTCCACGACGCGAGGGGCCCTCCTGCGAGGAACGCCTTGTCATATGCGCGGAAAGCGGGCATCCAAGCTCCCGTCGCGCCGTATCCCTCGGCAGCGCCTCTGCGGCGGCTGGTTGGGGAAGAGCTTGGCAGCCAGCTTGATGGAGCGCTCCCTTGTCGCCCATGTCGACCGCGATCCCGGCCTCGATCGACGAGACGCAGGCGTTGCTGCTGCGCGCGCATTATGTCGCCGACCGCTCGCTGGCGACCGTCCTCTTCCTCGCGCTGAGGCTGGGGCGGCCGCTGTTCCTCGAAGGCGAGGCCGGCGTCGGCAAGACGGAGATCGCCAAGGTTCTCGCCTCCACGCTCGATCGCAAGCTCATCCGCCTGCAATGCTACGAGGGCCTCGACGTCGCGACCGCTGTCTACGAGTGGAACTATCCGGCGCAGATGATGGCGATCCGGCTCTCGGAGGCTGCGGGCGAGCACGACAAGGAGCGGATCGAGCACGACGTCTTCTCGGAGCGCTATCTCATCAAGCGCCCGCTTCTTCAGGCGATGGAGCCGAGCGTCGCGGGCGCCCCGGTGCTGCTGATCGACGAGATCGACCGCGCCGACGAGGCCTTCGAAGCGTTCCTCTGGAAATCCTGTCCGACTTCCAGGTGACGATTCCCGAGCTCGGCGTCATCAAGGCGCCGGAGCCGCCGATCGTCGTCATCACCTCGAACCGCACCCGCGAAATTCACGATGCGCTCAAGCGCCGCTGCCTCTATCACTGGATCGGCTATCCGGACGCGGTCCGCGAGATGGCGATCGTGCGCGCCAAGGCCCCGCGCGCGCCCGAAAGCCTGACGCGCGAACTGGTCGCTTTCGTCCAGCGCCTGCGCAAGCAGGACCTGTTCAAGTCGCCCGGCGTCGCGGAGACCCTCGACTGGGCCTCCGCGCTGACCGAACTCGACGCGGTCGCCCTCGATCCGATCGCAAGTCTCGGACACGCTCGGCGTGCTGCTCAAATACCAGGACGACATCGCCAAGATCGAAGGCGCGACGGCGCAGACGCTGATCGACGAGACCCGCGCCGAACTGCGCCGCGCGGAGACTCGGCTGAAGGGCGGCGCGCCGATGAACGACGCTTCCGAACCGTCGGCGGTCGGCGGCGGCGCGCTCGCCGAAAATATCGTCCATTTCGCCCGCGCGCTTCGCGAGGCCGGCGTGCCGCTCGGCCCGGGCGCGGTGCTCGACGCGCTCGCCGCGGTCGAGGCTGCGGGCTTCAGCAATCGGCGTGACTTCCACGCCACGCTGCACGCGGTGTTCGTCAAGAAGCATGAGCACAGCCTGCTGTTCGACCAGGCGTTCGAGATCTTCTGGAAGCGCAGGGGCCTGCTCGAAAAGCTGATCGCGATGATGTCGCCGCAGGCGCCGAGCCAGCGGCCGCCGCAAGTCGGCCGAAGCGGGCGCGAGCCGCGTCGCCGACGCGCTCTTCAAGTCGAAGCCGGAAGAGCCGAAGGCCGTCCCGTCGATCGATCTCGACGCGCGGTTCACCGTGTCCGACCAGGAAATCCTGCGCGCCAAGGATTTCGCCCAGATGAGCGCGGCGGAAATCGAGGACGCGCGCAAGCTCATCCGGGCGATGGTGATGCCCGACGATCGCCGGCGGATTCGCCGGTTTGTCGCGACCGTCGCCGGCGGATCCGGATCGACCCGCGCCGCAGTTTCCGGCGCTCGCTGCAGCCGGGCGGCGCGATCGACCTGGCCTATCGCGCGCCGATGGAGCGCGCCCCGCCGGTCGTCGCGCTTTGCGACATTTCCGGCTCGATGAGCGAATACACCCGGCTCTTCCTTCATTTCCTGCATGCGCTCGGCGAAACGCGGCGCGTCTCGACCTTCCTGTTCGGAACCAGGCTGACCAATGTGACGCGGGCGATGCGCGCGCGCGATCCCGACGAGGCGCTCGCCCAATGCTGCGACGCTGGCGGTCGACTGGTCGGGCGGCACCCGTATCAGCGAGGCCGTTCGAGCGTTTCAACCGCGACTGGTCGCGGCGCGTGCTCGGTCAGGGCGCCGATCGTTCTCCTGTTCACCGACGGACTCGAACGGGACGGCGCCGGCGATCTCGGCCGCGCGGTCGAGCGGCTGCGCAAATCGAGCCGGCGGGTGATCTGGGTCAACCCGCTGCTGCGGTTCGACGGCTTCGCCGCCCGGGCGCAGGGCGTTCGCGCGATCCTGCCGCACGTCGACGCGTTTCGCCCGATCCACAATCTCGCCAGCATGGCGGACCTCTGCGCCACGCTGGCGGCTGGCCGCGACAGCGGGAAAGATCCGAAAACATGGCTCGCAGCATCCGCTTGACCGCGCCTGCGGTCTTGCGCCGCGACGGCGCCGTGAGCATTTACGACCCCGATCGGGGGACCTGAGCGGAAAGGCGCTTGAGACCATGCTGATACGCGAGGACGACGTTCTGGCCGCAGCGGAAGCGTGGCGCGACATCCGGGCGCGAAGTCGCGATCGCGACGGTGGTCGAAACCTGGGGCTCGGCGCCGCGGCCGGTTGGCTCCCATCTCGTCATCGACGCCGACGGCAATTTCCTCGGTTCGGTTAGCGGCGGCTGCGTCGAAGGCGCGGTGGTCGAGGAGGCGGCGCGAAGTGATCGCGACCGGCGCGCCGCGCATGCTGGAGTTCGGCGTCGCCGACGAGACGGCGTGGCGGGTCGGCCTCTCCTGCGGCGGACGGATCAAGGTCTTTGTCGAGAAGCTCAACTGATGCGACTCGACGTCCTCAAGGCGATGAACGCCGCTCGGCGCGAACGACGCGCCGGCGTGATGGTCACTCGCCTCGCCGACGGCGAGCAGCGCTTTGTCGAGGCCGAAGGGTTCGACGCGGACCCTCTGGGCGCGAGCCTCGTATCCGCCCTGCGCATGGGCAAGAGCGGCGCCGTCTCTCTCGATGGCGTGGATTACTTCCTCACGGTCCAGGCGCCGGCGCCGCGCCTGACCCTGATCGGCGCCGTCCATATTTCTCAGGCGCTCGCGCCGATTGCGAGGATCGCCGGGCTCGATGTGACCGTCATCGATCCCCGCACCGCCTTCGCAACGCCGGAACGATTTCCCGCTACGCCGGTCATCGCGGAGTGGCCGGACGAAGCCCTCGCCGCCTTGCCGCCCGACCGCTACACCGGCGTCTGCCTCCTGACCCACGATCCCAAGATCGACGACCCCGCGCTGATCGTCGCGCTCAAGTCGGATTGCTTCTACATCGGCGCGCTCGGATCGAGGAAAACCCACGCAAAGCGGCTCGAAAGAATGCGGGCGCTCGGATTCGACGAGGACGCGCTCGCGCGAATCCACGCGCCGATCGGCCTCGACATCGGCGCGGTCAGCCCGGCCGAGATCGCGGTCTCGATCATCGGCGAATCGTCGCCTCGCTGCGCCGAAAGCCGCTGCGGGCCGAGGCCTTCGTGTCATGAAATTCGGCGCGGTGTCCATCAGTGAGGCGGACGGCGCGATTTTGGCGCATGGCGTTCGGATCGACGGGCTGGCGCTCAAGAAGGGCGACGTCGTCACGCCCGATCGCCGCAAGATGCTGGCGGAGGCGGGCGTGCGGAGCGTGCTTGCCGCCCGTCTCGAAGACGGCGACGTCGGCGAGAACGAGGCGGCGGCCCAGCTTGCCTCGCGCCTGTCGGGGCCGCATGTGCGCTCCGCGCAGGCGTTCACGGGCCGAGTCAATCTGTTCGCGGAAGCCGCAGGGCTCGCGGTCTTCGATCGCGCGGCCATCGACCGAGTCAATGCGATCGATGAAGCGATCACCGTCGCCACTTTGCCCGCGCATCGCGCGGTCGAGGACGGCGACATGGTCGCGACCGTCAAGATCATCCCGTTCTCGACTCGCGAAAGCACGCTCGCGGCGGCGCTGGACGCTCTGGGATCGTCCACGGCGATCGCGGTGGCGCCGTTTCGCCCGCTGCGGGTCGCCGTCGTCTCGACGCTGCTGCCCGGCCTGAAGGAGAGCGTGATCGCCAAGACGCTGCGCGCGCTCGAGGCGCGGCTTGCGCCGACCGGCGCCCGCGTCGTCGAACACGTCACCAGTCCGCATCAGGCCGGAGCGCTCAGCGAAGCGCTCGAGCGGCTCGTTACCGCTTGCCGACGTGCTCGTCGTCTTCGGGGCTTCCGCGATCACCGACCGACGCGACGTCATTCCCGCCGCCATCGAAGCGTTCGGCGGCCGGATCGAGCGGTTTGGCATGCCGGTCGATCCCGGAAACCTTCTGCTGCTCGCCGCGCGCGGCGGAAAGCCGATCATCGGCGCGCCCGGCTGCGCACGATCGCCGAAGGAAAACGGCTTCGACTGGGTTCTGCAAAGGGTGCTTGCCGGGCGTGCCCGATCACCGACGCCGATATCCGCGCGATGGGCGTCGGCGGACTGCTGATGGAGATCGCTTCGCGGCCCCAGCCGCGCGAACCGCATGACTAGGATCGGCGCTGTCGTTCTGGCCGCCGGCCGGTCGTCGCGCTATCGCGCCGCGGGCGGCCCGGAGCGCGACCAAGCTCGTGGCCGAAGTCTCCGGCAAGCCGATCGTCCGCCGCGTGGTCGAGGCCGCTTTCGCGTCCCGCGCGCGCCCGGTCGTCGTGGTGGTCGGACATGCGCGGCGGTCGGTCGAGGCGGCGCTTGTCGGGACTGCCGGCGACGATCGCCTTCAATCCGGACTTTGCGAGCGGCATCGCCTCTTCGCTCAGCGTCGGGCTCAGCGCGATGCCGGCCGACGTCGCGGCGGCGCTCGTTCTCCTGGGCGACATGCCCAATGTCGACGCCGAGCCTGATCGACCGCCTGATCGACGCCTTCGAAGCCGAGCCTCATGCGCACGCGGTCGCGCCGCTTCAGGACGGCCGGCGGGGCAACCCGGTTCTGCTGGCGCGGACGCTGTTCGACCGGGCGATGCGGCTTGACGGCGACGAAGGCGCGCGCCGGCTTCTCGCCGACTTGAGCGCCGGCGAGATCGTCGAGATCGACGCAGCGGGCTCCGACGCCGCCTTCGACATCGACACGCCCGAAGATCTCTGATCGGCGGCCAATCGCCGCAAGACGATCGACAACGGCAGGCCCGAATTGACATCGTAATCGATCCAATTTATTCGTGATGAACAATATTTCGACCGATTCTTTCTGGCGCGGGAACACATGGCGGACCGTCCTTATTTCGGCGATCGCGGCGCTTGTCGCGGCTCTGGGAGTGACGTTGCGCGCCGAGCGGCGTCCGTCGCGCAGCAGGCCATCGGCTTCGACGACCACCGCGCAAAATCAGGTCACGCGCGAGATCAGCGGCGCGCCGGCATCGCCCCTTTCGGTCGGGGATTCCGTGTCTACCGCAACGAGGTCGTGCGCACCGGAGCCGACTCGCTCGCCAAGCTCGTCTTCCTCGATTCGACCAATCTCGCCGTCGGGCCGACGTCCCGCGTGGTGCTGGACCGCTTCGTCTATGAAGGCGATCCGAGCTCAGGAAAAGTTGCGGTCGGCCTCGCCAAGGGCCTTTTCCGGTTCACCACCGGCACGCTTGACAAGAAGGCCTACACGATCACGACGCCGACCGCGGCGATCGGCGTGCGCGGCACGGTCCTCGACATCGACGTTCGCAACGCCGACACCCGGGTGACGCTGGTCGAGGGGCGGGCGCTCGTCTGCCCGCGGCGCAACGGCGTGAGCTTCGAGCAACAGGCGCGCAATTGCGGGCAGAGCGTTCGGCGGCGCGGGCCCGAACGCACCGGGCGCTGCGATTGCGCCGAACTCGATCATCCCGGCCAGACGGCGACGGCGAAGAAGTCGGGCGGGACGACCACGGCCAGCCTGACGAACAATCCCGTGAATTTCGCCTCGCTTTGCGCCGGCGACGCCTCGCTCTGCTCCGGCGGCCAGCTACGCCTCCAACGGCGCGTCCGGAGGCGGGGGCGCGGGCGCTTTGTGCGGACGTTAGAGGGACGCGCGAAAAGCGGATGCCGGCTTTTCAAAAAAATCTCGATTTCAAAGACTTAGAGCCGTATACGATTAGACCGAGTTGCAAGCAGCTCTACAGGTGCGCTGCGGCATGCCAAACTCCCTGCCTTCCCAAGGGGGCGGATTTATTCGAATCTGTTTAATCTAAGGCGTCGCCTCCGGGCTGGCTTTAGCCGGAACTCGCGCCGAAGCTTGACGTTCGCGATACAATTTCGTACGCGTGTTACCTTTGGTGCTAGGCGACGTACGCCTCCTATTTTTGCTCTTGCATTTGGTGATTCCGTGCACACGTCCCGAGTTGTGCTGCTCGTTTCCGTTGTGATCGCGTCCATTGCGGCGATCGCGCTGACGGCCTGCCCGTCGGCGGCTCAGAATGCTGCGCCGCCGACGGGAGCGATCCTCGATCTCAATGGGCAGGTCGCCCCGCAGGCTCCCCTATCCTCGCAGACGCCGCAGCCGCAGCTTTATTCTGTGAGTTTTTTCGCCCCAACGGGCGATCTTTCTGCGATAACCTTTGCGTTTCGGGACGATCCGGGCTTTATACAATTTTCGAATGTAATACTTACGACGGGCGATAGCGCGAATCTGCTGGTCAACGGAGATTTTTCGGGAGCGGTGAACGCTGGGGTTCCCGCCGGCTGGACGTACAGCAACCTCAGCGGCCTGGGCTTTACCGGTTCTGTTAGTACGACTTGCGCCGGCTTTAGCTCCTGTTGGAACGACGGCACGGTTCAGGGATACGACGAGCTTAGCCAGTCTGTCGCGACCACCGCAGGGCAAATGTATGTCCTTTCCTTCTACGCCATAGAGATCGGGGGACCTGGTGTCTGGTCATCGCTAAGCACTAATGGCAACGTAACGGACAGCGGCGGAAACGGTGCAGACATCCTTGCCTATGTCACAGGCATCGACGGCGGCTCTGGCTCTGGCGGCGGCCCTGGAGGGCCTGGCGGCACGCCTGAGCTTTCCACCTGGGCCATGATGCTTACCGGTTTTCTTGGTCTCGGCGTCGCCGGCTATCGAAGGGCTCGGCGCACCGCCTAACCGCGTGCGCCCGGTGGGGACAAAAAGCGCCACCAAGACGTCGCGGCTGGCTCTCGGTTTTTGCCCGTGTCGTTTTCCCAACATTCCGGCGCGTCGTCGGTTCGATCGGGCTTGCACAAAGCCTCTGCCGCACCAGGTTTCTCCGCCATATGTTCCCTTGACAAGCAATTGCAAATGCAATCTTGTTTATATGTTTGTAATATAAACAATTCTACGAACGCGGGGCATAATGACGAAACATCGCAAGTTGGCGATCTTCGCTCTCGGTGGTTCGGCGCTCGCGATACCGGCTGGTAAGAGATCGGGGTGAGGGTCTTTCACGAACTCGATACCCCGACGAGGAGCGCCACTATGCGCGACGGGGAGCCTTTACGCCTCAAACGCGCTCGCTCGAGCGTCAGGAGGCAGCTAGCCGCGGTGCGGCGGTGCCTCTCTTCGATCAGCTTTGCGACGCTGGCGATGCTGTTCTCGGCCGAGCGCGCGCCTGCTGATTGCCTGTATCAGGGCCCCGGCAACATTTTTGCTGGCGCAGCCGTAGTCTATAAGTGCTTAATCAATCACACGATTTACTCTGCTCCTTCCTCTGATCCGGTCTCGCCTGGCAACTTACCCTCGGGTTTCCCGGCATACTCCGGCTATGCCATCCTGCAGTACGACCCGGAAGCTAACCCTTATCGCGAGGTCGGAATCGGCGTCGGCGCGCGTATTTCTTCGGTGATGATCACCACCAACTCCGCCCCTCCGCGGAACGATGACGCCTATGGCGTTTGGAGTGACGGGAGGGGCGCTATAATCGATTTGACTGGCGCCACCGTCACCATCCTGACGGAAGGATCGGGAGCGTCCGGATCCGGGTCCGCCGGCGTCTTCGCCTCGGACGGAGGGACCGTGCTTCTCGCAGGCGGATCGGTGACGACGCAAGCCGACAGTGCGCCGGGGCTCTACGCCACAGGCGGCGGGTCGATCTCGACGAGCGCCGCCATGACGGTCTCGACCAGCGGATCGACCGCTTATGGCGTCCAGGCGGACACAGGCGGCGCCGTCACGCTCAACGGCGGCTCGGTGACGACTTTGGGGACCGGCTCGGCGGGTCTCTACGCACTCGCCTCCTCGTCGATCGCCGCGAACGGCGTCGCCGTCCAGACTAACGCGGCCAATTCGATTGGCGCTTACGCCTCAGGGGTGGGCGCGAGCCTCACGACCGGCGCGAACGGTGGCGTCTATACCACGATCGCGACCATGGGCGCCAACAGCCCCGGCGCCCAGGCCGACAACGGCGGCACGGTCTCGCTCACCGGCGGCTCGGTGACGACGTCGGGGACCGGCTCGGCGGGTCTTTACACCCTCGCCGGCTCGTCGGTCGGCGCGAACGGCGTCGCCGTCCAGACCAACCAGGCCAATTCGATTGGCGCATACGCCTCCGGCGCGGGCGCGAGCCTCACGACCGGCGCAAACGGCGGCGTCTATACGACGATTGCGACGCTGGGCGCCAACAGCCCCGGCGCCCAGGCCGACAACGGCGGCACGGTCTCGCTCACCGGCGGCTCGGTGACGACCTCGGGGACCGGCTCGGCGGGTCTTTACGCACTCGCCGCCTCGTCGATCGCCGCGAACGGCGTCGCCGTCCAGACTAACGCGGCCAATTCGATCGGCGCTTACGCCTCCGGCGCGGGCGCGAGCCTCACGACCGGCGCAAACGGCGGCGTCTATACGACGATTGCGACGCTGGGCGCCAACAGCCCAAGCGTTCAGGCCGAAAGCGGCGGCAAGGTCACGCTCACCGGCGGCTCGGTGACGACCTCCGGGACCGGCTCGATCGGCGTTGTCTCGACCGGCGGCGCATCGACCGTCGCCGCCACAGGAACCACGGTCACGACAACCGGAACGAGCGCGAACGGCGCTCAGGCCAATACCGGCGGCGTCCTCATTCTGAACGGCGGCTCGGTGGCGACCTCCGGGACCGGGGCTGTCGGCGTGCAGGCCCTGACAGGAGCAAGCGCCGCTCTCGGCGGCGTGTCGATCACAACCTCGGGACAGGACGCCCACGCGCTCTCCGCCGCCGGCGCCGGATCGCAGGCGTCGCTGACGGGGTCCAACGCCTTCGTCACCAAGGGGAACGGAGCGATCGGCCTCGCTGCGAGCCAAGGCGGCGTGCTCACCGCTTCGGGCGCGACGACGGTCTCGACGTCGGGCGGCGTCTCCCCGGCGACTGGTCTGGGCGCTTACGGCGTCAATGCGGACGGCGCCGGATCGAAAATAACGCTCGGCGTCAACGACGGTCACGACCTCCGGAGCCGGGGCGACCGGAGTTTTGGCGAGCGACTCGGCCAACAGCGGCAAAGCCGGCTCGATCGCGGTGTCCGGGCCCCTCAACGTCATGACGACCAACACGGCCGCAACGGCGATCGGCCTTAAGGGCGACGGCGCCTCGATCGTGGCGACCGGCGGCGGAACGATCGCTTCCGCCGGCGGCGCGATCGCGTTTCTCGGCGGGACGAACCAGACTGCCACCTTCGACAACGTCACTATCACCAGCAGGACGGGCGATCTGATCTTCGCCGACCCGTCCGTCGCGAGGGTCAATTTCAACGGTGTGACCGCGAACGCCGGAACCAATAAACTGCTGAACGCCACCAACGGCAGCTTCGTCACCCTGAACGCGGGGGCGGCATCTACCTTGACCGGCGCGATCTCGACCAGTTCTACGTCGACATCGACAGTCAACCTCGCCAACGGGTCGTCGTGGACCGGCGCGATTGCGACAAACTCGACGTCGATGTCTACGGTCAACCTCGCCAGCGGCTCATCGGCGTCGGTCAGTGTGACCAACGGTTCATCCTGGACGGGCGCGATCACAACCGACGCCACGTCGACGTCGACGGTCAACCTGGCCGGTGACTCGACCTGGACGATGACGGGCTCGTCCACCGTCACCAACCTGACCGTCGCCAACAGCTATGTTGTTTTTGCTCCGCCCGGCGGGGGCGTGGGGTTCAAGGTCCTCACCCTGAGCAACTACGCCGGCTCCGGCGGGTTCGTGACGATGAACGCCATGCTTGGCGGAGGCGGGTCGCCTTCAGATGAAATCGTCATCAACGGAGGCAAGGCCACGGGATCGACGGCGTTGACCGTTCGCAACGTCGGCGGCTTGGGTGGGCAGACGACCGGCGCCGGCATTCCGCTGATCGTCGGCGCCAACGGCGGAACCATCGCTCAGAACGCCTTCGTGCTTGCCAATGCCCCTATTGTCGGGGGTTACCAGTACACGCTCCAACAAACCAGCCAGGGCGATTACCTGGTTTCCTCTCCGGTTTCGAGCTTATCCAACTTTTTTGCGGCTCTGACGGCGCAGGCCATCACCAACTCGGCCACCAGCCAGACGAAGGCGCAGCAGCAGGCGCTCATGACCGGCCGGGTGCTCGGCTCGATCCTCCTCGGGGCGACCGAACAGGTCAATTGCTCGAATTGCAGCTCCGGCTTCGGATCGATCGGCTCCTTTGCGCTCGGCGCGCACGGCCGCACCAGCCTGACGCCCGAACTGACGGCGATGGGCGGCTTCTCCTACGACGAATACACCGCCCAGGGGATCACCGTCACCAACGCGCCCACTTTCGGCGGCTCCCTGGTCTACGATCCCATCAATTTCGGCCCCAGCCGCCCATTCTTCGAGATCGGCGGCGGTTTCGTGCCCTTCGAGCAGGTGCGTTACAGCCGCACCTACCCTTACGGAAACCTGGTCGCGGAGGGTCAGGGAAACGCGATCAACCGCAGCCTCGGCCTGTTCGCGCGGGTCGGCTGGGTCGACCGTGTGACGCCGATCGACGAGGCGGCGGTCTACACCGACATCAGCCGAAGCTGGCTGGTCGCGGGCGGCTATACCGAGGCTGCCGCCGGAAACAATCCTTATCCCGCTACGGTTTCGACGGGCCTCGAAGCGCTGGACGTGCTGCGCCTGGGCGGGCAGTACACCCATCTCTTCGGCGGCCAGTTCGAGGCCAACGTCAGCGCCGCCGTCGCCTACGGGTTCAATTCCCTCAACAGCGCGCAATGGAATGTCGCCGACTACGGCTCCATCGCGCCCTACCCGATCGGCAATTCCGTCTGGTACGAATGGGGCGCTCGCGTCGGCTATCGGGTCAGCCAGCGCATGGTCATCGACGCCTTCCTGCTCGGCACGCTCGGAGGCCAGGTCGGCACGACGCTCCACGGCGGCATTGGCCTTCGCTATCTGTTCTGAGCGCCGGTCGGGTTGACCGCTTGCGCCGCGATCAGCCGTCGCCGCGACAGGCGCGCGCTATTTCTCGTCCAACGCGATCATCGGCGACCAGCTTTCCGGAAGCGCCTCGGAGTCAAGCGCTGCAAAACGCTTGACGTTATAATCGTAAAGACCGCGAACCTCCGGCGGCGCCAGCGGCGCCCGCCTCCGCGGCGAGCTGTCGCGCGGCGTCGAACTTGCGGGCGCGGTAGGCGGCCAGCATGTCCTCGTGCAACTCGGAAAGGCGCCGGAAGGCGTCGCTGTCGGCATAGGCCTGTCCGCCCGCCAGCGCATAAAGCGCAACCGCGCGGGTCTTGTTCTTGAGCTTGACCTGATCGATCTCGAGCCAGGCGAATTCGGCCGCCTCGTCGCGGGTCGCGGCGCTCGCGACGATGTCGACGCCGAATTGCTTGGACGACCCTTCGAGCCGAGACGCGATGTTCACCTCGTCGCCCAGCGCCGAATAGTCGAACCGCTGCTGGGACCCCATGTTTCCGACGCTGCATTCGCCGGTGTTGAGGCCGACGCCGAACTTCACCGGTCTGAACGAACGGCCCAGTTTCTCCGCCTGCTCGCGCCATTCGGAATTCAACCGATCCAGCGCCTCGCGCATGAGGAGCGCGGCGCGCACGCCGTGGATGCCATGCGCGGCGTCGTCGAGCGGCGCGTTCCAGAACGCCATGATGGCGTCGCCCATATACTTGTCGACCGTGCCTTCCTGGCCGAGGATGATGTCGGTCATCGGCGAAAGATACTCGTTGAGGAAGGTCGATAGCTCGACCGCCGAAAAGCCTTCCGACAGCGTCGTGAACGAGCGGATGTCGCAGAACATCAAGGTAAGGTCGCGCTTTTCCCCGCCGAGTTGCAAGCGTTCCGGATTCTCGGCGAGCCTCGAGACTACCGCCGGGGAGACGTAGCGCCCGAAGGCGGAACGGATCTCGCTCACCTGCTGCCGCTTCTGGCCATAAAGCTGGCCGACGCCGGCGGCGAACACGAAGCCGGCCGCAAGGCCCGGCGACAGCGGGTCGATCAGCACGCCCTGCCGGACGAAGGCGTTCCAGCTCAGGAAGGCCATGCCGCCCGCCGCAATCAGAGCCACGAACGCCGTCGCGTAGATCGGGATGAACGGCAGGAGCACCGCGATCGCCAGCGACAACACGGCGCCCGCCACCAATTCCGCGCCTGGCGCCCAGTCGGGCCGCTCCAGCGTTACGCCGGACAGGATCTGCTCGATGAGCTGGGCGTGCGCCTCGACGCCCGGCGTCGAGGGATCGAGCGGCGTCGCCACGATGTCGTTCAGCATTGTCGCGCTCGCGCCGAGGAAAACGATCTTGCCGGCAAGGTCGGAAAGGTCGGCGTCGGGCTGGAGCACCTTCCAGGCGGGAATGGTGCGTCGCGGGTCGGACTTGGCGAACCAGACGCGCAACAGCCCGTCGGCCTGGAGCGGTATGACGACGTCGCCGTCCTTGATCGAATCGATGACCTCGCTTTTTCCCGCGGTGTTGCCGTAGGCGGTGGTCGATTTCACGACATAGCCGGTCGCGCCCTGCGCGACCCGAAGCGTCTCCAGCGAGAGGCTCGGCTGGATCTGGCCATTGACGTCGAGCAGCAGGGGCACGCGACGGACGACCCGGTCGTTGTCCGGCAGCCAGTTGAGAAAGCCGAGGCCTGCGGCCGCGTCCTTGAGTTCGGGAATCGGCGGCAGCACGCCGTAGAAGTGGTTCACGAACTCGGTCGGCGGATCGCCGACGAAGGAAAAGCCCGCCTTGGTGGTAAGGCTCGCCTGCGAGCCGTTATGGGTCGGCGTCAAAAACACCCCGAGCACGACCGGACGCCCTTGCAGGGCCTGCGCGAAGACCGCGTCGCCGCCAGCCCGTTCCTGACAGCGCGACACCGTCTCGGGGCCCCGCGCCGCGCCCGCGGCGCAGGTCGCGACATCCGCGTTCGGTTTATCCTTCTCGGAGAAGAGGAAGTCGAAGCCGATCGCCGCGACATTGGCCTTGGCGAGAGCGTCAACGAGCTCCGCCATCGTCTGACGCGACCAGGGCCAGCGCCCGAGCAAATGGATCAACTCGTCGTCGATATCGACGATGCGGACCGGCTGATCGAAGTCGTATGGCCTCGGCTTCCAGCGCTGGTACTGATCGAAGACGAGGTTCTCGAGATTTCCGCGCAAGGGGGCGAGGATCGCGCCGAGCGCGAGCGCCCAAAGATACGCGGCGACGACCACAAGGACGTAATAGCGCCATTTCTTCAGCTGGCGCAGCGCCCTGTGCGACCGGACCTTCATCGAATCGGCGACCATTTGCGAAAAGAGCCGACGGCCGTGAACCCCCGCCCTGAAGATGCGGGATCGTAGCCGAACGCGAGCGTGCGTCAACGCTGTTACAAGCCGGCGCCGCCTCAGTGGGAATGTCTCCCGCTCCCGGCCCCTTTCGCCAGCACAAGCGGAGCGGGTCAGCTTGCGCCCCGAGATGAGCTCGCCATCGTCTGGTCCCGCATGCGCCCGATGGTTCCGGCGTAGACGCCGTTGCACGATCCGAAGTTTACGTACGTAAACATTGACTGAAGACTTTCGGACACACTGTCACGATTGTTGCGTAAGCTCGGATTGAAACGGCTTGACAGGGCTGCATATCCGCGATCACTTGATCTCAATAGTCTTGTATTCGTTAGACCAATGGCGGGGGCGGACAGTTGAGCCCAATACCAAGGTCGGGGCGGCCAGCCTTTTTTCTACCTCCGCCGCGGAAGCGGCGAGCGATGCTTGCAGCGACCGCTTCCTCGCTCTTGCTTTCGACGACCGTAGCCAGCGGGCAGGTCGTTTCGCCGTCCCAGGTGACGCCGAGCACCTTGGCGCCGGCGCCCGGCCCCGCGGGGACGACGACCCTATCCGGCGCCGCGGGTCTCGCTCCGCCGGCAAACGCGGCGAGCCTCTCGGTCGTCGTCGGCAATGTCTCGGTCGAGGGCGGGTTTCCGGAGCTTCAGTCCGAGACCGCGGCCATCGCCGCGAGCCTCCGCGGCCGGCGTGTGACGGTCGCGCAGCTCTTCGCCGCAGCGAACGCGATCGAGCAGGCCTACGCGGCTCACGGTTTCGTGCTGGTGCGCGTGGCCGTGCCGCCGCAAAAGTTGCAGAACGGCGGAACGCTCCGCCTCGTTGTGATCGACGGCTTTGTCGAAGGCGTTGACGTCAATGCCGTACCCGAGAAGCAGCGCGCCCTGATTCACGCTCGGCTCGCCTCCCTGATCGGCCAACGTCACGTGACCTTGAGCGAGATCGAGCGCAGGCTCATCCTGGCGTCGGACGTTCCGGGCCTCACTTTGAGCTCGACGATCGCGCGGGGAACGGCGCCGGGGGGAACGCTCCTGGTGCTGGAGGCGACGCAAAACGAATTTGTGGGGACGCTCGGGATCGACAATCGGCTGCCCGCCTCGCTCGGCACAACGGAACTCGCCGGCTCGTTCGCGCTGAACAGTCCGCTCGGCTATGGCGAGCAGATCTATGGCGCAGCGTCCACGGGCTACAATCTGGGCGACGTCTGGAACGCCACGACGCCCATGCAACTGCTCGGCGTCGGCGCGATCCTGCCGATCGGCGCCGACGGATGGAAGATCAATCCCGAGTACACCAACTCGGTGACGCGGCCGGCCCCGACGCCCTGGGCGCCGTCGGAGGTCGGGTATTATCAGCGCTTCGACTTGCGCGCGAGCTATCCGCTGATCCTCTCTCGCGCCCAGGCGCTGACGGTCCAGGCGACCTACGAGTGGGCGCAGGAGCATCTTACGCCGATCGGATACGACGCGGATATCTACGACGACCAGTACAACGTCGCGCGGCTCCAATTCGAGGATCACCTCCGGCTGCCTTATGGTCAGTTCGCGGGGACGCTGATCTTCTCGCAGGGCTTGGGCGGGCGCGGCGAAACTGAAGCCGTTCTGACGGGCGTCCCGCTCTCGCAACAGGGCGCCTTTCCGACCTTCAGCAAGCTCGGGCTCGACGCGACCTGGACCCAGCCGCTGCCGGCGAGCTTTCAGGGCGTGGTGACCGGGCAGGGGCAGACGAGTTTCGGCCATCCCCTCTTCATCGCGGAGCAGTTTTCCCTCGACGGCCCGCAGGGCGCGTCCGCCTACCCGCTCGGGACCTTCAGCGTCGATGAAGGCGCGACGCTCCGGGCTGAGGTTCAACGCCCCTTCACCATCGGCTGGACGCAGGGTCTCGGGTCCGCCGCCCCCTATATCTTCGGCGCTGCGGCGCGCGGCTGGATCGACGACCCGACCGCCGTGGAGCAGGGCCAGATCAGCGCCGAATCGTTCGGCGTCGGCCTGCGCTTCGGCGCGGACGCGGCGGCGACGGCGCTGCCTTTGGGAGCGACGCTCAGCGTGGAACTGGCGCGCGGCTTCTCAAATGTCCCCGGCGAAGGACAGGTCTATCGGGGCAATGTGGCGTTCGTGGTGAAATTCTAATTCAGCGCTGTCGAGGGGTCAGACAATGCCGTTCCCCAAAATTCCCCGATCGATCCTCGAGATCGCAATGGCGGCCGCTGTCGGACTCTCGGTCGTTCCCACCTCCGCGCAGACGGTGTTGCCGACCCACGGCGTGGTCGCGTCCGGCGCGGCCGCGATCCAGCAAAGCGGCGCCGATCTCACGGTGACCCAAACCTCGCCGCGCGCGATCGTCAACTGGGGCAGCTTCTCGATCGGCGCCGGGAGCGCCGTCAGCTTCGACCAGCCGGGCCCGTCATCCGCGATCCTCAACCGGGTCACCGGTTCGACGACCTCGGCCATCGCAGGGCAGTTGCAGGCCAACGGCCAGGTCTACCTTGTCAATCCCAACGGGATCGCCATCACGAGCACCGGCTCCGTTCGCGTCGGCGGCGGCTTCGTCGCCTCGACGCTCGGGATTTCCGACCAGAATTTCAACAGCGGCAATCTCGCCTTCGTCGGCGACGGCGCTTCGAACGGCGTCGCCAACGCGGGCTCTATCGAGGCCGCCCCCGGCGGCTTCGTCGGGCTCCTCGGAGGGACGGTCTCGAACCCGGGCGTCGTCTCGGTCCCGCTCGGCAAGGTCGCGATGGGCTCGGGCGAGCAGGCGACGCTGAATCTCAGCGGCGACAATTTTCTGCAGGTCGCGGTCCCGACCAACGCGAAGACCGCGGACGGGCAGGCGCTGATCGACGTTTCCGGCAAGGTTCGCGCCGCCGGCGGAATGGTGCAGCTCAAAGCGGCGACGGTCGCGAACGCGATCCGCGAGGCGGTCAATGTGCCGGGCGAACTCTCGGTGGCTTCGGCCCGCGCGAGCGGCGGCTCGATCATCCTGAGCGGCGGCCCCGGGGGCGACATCTCGGTCACGGGACGGCTCAACGCGTCCGGCCGGGCGAACGGCGGCGCGATCGCGATCGCTGGCCGCAACGTCGCCTTGCGCAAGGCGGGGCTCGCCGCAAGCAGCGCGAAAGGGCAGGGCGGGGCGGTCGCCGTAACGGGGACGAATGCGGTCAGTCTCGCCTCGTCGACCGTCGACGCGTCCGGCGCGACCGGCGGCGGCGTCATTCGGATCGGCGGCGATTTTCATGGCGCGAGCGACCTGACCTCCGCCCAGACGACGACGATCGAACTCGGCCTCGACGCTGAACGCCAGCGCCACGAGCAACGGCAACGGCGGGACGGTCGCGGTCTGGTCGAACGGGACAACAAATTTCGCCGGGCAGATCACCGCGACCGGCGGCCCAAGCGGCGGGAATGGCGGCTACGCCGAAGTCTCCGCCAATCCGGCGACTTTCGGTGTGCTCAATTTCACCGGCGGCGACGATCTCACCGCGCCGAAGGGGACGACCGGGACGCTGCTGCTCGACCCTTACAACATTGTCATTTCGACAAGTGACAATTCGGGCGGCTCGTTTTCAGGAGGCAACTACACACCAAGTGCAGCAGGCCCTGATTATACCTCAAACATCAATGTCACCACGCTCGAGCGCCTGCTCGTGGGCTCTAATGTAAGCATCTCGACTGGAACGGACACGAATGTTCCGGCGGCAGGCAACCTCACCGTCTCAGCCCCAATAACTTGGACGTCCGACCACAGCTTGACCTTGCAGGCCTACAACGTCCTTTCGGTGAACGCTCCCATCAGCAGCACGGGCGGGGGATACCTCATCCTCGAAGCGGGCGGCGCGCCCGCTAGCCAAGTCTCCATCGCAAGCCCGATCTCGATGGGCGCGGGCGGCGCATTATTCGTCGAAGGCCCGACGCTTCTCGCCGCCAACGTCACGGCAACAGGAGGGTACGTCGCGTTCGACAACGCCGTCACCTTGGGCGCGGACGTCACCGTGGATTCCGGCGCCGCCGGAACCACGAGCTTCTACGGCACGGTCGACGGCGGCCATGTTTTGACGGCGAACGGCGGCAGCGTTCAGTTTTTCGACAATGTGGGCTCGACAACTCCGCTTTCCGGCCTCATCGTGACCGGCCCCGTTATTCTTTGGGGCAACGTCACGACGAATAACGGGCCAATCACATTCAATGGCGGTGTCCAAGTCGCTCAGGACATCACGCTAAACTCGGGCACGTCGACCACCACTTTTGGCGGCACGGTCGACAGTTGCTACTCCTGCGATGAAGATCCAAGCCTGACTGCGACCGCCGGCGCGTTTGTTTTCGGCGGACCCTGGGGTTCCATTTCCCCCTTGACTGCCGTGTCGCTGACATCGACCAATGGCATGACCCTGCCGTCCATAACCGCCCAGTCGATTTTCGCTCAGACGACAAGCCCCGCCGCCGAACTCACGCTGGCGCCGGGAACGGTCCTGACCGCGTCCGGCCCCGGCACGGCCGTTACGCTTGTCGCAGGCCGAAACTTCATCAACAATTCCGGGGAGGGCGCCGGCACGATCGTCTTGACGTCCGCGGGTCCCCCGCAATGGCAGATCTACTCGACCAATCCCGCGAACGACAGTTTCGGCGGGCTGAACAGCGACAACACGGCAGTGTGGGACACCACTTACGGGAACCCGGTGACCGCCACTGGAGACCGCTACATGTTCTCCTTCGTGCCGACCATCACCGTGACTTCGGGCATCCTCACCAAGACCTACGGCCAGGACGTCACGTCCAGCGTCGCCTCGGACTACACCATCAGCGGCCTCGAGCCGGGGGTCGCCGGCGCCTTCCTCGGCAACTCGGCGGCCGCGGTCTACAGCGGAACGCCCGACGTTACATCGCTCGGCTCTCCCGCAAAGGCCTCGGTCGCCAACGGCCCATATGCGATCAATGTCGCGCCGGGCAGCTTCGCAGTGACGGACGGGTACGCTCTCGCCCTCAACTCCGCTGGCCTGCTCACGATCAACCCGCTGGCGCTGACCTATGCGGTCGCGGACGCGACGGAGATCTACGGCACATCCGCGACCCTCGGCGCGGCGACGCTGTTCGGGGTTCTGCCGGGCGACACGGTCAACCCGACCGTCGGCGCCTTTTCGGGATCGACGCCGATCGCGATCGGCCCGCGCACGCCGGCCGGCGTCTATTCGGAGCAGGTGACGTCGCTCTCGAACTCCGACTACGTCATCGCCGCTTCCGGCAACACGCCCGGAACGCTCACGATCGACCCGAAGACGCTGACCTACGCCGTCGCGAACGCGAGCTCGATCTTCGGAACCGTGCCCGTTCTCGGGGCCGCAACGCTGTTCGGCGTGCTGCCGGGCGATCCGGTCGATCCGACGGTCGGCGCGTTCGCGGGAACCGTGCCGGTCTCCTTGAGTCCGCTGACCCCGGTCGGCCGGTATATCCAGCTTGTGACTGCGATCTCGAATCCCAATTACCGCCTCGCGCCGGCGCCGAACTTCCCGGGCGTCCTGACGATCACCGGTCCTGTGGACCCCGGCTTTCTCCCCGGCCTGACTCAGATCAACAATCCGTCGGGCGGGGGAGCCGGCTTCGGCGGCGGCGAATTGCTGCAGGACTTCAGCTCCTGCGAGGAGCCGCCGCCGCTGCCCGATCCGAACCGTTTCGCCGATCCCGACACGGCGCTGCGCGCGATCTCCAATTCGCTCCAGAACTACTTCCGGCGCTGCCAGAACCCAACTCAGTCGACGATCGCCGACGCGCTCGAAGAATACGCCGCCAAGCTGCAGGTGCTGGCGCCAAGATTGCCGCCGGCGCTGCGCAACGTTCCGGCCATCATCGCCGAAGGCGCGCGCCGCGCCCGCGCCGCCCGTTCCCCGGCGGAGGCCGTCGCGGTGCTCCGACAGACCGTGGCCGCAGTCCACAAGGAAATCAGTCTGGTGCTCTCGGACGACCCGGAAACGCGCAGCCGCGAGGTCCGCGACGGCGACGTGATCGCCGGCGCCCTCGGCAGCGCGACCGTGGCGCTGGTGAATTCAGGAGGCTTGTGAGGCGCGGACGTGCTCAACGAAGGCCGCCGACTGGGCCCTGGCGAACGGCGAGGAGGAACATTCCGTGTTCACTCCGGTTTCATAGATAAACCAGAGCTGCCATTGCAAGGAGGGTCTCATGCCGGAGCGTTTGGTCGACGTCGAGCGGAAGGGCGCGGACTTGCTGCACACGTTTCCTGTCACCGTCAGCCGTCCCAGTGACGACGAGGAGGCTTTCAAGCAGAAGGCGCTGGAGGCGGCGGGGCATACGAAGCTGGTCCCGAACGAGGAGCTTGAGAGTCTGAACGCCAAGATGCACGTCAGCCGCGGCGGTCGATTGACCCCATACGGGGATCCGCTGGGCGTGCTGGCGGAAACCAAGGCGGGTCTGGACCAGTTCGTTCGCGAGCGCGCGTATTTCCTTTGGGAGGAGGCGGGCCGGCCAGAGGGCCGGGCCGACGAGTTCTGGCACCAGGCGCAGCATGAGCGATTTCGCGATCGTGCTTACGCGCTGTGGGAGCGGGAGAACCGACCGGAAGGCAAGGCGGAGGAGCACTGGTATCGGGTGCGCGCCTTTGAGGAGAGTTGAGGCCTCGAACCGGGTCAATGTTCCGAGTCGACGCCGAGCGGGCCCTTGCGATTGCGGCCGTCGGCGGCCTAAGGCGCCACGAGCGAGCACCCGCCGGCGCCGGTCGGGCGGAACGCTTCCGCCGCCGGGATCTTCGCGACGACTGTCAGATAGTCCCATGGGGACTTCGACTGCGCGGGCGGCTTCACCCGCATGAGATAGCGGTCGTAGAGCACGCGCCCGTCGGGGCGAATGGTTCCGTGATCGGTGAAGACGTCGTGGATCGGCGCGGCGCGCATCGCCTCCTTCACCGCGCCCGAGTCGTCCGTTCCAGCTTTCGCGACGGCCTCGAGATAGTGGCGCACGGCGGAATAGAGCGCGACCTGGTTGTCGTTCGGCATGCGGCCTCGAACCGCGAAGAACCGCTTGGCGAAGGCGCGCGTGTCGTCGTTCAGGTCCCAGTACCACGACTGCATGAAGGTGAGGTCGTGGGCCACGTCGAGGCCGAGGGCGTTGACGTCGCTGAGATAGGTGATGGGAGTGGCCAGATACTGCGCCGGGGCGAGATGGAACTCGGCCGCCTGCTTCAGCGCGTTCGAGAGATCGGCGCCGGTGATGGCGAACACGACGACCTTGGCTCCGGAGCTTTGGGCCGCGAGCAGGTAGGAGCTGAAGTCGGCGGTGTTGAGGGGCGAGCGCACGGAGCCGGCCACCGTCCCGCCGGCCTTCGCGATCGCGTCGCGGGCGTCCGGACTCGAGCGAGGCGCCGAAGGCGTAGTCGGCGGTGATGAAGAAGAAGCTGTCGAGCCTTTGCTGAATGAGCATGCGCATCAGCGCCACGCCGTTCGACCAGTTGTCGGCGTTCCACTGGATTCCGTTCGGCGAGCAGGCCTTGCCGGTGAGGTCCGAGGACGAGGCGGACGTGAAGATGACGAGGCGGTTGCGCTCCTTCGCCAGGGCCTGGATCGCCAGCGCCACGCCCGAATTGGTGATGTCGAATATCGCGCGCGCGCGGCGCTCGTCGTACCACTGGCGCGCGATGGCTAATCCGACATCGACCTTGTTCTGATGATCGGCGACGAGAAGCTCGATCGGCTTGCCGAGCACCGAGCCGCCGAAGTCGTCGATCGCCATGCGCGCGATCGCGACCGAGCCCGGCCCGGCGAGGTCGGCGTAGGGGCCGGACTGGTCGTTCATCACGCCGATCACGAAGGAATTTTGCGCGCGCGCCGGCGTGCCTGCGCAGAGTGTTGCGAGGATCAGGATCAGGAGGGAGCGCAGAATCATGATGAAGCTCTCCGACCAACCCGGTTGCCCGGCGTCTCGCGCGCGCCCCGTGGCCCGTCGAACGACGGGCGTCCTCACGGGGGGCCTGTGGCCGGCGAGACGCCGCCCCTCCGCTTACATCTTCATGTTCATGGCGTCGGTTGTGCACTTCTTGACGAACGACGTCTGGGCCGCTCCGTGGAGCTTCTTGTCCGCCGCCTGGCTCTCGCATGCGGTCCGTTCGCATTTCTTCAAAAAGCTGGTCTTGGCGGCGCCGGCGAGCTTCTTGTCCATCGACTGGGTCATGCAGGCGTCGTCGGCGTAGGCGAGCGTCGGCGCGCCGGCGAGACAGAGCGCGAGCGCAGCGAACGCGAAGGTCTTGATCATGGAGTCCTCTCCCCGGAGAATCGGGCCGTGTTCGGCGGCCCGCTCCGGAGAATAGCGAGGCCGCCCCGGTCTGGCGAGGGGAAGCCGCCGCTGGCGCGAAATTCGCTTCTCTCCGCTCGGATTTATGGGCGAGCGCGGGTCAGCGGCGAGATACATGAACGAAATCAGAGATGTCGACCTCATCGACTTCGGCGACACGCCGGCGCCCGTGAACGAACTCCTACAACAGGGAGTGTTGCTTAACCGACAAAGCCGCGCCGCGGCGGACGCGAAGTTCCGCCAAGCCCTCGCGCTCGACCCGTCCGCGCTCGCGACCTATTTCTGCCTCACCAAGATCCACGCCTACCAGGGCGCGCTCGACGAGGCGCTGGCGATCGCCGAGGCCGGGCTTGCGGAAGCGGCGCGACAGGCTGGCCTCTCCGCCGACTGGGCCGGGTGGACGCCGGACGATCTCGCCAAGTCCTCGCCCGGTCCCGCCCGCTTTTCGCTCTACACGCTCAAGGCCATCGCCTTCATCCATCTCCGGCGCGGCGAGGCGGAAGAAGCGCGGCGGCGCCTCGACAAGCTTGCCGGGCTTGGCGTGATGGAGGGAATCGGGGGCGGCGTCGTGGCCGATCTCGCGCGGGCGGTCGCCTGATGAGCCTCTTTGGCGACGAGGCCGCGTCTTTCGATGTGCGGGCGCTGCTCGAGGGCGCGCGGCAGGCGCGGACCGACCCGGTCGCAGCGGAGCGGGCGGTCGCAACCGCGCTCGCCGCCGCGCCCGACGATTTCGGGGCTCGGCTCGGAGCATACCGGTTCTATTTCTATAACCACCGTTTCGGCGAAGCGGCGCCGCACGCCGCCTTCCTGGTGCGCCTCGTGGCGCGGCGCCTCAACATCGCCGGCGACTGGCGCGCCGTTCAGCCGGGCGACGCGGCGTTCGATGCGCTCGAAGAGGCGCCCGGCCTCTACCTGCAGGCGCTGCTCGCCTGGGGCTATTGCCAGGCCCGGCTCGGCGCGCACGACGAGGGCGCGGAGGCGATCACCAAGGTCGCCGCGCTGAACCCGCGCGACCGCTTCGGCGCCCGCCGCCTGCTCGCTGTCGTCTTGAATCCCGAAACGTCCGAGGAGGAATGACGTGGCCAAAGTCGTCTTCTACGAAAAGCCGGGCTGTGGCGGCAACGCAAGGCAGAAGGCGCTGCTCCGGCAATCGGGCCACGACCTCGACGTGCGCGATCTCCTGACGACTCCCTGGACCGAGGCGATGCTGCGCTCTTTCTTCGGCGCGCGCCCGGTTGCGGAATGGTTCAACGCCGCCTCGCCTCGGGTGAAAAGCGGTGCGGTGCGGCCGGCCGAGCTCGACGCGGACGCCGCGCTGGCGCTGATGCGGGCCGACCCACTGCTCATCCGCCGCCCGCTGATCGAGGCCGAGGGGCGTCGTGAAACGGGCTTCGACTCCGCCCTCATCGACGACTGGATCGGGCTCAAGCCCGCGGCGTCGCCGGTTGGCGAGGGCTGTCCGCGCGGCGACCGGAGCGAGGCCGAGCGCTGCGCCGCGCCGGCCGAGGGAGGCAGGCAGTAGGCAGTAGAGAGGCAGTAGGCAGAAGGCAGAGGCAGTAGGCAGTAGGCAGTAATCGCAACGACAAGGAGAGCGCGAGCCCGTGCTGGAAATTCCAAAAGTGTTCAAGATCCACGCTTTCGCCTGCTTCCAGGACCGCCCGCCCGGGCATCCGCGCGGCTCCTGCGGACAAGCGGGCGCAAAGCCGCTCTGGGAGCACCTGATGAGAGCCGTGGAGCGCCTCGGGCAGCCGGACATTTCGGTGACCCCTACGGGGTGTCTCGGCTTCTGCCAGGCGGGGCCGCTGTTCATGGTCTATCCGGAGGGGATCTGGTATCGGCCGCGCTCGCGCGAGGACATAGACGAGATCGTGCAATCCCATTTTCTCGACCGCGCCCCGGTCGAACGCCTGATCATCGTGCCGCGCTGACCGCCATCGGCTCAACGCCATGCGCCGCATTCGGGTTGACATCGCGGACGCCGGAGAATCGTCCCAGCCATGTCAAGCGCGTATTCCGTACCCTCCGAAAGTCCCGGCGTCACGCTCCGCCTCCACGCCAAGACCGGTCAGCTTACCGATGAGGCGGCGGCAACTGGCAAGACGCGCGCCGAATTCATGGTCGAAAGCGCACGACGCCAGGCCATCGAGGTGCTGCTCGAAAAGCGGCCGTTCGCGCTCAACTCCGGCCGATACGACGCCCTGGCGCGCGCGCTCGAATACCCGCCAGCGCCCGGACCGAAGCTGAAGTGGCTGTTGAGCCGCGTTCCGGCCTGGCGAGAGTAAGGGCGAGGCGCGAGCGTCGCCGTCACCGCTCTTCGCTTGGCCCTCGCACGCCGAGCCAGATGACGTGTTTCGGGCCGCCATGCACGCCTCCGGCGCGGACGCGCTTTTCCTCCACCGAAAAACCCGCCTTCTCGAACCGCTTCGGGAAGGTCTTGTCCGGCCCTTCCGACCAGACGGCGAGCACCCCCCCGGGAGCGAGCGCAGCGCGCGCCGCGCTCAGGCCCCGTATCGAATAGAGATGATCGTTCGCCGCTTGCGTCATGCCTTCCGGGCCGTTGTCGACATCGAGCAGGATCGCGTCGTAAGGCGGCCTGGCGGAACGGATCAGCTGGGCGACGTCGGCCTCGACGATCGTCACGCGCCGGTCGTCGAGCGAACCGCCGAAGAGCTCCGCCATCGGTCCTCGGGCCCATCGCACCACAGCGGGAACGAGCTCCGCGACGACGATCTCGGCCCGTGCGCCGAACGCATCCAGCGCCGCGCGCAGCGTAAAGCCCATGCCGAGGCCGCCGATGAGGATTCTGGGCTTCGTTCGCGCGCTCAGCGCTTCCGCCGCCAGCGTCGCCAGCGCCGCCTCCGAGGCGTTGAGCCGCGACGTCATCAGTTCCGCGACGCCGACCTTAATGACAAACTCATGCCCACGGCGCATCAGCCGGAGTTCGCCGCCGCGAGGCAGTGGCGTCCGGTCGAGTTCCATCCAGGGGATCATGAGCCATGTCCGGTTGCGCGTCTTGAGGCGGTCGTCCGTTCGCGCCGAAGGATTTGTGGGCGAGGGTTCAGATAACGGCCGGCGGAGCCAGCCCCTTATGACGGGTGGCGAACGCCATCGGCAGGGACGCCGTTCCTCGCCAAGTCTATCCGGAATGCCGCGGCGGGAATAGGACGTCGTCGCCGGCGTTCGACCCGGCTTTTCGGTGGGGAAGTCGGGCCTTGCTGGCCCTCGCTCGCTGTGCTTTCTTGCGCGCGCCTCTTCAAGGCCGCATGACGCGGAGTTCGTTCGCGGAACCGGCGGGCAAGGCACTCGGGAGTTTAGGGTGGGGGACCCGGATCTCAAGTTTGATGTCAACACCGAGCTGGCGGCGCGCCGCACCGGCATGGCGTTCCAGCGCACGCGGCTCGCCGAAGACCGCACCCTGATGGCGGTCATCCGGACCTCGCTCTCGCTGATCGGCTTCGGCTTCACCATCTTCCAGTTCTTTCAGCGCCTGCGCGAGCAGGATGTGATCTCCCACGCCGCCGCGCCGCGAAACTTCGGCATGGCGCTGGTCTGGCTCGGCGTCCTGATGCTGGCGCTCGGCATTGCCTATCACGCGCAATTCATGCTCGGCCTTCGGCGTCTCAGGCAATCAATGCGCGACGAGGGCCTGATCCACGGGGAAACGGCCTTTCCCGTCTCGCTGACCCTGATCACGGCGATTCTCCTTCTGGCGATGGGGGTCGCCGCGATCGTCAGCATGCAGTTCAACATCGGACCGTTCGGATAGAATGGGATAAGTCTGAAGCGTGAGTTCGCAAGCGACAATCAAAGATTTTGCTAGGAGAGCGGAATGCCTGAGAAGAAGCCGAATATCCTGATCCTATGGGGCGACGACATCGGCTGGTGGAACATCAGCTACAACAGTCGCGGCCAGATGGGCTACCGCACGCCCAACATCGACCGCGTCGCCAACGAGGGCGTGGCCTTCACCGACTATTACGGCCAGCAGAGCTGCACGGCGGGGCGCGCGGCCTTCATCACCGGCCAGAACCCGATCCGCACCGGGCTCACCAAGGTCGGCATGCCCGGCGCGGACGTGGGCCTCAGCGCTGAGGATCCCACCATCGCCGAGCTTCTGAAGCCGCTCGGCTACAAGACCGGCCAGTTCGGCAAGAACCATCTCGGCGACAAGGACCAGTTCCTGCCGACGATGCACGGCTTCGACGAATTCTTCGGCAACCTCTACCACCTCAACGCGGAAGAGGAGCCGGAGGACCCCGACTATCCGAAGGACCCCGAGTTCCTGAAGCATTTCGGGCCACGCGGCGTGCTGCACTGCAAGTCGGACGGCAAGGGCGGACAGACGGTCGTGGACACCGGGCCGCTTAACAAGAAGCGGATGGAGACGATCGACGACGAGGTGACCGAACGGGCGCTGAAGTTCATCGACGAGGCGCACGCGGCCAATGAGCCGTTCTTCCTCTGGTACAATACCACGGGCATGCATTTCCGCACGCACTCTGCCGCCAAGCACAAGGGCAAGAGCAACGGACAGGGCGAATATAACGACGTGATGGTCGCGCACGACGAGCACATCGGGCAGATGCTCGCCAAGCTCGACGAGCTCGGCATCGCCGACGACACCATCGTCATGTACTCGACCGACAACGGCCCGCACTACAACTCGTGGCCGGACGCCGGCATCACGCCTTTCCGCTCGGAGAAGAACACCAACTGGGAGGGCGGCTGGCGCGTGCCGGCCTTCGTGCGCTGGCCCAAGAAATTCAAGGCGGGGACGGTGCTGAACGGCATCGTCAGCCATCAGGACTGGCTGCCGACATTGCTCGCCGCGGCGGGCGACCCGGACGTCCCGGCGAAACTTCTCGATGGCTATAAGGCGGGCGACAAGACCTTCAAGGTTCACATCGACGGCGTCAATATGCTGCCGTACCTGACCGGCGACGTGAAGGAGAGTCCCAGAAACTTCTTCTTCTACATGAGCGACGACGGCGACATTCTCGGCATCCGCATGAAGGACTGGAAGGTCGTTCTGATGGAGCAGCGGGCGAAACAGTTGCTGTGCTGGTTCGAGCCGTTCGTGAAGCTCCGGGCGCCCAAGCTCTTCAACCTGCGGCGCGACCCGTTCGAGCGGGCGGACGAGAACTCCAACACCTACTGGGATTGGGTGCTTTCGAAAGTCTACGTCGTCTACGCCATGCAGGCGCTGGTCGCGGGACAGATCAAAGAGTTCGAGGCCTATCCGCCGCGCCAGAAGCCCGCCTCCTTCAATCTCGACGCGGTCATGAGACAGCTGGAAGAGGCCCACAGCAGCGCCGGGCACTGAGGCGTCGGGAGCGTTGACGACACAGCGCAGCGCCCGGCAGACGCCGGGCGCTGCGCTCAAGGGCGTCATCGTCGCGTGCTAACAGGCCCCCGATGAGCGGCGGAGTCGGGATCGGCGAATCAACGCCTTTTGCATCGCGGCATTGGGGATGTGAAGGACTGGATATCGCTGTTCGCCGACATCGCAGTCGTGGCGATCGACGCCATGGCCGTGCTGATCATCGCCGTCGGCACGCTGGAGATGTTCGTCACCTGCGTCCGCTCGGTCTTCAACCCTTCGCGCACCGGCCGCGATCTCCGCGACGGCTATCTGCGCTACGCCCGCTGGCTGATAGCGGGGCTCGCCTTCCAGCTCGCCAACGACATCATCATATCGGCCCGCGCCCCGACCTGGGACGACATCGGACGTCTCGCCGCGATCGCCTTCATCCGGACTTTCCTCAATTTCTTCCTCGAGCGCGACATCGTCGAAGCGGGCAAGTTTCCGATGGACGAAGACCCGTCGCGCATCGACCGCCGCGCCGAATTCGGCGTCGTGACGCAACGCGGGGCTCGTTGCGCTCCGCCATCCCGCCGGCGGCGCGTTGACCTGTGACTCGCATCACTGCCGATACTCTTGATCCGCGCAATGGTGCAAACGGCCACCTCGCAGATCGCCTGTCGAGGAGGCGCAAGGGAAGAAACCTGATTTGAGGAGACACAGTATGGCGCATGACATCGCAAAACTTGAACGAAAGATCCGGGCGCTTGGCGAAACCATTGCGAAGACCGCCCAGCGCAAGCACGACGAGATGTTGCTCGGCTACACACACCGTCCAGGCTGGACGACGCTGGTGGAAAACGAGCTGGTCAACGCGCAACTTGACATGCTGCAGACCCACGCCACCGCGCTCGCCGCCGGGTTCGAGGCTCTGGTGAAGATCGCCGACAAGATCGGGCAGTCGGAACTGAACCCCCAGCCGCTTCCGCCATGAGAGATGACGATCAAGTCGCGTAAGGAGCCGGCCCCGCGGATCTCGTCCGCGGGGCCTTTTCAATGCCGGGTAGCTTAGTCGCCTTGGTCACGCCATCGCTTTCGCCGGCGCCTTGTCGCCGTGGCAGAACTTGAACTTCTTGCCATTGCCGCAAGGGCAAAGCGCATACGGATCGCGCTTGCCATCCTCGTTCTTCACCCAGAGCATGACGTCGGCGGGCGGGCGGCCGCGTTTCAGGAGCTGCCCCATCACGCCCATAAGCGGCCGGGTGTGGGTGAAAAAAAGTTCGAGCCCGCGACAAAGGTAGTTGTGGCCCGGCTCTCCCTCTTTTGACAGCGCGAAGCGGTCCTTGGGACAACCGCCGTTGCACAAAGGGCGCACGGCGCATTCGCGGCACTGCTTGGTCAGCCGGTCGCGCTTGTCTTCGCCGAACTTGCGCATCTGCGGCGAGGCGACGAGCTCGATCAGCGGCGTCACTGCGATATTGCCGAGCTTCTGGCCCGGCTCGACGAAATGGTCGCAGGTGTAGACGTCGCCGTTGTGTTCGAGCGCAGGCCCGAAACCGCAGGTCGGGGCATGGATGCACAAGAGGTGGCGGCCGAAATACGCTTCCAGCGTGACGTCGATAAGCTGTACGAACACGCGGCCGACGTCGCGCCGCACCCACTCCTCGAAAACGTCGATCAGAAAGCGTCCGTACTGCTCGCCCCCGACCGAGCGGTCGGTGACGAGATCGCCAGTTTGCGTATAGAGGAGGCGCTTGCCAGCCCCGTGGTCGCTCCAGCCCTGGTTGGCGATCGCGAGCGTCTCGGCCGTCGCCCGCTCGACGATCGGAATGAACTGCATCCATTTGGCGCCGAGCTCGTCGCGGAAGAAGCGGTAGACTTTTCGGCCATGCTTCTCGTTGGCCGCGTTGACGGTGCAGAGGATGTTGAACTCGACCCCGTGCTTGCGAAGAAAACTCCATCCGCGCATCACGAGGTCGAAGGTGCCCTGACCCTTCCGGTCGCGCCGGTTCGCGTCGTGCAGTTCGCGCGGGCCGTCGACGCTGAGACCCACGAGAAAATTGTGCGTCTTGAAGAAGGCGCACCACGCGTCGTCGAGCAGGAGCCCGTTGGTCTGGAACGTCTGCTGAACCGTCTGCCCGGGCCGCTTGTATTTTTCCACCAGTTCGACCGCGCGCTGGAAGAACTCGACCTTCATCAGCGTCGGCTCGCCGCCCTGCCAGGCGACCGTCACCTCGGGGGTGCGATGGGCCTCGAGGAGTTGGCGGATATAGCTCTCGAGCGTCTCCGCCGACATGCGGTGCTTGTCGTTGGGGTAGAGCGCCTCCTTCGACAAAAAGAAGCAGTAGGCGCAGTCGATGTTGCACGTCGAGCCGCTGGGTTTGGCCAGGAGGTGGAAGGCCGGGGGCGCGCCGAAGCGCCGCGCTGCAGGAGCCGCCGCCGTTTCCGTTTCCATGAAGACCCTCTATCCAGATCGGCCCGAGGGTAAGCCTTTTCGGCGGAATTGGCCAATGCCGACGCCGTAACCGCAGTATGGCCACGAAAAGCGCCAAGAGGGGCCGCGCCATTGCGGCGAGCTTCGGGTGGATTGCGAGCGTTCGCTCGCGACAGCGAATCCAGGGCCGTTCGCCCGGAATTGCGAACGGACAGTTTTGTGCGCCTAACCAACCCTCTGGAAACCCTCCGTCGGCGCCAGAGATGCAGGCTACTTGTAGCCGTTCTCGATCCGCGCGTAGAGCTGGTCGGTGAAGATCGCGAACTTGCCGCCGACGAAGCTCGCGCTGAGGCTCGCGGCGACGAAGACGGCGATGATCTTCGGCACGAAGGTCAGCGTCATCTCCTGCACTTGGGTCAAGGCCTGAATGAGCGCGATGGCGATGCCGACGGCCATCGCCGCGCCGACCGCGGGTCCGGCGCCCATCACCACCATCCAGATCGCCTGCTGGACGAGATCGACGGCGTCGCCCTCGTTCATTGTATGGTCGCGCCGCTGCCGAGCGACACCGTGCTCGCCGTCGGTGAGCGTCGCGGTCGCGCCCGAACTCGTCACGTTGACCGAGGCGACCGTGCCCGAGGTCGAGCCGTCGGAGGAGGTGATCGGCGTGCCGACGAGCAACTCGGCCTGCGACAGCGAGCTTGCCGTCAGCAGCGACGAGAGCGTCGTGTTGGTCTGAACCGCCTGCCCGACCTCGGAGACGGTCGCGAGCTGCGACACCATCGTCGACGGGTCCATCGGCTGGGTCGGGTCCTGGTTCTTGCATCTCCGACATCAATAGGGTCAGAAAATCGTTGTAGCTCAGCGACTGGGTCGAGGAGGTCGCGGTCGAGGAGGATGCGGTCGAGGTCTGTGCGGCGCTCGTGACCGCTGGGGTTGAGGATACGGTCATGTCGGTCTCCTTTTCATCAGGCGGCGCTGGCGGCCGCGTCGCGCTTGAGCTCGGCGTCCTCGAGCGGAAAGAGGGCGCGCAGCGCTTTCAGCGCCTCGAAATTGCGGGCCTTGGCGAGCGATTGGGCGACGCCACGCAAGCCCGAGATGAGCTCGGGCGTCTGGTAGGCCCCCAGCGCAGACTCGATCAGCGAGCGCGCCAGCGGCGTCGCGGTCGCCGTCGCGCCGGGGTCCATCAGCATGATCTGTACTGCGAAATAGATCTGGCGCGTGAGCGTCGTCGCGTCCTTGGCCTGCATCACGTGGTTCTCGAGCAGAAAGGTCACGTCGTTGAGCAACTCGATCGTCGCCTTGCGGTCGATGCGGATGACCGCGCCGTTGATGAAGAACCGCTCGCCGGCCCTCAGCGTGATGTTCATGAGTGTCCCGCCCTATTTGAGCCCGTCGCGAATGATTTCGTTGATCTCGATCATCGGGGCGAGGTCGTCGGTGACCCGGGAGCGCACGCGGTCGATCTCCTTCATCATCCAGATGCCGATCGAGATGATGCCGGCGCGCAACTGCGTCGGGCAGCTCGTTGTTCGGGTCCTTGAGGTCGTCGAGAAAGATCATCCAGAGGCGGCGGAGATAGAACAGCGCGTCGACCCGCTCGCGCGACAGCGGCCCCTTCTCCTGCGCCGCGCGCAGCATGCCGATGACCCGGTCCATCGCGGCGCGCTCGCGCGCGCGCATGGTCTGCGCGCGACTCCTCGATCACTTCGTTGTAGGCGAATTCGTACATCGATGATCCCTGGGCGGCTTTCAGGGAACCGGAAGGTATTGGGCCAGAGTGAGATTTTGCAGCCGCGACGTGAGCTCGTAGGCCATCTGGATCTGGTTGGTCAGCGCCGTGATCTGCGCCGCCGTCGCCGTCTGATCGACGTCGTCGAGGTTGCCGACCTGGGTTTGGATCAGCGTCAGCTGCGAGCTCATGGCGCTGTTGGCGTCGGTGACCTGCGCACTGCGTCGCGCCGAGCGCGGCCTGCGCGTTGGTGAGCGAGTCTTGCCCTGCGTGATCGAGCGACGTCGCCGCGGAGGCGACGGCCTGCTGCGCCGCGGCGCTGAGCGAGATCCGCCGAACGCCGCGAGCATCGTGTAGGCCTGCGCCGAGGTTCTGAAAGGCCGGCGCTGTTGGCGTTGGTCGAGGTCGTCACGGTCTGGCCCGGCGCGATCTCGGCGCTCGTGTTTGTCGCTCGACGCCGAGGACCAGTCCGAGGTCCAGGCTGCCCGTGAACAGCGCCGCGAACGGCCCGGAAAGAAAGCTCTGCATCTGCCGAGGCGGTGATGTTCGCCGCGGCCGTGATCGGTCGGCAGCGACGCCGAACGCCGTCTGAAACGCCTGGTCGACCGCCGCGCTTGGCGGCCGACGCGGGGTCGAGATAGTAGTCGGCCAGCGGCGCGTCGGCGGAGTTGATCCCGCCGAACACGTATTGACGTCGCCCGAGGTCGCGTTGGCCGAGGCGATCAGCGCCTGCAAGCGCCGACTGGCCCATGGTCTGCAGCTGCGCGCCGGAATTGGCGCTCGGCGTCCAGGTCGCGAGATCCTGGATCGTCGTCTGGGCGCTGGTGCTGATCGACGGACAGGGCGTTCTGCGCCGTCGAAAGGTTGGTCGCGACGACGCTGTTGCCAGCGGTCAGCGTCTGCAACTGCTGCGACCTGCTCTTTGAGCGACAGCTCGTAGCCGGACTGATCGCCGAGCTGAAGGCCGAGATCGGCGTACTGGCCGGTCGATAGTCCTCGGTCATCGCCGTCGTGAGCTGACGCCTGCGCCTGCTGCACCGGCAGGACGAGGCTGTTGGCGAGATACTGGGTCGAGACGAAGTTCGCGCTCATTGTCATGCGGCCTGCAGCAGAGCGGAGAACATGCTCGTTGACCGTGGTCAGAAGCTTCGCCGACGAGGCGTAGGAGTTTTCGAGGTTGAGCATGTTGGTCATCTCGGCGTCGAGATTGACGCCGGTCGCGTTCGACAGCGCCGAGGTCGCCTGGGTGGCGAGCGCGTTCTGGTAGGTCGGAGGCGTTGCTCGCCTGCTGGTTCTCGCCCTGCAGCCAGCTCACCGAGGCGTTGGCGTAGTCGGCGAGGCTCGCCGACGTGCCGAGGCCGGCGGACGGCGTCGAAGCTCTGCGTCGCGCTGAGTCGCGGCGACGAGCTCCTGGAGTCGCGTCCGGTGTAACTCGCCGCGCCGGTCGTGTTGTAGATATAGGCCGGATTTCCGGGTCGGAGATGCCGCCGTCGCGCAGCAGGGTCGCGTCGCCGCCCTGCGACGGATCGACGTTCGGATTGACCTCGATCGCCGCCGCGAGACCGGTCGCGCCGAGGTCGAGGGCAGGCTCGTCGCCCCGTGCGTGGTGAAAAGGCCGGGCAGCGAGGGCAGCGTCGGCTGCCCGACTGGTCGCTCTCGGCGAAGGCGTTGATGAGGCCGCCGGCGATCTGGTCGAGCTGCGCCTGATATTGCGGCGCGAGCGTGTCGCGCAGCGCCGCGTAGCCGGCGAGCGCGCCCGACTGGATCGGCATCGGCGAATTGGCGCCGGTGATCGGCACGCCGTCGACCGTGACCGGCGCGCCGCTCGCGCCGTCGACGTAGCGTCGGCGTCGGCGTGAAGGAGACGGTGCGCGGCGTGTCCTGGAACAGCGTGACGCCGCTGTCGGTGTAGATCGACATCGAGCCGTTGGCGGCGGTCGACGTGGTGACGCCGATCTGCTGGGCGAGCTGGGTCACGATCGAATCGCGCGTGTCCTCGGCGCTCGCGACGTTGGCGCCGGTGGCCGAAGTCCGCTGACGACCGCGTTGTTGGCGGTCGGGAACTGGGCGAGCAGCGAATTGATGGTCGAGACCGACGAGGCCATGTCCTGGTCGGCCTGCTCGCGCACCTGGTTGACCGCCGCGTCTCCCGCGTTGAGCGACGGCGCGAGATCGGTGCGCGGCGGTGACCGCGGCGTCGGCGGCGGACGACGAGGTCGGCGAGTCTTCGTAGGTCGTCGAGCGCGCTTTGAAGATTGGCGAGCATCGCCGACGGCGAGGCGCCGTTCTGGTCTGCGCCCGAGGTCGACGAGGTCGAGGAGCTGTCGTCGACGGTCGCGGCGAGCGTCGACAGCCCGTCGGAGATCGCCTGCTGCGTCGCCGCCTGCGAGGTCGAGGTCGAAACCTGCTCGGTGAGCGCGGCATTGGCATCGCGGGTCACCGAGGCGACGTCGACGCCGCCGTAAGAATTGGTCACGAGGTTCGCGATCTCGCGCGAATAGCCGGGCGTGTTGACGTTGGCGATGTTGTTCGAGACGACCGCGGTCTGCGCCGCGTTGGCGGCGAAGGAGGAGCTGATGATGTTGAACGCGGTCGAGAGGCTCATGGCGACAGGTTCCGTGCTTTCGCGCGTCACGACTTCAGATCGTTGAGGACGTCGAGGATGTCGGCCCCGGTCTGAAACACCTTGGAGTTGGCCTCGTAGGCGCTCTGGGCCTGGATCATGTCGGTGAGCTCGGTGGCGAGATCGACCGTCGAGCTTTCGAGCGAACTCGGACTCGATCGAGCCGAAGCTGCGCCGCCGGCGGTCCCGAGGAAGATCGGACCGGACGCAGCGGTCGCCGTGTAGGCGTCGCCGTTGACGGAGGTGAGATTGTCGGGGCTCGCCACATTGGCGAGCGGAATGTCGTAGGCGGCGATCGACGCCCCGTTCGAGTAGTTGAAGGACAAGGCGTCCCGTTGGCGGCGACGAGACGCCGCTGAGGCTCGCCGGCGCGTTGCCGTTGGCGGTCGCGGAGGTCACGTTGAAGCCGCGGCGAGCTGCGTCATGTTGCTGAGATCGAGGGTCATCGTCTGCCCGTTCGGAACGGTAATCGGTCAGCGGCGAGCCGGAGGTGAGCGCGCCGGTCGTCGGACTGAACGTCAGGGTCTGGGTCGCGAGCGGACCGGACGAATAGGGAAAGCCGCCGCTGGTCGGCCGTTCGACGCGTCGTAGGCGTCGACCTCCCAGGTGTTCGGCGCCGGTGTTGGTGAAATAGAGATTGATCGGTGTGCGCGCCGCCGAGATTGTCGTAGACGACGAGCGAGGTCGCGTCGGTATAGGTCGAGCTCGCGGTGTTGGTCGATGGCAGGTCGGCGGCGGCGATCGGCGTCGCCGTCGAGGGCAGATTGGCGGCGAGCGAGCCGGAGGTCGTCGCCGTGCGCGGTCAGGCCGGCGCTGTCGACATTGACCTTCTGCAGGCTGCTCAGCGAATTGGCCGAGACGGCGAATGGCCGTTCTGAACGTTGTCGCCCATCAGGTAATAGCCGGCGCTGTTGACCAGGTTGCCGGAGGCGTCGGGCGACGAACGATCCGTTGCGGGTCAGATAGAGGTCGCCGGCTCGAGTTGGAGACGACGAAGAAGCCGGAGCCCTGGACCGCGAGATTGGTCGGCGTCTGGAGGAGACGACGTTGCCCTGAAGCGAGTTGAGCGAGACCGTGGCTCGTCTGCACGCCGCCGCCGTCCGCGGTCGCCGTTGGCGACCTGGTCGACCAGGGTCGAAAAGTCGGTTTCGAGGTTCTTGTAGCCGGTCGTGTTGGCGTTGGCGACATTCTGCGAGATCGACGACAGCCAGTTCTGAGTCGGCCAACATGCCCGAGACGCTGGTGTTCAGAATGGTCATGGAGACTCCTCGGCGGATGCGGGTCCATTTGAAACGGCGTGGCCTTGCGCGAAGCTGGCGCCCTCAGCGTCGTCGGAGCGGACGAGGCTGCCGACAAGCAGGCTCCAGCCGTCGACCAGGACGAAGAACAGGACCTTGACCGGCAGCGAGATGACCGAGGGCGGCAGCATCATCATGCCCATCGACATCGTCAGCGTCGCGACGATCATGTCGATGACCAGGAACGGCAGCACGATCAGGAAGCCGATCTCGAAGCCGCGCCGGAGCTCGGAAATCATGTAGGCCGGGATCAGGAGCCGGAAGTCGACCTTCGAGCGCTCGCCGGCGTCGAAGCGCCCTTTCGACAGGCTCTCGAACAGCGCGATGTCCTTCTCCCGCACCTGCGACAGCATGAATTCGCGGAACGGCTGCGAGACCGCGGCGAGCGCGTCCTGCTGGCTGATCTCGTTGTCCAGCATCGGCTTCAGGCCGTTCTGCCATGCGCGATCGAAGGTCGGCGCCATGACGAAGAACGTCATGAACAGCGCGAGGCTGATCAGGACGAGATTGGCCGGCGCGCTCTGAACGCCGAGGCCGGAGCGCAGAAACGACAGCGCGACGATGAAGCGGGTGAAGCTCGTCACCATGATGAGAAGGCCCGGCGCGACCGAAAGCACGGTCGAGCAGCGCGACCATCTCGATGATGCGGCCGCTCGCCGAGGCGCCGCCCGACGGGAATGAGCGCGCCGAGATCGACGGTCTGCGCGGCGGCGGCGCCGCGTCATCAGCGCGAAAGCGCGCGCCGGCGACGGACGAGCCGTTTCATTGCACCACCAGCGTTCGGAGCACGAGTTCGCGCACCTTTCCCTCCGAACGGGTCGCCGCGCGCTCGTTGAGGTCCTCGCGGATGGCCTGGAGTCCGATCGGGCCTTCGAGCTGCTTCAGCGTCACGGTCCGGAGATAGGCGAGGATGTCGTCGCCGATCTTGCCGGCGACGGCTTCGGGATGCGGCAGGATCTTGGGATCGAACACGATCGACGCCTCGAGCCGGATCCAGGTATCCTGCGGCGCGCCGAGGTTGGTGACGATCGGCGGCAGATCGTAGATGGTCGACGGCTCGACTGCAGCGGCGCGTCTCTTTCGACTTGCCGGCGCCTCGCTCGCGTCCGGGCGCGAGCATCTCGAAGCCCGCGCCGGCGCCGGCGCCGATGAGGGCGACGACGCAGAAATTCGATCAGCGACGGCCTTGATACCCTTCCGCGGCGGCGCGGCGGGAACGCCGGCGTCAGACATCGCGGCGCTCGCTAGAACGGCCTGACGGCGTCATAGATCTGCTGGCCCCATGACGGCTGCTGGAAGTCGCTCTGCGCGCCCGCGGCCGCCGTAGGAGATGCGCGCCTCGGCGATCTGGTCGTAGGCGATCGTGTTGTTGAGCGAGATGTCGTTCGGATTGACGATGCCCGCGACCGTCAGCTGCCGCATCTCGTAGTTGACGCGCACTTCCTGCGAGCCCGAGATGACGAGATTGCCGTTCGGCAGCACGCGGGTGACGACCGCCGCGACCGAAACCTGGATCTGCTCGGAGCGGTCGATGTCGCCCTGGCCCTGGGTCGAGGAGGTCGAGGTGAGGTCGCCGAGGAGCTTGGCGGGCTGGCTGGACGAGGACGACGAGGATCCGTTGTTGAAGCCGTAGTCGATGACGAGCGCCGTCCTTGGTCGTCATGCGAGCGGTCGGATCGCGTTGCCGAGCTGCGCCTTGTCGTTCATCATGATGATGACCGTGACGATGTCGCCGACCTTGCTGATGCGCGGCTCGGTGTAGAGCGACGGCGGCGGACTGAGCGGCGTGGCTCGGAGCCGAGCGCCTGCGCGCTCTGGATTGCGGCCGTCTCCTCGGAGACGAGCCCGGCGCCGACAGGCGAGAAAATCGGCTCGCGCATGAACTCGCGACGGGCTTTGCCAGCAGCCCGCCGAGCGCGAGCGCGGCGAGAAGCGGAACGAACGCGCGCCGGCCGCATCACGACTTCTTCTCGTCGGGGCTCGCGCCCGCAAGCAGGCCGGCGAGCCGGCTCGCGCGCTCGGCGTCCATCTCGCCGAGGATCGCGCCGGCCGCGCTCGGCTTGAGCTTGCCGAGGATCGCCGCGGCCGTACGGTCGTCGAGGGCGCTGAGCTGACGGGCCGCGCTCTCCGGCTCCATCTTGGCGTAGATGGCGACGAGGTCGTCGCGCGCGGCGTTCATCAAGCTCGTCGCGCTTGGCGATCCATTCGCGCGCCGCCGCCTCGGCCTTCTCGAGATCGGCGATGCGCTGCTGGACCTGCGCGTCGAGCTCGGCGAGGCGCTTCGTCTGCCAGGCGATGCGCGCCTCGGCGATCGAGGGCGCGACGTTGGCGCAGTAGCGGCTGGCGTCCGGGTCGGCGAACCGCTCGGCGGGCGACTTTTCCGCGACCCTGGGTTTCGACGCCTCGGACGGTTTGCCGTCCTGGGCGAAAACGGGTGCGCCGAGCATGGCCGCGACGCCGCGACGACGGCGACGAGATTTCGGAGGATGCGGACAATCGACATCATGTCGGCCTCGAGATCGGGCGGCATCGTCGGCTCCGCGGCTTGCGCTGGGCTTGCGCGCTACTGGATGACCAGGTCGGCCTGAAGCGCGCCGGCGGTCTTGATCGCCTGCAGAATGGCGATGATGCCCGGCGGCTTGACGCCAATGCGATTGAGGCCGCCGACCAGCATGCGCAGGCTCGAGCCGCCGACGATGGCGATCGGGCCGCCGGTCTGCTCGGCGTTGATCGTCGTATTCGGCGTGACGACCGTGCGACCGTTGGAGAACGGATTGGGCTGCGACACCTGGGGCTGCTCGTTGACCCGGACGGTCAGCGTTCCGTAGGTGACGGCGACTGTCGAAATCTGCACATCCTGTCCGACGACGACGGTGCCGGTGCGCGAATCGAGCACGACGCGCGCGGCCATGTCCGGCTGGACCTGCAACTCGCCGATCTCCGCCATGAAGCGCGCGAAGGAGACGTTGCGCGGACGAAACAGCTCGACCGTCCGGCTGTCGACCTCGAAGGCCGCCCGCGCGCCGAATCGCCCGCGGGAATAGCCGTTGATCGCATCGACGATCCGCACCGCGGTCGCGTAGTCGGGATTCTTCAGTTCGAGCATCGATCGCAACTCGTCCGGCGACGCCGGCGACCTCGTGCTGGACGATCGCGCCGTTGGGAATGCGGCCCGCGGTCGGGACGCCTTGGGACAGCGTCTCGCCCTCGCCCTGCGGTCTGGAATCCGGTCACCGAGACGGCGCCCTGCGCGGTCGCGTAGAGCGCGCCGTCGGAGCCGAGCAGCTGGGTCAGGAGCAGCGTTCCGCCCATCAGCGACGGCGCATCGCCGAGCGCGGAGACGGTGACGTCGAGCCGCGAGCCGGTCTCGCACGCCGGCCGAGAGATCGGCGGTGACGATGACCGCGGCGACGTTGCGGTTGGCGAGCGTGACGCCGTGCACGTCCATGCCGAGGTTCTGCAGCATGCCCTGCACCGCCTGCTGCGTGAACGGCGCGTTGCGGAACGTGTCGCCGGTGCCGCTCAGGCCCACGACCAGGCCATAGCCGACCAGCTGGCTGTCGCGCGGGCTGCGCAGCACGGCGATGTCCTTGATGCGCGCCGCCGCGGCGGGCGCGACGGCAAGACACAGCGCCACCAGCGCGAGAGAGAAGGCGTCTCATCCGCCGCCGACCTTGACGGAGCCGTCGGGCTGCACGGCGCCGGAAACAGTGACGCCGCTGTCGCTGTTGCGTACCCGCACGACGTCGCCGATCGATCCGTCCTGCAGAGCCGCGCCGGAGGTCACGATGAGGAGGCCGCCCTCGGCGTAGACGAGCTTCACCTCCGCGCCGTTGGCGACGAGCTTGCGGTTGGAGACGCCGGCGAAGGGGATCGCGTGGCCGGGCAGCAGCGTCAGCCGCGCCGTCTTGCCGACGATGAAGGAGCGATCCTCGACGAAGGGGCCGCCGCCGTCGCGCGTCCCGCCTCCGGGAAGGTCGGCCAGCATGTCGTCGAGGATGATGTCGCCCGGATAGATGACCGCCTTCGGCGTCGGCGCGAGCGCCTCCTGCGGCAAGCGCCGGGCCGAAAGCCGCGGCGATGCAGCGCCAGCGCCGCGAGGGCGGCGCGCCGGAGTCAGCCTGCGCATCCGCTTCACCCCTAACTGCGCATGTTGGAGATCGTGCCGGACATCTGGTCGGCCGCCTGGATGACCTTGGAGTTCATTTCGTAGGCGCGCTGGGCTGCGATCAGGTTGGTGATCTCGGTGACCGGATCGACGTTGGACGCCTCGATGTAGCCCTGCTGAAGGATGCCGAACGCCGTGTCGCCGGGCACGCCGACGTTCGGCTGGCCGGAGGCCTGGGTCTGCTGGAAGTAGTTGCCGCCGAGCGCCTGGAGGCCGGCGTCGTTGACGAAGTTCGCGATCGTCAGCTGGCCGAGCTGCTGCGGCGTCGTCTGGCCCGGGCACAGTCGCGGTGACGACGCCGGTCTGGCTGACGGTGACGTTGGTCGCGTTCGCCGGGACGAGTAATCGCCGGCGTCACCAGTGTAGCCGTCCATGGTGACGAGCTGGCCGTTCTGGTTGGTGTTGAACGCGCCGTCGCGGGTGTAGACGGTGTCGCCGTTGGCGTTCGTCACCTGGAACCAGCCGCGGCCGTTGATCGCGAGATCGAGCGTGTTGCCGGTATTGGTCAGCGCGCCCTGAATGTTGACGCGTGCGGATCGCCGCGGTGCGAACGCCGAGGCCGATCTGCGCGCCTTCGGGAATGGTCGCGTCGCGGCCGCGGCTGGACACGCCCATCAGCCGCTCGGTCTGATAGATGAGATCGGTGAATTCGGCGCGCGAGCGCTTGAAGCCGGTTGTGTTGATGTTGGCGATGTTGTTGGCGATGACCTCCAGGTTTTGTTCCTGGGCGCTCATGCCCGTCGCTGCGATCGTCAACGCTCTCATCGCGTCATCCTTCCTTCATTTTCGTCGGAGTTCTGCGCCGCGCTCAGATCGACATCCGCGAAATCTCCTGCCAGGCGGAGACGAGCTTGTCGCGGATCGCCAGCACGGACTGCAGCGACCGCTGCGCGTCCATGACCGACTCGACCACCCTCATCGGCGGCGCCGCGCCTTCGACGCCCTGAATCGCCGACCGCTTCGCCGGCCTTGCAGCGTGTCGACCGCCGAGCCGACGGCCTGGCCGAGCGCCTGCTCGAAGCTGACGCCCGTCGGAGGGCGGCGTCGGCGCCTGCGGCGCGGTCGGACCTGAGGCTCGCGCCGAGGCCGGTGAGACCGGAAACGCCTTCGATCATCGGCTTCATCCTCTCGGTCGTGGCATTTCAGGCGTCCTTCATCAGGCGACGGTCGGGTTGAGCATGTCGGCCGTCTGCTTGGCGACCTGAAGGTTCGCCTCGTAGCTGCGGTTGGCCTCGCGCATGTCGGCGAGTTCGACCAGCACGTCGACATTCGGCATCTTGACCATGCCCTTCGCGTCCGCCGCCGGATTGCCGGGGTCGCGCTCGAGCTTGAACGGCGTCTGATCGACGCCGATCGACTTGACCTCGACCAGATTGGCGCCGGTGGCGCGGTCGAGCGCGCTCTCGAACGACACGGTCTTGCGGGCGTAGGGGTCGGCGCCGGCGATCGAGCCCGTCGACTGGGCGTTGGCGATATTCTCCGAGACGATCGCGCAGCCGCGTCGACTGCGCCTGCAGTCCGGAGGCGGCGATGCGGAGCGACGCCTGCAACGGATCCGATGGTCATTTCAGCGCCGCGAGCATGAGCTGGTGGAAGGCGCGGCGAATGTTGGCGGTCATCGAGTAGTCGCGGCTGACGTCGCCGAGATTGATCATCTGCTGTTCGAGATTGACGGTGTTGCCGGACAGCGACTGTTCGGTCGGATCGGTCTCGACCTCTTTGATCGAATTGAGCGGCGAGGAGTGCGGGCGGCGATGTGCGCGGCGTTGGTCGTCGCCATCGCGATCGGCGAGCTGTTCAGCACCGCCGAAAACGGCTGGACGTCGAGGGCGCGATAGCCGGGCGTGCTGGCGTTGGCGACGTTGCTTGCTACCGCCGTCTGCCGCGCCGACAGCCACTGCGCCTTCTGCGAGGCGACCTGGAAGAGATAGATGTCCGACAAGGAAGGGTTCCCCGTGAGAAGCGGCGCAATCGTCGGTGCGCCGCCTTGCACGGGGCTTGCGGAACCCTCCTTGCTCGGACCGCCCGAGCGATGCGCCTCGGCGGGCGCGATCATGAGCTCCTGCCTGTCGACATTAGCCGCACGCGTCTATCACTAAGCGCGCCAAGGCCGCTTAACAATTTATAGACGCGTTGCGCTGATAGGCTCGCCGCGAAATCAGAACGACGGGACGAAGGGAATAGCATGCATCTGTCGGACCAAGGATTGATCGTCATTCTGGTGGTCGGGATCGTCGCCGGTTGGCTGGCGGGCAAGATCGTCCGAGGAAACGGGTTCGGTCTCGTCGGCGACGCCGCCATCGGTATCGTCGGCGCCCTGATCGGCGATTGGCTTCTGCATCGCCTCGGGATTCATTTCAGTTCCGGCGTCATCGGGCTCACGATCAACGCCACAATCGGAGCGATCGTCCTGCTGCTCGCCATGCGCCTCACCGGCGCGAGCGGTTGGGGAGGTCGATAACGGCGCTGCATGAAAATCGCGACCTTCAACGTCAACGGCGTGAACGGCAGGTTGTCCGTTCTGTTGCGCTGGCTCGCCGAGGCGCGGCCGGACATCGTCTGCCTGCAGGAGCTCAAGGCGTCGCAGGACAAGTTTCCGATCGGTCCGATCCGCGACGCCGGCTATGGCGCGATCTGGCATGGCCAGAAGAGCTGGAACGGGGTCGCCATCCTCGGCGCGAGGGGTCGACCCGATCGAGACGCGGCGCGGGCTGCCGGGCGATCCGGACGACACGCACAGCCGCTACATCGAGGCCGCCGTCAAGGGCGTGCTGGTCGGATGCCTCTATCTGCCGAACGGCAATCCGGCGCCCGGGTCCGAAGTTCGATTTCAAGCTGAAATGGTTCGAGCGGCTCGCGGCCCACGCCAAGACGCTGCTCGCCAGCGGCGCGCCCGTCGTGCTCGCCGGCGACTACAACGTGATGCCGACCGATCTCGACGTCTACAAACCCGAGCGATGGGTCGACGACGCGCTGTTCCGCCCGGAAGTCCGCGACGCCTATCGCCGCCTCGTCGCCCAGGGCTGGACCGACGCCCTGCGCACGGTTTATCCCGACCAGCGCATCTATACTTTCTGGGACTACTTCCGGAACGCTTTCGCTCGTGACGCCGGGCTGCGTCTCGACCATCTTCTGCTGAGCCCATCGGTGGCGGCGCGCCTCGAAGCCGCGGGTGTCGATCGCGACGTCCGCGGCTGGGAGAAGGCCAGCGATCACGCGCCGGCGTGGGTCGAACTCGCGCGCGGGCAAAGCAACCGGTCGTGGCGCAGGGCGACGGCCCTCGACAAGCTAGATCCGTCGCAAATGCAGCGTCCTCACTTGGCGCTCTTTGCCCGAGTCGAAGTCGAGGCGGCCTTCGCCGGCGCCGTTGTTGGCTCGGTCTCCGCTCTTGTCTTTGACGGCGCCCTGGGCTTCGGCGCGCTGGACGGCGCCTCCGCGGGCTCCGCGCCGCTCTTTTTCGGCGCAGGCTCGGCGGCCCCGACGGCTGCGATGCTCTTCCGAAGCGCGTCCATGATGTTCACGACATTGCCGGGCCGGGGCTCCTCCGGTGCTCTTGTCGGAAGACCCGCCTGCTTCGAGCGGATGAGCTCGACGACGGCGTCCTCGTAGCGGTCGTTGAATTCGGCCGCGTCGAAATGCCCAGCCTTCTTTTCAATGATGACGTGCGCGAGGTCGGTCATCTCCTGAGGCAGCTTCAACTCGGGGATGTCCTCGAAATAGGTATCCTCGCTGCGAACTTCGGACGCGTAGCGCAGAATGGTTCCAAGCAAACCCTTTCCGAGCGGCTCCAACAAAATGACGCGCTCGCGGCGGGCCATCACCACCCGCCCGAGGCCCACGACCTTCTCGTCGCGCATCGCATCGCGAATGATGGAAAACGCCTCTTCCGCGACCCGCTCGCCGGGCGCGATGTAGTAGGGCGCCTCCAGATACCTCGGGTCGATCTCGGAGCGCGGAACGAACTTCTCGATCTCGACCGTGTGGTTGCTCTCGATCTGGATCTTGTCGAGTTCGTCGTCGTCGATCAGCACGAAGGCGTCCTTTGCGACCGGGTAGCCTTTGGCCTGATCCTCGTTTTCCACCACGTCGCCCGTCACGGCGTCGACAAACTGCCGCTTCACCTTGTTGCCGGTCTTGCGGTTGATGGTATTGAAAGCGACGCGGGACGACGAGCTGGACGCCGGATAGAGGTTAACCGCGCAGGACACCAGCGAAAGCTTAAGGTAGCCTTTCCAGCTTGTCCGAGGAGCCATGAGCCTTACTCCGCAAAAATCGACGCCGCGCTGAACTGAAAGACTAACCCGATCTGAAGGCACTATGACTGCATCTGCCGAGAGAGTCTACATTTACGGTCGGCTGCGAGGGGTCACGAGACGGTGGCTCGGCTCCCTCTCCGCCACGGCTGGCGTGACGCTCACCCGGGGAACGGTGACGGCGGACGCGATCGTTATCGGGCGCAGCACGGCGAGCCGGGCGGTTTCCGCGGCCGGCGAGCTTCGCCTCGGATTTCGGCAAAAGCCGGATGCCCGCCTGATCTCCGAGCGGACATTTCGGATTCGGCTGGGGCTGGAGGGGGCGCCGGCGGCGAACGGTCACTACTCGGAGGATCAGATTGCAAAGCACGCGACCCTGAACGGCCCACAATTGCGCACGCTCGCGCTCTTCGACGTCCTCGCTCCGATCGACGGACGCTATTCCTACGCGGATTTGGTGGCGGCGCGGGCAGCCGGCCAACTCTATTCGTCGGGCGTCAGGTTTCCCAAAATCATCGCCGCCGCCTACGCGCTCGAGCGGCGCGGGGAACGGCTGTCGAGCGTCCGCCTTGCCGAAGCGCCGTGGGGCGCGGTGTTGCAGGTCCTCGAAGGCGCGCTGGCGGAGATCGACGGCCAGCTGCTGTTGCCGCTTGAAGGCTCCGACCTCGACGCGGACGGCGCATTCGCGCTCGCAGAGGAGAGCGAACAGGAAGGCGATCTCGTGAGCGCGAGGCGATGGTACGAGCTTGCGGTTCGCCTCGATCCGACCGATCCGGTCATCCCGTTCAACCTCGGCAATGTCCTCGTTGAACTCGGCCTCGCGCGCGAGGCGGAGATCGCCTATCGGCAAGCGATCGCTCGAAGCCCTGATATGGCGGACACCTGGTTCAACCTGGGTGTCCTTCAAGAAAGGACGGGGCGGGAAAAAGAGGCCCTTTCGACCTACGAACGCGCCTACGCGATCGACCCGACCTATGCCAACGCGCTGCACAACGCCGCTCTTCTGCAAATGCGGCGACGAAATTTCGCCGTCGCCATCCAACTCCTGGAGCAGATACGTTCGGCCTCGCCCGCGGAGGCCGAGGAAATTCGGCGCCTTGCGCATCTCTGCAGACTCGAGGTCAAAACCGCCGAGACGCGCGGCAGCTAGACCCGCGCGCTCGCGAACGCCGCGACGAGCCGCTCGGCCTCGGCCCGTTCGTCGAGCCCCTGCTCGTCGAACAGCACGTCGGCGATTTCGATCGCCGCTCGCCTCTGCCCGATCGTCAGCCGAAAAAAGGCGGACACTCGCTCATGGTGGAACTCCATGTCGAGCGCGACCTCCGGGGTTGCGTCCCACGGCGCCTTGAAGCTCGCCGACAGCGCATAGCGCAGCGCGCCGCTTCGATAGAACAGCTCCGTCGAAGAATTGACCAGGTCGGCGATATTGGCTTCCTGATCGTTGCAGATCAGGTTGATCAGTTCCGCCACATCGGTCAGGCGCAACTCGCTCGCCACGTCGATGAGCGCGTCGGCGATGATCCGTTCGCGGTCGAGACGGCGCCGCGGCCGGGCCGGCGCCGCTATGCCCTTCGTTGAGCCCATCCGGATTTCCTCTGCTGAATGAGATGCACGATCTCGGCGACCGCGCGATAGAATTCTGCCGGGATCGGCCGCTCGACCTCGACCGCCGCGTAGAGCGAGCGGGCGAGCGGCTTGTCCTCGACGACAGGGATGTCATGCGCCTCGGCGATTGCGCGAATCTTGAGCGCGATGAGATCGACTCCCTTGGCGAGCACGATCGGCGCGCCGCCTTCGCTGCGCACGTAACGCATGGCGACGGCGTAGTGGGTCGGATTGGCCACGACCATGGTCGCGCGCGGCACGGCGGAGAGCATCCGCTTGCGCGAGCGATCGAGCCTCAGCGAACGGAGGCGCGCCTTGATCATGCGGTCGCCCTCGGCCTGCCTTAGCTCTTCCTTCACCTCGTGCTTGCTCATCCGGTGGTCGCGACGCCAAAGGAGGCGCGACCAGACGAGGTCCGCGCTCGCTACGGCAAGGGTCGCGACCAGCACCGCCGCGATCGTCCTGACGGCCAGCGCGAGGATGCGTTCCGGCAAGCGCGGCTGGATCGTCGTTCATCGCCGTCAGCAGCACGCCCTTCTGGCCGACCAGCATCATTCCCGCGACGAATCCGACCGCGCCGACCTTGATCAGGCTCTTGGCGAATTCGACCAGCCCGCGGGCGCCGAAGATACGCCGCAAGCCGGCGCGCGGCGAGATGCGCGAAAAATCCGGCATGATGCGGTCCGGCACGATGCGCGGCGCCGACTGGGCGACGGAGGCGACGACGCCCGCGAGCGACAGCAGGGCGACGATCGGCCAGAGGAATTCGGCCGCGGCGGCGAAGCCAGCGGTCCCGCCAACGCGAGCGCGTCCTCGCCGCGCGCGATGCGCCAGCCGGCGGGGTCGTCGAAGATGCCCGACGAGCCCGGCGAACAGGATCGTCGGCGCGACCGGGGATGACGAAAACGAGCGCGACAAGGGCCGCCGACAGAGAGGCGAACAGCGGCGCCTCGCGGGAGAACGCGATCTGCCCCTTTTCGGCCGCGTCGTGCAGCCGCTTCTCGGTCGGCTCTTCGGTCTTGTCCTCTTGGTCGACGTCGGCGCTCATTCGGCAAGGGTCTCCGTCCTGTCGCCGCTGAACCGCACGACGACGCTACGCAGCCTGCGTCTTCGGGCGCGGCGGCGAGCTCGATCTCGTTGCGCGCCGCCATGCCGAGCACGATGTCGGCGATCGCCTTGCGGGCCTTGGCGATCTCGCTGGCGGGGGCGCGAGGCGCCGGAGGAGAGTTCGCCCTCGACCAGACGGCGGCCGCGCGACGGCATGGACGACAGCACCGTGTTGCGGAAGTCCGCGTCGGTTCCGCGCAGCGCCATGACGACGATGTCGATCGACGCCCGGTCGAACAGCAGCGCCCGGGCGCGCTCGCCGAGCCTCGGCAGATCGTTGAAGGAGAACAGCATGGTTTTGAGGATCGCCGCGTCCTTCGGGCGGGTCTCGCCGATCGCCCGCATGACGTCCTCCGCCGCCTCGGGCTCGAGGTTGTTGATGATGCCGGCGATCCGCGCGGGGCCTTCGGCGCCGCCGGCTGCGTCTTCGTTCGCCTTCAGCATCTCTCGTATGGCGGTCTCGACCAGCTTCGCCCGCAAGCGGACTGATCGCGTGCGGCGCGATCAGTCCGCAAAGCGCGGCGTTGCGACGGTCGCGCGGCAGCGCGCTGACGATCCGCGCGGCAAGCGGCGGATCGAGCCGCGAAAGGATGTAGGTGGCGGTGGCCGCGCGCTCATGCCGTGAGGAAGCCGACGATTGCGCTCTCGGGAATCTTGGCCAGCGACTGCCATACGTCCTGCGCGTCCTCCTCGCCGAGCGCCGAGCCGATGAGTTCGTCGACCTCGGCCGCGGGGAGCGCCTCGGCGAGCAAAGTGCGCGCCTGGCCGGCGTCGCCCAGCAGGTTCGTCCCCGACGAGAAATCGGCGGCGAATTCATCGACCAGCCGATCAAGCGTTGCGGGCGCGACGACGCCGAGACCGGCTGCCGCTCGCGCCACGCACGCGCAAATCAGGCTGATCGAAGTGCTTCAGCAGCCGTCCCGCAGTCGGTGGCCCGAGCATCAGCAGCAGCGCCGCGGCTTTTTCGGGGCCGGAGAGCAGGCGCTCGCCGCGAGTGAGAGGCTCGGCCATGCTCGGTCCTCAGGCCGCCTGTTCGAGGTTTGCGCCCGCGACAATCTCGAGCAAGGACACGCCGAACCGCTGACTCGCCTCGTCGACGACCACGATCTCGCCGCGCGCGACCACCTTGCCGTTGACGACGATGTCGACCGGATCGCCGACCCGCTGATCGAGGGAGATGATCGCGCCCCGCGCAAGCTTCATCAGGCTCGACACGGGCAGCGAGGTCGAGCCGAGCACGACCTGAACCGTGACCGGAATCGACAGGATGGCGTTGAGGTTGGGGGCGGCCGGAGGCCCGGCCGCCGCGCCTTGAGCGGAGCCAGGCGGTTCAGACGGGGTCGGCGGGTTTTGCGGGAGTGTCGCTTCGTCCATGCGCGGATTCTTTCGTAACCGATAAGGCAGGCGGGAACGCGGCTTTGTTCAGAGGTTGGACGGCTCGAGGGGCTGTGCGAGCGATGTCTCGATTTCCAGGCGATAGCGCCCGTCGTTCTGACCGAGCCTGCACAGGAACATGCCCCGCCCGGCGCATTCGAGCCGAACGGAGTCGAAATCGCTGCTTTGCAGAGGCAGGACTCCGCCGACTTCGAAATTGGCGACGTCGCCGAGGCTCATGGAAAGCTCCTCCAGGATCGCCGTGACCGGCAGTCGGGTCTGTCTCGAATCCGCTCTCCATCGAATTCGACCAGCGGCGGTCAGCCGAAGCGGGTCTCGGCCTCGGGTTCGCGCTCGAGTTCCTTGCGAAACGGAAGCAGCAGAGACTGGGGCATGAGCACCAGGCCCTCGCACGGGCCTGCCGTCAGCTGGAGCGAGAAGCGCGCCGCCGCCGCCGCCATGTCGCGCCGCCCGAGCGCAAACGTGTCGGTGAGGGTCAGAAGCCGCTCGAACGACAGCTGACACCGGCGCCGCGGGCGCGAATCCGGCCTCGATTGCGCGACCCGAGTCCACGGGCGAATTCCTCGACGAGCGCCGTCTCGATCGGCGTGCGGGCGCGCGGCGCCGCATCCGCCTCGACCTCGTCATTGCCCGCCGGCGTCAGGCTCTCGCCAAAGATCGAGGCGACGATCAGGTCGTCGATGCGCTCGTCGAGCGCGATCAGCATCCGCGACTCGGGCTCGGCGCTGGCGTAGATCGCCGCGGTTAGCCCGGCGCAGTCGCCGATCGCCTGAAAGAGGGTCGTCGGCTGGGCGGCCTCGATCGCCGCCGCCATCAGGCGAATGATTCACCAGCCGCGCGAGGCTCTTCGGCGCCTCGGCGATGAAGCCCTCGAGCGCGGCCGCGAGCCCGGGCATCCGCTCGACCGGGAAGCCCGAGTGTTCGAGCATCGCCCCTTTCAGGCGACGCGCGCCCGCGTCGCCCTCGACGAACGTCCTCGCGATCATGCCGCCTCGCGGATCAGGTTGTCGCCGCCGGCAGCCGCGCCCGAGATGGTCTCGTTCTCGACGACGTCGATGGTCGGACGTTCCTGGGAGGGAATGGTCTTGCGCCCGAACTCGACCGCGACTTGCGGCATCGCGCCGTTCATGAAAGCGAGCAGGCTCTGCTTGACGAGGGTGAACATACGCAACTGCTTCTGCCGCACCATCCGGATCTTCTGCGCGATCGGCGCAACCAGCGCGTACGAAAGGAAGATGCCGCCGAAAGTGCCGACCAGCGCCGCGCCGATCAGTCCGCCCAGCGCCTCGGGCGACTGGTCGAGCGCGCTCATGGCGTGGATGATGCCGAGCACCGCCGCGACGATGCCGAGCGCGGGCAGGCCGTCAGCCATCGCCTGAAAGGCCTCCGATGGCTTGTAGCGGTCATGGGCGAGGGTTTCGATCTCCTCGTCCATCAGCGCCTCGATCTCGTGGGTGCGCGCGTTTCCGATGATGATCAGGCGGCCGTAGTCGCAGATGAACGTCACGAGGTCCTTGTTGGCCACCAGTTTGGGGAAGGCCTTGAAGATTTCCGACTCGGCCGGCTTGTCGAAATGGCTTTCGACCTCGCTGCGCGATTTGGCCCGGAGCTCGCGCATCAGCGCGTGCAGAACGCTGAGGACGTCGAGGTAGTCGCGCGGCTTGGGTACCTTGTCGAGCACCGCCTCAAGAAACGCCTTGCCGCAATCCTTGATGGTCGACGTCGTGTTGGCGACGATGAAGATGCCGAGCGCCGCGCCGCCGATGATGACGAATTCGTAGGGCTGCGCCAGCACTTCGAGATGCCCGCCGAGCGCCGCGTAACCGCCGAGAATGCAGCCGATCGCGATGATTAGGCCGATGGCGAAATTCAAGGCGCGCTCCCGGTCTGCAGCCTGCCTCGATGCTTGCCGTGCGAGACTTACGCCAGGCTTTCGACAGAATGGTCAGCCCGAGACAAGGCCGCTGCGGAATCGTCTGCCCACGCCGGCCGCCGTGGCGGCGCCGGTCTCGAGACGGCTCATGCAGAACGGACTTTACGTCGCGGTATCGGCTCAGGTGGCGCTCGAGCGCCGAATGGAGACGATCGCGGACAACATCGCCAACATGAATACGGTCGGCTATCGCGCGACGGGCGTCTCGTTCGAAGCGGAGATGGCGAAGGCGGGCGGGACCGATACTCGAATTACGTCTCGTCCGGCGCCGACTTTCTGTCGCGCCGGATCGGCGGGCTCATCAAGACCGACAATTCGCTGGATTTCGCGGTCCAGGGCGACGGCTGGTTTGGCGTTCAGACGCCGACGGGACGGGCCTACACCCGCGACGGGCGCGCCCGCATCGACGAATCCGGGATGCTGCGAACCCTGAACGGCGATCCGATCCTCGACGTAGGCGGCGCGCCGATCCTGGTCGACAGCGCCGCCGGGCCGCTGACCGTCTCGGCCGACGGCATGATCAGTCAGAGAGGCCGGCAGGTCGGCGCGATCGGCCTTTTCGCCATCGACGCGGACGCCAATCTGAAACGGGCGCGAGAATTCCGGCGTCGTTCCCGACAAGCCGGCGCGGCCGATCCTCGATTTCACCCGGGACGGCGTCGTCCAGGGGGCGGTCGAGAGTTCGAACGTCGATCCGGTCCGCGAGATGACCCGGCTCATCGACGTCTCGCGCGCGTTCGACGGCGTCGCGGCCGAGGCGTCGCAATCCGAATCCTCGCTGCAGGACGCCATCAAGGCGCTGGGGTCGTCGTCGTGAGCGAGGCGGCGGCCGAGAGCTTCGATCCTCGAGCGCCTCGAGCGGCGGGTCGCCTGGGGCCTGCGTAATCTGCAGGCGGCGCGCGTGAGCGGGCTCGTGACCGAAGTCTCGATGTCGCATTACCGGGTCGCCGGCCTGTCGCGGTTTCTGAGGCTCGGCGAGTGCGTCGGCGTCGACGTCGGCGGGCGCGATCCAAATTGGCGAGGTGGTCAGGATCGATGATCTCTCGGCGACGCTGAAGCCGTTCGACGCGCGGTGCGACGCCGCAATCGGAGCGCGCGCCTATCGCACCGAAAACCTGTCGCTGTCGCCCGATCCGTCGTGGAAAGGCCGCGTGATCGACGCCCTCGGCAGGCCGATCGACGGCGGCGGCGAACTCGCAATCGGCGATCAGCCGGCGCCGCTTGACGCCGACCCGCCGCCCGCGCTGAGGCGCACGCGCATTTCGACGCCGATCCGGACAGGCGTTCGGGTTGTCGACCTGTTCACGCCGCTCTGTCTCGGACAGCGCATCGGCGTGTTCGCCGGCTCCGGCGTCGGCAAATCTTCGCTGCTGGCGATGCTCGCTCGCGCGCCGCAGTTCGACACCGTGGTGATTGCGCTCGTCGGCGAGCGGGGTCGGGAAGTGCGCGAATTCCTCGACGACACGCTCGGCGTCAACCGGGCTTCGGCAGTGGCGGTGGTCTCGACCGGCGACGAAAGCCCGATGATGCGCCGCCTCGCGCCGAAGACGGCGATGGCGGTCGCCGAATATTTTCGCGATCAGGGCGAGCACGGTGATGCTCATCGTCGAATTCGGTGACGCGCTTCGCCCATGCGGCGCGCGACGTTGCGCTCGCCGCGGGCGAACCGGCGGTCGCGCGCGGTTACGCGCCGAGCGTCTTCAGCGATCTGCCGCGGCTCCTCGAACGCGCCGGACCGGGCGCCGAAGGCCGGGGGCTCGATCACCGGTATCTTCTCGGTTCTGGTCGACGGCGACGACCACAACGATCCCGTCGCCGACGCGGTGCGCGGAACGCTCGACGGCCACATCGTTCTCGATCGCGCCATCGCCGACGAGGGCCGCTATCCGGCGGTGAAAATCCTGGCGTCGGTGTCGCGCCTCGCCCACCCGGTCTGGACGCCCGAGCAGCGCAAGCTCGTGACGCAACCTTCGCGCGCTTATCGCGCGCTACGAAGAGACGCGCGAGCTGCGTTTGATGGGCGGCTATACGCCGGGCGCCGATCCCCTTCTCGACAAGGCGATCAAGTCGGTTCCGCGAATTTACGAGGCGATGACCCAGGCGCCCGACGCGCCGCCGTGCGACGATCCGTTCATCGATCTGGCCGCAGCCCTGCGTAGCGACCTCAAGACCAACGAATCATGAGGCGTCGATGATACCGATCGGAACGGATATCGTTTTGCGGGCGTTCGGAACGGCGCTCGCGAGCGTCTCGATCGCCTTCGCCGGCTACATGCTCGCTTATGGCGGCGGCGAGGTGCGCGTCCTCGGGATGGATCATCTTGCCATCTTCGCCCAGCCGCGCGGACCAGCGACCGCATTCCCGCCGCCGCCCGCGAATGCAATCGCTGTCGATATGGCGGCGACCGGATCCGTCGCCGAACTCGCGCCGATGCAGTCGCCGAAGCGGCCGGAGATCATCGCCGCGCGCGGCGATCGGATATGGCTGAGGATGGAAGGAAAAATCGTTTCCGCCGCGCCCGGCGAGGACGTTCCCGGCCTCGGACGGATCGGAGCGATCCTTCGGCGCAGCGGCGGCTGGACGGTGCTCGACGACAAGGGGGCGACGCTGATGACGCTCGCCGGCCCGGCCAACGGCGCCGCGCTGTTCTCCCGCAGGCTGATCTTCGACTGATCGGCTGCTCAGGCTCAAACGGGACGTAAGCCGCGGCGCGCCCGATCGTAGAGCGCATTGGCGAGGGCGACGCGTGCGTTGGCCCACTCGCGCGCATGCGCGGGCTGGCGATCGGGGTGGTTGCGCCAGACGAAGGCTCGCCAGCGCTCCGTCAACGCTTCGGCCGAGAGACCGGCGCGGAAGTCAAGCTCGCGCGCGACGGCTCCGGCGAGGTTGGACGGAGGCGGGCGCCGGGTCGGACGGGAGTTTCGGCGCCATCGGCGCAGGAAACGGCGGCGGTTCGTCCGCCCATTCCATCGCCAGGTTCCAGCGCGCCTCGCCGCCGCCGCCAGCCGAGGCGAAATCGAAGCAGACGCCAAGCCTCGAGCCCGTGAATGGCGCGTGTTTGTCTTCGCGCCGCGTTCCGGTGACGCGGCACGCCTCGTCCAGTGCGCGTCGAAAGACGTCGCCGCTTCTATCGTCGAAGGCCATGGCGGATCGCGAGAAGGATGGTCAGCCGTTGGCGACGCGTTTCGGGCGTGGCGACCGAGCACGCGTCGGTGAGGGTTGAGACGTGTCGGCGACCACGCAGTTGCGTCCCTTCGCCTTGGCCTCGTAGAGGCGGTCGTCGACCCGTTTGATGAGGTCCGAACCCGTCTCGCTGGCGCGCATCTGCGCCAGGCCGAAAGAGGCGGTGATCGTGCCGACACGCTCGCCGGTCGGCCCGAGGGTCCATTGCTTCGCCTCGAGAACCTTGCGAATCCGCTCCATCGCCGTGGTCGCGTCTTCGAGGCTCGCGCCGGGCAGCATCAATGCGAACTCCTCCCCGCCGAAGCGCGCCACGCGATCCTGCCCGCGAACGTTCTGCACCAGAATTTCTGCAAAGAGCCGCAGGATGCGATCGCCGACCAGATGACCAAAACGGTCGTTGACCAGCTTGAACCGGTCAAGGTCGGCAAGCGCCAGACAGAAGACGTCGCCGGTCTTGCGGGCGCGCTCCAGTTCCTCGGCGAAGGTCGTGTCGAAATAGCGCCGGTTGCCGATCAGCGTCACCACGTCGCGCATTCCCGATTCCTCGGCCCGCTCGAGGGTATTGCGCAATTGCAGCACCTGAAGCCGGGACGACTCGAGCTGGTCGCGCACATTCGAGAGCTTGTCGCGCATGTGACGGTTGTCCTCGATGAGCGCCATCACGATTTCGCGAACCGCGTTGGCCTCCAGCTGCTGCGTGAGGCGTGAACTGGCGCCGTTGAGGCGTTCGGTGAAGGCGTCGCTGTCGCTCTCCTGCGTCAGAAGGAGTTTTGCGATCGAGCGCAGGATTGCGTCGATCCGGTCGGACTTCGCCGCCTCTTCGGCGTTCGCGGAAGCGGGGCGGCCCGCGGCCGCGCCGATTGTCAGACGCCCGAGCGCGACGCCAAGCCAGCCGAACAGCAAAAGCGCATAAACGGGGCTGACGTCCGGAATGCTGATCCGGAGAGCCGACACCGCCAAGGCGACGAGAAAGACCACCCCAAGCGCATAGGCCGTGCTGAGGTGCGAGCGGAGAAGGAGCAGCGCGTTCATCGTGCGCGGGCTTTCGAACGGAAGAACAGGGGTAAGGCGCGACCTGCGCACAATGCGTTGGGGATCGCTTCGCCCGTCGGATGGCGCATGGCTGGCGGCCTCGAAACACTGCGCGCCGGCGCCGATCATGGCGGCTGCGACGGCTCATGATCGGCCGCCCACGCAACGGAACCGTCCAACTCATTCGGACAAGGGCCGTTGTAAGCCCAGGGTGTTACTGTTTTGTAAGCGGGGCGCGTCGATCTCGCTCGCCATCGGCCGAGCCGAGCGCGTATTTACAGGATGGCCGCCCTCCGATAAGACCAAGCGGTCGCCCGCCGGTTCGCTGCCGCCATGCTCACGCTCGCCGACGTCCTCGCCATCAGATCGCCCGAGCGCGAGCGGCTCGTCGAGGCCGACGACGCGATCCGGGACCTTGCCCGCCTGCTTGAGGAGGCGGCGGAAAGCGAAGGTCTGGATCGTCAAACGCTCTCTCGCGCGCTGGTCGGCGTGTTGACCGTGGCCGCCGCGCGTCAGGCGATCAAGGCCTATCCTTCGATGTCGGACGCGCTACTCGGCGCGGCCCTGGCCGGCCTCGCCGAGGAGTCCGTCGACTGGGCCTCGGGGCGCATGCGCGAGCGCGCGCCGCTCCATGGACAACGGGGAGACGCATCGTGAGCGCCGACTTCCTGCCGTCCCGCCTGCCGATCGTCCAGGCGCCGATGGCCGGCGCGCAAGGCGTGGCGCTTTGCGTCGCCGTCGCGGAAGCGGGCGGCCTCGGCTCGCTGCCGTCGGCGATGCTCACGCCAGCCATTCTGCGCGAGCAGATCGGGGCGGTCCGCGCGAGCACAAGCGCCCCGATCAACGTCAATTTCTTTGTCCATGCTCCGCCCGCGCCAGACCCCGAGCGGGAGGCCGCCTGGATCAGGACGCTCGCGGCCGATTATGCCGACGCGGGCCTCGAGCCGCCGGCCGCCGGAGGCGGAGCGGTGCGAGCGCCGTTCGACGCGGCGATGGCGGAGGTGGTCGAGGCGACGAGGCCGGAGGTGGTCAGTTTCCATTTCGGCCTGCCGGTCGAGGCCCTGCTGGATCGCGTGCGGGCGGCTGGGGCCAGGATCTATGCCTCGGCGACCAGCGTGGCCGAAGCGCGCTGGCTCGACGAGCGCCGCGTCGACGCCGTCATCGCGCAGGGCGCCGAGGCGGGCGGCCATCGCGGCATGTTTCTGACCGACGACGTCGACGGCCAGCCCGGGCTGTTCGCGCTGCTGCCGCAGGTCGTGGACGCCGTCCGCGCGCCGGTCATCGCCGCCGGCGGCATCGCCGACGGCCGGGGCGTCGTCGCGGCCTTCGCGCTCGGCGCCCGCGCCGTCCAGATCGGCACCGCCTATCTCAGGACGCCTCAGGCGACCCTCTCGCCCGTGCATCGGCTGGCGCTCGCGGCCGCGCGCGACGACGCGACGCGGCTCACCAACGTCTTCACCGGCCGTCCGGCGCGCGCCCTGGTCAACCGCTTCGTGCGGGAGCACGGGCCGATGAATGCGTGAAGCGCCGCCGTTTCCGCTTGCCGCCGGCGCGCTCGCTCCGTTGCGGTCCCACTACGAGGCGAAGGGATCGGGAGACTATTCGCCCTTGTGGGCCGGACAGGCCGCCGCCCTGGCGCGGGAGGAAGACGCCGGCGCGCTCACGGGACGGCTCTGGCGGGAGGCGAACGCGGCGCTCGCCGCGCTGCCCTCCTCCCTCGGAACTTAGTCGCAAGCGCCAGATTTTATTGAGATGTCAAATGCGTTGGGCGGTGTGCCAAATCCGTTGGACAATTGCTGACGCATGTGGTGCATGGCAACATGGTTCGAGGTCGAGGTCCGTTATGTCCCATTCGCGCTACGCTCTTTATCTGACCCCCCCGCTTCAAAGCGATTTGTGGAAGTTCGGGTGCGACGTCGTCGGCAGGGACGCTTCGACCGGCGAGCTTCTGGGACGATATGCGCCGGAGGGCCACGACCCGGAGTCCTGGGGAAAGCTGACCGAGGAGCCGCGCCGCTACGGGTTCCACGCCACCCTGGTCGCGCCGTTCGTCCTGAGGGCCGATCTGGACACGTCCGACCTGATCGACGCGGTCGCTGCGTTCGCCCGGGCGCACCACCCGTTCGAGACCGGCGAGCTTCAAGTCGGCCGGATCGCCGCCACCGACGGGCGGGCGTTCGTCGCGCTGAAGCCGACGGGACGGTCGAAGGAGCTTCATGCGCTCGAGGAAAAGGCCGTGCGCAAGCTCGACGGACTGCGCGCCCCGCTGACCGAGGCCGATCGTGGCAGGCGCGAAGCCTCCGGCCTCACCCCGCTGCAGCGCTACTACCTCGAGGCATGGGGCTATCCTTACGTGTTGAACGAGTTCCGTCCGCACCTGACGTTGACCAACGCGATCGCCGACGCGAAGCCGGTGGTGAAGGCGCTGCGCTGGGACCTCCAGATGCGGGTCCCCGCGCCGCGGCAGATGCGGATCGAGACGGTGAGCCTGTTCGGCGAACGCCGGAGCGACGGCCAGTTCGAGATCCTGCACGAGTTCCCGCTCGGACATGGCCGGCGCGCTCGACGCCTCGCCTCGCGCGTCATGGCGGGCGCTTTCATCGACTGACGCTCGAGCGGATTTGCCTGGCCGTCGTTCGCCGCCGACCGTCGGACGCGCCCCAAATCTGCGATCGGCGACCGGGGCGCGTTCGGACGCGCTGCCGCGCCGTTCGGAGCGCGTTCGGCTCCTGTTCAGCCGAAGACCGGAAGTCTCGAGAAATTTGTAGCGCCTAAGCGCTCGCCGAACGCGACGACACGCGCCCAACAAACCTCGTCGCGATCGTGTGAATACCCCTGCAATCCGCTAATTTTCTGACGCTCAGAACAATAGCGCAGCAGCCGGCGATCGAAAAGAAAATGCTTCGCCGCGCTTGTGCCGCCTCCCGCCGTCCGCTTGGTCCCCCCCCGCGCTCGCCCCTCATCCGGCGCTCCGCGCCACCTTCTCCCCGGGGGAGAAGGGGTGCGAATTGCTGAAACGTCCCGACCTATGACCAAGACCTATGACCAAGACCTATGACCAAGACCTATGACCAAAAGCGTCGCCCCGCTCCACGGCCGACTGCAACCGTGCGTGCGCCCCCGCCCGCTGCCGCTTTACGGACCGTCTGTGAGCGGCTAGCGTGCGCTGGCATGTCAGCCTCGGCAAACTCGCCGGAGGGGAGGGGATGACCGAGCCGAGCGCGCCCAATGAGCCGCAGCCCAAGTCCGATCGACCGAGCGCCCTCGCCGGACCCTCGCCGTCCGTGCTCGAGGCCGTGGGGCTCTCGCGGTCGTTCGGGCCGATCGAGGTTTTGAGCGACGTGTCGATCGACGTCCGCGTCGGGCAGGTGCATGCGATCATCGGCGAGAACGGGGCCGGCAAGTCGACGCTGATGAAGATCGTCGCCGGCCATCTGGCGCCGACGCGGGGCGTATTGAGGCTCGACGGCGCGCCGGTCGAACTCAAGGGGCCGGTCGACGCGGAACGCCGCGGCATCGTGCTCGTGCACCAGGAGATCATGCTTGCGCCCGACCTGACGATCGCCGAAAACATGTTCCTCGGCCGGGAAGCTCGCCGCGGCCTCACCCTCGACGACCGGGAGATGAACCGGCGCGCGGCGGAAGCGCTCAAGGTGTTCGGCGTCGATTCGCCGGTGAACGTTCCGGTCGAGCGGCTGTCGATCGCCCAGCGGCAACTGGCCCAGATCGCGCGGGCGCTCACCGTTCCCCACCGCCTTGTGATCTTCGACGAGCCGACGGCGTCGCTGACCCCGGTCGAGACGACCGCGCTGCTCAAGCTCGTTCGCGAGCTGAAGGCCAAGGGCGTCGCGGTCCTCTACATTTCCCACCGCCTCGAAGAGGTGAAGGCCGTCGCCGACATCGTCACGGTCCTGCGCGACGGCAAGAAGGTGACGACGCGCCCGGCGGCGGAACTCGAACCGATCGACATGGCCCGGCTGATGGTCGGGCGCGATCTCCTCGCCCTTTATCCTCCGCGCCCGCCCGTCCCGGCCGGGGCGCCGGCGCTCGAAGTCGCGCATTTCGGAGCGGAGGGGTTCGCCGAAGATGCGAGCTTCAGCGTACGCCCGGGCGAAATTCTCGGCTTCTCCGGACTGGTCGGCGCGGGGCGCACCGAACTCTTCGAAGCGCTGTTCGGGTTGCGCAAGGGCGGCGGCGAGATTCGGCTCGACGGCCGGCCGCAGCAATGGCCCGATGCGCGCGCCGGCATGCGCGCCGGCGCCGTCTATCTGACCGAGGATCGCAAGAGCAAGGGCCTCCTGCTCGAAGAGACGCTCGCGACCAACCTGACGCTGGCCGCGCTGGAAAAATTCCGGCGCGGGCCGCTGGTCGACCGCGCCAAGGAAGCGAGGGCGCTCGACGAGGCGATCCAGCGCTTCGACATCCGCGTTGGCGACAAGGGCCTGCTCGCCGGACAGATGTCGGGCGGTAATCAGCAGAAGCTTTTGCTGGCGAAAATGATGCAGCTCAATCCGCGCGTCGTCGTAATCGACGAACCTACGCGCGGCATCGACATCGGCGCCAAGCAGCAGATCTACCGTTTCATCGCCGCCTTGGCGGCAGAAGGGCGCTCCGTGATCGTCATCTCGTCCGAAATGGCGGAACTGATCGGGGTCTGCCACCGGATCATCGTCATGCGCAACGGCCGGATCGCGGGCGAAGTCGCGGGCGAGGCCATGACGGAGCACGAGATCGTGGTGTTGGCGACCGGCGTTGACGCCAAGATCGGGGATGCGCGCGTATGACGCAGGCGGTTCATGAGGCGCCCGCCGCGCCGCCGCGTCGCCGGATCAACCTCGGCGCGGTCGCGCCGTTCCTGGCGCTCGGTCTGATCTGCGTACTCGGGGCGTTTGCGAATGCGCGCTTCCTCAGTCTCGACAATCTCACCAACGTTCTGGCGCGCTCGACCTTCATCGCCACGATCGCGGTCGGGCAGACGCTGGTCATCACCGGCGGCGGGCTCGACCTGTCGGTCGGGGCGATGGCGGCTTTCGTGGCGGGCCTCGAAATCCTGTTCCTGAATTCCGGGCTGATCGAAAATGCGACGCTCCTGATCGTCTCGGCGATGGCGCTCTCCCTCGCTGTCGGCGCGCTCTGCGGGCTGTTCAACGGCGTCACGACCACGCTTGGCAAGATCGAGCCGTTCATCGTGACGCTCGGCACGATGGGCATCTTCCGCTCGCTGCTGACCTGGCTTGCGCAGGGCGGGTCGATCACCATCCGCAACAGCGACGTCCGCGCCGCGTACCGCCAGGTCTATTTTGGCGACCTTTTCGGCGTGCCCTATCCGGTGCTGGTCATCCTCGGCGTCGCGATCGTCGGCGCCTTCATTCTCTACAGCACCGCTTACGGGCGGCACGTGCGTGCGGTCGGCTCGAACGAGGATGTGGCGCGCTATTCCGGCATCAACGTCGCGCGCGTGCGCACCCTTACCTACGTGCTGCAGGGCGTTTGCGTCGCGCTTGCGGTCATCGTCTACGTACCGCGGCTGAGTTCGGCGAGCGCGGCGACCGGGCTCGGCTGGGAGCTGATGGCGATTACCGCGGTCGTCGTCGGCGGCACGCGACTGAAAGGGGGCGTCGGACGCGTCTGGGGAACGATCGCCGGCGCGCTCATTCTCGAAGTCATCGGCAACATCATGCTGTTGTCGAACGTGGTCAGCGAATACCTCATCGGCGCAGTGCAGGGCGCGATCATCATCATCGCGATGCTGGCGCAACGCGGACTGTCTCGAAACCGATGAGGACAGACCGGGAGGTCCGGCTCATCCCGGCCTCTCAATAAAAGCGGGAGAGGAAAGTATGAAGCGTTTTCTGATTGGCCTTGCGGTCGCCGCTCTTCTGGCCGGCGCCGCCCAGGCGCAGCAGACAAAGACGATCGCCGTCTCCGTTCCGACCGCCGATCACGGCTGGACCGGGGGCGTCGTATTCCACGCCATGGAGGAAGCCAAGGCGCTCGAAAAGCGGTATCCGGGGCTCAAGGTGATCGTGAAGACCTCGCCGGACCCGGCCTCCCAGGCGAACGCCCTCGAGGACCTCGAGACGCAGGGCATCGACGCGCTGGTCGTCCTGCCGCACGACCCGAACGTGCTGACGGACCCGATCCGCAAGGTCAAGGACAAGGGGACGTTCGTGACGGTGGTCGATCGCATCGCCGACGACCGGTCGATCTACGACCTCTACGTCGGCGGCGACAATCCGGGGCTTGGCGCGTCGGCGGCCCAGTTCTTCAAGAAGGCGATGCCGAACGGCGGCGACATCGTCGTCATCCGCGGCCTGCCGATCCCGATCGACAAGATGCGGGTCGACGCCTTCAACGACGGCATCAAGGGGACCAACATCAAGGTCATCGACAGCCAGTTCGGCAACTGGAGCCGCGACGACGCGTTCAAGGTGATGCAGGACTTCCTGACCAAGCATCCCAAGATCGACGCCGCCTGGGTCCAGGACGACGACATGGCGGTCGGCGTGTTCGAGGCGATCGCCCAGGCCAAGCGCACCGACATCAAGTTCGTCGTGGCCGGCGCCGGCAGCAAGGACATGGTCAAGCGCGTGATGGACGGCGACCCGATGATGCCGGTCGACGTGCTCTATTCGCCGACCATGGTCGCGGTGGCGATGGACCTGACCGCGCTCGGGCTCGAGGACAAGATCCCGGTGCGCGGCGATTACATCCTCAAGGCCTCGCTGATCACCAAGGACAACGCGAAGGACTTTTACTTCAAGGATTCGCCGTTCTAATCAACCGGAGGCTGCCCGGGTGAGCCTTCCCCCTCTGGGGGAAGGTGTCCGGAGCCCGGAAGCTGCGGCCAACCGCCGCCGCCTGAGTCGGGTTGCACTGTCATCGCGAGATTGGCGCGCCTGAGGGCGATGCCGTCGCCGGAATGGTCCGAGAGCCGAGGCCCAAGCACGCGCTCGTAGAAGCCGATCGCTTTCCTCACGTCGGTCGTGAACTTTTTTCCCCGCCGCCCCTGCGGCGATTTGTCTTATGTCCCGCATCCTATCCGACGCGGCGCAAAGCCCCAAACGCGCCGCCGGTGGTGTAGTTTGCAGCGAGAACGAGCGCGCGGTCCAGGCGGCGGGCGCGTCCAGGCAACGGGGGGCGACCATGACGATTTCATCCGACACCAGGGCTTCTCTGGAGATCGTCACGGCGGGCGAACCGTCGCGCCGACCTTCGCTCCTCTTCGTCCACGGCGCCTTTTGCGGCGGCTGGGTGTGGGCCGAGCATTATCTGCCCTTCTTCGCGGAATTGGGCTGGCATGGCGTCGCCGTGTCCCTGCGCGGCCACGGCCAGAGCGCCGGCCGCAAGGACCTGGACCGGTTCGGCCTCGCCGATTTCGTCGCCGACGTCGCCTTCGCAGCCGCGGGGCTCGAATCTCCGCCGGTGGTCATCGGACACTCCATGGGCGGCGTCGTCGCCCAGCACTTCGTGCGGATGCACAAGGCCGCGGGGCTCGCGCTGCTCGCGCCCGCCAGTCTCGCGGGCCTGAGCGGTTCCTTCCTGCACATGTCTTTCAGCGATCCGAATTTGCTCATGGCGCTGAGCCGGGTTCAGTCCGGCGACATGACGCCGGCCGACTTCGACGCGATCCGCCGCGGGCTCTTCTCCGCGGACTTTCCGGACGATCTCGCCTTGGGCTACCTGCCGCGTTTCCAGAGGGAATCGCTCAGGGCCAATATGGAGCTGATGATCCCGCAGGCGTTCTTCCTGATGGGCCGGCCGCGTCTGCCGGCCCTTGTGCTCGGCGGCGACAGCGACTGTTTCATTCCGACGGCCGACCTGAAGCTCACCTCGCTATTCTGGAGCGCCGAGGGTCAGGTCCTCGAAGGCGTGCCCCATGCGCTGATGCTGGATACGTCGTGGCGCGGTCCCGCGGAGATCATGGCGGACTGGCTGAAGCAGACATTCGATCGATAATTCCCGTCAAGGCGGTTGGATTGGAGCGAGATGCGACAAGTGGATGCCGAGCGCCTCGAAGAGGCGTTCGGCGCGCGGTACGCCGGCATCGCGACCGTCACTATTGCCGCGCGAACCCGCATTGCCTGGCGACGACCTTGCTTTCCCAGCAGCCGCTCGCCATGCATTCCTGTTGGAACTGGCGGCACTTGGCATGGCAACCCGGCGTGTCGCCCATGCTCTTGACGCAATAGCCGTGGCAGACCTGCTGCCGCTCCGAACAGGTCATCGCCTGGGCCGGGCCGGCGGCGCCGAACAGCGCCGCCGCGATTGCGGCGACGGCCATGCTCCTCGAGACGCCGCTCATCCCTGATCTCCCGTTCGAGACGCTGGCGGGGAAGCTTACAATAGGATCGGAACCTCTGAAATCGCACGCGCCGAAGAATTTGTGCGCGACGACGTTCCGCTCCCGCGCTTTTCAGCGGGGAGCGCGCGGCCTATATCAGCGCCGCCCAAACCGTCCGGAGTTCCGATTTGATCCGCTTTCTGCTCGCCCTCGCGTTCGCTCTTGTCGGCGTCGGCGCCCTGGCCGACACGACGCCCAGGACGCCGCCGCAGAGCCCGGCTGAGGTCCGCCTGTCGTTCGCGCCCGTGGTCAAGAAGGTCGCCCCCGCTGTGGTGAACGTCTACGTCTCGCATGTCGAGCACATGCCGCGAAACCCGCTGTTCGACGACCCGATCTTCCAGCGCTTTTTCGGCGGCGGGGGAGGGGGCGAGGGCGACCGGGTGCAGAAGGCGCTCGGCTCCGGCGTCCTGGTCGATCCGTCCGGTCTCGTCGTCACCAACTTTCATGTCGTCGAGAATGCGACCGAAGTGCGGGTGGCGCTCGCCGACCGGCGCGAGTTCGAGGCCGAGATCGTGCTGCGCGATCCGCGCACCGACCTCGCCGTGCTGCGTCTCAAGGGCGGGGAGAATTTCCCGACCCTGGAAATGGGCGATTCGGACGCGCTCGAGGTCGGCGACTTCGTCATCGCCATCGGCGATCCGTTCGGCGTGGGACAGACGGTGACGCAGGGCATCGTGTCGGCGCTGGCGCGCACCCAGATCGGCGCGAGCGACTACGGCTTCTTCATCCAGACCGACGCGGCGATCAACCCGGGAAATTCCGGCGGCGCGCTGGTCGATCTCGACGGTCGCCTGATCGGCATCAATTCGATGATCTATTCGCGCTCCGGCGGCAGCATGGGGCTCGGCTTCGCCATTCCGGTCAACATGGTCAAGGGCGTGGTGTCGGCCGCGCTGCACGGCGGCAGCTCGGTCAAGAGGGCCTGGCTCGGCGCGACGCTGCAGGACGTGTCGAAGGACATCGCCGAGACGCTCGGCCTCGACCGTGCGACCGGCGCGGTGGTGGTCGACGTCGTGAGCGGCGGTCCGGCGGCGGCGGCGGGCCTGAAGCGCGGAGACGTGATCGCGGCGATCGACAACCAGGTGGTGGACGACGCCGAAAGCGTCGGCTTCCGGCTCGGCGTCAAGCCGCTTGGCGGAACGGCGCGGCTCGCGGTGCTGCGCGACGGCAAGACCCTCGACCTGCCGCTGAAACTCGCCTCCGCCCCGGAGACGCCGGCGCGCGACGCGCTGACGATTCACGGCCGCTCGCCGTTCGACGGCGCGCTGGTGATGAACCTGTCGCCCGCCGTGTCGGAGGAACTGTCGCTCGACGGCGCGCATCAGGGCGTGGTCGTCGCCTCGGTCGGGGAGAACACCACCGCCGCCCAGGTCGGGGTGCAGAAGGGCGACATCGTGGTCGCGGTGAACGGGACGGCGATCGAGACCACCCGCGACCTCGAGCGCGCCTGTGGGGAGCGCGCCCGATGGTGGGACCTCACCATCCAGCGCGGCGGCGAGACGATCCGCACCCGGCTCGGGGGATGAGAAAAAGGGCAGGGCGCTCGTTCACGAGCGTCCTGCCAGAAACCGCGCGAGTGGGAGGAAGTCTCGGGCGGGCATGAGACGTCTACGTAGCACGAGGCGCTGCGGATCTCGCCGGACTCAGGGGAAGCGCATAAGCCCGGCAAGGGTCAGGCGTCCATGAGAAGGTGGCGACGCTTTCCTTAACGGGCGATGAACGCCGCCTTGAGGCTGCGCAAAACGGCGCAAATTGTCGCAAAATTTGTCGGGCCAGGGGCTTCTCAATCGCCGTCGAGCGGCGCGACCCCCTTCGGCTTGCCGTCGGCGGAGAGCGTGATCTTCTCGATCCGCATCTCCGCGTTCCTCAAAAGCTCGTCGCAGCGCTTCTTGAGCGCTTCCCCACGCTCGTAGAGCCGGATCGAATCGTCGAGCGAAACCGCGCCCTTCTCGAGCTTGTCGACGATCCCCTCGAGTTCGGCGAGCGCCGCCTCGAACGGCATCGCGGCGATGTCGGGAGGGGCTGCGGCGTCCGGATTGGCTTCGGGCAAGGGAGTTCTCCTGGCGCTCATGGTCCCGTTCGCCCGGGTCCTTACCAAACTCCGGAACCCCGGCAAGGGGAGAGGCTCGGATCAGATCGGCAGGTCGGTCGTCTTCTTGACGGTGCGCAGCGGAAAGGTCGACTGCACCCGCGAGACGCCGGGCAACTGGGTCAGGATCTCGGTGTGGATACGCTCGAAGTCGCGCGAATCGCGGAAGACGATCCTGAGCAGATAGTCGGCCGCTCCGGCCAAAAGATAGCATTCGGTGATCTCGGGGTGGCGCCGGGCGTCGCGCTCGAAGGCGTCCAGCATCGCGCGGCCTTGCTGCTCAAGGGTGACGAAAACGAAGGCGTCGCCGGTGAAGCCCGCCTTGGCGGCGTTCAGCAAGGCGACGTAGCCGTCGACCAGCGCCGCTCTCCTCGAGCGCCCGCACGCGGCGCAGGCAGGCGGAAGCCGAGAGGTGGACGCGCTCGGCCAGCTGAACATTGGTCATCCGGCCGTCGCGCATCAGCTCCCTGAGGATCGCGCGGTCGAAATCGTCAAGGTCCTGGTCACGCACGATTCGCGGGTCGTCTGCCATGGCGGCGCAATCTTATGCGACAATCGGCCAAGGAAAAGCCGGAAATGGACGACAGCTTGCGATCGCAAGGCGCCATCATTGCGCGACAATGTTTAAGGAGGCGCAGCCATGCTCATCGGCGTTCCAAAAGAAATCAAGGATAACGAATTCCGCGTCGGCATGACGCCGGCCGCGATCGCCGAACTCGTTCACCACGGCCACACCGCGATCGTGGAGAAGGGAGCCGGCGTCGGCTCAGGTCTGGCAGACGAGGAATACGTGCGCGCCGGGGCCGAGCTCGTCGACAAGCCAGCGGACATCTTCGCCCGCGCCGAGATGGTGGTGAAGGTCAAGGAGCCGCTGGCCGAAGAGCGGAAGCTGCTCCGTCCGGGACAGATTCTGTTCACCTACCTGCATCTTGCCCCCGACCTGGCCCAGACCGAGGACCTGATCGCGTCCCGGGCGGTCTGCATCGCCTACGAGACGGTGACCGACGCGCAGGGGCATCTGCCGCTCCTGACCCCGATGTCGGAGGTCGCCGGCAGGCTTGCGCCTCAGGTCGGCGCCCATGCGCTGGAAAAGGCCCAGGGCGGCCGCGGCGTCCTGCTTGGCGGCGTCCCCGGCGTCGCCGCCGCCAATGTCGTGATCCTCGGCGGAGGCGTGTCGGGAACACACGCGGCGACCATCGCGGTCGGCATGGGGGCAAACGTCACCGTGGTCGACCGCTCGCTCGAGGCCTTGCGACGGCTCTCGGCCCAGTTCGGCTCGGCGCTCAAAACCGTCTACTCGACCCGCGCCTCGATCGCCGAGCTCGTCAGCGAGGCCGACCTCGTGATCGGGGCGGTGCTTCTGCCGGGCGCGGCCGCGCCGAAGCTGATCACCCGGTCGATGCTCACGACGATGCGGCCGGGTTCCGTCATCGTCGACATCGCCATCGACCAGGGCGGCTGCTGCGAGACGTCGAAGCCGACGACCCACTCGAACCCGACCTATGTCGTCGACGGGGTCGTCCACTATTGCGTCGCCAACATGCCGGGCGCGGTCGCCCGCACCTCGACCTTCGCGCTCAATCACGCGACGCTGCCTTTCACCCTCGCCCTTGCCGACAAGGGCTGGCGCGCCGCGCTCAAGGACGACCCGAATCTTTGCGCCGGCCTCAACGTCTGCGAGGGCAAGCTGACTTGCGCTCCGGTCGCCGAGGCGCATGGCCTGGAAGCCGTGAGCCCGGAGTCCGCGCTCGGCTAGGCTCGTCTCATCGCTTCGCGCCGTCTTCCGCAAGGCCATTGCGCGCGGCGACATAGACCCACGCGCGCGTCCCCGACGCCAGCGGCGCGAGGACGCGCCGATAAGCGTCGACCTCGTAGGCGTCGGCGCGATCGAGGTCGGTCTCGGTGACGTCGAACACAGCGCCGGCGACCCGGTCCTCGCGCCTGCCGGTATGAACAACGATCGGATGATGGGTCTTGCCGCTCTTCGCGACGACGTCGGCGTCGCCGATTGCGATCATCTCCTGGGCATAGCCGACGAGTTCGTCGGGACGGCCTTCGAGCCGCCGGCCGAACGTAGCGATCTGCACGCCGTCCTGCTGAAGCGTGCCGTAGGAAAAAAGAAGAGGCATGGCGGGTCTCCGGCCTGACGCGCCTTGTAGCCGGTCCGCAAGCGGCCGATCAACCGGCTCAGGGCTTGTCGCCGTGGCCGTTGAGCGCGCCCGGCGCCCAGTTCTCGCCGTCGCGCATGGCGTAGAAGATGTGCAGACCGATGCGGTCGACGCGCTTGAGGTAGCCGACCCAGAACGGCGCGACATAGGCGGCGTGATAGTTCACCGCCTGGGCGACCGCCGGATTGTAGGTCTTGCCCGCGACCACCTCGTCGGCGATTCGGGTCGCGACCGCCCAGGGCCCTGGCTCCTCGATTCGCAGCGACTTGCCTTCGCAGGCGAAGGAGAACTGGCAGGCGAAGGGCCGGTTGCGGTCCTGGTAGACGACGCCGCAGACGGTCGTCGGGTAGATGCCGCTGCGGACGCGGTTGAGCACCACCTGCGCAACCGCCGCCTGCCCGGCCTCGGGCTCCGAGCGCGAACTCGAAATAGATCGCCTCGGCGAGGCAGCGCATCTGGCGCGCGGTGTCCTTGGGGTCGATCAGCGCGGCGTAGTTCGGCTTCTCGCCGCTGAGAGGCGATTGCACCGCGATCGTCGTCTGCGGCTGGGTTCCATCGGTTTGGACGTCGACCACGACCCCGTCGGTCGGCGTCGGCGATTCCGCATTGAGGGCGAACTCGAGCGGCAGGGCCGGAGTCGCGCCGTCGGTGACCGCGAGGCCCTGCGGGACGGGCGGCCGTTCCTCGGCGTTCGGGCCGCCCGGGCTCATGGTGTGGTCGGGATCGAACTCGGCCTGGCGAGGATCGTTGCGGCCGGCCGTGTCCGCGTCGGGGTCGATGAGCGTCGGGCCGCTGCGCCGGCGGGCGTCGAATCCGGGCCTCAGGCCGATGAACGGATCGCCCTTGGCGCTTCGGTCGACGTCCGGGAAGGCGGCCGTGTCCGGCTTCAAGGCGCGTTTCGGCTCGATCTCGTCGGCGTCGCTTTCGTCGCCGGGATCGCCGGTGACGATTCGGCTCTCGATCAGCGGCGCCGGCGTCCCGTCGAGTCCGACCGCCTCGTAATGCCGGGCCGCTGCGATCGCTCTGCGAATCGGACTGTCGGTCTCCGCCAGCGGCGCCCTGTCGAAGGCGCTGGCGTCGGGCGCGCGCTCCTGCTCGGCCTGGGCGGTGATCGACAGCAGCACGCCGACCGCGAGGCACCAGGGGGCGATCGCCGAGGCGGCCCATGCTATACGCGTGCGACCCATACGCCTTCCACGCTGATGTTCCCGGCGCCGTTGGCGCGGACCCGGATGAACCCGGCGCGCGCAAGGTGAACGGTTTCGGTTATCGAGGCTTAAGGTTTCGCGCGGGTTACCGGAAGGAAAGCCGGGGCGTCCCGCTTTGGGACGGCGGGCTGCGGAACGCGCCTGCGAGCGCCTTTGGCGTCTCCCCGCCCTGCTGCGCGAGACGCGCACCCTCCAAGCGCTCACTCGGCCTTCCGCTCGGCGGCCCGGCCCAGAAACGTCAGCGAGGCGAAGCCTCCGATCCACGAGCCCGCGGCTGCGAACAGGACATAGGCCCAGTTCGAGGTGTAGCTGATCACCGCGAAGGCCGAGAGCAGATACCAGGCGCTGCTCCAGGACGCCGCGGCGATCCGGCGCCTGGCGGCGACATTAGCGGTGAACATCACATAGACCGCATCGGTCAGCGCGGTCGAAACGACGACGCCCGCGGCGATCAGCGGATCGATGTGCGGCATAACCATGGCGCCCCCTTTTTGCGCGGTCCATTTCGGCGGGATGGCCGGCCGCTTGCGCGAACATAGGGCATCGGACCCGCTCTTGCGTATCCGGGCCTCGCGAGATCTCCGGACACGGGTTCGCGCAGCGCGGTCCTTGACAGCCGGCGGTCCTTTTCGCGAGCCTTGAAACGAGGCCGCGCGGCGGGCCGGGATCGAGGGGGCGGGGTGACGACACGACTGGATTTGCCGGAGCCTCAGCCGCTGGCGGCGCTCGCCCGACTGTCCTCATACCCCTGGCTCGTGGTCGGCACGGTCTGCATCGGCAATTTCATGGGCCAGACCGACGCGAGCATCGTCCAGCTTGCGATGCCCGCCTTCGAGGACGCCTTCCATGCGCCGCTCAGCGCCGTAAGCTGGGTGGCGGTCGGCTACGTGCTTGCGTTCGCCGCCGCGCTGCCCGCCTTCGCGCGGCTCGCCGAGATCGCCGGACGCAAGACGCTCTATCTCGCCGGCTTCGTCCTGTTTGGCGTCTTCTCGGCCGCTTGCGCGCTGGCGCCGAACCTCACAAGCCTGATCGCGTTCCGGGTCCTGCTCGGGATTGGCGGGGCGTTGCTCGGCGCGAACAGCGTCGTCGTGCTCGTGACCGCGGCCGGCCCGGAGCGCCGCGGAAAGGCCCTCGGCGTCATGGCGGCCGCGCAAGCCGTGGGCTTGAGCGCCGGCCCTGCGCTCGGCGGCGTGCTTCTCGGCCTGTTCGGCTGGCGCTCGATCTTCTGGGTCGCCGTCCCCGCGGCGGCGCTCGGCACGCTGCTCGGCTGGCTGATCATGCCGAAGACGGTCAAACGCGCGGCCGGCCAGCGCTTCGATGGCATCGGCGCGCTCCTTCTCGCGCCGGCGCTGGCGACGCTTCTGCTGGCGATCACCGAAGCGCGCGCCTGGGGCCTGGGAGCGCCGATGATCGCCTGTCTTGTCGCGGCGCCGATTTTCTTCGCCCTCTTCGTCTGGCGCGAACTCACGACGCCCGACCCGCTCGTCGATCTGCGGCTGTTTCGAAAGCCCACGTTCTCGGCGGGCGCGATCGGCGTCGTCCTCTCCTACGCGATGCTCTACGGCGTCTTCTTTGCGATGTCGTTTGCGCTCGCGCGCGGCTATCACGACCGCGCCTTTTCAGCGGGCCTCCGCCTGACCGTCGTGCCGGTCGCGCTCGGCCTCGCCGCACCCTTTGCCGGCGCGCTTTCGGAACGGCGGCCGAAGCTCGTCATGCTGCTCGGCATGGGGGCCTGCGCCGCATCCGCGCTGGCGCTGAGCCGGCTCATCGATGGCGCGTCCGCGAGCCTCGTCGGCGTCATGGCGGGTCTGGCGGTATTCGGCCTCGGGCTCGGCCTCTTCATCGCCCCGAACAACAACGCCACGATGGGCGCGGCGCCGCCCGAGAAATCGGGCGTCGCCGGCGGCCTCCTCAACCTCCTGCGCGTGTTCGGGGCGGGCCTTGGCGTCGCCGCCGCCTCGGCGACGCTCGCCTGGCGGATTGAGCTTCAGACCGGATTGCGCGATCGCACCGCCGGGGCCCCCGAAGCGGCGCTGCTTTCGGCCGTCTCGTCGGTGCTGGTTCTGTTGGCGGTTCTCGCGGTCCTCGGCGCGGCGACGGCGCTTGTCAGGGAAGGGGGACGGCGATTCGCCTGAACCTTGGACAAAATCGCCGTTAGGTTTGCGGCGGCTTTTGCATCGCCTCGAACTGCTTCTTCAGGGGCTGAATCGCAGCCGTGAACACCGCCGTGGTCAGTTGAGCAATATGCTGGCTGTCCTTGACCGCCGCCTCGACGCCCTCCCTGACGAGCCGTTGCTGGAGCTCCATGAATTCTGTCGGGCTCTTGACGGCTGCAAGCGCCCGGATCGCCTCGGTCAGATGCTTGGCGTTCCTGAGCGCCAATTCCTGATAAGCTTGGGTCAGCTCCATGACGGCAGGTCTGGCCGCGTTTCCGGCTTCGGTCGCCGCCTCGGCGTTGTCCTTGATGAACGTCTCTGCGGCCTCGCCGCCCCTTCTCAAAGTGTCGGCGTTCACTTCGGTGAGCTGTACGACGGGTTGTTTAGCCATGACTAAATCCCTCACTGTTCACGACAGCTGGCGCTACGCCAGAAAGGTGACGGCAGTAGGGAGCCCGCAAACCCGAAATCGACTTCCAACCACGGTTGACAATGTTCAAACGGCAAGGAAATTCAGGCGCTTACCCTACGGTAACCTTTTTTCGTCATCGTCGCCTGTCGTGGAGCGCAGTCCGCGCTGACCGTCCCGGTTCCGTTCCGCCTGAATGGATAAGATTTAGCAGGAGACCGCGGGTGTCGTTCGAAGCGTTGCTTGGGCTTTTGCTTGCCGAGGGTGGAGGGTAGATTTGCATCCCTCCCTGTTCACCCGTGTCGCCGCTGCCGAAGAGGAATTGCGAACCGTCGAGGGCGTCCTCGCCGAGGTTCTCGACATCCTGGCCGAGGTCAAGGCGAACCAGGATATGATCCGCCAGGATCACGACGAGCGACGGGAGCGGGCGGACCGCCGGCCGTCGGATCGTGGCCGGCTGGGACGGCGGATCGGAGACCGCGCGCGATCCCTCGTGCAGCGAGTGGGCGCGCCGTTCGGCTTCCTCTTCGGAAGCCGTGCCGACGAGCCGGATCCGCCCCAGAAGGAGGAACGGAGCTTTTGGAAGATCATCGGACGCATCGCCATCGCCGGCCTGTTCCTGATGACGATATTTCTGGCCGGCCTCTATCGCCTGATCAGCAACGGCTAGAAGCGTTCAGGCCTGTTCGGTTCTTGAGGCGCCCGCAAAACCTGAGGTTTGATTCCCGGGCCCGGTAACGGCCTCGATGGCGCAGCGGATGGCGGAGTCGGTGCAAAGCGCCCTTCGAGGATCGTGACCGTGAGTGGCGCATGGGGGAGGGAAGCCGACGTCACCTTTAGGCGTGGGATCCCTCGACCCGGGCAGAGGGGGCGGACATCATCCCCGAGGCGCGTTAGCAACGGCATCGAGGTGGCGCTCGTCGACGCGCTTCCTTCTTCAAAGAAAAGACCGAGGCCGCCATGGTCCGCGGGCTTGATCTTATCCGAAGTTCGCTGCAACGATGTGACGCGTGTCACACCGCAGCAGCCGGTCAGAGCCAGTGCAATCCCGGAGGACGAGACGGGCCCCTCGATTTTCACGGGGCCTCATTCCCGACACTCCAGAGCCCGCGGCAAAAACGGGTTTGCGGGCGCGAGCCAACGGATTATGTAAGAGCCCGCCGGCCGGGGGATGCAGGACTCCGAACCGCCGCGCAAGACCCGTTTCAAACGTCAATCATTGGAGAGAACAGCGATGGCCGCCAAAGAAGTGAAATTTTCGCAGGACGCGCGCGAGCGCATGCTTCGCGGCGTCGATATCCTCGCCAACGCCGTCCGGGTGACGCTCGGGCCGAAGGGCCGCAATGTCGTGCTCGACAAGTCGTGGGGCGCGCCGCGCATCACCAAGGACGGCGTCACCGTCGCCAAGGAGATCGAGCTTGCCGACAAGTTCGAGAACATGGGCGCGCAACTGGTGCGCGAGGTCGCCTCGAAGCAGAGCTCGATCGCCGGCGACGGCACCACCACCGCGACCGTGATCGCCCAGGCGATCGTCAAGGAAGGGGTGAAGGCGGTCGCCGCCGGCGCCAACCCGATGGACGTCAAGCGCGGCATCGACATGGCTGTCGAGGCGATCGTCGCCGATCTCGGCAAGCATAGCCGCAAGGTGACCAAGTCCGACGAGATCGCCCAGGTCGGCTCGATCTCGGCCAACGGCGACAAGGCGATCGGCAAGATGATCGCCGAGGCGATGGACAAGGTCGGCAAGGAAGGCGTGATCACGGTCGAGGAGGCGAAAACCGCCGAGACCGAGCTCGACGTGGTCGAGGGCATGGAGTTCGACCGCGGCTACCTCTCGCCGTATTTCATCACCAACGCCGAGAAGATGATCGCCGAACTCGAGGACGCCTATATCCTCATCCACGAGAAGAAGCTGTCGTCGCTGCAGACGCTGCTGCCCGTGCTCGAGGCGGTGGTGCAGACCTGGCAAGCCGCTCCTGATCATCGCCGAGGACATCGAGGGCGAGGCGCTGGCGACGCTGGTCGTCAACAAGCTGCGCGGCGGTCTGAAGGTGTCGGCGGTCAAGGCGCCGGGCTTCGGCGACCGCCGCAAGGCGATGCTGGAGGACATCGCGATCCTCACCGGCGGCACGATGATCGCCGAAGACCTCGGCATCAAGCTCGAAAACGTGACGATCGCCATGCTCGGCCGGGCAAAGCGCATCCGGGTCGACAAGGACAACACCACCATCGTCGAGGGCGCCGGGGCCAAGAAGGACATCGAAGCGCGCATCGGCCAGATCAAGGCGCAGATCGAGGAGACCACCTCCGACTACGACAAGGAGAAGCTGCAGGAGCGGCTGGCCAAGCTCGCCGGCGGCGTCGCGGTGATCCGCGTCGGCGGGGCGACCGAGGTCGAGGTCAAGGAGAAGAAGGACCGCGTCGACGACGCGCTGCACGCCACGCGCGCGGCGGTCGAGGAGGGGATCCTTCCGGGCGGCGGCGTGCCGCTGCTGCGCGCGACCAAGATCCTCACCGGCTTGAACTTCGAGCACGACGACCAGAAGATCGGCGTCGAGATCGTGCGGCGCGCGATCCAGTGGCCGGCGCGCTACATCGTCGACAACGCCGGCGTGGACGCTGTCGATCGTGGTCGGCAAGCTCCTGGAGAACAAGGACTACGCCTACGGCTACGACGCCCAGACCGGCGAATACGGCGACATGTACAAGCTCGGCATCATCGACCCGACCAAGGTCGTGCGCACCGCCTTGCAGGACGCGGCGTCGGTCGCGGGCCTCCTGATCACCACCGAGGCGATGGTCGCCGAGAAGCCGAAGAAGGCCGCGCCCGCGCCCGCGATGCCGGGCGGCGGCGATATGGACTACTGAGGCGAATGGGCGCGGCGGGAACGCCGCGTCCCCGCGATACAACCCGTTCAGAGCGAGTCCCGAAGCTGGCCCTCGCTGAGCCGTCCCCGGACGCCTCGCTGCTACTGCGCGGCTGGTTGAGCGGCGGCTGCCGGCGCTGCGGCGGGAATCGCGCCGGTCGCGTCAGGCGCGTCGGTCCCGCCGTCGGTCGCCGCATCCGCGGGCTTGGCCGGCGGCGCGGGCGCCTTCTGCGCGACGCGCTTCGCCTTGGCGTCGGCTGCGCTGCGCCGCGGCGGCAGCGGAACGTCGGAGGGGATCGGCTGGTCGGGCACGTAGGCGGTCGCCGCGGGGTCGGCGCCTCGGGCTTGGCCGGCTTCGCCATCGCCGCCCACGTGCAGCCACTTCTTCACGTTGCTCGTGCTCGCGCCCCAGACGCCGGCGACGCCGCCGACCGCCGTCGTGGCGACCGCAATCGGTTGCGGCGGAATGGGCGGCGGGCGCCGGCGCCGCTGCGAGAGCGTCAAGCGGAGCCGGACGCCGTCTCGACAGGGAGCGCCGCCTTGGGGCGCTTTCGCGGGTTCCGTCTCGGAAGCGCTCGCCTTGGCGGCGTCGGAGGCGGCGACATTGACCACCGCCGGGGCGGTCCTGGAGGGCTCCTCCAGCGCGATCTCCTGCGGGCTGCCGGCGAGCGCGTCCGGGTCGCTGGTGTCGGGATAGTTCGCGAATACCGGGTTCTGTCCGCCGTCGGCGTAGACGGTGCGGATCGGCCTCAGCCCCTTGGCGGCCAGCTCGGCGACCTTGGCGTCGTCCTTCGCCTCCTTGTCGGCGACCAGGGCCTCGACCTCCTCGTCCTTCTGCAGCGCCGGGCAGGGCGCGGTCGCCGACACCTCGCCCTTGGCGGTGGCGCCGAACACGTAGTGCTTGCCGCAGATCACCACTGAGGGTTCGGTCTTGGTGACCTCGAAATGGTCCGCGCCGTTCTTCAGCTCCTTCCAGAAGCGATGTTCGGATCGAGCCGGTACTTCGCCATGTTTTCCGGCGGTCATGTGGAACGGATAGGACTGGAGCTGGATCTCGCGCTGCCCGCCCCGCAGCGCGTCGCGCCCGATGGCGTAGATGTCGTCGACCTGCTTGTCGGTCATCGAGAAGCAGCCGGCCGACGAGCACACGCCGTGCACCATCACGCTGCCGCCCGTGCGCCCGTAGGCGCGATCGTAGGCGTTCGGATAGCCGACGTTGAAGGCGAGGAAATAGTGCGAGTTCGGGTTCAGCTGCCCCGGCGTGATCGCGTAGAAGCCCTCGGGCACCTGCATGTCGCCCTCGGTCCGCTTCGGCCCGAGCTGGCCCGACCAGCGGCAGATCGGATAGGTCTTCAGGAGGGCGTATTGCCCGTCCGACTTCATCTTCCAGATTTCGAGCTCCGCCTCCTTCTTGTAGGCGCGGATCAGCATCGGCGACGACGGCGTCGTGTCGATCTTCGCCATCTCGGTCGAGGGTGGCGGAGGAGATCGGATGCTCGGACCGGCCGGGTCCGGCGTCGAGATAGGAATCGTCGCATCCGGCGACGAGCGCGCCCGCGGCGACGGTCAGTCCGAGAGCGGTCAGGCGCCAGAACGGCAAATTCATGCGTCACCCCGCTTTTGGCGCGCGAAACTAAAGGCCTAAGCCGTGAAAGTCCACGCGGCGGATTGAAGCGCCCACAGCGCTTACCGATTCGTTAACGTTTCTTCATCCTGACGTTCAGCGCTCGGATGTCAAAGTTTTGGGGTTAAAATGCGGCGCGTCTGGGGCGGGACTGACGGTGAACCTCACCAGAGCTCGGGGATCGGCGCGCCGTCGAGGATTTCGGCGAGGCGCGCGCGGGTGCCGGCGCTCGTGTCCTTGGGCAAGTCGCGGCGGGAAAAAAAGCGCGCCTCCGCGATCTCGGTATCGGGCGCGCGGACCCCCAGGACCTCGAAATCGCGGATCACATAGACCGCGACGTGGTCGCGCCGCGACACATGGGCGTTGAAAAAGAGACCGTGCAGAACGGGCGTCCCCTTCACCCGCACGCAGGCCTCCTCTTCGAGTTCGCGCCCGAGCGCATGGACGAAGGTCTCGCCGACTTCGACGCCTCCGCCGGGAAAGTGCCAGCCCGGCACATAGCCGTGCCGGACGAGAAGCACTGAACTGTCGGCGCGGATCACGACGCCGCGCACGCCCAGCGTCATCGGACGGCTCATCAGGAAGCTCAGGTGCGCGATGCGCGATCTCAATCGGGAGCCAAGCGTGGCCATGAAGGACAAGAGCCTTTGGTTTGGAGTCTTCAGTTTGCGTCGCGCCGGGGTTGTGTTTGCCTTGAAGCCCCCTTATTGCGGCGCCGTCAATGGCGGCGGGCCGCCCTTTCGGCGCTTTCCCTCGAGGGCGCGCCCTGACCTGGCGGGCCATGAGCTTCACGATCGCGCACATCACCGACCCGCATCTTTCGCCCGCCCCGCCGCCGCTCGGCGCCGACTTCCGGCTCAAGCGATTCATGGGCTACATCAACTGGAAGCGCGGGCGCGAGCGGCTGAACGACATGGCGATGCTCGAACGCCTGGTCGCGGACCTGCGCGCCGAGCGCCCAGACCATGTCGCGGTGACGGGCGACCTCGTCAATATCGGCATGCCCGCAGAGTTTCGCCGCGCCGCAACCTGGATGGAGACGCTCGGCGATCCGGCCGAGGTCAGCTTCGTGCCCGGCAATCACGATGCCTATGTGCGGCCGGCGATGCCGCTGCTCAGCGCGACTTTCGCCCCATGGACGACGGGCGATTCGGGCGTTTCGACCTTCCCCTATCTGCGCGTTCGCGGCGACATCGCGATCATCGGGCTCACCTCAGGGGTGCCGACGGGTCCGCTGATGGCGTCAGGCAAGCTGGGCGCAAAGCAGCTCGACGCCTTCGCCGCGCTGCTCGCCGAAGCGGGCGCGAAAAACCTCGGTCGGGTCGTCCTGATCCATCATCCGCCGCTGGCGAGGGGCGCGCCGCCGCTGCGCGGCCTCACGGACGCTGCGGCCTTCGAGCGGGTGATCGCGGGCGCACGGCGCCGAGGCGATCCTGCACGGCCACACCCACAAGCAGCTCGTCCGCTCGCTGGCTTCGGCGGCGTCGAAAACGGTCGGCGGGCGCGTTCCGGTGCTCGGCGCGCCTTCGGCCGCGGCGGCGACCCACGACCCGCGCTACCGCGCCGCCTACCATCTGGTGCGGCTCGAACGCGAAGGCGAGTTCTGGCGCGTCGGCGCCCGCGTGCGCGGCCTCGCCCTCGGCAGCGACGCGATCGGCGAGCGCGAGGCGCTGGCGGTGTAAGATGGCGGCGGCACAGACCATGCTGGGCGTTTCGCTGAGCGGGCTCGTCAACGACCTTCTGAAAAAGAAATCGCCCTGATCGAGGCGGCGAAGGGAGGCCGAGAAGGCTCCGCGTCGCTCGTCACGGCACCGAATGCACGATCACCGGCCCGGCCGTCGCCGTCGCTGGCCCGACCGTGTAGGGCGCGAGGTGGCTCTCGATCCATTCGAGCGCGCGCCGGTTCGATTCCTCCGCCTCCTCGACCTTGTTGAAGAGGCTGATGGCCGTCACCGTATCGTCCGGCGAATAGACGACGTAATAGCCCATGAAGCCCGAGACGCCGCTGACGATCGGCACGGCGCCCTTGACGACTTCGGCGAGCTTGTCCGCCATGCCCGGCTTGGCCTTCACCTGACGAATTGCGGCGTACATGATGTCCCTCCGGTGTCGGGCGCCGCTTCCGGCGCTATCGCTCAGAAAGGCTACAGCGAGCCGCAGCGCGACGCCAATGCGGAATGCGACGCTACGCGTCCGGCGCAGCGAGCGCCGGCGCGGCCGCGCGCATTTTCGCGCTCGGCAGGAGCTTTTTCACCGCGCTCGACGCCGCGACCACGCCCTGATTGGCGAAGGCCTCGTGATTGCGCTCGATCTCCGGCAAATCGTACTGATAGTTGACCATCACCCCGAAGGATTCGGCGAGACCCTTTTCCGACAGGTCGCCCATCGGATTGATCCGCTCGAGCCGCGCGCCGTTGCCGAGATGGAACCGCGCCACCGGATCGACCACGCGTCCGTCGGCCCGTCGGGCTTTCAGGAAATACTCGGCCGCCAGCGGCTCGAGCGCCTTGCGCATCCGGGCTTCGGCCTCCGGCCTCACAGCCCACTGCGGGTCGAGCGCGACCTCGCGCACGATTTTCGCGCAGCGCCTCGACCGCCGGGTCGTCGGAAGCCTCCACCCACGCCCGAAAGGTCGGGACCGGCGACAGCGTCACGAAGGTTTCTATGCGCGGCAACTCGCGCCTGATCTCCTCGACGACCTGCTTGATCAGGAAATTGCCGAAGCTGACGCCGGACAGCCCCTGCTGGCAGTTCGAGATCGAATAAAAGGTCGCGGCCCGCGCCTTGTCCTGCGCGACATGGGCGCGCCGCTCCGCCAGCAGCGGCGCGATCGCCGCCGGAGGCGTCAGCGTCAGCGCGACCTCGACGAAGATCAGCGGTTCGTCGACCAGCGCCGGGTGGAAGAAGGCGTAGCAGCGCCGGTCGACCGAATCGATGCGTCTCCGGAGGTCGTTCCAGTCGCGGATCTCGTGCACGGCCTCGTAGCGGATGATCTTGTCCAGGATCGCCGCCGGCGAGGACCAGTCGATGCGGCGCAGCACCAGGAAGCCGCGATTGAACCAGGAGCCGAACAGGTGGAGGAAATCGCGATCGAGCACGGCGAGGCCGCGATCGTCGCGCATCGCCTCAATCAGATCCGCGCGCATGGCGACCAGCGCCGCCGTCGCGCCGGGCGCCCGGTTCAGGCGGCGAAACAGTTCCTGGCGGCGCGGCTCCGAGGCGTAGTGGATTTCGGCCGCGGCCGCCTCGCCGCTGGTCACGGTCCAGCGCGCCACCGCGCTCTCGACGCGGGCGCGGTCGGGGCCGAAGTCTTCCGCCAGGGCGCGAAAGAATGCGCCTTTGTCCTCGTCGCCGAGCGTCCGGTAACGGCCGAGGATCTCGCTCGCCAGCGCGACCCCCGAGGCTTCGCCGCGACCACTGATCAGCGCGCGGCACATGTCGGCGAGCGAAGCCGCCCGGTTCTCCGCATCCCGCGGCCACGGGCTGAGCTTGAGCACTGCGCGTCCGCGCTCGGCGATCGAGGCGAGGAGATCGGAAAAGAAAGAGTTGTCCATGCTTTTTGCCCGCGTCCCGCTTGGCTCCGACCCCGCATCGCGCACGGGGAGAGAACAGAACGGAATTGTCGTCGCCGAAGGGGAGTGAATCAAGTCGCCTTCGGCGCGCCGATCAAAATAGCCGCCATCCGAGGGCGTGGGCCAGGACTTCGCGCAGGCGATGGGTCCAGGCGAGGTCGATCGCGAGCCCGATGACCGCAACCAGCGTCGCCGCTCCGACGACCATCAACAGGAAGGCGAGGACGTTGGCGAGCGTGCGTCCGAAACCGCGCCGCGGGGCGCTCGAAGCCGGGGTTTTGGCTGCGGCTGGCGCTTCTGGCGGCGCTGTCGGCACGGGACCACCAAGCGGCGCGTGAAGCGCCGCCTCCGCCTCACCGGCGGCGTCGTCGCGCGGAATTTCATTCGTCAGCGCCCGCTCGCGCTCGACGAGGCGGCGGGCGACATAGTTCGTGCAGGCGGCGACGATGGTGTCGATCTTCGGGCTCTCGGCGATCAGGACCCGCCCATAGAGCGTATCCTGAAAGAAACGATAGGTGCGCCGGTCGCGCGCCATCTCGATGAAGGCGACCATGTCGAGAAAGACGCGCGGCCGGTCGCCCTTGGCGAGCGTCAGGTCGAACAGATCGACCCCCGGCGGCGCTTGCCGCACGACCGGCTGCAGCGCGCTCTCCAGGAGCGCGAGGCGGCCGAGCTCGATCTCCCGGAGGTCGGCGACGGCGTCGGCGCGCTCTGCGTTCTCGATCCGCGCGCGCCTGAGCGCCGCCGCGAGGTCGGGCTGCCCCGCCGGCGGCCGCTCGGGCTTATCGTCCATCGCGTCGATTCCAAAACTCCTGCGTCCCCGCCTGCGCCCGGCCCGGGCGGCTGGCCCGGCAAGCTATCCCAATCGGCAAGGCGACTCCAACACGCGTCCCGGCCTTGCCCACAGCCGCGGAACCCCTCCGTCGCGCCGCCATTGATCCCGCGGCGGCAAATACCGATAATCGGGGACCGTACGGGAGGGTAAATCGCATGCGCGTCACCGAACTGATCGATTACTCGCCCGAGGTCGCCGAGGCGCGCGCCAAGAGCAGCCCGATGGTCGCGCTCGAATCGACCATCATCACCCACGGCATGCCCTATCCGCGCAACGCCGAGACGGCGCGCGCGGTCGAGGACGCGGTGCGCGCCACGGGCGCGACGCCCGCGACGATCGCGGTGATCAACGGGCGCTTCCGCGTCGGCCTCGAACGCCACGAGATCGACGGCCTCGCGCAGCTGACCGGCGGGGTGGTGAAGGCCTCGCGGCGCGATCTCGCCGCCGTCGCCGCCCGCCGCGGTAACGCCGGCACGACGGTGGCCGCGACGATGTTCGTCGCCGGCCTCGCCGGCATCGAGATTTTCGCCACCGGCGGCATCGGCGGCGTCCATCGCGGCGCGGAGGAGACGTTCGACATCTCGGCCGATCTCGTGGAACTGTCGCGCACCCGGGTCGCCGTCGTCTGCGCCGGAGCGAAGTCGATCCTCGACATCGAGAAGACGCTCGAATTTCTGGAGACGCAGGGCGTGGCGATCGTCGGCTACCGCTGCGACGAGTTCCCGGCGTTCTACGCCCGCTCGTCGGGGTTCAAGATCGAGCACCGCTGCGACGGCCTCCATGATCTCGCCCGCATGATCCGCATCCAGCGCGAGATCGGCCCCGGCGGCCTGCTGATCGCCAATCCGGTGCCCGAGGCTCATGCGCTCGAAGAGGCGATGATCGAGGAGCGGATCGCGGAGGCGGTGGCGGAGGCCAGGGCGCAGGGCGTCGGCAAGAAGGAGGAAACGCCGTTCCTGCTCAAGCGCGTGGTCGAACTCACCGGCGGCCGCAGCCTCGAGGCCAACATCGCGCTGATCAAGAACAACGCCATCCTCGCGGCGCAAACGGCGGTGGAGTTGGGCAAGGTGTGAGCCGACGCCCGGAAGCGCCCCGCGTCCTCGTCATCGGCGATGTCATGACCGACGTCGTCGTCCACCCGGAGGGACCGCTGGCGCGCGGGACCGACCGGCGCGCTAAAATCCGGTTCGAGCCGGGCGGGTCGGCGGCCAATCAGGCGGCGTGGCTGGCGGCGTTCGGGGTCGCGGTCGACTTCGTCGCGCGGGTCGGCGCGGCCGACGTCGAAACCGAGGCGGCGCGGCTCGCGGCGGCGGGCGTCACGCCGCATCTCCTCGGCGATCCCGAGCGGCCGACCGGGCGGCTGGTGGCGCTGATCGACCCCTCCGGCGAGCGCAGCTTCTTCACTGACCGCGCGGCGAACGAGGCGCTGACCGCCGCCGACGTCCCCGACGCGCTGATCGACGGCGCCGCGCAGGTTCACCTTTCCGGCTATTCCTTCTTCGCCCCGTCCCCTCGCGCGGCGGCGATCGACGTCATGCGCCGCGCGGGCAAACGGCCCGTCAGCGTCGATCCGGCCTCGTCGGCTTTCTTGCGCGAAGTCGGGCCGCAGGCCTTCCTCGACTGGACGCGCGGCGCGGCCCTGCTCATTCCGAACGCCGACGAGGCGGAGGCTCTAACCGGCTCGGCCGATCCCGAGACCCAGTGCGCCCGCCTTGCCGCGCTCTACCCGCTGGTGGTGATCAAGCGCGGGCCATCCGGTTGCATCGCGGCCGAGGGCGCGCAGCGCTGGCGGGTCGAGGCGCCGGTCGTCCAAGCGATCGACGCCACGGGCGCGGGCGATGCTTTCGCCGCCGCCTTCCTCGCCGCAAGGCTTGAGGGGGCGGAGATCGAGGCGGCGCTGGAGCGGGCCGTGGTCGCCGGCTCGAAGGCCGCAACGCAGGTCGGCGGCCGGCCCGGAACCCCGCCCTCGCGAGCGACGCGGGGGGTGATCAAGAGCACCAGATGGCGCTTGTCGCGTTAGGTGTTGGTGGACACGGAACTCTCTCCGCGTCATGGCCGGCCTTGTGCCGGCTTGACCCGGCCATCCACGAGAACACTGTGGTATCAGGACAATCAGCAAAAACCTTTCTGAATATCAAAATTTATGCTAGATTTTCAGGATGAGCGGATCGGGCCAGCACAAAACGTCAGGGCGGTTTCGCCGGTCCCGCTTCGTGCGAGCGCACGCGAATATTTTTTTCCCCAAACTTCGCGACAACCTTTTGAAAAGGCTCAAAACACGGTTGGATAAGGCGCTGTTTTGGGGCGCCGAACGCGTGTCGAACGCGTACCGAACGACGCTCCAACCTCGTCTGAACCGGGCTCGAACCGGACATTTCGCCGGATGGACTGCGACGCGCGCGCGGACGTTCGGCTTTGCTGATGGGAACGGTCAATGCGACTGATATACTTGCGCTTTCGAGGTTCTATTCCTATCTTCCGGCCAACGCGGTTTCCGATCCAAGAGTTTTTCGCGGTTTGACCGCAGTGACAGCAGTATTTCGGAGACCGATTTCGTAAAACTTCGACGCTGGAGCTTTCCCATGTCCATTCGACCCGTCAAGCGCGTCAACCTCAGCCGCCCCACCATGGAAGGCGCGGGCGTGCGTCTGCGTCGCGCCTTCGGCTTCGGCGATACCTCCGATTTCGATCCGTTCCTGATGATGGACGATTTTCGCGGCGACGACTCCGGCCGACTATCGCGCCGGCTTTCCCTGGCACCCGCATCGCGGCATCGAGACGATCACCTATGTGCTGGCGGGCTCGGTCGAGCACGGCGACAGCCTCGGCAACCGTGGCAAGCTCGGCGCGGGCGACGTCCAGTGGATGACCGCGGGCAGCGGCATCATGCACCAGGAGATGCCCGACGGGCGACGCCAAGGGCCGGATGCACGGCTTCCAGCTGTGGGCGAACCTGCCCTCGCGCCTCAAGATGACGAGGCCCCGCTACCAGGACGTTCCGTCCGCCGCGATCCCCGAGGTCACCGACGACGACGGGACGACGGTGCGCGTCATTTGCGGCGAGTTCTGGGGCAAGAGCGGCCCCGTCGACGGCGTCGCCGCCGAGCCGCGCTACCTCGACGTCTCGGTTCCCGCCGGCAAGACGAAGCGCCTCAAGGTCGAGGACTACCGTCAGGCGTTCGCCTACGTGTTCGAAGGCTCCGGCGACTTCGCCGACGCCTCCGAGCCATCGGTGTGCTGCGCGAGGCCGAGGCGAATGGGCGGGACGTGCTGGTGCGCGACGCCGTCGGCAACCGCTCGCTCGTGGTGTTCGGCTCGGGCGACGAGATCGTCGTGCGGGCGGGCGACGAGGGCGTGCGTTTCCTGCTCGTGTCCGGCCGCCCGTTGCGCGAGCCGATCGCCTGGCACGGTCCGATCGTGATGAACACCGATGCGGAAATCCGGCAGGCGATGATGGACCTGCGAGATGGTTCGTTCATCAAAAGCTGAAACCTGCCCCATCCGCTTGGGCCCGCCGCCACACGGGCCCAAGTGCGTCGGGAGGATCAGCGCGCCGGACGGATGATGCGCGCCACCACGTCGTCGCGCACGACGAAGCGATGCCAGAGCGAGCCCAGGACATGGAGCGCAAAGAGAGCGAGAAAGATCGGCCGCATCATCAGATGATGCAGGCCCGCAAGCCGGGCAGCCAGGAAATACGCGGCGAGTCCGACCAGCGCGCCGAGGATCAGATCGAGATAGATCGCGATATGGACTGCGCTCGCGAGCCGCTGCAACGCTGGATGCTGCTTGGCCGGCGGCGGCGTCCCTTCGCTATGCCGAAGCCCGAGCCGCCAGACCATGAGCATGAGGACTGCGACGCCGACGGCTACATGGACCGTCGCCCAGTTCGGGTTGACCGCGGCGGGCGGGCCGCCATGGGCGGACCGGAACAGGTCGGTCATGAAGTCGCCGGTGAACCACTGGTAGGCGACGAGCAGGAAGACGAGCCAGTGAAGCCCGATCTGTCGCGCGCTGTAGCCGACCGACACCCTCGCCATCACCGCCCCCTCTGTCTCAAGGCTTCTGCATAAACGCCCAGCGTATCCCGCGTCATGCGCGCCAGCGAATATTCGGCGGCGATGCGTTCGCGCGACCGCCGTCGCGTCGCCTCCCGAGCCGATGCGCCAAGGGTCAGCGCCGCCTCGATCGCCTCGGCCAGCGCCGCGGCGTCTCCGGCCGGAATGAGCCAGCCCGAACGCTGCTCGGGCGGCGCATAGGGCGGCGCGACGACGATCTCGCGCGCCGCGCCCACGTCGCCGACGATGGTCAGCGCGCCCGCCGCCGCCGCCTCGATCACGGCGCGGGTCACGCCCTCGGCTTCGCGGGTCGGAAACACCACCACGCTTGCGCCGACGAAGGCGGCGGGACGGTCGGCCTCGGACGCCGGCGCGCGCGACCGTGGCCTTGATCCCGTACTGGGCGGCGAGCGCATCGAGTTCGCGCGCGAACGCCGCCTTCGGCGCTTCGCCCGCCAGCACGAAACGGACGTCGTCGAGGCCGCGCTTGGCGATCAGCGCCGCCGCCTCCACGACCTCCGCCTGTCCGCGCGCGGGGCTGAGCCGTCCGGGCGCCAGCACCACCCTTTCGTGCGGCGCGACTCCCCAGTCGTCGCGAACCTTTGCGACCCGCGAGCGACTGACGGCGCTCGGCGAGAGCCGTGCGAGGTCGAGGCCGGGCCGCACGATCCTGATCCGCTCGCGGGCTGCCGGAAACACTTCGGCCGCGCGCTCGGCCGCGTAAGTCGACCCGGCGACCACGATGTCGCCGTCCGCCACCGCCGATTCGAAAGAGGTTCGCGGCCGGGTCGACGGCCCGTCGCCGGGAATCGAGGTGATAAGCGCGCGCCTGAGCTTGCGGCAGGCGCCGAGCGCGACCCAGGCGGAGGCGCGCGAGCGGGCGTGGACGAGGTCGACCCGCTCGGCCGCCAGGATGCGGGCGAGCCGCCGCACGTTGAACACCATGGCGAGCGGATTGTTGCTCGAGGCGGGGAACGGCACGTGCAGGGCGCCGATCGCCTGCGCTTCGCTGGCGATCTCGCCCGGATCGGAGACGATGAGGGCTCGCGCGCCCGCCTCGATCAGCGCCTCGGCGACCGCAAGCGTGGCGCGCTGGTCGCCACTCGCCGCGTCAGGCGGCGCGATCTGCACGATCGTCCGTCCCGCCAGGGGTGCGTTCACGCCGCGACCGAAGGGGGAAAGCGGCTCGGCCGTCACGCGCGGCTTCGCTCGGGCGCGCGGGCGCGGTAGAGAGGGGCGGCGGCGCAGGCGCGACGCGGGGCGACAGCGAAGACGAAGCGCGGCGTCATGAGGACGGTTGAGAACGTGTCGAACGAAGAGCCGAAGGTTTTCACGGTCGGGAATCCCCCAAATCAACGACGTATCGCCTTTCGCCGGCGCGCGCCAGCGCAAAGCGGCAAGCCCGGCCTCGTCTGGCTTTGCGGCTATCGCTCGGACATGGATTCGACCAAGGCCAGCGCGCTCGACGCGGAGGCCGAACGGCTGGGTCTCGGCCTCCTGCGCTTCGACTATTCCGGCCACGGCCGATCGGACGGGCGGCTGGAGGACGGGACGATCTCGCAGTGGCTCGAGGAGGCGCTGGCGATTTTTCGGGCCGAAACCGAGGGGCCGCAGATCGTCGTCGGCTCGTCGATGGGCGGCTATCTCGCGCTGCTCGCCGCGCGCGCGCTTCAAGAGGCGGGCGAGAGCGAACGGCTCGCGGGCCTCGATCCTGATCGCGCCGGCGGTCGACTTCACCGAGGCGCTGATCTGGACGCAGGCGCCGGAGGAAGCCCGGCGCGCCATCATGGAGGAGGGGGCGTGGCGGAGGCCCTCGGCCTATTCCGATGAGCCCGACGTCTTCACCCGCGCTTTGATCGAGGACGGGCGCAAGCACCTGCTGCTCGGCGGCATGGTCCGCACCTTCTGCCCGGTCGCCATCCTCCAGGGCATGCAGGACGAGGCAGTGCCCTACGCCCACGGGCTCGCGCTGATGGAGCGCCTCGCCGGCGACGCCGCGACGCTGACGCTGGTCAAGGACGGCGACCACCGCCTGTCGCGGCCGCAGGACCTGGAGCTCCTGTTCGCGACGCTCGAGCGAATGATCGAGCATGCGGCGCCGGATCCCAGCTGAGCTTGGGCTGTCTAACCCCTCCCGGTCTCGTTTTGGTGACATGAGTGTGAGTGGCGTCACGGTTGTCGTTTAGAGGGCGTGCTACTGGCTCCGTGGCGTTCTCCGCCTCCAGATGGGATGTTGGTCATGACATTGCCCCAAGACATCGCCGCCAAGGCGGAATCCATCGTCAACACGCTGACCCAGACGGACTATCAGCACGTCGACAACATCCATCCGGGCTCCGGCGTTTACGATTGCGACTGCAACGGCTTCGCGGCCTACGTACTACAGGCCGTCGCACTGGCGAATTTTGAGAAGATTCCGATCGACACGCAGACGGGCTCCGTCGAGTTGAGGCCGCGCGCGTTTGAATATTACGATTTCTTCGCCTCGCTCACGCCGCAGTCCGCCGGCGGCTGGAGTCGCGTGGATCTGCTTACCGACGCCGGGCGCGGCGATATCATGGCGTGGCGATCCCCGACCATCGAAAAGGGCTCCGACACCGGCCATGTCGTGATCCTCGCGGAAACGCCGAGGCTCGACGCTTCCGGCGCCTTCTCCGTGGTGCGGGTCTACGACTCCGCGGCCGAGGCGCATTTCGACGATACCCGCATGCCCGACGGGCAGCCCTCGCCGAAGGGAAAGGCAGGGGTCGGCTCCGGCTTCATCAATCTGAAGGTGGATGGCGAAGGCCGGCCGATCGCCTATCTCTTCGCGCCTCCCGCAGACGCCCAATATTCCTACCGCCCGATCGCCATCGGACGCGCGAAGCCGATTTGAGATCACTCCGCTCCGTAGCGGTGCAGGCTCGCGCCGTGCGCCTTGAGCCAGGCCTCCGCGCGCTTCACGTCCGGAGACACGCGCCCGACGAGCGTCCAGAATTTTTGGGAATGGTTCATGTGGACCATGTGCGCGACCTCGTGAGCGGCGAGATAGTCGAGCACGTAAGGGGGCGCGAGGATCAGGCGCCAGGAGAAGTTGAGTCGTCCCGACGAGGAGCACGAGCCCCATCGGCTGACCGTGTCGCGCACGGAAATGCGCTTCGGCTGAACGCCGATCGCCTTGGCGTGGCGGAAGACCGCCGCCTCGATGTCCTTCAGCGCCTCGCGTTTAAGGTAATCTGAGACCCGCCGCGGCACGTGCGGCCGTTCGCCGGCGACGCAAAGGAGCGGCCCGTGAGCGCTCGCCTCGATCCATACGACGCCGCGTTGCGAGGGACGGTGGACGATCATGTGGTCGACCCCCCGCAGCGGCGCCGTCGCCGACGGCTCGAAGGCGACCGGGCGCGGCAGCCGGGCGAGGCGCACGCCGATCCAGGCGGAGTGGCGCTCGGCGAACTCGCGCGCCGACGCCAGCGGCGCCCGCGCCGGCATGGTCAAGAGCACGTCGCGGCTCGCCGCCCGCACCCTGAGGGTGAAGCGGCGCGACCGGGTCGAGCGGTTGATGGCGATGCGATAAGTCTCGCCGTCGTGCGCGACGTCGAGATGCGCGGGCTCCGGCCCGCGTTCGAACAATCGCAACAATCCGCCCATCGCCATGGCCCGCGCCGCCGGTCCTCTCGCCGTCACCCGAATCGGAGTTCTGGCGGTCAGTATCCAACACCGGACGCCCGAGCCAAAATGTGGCGAAGCGTGATGGCGGCGCCCGCTGGCGCCGCCCGCACAAACGCGGGCGGCCGCGGCTGGCGCTATTAGAGCGCCAACGGCTCTAGCTCGCGGTCGCCTTTGCAGCGTCGTCGATCAGGGCGCTCACTTCATTTGGCTTCGAGGCGAGCGAGGCATGGCTAGCTGCGAGCGTGATGATCTTTTTGGCGCCGATCCGCTCCGCCATCCTCTTCTCGTTCGCGGGTGCGATCATCCGATCCTCGCTGGAAATCTGATAGAAGGAGGGCTTCGTCTTCCAGGCCGCGACCGTGGCCTTTTCGCCAAAGACGCTTCCAACCGGCGCCTTCTGAGTTGTAGCCATCACAAGAGCCTCATCCGCGGACAAGTCCTGGCAGAAGCTCTCGCGAAACGCCTTCGGTTTGATCCAGACATATCCATCGCTGTCGGGCGCGGCGTTCGCTACGCCGGCGGGAGGCGGGAAGGCCGCGCCGAGGTCGACGACGCTCTCGCCGACGTCCGGCGCGAAGGCCGCGATGTAGACGAGACCCACGACATTCGGCTGATCGCCCGCCTGGGTAATGACGGCGCCGCCGTAGGAATGACCGACCAGCAGCACAGGCCCCTTTTGTTGCGCGATCATTTTTCGCGTCCGTTCGGCGTCGTCGAACAGCGACGACAGCGGGTTCTCGACGGCGAAGATCGACTCGTAACCGAGCTTCGAAAGTTGAATGATCACCTTGCTCCAATGGGCCGCATCACCCCAAAAACCATGCACCAGAACGATCGCAGGCTGCGCCATGTCAGGCTCCCTCTCGCTTTTACCCGCGATACTGGGCGATCGTTCAGGGCTGATTGCGGGCCAATTTGGAGCCGCTTCGGGTCCTTTCGGAGACCTTCTGAAGCCCGCTGTCGCTCGAGCTTTCGCGTAACCGGCCTACGCAACCAACATGGCCCGGCCGCTTTCGGGGCGGCAAGCGTGATTGCGACCGGCAAAGATCGGGGTCCGGGCAAAACTCCGTGCGGCCAGGCCGTGCCGTCCGCTCGCTTTTGCGCTACTATGTCGCCATGACGACGAAGGTCAAAAGGCGCCTCACGACGCTGCTATGCGCCGATGTTGCAGGATATTCCCGCCTCATGGAGGCCGACGAAGCGGGGACCCTGGAGACGTTGCGCCGCTACCGCACCGCCATGGCGACGCTGGTCGAGCGTCACGATGGGCGCGTCGTCAACACCTGGGGCGACGCCGTGATCGCCGAGTTCCCCAGCGTCGTGGAGGCGGTGCAATGCGCGGTCGAGACGCAGCAGGAGCTCTCCACCTACAACGGCGGCCTGCCGGAGCCGCAGCGGATGAGATTCCGCATCGGGATCCATTTGGGCGACGTGATGGTGGAGGGCGACGATGTCTATGGCGACGGCGTGAATATCGCCGCGCGCTTGCAGGAGCGGGCCGAACCGGGGGAATCCTGATCTCCGGTCCGGTCTACGATCAGGTGCACAACAAGCTGTCGATTGGGTTCGACTGCCTCGGCCAACAGCACCTGAAAAACGTCGTCAATCCGGTGACAGGCTATCGCGTTCTCCAAGGCGGCGCGGGGCGCCGCCACGCCCATCCCGGCCCGATGTGAGGATGGAGGTCGTTGCGCCCCCTCGTCCCCCGGAACAGGTTCGGGCCGGCCTCGCTTCCGCGTGGAACTGGTACAGGGCGCTGCCGCGCGAGAGCGGCGGTGTTGATCGCCGTCGCAGTCTTTCTGTTTCTGATCAACGCCTTTAGTGGCCTCAACCACGTCTGGTTTCACTGGCCCGTCGCAGCGCTGCTGTTGATCGCTTTTCTTCGCGCCGCGTTCCCGCGCAAACCGTCGTAGACCAGCCGTCACCGAAGACGCCAGTCGAGCCGGGGCGCGGGCTTCATGAGGGTCGGCAGGCCGGCGGCGAGGAACACGACGGCGTCGCAGGCGCGCGCGAGCGCGGCGTTGGCGCGACCCTGACAAGTCGCGGAAATCGCGGCCGAGCCGGTTCTCCGGCACGATCCCCAGGCCGACCTCGTTGGAGACGAGGATCGCCGGACCGCCGAGCGCGCCCGACCGCCTGCGGCGAGCCGCATTGTCTCCGCTTCGACGTCGCGGCCGGAAAGCATCAGGTTCGTGATCCACAGGGTCAGGCAATCGACGAGCACGACCCGGCCTGGCCGCGCTTCGGCGGCCAAGCGCCTCGACGAGGTCGAGCGGCTCCTCGCGCGTCGTCCAGCCCGCGCCGCGCGTCTGCCTGGTGGCGCGCGATGCGGTCCGCCATCTCGGCGTCGCCGGCCTCGGCGGTCGCGAGATAGAGCCGCTCGGGCGCGGCGGCTTCGGCGAGCGCCTGCGCATAGGCGCTCTTGCCGGAACGCGCGCCGCCGAGCACGAGGACGCTGCGCGCGCCGACCGAAATCGCTCGCCATCGCTCTACTCCGGAAAGCCGAGCGGACGGACGCCCGGATCGCAAACGAGAAACCGCTCGGTCGGCATCCACCACACCTCGTCCGGACGGAACCTGTCGATCGCGCTCCAGTCGAAGCCGCAATGCTCGTGGCTCGAGCCACACGACGCGTCCGACATGGGGCAGCAGCATCGTCTCGAAATGCGCGCCGGTAAAGGAGTCGCCGAGGATCAGGATCGTCGGCCCCGGATGTCCCGAAGTCTGCTGATAGTCGCCGTAGGGGTCGGCGGTCAGCAGCTCCTTCTCGCCCTGAGGCCAGTTTGAGCGTCCTCGACATCCTCGCTGACGGCGTCCTGGACGCCGAGCAGGCGGGCGAGATCGCCGCCCTTGCGCGGCGCCGGAGAGGAGAGCGCGGTCGCCGGATCGAGCCGCCAGCCGGGATGTCCCGCCGCCTCGACGACCGCATTGAAGGCGGCGAGCGCGCCGCGCGCAGTCCAGTGCGTGTCGTGGCGGTAGTAGGCGGCCCCTTCCGCCCGCGCTCTCGCCATGACCGGCCGCAGGTCGACCGTCGTCACGCCCTTGGCGGCGAGCCCTTCGAGGAAGAGGTCGTATTCGGTCCGCCGGCCGTGGTTCTGCGCCCAGTCGGGCAGGTCGTCCTGATAGACGGTCGAGCCGTTCGGCGGCACGGCGACGAGGAAGCGCACGCCGCGCCTGGCGAGCGCGGCATTCATCGCCGCGACGAGGTCGACGGAGCTCGCGACCCGCTCGTCGCGCAGCACGAGCCCGGCGCTCTGCCGCACCGCCTCCTCGCCGAGATAGAACATCCGCCCGTCGCGGCCGACAAGCACCGCGTCGGAGCCGGTTCCGAGCATCGGCTTGGTCAGGTCCTTGTGCGCGCGGATCAGCGCCTGCCTCAGGCCGAAATGGTCCTTGAGATAGGCGTCGAGCGCGGCGGGCAGGGCGAGCCATTCGGCGACGGTCGCGGGCCAGTCCGGGCGCCGGGCGCGAGCCGGCGCCCCTCCTTCAGCACGCTCGCCGGACTGTCGGGCGAGACGAGGCCGATGACCAGCGGCGCGGCGATCAGGATCGCGGCGACAAGCGCGAAATAGCGGCGGCGACTGCGCGATCATCGCCGGCGTCACCGATCGAGCCCGACCGGCCACGAGCGCCGAGCTTGCAGGTCAGGAAGCGCTCGGTCGGCATCCACCAGACCTCGTCCGGATGATAGACGTCGATCCACTTCCAGTCGAAGCCGCACCGCTGGTGATTGATCCAGATCGCCCGCGCCGACATGCTGCACCAGCATCGTCGTGAAAAGGTCGGTGGTGAAGGAATCGCCGATCACCATGACCGTCTGACCGGGCTTGTCCGGAAACCTGGACGTGGTCCGGCATCGGGCGCGGCGACAGCTCCGCTTCGCGCGTCCCACCCGAGAGGGCCAGCTCCTGGTTCGGCTCGCTGAGGCCCTTCTCGACGCCCGCGACCCGCGCCACGTCGAGCGCCGTGCGCAACGTGACCGGCGCCGAGCGCGGTCGCCGGATCGATCGTCCAGTCCGGATGGCCGTCGGCCGCGACGACCGCGTTGAACGCCGCGATCGCGCCCGGCGCCGTCCAGTGCGAATCGTAGAGGAAATAGGCCTTCTCGACCGCCTTGCACCGGCAGCAAGCGGCGGCCGGAGATCGACCGTCTTGATCCCGCGCTCGGCGAGTTCGGCGAGCAGGAGGTCGTATTCGGTGCGCCGGCCCTTGTTCTGCGCCCATGCCGGCAGATCGTCGTTATAGACGGTGGCGGAATTCGGTGGCGAGGCGACCAGGAAACGGATCCCGCGCTTCTGCAGTTCGTCGCGCATCTTGACCAGCATGGCGACCGTTTCGGCGACCCGCTCGTCGCGCACCACGAGCCCGGCGCTTTGCCGCACCAGATCGTCGCCAAGATAGAACATCCGCCCGTCGCGGCCGATGAGCACCTCCGTGCCGCCGAAGCCGAGCATCGGCTTGGTCAGGTCGTGGTGCGTCTGGATCATCGCGTGGCGCAGGCCGAAATGGTCCTTGAGGAAGGCGTCGATCGCGGCGGGGAGCGCCAGCCAGTCGGCCCAGCGCTTCGGCGCCGCGGGCGTCGGCCGCCAGCCGCCGCCCCTCGGCCTCGACCGTCGCCGGGACTGTCGGGCGCGACGAGCCCGACGACGAGCGGCGCGAGCGAGAGCGATGAAGGCGACGGCTGCGAACCAGCGCCGCCGGCGCGCCAGGAGGCCCGGGCGCGCCGCATCGCCGCTGGTTCGGGGCGAGCTTGCGCCGACCGCAGTTTCGACCCCGCTGGCCATGCTATCGAGCCGCAGCCTGGTCGGCCGCGAAGCCCGCGGGCCGCGCGCCTTGATCGCAGTACGAGCGACCGCTCGGTCGGCATCCACCAGACTTCGTCGGGGCGATAGCGGTCGATCGCGCTCCAGTCGAAGGCGCAGTGCTGGAAATGCATCCAGACCGCACGGCCGGCATGCTCAGCCAGCAACGGCGGAAAGAAGCTCTCGGTAAAGGAATCGCCGATGATCAGCACGGTCGGCCCGGGCCGGCCGGTGGCGATCTCGACGTCCGGCGTCAGACCGTCGGTAAGATTGCGCGCCGTTCCGACCGGAGGCAGGGCGAGCATTTGAGCGGGCTCCGTCGCTGCGTCCTCGAGCCCGAGCATGCGCGCGAGATCGCCGCCCTTGCGCGCAACCGGGGGCCCGAGCGCGACGCCCGGTGTCGATCCGCCAGTCCGGGTGGCCGTCGGCCTCGGCGACGGCGTTGAACGCGGCGATCGCGCCGCGGAACGTCCAGTGCGTGTCGTGCCGATAGAACACGTCGCCGCCGGCCCGCGCCGCCGAAACCGCCGGCCTGAGATCGACCGTCTGGATGCCGCGCGCCCGAAGCTCGCGCGCAGAAACAGGTCGTATTCGGTGTCGCGTCCGCCGTTCTGCGCCCAGACCGGCAACTCGTCCTGATAGATGGTCGAAGCTGTTCGGCGGCACGGCGACGAGGAAGCGGACGCCCTTCCGTTTCAGCGCCGCGTCGATCTCCGCCACAAGGTCGACGGCGTCCGGCACGCGCTGGTCGCGCACCACGAGGCCGGCGCTCTGCCGCACCATATCCTCGCCGAGATAGAACATCCGGCCGTTGCGGCCGACGAGCACCGAGCTTCCGCCGCCGAAGCCGAGCATGGGCTTCGTCAGCTGGCGGTAGGCGTGAAGCAGGCCTGCCTCAGTCCGAACCGGTCCCTGAGATAGGCGTCCAGTTCGCCCGGAAGCCCGGCGATCTCGGCAAACGAGTCGGGCGCGCCCGGCGCGGGCGCGGGCCGGCGGCCTTCCTTGAGCACCGAGGCGGCGCCGTCGGGCATGACGAGGCCGATGCTCAGCGGCGCCGCCAAGAGCAGGAAGGCGAGCACGGCGAACCAGCGTCGGCGCTTGGCGAACATCGGCTAGAACTTGAAATAGAGGAAGGGGCTATAGGCCCCCGCCGCCACCGTGATCATCGAGACGATCAGAAGCGCAAAGGTCCAGCCGGCGTCTGCGGCGGCCCTGATCAGCGCGGGCGCCGCGAGGCGCAGCCGGAAGCGCGGCAGAGTCGCGATCAGGCAGCCGATGACGAGCGTGCTGATCGCCCGGTCGTTCAGCGCGTCATGCATGTCGAAACTGACGTCGCCCAAGCCGTTGAAGCCCACGAGGCTCGCAAAGTAGTCGCCGGCGGTCGCGAGGTCGGCGGAGCGGAACAGCACCCAGCCGCCGATCACGGCGAGAAAGGCATAGAGCCAGCGGATCGCGACCGGCAGCCGGTCGAGCCAGGCCTTCAGCCCCAGCCGCTCGATCACCAGGAACGCGCCGTGCCAGACGCCCCACAGCACGAAAGTCCAGTTCGCACCGTGCCAGACGCCGCAGAGCACGAACACGGTGACGAGGTTGCGATAGGTTTTCAGCGCCGCGCCGCGGTTGCCGCCGAGCGGGATGTAGAGATAGTCGCGCAGCCACGACGACAGCGACATGTGCCAGCGCCGCCAGAATTCGGTGATCGAGAGCGAGGTGTAGGGCAGGTTGAAATTGCGCGGGAAGGTGAAGCCGAGCACGATTCCGAGCCCGATCGCCATGTTTGAATAGCCGGCGAAGTCGAAATAGATCTGGATCGTGTAGGCGATCAGCCCGATCCACGCTTCGGGCATCGTCCGGTGGGGAACGTGGTCGAAGGCGACCTGGGCGAGCGGCGCGATGACGTCGGCGACGAGCACCTTCTGCGCCAGGCCAATGATGAAGATGCGCGCGCCGACCGAGGCGCGGCCGAGCGTCTGCCGGCGCTTGTCGAGTTGCCGGGCGACGGTCTTGTAGCGGACGATCGGGCCAGCGACGAGCTGGGGGAAGAGCGAGATGTAGAGCGCGACGTCGACCGGATCGCGATTGGCGCGGAAGCGGCGGCGGTAGACGTCGATGAGGTAGCTCAGGCAGTGGAAGGTAAAGAACGAGATGCCGAGCGGCAGCTCGATGTTGGTATGTCCGAAGTCGAGGCCGAGCGGCTTGAGGAGCGCCGCGAAACTGGCGGTGACAAAATTGGCGTATTTGAATACGCCGAGGACCAGAAGGTTGACCGCGACGGCCAGGCCAAGCGCCCATTTGCGGTTCGCGCCGGCGTTGCGGTCGATCAGGATCGCCGCGACGTAGTTGAAGGCGATCGAGAACAGCAGGATCAAAAGGAAACGCGGCTCGCCCCAGGCATAAAAGACGAGCGAAAACAGCAGCGTGACGACGTTCTTGCCAATCACGGTCGGGGTGAGCACGTATGCTGCGAGGAAGATCGGCAGGAAATAAAAGAGAAACGTGACCGAGGAGAAAACCATTAACGATTCGCTTTCGCTTCGCCACTCGGCCTTTCGCGCGATTGGGCTGACGCCTATAGCCTTCCCGGGCGCGCGCCGCAAAGAGTCGATCGGAATGGCGAAAGTGAGAGCCGGCTGAGCCTTAGCCCCACGCCACCCTCAACGCCTCGAGCCCGTGGAAATGAAAGGCGTCCCGGCAGCGCGGACGCTCGGCCAATCTGAGGCCCGGCAGGCGCTCGAACAGGATCGGCAAGGCGACGGCCATTTCGAGCCGCGCCAGCGGCGCGCCGACGCAGAAGTGGAGGCCCGCGCCGAACGTCACATGCGCATTGGGATCGCGCCTGGGCTCGAAGGCGTCCGGGTCCGGAAAGCGCTCCGGGTCGCGGTTGGCGGCGCCGAGCAGGAGCCCGATCTTGTCGCCCTTCTCGAGGGACGCGCCGGCGATCTCGACGTCCTCGAGCGCATAGCGGGTGAAGAGATGCAGCGGCGGGTCGAGGCGCAACAGCTCCTCGATCGTCGCCGCGGTCGTCTTGGGATCGGCGAAGAGCGCTCGCGGGTCGAGCTGGCGATCGAGGATCGTGCGAACGCCGTTGCCGATGGCGTGGACCGTCGCCTCGTGGCCGGCGTTGAGCAGGAGGATGCAGGTGGTGACGAGCTCGTCCTCGCTGAGCCTTCCCTCCTCGCTCTCGGCGACCAGAAGCTGGCTGATGAGGTCGTCCCGGAGCTCTGCGCGGCGGGCGTGCGCGTAACCGCGCATGAAGTCGGCGAACTTCTGCGACGCGGCGGCGGCGCTGAGCTCGACGTCCCGGGTCACGCCGAACTGGTACATCGCAACCATCCGGTGCGACCAGCTGAGCAGTTGCGGGCCCATCGCGCGCGGCACGCCGATCAGGTCGGTGATGACGGCGACAGGGATCGGCGCCGCGAAGGCCTCGATCAACTCGGCCGCGCCGTCGCGCGCGATCGCGTCGATCCGCTCATGCGCCAGCGCCGCGATGCGCGGCGCGAGCTTTTCGACCTGCCGCGAGACGAAGGCGCGATTGACGAGATTTCTGAGCCTCGTGTGCTCGGGCGGCTCCATCTCCAGGATCGAATGCGCGCTCGAGCGCGTCGAACGGCTTGAGATGCGGCTTGGGCGCGGGCCAGCCGAGCGCCTCGCGGCTCATCACATGCAGGATCTGGCGGCCGAAGCGTTTGTCGCGCAAGAGCGCCGAGACGTCGGCGTGCGCCGCAAAGCACCAGAAGCCGTAATCCTCCCAGAAGAAGACGGGCGCGGCGGCGCGGATCGCGGCGTAGGCCGGATAAGGGTCGTCGGAGAAGGCCGGGATCGCGAGGATCGAGGCGAACGTGGCGGCGCGGGGCGTCGATAGTCAAGGACATGAGGCCGACGCTATACGAGCGGATAGGCCGCCTCAACGACGTAGGGACCGCCGCCGACGCTGTCGCGCGACGAAAAGAGCACGAAGCGCTCGGCGGTGAAGCCTTCGACCATCAGCGCGCCGCGCGAGTGCGAGATAGTCGGCGACCGCGCGAGTCTTGACTCGACGCACGCGCGCGAGCGTCACATGGGGGGTGAACTTGCGCGTCTCCGGCTCAAGGCCGAGCCGGCGCATGCGCCGCTCGTGCTCGGCCTGAAGCTCGATCAGCGCGGGATCGGGTCGGATGCGGCGCCACGATGCGCGCGCGGCTTGTCGCCGCCGAACCAGGAGAGCCCGTCGAAGCGGACGGCGAGCGGCGGCCGGCGGATCTCGCCAGCGTCTCGGCGATGTCGTGGGCGACCTGCCGAGATCGACGTCGCCGAGGAAGCGCAGGGTGATGTGGTAGTCGGCCGGCTCGATCCAGCGCGCGCCGAGGAACGCCGCCGCGCGCGAGCGCCATCTGGGCGGCGATCTGCGTCCGGCAGCTCCAGTCCGGTGAACAGGCGAGGCATCGATCGGTCTCCGCAGACGTCGCGTCGAAGATAGTCTGCGAATCGCGCGCCGGTCACCAAGCCCGATCGGCGGCAAGCGCCTCTTCAGTGCCCGGTGGCGTCGGCGCCGCGGCTCGCCTCGAACAGGAACCAGGTTCGCCGCTCCGTCTCGTCGATCCAGACTTCGATCAGGCTCGCCGAGGCGACGTCGCCGTTGTCGTCGCAAAGCTCGTGCGCCTTGCGCTGCGAGGCGGTGAAGGCCTTGTTGTCCTCTGCCAGCTCGCGCAGCATGTCGAGCGGGCGCGACGAAGGCTGTGGTCGTTGTCCTTGATCGACTGCAAGCTTGGCGATATGGCCGATCGACCGCAAGGTCGTCTGCCCGAGCTTGCGCACCCGTTCGGCCAGCGGGTCGATCATGGCGTAGATCTGGTCGCCGTGCTCGTCGAGCAGCAGGTGATAGTCGCGGAAATGCGGTCCGCTCATGTGCCAGTGGAAGTTCTTGGTCTTGAGGTAGAGGGCGAAGGCGTCGGCGGCGAGGCCGTTCAGAGCCGCCGCAATCGCCTTCACGCCGTTCTCGGACAGGTCGGTCGGCGTCGCCAGCGCGGCCCGGCCTTGCCGCCGTTGCTGGACTTTTCGGTTCTGTTCACTTCAGGATTCCTTATCGAAATGGGCGCCGCAGACACGGCGAAGCGAACAACGTTGCGCGCTCCGCCCTGTTCCGTCTTTAGCCACAATGCTTACAAGATCGGACCGCGTTGGCCGGGCGCTTCCCAATGCGCAAACGGGATCGAAGCAGCGAATTATGGCCGAAAAGCAGGACGCGCTCGCGACGTGAAGGCACGGGTCTATTCCACGGCAGCCTTAGCCCCGCTCCTTGCTGATGAACTGCCGGAACCGCTCCGATGTCGCCCCCGAGAACAGCGCGTCCGGCTCGCCCTCGGCCTCGACCAGCCCCTGATGCAGGAACATGACCCGCGTGGACACGTCGCGGGCGAAGCCCATCTCGTGGGTGACGACCAGCATCGTGCGGCCCTCGTCGGCGAGCGCCCGCATGACGCGCAGGACCTCGCCCGACCAGCTCCGGATCGAGCGCCGAGGTCGGCTCGTCGAACAGCATCACCTTCGGGCGCATGGCGAGCGCGCGGGCGATGGCGGCGCGCTGCTGCTGGCCGCCGGAAAGGTGGGCGGGGTAATAGTTCCACTTGTCGGCGATGCCGACCTTGGCGAGCAGCGCCTTCGCCTCGTCGATCGCATTCGGCGCGCGGACGCTTCTGCACATGCACCGGCGCCTCGATCAGGTTTTCGAGCACCGTCAGATGCGACCAGAGATTGAAGTTCTGGAACACCATGCCGAGTTCGGAGCGGATGCGGTCGACCTGGCGCCGGTCGGCGGGCTCGGCCGTTCCGTCCGCCTTGCGGCGCATCTTGATCAGTTCGCCCGCGACCGTGACCTCGCCGACGTCGGGCGTCTCCAGGAGATTGATGCAGCGCAGGAAGGTGCTCTTGCCGGAGCCGGACGAGCCGAGGATCGAGATGACGTCGCCATCCTTCGCGGTCAGCGAAATGCCCTTCAGCACCTCCAGCGAACCGAAGCGCTTGCGCATGTCCTTCACGGTCAGGGCGGTCGTCGCGGCGGCCATGCGAGCATTTCCCTTCAGCTCGGCCGCGCGCGCAAATGCGGCGAAAGGCGCCGCTCGAGGCTCAGGAAAGCGGCGCCAAGAATGTAATTGACGGCGAAATAGATGGCGCCGGCAAGGATCAGCGGCAGATAGGTGACCAGCGTGTCGTTTCGGATCTTCAGCGCCACGCTCAGCACGTCCCAGAGCGTGATCAGCGACACGAGCGCGGTCGCCTTCACCATCGAGATCATCTCGGTCGAATAGGCCGGCAGCGCGTGCCTCAGCGCGATCGGAAAGATGATGCGCCGGAACAAGAGAAGCGACGACATCCCGCAGGCGCGCGCCGCCTCGACCGCGCCGTGCGGCACGGCGAGCAGCGCGCCGCGAAAGATCTCCGCCTGATAGCCCGCGGTGCAGAGCCCGAGCGCCAGCACGCCGCAGATGAAAGGCTCGCGCAGCAACGGCCAGACGAGGCTGTGGCGCACCGCCGGGAGCGAAGCGAGTCCGTAATAGACCAGGAAGAGCTGGATCAGCAGCGGGGTGCCGCGGAACACCGCCACATAGGCGCGCGCCAGAAAGTCGAGCGGCTTCGAGCCGCTGACCCGCATCCAGACGACGCCCGCCGCGATCAGGCCGCCGAGCACGACCGACAGGAACCAGACCGCCAGTGTCAGCGGCAGCGCCGCCATGAGGCGCCAGAAGGTCGCGCCGACAAAGCCCCAGTCCATGCCGCTCACCCCGTGGCGCGGCGCATGCCGCGGGTCGCGCGCGCCTCGGCCAGGTCGAAGATCCGGGTCGAGACGAGCGTCATGGCGAGATAGAGCACGAGGCCGCCGAGGTAGAACGCGAACGGCTGATGCGTCGAGGCCGCGCCGACCTGGCTGACCCGCATGAGTTCGGTCAGGCCGGTGACGGAAATCAGCGACGAATCCTTCAGCGCGACCTGCCACAGGTTGCCGAGGCCCGGCAGGGCGAAGCGCAGCACCTGCGGCGCGATGATCCGCCGGAACATGAGCCAGCGGTCCATGCCGACGCTGACCGCCGCCTCGAGTTCGCCCCTGGCGATGGCGAGATAGGCCGCGCGAAACACTTCCGCCTGATACGAGCCGGAAATGACCCCGACCGCCAGGGCGCCCGCCACGAACGACGGCACGCCGAGAAAGCCGTCGTAGCCGATCAGCGCCGCCCACGCCCGTGAGCAGGGTCGAGGACCCGAAATAGACGAAATAGACGACGAGCAGTTCCGGCAGTCCGCGGAACAAAGCTGCGTAGGCTTCTCCGGCCGCGCCCGCGAGCCGATTGCCGGAGAGCCGCGCCCAGGCGACCAGCGAGCCGATCACGGCCCCGATGAGGAGCCCGCAAGCGGAGACGAGCAGCGTCATGCCGGCGCCCGCGAGAAGCGCGAGCCCCCAACCGCCCGGACCAAAGCCGAAGATGCCGAAACCGTTCACGCCGCCCGCCGTCGCAAGTATCGCGCCGCCCGCCTATCCAGCGAACGGCGCGCGTTACGGGGTCACGGCGTGGTGTCGATCTTGAACCACTTCAAGGAATATTTCTTCACCGACCCGTCGGCGAAGGCCGCGTCGAGCGCCTTGTCGAACTTGGCGGTCAGATCGGCGTCGGTCTTCCTGAGGCCCATGCCGACCCCGACGCCGAACACGTCGCCAATGAATTCCGGGCCGACGAGGACGAGGTCCTTGGCGTCCGGCTTGTCGAGCGCCGCCGCGATCGTCGGATAGTCGTCGAGCGCGACGTCGATGCGGCCGGCCTTGAGGTCGAGATCGCGGTCGTCGGTGGTCTTGTATTCCTTGATGGTCGCGATGTCCTTCAGGTACTTGTTGGCGAAATTGGCGTGCGTGGTCGAGGACTGGACGCCGATCGTCTTGCCCTTAAGCGCGGCCTCCACCGACTTGATCGCGGCGTCGCCGGCTTTCGGATCCTTGTCGGCGTTGACGACTTTCGCGGCGCCGAGCGCCTTGGCGACGTCGCTGTCCTTGGCGGCCATGAAGGCGGCTGGGGGAGCGGCGTAGGGCTTGGAGAAATCGATCTCCTTCTTGCGGTCGTCGGTGATCGACATGCCGTCCATGATCACGTCGAACTTGCCGGCCTTGAGGCCGGGGATCATGCCGTCCCAGTCCTGCGCGATGACCTTGCACTCGACGCCGACCCGCTTGCACAGGTCATTGGCGAGATCGACCTCGAAGCCGACAATATGGCCGCTCGAGTCGGTCAGGTTGTAGGGATCGTAGGCCCCCTCCATCCCGATGACGACGGTCTTCCAGTCCTTGGCGAACGCCGCCGGCGCGAGCGCCAGCGTCGCGAGGACCGCGGCGCCGAGCGCGGCCGATTTCCAGAGTTTCGAGCCCATCCAACCCTCTCCCATAGTCAACATGACTGCGCGATCCCGCGCCCATCCGGCCGGGATCTGGCCTCCCTCAGGAAACCGGACGATAGTCTTACATGCGGGCCGAAGGGTTGGGAATGCGGGCGGGCGCCGAAACTCCGCGCCGAGATGACGCAGCGGTCCATACGCTCACGCCGCCGCTTTGATCGAGGCCGCCGTCTTCTCCATGATCTCGCCGATCTGAGCTTCGCTGACGATCAGCGGCGGGGTCAGTTCGATCGTGTCGCCGGCGAGACGCAGCATGATCCCGGCCTCGTGGAACGCATGATCGAGCGCCTTGAGTCCGCGCAAGCCCGGACTTCCGGGAATCGGGGCGAGGTCGATCGCGCCGGTCAGGCCGACGCAGCGGATGTCGACCACGTTCGGCTGCCCTTTGAGCCCCATGATGGCGTCGTACCACTTCGGCTCGAGCGTCCTGGCGCGCTCGAACAGCTTTTCGTCGCGATAGACGTCGAGGGTGGCGAGCGCGGCCGCGCAGGCGAGCGGATGGGCGGAGTAGGTGTAGCCGTGGAAGAGCTCGATCGCGTGCTCCGGCCCCTTCATGAAGGCGTCGTAGATGGGCTTGCGCACGATCACGCCGCCCATCGGCACCGTACCCGAGGTGACGCCCTTGGCGAAGGTGATCATGTCCGGGACGACGCCGTAGCGCTCCGAGGCGAAGGCGGCGCCGAGCCGTCCGAAACCGGTGATGACCTCGTCGAAGATCAGGAGAATGCCATGCTTGTCGCAGATCTCGCGCAGGCGCTGGAGATAGCCCTTGGGCGCCGGCAGCACGCCGGTCGAGCCGGACATCGGCTCGACGATCACGGCGGCGATGGTCGAGGCGTCGTGCAGGGCGACGATGCCCTTCGAGCGCGTCGGCGAGGTGGCCGCCCCACTCGGGCTCGCCCTTGGTGAAGGCCTGATGCTCGCGGTTGTAGGTCGCCGGCAGGTGGTCGACCCCGGCCAGCAGGGAGCCGAAGAACTTGCGGTTGTTGACCATGCCGCCGACCGAAATGCCGCCGAAGCCAACGCCGTGATAGGCGCGCTCGCGGCCGACGAGGCGGGTGCGCGAGCCGTTACCCGCGCACGTTGTGGTACGCGAGCGCGATCTTCAGCGCCGAGTCGCAGGCCTCCGAGCCCGAATTGCAGAAGAAGACGTGATCGAGGTCGGCCGGCGCGAGGTCGGCGATGCGCGAGGCGAGCTGGAACGCCGGCGGATGGGCGAAACCGAAGGTCGGCGAGAAATCGAGCTCGGCCGCCTGACGCTGGATCGCCTCGACGATCGGCTTGCGGTTATGGCCGGCGTTGCAGCACCACAACGCCGCGGTGCCGTCGAGAATCTCGCGCCCCTCCGGGCGTGTAGTAATGCATGTCCTTCGAGCGGACGATCAGCCGCGGGCGCTTCTTGAAGGCGCGGTTCGGCGTGAAGGGCAGCCAGAAGGCTTCGAGATCGTTGGGGATGTCGGCGCGGGCGGCGGCGGTTGGATTGGCGGGGGTGGTCATGCAAACTCCTTGGCGGCGCTAGCCCCTTCGCCCGCCTGGCGGGAGAAGACGGCCCGAAGGGCCGGATGAGGGCCTGTCCAGTTTCCTGAACATAGGCGCCGGTTTCCCCTTTGTCCAGTTGCCGCGCTGTTCGCGCTGTTCTAAATCCTGAACACATGAACAACGCCGCCGACGATTTCGCCATCGGGCCGAGGCTCAGGCGGCTGCGCATCCGCCTCGGCCTGTCGCAGCGGGAAGCTCGCCCGCCGCGCTGGCGTGTCCAACGCCACGATTTCGATGATCGAGGCCGACCGGGTCAGTCCCTCGGTGTCGGCGCTGCGGCAGGTGCTCTCGGCGCTCGACGTCGGCGTCGCCGACTTCTTCGCGGAAGCCGAGGAGTTCGCGGGAGCAGATCGTCTATCGCGCTGACGAACTCACCGAGATCGCGGGCGGCGCGGTCTCCTACCGCCAGGTCGGATCGAACCTGCAGGGCCGGACGCTGCAGATGATCCACGAACGCTACAAGCCCGGCGCGCAGTCGGGCGCGAAAATGCTGTCTCACGAGGGCGAGGAGGCGGGGCTGGTGATCAAAGGCCTGCTCGGGCTCGAAGTCGACGGCCGACGCTACGAGCTGAAAGCCGGGGACGCCTACGTGTTCGACAGCCGCAAGCCGCACGCCTTCCGCAATATCGGCGGCGAGGAGCTGGTGATCGTCTCGGCCTGCACCCCGCCCTCCTTCTGAGGGGAGCGTCAGCCATGGACCTCCGTGGTCCGAAGATAGCTGCGGATGGTGTTGCGGATCATCGCCCGGTGATGAGCCGTGAGCTCCGGGCTTGCCAGATCGACGCCAAAAATCGCGGAGAACGTATATTGGTTTGACACCCGATAAAAACAGAGGCCGCTGATCATGAAGTGGATATTTTCGGGAGTCTCTACCCGTACAAAAGTTCCGTCGGCATAACCGCGGCTCATGAGTTTTCTCAATTCTTCAATAACATTACTGTTAGTTTCCTGGATGCGTTGGGAATTTTTCAGATATTTGGCCTCGTTGAGATTTTCGACGCTGATCAGGCGCACAAAGTCCAGGTTAGCGTGCTCGTAATCGAACGTAAAGTCAATGAGTCGGCAGAGCGCGTCGTCCGGATTGAGGTGATCGAGAATAAGCGTCTTCTCAAGTTCGCGTATCCCTTTGTAGGCTTCCTCAAGGACTGCGATATACAGACCCTCCTTGCTGCCGAAATAATAGTAGATCATCCTTTTCGCCGTCGCGGTGCGGGCGCTGATCTCGTCTATGCGGGCGCCGGCAAAGCCTTTTCCCGCAAACTCGACCCGCGCTTCGTGAAGGATCTCGCGCTTCGTGCGTTCCGGGTCGCTTCGACGCTGTTTCTTCTCGGGAACAGCTTGATCCATTGATGATCCTGAACGTTGAAAATCAGCCCGGGCGGCTGACGAGCGTTGACCGGAGCGGCCACGACTCCCGAAAAGCGACGAAAACGACGGCTCGCACAGCGAAGCGCGCCGAATCCGACATTGCGACGGATAGCGCGGGAGCGCCGAGCGACAGCTTAGACTTTCTTCTCATTGACAAGAAAGTGCGCCCTGACGCAAGTTTCGGCATGGACGGAATAGTCCGTTACCAGTCGATAGCGGTTTGCATAGCCGGAAGCCCTGAGCAATCGAGCACGTGGCCGGAACGCGATTGGCGCCCGGCTTCGCTTTACAAACGCCGCGCTATCGAAGCGGCGCATAAACGGTAATACTTCGCAACCTCTCTCGCGAGCCAACGTTAGCCGCGGTCGAGAGCCAAGGACGTCATTCAGGAGGAAAACTATGAAACGGATCCTCGTCTTGCACGGGATCAATCTCAACATGTTCGGCAAGCGGGACCCCAAGCACTACGGGACCGCCACCTTGCAGGACATCGACGCCGCCCTCGCGGCCCTCGCCAAGGAACTCGAGGTCAGCGTCGAGTGCTTCCAAACCAATATCGAAGGAGCGCTGGCCGAGAAAATCCATCAGGCCCATTTCGATCACGTCGACGGCGTGGTCATCAACGCCGGCGCCTGGACCCATTACAGCTACGGCGTCCGCGACGCCCTTGCGATCCTCAAGTGTCCGATCATCGAAGTGCACATGTCCAACGTGCACGCCCGCGAGGAATTCCGCCACTTCTCGGTGATCGCTCCGATCGCCGTCGGCCAGATCGCCGGTTTCGGCGTCGACAGCTATCTGCTCGGCCTCCGTGCCTGCGTCTCGCAAATCAACGCCGCGACCTGAGCGTCCGCCGGCGTCGAAAGCGCCGGCGCAACACTGCCCCGCCAAGCAAACCCGATAACGCGCCAGCCGCTGCGTGAACGCGGCGTTGCATCGAAATACGGGAGGATACGATGAGCGCAACAACCCGGCAGCCGGCGGCGAGCCTGCAGCTGCAAGACTTTCTGAACCACAGCCCGGTCGGCAGGCTCCAGATCCTGACGGGGATCCTGGCCTTCACCGTGCTGATCTGCGACGGCTACGACATCACCGCGATCGGCTATATCGTCCCGTCGCTGGTCCCCGCGTGGAACGTCACCCGCGAGGCGCTCGGCCCGGCGATGGTGGCCGGACTTTTCGGCCTCGCGACCGGCGCCTTCTGCGGCGGGCCGATCGCCGACCGCATCGGCCGCCGCAAGGTGATCATCGGATCGGTGTTTTTCTTCGGCGTCATGACGTTGGCGACCGCGTGGGCCACGGATCTCACCAGCCTCACCATCCTGCGCTTCCTCACCGGCCTCGGTCTCGGCGCCTCGCAGCCGAACACGGGAACGCTCATGTCCGAGTTCGCCCCGTTCCGGCATCGGTCGATCTTCGTGACCCTGACCTATTGCGGCTTCACGGTCGGCGCCGCGATCGGCGGATTCATCGCCGCCGGCCTGATCGCCACGCACGGCTGGCAGTCGGTCCTCTACGTGGGCGGCGTCGTGCCGCTCATTCTTGCGGTGCTCTACGCCCTGTGGCTGCCGGAGTCGCCGCGTTTCCTCTCCATGAGACCGGAACGCCATGACGAACTCGTCAGCATCGTCAATCGGATCCAGCCCGGCACGGCGGGTCCCAACACCCGGTTCGTCAATGAAGCGGTGGTTCCCGGCAAAGTGCCGTTCGTCAAGATCGTCACGCCTCCGTACCTTCCGGTGACGGTCCTGCTGTGGATCGGCGTGTTCAGCGCCCAGGTGACCGTGTATCTGCTCAACAGCTGGCTGCCGACGCTGGTCAAGGGCGCCGGCTTCACCCTGGCCGACGCCGCGATGATCGGCGCGATGGGGCAGGTCGGCGGCACGATCGGCAACATCTTCATCGGCTGGGCGATGGACAAGTTCGAAGCCCATCGCGTGGTGGTCTGGGTTCTGTTCATCGGCGTGCTCACCGCCTTCGCCATCGGCCTCTCGGCCTCGGGGTTCACGCTGAGCCTGCCGATCCTGATGGTGATGATCTTCGTCATCGGCCTGACCGCCAACTGCTCGCACACGGCCTGGTATCCGATGTCGACCAACTTCTACCCGACGCAGGTGCGCGCCACCGGCATGGGCTGGGTGACCTTCTTCGGGCGGCTCGGCGGCATTTCCGGCGCAAGCATCGGCGCCGTCCTGCTGGCGTTCCACCTCACCCTGGCGCAGGTCTTCTGGTTCCTCGCCATTCCGATGGGCGTCGGCATGGTCGCCGCCTTCGTGAAGGGAAAGATCACCGGCCGGGCGGAAACACAGATCGCGGCGCTGACCGCCGCGCCGGCCGAGTAAGCGAACCCAGAGCCCCGCTTGTCACCCGGTCCGGCGTCATCGCGCCGGACCGGCGAGCAGGCGGCGCGCCCCCTTGCCAAGACGGAGGAAACCCATGCCGGCGAATGCAGAGGCGATGGCCAAAGGGGAGCCCAAGCCCAGTTCCTTCCTCTGCGGCCTGCTGGGTCACGGCATCGGCAATTCCCGCAGTCCGGAGATCTATGAATCGGAAGCCGCCGCCCTTGGTCTGCGGCTCGTCTACAGGATCATCGACTTTGCCCGCTTCGGCGCCGACGAAAGCGCCCTGCCGGAGGTGCTACAGGCGGCCGAACGTTTCGGCTTCACCGGGCTGAACGTCACCCACCCCTACAAGCAGCATGTGATCCCGCTGCTCGACGAGCTTTCCGACATGGCGCGCGGGGTCGGGGCGGTAAACACCATCGTCTTTCGCGGCGGCAAGCGCATCGGCTACAACACCGACGCCTCCGGTTTCTGGCGCGCTTTCCAGACGGGGCTGCCGGGCGAGACCATGGACGACATCGTCCAGGTGGGCGCCGGCGGGGCGGGCTCCGCCACCGCCTTCGCCCTGTTGCGCCATGGCGCCGGGCGCATCGGCATCTACGATCTCGACACTTTCCACCGCCATGCCCTCGTCGACAACTTGCGCCGCCACTTCGGCCCTGAGCGCGCCTATGCGATCGAAGACGTTGACAGACTGTCGGCCGCGGTCGCCGGCGCCAGGGGAATCGTTCAGACCTCGCCGGTCGGCATGACCGGTCACGACGGCTCGCCCATCCCGCTCTCAGTGCTGCGGCCGAGCCTTTGGCTCATGGACATCATCTACTTTCCCGAGGAGACGATCCTCCTGAAAGCCGCGCGCGAACTCGGCTGTCGAGCCTTGAACGGCGAGCGCATGGTGGTGCTGCAAGCCGCCGACGCTTTCCACCATTACACCGGCGTGCTCCCGGACATCGAGCGCATGCTCAAACGGTTCAAGGGCGACGACGCGTGACCGGGATCGGCTGAACCGAACCCGGCCTCGACAGGGAGTCGCCGCTCAAGCCGCCGCCGGCGACGCGAGGCATCCTTCGGCTTTGAGCGCGGCGACGATCGCGGGGACGTCGGAGGGCTGCATGCCCGCCAGATTGATCCGGCCGGAGTCGGCGCAATAGATCGCGTGGCGGGCGCGCAACGCTTGCGCCTGGGGCTTCGTCATCGACAGGTTGGAGAAGAGCCCACGCTGGTCGCGGATGAAGGCGAGCGCCCGGTCGGCGGCCGCGAGCGCCGCGCGATTGCCGTTGATGCGCGCGCGCATGCCGTCCAGCTCCTCGCGCCACAGCCGGACGAGTTCGGGGCGCTCGAGCACGATCCGCGCGACCGCCGCGCCGTGGTCGGGCGGCATCGACCAGTTGACCCGCGCGAGTCGCGGCGAGGTTGCTCGTCACCGTCTCCGCCTCGCCGCCGTTGCGGGAAAGGACGAAGAGCGCGCCGACCCGATCGCGATAGAGCCCGAAGTTCTTGTCGCAGGAATAGGCGACGAGCGCCTCCTCGACGCTGATCGAGGATGAGGCGGGTCGACCACGCGTCCTCGTCGAGCCCGTTTCCCAGGCCCTGGTAGGCGAGGTCGATGAAGGGGACCAGCTTTCGCGCCACAAGCGTGCCGGCGATTTCCCGCCACTGCTCCTGGGAGAAATCGATCCCGGTCGGGTTGTGGCAGCAGCCGTGCAGCAGAACGACGTCGCCCGCTTTCGCTTGGGCCAGTCCCTGCCTCACGGCGTCGAAGTCGACGGTCTGCGCCTCCAGATCGGCGAAGCGGTGGGTTTCGATCGGCAGCCCCGCCGCGGTGAAGATCGGAGCGTGATTGGGCCAGGTCGGCGTTCCGACCCGGACCACGGCGCTCGCGGCGGCGGCGCGGACGAGTTCGGCGCCGAGCCGCAGCGCTCCGGTGCCGCCCGGGTGTCTGAAGGCCCGCGATCCGGCCGGCGAGCCTGTCGCTCGTCCCGAAGATGTAGGGCTTCAACAGGGCGACAAAGCCGACGTCGCCTTCCGGGCCCAGGTACTTCTTGCTGTCTTGCGTTTCCAGCAGCAGACGCTCGGCCTGCTTGACGGCCTTCAGCACCGGGGTAACGCCTCGCGCATCGCGGTAGACCCCGACGCCGAGGTCGATCTTTCCGGTCTCGGCCGTCGGAATTGAAGGCCTTGATCAGGCCGAGCAGGCTATCGGGCGACTGGGCGTTAAGCGCTTCGAACACGGGGAGATGTCTCCTGATCGTCAACCGGTTCGGCCGCCATAGCTCTTAAAGCCGGCGGCGTCCATTCAAACGGCCGCCAGCCGGAGCGCGATAGGGCAGGAGCGCGTCGCTTACGATCCCGACGACGCGCGGCGCGGAAAGGCCAGAACCTTGCCGGTCGCCGTCTCCAGTCGGCGCTCGATCTCCGCGACCAGCCGCTCCTCGTCTTCGATCCAGGCTTCGACGCGCCTGAGCAGCGCTTCGCGCGCATCGTCCGACAAGGGCAGTTCGTCACTCGGAGTCGCGAGGGGTTCGGGTTCGAAAGCGAGCAGGGAAGGGAGGTTCGGGTTCGGCGGCATGGGCTCTCTCGTTGATGATTTAGGGCAACGGAAAGAGTATTAGCAGATATTGTGATAATCCGAAATATTTTGTTTCGGCGGGTGGATGTTCGGTCGTTTAAGCAGTTGATCTCCGTGCAGTTTGCGGCCCGCCATCGGTTCGTCCGCATCAGTTCGCGAAGCTCCCGGTCGAGCCCGCGCAACTCGGCGAACGCGTCCGCTTCGACCGCATCAAGCTCTCGGTTAAAGGAGATCGACCTTCTTTCCGCGGATCGTCAGCCACGCGCCGCCGACAATGCCTGGCCCCCATTCGCCGATGGGGGTGACGGTCATCAGAGGGGGATGGTCGACACGGCGGGCCGCCGCGCGCCGCGGGCGGTCGACGTCGAGCGGTTGGCGGGCGTCGTAATAGAGGCTGAGGCCGTAGTCGGACGCGTCGATCGCCGTTCCCCTCGCGCGCGAACCGCCCCGCGCATTCGCCGCGACCCCGGAACCTCCGCAAGGAGCGGAACGAGAAGCTGCAGAAGAGGATCGATGTCCATCACACGAGGAAAGGCCGGCGCGAGACCTGCGCGATCTCGATAGAGGCGGATTGAGAGGCGCAGGGTCAAGAGGATTTTGGATTCGGCGGCTGCCGTCGTAGCCGCCCCGCGCGTCGGCGGAGCCGAGGCGGATTGCGCCTGTTTGCCCCGCGGCGCCGAATGAAGGCGAATTGGCGCTCGCGAGTCTTGCATCGAGGGAAACGGCCTGGCGTCGCGGCTTATCGCCTCACCCTCGGAGTCCTCGATGGGCTGGGCCGGCGACTCCAACGCCTTAGGTCCAGATCGTAGACGCCGCCAATCGCCCGCTGCGAACCGACTTCACGCCGCTCTTGCTGTTCGCCCGAATGGGCGCCACGCCTTACCAGGTTCACCGACGTTCGTGGCATTGGGCAGCGAGGTCGGGAACAGCAGGAGTAGTTTGAAGATGCTTAAGCTTATCGAAGGTGCGCGCTCGTCTGACTTCCAAAACGAAATGGACGCGATGTTTCGCAATCGTGCGGAGATCTTTTCGGAGCGGCTCGGCTGGGACGTCGTGGTCAAGGACGGCCACGAACGCGATGGCTTCGATGACCTCAATCCTCTCTATCTCGTCTCGGTCGATCCCGTCACGGAGCAATACTGGGGCTCGCTGCGTCTTCTGCCGACCACCGGTCCGAACATGTTGCGAGACGTTTTCCCCCAACTTCTGGAAGAAGGAGAGATCGTGGAAAGCGCGACGATCTGGGAGAGCTCGCGCATTTGCGCAACAGCGGTGGACGGCCAGCCGAAACGGAGCCGGAACGGCGTCAACTATGTGATGAGCGAGCTGGTCGCCGGCATCGGAGAGGTCGCGCAGATGGCGGGCCTCACCCAAATCGTCTCCGTGTTCGACGCCCGCATCCTGCGCGTCCTCAAGGCCGTGGGTTGCGAGCCGGTCGTGATCGGACGGCCGCAGCGGATCGGCAGCGCAATGGCCTATGCCGCCTTGTTCGAGCCCGACTACGTCCGGCTCGAAGCCCTTCGCGAAGACCTGGAGATGGGTCCGACGGTCCTGGCCCCAGGCGCGAAAGAACTCGTTTTCGCCTGAGAAACGAATGCGCGCGATGACGGTTGGCGCGTGGCCCTCCGTCATCCGCTCGACCAACAAGCCCCGCCGGGCGGAATCCGGAGCCTTCCCGGCGCGGCTTGTCCCGCCTTGACGCCGCCGTGGCCGCCTCGAAAGAAACCGTCTTGGGGGGTTTGCGTTCGAGTGCAGGGCATCGTAACTGTCGGGAAACGTTGTCGGCGCGGCCCTCGATCCTCGGACGCCTTGAATCCCGGGAACTGACCGTATATGGCAACTGCCACAGATTGTGAAAACTTTCAGAGAGGCGGCGGTGCCAAAAACACAATATCCGGCAATGACTTCTGAATTGCGTCAGTTGGGGGACAAGTTTATGTTGCCGGACGGGAAAGCCGCAGGCTCCGCCCCGGCGGATACCCCTGCATCGCCTTCAGAAGGCGCGGAGCTTATCCGCGCATTCTTGAATATCGAACAGCGAGACGTACGCGCTGCGATTATCGAACTCGTTACGAGTCTTTCGTCGCTCAGCTCCCGAACTGAATAACGTTCGATCCCCTTTTCTGGCGGCGCTGGCGAGTTCCTTGTTGATCGGGATTTTCGCTGTTTTTGACTTCAGCGATAGCCATGTCCAGAAGGTACGCAAGCACCGGCTGTTCGATGGTTTCGGCGTCGATGCGGGCCTTCGTCAGAACCCTTTCGATTGCGCGCAAAACCGCCTCGCGGTACGCCGAATCCGCTCCCGAGGCCGGCGTCTTCGGCCTGGATAAACTTGTGTTTGTTACGCGATCGGTCGCCAAGACATTCTCCGGTCGAAACAAATGTTTCCCCACCTGACTGCTAGAGAAACCTACAACCGCTGACAACGCTCAAACATGAGGAGAACAAAACGCGAACAAAATCCGCAAGCCCGCTGTGGGTTAGACTAAAGTCCCTTAAGGGGAGTCCCGCAATGCAACCGCAGGGATCACCCCGGTCGCGACGGCGACCCCGACCGTGTGGGTCAGGTTAATGCAGTGCAGTTTATGGCGCGCGGTGTCCAAATGAGTCCGGACACTGGTTGAGCTCAAGCCCAATATGTCGGCGATTTCCTGATGTGTTTTTCCTCGGGCCGCCCAGATTAGACTTTGCTCTTCCCGACGAGAGAGTTGAACTTGCGACTCGGGGAGTTTGATATCGACCAAACTCGCCGAGTCGATCAGCGCGGCGAGATGCTGAAGCCTTATCATGTTTTGCTTCTTGAACGTCTCCCAGGCCGATCGTGGTGCGTCAGCGCTAAACGATATTACGGAATTGATGTTTCTTCGATTGCGAACGGGAATGGAGATTCCGTGGCGACCGATTTTGTGCCGAATTGCATCTTTGAAAAACTCGTCGACCGCAGGATTGTCCCTATCGAGAGTTTCCCAATCGAAAGGCAGAACTGCCGTGCGGCCCCGCTCAATAACGGGATCAATCACTATATACTGTTTCAAGAAGTAACGGGCCTGCCATTCCTTCGAAAACGTAACAACAGCGGTTAGCAAACTGGAATCGGTACTTTTATTGGCGGCAAGACACATATAAGCAATATGGGCAAGACCATATTCAGCAGCGATATCTTTCAAGATATCGACTACGTCGTCGGTGTTATAGCCTAAGATTTTGTCCGTCAGTTTTGTTGCCGCGGACCCAATTCCGATGCCCTTCATGGTCACAATATACGCGACCTCTCAATTTAGCACAACACCGTATGAGGTTGTACTGGAGTGGGGGAGGGAACCGGCGGCCCGCGCCTGCGCGGCCTTAACGTATTGATACGAGGGGCCAAAAAGTCTAACTGGCCGAATGAAGCTCTATGCAACCGAGGGACGGCGCGCGGTGATGTGTCCTGCGGAAATCCGGGACCTTTGGCTTTGCCGAGCCAAATGCGTCATGAGCCGGCGCTGCGCGCCTTTCCCTCTCGCCCCGCCCCGGGAGACATCGCCCATTGAAAGACGATGGATTGCGCCGCGCAGGGTTCGCGTCGTAAGCGTGCCGGCGCCTCGCGCAGCCCAGAACGCCGCTAACGGAGCCAGCCTTGTCGACATTTTCCCGGAGCTTTCGCGTCTCGGCCCTTGCCGCCGCACTGGTGGCTCTCCTGTCGGCGGCGCCGCTTGCGGGCGTCAATCTGCTCACGTCTACGGCGAGCGGCGCCGCGCCTGTCGCCGACAGCAGCGCCCTCACGCCCGCCGAGACCGCTGTCCTTGATGGCCCCCAGGCGCTGCCCGACATCGTCGAAGGCAAGGCCGACGCCCCGGCGACCATCATTGAATACGCCTCGATGACCTGCAGTCACTGCGCCGCCTTCCACAAGGACGTCTGGCCGGCGCTGAAGGCGAAATATGTCGATACCGGCAAGGCGAAGTTCGTCCTGCGCGAGTTCCCGCTCGACCGTCTCGCGCTCGCCGCCTTCATGCTCGCCCGCTGCGCCGGTCCCGAAAAGCGCGACGCGGTCGTCGATCGGCTGTTCGATCATCAGGCCGATTGGGCCTTTGGCGACAATCCGCTTCCCAAGCTCAAGGACCAGTTGGCCGCAGCCGGCCTGTCCGGGGCGGATTTCGAGGCCTGCCTCAAGAATCAGACGCTGCTCGATCAGGTCAGGACGATGCGCGACGCCGCCGCCTCGAAGCTCGGCGTCAATTCGACTCCGACCTTCTTCGTTGCGGGACGGCGCCTGTCCGGCGAGCACTCGCTTGACAAGTTTGATGAAATTCTTGGCCCCGCGGCGAAATGACGCCGTTTCGCACAGGTTTTTGCGGCCCTGGGGTTGATTGCTTGCGTCCGATATGGCCGCTAGTTCCCTGATGTCCCGTTTCGGGACGCTTGCGCGCTTCAAGGGACGATCAATGGCCTTATCGGGCGGCATGGGCGCCCGGCGGCTGAGGGACGACAAGGCCGTGTAATGAAATTCGAGCGCTTGCGCCTCACCGGCTTCAAGAGCTTCTGCGACGCCGCAGAGTTCAAGATCGAGCCCGGCCTTACCGGCGTCGTCGGCCCGAACGGCTGCGGCAAGTCGAATCTCGTCGAGGCGCTGCGCTGGGTGATGGGCGAGAGCTCGTTCAAGGCCATGCGCGCCTCGGGCATGGACGACGTGATCTTCGCCGGCTCCGGCAAGCGCCCCTCGCGCAACAACGCCGAGGTCGGCATTCTTCTCGACAACGCCGACCACCGGGCGCCGGCCGCCTTCAACGAGCACGAGCAGATCGAGGTGACGCGCCGCATCGAGCGCGAGTCCGGCTCGACCTATCGCGATCAACGGTCGCGAGGTGCGCGCGCGCGACGTCCAGCTCCTGTTCGCCGACGCCTCGACCGGGGCCCGCTCGCCCGCGCTCGTCCGCCAGGGGCAGATCGGCGAGATCATCGCCGCCAAGCCGCAGGCGCGGCGGCTGATCCTCGAGGAGGCGGCCGGCATTTCGGGCCTGCACTCGCGTCGCCACGAGGCGGAGCTGCGCCTCAAGGGAGCGGAGGACAATCTTCTGCGCGTCGAGGACGTGCTGAAGCAGATCGACGTGCAGGTCGAGAGCCTGAAGCGGCAGGCGCGCCAGTCGAGCCGCTACCGCAATCTCGCAGCCGACATCCGCAGACACGAGGCGCTCGCTCATCTGATCGCCTGGCGCGAGGCCGAGGCCGCCTTCGCCGAGGCAGCGAAGAAGCTCGACGCCGACCTTCTCGACGTCGCCGAGCGCACCCGCGCGCAAGGGCGAGGCGGCGCGCCTGCAGGCGCTCGCCGCCGCCGAGCTGCCGGGCTTGCGCGAGGAGGAGGCGCGCCGGGCCGCCGCGCTGCAGCGCATCACGCTCGCCCGCGAGACGCTCGAGGCCGAGGAGAAGCGCGCCGGCGAGCGCGCGGCCGAACTCGAGCGCCGCGCGACCCAGCTCGCTCGCGACCTCGAGCGCGAGCAGGCGCTGATCGCCGACGCGGCCTCGGTGATCGAGCGGCTCGAGGCCGAGGACGCGACGCTCGCCGAGGCGCTTGCAGGGCGCGGGCGACGGCGCCGCCGAGGCCCGCGCGCGGGAGGAGGAGGCCGGCGGCGCCTGCTCGCCGCGGCCGAGGCCGAGCTCGACGGAGGCGCAGGCCGCTTCGTCCGACCTCAACGCGCGCCGCCACGCGCTCGGGGCGGCGGCGGCCGAGGAAGGCCGGCGTCTCGCGCGGCTCGAGGCCGAATATGCGGCGAATCGAGCGCGAGCTCTCGGCGCTGGGCGCCGACGACTTCGAGGACGCCGAGCACGAGCGCCGCGCGGAAGCGGCCGCCGAGCTTGCCGAGGCTCTGGAGGCGGCCGAGCAGGCGACGCTGTTCGCCGAGGAGAAGCACGCCGAAGCCCGCGACGCCGAGGCTGCTCACACGCGGTCCGCTCGCCGAGGCCGAGCGCAAGGCGCAGGCGCTGGAGACCGAGGCCCGCACGCTCGCCGGGCTTCTCGGCGCGCGCGCCGACGACCGCTTCGCTCCCGTCGTCGATGCGATCAGCGTCGCGCGCGGCTACGAGGCGGCGCTGGGGGCGGCGCTCGGCGACGATCTCGACGCGCCGACCGACGAGGCGGCGCCCGCCCACTGGTCGCTCATGCCCGGCTTCGGCGGCCGACCCCACGCTGCCCGACGGCGTCGAGCCGCTTGCGACCCACGTCACGGCGCCGCCGGCGCTGGCGCGCCGCCTCGCGCAGGTCGGGGTTGTGCGCCCGCGACGACGGCGAACGGCTCTCCACCTTTCTCGAAGTCGGCCAGCGGCTCGTCTCGCGCGAGGGCGACCTTTGGCGCTGGGACGGCTTCGTCGCCGCCGCCGAGGCGCCGACCCCGGCCGCGCGGCGCCTCGCCGAAAAGAACCGCCTCGGCGATCTCGAACGCGAGGCCGAGGCCGCCCGCCAGGCGGTCGTGATCGTGCGCGCGGACGCCGCGCGGGCGGCCGAGGCGCTGCGCCAGGCCGCCGCCTCCGAGGCCGAATGGCGCAACCGGGCGCGCGCCGCCCGCGCCGCGTCCGACGCGGCCCGCGACCGCGCTCGGCGAATTCGAGCGCAAGCGCGCGCAAGTCCTGACGCGGCTCGCCGCGCTCGAAGAGGCGGCGTCGCGCGCCAAGGCCGCGCGCGACGAATCGGCCGAGCGCAAGGCCGAGGCCGAGGCGGCGATGCTCGACCTCGCGCCGAGCGAAGAGCTGACGCTGACGGCTCGAGCGCGCCCGCGCCGCGGCGGGCGAAGCCCGCGCCGCCCATGCCGAGGCGCGCGCCGCCGCGCAAAGTCTTTCCCGCGAGGCCGAGGCGCGGCGCGCCCGGCGCAAGGCGATCGAGGCCGAGCGCGTGTCGTGGGACGCGCGGCGCGAGCGAGCGCAAGTCCAGATCGAGGAGATCGCCGAGCGGCGCGCGAGCGCGGAGGAGGAGCGCGAAAGGCTCGCCGACGCGCCGGTCGAGTTTGCCCGCCGCCGCCGGGCGCTGGCCGACGAGTTCGCCGCCGCGGAAGCCGCGCGCAAGGAGGCCGCCGACGCGCTGGCGGCTGCCGAGACCGCGCTTGCCGACGCCGACCGCGCCGCGCGCGTCAGGCGCTGGAGGCGATGGGGCAGGCGCGCGAGTCCCGCGCCGCCTCGGAGGCGAGGGTCGAGGCGACCAAGGCCCGGCGCGCCGAGCTCCTGCAGACGATTGCGACCGACCTCGACGTCGAGCCCGACGGCCTTGCGGCGCTGGCCGGCGCCGCGCCGGGCGCAGCCCTGCCGCCGCTCGCCGACGTCCAGCAGCAAGCTCGACAGCCTGCGCCAGGAGCGCGAGCGGCTCGGCGCGGTGAACCTGCGCGCCGACGAGGAGCTCGCCGAGGTCGAGGGCGCGCGCGACAAGCTGATCGCCGAGCGCGACGACCTGACCGAGGCGATCCGGAAGCTCCGCGGCGCGATCGGCTCGCTGAACCAGGAGGGGCGCGAGCGGCTGCTCGCCGCCTTCGACGTCGTCAACGGCCATTTCCAGAGCCTGTTCTCGACCCTGTTCGAGGGCGGCGAGGCCGAGCTTCTGCTGGTCGAGAGCGACGACCCGCTGCAGGCGGGTCTCGAGCTGCTCGCAAAGCCCCCCGGCAAGAAGCCGCAGACGCTGACCCTGCTCTCGGGCGGCGAGCAGGCGCTGACCGCGATGTCGCTGATCTTCGCGGTGTTCCTGACCAATCCCTCGCCGATCTGCGTGCTCGACGAGGTCGACGCGCCGCTCGACGACTACAACGTCGAGCGCTTCTGCGATCTCCTCGAAGAGATGCGCAAGCGCTCCGACACCCGCTTCGTCACCATCACCCACAACCCCATCACCATGGCCCGCATGGACCGGCTGTTCGGGGTGACGATGGCCGAGCGGGGCGTGAGCCAGATCGTGTCGGTGGAGCTGGCGGAGGCGGAGCGGATGCTGGAGGCGGGGTAGAACAAAATGGAGGGGCGCGTGGACGTGAGCTTCGATGATTTCAAGTCGAGCTGGCTTGAATCTGTGACAGAGGGTGCCCCGACAACCGTTCAACTCGGACAACGATTTGCGAATAAGATTATCAGCCAATGGCTCGACATCGACGAATGAATCTATCGAAGCCACCTTCTGCGACGGCGCGGGTGATCGGGGCGTCGATATCGCGGTTCTTGATCGTGCAGGGCCCGACAGCTGCAGACGAAGAACCTGAGGGAGACACTTGGTATCTGGTTCAAAGCAAGTATGGATCTGCTTTCTCTGGAAAGGGGACTTTGCTATTAGAGGCCCAAAAATAATTGAGACATTGGAAGGAATGCGGAAGAATCGTTCCTCGCTCGTAAGCGGGATGCTTGAGAAGCGCAAAAATTTCTCCGCTCACGTCAGAGGAACATCGCTCGTGAAGTCTGGAAATTTCTCGGACATAGCGGGATTAAACCGTAATTCTTAAGCGGGTCAATGTCCGGCTGTCTCAAGCCCTCGCCGTCATCGCGAGGAGCGAAGCGACGTGGCGATCCAGAAGCCCGAAGGGCGCTCTGCCCTCTGGATCGCGACTCCCCCTTCGGGGCTCGCGATGACGATGCAGAGTCTCAACCGCGTCTACGGCAGTCCCTCACGCAACCGACGCGTGCGCAACGATTTCGATGTGAATGTCGTGGGCTCCCTTCGTCATCACCCAATCCGAGGTCGGCTGCGATGTCCGAATCGCGAGCCACGTGTCGGCCTCGTTACCGCTCTTGAGGTTGCCGCTATCGGAAAGTCAGCGACCTTCATCCCCTGGATCGCTTCGTCGCTTCGCTCCTCGCGATGACGCGTGAGGAGGGTTGGGCGTCACCTCTGAGGAGCCCGAAGAGCGACGCGGCGATCCAGGGGCCGCCGCCGCGATCCGAGGAGATGACGGCAGGCCGGGGTGTCGGCTATCCTCTCCGTGCGATGAGAAGCCCCTGTGTCTACATCATGGCGAGCCGGCGGAACGGGACTCTTTATGTTGGCGTCACGTCGAACATCGGCCGGCGTGCATGGGAGCATCGATCGGGCGCGATTGCAGGTTTCACGAGGCGATACGGTTGCAAGCTGCTCGTCTGGCTGGAGGCGCATGAGCGCATGGACGAGGCGATCGCGCGGGAAAAGCAGATCAAGTCCGGCAGCCGCAAAGATAAGCTGGCCCTGATCGAGCGTGACAATCCGTTGTGGCAGGACCTTTTTGAACGATTGAACATGTAAGCCCGAACGCGCTTCCGATTACTTCGCCAGTTGCGCTTCGAGCAGCATGCGGATCAGGCGCGGCGTCGGCATGGTGGCCTTCGCCGCTTCGGCCTTGAGCGTTGCGAGCAGGGCGGCGGGAAGGCGCAGGCTGATCGAGGCGTCCTTTCGCGCCAGTTCGAAACGCGCCGCTTCATCTCAAAAAGGTCGCTTTCCGTGAGGTCCGCGCCCTGCAGCCAGGCGTCGGCCTCGTCATCGCTCGTGAAGTCTGGAAATTTCTCGGACATAGCGGGATTTTCCGTAACCCCCATTCTCCGGCCCTCGGCGTCATCGCGAGGAGCGAAGCGACGTGGCGATCCAGAAGGCCGAAGGGCGCCCCACGACCCCTGGATCGCCACGCCCCCTTCGGGGGCTCGCGATGACGATGGAGAGGCCAGGGATGAGGGCTGGGCTGCGGCGGTCGGGATTGGTCGCTTGCGAGCCGCGAGCTGAGGCGCGAGCCCCCCGTCCCAGAACCGCCTCAAAGCTCTGACCTCATCCCGACGAAACCGCACCGATTCGAGGGGGCAAAACGATGCAAAGATTGATACTCGCCGCGGCGATTGGATTAGCCGGGCTCGCGAGCGCGCCGGTTCAGGCGATGGACATCGTGGCCTCGCCGGCGTCGGCGCCGGCCGTCACGCTGGTGTCGGGGGGCTGCGGCATCGGGTTTCATCGCGGACCTTACGGCGGCTGCCGGCCGAACGGCTATTACGGGGGCGGCGGCGCCGTCGTTGTCGGGGCGCCGGCCTATGGGGTTCACGGCGTCTATGGGGTTCATCCCTACGGCTATCATGGCGCCTATGGGGTCCACGGCGGCTATGCGGTTCACCGCGGCTACGGCTACCACGGCGGCGTCTACCGCCGGTACTGATAAGGGATAGCCGAGCCGGCGCGCTCCTCCCTTCTCCCGTGCGGGAGAAAGGAGGGGCATGAGAGCCGATCGCCGAGACGCGGGCGTTCGCCCCTCGGCTTCGGCGTCGCTACGCGCGACAAGGCGGCGCGCCGCGCGACGCCTTCCTATCATCGAAACCAGTACGACAAATCCTTGCAAAAACCAGAAGCCGGGGTACCATGGATCTCATGACCCCCGATAGACCCGCGCCGCGCCCTTTGCCGGACTCCGACCCGTCCGCACGGATTCGAAGCGCTGCGGATTTTTTTCCGAAACTTCGGCGCAACGCCTTGAAAACGTTCAAAACACGGTTGGATACGACCTCTTTTTTCGCTGCCGAACGCATGCCGAACGGCCGCGTCACGCTCTTGAACGGCCAAGATTAGGGGCAAGCCCATGAAATACTGGATCGACACCGAGTTCATCGCAAAGCCGTTTGTCATCGATCTCGTCAGCATCGGGGTGGTCGCCGAGGACGGGCGGACGTTTTATGCCGAGAGTTCCGAGGCCGACTGGTCGAAGGCGAGCCCATGGACGCTGGAGCACGTCCGCCCGCAGCTCGACGGCAAGGCGATGAGCACCGAGGACATCAGCTACGGCCTCCGCGACTTCACCGATCACGACGAGCATCCGGTGTTCTGGGGCTATTTCCCGGCCTATGACTGGGTCGCGTTCGTGGGCCTTTTCGGCGGACTCGAGGAGATGCCGTTCCACTACCCGCAGCTTTGCCTCGACATCAAGCAATGGGCGATCGAACTCGGCAATCCGGAGCTGCCGCTCCAGACGACGACACCCCACCATGCGCTCAACGACGCGCGCTGGACGCGCGAGGCCTGGGAGTTTCTTGCCGCCGTCCATCCCGCCGGCGCCGCCCGCCGCGCGCACGGCCGCAAGAACCCCGGGCAGTTCGCCGCACGAGGCGGGTAGACGTGTGAGGCGGGTGGCTGGCAGTCGCGGCTAGGAGTCCTGGAAGGGCTCGCCCTCGCCCTCCTCGAACGCGTCAGCGACGTCGTCGCCGGCTTCGTCCTCTTCGGCATAGACGATTTTGGTGCGTTCGGCGGCGAGCCGGCGGATGAGATCCGCCCAGGTGCCTTCGTGATCGTCGATCACGCCCTGGTATTCCTGATGGGTTTCGAGCACGTCGAGCGGCTCGCCGCCGAGCAGGGCGAGCTCGGCGTTGAGCGATCTTGTGAATTGCTTCAGCCGCTCCATTCGGTCGTCGGAGTATCCCTTGATCCGGATTTCGTGCTTGCCGTTGCCCATCGGGCGCCCCAGGTCCTTTGCGTTGGTGTTGTGGCTGCCGGATAAGCAAGTCCCGGTCGCCAACTTTCGTCAATGACGCGCGGTGTCGCATGGGCGCTCCTTCCGGGCGCGGTCCGCCCCGAAAGTGTCGCAATTCATTCATGGACGGTTGAGTTTTCGTCGTGTACATCCGTTTCCATTGGGATCCGCGCCGAAACGCCGCGGGGGCGAATGGCGGGGATTTCGGCAATCCGCGCGTCAGGGCGCGTCTCGCTTTCGGGAACGCTGAAGCATGGCTGGCACTTGGGGACTGGGTGTTGCGATGGTCAAGAAGAATGCGTCGGCGAAGAAGGCTGTCGGAAAGAGTTCTGTCTGAGCCGAGGCCGCTGACCTGGCTCGCGACTCCCGATGAGGGCGCCGAGCTTATCCGCGCCTTTGTCGCGGTGAAGAGCCCGCTGGTTCGCAAGGCGATCATCACCTTCGTGAAAAATCTGGCGTGAACGGCGGACCGCCGGCCGGCGCTTCGGCGGCGCGGCGATCGCGGCCCTCCCGTTGCGCGGCAAAGTCGAACCTCTCGCCCTCGTAGCGCTTTCGGCGACGCCGGGGCGCACTTAGCAGCAGGCCGCGGGTTAGCGGGTATCGCGCGGTTCCGCGCCGCGCAACGCCTCCTCCGCTCGGGGAACTTTTTGCACGGATGGGGGTTGTTGCACCCGAGAACGCCGCGATTTGATGGGGCGGCCGAGAAACAGTTCGAAGGGAAGCGACGGGCAAGGGGTCCGCGAAGCAGGAGGTCCTCATGGTAAGCAAGCTCGCCATAGCCGCGGCCGCCGCCCTGATGGTTTTGCCATCCTTGGCCTACGCCGATGATTCCGTCCAATGCGTCGACGTCTCCGTGCCCAAGAAGGCCGTCGAGGCGGGTAAGGGGCGGTGGATCGAACTGACGCCGGAGCAGTGGCAGTTTCTGCGCGGCATCTACGCCATGAATCCCTTGACCCCGCCCGGTCTGCCTTACGGCGACAAGGCGGTGCTCGCCAAGATCGACGGCCACGAAAGCGGACTCGTTTTCTTTGTCGACGGAAACCGGGCGTGCACGCCGATGGCGGCGACCAAGGCGCTGCTTGCGCTGCTCGACGATGTAGCGACCGCGAAGATCAGTCACGAGGGCAGTGGACTTTAACAGCTCGAGCGTGGCGGGGATGCGTTCGCGACGCTGGATACGGGCGCCCCGAACAGTTTTGTGTCCCCGCCGCGCCCGACCCATGCTCCCAAAAAGGCTGCGAGTTCATCGGGCGGAATGGGCTTGCTGATACAATAGCCCTGGATTTCGTCGCAATGGTTGCGGCGAAGGAAGTCTGCCTGATCGGCGGTTTCGACGCCCTCGGCGATCACCTTCAGGTTGAGCTTCTGGCCGAGAGAGATGACGGCGGTCGCGACCGCCATGTCGTCCTCGTCGTCCGGCAGGCCCTTGATGAACGCCTTGTCGATCTTCAGCCGCGCCACCGGAAAGGTTTTCAGCGCAGCGAGGCTCGAGTAGCCGGTGCCGAAGTCGTCGATCGACAATTGCACCCCAAGCCGCTCGAGTTCCTCCATGATCGCCACGCGCCTGGTCGACGTCCTGCATGATCAGGCTCTCGGTCAGCTCGAGCTCGAGGTGTCGTGGGTCGAGGCCGCTGTCGCGCAGCGCGTCGGCGACGACGGCGGTCAAGCCGCCGCTCGCGGAACTGCCGCGCCGAGACGTTCACGCTCATCCGGACCGGCGGCAGTCCCTGGCGCGCGCCACGCCTCGGCCTGGCGACAGGCCTCTCTGAGCACCCATTCGCCGATCGCGGCGATCAGGCCCGATTCTTCGGCGAGCGGAATGAACCGCAACGGCGGCAGCAGCCCGAGGGTCGGATGGCGCCAGCGGATCAGCGCCTCGACCGCCAGGATCGCGCCGGTCTGCAGGTTGACCTGCGGCTGATAGTGCAGGACGAACTCGTTGCGCAGCACCGCGCCGCGCAGCGCCTCCTGCATCCGGAACTTCTCCTGGACGCGGAGATTGATCTCCGGCCGATAGAACTGGACGTTGTCGCGGCCGCTCTCCTTCGCCCGGTACATGGCGGCGTCGGCGTTGGCGAGCAGGGTTTCCGCGTCGCGTCCATCGTTGGGAAAACTGGCGAGCCCCGACGCTGCATGGTCACCCGAGGGCGTGCGGGCCGAGCCGGACCGGCTCGGCGATCGCTTGCTGCAGCCGCGTCATCGTCTCCGAGATTCCTTCGAGGCTCTGGGTCTGGTCGCAGAGCACGATCACGAATTCGTCGCCGCCGAGCCGCACCACCGTGTCGGTCGCCCGTACGCAGTCGACCATTCGGCGCGCGACCGCCCGCAGAAGATCGTCGCCCGCGTTATGGCCGAGGCTGTCGTTGACATATTTGAAATTGTCGATGTCGATGAAGGCGACGGTCGCCCAGCGGTCGTAGCGCTCGGCGAGCAGCAGCGCCTGGGTCAGCCGGTCCTTGAGCAGGGCGCGGTTCGGCAGCCCGGTCAGGGCGTCGTGGGTCGCCATGTGCTGGATCCGGTCCTCGGCGAGCTTCCGCTCGATGGCGATGCCGGCGATCTTGGTGGCGACGTCGATCAGCGCCGTCTCCGCCCCGCACGGGCTCGCGCGCCGAGGCCGAGTAGAGCGCGAACGTCCCCAGCGCCTGTCCCTGATGAGACAGGATCGGCGCCGACCAGCAGGAACGAAAGCCGTGCTCCTCGGCGAGCGCGCGGTAGTCGGCCCAGCGCGGATCGGTCGTGACATCGGCGACCACGACCGGCTCGCGCAGCCACGCCGCCGCGCCGCAAGAGCCGGCCATCGGGCCGATGGCGAGGCCGTCGATCGCCCGAACAAGGCCCGGGGGAAGGCTCGGGGCGGCGCCGTTGCGCAAGCGCGAGCCGTCCTCGTCGAGCAGAAGGACGGAGCTTTTGACGCCTGGGAGCTGCGATTCGATCAGCCGCGTCAAGCGATCGAGGATGTCGCCGAGCGGCGCGTTGGTCGCAATCATCTCGAGGATCCGCGCCTGGCCGTCGCGCAGGCGGTCGGCAAGCTTGCGCGCCGATATGTCGCGCGAAATGCCGACGAGGCCGACGACCTCGCCGCTCTCGCCGCGAAGCGGAACCTTGGTCGAGGAAATCCAGCGCATTCCGCCGTCGGGGCCGATGACATACTCCTCGCAGTCGATCAGCGGCTCGCCCGACTCGACGATGCGTCGCTCGTCGGCGAAATACTTCTGAGCGGTCTCCGGCGGATGCAGCTCGAAATCGGTCTTGCCGATCAATTCGCTCGAGCCTGGCGCAGCCCGATCTGCCGCGCGGTGGCGTCGTTTGCGATCAAAAAGCGGCTGCCCGCGTCCTTGAGCCAAAGATTGTCGGGCACGAGGTCGATCAGCTTCTGAAGCGACAGGCGCTCCTTGACGAGAACGCCGCGTTCGTGGACGACGGTGACGTCGCGATGCGCCGAGACCCAGCCGCCGCCTGGCGCCAGCGCCTCGCGGATCTCGACAAAGCGTCCCTCCGGCAGGGCGATCGTCGTGGTGCGCGGCCTCGGGCGCCCGCCGGGCGTCGGCTCGGGATCGCCCGGAGGCTCCAAAGCGGCGCCGTCGGCCCCCTGCGGGCGGGTCAGCGGGGGAACGGGAACGCCGGGTCGGACGTCGTCGGGGCCGAGCCCATAAATCTCGGCGAAGCGGCGGTTGATCAACTCCAGACGCCCCTCGCCGTCGCAGATCGAAACGCCTTCCCTCAGGATTTCGATCGCGGCGCGAAGTCGCTCCGTCTTGAGGGAAAGCTCTGCGATCATCGCCGCCTGCTTGCGGATGACAGCCTCGCGCGCCTCGATCAGCGTGCGCTCGAGCGCTTCGAGCGGGTTGTCGAACTCGACGACTCTCGGCCGCGACTGGCTTTCGGACGGGCAAGGCGAAGTCCTGCGCTCGGTGGTTGTCGGCTCAATCTAGGCCGAACCGCTTTAAGCGCGCGTGAATCGAGCGAAGTTTCATTTTCGCGGAAGCAGACGATTGTGAAGAAAATTTGCGCGCGCCTCCGCTGACGTAAGGGGCCGCAACACGATCTTGCGCATGACGAAATTGGTCATGGCCAAATTCCGTTCGCACGGGCCCGTCGCCGAGCCTGAAGCGTCGTTTCGGTCGGATAAAGCTGGTCAACGCGCCGCCGTTCATGCGACGGCCACGCACGAGACCTATTCGCTCGCCATAATCCTGCCCGCCGGCGGCGGCGTTGACCGAGGCCGGCGTCCATTATCGAGTGTTGACGCGCTGTTCGACGAAACCCTCGCGTCAATCCGACGCTTAGGGCGTCAGCCGACGCAAGCGGCAGGAGCCGTAGTTCGGGAAGCAATAGATCGGGTAGGCGGCGACGGAGCCCAGCGTCGACACGCCGGCGACCACGCCATGAGCCGCGGCCGTGACCGGATTCTCATTCTCGCGATACCGGTGAACGTAAGCGCGGGCGTAATGGCGCCGATAGGCGTGGGGCGAATAGGCGTGCGACGGAGGCTGCGCATTGGCGGTTCCGCTTTCCGCGATCTTTGGCGTGGGCGCAGGCTCGCCGAGCGAGGGCGTCGCCGCGCTCTGCGCGGGCGCCGGGTTGGCCGTCGGTGCGGTGGCCGCCGGACCGCTGGGCGCCGTCAGCGGAGTCGGCGCCGGCGAGGCCAGCGAGGGCGTCGCGTTGTTGGCGGGGGGAGAATCCGCTCGCGCCGGGGAAAGCGGAGTGAGCCAGGCAAATGCGGCCACGCCGAGCGCGAGGACCGAAATGTGAAGAGCGTCGTTCGTCATGACGACCTCCTTGGTGGGGGTGCGGGCGTCGGCACGATCCGCCACGGAGCGTGCTCTCCCTGGGAGGCAAACGCGGAGCCGGTAGGATGGTTCCGCTTGCCAGAATTCGAGTTCGGGACAGTCTCCGCCTTCGACCGGGCTCGAGCGGCTGGCCGGCGAAATGCGCATGACGGCGGCTTCGAGATCGACACAACAAATCGGTCACAGCGACCCGCTTGACCGACTGTGAGATCGGTGTCACATTTTATGATCTCGCACGGCTCAGGCTTTGTCGATGCTGCATAAGCCCGTCACGCTGACCGATATTGCGCGAGCTGCTGGCGTGTCGAAGGCGACCGCCGCGCGGGCGATCTCCCTCAAGGGCTATGTCGCAGACGACGCGCGGAAGCGGATCAACGAGGCGGCGGGGCGCCTCGGATATCGCCCAAATTTGGTGGCGCGCGGGTTTCGCTCGCGACGCACGTTTTCCATCGGCCACATCGCGCACGCGATCACGGAAAATCCGTTCTTCGCGCACGTCGCCCGCGCCGTGGAGAGGGAAGCGATCGCCAACGGGTACAAGGTCTTTCTCTACAACCAGGACGGCACAGACGAGCACGAAAGAATCGGGGTCGAGCAGTTCATCGAGCGTCGCGTTGACGCGATCGTGTTCACCTACGCCCGCAGCGCTCAAAACCTGAGCCTCCTTAGAGAGGCTGGCATGCCGGTGGTTCAGATCGAGCGTGAGCGGACCGGTGATACGCATGCGGTACTGGTCGACAACGTTGCCGGCGCCGAGAGCGCTATGCGCCATCTTTTGCAACTGGGGCATCGCCGCATCGCATACATCGGCGGCGATCCGCGCCTTTACCCGCGCTCCTTCAGCCGAGGGCGCTCGGTCGAGGAGGAGCGGCTCGGCGCCTACGTCCAAAGCCTCCGCAACACCGGCGTTTCGCTCGACACGCGCCTGATCCAACTCGACGATTATGTCGTCATCGGCTCAGATGGGGCGAACGTGACCGGCTACCGTCGAATGAGGGCCCTGCTCGACTTGCCCGAGCGCCCGACGGCGATCTTTGTGGGCTGCGACCTCATGGCGGCGGGCGCCCTCCAGGCCATCTACGAGGCGAGGTTGCGCGTGCCTGACGATATTTCCGTCGTGGGCTACGACGACACGCTCGCGGCGAGTTTGACGCCGCGACTGACGACCGTAGCTCAGCCGATGGCGGAACTGGGGTTTAACGCCATTCGATTCGTACTCTCAACGATCGGCGATCCCGATTTCGCCCCGCAAACGACAACACTGTCGCCGAAATTGATCATCCGCCAGTCGACGGCGTCGCCGCCCTGAGCGCCGCCTCACAGCATCAAGACCTTAAAAAGCAGAAATGGAGGAACAGGGAAGCAACCAAACCGCGATATCGCCAACCAGAAAACAAATGGGAGACAACGCTCATGCGAAGAATTGCGCCTGACCAAAGTTGGTTCAGCCGCCGGCTGCGATATGTCGCCGGGGCTGCGTTACTGGTTCTCTACGCCATCCCCGCCCTCGCCCAGGAGCCGGTAAGGCTGCACTTTTGGGACATGATCTGGGGACCGCCGCAATATATCGACGCCGCCAAGGGCCTCGTCGATGAATTCAACAAGGCCCATCCCAACGTCCAGGTCGAATATCGATCCGTGCCCTGGAACAACTGGTACCAGACCTTTTTGACCGCGATTGGCGCAGGCACGGCGCCGGACCTGTCGACTGGGGCCGGCTACCAGGCGGTCCAATTCTACGATCAAGGCGCAATCCGGCCCCTCGACGACGTCATCGCGGACTTGAAGAAAAGCGGCGACCTCGACGATTTCCAACCCGGAACGATCGATACGCTTCGCTACGACAACCACTATGTCGCGCTGCCCTGGGGCATAGACATCCGCGTCTGGTACTACCGAAAGGACCTCCTGCAGGCCGCCGGACAGAAGGTCCCCACCAGTTGGGCCGAGTTCGAGCAGGTCGCGAAGGCGACGACCGGCAATGGCAAATATGGTCTCGTCGCCTCGGGCGACACCGGCGGTTCGCACTACATCTATAGCGCGATTCTCAACAACGGCGGCGCCCTGTTCTCTCCGGATCGCAAGCTCACCTTAACCAGAGACCGAAACGTGGAGGCCGTTAAGGCCTATGCCGACCTGGTCAAGGAAGGGGCGGTCAGTCCGGCGAGCGCCGGCTACACCCAGGACGACGCACGGGCTGCGTTCTTGCGCGGCGAAGCGGCGTTCTTTCTCGACACGCCCGGCGTAATCGACGGCGCGGGGGCCGCCAAGGCGAACATCGGCATCGTTCCTCCGATGACCGGGCCGCACGGCGACAAGGGCACGATCTTCTGGGTCAACAACATCATGGCCTACCAGCAGACCAAGCATCCCGAAGAGGTGAAGACCTTTCTCGAATGGTGGTCGAAGAACCAGAAGCCGCTTTGGACCAAGGGCAATACAGGCCAGCTCCCGGTGCGCAAGTCGATCGCAGACGACCCCTATTTCATCGACAACGCCGCGCTCGCGACAATCATCAAGGACTACGTTCCGATCGGAAAGACGACCGGCTACGAAGCCAAGGGCATTTTTCCGGCTCTGAACGATCTGGAAGGCGAAGGCGCATTCCAGGCGTTTGCTCAGCAGCTTTGGCAGGGCAAACCGATAAAGGATATTTTCGCGACCGCCGAAGCGCGTCTGAAGGCGGTGCTGAAGGAATGAGCCGATATGGCTCTTGAACTCGCCAGCGAAGTCACATCCAGAGCCCGGCCGAGAGCCAGGCTCTGGAACCGTCCGGACCTCGCTCTGCCCATCCTGCTGATTGCGCCGTCGGCCATCCTGATGGTCGCCATCGTGGTCTATCCGATGGCGCAAGGCTTCTATTACGGCTTCACCAACGGGACCCTGCTGCGTTCCGGCTCCTTCATCGGGCTGCAAAACTACGCGACGCTGCTCGGTTCCGCAGACTTCTGGAACGCGGTCACGTTCAGCGTGGTGTTCGCCTGCGCCAATGTCGCCGGCTGCTACGTCCTGGGCCTGGCGCTCGCGTTGCTGCTCAACCTCGATCTGCCTGCGCGTGGTTTTTTTCGGACGGCGCTTCTCCTGCCCTGGATCGTTCCCTCGATCGTGGCGATCGTGAGTTGGCGGTGGATGCTCGCGGACGAGAACGCGCCAGTCAATCGCCTCATCGAAACGCTCGGCGTCGGCCCGATCTACTTTTTAAGCGACAGCCGCTGGGCCGTAATCTCGGTCATCGTGATCAAGATCTGGCGCAGTTTTCCTTTCATGATGCTTTCCCTTCTCGCCGCGCTGCAGGGCATCGACCAGTCGCTTTACGAGGCGGCCGAGACGGACGGCGCTTCCAGACGGCAAGCCTTCCTGTATGTCACGTTGCCCCAACTCAAGGACATTTCGATCGTCCTTTGCCTCTTGATGACGATCTGGACGGTCAATGATTTCGATACCCCCTGGCTGCTCACGCAGGGAGGTCCCGCGAACGCGACTGAAAATCTCGTCCTGCTCGCCTATCGTTACACATTCGGCCGCAACAGCGTCGGGCTCGGATCGGCGACATCGTTCATCACTCTGATCCTTCTCATGGCCCTGGTCGTCATCCTGCTCAGAAAGCGCAGGGAGAGTTGAATGGCGCGAACTCTAAAGCCCTATCGCCGCTGGAGTCTTGTCGCGCTGCTCGGCGCGATCGTCGTCATCGTCAATCTGCCGGTGATCCTGATGATCCTGAACTCACTGCAGACGACCGAGCAGTTGATGACGGCGCGGAGAATCCTTCCGGTCAATCCGACGCTGATGAACTTCTTTTACCTGAGCGACCGCACGTCCTTCTGGGCGTATCTGCGCAACAGCATGATCGTGTCGTTCGGTTGCGCGGCCCTGAGCGTCGTCCTCGCGACGCTCGCGGGCTATGCGCTTTCGCGATTCTCCGGCCGTTTCCTGAGCGGCTACGCGCGGTCGTTGTTCGTCGTGCAGATGTTTCCCATCATCCTGGCCCTGATTCCGCTCTTCGTCCTGTTCCGCAAGCTCGGTCTCATCAACAATCCCTTGTCTGTCATCATTCTCTACACGGTATTCCAACTGCCTTTCGCCACCTGGATGGCGCGCTCGTTCTTCGACACCATCCCCAAAGATCTCGAGGAAGCCGCAACCGTGGACGGCTGCTCGCGCATGCAGGCGCTGATCTGGATCGTCCTGCCGCTCTCTGGCCCGGGCATGGCGGCGATCTCGATCTTCTCGTTCCTCTTCTCCTACAACGAGTTCTTCGTCGCCAACATCTTCCTCCGGGATGAAAGCGCCATGACTCTTCCCGTCGGCATCACGATGTTCATGCAGCAGTACGCGACGGACTGGGGAAGCCTGATGGCCGCGGCGACCGTCACGCTGATCCCGACCTTTCTCCTTTTTCTCGGCATCCAGAAATACATCGCCTACGGCGCGGTCGGGAGCGGCCTGAAAGGCTAGGCGCGTTTGTCACAAGCCAAACAGGGAGCGGACATGTCCAAAGTCATTCGGATTGGCGTCGTCGGTTGTGGCGAGGTCGCGCAGATCATCCACTTGCCTGCGCTGCGAGAAATGCCGGATCTGTTCGAGGTCGTCGCGCTCTGCGACGTGAACGCGGCGGTGCTCGACAAGGTGGGCGCTCAATGGCCCTCGGCCAGACGCTATCAAACCCATCGCGATCTCGTCGCCGACGCCGGCGTCGACGCGACGCTGATCTCGAACCCGCACGTCTACCACGCCGAAGTGGCGCTGGACGCGATGCGCGCCGGTAAGCACGCGCTGATCGAAAAGCCGATGTGCATCAATCTCGAAGAAGCCGACGTCCTTCTGGCTTGCGAGGCGAAGGCGGGAGTCGTGGCGCAGGTCGGCTTCATGCGCCGCTACGCGCCCGCCTTTGTCGAAGCGGTCGAACGCGTCGCCGCGATCCGCTCGGAAATCATTCTGGCGCGCGTGCATGACGTGATCGGCGCCAATCAGATCATTATCGACAGCACGTCGACCGTGTTTCGCGACCCTCAAGGCGTCGCGGCGCTGGCGAGCAAGCTTGAGGTTGACATGGCTGCAGCGACCGCTCGGGCGATCGGCAGTCAGGCGCCTGCCAAAGCCCGCGCCTACGGGCTTCTCCTCGGCCTGTCTAGCCATGACGTTTCGGCGATGCGGGAATTGCTCGGGCGGCCGGACAAGGTGCTCTACGCCGCCCAACGGCGGGAGGGGCGCGCGATCACTGCGGCCTTCGACTATGGCGACTTCGTATGCCAGTTCGAGACGGCGGTGGACCGCGTACCGCATTTCGATGCGCATATCGAGGTTTCGACCGAGACGGAGATTGTCAGGATCGATTACGACACACCGTACATCCGCCATCTGCCCGCGAGGCTGACCGTGATCGGAAAGCATGGAACGGCCGGGGTCGCCCAATCTTCGACCTTTCCGACCCGGCACGATTCCTTCGGAGTCGAGTGGCGGGAGTTCCACCGCAATATCGTCGAAGGACGGGGGCCGAAGACCAGCATCGCCGACGCCCGGGAGGATATTGTCATCTTCCGGGACATGATCGCCCTCATGCCGTGACGGTCATGTTCAACGCCATTTCGGAAGCTGTCTGAAAGGCGTTTGACGGGGAGCCGCTTAGCTAAGCCTTTGAAATCGCTGTAGACACCAAATTCAAAATATGGCAAAAATATGGCGAAAGCGGTCTGCTGGAGCCTACGCGAACCCGAATTCAGAGTCTAAACCCCTTGATATCACGCAGCGGGCTTCAAAAAGGCGTCTCGGCTCAGTCCTCCCCGAGATCCTCGAATGCGCCTCGGTCCACCCCGTTCCCGACCAGGATCTCGCGTTTTCCCGCGTGGTTGGGCGCGCTGACCACGCCCTCCTTCTCCATCCGCTCGACCAGCGAGGCCGCCTTGTTGTAGCCGACCGACAGGCGGCGCTGGATGTAACTCGTCGAGACCTTCCGGTCCTTGAGCACGATGTTGACCGCGCGGTCGTAGAAATCGGCCGACTCGTCGGCGTCCATTGAACCGACCACCGGCGGCGGGCCCTCGTCGTCCTCGGTCTCGTCCTCTTCGGTGATGGCGTGGAGGTATTCGGGGCTGCCCTGTTTCTTGAGATGGGCGACCACCTTCTCCACTTCCGGATCGGAGACGAACGGGCCGTGGACGCGCGAGATGCGCCCGCCGCCGGCCATGTACAGCATGTCGCCCTGACCGAGCAGTTGCTCGCCGCCCTGTTCTCCGAGGATGGTGCGGCTGTCGATCTTGCTCGTCACCTGGAACGAGATGCGGGTTGGGAAATTGGCCTTGATCGTGCCGGTGACGACGTCGACCGAAGGACGCTGGGTCGCCATGATGAGATGGATGCCGGCGGCCCGCGCCATCTGGGCGAGCCGCTGGATCGCGCCCTCGATGTCCTTGCCGGCGACCATCATGAGATCCGCCATCTCGTCGACGACGAGCACGATGTAGGGCAGTTCCTCGAGGGTCAGCTCCTCGTGCTCGTAGATCGCCTCGCCGGTCTCCCGGTCGAAGCCGGTCTGGACGGTGCGGGTCAGCGTCTCGCCCTTGGCGCGCGCCTCCGCCACCCGGCTGTTGAAGCCGTCGATGTTGCGCACCCCGACCTTCGACATCTTTTTGTAGCGGTCCTCCATCTCCCGCACCGCCCATTTCAAGGCGACCACCGCCTTCTTGGGGTCGGTGACGACCGGCGTCAGCAGATGGGGGATGCCGTCGTAGGCCGACAGCTCGAGCATCTTCGGGTCGACCATGATCAGGCGGCATTGCTCGGGCTTCAGCCGGTAGACCAGCGACAGGATCATGGTGTTGATCGCCACCGACTTGCCGGAGCCCGTGGTGCCCGCGACCAGGAGATGCGGCATGCGGGCAAGATCGACGATCACCGGTTCGCCGCCGATCGTCTTGCCGAGCGCAATCGCGAGCCGGTGCTTCGTCTTCTCGAAGTCCTCGCTGGCGAGCAGCTCGCGCAGAAACACCGTCTCCCGGCGCTGGTTCGGCAGCTCAATGCCGATCGCGTTACGGCCCTGCACGACCGCCACGCGGGCCGAAACTGCCGACATCGAACGGGCGATGTCGTCGGCGAGGCCGATGACACGCGAGGATTTCACGCCCGGCGCCGGCTCGAGTTCGTAGAGGGTCACGACCGGGCCGGGGCGGACGTTCATGATCTCGCCTTTGACCCCGAAGTCGTCGAGAACGCCCTCAAGCATGCGGGCGTTCTGCTCGAGCGCGTCGTTGGAGATCTTTCCGGCCGACTTCTTCGGCTCGGCCAGGACCGCCAGCGGCGGCATCGTATATTCGCCGCGCGGCGAGAAGGCGAACTTGAGCTGCGCGTCCGCCGCGGCGCGCGAACCGGGCTTGATGCGGACCGGCCGGCGCCGCCACCCGGGGGCCGGGGCCCTCGGGCGCCGCCGCCTGCGCCGGGGCCGTCGCCGTGCTCTTGGGACGTGGGGCGTAGGCGGAAGGGCTGGTCAGGCCGTCGTCGTCGGCCTGGAGCCCGACCCAGGCCGGGCGGCCTCCGGCGGCTTGAGCCGCGGCCCCCGCCGAACGGCCCGCGGCGCGGGCCTTCGCCGGTCGGCGGAGGAGGCGTCTCAGCACAGCCTTCGCGGTCAGCATGGCGTGGATTCCTGCGCCAATCGAAACGATCCCGAATCCCGGCTCGTCCTCGCCGTCCTCATCGTCCGAGCGCGCTTCGGCTCGTCCCGCCGCTCTTGGCTTTCCTCGGATTGTCTTCGGCCTGCGGCCTATGCGCGAAGCCGACCCCCGCCGCAGCGGTGAGGGTCAGGATCGCGATCGCCGCGAAGGTCGCGCCAAAGGCGGCCACGCCCCAGGTCGATCGGGACGCCAAACGACGGGGCAACGAGAGCAGCGCATCGCCGACGACGCCGCCGAGTCCGGTCGGAAGGGGCCAGCTTCCGGGCGCAGGAAGCAGCGAGGCCAGAGCCGCCGCCGCTGCGACTCCGACGAGATAAAGCCCGACCTTGGCGCGCGGATGGGCAAGCCGCCGATCCGTGATCAGGAGCCGCCAGCCCCAGAGGGCAGGCGGCGCCAGCGCTGCGATGCAGGCAAGGCCCAGCATCTGCATGACGATGTCGGCGGCGATCGCGCCCGGACCGCCAAGGAGATTGTGAACCGGCGCGTTGGTCGCGTGATTGAGGCTCGGATCCTCGACGGACCAGGTCAGAAGCGCGAGCCCGAGGCCGACGACTCCGGCGAGCGCCGCGACCCCGAGCGATTCGGCCGCCCGGCGCTTCGGAAAATCCCGCACTGAAGTCGGCAGGTAGTCGAACACCGAGAATGTCGTGGTACGCATCGCTCACTCGCCCGCTCGACGCGGCGAGATTCCCGCGCGCCGCCTGGGAGTGACCCTAAGCAGGCCGAGTTAATGCGCGCCTAACCATAACGGGCCGTTGCGTCGTCCCGCTCCCTCGCATTGCGGGTGACCCCTGCAAAACAATAGAAAAAGGGCGCCCCGAAGGGCGCCCAAGGTTCGCGGGAGGAAAGAAACCGGCGGCCGGAGCCGCCGGGGCGTCAGTTATTGCACGACCTCGCCGTGCAGCGCGTAATCGAGACCGTCGCGCTCGACTTCGTCGGAGACGCGCAGGCCGATCGTCGCCTTGATGATCGCGAGGATGATGATGGTGACGATCGCGTCGTAGACGATGACCGTGCCGATGCCGACGCACTGGTTGAGGAACTGGCCGGCGTTGCCCTTCGAGTACGCCGGCGGTGCCGCCGTACTGCTGGACGGCGAACACGCCGGTCAGAAGCGCGCCGATGATGCCGCCGACGCCGTGGACGCCGAAGCAGTCGAGCGCGTCGTCATAGCCGAACGCCTTCTTGAGCGCCGTTGCGCCGAGGTAGCAGCCGACGCCGCAGGCGACGCCGATCACAAAGGCGCCGACCGGACCGACGAAGCCGGAGGCCGGAGTAATCGCGACAAGACCGGCGACCGCGCCCGAGCAGATGCCGATGACCGTCGGCTTGCCGTGGTGCGCCCACTCGACGAACATCCAGGTCAGCGCCGCGACGGCGGTGGCGATCTGCGTGACCGTCATCGCCATGCCGGCCTGCACGCCTGCGCTGACCGCGGAGCCTGCGTTGAAGCCGAACCAGCCGACCCACAGCAGCCCGGCGCCGATGAAGGTCAGGACCATGTTGTGTCCCGGGCCGCTGTCGCGACGCTTGCCGACCATGATCGCCGCAATGAGACCCGCGACGCCGGCGTCGATATGCACGACCGTGCCGCCGGCGAAGTCGAGAACCTTGACCCAGGCCGCGTCGTTGGACGAGTTGAAGATGCCGTCGGGCCCCCAGAGCCAATGGGCGACCGGGTGCGTAGACCAGAAGATCGACCACAGGCCCATGAACCACAGCATGGCCGAGAACTTCATGCGCTCCGCAAACGCGCCGGCGATTAGCGCAGGCGTGATGATCGCGAATGTCATCTGGAAGCACATGTAGACGGTTTCGGGGATCGTCGGCGCGAGCGAGTTCGGGTTGCCGATGCCGCCGTTGTTGACGTCGCTGAGGATGCCCTGCAGGAACGCGCGGCTGAGGCCGCCGATGAAGGGCGTGCCGCCGGTGAACGACAGCGAGTAGGTGACGACCGCGTAGACGACCGTCACCAGGCAGGTGACGGCGAAGCTGGTCATCACCGTGTCGCCGACGTTCTTCTTGCGCACCATGCCGCCGTAGAAGAGCCCGAGGCCCGGGATCGTCATCATCAGCACGAGCGCGACCGAGGTCAGCATCCACGCCGTGTCGCCGCCGCTCGGCGTGCAGTTCGTCAGAATGGCTGGGACGGCCGGAACGGCCGCGTATTTGTCGGTTTCAGGCACTGCGGCGCACGGCCCCGGCGCAGGCCGGCGTCGCGGGCGGGGCGGGCTTGGCCGAAGGAGCGGCCGCAGGGGCGGCGGCCGGAGCGGCGGCGGGCGCTTCGGTCGTCGCGGGCGCGTTCTGCGCGTAGGACGCGACAGGCGCCGCGAAGCCGACCAAGGCGGCTATCGCCAACGCCGGAGCGAGGCCAGAGAAAATTCGCTTCAGTCTCATTGTTCGAGAACTCCGATATGGAAAAGGGAAGGGGTCGCGAGTCAGAGCGCGTCTTTGTCCTTCTCGCCGGTGCGGATCCGCACCGCCGAGTTGAGGCCGTAGACGAAGATCTTGCCGTCGCCGATCTGGCCGGTGCGCGCGGCCGCGACGATCGCGTCGACGACCTTGTCGGCCATGTCGGCATTGACCGCGACTTCGATTTTGAGCTTCGGCAGGAAGCTGACTGCGTATTCCGCGCCGCGATAGATTTCCGTATGGCCCTTTTGGCGGCCGTATCCCTTGACTTCCGTGACTGTCAGGCCGTGCACGCCAATGGCGGTGAGCGCGTCGCGCACCTCCTCCAGCTTGAACGGCTTTATGATCGCCATGACAACTTTCATTGGCCTCGCCCCAATTTGACGCGGGACGGCTGGTGGACTGCCGCGCCGCTCTCTGCGGTGAAGTCGGGGCGCTCGAGACGCCCCGCCGGCGATCCCGTCTTACAAGGCCCATGCCATGACGGCTCGGCGCCGTTAGGCCGCGGAAAGGGCGGAGCTTTTCCGCAATCCGGGGCCGTTTGGCCCCAAATGGGCGGCCGGCCCGATCGAAGCTGGCTAAGATTTAGGCGCCAAGAAATTAGGCGAAGCGGCTGGACTAGAGATCGTGGCGCCATCGCAGAAGGCCTTCCTGCGCCACGCTGGCGGCGAGGGTTCCGTCCTGCGCGTACAGGAGCCCGCGGACGAGCCCGGTCGCGCCGGAGGCGTTCGGGGTGTCCTGGGCGTAGAGGAGCCAGGCGTCGGCTCGGGCCGGGCGATGGAACCAGAACGCGTGGTCGAGGCTCGCGATCTGAACGCGATGGTCGTAGATCGGCAAGGCCATGCGGCCGGAGCGCCGCGCCGAGCAGGGTCATGTCCGACAGGTAGACCAGCGCGGCGCGGTGCAGCGCCGGGTCGTCCGGCAAGCGGCGTCCCGATCCGCGATCCAGACGCTCTGCCGGGTGTCCGGCTCGGGCGTCGGGCGCATAGCGTCGAGCTCGGTCGGCCGGAACTCGATCGGCCAGATCCTATCGAGCATGCCCTTAATGCGCGAACCGCGCCGGCCCTTCGAGCCCCTCCACCGCCTCGCGCGGATCGGGGCAGGCGTCCGGCGGCGGCGCCGAAGGCGTCGGGGCGGCGTGGTCGAAGCCGGACTCTTGCTCGTGGAACGAGGCGGTCATGACGAAGATCGCCGCGTCCTTCTGGCGCGCCACGACCCGGCGCGTCGTGAAGCTGCGCCCGTCGCGCACCCGTTCGACCTCGTACAGCGATCGGCTCTTTCGGATCGCCGCCGAGCAGGAAGTAGGCGTGCAGCGAATGCGGATCGCGGCCGGAGACCGTTCGCTCTGCGGCGACCAGAGCCTGCGCCAGCACCTGCCCGCCGAACACCCGCTTCCAGCCGTTGTTCGGGGAGAAGCCGGTAAAGCGGTCCTCTCCCGCGGGCGCGAGGTCAAAGAGGGCGACAAGGTCGACGGCGCTCATGCAATGGGTCCCCAGTTGGCCAACGATGGTGGCGCTCGCGACGCTCCGCGTCAACGAAGGCGCCTGCCATTCACCCATGCGGGCAAGCCCGTTCGCCATCCTTGCGCCGATCGTGATCGCGACCCTTGTCGGGCCTTTCCGTCCGCCGCGCAGCCCTGGCAAGGCGCCTGCGATTGCAAGGGGTTAAGCGCACAAACCTGTCCCTTTCTCACTTTGAAGCGGCCAATTATCACAAGTAACAACTGTTATATAGGAAATGAGCCAGCGCCCAAGCCGGCGGGGCGCCGAACCCAAGGCCATACCAGCACAACCCAAATCCATGCCAACTCGCGACAAGAATTGATCGAGACGCCCGCCGACCTCGGGCGCTACGGCTGGCTGGGCTCTCTAACGTAGGGTCGCCGGGCCGCGGGCGCTGTCGTCGGGTCTGCGCCCCCTGGGGCCGCATCCGGCCGGCGGGCGGCGATCCGGGTGAGGCGCGGCCGCCAGATTCCGAGCGCGACATTCGCCGTCGAGACTGCAAGCAGCATCCAGAGCGTGAGCCGCTCCTGAACGTCCGGCCCGGTGATCGTCGCGGGGTCCGCCTGGCCGGCCAGCGCGGCGGCGCTATGCTCGGCCTCCTCCTGGATCGGGGCGAGCGCGTGCAAGCCGCCCATGAAGATCAAAATCCCGCTCGCAGCCTTTACCCACGCCCAGCCGGCGTTGTGGAAGGCGCGATTGACGGCGATCGCCAGCAGGCCGGGAATCAGGGTCAGCACCAACGAGGGCAGAAAGATCCACCTGCCGATCTCCGCCATCGCGCCGCGCACCAGCGCGTATCCGGCGAGCGAACTCGGCGGCGGCGCCAGACCGATCAGCACGAGCAGGGCCGCGGCCGCGCCCATGAACCCGATCGCGCCCATCGTGTGGAGGAATTTCAGAAGGCGTCGCAAGGCGTCTCGAGCATCGCGTTCAACGGGCGTGGAAACGTATCTCAGTTGAGCACGGCGAGGAAAGCAGAATCCTTCCTTCCTTCCGTCAATCGCGCCGCTGCGGCGAATTCCCCTGCGATGCCGGTGGCCGCGACGCGCTGCAACGGGGCGTTGTCGATGTCCAAGGACATAAGGCCTGCGACCTCGGGAAATCCAGTTCGGGGTCCGTCCGGCGGCGATCCAGCGGCCTGAACCGATCAGTTGGAAGTCCGCGCATGCATGACCTCCCATGCTTTCCAAACGAAAACATGGGCTGACGCGCGTAAGCGAACGAGACGGAACTCACGCCTTGCGCATCAGGGACCGATAAAGTTTCGCCCGCGTCTCAAGCCCGCCCAGAGGCCTCGGCGCGGACGTTATTATGGTGAATTTGCCGATTCCACAGCGGGCGAGAACCAAAAAAGGCCGCGCGAGCGCGGCCTTTCCTTCTCAAGAGACGAGACCTAAGCGAGGGAGACGCTCGTCTTGCGGGTTCGGTAGCCGACGGAGCCGACGCCTACGAAGCCGAGTATAATCAGGGCCCATGTCGAGGGCTCGGGCGCGCCTGTCGCCACTGGGGCAAACTCCAACGCCTGCGTCCAACCGGTAATCCTTGTGGGATCGAGCCCCGCACCGGAGACGTAGGCCCCGTAGGGGTCCATATACGCGCCTAAGTTGCCAAGAGGGCCCGGCGGATTGATGTCCGTGAAGCCGCCGGCGCCCGTCCCCTCCCCCGATAAGCTCGGCACCGGACTGGCGATCACGCTATAACCGCCAAAGATGGGGTTGCTAAGATTTTGCGCGACCCCGTCGATTGTAAGCTGACTGAAGGCGGCGATGAAGTTGGTCGTCGCAACCGTCTGGAGACCCAATTCGTTGAGCGACCAGTAGGAACCGTACTGCGACAGCGCGCTGCCACTCGGCGTGCTGTAGACGAAGCTTAACCATTCGTCGGCTCCGACCTTGTCCTCGTAGATGGTCAGGTTGAGATTGCCGCCGTCGAGTGACTGGGTGGTTCCCGGAGACAAAGTCACCGTGTTGCTGAAGCTATCCGGTGAGTTTGAGCCGTTTACCGTGAAGGTACTCCCCAGCTCAAACAGGTCCGCTTGAGCGACTCCGCTACCAAACACAGTCAATAGCGCACCGATCGTGACCCCACAAAACAATTTACTCATGACTTGTGCTTCCCTTCTTTTTGGTGGTGTTCTCATATTTGAGACACCGGTTTGACCCCCTGCTTCGAGGCCACTCGTTGAACCCGCAACATCCCCCAGTACAGCGACGCCATTGATTTACTTAATCTTTGCCGTAGGACGTGTAGCAACTGTCAGACCGAACGTTCAGCAGGATTTGGTTGGTCGGGCAGGCTAGTCAGGGCCTCTCGCCTTACCGCTGGACCGACCGCAAAAAAGCCGACGAGTTACTTGTTGTAGTTTTGTCGAATAATCTTTCTTCTTGACCTCATCTGCTTTGGGAGGACCGAGCGGGCGCCCGTATGCTACGTTGAGCAATTTAATCGCTAAAGTAAATCGGACGAAATGCTCGAGACGGTCTTAAGACCAGCGCGGGCATGGGAGCCGCTAGTCGACTTGATTTAAATGCCGGCGTGCGCTCAATTGTTGCGTTATGAAGGTTCTGGTCGTTGACGATCATCCCGTGGTGCGCGACGGGCTTGCGACCCTGCTTCGGCAGATTGGGCCGGACACCGCCGTGATTGAGGCCAGCGACGCCTCCGAGGCGTTCGCTCTGATCGCACGGCATGTTGATCTGGATGTTGTTGTTCTGGATATCGTCATGCCCGGTTTGGATGGGTTTCAGGCCATCGCCGAGTTCGGACGCACGCGACCGGAATTGCCAGTGATCGTGCTATCGTCTTCGGAAGACGCTCAAACCGCCCGGCAGGCGCTGGCGCATGGCGCGCTCGGCTTCGTTCCCAAGTCCGCCAGCCGGCACACGCTGCTCTCCGCAATTCAACTTGTTCTGAGTGGCGAAATCTATGTGCCCGCCCTGATCCTTGCCGAAGCGCCCACTGTCAGACAGGCAGCGGGCCGGGTCGAGGCTGAACGCGGGCCGCCGGCTTTGACCGATCGTCAGATCGAGGTCCTACGCCTGATCGCCGAAGGGCGGACGAATCTGACGATCGCGCTCGAACTGGGTCTGTCGGAGAAAACAGTCAAGGCGCACGTGACGGCGATCTTCAAGGCCATGAACGTGCTCAACCGCACCCAGGCTGCGGCGCTCGCCCGATCGAGCGGCCTCATCTGACGGCTGACGTTTCGACGATGTCTTCTGGCGGGACCGCAGCCGTTAGATTGACGATCGCGGCGCGCAGCTTGCCGTTGGAGACCGGCTTGTGCAGGAGCAGAACATCGCTCGACTGCGCTTCGGCTAGTCGATCCGGGGCCGTGTCGCCGGTGATGAGAATGGCGGGGAGAGGTTCGTTGTATTCAGATCGCAGCCTTTCGATGACCGCGAGCCCGCTCTCGCCGTCGCGCAGGCGATAGTCGCAGAGGATCAGCGCGGGCTTAAGCGGGCATGTGGAAAGGCGAAGGACGGCATCGTCGCCAGATCCGGCCGCGATGACGTCGTGGCCCCATCCCGTCAAAAGGGCGGCAGTCGCATCCCGAATTGCGAGTTCGTCATCGACAACCACGACGAGTTCGACGAGCCGGCGTTTCCGTGACCGTCCCGGACCCGGGCGCCGCGACGTCGGCGTGTTCGGCCGCGAGCGGGACTGTCACCGCAAAGCATGATCCCCGACCCGGCGCCGAGCGCAGCGTCAGCGGGCAGTCCAGCAGAACTGTCAGACGGCGAACGATGGCGAGCCCAAGCCCAAGGCCTTTGGTTCGGTCGCGCTCTGGGTTGCCGATCTGAACGTACTCCTGAAACACGCGGTCCCGCTGATCGGGCGCGATTCCGCGTCCCGTGTCCCACACTTCAACGGAGATATCGCTCCGGCGACGCCGACAGCCGACCACGATCCTTCCCCGGTCCGTGTAGCGCACCGCGTTCGAAACGAGGTTGCGCAAAATGCGCTCGAGCAACACCGGATCGGTCGCCACGATTGCGGAGCAGGGTTTGGCGACAAGCAAGAGGCCCTTGGCGACAGAAGTCTTGCCGGTGATCGCGACAGATCCGATCGAGCAATGGCCCGATGGCGAAGGGCCGCCGCTCCACCGGAACGATTCCGGCGTCGAGACGGGAAATATCCAGAAGCGCGGAAAAAAGGCCGTCCATGGCCGTCGTCGACGCTTCGATCTGCTCGACGATCCGGGTGGCGTCCTTCGGCAAGGCGATGCCGCGAAGAGCGCCGACAAATATTCCAAGCGCATGGACAGGCTGACGAAGATCGTGGCTCGCAGCCGCAAGGAAGGTCGACTTCGCGAGATTGGCCTGTTCGGCGATCTCCTTCTGGCGCTCCGCGATGTCCTTCTGCTTTTGCAGGTCAAGCGCCATCTGTTGCGTGCGGATGCGCAGACCGACGAGTTGCTTGAACGATTGATTGGTTGTGTACGCGAGCGCGCCAAGCCCGATGATGAAGACCAGCATCAGGGGAAAGGTCGCGCGCTCAAGTGTATTTTGCGAACCGGCGCTGGCGATGAGATAAGGAAGCGTCGCCGGGAGAAACAACGCGAAGAATGCGGGCAGATAGGGTCCGAAGGCCACCATCGCGCCTTCCGCCACGACGACGCTGACCATGAGGACGAGAAATTCGACATCCAGTTGCCCGCCGGTGGCCAGCCCGATTGGGGCCCAGCCCCAACACACTCCCTCTGCGAAGCTGATCACGGTGAACCAGAACGCCCACCCGCGCCATCGGTCGCCGTGCGGCCGCGCCTTGCGATAGCCGCGGTAAAGAAGGAGGTGGCACAGCGCGCAACTGCTCAAACAAACAGCCCACAAGGCGCCGACGCGCGAATCTGCGTAACCCAGACTCGACAATCCGGCTGCAAGGAAAATGCATGCGATCGCTGCCGTGCTAACGCCCACGGGGACCGCATTGAAAACGGCGTCGATCTGCGCAATCGCAATACGCTGTGAAATGGCGGCGGGTTCGGACGTCGTCGCCGTCATTGCTGTCGTGTCCATGGTCGCCGCGAGAAGTGTCGGCGCCAGTTTATCACTTGCAGCGGGTTGCGCGCATTCACGGATTTGGCCTCCTCCGTTGTAACGATCGACACAGCAAGGATTGGCGGCTCCCTGGGAACGCGCATACGATCTCGCGTGCCACCCCGGTGCGGCGTTGGGCCCGGTCTCTCGGAATGGAAACCAAAGAGGAAATCGCAAACGGCGCCGGCACTGCGTGGATGGCCGGGACAAGCCGGCCGTGACGGACGGTGTTCTGCTTGGGCGGCCGGCTCCCCCGCTCCGACAGGGATCGTCCGGGCGTTTTCTGATACTTTCGCGCCGATGAGCGACACGGAACTCCCAGAGACTCGTGGAACGCGCGCAAGGGCGTCTGGGCGAGCTCGCGCTGCGGGCGGCGGGCGATCATTTCGAGATCATCAGCAACGGCGTGTTCCTGATGGATACGCGCGATGGCTGCTCCGAACGCATGCTGGTCCGGCTGGCGTTGCGCCATCGGCAAGGTCCGCTGCGCCTGCTTATCGGCGGCCTCGGGGTCGGCTTCTCGCTCGCCGAGGCGCTGCGCGCGACGCAGGTGGAGCGCGTGACCGTGGTCGAGATCGAGCCCAGGATCATCGAGTGGGGCCGAACCTGTCTCGCGCCCTTTTCGGGCGACGCGCTTTCCGACCGCCGCTTGCTGCTCGTCAACGACGACCTGGTCGCCTGGCTCCGTCGCAACGAGGAACGGTTCGACGGGATTTGCCTCGACATCGACAACGGCCCCAACTGGACAGTGGGCGACGCCAACGGGGCGCTTTATGCGGATGAGGGTCTGGCCCTGTTGCGCGAGCGCTTGAGGCCGGGCGGGGTTTTGACCATCTGGAGCGCCGCGGAGGCTCCAGGTTTCGCGGACAGGTTGCGGCGGGTGTTCGAGGAGGTCGAAGTCGTTGGGGTTCCTGCGCCGAGAGGCGATCCTGACGTCGTCTATGTCGCCATGCGCGGCGGCTAGCGCGTCACAGTCATTGCGAGCGAAGCAATCCATGACGGAGGGCGCCGCAGCAAGCATGGATTGCTTCGTTCGCTACCGCTCCTCGCAGTGACGGCCGTCATGGGGACTGTCCTCCGCCGCGCTCGGCTGACCCGCCGACTTTCACCGCGATCTCGCGCGCCAGCCGGGCGCTGATTTCCTCGGGGATGTCGAGGCCAGACAGGCGCCAGGTCGTTCCGGTTAGATGCAGATGGACCCCAAATCGACCCTCGGGGCTCGTCAACCCGACGACGAAGCTCATCGGCCCGTCGAAACTGGAGTTCCGCAAGGTCTCCACGAGACCGGCGCGGAACGCCTCGCTCAAGGGCGGCATGCGCCAGAGCGACAGGCCGTCCGGAGCGCCGGCGCCGGCCAGACCGGCGCGGCCTTCCTTGAGGAGCGCGGCGATGGCCTCGGGGGTCAGCATCTCGCGCAACAGCGCCTCGGCCTCGCCTGCGCCGGCGCTTCCCAAAAATCCCTGTTCGACCGACAGCAGCTTTTTGAATTGCGGATTCTGATCGAGATAGGCGTGCGCGATCTGGGCGCCGAGCGACCTCGTGAGCGCGGGCAGATCGACCCGCTGCATCACCGCCGCCGGGTCGCCGGTCGACGCGACCGAGGCAAGCTCGGCCGCCCCCATCAGCGCCCACCCCCAGTAGAGCGCGACAAGGACGACGAGCGCGATGACGGTTCCGATGATTTTTCGCATGGCCCGCCCGCTATCGGCCCGCAATTTGGAGAGCTTGTGGCGTCGCAGGGACGCTCTCAAGGCCTGCCGCACTCGCTGGGCCGGGTCCTGACCCGCCGCCCGGGCGCGATCCGTAAGGGGCTATGAGCGACATCCCCCGTTCTCCCCTGGCCCTATTGCGCGCCCAGGCGTCATGCGCCAGTTTGCGCCTGGCAAGAGGGCGGCGCCTCCGCCCTGCCGAAGAGGGAGGAGCGAGCGCCATGAGCCCTCGCAAAGTCATCATCACCTGCGCCGTCACCGGTTCGATCCACACGCCCTCGATGTCGCCGCATCTGCCGGTCAGCGCCGAAGAGATCGCCGAGGCGGCTATCGGCGCCGCGGAGGCCGGCGCGGCGATTGTCCATCTGCATGCGCGCGATCCCAAGGACGGACGGCCCGACCAGTCGCCCGAGCGGTTCAAGCCCTTTCTCGAAATCATCAAGCAACGCTCGAATTGCGTGCTGAATATCACCACCGGCGGCGCCTCCACCATGACGATCGACGAGCGGCTGAAGCCGGTCGCCCTGTTCAAGCCCGAGGTCGCCTCGCTCAACATGGGCTCGATGAACTTCGGCCTCTACCCCATGCTGCAGCGGTTCACGACGTTCCAGCACGACTGGGAGCGGCCGTATCTCGAAGGCTCGCGCGACCGCATCTTCAAGAACACGTTCGCCGACATCGAGAGGATTTTGACGACCTGCGCCGACAACGGCACGCGTTTCGAGATCGAATGCTACGACATCGGCCATCTCTACACGCTCGCCCATTTCGTCGACCGCGGCCTCGTCAAGGCGCCGTTCTTCGTCCAGAGCGTATTCGGAATCCTCGGCGGGATCGGCGCGCACCCCGAGGACGTGATGCACATGCGCCGCACGGCGGACCGCCTGTTCGGCAAGGACTACCACTGGTCGGTGCTCGGGGCCGGGCGCAACCAGATGGCGGTCGCGGCGCAGGCGATAGCGCTCGGCGGCAACGTGCGGGTCGGACTCGAAGACTCGCTGTGGCTCGGCCCCGGCCAACTCGCGCGCTCCAACGCCGAGCAGGTCGCCAAGGCGCGCCGGATGGTGGAGGAGTTCGGCCTCGCCATCGCGTCGCCGGACGAAGCGCGCGCGATTCTTCAGTTGAAGGGCGGCGACCGGGTCGAGTTCTGAGTGGGAGCGACACTACCGCCTGACCGGCAACTCTTGGTCTCTACAGCAAAAAAATCACGTCGGAACGCCCAAGGGTAGGCGCTCCGACGTGTACTTGAGACGAAGACGAGCGGGGGGAGGAAACGCGACGCCTTCTGCCTCGGATTACGCAAGCCGTCATGAGCAAACGAATAAGTACTCAATTACGAAGCCCGCGCTGACATGAATCTGTCTCATATCGATCGTATAGCGGCAATGCGACATATTGTCCACACAAAAAATAAACCGGGAACCAATATCTATCTGCACACTGTAATGTTAACTCTCATTGCATCGGAGTCTATATTTATGTAAACAACTGAAAGAAGTGATTTTCCAGTTAGCGATGGTTGACGAAACTCGTCCCAGATGTAGGCCGCCCGGGACCGCCGAACGCGCTGCGCGCTCCTTTGTGCCGATGCCTCCGGGCGATCACGCAGATGACGGACAGAGCCAGGCAATCCCCATGAACAAGGTGGCTTCCCTAGCGGCGGGGGAGATAAAGCCCAGCGGCGGGGCTTCCCCGGACAATGACACCGTCAACGGGTTAATCCACGAGTTGTCAACCCGCCCCGTGGAAACCCTGCGAAGGAAGTGAAGTCTGGCTCCCCGAGCAGGACTCGAACCTGCGACCATTCGATTAACAGTCGAATGCTCTACCAGCTGAGCTATCGGGGATCAGCAGGGCGCCCGTATAACAGATTTTCTCGCAGCGCCAAGCCGTTTTTCGCTCTTGCTCCCAAGGCGGGGCAGGGCCACCTTCGGCCCCATGCTCGATCCTCAAACATGCCTGGAACTGCTGACGCCGGCCGAAATGGGCGAGGCCGATCGCATGACGATCGCCGGGGGTGTGCCGGGCCCGGTTCTGATGGAGGCGGCCGGGCTCGCGGTCGCGGACGAAGCGGCGCGGCTCGCGCGGGCGCGCGGCCGGATCGTCGTCCTGTGCGGACCGGGGAACAACGGCGGCGACGGCTTTGTCGCCGCACGGCTGCTCGCCGGGCGCGGTTTTCCGGTCGAACTCGGCCTCCTGGGGCCGCGCGAGGCGCTTCGCGGCGACGCGGCCGAAGCCGCCGCCCGATACGCGGGCGAGGCTTTCCCTACCTCGGCGGTCGCTCTTGACGGCGCGGCTCTGGTGATCGACGCGCTGTTCGGCGCCGGACTGGCGCGCGATCTCGACGGCGAGGCGAAAGCGGTCGTCGAGCGGATCAACGCTTTTGCACGCGCGGGCGGCCGCGTTCTCGCGGTCGACACGCCGTCCGGCGTGGACGGGGCAACCGGCAGGGTGCGCGGCGTCGCGGTCGAGGCGACCGCGAGCGTCACCTTCTTCCGGCTGAAGCCCGGCCATCTGCTCGAACCGGGCCGCGCGCTCTGCGGCGCGATCCGGCTCGCCGACATCGGAATCCCCGCGAGCGTTCTGGCGCGGATCGGCCCGAACGCCTTCGTCAACGGTCCGAACTTATGGGGCGAGGCGCTGCCGCGGCTCGACGCCCGGTCGCACAAATACGCCCGCGGCGCGGCGCTGGTCCTCTCCGGCGGCGCGCATCAAACGGGGGCGGCGCGTCTTGCGGCGCGGGCGGCGCTGAGGGCGGGGGCGGGGATCGTGGCTGTCGCCAGCCCACCCGAGTCGGTCGCGGTCAACGCCGCCCATCTGACCGCTGTGATGGTGGCGCCGTTTTCCGGACCCAGCGGCTTCGAGGGGCTTCTCGCCGACGCGCGCCGGCGCGCGGTGGCGCTCGGCCCCGGCGCCGGGGTCGGGCCGGAAACGCGCAGGCTCGTCGCAGCGGCGCTGACGCGATCCAGCGAAGGCCGGACGGTCGTGCTCGACGCCGACGCGCTGACGAGTTTTTCCGGCGAAGCCGACAAGCTTGCGACGCTGATCAGCCGAGGCGGCCACGCCGTGGTCATGACGCCGCATGAGGGGGAGTTCGCCCGACTGTTCGCCGCCGCGGACGGCGTCCGCGCCGACGATGACAAGCTGGCCCGCGCCCGCGCCGCAGCATGGCTGACGGGCGCGGTCGTCGTCCTCAAGGGGGCCGACACCGTGGTCGCCGCGCCGGACGGGCGCGCCGCGATCGGCTGGGACCTGCCGCCGACGCTGGCGACCGCAGGCTCCGGCGACGTGCTGACCGGGTTCGTCGCCGGCCTCGCGGCGCAGGGCGCGCCCGCGTTCGAGGCGGCCGCCGCGGCGGTGTGGCTGCACGGCGCCGCGGCGCGCGCGTTCGGTCCGGGGCTGATCGCCGAGGACCTGCCGGAGGCCTTGCCGGGCGTGCTGGCGGAGCTGGGGCGTAGCCGCGCTCGTTGAGCGCGGTCCGCGGTCCAAAGCGTGTCCGATAGGACGCCGGTCTTGCGACGGGCTATGGATCGCGGCTGCAACGCCGCTCAGTGCGAGAACAGCACCGGCGCGGTCATGTGCGCGAGGATGTGGCGGGTGCCGGCGCCGTGGCCGAACAGCGCCTGGGTGCCCTGATCGAAGGCGCCGATCGCCAGAAGGTCGGCCGCGTGATCGGAAACGGCGCTGAGCAGCGTGTCCATGACCGCGACCTCGTCGACCACGAAATGCTGATAGCGCGCATTGACGCCGTGGTTCGCCAGATTGGCGACCAGACGGTCGGCGAATTCGTCGCGGCTCTCGCTCTTGCGGGCGACCTCGACCACGAGCGCGTCGCAGCCCTTGACGACCAGCGGCAGGGCGTCGGAGACGGCGCGCGCCGCGCCGCGGGTGCTCCGCCAGGCGAACAGCGGGCGCGCGCCGACGTCGGCGTAGGCTCCGACATAGGGCACGACCAGCACCGGACGGCCGCTGTCGAGGATCGTCTGCTCCGCGAGCCTGGGGGGCACGGGCTCGGCGTCGTGGGCCTGGCCGAGGATGACGAGATCGTAAGTTCGCGCCAGCTCGACGAAACGATGGCCGATCTCGGCGTCGCTGCCGCGGTTGAGGTCGAAGAAGCCGACGCGGTCGGCGAGCGCCTTCGTCGCCCGCCTCGAAGGCGGCGCGGGCAGACTCCAGCGCCTCGGTGTATTTCGGGCTCGGCCAACTCGCCACCGATCCTACGGTGTGCGCGCCCGCCTTCTCCGCGAACACTCCGGTCAACAGCCCGCCCGAGCGCTCGGCGATCTTGACGGCGAGCGCCAGTCGCGCCGCGGTCCTGCGGCTTCGAGTCGACATGGACGAGAATGTTCGCGAGACTCATTTCGTTTCACTCCCAGCTGCCCGCCAAACCTTAGCGGAGGCCGATGGGCGGATCAACGAACAGCCGCGAGCGGCCGATCGCCGCAAGTTTGCGGAAAGTCAATCCGCGCGGGGGGAAGCGCGGGGTAGGGTCGAATCGGAGCGGCGGGAGCCGCGGTCCTATCAGGAGGCAGAGCCATGGCTTCGGCCGTGACGTATATGGTCGAAGCGGTGGCGATCGTGGCGACGGTCGAGGTTGCGCTGGCGGGGCTGCGGTGGTCGCGGCGCGGCGGATCGAGCGCCTGTCGCCGCCGCAGGGCGCGCTTTCTCGAGGTCGGGGGCGTTCGGCTGCACGTGCTCGAGCGGGGCGCGGGGCCGCCGGTCGTCCTCATTCACGGGCTCGGCGGTCAGATCGGCCATTTCGCCCATTCGCTCGTGCCGCGGCTCGATGGCGACTTCCGCGTCGTCGCCTTCGACCGGCCGGGCTCCGGATATTCGTCGCCGGCGGCGGGGGGCGTGCGCGAGCAGGCGGCGATTCTGGCGGGCGCGATCCGCGCCCTGAAGCTCGGCAAGCCGCTGATCGTCGGCCATTCGCTCGGCGGGGCGGTCGCGCTCGCGATCGCGCTCGACCATCCCGACTGCGTCGGCGGCCTCGCGTTGATTGCGCCCGCGACCCATCCGATCGCCAGCGCGCCGGCGCTGTTCCGCTCGCTCGTCATCCGGTCGCCGCTTCTGCGCCGGCTCTACGCCTGGACCGCGGCAGCGCCGGCCGCGCTGCTCGCCCGGCCGATCTTCTTCAAGGCGGCCTTCGCTCCGGAGCGCGCGCCGGCGGATTTCGGCTCGGCGGGCGGGGGGCTCCTCGCCCTGCGGCCGCGAAACATCTTCGTCACCTCGACCGAGCTGACGAGCGGTCTTCATGACGAGGCGATCGAACCATGCCGCTGCGCTACGCCTCGCTGACCGTGCCGGTCGGCATTCTCTACGGGCGCGACGACCAGGTCCTCGACTGGCGCGCCCAAGGCGAAGCGATGGCGCGAAAGATCCCCTCGCTCGATCTCGAACTCGTCGACGGCGGCCACATGCTGCCCGTGACCCAGCCAGACGTCTGCGCGGCGTTCATCCGCAGGATCGCCGCGGCGATGAGAACGGAGAAGGCCGGAACAGGACGAGAGCGCCCGCGTTTTGACGCCGAAGGCCGCAATGCTATCGATAAGCGTTGATTTGTTTTCGCCTTGGAAAATGCGCGCGGACGGAGAGCGGCGATGCCACAGAAACGAGCGGTTTCGGGAACCGTCACCGGCAACGATCAGCAGGTCGGATTCCGGGCCATGATCATGAAGCAGGCGATCGCATACAACCTTGTGGGCTTTGCCAAGAACGAGCCCAACGACGTCGTGAGCTTCACGCTTCAGGGCGACGCCGATCGGCTTGGGCCGGCGGTCGCCGCCATCCGTGAAGGCAGCAAACGGTCGTCGAACATCGAGGTCGACACGATCCCGGCGCCGGTCGACCCGGCTTTGACCGGGTTCACGATCTTCGCCTGGACATCGACCACCCGGAACATCACCGACCCCTATGATCTCGTCTTCACGTTGCGCGCCGACGACAGCAAGTGTTCCCCGCCCGAGGTCAAGGCCGCCTGGAACGCCATCCTGAAATCGACGCTCAAGGGCGACGATTTGAAGAAGCTCGGCCCCAACGACTGAGCGAAGGCGAAAGCCTTTAGAGGGGCGCTCGCCGGCGGAATCCGGTTGATGACGGAACTGTGACGCCAACTCGCCTGTTTGGAGCCGCGAAACGGCACGGACGGACGATTACCATGACCGACGCGACACCCGCTGGGACGAACATCCTCGATCGCATGGATGAGGCCAATCTCAGCCGGCAGCATTGGAAGATCATGTTCATCTCGGGCATGGGCTTCTTCACCGACGCCTATGACCTTTTCATCATCGGCGTCGTCATGGCGCTGTTGAAACAACAGTGGTCCATCACCCCCACCGAGGAGGGTTTGGTCGCTTCGACTGCGCTCCTCGCGTCAGCTGTGGGAGCGGTCCTGTTCGGGCGCATCGCGGACATGCTGGGCCGCAAGCGCATTTACGGCTACGAGGTGCTGGTGCTGGCCGTCGGCGCGGTCGCGTCTGCGCTATCTCCCAGCATCTGGTGGCTGATCGTTTTCCGCATCGTCCTCGGCGTCGGCATCGGCGGCGACTACCCGGTCAGTTCGACGATCATGAGCGAATATGCGAGTCGGCGGACGCGCGGCATGATGGTGACGCTCGTCTTCACGATGCAGGCGGCGGGTCTGGTGTTCGGGCCGCTGCTCGCGGCCGGGCTGCTGATGACCCCTCTCTCTCACGGCCTGGTCTGGCGGCTGCTCCTTGCCTTCGGCGCAGTGCCCGCGATGGCGGTCTTCCAGTTGCGCCGACAGATGGCCGAGACGCCGCGCTACCTTCTTGCGACCGGTCAGCATGAGGCTTTTGGCGAAGCGGCTGGACACGTGCTTGGACAAATCGAGCGGCAAGGATCGAAAGGACCGGTCCCCGATCGGGCGGCCCAGGTGCGGGAACCCTTCTGGAGCGGCTTTGCGACCTTGACGCGCAATCCCGTCTTTCTTGTCCGCCTGGTCGGCGCGAGTCTGGCATGGGCGTTCATGGACTTTGCCTATTACGGAAACACAGTTTCCAGCCCGATGGTTCTGGCGGCGATCAGCCCGGACAAGAGCCTCCTGAGGCACACCCTGATGCAGCTTGCGATCTTCGCGATCGCCGCAGCGCCGGGCTACCTGATCGCGGCGGCGACAATGGACCGGATCGGCCGCAAGACGATTCAGATCGTGGGCTTTGTCATGATGGCGATCACGTTCGCCGCAATTGCGCTCATACCTGGCATTGAGCATCTCGTCGTGCCGTTCCTCATCGTCTATGGCGTCAGCTACTTCTTCACCGAGTTCGGGCCCAACTCGACCACGTTTGTCTATCCCGCCGAGATTTTTCCGGTTCGGTCGCGGACGACCGGACATGGGATTGCGGCCGCGGCCGGCAAGCTCGGCGGATTTTTCGGGGTCTTCCTGTTTCCGATCCTGATGGCGTGGAAAGGCCTCGTGGCTGCTGAGGCGGCGGCGGCGGCGGTGTGCGTCCTAGGGGTCATCGTGACCCTCGCGATGCTTCCGGAGACAAAGGGACGAAGTCTCGAAGACCTCAACCCGGAGGAGGCGGCGCAGGCGCGGGGGTGAGCGCGGCCGAGCGGCGAAACCCGGCGCGCCAATCGACCTTCCGATGACGCTCAGGAACGAATGCCCGTTCGACGCGTTCTGCGGACCAGATGCTGATCGACGATCGGACGCGCCGTCGGGGCGGCGCGCGTTCGGTCGGGGCTCTTAGGCCAAAATTCATTCACGAAAAAAAGAGCATGCACCATGAGCGATGCTTCGAAGTGGACGCACGGGCCCGCGCTCGAACCCGGCGGAGCCCGGTTCCGACTTTGGGCGCCGGCGCAAGACCGCGTCAGCGTGATCATCGAGAACGGGGAACGCGACATTCCCATGGAGTCGCGGCGGCGACGGCTTCTTCGAGGCCTTCGTCGAGGGCGTCGGCGCCGGTCGCGCTCTATCGGGTTCGAGCTTGTCCGACGGGAGCGGGTTCCCGATCCGGCTTCGCGCTTCCAGCCTCAGGACGTCCACGGTCCGAGCGAGTCGATCGATCACGCCGCCTATCCCTGGCGCGAGGATTGGCGAGGCCGCGCCTGGGACGGACGCCGTCCTCTACGAACTGCATATCGGCGCCTTCACCGCCGAAGGCACGTTCCGAGCCGCCGTCGGGAAGCTCGACCATCTCGCCGAACTCGGCGTGACCGCGGTCGAGATCATGCCGGTCGCCGATTTCCGCGGACGCTGGGGCTGGGGCTACGACGGCGTGCTGCCTTACGCGCCCGACTCGAGCTACGGCCGCCCGGAGGATTTCAAGGCCTTTGTCGACGCCGCGCATGCGCGCGGCATCGCGGTGCTGCTCGACGTCGTCTACAACCATTTCGGCCCGGAGGGCAATTACCTGCCGCTCTACGCGCCCGACTTCTTCACCAGACCGCCATCAGACGCCCTGGGGCGACGCGATCAATTTCGATGGCGCGAACGCCGGCCCGGTCCGCGATTTCTTCATCGAGAACGCCGAATACTGGATCGAGGAGTTTCATCTCGACGGGCTGCGGCTCGACGCGGTCGCACGCGATCAAGGACGACAGCAAGCCGCGACATCCTCGAGGAGCTCGCCGAGCGCGTGCGCGCGCGGTTCTCGCGGCCGGTGCATCTCCTGCTCGAGAACGAGGACAACGAAGCCCGGCGGCTCGTGCGCCGCGGACGGCAAGCCGGTCCGCTACACGGCGCAGTGGAACGACGACGTCCACCACGTGCTGCATGTCGCGGCGACCGGCGAACGGGGCGGCTATTACGGCGACTTACGGCGACGACGAAGCTCCTCGGCCGGGCGCTGGCGGAAGGCTTCGCCTATCAGGGCGAGATCATGGCCTACCGCGACACGCCGCGCGGCGGGCCGAGCGCGACACTTGCCGCCGCAGCGCTTTCGTCGCCTTCATCCAGAACCACGACCAGATCGGCAACCGCGCCTTCGGCGAGCGGATCTGAACGCGCTTGCGCCGCCCGAGGTCGTGCGGGCGCTGGCCAGCGTCTATCTGCTCGTGCCCGCAGATGCCGATGCTCTTCATGGGCGAGGAGTGGGGCGCAGACGCAGCCGTTCCCGTTCTTCTGCGACTTTCGACGGCGACTCGCCGACGCCGTGCGCAAGGGGCGGCGCGAGGAATTCGAGCGCTTTCCGGAATTCGCCGACCCGGCCGGGCTCGCCAAGATTCCCGATCCGCTCGCGAAGCGACCTTCCTCGTCGTCGAAGCTCGACTGGGAGCCGCATCGACCGCCGAGCATCTGGCCTTCTACCAGCGCGGTGCTCGCGGCGCGGCGCGAGTGCGTGCGGCCGCTTCTGCCGACGATCGAGCGCGGCGGCGAGGCGGCCGTCCTGGGCGAGCAGGCGGTGCGGGTCGCCTGGCGCGCCGGCGCCCGCGCGCCTCGTCCTCGACGCCAATCTTTCGGACGCTCAGGTCGCCTTTCCCGCGGCGGCAGGCGTCTTCTGGCGCTTCGGCGAGACGGACGGCGAGTTCGGCCCGTGGAGCGTGCGCTGGAGCGTCGAGCCGTGACGATCGTCCCGCGCGCGACCTATCGGCTGCAGTTGCGCGCCGGCTTCGGCTTCAAGGAGGCCGCGGCGATCGCGCCCTATCTCGCCAGGCTCGGCGTCAGCCATGTCTATCTCTCGCCGTTCTTCAAGGCGCGGCCCGGCAGCGCGCACGGCTACGACATCACCGATCACGCGAGCTCAACCCGGAGCTCGGGACGGAAGCGGAATATCGCGTCGATGATCGAGGCGCTCCGGCGCGAGGGCCTCGAGCGCATGCTCGACTTCGTGCCCAACCACATGGGCGTCGGCGGCGCCGACAATCCGCTCTGGCTCGACGTGCTCGAATGGGGCCCGGAGTCCCGCTACGCCGGCTGGTTCGACATCGACTGGTCGGCGCACGAGGGACCGGGCAGGCAAGCTGCTCGCGCCGGTGCTCGGCGAGCAATATGGCGAGGCGCTGAGGACCGGCAAGCTCGAGCTCAAGTTCGACGACGGCGGCCTTCGCCGTCTGGGCCTACGACGCGCACAAGCTGCCGATCTGCCCGCTGACCTATCCGCTCGTTCTCGGCCACGAAGACGCGGCGCTGGACCGCATGGCGGACCGGTTTCTCGACCTGCCGCAATGGCGCCCGCGAGATCGCCGAGCGGGCGCTCGACCTCAAGGCGGAACTGGCGGAGCTCGCGCGAGCCGACGCGAACGCCCGCGACGGCGTCGACGCCCGGCTCGCCGCGTTCAACGGCGACTGGCGCGAACTCGACGCGCTTGATCGCGCGCGCAGTTCTGGCGCGTCGCGTTTCATCGCGTCGCCGAGGACGAGATCAACTACCGCCGCTTCTTCAACATCAACGATCTCGCCGGCCTGCGCATGGAGCTTGCGCCGGTCTTCGAGCACGCGCACGCGCGCGTGTTCCGCATGCTCGAGGCGGACGAGATCGACGGGCTGCGGATCGATCACATCGACGGGCTGTTCGACCCGAAGGCCTATCTCGAGGCGCTGCGCGAGCGCGTCGGCAAGCCGTTCTATCTCGTGGTCGAGAAGATCCTCGCGCCGCACGAGCAGCTGCGCGCCGACTGGCCGGTCGAGGGCACGACCGGCTACGACTATCTCAATCTGTCGCTGGGTCTGCTGGTCGACCCGTCCGCGGAAGCCGCGTTCACCGAAACCTATCGCGCCTTTGCCGGCGTCGAGCGACGAATTCGAAGAGATCGCGCGGCTCTGCAAGCTGCGGATCATGGACAACGAGATGGCGAGCGAGCTCAACGCGCTCGGCCGCGCGCGCCGCGCGCCTGGCGCGCCAGAGCCCGATGACCGCGGATCTGACCCGCGCCATCCTGCAGCGCGCGATCAAGCAGGTCGTCGCCAACTTTCCGGTCTATCGCACCTATGTCGATTTCGACCGGTTCGCCGTCCGACGCCGACCGGCGCGACATCGCCTGGGCGGTTGCGCGCGCGCGCCGCTTCGACCCGGAGGTGCACCCGTCCGCTTTCGACTTCCTCGAGAACGTGCTGTTGGCCGGAAACGGCGACGCCGCCGACCCAGGAGCTCAGCCAGACCGCCGCGCTGCGCTTCGCGATGAGGCTGCAGCAGTTCTCGGGCCCGGTCATGGCGAAGGGCGTCGAGGACACCGCGTTCTATCGCTACAATCGCTTCCTCGCGCTCAATGAAGTCGGCGGCGCGCCGGACCGCTTCGGCTCGCGCCGGCCCTCTTCCACAAGGCCAACGCCCAGCGCGCGGAGCGCTGGCCGCACGCGATGCTGGCGACCGCGACCCACGACACCAAGCGCGGCGAGGACGCGCGAGCGCGGCTCGCCGTGCTTTCGGAATGCCGGACGAATGGCGCGCGTCAGGTCATGTCGTGGAGCCGGCTCTTGCGCGCGCGCCTGGGCGACGTCGAGCGCCGCGCGCCGCCCGATCGCAACGACGAATACATGTTCTACCAGATGCTGGTCGGCTCCTGGCCGATCGACATGCTCGACGGCCTGAGCACGCGGCGCCCACGAAGCGCTATCAGGCGCGGATCGAGGCCGCGCTGGAGAAGTCGCTGCGCGAGGCGAAGCGGCGCTCGAGCTGGACGGCGCCGAACGCCGAATACGAGCAGGCGATGCGCGCTTTCGCGCGCGAGGCGCTGAGCCCCGAGGGCAACGGCTTTCTCACAAGCTTTCTTCCGTTCGTTCAGCGGATCGCGCGGCTGGGGGTCGAGAACAGCCTGGCGCAGACGGTCGCTGAAGCTCACCGCGCCGGGCGTGCCGGACATCTATCAGGGCTGCGAGTTGTGGGATCTGAGCCTGGTCGACCCCGACAATCGCCGCGCGGTCGACTACCGCGTGGCGCGAACAGGCGATGGCCGGGACTCGCGCCGCGTCTCGCCGCGGTCGAAGGGCGGCGCGAGCTGTTCGAGACGCTGATGAAAACTGGCGCGGACGGACGGGTGAAGCTCGCGACGATCGCGCTGTTGCTGGCGTTCCGGCGTGAGCAGGCCGAGTTCTTCGCCCGCGCCGATTACCAGCCGCTCGAGATCCAGGGCGAGGACGCCCATTGGGCCGCGGGCTTCGTCCGGTCGCTACGGCGACCGGCGCCTGGCCGTTCTGATCGCGCGCTTTCCCAGCCTTGCGCGAGGCCGAGCCGGAATGGCGCGCGGAGGCTCGCCTGCCCGAGGGCGACTGGTTCGACCTCTTCCGAGGCCGCCGCCTCGACGCCGCCGGGACGCTGAGCGGTTGGATCAAGCCGCTGCCGTTCGCGGTGCTTTGGACACCGGAGGACGTCTGAACATGCAGCCACGCTCGTCGAGCGCGGCGACGCTTCGTCGACCGCGTCTACAAGGCGGAACGTGGCGAAGCTTCTCGACCCATCAGGCTTTGGGCTTGGCCGCGGTCCTAGCAGCCTTCTTCTCTCCCGCGACCCGCTCGAACACCAGCATCGAGCGGCCGGTCACTTCGTAGACCGCGCCGATCTCGAACCTCTCTTCCGGCAGCGCCGGTCGTTGGTGTCGAAGAGCCGGCTCCAGCCTGACGCATTCCGGCGCAGGGCGGCAAGGCGAACTTCACCAGGTCGTGGTGCGCGTTGAACACGATGAGCAGCGTCGCGTCCTCGCCGCGCCGCTTGATCCCGCTGACCTGGGCGCGCCCGTCCAGAAGCATGCCGAAGCAGCGCGTGCAGCTCGTTGTCCCAGGCCTCGGCCGTCATCTGCGATCCGTTGGCGTCGATCCAGGTGACGTCCTGCACGTCGATGTCGGGATTCATCTCGCCGGTGAAGAACCGGGAGCGGCGCAGGACCGGATAGAGATGGAACAGCCGCCGTGAGGCGGCGGAAGAAACTCGACGAGCGGCCAGCTGCTCCTCGTCCAGTCTTCCAGTCGACCCAGCTGATCTCGTTGTCCTGGCAATAGGCGTTGTTGTTGCCATTCTGAGTGCGGCCGAACTCGTCGCCGGCGCACACCATCGGCGTGCCCTGCGAGAGCAGGAGCGTTGCGAGAAAATTGCGCATCTGCCGCTGGCGCAGCGCCTCGGATTTCCGGGTCTTCGGTCGGCCCTTCGGCGCCGCAGTTCCAGCGAGCGATTGTCGGAATGGCCGTCGCGGTTGTCCTCGCCGTTCGCCTCGTTGTGCTTGTCGTTGTAGGAGACGAGGTCGCGCAGCGTGAAGCCGTCGTGGGCGACGATGAAATTGACGCTCGCCCAAGGTTTTCGGCCGCGAAAATTGAACTTGTCGGGCGACGCGCAAAGCCGCGGCGCAAGCGCCTTCGCGCTCGCCTCGCCCCGCCAGAAGTCGCGCGCGGTGTCGCGGAAGGTGTCGTTCCATTCGGCCCAGCCCGGGCGGAAAGCCGCCGACCTGATAGCCGCCCGGACCGCAGTCCCAGGGCTCGGCGATCAGCTTGACCTCCGCCAGCAGCGGATCCTGCCCGACCGCTTTCAGAAAGCCGCTCTCGGTCTTGAAGCCGTCGGGCTCGCGGGCGAGGATCGTGCCGAGATCGAAGCGGAAGCCGTCGACGCGCATCTCGCTCACCCAATAGCGCAGGCTGTCCGCCACCATCTGGATGACGCGCGGATGGCTGAGATTGAGCGTGTTTCCGGTGCCGGTGTCGTTGATGTAGTAGCGCGGCTTGTCGGGCAGCAGCCGGTAGTAGGACTTGTTGTCGATGCCCTTGAAGGACAGCGTCGGGCCGCAGCTCGTTGCCCTCGGCGGTATGGTTGTAGACGACGTCGAGGATCACCTCGAGACCGCCGTCGTGCAGGCGCGCGATCATCTCCTTGAACTCGCGCAGCGAGTTGGGAACGTCGGCGGCGTAGCGCGGATCGGGGGCGAAAAAGCCGATCGAATTGTAGCCCCAGTAGTTCTTCAGGCCCTTTTCGAGCAGATAGCTGTCGTCGATGAAGGTGTGCACCGGCATCAGTTCGACGGTCGTCACGCCGAGCGACCGGATGTAGTCGACCACCGGCTTCGAGCCCAGTCCGGCGTAGAAGCCCCTGCAGCTTCTCGTCGACCTTGGGATTGAGCTTGGTGAACCCTTTGACGTGGGTTTCGTAGACGATCGTGTGGTCCCAGGGCACGCTGCGCCGGCGATATTCGCCCCGCCAGTCGAAATTCGGATCGACGACGACGGACTTGGGCACGAAGGGCGCGCTGTCGCGCTCGTCCAAGCGTGAGGTCGGCGCCCTCGGCGCCGATCGTGTAGCCGAATACGGCGGGGTCCCACATCAGCTTGCCCGCATGCGCGCGGGCATAAGGGTCGAGCAGAAGCTTGTTCGGATTGAATCGGTGGCCCGCTTCGGGCTCGTAACGGCCCGTGCACGCGAAAGCCATAGAAAGTCCCGGGACCCGACTTCGGCGACATGGCCGTGGAAAATCTCGTCGGTGTACTCGGGGAGTTCGAAGCGGTCTGATTTCGCGGTCGCCTGTCGCTGTCGAAGATGCAGACCTCGACCCTGGTCGCGTGAGCGGAGAACACAGCGAAATTCGTGCCCTCGGCGTCGGCCGTCGCGCCGAGCGGGTACGGCTTGCCTTCACTGATGCGCATTAGTGCTCCCCCTCCGTACGAGGCCCGTTCAACATGAGAGCGGGCGGCTCCCGGGGAATGACAACACGCGAACGGACGAAACGTTCCACGCGGACTTGATGCGCCCGAGACATCGCGCGTGCTTTGGCCCCGGCGTCAATCTCGCCCCGCGGAGGGCGCGGAACAAGCCCGCGAGGCAAACCGTTCCCAGAAAATATGTTCGCGGCGCGGGTGCGGTGAGGCTCATGCGTTACGACGTCCTCATCGTGGGAGCTGGACCGACGGGGTTGGTGCTCGCGCTGTGGCTCGCGAAGTTCGGCGTCAGGGTCCGGATCGTCGACAAGACCGCGGCGCCGGGCGCTACGTCGCGTGCGCTGATGGTGCAGGCGCGGACGCTCGAACTCTACCGGCAACTCGATCTCGCCGACGCGGTGGTCGAGAGCGCGCACAAGATCCAGGCGTTCAACCTTTGGGCGCGGGGGATGCGAAAGGCGCGCATCCGCTTCGAGGACGTCGGCGTCGGAACGACGCCCTATCCTTATGTTCGGATGTATCCGCAAGACCAGCATGAGCGGCTCCTGATCTCGAAACTGGAGGCCGAGGGCGTCTTTGTCGATCGCCAGACGGAACTCGTCGCCTGGGCGGATCATGGCGACCGGGTGGAGGCTCGCCTCCGCCATCCCAAACGTGGCGAGGAATGGTGCGACGCCGCCTACATCGCCGGCTGCGACGGCGTCCGCTCGATCGTACGCGAGGCGCTTCGCGTCGGGTTTCCGGGCGGAGCGCATCAGCACGTCTTCTACGTCGCCGACCTCGAGGCGTCAGGGCCTGCCATCGACGGAGAATTTCATGTCGATCTCGACGAGGCGGAGTTTCTCGCGGTCTTTCCCCGCGCCGAGCAGGGCCGCGCCCAACTCCTAGGCAAGGTGAAAGCCGACTCCGCCTCGATTCCGGAGACGCTTCGTTTCGAGGACGTGAGCGACCGGGCGATCCGAAACCTCAGCCTTCGCGTGGCGAAAACCAACGGGTTTTCGACCCACCGCGTGCATCATCGGGTGGCGGATCGCTTCCGGATCGGGCGCGCATTCCTGCTCGGCGACGCCGCGCATATCGACAGTCCCGCCGGCGGCCAAGGCATGAACACGGGGATCGGCGACGCGATCAACCTGGCGTGGAAACTCAGCGCCGTACTCGGCGCGAAGGCGCCCGAGTCGCTTCTCGACAGCTACGAAAGCGAGCGGATCGGCTTCGCCCGCCGGCTGGTCGCGGCGACGGACAGGGCGTTTGCGGTCGGGGCGGCAATCAGCGGCTTCGCGGACTTCGCTCGCCTCTGGCTGGTTCCCGACACGCTCTTCGGCCTGTTCGCCTTCCATGCCGCCAAGGAGTTCGCATTCCGGACGGTTTCCCAGATCAACCTTCACTATCGCGGCGGCCCGTTGAGCGAAGGGAAGGCGGGCGGCGTGCACGGCGGCGACCGGCTGCCCTGGGTGGCGATGGACGACAACCACGCGAGCCTGTCGCAGCCGACATGGCAGGTCCATCTGTACGGCGAGGTCCGCCCGGAACTGAGCGCCTGGTGCGCCGCGCGGGGGTTGCGGTTGAGGACCTTTCCGTGGAAATCGCCGTATGCGGAAGCAGGACTCGCCCGGAACGCCGCCTACCTGATCCGCCCGGACGGCTATGTCGCGCTGGCGGACGGCCGCGGCGCGATCGGCGAGCTTCAGCGCTATTTCGAAAGCCGAGGCCTCTCGAATTAGCTCGGCCGCGTGGCACCTGGAACTTTTCGCAGCGCATGCGGTTGATCCGCCGGCTTGAGGCGCACGCGTCGGCGCTACGCATTTCGAACCCTGGGATGCGCCATGACAGAGATCGAACTGCTGCAATTCGAGGTCATTCGGCAGATCGCCGCGGCCCTGATCTGCGTGTCGATTGCCCTGCTCTTTTTCGTAGTCTGGTCGAGATAAGGCCAAAATGGTTATCCAAAACGTTTTCGAGGAGGCCGGCATGCCGAGAGGCGACAAGTCGAAATACACCGACAAGCAGGAGCGCAAGGCGGAGCATATCGAGGAAAGCTACGAAAGCCGCGGCGTTCCCGAAAAAGAAGCGGAGCGGCGGGCATGGGCGACCGTCAACAAGGACGACGGCGGGGGCAAGGAACCCGGCGGGTCCGGCCGCGGCAAAGCCACCGGCCATCCGGCGGCGCATAAGGGCGGCCGCGTCGGGGGCGCCGCCTCGGCCGCGCGGTCGGCCGAAAGTCGGTCCGCGTCGGCGAGGAAGGCCGCTGCCACCCGGAAGCGGAACGCCGCGCGCACAGCCGCGGGGAACCACAATGGTTGAGCGCGAGGTGCGAGTCCAAGAGATCGCCTATCAGTTGTGGGTGCAGGAAGGTCGCCCGGAGGGCCGGCACGACTCGCACTGGTATGAGGCTGAGGCGGTCTACGACGCGGAGGTCGCCGGCGACGAGGTGAAGCCGGATCCGCCCGACGAACTGGCTCTGCCGGAGACGGCGGCGGCGAAAGCGGAAACTTCGGCCGGGAAGGCGCAAAGGTCGGGGAGCAAGGCGAAGTCGACTGACGCCTCGGCTCGCGAAACGCGGCCCGCCCCTGAGACCGCCTCGTCGGCCAGGGCGCGATAGGCCGGTGGCGCCGCGTCCCTTCTGGACGGGCTACCTCAAGCTGTCGCTGGTGACCTGCCCGGTCGCGCTGACGCCGGCCACCAGCGACGCGGACAAGGTTCGCTTTCATACGCTCAACCGCAAGACCGGGAACCGGGTCGTCAGCCGGTACATCGACGGCGCGACCGGAAAGCCGGTCGGGGAAGAGGCCCAGGTCAAGGGCTACGCCCGGGAAGAAAGCGCGTTCGTTCTGCTTGAGGACGAGGAACTGGAAGCTGTGCGACTCGAGAGCGCGCGGGCGATCGACATCGAGAGCTTCACGCCGGCCGACAGCGTCGACTGGATCTGGTACGAGACGCCCTATTTCCTGACGCCGAACGACAAGGTGGGGGAAGAGGCGTATTGCGTCATCCGCGACGCCATGCGCTCGACCAGAATGGCCGGCGTCTCTCGCCTGGTGCTTCACCGCCGGGAGCGCGCGGTTCTGCTCAAGCCCCGCGACGACGGAATCGAGCTCTGGACCCTCCGTTACGGCGAGGAGGTGCGCAGCCCGCGCGAGATCTTTGCCACCGTCGGCGAGGCCAAGCCCGACCCGAAGCTTCTCGAACTCGTCTCCGAACTGATCGAGAAGCGCAAGAAGCCGTGGAGTTCGGATCTCGTCCGCGACCCCGTCCAGGATCGGCTTGTCGAATTGATCGACGACAAGAAGAAGAACGTCCGCTCGGCGCGCCGCAGGCCCGAGGCCGCGGAGGCAGCCGATACGCCAAGCAACGTGATCAACATCATGGACGCCTTGCGACGCAGCGTGGCGGCCGACACCAAGAAACGCTAGGAGCCTTCGGACGCCGCGCTAGCGAAACGGGGCTCTCAACGTTTTCGGGTCGGCTTGGCGGTCTTCGGGCTTGCGGAGGTCTTGGCGCTCGCCGCTGTCGTCGCGCTTGCCGGTCGTTTGCGCGCAGCACCTTCGATCGGCGCTTCGGCCGCGCGGAAGCCGTCCCAGGGGTCGTGTGTCAGCGCGGCGAGCCGCGACGGCGCGTTTGCAATCGTGAAATGAGCAGGGCCGATTTCGGGAACGAGTTCCTCCCATCCGAGCGGCATGGACACCGCGGCGCCGGGACGGGCGCGCGTCGAATAGGCCGCGACCGCGGTCATGCCGCGCTGGTTGCGAAGATAGTCGATCAAAATCTTGCCGGTGCGCTTGGCCTTGGTGATGGTCGCAACATAGCGCTGCGGGCTGTCGGCGGCCATCGCATCCGCCATGGCCTTCGTCCACGCCTTGACCGCCGGCCAGTCTGCCTTCGGCTTGACCGGCGCGACCACATGCAGTCCCTTGCCGCCCGAGGTCTTGACGAAGCTCGTCAGCCCCGCATCGCTCAGCCGGTCGCGCACTTCGCGCGCCGCTTCGATCGTGGCGGCCCACGGCACGCCCTCGCCGGGATCGAGGTCCATCACGATCATGTCCGGGCGCTCCCAGTCGGCGGTCGTGGACCCCCATGGGTGGATCTCGAGCGTGGCCATCTGAACCAGCGCCGTCAATCCGTCGAGATCGCGGATGCTGATCAGCGCCTCGCCCTGCTCCGCGGGGTCCTTGACGAGCACCACGGAGGGGTCGATGCCCTTCCAGGCGTGTTTCTGAAAGAAGGTTTGGCCGCCGACCCCGTCGGGACACCGCACCAGCGCGAGCGGCCGTCCGACGATATAAGGCGCCATGTGCGGCCACACCTCGGCGTAGTAATCGGCGAGGCCCTGCTTGGTGACGCCGTCGTCGGGCCAGTAGAGCCGGTCGGGATGCGTCAACGCGACGGAGCTGTGTTCGGGTTCCTGTTCGGGTTTCTGGGGCATGGCTGCGGGCGCCGTTTCACGCACGATCTCGCGAGCGGACTTGTCGTCGCGGAGCCCCTTGAATGAGGCCTGCCGCAAAAGTCCGTCGGCGGTCCAGCCGCGCGTATCGACCTCCGCGACCAGTTCGGGACGGACGAAGCGAACCTGCCGTGCGTCGGCGGCGCTGAGGGGCGCGGCGAAAGGGCTGGTGGAAACGCGCGTCGGCTCCAGCCGCTTGTAAAGAGCGGCCGCAGTCGCGGCGGTGAACCCGGTCCCCACCCGGCCGACATGCCGGAAGGCGTCGCCCTCGTAGACGCCGAGGACAAGCGAGCCGATCGCGTTGCGCGTCGCCGTGGAGGGGACAAAGCCGCCGATCACGAACTCCTGCCTTGCCGAGCACTTGGTCTTGCTCCAGCTCTTGCCGCGGCCCGGATGATAGGACGAGTCCCGCAGCTTCGAGACGATCCCTTCGAGACCGAGTCGGCAGGCGTTTCTGTGAACGAGCGGGCCGTCCTCGTCGAAATGGCCGCTGTAGCGGATCGGGCCCGACTCGCTTCCGACAACGGCGTTCAGCAGGGACTTGCGCTCGATCAGGGCCACGTTCTGCAAATCGTAGCCGTTCAGGTACAGACAATCGAAAGCGTAGAACACAAGGCGTTCCGAGCGTCCCTCGCTCAGCGCCGCCTGCAGCCCGGAAAAGTCGGATACGCCGGCCTCGTTTTCAACCACGAGTTCGCCGTCGATCAGCGCCGTGCTCGCCGGAAGGCTGGCGAACGCGCCGACGATCGCCTCGCCGAACTTGGTCGTCCAGTCGAGGCCGCTGCGCGTCAGCAGAGCGACACGCCCTTTTTCGATGCGGGCCTCGATCCGGTAGCCATCGAATTTGACCTCGTGCAGCCATCGGCCGCCGGAGGGGGGCACGCTGACCAGGCTCGCCAGCATCGGCTCGACGAAGCGAGGGATCGCCGCCTTCCTCGCCCCTTTGAGCGCCGACAAGTCGGGAAGCGTCGCGGATGAAGCGCGCTTCTCTCTCTTGGTCTCGACGTTCTCGATCCTTCCTGTCTTCGAGGACCACCCCGGCGATTCCTTCGCCACTTCGGCGATCTCACGCCCGCTGGCCGCCGACTCCGGCTGCTGTTCGAGAATATCCGGTTCGCCCTCAGCGCGCGCGAATTCGTCGTCGCCCTTGATCAGCAGCCAGTTCTCTTGCTTTTCGCCGGGCTTTCCGCGCATTCGCACCAGATGCCAGCGGCCCTTGAGCTTCTCCCCGCTGAGCTCGAAGTCGAGATGCCCCTTGGCGAGCCCCTTGTGGGGATCGCCGGTCGGCGTCCAGGTCCCGCGGTCCCAGATGAGAACGGCGCCGCCGCCGTACTCGCCTTTGGGAATGGTTCCCTCGAACCCGCCGTACTCCAGGGGATGGTCCTCGACCTCGACCGCGAGCCGCTTTTCGCCCGCCACCAGGCTCGGACCCTTTGTCACCGCCCAGCTTTTGAGGACGCCGTCCAGTTCAAGCCGAAAATCGTAGTGCAGCCGGCGAGCGTCGTGTTTCTGGATAACGAAGCTGTGTCCGTGCGCGGACTTCGGCGCCGTCGGCCTCGGCTCGGGCGTCGCCGCGAAATTCCGCTTGGCCCGATACTGCTCGAGCGCCATGTCAGCTCGCCTTCCGCCGCGCGCTCGGCTTGGCCGCCTGAGGCTTCGCGGCTCGCAGTTTCGCGGCTCGCGGCTTCGGGCTCATATTGGCGCTTTCCCGCAGCGCTGTCAGCAGATCGCTGACCGCCGGACGTTTCTGCGGCTTCGGCGCCGCGATCGTACGCCCCTCGAGCTTCGCCTTGACGAGTTCGGCGAGCGCCGCCTCATAGCGATCGCTCACGCTGGCAGGGTCGAAGGCGCCCTGCTTCGTCTTGATAATATGCTCCGCGAGTTCGAGCATCTCGCGCTTCATTTTGATCGAGGGTACGTCGGCGAACGCCTCTTTGGCGGGCCGCACCTGGTAGTCGAAGTTGAGAGTGGCGGCGGCGAGGCCGCGGTCGTGTGCGCGGATCAGGAGAGTGCGCACGCGGCGGAACAGCACCGCCTCGGCGATTGCAGCGGCGCCCGATGCGCGCAAGCCTTCGCAGATCAGCTTGAAGGCGGCGTCGCCGCTTCGGTCCGAGGGCGCCAAAAAATAGGGACGGTCGAGATAGACGTCATCGATTTCCGCGATGTCGACGAAGGCGGAGACGGTCAGCTTCTTGTCGCTCGCCGGCGTAGCGGCGGCGACCTCCTCCGGATCGAGCATCACGTACTGATCCTTGCCGACCTCATAGCCTTTGACCTGGTCGCCCGGCTCGACCGGTTCGCCGGTTTGGAGGTCGACATATTGACGGTGGACGCGGGCGCCGGTGGTCCGATTGACGGTATGCAGGGCGATGCGTTCCGTAGAGGAAGCGGCGGCATAAAGCGCCACGGGAAGAGTTACTTCCGCGATCGTCAGGAAGCCCTTCCAGCTCGCTCTCGGCGCCGCCATCACACACTCTCCCCCTGGAACGCAACCTGAGCCCGAACGCCGCGCTCCCTTCGATTGTTCCGCAAAGCCGGGGGAACAGCAGCCCATGCAATGGCTTAACCAGACTCGGGCTTAACGCACGGGCGCCCCGCTCAGAGGTTCCGGTCGACCGGATCGCCTCGGCGGCTTTTATGGTGGCCTGTCTGGAAAACAACGTGAAGAGTGATGGAACGAGGCGGGTCTTGGCAAGTTATCACACAAAGGTCCACCAACGGCCTTTCATTCGAGGAGGGTGACATGGGTTTTGGACGAGGCGCATTGCTTTGGCTTCTTGGGGTGCCGCTGCCGATCATTATTTTGCTGGCGCTATTCTGGCATCACTAAAGCCAATGCGGCAACGAACGCCGGCACGAGGGATCGCGCCGGCTTTTCGCCGCCCGCGGTGGGAGAACAGGACATTCGCTTTTGTTACCTGAAGTGCTCTCTGTAGGTTCGTCTCGGTCGCGGATTTTTGTCCCCGAGACAGCCTTGCAATTGAGGCGGTCGGGCCTCACATCGACCAAGCGGTCGATTGCGACGCCTCCAATCCCGAGCCTCGGGCGGGTTGAAAGCGACCCCGTGATTCTGCCACACTCTCCAGTGCCGATATTTTCTCGCCCCGGCGATTGCGCGCCGGGAACCCTCCAAGGAGAAGACCGATGGCTATCGCTCAGAGCATAGCTCCCCATTTGCCCTATCTGCGCCGCTTCGCGCGGGCGTTGAATGGGACACAGGCGGGAGGCGATGCTTACGTCGCGGCTACGCTGGAGGCCTTGGTCGCGGACCCCTCGGTATTTCCGACGGATATCCCTGCCCGTCTGGGATTGTATAAAATCTTTCTAAAACTCTGGACCTCCGCCTATGACGGCGGGCGGGAGAGCGGCGGCGCCTTGGATCCGGTCGGGCGCAATCTCGAGGCGCTGACGCCGGCGACCCGGCAGGCGTTTCTGCTGGTCGCGGTCGAAGGCTTTACGGTCGACGAGGTGGCTTCGATTCTCGGGCGAACGCCGGAAGCGACGTCGGAACTGATCGACGATGCCGGCCGCGAGATCGCGGAGCAGGTCGCAACCAGCGTCCTCATCATCGAGGACGAGCCGATCATCGCGCTCGATATCGAGGGCATGGTCCGCGACCTTGGCCACGATGTGATGGGGGTCGCTCGCACGCATCGAGCCGCTGTCTCGCTTGTGCACTCGCGAACGCCTGGACTTGTGCTCGCCGATATTCAGCTTGCGGACGGGAGCTCCGGACTTGACGCGGTCAACGAGATCCTGACCGAGATCGAAGTGCCGGTGATCTTCATCACCGCGTTTCCGGAGCGGCTCCTGACCGGCGAGAAGCCCGAGCCCGCATTCCTCATTACCAAACCGTTCCGCCCCGAAGCGGTCAAGGCCGCAATCAGCCAGGCGCTCTTCTTTGATCGGAAGGCCTCTCGCCGTGCGGCTGACTGACCAGGGATAGTCGGCTTGGGCTTACGCAGCCCCGGCATCTGTGGCGCGTGGCCTCGGCGATGTTTTCCGGGCGATCCTTCTCGTCACTCCTTATCCTGTCCGATTACCGCGACCGAGGGGGCGACCGGGACAAACTGCGGGGCTGAGGACCGAACAATCGTTCGCGGCAGCGCCTTGACCGTCACCGCTTCCGACCGGATCTCCACCGCCGCGAGCGCGCTGGAGAGGAGAATAAAACACGCCAGCCAATACCCGGCCCGCGGCCGTTCGACGTTGAGAGCGGTGCGCATCCCCGAGCCTCCGATTAACCCTTCGCTAACCAACTATCGCCACGCGCTCGCGTTCCGCGCGCGGGCAAACAAAAACGCCCGGACAATTGTCCGGGCGTCGAAAGGCAGCTGTTCAAATCCTTATGGTATGACGCGGACAACGCGGTGGGTGCGCCGATCAACAATAACCCTTTGATTGTTGAGCACGATATACTCGTAGTCCGGATACTGCGGGACCGCATAGTAAGTATAGCTCGGCGGCAGCGACTCGCCCACGGCGATCGGCTGCTGGTAAACGACCGACGGCTGCGACGGCAGCGACGAGCCGACGAGCGCGCCGATGCCCGCGCCGACGACCGTGCCGACGGGACCGCCTACGACCGTCCCGACCGCCGCGCCGCCGAGCGCTCCGCCGACCGCTCCGACCGGTTTGTCGTCCGCGTAGGCCGCCACGGGAATCGCGCAAGCCGCTGCAATGGTCGCCAATATAATTGACCTCATTGTCAACCTCCGAGTTCGTGGAACGATGTTGTCTCGCCCCGCGGCTGCAACGCCCGCGGCAAGCGGATTGTTCCGGGGACGCCACGACCACAACCGAGGTTGAGCCCCGCTGACGCGGAACGCCACGCCCCAAAACGATTCCTCGCGCCCCGCCTACGCGGCCTGCCGGATTTTGTTGGAGATGGCGGCCGGATACGCATGTCAAATGACACATCCGACCCGGCGGGCCTCCTCTATGCTCGGCGCGCGATGCACGCATCCCGTCTCCCAGCGGCAATATTCGAAACCTGGCCGGTCAGCGAAATGACCCGGCGCTTGGCCGCTGCCTGCATGGGTTTCGGCTCGCGTTGGCGCAAACTCGCCCGCGCGCCAGCGCCGACAAACAAGCCCGTGGTCATGGACTCCGAGGGCAAGGACGGCGACGCGGACTTTTTGGCGGCTGCGGCGACCTCGGACCTCGCCCGCGAGTTGCTGAGGGCCTCGCACGCCTGCATTCAACTCCTTGATGCGTCCGGCAGGCTCCAAGCCATGAACGCCCATGGCCGCGAACTGATGCAGATCGACGATTTCGCGTCGATTCGCGGAACCTGGTGGGCCGAGCAGTGGCCTTCTGCGGATAACGCACGCGCCCGAAGGGCTGTCGAAGACGCACGCTCGGGATTTTCAACGCAATTCGTTGCGCAAGGCGCGACCGCCAAGGGGACCATGCGCTGGTGGAACGTATCCGTCTCGCCGATGCGGGACGCTGGCGGCGAGATCCTGCATATTCTGTCGTTCGCCTACGACATCACCGCGATGAGGGAGCGGCAGCAGGAACTCGAACGGCAGCTGGAGGAGCGGCGGCGGTCGGCGATGTCTCTCGCCGAACGGCTCGAGACGGAAACGCGGCGGCTGACGGAGGCGCAGCGCCGGGCGAACTCACTCCGAGAAGCTGCGGCTGCTTGGGGGCTTTGTCGGAAGCGTCATGCACGACATCAACAATGTCCTCGCCGTCATGCAGAGCGCCGAGCAGATGATGCGCCGGCAGGAGCTGCAGCCGTCGATTGTCGGGATGCTCGACGAGGTTGACAAGGCGATCGAGCACGGTCGCCGGCTCGTTCGACGCCTTCTCGATTTCGCGCGCGCGGAGGAGAGCAAAGCGGAGGTCTTCTCGCCTCGCGACCTTATCGAGCGCGACGCCGATCTCGTGCGCCACCTCGCCGGTCCTTCCGTCCGCGTCGTGTTCGATTTTCAGGCGGAGGCCTGGCCGATCCTCGCCGAGCCGGCAAGACTTCAATCGGTGCTGTTCAACCTGGTCTCGAACGCGCGCGAAGCCCTTCACGAGAGCGGCACGATCCGCGTCGCCGTCCGCAACTGTTCGGCCGATGACCGGCCGAAGGAGCTGCCGCTGGCCGATTACTGCGTCGTCAGCGTCGTCGACGACGGGGTCGGCATGAGCCCGGAGGTTCTGCAGAGGGCCGGCGAACCGTTCTTCACCACCAAGCGTCCCGGAGAGGGAACCGGGCTCGGGTTGGCCTCGGCTTTCGAGTTTGCGGCGAGCGCCAAAGGCCGGGCGTCCGTGGAGAGCGCCCCGGGCGAGAAAACGACCGTCTCGCTCTATCTCGCGAGGGCTGGCGGCCCCGGCGATCTCGCTTTGCGAGATGAGGCCGGGGACCCGCCAAAAGCCGGGCCACCTCGAGATCGCGAGTGATGAGGACGGCTGGAGCGCAGCGTCAGGTCTGGCGCCGGCTGTCGTCGATGATCCGCCGGAGCGAGCGGGCAAGGAGGCCCTGGGTGTACGGTTTCGAGATCAGTTGCACGTCCGGATCGAGCCGGCCGTCGTGAACGATGGCGTTGCGGGTGTAGCCGGTCGTGTAGAGGATCGGCAGGCGCGGTCTGAGCCGCACCGCTTCGTCCGCGAGACGACGGCCATTCATGCCGCCTGGCAGAACGACGTCGGTGAAAAGGACATCGACGCGCTCCGCCTCGCGCAGCAGCGCGAGTCCTTCTACCCCGTCTCGCCCCACGAGCACCTTGTAGCCGAGGCCTTCGAGCGCGGACCGTGCAAAGTCGCGGACCCCTTCGTCGTCCTCGACCATGAGCACGACCTCGTCGGCCTGTGCGCCCGGCGCCACGGAGTCGGAAGGCTCCCTGATTTCCGGCGTCGTGGCGACGACGGTCGCGTCGGTCATCCGCGGCAGGTAGATCTTCACGGTCGTGCCCTGGCCGGGTTCGCTGTAGATGCGGATGTGCCCCTTGGACTGTTTGACGAAACCGTGGATCGTGGCGAGGCCGAGCCCGGTCCCTTTTCCGACGTCCTTGGTGGTGAAGAAGGGCTCGAAAACCCGCGTCAGGATGTGCGGGGGTATGCCGAGGCCCGTGTCGGTGACCGACAGCAGCACGTATTGCCCCGCCGCGACGTCGCCGAATTGGGCGACATAGTCCTCGCCGAGGCACGCGTTGGCCGTCTCTATGGTGACGTGACCGCCGTCGGGCATGGCGTCGCGGGCGTTGACGACGAGATTGACGATCGCGTTGTCGACATGGCCCGGGTCGGCGAAGGCCGGCCAAAGTCCGGCCGCGAGCACCGTTTCGATTTTCACCGATTCGCCGACCGTGCGGATCAGCACGTCAGACATGTTCGCCACCGCTTTGTTGAGATCGAGCTGGATCGGAGACAGCGGCTGCTGGCGCGCGAAGGCGAGCAGCTTTTGCGTCAGCCCGGCCGCCCTCCGCGCGCCGTCGCCGGCAGTCTCCAGGGGCCGGACGATTCGGCTGAGATCGGCCGCGGCTCCCTGCTCGATCCGCCGCCTGGCGGTGTCGAGATTGCCGATCACAATTGTCAGCAGATTATTGAAATCATGCGCGATTCCGGCGGTGAGCTGACCGACGAGCTCAAGCTTTTGCGTTTGCAGGAGCCTCGATTCGGCGTCCCGGCGGCTCGCCGCCTCGGCCGTCAGCGCTTCCGATTGCGCCTGCAACTGCCTGATATAGGACCAGCTCGTCGTCACCACGGCGGTCGATGCGATCATCGAAAGGACAAGGCTCAGGAGCGTGAGCCCCAGGAGAAGCCCCTGCAGCCGATCCGCCTGGGACTGCCGCTCGCGGAGAAGTTCAGCCTCCGCATTGTCGAACACCGCAAATAGGTCGCGGATCTGTTCGAGCGCCGCTTTGGCGCCTTCGTCCGGTGCGAAAGAGTCGGCGACCTTCGCCGGCTCAGCCGCTTGCGTCGTCGCCTCGTGATCGAGCTGTGCGAAATAGGTCTCGACCAGTGTATTGATCCGGTCGACGCGGTCGACCTGGGGGTGATTATCGCTCACGAGGCGGCTGAGCGCGGCGAGGTCGACAAGCAACGCGCGCCGCCCGTTGCGGGTGTCGGAGAATGGGTTCAAAGCGGGGTTGCGGAGCGCGAGTTCGGCGTCCTGAAGATGTGTCAGCGCCCGTTCGGCAAGCCCCCGGACCTGATAGGTATGTTCGACCCACTGGGTCGCGGCGTCGACACGAAAGGTGAGCGCCGTCGCGAGCGCCGCCGCGAGGAGAAGAAGAACGACGCTGCTGACGGTCAGGATCAGCCCTGTGCGCCAACGGCGGTCGGACCACACTTCGGTCATTGAATTCGTCAGGCGCACCAGCAATGACGCGTTCATCGGGATTATCTACTCGGCGCGATCGCGGCCGTCGAGCCGAATCGAAAGCCGGTGAAAGGAACAAGCATGGCCCGGATTCTCATCGTCGACGACGAACCGCTGATTGCGATGATGGCGGAAGATTGGCTCGACGAATTGGGTCACGCCGCCGTCGGACCCGCGCACGATCTCGATGGCGCGCTCGCGCTTGCCGAAGGCGACCTCGGACGCGGCCATCCTCGACCTCACCCTCGGAGGCGCAGGAGAGCTATCCGGTGGCCGAACGCCTTCGCCAACTCGGAGTCCCCTTCGCGTTTGCGACCGGTCACGGACGCGAATACCTGAAGGCGGATTTCCGGGACGCGCCTCAGCTTCCAAAACCGTTCGAGTTCGAAACGTTTCGGTTGGTTGTCGAGGCTCTGACCCAGGCGCGTCCCAGGGACGCCGCGCCCGGTTGACGGGGCCAGCCCGCCGTCCGCCCGCGGCGCGGCGCAAGGCGGACGCTTCTGAATTTCCGCCCGATGGGGAACCATTCGGCGCAATTCGTGTTATCCTTTCGCGCATCTGGGGCGGGCGCGGGTGGCGCGCGACCCCACAGCGTAAATCGAGACCGGTTGATGACAAAAGAACCGCATGATCCGCACGATGCGAAGAATTATGGGGATGGGGATCTTCATGACGAAGATCTAGAAAAGGGGCCTGAGGTGAGTCCGATCGTTGTGGAGGCGATCGGCAAGGCGCTGCGGTCGCATTATCGCGCGATCGCCGAGCTTCCGCTGCCCGATCGACTTGTTGTTCTGCTTGCCGAACTCGAGGCTCGGGAGCGCCGGAATGAATCCTGAACGGGTTGCCGTCACACCCGTGGCTCAGACCTCGCCGAACGCCGACTTCCGCGAAGCGCTGATCCGGGAAATGCCGGGCTTGCGAGCCTTCGCCGTTTCTCTCGCCGGTTCGTTTCACCAGGCCGACGATCTGCTTCAGGAGACGCTCCTCAAAGCCTGGAGCAGTTCGGAAAGCTTCACGCCCGGCACCAACATGCGCGCCTGGCTGTTCACCATTCTGCGCAATACCTATTATTCCCAGCATCGCCGACGCGGCAGGGAAGTGCAGGACACGGACGGCGTCTATTCGGAACGGATCGCGGCGCCGCCCAATCAGGAGGGCGCGCTCGATCTCGCCGATTTCCAGCGCCGCTCTGGCGAAGCTTCCGCCCGAACACCGTGACGTCCTGCTGATGGTCGGCGCCTCGGGGTTTTCCTACGAGGAGGCCGCGGAAATTTGCGGGGTCGCGATCGGAACGGTGAAAAGCAGGCTCAATCGCGCCCGCGCTCGTCTCGCAGACTTGCTCGGCATCAATGAAGCTGCCGATTTGGGTGCACACGGTAAATTTCAGGCGGTGATTAAAAACAAAGACGTTTAGGATTCGAAGCGTGCGAGCTTCTACGCCATGAGGACGGTGAGAGCGCGGCTGCTCGGAGTGATGTCGCTCGTCGTCATTCCGGTGGCGGTCGGCATCGGGGTCGTCGCCTATTCCGGCTATGTGGTGGACGAGCGCGACGTCCGCGTTGTCCAGGTCACGTCGGCCAACGGCCGCGCGCAGTCGATACGGTCCTGGCTCGACACGGTCGGGCGCTCGCTTATCGATCAATCGGTCGAGGCCGCGCTTCCTGGACGCCGATCGCTGCGCCGAGTTCGCCGAGAACGTTTGTCCGCCTCAATACGGATTACGCGGCGGTGCGCCTTGTCGACGCCGCCGGCCAGCCCTGCGGGGCCGGCGAAGCGGTCGACCTGTCTGAGCTTCCGCCGCCGGCGTCGCCCGGCTCGGCCCCGAGCGCCGGATTTCGCGTGGCGGTCGTCGGGGACCGGCTTTGGGTGGCGACGAACGGGACGGCTAATCCATCCGCGCCCGAGGCCGGCGCGGTCATCGTTCTGAAGCCCGAAGCGGTCAGGGCGCGACTTTCTCCGCTGCTCCCGATCGGAGAAACGAATGTCGCGCTGATCGCGAGGGGAGCGTCGCCGCTTTCGCAGTCGGAAAGCGAGGACTTGACGGGTTGGCTGCCGAAAACCTTTGCCGCGGCCAAAGAAGACGAGATTTGGGTCGGGCGCGATCGAGGCGGCCGTCCGTCCGCTTTCGCCGTGGCGCCGGTTGTGGCGCCCGACCTTTCGATCCTGATGCGGTTCGACGAGCAGCGGCTCGTCGACGCGTGGCGACGCCTGGTTGCGCTCTGTCTCGCGCCGCTCGCGTTGCTCGTCTTCCTCAGCATGGCCTACGCCAGTTCGATTCAGCGGGACGTCGTGCGGTGGATCAAGGGCATCGAGACCGCGGCGCGCAAGCGAAGTCGCGACCCGGACAGCCGCGCCGCCGCTCCGGTCAATCCAAGGATGCCGTCGGAGCTCAGAAGCGTGGCGCAGGCGGTCAACGCCATGGCCGAGCACGCGGGCCAGCGGCAACGCGCGCTGCAGACGTCGCTCGCGGAGAACCGGGTCCTGATGCAGGAGATGCATCATCGCGTCAAAAACAGTCTGCAGGTGATTCAGAGCTACGTCGCGCTGATCCGCCGCATGGAGAAGGGCGTCGATTCGGTCGCCTTGACGCGCATATCGGGCAGCGTGTCGGTCCTCGCCGTCGCGTACCGTATTGCGCTGACCTCGGGCGGGATTCGCCCGGTGTCTGTGAAGCCCTTCCTGGACGAAGTTTCGAGCGCTCTATTTCAGAGCTTGCGCCGGCCTTACCAGAACGCGACGGCGGTGTTCGAATGGGACGGCGAACTCGACGTCGACCGGGCGATCCCCTTGGGTCTGGGCATGGTGGAGGCGATCATTGCGGGAATTGACGGCGCCCGCGCGACCTTCGTCGCCGTTCGCCTCTGTCCGACCGCGCAAGGGGATGTCGAACTGATCGTGAGCGCCGACGGCGCGCGCGGCGAGGACCAGCCGTCCGTCAAAATCATGACCGGCCTTGCCGGACAACTTGGCGCGACCCCGGAAACGCAGGCTGCGGGAGACGTTCTGGCCTGGCGGTTCGCGCCCTGATCGTGGCGGAGAGGAGACGTGTTCCCGGCTTGACAGCGGCGCCCTGCCGTCGAAAGGTCGGCGCATTCCCGCAGCCTCGATCTGGATGAAATGTCCCAGGAAACAAGCTCCGGCAAGACGCCTCCGGCGATCATTTTCCCGTGCGACATGTGTCCGTTGCGGCTGCAATCGGCCTTCCTTCCCAAGTCGCCCCGCGAGATCGCCTCGACCCAGAAGCTGAAGTCGGGACAGCGCAGGCTCTCCGCGGGGGCCGAGCTGATCTACGCCGGCCAGACCGATGCGGAACTCTACACATTGTTTTCCGGCTGGGCTTTTCGCCACCAGACCCTGCCTGACGGGCGACGCCAGATCCTGAACTTCTTTCTTCCCGGCGATCTGATCGGCTTCCAGGCCTCGCTGATCTCGGCGGCCGAGCACAGCGTCGAGGCCTTGACCGACATCGACGTCTGCGTCTTTCCGCGCACCAAGGTGTGGCGCATCTTCCGCGAGATGCCCGAACTCGCGTTCCAGCTCGCATGGCTCGGCGCGCGCGAGGAGGGCCTGGTCGACAGCAGTCTCACCTTCGTCGGTCAGCTTTCCGCGCGAGAACGGATGGCGGCGCTGATACTCAGCCTCTATCGTCGCGCACAACATCTCGAGCTTGTCGAGGGCGACGCCTTCGAGTTTCCGCTTCGACGCGAGCATCTTTCCGACGCGCTGGGCTTGTCCCTGGTTCATGCGACCAAGACATGGTCGGTGCTGCGTCGCGCTGGGCTCTTCGAACAGCGCGGCCTGCGCCTGCACATCGTCAATCCTCGGCTGACCGCGCAAATGGCGACCTTCTACGATCAGGATTGGCGAAGGCGACCTATCCTCTAATGTTATCTTGAGACGAGTTGTCCCCGTTGCCTGAACGCTAAGTTCCATCACCATGCATCGAGCGATAATACAGCATAATTCCAAATAAAGGCTAGCGTCCGTCCAGAAGACCGACAAAAGCAACGGTCGCGATGATGCCGATGAGGTTGCAAAGCCCGCTCAGCGTGGTGTCGATCGGGAAAATAAGCTGCGAGCCCAGCGCAATCAGACCCGCCCCGCATATTCCACTCACGAACAAAGCCATTGGAGGACTCGGCGTTTGGTGTTCAGACTCCAAACAAAACTGTCAGTCCGAAGTTCCTGATCCGAGGCTTGGAAGAAAGAAAGTTTTCAACGGCCTCAGCGTCGCTGGTTCGCCGCGCTTGGAGATGGCTCCATTGCATATTGATGATGCCAAACATCTGCGGGCGCCGGCTCTCCCGTTCGTGCAGTCGAATTTCCTCAAGCCGCGCGCCGCGAAGATTTGGGCTGCGGCGGAACCCATCCAGGACTGAGGTGTTTGATGTGCGCAATCCCGCCATTCGCTCAAGCGAGGCCGCCATGCAATACCGGGTGCAGTTTCTCGACAGCTTGGACAATGTCCTCCGTGAGATCCAGGCGGAGGGCCGAAGCGCAGGGACGGCCTTCGTGCGCGGGGCAAGCACCGTGTGGCCGCCACACGCGATTCGGGTGCGTGTGCTCGACCGCAATGGGCGCGCTTCGGTTTCGAATCCCCGTCGCGCTGCGGCTTAAGTCAGACCGCCTCGCGTTGCGGAGGCCAGGAAAATGGGTCGTCGACGTCGCGGAGCGGCGGCTGCCATGGGCGTGAGACGAAACAATGAACGCGATAGGACTTCTCCGCCGGGTTGGCGAACGTCATACCGATCTCCGAAGTCCCCGGTTCCGACGATTGGCCGAGGGTCGCCCGCGGCGTCGCCGACCGCGCCTTTGAGAACGCCGGCCGCTACGATGCCGATGGCGCGTATCCTCTCGATGACGTCGCCGCATTGCAAGAGTCCGGCCTTTGCTCAGCGGTTCTGCCGCGGGAATTCGGAGGCGACGAACTGGCGGGTCTCCAGCTATGCGACACATTGCGCAGGATCGGTTCCGGCAGCTTGCCGCTCGGAAGGCTGTTCGAGGGCCATGTCAACGCGCTCGGGCTCGTGGTCCGCTACGGGCGCCCCGACCAGGTCGCGCTCGTTGCGCGAGAGGCCCGCGAAGGCAAGCTTTTCGGCGTCTGGAACACGGACGATCGCGAGGGCCTTCGTCTGGTCGCCGAGCAAGGACGGTATCGGCTGGAGGGACGAAAGATCATGGCCTCGGGCGCCGGCTTCATCGAGCGTCCAATCGTCACCGCATCGACCCCGGAGGGTGGGCGACTCATGGTGATGCCGCGCCTGCGGATGGGCGAGCGAAGCGATCTCTCGCGATGGACTGCGCATGGGATGCGAGCGTCGGCCACCGGCTCGCTCGATTTCTCCGGCCTCCCCGTCGAGCCGATCGAAATCGTCGGCGACGAAGGAGATTATGAACGGCAGCCCGCGTTTTCGGGCGGCGCCTGGCGGTTCGCGGCGGTTCAGCTAGGCGGCATGGAAAGGCTGTTCGATTGTCTTTGCGCCCATCTGCGCAATACCGGCCGTGGCGGCAATCCGCATCAGGCCGCGCGCCTGGGCGAGGCGGCCATCGCGGTCGAGACGGCGCGCCTGTGGGTCGAGCGAGCGGCCGCGATTGCGGAAAGCGCATCGCAAGCTGGAGGCGCGGACCGTATCGTCGCCTATGTCAATCTCGCGCGTCTCGCAGTCGAGCGCGCAGGTCTTGACCTGATGGAGATCGTTCACCGATCCGTCGGGCTGGCCGGATTTATGCGCCCGCACCCGATCGAGCGAATCTCGCGCGATCTCGCCACGTACCTCCGCCAGCCCGGGCCCGATCTTGCCCTCACCAACGCGGCCGCGTGGGTGCTCGAGCAGGTGACCGGCGTGGCGGATCTGTGGGGTTGAGTTGAACGCGGGCGAACTTCTCGAGGGGGCGCACGCCTTCGCCTTTTCCACGCTTACGGAGCGCCTCGGGAGCGGCGGCCTTGTGGTTATCGCGCCCCACCCCGATGACGAAAGTCTCGGCTGCGGGGGCCTGATCGCCGAAGCGCGAGCCGAACAGCGTCCGATCCGGGTCGTCATCGTCACCGATGGCGCGGGATCGCATCCGCGCAGCGCTTCCTATCCCGAGGACCGGTTGAGGCGTCTGCGCGAGGAGGAAGCCAGGGAGGCGGTCGGCGAACTCGGCCTGGATGCAGAGCGGGATCTGGCTTTCTTGCGGCTTCCCGATCGCTTTGCTCCGAGCGACGGCCCGGAGGCGCAGACGGCCGCCGACGCGATCGTCGGGTGTGTGAACGCGGTCGGAGCCGAAGCGCTGTTCGTCACCTGGCGTCACGATCCGCATTGCGACCATCAGGCCTCGTACCGGATCGCGCGCGCAGTCCAGAACCGCGTCCCGAATTTGCGGCTCTACGAATATTCCGTGTGGGGCTCCGCTCTTCCCCCTGCAACGCCGATCGAAGAGGCATTCGGCGGGTTTCGGATTCGGATCGCTCGGCAGCAGGCGAAGAAACGGCGCGCAATCGCCGCTCACCGATCTCAGACTACGGACCTGATCGATGATGATCCCTCCGCGTTCCGCCTCTCCGCACAGGATCTGGCCCGGTTCGATTGGCCTTACGAGATCTTCTTCGAGGGCTCGACATGACGCGGGCGAGCGGCACCCTGCCGACGACTTATTTTGATGCGCTTTACGCGTCCGATCCGGACCCCTGGAAGTTCGCGACCAGTCCCTACGAGCAGGAGAAATACGCGCTGACGCTGGCGGCCCTTCCTCATGCGCATTACGCCTCCGCGTTGGAGGTCGGCTGTTCCATCGGCGTTCTGACGCGCGCCCTTGCTCAGCGCTGCGATCGGCTCTTGGCGGTCGACGTCGCGGAAGCCCCGCTCATGGAGGCGAAAAGGCGATGCGCCGATCTGCCATCGGTGCGGTTCGAGAAGATGTTCGCGCCAAGCCAATGGCCTGGCGAAACCTTCGATCTCATCCTTCTGTCCGAGATGATTTATTACCTGAGCGCGGACGATGTCGGCGCGCTCGCATCGCGCGTCGCGCAATGTCTGCGCGCCGAGGCCGATGTGGTCATGGTGCATTGGACCGGGGCAACCAACTATCCGCTATCCGGCGACGAGGCTTGCGGCCTCTTCATCAGAGGCCTCGAGGGCGTGATGACGGTCGCGCGCTGCGATCGCCATCCCGCTTTCCGCATCGACGTGCTCACCAAGCGATAGGGCGTAGGTCCTCACGCGCGCGATCGCGCGCCTTGCTTTGGAGATTTGCGCCGGCAAGTCCGCGGGGCTGAGCGGACGCCGTCTCAGCATCGGACTGGTCGCTTCGACGACGGCCCAGAGATCGCCGAAGGTTCTCGCAGCGCAGACTTTTCGGGCATCGCGGGCGGCCAGGCCGAGCGCTGCGCCCCAGCGTCGATCGGCTTTCAATCGTCCCGAAAGAAAGAGCCGCCGTAGCCGGCCGCGCCATTTCGCGCGCATGATCGCGACGTGCAGAGGCTCGAGCGCGTCGTCACAGAACGCGCCGGGCGCTTCGCTGCGCAGACGCAACGTGTCCGCGACGCCGCCGGGCGCCCGGCCATAGATTCTGCCCGAGGTCGTCACCTCGATCAGAGGACAAAATCGGATGCGGGCGTCGTATCGCCGGAGTTTCTCGATCAAGGCCTTGTCCTCGCCGAGCGGGACGCAGGGCAACCCGCCGACCCGACGATAGGTCTCGCGCGTGAGCGCTATCGTGGCGCCCGATATGGTCGCATGATGAGGCCATGGATTGTGATCCACGGGATCGAGCAGCGACGCGATTTCGGTGAGCAAGGTTTCGTACGCGTCCTCGAGGGCGCCCCGCTCATGCAACGCAGGGGGGAGACGCTCGCCTTCGTCGTCAAGCACGATGCGGCCGAGGACAGCGTCGGCGCCCGCGTCGATCGCCGCCGAATTCCTTGCGATCCAATCCGGCGACACGCGGCTGTCGGCGTCGGTGGTGAGGATCACGCCGTTGCGCACGCCTCGCTCCGAAAGCCACGCGTCGGCAAGATCCATGGCGGCGCGACGGGCGCCGCCCGCATGCGCGAAAAGGGGGAGAAGCGACGCCTCGCACACCAGGGTCGGGAAAGGCAGCCTTGGCGCCATGGACCGCGCGACTTCGGCGCTGTCGTCGCTGCAATTGTTGGCGAAGATGACGACGCCGAAGGCGCCGGACGCGAGCGCGCGTCCCGATAGGTCTCTCTGCTCCGCGAGCGCGCTCAGGCACCTCGGCAGGCGCTCCGCTTCGTCCTTCGTTGGGATGGCTACGACGCAAGGTTGCACACAGATTCTCGCGGTTTCGAATTGCACCGCGCCTCAACGTCGTTGAAACCAAAGCGTTCCGAGAGCCCTCGCGCGGGAAATGATTTTTCTTTATTGCGCCTTGGGCTGCGTCCACTCGCAGATGCGGCAGTTCTCGCGCCCGGGGCGCCCGTGTGGGCGATCAATCGGGACGCGCAAAAACGTGACGCCAGGATCAAGGCGGCGCTGCGGGGCCAGCGGTTTGAGCGCCGGCCGCGGCGCCCCGCTCATCGGCGTCGGCACCGGCCAAACCGGCGAGTCCTGGTCGTCGAAACGCACCACAGAGCCGGGCCTCACCATCGTCGCCAGGTCGACCGCGTCCCAGTTGGTCAGGCGGATGCAGCCGTGGGATTGGGTCTTTCCAATCGCGTCCGGCGCGGGCGTGCCATGGATGCCGTACGACGGCGCCGTCAGGTCGATCCAGACGAGGCCGACGGGATTATTGGGACCGGGCTGCACGGTCAGCTTCCGCTTTGTCGTCACCCCTTTCCAAGCGAACTTCGGATCGTAGTGATACTCGGGATTCCAGTCGACGCCCTTGACCTGGAATTCGCCGCTCGGCGCGGGCTTCTCGGCGCTTCCCATTGTCGCGGGATAAAACGCCAGGAACTTGCCGTCCGGGTCGTAGGCGCGCACGCTACTCTTGGGCTTGTCCACCACGATCGTCGCCGCGATCGGACCCGTCTGGTCCGTCGGCGGAACAGCTTCCACAGTGTGTCGCCCGGAGCGCAGCCTCAACTCCGGAACGTCGGCGACCACGATGTCCTGGCCCGCTTTTTCGAAGTCGGCGCGCGGATTGAGCGTGCGGAGCAGACTCTCCGCCATATGGAAGCGCTCGGCGAGTTCCGCCTGTGGGCTTGTGTAGGACAGGCCCGGTAGCCTCGCCAGTTCTTCCAGCCTCGCCGGGATCGCCTTGGTGAAGGGTCCGGCGACGTCGGAACCGCTGATGTTGTAGGTCTTCAGGACCCGCCCGGCATCCTTGGGCGCCAGCGCGCCCCAGGTCGCTCCGTCCAGCTTGCCGGTCGTCGGAAGGCTGTTGACCTCCTCGAAGGCGCGCAACGCATTGCGGAAGTTGTCGCCATCGAGCCCGTCGATCCCGCCGGGCGAGAAATGAAGCCGGTCGAGCAGAACCTCGGCCCTTGCGATAAGAGACGGGTCGGCGTCGTCCGCGTCGCGCGGCTGAGCCGTCTCGATCGACGCCGCCGTGACCGGGCCCGCAGGAGGCGATGCGGCGAGGGCGGGGGAGACGGCAAGGCCGAAGACAAGCGCGGAGGCGACGGAGCGGAGCATTCCTCATAACGGGTCGGAAGTCGTTGGGTTCCGGGGTTCAATCGCGTGTTCCGCCTGGGCCTCGATCGCCGACCTTAAAATCGTCGCACGCCTGAGGAACACCAGTTGCGGCGGCTTCCGCGCGAACGCCCGGCCGCGGGTGTCGCCGCCATGACGTCCTTGGAAAATAATGGTATTCTGACATAAGCCTGACCTTTGGAATTTTGCCAGCGCCGCTCGCGGCGCCCGAGGCCATCGTCTTTCCGGCTTCCTCTCTGGATCGCCGTCCAACGTTCTCTCACTTTGGGTTTGCCATGGCGCTGGTGAAAACGTCGCAGATATCAGGGGAAAAGACTGGCGACGCGGCGCCGCGACAGGTCGCCGCGCGCTCAGCCAAGCCGAACAGCGCGCGGCGCCGAAAGCCCTCCATCGAGTTCAGCGTCGAATCCGTGTCGGAGCGGGTCGCTGCGGCCACGGAGGAATTGGCGAGCGGGCTGGCGCAGGCGTCGTCGGCGGCGAATGAACTGGGCGGGTCGATGGGCCAGATCGCAAGCGGGGCGGAGGAGGCCGCAAGCGCGTCCCAGGCCCAACTTGTCGCGATCAAGCAGATCTTCGACACGTTGCGCGCCGCGCGTTCCGAAGCCGAGTCGTCGCGGCGCCGGACCGAAGCGACGCAGGCTCGTCTCGCCGAAGCGGCCACCCAGATCACGATGTCCGCGCGCGCCATCGAGCGCAATGCGCGACGGCAGGAGGCATCCGTCGAGATCATTTCGGAACTCGAGCGGCGCGCAAGAGACATCGGCGAGGTCACGCAGGTGGTCAGCCGAATTTCCGACCAGACAAATCTTTTGGCGCTCAACGCGGCGATCGAAGCCGCGCGGGCCGGCGATCATGGCCGCGGCTTCGCCGTTGTGGCCGACGAAGTGCGGGCCCTGGCGGAGACGTCGGAGCGAAACGCGCAGAGCGTAAAAGGCCTCGCCGACGATATTCAAAACGATGTGCGCGGCGTGGCTTCGAGCGTGAAGGAGACGGCAAAAACTTCGGTCGCGGAGGCCCAGGCCGCGGCGGTCGTGGTGGAGGCGCTGGAGGCTCGCCGCGCAGACATGCAGCGGATCGCCGAGGGGAGCGAGGGCGTGCTTGCGGCTGCGCTCGACGCCGAACGCGCCGCGGGCGAGGCGCGGCTGGGCGCCGAGCAGGTCGCCTCGGCTGCGGAAAGGCAGTCGGCCGCCGCCGACCAGGCCCGAACCGCCGTGCAGCAGCAGGCAAAGTCGCTGGACCAGGGCCAGGCGGCGGCGCAGAATTTGGCGAAGCTCGCGGCGCGGTTGCGCAAAGGCGCCGCGAATCAGAGTGCGGCGGAAGAGATCAGCGCGGCGTCGGAAGAGCTCTCCGCGACAATCCAGGAAATGACGAGCGCGGCGGGCGAGATCATGGCCGCCGTGGAGCAGATCAACAGGGGTGCGAATCAGCAGGCTTCCGCAACCCATCAGGCCTCCGCAGCGCTCGGTGAGATCGAGAAGGGCGCGCAGCACGCGCAAAACGTGGCGAGCGAAGCCGGCGACCGGATCGGGAAGATTGCGGCGGCGCTCGCCGAGGGCCGGGCGGCGGTCGAGAACCTGATGAACGGCGCGGTCGAAACGCTGAAGAAAACGCGGACCAACGCATCCACGATCGACAAGCTCGAGGGGATTGGCCGGCGGATTGAGAAGATTGTCGACGCCATTGCGCTGATTGCGGTCCAGACCAGCATGCTGGCGGTCAGCGGATCGGTCGAGGCGGCGAGGGCGGGCGACGAGGGTCGCGGATTTGCGACGGTTGCTGCGGACATCCGCTCCCTCGCCCGGGAGTCTTCCGACAACATCGATCGGGCAAAGGAATCGGTGCGGGGGATTTTGGACGAGGTCGCCGCTTTGAAGCGCGATCTGGAACAGAGCATTCTGACCGGCGAACTCGAGATCCAGAACAACCACGCCATCCTCTCGGCGTTGGACACAATCGACAGCGAAACCGTGGCCTTACGGTCGGCCAACGAGGTCATTCTTCGCAGCGCGGACTCCATCTTGGCGCGCGCATCGGAGACCGCGTCGGCTGCCCGGCAGATCGCGGCGGCGGCCGAACAGGCGGGCGTCGCTTCCCGTCAGGCCGCCATGGCGTCCGCTGAGCAAGCGCAGGGGGCGGAAGATCTCGCAGCCGCGATCGAGGAGATCGCCGCGCTGGCCGAGGCCTTGAGAAAACAGAATGGCTGAGGCGGCGCCCTCGCGTGGAGATGGCGATCGTCAATTCCTGACGTTCCTCATGAGCGATCGCCTTTATGCGCTGCCTGCCGAAGACGTCGCGGAAGTCATTCGAACGCCGCCGGTCGCGCGGATGCCGCAGGCGCCCTCGGCGCTGATCGGGCTCGCCAATCTGCGCGGAGGCATTCTGCCCCTCGTCAGCGTGCGAAGCCTTCTGGGGATGAAGGAGGCAGACGGCGAGGGACCGCGTTCGATCGTCCTTGGCGGCGCGTCTCCCGCCGCGCTAGCGGTCGATTCGGTGGAGACGCTGGTGACCGTGACCGCGAAGCGGATCGAGACGCGCCAGGCCGAACTCGCCGCAGACGCCGGCGAGAAGGTTCTTGGGGCCTTCCCGATTGTTGGGCGCGGTCCGGCCAAGATCCTCGATGTGCGCGCGCTTCTCGATCGCGCCTTTGCCCAGCGCGGCGAGGGCCAGCGCCAGGCCCTGTTGCGGCCTGCCGCGACGACGGAACCGCGGCGCGCGGCGCCCGCAAAGGCAGAATCGGAGGCGCTGGTCACTTTCGAAGCCGCCAGCCAGGAATACGCCTTGCCCTTGTCGGCCGTCCTCGAAATCGTGGCCGCGCCCCAGACTGTGACCCGGACGCCGCGGACCGAGGCGCTGGTCATTGGGATCATGCCCTACCGCGAGCAACTCTTGCCCTTGCTTTCCTTGCGGGGGCTGCTCGGGTTCGAGCCGACTGCCTTGCCCGAGGGTCGCGAGAAGGTGGTGGTCACCGCCGTGCGGGGGCTCCTGGTCGGTCTGGTGGTCGATCGCGCCCGTGCAATCGTCTCCGCAGAAAGCCGACTGACTGACGCGGTCCCGGCCATGCTGGCGGCCCGAATGGCGGGCGAAGCACGGCTGAGGGCGATCTACAGAGGCGACGAGGGGCGCCGCCTGATCTCGATTCTCGCTCCGGCCCAACTCTTTCGGGAGGATGTGATGCGACGTTTGGCTTCGGTCGAGGGCGCGTCGCCCCCGCGGCCGGTTGTGTCTCCGATCCTCGAAAGCCAGTTCCTGATCTTTCGATTGGGTCAGGACGAGTTCGGGCTGCCGATCGAGGCCGTGGACGAAGTCACGCGCGTGCCCGACCAGATCACCCGCGTTCCCAAGGCGCCAGACTTCCTGGAGGGCGTCATCAACCTGCGCGGCGAAGTTTTGCCCGTCCTCGACCAGCGCCGGCGATTCGACATGCCGCATCACTCCGGCGCAGCGCGGCGATTGATCGTCGTTCGAACGGACAGACACCGCGCGGGTCTGATCGTCGACAGCGTGTCGGAGGTTCGGCGCCACCCCACTGACGCCATCGAGCGGCCGCCGATCCTGAGCGACCACATCACGCGCTCTCTGCAAGGCGTGATCAATCTGCCCGAGCAGGGTCGGATCGTGCTTCTCCTGAACCCGGTCGAACTCCTGACTCGCGCCGAGCACGGGCTTCTCGACGCCTTCGAGGAGAAGGCGAAGGCCGCGAAGTGATCAAGGTGCTTGTGGTTGACGACTCGGCGTTGGCCCGCAAACTGTTCGTGCGCGTGCTGGCTCGTGAGCCGGACATGGAGGTGGCCTTCGCCCGCAACGGGCGAGAGGCGCTGTCCCAGCTCAGCGACTTCATGCCCGACGTGGTGACTCTCGACATCAACATGCCCGAAATGGACGGACTCGACTGCCTCGACCGCATCATGGTCGAAAGGCCCTGTCCGGTGCTCATGGTGTCTTCGTTCTCGAGCGAAGGCGCGGAGACCACTCTGGAAGCGCTTCGATTGGGCGCGGTGGACTTCATCGCGAAGCCCGGGGGGGCCGTTTCCCTTCACATGGACGATTTCGGCCCTGAACTCGTCGAGAAGGTTCGCAACGCCGCAAACGCCAAGTTGCGGGCGAGCCTGCGACTTCGGGAGCGCGTGCTGCATCGCATCGGCGCAGCGGCCTCTCAACACACGCAGAAGGCGAGCGATCACCCAGACGCGCCGCGTCAGGCTTCGGGACCCGGCGTCGTCGTTGTGGGAACCTCGACGGGAGGGCCTCCCGCGCTGGAAGCGCTGCTCTCGCCGCTTCCGGCTTCGTTCCCATGGCCGATCGTGATCGCCCAGCACATGCCGGCAAGCTTCACTGGACCGCTGGCGCGACGGCTCGATCGACTGTGCGCGCTCACCGTGACGGAGGTTGATCAGCCCGTCGCGCTCTCCGCGGGGCGTGCGTATATCGGGCGGGGGGACGCCGATGTCATCATTTTGCGCCGGGGCAAAAGCGCAATCGTGTCTCCGGAGCCGGCCATGGACTACCCGTGGCGACCGAGCGCCGACCGTCTGGTTCGAAGCGCGATGGCGCGCTTTGCGCCGAGCCAGATTGTCGGCGTCCTGATGACGGGAATGGGCAACGATGGGGCTGGCGCCATGGCGAGCCTTCGCGCGTTGGGAGGGCGTACGATCGCAGAGTCGGAGGAGTCCGCAGTGGTTTGGGGGATGCCGGGAGCACTGGTCAAAGCCGGCGGCGCGACCTGGATTCTTCCGCTTCACAGGATCGCGGACAAATTGCAACAGGTGGTGGGTCATGCCGCTCGTCCGAAAACCGCCAGATAAGCGGCTTGCCGTCGGCGAGCCCATGGCGATCGATCTTCGCAGTCCGTCAGCCGACGCGCGCTGGCAGGCCGCGCGCGCAGCGGAAGAGGATCCGAAGTCCGTGCCGGCTTTGGCCGAGGCGTTGGGCCGCGAAACGAATATCCGCGTGCGCGAGGCGATCTTTACCGCCCTGTTGCGCATCGGCTCCCCCGAATGCGTCGACGTGGTCTTGCCCTATCTTCGGTCTGACGACGCGGCGCTGCGGACGTCCGCGATAGACGTGCTTCGCGGCATTCCGAAATCGGTGGAAACGCGCCTTGTGGAGCTTTTCACGGACCCTGACAGCGACGTCCGATTGCTGAGTTGCGAGCTTGCGAGAGGGCTCGATTCGATCCACGCGCAGAGACTTCTCCTTTCCCTGATCGAAACGGAAAAGGAGGCCAACGTCTGCTCAGCGGCCATCGAGGTGCTGGCGGAAATCGGCGACGCTACGGCGCTTCCGCATCTCGCGCGCTGCTCTGCAAGATTTCCCGACGACCCGTTCCTGACCTTCGCCGTGAAGGCGGCCGCCGACCGCATCGCCTGCTCGGGCAATTCGTGACTGAAGATCCGCCGATCGCCGAAGAAGAGTACCGTCGGCTTTGCGACTATCTGTATCGGCGCACCGGAATGAGCTTCACTGAAGCGCGTAGATATTTCGTCAGCCGCCGGGTCGCCGACCGTATGGCGGCGACGGGCACGACGTCGTTCCCGGATTATTTCTCACGCCTGCGCGGTAATCTCGATGACGAAGTCCAGCATTTCGTCAATGCCTTCACCGTCAATGAAACCTACTTTTATCGCGAAGACTATCAGCTTCGATGCCTGACTGCGGACTTGCTGCGCGAGCGCCTGACGGTCAAAGCGACCCAGGAGCCGATCCGCCTCTGGTCCATGCCCTGCGCGACAGGCGAGGAACCGTACTCGATAGCGATATGGCTGCTCGAGAATTGGCCGGAGGTGGATGCTCACGACATCGAGATCGTCGGATCCGACATCGACACCAACGTGCTGGCTTCCGCTCGGGAAGGCCTTTTCGGCAAACGCGCCCTGATGCGTCTGACGCCGCAGTTGATCGACCGGTATTTCTTGTCACGCGGGGACGAGCGTTGGCAAATTATCGACGAGTTGCGGGAGTCCGTCCATTTCTCGGCTGTCAATATCGTGAACAGGAATGAGACACGCACCCACGGACTATTTGATGTTATATTCTGCCGAAACCTGTTGATCTATTTCGACGACGCGTCCCGTAGGGTTGCCGCGGAGAACCTCTATGAAAGCCTGGCCCCCGGAGGTTTCGTATGCCTGGGGCATAGCGAATCCATGAGCCGCATTTCTCCCCTTTTTGAGGTTCGCCGCTATCCCGACGCCGTCGTTTACCGCAAGCCGATGAGGCAAGCCGATGGTTGAGCACAAGCCGCGGGTGCTGGTCGTAGACGACGCGAGTCTGGTGCGACTCTACTATCGCAAGATCCTCGAGTCCTCGGGCTATGCCGTCGAGGAGGCGTTGAACGGTCTGGAGGCGCTTGAACGCGTCCTTGAGCAACCCCCCGACCTGGCTATCGTCGACGTGAACATGCCCCAGATGGACGGCCTCACCTTCCTTGCGACGCTGCGCGGACAACCGCTCCCGGCCGGCGGCATTCCCGCTCTTGTCATCAGCACCGAGTCGGGGGCCCAAGACCGGTTCGCAGCGCGAAAGGCTGGAGCGAACTTCTATCTCGTCAAGCCGATCGCCGAGGACGCGCTGATCCAATACGTTGCGATGCTGTGCGGAATTCCCGCGGCGGGCCTCCCATGAACGAGTTCCTCGAACAGTTTCTGTTGGAGTCGCGCGAGCTCGTCGACGAGGCGACCCGGGAACTGCTCGCGCTCGAACAGGCCCCCGAGGAGAAGGATCGTCTCGATGCGGCTTTCCGCGCGTTTCACACTCTGAAAGGCGGCGCCGGAATCGTGGATTTTTCGGCGATGGCTCGGGCGCTGCATGTCGCGGAAGAAGCCCTTTCGGTCGGTCGCCGGGGCGACGGTTTCATCGCCTCGAACTCTTGTCGGCGATTGCCTGAACATGATCGACCAGGTTGTCCGGTGGCTCGATGAAATTCAGGCGACGGGCGAGTTGCCCAACGCGGCGGATCGCGCCGCAGACGCGGCCATCGCCCACTTTCAGCACGATCAGCGATCCGCGCCGGCCGACGCGCCGCGCAAGGTCGCGCCGGAGCCAGTCAGCGCCGGTCTTCCGACGCCGGTCCGTCGCGTGCTCGACGAACAGCTCCTGCTGATCGAAGAGAGGCATCCTGCCGGAAGGCGCGGACGCGTCGTCGCTGCTGGACGGACGGTCGCGAACATTTTGCGCCACCTGTCGCGGGAAGACGACCTCGAGGACGTCGAGCGCGCCGTCGCGGCTTTCCTGACCAACGACGACGCCACGCCCTTGGCGGAGGCGATCACCCGATTGACGGCGAACGTCGCCAAAGCGGCGGCTCCGGAGGTCCGGCCTGACCGTGGCGCGCGTCACCTGCGTGTCAATTCCGAGCGCGTCGATACGCTGGTCGCGCTAACGGCCGAATTGATCGTGGCCAAGAACGCCGTCGCGCGGATCGCGAAGTCGGCGGAGGAGAGCGGCAACCCGCTTGCCCGCCCGTTGCAGGGGGAAAGGGCGAGACTGGATCGACTCTTGGCGCGGCTGCAAGAGACGGTCTTGAACCTCCGCGTAGTTCCGCTTCGAGTGGTCTTTCAGAGGTTCCAGCGGATCGTCCGCGAACTGGCGATCGAGCTGTCAAAGCCGACTGTCCTGGTGATCGAGGGCGAAGACACCGAGACGGACAGGACGATCGCGGACATGCTGTTCGAGCCCTTGCTCCATATCGTGCGCAACGCGATGGATCATGGCGTCGAGACCGAGCCGGAGCGGCGGGCGACCGGAAAGCCGGTGATTGCGACGATTGCGCTGCGCGCCCGCCGGCACGGTGAAAATGTCGTCATCGAAGTCGGGGACGACGGACGCGGGATCGACACTGCGCGGGTGCGCGAGACCGCGCGCGAACGCAACCTTCTCGACAGCGCGGCGCTAGCCGCGGCCAGCGAGCAGGATCTGCTCGACCTGATCTTCGTGCCGGGCTTCTCGACCAAGGAGGCCGTGACGGACCTGTCCGGACGCGGCGTTGGAATGGATGCGGTTCGATCGGCCGTAGAGCGGATCGGCGGTCGGGTCGGCGTGGAGAGCGCGCTCGGGCAGGGCACAACCTTCCGCCTGACCTTGCCTTTCAGCGTGATGGTGACGCGGGTGATGACCGTCGCGACGTGTGGTCAGACCTTCGGGATTCCGCTCGACGCCATCGTCGAGTCGCTCCGCGTTCCGCGGTCCCGCATCCTGACCATCGGATCGGTCGAGACGTTTGTGTTGCGCGACCGCACGATCCCCCTGATCGATCTGGCCGAGGTGCTGGGAACTCCGCGCAAGCGCGACCGCAATTCCGACGTCCTCGCCGTTGTCGTTTCGGTCGCGGGCCAGGTCGGCGCTCTGGAGGTCGATCAACTCCGCGATCGCATCGACGTCATCCTGAGGCCGATCGACGGCCTTCTGTCGGGCGCGCCGGGAATCGCCGGCGCCACCCTCACCGACGACGGGCAGGTCCTGCTCGTTCTTGATCTCCAGGAGTTGCTTGGCTAGGCGACTTCGACGAAGATACCGGCTTTCGACACTGGTCGTGGTCGATTGCAGCCGGGAACTTTTCGTCCCGTTCATCGTTAAGTTTTGTTGGGGGGTTTTTGGGGAGACAGATTTATGAAAGTTCTCTTGGTTGATGACAGCAAGTTTGCGCGGATGTCTATGGCCAAGGCCTTGAATGGCGTTCGTCCCGGTTGGAGTCGCGTCGAGGCTTCGAGCGCCGAAGAGGCCCTCGAGCAGCTGAAAATCGCGGCGCCCGATATCGCGCTCGTCGACTTCAACATGCCGGGAACGGACGGGCTGGCGCTGGCCGAGAAGGTGAGCGCGCTGCGCCCGCGCATGCCTCTGGCGATCATTTCCGCCAATTTTCAGCAAGAGATCATGGATCGCGCGCGCGCCATCGGCGCGGGATTTCTGCCGAAGCCGATTACCGACCAGGCCTTGCAGGATTTTCTCTCGCGGGCGGAACAGCAGGTCGAGGGGGCGTGATTGACAAAAGAGGACGGCCCGCTCACCGAACTGGAACTGGACGCGCTGACCGAACTGGTCAACCTCGGCGTCAGTCGTGCGGCGGTCAGCCTGCGTCAGATGGTGGGGCGGCAGATCCTGCTCTCAGTGCCGAGCGTGAGACTCGTCGACCGGCTGCACGCGGTTGAGATTTTGCACGGCGGCGACCTCAACAAGCTGGTCGCCGTGCATCAGGTTTTTGAGGGAGACATCACCGGTCGCGTTCTCCTTATTTTCCCGGAAACGAAGAGCCTTGAACTGGTCCGGGCGGTCACGAGCGGCGACCTGCCGCTTGAGGACATCGTCGATCTCGAGCAGGAGGCGCTGGCCGAAACCGGAAATATTATTCTCAACGGCTGTCTGGCGACGATCGCAAATGAACTCCGCCGGACCTTGAAGATATCGCTACCGGAAATTCTTTATGGCGACAGCGAGGAACTGTTCTCGCTGCCGCCGCCTCCGGAGGCGGGAGAGGCTGTCCTTTTCATATACATCAATTTTGCGGTTCACGAGCGGAACATTCAGGGCTATATCGCCCTGTTTATGGACCTCCCCGCGTTGACCGCCCTCAGGCAGCTGCTCGCCGAATACATCGATCGGGCGACGGGTCATGCTGGCCATGACACGGATGCCTGAGGCGGGTTGCGACATCCCGCAAGCGATCTTTGATGCGATCGACACAGGGCTGATTATTCTCGATCGCGAACAGCATGTCCGACAATGGAACGCGGCGTTCGCCGCAATGTGCGGGATCAGCTCGGCCGCCGCAGTCGGGTCGCAAACTTAACGACCTTTTTCCGGGGGAAGAAGCGGAAAGACTGCGAGCAGCGGTCGCCGCGGCAGTTGGACTCGGGCGCGTCGAGCCTTCTGACGCATTCGCTTCATCCGCGGTTGTTCCCGCTCAGGACTCGCGCCGGTCGAACTCTGGTTCATGACGTGACCGTCAGCGCCCTGGACTCGCGATCCGAGGCGCTGTCTCATCCAGGTCTGCGACGTGACGACCGCCGCCGACCGAGAGCGTGTTCTGCGGGAGCGGCAGAACGCCCGTTACGACGCCGTGGTGGACAGCGCCGCGGACGTGATCCTGACGTTCGAACTCGAAGCGGAATCATTCAACTCGCCAACCCCGCCGCGCGCCGGCAATTCGGATATGGTCCCGGCGAACTGGCCGGACAGAACATCGACATTCTTTTTTCTCACGGCGAAGAATGGAAGAATACGCGCCTGGCGATCATGAACGATCAGCCGGTGCGCCAGCCGGTTCCCCTGATCGGCAGGCGCAAGGACGGGTCTCCCAGTCGTCTCGAACTGTCGCTGTCGCGTTGGCAGAGCGACAAGCGGTGGTATGTCACGGCCATTCTCAGGGACATGAACGAGCGCCACGCAGCAGAGGAGGCGCGGCGGCTCGCGGCGGAAGCGTTGGCCGAAGCGAACGCGACTCTCGAACAGCGGGTGGGCGAAAGGACCGCGCAGCTCATCCAGGCCGAAGAGGCGCTACGGCAAAGCGCCAAGATGGAGGCGATCGGACAACTGACCGGGGGCATCGCGCACGACTTCAACAACCTTCTCCAAGGCATCATCGGCGCGCTGGACCTGATCCGGCGGCGGATCGAGTCGGGACGCATTGTCGAGGTGGGGCGCTTTCTCGACGGCGCCATCGCCTCCGCGGAGCGGGCCGCGGCGCTGACCCACCGCCTGCTCGCCTTCTCGCGCCGTCAGCCGGTCGACCCGCGGCCGGTCGACATGAACGAGCTGATCGCTTCGGTCGAGCGAGTTGCTGCGGCGCTCGATCGGCGAGGGGATCGCCATGACCGTCGCGGAGGGGCGCGACCTGTGGCTCGTTCGGTGCGACGGCCATCAACTCGAGAACGCGCTGCTGAACCTCTGCATCAACGCGCGAGACGCCATGCCCGACGGCGGGACGCTGACGATCGAAACATCCAACGTCACCCTCGATCTCAGTCAGAGTTCCCTGTGGCAACTGCCGGCCGGTCAATACGTTTCGCTGCGCGTCATCGACAGCGGCGTCGGGATGCCGCCGGAGGTGAAGGCGCGGGCATTCGATCCGTTCTACACGACCAAGCCGATCGGTCAGGGCACGGGACTCGGACTGTCGATGATCTACGGATTTGTGCGCCAGTCCGACGGCTCGGTCCGCATCGAAAGCGAGGTCGGCAACGGCGCGGCGATCCAGTTGCTGCTGCCGCGCTATGGCGGCCAGGCCGAAGACGCGCCCGCGACACGATGTCCGGCCATGACGTCCGAGGCGGAAACGAGATCGTGCTCGCGGTAGAAGACGATCCCGTGGTTCGACTTCTCATCGTCGACGTGCTCACCGATCTCGGCTACCAGACGCTCGAGGCGGCGGATGGACCGAGCGCGCTTCGCATCCTGCTCTCGCCTCAGCGGATCGACCTCCTCGTGACCGACATCGGACTGCCCGGCTTGAACGGCCGGCAACTGGCGGACGCCGCCCGCGAGAAGCGGCCGGCTTTGAAGGTTCTGTTCATGACCGGCTACGCGGAGAGCGCGGCCAGCAAATCGTTCCTGGCCCCGGGAATGGCGATCGTCCCAAAGCCCGTCACAATGGAGATTCTGGCTTCGAAAATCCGGGAGATGATTGAGACCAAGCCGCCGCCGTCCGGCTGAAAGAGGGGCTCGCTGCATGCCGGAATGGAGCGCCAAGCAGGACGCCCACCGGGCGGTCCCCGTTTCAAAACAGCGCGTTACGCCAAAAAACTGGAGCGGGCGAAGGGAATCGAACCCTCGTATGAAGCTTGGGAAGCTTCCGTTCTACCATTGAACTACGCCCGCTTAAGGCCATTTTACGCACTGGCAGGAGAGGAGGGACTCGAACCCCCAACCCCCGGTTTTGGAGACCGGTGCTCTACCAATTGAGCTACACTCCTACGAAGGCCCTCTTCTGCCGCAACATGGGGACGGATGCAAGACCCGCTGCGCGGTGGGCGATCGCGCGCCACAGCGCCCGCCGCCTTGACTTCCCGCGTCGTCGCGGCCAGTTTCCCGCGCCGCTTGGGCCGGGGCGGCGGCTGGTCAAGGTTGGCATGCGCACGTATCTCAGTTTCGAACAGCCGGTCGCCGACATTGACGCCCGCATCGACGAACTGCGCGCGGTCGTCGACAAAGGCGAATCTCCGGCGCTGGCCGAGGAGATCGCGAAGCTCGAGGCGAAGTCCGAGAAGGCGCTGGCGGACCTCTACGCGGGGCTCACGCCCTGGCAGAAGACCCAGGTCGCCCGGGTGCAGGGACGGCCACGCTGCGCCGACTACCTCAAGGGGCTGATCGCCGATTTCACGCCGCTCGCCGGCGACCGCTATTTCGGCGAGGACGAGGCCATCGTCGGCGGCCTCGGCCGCTTCGACGGCGCCTCCGTCGTCGTGATCGGCCAGGAGAAGGGCTACGACACCGAGAGCCGCCTCCGGCATAATTTCGGCATGGCGCGCCCGGAAGGCTACCGCAAGGCGGTGCGGCTGATGGAACTCGCCGACCGCTTCGAACTCCCGGTGATCGCGCTGGTCGACACCGCCGGCGCCTTTCCCGGCGTCGACGCCGAGGAACGCGGCCAGGCCGAGGCGATCGCCCGCTCGACCGACGCCTGCCTGGCGCTCGGGGTTCCCAACGTCGCCGCCATCATCGGCGAGGGCGGCTCGGGCGGCGCCATCGCCATCGCCACCGCCAACAAGGTGCTGATGCTCGAGCACGCGATCTATACGGTCGCCTCGCCCGAGGCTGCCGCCTCGATCCTCTGGCGGGATTCGTCCAAGGCGCAGGAGGCGGCGACGGGCATGAAGATCACCGCGCAGGACCTGCTGAAGTTCGGCATCGTCGACGCCATCGTCTCGGAACCCCTCGGAGGGGCGCACCGCGACCCGGAGGCGACCATCGCCGCGACCGGCCGGGCGATCGGCGACGCGCTGAAGGCGATGCAGAACATGAGCCCCGACCAGATCCGCGAGGCGCGGGCCGAGAAGTTTCTCGCGATCGGGCGCAAGGTCTAGCAGCGCGGACGCCTGTAGCGGCGACCGCTGATCGCGGCCGGCGCGGGTGGGCTATCGACCGCGTCTCCAAGCGTGGGATTGCCGAGGGCGCGGCTCTGATCATAGGTTAGCGGCGAGGAGCCTTCCCATGCTGCAAACCTGGCGCTGGTTCGGGCCGGACGATCCGGTCAGTCTCGAGAACGTCGCGCAAGCCGGCGCGGTCGGCGTCGTCACGGCGCTCCATCACCGCAATCAGGGCGAGGTTTGGCCCGAGGACGAGATCGCGGCGCGGCGGGCCGAGATCGAACGCGCCGGGCTGAAGTGGACGGTGGTCGAGAGCATCGGCGTGGGCGAAGCGATCAAGACCCGCGACGGCGATTTTCGCTCGAAGATCGACAACTACAAGCAGTCGCTGCGCAACGCCGCCCGCGCGGGCGTAAGAGTCTTCTGCTACAATTTCATGGCGATCACCGACTGGACTCGCACCGCCATCGATTGGCGCTTGCCCAACGGCGGGACGGCGCTGCGTTTCGATGCGGTCGATTTCGCCGCCTACGACCTCTTCATCCTTGAGCGCGACGGCGCCGAGGCCGATTATTCGGCCCAAAAAACCGCGGCGGCCAAGGCGCGTTTCGAGGCGATGACGCCGGAGGCGAAGGCTTCGCTTGAGCGTGCGCTGATCGACTGGCTGCCGGCTCGCGACTTCGCTTACGACCGCGCCGGCTTTCGCGACGCGCTCGCGCGCTATCGGAACGTCGGGGTCGAGGACATGCGCGCCCATCTCATCGCCTTCGTGCGCGAGATCGCCGAGGTCGCGGAGGAGGAGGGAGCCCGACTCGCGATCCATCCGGACGATCCGGCCTTTCCGATCTTCGGCCTGCCGCGCGTGCTCTCGACCGCGGAGGATGTGCGCAAGCTCTTCGACGCCGTGCCCTCACCCGCCTGCGGAGTGACGCTGTGCGCCGGCTCGTTCGGCTCGAACCCGTCAAACGACCTTGTGGCGATGGCGCGCGAATTCGGGCCCCGGGTCCATTTCGCCCATCTGCGCAACGTTGCCCATGAGCCGGACGGCTCGTTCTTCGAGGCCGATCATCTCAGCGGCGACACCGACCTCGTCGCGCTGGTGGGGGCGCTGATGACGGAAGAGACTCGCCGGCGCGAGGGAGGCCGTGAGGACGCCGAGATACCCATGCGTCCCGACCACGGGCATCTCCTCGGCGACGACCGACTCAAGCGCTCCAATCCGGGCTACTCGTATATCGGCCGCCTGAAGGGCCTCGCCGAGCTGCGCGGAGTGATGCAGACCGTCGCGGCGTTCCGGGAGGGGCGGGTGGCGTGAGCCGCGCGTCCGCCTGACGCTCGCGCGTCGATCACGCCTTCGCGGCGCGCTCGAGAGGCGTTTGCAAAAATCGTCGAGCCGAGCCTTGCAATGACCATAATCTACGGCTAAAGAGCAGGTGATTTTGGACGGCCAAGTTCTCTCTTTTGCGCCTCGGCGCAGCGACGACACTTCCCTTCAATTTCGACACTTTCGCCGTGAACAGCTTGTTCACGCGCGAGTACTTGCATACGATTGAAAGGAAATCGTCATGACGGTTGGTACAGTCAAATGGTTCAACGCCACCAAGGGCTTCGGCTTCATTCAGCCTGACAACGGCGGTCCGGATGTGTTCGTGCACATCTCCGCCGTCGAGCGCGCTGGCATGCAGACCCTGAACGAAGGCCAGAAGGTCTCGTTCGAGCTCGTCCGCGACAACAAGTCCGGCAAGAGCTCGGCCGGAAACCTCCAGGCCGCGTAAGCGATCGATTTCGCTTTTCGCCGGAATGGACCCGGCGAGACGCTGATTCTTGCGATAAAGCTTAAGCGAAAGGCCCCGCGCCAGTCCGGCGGCGGGGCCTTTTGTTTGGGATCGGGCCAAGAGCTCTCCCCGCGAACGGGGAGAGCGAATCGGCGTCGCGCTTACTTGCCCAGCGCCTTGTCGGTGATCACGGTCGTGTAGGCGCCGACCGGCTCCTTGGATATGACCGGGTCCGAGCCGCCCGTGAGCAGCGTCTTCACCGTACGGTCGTAGTCGGCCTTGTCGAGCCGGCCGTCGGAGCCGGCGGTGAGCTTGTTGATCTCGCTCAGCATCTGCGACTGGTGGTGCTCGGTCTGGGCGCCGGTCGCGTCGTTGTCGAGCACGATCTTCACCGCCTCCTCGGGATGCGCCTGGGCGTATTTCCATCCCTCCATCGACGCCTTGACGAAGCGCGCCATCTTGTCGACGAACGCCGGGTCCTTGAGCTTGTCCTCCATCGCGTAGAGGCCGTCCTCGAGCGTCGAGACGCCCTGGTCCTCGTACTTGAACACCACGAGCTGCGAGGGCTTGTAGCCGGCGTCGATCACCTGCCAGTACTCGTTGTAGGTCATGGTCGAGATGCAGTCGGCCTGCTTCTGGATCAGCGGGTCGACGTTGAACCCCTGCTTGACCACCTTGACGCCGCCGGGCGAGCCGTCGGTCTTGAGGTGAGCTTGCTCATCCAGTTCAGGAACGGATATTCGTTGCCGTAGAACCAGACGCCGAGCGTGCGGTCCTTGAGGTCGGCCGGGGTCTTGATGCCGGTGTCGGCGCGGCAGGTGAGTTCGAGGCCGGAATGCTTGAACGGCTGGGCGATGTTGACCATCGCCGCGCCCTTCTCGCGCGCGGCGAGCGCCGCCGGCATCCAATCGACCACGACGTCGGCGCCGCCGCCCGCCAGCACCTGCTCGGGGGCGACGTCCGGGCCGCCCGGCTTGATCGTCACGTCAAGGCCTTCCTTCTTGTAGAAGCCCTTGTCCTTGGCGACGTAATAACCGGCGAATTGCGCCTGCGTGACCCACTTGAGCTGCAGCGTCACCTTGTCGTCGGCATGCGCCACGCCGGCCGCGAGCATCGCCGATACGCCTATCAGCCCCGTCAGCACGTTTTTCATTGATCCAACCTCCGTGTGAAACACAATTCCCCGTCGCCGCGTATGACCATCCCGCGGTGCGAAGCTCAGGCCACTCTGGCGCGGAACGAGGCGTGCCAGAACGTCGCCCGGCGTTCGAGCCAGGCGACGAGTCCATAGAAAGCCGATCCGGTCGAGGGCGGCGACGAGAATCGTCGCCCAGACCATGTCGATGCCGAGGTGGCCGACCTCGGTCGAGATGCGAAAACCCATGCCGACGGTCGGCGTGCCGAAGAACTCGGCGACGATCGCGCCGATCATGGCGAGCGTCGTGTTGATCTTGAGGGCGTTGAAGACGAACGGCAGCGCCGCGGGCAGGCGCAGCGCGAACAGCGTCTGCCAGTAGCTCGCCGCATAGGTCTTCATCAGGTCCTTTTCCATCGCGCTCGCGCTCTCGAGCCCGGCGACCGCATTCACCAGCATCGGGAAGAAGGTCATGACCACGACGACGGCCGCCTTCGACGGCCAGTCGAAGCCGAACCACATCACCATGATCGGGGCGATGCCGACGATCGGCAGCGCCGAGACCAGGTTGCCGAGCGGCAGCAGGCCGCGCTGCAGGAACAGCGAGCGGTCGACGAGGATGGCGACGATGAGGCCGGAGCCCGAGCCGATGACGTAGCCCGCCAGCAAGCCCTTGATCGTCTGCCAGAAGTCGGCCGCCAGCGTCGGGATCGAGGTGAAGAATCGGAGCGCGATCGCCGACGGGCGTCGGCAGGATGATGGTCGGGACATGCGCGGCGCGCACCGACGAGCTCCCACAGCGCCAGCACCACGAGGCCAAACAGGAACGGCGGCACGAGGTCGGCGAGACGCCGATCGATCACCGGGCGATCGATCATCGCACGAATCCCATGCGATGCTCGGCGAGGCGCCCGACAAGGCCGATGATCGCCGACCAGCGCCGCCGACAGCGCCGCCGCGGCGAACAGGGCGGCCCAGATCTGCACCGTCTGGCCATAGTAGGAGCCGGCCAGCAGCCGGGCGCCGAGGCCGCCGTCCTCGCTCTTGGTGACTTCGGCGACGATCGCGCCGACCAGCGCCGCCGCCGCGCCGATCTTCATGCTGGCGAAGAAGAACGGCGCGCTCGCGGGCGCGCGCAGCTTCACGAACGTCTGGGTCTGCGACGCCGAATAGGTGCGCATCAGGTCGAGTTGCAAGCGGATCCGGCGAGCGGAAGCCCTTTACCATGCCGACGGTGATCGGGAAGAACGACAGATAGGCCGCGATCGCCGCCTTCGGCGCGATGCCGGTGATGTTGAACTGGTTCGAGGATGACCACGATCATCGGCGCGAGCGCGATGATCGGTACCGTTTGCGAGGCGACCAGCCACGGCGTCAGCGAGCGATCGAGCCAGCGCACCGACACGATCACCACCGCGAGGCCGATGCCGAGCGCGGCGCCGACCAGGAAGCCGATCAGCGTCTCCTCGAGCGTGATCAGTCCATGATAGACGAGGCTGCGCTTCGAGGTCGGCGGGGTCGCGAAGATCAGGCGTGTACATCTCGCTCGCGACCTGGTGCGGGCCCGGGCAGCTTCGGCCGCTCCATATTGAGCGAAGCGACGACCAGATCCTGCGTGGAATAATCGGTCCGGTCCGCGTTGGCGTAGGCGTCGCGTTGCAGCGGCGCGTTCATCCAGACCGCGAAGGCGTACCAGATCGCAAGGACGGCGAGGACGACGGTCACGGTCGGGAGGACGGATTTCATGGCGCCCCGTTCGACGCCGGACGCGGGGGCGTGACGCAGCGCCCCGCGATCAGGACGGCGGATCTCATCGGTCGGGCCATTCGTTCGATTCCATCCGCGTGGTCGCGGAAAGGACGTTGCACGCGCCGTCGATGGTCAGGTCGACGGCGTAGATCTCGGTGCGCGCCGCGATGGCGTTGACCTCGACGCGCAGGAGGTTCGGGTTGAACACGGTCGGCGGCCCGACAATCTGAAACTGTCCCTGCACCTGCGTCCGGTTCATCGCCTTCAACGCCGCGGTGTTGACCCGCGCGACACAGGCGGGCGCGATGTTGGCGGAGCTTTGAAAATCCAGCGCCAGGCGCCCGGAGCGGCGCCGGCGATCATCAGCAGGCGCAGAACGGAACTCGAGACCACGCGCGTGACCGTGGCCCCCAAACGAAAGAGGAACGCACGCGCGGTGGACCGTCTACCCGTCATAGGAGTGCCCCGCGCGCAGTCCGTGCCGGACGCGATTGGCGATCGCCAGAAATCCGGGCGTCTCGCGGATCTCCAGCTGCCGATCGCGGGGAAAGTTGCATTCGATGATGTCGGTAATCCGCCCGGGGCGCGGCGACATGACGACGACGTGGGTCGACAGGAACACCGCTTCCGGGATCGAATGGGTGACGAACAGCACCGTCTTGCCGGTCATCTCCCACAGCTGCAGAAGCTGCTGGTTCAGCATGTCGCGCACGATCTCGTCGAGCGCCCCGAACGGCTCGTCCATCAGGAGAATGTCGGGGTCGAACGAAAGGGCGCGCGCGATCGAGGCGCGCTGCTGCATGCCGCCCGACAATTGCCACGGGTACTTTTCGGCGAAGCCTTCGAGATTGACGAGTTTCATGCCCTTCTCGACCCGGGCGTCGCGCTCGGCCTTGGAATACCCCATGATCTCCAGCGGGAGGGCGATGTTGCGCGCCACCGTCCGCCACGGGTAGAGCGCGGGCGCCTGGAACACGTAGCCATAGCGGCGTTTGAGGCGCGCCTCTTCCGCGCTCACGCCGTCGACCCGGATATCGCCCTCGGTCGGCGAATTCGAGGTCGGCGACGGCGCGCAGCAGCGTCGTCTTGCCGCAGCCCGAGGGGCCGATGAACGAGACGAACTCGCCGCGCGCCACTTTCAGGTTCACGTGGCTCAACGCCTGCACCGGCCCGTCGCGCGTTTCGAAGCGCAGCGACACGTCGCTGATCTCGATCGCGGCCTCGGGTTGCGACGCCGCACCGGCGTCGTCGCTCAGCTTCTGGATCGCCGCCGTCTCCATCGGCCGGCCCTACCGCGCCACTGCGCGGGGAGCGGTGAACTCCTTGTAGCGCTTCAGCGCGCGGGCGTCAGCCGGGAACGGCTGGCGCCCGATGAACCGGCCGCGGCCGATCTCCGCCTGCACCCGGCCGTCGCGGAACACGACCTCGCCGCGCGAAAGCGTGTAGCGGGGCAGCCCGTTGACCTTCATGCCCTCGAACACGTTGTAGTCGATCACCGATTGCTGGGTCTTGGCCGAGATCGTCTTGTTCGCCTTCGGATCCCAGACGGCGATGTCGGCGTCGGCGCCTGGGGCGATCAGGCCCTTGCGGGGATACATGTTGAGGATCTTGGCGCTGTTGGTCGAGGTCACCGCGACGAATTCGTTCGGGGTCAGCCGGCCCGTCTCGACGCCGTAAGTCCATAACACGGGCATGCGGTCCTCGAGACCGCCGGTTCCGTTGGGGATCTTGGTGAAGTCTCCGAAGCCGAGCTCCTTCTGCTTGGTGGTGAAGGAGCAGTGGTCGGTCGCGACCACCTGGAGCGACCCTGCGCGCAGGCCATTCCAGAGATCGTCCTGATTGAGCTTGTCGCGGAACGGCGGCGACATGACGCGGCGCGCCGCGTGCGCCCAGTCCTTGTTCTGGTACTCGCTGTCGTCGAGCACCAGATGCTGGATCAGCGGCTCGCCGTACACGCGCTTTCCGAGCGCGCGGGCGCGCGCGATCGCCTCATGCGCTGGAATGCAGGAGGTGTGCACGATATAGATCGGCACGCCCGCCTGGTCGGCGAGCATGATCGCGCGGTTGGTCGCCTCGCCCTCGACGTCGGGCGGACGCGACAGGGCGTGACCCTCCGGGCCGGTGACGCCCTTCGAGAGGTAGTAGCGCTGCAAGGCGGCGACGAGGTCGCCGTTCTCGGCGTGGACGAGCGGCATCGCGCCGAGCTCGGCGCAGCGCGAGAACGAGGCGAACATCTCCTCGTCGTTGACCATCAGCGAGCCCTTGTAGGCCATGAAATGCTTGAAGGTGGTCACGCCCGCCTTGACCACCTTGGCCATGTCCTCGCGAACCTGATCGTTCCAGTAGGTGATGGCCATATGGTAGGAATAGTCGGCGACGGCGGTCTTCGAGCGCTCGTTCCAGTCGGCAAGAGCCTCCATCAGCGGCTGGTTGCGGTTGGGTATGCAGAAGTCGACCACCATCGTCGTGCCGCCGGACACGCCGGCCTTGGAGCCGCTCTCGAAGTTGTCGGCGGAGTTCGAGCCCATGAAGGGCATGTCGAGATGGGTGTGCGGGTCGATCCCGCCGGGAAGGATATAGCACTCGCCGGCGTCGAGCGTGCTGTCGCCGGAAAGATTGTCGCCGATCTCGACGATGGTCTCGCCTTCGACCTTGACGTCGGCCTTGGTAGCTGCGGTCGGCGTTGACCACCGTTCCGCCCTTGATGACGATCGACATGGGCTCCTCTTTGGGTTCGGCATTCGCGCTTCGCGCGTCGATTGAAACTCAGGCGACGATCTCGGCCTTTTCCAGCGCCGCGTGCATCAGCACGTTCGCGCCGTACGTCGCCCAGTCCGGCTTGATGTCCTCGAGCTCGTTGTGGCTGACGCCATCGACGCAGGGGGTGAAGACCATCGAAGTCGGGGTGATCCGCGCCATGTAGCAGGCGTCGTGACCGGCCCCGGCGACGATGTCGCGATGGCTGTAGCCGAAGCGGTCGGCGGCGCGCCGCACCGCCTCGACGCAGGCCGGGTCGAAGGGGACAGGCGCGTAATAGAACACCTCCTTGAGGTCATAGGTCAGGCCGCCGGCCTTCGCGATCTCCTCGACCCCTTTGCGGAACTCGACGTCCATCGCGTCCAGCGTCTCGCCGATCGGATGGCGGAACTCGGCGGTCATGAACGCCTCGCCGGGAATCACGTTGCGCGAGTTCGGGTAGGGATTGAGCATTCCGACTGTCGACACTCCCAGCGGGGCCTTCGAGAGGCCGATTTTGTTGACAAGCTCCACGATCCGGGCGGCGCCGAGCAGCGCGTCCTTGCGGCGCGGCATCGGCGTGCAGCCGGCGTGGCTCTCGTAGCCGGTCAAGCGAATCTCGTACCAGCGCTGGCCCTGCCCATGGGTGACGACGCCGACGTCGTAGCGCTCGTCCTCCAGGATCGGGCCCTGCTCGATGTGCAGCTCGAAATAGGCGTGGACCGGTCGTCCGCCGACCGGCGCATCGCCCTTGAAGCCGATGCGCTCGAGCTCCTCGCCGAGGATCTTGCCCTCCTGATCGACGCGCGAATAGGCGAAGTCCTTGGTGAAGACGCCGGCGAACACGCCCGACGACACCATGGCCGGAGCGAAACGCGATCCCTCCTCGTTGGTCCAGTTGGCGACCTCGATCGGATGGCGGGTCTTGATCTTGAGGTCGTTCAGCGACCGCACGACCTCGAGCGCGCCGAGCACGCCGAGCACGCCGTCGAACTTGCCGCCTGTCGGCTGGGTGTCGAGGTGGCTGCCGAGGATGACCGGCGGCAGGCTCATCGTCCTCGCCGGGCCGGCGCCCGAACATGTTGCCCATCTCGTCGATCGTGACCGTGCAGCCGGCCGCCTCGCACCACCGTCTGAACAGCTCGCGGCCCTGCTTGTCGACGTCGGTGAGCGTCAGTCGCTTGCAGCCGCCTTTCGGCGTTCCGCCGATCTTTCCCATCTCCATCAGCGAGTCCCAAAGACGGGCGCCATTGACGCGGACATTGGACAGATCGGACATTCGGGGACTCCACTCGGATTTGACAAACGCTTAGTATAAGTTTGACCAAATGGTCAAATGACGTAACCTTAGGCGAAACGCTCAGCAAAACGGCGCCCATGGATCATCTTTTTCGCAGCCGCGAAGGCGGGGCAGCTCCACTCGGAAACCGTAAGCGACGGACCAGCGCCGGCGCGCAGGGCGCGACCGGCCAACCGCAAGGAAAACGAGCGCACGCTGCTCGAGGCGGCGGAGGAGATTTTCGCCGAGCAGGGCTTCGCCGGCGCCACCACCGCGGCGATCGCGCGGCGCGCCGGCGTTCCGAAGGCCAATCTGCACTATTACTTCGCCACCAAGGAGGCGCTCTATCGCGCCGTGGTCGAGCGGGTGCTGACCGCCTGGCTCGCGGCCGCAGCCTCGTTCGACGCGAGCGACGATCCGCGCGAAGCGCTCTCCGCCTACATCGGCGCCAAGATGGACCTCGCCCGCGCCATGCCGCTCGCCTCGCGCATCTGGTCGGCCGAGATCATGCGCGGCGCGCCGATCATCCAGGATTTTCTCGACACCACGCTGACCGAGTGGGTCGCCGCGCGCGAGACGTGCCGTGAGGCGGTGGATCGCGGCCGGCCGGCTGAAGCCGATCGAGCCGAAGGTGCTGTTCTACATGATCTGGGCGACGACCCAGCAATACGCCAACGCCGCGCACGAGATGACGACGCTGAACGGCGGCCGGCCGCTCGACGACGCCGCCTTCGACCGGGCCAAGCGGCAGGTGATCGACACGATCGTCAGCGGCGTCGTCGCGGCTTGACAAGAGTTTGACCCGCGGGCGGCCATGCCAAGGGGAGCGCCACAGATGCTCGCCCCTCGTCCTGAGGAGCCCGCGAAGCGGGCGTCTCGAAGGACGATGCGGAGGGCGCTGCTGTCGGAGCCGGCGAACGAACGCCCTTAGAGACGCGTCGCCTACAGCGCCGCTCCTGACGGACGAGCGGCGGCAGAGGTACTCGCGCCGCTACTTCTTCCCGCAAGTCCTGTCGAGCAGGTGGGCAGTGCTGTCGCCCTTGAAGCCGATATTGTCGACGACGGAAGCGCCAAGCTTTACGTAGCCATTGAGCGCCCAGGTTCCATCCGGATAGTGGCTCCAGGCGCTGCAGGGGATGGTGTCGGCGTCCTCAGGCCATCTGTCGACGGTATAAGTTTCCGCGGCGCGCGCGACCACCGGCGCAAACACAAGGGCCGCCGCGACGAAGCCGAAGATGCGCCAGCTCGTAGAACGGTTCTTCGGCATGCGTCGATCCTCCGGGTGCATGGGGCGTCAAGGCTCGTGACGGCGCCGGTGGAGGGCGCGCCGCCGCGACGCCGACGCCAAGACCGAAGCCGCCGCGAACGCGGTCGTAGCGCCAACGCGTGCCGACCGAAAGCAAGTCGTCGCCGGCGCGCACGAAAGCCGGAGGAAAGCGCCGCGCCTTCGCGCTCGGGTCTCGACGCCCGTCACCGCCGCAGAGCAAAACAAACCGGTCTGCGCAGCGAAGTCGCCGACCGAGTCTCGCGTCAGGCGGTAGGCTTGCTCTTGGTGGTCGTCGAGCGCTTGGCGGCCGGCTTGGCCATGGGTTCGCTGGCCAGGCTTTGACGGCGACCGAAGGCGCTTCCACGGTTTTCGGCTTGGCCGGGGCGCCGCCGGGGCTTTCGCCGCCTTCGGTTTGGCGGTCCGGACGGCCTTTTCGTGCTCTTCGCCGCCGGCGTTCGCCTTGGCGGGCGCGCGCTTCTTCAGCGCCGCACCCTCAGACGGCGCTTCCGCAACGGCGGCCGACAATTCGGCGCGCGCAACTTCCGCCTCGAACTGCGCTTCCGCGGCATGCCAGAAGCGCTCCGCCTGGCCATCCGGCCGTCCCTCCTGCTCCCACAGAAGATAAGCGATCTCCTCTATGCGTCGTTCTCTTTGAACCATCCGCGCACCTCAAAAAAACGGCACGAATCGCGCCTGTAATGACGGCTACCTTGCGACGAGCAACCTCGTTGCGTCAAATCGAGCCACGCCTTGCGGACTCCGTCGTGCTTCCCGCCCGGCGAACATTCGCGCCCGGAAGAGCGCGACGCCTCTTGGGCTCGGTTTCAGCTTCTACGATCAACGCCGGTCGGCGCAACCTATCCCAACGGCGCAAACTCAAGAAGCGCCCGACCTTTATGGCCCGGGACGACGGAACTCCAAACCCAGCAATCGCGTTTTCCAAAAACCGTTCGTCAACTCGAAAAGGAGCACGATGATGCGTAACGTTATTTTCGCCGCGGCGGTTGTTCCGTTCTTCGCTTGCGCCGCTCTGGCGCAGAATACGACGGCCACGCCGAATGCGAACACGCCCCCGGCCGATCAGGCCAACCCGACTATGACGCAGCACGCAACCACGCCCGCCGAGACTCCCGCCAAGGGCCCGACTTTCATTGCGGTCCCGGACACGGCGATGCTGAGCGGCAACGTGGTCGGCCTCGACGTCTACAACGGCCAAAACAACGATATCGGCAAGATCCAGGACGTCGTTCTCGGCCAGGATGCGACGGTCAAGGGCTACATCGTGTCGGTCGGCGGCTTCCTCGGGATGGGGACGCACTATGTCGCGGTCAATCCGGGCGCGGTGTCGATCAAGTACGATGAAGGTCAAAAGACCTGGCGGGCCGCCATGAACGCGACCAAGGACCAGCTCAAGTCGGCGCCGGAGTTCAAGTACGGCGGACGCTGGACGGCCAGCCGGAGCTGATCGATCCGGGATTCACGAGGCGCGGACAATTCGCGCCTCGCTATCCCCTGCGGCCGTCAAGCCGACGGCGGAATGAAAGGGGATCGAGCGGCGCAAGGCATACGGGAATCAGGCGTCTTTCCCTGAACGTTCGCCCGACTCTTCTTGCCCCTCCTCCCGAGGGGCGCGGGTCGTGTCGCCCGAGTAATCTTCGACCTCGCGGGAGTAGGGTTGCTTTTGGTCCCGCTTGTCGTCGTGAGGCAACCCCGCATCGTTTTTCGGCGTCCGGTTGCGACTCATTCCATGTCCATGCTCCGACTCTCCCTCGACCATGCGTCGCGCGGGGACGTTTTGAGACGCAGGCGACGACATGGGTTCGGACGACATTGCGACTCTCCTTGGCGACTCTCCTTGGCGTCCTGCTAACGCCGTGCGGCGACGCAGGTTCCCGTTGGTCGTCGTTTCCGCGCGGACAAACCCTTATTCGCCGATGACATGCATCGCGATCTCGCGCCGATGCGGCGCGCGTCGATGCTCGAACAGATAGATCCCCTGCCAGGTCCCGAGCGCGAGCCGGCCGCCGATCAGCGGGATCGAGAGCTGCACGCCGGTCAGCGCGGCGCGGATGTGCGCCGGCATGTCGTCCGGTCCTTCGTCGTCATGCGCATAGAGTTGTGCGCCTTCGGGAGCGAGACGGTCGAAATAGGCCTCGATGTCGGCGCGCACGTCCGGCGCGGCGTTTTCCTGAATGATCAGCGAAGCCGAGGTGTGGCGGCAAAAGAGCGTCGCGAGCCCGGTCTGGAGACGGCAATCGGCGACATAAGCCGCCACCGCTTGCGTGATCTCGACGAGGCCGCGGCGGCTCGTCGAGATGGAAAGGATGTGAGCGAACTGCTGCATGATCGACGAACTCGGGAACGGAAGGACCGGGCGAGCGTTGTTATGAGCCCAAATTTCGCTTGCGCAGGGAGGCAAGACCCAATGCGTCTCATTCTTCTCATCATCGTTATTCTGCTGCTCGTCGGCGCGCTGCCGACCTGGCCCTACAGCGCCGGATGGGGCTATTATCCCGCTGGCGGACTGGGCACAATTCTCATCATCCTCCTCATCCTCGCACTCCTCGGCGTCATATAGGTCAGCCTGTCCGGACGGCGCGCGTCAACCGCGTGCATCCGGGCGGAGGTGGTCGCGCAGGATCAACCCGACAATCAGCAGCGGCGAGGAGAGAAAGGCGCCCATCGGTCCCCACATCCAGGTCCAGAACATCAGCGACAGAAGCACGGCCAGCGCGTTGATCTCGAGCCTGCGGCCGATGATCGCGGGGGTGATGAACTGGCCTTCGGCGAAAATCACCAGCATGAAGAGGCCGGCCGGGAGAAGACCAAGGCTGAGGCTCGGCGCGGTCACGACGCCGACGACCGCCAACACCGCGATCATCACGATCGGCCCGACGATCGGGATGAAGTTGAGTGTCGCCGCGAGCGCGCCCCACCCGACCGGAAACGGAAGCCGCGTGAACGCCGCGATCGTCCCGGCCGCCACGCCGACCGCGAGATTGATGCAGGCGACGATCACCAGGTAGGACGCGAGTGACGCTTCCATTTCGTTGAGGATTTTGAGCACGGTCAGCCGGGAGTCGCGGCTCGCGAAGGTCATGACCAGTTCGCGCCGCAGGTCCGGCCACCACGACAGGAACAACAGCAGCACGATGAGGAAATAGAGAAAGCCGGTCAGCGGCGGCGTCACAAAGTCGATGGTGGTCGGAAGCCAGGAGATATTGGGCGCCGGAAGCGAGATCGAGGCGCTGGTCGCGTCGATTCCCAACGACGACTGGAGGCGCTTCCAGAAGCCCAACACGCTGTCGAAGCTGTGCAGCTTCGCGCCGATCTCGGGAATGTTGGCCGCGATCTGGGTCAGCGGCGCGGCGATCAGAGCGATCAGGAAGGCGACCAGGAGCGCGGTCGCGAGGACGATCGTCGCGGCCGCCACGATGCGCGGAATCTTTCTCGCCTCGAGCGCCTTGACGATCGGCGCCAGCATGATTCCCACCACGAAACCGGTGACGACCGGCAACAGGAGTTCGCGCATCACGAACAGCGCCGAGCCGACGGCCAGAACCGCGAGAACCGTAAGCGACGACGTCGCGATCAGCCGCCGCTGGTCGATGGGGGCGGCTTCGGCTTCCTCTTCGGGTGGATGACCCAATGTGACCCGCCCCTTTGCCTGCCGCCGCCGATCAAAAAACGTGCAAAGGGAGCGTTCGTTCCGACCTCTCCGACAAGCGGGCGGTCGGGGCTGAAGAGCAGCGGGCTGCGCAGGACGATCCGTTGGCTCGAAAACGCCGCTTTTTGCAGCGACAGTCGGCGTGACGTTCGATCGAAAATAGCGATTAAAACCGCCATTAAAATCTGTTTCTGACGATCACTTTCGACCCGTAGCTTAGCCTCGGCGAGACAGCTTGGAGGAGCGCCTTTCATGACCAGCGAAAGCAAATGCCCCGTCGCGGGCGGAGTGCGTGCCCACACCAATCGGGATTGGTGGCCGAACACGTTGAACATTCAGGTGCTGCACCAGCACGCGGTCCCGTCCAACCCGCTGGGGGAGGACTTCAACTATGCGGAAGAATTCAAGACGCTCGATCTGAACGCAGTCGTCGCGGATCTCCGCGCCCTCATGACCGATTTGCAGGATTGGTGGCCCGCCGACTTCGGTCATTACGGCGGTCTTTTCATCCGCATGGCCTGGCACAGCGCGGGCACCTACCGCATCGCCGACGGCCGCGGCGGGGCAGGGGGCGGCCAGCAGCGCTTTGCGCCGTTGAACAGCTGGCCCGACAACGCCAACCTCGACAAGGCGCGCCGGCTCCTGTGGCCGATCAAGCAGAAATACGGCCGGAAACTTTCGTGGGCCGACCTTTTCGTTCTCACCGGCAACGTCGCGCTCGAGTCGATGGGCTTCAAGACCTTCGGATTCGGCGGCGGGCGCGCGGACACCTGGGAGCCTGAAGAGCTTTACTGGGGTCCGGAGGGGTCGTGGCTCGGGGACGAGCGCTACAGCGGCGAGCGGCAGCTCGCCAACCCGCTCGCGGCGGTGCAGATGGGCCTGATCTACGTCAACCCGGAAGGGCCGAACGGCAAGCCCGATCCGGTCGCGGCGGCCAAGGACATCCGCGAAACCTTCATGCGCATGGCGATGGATGACGAGGAGACCGTCGCGCTGATCGCTGGCGGCCACACCTTCGGCAAAACCCACGGCGCCGGCGATCCGTCCTTTGTCGGCGCCGTGCCGGAAGGCGGGGAGATCGAGGACCAGGGCCTGGGTTGGAAGAGCAGGCACGGGACGGGCGTCGGCCCGGACGCCATCACCGGCGGCCCCGAGGTCACCTGGTCGCAGACGCCGACGCAGTGGAGCAACCACTTCTTCGACAACCTGTTCAACAACGAATGGGAGCTGACCAAGAGCCCGGCGGGCGCCTATCAATGGAAGGCGAAAGGCGCCGCCGAGTCGATCCCGGACGCTCACGACAAGGCGAAGAAGCATGTGCCGACCATGCTGACGACCGACCTGTCGCTGCGCATGGACCCGGCTTACGAGAAGATTTCGCGGCGGTTCTACGAGCATCCGGATCAGTTCGCGGACGCTTTCGCCCGCGCGTGGTTCAAGCTGACGCACCGCGACATGGGTCCGATCGTGCGCTATCTCGGCCCGCTCGTTCCGAAGGAAGAGCTCATCTGGCAGGACCCGATTCCGGCGCCCGATCACCCGCTCGTCAACGATTCCGACATCGCGGCGCTGAAGGCGAAAATTCTGGCGTCCGGCCTCACGGTTCCTGAGCTGGTCTCGACCGCCTGGGCGTCGGCTTCGACCTTCCGCGGCTCGGACAAGCGGGGCGGCGCGAACGGCGCACGCATTCGCCTTAGCCCCCAGAAAGACTGGGAGATCAACGACCCGGCCTCCCTTGCCAAGGTTCTCGGCAAGCTCGAAGCGGTCCAGAAGGATTTTCAGTCCGGCGGCAAGAAGGTGTCGCTCGCGGACCTGATCGTTCTCGGCGGCTCGGCGGGAATCGAGAAAGCCGCGAAGGACGCCGGTCTCGACCTGAAAGTCCCGTTCACGCCGGGGCGGATGGACGCCTCGCAGCAGCAGACCGACGCGCATTCCTTCGCGCCGCTCGAACCGGTCGCCGACGCCTTCCGCAATTCCTACCGCACCGGGCACATCATGGCGCCGGAGGAGGCGATGGTGGACCGGGCGCAGCTCCTGACGCTGACCGCGCCGGAGATGACCGTCCTGATCGGCGGCCTGCGGGTGCTCGGCGCCAACGCCGGCGGGTCGCCGCACGGCGTCCTCACCAAGCGGCCGGGGACCCTCACCAACGACTTCTTCGTCAACCTGCTCGACATGAGCACGGAGTGGCGGCCGAAGGCCGGCGCCGAGGGCGTGTACGAGGGGGTCGATAGAAGCACGAAGGCGCCAAAGTGGACCGGCACGCGCGTCGACCTGATCTTCGGCTCGCACTCGCAGCTGCGCGCGATCGCCGAAGTCTATGGGTCGTCCGATTCGCGAGAGAAGTTCGCGCGGGACTTCGTCGCGGCCTGGACGAAAGTCATGAACGCCGACCGCTTCGACCTCGTCTACGAGAAAGAGCCGGTCCGCATGGCGGCGGAGTAGGCGATCGCGCGCGATGGCGGCCGGAGAAGGCTGCTATTCCGTAGAGGCGCGTCTCTTCTCCCCGCGTGCGGGGAGAAGGATAGGATGAGGGGCCGGGTGAGATGCCGCGGCCAGTCGCCACCTCTCACCCCAACCCTTTCCCCGTGAACGGGGAAAGGGGGCTAATGCGCAATCGTCTCCAGCGCCAGGTTGGTGGTGCGCGGCCCGAAAATCCCGATCACCGCCATCACGATCGCCATCGCCGCGGCGATGAAGACGAACACGCCCGGCGCGCCGAAGCCGTTCAGGATGAAGGCGATGATGAAGGAGCTGAGGATCACCGAGAGCCGGCTCCAGGAATAGACGAAACCGGCCGCGCGCGCACGGATGCCGGTCGGGAACAGCTCCTGCTGATAGGCGTGGAAGCTGTAGGACATGATGTTGTTGGAAAGCGTCAGCATCACGCCCATGCCGATGATCAGCGCCGTCTCGCGAGTCTGCCCGAACACGAGGCCCGCGATCAGGATCACGAAGGCTGCGGCGACGATGATCCATTTGCGCTCGAACTTGTCGCCAAGCGCGAAACCGATCAGCGGGCCGATAGGCGCGGCGAGCGCGATGATCGTCGTGTAGCCGAGGCTGGTCGAGATGGTGATCCCCTGCTTGACGAGGAGCGAAGGGACCCAGTTCGAGAAGCCGTAGAAGCCGATCGTCTGAAAAATGTTGAATACGCTCATCAGGATCACGCGCCCGCGCACGCCGGGAGCCCAGAGGTCCAGAAACCGGCTCGCGTGGTCGACCGGGGCGTCGGGACCGGGCGGCGGCAGCGGCTTGCCGTATTCCGCCTCGACCTTCGCTTCGAGCGCGGTCATGACGGCGTCGGCCTCCGCGAGCCTTCCGTGCTTGGCGAGCCAGCGCGGGCTTTCCGGCAAGCCGCGGCGCAGGATCACGACGATGGGCGCGGCGAGCGCCCCGATCAGCACCACCCAGCGCCAGCCTTCGATTCCGAGCGGCGCGCGCGGCACGAGCACAAAGGCGAGGAACGAGATCACCGGCACGCAGGTGAAGCCGATCGCCTGATTGACGGCGAAGGCGCGGCCCCGGAGCCCCTTGGGCGCGAGCTCGCTCACATAGGCGCCGATCGTCACCATCTCGAGGCCGAGGCCGACGCCGGAGACGAAGCGCCAGACGTTGAGGCCGAAGGCGTCGGTCTGAAGCGCCACCATCACGTTGGCGACGGAGTACCAGAGAAGCGACCAGGTGAAGATCGCACGGCGCCCAAAGCGGTCGGCGAGGAAGCCGCAGAGGATCGTGCCGACGAAGAGCCCCATGAACAGCGCCGCGATGAAGCTTGCCACGCCGGTCGTGCCGAACAGGCCCGCGGTGTTGGCGGTCAGCACGCCCGACTTGACGAGGCTCGGCGCGACGTAAGCGGTGAACAGCAAATCGTACAGCTCGAAGAACATGCCGAAGCCGAGCAGCGCCAGCATGATCCAGATCGTTCGCGTCGCCGGCAGCCGGTCGATGCGGGCCGAGATCGAGCCGGCGGTCGGAAGCGCATCGGTCTCTGTCAAGGTCTCTCCTCCCGGGTTGAAATGAGGCGCGCGTTCCGCGCCCTTATTCCCTCACATGCGTCAATGCGGCGGCGGCCGCAAACGGCGCGGCGGCGATGGCGAACAGCGAGATCGCGCAGAGCATGAGAAACGGCGTCAGGAACGGCGCGACGCCCCCGCTCGCCGCCGACGCCGCCGCGACGCCGAAGATCAGCACCGGGATCGTCAGCGGCAGCACCAGCACCGCCATCAGGAGGCCGCCGCGTCTCAGCGACACCGTCAGCGCCGATCCGATCGCCCCGATCATCGTGAGCGCCGGCGTGCCGACCGCAAGCGTCGCGGCGACCAGCGCAAGCGGCTGAGGCTGCATGCCCAGCATCAGGCCGAAGATCGGCGAGATCACGATCAGCGGCAGCGCGTTGGTCGTCCAGTAGGCGGCGCATTTGACCAGCGTCACGATTTCCAGCGGCAGCGGGGCGCCGATCATCACGTCGAGCGACCCGTCGTCGTGATCGGCCTGAAACAGCCGGTCGAGCCCGAGCAGGGTGGACAGCAGCGCGGCGATCCACAGGATCGCCGGGCCGAGCCGGGCGAGCAGGGTAAGGTCCGGCCCGATGGCGAACGGCATGATCGCGACGAGGATCAGGAAGAACACCGCCCCGACCGACGCGCCGCCGCCGATGCGCCGCGCGATCATCCATTCGCGCGCGAAGAGGGCGAAGACGGGGGTCATGCGGCGAGTGCGTCGCGAGCGCCCACGCCAATCCAGAATGCGCGCTCCTCCCCCACAAGGGGGGAGGGGACGCTAACGCCGAGCGTCGAGGTCGTTGCTGGCAACCAACGCATAACAGTAAGTTCCGCCCTCACGCCGCGACCCCCTCCGCCATCCCCAGCCTCAGCTCCCGCGCCCTCACGAGCCCCAGCGGCGCGTGGGTCGCGGCGACGACGATCCCGCCCTCGTCCATGAACCCCTGCATGATCGCGGCGAAGGCGGCTTGAGCGGCGACGTCGAGGGCGGTCGTCGGCTCGTCGAGCAGCCACAGCGGCCGCCGGGCGACCAGCAGCCGCGCGAGCGCGACCCGCCGCTTCTGACCGGCCGAGAGGGCGCGCGCGGGAAAGTCGATGACATGGGCGAGGCCGACCCGTCCGAGCGCCGAGCGGCAGGCTTCTCGCGCGCGAATCGCCGCCGAGCGTCCCGGCCCAGAAGGCGAGGTTCTCGCCGCGCCGTCAGCGCCCCCTTGAGCGCGTCGGCGTGGCCGAGGTAATGCGCCTGCTCGCCGACCGTCCGCTCGTCGTCGCCCCCGTCGAGCGCGAAGCCTCCGGACTGAAAGGGGAGAAAGCCGCAGAGCCCCCTGAGCAGGCTCGACTTTCCCGCCCCGTTCGGTCCGGTCACGATCAGCGCCGAACCCGCCTCCGCCTCGAAGCCGAGGTTCGAGAACAGCCGCCGTCCGCCGCGCTCCATCGACAGCTTCCAGGCCCTGAGACGCATCGATTCTCCAAGGAAAGCGCCGTCATGGCGGCCTCCGTTCGACGATAGTTTGTGTAGCGCGCCTCACCGAATTTTTCTATAAGCCGCGCGATCCCCGTCCCCGCTTTTTCGGAGCGCCCGCATGGCCAGCCTCGACAGTTTCAAGTGCCGCAAGTCCTTGACCGTCGGGGCGAAAGCCTACGACTATTTTTCGATAAAGGCGGCTGAGAAAAACGGCCTTGCCGGCGTTTCGACGCTGCCGTTCTCGCTGAAAATCGTGCTTGAGAACCTGTTGCGCAACGAGGATGGCCGAACCGTCACGAAGGGGGACATCGAGGCGGTCGCGGCGTGGCTCGGCAACAAGGGCAGAACAGAGCACGAGATCGCGTTCCGCCCCGCGCGCGTGCTGATGCAGGACTTCACCGGCGTGCCCGCGGTGGTCGATCTCGCCGCGATGCGCGACGCGATGACCGCGCTCGGGGGCGATCCGAGCAAGATCAATCCGCTGGTGCCGGTCGACCTCGTCATCGACCATTCGGTCGTGGTCGACTTCGCCGGCACCTCGAAGTCGCTCGGCCAGAACGTGGCGCGCGAATACGAGCAGAACCAGGAGCGCTACCGCTTCCTCAAGTGGGGCCAGCAGGCGTTCTCCAACTTCTCCGTCGTCCCGCCCGGCACCGGCATCTGCCATCAGGTCAATCTGGAATATCTGGCGCAGACGGTCTGGACCGTCCAAGGAAAAGAAAGACGGCAAGACGGTCGAGGTCGCCTATCCCGACACGCTGGTCGGCACCGACAGCCACACCACCATGGTCAACGGCCTCGCCGTGCTCGGCTGGGGCGTCGGCGGGATCGAGGCCGAGGCGGCCATGCTCGGCCAGCCGCTCTCGATGCTGCTGCCCGAGGTGATCGGCTTCAAGCTCCACGGCGAACTGCGCGAGGGCGTCACGGCGACCGATCTCGTGCTGACCGTCACCCAGATGCTGCGCAAGAAGGGCGTGGTCGGCAAGTTCGTCGAGTTCTACGGACCCGGCCTCAACGTCATGTCGGTCGCCGACCGCGCGACGCTCGCCAACATGGCGCCGGAATACGGCGCGACCTGCGGCCTGTTTCCGATCGACGCCCAGACGCTCGATTATCTCAAGTCCTCCGGCCGCAAGCCGTCGCGCATCAATCTCGTCGAGGCCTACGCCAAGGCGCAGGGGACTTTCCGCACCCGCGCCATGCCGGACCCGGTCTTCACCGACACGCTCGAGCTCAACCTCGGCGAGGTCGTGCCCTCGCTCGCCGGCCCCAAGCGCCCGCAAGACCGCGTGGTGGTCTCCGAAGCCAAGAGCCGGCTTCGAGCAGGCGATGGCGACCGAGTTCAAGCAGCCGGACGCATTCGCTCATCGTCACAAGGTCGAGGGGACGAACTACGATCTTGGCAACGGCGACGTCGTGATCGCCGCGATCACGTCCTGCACCAACACCTCGAACCCGAGCGTGATGCTGGCGGCGGGCCTCGTCGCCCGCAACGCGGTCGCGAAGGGCCTCACGGTCAAGCCCTGGGTGAAGACCTCGCTCGCGCCAGGCAGCCAGGTGGTGCAGGACTATCTCAAGGAGGCCGAGCTGCAGAGGCCGCTCGACAAGCTCGGCTTCAACATCGTCGGCTTCGGCTGCACCACCTGCATCGGCAACTCCGGCCCGCTCGCGCCGGAAATCTCGGCCGCGATCGCCAAGCACAATCTGGTCGCGACCTCGGTCTCTCAGCGGCAACCGCAACTTCGAGGGCCGCGTCAATCCGGACGTGCGCGCCAACTATCTCGCTTCGCCCCCGCTGGTCGTCGCCTATGCGCTCGCCGGCTCGATGCAGACCTCGATCTCACCCGCGATGCGCTCGGCAAGGACAAGCAGGGCAAGGACGTCTACCTCTCCGACATCTGGCCGAACACCGAAGAGGTGCATCAGTTCGTCGATTCGGTGATCACGGCCAAGATGTTCAAGACGAAATACGCCAGCGTGTTCGACGGCGACACGAACTGGCGCAAGGTCAAGGCGCCCGCGGGTCTCACCTACGCCTGGGACATGGGCTCGACCTATGTGCAGAACCCGCCCTATTTCGAGGGCCTGACGAAAGAGCCCGTGCCGGTCACCGACATCGAGAACGCGCGCGTGCTCGCGCTCTTCCTCGATTCGATCACCACCGACCACATCTCGCCCGCCGGCTCGATCAAGGCGGCGAGCCCGGCGGGCAAATACCTGACCGAGCATCAGGTCCGTCCGGCCGACTTCAACCAGTACGGCACGCGCCGCGGCAACCACGAAGTGATGATGCGCGGCACCTTCGCCAACATCCGCATCAAGAACCAGATGGTGAAGGACGAGGCCGGCAACGTGGTCGAGGGCGGCTACACGCTGCATGAGCCGGACGGCGAGCGCCTCGCGATCTATGACGCGGCGATGAAGTACGAGGCGGAAAAGGTTCCGCTGGTGGTGTTCGCCGGCAAGGAATACGGCACCGGCTCCTCGCGCGACTGGGCGGCCAAGGGCACCAAGCTGCTCGGCGTTCGCGCAGTGATCGCCCAGAGTTTCGAGCGCATCCATCGCTCGAACCTGGTCGGCATGGGCGTGCTGCCGCTGGTGTTCGAGGATGGGACGAGCTGGCAGACGCTGGGCCTCAAGGGTGACGAGACGGTGAGCATCCACGGCCTCGCCGAGGGTCTGAAGCCGCGCCAGACGTTGCACGCCGAGATCCGGCGCTCGAACGGCGAGGAATTCTCGGTGCCGCTGACGTCTGCCGCATCGACACGCTGGACGAGCTCGAATATTTCAAGCAACGGCGGGATTCTGGCCTACGTGCTGCGGCAGCTGGCGGCGTAGGACATAACCAAGCGCGTCGCGCCCGATTGGAATGGTAGGATTCAGCAAATTGCTGGCTGCGAGACGGCGCGGGAACAGCAAATCAACCCCCCTTGCTGATGGTTCCAATCTTCCCGGATAGCGCGGACACCCTCGCAAGGACGCCGTAAGCACTACAGAAGGTTCGCGCCGTTGAGCACGACTCTTTGGGTATCCAGGCGAGCTGGCCGCCGTGATAAATTCAATGCCTATTCATAGAGGGGCTTCCAGAGATCCGGTTCCACGACATATTTTCAGAGCTTTGCGCAAAGGATTGCGATAATCAGTAACATAGGATACGATGCTCTCGTTTTACCAGAGAAGCGCCTCGGCGCGACCGACGAGAAGCCCATGCCCCTCCCGCCTTCCCGACACACAGCCAAAACCTACCTGTCGCCCAGCCGCCCGCGCGATGCGCTCCAGCGCATCTTCGCCCGCATGCAGGAGGGTGAGAGTTTTCGGGAGATCGCCGAGGCGGAGGCCATTTCGCGCGAGCGGCTGAGGCAGATCGTCCGTGCCGCGAGCGCACGCCAGGAGGATCAGCCGGACCACCGCAAAATGCAGATCGCCCGGCTCATGCCGGCGCTGCGCCTCGCGGCTTACGATGTCGAGAACGGCGACGCGAAGGCCATTCCGTCGCTGCTCAAACTCCTCGACCGGCTCGACCCTCAGTCTATTGCGACGGCGGCCGCTCGTTCCGCTCGCCTTCGCTCGCCGAATTCGCGGACGGGCCGGGTCGCCGGCGCGAGGCGACAGCGGAAGGCGAAGCCTCGCAAAATCCGCCTTCGACCGTCTCAAGTCCTTGAAAACGCAGGAAACGGCAAGGCGATGGCTTGCGGGTCCCACGCTGCGCCTCCGGGTGCCCCCCTTCGCGGGGACGACAGCGAGGAGATCGGTCGAGCGACGCCCTCGGCATGGGCGTTATTTGACAGTTTTGTGCGCTCAAGTCTTTGAATCTAGGGAAGCCCTGCCAGGACTGCTACATCCCGCCGAGATGCTCGGCGACGGCGAAAATGTCCTTGTCGCCGCGGCCGCAGAGATTCATCACCATCAGGTGATCCTTCGGCCGCTTCGGGGCGAGCTCGATCACCTTGGCGAGCGCGTGCGCCGGCTCGAGCGCGGGATGATGCCTTCGAGCTTCGAAAGCAGCTGGAAGGCGTCGAGCGCCTCCTTGTCGGTCGCGGAGAGGTAGGTCACCCGGCCGACGTCGTGCAGCCAGCGAGTGCTCCGGCCCGACGCCCGGATAGTCGAGACCGGCCGAGATCGAATGGCCCTCGAGGATCTGGCCGTCGTCGTCCTGCAGGAGGTAGGTGCGGTTGCCGTGCAGGACGCCCGGCCGCCCGCCGGTGATCGAGGCGGCGTGGCCGTTGTCGACCGTCGAGCCCGTGTCCCGCCGCCTCGACGCCGAAGATCTCGACCGCCTTCGTCGTCGAGGAACGGGTGGAAGAGGCCGATCGCGTTCGAGCCGCCGCCGATCGCGGCGACGAGGCTGTCGGGCAGCCGGCCCTCGGCCTCCAGCATCTGCGCGCGCGTCTCGTTGCCGATGACGCACTGGAAGTCGCGCACCATCATCGGGTAGGGGTGCGGGCCGGCCGCGGTGCCGATGCAATAGAAGGTGTCGGCGACGTTGGTCACCCAGTCGCGCAACGCCTCGTTCATCGCGTCCTTGAGCGTCCGCGCGCCGGCCTGGACCGGCCGCACCTCGGCGCCGAGCATCTTCATGCGGAACACGTTCGGCTTCTGCCGCTCGACGTCGACCGCGCCCATGTAGACGACGCAGTCGAGGCCGAAGCGCGCGCAGGCGGTGGCGGTCGCGACGCCGTGCTGGCCGGCGCCGGTCTCGGCGATGATCCGCTTCTTGCCCATGCGCCGGGCGAGCAGGATCTGGCCGAGCACGTTGTTGATCTTGTGCGCGCCGGTGTGGTTGAGCTCGTCGCGCTTGAAATAGATCTTCGCGCCGCCGAGCTGCTCGGTCAGCCGCTCGGCGAAATAGAGCGGGCTCGGTCGCCCGACATAGTGCTTGAGGAGATGGTTCGAGTTCGGCGCTGGAACGCCGGGTCGGCCTTCGCCTCCTCGTAGGCCTTCTCCAGCGTGAGGATCAGCGGCATCAGCGTCTCGGCGACGAATCGTCCGCCGTAGATGCCGAAACGGCCGCGCTCGTCCGGGCCTTTGCGGAAGGAGTTGGGCTTGTCGAGCTTGGCCATTCACGCGACTCCTCAAGGGCGCGCGGCGCGAAGGCCTCGCGCGCGGCGGCGATGAACGCCGCGATCTTCGCTTCGTCCTTCACGCCCGGGCGCGCTCTCGACGCCCGAGGAGACGTCGACGCCGCGGGCGCCGGTCGCCGCGGATCGCATCGGCGACGTTGGTCGCGTCGAGGCCGCCCGACAGCAGCCACGGGCGTTCGGGCGCGAAAGTCGCGCGCAAGCGCGCCAGTCGAACGGCAGGCCGTTGCCGCCGGGCAGAATGGCGTCCTTCGGCGGCTTGGCGTCGATCAGCAGGAAGTCGGCGGCCGCCGTCGTAAGTTCGCCGCGGCGGCGAGGTCCTCGCGGCGCGGCGACGCCGATCGCCTTCATGGTCGAGCGGCCGAAGCGCGCGCCGATCTCGGTCACCCGCGCCGGGCTCTCGCGCCCATGCAATTGCAGGATGTCCGGGTCGAAGCGCCTCGACGACGCCGGCGAGCAGCGCGTCGTCGCGCGTCGACGGTCAGCGCCACGATCCGCGCCCGGCCGCGCGCCTGCGCGCCGAGCGCGCGCGCCTGCTCGAAAGCCGACATTGCGCGGGCTCTTGGCGAAGAACACGAAGCCGACCATGTCGGCGCCGGCCGTGAGCGCGGCTTCGAGGGTCGCGGGCGTCGAGAGGCCGCAGATTTTCACGATAGGCGTCATCGCCGCCTCTTTCGGTCAAAGCGCGCCGCGCTGTCAAAGGCGCCATGGGGCGTCACTCGCGGCTCGCCTTGACAAGCCGGAAGCGCTCTTGTCTCTACCGCCCGCCGCGTGCGCTGGGCGACGTCAAGGAGGGGAAAGGCCGTCGCAAGCAGGAGGAATGGGGCGAAGCGCATTCCGCAGCGCTGCGACGCTTGACTTTGCGCGCCCGGCGTCGCGCCGCGTCGGCGGCGGGCGACGCCGCGGCGGGAGAAACCACATTCAAGGTCTGCCGGACCTGCCACCAGGTCGGAGAGAGCGCGCAAGAATTTCGTCGGGCCGGAGCTCAACGGCGTTGTCGGCCGCAAGGCGGGGAGCGTGCCCGGCTACAATTATTCCGACGCCAACAAGAATTCCGGCATCACCTGGGACGAGGCGACGCTGGCGAAGTATCTCCGCAGTCCCCGGGAGATCGTCCCGGGCACCAAGATGGCTTTTCCCGGCCTCAGCAGAGACGACGACGTCGCCAACGTGATCGCCTATCTCAAGCAGTTCGGCCCCGACGGGAAGAAGATGTAGGGCCTTCGAGCCGTGCTCGGGAGCGCGGCCGACGCGGTCAGCAACCGCCGCTTAGGCGCTCGGGCCTGGTCGGGCGGGGCGAGCCCGCGTTCGATCGCGTCGATTTCGGCTTCGGCGGCCGACGCGCATCTTGGCTTCGGCGTCGCGATAGAGGGCACGATCCGCCGGCCCTCGTCGGTCAGCGAAGCGCCGCCGCCGTTGGCTCCGCCATGATGGGCGGCGACCAGCGGCGCGGCGAAGAGCTGGTTCAATCGTCGACCAGCAGCCAGGCGCGGCGGTACGACATCGCGTGAGCGCGGCCCGCCGCCGAGATCGACCCGGTCTTTTCGATCGCCTCGAGCAGGGCGATCTTGCCTGCGCCGAGCCTGCGCCCGGCGTCGAAATCAAGCCGCACCGTCAATCGGGTCGGCATCCGTCCTCCCATGGGTCTCTCGGCAGCAAAACCATCGTCCTTTTTGCGCGTTCAGTCCAGTGGAACAACGCCGCCGACCTCGGCGCCGAGGTCCGCCAGCGCATCCGCGACCCGCCTTCCGCCAATGACGCGCCCGGCCGCGATCTCCGCGAGGGGCGCGAGGACGAACGCGCGATTGAACAGCTCCGGATGGGGCAGGGTCAGCCGGTCGGTCTGGAGGGTGATGTCGTCGTAGGCGATGATGTCGATGTCGATGACCCGCGGTCCCCATCGCTCGGACGGCGTGCGGCCGATCGCCGTCTCGATCGCCTTGACCCGGGCCAAGAGCGACTCGGGCTTCAGGCTCGTCCGCGCCAGCGCGCACGCGTTGACGAACCAGTCCTGATCGGTTTTCCCCCACGGCGGAGTTCGATAGAAGCGCGAGACGGCGACGAGCGTGATTTCCGGCTGGTCGTCGAGCGCCGCCAGTCCGCGCCGCAACGCGTTCGCCTTGTCGCCGACATTGCCTCCGAGCGCGAGAACGACGTCGGCCCGCCCGTCGCGAGCGCTCGTGGCGGGGGGTCGTTCGGCGGCCGCAAGCGTCAGGAACATGTCGAGCGCCTGACGGTGCGCGGCGACGTCGTGCACACGCAGCACTGAGGCTCCGCGCATCAGCGCGATCATGTCGGCGGCAAGCGTGCCGACGAGGCGCTCTTCAGGCGCGCCGCCCACAATCCGGCCGATGAAGGACTTGCGGGACAACCCGACGAGAAGCGGCGCCCCGAGCGAGCGGAAGCGATCCAGATTCCAGATGCAGGCGTAGTTCTGTTCCGGGGTCTTGCCGAATCCGAGGCCCGGATCGAGCAGAATTCGGCCGAACGGGATGCCGGCGCGCGCGGCTAGCCTAAGCGAACGCTCGAAGAAACGCTCGACGTCCGCAAGGATGTCGACCGTCGCGTCCGTGGTCTCGCGATTGTGCATCACGACCACGGCCGAGCCTGTTCCGGCGACCGCATCGGCCATCCCGGGGTCGCGCTGCAAACCCCAGACGTCGTTGATCACCGAGACGCCGAGGCGAGCCGCTGCCCACGCCACCGCCGCCTTGCTGGTGTCGATCGAGAGCGGCGCGTCGAGGTCGACGGCCAGGGATTCCAGGACCGGCGCAACGCGCCTGAGTTCTTCTTCGACCCTGATATGCGCATGGCCGGGCCGGGTCGACTCGCCGCCAATGTCAACAATCGCCGCCCCTTCGTCGGCCAGCGCCTTGGCTCGCGCGATAGCCGCCGCCGAGTCGAAATGCCGGCCCCCGTCCGAGAACGAATCGGGCGTGACGTTGACGATGCCCATGAGCGCAGGCGATTTCCTGATAGCGGCGAGGAATCGGTCGCGCCGTTGCGCGCGGCGATCTTCATTCATATTGGGTTCGCTACGGCCGGCCGGCTCGCGGCGCAAGGTCGGCGGCGTCTCAAGCCGCAAGGGCCGCGAGAATGCGCGCCCAAGAGCGCGCGCCCTTCTGGAACGAGGTCAGTTCGTATTTTTCGTTGGGCGAATGAATGTTGTCGTCCTCGAGCGCGAAGCCGACGAGCAGGCTGTCCATGTTCAACTCGCGCTTGAACGCGCCGACGATCGGGATCGACCCGCCGCAGCCGACCAGCGCGGCGGGCTTGCCCCATTCGTTTTCGAGAGCGCGCCGGGCGCGGCGCAGCGCCTCGTTCTTGATCGGCAGCGTGATCGCCGGACTTCCCGCATGGCCGATGAATTCGGCTTTCACGTCCGGCGGCAGGCGCGACGTCGACGAAGGCTCGGAACGACTGGACGATCTTCTCGGGGTTTTGCTTGCCGACCAGCCGGAACGATACCTTGGCGCTCGCCTTGGCCGGCAGCACGGTCTTGATGCCTTCGCCCGTATATCCGCCGACGATCCCGTTGACGTCGCAGGTCGGGCGCGACCAGAGCCTGTTCGAGCGGCGTGCGGCCGCGCTCGCCCGCTGGCGTCGTCAGGCCGACGTCGCCGAGAAAGGCGCTCGGCGTCGAAATCGAGCGCGTCCCACTGCTCCTTGATCTCTTGCGGGAGTTCCTCCACGCCGTCGTAGAAGCCTGGCAGCGCGACGGCGCCGTTCTCGTCGTGCAGGGCGGCGAGGATTCGCGCGAGCACATGGATCGGATTGACGGCGACGCCGCCGTAGAGTGCCGGAATGCAGGTCGCGATTGGCGCCGGTGAGGATCACCTCGTCGGTGACGATGCCGCGCAGCGCCGTCGTGATCGCCGGCGTCGAGGCGTTCCACATGCCGGTGTCGCAAACGAGCGCGACGTCGGCCTTCAGCAGTCTTGGCGTTCTTGCGCGAGGAAGGCGGGCAGCGACGGCGAGCCGGTCTCCTCCTCGCCTTCGAACAGGACGGTGACCGCGCAGGGCGGCCCGCCGAATCTTCTGGAAAGCCCGGCAGGCCTCGAGAAAGGTCATCAGCTGGCCTTTGTCGTCCGAAGCGCCGCGGGCGACGATCCGCTCGCCGCGTGGGCCCGGCTTCGAGCTTCGGCTCGAACGGCGGCGATCGCCAGAGGTTGAGCGGGTCGGCCGGCTGGACGTCATAATGGCCGTAGAACAGCACGTGCGGCGAATCCCGGCGCGTTGCACTTGATGTGGCCGACGACCATCGGGCGCCCGCTCGTCGGATGCTTGGCGGCCTCGAAGCCGATCGCGCCGAGTTCGGCGACCAGCCAGTCCGCCGCCCGCTCGCAGTCTGCGAAATGGGCGGGCGCGGCGGAGACCGACGGGATCCTCAGAAAGTCGAACAGCCGGTCGAGTGCCGGGCCCGCGTCGGCGTCGATCGCGGCGAGTGTCTCGTCGATCATAGTCATGGCCTTTCGACCCGTCGCGCCAGCCACAGTCCGATATCTTAGCAGGCTCGATCGCAGTCTTCCATCGATCGGGATCGACGCAAGCATGACCTTTGTCGACTTGCAAAGCGCTTGCGGGCTAGAGACAGTTCGCCGGACCGAGGGGAGGAGAGCTTTGGCGCAGAATTTCGATCCGCGCAGCGCGCCGTTCGACCGGCTGACCGCCGACGAGATCGACATCGTCCGCGACGCGCTCGACATCGCCTATTATCGCCCGAACGAGACGATCATCGCCGGCGACAGCGCGCCCGGAAAGCCTGTTCATCGTGATCAAGGGCGCGGTCGAGGAGCGCGACGGCGACGACCTCGTCGCGCTGCGCGGGCCCGGCGACATGTTCGACTCGCGCGCCCTGGTGCAGGGCCGCAGCTCCAATGCCTTCGTCGCGCGCGAGGAGACGCTGTGCAACCTCCTGCCGCGCGACGTCACGCTTGCGGCTCATCAACAGGAACCCGCGCTTCGCCTCGTTCTTCTATCTCGACATCGCCCACAAGCTCGACACCGTCTCGCGCGAGGAGGAGGCGGCGCGCTTCACGCCGCTTCTCGGGCGCGCGCGTCGACGAACTCTTCCTTCATCCGGCAATCTTTGTCGATGCGATGGAGTCGATCGCCGACGCGGGCGCACTGATGCGCGAGCACAAAGCCTATGCTCTGTTCGTCACCGCGGCCGAGGGCGTCGGAATCGTCACCCGCTCGGATCTTCTCAACGCCACGCTCCGCGACCGCCGCCCGCCCGACAGCGCCATCGGTCCGCTCGCGCATCGACCGGTCGTCTGCGTCGCGCCGGACGACCTGGTCACGACCGCGCTCCTGCGCATGACGAAGACCAACAAGCGCCGCCTCGCCGTCGGCGAAGAGCGGCGAGTTCGTCGGCGTGCTCGAGGACATCGATCTGTTGAGCTTCCTCGCGGGAAACGCGCAGCTCGTCGCGGGGCGGATCGACCGCTCGCGCGACGTCGCCGGCCTCGCGCGCGCGGCGCAGGGAATCGAGCCGCAGATCCGCCTGCATGCGCCGCCAGGGGGTCAAGATCGACCTCGTCTGCGAGATCGTCTCCGATCTCAACCGGCGCCTGCACAACAAGCTCTTCTCGCTCGTCGCGCCGCAATCCATCCGCGAGGCCGGCTGCTTCTTCGTGATGGGCAGCGAAGGCCGCGGCGAGCAGACGTTTCGCACCGATCAGGACAACGGGCTCATTCTCGCGGCGCCCGTGCCGGAGGAGGACCTCGTCCGGTTCCGCGCCGACGTCTTCGACGCTCTCGCCCAATGCGGCTTTCCGCCCTGTCCCGGCGAAGTCATGGTGCGCAATCCGGTCTGGTCGAAGACGCTCGACGACTATCGCGACGATTTCCGCCGCTGGCTTGCTGTGTCCGACGAGACGGGAACGATGGACATCGCGATCTTCTACGACGCAGAAGCGACGGCGGGCGACGCCGCGCTGCTGCGGGCGGCCAAGCAGGACCTGATCGACCTGATGCACGGGGAGCGCGTGCGGCTCGCGCGGTTTGCCCGCGCGATCGACGCCTTCCCGACCCCGATCGGATTCTTCAACAATCTCGTCACCTCGAAGGCCGAGGGCGACGCCCTCGACCTGAAGAAGGGCGGCATCTTTCCGATCGTGCACGGCGTTCGGGCGTTGTCGCTGGAAAAGGGGCTGCACGAGACCGCGACGACCGCGCGCATCGCTCGCCTCGCCGAGCTGGACGTGTTCGACGGCCAGTTCGCGCGCGAGCTCACGCAGGCGCTGCATTACCTGATGACGCTGAGGCTCGACGCGCAGATCGCGGAGAAAGCGTCCGACGAGCCTCGTCAAGCCAGGCGAACTGTCGACCATGGAGCGCGACCTGCTGCGCGACGCCTTCCAGGTGGTGAAGCGACTGCGCGAGATGCTGCGGCGCCACTTCAATCTGGCGATGTTCTGATGTTGCTCGGACTCAAGCGGCGGATCCTGCTGCACCTCCTGCGCGATCCCGCCTATCGCTTCCTGTTCGAACCCGCCGCCGCCCGGCGAAGCGGTGTCGATCGACTGCGAGACGACGGGCCTGAACACGCGCAAGGACGACATCGTGACGGTCGCCGCCATCAAGATCCGCGACAACCGAATCCTGACCAGCGAGCGCTTCGAGGCGATGGTCAAGCCAAAGGCCAAGCTCAATCCGGACGCAATCAAGGTCCATCGCCTGCGCGAGCAGGACGTCGCCGACGGGCGCCCGATCGAAGAGGTGCTGCCCGACGCTCCTGCGCTTCATCGGCTCGAGGCCCCTGGTCGGGTTCTATCTCGAATTCGACGTCGCGATGCTGAATAGGCACGTGCGGCGCATGCTCGGAATCGAGCTGCCGAACGCTCAGATCGAAGTCTCGGGAACCTATTACGAGCGCAAGTACGGCGACGCGCCTCCCGGCACCGAGGTCGACCTGCGGTTCATGAGCATTCTCCGGGATCTCGGCCTGCCGGCGCTCGACCAGCACGACGCCTATTCCGACGCGCTGATGACGGCGATGATGTATCTGACGCTCGAGGATCTGAAGAGCTCGGGATGTGCGGATTCCCCGGGCGCGCGCGAAGCCGATCACCTTTTACGGCGGCTGAAGCGAACGAAAGGGCCGCGCGAGCGGCGCGGCCTCCACTGTGGTCTTGATCGGGTCTTCCGTCAGAAGATCGTGGCGGAAGATGAAAAACAGGGTTCCGGACAAGATCATGGCCGCCGGCAAGGTCAACACCCAGGCGAGCGCAATGCTTCCGACCGTAGACCATTGCATTCCCGACCCGTTGGCGACCATTGTGCCGGCGACGCCGGACGACAGCACGTGGGTGGTCGACACCGGCAGGCCGAGACCGTCGGCCGCGCCGATCGTGGCTGCCGCGATCAGTTCGGCCGCAGCGCCCTGGCCGTAGGTCAGATGGGTCTTGCCGATCTTCTCGCCAACGGTCACCACGATGCGCTTCCATCCGACCATTGTGCCGAGGCCAAGGGCAATCGCTACGCAGATCTTCACCCAGATCGGGATGAACTTGGTTGCGGAGTCGAGCTGCTTCTTGAATTCGCCGATCTGCTTCTTCTCGACCTCCGTCAACTCGCTCTCCTTGTCCTTGGAGATAACGCGTAGAGCTTCCGAAGCGAGATACATGTCATTGCGGATGTTCTCCACCTTGTCGAGCGGCGTCTTGGCGACGGAGCCGTAGTCTTTGACCTGATCGCTGATCTGCTTCACCAGCACAGCCAGCGAGGGATAGGTGCCTTCGGAGATCTTGTGGGCGTGAACGTAGTCGGTCACCGCAGGGCGGGGGTCACCGATCACGTCGTAGCCCGCGCCATGCGCTGAGACCACCTTCGAGGCGTCCTGTGCGGCGGCGATGAACGCCTGCGCGTGGTCCGCCGCCGGCGCCCGGTTCAAGGCGTAGGCGGTTGGCGCGACGCCGATGAGGATCAGCATGATCAGCCCCATGCCCTTCTGGCCGTCGTTCGATCCGTGGAAGAACGACACCAGGGTGCAGGTCAGGATGAGCAGGCCGCGGATCCAGGGCGGCGGGGGATTGCGCCCCTCGGGCGCCTTGTAGAGAGCCGGCACCCGTATGACCGCCTTCATCGCGAGGAGCAGAAGCGCCGACAGGAAAAATCCGAACAGCGGCGAGAATAGCAGCGCCTCTCCGACCTTCGTCACCTGGTCCCAATCGACGCCGGCGGTTCCGTCCTGGCCGCGCAGCAGAGCGTTGGTGACGCCGACACCGACAATCGAGCCGATAAGCGTGTGCGAGCTGGAGGCCGGGATGCCCAGGAGCCATGTGCCCAGGTTCCAGATGATCGCCGCGATCAGCAACGCGAACACCATCGCATAACCGGCGCTCGATCCGACCTGCATGATGAGTTCGACCGGCAAGAGCGAAACGATACCGAAGGCGACAGCTCCGCTCGATACCAGCACCCCCAGGAGGTTAAAGCAGCCCGACCAGACGACGGCGAACTGCGCCGGCAGGGCGTGAGTGTAGATGACGGTCGCGACCGCGTTGGCGGTGTCGTGGAAGCCGTTCACGAATTCGAAACCGAGCGCGATCAGTAGCGCAACGCCGAGCAGCAGGAACGGCAGGATCGTCGTCGGTCCCCCGCCGGACTCGGCGATGTCCGAGCGGATCGAATAGGCCATGTAGAACAGACCCCCGGCGAGGACTGCCAGGATACCGAGCGCAAGCCGGATGTCCATCGGGTGGTCGAGATGCGGCTTGCCCGACGAGGGTGCGGCTTGCGGCGTCGAAACATCGGTTACGGCTGTCATCGGGGGTGGCTCCTCGTGGCGCTACCTCAGTTGTATCGCGGCGCTCCATGACAAGACTGTGAACGCCGGTGGCCGGCCTCGTTGGAACGGACGACAGCATCGGGATGGGCTTCAGCCTGCTTCCGCCAGAAGCGGCAGGCGCCCACCGCCCCGCTCGCCGTCCTTGTCGATCAGCCGGGTCGGATAGTCGCCGGTGAAGCAATGGTCGGTGAACTGCGGCTGTCTGGCGTTGCGCTCGGAAAACCCCATCGCGCGATAGATGCCCGCGATCGACAGGAAGGCCAGGCTATCGGCCCCCATGAATTGGCGCATGCTTTCGAGGTCCATGCGAGCGGCGAGAAGCATGTCGCGCTCGGGAGTGTCGATGCCGTAGAAATCGGGATAGGCGATTGGCGGCGAGGAGATGCGAAAATGAACCTCGCGCGCGCCCGCCTCGCGCATCATCTGAACGATCTTGACGCTGGTCGTTCCGCGCACGATCGAATCGTCGAGAAGAACCACCCGCTTGCCGGCGACGACCGCGCGGTTGGCGTTGTGCTTCATGCGCACCCCGAGTTCTCGGATCGACTGGGTCGGCTGGATGAAGGTCCGGCCGACGTAATGGTTGCGGATGATGCCGAGTTCGAACGGCAGGCCGCAGCCGCGCGCGTAGCCGATCGCCGCCGGCACTCCGGAGTCGGGCACGGGCACGACCACGTCGGCGTCCGCCGGCGCCTCGCGGGCGAGTTCCTCGCCCATCGCCTTGCGCGCATCGTAAACCGAGCGTCCGTGAACGATCGAGTCCGGCCGGGCGAAATAGATGTATTCGAAGATGCAGGGCCGGGCAGGCTGACGGGGCATCGGAAAGAAGCTCTTCACGCCATCGGCGTCGATCACGACGACCTCGCCGTTCTGGATGTCGCGGATGAACTTGGCGCCGATGATGTCGAGCGCGCAGGTCTCCGAGCAGAGGATGGGACAGCCGTCGAGTTCACCGAGCACGAGCGGGCGTATGCCGAGCGGGTCCCGGGCGCCGATCAGCTTCTTGTTGGTCAGCGCCACCAGCGCGTAGGCGCCCTCGATCTCGGCCAGCGCCTCGACGAACCGGTCGATAATCCTGGGCCGGCGCGAGCGCGCCGCAAGCAACAGAACGACCTCGGTGTCGGTGGTCGACTGGCAAATCGCGCCGCCGCGAATGAGTTCGCGCCGCAGCGTCAGGCCGTTGGTCAGATTGCCGTTGTGGGCGACGGCCAGTCCTCCGGCCTCGAACTCGGCGAACAGCGGCTGAACGTTCCGCAGCGCCGTTTCGCCGGTGGTCGAATAGCGGACGTGGCCGATGGCGGTCCGACCGGGAAGCCGGTCGATTGTGGCGGCGCTGGAGAAGTGGTCGCCAACGAGGCCCAACCGGCGCTCGGAGTGGAACCGCTTGCCGTCGAAGGCGACGATGCCGGCGGCCTCTTGTCCGCGATGCTGCAGGGCGTGCAGGCCGAGCGCGACAATCGCGGCTGCATCGGGATGACCGAAAATGCCGAAGACGCCGCATTCTTCGTGCAGACGGTCGTCGTCGAGGTCGACGCCGGCGGAGTGTCCGGCGTCACCGTCACTGCTTCGGCGCCGCCGGAAGCGGACGTCCGTTGATCAGCGCATCGAGCTTCTGCTTGTCCGAAACGGTCGTCGACGGGGCCGGCGACTCCGCCTTCTTCTGCGCACTCTGGGAGCCCGCCGCCGGGGCCGGCGGCGTTGTCGGCTTGACCTCGGTCGGGGCGCTCGATTCGTCGACCGGCTCTTCGTTCGCCGGCGTAACCGCGCCCCGAGACTTGATCCATGTGTCGATCGTCGCCGCCGCGTCCTCCGGCAGCAGGGCCACGATCTTGTCCGCCGTGTCGGTCAGGATCGGGCGCGTCTTTGCGGTTTTCACCCATTCCGGTTGCTGTCTGTCCGAAACCAGCCAGTTAAAGATTGCGAAAGCGACGACCGCGAGCAGAAATCCCCGCGCGACGCCGAAGACAAAACCCAACGTCCGGTCGAGAGCGCCGATCTTGCTGTCGAGAATCGCATCCGAGAGTCTCACGGTGAAAAGCGAGACGACGATCAACGTGGCGAAGAAGACGATCGCCGCCGCCGCCGCCTGCGCGATCACGTCTTTATGAATATAGGGCGTCAGATAGGGCGTCACAACCGGATAGAGATAATAGGCGGCCGCGGCCGCGGCCGCCCAGGACACAATCGCCAGGACTTCTCGGGAAAAGCCGCGCAACATCGACAGCAACGCGGAGACGAGGACGATCGCGAGAACGGCGAGATCGAGATAGGAAGGCATCCGAAACAACCCCGTCGAAGCGCTCGAAAAAACATGGGCGGCGTCCGGCGTCCGGCGCATCCTGCGGAGGGCCTTATAGCCAAGGCGCCAGGGTTCGTCACCCGGCGACCGCCGGCAATTTGGCCCGAATCGGGGACGCCGCGGCCGCTTTGGCTTCAACCGCCGCTGCGGCGATCAGCGCCACCAGCGAGGCGACCGAGCCGATCGGCGTGACCGCGGCGCCGGTCGATTCGCTCTCCGCGCGCGGCGCCGGCGGCGCGAAAGCGCGCGCGAACCCGAGCTTGGCCGCTTCCTTCAGCCTGATGCCGGCGTGAGCGACCGGCCGGACCGATCCGGACAGCGCGATCTCGCCGAAATAGACCGCGTCATGCGGCAGAGGCGCGCCGGTCAGCGAGGAGACAAGCGCGGCGGCCGCCGCGAGATCGGCCGCGGGCTCCGCGACCCTCAGGCCGCCGGCGACGTTGAGATAGATGTCGTACTGGCCGAGCTTGAGGCCCGCCATGCGATTCGAGGACCGCCAGCACCATCGCCAGGCGATTCGGCTCCCAGCCGACCACGGCCCGCCGTGGCGTGCCGAGCGAGGTCGGCGCGACCAGCGCCTGGATCTCGACGAGCAGCGGCCGCGCGCCCTCGACGCCCGCGAACACCGAAGCCCCCGGCGCCGCGGCGGCCTCCCGGCCGCCCAGAAACAGCGATGACGGGTTCGGCACTTCCGCAAGGCCGCCGCCGGTCATTTCGAACACGCCGACCTCGTCGGTCGCGCCGAAGCGGTTCTTGGCCGCCCGCAACAGGCGGAAAGCGTGGGCGCCGTCGCCCTCGAAGGAAAAAACCGCGTCGACCATGTGCTCGACGACGCGGGGGCCGGCGATCTGACCGTCCTTGGTCACATGCCCGACGATCAGCAGCGCGGCGCCGCTCGCCTTGGCGAAGCGGATCAGGGCCTGAGCCGACCCGCGAACCTGGCTCACCGTCCCGGGCGCCGATTCGATCGCGTCGCTCCACATGGTCTGGATCGAATCGATGACCACCAATTTCGGCGCGTCGCCCGAGGCAAGCGTCGCCACGATATCCTCGACCAGCGTCTGGGCCGCGAGCTGGACCGGCGCGCTCGCGAGGCCGAGACGGGCGGCGCGGAGACGAATCTGCGCGGTCGATTCCTCGCCCGAGACGTAAACGACCCGGGCGCCGGCTCGCGCCACCGCCGCACAGGCCTGGATCAGGAGGGTGGACTTGCCGATGCCCGGTTCGCCGCCGATCAAGGTCGCCGAGCCCGGGACAAAGCCTCCGCCCGCCACGCGGTCGAACTCGCCGATTCCGGTGGCGACGCGCGGATCGGGCCTCGAGGCGCCGGACAGGTCCTCCAGCGCGAACGCGCGCCCTGCGGGGCCGCGTCGGGCGGATTCAGCCCCGACGCCGAGCGCGGCGGCTTCCTCGATGATCGAATTCCACTCGCCGCAGGACTCGCACTTGCCCTGCCAGCGCTGGGTGATCGCCCCGCAGTTCTGGCAGACGTAGGAAGAGCGTAGTCTCGCCATGGACCCCAACTGGCGCCTTTAGGAAAATCTGTCGAGCGCAAATCCTGGGGATTGGCGGTCAAGGCGACGGCCTTGAGCCGCATGAAAGGCTTCCGGGCGCGGATTTAACGATTCCAATCGCTTGCGGCGGAAATTCCGGGCGGTTGTCACGGCGCGGGCGGGCGCATAAGACCCGCGCGGCGTCGCGGCTCTCGCAGGCGCGAGCAGGATCTCGCGTCGCGCGCCCGCGGCCCAAGGCGTCGGATTGCGCGCCAAATCCGCGCCGGGATTCAATCTTTTCATACTGTTGCGCGGGATTTTCCGGGCGACCGCAACCCTCCGGCACGGTACGCCGATCGCACCGAGGCGACGCGTTTGAGGGCGCTCGACCGTCGAAGGAGCAGAGCCGCCGTCGGACTGCCGCGATCGCAACGCGGAACGGCGTCGGTCCCAAGCCGATGCGGCGCCGACCCCAAATCCATGCCAACTCCCTGCAAGAGCGGACCCCTTGCCGAATTGTGGATTTTCAAGGGCTTGAGGCCGTCCTCGAGGGATTTCAGCCATCGTTGCGCTCCCCTTGTGGCGCTTCCCGTCTCGAAGGGCGCTGCAACGCCGTCGAGCCTGACCGCGCGGTTCACCCTTCCGTCTTGAATTCGGCGGCGTGCGGCGCGTCGGGCCCGCGCGCTCATCGCGCAGGGTGCGGCCGAGGCGATCTCGACCCGATCGGACATGCTTGTGCGCTCTCCGTCTGACGAGAACGAATATAGAACATCAGGATTCGTCTGGCAAGATAATGTCGTCTTCCCTTTTTGGCCGCCGCGCCGTCGTCCCCTGTGTCGGGGTCAGCGCTCGTCTGCCTGCAGGCAGGCGAGTCCAGGCGGAGCGGCGCCTCTCGCAACCGAAGCGCTTCTCGCGGCCGACGCCACGCGGCCGAAGCCGCTCGCGCTGCGGCAAAAGGTCCTGTTCCTTCGTACGCCGCAGCGACCATATACTCCAATGACGCGGGGCGGAAAGCCGTCCCGGAGCGTCGTCGGCGGCCGAGGTCGATGCTCTCGACGGCGAAGGGAACGGTGGTCGGATGGCGTATGCTTTCAACCCGAATATGGAAGGCGCGCCGAGGATCGAGCGAGCTGTTCGCCGAAAGCTTTCCCGCACTTCGACGGCCTGATCGTTCCGTTCGAGGCCGGTCAGGAGGTCGTCGGCGAGGGCGATCCGACGGAGAGCTACTACCTGGTCATGCGGGGGATGTTCCGCGCGGTGAAGTTCACGCGCGACGGCCGCCGACAGGTGTTCGCCTTCTACATGCCCGGCGACATCTGCGGCCTCGAGCCCGAGGCGGTTCACAAGCTGACGATCGAGGCCGTCGACTCTGCGGCGATGGCGGTCCTGCCGCGCAACGCCTGCCGGGTGCGGATGAACGACGACCCGCGCCTGAACGCCGCGCTTTTCGAGGGCGCCACGCGCGCGCTGACGCTATCGATCGATCATATGATGATGATCGGCCGCAGTTCCGCCGAGGAGCGGCTCGCCTGGTTCTTGATGCATGCTTTCGGCGCGTTCGGACGAGCGCGGACGCGCTTGCGCTCGATCTGGCGATGCAGCGTCAGGATATCGCGGACTATCTCGGGCTGACGATCGAAACCGTCAGCCGAACGTTCACGCTGTTCAGAGACCGCGGCTTTCTCAGGTTGCCGCGCAAGCGGCGGGTCGAGATCGTCCGGCCCGACGCCCTGGCCCGCCTTGCCGCCGCCGACCGCGACGCCGCGACGCCGATTCGCGCCGGCGCCGGAAACGGTGGAGTTTGCCGCCGCCGTCGGCTGAGTGCGGTATCGGGTCGCCCAATTCGTCTTTAGCGAAAGGCTGCGGCCCGGGGCGCGGCGGACGGGATTGCCGTCCGTCAAGGAGTTCAGCAGCGCGTCCTGCGGGAGGACAGGCGTCAAGTGCGACAGATGGTCACGCTTCGTGGCGCTCGGAGCCTGCGCTAAACCGCTTGAATTCTTTGCATTTTCAGGCCCGTTTCGTGGCGAGCGCGCGCCATCGAGCGAAAGTGTGCGCGAAATGCGACGATGGAACGGGTGGACGACGCGCGAGCCGAGCATGCATTAGAGGACCGTCGCGTAATCCGGCCGCCGCATTGGCGACCTGTCGGAAGGCCGTGATTTCGTTCGACGTTTTCGGGGCGTAAGATTGCGACTGGCGTGCAGTCGGAAGGGCCGCGGAACACGCCTCTTGTGTCGGGGATGAGGAATGCAGACGGTATCTCAACCAAAGTCGCTTTGGAGCGGCGAAATCGGGATGATCGCGGTCCTCGCGATCCTGGCCCTGCTCTGTCTCTATATCGCGGCCAATACGATCGAGCCCGCCTTCGCCTTCCATATGGGGCTCGGCGTGATCTGCTCGGCGGCTCGGCATCTTCGCGATCTTCCAGCGCTACAACAAGCGGGACGCGGCCCGTCCCCCGCTCGAAATCAACGGCCTGCCAAACTATAACTTCGGACCGGTCAAGTTCTCGACCATCATGGCCCTGTTCTGGGGTCTCGCCGGCATGGCGGTCGGCGTCTACATCGCCTCCGAGCTCGCTTTTCCCGACCTCAACATCGCCCCATGGTTCAATTTCGGCCGCCTGCGGCCGCTGCACACCTCGGCGGTGATCTTCGCCTTCGGCGGCAACGTGCTGCTCGCGACTTCGTTCTACGTCGTGCAGCGCACCTGCCGCGCCCGGCTCGCCGGCGACCTCGCCCCGTGGTTCGTCGTGCTCGGCTACAACTTCTTCATCCTGATCGCCGGCACGGGCTACCTGCTCGGCATCACCGAGAGCAAGGAATACGCCGAGCCCGAATGGTACGCCGACCTGTGGCTGACCATCGTCTGGGTCACCTATCTGCTGGTGTTCCTCGGCACCATCTTCCGCCGCAAGGAGCCCCACATCTTCGTGGCGAACTGGTTCTATCTCGCCTTCATCCTGACGATCGCGATGCTGCATCTCGGCAACAACGCCGCCGTGCCGATCTCGCTCTTCTCGTCGAAGTCCGTGATCGTCTGGAGCGGCGTGCAGGACGCGATGTTCCAGTGGTGGTACGGCCACAACGCGGTCGGCTTCTTCCTGACCGCCGGCTTCCTGGCGATCATGTACTACTTCGTGCCGAAGCGCGCGGAGCGGCCGATCTACTCCTACCGGCTGTCGATCATCCACTTCTGGGCGCTGATCTTCCTCTACATCTGGGCCGGCCCGCACCACCTGCACTACACCGCGCTGCCGGACTGGACGCAGACCCTCGGCATGACCTTCTCGATCATGCTGTGGATGCCCTCCTGGGGCGGCATGATCAACGGCCTGCTGACGCTCTCGGGCGCCTGGGACAAGCTGCGCACCGACCCGGTGCTGCGCATGCTGGTCGTGTCGGTCGCCTTCTACGGCATGTCGACCTTCGAAGGCCCGGCGATGTCGATCAAGACGGTCAACTCGCTGTCGCACTACACCGACTGGACCGTCGGCCACGTGCACTCGGGCGCGCTCGGCTGGGTCGCCTTCGTCTCGTTCGGCGCCCTCTACTGCCTGGTTCCCTGGCTGTGGAACAAGCGCGAGCTGTACTCGCTGAAGCTCGTCAACTGGCACTTCTGGATCGCGACCCTCGGCATCGTCCTCTACATCACCTCGATGTGGGTGTCGGGCATCCTGCAGGGCCTGATGTGGCGCAGCTACACCCCGCAGGGCTATCTCGAATACTCGTTCATCGAGACGGTCGCGGCGATGCATCCGTTCTACGTGATCCGTGCGCTCGGCGGCCTGCTGTTCCTGCTCGCCTACTGCCTCATGCTGTACAACGTCTACATGACGATCACGGCGTCCGAGGCGGCGGCGCCGGCGGCGCAGCCTTCCCTCCAGCCCGCGGAATGAGGACCTAAGACCATGAGCAGCTCCGCGCAGACGCACGCATCGGCGGGTCGTCGCTCCTCTCCAGGCACCACATCCTGGAGAAGAACCCGATCCTCCTCGTCCTCGGCATTCTCATCATGGTCGCCATCGGCGGCCTGGTCGAGATCGTCCCGCTCTTCTACCTGAAGAGCACCATCGAGACCGTGGAGGGCATGCGGCCCTACACGCCCGCTCGAACTCGCCGGCCGCAACATCTACGTGCGCGAAGGCTGCTACCTTTGCCACAGCCAGATGATCCGCTCGCTGCGCGACGAGGTCGAGCGCTACGGCCACTACTCGCTCGCGGCCGAGAGCATGTACGACCACCCGTTCCAGTGGGGCTCGAAGCGCAACGGCCCGGATATCGCCCGGGTCGGCGGCAAGTACACCGACGCCTGGCACGTCGCGCATCTGACGAACCCGCGCTCGGTCGTGCCGCAGTCGATCATGCCGACCTACCGCTTCCTGTTCGACACGCCGCTCGACACGCGCGAGACTCGTCGCCAACGTCGCGACCAACCGCGAAGTCGGCGTGCCCTACACGGACGACCAGATGGCGAACGTCATGACCGACCTGAAGGCGCAGGTGAAGCCCGGACTCGCCCGAGGCGGCGGCGCTGCTCAAGCGCTATCCGAAGGCGGTCGTGCGCAAGTTCTATCCGGGCTCGCCGGAGATCACCGAAGGCGACGCCGTGATCGCCTATCTGCAGATGCTCGGCACGCTCGTCGACTTCAAGCAGTTCGACGACAAGGCCAACCTGCGCTGACCGGTAGGGGATCGCCATGTCAACGACCTACGATTGGCTCGAGCAGTTCGCGCAATCGGCCGGCGCCGTCTACTGTTTCCTGTTTTTCCTCGCGACGCTCGTTTACGCGCTTTGGCCCAAGAACAGCGTGCGGTTCCATGATGCGGCCCGCATGCCGCTGCGGGAGGATTGAGCGATGACCGAACCCGGTTCAAGTCGACAAAGTTTCCGGCCAGACCACGACCGGACACGAGTGGGACGGCATCCGCGAGCTGAACACGCCGCTGCCGCGCTGGTGGCTGTGGCTGTTCTACATCTGCATCGCCTTCGCGTTCGGCTACTGGATCTTCTATCCGTCGTGGCCGCTTGGCGAGCAGCTACACTGCCGGGCATGCTCGGCTCCACCAACCGCGCGAACGTGCTGGCGGACATCGCCGCCGGGCAGGCCGCTCGCGCTGCAAATGGCGGCGGGCCTCGAAAAGGCGAGCCTCACCCAGATCGCCGGCGATCCCAAGCTGCTCGAGCTCGCGCTTGCGCAGGGCAAGGCCGCCTTCGGCGACAATTGCACGCCCGTGCCACGGCTCGGGCGGCCAAGGCCAGAAGGGCTACCCCAACCTGACCGCCGGGACGCTGGCTGTGGGGCGGAACGCTCGACCAGATCCAGACCACCATCACCCACGGCATCCGCGCGCCGGACGATTCGGACACCCACACCAGCGCCATGCCGGCGTTCGGCAAGGACGGCATCCTCAAGGCCGAGGAGATCCGCAGGTCGCCAATTACGTCCGCACCCTCGACGGCCTGGAGCCCGAGCAGGGCGTCGACGTCGCCGCCGGCAAGAAGATCTTTGCCGATAATTGCGTGGCTTGCCATGGCGAGGACGGCAAGGGTAATCATCGACATGGGCTCCGCCAACCTGACCACCAAGGTCTGGCTGTACGGCAACGATATCAACGACCTCATCTACACCATCACCTACGCCCGCAACTCGACGATGCCGGCGTGGGGCAAGCGGCTCGATCCCGAGACGATCAAGTCGCTGGCCGTCTATGTCCACAGCCTGGGCGGCGGCAAGTAGATCGGGAAAAGGACGGAATTCCAATCGTGACGATCAGCGCTGAGGAGGTCTACGACGACGGTCCATTGTATGAAGCGGCCAAGAAGGTCTACCCGCAGCGGGTTTGGGGGACTTACCGGCGCATCAAATGGATCGTGTTGTGGGTCGCCCTCGGCGTCTACTACATTCTGCCGTTCATCCGCTGGAATCGGGGACCGAACCTGCCCGACCAGGCGGTCCTCGCCGACATCGCGCATTCGCGCTTCTACTTCTTCTTCATTCAGATCTGGCCGCAGGAGGTCTACTACTTCACCGGCCTCCTGATCCTGGCGGCGCTGATCCTGTTCCTGTCCAACGCGCTCTTCGGCCGGGTGTGGTGCGGCTACGCCTGCCCGCAAACAGTCTGGACCGACCTCTACTTCTGGGTCGAGCGACGGATCGAGGGCGACCGGCGCGAGCGGATGAAGCTCGACGCCCAGCCCTGGACGACGGAGAAGATCATCGAAGCGGGTCGCCAAGCACGCGATCTGGCTCCTGATCGCGCTCGCGACCGGCGGCGCGGCGATGCTCTATTTCGTCGATGCGCCGACGCTGATGCGGCAGTTCTTCACCCTCCAGGCGCCGGCGATCGCCTATATCTGGGCGGGCATCCTGACGCTTCACGACCTATTCGCTCGCCGGCCACATGCGCGAGCAGGTCTGCCTCTACATGTGCCCGTGGCCGCGCATCCAGGCGGCGCTGACCGACAACGAGGCGCTCAACGTCACCTATCGAGTCGATCGGGGCGAGCCGCGCATGTCGGTGAAGGCGGCCGCGAAGGCGCGAGTCCGACCATGAGCCGGCCGGCGACTGCGTCGACTGCCTGCAATGCGTCGCGGTCTGCCCGACCGGCATCGACATCCGCAAGGGTCCGCAACTCGGCTGCATCAACTGCGGCCTGTGCATCGACGCCTGCGACGCGGTGATGACCAAGATCGATCGTCCGACCCGGCTGATCGCCTACGACAACGACGAGAACCGCGAGCGGCGCCTGCGCGGCGAGGCGAATGTCTTCCGCCTGATCCGGCCGCGCACCATCATGTACGCGGCGCTGATCGCGCTGACCGCCGGCATCATGCTCTACGTGCTTACGACGCGGGCGAATTCGCACCTGAGCGTGCTGCACCTGCGCGCGCCGCTCTTCACCCAGACCGCCGAGGGCGGCATCCGCAACGGCTATACCTGCGCTTCTCCAACAAGCTCGCCGATCCCGGAGGATTTCACCCTCGAGGTCAGCGGCATGCCCGGAATGATCGCTCAGCAGCGTGGTCGCCAAGCCGCTTTCCGACGGGCGGCTCGGCGTCCGCGTCGATCCGGATTCGACGCTCGAGGTTCCCGTCTATGTGACGACGGCGCCGGACGTGAACCTCACGGCGTCGTCGACGCCGATCACCTTCACCGCGGTCGACCCGAAAACGGGCGAGCGCAACGTCGTGGTCGATCATTTCTTCGGCCCGTGATCGACGCGGTCGAAAGCGTGGAGGGCTTTGAGGGCGCGGGGGGCGGGCGCATAGTGGCGCCATCGCGTGGAGAGAGACATCTCGTGTCAGGACAATTGACAGGACGCCACGTTCTCGCGTGGCTCGGCGGCTTCTTTCTGGTGATGTTCGCCGCCAACGGCGCGCTGATCTATTTCGCCCTGCACACGCTGCATGGCGAGCAGATGGAGAACTCCTACGACGCCAGCCAGGCGTTCAACAGGCGCATCGCCGAAGCGCGGGCGCAGGACGATCGCGGCTGGAAAGCGGACGTTCTGACCCGCGCCGAAGGCGCCGGCGAGCGGGTCATGGTCGAATTCCACGACCGGAACGGCACGCCGATCTCCGACCTCGCCGTGACGGCCCGCTTCGAGCATCCCTTCGACGCAGCGCCTGGACCGCAGCGTTCCCCTCGTCTCCGACGGCGCCAATTACGAAGGGGTCGCGACCCCGGTCGGGCGCGGCCGCTGGACTCTGATCATCGAGGCGCAGCCGCGGCGCCGAGCGGATGTTCCGCAGCGAGAACAAGCTGACGGTGACGGATACCGCTTCGGACTAGAGCGGGATGTGAAAAAGTGGAAGCCGGTTTTTCACGAAAATCCCGCGATCTCATTGACTTGGAGGTCGATGCAATTCGACGAAATTGCATCCGGCTCCAGAGGCTTCTGCCTTGATGGAAGCGCAGGACCTCTCGCATTTCGTGCGCCATCCAGCCGACGGCGTCGCCGCGATGGACCTAGTGGTCAACGGCGTCTATTGCGGCGCCTGCATCGTGGCTATCGAGAAGGGCCTCGGAAGGCAGGCCGGCGTGCGGCGGCGCCCGCGTCAATCTCGCCAACAAGCGCGTGACCGTCGAATGGAACGACGGCGCGATCGAGCCGCCGGCGATCCTCGAGCGGCTCGAGGCGCTGGGCTACCCGGCCTTTCCCTTCACGGCGGAGCTCGCCGACAGCGTCGAGCTCCAGGAGGAGAAGCGCCTGCTGCGCTGCCTCGGCGTCGCCGCGTTCGGCGCGATGAACGTCATGCTGCTCTCGGTCTCGCTGTGGGCCGGGGCCGAAAACGACCCGAATGCCGCGACCCGCGACCTGTTCCACTGGCTCTCCGCGCTGGTCGCGCTGCCGTGCGCGGCCTATGCCGGCATGCCCTTCTTCGAGAGCGCCGCGCGCTCGATCCGGGCCGGCGCGCTCAACATGGACGTGCCGATCTCGATCGGCGTCATCCTCGGTCTGGCGATGTCCGCTCCTTCAGACCGTCTCGCATCAGCGCGTCACCTATTTCGAGGGCGCGGTCATGCTGCTGATGTTCCTGCTCGCCGGCCGCCTGCTCGACCAGCGCATGCGGCGGCGCACCCGCGACTACGCCATCAATCTCTCGGCGATGCGGGCGGACCGGGCGCTGAAGCTTGTGGACGACGGCGAAGCGCTGCGAGACGCCGATCGGCGCGATCCGGCCGGGCGACCTCGTGCTGGCGCGCCCGGGCGAGCGGATCGCTGTCGACGGCGCGGTCGAGGACGGGCGCTCGGAGATCGATCAGAGTCTGGTGACCGGAGAGACGGCGCCGGTCTCGGTTTCGCCGGGCGCGCAGGTCTACGCCGGCACGCTCAACCTGACCGGCGCGCTGCGCATTCGCGTGCAGAACGAAGCGGCGAGGCGCCTTCCTCGACGAGGTCAACGGACTGCTCGACAGCGCCGTCGACCAGCGCTCGTCCTACGTGCGCCCTCGCCGACCGCGCCGCACGGCTCTACGTTCCGGTCGTGCATATCGCGGCGCTCGCGACATTTCTCGGCTGGCTCGCGCTCGGCGCGGGATGGCAGCAGGCGCTAATGATCGCGATAACCGTGCTGATCATCACCTGTCCCTGCGCGTTGGGCCTCGCCATTCCGGCGGTCCAGGTGGTGGCGGCCGGGGCGCTGTTCCGCCGCGGGGTGATCCTCCATTCCGGCGACGCGCTCGAGCGGCTGTCCGAATCCGACACCGTCGTGTTCGACAAGACCGGCACGCTGACGCAGCCGCGCCCGACCCTCGCCAACGCCGCGGACATCGCCCCCGCCGATCTCGCGCTCGCCGGCCGGCTGGCGCTGGCGAGCCGGCATCCGCTTGGCGAAGGCGATCGTCGAGGCGGCTGGCGCACGGGAGCCGATCGCCGCCGAGGAGCGCCCGGGCGAGGGCGTCAGCGCCGTTCATGAGGGCGTCGCGGTCAGGCTCGGCTCTATCGGCTGGTGCGCGGCGGAGCGCGAGGCGGCGCCGGTCGCGGAGCGTTGGCCGGACGCGTCGCTGATCGTCCTTGCCCTTCCGGGGCGCGCGGTCGTCTTCGCGGTTCGACAGGCGCTGCGCCCGGACGCGGCGGCGGTAATCGCAACACTGGCGCGCGACCGGGACGTGGAGATCCTGTCCGGCGATCGCGAGCCCGCGGTGGCGCTGGTTGCGCGCGAATTGGGCGTCTTGCATTACGCCGCCGGCGTGAAGCCGGCCGGCAAGATCGCGCGGCTGCAAGCCTTAAGGGACGACGGCCGCCGGCCGCTGATGGTCGGCGACGGCCTGAACGACGCGCCCGCCCTTGCCGCCGCCTACGTTTCGATCTCGCCGATCTCGGCCGCCCATGTCGCCCAGGCGCAGGCCGATGCGCTTTTCCTAGGCGAGCGACTTCAGCCGGTCGCGGACGCGGTGCGCATTTCAGCCAAAGCGCGCCGGCTGATGGTGCAAAACCTCTGGTTTTCGGCGGTCTATAACCTGATTGCCGTGCCGCTCGCCGTGCTTGGCCTGGTGACGCCGCTGGTCGCGGCGCTGGCGATGTCGGCGTCCTCGGTCATCGTGACGCTCAACGCGTTCAGGGCGCGCGACGGGAAAGGGTTCGCCCGATGAACGTTCTCGTCTATCTCGTGCCGATCGCGCTCGCGCTCGGCGGCCTCGGTCTCGCGGCGTTCCTTTGGGCGCTGAAGAGCGGTCAGTTCGACGACCTCGACGGCGCGGCATGGCGTGCGATCAGCGACGACGATCTGCCGGAAGACGAGCGGGATAGGCATTAGCAGCGGAGACCCGGGAGGCGAGCCATGATCGAGGGCGAGACCATCAGAGACCGCGTGGTCCTGACGTTTGCGGAAGGGATCGCGGAGGTGCGACTCGACCGGCCGGACAAGCTCAACGCCCTCGATCCCGCCATGTTCGAGGCGCTGGCCGAGGCCGGTGCGCGTCTAAAGAGTATGGCCGGCTTGCGCGCGGTCGTGCTTTACGGCGCCGGGCCGCGGCTTCTCGGCCGGGCTCGATATGGGGAGCTTCGCCTCGATCGCCGCGGGGAAACGCGACGGGCTCATGGCCGACCTCGAACAACGCACGCACGGGATCGCCAACCTGGCGCAGGCCGCCGCGTTCGTCTGGCGCGCGGCGCCCGTACCTGTGATTGCGGCGGTGCATGGCGTCGCCTTCGGCGGCGGCTTCCAGATCGCGCTCGGGGCCGACATCCGCTACGTCGCGCCCGAGGCAAAGCTCTCCATTCTCGAGATCAAATGGGGCCTCGTGCCGGACATGGGCGGGATCGCGCTGATGCGGGAACTGGCGCGCGGCGACGTGATCCGGGAACTCGCCTTCACCGGTCGGCAGTTTTCTGGCGAGGAGGCGCTCCGCTATGGCTTCGCTACCGCTCTTCATGACGATCCGCTCGACGCGGCGCGGCGAACCGCGCGCGAGATCGCGGACAAGAGCCCCGACGCGGTGCGCGCGCTGAAACGGCTGCTCAACGCCTCGAGCCGACCTCGACACCGCCGCGATCCTGCTCGCCGAATCGCGCGAGCAGGCGGGCGTGATCGGCGCGCCGAACCAGATCGAGGCGATCCGCGCCGGGGTCGAGCGCCGGGCGCCGAAGTTTGAGGATCCGGAGCAGGTCGCCCCTGTAGGCGCGATCGATGATCGCGCCGCCGCGCTCAACGAGCGCGGCTACAATGGCGCGACAACCGCAATCGCGCCCTGTATCATGACGGCTGCTTGACAAGCGCGCGCGGCTCACGAAAGAGTTGACCGTTCGGTCAAGATTGCCCCGCCGCCGCGTTGCGGGCAATGGGAGACGCCATGACGATCGCCGCCCGCCCTCAAGGACTGTCCGACGTCGCCGCCGGGCGGCTGGATCGCGAAGACCATCGACGCCAATTTCGGCGACCTGCATCCGCCGCTGAGCCTGCACGAGGCCAAAGTCGAGGCGGAGCGCTGCTACTTCTGCTTCGACGCGCCCTGCCAGCAGGCCTGCCCGACCTCGATCGACATTCCCTTGTTCATCCGCCAGATCGCCGCCGACAACCGCACGGGCGCGGCGAGGACGATCTTCGACGCCAACATCCTGGGCGGCATGTGCGCCCGCGTCTGCCCGACCGAGACGCTGTGCGAGGAGGCCTGCGTGCGCGAGGCCGCCGAAGGCAAGCCGGTGCGGATCGGGCTCCTGCAGCGCTACGCCACCGACGCGCTGATCGAGACCGGGCAGTCGCCCTACCCGCGCGGCGCGCCGACCGGAAAGCGCGCGGCGATCGTCGGCGCGGGCCCGGCGGGCCTCGCCTGCGCGCATGCGCTCGCGGTCGCGGGCGTCGAAGTCACGATCTTCGAGGCGCGCGGGAAGCCCGGCGGCCTCAACGAATACGGCATCGCCGCCTACAAGACGGTCGACGACTTCGCCGCCAGAGGAGGCCGCCTTCGTCCTGTCGATCGGCGGCATCGAGGTGCAGTACGGCGTCGCGCTCGGCGAGCACGTCAAGCTCGACGAGCTCGAAGCGCGACTACGACGCGGTGTTCCTCGGCCATGGGACTCGGCGGCGACCAACAAGCTCGGCCTGCCCGGCGAGACCGAGCTCGAGAACGTCGTCGACGCGGTCGACTACATCGCGGTCCTGCGTCAGGCGGAGGACAAGACCGCGCTGCCGGTCGGGCGGCGGGTCGTCGTCATCGGCGGCGGCATGACGGCGATCGACATCGCCGTGCAGTCGAAGAAGCTCGGGGCGCAGAACGTCACGATCGTCTATCGGCGCGGCGAGGAGCAGCATGAAGGCGAGCCGGTTCGAGCGCGAGCTCGCGCAGACGAACGGCGTCGTCATCCGCACCTGGGCGCGGCCGGTCGCGATCGAGGGCCACGCCGGCGTGCTTCAGCGGCGTGCTGTTCGAGGACACCCACGAGCACAAGGGCGCGCTGGCCGCGCCGGGCTCGGTGTTCCGCATCGAGGCCGACATGCTGTTCACCGCGATCGGCCAGCGCGGAGCGCCGGATGCGCTCGACGGCGCCGCGATCGAGCATCAAGGGCGGCCGCATCGTGGTCGACGCCGAGCGGCGCACCAGCGTCGCCGGGCGTCTGGGCCGGCGGCGACTGCGTGCTCGGCGGCGAGGACCTGACCGTCAGCGCGGTCGAGGACGGCAAAGCAGGCCGCCCGCTCGATCGTCGCCGCGCTCGGCGTCGCGCGCCGCCTGAACCTGGACTGAAGCGAGGGTCCCATGGCCGATCTGCGCACCGACTTTCTCGGCATCAAGTCGCCCAATCCGTTCTGGCTCGCCTCCGCGCCGCCGACCGACCGCAAGGTCAATGTCGAGCGCGCGTTCCGCGCCGGCTGGGGCGGCGTCGTGTGGAAGACGCTCGGCGAAGCCGGGCCGCCGGTCGTCAATGTCTCGGGCGCGCGCTACGGCGCGATCCACGGGCCCGACCGCCGGCTGCTCGCGATCAACAACATCGAGCTCATCACCGACCGCGACCTCGAGATCAATCTGCAGGAGATCAAGGAGGTCAAGCGCGCCTGGCCCGACCGCGCGCTGGTCGTCTCGCTGATGGTGCCCTGCGACGAGGAGTCGTGGAAGGCGATCCTCGCCCGGGTCGAGGAGACCGAATGCGACGGCGTCGAGCTCAATTTCGGCTGTCCGCACGGCATGTCGGAGCGCGGCATGGGCTCGGCGGTCGGCCAGGTGCCCGAATATGTCGAGATGGTCGCGCGCTGGTGCAAGGCGCACACCCGCATGCCGGTCATCGTCAAGCTGACGCCGAACATCACCGACATCCGCCAGCCGGCGCGGGCGGCGAAGAAGGGCGGCGCCGACGCGGTGTCGCTGATCAACACCATCAATTCGATCATGGGCATCGATCTCGACGCGATGACGCCCGTCGACGCGATCGACGGCAAGGGCACCCACGGCGGCATGTGCGGCCCGGCGGTGAAGCCGATCGCGCTCGCGATGGTGGCGGAGATCGCCCGCGATCCCGCGACGCGCCGGCCTGCCGATCTCGGCGATCGGCGGCATCACCACCTGGCGCGACGCCGCCGAATTCATCGCGCTCGGCGCCGGCACGGTGCAGGTCTGCACCGCGGCGATGACCTATGGGTTCAAGATCGTCGAGGAGATGACGACGGGCCTCAGCGCCTACATGGACCGCAAGGGCTTTCGCGACGATCGACGATTTCCGCGGCCGCGCGGTCCGCTCGATCACCGACTGGCAGCACCTGAACCTGAATTATGTCGCCAAGGCGCGGATCGACCAGGACCTCTGCATCCAATGCGGCCGCTGCCACATCGTCTGCGAGGACACGTCGCATCAGGCGATCTTCGCCAAGCTCGACGGCGGACGGCAGTTCGAGGTCAACGAGGCCGAATGCGTCGGCTGCAACCTCTGCGTGCTCGTCTGCCCGGTCGAGGGCTGCATCACGCTCGACCACAAGACCGAGGGCGTCGATCCGCGCACCGGCCTGCCTTACGACCGGCCGCCGCTCCCCTGGACCGCGCATCCCGAACAACCCCTCGGTCAAGGCGGCGGAGTAGCCTCGGCTTCCCTTTCCGCCGTTTTCGCGCATACCGCGCGCGATCGCGCATTTCCGCCGCGATCGAGTTTCGCTCTCCGTGACCTCATTCACATCGAATCCTTCCCTCGCCCTCGCCCTCGAGGAGCGCGGCTATCTGGAGCCGACGCCGGTTCAGGCCGCCGTCACCGCCCCGGAGACTTGGGGCCGGGATCTCCTGGTTTCGGCTCAGACCGGCTCGGGCAAGACCGTCGCCTATGGCGTCGCGATGGCGCAGACGCTGCTCGGCGACGCCGCTCGCTCTGCCGCCGCCCGGCGCGCCGCTCGCGCTGGTCGATCGCGCCGACGCGCGAACTGGCGTTGCAGGTCGAGCGCGAGTTGACCTGGCTCTACCGCCACACCGGCGCGCGCATCGTGCGCCTGCGTCGGCGGCATGGACGCGCAGCGCGAGCGGCGCGCCTTGCAGGCGGGCGTCCATATCGTCGTGGGCACGCCGGGGCGCCTGCGCGACCATATCGAGCGCGGGGCGCTGGATGTTTCCGCGCTTGCGATCGTGGTGCTCGACGAAGCCGACGAGATGCTCGATCTCGGCTTTCGCGAGGATCTCGAATTCATGCTGAGCGCCATGCCGGCGGAAAAGCGCAGCCTGCTGTTTTCCGCGACCGTGCCCAAGGGCATCGCGACGCTCGCGCGCAGCTATCAGCGCGACGCCATGCGGATCGAGGTCGAGCGCGGCAAGCAGGGCCATGTCGACATCGAATATCGCGCCATCCGCATCTACCCGCAGGAGAGCGAGGCGGCGGTCGTCAATCTGCTGCGCCTCGTGGAATCCCCGACCGCCATCGTGTTCTGCAACACCCGCGAGGCGGTGCGGCATCTCAGCGCCACGCTGACCGAGCGCGGCTTTTCCGCCGTGACGCTGTCGGGCGAACTCAGCCAGCATGAGCGCAATCAGGCGATGCAGGCGCTGCGCAACGGGCGCTCGCGCGTGCTGGTGGCGACCGACGTCGCCGCGCGCGGGCATCGATCTGCCCAATGTCGGCATCGTCATTCACGCCGATCTGCCCCACGACGTCGAGACGCTTCAGCATCGGAGCGGGCGCACCGGCCGCGCCGGCAGGAAGGGCATCAGCGCCATTCTGACGCCGTTCGGGCGTCGCACGAGCGCCGAACGGCTGTTCGCGGAGGCGGGCATCGAACCGGCTCTGGGTCGGGCCGCCGACCGCGGCTGAAGTGCGCGCGCTCGACGCCGAGCGTTTCATCGCCGATCCGGCGCTGGCCGAGCCCGCGTCCGAGGACGACTGGAAATGGCGCGCCGCCTGCTCGCCGAGCGCAGCGCCGAAGAGATAGCGGCGGCGCTGGTGCGGCTCTATCGCGCGCGCCTGCCGGCGATCGAGGACGTCACCGACCCCGGCGAGCGCCCGCCGCGAGAGCCGCCCGCGGCCGGTCTATAGCGAGCGTCCCGCCCCGCGCGGACGCGTCGCGCCGGAGGATCGCGACGACAGCCAAACCTGCCCGCGCCGGCGGCAAGCATGCGCTCGCGGGCGGCGGCGCCTGGTTCCGCATCGACGTCGGCCGCGCCAAGGGCGCCGATCCGAAATGGCTGCTGCCGATGATCTGCCGCGCGGGCGGCCTCACCAAGGCCGACATCGGCACGATCCGCGTGTTCGACCACGAGACCAAGTTCGAGATCTCGGCGGAGGCGGCGGCCAAGTTCACCGCCGACATCAAGAAGCGGATCGGCGAAACGCCGCGCATCGAGCCGCTCGGCCCCTCGCGCGAGGGCGGCCGCGCGACGAAGGTCGGCGGCAAGCCGGACAAGCGCACCCGGCAGGCGCGCAAGGCCCAGCGCGACGCCTGAGAACGCCGGCCTCCGATCCTACTCCTCGACGTGCGGCTCCTCGTTCTCGATATGCGCCTCATCGTCCTCGACGTCGGGCTGCTCCTCCGGATCCGCCTCATCCTCGACGTGCGGCTGCTTGTCCTCGATGGGTTGCTTGGGCTTGCCGAACACCGCATTGACGTCGATGCGCTCCTCGACCGGCTTCGGCTTCGGCGCGCCGAAGACTTCGAGCTGGCTCGACGGCGCGGGCTGAGCGGGCTTGGCGGTGGTGATCTCGGCCGAGACCAAGGTCTGCCCGCCGGGCTCCTCGACCTTCGGGCGGTCCTTGGCGGCGCGGTTGACCTCGAAGTCGAGGTCGATCTGCGAGCAGAGCCCGAGCGTCACCGGGTCCATCGGCTGAAGGTTGGCGGAGTTCCAGTGGGTGCGCTCGCGGATCGCCTGCAGCGTGTGCTTGGTCGTGCCGACCAGGCGCATGATCTGCGCGTCCTTGAGCTCCGCGTGGTTGCGCAGGAGCCACAGCACGGCGTTCGGGCGGTCCTGCCGGCGCGACAGCGGGGTATAGCGCGCGCCGCGCGGCTTCTTGAACTCGGGCGTGCGCACCTTCGAGACGGCGAGATGCAGGCGAAGCTCGGGATTGCTCTCGGCGGCGGCGATCTCCTCGCGGGTGAGCTGGCCGGTCGAGATCGGGTCATAGCCCTTGATGCCGGTCGCCACCTCGCCATCGGCGATGCCTTTGACCTCGAGCGGATGCAGTTTGCAGAATTCCGCGATCTGGTCGAAGGTCAGGGAGGTGTTCTCGACCAGCCAGACGGCGGTCGCCTTCGGCATCAGCGGCGCGTCGCTCATTATCGGCTTGCTCCTTCATGATCGTTCGGCCGCGCGGCTTCGGTGTCTGGCCCGGAGGAGGCGCAGCCTCAAAAGACAAAACTAAGGGGAAGCCGTCTTTATAGGCGCCGCAAGGCCGAATTGCAATCGTGACGGCAGCGGCTTGCAGCCTCGCGTCTGCTTATCCCACCTAATCTCCGGCCCTCGAGGACTTCAGGAACCTTCCGTTCACGCGCGGGTTGAGCCAACGAGTCTAAGGAGGGCCTCCGATGAAATCCGTATTGCTCGCCGCCGCCGTCGCTGACGGCGTTTTCGCTGTCCGCCGCTTCCGTTCCCGCCGAAGCCAAGGGCTGCCTCAAGGGCGCGATGGTCGGCGGGGTCGCCGGCCACTTACGCCGGCCATCACGGCGTCATCGGCGCGATCGGCGGCTGCATCGTCGGCCACCACATGGCGACCGAAAAGGACAAGCAGAACGCCGGCGGCGCCAGAACGCAGCACCCGTCGCCCGCAGCCGACCGACCAGTAGACGCGGCGGCGCTCACGCCTTGTTGTTGAGCGCCCGCTCGGATTTCGGATCGAGCGGCCAGCGCGGCCGCGCGGCGACGTCGAGCAGCGGATCGACTCGGCCGAGCCGCAGCCGCTCGATGCCGGCCCAGGCGATCATCGCGCCGTTGTCGGTGCAGAGCTTCTGCGGCGGCGCGACCATCGGCAGACCCGACCTCGGCGCAGAATCGGGCAAGCGCGCTGCGGATCGCGAGATTGGCCGCGACGCCGCCGGCGACGACCACCGCCCGCGGCGCATACGCCGAGCCGCTCGCGAAAACGCTTGAGGCCGACTCGCATCCGATCCTCGACCACATCGACAATCGCCGCCTGAAACGACGCGCAGAGGTCGGCGACATCCTGGGCGCTAAGCGGCGCGGCGTCGCTCGGCGGCGAACCGAACCGCGGTCTTCAGACCGGAAAGCGAGAAGTCCGCGTTCGGCCGGCCCATCATCGGGCGCGGCAGCGCGAAGCGCTCCTGGATCGCCGGTCCTCGCCGCCTGCTCGACCGCGGGCCCGCCGGGATAGGGCAGGCCGAGGAGCTTGGCGGTCTTGTCGAACGCCTCGCCGATGGCGTCGTCCAGGGTCGCGCCGAGGCGATCGTAATCGCCGACGCCCTTGACGGCGAGGATCTGGGTGTGGCCGCCCGATGCCAGCAGGATCAGATAGGGAAAGGCGACGCCCGCGGTCAGGCGCGCCGTCAGCGCATGCGCCTCGAGATGGTTGACCGCGATCAGCGGCTTGCCGGTCGCGAGCGCTATCCCCTTGCCCGCCATCAGCCCGACCAGCACCCCGCCGATCAGGCCGGGCCCCGCCGCGGCCGCAACGCCGTCGAGGTCCCTGGCGGCGACGCCCGCCTTGTCGAGCGCGCGGGCGATCAGCATGTCGACGATCTCGACATGGGCGCGCGCCGCGATCTCCGGCACGACGCCGCCATAGGCGGCGTGGGCGGCGATCTGGCTCATCACCTCGTCGGCGAGGATTTCGCCCCGACCCTCCGGCGTCAGCCGCACGACCGCGGCCGCCGTCTCGTCACAGGTGGTCTCGATGCCCAGAACCCGCATGAGTTCGCAAATCTCCATCGCCGCCGCGGCCGCCTGGGCTCCGAACCGCCCTTAGCGTGAACGGGGCGGCGAGGGAACCGGCCGCTTTGCACGTTAACCCGGAAGCGGCGATTCGTCGCCTGTCAGGGGGCCCTCGAGCGTGATAGCAGGAATGGCCTGTTGAGGCAGCCGCCATGGGAGCCATCGGAAGAAACGAGATTCGCGTCGTCATCCAGCCCGGTTCCGCGGGCGGAGCGCAGGCTGACGCCGTTCCAGCGGCCGTCTACAAGAAATTGTTCGACGCCGTGCTCGGGGCGTTGCTGACCGCCGACCGGGAACTCCACGCCAAGAGCGGTGTCGAGCGCCTTCCTCGTCGCGCATCTGTCGGTCAGCCCATGCGAGTTCGGATTGGTCGAAAAAGTCCGAGGCGCCCGGTCCGGACGACGGCCCGTCAATCGGTCTTTTCCGCCGCTGCGCCGGCCGCGTTTATCGAAGCGACTATCAGATCCTGCTGCAGCATCGTCGTCTCATGCGGGCGTTCCAGCGCATCGCCGCGGCCCTCAATCCGGCCTATGCCGTCACGGTCCGCTATCACGACACCGAGTTGCCGCTCGACGAGTTTTTCCGCCGCCAGGTCGATCGCGTCGGTCTTGCCAACGAGACGCGCCGATGGCGGACATGTGGTTCGCCGGGGCCGGCGATCTCCTCGTTCGACGGCCGGCTCGAAGCCATCGACTATCGGGGCGCGGCGTGGAGCGGGCGTCTGACGCTCGCGGGCGGCGAAACGCAGATCGAATGCGTGTTCGATAAGGGGATGGGCGAGGACGCGCTGAACCCGTTCGGCAATAAGGACGTCTCCGTCACCGGCCGGGCGATCTTCACCGGCGACAGTCAGCTTGCCCGAGCGGATCGAGGTGGTGACGATCGAGGAACGGCCGCGGACGACCGCGGCGATCGACGTCAGGGCCGCTTTGGCTCCGGCCGGGATCGGGACTTTCGAAGATGGACTCGATCATTTCGACGAGCGATAAGCATTTCCTGCACATGAATGTGCTGCTGCGGCACGCCAGCGGCCGCTCGGGGGAGGCGGAGCAGGACATCGAGACGATCCTGACCGAGGCCGCCACTGGCAAGCGGCGTATCTGGGCCAACAGCATTCTGTTCGCGGAACTGAGGCCGTCGGCCTTCGTCGCCGGCCGGTTTGCGGCGCTGGCCGACTTCACCCGCTATCTCCGGTCGATCGCGACCTTCGTGAGCCCCGACCCGAACACCATGCTGCGCGCCGCGCGGCTGCGGGACGTGAAGTGGCGACGGCCCGCCGGCGCTGCGCGGCCCGGAGGAGCAGCCGCGATTCCTGTCGCTGATCGACGCCATCCAGCTCGCCTCGGCCCTGTGGGTGAAGGAAGCGGCCGGCGTTTCCGACCTCGAATTCCTCGCTTTCGAGGATTTCGGCCGCGATACGGACAGCGGCGGCTGGCTGTCGCTTCTGCGCCTGCAGGACTATGCGGAGGAGCAGCCGATCGATTCCGACGTGCTCGCCGCCGTGCGGCTGCCGCGCGCCGAACCCGTTCTGCGGTCGCCCCTGCGGCCTCAGCCCGCCCCGATCGATTGACTTTCCGCTTTTGAAGCGCGTTTTTCTGCCGAAAAGCCGGTATCGCTTTTACGCGTCCCCGCTCCGATCGCCTATCGCGAGCGCCGCGTCCTTTCGAGCGCCGCGTCGATCGCCGGCGCCAGGATGGTCTTGACCGCGAAGATCGACCCCTCGATGCTGTAGTGGCCGTAATCGACCGCCAGCAGGTCGTCGGGCAGGCTCGCGGCCGACGAGCCGCCGGCAGCCTTGCGGGCCGCAGAGCTTGTCCGCCTGCGACACGTAGACGACGCCCGGCCCCCAGTCCTTCGCCGCGAGCGTCCTGTCGGTCTCGAGCGAGTCCGGGCGAACGCCGACCCGGGAGAACTCCGCCGCCGCGCCGGTTTCGAGAAGGTCGCGCCCGACCAGAATCGGCAGCGCCGGCGCCCAGGTCGGAACCTCGCCGGCGATCACGATCGACGGAACGCCGTCGCCGTGCAGCTTTCGCGCGCCGGCGACCATCGCGTCGAGAAAGCCGGGATAGCGCCAGTTCGCCTCGTGGTCGTATTGGCCGAAGTAGCCGCCGACGACGAGCACGTCCGGCTTGATCTCGCCGAATCCGCCTGAACACGTAGTCGTTGATCGCCCGGCAGCGCGGCGTTCCCGCGACGCCCTGGTCCATGGCGACGGTCTCGACCAGCGGGACGCAGAACACCGCCGCCAGCGCCATGACGTTGGCGCGGTCGCCGTAGAGCCGATCGAGGCCGGCGAAAAGATGCGCCGCATGCGAATCGCCGACGACCAGGATCGTCGGCTTGGCCGGGTCGGCCGGCGACTCCGCAGCGATGGTCGTCGAAGAACCGGTCGACGCGCCGGCGCTCCTCATCGAGCGGATAGGCGCGGTCGTCGCGCTGGTAAAAGCACTGCATCAGGGCGTTCGCCCTCGGCGCCGTTGACGCTGAAGTCGAAGACCCTGGTCACGAGCGGCGGAAAGCGGCCAGGAAAGCCTTTCGAATCGTAGGTCACGCGGCCGACGATTCCCGTCGCCGCCAGCGCCGCGACGAGGCCGAGCGCGAGCGCGAAGGGACGGCGGCGGAAGAGCGACGTCGCCGGCGCCTCGACGAACCGACAGGTGAGCGCGGCGAGCCCGACCGCCGCGACGGCGAGCGCGAACATGACGCCGGTGCGTCGGAATGACGCCCGGCCAGGTGTGGGCGAAGGCGAACAGCGGCCAGTGCCAGAGATAGAGCGGATAGGAGATCAGGCCGAAGAACCCAGCGACCCGGTTGCCGAGCGCGACCTCTCCGACCTGAGAGCGCGGGCTCGCGATCACCAGCGCGCAGCCAACGGTCGGGATCGCGGCGCGCCATCCGGGGAAGGGCAGGGCCTCGTTGAGCGTGAGGTAGCCGACGAGGATCAGCGCCACGCCGAGCGCCGCGCCGACATTGGCCAAGCCGCGCGACGGATAGGGCCAGCGCGTCGAGCAGGAACACCTCGCGGTAGGCGAGCAGCGCGCCGAGCGCCAGCTCCCACGCCCGCGTCCACGGCAGATAGAAGGCGCCGATCGGATCGATCGGCGTCAAAATGACGCAGTAGCCGAAGGACGCAACGAAGATCGCGAGGATGACGAAGGGCAGCAGACGCGGCGTCAGGCGGTGCAGACGCCGCCACGAGCACCGACCAGACGAGGTAGAACTGCTCCTCGATGCTGAGCGACCACAGGTGAAGGAGCGGTTTCGTCGCCGAATCGGCGCCGAAATAGCCGCCGATCGCCCGCCAGCCGCAGGAGCCAGAAATTGACGGTGAAATAGGAGTTGCCGAGCAGGCCGCCGCCGATGTCGCGGAACTGGGTCGGCGCGGCGCGGAACCAGCCGACGATCCAGACCGCTGCGACAACGAGGAGCAGGGCCGGCAGGATGCGCTTGGCGCGCTTGGCGTAGAACATCGCAAGCGAGAAATGGCCGACGGCGCATTCGGACAGGATGATGCGCGAAATCAGAAAGCCGGAAATGACGAAGAACACGTCGACGCCGGCGAAGCCGCCGGGAAGCAGCGCGCGATCGGCGTGGAAAGCGACCACCCCGAGCACCGCGAGCGCGCGCAGCCCGTTGATGTCCTTGCGGAAATCGAGATCGCGCCCGCGCCTTGCGGCGGCGAGGTCGGGCGTGTCGAGGGCTTGGTCCAACAGCGGGTTCCGGTGAGCTCGGTTCGCGAAGGCGTGACCGGTAAAGCCCGAGCGGCCGATCCGCAAGGCGCGCTTGCCGACGCCGGCCCGCGCGGCCGATAATGCCGGCCATGCCGAATGCAGACCCGACAGAAAGCCGGGTCGCGCTGTTCCGCGCCCGCGAGGACGCGGCGCGGCAGCGCCGCGCGTCTGCGCCGGCTCGGGTTTGCGGTCGCCTGCCTGCCGGTGATCGAGGTCGTCGCCGCTTGCCTTCGACGCCGAAACGGACGCGCTACGACGCGGTGGTCGCCACCAGCGCCAAGGCGTTTGCCGCCGACTGCGCCGGTCGATCGCGCCGCGCCGCTCTATGTCGTGGGCGCCCGGACGGCGCGCGCGGCGGAAGCGCGCGGCTGGCGGCTCGCCGCGCCGCCTGCGCCCGACGCCGGCGGCTCGCTCGAGACGCTGAAGGGCGCAATCCCGCCCGGCGCGGCCGTGCTCTATCTCGCCGGCCGCGACCGCAAGCCGGCGATCGAATCGGCGCTCTCGGGCGCATCGCGCGCTCGAGGTGGTCGAAGTCTATGCGGCCGAAGCGCGGCGAAGGCTGGCGGCCGGCAGAGATCCGCGCGCTCGGCGCCTGCGCGGTTCGCGCTGCATTATTCCCGCCGGTCGGCCGCGCTCGCCGCCGAGCTCGCGGAGAGCGGGGGGCGCGGCCGCGCAGTTTCCGCGCGATGACGCACATCTGCCTGTCCGACGATGTCGCGGAGCCGCTGCAGGCGATCGGCGCCGCTTCGGCTCCGCGTCGCGGGCGGCCGGACGAGCCGGCGCTGTTTGCGACTTTGAGTCAAGGTCGCAGCCGCTATTTCCAACCCGCAACCCCTCTCCGTATATAGGGCGCGCCGAAGTCGGAGGACGCAAGAGCGATGGTCGACGAGGAAAGCCATGAGACTGTGTCCGAGCCGGATCGCGGGGCGCGCCGAGCAATCGCGACGAGCGCGCCGAACGACGCGGTGATCGAGGGCGAGGCCGCCCGCGTGGAGGCCGAAGCCGTGCGCCGGAGCCGGAATCGTGAGCTGATCCCAGAGCCGAGGCCGAAAGCGTTCCGCCGCCCCGCAGAGCGCGCCGAGCGAGAGGCCGGCGACGCCTCCGCCTCCGCCCGCCCAAGCCGAGCCGGCGCGGGCGCGCGCTCGCTGCCGGCGCGCTCGCCGGCGCCGTCGTGGCGGCGCTGCGCGGCCGGCGGCCTTTGCGCTTCTTCCGCCGAAGCCGGGCCTGTCCGAGGCTGAGCGAACCGGCTGGCGGCGCTGGAGACGGCGACGAGCCGCGACGACGCGGCGATCGCCGACCCTCGACAAGCGTCTCGGGGCGCTCGAAGGCGCGCGCACGGCCGCCGCGCTCGCCGCGGTCGACAAGCGGCTCGGCGCCCTCGACAACGCGAGGCGTCCCGCGCCCATCGGCTCAGACGCGAAGCAACGAAGGTCGTTCAGAGCCTCTCAGGCGAGGTTCAGAACCTGTCGGGCGACATCAAGGGGCTGCGCTCCGACGTCGACGCCGCGCGAGGGCGAGATTCCCAGCTCTTGCGGCGCGCGTGGCGAAGCTGGAAGCCGCATCCCCGCCGATCTCACTGCGGTCGACGGGCGGATCGGCAAGATCGAGAGCGCGCTCGCGCGCGGCCCAAGCCGCCTGAGTCGCCGACAATCCGGCCGCCATCGCGATCGTCGCCGACGCGCTTCGCGACAAGCTCGCGTCGGGCGCGCCCTTCGCGTCCGAGCTTTCGGCGCTGACCGCGCTCGGCGTCGATCCGGCGCAGCTGGCGCCGCTGAAGGCGCTGGTCGACGGCGCGCCGACCAATCGCGCGCTTGCCGCGCCTTCGAGGCCGCGGAGCCCAAGGTGCTCGCCGCCGTCGCTCCCGTCGAAAGCGGCGGCGTCGGCGATCGATTCCTCGCCCATCTCCGAGGGCTGGTCCAGGTTCGCCGTGTCGGCGAGACCGCGGGCGACGATCCGCAGGCGCTCGCCTCGCAGATCGCCGCAAGCCTTCGGCGCGGCGACCTCGATGGCGCGCTCGCGGCGTTCGCCAAGCTGCCGCCGGCGTGCGCGGCAGGCCGCGCTCGGGCTGGGCCGCCGAGGCGCAACGCAAACAAGCCGCGGTCGCCGCGGTGCAGGCGGTTCGCGAAGTCCGCCGTGGCGCGGCTGACTCAGAGCGCCAAGCCCTGAGGCCGTCGAGAAAATACGCATCGCCCGGTCAGCGTCCCGGGGCGTCGGTCGGAGAAATCGGAGACATCATGTTTCGCCTGTTGATTCTCCTCGCTGCGGTGGCGCTCGCCGCCTGGGGCCTGATGTGGCTCGCCGACAACCCGGGCCTCGGTGACGGTGACCTGGCGCGGCGTCGAATACAGAGCTCTCGCTGATGGTCGCGCTCGGCCTCGTCGCCGCCGTCGCGATCGTCTGGTCGATCATCTGGGGCTTGCTGCGCTTCGTTCCTCCGCATCCCCTCGCTGATGTCGCTGGGTGCGCGGGCGCGCCGGCGCGAGAAGGGACTGACGGCGGTGTCGCGCGGCCTGATCGCGGTCAACACCGGCGACACCCGCGCCGCCGCCAAGCACGCCGCGGAGGCGAACCGCCTGCTGGCGCAACGAGCCGATGACCAAGCTCTTGACCGCCCAGGCGGCGCAACTCGCCGGCGACCGGCCGGCGGGCGGTCGCGGCCTACAACGCCATGCTCGACCATCACGAGACCCACGGCCTCGGTCTGCGTGGACCTGCACGTCGAGGCGCGCCGGGACGGCGACCACGAGGCGGCGCTGCAATATGCCATGCGCGCCAACGCGCGCGCCCCGGCCGCCTGGGCGGGACAGGCGGTGCTCGACGACCGGACGCGCCGGGGCGATTGGGCGGGCGCGCTCGCCACCGTCGATTCCAACGCCGCCGCCCGGCTCATCGACAAGCCGACCGCGCAGCGCTGGCGCGCCGTGATCAAGACCGCGATGGCGGACGGAAACGAAGGAGCGCGACCCGAAGGGCGCGATGGCGCTCGCGCAGGAGGCCTGCCGGGCCTCGCCCGAGCCTCGTTCCGGCGGCCGCGCTCTACGGACGCCTCGCCGGCGTCGGCGGCGACTATCGCCGCGCGACCAAAGTCTCGAAGTCGCCTATGCGCAAACGCCGCATCCCGATCTCGCCGCGGCCTATCTACGCGTGCGTCACGGCGATTCGACCGGGGACCGGCTCGCTCGCGCCCGCTCGCTCGCCCGGGTCGCGCCGAACGACCCCGAGTCGATGCTGACCGTCGGCCGCGCCGCGCTCGAGGCGCATGACCTCGCGCGCGGCGCGCGCGGCGATCGCCCCGCTTCTCGCCTCCGATTCCCCGCATGGACGGCCGACCCGGCGCGTCTGCCTGCTGATGGCCGACATCGAGGAGGCCGACGGGCAACCAGGGCGCCGTGCGCGAATGGCTCTCCCGCGCCGCCCGCGCCCCGCGCGACAAGGCCTGGGTCGCCGACGGCGTGATCAGCGACCGCTGGGCGCCCGTGTCGCCCTCGGGCGCGCTGGACGCCTTCGTCTGGCGCACGCCCGACGAGCGGCTGACGGCGCTCCCCGAGCCCGACGCCGATCGAGCCTGCGCAGCCGGCGCCCCCGCCGCCGAGCCTGCCGCCCCGCGTCGAGGCGGTCGCGCCGGCCGATGCGCCGCTTCACGCCGCCGCCGGAACCCGAGCCGCCGCCGACGCCCGAGCCGCCGGCCGCGGAGACCCTGACGCCGCCGATCGCGGTGGATCTGATCCGCAGCGCCCCCGCTTCGCCGCCGCCGACCTCCGCGGCGCGAGCCGGCGTCGTCGTCGATCCGGACAGCATGGCGCCGGACGATCCGGGCCCGGGCGAACCCGAGCGGCCGCGCCGCCGCATCCTGGATCTACGCAGACGACTGAGCGCGGCGTCAAGTCCTGGAGAGCGTGATGGACCCTGTCCTCCGTCGTCATCGTCGGCGCCGGGCACGCCGGCGTGCAGGCGGCGGCCAGCCTGCGCGAAGACGGGCTACGACGGCGCGATCGTCCTGCTCTCCGACGAAAGCGAGCTGCCGTATCAGCGCCCGCCGCTCTCCAAGGCGTTTCTCAAGCGCGAGATGGAGCTGCACGGCCTGCCGCTCCGGGCCGAAGCCTTCTATCGCGACCAGCGCATCGATTTGAGGCGCGGCGTCCGCGCGACCCGGATCGACCGCGTGGGCCGCCGGGTGGAGATCGCCGACGGCCCGTCGATCGGCTACGGCCATCTGATTCTGGCGACGGGCGCGCGACAGCGGCGGCTCGACGTTCCCGGCGTCGATCTGCCCGGCGTTTTCGCGCTCCGCAACATCGCCGACGCGACGGCTTTCCGCGATCGGATCGCCGCGGGCCTAAAGGTCGTCGTGATCGGCGCGGGCTTCATCGGGCTCGAGGTCGCGGCGACGGCGGCCAAGCTCGGCGCCGCGGTGACCGTGGTCGAGATCGCCCGGCCGATGGGCCGCGCAGTGTCGCCGATCCTGTCCGACTTCTATACCGAGGCGCATCGCGTCTTCGGCGCGCGGCTCGCCCTCGGGGTCGGGGTCGAGGCGATCAAGGGGACGGACAAGGCCGAGGCGGTCGTCCTCACGGATGGCGAGGTCGTGCCGGCCGATCTCGTGCTGGTCGGCGTCGGCGTCATCGCGGAGGACGCGCTCGCCCGCGAGGCGGGGCTCGAATGCAAGAACGGCGTCGTGGTCGACGCGCATCTCGCGACGTCCGACCCGGACATCTCGGCGATCGGCGACTGCGCCGCCTTCCCCAACGCGACGCTCGGCTTTTCGACCCGGCTCGAGTCGATCCAGAACGCGGTCGACCAGGCGAAATGCCGTCGCGGCGCGGCTCGACCGGCAAGCCCGCGCCCTACGACGCGCTCGCCTGGTTCTGGAGCGACCAGGGCGACCTGAAGCTGATGATCGCCGGGCTCTCGCACGACGTCGATCAGTGGGTCGTGCGCGGCGATCCGGCGAGCCGCGCCTTCTCGACCTTCGGCTTCCGCAACGGCAAGCTCGCGGTGGTCGAGTCGGTCAACCGCGCCGGCGACCACGCCGCCGCCAAGCGCATCTTCGCGACCGGCAAGACGCTGACCCCCGAGCAGGCCGCCGACCCGGCCTTCGACATCCGGGCGCTGGCGAAGGGGTAGGCCGCGTCCAGGGCGTCCCAAGGGCGGTTCAGGGCGCTTTTATCGCGGTCAACTTCACAGCTTTGCCTGCCCGCGCCGGATCGAGAATCCCGTAAATTTTTTTTGAAAATGAGGGAACATTGTTTGCGGAATGGGGGTTTTGCGGCGCGAATAAGAAGAAGCTGCGCCTAACGCGCCTGAGCGAGCACGTTTCATCAGCTATTTTGTGAGAGGGATAGAATGATTAAAATCGCTTTAGCAGTCGTGGGTCTGGTTGGCCTCACCGTTGCGGCCGACGCCCAGGTGGGTCCGCTCTGTCAGACCCCCGACGGCAATCTGGTCGTCTGCTACTCCGGCAGCGCCGGTCAGGTTGGTCCCCTCTGTCAGACCCCCGACGGCAATCTGGCTGTCTGTTACTCCGGGCGCGGTGGGCCCTCGCAGGTTGGTCCCCTCTGTCAGATGCCCGACGCCACTCTGGTTGTCTGTCCCTCCAGGTGAGGTTGACCCTCGATCTTCATTAAGCGGGCGGTTCCCACCCCAAGACTTCAGGCGAGTTGCGACTCCTGCGGCCCGCCGCTGCGCCGAGGCCGTTCAATCGGCACGGACCAGCGCGGCTCGTCGTCTGGCTACAGCGACACCCGCGCCCGCGCCGCCAGCTCCCCCACGATTCCCCGGCGGAAGGCCAGAACGCAGGCGACGAAGACGACGCCCTGGATCACCGTCACCCATTCGCCGAACTGGGCGAGGTAGTTCTGCATCGCGACCACGATCAGCGCGCCGAGCACCGGCCCGTAGAACGTGCCCATGCCGCCCAGCAGCGTCATCAGCACCACTTCGCCGGACATGGCGAAGGCGACGTCGGTGAGTGAGGCGTTCTGCGAGACGATCGCCTTGGTCGCCCCGGCGAGGCCGGCGAAGGCGGCCGAGAGAGTGAAGGCGGCGAGCTTGTAGAGGGTCGCGCGGTAGCCGAGCGAGATCACCCTCGGCTCGTTCTCGCGGATCGCCTTCAGAATCTCGCCGAACGGCGAGTTGACGATCCGCTGGATCGCGAGAAAGCCGAACAGGAACACCACGGCGACAAAGACGTAGAGGATCCAGGGATTCGACAGGTCGAACAGGCCGAGCGCCTTGCCTTGCGGCACCGCCTGGATGCCGTCCTCGCCGTGGGTGAACGGCGCCTCGACGCAGACGAAATAGATCATCTGCGAGAAGGCGACGGTGATCATGGCGAAATAGATGCCGCTCGACCGGATCGCGAGCGCCCCGGTGATCAGCCCGAGCACGGCCGAGGCCAGCATGCCGAGAGCGATCGCGGTGACCGGCTCGAGCCCCCAGACCTTGGCGGCGTGGGCGCAGACGTAGCTCGCGAGCCCCAAAAACATCGCGTGGCCGAGCGACAGGAGGTTGACGTAGCCGATCAGCAGATTGAACGCGCAAGCGAACAGCGCGAAGCAGAGGGCGTTCATCACGAAGAACGGATAGGCGACGAACGGGGCGATCGCGATCAGCGCGACCAGAACCGCAAAGGCGACCGCGTTCGCTTTGCGGTTGCGGTCGGTAAGATCCACTTCAGCGGCGGCTTCGACGGCCATGGTCAGTGCGCCCTTCCGAACAGGCCCGACGGCCGGACCAGCAGCACGATCGCCATGATGACGAAGACGACCGTGTTCGAGGCTTCCGGATAGAACACTTTGGTCAGACCCTCCACGACGCCGAGCACGAAGCCGGTGATGATCGATCCCAGGATCGAGCCCATGCCGCCGATCACCACCACCGCGAACACCACCGCGATGATGTCGGCGCCCATGCCGGGGCGGACCTGGGTGATCGGGGCGGCGAGCACGCCGGCGAAGGCGGCGAGCGCCACCCCGAAGCCGTAGGTCAGCGTCACCATGCGCGGCACGTTGATGCCGAAAGCGCGCACCATGGTCGGGTTCTCGGTCGCCGCGCGCAGATACGCGCCGAGCTTGGTCTTCTCGATCACGAGCCAGGTCGCAAGGCACACCACGAGCGAGGCGATGATCACCCAGCCGCGATAGACGGGCAGGTACATGAAGCCGAGGTTGGTGGCGCCGGAAAGCTGCTTCGGAATGGCGTAGGGCATGCCGGAGGCGCCGAAATAATTCTGGAACAGGCCCTGGAAGATCAGCGCGAGGCCGAAGGTCAGCAGAAGGCTGTAGAGCGGGTCGAAGCCCGCGAGGCGCTTGAGGAACAGCCGCTCGACCACCGCGCCGACCGCGCCGATGATGAGGGGCGAGAGGATCAGCGCGAACCAGTAGTCGAGACCCAGGATCTGCAACAGGAAATAGGCGGCGAAGGCGCCCATCATGTAGAAGGCGCCGTGGGCGAAATTGACGATCTGAAGCATGCCGAAGATGACGGCGAGGCCGAGGCTCAGGAGCGCATAGAATGAGCCGTTGATCAGCCCGATGAGCAACTGCCCGTAGAGCGCGGGCCAGCTGATCATGTGCCCGAAGAGGGTCATGGTCGGACTCTCCCTTCTCCCCTTGCGGGAGAAGGTGTCGCCGAAGGCGACGGATGAGGGGTACGCGCCGAGAGGCGCGCGGGCGACCGGCGCCCCGCGGCGCCGAACCCCTCATCCGGCCGCACTTTCAGTGCGTCCACCTTCTCCCGCAAGGGGAGAAGGGGGCGCAGACCTTGCGCGGCGTCGCGTGCCCTCTGCACGGTCATCATCATACGCCCAGCGCCTCGCGCAGCATGTCCATGCGTCCCTCGAGCTCGTCGTTGGAGAAGGCGTCGATGATCCGGCCGTGCTCCATGACGAAGAAGCGGTCGGCGAGGGTCGAGGCGAAGCGGAAGTTCTGCTCGACCAGCAAAATCGTGAAGCCCTCGCGCTTGAGTTCGCCGATGGTGCGGCCGATCTGCTGGATGATGACCGGGGCGAGGCCCTCGGTCGGCTCGTCGAGCATCAGGAAGCGCGCGCCGGTGCGCAGGATACGCGCGATCGCCAGCATCTGCTGCTCGCCGCCCGAGAGCTTGCCGCCGCCGCTCGAAAGCCGCTCGCGCAAGTTGGGGAAGAGCGCGAAGATGCGCTCGACGCTCATCGCGCCGGTTTTCGTGATCGCCGGCGGCAGGAACAGGTTCTCCTTGACGGTGAGGCTGGCGAAGATGGCGCGTTCCTCCGGGCACAGCGCGACGCCGAGCCGGGCGATGCGCTCGATCGGCAGGTGGATGAGTTCACGGCCGTCGAACACGACCGTGCCCGTGCGCTTGCCGACGATGCCCATGATCGATTTCAGCGTCGTCGTCTTGCCCGCGCCGTTGCGCCCGAGCAGGGTGACAACCTCGCCTTCGCGCACGTCGAGATCGACGCCGTGGAGGATGTGCGATTCGTTGTACCAGGCCTGAAGGCCCTTGACCGCGAGCACGGTCGCCCCGTCGGCGGCCGGCGCGAGGGAGACCGCCGCCTCAGCCATGTCCCGCTCCCATATAGGCTTCCCGGACTTCGGGGTTCTCGGACACGGTGCGGTAGTCGCCCTCGGCGAGTACCCGTCCGCGCGTCAAGACGGTGATCCGGTGCGACAGGTTGGCGACGACCTGCAAATTGTGCTCGACCATCAGGATCGTGCGGTTCTCCGACACGCGGCGGATGAGGGCCGCGATCCGGTCGATGTCCTCGTGCCCCATGCCCGCCATCGGCTCGTCGAGCAGCATCAGTTCGGGATCGACGGCAAGGGTGGTGGCGAGCTCGAGCGCGCGCTTGCGGCCGTAGGAAATCTCGCCGGCCTTGGAATAGGCGAAGGAGGTGAGCCCGACATTGTCGAGAAGTTCGAGCGCCCGCGCGTTCAAGGGGTCGAGCGCCGCCTTCGACCGCCAGAAATCGAACGAATCGCCTCGCGCCCGCGCCAGCGCGATGCGGACGTTCTCGAGCGCGGTGAGATTGGGAAAGACCGCGGAAATCTGGAACGAGCGCACGAGCCCGAGGCGGGCGACGTCGGCCGGCCGCTTCGCGGTGATGTCGCGGCCGTTGAACGTGATCGAGCCAGCGGTCGGGGCGATGAATTTGGTCAGCATGTTGAAGCAGGTGGTCTTGCCGGCCCCGTTGGGGCCGATAAGCGCGTGGATCGCACCGCGCTTGACGCGCAGCGACACCTCGCTGACCGCGCGAAAATCCCCAAAGCTCTTGGTGAGGCCCTCGGTGACGAGAATGTCGTCCTCGGTCATTCCCGCCAGCCGCTCTCGCGCATGCGCACTCCCCCATGTTTGTCCGCAATCAAGCCGGTCGATGGCGCGTTGTAAAGCCCGAAAGAAGTCGACCGACGATGCGGCGCGACAGAGCCGAACTCGATCGCAGCAAGCTCCTTCAAGCGCTTTGCTGCACCGCCCGACCCGGCGCTGGCGTCAGGCCGCTTCGCCGCGCCGGTCCGGGCGATGAAGCCGGGGGCGATTTCCGATCGATCCGCGCTCGAAATGCCGCATGGCGGGTTGGCAGCGGTTCTGGTAAGCCATAGCCACTCTGGCCTCGTCGACCCAACGCCCTTCAGCGGCATCCCCAGGGATGGACTCTCCATGAAAAAACCGATCCGAAAAGCCGTTCTCCCCGTCGCCGGCCTCGGCACCCGCTTTCTGCCGGCGACCAAGGCCGTTCCCAAGGAAATGCTGACCGTCGTCGACCGGCCGATCCTGCAATACATCGTCGACGAGGCGCGCGAGGCCGGCGTCGAACACTTCATCTTCGTCACCGGCCGCAACAAGGGCGTCATCGAGGACCATTTCGATTCGTCCTACGAACTCGAGGACACGCTGAAGCGGCGCGGCAAGGACGGCGCTTACGCGGCGCTGATGGCCGACCTTCCTCCCGCCGGCGCGACCAGCTTCACCCGCCAGCAGTCGCCGCTCGGCCTTGGCCATGCGGTGTGGTGCGCGCGCGATATCGTCGGCGACGAGCCCTTTGCCGTGCTGCTCCCCGACATGGTGACGAAGCCCGGCGCCAACGGCGGCCGCTGCCTGTCCCAATGCGTCGAGGCCTACAACGAAGTCGGCGGCAACATTCTGGCGGTCGAGGAAGTCTCGCCGGAGGAGACGCACCAGTACGGCGTGGTCGCGGTCGGGGCGCAGCATGAGCACGCCTTCGAGATCACCGGCATGATCGAGAAGCCGAAACAGGGAACGGCGCCCTCGAACCTGATCATATCCGGGCGCTATATCCTGCAGCCGGAAATCTTCCAGATCCTTGAGCTGGTCGACAAGGGCGCCGGCGGCGAGGTCCAACTGACCGACGGCATGATCCAGCTTGCCCGGAAGCAGAAGTTCCACGGGGTGAAGTTCGACGGCGCCACCTATGACTGCGGTTCGAAGCTCGGCTTCCTCGCCGCCAACATCGCCTTCGCGCTCAGCCGCAACGACCTTTCGCCCGGGTTGAGGGACGAACTGCGCAAGCTCGGGTACGTCCGCAAGGGCGACTGAGCGCAGCCCGCGGGCGGCCTCGCGGCGCCCCGGTTTGCCGGCGGCGCGCCCGGTGGTAAGGAGCCGCATGATTCACGAACAAGGCAGCGCCGTCCTCTCGGCGCTCCGTACGCTCGACACCGAACGGCGCGGGCTCGACGCGCTCGAACTCGGCGATGCGGGGAACCGTCGCGAGCGGCCTCGGCGCCGCCTTTTCGCACGCGGTGGAAAGGATCGCCGCGGCGAGCGGCCGCGTCATCGTCACCGGCATGGGCAAGTCGGGCCACGTCGCGCGCAAGATCGCGGCGACGCTGGCCTCGACCGGCGCCCCGGCCTACTTCGTCCACCCCGCGGAGGCGAGCCACGGCGACCTCGGCATGCTGCAGAACGGCGACGTCGTGCTCGCGCTCTCGTGGTCGGGCGAGACGGTCGAACTCGCGGCGATCGTCACCTTCGCCAAGCGCTACGCCATTCCGCTGATCGCCATGACCGCGAGCCCGGAAAGCGCGCTCGGCCGGGAGGCCGACGTCTGTCTTGCCCTTCCCGGCGCGGACGAAGCCTGCCCGAACGGCCTCGCGCCGACCACTTCGACGACGATGCAACTCGTGCTCGGCGACGCGCTGGCGATCGCGCTGCTCGAGAGCCGCGGCTTCACGGCCGGCGATTTTCGCGTGCTCCATCCGGGCGGCAAGCTCGGCGCCAAGCTGCAGCATGTGCGCGACGTCATGCACACCGGCGAGCGCATTCCGCGCATCGAGGCGGGCGCGAAGATGGCGGACGCGATCGTCGAAATGTCCTCCAAGGGCTTCGGCTGCGTGGCGGCGTTCGAAGGCGGCCGGCTGGTCGGGATCGTCACCGACGGCGACCTGCGCCGCTGCCTGAAAGCCGGCTTCTCGCTCGACAGGCCGGTCGCCGAGGTCATGACGCGCAAGCCCCGCGTCATCGCGCCCGACGCGCTTGTCGCCGAGGCGCTGGAGAACATCAGCCGCAAGATCTCGGCGCTGCTCGTGGTCGAGGGCGACGCCGTGGTCGGCATCGTGCATTTCCACGATCTGATGCGCATCGGCGCGGTTTGAATTGGAGCGATGGGCGCCCAAGACGGGCGCTCTCAGACCCGTCGCCTCCGCTCCTCCGAGAGTCGGGCGAAAGCTTGTCAACGCCGGACCCCGAGGTCTAAATAAAGCCGCGAGGCGAACGCCCTTGATTCGCCCCGACCGTTCGTCTCCTGAGGGGGCCCAATATGAACGCCATCACCCGTCGGTCTCTCATTCTCTCCGGGGCCGCGCTGGCTGCCGGTTCCGTCTCCGCGATTTCGCCCGCCGAGGCGGCGACCGGGTCGATCTCGATCCGGATCGTCAGCGCCGGCTTCATCTTCGGCGCTTCCCTGGGCAGCGGCATCCTCCGCTTCGAGGGAACCGACTTCCGCCTGAGGATCGGCGGGATCAGCGCGGGCGCGACGATCGGCGCCTCGGGCACCGATCTCGTCGGAACCGCCTCCCATTTGCGGCAGCCGGCCGACATCGAGGGCATCTATTCGGCGATCGGGGCCGGCATGTCCGTCGCCGGCGGCCGTTCGGTGGCGCAGCTCACCAACGCGCGCGGCGTCGTCCTCCGGCTGCACGGCCGGCAGATGGGGCTGATGTTCTCGATCGACCTCAGCGGCATGTCGATCTCGCTGGCGTAAAGGCGTTCTCTCAGACGCAGATCATCGTCGGCGGAACCTCGGGGAAGCGGCGGATCGCGTGGCGTCGCGCCGTGCGTGGCGAGAAGCTTGCCGCACAAGTTATTGGAGTAACGATCCCGGGTTCATGCCCCGGTTGGTCGCGAAGATATGTTGCCCCCCGCCCGCAAACCTGCTAACAGGCCGCCCCTCAGCCGTGGAAGAACGCCCGCACCGCCAGTCGGGGTAAACGTTCGCACCACGAACCTGCAACCTGGCGCGAGCCTCCCGAGCGAAAGCTTCGGGGGCAGCGCCGCATTTGGAGCAGCATCATGGCGAAGAAAATCGTCGGCTATATCAAACTGCAAGTGCCGGCGGGCGCGGCCAATCCGTCGCCGCCCGATCGGTCCCGCGCTCGGCCAGCGCGGCCTCAACATCATGGAATTCTGCAAGGCCTTCAATGCGCGCACCGCGCAGCTGGAGAAGGGCTCGCCGATTCCGGTCGTCATCACCGCCTATCAGGACCGCTCGTTCACCTTCGAGATGCGCCAGCCGCCGGTGACCTTCTGGCTGAAGAAGGCCGCCAACCTCAAGATCGGCAAGAAGCCCGCCTCCGGCTCGCAAGACGCCGGGCCGCGGCTTCGTCGGCAAGGTGACGAAGGCGCAGGTGCGCGAGATCGCCGAGAAGAAGATCGTCGACCTCAACTGCGACTCGATCGAGTCGGCAATGAAGATGATCGAAGGCTCCGCCCGTTCGATGGGCCTGCAGGTGGTGGAGTAAGCCCCATGTCCAAGCACGGCAAACGCATCAAGAACGCCCGCGAGGCGGTCGAGCGCACCAAGCTTTACCGCTCGAAGACGCGGTGAAGCTGGTCAAGACCAACGCCAAGGCCAAGTTCGACGAGACGGTCGAACTCGCGCTCAACCTCGGCGTCGACCCGAAGCACGCCGACCAGATGGTCCGCGGCGTCGTCAACCTGCCGAACGGCACCGGGCGCACCCTGCGCGTCGCGGTGTTCGCCCGCGGCGCCAAGGCCGACGAGGCCAAGGAAGCCGGGGCCGACGTCGTCGGCGCCGAGGACCTGGTCGCCGCCGTCCAGGGCGGCACGATCGACTTCGACCGCTGCATCGCCACCCCGGACCTGATGCCGCTCGTCGGTCGCCTCGGCAAGGTCCTCGGGCCGCGCGGCCTGATGCCGAACCCGAAGGTCGGCACGGTGACGATGGACGTCAAGGCCGCGGTCGCCGCCTCCAAGGGCGGCGCGGTCGAGTTCCGCGCCGAGAAGGCCGGCATCGTCCAGGGCTCGGTCGGCAAGACCTCGTTCGGCGAGGACAAACTCGCCGAAAACATCAAGGCCTTCGTCGATGCGGTGAACAAGGCCAAGCCCGCCGGCGCCAAGGGCCACTACCTGCTCCGCGCCGCGGTCTCTTCGACCATGGGCCCGGGCGTGCGGGTGGACCTTTCGACGCTGCACACGGCGGTCTCGGTCGGGACCTAGGCGGCGCTTTTTTTAGAATAGCACGCCGGGCCTTTGCGGGCCCGGCGTTTTTCATGTCTGGTGGAATCGGCTCGGCCAGCCGATCCGAACAAGCGTGTCGTCCGGGCCGTTGAGCGCGAATTCGTACATCCCCCACGGCTTGTCCTCGGGTGCGCCGAGCGACTCTCCGGCGAATGCGGCCGCGGCGGCGTCGACATCCTTCCGGTAGAGATAGAGGCCGAAAGGATTGCGGCCGGGCTGAAGCCAGCCCTCGACGGCTTTGGCGAGGTGGATTTTGCCGCCGAGGCCGTCCGCGAGCATTCGGTAATCGGGGAGGCTCCCCGGTCCGATCTGGAAGCCGAGCCGCTCGAAGAACGCCTGCGCGCCATCGAGATCGTTGCAGGGCAGGATCGCGATCAGTTGCTGGTCCATTCGACGCTTCCCACGGTCGAGGCGCCTTGACGCCGCGCGGCCGTTCGCCGACTTGGGGCGCGGCCCGCGCGATTGTTTCGCGGCCCCCGGTCCAATTTATGACGCTCGATCCGCGCTTCCGGCTTCCGATCGACGAGGCGCTGCCTGACCTCAAGGCGGCGCTCGTCGGCGCATACGCGCGCGGTGCTGGTCGCTCCGCCCGGCGCCGGCAAGACGACGCGCGTTCCGCTCGCGCTGCTCGATGAGCCCTGGGCCAAGGGCGGCCGGCTGATCGTGCTCGAGCCTCGGCGCCTCGCCGCGCGCGCCGCCGCCGCCCGCATGGCCGCGACCCTCGGCGAGAAGGTCGGCGAGACGATCGGCCTGCGCGTCCGGCTGCAGAGCCTCGTCTCGGCGCGCACGCGGATCGAGGTCGTCACCGAGGGCGTGTTCGCCCGCATGATCCTCGACGATCCGGCGCTCGACGGCGTCGCGGCGGTGCTGTTCGACGAGTTCCACGAGCGCTCGCTCGACGCCGATCTCGGCCTCGCGCTGGCGCTCGACGCGCAGGGCGCGCTGCGCGAGGACCTGCGTCTCCTCGTCATGTCGGCGACGCTCGACGGCGCGCGGGTCAAGCGCCCTGCTCGGCGACGCGCCGCTGATCGAAAGCGCAGGGCCGCGCCTATCCCGTCGTCACGCGCTATCGTCGGGCGCGACACGCGGGCGCGGATCGAGGACGAGGTCGCCCGCGCGACGCTCGAGGCGCTCGATCGCGAGACGGGCTCGTTGCTCGTCTTCCTGCCGGGGCAGGGCGAGATCCGCCGCGTCGCCGAGACGCTGGAGGCGCGGATCAAGCGCGCCCGACGTCGACGTCGCGCCGCTCTACGGCGCGATGGATGCGCGCGCCCAGGACCGCGCCGTCGAGCCGGCGCTGGCCGGGCCGGCGCAAGATCGTGCTCGCGACCTCGATCGCCGAGACGTCGCTGACGATCGAAGGCGTGCGCGTGGTGATCGACAGCGGGCTCATGCGCGTGCCGCGCTACGAGCCCGACATCGGCCTGACGCGGCTCGAGACGGTGCGGGTCTCGCGCGCCAACGCCGACCAGCGGCGCGGCCGCGCCGGCCGCGTCGAGCCGGGCGTCTGCTATCGGCTGTGGGAGGAGGCGGCGACCGGCGGCCTCCCGCCCTACGCCGCGCCGGAAATCCTGTCGGCCGACCTCTCGGGCTTCCTGCTCGACTGCGCGCTCTGGGGCGAGACCGATCCGACACGGCTCGCCTTTCTCGACCCGCCGCCGCGCGGCGCGCTTACCGAGGCGCGGACGCTGCTCGAGGCGATCGGCGCGATCGACGCGGACGGCCGCATCACCGACGAGGGCCGCGCGATTGCGCGCCTCGCGCTGCCGCCGCGGCTCGCGCGCATGGTGGTCGACGCCGCGCGCAGGGGCGAGGCGCGAACGGCCGCCGAGATCGCGGTGCTGCTCACCGAGCGCGGCCTCGGCGGCGACGCGGTCGATCTGACGACCCGCCTCGAAGCCTTCCGCCGCGACCGCTCGCCCCGCGCCGACGATGCGCGAAGACTGGCGCGAGGACTGGCGCAGAGGGCGCAGGGAGCCCTCACCCCCAACCCCTCTCCCGCGAGCGGGCGAGGGGAGCGCGCACCCTTCTCCCGCGCGGGAGAAGGTGGCCGGCGATAGCCGGCCGGATGAGGGTGATCGGCGCCCTCCTCGCCTCGGCCTATCCCGACCGCATCGCCATGGCGCGCGGCAAGCGCGGCGAGTTCCTGATGGCGAACGGGCGGGCGGCGGCGCTCGAAGCGCACGACCCGCTTGCCGGCGAGCCGATGCTCGCGATCGGCGAGGTCGTCGGGCCGCGCCGCTTCGGCGCGCATCCTGCTCGCCGCCCCCCTGAGCCTCGCCGACATCGAGGCGGTCGCCGGCCGCCTCGATCGAGACGGCCGACGAGGTCGACCTTCGATCGCGCCTCGGCTTCGCTTCGCGCTCGCCGGCGCCGGCGGCTCGGAGCGCTGACGCTCGCCGAGCAGACGCTTGCCGTTCCGGCGGACGAAGCGAGCGCGACGGCGCTGGCGCGCGGCGTGCTGGCGCTTGGGGTCGGGCGACTGCCGTGGAGCAAGGCGCTCAGGCAATGGCGCGACCGGGTGCTGTTCGTTCGCCGCGCCGAGGGCGACGCCTGGCCGGACCTGTCGGACGAGCGGCTCGCCGAAGATCCCGATTGGCTCGCGCCGTTCCTTAACGGCAAGACCCGGCTCGACGAGATCGGCGCCGACGACCTGTCCAACGCGCTCCATGCGCTCCTGCCCTGGGACCTCGCGCGCCGGCTCGACGAGGCCGCGCCGACCCATTTTGAGGCGCCGACCGGCACGGCCGCGGCGATCGACTACGAGGCCGAGGGCGGCCCTGCGATTGCGCTGAGGGTGCAGGAGCTGTTCGGCCTCGCCGAGCATCCTGCGGTCGCGGGCGGAAAAATCCCGCTGACCCTGCATCTGCTTTCGCCCGCGCATCGGCCGATCCAGATCACCCGCGACCTGCCGGGCTTCTGGCGCGGCTCCTGGGCGGCCGTGCGCGCGGACCTGCGCGGCCGCTATCCGCGCCACTTCTGGCCGGAGGACCCGGCGAGCGCCGCCCCGACCGCCCGCGCCAAGCCGCGCGGGACGTGATCAGCGGCCGCCTTCAGTCGCGTCGACGTACTTCCGCCAGTTGTGCTGCTCCTTGAAGCCCAGCACTTCGCGCGCCTTGCGGTTCGACAGCGGCGCCTCGTACTCGCCGATCTTCCGCGTGATCGGCGTATTCGGGCGCGAGCGTCCTCAGCGCCTCCTCCGTCGGCGTGTTGAGCGTGATGGTGTCGTTGGTGGCGTTGAACACCTGAAAGCCCAGCCCGTCCTTTTCCAGGCACAGCCGCACGATCTCGCCGAGGTCGCGCGCGTCGATATAGCTCCAGGCGCAGCGCTTGCGGCTCGGCGGGTCGGCGAGAAAGCTTTTGAACAGGCCGTATTCGTGCGGCTCGATCACGTTGCCGATGCGCAGCGCATAGATGTCGCTTCGATAGCGCAAGCGCGAAGGCGCGGGCGGTCTTCTCGTTGCAGACCTTGGAGAGGCCATAGGAGTCCATCGGATCGACGTCGTAGTCCTCCTCGAGCGGAAACGAACGGAAATCCTTGTCGCCCTCGGCGAAGCACACGCCATAGGTCGTCTCGCTCGAGGCGATCACGACCTTGCGCACGCCGAGTTTCATCGCCGCCTCGATGACGTTGTAGGTGCTGATGACGTTCTTCGCGAAGGTGACGTTGTCGGGTTCGATCAGCACCCGCGGAATGGCGGCGAAGTGGACGACCGCGTCCGGCGGGCGCGCCGGGCGGCCGCGCTCGAATCCGGACAGGCCATGATGGGCGGTGAGCGCGTTGAACGCCTGACCGCTGTCAGTCAGGTCGGCGATCAGCGTCGGGACGCCCGGATAGTCGAACGGCTTGAGATCGACATTGAGGATGTCGTAGCCGTGGGCGACGAGATGCGGCACGGCGTGACGGCCGGCCTTGCCGGTTCCGCCGGTGAACACGATGCGCTTGCCGGTCATGGGGAGCCTCGCGAGGAAGAAGAGCGGCACTCATAGCGTTTTCAGCCGCCGATGTTGAGACGACAAACGAAATTGTGAACGGCGAGTTCCGCCGGCCGCCGCGCGGGTCACGCCCGCGGGTGGGCGGATTTGTAAGCCGCCAGCAGCCGCGCGGTATCGACGCCGGTGTAGACTTGGGTGGTCGATAGCGAAGCGTGGCCAAGCAGGTCCTGGATGGTGCGAAGATCCCCGCCGCGCGCGAGCAGGTGGGTCGCGAACGAGTGACGCAGCGCATGGGGGGTGGCGGTTTCGTTGAGCCCGAGCGCGCCCCGCATCCGCTCCATCGCGAGTTGCACGATCCGCGGCGACAGCGGACCGCCCTTCGAGCCCACGAACAGCGGGCCGTCGCCTTTCAGGGTGTAGGGGCAGAGGGCGAGGTAGTCCTCGACCGCCTTGCGCACCGGCGCGATGACGGGCGCGACGCGCGTCTTCTGGCCCTTGCCGAGCACCGTCACCGCTTCGACCGCGCCGACCGGCGCGTTGGCGCGCTTCAGGCCGAGCGCCTCGGAAATACGCAGGCCCGCGCCGTAGCAGAGCGCCAGCACCGCGGCGTCGCGCGCGAGCACCCACTGGTCGCGCGCTTCTCCCGCGCGTGGCTCGGTCGTCGTCACCGCGCGGGCGTCGGAGGGGCTCAACGGGCGTGGCAGGCGGCGGCCGGCCTTCGGCGCGCGGATCGCCCCGAGCGCGGAAGCATTTTCGCCGGTCTCGCGCGCAATCGCGCGGGCGAGCGAGCGCAGCGCGGAGAGGGCGCGTTGGAGTGAGCGCCCCTCGATACCCTCCGCCCGCCGGTGGGCGAGGAAGGCGCGCAGATCGCCCGGCGCGCAAAGCACGAAGTCGGAGACGGACGGCGGCGCGCCGAAACGCTCGGCGAGGAAGGCGAGGAACTGCCGCACGTCGCGGCCATAGGCCTCGATCGTGAGAGGGGACACCTGCCGCTCGGCGGCGAGATGGCGGAGCCACGCGGAGACGGTCGCGGCAAGGTCGGGCGCGGCCGGAAGGGCGGAGGAGGCGGGCGGCTCGGTCATGGCGGTAGGATAGCGCGCGCCGATTAAGGGGATGTTGCGACGCAAGTCCTTCTGGTGCGACACTGAAACATACTACAACTCAACCGGTCAATTAAACCGGTCAAAACGATGGTTGATATTCTCGAGTTCCAGGCCTCCCCGCGAGCGGAAGTTCTAGCGACCATTTCGTGAGGGGCTTAAGTTTTGACCGCGCTTGTGGTTGACGCTTCTGTCCTCGTCACGTGGTTCATGGAGGACGAGGCGGATGCCCAAGTCGACTCGACAATGGAAAAGGTCGCGCTCGCCGGGGCCTGCGCCCCGATTCTTTTTTACTTTGAAATTCGTAACGCGCTGGTCGTCAACGAGAGGCGTGGACAGCTCACGAAGTCCAGTCCGCGGCCTATATTCGTGAACTCGGTCAGATGCACGTTCGGCTTATGTCTCCTGCCGACGACCGAACGCTGATGGCGCTCGCCCGCGCGCGAAAGCTGACCGTTTACGACGCGGCCTACCTCGACCTCGCGATCCGCGAAGGCCTGCCGATCGCGACGCTCGACCACGCTCTAGAACGAGCCGCGTTGGCTGAAGGAGTCGCTCTGTTCGACGCTTGACCGCTCAGCCCAGCAGGTCCTGCAACGCCGGGATCAGCGGCGCGTCGGCGGGCGGCATCGGGTAGGCGCGCAGGTCCATCGGCCGCACCCATTTCAGCGCCTGGCCGTCGAGCGGCTGCACGAACCCCTCCCACTTGCGGCAGACGTAGAGCGGCATCAGCAGGTGGAAGTCGTCGTAGGCGTGGCTGGCGAAGGTCAGCGGCGCGAGGCACGCCGCCTTGACCGCGATGCCGAGCTCTTCCTTGAGCTCGCGGATCAGCGCGTCTTCGGGCCGCTCGTCCGCGTCGATCTTGCCGCCGGGAAACTCCCACAGGCCCTCGAGCTGTTTGCCCTTGGGCCTCTGGGCGAGCAGCACGCGGTTGTCCGCGTCGACCAGCGCCGCCGCGACGACCAGCAGCAGCTTCACGAGCGGTAGTCGCCGTTGATCGCGACGTATTCCTTGGTGAGGTCGCAGGTCCAGACCGTCGCGCGCCCGCGGCCGATGCCGAGGTCGGCGGTGATCTTGATGTCCGGCTTCTTCATGTAGGCCGAGGCTTCCTCCTCGTCGTAGGCCGGATCGCGCAAGCCCTGGTGGGCGACGCGAATTTGCCGAAGTAGATGTCGAGCCTGTCGCGCTCGGCTTTCTCGCCGGCCTTGCCGACCGCCATCACCACGCGGCCCCAGTTGGCGTCCTCGCCGGCGACCGCGGTCTTGACCAGCGGCGAGTTGGCGATCGAGAGCGCGATGCGCTTGGCCGCCTTGCGGGTCGCCGCGCCCTCGACCTGGACCTCGATGAACTTGCGCGCGCCTTCGCCGTCGCGCACGACCTGATGGGCGAGCGAGCGCAGAAGCTTGTCGAGCGCGCGCCGGAACGGGCCGAGGCGCTGGTCTGCAGCGCTCCTCGATGCACGGCGCCGATCTCGGCGGCGCCGGTGGCGAACAGCATCAGCGTGTCGGAGGTCGAGGTGTCGCTGTCGACGGTGATGGCGTTGAACGAGCGCTCGACCGACTTCGAAAGCATCGCCTGCAGCGCGGCGGAGGCGATCGGGGCGTCGGTGAACACGTAGGACAGCATGGTCGCCATGTCCGGCGCGATCATGCCGGCGCCCTTGGCGATGCCGTTGATGGCGACGATCGGTGTCGCCGAGTCGGCGCGAAAGCGGTGGCGACCTTGGGATAGGTGTCGGTCGTCATGATCGCCTTGGCGGCGTCCATGAGCCGGTCCTCTCGCGCCGTCGGCCGCAAGCTCGGACAGCACGTTGGCGATCCGGGTGCCGTCGAGCGGCTCGCCGATGACTCCGGTCGAGGCCATGAACACCTCGCCGGGCAGCGCAACCGATCGTCTTGGCCGCGGCGTCGGCGACGAGCCCGACGGCCTCGATCCCCTTATGGCCGGTGAACGCGTTGGCGTTGCCGGAGTTGACGATCAGCGCCCGCGCCTTGCCGCCCGTGAAGCTGCTTGCGGCACCAGTCGACCGGCGCCGACGGGCACTTCGAGCGCGTGAAAACGCCCGCGACTTCGGCCGGCTGATCGAACACCGCCATCATCACGTCGGTGCGCCCCGCGTAGCGCACGCCCGCCGCGATGGTGGCGAAGCGGACGCCCGCGATCGGGGGCAAGGTCGGGTACTTTTTCGGCGCGAGCGGAGAGAGCGCGGCGGGAGCGGCCATGAAAGCGTTCCATCATCCAAATCTGGAAGTCCAGGAGCGGGCCACCCGCCCGCTCCGAAGAAGTCGGCGCCGTTCAGTTCTTCGGCTTCTCGGCGTCGGCCGGAGCGGGCGCAGCGGACGGAGACGGCGACGGCGGCCGGAGCGGCCGCCGCATCCGGCGCGATCGGCTTGCCGTCGGCGTCGAAGTACTGGATCTTCGCGGCGGCGTGCAGCGCCGCAACCTCTTCGCTCTCCGCCTTCTGGGCGACGTAATGGGCGGCCTGGTCCTTGAGCTGCTCGAAGGGCGGGAAGGTCTTGGTGCGCGTGTCCTCGACCTGGATGATGTGCCAGCCGAACTGGGTCTTGACCGGATCGGAGATCTCGCCCTTCTTCAGCTTGAACGCCGCTTCGGAGAATTCCGGCACCATGCGGTCCTTGGTGAACCAGCCGAGATCCCCGCCGTCACCGCCGGTGTCCTTCGAGACCTCGTTGGCGACCTTCGCGAAATCCTCGCCGCCCTTGACGCGGGCGAGCGCCTTCTTCGCCTCTTCCTCGGTCGGAAGCAGGATATGGCGGGCGTGGATCTCCTCCTGCGGCGGCTCGGCCTTGGCGGCTTCTTCGTACGCCTTGCGCTCGGCGTCTTCGGTTGTCGCGGCCTTGGCGACCGAACCCAGAAGCTGCTCCATCGCCAGCTTGTCGCGGTAGTAGGCGAGCTTCTTTTCGAACTCGGGCGTTTGGTCGAGCTTTTCCGCCTGCGCCTTCTTGGCGGCGAGCTGGAGATCGATCAGGTAGTCGAGCACGTATTTCTGCCGCTGCGCGCCTTCAAGTTTCTGCGGCAGGCCAGGGCCGATGTCGGCCATCGCCACGGCGAGGTCGTCTTCGGTAATCGGCTGGCCGTCAACGGTCGCCAACACCTTGGGGTCGGCCGAAGCGGCGCCGGAGAAGGCAAGGACCGCGCCCGCGCCGAGCGCAAGAGCAACGGCAGTCGAGCGCACGCGCGCGGGAAAAAATCTGGTCATCAGGGCTCCTCTGGACGTCGCGCGTCGGTCCCGGCCGGCGACGGCGGAGGCGCTATAAAGGGATTCCGGCGAATTTGCGAGAGGCAACCGTCGGTTTCGCCGACAAAACAGTCCGGGTTCAATGTCCGGCGAACAGCGCAACCGCGAGAAAGAGGACGATGACGAGGGCCATGCCTCCCATGACGACGTAGCGCATGCCGAAGCCGGTCGCGCCCGCCCGCACTTTCTCCTTGTTCGCTTCTGTGACGAGCGGTCGTTCGTTCGAGTCCATGGCGTACTCCGGGTTGGAAGAGGAACGAATACGCCGGCCGCCCGTTCCCCGACGCCGGCCGGAGGAGAGGATATCGACGAGCAGGGCGAAGCGCAGATCGCGCTCGGAGAGTGCGCTCATCGTCGCCTCACACGATCAACTTCTCGATCCTCACCGGAAGATCGCGAATCCGCTTTCCCGTGGCGTGAAAGACGGCGTTGGCGACGGCTGCGTTGAGGCCCACAATTCCGAGCTCTCCAATGCCCTTCACGCCCAGCGGGTTGATCCAGTTGTCGGTTTCGGGGACGAGAATGACCTCGACCGTCTGGATGTCCGCATTCACGGGGATCAGGTAGTCGGCCAGGTTGGTGTTGACGTAGCGCGCCGCGCGCTCGTCGATCTCGGTCGCCTCGTGCAGGGCCGAACTCAAACCCCAGATCATGCCGCCCATCAGTTGGCTGCGCGCCGTCCTCGGATTCATGATTCGTCCGGCTGCGAAGGCGCCGACCGCGCGCGGCGCGCGGATCTCGCGAGTCAGCGAATGGACGCGCACCTCCACGAACTGGGCGCCGAAGGCGAACGCAACCTTGTCGCCCTTCGGGCCGCCCGTCATCTTGACGCGCCCGTGATAGAGCCCTTCCATGTCGGCGGGGGCGAGGCCGTGCGGGATCAACTCGGCGTATTCTTCAATGACGCTCTGACCCATTTGCTTGAACGCGGCGTCGAGCGCCATCGAAGCGTCGCCGGCGACGATTCTGCCGCCGGCGAGCGCGAAGTCGGCCCGCGGCCGCCCGGCCAGCGGTCCGTTCGCAGCGGCTGCGTCGAAGAGACGCTCCCGGATGGCGTTGCAGGCCTTGACCACCACCGACGTTGAACTTGCCGTCGTGTTCGAGCCTCCGGCCACCGGGCCGGCCGGCAGGATGCTGTCGCCGAGTTCGACCGTCACGCTCTCGGGAGCAAGCCCAAGCGCTTCTGCGGCGGCCTGTCCGATCACGGTTGCGGCGCCGGTTCCGACATCGTGGGCCGCGATCGCGACGCGCGCCGAACCGTCGGGGCTGAGGCGGATCCGCGCCGCGGCGGTTGCGATCTGTGTCGGATAGGTGGCGGTCGCGCATCCCCAGCCGACAAGCCAGTCGCCGTCTCGCATCGAGCCGGGAGCGGGAGAGCGGTCGCGCCAGCCGAACGCCTCGGCGCCGCGCTCGAAGCATTCAACGAGCGAACGGCTCGAATAGGGCCGCCCGGTCGACCGGGTCCTTCATGGTGTCGTTGATCCGACGCAGCGCGACCGGGTCCATGTTCAGCTTGACCGCAAGCTCGTCCATCGCGCTTTCGAGCGCGTACATGTACGGCACCTCGGGCGGCGCTCGCATGAAGCCGGGCGTGTTGCGATCCGCGTTGACGACATTGACCTTGGTCGCGACCGACGCGTAGTCGTACATGATGGCTGTGCTGGTGGTCCCGGAGACATTGTAATCGTCCGGACGCGAACTCAGCTCCCAGGCTTCGTGCAGATAGGCCTGGATCTTGCCGTCCCGGTCAGCCCCAAGTCGGACATGGTGCCGAGTTTCCGCGCGATATGTCGCGATCGTGAAGCCTTGCGCGCGGGTGGCGACGAGCTTGACCGGACGACGGATTCGTTTCGCAGCGAGGGCGACGAGCGCGGTGCGCGGCGTCAGCGATCCCTTCGAGCCGAATGCGCCGCCGACATAGGGGCTGATGACGCGCACATTCTCCGGGTCGACGCCAAGCTGTCGGGCGACCCCGTACTTCATGCCGTAGACGAACTGGCTCGGCTCATAGATGACGAGCTTGTCGTCGTTCCAGACGCAGGTCGTGGTGAACAGCTCCATCGGATTGTGGTGCTGCGTCGGGGTTGCGTATTCCGCGTCGACCACGATCGGCGACGCCGCAAGCTCGGACTCCGCGTCGCCGAGCACCGGGTCCTTGTGTTCCTTGTCCACCTCGGCGACCGGCTTCGCCGTCGCGCCGGCGTCGTCCAACGTCGCGGTCGCCGGCTGCTGGTCGTAATCGATCCTGACCTGATAAGCGGCCTCGCTTGCGGCTTCGAAGGTTTCCGCGACGACCAGGGCGACGATCTGACCGTCGTGCCAGATCTTCGGAGCGCTCAGCGGAATGATCGACGTGCCGGCTTGCCCGCCCTTCGAGAAGGTCGCCAAGGGCCGGATGACGTTCGCGTTCTCGTAGGTGAGGATGTCCAGGACGCCGGGGACCGCCTGCGCCTTCTCGAGGTTGATCTCGCGGATCGCCCCAAGGGCCACTCCGCTCGTCACCAGATAGCCATAGGCCGGCCCGGCGACCGGGACATCGGACGGGTAACGCGCGGCGCCGGTCACTTTGACCCGCGCGTCGACGCGGGGGATGTCGGATGTCGAGGTTTGCGGCGCGATCGCCATGTCAGACCTCCATGTTCGCGGTTTCGAGGAGTGCGCGCACGAGCGTCTGCTGTCCGAGCGCGATCTTGAACGCATTGTGTCGCCGCGGAGCAGCGGCGGCGAAAGCCGCATCGCGCCGCCCGTTGCGGCAAGCTCCAGGTTCATCGTCTGACCGGCAAGAACGGCTTCCGCCTCGCGCGCCCGCCACGGGGCGGTCGCGACGCCCGCCGAGCGCGATGCGCGCCTGGCGGATCGGACCGCCGTTCGTCCATGTCGAGCGCGACCGCCGCAGAGGCGAGCGCGAATTCGTAGGATTCGCGGTCGCGAATCTTAGGTAACGCGAGCGGGCCGTCCAATCGGCCGCGCGGCACGACGAAGCCGGTGATCATCTCGCCTGGCTCGAGCGTGGTCTCGACGTTCGGGCGTGATCGCCGGGAAGGCGGTGCAGATCGGCGAAAGCGAACCGTCTCGCTCTGCCGTCTGTCGTTGTCTCGACGGCGGCGTCGAGCGCGATCAGCGCCTGCGCGAAATCGCCCGGATAGGTCGCGATGCAGGCGTCGCTCGTACCGAGAACCGCGTGCATGCGATTGAAGCCCTCGAGCGCTGCGCAGCCCGATCCGGGTTTGCGCTTGTTGCAGGCCGTCCAGGAGACGTCGCGAAAGTACGTGCAGCGCGTGCGTTGCAGTACGTTGCCGCCGAGCGTCGCCATGTTGCGCAATTGCGGGCTCGCTGCGAGCGCAAGGCTCTCGGCGATGACGGGATAGTTGCTGCTGGACCACGGGATCGCGGCGACGTCCGCCATGCGCGCAAGCGCGCCGAGCCGAAGGCCCTCGGCGGTATGCTCGACGCCATCGAGGCCCTCGACGCCCGGTGATGTCGACAAGCGTGCGGGGCTGCATCGACGTCGAGCTTCATGAGATCGAGGATGCGTCGTCCCGCCAGCGAGGAACTGCGTAGCAGCCGAGGTCGGAGGACCCGACGCCTCCGCGAAGAGGGCGGCTGCGTCTTTGCGATTCCGGGAACGGACATAAGCGAACGGCTGCATCACGCCCTCCCATCTGGAGCTTCGCCTGCTTGATCGCCGCGACGATGTTGGGATAGGCGGCGCAGCGGCAAAGGTTGCCGCTCATGTATTCGCGGATGTCCGCGATCCGATTCCGCGTGGCCCTCCTCGACGCAGGCGACCGCCGACATGATCTGGCCCGGCGTGCAATAGCCGCACTGGAAGGCGTCGTGATCGATGAACGCCTGCTGCATCGGGTGAAGCGATCCGTCCGGCGCGGCGAGGCCTTCGATGGTGGTGACGGCCCGGCCGTCCGCCGCTGCCGCAAGCGTGAGGCACGACAGAACGCGTCTGCCGTCGAGAAGGACCGTGCAGGCGCCGCACTGGCCGTGGTCGCAGCCCTTCTTGGTTCCGGTCAGGCCGATGCGCTCGCGCAGCGCGTCGAGCACGGTCACTCGCGAGTCGAGCATGATCCCGAAGGTTTGCCCGTTCACGACCAGGCGCGTCGGCACGATCGCGGTCTCCGGCTGCTGACCGGCCGGGAAGGGACCCGGCGCGGCATGGGCGGCGGGCGCAAAGGCGAGAGCCGCGCTCGATACGCCGGCGCCGAGGAACGCTCGGCGGTTGAGGTCTGGCTTCATCACGACAGTTCCGCTTCGGTGTTGCTGCTCACGATCGGCGTATCCGCGGGAGAGGCGGGCGGCGGCTGGGGCTGCGGCGGAAAGATGACGTCGGGTCCCGGCGTCGGAATCTCGGGAGATGAGGGAGACGGCGGCGCTTCGTTAGGCGCGGGCGGCCGGATCACCTCGGGCCCAGGGGTCGGCGTCTCCGCAGGGCTCGGTCCGGGGCTCGGGGTCTCGTCAGGTGTCGGATTGGACATGGGCGGCTCCGCATTCTCGGAAAAGAAGCAATGCCGCCAGCGGCGTTTTGTTCCTGCCGGGCTTCCCCGCGCGGATCGATCGATCCAAGCCCCGCGTCGATACGACTACGTCTCTCGACCGAACAGCCGTCGAAGCGCGCCCTTTGCCAATTCAAGCGTGCGCTTCCTCGGCTCCGGCAGGTTCCGGCCGGCGCGATTGATGTAGAAGGTCAGCATCGACATCGCCGACTGAAACGCCGATCCTTTGCGGCGCGAACTCAACTCCGCCGAGTGCTTGAGCGACTCCGCGATCGCCTCCGCGCTTGGTTTCGCGAACACCTCGGGTTCGAGATCGAGCGCGTCCGAATGCGTGGTCACCTCCTGCGACCAGCGGCGCCTTGCCTTCCGCGCCATCGTTGGCTTCCTTCTTCAGGTTCGCTTGTTTGCCTCAGTTGTGGAAACCGTCGCCCGGCGCCGGCTTTCCGCCTCCGTCGACGGCGCCGGACGGGTCGGTCGCCGTGGTCACCTTGATCACGATGTCGTGTCCGGTGCGCAGGTCCCCGCCCGCTTCGCCGACCGCGACTTCGAAGGCCGCCTCCTGCGTGGCGTAGCTGAGGCCCGGTTCGCCGTTGCGCGTCAGCGACCATTGGCCGGCGTCCGCGACAACCTGGTAAGTTATGGTCGACATGGCGATAGTCCTCCACGTTTGCGCACTCAGCCTGAACGCGAGCCCCGGCGGGTTCGCTCACGGCTGCCCCGTTCCGCCCGAGGAGCCGTACACCTGACCGGTCGCATAGCTCCCGCCCGGAGCCGCGAGCTGGACGTAGATCGACGCCAGCTCTGCGGGCTGCCCGGGACGGCCGAGCGATGTCTGGCCGCCGAATTTCTCCAGCTTCTCCATCGTCGCGCCGCCGCTGACCTGCAGCGGCGTCCAGATCGGACCCGGCGCCACGCCGTTGACGCGAATGCCCTTGCTTGCGAGCTGTTTGCCGAGCGACTTCACGTAATTCATCGTCGCCGCTTTGGTCTGGGCGTAATCGTAGAGGTCCGGAGAGGGGTCGTAGGCCTGCTCGGACGTGGTCGCGACGATCGTCGAACCAGGCGGCAAGTGCGGCAGCGCGGCCCGTATGATGTAGAACGGCGCGTAGATGTTCGTCTTCATGGTGGCGTCGAAATCCTCGTCGGAAATGTCGAGGATCGAGGCGCGGCTCTGCTGGCGCCCGGCGTTCATGACCAGGATGTCGAGCCCGCCCAGCCCCTTGACCGCGTCGTCCACCAGCCGCTTGCAGAAGGCCTCGTCGCGGAGATCGCCGGGGAGGGACAGGCCGACGCGGCCTTCCTGGCGAATGAGCTCGATCACTTCCTGCGCATCCGGCTCCTCTTCGGGCAAATGGTTGATCGCGACATCTGCGCCTTCCCGCGCGAAGGCGATCGCCGCGCCGCGGCCCATGCCGGAGTCGCCGCCGGTTATGAGCGCCTTGCGCCCCATCAGCCGCCCGGAGCCCCGGTAGGTCTTTTCTCCATGGTCAGGCCGTGGGTCCATTCGGCTGGCGAGCCCCGGCCAGGGCTGCGATTGGCGCTTGAACGGCGGCTTGGGATAGTTGTCCAGCGGATTGACGAGACCGGCCATTGGCGCCGCCTGCGCGTCGCCCTGCGCGAAAGCCGGCCCGGCCGCCGCCGCGGCGAGGCTTGCGCCGCCGGCGCCAACGACTTCCCGACGAGAAAAAGGTCCACGCTCCCGTGTGCTCATGATCAAGCTCCTGTTGGGCCTGCGATGCCTGCCGAGGCTCGCCGTCGCCGCACAGGGCTCGGCTCTCAAAGGCGCGCAAGGCGCGTCCGCTCGGTTCCGACTCTAGACGCACGTGAAGGCCAACGGTTCCAACGGACCGATCCCATATTGGCTTGAGCCGGAGCGGGGGCGTTGGCGCGACCGGAGGCGAATTTCGCGGCCGGGATCGACAGGGCTTCCGAGGAACGCAACGAGCCACCCCCGCTCGGCTCCGCGATTCGGAGCGCCGGGAAGTCGCCGTGGCCATCCAGCCGCATGAAAAGACGGCCCCGGAGCCGGAGCCGTCTGGATCAATAGCCGCAGCGAGGGGTCAGATTACGAAGCGCGGGTCCTTCCGCTGCCTGAACCCGCCGATCGCTCCGATGCCTGCCAAGCCGATCGCCATCATGGCCCAAGTCGGAACTTCGGGGATCGCAGCCGTGTGGATGTCGATCGTCCCCTGACTGCCGTCGCCGCCGACTTCGGCGGTCGAGTCGAGGGAAATCGTGATCTCCTCCGTCAGAGTATATGGCCCCGTGATGTTATTGACCGTCGCCATTTGTGTCTCGTAGCCGGGCGCGGTGAATGTGTAGGTGCCGAGCTGCTCCGCCGTCCCGAACGGCGTCAATGCTGAATCATAGTACGTGGTTTCGGTGATGGTCCAGCCGGTCGGGACGTCATTTTCCGTGAAGTAAGAGGTGAAAGTCGCGCTCTTTCCGGTTCCGGACGCCTGACCGACCTCCGAAGACCAGAATGTGAGCGTCGTACCCTGCAACGCTGGGTCCGGAATCGTCGCCGGCGAGTTCTGCGACGAACTCAAAAAGTCTGCGCCGCTGGTGTCCGAAGCGCCGAGGAAGTTGGTCCACGAAATCGTAGGCTCCGAAAAAGCCCGCGCCTGGATTGGCCGGACCGGACGCGACCACAGTCGCCGCGCCTCCGTTTACGCTCGCTGTTTGCAGAGCAATGGATACGGTCGCTGCACCTGCCGCGCCCGAGGCCGCAATCGTCATCGCTGCCGCAAGAGCGGCAGTACAGGTCATTTTCGCCATGTCAAACCCCTTGTGAAAGTATCAAGGAGGGTATCTGTACTTTAGATTGTGTCAAGTTAAATCGGACAATCTATCAAAATAGAAGTAACCCTTGTTACAGCTGCGGCTGAAGTCAACAGAGATTACTTTATTTTTGTGTATCCGGTATAAATTATTGACAGGGGTAACTTATGCTCTTGCTGCGCTGAGCCGATCGCCGCCGAACGCGACGAAAGCGCGTCATATCCGCCGCCTCGATGGGATCTTCGAAACCCTGCCGCCCCCATAGGAAGCGAGTGCTTCAAAATTTGGCTTGAGACCGTCGTCGACCGGCCACCGCGTGAAGGCCAACGGTTCCAATGGGTATTGGCCTGGGCCGGAGCGGAGGCGTTGGCGCGCGGCGACCGGAGGCGAATTTCGGGATGTCGGAACTTTGCGTCCGGTTCCCGCGTTCAAAAACACGGCCGGAGATCGCCGGCCGGGCGGTGCAGAGTCCGGAAGGAGAAGGCCATGGCGTCACCCGAATTCAGCGCGCAACGCCAACCTGTCGACAGGAAGCGTCCCCGCCCACGGTTCATGTCGCGGACGCGCGCCGGCCCGGCTTCGCGAAGGTCAGCCGCCGCAGACGCAAGGCAAGCCGGAGCGACCGTCGCTCGCGAAATCCGCCATCGAAAGGCGAAGGAGTCGAAGCGCGCCGCCGGTCGCCACGGCGGTCCGGGCGCGCAAGCGTCGGCCGCCGTTCCGCTCGAACCCGAGGACGGCTCGCCGAGGCCCCGCCGGCGGACGCTTTCGAGACGGCGCGATCACGCGAAACGGTCGGGATCGACATGGCTTCTGAGGATCAGGAAATTCCGCCGCATGTCGAAGAGACCGTCGCGGCCATCGTCCAGCTTCACACCGAGCATCAGAACCAGGCGGGTTCCGGCCGACGGTTTGTCTCCCGCGCGACCGCATTTGTCTCGCGGCCGAGGACGCTGGCCGTCGTCACGGTCCTTATCGCCGGTTGGATCGCGATCAATAGCGCAATAGCCTTCGAGGGCGGGGCGCCCCCCGACCCGTTTCCGTTCCCGTTTTTGGCCACCGTGCTGCAGGCTTTGGCGTTATACCTCGCGTCGATGATCCTTATCGTGCAGCGTCACGACGACGAACTTTCGGCCCGGCGAGACCAGCTGACCCTGGAACTGGCCATTCTCGTCCGAGCGGAAGACGGCGAAGGTCATCGCGCTGCTCGAGGAGTTCCGGCGCAATGACCCGCATCAGAGCGACCGGCGCGACGAGGTCGCCGAGGCGCTGGCCGAGCCCTCCGATCCGCAGGTCGTCCTCAGCGCCATCCGCTCGGCGCATGAGAAAGCCGGGGCCGAGAAAGACGTGCTGGGCCCTGGCGAGGACCGCTAGGCTTCCCTGGCTTGGCCGTCGGAACGCGATGAGAATTCTCTTGACAACCGTCTGAAACCCACTAAATCCCCGCAATCCCGAATGCGTTCTGGGTCCCGGCGCCGTTTCTGAGCGCATGGGACTTTTTGCGTTTTCGTCGGAAATCTCGACAAGGGCCGGCCTCCACCGGACGTCGAGACGATCTCACCCGCGGCGCTCCGGCCTGAGCCGAAGCGCCGCCGAAATGGAGATTTGAGCTTATGGCTCGTATCGCAGGCGTCAATATTCCGACCAACAAGCGCGTCGTGATCGCGCTCCAGTACATTCACGGCATCGGCCCAAAGAAGGCCGAAGAGATTTGCGAAAAGGTTCACATCCCCGCCGAGCGCCGCGTCGCGCAGCTTTCCGACGCGGAAGTGCTGCAGATCCGCGAGACGATCGACCGCGACTACATGGTCGAGGGCGACCTGCGCCGCGAGGTGGCGATCAACATCAAGCGCCTGATGGATCTCGGCGCCTATCGGGGCCTGCGTCACCGCAAGCAGCTTCCGGTCCGCGGCCAGCGCACGCACACCAACGCGCGCACCCGCAAGGGCAAGGCCAAGCCGATCGCCGGCAAGAAGAAGTGACCGCTTTTCGTCTTCAACGCATTTAGGAATTGACGCGCGTAAAGCGCGCTTGAAGGACCAGACACATGGCAAAAGAGGCAACCCGCGTCCGCCGCCGCGAACGCAAGAACATCGTGTCGGGCGTCGCGCACGTGAACTCGACGTTCAACAACACGATGATCACCATCACCGACGCCCAGGGCAACACGATCTCCTGGTCGTCGGCCGGCACCATGGGCTTCAAGGGCTCGCGCAAGTCGACCCCGTTCGCGGCCCAGATCGCGGCCGAGGACGCGGTCCGCAAAGCGTCCGAGCACGGCATGCGCACGCTCGAGGTCGAGGTTTCCGGGCCCGGTTCGGGCCGCGAGTCGGCGCTGCGCGCGATCCAGGCGGCGGGCTTCACCGTCACTTCGATCCGCGACGTGACGCCGATCCCGCACAACGGCTGCCGCCCGCGCAAGCGCCGCCGCGTCTGATCCCTTTGGCGCGCCGATCGGTCGATATCGGTCGGCGCAGCATGCGGCCTTGCGGCGCGTCTTGCGCCGCCGGGCCGGACATCCTTCGAATGGAAGGCCACGCCCCGTGATCCAGAAGAACTGGCAAGAACTCATCAAGCCGAAGAAGCTCGAGGTAGCGCCGAGCGACGACTCGCGCCGCGTCGCGACCGTCGTCGCCGAGCCGCTCGAGCGCGGCTTCGGCCAGACGCTCGGCAATTCGCTGCGCCGGGTGCTGCTCGTCCTCGCTTCAGGGCGCCGCGATCACCTCGATTCACATCGACGGCGTGCTGCACGAGTTCTCCTCGATTCCCGGCGTCCGCGAGGACGTCGTCGACATCGTGCTCAACGTCAAGGACATCGCGGTCAAGATGCAGGGCGACGGCGTCAAGCGCCTGGTGCTCAAGCGCCGCGGGCCCGGCCCGGTCACCGCCGGCGACATCCAGACCACCGGCGACATCCAGATCCTCAATCCGAACCTCGTCATCTGCAACCTCGACGAAGGCGCGGACCTGCGCATCGAGTTCACGGTGATGACCGGCAAGGGCTACGTCCCGGCCGAGCGCAACCGCGCCGAGGATTCGCCGATCGGCCTGTTGCCGATCGACAGCATGTTCTCGCCGGTCAAGAAGGTGAGCTACCGTGTCGAGGCGACCCGCGAGGGCCAGGACCTCGACAAGGACAAGCTGACGATGACGATCGAGACCAACGGCGCCATCTCGCCGGAGGACGCGCTCGCCTACGCCGCCCGCATCCTGCAGGACCAGCTCGCGGTGTTCGTCACCTTCGAGGAGCCGCGCCGCGAGGAAGCCCAGCACGCCATCCCCGAGCTCGCCTTCAACCCGGCGCTGCTCAAGAAGGTCGACGAGCTCGAGCTTTCCGTCCGCTCCGCCAACTGCCTCAAGAACGACAACATCACCTACATCGGCGACCTCATCCAGAAGACCGAGGGCGAGATGCTGCGGACGCCGAACTTCGGCCGCAAGTCGCTCAACGAGATCAAGGAAGTGCTGGCGCAGATGGGCCTGCACCTCGGCATGGAGGTGACCGGCTGGCCGCCCGAGAACATCGAGGACCTCGCCAAGCGGTTCGAGGAGCACTACTGAGAACGAAAAGCAGGAGGCAGTAGGCAGTAGGCAGGCGGGTCTGTTCCCCCTGCCTTCTGGCTACTGCCGAGAATCAGAGCGGCCGTTCCTTGGCACGGCGGCCGCAGACCCGATAAAGGAGAACGCCGATGTATCATGGACGCGCCAAGCGCCGTTTCAACCGCACCGCCGAGCATCGCCAGGCGATGTTCGCCAACATGGCCCAGGCGCTGATCAAGCACGAGCAGATCACGACGACCCTGCCGAAGGCGAAGGACCTTCGCCCGGTGGTCGAGAAGCTGGTCACGCTCGGCAAGCGCGGCGACCTGCACGCCCGCCGCATCGCCATTTCGCGCCTGCGCGACGCCGAGCTGGTCAAGAAGCTGATCGACGTCATCGGCCCGCGCTACAAGGACCGCCACGGCGGCTACCTGCGCATCATGAAGGCGGGCTTCCGCCCCGGCGACAACGCCGCCATGGCGGTGATCGAATTCGTCGACCGCGACGTCGAGGCCAAGGGCAAGGATTCCGGCCCGGCCCAGAACGCCGCGGGCTGAGCGGCTCCACAGTCTGACGACCAGCGGCAAAGGGCGGGGCCAAAGGCGGCGCCCCTTTTCATTGGGCTACAGTTCCCGCAAAGGCGCCTACGTGGGCGCGCCCGCGTCGATCTTGTCCTGGGTCTTGGTGTCGAAGTCGCTCGCCGCGTGGCGCTCGCGAAGCTGGCTGGCAGGATCGCCCCAGGTGCGGTTGACCATGCGCCCGCGTCTGACCGCCGGCCGCTGCAGCAGGTCGTCGACCCAGCGCCTCACGTTCTTGTAGTCCTGCACCGACAGGAACTCGGCGGCGTTGTAGAGCACGCCTTCGACAAGGCCGCCCATCCAGGGGAACGTGGCGATGTCGGCGATGGTGTAGGCGTCGCCGGCGAGATAGCGGCTTTCGCCGAGCCGGCGGTCGAGCACGTCGAGAAGGCGCTTGGTCTCCATTGCGTAGCGGTCGATGGCGTACTCGATCTTGATCGGCGCGTAGGCGTAGAAGTGGCCGAAGCCGCCGCCGACAAAAGGCGCGCTGCCCATCTGCCAGAAGAGCCACGACAGGCACTCGGCGCGCCCGCGCGGCTCGCTCGGCATCAGCGCGCCGAATTTCTCCGCGAGGTAGACGAGGATCGCGCCCGACTCGAACACCCGGATCGGCTCCGGCCCTGAGCGGTCCGCCATCGCTGGGATCTTGGAGTTGGGGTTGATCGCCACGAAGCCGCTGCCGAACTGATCGCCCTCGCCGATGTTGATCAGCCACGCGTCATATTCGGCCCCGGCGAAGCCCAGCGCCAAGAGCTCCTCCAGCATGATCGTGGCCTTCTGGCCGTTCGGGGTCGCCAGCGAATACAGCTGCAGCGGATGGCGGCCAACGGGGAGCGCCTTCTCCTGCGTCGGGCCGGCGATCGGACGGTTGATGTTGGCGAACCGGCCTCCGCTAGGCTTGGCCCAGGTCCAGACCTTTGGCGGGACATATTCGTTCTTGTCTGACATGGCGGGTTTCTCCAGTTAGAGCGGTTTGCAATTCGGTCGAATCGCAAACCGCTCTGACTTGCTTGAATCGCGGGGCTTTGCGAAACGCCGGCATCCACGTTTTCGCATCCCGCCATAGTGGCGCTCGCCTGCGGCAGGGCGGGCGCCGACAGCGCGAAGCGCGTGTCCTGATGTACGCGCTGCGGAGCGCGGCGCAACCCCTCCAGGGCGCACAAACCGCCGCCTGCGCGGGACCAAGCGCTGATGTCCCATCTGGGAATGACAGGATGACGATGCGAGCGGGCGCCGGATCGAGAGTTTGCCGGCGGAGCGCTTTGTTGGCGATTGGCAATTCCCGCCTCGGCGCGACGAGGCGGGGCAAGCTCACACGATGCGCTGAATGGTCAGCAGGGCGCGCACCAGCAATGATACCGGCCGCAGACCCTGTGATGCCAGGGACCGCACCACCGGCCCCAATGAGGGCCGCATGCCGCCTTTTCAATCGGAGTGAAGTTCTTCGGCGTGTCGGCCAAGCCCGCAGGTCCGCGCTCGATCTGGGCGGAAGCCTCCCACGGCGTCGCAGCGCCGAACGCAAGGATCGTCGAAGCGGCGAGCATAATCGCTATCTTGCGCATTGCTTTCCTCCTTCGCCCCTCCGCACGCGATGTGCAGAGCCGGCTGGGTAATGGTGGCCCCCGTCTCCCGCCGGATGCAAGTGAGCACGATCACGCACGTGTCGGCGTCGGATCGGTTTTGAAGTCCAGGAGAGGTCTCTCAGCGGTCCGCGGAAGCCCCCAGCAAGGGGTCGACGGCGTCGAGCGGCGCGACGCTCTCTTGAGCTGGCGCGGTGCAGCGCCCATTGTCGAGACCTCGCCCGAAACGATGCTGGCGGCGGCCGATCTCGCGATAGACCATCAATTCAGCATATGGGATGCCGTTATCCTCTCGCCCGCCTCGCGGTCGGGCTGCCGACTGTTTTTGTCCGAGAACCTTCGGACGGCTTCACCGGGGGCGGTGTGACCGTGCTCAATCCCTTCGCCTCGCCGCAGCATCCCCGCCCGCAGGCGCTGTTGGAGGAAGACGAATGACACCTCGCCAACAATAGAGCGCTGAAGCAACTGTTGCGGGAAACCCGAATATCGTCGTCCTTTAATCGGCCCGTCCCCGACCTCTACGAATGCTGTTGTGCGGTCGCTGCCAGGCACATCCCTCAGCTATGCTTGAAACCGCCCGTCTCGGCCTCCGTCATCGGCGTGTGGACCGGATGCCTGTCGAAATGCGCGATCGCGTTGCGGAAGTCGTCGACCAGCAGCTCCGCGAGGTCCCGGGTCAGGCCCTGCCGGACCAGGATGCGCTGCACCGCGACGTCGGCGAGGTTTTCCGGCAGCGTATAGGCCGGCACGAGCCATCCACGGATGCGCAGCCGGTCGGCGAGGTCGAACAGCGTATAGCCGGGATCGGCGCCGTCCTTGATCTTCCAGGTCACGGCGGGAATGCCCGTGCTCGGATCGCCGGAGGCGATCAGCTCGAACGGACCGAGCTTGACGATCTCCTCGGCGAGGAACTGCGCCGTCCGGTAGCTCGCCATATGGACCTTGCGATAGCCATCGCGACCGAGGCGCAGGAAATTATAGTACTGCGCGACGATCTGTCCGGCGGGGCGGGAGAAGTTGATGGCGAAGGTCGGCATCTCGCCGCCGAGATAGTTGACCCGGAAGATCAGATCCTCCGGCAGGTCCTCCACGTCGCGCCAGATGATCCAGCCCGCGCCGAGCGGCGCGAGCCCGAACTTGTGGCCCGAGGTCGAGATCGACTTGACCCGCGGCAGGCGGAAGTCCCACACGAGGTCCGGCGCGCAGAACGGCGCGAGGAACGCGCCCGAGGCCCCATCGACGTGCATGTCGACATCGAGGCCCTTCTCGACCTGAAGCTTGTCGAGCGCTTGCGCCAGCGGCTGCACCGGCTCGTAATTGCCGGTGTGGGTCACGCCGAGGGTCGGAACCACGCCGATCGTGTTCTCGTCGACGCGCTTGAGCATTTCCTCGGGCGTCATGAACAGACGGCCGCGATCCATGGGAACTTCGCGGATCTCGACGTCCCAGTAGCGGGCGAACTTGTGCCAGCAGATCTGCACCGGACCGCAGACGATGTTCGGCTGGTCGGTTGGCTTGCCCGCGGCCCTCCGCTTCGCGCGCCAGCGCCACTTCAGCGCCATGCCGCCGAGCATGCAGGCTTCGCTCGAGCCGACCGCCGACGTGCCTAGCGTATTGGCGGCGTGGGGGCTGTTCCAGAGGTCGGCGAGCATATGGACGCAGCGCGACTCGAGCTCGGCGGTCTGGGGATACTCGTCCTTGTCGACCATGTTCTTGTCGATGGCGAGATCCATGATTTTGTGGACCTCGGGCTCCTCCCAGGTCTGGCAGAATGTCGCGAGGTTCTGGCGGGCGTTTCCGTCCAGAAAGAGCTCGTCCTGAACGATCTGGAACACGTCGGCGGGCAGGCTTTCCTTCTCGGGGAATTTGTATTTCGGCAGCGGCTTTGACAGCGCGCCGCGGGTGAACACCACATCGAGAAGCGAATCGCGAACGTCGTCTTTGTAACTGAGAGCCACGGCAACTCCTCCAGCAGCCCGTCCGCGGGCCGAACCTCCGCCTGCGCCGGGCGAAACGCCGACGTCCGTCCCATGTGTAAATGACAGGACGACGACGCGAGCGGCGGTCCGCTCGGCGAGCCCCGCCGTCGTCCATAAGCACCCGGAGTTGGCGCATCGAGAGTCCGGGGCGACAAGGGCTTGCAATCTTCCGCATTTCTCCGCGCCTTCGCCCGGGCCCGTTCCCGTGCTTTAGAAGGCCTTGTTGATCGTCAGGCCCACGCGTTGTGTCTTCGCTTTCCAGGCGGAACTGCCGACCAATGTTCCCAGGCTCGTCGAACTGCCATTCGGATTGGTAAATGGGCTCGCAAAATTCGAGGTATGATTTTCCGTCGCGGCGTAGCTGTAATTCAAATCGAGGAACCAGGTCGGGGTAAAGAAGTAGGTGACGCCGACTTGCGCCGCGCCGCCAAACAACCAACTGGAACTCGAGAAGTCCTGGGGCGCGCCGGATTGATCCATCAGCGTTCCATTGATGACTGCAAGACCGACCAGGCCATTCAACTTGGTTCGGGTTTGTGACAGCGTCGGACCGGCGCCAGCATAAACGTAGCTTCGATCGAAAAAGCGGCCAAGGAATGGGACAAGATCGATTTCCTGCACAAGACTGGTCTGAGCAGCGCGCACATAGGCGGGGCCGCTAAAAGGCACAGACGTCGGGCTTCCCGTAATGAGTGAACGAACCGAACTGAGGGATGATGGAGTTATTGTTGGTCGAAGTCGCGTCCCAGATAGTTATACGACAGTTTCGCTCCCCATAGCCAATCGCTGGTCCCGAAGCGTTGGAAGTAGCCGCCCTGGAATGACGGTGCGAACGCGAACCTGTTGTCCATCGAAATATTGGCAGGGCCTTGAGCGCTTCCGGAGGCCGACAGCACTCCATTCGTATATACGTTCGAAGTTCCTATTGCATAAACGTGCTGATCGCCGAAATGAATCCAGTTGGCGCTCGCGCCAAGACCAAGAAAGAAGGCGCTGTTCGGCGTCGTCGAGGCGGGCGACATTGCAGGACCGGCAGGCGTCGCCGTCATTGGCTGCGGAAGGTCTGCGGCGTCGACCGATCCGGCCGCCGCCAGCGCGAAGGTTGAGGTTATCAAAAGACATAGGTTTCTCATCCGGAGTCCTCGCCGCCGTCAAAACACCGTAATCCAATATTCAGAAATAACAAATATTCAGCCGCAATTATTTAATAATGCGAGATTTTTGTTTACAATCGATACAATGGGACTTGCAGTGAATTGCGATAGTCGTTTCGTTGAAGCGCATGCGCAACTGCATTCGCAAACTCCTCGCGAAGCGCGAGCCCCAGCCGCCGGCCGCATTCCTGGCTGAGGCGCGCCGGCTCGAGAAGGCGCTCGGCGTCCCCTTCGGCGCGATGTCGAATGAGGTCACGGGACCGAACTTCGCGGCCATCGACGAGGTGATCGCGATCGTGCGCGCGCTCGACCGCTGCCATGGGTTCTCGTCCACGACGTGGCGGCGCGCCGGCGCCCGTCGCCGACGCTCCTCCTCGCCCCGTCGCGCGCCGGGCGGCTCGCAAAGACGGCAGCAAACTCTTGAAGATGCTCGATTCGGACTCGGGCTCGCCGACGCGCCTCCGCATGAGGCGTGCGGCGCGAGTCCAGCGCCGCAGCGGGGCGCCCAGTCCCCGCCGGACCGTTAAGGTCCCGCGCTTGTCCTCCCGACGACGACGCCGGGAAGCGGCGCCGGCTTGCACAATTCAACCGAACCCCCTGAAAAGGCTCAAATCTGGACTCGGGGTTCTTATGCGGAGGCCTTCACCCGGTGAACGGCCGTGACAGCGCCGAACTGAGCGCGCCCTTGTCTTGCTCGGAGACGCCGGATGCTCCACACTGCCAGCGAAACGCCGCCAACTCTCGCCGTCATTGCGAGCCGAAGGCGAAGCCATCCATGCCGCAAGGCGCGGCGGCGCGGCGGGTGGCATGGATGGCTTCGTCGCTTCGCTCCTCGCAATGACGGTCGCGGGTTGTTTGGGTCGTCTTGGCTTCGTCGCATAAGATCAATTTCGGGAGGACGCCTTGCCGCATGCGTGGACGCCGGACCGTCGGCGATTTTGTCTCGCCGGAGCGGCGCTGATCGCGTCGTCGCGGTTCGGGTTGGCTGAGGGCGTGAAGCCGCTCAAGATCGGCATCCTCAACGACATGTCGAGCGTCTATTCCGACTTCCAGGGCGTAGGCTCGGTGATCGCGGCCCAACTCGCCGTGGACGATTTTGCTGCAAAGCTCGGCGTGCCGGTCGAGATCGTCTCCGCCGATCACCAGAACAAGCCGGACGTCGGCTCGGCGATCGCGCGGCGCTGGTTCGACACCGAGGACGTCGACGTCGTGATGGACCTCCCGAACTCGGCGGTTGCGCTCGCGGTGCTGGCGGTGGCGGAGGAGAAGAACAAGGCGGCGATCGGCTCGGGCGCCGGCTCATCCGTCCTGACCGGTCCGAAATGCTCGAAGAATTTCGTCCACTGGACCTACGACACGTATTCCTCCGGAACGGCGCTCGGGAAGGCGCTGACGGAGGCCGGCGGCAAGACCTGGTTCTTCGTCACCGCCGACTACGGGTTCGGCAAGGACATGGAGGCCAATTGCGCGGCGGCGGTCGAAGCCTCCGGCGGCAAGGTTCTGGGCTCGGTGCGCCATCCGCTCAACACCGCGGACTTTTCCTCGTTCCTGCTGCAGGCCCAGGGGTCGGGCGCGGACGTCGTCGCCTTCGCCAACGGCGGCGGCGACACCAATCAATGCTTCAAGCAGGCGCACGAGTTCGGGCTGACGCCGAAGCAGAAGCTCGCCGGCTTCACCCTCAACGTCACCAACGTTCCCTCGCTCGGCCTCGACATCATTCAGGGCGCGATGCTGCCGACCGCCTTCTACTGGGACGCGAACGAGGGAACGCCGCGCCTTCGGCAAGCGCTTCCTCACCGCCCATCCCAAGAAGCTCATGCCGAACGACATGCAAGCCGGCATGTACGCGGCGACCGAGCATCTGATCAAGGCGATGGCTGAGACCAAGAGCGCCGCCGACGGGGTCAAGCTCGTCGACGCGATGAAGGCGATCCCGACCGACGACGCCCTGTTCGGCAAGGGCAGCATCCGCGCCGACGGGCGCGCGCTGCACCCGATCTTTCTCTACCGGGCGAAGGCGCCGGCCGAGTCGAAATCCGAATGGGACGTTTTCGATCTCGTCTCGACCATCAAGCCCGAAGACGCGTTCCGTCCGCTCGACAAGGGCGGCTGCCCGCTGGTGAAGGCGTAAACGGCTCAGCCTGTCCAGCGATGCTTTACGCCCGCTGGGCGGCGAAGATCTCCAGGCGGTCGCTCGCGCCGCGCAGCACGGTGCGGATCGGCATGGCGTCGGCCGGACCGTCCTCGAGCGCCTTGGCGAGCGTCTTCAGCTTGTCCTGGCCTTCGATCAGCAAGGCGATCGCGCGGGCGCGCAGGATCACGCGGCCGGTCAGCGTCAGGCGCGGCTCCGCGGCGCCGGGCGCCTGGATCGGCGCGACGAGTTGGCGCGCGCCGGGGTCCATCGCTTCCGCGAGCCCTTCGGCGCCGGGAAACCATGACGCCGTGTGTCCGTCGTCGCCCATGCCAAGGACGACCACGTCGGCGGGAAGCGGAAGAGCGGCGAGGCGCGCGCCGGCCGCGGCGAGTTCCTGGGCTTCGGTGAGCCGCGAGTCCGCGAGCGGAGTGAAGGTCGGCGACGGTCGCGTGGTTGCGCAGCAGCGCCTCGCGCACCAGCCGCGCGTTCGAGCGCGGGCTGTCGTCGGGGACGCGGCGTTCGTCGGCGAGCGTGATCGCCACGCGGGTCCAGTCGAGCGCCTGGGTCGAGAGCTTCTCGAAGAAGCGCTCCGGCGTCTTGCCGCCGGAAACGACCAGCAGGGCCGCGCCGCGTTCGGCGATCGCCGCGCGCAGCTTCCCGGCGGTCCATTCCGCGAATGCCGGAGCAAGCTCTTCGTCGTCGGCGAAGTCGCGACGCAGAGGGCTATTCGGCATCGTGATACTCCTCGTTCCAGGTGCGTCCGTCCCGCTCGATCAGAGCGACGGAGGCGTTGGGTCCCCAGGTCCCGGCGGCGTAGGGCCGCGGCGGCTCCCGCATGGCGGCCCAGGCCTCGCGGACGGGATCGATGAATCGCCAGGCCGCCTCGACCTCGTCGCGGCGCATGAAGAGCGCCGCATTGCCGCGGATGGCGTCCATCAGCAGCCGCTCATAGGCGTCCGCCGACGCCATGCCGAAGGCCTTGGCGAAACTCATGTCGAGCGGCAGGTGCTGCAGACGCATGCCGCCCGGTCCCGGCTCCTTGACCATCATCCAAAGCTTGATGCCCTCGTCCGGCTGCACGCGGATGACGAGCCGGTTGGCCGGGATCGACGTCGGAGGGCATGTCGAAGATGACGTGCGGGACGCGGCGGAAGCCGACCGCGATCTCGGAGAAGCGCTGCGGCAGCCGCTTGCCGGTGCGCAGATAGAACGGCACGCCCGCCCAGCGCCAGTTGGCGACGGCGATCTTCATCGCCACGAAGGTTTCGGTGTTGCTCTCGTGCTTGCCCACGTCGTGCAGGTAGCCCGGAACCGGACCGCCGTCGGCGAAGCCGGCGCGATACTGCCCGCGCACGGTCATAGCGGCGGCGTTCGACTCGTCGATCGGCTCGAGCGCCTTCAGGACCTTGAGCTTCTCGTCCCGCAGCGAGTCGGCCTGCATCGAATTCGGCGGCTCCATGGCGACAAGGCACAGGAGCTGCATCATATGGTTCTGCACCATGTCCCGAATCGCGCCGGACTCGTCGTAATAGGCGCCGCGGCCCTCGACTCCGAGCGTCTCGGCCACGGTGATCTGCACGTGATCGATATGGGCGTTGTTCCACACCGGCTCGAGCAGGGCGTTGGCGAAACGCAGCGCCATCAGGTTCTGCACCGACTCCTTGCCGAGATAATGGTCGATGCGGAAGATCGCGCTCTCGGGGAACACCGAGCCGATGTCGTTGTTGATCGCGTCGGCGCTCGCGCCGTCGTGGCCGATCGGTTTTTCTACGATGATGCGCGATCGGGCGCTCGCCAGCCCCTCGGCGCCGAGCCGTTTGGCGATCGGGCAGAACAGGTCCGGCCCGGTGGCGAGATAGAAGGCGCGGATGCGCTCGTCCGGGCCGAGCGTTTCCCGCAGATCGGACCATCCGGCCTCGCCCGTCGCGTCGGCCGCGACGTAGTCGAGCCGGGCGAGGAAGCGTTCGAGCGCATCGGCGGACTCGCCATCGACGGCGTGGAACTTCACCAGCGCGTCTTTCACGCTGGCGCGAAAGGCGTCGCGATCGAGGTGACGGCGCGAGACGCCGACGATCCGCGTGGGCTCGGTGAACTGCCCGCTCCGCTCGCGATGGAAAAGCGCCGGATAGAGCTTGCGATAGGCGAGGTCGCCGGTCCCGCCGAACACGACGAGATCAAACGGATCAACCTTGACGATGCGCGCAGCCAATGTCGCCTCTTGGGTTCGATTGACGTTCGCGGTTTTTGTTACGCGACGCGTTCCGGAACGATCACGCGGGAACGCATGGATTCCGTTCCCGCGCCGTCCTCGGATCGCGGAGGGCGGGTCAGCTCGCCACGGCGACGACGTCCTTGAGCAGGACCTCGCGGTCGCGGGCGAACGCCTTGACCAGCGGCAGGGCCGCCCCGCCAATCGCGCCCGCGTCGGCGCCGATCGTGCCCTGGCGCGAACGCGACGTCGCTCAGGCCGCGCCGGTCCAGGCCTTCGAACACTTGCGCCGTGCGCGCGATCAGGCGATCGCGCACGGACGCCGGCATCTCTCCGTCGATGACAATCGCCTCGAAGTCAATGACCGAGATGGCCGCGACCGAGGCGTAGGCGAGCGCGGCGGCCGTCTCCTCGATCCAGTCGTCGAGCGCCGCGCCGAATTCCGCCCACTCGTGCGGCGTCGCCCAGATCGAGGAGGCGTCGACGCCGGCATCGGCGAGGCGGCGCTCGAGCTGGTAGATCGAGGCGCAGGCGATCAACTGCGGCGCGCCGTGGCCTTCGCTCCTCTGCGCGACCGGCATCGATCCGATCGCGCCGGCGTTGCCGGTGCGCCCGATTCGCAGCGCGCCGTCGAGCACCACGCCGCCGCCGATGAACGCGCCGAGGAAGAAATAGAGGAAGTCGCGATGGCGCCAGCCGCTGCCGAAGAAGAACTCGGCCGCGCAGGCGGCGGTCGCGTCGTTGCACAGCGTGACCGGATAGGGGCAGACCGCGGCGATCTCGCCGCGCCGTGTCGAACTCGCGCCATGCCTGCCATGGCGCCCGGCGGGCGCGCCGATCTCGGCCTCCCAGGTCCACAGCTGAAAGGGCGCCGCGACGCCGAGCCCGGCGATCCGGCGCCGCTTCGGCTCGCTGAGCGATTCGACGAGCGCCGGCTGCTGCTCGCGCACGAAATCGAGGATCATCGTCGGGCGTCGGAAAGGCGAAGGTGCGGTGGGCGCGCTGGCGGACGGCGCCGCGGAAATCGACGAGCACGAGATCGCAGCTGCGCCGGCCGATCTTGAGGCCGAGCGAAAAGGCGCCGTCGGGATCGAGCGACATCGGGATCGTCGGCTGGCCGACCCGGCCGCGCAGCGGCGCCTCCCGCTTGAGGAGGCCGTCCGCCTGCAGCCGGTTCATGATCGCCGAGGTCGATTGCACCGAAAGTCCCGTCAGTCTCGCCACCTCGATCTTGGACAGGGGCCCGAAGCGGCGCACCAGCGAGAGCAGCAGCCGCTCGTTGTAGAGCCGGACGCCCGACTGATCGGCGCCGCTGGCGATCTCGGCGAAGGTCGACGGCAATGACGGCATGTGTTGCAACGTCGCCCGCGCGATCCGCGCGCGACCCGGCTTCCGCCTCCGCCATCCTCCGCCTCTCGATTCTTCATTGGTTGGTTCATCAGGCAGATTGAGCCAAATGCAGCCGCCTGTCAAGAATAATTACAACGGATAGAATTATCCTTGACTTTCGCCCGAAAGTCTGGCTCTATTAGCGCCCGACGACGCATGGGGGCCGAAGAGACGCTTGAAGCGCCTCACGACCACGCCCGGGAACAGCGTCGCCGCTTGTACCCGTTGGGAGGAATTGAAGTGTCCAAAATTTCCGGAATTTTTGCAACTGCCGCCGCTGCGGCGATCACGCTCGCGCTGACCAGCGCACCGTCCTACGCCGACGGGCCGATCGTCGGCCTGGTCACCAAGACCAACACCAATCCGTTCTTCGTCAAGATGAAGGAAGGCTTCGAGGCCAAGGCCAAGGAGCTCGGCCTCACGCCCGCAGGCCTACGCCGGCAAGTTCGACGGCGACAACGACGGCGAAGTCGCGGCGATCGAGCAGCTGATCGCCGCCGGCGCCAAGGGCATCCTGCTGGTGCCGAGCGATTCGACCGCGATCGTGCCGACGGTGAAGAAGGCGCGCGACGCCGGCGTCATCGTCATCACGCTCGATACGCCGCTCGATCCGCCGACCGCCGCCGACGCGCTTTTCGCCACCGACAACTTCAAGGCCGGCCAGCTGATCGGCGAGTGGGCGAAGGGAACGCTCGGCGACAAGGCCAAGACCGCCAAGATCGCCACGCTCGACCTCGCCGCCAACGAGCCGACCGTCGACTATCTGCGTCACAACGGCTTCCTCGACGGCTTCGGCATCACGGTGAAGGATCAAGAAGCACTTCGCCGTGAGCGACAGCCCGCAGATCGTCGGCTCCGACGTCACCAAGGGCTCGACCGAGGGCGGCCGCAAGGCGATGGAGAACATCCTCCAGAAGGCCGACCAGATCGACCTCGTCTACGCCATCAACGAGCCGGCGGCGTACGGCGGCTACGCGGCGCTGAAGGCCGCGGGCAAGGAGAAGGGCGTGACGATCGTCGCGGTCGACGGCGGCTGCCAGGGCGTCAAGTGGGTCAAGGAAGGCATCATCGGCGCGACCTCGCAGCAGTATCCGCTGCTGATGGCCGCCGACGGCGTCCAGGCGATCGCCGACTACATCAAGACCGGCAAGAAGCCGATGAGCATCGACACCGGCGAGAAGCTCGTCACCGATCACCCGGTCCCGGGCGTTCCCTCGATCAGCGCCGACGAGGGCCTGAAGCTCTGCTGGGGTTGATTTCCCGGCGATAGCGGAGCTTAATCCGCTGAACGACTGAGAGCTGGCGCTCGCAGCGAATTTCGCGAGCGCCAGGCGAACTTACCGCTAAAAAGTCGGCAAACGGGACGAGGAAGCCATGAGCGAAGCGTCGCCAGCGGGACGACCTGCGCCGCAGGAGTTCGAAAAGGTCCTGGCCTCGGCCACGACGACCGTCGCCTCCTTCGACGAGGAGCAGCTCACCTTCATCCAGCGCCTCCAGCGCTTCCTGCACGCCTATCCCGACGACCGTTCCCTTCGTCGTGCTGCTGCTCGGCGTGCTGCTCGGCGTCGCGGTCAACCCGTCGCGATTCACCGCGGCCAGCAATTTCTCCACCGTCCTGACGCAGGTGATGGTCATCGGCATTGTCGGCATCGGGCAGACGCTGGTGATCCTGACCGCCGGCATCGATCTGTCGATCGGCGTCATCATGGTCATCTCGTCGGTCGTGATGGGACGGCTGGCGGTTTACGACGGCGTTCCGACGTTCATCGCCTTTCCGCTCGGCCTCGTCTGTCGGCGCGGCTGTTCGGCTACCTCAACGGCGTGCTGGTGACGCGGCTCAAGATGCCGCCGTTCATCGTCACGCTCGGCACGCTCAGCATCATCGGGGCGCTCAACACGTTCTATTCGCAGAGCGAAACCATCGGCATGCAGGACATCGACGAGAAGGCGCCGTTCCTGCAGCATGATGGGCAATCAGATTCAGATCGGCAGCGCGCGCATCATGTGGGGGACGTTCCTGTTGCTGATCGTCGCCGCGGTCGTCTGGTACATCCTCAACCGCACCGCCTACGGCCGCCACATCTACGCGACCGGCGACGATCCGGAGGCGGCGCGGCTCGCCGGCATCAACACCGACCGCATCCTGCTCAGCGTCTACGTGCTCGCGGGCTTCATCGCCGCGATCGCCGGCTGGGCGCTGATCGGCCGCGTCGGCGCCATCAGCCCGACCGCGGGCGAGAACATGAACCTCGACAGCATCACCGCCGTGGTGATCGGCGGCACCTCGCTGTTCGGCGGCCGCGGCTCGATCATCGGCACGCTGGTCGGGGCGCTGATCGTCGGCGTGTTCCGCTCCGCCGTTTCGCTCGCCGGCCTCGACGTGCTGTGGCAGGAATTCGCCATCGGCGTGCTGATCATCGTCGCGGTCGCGCTCGACCAATGGATCCGGAGGGTCTCGAAGTGAGCGTCGAACCGATCCTCACCTGCCGCCAGCTCGTCAAGCGCTACGGCCGCGTGACCGCGCTCGACCATGCCGACTTCGATCTCTATCCCGGCGAGATCCTCGCCGTGATCGGCGACAACGGCGCCGGCAAGTCGACGCTGATCAAGGCGATCTGCGGCGCCGTGATCCCGGACTCCGGCGAGATCCGGCTCGGCGGCGAGGTCGTGAACTTCACCTCGCCGATCGCCGCGCGCGAGGCGGGCATCGAGACCGTCTACCAGACGCTCGCGCTGTCGCCGGCGCTGTCGATCGCCGACAACATGTTCCTCGGCCGCGAGCCGCGCATGCCCGGATTCATGGGGCAATGGTTCCGCGCCACCGACCGCGGCCGGATGGCGAAGTTCGCCCGCGAGAAGCTCAACGAACTCGGGCTGATGACGATCCAGAACATCAACCAGCCGGTCGAGACGCTGTCGGGCGGCCAGCGCCAGGGCGTGGCGGTGGCGCGCGCGGCGGCCTTCGCCAAGCGCCTCGTCATCATGGACGAGCCGACGGCGGCGCTCGGCGTCAAGGAGTCGCGCCGCGTGCTCGAACTCATCCTCGACGTGAAGAAGCGCGGCCTGCCGATCATCCTCATCTCGCACAACATGCCGCATGTGTTCGAGGTCGCCGACCGCATCCACATCCACCGCCTCGGCCGGCGCCTGACCGTCGTCGATCCGAAGAAGGTCACGATGTCGGACGCGGTGGCGATGATGACCGGCGCGATGGCGCCGCCGCCAGGACGCCGATGGCGGCCTGAAGTCGCGCCTTCGCGTCACGCGGATGCGATTTGCGCGGCCGGAGCGTCCGCAGGCTATCTTCGCGCGTCTCCGAATTTCGCCGCCTCAATCGGGAGAAGAACCCATGCGCTATCGTCCGCTCGGCCGCACCGGCCAATTCGTCTCGGAAATCTGCCTCGGCGCGATGACCTTCAGCGGCGGCGGCGGGTTCTGGCAGGCGATCGGCCAGCTCGACCAGGCCGCCTCGACCGCGCTCGTCGGCCGCGCACTCGAAGCCGGCGTCAATTTCATCGACACCGCCAACGTCTATTCCGAAGGCCAGTCGGAAGTGCAGCTCGGGCAGGCTTTGCGCGACCTCGGCGTCGAAGCGCGAGGACGTGATCGTCGCCACCAAGGTGCGCGGCCGGATGGGGCCGGGGCCGAACGCGGTCGGCCTGTCGCGCGGCCACATCCTCGACCAGGTCGCCGCGAGCCTGAAGCGCCTCGGCCTCGAGCACATCGACCTCTACCAGATCCACAGCTTCGATCCCGTCACGCCGCTCGAAGAGACGCTGCGCGCGCTCGACAATTGCGTCGAGCGCGGGCTCGTGCGCACGATCGGCTGCTCGAACATCGCCGCCTGGCAGATCATGAAGGCGCTGGCGATCTCGGACAAGCAGGGGCTCGCGCGGTTCGAGACGGTCCAGGCCTATTACTCGATCGCAGGCCGCGAGCTCGAGCGCGAGATCCTGCCGCTGGTCGAGGATCAGGGGCTCGGCGTCATGGTGTGGAGCCCGCTCGCGGGCGGTTTCCTGTCGGGCAAGTTCACGCGCGACAAGCGCGGCGACAATGACTCGCGCCGCACCACCTTCGACTTCCCGCCGGTCGACAAGGAGCGCGCCTACGACATCATCGACGCGATGGAGACGGTCGCCAAGGCGCACGACTCGTCGGTCGCTCGGGTGGCGCTCGCCTGGCTCCTTCAGCGCAAGGGCGTGATGAGCGTCATCATCGGCGCGAAGACCATCGAGCAGCTCGACGACAATCTCGCCGCCGCCGAGCTGACGCTGACGGCCGAGGAGATCGCGGCGCTCGACGCGGCGAGCGCGCTGAAGCCCGAATATCCCGGCTGGATGCTGGCGCGGCACGGCCGAGGGCCGCGTGCCCGGCGCCGAAGGCGTAAGGCTCGGTTCGGCCGGAGGGAGGGCGCATGCGCAAGGTGAAATGGGGCGTGCTCGGCGTCGCGAAGATCGCGACGGAGAAAGGTCATCCCGGCGATGCAGCGCGCCGAGCGTTGCGACATCGCCGCGATCGCCTCGCGCGACGAGAGCGCGCGCGCGCGAGGCGGCTGCGCGGCTCGGGATTGCGCGCGCCTACGGCTCCTACGAGGCGCTGCTCGCCGATCCCGAGATCGAGGCGATCTACAATCCGCTGCCGAACGAGCTGCATGTGCCCTGGACGATCAGGGCGCTGGAAGCCGGCAAGCACGTGCTGTGCGAGAAGCCGGTCGCGCTCGACGCGGGCGAGGCGCGGACGCTGATCGCGGCGCGCGACAAGGCGGGCAAGCTGGTCGCCGAGGCCTTCATGGTGCGCTATCATCCGCAATGGCGGCGCGCGCGCGAACTCGCGCGGCGCCGGCGCGATCGGCCGACGTCGGCGCGATCCAGACCTTCTTCTCCTATCGGCTGCTCGATCCGGACAACGTGCGCAACCGGCCGCCGGGCGGCGGCGGCCTCTACGACATCGGCTGCTATGCGATCGTCACCGCGCGCTACATGTTCGGCGCCGAGCCGACGCGGGTCGTGGCGACGCTCGACCGCGATCCGAAGTTCGGCACCGACCGGCTGGCCAGCGCCATCCTCGAGTTCCCCGGCGGCCGGCATCTGACCTTCAGCGCGGCGACGCAACTGTCGGCGCATCAGCGGGTGACGATCGTCGGCGAAGCCGGCCGGATCGAGATCGCCGATCCCCTTCAACGCGCTGCCCGACCGGCCGATGCGGATCGTCATCGATCACGGCGCCGACCTTGTCGGCGGCGGCGCGCGGGTCGAGGAGTTTCCGGTCTGCGACCAGTACAGCCTGCAGGGCGACGCCTTCTCCCGCGCTGTCGCTCGGCGAGGCGCCGCTCGAATTCGGAATCGAGGACGCGGTCATGAACATGCGCGTGATCGAAGCGCTGTTCCGCTCGGCGGAGCGCGGAAGCTGGGAGAGGCCGTAGCCTATCCTGGGCTTCGGGGCTTCGGCGACGCCTTGCGAAATCCGAAAATAAGGCTAGCGTAACGCATTCACCGCTATGCCCGTTTCGCCGACTTCCCGACGATCTTTCAAGGCGTGCGGCGCGGCGGCGGATCATTGGCGGCGCTTGCGGTCGGGGCGGGGAAGCAAGGGGACGCCACACTCTTAGTCAGAAGGGGAACGGGACGAATGGCGATCGAGAAACGGACTTATGCGGACGCGGACCGGGCGAAGGCGGCGGTCGACGAATTGTCTTCAAACGGCTTCTCCGACGTGAGGGCCTGGTTCAAGCCGAATCGCGCCGGGGTCGCCGTCAACGCGCCCTTCGGCGAAGGCCAGCGCGCGGAGCAGATCCTCGACCGACACGGCCCCTTGATTTCAAACGAGGAGGTGGTGGACGAGCCCGAGCTGTTCGGGTCGCGCAGGCCCGTCGTCGGGATTCGGTCCGGAGTTCGGGATTCGGCTGCGCCGTTGTCGAGTTTCTTTGGCTGGCCCGTCCTGATCCACGGCCTGTCGTGGTTCGCCCCGAAGGCCTTGATCAACGATCCGGCGCCTCTGTCGAGTTGGCTGGGCTGGCCGACCCTGTATGGGTCGCTCAACAGCCCGTCGCGCGGTCCCGCCGCGCCCGTTCGCCCTCGCCCGTCGAAAGACGAGCAGACCGCCGCGGAGACGACTGTCGGGGAGTGAACGGCAATCCCGTGAAAGGGAGGCCGGACTCCGGGGGCTATGGTAACAGTTTATTCATTGACAAGCGCTACTCGCTCCCGATCGAGAGTCACTATCACTGCAAATCCGAACCCGTATTCCGTAAGCCGCCGCCGCGATATTGATGTCACCTACATAAAACGAGGAGGCTTCTTTTTCCGACTTCTGTATTGCTTTTGATCGAGCTCAGACCCTCCAACGATCAATTGCTGCTCAGGAATTTGAAATAGAAGGCTCCAAACACCAAGACGATGCCGATGTTCACGGCCAGCCGTCCCCACAAACGGTTCCTGAAGAACAACACATCGACGCCAACGATAAGGACAATCATCACCGCAATGTAAAGCGCGACAGACAGGCTCCTTGTCATGGCAATCTCCCGTTCAGAACTGGAAGTGTCTAGCTTTCGATTTCTTTTCGCGCATAGCGCTTCCGACGCTTCCCTTCGCGCCTATCGCTTATCGGCCGACTTGCTAGCGAGCAGTGTGTTCGCGAAGTATGTGTTTCACAAAGGCGGAGGCGATGGCGTGTCATGGCGGCCGCGAGCTCGGCGAAGCGTGGCGGCAAAAAGCGGTGGAGAGATGGCGCCCTCTGCGTAGGCTGAAGTTTGTCGACTTGGCGAAGTGGCGCGCTTTCCATTGATGGACCCGCTACGCCGGCCGCGACATCAGCACCGCGATCAGGATGATCGCGCCGCCGATCATTTGTACGCCGGTCATCGCTTCGCCCAGCACGCCCCAGGCGATCAGCGCCGAGAACGGCGGCTGGGCCAGAAGGACCAGCGCGACGATCGCGACGGGCGTCCTTCCAATCGCGAGCGAGGTCAGGCCCTGGCCGATCGCGTGCGAGACGACGCCGAGCAGGACGACGATCGCCCAGCCGAGCGCGGTCGAGGGGATCATCACCTCGCCGTGCAGGAGCGCGGCGACCGTCAGCGCGACCGCCGACACCGCCGCCGACCACAGCGTCGCGGTCGGCGCGTCCAGTTTTTCGCGCAGGCGCTTGATGATCAGAAGATAGGCGGCGTAGCTTGTGGCGGCGGAAAGCGCGAAGGCGTCGCCCGCGCTGACGCGCGCTGGCGCGACCAGTCCCGCCATTACCCAGGCGCCGAGCAGCGCCAGCCCGAGCGCGAGCCAGACGCGCCACGGCGGATGTTCGGCGAAGAAGATCGCGCCGCCGATCACCGTCAGGATCGGCGCGACGTTGCCGATGAAGGTCGCGTTGGCGACCTTGGTGCCGAAGATCGCGAGATGGAACGAGCCGACGTCGACCGCGAAGGCGAGCCCGGCCAGCATGAGGGGAATCGCAGCCGCCCAGAGGTTCGGCGCGACTGCCCCGCCACGGCCGGCCGCCCTGACCCAGACCATGAGCGCCGGGACGGCGAGCCCCATGCGCCAGGCCGCGCCCGCGAGCGGCCCGATGTCGAGAAAGCGGACCAGAACGCCCGACCAGGCGATGATCGCGGTCCCCGTCAGAAGCGCGATCAGTCCGACGCGATCGACGGACGGCGCGGGGGGCCTCAGGGTTTCGGCTTTGCCGCTCATCGGGAGTGCGCTATCGGATTTCGGGCGGTCGGGCCAGCGCGCTGCGCCGCGACGTTTTGACCGCGACAGGCCCCGCCGATGTCCAAAATCCCGAAAAGCGTCCTGCTCGTCGATCTCGACGGCACGCTGACCGACCCGGCCGAGGGCATCGTCGGCAGTTTTCGCCACGCGCTTGTCGCCATGGGGCGTCCGGCCCCTCCGGCGCGAGACCTCACCTTGATCATCGGGCCTCCGCTCCGGCGCTCGTTCGCCGAAATGCTCGGCGGACCGGATAAGGTCGAGGCGGCGCTGGCGATCTATCGCGAGCGCTATGGCTCGACCGGGCTGTTCGAAGCTTCCGTCTACGACGGCGTCCCGGCCGCGCTCGACGCTCTCAAAAGCGCCGGCGCGCGGCTCGTTCTCTGCACGTCGAAGCCGCGCGTCTACGCGATCCGCATCCTCGAACGCTTCAGCCTCGACGGTTCTTTCGATGCGGCCTACGGCAGCCAGCTCGACGGCCGCTTCGACGACAAGGGCGACCTCATCGGCCACATTCTCGCCGAAGAGCGGATCGCGCCCGAGGCGTGCATCATGTGGGGCGACCGCAAGCACGACGTGATCGGCGCGGGACGACACGGGATCCCGACCCTCGGCGCGCTCTGGGGCTACGGCGGCGAGGCCGAGCTGACGGAAGCCGGGGCCGCCGTCCTCTGCGCCCGCCCGAGCGACGTGCCGGCGGCCTTCGCGCGGCTGTCCGGGTCCGGGCAGGCTCGGCCGGAGGCCAAAGCCCGGCATTGACGGCTTGGACGCGATTCCGTGCTGTCTGATGCGGCTCAGCCGCTTTCGCCCACGCAGCCGGCGTGGCACAACCTCGCGCCATGACTGAAAACGCCGCAAGCCCGCCTGTCCCGCCGCGCGCCGAGCGCCGGCCCGTCGCAAAGTCCGCGCACGGCGTGCGCTGGACCGACGAATATGCCTGGCTTCGGGCGGAGAACTGGCAGGAGGCGTTGAGCGACCCGGCTGCGCTCGCGCCCGAAATCCGCGCGCTGCTCGAAGCCGAGAACGCCTATGCGGACGCCGTGCTCGCGCCGACAAAGCCCCTGCAAACGACGCTCGTCGCGGAAATGCGCGCGCGCCTGGTCGAGGACGACAGCGAGCCGCCGCAGGCCGACGGGCCCTGGGCCTACTTCACGCGCTATCGAAGCGGCGGCCAGCATCGCCTCGTCTGCCGCCGCCCGCGCGACGGCGGCGGCGAAACGATCCTGCTCGACGGCGACGCGTGCGCCGCGGGCAAGGCCTTCTTCAGCCTCGAAGCGGCGAGCCATTCGCCAGATCATGCGAAGCTCGCGTGGGCCGCCGACGACCTCGGTTCGGAGCTGATGACGATCCGCGTCCGCGATCTCGTGACCGGCGAAGACCTCGACGACCGCGTCGTCCACGCCGGCGACGATATCGTCTGGACGCGCGACTCGACCGGCTTTCTCTACGTCGAGCAGGACGACAGTCATCGCCCGTTCCGGGTGAGGCTGGCATCGGCTCGGCGCCCGGCAGGGCGACGACGTCGAGATATTCGCCGAGTCGGACCCCGCCTGGTTCATCGGCGTCTCCGGGTCGCTAAACGGGCGCACGGCCATGATCGACGTTCACGGCCATGACGGCTCCGAGACCCGCGTGGTCGACCTCGATGAGCCCGCGGCGCCGCCACGCCTCGTCGCGCCGCGAAGGTCCGGACATTTCTACGACGTGCTCGACGCCGGCGACCGGTTCCTGATCCGAACCAACAGGGAGGCGCGCGACTTCAAGATCGTCGAGGCGCCGCGCGACGCTCCGGGCGAAGCGAACTGGCGCGACGTGGTTCCCCATCGCGACGGCTGCTACCTGATCGACGCCGTTGTGCTCGCCGGCTGGCTGGTGCTTCTGGCGCGCGAAGACAGCCGTCCGCGCCTGATCGTCGTGAACCTGGACGGCGGAGCGCGCCACGACGTCGCGTTCGACGAGGAGACCTACGCGCTCGACTTCGAGACGATCTACGAGTTCGACAGCCCTCGCATCCGCTTCGCCTATTCGTCGTTTGGCCGGCCTGAAGAGATCTTCGACTACGACTGCGCGACGCGAGAGCGGACCTTGGTCAAGCGGCAGATCATCCCTTCGGGTTTCGACCCCGCGCAATACGTCACGCGGCTCGTGTTCGCCCCCGCCCCGGACGGGGAGACCGTGCCGGTGTCGCTCCTGATGCGCCGCGACGTGAAGCAGGACGGCTCCGCGCCGCTGCTCCTCTATGGCTACGGCTCCTATGGCTATGCGATCGAGGCGCGCTTCTCGACTGCGCGGCTCTCGCTGGTCGATCGCGGCTTCGTGTTCGCGATCGCCCATGTGCGCGGCGGGACCGACAAGGGCTGGCGCTGGTACGAGGAGGGCAAGCTCGCCAGGAAACCCAACACCTTCTCCGACTTTCTCGCCGCCGCCCGCCATCTGATCGCCGAGGGCTACACGGCCGCGGGCCGCATCGTCGCGCAGGGCGGGAGCGCCGGCGGCCTGTTGATGGGCGTGGTCGCCAACGAGGCCCCAGAACTCTTCGCCGGGATCATCGCCGACGTGCCGTTCGTCGACGCGCTCGCGACCATGATGGACGAGAGCCTGCCGCTGACGCCGCCCGAATGGCTCGAATGGGGCGATCCGATCCGCGATGCGAAGGCCTTCGCCACGATCCGCGGCTACAGCCCCTACGACAACGTGACGGCTGGGCGCTATCCGCCGATCCTCGCGCTCGGCGGCCTGACCGACCCGCGCGTCGCCTACTGGGAGCCGGCCAAATGGGTGCAGCGGCTTCGCGCGACCATGACCGGCGGCGGCCCCGTGCTCCTGCACACGGAGATGGGCGCCGGCCACGGCGGCAAGCCCGGCCGGTTCGACGCGCTCGAAGAGGTCGCCCGCAACGCCGCCTTCGCGATGGCCTGCGTCGAAGGCGAGCTGGCTTCGGCGGAAACCTGAACCATGCCCATTCCCCTTCTTGGCGGCCTCTTGCCGTTCCGTCCGCGCGAAGCGGCGAAGGACGCGCTCGCGGGCCTGACGCTCGCCTCGATGAACATTCCCCAGGTGCTTGGCTACACCCGCATCGCCGGCACGCCGGTGGTCACCGGCCTCTATACGGTGCTGCTGCCGCTGATCGGCTTTGCGCTGTTCGGCTCGTCGCGGCATCTCGTGGTGGCGGCCGATTCCGCCACCGCGGCGATTTTTTCGAGCGCGCTCTCGCACATGGCGCCGATCGGCGGCGAGAAATACATGGCGCTGGTCGGCATGCTGACGCTGCTGACCGCCGGCCTGCTTCTCATCGCGCGCATCTTCAAGCTCGGCTTCCTGGCCGACTTTCTGGCGCGGACCGCGCTTGTCGGCTTCCTGACCGGCGTCGGCGTTCAGGTCGGCATCGCCATGCTCGGCGACATGCTGGGCGTCGCCGTCAAGTCGCACAACACGCTCGTACAGCTCTGGGAGGTGGGCGCCGGTCTGTCGACGCTGAACCTCCTCTCGCTCGGCCTGTCGGCTTTCGTCGTCGCCGTCATTCTCCTCGGGCGCTGGCTCGTCCCGAGTGTCCCCGTGCCGCTGTTCGTCGTCATTGGCATGATCGCCGCGAGCGCCCTGCTGCATCTCGCCAACCACGGCGTCGCGGTGATCGGCCCGGTTCCCGGCGGCCTGCCGGCGCTGCGCTGGCCCGATGTGAGCTGGAGCGAAACCCTGGCGCTGCTGCCGGTCGCCGGCTCCTGCTTCGTCATGATCATCGCCCAGAGCGCCGCGACCTCGCGCGTCTACGGGATCAAGCACCAGGAGCGGGTCGACGAGAACGCGGACATCCTAGGCCTCGCGGTCGCCAATGCAGGAGCGGCCCTCACCGGCGCCTTCGTCGTCAACGGCAGTCCGACCCAGACGGCGATGGCCGACAACGCCGGGGCGAAGAGCCAGATCGCCCAGCTCGTCTTCGTCGGCGTCGTCGTGGTCGTGCTCCTGGCGCTGACCGGCTTTCTGCAATACCTCCCGCGCTGCGTGCTGGGCGGCATCGTCTTCACCATCGCGATCGGGATGATCGACGTGAAGGGCCTGCGCGACATCCTCCGCGAAAGCCGGGGCGAGTTCCTGCTTGCGCTCGCGACCGCCGCGGCTGTGCCGGGCGTCGGCGTCGAGGAGGGGATTCTGCTGGCGATCGCGCTCTCGCTCATCCGCCATGTGCGGCACAGCTATCGTCCCCACTCGACCCTCATCACGGAAGACGCCGTGGGCCATTGGGTCATGACGCCGGCGCTTCCCGGCGCCGAGAGCGAGCCGGGGCTGATCATCTACCGCTTCGGCGCGGATCTCTTCTACGCCAACGCGGACCGATTCGCCGACGAGGCCCGCGCCCTGGTCGCGGGCGCGCCGACGCCGGTCCGATGGTTCATCGTCGACGCGAGCGCGGTGACCGACATCGACTATTCCGCCGCGAAGACCCTTCGCGTCCTGTTCAGCGAGTTCAAGGCCAGGAACGTGAACGTCGCCTTCGGCCGCTGCGCTCCCGAATTACGCGCGGACCTCGAGCGCCATGGCCTCGCCGCGATCATCGGCGAGGACCGGATCCTCGATTCGCTGCACAGCGCCCTCGCGCTCGCAGACGGCGGCGTCGAGAAGCCGCGATCGATCGCCGGGTGAGCGGGTCGTCGATGGGCGTCTCGCCGCCCGTCTTTCGGCGGCCTGTGGGCGCGGACGAGAGGCGCGCCCTCAATCGGAACCGCCATCCCATTCGGACCTCGCCGTCGCCTATCGACGTAGAGCACCCGTAGCTGATCGCGACCTTGGACGGCTCAATTGGGCGTAAGCACGCCTCCAATGGTCGACTCGAGAAGGACCGGAGTGCGTGCGAAAGCCGCCGTTCTATAACCGTTCTCCCGGAGAGAGCGACGAGAAGACGTCCGTCTCCCGACGGGCCACGCGGTTTAGCGCTCGAGCGCGTAAAGCTCCAACGGACGCTCCTTGCCGCGCAAGGCAAGCTCGCCCAGCCTGCGCCGGGTTACGCCGGGCGGCAGTGCGGCAAGGCGATCGAGGAGCGCGGCAGAGGCGAGAACACGATTTTCAGTTTCGCGGCAGGCCTCGACGATGCGGGCGGCGGCGTTCATCGTATCGCCGATCAGCGCGATCTCCTTCTTCAGATAGCCGAGTTCGCCGACAGCGACCGGGCCGCAGTGAAGGCCGGCGCGGAAGTCGGGGACGAGGCAGAAGTCGCGCTCGTAAGCGGACCGTTGCGCGTCGATCCGGTCGAACGCGCCGAAGCAGGCGCGCACGCAGTCGACCTGGTTCGCGCCCGGAGCGAGCCGCCAGGTTGCGATCACCTCGTCGCCGACATATTTGTGGATTTCGCCGCCGGCCTCGGCGACAGCGAGCGACACGTCGGCGACGAAACGGTTGAGCAGATCCAGAAAGCGCAACTCGCCGACGCGCTCGGCAATCGCGGTCGAGGCGCGCATGTCCATGAACAGCAGCGCGCGCTCCTCGATACGGGGGTGGTAATAGCGTCCCGCCGCAAAGGCGAGGAGCGTTCCGGGACCCAACAGCTCATTGACGCCGAGGAGCAAGGTGAAGGCGGCGACAGAGACGAGGGAAACCAGGAGGTCGACGCCGCTGATCACCATGAAACCACCCGACAGGACCGAGTTCGCGGTGCCGTCGATGATGATGACGACGGCAGCATAAAGACACGTCCGCAGCGCGAGATAGGGCAGAAACGGCAAGCGAGGGAACAGCCCGCCGGCGTTCCGCCGCAGCACGAATTGATCGAGCGAGAACAGGGCGGCGCTCATCGATCCCGCGATGATCGCGCCGGCGCCGGGCAAACCGTAACGGAGATCGCCGTAAAGCGCGCCGATCAGAACGCTAACAAAGACGATCCAGATGAAGCGCCGAAGGGGGAAAGGATGTGGCATAGGCAGCGACTATAGGCCCAAATCGGTCCCGCGCTTCTGTGCCGTCCCCATGCTCTCCGGAACGTCGGAAGAGAGTCGAACTCGCCCGCTCGTATTCAGTCGCGGAAAGCCCGCATCTTGTCCGTAGCGCCTACGGCCGCTTTCTCGCCGTTTCCGCTCATTCATAACGTCCATCTTGAACGCGTGCTTTGGCTCGACTTGCCCCGGTCGCCGAGCCGTCGGCGAATTGCCGTATTTGCGCGTTCCGTCCGTCGAAGCGCCTGCTCTCGCCTTCTGCGCGTCCTCAATCCTCCTCATCCGGCTCTTCCCGGCCCGGCTCGGCGCCAGGAATGACGTAGCCGCCCTTCAGCCAGCGGTGCAGGTCGACGTCGGCGCAGCGTTTCGAGCAGAACGGGTCATAGCGCTCGGATCTGGGCTTGCCGCAGATTGGGCAGGGGCGTGCTTTGGTCGGCGGCGGGGGCTTCGGCGAAGGCGTGTCGTTGGCGCTCATTTCAGCAGGTTGCCAGTCCAGAGCCGATGCGGATGATAGCCTTCACCCCCGATCAGCGCCGCCGTCTCGGCGAGCGGCAGGCCGACGACATTGGTGTAGGAGCCGACGATCCGGACGACGAAGCCGCCCGCAAGGCCCTGGATCGCGTAGCCGCCAGCCTTGCCGCGCCATTCGCCGCTCTCGATGTAGGCGGCGATCTCCTCGCGCGACAGGCGCTTGAAGCGCACCCGCGTCTCGACCAGCCGGCGCCGGAGGGCGCCCTTCGCCGTCATCAGCGCGACGCCGGTATAGACGCGATGGGCGCGGCCCGAGAGCAGGCGCAGGCAGGCGTCGGCCTGGTCGCGGAGCTCGCATTTCGGCAGGATTCGGCGCCCGACCGCGACCACGGTGTCGGCCGCGAGCGTGATGGCCGGCGCGAGGTCGGGGACCTTGGCGGCGAGCGCGGCCGAGGCCTCGGCTTTTTCCGCCGCCAGCCTCTGGGCGAGAGCCCGCGGCGTTTCGCCGCGGCGAGGCGTCTCGTCGATCTCCGACGGCAGAACGGTATCCGGATCGACGCCGATCTGTGCGAGCAGGGCCAGGCGACGGGGCGAGCCCGAGGCCAGCACAAGCCGCGGCCGGGCAGGGGATGCAGTCAAGATCAGGTCCCCGCCATGCGCCCGCGCTTGAGCCTCACTTGAATCGGTAGGTGATGCGGCCCTTGGTCAAGTCGTAGGGCGTCATCTCAACCAAAACCTTGTCGCCGGCGAGCACGCGGATTCGGTTCTTGCGCATCTTGCCGGCCGTATGGGCGATGATTTCGTGATCGTTCTCCAGTTTTACGCGAAACGTCGCGTTGGGGAGCAGTTCGACCACAAATCCGGGAAATTCGAGCAGTTCTTCTTTCGACATGGGGTCCTTCTAGGGTCGCTGCGCCGCCCTTGGCAAGCGCACGAACAGCCGACGCGGCTCCTTTCATGGGGAAACCGCCCGGCGGGTCGCCTGACGACAAAGCGAAAAGCCCGACGCGCGCCGCGCCGGGACTGTACAATTGTAGCGCATTTCGCGGCAAAGGGAAAAAAACGTCTGTTTACGCGCGGTCTTGATTTCGTCCGATGGAGCGTTCAGTTTATAGGCTAGGGCGGGGTTTTCCAATCCTGCATCGTTGGAGGTCGTCCTGTCGATCGACATCAACAGCGGAGTGGTTATCATGACAAGAGCGATAAAGACGCATAAGGGCGCCATGAGCGCCGGCGCGGCGGTCGTGCTCGCGCTGATGCTCGGCGCCGCCACGGGCGCGTCCGCGCAATGCGTCGGGACCTACCACGCAAGTTCGGGATCGGGCTCGGCGCACTCGGCGGCGACGTCGAGCGGGGTTCATACCAGCTCGACTCACACCGCCTCGACGCCGTCATCCTGCTCCACGTCCGGAAGCTCGACCAACACCGCGCGCGTCGCGACCCTTGGGACCGGCGCCAGCTCCGAAAAGACGGGCGCCCATTTCGAACACAGGTCGAGCGCCGGCCCCAATAAGAACGTCGCCAATAAGAACGACGCCAATAAGAGCGTCGCCGGGAAAAAGGTGAGCGGCGCCGCGGTGAAGCCGTAAGCTCTTGATCCCTTTTGTTTTTGACCGCACGCTGCACCGGTAAGACGCCGCGTGCGGGGTTGACGTTTTTATGATTATCGTTGACGTGAGACTTATTTTCTGCTAAATAGAAAATTCGGGTTGCTGAGGCGAAGGGACATTTGCGGCCTGTTGTGTGTTACCAAAGGGAACCGGTGAGCACGGCCGTTCGAGCGTCCTCCGACAGGATCTGGTCGGCGGGGAACGGGTTCGGGAATTTAAGCGGCTCTCGGCTCGCAACGGCCCACCACCACCTCGTCCTGAGGAGCGGCGCAGGCGACGCGTCTCGAAGGCGCTCCAGGAGGCGCCGGCGCCCACTGGAACATCCTTCGAGACGCCTGCTTCGCAAGGCTCCTTGAGGCACGAGGGGTGAGCAAGTATGGCGCCCTCCCTGGCGTTGCCTCGGCTCGGAAAACTCGCGGCAAACGATTGAAAAGGCTCGATTCCGAACTGGAAATAGCGCCGGCCGTTCACCAGAGCACGATCCCAGGGAGCAGTTCGAAAGGCGGGGTCAAGTCCGGATTGTAAGCGGCGCGAGCGGCTCGAAAATCTCCCGGCAAATCATTGAAGAGGCTGGATTCGGAACTGGAAACGGCGCCGGGTCCGAAGGGTCCCGCATCCCAGCCGGACAGACCTACTTCCCCTCGCGCTCGAGGATGCGATAGCGGCGGATCGAGAACGGAATGGAGCCGAGATAGGCGAGCGTGACCGCGACCAGCGCCTGCATCGGGAATACGAACAGGAGCAGCAGCGCTGCGGCGACGCCGACCAGAAAGACGGCGAGGTGCTCGCGGGGCACGCGGCCGATCGACTTGCCCGAGAAATGCGGGACGCGGCTGGCCATGAGCAGCGCGATCGCCAGGACGTACAGGCTTTCCAGGACCGCGACGCGGGGGCTCACGGCGCCGAGGTCGAGCGCGAAGCGGATGTAGATCGGCAGCAGGCCGACGATCGCCCCCGCCGGAGCGGGCATGCCGGTGAAGAAGTTCTTGCGCCAAGCCGGCTGATTCGGGTCGTCGAGCATCACGTTGAAGCGCGCGAGACGGAGCGCGCAGGCCATCGCGAAGAGGAGCGTGACGACCCAGCCGAAGCTCTTGGCCGCGTGGAGGTCGGCCACAAACAGGACGAGCGCTGGCGCGACGCCGAAGTCGACGAAATCAGCGAGCGAGTCGAGTTCCGCCCCGAACCGCGAAGTCCCTTTGAGCGCGCGGGCAATTCGCCCGTCGAGGCCGTCGAGGACCGCAGCGCCGGCGATGGCGCTGACCGCCCAGTCGATCGAGCCGTCCATGGCGAGGCGGATCGCGGTCAGGCCGAGGCAGAGCGCCAGCAGCGTCACAATATTGGGGAGGAGCAGCCGCATCGGCACCGGACGGAAGCCGCGGCGCGGCGCCGGCTGTGCGGTCGGGAGCGGCGTTTCGGGCGCGGGGCTGGGAGCGTCCACGGCGCTTCAGCTCCGCTGGAACGGGCGCGGCCGCGGAGGCCGGCGTGATCTCCGCGATCACCGTCTCTCCGGCGACCGCCCGCGATTCCGGCCCGACAACAATCTGCGCGCCGGCTGGAAGATAGACGTCGACCCGCGAGCCGAAGCGGATGAGACCGATCCGTTCGCCAGCGCTCACCTGTGCGCCCTCGTGCGTGAAGCACACGATCCGCCGCGCGATCAGGCCCGGCGATCTGCACCACGCCATAGCGGCCTGAAGGCGCGTCGATCACGATGCTGTTGCGCTCGTTGTCCTCGCTCGCCTTGTCGAGGTCGGCGTTGAGAAACAGCCCCGGATGGTAGGCGATCCGTTCCACCCGGCCCTCGATCGGCGCGCGGTTCACATGGCAATCGAACACCGACATGAAGATCGAGACGCGCTGCAGCGGCCCCATGCCGAGGCCGAGTTCGGGAGGCGGCGCGCCGAGTCCGGCGAAGCTGACAATGCCGTCCGCCGGAGCGATCACGAGGTCGGGGCTGCACCGGCGTCACGCGGGCGGGGTCGCGGAAGAAGTAGGCGCACCAGAGCGTCGCGATCAGGCCCAGCCAGCCGAGCGGACTCCATATCCACCAGAGAATCAGGGTGGCGACAGCGAAGCCGGCGACGAAAACGATAGCCCTCCGGATGAATCGGCGCGAGACTGCGCCGGAGGGAGTTGATGACGCTCATGAACGGGAACTCTAAGGCGTGGGGCGCGCACTCATGGCGCCAAATCCCGAAAAAGTCACGGCAGTGGTCGGCGATCCCACCACATCGGGGAGATCGAAGATCTCCCGCTCCACCCGGTCGTCTTCCGCGGAGGCGGTTCGTCGTCGGCCTCGCCGAAGGGTCTCCTCGGCCGCGTCGACTTCGCGCTGCCGGCTCCAAAGCGCGGCATAGACTCCGCCCCGGTCGAGAAGCGCCTCGTGGGTTCCGCGCTCGACGATGAGACCCTTGTCGAGCACGAGAATCTCGTCGGCGCCGACCACGGTCGAGAGACGGTGCGCGATGACGATCGTCGTTCGTCCGCGCGAAACCCGCTCCAGCGCCGACTGGATTTCGCGCTCGGTGAACGTGTCGAGCGCCGAGGTCGCCTCGTCGAGAACCAGGATCGGCGGCGCCTTCAGGATGGTGCGGGCGATCGCCACGCGCTGCTTTTCGCCGCCCGACAGCTTCAGGCCGCGCTCGCCCACCTGCGCCTCGTAACCCTGCGGGAGCATCCGGATGAAGCCGTCGATCTGGGCGTTTTCCGCCGCCGCATTGACCTCGGACGGGCTCGCGCCGTCGCGGCCGTAGCGGATGTTGTAGAGGATCGAGTCGTTGAACAGGACCGTGTCCTGCGGAACCATGCCGATCGCCGCGCGCAGCGAGGTTTGCGTGACCTTGCGGATATCCTGACCGTCGATCAGGACGCGCCCCGACGGTCGGCTCGTAAAAGCGAAAGAGGAGCCGCGAAATCGTCGACTTGCCGGCGCCGGACGGCCCGACGATCGCGATCGTCTGGCCGGGCTTGGCCTCGAACGAGATCCCGCGCAGAATCGGTCGCGCAGGGTCGTAGGCGAATTCGACCGACTTCGAACCGCACGTCGCCCGCCGTGACCCGAAGCGGCGGCGCGCCCGCGAATGTCCTCGATCTCCGGATTCTGATCGAGAATGGCGAACATCGCCTCGATGTCGACGATCGCCTGCTTGATGTCGCGATAGACCATGCCCATGAAGTTAAGCGGCTGGTAAAGCTGCAGCATCATCAGGTTGATCAGGACGAAGTCGCCGACGGTCCTTCGGCCGTTCTTGATCTCGGCCACGCACATGAGCAGGACCGCGATCAGCCCGAGTGTGAAGATCACAGCCTGGCCGGCGTTGAGCACCGCCAGCGAGACATAAGTTCGCACGCTCATCCGCTCGTAGCGGGCCATCGCTTTGTCGTAGCGCGCGGCTTCGCGCGCCTCGGCGCCGAAGTACTTCACCGTTTCGAAGTTGAGCAGGCTATCGATCGCCTTGGTGTTGGCGTCGGTGTCGCTTTCGTTCATCGACCGGCGAATTCCGATGCGCCAGTTCGTCGCGAGGGTCGTATAGGTCAGGTAAGCCATGACCGTGAGCGCTGATCGCCGCCACGTATCGCCAGTCGAAAGAGATCAGCAGCGCGCCGACGATCAGCGCGAACTCGACGATCGTCGGCGCCGCGGTCAGCATCGAGGTGCGAATGATCGTCTCGATGGCGTTACGGCCGCGCTCGAGAACACGGGTCAGGCCGCCGGTCTTTCGCTCCAGATGAAAACGCAGCGACAAGAGATGCAGGTGCTCGAACACCTCGATCGCAAGCTTACGGACAGCGTTCATCGCCACCGCCGCAAACAGCGCGTCGCGTCCCTGCTGCGTGAACGCCATCAGAATACGCAGCGCGCCGTAAAGGACGGTCAGGGATGCGGCGCCGATCATGATCTGTTCCAGCGGCAGGGCGCCGGTCTGGAGCTTGGCCGCCAGCGAATCAGTGACCCATTTGAAGGAATAGGGAATCGCGATCGTGATCAGCTTGGACAGCAGCATGAGGGCGACACGCCAGGCCGACGCGCACTTTCAGATCGGTCCGATTGGTCGGCCAGATATAAGGCCACAGCAGCCGCACTGTGCTGGTCAGGGTGGCGGTTTGGCGGAGAACACCGGGTTCAGTGTGAGTTTTCACGGTCATTGGATCATGCATGGGCCCTCTGGGCGCGGTCGTCTCGATGGTTGTTTCAGGCATATAGTCGCTCTGACCGCTCCGCGACATCCTCGCTGTCTGATTTCACGCTTCGATTAGCGCTCAGGTGGCCGCCGCGAAGACTGGACAAAGCGGAAGGGCTGCGCACCCGCATGCAGTCGGCCCCTCGATCAATCCGCATCAAAAATTTGGGCGGACACGCAATCCCTGCGAATCGCCGATCGCGCAGTTCCCCGAGACCTATGCGTTCCGCCATGTCAAGAGATATCGACTGTTTACCGCAGGCAGTCCAACATGGGTTGTATCGACGGTACCGGAGTATTCGATCAAAGACTGACGACAATGCAGTTGAAAAATTCTCGGAACAACTTGTATCACGTTATCCGAGTGCGCTATATCCGTGCGCGCCCTAAGTCGCCGATCGGCGATAACAAAGGATGAGGGCTGTCCCGGTCAGACGGCCAGAAGGGCCTGCGAGTTGATCGCATCGCGGCGGTCGCTCCTGGGTTCGATTTGGAGTAATGATAAAAATGAGCGAATCCAACAGTCACGTCGAACTCGCCGCGGAAATCGTTTCGGCTTACGTTTCGAACAATTCCGTGCCGGCCAGCGAGCTTCCGACGCTGCTCAACGACGTTCATGCTGCGATCGTCCGTGTCGCTTCGGGAGCGCAGCCGATCGTTGTCGAAGCGGCAAAGCCCGCCGTGCCGCCGAAGAAGTCGATCACCAACGACTACATCGTCTGTCTCGAAGACGGCCGGAAGTTCAAGTCGCTCAAGCGGCATCTCCGCACTCAGTACAATCTCTCCCCCGAGGAATATCGGGAGAAGTGGGGTCTTCCGGCGGATTATCCGATGGTCGCGCCGGCCTACGCAAAGGCGCGTTCGGCTCTTGCCAAGCAGATGGGGCTCGGTCAGCAGCGCCGGCGCCGCAAGTAAGCCAGGTCCGACCGACCTCCTGGGAGGACGCCCCTCAGGGCCGTGCCGCCGCCGCAAGCGAAGCGCTATGTGGCGGCGAATGGCGCGTCACGCTGAGGCGACCGGCGGAGACGCGCATCGCCGTCCTGCGAGGGAAGCGCGCTGGGCGATCCGGCAGCGGCCTCATTTCGTCCCGAACATGCGATCGCCGGCGTCGCCAAGCCCGGGGACGATATAACCGTGATCGTTGAGCTTCTCGTCGATCGCCGCCGTCCAGATTTCGACGTCCGGGTGGGCGTTCGTCAGCCGTTCGACGCCTTCCGGCGCCGCCAGCAGGCAAACGAATCGCATGTCGCGCACGCCCCGCCGCTTGAGCCGATCGAGCGCCGCGATGGCGGAATTGCCGGTCGCCAGCATCGGATCCATGACGATGACCAGCCGCTCTGCGACGTCGGCGGGCGCCTTGAAGTAATACTCGACCGCCTCGAGCGTCTGCGGGTCGCGATAGAGTCCGATGTGCGCGACGCGCGCGCTCGGCACCAGGTTGAGCATGCCGTCGAGAAAGCCGGTCCCGGCGCGAAGGATCGGCGCGAAGACCAGCTTCTTGCCGGCGATGGTCGGCTGCATGGTCTTGGCGAGCGGCGTCTCGACCTCGATCATTTCGATCGGCAGGTCGCGCGTCACCTCATAGGCGAGCAGCATGCCGATCTCGTTGAGCAGCTGGCGGAAACCTTTGGTCGAAACGGTCTTGTCGCGCATCAGCGTCAGCTTGTGCTGGACGAGGGGATGGCTGACGACGTGGACGTTCGACATGAGGAAGCTCCTGACCTTGCAAACACGGCAATTCTAGACCGATCCGCAGCCGAGTCGCGCCGGTATAGCCGGCAGCGCCGGCTCCCGTCCCCAGCTTTGTGCCGCGGGCGTCGCGCTCAAGGCGAACGAACGGCGGCTCGGTATTGACGGAGGCCGGGCGACGATGTCAGGTGCAGGGCAAATGGCCTCCTCGATGACGCGTCCGATCAGCCGCAACTGGTCCCTGCCGAACGTCTTGACCTATGCGCGGGTCGTGGCGGTTCCGGTTGTCGCGGGCTTCCTGTTCTGGCCACACGATCCCTGGGCGCGCTGGACCGCGCTCGCGATTTTCATCGCCGCCGCCATCACCGATTTTTTCGACGGCTATCTCGCCCGCGCCTGGGCTCAGCAGTCGTCGTTGGGGCGGATGCTGGACCCGATCGCCGACAAGCTGCTGGTGTCCGCGGTGATCCTGATGCTGGCGGCCGACCAGACGATCTCCGGCAGTGACGCTGTGGGCGGCTATCGTCATTCTCTGCCGCGAGATCCTCGTCTCGGGTTTGCGCGAATATCTGGCCGAGCTGCGGGTGCCGGTGCCGGTGACGGCGGTCGCCAAATGGAAGACCACGGCGCAACTCGTCGCCCTCGGCTTCCTGATCGCGGGTCCGGCGGGCGAGGCGGTGCTTCCCGGCGCGACCACGATCGGCGTCGTGCTGCTGTGGATCGCCGCCCTCCTGACGCTCTACACCGGCTGGGACTATATGAAGGCGAGCTACGACCACGTCGGCGGCGATTGAGGCGCTATGAAACTGATTTATTTCGCCTGGGTGCGCGAGCGCGTCGGCAAGAACGAGGAGGAGGTCGAGCCGCCTGCCTTAGGTGAAGACGGTCGCCGACCTGATCGTTTGGCTGAAGGGCCGCGGCGAGGGGTACGCCTACGCTTTCGAGAAGGCCGCGACCGTGCGCGCGGCGCTCGACAAGGTCCATGCGCGGCATGACCGCCGATCGCGGGCGCGAAGGAGATCGCCTTCTTCCCGCCGATGACCGGCGGCTGACGCCCATGGCGACGGTCCGGGTCCAGCGGGAGGACTTCGACGCCGGCGCGGAGGCGGCGGCTCTCGCGCGCGGACGGCAGGACGTCGGCGCCGTTGCGAGTTTCGTCGGCTATTGCCGAGACGAGGGGGGACGCTGGCCGCGCTCGAGCTCGAGCATTATCCCGGCATGGCCGAAGCGGAGATGGCGCGGGTCGCAGCGGAGGCCGAGGCGCGATGGCCCCTGTTCGGCGTCACCGCCATCCATCGCACCGGCCGGATCGAGCCCGGCGAGCAGATCGTTCTGGTTGCGGTCGCCTCCGCCCATCGCGCCGAGGCCTTCGCCGCGGCGGAAATGCTGATGGACTATCTGAAGACCCGGGCCCCGTTCTGGAAGCGCGCAATCCGCAACGACGGGGTCGGTCGAAGGCTGGGTCGAGGCCAAGGAGGCCGATGATGCGTCGGCGGCGCGCTGGAGCGCCGCCGAAGGCTAATGCGTTACACGCGGCGACTGATAACGGCGTTGTAAATCCAGACGACGATGATCGCGCCGATGACGGAGACGAGGATGCTCCAGACGTTAAAGATGTTGAGGCTATTCAGGCCTCCAAGCCCGAGCGCGCTCGCGACGATTCCGCCGACGACCGCGCCGACGATCCCCGAGCGCGGCATTCTGCCAAAACCCCGATGTCGGTTTGTTGACAAAAAAGCCCGCGATCCAACCCACGATCAGCCCCGAAAACGATCCACGCGATGATGGTCCACAACATCTTCCCACTCCCTTCACGGCCCGGTCCAGTCCGCCTCCCCAGACGCGGCTCGCCCGGATCGGGCGGGCGGATTGTTGCGGGATGGACGCGGAAAACGCAAGCCGTTAGTCTTGTCCTGTCTCTTCTCGCTCGCCGCTGCCAACCATCGGACAGGTCTCTTTCATGCGCGCGGCCGCAAGGATCTTAGGAGGAAGCCATGGGAATGTTTGACGACGCGCTGAAGAATTCGGTTCCGGGCGGCAATCTCGCAACGCCGATCGCGGTTGCGGTCGGCGCGCTGATCCTCGGAAAACTGTTCGGCGGCGGCGGGTCGCCCGCGCCGTCCCCCTCGGCGCCGATGCCGAACCCGATGCCGGCGCAAATCCCGACCTCGGTTCCGACCGACGTCCTCCCTCCAGCATCCTCGAGGGTCTCGGCGGCCTGATCGGCCGGTTGACCGCGGGCGGCGCGGCCCCGCAGGTCAATTCCTGGGTCGGCCACGGACCGAACGAGCCGATCCAGCCCGGCCAGCTCGGCGGGGCGCTTGGCGGCAACGTGCTCGACGAGATTTCCAGGCGCACCGGCATGAGCCAGCAGGAATTGCTGCAGCCAGCTCGCGGTCGTCCTGCCGCAGGTGATCAACAAGCCTGACGCCCAACGGCCGGGTGCCGACGACGGTCGCCGATCTCGAGCCGAGGTAAGTCCAGCCGGGTTTCCGAGCCTCGGTTTCCCAATTCGCGCCGGGAACCGGGGCCGAGCCCGTTCTTGCGATTTGCGCTCCGGTTTTCAGGCATTCCAACGACTTGCGGCGGAATTTCCGGGCCGCTGTAACGCCCCACGCCGTCATGCCCGCGCGCAGGCGGCGATCGGAGCGGCCTGCCAATCCGGCTCCGGTTTCGAGGCTTTCCAAGGCCTTGCGGTGCATATTCGGGCCGGCAACGCTCAACGCTGTCAGGCCCGCGCACGCGGGCATCCAGGGCGGCGAAAGCTCCGCTGTGGCGTCGCCGACGCAGGCGGCGATCGGAGGGACTTGCACTCCGGCTCCGGTTTCGAGGCTTTTCAAGGCCTTGCGGCCTTTTTCGGGGCCGCCGCGACCGCGAGTGGACCCCGGACGTCCAGGGTGGTGGGACAATGAGCGCAGAAGCGTCGCCGATAGCAAACGCCGGTTCGCGCTGCGGCTCTGTCATCCCCGCTTTCGCGCGGATGACAGCAAGGCGTTCAAGGGAGTCAAGCGACATGCGATCTGATCCGGCCGACAGAATCAAGGTACCGCAGATTCTGATTTTCAGCAAGATATTGCTCTGGTCTACCGATACGTCCGGTCAGGCCTCCATGCGCGCAGCCTGAAGTGGGCCTACTCCGCCGCCTCCCGTCCCGGTTCGGCGGCTTTGTCGAGCGCCTGAGTCAGGTCCTCGATCAGGTCGAGGGGATCCTCGAGGCCGACCGACAGCCGGAGCAGGCCGGGGCCGATGCCGAGCGCCGCCCGCTGCTCGGGCTTGAGGCGCTGGTGGGTGGTTGTTTCCGGGTGGGTGATGAGGCTCTTGGCGTCGCCGAGATTGTTGGAAATGCCGATGATCGAGAGCGCGTTCGCCATCCGGAACGCCGCGGCCTTGCCGCCGGCGATATCGAAAGCGAGCATGGTGCCGCCGCTCGTCATCTGGCGCCGCGCGAGTTCGGCCTGGGGATGATCGGCGCGGCCGGGATAGAGGGTGCGCTGGACCGCCGGATGGTTCGCCAGCGCGTCGGCGATCCGGGCGGCCGACGCCGCCTGCGCCGCGACCCGGATCGGCAGCGTCTCCAGCGATTTTAGCAGCGTCCAGGCGTTGAAAGGCGACAGGCTCGGTCCCGTCTGGCGCAAGTAATTGTGGACGTTGTCGGCGACGAATTGCTCGCTGCCGAGGATCACCCCGCCGAGCACCCGGCCCTGCCCGTCGATGTGCTTGGTCGCCGAATAGACGACGACGTCGGCGCCGAGCTTCAGCGGATGCTGATGGAGCGGCGTGGCGAAGACGTTGTCGACCACCAGCGTCGCGCCCACGCCATGCAGGATCTCGGCGACCGCGGCGATGTCGATGATCTCGAGCGTCGGGTTGGTCGGCAATTCGAGAAACGCGGTTTTGGTGTTCGGCCGCACCGCCGCCCGCCACTGGTCGAGATCGGTCCCCTCGACCAGGGTCGAACTCGACGCCGAAGCGCGGCAAGAGGTCCTCGACCACGTAGAGACAGGAGCCGAACAGGGCGCGGGCGGCGACGACGTGATCGCCCGCCTTGACCTGACCCATCAGCGCCGCCGTCACCGCCGCCATGCCGCTCGCGGTCGCCCGCGCCGCCTCCGCGCCCTCGATCAGCGCCATGCGCTTCTCGAACATCGCGACGGTCGGGTTGGAGAAGCGCGAATAGATGAAGCCGGGCTCGTCGCCCTTGAAGCGCGCCTCGGCGGTCTCCATCGTGTCGTAAAGATAGCCCTGGGTCAGGAACAGGGCTTCAGAGGTCTCCTCGAAGCGGGAGCGTAAGCTTCCGCCGTGGATGAGCTGGGTGGCGGGGCGGAGGGTGTTGGGATCGCGGGATTTACGCGGGCTCGTCATCGTTCTTGTCCTCTCCGGGCGCTGTGGCGCCCGCGGGCTTGAGAGACGAGGCCAATTGCTCAAGGAGCCCCGATCTTTTAGCCCTTTGTTTAACGTGGCGGCAAGCCGACCGGCTCAAATGACCACGGATGAGAGGCTTTAGCGCGCAGGGGCGGCTAGGTCAACGACGAGCCGCGTAAAATGCGCGGACACCGGCGGCCGGCCGCGTTGTCGGCGAACGTGCGGGCGCTGACGGAAGACTGAGCGAACGGGTCTTATCCGACCCTGCCCTCCCGACTTGCCCGCTGGGGGAGGGGGCCGGGACTTTATGATCATGTAAATAAATACTATTAGCCCGATCAGAACAATGCAAAGCAACAACGCAATGACGAAATCTCCTAGTCCATATGACCGTGGGGACCAACTCTGCGTGATTGGGAAGTAATCTTCAGTAGACAACTCCGAAGCGTGCTGTCGACGTACACTTTCTTCGACAGGGCGCTCGTTTTTTTCTCGATTCGGAAGTCGAGTAATCGGATTATGGCCCCCATCAGCGCGAACACCGATATCCGAAGGGCAAGCCCAATTCCAGCACAGCGACTGCGACGAGCCTGTCTGCGACGTTTGAGCCAGCTGGTACGGCTTTCGGCTTCGTCCGTTCAGTCGAGTGCGCTCGACGGAGATCGGCCCTCGCGCCGCCTCAATCCTCGCAATTCGCGATCAGGCTGGAAACCTCGCGGCAATCGGCAAGAATGGCCGGGGCTGGCGATCGGCAAAGACCACAACCCGACATGTCGTCGGTCAGCCCCGCATGCCAAAAGGACGGCGATGGACGCAATGCCTGCCCCTGCCGACGCAACGTTCCAGCAATTGCTCGACCGAGGAATTCTGGTCAGCGAGCGGAGGCGGATGCTGAGCCTCGCCGCGGTGGCGGCGATCATCATCGTCCTGATCACGCTCTCCGTCACGTTCGCGCCGTTTTTCGTTCGGTCGATCTATCACGACCGGCTGCCGGTGCGCGCGGCCTTGATCGCCTTCTCGGCGTTCCTCGCCTATGAACTGGCGGCGGCGCGCCTGCTCACCCTGTTCATCCGCCGCGGTCGAAGCTTTCCGCTTCCCGGCCGCTATGTGAACGCCCTGGTCGAGACCAGCTTTCCGACCTTGCTGCTCTATCTCCTCACCGGCTATCTCGCCGCGCCCGTCGTCTTCAACGCCTGGCCGGCGCTGCTCTATTTCGTCTTCATCATTCTCTCGACCCTGCGGCTCGATTTCGCCCTGTCCGCCTTCACCGGAGCGGTCGCCGCGGTCGAGCTCTTTGTCCTCGCCTATCTCACGCTGCACCTCGTCTGGCGCGCCGACGATCCGAGCCTCAGCATCGCCTATCATCTGGCGCGCAGCGGGGTCGTTCTCGCGGCCGGACTCCTGGCCGGCTCGGTCGGAATCAGCATCAAGAGCCACTTCGAGGGGGCGATCGCGGCCGCGTCGGCCCGCGATCGGGTGACGAACCTGTTCGGCCAGCACGTCTCGCCGAGGGTGGTCGAGCGGCTGCTCGCCATCGGCGCCGCGGACTTCAGCGAAATGAGGCGGGTTTGCGTGATGTTCGTCGACATTCGCGGCTTCACCGAAGCCTCCCGCAGCCGGACGCCGGCCGAAGTCGTCGCCCGCCTCGACGCCTTTTTCGAGATCGTGGTCGACATCGTCGACCGCCACAACGGCGTCGTGAACAAGTTTTTGGGCGACGGCCTGCTCGCGATCTTCGGGGCGCCGATCGAGGACCTGCTCGAGGCGGCGAACGCGGTCGCGGCGGCTCGCGAGATGCTGAGCGCAGTGGAAGCGAGCAACGTCGGCAATGCCTGGCCGATCCGCCTCGGCATCGGCATCCACATCGGTCCGGCGGTCGCCGGAACCGTCGGCACGCCGCGCCGCAAGGAATATACGGTGATCGGCGATACCGTGAACCTGGCCTCACGCTTCGAGAGCCTGAACAAGGAGGTCGGCTCGCAACTCCTCGTCTCCGACGCCGTGCGCGAGGCGGCGGGGGAGGCGATCGGCGAAGCGCTCCCGCTCGGGCCGGTCTCGATCCGCGGTTACGCCGAGCCGGTCACGGTTTGGCGGCTCGCCTGAAACGGCGCGATGAGGGATCGCTCACGAGGCCTTGCGCAACAAGCGGCCCAGGATCGCCTTGTCGAGTTCAACCGCCGTCGCGCTGGTCGCATCGGCCCCGACCTCGGCGCCGACGGCGAGATGCTCGGCGAACAGCCGGCCGCCGACCACGACGACCAACTCGGGGTTACGGGAGGCATGCCGCGCGGCGGAAATCGACTTCCGCAACCGAGGCAGCCACTGTTCTCGGCGGAACGCGGCGCTCAGCGACAGGTCGAGGACGTCGAACCATGTCGCCGCGACCAAAGCCTCCAGCGCGTGGTCGTCGCGAGGGTACTCGCAATGTGGAGTCCAGCCGGCGTTCCACAGGACCTCCGAGTCGAGCGCGGCGCCGAGGCCGTGCAACTCGCCGGGCTCCGGCGCAACCAGCACATCCGGCGCCGTGGCGCGCCCCTCAGGTCGGGGCAGGACGTTGGAGCCCAGCAGCCGGGCCGCGGTCTGAATCCGCGAAAGGCTCAGAGCGACATCGAACTCCGTGCACGCATCCTCGTTCCACAGATCGCCCAATCTGCGTGCGGCGGGCTCGAACAGGGTTGCAAAGGGCAGCAGCGAATGGGGCGTCTCCGCCTGCACCGCCAGGATCAGCCCGCGCGCCGCCTCCTGATCGTCGCCGATCAGCAGGTCCGCGAGCTCCGACACCCGTTGGTTCGCCGGCAGCAGGACTCGATCTGACGGGCGGGATCCCGTTCTGGCGGGCCAGGGCCGGGATGATGGTCTCGACGACAACGGTCTTCAGGATCGCCGCGGCGCGGGGATTAAGTGGAGCTCGCGATGAATCCCGGAACTCCGTCACCGTGCCGGCGAACGCGCCGGATGAAGCGGGCTTCAGCTCCGGGAGCAGACGGGGCGCCGAATCCGGGTTCCGGCGAAGTTCGGCGATGATCGCCTGCGGCGGTTCCATTGCGTCCCGCCGCCACAGGGCGTCGGCTTGGGCCGTCGTCGCGAGCTTCATGCTGCAATCGGCGAACGCCCGCGTCTCGGCGGATCGGTCGTCGAGAACCTTGATATCCGTATGACGCGAGTCGTTGCGGATGGAACGAAAAACTCTTTCCACTCCCTCCCGGGGGCCTTCCAGCCACTGGAAGAAGCTGCCCTCGTCGTGAAGCACCAGCCCGGTGACCGCCTCGGCGCGGTTGCGCGCCTGCGCGGCGAGGGTGAGCTTTTGCAGGTCCAGGGGAGACATCGGTTGAACGGCGCGGCTTCGATACACCAGTTTCGACAGACGATCACTCTTGGCGCCGGCCGCGGCGCTGGAATTGGGATCGTCGAACGAAGTAAAAGGCCTTGCCTGAGACATCGTGCGTCCCCACCCATTTTGCCGGTCGAGCTGTGCGAGACAATAGCGGCGCAAGTGCGCTCTTGCCGGGCCGGCCCGTCCGAGAACCTCTAGACTATGGCAGGTCTCCCGCCTCTGGGGTCCTGCCTTGATCGAAGTCTTCCTAGTATCGTTGATCCCAGGTTGCTGGGGCTCAGCTTGCCGCTCCCGGTTGGAGGCGCGGCCTCGGCTTGGCTCTCGTCACGCCGAATTCCCTCTAAGCTTCACGCCGGCTCCGGCGCGATACCATCGAAGCCGCAACTCTTAAGACTTTCAAATCGACTGTCAAGGCGCCTTTACACCTGTCCGTCCGTCCGTAAGTCTAGCCATTTACTCATAATAGTAGCGTAGAATCCTCTGGCGCTGTCTAATCTCAAAATCCCCGGTCCTCGCAACGGCGATGCTTTCTGGTGACGACGCCGACGACGGTCGCGAGTCTGCGCCGTTCCTCTAAGCCGGCGCGCCCGTATCAGCCGAGCCGTGGGGGGCGGCGTCTCGCCGCCCCGGACTAACCTACCTACCTCGTGCAATACGCGCCTTCGCAGGGATGGGCGGGGCCGCAGTTCGCATAAGCGGCGCCGGTCGCGGCGCAGACGACGAGGGTGAGCAGAACCGCAGCGATTGTCTTACGCATGAGAACCTCCGGGTTGGTGGATGGTGCGCGTACGCGGGCGGCGGCGCCCTGGATCAAAGTTGACGCCCATGGGCGCCGGATTTCCTTCGTCGCCCGCGCGGTTTAAGGGACCGGCTGCGTCTTTGCGGTTGAGCCGGCCGAGCGGCCGGCTTCGCAGGCGAGAAAGGGATCGATCCGGCATGATTGACGATGTGGAGCTTGCCCGCGCGCTGCATGTGCTGTTCGTGGTCCACTGGATCGGCGGCGTCGGGTTCGTCACGCTCGTCGCCCTGCCGCTGGCGCGCGCAGCGGCCGACCCGCGCAAGGGCTGGGCGCTGTTCGAATCGATCGAGAACCGCTTCGCCGCCCAGGTGCGCTGGACAATCCCGCTCGCGGGCGCGACCGGGCTCTGGATGACCTGGCGGCAGGCGCTCTGGGTGCGCTTCGCCTATCCGGACTTCTGGTGGATGGACGCGATGGTCCTCATCTGGGCTCTGTTCATGGTCGTCGTGTTCGTCGTCGAGCCGTTGGCCGAAAAACGCCTCGCCGAAGCCGCCGCGCGCGATCCGGCCGGCCTCCTGCAGCGTCTCTTTCGCGCCCATTGCGTGTTGCTTGCGGCGGCGGCGGTGACGATCATCGGCGCGGTCGCCGGCGCCCGCGGCGGGCTCTTCTCCTGAAGCCTTTGCGCGCGCCCGCTATCCCGGCTCGCTGCGGCAGTAATTGTACCAGCCGAGCGGCGGGATGGTCGGGTCGTGCAGCCAGGACCGCGAATCGTTCCGGCCGGTCGAGGCGCCAAGAACGGCGTCGGGACTATCCTGCCGGTCGACGAAACGCGCCCAGACCATCTCCCCCGTCTCGCGCCCGAACAGCGCCTTCGCCAGGACGACGAAGATCTTGACGGCGTCGTCCTCCTCGCCGAGGCCGACGCGCTGCGCCATCACGTCGATGAAGCCGAAGATGTAGCCGACCGAGAAATCGTCGAAGGTCGCCGTCGGCGTTCTGGGGGTTCGGCGCTGAATGCGCGACAGTTGCAGGAACAGAAGTCCCGCAATGATGCGCGCGATTCGAACGCCTGCTTCGCTATGTTCTGGCATTGGCGAAAACCGGGACCGGGCTTGAGCATGGGCGCATGCTTTTGCAGCGCGCGCTTTCGCGACCCTGCCGGCGCCGGCTTGCGCCAGGATTGCGTTCTCGGCTGATGAGCGCTTCCACGGAGGGAACGCGGCTCGCGCTCCCAGAGCCCGTCGTACGACGGGCGTCTTCCGGACGCCCTATTGGGACGGCGAGACGACGTCCCTCCGATTGACCGCGCGAAGGTCGCCAGCGGCGCTCGCCTTTCGCACGGACCGGATTGTCTGTAAGGCTTTGCGGCCATGAGAAGCGAAAACGAGCTCGGAACCCGGCCGGCGGGCCTGCTTGCGCGTCAGCGCATTCTGGCGCTGGTGAAGTCGGGCGCGCTCTCCGCCGCGGCGCCGATCGAGCCCACCCAATTCAGCCGGCGAGCCTCGACCTTCGCCTCGGACCCGAGGCCTTTCGCGTCCGCGCGAGCTTCCTGCCGGGAAAGGGGACGAGCGTCGTCGAGCGGCTGAAAAGCCTGAACCCGGAGCGCGTGTCGCTCGAAGGCGACGGCGCGGTGCTGGAAAAGGGCATCGTCTATCTCGCGCCGCTGATGGAGCGCCTCGCGCTGCCGGCCGGCGTCTCGGGCGCCGCCAATCCGAAAAGCTCGACCGGACGGCTCGACATCTTCACCCGCCTGATCGTCGACGGCTCCGACGCCTTCGACGCCGTGCCGGAAAGCTACGCCGGGCCGCTCTACGCCGAGATTTCGCCGCGCAGTTTTTCCGTACGCGTGCGAGAGGGGGCGCGGCTCAACCAGTTGCGCTTACGCGACGGCGGCCCCCACCTGCTGGACGCGGATGCTTTACGCGCCCGGCATGCGGCCTCGCCGCTCGTCGACCGCCCGCTCGCGCTGCGCGACGGACTGATCGTCCATGTCGGGCTCGAAGGGCGACCCGGCGAGGTGGTCGGCTACCGGGCGATCAAGAACAGCGACGTCATCGACGTCGACCGGGTCGGCGGGCTACGCCGCGGCGGATTTCTGGGAGCCGATTTTCGCCCGCGAGGATCGGCGGCTGGTGCTCGACCCCGAGGCCTTCTACATCCTGGCCTCGCGCGAAAAAATGCAGATCCCCGCCGACCTCGCGGCCGAGATGGCGCCGATCGATCCGGCGATCGGCGAGTTCCGGGTCCATTACGCCGGCTTCTTCGATCCGGGCTTCGGGCAGGGGGCGGACGGGCGCCCGGCGGCCCGCGCCGTGCTCGAGGTGCGCTCCCGCGACGTGCCGTTTCTGCTGGAAGACGGCCAGCCCGTCGGACGGCTGGTGTTCGAGGAACTCGCCGACGCCACGGACGAGCTTTACGGCGCGGGAGCGACCTCGAACTACCAGCACCAGGGGCTGAAGCTGTCGAAGCATTTTCGGGGGTAGCGCGTCGCCTCGCCGCATTGACGGAATTGACTCTTGGCCGAAAAAGAGGGCTAATGTTTACCAGCGGAGAGGGGTACGTAAACATGCTTGGTCGGCGTGTTCGACCCGGATGCCGCAAGGGGAGAAACAAATGAAAGTTTTGCATGCGTTTCTAAGCGCGGCCGCTTTGGCCGGCGCCTTTGGATTGAACGCCGGCCCGGCGCAGGCAGACACCCAAATCCTTGTCGGTCAATGCCTTGAAAACGCTACATGTTGGAACGATGGGGCGTCGTGGAGCGACACGTTGTCCATGGCGCAATTGGACTCGCTTTCGAACGGGGATCTGGTTGTTACGCAAACGTCCGAGTACGTTATCCGCCTGGGCGTGACCACGGCGGATTTCTCCACTCCGGGCGGGCCGGTCGTTGAGACCATCGGCGAATTCAACGGTCCGGGGGAATACTACGATCCCGGTCCGTTCCCGGGGCCTCTCCTCGTCGGGACCTTCACGATCCCGGACGGCGCGACCGGGTTGACGATTTCCGGCACGTTTGGAAACAGCGTCGTTAGCAGCTCTTCGGGCGCCAATGTGTGCCTGGGCGACGGTCCCTGCGCCGCGACCGCGGTTCCGGAGACTTCGACCTGGGCGATGATGCTCGCCGGCTTCGCCGGTCTGGGCGTCCTCGGCTATCGCGGTTCGCGCAAGAGCCTCGCCGTCGCCGCCTGATCGGGGCGAACCCGGGGCGGCGCAAAAAGGCCGGTTTCGGCCGGCCGTGCGAAAAGTCAGAGGCTCCGAGTTTCCGGGGCCTCTTTTTGTTTGGCCGACATGACGGTTTGACGACCGGAACGTCACATTTCGCTTGGCGCGCCGACGGGTTTTCCTGTAAGAGCATCCGGTGGCGCGGCGCCGAGAGGCCCCGCGCCGCGAGTTTTTTTGGCTGGCGGCTTTTCGCCGGCCGTCTTCAACCTCACCCGGAAACCGGCGGAATGACCAACCCGTTCGAATTCATCCAGCAGGTCCGATCGGAAGCCTCGAAGGTCGTCTGGCCGACGCGGCGCGAGACCCTGATCACGACCGGACTTGTGCTGCTGCTCGTCGTCTTCGCCAGCATCTTCTTCACGGTTGTCGACGAGGCGCTGCGGGTGCTGGTCAGCCTCGCGCTGGGCTTTGGCCGCAGCGGTTGAACGTCGAGGCGCCGAGACCCATTGTGGAACATCAAACTATGAGCATGCGCTGGTATATCGTCCACGCCTATTCGAACTTCGAGAAGAAGGTCAAAAACTCCATCCGCGAACAGGCGGCCCAGCGCGGCCTCGAGAACAAGTTCGAGGAAATCCTGGTCCCGACCGAGAACGTCGTCGAGGTGCGGCGCGGCCGCAAGATCAGCGCGGAGCGTAAATTCTTCCCGGGCTATGTGCTGGTGAAGTGCGATCTGACCGACGAGGTCTACCACCTCATCAAGAACACGCCGAAGGTGACCGGCTTCCTCGGCGCCGACAACAAGCCGATGCCGATCCCCGACCACGAGGCCGAGCGGATCAAGGGCCAGGTCGCCGAGGGCGTCGAGCGTCCGAAGGCAGCGATCCGCTTCGAGATCGGCGAGAACGTGCGGGTCGCCGACGGGCCGTTCGCCTCGTTCAACGGCGTGGTCGAGGAGGTCGACAAGTCCCGCTCCCGCGTCAAGGTCGCGGTCTCGATTTTCGGACGCGCCACCCCGGTCGATCTCGAATTCGGGCAGGTCGAGAAGGTGACCTGAGGCGCCGCGCAGAGCGGTTCCGGGAGCGTGACAAGCCATGCCGTCCGAATCGCACACGCTCGATGAGGCGACGCGGCTTGTGCCGCTCGGCGCCGGCTGGTGGGCCGGGGCGACCCATCCGGCCTACGCCAACATGGCCGGGCCGTTCGGCGGCGCGACCGCTGCGGCGCTGCTGAACGCCGTTCTCGTCGATCCGCGCCGCACCGCCGACCCGATCGCGCTCACCGTCAATTTCTGCGGCCCGATCGCCGACGGCGAGTTCGAGATCGAGACCAAGCTCCAGCGGGGCGGCAAGACCACGCAGCACTGGTCGATGGAACTGAAGCAGAAGGGCGTGGTTTGCACCACGGCGAGCGCCGTCTGCGGCGCGCGAAAGCCGGTGTGGTCGCACTATCCGGTCAAGGGCCCGTCAGCGCAAGCGCGCGAGAGCATCGCGGAAATGAGCAAGGCCGGGCGGCCGGAATGGACGCGCCGATACTCGTTCCGTTTCGTCGAGGGCGGACTCGATGAATTTCCGCGCGACGACGGGCGGATCTTGAGCCCGCGCAGTCTCGCCTACATCCAGGACATGCCCGAGCGGCCGCTCGATTTCGTCTCGCTCGCCGCGTTGTCGGATGCGTTCTTCGTGCGCATCATGCATGCGCGCGGCACCTTCCAGCCGATGGCGACCGTGTCGCTCACCAGCTATTTCCACGCCGACGGCGACGAGCTTTCCGCGATCGGCGCGGCGCCGCTCATCGGCGAAGCAGACGCCGCGATCTTCCACAACGGCTTCGCCGACCAGAATTGCGCGCTCTGGACCTCCGACGGGCGCCTCGTCGCCAACGGCGTCCAGATCACCTGGTACAAGGAGTAACCGCGTTTTGCGGAAAGCTTGCCAGCGGCCGAGGCGTCGGCGGAGGTTCGAATGAAATTCTTCATAGTCGAAATGACCTATCGCGCCCCGATTGAGACAATCCGACAGGGATACGCGGCGCACCGGTCCTGGCTTCAAAAAGGCTACGATCAAGACCTGTTTCTTTGCTCAGGGCCGAAATCGGACCCGCCGGTCGGCGGGTATCTCGTGGCGCGCGCGAATTCGAAGGCCGAACTGGAAGACATGTTCTCCGAGGAACCCTTCAACAAGGCCGGCCTGGGTACGCTGACCTTCACGGAGTTTCAGCCGGTCAAGCGCGCGGGTTGGGCCGAGGCGTGGTTTCGGGAGTCGGTCTGACCACGACCGGCAACGCTCACCGGCTGTAACAATCGCCTCGCTCGCGCCGAAAAAGGAGCGTTGATGGAGGTCCACGCCTCCACCGTTCCCGTATTTGGCTTGAGGTCCGAGGAGTTGGCTCCATGCACGTCGTCCGCCGGAAGGGCTGGGAGATCCCCGAGAGTCTCGCCACGCCGGAGGCGCTGTTCCTCGGCCGGCGCGCTTTCCTGGCCGGATTGGGCGCGGCGGGGGCGCTTGCCGTGAGCGGCGCCCGCGCGCGCGCCGACGATCCCGATCCTTCCGCATCGCTCTATCCAGCGCCGCGCAACCCGGCCTACACGCTCGACCGCGACGTCACGCCTGAGAAGTACAATCTCAACTACAACAATTTCTACGAGTTCAGCACCAGCAAGCACATCGACGCCAGCACGCTGAAAGTCCGGCCGTGGACGGTCAAGTTCGACGGTCTCGTCGAGAAGGAGCAGACGCTCGACATCGATGCGCTGATCAAGGCGATGGGACTCGAGGAGCGACTCTATCGCCATCGCTGCGTCGAGGCCTGGTCGATGGCGATTCCGTGGACGGGTTTTCCGCTGAAGAAGCTGGTGGCGTTTGCAAAGCCGCTTTCCTCGGCGACCTACGTGCGGTTCGAGACCTTCCTCGACAAGAAGATGGCCCCGGGTCAGCGGTCGTTCATGCCCTGGCCTTATGTCGAGGGCCTGACCATGGCCGAAGCGACCAACGACCTCGCCTTCATCGCCACCGGCGCCTACGGAAAGCCGCTCTCGAAGCAGCAGGGCGCGCCGATCCGGCTCGCGACCCCCTGGAAGTACGGCTTCAAGTCGATCAAGTCGATCGTGCGGGTGTCGTTCATCGACAAGCGGCCGGAGACCTTCTGGGAGATCGCTCGGGCCGGACGAATACGGCTTCTGGGCCAACGTCAACCCCGACGTGCCGCATCCGCGCTGGAGCCAGGCCCAGGAGACCTTCCTCAACGACGGGCAGTTGCGCCCGACGCTGATCTACAACGGCTACGGCGCTGAGGTGGCGTCGCTGTACAAGGGGCTGGAGAAAGAGCCGCTGTTCATGTGAAGCCGACCCGCCGGATCGAGGCGCCGGACTGGCGCTCCGGGCCTGTTTCGTTTAGTCGCTCGGGCGACGACGGTTCGGGCGAGGGGAACGGGGACGTCCAACCCGTTTGCGCCCGTGCGGTCGCGGAAGATCGCAAGGAGAGCGCAATGGCAATCGACGTGTCGGGGCCCGTCGCCAAGAAACGGCTGACCCGGCCGCAGAGGATTGTGCGGGGGATCGTGTCCGCGCTCGATCCGCGCGCCTACCTCCATCTCATGCGGATGGCGAACTATTACAATCACACGCACGTTGCGCCGCGCCGGAAGCTGACCTGCGGTCCCGGCGCCGGGATCAGCCCGGATGTCTCCTTCGCCAACGCCGAGCGTATCGCGATCGGCAAGAACGTGTCGATCGGCTCCCGATGTCATCTCTGGGCGGGCCCGTCGAAGGGGCGTATCGTTATCGGCGACGATTGCCTGTTCGGTCCCGAAGTCCTGCTGACGGCGGCCGGCTACCGCTTCAACGACGGCAGTCCGGTGACGCGTCAGGCGATGGACGAAGCGGACATCGTGCTCGGCAACGATGTCTGGCTCGGCGCGCGGGTGATCGTGTTGCCGGGCGTGAGCATCGGCGACGGGGTGATCGTCGGCGCCGGAACCGTGGTCACGAAGTCGCTTCCGGCCGGCGCGATCGCCGTCGGCCAACCCGGTCGGGTGGTCGGCGAGCGCGCGCCGGTCTATCCGCGGTCGGCCTGACCCCGCCGGGCGATCGCGCTGGAGGCGGTGGATGTGGGCGAACGCGGCAAAAACCGCTATAAATCCCAGCGTCCCGACCCGCCAGCGGAACTCCCGGGCTGACTGACGCCCCGCGCGTCCTTCATAGAACGGTGAAAATAGGCGGGGTATAACGACGCTGTCGTCATGCGAAGTCGCCGAAAACTCTGACAGGAATCCGACCGTATGCCCGTTTCAGAAAGTGCATCGACCGTACCGAGGAACAGGGGCGAAGAGCCTGCTTCGAGTCCCGCCGAGCTTACCGTCATCGTGGTATCGTGGAACACGCGCGAAATGACCCTGCGCTGTCTGGAAACCTTGTTCGACAATACGCCCGACTTGAACATGAGGGTGATTGTCGCCGACAATGGCTCGGAAGATGGGTCGGCCGACGTGATCGCCGAGCGGTTCCCGCAAATCGATCTGATCAGGAACGAATTGGATTTCGGTTTCGCTCGCGCCAACAACGAAGCGATGAAGCGGGTCGACAGCGAGTGGGTGTTGCTGTTGAACCCGGATACCGAAGTTCATCCTAACGCAATCAAAAACCTTTTGTCGTTTTCGAAGCTGCATCCCGAGGCGGGAATCACCGGCGGCCGAACTGTGTTCGCTGACGGATCTCTGAACAAGACCTCCTGCTGGAACAACATGACCCCGTGGAGCCTCTTTTGTTTCTTTACCGGGTTGAGTTCAATTTTCAGGGACTCCGCCTTCTTCAACCCGGAAGCCATTGGAGGATGGAAGCGCGATACGGTGCGCCACGTCGACATCGTCACCGGATGTTTTTTCATGCTTCCGACCGCACTCTGGAAGAAGCTTGACGGCTTCGACCGCCGCTATTTCATGTACGGCGAGGAGGCGGACATGTGCCTCCGCGCGGCGAAGATGGGCTATCGGCCGATGATCACGCCGGACGCGCAAATCATGCACCTGGGCGGCGGTTCGGCGCCCAAGGGCGTGAGGATGCTGCAAAACTGGACGTCGAAGGCGACGCAGGTGCGCGGCCACTGGTCGAAACCGCTGGTCCCCATCGGTTTGGCCGAACTGTGGCTATGCTGCGCGTCGCGCGCGCTCGCGTACGGAACGAAGGCCAAATTGACCGGGCGCGGCGGAGACAATGAGTGGCTGATGATGTGGTCGAAACGCCGGGAATGGCTCCAGGGCTATTGATTTCGAACGCGCTTGTCTTGCGGCGAAGACGCCAGCGCGCGCCGGCCAGTTAAGAGGTCCGAGCGAGGCAAGAAGCGCGCTTGCGCTTGCTCGCGTTCAGTAGCGCCACCTTTGCGCCGCCGCGACCAGAAAATCGCGGAAAGCCTGGACCCGCGCGACGTTCTTCATTTCCTCGGCGTAGACGAGAAAGCAGTCCATCTCCGGCATGTCGGCATGGGGCAGGAGCCGCACGAGGTTCGATCCCGGCTGCACGACATAGTCCGGCAGCACGGCGATTCCGACCCCGTTCTCGACCGCCCGCACCATGGCGCCGAGATTGTTGACCGCGATCTGCGGCGCGCGCGGGTTCTTGGGGTCGCGCCCGACCCCGAGCAGCGAATTGAGATCGTACAGGAAATGCGTAGCCGTCGCCGCCCCGAAGGCGACGAGGTGATGGTGGTCGAGATCCTCGACCTTGCGCGGCTGCGGATGCTTCTTGAGATAATCGGCCGACGCGTAGGCGTGGAAATGCACGGTGAACAGGCGCCGCCGGATAAGGTCCGGCTGGCTCGGTTCGCGCAAGCGCAGCGCGACGTCGGCCTCGCGCATGCCGAGATCGAGCTCCTCGTCCGACAGCAGCAGTTGAAGCTTCACCTCCGGATAGAGCTCGACGAACTCGCCGAGCCGCGGCGCGAGCCAATTGGCCCCGAGCCCGAGCGTGGTGGTGATGCGGAGCTCGCCGGTCGGCTTCTCGCGGCTGTCGATCAGCCGGCTGCGCACCGCGTCGAGCTTCAGCACCACGTCGCGCACCGCGCCGAGCAGCATCTCGCCCTGCTCGGTGAGGATCAGGCCGCGTGCGTGGCGGTGAAACAGCGGCGCGCCGAGGTCGGCTTCGAGCGCGCCGACCTGACGGCTGACCGCCGACTGGCTCAGTCCCAGCGTCTCGCCCGCGTGCGTGAACGACCCCGCGTCTGCGGCGGCCTGAAATATACGCAACTTGTCCCAGTCCATGACGCTTCCTGAAGGCCCCGCTGGTTCCGCCCGCGCCGCAAAGAGCGGCGTCGTCCAGCGCCTGGGCCAATTTTCTTTATTCGGCCGCTTCCTGCGCGGGCCTCTGGGCGGCGAGCCAGCGGTCCGCCTCGAGCGCCGCCATGCAGCCCATCCCCGCCGCGGTCACCGCCTGCCGGAACACGTCGTCGGCCACATCGCCCGCCGCGAACACGCCCTCGACGCTGGTCGCCGTCGACCCCGGCGCGGTCTTGACATAGCCGTTGGCCTTGAGCTCGACCTGCCCGCGCACGAGCTCGGTCGCCGGCGCGTGGCCGATCGCGACGAACACCCCGTCGGTCGCGAGGTCTTCGAACACGCCCGGTCGCGACGTTCTTGAGGCGGACGTGGGTGACGCCGCGCGGCTCGTGGTCGCCGACGAATGTCGTCGACCACTGAGTTCCAACGCAGGGCGACATTCGGGACGCGCGAGCAGCCGCTCGATCATCACCTTCTCGGCGCGGAACGAGTCGCGCCGATGGACGACCGTGACGCTTTTCGCGAGATGAGAGAGATAGAGCGCCTCCTCGACCGCGGAATTGCCGCCGCCGACCACGACGACCGACTTGCCGCGGAAGAAGAAGCCGTCGCAGGTCGCGCAGGCCGACACGCCAAAGCCCCGGAACGCGTGCTCGCTCGGCAGGTCGAGCCACTTGGCCTTTGCGCCGGTCGCCAGAATGACCGAGTCCGCCAGGATCGTACGGCCGCTGTCGCAGCGGATGACGAACGGCCGGCTCTTGAGATCGAGCCCGGTCACGGTCTCGCCCTCGACCCGCGCCCCGACATGCTCGGCCTGCGCGCGCATCTGCTCCATCAGCCACGGCCCCTGGATCGGCTCGGCGAAGCCCGGATAGTTTTCGACGTCGGTGGTGATCATCAGCTGGCCGCCCGCCTCGAAGCCCGACAGGAGGAGCGGCTTCAGCATGGCGCGCGCGGCGTAGATCGCAGCGGTATAGCCGGCTGGCCCCGACCCGATGATGACGACGCGCTCGTGCGGGTAACGGTGCGGAGAAGTCAAGGAAGGATCCCCTTCGAAAAATTGGGCGCGCGCCCCCGTGCGGGCCGGGACCCTCGGCAGGCGGCTGGATTCACGCCCTTATATGGGGGGCGCGATTGCGCTACAACGGCGGCGGAGGCGGAAAGCGCGGCGGCAAATTCGGGAGTGCGGTCATGCTTGTTCTGAGAGCTGCCGCGCCGTCGCCGTTCGGCCGCAAGGTGCGGATCGCCGCTTCCGTGCTCGAACTCGACGACCGGATCGAGATTGCCGCCGCCGACACCGGCGATCCCGGAGATTCGCTGAGAGGTCAGAATCCCCTGGGGAAAATTCCGGCGCTGATCCTCGAGAGCGGCGAAGTCCTGTTCGACAGCGCCGTTATCGTCGAATATCTCGACACGCTGGCCGGCGGGGGCAGAATCATCCCCGCCGATCCCGTCCTGCGGTTCCGCTCGCTGACGCAGCAGGCGCTGGCGGACGGAGTAGCCGACGCCGCCGTGCTGCTGCGTTATGAATCGCTTTGGCGCGAGCCGGCCATGCGATCCGAACAATGGATCGCCTATCAGAGCGACAAGATCGCCCGCGCGCTCTCGGCCTTCGAGCAGGCGCCGCCGGAGGAACTGAGCGACGTCGGCACGATCGCGCTCGCCTCGGCGCTCGGCTATCTCGACCTCCGGTTCGAAGGCGCGTGGCGCGACGATCACCCGCGCCTCGTCGACTGGCTCGACCTCTTTTCCGCGGCGACGCCGAGCTTCGAGGCGACCCGGTTTCTGGGGTGACCGAAAGGGGGAGAAGGTTAGAATAGGGGCGCGGGGAACTCGCCGCGGCGGCCAATCGCCAGGCCCCCAAGCGGGGAGAGAGGAGTTTGCAGGCCGGGCGACTCCACCGAATCGCATCTCGCTCTAAAGACTCAAGGACAGCAGGGCTCCGAGTGATCGTCGACCAGCTTCACACAGTCGCAGTGCACGTGGGTCGGGCCGCCGGGATTCGACGGCGGCCGTGCGGATTGCATCGGACCGCCGGGGTTCATATCGGAACAATCGGAATCCGGAGCGACGCCGAAGGCGTCGCATTGCGCAGGCGCTGCGATTGCTTGGCCTGGAGCGGCAGCGAGGATGAGAGCCAGCCAAACGGCAGGGGGTGTCGCAACGATAATCGTCTTCATCGCCAGCCTCCTTTAGCAAATGCCGATCAGGATGTCGGGTCGGGCCTGGCGGCGCATCCGCAAGTCGATACAAAAAGGTTGGAGGGAGTCTCATCCAGGATCGATACGATCGGAGCCGATGCAGTTCATCGCCCCTGACCGGGCGGTCTCAGTCGGCGGTCGGCAGGCGGCGCATGACGAACTCGATCTCGTCGTCGGCGAGTTCCCGCCAGGACTCGATCTCGGTCATGTAGGCCGCCTTGGGAAACCGCTCGAACCATTCGCGCGCCTTGGCGCGCGCTTCCGTGCGAGGCAGCCGGAAAGTCTCCCGCCGCCAGGCGGCGTCCGCCGCGACGTTCAGCCGATCGCGCCGACCGGCGGCGCGTTGCGCCACGTCGCCAGGTTTCTTGGTCTCCATCGCCATCGGCCGACGTTAGCGCGGATTCCGGCGCGTGGGGAGTCGGGAAACGACGGCTCCGCCGCGACGGTCAACCGGCCCCCCAGCCTCCGCGGCAGCCGGCTGTCGATGAAGGCGAGGCCGATCGCGATCCCGGTTCGCACCCCACGCCAGAAGGGTCCGCGCATTGGCGGCGTGGTCGCTGGAGCCGCGAATCATCGCTCAATCCTGCAACTCGGGCGCGAGCGGCGCGTGGTTGAGCAGAGCGACGAGCGCCACCCCGCCGAGCGTGTTGCCCAGGATAGTGGGTAGGAAAAAGCCCGCAAGATATTCCCCGACCGAGGCTTGGCCGGAGAAGACGGCGAACGCCGACTCGACCGAGCCGGCGATCACATGCGAGAAGCCGCCAAGCGCGACGATGTAGGTCAGCAGCATGATGACCAGCAGGCGCGCGGAGCGGGCGCTCGGCAGGAGCCAGATCATCAGCGCGATCAGCCAGCCGGCGAACACCGCCCGGATCGCGGTCGGCCAGAACGGGCCGCTAACCGCGTTGCGTCCGATCTCGATCATCGCCGCCCGAACAGGCTCCGGAAAGAGGCCGTTCATCGTCAGGAGGCCGGCGAAGATGAGCGTGCCGAGGATGTTGGCGCAGAGCACGATCGCCCAGAATCGCATAAGCGCGATCAGGGTCCCCCGGTCGCGCCGGACCAGCAGCGGCAGCACGGCCGTCAGCGTGCTCTCGGTGAAAAGCTCTTGCCGTCCGAGTATGACGATGACGAAGCCGAGCGAATAGCCGGGGCTCGCAAGCAAGCGGCGCCATGGCTCTTCCGGCAACCCGCTCTGGATCAGCGCCATCGCCAGGAACGAGAAGCCCATCGACAATCCCGCCGCGAGACCGGACCAGAAGACCGCGCCGAGGCGGCGCGAGAGCTCCGTTTCGCCTTCCTTGCGCAGGATTTCGTGGATGACCATCGCCTGCGGCGCGGAATGTTCAGCCGCCTGGCTCTTTTCCGCCGCGTCGAGGTTGTTGGACGAGTCGAAAGGCCCCTTCTCGGCGCCTCCGTCGGACGCCATTACTCTTTCCCGTTGGAGACGAGCTCGCTGTAGACGAGCAGGCTGAACTGGTTCAGCTGATCGCGTCCGTCGGGCTTCCGGAACGCCGCTCTGCGCGCTTCGAGCCGGCAATAGGCGAGCGTCAGTCCGTTGACGATGTCGGCCTGCTTTTTGTCCGGCGCAATCTGGCGAACGCGCTGGATCAGCGGAGGGATCGTCTCAAGCATCGTCGCGGGGGTGATCGCCGACAGACTTTTGTCGATTTGCGGATCGTCGATCGTCGGGACAGGAGGCGAATCGGGGCCGATCATGCACGGGTCGTTGTGCTCTTCGTCCGCGCCGGGGCCGGCGAGGGTACTGATGGTCCTTTCGCGAATCTCGCCCACGAGTCCCGTCTGAGAGATAACCGGCGCCCTGTTGGACCAGGCGTTGCGCACGTAATCCGTGACGTCGGCGATCTGCTGGTCCGTCATGTTCGCTCCCACCGCCGGCATGGGCGCATAGCTTCCGGTTGCGAGATGGCCTCCGAGGATCTGGCGGATCACGTCTTCCGGGCCCTTGGCGGTGACGACTTCATTGCCGACCAGCGGCGGAATCCGGCCCGGCTGGCCCTTGCCGTCCGGCCGGTGGCAGGAGGCGCATCGGGTCAGATAGACCGCCTCGCCCGCCGCATGCGGGCCGATTTCTCCGGAGGGCCGGGGCGAGGCGGCCTCCGCGATGGCCGGGAGGCCCTTCAGGTAGATGGCGATCGCGTGCAGGTCGCTGTCGTTCAGATAGGCGAGACCATCGTGGACGACCTGTCCCATCGGCCCGCCCGCGACACGGCCGCCAGCCGTCGCGCCGGTCTTGAGGTACTGGACGAGATCATCCTCCGACCAGCCGCCGATTCCGTGGACAGGGTCCGAGGTAATGTTGGGGGCGTACCAGTCGTCCACCTCGCCGCCGGCGAAACGCTTCGAGGTGTCCGGCTGCATCGCGACGCCCTTGGGCGTATGGCAATCGCCGCAATGGCCGAGCCCCTCGACCAGGTAGGCGCCGCGATTCCATGGGTCCCCCTTCGAGGGATCGGGCTTGAACTCGCCGGGGTGAAAAAAGAGCGCGTTCCAGGGCGCAAGGCCGGTCCGGATATCGAACGGGAACATCAGGCTCTGCTTTTTCGACGGCTCGCTCGACGGCGGCACGGTGTTGAGGAAAGCGCGGATCGCCAGCACGTCGTCGCGCGTCACCTTGGTGAACCATTGATAGGGGAAGGCCGGATAGAGGTTCTTCCCATCCCGGCCGATCCCCTCGTGCAGGGCGCGATAGAACTGATCGTCGCTCCATGCGCCGATCCCATTGGTTTTGTCGGGGGTGATATTGGGCGCATAAAGCGGCCCGTATGGCGAGTGGATCGCCGCGCCCCCGGCGTAGGCCGGCCCGCCGGGCTTGGTGTGGCAGGCCTCGCAATCGCCGGCGCGGGCGAGATAGGCGCCGCGTTGCACGAGCGATGGATCGGTCCCCTCGGATGCGGCGGTGGTTACAAATGCGATAACGATCGCGCCGATCGCGGCCGATGCCTTGGCCATCATCTCGTCACCCCGTAAAGCCTTCGCGACGTCTCGCGAGTGCTGTCAACGCAGGACGACACCAAGTGTTCCCGGGGAATTTTCTGCGCCGGCCAAGCGGCAACCGGAAAGTCGTACGCTTCAGGGCAGTGGCCGCGGCCGGCCGGGCTCTCCCAACGGGCATTCCAGTGCTTTTCGATCCCATCGCCCAAGGTCCGCCGCCGCATCATAAGTCGACTGCAGAAAGTCCATCAGCAGGCCGCGGGGATTCGGCGCGGTGCGCACAGCCTCATAGGGCAGAAGGAATTCGCCCATCTCCTTCGAGAAGAACGCTTCGGCCGGGCGCGCCGCCGCGTCGGAGAAGCCCTTTGGGGCTGGATACGCATAGGAATAGAACGCCGCGTATTCCACGGGACCGCCCCCTCCGGGCCAAAACCCGGCGCTCGACACTTCGTGCGAATAGGCCTCGGCGGCGACGGCATCCGGCAGGTTCGGCACGCCGCCGGGGTGGCGCGGCGCAGGTCGTCCCGAAAAGCGGGTGACCGCAAGGTCGAAGCTGCCCCAGAAGAAATGAACCGGGCTCGCCTTGCCGATAAAGCCGGTCCGAAAATGGGCGAGGACCGCGTGCGTCGAGATCAGCACGCGCCAGAAGCGATGGGCGGCGTCGCGATCATAGGAGGCGTGTCGTTCGTCCTGGTCGAAGGGGGTTGGCTCGGCGATCTCGCAGGGCATCATCGAGATTCGTACGTCGAGTCCGAGTTCTCCCATTGCGGCGAACAGCACGGCGGTGAACCGAGCGACCGACATCGGTTCGAGCGGAATCCGGCGCTCGCGGCCATCGCCCGTTCGTATCGAGAGCGCGTGATCGATGAAGTCGAAATCGATCTGAAATGAGCCCTGCCGGTAGGGGATCAACGAGCTGGTGAGGCCGCGCGCCGTCGGATAGAGCGTTACGTGCCACGAATGGTTCAGCCAAGGCGTCTGGACGAGCCGGATCTTGCCGACGACCTGCGTCCACAAATGGAGCGTGTCTCGCGTTTCCACCCAGTCAGCGTAAGGCAGCTCTGGCCATTCGGCCGCATCCGAGGGCGTCATCGCCTCCTCCCTGGAACGATCCGCTCCGCTACTCCGCCGCCTCGGCCGGGGCGGCGTGGCCGCGCTCTTCGATCCGCTTGGCGCGGGCGCCGGCGGCGCGCGCGGAGTTGGAGAGCTGGTACAATTCCTGATGCTCGTAGTCGTCCGCGGTCCGCAGCGCGTCGTCGGTGTAGGCTTTCGCGTTGGGGTCGGCGAGCACACCGCGCATAAACCACCAGATCTTGACGAACTTGGCCGCGATCTTCGCATGATTGGCGAGGAAAGTCGCCGCCTCCCGCGGATAGAAGACGAGCGGGTTCTCGATCGGCAGGCTGGAGCGCCGGTCGAGCCGGGACTTGCGGCGCAAGAGCCCCGCCTCAAGCGGATAGATATTGTAGAGCGTGCTCGCCGCCCAGAACGCGACCATCAGGAAGGCGACGGTGTCGACGCGCGGGCCGCCCGCGGCGGCGCGGCGGATCACCGTCTTCATGTGTTCGTCGGTGTAATAGGTGCTCCACGCCAGATGATAGGCGTCCTGCCAGTCCGCCCGGGTCATCCGCGGATGGTCGCAGACGACATGCTCGAGGTCGAACTTGTTCAGGTCCGGGTCGATCGAACCGCCCGCCGCCGTCATCTTGGCGTGATCCTCGCTGCCGGGCAGCGGGGTCAGGCAGGAGAACTGGAGGATGTCGAGCGGCAGCTCGCGCTGGATGACCTTGATGTCGCGAACGATCGATTCCGGCGTGTCGTTGGGGAAGCCGATAATGTAGCCGCAATAGGTGATGCAGCGGACGCTGCCGCCACGCCAGCAGCATCTCGCGATAGTCGGCGATGTGGTTCTGCTTCTTCTTCGCGCCGCTCAGGCTGTCCGGGTTGATGTTCTCGAGGCCGATGAACACGCGCTTGACCCCGGCCGCCGCCGCCTTTTCGACGAAGCGCGGGATCTTGTGGCACATCGTGTCGACCTGGATCACGAAGCGGCAATTGATCCCTTCCTGCCGCAACGCGATCAGCCGGTCGAAAATGTCCTCCCAGTTGCGGTTGCGGGCGAGATTGTCGTCGGTGATGAAGAAATAGCGGACGCCGTTGGCGTGATTGGCGCGCACGATCCGCTCGATGTCGTCGGCGGTGCGGTAGCGCGACTTGCGGCCCTGCACGTTGATGATGGTGCAGAACGAGCACAGGAAGGGACAGCCGCGGCCGGCGTCGAAGCTCGAGATCATGCCGATCGACCGGCCGACCTTCTCCTTCGGCAGATAGGGCGCGGTCGCGCCGTCGAGGCCGGGCAGGTTGTCGAGGTAATTGTAGATCGGCTTCAGCGTACCGGCTGCGGCGTCACGCAGCACGTCGGCGAAGCGCCCCTCCGCCTCGCCGGCGAACAGCGAAATCCCGAGGTCGAGCGCCTCTTTCAGCGAATCCGGCGTCTCCGGCAGCATCGCAAGACAGCCCGAGACGTGGAAGCCGCCGATGCAGACTTGCACGCCCGCCGCGCGCAAGGGGCGGGCGATGTCCATGACGCGCGGGAACTGGTTCGACTGCACGCCGACGAAGCCGACGAGCCCCTGGCCGCCGGCCGCGGCGATCTGCCGGGCGATTCGCCTGCGCCTGGACGCGGGTGTTGGTCTCGTCGATGACGATGATTTCCGGATCGACGTCGGGGCCGAGCGCGCCCGATTCGATGGCGTCCCTGGCGATGCCGTAGAGGCAGGCGAGCGAGTTCGACGGCAGCGCCGACCTGCGCCATTGAATCACATAGCCGTCGTCGTCGTAATGCGACGGCTTGATCAGAAACAGAAGAAACCTGCGGCTCGTCGGCGATCTCCGGCATGGAGGTCGTCTCCTGAGACGGCTCGGTCGGGCTTCGGGGAATGCGTTTGGCTAACGGACTGACTCTCGTGCGGCGCTCAGCCTAGCAGGCCCAGCGCCTCGCGCACAACGAAGGGTGCGCGGAGGCGGCTCCTGGCCCTTCCGGGCGACCTTGCGCCGCCGGGACCGCGCGCTTAACTGACGGCGGCTCTCTTGCGCCTGCGACGCGCGTTCACGAGGACTCGATGCATGCTGCAAACTCTTCTCGCCGAAGGCCGGCCGCTGCTGGCGGACGGCGCGACCGGCACCAACCTCTTCGCCATGGGCCTCGCCTCCGGCGAGAGCCCGGAACTGTGGAACGCCGACCATCCCGACCGCATCCGGGCGCTGCATCAGGCCTTCGTCGACGCCGGCTCCGACATCATCCTGACCAACAGTTTTGGCGGCAATCGCCGCCGCCTCGCGCTGCACGGGGCCGAGGGGCGCGCGCGCGAGCTCAACCGGCTCGCCGCCGAGAACGCCCGCGCGGTCGCCGACGCCGCCGGCCGGCCGCGTCGTCGTCGCCGGGTCGGTCGGCCCGACCGGCGACATCTTCGCCCCGCTCGGCCCGCTGACCGAGGACGAGGCGGTCGAGGTCTTCGCCGAGCAGATCGAGGGTCTTCGCGAAGGCGGCGCGGACGTCGTCTGGATCGAGACCATGTCGGCGGCCGAGGAAATCCGCGCCGCCGCCGCTGGCCGCGGCCAGGGTCGGCATGCCCTATACCGTCACCGCGAGCTTCGACACCGCCGGGCGGACGATGATGGGCGTCGCGCCCGGCCGCGTTCGCGCGCCCTGGCCGCGGGCTTCGACCCGAAGCCGCTCGCCTATGGCGCGAATTGCGGCGTCGGCGCCGTCCGACCTGCTGGTTTCGATCCTCGCCATGAGCGAGGCCGACCCGGACGCGGTGCTGATCGCCAAGGCGAACGCCGGCGTGCCGCACTGGCATGGCGCGGAGATCCACTATTCCGGCACGCCGGAGCTGATGCAGACTCTACGCCGGCCTCGCGGTCGATTGCGGCGCGCGCATCGTCGGCGGCTGCTGCGGCAATACCCCCGAGCCCATGTCGCCGCGATCCGGCGCGGGCTCGACGCGCATCGTCCCGGGCCCCGCCCGACCGTCGAGGCGATCGTCGCGGCGCTCGGGCCGCTGGTCGCGCCGCCCGCGGCCGAGCCCGGCGCGCGCAGCCGCCGCCGCGAGCGGACATGAACGCCAAGGCCAAGCGCCGCGCCTGGTCGGGCGAGCGACGAAGCCCGAGAGCGGACGCCGACCGCCCGAAAGCCGCGCCGAACGCCGCTTGCCGCGCCGTCCGGCCCGCAGGCCTTCGACGTCGACGCCGCCGGGCGCGGGCGAACGGCTCGACCGCTTCCTCGGCCAGCGCGGCGGCCGAGCGGCGTCTTGCGCTGTCGCGCACCCGGATCAAGGCGCTGATCGAGGCGGGCGAGGTGACGGTCGACGGCGCGATCGCGCGCGATCCGGCGACGAAGCTCGCCGAGGGCGCCGAGATCCGGTTCGAGGCGCCGCCGCCGCGAGGACGCCGCTCGCTCAGGCGAGGACCTGCCGCTCGCCGTCGTCTTCGAGGACGAGCACCTGATCGTGATCGACAAGCCGGCCGGCCTCGTCGTCCATCCGGCGCCCGGGCCACGCCGAGGGCACGCTGGTCAATGCGCTGATCGGCCATTGCGGCGACGAGCCTCTCGGGCATCGGCGGGGTCCGGCGGCCGGGCATCGTCCACCGGCTGGACAAGGACACGTCCGGGCTTCTCGTCGTCGCCAAGACCGACGCCGCCCATCAGGGCCTCGCCGACCTCTTCGCCGATCACGGCCGCAGCGGCTCGCTTGACGCGCGAATATCTGGCGCTGGTCTGGGGCGGCTTCGACGTGCCGGCCGGCAAGGTCGAGCGCCGCGATCGGCCGCGCATCGCGCGCCATCGCGAAAAGATGGCGGTCGCGTCCGGAGGAGCGCGGCCGCCACGCGGTGACCCACTGGCGGGTCGAGGAGGCGTTCGGACCGGCGAGCCTGATCGCCTGCCGGCTCGAGACCGGGCGCACGCATCAGATCCGGGTCCACATGGCCTCGATCGGCCATCCGCTGCTCGGCGATTCGGTCTACGGCGCGGGGTTCAAGACCAAGGCCGCGCAGCTTGTCCGAGGGCGCGAGAGCGGCGCTCGCGGCGCTCGGCCGGCAGGCGCTGCACGCGGCGATGCTGGGCTTCGAGCATCCGATCACCGGCGAGCCGCTGCGTTTCGAGAGCCCGCCGCCCGCAGGATTTGTGGCGTCTGATCAACGCGCTTGCGCGTCCGCGCGTGACGGTGTGAGCGCGATTCATCAAGCGTGATCTAAAGCCGCTGGACGTTTCGTTTTGCTGTCGTCGGGCTGGCCTTTATTCGGCCACGCTTCCCCGACCAAGATATGCCCGATCCGGCCATAGCGCCGACGGAGACGGCCTGGAACCGGGCTCCGAGCAGGAGGATTACATGGCCGCGTCGCTTCCCATCATCGCCGGCGAGTCGGGACTTGCCCGCTACTTGCAGGAGATCAAGCGGTTCCCGATGCTGGAGCCGCAGGAAGAATATATGCTCGCCAAGCGCTGGCGCGAGCACGGCGACCGCGAGGCGGCGCACAAGCTCGTCACGTCGCATCTGCGGCTCGTCGCCAAGATCGCCATGGGCTATCGCGGCTACGGCCTGCCGATCGGCGAGGTGATCTCCGAAGGCAACGTCGGCCTGATGCAGGCGGTCAAGCGCTTCGAGCCGGACAAGGGGTTCAAGCTCGCGACCTACGCGATGTGGTGGATCCGCGCCTCGATCCAGGAATACATCCTGCGCTCGTGGTCGCTGGTGAAGATGGGCACCACCGCCAGCCAGAAGAAGCTGTTCTTCAACCTGCGCAAGGCCAAGAGCCGCATTTCCGCGCTCGACGAGGGCGACCTGCGCGACGATCAGGTCGAGATCGATCTCCAAGCGCCTCGGCGTCGCCAAGCAGGACGTGATCGACATGAACCGCCGGCTCGGCGGCGACGCCTCGCTCAACGCGCCGTTGCGCGAGGAGGGCGAAGGCGAGTGGCAGGACTGGCTCGTCGACGATACGCGCCGATCAGGAGTCGCTGCTCGCCGACCGCGAGGAATCGGACACCCGCCTCGACGCGCTGAGAGGCGCGCTGTCGGTGCTCAATCCGCGCGAGCGGCGGATCTTCGAGGCGCGCCGGCTGGCCGAGGATCCGATCACGCTCGAGGAGCTGTCGGCGGAATTCGGCGTCTCGCGCGAGCGCGTGCGGCAGATCGAGGTCCGCGCCTTCGAGAAGGTTCAGGCGGCGGTCAAGGCCGGGCGTCGCCAAGGCGCTGGCGCCGAAGCGCGCCGCCCGCGGCGCTGCCGGCGCCCTGATTTCAGCCAGAGCGGGACGCGAGGTCGAATCGCCGGGTCGGGCGCGCTCAAGCCGCAATTGAGATAAGACTCGGGCCGCGTTGCCTATCCTAGCCTCAGCAGGTTCCCTCATGTTGCGACTGTCCTTCGCCGCCGCGCGGCGCCCGCCGCGTTGCTCGCCGGCGCGTCGGCTTCTTGCCGGCCCGGCCTTGGCCGACGACCGGCCCGCCACGCCGCAGGGCGCCGAAAACCTTCAGGCGTTCTTCGACCGTTTCCTGCCGGCGCCGCCGGCGGGAGGCCCGCCGCTCGTCACCGTGCAAGCCGGACGGCCAGAGCTATCGGGTGTCGGCGGACCTCGCCGCGATGAACGGCGCTCTTGAAGGGCGCCGGCGCGAACGCGACCTACGACCCGCGCCGCTCGTCTACCAGCTGTTCGAGCAGGACCGACGGCAAGTGGCGCGTCGTCCAGGACGCGATGCCGAAGATCGTCTCCCACGCCAAGGATGTGACCAGCGCCCTCACGCTCGACAATTACCATCAGACGATCGTGATCGATCCGGCACTCGCCTGGTGGACGAGCGGCGACGCCGAGCGCCGACAAGGGGAACCTCACGCACCGAGGCGCCCAACGTCAGCCAGTCCTTCGACTTCGGCCCGCTCAAGGGCGATTTCGCCACGACCGTCAACGCCGACGGCTCGGTGTCGAGCACGGCGAAAGACGACATCGACGACATCGCCTTCAAGGTCGCCTCGACCGACAAGGACGGCAAATCCGTGAGTTCGAGCGGCCGCGATCGACAAGGCGGCGTTCAACGTCGGGGTCGACGGACTGAAGTCGCGGAAGCTGTTCGACCTCCTCACGCTGCTTTCGGTCCACCGCGCCGACCTCGCAAGCGCATGAAGCGGAGCTGAAGGACGTGTTGCGGCCGCTCGCGGCGCCGGGCGTGCAAGTTCGTCGAGGGCGGGGAAGCCTCCAAGGTGATGGTCGCCTCGCCGCTCGGGGCGATCGCGCTCGGCGAGCGCCAAGTTCGCCGTCGGCGTGACGAACGCCGGGCCGGACAGCGCGGTCGACGCCGACCATCGACGCCGAGGGACTGAGCCTGCCGGTCGGACTCGTGCCCGCCCGGCGCGACCGACCTCACCCCGTCGAAGATCGACCTCGTCTTCACCGTCAAGGGGATCGACATCGCCGCCGCCGCGGGCGCGGCGATCGACAGCCTGCATCTCGGCGGCCCGGGGCCGGCGATCTCGGACGTCGATTCGGCCAAGGTTTCGGCGGCGCTGCTCGGGGCCGGGTCCGCTGAAGATCGTGCTCGCGCCGTCGCATGTCGTCGCGCCGGCGATCGACGCCGATCTCGAGGGCGAACTGCGCTACGCCGCGGGCAAGACCGCGGGCGCGGTCACGATCAAGATGCGCGGCTTCGACAAGACGATGAACGCGATCAAGGGGATGGGGCCGGAGTTGGCGACCAGGGCGCTGCCGGTGATCGCAATGGCCAAGGGCCTCGCCCAGACCGAGAGCGACGGCGCGCTGAGCTGGCTGGTCGAGATCGGCGACGACCGTTCGATCAAGGTCAACGGCATCCCGCTCGGCAAGGCGCCGAAGTAGGGGTGAAGTTCCGTTTTTCAGGAACTATGAGCTCGAAAACGGGCCGATCATACGGCTTGTCTAAAATGCTATCAGGCTCGTCGCAAAAAGTGATGCGGCGCGCGATCGTTATCCAGCGAGCGCGACAAGTCGCCGTCTGGCGTTTCGCATCAATCTGCGTTAATCGCCCCTAAACGAAATTCCATTAACTCTAACCCCCATCGTAGCGAGGCGTTCAGCGTAGGCGAAGCATGCAGGGGTCCGACGCGACAACAATCGGCGACATTCCTTTCGATCGGGGCGGGGGATCGGGCGGAAGCTCGCGCCCTGCCTGTCCTCGGAGCTTTCGTGGCGGCGGCGGTCGGCTGCATCGCCGCGTACTCGCTGCACGCGCACTACGCCGCCGCCCCCGTCGTCCCGCCGCCGAAAGCCGCCGCAGCCGGCCCCGGCAGGACCCCGCCAAGCTTTTTGGCGACATCATCGTCGAGCCGGAGTGGCGCGAGGCGATCGCCCAGAAGCCCGAGCCGGCCGTCACGCTCGCGAGCCTCAACCCCGAAACCCCCGCTGAGGTTCCAGCGCCCGTCCCGCCGCCGCCTCCAGCAGCCGCGCCGCCGGTGGCGACGAACCTGCTGCCGGACGTCGTTCCCTTGCCGCCGGTCCGCGACGTTCCCCGGATCGACGACACCGCGCCCCTGCCGCCGGCGCGCCCGGCCGAATTTGCCGAGCCGACAGTCCTTCCCGTCGCGCCGGACCGGCGCGTCGCGCAGCCGACCGCGCCGGCCGACGACCGCAACATCATCCAGAAGCTGCTCGGCCTCGGCCAGCCCGGCGCGCAGCAGCCCGGCGTAATCGTCGCATCCCGGCCGCCGGCTGAGCCCGTGCGCGCCGCGGCCCGCAGGCACGCCCGCGCCTCGCCCGCTCCGGCCGCCGCGCCCGCGGTCACGGCGGTCGCCAAGCCAGCCGGCGACAGCCGGGGCGGCGGCTTCGCCTCGCTGTTCGGCGGCTTCTCGCCGTCTTCGTCGCCGAATCTGGACCGGCTCGGCTACGACCGGCAGACGGCGATTTACGTGATCTCGGCCCGCGCGGTCTATCTTCCCGACGGCACCCGGCTCGAAGCCCATTCCGGGCTCGGCGCCGCGCTGGACGACCTGCGCTACGTCAGCGAGCGCGCGGTCGGGCCGACCCCGCCCCATCTTTACGAACTCACGATGCGCGAGTCGCTGTTTCACGGCGTGCAGGCGCTTCGCCTCAATCCGGTCGGCGACGGCGGCCTCTACGGGCGCGCGGGCCTGCTGGCGCATCCCTACATGCTCGGGCCCAACGGCGATTCGAACGGCTGCGTTTCGGTCAAGGACTACGACGCCTTCCTGCGCGCCTACGAGAACGGTCAGATCCGCAAGCTCGCCGTCGTCTCGAGCCTCTGACGCGCGTCCACTGGCGCCGCGTGCGCTGATCGGCTAAGGCGAACGCCTCGCGCCGGGAGACGCACCCGTGACCACCCACACCGGATCCTTCGGCGCGATCGCGCGAACCTATGCGCCGCCGCTCGCCGCGCTCGTCCTGTTCGGGCTCGAGCACGCCGGCCTTCTCCATGCCGAAACCTTGTGGGTCGCCGGCCTGTCCGGCGTGCTGTTGCTCGGTTCAGTGTTCGCCGCGGTCCATCACGCCGAAGTGGTCGCGCTGAAGGTCGGCGAACCGTTCGGCTCGGTGCTGCTGGCGCTCTCCGTCACGGTGATCGAGGCGTCGCTGATCGTCACCGCCATGCTGTCGGGCGGCGCGACCGAGAACGCGCTCGCCCGCGACTCGGTGTTCGCCGCGGTCGCGATCGTGCTCAACGGCGTCGTCGGCCTTTGCCTGCTGGTCGGGGGCGCGCGCTACGGCGAGCAGGGATTTCGGGTCGAGGGCACCGCTTCCGCGCTGAGCGTGCTCGCGACGCTCGCGGTGCTGACGATGGTGATGCCGAACTATACGCTGGCGAAACTCGGGCCCGCAATATTCGCCGACCCAGCTCGTGTTTGTCGAGCGTCCTCGCGATCCTGCTCTATTTCGTGTTCGTGTTCGTCCAGTCGGTGCGCCACCGCGAATATTTTTTGGCCGAGGATATGAGCGACATCGGCGAGGAGCCGACCCGTCCGTCCGCCGGCGAGACGGCGCTCGAGCGCTGTGATGCTGCTCGTGTCCCTGCTGGCGGTGGTGCTGCTCGCCGAAACCCTGTCGGAGTCGCTCGAGCGCGGCATCCATGCGGCGCATCTGCCGCCGTCCTTCCTCGGCGTCGTCATCGCGGCCCTTGTCCTGTTGCCCGAGAGCGTCGCGGCGGTGAAGGCGGCCCAGACCAATCGCCTCCAGACCAGCCTCAACCTCGCGATCGGCTCGGCGCTCGCCTGCATCGGCCTGACGATCCCGGTTGTCGCCGGCGTCTCGCTCTACCTCGGGCGGGAGCTGACGCTCGGCCTCGACGCCGAGGGAACGGCGATCCTGCTGCTCACCCTGTTCGTGAGCTCGCTGACCCTCGCCACCGGGCGCGCGACCATCCTGCAAGGCGCGGTGCACCTCGTCATTTTCGGCGTGTTTCTGCTGCTCGCCGCGGTGCCTTAGTCGCCCCCGTCAATCGCCCCAGGTCGCGAACATGCCGACGGCGGCGGCGCCCATGACGATGGTGGCGAGCCAGCCGAAAATCTTGAGGACGGGCCTCAGGGCAAAGGCGCCCATGACCTTTTCCCGCGACGCCATCAGCATGATCATCACCATGATCGGAACCGCGGCGACGCCATTGATGACGGCGCTCCAGAACAAGGCCTTGATGGGATCGAGCGGCGTGAAGTTGAGGGCCGCGCCGACGAGGGTCGCGAGCGCGATCACGCCGTAGAAGGCGGACGCGCGTCCGGGCCGCTTCGCCAACCCCACCCGCCAGCCCAAAGCCTCGCCGACGGCGTATGCGGCGCTCCCGGCCAGCACCGGAACCGCGAGCAGCCCCGTGCCGATGATGCCGAGCGCAAAGACCGTAAACGCGAACCGCCCCGCGATCGGTCTCAGCGCCTCGGCGGCCTGGGACGAGGTCTGAATGTCGGTCACGCCATGCGCGTTCAGAGTCGCTGCGGTGGTCAGCATGATGAAGAGGGCGATCAGGTTCGAAAGTCCCATTCCGACCAGCGTATCGATCCTCATTCGCGCCATCTCGACCGGCGCCTGCTCCGGCGCCCGGATCAGGGCTTTGGCGGCCGGATCCTCCTTCTCGTTTTCGACTTCCTCGCCGGCCTGCCAGAAAAATAGGTACGGGCTGATGGTCGTGCCGAACACCGCGACAACCACGGTCAGATAGTCGCCGTCGAGGCTGATGTGCGGCAGGACCAGGTTCTTCGCCACGAGCCCCCAGGGAACGCCGACGATGAAGACGGTGCCGACGTAGGCAAAGAGGGATAGGGTCAGCCACCGCAAGACCGCCGCGTATCGCGCGTATCGCATGAACACCTCGGCGGCGACGGTCACAATCGCGAAGGCGGCGATGTAGAGGACGATCGGGCCGGCGATCAGCAGATGGAGCGACGCCGCCATCGCGCCGAGATCGGCGCCGAGGTTGATGGTGTTGGCGACGACCAGCAGGCCGACCAAGGGATAGAGCAGCCTTAGCGAGTAGTGCCGGCGAAGATTGCCCGCGAGGCCCCGGCCGGTGACCCGTCCGACCTCGGCGCTGATCAACTGGATCGCGCACATCAGCGGATACGTCAGCAGCAGCGTCCATCCGAGCGCGTAGCCGAACTGAGCGCCCGCCTGGGAATAGGTCGCGATGCCGCTAGGGTCGTCGTCGGAAGCGCCGGTGATGAGACCCGGTCCCATCACATCCCGCATATGCGGCCACGCGGCCCATTTGACGCTCGGAACTGCGTCCGGCCTCATTATGAAATTCCTATGACATTTCACAAACTCAAGCGCGCAGCGCCGCTTTCCGTTCCCAAAAACATGAGAGTCCTCCGGGGATTGCAACGGTCGTCCCGCCTGGCGCGAAATGAGGTCGCGCACTGGCCCTCGGGGCGCGACTCCGCTATGACGGCGCCGGCTGGGGTCAATCGTCTTGTTTTCCTGTTTTCGCTTTACCGCCGCGCTCGCGGCGTTCGCCGTTTTCACGTCGCCGCCGCTCGCCGCTGATTGCGCCTTCCGGCCGAGGCCGGCGCCGGCGTCGGCGTCGGTCGGGATCGCGTCCGTCGCCGACTACCAGCCGACGCTGCAAGCCTGCGTGGGGCGGGATGGCGCCCACGCGTTCGCCATCCGGACCATGACGGTCGGCGCCGAGAAGGTCACGCTTCTTGCCGACCCTGAGGCGCTGACGACCCGGCTCGAGCGCGCGGCCTGCTGGACCTGTCACGAGGCGAGCGAGGACGAACTCGGCGCGACCCGCATGGGCCGGGCGATCGCGGCGTCGGCCGAGGCGCCCGGCGTCGCGCATCGCGGCTTTCTGGAGAACGCGGGCCTGACCCGAAGTGTGCGGCCGGGCGTGTTCGTCACCGGCGACCTCTGCCCAAGCAAACGGCCGCTCGATCGCAGCTTCTTCACCGAACTTGCGGCGGCCGATCCGCGCGCGCCGGTCGCGCTGTCGATTTCCGGCCTGTGGCTCATCGGCCACGGTCCGGATTTCCGCTGGCTGACCGGCTTACGCGATGCAGGCAGGCTCGACATCGTCTGGGTCAATCACACCTTCACCCACCCTTATCGCCGCAAGCTGCGCGACGCCGCGAACTACCTTTTGACCGCGCACGTCGATCCGGTGCGCGAAATCCTCGATACCGAGCGGCTGCTGATCGCCAACGGCGAGACGCCGTCGCTGTTCTTCCGCTTTCCGGGGCTCGTCTCGTCGGACCCGCTGATGGAGACGGTGCGACGCTTCCATCTGGTGACGCTCGGCGCCGACGCGTGGCTCGCGATCGGCCAGAAGCCGGGGCCGGGTTCGATCGTGCTGGTCCATCCGAACGGCAACGAGCCCGAGGGCCTGCGCCGCTTCGCCGCCGCGATCGCGAAGGGAACGCTCGCGCAGCCGTTCGAGCCGCTGACGGACGCGCCAAGGTAGGGGCGGGAGAGGGGCGGGCGCTCCATGCTCGCGGCGGCGGTGGGACAGGAATCACGAAGTCGGCGATCGTGCGTGGGTATGAGTTCAGTATGGATAGCGATCCGATCCTCCGCTTGATTCCGCGCATTGCTCGACAGAGCGTATGGCGCCCGACTCGACCGCGTGGTTTTGTGGCTCAGGGGCTTACGGCGATGCGCGGCCGGATTCGGACCATGACATTGCCGTTTTCTTGACCGAACCGGACAGCTTCTGGACGGAGAGTGGTCGCCTTGCCGAGATCGAGACCGATATTCTGCTCGACACCCGCGCGGTGATTAACGCGCTGCCATTCAGGGCAGAGGTTCACAAAGCGCATGATCCCTTGATGCGCGAGATCGAGCGCGAAGGGCGGTCGCGAGGATCCCCGCCGCACCAACGCGTTGAAAGGAGAGAACCAAATGACCCGCATCCTGTTCGTTGGCCAGAAGCCGGAAACCGTGGATTACTCGGACCCATCGCTTCCGCCGGGATTCAACGCCGCCAAGATCAACGCCGGCATCGCCGTCGCGGTCAAGAAGATCGAGGAGAGGGGCTGGCAAGGCGATACGTGCATGATCACCCCCGATGAAGCCGGGCGCGCCATGTTGAAAAAGGCGCTGGAGGGCGCATCCTATGACTGCGTGGTGATCGGCGGGGGCTTAAGGATTCCGCCAAAGAGCCTGCCGCTGTTCGAGATGGTCGTCAACGCCGTTCACAAGGCGGCGCCGGGCGCAGCGATCGCGTTCAACACGCAGCCGGAGGACACCGCCGAGGCCGCAGCCCGCCAACTCAACGCCAGCTGAGGCGGCGCATACTGCTGTACGGGCCGCGCAGGGCTCGGTTGAGCCTCAAGGATCGAAGTAGCTCGCCTCGTTCCGCCGCCATTCGGCGCTGGAGGTGATCTCGATCAGCGCCCGGTCGAGCGGCGCTTTCAGCGCGCTGCCGGGCGGGAGCGCGACGCCCTCGGGCCGATCTACGGTTTCACTGAAGCTGGTGGCGACCGCGTATTGCAGGGCCCCGATGATGTTGACGACGGCGTCCGCGTCTCCGCGCTGAAGGGCCGATAGCGCGGACGCCAGGTCGTCCAACGGCGCGGAGCTCAGCGAGGAGAACAAGCGGGGCGAGAACCGGTCAAAGCGAAGCTGACGTGTCGGTTCTCCGCCAGTTCGCCCATCACGATCGGAGGGACGGCGTCTCGCCGTCCTGACAGGGCGCACGGAGGGACGCCCGTCTTTCGACGGGCTGTGGCGCGCGACACGCGCACCCTCCGAAGCCCCTACTGGCGCAGCGCCTGGAGCACCTTTTGCGAGGCGCGCCCGTTCACCGGCAGGCCGAGCTTGCCCTGGAAGTCGGCGATCGCCTCTTTGGTCTTGTTGCCGATCGCGCCGTCGGGCTGGCCGACGTCGTATCCCCGCCTGCGCGAGCAGCGTCTGCAACTCCCGCCGCTCGATCGCGCGACAGGCCGGGATCGTCGGTCGGCCAGGGCGTGACGATGCCTGTCCGCCGGCGAGCCGATCGGCCAGCACGCAGGCGGCGAGCGAATAGGATTCGGCGGCGTTGTAGGAATAGACGACGTCGAAGTTGTGGGTCACGAGAAAGGCGGGACCGTGCGGACCCGCGGGCAGGAGAAGGCCCGCTTCGCCCTCGCCGAGTGGCCGCCCGTCGATCGCGCGTGATCCCGCGCGCCGCCCAGGACGACATCGGCTGCCTTGGCCTTGCGCCCGGACGGGCCGGAATAGCCCGCCGGCAGCTTGACCTCGAAGCCCCACGGCACGCCCGAGCGCCAGCCCGACTTGACGAAATAATGGGCGGTCGAGGCGAGCGCGTCGTCGGCCGAATCGACGATGTCGCGGCCCCCGTCCGACCCCGGCGCGGCGAGGCGAAGATAGCTCGAGGGCATGAACTGCGTCTGCCCAAAGGCGCCCGCCCAGGAGCCCGCGAGCTTGTCGGCCGGGATGTCGCCGCGGTCGATGATTTTCAGCGCCGCCATCAGTTCGGAGCGGAAATAGGCCGGCCGCTCGCCGAAGCAGGCGAGCGTCGGCGAGCGACTGCACCAGCGGGCGCGTCGCCCATCTCGCTGCCGAAGTTCGATTCGACCCCCCAGATCGCAGCCAGCATATATCGGCTGACGCCATAGGTCTCCTCGGCGTGCGCCAGCGCATGCGCCTCCCGCGCCATCGCCGCCTTGCCGTCCGACAACGCGCTCCTCGTCGACGAGACCATCGACATAGTCCCAGATCGGCGTCTTGAACTCCGGCTGCGACTTCTCGAACTCGAGCACCTTCATGTCCGGCTGAAGGCCGTTGAACGCCCGGTCGAGCGTTTCGCGCGACACGCCGGCGTGCGCGCCGTCGTCGCGGAGCGTCGCCGCGCAGGAGGCGAAATCGGCCCGCGCGGGGGCGGAAACCGCGGCCGCCGCAAGGGCCGCGAGGCAGGAAAGGGCGAAGCGATGGATGGCGCGATTCATGGCCCGATCATCCTCGATTCGGCGGGGTCCGTCGAGCCGGCAAGCGCGGCGCCGTGTTGACAGGGAGAGGCGCGCGGCGAATATGGCCGCCGGAAAAAGCGAGACGCATTTGGCGACCTTCGGCAGGCTCCTTTCATTTTCGTCGCTGGCCGCCGCGGTTCTCGTGGCGACCCCGGCGGCGGCAGACTTGCGCATGTGCAACAACACCGGCAGCCGCGTCAGCGTCGCGCTCGCCTACACCGACGGCCAGGAATGGGTCAGCGAGGGCTGGTGGAACCTCAAGTCGCTCGATTGCGTGACCCTGCTCCGGGGCGCGCTGGCCGCGCAATACTACTACGTCTACGCGATGGACGAGCGCGGCGGCGAATGGAAGGGCAAGGCGTTCATGTGCACCTCGGACCGCGAGTTCAAGATCGAGGGCCGGCAGGACTGCTTCGTCCGCGGCTATGACCGCACCGGCTTTTTCGAGGTCGACACCGGCAAGGACGCCAAGAGCTGGACGGTTCAGCTGACCGATCAGGCCAGTCCGTCGACCCCTTGAGTCCGTCATCGATATCGAGCCGGGCGTCGCGTTAGAACGATCGCCTGTCCACCGCTTTCTTGAGGAGGAGCGCCTTGCATTCCCGTCGCAGCCGCCGCGTGAAGATCATCGCGACCCTCGGTCCCGCCTCCGCCGACCGCGAGGCCCTCGCCGCCCTTTTCCAGGCGGGCGCGGACGTCTTCCGCATCAACATGAGCCACGCCTCGCACGACGATATGCGCGGCGCGGGTGGCGATGATCCGCGCGCTGGAGGAGGAGACGGGACGGCCGATCGGCGTGCTGGTCGATCTGCAAGGCCCGAAGCTGAGGCTCGGCCAGTTCGCCGAGAGCGGGGCCGAACTGCACAAGGGGGACGCTTTCACGCTCGACGCCGATCCGACGCCGGGCGACGCGACGCGCGTTCAGCTGCCCCATCCGGAGATCCTGAGCTCGCTTGCGCCCGGCCACCGCGTCCTGATCGACGACGGCAAGGTGATGCTGAGGGTCGAGGAGGCCGAGCCCAGCGCGCGCCGTGACCGTCGTCGAGGTCGCCGGCCGGGTCTCGAACCGGAAGGGCGTCAGCCTGCCGGACACGACCATCCCGACCTCCGCCATGACCGACAAGGATCGCGCCGACCTCAAGGCCGCGCTCGAGGAGAACATCGACTGGATCGCGCTGTCGTTCGTTCAGAGGCCGGAGGACGTGGTCGAGGTCAAGGCGATCGCCAACGGCCGCGCGCTCGTCATGGCCAAGATCGAGAAGCCGCAGGCGGTGGCGCGGCTCGATGAGATCATGGAGGTCGCCGACGCCTTCATGGTGGCGCGCGGCGACCTCGGGGTCGAGATGCCGCTCGAGCGCGTGCCGGGCATCCAGAAGACGTTGACCCGAACCGCGCGCAGGCTCGGCAAGCCGGTGGTCGTGGCGACCCAGATGCTGGAATCGATGATCACTTCGCCGGTGCCGACCCGCGCCGAAGTCTCGGACGTCGCAACCGCGGTGTTCGAGGGCGCCGACGCGATCATGCTGTCGGCCGAGAGCGCGTCGGGCCAATATCCGCGCGAGTCGGTGGCGACCATGAACCGGATCGCGGTCGCGGTGGAATCGGAGGGCATCTATCCCTCGATCATCGAGTCGCAGCGCGCGACGCCCGAGCAGACCGGCGCGGACGCGATCGCGGAGGCGACCCGCGACGTCGCCGAGACCCTGGGGCTCAAGGTGATCTGCGCCTGGACGAACTCCGGCTCGACCGGCCTGCGCATCGCCCGCGAGCGCCCGCGTTCCGCCATTCTCGCGCTGACGCCCAACGAGGAGGTGGCGCGCCGGCTTGCGGTCGTCTGGGGCGTTCACGCGATCGTCACCGACGACGCCCGCGACGAGCGCGACATGGCCGAGCGCGCCTGCCGCCACGCCTATATCGAAGGCTTCGCCGGCCCGGGCGAGCGGATCATCGTCGTCGCCGGCGTGCCGTTCGGGACGCCCGGCGGCACCAACAACCTGCGTATCGCGACCGTCGGCGGCCAGTAGAGGCCACGGCGCCGCTCAGCCTCCGTAAAGATCCCGCCAGCTCGGTTGCGCTCCCGCGACGGCCAGCGCGGTCGCCTCGTAGACGCCGCGGGCGACGGATCGGGCGACGCATTCGGCGCCCAGCATGCCGATCTCGGTCAGGTCGCGCAGGTCGGGCACGGCGCTCGCGCGGCCGGTCGTGGCGGCGAAGACGGCGTCGTCGTCGCTCGGCGCGTGCGCGGGCCTCAACGCCAGAGCCAAGCCATCCTGCGCCATGATGGCGACGCGCTTGACCTGCGCCTTGGTGAGGAGGGCGTCGGTCACGACGACCGCGAGGTTGGTGTTCGTCGGCTCGTCGTCCTTCATGCGCAAGGCGAGCGCGTCGTCGACCTCGTCCGGCCCGAATCCCCGCCCGCCAAACTCGCCCCCCCGCTCATAGGGCGCGGCCCAAAAATGTTGTGTCAGACCCCTCGTCGCACGGCCCACGGCGTTGCAGACGACGAGCGCGCCAACCCTGAAGCCGCGCGAGGTCACGGCGCTCGCCGAGCCAAGTCCGCCCTTCAAATCGTAGGTCGTGGCGCCGAATCCCGCGCCAGTCGTGCCAAGCTCGAAGGTCCTGGGACCCTCAAGCGCGCTGGAAGCGGCTGCAAAACCGAACTCCCAGTACGGCGGTTGCCGTCCCCAAGACTTGTCGCCGCCATTCGAGAGATCGAACAGACTGGCCGACGGCACGATCGGCACGACCGCGCCGCGCGATCCGCGCGTCCTGAAGCCCCGGCCGATTGATGCGAGAAACGCCATCGCGCCGCCCGCCGTATCCAGCCCGAAGGCCGAGCCGCCGGAAAGGACAAAGGCGTCGACCCGCTCCACCATCATCTCGGGCTCCAGCAGTTCCACGTCGCGGAGAGCCGGGGACGCCCCCATTCAGCGCGACGGATGCAACGACCGGTTCGTCGAAGAGCACGACCGTGACGCCCGACGCGAGCCTGGCGTCATGCGCCGATCCGACCCGGACGCCGGCGATGTCTGTGATGAGATTGGCCGTCATCGATGCGCTCCAGTCACGCTGTCGCTGGCGGGGGCGAGACCCGCCCCCCCTGGGGCGCCGTGCATCCCTGGCCCCGATCTTGGGTTTTCAGCGCGTTGAGCGCACAAATCCGTCCCGGAGGCGAGCGCCGCTGAGTGCTCCGGGTACGGTTCCCTCGCGGGTCCCGAAGCGACAGGTAAGGCATCCTCAAACCACGTCTCCACTCATTCGGACCTGACAAACGAACGGTATCATAAGTTCGGAAAAACGTAAAGCTCATTCACGCCTCGCGTTTGCGCCCCGCCGCGGCGGGAGCCGCAACGATACGGCGTCGCGCAAGCTCCGGGCGCCAGAGACGAACGATCGAGCAAGATGCGCGACGCCCAAGTCAACTTCGGAAGAGAGGCAGTCCGGGATTGCATGACGAACTGAACACTCCGCTCGGGCTCGGCTCGGACCGGCCCACGCCTGCGTTCAAGGGCGGCGCGGCGACCTCCGCCGTTGTCGCCGCGCTGGTCGCGTTGGCCGTCGTTTTCGGCGAAGCCGCGTTCCTGCGCGGCGGCCCGTCCTGGACCGCGGGCGCCGGGGCGCCGTCCCTTCGGGAGTCGTCCGTGGCGCCGGTCGAGCCGCCGCCACTACGTCTGACCCAAAGCCTCGAGGCGCCGACGAAGCCGGCTGAGGCCGCGGACCCTGCCGCCGAGCCCGCGCCGCCGAGCCGCGTCAAACCGTCCCACGGTCTCGTCGGCGCCGCAAAACCCCTCATCATCGACGTCCAGCAGGCGCTCGCCGCGCTGCGGGCGAAGGACTCCGCGGCCGCTCCATGATGAGTTGATTCGGCGGGTCGCGCCAATAGGCCTTATCGGCTAAGACTCTCGCTCGGGTTCTTTCCTCGAAGCAGACTCATGACCGACGATCTTCCTTATCGCCCCTGTGTCGGCGTTGCGCTGGTCAATTGCGACGGCGCCGTCTTCATCGGCCACCGCAAGCGCAAGCGCGGCGGCGAGCATCTCGACGCGCGATCCTGGCAAATGCCGCAGGGCGGCATTGACGACGGCGAGACGCCGTTCGATGCGGCCAAACGCGAACTGTGGGAGGAAACCAACGTCCGCTCGGTCGAACTCGTGGGCGAACTGGCGGATTGGCTGAGCTACGACCTGCCGGAGGAGGCCCGCGGCCGCTGGGCCGGCCGCTATCGCGGCCAGACGCAGAAGTGGTTCCTGTTCCGCTTCCTGGGTGACGATTCGGAGATCGACGTCCACCAGCCGGCCGGCGGCGCGCACGGGGCGGAATTCGACGACTGGCGCTGGGAACGGTTCGAGCGGCTGCCCGAAGTGGTCGTGCCCTTCAAGCGCGCGGTCTACGAGGCGGTGGTCACGGGCTTCGCGCCGCTGGCGAAGGCCTGAGGCGCAAGACCGCCGCTACTTCCCCGCTCTCACCGACGCCATGGCCGCGATCATCTCTTCGCCCATCCGTTTGTGCAGGCGATGCTCGGATACGTCCACTTTGGCGCTGGCGAGATCGTCCCTGAGGGCGGCGATGACGTCGTCGTCGCTCGCGCCGACGTGGGTCCCGACGAAGTCATCGGCGAATTTCTCGGCGCCGTCTCCGGTCACACCCTTGAGCTCGGCGGCCCAAATCGCCAGCGCCTTGTTGCGGCGCGCCACGGCCCTGAAACGCAGCGCCTCGTCGTTTGCGAACTGCTTCTCGAAGTTGTTCTCGCGATCCTGAAAAGCGTCCGACATGTCTGTCTCCCCTCGCGGCGCGAAATCCGACATTTTGCCGAGGGCCGCGACTGCGCTCGAGAGGCGGTTCTTCGCCCCTTGGCGCCGGGCAGTTATGACGGCTTCTCGCGGGGTGCGCAATGTTCGCGGAGGCGCGGGGGGCCGGCGTCTTTCAACGCATCCAGCCGTGCCGCCAGGGTTGCCCGCGAAACCGAATGATCGAGGGTTGGAGTCGACGTATTCCGGGCGTAGCATTCCGTGTCTCCGCACGCATCAATTGGGCGGGGAAGCGGACTTTCACCGAAGGCGCGGTCTCCGCCCGAGCAGACGGCGGAGTCGACTTTAGGCGGGAGATTTGACGGGCCTCGGGACGGTTTTCCGTCTGAGTACGTGCCACACCTCCATATGGTCGGCGCCCTTCACCTTCATGGTCCCCTTGGACTCGCAGTCGAATTGGTCCTTGATCAAATTGTAGGTACTGCGGGTGATCTGGATGGTCCCGCTCTCGCCGTGCGATTCCATACGGCTCGCCAGATTCACGGCCGCGCCCCAGAGGTCATAGATAAACTTCTTGCGGCCGATGACGCCGGCCACCACAGGGCCAGAGCTGACGCCAATGCGGAAGGCGAGCTTCTGGTCCCCGAATGTCCGGCTCGTCACCGCCTCCCGCATGTCGAGCGCGAGCTGGACGAGGGCGGAAGCATGGTCCGGTCTCTCGTTTGGGACACCAGCGGCGACCATATAACAGTCGCCGATCGTCTTGATCTTCTCGAGGTCATATTTCTCTACGAGATCGTCGAGGCAGTGGAAGACGTCGTTGAGGAGATTAACTACACGCAACGGGGTCATCGCTGCGGCCATGGGCGTGAATCCGACGATGTCAGCGAAGAGGACGCTGGCGGACTCGTAATGCGCGGCGATGGCGCTTTGATTGGTCTTGAGCGCCTCCGAGATTTCCTTCGGCAGGATATTGAGCAGCAGCGTCTCCGAGCGGTCCTGAAAGAAATTCCGCTGCCCAACGAAATAGTAGAGCAGCGCGAAGACGATGGCGATCACCGAGCCGAGGTTTAGCACGAAGAACCAAGTGACGAACGCCTCCGGCAATCCGAAGGGCTTGAGATAAGGCTGCAGGATGGCGCTCACGATAAGGAGCAGGACAAAGCCCACGATCCAAATAACGGTCTGGCGCAGCTTCTCAACCAGCAGCGAGCAGATCGGACAAAGCGCCGCCCAAATGATCACAACGCTTGATTGCCTGAAGCCGCCCAAGCTCATCATCACGAACCAGGGAAGCACGAGGGTCATGAAAAGCTGGATGAAGCGATAGAGCCGAAAGTTGCGCGTCCAGCCAAGCAGAGCGGTGTTGATCGGGGTGACCGCCGAATAAACCGCTGGCGCCAAGGCGGCCAGGTGCGCCCCGGCGGCGAAGTAGGTCACCGACCAGAGCAGGGTTAACGGAAGGGTTCCGACGGCCAAGAGGACCAGCAGCCGCCTTTGCAACGCCGCATCGCCGCTCTCATGCGAGTCGGCGCCGACCCGCTGGGCCAGCGCGACCAGCCTCGCGGCGATACTGGTCCGCCAGCGAAACCTATGGATATCCAGCGCTTCGTCCCTCTCCATCTACGCCCTCATAGCGTCGACAGCGAACTGGCGTGCGGCTTCAGCTTACTCTGCGCTCAACGGCTTGTCGTCAAACTCGCACGACCCCTCCCCCCTCCGGTCCTTACCAAGAGTCCGGCCGTTCCCTACGTCGTCGGGCAATGACAGCTACTGGCGCCTCCTGCGGTACCGGACTTACGGTGAAGGGCGACAAAGGGGCGGTTATCGCCCATACGCCAACGTGCCCGCGAACGCCCGCCCCGTGCGCAGTGCGGGCGCCCATGCGGGCCTCGGTCGGGCGCGCCTCCCAAGAACGCCGCAAACCGTTTGAGCTTCGGCCTCCAAGCCGCTAGAAGCGGGCGCGCCCGAAGCCTTCCGGAGCCTCCATGACCGACGCCGCTCAACGCCACGCCGCAGCAGAAGTCCGAGATTCTGATGCAGGCGCTGCCGCACATGCTGCGCTACGACGACGCGATGGTCGTGGTGAAATACGGCGGCCACGCCATGGGCGACGAGCAGAAGGCGCGCGACTTCGCCAAGGACATGGTGCTGCTCGAGCAGTCCGGCATCAATCCGGTGGTCGTCCACGGCGGCGGCCCGCAGATCGGCTCGATGCTGAAGAAGCTCGGCATCGAATCGCATTTTTCCGGCGGCCTCCGGGTGACCGACAAGCCGACGATCGAGATCGTCGAGATGGTGCTCGCCGGCTCGATCAACAAGTCGATCGTCGGCTCGATCAACGCCGAGGGCGGACGCGCGATCGGCCTTTGCGGCAAGGACGGCAACATGGTCATCGCGCGCAAGGTCCACCGTCCCGCACGCGCCCCGACGAGGACGTCGTCGATCTCGGCTTCGTCGGCGAGCCCGACAAGGTCGACATGACGGTGCTCGAGCAGATCCTCGGCCGCGATCTGATCCCGGTGCTGGCGCCGGTCGCGCAGGGCGCCGACGGCCAGACCTACAACGTCAACGCCGACACGTTCGCCGGCGCGATCGCCGGCGCGCTCGAGCGCCAAGCGCCTCCTGTTCCTGACCGACGTTCCGGGCGTGCTCGACAAGAACAAGAACTCTGATCAAGGAGCTGAAGGTCGACGACATCCGCGGCCTGATCGCCGACGGCACGATCACCGGCGGCATGATCCCCAAGGTCGAGACCTGCATCTACGCGCTCGAGCGGGGCGTCGAGGGCGTCGTCATTCTCGACGGCAAGATTCCGCACGCGGTGCTGATCGAGCTTCTGACCGACCACGGCGCGGGAACGCTGATCACGCGATGAAGGCGTGACGGAATTGATCGAGGTTCGCGGCGCGCGCCATCGCATGAACCCCTTCCCGAGCTTGCTGGGGAAGGGGGAGCCGCAGGGCGTCGAAGAGGACGCTTTCCACACCCCGTCCGGCCTTCGGCCACCTTCTCCCCGCTCGCGCGGAGAAGGCGAAGCTGGCGTGCGATGAGATCAGAGACCTGACCCGATGCGCATCCTGGCGATCGACACCTCCTGCGGCGCGGCCTCGGTCGCGGCGGTCGGAGAGCTGGGCGGCTCGAGCCGCTCGCGGCGATCAGCCGCCCGATGGCGCGCGGTCAAGCCGAGGCGCTGGCGCCGATGGTCGAAGAGGTCGGGCGCGGCCTCGAGGGCGGCTTCGCCTCGCTCGACCGGATCGCGGTGACGATCGGCCCCGGCTCGTTCACCGGCATCCGCGTCGGCGTCGCGCTCGCCCGCGCGATGGGGCTTGCGCTCGGCGTCCCCGTGGTCGGGGTCTCGACCCTGGTCGCCTTCGCCGCGCCGCTGCTCAGCGAGCCGCGGCCCGGGATCATCGCGGCCGCGATCGACGCCCGCCACGGGTCGGTCTATTTCCAGCTGTTCGAGGCGACCGGCCGGCCGCTCGGGCCTCCTCGCTGCGACACCTTGCGCGAGTGCGTGCGCGGCATCGGCGCCGGTCCGGCGCTGCTGGCCGGCGACGCGGCTGACCTCGTCGCCGCGGAGGCGCATCGCGCCGGCCTGCCTTACGATCTCGCGGCGGCGACCGACGCGCCCGACATCGTCGCGGTCGCCCGGATCGGACTGGCGCTCGATCCGGTCCAGAACCCGGCCCGTCCGCTCTACGTCAAGCCGCCCGACGCGCGCCCGAATCCGGCCGAGCCGATCGCCCGGGCGTCCGTCTGAGGGCGGCGATGATCTTCGGCTTCGGCGGCAGATCGTCCCCGCCCGTGATCCGGCCGCTGCGCGGCGACAAGGCCGAGGCCTGCGCGCGCCTGCACGCCGCCGGCTTCGCCCATCCCTGGTCCGCCGAGGAGATCGACCGGCTGATCGCCGAGCGCCTCGACCCTCGCCGCCGCGGCGCTCGACCCGGCGCACGGAGATCCTGCGCGGCTTCGCGCTCGCCCGGCTCGCGGCGGACGAGGCCGAAATCCTGACCATCGCGGTCGAGGTCCGCATGGCGCGGCCGGGGCGTCGGCCGCGCGCTGCTGCGCGAAATTCTGCGGCAGGCGGCCAACGCCGGGGCGCGGGCGATGTTTCTCGAGGTCGACGAGGACAACGCGCCGGCGCTGGCGCTCTACCGTCGGCTGGGTTTCATCAAGGTCGGCGAACGTCCCGGCTACTACCGCCGCAAGGACGGATCGCGGGCGCTTGCGGTCGTCATGCGCAAGGGCCTGCCATGAGCCTGCCTGACATGACCGCCGGCCAAGAGCCGCCGATCATGAGCCCGCCTGCGATCGCCGGTGGCCCGCCCCGTCGCCGCCACCGCGTCCTGCGCCTCGCGGGCCTCGTTCTGGCGCTCGCCGCGTTCATCGTCGCCTTCGGGCCGCCGCGGCGCCTCGCCCAGCGTTCGGCTCGCGGCTCGGCGAGCGGACGCCGGTCCTCTTCCACCGCCTGTTGTGCGCCGGCCTCGGCGTCAAGGTGCGCGGTCACGGCGCGCTCGCCCGCTCGGGCGGCAGCCGGCTGATCGTCGCCAATCATGTCTCCTGGCTCGACATTCCCGTGCTGGGTTCGCTCGCGCCGATGAGCTTTCTCGCCAAGAAGGAGATCGGCGAGCAGCCGGATCGGGCGCGAGCTCGTGGCGATGCAGGGCGCCGTTTATGTCGACCGCGACCGGCGGCGCTGCATCCCCGGCGTCAACGCCAGAATGGTCGCAACGATGCGGGCCGGCGCGCCGGTCGTCCTGTTCGCCGAGGCGACGACCGGCGACGGCAACCGGCTCTTGCGCTTCCGCTCCTCGCATTTCGAGGCGATCCGGCAGGCGGCGATCGCGGACCCGGAGATCCCCGCGCTCATCCAGCCGGTCTACCTCCACTATTCGCGCCTCTGCGGCCTGCCGATGGCGCGGTTCGAGCGGCCGCGAGTCGCCTGGTACGGCGACATGACTTTCCTGCCGCATTTCCTGCGCTACGCCGGGGGCGGCGGCGTGACCTGCGACGTCTACTGGGGCTCGCCCATTCGCGTCGCGCCGGACCTCGATCGCAAGTCGGCCGCGCGCTCGACCGAGGCGGCGGTGCGGCGGCTCGCGATGCGAAGCGCGCGCCGCGCCGGGGGCGGCATTTGCACGGGGCGGGAAAAGGCTTACATAGGGGCTCGCCCCTGGAGCCCTCATTGTCCGAATCGACTGTGTTTGACAACGCGCCGCGCGCCGTGACCCGAACCAGAGGAAGCCCCGCGCGCGTTCATCAAGTCCTTCGGCTGCCAGATGAACGTCTACGACTTCGCAGCGCATGGCCGATCTGGCCGCGGGCGAGGGATATGGGGAGACGGCGAGAGCCCAGAGGACGCGGATCTGATCGTCCTCAACACCTGCCATATCCGCGAAAGGGCGTCCGAGAAGATCTATTCCGAACTCGGCAAGCTGCGCGAACTGAAGGAGGCGCGCCGGCACGCCGGCCGCCGCACGACGCTGGTCGTGGCCGGCTGCCTCGCCCAGGCCGAAGGCGCGGAGATCCTGCGCCGCCAGCCGGCGGTCGACGTGGTCGTCGGCCCGCAGAGCTACCATCGCCTGCCGGAACTGTTGCGGCAAGGCCGAGACGCGCGGAGCGGTGATCGACACCGATTTTCCCGCCGAGGACAAGTTCGCCCATTTGCCGGCGAGCGCGCCCGACGCCGTCGCGAGGCGCGGCGTCGCCGCCTTCGTGACGGTGCAGGAGGGTTGCGACAAGTTCTGCTCGTTCTGCGTCGTGCCCTACACCCGCGGCGCCGAGGCCTCGCGCCCGGTCGCCGCGATTGTGGACGAGATCGGGCGCCTCGCCCGCGCCGGCGTGCGCGAGGTCATGCTGATCGGCCAGAACGTCAACGCCTATCACGGGGCTCGGCGCCGACGGTCGGCCAGTCGGCCTCGCGGACCTGATCGCCGCCGTGGCCGCCGTTCCCGGCGTCGCGCGGGTGCGCTACATGACCTCGCACCCGAACGACATGCAGCGACGACCTGATCGCGGCGCATCGCGAAGATCGAGGCGCTCGCGCCCTATCTCCATCTGCCGGTCCAGTCCGGCTCGGATCGGATTCTCGCGTCGATGAACCGCCGGCACCGCGCCGCCGACTATCTTGGCGTGATCGCCCGCGTGCGCAAGGCGAGGCCCGACATCGCGCTGTCCTCGGACTTCATCGTCGGCTATCCCGGGCGAGACCGACGCCGATTTCGAGGCGACGCTCGCCCTCGTCCGCGCCGTCGGCTTCGCCTCGTCCTATGCCTTCAAGTATTCCGCCCGGCCGGGCACGCCCGCCGCGGACATGGACGGGCAGGTCGGCGGAGGCGGTCAAGGTTGCGCGTCTCGCATGAATTGCAGGCGCTGCTGGAGGACCAGCGGCAGGCGTTCAACCGCGCCTGCGTCGGGCGGCGCCTCGCGGTCCTGTTCGAGAAGCCCGGGCGGCACGAGGGGCAGGTGATCGGCCGTTCGCCCTACATGCAGGCGGTGTTCGCCGAAGGTCCGCCCTCCCTGATCGGCGCGATCGCCGAGGTCGAGATCGTGGACTTGAGGCCGAACTCGCTGCACGGGCGCCTTGTCTCGCCAGCGTCGCAAAAACAGGATTTGATCTCAAGTGCAGGATGATTCGAGCCGAGACCCGGAACGCCAGGGAGAGTGTCGATTTGAAGCCGCAGGATCCGTCGCCGTCGCGCATCGCCGCCGCACCCGCTCCGCCGAACCCGACGCTTCGCGAATCCAAACCTGCGCGAAATCTCGATCGCCTTTCCCGACAACGCCGCCGCCTCCGTGGTCTTCGGCCACTACGATCAGAACATCGCGCGCATCGAGCGCTCGCTCGGCGTGTCCGCCTACGCCAACGGCAACCAGGTCGTCATCAAGGGCCCGAAGGGCGCGAGCGAGCAGGCGCGCCGCGTGTTCGAACTGCTTGTACGAGCGGGTGAAGATGGGCCAACCGGCGAGCGAGGGCGACGTCGAGGGCGCGATCGCCGAGAGCGCCTATCACGGGTCTCCTGTTCCCCGGCGACGAGGGAACGAAGGACACCTTCGGCGTCGTCAAGACGCGCAAGCGCGGGGTCGTGCGGGCGCGCAACGCCGCTCAGGACCGCTACCTCGCCGCCCTGCGCAAGTTCGAGCTGGTTTTCGCCGAAGGGCCCGCGGGCACCGGCAAGACCTGGCTTGCGGTCGGGCACGCGGTGTCGCTGCTCGAGCAGGGCCTGGTCGAGCGGCTGATCCTGTCGCGCCCGGCGGTCGAGGCGGGCGAGCGGCTCGGCTTCCTGCCGGGCGACATGAAGGAGAAGGTCGACCCCTATCTGCAGGCCGATCTACGACGCGCTGTACGATTTCATGGACGGGCGGATGGTCGAGCGCGGCATCCAGACCGGCATGATCGAGATCGCGCCGCTCGCCTTCATGCGCGGCCGGACTCTGTCGAAGGCCGCGGTGCTGCTCGACGAGGCCCAGAACGCCACCGCGATGCAGATGAAGATGTTCCTGACCCGCCTCGGCGAAGGGTCGCGGATGATGATCAACGGCGATCCGACCCAGACCGATCTCGCATCCGGGCAGAAGTCGGGCCTGAGCGAGGCGATCCGCCTCCTGTCGGCGAATGCGCGCATCGGCCATGTGCGCTTCTCGCATATCGACGTCGTGCGGCACGATCTTGTCCGCCAGATCGTCGAGGCCTACGAGCGCGACGGACACGAGGGGCAAGTCCCGCCCCGCGCGATGAAGCTCTCGGTCGACATCAACGCGCCCTCGGCGCTGTGGCGGAAGCTGCCGCGCGCCAGAACGCTCGCGCGCGAGACCGTCGCCGCCTGCGCCGCCGAGAGCGGTTTTGCCGCGCGCGACCGCGCCGAGGTCAGCCTGCTCTTGACCAGCGACGCGGAGGTGCGGGCGCTCAACGCCCGCTGGCGCGGTCAGGACAAGCCGACCAACGTGCTCTCCTTTCCCGCGGCGGCGTCCGGGCAGGCTGGCCGGAAGCCCGACGCTCGGCGACATCGCGCTCGCGTTCGAGACCCTGGCGCGGCGAGGCCGAGGAAACCGGCGTCCCGCTCGCCGACCATTACCGTCATCTCGTCGCGCATGGCTTCTTGCACCTGATCGGCTACGATCATCAGACGGACGAAGAGGCCGAGCGGATGGAGGCGCTCGAGAGGCGGGTCATTGGCTCGCCTCGGGGTCGCGGACCCCTATGCGGACGGAACCCTTACGGAATGAGCGAAGCGACGCACGACGAGCGCAAGGGGAGGCGACGCCGCGTCCCTCGTCTTCACGCGATACAGCCGCCGGGGCTGTTCGAGCGGCTGAGCGGGCTCTTCGGCCTCGCGCCGGGCTCCGTCCGCGACGACATCGAGGACGCGATCGACGAGAGCGCCAGCCGCGGAATTCACGCCCCAGGAGCGCGCGATCCTGAAGAACGTGCTGGCGCTGCACGACGTCCGGGTCGCCGACGTGATGGTGCCGCGCGCCGACATTGTCGCGATCGCGATCGACGCGACGCTGCGGGAGGTGCTGGACCTGTTCCGTACCGCCGGCCATTCGCGACTGCCCGTCTACGAGGAGACGCTCGACGATCCGCGCGGCATGATTCACATTCGCGATCTTCTCGTCTTTCTCGCATCCGATCCCCGGTTTCGGACTGGTCGCCGGGCCGGACGCGCAAGCGCAGACGGGCGCGGCGGCCGGGCTGGACATGCCGCTCTCGGACGCCGGCATCCTGCGGCCTGTCCTCTACGCCCCGCCCTCGATGCCGGCGCTCGATCTTCTCCTGCGCATGCAGATGTCGCGCACGCATATGGCGCTGGTGATCGACGAATACGGCGGCACCGACGGTCTGGTCTCGATCGAGGACGTGGTCGAGGCGATCGTCGGCGACATCGAGGACGAGCACGACGAGGCCGAAATCCCGGTCCACGCCGCGGGCGGCGGCGCGTTCATCGTCGAGGCGCGCGCGCCGCTCGACGAGGTGTCCGAAGCGGTCGGCTTCGATTTCGCCTCGCTCGCCGACGCGGAGGAGGTCGACACGATCGGCGGACTGGTGACGGCCTCCGCCGGCCGTGTTCCGAGCCGCGGGCGAGATCCTGAAGGGGCCGGGCGACTTCGAATACGAGATTCTCGACGCCGATCCGCGCCGCATCAAGCGCCTGAAGCTCTGGCCGTTCGTGACCGGCACGGCGTCGTCCCTGGCGCCGACGAAGCCGAGCGAGGCCGATTAGGTCGGGCTGCGTTAATCGCGCGAGGCTCTCGGCGACGAGGACGTGACGCCGGACTGGCTTTGGAATTCCATCCGCTCGACGTTTTCCGCGCGCACGGCGATCGACGTCGCCAAACTCGACGTACTGCTCGGAATCCTTCGGTCCACGCCGGCCACGCGACCGCCTCGGTCGCAGGGATTTCCGGTCCTGGCGAACGCGACCAGACAGTCCGACATCTTGTCGGCAAGCTCCCGGTCGTACGGCGTCCAGTTCCGCGTGATGTGGAACAGGTTCAGCGCGTCCTGAGTCTGGAACCAATAGGGGACATCGGAAGTGTGGTAGGCGCCGATGGTCTGCGGATGGTCGAACAGCTTCGGGTCGTCCACGAACGGATGGACGCGCGAGAACATGTACATGTAGAACGGCGCCTTGCCGGTCGCGCGCTCGCGCCAGCGCCCACTTTCGTGTCCCCGTCTCGACCAGCGCTTCTCGCGCCGCGGTATTGCCCATGAGCTTGGCTTCCGCATCGTCGTGCGCGGGATAGAGGTCGAGGAATCTTTCCGGCCCGGTCGCCGTAGAGCTTGTGAGCGGCGGCGACGTAGGCGTCGAGATTCGCCGCGGTTCTGAGCTCGTTGGAGCTTTCGTCGCGGGTGAAGCCGACGACTGTCGGGACGTCGTTCTGATGGCCCGCCGCGAAGACGGCGGGCGACGGCGTCGGGCAGGAAATAGCCGTCGACCGCCGGCGAAACCGCGACGGTTCCGGCGCACCCAAGCTGGCAGTCCTTTTGCAGCGCCAAGATCTTGTCCGCGGGAATCGCGCGCATGTCGGCGATCGACGCCGCGCCGAGCGCCTTCTGGACTTCGAGTCCCGTCTTTTCCGCGTCCGCCAGCTTGGGCAGCGCGAGCCGGTCGTCAAAGAAGCTGAGGCTCATCGCGAACCCGTGCTGGAACAGATCCTTGGCGAGCGGGCTCGCCTCCAGCGCCGACACCGACGCCGAGCCCGCCGACTGGCCGGAAATCGTGACGTTGTCGGGATCGCCGCCGAACTTCGCGATGTTGCGCTTGATCCACTGCAATGCGGCGATCTGATCGAGAAAACCGTAATCGCCTGAAGCGTGATGGGGCGACTCGGCCGTCAATTCGGGATGCGCGAGGAAGCCCAGGGCGCCGACGCGGTAGTTGAAATTGACGAAGACGATCCCCTTCCTGGCGAGGTTTTCGCCTCCGTACATCGCCATCCCGCTCGATCCGAGCGTGAAGCCGCCGCCATAGATATAGACGATCACCGGCAGCTTCGCTCCCGGCTTCGCGGTCTCGCTCGCCCATATGTTGAGGTAGAGGCAATCCTCGCTGGTCGCCTCCTCGCCGAAATAATGATTGATGTCGTGGCGTCGCAGCACCTGGATGCATTCCGGCGCCTTGCGGTCGGCGTGGTAGACGCCTTTCCAGCTCGCGACCGGCTGCGGCTCGCGCCAGCGCAAATCGCCCACCGGGGGCGCGGCGAATGGCACGCCGAAATAGGCGCGCACGCCGCTGTCGAGGATCTTGCCGGATACGTCGCCCCCATCCACGACGACGGGATCATCGGGGATGGCTCGTTCGACGATCTGGGCGCTCGCGCACGAAACCGCCAAACACCCGGCGACGCCCAATCCAAGCCGAATCGCGAGCCTCCGAAGGACCAAGCGTCTCGCATCGCGCTTATGAGCCCGCGGCCCGGCTTTCGCTTCGAGCATGAACGCGCCTCCCTGGATATTGGTCGGTCAACTAACCAATTAGAACATACCGTTTCCCGTTCAAGGTCAAGGTCGGGGTCGAATTGCGCTCCGTCGGCGAGGAGGTCTGAGGGCCGCGACAGCCAATGCCCCTCTTTTGGAACCTCGCCGTCGACGGTTTCTATCCCGGCCGACTTGACCCGCTGTTCGAGCCGTTCATCCTGCGCGTCCAGATCCGTACCGGGCTGGCGCGGCCTCGCAAGCTATGCTCGCCCTGATCCTCCAACCGCGCGATGATTTCCGATGCGACCTCCGGACAGGATGTCTTGACCGCCGTGACCAGCGGATCGCCGACCACCAGCGCCGTCCCCAAGGTGCGCGTCAAGGTCTGCAACCGGGCGGCGGTGTTGACGGTGTCGCCGATCACCGTGAACGACATGCTGTATTGGCTCCCGACATCGCCGAGGACGGCCGGGCCGTAGTGGATGCCGATGCCCATTGCGAGGCGATCCCCGGTCGCACGCTCGCGATCGTCATTCCAGCTCTCGAGCGCCTCAAGCATTTTTTCGGCGCAGTCCAGCGCGTTCGCGGCGTCCTTGGAGCTCGCGCTCGGAACGCCGAACACGGCCACGATCGCATCGCCGATGTATTTGTCGACGGTGCCCCCGCAGGCAAAGATTTCAGCGGTCATCCGGGCGTGGAATTCGCGCAACATTTCCAGGACCGCTTCCGGGGGCATGGCCTCCGTCATTTGCGTGAAGCCGACGATGTCGGCGAACAGAACGCCGACCGTTTCCCGGCGGCCCGCCCCGAGCGGCTCGTCCTGCGCCGCCAGCAGCGCGACGACGTTCGGGGAAAAGTACCGGGACAGATTGTTGCGCGCCCGCTCGGCCTCCTTGCGCAAGCGATCCATTTCGCGCAGCTTGGCGATGTTCGCCAGCGCCTTGCGGACCGTGATCTCGAGATCGCTCAGATCCACGGGTTTGGTGACGAAATCGAAGGCGCCGCGATTCATCGCGGTTCGCAGATTGGCCATGTCGCCATAGGCCGAAACGATGATCGCGCGCACGGCGGACTGCCGCTCGTGCAACTCGCTCAGCAGCGTAAGTCCATCCATCACGGGCATGTTGATATCGAGGAGAAGAAGGTCGATATCCGGTTCGGCGTCGAGCGCGGACAACGCCTCCTCGCCATGATGGGCGAAGCGGAACGCGAATTCTCCCTCGCGGATCTGACGGCGAAACCGCTGCCTGATCAGAAACTCGAAATCGGGCTCGTCGTCGACCGCGAGAATCTTTGTTGGGGCGATCAAGGGGGCGCCCTCAGGTCGGTCGCTCGGGCAGCCGGCGCAGTCGCTCCTTCAAGAAATCAAAGTCGACCGGTTTCGTGATGAAGTCGACCGCCCCGTATTCGGCCGCGCGCCGGCGCCGTTCCTCGTCGCCATAGGCGGTCAGCAGGATGACCGGCAAGCCGGGCCAGCGCGTCTTGATCTCGCGCAGGAGCGCCAGCCCGTCCATGCCGGGCATGTTGATGTCCGACAGAATCACGATCAGGTGCGGCTCGATGACGGTTACCAGTTGCTCGAGCGCTTCGGACGCCGAGAGAGCAAAGTGCAGGACATAGGCCCCCTCTCGCGCCTCGCGCCGAAATTGCTGTCGAAACAGCATGGCGACGTCGGGTTCGTCGTCGACGATCAGGATGCTTACGGTCATGACTCTTCGCTCGCCGCAAAAGACTTCGTTGCCCCTTTGCCGATGACGCTGCGCGGCAAAGTTACGATGAATTCGGTGAAGGCTCCAACTTCGCTCGCGACCCTGATTGTCCCGCCGTGCTCTTTTGTGACGATTTCGTAGCTGATCGACAATCCGAGCCCGGTGCCTTCGCCCGGCGGCTTGGTGGTGAAGAACGGCTGAAACAGCTTGTCCCTGATGTCGTCGGGAATGCCGGAGCCGTTGTCGCGCACCCTCACCTCGACGGACTTGCCGAGATCGCGGGTGGTCACCGCGAGCGCGGGTCTGAACGCTCCAGTCGTTGAGGGCCCGCCGGCGCTTGTTCGCGGCGTAGAATCCGTTGCCGAACAGGTTGAGAAACACGCGCGTCATGTCTTGCGGCACGAGTTCGACCGACGCGATGTCCGCGCCGTAGTCGCGCTCCAGGATGATGTTGAAATCCTGATCCTGGGCTCGGGCGCCGTGATAGGCGAGATTGAGCGACTCCTCGACCAGCGCGTTGAGATCGACGCTTTGCCGGTCGCCGCCGCCGCTGCGGGAGTGCGCCAGCATGCTCCGGACAATATTGTCGGCGCGTCTGCCGTGCTCGACGATCCGTTCGAGATTGCCGGTCAGCATCTCCGTCACCTCGTCGACTTCGCCGCGTTGCTGCGGGGCGAGCGCTTCGAAGGCGGATGCGGCCGCGGCCTTCAATTCGCCCAGCAGGCCTATCGACAGGCCGGCAAAATTATTGACGAAATTGAGCGGATTCTTGATCTCGTGCGCTATCCCGGCGGTGAGCTGGCCGAGCGACGCCATCTTTTCCGCCTGGATCAGATTCGCTTGGGCCGCCTTCAGCTCATGCAGCGCCGCCTCGGCGGCGTCGCGCGCGGCCCGGATCTCCGATTCCGCGCGCTGACGCTCGCGCTCGAGGCGGTCCCGCTCTATCAGGCTGTTGCGCAATATCCCGAGCGTGCCGGTCATCGCCACGATCTCGGAGACGCCGGTGGGCGGCATCGCGACATCGAGTTCGCCGCGCGTGATCGACGCCATGCATCGCTCCAGCTGCTTCAGGGGCACGGTGATCGAGCGCACGGTCAGCGCCGTGAAGCCCAAAGCAAGCGCCAGCGCGATGGTTCCCCCGACCATCGCGAGCTTTACCGCGAGTTCGGCCTGGCGCGTCGACGCGTCGCGCCGCGCCACGGCCTCCTGCTCGACCCGGTCCACGATCTTGTCGATCGCGTTGTCGATATCGAGGATGTGGCTCTTGGCCTGCGCCAGCAGAGAATTGCCGGCGGCGCTGTCGTCGCTCGAGTAGGCGACGCCGGCCTTCTTCGCCAGACTGGTCATGGCGCCGACTTCGCGTCCAATGGCGTTGACGACGGCCGGATCGACAGCGGCGATCGCCGTCAGATCGGAGTCGAGACCCGCCTTGGCGGCCTCCGCCGCCTGCTGGGAGCGCGCAAGCTGCGTGACTGCCGAATCGATCACCCAATATTTCAAATCGCCAAAGTGTTTGCTGGCGGAATTGGCGCTCCGGACAACGGAGACAAGCGTAGCCTCCTCGGCGAGGCTCCGCGAGTCCCGCGCGAGCTCCCGGATCAGAAGCGCGGAGGAGATAGCGAGGATCGCAAGCAGCAGGACCGAAAGGACGATCAGCCGCGCGCGGATCGATACATTGGGCATCTCCCCGGCTCCTATCTCCTGCCCATTTCCGGCTTTACCGAGCGGCCGCTTGAGAAGGGCCTGCAAACCGCGAACCCTTGCCACAGCGCCGTCGAACGGGAGGCGTCTTCCTTTCCCGCCTGCTCGCATCTTCTCCATACTCGGCCGCCAGTAAAGGGCTGTCGATTCGGGTTCAATTCATGCGATCATGAGGGCGCTCGACCCAATGGCGCAAAGCGATCCCTTTCGATCCGCGCGTGAAGGAGGAAAAGATGAACGCCAGAAATTTTTCCCGAGCCGTCATTCCTTTTGCAATCGTACTCAGCGTCGCCGGGACGTCGGCCACTCGGGCGGCGCCCGTCTCGTTTCAGGTTCCGCTCTCGGGGGCGCAATGCGTGCCGCCGGTCGACACGGGCGCGACCGGAACGGCCGACTTGACCTATGATCCGGCATCCCGGGTCGTCACGTGGAAGATCGCCTATAGCGGTCTGTCGAGCGCGGCGACGATGGCCCATTTCCATGGTCCGGCCAAGCAGGGGGAGAACGCGCCGGCTCTGATCTGGCTCTCGGTCCAGGGAAGTCCTCCCGCAGACCCGATAACAGGAAGCGCCACCCTCACTCCCGAACAGGCTCAACAATACTCGTCGGGTCGTATGGTATATAAACGTGCACAGCAAATCCTACCCGGCAGGCGAAATCCGGGGCCAGGTGATCCCTCCGCCAGGCTGATCGGAGCTACAGGAGATTGGCGAGGATGGCGGCAGCCGCGGCGCTGCCGGCAAGGACGATGGCCGCCCTCGCCATGCTCGCCATCCTCGGAGCGGGTACGCTGTATGGCAGCACCTTTGTCCCGGTGATCATCGGCGCCACCAGGTTTTGTCCCTTGACCGTCGCGTAACCGACGATCGCCAGCATATGCAGAAGGATTGCGGCGAACAAAATATTCCAGAAGATCGCGTGCGAGGCTTCGATCGCGTTGGCGACCGGCGCCGGGACACTCGCGGTGAAAGGTCCGACATCGGCGATATCGTTGGCGACATAGACTCCCGACAGCGTTTCCGCGAGAAGCAGCGCGAGCATAAAAAGCGCCATCCAACCGCCCGCCGGGTTGTGCCCCACTTGGCGGTCGGGCTCTCGGAGAAGCGCGTACCTCAAATGTTGAGCGGCCGCCCGGGGAGGGGTCAGGAAGCGCGAAAATCGCGCGGTCTCGGCGCCAAAGAAGCCCCACAGCAATCGAAACAGCAGCAAGGCAAGCAAAGTGTATCCGATCCGCCCGTGCCAACCCATCCAGTTTAGCCGCCACGTCGCGTAGGCTGCCGCGACCAGCACCGCAATCAGCCAATGGACGACGCGGATCGGGACGTCCCAGACAAGAACGGCGCGCGCCGCCTCACTCATGAGCTTTTCTGAATGCTCCTCATGCTTACCCTGGAGCCGTACCCGACGTCGCGCTTGGTCATGAAGGCTGGCGACATTACCAGTGTTGCGCCGCAATTGTTCCCTGTGCAAGCACAGAGGAAGGCGACCCTCACCCGACTGCGCAATTTTTTTGGAATGGACCGAATGTTGCTTCTGTAGCGCGGATCGCATGGTAATGGCAGGCCTACATCGTTGTTTGCTCTGTCTATGCAGCGACTTGCGGGGCTCATCCCGAGGTTGCAGTCCTCCCGCCGTCCGCTTGCCGAAGCCCATCGGCCGCATTTTTGTTTTCGATAGGCCCATGACAATCGATTGCCAAAAAGAGAAAAAAGAGTAGCCTGATCTCATGACCCCGCAATGGACTTCGAGTCTCCCTGTCCTGGCCCTGGCCGACGCCTCGGTCTCGCACGCGCCTTCGGATCGTGACTTCGAACGTTCCTTGCGGACCTTGGCGCGCCGCGACGAGGTCGACGTTTCCGGCGGGAAACCGAGCGTCGCGCCGGCCGAAATATGGCTAAAATACGTCAAGCAAGGCCTCAGAGCCCTGCGGAAATCGGGAACATGAGCTTAACGCCTTGATAAGTCCTGATCGGTCTCCAAGAGCGCAGGCGCTTTTCCCTTGACCGCGGTCGTCCGGCTCCCTCCCTTGGCCGCCGCTATGGCCGGCCTGCCGGAGGGCGTGATCCTCGCCTGGGGATGGCGGAGGCGCGCGATCGCCTTTCTATCCGGGGCGGTCGGCGCTTTCGCCCTGCCGCCATTCGGCCTCTTCGTCCTCATGGCGGTCCCGATGACGGTTGCGGTCTGGCTGATCGACGGGTCGCGAGCCGGCGGCGCAGCCGTTCCGGCCCGACTAAAAGCCGCTTTCGGCGCAGGCTGGTGGCTCGGGTTCGGCTATTTCCTGGTCGGCCTCTGGTGGATCGGGGCGGCCTGCCTGGTCGATGGGGACAAGTTCCTCTGGGCGCTCCCGCTCGGCGTGCTGGTGCTGCCGGCAGCATTGGCCGTCTTCCCCGCCTCCGGATTTGCGCTCGCGGCGCTCCTCTGGCCTCCGGGGCCGTGGCGGGTCTTCGCGCTGGCGTTCGGTCTCGGCTTGAGCGAGTGGGCGCGCGGGCTCCTCTTCACCGGCTTTCCGTGGAACGACCTCGGCATGGCGCTCGGGGCCAATCTCACCCTGGCTCAGATCGCCTCCGTGGTCGGCCTGCACGGCCTCACCTTCCTCGCCGTCGCCATCTTCGCCGCGCCCGCGACGCTGTGGCGCGGCCGGGGAAGGCGGAGTGCGGCCGGCGCCGACGATCGCGGCGGTTCTCGCGCTCGCAACAATCGCGGCCTTGGGCGCGGAGCGGCTGGCCGCGCCGCCGAGCGCGAGCACGCCGGGCGTCAGGTTGCGGTTGATGCAGCCCGACGTCTCCCAGGGCGAGTCCTTCGCGCCGCAAAACAAGGACGCAATCGTTCGGCGCTACCTCGAGTTGTCCGACCGGGACGGCGCCCTCGACCCGGGGACAAACAGCATCACGCACCTCATCTGGCCGGAATCGGCGTTCCCGTTCATTCTTTCTCGCGATCCCGCAGGCGCTTGGCGACATCGCTTCGCTGCTCGGCGCCTGACGCGACTCCTGATCACCGGCGCGGCGCGGGTGGAGATGCAAGCAGGGCGCGATCCGAAATACTACAACTCCATCGAGATCGTCGGACGCGACGGCCTTCTGCGCGAGCGCTACGACAAGCAACACCTCGTGCCCTTCGGCGAGTACGTGCCGTTCGAGGCGGTGCTGGACGCGACGGGAATGACCCAGTTCGTTCAGGCGCCGGGCGGCTTCGCGGCGGGGGCCGGGCGGCGCATTCTGCGTGCGCCCGGGTTGCCGGCGGCGACGCCGCTCATCTGTTACGAGGCGATCTTCCCTGTCGAAATCGGCGACGCGTTCACGCGCGCCGAGCGTCCGGGCTGGCTCCTGAACGTGACCGACGACGCGTGGTTCGGGACGACGCCCGGCCCTTATCAGCATTATGCCCAAGCGCGCCTTCGGGCGGTCGAATCGGGCCTGCCGCTCGTGCGCGTCGCGAATTCCGGCGTTTCTGCGGTCGTCGATGGTTTTGGACGCGAGATCGCCGCTGCGCCGCTTGGCGCGAGGCCGTGCTTGACGTCCGATCTCCCGGTGGCGCTACCCCCGACTTGGCAGTCGCGGTTCGGCTCGGCTGACAGCGGCGGCGATCGGCGCTGGCGTTTCTGGCTATTGACCCTTTTTCGCAAGGAGGGTCCGGTAAGGAAACCCTAGGATTGCATTTTTTTCTGACTTGCGCGCTACGCGTGCATGTCGTAATTCCGTTACGTCAAATGAGCGGGATCGCGACTGCGCGCCATTCCGATCGCCACTATCGGAGCCGAGAGCGGTGAAAAGTCCGTTGAACACCGTCGATGTGTACGTCGGCGCGCGGCTTGCGCATGCGGCGGGCGATGCTCGGCATGAGCCAAAGCAAGCTCGGCGCCATTCTCGGGGTGACGTTTCAGCAGATCCAGAAGTACGAGAAGGGCGTCAACCGGATCAGCGCCAGCCGTCTCAAGCAGGCCGCGAGCGTTTTCGACGTCGATATCGACTGGTTCTACGAGGGCGGCCCGGCCGACGCAGGGCGCAAAAGGCTGGCGCGGAAGGCGCGGCGCGTCCGCTCGACGTCCAGTTCCTGTCGACAACGGAAGGCTTCAAGCTCAATCGCGCCTTCACCCGCATTCGCGATCCGAAGGTCCGCCGCAAGATCATCGACCTCGTCGAATCCTTGACGCCGCCCGACGAAGCGTCGCTGCAACGAGGCTCCGTCGATGACGTTCGTTAAAACGAACGATTTCGCTCAAAACGGCTTGACGTACCGAACGCTCGCTGCCAAAAGCGCCTCCGGCTCAGTTTGAGGCTTGGGCCTACGCCTTGCCCCACAAAGCTGGGATCTGAAGGAGATCGTCAGTATGGCGCGTCTGAATTACGAGTTCACCAGTGAATCGGTGTCTGAGGGGCATCCCGACAAGGTGTGCGACCGGATTTCGGACGAAATCGTCGATCTCTTCTTCCGCGAGGGCGCGAAGGCGGGCGTCGATCCGTATCAGATCCGCGTCGCCTGCGAGACGCTCGCCACGACCAACCGCGTGATCATCGCGGGCGAAGTCCGCGGTCCCGAATCTTCCCAACGAGCAGATCGTCGAGACCGTCCGGCAGGCCGATCAAGGACATCGGCTACGAGCAGGAAGGCTTTCATTGGCGGGATGCCGAAGTCGAGGTGCTGCTGCATGCCCAGTCCGCCGATATCGCGCAGGGCGTCGACGCCGCCGGCAACAAGGACGAAGGCGCGGGCGATCAGGGCATCATGTTCGGCTACGCCTGCCGCGAGACGCCGGAACTGATGCCGGCGCCGCTCTACTATGCCCACAAGATCCTTCGGGAGATTTCCGAGGCCCGCCATGCCGGCGTCGAGAAGACGCTCGGCCCGGACGCCAAGAGCCAGGTGACGGTGCGCTATCAGAACGGCAAGCCGGTCGAGGCGACCCAGATCGTCGTTTCCCACCAGCACGTCGTCGAAGCGCTGACGTCGGAGGACGTCGCGCGACTCGTCCGCCCCTATGTCGAGGCGGCGCTGCCGGCCGGCTGGATCACGGCCAACACCGTCTGGCACATCAACCCGACCGGCAAGTTCTTCATCGGCGGCCCCGACGGCGACTGCGGGCTGACCGGCCGCAAGATCATCGTCGACACCTACGGCGGCGCGGCGCCTCACGGCGGCGGCGCGTTCTCCGGCAAGGACCCGACCAAGGTCGACCGTTCGGCGGCCTACGCCGCGCGCTATCTGGCCAAGAACGTCATCGCCGCCGATCTCGCCGACCGCTGCACGCTGCAGCTTTCCTACGCCATTGGCGTTGCGAGGCCGCTGTCGATCTACGCCGACCTGCATGGCACCGGCCGGATCGACGAGAGCAAGCTCGAGAAGGCGCTGATGGAGGTCATGAACCTCACCCCGCGCGGCATTCGCGAGCACCTTCAACTGAACCGGCCGATCTTCGCCCGCACCTCGTCCTACGGCCATTTCGGCCGCCCGCCCGAGGCGGACGGCGGCTTCTCCTGGGAGAAGACCGACCTCGCCGACACGCTCGCGCCGCCTCGCCTGAGGCGCGCGCGTACGGCAGAGGCGCATGGCGGCAGGCGGACGAAGGCGCTGCGCGAATCGCGACGGCGCCGGCTGTACGGGCGCAGCCGCGGCAAGGCGCTGCGCTCCGGGCAGGAGCGGCTGATCGCCGAGAGCCTGCCGAAGCTGGAGATCGAGCCGGGCGCGCTTGCCACGGCCGCTCGATGTTCGACTTCGAGCCGGAGGCGTTCTGGCTGGAGATCGGGCTTCGGCGCCGGCGAGCACCTGATCGAACAGGCGAAGGCGCAATCCCGACGGTCGGCCTGATCGGCTGCGAGCCGTTTCTCAACGGGGTCGCCGCCGCGCTGGCCGGCATCGAGCGGGAAAGCGCTGGTCAACGTCCGGTTGCGGCGCGGCGACGCGCAGGCGCTGGTCGAGGCCGCGCCGGACGCCTTCTTTTCCCGGGTCTTCATTCTCTACCCCGACCCTTGGCCGAAGCGGCGGCACAACAAGCGGCGCATCGTGTCGGACGCGATGGTCGAGGCGCTCGCGCGGATCGTGAAGCCGGGCGGCGAGGTGCGCTTCGCCACCGACATCGACGACTACGCCGGCTGGACGCTGCAGCGCTTCCTCGCCTCGCCCTGGTTCCGCTGGACGCCCTCGGCGCGCGGTCCGATTGGCGCACCCCCTGGCCGGAATGGCGGCCGACGCGCTATGAAGTCAAGGCGAAAAGGGCGGGCCGGGCGTCCGTTTACCTGACTTTCGTTCGAATGTGAGACAGCTTGTCCGGAAGCGTGATTCTCGCGCGAAGGCGGAATCAGGCTACGAGAGGCGGCGCGGGCCGAAGGGGACATCATGTCGGATAGCGTTGACCGTCGAACGCGTTCTCAAGGGCGTCGCCGCGTCCGCGGCGGCGATCGAGCCCGATCGCCGAGGCGCTGGGGGCCGAGCCGGACGGCTTGCAGTTCGAGCCGCCGGTCCCGTTCTCCTACGAACTCTTCAAGCAGCAGGCGCGCGATCGCGCGCAGCTGCCCTACCAGCCGCCGCCCCGTCCGTCGCCCGAGGTGCTGCAGAAGATCAATTACGAGGAATGGGGGAAGATCAAATATCGCAACGCCTTCGCGCTGTTCGCCAACGGCCCGGGCCCCTTTCCGGTCACCTTCTTCCATCTGGGGCTGTTCTTCCAGAAGGCGGTCGGCATGCACGTGGTCGAGGGCGACCAGTCGCGCAAGATCATCTACGAGCAGGCCTATTTCGACATGCCGGCCAATTCGCCGGCCCGCGACCTGCCGGCGGGGGCCGGGTTCGCCGGCATGCGCATCCAGGAAGCGCGCAACGGGCCGCTCGACTGGCGCAAGAACGACTGGGTCGCGTTTCTCGGCGCCGCCTATTTCCGCTCGATCGGCGAACTGAGGCAATACGGCCTCTCCGCGCGCGGGCATCGCGCTCGACGTCGCGGTCGCCGACCGGCCGGAGGAATTCCCGGACTTCACCCAGTTCTACATCGAACTCGGCGCCCGACGGCGACACGCTGACGCTCTATGCGCTGATGGAGGGCCCCTCGATCGTGGGCGCCTATCGCTTCCTGATGACGCGCGGCAAGGGCGTCATCATGGACATCCAGTCCTCGCTCTTTGTCCGTGCGCAGGTCTCGCGCTTCGGCATCGCCCCGATCACCTCGATGTACTGGTATCTCCGAGACCAAGAAGGAGACCGCGATCGACTGGCGCCCCGAGGTGCACGATTCCGACGGGCTCGAGATGTGGTCGGGCAACGGCGAGCGGCTGTGGCGCGCGCTCAACAATCCGCCGCGGATCATGGTGTCGTCGTTCCTCGACGACAATCCGCGCGGCTTCGGCCTCATGCAGCGCGACCGCGTGTTCGACCACTATCTCGACGGCGTCAACTACGACCGCCGGCCGAGCCTGTGGGTCGAGCCGCAGCCCGGGCCGGACGGGCAGGGCTGGGGCAAGGGCTCGATCCAGCTGTGCGAGATCCCGACCGACGACGAGATCCACGACAACGTGGTGGCGATGTGGGTGCCGGCCTAGCCGGTGCCGGCCGGGGCCGAACTGCACCTCAATTACAAGCTCTACTGGCTCGCCGATTCGCCGGTTCCCTCCAAGCTGGGCCGGGTGGTCGCGACCCGGCTCGGACGCGGCGGCCAGCCGGGCCAGCCGCGGCCGAAGGGGGTGCGCAAGTTCATGGTCGAGTTCCTGGGCGGCCCGCTGGAGACGCTGCCCTTCGGCGTCAAGCCGGAGCTCGCGGTCTCGGCCTCGCGCGGGAGCTTCGGCCCCTATCAGCTGATCGAGGCGGTGCCGGACGGCGTCGCCGGCCACTGGCGGGCGCAGTTCGACCTGATCGTCGACGGAGCCGACCCGGTCGAGATGCGCGCCTTCCTGAAGTCGGGCGACCAGCCGATGACCGAAACCTGGCTCTTCCAGTACCACCCGTTCTGACCCCTCGCCAGCGTCCGCCAATTCCAGTTCCGAATCGAGCCTTTTCAACGCATTGCACCGGAATTTCGCGGCGGCCGATCGCCAATCGGCGACAGGGCCTCGCCACGCCGGGCGAAGGGTTCGCCCGCCAGACCTGCGCCCGAAACGAGCCTTTTCAATGCCTTGCGGCTGGTTTTCCGGGCCGGTCGACGGGCGCCGCGGCGGCGGGCGCTGAGCCGAAGCCGTAACGGCGGTCGTTGGCGCAGGGGCCTTGAACCGTTGAGCAGGCCGACGATCCGCATCTCCCCCTACGGGTCCCGGACATACGCAGCTTTGCTCGAACTCGGGCGCGAGGACCTGCCGGGGAGGGTCGGACGGGTCTTCGGGTTTCGGACACCTTTGGGAATTCCTTTGATTTTCGACCGACAGCAACAGGCGTAGCATAAATTCCGAAAGCTGGCAAGGAAAAATTGGAAAATCAGAATATGATGGCCCGGAACGCTTGTCACGTTGGGTTTAAGTTTCACAGCTTGTTGTGTGGCTACATCCGCCATTTCGGGAAGGGACAAGGTCATCCTCGAACCGATAGAGAAGCCGCCGTTCGATGTTCGGGCCTGGCGGGCGAAGCTCGACGCACTCGGCGGGCGCGATTTTTGTGCCGGAAGGATTGCCCAACGAGGCGCCGATCGCGCCCGAAGACGACGTTTCCTTTGACTGACGGCGATGCTCTGCCTCGACACGCATATCGTCATCTTTGCGATGAACGAACGCCGGCCGCGGATCGCGGCGAGGCTAGACGCGGAGCTGCGCGCTCATGATGGCGCCCGCGATCGTGCGCTATGAGCTCGAATATGGCTGCGCCAGGAGCGATCCGCCCGCGCGTTCGAATCGTTTCTGTCGAGAGGCGGGAGCGCGCCCTCCAAGCCCTGCACGCAGGGCGGCGTCATCATCGCGCAAGCGCTCAACGAATTCATCCATCGCGCATAAGAACCGTCGGCGCCCCGGACCGGGAAGTCGGCGGCCTCACGATCATCGAACCGTTTCGTGCGGAGCGCTAACGCCGCTGGGCCACTGTCCCCGCGCGAGTTGCGAAAACGCCGATATATGTCCACACATCTTGTCTTGGCTCTCGGCGTTCGCCGACGGTCTTCAAGAATGCGGGGGCGTCAATGTTCAGAGGTCGATTTCCGCACGCGCGCGCGGCGCTCTTCGCCATGCTCGCGATGGCGGCCGTGCCGGCGCCTGCGGACGCGGCGACGCTCGATGACCCCGATACCTTCACGGCGGTCGTCGTCCAGCCGATCGTCTCGCCGCGTCCGGTGGAGGGCGCGGACGGGCGGACGCATCTCGTCTACGAACTCCTGTTCGTCAACGAGACGGCGCTCCTGAGCCGGGTCGACGCAATTGAAGCGCTCGACGCCGAAACGGGAGCGGTGCTCGGCGCGTGGAAGGGCGAGGCGCTCAAGGCGATCTTCAGGCTCAACGGACGGGAGCCCGGCCAAACGCTGGCGCGGGGCCACTCAGCCTACGCGTTCCTCGATGCGACCGTGCCCCGCGGAACGCCGGCGCCCAAGGCGATCCAGCACCGCATTACCGTCACGCGCTTCATGGCGGCGCCCGGCGACGAGCACAAGACCGCTCCGCTCGATCCTAAGCTCGGCATTCCCACGCAGGCGACGTTCGTGGGCGTGCCGGTCGACGTCGACGCCCGCAAGGCGGTCGTCATCGAGCCGCCGCTCCGGGGTCCGGGATGGATCGACGTCAACGGCTGCTGTGGGTCACTTCAGCACCGCGGCGGGATCATGGCGTTCAACGGCGCGCCGAAGATCGCGGAACGCTTCGCCATCGACTTCATGCAGCTCGATCCGTCACGCCGTTTGTTCGTCGGGCCGCGCGACAGGAACGAGAGCTATCCGACCTACGGCAATCCCGTGTATGCGGTCGCCGACGGGACGGTGGTCGAGGCCGTCGACGGCGTCGCCGAGGGCGCGCCCTTTGCGTCGCGCGAGCCGACCACAATCCAGAACGCCGCGGGCAACCATATCGTCCTCGATATCGGCGGCGGCAATTTCGCGCTGTTCGCCCACATCGAGACCGGGACGGTGGCGGTGAAGGCCGGCGATCGCGTCAAGGCTGGCGACGTGATCGGGCACGCGGGCGACACCGGCAACTCCGATGGGCCCCATCTGCATTTTCACGTGATGGACGGCCCGTCGCCGCTCGCCTCCAACGGCCTTCCCTACGCCTTTACGCGATTTACCGGCGCGGGCCGGCTCGCTGAGGACCCCTCGAACGACAGCATGTTCACCAAGGGGGCGCCCGCTGCGATCGACGCTGGCTGGAACGCCGGAGAGCATTCCGCCGAACTGCCGCTGGATGGTGAGGTGGTGGACTTTCCCGAGAAATAGGCTTGCTGGGTTGTAACCGCCGCTTGGCTAGAACGCGGCGACGCGGGCCTTGAGGCGACCGACGGAGGCCCGTTTGTCGGCGGCCTATCGACCGTGGCGTCTAGGGCGCCGGATTCGCCGCCGCTTGTGAACCTCAGAATCTCGTTCAATTGAGACTCGATCACGTCGCCCTTCGCGTCCTCGAGTTCGGCGAGCGCGAGATAGTCGTCCGCCCAAAGACCGACCGCCTCTTGGCGAAGCTGAGCGGCGAATTCGCGTTTGCGCTGAAGTTCGGTGTTCAGGAGCTCGAATTCGGGTCGTGAGGGCGCTTGTCGGCTTGGCAAAGACGAACATCATTTTCCCTCAGACCTGCAACGTCACGCTTCCGGCCTCGAACGCCAACTCCGCCTGACGGCGTCTCCATAAGCGAACGGCGGCAAGCGCGGATTGACGTGGATCAAGGGGCTGACGTCGACGGACCGCACGCCGCAGCGCGAGCGGCAGGCCGCCGCCCCGCTTCGTCCCCGCCATTGGGAAAAACGAGAAGTCCTCAGGCGGCGTAGTTCAATCTCACTTCCGCGATGCTGACGGCGACGTCCGCGGGAGGCGCGCCGAAAGGGGCGCTGGTGACGATCATGCCGGCGCCGGCGCGCACGTAATCGGCGGCGTTGGCGACCGTGACCCCGCCTGCCGCCGCGATCAGCGGCGGGATGGCGCGGGCGCGGGCGAGCTCCGCAACCTCGCCGACCGCTTCGATGCTGAACCTTTCGAGCTGGAGGATGTCGAAACCGGCGTCGATCGCCTCGCGCGCCTCTTTGACGTCGTCGACTTCGATCGCGATCTTCTTCTCGGGGGCGACGCGGCGCAGCCTGTCCATCACGGCGCCAAGCGAATTGTCGCGCAGGAAGGCGCGGTGCTCGGCGAAGATGAGAATCGTCTCGGAGAGGCCGGCGCGATGCACGATCGCTCCGCCCGCGGTTATCGCGACATGCGAGAGCCGCCGCCCGCCGGGAAACGCCTTGCGGGTGCAGGCGACGCGGGCGTCGGGGTTGACCGCTTCGACCGCATCGACCATCGCCCGCGCAGCGGTGGCCATCCCCGACAGGGTTTCGACCATCGTCTGCGCCGCCTTGAACACCAGATGCAGATCGGCCGCGTCGCCGTCGCCGGCGAGCAGCTGGGCGCCGGATCTGACCGACTCTCCGGATCGCCGGTGCAGAACGACCGGGATCCCGCGCCGCATGAACATGGCGGCGGCAAGCTCGGTTCCGGCGACCGTCATCGGGCCGCGCGCAAAAAACACCACGTGACCGCGCCGGCCGTGAAGCCCGAGCGCCTCGGTCGTCAGATCGCCGCAAGCCGCGTCCTCCAAAAGCAGCGGGCCGGCCAGATCGTCCAGGCGCTCGAACACGTGGGATGCGTGGGCTTGCGACATGATTCTCAATCTCCTTTAGGACGTCGATCGCGATCATGACCTCGGACGCCCAACTCTCCGTGAGATGCGGGCTTGCCGACTTCGAGCGCGAGCGCGTCGACCCCTCGCTTGTCGTCGAGGCCGTCACCATCATTTCGACGCCGGCTTCGATCCTGACGTGCTCGGAGGCCGCGCCCTTGGCGATCGCGACCACTTTGCCGTTGAAAACCTTGCGGGCGGAGAGCTTCGTTGATTAGCCCCGCAGGAACATCGCAAGGTTCGGGCCACTTACCGCGCGAAGGGAGTCGCCCCCTTCCGTCGAAGACGACCCGGCCTTCCGACCGGGCGTCGGGTCGCGGAGGCGCTTCGCCGCCGTCGTGGGGCCGTCTTGCGCGGCCGGCTTGATCGCCGAATTCGGCACGTCGGGTTGTCGGGAATCCGACAAAGCCGCAGTCACGTTGGCGCCGCCTTTCGCGTCCAATCCTTCCCAGCGTCGCTCAAAAAGACCCGCGCTCACGGGGCGGACGCGCTTTCCGCCCGCGCTCTCTTTGAGCTATCCTCGCCAAAACGGGAGAGACACAAATGCAGACGCGCCGCCTCGGCCGAACCGACCTCACCATCGCGCCGATCGTTCTGGGGGGCAACGTGTTCGGCTGGACCGCCGACAAGACGGCGTCGTTCGCGGTGCTCGACCGCTTCGCGGAGAGCGGCGCGACCGCGATCGACACGGCCGACGTCTATTCGGCCTGGGTCCCCGGCAACCACGGCGGCGAATCGGAGACGATCCTGGGCGAATGGATGAAGGCGCGCGGAAACCGCAGCCGGATTGTCCTGATCACCAAGGTCGGCTCGCCGATGGGCAAGGGCAAGGAGGGCCTTTCGCCGGCCTATATCGAGCAGGCGGTCGAAGCGTCGCTGAAACGGCTTCAGACCGACGTCATCGACCTCTACCTCTCGCACTGGCCCGATATGGCGACGCCCTTCGCCGATACGCTCGGCGCCTATCAGCGCCTGATCGAGAAGGGCAAGATCCGCTGGTGCGGCGCCTCCAACCTCACCACGACGCTGCTCGAGCAGGCGGTCGCGGCGGCCAAGGCGCGCGGCGGTCCACGCTACGAGGTGTTGCAGCCGGAATACAATCTCGCCGACCGCGCGGCGTTCGAGAATGGCCTTGCGGAGCTTTGCCGGCGCGAGGAGATCGGCGTCATCACCTATTTCAGCCTGGCGAAGGGGTTTCTGACAGGCAAGTACCGCACCGAGGCGGACCTCGCGAAAAGCGCGCGCGGCGGCGGCGTGAAGGACTATCTCAACGAGCGCGGTTTCCGCATCCTCGACGCCCTCGAAGCGGTCGCGGCGAGCCACAAGGCCAAGCCCGCCGAGGTCGCGCTCGCCTGGGTGATGGCGCGCCCCGGCGTCACCGCGCCGATCGCCAGCGCCACCTCGGTCGAGCAGGTCGAGAGCCTGATCCGCGCGACCGAACTGACGCTGTCGCCCGCCGACATGGCGGCGCTGACCGGGGCGAGCGCGTATTAGAAGAGCGCGGCGGGGAGAAGGTGGCGCGAACCCTAACCCTCTCCCCGCAAGCGGGGCGAGGGAGGGGCCCGCTCACGCCGCCATCCGGCCAAGAATCATGTCCGCCGCCTTCTCGCCGATCATCGCCGAGGGCGCCTGGGTGTTGCCGCTGACGAGCAGCGGCATGATCGAGGCGTCGACCACCCGCAGGCCCTCGACGCCGCGCACGCGAAGCGTCGGATCGACCACGGCCCGCTCGTCCACGCCCATGCGGCAGGTCGCCGACCGGATGGTAGATCGTGTCGGCGCGCTCGCGGATCAGCTTGCGCAGCGTCTCCGGATCGTCCTCGCCCGGTGCCGTAGAGCCAGCGCCCGCGATAGGGCGCGAGCGCGGGCTTGGCGAGGATGCGTTGGACGATCTCGGCGCCGCGCGACCAGCGTCTCGAGATCCTCCGGATCGGAGAGGAAGTTCGGGTCGATCAGCGGCGCGTCGCGATGTCGGGCCCGGCGAGCCGCACCGCGCCGCGGCTCTTCGGCCGCAGGTCGCAGACGTGCAGCGACATGCCCGTGGTGAAGTGGAGCTTGCGGTTGTGGTCGTCGACCATGCCGACGCAGAAGTGCAGTTGCAGGTCGGGCCGGTCGACGTCGGGGCGGCTTCGGATGAAGCCGCCGGCCTCCGCCGCGTTGGAGGTGAGGAGGCCGCGCCGCGGCGGAGGAAACTCGACGATATCTGCGGGCCGGCGGTCAACATCGGCCGAGCGACAGGCCGAACAGGCCCGGGCCCTTGGCGCGCAGGTTGGCGACATAGTCGCAATGGTCGTGCAGGTTGGCGCCGACCTCGGGCGCGTCGAGAACGACCGCGAACGCCAAAGCGCCGCAGCGCTTCGGCCGGCCCGACGCCCGAGAGCATCAGAAGTTGCGGCGAGCCGAAAGCGCCGGCGCTGAGAGGATCTCCTCGCGCGGGCGACAGACGCTCGCTCGACGCCGCCCCGGCTCGCAAACGCACGCCGATCGCGCGCCGGTCCTCGAACAGGATCCGCCGCGCCTGGCAGTCGGCGATAGACGGTCAGGTTCGGCGCCGGCGACGGCCTCAAGATAGGCGCGCGCCGCGTTGCAGCGCCGGCCGTCGTGCTGGAACACCTGATAGGCGCCGACGCCTTCCTGGACCGGGCCGTTGAAATCGGCATTGCGTGAAAAGCCCGCCTGGACCGCCGCTTCGACAAAGGCCTCGATCGCCGGATTGCGATAGCTGAGGTCGCTGACCTTGAGCGGGCCGCCGACGCCGTGCCACGCGTCGGCCCCGCGCGCATTGTCCTCGGAGCGCTTGAAGTAGGGCGAGCACGTCCGCCCAGCCCCAGCCGACGCAGCCCGGCGCCGCCCAGGCGTCGTAATCCTCGCGGCTGGCCGCGCATATAGATCATGGCGTTGATCAGGCTGATGCCGCCAAGGCCGCGGCCGCGCGGCTGGATAGCCCTTGCGGCCGCCGAAACCGGGCTGCGGCGTCGGTGGCGTAGGCGTAGTTATGCTGCGACCGGAACGGGACCAGCGACCGCGATGCCGAGCGGAATGTCGGAGAGCCCCGAGGCGTGCGCCGGGCCGGTCTCGATAAGCGCGACGCTCGAGCCGCGGCGCGCCTTCGCGCAAGCCGCGCGGCGACCGCCGAGCCTGCCGGCCCGGCCCCGACGACGAGATAATCGAGAGGGAAGCCGCTTCCGGATCCGGGCTGCTCATTTATGTCCCTCGCTCTTCTGACGGAACGAGCGTGACAAGCTTCGCTCATGCGCCGCTTCCTTAGCTTGCTCCGGCGGCTTCGTCAGGGGCTCGGCGGCGGCTTCGCTCGGCTTCTCCTTAAGCTCGCGACGCAGGATCTTGCCGATCGGCGAGCGCGGCAGCGTGTCGCGGAACTCGACGTGGCGCGGCGATCTTGTAGCCGGTCAGATGCTGGCGGCAGTGGGCGATGAGGTCTCGGCGTCGGTCAGCTCGGCGTCCTTGCGCACCACCACGATCTTGACCGCCTCGCCCGACCGGTCGTCGGGCACGCCGACCGCGCCGACTTCGTGCACGCCGGGATGCATCATCACCACGTCTTCGATCTTCGTTGGGATAGACGTTGAAGCCGGAGACGAGGATCATGTCCTTCTTCCGGTCGACGATGTAGACATAGCCGCGCTCGTCGACCCGCGCGATGTCGCCGGTGCGCAAGATAGCCGTCCGCGGTCGATCACGTTGGCGGTCTCGTCCGGCTTATTCCAGTAGCCGGCCATCACCTGCGGCCCGCGGATGCAGAGTTCGCCCGGCTGTCGCCGATCGGCAAATCGCGCCGTCGATGTCGCGGATGGCGATGTCGGTCGAGGGCAACGGCAGGCCGATCGAGCCGGTGTATTCGTCGAGGTCGAGCGGGTTGATGGTGGCGGCGGCGAGGTCTCGGTGAGGCCGTAGCCTTCGATCAGCGGCTTGCCGGTCGCGTGCTTCCAGCGCTCGGCGACCGCCCGCTGCACCGCCATGCCGCCGGCGACCGCAACCTGCAGACGCGGAGAAGTCGAGCCGCAGGAAGCGGGGTCGTTGAGCAGCGCATTGAAAAGCGTGTTGACGCCGGTGATGACCGTGAACGGCGTCTCCGCCAGCGCCTTGACGAACCCGTGGAAGTCGCGCGGGTCGGCGAATGAGCAGGTTGTTCGCCCCGATCATCATCGGGATAAAGGAGTTCGCCGTCAGCGCGAACACGTGATAGAGCGGCAGCGCCGTCACGAAGGTCTCGCTCGCCGTCGCAACGGCCGGCGTCGATCCAGGCGTCGACCTGCATGCAGATTGGCGATCATGTTGCGATGCGTCAGCATCGCGGCCTTCGGCGCGCCGGTCGTGCCGCCGGTATATTGCAGGAAGGCGAGATCTTCCGGCGCGATCTTCGGCAGTTCGCGTCTTGCGCCCGCGTCCCAGCGCCAGCGCGCGAGGAAACCGCACGGCGTCCGGCAGCCTCCACGTGCGGCACCGCGCGCTTGACGCGCCGCACGACGAAATTGATGACGCGGTCCGCGCAGCGCCCGAGCAGATCGCCGACGCCGGTGATCGATCACCGTGCTGATCTCCGTGCCCTCGATCGACCGTTCTGCCAGCGTCTGCGCGAAATTTTCCAGCGCGACGATCGCTTCGGCGCCGGAGTCGATGAGCTGATGATGCAGCTCGCGCGGCGAATAGAGCGGATTGCAGTTGACGACGACGTAGCCGGCGCGCAGCGACGCCGAACAGCGCGACCGGATATTGCAGCAGGTTCGGCATCATCAGCGCGACGCGCGCGCCGCGCGGCAGGCGCGCGACATTCTGCAGATAGCTCGCGAAGGCGCGCGACAGCCGGTCGAGTTCGCCGTAGGTCATCGGCGGCTCATGCTGACGTAAGGCCGTGCGGTCGCGATAGCGCTCGACGCTGGCTGCGAAGAAATCGCCGAGCGAAGCGAAACGCGGTCGGGTTGATGTCGGCCGGAACGCCCGCGGGATAGGACTTCAGCCAGATCCGCTCCATGTCATCCTACACAATCCTGGCCGTCAGATGATGCAGGCCGTTCAGCAACTGCGTGAACGCGATCTGATCGGCCTCGGCGCGACTCCGCCTCCTTCTCGCCGCGCGCCGCGGCGCTCTCCGGGAACATGCGGAAGGCGGTGTTGAGGATGATGCGCCCATGCCCGGCGCAATCGCGTGTACGGCCTCGCCGAACCGGCCGAGCTTGGTCGCCACCCGCGCGGGCTTTGTCGATCATCGCCTCGACGACGAGCTCGGCCGCCTCGTCCGGGTCCAGCGTCGGCACATGCTCGTAGAGCTTGGTCGGCGCGATCATCTCGGTGCGCACCAGCGGCATATTGACGTTGGTGAAGGCGACTCCGCGGTCGAGGAATTCGCTCGCCGCGCAGTCCGACCAGGCCTCCAGCGCCGCCTTGGAGCCGACGTAAGCCGAGAAGCGCGGCGCGTGAGGTCAGCACGCCGATCGAGGAAATGTTGATGACATGGCCGGAGTGGCGCTGCGCGTCATGCCTGGCAGAAAGCCCATCGTCAGCTGCACCGCGGCGAAATAGTTGAGCCGCATCAGCCGCTCGACGTCGTGCAGGCGGTCGTAGGAATTCTCGACCGCCCGCCGGATCGAGCGCCCGGCGTTGTTGATGAGGATGTCGAGGCCGCCGTGCTCGGCGTTGATCGCGCTCGATCAGCGCGTCGCATTGCCCGGCGTCCGCGATGTCGGCGCTGTAGGTCGACGATTTCGAGGCCGAGCGCGGCGAATTCCGTCACGGCGCCAGTTCGAGTTTCTCGAGGTCGCGCGCGACGATCAGCGTCTTCGCGCCGGCCTTGGCGAGCTTTGCAGCGCGATCGCCTTGCCGATGCCGGCCGAGCCGCCGGTCACCAGCACGCGCTTGCCCGCGACCGCGCCGCGCAGCGAGCGGTCGACGAACAGCGCCGGATCGAGGTGGCGCTCCCAATAGTCCCAAAGCCGCCAGGCGTAACTCTCCAGCGGCGGGACCTCGATGCCGGCGGATTTCAGCAGCTTCTGGGTGTCGCGGCTGTCGAAGCGGGTCGGGATAGTTGACGAACATGAAGATGTCGTCGGGCAGGCCGAGCTCCTTCATCATCATCTTGCGCATGCGGCGGAACGGCGTCAGCGCCATCAGCCCGCGCGTGAGCGGCGGCGGCGCGAGCCCGAACAGCGCCGCGTTGATCCGCACGGTGAAAGTCGGCGCGTGCGCCGCCCTGGCGAGCACGTTGAGCAGGTCGCCGACCCGCATCGGATTGGGATCGGTGAGGTGGAAGGTCCGTCCGTCGACGCCGTCGAGGTGGGCGAGGTAGTCGAGCGCGTTGACGACGAAGTCGACCGGCACGATGTTGATCCGCCCGCCCTCGAGGCCGATCATCGGGATCCAGGACGGCAGCGTGTCGCGCAGCTTCTGGATCAGCTTGAAGAAGTAGTAGGGGCCGTCGATCTTGTCGATCTCGCCGGTCTGCGAGTCGCCGACGACGATGCCCGGCCGATAGATGCGCCACGGCATTTCCGTCTCGCGCCCGCACCAGCCCCTCGCCCTTGTGCTTGGACGAAAGTAGGGATGCTCGAGGCCCCGCGCCTCCTCGAACATGTCCTCGCGGAACACGCCGTTATAGAGGCCTGCGGCGGCGATCGAGCTGACGTGATGGAAACAGCCGGCCTTGACGCTTCGGCGAAGGCGAGCGCATTGGCGACGCCGGCGATATTGGCCTCGGCGACATGCTCCGGGTCGGCTTTGAGGTCGTAGACCGCGGCCAGATGAAAGAAATGGTCGACCTTGCCCTTCAGCCTCTCGGCGTCCTCGGCGCGCGACGCCAAGGTCGGGCTGCGCGATGTCGCCGGCGATAAACGTGACCCGCCCGTCCGCTGTCTCCCCAGAACGCGTTCAGCGAGGCGGCGAGCTCGGGGCTCGGCTTGCGGACCAGCACGGCGATCGGCTCGTCGTCGCGCTCGATAAGCACGCTGGACCAGCCGCTTGCCGATGAATCCAGTTCCGCCAGTGACGAACGCGCCCATGAGCTTCCTCTCCCCTCGCCTCGCATATCTAGCGACAATCTCTAGAATGGGCCGCCTAGAACTTTGGGCGGCGAATTCTAAAATCCTATGCTGTTATAGCGGTCGCAGAAAGGCGGATTGGCCGCCGAGATCAAACGAGGATGGTCATGCCAAAGAAACTCAAGGAACTCGCCGAAGAGGCGACGGAAAACCAGATGGCGGTGAGAATCCGCGAATCCGCGAACCAGATCTGGCTCGCCGGGCTCGGCGCTTTCGCCAAGGCCCAGCAGGAAGGCGTGAAGGTGTTCGAGATCGCTGGTCGAAGAGGGCGAGAAGGTCCAGGAAAAGACCAAGACCGCCGCCGACGAGCGGATCGCGGACATGCGGGCGAAGGCGACGGGAACCTGGGACAAGCTCGAGCAGGTGTTCGAGGACCGGGTGGCGCGCGCGCTCAACAGCCTCAGCGTACCGAGCCGGCAGGACATCGACGTTCTGACGAAGCGCGTGGCGGAACTGACCGAGATCGCCAAGAAGCTGGCGGCCGAGGATGAGCACGGCGGACGCGCGCGGACGCCGAAGGCGAAGACCGAGTAGTTCGCCGCCAAGTCGTTTGCCACAAGGTCGCGCGGGCGATTGACGAGCGGGTTCGGGCCAGGGGAGCGGCCCCTGGGGAGCGCTCGCCAAGGGAGCGCTCCCTAGAGGAGCAGTCCATGAGCGGGCGGCCGTAAGGAGAAAGTGGGGATCGCGCTCGCGGGCGGCGGTCCCCTCGGCGGCATTTACGAGATCGGGGCGCTCATGGCGCTTGAACAGGCTCTCAGGGGCCTCGACCTGACCGATCTCGACCTCTACGTCGGCGTGAGTTCCGGCGCCTTCGTCGCGGCCGGCCTCGCCAACGGCATCACGCCCGGCGAGATGCACGCGATGTTCATTCTCGACCGGTCACATCACGATCCGTTCGAGCCGGAGTTGCTGCTGCGTCCGGCGTTCGGCGAGTTCCTGCAACGGCTGATGATGTTGCCTTCGCTGATGCAGAGCGCGCTCTTCGCCTACGCGGGCGCGCTCGCCGATCCGCGGCTTCTTCGAATCCTTCGCCCGTCTCACGCGCGGCCTGCCGAACGGCCTGTTCGACAACGGCGCGATCGCCTCCTATCTCGCGGGCCTGTTCGGCAAGCAGGGGCGCAGCGACGACTTCCGCAAGCTCAGGCACAAGCTCTTCATCGTCGCGGCCGATCTCGACACCGGCAAGGCGACGGCGTTCGGCGCGCCGGGCTTCGATCACGTGCCGATCTCCGAAGCGGTGAAGGCGAGTTCGGCGCTGCCCGGTCTCTATCCGCCGGCGCGCATCGAAGGGCGCGACTACGTCGACGGCGCGCTTGAAAAAGACGCTGCACGCCTCCGTCGCGCTGAAGGAGGGAGCGAAACTGCTGTTCTGCGTCAATCCGCTGGTGCCCTATGACGCCGACCTCGCGGCCGAGAAGTCCGGCGGCCGGCCGAGACCGCTCGCCGAGCGAGGCCTCGTGACGGTGCTGTCGCAGACTTTCCGATCGCTGATCTATTCGCGGATGCGGGTCGGCATGGAGCGTTACCAGACCGAATTCCCGGACGCCGACGTCGTGTTGTTCGAGCCGGCGCGCGACGACGAGGTGATCTTCTTCGCCAACATCTTCAGCTACGGCGACCGGAAGAGGCTGGCCGAGCACGCGTATCGTTACACGCTCGCCGAACTCGAGCGCCGCTTCGACGAACTCGACGCCGATTCTGGCCCGTCACGGCATCGCCATCGACCGGGCTTCGCTCAAAGGCCGCCTGTCGGGTTCCGAGAGGCCGGGCGAGCGGAAGGCTGGTCATGCGGGCCGGTTGTGGGATAGCGTGAAGCCGCTCGATACGGCGCTGGGCTCGCTCGAGCAAGCCCTGAACCGGGGCGAATCCGAATGATTGTCATGGGGGCGAAACGCCATGCCGCGAAAGCCGCCGCGCCGGACGCGTGAGCGTATTCTCGAGACGGCGCTCGCGATGTTCAACGAGACCGGCGAACCCTCGGTGGCGACGACGTCGATCGCCTTCGAAATGGGCATCAGCCCCGGCAATCTCTACTATCACTACCACTCCAAGGAAGCGATCGTGGCCGATATCTTCGCCGAATACCGGCGCGAGATCGAGACCACGCTCGCCGCGCCAGAGGAACGCCTGCCCAACGCCGAGGACTGCTGGCTCTTCCTCCACCTCGTGTTCGAGGCGATCTGGAAGTACCGGTTCATCTATCGCGACATCAACGACCTCGTATCCCGCTACCGGGTGATCGAGGTGCAGTTCCGCCGCATCCTCAATCACAAGATCCGGGTGATCGAGCAGATCCTTGCAGGGCTCGTCAAGGGCGGCCAGATGCGCGCGGAGCCGGCGGAGATCGCGACGCTGGCCGAGAACATCGCGCTCACCGCAAGCTACTGGATGTCGTTCGAGTTCGTCCGCAATCCGAGGGCCGTGCAGGACGGAAAAACGCTCGCCCGCGGCGCCTTCCACGTCATCGCGCTCGCCGCGCCCTATCTCGAGCCGCGCGAGCGCGAACTCTTCGATCAACTCGCCAAACGTTACATCGCCTGAAGGAGTCTCGCATGAGTACGGCGCCGTCGACAAAATTTCCCTACGACGCGGAGCGCTACGCCTACGAGGGGGCGGCGCTGAAGGCGGCGTGGCCGGAACTGCATCGCGGCGATTGCGAGCCGTTCCCCGACGCGGACTTCGTCAAGGATGCTTTTCGGCGCCATCCGCGACTGAAAGGTTCGCAGGACGCCGGGGCGACTGCCGAGGCGCTGCAAGCGGCGTGGCGCGCCTATCATCGCGGCGATTTCGGCCTGGCGGTCGAACAGGGCGAGGCGCTGGGGCCGATCGGCGCCAACCCCGCCAACAAGGCCGCCAACATCTACGCGACCTATCTCGAAGCGAAGAGCGAACCGAAGCGCGAAATGCTGCTCGCCTCCGCCAAACGCGCCGAGGCTTTGCAGGCGGCCGCGCCAGACTTTGCCAACGCCTGGTATTTCCACGCCCAGGCGCTCGGCCGCTACGCCCAGGAAATCTCGATCGTGAAAGCGCTGGCGGAGGGGACTGGCGGCAAGGTCAAAGCGAGCCTCGACAAGGCGCTCGCGCTTCAACCCAAACACGCCGAGGCCCATCTCGCGCTCGGCGCCTATCACGCGGAGGTCGTGAGCAAGGTCGGCGGCATGCTCGCCAAGCTGACTTATGGCGCGAGCAAGGAGGAGGCGGTGAAACAGTTTTCCCTCGCCCGCAAGCTCATCCCCGATTCCGCCATCGCACGGATCGAGGAAGCCAACGGCCTCGTGCTGCTGTTCGGCAAGTCGAAGCTCGCGGAAGCCGAGGCGCTCTACAAGGAGGCCGCGCACTGCCCCCCCGCCGACGCGATGCAGAAGCTCGACGCCGAGCATGCGCGCGAGGAGGCGGAAGGGTAGCGCGCTTTCCTTGATTGCTGAGTGCGTATGACCATACAGAGAAAGCCATACAATGACCCTCAGCATTCGCAATCCCGAAGCCGACGCGCTCGCCAAGCGTCTGGCCAAACTCGACGACACCACGGTCACCGAAGCGGTCATTGCGGCGCTGCGCGAGGCGATCGCCGCGCGGGTCAAGCGTGAAGCGCCCCGCGAAACCGCCCGAAAAATCCTCGCGCGGCGGGGTCTGAGCTTTTCCAAGGATCGCCGCCCCGTTCGCCCGAAGCGTATCACGACCTCGACCACGACCTGACCGGCGAGGGCTGATGTTCGTCGACGCCTGCGCCCTCGTTTCGCTGATCGCCGGCGAGGAGACCGGCGCGTCCTATGAGGAAGCGCTCGACCGCGCCGACGGCCCTTGGACCTCGGCGCTCGCGGCGTGGGAGGCGATCATGGTCCTGTCCGGGCAGGATCAGCTCGATTGCCGGTTCAGCGAGGCGGAGGGTGCCGTCGCGGAATGGCTGGAAGCCCGCAACATTGCTCTGCGCGAGGGTGGGCGTCCGCGTGAGGTTCTCGGGTTCGCGGTCGCCGCGGCTGAGACTCATGGCCTCGGGAAGCGCGCGCTCAGCAACTTCGACTGCTTCCATTATGCCTACGCGAAGGCGGCTGGCTCGCCGATCCTGACGCTCGACCGCCTGCTGCGCGCAACCGACGTCGAGACCCAGCCTTGAAAGTGGGTTGACCGATCCCCTTATCGTGATTGGCGGCCAGGGGGCTGCTCCCTTATGGAGTGCCCATGACCGCCCTCACGACGCATCGCACCCTCGTCCTCGCCTCCGTGATCGCGGCGAATTTCATGATCGCGATCGAGGCGACCATCGTCTCGACCGCGATGCCGCAGATCGCGGCGCAGCTCGGCGGCCTCGAACTCTATAGCTGGGTGTTCGCGGCCTTTCTGCTCACCCAGACCGCAACGACCGTCGTGTTCGGCAAACTCTCCGACCTCAGGGGCCGAAAGACGGTCATGCTGTGGGGAATCGCGATCTTCCTCCTGGGCTCGATTCTCTGCGGTTTCGCCTGGTCGATGCCGGCGCTGATCGCCTTCCGCCTGCTGCAGGGCATTGGCGCGGGCGCGGTGCAGCCGACGGCGATGACGATCGTCGGCGACCTCTATTCGGTGCACGAGCGCGGCAGGATTCAGGGCTGGCTCGCCAGCGTCTGGGCGCTTTCGGCCGTCCTCGGCCCGCTGGTCGGATCGCTGATCATCCAGTATTGGTCGTGGGCGTGGATCTTCTGGATGAACCTGCCGATCGGCGCCGCCTCCGCCGCGGGCTTCTGGTTCTATCTGCATGAGAAGAAGTCGGAAAAGCGCGGGACGATCGACCACCTCAGCGCCGGCGTGTTCACCGTCGCCATCGCCGCGGTGATGGCGGCGATGACCGCCTTCTCGACCGCGGGCTGGACGGAGATCGCGATCATCAGCGCGATTGCGGTGGTCGCCGTCGCGGCTTTCGTGGTCCAGGAGCGCCGCTCGCCCGAGCCGATGATTTCGCCAAAACTCTGGGGCCGCCGGCCGATCGCCGCGGTCAACGCCTCCTCGCTGTTCGCCGGCATGGTGATCATCGGGCTCACGACCTTTCTGCCCGTTTTCGTGCAGGGCGTGATGGGCCGGCCGCCGCTCACCGCAGGCTTCGCGCTGTCGGCGATGGTGATGGGCTGGCCGATCGGCGCGACCCTGTCGCCGCGCCTGTGGGGCCGCTTCGGCATGCGCAATGTGCTGCGGGCGGGATCGGCGCTCGTTCCGATCGGCGCGCTCGCCTTCGTCTTCCTCCGCACCGACACCCCTCCGGTCGTCGCCGGCGTCGGCTCGGCGATCGTCGGCCTGGGGATGGGCCTGTCGAGCAGCGCCTCGATCGTGATGATCCAGGAGATCGTCCAGTGGTCGGAGCGCGGCAGCGTCACCGCCGCCTATCTGTTCGCGCGCACGCTCGGCAGCGCCTTCGGCGCGACGGCGTTCGGCGCCGTCCTGAATTTCGGGCTCAGGCATTCCGGCCTCGGCGCCGTCAGCCCGGACCAGCTCCGCCGCCTGCTCGAAGGCTCGGAGGCGGCGGCGAACGGGGCGCTGAAGGGCGCGCTCGACGGCTCGCTGCGGGTGACGTTCATCTCGATGTTCGTCGTCGCGCTGCTCGTCGTGGCGACGGCCGCGCTGGTGCCGAAGGTCAAGTTCTCCGCAAGGCGCGCGCCGGCGGAGTGACTGCGGGGGCCTCACCCCCGGTTCCTCTCCCAGGGGAGAGGGGAGGAAGCCGGCTCACATCAGCAGGCCGCCGGCCACGGCCACGACCTGGCCGCTGATGTAGTTCGATTCCGGCGTGCAGAAGAGATAGACGGCGTCCGCCGCCTCCTCCGGCGTGCCGCCGCGGCCGAGCGGGACCATGCGGTCGATCGCCTCGAGAAGTTGCGGCTGGACGCCGACCTTGATGGCGCGTCCGGCGACGTCGATCGTCGCCTGCTTCTCCTCGATCGCCTGGGTCAGCCGGGTCTGGATCAGGCCGAAGGCGACGCAGTTGACGTTGACCTTGTAGCGGCCCCACTCCTTGCAGAGCGTGCGGGTCATGCCGATCAGCGACGCCTTGGCGGCGGAATAGCTGACCTGCCCGGCATTGCCGTAGAGGCCGGCGAGCGAGGAGATGTTGACGACCTTGCGGAACACCTCGCGCCCATCCGCCGCCTCCTGCTTGGCGAAGATCCGGATCGGCTCGGCGGCGGCGCGCAGGATGCGAAACGGCGCGACCAGATGGACGTCGAGCATCGCCTGGAACTGCTCGTCGGTCATCTTCTGGATCGTCGCGTCCCAGGTGTAGCCGGCGTTGTTGACGATGATGTCGAGGCCGCCGAGCTTCTCGATCGCCGCGCCGACGAAGCGGTCGGCGAAACCCGGCGCGGTGACGTCGCCGTTGACCGCGACCGCCTCGCCGCCGGCGGCCTTGATTTCGGCCGCGACCGCGTCGCCCGGCGCCGCATCGAGGTCGTTGACCACGACCTTGGCGCCGTGGCGGGCGAGCTTCAGCGCGATCGCCCGGCCGATGCCGCGGCCCGAGCCGGAGACGAGCGCGACTTTTCCGTGCAAGATTGCTCATGGGGATTTCCTCCGAAGGATCAGAGCGCGACGATCGCCTCGCCGGCGAGCTTGACATCGCCGGTCTCGTCCCTGGCGGTCAGCGCGAGGCGGGCGCGCCGCTCGCCGTCGGCCTCGAACAGTTCCGCGACCGTTCCCTCGCAGGCAGATCGCCGCCCCGAGCTGGGTGATCGCGACAAAGCGGGTCGAGAACGCGCGCAAGCCGGTCCGGGCGGCACGGCGTCGGTCAGCGCCTGGCCGAGCAGGCCCATGACCAGCATGCCGTGCGAGAAGACGTCGGGGAACCCGGCCTTCTTGGCGAAGTCGCTGTCGACGTGGATCGGGTTGTGGTCGCCCGAGGCGCCGCAGTAGAGCGCAAGCTGTGCCGCGCGTGATCGGCGGGAAGGTCTTGGCGACGACGGCGTCGCCGACCTTCGGCTTGATCGAGCCTGACGGTCACGGCGACGCTCCCTAGTTGCGCACGACGACGACGCGGACGCAGTCGGCGACCGGCTCGCCGCGCTGGTTGGCGACGCCGGTCGTGACGTCGATCATCGTCAGCGCGCCGCCCTTCTTTTGCTGCACGTCGGTGACGCGCGAGCGGAAGGTCAGCTCGTCGCCGACGAGGACCGGCGCGCGATAGACGAACGTCTGCTCGCCATGCAGGACGCGGGCGATGTCGACCTTCAGCGCGTCGAGAATCGCGAACGGTCGTCGTTGTCGATCATCTCCAGGCAGAAGAGATAGGTCGGCGGGATCGGCCGTCCGGCGAAAGCCGCCGCGCTGCGCGGCGGCGGCATCGCGATAGATCGGGTTCGTCTCGCCGAGCGTGTCGAGGAAATAACGCGAGCCGGCCCGGCTCGACGCGACGCGTGCGTCGGCGGGAGCGTCATCCCGATGGCGGAAGCGATCGACCATGCGCCTCACGTCCGCTCGTACAGCGTCACGACGCAGGCGCCGCCGAGGCCGAGATTGTGCTGGAGCGCGTGGCGCGCGCCCTCGACCTGGGTCGGCCCGGCGCTGCCGCGCAATTGGCGCGTCAGCTCGTAGCATTGCGCGAGGCCGGTCGCGCCGAGCGGATGGCCCTTGCTGAGCAGGCCGCCGGACGGGTTGGTCACCACCCGCCCGCCATAGGTGTTGTCGCCGGCGTCGATGAACGCTTCGGCGCCGCCCTCGGGGCAGAGGCCGAGCGCCTCGTAGGTGATCAGCTCGTTCTGGGCGAAGCAGTCGTGCAGTTCGACGACCTTGATCTCCGCGGGCCCGACGCCGGACTGCTCGTAGACCTTGTTCGCCGCCGCCTTCGCCATGTCGTAGCCGACGAGCCGCATCATGTCGCGCGCCTCGAAGGTCGAGGGCGTGTCGGTCGTCATCGCCTGCGCCTTGATCGCGACCTCGGCGTTGAGGCCGTGCTCTCTGGCGAAGCGCTCCGAGACCAGCACCGCCGCCGCGCCGCCGCAGGTCGGCGGGCAGGCCATGAGGCGCGTCATCACGCCGGGCCAGATCGACCGTGTCGTTCATCACGTCGTCGGCGCTGACCTCCTTGCGGAAGATCGCGAGCGGATTGGCCTTGGCGTGGCGGCTCGCCTTGGCGCGGACCTTGGCGAAGGCCTCGAGCTTCGTGCCGTATTTCTTCATGTGCGCGAGGCCTGCGCCGCCGAAATAGCGCAGCGCCAGCGGTATGCCGGGCGCGTCGATCAGGTCGTCGGCGAGCGCGTCGAAGTCCTCGAAGGCGCTCGGGACGGTCGGTGTAGACCGAGCCGAGCGCGCCGGGCTTCATCTGCTCGAAGCCGAGCGCCAGCACGCAGTCGGCCGCGCCGGAGGCGACCGCCTGGCGGGCGAGGAAGAGCGCGGTCGAGCCGGTCGAGCAATTGTTGTTGACGTTGACGATCGGAACGCCGGTCATGCCCAGCCGATAGAGCGCCCGCTGCCCGGAGGTCGAGTCGCCGTAGACATAGCCGACATAGGCCTGCTCGACGGCGTCGTAGGCGATCCCGGCGTCGGCGAGGGCGCGACGTCGCCGCCTCGGCGCCCATCTCGTGATAGGGCGCGCTCGCGCCGGGCTTGGCGAAGGGGATCATGCCGACGCCAGCGACGATCACCCTGGACGCCATCGTCTCCTCCCTCGATTACCGGCTGGACATTAACTTACCCGTCGGGTCATATATCGTGCAAGAGAGGCCTGTCAAGAAGGCCGCAGGCTGCGCATGGGTGACGCGGAAACCGATCGTCGACGATCCGCCCTGGACGCCGTTCGAGGACCGCAGGCGCCTGCGCGACGAGAAGCGCGAGGCGGTGCTGCGCATGGCGGTGCGGCTGTTTCTCGAGGAGGGCTACCACCGCACCCCGCTCGCCACGGATCGCGGAACGGCTCAACATCACCAAGCCCGCGCTCTACAATTATTTCCGCAGCAAGGAGGAGATTCTGTATCGAGCTCTTTCGTCTGGGCGACGAGCATTACGAGGAGAACTTCGGCCGCATCGAGCGCGCGAGCGGCGACGGGCTGGAAAAACTCAAGTCGCTGATCCGCGCCTACGCGTGGTCGATGACGACGGACTTCGGCATGTGCTTCGCGAGGCTCGACGACCGGGAGCTGGGCGATGAGGCGCGCGCGGCCGTTCGGCGCTCGAAGCGGCGCTACGATCGGGCGTTTCGCAGCGAGATCGAGCGCGGCGTCGAGGACGGTTCGATCAGGCCCTGCGACGCAAGGCTCGCCGCCTTCGCGGTCGCGGGCGCCCTCAACGGGATCGCCGACTGGTATAGACCGGGCGGAGCGCTTTCGGCTGACGCCGTCGCTGACGAATTCGCGGTGCAGCTGACCGAAGGGCTGGCGGCGGCCTGACCCGTTTGAACACTGCGACGCCGAAGTCGGCGGATGCGCATTGGGAGGAGCAGGCATGACGGCGCTCGATATCGACCGAGCCGATTTCCTGAAGGACGACGACATCGTCATCTTCGAGACGTCGGTCGGCAAATTCTTCGACGAGCACGCGCCGCCCGAGCGCGTCGAATCCTGGCGGCGAGAGGGAATCGTCGAGCGGGCGTTCTGGCGCGAGGCCGGCGAAGCGGGCCTGCTGTGTCTCGCCGTTCCGGAAGCATACGGCGGTCCTGGCGGCGACTTCCGCCACGAGGTCGTGCTGATGGAGGCGATCGCGCGCAAGCAGGTCAGCGGCTTCGCGGCCGCGCTGCACAACGCGATCGTCGCGCCCTACATCCTCCATTACGGCTCGGAGGAGCAGAAGAGGCGCTGGCTGCCGAAGATGGCCTCGGGCGAATGCATCGGCGCCATCGCCATGACCGAGCCCGGCGCCGGCTCGGACCTGCAGGGCGTCAAGACCACCGCCCGGCTCGACGGCAATCAGTATGTCATCAACGGCCAGAAGACCTTCATCAGCAACGGCCAACTCGCCGACCTCGTCATCGTCGTCGCCAAGACCGATCCGGCCAAGGGCGCCAAGGGCACCTCGCTGATCGTGGTCGAGACGGCCGACGCCGCGGGCTTCCAGCGCGGGCGCAATCTCGACAAGATCGGCATGGAGGCGCAGGACACCTCGGAGCTGTTCTTCGACGACGTCCGCGTGCCCGACCGCGAACCTGCTCGGCGCGCGAGGAGGGCCTGGGCTTCGTCCAGCTGATGCAGCAATTGCCGCAGGAGCGCCTGACGATCGGGATCGGCGGCGTGGCGGTGATCGAGCGGGCGCTCGACGACACGATCGCCTACGTCAAGGAGCGCAAGGCCTTCGGCCAGCGGCTGATCGACTTCCAGAACACCCAGTTCAAGCTCGCCGAGTGCAAGACCGAGGCGACGGTCGCGCGCGTCTTCATCGACCGGCTGATCGGCCTGCATCTCGAGGGCAAGCTCGACGCCGCGACGGCGTCGATGGCGAAATACTGGGTGTCCGAACTCGAGAACAAGATCGTCGACACATGCCTGCAGCTGTTCGGCGGCTACGGCTACATGAACGAATATCCGATCGCGCGCATGTTCCGCGACAGCCGCGTCCAGCGCATCTACGGCGGCGCCAACGAGATCATGAAGGTGCTGATCGCCCGCACGCTGTGAGCGCGCGACACGGGAGGGAGGAACGCGGCGATGACGATGACGACATATGAGCGGCGCGGCGCGATCGCGGTCCTGACGCTCGACAATCCCGACAAATACAACGCGCTCAGCGGCTCGATGCTCGCCGATCTCGACCGCCGCCTTCGCGGCGGCCGAGGCGGACCCCGAGGTGCGCGCGGTTCTGCTCACCGGCGCCGGCAAGGGTTTTTGCGGCGGGGCGCAACTCGGAACGGCGACCTTCGAGGCGGGCGGGGAAGTCGGCGACTGGATGCGCGCCTCGATCAATCCGCTGATCGAGAGCGTGCGCGCGTCGCGCCTGCCGGTGGTGGTCGCGGTCAACGGCCCCGCGGCCGGCGCGGGCGTCGGCCTTGCGCTGATGGGCGACGTCGTGTTGGCGGCCCGCTCGGCGAAGTTCGTGCTGAGCTTCGTCAAGCTCGGCGCCGCGCTCGACGGCGGGACGACCGCCTTCCTTCAGCGGGCGATCGGCGCGCCGCGCACGCGTGCGCTGGCCTGCTCGGGCGAGCCGCTGGCCGCCGAGAGCCGCGGCCGAATGGGGCCTCGTCTGGAAGGTCGTCGACGACGACGCGCTGATGGGCGAGGCCTTTGCGCTCGCCGAACGTCTCGCTGAAGGGCCTCCGGTGGCGATACGCCTGATCAAGGCGCAACTCGAGGCGGCGTGGAGCCGCGAGCTCGCGGAGGCGCTGGACGCCGAGGCGAGCGCGCAGTCGACGGCCTTCGCCACCGAAGACCTGCGCGAAGGCGCTGCCGCCTTTGTCGAGAAACGGAAGCCGCGCTTCACCGGCCGTTGACGCGGCGGCTGCCCTCTGGCGTCGCCGCGCTTTTCTTGGCTCGGCGAGCCTGCATGGCGTCACCCTTCATCAGGCGTGATAATTTTTATTTACGCGGGTCGATCGCACAAGCGCTGCTGTCGCCTCATTTTGCTGAAGCGAGGGGTCTTTTCCTGTCCGGTTGACACAAATCAATCTCGAATGTTGCAATCAGTTGTTTCAATAGGATTTTGATGCGCGTCCGGGCGAACATCACACACCTCTTGTCATAATGTAGATCTGCAGGACAAGCAGCAAGGTAATCAGCCCGTATCCGAGAATCGAATTGATGCGCTCCTCACGGGCGAGGTTCGTCTGGATCAAGCGTGTGTTGGAAATTTCATAGTGGTCCAAGGTGAACTGGACCGGCTCCTCCAACATCTCAATGCGATCATAGAGGGATGCGGCGGCGACAAGCTCCGCAAAAAGCCGCTTTGAAGACGTGTTGAGGGCTGGATCCAATTGTTCGAGGCTTCTGCTGATCCCAGAGAGAGACGCTCGCTTTGGAAGCGACGATGAAGTCGACCTGGGCCTCGATCGAGGGAGACGCGGCGCTCACTCATGCGGTTACTGCGCGCCACCAGAAAAGGCAGAAGCATTTCCAAGCCGACGGGAACGATTCACGGCGAAGATCCCGAAGGGCCATACGTCGGCGAGTGGCGCATCGCCGCCCCGGAGATTTGCACCCGCTACTTCCTTGAAGATCACTCCGCCAGCGCCTGGGATTGGCGCGAGCGTCGACATCAGCGGCTCTCACTTCGAGTGGATAAAGGACGGCGAGCGATACGGGGCGCAAATCCGCCCGGGGAATCCGAACAAGTTGTAGCTCGACCAGACGCGGCGAAACGCGTTATTCGCGCCCGCTGTTCGTCGAGCAAACCGGCGTAGGGTCACGGTTTTTTCTTCGGGACGGGCTGACTGAAAGCGGCGTCCACCTCGTCTTCCTTGATGCGCTTCGCCGGGTCGCCGCGCTCTCCGAGGTTTTGCTCTTCCGTGCCGTCGCCCATCATCCCCGGATGGACAATGGCCGAGGACTCTTTGCCGTCCTTCTTGGCGTCTTTGGGATCGGGCTTGTTGGTCATAGGGAAGTCCCTTTTTGTTCGCGGCGAGGCCCAGCCCAACCGTAAAGACGCGAACGCCCTGAAAGGTTCCGCGCGCGTCTCGCCTCGACGGAGGCTGAGACGCATGGGGCGGCGACGCCGATAGCCGGCGCGCCGCCCTTTAGGCCGTCGGCGCTATTTCTTCACCAGCGGGCAGGTCGGAGTCGGCAAGCGGCCCATAGGCCTCGGCGCCCGACATCGTCTTCACGAGCTTGTAATAGTCCCACGGCGCCTTCGATTCCGCGGGCGTCTTGACCTGCATCACATACATCGAGTGCTCCAGCAGCCCGTCGGGCCGGATGACGCCGTCGCTCGTGTACATGTCGTCGACCTTGGTCTTGTGGAGCTCGGTCCATCACCTTGTCCGGGTCGGTCGTGCCGACCGCCTTGACCGCGTTGAGGTAGGTCAGCGTCGCGGAGTAATAGGCGGCCTGATTGTAGGTCGGCATGGCGCCGGTCTTGTCGAAGAAGCGCTTGCCGAAAGCGCGGCTCTTGTCGTTGAGGTCCCAGTACCAGCCGGCGGTGAGGTAGAGCCCCTGCGCCGTCTCGAGCCCGACCGCGTGGATGTCGGTGATGAAGGCGAGCAGCGCCGCAGGCTTCATCGTGTTGGTGAGGCCGAATTCATGCGCGGCCTTAAGGGAATTGCTGAAGTCGGCGCCGGCGTTGGCGAGGCCGATCACCTGCGCCCCCGAGCTTTGCGCCTGCAACAGGTAGGAGGAGAAGTCCGAGGTGCCGAGCGGCGCTCTGACCGAGCCGAGGACCTTGCCGCCGCCGGCCTCGACGACCTTGGTCGCCGCCGCCTGGAGCTGCGTGCCGAACGCGTAATCCGCGGTGAGAAAGAACCAGGTCTTGCCGCCCTGATCGAGCATGGTCTTGGCCGTGCCGTTGGCGAGCGCGTTGGTGTCGTAGCCGTAGTGGATCATGTAGGCGTTGCAGTCCTTGCCGGTCAGCGAAGCGCCCGCGGCGCCGATCGCGAAAAACGGCATCTTCCTTGTCCTTGGCGATCGGCGCCATCGCGAGGCTCACGCCGGTGTTGGAGCCGCCGAGCAGCATCGTGAGCCCTTTCGTGTCGGCCCATTCGCGGAACTTGCTCGCGCCGATGTCGGGCTTGTTCTGATGGTCCGCGGTCAGAAACTCGATCGGCTGGCCGAGCGCGCTGCCGCCGAAATCGGCGATCGCCATCTTGATGCCCTCGACCGCCCTCGGGCCGTTCACGTCCGCGTAGGGGCCGGACATGTCGTCGATGTCGCCGATCACGACTTTTTCGGCGGCCTGCGCCGCCAATGGCGCCAGCGCCAGGAGCGCGGCGAAGACAGAGACAAGACTTCGGCTGAGATTCATTTCGGTTTCCTCCCGCTGGGTCAGGCCTGACGGCCCGCCGGTTTCGCTGCGGCGCAGACGATGGTCGCCGCGTCGTTTGCCTGGGCCAGCTTTTTTTCCAGCGGACGTGTTCGCATTGTGGCGCCGCCGACTGTCCCTCAAGAGCGCGCGCAAATCAACCGGGGCGCGTTGCTCTTACCGGGTTGATCGAGGGGGCAGGAACGCCTACGCGAACGTCGCGCCGAGCCGCTCCATCGCCGGGCGGAAGGTCGGGAAGCTGGTGGCGATCATCGCCGTGTCGTCGACCGTCATCGGTTCGCGGCTCGCGAGCCCCATGACGAGGAAGCTCATGGCGATGCGGTGGTCCATGTGGGTCGCGACGAGGCCGCCGCCCTTCGGGGCGCCGCCGCCCTCGACGATGAGATCGTCGCCTTCGATTCGCATGCGCGACGCCGGCCGCGGCGAGGCCGGCGGCGACCGCGGCGAGCCGGTCGCTCTCCTTGACCCGGAGCTCGTGCAGGCCGCGCATCCGCGTCGTCCCGGAAGCGAAGGCCGCCGCGACCGCAAGGATCGGATATTCGTCGATCATCGAGGGCGCGCGGGCGGCGGGCACGTCGACGCCGCTTCAGCGCGCTCGCCCGCACGCGCAGGTCGGCGACCTCCTCGCCGCCCTCGACGCGCCTGTCGAGGAGGGCGATGTCGGCCCCCATTTCGATCAGCGTCGTCGAGCAGCCCCGAGCGCAGCGGGTTCGTCATCACGCCCTCGACCACGATGTCCGAACCGGGGACGATCAGCGCCGCCACGATCGGGAACGCCGCCGACGACGGGTCGGCCGGCACGACGACCGGACGGGCCCGGAGATCCGGGCGGCCGACGAGGTCGATGCGGCGGCCCTCGCCCTCCGGCGTCACCGTCACCTCGGCCCCGAAATGGGCGAGCATCTTCTCGGTATGGTCGCGCGAGGCCTCGGCCTCGATCACGGTCGTCACCCCGCGCGCGTTGAGGCCGGCGAGCAGCACGGCCGACTTGATCTGCGCCGAGGCGACCGGCGTGCGGTAGAGGATCGGGGCCGGGTCGCGCGCGCCCTTGAGCGTGATCGGGCAGCGGCCGCCCTCGGCCTGCGGCCAGAACCTCGGCGCCCATCAGCTTCAGGGGATCGAGGATGCGGTTCATCGGCCGCTTGCGCAGCGAGGCGTCGCCGTCGAAGGTCGCCGTGATCCCGTGTCCGCCGACGACGCCCATCATCAGCCGCGAGCCGGTGCCGGCGTTGCCGAAGTCGAGCGTGTCGCGTGGCGGAACGAGCGCCCCGAGGCCCGGCCCGCGGATGCGCCAGCGCCCCGCCGCCAGCCGCTCGACCGTCGCGCCGAGGGCCTCGCAGGCCTGCGCCGGTGCGCAGCACGTCGTCGCCCTCGAGCAGGCCCTCGACCAGGGTCTCGCCGCAGGCGAGCAGGCCGAACAGAAAGGCGCGATGCGAAATCGACTTGTCGCCCGGCGGCCGGAATCGGCCTCGGAGCGCGCGCGCAGGGCGCGGCGCTGAGCGGAGCCGCTCTGCGGCGTGGGACGAGGGAGCGGACACGCGGGGACCCGGTTCATGACGCGAAGAGCGGCCGCTCGTAGCATCGGCGCCGAACCCCCGTCGAGGGCGGCGGAAAACGCATTGACAGGGTTGATCGACCTGTCTAACCGGGGCGCTTCCGAAAACCGCCCTTGAAAACGACAGGGAAACGACCGCAGTGGCAAAACCCGAGCTCGGCGCCAAACGCCAATGTCAGGCGTGCGGCGCCAAATTCTTCGATCTCAACAAGGATCCGATCGTCTGCCCGAAGTGCGGCACGGTCTTCCAGGGTGCGGCGCTGCGCGCCCGCGTCGCCTCGAAGGAGGACGAAGAGGATACGGAGATGGTCGCGCCGGCGGGCGTCGACGTGGTGTCGCTCGACGAGGTCGAAGCCGGCGAGGAGAAGGCGGCCGAGACGGTCGTCGAGGACATCGACGTCGAGGACGACGCCGCCGACGTCGAGGACGACACCTTCCTCGAGGAGGAGGAAGAGGACGAGGACGACGTCACCAATCTGATCGACGGCGACATCGCGCCGGACGAGGAGGGCTGACCCTAACGTCGCCCTGGGCCCCGCGCGGGTTCAAGGCGACGGTTTCCCGACAAGGGCCGCTTTTTTTCGCGTTAGGCCTTGTGGCGGACGAAGCTTTGCGGTTATACCGCCGCCCTCGCGAGACATCCGGCGCTTCGCCCCAAACGAAGACGCCATCGCGCGAAAAATGGAAAATGGGGCCATAGCTCAGTTGGGAGAGCGCTTCAATGGCATTGAAGAGGTCGTCGGTTCGATTCCGTCTGGCTCCACCACCCCCTAATCCCCCTATCTCATAATCCTTCCGACGGTTTGAGGCGCGGACGCTGCCAGCCGCGCCTAATCGCGGAGGCGCCGGTGACGTCCGTAGAACATCCTCAGCACCAGCAGGACGGCGCCGATCTGGCGGCCGAACGGCGGGATGCTCAACGTGGTCAAATGCTTTGCAGCACCACGAGGAAAACGGCGCCCGCCACATCACGGCGCCAGTCTAAACGCACCTCCCCATAGTGTCGCGATCGAGCCGTTCGGTCGGACGAAGGGCTGGCGATTGTTGTCGTGGAACGTCGATCTCCTACGCGCTCCATACAAGAGGGACAATGATCTCAGAGCGTCATTGCTCGCGGTTCCACTCGGACCGTCTCTCTGGTCCGGCTCGACCGGACAGCGGCCAGGCAAAGCCTGAGCGAATAGAGATTGCCGCGGGCGGAATTTTGCGGTTCGCGGCCGTCTTCGATCGCGCTGAGAAGCTCGCCCATCGTTCCTGCGAAGCCGTCGTTGAACCAGGTCCCCTTCAACTCGGGGCGCGCGACGCCGGCTTCGGTATGGAGTTCGACCGACTGGAGGCCGAGGTCGGGACCCCGGCTCGCTATCGTTCCCCGCGTTCCCACGATCGCGGTCGCGTCGCTCGCGCCATAACGGGTCGCGCCGTCGAAGATCAGCGAGGCCTGACCGCCCTCGAAGCTCACCAGCGCCTCGGCAAGCAGCGGCGGGCGCACCGTCTGCGAGGCGGCGCGGGCGGCGGTCGCGCGGACCTGAAGCGCGCGCCCGCCGAGCACGCTCGCCAGGAAATCGAACCAGTGGATGCCGAAATCCCAAAGCACGAGGTCGTCGACCGCCTCGAAGGCGGTCCCGGCGATCCAGCCGTGATTCCAGCGCATGGCGACATGCGCGCCGATGACCTCGCCGATCAACCCGGCGGCGACGGCTTCGCGAAGGTAGGCCAGGTGCGGCGCCCAGCGGCCGTTCTGGTTGACCGCCAGCTTAACCCCCCGCCGCTCGGCCTCCGCCGCCAGCGCCTCGCCGGTCGCGAGGTCCTCCACGAACGGCTTTTGCGACAGGACATGCTTGCCGGCGGCGAACGCGCGCCGCATCAGGTCGACCCGCACGTCGGGATGGGTGGTGATGTCGAGGACCGCGATCCGGGGATCGCCGAGCACGTCCTCGAAACGGTCGGTGGCGCGGGCTTCGGGAAAGAAAGCGTCACGGCGGTTTTGCGCGTGCTCCAGAGTGCGCGAGCAGATCGAAACGACGTTCAGTCCATGGGCGCGATAGGCGTCGAGGTGGACTGCGCTGATCCCCCCGGCGCCGACAAGGGCGATGCCGATCGAGCGGTCTTTTGGCATCGGCGGACGATACGGCAGTTCCGGCGCGGGCGCCTCCGGGGCGCCTTGACCTTCAGCGCGTAATCGTCCGCCGATGCTTCGGCTTTCGTCGCGCTCACGACGGCAACGGCAGCGTTCGCCGCAAGAGCGGCGCGGCGTCCACGGTGCGCTGGGCGGTCCTGCAGATCGCCGGATCGAGCGGGCGCTCGACCGCGACGCGGATTGCGTCGGCCATTCGCGCGGGATCCGGATCGCAGATGCCGACGATTTCCGCATTCGGATGGTCATGCGCCTCGCGCAGGAGGTCGCCGATGTGCATGTGATCGAAACTGATGCCGACGATGCCGTGCTTACGCATTGGTTGTTCCTCCCAACGCGGCGCCCCTATGTCAATCTGAGACGGATGCGTCCATTGTCGATCGCGACCGGATAGGTCGCCAGATTGACGCAGACCGGGGCCCCCTTGGCTTCGCCGGTGGTGAAGTCGAAGCGTCCGTTGTGCATCGGACACTCGATGATCGTGCCCGAGACGAATCCGTCGGACAGGTCGACCTGCTCATGGGTGCACAGACCGTCGGTGGCGAAATAGCGATCGTCTTCGGTGCGGTAAAGCGCATAAAGCTTTCCGTCGTGCTCGAAGCGCCCGACATCCTCGCGCGAAATCCGATCCGCGGGGCCGGCGTCGATCCAGGTCTCACTCATCTGACCTCCGTTTCGATCTCGAACTGGCGGAGAGTGCGCGTCTCGCGCACCCACAGGCCGCGGAAGTTGATCGCCCATGGGGCGGCGAGACGCCGCCGCTCCGAAAGCGCCGCGGGCGCAAAACCATCAAGCCAGCGGGACGGGCTGATCGGGAATCGCATCGAGGTCGGCAAAGTTGCGCACATCCATGAACGCCTTGATGAAGCGGTGCTGGAACATCAGCGCCTTATAGATCGGCTGCGGCAGCCGGGGCTCCGCGCTCGCGGCGATGTTCATCGCCGCGTAGCGCTGCTCGTGCATCGAGGTGATGGCCGTCGTGACGCCCGGATGCCAGAGCGCGAACTTGATCGCCAGGGCGGCGAGACCGCTGGCATGGGCCGGAACGTATCGGCGCAGCGCCTCGACCTTTGCGATGTAGGATGCGCGAGGAACGGTGTCGTCGAAATAGCCGTGCCGGAAGTCCCCCGGCGGGAAGGTCGTGTCGGGCGTCAGGAATCCGGTGAGGCCGCCCTCGTCCAGAATGCAGCGCGCGATCACCGCGACATTGTGCTTCTGACAAAGCGGCACGAGATTTTCGAGCGCGATCGGATCGAAGATGTTGATCACCGTCTGGACGGAATCGATGGCGCCGCTGATCACGATCGGCAGCACCATGTCGGAGCGGTGATCGGGAACGGAGATGCCGATGGCGCGCACCTTGCCCGTTTCCTTCAGGCCCTGAGCTCGTCGAGCCAATAGCCTTCAACGCCCCATGTCGGCCAGTAGGCGTGGAGCTGCAGGCAGTCGATCGCGTCGAGCCCAAGGGCGCGAAGCGAGGCGTCGCAACTGGCCGTGACCTGCCCCTTCGGCAGCGAGCGCTCGACCGGGACGGCGGTGCTCCATTGCGGGCCGCCCGCGAGGCCTTCGACCTTGGTCGCGACAAAGGGCGGCTGCCCCGACCATTGCTTGAGCGCGCGTCCGAGGATCGCCTCGGATTCCCCATAGGCCCGCGCCGTATCGACGAAGTTGACGCCCTGATCGAGGGCGTAATGCAGCGCACGAATGTGCTCGGCCTCGGGTTGGTCGCCAAACCAGCCCGCAAATCCCATGGCCCCGAAGCCGAGCCGGCTGACCTGACGATCCGTGCGAGGAAAAGTCGTGCTGTCCAAGATGCGGTCCATTCTCAGTTGCGGGCGTCACGCCCCGGATTGTCGCCAGTCACAGATTGAGCGTCCGCCATGTCGAGCGCCCGGCCTCGATCTCCGCCCAAATCGGGGCCATCGCCTCCATCGGGATCAGCGCCGAATCGCGGGCGGCGAGGGTGAAGCTGGCCACGACCTCGCCGATGCGTTCGAGCGCGAGATCGAGGATGTGTCGCCCGTGGGCCGCGGTGGCCGTGCCGGCGTCGGGGTTCTGGGCGAACCGTCCCCGATCGCTGGCGGCTCTGCCGACGCGGCTGAGTTCGACCAGATCGGGATCGATCGCCAGCAATTGCGAGATCTCGTAGAAGCCCGCATGATCGCCGCGATAGCGGTCCTTGACGAGTTCGGGGTCGCTGCAGGCGAAGACTTCGAACGGGTAGGCCGACGAAAAGCGCGCGCGACGGTTCGCAAGTCCTCCTGGTTGCCGCCGTGGCGTCCCGACACGGCCACCGCCGCCGCGAAGCCTGCGTTCCTGAAGGCGCGCAGCTGGTACAGGAAAGCCTCGAGGACGACGTGCGGCGGCAGCGCCGCGAGCCGCGAGTTGACGTCGCCCATGACCTCACGAAGCCATGGCGCGTGATAGCCGGTCTCGTGGACATGATAGGCCATGGTCGGGGCGACGACGCCGCCGAAGCGGCGCGCGGCCTCGTCGCAAAGATAGCGGGCCTTGATGGTGTCGAGGCCGAACGGCGCGACATGGCCGTGGGGTTCGCACAATCCCAGCGGAAAGATAGACGATCGGCCGCGCTGCGAGGCGGCGCTCGAATTCCTGGGGCAAAACACATTCCCAGGCGACCGGCTCCGAGGTCATGGCGTCGCCGGAGGCGAGGCGGCCAGGCTCGGTGAGCTTTCCGGAGTCGTGTTCGCGCAGGCCTCGGCCCGCCCGTAAGCGACTGCAGGATTGGAATCCGCCTTCTCCAACAGCGCGTCCCCTGCCTTTTGAGCGGATGTTCGCGGTTCATTTCTGGGCCGCCATGATTGCTCATTTTTGATCACAGAACAATGCCGGCGGCATCAAAAGCGGGCGAAAAGTTCCCCAAGCCGAAGCCTGAAGATTTGTTTTGATGCGATATGATCAAAAATGACGTTGACTTTCGTCGATATTGATGCAAGGTAGGCACTAGAGAACGCGCGGACGTCTGCGGCTTGCGATCCGTTCCGGCGCGCCGCGTTTCCACTCCGACCGAACCCTAAGCGGCTGTGAGGCTTCGGCTCGCGAGGCGCGCGGGGTCGAACTCGTTCAGCGGCGGAGCGCATGACGGCGGCAGAATCCCTTTCGCGTAGATTTCCGAAGCGAGACTACAGCCTCGTTGGCGAGAGCACGCGGCTGGCGCTCGACAGCGGATTGGCGTCAGCCGATTGGTATCGGACGCCCGTTCCGCGCGAGGCGATGAAGGCGCTGATGAAGCGCTCGGACAGTCCGGCGATCCGTGACACCGTCATCTGGCTCGGCGTCATGGCGCTCGCTGTCGCCGGCGGCGTCTGGTTTTGGCCAAGCTGGCAGTGCATCCCGTTCTTCTTCGTCTACGGGACGCTCTACGGCTCGGCGAGCAACTCGCGCTGGCATGAGTGCGGGCATCGCACCGCCTTCAAGACCGTGTGGATGAACGACGTCGTTTACGAGATTGCGAGCTTCATGCTGATGCGCAACTCGGTGACCTGGCGCTGGAGCCACACCCGGCATCACACCGACACCATCATCGTCGGACGTGACGCCGAGATCGCGGTGATGCGTCCGCCGGACCTCGCGCGCGTCGTTCTCAACTTTGTCGGCCTCGTCGACGCGTGGCGGTCGCTCTCGACGCTGGTGCGCAACGCGGCGGGAATCCTGTCGGACGACGAGAAGAGCTTCATTCCGGCGTTGGAGCAGGGCAGGGCCATCGCAGTGGCGCGCGCGCATGTCGCGATCTACGCCGCGACGCTCGTGGCGGCGGTCGCGAGCGGGTCGGTGCTGCCGCTCATGGTGATCGGCCTGCCTCGCCTCTACGGCGCCTGGCACATGGTGCTGGTCGGGCTCACTCAGCACGGCGGGCTCGCCGACAACGTCGTCGACTTCCGGCTGAACAGCCGGACAGTTTACATGAATCCGATCAGCCGGTTCCTCTACTGGAACATGAATTACCATATCGAGCACCACATGTTTCCGCTCGTTCCTTTCCATGCGCTGCCGCGCTTGCATGAGCTGGTAAAGGACGACTGTCCGCCTGCGAACCTCTCGATATGGGACGCCTACCGCGAAATGATTCCGGCTTTCATTCGCCAGTTGCGCGACGAGGACTATTTCGTCCAGCGGGCGTTGCCGCCAACCGCCCGGCCATATCGCCCGGCGCCGCGCGTATCGTCTTCGGGGGCGCGCGAGTGATGTTTCCGAGGGCGCCGGTCGCCAGGGCCGAGGGGCGAGACCATGACGAGTGAGGCGGCGCGTTCGACGTCGAAACGAGGCGACAATTCCGGCGCAGCATCCGCTCGTCCTTCCCGTGAACAATTCAAGGGCGCGCGGTTGACCTTGAGCGACGTCGCGCGCGAGACGGGGTTTTCGACGGCGACGGTGGAGCGGGCGCTCAACAACCGATCCGGGGTTCGCAGGCGGACGCGAGAGATAGTCGTCAACACGGCGCAAAGGCTTGGATACACGTCCGAGACCTCGGCGTTCGCGAACCCGAGCGGCGGCCTTGCGCCGGTTCGGCTCGAGTTCATTCTGCCGGAAGGCTCGAACATGTTCATTCGCGCGCTTCATGGGCAGCTCGAGGCCCAGGCGGCGTTGCGCGAGGAGGTCGAAGTGCGGGTCACGGCGATCGAAGGGTTCAATCCGGATCGGCTCGCGCTGGCCCTTGCGAAGATCCCGGACAGCGCGCACGGCGTCGGGATCATCGCCCTCGATCATCCAACGGTTCGCGAAGCGATCCGAGAGCTCTCCGAGGCGGGGGTCAAGGTCGTCACCCTGGCCTCCGACATCCTGCACGTGCCGCGCGTCGCCTATGTCGGAATCGACAATCGCGCGGCGGGCCGGCTTGCCGGCTATCTCCTCGGACGCTTTCTCCGCGCATCCAACCGAGGCAAAGTGGCGCTCTTTGCCGGGTCGCTGTCGTATCGCGGGCACGAGGAGCGGGAAATGGGCTTCCGGCATATCGTCAGGGAGGAATTTCCCAATCTTGAAGTTGTCGAGCTGCGGGAAGTCCACGATGACGCGGAGACGGCGTTCTCGGAGGCGGCGCAACTCCTCGAGCGGCATCGGGACCTGGCCGGTATCTACAACATCGGCGGAGGCAACGAAGGCATCGGGCGGGCGCTCGACGCCGTTTCTTTGAGAAGCCGACCGGTTTACATCGCCCACGATCTCACCCCGAACAACAGGGCGCGCCTTCTTGACGGGACGCTTGACGCCGTCATCGACCAGAATCCGCGGGTTGAAGCGCGAGAAGCCCTGGATATCCTGACCCACAGCATCAGAAATCTACCGTACGAGTATCATCCCCCCCGATTGCAGGTGATCTTCCGTGAGAACATGCCGGAGACTTGATCTGGCGCTGAGCTGTGGCCCGGTGGAAGCCGGGCGGTCGATGGCGGTCCGACAGGACTGACGTCGAGGCAATGAGGGGGAGATGATGGCGTTCTCGCAAAAACTGTTCGACGCGATCTTGGACGGGCAGGCGCCGCTTGCGGAAGTCCCTGGTCCAGGAGGAACTCAAGGCCGGCGCCGATCCCGTGACGCTTATTGCCGAGACGATGATCCCGGCGATGGACGAGGTCGGCAAGCTCTTTCAGGAAGAAGAGTTTTTCGTTCCCGAGCTGCTCCTTGCCGGACGCGCGATGAAAGCGGCGATGGAGCCTCTGCGACCTCTGCTCGCGGCTGCGGGCGCCGAGCCCGCCGGCGTGATCGTCGCGGGGACCGTGAAGGGCGACCTCCACGACATCGGCAAGAATCTCGTCGTCTCCATGCTGGAGGGCGCGAGCTTCAGGGTCGTTGACCTCGGCGCGGACGTTTGGCCCGAGAAATTCGTCGAGGCGATCCGTGAACACCATCCCCAGATCGTCTGCCTGTCGGCGCTTCTGACCACAACCATGACCGCGATGAAGACGACGATCGATGCGATCAAGGCGGCGGGGCTCAGGCGCGACGTCAAGATTCTGGTGGGCGGCGCGCCCGTCAGCGAGAGCTACGCAAAGGATATCGGCGCCGATGGTTATGGCGCGACGGCGACTGACGCCGTGGCGCTCGCCCGCAGGCAAGTCGGGCTTTCGAATTAGGAGCAGGCGAGATGAGCGCCGGGAAGACAATCGGGCCGAAGCGCAAGCGGGTGCTGGACGCGATCAACCACCGCACGCCCGACCGCGTCCCGATGGACTTCGGCGGCTCGACCGTCACCGGCATGCATGTGAGCTGCGTGGCGCAGCTCCGGGATCATTACGGGCTCGAAAAGCGGCTGGTGAAAGTCCACGAACCCTTTCAGATGCTGGGCCTGATCGAAGACGACCTCAAGGCCGCGATCGGCATCGACGTGACGCCGCTGCCGGGACGCACCACCATGTTCGGCTTCGAGAACCGCGGTTGGAGGCCGTGGGCCTTCAACGGGTTGGAAGTGCTGGTCCCCGAGGGCTTCCGGACGACGGTCGAACCGGAGAAAGGCGGGACGCTGATCTATCCCAAGGGCGATCTCGGCGCCCGACCCAGCGGACACATGCCAAGGGATGGCTTCTTCTTCGATGCGATCATCCGCCAGAAGCCGATCGACCTCGACCATCTCGACCCCGCCGACAACACCGAGCAATATGCGCCGCTGACCGAGGCGGAGCTCGACGGCATCGAGGAGGATGCGCGCGCCATCAGCCACCGGCGAATACGCCGTGTTCGCCTCGCTCGTGAACACCGCGCTCGGGGATATCGCCTTCGTCCCCGGCCCGGATCTCGCCGATCCCAAGGGGGTGCGCGACGTCGCCGAATGGTACATGCTGACGGCGAGCCACCCGGAGGTCGTGCACAAGATTTTCGAACGCCAGGTCGCGGTCGGAATCGAGAACATGGTGAAGATCCACGCCCGCGTCGGCGACGCGATCGACGTGGTGTTTCTCTGCGGCACGGACTTCGGCACGCAGACCTCCTCGTTCTGCTCGGTCCGCACCTTCGACGCGCTGTGGAAGCCGCACTATGCGGAGCTCTGCGCCTGGATTCACAAGAACACGACCTGGAAGGTGTTCAAGCACTCGTGCGGGTCGTCGGAGAAGTTCTTCGAATCGATGATCGACGCCGGGATCGACATCATCAATCCGGTCCAGTGCTCCGCCAAGGGCATGGACCCGCGCATGCTGAAGGAGAAGTACAAGGGCCGCCTCGTCTTCTGGGGCGGCGGCGTCGACACCCAGAAGACCCTGCCGTTCGGGACGCCGGCCGAAGTGCGCGCCGAGGTTCTCGAGCGTTGCGAAATCTTTTCGGACGGCGGCGGCTTCGTCTTCAACGCCATCCACAACGTCCAGGCGGGAACGCCGCTCGAGAACATCGTGGCGATGTTCGACGCGGTGAGGGAGTTCAACGGTCGCGCGTGAGCGCCCTCGCCTTCAGTGCGCGACGCTGGGGATGTCGCCGGTGATCACGTTCTCGACCTCCGCCACGGAGGTCGTCTTCGGGTCGATGTCGTCGGCGACGATCCGCCCGCGCCGCATCACCACGATACGGTCCACCACCTGAAACACGTGATGGATGTTATGGGCGATCAGGATGCAGGAATGACCGGAGTCGCGCGCGTTGCGCACGAACTGCAGCACCCCGTGCGTCTCGGCGACGCCGAGATTGTTGGTCGGCTCGTCGAGGATGATCAGATCGCTGTCGAAGTGCATCGCGCGCGCGATCGCCACGGCCTGACGCTCGCCGCCGGAGAGCGAACTGATCGGCGTCGAGGCCGGGATCGTCTTGCCGATGCCGACCCGCTTCAGCAGGTCGCCGGCGACGCGCTCCATCAGCTCCGTGTCCATGCGGGCGAAGACGCGCGGGCCCTTGATCGGCTCGCGGCCGAGGAACAGGTTGCGCGCGATCGATAGCTGCGTCACCAGCGCCGAAGTCCTGGTAGATCGTCTCGATGCCGAGCGCGATCGCGTCGGAGGTGCTGCGCATGTCCACCTTCTCGCCGCGCATGTAGATGTCGCCGCTGGTCGCGTGCAGGGCGCCCGACAGCACCTTGATCAGCGTCGACTTGCCCGCCCCGTTGTCGCCGAGGAGTCCCACGATCTCCTTGCGGGCGACGCTAAAATTGACGTCGTCGAGCGCCTGCACCCGGCCGAAGAACTTGCTGATGCGCTCCATGCGAACAAGGGCTTCGGCCATTGCTCAGGTTCCCGCCTGATGACGCCGTTCGAGCCAGGAATGCAGCGCCATCATGCCCAGGATGATCGCGCCGATGAAGATGTTGTAGGCGAGGCCCGGCACGCCGATCAGCACGATTCCGTTGCGCATCACCCGCAGGATCAGGATGCCGAGCACGGTGCCGACAATGGTTCCGCGCCCGCCCGTCAGCGCCGTACCGCCGATCACGACCATCGCGATCACTTCGAGTTCGTAGCCCGAGCCGCTGTTCGGATTGGCGGCCGAGGTCCGGATCGAGCTGATGACGCCAGCAAACGCCGACATCACCGCGGTCAGAACGAAGAGGATCACCTTGACCCGGTTGACGTCGACGCCGCGCGCCCGCGCCGCCACGGGGTTGCCGCCGGTCGCCTGGATCCAGTTGCCGTATTTCGACTGCGTCAGCACGTAGCCGAGCAGGATCGCCGCCGCCACGAACCAGAAGATCGAGGCGTAGACGCGGAACGAACCGATGTAGAAATCGCCGACCAGGATGTTCGCCAGCCATTGTCCGCCGGCGCTCCAGGTGCGCTGCGGGAAGCCGTCGGTGACGAACAGCGCCGTGCCGCGAACCACCAGCAGCATGCCCAGGGTGACGAGGAACGAGGGGATCTTGAGCCGGGTCACGAACAGGCCGTTGACGAGGCCGATCAGCGCGGCGACGACGAGGCTGACGACGAAGGCGACGCCCAGCGACGTGAGCCCGGCGTTGTAAAGCGTCCACATCAGCACCGGCGCGAAGCCGAACAGAGAGCCGACCGAGAGATCGAATTCGCCGGCCGTCATCAGAAGCGTCATGGCGAGCGCGATGAGCCCGAGCTCGACCGTGAAGGTCAGCGTGTTGGAGATGTTGAGGACGGACAGGAACGCGGGATTGATCGCATAAAAGATCGCAACCTCGAGCACGAACAGCACGAACGGGCCGAACTCTGGCGCGGAGATCGCGTTGCGCAACAACGAGTTCTTTTGCGCGCGCGGCAGGTCGATCTCGTCCGGGGAGGGCGTCGCGTGAGCCAACTGTCCTCTATCCCACGGGCCGGGCGCCCGCTTTTCCAGGTGAAAGAGGGCCCGCCGCCGCTTGCGTCCCGCGTCGCGGGCAGGGTGGCGGCGGGCCAGCGCCGGCCTACTTGGCGGACAGGATCTTGTCGTAAACGGCCGCGGTGTCCTTGGTGTAAAGCGCGCCGACGTGGATGTCGAAGCCGGGCGGAATGCCGTTGGTGGCGAGGTCGGCGTACGAGAGCGCCATATAGCTCGTCGCCTGCGGATCCTGCCACTCGGCGGCGTTGACGTAGCCGGCGAGGACCTCCTTCGTCGTGTCCTGCGAATTACCCCAGCCGACCACCGGGATATCGCCCGGCTTCACGCCGACCTGATCGAAGACGCGCTTGATCGAGCCGGTGACGAGGTCACCGAGGCCGATGATCGCCTTGATCTTGGCGCGGTTGGCGGTGAGGTAGTCGCTCATTCGCGAGATCACGTTGGCCTGGTCGAGCGTTGCGTCGGTCACTTCCCAGGTGATGTTGAGCGGCTTGAAGACGGTGGCGATCGCCTGCTCCTCGACCACGCCGTAGCTCGCGCCGGGAACCTCGACCGGCATCCAGACGAAGTCGCCCGACTTCACCAGCTTGTGATCGACGAGATACTGCGCCCAGCCCCTGCCGACGCTCGCGAGGTCGACGCCGACATAGGCGTTGAAATCGACCTTGGAATCGGGCGTGTTGAAGTTGATGACCGGAATGCCCGCGGCGCGCGCCTCCTTCACGACTTCGGTGAGGCTGCCCGGATCGGGGCTGGTGGTGACGATTCCGTCCGCCTTGGCGGCGATGGCCGTGCGGATCGCCTCCTGCTGCGAGGCGACGTCGCCGTTGTGGAACGAGGTCTTGACGGTTTGGCCGGTGTCCTTGGCCCACATGTTCGCGCCGGCCAGGAAATAGGTCCAGACAGGATCGGCGGGCGAGCCGTGCGAGATCCAGTAGAAAGTCTTGGCCTGAGCCGCCAGCGGCAAAGCGAGCGCAAGAACCAGCAACGCCACCAAGCGCGTGAGCGTTTTGAGCATCGGCATCCCTCCCAAGGGCGATCTATTTCGACGGCTGATTAAGCCGCGTCGCCTGGGGCGATGGTGGCATATCGGCGCCGGAGCGGCAAGGCGAGGCGCTGTGAGCCAAGCCGCGCAGCAGTGAAATAGGTCTGGACCAATCAATCTGTTTGTGCTACGAATTGGAACATACATACCGACTATCGCGCCGGCTGCGCACTCCAGGAATGGATCGGCGCGAGCAACGAGGAGACGCTGAAGTGACCGTTTCGCCCCCAAACGCATCGCCGCTGTATCGGACCGTCCACGGCTCGCCGACCGACGTCTGGAACAACTCCTGCTCGCCGCGGGAGCTTGAATACGCGATCGGCAATGGCGCGGTCGGCGCGACCACCAACCCCTCCATCGTTCTCGCCGTGCTCAAGAAGGAGTTCGACGCCTGGAAGGGCAAGCTCCGGCGCCTGATCGACGACAACCCGACGGCCACCGAAGACGTGATCGCCTGGAAGCTGATCGAGGAGATGGGACTGCGCGGGGCCGAGATGCTCATGCCGGTGTTCGAGCGGGAGCGCCATCTCAAAGGGCGCCTGTCGATGCAGACGAACCCGGTCAATTACGTGAATGCTCCCAGTCTGGTGGAACAGGCGGTTCATTTCAACGGACTCGCGCCGAATATCCAGGTCAAGATCCCCGCGACCGCCGCGGGTATCGTCGCAATCGAGGAGGTCACGCGTCTCGGGGTCAACATCAACGCGACCGTCAGCTTTACCCTGCCGCAGGCGATCGCGGTCGCGGAGGCGGTGGAGCGGGGTCTCGATCGGCGCGCCAAGGAAGGTCACGACGTGAGCGCCATGAGGCCGGTCTGCACGCTGATGATCGGGCGGCTGGACGACTGGCTGAAGGTGATCGCGGCGCGCGAGGGCGTCGTCACCGACCCGGGCCATCTCGACTGGGCCGGAGTCGCGACGTTCAAGAAGGCCTACGGCCTCTTCAAGGCGCGGGGTTACCGCGCGCGGTTGCTCGCGGCGGCCTACCGCCACCATCTCCACTGGTCGCAACTGATCGGCGGCGACATCATTTTGACCATCCCCTACGAGTGGCAGGTGCAGTTCAACAACTCGGATGTCGAGGTCAAATCGCGGATCGACGATCCGGTCGACCCGGCGATCGTCGACGACCTCACTCGGAAGTTCGCCGACTTCCGCCGCGCCTATGACGAGGACGGCATGACCGTTGCGGAATTCGACCGCTACGGCGCGACCGTCAGGACGTTGCGGTCCTTCATCGAGGCCTATCGGGACCTGACCGCGCTCGTGCGCAACTCCATGCTGCCCGCTCCTTGATGCTGCGACATAATGTCTCGCAGGGGCAGCAAACCAGCAATCTACGTAGAAACCCTTATTGTGAGCGCAAGCGAGATGATGTCGTAAGAAGGGGCAGCGCTGCCGCCGGAGATCAGCGGGGCCCTCCACTTTAGGAGTGCTTCGGGGGACACCGGCAGGGAGCGCGCTCCATGAGTTCTAGTCTGGGAGGACAGAACGGGCCGCGGCGAATGGGCAGCGGCCCGTTTTTGCATCTCACGAACCGGCCGGGTGCGCGTCGGCATCGGCCGCGCCGCCTTCGCGGCGATCATCGCCACGCTCCCGCTCCCCTGTGACAGCCTCGAGGTCGATGGGGACGACGAAATCGGAAAAGCGCGCAGTCACCGCTCGCCACACGTTCCAAGGCAGGGAACGGATGGGCCAATTCGTCGTCGGCGTTTCTGCTATCGGTCGGAGCCTTTCCGAGACTGACCGCCCCGGAGCGGCGGGCCTACGCGGCGTCCGGCGATACCCCGCGAAGCCGAGGCCTGCGAAGCGGAGGAGCAGCATCGCCCAGGTGGAGGGCTCGGGGACTGCAACATATTTCCATCCCGCGACCTGCCCGGCATCGTTGATGGCCGAGGGGTTACTTAGGGGGTGATGAGGTAGACGACGTTGCCCCCGTTCTGCTCAGTTGCGCCATTGCTGGACATATGCCCCTCCTCCTGGCTCCGCCCCCGAAGCTGCGCAAAATCGAATTTGATCCACGCCGGCGCCGCCGGACCGCTCGCAGGCGAGCCGGACGACGGGGAGGAAAATACGATCCGACCCCGCGCATGATTGTTTATGGCTGGCGCGGCGGCTTGGCGCGCGGCGGCTTGGCGCATTCCTTCAGCGGGTTCGGGTCTGTCATACCATTCCCGGCCCGGGGGCTCGTGTCATGGTGAGGCAATCGCGATGCAGTACCGGGTGCAATTTCTCGACCGTTCGGACAACGTCATTCGTGAAGTGCGAGCCGACGATAGAAGCGCCAGAACCGTATTGTTCCAACGCAGCGTAAACAGGGCTTGCCCGCCTCACGGCGTCCGGATGCGCGTGCTCGACACGTATGGGCGTCCCTCCGTCTCGCGAAGCCTTGGGCGCGAGCTTCTTTCCTGATGGGAACGCGGCAGCCCGATCATAGCTGAGGGAGGCACGCGCGCCGAGATCCGCTGGCCGGATGACCGGCCTATGCGGCGACCGTCGTCCGGCGATACCCCGCGAAGCCGAGGCCCGCGCAGCCGAGGAGCAGCATCGCCCAGGTGGAGGGCTCGGGAACGGTAATAGTCACCAATCCGTCGCCTGAACTCGACGCCGGCGATTAGGATGGGGTTCGATGCAAGGCTAGACAGATACGAACCGCCGCCGCCGCCGTCGCCGCCGTTGAGGTTGCCGCCGCCGCCGCCCCCGCTGTAGCCCCCGCCGCCGCCGCCGCCGCTAGCAAAAGCACCGACGCCGCCGCCACCGCCGAAGCCGCCGCCGATTTCTCCCCCGCAAGGCCAGGCCAGGAACCGCCGCCGCCGCCGGTGTTGTCGCTGCCGATGAAGGCGCCGCCGCCTGCGCCGAGGAAGCCGCCGCCGCCGCCGACGACGCCGAACGCCAAGCCGCCTCCCCCGCCCAGTCCGTTCACGCCTCCGGCGCCGGCGTTGTCGCCACTGCCGTCTTCCCCGCTCGTCGTCGTCTGTCCGCTGCCGCCGGAGTCTTGGGTGAATATGCCGGCGCCGCCGCCACCGCCGGCGGCGACGAGCAAGGCTCCGGTCGTTGCGTCGAACACGAAGCTGCCGCCGCCCCCGCCGGCGCCATGGGGAAAATCGAAGCCCTCTCCCTGGCCTCCCACGGCGATCACCAGGATGTTGCCTGCGTTCAGAAAGAACCGGCCGCCGATTTCCGCGCCCAAGCCGCCCTCGGCGCCGACAAAATTTGATCCGCCCTGCGCGCCGAATGCGTCGATGGTGTAGTCGCCGGTCGTCGGGATTGTGTAATCGACCAAATAGCCGACGTCGTTGAGGTGGCTCGGGGCTGCATGGGCGGCGTGACCAAGAGCAAGAGCGAGGGCCGAGCTTATTAGACTTCTTTTTTTGTTCATTGGACGGATCCTCCTTCGGTGCGATCAGGAATGGATAGTCCTCGTTGGCTATAGGCTAGGCCTAATTCTTCCCTGTCCCTGTCACCCTGACTGGTGTTGACAAGCGCCAGGCCCGCCAGATCCGTGAATCGCGCGTCCATGGCCGCGAGAAATTCGCCGTCGCTCGCACGCCGCAGGGCGGCGCCGGCGCTGAAGCGCGCACTCAGACGTCGCGGCCATCGCATCGCTCGCAGGCAATGCGGACCGCGAGCAGGGGGGTCTCACCGAGCCGGCGCGGCGCATGATGTTTATAGCTGGCGCGGCGGCTTGGCGCGCGGCGGCGTGGCGCATTCCTTCGGCGGGTTCGAGGCTGTCATATCCATTCCACGGCCCGGGGGGCTGGTGTCATGGTGAGGCGATCGCGATGCGGTACCGGGTGCAATTTCTCGACCGTTTGGACAACGTGATCCGCGAGGTTCAGGCCGACGGCAGAAGCTCCGGCTTGCCGGTCTTGCGTGTGGTCGACAGGGCGTGGCCGCCTCACGTTACGCGGGTGCGGGTGATCTATCCGTCCGGGTACGTTTCGACTTCGAAAATCCTGACGCAGGCCGCTGCCTGAATCGCCGGCTCGCGCGATCAGCCCAACGAGGTCGAGCGCGGCGCGGCGGCTTCCGGGCGGATCAGTGCAACGGGCGTTTGCGGCGCCAGGCCCAGAGCTTCACCTCATGGAGGTCGGCCGCGGCGCCCCTGAGCCGTTCGGCGGCGCCCGCGCAATCCTTGTCGGTCATGAGTTCGCGAAGCCCCTCGAGCCTCGGGTCATCGAAGTCCGCGCCTTCGGCGATGCCGCAATATGCGTCGACAAGATCGTTCATGAGGATTCCCGCCGGGCGAAGGCAATAGCCCGCAGGATAAAAAGCTTCGTCCTGCGCCTTTGGTTCCCGGCACGATCGGCCCTTTGCGCCCGCGAGCCCTCCGAAATCTGTCCGCCTGTTTTCACAATACTATAATGTATTACGGTTCTCAAGCGGATCGGCCGCGGAGTCCGGCCGGGAAAGGCCGTAGCAACGCCTTGAAAAACTTGATTCCACGCCCGGGTCAGCCGGTCCTGGCCGCAGGACCGGGAGACCCCACGCCGGTGAACAGCCACTCGTGCTGCGGCTCGTTGTGGAACTTCCAGATCCGCTTCGGGCCGGCCATGACGTTGAGGTAGTAGCTGTCGTAGCCGTGGATGGTGGCGACCGGGTGATAGCCCTTCGGCACCATCACCACGTCGCCGTCCTCGATCAGCACCGCCTCGTCGAGCGAGCGGTCGTCGGTATAGACGCGCTGGAAGCCGTAACCCTGCGGCGGGTTGAAGCGGTGGTAGTAGGTCTCCTCGAGGTAGCTCTCGTTCGGCAGGTCGTCGCGGTCGTGCTTGTGCGGCGGATAGGACGAGGTGTTGCCGCCCGGCGTGATCACCTCGACCACGAGCAGCGCGTCGGCCGAACCGTCGTCCTCGGGCATGATGTTGGTGACGTGACGGGTGTTGGACCCCTTGCCGCGCACGATCTGCGGATGCGCGCCCGGCGGGATCACCTTCGCCGGATGGCCGGCGCCGCCCGGCGCCGAGCAGACGGCGAGTTCGAGCGGCGTCAGCGCCTCGACCGCGTAGCGGCCGCCAGCCGGGATATAGGCCGCCCAGGGCGGCCCCTCGAACGGGCTCATGCGCTCGCCGATTATCGCCAAAATCCTTGCCGTCGATCGAAAGCCTCGCCTTGCCCGAGACCAGCACCAGACAGACCTCGCGCTCGCCCGTCTGCGGCGGCGAGGCTCTCGCCGGCGCCGAGCCGGTGAAGGGCGAAGCCGACATAGGCCCAGCCGGCGCTTTCCGGGGTCACCTCGGTGACAAGGCCACGGGCGCCCTTCGGCCTCACGCGCAGTTCCGACATCGCCTTCTCCTCCGACTTCGACCCGAGCTCAGTTGAACACCCGCTGATGACGGCGGGCGATCTCGTATTTCTCGCGCGCCGCGCCGACCTCGCGCGCGCGCCGAGACTTCCGGAACCGCGACGTCCCACCAGTGCCCGCCGGCTTCGGTGACGACCAGCGGATGGGTTTCGATCACCACGACCGTGGTCTTGTCGTTGGCCTTGGCCGCTTCCAGCGCGGGCTCGAGTTCGCCGATCGACGAGACCTTGACGCGCGATCGCGCCCATGCTCTCGGCGTGCTTGGCGAAGTCGATGTCCGGCTGCGCGACCATGGCGCAGTCCTGCCAGAGATTGTTGAAGTTGGCCCCGCCGGTTTCCATCTGCAGGCGGTTGATGCAGCCGAAGCCGTGATTGTCGAGCACGACGATCGATGAGCTTTAGGCCCAGGCTGACCGAGGTCGCGATCTCCGAGTTCAGCATCATGTAGGAGCCGTCGCCGACCATGACGACGACCTCCTTGTCGGGCCGGGCCATCTTGACGCCCATGCCGCCGGCGATCTCGTAGCCCATGCAGGAGAAGCCGTATTCCATGTGATAGCCGCCCGGCGCGGTCGGAACCCAGAGCTTGTGCAGTTCGCCCGGCAGCCCGCCGGCGGCGTTGACCACGATGGTGTTGTCGGCGCCGAGCGTGCGGGCGACCGCGCCGATCACCTGGGCGTCCGAAGGCAGCTCGGCGTTGGTCGAGGCGAGCGCCCGTGCCCGCCGCGTCGAGCCAGGTCGCCTTCTCCTTCGCGGCGCGCTCCGCCACGCGCCGGATCGGCCTTCCAGCCGCGCAGCGCCTCGGACAGCTCGGTCAGGCCAACCTTGGCGTCGCAGATCAGCGGCTGCGCTTCGTGCTTGGCGGTGTCGTAGGGGGCGACGTTGAGCGCGAGGATCTTGAGGGCGTCCGACTTGAACAGCGCCCACGAGCCGGTCGTGAAGTCCTGCAGGCGCGTTCCGACCGCGAGCAGGAGATCGGCGTCGGTCGGCGAGCGCGTTGGCCGCCGAGGTTCCCGGTGACGCCGACGCGCCGAGGGCGAGCGGGTGGGTCTCGTCGATCGACGACTTGCCGGCCTGGCTGACGGCGACCGGAACCCCGTGCGTCTCGGCGAAGCGCCGTGAGTTCGGCCGAGGCCGCGGAATAGAGGACGCCGCCGCCCGCGATGATCATCGGCCGCTTCGCCGCCTTGATCGTCGCGACGGCCGCCGCAAGTTCGTTCTCGTCCGGGCGGATGCGGCGCGGCGTCCACACGCTTTCGGCGAACAGGCTTTCCGGCCAGTCGTAGGCCTCGGTCTGCACGTCCTGGCACATCGCCAGCGTCACCGGGCCGCATTCGGCCGGATCGGTGAGCACGCTCATCGCGCGCTGCAGGGCCGGGATCAACTGTTCCGGCCGATTGATCCGGTCGAAATAGCGCGACACGGGGCTTGAAGCAGTCGTTGGCCGAGACCGTCCCGTCGCCAAAGTCCTCGATCTGCTGCAGCACCGGGTCCGGCAGGCGGTTGGCGAAGACGTCGCCGGGCAGAAGCAGGAGCGGCAGGCGGTCGACGTGGGCGACCGCCGCGGCGGTCACCATGTTGAGCGCGCCGGGGCCGATCGAGGTGGTGCAGGCCATGAAGCGGCGGCGGAACATCGCCTTGGCGTAGGCGGTCGCCGCCAGCGCCATGCCCTGCTCGTTGTGGGCGCGGCAGGTCGGAAGGCTGTCGCGCGCCTGATAGAGCGCTTCGCCGATGCCGGCGACGTTGCCGTGGCCGAAGATCGCCCAGCATCCCGCGACGATCGGCAGCGTCTCGCCGTCGATCACCGTCATCTGCTTCGTCAGATACCGCACCAGCGCCTGCGCAACCGTGAGGCGCACCGTTTTGTCCGTTCATCGTCATTCCCTCCCGACGCGCCTTCCGTTTCGGCCGTCGATTTGTCGCCCTGCTATCCATCAAGTCGCGACCGCTGCTGTTCGAACAGACAGCCAGAGATCGACCAGCGTTGCGAACTTTTCCGCCATCTCGTCGACCGCCTGCTCGTCGCCGATCCGGCCGTTGAGCCAGCGCTCGGCCGGCGTCGAGCGAAAATCGTTCTTCCGACCGCAAAGCCGCGGACCCGTCGTGGCAGTCCGAGCGGCGGCGAAGCTCTCCTTCAGCGCCTCGATAGGGGCATCGAGGCCGAGCAGCACGACGCCGCGGCAGTACGGATCGCGCGTGGCGATGACGTCGTCGATCGCCCGCCAGGCCGCGACGGACGCCTGCGGTTCGAGCTTCCACCAGTCGGGCTTGAGGCCGGCGTCATAAAGCTCGGCGAGCGCGCGCGCGACCGTGTCGTCCGACACGCGGGCCGGACTTCGAGGCGATGATCTCGATCAGGATCTCGCGCCCGACCTTGCGCGCGGCGTCGAAGGCGGAGCCGAGCTTCGCGATCTGCTCGCGCTTCAGCGCCGCGTCGTCGTCCGGATGGTAGAAGCACAGCGCCTTGATGCAGTGGTCCACCGGCCATTCGACTCAGCCGGCTGCCGAGGTCCTGGCTGAACTCGAACTGCAGCGGACGCGAGCCTGGCAGTTCGATCGGCTTCGCCACCCAAAGGTCCTGTCCGGCGCCCGCCGCGAACAGCGCGTCGCGCCCATACTTGTCGTCGAGCAGCATGCCGAAGCCGGGGCGTCCGTTGGCGACGCGGCGCGCGGCGCGGACCGCCAGCACCTTGAAAGCGGGAATGCGCGCGACCGCCGCGTCGTCCGCCGCCAGATCCTCCAGTTGAGTGCGATGATCGATCGCGAGCGCCATCAGGCGCGGATAATCGCGACGCCGCGTCGTCGCCCAATGGATGTGGTTCAGCGCGGCGTCCTTGCGCAGCGCCCGCTCGCGGCTGCCGTGATCGAGGAAATGCTTCAGCTCGGCCCATGTCGGATATTCCGTCGAGCAGAGGAGACGCGACACCGCGAACGCTCCGCAGGCGTTGGCCCAGGTCGCTGAGGTCGCGAGATCCTCGCCCTTGAGCCAGCCGCGCAGGAAGCCGGACATGAAGGCGTCGCCGGCCCCGAGCACGTTGAACACCTCGATCGGGAATCCCCGGCCGACGATTCCGGCTTCGAGATCGTCGGCGATCGGCCCGTCGTAGACGATGCAGCCATGAGCGCCGCGTTTGAGCACGACGGTCGCGCCGGAAATCGCGCGGATGCTTTTCAGCGCGTCGAGCACGCTGTCGGCGCCGCCGGCGACCATGATCTCCTCCTCCGTGCCGACGATCAGGTCGCAATCGGGGAGCACGGTCTTCAGGCGCGCCGACACCGCCTCCGACTTCACGTAGCGCTCGAAGCCCGCGTCGTGGCCGGCGAGCCCCCAGAGGTTCGGCCGGTAGTCGACGTCGAAGACCACCTTCCCGCCATGCTTCCTGGCGAGCGCGATCGCTTTCGCCTGCGCGGCGGCGGCGGCCGAGCCTTCGAGAAATGCGTTCCGGTCACGACGATCGCGCGGGCTCTGAGCGACGAAGGCTTCGTCGATGTCGCTTTCGTCCAGCGCCATGTCGGCGCAGTCGGCGCGATAGAAGGTCGTCGGCGAGACGCCCTCGCTCTGCACGGCGAGCAGCACCAGCGCCGACAGGCGATCCTTGTCGACATGAACGCCGTCGACGGCGACGCCCTCGCGCACGAGTTGTTCGCGGATGAAGTTCCCCATCTGCTCGGCGCCCACCCGCGTGATCAGCGCAGACTTGAGCCCGAGCCGCGCCGTGCCGATGGCGATGTTGGCCGGACAGCCGCCGACCGACTTGGCGAAGCTGCCGATGTCTTCGAGCCGGCTGCCGATCTGCTGCCCGTAGAGGTCGACCGAGGAGCGGCCGATGGAGATCAGGTCGAGCGTCTTTTCCATGGTCTCGCTGCCCGTCGTCTCGCGTTTGCCAACTCGCCGCCGTCGGCCGTCATCGACCCCTTCAAACCGGGAGGGCAGGGCGGCGCAAGTCGCTGCCGCCGGCCTGCGTTCCGGTCAGTAGACGATCTCGACCTGGCGGCCTTCCTTCAGCGATTTCAGCGCCGCGTCCGCCATGACCAGCGCCTTGAGGCCGTCCTCGCCCGACGGGCTCATCGGACGACCGGCCTCGACCGCGGCGATGAAGGCCGCGATCTCGTTGGCGTAGGCCTGCGTGTAGCGCGTCATGAAGAAGTTCAGGAGCGGGTCGCGGCGATAGCCGCCGGCGTCCGCCACCTCCACGGTGGTCTCGCGGACGTTTTCCGCCGACACCAGGCCCTTGGATCCGTGAACCTCGATCCGCTGGTCGTAGCCGTAGGTCGCCCGCCGCGAATTGGAAATCTGCGCGATCTTCCCGGACTTGGTGGTCAGCACGAGCGAGGCGCTGTCGACGTCGCCCGCGGCGCCGATCGCCGGATCGACGAGGTTCGAGGCGGCGGCGAACACGGATGATCGGGATCCTCGCCCAGAAGGAACGCCGCCATGTCGAAATCATGGATCGTCATGTCGCGAAACAGGCCGCCCGAGCGCGCGATATAGGCCAGCGGGCGGGGGGCCAGGATCGCGCGAGGTGATCGACACCATCTCCACCTCGCCGATCGCGCCGGCGGCGATGCGGGCGCGCGCCTCGCGGAAGTTCGGATCGAAGCGGCGGTTGAACCCGATCATCAGCGGCGCCTTCTGCGCCCGCACGACGTCGAGGCAGCGCCGGACGCGCTCGACCGACAGGTCGATCGGCTTTTCGCAGAAGATCGCCTTTCCGGCGCGGGCCGCCTGCTCGATCATGTCGGCGTGCAGGTCGGTCGGCGTGGTGATCAGCACCGCGTCCACGTCCTTTGCCTTCATGATCGCGTCGACGTTGCGGACCTCGGCGCCATAGCTTTTGGCGATCGCCTGCGGCGGCGTCGGGAAGGGCGTCGGCGACCGCCACGAGCTTTGCGCCGGACGCGGCGGCGACGGCTCCGGCGTGAACCTTGCCGATGCGGCCCGCGCCCAGGAGCCCGAAATTCAGCGTCATCGATCTCAGTCTCCACCCTGATTTTCGGCGCGCGTGAGCGTCGGACCGCGCGAGCGCCTTCCGACGCTCGCGCTCACAGGCCCCCTCGGATTGTCGCGTCGGCTCTCCGCGCGATCCGACGCTCTCGGGGCCATTCGCTTGGAACTTATATTCCATTTTTCTTCGATCGTCAACAGTTTCGTTTTGCAATCGGGAGGATTTCGGCTAGGCTATTCTCCCGCCCGCCTCTGCCTGAAGCCGGGCTCACGAGAGACATCGATGACGGAAGCGCTGACCGACATCCCACCACAGGCGTTCAACGAACTGCGCGACCTGATCATCGAAAAGCGCGACAAGCTGCCGAGGAGGCTGGCGCAGGTCGCAGCCTACACGATCGAGTTTCCGGACGATATCGCGTTCGGAACGGTCGGCAGCATATCCGAGCGCGCCGCCGTGCAGCCGTCCACCCTGGTGCGTTTCGCCAAGGCGCTCGGCTACAGCGGCTTCAGCGAGCTGCAGGCCGTGTTCCAGCAGCGGCTGCGCGACCGGCCGAACAATTACGAGGCGCGTCTCGAGGCGCTCGACGCGCACACGTCCGGGCACTCGCCCGCCATGGCGCTGATCGACGGGTTCAGTCAGGCGGCGATCCGGTCGGTCGAACGGTTCAAGGAGCGGATCAAGCCCGAGCGACCTGGACGAGGCGGCGCGGATTCTCGCCGCCGCCGACACTCTCTATCTGATCGGCCTCCGGCGATCGTATCCGATCACCGCCTATTTGAGCTACGCGTTTGGAACGCTTGGCGTCAAGACGGTGCTGCCGGATCGCCGAGCGGGGTCGACCGCGAGATGCTGTCCTTCGCCGGCCCGCGCGACGCCGCGCTTGCGGTCAGTTTCACGCCTTATGCGCCGACGACGGTGGAATACACGCGCCAGGTCGTCAGCCAGAACACGCCGCTCATCGCCATCACCGACAGCCCGTTCAGTCCGCTGGCGTTGAACACCAGCGTCTGGTTCGAGATCGTCGAGAGCGACTTTGAGGGATTCCGCACGCTCGCCGCGACAATGACCCTGGCTGCGGCGCTCGCAGTCGCCGTCGCGGAACAACGGCGACTTAACGAGAGACGGAACACGAATTCCGTTTAAGGTCGGATATGGACTAGGTTGCCGGTCGACCGTTCGATCTTGGCCTTAGCCCACGCCGTCGGTAAGCGGGCTGGGTCGCCCCGCCGCCGGCCTTCACGCCAGAGCTTCGCGCACATAGGCCATGCTGTTTCGAACCGCCGCGATCGGATCGGCGAGGTCGTGGACCTCCTTGGCGAAAGGCTCGAACGAGACCACGCCGTCGTAGCCGTCGGCATAGAGCTGGCGAAGCTGCTCGACATTGCCGAGCCGGTCCTTCGGCCCAACGAGCACGCGATGGCCGTCGAGCATGTCGGTGAAGGTGATGGCGGGGTCCTCGAGCCCGGAAATGTGAACAAGACCGGTGCGCGAAGCGAACACCGGCTCTTCGCCGGCGCCGCGGTGATGGAAGGTGTCGTGCACGAGCGAGAAGACGTCGGCGCCGCCGATGTCGTCGATCGCGGCCAGCGCGTCGCGCTTCATGCGCAGCGACGAGACCGGGAACCCGAGCGGCTCGACGTACCCCTTGAGGCCGTGCGCAACGAGGATCGGCCGGATTTCGGTCAGCGCGGCGCGCAAGGACGCCGCCTTCTCCGGCGTGTCCTCGAGCATCTTGCCTTCGTTGAGCGGGCACATCACCAGAGCCTTCGCGCCGGCGGCCGCGGCAAGCTTGGCGAGCGCCTCGGTCTGACGGGCCCGCTCGTCGTTCCAGACGTTGAACGGGATAGAGCGCGTTGACGCTTGCGACTTCGATCCCGGCGTCCTTCGCTTTCGCGCCGACCCGGCGGGCGGTCTCGCTTCATCTTTCAGACTGTTTTCGCCGACGTCGTTGCGCAACTCGATCGCGACGGCGCCGAGCTTGACGGCCGCGTCCACCAGCGCGTCCGGCGTCAGCGACGGATCAGATCATGTGGTTGAAGCCGAACTTGATGGTGCGCGTTGTCATGGATCCTGTCCTCGGAATTCGGATGCAGTCCGAGCTCTCGCGATCTTCAGGCGTAGAAGCGCGGGGCGCGGCTTGGTGACGATCGGCGCGACCTCGCCGGTGTGCATGGCCTTCAGGCATGCGTCGGCGGTGACGGCGGCAAAATAGCCGTCCCAGGCGTTGGGGCCGTTAACCTTGCCGGCCGTGGCCGCCTCGATCCAGTCCTGCAGCTCGACGTCGTAGGAGTCGATGAAGCGCAGCTTCCAGTCCTGCATAATCGTGGTCGAGAGCTTGGCGTCGCGGCGCAGAAGCACGCTCTCGGGCTCGGGCAGACTGGCGACGCCCTCCTCGCCCACCACCTGGCACTGGATGTCGTAGCCGTAGCGGCAGTTGACGAACACCTCGCCGTCGATGCGCACGCCGCTCTTGGTCGCAAGCAGGACGATGATCGGATCGTTGAGCTTCGCGTGCGTGTGCTTCGTGTTGCGGGGAACGAGCACCTGCGCCGAGACGTAATCGTCGTCGATCAGCCAGCGGAGCGCGTCGATCTCGTGAATGAAGGTGTCGACGATCGCCATGTCGCTGACGTAAGCCTCCGGCACCGACGGATTGCGATGGGCGCAATGGATCATCAGCGGCGCGCCAATGACGCCCTCGTCGATCGCCGTCTTCAAAGCGCGGTAGCCTTTGTCGTAGCGGCGCTGGAAGCCGACCTGCACGAGGTGGCGGCCGGAGGCGATTTCCGCCTCGACGATGCGCAGGCAGGCCTCGGCGGTGGTGGCGAGCGGCTTTTCGCAGAAGACCGGCTTGCCCGCCTTGATCGCCGCGAGCACATAAGCGTCGTGCGTCGGCCCCCAGGAGGTCACGACGACCGCCTGCACTTCGGGCGCCGCGATCAGCGCCTCGCCGGTCGCGTAGACCTTGGCGCCCGGGAAGCCGGCCGCGGCCGCCTCGGCCTGCTTCGCGTTGACGTCGGCAAGCGCGACGACTTTCGCCCCGACGAGTTTGTTCGCCAGCCGATGGATGTGCTCCCGGCCGATCATTCCGACGCCGATGACGCCGACATTCAGGGTCATTTTCGCATGTCCTTGATGAGAAGAGTTCCGGCGCAGCCCACGCCGCGGATGGCTTCAGGCTTTCGGCTTCGTCCAGTACTTGTCGACGTACTTTTGCATCGTCTCGCGCATGAAGCGGCCGGACTCGTCGGCGCGCTCCTCCCAGGCGAAGACGCAGGACGTCATGATCCCGTCGAAGCCGACGCTGGCGAGCGAGGAGAAGAACTGATCCCAGTTCACCTCGCCCTGGCCGATGTCCATGTGCTGGTGGATCGTGACCTTCGCGCCCGGCGGATTGCAGATGTAGCGCAGGCCCGACGAGGCCTTGTGGTTGTAGGTGTCGGCGACATGGACGTGCGCGATCAGCGGCGCCTGCGTCCCGAATCATCTTCGGAATGTCGTCGCCGAAATAGAAAGTGTGCGGCGCGCAATAGAGGAACTTGACGGCCTTCGAGCTGATGCGTGCGGATCATGTCGACGGCCGGGTGCAGCGTCTCGCACCAGTCCTCGGGATGCGGCTCGATGTTGAGCTGGACGCCCTCTTTCTCGAACACGGGGACAAGCTCCTCCATCGAGCGCCACCAGGCGGCCTCGCTCGTTTCGTGGGTGAACTGGCCGCCGCAGCAGTTGGCCGAGTGGCCGCGATCGGGCGAGGGTCCGCGGCCGAACTCGGAGTTCATCGTGTCGACGCCCATCTCGACCGCGATCTCGATCGCCTGTCTTCCAGTAGCGCACCGCGGTCTGGCGTTCGTCCTCGTGCGGGCTCGCCCAGCGGTACATCGGCAGGAGCGAAGCGATCTTCACGCCATGGTCCTTCAGCGACTTCTTGAAGCTCGCGATGCGCTCGGGATAGGCGCGGGGATGGACCCACCAGGCGAGGAAATCGTCGCGCGGCGAAAGCTCGATCCACTCGTAGCCGAGCTCGGCGACCTTGCGCGGCAGCTCTTCGAGCGACAGATGCCGGTGCATGTAGGGATCGAGGGCGATTTTCATTCTGTCTCCTCCGTCGCCGTTTTGATGGGTTGTAGGCCAACGCGCATCGGCGAGCACGTGGCATTTGATGATTTATCGTCAACGGTGGACGAGCTTGCGAAGGGAGAGTTCGCCGTCCCCGTCCGTAATCGACCTTTTGCGTCATGGAAGGGTCGGGAGAGGCCGGGTCGGATTGCGACGATCGTCGCTACCTTCTCGCTCGATTGGGAGCCGCGATCGTCCGGGGAGAGATATTGCCCCTCCGTCACATTTTCTGTGAAGTAGACCTGAAACTCGCACCCGAGAGAGCCCGGGCAGGGTCCGGCGGAGGGTTCGGATTCGCACATTCGACGAGGTAACGCAGGGCCATGAAGGCCTGCATGTCCGGATCCTGGTCGATAACCATATCGAGCACGCCGGACTGGAGATACTGCCGGTGGTCGTCGGAAAGTTCGTGCGTTATCCAGGTCACGCTGCGTTGCGGATCGAACTGATCCAGGGCGTCCTTTATCCCGGCGGAACCGGCGCCGCTGTTGTAGACGCCGGCAAGCTCAGCCGAGCGCATCGCCTCCGCCACCGCGACAAAGCAACGGTATTCGTCATCGAGGGTTTCGAACGACGACGCGTCGCAGCGAAGATTCGGGAACGAGTGGGTGAGGGCTTCCCGGCAACCCGCGGTTCTCTGCTGGTGTGCGGCCCAGTCGTTTCGCCCGCTCAGGAACATGACGCGCCCGGGACGACGAGCGAAGCGCCCCATGACCAGCCCCGCCGTGCGACCGGCGCGGTAGTTGTCGATGCCAAAGTAGGCGATGCCCTCGGACGTCGGCGACATTCGAGGCGACGGTTACGACGGATTCGCTCCGATCGAGGACGTCCCTCAGCGCCTGGCGCACGGCCTGCGTGTCCGGCGCGGCGACGATCAACCCCTGACGGCGATAGGGCGGGTTGAGGATCGCCTTGACGAGCGAGGATCTCGTCAGCCCCTTCGATCGGTGCGGCGGTGGACGACGATTCGCTTGTCGAGGATCGAGCAGGCGCTGGTGAGCGCCTCTCGCAGCCGCAGGAAGAAGGGCGTCGTGTTGTCCGGAAGCAGGACGTCGATATGGACGAGTTCATGGGCGGCGCTCGGCAGAATTCGAGGCACGCCCAGCTTCTGCGCGGCGGCGATCACCTTCTGCCGCGCCTTTCTTCGAGGCGCTTCCACGTTCGTTCAGGACGCGGTCGACGGTCGATGGGCTGACCCCGGCCTCAATAGCGATCTCGATAAACCTGGGAGACCGTTTGCGACGCCTCCCCGTGACCACCCGCTCCTCCCGTTTCCCGGCTGTCCTCAAAGTTTCCAGGCCATCGTAGCAATTGATGTTAAAACGTCAAAAAGCTGCGTGCGCGGCGCGACGTTCTCGCCTACACCCAAGGTCGGGACTTTCCCCGATCGGTCTTTTGCGATCGGAGGTCCAAAAACCGTTCGGCGCCGAACGCGCCGTTGAGGGAGGAAGTGACCATGAAACGCATTCTTATTGCGCTCGCAGCCACGACCGTGCTCGCAAGCCCCGCTTTCGCCACCAAGATCGGCGTGTCGATGGACAAGTTCGACGACAACTTCCTGACCGTCCTGCGCAATGGAATATCCGACTACGCCAAGACGCAGCCCGGCGTGACGCGTGCAGATCGAGGACGCCAAGGACGACGTCTCGAAGCAGATCAGCCAGGTGCAGAACTTCATCGCCAATGGCGTGGACGCGATCATCGTCAATCCGGTCGACACGTCGGCGACCGCCGCCATCACCAAGGCCGCGGCCGAAGCCGGCGTGCCGCTCGTCTACGTCAACCGCCAGCCGGCCGACGTCGAGAAGCTCGGGCCGAAGGCCGCGTTCGTCGGATCGAACGAGGTCGAGTCCGGCACGCTCGAGACCAAGGCAGATCTGCAAGATCCTCGGCGGCAAGGGCAATATCCTGGTGATTCAGGGCCAGCTCTCCAATCAGGCGGCGGTGCAGCGGACCGCAGGACATCCACGACGTCATCGCGACCGATCGCCTGCAAGGGCATCAAGATCGTCGCCGAGCAGACCGCGAACTGGGATCGCACCCAGGCGTCAGAACCTGATGACCAACTGGCTGTCGAAGGGGCTCAAGTTCGACGCCGTCGTCTCCAACAACGACGAGATGGCGATCGGCGCGCTTCAGGCGATGAAGTCGGCCGGCGTCGACACCAAGAAGGCGGTGGTCGGCGGCGTCGACGCGACGCAGGACGCGCTCGCCTCGATGAAGGCCGGCGACCTCAAGGTCACCGTGTTCCAGAACGCCGCCGGCCAGGGCAAGGGCGCGGTCGACGCGGCGCTCGCGCTCGCCGCCGGCAAGCCGGTCGACAAGAGGGTCTACATCCCCTTCGAACTCGTGACCCCGGCCAATCTCGACCAGTACAACAAGAAGAACTGACGAGAACGCCCTGTCCGCCGCGCCCGGCGGGCAGGGCGACCACCGGAGGCGCGCGTTCCTCCCAGCGCGCCTCCGGCCTTCATGCAGGGTGAAACGTGATAGCGTCGGCGCCGGCCCCCGGGAACAAGGCGGCGTCGAAAACAAGCGGGACGGAGCGCCATGGCGACCATCAGTCCGACAACCGCGGAAATCGTCAGGCAGAGCGGCGTCGTTCCCGGCGCCGAATACCTGCTCGAAGTCGAGGGCGTGCGCAAAGCGTTCCCCGGCGTGCTTGCGCTCGACGACGTGTCGTTCCGGCTGAAGCGCGGCCACGTTCATGCGCTGATGGGCGAGAACGGCGCCGGCAAGTCGACGCTTGATGAAGATCATCGCCGGCGTCTACACGCCCGATGCGGGCTCCTTCAAACTGAAGGGGCAGGAGATCAAGCTGACTTCGCCGCTCGACGCGCTCCGAGTACGGCATCGCCATGATCCATCAGGAACTCAACCTGATGAACTTCATGACGGTGGCCGAAAATATCTGGATCCGCCGCGAGCCGCTGAATGCCTTCGGTCTCGTCAAGCATGACGAGATGCGTCGCCGGACCCAGGCGCTGTTCCAGCAGCTCGACATTCCGCTCGATCCGGAGTCGGAGATCCGCGACCTTTCCGTCGCCAATCGCCAGATGGTCGAGATCGCCAAGGCGGTCTCCTACGATTCCGACGTTCTCATCATGGACGAGCCGACTTCCGCGCTGACCGAGCGCGAGGTCGAGCATCTGTTCAAGATCATCCGGACGCTCAAGGCCCAGGGCAAGGGCATCATCTACATCACCCACAAGATGAACGAGCTGTTCGAGATCGCCGACGAGGTGTCGGTGTTCCGGGACGGCAAATTCGTCGGCGAGCACGCCGCCGCCGACGTCACCCGCGACGACATCATCCGGGAGATGGTCGGACGCGAAATCACCCAGATGTTCCCGAAGGAGACGGTGCCGATCGGCGACGTCGTCGCTCTCGGTGCGCGACCTCGGACTCGAGGGCCGGTTTCGCGGCGTTTCTTTCGATCTGCGCAAGGGCGAGATTCTCGGCTTTGCCGGGCTTGTCGGTTCGGGACGCAGCAACGTCGCCGAGACGCTGTTCGGCGTGACGCCGGCGACTTCCGGCTCGATCCTGATCAAGGGCGAGGAGATCGCAATCAACCATCCCGGCACGGCGATGGACGCCGGCATGGCCTTCCTGACCGAAGACCGCAAGGAAAGCGGCTGCTTCCTGCTGCTCGACATCATGGCCAACATGCAGATCGCGCTGCTGCGCGACGGCTATTCGACCGCGGGCTTCGTCAAGGAGCGCGAGATCGAAGGGCTGTGCCAGCAGCAGAAGAACCGCCTGCGGGTCCGCACGCCCGATCTCGAAGAGCCGATCATCAATCTTTCGGGCGGCAATCAGCAGAAGGTGCTGATCGCCCGCTGGCTGATGATCAAGCCGAGGATTCTCATCCTCGACGAGCCGACCCGCGGCATCGATGTCGGCGCCAAGGCCGAGATCCACAAGCTGATCAGCGAACTCGCCGGGCAGGGCGTCGCGGTCCTGATGATCTCGTCGGAGTTGCCCGAGGTGCTTGGCATGAGCGACCGCATCCTCGTCATGCACGAGGGCCGGATGACGGGCATCGTCGACCGCAAGGACGCAAACCAGGTCACGGATCATGGAGCTCGCGTCGCAGTAGCGGCGCGAACCGTAAGGCTGAACCGTAAGGCTAAGGAACAACGACCATGGCCACCGACATTTCCTCCGCCTCGCCGTCCGCAACCGCCGACACGCCGGCCGCCGGACGCCGTCGCCTTCCGCCGGAGCTCAGCATCCTCGGCGTGATGATCGGCATGATGCTGCTCTTCGAAGTTCTCGGCTGGATCTTCGTCGGACAGAGCTTCATCGCCAATCCCCTGCGCCTCAAGATCATGATCCTGCAGGAATCGGAGATCGGCATCATCGCGGTCGGCGTCACCATGACCATCATCATGGCGGGCATCGACCTCTCATCCGGCTCGGTCGTCGGCATGACCGCGATGATCGCCGCGAGCCTCGCCCAGGTGTCCGGCTACAGCCACGCCGTCTATCCGAGTCTCACCGGCCTCAACCCGATCATCCCGGTGGCGGCGGGACTTCTTTGCGGACTTGCGGTCGGCGTCATCAACGGCTGGCTGATCGCCTACACCAGGATTCCCCCCTTCATCGCCACCCTCGGCATGATGGTGTCGGCGCGCGGCGTCGCCGACTGGTATACGAACGGCGAGCCGATCGGCAACCTGACCAACTCCTTCGCCGCTATCGGCTCGGGCTGGTGGCCGGTCATCATCTTCCTCGGCGTCGCCTTCATCTTCCACATCGCGCTGCGCTACACGCGCTACGGCAAGTTCACCTACGCGATCGGCGCCAACCCGCTCGCTGCCCGCGTCTCGGGCATCAATGTCGAACGCCACACCGTGCTCGTCTACATGTTCGCGGGTCTGCTCTCGGGCCTGTCGGGCATCGTGCACACCGCGCGGGCGATCAGCGGCCAGGCGGGCGTCGGCGTCGGCTTCGAGCTCGACGCGATCGCGGCCGCGGTGATCGGCGGCACGTCGCTCTCGGGCGGCGTCGGACGCATGACCGGCACCGTCATCGGCGCGGTGATCCTCGGCATTCTCACCTCCGGCTTCACCTTCCTCAACGTCGACGCGCACTACCAGGAAATCATCAAGGGCGGCGTCATTATCGCGGCCGTGGTCGCCGACCAGTATCGCCAGCGGCGGCGGAAGTCGGTGTGAGCCAAACGGCGGCATCTTGCTCAGACGCGCTGCCGGACAGCGCAACGGAGACCGAACATGACCATTCGCATCGGCGCCAACCCTATCGGCTGGACGAACGACGACCTGCAGGAGATCGGAGGCGACACGCCGCTCGAAACCTGCCTTGCCGAGGCCCGGGAAGCGGGCGTCGTCGGCATGGAGAAGGGCCACAAAATGCCGTCCGACGGGCTTGCGCTAAAGGACAAGCTCGCCGAATTCGGGCTGGTGTTTGTCGGCGGCTGGTATTCGACCGAGCTGCTCAAGCGTTCCGCCCGCGAGGAGTTCGACGCGGCGCGGGCCCATATCGCGATGACGAAGGGCGCGGGCGCGGACGTCGTGGTCGTCGCCGAGACGTCGAACTGCATCCACGGCGATCGTTCGCGTCCGCTGTCGGAGCGCCCGCGCCTCGGCAAGGGCGACTGGGCCGGCTTCGGCGCGAAGATGACCGAGTTCGCCGAACGTCTCGCCGGCGAGGGGCTGAGACTCTGTTACCATCACCATATGGGCACGGTCGTCCAATCGGAGCGCGACATCGACGCCTTCATGGCCCACACCAGGGCGCCCGTGCATTTGCTGCTCGACACCGGGCATGCGCGGTGGGGCGGTTCCGATCCGGCTGCGCTGGCGAGCGCCTATCGTGGACGCATCGGACATGTGCACTGCAAGGATGTGCGCGAGGCCCAGATGCGGCAGTCGAACGCGAGTGACTGGAGCTTCCTCGACTCCATTCTCGGCATGGGCGACGATCTCGGCGTGTACACCGTGCCGGGCGACGGAGGGATCGATTACGTCGAGGTGTTCCGGGCCCTCAAGGGCTATTCCGGCTGGGTGGTGCTCGAGGCCGAACAGGATCCGAAAAAAGCTCCGGCCCTTCCTTATGCGAAGAAGGGCGTCGCTCAGATTCGGGCGGCGCTGAAGGAGGCAGGGCTCGCATAACGGAAACTCGCGGAGGCGGCGATCTGCGGGCAATGCAGATCGTGCGCCTCTTGCTACGATCAAAAGCGTAGTTTTAGTCCGCCCGTGAAGGGCGCATCGGGGGCGTCGCGGCCAGCTGTGAAAGAGAACCCGCCCTGAGGCTCGATGGGCGGCTCCGTCCGGGTCGGCGGAAACTGCGCAAGCATCGTTTTCCGTACTTGGACAGGCGACCCATAAGGGTCCGAAAACCTGGTCCCGCCGAGGCCTACGCTCCTCGAGGCCTCGAGCGTCGATTTTTTCGACGCGTGGGGCCGAGCCGGAGACAGGCTTTCCGCGTCGGCCGTGGCGGCAAGCGTGCAAACGAGTCCAACAACGGTCAGGCAAAGAGGCTTCATGCTCAGCGCTCCCGTCCGCGCCCACCTCACCCCGTTAACGCAACCTTAACCAGCCGCGCGCCAACGCGCAAATCCGAATAATGGGTCTCCGGCAACATTTGACGGACCGGTAAGGATGAGAGGTCCTCCGATCAAAGGCTTTATGCTACGCTGGCGCGCAGGTATTTCGCCCAACAAGAATGCGCGGCGAATCGAAATCGTGGCGAAAGTGACACTCCCTGGCGGGCATCTATCTGGCCCATTCATGGAACGAAGCTCTTGCTTGCAGAATTATCGCAGCGTAACGATATCCGTTCAGTGTTTTTGGAAGTGCGCAGCATGGGGGCGTCAGCGTCGTTATCACGCCGAACCGGGGCGAGAGGAGCAAGGAATGAAGATTGTTCTTGCCCAGCCGCGGGGATTTTGCGCGGGAGTCGTTCGAGCCATCGATATCGTCGAGCGGGCGCTGATCAAGCATGGCGCGCCGGTCTACGTGCGCCACGAGATTGTTCATAATCGGCATGTTGTCGAGCAGCTGACCGCCAAAGGGGCGCGCTTCGTCAACGAACTGGACGAAATCCCCGAGGGCGCAGTGACGATCTTCAGCGCTCACGGCGTTTCCCGGCGGATCATCGACGAGGCGAAGGGGCGTTCGCTTCCCACGATCGACGCCACCTGCCCGCTGGTCACCAAGGTGCATATCCAGGGGCGCCGGTACATTGCGCAGGGCCGGGCTGTGGTGTTCATCGGTCACGCCGGTCATCCGGAAGTCGAGGGAACGCTGGGTCAGATCGACGGCGAGGTGTATCTCGTCGGCGACGAAGATGATGTCTCGAAGCTGCCAATCCGCCTCGACGCCCCAATCGCCTACATCACCCAAACGACGCTCAGCGTCGACGACACGCGCGGCGTGATCGCGGCCTTGCGCCGGTCGCTTCAGCGACGTCGACCGGGCCGGAGACCCGCGACATCTGCTATGCGACGCAAAATCGGCAGACCGCGGCGCGGGAATTGTCGAAAATCGCCGACGTGCTCATCGTGGTCGGCGCACGCAACAGCTCGAACTCCAACCGACTCCGCGAGATCGGCGAGGAATCGGGTCTGCCGAGCTATCTCGTGGCGGACGCGGGCGAGATCGACCCCGAGTGGGTCCGCGACGTTGACGTGGTCGGCGTCACGGCAGGCGCCTCGGCGCCGGAGGTCTTGGTCGAGGAGGTCGTTCGGACCTTGATGCGGATCAAGCCGTCGCGAGGTGTCGAGCCTCGACGGGCCGAGCGAAAACGTGAGCTTCCGTCTTCCCGCGGAGTTGCTCATCCGAGCGTCGAGCTTTCCCTGATCGGTAAGGAATTCTCAGTGAGCATACCCTTCCGGCAAATCGTCCGAGTTGGCGCCTACGTGGTCCGGCAGCATCTTGCAGGCCGCAAGCGATATCCGCTGGTCCTGATGCTGGAGCCGCTGTTCCGCTGCAACCTCGCCTGCGCGGGCTGCGGCAAGATCGACTATCCCGACGCGATCCTCGACAAGCGCATCTCGGTCGAAGACGCGCTCGCCTCGGTCGACGAGTGCGGCGCGCCCGTCGTCGTGATGGCCGGTGGCGAGCCGCTTCTGCACAAGGAATTGCCGAAGATCGTCGAGGGCGTCGTTCAGCGCAAGAAATTCGCGATCGTCTGCACCAATGCGCTGTTGCTGGAAAAGAAGATCGACCAGTACAAGCCTGGCCCCTACTTCACCTGGTCGATCCATCTCGACGGCGATCGGGAGATGCACGACAAGTCCGTGTGCCAGCCGGGCGTTTACGAACGCGCCGTCGCGGCGCTGAAGCTGGCGAAGGCGAAGGGCTTTCGCGTCACGATCAACTGCACGTTCTTCAATGACGCAGACCCGGCGCGAGTGGCCGCGTTCTTCGACACCGTGACCGCGCTCGGCGTCGACGGCATTACCGTCTCGCCCGGCTACGCTTATGAGCGCGCCCCGGACCAGAGCCATTTCCTCAATCGCACCGCCACCAAGGAGCTCTTCCGGTCGATTTTCCGCCGCGGCGACGGCGGCCGCAAATGGGCCTTCAACCAGTCCGGTTTGTTCCTCGACTTCCTCGCCGGCAACCAGACCTACCACTGCACGCCCTGGGGCAATCCGACCCGCACCGTATTCGGATGGCAGCGGCCCTGCTATCTGCTCGGCGAGGGCTACGCCCAATCCTTCAAGGCGCTGATGGAGGAAACGGACTGGGACGCCTACGGAACCGGCCGCTACGAGAAATGCGCCGACTGCATGGTCCACAGCGGTTTCGAGGCGACCGCCGTCGGCGATACGATGACGCGGCCATGGAAGGCGCTCGGCGTCGCGTTGCGCGGCGTCAGGACCGACGGCCCGATGGCGCCCGGATATTCCGCTCGACGGCCAGCGCCCCGCGGTCTTCGTGTTCGACAAGACGGTGACGCAGAAGCTATCAGAGATCCGCGCGGCCGAGGCCCAGGAAAAGGCCCGGAAGAAGGCTGCGACAGCGCTCTAGCGCCAGGAACGCGGCGCGGCTGTCCCGCGCAAGGCGGCCGAGCCGGCCGATCTGTCCCGGCGAACAGCAAGAGCCCGGTGACGACGGCATGGGCGTTGACGCGGCCCTCGGAATCGATCGCGTTCGCCGCGAGCGACGGCAGGTCTCGCGCTCGCCGGGTCGGCGACCGCACGCAGGATGGCGAAGGGCGCGTCGCATTCGCCGCGCGAAGCGCGCCGCGATCAGACTTTCCATGTCGACCGCCGCGGCGCCTGTCGCGCCACCGAGTTCAGCCTTCTTGGCTTGCGGTGAGCACCGGCGCCGAGGCGGCGGCGAACCGTTCAAGCGAAACCCGCGCGCCCGTCGACCGCAGGCGCTCCGCCAGTCGCCAAGCCACAGGCCTCGTCGGTCTCGATGCGCTCGTCGCCGGACGTGACCTCCAGGCCGACGACCAGATCCCCGGGACGCAGCCGCCGATCGAGGCCGCCGCACAGGCCCCAACTGATCACCAGTTGCGGCCTCGACGTCCCGAGCTTCGGCGAGCCGGCGCTGCAGGGTCGGAGCGTTCCCGCACACCGCGACGCGGTCGGCGTCCCGCCAGGATCGAGGCCTCGCGCTTCAGCCCACAGACGATCGAGGACACGCGACACCGGCGCGCGTCGGCGATCAGCCGCCGAGCAACCTTTCGGTTCGCTCATGCAACGTCTTGACCAGGGCGTCGGCTCCGCCGCCGCCGGCCAGGATCGAGGCGAACTCGTCGCGCCGCGTCGCGAGGTCGCTCACCGTTCCGTTGAAATACACGTCGACGATGCGGCCGCCGCGAACGAGATAATTGATCTGCACCGTCCGGCCGCCGGGTTGCAGGAGCTGCGTCTTGACCACTTCCCCGCCGCCCCGCGTCTCGGCGCTGGTCTGGGGCTCGACGACGAAGCTCTCCCCCGAGTAGTCGCTGACCTGGCTGGCGTAGTCGGCGATCAGGAAACGCGTGAAAGCCTCGCGGACGGCGGCCCGCTGCCGTTCGCTGAAGCTGTTCCACGCCGGGCCGGTCGCGAGCCTGGTCATTGTTCCCAGGTCGAAGGCAGAGGTGATCGCAGGTCCGAACCGGCGATCGCGCTCCTGGACGCTCAACTGGCCGGCCAGGCGGAGGGTCGGCATCAGTTCCTGATAGTAGGATTGAATATGCCGCGCGGCCGGCGTGAGCGCCTGGGCCTGGGACGAGACCGGGCTGAGGAAAAGAAGGCCGAGCAACGCCGCGACCAAGCGCATCGACGACCCCAGGCGGAAGGTGAAGCCCTGCATATGCGGATGTTCCATTTGGCCGGACGGCGGGAAACGATCCGCCGAGTTCGTTCGTGGAGTTTGCTTCAGTTAGGGAGCAATCGGGCCGAAGGCAAGTCCCCATGACCGCAAAGCGCTGGCGACGCCGCTCGCGGGCCCGCGCGATGATGGAACGCGCCGGGCTCAGGCGTTCCCTCCGCCTCGTTGTCGGCAAGGAGCGCGCTCGCAGTCATTTAGGCGCAGGCCGCCGCGCCTCGAACCGCGCAGGCGACAAATGCGATTGACCTCACGCGATCGATGCGCTCCATCCCTGCCATGGCGCCAACCCGCAGCCCCCTGATCGCCGACACGGTCGCCCGAACCGCGCGCGTCTCGACCCGCCACGCCTGGCTCGTCATCGCGCTATTCCTCGTCGCCGCAGCGCTCGCCGCCACGTACGCCGCGCGCCATTTCGCAATCACGACCAACTCGAGCAAGCTTCTGTCGAGCTCGCTGCCCTGGCGGCGGCAGGAGATCAGGCTGAACGCGCTCTTCCCCCAGCGGACCGATCTGATCGTCGCGGTCGTCGACGCCACCACCGCGGAAGGCGCGGAGGAAGCGGCCGCGGCCTTGACGAAGGCGCTGGAGGGTCGAAGCGATCTCATCCGTACGGTCAGGCGCCCCGACGGCGGCGCATTCTTCGCCCGCGAGGGCATATTGTTCCGCTCTGTCGACGACGTTCGGAAGGACACGGCCCAGCTGATCAAGGCGGAGCCCTTTCTCGCCACCCTCGCCGCCGATCCGAGTTTGCGCGGCGTCCTCGGCGCGATCTCGCAATCGATCGACGGCATTCATCACGGCAAGACGACGCTCGAGGACATCGAGCCGGCGCTCGCCGCCATCGCCGACGCCATCGAAGGCGTGCTCAGAGGAGAACATCCCGCCTTTTCCTGGCGCAGGCTCATTTCGGGACGCCCGCCGGAGGCCTCAGAGCTGCGCCGCTTCGTCGATATCCAGCCGGTGCTCGACTACAACGACCTTCAGCCCGGCGGCAAAGCGACCAGGGCGATTCGGGCGACGATCGCCTCCCTCGGCCTGACGCCCGAGAACGGCGTCAGGGTGCGGCTCACCGGATCGGTGCCGATCGACGACGACGAATTCGCCACCGTCGCGGACGGCGCCGGCGTCAACGGCGCTCATCACGGTCGTGGATCGTTCTCGTCATCCTCTGGCTTGCGCTGAAGCAGGCAAGGATGATCGCGGCGGTCCTCGTCAATCTCGCCGTCGGCCTCGTCCTTACCGCGGCGATCGGTCTTTGGATGGTCGGAACGCTGAACCTGATCTCGGTCGCCTTCGCCGTCCTGTTCGTTGGGCTTGGGCGTCGATTTCGGCATCCAGTTCAGCGTGCGTTGCCGCGCCGAGCGCTTCGAAGCCCACGATCTTCGCGAGGCGATCGAGGCGACGGCGCGCGGCGTCGCCGGGCCTCTGCTGCTCGCCGCGGCCTCGATCGCGGCCGCCTTTTATTCGTTTCTGCCGACCGCCTATGTCGGTCTTTCCGAGCTCGGCCTGATCGCGGGAACCGGCATGATCATCGCGTTCGCGACGACCGTAACGCTGCTGCCGGCGCTGCTCGCGGCGCTCAAGCCCGCCGGCGAAAAGGCGCCGGTCGGCTTTGCGGCGCTCGCGCCGCTCGACCATTTCCTCGACCGTCGAGGCGCCTGGGTCGTCGGGCTGACGCTCGCCGCGGTGATTCTCGGCCTGCCGCTGCTCAAGGACCTGCGCTTCGACTTCAATCCCCTGAACCTTCGCTCGAAGCAGGTCGAATCGGTCTCCACGCTCCTCGACCTGATGCGCGATCCCGACACGAGCCCCAACACGATCGACATTCTGGAGCCCGATCTCGCTCAGGCGACGAGAGCGGCGAAGGCGCTGGAGGATCTGCCGGAGGTGGCGCACGCGCGCACGATCGAGAACTTCATCCCGAAGGACCAGGACGAGAAGCTCGCCCTCATCGATGACGCGAGCTTCTTTTTCCAGAACACGATGACCCCCGACACGCTGCAAGCCGGCGCCGACGCCGGCCGAGACGCTGGAGGCGATCGACAAGACAGCGGGCGAGCTCTCGAGCGTGGCGGCGGGCGTCGACACCCCGGCCGCCGCTCAGGCCCGACGGCTGGCCGGCGTCCTGACCGAACTCGCCAAGGCCCCTCCGGCGGCGAAGCAGGAGGTCGAGCGCGTCCTCGTTGCGCCGCTGCGGACGACGCTTCAGCAAGTGCGCGATCTCTTCAGCGCCGAGCCGGTGACGCTCGATTCCCTGCCGCCCGACCTCAAGAGCGCCTGGGTCGCGCCCGACGGCGAGGTGAGGATCGAGGTCGCGCCGAAGGGCGACGCCAACGACAACCGGGTCCTGCGCCGCTTCGTCGAGGCGGTCCGCAAAGCGGCGCCGCAGGCGAGCGGGACGCCGATTTTCATCGTCGAGGCGGCGGCGACCATCGTGAAGGCGTTCCTTCAGGCGGCGGCGTGGTCGCTCGTGTCGATCGCGCTTATCCTCTTCATCGTGTTGCGCCGCTGGACCGACGTCGCGCTGACCCTCGTGCCGCTGCTGGTCGCCATTGTCGCGACGCTCGAGATCTGCGTGGCGATTGGCCTGCAGCTCAACTTCGCCAACATCATCGCGCTGCCGCTCCTGCTCGGGGTCGGGGTCGCGTTCAAGATCTACTACGTCATGGCGTGGCGGGCGGGAGAGAACGAACTTTCTGCAGTCGCCGCTGACGCGGGCGGTTCTGTTCAGCGCCTGCACCACGGCGACCGCCTTCGGCAGTCTCTGGTTTTCCCATCATCCGGGGACGTCGAGCATGGGGAAACTGATGGCGCTGTCGCTGGCGACGACGCTCTCGGCCGCCGTGCTGTTCCAGCCCGCGCTTCTGGCGACCCAGGGAAAACACAAGCCAAAAGACGTGATCAAGGCCGCTGGAATGTGTGCCGGGTGTGGCAAAACGGTGACAGCCGGGTCTCCCTGTCTCTGCTAGCCTGATCGTCAGCAAGGTCCCCTTTTTCAACGAAGCGGCAGCTGGTCGTGTCCGTCGGCCTCCCCGAGGCCGCGTGCAGGGTTCTGGTGTCGCGCAAACAATTCAAGGGAATCATCTGCGAATGGGGCGCGCCGATCGCTGGGCCATGTTGACGATCGCGTTGGGGCTCCCGGCGCTGCTGAGCGCATGCGCGGGCGTTCCTCGCGATCCGTCGATGCCGATCAACGATCCGAACGAGAGTTTCAACCGCAACGTCCTCAAGCTCAACCAGGTCGTGATCGATCCGGCCGCCAACGTCGTCAAAGCGGTGACGCCCGGGCCGGTCCTCAACCGTCTGAGCGACCTGGATGCGAATCTCAAGGAGCCGCGGATATTCGCCAACGACATTCTTCAGGGCCGCTTCAACGCCGCGGGCATCACACTTGGGCGTTTCCTCTTTAACTCGACCTTCGGCTTGGGCGGCCTTTTCGATGTCGCGTCGAGCGGCGGCCTGAAGCAGCAGACCGGCGATTTCGGTCAAACCCTGTTCGTCTGGGGCGTTCCGGACGGGACCTTCGTGGAGGCGCCTTACTTCGGCCCTTCGACCCAGCGCGACTCTATCGGCGGCTTGGTGGATATCGGCGCTCGATCCCGTCGGCTGGACGGTTGGAAGCGCATTGGGCTGGGGCTGGACGGCCGGCGCTGCGGGCCTCGGCGCTGTGGTGCATCTCGGGCAGTGGAAGGAGGCCGAGAACGCCTCGATCGACTTCTACAGCTTCTTGCGGTCGAGCTACTATCAAAGCCGCCGGGCGGATCTGCGCGAGGGGCTTGGCCTGCCCCCCGTGACGGAATCGCCGGCGACGGCCTCGCCGGCTCGCTAACCCGGGGCGGCGGCGCCGCGTAAGCGCGACGTTTACGGCCTCTCTCTCCCTCTGACGAGACGGTGGCCCTCGACCCATTGCCAGAGGATCAGGCCTGGAACGCCCAGTGCGAGCTCCCGCACCCGCTTCGACAGGGATATCGCCAGCGCCACGTCGGCCGGCAATCCAAAGATGTGGCCGAACAGGATAAAGCCGCCTTCGAGGGCGCCGAGCGCTCCTGGCACGAGGAAGGCGGCGGCGCGCACGCCCGAGCTCAGGCTTTCCAGGACGAACGCGTCGACCAGACCGAACGGGCGCCCGAGAAAATGCAAGACAAGCCAAACCTCTCCCGCGCCGGCAGCCCAGCCGGCGAGGCGTAGAAGGCCTGCGCTCAACCAATCCCCTCGACGCCGGTAGGTCGCGACGATCGCTTCATCGACCTTGGTCGCTCCCCCCGCAAGGTTCGCCAGCGCCTGCGTGGGCGCGAGGCTGTGGGCGAGCCGCAGGATGGTGGCGAACAAACCGCGATGTTGCGCGAGCAGGAAGCCTGCGATCAGGGCGACGAACACGGCGAGGCCGAGGACAATCGCGTAGGCGAGGGCGAGCGCGTCGTCTCCGCGGGATCGGACGACGAGCAGCGCGACCCCGGCGAGGACGAAAACGAGTTGGGTCGCCACGCCGACGGTCGTGTCGACCACCATAGACGCTGCGGCGTTCACGAGCGGGACACCCCGCTGACTGATGAGCCGCACGCTGGCGAAGTCGCCGCCGACTCCCGCGACCGGCAGGAGCGAATTGATCGACTCGCGTATCCAGCGGATCCAGAGGACCGTCGTCACGCCCGGCCGGCGCATGGCGAATATCAGCGCGCGCCAGGAGAGCGCGCTGAATGACAGCGGGACGAGATGAAACAGGGTGATCGGCGCGAGCCGCCATCCCAGGAGGAGCATGATCCGCCCCACATCCTCGGCGCCGCTCTCGACGATGAGGAAGACAAACAGCGCGAGCCCCACAAGACCGGCGACTTTGATCGATGTCCGAATGACATAGCCCCCAAGGCGGCCTTGAGCGGGCAAGGCTCTGGTGGCCGATAAGAACGCGAGGTAGGTCTATCGCGAATTGGTTCAGCTCCGTAAACTGGAGAGATTCGCTTCTCCATGCTGGACGCCCCGATTCTTGTTCTTGTCGATTCGTCCGCCTCCGCCTCCGCCTCCGCCGGTCCCGGAGCCGGAGACGCCGCACGCGTGGTGCTGGGGCTCAGCCTCGCCGAGCGCGCCGTTTTCGCCTCGCAGCGGGCCGGATTTGGCGAGGTTATGCGGATCGGCGAGCAGGGCAGGGGGATCGCCGAAACCGCCGCTCTCTCCTGGGCTGATATCGCGCCGAGCTTGCCCTCCGGTCAGAGCAAGGCGCTCGCGATTGCGCCCGCCGGCGTTCTCGCAGAAACGGACTGGCTGGCGCCCCTGGCGGCGAGAACCGACGCGGACGCGGCATGGGCGGCTCAGCCGGGAAAGCTCATCCTTGTCGCCGCAGCTTCGTCGCGCCAGGCGTTGCGGGCGCTCGATGAGGCCGGAGCGACCGACTTCGGCGCCGTTTACGCCGAACTCAGCCGCCGTTTCGGACTGCCGGCGCATCTGCCGGCCGGGATCGATCCGCTGGTTATCGACAATATCAGCCGGGAGCGCGAGGCCGAACGGCGCCTGCTTTCGAAACTGGTCAAGGACACCGACGGCTTCATGGCGCGCCATGTCGAGCGACCGATCTCCCTTCAGATTTCGCGGCTCCTTGCGCCGACCGCGATCACCCCCAATCAGATGAGCCTGGTGTCGATCGCGGTTGGCGTATGCGCGGGCCCGTTCTTCCTGTCGTCCCGACCTCTGCTGCAAACGATAGGCGCCCTGACGTTTCTCGCCCATTCGATTCTCGATGGGTGCGACGGCGAACTCGCCAGGCTCAAGTTCCAGCAGTCCCATCTCGGCGGCGTGCTCGATTTCTGGGGCGATAACGTCGTCCATGTCGTGATCTTCGCCTGCATGGCCCTCGGCTGGAGTTTTGCGGCCGGCGCAGCCTGGCCGCTCCTTCTCGGCGCCGCCGCGGGTCTCGGGACGCTCGGCTCGGCGGGCTTCGTCTACTGGCGCCTGATGCGCGCCAAGGGCGGCGGCGGCGCGCTGTTCACCTCGGTTTCCGCCGAACCTGAACGTCCGCTCGCGCGGACGCTCGACGCTGCATCGCGGCGCGACTTCATCTATCTCGTGATCGCTCTCGCGCTCGTGGGCAAGTCGAGCTGGTTCCTCTTGCTCGCGGCCATCGGCGCGCCGATTTATTTCTGTCTGGTCGTGTTCGTCGCCTTGCGCGAGCGCGGGTCAGGCGGTGAGGGCGAGGCGCGCGCCGCCCGAGGCGCTTGAACGCTGGGCCGCGTCGATCAGACGGGCGCAGAGCAGAGCCTCGGACGAGATTATCCTCGCCTTCGCCGTTCGCGGCGCGCAAAAAATCTTCGGCGACGCCGTCGAACCAGTCCGGATGGTGCGAGCCCTCGGACAGCGCCGGCGGACAGGAGAAACGCTGCTCTCCCTCCGCGAGTGCGCAGAACGACCGTATCGCCCTCGACGCGAATGTGGCCGCGCTCCCCCTCGATCTCGATCTCGTTGAGACGCTTGTCCGCAGCCCAGGTGAGAAAGATCTCGCTCGCGCCGGTAGCGGTCTCGAGTTCGACCGTCGCGGTGTCTTCGAGCGGCCATTCGTGATGCCGGCGGGTCTCGAGCCGCGCCGACGCCGCCAAAGGGAGCGCCCGCCCAGCGCGCGACGCAATAGAGCGCGTGCCAGCCGTGATCGAACAGGATGCCTCCGCCCGCGAGCTTCGGATCGACGCGCCAGTTCGCCACGCCCGCCGAACCCGCGGCGACCGCGGGCTCGAGTCCGCAGCGTCCGCCACTGCACGCTCTGCACGGCTCCGATGGCGCCGCCTTCGACCAGCGACGAGATCGTCCGGCAGATCGGCGCCTTCAGCCAGTTATGAACCGTGTGGACGATTTTTCCCGCGCGTTCGGCCGCGGCCGTCACCAGACCGCGCATCATCGACGCGCGTGACGAGCGGTTTTTCGCTAAGCACGTGGACGCCCGCATCGAGCGCTTGGATGATCAACTTTGCGTGCGCGCCCGGGCGGCGCGCAGATGTCGACGAAGTCGAGCGTTTCGCCCAACAGCAGGTCCTCGAGGCGTCTCGCGCCAGCGGGCGTCCGGGAAACGCCGCAAGGAACGCCTGCCGACGCGATGGGGACACGTCAGTCGCCGCGACGATCTTCACGTCCAGCGCGCGCGCGCCAGCCCGGCGCGTGGCCCATTCTCCGCGACGCCGCCGAATCCGATGAAGGCGCCGCGCAGCTTCCGCGTCGACGGGGTCAAGCGAGGCCGAACCGCTGCGAGATCGCGGCGAAGGACTGGTCGAGGATGTCGACGCCGCGCAAGCGCCTCCTCCTCGGTGATGACCAGAGGCGGGTTGATGCGGATGACGTTGGAATAGGACATCGTGACGAGGCCGCGTTCGAGGGCTTCATGGAAAAGCGCGCGGGTGATGGTCTTGTCGAGAGGCGTCTTGGTCTTGCGGTCGGACACCATTTCGACGCCGATCAGAAGGCCGCGGCCGCGCACCTCGCCGATGACCCGGTGCTTTTCCTGCACGCGCTTCAGCGCCTCCAGCATGACCTTGCCGACGCGCGCCGAATTCTCGACCAGCTTGTCCTCGATGCAGGGCCTCGACGGCGCCGAGTCCCGCCGCGGCGGCCAACGGATTGCCGCCATAACTCGACGAACTTCCGCTCGGCTCGCCGAACGGCGTCGCCGCCATGCGTTCGAGCGAGGAAGCCACCGCGCTCAAGGGAAATCCGCCGCCGATGCCCTTGCCGATCGTCATGACGTCGGGCTTGAGCCCGAACTGCTCGGAGGCCCACATCGTGCCGGTGCGGCCGAAGCCGACCAGGATCTCGTCGGCGATCAGCAGCGCGCCGCATTCGTCGGCGATGTCGCGCACGGCGTGAATGAAGTCGTCAGGCGGTATCACATTGCCGGCCGTGCCCTGCATCGGCTCGATGATGATCGCGGCAACCTCGCCCTGCGTGTCGTTCTTGATGACGTTGCGCAGATGCTCCGCGCAGGCGAGGCCGCAGGACGGATGTTGCAGGTTCCAAGGGCAGCGATAGCAGTTCGCATACGGCGAATGATGCATGCCCGGCGGAAACGGACCCTGGTGATTGCGGTAGGCGCCGCCGAGAAGGCCGATCACGCCGGCGGACTTGCCGTGGAAGCCGCCCCAGAAACCGATGAACTCGAATTTTTTGGTGACCGACTTGGCGAGCCGGAAAGCCGCCTCGACCGCTTCCGCGCCGCCGGAGAAGAGCTGGAGGTGGGTGATCCCCTCCGGCAGCAGGCCGCTCATAAGGGTCAGAAAGCGCGCCCGGTTCTCGGTGGTGAAGCTGCCGAAAGTGCTCCGCTCCAGCTGTTCCTTGAGGCGCTTGACGTAATGGGGATGGCCGTGGCCGAGGCTCCCGACCGCGATGCCGGCGATGAAGTCGAGATATTCGGCGCCGTCGACATCGGTGATGGTGCAGCCTTGGGCGTGGTCCACGACGATCTGCGAAAAGAGCGCGATCGACTGAAGTCCGGGGGCCATCGCCTGGGCCTCCTGATCGAAGATCGCCTTGGACCGGGGGCCGGGTACGGCTCGCCGCTCACCGATCGCGCGTGATGGCGGACGCGCCGCCGAGCGACGGAAGATCATTCACGAAATCAACTCCTGGCTCGAGGCGACGAGGTGGGGGCGCCGCCGAAAGCGCTCGATGAGATGGTCGGCGATCGCGTGGGCCGCCTGGTCGCGGTAAAGCGCGAAACTCGGCCAGGCGTTGAGGTCGATGATCACCGGGACGCCGTCCGCGCGAATGATCGCATCGCCGCCGAAGATCTCGACCCCGAGCGCCGACGCCGCCTGGAACGCCGCATCGCGCAGGCGCGAGATCTCGAAGGCATGCCCGAGCATGCCCTTGTCGCGATGGTAGAACCACTGGAACCAGCACGCGTCGACCGGCGCCCCGCTTTGCCGGACGCCATAGAACTTGACGAGATCGCCGGGCACATGCGCTTGCGCGATCACGAAGGGGATGCCGCGCCCCGCGAAGCGGCGCAACGCCTCGCGCCAGCCCGTGTCCGACGCCGCGTACATGACGTCGTCGCTCTGCGTCGCGTGGAAGTCGTAGCGCTTGACCCAGGCGCAATCGGCCGGGCGGGGCCCCTTCGAATCCGTCGCGACGACCTGGCTGACCGGCGCGGACACGTGATTGCGCGCGAAAAGTTCGATCATGCGGTGACGGTAACTGTTGCGAATGGCTGCCGGAGCGTTGACGACGATCGCTCCCGCTTTCTCCATCGCGGCAAGGCGGTCGAGAACGTCCTTCCGCTCGCACATCGCAAAAACGTTGGCGAAAGGCCGTTCGAGCCAGGTCCCCGGGCGTTACCAGTTCGACTGCGACGCCGCGCTCGGCCAGCACCGCGGCGACGCTCTTCATGATGGCGGCGTCGTCGTCGACGCGGCCCGGCGAGTGCGCCTGCTCGCGATAGACGCCCCAACAGGTTCTGGTCGCGTTCATGGGTTCACGCCCGCGCGCCCGCGCGCGCGCTGTTCTCCGCCTCCTCCACGTCGCACGCGCGATCGATGTCGAAGACGAGCGGCAAGGCGACGCCATAGGTCGGGGCGCGCTCGGCGAGCCATTGCAGATAGTCGCGCAGCCGCGCGAAATTCGCCCGCCTTGCCGAAGGTCGGGCGGCCGGCAAGCCAGTAGAGCCCAGCCGTCACGTGGCTGCCGCCTTTCGCCGCCGAGCGCACGAATGCGTCCCTCGGCCTCGAGCGTCGCCCAGAGCGGCTTCTCGTCGTTGACGTGGGTCGTGACGCCAAGCACGACCGCGTCCTTCGGGAAGGCGGCGGCGGAACGGACGAACGTTCGAAAATCATCGACCGGCAGGATCGAGTCGACGGTCGTGATCAGCGCCGGCTCGCCCGCGAGGCGGCCGGCGACGATATCGAAGCTGGCGTAGGACGACGGCGTCGTGCGCACGATCAGGTCAAGATCGAGATCGCCGGCGTTGCGTTCGAGCCATTGCCGGCAATCGTCACTCTCCTCGTTGATGATGATCGTCACGCGGCGCGCGCCTGCCGGCGCGGAACCGTTCGAGGGCGTGGTCGATCAGCGGGCGGCCGCCGACCGGCGTCATCGCCTTGCTCGACCGATAGCCGTCGGCCCTGAGGCGCGTTCCCTGACCGGCGGCGATGACGCCGCCCCGCAGAGAAGAGGTCGCGAACGCCGTCATTCGAGAAGCTCGAGAAGTTGGGGAAGCTCGGCTCAGCGCCGCGGCGGCTGTCGCCCCGCCGTGAGCCGTCGGTCCGAGAGCCCTCGGTCGTGATCCAGACAAAGCTCAAGCCGGCGCGACGCGCGCCCTCGCCGTCGCGGCGAAGCGAATCGCCGACATAGAGACGTCGTCTCCGGCGTCGCTCCGAGCGCGTCGAGCGCAACGCGGAAAATCGCCGGATCGGGCTTCTTGGCCCCGACGCGATGGCTGTCCGCCATCACGCCGAAGAACGGAGCGAGGCTCGAGCTCTCGCACACCGCTTCAAGGTTGCCATAAAAGTTCGACACGACCCCGAGCCGATACCGTGCGGCGAGCGCTTCGAGCACCGGACGGTTGCGCGCGAAAACTGTCGATGCGTCCGACAGGAAACGCTCGGCCACCTTCCGGCCGCGCTCGCCGTCGGCGCGCGGGAAACCTTGAGCCTCAAGCTGAGCCTCGAGGTTGGCGGCAAGCGCGCGGACCGTCTCCTCGAGACCCGCGCTCGACGCGAGCCCTCCCTCGAGCGGGTCGTCGGCGGCATAGAAGGCCGGCGCAAAGGCCTCCGACGTCATGACCAGCCCTTCCGCCTGATAGAGAGCGTGGAAACGTTCCTTCCACGCCACGCCATCGGCGTCGAGCGTGCCGCCAAAATCGAACAGTACGGTCTCGATCGTCGGCCGGCAGGCGTGAGAAACCCAACCGTGCGTCGGCCAACTAAGACCGACCGCGGCCGCCGGCGACTTTGGCGCTTTCTCGGCGGCGCCTCCGGCAGCGGAAAGGGCTCGCCATCGATGAAGGCGTTGCAGGCGTCGTGAGCCACGCTATCGCGGAACTGCCGCGGCGGGCTTTTCATGTAATAGGCCGAGGGCGCCTCCAGCGGGCCGGCGATGCCGCGGTCTCGCGCCAGCTTGGCGCAGCGGATCGCATCGACGACGACGCCCGCGCTATTCGACGAATCCTCGACCGACAGCCTAAGCTCGAGCTCGATCGGCGCGTCGCCGAAGCCGCGGCCTTCAAGTCGGATGAAGCAGATCTTGTTGTCGTGCTGCCACGGAATGTAGTCGGACGGACCAATGTGGATGTCGCTCGGATCGAGCCGCTCGTCGAGTTGTGACTGGACCGCTTCCGTCTTGGAGATCTTTTTCGACTTCAGCCTCTTGCGCTCGAGCATGTTGAGGAAGTCGGTGTTGCCCGCGGTGTTGAGCTGATAGGTGCGGTCGACGCTCACGCCTCGGTCGGCGAAGAGCCTGGCCAGCGTTCGATGGACGATTGTCGCGCCGACCTGGCTCTTGATGTCGTCGCCGACGATCGGCAGGCCAGCGTCGGCGAACTTGCCGGCCCATTCGGGATCGGAGGCGAGGAACACCGGCACGCAATTGACCATGCCGACGCCTGCGTCGAGACAGGCCTGCGCGTAGTGCTTGACCGCCTGCTCGGAGCCGACCGGCAGGTAGCAGACCAAAACTTCAGCCCCGGAGGCGCGGAGCGCCTCGGCGATGTCGGTCGGCTCGAGGTCGGCGGACCGAAAGGCGGCGTCGTCCGGATACTCGGCCATGTGCGGCGCGACGCCGTCGAGCACCGGACCCGCCTGGACCACCACGTTCGAGACCGGCAGCGAACTCTGGAAAACGCGGGTGCAGTTCGGCTTGGCGAAAATTGCCTCCTCAAGCGGGCGTCCGACCTTGCGCGTGTCGACGTCGAAAGCGGCGACGAATTCAATGTCGCTTGCGCGGTAGCCGCCGATCGCGTGCCGCATGACCCCATCGATTGCAGCGTTGCGACGGTTTCGGTAATATTCCACGCCTTGAACCAGCGCGCTTGCGCAGTTGCCTACGCCGGCAATCGCGACCTTGATCTTCCGCTGCATTCGGCAAAGACCTCCAGGACGTTCGATCTGCTTTCAGCCAAGCGCATCCGGGGCTTGTCCCGGGGGCGCGCCGCGTCGCAGCATACATATGACAGTATCGAGACGGCAAGTATGACCGAATTGCGACCGCAGGTTGGCCCGGTCCGCGGGGCGCCGTCCAGACATGCCGTTTCCGTTTGGTCTCGGTACAGGCCGGAAGCGCGATGAGCGGCGCTATAGAAAAGCGCAGCAATTTCTTGCAATATGAACGGTCGAGTTCTAGATTTCCTTTTATCAGAAGGAGAGCGCAGCTTGTCCGAACCTCTCGAAGCCGCCCTGCCGCTTGCCCCGAGCCCTCCTCCGACCGAGGCGCGCGGCGCGCGGCTCGCCAGGCTCCGCGGCGTTTCGGTCGCCGAGATCGCGGCGCGGATCGGGGTCGGCGAGAAGCGCATGCGGGCGATCATCCGCGAGACCCTTGCTCGCCGCATGCCGCATCCGCCGCAAGAATTCGTGGCGATCCAGGTCGGTCGGCTGAACGAGGCGCTGCTGGTCGCCTTCAGCGCCATGTCGACGACAAACCTCAAGGCGGTCGACCAGGTGGTGAAAATTGTCCGGAACTCGACCCCTATGGCGGCGCCTTCGCCCCGGAATGGCGCCGCTCCGAACCGTCAAGCCCCAAAGCGCCTGTCGAAGGGCCGGCGACGTTCGGCGCGGCGCGGGTATGCAGCGTGGAACTGGCGCTGCAGGACCTTAAAACCGCCGCTCACGAACTCGCCGGCGGCGATCGCCCGGAAATTCCGGCGCAAAGCTCTGAAAATGTTGAATCCGCGCCCGGAATTGCTGGCTTCGGAAGCCCGCGCGAGCGCGGGGCTCGCACCCGACGGCGGCTCGTACGCCCAAGGCGCGTTCAACGGGATCGGGCTTGCTTCGGGCGCCCTTCTTGGAGGTGGCGATCGCCCGGAAAGTCCTCAAGAAGACATTGAAACCATTCGATCCGCGCCCGGAAACGGTTGGCTCGGGTGGGCGGCGGGCGGCTCTGGCGCCCTTCCCAGCCCGCTGGTCCCATACCCAATCCGTCCCGGACGCGTCCGCACGGCGTTTTGGCGGGCTAGCGCTAACCTACATCCCGAACAGCGCCTCGCGACTGTTGCCGCGTTTGAGGTTGCGGTAACGGGCGAGCGCCCACAGCGGAAAGAACTTTGAATATCCGTGATAGCGGAGATAGAAAACCCGAGGAAAGCCGGTCGCGGTGTGGAAAGGCTCGCTCCAGAAGCCGTCTTCGCCCTGGGTCGCCACGAGACAAGCGACGCCGCGAGCGACGGCGGGATGATCGGCCTCTCCCGCCGCCATCAGTCCGAGCAGCGCCCAGGACGTCTGCGAAGCCGTGCTCGGCGCATGCCGATAGCCCTGGTAACCGAGCTTGTAGCTGTCGACGCCTTCGCCCCAGCCGCCGTCTGCATTCTGGATCCCGATCAGCCAGTCGACGGCGCGGCGCATCGGCTCCGACTGCCGGCCCTTGACCGGCCATGGCCAGCGCGCAGAGCGCCGACCAAGTGCCGTAGATATAGTTCATCCCCCAGCGGCCGAACCAGCTCCCGTCCTTCTCCTGATCGTTGAGGAGCGCGTCGAGGCCGCGAGCGAGCGTCGCGCTCGTCTCGGAGCGTCTCGCCAAGCTGAGCCAGAAGCGAGACGCAGCGGGCAGTCACGTCCGCGGTCGGCGGATCGAGAAGCGCGCCGTGGTCGGCGAACGGGATATGGTTGAGATAGAAATGGGTGTTGTCGGCGTCGAAGGCGGCCCAGTCGCCGTTGCGGCTTTGCAGGCCGGCGATCCATTCGCGGGCGCGCGCGATTCTGCGCGCGTGCGCATCCGGGGCGCCGGTGAGGCCGCCGCGATCCGCCCGGTCCATCGCCATGGCGACGACCGCGGTGTCGTCGAGATCGGGATAATACGGATTCGCGTACTGGAACGCCCACCCGCCGGGGCGCACGTCGGGGCGCTTGGCCGCCCAATCGCCCTTGCCGTCGAGCACTTGCAGCGGCGCGAGCCAGGCGAGGGCCGCGCTCGCCGCGGCGGCGCTCGCCTCGTCGCCGGCTTCCATTAGCGAATGGGACGCAAGCGCCGTGTCCCAGACCGGCGACAGGCAGGGCTGGCAGTAGGCCTCGTCCTCCTTGACGACGAGCAGCCTCTCGATCGACCGGCGCGCCGCAACGAGACGGGGGTCGTCCGCCGCAAGACCGAGCGCATCGTACATCAGGACCGCGTTCGCCATGGCCGGATAGATGGCGCCGAGACCGTCTTCGCCGTTCAGCCGCTCGGTCACGAAAGCCGCCGCCTCGTTGATCGCCTTGCGGCGCGAGGCCCTTCGGAAAGGCCGGCTCGACCCGCTTCAGGAGCCAGTCGATCCCCCCGAACAGCTTCATGCCGAGCCAGGCCTGATGCGCGCCGGTCGGCCAATGGCGAACGGTCTCGGGCGGCGCGACGAACAACTCCGGGACCGTGACGCCGCGCGGATTGGCGGGTTTCGGCTTCAGCGCCTGCAGCACGAGAAGCGGGACCAGCACCGTGCGCGCCCAGTAGGAAATCTTCGTCGAGATGGAAGGGGAACCAGCTGCGGCAGCAGCATGATCTCGACCGGCATCGTCGGCACGCCGCTCCAGGGAATCTCTCCGTAAAGCGCGAGCAGGAAGCGGGTGAAGACATTGCTGCGGGCCGCGCCTCCATGGGCGAGGATCGCCTCGCGCGCGCGGACCATGTGCGGCGCGTCGATGGCGTCGCCGATCATCTTCAGAGCGAAATAGGCCTTGACGCTCGCGCTGATGTCGAACGGGCCCGCATGGACGAGCGGCCAGCCGCCGTGATCGCCCTGGATCCGGCGCAGGTAGACAGCGATCAGGCGCTCGAGCTCGAGGTCGGGCGCCTCGCCGCGGAAGTGCCTCAGCAGGACATATTCGGCGGGTATGGTCGCGTCCGCCTCGAGTTCGAAGCACCAGTGTCCGTCGGGTCGTTGCTCGGCGAGCAACGCTTTCGCGGCGCGCGAGATATGATGCTCGAGGGCCTCCGCCGACGATTGGCTTTGGGAATGATCCAGAGCTAGGTTCATCAAGAAACTCTCACGCTGCGAAATATCGGCGCCGCTGCGTCGGCTCCAGAAGGATCGCGGCCGCACGATAGCCCGAACGCACCGCGCCTTCGATCGTCGCAGGGAGGCCTGTGGCGGTCCAGTCGCCGGCGAGCGCGACATTGTCAAAGCGGGTGCGCGAAGGCGGACGCTTCCGGTTTTGCTCCGGAGTCGCGGCGAAGGTCGCGCGCTTCTCCTTGACGATCCGCCAGGGGGGCAGCGGCTCGGCCGGAAGGCCGGTCAGCGCGGAGACTTCCCTCCAGATTGCGACCGCAAGCTCTTCGCGCGGACGCTCGATCAGCCGGTCGGCGCCGCTGATCGTCACCGATAGGCGATCCGGGTAAGCAAACAGCCATTCAACGAGGCCGTTGACGACGCCGAGTATCGCCGGCTGGGCCGGCGGCGCGGCGATCCGGAAATGGGCGTTGACGACGGCCCGAAAATCATCGGGCGCCGCGAGGCCGGGGATGAGATCCTGGGCGGTCGAGGGCGGCGTAGCGATCACGACGGAGTCTTCGTCGCCGAGCGGCTGCGTCGCGCCGCCGAACTCGAGCGCGACCGCCCGCGTGGCGTCGAAGCGAACGGCCTCGAGCCGCTCGCCGAGACGCGTCTGCCCATCATGCGCCGCAAGGAAGGCCAGCGCGGGGTCGATGAAGCTCAGCGACAGGCCGCGCGCCGCGACCAGCGGATGGCAGGCGTGGCCGCCGGCGCCGAGCGTCTCGCGCATGAGGCCGGCGGCGAGCGCGGCCGACCCTTCCCTTGGCTCCATGTTGAGCCCGGCCAGCAAGAGCGGGCGCCACAGGCGATCGTAAAGCGGCCCGGCGCATCTCATCGCTTCGCCGACCGTTTTGGAGGCCGGCGCGCGCAAGGATCATAGAGAGCGGAGCGAAATATTCACCGAGCGCGGTTCCGGGCGCTCGCCGGTTGCGGATCGAACAGCCACCACGGCAGTCGCCCGTCGTTGATCCTCAACCGCCAACGCTCGCCGGTCGTTAGGTCCGCGAAGTCGAAGGCCGCAGCGCCGGGGCCGGTCAGGGTGGCGGCGGAGCCGATACGCTTGAGATAGTCGAGCGCGGCGTAGTTGCCTGACAGCAAAAGATGATTGCCGTTGTCGATCGTCAGGCCGAGCGTCTGGTCGAAATAGGAGCGGCAGCGCCCGCCCGCGGCCTGCGCCGCCTCGTGCACGACGACCCGAACGCCCAGCCTCGGCAAGGCGCACCGCCGCGCTCAAGCCAGCGACGCCTGCGCCGATGACATGAACGGCGCCAGCGCTCATAGGACGCCGTAGCGCAGAACCGCGGCGAGCACGCGCGGCCGGCTCGCCTCCACCCGCCTGCGCGGCGGCGCGAAGCCCTCGGCGATCATCCGCTCGAGGATCGAGCCGTATGCGGCGGCCATGATCCGCGGCGTCTTGACCGCCGCCCGCGGCGCGTCGTCCATGATCGACTGCGCCTTGCCGAGATGCGCCTCGCGCGATCAGCCACTTCGACGCAAGCCGCGGCGAGCTTTGGGTCGGACGCCGGCTTCGTGCGGATCGTCGGTTTTCACGCCCGCCGCATGGAGCGCCTCGCGCGGCAGATAGAGCCTGCCCATCGCCGCATCCTCGTCGATGTCGCGCAAGATGTTGGTGAGCTGCAACGCGCGGCCCAGGTGATAGGCGAGCGCTTCTCCCGACTACGTCGGGCATCCCGAATATGCGCACCGAGATCCGCCCGACTGCGCTTGCCACCCGGTCGCAGTAGAGGTCGAGGGTCTTCCACTCGGGCGCCCGGATGTCCTCCGCCGCGTCCATCGCCATGCCGTCGATTACGGCGTCGAAGTCCTCGCGCTTGCAGTTTATAGTCGCGGACGGCCGCGCGAGGTCGGACAGGTGCTGCGGCGGCCGCCCCGCAAACAGCGCAGCCACGTCGTCGCGCCAGCGCTCGAGCTCGGCGAGGCGCTCTTGCGGGCGTCGCCGGGCCTGGCTCGTCGGCGACGTCGTCGACCGCGCGGCAGAAGGCGTAAAGCGCGAACATGGCCAAGCGCTGCCGCTTCGGCAATATGCGCATTGCGGAATAGAACGAACTCCGCGCCACAGGCTGGGCCTGGGCAGCGGTCACGGAAGAACTCCCGGCCGCGGACGGATCGATCGGATCATCGTCGAGGCGATGAAACCTCAGCGCTCCCAGTCCGCCGACCAGCGCGAGGCCGGCCTTGCCGAGGTGGACGCGCTCGCTCAGTGGATCTCTCGCTTCGAGATCGCGGGCCAGTCGACGCGCCAGCGCATGGATGGCGGCGATTTCGGCCCCAAGACGGGCGTCGCGGATATTCGCGATCAGCGGCGCGCTGTCGGCGACAAGCTCGCTCGTGCGCCGGCTGATGTCGGCAAGCGCCGCGCGCAGCGCCGGCGGCGCGGCGGGCGCGTTCAGCATCGTCACGGAGGCGCCATGCCGCCGCAGGATATCGTCCGGCAGATAGACGCGGTCGAGGTCAGCGAAATCCTTGGCGCAATCCTGCAGGTGGTTGATCAACTGGAGCGCCGAACACAAGGCGTCCGACGCCGGCCACAGGCGCTCGTCCTCCTCGTGCACGTCGAGGACGAAGCGCCCGACCGGCGCCGCCGAGAGCCGGCAATAATCCATGAGTTCGCCCCAATCAGAGTAGCGGATCTTGCGGACGTCCTGGCGGAAAGCGTCCAGCAAATCGAGGGCGTGTCGCGAGTTGAGCCTTCGGAGGTTCAGCTGGATGCGCAGAGGCTCGGCTTCCGGGTCGGGCGCGCCCTGTCCGCGTAGCGCTTCGTCCAGACGATCGAGCAGCGCAAGCTTCTCGTCCGGCGGCAAGGTCGGATGATCGGCGACATCGTCCGCCGCCCGCGCGAAGCGATAATAGGCGAGGATCGGGGCGCGCCGCTCCTCGCTCAAGAGCCAGGAGGCGACCGGAAAATTCTCATCGCGGCTGGTTTTACCGGAGAGCGTGTCTGTCGCTGTCGTCATGCTTGCCCCGCCTCCCGCGCGGGCGCCTGAAAGCGGCCTTTCCAATAACCGCCCCGTCCACGCCAATATTCTAGCGCAGATTCGATGGTAAACGCGACATAGGCCGCCGCGATCGCGGGCAGCGCGAAACCCGAGGCGAGCGGTTGCCCATAAAGGCGCATGGTCGGAACGATCGCCGCCGCCATCAGAACCCAGGTCAGCGCTCCGACCATCTGTGGGAGCCCGCGTGAAAGCACGACAAGGAGCGGCGGCGCGACGTAGACGAGCGCCATCCCGCTGACCGCACCGGCAAGGCGCAGCGGGGAATAGCGCAATTCCGCGAAGGCTGAGCGGACGACCATGCGCCGAAAGTCGGCGAAGGCGGGATAAGGGCGCATGCTGCGCACGTCCTCGGTGAGGCCGAGCCAGATCGGTCCTTGCCGCTTCATGATCCGGCCGAGCGCGCAATCGTCAATCAGCGACGAGCGAAGCGCCTCAAGGCCGCCGGCCGCGCGAAGGGCCTCGCGTCTGACAAGCATGCAGCCGCCCGCGGCGGCGGCCGTGCGCCGCTGGGGGTCGTTCACCCATCCGAAGGGATAGAGCATCTGGAAGAAGAAGACGAAGGCGGGGGTCAGCCAGCGCTCCGCGGCGCTCTCGCAATTGAGCTTGACCATCAGCGAAGTCAGAACGCTTCCGCCGCGCGCCCGCAATCCGAACGAGACGCGAGAGCGCATGCGGCGCGTAGCGGATATCAGCGTCGCTGAAAAGGACGAATGCGGGCGGGTCGCGGTGCGCTTCGATCGCTGCGAGGCCCTGCCGCATCGCCCACAGCTTTCCTGTCCAGCCGGGCGGCGGGACTGGTTCCCGTCGCGACGCGGAGGCGATCCTGCGCATTCGCCGCTTGCGCCGCAGCCGAAGCGACCGCCGCCGTCCCATCCGCGCTCTGGTCGTCGACGAGCACGATCGAGAACCGGCCACGATAGTCCTGCTCGAAGAGCGAACCGACGCTGTACGCGATCATATCGCTTTCGTCGCGGGCCGGGATGACCGCGACAACCGAAGGCCACAGACCGTCTCTTGCGCCGTCCGCGGCAGGCTGGGCCCTGTCGTCGCGCTCCCGGCAAAGCCAGAACCATCCCCTGCCTAGCAGGAGAGCGATCCAGACCGCGAGCGCGAGGACAAGCGAGTGCCGCGACGATCATCTCAGCCGACCCTGCGCCTGAAACCAGGCGATCGCGTCAGCAAGGCCCTCGCGATAGGGCCGCGAGACTGTAGCCGAGCTCGCGGCGCGCCTTGGCGTCGTCATAAGAACATATGCTTGCTGGCCATACGCAATCCGTCCACCGTAGCAAAGGGCTCGCCGCCGCCAAACCTGGCCATCACTTCGGCGCCATAGGCGATCGGATAGAGCAAGCGGCGTGGAAGTTTCAACCTTGGCGGCCGCCGACCGACCAGATGCGCGATGTCCGCCAGCATGTCGGCCAGGAACACGTTTTCGCCTCCGAGAATGTAGCGCTCCCCGATACGCCCATGCTGGAGAGCAGCCAGATGGCCGGCCGCAACATCGTCGACATGGACGAGATTGAGGCCCGTATCAACAAAGCCGGGCATGCGGCCGGACGCCGCCTCAACGATGATGCGGCCGGTCGGCGTTGGGCGAACGTCGCGCGGCCCGATCGGCGTCGACGGATTGACGATGACCGCCGGCAGGCCATCCCTTTCGATCATCGCCTCCACAAAACGCTCGGCGGCGACCTTGCTTCGTTTATAGGCGCCGACCGCCGCATTCTCGGCAAGCGGGTCGTCCTCGGCGGCCAGCGCCCCATCGGTGATTTTCAGCGTCGCGACGCTGCTTGTGTAGACGATGCGCTCGACGCCCGCTTTCATCGCCTCTTCCATGATGAGGCGGGTTCCACCGACGTTGGTCCGCGTGATCGCTTCGGGATTGCGCGCCCAAAGTCGATAGTCGGCCGCCGCGTGAAACAGAAACCGCACGCCTTCCAGGGCCCGTGCGAGCGAGGCGCGATCGTTCAGGTTTCCCACGACGATGGCGTCGCGCGGGTCGAGATTCGTTCGTGGGCTCGAGGAACGCACCAGCGCGACGACCCGGCATTGTCCGCTCGCCCGCAACGCCGTCGCGATCGCGGAGCCGACGAAACCGCTCGCGCCGGTGACGAGCGCCAAGGAAGGCAACGAACCGCGCGCAATTTCCTTCCCCGCGCCCAGGTCGACCCGATCCAAACTTTCTCCTTTCCCGCTGTCCCTCGTGTGTGGCGGCGTTCGAATAGCTCAACGCCCTGCGACGCGCGCGGGACCAGGCTTCTCGAGCGCTTCCAACGCCGCAACGACGATCCCGGCGGCGTCGAGCCCGGCTTTTGCGTACATCTTTTCGGGCTGATCCTGGTCGAGAAAAACATCGGGCAAGGTCATGACCCTGACGCGGAGCCCATGATCGAAGGCGCCTTGCACGAGGAGCGTCTGCACGACCGCGCTCCCAAACCCGCCCGCGGACCCTTCCTCGATCGTAATAAGGACTTCATGCTCCCGCGCAAGGCGCCGGATGAGATCGACGTCGAGAGGCTTGGCGAAACGCGCGTCGGCGACAGTGGTCGAGAGCCCTCGCGTTTCGAGGTCCTTGGCCGCTTTCAGCGCCTCGGCGAGCCGGGCGCCGTAGGAAAGAATCGCGATGTGGGTCCCCTCCCGCAAAATGCGCCCTCGGCCGATCGTCAAGGGCTGGCCGATTTCCGGCATCTCCACGCCAACGCCTTCGCCGCGCGGAAAACGGAAGGCGATCGGCCCTCCGTCATAGGCCGCGGCGGTCGCGACCATATGCATGAGTTCCGCTTCGTCGGCGGCCGCCATCAGCGTGAAATTCGGCAGGCAGCCGAGATAGGCGATATCGAACGATCCGGCGTGCGTCGGACCGTCAGCGCCGACAAGGCCAGCGCGGTCGATCGCGAAACGCACCGGAAGATTTTGTATAGCGACATCGTGTACAACCTGGTCGTAGGCACGCTGCAGGAAGGTCGAATAGACGGCGCAGAAAGGCTTCAGGCCCTCGGTCGCGAGGCCCGCCGCGAACGTCACAGCGTGCTGCTCGGCGATACCGACATCGAAACGCGCGCTCGGGGAATTCCTGCTTGAAAAGATCTATCCCGGTGCCGGACGCCATCGCAGCGGTGATCCCGACGATTTTCTCATCTTTGCGCGCCTCGGCGACCAGACTTTGGCCGAACACCCGCGTGTAGCTCGGAGCGTTCGGTTTCGCTTTCGCCTGTTTTCCGGAGACGACGTCAAACGGCAAGACGCCGTGGTACTTGTCCACAGATGCCTCGGCGGGCCGATATCCCTTGCCCTTTTTGGTGATGACGTGGACCAGGATCGGGGCTTCCGTCGCCGCCTTGACGTTGCGAAGGACCGGGACGAGATGGTCAAGATCGTGGCCGTCGAGCGGGCCGACGTAAAAGAATCCCAGCTCCTCGAACAGCGTGCCGCCCGTCCAAAAACTCCGCGCGAACTCCTCTGCGAGTTGCGCCTTCTGGTAGAAGAAATGCGGCAGGCGGGTCGCGACCAGCTTGCCCAGGTCCTTGACGCGCCGGTATCCTTCTCCCGATACGAGGCGAGCGAGGTGCGCGGACATGGCGCCGGTCGGCGGCGATATCGACATTTCGTTGTCGTTGAGGATGACGATCAGCCGCTCATTGCGCGCGCCGGCGTTGTTCATCGCTTCATAGGCCATACCGGCCGAAATGGCGCCATCGCCGATCACGGCCACGACGTTGCGGCTCTCCCGTTTCAAATCGCGTGCAACGGCCATCCCAAGGGCTGCTGAGATCGAAGTTGAGGAATGCGCGGCGCCGAACGGGTCGTACTCGCTTTCGGAACGCTTGGTGAAGCCCGACAGACCCCCGCCTTGACGGAGCGTGCGCATCCGGCTCCGGCGTCCTGTCAGGATCTTGTGCGGATACGCCTGATGGCCGACGTCCCAAACGAGCCGATCGTAGGGCGTATCGAAAACATAGTGTAAGGCGATCGTTAGCTCTACGACGCCGAGACTAGCTCCTAAATGGCCACCTGTTATAGACACGGATTTGATAGTCTCCTGACGTAGCTCGTCCGCGAGCTGCTGCAACTTGCTTTGCGGGACCTTACGCAAATCAAACGGAGACTTTATTCCGTCAAGTCCATTCACGGCGGTCATTGGCTCCTTATTACTTGTTGTGCTGCGCCGATCCGATAGCTCTCAAGTTCGATGAGACTCGACAATTTGGGAACGTGAACTGGCCAGCTTGGCGGGAGTTCCAACGAGGGCAAAGAAAACCCCGAAACATCTCCTGTTCTGAGCCATGAGGCGTTACGACCGCTGAGCGGGCGCTCGCCGGTCCAGGGAATCATAACCCGCGGCGGGCAGTTGACGGAAACTTGTCCCACTTTTCCTTGTCCGGTCAAGGCGCCCCGGTTTCAAACAGCAAAGACACAATTGTCGGGCCGCTGATCGTGAGGGTCGAGACAAGCCCGCTAAGGGGCGCTCTCGGGGCCGTCGCCGCACATTTCATCTAACCGCCCCGTTTTCTCTTCTCCTCCCGCAGGCGCCGGAGCAGTGGCGTCCGCGCGAGGTTGCTGGTTGACTTTGACCGCTGCGGCTCCCTTTGCTTCTCTGGAGCGCAAGGCTCGGCTTCGAAGCGCGACCGGCGGCTCGATGCGGATGGGGATTGCGCGCGCCGTTTTGAACTGGACAGCGGCGTCGCGCTTAAACTGTGGCGATCCGGTTTGATGAGTTGGGCGATCAAGATCGTCTGGACTGCGGGCGTCGTCGCGGTCATTGGGCTGGTCTTCTGGACCGGCGCAGAACCCGTAACGCGTGCTCTCGAGGCGTTGGGCTGGGGCGCGGCCTTTGTCTGCGCGCTGCGGGGAACAGCGGTCGCCGGCGCGGGCCTCGGCTGGTTCGCCCTGTTCCCGTCCGCTCTGCAACCGGGCGTTATGGACTGCGTGCTCATCCGGTTCCTGCGGGAAGGCGCTAACGCGCTCCTGCCGATGACCCAGATCGGCGGCGACGTCATTGGCGCGCGCGCCCTGACCCTGCGCGGCGCGCCCGCGTCGCTTTCCGCCGCGAGCGTCATCGTTGACGTTCTCGTTCAGGCCGTGACGCAAGCCGTGTTCGCCGTCGCCGGCCTCGTGACTCTCGCCGCCATGGGGAACGCGGCCGGCTTCAGCTGGACGGTGGCGATCGTAATCGCCTTCGCCATTCCGGCGCTCGGCGGCTTCTACCTCGTGCAGCGGCCCGTCGGCCGGCGCCTGATCATGGCGCTCCTGACGCGGGTGATCGGCGAGCGGGAGTGGCTGTCGTTCGGAGCGATCGACGCGCTCTATGGCCGCCTGGGCGAGATTCACGCCAATCGCGCCGGCCTTGTGGCGGCTACGCTGATCCATCTGACATTCTGGTTCTTCGGCGCCCTCGAGGTCTGGGTGATGCTCTGGTTCCTGGGGTTGCCGTCCGGCTATCCCGAGGCGCTAGTGATCGAAAGCCTGACACAGGCAATTCGCGGCGCAGCCTTCGCCATCCCCGGCGCGCTCGGCGCGCAAGAGGGGGGTCTGATCGCAATTTGCGCGGTCTTCGGCGTGCCGGCCGACGTCGCCATCGCCATGTCGCTGATCAAGCGGCTTCCCGATGTCGTTTTCGGCGCACCAAGCCTGGTGGGGTGGCAGATGCTTGAGGGCCGCGCGTTCTTCGCCGCCGGCCGCCTTGCCGAGGAGCGCCGGGGCCAGCAATGACCGATTTGCCTGCACTCCTCTGTCTGTCTCTCGCTGCCGCAGGCTGTGTTTATCTCGTCTGCGCCGCTATCGTCTCCGCACGATTTGCGACCGAGGCCGCGCCCGTGGCGCTGCTTCCGCCGCCAGTGACCATTCTCAAGCCCTTGAAGAGCGACGAACCGGCCCTCCTGCGAAACCTCGCATCGTTTTGCGCGCAAACCTATCCGGCGGCCGTCCAGATCGTTTTCGGCGTGCAGGCGGCCAGCGACAGGGCGATTCCCGTCGTTCGTCGCCTCGAGGCCTATTTTCCGGACCGGGACGTGCGCCTTGTCGTCGACCCCGCAGCGCACGGCGCGAACCTGAAGATCTCCAACCTGATCAACATGACGCCAGCGGCCGCGCATGCCTGCCTCGTCGTTTCGGACAGCGATATCGAGGCGCCGACCGACTACCTTCTGCGCCTCGCCGCGGCTCTCGCCGAGCCGGGCGTCGGCGCCGTCACCTGCCTTTATCATGGCGTAGCGGTCGGAGGATTCTGGTCCCGACTATCGGCGCTCGGCATCGACGCGCATTTTCTCCCGAGCGTGCTGGTCGGCCTCAGTACGGGGATGGCGGCTCCCTGCTTCGGCTCGACGATCGCCCTCCACCACGACCATCTTGACGCGATCGGCGGCTTCGCGGCGTTTCGCAACACCCTCGCCGATGACTATGCGATCGGCGCCGCTCTGCGAGGCGCGGGCCTGAAAATCGTCATTCCCCGGTTCCTCGTCGGCCACAGCTGCGCCGAAACTTCGTTTGCCGAGGTCTGGCGCCACGAGTTGCGCTGGTCGCGCACCATCCGGGCTATCAACCCTTGGGGGCACGTCGGCTCCGCGGTCACACACCCGCTCGCCTTCGCCCTTCTGGCCGCGGCGCTCGGGGCGCCGGGCCGGGGCTTCGCGCTCGCGGTTCTTGCCATCGCCTGCCGGATTGTGCTCTTGCACGTCACGGCGCGCAGCCACAGGCTGGCGTCGCCGCCTTATTGGCTGGTTCCGCTTCGGGATCTGCTTTCGTTCGCAACCTTCGGCTGGAGCTTTTGCAGCCAGAAGCTGACCTGGCGAGGCAAGCGTTTTCGCGTCAGGGCCAATGGCGTTTTGACCGCGGATTGAAGGATTGACACCTCATGATGCGAACTCTTTTCCTGCAAGCGCCGTCCTATGACGGGTTCGACGGTGGCGCAGGATCGCGTTACCAGGCGAGGCGCGAGGTGAGGTCCTTCTGGTATCCGACCTGGCTAGCCCAACCGGCCGCGCTGGTCGAGGGCTCGAAGCTGATCGACGCGCCGCCTCACAAGATCGGCCTCGACGAGGTGACGAAACAGGCGAAGGATTACGATCTCGTCGTCCTGCACACCTCTACCCCTTCCTTCCGCCGAGACGTCAAGACGATCGAGGCTATGAAGGCCGCAAACCCCGACCTCAAGGTGGGGCTGATCGGGGCCAAGGTCGCGGTCGAGGACGTAAAGAGCCTTGACGCGGCGCCGTTGGTCGATTTCGCCGCGCGCAACGAATACGACTTCGCCATCAAGGAGTTGGCGGAGGGACGGGACCTCTCGACCATCCCGGGCGTTACGTGGCGCGACAAGGCCGGGACGATCGTGCGCAACTCCGAGCGGCCCGTGCTCGAAAATATGGACCTGCTGCCGTTCGTCACGCCCGTCTACAAGCGCGACCTCACAATTGAAAACTATTTCAATGGCTACCTAAAACACCCCTACCTTTCGTTCTACACCGGGCGGGGCTGCAAATCGCGCTGCACTTTCTGCCTCTGGCCGCAGACGGTCGGCGGCCACCGCTATCGCACCCGCAGCGTCGGTCACGTGCTCGAGGAGGTGCGCTGGGCCAAGGCCGCCTTTCCGCAAGTGAAGGAGTTCTTCTTCGACGACGACACCCTGACTGACGACGCGCCCCGAGTCGAAGCCCTCGCCAGGGAGTTCGGCAAGCTCGGCCTCGTCTGGTCATGCAACGCCAAGCCCAATGTGAAGCGCTCGACCCTCAAGGTCATGCGCGACAACGGCCTCAGATTATTGCTGGTCGGCTACGAAAGCGGCAACCAGCAGATTCTTCACAACATCAAGAAGGGCGTTCTGGTGGAGGTCGCGAGACGCTTCACCAAGGATTGCCACGAGTTCGGGATCGTCATCCACGGTACTTTCATCATGGGCCTGCCAGGAGAGACAGTGGACACGATCCGGGAGACGATCCAATACGCCAAGGAGATCAACCCGCACACAATCCAGGTGTCTCTGGCCGCCCCCTATCCGGGCACTTTTCTGCACAAGCAGGCGCTGGCGTTCGGCTGGCTCGACGACGCCAACGCCGAGCTGCTCAACGACGACGGGGTGCAGATCGCGCCGCTGCATTATCCGCATCTCCAGCATTCGGAGATTTTCAAATCCGTCGAGGATTTCTATCGCAGCTTTTATTTCCGTGTCCCGAAGATCGCCGCGATCGTCGGGGAGATGGCGCTGAGCCCGGAGATGATGAAGCGGCGTTTGCAGGAGGGCGTCGAGTTCTTCCGCTTCCTCAGGGAGCGCCGTGAGGCCGCGCTCTGAGGCGGCTTATCATCACCGCCGACGACTTCGGCCTGGCGAGCGAGGTCAATGAGGCCGTCGGGCGGGCACATGAGCACGGCATTCTCAGCGCAGCGAGCCTGATGGTCGGCGGTGAAGCGTGCGCGGATGCGGTTCGGCGTGCGCGCCGCATGCCACGGCTGCGCGTGGGTCTGCATCTCACCCTCGTCGATGCCTGGCCCGTCTCGCCAGTCGAAGCGATTCCAGACCTTGTCGAAGGCCCCGGGCCGCTCGCCGGCCGGCTGCGCAAGGATCTGGCATGGCTTGGGCTCTCGATCGCGACGAGGCCTTCGGTTCGACGCCAAATCCGCTCCGAGGTCAGGGCGCAGTTCGAGGCCTACCGGGCGACCGGCCTCGCGCTCGATCATGTGAATGCGCACCGACACTATCATCTGCATCCGGCGGTGCTCGGTGAGATCCTCGCGATCGGGGCCGACTACGGCATGCGCGCGCTTCGAGTTCCCGTGGAGCCGCTGTCGATCCTGCGCCGCATCGAGCCGACGCCCCGGCCTCCGGTCTCAATCCTGACGGCGCCGTGGGCGGCGTCGATGCGCGCGCGCGTCCGGAGTGCGGGAATAGTCTCGGCGGACCGCGTGTTCGGGTTCACCTGGTCCGGCCGCATGACCGATGCGCGGATCGCCGGGCTCATCCACAATCTCCACTCAGGCTGCACCGAAATCTATACCCATCCCGCAACCTCGGGAAACTTTGACGGCGCCGCGCCGGACTATGCTTATGCAGACGAACTCTCCGCGCTGCTATCAACTCGCTGCCGGGAAGCCATTCGTGAAGCGTCAGCGACGGCCGGCGGCTACGCGGACTTGATCGGCGCTTTATGACCAACGCGCAGGAGCGCTTGCGCTGGATTTGGAATATCGTGGCCCCGCTAAATTGTCCGCAGCCTTCGCTCGACCGGCGCGACGAAAGCGCTGCGCTGGGCTTCGGTCGCGATATTGAGGTGATAGAGGGCGAGGTAGTCGACGCTCTCCTTGCCGCCGGTGAACCACCGGAGATAGCGCGTCAACATCTTGCGCGGGGGGTCGCCCATCCATAGCGCGATATGCCTCGGGCGCCCGTAGGTGACGATGCCAACGATTTTGCGGATGTTGCCGAGCATCGGCTTGACGTGGGCCGGATCGGAAAGTCGAAGGCCACGCCTGGCATGAGGAGACGGTCGCAGAAACCCTTCAGCATCGCCGGCATGCGGAAACATCAGGTCGGAAACTGCACGACGATCGCTTCGGCGCAGGTCCGACGTGCGATATAGGACTCGAGTCCGATCGGGTTCTGAGGGACATCGTGGTAACCCCGACGGCCGTCTTCCGACAGCACCGGATCAAAACTCTCGGCGTAGAGATCGAGCAGGTCGACCTCATGCCCGCTGCCTCGAGCGCTATAATCGCTTGCACGAGAATGCAGGCGTGGAAGCTCTCCCGCAGCGGGTGACAGAAGAAGTAGAGAAACCGCAATCGTATCGTTCCCCTCGCCGAGACGCTTCCCCTCGGCGCGCGAGCGGCCCGCTCGCGAGGCGATCGATCCGGCGATCACCTATCTGCGGATCCGCTATCCACGACCTTTTGATGATCAGCCGCATCCACGAACAATTCGGCGACAAAGGTAATCGGCCCTCTGGAGATCATTCGCTTCAACGGGCGGGTCGGGTTTGCAGTGCCGCCGATGGTTCGCCTTCTCGAACAGAGGCGCGTCTTCAGGACATCATGTACGCCCACGAGGCGATGGGAGCGGATGATGTTCAATCCTCATCGCTATACGCTTGAAGAGGGCGGGGTGAAGCAGACCGCCGCGACCAGCTCGTGTACAAGCGCGAGACCGATCCGCAGAGATTCGCCTCACTTTTCTTCGATGTCTTCGTATTCGAACGTTGCAAAGTCGGCCGTTGCGCCGGCGCCGGATGTGTCGAAGGCGAACAAGCCGACAAAGGCGCCAGTGAACGAGCCGTGCTCGCCGCGTCCTGCTTCGTCTGAGAGGACAGTGGCGTCGAGGGTCGGGCCGACTGCGCGCCACGCGCCGCCCGCTTCGGCGTAGAAAAATTGCAGATCGGCCCCGTCGACCCGGATCGAGAGCTTCACCCGGTTCTCGCCAAGGCGGACAGGAGCCGCGAGCGGAAAACTCAGCCGCCCCTCCGGCCAGTCGCCCGAGCAACTCAGGATCGTTAGCGATCGCCCAAAGACCTCGTCCCAACCGACCGCGAGCGCGTAGAACTGGGTTCGGTTGTAATAGGCGGTCAGCCCGGCCGCCTGCTGAAAGTTCCACGGGGCGAATTCGACTTCCGTCTCGGCGCGATAGCCGAAATGCTCCTGCCGGCGCGCCACGAGCGCCTGCTCGAACCATGAGCCGATCGATTCCCGCGCAGTGAGTCGCAGCCAGCCGGGCCGCGCCGTTAGCGACCAGATTCGCTCGGGGTGCGGCGTGCGCAACCATTGGAAGTCCAGCGGCAAGCCCGCTTCCGGCGAGAAAGCATACGCGCGGCGCGTCGGCGCCGGCGCTCGCGCAGAGGGGAACGGGGAAGGAGTTTCGATGGCCGGAACCACGCCGCCGCCTTCGAGATGAAGCCAGTCATCGTCGGCCCACACGCATTTCTGTATCGCCGTCTCGCGGCCGAGCGGCGAACGCCTGAGCCGGGAAGCGGCCGCGAGCACAGATGGGTGTGGTAGACCTGTCCGTCCGGCGTCTCGACGATCTGACCGTGTCCCGCGCGCTGAAGCGGCGCGCCGGGCGCGTCCTTCGACGTGATCAGATGGACGTTGGGGTGGAGTTCGTACGGACCGTCGAGGCGGCGCGAACGCGCCATCGTGACGGCGTGGTCGTAGCCGGTCCCGCCTTCGGCCGTCGTGAGATAGTACCAGCCGTTGCGCTTATGGAGATGCGGGCCCTCGACGAGCCCGAGCGGGCTGCCGGCAAAGATGGTCTTGGGACTGCCGATGAGCCGGCCGTCCGCCGCGTTCCATTCCTGCAAGGCAATGCCAAAGAAGGCCGGATGACGAAGATGCGCGCCGGCTGGGTCGCGATGGTTCCAGACCATGTTGACGACCCACTTACGGCCGTCGTCGTCGTGAAACAGAGACGGATCGAAGCCGCTCGAATGGACGTAAGCGCGCTCGGACCAGGGACCCTCGATCGAAGGCGCCGTCACGATGTAGTTGTGCGCGTCCTTGAAGTTTCCATCGAGCCGTTTGACGTCGGTGTAGACGAGCCAGAACCGTCCATCAGCATGGGAGAGACAGGGCGCCCAGACTCCGCCGGAATCGGGTTCGCCGCGCATGTCGAGCAGGCTCGCACGGTCCAGCGGCCGCGCGACAAGCCGCCAGTTCACGAGATCGCGCGAGTGATGGATCTGGACGCCGGGATACCACTCGAAGGTGGACGTCGCGATGTAATAGTCCTCGCCGACGCGGCAGATGGAGGGGTCCGGGTTGAAGCCGGGCAGGATCGGATTGCGGATCATGGACGCGCTCAACGAGCCGCCCACAACAGGCCGCGGCGGAAGATTTCGCGCATCTCGGGCACGTCGAACTCGGCCGAGACATGGCCGAGCGAACTGTAGAAGACGCGGCCTTGCCCGTGCTTGCGCTTCCAGACGACCGGCATCACTACGCCCTTGGTCCACGGCGCGTGCTCGCCCGAGAAGGTCGTCGTCGCCAGCACCTCGTTCGAGGGATCGACGTGCATGTAATATTGCTCGGAGCGGTAGGGGAAGCTGGAGATTCCCTGCATGATCGGGTCGTCGGGCTTTGTCACGTCGACGCGGTAGTCGATGACGTTGCCGGGATGCGCGACCCATTGGCCGCCGCACATGAACTGGTAGTCGACGCTCTCGCGAAAGGCGTCGCCCATGCCGCCGTGAAACCCGGCGAGGCCGACCCCGCCGCGCACCGCGGCGGTGAGGTTCTCGACCTCCTCCTTCTCGATCTTCGACATGGTGACGATCGGGACGATGAGGCTCATATCGGCGATGCCCGGATCGGCGAAGGCCTCGGTGGTGTTCTCGACATAGACCTTGAAATCCTGCTCTTCGAGCATCGCCGCGACGATCTTCGCGCCCTTTTCGGGCTCGTGCCCGCTCCAGCCGCCCCAGACGATCAGCGCTTCCCGCATGACGTTTCCTTTCCTTTTGCCTCCTCTCCCCGCTTGCGGGGAGAGGATTGGGGTGGCGCCTCTCCTTGCAGGCGGGGCGAAGGGCGCCCCTCAATCCAGTTCGCCCGTCTTCAGCGTCGCCGGCATCGGCGCCGGCCGCTGCGGGCGACTGCGCAATCGCGACCGCCGCGCCGGCGTCCGACGATTTCTGGAACGCCTCCATCACCTCGAGCACATGGAAGGCGAGGTCGCCGCTCGCCCGGTGCGGCCGGCCGCTGCGGATGGCCTGCGCCATGTCGGCGAGGCCGAGAATGCGATAATTGCCGTCGGCGTAGGCGTGCCGGGTCGGAACCTCGCGCCAGTCTTCGGCCGCCGTCGCGACCTCGATCGCGCCGCCGAAAAATTCGGGTCGGGCACGATCAGCGAGCCCGCCTCGCCATAAATCTCGATCGGGACATGCTTGTGGCGCGCGACGTCGAAGCTCATCGTCATCGACACCGCCGCGCCGCTGACGAACGTCAGGACGCCGGCGACGTGGGTCGCGACCTCGACCGGGATGCGCGTTCCGGCGAGCGGGGCGCTGGCGATGACGCGTTCGTCGCGCGTGCGCGTGGCGACGCCCGAAACGCTCGCCACCGGCCCCAGCAGGTTGACGAGATCGGTGACGTAATAGGGGCCCATGTCGAGCATCGGGCCGCCGCCGGCGAGATAATAGAAGGCCGGGCTCGGGTGCCAGCGCTCGTGGCCGGGGCACATGAAGAACGCCGTCCCGCCGACCGGCCGTCCGATCACTCCCTCGTCGAGACAGGCCCGCGCGGTCTGGTGCGCGCCGCCGAGAAAGGTGTCCGGCGCCGAGCCGACCCTCACGCCCTTGAGCTTGGCCGCCTCGATCAGCGTCCGCGCCTCGGCGACCGTCACGCCGAGCGGCTTCTCCGAGTGGACGTGCTTGCCGGCCGCGATCGCGCGGAGGCCGACTTCGACATGGGCCTTGGGCACGGTGAGGTTGAGGATGACCTCGATCACCGGATCGGCGAGGACGTCCTCGACGGAGCGCGCGGGAATGCCGAACTCGGCCGACCGGGCTTGCGGCCGCCTCCGGATTCACGTCGGCAAGCGCGACGATGTCGAGGATCGGGAAAGTCTCTCGCCGCCTTCAGATAGGCGGCGCTGATGTTGCCGCAGCCGATCACGCCGACGCGAACGCTTCTCATGACGAACCTCCCGTCTGCGGCGTCGCGAGCTCGCGGATCGCGCGCCGGGCCGGTCGTGCCCCAGGGCGCGCCGTAGAGATCGCGCAGCGTCATGGCCGCGGCGCCCTGAACCCACGCCCGCTCGCTCCATTCGCGCACGACGATGTCGGAGACGTCGGCAAGGCTCGGCGGCAGCAGCGCCGCGACGGTCGCGCGCAACGGCGCGATGAAATGCTCGCTCGCGGTCATGGCGCGGCCGGAGATGATGACCTTCGGCGGGGCGAACAGGGTGATGAGATTGGCGATGGCGAAGCCGAGCGCCTCGCCCGCCTTGGCGAGCACGCGCGCGCACGGCGCGTCGCCGTCGCGTCGCGCGCTGGATCAGCACCGCCATGATCCGGTCCGGCTGACTGGGCGCGTCGCGGTCGCCGGCGCGCAGCAGCGCCTCGGCCTCGCCGATCACCGAGGTCTCGGACGCCGCGTCCGCGAGCCGTCCGCCGCCGTCGCTCGGCGCGCGCAGCATGAAGTCGCCGAGGTCGGGGCTGAGGCCGTTCGCGCCGCGAAACAGTTCGCCGTTGTGCAGAATGCCCAGCCCGAGGCTGCGCTCGACATTGACGACGAGGAAGTCGTTGAGGTCGCGCGCCTGTCCGAACCAGTGCTCGGCGAGCGCGGCCAGGTTGACGTCGCTGTCGATCGAGGCGGGCGACGCCGAGCCGCCGGTCGAGATCGGCGCCGAACGGCACGTCGCGCTCCTGCAGGATCGGGCTCTGCCGGCAGACGCCCGCGGCGCGCTCGACCACGCCAGGCAGTCCGACGCAGACGCCGGAAATCGCCGACATCTCGAGGCCGGCGTCGCTGACGCAGCGGCGCACCCCGTCCTCGACGAGATCGGCGATGACCGACGCCGTCTGCCGGTCGATGCGGACCGGCAGCGCGAGCGAAGCGCAGGATGTCGGCGCAGAAATTGGTGACCGCGACGGTGATCTGGTCGCGACGCGAGCTTGACGCCGACGACATGCGCGGCGTCCGGGTTGAGCCTGCAGCATGACCCGCGGCCGGCCGCGGCCGCGTCGCGCACGGCGCCGACGTGCAGCGGAATGATCAGGCGGTCGTCGAGCAGCGCCGCCGTGATCGCCGAGACGGTCGTCGCGCTGAGTTCGGTGAGCTCGCAGATCTCGACCCGGGAGACCGGCCCGAAGCGCCGGATCGCGTCCATGACATGGAAGCGATTGATCGCGCGCATCAATTCCGGGTCGGCGGTCTTCATCGGCTCTGGCGGCTTCCGCTTCGATCGGCTTTTATGCGGGTGGCGGATTTATTTCCACCCTCGGCACGTCGCCTTGTCAACGGGAGCGCGAGCTTCGTGGGCACGAGCGGCTGCTTTCGGTGTCAACCTGGGCGATTGTCTTGACAGACGCGGGAAGTCGAGACAGATTTAATTCGCATCGCGGAGAAAAACCGCCGAGCCTGTCCCGGAGGAAACTCATGACCTTCCGCCATTTCGCTTTCGTCCGCGGCCTGCCTCGCCGCCTTGTCGCTTCCGGCGCTGGCCGACACCACCGTCACCGTCCTGCACGTCAGCGACAACCCCGACCAGAAAGCGGTCTGGGAGAAGATCGCCAACGATTACAACGCGAGCCACAAGGGCGTGAAGGTCGAGTTCAAGTATCTGGAGAACGAAGCCTTCAAGGCGAAGCTGCCGACCATGCTGCAGTCCAGCGACCGTCCGGACCTGTTCTACAGCTGGTCCGGCGGCGTCATGCAGGCGCAGGACAAGGCCGGGTTCCTCAAGGACATCACCGCCGACGTCGCGGCTGTCGAATCCGATATGTCCCCGACCGCGGTCGACGCCTTCAAGGTCGACGGCAAGGTCGTCGGCGTGCCGTTCGAGGTCGGCGAGGTCGCCTTCTATCTACAACAAGAAGCTGTTCGAGAAGGCCGGGCGTGAAAGCCGAGGACATCAAGACCTGGGACGATTTTCTCGGCGCGGTGAAGAAGCTCAAGGCCGCCGGCATCACCCCGATCTCGGTCGGGGCCGGCGAGAAATGGCCGATGCATTTCTACTATTCCTACCTCGTCATGCGCATCGGCGGCGAACACGCGCTCGCCGACGCCAAGGCCGGCAAGGACGGCGGCTTCAAGAACGCGACCTTCGTCGAGGCGGGCAAGCGCCTGCGCGAGCTCGCGGCGCTCGAGCCGTTCCAGCCCGGCTATCTCTCGACGTCTCACGCCCAGTCGTCCGGCATCTTCGGCGACGGCAAGGCGGCGATGGACCTGATGGGCCAATGGCTGCTGCAAATGCAGGGGCCGAATTCCGCGAGCGGCAAGGGCCTGCCGGAAGAGGACATCGGCATCCTGTCCTTCCCGATCGTTCCCGGCGGCAAGGGCAAGGCGACCGATACGCTCGGCGGCGATCAACGGCTGGCTGGTGACCAAGACCGCGCCGCCCGAGGCCGTCGATTTCCTCAAGTTCTTCAGTCAGCCGAAGAATACGCCAAGAGGCCGCCGCGCACGGCGCCTATATCCCGGTCGTCAAGGGCGCCGAAGCCTACATCACCGATCCGCTGGTGAAGCGGCTGGCCGACGACCTCGCCGAGACGACCTACCACCAGAACTTCTTCGACCAGGACCTCGGACCGTCGGTCGGGCGCGTCATCAACGACATCTCGGTGTCGGTCGCGGCCGGCGAAATGACGCCCGAAGCGGCCGCCGCGGCGATCCAGGACGCGGCCGAACAGCAGTAAAGTCACCGACGGTAGGAGGGGCGGCCTCCCGCCGCCCATATAGGCGCCGGAAGGACGCGTCTCGCCGAGCTTTCGGAGCGCGAGACGCGCTCCCTTCATCAGATGACAAAAGCGAGGAGTCGCGATTGTCGACGGCTGAGATGTCCCCGGTTCAGACCTCCTATGTCGAACCCGCCCGGCGCATGTCGTCCAACGGCTGGGCGACGCTCGTCATCTTCCTGCCGCCGGCTCTGCTGCTCTTCACCGTGTTCGTCGCGCTGCCGATGGCGGAGGCCGCCTGGTACAGCTTCTACAACTGGGACGGTTACGGCCGGCCGGAGAAATTCATCGGGCTCAAGAACTACGGCTATCTGATCGGCAACGCGACCTTCACGCGCTCGCTGATCAACAACGGCCTCATCATCGTCGTCTCGCTTCTCGTCCAGCTGCCGCTGGCGCTCGGCGTGGCGCTGATGGTGGCCGGACGGATCGCCGGCGCGGCTGTGTTCCGGATGATCTTCTTCCTGCCCTATGTCCTCGCCGACGTCGCGGCGGGGCTGATCTGGCGCTTCATGTTCGACGGCGGCTACGGTCTCCCCAGCGTGATCACCGGCGCGCTCGGCCTCGCAGCCTTATTATCTGCTCGCGGACAAGAACTGGGCGTTCAGCGCGGTGCTGATCGTCATCCTGTGGAAATATTTCGGCTTCCACATGATGCTCTACGTCGCGGGCCTGCAGGGCATCGACAAGTCGCTGCTCGAGGCGGCCGAGATGGACGGCGCGACCGCCTTTCAGCGCTTCCGGTACATCACTCTGCCGCTGCTCGGGCCGATGATCCGGCTTTCGATCTTCTTTTCGGTCGTCGGCGCGCTGCAACTCTTCGACGTCATCGTGCCGCTGACCGGCGGCGGCCCGTTCGAGACGACGAACACGATGGTCTCCTTCCTCTATTATTTCGGCATCACGCGGATGCGCGTCGGCTTCGGCTCGGCGGTCGGCGTGGTGCTGTTCCTGATCTGCGTGACCTTCGCCTTCGGCTACAGACGGCTCTTCATGCGCGATGACTGAGACTGCGCTCCCGATACCCGAAGCCGCGACCGCGGCCCGCGAACCCGCCGGACGCGCTCCGCACGGCTTCGGCGCCATTGCGATCTTCGCGACGCTCGTCGTTTTCGCCGGCGTCGTGCTGGTTCCGATCCTTGCGACCGCGCTCAACGGCTTCAAGGAACTGGGCGACCTGCAGGCGCATCCGTTCGGCCTGCCGCGCGTCTGGGTGTGGAGGAACTACTGGGATATCCTGACGGGCTACCGCTACTGGCAGGTGCTCGGCAATTCGCTGCTGATCGCGCTCCTGACCGTCGCGCTGACCCTCGCGCTCTCCTCGATGGCGGCCTTCACCTTCGCGCACCTGCGCTTCTTCGGCGACCGCTTTCTCTTCAGCTACCTTCAGCTCGGGCTGCTGTTTCCCGTGGCGACGGCGATCCTGCCGCTGTTCATCAAGATCCGCGATCTCGGCCTGCTCAATTCCTACTGGGGCGTCGTCCTGCCGCAGGTCGCCTTTTCGCTCGCGATGGCCATTCTTCTGCTGCGCAACGCGTTCAGGCAACTGCCGATCGAACTGCTGGACGCGGCGATGATGGATGGCTGCGGCTACTTCCGCTATTTTTTCTACATCACGCTGCCGCTCTCCGGGCCGATCCTGTCGACCGTCGCCGTGATCTCGTTCGTCGCAAGCTGGAACGGCTATCTTCTGCCGCTCGTCGTGCTCAACAGCGAGTCCCGCTACCCGTGGACGCTCGGCCTGATGGCCTACCAGGGCCAATACACGACGTCCTGGCAGCTGGTGCTCGCCTTCATCACGCTGACGATCCTGCCGGCGATCCTGATGTTCCTGATCGCGCAACGCTATATCGTCGCCGGCCTGACCGCCGGCGCCGTCAAGGCGTAATGCGAGACGTTTGGCAAACGGCTCCACGACTTGTTCCCACTCGCGCAGAGGTTCATTGACCTTCACAACCCGGTGATGGGTCGCTATCCTTTGCGGGTTGCCAGGCACCTGTGTGGAGGTCAGCACCGGGCTCACGAAGGGTTAAAGCGAATGTGACCAAGCGGGCAATGACGACCGAGCCTGTCGCGGCGACCGCGTGAATGCGAGGACCCTCTCTGCCAGATCGGACATGCGTGACCGACGAGGCAATAGGCTTGCCCTCGGACGCCTCCGTCCAGACGCCGGTCTTCACCGCCTTCTCAAAATTGCGGTGAGGAACAGGCAGAAGAGGGCGCCGACGGCCGCAGCAAGAAACCCATCAATGTAGGAGAGAACCGTCGCCTGCTTCGCCACCGCGTTCGCCAGAAGGCCGGTCGCGCGCCCTGCCGCGAGGCCGACGTCGCTCGCATGCGCTCCAACGACGTCGCGATACGACGCCAGTCGGTCAGCGGTCTGTGCGCCAAGGCTATCGACGTGGAGGCCGATCAGATTGGAGTGGATCTGCTCGCGGACCCGGACGAAGGTCTGCATGAACGCCGTTCCGATTTCCCCCCCAAACAGGCGAAACGTCTGAAACAGTGCGCCGATGGCGAGCGCATCGGCCGGATTCATTGAACGAACCGCCATGACGACAACTGCGGTCAGCGCGAAGGACTGGCCGACGGCCTGAAGGACCTGCGACGGCAGGAAATCGCGGGTCGCCCAGTCCTGCGTGAGGCCCGTCGCCATCAGGCAGGCGAGCGCGATCAGCGCGGCGCCGATCGCCAAAACGATCCGCGAGTCGATACGCGTCAGCAGGAAGCCTAACGGCAGGACGATGAGAAGTTGGGGCAGCGCGATATAAAGGAGGACGGAGCCGACCTGCAATTCGCGGTAGTTTTGCACCACCTGCAGATAGGTCGGGATGATGTAAGCGGTCGAGAGAATGATGAAGCGGAAGCCCACGAGCAAGAGCAGGATCGGGACAAGTCCCTCACGTGCAAGCACCCGCAGATTGAGAAACGGCCGCTTGATCGTGAACTCCCCCCAGACAAAGGCAGCCGTCACCAGCGCGCCCGAGAGCAGAAGGCCGTTGACCAGGCCGCTATTCGTCCAGTCGAGCCGGTTGCCCTGGTCGAGCGCGGCATAGAGAAGGGCGAAGCCAACGCCCGAATAGACAAGTCCCGGCCAGTCGAGGTCCCGCAGCAGCGCCGTGTTCGCTTTTTCGCGCGGCACGCCGTACCAGACGCACGCAAACATGAGCGGGAGGAAAAGGCAGAACTGCCAATCGATCCACCGCCAGGAGAGGTTATCCGAATACCAGCCCTCGAGGGATGCCGACACGTTCTGTGACAGTTCGGAGTTCATCGCATAAACCGAGAGCCCGTAGGCGATAAGCCGCTGCGGCAGATTGCGGACGATGAAGCCGATGGTGAGCGGAATGAACGTGCCCGATCCGACGCCGGCGAGAAACTGAGCGGTGAGGAACGCGGTTAGGTTGGGTGACTGCGGCGCGAGGAGACTTGCTATGAACAGAAGCGTCATGCCGTGCAGGAGCACGCGCCGCACGCCGAAGACGGCGCCGAGATAGGGGCAGGCGACGCCGATCAGCATCTGGCCGACGCCGAAGCTCGTCGTCATCCACGCGCCTTCGTCAAAACTGAAGTGCAGGCCTCCGCGCAAGTCGGCAAGGCCGAAGCTTGTTACGCGGCTCCCGATGAACGAGAGAATGGCTCCGATCAAAACGCCGAGGATGCCCACATAAGGCCTGAGCGTGTCGGCCCGCAGCCGAAGCGGCTGACGACCGCTCGCGTGGACCGCGATTCCGGCGCAGGTGACCGGCGGCGGAATCGCGGTTTCAGGCGCCGTCCGAGGCGCTGTGATCGCGCTCACGGATGGGCCTCCGCCTCTGCGCCGCCTCGCTCGGACTGCGATTTGGTGTCGACCGTCGCTTCAACCGACATGCCCGGCCGAACCAGAGATCCGAGCGAAGCGTCCCTGTCGAGGACGATCTTGACGGGCACCCGCTGGACGACTTTCGTGAAGTTGCCGGTGGCGTTATCGGGCGGCAGCAACGCAAAGGTGCCCCCGGTTCCAGGCGACCAACTCTCGACGCGGCCCGTGAGCTTGAGATCGGGAAACGCATCGACAGTCACGCTAGCGGTCTGACCGCCGCGCAAGTTGGTCATCTGCGTCTCCTTGAAATTGGCGGTCACCCAGATATTGGGCAATGGGACAATGGCGATGACCTGAGTGCCGATGTTGACGAACTGGCCGATCCGAACCTGGCGTTGCCCGACGATCCCGTCGGCGGGGGAGACGATGCGGGTGTATCGGAGGTCGTCCGCGGCGAGCGCGACCTGCGCCTCGGCGGCGCGGATCTGCGCGCGCAGTTGCTTCTCCTGCACGTCGATGGCGGCAAGCGCCGCCTTCTGCTGGTCGAGCTGCGCCTCGTTCAGTTGTCGAGTTGCGCGCGCCCTTTTGGTGTTGTCGTCCGCCTGCTCGACCGTTTGAGGGGTTCCCGCGAGGCCCGTCAGCAAGAGATCGTGCTGGCGCTTGTCTTCAAGCGCGTAGCGTACGACGTCGGCGTCCGCCGCCTCGATGGTCGCCTGGGCCTGACGGACAAGCGATTGCTGAACGGTGCGCTGGTTCGCAAGGTTGGCGAGCGTCGCCTGCGCCGCGGCGAGATTGGCCGTCGCAAGCTCCAGTCGCGCCTCGTAGTCGGAGGGGTCGATCACCGCGAGCAGCTGATCCTTGCGGACGCGCTCGAAATCGTTGACCGGCATCTCGACGATGTTGCCGGAGACGCGGGCGGAGAGCGGGGTGACGTCGCCCGCGACGAAGGCGTCGTCGGTCGCCTCGAACCGGGCTTCTCCAGTCCAGCGATCCCAATGTCCTGCCGTGTACCAGACGAGCCATGCGGCGAAGGCCAGAAAGGCGATGCGCAGGAACGGGTAGAGCCAGCGCGCCGTCCAGCTTTCGCGCGCGGTCTCCGGCGCGGGCGGCGGGCTGTTCGCCGACGGGCTATCGGACATGACCTTCCCTCCGCCGCCTCCAGCTTAGCCGTGCTTTGGGATAGTTTGCTCAAGTCCTGAGAAATTGCCAATGCGGGTTTTTCGAGCGACTCTCGAGCCCACGGCCCTGCCGGCCGACTCTCTGAGCGAACCGCCGCCTCCTACAAGGGCCGAACGCAAATTTCGTCGGTCGACAGCGCGTCCTCGGCGAGCACCAGACCTCTTCCAAGGCTTCAGCCTATGGGCGCTGCGCGCGGACCCAAGCGGCAACTGCTGTCTCGATAAGCCGATCCTCACGAGCCGTTGGCTGACGGTCTCGCCCCCTCGTCGATCCAGACGGTCATGCCCGGCTCGAGCTTCGGCGTCGGACCGACCGGGTCGGCGCGCAGCAGGAAGTTGTTGAGGTCGTGATCGCCGACGGCGCGCGCCGCGCGCCAGACCGCGAATTCCCCGAGCGGGCGGAGTTCGGTGACCTTGGCCTGGACGCGATCGCCGGCCGCGGTCCTGAGCGTCAGCGTCGAGCCGATCGTCAAGCCGCCGAGGCGGTCCTCGCGAATGGTGAAGCTGAACCAGCGGTCGTTCGCGAGGCCGAGCGTCAGCACCGGCTGTCCGGGAACGATCGCCTCGCCGGGCTCGGCGACGAGCAGGCGCGCGACGCCGTCGGCCGGCGCCGTCAGCGTCGTCTTGGCGAGCTGGGCCGCGACGTCGTCGATCGTCGCCAACGCGAGGCGAACCTGGCTGCCGGCGATGGCGAGTTGCTCCCGCGTCGGTCCCGCCTTGCTCTCGGCCAAGGCGGCTTGAGCGAGATTGAGATGCGCGTCCGCCTCGGCGAGCGCGGCCGCGTCCTCGTCGTACTGCTGCCGGCTGGCGAAGTTCTTCGCCGCGAGCGTCGAGACCCGCGCGAACTGCTGCTTGGCGAGCGAGAGATTGGAGGCGGCGATCGCCGCGCTCTGCGCCGCCTCGTCGACTCTCTTCCTGACGCACGCCGGCCGCGACATTGGCGAGATTGGCGCGCGCGGATTCCGCATTCGCCTTCGCCTCCTCGAGCGAAGCGGCGATCTCCGGGCTCGAGAGTTCCGCCAGCGTCTCGCCCTTGCGCACCTCCTGCCCCGACGTAACGGCGAGCGATGTGAGTCGGGCCGAGATCTCCGGAGCGATGCGGATTTCCGTCTCGTGCACCACGCCGACGAGCGGCGGTTTGGGATTGTGCTGGACCTCGTAACGGTAGCCGACCGCGACCGCCGCGCCGATGGCGACGACAGCGACAAGGACCGCGAGCACGCGACTCCTACTGTTCATTGACGCGCCTCGTTGCGATTGGCGATCAGGGTCGCTGCGACCGCGAGCAGCCCGTAGACGACGGTGAGAATCCAGAGCGTCGTCCAGTCGCGCCGCACCTCGAGGATGCTCGCGCCCATCTGGTTGATGCGAATGAACGCGTCTATGGCGGCGGTGCTGGGGAAGGCGCGGCTGCCCGCGCGGACGAAGTCCGGGATGGCCTCGACCGGCCAGGACACGCCGACCAAGAAGAAGAGCGGCAGGCTGACCGCGACGAGCAGCAGCACCGCCGTCTCGCGACGCTTGAACCACGCGCCGACGAACTGCGCCAGAAAACTGACCGAGAGGACGAAGGGAACCGCCAGCAGGACGAGGTCCTCAAGCCGTCCGAGCGTCGAAAAGCCGTACACGCGCGGCAGGACGATCAGATAGAGCGCAAGGCCCGGGATCGCGAAGCAAAGATGGGCGAGCGCCTGGCCGAAGACGGCGCGCGCGCCCGCCCGCAGCTGGCGGCTCGCGGCGTCCGGCGCGCTCGAACGCCGCGCCGCCGATCGACGCGACGCCAAGCAGCAGCGTCTGCTGCAGGATCAGCACGAATGCGGCCGGCACAACATATGCGGCGTAGCCGCCGGTCGGATTGAACAGCGGCTCGGACACGGACTCGACCGGAGCGGCTTTGCACCAGCGCCGCGTAAGCGAGACTGCCGTCGGTGCGCGCGCCGCGAAGCGCGACGTCGGCGGACGCGGTCGCCGCGGCTTCCGATATGCCCTGCAGGGTCTGGCTGTAGAGCAGGAGATAGGCGGCGTCGACGTAAGCGGCGATGCGCGCCTGTTCGCCCCGCAGCACCTGCCGCTCGGTGTCCTTGGGGATCGCGACGATCGCATAGACGTCGTGCCGGTCCAGCGCCGCCTGGGCCTCCGCCAGCGTACTCGCCTCAGCGGTCACGGCGAGCGCCTGGTCCGCGTTCAGGGCCTGGACGAAATCGCGGCTGAGTTCGGTGTGGTCCTGATCGACGACCGCGATCGGCAGGCTGCGCAGAACCTCGCCGAGATAGGGCTGCGGATAGAGGAGCGCCATAGAGGATCGGCGCGAGCACGATCAAGCCGAGCACCGATCGATCGGAGAGGATGCGGATCGCCTCGTTGCGAAAGGCGATGGCGACTCCTCGCCCGTCTTGCACGGGCGGGATCGACAGCGCCGGGCGAGGGCTCGGCGTCCCGGCGATCGCGCGGAGCCGCAGCCAGGCCAGGAAAAAATAGAGACAGGCGAGGCCGCCCAGAACCATGAACGGCTTTACGGAATCCGAGGGCGGCACGCCGCGCGCCGCCTGATCGAACAGGACCTGCAGATACCAGCGCAGGGGCAGGATCGCGCCCCAGGCGCGGGCGAAGCCGTTCATCGCGACGATCGGAAATCCCACGCCGGCGAAGCCGAAGGCGGGATTGCAGAAAATGGCGATCAGGCTCAGGCCCGAGCCCAAATTCTGGGTCAGCAGAACCAGCAGCGCCCCGAACCCGAGATAGCCGAGAATATGCAGGATTGCGGCCGCCGCGACCATGAGCGCGATCGCCGCGAAACGAGACGGCGTACAACGCGTGCAGAATGACGGCGACGATCGACCTCCATGATGACGAAGAGGCCGAACAGCGGCAAGAGCTTGCCGACCAGCGCGACAAGCGGACGACCGCCCGCGGTTCGCAACCACGCGCGTTTGCTTCGGCGCGAGAACTCCGAGCCGACCGCGTAGCCTGCGGCCAGCGCCACGACGACGTGCAGCACGGTCGGCAGGATCGCGCGCAGCAGGAACTGCGCGTAATTCAGCGCCGGGTTCGAGAGAACATATTGCTCGGAAACGAGGGCGCCGGGCCGGTAGCCGCCGCCGTCGCCGCCCCGCGGCAGGGTCGCCGTGGCCGCGGCGATCGCATTCGAGATGGAGGAATTGGCGTTGTTGCCGGGGGTGAAATATTGCCGGTTGTAGAGCGTCACGATCTGCGGGCGCTGGCGGGCCAGGAGGTCGCGCTCGAAATTCTCGGGGATGTAGACGGCGGCGATCGCCTCGCCCGAGCGGATCGCCCGCATCGCGCTCGTCATGTCGCCCGACCGCTCGGCGACGCTGACGCCGGGGCTCGAACCGAGCGCCTGGATATAGGTGAGCGAAGTCGCCGAGCGATCGGCGTCGACGATCGTCACCCTGAGATTGCGGATGACGGCGTTGCTGAAGGTCAGGGTCAGGACGGCGAAGGCGATCACCGGAACGATGATCGACAGCATGAGCGCGACCTCGTCGCGCCGCATCCAGCGCAACTCGCGCGTGGCGACCAGCAGCAGTCCCGGTCGCGCCGGCGGCTTCATCGCGGCGCGCCCGTCGGCCCCGACGGCCACTCGGCGTAGACGCTCATGCCCGGCCGAAGAGCCGGCAGCGGCGTGACGGGATAGGCGCGCACCTCGAAGGTCCTCAGATCGAAGTCGCCGGTCGCCCGGGTCGCCCGCCAGCCGGCGTATTCGCCGCGCGTCTCGATAAGCTTGATCTCCGCGGTGATCTCCTGATCGCCGAGCGCGGGCGCGCGCATCGTGAACCGGTCGCCGACCTTGAGGCCCGCGCACCAGGTCCTCGCGCAGATTGAACCGCAGCCAGATGTCGCTGAGATCGATGAGGGACAGAAGCGGCACGCCGGGCGAAACGTATTCCCCGAGCTCGGCCCCGATCTGGTAGACCTGACTGGCGATCGGCGCCTTGACCACGAGCTCGTCCACCTGCGCCTTGATCGTGTCGACGCTCGCCTGCGCCTTGAGGACGTTGGTCTCGGCGATCCCGCGCTCTTCCTTGGTCGCGCCGTTGACGGCCTCCTCATAGGCGAGCTTGGCCTGGTCCTGCTGGCGCTTGGCCACTTCGAGCGAATTCGTGACCTCGTCGAGCCGCTGCAACGGCGCATTGCCGTTGCCGGCGAGCTCCTTGATGCGGTCGTAGGTGCGCTGGGCGAGGGTGAAGTTGGCCTCCGCCGCCTCGTCTTCCGCCTTGCGCTGGGCGATCGTCTCGGCCCGCGTCCCGGCGAGGATGTTGGCGAGCTGGGCCTTGGCGACGTCGACGCCGCCTGCGCCTGACGCCATTTCGCGACCAGCTCCGGGTTGTCGATTTCGTAAAGCAGTTGCCCCTTTTCGACGTTCTGCCCCCGCTCGACTGGACGCTGGCCGACCCGGCCGTCGACCCGGGCGGCGATGTCGACCCGGGTGGCGTCGGCTTCGCCCTGAATGATCAGCGGCTGAGGCTTTGCAAGATACCAGATCGACAGGCCGACGATCCCGGCGAGGACCAGCGTCACGATCGCGGCGGAGGCGATGGCCCCTCCCGACGCCCGCTCGGGCTTCGGCTGCTGCTTTTCGGGGCTGTCGGGCGCAGGGAAGTGGGCTGTTTCGTTCATGCGGCCTCAGGCGGGTTCTCTCGGGTCGAACGCGCTGCGTCGACCACGCGACCAATATCGAGAGCGCTTCGTATCGAATTCAAAGCGCGAACGGCCAAACACGGCCCGAAGCTCTCTTAAAACGGCGCAAGTTGCAAATTCAGCTCCGGATTGCCTGCCGATGGCCGGCGCGGAGCTCCTCTTCGATGTCAACCGGATGGCGATCCAAAAAGCATGAACGTCGGCGAGCTCGAAACATCGCAAGGAATTCCGATGGTCTTGCTCGCCGTCTCGATCGCCGGAAGGGCTGGGAATGGCGCCCCGTGCCGTACCGGAGCAAGCGGGAACAATCCTGGCTGGCCCTGATGCTGGTCCGCATGGCTCTTCGCCCGATCCGCAAAACGCGCTCGCTGTGTGTTAATTTCCACGCCGTCTGACGGCGTGGAGATTTTCGCCCCCAACGCTGCTCTTGAATACAGCCCGCTTGCCTCTCGGAGCCGCATTGAGCTGGCGTCGCCATATCGCATCCGAGCCCGGGTCCTGACCCGCCCGCAGGGATAACCCTAGCGAAGTCCCCGAAATCGACCTCCCGGTCCGTCCGGCGCCAGGACGAAAAGGCCCAATTGCGCCTCCGCTACCTCGCGGTTGCATTTTTATGTTGACGACCGTTATCTCCCTAACGTAAGGATGTTGACGCAGCTAATTCCGCTGCAGAGCGTCGAACCTTCGGGGGTATTATGAAAAGACTGCTTCTCGGAACCGCGCTGGCCAGCCTCGCTCTCGCGACCGCGGCAAATGCGTCACAAGTCTCCTTCCTTCAATATGGTGGCGCTTACACACCGCCAGCCTTGCGCCCGGGCGCAACGCTGGTCACGGACTTCGCCAGCAACGCCGGATTGTCGGGGACCTATACGCTTACAAACGGAACAAGCGGGACCGCCGCGGCGCCAGCGTTTAGTTCGTCGCTCCAGGACCCTGACCAGTACCTAGCAATTGAGGGCGGTGATACCGCGACGCTCCAGCTGCCCGATGCGCTCGATGTCGAGATCTATGTCGGCTCCCTGGACTCGTACAACACGATCTCGTTCAGCAACGGGACGTCGTTTACTGGAACTCAACTCGCGTCGCTGACGGGCGCGATCGATAACGGGGATCAATGGGCTGGAACGTCGAACGGACTGTTTACCTTCCATTTTGCCAGCGATGTGACGTCGGTGACGTTTGCATCGACGACCGACGCGTTGGAAGTCGCTCAGGTGAGTTCCGGCGTTCCGGAGCCGTCTACCTGGGCGATGCTGGGCCTCGGCTTCGCGGGACTCGGCTTCGCCGCTTTCCGCCGCTCGGGCAAGACCCCCGTCGCGATCGCGTAATTTTCAGCTTTGAGCAAAGCGGGGCCGCCGTTGGGCGGCCTCGTTCAGTCAGTTACGGGGCGTTCGAATTTTCGACTAAACCGCCGGTCCCGCGTTGAAGCCAACGCGATCCGCAGCGAGCGGGCGGCACGCTTTCCCTTCCGGGGCAGCCAAGCCAACCCCGGGGGCAGGCTCCGGCCAAGTCCTCGAAGGAAAAGACGCCCGTCCCCACGTCTCCAATTCGCGGCTCAGAGACACCCCGACGTCTGGGTCTGCTCCGCAGGCCGAAAGACTGCCTCAGGAGACCGCGATGTACGTCGCGCTTGTTCTAGGCGTCAACGGCACCAATGGCGCAAATGCCCGTTTCGAATTCGGGCTGGCGTTTCGTCGAGGCTCCCACCGAAGAGCGCGAACGGTCGGCGCCCTTGTCACGAACGCACACCCGGCGCCACAGCAGTGACGATCGCCATTGCCTCCTCGATTTCCGGAAGCTTTGACGTCAGCGAAATTCCTTTGAGCGCGGGGACGAGAACCGCACGGGCGCCGGCCGGCGCGGTCGGTCGCGGCGTAGAGTTTGGCCAACGAGAGCGCCGCGCGCAATTCAAAGCTGCGCGCGCCTTGTCGCTTGGCGACCGCGATAGCGGCCAGAAAGGCTTGTTCCGCGGCCGCGAAGTCCGCTGGGTCGCCCCGCAATAGGATTTTCACCGCGAACCCGATGCAGTTCGGCTTCGAACGCTTTGCAACCGGCGCGTTCGTCGGTTGCCAGCGCTTCATCGAGGAGCGCGCCGGCGCGGTCGCGATCGCCAGCCCTTGCTTCCGCCTCGGCCAGCACGATGCTCCCAAGATCGAGGAACGTCAGAACGTTCTGTTTGCGCACCTGCTCGATGGCGCGACGCATGTCTTCGAGGCCACCGGACGCTCCGGCTGCGCTCTTTCAGCCAACCCTCGAGAAAAGCGGCGGCCGCGCCATGGAAGGAAAGCTTGTGCTCGCGCGCGAGGCGGCCGAGCTCGGACACGTGCGGCTCGGCGCGCGCGGGATCGCCGCGCATCAATTCGAACAACGCCATCTGCAATCTTGCAAACGCGAGCGAGCCGGCATGAGAGATTTCCGCGATCCGCCCGTGTACGCGCTCGATCATCAAAATCGAACGATCGACCTCCCCGAGCGGCCACAAAGCAAACGCGAGATAGCACATCGCGCCGACGCCGGGGTCGAATCCGAAGCGAAAAGCCAGGTCATCGTCGCGGCCTGGTTGAAACGCGGCGAGCGCGTCTTCGAAGTGATCCCGCGCCTCGCGATATCCTCCCGCGAACCAGCAGGTGATTCCCGCGATACGATGCCCGACGGCGGCCTCCGGCGCATCGGGTCTCGCCGCGATGTTGTCGAGGAAGGCCTTCGCGTAAGTCCTCATCGACGGGAGCTCGCCGCGCACGTAGCCGCCGAGCCAAAGACCATAGGCGGCCGCCAATTGTTCGGTCGCATGCTTGTCGCCAGCCGCGGACTCGTGCGCTCTGGCGAAGGCTTCAGTTGTTTCCGGCGCTGCGTAGCCGCGCGCCGCGATCAGCGCGTTGCCGTAGGCGATGCGAAGCTGCGTCAGCCGGTGATTTGCCGACGTCGCGTCGCTTATCGGCCCCCGCTCCGTCGCGTCAGCCTTTTCGGCCATCGCAATCGCCTTGCCGTGATGGGCGATCGCTTCCTGGAAAGCCGAGCGGCGCAACGCCTGGTCGCCGGCTTGGCCCCACCATTCGATGGCGAGGTCATCGAGCCCCGCCTCGGTGAAGTGTCTCGCGATCGCCTCCGGCTCCGCCGCCGCGCGCTCGGGGCTGTCGCGCAAAAGTTCGGCGGCGCGCCGGTGCAGGACCCGGCGGCGGCTCTTCAACAGGCTCTCGTAGGCCGCGTCCTGGATCAGGGCGTGCCGGAAGCGGTAGGTCGCCCGAGGCGTCTCGCCTTCGACAAAAAGGATGTCGGCCTCGGCCAGCCGCTCCAGGGCCGGTCGAAGCTCGGCCTCGTCGACGTCGGCGACAGCCTGGAGAAGCGCATGCGGGAAGTCGCGTCCGAGCACGGCGCCGATCTGCGCGATCTCGCGTGCGGGTCCGAGCCGGTCGAGCCGGGCAGCGAGCGACAGTTGCAAGGTGGGCGGGATCGCCGGCGCGCCGTCCGCGTCGCCGCGCTCCAGGAGGAGGCGCGTGACCTCTTCGACGAACAGTGGCACGCCGCCGCTGCGCTCGCTCACCCCCGCGATGACCTCCGGGGATAACGCATAGGACGAAGCGAGTTGGCGGACCATTCGCCCGATCTCGGCGCGATCGAGCGGAGACAAGGAGATGACATTGTGATGCGGACCCACGCTCCAGGGCTGCCGAAACTCCGGTCGCGCGGTCGTGATGATCAGGAGCGGCGCCTGAGCGCCATGCTTGGCTAGCGCCCGCATGAGATCGAGCGAGCTCGGATCGGCCCACTGCAAATCCTCGAAGGCGACGATAACCGGCTGCACCCTCGCGGCCGCCAAAATCAACGCCGTTATCGCCGCCAACTGCCGGCGCCGCAAATCTTCCGGCGCATATCTCGCTCGGCGCTCCTCGGTTAGCGGACCCTCGACCAGCAGCGCCATGAGGGGAGCGTACTGGGCTGCATCCAGGCCGACCGAACGGAGCGTCGTCTCAAGATCTGCAAGTCGCTGGGCGTCAGACGCATCCGCGCCGCCGAATCGCAGGCGCCCCCACTCGACCATGGGATGCAGCGGCGTGTTTTGCAGCAGCTGCGACGACGACCATTCCACCCACGTGTGCGGCGTCTCGCCGAGACGGGCGCGAAACTCCCGGATCAGCCGCGACTTGCCGATGCCCGGCTCGCCGACGATGTGGAAAAATTGGCCTTCGCCCGATCGCGCGCGCTCCCAGTGTTGACCGAGGCGTCCGACTTCCTCCTCGCGCCCGACGAGAGGCGTCAAAGCGCGCGCGTCGCCCCGCCGACCCCCGCCGCTCGCCCGCAAGATGCGATAGAGCGTCACCGGAGCCGGCATGCCTTTGAGCTCGTGCAGGCCGCGGTACTCCGCGACGAACAGCCCAGCGACCTGGCGCTGGACGCCTGCGGTGACGATGACAGCTCCTGATTCGGCGAGGGATTGCACCCGCGCCGCGACATTGGGGGCCTCGCCGAATACGGCGCCCGTCGCGTCCACCACGACCTGGCCGGATTCCAGGCCGATGCGAGCCGCCAGTAGCGGTTCGTCCTTGCCGGCGTTCCTGGCGTTGAGCTCGTCGAGCGCCCGTTGAATCGCGAGCGCCGCGCGCACGGCGCGCTCGGCGTCGTTCTCCTGCGCTCGCGGATAGCCGAACAGAACCATCAGCCCATCGCCGAACCTGTCTTGCACCCGGCCGCCAAGCGCCGTCACGGCCGCGGAAGCTGCGTCGAGATAGGAGCCGACGAGATTGCGCCAATCCTCGGCGTCGAGCTTGGCCGCAATGCTGGTCGAACCGACAAGATCGCAGAACAGGACCGTGATTGGTCGACGTTCGACCGGATCCCTGGTGAAAACCCGACTCTTCGCCGAACCGTTTGACTCCAGCCCGGCGATCGCCTTCAGGAGGCGCTTACGGTCCCCCAGATTGACGCCCAACTGCGTCAGGTCGCTATCGGTCAGATCGGGCAGAACGTCGGCGTCGATGCAGTTGTCGTGGAAGGCGGACTCATACCGCCCAAGGCCGAGGGTTCGCAGCCAAAGCACCACGTCCATTGTCGTACCCTTGCTGGGTCAGCGAAGATCGTCGAGATTGCTGGCCATGTCCAGCGCAACTCGCGAGAGCTCGGACGATTTGCCCATTCACGACACCGTCAGCGCTGTGCGTTGTCGTGTCATTCAGGCTGAATGACACGAGTCGTCTTCCTCGCAGGTCACCGGGTTTCGCGTCAGCAAGGGTCTGTCCGGCTTATCTCGCCGAGTTTTTTGTCTTCATGCCGAGGAGCGCCAGGAGTATCGGCGGGGAGGTATGGGCCCTCCAATGACATTCGACGCTGAACGTGCACGGGCACGCTTACGCTGGATTGGAGTGAAGGGCGCGTAGACGCTCGTCCCACGGTGAAATTCAGTCGTTCGCGGTTTTGCGCCGGGTCGGGGCCGACCTTTCCGGGAGAATCCAGCTCGGAAATTGACAAGAAATCAGTGAGATCCGAGACTTCCAGCGGAAGTTGCGTGGAGTCCAATTTGCTCGTGCTTTGCGTAGAGTCATCACTGGAACGGTCCCCGATTCCCCAGAGAATCCACGACCTGTCTGCTTGGAGAGGCGCCGCCGCTTCGGAAGGTGGCCTGAAGCCGAGCCAGTCGCCGCGCAAGTCTCGGATCGTTCAAAAGTGAAAGTCTCGATGTTTCATTTAACATCTATTGAGAAAGTTTTGACTTAATCTGACGGACGGTGTTTTCCGAACACGGATGAGAGCCGTGGCGGGGGCGGAGCTGGTCGGGTTGCGCAGCCCCCGCCACGGCGACTCCAGGAGAACACCGACGATGACCAAGGAACAGAAGATCATTCGCGCCAAGGCCGGCCTGCTCGAACTGGCCAAGCAGCTCGGCAGCGTCAGCCAGGCCTGCAAGATCATGGGCTACAGCCGGGACAGCTTCTACCGGTTCAAGGATCTCTACGACAAAGGCGGGGAATTGGCGCTTCAGGAGATGTCGCGCCGCAAGCCGATCCTGAAGAACCGGGTGCTGCCGGAGATCGAGGCGGCGGTCGTCGCCATGGCGATCGACCAGCCAGCCTGGGGCCAGACGCGGGTGTCGAACGAACTGGCCAAGCAGGGGATGTCGATCTCGCCGTTCGGCGTGCGCTCGGTCTGGCTGCGCCACGACCTGCAGACCATGAAGCACCGGCTCAAGGCGCTCGAGGCGAAGATGGCTCAGGACGGCCTGATCCTCACCGAGGCTCAGGTCGTGGCCCTGGAAAAAGCCAAGGCCGACAAGGAGGCCCACGGCGAATTCGTCTCCGAATGCCCGGGATACTGCGGCGCCCAGGACACCTTCTACGTTGGCACGCTCAAGGGCGTCGGGCGCATCTACCAGCAGACCTTCGTCGACACCTACGCCAAGGTCGGCTTCGCCAAGCTCTACGACCGCAAGACCCCGCTCACCGCCGCAGACCTGCTCAACGATCGGGTGATCCCGTTCTACGAGGAGCACGCCATCCCCCTGCAGCGCGTGCTCACCGACCGCGGGACCGAATATTGCGGGACCCACGACCGCCACGAATACGAACTCTATCTGGCGGTCGAGGACATCGACCATACCCGGACCAAGGCCAGGAGCCCGCAGACCAACGGCATCGTCGAGCGATTCCACAAGACCATGCTCGAAGAGTTCTACCGCATCGCCTTCCGCAAGAAGATCTACGCCACGATCGACGACCTTCAGGCCGACCTCGATCTCTGGATGCGAGAGTTCAACGAGGTCCGGCCTCATCAGGGCAAGTGGTGCTTTGGAAAGACGCCCATGCACACCTTCCTTGACGCCCTGCCCATCGCGCGAGAAAAATCCTTCCAGGTCATGGACGGCGATCAACCCGCTGCCCCATGACCGAACACGGCCAGCTCACACCGTCCGTCAGATCAAATAGAAACTTCTACAATTCTATGTATAAATGTACTTAGTCTGTGACATTCGTCACAGCGACGTCCGTCATACCGGCGATAATGGTTTGGGAGAGTTGTTGTTCCGCTTGAGCTGAGCGCTCTGCACGGTTGTTCCCGCTTCGGCTCACTCCTGAGGCCTCGTCGCCATCCGTCCCGGAGCGTCCCCATGGAAGATCGGGAAGGGAAGGCAGACCGCGAGTGGAGTATACACATGGCGTCGCATTCGATCGCTGATCGTTCGCACATCTCAGAAATTCGTCTGTCCTTCCTCATCGCCTTGTTGGGACCTACGCTGCTGACCTCAGGGTCCAGTTCAGCCCAGCAAACTGCGCCGGAAACAGCGCCCCCGGCAGTGACGACAGACAGCTTCAATGCGAAGACTCCGGGCCATTCGACAGGACATTCCAAGCCGATCACCATCCCGCTCGGCCAGGAGCAATCAATACTCCCGGCCCGCACGCCTCGATACTTTCAAAAGATTTTTCACCAATTCCTCCAGGCGCCGCTGCCGGCTGAGATTTTTCAGCAAGGCGGCGTCCCCGCGGTCATACCGGAATACGAGGTCGATCCTGACGCTAGCGGCCGAACCGCCTCGTACCAACCGCTCGGCCCGACGACGACTGCAGGCAATGCTTTCTTTCAGAGCCTGGGCAACAACGGCCGTACCTGCGTCACCTGCCATCTCCCGCCCAACGCGATGAGCGTGAGCGTCCAGAACATTAATGCGCGCTGGATCGCAACGACTGGCAACGATCCGATCTTCGCGCCTGTCGACGGGGCAGACTGCCCGAACAAGGTAGCGCCGATTAATAGCCGTGCGGCGCATTCCCTGCTGCTGGATCGGGGACTGTTCCGCATCTTCCTGGCGATTCCGGACAATCCCGAGTTCACTGTCACGGTCCTTCACGACCCCACGGATTCGGCGACCACCCAGCCGCCATTCAACAAAGACGGCTGCAACACTGATCCAACCTATGCGGCGCCGCCCGATTCGAGCGGCAAGCCAGTACCGACGCTGTCCATGTATCGACGTCCGCGCATCGCCGGCAATCTGATGTATGTCCAGACCACTCGGTCGGACGTCGACAATGGCGGCGCTACGCCGCCGGCAGCGGGCGTGGTCGAGTTGTCCTTGGCCAATCCGAATCCAGCCACGGATCCGATACAGCCGACCCCGCCTCCTAACCCGATCCCGCCGCTGCAGGTCGACAGCTTCATCATCGATCCCAGCACTGGCCACCCCATTAGCGGCAACATCATGTGGGATGGGCGCGAACCCACGCTGGCGCATCAGGCAACTGACGCAACGCTCGGCCATGCGCAGGCGGCAAACCCGCCCACAGATACCCAGGTCGCCGAGATGGTGCAGTTCGAACTCGGCATCTTCAATGCGCAGGTCTGGGACGCCTGGGCGCACCAGCTAAACGAGAAGGACGCCCTCGGCGGTCCGATCTATCTATCCAACGGCATGCCAGGCCTGCCGCCGCAAGTCGCAGGCGCGACCTTCCCGCTGTTCGACGACTGGGCCAGCCTTCCCGCAACCGCCGAACGTGCGGTGGAGCGCACTTCTGTCGCGCGCGGCGAGGTGATTTTCGAGACCCGCACGTTCGCCATCAACGGCGTCGCCGGGCTCACAAATATCGGCGGCGTCAAGGCGCAGCAACTCGGGACCTGCTCAAGCTGCCACAATCAGGTGAACACCGGCAACGACTTTTTCGTCGCGGCGCAGCACGACATCGGCATCGGCGGTACGTCGCCAGCGCCGGGCGCGCTCCCGGTGGCCGGCGCGCCGAATACGTTCCCTCAACCGTCGTCCTTGCTACCGATTTTCGAATTGGACTGCACGGCCTCCGGCAAGACAACGGTCTACCAGGGCCCGAAGGTCGTCACCAACGATCCCGGTCTTGCGATGATCACTGGGAAATGCGCCGATATCGGCCGGTTCACGGTTCCGCAGTTGCGTGGGCTCGCCGCCCGCGCGCCCTACTTCAGCGACGGGTCCGCGGCGACCTTGCTCGACGTCGTCTCCTTCTACAACACGCGATTTAGCATTGGACTATCCCTCCAGGACGAACAGGACCTGGTCGCTTTTCTTCGCAGCCTTTAGAGCGAACGCAACTCAGCAGCGACGCCTATGGCCGCGAGCCTGTTCGGTCCGGCAGTCCGATCTTTGAGACATTGGGCGATCGACAACGTATCCGAATATTTGACGCCAGAACCATCCTATTTCCGGGTAGCCTCATAATCGCGCTTGGGTCAATACCCAGCATTTCTGCTAGTCTTTCTCGACGGTGTTGACGCGTGTTGCGTCACCGTCTGTTCCCGCCGCGACTAATGCAGTAAGAACGCCTCCGAACCGACTGCGGGCATGCCTTGTTGTCTGGGCACTCGCAGCATGATCTGTATCGTGTCGTAGCAATGCGCCAGCGTCTCAGGGATGGCGTTCCCCAGCGTGGCGAGATCGCCATTCATAAGGGCGGCGATCACATTCGCGTCGTCGCGGTCTCTCAAGCGCATCAAAATCGTATCATCGCGGGTCTGATCTACAATTGCCCACTCGCCGTTCTCGGCTTGGCGCGTCGAGAATCTCTGAAAGCTCGACATCGAAGTCTTCCCCAGTCCCAATCGCAAACCGCCGGAATCATTACGCGGAGTTAATGTGAACAGGCAATCACACTTTAGTCTACGTCTGTTATCACCGGTTATCTAGGTCCACTGAACACCAAGATCATCCCGATCGCCCTGACATCGATCCGACCTTGGCTTTCAAAATCCGGTTTTGCAACCACGGAATTGAATTCGAGCTCAATCTCGACCATCTGAGTTGAGGCAATAAACTAATTCGGAATGGTTGTTGTCGGCTTCTCGGTCGTCCTCTCACGGAACGCTTTCGGTGACGCTCGCTCCGTTTCTGGTGCCGGAATCGCAGGAGAGCTGGATTTTGCATGGGACGAACGGCAACTGCCCGCCAAGCATACAGGAGGCGGTCGGCCAAAGTGGTGCGAAGGTGATTGGTTGACGCCCGAATTGCGCGGCGGCGTCGCCTTCTGCTCCAGGGCGACTTTGTGAGGATCTTCATCAGGGCCAGCGGAGCATTCCATCCGCACCAACAGGCGTAGACATGACCGCGCCCGAGACCTTCACATCAGCATCGAAAGACGATCTTGACCACGGGGCGCCGTCCAGACAGGACAGGTTTGCCGCTCTTGACAGGCCGGCGATGAGCACGTAACGGACGTTAACATACGTGCCAAACCACGGAATCGATGACCTGAGGGTGATCTGATAAAAGCAGGCGAAAGGTGGTGTTATGGTCTGTCCAGCAGAAGGTCCATTTCCGCCCGATGCGAAGAAGTCGAATCAGGTTTCACGCGACGAGGGAGCCGAACTTATTCGAGCCTTTTTGCAGATCGAAGATATTAAAATGCGCGCCGCGATCATCGAGTTGGTAAAACGTCTTTCGAAGGCGACGATAAAAACTGGACGACTTTAGGCTCGCCGTGCGCTTTTGGAAGCCGAGTCGTTTCTTGCCCGACCGCCTTTATATGCCTTACTTCAGCTAGCGCCATATCAATAAAATATCTAAGCGTCGTGTTGTGGCTCGATCTAGCGACCAATCGCGCTTCAGAGAGCAACGCGCCGATTGAGCTTATTTCATTGTTTGGCGCTGCGGATACTCCCTTTGGAAGCCAACTTTTCGTCCGAGAAGAACTCGTCGTCGTCATACGTTTGTCCTAAACTAAATTCCTATGTGCGCCTCACCCTTAGTCAACACATGGAAATCTCGCAACCCCAGAAGTGTGGAGAACATACCACGATCATGCGAAAAGGAGACGTCTGGGCGGTACACAACAATCGTCTTCTGCTAAAACATCACCGTCGCTTTGGCGTGTGACCGTCGGGGAAGGGAATTTTGATCGCCACGCCAACGGTGTCTTTGGCATGCCTGGTATGTGGGCGTAGCACGACTTAACCGTGCGGGTCTCAAAGGAGCCTGGACGATGATCCCTCAGCGAGACGGGCTTCAGGAAACCCTTCAAGTCGCTCGTTACGTGACCAAAATGGCGATCCAATTGGAGAAAATGGCAGCTTCCGTCCGTCTCGACGCTTTGGCCTATTTCCTCGGAATGGCTAAGTCGGAAGGCGACCTGGTTGTAAGCCGCATGGCCAAGCTGGAAAAATCGGACGATTCCGAGCGGATTGAACCTGACGATGCTCAAACCAATGACGACAAACCTCTTTGACCGGAACACGCTCCGCGAATGCTGAACGTCGCCTGCGCCAGCTGCCGAGGAACAAATGTTTTGCACAAGTAACCGTTCACCGCCGAGAATCTGAATGAGGCCGGGTTCGACTTCTGTAGTGGCTATGCCCATTTTACACCTGCGCCTTCCTTCAAACCGAGACCGATCATAAATTTCCCCCTAGTCGGCCTTGGGACGAGAGGCCCCTCTTACGGCCCTCCTTACGGGCTGCACCGTATGTAAAGCGATCCCGATAGCGTCCTCCTCCGGCCGCACCATGTCCGCGCGCTGTTTGTGCAGGATGCAGAAGGCGGTTTCATATCGTGTAATTTGTAATATCTCTTCACAAAATTGTAACTTGAGCCCAATTCACGTTTTCGGTAAATTCGATCCGATGAACAAAATTCACAGAAATCTTCAACCTATTGAGCGACCGGCCATCCAACCGCCGCACTCCACTTCGAACGTGTTTTTTGTCCATTCTGGTTTTCGTACCGGAAGCACGTTTATTTGGTCCCGCTTCCGAGAAACTGAAGGCGCAGTCGCTTTCAGCGAGATATTTCATGGAAGCCTCCATGGACCACTCTCCGACGTGCTTAGACATAATGCGCGCAGTTGGTATTCAAAACACCCGGACTGCGCTGCGTATTTCGCTGAGTACGTGTCGTTAATGCAACGCGAGGGCGGCGCTTAGAAACTATCACCCTTCAATGGAGATCGATCTTTTCATCCCAGAACAAGGGCCGAGAGGATCCATTACGCATGCGGAAGTTGAATATATCTCGGGTTTAATTAATTATGCTCAAAGACTGAACAAGACCCCGGTTCTTACTATGGTGAGGAGTCTTTGGGCGCGTCGCGGGAATGAAGAATGCGTTTTCTGGTGTGCACATTCTTCTATACAGACGAATATTTAGGCAATGGGCATCTTTTTCTGAACAGGCGTGGCGAGGTAATTCTTGGTTTTTTGAGACTACGAAAGCGCAACTGCAGAGAAATAGGCATGATAGTTTTGTGGATAAACTCGTTAATGTCTTCGGTATTGACGAATTTTCTCCAGACAATGCAAATTCCTTCTATATATTTACTGCCGTACACTTATATCTGTATTCTCGTGCGGTCGACTATGTTGATCTTGTGATAGATCTATCGAAGATTGCGGTCGAAGAAAAATATCGACTCGACACTGAAGCTTTTGTTAATGCTGCGGGACTCGCAGTTGACCTTAGTGGGACCAAGGACTCGTTTGCTTTCTCAGTTTGCCCTATTGTACAATCGGAATTGATCCAATGGCTAAGCGTTATTGGCGACTGGGTGTGCGAGGAAGCGAGCGTTTCTGGTAGATTATTTGTGGAGCAGGCGATAACGGAGATTGTCTCCGACGTGAAACAATACGAGCTCTTTGCTGGTGCAATTCGGTCCTTTCTTCAGACGAGGATTTCAAATTCCGAAATAGGCAATGCAAAACTTGCATCGAAGGTCCGAGACCTTCAGTCACAAATTGACTGCCATCAGTCACAAATTGTGCAGCTTTTGGTAAGAAATAGCGAGCTGCAGTCCGACTTATTGACGTTGCGCGATAAAACCGATGAGGCGGGTCGCGAGTTGAATAGACAAGTATGCGAATTAGAGTTGCTAAAAGAACGGGAAGTGTTGGCCCTCGCAGAGGTGCAAAAACTGTCCGTAATAGAGAATCGACAAAGGAAAGAGCTTGAGATATTGCAATCTAGGTCGCCGTTGCAACGCCTTCTCCATCGAAACAGGATTCGTGACATTCAGAGATTCTGCCAAACTGGTACGCGCGATCGACCTTAAGAACGTCTGTTCAGGGTCTCGTTTTAACCTTCAACCGATCCGGTGGCGAATATCGTTGTAGCGCATAGAACGGCGCCCGGCGAATGCGGCATCTCCACCTACGTGGCCATCAAGTCGTCCTAAACCGCATCCCATCGCCCCAATGCCATCGCTGATTCTCCAGCAGAGAATGAAATCAGCGGCGTTCGACGTCGTCAACGGCTGGTAACTATCGCTCGGCCGAGCGCTTCCGCCTTCGCCCAGGGAGCGCCGTTTCGTGATGTGCGCGGTCACAGGCGCGTCAACGAAGCTCCGCTTGATCAGGACAGCCTGGGGCCCGGAATTCGCCAATCGGTGCGCTAGGCCTTCGACCAGCATCGCGAGTCCCGCCCTCGAGGCGCCGTAGATGTAGTTCGACGTCTGGCGCGATCTCCTGCGACCGGTGGAGGTCGATCAGTTCGACGAGCACCATATGCGCGCCAGGAAAAGAGAAATGATTGAGTTGAGGCGGTTTCCCGACGGATTTGTTTATGCCGGCGATTCTCGGGCGGACTTGCATATCTGGAGCAAATCGTCGGGCGCGATCGTCGTTGGCGGCGGTTCTGCCCTCGAGCGGAAGGTAGGCATTCCATACTGGCGTCGTTTCCTGGCACTCTCGCGAGCGCTACTGCGATCCGTCGAAGTTTACCCTTCATCAATGGGCGAAGAACGCGCTTGTCTTCATGCCACTGGTCCTTGGCGGCAAGGTCTTCGACTTGACCGCTTGGTGGCACACTGCGACCGCGTTTGTCGCGATCGGTCTATTGGCGTCGGCGACCTGTGTCCTGAACGACCTCTGGGACTGGTGCTACGAAAGCACGACGCCAACCTCGTGGAGTGTGTCGGTTGCGAACAGCGCTCCATCAAGATCGAGGACCAACGGGATAGCCGGATCGAGGAGAAGGTTCAGATGAAAGCGGGGTCGTTTCATCGGCGACGTTTAGCGTGCAAAGTTGGATTTGTGTAAACTTTGAGGGGAAGCAAAACGCCTGATCCGACGAAACAACCTTTTGCCGGATCAATCGCTCTAGCAAAACATAGAGCCTCGCCTTGCCATCGACGCAGAACCGGGTCGGTCGTCCGCATGTAAATTCCGGGGCGGATCAACCGCAATTGCGCGAACTCGCTCGCGCCGATTGCACAGGTCCTCCGCCTCGACCTCCTAGCCGGCCTCCGACAGCCCAATGAGCGCGGGGTGGCGGGTTCGTCGTCCGCTCCCCGAGGAACGATGGCAAAAAGGCCCTCGACAGAAAGCGCGTTGCGGTGATACGGGGCGACCGCACGACTTTGCCATGATGTCAGTCACGCCGCGCGGAACGCGTTTGAAGCGCGCCCGCTAGGGCTTGGGTCGGTCGTGTCATGAAAGTCTCATGGCCTCGTGAGAAGGCTCCGTCCCGGGTGATAGATCTATGAAAGCAGTTCTTCTTGCCGGCGGCCTTGGCACGCGGTTCTCCGAGGAGACCGACGTCAAGCCGAAGCCGATGATCGAGATCGGCGGCATGCCGATCATCTGGCACATCATGAAGATCTATTCCCACCACGGCATCAATGAGTTCATCATCTGCCTCGGCTACAAGGGCTACGTCATCAAGGAATATTTCCAGAACTATTTTCTGCATATGTCGAACGTTACGTTCGACATGAAGACCAACGCGATGGAGGTGCACGACGCGTCAGCGGAGCCATGGCGCGTGACGCTGGTCGACACGGGCGAGAAGACCATGATCGGCGGGCGCATCAAGCGCATCCTTCCGTTCCTCGGCGACGACAAGGAGTTCTGCCTGACCTATGGCGACGGCGTCGGCGACGTCGACATCCGCGCGGTCGATCGACCTCCATCGCAAGGAGGGGCGGCTTGCGACGGTGACGGCCACCCAGCCCCCCGGGCGTTTCGGCTCGATCAAGTACGAGGGTAACCGGGTCACGGGCTTCCAGGAGAAGCCGATGGGCGACGGCGGCTGGATCAACGGCGGCTTTTTCGTCTTGTCGCCGGAGGTCGGCCGGTACATCGAGGGCGACGCCACGGTGTGGGAACACGAGCCGATGCAGCGGCTCGCCGCCGACGGCCAACTCAGCGTGTACTTCCACCACGGCTTCTGGCAGCCGATGGACACGCTGCGAGACAAACGACAGCTGGAGGATCTCTGGGCGTCCGGCAAGGCGCCGTGGAAACTCTGGTGAACCCTGAGGTCTAGGCGACAGCGGAGCGACACGGCATGCGGATTTTGATCACCGGCAACATGGGCTATGTCGGTCCGGTCCTGACGCGATTCCTGCGCGCTAACCTCGACGAGCGCGGAGCTCATCGGCTTCGACGCCGGTTTTTTCGGCCACAGTCTCACCGGCGCCGAGCTGTTGCCGGAGGCGCTGCTTGAACAGGCAGGTGTTCGGCGACATCCGCGAGTTTCCGCCGGAACTCGCTCGACGGGGTGGACGCGGTGGTGCATCTCTCGGCGGTCTCCAACGATCCGATGGGCAACAAATTCGAGGCGGTCACCGACGAGATCAACCAGCAGGCGAGCGTGCGGCTCGCTCGAGCTCGCGGCCGAGCGCGGGGTCAAGAACTTCGTCTTCGCCTCGAGCTGCAGCATGTACGGCTATGCCGAGGGCGGCGCGCGCAAGGAGACCGATCCGACCAACCCGCTGACCGCCTACGCGCGCTCGAAAATCGGCTCCGAGCAGGCCTTCGCCCAGCTCGACCTCGGCGGCATGGCGGTGACGTCGCTGCGCTTCGCCACCGCCTGCGGCATGTCGGACCGTCTGCGGCTCGATCTCGTGCTCAACGATTTCGTCGCCTGCGCGATCGCCTCGCGGCGAAATCACGGTGCTCAGCGACGGCACGCCCTGGCGCCCGCTGATCGACGTCGAGGACATGGCCCGCGCCATCTCCTGGGCGATCGTCCGCCAGCCCGAGAACGGCGGCAAGTTTCTCGCCGTCAACGCCGGACGGGACGAGGGCAATTATCAGGTCAGCGAACTCGCCGAGGCGGTCGCGCGGCAGGCGCCGGGAACCAAGGTCTCGATCAACACCAACGCGCCGCCCGGACAAGCGCTCCTACAAGGTCGACTTCAGCCTGTTCAAGTCGCTCGCGCCCGCGCACATCCCGCAGGTGACGCTCGACGAGTCGATCCGGCGGCTCTACCAGGGGCTGAACGGCATGGGCTTCGCCGACAAGGAGTTCCGCAACTCGCCCTACATGCGGCTGAAGACGCTCGAGCGTCACATGGCCGCCGGCCGGCTCGGCCCCGATCTGCGCTGGCTCCCCGGCCGGGCCAAGAGCGCCGCTTAAGGAGACGGTCCGCATGAAGTTCCACGAAACGCCGCTTCAGCGGCGCCTATCTGATCGAGCTTGAGCGGCGCGGCGACGACCGCGGCTTCTTCGCCCGGTTCTTTTGCGAGAACGAATTTGCCGCCGCGGGCCTCGAGACCCGCTTCGTCCAGATCAACAATTCGCTGACGGGCGCCAAGGGCACGCTGCGCGGGCTGCATTATCAGCTGCCGCCCGCGGCCGAAGTGAAGGTCGTGCGCGCCGTCAAGGGCGCGCTTTGGGACGTGATCGTCGACCTGCGCGCCGGCTCGCCGACCTATCTCAAATGGTTCGGCGCCGAGCTCAACGAGGACAACCGGCTGATGATGTACGTGCCGCGCGGCTTCGGGCACGGCTTCGTCACGCTGACCGACAACGTCGAGGCGCTCTATCTCGATAGCGCCCTTTATGCGCCCGAGGCCGAGCGCGGCGTGCGCTGGAACGATCCGGCCGTCGGCATCGAATGGCCGGTCGACGCCCGAGGTGATGTCGGACAAGGACGGCAAGTGGCCGGACCTCAATCCCGAGTTCCACGCGGATCGAGGCCATGCGGGGCCTGGCGTGAAGGTCCTGCTGACGGGCGCGAGCTCGTTCACGGGATACTGGTTCGCCGACGCGCTGCACGCCGACGGGGGCCCAAGTGGTCGCCCCGCTGCGCGCGGCTGCGGCGAGCTACGCCGAGGGCGACGCGGGCGCGAGCGCGTGCGACGGCTCGGCGCCGTGGCGGAGATCGTCGACGCCGCGCCGTTCGGCTCGGAGCGCTTTCTCGATCTGGCGCAGGCCGGGCGGCTTCGACCTTCTCTGCCATCACGCGGCCCGGGTCGGCGATTATCGCAGCCCCGATTTCGACATCGCCGGCGCGCTCGCCGAGAATACCGCCAATCTGCGCGCGGTTCTTGATGTCCTCGGCAAAGGCGGCCTGAAGGGCGTCGTGCTGACCGGCAGCGTGTTCGAACAGGACGAGGGCGCGGGCGAAGGCGCCGCTGATCGCCTTCTCGCCCTATGGCCTGTCAAAGGGCCTGACCGCGGCGGTCGTGCAGCCACCGCTGCCGCGAGAGTCGGACTGCCCTTCGCCAAGTTCGTCATCCCCAACCCGTTCGGCCCGCTCGAGGAGCCGCGTTTCTGCGCCTATCTCGTCCGCACCTGGAAGAAGGGCGAGACCGCACGGGTCAACACGCCGGCTTATGTGCGCGACAACATTCCCGTTTCTCTCCTGGCGAAGGCTTACGCGAAATTCGCGGCGGAGACGGCGGCTGGGAAGGGGAGGGCGAAGCTCAACCCGAGCGGCTATGTCGAGAGCCAGGGCGCCTTCGCGGAGCGCTTCGCCGGCGCGATGCGACCGAGGCTGAAACTCGCCTGCGGGCTCGAACTCGGCGTCCAGACCGACTTCTCCGAACCGCTGATGCGGGTGAATGTGGATTCCGCGGTGCGCTACGTCGGGGAATGGGACGAGAAGGCGGCTTGGGACGAGGCCGGGGACGCGTATCGTCGGTAGGACGGGCGTCGAGACACTCATTTGTGGGCTTGCGAGCGTGCCGCAGTCAGTCGATGTCGCCGTCCGCCATTATGGGCGCATCGTGGATTGCTGGGCAATTTCGACGCGGCAACTCGGCGCGTCCCTTTCACAACTTCATTCCTGTATACGGGATGAACACACAAAGCTTGTCGAGCCGCCTTGAGGCGCCCAAGCGCCCGCTCGAACTTCAAAAGGGGCTTGCTACGGAAGATCTCACGATGACCCCCCATGTTGCCGCGCCGCGAACATGGCTGCGCGCATGTGAGCAGTTTCGCACGCCCATCCTGCTCGTCTCGCTTTTCCTCATTCTTGTCGGATCGCGGGCCACGCTGATCGCTTACGCCGGGAGTTCGACACCGTTTCTGGACGAATGGGACGCAGACGCCGCTCATCTTTTGAAGCCGTTCCTTCAAGGAAGCCTGACGATCGCCGATCTGTTTTATCCGATCAACGAACATCGAATTCTGTTCACGAAGCTGGCGGTTCTGTCGATCTTCGAAGTTTCTGGATACTGGGACGTCGTCCTGCAGATGATCGTGAACGCTCTGGTCAACTCCACCACAGTTGTTGCGGTCGCATATGCTCTGGCTCGCGTTCTTAAGGGAAGCTGGGCGGTCGCCGCCATGATCCTATCGACTGCGATCAACGCAGTTCCTTTTGGCTATGACAATATAATTCTTGGCTTCAACACTCATTTTTACTTACTGATCACGTTTTCGTTCGCCGCGTTGTGGTTTCTCGCCGATAGTCGGGCCTGGTCCCCGCGCTGGGCGGCAGGGCTATTGTGCGCAGTTTGCTCGTCGTTGTGCCTGGCCTCTGGCGCACTGACCCTCGCCGCCGCGGGCGGAGCGCAACTTCTGCAGATGGCGTGCGGTCGCCGAAAGGGGGTCGGCGAATGGCTTGGCATCGCCGCGCTCGCGGCCATCACGGCGATAATGTTGAGCGTCATTCCTCACGTCCCACAGGCTGACGAATTCAAATCGCACTCGATCTGGCAGGTTCTGTCCGCGTTCGTCGCGCTCGCGAGCTGGCCAGCCCACATGAGCTTGGGGCTGGTCTTTTTCCTGCCGAGCGCACTCTTCCTTTTGCGCGTATTGCAGGACAGTCCCGCCTTAAGCGATCCGCGGTGGTTCAATATTATGGCCCTCGGTTGGATTTTGAGCCAAATTCTTGCGATCGCAGTGGGGCGGGGCCTGCTTCCGCTGCAATATCGTTATTTCGATTTCCTGCTTGCCGGACTGTCCGGCAATATCGTCAGCGCCTTTTGGCTCTTTCAAGCGAGGGCGAGGGAAAGCAAGCCAGCGACCTGGTCCCTCTTGGCCCTGATCGTGTGGCTCGGCTTTCTCGGGGTGTCGCTGACGCAACCGCAGCGGCATCTTCCCGATAAAATTGAAGAGTGGCGGACCATTCTCGCCAACGGATCGAGGAACGTCCAGCAATATCTCACTACGGGCGACGCTTCGTTTCTCGCCGGAGCCCCGGCGGTGGAAATCCCGGCGTTCGATGCGGCGCCATTGCGGGAATTGCTCGATACACCGGGAAGTTCGATCGGCGCTGCCGCCTCAGCTTCTTTCGCGCGCGGCGCATCAAAACTGGGTGGAGGCGTTCAAGTCTGGCTTCCTTCGACTGAACTGGCTGTGGCTCGGTCTCGGGGTGGCTTTGCTCGCGAGCGCTCTAGCCCCGTCGGCGCTCGCAGTCGGAGGGTTCGGCGCGGTTCAGCGCCCGCGAGGAAGCGCGAACGCACCGAAAAGCATGTCTGAGAGGCAAGAGGTATCGTGGCGAAGGCCGAAGTCGACCCACGGGCTGCTCTTACCGGCGTGGGCGGGCTCGTTGCACATGGCGTGGATACGGCAGCGCCACTATTGGCGTTCATCAGTTTGGCGAAGGCGGGATTGATGCGGTTGTGGACGTTATGAAGTTGACCAGCTTGCCGCCACGCAGCCCGCGACATCTGCTTGCAAAGAAACTTCTTCATGCCAATAAAGATACCATGTTCGAGTGTCATTCTGATGAAAAGCACCACTGATATCCCGCTCCGCGAGGCCGCGGAACTGAAGAGGGCTGATTTTAGGAAAGGCTTGAACCAGAGATCGATTACGAAGACCGAACTTGGAATTGTTGTGACAGCATCCGTAGTTTTTGCTTCTACATATGCAATTTCAAAGGGCCAGGATATTAATTGGGATCAATTGAATTATCATCTATATTCTGTATACGCAGTGCTATACAGTAGACATCATATCGATATTATGCCGTCGCAACTACAAACTTGGACGAATCCGATAGGTAACGTCCTGCAATACCTACTAATTATGACGCTGCCATCGCGGGTGGCATCCGTGCTCCTGGCAGCGTTGGCTTCAGTCTCGGTTGCAGTTGTTTACTCTTTGACCAAAAGAACGCTCGACGAGACAGGCGGTGGAGGACGAAATTTCCGGATTTTCGTTGCCGCGATTGCCGCGTTAGGGGGGTTATTCAGCCCGATCTTTCTTTCTGAGGTTGGTACCACCTACAACGACTATTATGGATCCATCTTAATTTTACTCGCCTTGTGGCTTTTCATTCGGAAAGCCGATGGAATGCGTACCTACCTCGTGATAGGCGCGCTGCTCGGCGTGGCGGTTGGCGTCAAGCTCACGAACGCCATTTTTATCCTGGGTTGGGTCGCGGCGATCGTAGCAGTCGACGCCACGAGTGCCTGGCGCCCTCTGCTATTAAGCGGCATCGGCGCCTTTGCCGCCTATATCCCTGTCGGCGGAATTTGGAACGCATACGTGTATGGCTTATTTAATAATCCAGTATTCCCGCTATATAATAATATATTTAAGTCTGACGCTTACGGCCATGTTTCGATGCTAGACACGCGTTTCAAGCCTCATTCCGTCGCAGAGGCGCTGACGTACTTCCCAAGGTGGGCGCTGGGCGACCCGACAACGACAGAACTCGTGTTCAGAGACACGCGATTTATGTTCTCCGCCTTCCTTTTTTGCCTTGCGCTTCCGCGTATGCTTGCTGTGGTCATGCCCCGTCGTAAAGGCGATGCGCCGCCGATCTTCGACCCGGAGCGAAGCCGGTTTATACTCGTATTCTCGATTGTTTCCTTTGTGATATGGCTCGCGGCCTTCGGCATCGAGCGCTACGCCTTAGTACTTGAGCAGGTGGCGCCGCTGATCTTTCTCATCTTGTTATCACACCTTTGCGGAGGCCGGCGTGTATTCGCTCAGGCGGCCGTGATGGGTATGGGCCTCATCATAGCCACGTCGAAGTACTGCCCGATTGGGGTCGAGCGCCGTTTTCAGACGATTGGTATAAAATTTCAGCGCCCGCTGCGATTTGGGAGGATGGCACGATGTTCGTCATGCTTTCCGGCGAACCCACCGCCTATATCATTCCGTATCTACCGCAGTCAGATCCCTTCATTCGCATCGAGGGAAATATGCCGCTCGATCCCGGCGTCGGCATTGGAGTTGTGGCGAAGGCCCGGATCGGCGCTCACGAGGGACAAATTCGCACTTTGGCGCCTCGCCGATTATCCGTTGGATCAATCTAAGCGACGATTGGAAACCTTTGGCCTTGCTATAGGTGCAGAAGATTGCTTGTTCATCGACACAAAAATTGGCCGGTTGAGGTCTTGCTCCTTACGCCGGTCGTGAACGACGAATTCGCGCGTGATATTGACCGTAGAAAGTAAGGCGGTAATGATATGCTGGAACGTATAGCGATTGCGCAGGGCACTTCATCGATTGCTGCTGCGTGCCGGATCGTAGTTCTAATCCCGTGTTACAATGAGGAAATCACCGTGGGCCAGACCATTGCTGCCTTTCACGCAGCGCTGCCCTCGGCCGTTATATATGTTTATGACAATAATTCTATTGACTGCACCGCTAAATACGCTCGATTGGCGGGAGCGACCGTGCGGCATGAGACCCGGCAGGGCAAGGGCGAGGTGGTCCGTAGAATGTTCGCCGATATCGACGCCGACGTTTATGTGCTGGTTGATGGCGACGGCACTTATGATGCAGCTGCAGCGCCAAGGTTGGTGGGCCGCGCGATCGATGAGAATTTCTGATTTCGTAAACGGCGCCAGGATTTCAGAGACCGTCGAAGCCTATCGGCGCGGCCATCGGTTCGGCAACTACATGCTGACGGCGTTGGTACAAAATGTCTTTGGTCGGCAATTCACCGATATGCTGTCCGGCTACAAGGTCCTATCGCGGCGTTTCGTCAAGTCTTTCCCCGCTATGTCGCGCGGCTTTGAAATCGAAACCGAGCTGACCGTGCATGCCCTCGAACTCCGGATGCCGTGCGGCGAGGAGCTCACCACTTACGGCGAAAGGCCGATCGGTTCCTTCAGCAAGCTTAGCACTCTTCGTGACGGAGTGAGAATCCTTTCCCTAATTGCATCACTCGTGAAAAATGAACGCCCTCTTCAGTTCTTTGGTTTGATCGGTCTCGTGTTGATCGTGATTGGCGTTCTCACCGCCGTCCCGCTCGCGGAAACCTACGTTGATACGGGTTTAGTTCCGCGCCTACCAACCGCGGTCCTAGACGTCGGACTTGTGGTCGTTGGCGTATTAAGCGTTTTTACGGGGCTAATCCTCGACGTTGTGACGACCATGCGCCAAGAGTTCGAAGCGCTTGGCCTACCTCGCCGTTCCTGCGCCGGGGCAAGCCGCCGAATTTCTGCGCCGCAATGATGCTGCCAACTCCCAACGGCCGCAACTGTGAAGAGATGCAGCCGTCCGCGTGCTGGAACGTCTATAATTTAGGACCTCGTATCACACGGCGTCGACGGTCGTTGGTGACCAAGCTTCGCTAAGATTTCGGATATCTCGACAAGGCGGTTCCGGATAGCATTGCCAACCGACGAGCGGCTGAACCCGGCCATGATTAAACGTTTGCCCTCGGCGGCGCGACGCTGAGCCTCCTGGCGATCTTCCAATACGCGCGCCATGATCTGGGCGGCCGCAGATATGACAGGCTCAGCCCAGACTTGGCCTGACGACCAGGGATATTCGTAAGGTTCAAGGGGACGTATCGTGTAGGGGACGGGGAAGCCCGTTTTCTCGGTCAGGAAAGCAGCGACTCCCAGAAAAATCTGTTCCGATCACGACCTTCCCCATCATCATGGCCTCGGCCATGCCCAAGCCAAATCCTTCGGAACGATGCAACGAAACGTAAGCGTCAGACACTTTGATAAGACTTAGCATCTCGTCGCGCTCGAGCGTCCTGTCGATACGGATGACGCGGGGATCAGCGGCTATGATCGCCTGAATTTCCGAACTCAGTTCAGGATAATTTTGTTCGGGTCCAATTGATTTAAGCACGAGCCCCACTCTTTCATCATCGTTCGCGAATGCCTGTTGAAATGCTCGTAACGGTCCGAGTGGGTTTTTGCGATAGGGCGATGAGAAATAGTCAAAACTATACATGAAATAAAATCTGTGCTCGTTCATGCCAAAATGAGCGCGTTGAAATATCTTCTCTATCCCGACATCAACTGTTGTTGGGATAAATTTTATAGGTCCGGCAAAAATATCTCGAAAAGAGTTGGCAATAAATTCGTTTGACACCCATAATTCACTGAAATTAGCCACACTACGCTCAAACTCTGCGGGAAAATCAGGTAATTCCCATATCCTTCAGAATATTATAGCTTCCAGCTACAACATTATCCGGAATTGAATTGAAGACATTATCTATCTGGTCGGGAGCAACGGTAATAATATTGATCGGATAATTATTTTCGGTGTCATAGCGGTGCGGCAAAAACGGGCCAATGAGCCGAGTTTCGATCGCCACGCGGAAGGGGTATATGGCGACTCGGACTTCGGCCTCGACGGCAGCCACAACGTCGTCACGAAAGGTCTGACCCAAGCCAAGATTGCCTTCCGCATAGCCAATGAACCGACACGGAAGCAGCGCCTGCGGAGCGTAAGACCAGCTCTCTATGGGCACGACCGATATGTGGGACCGATCGCGCGAGGACTTCGGCGCAAATTCTTCCGAAGCCTGAAATGTCTCGCTGGCCCGGTCGAGGGCGTCCTTGAGAGCGAACTCGTAGTCCGCCACGAAAAGCGGGTCCGCACTTCGCGCACACCGGTCATCGAGAGGCTCTGGTAATCGCTTTCGACCATGTCGCAAGCTTCTACTAAGCGGGCTACAAGTTCGTGTTGCCGCGGTTCCCACCAGTCTCCAACGTTTCCGAACCCTTTGTCCGAATAGTCGGCGGAAACTGAATCTCCTTCGAAGGTCAGCGCGCCGGCGAAACTAAAGTCGCGCGTCCCACCATAATTGCCGAAGATGGCCGGTTTGCCACAAGCCAGCGAATCGGCGACAACGAACCCGAACCCCTCGCTGCGAGACGTGCAAACTGTAAAATCGACCCCGCGATAGATAGCGGCAACTCTGCGTCCGTGATCCGGGTTAGAATTTCGTATATGAGAACCGTCGTCTACGAATTCGCTAATTGCAAAATTACCGGCGTCATAGCTGAAGGTTGGCGCTCCTTAACCGCTTCGCGAACGCCATTGCCCATTAACACCAGATGCGCCAGTGGACGAATGCGGCGCAATTCCCTCCAGCTTTCAGCATGACATCGAGACCCTTGCGGTATTGATTGAGCGAAAGCCAAAGGAAAGTTGTGCGCTCATACCGCCGCGTGATGTTCCCCCAGGGGTTGAACATATCGCTCTCAATGCCGAGCGGCACGTAGGATGCGTCAGCAAACCCCTCTGCCTGTAGCACCTCCACGCCCCAGGTAGAGGTGGTTGAAACAGATCGGTATAATCGTGCGTATTGTAGCCACTCATTTGGTAATTTTGTCGTCTCCCAAACCGTATAAAGATAGTCAAACGGTCGAATCCCGGGATGCGAGAATTTCAACTCCGGCCTGTTATCGCCGATTATACCAATACTGCGTAAATATTGATGCAAATGCCTATTAATGCGGCCCCAAGAGGTTACATCGGTTGGATGTGGCTCCCAGTGGGAACACTGTGCAGCGACATACCTATCCTTCAGTAAACGCTTATTTTTCTTCATGTAGTAATTTTGTTGCGGAGATCTTGTCTTAAACGTCGAGCTGTCAATGTTCAATCACGGAATTAGGCAAATAAGCGCTTGTGTAACCAGCCTTTCGCAATCTAAAACCTAAATCCGCGTCTTCATGGTAGAATCCATAATCGTTGTCTAGGAAACCGATTTTATCAATTATCGAAGTCCGTATACCTGCAAAAGTCAGTTCGCAGAAGTCCGATCAAGTCGTCGTGTCCCCACATGTGGCACGCGAAAATCATGTTCGAATACCATCTGATCCAGATTCCAAAAAAGACGAGATGCATGCACCTGAGTTTCGGCGACTTCATCAATGAGAAATCCGAGATGGCGCGACAATGGCGAGGTTAGGATCGATGACTAATTCGGATAAGCACTCATTTACCACATCAGACAAAACCAAATATCATTATTGCTGAAAAAACAAACTCACAATTGCCCTTTCTTGAAAGATCTAGACCAATATTACAGGCTTTCTAAGTATTGGATATCCAATTGGAAATAACATTGACAGAATGTTTATGACATATCTCTATGTATTGTCCGTAATAACTTGGTCCATTATGAAATATTATCCCTTGGGATTCGAAGAGTTGGAAGCATACGCGAAAGAAGATGAGCGCCATTTATCGACGGTATTACGACGAGAGTCCTCTTTAGCGCTTCCTGTGCATTCATTCCATGCCTCTTAAAAGTCAGATAACCTAAAGGGTTGCGGTAATCAACGCAACGAGCCACGCTGTTTTATTTTGCTACGAAATTTTTTTAATCTTCTCGTTAGAAAACGCAATACGATAACTATTGGTCCAGTAATTGGCATTAATACCGCGGTATGCCACGTCAACCGTTTGATGCGGCGCTCAGCTTTTAAAAGCCGGCGCTCAATTTGGGGAAAACCAGGTGTGCTGCCATCTCTCACTTCGACCAAAGTGGTGTCTTCCTTTAGTCGAGCGACAGCGACATCGAGTTTACGACTAAGCTCCTCAAGTGCTGAAACGCGTCGTTCAATTCGCTCGGAAGCTGAACTGAGGGGATCGGAAAACACCCGTTCCGACAGCTTTGCAATCGCCGCGGCATGCTGATCAGCCAGGTTTGCTAGATCTAAAACCCGCTGATCAGTCACGTTTGTTAGATCTGACACCCTTTTATCGAGCGAAGCGGAGGTTGCGCTAAAGTCTAGCTTCGCTTGGTAGCGCGCTTCGATGTCGACAAGACGCGCGGCAGTGTAGGCGTCCGTAACGCTTCGACCCAAGCGCGAGTAAATGGCGCGGATCAACGTGGCGGTGATGCTGTCCGCATCAAAGAACGCCCGCAGGCACCCCGGAACCTCGCCGAGGGCAAGGACGCCGAGTTCATTTCCGTGAAGGAAATTGAACGATGGATGTCCATTTTTAAGTTCTTCGAAAATAGCGCCAAACGCCGAAGCCAGGTTCCCGAACGTTTGTATCATGGAAGAGAACAATTGCGTCCTCAGTTAGCTTCGGCAGCCATTCCTCAAAGGTGATCTTAATCTCGGCGTAATCATGGTGGCCATCTATATGAATTAAATCGATGGATTTTTCACCAAATGACGGCCGCGCGTCAGAAAAACTTGAGCGGATAAGCGTCGAGAATGAGCCGTATTGCCTCCGAACTCGCAGTAGATCCTCATAAATACGGAGGTCATATGTTTCTGTATGTTCACCTTCGCTCCACGAGTTTACGGCATAAGCAAATGTTCCTGTCGAATATCGTTGGATTGCCTGGCAAAACGAAAAAAACGAAAACCCGCTACGAGTGCCAAGCTGGACAAAAATCTTGGGTTGGAGAACGAAGACGATATGATAAGCGAACGGCGCGTGCTCTAACCAAGTAGATCTCACCAGATATTCAGGTCGGTCAAACGCGGGCGGCGACAGGAACTGCGGCATAACGCTGGGCAATCGGTAAACTCCGCTTTTTTTTCGCTTTGCATCCCGCAACCAAAGAGCGCCAGTTCGGGGTTATAAACGGATATGGCTTGGGGATGGAGGGACCACGTAAATCATCAGACCGATCCGATCAAGCTCTGACTTTGTGATCAAAGAGTGCCGCCGGGGAGAGCGCGCCTCATTGTAAG
>CAVOTE010000006.1:0-1514684 GCA_963699065.1 uncultured Alphaproteobacteria bacterium
CGCGAGTACTGCCCCAGCCCGAAGGCCAAAGCCGAAACTCCGGGGCGCCATCATTCCTGAGGAGCGACGCTCTCTCCGAAACTCCGAACCCCAAACCCCAAACCCTCTAACCGACGCTCGCCTAGCCAAAGGCGGCCAAAAAACGATCGATCCCTCTCGCACCCGCCTCTCAGCAGATGGGAGGTTCGATCGTTCGCCTCTGAAACCAGATAACGAGCCCGCCGCAGGTCGCGGCAACGCCGTTGGTGGTCGGGGTATAGGGAGATCGGATTTCGCTGTCAAACACTTTTTTGAAAAATTTGTCACAGCCACATGACGGCTATAAAAGACAAAGACAAATCAAGGGACGCCGCGGATTCGCCACGGTTGAGGGCGATAGCCGCGCCTGAATTGCGCCCCGACCCGACTTGTTGCGTCGCGCCGGGTACAGCGTTAACACACTTGGGATCGCTCGCACGGGACGGTCTCACAACGACGGGATCGAAGCGGAAAGACACGTTTTGACGACAGCTGCCGCTGCTTTTCCTCGTCTGTCCGCCCGCGGCGATCGCGCTGTCGTCGGCGTCGAGCTCGGCGTCGAGACGCCGATCCGTATTGGCGACGACCGGCTCGACCGGGCCGAACGCCGGCGAGCGTCGCTGCGTTGGCTCGCCGGCGCGGCGTTGACCGGGTTGAGCGGCGTAGCGCTGATCGGCGCCGCGCTCTATTTCGATCTCGACAGCCAGTCCAATTTCGCCGACGCGCCCGAATTCGTGACGAACGCCGCCCCGACCGATGGACAGGAAGAGGGCGTCAGTCCCGGCAAGGGCGACCGGCTTCTGCGCCCTGTCGACATCGTCTCCGACAAGCAGACTTACAGCGTTCCGACCACGATCAAGATCGGCGACAAGGAGGTGGTGAAGGCGCGCGCCTTTACGCGGCTGCAGACGACCCTGACCTTGACGCCGACTGGCTTCGCCGATGCGGTCCCCCCCTTCAACCCCTTGAAACTGGCCAACCAGTCGGAGACGGCCGACGCGGCTCCCGATCCCGGCCCAGTGCAGGACGACGCGGAAGTGTCGTTCCGGACGACGGACCTGACCCCAGAGGACGCGAGCCTTGCGACGGGCGAACTGTCTGCGACCGAGGCGCAGGCGCAGGTGGTCGAAACTCTGAAAGCCCAGCCCGAGACGCCGAAGGCGCCCGCCCAGCCGCTAGCGCCTCAGCTCATGCTGATGCGGACAAGCCAGGCCGCGAGCGACCCGCTCGGGTCCGCGCTCTCCTATGCGACGGTCGGCAGCGTCAGCCCCGGCGCGCCGTTCGCCTCGATCGAGGTGCGCATGATCCCGGAGAATGTGACGAACGTCGGCAAATCCGCGGGCGGCGATGACGCCTCGCCGAACGAGAAGCTGGTGCAGATGCGGCGCGGCGAATTGTTCGAGGACGTCCTAAAGGCTAACGGCGCGACGTCGGAAGCGGCCGCTGCGATCATCGCGGCCTTCGGCGTCAAGCGCGGCGAATTGCCGGTCGGCGAGGGCCAAAAGATCATTCTGCTTCCGGAAGAACCAAGCGTTCGCGGAGAAAAGCCTAGGCTCGCCCGAGTCTCGGTCTATGCCGACGACCAGCTCAAGGCGACGGTCGCGATCAATGACGCCGGCGCTTACGCGCCGGTCTCGACCAAGGTCGCCGCCGGACCGCGCAAGCCTCAGGCGGACACCGGCGATTCCGGCGGCATGAGCCTGTATGAAAGCCTGTACGAGACGGGGCTGAAACAGGGCTTGCCCAAGCCGATGATCGAGCTCCTGACGCGCGTTTTTGCCAATGACGTCGACTTTCAGCGCTCGACTTCCTCGGGCGACTCGATCGAAGCGTTCTATTCCGACCCCGACGATATCGATCCGCGGCCTGAACTTCTCTACGCGACGATCTCGGTCCACGATCAGACCTATAAATACTACCGCTTCCAGGCGCCAGACGACAACAGCGTCGACTACTACGACGAGAGCGGACGGTCGAACCGCAAGTTTCTGCTGCGCAAGCCGATCGCCGAGGGCGACATCACCTCTCCATTCGGAATGCGCTTTCATCCCATTCTTCACTTTGCGCGGATGCACACCGGCGTCGACTGGGGCGCGCCGATCGGCACGCCGATCTACGCCGCCGGAAACGGCGTCGTCATCAAGGCGGCCTGGGATTCCGGCTACGGCCGCCGGGTCGAGATCCAGCACGCCAACGGCTACGTGACGACCTATAATCACATGTCGGGCTTCGGACGGGGCGTTACGGAAGGCGTCCACGTCACGCAGGGCCAGACGATCGGCTATCTTGGGCAGACCGGCCTCGCAACGGGACCGCATCTGCACTACGAGGTCATCATCAACGGCAACTTCGTCGACCCCATGGCGATCAAGCTCGCCCGCACCCGCGAATTCGACGGCAAGATGCTGGCGGCGTTCAAGCGTGAGCGCGACCGGATCGACCAGCTTCGGTCGCAGGCGCCCTCCGCCGAGGCGGACTCGGCGGAAAAACCCGCCGCAGGGGTAACCGCCAAGCTCAACTGAGCGCCCCTCATGCGATCACCACCGCAAAGTCCGGGACCGCTTCGCCCGCGAAACCCAGCGTTCTGCGAACGGCTTCCGCCGTGACGCCTGCCGCCCTCAGCGAGCCAAGCGTCGGCGAGCCGCGGCTCTTCGACAATTTGCCGCCGCGGGGATCGAGCACCAGGCGGTGGTGATGATAGCGCGGCGCGGGCAGGCCGAGCAGCGCCTGCAACAGGCGATGAACGGAGGTCGCAGTTATCAGGTCCCGTCCGCGCACGATGTCGGTGACTCCCTGGAGCGCGTCGTCGACCGTCACCGCCAGATGATAGCTCGCGGCAAGGTCCCGGCCCCGGAGAACCACATCGCCCCACGCCGCCGGGTCGGCGGCATGGCGCTCGGCTGCGGCCGCCTCGCCGAATTCGAGCCAACCGATCGGCGCGGGCGCGAGGGCGATCGCCCTGCCTATGTCGAGTCGCCAAGCCGCCTTGTCGCCGCGCGCGAGGCGCGATTCCCTTTCCCGGGGCGGTAAGACCCGGCAGGCGCCCGCGTAGAGCGGCGCGCCGTCGGGATCGCGCGCGCTCGCCGAGCGCACAACCTCCGCCCGAGTGCAGAAGCACGGATAGACGAGGCTTCGGGACTGCAGGCCGTCCAGCGCCGCGGTATAGTCCTCGACATGCTCGCTCTGGCGCCGCGGCGGCCGCTCGAAACGAAGGCCAAGCCAATCGAGGTCGTCGAGAATCGCGGCTTCGAACGCGGGCTTGCAGCGGGCCCGGTCGAGGTCTTCTATGCGCAACAGCAGGCTACCGCCCGTTGCAGCGGCTTGGCGCTGGTTGAGAAGCGCGGAATAGGCGTGTCCAAGATGCAGAGCGCCGTTCGGCGACGGCGCGAAACGCAGGACAGGGGAAGGGACACGGGCATCGAGACGCATGGGGGACAAGCGGATGCATGAAGTTGCGCCGCGCGCAAGACGGAAGAAACGGCCGGCGGCGCGGCGGATCTACTACCCCGGTCTGATGATCGCCGATGAAGCGACGCTGGCCGCGGCGGCCGAGGCGCTGCGACAAATGGATCCCGAGTTCGTCGGGCGACTGCTCGCCGTCGGCGGCCCGCCGCCGCTTCGGCGTCGCGAGCCGGGATTTGCGGGGCTCGCGGCGATCATCGTCTCGCAACAGGTGTCGGTCGCCAGCGCCAGCGCGATCTACGGCCGGCTCGAGGCTCGCTTGGCGCCGCTCGAAGCAGCGCGACTGGTCGCGGCGACCGACGAGGATCTGCGCAGCTGCGGGCTGTCTTCTTCGAAGATTCGCGCGCTGAGGGCGGCGGCCCAGACGATTGCCGAGGGCCGCCTCGATCTCGAAGGTCTGTCGGCGCTCGACGCGGGGGAGGCGCATCGCGCGCTTGTGGGGGTGAAAGGAATCGGGCCGTGGACTGCGGATATCTTTCTCTTGTTCTGTCTCGGCCATCCGGACGCCTTTCCGGCCGGCGACCTTGCCCTTCAGGAGGCGGCGAGACTGGCGCTGGCGCTGAAATCGCGGCCCGACGCCGCCCGGCTCGAGCGAATCGCCGAGCGCTGGCGCCCGTGGCGCGGCGTCGCAGCGCGCATGTTATGGGCCTATTACCGCGCCGTGAAAACGCGTTCCGGGATGGTCCTAGCGGACGGATCGGGCTAAGTCCGCGCTAACGGTCTTTCGCAGGAAGCCCGCGTTCTGGAAGAGGCTGAACCGCGATTTGATTCATCAGATCGCATGGGCGGTTTCGGGCTGGATGGGAGCAAGGTCATGAGCGTCGCGTTGGACGGACCCCGGATACAAGCGAGCAGCGGCCGGGCGACCGCGCTGGTGGTTTTCCTGCATGGCTACGGAGCGGACGGGAACGACCTGATCGAGATCGGCCGTCAATGGCGTCAGTTCCTGCCCAACGCCGCCTTCGTGTCCCCCAACGCTTCCGAGCGTTGCCCCGCATCTCCGACAGGCCGTCAGTGGTTCGCCCTGGCCAACCGGCCGCCGGACGACCCCTCCGGCGCGGAGGAACGCTGGAACGGCGTGATCAAGGCGCGCGGAGCGATCGACGCGTTCCTCGACTCGGAGCTTCAGCGCCTCGGCCTCCACGAATTGCGTCTGGCGCTGGTCGGTTTCAGCCAGGGCACGATGATGGCTTTGCACGTGGCCTTGCGCCGCAAGCTAGCGCCGGCGGCGATCCTGGGCTTTTCCGGGATGCTGGTCGGGCCGGAAAAGCTCGGCGAAGCCACGGCGCGGGACGCCCGCGGCGCGCCGCCGCCCGTGCTGCTGGTCCACGGCGACCAGGACCCGCTGATTCCGATCGACGCCATGTTTCTTGCGGCCGACGCCCTCGCCGTGGCGGAGATCCCGACCCAGTGGCATATTTCCTTCGGCGTCGGCCACGGCATCGACGCAGGCGGCCTGCGCCACGGCGGGCAGTTTTTGGCCAAGGCGTTCGCCGGGCGGCGGCGCTGACGACCGGGCAAGAGTCGTTCGTGGCTAGAAGAAAAATCGACGCCATTGTGACCGGCTAGCGGAGCCGTGTGCGAGCGGGTCGAAGACGGAGAGGGAGGGCCTGCAACACGGCCGGCGTCAGCCAACGGCGCTTAAGCGAACCCCACAAAAAAGGAGGCCGCCTTTCGGCGGCCTTCAAGTCTAGGGAGGAAACGCCCAAGGAGGGCACGTGCGGGCAAACCTGCACCGCACAAATTGAAATTAGTGCTGCGCCGCACCAAAAGCAAGAACTTTCGTATCTGCCTTCGAGCAAAAGTTGCGAATTGCGACGAAAGCCCAATTCCAACGGCCTGATAATCGAAAATTACGCCTCTCGCTCAGGGACGCCGTTCTGCCTAGTAGAAAAAATCTCTCTCGCGGCCGCCGTTGAAGACTGCGCGCTGGCTTGGGTCGGCTGGACGAAGCTTCGCCGACGCGGACCCTATGGCGCTTACGATCTTCGTGGCGCTGGCCGCAGGGGTCGCCGTCGCGTTCTGGGGCCCTGACCGCCTTGCGACTTTGCCCGCGCCATTCGGCGGCGGCGCGACGGCGCTGTCCGGCCTCACCGCGGTTCCAGCGGCGGGCAGGGAGGCCGCAGCCGCCAGCGCCGGGCGCGGAACCCGGCCGATTCCGTCGAGCGCGGCTGCGGCGAGCGCCGCGACCAGCCGACATGGAACACCTTGTTGGAGGCCCCGAAGGGCGCGAAAGGCGGAATCTTCTGATAGCTCGCGACGTAGGCGATGAGAAATACGATCGGCGCCGAGAGCGTCGCAACACCGAGCCACCGGGTCAGTCGAGTCGCAACCGCAAGACCCAGAGCCGCTGCGACCGAGGCTGCAAGGACCGGCGTGAGTCCCGACTGCGCCCGGACGGCCGACCAGAACCCGCAATCGGTTACCTTGCGGCACTGGACGGAACAATTTACATTCTCGGCATAGGACTGTTGCCAATGGAGCAACAATATGGACCGGTTCGCGGCGCTGGAAGCATTCGTCAGAGTGGCCGAGACCCAGTCCTTCTCGGAGGCGGCGCGCCGGCTACGGTCGTCGAAATCCACGGTCAGCCGGAGCGTCGGGGCGCTTGAGGCCGAGGTTGGGGCGCGCCTCTTCAATCGCACCACGCGCTCGCTAAACCTCACCGAGGCGGGCCGCGCCTATTTCGAGCGCGTGAGCCGCGTTCTGGCGGATCTCGACGACGCGGACCGGGCGCTGGGCCATCACCAGGCGAGCCCGCGCGGGCGGCTGATGGTGAGCGCGCCGATGAGCTTCGGCTTCTTGCACCTTGCGCCCGCGTTGCCGGAATTTCTCGCCCGCTTTCCCGAGGTCGACGTCGATCTGTCGCTCAACGATCGCTTCGTAGATCTGGTCGAGGATGGCTTCGACGTCGCCCTGCGCATCGGCGCGTTGCCGGATTCGAGCCTGATGGCGCGCCGGATTGTGCCGATCCGCCGAACGCTCTGCGCAAGCCCGGACTATTTTCGCCGGCGGGGAACGCCAAATGCGCCCGACGACCTGAAGGGGCACGAAGCCCTACGCAACAGCAATGTCGCGCGCACGCAGGAGTGGCGTTTTATCGACGCGGACGGCAAGCCGTTGCTCATATCGGTCAGCGGCCGGGTCAGCGCCAACAATGGCGATGCGCTGAGAAGCATGGCGCTCGCCGGCTTTGGGATCGCGAACCTGCCGACGTTCATCGTGGGCGCGGACCTGCGAGAAGGGGCGCTTGTCGCAGCGCTCGACCGTTTCCTCCCACAGGACCTCGCGATGAGCGCGGTCTATCCCCACTCCCGTCACCTGTCGCCGAAGGTGCGCGCGTTCGTCGACTTTCTCGTCGAGCGGTTTGGCAAGCGGCCCTATTGGGATTCCGACGAGACACAGTCCTGAAAACATTAAAAAACGGCAGGCCGGCTTGCGGTTGCCGACCTGCCGCGCGATCCGGCGAGAAGCGAAGGGGGCGCCCCTGCGCCGGATCGAACGCGTCTTGAATTACGACACGGCTTCGGTCGGAAGGGCGACGAAATGCGTGCCGTTGTCGTTCTTGATCTGCATCAGCACCGACCGCTTCCCGTCAGACTTGGCGGAGTTGATCGCCGAGGCCACTTCCGAAGGCTGCGACACGGACTTGCCGCCCACCGCCAGGATCACGTCCCCGGTCTGGAGGCCCCTCTGCGCGGCCGCGCCTTCGGGGTCGACCTGCGCGACGACAACGCCGGTCTTGCCGGCGCCCTCGACCGCGGTCGCGGGCTCGAGCGCCATGCCGTACTTTGCCATGGCGTCCTTGCTGTGCTGCTCGGGTTCGTCCGCCTGGGCCTGATGCTCGTCCGACATCGATCCCAGCGTGACCTTGAGGGTCTGCGGCGAGCCGTTGCGGACGATCGTGAGTTCGGCGTCCTTCTTCGGACCCAAGGCCGCAACTTTGCGGGCAAGGTCATGCGAATCGGAGACCGCTTCGCCGTTGAGCGCCGTAATGACGTCGCCGTCCTTCAGTCCGGCGGCGGCAGCGGGCGAGTCCTTCTCGGCCTTGTCGACGATCGCGCCCTTGGCGTCCTTCAGGCCGAGGCTGTCAGCGATGTCCTGCGACACCGGCTGGATCTGAACGCCTAGCCAGCCGCGCGCAACCTTGCCGTTGTCCTTGAGCTGCTGGACGACGGTCTTGGCGACGTCGCTGGCGATGGCGAAGCCGATGCCGACGCTCCCGCCCGACGGCGAGAAGATCGCGGTATTGACGCCGACGACCTCGCCCTGAGCGTTGAAGGTCGGACCGCCGGAGTTGCCGTGGTTGACCGGCGCGTCGATCTGCAGGAAGTCGTCATAGGGGCCGGCGCCGATGTCGCGACCGCGCGCCGAGACGATGCCCGCCGTGACCGTACCGCCGAGGCCGAACGGATTGCCGACGGCGATCACCCAGTCGCCGACCCGCGGCGTTTGCGAAGCGAACGAGACATACGGGTAATCGGAGCCTTCCTTGACCTTCAAAAGCGCGAGGTCGGTCTTCGGGTCCGTTCCGACGACACGCGCCGCCATCGTTTTGCCGTCGGTCGTGGTGACGGTGACGTCCTTGGCGTGATCAACGACGTGGTTGTTGGTCACGATGTAGCCGTCGGAGGAGATGAAAAAGCCCGAGCCCTGCGCCATGCCCATGTGGGGGCGCTGATGCGGCTGCTCATTGTCGCCGAACGGCTGGCCCATGCCGGGCGCGCCGAACTGACGGAAGAACTTCTCGAGCGGGCCGCCCTTGGGAATGTTGGGCATCGGCTGTGCGTCGCTGTCGTCGGCGACGTTGGTCTCGTCGATCTTGACCTTGACCGAAACGACGGCGCCTTTGACATGGTCGACGACGTCAGCGAACGACGCGGGGCCCGCGGAGGTTATGGGAGTTGCGGCGACGGCCGAATAGGTGGAGAGCGGCAGCGCCTCGATCGTCACCGCGCCAACCGCGGTGATTGCGGCGGCGCCCAGCAACGCCGCGCGCACGGATTTCGGCCGGCTCGGACGAACGGAAAACAGATTACCCACTTCGAAGACTCCATACTTTAAGTGTTGGCTGGACTGTTTTCATCCAGCGCGATGGAGCCCTTATGCTGGACGATCGTTTACGCGCCGATGGCGACGGCATGAACAGTTGGTAAGCCCAACTTAGCCTGTCGGCGCCGATCGTTTTTCAAGACTGCGCAATGCTGAAAAGTTTGATCCCCGGCCGCGTTCCTCGGGATGCCGACCGTAGCCATGCGCACGACATGGCCGCCCGGCCCGGGACGCGGTTTTGCCGGAAGATGCGGCAGGTAGCGCTCGACCAGCGCCGCGCGGTCGAGGTCCTCAATGTCGACGAAACCCAGCGCGCGAGCCCGCTCGTGCAGCGCGGCGGTCTCGAGATAGCACTGGAAAGGCTCGCCGCTTTTGGCTACCCGCGCCGCCATGGCGAGATGGAAGTCGCGCCCTCCACCCTCTTCGATCGCATGAGGCGGGTTGGCGTAATCGAACACGACCTCCGCACCGCCCGGAAACCGCGCCAGCGCGCCGAGCGTCGCGAAGACGGCTTCCTCGGTGAGATAAGGGGTCACGCCGAGCCACAACACAAAAGTCCGGCGGCCGACATCGAGGCCGCCGGCGGTCAGCGCCTCCGTCAAGGGCCCATGCTCGAAATCATGCGCGACGAACGCGAGATGATTGGGCTCGGCGATGTGGGCGGCGGCGAGGCGCGCGCGCTTGTCGCGCTGGGTCGCGGGATGATCTAGCTCGAACACCTTGAGCCCTTCGCGCGGCGCGAGCCGGTAGGCGAACGTGTCGAGCCCTGCGCCAAGCACCAGGATTTGCCGCGCCCCGGCCTCGATCGCGGCCAACGCCTTCTCCTCGGCGAAGCGGCTGCGCATGGCGATGAAGAAGCGTAAAGCTCGCCGCTCGGGCTCGGCTTTCGCGACGGCGATCGCCTTCTCGGCGTCGGGGCCCAGAATGCGGATCGCGAGCGGATCGGCGAAAACGAGGCCGCTTTCGAGCGCCTGATGCGCCGCCCTCTGCCCGGCTGCGCCCAAAGCGGTGCGGCTGGCTTGTCCGTGTTTCATGGCTCAGAAAGGTAGGACCGGCGGCCGCGCCTGTCGAGGCGCAACGTTTGCCGCATCTTCCTATCGCGGCCGACTACCGACCGCTGAAGCCGCGTTCCAGTTCGCGGCGCAGGTTCTCCGCGTCGACCGGCTTGTGCAGAACGACGTAGCCACTGACGTCCATTTCCGAGATGCGCTCGACGGCGGTGTCCCCGGTTAGAACGATCGTGGGAATGGTCCGGCCGGACCGACGCTCGATTTCCTTCGCGGTGGCCACCCCAGTGAGGGGTCCGCCTAGCCGATAATCGGCAATGATCGCATCGAAGCGCCAGCGCTCGGCGGATGCGAGTTCCAACGCCTCCTCGCCGCTCGCGGCGGAGACGTGTTCGCAGGCCCATTCTCCCAGGAGGGTCGCCACACTGAAACGCACGATCGAATTGTCCTCGACCAGAAGGACCCGACCGCGCAACCCCGTGGGCCCCGGTTCGGGCGCCGCGGTCAGAATTCCGTCCTGGTCCAGCGGCAGCAGCACCGAGAAACGCGAGCCGCGCCCCACTTTAGAGGTCACCTCCACCTCAGCGCCCAACAGCCGTGCGATACGCGAAACAATGGCGAGGCCCAAGCCGAGACCCTCTCCCGCGGCTCGGCCCGAGTTATAAACCTGGTAGAATTCTTCGAAGATCTGCTTTTGCTGGTCGGCCGGGATCCCGATGCCGGTGTCGACGACGTCGATGCGGACGCGGTCGCCGCGAACTCTCGCGCCAACGAGGATTCCGCCCCGCTCGGTATATTTCAGCGCGTTCTCGATAAGGTTGCGCGTCACGCGCTGCAGCAGCGCGGGGTCGCTGCTGGCGCAAACGGCTCGCGGCCTTGCTCGCAGCTCCAGGCTCTTTTTCGACGCCCTCGCGCGGTATTCCTCGCTGATCTGCTCAATCAGCAGCCCGACATCGACCGGCTGCATCTCAGGCGCCACCACGCCCGCGTCGAGCCGGGAAATGTCGAGGATACCGGAAAGCAGGTCGTTCAGCCCGCTCACCGCCAATTCCATCGTCCTCACGATCTCGATGAGCCTGGGATCGCCGGCGGCCTTGCGCTCGAGCAGGCTCATCAGCAGGATCAGCGATTGCGCCGGTTGGCGCAGGTCGTGGCTGGCCGCCGCCAGAAACTTGGACTTGGCCTCGCTGGCGCGTTCCGCCTCCGCCTTGGCGGTCGCAAGCGCGCTTGCGGCTTCGACCCGCGCGGTGATGTTGTTCGCCGCGCCGATGATCCCGACAATTTCGTTGCTCGCGTTGCGTAGCGGTTCGGCGAAGACGTCGAAGACCTGCGGTGTCGAGCGCGCGAGACTGAGCAGCGTCACATCCTCGCGGATGACCGCGCCGTCCAAAGCCCGGCGATACAGGCCGACAAGCCTGTCGGCGCTCTCTGCGGCAAACAGTTCGTGAAGGGTTTTGCCCACGATTTCGGCGTCGCCATATCCGGTGTGCGTGCCGTGCGACCAGGTGCAGCGCAAATCGCGATCAAAGGTGAAGGCGACGGTTTTGCTCAACTCCGTCGCCAGGCGAAAGCGTTGCTCGCTGCGTTGCAGGGCGTCTGCGGCCCTTTTTGTCTCGGTCACGTCGCGCGAAACCCCGACGAGGCCCACCACCTTTCCGGCGCCGTCGCGTAGCGGCGTCTTGGAAACCTGAAAAATCACGGGTTGGTCCTGCGGCCCAAACGACTCCTCCACGGTTTCCGTTCGTCCGCCGGCCATGATCCGGGCGTCGTTATCGATGATGCGCTGAGCGAATTCCGGAACGGCGACGAGCTCGCGCATACTCGAGCCCAACACTTTTTCGCGATCGCCTTCGCCAAGAAGATCGAAAGTCGCTTGATTGCCAAGGATGACGCGTCCCTCGGTGTCCTTGGCCCAAACGAGATCGGGCGTGGCTTCGATCACGGTCCGCAACAGGACGGCGCGGCTGAGCGCTTGCTCCTCGCTTCGCTTGCGCGCGGTAACGTCGGTTGCGGCGCAGCCGACGCCGATGATCCTGCCGGATCCGTCATAACGCGGTTCGACGTGGAGGTCGTAATATCCGAGAGCCGCGCCCGGGCCGGCGGCGGCGACTTCCTGCCGCGCGGGCGTCCCGGTTTCAATCACGCGCCGCTTGATCGCCATCAGATTGGCGGCGCAGACCGGGTCCATGAGGTCCGCGTCTGTTTTGCCGACCATAACTTCAGCCGGATGGCCAAGACGAGAGTTGTAGATCCAGGTGTAGCGAAGGTCCAAGTCCTGCTCGAATACCGAAATCGGTGATTTCTCCAACGCGGTCTGAAAGCGGCGTTCGCTTTCTCTCAACTCCGTGGCCGAGATCTTGAGCGCTTCAATGTCGTCAAGCGCCGTCACCACCAACGCCACGCAAGGCCGGCTGTCGAAGGATATCGGCGCCGCCGACGCCCGCACCGGCGTCTTTGCGCCGTTTTCGGCGACCAAAGCGATTTCGACGGCGGTGTGTGCTTCGAGGCCGGCGGTCAGCATCTCCCTCGCAAGGCCGCGCTGCATTGGCGTCACGAGGTCGAGGAAGTTCGCTCCGGTCACTTCGCCGCGGCCGAGCATCCGCGACAGTCCGCCGTTGGAGTACAAAATCGCATGATCGGCGTCGAGCACGCTCGCCGCGCCCGGCATGCGCTCGACGAGCTCGCGATAAGGCTCGCTGGCGTCTCGCAGCGTATAGACACGCGGCCCTTCCGCGGTTTCAATCAGAATGGCGTCGGCATCGCCGAGAATGATGGCGTGCAGCGTCTCCTCCGCCGCGTTGCCGGTCGGCGCGAAGGCGCTAAGCGAGACGTTCGGCGTCTCGGTCGGCTTGTTCATCGGTCAACTCGCCAGCCCGAGACCGGCCGCAAGCGGCGCGCTATCGGACATATCGCCAATGAAAAGACGCTTCGGAACCGGCGCGAGCTTGAGCAAGGTCGGCAGGGCGACGATCTGGTGCTCGCGCGCCGCCGCTGGATTGCGATAGATGTCGACGACTTCCAGACTATAGCGGCCGGTTAGCTTCGCCTCGCAAAGCTTCCGCACCGTTGCGATGGCGCGCATCGACCGAGGGGTTGCGCCGCTGACAAAAAGGCGCAGTCGAAATGCGTCAGGACTTTGCTCGTCGTCGAAGGCTGCGCTCATGTCGCCCTCTATTCGGCTGGGTCGAGCTCGAGCCCGACAATAACACGCTCCTTGTTGGAAAGATCGCCTATGATTCGCTTCAGTGGCGCCGGCAATTGTCGCACCAGAGTCGGAATTGCCACGATCTGGTCGGCCTTGGCGCGCTCGGGATGCTCCAACAGGTCGATGATCTCGAGTTTGTACCGGCCGGCCAACTGCTGCTCGCAAAGTCGCTTCAGGTTACGAGCGCCGTGACGGATTTCGGCGTTTGGCCCGCGATATAAAGCCGTAACGTCCACCAGCGGGCTTCTGGATCGCCGGGCGGGCTCATCTGCCCCTTCCCCGCAAACCGGCGATCTCTTTCCGGGCGGCCGCTGCGGCGTCGGACGCCGCCAGCCGACGCAACTCCAACAACTCCGCTTCGATCGCCTGGTCCTCCAGCTCGGCGTGGAGCGCGGCAATTTGCGCCTCGATCTGGCGACGCTTTTGCTCGATCTCGCGCTGCCTGACCGAAAGCGCCAGTTTTCGTTCCGCCTCCATTTCCCTTTCGAGCGCCTCCTGGGCGACTCGCGCCGAGCCCGTCAGGACCTCCCCCTGGCCGAGATACGCTTCGCATAGGACGATGCCCTCACCGGGCAGGTGGAACTCTCGGATCTGGTTGGAGTGGTCGATTCCGCGCGCCTTGATGACGTAGAGGCCGCGATTGCGCTCGCCGCGGCCCTCGATCGCCTGCACGAGCAGCCACGCGTCCATCAGCGACGAAACCCCCGCGTGCTCCACGTCCTTGACGTCCCCCGCGTCCGCTGCGGTCAGCAGCGCCGTCACCGTCCTGCTCTTCAGATAGTCGATGAGCCGAAGCAGCATCATCCGGACTTCCGTGGCGGAACCGACGGCGCTCAGATTGTAAATCGGATCGATCGCGACGACTTGCGGCTCGAACGCGTCCACTTCCTTGTGCATGCGGGCGAGATGCGTCTCGAGCCCCCAGAGGGTTGGCCGAGAGGCGGAAAAGCGCAAGAGCCCCGAGTCGACCCATGGCTGCAAGTCGACGCCGACGGAGCGCATGTTGCGCACGATCTGATGCGGGCTTTCCTCGAAGGCGAAATAGATCGCGCGCTCGCCGCGTCGACAGGCCGCGTCAACGAAGCAAGTTGCGATCGTGGTCTTGCCGGTGCCCGCCATTCCCGAGACGAGGATGCTGGAACCCCGCCAAAAACCCTGGCCGCCGATCATGGCGTCAAGACCGGCCACGCCCGTGGAGACGCGTTCGTTCGAGACTTCGTGCGCCAGCTCGACGGAGGTGATCGGCAAGACGCTGATGCCGCTGGCGTCGATCAGGAAAGGGTATTCGTTCGTGCCGTGGGAGGCGCCCCGGTATTTGGCCACGCGCAGACGCCGCGTCGCGACCTGGTCGGCGACCCGGTGGTCGAGCGCAATCACACAATCGGAGACGTATTCCTCCAGCCCATGCCGCGTCAGGGCCCCGTCTCCGCGCTCCGCGGTGATGATCGAGGTGACCCCCTGATCCTTCAGCCATCGAAACAGGCGGCGCAACTCGGCCCGAAGAACGCCCTCATTGGGTAGACCGGAAAACAAGGCCTCGATCGTGTCGAGCGCAATCCGCTTTGCGCCAACCGATTTGATCGCGTAGTCGATCCGGACGAATAGCCCGTCCAGGTCGTACTCGCCAGTCTCCTCGATTTCGTTGCGCTCCACTCGGACATAGTCCACAGAGAGTTTGTTCGAGGCGATCAACTGTTTGAGATCGAAGCCGAGCGAGGCGACGTTGGCCGCCAGTTCGTCCTCGGTCTCCTCGAAACAGATAAAAACGCCGGGCTCGTTGTACCTTAAAGCGCCTTCGACAAGGAATGTGAGCGCGAAGAGCGTCTTGCCGCTGCCGGGGCCGCCGCAGATCAGGCTGGCGCGGCCTTCAGGAAGACCTCCGCCTGTGATCTCGTCCAGTCCCCTGACGCCAGACGGCGTTTTGGACAATGCGCTTATGCCGGCGGACATGAGTAAAAGCCTATCCTGACGCGGCTTTAATACCACGGAATGCCCGGGTCTGTAGGCGACAATTAATCCACGGCACGGCGCAATCTACGCGCGGCTCGACGTGCGGCAAATAGCCGCGGAGATAGCACGCCTCGTACCGAGGTTCTACGTAGAAACCCTAATTGCAGGCCCCCGCCGTCGGTCGCCAAATGCGAGCGCGACGCAGCCGGAGATCAGCGGAGGGTTCAGCGAGCCCGACCGTGAGGCCGCCAGGCGTTCCGGGGGACACCGCTGCGTCGCGACCCCCCGAAGGGAACGGGAGCGCCTCCAGCCGCCTGTCGCTGCCAGACTTCTATGCGCCGAGAGCCTGTAAACGTAGGAGGTGATATGAATGAGTTGGGGAACGCTCAGCGAGCCCGGAAGCTGGTGGAGCGCGGAAAGTGTGCTGTTGAGGAACAGCGACAGCGGATACTCGAACTTCGCGCGACAGGCGCTTCCACCGAGAAAGCCGAGGCGACGCTTGCGACCTTCAAGGCGGCGTTGTCGTCTTTCGAATACGGCTTGGGTCTTACGACGTTGGATTTGACGCAGCTCCCGCCCGGAGGGGTCGGGAGGCGGCGTCGAAAGTCGAGCCGCTCAGGTTCTTAAGCTGCGGTTGCGATCCGCTCGACGTCGAAGCCGGTCCTCGGCTGGAAGCGATGGCGGGGTCGCACAAGGAGCCCTCGGCGAGGGCCTCACATCCACCGACCGCGGCGCCTTGAAGAGCCCGCTAACGCGCCCAGATGCGTCCCGAAAAGCGCCATCAGAATCGTTGTTCGCGCGCGCGGATGACCTAGCGACGCAACGCCGCATCGACGCCCGTTCTCCAAGCCGCTTCGTCGCGCGCCGGCGACACGAACTGGAGGCGCGCCGCCTGCCCGCCGGCGGCTAGGTCCAGGCCTTCGGCGTCGAGGCCGATCGCGCGCCAGATCTGTCGGCCGGCGGACTTGCGTCCGGCCAGTCGGGCGGCCGCGTCGCCGCCGAGCCCGTTCACCCAGTCGATCAGACGGGGCTCAGCTTCGGCCAACGCGGTCTCCGCGTCGCGGGCTATCAGAATGTCGGCCGGCGTCAGCGGGTCGGCGCGGCCGAAGCCGCCATTGAAGTGAACGGCGTTGATGGCAAGCCGGAAAAACGCGAAATCGGCGAAGTCGACATAGAGCTTCGCCTTCGGATTGCGCTGGAGATAGCGCGTGCGGATCCGCGCGCCCTGGGCCTTTTCGATCCGCCCGTTCAGGGTGAGACGAGGATGGTTCAGCGGGTCGCCCCGCTCCGGCGCGTCGGTCAAAAGGAGCGAGGCGCGTGGATCGGCGGCGAGATGCTGGGTATGGCGCGCGAGCGTCGACATCAGAAACAGCGGCGCCCCGTCAAAGTCGCTGGCGACGCCGACCAGCGTCGTCAGCGGCGCGCCCGAGGCGGGATCAAGCGTCGCGAGCGCTGCGGTGCGCGCAATCCGCATGAGCCGCTTGGCGTCGGCGACCGCCTCGGCATGCGCCGGCTTGAGATCGGGATCAACTGTCACGGGAACGACCTTGCGACGGAAAGCGGGCGCAACAGAAGACCGCCGGCGAGGGCGGGGTCAAGGGGTCGAGGGCTCCGGCTGGGATCCGGCAGGGCTTGGATCGGGCAGGGCTTGGGCCGCGCGATGGCTGCGCAGGCGAACGCCCCGGCGAACTCGATGCTCGATGCCCACAAGTCCTTAAAAGAGCCTCTGCAAAGGCGAAGGCCCGGCTCCAAGAGGCGATTTCGCCCGGGAGAGCCTGCGGGAAGCGTTGGCGACCGCGCTGACGCCGCCCGATGCCTTCGCCCGGACGGCCCTTGTCATTTGATCGCCGCGCTCCTACCTGAAAACAACGTGTGGCCTGTTTCCCAAAAATGGAACACATTTCAGCCGCGAACGGTTATGATGGTCGCGCCTTGTCGCCCGGGCGGCGGCGCGATTCGAAGGACAACGGGAGTCTTATGCCCACGATCGCCCTGGTCGACGACGACCGCAACATCCTCACCTCCGTGTCGCTGTCGCTGGAAGCGGAGGGTTACCGGATCCAGACCTATACCGACGGCGCGGCCGCGCTTGAAGGCCTGAAGGCCAATCCGCCGGATCTCGCAATCTTCGACATCAAGATGCCGCGCATGGACGGCATGGAGCTTCTCCGCCGTCTGCGGCAAAAGTCGGACTTGCCGGTCATATTCCTGACCTCCAAGGACGAGGAGATCGACGAACTGTTCGGTCTCAAGATGGGCGCCGACGATTTCATCCGCAAGCCGTTCTCCCAGCGCCTCCTGGTGGAACGGGTGAAGGCGATCCTGCGCCGATCGAGTCCAAAGGACGTCGGTTCCCAGAAGGAGACGGAAGCCAAGATACTTGAACGCGGCCGGTTGAAGATGGACCCCGAGCGCCACACCTGCACCTGGGATGGGACGCCGGTCACGCTGACCGTCACCGAGTTCCTGATCCTGCAGGCGCTGGCGACCCGGCCCGGCGTCGTGAAAAGCCGCAACGCGCTGATGGATGCGGCCTACGACGACCAAGTGTATGTCGACGACCGTACGATTGACAGCCACATCAAGCGGCTGCGCAAGAAGTTCAAGGTTGTCGAGCCGGAGTTCGAGATGATCGAGACGCTCTACGGAGTCGGCTACCGTTTCAAGGAAGGCTAGGCGCTCAGAGCGAGTACATGACTGCGGGAGTTGATCGCGAACGAATAATGGCCGGCGCCTCGCAGAGGGCCCGGCGGCAATGGGTGCGCGCCAGGCTCCGGTTTGCATGGCGGCTCTTGACCGCCCGTTTTTCTTCGTCTCTGACGCGTCGGATCGTGGTTCTCAATCTCGGCGGCCTCGTCGTTCTGATGATCGGCTTTCTGCTTCTGAACCAGTTCCGGGCCGACATCATCGCGGCGCGCGAGCAGAGCCTGACGACTCAGGCGGATATCATCGCGGCGGCGGTCGCCGCATCAGCCGGACGTCGACACCGACTCGATTACGATCGACCCGAACAAGCTTCTGCAACTCGCTCCCGGTCAGACCGCGGCGCCCTCTCAGAGCGACGAAGAAGCGATCCAGTTCTCTATCAATCCGGAGCGGGTCGGGCCGGTCCTTCATCGGCTGGTCACGCCGACTCATACCCGGGCCCGTATCTACGACAGTGACGGTCGGCTGCTCCTCGAACTCGCGATCGCTTTCTGCGCACGGCGTCGTGGTGCGTTCCGATTTGCCCGATTCCGCTGAGCGCCGCGGCGCCTTCGACCGGCTTGCCGGCGCGCTGCGGAACTTTTTTGCAACCCCGTCGGCGCCTCGACCGGAGAACCCGTGGCTGGTGGACGGAATGACGGTGCCCGAGGTCAAGTCGGCGCTCCTTGGAAGGACGGAAGTCGCAGCTCGTATCAACAACGAGGGCGAGACGATCGTATCAGTTGCGGTTCCCATCCAATACATGATGGCGACCCGCGGCGCCCTTCAGCTGTCGACCCAGGGCGGCGACATCGATCGCGTGATCGCCTCGGAACGCTGGGCGATCTTTCGCTTCTTTGTCGTCCTGGCCTCCGTCATGCTCGTGCTCTCGCTGTCGCTTGCCAACACCATCGCCGAGCCAGTGCGACGGCTTGCGACAGCGGCCGAGCGTGTGCGCCGTGGCATTCGATCGCGCGAGCAAATCCCCGACTTCACAGCTCGCACAGACGAGATCGGGCACCTTTCGCGGGCGCTTCGCGAAATGACCATGGCGCTGTACAGCCGTCTTGACGCGATCGAGAGCTTCGCGGCCGACGTCGCCCATGAGCTGAAGAATCCGTTGACGTCGCTGCGCAGCGCCCTCGAGACCCTGCCGCGCGTCCACGTCGACCAGTCCCGCGATCGGCTGATCGCGGTCATGCAGCACGACGTCCGCCGCCTCGACCGGCTGATCTCTGACATTTCCGACGCTTCCCGCCTCGACGCGGAGCTTGCGCGCGGGGAGGCGAGCCAAGTCGACGTCGCGGCGCTCCTGCGGGCGGTCGTGTCTATGGCCCAGGATTCGCCGCGCGCCAACGGCACGCGGATTGAGCTCTCGATCGAGAGCCGGCGCGGCCGCCATCGCGGAGTCCGATTTCCTTGTTATCGGCCACGATTCTGCGCCTGGCGCAGGTCGTCACCAACCTGATCGACAACGCCTGCTCTTTCTCCGAGCCAGGCGGAATCGTTCGCGTCGGCCTTACCAGAACAGCCATCGTCACCGGACGCCGAGACGCCGGATAAATGGGTTGTGATTACGGTCGATGACGACGGCCCCGGCATTCCTCCACATGCGCTTGAACGGATCTTCGAGCGATTCTACACTGATCGCCCTAATCAGGGATTTGGACAGAATTCAGGGCTCGGGCTTTCGATCTCGCGACAGATCGTCGAAGCCCACGCCGGAAAAGTCTGGGCGGTGAATCGACAGGCCGGGACGGACGCCGTTTCAGGATGGAGGCGAGCGGCAGGAGCCGGCGCGCCATGGCGCCGGCGCGCGGTTCGTGGTCGAATTGCCGGCGTTTAGCTCATGAGTTCGACGGCGCACGCCGGGACTGGACTCCATGCGACGGCGGTCGTCTACGGCGAAAGCGGCGTGATCATCCTGGGAGCATCCGGCTCGGGCAAGAGCGCGCTTGCCCTCGCCGTGTTGTCTCTTGCGAAGATGAGCGGTCGGTTCGGAGCTTTGATCGGCGATGATCGGGTTTGGGTTCGCGCCATCGGACGGCAGAATCCTCGCGTCCGGCGCGCCGCATATGGCCGGGCTCATCGAACGACGTGCGGCGGGGATGCAGTCTGCTCCGAGCGAACTCGCCGCCGGTGATAAGACTCTTTGTCGAACTGAGCGGCCCGAACCGCAGTTGGCCGCGTTGGCCCGCCGATCCGGACATTTCGACTGTCGAAGGGATTGGCGTGCCCCGTATGGCGCTTGAATTTCGCCGCCAGCGTGGTCGATAACGCGATTTCCGTCGTAGACCGGTTGGAGCGGGTCGCCGTTGGAGGCGAACGTCGCGGAATTTCGCTTGAACAATGCGCCGCAGTGCACAAAAATAGGAAGCTTGCGAGTTCGCGGACAGTGTCAGCGTCGAAGCTCGAGCCGGACGACTGATGGGTATTTGATGATCGGAATGGTCCTGGTGACCCATGGCCAACTCGCCATTGGCTTTCGGGCGGCGCTCGAACATGTCGTGGGACCGCAGTCTCAGCTCGAGACGATCACGATCGGTCCCGACGACGACATGGAGCAGCGGCGCTCGGACATCCTCAACGCGGCCGGCCGGGTCCAGGACGGCGCCGGCGTCGTGATCCTGACTGACATGTTCGGCGGCACGCCCTCCAATCTTGCAATTTCGGTCATGGACGGCGGCCGAATCGAAGTGATTTGCGGCGTCAATCTTCCGATGCTGATCAAGTTGGCGACCATGCGCGAGTCCAGCGATCTCGATCACGCGGTGGTCGAGGCGCGCGAGGCCGGACGAAAGTACATCACCGTCGCCAGCAAAGTTCTCTCGGGAAAATGACGGACCTCGATTCGGACGACTGTCGCCGAGCCGGCGCCGCTTGCGCCGGGCGAGCTCTCCCGCGAAATCCGAATCGTCAATCGCAAGGGCCTGCATGCGCGCGCGACAGCGAAGTTCGTCCAGTGCGTCGACCGCTTCGCCGCCGACGTCAAGGTCACGCGGTGCGGCGAAACGGTCGGCGGCGATTCGATCATGGGTATCCTGACCCTGGGCGCTGGCATGGGTTCCACCATTACGGTCTCAGCGTTGGGAGCGGATGCGAAAGAAGCGCTCGACGCCCTGGAGGAATTGGTCGCCAGTCGGTTCGGCGAGGACGAATAACGCGTAAGCCGCGTTACATGCGAAAGTCCTCGCCGAGGTAAAAGCGGCGAACGTCGGGATGGCTGATGATCGCGTCCGGCGGGCCCTCAGTTAGCACGTGTCCACTATGGATGATGTAGGCTCGGTCGATCAGTCCGAGGGTTTCGCGGACATTATGATCCGTGATAAGCACGCCAATCCCGCGTCCTTTGAGGTGCCGCACCAGATCCTGAATGTCGCCGACCGCGATTGGATCGATGCCGGCGAACGGTTCGTCGAGCAGCATGAAGGACGGCTTGCCGGCGAGCGCGCGGGCAATTTCACATCGTCGGCGCTCACCGCCGGACAGCGCAATCGACGGCGCTTTTCTCAACCGGGCGATATCGAACTCGTCGAGGAGGGATTCCAGCGTCGCTTCGCGCGCCGCGCGGTCGGATTCGTTGACCTCCAGCACAGCGCGGATGTTGTCTTCGACGTTCAAACCTCGAAAGATCGAGGCCTCCTGAGGCAAGTACCCGACCCCAAGCCGAGCCCGCTGGAACATCGGCAAGGCGGTCACGTCGTGGCCGTCGAGTTCGATGGTTCCCTTGTCGGGCCGGACCAGGCCCATGATCATATAGAAGACCGTTGTTTTTCCCGCGCCATTCGGACCAAGCAGACCAACGGCCTCGCCCCGCCGAACGGAGATGCTGACGTCCTGCACCACCATCCGGCCCTTGTATCCCTTGCCGAGACGATGGACGGCAAGCAGCCCCTGCCCGCCAGCGACATCGGCGCGAGCCTCATATGCGGGCGCGGCCGATTGGTTGGCCTCCGGTTCGAGCCTCCGGGGCCGGCGGACAGAAGCGTTCTCGCGCAACAGGTCTTCGCTCACGACAAGACGCTCGCTTCCGTCCCGATTGATGGCGCAGGCCGGGCCGACATACCCGACTCCTACTTGGCCTTCGCCGGTTCGGCGCTGTTGGCCGGGGTGAACTGCCCGTGAACGCGCGCCGCCTTGCCGCCGTTGGTGTCGATCGTCGCCTGACCGGACTTCAGGTCATAGGTCAGCTTATCGCCCTTGGTCACGTTCTGACCATCGCTGAGGGTTACATGCCCGTTCAGAAAGACTTTGTCCTGAACTCTTGTCGTACGAGCCACTGTCTCCGGTGGCGACCTGCGTCTTGGAGACAACCGTGACCGGGCCGGCGGCTTCGAGCCGCTTGATGCCGGAATTTTGCGACGGCCCCTGGGCGTCCGGCGCCGCTCCCTGAGCATTCGCCGCCGGCGATGGCGACGATGACGGCGCCGGCGATTTATCAAGATAGACCGTCATGACCGAGCATGTCATTTTGGTGTCGCCCTGGATCACGACCACATTGCCGGAGTAGATGGCCTTCTGCTCCTTGTCGAAATAGACGAGTTTGTCGGCATCGATCGAGATCGGCTCTTTTGAACTCGTTCCCGGAAAAATCTGGGCGGGACTTGAGGATGGCGCCGAAGCCGGTGGCGGCTTGGTCGCTGCCTCCGCGCCCGCGATGCCGAGCGCCAGGACGAACGCCAGAAGACGCGTCCCGGTCAGGAGGGCGCGGTTTTCGATCATGGATTGGTCCTCTTCGCCTGACCCTCGGCGGGCGCATCGCTTTGCGGAACGACGGTCGTCTTGACCCGCCCCTCGAAAATCAGTTGTTGCCCGTTGTTCAGCGCCGTCGCCCGGTCGGCGAACACGGTCGTGTCCCCGCCGATGTGCACTTCGACCGGTTCGTCGCTCCGATATAGACCGGTCTTGAAATCGATGTCCACGCTGCGCAACCGCACTTCGAAGCGCGCGCTGTCGATTTTCACGTTCCCATTCAGCTTCATGTGTTCGCCCGTACTGTCGTAGACTCCGGCGTCGGCTGTCAGGCGGGTCGAATCGGCCCCGCTCCCCATATCGCCGACCAGCCCTTGCAGCTCCGCGACGGTCGGATGTTTCATGTCCTGAAGACCGCGTTGCGCCGTCAGCACGTAGGGTTGTCCGTCGCTGCGAAAGCCCGCCAGCCGCGGCTTGGCCATCGCGATCTTGGTCCCGTCGATCGATAGGTTCGAAAAGCTCAGCGAGCCGGACTTTGGGCCGAACGGGTCGAAGATGGCGATCGCGATCATCCCGGCGACCGCCGCGAACACGCTTATCAGCAGCGCCGTCCGCAAAAAGCGTACCCGGCCCGAGCGTCGCCGGGCCGCCGAAAACAGCCTTTCGCGCTCCGGTTGCGGCGCGATCGCAGCGCTCTGCGCCGCGTGCGATTCGCCAATCACCATGCGCTCCCGTCTAGCGGCGCCTGCGGCCGTCGCAACGTCATCGAGTTCCCATCGGTTCATCTAACACACGGCGCCGATGAAACCGACCTCAGTGGCAAAGTTAGGGCTGAGCGACCCGTGGCAAAAAGACGGGCGGCCCGCCCCGCCGACGATTCGCCTGCGGCGCCGGCGCCGAATCGAACTCGACCGTGTTTCCGCTTCCGCGCCCGTTTTGAGCCTTTCCAGGGGTTTGCGAGGGAAACTCCAGGCGGTCGAAAGGCTCATGGCGGGTTGCGCGCTGCAGCGCCGCCGGAACGCGCGGGTCTCGACCGTGTCGAACGGACAGAGGATCCCCGACGCCGTTTTCGAGTTCGGTTTTTAGCCTTTGCAGGGGCTTGCGGCGGGATTTCCGGGCGACCACGACGTCCCGAGGCGCGTCAGGAACGCCGATGGCGGCGAAATACCCGCGGGGTTCCGGGGCAGTTGCCCAAGTCGGCGAGAGGACGGCGCGGCCCAACCCGGACGCGTCCTCATTTCCGAGCCCGTTTTCAAGGACTTGCGGAAATCCCGGACGGGCCAAAGCGCGGGCAGCCTCAGCCGGCCTCGGCCTTGCCGAAGGTGGCTGAGCGTGTGGCGAAACGATTCGGGCCTTCCGCCGAGCCGTCCGGAGAACGTCTCGCTTCTCGACCCGCGCCCTGGTCAAGGCAGGGCAAGGCGTCCGGTTGGGCGACATCGCAAAACCTCTCGCTTGGGCCAACCGGAAGAACCTACGCCAACATTCTCTTTATTGAAAGATTTTGTTACGGGTCTTCTGATAATAAAAACGCAAGCCTGCCGGTCGGTCGCACGCCCCTTGCGGAGTGGCGCGGAGCGCCGGTTGAGGGGACCCCGGTGTAACGAGCTTGCGCGCATCCCTCATCCCCGGGCCTTCCCCCAACGGGGGAAGGCAGCCCGCCCCACACCCCGCAGGGAAGGATTTGACAGTCCCTCGCTCCGTCGGACTATCTCCCGCTCGCTTGCTCCCTGTAAGAGGAACCGATGAGCCTTTCCTCCGAAGAAGTCGAACGCTATGCGCGACAGATCGTGCTGCGCGGGGTCGGCGGCCCGGGACAGAACCGGTTGAAGGCGGCTCGGGTCCTCGTGATCGGGGCGGGGGGGCTCGGCTCGCCGGCGCTGCAATATCTCGCCGGCGCGGGCGTGGGGACGCTCGGGATCGTCGACGACGACGACGTCGCGCTGTCCAACCTGCATCGCCAGATCATCCACGGAACCGGCGACGTCGGCCTGCCAAAGACGGCGAGCGCGACGGGGGCGATCCGCCGCCTCAATCCCCACGTTTCCGTGGAGCCGATCAGGCTCAGACTCGACGTCGCGAACGCCCGCGAGATCGTCAGGCCCTACGATGTCGTCCTGGACGGCTCGGACAATTTCGCCACGCGCTATGCGCTGTCTGACGCGTGCTATTGGGAACGCCGGCCGCTGGTGACGGCCGCGCTCGGCGAGTACGACGGCACGCTGACCCTCCTCAAGCCCTACGAGACGGATCGGGACGGACGACCCAACCCGACCTACCGCTGCCTGTTTCCCGATCCGCCCGATCCGGGGACGATCCCGACCTGCGCGGAGGCCGGCGTGCTCGGCGCGGCCGCGGGCGTGCTCGGCGCGCTGATGGCGCTGGAAGCCATCCGCGAAATCGTCGGCGGATTCGGCGACGGCGATGACGGCCTTGTCGGCCGGCTCTTGATGATCGACCTCAAGGCGATGCGGTTCGAGACTCTTCGGTATGCATGGGACGAGAACAATCCGCTCAGCGGCGCCGGGCGCCCGAACCGGGCTTCTGAGTTCGCTAGCGGATTGGGAGGGCAGTCATGTCGCGCGCCTGCTACGTCGATCCGCGCAACGGGGATCTCTACCCATTCGAACCGCCGCGATGGTGCTCGGCGGACCGGACTCCGCTCCTGGTCACGCCCGGGCCGGGCATATCGAGGGACGATATCGACCGCGGAGTCCGATCGCTATGGCGCTATCGCGGCTCGCTCCCGGTGGAGGTCGCCGATCCGATTTCCATGGGCGAGGGTTGCACGCCCCTGGTGCAACGGCCATGGGGGAGCCTCCGTCCCTTCTTCAAGCTTGAATGGTTCAATCCGACCGGGAGCTTCAAGGACCGCGGGTCCACGGTGATGCTCTCCGTCCTTCGCCAGATCGGCGTCGAACTCGGTCCTGGAAGACAGTTCCGGGAATGGCGGCGCGTCGATCGCGGGCTTCGGCGCGGCCGGCAATCTGCGGGTCAAGATTCTCGCCCCGGCTGACACGTCGCCCGCGAAAATCGCTCAGGCGCGCGCCTACGGCGCGCAGGTGCAGCTGGTGCCGGGGCCGCGCGAAGACTCGGAGGCCGAGGCCATTCGCCAGTCCGATCGGATCTTCTACGCAAGCCATAACTGGCAGCCGCTCTTTCTCGAGGGCACGAAGTCGCTCGCCTACGAATTGTGGGAGGACTTCGGCTTCATCGCGCCGGACAACATCATCGCGCCGGTCGGCGCCGGCAGCAGCCTGCTCGGCTGCGCGTTCGGCTTCCGCGAGCTCAAAGCCGCAGGGCAGGTTTCGAGATTGCCGCGGCTGTTTGCGGCGCAGCCCCTGAACTGTTCGCCGATCGACGCGAGCTACATGGCCGGCGTCGATACGCCGGTACCCCGCGAGGTGGGCAAGACCATCGCCGAGGGCGCCGCGATCAAGCGCCCGCTTCGCCTGAGAGAGATCGTCGCCGCCTTGCGCGAAAGCGGCGGAGGGACCATCGCCATGACCGAGGGGGAGATTGTTGGCGCCCTCAGGCGGCTCGCCCGGACGGGCCTGTTCGCCGAGCCGACCAGTGCGATCGCGGCCGCGGCCCTCGATAAACTCGCCGCCTCGGGCCGGATCAAGCCGGGCGAAACCACCGTCGCCCTCCTGACGGGTTCGGGTCTCAAGGCCGCCCAGACCGTCGCTGAAGCGACGGTCTCCCCGTGACGCCGAGCAGACACTAGGGTTGGAACCCGACATGCGATCCGCCGGGGGAACAGGCGGCGCTCGCGCGATGGGACCACCCGGCGCCGTTGGCGGCTGGATCGCCGCCGCCGCTCCCAAACCCTAGCCCTGGCGTCGCTCGCGGCGCGGCCGCGTTGCGGCCGCGCCCTTGCTGGCTCACACGTCGTCGAAGCCGCCGCCCGAATTGTCGTCGAACGACGAATCGTCGAGGAAGCCAGCGTCGTCCGGCATGCTCGGGTCGAACTGACCCGCGCCGTCATGGCCGGGCGAAAATTCGAAGATGTTCACCGTCTCGTTGCCGCCGCCGGCCGGCCGCCGCCGAAGAAGCCGGCGTTCGAGCCGCCGCCAAACAGGCCGCCGCCCGAGTGGCCGGCAGAACAGGCCGCCCGAGCAGATTGCCGATCGCCACGCCGCCGGCGACGCCGGCCGCGGTCGAGGCGGCGTTCTGGCAGGAAGCCGCCGCCTGCCGCCCTGCTGCGGATAAGGCGCGGGCTGGGCCTGGGGCGCGCCGCCCCAGGGACCGGGCCGCTGCGGCGCGTAGCCTGACGGCGGCGGGGGCGCGATAGCCCGGCGCCTGCGGGGCTGCTGCTGCTGATAAGCCGGATCATAGCCCTGGCGCGGCGGCTGCGGGGGCGCCGACGGCGGGCCGCCAAAAATCGACCGGCCGAGATTGCCGAGGAAGCTGCCCTGTTCCTGAGCCGGCTGGGCCGCATGCTGCGCCGCCGCCTCGAGTTCGGAGATGCGTTGCGCTGCGACTTCGAGCGCATGCTGCTGAACGAGCACGGTCTGGGCCAGAACATAGGGCGCGAACGGCGCTGCGCGAACGGCGTCGTTGATGAAAGTCTCGGCCTGCGGATCGCGCGGCGCGCGCGCCGGCCGTGTTGATGCGCTCGAACAGACCAGCGAGCATCTGACGTTCTTCGGGGGTCATAACGGTCTCCGATTCGGGCCTGAGCCGCCCGCGCCGGGCATATGGACATTGCCCATGACCAATCCAAGACGGGCGCGCCGATTTTCCCGTCTGCCGCAGGGGCCGGCCGATGGTTAAGCGTGCGGGGAAGCCAGCCGCCATGTTCCGTCCCGAAGCGCGGCGCGCCCGGACGGCCCATGTGAATGCGCGGCTTTACTCCGCTATCCCGATCGTCTACGCCATTTCCGCAATAAGCCCCGGCCCCAGCTTATTGTCTGGCGCCGGGGTTTCATGCCTTTTCGAGGCGCACGGAGGGCGAACGCCGGTGGCCAATGTCGTCGTGGTCGGCGCCCAGTGGGGCGACGAAGGGAAAGGCAAGATCGTCGACTGGCTGTCGGTCGGCGCCGACGTCGTCGTCCGCTTCCAGGGCGGCCACAACGCCGGCCATACGCTGGTGATCGACGGCAAGGTGTTCAAGCTCGCGCTGCTGCCCTCGGGCATCGTCCGTCCCGGCAAACTGTCGGTCATCGGCAACGGCGTCGTCCTCGACCCCTATCACCTGATCGACGAGATCGAGAAGATCCGCGGTCAGGGCGTCGAGGTGACGCCCGGAAAAGCTCAAGATCGCCGAGAACGTCCCGCTGATCCTGTCGCTGCACCGCGAACTCGACGCCCACCGCGAATCGGCCTCGTCGCGCGGCACCAAGATCGGCACGACCAAGCGCGGCATCGGACCGGCCTACGAGGACAAGGTCGCCCGCCGCGCGATCCGCCTCATGGACCTCGCCGAGCCCGGACGCGCTCGACGACAAGATCGAGCGGCTGCTCGCCCACCACGACCCGCTCTGCCGCGGGCTCGGCCTGCCCGCCGCCGAGCGCGAGCGCGATCCGCGACGAACTTCTCGCGGTCGCGCCGAAAATCCTGCCGTTCATGGCGCCGACCTTCGCCCTGCTCGACCGCGAGCGGCGGGCGGGCAAGCGCATTCTGTTCGAGGGCGCGCAAGGCGCGCTGCTCGACGTCGATCACGGCACCTATCCGTTCGTCACCTCGTCGAACACGGTGGCGGCCAACGCCGCGACCGGATCGGGCATGGGGCCTCGCGCGATCGGCTACGTGCTCGGCATCGCCAAGGCCTATGTCACCCGCGTCGGCGCCGGGCCGTTCCCGACCGAGCAGGACAACGACGTCGGCCGGCTGATCGGCCGGCGCGGCAACGAATTCGGCACCAACACCGGCCGGCCCCGGCGCTGCGGCTGGTTCGACGCGGTGCTCGCGCGCCAGGCGGCGCGGATCTGCGGCATCGACGGCATCGCCCTGACGAAGCTCGACATTCTCGACGGCTTCGACGAGATCAAGGTCGCAATCGGCTACCGGCTCGACGGCAAGGAGATCGACTATCTTCCGGCCTCCCAATCCGCGCAGGCGCGGATCGAACCGATCTACGAGACGATCGAGGGATGGAAGGGCGTCACCAGCAAGGCGCGGTCCTGGGCCGATCTGCCGGCGCAGGCGATCAAATACGTTCGCCGGATCGAGGAATTGGTTGGCGTTCCCGTCGCGCTCCTGTCTACAAGTCCGGAGCGGGACGACACGATTCTCGTTCACGATCCCTTCCAGGATTGACCGGCCCGGAGACCCATCGAGCGGATGTCGCATGGCTGACTATCAATCGCTGCTCACGCGCGCCGTCGCCAATCTGCCGCCCTCGAGCGCCGCCCGCGGCCCGGCAGGCGATCTACGACCGCGCGCGCAAGGCGCTGGTGACGCAGCTGCGGTCGCTGCGCCCGCCGTTGCCGGAAAGCGACATCGCGCGCGAGGAAACCGCGCTCGACAAGGCGATCGAGGCGGTCGAGGCGAAATTCGCGCCTGCCGAGCCGGACAAGCGACCGGCGAGGCGCCGACGGTCGCGGCCGCCGCCCCTCCGGCTGGGCCAAGCCCGCCGTCCCCGACGGCTCCAGGCCCGCAGCCGCCTCCGCCGCGCAGCCATCAGCCGCCCGCTCCGCCGAAGATCGCGCAGGCCCGACGGCGCGCCGCGCGAGGCGCCGGCCGCAAAGCCGCCGGCCGCCCCTTCCGCCTGCGGCGCATCCGCCAGCGCCGGGCGCGAGCCCGATTCCCGCGCGGGTCGCGCCTCTGACGTCTCGCCCCGCCGAGCCTCGCCTTCCGGCGTCTCGCCTCGCCGAGTCTCGTTCTGCCGAGGCTCGTCTTGCCGAGCCCCGCCCCCGGGCCCGCTCGCCCTTCCGCCCCGGCCGCGCCTTCGCGTCCGGCCGCCGCCGCCGGTGTCCGCGCGGCCCGGAGTCCCGCTGCGCCGAAGCCGCAAAGCCGCCGCCGATCCAGGTCGCGTCGCCGAACGCCGAGCGGCGCCGGCGCGCCGCCGGTGATCGCCGCGCAAAGGCGACGACGACGCCGCCGACTGCCGCCAATCTCGCCGCGGTGGTTCCGAGCGATCGAGGCGAGCACGATCGAGGCGTCGCGGCGCTCCGCCGATCGTCTCCGCGAGCCGGCGGACGACGCCGAGACGCTCGCCATCGCGCCCGGAAGTGCCGCTCGACGGCGAACGCGCCGGCCACGGGCGTCCGGAAGCGGAGGGAGTGCGGCCGGTCGCGCCTTCTGCGCCGGTCGAGAAGCGGCGGTCCTGGCCATGGGCGGCGCTCGCGGTCGTGCTCGGGATCGTGCTGTCGGTCGCCGTCGTCGCGATCGTGATGCGGCAGAAGCCTCAGGATCTCGCGATCAATCCCTCGCGGCGCCGCCGCCGGAGGCCGCCCAGGCTCCGGCGAAGATCGCCCAGCGGGCGCAGCCGTCCGCCGAAGCCGAGACGGCGCCCTGCGCCGCCAGCCGCCGCGCCGCCGACGCGCGAGCCAGCCGCAGACGGCCCAGCCGCCGGCCGAAGGCGGCCGCGCCGTCCAATGCGCAATCCCAGGCGGCCCGAGGCCGAGCCGGCAACTTGCCGAGCGCGGCGCGCGCGGCGATGCTGATCGCCTCGGCCGACAATCCGCAGAAGCCGGTCGTCAACCTTGGCTCGACCGTCTGGTCGACGATCCCCGCGCCCGCAGGATCAGCCGAGCGGCGTCGCGGTCGAGGCCGACGCCGATATTCCCGACCTCAAGATGCACGCGTCGATGATCCTGCGGAAGAACACCGATCCGACGCTTGCAGGCGACCCATACGATCGACCTGAAATTCACCTTCCAGGACGGGCGCGCCGTTCAACGGGTTCAAGGACGTCGGCCTGCCGCAGATGCGCAAGCTCGAATTCGACCGCCTCCGAGGCGCTGAGCGCGTCAAGGTCAAGATCAGCGACGACTACTTCCTGTTCGCGCTGGCCAAGGGCGATCAGGACGCCGCCCGCAACCTGGACCTGATGCAGACCCGCGCCTGGTTCGATTTCCCGCTGCTGCTCAACGACAACCGCATCGCCAAGCTCGTCTTCCAGAAGTCGGCGGACGGCGACGCGATGCTGGCGAAGGCGTTCGACGCCTGGAAGTAGCGTCTATGCCCTTCAGGTTGAACACGCGGGTCGAGACGAAATAGCCGCCCTCGATCACGCCGAAGGCGATCGGCGCGCCGAAGCAGGAGGCCCAGGCCGGTCCCTCGACGGCCGCGGACCCGCGCACCAGCAGCGACTGCCCGCGCCTGAGGTCGCCGCGCCGCTGCGGTCGACCGGAAGCGCGGCGAGTTCGGAGAGACCGGCCTGAAGCGGCAGCATGGCGCGCGCCATCAAATCGGAATCGTCCGGCAGGCGGTCGAGCGGAACGCCGTCATCGGCCGAAAAGGGCCCGACTCGCGTGCGCCTGCAGTTCAATGACGTGGCCGTAGCAGCCGAGCGTCCGGCCGAGGTCGCGCGCGATCGCGCGCACATAGGCGCCCTTGCCGCATTCCGCCTCGAGCACCGCGGTATCGGCGTCGGCCTCGACCAGCGCGAGGCGATAGACATGGATCGGCCGCGCGGCGATCGCGAAGCTCTCGCCTTCGCGCGCCAGATCATAGGCGCGCGCGCCGTCGATCTTGATCGCCGAGAAGGTCGGCGGCGTCTGCTCGATCAGGCCGACGAAACGCGGCAGCAGCGCCTCGATCTCGGCCGGACTCGGGCGGCTGTCGGAGCGGGCGACGATCTCGCCTTCGGCGTCGTCGGTCGCGCTCTCCTCGCCCCAGCGCACCCGGAACCGGTAGGCCTTGGCGCCGTCCTGGACGATCGGCACGGTCTTGGTCGCCTCGCCGAACGCGACCGGCAGGACGCCGGAGGCGAGCGGGTCGAGCGTGCCCGCGTGTCCCGCCTTCTTGGCGTTGAACAGGAACTTGAGACGGCCGACGGCTTGCGTCGAGGAGACGCCGACCGGCTTGTCGAGATTGATCCAGCCGTTGACCTCGACCCGGGTCGAGCGCTTCTGCGGCGCTTGCCCCGCCCGCGGTCGCGCTCGGGCGCGGCCGGCGCCGCGTTCGACGCTTCGTCGGTCATGGCTCGTCTCCGTCGCGCGTCGCCGCCGGACTCCAGGTCGTGCGGCTCGAGATCGCGCGCCACCTCCGGCGACTTCAGGAGCGCGTCGATGCGCGCCTGCGCATCGAAGCTCGAATCGAGGGTAAACCGAAGGTCGGGGGCGAACTTGAGATTGACCTTGCGCGCGATCAGGGTGCTGCAGTTCCTTCTTGTGGCGATTGAGGGCGTCGATGGTCGCGGCGGCGTCCCGGCCGCCGAGCGGCATCACGGAAATGATCGGCGACCTTGAGGTCCGGCGACATGCGCACCGCGAGAACCGTGACCGGATGCCGCTCCAGCGCGTCGTCGAGCACGTCGCCGCGCGCGAGAATCTCGGCCATCGCGTGGCGGATCAGTTCGCCGACCCTTTCGAGGCGATGGGTGGGCGTGTGGGACTTGGGAGAGGACCGGGACATCGGATGCAACCTGGCGCTTTCTGCGCACGGAACGGAGGAAGTCGGGTCGCGCGGGCGACGATTATAGGGAAGGGGTCAGACCGCCGCCAGTTGCGCCGAAAAGCCGGGCAGGGCCGCAAACGTCAGCGCCTCGTCCGGCCCGCGCTCGACGATCGAGCGCCCACGATCGCCGTCGGGGCCGCTGATGGACGAAGGTGCGTCCGGCGCGCGGCGTCGACGACCCAGAGTTCGTTGACGCCGTGACGAGCGTAGAGGCGCGCCTTCAGGCCGCGGTCGTAGTCGAGGCTCGTCAGCGCGACCTCGATCGCCAGCAGGATGTCGGCGCCCTTGACGGTCTCGAGCTTGAGCCCCTTCGGATAGACGACGAGGTCCGGCTCCACGAAGGTATTGGGGCTGAGATAGATCGTCGATTCGACGCCAAGCCACAGACGGTCCGGCAGCGCGCGAGCGATGCCGATATTCAGCGCGGACTTGATCAGCTCGTGGACATGGGTCTTGGCCTGCATCGGGACGATCTCGCCTTCGATCAGCTCGAAATTCTCGTCGTCCGAGATGATCCCGGCGTCCTGCATGCGCAGGATCTCGGCCACCGTGAAGGAACGGCGGTCGAAACCCTCGGCGGCGCGCGTGACGTTCGCCCTCATGGTCCGCTTTCCCGTCCGCGCGCCCATCACAGCGTGCGGCGGATTTCCTCGACGTTGTAGCACTCGATGACGTCGCCGGCGCGCATGTCCTGGTAGTTCTCGAACGCCATGCCGCATTCCTGGCCCGCCTGGACCTGGGCGACTTCGTCCTTGAAGCGCTTGAGCGTCGACAGCTTGCCCTCGTGCACGACGACATTGTCGCGGATGAGCCGCACATGCGCGCCGCGCTGGACGACGCCGTCGGTGACCCGGCAGCCCGCGACGTTGCCGACCTTGGAGATGTGGAAGAGCTCGAGGATCTGCGCGTTGCCGAGCATGGTCTCGCGCAGCGTCGGCGACAGCATGCCCGAGAGGGCCGCCTTCACGTCATCCACGAGGTTGTAGATGATGTTGTAGTAGCGGATCTCGATGCCGGCCTGCTCGGCGAGTTCGCGCGCCTCCTTGTGGGCGCGCACGTTGAAGCCGAGGATGACCGCCTTCGAGGCCTCCGCCAGCGTGACGTCCGACTCGGTGACGCCGCCGACGCCGCCGTGGATGACGCGCGCCACGACCTCGTCGTTGCCGAGCTTCTCGACCGCGGCGGTGATCGCCTCGACCGAACCCTGCACGTCGCCCTTGACCACGATCGGCAATTCCTTGCGCCCGGCCGCCTTGAGATTGCTCATCATGTCGGAGAGCGAGGTGCGCACCGCCGGGCCCGCGCGCCGCCGCCTTCTCGCGCCTCATGCGCTCGCGATACTCGGTGATCTCGCGCGCGCGGCGCTTCCGATCTCGACCACGGCGACGCGATCGCCCGCCTCGGGCGCGCCCGAAAAGCCGAGCACCTCGACCGGCATGGCCGGCGGCGCCTCGGTCGAGGGTCACGCCCTTGTCGTTGATCAGCGCGCGAACGCGGCCCCAGTGCGAACCGGCGACGACGAGATCGCCGACCCGCAGCGTGCCGCGCTGCACGAGCACGGTGGCGACCGGGCCGCGGCCGCGGTCGAGCCTCGCCTCGATGACCGTGCCTTCGGCGCCGCGCGCGGGATCGGCGACGAGGTCGAGCAGCTCGGCCTGGAGCGCGATCGCCTCGAGCAGCTTGTCGAGGTTGATCTGCTTGGTCGCCGAGACCTCGACGGCCAGCGTGTCGCCGCCGAACGCCTCGACCTGCACGTCGTGCTGCAGCAGTTCCTGCATCACCCGCTGCGGATTGGCGTCGGGCTTGTCGATCTTGTTGACGGCGACGATGATCGGCGCGCCTGGCCGCCTTGGCGTGGCGGATCGCCTCGATCGTCTGCGGCATGACGCCGTCGTCGGCCGCCACCACCAGCACCACGATGTCCGTCACCTTCGCGCCGCGCGCGCGCATGGCGGTGAAGGCCGCGTGGCCGGGCGTGTCGATGAAGGTGATCGCCTGCGCCGCCGGGCGCGACGACCTGGTAGGCGCCGATGTGCTGGGTGATGCCGCCGGCCTCGCCCGCCACCACGTTGGCGTGGCGGATGGCGTCGAGCAGCGACGTCTTGCCGTGGTCGACGTGGCCCATGATCGTGACGATCGGCGGGCGCGGGACCGGCGCGCCTTCCTCGTCCGGACGATCGAACAGACCTTCCTCGACGTCGGAATCGGCGACGCGCTTGACCGTATGGCCCATTTCCTCGGCGATGAGCTCGGCCGTGTCGGCGTCGAGCACGTCGGTCAGCGTGACCATGCGCCCCTGGCGCATCAGCAGCTTGATCACGTCGACCGCGCGCTCCGACATGCGGGCGGCGAGTTCCTGAATGGTGATCGCCTCCGGAAGCACGATCTCGCGCGCGATCTTTTCCTTCTGGTCCTGCATGCCGCCGCCCTTGAGGCGCTGGGTGCGGCGACGGAACGAGGCGACCGAACGCGTGCGCTCCTCCTCGGCCGAGGTGGCGGTGGTGACGGTCAGGCGGCCGCGGTTGCGCTGCTCGGCGCCGCGCGGTCGGGCGCGGCGTCGGGCAACATGACCTTCTGCGGCAGGATCGGGCCGAGGGCCGGGCGCTTGACGACGCGCGGCGCCTCCTCCGCCCCGGCGCTGGGCGCGGCGGTCGCAGCCGCCGGCGCGGCCGACGCCGCAGCCGAGGCGGCGGGCTGCTGGGGCATGGGCTGCGGCTGGGGTTGCGGCGGCCTGCGCGGCGTGGTGGGCGGCGGGCGCCGGTTCGCCGCCGGCGAGGCGCCGGCGCGCCTCGTCCTCGACTGGCGCTTGAAATTGGCTTCCTGGGCGCGGCGAAGCCTCCTCTTCGCGCTTGCGCGCTTCGGCGGCCTCGCGTTCGGCGCGTTCGCGCGCCTCGCGCTCGCGGCGCGCTTCGGCCTCCGCCTCCTGGCGGCGGCGGTCCTCCTCCTCCTGGGCCCGCGCGTCGAGCAACGCCCGGGCGCGCGCCTCGCGCTGCTCGGCGGTGAGCGTGGGCAGCACGACGCCGGTCTTGGGCGGCGGCGCGCTCGGGCGCGCCGGCGCGCCCTTGCCCGGGGCGAGCGATACCGTCGGCTTGGGCGGCGGACGGCGCTGGGGGCGACGGGCGGCGGCGCCTCGCCCGGCGTCGAGAACGCGGCGCTTGACCTTCTCGACCACGACCGCCTTGCTGCGCCCGTGCGAAAAGCTCTGGCGCACCGTGCCCTGCTCGACCGGACGCTTCAGGTGCAGGGTCGCCTTCGGCGGCGCCGCGCCGCACGGCTTGTCGCTATTGCTCGTTTCGTTCATGCCCATTCCTAATCGGTTGGCTTTTCAGCCAATTCGTCCGCTCGGCCAAGCGTCCGTCGCCTCATCCGGCCGGCGCGTCGCCGCCGCCGGTCTTCGCGTTCCGCGTCCGCTTCGCGGTCGCGCGAAAACGGCGCAGCCGCTCCGCCCGCGCGAGGAAGGCCGAGGTCGCTGCGCCGGATTTGAGCGCAGCATGTATCACATTTGCCTTCCCCAATGCCAAATCCAATTGACTCGACGAGAAGAGATTGATCCGGGCGACGGCTTCGGCCGCCGACGCCGAGCCTGGCGCCCTCAGCGCCTGTTCCCGTTTGGCCGCGCCGTCCGGCCGCGCCGTCGGACGCCTGAATCAGGGCGGCGACCGCCGCCGCTCTCGATCGCCGCGTCGACCTTGAACGCGCCGGCGACCACGAGGCCGGCCTTGTTGGCCATCGACAGCGACTGCAGCGCGTCGCGCTCGAGCAGCGACGTCCACGGCGTCGGCGAGATCGGCGGCCGCTTCGGCCTTGGCGCGAAAAGCGCGGGCGAAAGCGCCCTTGGCGGACCGCGCGGCGCACCGCTCGAAGCGCTGAGGCTCGTCCAGACGCCGCGACCGGGCAGCTTGCGGCGGATGTCGGGAACAACCGCGCCCGTCCGGGCCGAGCGCGAAGCGCAGCATCGCCTCGGGCGGCCCTTGACCCCCGTCGCAATGCAGGTCCGCTCCGACCCGCCTTCGTCGGTCCGCTCGCGCGCTCGCAATCCGAAATCCTTCAGGCGCCGTTCAGGCCGCCTCGCCTTCCTCGTTGTCCGCCTCGCCTTCCGGCGCCGGTGCGGGCGCCTCGATCCAGCCGGCGCGAACGCGCGCGTCCAGGATCATGGCGTCGGCCTGCGCCCGGGTCACGTCGAAGCCGGCGAGGAAGCCGGGCTTGGCCGGAATTCGCCTTCGGTCCAGCCGACGAGATCGTCGCTGGCGCAATCGGCGAGGTCCTCGAGCGATCTTGACGCCGTTCTCGCCGAGCTTGACCAGCATCGCGCGTGGTGAGGCCCTCGATCTCCTTGAGGTCGTCGGCGACGCCCAGCGCCTTGCGCTGATCGTCGAATTCGGCCTCGATCGCGGCGAGATGATTCTGCGCGCGCGCCTGGATCTCGGCCGCCGTATCGTCGTCGAAGCCTTCGATCGAAGCGAGCTCGCGCAGGCTCGACATAGGCGATTTCCTCGACCGTGCGGAAGCCTTCCGAAGCCAGCAGCTGCGCGACCGTCTCGTCGACGTCGAGCGCGTCCATGAACTGGACTGGTGCGCTCGGCGAATTCCTTCTGACGCCGCTCCGACTCCTCGGCTTCGGTCAGGATGTCGATGTCCCAGCCGGTGAGCTGCGAGGCGAGGCGGACATTCTGGCCGCGCCGGCCGATCGCCAGCGACAGCTGATCGTCGGGAACGACGACCTCGATGCGGGTCGAATCCTCGTCGAGCACCACTTTCATCACCTCGGCCGGCTGCAGCGCGTTGACGATGAAGGTCGCGGCGTCCGGCGACCAGGGGATGATGTCGATCTTCTCGCCCTGAAGCTCGTTGACCACCGCCTGCACGCGCGAGCCGCGCATGCCGACGCAGGCGCCGACGGGATCGATCGAAGAATCGTTCGAGGTCACGGCGATCTTGGCGCGCGAGCCGGGGTCGCGCGCGACCGCCCTCACCTCGACGATGCCGTCGTAGATCTCCGGCACTTCCTGGGTGAACAGCTTCGCGGTGAACTGCGGATGGGTGCGCGACAGAAAGATCTGCGGCCCGCGGGCCTCGCGGCGCACGTCGTAGACATAGGCGCGGATGCGGTCGCCCGGCCGGAACATCTCGCGCGGGATCAGTTCGTCGCGGCGCACCACCGCTTCGCCGCCGGCGCCGCCGAGGTCGACCACCACGTTGCCGTACTCGACCCGCTTGACCGCCCCGTTGATGATATCGCCGATCCGGTCCTTGAAGACCTCGTACTGCTTGTCGCGCTCGGCTTCGCGGATCTTCTGCACCAGCACCTGCTTCGACGCCTGGGCGGGAATGCGTCCATAGTCGAACGGCGGCAGCGACTCGGAGATCCAGTCGCCGATCTGCGCCGACGGGTTCTTCTTCTGCGCGTCGACCAGCGTAATCTGCGATCGCGTCGTTCTCGACCTGGTCGACCACCAGCAGCAGGCGGGAGAAGCGGATCTCGCCGGTCTTCGGGTTGATCTCGGCGCGGACTTCGGTTTCCTGGCCGTAGCGCGAGCGCGCGGCCTTCTGCATCGCGTCCTCCATCGAGGCGAGCACGATCGAACGGTCGATCGACTTCTCGCGCGCGACGGCGTCGACGATCTGCAAGAGTTCGAGTCGGTTGGCGCTAACGGCCATTGCTGTCTCCTTCATCAGGCCCGAGCGGCTCGTCGGCCGCGCCGCGGGCCGCGGCTTTGCGGTTCACTTTCGCCGTTGGCATCTTCGCGTTGGGCTGGTTCGCTGCTTGCTTTCTGCTCGTTCGCCTGGGCTCCGCCCAGGGCGGCGTTTCGCCTCCTTGAGCGCCGCCTTCTCCCGCCGCAGCGCCGCGCGGATCAGGTCTTCGGTCAGAACCAGCCGCGCGTCGCCCATCGCCGCGATCGGCAGCTCGACGGCGCTCTCGCTCTTGTCGTCGGCGACGACGACGAGCCGCACCGCGGGCCCGTCGGGACCGGCGGCGACCGCCTCGATCCGACCGCGAAACCGCTTGCGGCCGTCGACCGGCGTCGTCATCTCGAACTTCGCCTCGTGCCCGGCGGCGCGCTCGAAATCGCTTCGGCGCACGAGCGGACGGTCGATGCCGGGCGACGAAAGCTCGAGCCGGTAGGCCTGCGTCATGATGTCCTCGGCGTCGAACACCGGCGACAGCGCTTCGCTCGCCCGCTCGCAATCCTCGATCGTCATCGTCCCGTCGGGCCGCTCCGCCATGATCTGCACCGTCGCGCCGGCGGCGGCGGAGATCTTCACCCGCACCAGCCGAAGGCCGAGATCGCGCAGCACCGGCGCGGCGATCCGGCCGATCCGCATGGCCTGCGCCGGCGTCCTCGATCAGGCGCGGCTCGTCCAGCGCTTCCGCGGCGCCGTCGGCTTCGAGGGACGTCAACTCGACCATGGACCTCGGGCAATAAAAAAGAGCGGGTCCCGGCCGGGCCCACTCTCAAACAGCCCTTCCATCAACTCGATGGAAGGTTATGAGATGTTGTTAAACGCCATATAGTACAAGCTTTCCGCCGGCGCAAGAACAAACCGACCGGGTCCCATCCGCGGGGGAGCGGAAAAGACGCGGGGCGCGCGCGCGCATAAGCCTTGAGGAGCAGCGACCCATGTCAGACAACCCCGAGATCGATCACTTCGCCGATGAGTTGCGCGACGTCACGCGCTCGCTCGACAAGAAGCGGTTCTGGTCGCTGGTGCGCGAGGAGCTCGCCGCGCTTGGCGGCGATGCGGGCCGGCGCCAGAAGCTGATGCTCGCAGCGGCCAACGAGGTGGCGCGCCTTTCGGAGCCCAGCGCGCGCATCGAGCTCAACGGCCATTCGGCGAGTTCTCTTCTGCGCGCGATCGCCAGGGCGGCGGACGTCGAGCCGCCGGCCTTCAGCGGCGTCGAAGGCCGCGGACCGGACGACAGCGTGATCGCCATTTCGCCATTCGAGCCGTCCGAGGCGCTGTACGCGTTCGCCTTCCGACGGCCGGGCGAAGAGACGACGTTCGTGCACGGCTACTTCTATCGCACGGCCGGCGAGTTTCTGGACGCTCTGAGCCAGAGACACGGACCCGGCAGCCCCTGCTACCAGCAGATGGCGAAATTCGTCGCCGACGCTGAGCGGGCGGCCAACGACCGAAACCTGCCTCCGCTCGCCGACGCGATCGTGTCGCGCACGCGAAACGGCGCGGCGGCCTGACTTTGCTCGCGCGACTTTTGCGCGCGTGACTTGCCCGATCGTCGGCCGGCGACGCGCCCTGTAGCGGCGGCCGCCATCGCCGAGATCACTCGGTCGGCAGTTTATAGCCCTTGAAGGTCTCGCGCAGCTTCAGCTTGTTGATCTTGCCGGTCGCCGTATGCGGAATCTCGCGCACGACCTGCATGTCGTCGGGCATCCACCACTTGGCGATCTTGGGTTTGAGGTATTCGAGGACCTCCTCCGTCTTGGGTTCGCAGCCCTCCTTCGGCACGACGACGAGCAGCGGCCGTTCGTCCCACTTGGCGTGATGGACGCCGATGACCGCGGCCTCGGCGACGTCGGGATGACCAACGGCCAGATTCTCGATGTCGATGGTCGAGATCCATTCGCCGCCCGACTTGATGACGTCCTTGGCTCGGTCGGTGATCTGCCATGAAGCCGTTCGGGTCGATGGTGGCGACGTCGCCGGTGTCGAAGAAGCCCTGGTCGTCGAGAATCTTGCCGCCCTCGTCGCGGAAATAGGTCTCGACCACGGCGAAACCTCGCACCTTCAGCCGGCCGAACCTCTTGCCGTCCCACGGCAGTTCGTTGTTCTCCTCGTCGACGATCTTCATTTCGACGCCGAACGGCGCCCAGCCCTGCTTGGCCTGGAGGGCGAGCTTTTCCTCATGCGACATCCCGACCTGGTTGGGCTTGATCGCGCCGGCCGATCCGATCGGGCTCATCTCGGTCATGCCCCAGGCGTGGCGCACCTCGATGCCGTAGTCGTCCTCGAAGGCGCGGATCATCTCCGGCGGGCAGGCGGAGCCGCCGATGCCGACGAACTTGAGCGTCGTGAGGCGCTTGCCCTCCTTGCGCAGGTACTGCAGCAGGCCGAGCCAGACGGTCGGCACGGCGGCGGTCATCGTCACCTTCTCGGTCTCGAGGATGTCGTAGACCGACGCGCCGTCGAGCTTCGCCCCGGGCATCACCATCCGCGCGCCGCGCATCAGGCAGGAAAGCGCCAGGCCCCAGGAATTGGCGTGGAACATCGGCACGACCGGCAGAACCGAATCGTAGGCGTTCAGGGTCAGCACCTCGGGGCCCGTCGCCATCATCGAATGCAGGACGTTCGAGCGGTGGGAATAGAGCACGCCCTTCGGGTTGCCAGTGGTGCCGGAGGTGTAGCAGAGGCCAGCCGCCGTCCGCTCGTCGAATTCCGCCCAGCGGAAGTCGGCGTCCGCCTCGCCGAGCCACGTCTCGTATGCGACGGCGTTCTTGAGCTTGGTCGCCGGCATGTGAGCGGCGTCGGTCAGGATGATATAGCGCTCGACGCTCGGCAGGTGGTCGGCGATCGTCTCGAGCAGCGGCACGAAGGTCAGATCGGTCATGACGATCCGGTCCTCGGCGTGATTGATGATCCAGGCGATCTGTTCGGGAAAGAGACGCGGATTGACGGTGTGGTAGACCGCGCCAAGGCCGGTGATGCCGTACCAGGCCTCGAGGTGCCGGAAGCCGTTCCAGGCCAGGGTCGCCACGCGATCGCCGAGCCTGATCCCGTCGCGTTCGAGCCGCTTGGCGACCTTGAGCGACCGTTCGCGGATCTCCGCGTAGGTCGTCCGGTGCATCGGACCCTCGACCATCCGCGAGGCGACTTCCTGCTTCGGAAACTGGATGGCCGCGAAGTCGATGATCTTGTGCATCAGCAGGGGCCATTCCTGCATCCGTCCTAGCATCTCGCATCCTCCCTGAATACGAACGCGGCGGCTTGATTGCGGCGCTCAGATTGTTCATGTCTATACTATGATGCGCCGGACGCCAGATCAATCGCCGGCAAATCGCCCTGGCGCGCGAACGCTTTGGGGTTGCGTGCGCGTTAACGTAGTCACGAAACGCAGACTGTGAAGGTCCCGATGCCGAACTCCCCGACTCCCGACCGCGCCATGCGGGTCTGGCTGCGCCTCATCCGCCTGGAGGCGCGCATGCAGGCCGCCGTCGGCGATCGCCTGCGCATGATCGGCATATCCATTCCGCAGTGCGACGTGCTGACGACGCTGAGCGAACAGGAGGGGGTCAACCAGCAGGAGCTCGCCAAGCGGCTCTACGTGACCAAGGGCAATATTTCCGGCCTGCTCGACCGGCTCGAGGCCGCGGGGTTCGTCGAGCGCCGGTCGCTGGCCTCGGACCGGCGCCAGCATTCCATCCACCTCACCGAGGCGGGACGAACGATGGCCGCCAGCGCGATCGCCGCGCAGCACAAGTGGCTCTCTTCGACCCTCGGGCGGCTCGACGAAAAGGAACTCGACGCCCTCGAGGCGCAGCTTGTCCGGCTGCGCGACATCATGCGCGAGCACGAGACGCCGGTCGTGGCGCGCGCGGCGGGGGAGTGATACGCGGGGATCGTCCTGGCGGAGCCGGTCTTCGTCGTTTTGCGAAGCATCCCGCTTTCAGCCGAACTCTTGCATCCGAACTCTTGCATCGCGGAGAAGCCGCAAACGCTTCGAAGAGACGCGAGCTCGCGCTCGAAGTCGCGGACGATCGGTCTCGATCGAGTAGGCTCCTCCGTTCGAAGGAAACGGAGGGCTTACCCGTGGCTGCTATACCCTACATAGCCTACTGGCGCCGAGTAGCCGGAATTCACTGTTGAGGCCTGCTTCATGGCCGCTTTTACTTCTTCGCCGGTCAGCAGCACGGTCGTTCGGAAGGACACGTTCGCGCCAGCGCCGTTAAGCGTGGTCGAGCACGCTGCACATTTTTCGTTGCTTGGGAATTCGACGATGCTAAGGCCGTCGTATTCGCCGAAAGCGTAAAAGAACTGATGCAAACGACCCTCAAACCCCTGCACGGCTTTTCGCAGCTCTACCGCGCGGTCCTGGGGCGTCGCGACCATCGCTTGGATGGCTTCGTCCTTGTATTTCCATTGGAAAAGATAATAAGGCATTGGATACCCTTCCCTGCAATATGATGAAAGTACAACACCAAATCTTATGACGCTTAGTTCAATGTCCAATTGGGAGCGGCGTTACACATCATCCTTATTCAAGTCACGGCGCGACTGTCGAAGGGATGATCCCCGGTTCGACCGAGGCTTTTTAGCATCTCGCGACAGCGCCGCCAAGATGGCCACCCACCAAAGTCTTACAACTTTGGTCACCCATCGACTGTGATGAAGATCACACTGCGATCGTTTTTGAAGCGCCGGTGGCCGAAACTCTCTGCAAATCAGGAAGTCTTTTGTTCCGTTCTGTGGCCGGCTGGTTTTCACTGTTCATTATTTGAAAGCCGAACACGGCAATGCTAAGAGGGGCGCAGTTCCACCGACGCTTCGACCGAAGCTCGCCTCGCGCCTTCGCTGTCGGTACGCTCCCCGTCGAATGGAGGCCCCTCAAGGCTGCTGTTGCTCCCATGGGGAGAAGGGCGTCTCGAGTTGTTCCGCTTAGCTCCCGGAAGAAGCCGGGCGGCGTCGAGTAGCGCCAGAGACGGGCGTGCGTCGCGACTGCGCGACAGCGCTGTGACCCTTGGACCGCGGTCCGCATCTTCCGCTTCACGTCGGCGCCCGACATCCGCTGCGCCGTCGGGCTCACGCCCTCGGCGTGGGAACCCCGGAGTCGGCTTTTGACCCCTCGACAGAGCAACAATTTCTTGCCAGCCGAAGCAAGTTGTTCTATATTTGTTCTTATCAGCCCGAGAGCAGTCCCCATGTCCGATTTCGCCGAAGCCGCTCTGGCCCCCCCCGGCGATCCGCCGATGGACGCGCGCGTTGCGTGCGGCGAGACGCCGCCCCCCCGATCGCCGCCTCCGCGCGCACCGCCGGGCTCGAAATCCTTGGCCGTTGCGTTCGCCCCGAAAATCCGGCGCAACAGCTTGAAAACATGGATTTCGCGCCCGGGCTTGCGACCGGAGAGCCGCTGAATGAGCTTGAGGGCGCCGAGTTGAGAGCCGTCGGGTCCGGGACGCGGCGTTCCAGCGTGGCGCTTCGAACCGGCCGCCACGGCGGGCGACGGCCGCCCGGAAAGTCCGGCGCAAGAACTTCTGAAAAGGCTCAATTCGCGCCCGGGTGATCAGGGCGGCTCAGACCCGTCAGCGCTCCCGCATCGCGCGCGAGGCGACCTCGACGAGGGGCGAGAAGATGTAATCCATCAGGCGCCGCGCGCCGGTCTTGATTTCGACGGTCGCGGCCATGCCCGAGGTCAGCGGTCGGTCGGCGCCGTCGACGGAGAGGGTCGACGATTCCGGCGAGAGTTCGACCGCGAACACCAGGTTCTGCGTCCGCTCGCCTCCGGCGAAGCCGGACGCGTTCGAGGCGCGCGCGGGGTCGCCCTCCATCGCGCTGGCGTCGGGCGACGGAATCGCGTCCGTGGCGATGCGAACGACATGAGCCTTGACCGACCCGTAGCGGGTGAAGGGGAAGAACTCGACCTTCACCACCGCATCCTGGCCGACGTGGACGAAGCCGATGTCGCGGTTGAGCACATAAGCCTCGATCTCGAGCCGCGAGTCCTGCGGCACGACGCGCATGACCTCCTGCCCGCTGGTCAGAACCTGGCCGATGTTCGTGACGATCGACGACTGGACGCGGCCGTCGATGGGCGCCTTGAGCGTGAGATTGCCGAGCAGGGCCTCGGTCTTGGCGAGTTTCTGCCGGTCTTCTTCAGCCTGCCGCTCTGAGGCGTCGAGCTTCTGGGCCTGATCGGAAAGGAACGACTGCACCGCCTTTTCCGAGTCGCGCGCGATGACATCGAGGCCGGTCGAGGCCGAAGCGAGCTGAGCCTGCTGCATGGCGAGCTGCGTCTGCTGGTACTGCAGCGTCTCGGTCGCGTCGATAACCGCGGATTTGGCGCCCGACTGGGATTCGACCAGCTTGGTGCGCATGTCGACGCGCTCCTGCAGAGTCGCGACCAGATTCTTCTGCGTCGCGATTGTCTGTGTGAGCATGTCGCGCTCTGCGATCTTCTGCGTCTTCTGGGCGTCGAACGAAGCGACCGTCGCAGCGAGCTGACCCAGATCCGCAGCCAGCACGCGCTGTTCGCGAGCGCGCAGGCTCGAGTCGATTTGCGCGGGCCAGGCGATCGCCGGAGACGGCGCGTACGCGTGGGCGCGGGCCGCAGCGAGCGCCTCGCGACGCCGCACGCTCTCGGCCTCAGCGGCGGCGAGATCGGCGCGCGCCTCCTTGGCGTCGGCCTCCGCAGCCGACGGATCGAGCTCGATCAGGGCGTCGCCGGCCTTCACGACGCTGTCGTTTCCGACATGAATGGAGACCACCCGGCCAGTTTCGACCGGTTCGATCACCTTGACGCGTCCGGTCGGCTGGAACTTGCCCTGCGCCGAGGCGATGATGTCGATGCGCCCGAAATAGGCAAGGCTGAGGCACGCGACGACGAGCGCGCAGATGATCCAAAGGAACGCGATGCGAACAGGCGAAGCCGGCGTCTCGAGGATCTCCAGGACAGGCGCAAGAAACTCCAGGTCCGCCGACCTGCCTCGGCGCGTATCGCGAAGCGCGAGCGCCGATTGCGGCTGGCGCGCCGGCGCCAAAGCGGTTCCCGCCGGCGCGTCCGTTCGCACAACCTCGTTCATGCCGCGACCTCCACCGGACTCGTCTGCAGACCCCACAGATAGGCGTAAAGCCCGCCGGGGCGACGGATCAGCTCCTCGTGCGAGCCGATCTCAACGATGCGTCCGTCGGCCATGCCGACGATGCGGTCGCAGGCCCGCACTGCCGCCAGCCGATGAGCGACGATGATCACCGTCCTGTCCTTGACGATGCGGCGCATATTGCGCTGGATGATGCGCTCGCTTTCGTAGTCCAGGGCCGAGGTCGCCTCGTCGAGGATAAGGATGCGCGGATTGGTGGCGAGCGCGCGTGCGATCGCGATGCGCTGACGCTGTCCGCCGGACAGGTTGGCGCCGCGCTCCTCGACCATGGTATCGTACCCTTCCGGGAGCTTGTCGATGAACTCGTCGGCGCCGGCGAGGCCGGCGATCTCGATCACCTTCGCCCTCGGCATCGCGGGTTCGGCGAAGGCGATGTTCTCGTGGATCGTGCGGTTGAACAGCAGGTTCTCCTGCAGCACCACGCCGATGTGGCTGCGCAGCCACGCCGGATCAACCTGGCTGAGATCTGCGCCGTCGAGGAAGACCTGGCCCTCAGTCGGAAGGTAGAGGCGCTGCACGAGCTTGGTCAGGGTCGACTTGCCGGAGCCCGACGGGCCGACGACGCCAATCGTCTCGCCCGGTGCGATCTTGAGCGAGACATTCCTCAGAACGTCCGCAGATCCGGGGCGATAGCGGAAGCTGACGTTGCGAAACTCGATCGCGCCACGCGGGGTCGGCGGCGCAAGCCGCATCGTCGGCGCCGGCTCGGGCGGGGCGTTGAGGATGTCGCCCAGTCGCTCGATCGAGATCTGGACCTGCTGGAAGTCCTGCCAGATCTGCGACAAGCGCAGGATCGGCTGCACGGCCTGCGAGGCGATCATGTTGAAGGCGACGAGCGCGCCGACGCTGAGTTCGCCGTCGATCACCGCCTTGGCCCCGAACAGCAGGATCGCCGCGGTCGTCAACTTGCTGACGTACTGGATGCCCAGCTGGCCGCCGGTCCCGAGCATCGTGGCGGAGAAGCTCGTCTTGACGTAGGCGGCGAGCTTCTCTTCCCATTGGGCGCGCATGATCGGCTCGACCGCGGCGGACTTGATCGTTCCGACGCCGACGATGGTCTCGACCAGAAACTGCTGGCTCGCCGCGCCGCGGTTGAACTTCTCGTTGATGAGGTCGCGCAGCGGCGGCCGCACCGTGAATCCGATCAGAATATAGACCGGCAGGGCGATCAGCGCGATCAGCGTCAGCGGAACGGAATAGGCGAACATCACCGCGATGAAGACGACGGTGAACACGAGATCGATCGCAGAGAACAGCCCCTGTCCGGTCAGAAAGGCGCGGATGGTCTCGAGTTCGCGCACGCGCGCGACGGTCTGGCCGGCCGAACGGGTCTCGAAATAACTCATCGGCAGACGCAGGAGATGCGCGAACAGGCGCTGACCGAGTTCGACGTCGATGCGATTGGTGGTGTGCGACAGCGCGTAGGCGCGCAGATATTGCAGCACCACGTCAAACAGCGAGACGACGACCAAGCCGGCGATCATGACGAACAGGGTCTCGTACCCGCGATGGGTGAGAACCTTGTCGACAATGACCTGGAAAATCAGCGGCGTCGTCAACGCGAAGATCTGAACGAACAGCGACGCCGCAAGCACGTGCCCGAGAGGCTTGCGGTAGCGCCACAGCGTGGGAAGAAACCAGCGCAGCCCAAACAGTTTCGGACTGATGCCAGCTCCTCCGATACGGCGTGCGACCAGCAGCACTCGGCCGTCCGTCTCGCGCGTCAAGCTCCTCGAGCGGGATATCGGTCGTCGCGTGGCTGATCGGATCGACCAATCGGCATAGGCCGGCCGGATTCCGTCCGCCAAACACGTAAAGCGCGCCGTTTCTCAGGCGAACGATCGCGGGAGTGGGAATCTTGCCCAAGCGCGCCTCGTCGACCCCGCTGACCAGCCGGGCCTTCAGGCCGATCATCTGCGCCGCTCGGATGAGGTCGAAGTCGTCCGACGCACGGTCGCCCAGGGCGAGCTCGCGTCGAATCTGGTTCGGGTCGGCGCCGATTCTGTAATAGGCGGCGATTCCGCTTAGGGCCCGCAGACCAGGGTCTAGCGGCGCAGCCTCGCCTGATGGCGGCGTGGGTTGCTCCATCTGCCTTGCTTTCTCGCAATGTCGCGGAGTCCATGTGGGACGGATGCAACTCGGGGTCTTGAGCTCGCATGAAAGGCCCCCAGCCCCACGCAAGCAAACCCATATGCCGTGAGACCCGTTATAAAATCAAGAGCGTCAGTTAAACAGTCTTATCGGAACATTGCCCGAAGTTAAATCGCGTAACAACACTAGATTAACAGTGATAACATTTCCTTTATGCGACAAAAACCGACACTCGCAACTCAGTTCAACCTGTACGTAGTAATCCGAACGAATTATTGGGCGCCGTAAGGTTTCGATCGGTAATCATTGCCTAAATCCGGCTGCCGCGTTTCCGATTTCCCGTCAACCGCTGACTACGGCTCTCAAAATTTGCCCTCATCCAAAACGTTACGGAAATTTTTGAGCGGGCGGGCGGCGCTCGGCGAAACTCTTGACGGCGATGCTCGAGCCCGTTCGGCTGCGGCCTCGAAAGGCTCGAAACCGCAGCCGAACCATACGCTTGCGACGCTTTGCCGCGCGGCGGGAACGCGTCGCTTGGCCTCTCCGGCGCTCGAACGGCGATTTAGGCTCCGTGGGCGGTCAGCTTGACTTCCACGTTGCCGCGGGTGGCGTGGCTATAAGGACAGATTTTTTCGTGCGCTTCCTCAGCCAGCGCCTGGAGTTCGGCCTGCGGCAAGCTTGTGTCGGTGACATCGAGTGCGACCGCCAGGCCGAACCCGCCTTTCTCGCGCGGACCGATCGACACCGCGCATTTGATCGTCGCGCCGGTCGCGTCCTTCTTGTGCTGCTTGGCGATGTAGTCGAGCGCCCCGCCAAAGCAGGCGGCGTAGCCAGCCGCAAACAAGTGCTCGGGAGTCGCGGTTCCTGGCTTGCCCGGCCCTCCCATCTCTTTCGGCACCGACAGGTTGACCTCTACCGTCCCGTCGTCGGCGCGCGTGTGGCCGTTGCGGCCGCCGGTTGCTGTGGCGTGTGCGGTGTAGAGAGACTTGATCGCGTCCGTCATGGGTTCCTCCTCCTTCTGCAGCTAGCCGTCATGCCACCGTTTCGGCGTTCCGCGCCGAACCCGGTCCCTAAATTCCGCGCGAACACCCGAGTTGCATCAACCGCCGCCGGTTTCGCGAACCATTGCGGCCATCGCCAGCGCTTCCTCGTCGCCAAGCGCCTCGAGGCCGTCGACGACGCCGGCGCGGTCGGCCGCGTTGCGGTTCTGGCTCGTCTTCCACTTTCCGCGGATATCGGCGATCTCGATCTCGATCCCGACGATCGCCTTGCGCTGAGCCGCGATGAAGTCAGCCGGCGCATCTTCGACCGCCCAGGGCGCCGGTCGCGAGGATTCCTGCTCGCCTGTCAGCGCCGCGATCTGACGCTCGAGCCATGCGTCGTCCTCGATCACCCGGACCGGTCCGCGCGCCTGGACCATGACGTAGTTCCAGGTCGGCACGACCTTGTGCGTCTCTTGCTTGGTCGCATACCACGATGGCGACACGTAATGGTCGACGCCCTGGAACACGACGAGCGCCTCCTTGCTGACCGCAAGATCGCGCCACTGCGGATTGGCGCGCGCGACATGGGCCTGCAACGTCCCGAGCTTCGAGGCGGCTGGTTCGAGGAGGAACGGAACCGCATTGGCCATCAGCCCCTGCGGCCCGTGGCTCACCAGCAGCCCAAGCGGACGCGCCCTGATCAGCGCGTGCTGCCTGACGAGTTCATCGTCGCGATGGAGCGGCGGCTCGTACATCGCAGCGCTACTCCGCCGCCTGCCCGACGCCGCCGAACCGCCTGGCGACATAGGCCTCGACCAGCGCCCTGAACTCCTCGGCGATGCGCGGCCCGCGCAGGGTCACGGTCTTGACGCCGTCGACGAACACCGGCGCCGCCGGCGTGCTCGCCCGTGCCGGGCAGCGAGATGCCGATGTCGGCGTGCTTGCTCTCGCCCGGGGCCGTTGACGATGCAGCCCATCACCGCGACGTTGAGCCGTTCGACGCCCGGATAGCGAGCGCGCCACTCCGGCATCGACGTCGAAAGATGGGCCTGGATGTCGCGCGCCAGCTCCTGGAACACGGTCGAGGTCGTGCGCCCGCAGCCGGGACAGGCGGCGACCTGCGGCGCGAAGATCGCGGAATCCCATGGTCTGCAGGAGTTCCTGCGCGACTCGCACCTCCTGCGTGCGGTCGCCGCCCGGCTCGGGGGTGAGCGAAATGCGGATCGTGTCGCCGAGGCCCTCCTGCAGCAGAACGCCGAGCGCCGCCGACGAGGCGACGATCCCCTTCGAGCCCATGCCGGCTTCGGTGAGGCCGAGATGGAGCGCATAGTCCGAGCGCTCGCGCGAGCATGCGGTAGACGGTGATCAGATCCTGCACCGCCGAGACTTTGGCCGACAGGATGATCTGCGCGCGCGGCTGAGCCGATCTCCTCGGCGCGCTCGGCCGAGAGGAGCGCCGAGCGCGACCATCGCCTCGCGCGTGACCGCGCGCGCGTCGAGCGGGCGCCGCGCTCGCGGCGTTCTCGTCCATCAGGTGCGTCAGCAGCTCCTGGTCGAGCGATCCCCAATTCGCCCCGATCCGCACCGCCTTGCCGTTGCGGATCGCGATCTCGACGATCTGGCCGAATTGCAGGTCGCGCTTGTTCTTGAAGCCGACGTTGCCCGGATTGATGCGGTATTTGTCGAGCGCCTCGGCGCAGGCCGGATGATCGGCGAGCAGCTTGTGGCCGATATAATGGAAGTCGCCGATCAGCGGGACCGTCACGCCCATCGCGGCGAGCCGGTCGCGGATATGGGGCACCGCGGCGGCGGCCTCGTCGCGGTCGACGGTCAGGCGCACGAGTTCCGAGCCGGCGCGGGCCAGCGCCGCGATCTGACGCGCCGTCGCCTCGACGTCGGCGGTGTCGGTGTTGGTCATCGACTGGACGACGATCGGCGCGCCGCCGCCGACCGTCGACGGCCGCGGCGCCTTCGCCGACGCGACGGCGACGGTCGCGCGGCGCGCGCGGGGCCCGAAATCGGCGTTCGGCCGATGAAGCGTTCATCGAGACATACCTCTATGCGGCGCTTCAGGCGCCGCGGCTGCTCAACGCCGATTTTTAGGTCGCAGCGGCGAGAAATGTCATCCGCGACTGCTTCGTCCACTCGCAAGCTTCATCGCAATGCAATATGACCAATCTACGCAAACAGCGTCCGTCAGGCGCGGTCGCGTGGCGGTATTTTCATGGAGGATCGCCTCATGTCGCTCGCCAACCACCACGCCGTCGTCACCGGCTCGACCAGCGGCATCGGCCTCGCCATCGCCCGCGCGCTCGCCAAGGAAGGCGCGGACGTCGATGATCAACGGCTTCGGCGACCCGAAGGCGATCGAGGACGAGCGCGCCAAGATCGAGAAGCGAGTTCGGGGTCAAGGCGTCTACAACGGCGCCGACATGTCGAAGGGCGACGAGATCGAGGCGATGGTCGCCGGACGCGGCCGAGAAGCTCGGGACCGTCGACATCCTGGTCAACAACGCCGGCATCCAGTTCGTCTCGCCGATCGAGGACTTCCCGCCGCGAGAAATGGAACGCGATCATCGCCATCAACCTCACGTCCGCGTTCCACGCCATCCAGCGCCGCCGTGCCGGGCATGAAGGCGCAGAAATGGGGCCGGATCATCAACACCGCCTCGGCCCATTCGCTCATCGCCTCGCCGTTCAAGTCGGCCTACGTCTCGGCCAAGCACGGCCTCGCCGGCCTCACCAAGACGGTCGCGCTCGAACTCGCGACCTTCGGCGTCACCTGCAACTGCATCTCGCCCGGCTACGTCTGGACGCCGCTGGTCGAGCAACCAGATCCCCGACACGATGAAGGCGCGCAACATGACGCGCGAGCAGGTGATCAACGAGGTGATGCTGGCGCGCAGCCGACCAAGCAGTTCGTCACCGTCGACCAGGTCGCCGCGCATCGCCGTCTATCTGTGCTCCGACGCCGCCTCGCAGATCACCGGCGCCAATATTTCGATCGACGGCGGCTGGACGGCGGCAGTGAGCGACGTCCGGCGGCCTGGACAAGGACGACGGCAAGGCGGTCAACCTCGCCCTGCAGGGCGGCGGCTCGCACGGCGCCTACGCCTGGGGCGTGCTCGACGCGCTGATCGAGGACGATCGGATCGAGATCGGCGCGATCAGCGGCGCGAGCGCCGGCGCGATCAACGCCGTGGTCTATGCGGCGGGACTCGCCGAAGGCGGACGCGACGGCGCGCGCGCGAGAAGCTGGAAAGGTTCTGGCTCTCCGTCTCGACCGAGGGGTCGCTCGCGCCCGGCCCAGCGCAAGCTGATCGACGCCTGGCTGCGGCCTGGGGCGCCGTCTGGCCGGGGACGCGCATATCTCGGCGCCTGGGCGGAGGCGGTGGCGCAATTCGTCAGCCCCTACGCGTTCAATCCGTTCAACTTCAATCCGTTGCGCGACCATCTTGCGGCGATCGTCGACTTCGAGCGCCTGCGCGCGTTCGACACGCCGCAAGCTGTTCGTCGCGGCGACCAACGTGAGGACCGGCCGCGGCGAGATCTTTCGCCGCGACGTTCTGACCGCCGACCACGTCATGGCCTCGGCCTGCCTGCCGCAGCTGTTCCAGGCGGTGCAGATCGGCGGCGAGGCCTATTGGGACGGCGGCTACGCCGGCAATCCGCCCCTCTGGCCGCTGTTCTACGAGACCGCCTGCCGGGACGTGATCATCGTCCAGATCAATCCGATCGAGCGCGCCGAGATCCCGCGCACGCCCGAAGAGATCATGAACCGGCTGAACGAGATCACCTTCAACGCCAGCCTGCTCGGCGAGCTCCGCGCCGCCGACTTCGTCGCCCGCCTGATCCGCTCGGGCGTGCTGAAGAGCGACGAGCTACCGGCTCGAGCGGCTGCATCGCATCGGCGGCGCGGGCCGGCTCGAGGCCTTCCCCGCCTCGACCAAGTTCGACGTGTCCTGGCCGTTTCTTCAAGCGGCTGCGCGACCTCGGCCGCGCCGACGCCAAGGCCTGGCTCGAGCGACACTTACGACTCGATCGGCGTCGAGAGCACGCTCGACATCGACCAGACGCTGAAGCGCGAGCCGGCGAAGGACGCCGATCGAGGGCGCGGCCGCGGCGAAGTCGTAGGGGCCTTACGACGAGCCGCCGTCCTGGTCGCCCCCAGTTCAGTGTCAACTCCCTCCGACAGGGCGGTTAGCGGGCGCGCCCGACCGGCGCTCCAGCGTTACGAGCCGAAATGGTCGCGCAGGCGTTCCTCGGCGATCTCGTCGACCATCGCGACGGGGTCCCAGGCGGGCGCCGAATCGACAATCTCGCGCGCGGCGCCGAGGGCGACGATGCAAGCCCGCCAGTCGATCCCCGTAACCACGCGGAATGGAATCTGAACGAGCCTTCCGTGCAGCCAGCTTGGTGTCGCCACGACAAGAACGCGGGCAGCCCATTGAGCGTCGTCGATGAACATATTGTCGACCGAACCGATCTCTCCGTCGACGCCGTGGACGGCGAATCCCTTGAGGGCCGCGGCGCTGCCGAGAGGTCGGTCGCCGCTGTCCCCGTCCCCGATGTTCGATCCGCTGCACAGGGATCCCATCCGTAATGGCTGAACAGGCGCTGCTCCAGTTCAGCCGTCACGGGCTCGTCCTCGCGCCGATCCGGACCGGCTTCGATCTGCCTGCTGGTCAGGTTGACCGACACCGCCATCTCATCGCCAAGGCTCAGCATCGGAAACGCCGGCCTCGGCGGCAACCGGATCGGCCCGATGGCCGAGGGCTGGATGAGGACCTTCCGGCCCGGCAGCCATGGACCGGGGTCCACGACCATCCAGCGCACCGCCCACATTTGGTGGTCGAGCAGGAAGTCCTTGACGACGCCGATGCGGCCGTCGCTCGCGGCGACGGGCCATCCGATAAGGCCGCTCGCGGCAAACAGCACCGGCACTCCTATGCAGCTTCCGCCGGCTCCGGTTTCGGTTCGTGGGTCAGCAGCCGGCAGAGGCGCGCCAGGGTCGCCCGCTGCTGCGGGCGCGGAACCACCATGTCGATCATGCCGTGGGTCTGGAGATATTCGGCCCGCTGGAACCCTTCCGGCAGGCGCTCGCGGATCGTCTGTTCGATCACGCGGGCGCCGGCGAAGCCGACCACGGCCCCGGGTTCGGCGATATGGACGTCGCCGAGCATGGCGTAAGAGGCGGTCACCCCTCCGGTCGTCGGGTTGGTGAAGACGACGATGTAGGGCAGACGCGCGGCGCGGAGCCGGCGCACGGCGACGGTGGTCCGCGGCATCTGCATGAGCGCAAACATCCCTTCCTGCATGCGGGCCCCGCCCGAGGCGGTAAAGATGACGAAGGGCGTCCGCTGCTCGACCGCCGAGGTCATGCCTGCGATGATCGCTTCACCCGCCGCCATTCCAAGGCTCCCGCCCTGAAAGGCGAAATCCTGCACCGCAACCGTAACGTCCTGGCCCTCGAGCCGGCCGCGCGCGAGGGTCACCGCATCATAGCCGCCGGTCTTCAGGCGGTTTTCCTTGAGACGGTCGGTATACCGCTTGACGTCGCGAAATTTCAGCGGATCGGTCGGGACCTCCGGCGACGGCAGCACTTCATAGGCGCCGTCGTCGAACGTCGCGGCGAGCCGGGACTTCGGGTCGATCGCCATGTGGTAGCCCGAACCGGGCACCACCATGAGATTGGCTTCTAGGTCCTTGTGGAACACGAGCTGCCCGCTTTCCGGGCACTTGACCCAAAGATTATCGGGCGTTTCCCGCCGCAGCAGCGAGCGGATTTTTGGCGGGACGACGTTGGAAATCCAATTCATGGCTCAGTTTTTCTCGATAGACTCTGGCCCAAGGCGCGCGCCTCCCCGGAACTCGATCCGGGGTGGCGCGGCGAAGGACGGAAACATAGGTAGGCGGCGACGAACGTTCTTCGAGGCCCCCGGGCCCGCGGCCGAGGTCGCGTCGGCGAGAGATCTCCCGGCGCAATCCGGTCCGCCGTCTCTCTATTGATTCTCACGCGGCGGGCCGAGCCCCCGAGGACGCGCAGGCGCGCGCGAGCGTCTCCACCAGACTGCTGACCGCGCCGACGGTCGTTGGGCTCGCTTTCCCGTCGGCCAGCGAGCCTCCCACAGCGTCGACCAGCGCTGACCCGACGACGACGCCGTCGGCGGCCGAGCCGATCGCGGCGGCGCTGGCGGCGTCCCTGACCCCGAAGCCGACGGCCACGGGCAAGCTCGTGTGCCGCTTGATCCGGGCGACCGCCTTCCCGACAGCGTTCGGGTCCGGCGTCGCCGAACCGGTGACGCCGGTGATCGAGACGTAATAAACGAACCCGGAAGTATTTGTGAGAACGGTGGGCAATCGGGCGTCGTCGGTCGTCGGCGTCGCGAGCCGGATGAAGGCGAGGCCCGCCCGCATCGCCGGCAGGCACAGCTCATCGTCCTCCTCGGGCGGAAGGTCGACCACGATCAGGCCGTCGACCCCGGCAGCCCTGGCGTCGCTGACGAACGGCTCGACGCCGTAAGAGTAGATAGGATTGAAATATCCCATGAGGATGACGGGCGTACCGGCGTTCCCTTCCCGAAACGCTCTAACCATCTTCAGCGTGGCGCGCAGGGTCTGCCCGCTCCTCAGCGCTCTCAGCCCCGCCGCCTGGATCGCGGGGCCGTCCGCCATCGGGTCGGTGAACGGCATGCCGAGCTCGATGAGATCGGCGCCAGCGGCCGGGAGAGCTTCCAGGATTCGAGACTCGTCTCGGCGTCGGGGTCTCCCGCCATGACAAAGGTGACGAGGCCGGGCCGGCGTTCTCCGGCGAGCCTCTGAAATCGGCGCTCTATGCGTTCACTCATACGCCGCTCGTTAGCATGGTCGGAGCGCCCGGGGAAATAGGGAGCCGCGCCGCCAGCGCCTTTCGGCGGGCGGCTAGGATCGCGGCGCGGCCATCGCCTTCAGGATCTGCGGCTTGACTTCGGTTTCGAGCGTATCGGCGGTCATCGGGCCGACGACTTTGTAAGCGATCGTGCCGTCGCCGCGCACGATAAAGGTCTCCGGCACGCCGTAGACGCCCCAGTCGATGCCGGCGCGGTTGTCGGGATCAAGGCCGACCTTGGCGTAGGGATCGCCGAGCGCCCCAAGGAAACGGCGCACGTTCTCGCTCGAATCCTTTTGCGCGATGCCGTAGACGACAACGCCCTTCTGCTTCAGCGATTCGTCAGAAGCCAGCGCCAGCAAGGTCGGATGCTCGAATCGGCAGGGCTCGCACCAGGATCCGAACACGTTGACCACGCTGACATGACCCTGGCGCAGGTCGGCGTCGGTGAGGCCGGCGGCGCCGTCGAGGCCCGGCAGGGTCAGCGGGGGGCGCTCTGCCCGATCAAAGCTGACGGAAGCTTCGAGGGGTCGCCCGCGTAAAGGCGGACGAACAGCAGCGCCGCGAGCACGGCGAAGAGGGCGAGCGGCAGAAACGCGAGCCAGCGGCGCGGACGTTTCGCCGCCTCGGGCGCCACGCTCATCGCGGACGACCTTTGGCGCCGCGCGCGGCTTCGAGCGCGCGGTTGGCTTCCGCGAGACGCGCGCTGAGGCGGCGGGAGTCCAGGACGACCGAGACGATCATTCCCACGATGACGACTGCGGCGACGGCATAGGCGGCGATGACGAAGCCGATGTGCGGATCGCTGAACATGGCCTCAAACGCCCTCCGCCGCGAGCGAGGGCGACGCGAGCCGGTCGCCCTCGGCAGCGGCCAGCATCGTCACCCGCGCGATGCGCCGGCGCAGGATCTCGTTGCGGATCGCCATCAGATGCAGGGTGAGAAACAGGAAAGCGAAGGCGGCCAGCATCACGATCAGCGGATAGAGAAGCGACTTGTCGATGGTCGGACCGCCGAGGCGGAACACCGAGGCCGGCTGGTGCAAGGTGTTCCACCAATCGACCGAGAACTTGATGATCGGCAAATTGACACAGCCGACCAAGGTCAAGATCGCCGCCGCGCGCGCCGCCCGGCCGGGGTCGTCGATCGAGCGCCAGAGCGCGATCAGACCGAGGTAAAGCAGGAATAGCACCAGCACCGAGGTGAGGCGGGCGTCCCACACCCAATATGTGCCCCACATCGGCTTGCCCCACAGCGAACCGGTGGCGAGGCAGATGAACGTGAAACTCGCGCCGAGCGGCGCGGCCGCCTTCTGCGCCGCGTCCGCGAGCGGGTGGCGCCACACCAGCGTGCCGAGCGCGGCGACCGCCATGACGAAATAGACGAACGAAGCCATCATCGCCGCGGGCACGTGCAGATACATGATCTTGGCTGTTTCGCCCTGCTGATAGTCCGGCGGCGCCATGAAGGAGAGCGTCAGGCCGACGGCGAACAGCGCAGCTGTCGCCGCCGCGAGCCACGGCGCAACGCGCCGCGTAATATCGACGAAGACCGTCGGGTTGGCCAGGTTGATCATGTTCGGCGCTTTTACCGTTCTCGGGGCGGCCCGGCAATTGCGACGGGTCGTCTCACCTTCTATCCCGCGATAGCTATGCGGGTTCCGATTTCTATCGCGGCCGGGCGACGTAGATGCCGAGGAGGATGGCGAGGCCGCCGAGCCCCTGGATGGCGCTAACCGGCTCAGAGAGGATCAGCCAGCCGAAACCCGCCGCCGCGATCGCCTCGAGAAAGATCACCAGCGAGGAGAAGGCCGCCGGCAGCCGGCCGAGCGCGATCGACAGGAGCCCCTGCCCGCCAGTGTGGCTGATCCAGGCCATGGCGAGCAGCGCCGCCAGGCCGCGCAGCGTGTGGGGCAGCATCGACCGCTCGCCGACGAGCGCCACGACGAACAGGATCGCGGCGGTCACGACTGTCGCCTCGAAGGTGAGCCTGGCGGCGGAGGTGGTCCTGCGCGCGGCCTGGACGGCTAGGAAATAGAGGCCGAAGAAGACGCCGGTCGCGATGCCGAAGAGGTCGCCGATCGCGCCGGCGGGCTTGAGCTCGAAGCTTTGGGCGAGCAGCGCCGCGCCGCCGGTCAGGCATAGCGCGAGGCCGATGAGCACGTTGCTCTTGACCCGCTCGCCAAAGAGCAACCAGCCGAACAGGACGACCCAGATCGGCGCGCAGGTCGCGAAGAAGGTGGCGTTGGCGACGCTGGTGTGGACGATCGCCAGATGCCAGAAGAAGAGGTCGCCGGCGAAAGCGAGGCCCGAGAGGATCGCCGGTTTCGAGAGCCGGGCGCTCCGCGCCCCGGGCCCGTCGGCGATGCGCGTCCAAGTGTAGAGCAGCGGCAGGGCAAGCGCGACGCGCCAGAAGGCGCTGGTGAACGGGCCGACATCGGCAAGCCGTACGAAGATCGGGGACGCGCCCATCGCGACCGCGCCGATGACGAGCGCGGCAAAGGGGGCGAGGGCGCCGCCGCGCCGCGCGGCGGGATCAGGCTTCGTCGGCAAGGGGATTTCCGTCCGCGGGCGGTGAAGATAGGCGCCCGGATCGGGCGTTTCGTCCATAGTCTCGCCTCATCCGGACGGCAAGCATCCGCCATGGATCGAACCCAGCGCATCGCCTCCGAGCCGGACGCAGCCTTTTCCCCGGTCGAGACGGTAGCCGGACCGCTCGACGCCGGCGTGCTCCTGATTTGCGATCACGCCTCGAATGCGCTGCCGCCCGGCTACGGCACGCTCGGGCTCGACCCCGCGGCGCTCGATCGGCACATCGCCTACGACATCGGTGCGGCCGATCTGACGCGGGCGCTGGCGAAGCGGCTCGGCGCCCCGGCGGTGCTTTCGACCTTCTCGCGGCTGCTGATCGACCCGAACCGCGGCGCCGACGACCCGACGCTGGTCATGCGCTTTTCCGACGGGGCGATCGTGCCGGGCAATGCGCGGGCCGATGCGGCCGAGATCGCGCGGCGGCGCGAGCGCTATTGGGCGCCCTATCGCGAGACGGTCGCCGCCACGGTCGAAGCAATGCTGGCGAGCCCCGAGCCGCCGGCGCTCGTCTCGATCCACTCGTTCACGCCAGTCTGGCGCCGGGTCGCGAGGCGGTGGAAGATCGGGGTGCTCTGGGACCTCGACGACCGCGTGCCGGGGCCGCTCATCAAGGCGCTCCACGACGAGGACGACCTGCACGCGCGCGAGATCGGCGACAACGAGCCCTATGACGGGGGGCTCGCCGGCGACACGATCGACGCCGTCGCGACCGTCCACGGCCTCGCCAACGCGCTGATCGAGGTGCGCCAGGACCTAATCGCTGAACCCGCCGGGGTCGAGGCCTGGGCTGACCGCCTCGCGCGCCTGCTCAAGCCTATCCTCGCCGAATGCGAGGTCCGCGTCCCCAAGGACTTCGGCAGCCGCGCCCGGCCCGGCGAAACGGCGCCGCACGAGGGGTCGGAGAAGCGCTGAACGGCCTTTCGGGCGTGCTGCCATTTGCAATCCGGTTTTGCGGGTTTTCAGGGGTTTGCAGCGCCATTTTCGATTTCGCTCGGAGCGCGGCCAGACTAGGCATCGGATTTATAACATAATTTATGCGTTACACTTATCGGCTTGCTTCGTTCTGCCCCGTTTCGTCCACAGGCCGCGCCCACGCGGCCTTGACGGGGGCGGGCGTTTGGCGTCCTTTCCCGGCCCGCGAGGGGAGAGGAAGAGAATCGCAATGGCTGAGCCGGCGAAAAACGACGAGATCGCGACCGGGACCGCGGAGGTCAACGCCGGCCATTTGCGCGCCTTCATCGAGCGCATCGAGCGTCTCGAGGAAGAGAAGAAGGCGCTCACCGACGACATCAAGGACGTCTACGGCGAGGCCAAGGGCAACGGGTTCGACGTGAGAATCATGCGAAAGATCGTGTCGATCCGGAAGCAGGACCGCGACAAGCGGATCGAGGAGGAGACGATCCTCGAACTTTATCTTGCCGCGCTGGGGATGAACTGAGGGGCGAAGCAGGTCCAGCCGGAGAGGGAGACTACCCCTCGGCGGAAGGGAGACCGGGCGCCGTCGTGAAAGGCTTGTTGATCGTTAGCGTTCCGAGCGGCGTCGTAATCGTCGCGACAAGATTGCAGCCGCTGCTCGAAACCATCAGCGCGTCCGCGAGCGCCGCGCCCCCGTTGACGGCCACGGACGGAATCGCGGCGACCAGGATTGCGAAGATCCAATCCCTGCCGGAACAGATGTTGGCGACGGTCGCCACTGTGGCGCCCTGGGTCTCGTTTGTGATGGACAAAACCGCAGCGTCCGGACGGCGACTCGCCCGCGGGGCCCGAGGCGAAGGCGCGACGAGAAGCTTGGCGTCGAACGGAACCGGAGGCGCGCCCATCGACCCACCCATCTCGATCGCCTGCGGTTCGGTCCAGTCCTCGAGACCGAACAGGCATCCGATCGCCGGACCGGCGATCGTGAAGTCCTTCACCTCGCGCGCAATCGGAGACGGCTGGAACTTCGCGGAGAAACCGCGAAAGCCGATTGCGTCTCGTGATCGCCAGTCGAGGACGGACCAGCTATAAGCCATGCCTCCGCCCTGGCAGGAGACGACGCAGATCTGCTCGCCGTAGCCCGCCCCGCTTCGGTTCAGCGTCGCATCCATGGTTGTTCTCCCTGCCCTCCCCACCGTCGCGTTTGGTACGCCACGCGTTCTTCCGAAGGGTCGGATTGCCCAATCTGGCCCATTTGAGGCCCCGGCCGCAACGGCTGAAGGTGGCGGAAGGTCGCGAACCCCTCCGGCTTCCTTCTCAACCCCGTCAAGCTGCCGGAGACGGTTTTCCGAGGACCTCCCGCGTCTCTTACGCGTCGATTCGCTCGAGGTCCGTGATCAGGCTCGGACCGGCGGGACGCCAGCCCAATTGCTCCCGTGTTATGGCGCTCGAGGCCATCAAATCGAGGCCCATGAACATGGCGGAAGGTCCGAAATGGGCCTGCGCTTCGTCTGCGGTTAGAGACGTGACCGGGACACCCAGGCTGCCGCCGATGGTCTCGGCGATCGCGCGCAAGGGAACGCCTTCTTCCGCGACCGCGTGATATTTCGCTCCCGCTTCTCCCGATTCCAGAACCAGCCGAAACAGGTCGGCGACATCCGAAACGTGCGCCGCGGCCCAGCGATTGGCGCCTTCGCCGACATAGGCCGATACGCCCTTTTCCCGCGCCAGGGCGACGATCCTGGTGATGAGGCCTTGTTTCACAGTGTCGTGAACCTGGGGAAGGCGGATGACCGAGGCGTGGAACTCCTTGCGAATCGAGACCGAGCGCCGTCTGCTCCGAAGCGCGCGGAAACCTGTAGTCCTTGGGGATGCCATCGTTTTCGGTCGCCGCCTGACCCGGCGGCTTCAAGCCGGCCAATCCGTTCACGGCGATCAAGCGCTTGCCGGAACCGGCAAGAACCGAACCGAAAGTCTCGATGGCGCAGCGATCGACCTCACAGTTTTCCACGAACCTGGAAAAGTCGTGTCCGAAACCAAGGTGAATGACGGCGTCCGAGGCGGCTGCGCCTCTGCGGAGGATCTCGACGTCCTCAAGCGCGCCAGGCTGAACCTCCGCCCCCAAGGCGGCGAGCGAGCCGGCGCCGTCTTTTGACCTGGCGAGGCCAAGGACGGCGTGTCCGGCGCCAACCAACTCCGCGACAACATGAGCGCCGACAAATCCGGTCGCTCCGGTAACGAACACGCGCATGGATCACTCTCCAGGGCCTTCGGGTCATCCTCTTATGCGCCGATTCGGGCTTCTTCTTGCTTCAAAACCGGCCGTGTGTCGGGTTTCGCGTCGCGCCGCGTTCCGGCTATGATGGGCGAGCGGGGGTCTCGCGGCGAAGGAGGCCGACCATGTCCTGGAATCCTGCGCTCGATCCCGGATACCCCGACGCCGTCGGGGCGGACGCCATCGAGACGGTGATCGTGCCGCGCGTCCGCGACCTCGGCGGCTTCGAGGTGCGGCGCGCGCTGCCCGCGCCAGGGCGCCGCATGGTCGGGCCGTTCGTGTTTTTCGACCAGATGGGCCCGGCCGAGTTCGTCACGGGCCAGGGGATCGACGTCCGCCCGCATCCCCATATCGGGCTCGGCACGGTCACCTATCTCTATCGCGGCGAAATGCAGCACCGCGACAGTCTCGGCACCAACCAGCTCATCCACCCCGGCGCGGTCAACTGGATGGTCGCCGGAAAAGGGATCACCCATTCCGAGCGGACGAGCGCGGACGTCCGCCGCGCGCCGCACGAACTGTTCGGCATCCAGACCTGGGTCGCCCTGCCGGAGGCACACGAGGACGACGCGCCGCTTTTCGAGCACCACGCGCGCCACGATCTGCCTGAACTCGAGGATGCGGGCGTCAGCCTGCGGCTGATCCTCGGGCGCGCCTATGGAGCGACAGCGCCGGCGAAGGTCTTTTCCGCTCTCTTCTACGCCGATGTCGCGCTGAAGCCGGGCGCCCGCGCGCCGCTGCCGGACGAGCACGAGGACCGCGGCCTATATGTGGTCGAGGGCGCCATCACGGTCGCCGGCCAGACCTTTGAAACAGGTCAGATGCTGGTGTTCCGGCCCGGCGACCGGATCACGATCGCCGGCGGCGAACATGGGGGCCGGCTTATTCTACTCGGCGGCGCGAACCTCGGGCCGCGCTATCTGTGGTGGAATTTCGTCGCCTCGAGCCAGGAGCGGATCGAGGCCGCCAAGGAGGCGTGGCGGAAGGCTGACTGGGGCCACGGCCGCTTCGACCTACCCCCCGATGACCGCGACGAGTTCACCCCCGCGCCGGAGAAATAAGGGATTCCTTCGCCCATCTGCGGGAAAATGCGGCCCGAAGGCCGGATGAGGTTGTCTGCGCCAGCCCCTGAGGTTTGCGCTGCTTGCCCTCGCCCGTCGCCTTCGGCGACCCCCTCTCCCCGCTCGCAGGAGAGGGTTACGCGCCAACCCTCTTCAGGCTCACCGGCGGAGGGGGATCGTGCGGGACGAGGACGTCGGTCGCGAGATCGGAGGTCGGATCGACCCGGTAATGATCGAACTCCCTGACGCCGCTGTCGAACAGGAAGGAGTCGTCGATCAGGAAGTTCGCGGTGAAAGTCTTCGAGTCTTTCAGGAATATCGCGTAGGCCGCGTCGGCCATGATCTCAGGCGTGCGCGACGCGTGCATCACGGGATCGCCGCCGAGCAGGTTTTGCACCACGGAGGTCCCGATCAGCGTGCGCGGCCACAGCGCATTGACCGCGATCCGCTTGGCGCGCAGTTCGCCGGCGAGTCCGAGCGCGGCGAGGCTCATGCCGTATTTCGCAATTGCGTAGGCGGTCATGGTCGCGACCTGCTGCTCGTCGAAGACGAGCGGCGGCGACAGCATCAGGATATGCGCGTTGGCCGCCTTCTCGAGGTAGGGAATGGCGAATTTCGACACCAGGAAGGTTCCGCGCGCATTGATCTGCTGCATCAGATCGAAGCGCTTCGTGTCGGTCGCCTGGGAGGTGGCGAGGTGCGCCGCGCTGGCGTTGTTGACCACGATATCTAGCCCGCCGAAGGTCGCGACGGTTGTCTCGAGCGCGGCGCGCACTTTCGCTTCGTCGCGCACATCGACAATGAGCGGCAACGCCTTTCCGCCCGCCTTCTCGATGGCTTCCGCGGCGGTGTAGATCGTTCCCGGCAGCTTGGGGTGAGGCTCGGCCGTCTTGGCGGCGATGGCCACATTGGCGCCGTCGCGCGCGCACCTGAGCCCGATCGCGAGCCCGATGCCGCGCGAAGCGCCCGTGATGAACAGGGTCTTGCCGGAAAGGCTCGCGGTCATTTTTTGGCTCCTTGCTGTCTCGCGCCGCCTTCAATGGCGCCGGAGAGCAGCCGGAGCAAGCCAAGGCGAGCGGGTGCGGTCACCCGAAGGGCCTCAGCGACGCAAAGAGTGTTGCGGTAGAGAAACCCGCAAGCGGGCCGCGCGGGCTACTTCCCGATCTTCTTCAAGCTCACCGGCGGCTTCGAATTGTCGGGCACGAAGAAGTCGGGGGCAAGATCGACGTCGGGATCGACCCGGTAGCCGTCGAAATCCCGTGTACCGTTCTCGTACAGGAATGTGTCATCGATCAGGAAATTTCCGGTGAACGTCTTCGAATTCTTTTAGGAAAATCGTATGCGCCGCGTCGGCCAGGATGTCTGGCGTGCGCGAGGCGCGCATGACGGCGTCGCCGCCGAGCAGGTTCTTGATCGCCGAGGTGGCTATCGTCGTGCGCGGCCAGAGCGCATTGACCGCGATGCGCTTACGCCTCAGTTCGCCGGCGAGGCCAAGCACGACAAGGCTCATGCCGAATTTCGCCATCGCGTAGGCGGTGTTGGGGGCAAACCACTTCTCCTGGAAGTCGAGCGGCGGCGACAGCATGAGGATATGCGCGTTGGCTGATTTCTCGAGGAAGGGCACGGCGTGTTTCGACACCATGAAGCTCCCGCGCGCGTTGACCTGGTGCATCAGGTCGAAGCGCTTCATGTCGGTCGCCTGGGAGGGGGTGAGGGAGATGGCGCTGGCGTTGTTGACCACGATGTCGAGGCCGCCGAAGGTCGCGGCGGTCTTCTCCAGCGCGTCGCGCACCTGAATCTCGTCGCGCACGTCGACGACGAGCGGCAGCGCCTTGCCCCCCGCCTTCTCGATGTCCTCCGCGGCTGAGTAGATCGTGCCGGGCAGCTTCGGGTTCGGCTCGGCGGACTTCGCGGCGATGGCGACGTTGGCTCCGTCGCGCGCGGCGCGGAGCCCGATGGCAAGCCCGATGCCGCGCGAGGCGCCGGTGATGAACAGGGTCTTGCCGGGAAGGCTGTCGGCCATCGGTTTCCTCCTTCGAGTGCGCTCGCGTCGCATCCTTGGCGCCGACCGGCGCGCCGGACAAGCCAACTCCGCCTTTGCCTTGTGCGGGAACTCCGGCGCCCTCCCTCTCAGTCCCCTTTCGCGACCTGCGACGTTCCGCGGGTAGAAAAGCATCGTCAGGCTTGCTATCACCGCGGCCACCCCGTCGAGGCTAAGCTATCCCATGCGCAAGGGCGCGGTCGAACGCAAGACGAAGGAAACCAGCATCGAGGTCGAACTCGACCTCGACGGCGCCGGCGTGTCCGACATCTCGACCGGGGTCGGCTTTTTCGACCACATGCTCGACCAGCTCGCCCGCCATTCGCTGATCGACATGACCATTCGCGCCGAGGGCGACCGCCATATCGATGATCACCACACGGTGGAGGACGTCGGCATCGCGCTCGGACAGGCGCTCAACCGGGCGCTCGGCGACAAGAAGGGGCTCGCGCGCTACGCCGACTGCCTCTTACCGATGGACGAGACGCTGACTCGCGTCGCGATCGACGTGTCCGGTCGGCCGTTTCTCGTCTTCCGCACCGAGTTCCCGACCGAGAAGATCGGCGAATTCGACACCCAGCTGGTGCGCGAGTTCTTCCAGGCCTTCGCCGGCAACGGCGGCCTCACCCTGCATGTCGAGACCCTGTACGGGACCAACAGCCACCACATCGCCGAGTCGTGCTTCAAGGGCGTCGCGCGGGCGCTGAAAAGCGCGGTGGCGATCGACCCGCGCCAGGCGGGCGCCGTGCCCTCGACCAAGGGCGCTTTGTAGGAGATGAGGCCATGAGCGTCGCCATCATCGACTACGGCTCGGGCAATCTGCACTCGGCGCAGAAGGCCTTCGAGCGCGCCGCGCACGAGGCGGGGCTGAACCGCGCGGTCAAGGTCACGTCGCACCCGGAGGACGTGCTGGCCGCCGAACACGTCGTGCTGCCCGGAGTCGGCGCCTTCGCCGATTGCCGTCGCGGTCTCAACGCGGTTCCCGGCATGGTCGAGCGCTGACCGAGGCGGTGCGCAAGCAGGGCAAGCCTTTCCTCGGCATCTGCGTCGGCGCGCAACTGCTGGCGACCCGCGGCCTCGAATACGAGACGGTCGAGGGCATGGGTTGGATTCGCGGGCGACGTCGCCCCGATCAAGCCGAACGACCCCAAGCTCAAGATTCCCCATATGGGCTGGAACACGCTCGACATGAAGCGCCCCCATCCGCATTCTCGACGGGATCTTGACCGGTCCCAAGGGACTGCACGCCTATTTCGTCCATTCTTTTCAGCTCTACGCCGACAATGCCGACGACGTCGTGGCGACCGCCGATTATGGCGGTCCGGTGACGGCGATTGTCGCGCGCGACAACATTGTCGGAACCCAGTTCCATCCCGAAAAGAGCCAGACGCTCGGCCTCGCGCTGATCGCCAATTTCCTGAAGTGGCGCCCGTGATCCTGTTTCCCGCGATCGATCTCAAAGAACGGCGAATGCGTGCGCCTCTTGCGCGGCGACATGGCGCAGGCGACCGTCTTCAACGCCGACCCTGCCGCGCAGGCGCGCGCGTTCGCCGAACAGGGGTTCGAGTATCTGCATGTCGTCGATCTCGACGGCGCCTTCGCCGGGGAGCCGGTCAACGCGGACGCGGTCAGAGCGCATCCTCCTGGGCCTGACCATGAAGATCCAGCTCGGCGGCGGCGTGCGCGACATGAAGACGGTGCGCGGCTGGCTCGAGGCGGGGGTGACGCGGGTCATCATCGGCACGGCGGCCGTGCGCGATCCGGAATTCGTGCGCGAGGCGGCGCGGCTCTATCCGGGCCGGATCGCGGTCGGCATCGACGCCCGCGACGGATGGGTCGCGGTCGAGGGCTGGGCCAAGACCTCCAACGTCTCCGCGCTCGATCTCGGGCGCCGGTTCGAGGACGCGGGCGTGGCGGCGATCATCTACACCGACATCGCCCGCGACGGCGCTCTGCAAGGGCTCAACATCGCCAGCACGGTCGCGCTTGCCGAGGCGCTCGCGATTCCGGTCATCGCGTCGGGCGGCCTCGCCTCGATCGAAGACGTGCGGCGGCTGACCGAGCCCGACTGCGCCAGGCTCGCCGGCGCGATCGCGGGCCGCGCGCTCTACGACGGCCGGCTCGATCCGCGCGAGGCGCTGGCGCTGTTCAGGGCGAGCGCCGCTCGGGCGGCCGAGGCCGAAGGAGCGGCGCCATGACCCTTAAAGCCCGCGTTATCCCCTGCCTCGACGTCAAGGACGGCCGCGTCGTCAAGGGCGTCAATTTCGTCAATCTGCGCGACGCCGGCGATCCGGTCGAAAGCGCCATCGCCTACGACAAGGCGGGGGCGGACGAACTCTGCTTCCTCGACATCACCGCAAGCCACGAGGACCGCGGCATCCTGCTCGACGTCGTGCGCCGCACCGCCGAGGTCTGCTTCATGCCGCTGACGGTCGGCGGCGGCGTGCGCACCACCGACGACATCCGCAACCTGCTGCTCGCCGGGGCGGACAAGGCCTCGATCAATTCGGCCGCGGTCGCCGACCGGCAGTTCGTCCGCATGGCCGCGGAGAAATTCGGCAGCCAGTGCGTCGTCGTCGCGATCGACGCCAAGCGCGTCTCGGCCGAGGACGAGCCGCTCCGCTGGGAGATCTTCACCCATGGCGGACGCCGGCCGACCGGACATCGACGCGGTCGCTTACGCGCGCGAGGTTGCGGAACTCGGCGCAGGCGAAATTCTGCTCACCTCGATGGACCGGGACGGCTCGAAGATCGGCTTCGACCTCGCGCTCACGCGCGCGATCGCCGACGCCGTGCCGATCCCGGTGATCGCCTCGGGCGGCGTCGGCAATCTCGATCACCTCGTCGATGGGGTGATCGAGGGCCACGCGAGCGCGGTGCTGGCCGCCTCGATCTTCCATTTCGGCGAATTCACCATCCGCGAGGCCAAGGCCCGCATGGCCGAGGCCGGCATTCCCGTCCGGATGGACTGAGCCGGTGTACGGCCGGCCGCTCGGCGCGCTAGAACGCGCCGGCCTCCACGGAGTTTTCGAGATGTCCACGAGCCCCGAGCATACGCACTTCGGCGAGCGCCAAGTGCGCCTGGACGAGAAGCAGGGGCTGGTGGACGACGTTTTCCACAAGGTCGCCGACCGCTACGACGTGATGAACGACCTGATGTCGTTCGGCCTGCATCGCGTCTGGAAGGACATCCTGACCGCCAAGGTCCGGCCTTCCGCGTCGTCGACCCTTCGCCCATCTCGACGTGGCCGGCGGCACCGGCGACGTCGCCTTCCGGATCGCCCGGGCCGGCGGCGCCGAGACGCACGTGACGGTCGCCGACATCAACGCCGACATGCTGCGGGTCGGCGCCGCGCGCGCCAGGAAGCGCGGGCCTCGAAGGCCGCAGATCGCCTTCGTCGAGGCCAACGCCGAGGAGCTGCCGTTCGGCGACGCGGCGTTCGACGCCTATACGATCGCCTTCGGCATCCGCAACGTGCCGCGGATCGAGAAGGCGCTCGCGGAGGCCTTTCGCGTGCTGCGGCGAGGCGGACGCTTCCTCTGCCTCGAGTTCTCGCAAGTCGATCTGCCGGCGCTCGACAGGCTGTACGACGCCTATTCCTTCGCGGCCATCCCGGCGATCGGCAAGGTGGTGGCGGGCGACGGCGCGCCTTACCGCTATCTCGTCGAATCGATCCGCAAGTTTCCCTCTGCCGACCTCTTCGCCGACATGATCGCCGCCGCCGGCTTCTCCCGAGCCGGCTACGAGAAGCTCAGCGGCGGGGTGGTCGCGATCCACTCGGGCTGGAAGCTCTGATTGATGCCGATCGTCGCTGCGGTCGGCCATAGCCTGAGGCTCGCGCGCGCAGGTTTCGTCTTCGCGCGCGAAGGCGCGTTCGTCGACGTCGATCCGACGATGGTCGCCGCCCGGGCGCGCGCCTGCCGCTTGCCCTCGCCAATCTCATCGCCAGACGCGACGTCAGGGGATTGACCGGACTTTCCCGCGCGATCGACCGGCTCGGGCCCTCTTACGTCAAGATGGGGCAGTTCCTGTCGACCCGGCCCGACATCGTCGGGCCCAAGGTCGCCCTCGAGCTCGAGAGCCTGCAGGACCGGGTGACGCCGATGAGCCGTCAGACGGCGATCGGCATCATCGAGGCCGCCTTCGGCGCCGAGATCGAGACGGTGTTCACGGAGTTCGGCGAGCCGGTTGCGGCGGCCTCGATCGCACAGGTCCACCGCGCCTCGGTCGCAACGCCCGAGGGGCCGCGCGCCGTGGCGGTCAAGGTGCTGCGCGGAGGCGTCGAAAAGCGCTTCGCCCGCGACCTCGCCGACATGTTCTTCGCGGCGCGGCTCGCCGAACGCGCCATCCCGGAAATGCGCCGCCTGCGCCTCGTCCAGGTGGTCGAGACGCTGGCGCGCTCGGTGCGGATGGAGATGGACTTCCGCCTGGAAGCGGCGGCGGCGTCGGAATTCGCCGAGAACTCGAAGGACGACCCCGACATCCGCGCCCCGGCGATCGACTGGGACCGCACGACGCGCGAAGTCATGACGATGGAATGGGTGGACGGCGTCACCGCTCGCCGATCCGGAACGGCTCGAGGCGCTCGGCCTCGACCCGCGCGCGCTGGCGCGGGCGCTGATCCAGACCTTTCTGCGCCACGCCCTGCGGGACGGCTTTTTCCACGCCGACATGCATCAGGGCAATTTCTTCGTCGACTCCGACGGCCGCATCGTCGCCGTCGATTTCGGCATCATGGGCCGCCTCGGGCGCAAGGAGCGGCGCTTCCTCGCCGAGATCCTGTACGGCTTCATCCGGCGCGACTATCGGCGGGTCGCCGAAGTTCATTTCGAGGCGGGCTACGTGCCGCGCGTCCATCGCGTCGAGGACTTCGCCCAGGCGATCCGCGCGATCGGCGAGCCGATCCATTCGCGCACCGCCGACCAGATCTCGATGGCGAAGCTGCTGACCTTGCTGTTCGAGGTGACGGCGCTGTTCGACATGGAGACCCGCGTCGAGCTGGTCATGCTGCAGAAGACGATGGTCGTCGTCGAAGGGGTCGCGCGCAAGCTCGATCCGCAGCTGAACATGTGGTCGACGTCCGAGCCGGTGGTCAGCGCCTGGATCATGGAGAACCTCGGGCCGAAAGGACGCATCGAGGACGCCGGCCGCGGCGCGCGCTGCGCTGGTCTCGCTCATCGCCGACGCGCCGCGTCGACTGGAGGACATCGCCGCGAAGCTGGAGGTGCTCGCCGCGCGACGCGCGTCGTCCGCGCCGATCGAGCGGAAGCTGAGCGCGCCGTTGAGGTATATCGGGATTGGCGCCTTGCTAACATTTTTGTTATTTGCGCTCTTTCGGTGGAATTTGTAAATTGTTTGACCTACGTTCATCGGTGGTTGCCGGGCGCGTCTCGCGCGAGCGGGACTGAACTGAGAATCCCGTCGCGAGCGGCCGAATAAAGCGCCTCGATCGACGTACAAGGCCGGCAGCGAGACGACTTCAGACGCATGCGACCGGTGTTCAACATGCAGCTTTGGTGACCGACGATGACAGTCGATTCCGCTTTCCGCCGCGCGCATCCTGCTGGTCATCAGCGGCGGAATCGCGGCCTATAAGGCGCTCGAGCTGATCCGCCGCCTTCGGGATCGCGGGCGCCGCGGTCGCAGGTCGTGATGACGGCTTCGGCGCGCGCAGTTCGTCACCCCGCTGTCGGCCGCGACGCTGAGCGGGCAGCCGGTTCGCCACGAGCTTTTCAGCCTGACGGACGAGGCGCTGATCGGCCATATCGAGCTTTCGCGTTCGGCCGATCTCGTCGTCGTCGCCCCGGCGACGGCGAACCTTCTGGCGCGCATGGCGGCCGGCCTCGCCGACGACCTCGCCACGACGCTCCTGCTGGCGACCGACAAGCGGGTGCTGGTCGCCCCGGCGATGAACGTGCGGATGTGGCTGCATCCGGCGACGCAGACGGAACATTGAGCCGGCTCAAGGCCGACGGCGTCGCTTTCGTCGGCCCCGACGACGGGCCGATGGCGTGCGGCGAATTCGGACCCGGCCGCATGGCGGAGCCTGCAGCGATCGTCGAGGCGATCGAGATTGCGCTCGCGGCGCGGAACAGGTGATTCGGCCGAATCAGCCCCTGGGCTCCTCTCCGGCCGCCAGCGTAATCGTGACCTCCGGGCCGACTTACGAGCCGATCGACCCGGTCCGGTTCATCGGCAACCGTTCGTCGGGACGTCAGGGACACGCAATCGCGCAAGCCGCCGTTGGCGCGGGCGCAAAGGTTACGCTCGTCACAGGGCCGGTTTCGCTGCCAGATCCGCCGGGGGCGACGGTCGTTCACGTCGAATCGGCGCGAGAAATGCAGGCCGCGGTTGCGGCCGCTTTGCCGGCCGACGCCTTCGTCGCGCGCCGCCGCTGTCGCCGATTGGCGAGTTGACCAAGTCGAAATGCGAAAAGATCAAGAAAGGCTGCGGAAGGTCCACCGGCGCTCCGCCTGGTCGAAAATCCCGATATTCTCGCGGAAGTCTCCAAGAAGACCATCGCCACGCCCGGCGGTCGTTATCGGCTTCGCGGCGGAAACGGAGCACGTCATCGAGAATGCGAAAGCGAAATTGACGCGCAAGGGCTGCGATCTCATCATCGCCAATAGTGTGGCCGAGGGAACTACGACTTTCGGCGGAGAATCGAATGAGGTCCAGATGATCAGCGCGGACGGAGTCGAGTCCTGGCCGTCGATGAGCAAGGCTGCGGTCGCAGAGCGCATCGTCGCCCGGATGGCAGTCGAATTGGCCAAGCGTCCATGATTTCAGTTGTTTTCACACGTCTGGCGCACGGCGAGGGCTTGCAATTGCCGGCGTATAAGAGTGAAGATGCCGCTGGGATGGACTTGGTCGCCGCGCTTGCCCGCCGAGGGTGAGGTGGTTCTTGCCCCCGGCGCTCGGGCGCTGATTCCAACCGGGTTGGCGATCGAGTTGCCCAAGGGTTTTGAAGCGCAGATCCGTCCCCGTTCGGGGTTGGCTCTGCATGAGGGTGTGACGGTTCTCAATAGTCCGGGAACGGTCGACGCTGATTATCGAGGAGAGATCGGCGTCATTCTCATCAATTTTGGAACCAAGCCTTTTGTCGTTCGGCGCGGAGCGCGCATTGCGCAACTCGTCGTTTGTCGTGTGGAACGCGTCGCTCTGATTTCGGGCGAGCGGCTCACTGCGAGCGTCCGGGGCTCAAGTGGATTTGGCTCCACCGGACGCTCTTCGGAGGAGGATTAAAATGAACCTGCTATCGCGACGGAGCGTTCTCGCCATCGCCGCCGTTGTCGATGTCGCGCTGCATTCGAGGTCCGCGCCGGTTGCGGCGAAGGCCCTCGCTGCGCGCCACAAGCTGCCCCCCCGCCACCTGGAGACTTTGCTCCAGGGGCTCGTTCACGCCAAAATTCTCAAGGGCGTGCGCGGACCGCGGGGCGGCTACGAACTCGCGCGCGAACGCCGGCGCATCACCGTCGGCGAAATCGTCCGCACGGCGATGTCGCTGAGCACCGCCGACCCCGACGATCTGGGCGCGAACTCGCTCCTTCTGGAGCGCGTCATCGACCCAGCCGTGAAGAAGGCCGGCGAAACGTTTCTCGCCAATCTCGACGCGATCACCGTCGAGAACATGTGCGAAACGGCCGAGCACGCGCACGTGCTCGACGACGAGAAGGCCGCGGGCGATTTTGCTATCTAGCGTTGATATAGCCGACGTTATATAGATCAGCTTCGGTTTAAGTGTTACGCCGGGCCGCGCCGCTTGACGCGTTGGTCCGGCGCCGCTTACGGAGGGCATGTGTATGACGAACGATGCGGGCGCCGGACGCAAACCGGGCCGGGGCGGGATTTACGCTTCGATCACCGACACGATCGGAGATACGCCGCTCGTAGCGCTCGATCGCCTCGCAAAGGAAAAGGGCGTCGTCGCACGTCTCCTCGGGAAACTCGAATTCTTCAATCCGATCTCCAGCGTCAAGGACCGCATCGGCGTTGCGATGATCGATGCGCTCGAGGCGCAGGGGAAGATCTCGCCCGGGCCGCGGCGTGCTGGTCGAGCCGACTTCCGGCAACACCGGCATCGCGCTTGCTTTCGTCGCAGCGGCGCGCGGCTACAAGCTGATGCTGGTGATGCCCGAATCGATGTCGATCGAGCGCCGCAAGATGCTGGCGCTGCTCGGCGCCGAACTCGTGCTTACGCCGGCCGCGCAGGGCATGAAGGGCGCGATCGCCAGGGCCAACGAGATCGTCGCCGCGACCCCCGGCGCCATCATCCCGCAGCAGTTCGAAAATCCCGCCAATCCCGACATCCATCGCCGCACGACCGCCGAAGAGATCTGGAACGACACCGAGGGCGCCGTCGACTTCGTGGTCGCCGGCGTCGGCACCGGCGGCACGATCACCGGCGTCGGTCAGGTGCTGAAGGCGCGAAAGCCGAGCGTGCGGATCATCGCGGTCGAACCGGAAGACTCTCCGGTCCTGTCCGGCGGCGATCCGGGGCCGCACAAAATCCAGGGCATCGGCGCGGGCTTCGTGCCTCCGGTTCTCGACAAGGGCGTCATCGACGAGGTTGTCGCGGTCGGCAACCAGACCGCCTTCGACACCGCCCGCCTGTCGGCGCGGATCGAAGGCGTCCCGGTCGGCATCTCGTCGGGCGCCGCGCTCGCCGCCGCCATCGACGTCGGCCGCCGCCCCGAGAACGCCGGCAAGACGATCGTCGTCATCATTCCATCCTTCGCCGAGCGCTACCTGTCGACCGCGCTGTTCGAAGGATTATGATAGGCGCGCGGGCGCGCGCGGCGGTTCGGCAGAAAATGACAGCCGGTCCGGTCTTGTGACCGGGGAGCGCCGCGGGCATGGTCGGTTCCCGCGCGATCGTCCGGTCGAGCTCGGCGGCGAGGAGAAGTCCGTGGATCGCAGATCGATTTTGGCGGCCGGGGCATCCGCCGGCGCCGCGTTCCTGTTCACGTCGCTCGTCGGCGCTGAGATCGCGCCGGCCGCGCCTGAGGGCGTCGATATTGACGCGATCCTGAACGATCCCGAGGCGCCGGTGGGCGGCAATCCAAACGGGGACGTCACGATCGTCGCCTTCGTCGACTACAACTGCCCATTCTGCCGGCGGTCCGAGCCCGACCTGCAGCGTCTCGTCTCCACCGATGGCCAGATTAGGCTTGTCTACAAGGACTGGCCGATCCTGGCGCTATCCTCCGTCACTGGCGCAAGGCTCGCGCTCGCGGCCAAGTATCAGGACAAGTACGAGCTAGCGCACGCTGCGCTGATGGCGATCCGCGGAAAGAAGACTTCGGATGCGGCGATGCGCCAAGCGGTTGCGGCGGCAGGCGTCGACATGACCCAACTGGACAAGGACCTCGACGCGCATGACGCCGCGATCGGCGACCTCCTCAAGCGCAATGCCGCGGAGGCGAGCGCGCTCGGACTGAAGGGCACGCCCGTCTACCTCGTCGGGCCCTATCTCGTCGCGGCGGCTCTGGACTACGACGGTTTCGCCGACGTGGTGTCGAAGTTCCGGTCGCGGACCGGCAAGTAACGGATCAGGCGACCGCCGAGGGCGCGAACACGCGCAGGCGCTGTCCGTCCGGGTCGAGCGCCACAAAGGTATAGCCGAAGTCCATCGCCGTCGGCTCGAGCACGATCGCCGCGCCCTTCCCTCGCCAGTTCGCGCAGCACGCGTCGACCTCGGCACGGCTCTCGGCCGTGAAGGCGATCTCGCCCCCGCCCGCGGCGTTCGCCTGCGGATTGACGCCATTGCGCTTCCACACGCCCAGCATCAGGTTGGGGGCGGCCGGAAGCATGGCGAAAGTCGGTGAAGAATCGACCGTGGGGCGGCCGAGGATCGAGGAATAGAAGGCTACGCTCTTCGCGACGTCCTCGACGTAGACGATGATGAAACTGACGTTGCGGATATGAGAGTTGCTGATGTCGGACATGAACCTGCTCCGTTTGAACGGAGCGATCCCTAGCGCGAACGAGCGTCAGTTTCCGTCAGCAACCGGTTCGGCGGGCGTCAGGAAGAACGCCTCGACCGGTCCGGTCAGTTTGATCAGCAGCGGATTGCCCTTGCGGTCGCGGGTCTTGCCGACCGGGGCGCGGATCCAACCCTCGCTAACGCAATATTCCTCGACGTCATGGCGCTCCGCGCCGCGAAAACGAATTCCGACGCCGCGCGCCAGCGCCGCCTCGCTATAGAACGGGCTTGCCGGATCGACGCTCAGCCGATCGGGAGGGGACTCGGTCGTGGGGTTCGGCTCGGTCATCGCGGCGTCCGAATCGCTTTCCGGCCGCTTCAGGACTGCGGCGCGAACACGATCGGCGGCAAGGGCCTCAGCTGGCGAGGGCCTTGACGCGCTTGGTCAGGCGCGAAATCTTGCGCGAGGCGGCGTTCTTGTGAACGATGCCCTTCTGCGCTGCGCGGGCGAGCTTCGGCTCGGCAGCGTGCAGGGCTTCCGCCGCCGCCTTCGGGTCCTTCGCGGCGAGCGCTTCCTCGACCTTGCGAACGAAGGTGCGCATCTCGCTGCGGCGCGACTTGTTCACTGCGGTGCGGCGGACAGTCTGGCGGGCGGCCTTCTGGGCCGACTTGGTATTGGCCATAAACTCGATTCCCTCGGGCGCGCGTTGGCGCATAATAAGATGAGGCCGGGCGTACGCCCAGCCTGGATTGCGGGCTTATATGCTTTTCTCGCAGTCTCCGTCAACCGCCGGACACGAAAGTCACGTCCGGGGAACAGTGGGCGTCGCGCCGCGGAAGCCGAAACGGGCCGGCCGCTTTTCGGCGAAGGCCGCGCAGCCTTCGGCGAAATCCGGCCCGAGCGCCGCCGACTCGGCCAGCGCGCGAAAGGCCGGCGTTTCGACCGTCATGCCCGCGACGATCGCCTCGACCGCGCGCTTGGCGCCGCGGATCGAGGCCTGACTGAGATCGGCGAGGCCGCGCGCATAGCCGAACGCGGTTTCGCGCAGCGCCGTCTCGATGCGCCGGTCGATCAGGCCGATCGCCAGCGCCTCGTCGGTCTCGATCCGCCGCCCGGTGAACAGAATGTCCTTGGCGCGGGCGGGGCCGACGAGTTCGACAAGGCGTCGGGTCTCGGCGTGGCCGTAGACGAGGCCGAGCTTGGCCGGCGTGACCGCGAGATAGGCGTCGGCGGCGCAGAACCGGAGGTCGCAGGCGAGCGCGAGCGCGATGCCGCCGCCGACCACGTTGCCCTGCAGGATCGCGATGGTCGGCCGGTCGATGCTCGATCAGCGCCCTGAGGCCGTCCTGGATGGCGTCGCCATACTCGCGCGTGGCGGCCGCGTCCTTGTAGACCTCGTCGAATTCCGAAATGTCGGCGCCGGCGCTGAAATGCCCGCCCGCGCCCTCGAAAAGCACGACAAGCGCGTCGGGTCGAGCCTCGATCGCGGCCTGGATCGCGGGCAGCGCGCGCCACATGGCGCGCGAGATGGCGTTGCGCCGCTCGGGGCGGTTCAGGACGACGCGGGCGAACGGCGGCTCGAAGCTCAGGGAGATGTCGGTCATGGGCTCTTCGCGAAGGGAACAGCGGGCTGCGCCCCTTCTGGAGCAAATGCCGGGTTGGAGCAAACGGCGTCCTATCGTAGCGTTCGCGGGAAGGCCGGCGCAAAGCGCGTGAGGGACCGATCCATATGACGAGGCAACGACAATTATCCGCGCGACATGGTCGGCTACGGGCGGACGCCGCCGTATCGCCGACTGGCCGGACGGCGCGCGCGTCGCCGTCCAGTTCGTCATCAATTACGAGGAAGGCGGCGAGAACAATATCCTGCACGGCGACGCCGCCTCGGAGGCGTTCCTGTCGGAGATCGTCGGCGCGGCGCCGTGGCCGGGCATGCGCCACATGAACATGGAATCGATCTACGAATACGGTTCGCGCGCCGGCTTCTGGCGCCTGCACCGGATGTTCACCGAACGCTCGATCCCGGTCACGGTCTACGCGGTCGCGACCGCGATGGCGCGCAATCCCGAAGCGGTCGCAGCGATGAACGAGGCCAAGTGGGAGATCGCCACCCACGGCTTGAAATGGATCGACTATCGCGACACGCCGGCCGAAGTGGAGGCCCAGCACATCGCCGAGGCGATCCGCATTCACACCGAGGTCGCAGGCGAGCGGCCGCTCGGCTTCTATCAGGGGCGGTCGTCGGTCAACACGATCCGGCTCGGCGTGCGAGGAGGGCGGCTTCCTCTATTGCGCCGACGTCTACGCCGACGATCTGCCCTACTGGCTCGAAGGGCCGCGGGGGCCGCAACTTCTCACCCCCTACACGCTCGATTCGAACGACATGCGCTTCGCCACGCCGCAGGGCTTCAACTCCGGCGACCAGTTCTACACGTATCTGAAGGACTCCTTCGACACCCTCTACGCCGAGGGCGACGTCGCGCCGAAGATGCTGTCGGTCGGCCTGCACTGCCGTCTCGTCGGCCGGCCGGGGCGCGCGGCTTCGCTCGCGCGGTTCCTCGACTACGTGCTCGCCCACGACAAGGCCTGGGTTCCGACCCGGCTCGACATCGCGCGCCACTGGATCGGCAAGCACCCGCCGCCCGGCGGCTGGAAGCCGACGAAGCTCACGCGGACGCTGTTCGTCGAGCGTTTCGGCGGAGTCTACGAGCATTCGCCCTGGATCGCGGCGGCCGCCTATGACGCAGGGCTGCCGGCGGACGCCGATACGGCCGAAGGGCTCGCGCGAAGCGTTTGCCGGCCGCGGCGGCGCAAGGGGAGCGACGAGCAAGAAACGCGCGCTGATCCTCGCCCATCCCGATCTCGCCGGGCGCCTTGCGCAGGCGAAGCTCCTCACGGCGGAATCGACCGGCGAGCAGGCGAGCGCCGGCCTCGACCGGCTGAGCCCCGACGAGCGCGCGAGGTTCACCGATCTCAACGACGCCTATCGCGCCCGCTTCGGCATTCCCTTCATCATGGCGGTCAAGGGCAAGAGCAAGGCCGACATCCTCGCCGGCTTCGAGCGCCGGCTCGAGAACGACGCGGACGCCGAGACGCGGACGGCGCTCGTCCGAGATCGACCGCATCGCGGCGCTGCGCCTCCAGGACATCCTGGCGTGAGCGGCGCCGCAGCGCGTCGTCCGCGGACGCATCCTGACTTTCACCGACGATCCGGCCGAAGCCGGCGCCTCGGCGCGCCTCCTGATCGAGGACGGCGCGGTTCTCATCGAGGACGGCCGTATCGCCGCGGTCGGCGAGGCGCGCGACATTCTCGCCGCAGCGCCCCGAGCGGGCGCGACGGTCGACGACCATTCGGGCGCGCTTCTCATGCCCGGGCTGATCGACGTCCATATCCATTACCCGCAGACGCAGGTGATCGCCTCCTATGGCGCGCAGTTGCTCGACTGGCTGCACAACTACACCTTCGTCGAAGAGCAGCGGTTCGCCGATCCGGCCCATTGCGCGCGCGTCGCGGAGTTCTTCCTCGAAGAGCTTTTTCGCTGCGGCACGACGACGGCGCTCGTCTATTGCACCGTCTATCCGCAGTCGGCCGAGGCGTTCTTCGCCGCAGCCGAGCCGGGTCGATGCGCGCATGATCGCGGGCAAGGCGATGCTCGACCGCAACGCGCCGAAGGGGCTGCTCGGACACGGTCCAGACCAGCTACGACGACTCGAAGGCGCTGATCGCGCGCTGGCGCGGCCGCGGACGGCTCGACTACGCGGTGACGCCGCGATTCGCCATCACCTCGACCGCCGCCCAGCTCGACGCGGCGGGCGCGCTGATGACGGAGTTTCCCGGCGTCTACATGCAGTCGCACGTCGACGAGAACACGGACGAGATCGAGTTCGCCCGCCAGCTCTTCCCGGAGGCGCGGAACTATCTCGACGTCTACGGTCGGGCCGGCCTGCTCGGGCCCGCGCTCGGTGTTCGGCCACTGCATCCACATGACCGACGACGAGGTCGCCGCGATGGCCGAGACCGGGTCGGTCGCCGCCTTCTGCCCGACCTCGAACCTGTTCCTCGGCTCGGGGCTGTTCGATCGGGCGCGACTCGGCGGACGCCGGCGTCCGGATCGGTCTTGCGACCGACGTCGGCGGGGGCACCAGCTATTCGATGCTGCGGACGGCGGCCGAGGGCTACAAGGTCCTGCAGCTCGGCGGCCAGTCCTGGCCGGCGGCGCGAGGCGTTCTACCAGATGACGCTCGGCAACGCGCGGGCGCTGAGCCTCGACCACGCGATCGGCTCGATCGCGGTCGGCAAGGACGCCGATCTCGTCGTGCTCGATTCGCGCGCGACTCCGGCGATGGCGCACCGGATGGAGAGGGTCGAGGGCGACCTCGACCAGGAGCTGTTCGTGCTCATGACGCTGGGCGACGACCGCGCCGTGAGGCAGACCTACGTGGCCGGAGAGCCGCGCAAGGCGTGAGCCTCGGCGCTCGTGCAGGCTTGGCAAGCGCCCAAGCCTTTCAGCCGGTTGAGCGCACAAAGCTGTCACTTTTTCGCTCTCCTCTTCGCCATTGCGAGGGCGCGCCTTTGACCCCCGCGACGTAACGGTCGCCATATATATGAACAATTATATTTAGTATAAATCGCTCTGGCTTGCTGAGCGGCCCCCTGTCGCGCCAGATCCGGGAGGCGGCGACACGCAGAGGGCGGCTGGCGAAGTTTATTAGCACTCTCTTGTCATGAGTGCCAAAGACCGCCATATAGGCCGGGTCGGACCTTGCCGTAAGCCGGAGCCCTTTGCTCGCGAGCCGGTCAGGTCGTCGACCCGAAAGCGAATTCCATGAAATTCCGACCCCTGCACGACCGCGTCGTGGTTCGCCGCATCGAAGGCGAGGACAAGACGAAAGGCGGCATCATCATTCCCGACACCGTCAAGGAGAAGCCGCAGGAGGGCGAGGTCCTCGCGGTCGGGCCCGGCGCCCGCGACGACAGCGGCAAACTCCAGCCGCTTGAGCTGAAAGCCGGCGACCGGGTCCTGTTCGGCAAATGGTCGGGATCGGAAGTCAAGATCGACGGTCAGGAGCTCCTGATCATGAAGGAATCCGATGTCATGGGCGTGATCGAAGGCGTCGAAGACACCAAGAAGAAAGCGGCCTGAGGCCGCAACCCTCGTTTCTCACTTTAGGACATTGAACTCATGGCTTCCAAAGACGTACGTTTCTCCAGCGACGCCCGCGACCGCATGCTGCGCGGCGTCGACATCCTCGCCAACGCGGTCAAGGTGACGCTCGGTCCCAAGGGCCGCAACGTCATTCTCGACAAATCCTATGGCGCGCCGCGCATCACCAAGGACGGCGTCACCGTCGCCAAGGAGATCGAGCTTGCCGACAAGTTCGAGAACATGGGCGCGCAACTGGTGCGCGACGTCGCCTCGAAGACCAATGACCTCGCTGGCGACGGAACCACGACCGCGACCGTGCTCGCCGCCGCGATCATGAAGGAAGGCCTGAAACTGGTCGCCGCCGGCATGAACCCGATGGATCTGAGGCGCGGCATCGACATCGCGGTCACCGCAGTCGTCAAGGACATCGAAAAGCGCGCCAAGAAGGTCGCCTCCTCCGAGGAAATCGCCCAGATCGGCACGATCGCCTCCAACGGCGACAAGGCGATCGGCGACATGATCGCCAAGGCGATGAAGAAGGTCGGCAACGAGGGCGTCATCACCGTCGAGGAGGCCAAAACCGCCGAGACCGAACTCGACGTGGTCGAGGGGATGCAGTTCGATCGCGGCTATCTCTCGCCCTATTTCATCACCAACGCCGAGAAGATGGTGGCCGAGCTCGAGGAGCCCTACATCCTCCTGCACGAGAAGAAGCTGACGTCGCTGCAGCCGATGCTGCCGATCCTCGAGGCGGTCGTTCAGACCGGCAAGCCGCTCCTGATCGTCGCCGAAGACATCGACGGCGAGGCTCTGGCGACGCTGGTCGTCAACAAGCTGCGCGGCGGCCTGAAGGTCGCAGCGGTCAAGGCGCCCGGCTTCGGCGACCGTCGCAAGGCGATGCTCGAGGACATCGCCGTGCTCAGCGGGGGAACCCTGATCGCCGAGGACCTCGGGATCAAGCTCGAGAACGTCACGCTCGAAATGCTTGGCCGCTGCAAGCGGGTGCGGATCGAGAAGGACACCACCACGATCATCGACGGCGCCGGCAAGAAGCCGGATATCCAGGCCCGCATCGCCCAGATCAAGGCGCAGATCGAGGACACGACGTCGGACTACGACAAGGAGAAGCTCCAGGAGCGTCTCGCCAAGCTCGCGGGCGGCGTCGCGGTGATTCGCGTCGGCGGCTCGACCGAGGTCGAGGTCAAGGAGAAGAAGGACCGCGTCGACGACGCCATGAACGCGACCAGGGCCGCGGTCGAGGAAGGCATCGTTCCCGGCGGCGGAGTCGCGCTGCTGCGCGCCAAAGCCGCGATCGGCAAGCTCGAGGGCGAGAACGCCGACGTCCAGGCCGGCATCAGCATCGTGCTCAAGGCGCTCGAGGCGCCGGCCCGCCAGATCGTCGAGAACGCAGGCGTCGAGGGTTCTGTCGTCGTCGGCAAGATCCTCGAGAACAAGTCGCAGACCTACGGCTACGACGCCCAGACCGAGCAATATGTCGACATGCTCGCGGCAGGCATCGTCGATCCGGCCAAGGTCGTCCGGGTCGCGCTGCAAGACGCGGCCTCGGTCGCCGGCCTCATGATCACGACCGAAGCGATGGTCGCCGAGCGGCCCAAGTCCGACGGCCCGGCTATGCCGGGCGGCGGAATGGGCGGCATGGGCGGCATGGACTACTGATCCCAACGCCGCGGATTTCCTGCGGCGACGTTCAGCGCGAAGGGGCGGGGTTTTTCCCGCCCCTTTTTATTCGAGCCTGATCTCAGTGAGCGACCATCGCCCCGCGGGTCTCGCGTCAGCCTGCGCGGGAAGCCTGAAGGGTCGCCGTCGCTACCCGGCGCGCCATTCCGCAGGCGAACGCGGCAACTCGCCGCTGACATCGACATGGGCCGCGTCGGCCGCGGGAGGCAGTTCCTTCTCGGAGAACTTCAAGTCGAGCAGGCGGCCCTCATCGGTCAGCAGTTGAACGCCTGCATGGCCGAACACGGCGGCGAGGTCGGAAGGCGCGAGGATCAATTCGCCGGAGCCGGTGACGCCGCCGTGCGGCGTCGCGAAACCATCAAAATCGTAGGAAGCGCGGGCGACCGTTTCGCCTCCGATCCGCACATTGCCGGTCCCGGAAATGCGGCCGAGATAACCGACGATAGCGTTTGGTTGCGCGGACATGCGTCTCATGGCGCACGACGATCGGCTTCGAGCGCCGGGGCGCGCTCGTCCGGATTGATCCGGTTCTCCGTCGCTCTGGCGAAGGTCGCCGTCGCCTCGTGGGTCCGCGTCGTCACTTTCGCTTCGACGGGGTCGTCGCGGCGGACGGACCCTTGGGCGCGAAAGGCGACACCGGCGCTGCGGCTGCCGCCTTCTCCGCCTTGGGCTTGCGTGTCTCCCGGTTGCCGCGCCGTTTCTCCTTGGCCATTGTTCTTCTCCTTGTTGCGGCGGTCTGAAGCCATCGCGTCAGGCGGAGGCGCCCAATTCCATCGATGGCCTTCAAGAGGATATAGTTATGAATGTCTGACGGATAAGAGCAAGCGGTGGGAGGACGGCCTTTTCAGGGCCGCGCCGAGGACGGCGAGACGCCGTCCCTCCGGTGCGCGCCAACGCTCCGACCCGCTCAGACCGTCACGGCGCCGCCGCGGGAGCGCCACTCCGCCATGCCGCCGGGGTAATGCTTGAGATCGTTTCGCCCGGTCGCCTGCGCCTGGTTCAGCGCCTTGCGCGAGCGGACTCCCGCCTGGCAGACGATGACGACGGTCTTGTCCTCCCGGGTCGGCAGGTCGCCGGGGTGGAATCGCGACAGAGGCAGGTTGACGGAATCGGGAATGTGCCCGGCCGCGAATTCGTGGGGTTCGCGGACATCGACGACCGTGACGTCGCCGGCCTCTACCGCCCTGGCGAAAGTCTCGAGATCGAGATCGACTTCATTCGCCGATGCAAGTTTGTCTGTTGTAGCGATAGGCATAACTACTCCGTTATAATGGGCCGCATTTCCCCTGCCCGTCGCGGATGCGCCAGAGACTGATATAGATCAACTTACTTGAATATCAAATCTTTTGTCGCAGCCGGCGCCGCCAGCAGGCCGTTCTCCTGTCCTCGCGACGTTGACAAAACCTGCCCGACTTCGCGCCGGACTTGCGCGCCGCCGCGTCCGCCCATACATGCGGCCAGCCGATCGAAGGACGCCACGCCCATGCATGATGAAACCGCCGCCCGATTGCCGGGATGGCACGCGACCACCATTCTCATGGTGCGCAAGGGCGACCGGGTGGTCATCGGCGGCGACGGCCAGGTGAGCATGGGGCAGACGGTCGTCAAGGCGAACGCCCGCAAGGTGCGAAGGCTGGTCAAGGGCGATGTGATCGCCGGTTTTGCCGGCGCGACCGCCGACGCGTTCACCCTGTTCGAGCGCCTTGAAGCCAAGCTGGAACAATATCCGGGGCAGCTCCCGCGCGCCTGCGTCGAACTCGCCAAGGACTGGCGCACCGACCGATACCTGCGCCGCCTGGAGGCGATGCTGCTGGTCGCCGACAAAAACACGGGCTTCACGCTTTCGGGCGCCGGCGACGTGCTCGAGCCGGAGACAGACGAGAGCGGTTCGGCGATGGCGATCGGGTCGGGCGGCAACTACGCCCTCGCCGCGGCGCGCGCGCTGATGCCGATGGCGCTCGACGCCGAGGCGATCGTGCGCCGCTCGATGCAGATCGCCGCCGAGATCTGCGTCTACACCAACACCAATCTGATCGTCGAAAGCCTCTGATCTCATGTCGGAACTCAGCCCGCGCGAAATCGTCTCCGAACTCGACCGCTACATCGTCGGTCAGAACGAGGCCAAACGGGCGGTGGCGATCGCGCTGCGCAACCGCTGGCGCCGCCTGCGCCTCGGTTCGCCGATGCGCGAGGAGGTGATGCCGAAGAACATCTTGATGATCGGCCCGACCGGCTGCGGCAAGACCGAGATCGCGCGGCGCCTCGCCAGACTTGCCGGCGCGCCGTTCCTCAAGGTCGAGGCGACCAAGTTCACCGAGGTCGGCTATGTCGGACGCGACGTCGAGCAGATCGTGCGCGATCTGGTCGAGGTCGGCATCGGGTTGACCAAGGCGAAGAAGCGCAAGGATATCGAGGCCAAGGCCGAGCTTGCCGCGGAGGAGCGGATTCTGGACGCCCTGGTCGGGGCGACCTCGTCCTCGGCGACCCGCGAGTCGTTCCGGCGCAAGCTTCACGCCGGCGAGCTCGACGACAAGGACGTCGAGCTCGAACTGCCCCAGGGCTCGACGGGCATGCCGATGTTCGAACTGCCCAACATGCCCGGCGCCTCGATCGGCGCGATCAACATCGCCGACATTTTCGGCAAGAGCCAGCGCACCAAGCCCAAGCGCATGACGGTCGCGGAGGCGCGCGAACCGCTGGTGGCGGCGGAGGCCGACAAGCTCCTCGATCAGGACGCGATCGTGCGCGACGCGATCGCCGAGGTCGAGAGCAACGGCATCGTGTTTCTCGACGAGATCGACAAGATCTGCGCCCGCGAGGGCCGCGGCGGCGCCGACGTCTCGCGCGAAGGCGTTCAGCGCGACCTTCTGCCGCTGATCGAGGGCACCACGGTCGCCACCAAGCACGGCACGGTCAAGACCGACCACATCCTGTTCATCGCCTCCGGCGCCTTCCACATCTCGCGGCCCTCCGACCTCCTGCCGGAATTGCAAGGCCGTCTGCCGATCCGCGTCGAGCTGAAATCGCTGACCGAGGACGACTTCAAGCGCATTTTGACCGACACCGAGGCGAGCCTGATCAAGCAATATGTCGCGCTGATGCAGACAGAAGGGGTGTCGCTGGAGTTTTCGGACGACGCGATTTCGGCGATCGCCCGCATCGCGGCCAAGGTCAACGGCTCGGTCGAGAACATCGGCGCGCGGCGGCTGCAAACGGTGATGGAGCGGTCGCTCGACGAAGTGAGCTTCACCGCCGCCGACCGCTCCGGCGAAACCGTACAGATCGACGCCGCGTTTATCGAGCGCACCGTCGGCGATCTCGCCGGGAATGCGGATCTAAGCCGGTTCATTTTGTAGCGCTGCGGCCTGATCAGCGGACGAGCGGCGAAGTCGAGGACGGTTTCCGCGGCGCTCGAGGAGGACCGAGATGGCTTCGTTCGTTCTGATTCCCGGCGCAGGCGGCATGGCCTGGTATTGGCATCGCGTGGCGCCGCTCCTGCGCGCGAACGCGCACGAGGTCGTCGCGGTCGATCTGCCGGGCGAGGATGACCGCGCCGGTCTCGAGACCTACGCGGATATCGTCACCAGCGCGCTTGCGGGTCGAAGCGACGCGGTATTGGTCGCCCAGTCGCTTGGCGGTTTCACGGCGCCGCTGGTTTGCGCGCGCTCGCCCGTGCGAATGCTCGTCTTCGTCAACGCGATGATCCCCGAGCCCGGCGAAACGGCCGGCGCATGGTGGGGCGCCACAGGAGCGACCGAAGCGCGCGAAGCCGCTGCCGATCGTGCCGGGTACGCCAGGGAATTCGATCTGACGACCTATTTCCTCCATGACGTTCCGCCCGACATTCTCCGCACGAGCCCGCAGCCGCGCGAGGAGTCCGGCGCCGTGTTTGGCGAGCCGTGTCGATTCGAGCGCTGGCCGGACATCCCCATGCACATTGTGGCCGGCGGAGACGATCGTTTTTTCCCCGTCGAATTCCAGCGGCGTATCGCCCGCGAGCGGTTGGGGATAGAAATCGAGACGATACCGGGCGGTCACCTTGTCGCGCTGTCGAACCCGGAAGGACTGGCGGCGCGCCTGCTTGGCTATGCCAAGGCGCCAGGACTTCGTCAGGAGTAGGGCTCTCGGACCACTTCTCGCATTTGCGGCCGCGCGATGACCGAGTATGAGAGGCGGCGCCCCTTCCAGGAGTTCCGCTCATGATCCCGCTCGTTCTCACCTACGTCGGCGACGACAGGCCAGGACTTATCAACGCGGTGGCGGAGAAGATCGCCGCGTCCGGAGGAAGCTGGCTCGAGAGCCGCTCCGTCAGGCTCGCCGGCAAGTTCGCCGGCGTCGTGCGCGCGAATGTTCCCGAAATGAACGCCTCGGCGCTCGAACACGCCCTGCGCGGCCTCGCGCAAGCGGGGCTGAACCTGACGATCGAACGCGGGGCGCACGACGACGCCGCGCATACGGCGCCAATCGTCACGCTCGACATTCTCGGCAACGAGCGGCCGGGAATCGTGCGCGACGTGACCCAGGTTCTGAACGCGCTCGGGGTCAATATCGTGGAATTCGAGAGCGAGCTTGAAAGCGCCGCCTTCACCGGCGTCGAGATGTTCCGCGCCCACGTTCGACTGACCATTCCGGAAAAGCTCCCCCTCGACGATTTGCGCAAGGCGCTCGAGCGGCTCGCCGGCGAGATCATGGTCGACCTGACCTTCGGCGAGGCCTGAGACGCCGCCACGCGACGGCGGCGCCCCTTGCGCCGCCTTGGCGGCGTTGCGATAAGGCCGCCCTCACAAAACACCACGGACCCGAAGCGAAAACGATGGCGACCTTCCCTGAGCTGGTTTTTTCCGGCGTTCAGCCGACCGGCAATCTCCACCTCGGCAACTATCTCGGGGCGATCAAGCGCTTCGTGGCGCTGCAGGAGACGCGGCCCTGCATTTATTGCGTGGTCGACCTGCATGCGATGACCCTGCCCCATGAGCCGGCCCAGCTCGCCCGCACGACGCGCGAAGTGACGGCGGCGTTTCTCGCTTGCGGCATCGACCCGAAAGTCAACGTGGTCTTCAACCAGAGCCGGATCGCCGAGCACGCCGAGCTTGCGTGGGCGCTCGATTGCGTGGCGCGCATGGGCTGGCTGGAACGGATGACGCAATTCAAGGAAAAAGCCGGCAAGGGCCGCGAGAATGCGTCGGTCGGCCTGTTCAACTATCCGGTGCTGATGGCCGCGGACATCCTGATCTATCGCGCGACTCATGTTCCGGTCGGCGACGACCAGAAGCAGCACCTCGAGCTTGCGCGCGACATCGCCCAGAAGTTCAACAACGACTTTTCCGAATCGATCGCGGCCAACGGGCACGGCGACGCGTTCTTTCCGCTGCCCGAACCGCTGATTCAGGGTCCTGCGACCCGCGTGATGAGCCTGCGCGACGGCGCCAAGAAGATGTCGAAATCGGACACGTCGGAAAACTCCTACATCGCGCTGACCGACGATGCCGACGCGATCGCGCAGAAGATCCGCAAGGCCAAGACCGATCCGGAGCCGCTGCCCGGGCACCTCGACGGACTCGCCGGCCGCCCCGAGGCGGAAAACCTCGTCGGCATTTTCGCCGCGCTGACCGACCGCTCCAAGGCGGATATCGTGCACGAATTCGGCGGCAGTCCGTTCTCGGCCTTCAAGACGGCGCTCGCCGACGTGACGATCGAGAAACTCGCCCCGATCCGGGCCGAGATCCTGCGGCTTGCAGCCGATCCCGGTTACGTCGACACCGTGCTCGCCGACGGAGCGGAAAAGGCCCGCGCCATCGCGCGGCCGAACATGGACGCGGTCAAGGACATTCTCGGGCTCGTTCGCTGAGGCGAGACGGCGCAAATCTTTTTTTACCAACTCGATCGAGCGGCGTCCTGCCGTTCGCCGATGCCGTCATAGATATTGCGATCAACTTTCCTGGCTACACAATATATTGAATTTCGCCGCCTTTTCGCCGGGCGTCGGCCAGGATCGTGGTTAACGACTTTGGGGCGAACATTTCGTAAGCCTGTTCCGGAGCTGATTCGGACCTTCCTGGCGGAGGGAGCCGGTCGGCGCGACGGCCGGACGGCGCTCGCGCTCCCGGGCTCTCGAGGAGGCTTGTCGTTGCGGGGGTTCAGCGGTGGAGTCTTCGCCGGACCTGGGGGGCGCTTGCAAAGCGCCCGCCGGGCGCCCGTCGCCGCCGCGGCGCCGCTCTCGCTCCTGATCGCATTCGGCGCTCGCGCCGACGAAGCGCTTCGCGGCCTCGATGCGCCGGCCGCCGCCGGCTGGCCTGGCCCCGAGCCCCCTTGCCGTCATCGGCTTCGCCATCGTGTTCATCGTCTTTGCGGGCGCGGCGCTCTTGCATCTCGCTGCCCGCCGCGCCTGGGCGCGACGCGTGAGCGACATGGAGGCGGAGCTTGCGAACGCGTCCGTCCGGGTCGACCGCGCGGCGCTGATCGTTCGCAGCGAGCCCGCAGATCGTCATCGCATGGGACCGGCCGGACGCCGAGCCGTCGATCGAGGGGGATTTCAGCGTCGTCGCCGACGCGCCCGCGTCGCGCCGCGTTCTCAGTTTCGCCGCATGGCTGGAGCCGGAAGAGGCGGCGAGGGCCGAGGAGGCGGTCGACGCGACTGCTAGGCCGCGGCGAGGCGTTCTGCCTGCCCGCCGTGAGCCAGCGCGGACGCCACCTCGAGATCGTCGGCCGTCCGGTTTCGGGCAGCGCGGTGGTGCGCATTCGCGAGGTGTCCGGCGACCGGCTGGAGGCGACCCGGATGCGCGAGAAGCTCGCCGAGGCGGAGGCGAGCGTGAAAGCCGCGCGTCTCGCTGCACGAGCAGGCTGCGATCCTCGCATGGAGCCGAAAGGACGACGGGCGGATGGTCTGGTGCAACGCGGCTTATGCGCGGGCGGTCGAGGCCGCCGACGAGAACGCGGCCGTCGATCAGTCCGCCGAGCTGTTCGATCCCGGCTTGCGCCGGGAGGCGGCGGCGGCGCTGCGCGAGACCGGCGTCTGGAAGCGTCGCGCCGGCGCGGTGGTCGGGGGCGAGCGGCGGACCTTCGAGGCCGCCGAGGTGCGGACGCCGTTCGGATCGGCCGGCGTCGCCTACGACGTCTCCGAGGCCGCGGCGCTGAAAGCCGAGATGGAGCGCAACGAAGACGACTATTCCCGCATGATCGACCGCCTGTCGACGGCGGTGGCGATCTTCGACAAGTCGAAGCGGCTCACCTTCTATAACGCCGCCTACAGCCAGATGTGGTCGCTCGAGCCCGCATTCCTCGACACGCATCCGACCGACGGCGAGGTCCTCGACCGGCTTCGGACCAAGCGCCAGCTGCCGGAGCAGGCGGACTTCCGCGCCTGGAAGGCCCAGCTGATGGAGGCCTACCAGGCGATCGAGTCGAGCGAGACGGTCTGGTACCTGCCAGACGGACGGGCGCTGCGCGTCGTCACCAGCCCCAACCCGAAGGGCGGCGTGACCTATCTCTACGACGACGCCACGCAAAGCTACGCGCTCGCCTCGCAGGTGACCGCGCTGACCCACGTGCAGGGCGAGACGCTGGACGCGCTCAAGGAAGGCGTGGCGGTCTTCGGCGCCGACGGGCGGATGAAACTGTTCAATCCGGTGTTCGCGGCCATGTGGGGCCTCGATCCGACGCTGCTCAGCGACCATCCCCATATCGACGCGATCGCGGAAGGCTGCCGGGCGCTCTGTCGCGAGCCCGCGCTCTGGGACGGGCTCCGGGGCATGGTGGTCGGCCTCCACGATCATCGCGAGATCCTCGCGATCCGGATCGAACGCACGGACGAACTCACGCTCGATTGCGCCGCCCTGCCGCTGCCCGGACGGCGCGACGCTGCTCACCTTCCTCGACGTGACGGCGAGCGCCAACGTCGAGCGCGCGCTGACCGACCGTAATGAAGCGCTGGTGGCGGCCGAAAAGCTGCGCAACGACTTCGTCAACCACGTGTCCTACGAGCTGCGCACGCCGCTCACCAACATCATCGGCTTCACCCAGCTGCTCGCGGCCGGCGGGGTCGGGCCGCTGAACCCCAAGCAGCTCGAATACGCGGGCTTCATCACCAACTCCTCACACGCGCTGCTGGCGATCATCGACGACATCCTCGATCTCGCTTCGATCGACGCCGGGCGCGCTGGAGTTGCGGCTCGAGCCGGTCGACGTCGCCGAGGCGATGCGGGCCGCCGCCGCCGGGGTGCAGGACCGGCTGGACGAGGCGTCGATCGAGCTTCGCATGGTGATCACCGACGGCGTCGGCGCCTTCACCGCCGACGGCCGGCGCGTCCGCCAGGTGCTGTTCAACCTCTTGTCGAACGCCATCAATTATTCGGAGTCCGGCCAGACCGTGACGCTGGCGGCGATGCGGCGCATGGACGAAATCGTCTTCAAGGTGAGCGATCGAGGCCGCGGCATCCCGCCCGAGATGATCGACCGGGTGTTCGATCGGTTCGAAACCTTCCCCAACGGCTCGCGGCATCGCGGACCCGGGCTCGGCCTCTCGATCGTCAAGGCGATGGTCGAACTTCACGGCGGGCGCGTACTGATCGACACCGCGCCAGGCGAGGGGACCACCATAACCTGCATTTTTCCCGTTGAGCCGGCCGCGGCCGGGACCGGCTCCGAAGACGCCCGGCCCGCCGCGATGACGAAGCCGAAGATGGCGCGGTAGAACCTACGCATGAACCGATCCCATTACACGCGAAGCCGATGCCCGTTTCTCCGCTGAACGACAAGGAGCCGAAGGTCTGGCGCTTCGAAGCGGCGGACGAGGCCTCGACGCTGGCGCTCGCCGCCGCGCAGGCCGCGTGGCTCGAGCCCGGGGACTTCGTCGCGCTCACCGGCGATCTCGGCGCGGGCAAGACGCTGTTCGCCCGCGGCCTGATCCGCGCGCTGACCGAGGAGCCTCGGCTTGAGGCGCCGAGCCCGACCTTTACGTTGATGCAGGTCTACGACGCCCCCCGCGCGCCGGTGGTCCACGCGGACTTCTATCGCCTGCGCAACGCCATGGAGCTCGAAAACCTCGGCTGGGACGAGGCGATCTCGGACGCGGTCGCCCTGGTCGAATGGCCGGAGCGAATCCCCGAGGCGCTGCCCGCCGACCGGCTCGAGGTCGTGATCCGCTTCGACGCCGGCCGCGGTCCCGACTTCCGCCTGCTGGAGATGCGCGGCCGCGGCGAGAATGGGCCGGCGGCTCGCCCGCGCGCTGAGCGTGGGCACGCTCCTTCACGCGGCCGGATGGACCGAGGCGCGGCGCGAGTTCGTGCAGGGCGACGCCTCGGTGCGCCTGTACGAGCGCCTGACCAAATCGGATGGGTCGACCGCGATCCTGATGGTGGCGCCGCCGCGGCCCGAAGGACCGATCATCCGCTTCGGCAAGCCCTATGCGGCGATCGCCAAGCTCTCGCCCGACATCCGCGCCTTTCTCGCCATGGCCGAGGGTCTGCGGGGTCTTGGGCTTTCGAGCCCGCGGGTCTTCGCCGCCAGCGTCGAGGACGGGCTGGCGCTGATCGAGGATTTCGGCGACGAGACCGTGGTCGAGGACGGCCAGCCGAACCCGGCCCGCTACGCCGAAGCGGTCGCGCTGATCGCCGATCTGCATGGCCGCGACCTGCCCGATGCGATTCCCTTCGCCGACGACCTCTACCGCCTGCCGACCTACGACATCGAGGCGATGCTGATCGAGGTCGAGCTGATCATCGACTGGTACGGCGCGGCGATCGCGCGGGCGGCCGTGCCTTCCGGCGCCCGGATGCAGTTTCTCGGCGTCTGGCGCGAGATTCTTGGACCGATCCTCGCGGAGCCCACGACCTGGACGCTGCGGGACTTCCACTCGCCGAACCTGCACTGGCTCGCCGGCCGGGAGGGAACAGCCCGGATCGGGCTGATCGACTTCCAGGACGCGGTGATCGGGCCGCCGGCCTACGATCTCGCCTCGCTCCTGCAGGACGCCCGAATCGATGTGGCGGACGACCTCGAAATGCGGTTCATGGCGCTCTATGTCCGCCGGCGCGCGGCCGCGCGGCCCGACTTCGACGCCGAGCGCTTCGCCGCGTCCTACGCCGCCATGGCCGCGCAGCGCGCGACAAAAATCCTCGGCATCTTTGCTCGTCTCGACAAGCGCGACGGCAAGCCGCAGTACCTCAAGCACCTGCCGCGCATCGAGCGCTATCTGAGGCGCAACCTCGCCCATCCTTTGCTTCGGCCGCTGGCGCTCTGGTATCAGACCCACCTGCCGCGCGCGCTCGGCCCCGAACCGGAGCCGGCGCCAGAGCCGCCCGAGCCTTAAGCGTCCAGGAACCAATCGACATGAGCGCGCCGATTCCCAAAACGGCCATGGTTTTCGCCGCGGGTCTCGGCCAGCGCATGCGACCCGTCACCGACACGCTGCCGAAGCCCTTGGTGAAGGTCCGCGGCCGCACGTTGATCGACCATTGCCTCGACCGGCTGGCCGAGAACGGCGTCGAGACGGCGATCGTCAACGTCCACTGGCTCGCCGATCAGATCGAAGCCCACCTCAGGCGTCGCGAGCGTCCGCGCATCGTCATTTCCGACGAGCGCGGACGGCTGCTCGACCAGGGAGGCGGGATCAAGCGCGCGCTCAAGTGGATCGGGCGCGAGCCATTCCTCATCTGCAACACCGACGCCTTCTGGATCGAGGGACCGCGCTCGAACATCGCCCGGCTCGCCCAGGCGTTCGATCGGGAGGCGATGGACATCGCGCTGCTGGTGGCCGCGAGCGCGGGCGCGGTCGGGGTCGACTGGACGGGCGACTTCACCATGACCCGGGAGGGTCGGCTCGAGCGGCGCGTCGATCGCCATGTCGCGCCGTTCGTCTACACCGGCGTCGGGATTCTCAAGCCGGAACTGTTCGCCGACGTCCCGGAGGACATCTTCCGCCTCGCCCCCTTTTTCTACGCCGCCGCCGCCGCAGGCCGCCTCTACGGCGTCCGCCTCGACGGCCTCTGGCTCCACGTCGGCCGGCCCGAATCGGTCGACGAAGCGGAACGGGCGATCGAGCGGTCGACTCTGTGAGAGCTCCGCCCTCGCGCGTCCCGCCAAAGCGCGTCGCGTGTCCGCCGCACTGTGGGCGCTAATCCTCCTGCCCGGCAGGCGAGCGAAGCCCGGGGCGAGCGGAGCGCTCCCAGACGGCCGCGCCGCTCAGCGCCGCGACCCAGCCCCACGCCGCCCCGAGATGGCGCAGGACCTGGAACGTGAAGGGTTCGAGCGCGAGGCAGAGAAGCGCGCGTGAAAAGCTTGGCGAGGCCCGGCCGCCTGTCCAGCGACGGTAGGCGGCAAGCAGAAACGCCAGGTTCGCGACCTGGAGGCCGACCATGGCGATCGTCAATCCCAAGGCCGGGAGAAACGCGCCGCCGCGGCCCGCGAGCAGGAACGCGACCAGCAGCGCGAACGCGGTCAAGCCATAGATCGGCTGCAGCGTGTCGAGCGCCTTGACCGGCATCATGGCGAGGCCGAGGGCGCCGAAGCGCGGCGCGCCCATCATGTCGCGGTTCCACCACTGGGTCTGCAGGAAGCCGCCGAACCAGCGGCGGCGTTGCCGCAGGAACGGGACGAGGCGCGCCGGAGCGTCGGTGCTCGCGACCGCGTCGCCGAGGATGCGGACGCGCCATGCGAGGCCGTGATCGGCTGCGTAGCGGTGGAGGCGATGAATCAGTTCGTAGTCCTCGACCCAGCATTCCGGATCGAAGCCGCCGACCTCGACCACCGCTTCGCGGCGGAACGCCGCGAAAGCGCCGGAGATCAGCAGCAGGCTTTCGAGCCGCGACCAGGCGTGACGCCCGAGAAAGTTGCGGACGTATTCGTAAGTCTGGAATTCCTGCAAGACAAAAGCGAGGCCGCCGACCGCGCAACGCGGCTTGAGCACGCCGCCGCCGACCACGAGGTTTTGATCCTCGGCGAAAGCGCGGCGCACCGCGGCGATCGCGTCCGGTTCGAGCAGCGTATCGGCGTCCACCGTGAGCGCCACGTCGGTATCGGCGTGAACGAGCGCAGCGTTCAGCGCATGCGCCTTGCCACGATGCTCGAGTCTCAACCATCTGAGCATCGGCGCGACGGGGCTCGGCGGGCTCAGACTTCCGCGAGCAGGAGGCGCGAGGCCGTAGCGTTCGGCGAGAACCGCGTCGCTGCCGTCGTGCGATCCGTCGTCGGCGAGCCAAATGGCGTCCGGCGGGTCGGTCTGGTTGATGAGCGCGTCGATCGTCGCCGCGAGCGCAGGCGCTTCGTTATAGGCGGCGATGATGACGCCAAGGGACGGCCGCCGCGTCGTCGCGTCGGGCGTGCGCGCCTCCTCGCGCCAGATCGCGCGCGCGTGCCAAGCGACGAATGCGAGCAGGACGACGTCGTAGGCGATATAGACCACGCCGACCGACCAGGCGACGAGGCCATTGCCGAACAGGGCCTTGACCATGGCGGCGAGCCACAGCGCCACGATCGCGGCGTAGAGCGCGACGCCCGCGAACGTCGCCGGTTTGGGGTTGAGCCGGGGAGAGCGTTGCCGAAAGGACAACGCCAGGCTCGCACTCTCGGCCGAGGAGGCCGGCGCCGGGGCCGCCGGGCGCGATTTGAGTTGGGCGTCGAGGTCCGCCGTCGTCATTGCCGTTCCCCGTCCGCCTTCGATGCCGGCCACATCCGCGCGATTTCGCGCTCGCGGTCGAAAAACTCGTGCTTGAGCGCGCCGGCGACATGCAGCGCCAGCAGCGCGTAGAGCGCCCAGGCGATGGCGACGTGCACCGAGAAGAGGACGCTGTGCATCCGTTCCTTCAACGCCGGCTCGAGCGTCTCGATGAAGCCGATCCGCGGCCACGGCATGAGCCCGAACAGCCGCATCGGATGCGTGGCCGCCTCCTTCCAGGCCGAATCGTGCATCCAGCCGGAGAGCGGCAGCGCGAGAATGAGGAGGTAGAGCAGCCCGTGCGCCGCGTGCGAGACGGTGCGCTCCCATGGGCGATAGGTCTCGGGCAGCGGCGGCGGGGGATGGCCGAGCCGCCAGAGGATGCGCAGGATGACCAACCCAAGAACCGTGATCCCGATCGACTTGTGCATGTCGATCACCGGCCGGACCCAGTCGTCGGGCCAAGAATTGACGCTCAGCGCCAATGCCGTATTGGCGAAGATCAGGACCGCCACCAGCCAATGAAGTCCGATCGCGATCCGCGTGTAGCGGCGCGGCGCGGTTGTCTCGAGAGCGAGCGCAGTCAAAATCCGCTTCTCCGGTGTGGGCTCGGACGTTCTGCCGGCATGCCGGTCCTACGACGGAACCGCCGTCGAGGTTCTCTGCGCCCACGCTCTCGCCAGAGAGATGCACGCTCTCGCGAGAGATGAAGGGCGACAGGACTTATTCACGCCTTCACGGTCGAAATGGGGCTACTGGCGGCGTCTCATGCCTGCCGGGCATCCCGTTATCGGAAAAAGCCTGTTTCTTTCCGATCGCTTCCGCAGCCATGGTCCACGCTCTTGCAGGCCCAACGCGGAGGTTCGCTCTTCATGCTCGACCGTCCTGTTACCCGCGAAGGCTGGGCAGCCCGCGCGGCCGCGCTCAGGATCGAGGGCCGAGCCTTCATCGACGGCGCCTATGTCCCCGCCGCGGACGGCGCCGCTTTCGCCAGGATTTCGCCGATCGACGGAAAAGTCTTCGCCCATGTCGCCGATTGCGGCGAGGCCGACGTCGACCGAGCGGTCAGGGCGGCGCGCGCCGCGTTCGAGAGCGGCGTGTGGCGCGACGCCGATCCGCAGCATAAGAAGAAGGTGCTGCTGCGCTTCTCCGAGCTGATCCGAGACGCCGTCGAGGAGCTGGCGCTGCTCGAGACGCTCGACGTCGGCAAGGTGATCGCCAATAGCCTTGCGGTGGACGTCCCCTTCTGCGCCAACGGCATCCAGTACTACGCCGAGCTTGCCGACAAGCTCTACGACGAGGTCGCGCCGGTCGGCGCGAACGACGTCGCGATGGTGCGCAAGGAGCCGCTCGGCGTCGTCGGGGCGATCGTGCCGTGGAACTACCCGCTGATCATCGCGGCCTGGAAGCTCGGGCCGGCGCTCGTGGCGGGAAACTCGGTGATCCTGAAGCCGGCCGAGCAGTCTCCGCTCGCCTCGCTCGTCCTCGGGCGGCTTGCGAAGCAAGCGGGCCTGCCCGACGGCGTCCTCAACGTCGTGCCGGGGCTTGGCGAGAAGGCGGGCAAGCCGCTCGCGCTTCACCCGGACGTCGACATGATCGCCTTCACCGGCTCGACCGAGGTCGGCAAGCTGATGATGGTCTACGCCGGCCAGAGCAACATGAAGCGGGTCGCGCTCGAATGCGGCGGCAAGTCGCCGCATGTGGTCATGCCCGACGCCGATCTCGACGCCGCGGCGGAAGCGATCGCCTGGGGCATCTATTACAATCAGGGCGAGACCTGCCACGCGGGCTCGCGGGTGCTGGCGCACGCCTCGATTCGCGCCAAGCTGGTCGAGAAGATCGCCGCCGTGCAGCGGGCGCAGATTCCGCTCGGCCATCCGTTCGATCCGGCAGCCCAGCTCGGCGCGATGGTCGAGGAGCGGCAGATGCAGCGCGCGCTCGATTACATCGAGCTCGGAGTCCAGGAAGGCGCGCGGATCGCGCACGGCGGCGGCCGGGCGCTCGTGGAGACCGGCGGGTTTTATGTCGAGCCGACGATCCTCGACGAGGCCGCCAACAGCATGCGGATCGCGCAGGAGGAGATCTTCGGCCCGGTCGTCGTGGTCATTCCCTTCGACACCGAGGCCGAGGCGGTGCGGCTCGCCAATGACACGATCTATGGCCTCGCCGCCGCGGTGTGGACGCGCGACATGGGCGTCGCGCATCGGCTCACGCGCGCCATCCGCGCCGGCACCGTCTGGGTCAACACCTACGACCGCTCCTCGCTCGCGACGCCCTTCGGCGGCTTCAAGCAGTCCGGCTTCGGTCGCGACCGCTCTCCGCACGCCATCGACAAGTACATGGACTTCAAGACGATCTGGACCAGCTATCGGTAGCGCTGTTCCGCGCGCACGCGTGACGCCCGAAGATTCCTGTGTGCAGTCTTGATCCTGCGTTCGTCCTACGCAGTTGGCGGACTTGGGCGTATTGTGGGACCGCCGCGTGATGGGTTAAGAAAATTGCTTCATCGCGCCCACAAGGCCAAGGCTTTCAGCGATGTCCTGAACGAGCGCGGCGCGGGGAGGACGGATGGATCGCAAATGGTTGCCGCTGAACGCGCTCAGAGCCTTCGAGGCGGCAGGGCAGCACCTGAGCTTCACCGCGGCGGCCAATAGCCTGACGGTGGCGCAGAGCGCGGTCAGCCGTCATGTGATCGTCCTCGAGAACTTCCTCGGCGTGTCCCTGTTCGAACGGCGGCCGCAGCAGCTCGTCCTCACCGAAGCGGGGCGGCACATCCTGCCGGTGGTGACGAAGTCGTTCGACCGCATCGACCAGGCGCTCGGCGAGGTCATCAAGGAGAAGGGACGGCCGAAGCGGGTGTTGAAGGTCGCCCTGCCGACGTCGTTCGCCCATCGCCTGGCGATCCCGATCCTGCGCGACTTCCGCTCCGAGAACGCGGGGATTTCGCTCGAGATCGTGTCGAAGCCCAGCACCGGCCCCGAGGTCGACGGCGACGTGGACATCGCCATCGTCTACTCCGAGCCGCGCGTCACGGACGCGATCCACGATCTCTTGTGGATGGTGCGCGCGACGCCGATGTGCAGCCCGAAGCTCCTGGAAACGGTCGACATCACCGACCCGGCGCGGCTCATCGCCGGCAGCGATCTTCTGCACATCAAGATCGATGGACGGCCGCGACACTTCTTCTGGGAGATGTTCGTGCGCTCGATCGGACGGCCGGACCTCGCTGTCGATCGCGGCCTGGTGTTCGACACCCAGCAGCTCGCCGCGCAATATGCGATGAGCGGCGACGGCGTGGCGCTCATCGATCCACGGCTGTTTCACGAGGAGATCAAGGCCGGGCGGCTTGTGCAGCCGTTCGATGTGTGGCTCGACGAGGGATACGGCTATTACCTTACGACCCATCCCGAGGATTTGAGCAACGAGGCGGTCGCGCTGTTCCGGTCGTGGCTGATCGCGCGGTTCGCATCTGGTCGGACCACAGAGCCGGACCCGACGCCGAGCGAACCGGCGAAGCTCAGGGCGGCGAAATAGTCGGTTCACATTGGCATGTTCCGATGCCATTTTCGCGCGAGGCCAGCGCGTACGCCGCCGTTACGCTTAACGTCGTATCGCAGCCCACGATCCTTACCCCGGGGAAGCTAGCATGTCCGCTGAAGACCCGCCGCAGGACTCCGGCCGCCGCCGCCGCCGCGGCGCCGAACGCGGGACGACCTCTGCGGCTTCCGCTCCGACCGCCCAGCCCGTGGCGCCCTTCCCGCCTCTCGACCTCGTATCGAGGGACGAACTGGAATCCATTCATCAGAGCCGCGCTGACGGTGCTGAAGGAGATCGGGATCGATTTCCTGCACGACGGCGCGCGAGCGATGCTGAAGGACGCCGGCGCCGACGTTGACCCCAAGTCGAACCGGGTGCGCTTCGATCCGGCGCTGGTCGAGGCCCACATCGGCCTTGCGCCTCGCGAGTTCACGTTGCACGCGCGAAACCCGGATCGCCATCTCAGGATCGGCGGACGAAATGTCGCCTTCGGTTCGGTAGCCAGCGCGCCCAACGCCTTCGACCGCGCTGGCGGTCGGAGGCCCGGAACGATCGCCGACTATCGTAATTTCTTGCGGCTCGGGCACAGCTTCGATTCGGTCCATTTCTGGGGCGGCTACCCGGTCGAGCCGGTCGACGTGCATGCCTCCGTGCGCCATCTCGACGCGCTCAGCGACATGCTGACGCTGTCGGACAAGCCGATCCACGCTTACAGTCTTGGACGCGAGCGCAACCTCGACGCGATCGAGATGATCAAGATCGCGCGCGGGATCGACGACGAAACGCTCGACCGCGAGCCGTCGCTGTTCACGGTGATCAACTCGTCCTCGCCGCTGCGGCTCGATACGCCGATGATCGAGGGGATCATCCAGATGGCGCGGCGCAATCAGGTCGTCGTGCTGACGCCGTTCACGCTCGCCGGCGCGATGGCGCCGGTGACGCTCGCAGGCGCGCTCGCCCAGCAGCACGCCGAGGCGCTGGCGGGTCTCGCACTGGCGCAGATCGTGCGGCCGGGCTCGCCCTTCGTCTATGGCGGCTTCACCTCCAACGTCGACATGAAATCCGGCGCGCCCGCGTTCGGCACCCCGGAGTACATGAAGACCGCGATCGTCGGCGGACAGCTCGCGCGCCGGCTCGCCCTGCCCTATCGGTCCTCGAACGCGAACGCCGCCAATTCGCTCGACGCCCAGGCGGCCTACGAGAGCGTTTTTTCGCTGTGGGGCGCGATCATGGGCGGAGTCAACATGCTGATGCATGGGACGGGCTGGATGGAAGGCGGCTTGCAGGCGTCGTTCGAGAAGATGGCGCTCGATGCGGACCTGCTCGCGATGGTCTCGAAATTCCTCGAACCCATGCGCGTCGGCGACGCCGAGCTTGCGCTCGACGCCATGCGGGAAGTCGGTCCGGGCGGACATTTCTTCGGCGCGGAGCACACCCAGTCGCGCTATCGAACCGCCTTCTTCGCGCCGATGATCTCGGATTGGCGCAATTACGAAACCTGGCGCGAAGCGGGGTCGCCGACCGCCGCCGACGCCGCCGAGCGGATCGTCGCCGAACGACTGGCGGCTTATCAGCCCCCGCCGTTCGAGCCGGAACGGCGCGAGGCCCTCGACGCCTTTGTTGCGCGCCGCAAGGCCGAGGGCGGCGCGCCGACCGACTTCTAAATCCGCCGTCGGCTGAAGTCCTCAAAAGGAGAAAGCTTATGGGCGTCCACGCCGCCGTGGCCGGGGTCTTCTTCGCGCTCGGCCTCGGCGTTGGCCTGTGGGGCGGGGCCTCGGGCGCGATCCTGACCCGAGCGGGCGTCGATCCAGCGGCGTTCGGCATGGTCCTGACCGCCTACACCGGCGCCTATCTCGTGGCCATGACGGCCGGCGGGACCCTCGCCCACCGCTTTGGCCCGAGGCGCGTGCTCGTTGTCAGCGCGTGTCTGTTCGGCGCCGCGCTCTGCGGCGTCCTCGAAGCCTGGAGCGGCGCCGCTGTCGCCGGCTTCCTCGTCCTTTCGGGCTTTCTCGGCGGACTGGTCGATGTGACCATGAACGCGGAAGGAGCGCGGATCGAGCGCCGGGCAGGCAAGCCGATTCTGGCGCGGCTGCACGCGGCGGCGTCGAGCGGGATCGCCATCGGCGCGGTGCTGGGAAGCCTGATCCTGGCCAGCGCCGCGCCCTGGGCTGCAGGACTGCTCGCCGCCGGCGGCCTGATCTCGGCCGGGCTCGCCTATGACGGCGCCGCGCGCGGGGACCCGGCGCCGCCCGCGCCGAGGACCACGCGCAAGGTCGCGCGCGGGCTTTCCCTTACGCCAGCGCTGATCGCGCTCGGCCTCGTAATCGGCGTGTCGATCGCCGCGGAAACAGCGGCGCTGGTGTGGTCGTCGCTTCTGCTGCGGGACGAGGCGCCGAGGCTCGCCGCGATCGCCGGGCTCGGCGCGGGCTTCTTCGCGCTCTGCCAGGCGACCCTGCGCTTTAACGCCGACTTCATTCGGCTGTGGATCAGTGACCGGCGCATCATCGTCGCCTCTTTCGGACTGGCGGCGCTCGGGTTCGCGCTGACAGCGGCCAACGCCGGCTTCCCGGTCAGCGTCGCCGGCTTCGCCTTGATCGGCATCGGCACCGGCTCAATCGTGCCATGCAGCTTCGCTTTCGCTGCGCGGCAGACACCCGGCCGACCCGCGGTCGGCCTCTCGTCAGCCTCGCTGTTCAGCACGCTAACCCGCCTGCCCGCGCCCCTGGCGACCGGCGCGATCGCACAGGCGCTTTCCCTTCCCGTGGCCTTCGGCGCGTTTGCGGCCGCTCTGGCGGCGGCGGGTCTGGGCATGGCGCTGTTCGGTCCGGCGGACGAGGATGCGTCCTCCGCCAGGAAGGAGTAGAAGCCCGTCGGTTGTCAGACGCGCGTTTTCCAGCGGGAACGTTTCCAAGCGTCACGACGACATGAACCGGAACAAAGTCCAAAGAGCAGGCAATGGCCAAAATTCTTCCTGTGATCATGTGCGGCGGGTCGGGCACCCGGGTTTGGCCGGAATCGCGCGAGAGCCTGCCCAAGCAGTTCATCCCGCTGATCGGCGATCGCTCGACCTTCCAGTCGATCATCACCGTGGTCGGGGACGCCGAGGTGTTCGAGCGGCCGGTCGTGATCACCAATTTCGACTACCGCTTCCGGGTCGCCGAGCAACTCAAGGAGGTCGGGTGCGGAGGCGACGGTCCTGCTCGAGCCCGAGCGGCGCGACAGCGCCGCTGCGGTCGGCGCGGCGGCGGCATGGGCGGCGACCCGCGACCCGAAGGCGATCGTGGCGATCCTCGCCGCCGATCACGTGTTCCAGAACGAGAAGCGGTTCGTCGAGCTTTGCGTCCAGGCGGCCGGCGCGGCGGAGGCCGGAGAGATCGTCACCTTCGGCGTGACGCCGGATCATCCGGCGACCGGCTACGGGTACATTCAACCCGGCGAACCGCTTGCCGTGGATCCGAAGGTCCGCCGCGTCGAACGGTATGTCGAGAAGCCGGACGAGGCGCACGCAAAGACCTTCATCGAGGCGGGCTACCTGTGGAATTCCGGCAATTTCGTGTTCCGCGCCGACATCATGCTGGAGGAACTGAACCGGTTCGAGCCCAGGATCGCCGCGGCGACCGCCGAGGCCGTCGCCCTCGCCAAGGAGGATCTCGGCTTTATCGTTCTGGACCGCGACGCCTTCGCCCAGGCGCAGCGCACCTCGATCGACTATGCGGTGATGGAGCGAACGCGCCGCGCGGCGGTGCTCGAGGCCGACGTCGGCTGGTCGGACGTCGGACAATGGTCGACGGTGTGGCGGCTGAGCCCGCAGGACGCCGACGGCAACAGCCTGCGCGGCCGGGCGGTGGCGATCGAATTCGACAAACCTGCTGGTGCGCTCGGACGAGCATCTGGCCGCCGTGATCGGGCTCGACAACGTGATCGTCGTGGCGACCGGCGACGCGATCCTGGTCGCCGACAAGGCTCAGACGGACAAGGTCAAGCAGCTGGTCGAGCGGCTGAAGAGCGGCGCATGAGCCGGAGGCGACCCAGCACCGCCGCATGTACCGCCCCTGGGGCTATTACCAGAGCATCGACCGGGGCCCGCGCTACCAGGTCAAGCGGATCGTCGTGAGGCCAGGCGGCCGGCTGTCGCTGCAGAAGCACTATCATCGCGCCGAGCACTGGATCGTGGTGCGCGGGGCCGCCGAGGTGACGTTGAACGGGGTCGTGCAACTCGTGCACGAAAACGAGTCGATCTATCTGCCGATCGGCTCCGATCACCGGCTGACCAATCCCGGCAAGATCGACCTCGAACTGATCGAGGTGCAGACGGGAAGCTATCTGGGAGAGGACGACATCGTCCGGATCGAGGACGTTTACAATCGACCGTGATTGAATCTGCGACCCTGATTAAATCCGCGTCGGCGAGGTCTGGCGGCGCCCCAAGGGCGCCGCCGCCAGACGGCGGTTTTCTGGCGACGCTTACGCCTTGGCTTCCCGTGCGGCCAGCCGCGCGATCTCATGGATGTCGGCGCGATCGATGCCGATGTCGTGCAATTCGCGGTCGGTGTAGGTGGACAGTTCGTGAACGACGTTCCAGTAGGTCCGGCGTTCACGCATAAAGCGTACGATATTGAACAGCATTTGACGGTTCCCTTTTGCTAAACCGCCCTCCTGAACACGGCGCCGAATGTTCGGACCGCCTCGCTTCATCCCTTAGACATGAACATTTGTATCTTGCTGCGGTGCAAAAGTCAACAGTGCGGCGCACTGTGCCATGCGACTTTCGCGTGACAAATTGTCCGACGCCGACGGAGTGGCGCTAATAAATCTCCCATATCGCTTGAATCGGAGCGATTATGAGCGATCTTGATCGATTGATGTGCATAATTCGCATACCAGCGTCCCGGGCGCACCAAAGTCGGGCGCGAGGGCGCCAGCGCGAAAGGCTGGTTGACAGGGCCTGATCGATCCCCTAGGAGGCTCGCGGCGAGCGCGCTCTCCTTCCCGGAGGGCGCGATTGTCGTTTGACGCACCCGCGGTCACGGGCCTGGCTCGGCCAGGACCTGTCGGCGCTCTTGAAGGGCGCAGAGGAGGGCGCGTTCCTCATCCAACCTATAGTCGCAGAGGAACCGCGATGACGAAGCGCGCAGAAGCAAAGTACAAGATCGATCGCCGCATGGGCGAGAATATCTGGGGCCGTCCCCGGAGTCCGTTCAACAAGCGCGAATACGGCCCCGGCCAGCATGGCCAGCGCCGCAAGGGCAAGGCCACCGACTTCGGCACCCAGCTCAAGGCCAAGCAGAAGGTCAAGGGCTATTACGGCAATATCTCGGAGCGCCAGTTCCACAAGTACTACGTCGAAGCGCTGCGGATGAAGGGCGACTCGAGCGCCAATCTGATCGGCCTTCTGGAGCGCCGGCTCGACGCGGTGATCTATCGCGCCAAGTTCGTGCCGACCGTGTTTGCCGCCCGCCAGTTCATCAACCACGGCCACATCAAGGTGAACGGCCGAAGGGTCAACATCGCCTCCTATCAGGTGAAGGTCGGCGACCTGATCGAGATCAAGGAAGCCTCCAAGCAGCTCGCCCTGGTGATCGAGGCCCAGGCGCTCGCCGAGCGCGAGGTGCCCGACTACATCGAGGTCGATCCGGCCAAGGCCACGGCCAAGATGACCCGCATTCCGAACCTGGCCGAGGTTCCCTATCCGACCCACATGGAGCCGAACCTCGTCATCGAGTTCTACTCGCGCTGATCTGAGTATTTCGGACTGCGTTCACGGCCGCATCGCAAGATGCGGCCGTTACGCTTTGAGGATCTCAATGCGCCGCGGGCGCGGCGCCGCCGAGCTTGACCTTGCGCAGCGTCAAGGCGAGCGGCACGGCCAGGAGCGCGAGGATCATCAGGACCCAGAAGACGTCCGATGTACGCCAGGTATGAGGCCTGAAGCGCCACCTCCTGACCGATCCAGCCCACAGCCTGCTGCTGCGCCTGAGCCCCCGCTCCCCCTTGCGCCTGGAAATACCGCGTCACCTGCTGCAGCGCGTCCTGATACTGCACGCTTGCGGGAATGGTGTTCTCGACCAGCCGGGCCTGATGAAATTGCTCGCGATGCGCGAGCACGTTGGAGGCGATCGAAACGCCGATCGATCCGCCGGTGTTGCGCGCGGCGTTGATCAGGGCCGAGGCCATGTCGATTCGGTTCGGCGGGATTCCGTCGTAGGACGCGGCGATGATCGGAATGAAGATCAGCGGCAATCCGATGCCCAGATACATGCGCGAGCGGGCGAAGAACCAGAAGTTGAGGTCGCCATACACGTCGGTCAGCCCGTACATCGAGGCCGCGATGATCAGGCAACCGGCCATGATCAGGTATTTCGGCTGAATCTTGTTGGATACGTTGCCGATCACGAACATCATGACCATGGTGACGAGACCGCCCGGCGACAGCGCGAGCCCCGCCCAGGTCGCGGTGTAGCCGAAGTCCGTCTGCAACAGCAGCGGCATGAACTGGGTGGTCGCATAGAGGATGGCGCCGGTCGCCCCCATCACCAGGAACGAGGCGCCGAACTGGCGCGAGCCCACCAGGCGCATGTCGATCATGGGGTCGGTCCGGCTCAACTCCCACGGAATCATCAGCACAAAGGCGATCACCGTGACCGCGGTCATGGCGACGATGAAGCTGGAGCCGAACCAGTCGTCTTCGAGCCCGCGATCGAGCACGACTTCGAGCGCGCCCAGAAATGTGGCGACCAGCAGGAAACCGATGGTGTCGAAGCGCCCGCGCGATCCCTCGTTCGGTTTGTCCGCGGGCAGGACGGCCGCGATCGCCGCCATCGTGGCGAGTCCCACGGGAAAGTTGATCAGGAAGCACCAGCGCCACGTGATATTGTCGGCAAGCCATCCGCCGAGCGTCGGCCCGACCACGGGACCGACGACAACGGCGATGCCGAACAGCGCAAAGGCCTGCCCGCGCTTGTTGGGCGGAAAGGCGTCGGCGAGAATGGACTGCGAGACCGGCACCATGCCGCCGCCGGCCAGGCCCTGCAGGATCCGGAACAGGAGAAGCGCGTCCAGGTTCCACGCCTGCGCGCACAGGAGCGAGCTGAGGGTGAAAAGCCCGAGGCACGCGAGGAAGAAGGTCTTGCGACCAAGGCGCTTGGCGAGGAATGGGCTCGCCGTCAGGCTGACGGCGTTGGCGACCAGATAGGTCGTCACCACCCACGAGGCCTCGTCCGTGCTGACCCCCATCCCGCCGGCGATGTACGGCAAGACCACGTTGGCGACGGTGGTGTCGAGCACCTCCATGAAGGCGGCGAGCGCGACCAGAATGGCGATCAGCCACGGACTCGCGCCCGGCGGCGGCCGCTCCCGCTGGAGGAGCCCGCGTTTCGGCTGCTGCGCTCAACCCTTGCCTCCGAGCCATCCCGGCAGGCGGCCCTTGATCCACTTTTCATAGAGTGTGGGCGCGGGATTGGTCCGGACCGTTGGCACGACCGACATTCCCGGACCCAGGGTGATGTCTTCAGGCGTATTGTCCATCACGATCTTCACCGGCACGCGCTGGACGATCTTGACGTAATTCCCGGTCGCGTTCTCCGCCGGCAGCAACGAAAAGGCCGTGCCCGACCCGGGCTGGACGCTCGCGACATGGCCCCGGATGGTGCGCTCGGGGTAGGCGTCGATCGTCATGGTGACCGGCTGCCCCGGCCGCATGGCGTCGAGCTGCGTCTCCTTGAAGTTGGCGGTGACCCAGATGTCGTCGGGAACGAACATGCTGAGCGCCGTTCCGACGGTCGCATATTGGCCGACCGCGGCGGTCAGGTTGGCGATCCGTCCGGGCTGATCGGCGATGACGATGGTGTAGGACAGGTTGAGCGCGGCCTGATTGTCCTGGGCGATCGTCTGAGCGAGATTGGCCTCGGCGCTCTTGCGCTGCGCCTTCAGCGCGTCGACCTGCCGCTGAGCCGCGGCCAGCGAGGCCTTCGCGGTCAGAACGGCCGCCTGCTGCTGGCGGAGGCCGGAACTGTATTGCTGCGCGTTCTGAACCGTGCCGGCGCCCGTCTTCACCAATTCCTGATATCGGGCGGCCTGCTCCTGCGCGAACACCAGCGCCGCCTGCGCCGACTCGATCTGCGCGTTGGCCTGCCCGACCTGCGCCTCCTGGACGGCGATCTGCGCGTCGACATTGTCGATGTTGTCCTGCGCGGCCGTGACCTGGGCGTTGGCCTGGTCGAGCGCGACGCGGTAATCGCGGTCGTCGATCCGCGCGATCACGTCGCCCCGCTTGACGTGCTGGTTGTCGGTCACCGGGACGGCGACGACATACCCCGCCACCTTATTCGCGACAGCAAACTGGCGCGCGGCGATGAAGGCGTCGTCGGTCGACTTCGAAATGCGAGCCGTTCTCCCAGTAGAGGTAGCCGGCGGGGACGCCGATCGCCAGCACCACCGCCCCGATCAGGATGTAAAGCCCCCGGCGCCGCGGCTTCTCGGCCTTCTTGTCTCCGTCGCGGTCCGACGGCTTGCCCTCGCGATTCGATTGATCCTCTCCACGCTCGGGCTGATCACGACCCCGCTCCTTCTGCGGTTCGCGCTCCTTGGGTTCATGCTCCCTGGGCCTGTCCGGCTGCGGGGACAGGCGCTCGTTGTCGGGTTGCTCCTTCTCGCGCAACGCCTCGGGCTCGCGGTCGCGCCGGTCCGCGCTCAAATCCCGGCCTCCCGCCGGATCCGTTTCCGATTGACGATCGTCAAGCAAGAGCCGCAAACCTCAAGCGGCGGTCGAAATCGATCATCGTACACCTCCGCTTTTTCGGTGATGGCGCGCCCGCCGCTGTACGGGCTTTCGGCGCGCGGTCTCAAGGACGTCTGCGCGGCCGCGACAATCAGCTTCCGGGGTTAACGGCGAAGAGGCGCGTGGGTTCCCGCCGTCTTGCGCGTGCGCCGCGCCGCGCGGTCCGGAGGCCGGGCCCTCGGGATCGGACCGGGCCGCCATTCCCAATCCCGTTTCGAGCGTTTTCAGCGGCTTGCGGCGCCATTTTCGAGTCGGCCGAAGCCTGAGGCTCCGCACAACATACGTATACCTATTGTAGTACGTCCTCGTGGTCGAAGGCGGCGCCGCCTTGCCGTCGCACGTCACGCGGGCCCTTCACCGGTTGGCGTTGTCGACGCAGCCCCAGCGGACGCAGTCGTCCGGATTGCGGCTCAGCCCATCGGTTTCGTGAATGTTGCGGGGATAGGCGAGCCGCGGGTCGGAATCGCGGAATATCGTCGGTTTCTGGCTGGGCGGCAGGGCCTCGTACTGCGATATCGACATCACCGGGATCGGTTTGGTTACGGTCTGGCATCCCGCCACTGCGGCGGCGAGCGCGAGGCCGAGGCTGAACTGGAAGCCCGTTCGACCACCCATTCTGATCATCCTCGGCGCAGAGCGTTGCTGCAGAGCGTTGCTATTGTCGAGATGGCGCGCAGCGCCTTCTCGTAACGCAGCTAAGCGCCGGATTGCGATGCAAAGTTCCTTTCACCACCGCAAAAGCGTTCACGGCCCCTGGCCTTCGGCCCGGCCGCCGCTCCCGCCCTTCCCCCGCCCGCCGAATTCGCCCCATATTCCGCCCATGCCCGCCCCCAAAAAACCCGCCCGCGAGAAATCCGTCCGAAGCCTCGCGTGGAAAAGCGTCGCGGCCCGAGTTGCAGCCGCTCGGCGAGCATCTCGCCGCGCTGCTCAATCCCGCGCTGGTCGAGCCGAAGCCCGACGGTTTCGGGGAAATGCCGCAGCCGAAATTCGAGGCGCCCGGCGCCCGACAGCCATCCGCGCGGCCTCACCGGCGCGACCGCCACCATCGAATCGCTGAAAAGCGCTGCTCGAACTCGGCGACCCCAACATCCGCAACCGGCCGGCGTGGACGCCGCACCGGCCGCCGCGGCCGGACAAGTCGGAGGGCGGCCGCGCGTTCCGGATCGTGGCCGACTACGAGCCCAAGGGCGACCAGCCCGCCGCGATCGAGGAGCTGGTCAAGGGCGTCGCGGCGAACGAGCGCGACCAGGTGCTGCTCGGCGTCACCGGCTCGGGCAAGACCTTCACCATGGCCAAGGTGATCGAGGCGACCCAGCGGCCGGCGCTGATCCTCGCGCCCAACAAGACGCTGGCGGCGCAGCTCTACGGCGAGTTCAAGAGCTTCTTTCCCGACAACGCGGTCGAGTATTTCGTCTCCTACTACGACTATTACCAGCCGGAGGCCTACGTCCCGCGCACCGACACCTATATCGAGAAGGAATCCGACATCAACGAGCAGATCGACCGCATGCGCCACGCCGCCACCCGCGCGGTGCTGGAGCGCGACGACGTCATCATCGTCGCCTCGGTGTCGTGCATCTACGGCATCGGCTCGGTCGAGACCTACACCGCGATGACCTTCTCGCTGAAGCTCGGCGACAAGGTCGACCAGCGCCAGCTGATCGCCGACCTGGTGGCGCTGCAGTACAAGCGCTCGCTCGGCGACTTCACCCGCGGCGTGTTCCGGGTGCGCGGCGACACGATCGAGATCTTCCCCGCCCACTACGAGGACCGCGCCTGGCGGGTCGGCTTCTTCGGCGACGAGATCGAGGCGATCGCCGAGTTCGACCCGCTGACCGGCCAGAAGACCGCCGACCTCGAATATCGTCAAGATCTACGCCAATTCGCACTATGTCACGCCGCGCCCGACGCTGCTGCAGTCGCTCGCCGGCATCAAGCACGAGCTGAAGATCCGGCTCGACGAGCTGAACGCGCAGGGCCGGCTGCTCGAAGCGCAGCGGCTCGAGCAGCGCACCATCTTCGACCTCGAAATGCTGGAGGCGACCGGCTCCTGCGCCGGCATCGAGAACTATTCGCGCTATCTCACCGGCCGCCGGCCCGGCGAGCCGCCGCCGACCCTGTTCGAGTATCTGCCCGACAACGCCCTGATCTTCTGCGACGAGAGCCATGTGACGATCCCGCAGATCGGCGGCATGTATCGCGGCGACTACCGGCGCAAGGCGACGCTGGCCGAATACGGCTTCCGCCTGCCGTCCTGCATGGACAACCGCCCGCTGCGCTTCGAGGAATGGGACGCCATGCGGCCGCAGACCGTCTCCGTCTCGGCGACGCCGGGGCATTGGGAGCTGGAGCAGACCGGCGGCGTCTTCGTCGAGCAGGTGATCCGCCCGACCGGCCTGATCGACCCGCCGGTCGAGGTCCGCCCGGCGCGCGCGCAGGTCGACGACCTGCTGTCCGAGGTGAAGGAGGTCGCGCAGCGCGGCTATCGCTCGCTGGTCACCGTGCTGACCAAGCGGATGGCCGAGGACCTGACCGAATATCTGCACGAGAACGGCGTGCGGGTGCGCTACATGCATTCCGACATCGACACCATCGAGCGCATCGAGATCATCCGCGATCTGCGCCTCGGGCGCCTTCGACGTGCTGGTCGGCATCAACCTGCTTGCGCGAGGGGCTCGACATCCCCGAATGCGCGCTGGTCGCGATCCTCGACGCCGACAAGGAAGGTTTCTGCGCTCCGAGACCTCGCTGGTGCAGACCATCGGCCGCGCCGCGCGCAACGTCGACGGCAAGGTGATCCTCTACGCCGACGTGATCACCGGCTCGATGGAGCGGGCGATGGAGGAGACGCGGCGGCGGCGCGAGAAGCAGACCGCCTACAACGAGGCGAACGGCATCACCCCGGCGACGATCAAGCGCGGCATCCAGGACATTCTGGGCTCGGTCGCGGAGGCCGATCACGTCACCGTCGACATCGGCCTCGCGGACGGCGCGCTTGTCGGCCACAACCTGCAGGGCGCCATCGCCGACCTGGAAAAGCGGATGAAGGAGGCGGCCGGCAACCTCGAATTCGAGGAGGCGGCGCGCCTGCGCGACGAGATCAAGCGGCTGCAGGCGGTCGAGCTTGCGGTCGGCGACGACCCGCTGGCGCGGCAGGCGGACGTCGAGGCGACCGCCGGCGCTTACGCCGGCGAGCGCAAGTACGGCCGCGCCGCCAACATGCCGGCGCATCGGCCGCACAAGCCGGCCGACGAGGACATGGGCCCGCACAACCTGGGCGGCGGCGAGGCGCGGCCGAAGGGCGGGGGGATGAGGCGGAGGAGGGGGTAATGCGTATTGGCGAGATGAAGCGTCCAACGCCGTCATTGCGAGGAGCGAAGCGACGAAACAATCCATGCCGCCGCTGCGCGTCCTACGGCATGGATTGTTTCGCTTCGCTCGCAATGACGGGAAGCGAGTTACTTCAGTTTATGCCGGGGCGCCCGCGGAAATACGCACCGGCAATTCCGCGAAGCCGTGGATGAAGGACGAGTAGACCCGCTTCGGTTCGCCGACCACCTCGATCGACCAGCCGCGCTGCAAAATTTCCTCCCACAGAATCTTCAACTGCATCTCCGCCAGGTGTTTTCCGACGCAGCGGTGAATGCCGAAGCCGAACGACAGGTGCTGACGCGGGCGGGGACGGTCGATGATAAAGCGCTCGGGGTCGTCGATCGCGTCTTCGTCGCGATTGCCGGAGATGTACCACATCGCGACCTTGTCGCCCTTGCGGATGGCTTTGCCGCCGATCTCGGCGTCCTCGAGCGCGGTGCGACGCATGTAGCAGATCGGGGTCTGGTAGCGGATGATTTCGGGAACCATGGAGTCGACCAGCTCGGGCGTGGCCCGCAGCTTGGCGAACTCTTCCGGATTCTGGCTCAGGAACAGCACGCCGCCGCTCATCGAATTGCGCGTGGTGTCGTTGCCGCCGACGATCAGCAGCAGGACGTTGCCCAAAAATTCGCGCGGGCTCATATTCCGCGTCGCTTCGCCGTGCGCGAGCATGGATATCAGGTCGGGCCGCGGCTCCGCGTTGACCCGCTCGTTCCACAGGGTCATGAAATAGCCGAGGCACTCGCGAAAATACTGCTCGCGCTGCTCCTCGCTTTCGACCAGCGTCCCCGCATAGGGAATCGCCATCGAGACGTCGGACCAGAAGCTCAGTTTCCGCCGGTCCTCGAACGGAAAGTCGAACAGCGTCGCCAGCATCTGCGCGGTCAGCTCGACCGAAACCCGATCCACCCAATCGAAGCGCTCGCCGATCGGCAGGCCGTCGAGCGTCGTCCGGATTCGGCTGCGGATCATATCCTTGAGATTGTCGAGATTCTCGGGCGAGACGATCGGCTGGACAACTTTCCGCTGCGCATCGTGCTTCGGCGGGTCCATCGCAATGAACATCGGCAGTTCGAGGTCGCCCGTCCGGTCGCGCAGGACGATGCCGCCGAGCGTCGAGCTCGACGAGAACACCCTGTGCCTGACCTCGACGTCGATGATATCTTTGTGCCTGGTCACGGACCAGTACGGTCCGACCGGGCTTTCCGGGCAGTAATGCACGGGCGCGTCACGGCGCAGGCGCCGGAAATAGGGACGCCAGACATCCTGCTGGTACAGCGCGGGATCGCTGACATCGATGCGATCGAGCGGGATTCGCTCCGCAAACCTTGCGTGATCGGCGGCGCCTGCCGGATCCAAAGCTCGTTCTCCCGGTTGGAGATGGGAACCTCCCACGGGGCGCCAAGTCTAACGGCTGTGACCCGCGGTCAGCCTACGACCGTGCGCTTCGAAATCGGCGATATCGCGACGCGAAAACCCCCGGGTGGGGGAACCCGGGGGGAAACAATCCATAACGCAGGGCGAGCTTCGCAAGGGATTGTTTTTGCCGCTTTCGCTTCTCGCGATCCGCTTATCGTTCGGACGGCCGCGACTAGTGGTAGTCGTAATAGTGGTGATGCCAGCGGTAGCCGTAGCGGCGATAGTAGTGGTGGTGGTTGGTCATCGAATTGCCGACCGCCGCGCCGCCGACGCCGCCGACCACCGCGCCAACCGGGCCGCCGACCGCCGCGCCCGCGACAGCGCCTGCGACGCCGCCCCCGACCGTGCCGGTCTCATCCGCGCGAGCCGCCAGCGAGGCGGCGCCCAAAACCAACGCCGCCGCCAAAGCCGGGGCGAGAATTCTCGAGACCATGGAAATCTCCCGTCATCATAGGGGGGCCGAGTGAACCTCTCCCCGCCAGACGAACGCGCTTAACGCGCGTTGGTTCCGCGTTTCCGGAACAGGCGACGAACGAATTCCCGTTGCGGGATGCGGCGGACAGATGGCTCCGTCGCCATCCGAACATGTCGGCCTTCTTGGCGCCGACACGTTGTTCCGGTACAGAGTCGGGATATGAACAACCTCGTCTCTCTCCTCGCCGGCCTCCTTGGCATCCTCGGTCTCGCGCTGGCCGCCTACTACTGGCTCACGCCCGCCGGCAGTCTGATTACGTTCTTGCCCGGCTTCGTGGCGGGCTCGGACCACATCCATACCAGCCACGCGCTCGGGTGCCTGGTCGGCGGGATCGTCTTGCTGGTCCTCGCCTGGTTCCTGCGCTCGCGCGAGGAGTATTGACGGCGCATTGACAGACGCGGCTGCGGGGTCAAGATCGCGTCCTGCGAGCGGTTCGCCGCGGCGTTGATCCTCTTGCAGGGCGGCTGAGCAACGCTCGGTGAACGCCCGGGCCGACGCCGAACACCCGGGAGGCAATGTGGTGACAGGGCGTTGGACAAAGATACTCGCGGTCTTGACGGTTGTTGGCCTTGGCGGGGTTTTTCCTGAGGGCTTCCCGGGCGGCGCGGAAGCGGCGTCTCTTCCGGCGGTCAAGCCGGTCCTCGCCTGCAAGGACATCGCCAACCTCGACCTGACTCATCTAGAGGGCGCGCCCGCCCGGATCAATTCGGCGGAGGAAGTCGCCGCCGCGTCGGGCAAGGTCGGCTATTGCAAGGTCACCGGCTATGTCGCCTCCGATGTCCGCTTCGAGGTGCGCCTGCCCCTCGAGGGCTGGAGCCAGCGATTCCTGATGGTCGGATGCGGAGGCTATTGCGGCTTTGTCGGGGTCGACAACGATTCGGTGGACAAGCAATCGGCGGGATGCGCCGCGCTGAACGCGGGAACAATGGCGACCGCCGCGACGGATCTCGGCCATCAGAAGAGCGCGACGTTCTTTCCGGACGGCCTCTGGGCTCAGGGCAATCCGGACGCGATCGTCGATTTCGCCTACGCCGGCATGCACAAGACGACCCTGCTCGCGAAGGCTCTGATCAAAGCCTACTACCGGCAGGCGCCGAAATATTCCTACTATTCCGGATGCTCGGACGGCGGACGCGAGGGGCTGCAGGAGGTCCAGCGCTTCCCCGCCGACTTCGACGGCGTGGTCGTCGGCTCGCCCGTGATCGACGAGGTCGCGACCAACACGTTCTACCACGCCTGGGGCGTTCGGTCGAACTCCGGATACGATGGAACGGCGATCCTGACCGCAAAGAAGATGCCGGTCCTGATCGCCGCAGTGATCAAGGCCTGCGGCGATCCGCAGGGCTTGATCGTGGACCCGCGCGCCTGCAAGGTCGATCTCTCGACGATCACCTGCAAGCCCAACGCCGATGAGGACTCCTGTCTGACGGCGGCGCAAGCCGGCGTGGTGAGGAAACTCTGGTCCGGTCCGGTCGACGCGGCGGGCAATCACCTGAGCGCCGGCGACATGCCGGTCGGCTCGGAGGCGGCCTGGGCGGGGACCATGGTTCCCAAGGAGGCCGGTCAGAAGATGACGCTGGAGAACCTCGGCGACTATCAGTGGTCCTACGACTTCCCGAACTACATGGCTCAATTCGGCCAGCCGAGCGGCGTGACCAATCAGAACATCGCCTTCGACCGGGAGAGCTTCGAGCGGCTGAACGCGCTGTCGGCCCTTTACGACCCGACCAATCCGGACCTGGCGGCCTTCGAAAAGCACGGCGGCAAGCTGATCATCTGGCAGGGCTGGGCCGACTCCGGCGTCTCCCCCTACATCAGCCTCAACTATGTCAGCGCCGTGCGGGCCGCGATGGGCAAGGACGCGGACAAGTTCCTGGCGCTCTACATGCTGCCCGGCGTCTACCACTGCAATCTCTATGGCGGCCCGACCACCTCGCAGGAAGACTTCTTGACGCCGATCATGGACTGGGTCGAGGACGGCAAGGCGCCCGACAAGGTGATCGTGGACTATACGGCGAGCAAGGACGGCGCGATTCCGGCTAAAAGCCGCCCCGCCTTCCCCTATCCGGCGCAAGCCGTGTACCGCGGAAGCGGCGACGTCGATGCCGCCGCCTCCTACGTCCGCGCCGATCCGAAAGAGCATTTCAGCGACCGGCTGACCTGGCTCGGGAGCGATCACTACACGCCCGGGCGCCAAATGTGGTGCGAGGCGAAGGGCGCGACCATGGCGTGCATCACGCGCTAAGCGCCGCCGCCCCGCAGACGGCGGCGTCTCGCCGCGCTGAGCGCGCGAGCCTTCAGATCGGCACCCGCGCGTTATCGCCGAGCTTCGGCCGCTGCTGGCCGGTCGCCGCGGCCTTCAGCATCACCGCGGCGGCGATGAGCTTGTTGGGGCTGTCCCAGATTTCCGCATCGACCGGCGTCATGGTGACGAGCCGGATCGAGGGATCGTCCGCGGAAGGCCACCAGGCCTTGGCGAACGGCGTCCAGAGCGCCTTGATCTTGGCGCGGTCGTTCTCGATCGTCGCCTCGCCGGAAATGGACACAAACTTGTTGCCGCCGACATCGGCGAAGATCGCCGAAACGGTCGGGAACTCTTTCGCCTCCCAGACTTTCTCGCTGCCCGCATCGGTCAGGAAATAGAGCGCGTGCTCGTCGCGCTTGACCGTCGCCGCCATCGGCCGCGAGCGCTGGCGCTTGCCGTCCCAGGTCGTGAACATGCAGGTGCCGATCGACTCGGCGAGCTCCCAGGCGCGGTCTTGCAGCTCGGCCTCGGACTTGTCGGTATGGGATGTCTCGGACATAACGGTCTCCGGTTCGGTGACCGGATTGAACGCGCCGAGCCGGGGCCGGTTCCCCACCAAACGCCCGCGACCGGAATCGCCTTGAAAGCCCGAGTCCTTGAAAGCCCAGTCCTTGAAAGCCCAAGGTCCTTGAAAGAAAAGTAACGGACGCCAGATTCGCTGCGAAGAGACAACCGACATCCTCGCTTTATCAAGGAGCCGTTCCATGCCAGATTCCCCTTCCCGCGCGGTTCTTGCCGGCGGCTGCTTCTGGGGCATGCAGGACCTGATCCGCCGCCTGCCCGGCGTGCTCTCGACGCGGGTCGGCTACACCGGAGGCGAGGTCGCCAACGCCACCTACCGCAATCACGGCGACCACGCCGAGGCAATCGAGATTACCTTTGACCCGGCGAAAACCAGCTACCGCGCGCTCCTGGAGTTCTTCTTCCAGATCCACGATCCGTCGACCCGCAACCGCCAGGGGAACGACGTCGGCCGCAGTTACCGGTCCGCGATCTTCTATACCAATGAAGAGCAGAAGCGGGTCGCGATCGACACGGTCGCCGACGTCGAGGCCTCCGGCCTGTGGCCCGGCAAGGTGGTGACCGAAGTCGTCCCCGCCGGGCCGTTCTGGCAGGCTGAGCCCGAGCATCAGGACTATCTCGAGCGCATTCCCAACGGCTACACCTGCCACTTCGCCCGTCCGGGCTGGGTGCTGCCGAAGCGCGCCGCCGCGGAGTAAGGACGGCCGGCGCGGCCCCGCCAGCGGCCTTCGGCCGGTCCCCCCTGCCCGCTTCGCGCGGGAGCGCGGCGCTTCATACCTTGCCGCGAAGGCGGGGGCCGCGATGGGGGGCGGCGCCCGTCGCCGCCTGGGCTCGGCCACGAGCCGCCAGAGCGCGAAGGCGGCGACGGCCATGTGGACATAGGCGTTCTGCAAGAAGAGCGCCTGCGGGCCGAAGTCCCGCATCAGCACCGCCGCGACCGCGGGCGCGACGATCGCAGCGATGCAGTAAATGAACAGAAGCCCGACCGAGATGGTGACGAGGTCCTGCGGCGCCGCGCCGTCGTTGGCGATCGACACCGCCAGCGTATAGAGCGCATAAGTGGTCAGGCCCACGAGAAACCCGAGCAGGATGACGGGGAAGCCCGGGACGCCCTGCCGGCTCAGCGCCACTTCGAGCGCCGCACCCCCAATCATCACCGCCGCCATCACCAGCCGTCGATCGACGCGGTCCGAGATCATGCCGACCGGAAACACGCCGAGCGCTGAGCCGACCACAATCGCCGCGGTGAATTGCGGCGCGGTGTCGGGCGACATGCCGACGCCGACGGCGAAGATAGCGCCGAGCGAAATCGAGGCGCCGTTCGCGGCGCCCGCGCCGAGCGCCGCGACGCAGGAAACGGGCGCCATCCGGATCAGCCACATCAGGCGCGGCCGGACGCTCAGCGGCGCGGCGGGCGGGTCGACGCTGGTCATCGCCATCGGCACGATCGCCAGCGCGATCAGCGCGCCCGCGACCGAGAAGGCGGCGAATCCGGTCGCGCCCAGCGGCTGCAGCGCCATCTGGCCGGCGGCTGACGCGCCGAAATTCGCGATCTGGTAGAGCGCGTAGAGCGCGCCGCGGTTGGAATTGCTCGCCCTCGCGTTGATCCAGGCTTCGATCACGGCGTAGAGGCCGGCGAAGACGAAGCCCAGCACCGCGCGGCTGGCGAGCCAGGCCCAGGGCGTAACAACGACGGGCATCAGGACGGTCGACACCACCGCGAGCGCGACGAAGGCCGCGAAGGCGCGAATGTGGCCGCCGCGGCGGATGATCGCCGGCGCCGCGAGGGTCCCCGCAAGCATGCCGGCGAAATAGGCCGAGCCGAGCAGGCCGATCGTGAGTTCGGGAAAGCCGTCGATCCGGGCGCGCAGCGGCGCCGCCACGCCGACCAGCGCCGTCGCCGCCGATCAGCAGCACGACCGAGCCCAACAAGGCGGCGATGGAGGAAAGGGCGGCGGACACGCGGGGGACGGAATCGAGGAAGGGGGAACGGCCCCCCTTGTCGCACGGGGAAACGGCCGGCGCGACGCCGGAACGGCAAGCAAATTGTCGCGGCGCCGCCGAAATTCGGCATGTTGTCGGGGCGTCCCGACTTGTATAGTGCCGGCTTTCCGTTCAAAAGGCGCGCCCGGAGAAGGATCGGCGCGGGCAAAAGGCGAGGGCATGGCGAATTCACGGTGGTCGCCGGACAGCTGGCGGACAAAGCCGGTCGAGCAATCGCCGGTCTACAAGGACCAGCGCGCGCTCGCGGACGCCGAGCGCACGCTCGCCGGCTATCCGCCGCTGGTGTTCGCGGGCGAGGCGCGCAAGCTCAAGCGCGCGCTCGGCGCCGCCGCGGCGGGGCGAGGCCTTCCTGCTCCAGGGCGGGGACTGCGCCGAGAGCTTCGGCGAGCATTCCGCCGACAACATCCGCGACTTCTTCCGTGTCTTTCTGCAGATGGCGGTGGTGATGACCTTCGCGGCGGGCTCGCCGATCGTCAAGGTCGGCCGGGTCGCCGGCCAGTTCGCCAAGCCGCGCTCCTCCGACTTCGAGACCATCGACGGAGTGTCGCTGCCTGCCTACCGCGGCGACATCGTCAACGACATCGACTTCACCCCCGAAGCGCGCGAGCCCGATCCGCGCCGCCAACTCGAGGCCTATCGCCAGTCGGCCGCGACGCTGAACCTGCTTCGGGCCTTCGCCACTGGCGGCTACGCCAATCTGGAGAACGCCCACCGCTGGATGCTCGGCTTCGTCAAGGACAGCCCGCAGTCGGAGCGCTACCAGGGGGTCGCCGACCGCATCAGCGAGACGCTCGGCTTCATGCGCGCGATCGGCCTCGACGCGGAATCGCATCCGGAACTGCGGGCGACCGACTTCTACACCTCGCACGAAGCGCTGCTGCTCGGCTACGAACAGGCGCTGACCCGGCTCGAACTCCACCTCGGGCGATTATCTACGCGACCTCCGGCCACATGATCTGGATCGGCGACCGCACCCGCCAGCTCGGCGGCGCCCATGTCGAATACTGCCCGAGGGGTGAAGAACCCGATCGGCCTCAAATGCGGCCCGTCGCTGACGACGGAGGACCTCCTCCGCCTGATCGAGGCGCTCGACCCGGAAAGCGAGCCCGGCCGGCTGACCCTGATCTGCCGCTTCGGCGCCGACAAGGTCGAGGCCGCGTTGCCAACCCTGCTGCGCGCCGTGCGGCGCGAGGGGCGCCAGCTTCTCTGGGTCACCGACCCCATGCACGGCAACACGATCAAGACCGGGACGGGCTTCAAGACCCGGCCGACCGAGCGCATCGCCTCGGAAGTCCGCAGCTTCTTCGGCATCTGCGCGGCGGAAAGCGTCTACGCCGGCGGCGTCCATCTCGAAATGACCGGCAAGAACGTCACCGAATGCACCGGCGGCGCGCGCGCCATTTCCGAAGCGGACCTGCGCAACCGCTACCACACCTATTGCGATCCGCGCCTTAACGCCGAGCAGTCGATCGAGCTCGCCTTCCTGATCGCGGACCTCCTCAAGGCGCAACGCCTCGCCCAGCCGGAACGGCCGGTGCGGGCGGCCGAATGACGGCGGCGCGGACCGGCTCCATCCCCTTCCGCATGCCCGTCTAGGAAGGGCGCCATGCGGCTTTCCCACTACGCCGTCGGCCGGGACAACAACTTCACCCTGCTGCGCCTTGCGGCCGCGATGACGGTGCTGTTCGCCCACAGCATCGGCGCGCTGGGGCTGCCGCCCGATACCGAGCCGGTGTTTCGGCGCGTCGGGTTTTCCCTGGGCGAGATGGGCCTCGACGCCTTGTTCGTAACCAGCGGCTTTCTTGTCACCGCAAGCCTCGTCAATCGCGGCGATCTCATCAGCTTTTTCTGGGCGCGGGCCTTGCGGGTCTATCCGGGGCTCTGGGTCATGCTCCTGCTCACGGTCTTCCTGCTGGCGCCGGCGCTGACGACGCTCCCGTTGCGCGACTATTACGCCTCCGAGACGACCTGGAGCTATTTCGCCAAATGCGCGACCCTCCTCGGCGGCATCCGCTATTCGCTGCCGGGCGTGTTCGATTCCCTGCCGCTCAAGGGCGAGTTCAACGGCTCGCTCTGGACGATGCCGGTCGAAGTCAGGATGTACATCTATGTCGCCGTGCTCTGGACGGCCTTCGCGCTCCTGCCCGCGCTCCGAGCCAAGGGGATGCGGTTCGTCTCGCTGGCAGCGGTCGCCCTGTTCTTCGTGATCGTGCTGCGCGGGCGCTTTTCGGAGGGCGTGTTCAACGGCGCGAATATCCGCATGTTCATGTACCTCTACGGATCGGCGCTGTTTCTGTGGCGCGATCAGGTTCCGATGGGCATGGGCATGCTCGTCGCATTGCTGGCGGCGCTGGTTGCGGCCTCGTTCGACAGGACGATCTTCCTTGTCGTCTACCTGCTTACGATGGCGCCGTTCGTCCTGCATCTCGCCTATGTGCCCGGCGGCCGCATTCGCCGCTTCAACGACGTGGGCGACTACTCCTATGGCGTCTACATCTACGCCTTCCCGGTCCAGCAGACCCTGGCGCTTCCTGTTTCCGGCGCTGACCCTCGCGGCGATGATGGCCTCATCCGCGGCTGTGTCGATCGCGATCGCCGTCGTGTCCTGGAAGCTGATCGAGGAGCGCGCGCTCGATCGCAAGGGCGACGCCGCCGCGGCGACGCGGCTGCCTCATGAACCTCGGCCTCGCCAGGATCGGCATGGCGGCGCGCCCGGACGCGCCCGACGCCTCGGCCTTGTCGCGCGAGAATCCCAGGAAAGGGGGAATTGTTGAGAGGCGCTTGCGGGATCGGCTCAGGCGGTCTTCATGACAGCCCCCTCGATGACGAGACCGGTGGTCACGTATTTCCACAGCGCCACGAGCATTGCCGGAACGAGCGACATCCGCCTGTGATCAACCGCCGCTTCGTCTTTGACCGCAGCGGCGGCGCGCCTAAAAGCCTCGCTCCGCCGCAAACGAGTCGAAGCCCATGAAACCGATCGCCGAACGGATCGCCCAAAAGCTGGCCGAAGAGCTGAACGTCAGGCCGGCGCAGGTCTCCGCGACCATTGCCCTCCTCGACGAGGGCTCGACCGTGCCGTTCATCGCGCGATACCGCAAGGAGGCGACCGGCGCGCTCGACGACACGCAGTTGCGCACGCTGGAGAGCCGCCTCGGCTATTTGCGCGAGCTGGAGGACCGGCGGAGGACCATCCTCGAGTCGATCCGCGAACAGGGCAAGCTCGAGCCGGCGCTGGAGGCCCAGATCCTCGAAGCCGACACCAAGGCGCGGCTCGAGGACATCTACCTACCGTTCAAGCCGAAGCGCCGCACCAAGGCGCAGATCGCGCGCGAGAACGGGCTCGGGCCGCTCGCCGACGCGCTCCTCTCCCATCCCGAGCGGGAGCCGCTGGTTGAGGCCGAAGCCTTCGTCAAGGCCGACGCGGTGAAAACCGCACAGGACGCCCTCGACGGCGCCCGCTCGATCCTCACCGAGCGTTTCGCCGAGGACGCCGAGTTGATCGGCCGCCTGCGCGAGGATTTCTGGAAGGGCGGGCGCATCGTCTCAAAAGTGCGCGAGGGCAAGGAAGCGGCGGGCGCGAAGTTCTCGGACTACTTCGATTTTTTCGAGCCGCTGACCAAAATCCCGTCGCACCGGGCCCTCGCCCTGATGCGCGGCGAGCGCGAGGAGATTCTCGACCTCAAGCTGGTCCCCGACCCGACGGCCGATCCCGCAAGCCGTAGCCTTGGCCCGTTCGAGCTGGCCGTCGCGCGCCGCTTCGCCATTGCCGACCGGGGCCGTCCCGGCGACCGCTGGCTTCTCGACACCGCGCGCTGGGCATGGCGGACCAAGATCGAAACCCAGCTCGCGGTCGATCTGCGGCTGCGCATCTGGACCCAGGCGGAGGACGAGGCTGTGAAGGTGTTCGCCGCAAACCTGCGCGATCTCCTGCTCGCGGCGCCCGCGGGCGGCCGGGCGACCATCGGCCTCGATCCGGGCTTCCGCACCGGGGTCAAGGTCGCGGTCGTCGACGCCACCGGCAAGATCGTCGACACGACCGCGATTTTTCCGCACGAGCCGCAGCGCCGCTGGGACGAGAGCCTCGCCGTGCTCTCGGCGCTTGCCGTGCGCCACAAGGCCGAACTCGTGGCGATCGGCAACGGCACGGCGTCGCGCGAAACCGACAAGCTGGCCGCCGACCTCATCGCGCGCCATACCGAGCTCAGGCTGACCAAGGTCACGGTGTCCGAAGCCGGCGCCTCGGTCTATTCGGCCTCGGCCTATGCGGCTGAGGAGTTGCCCGGCCTCGACGTGACGCTCCGCGGCGCGGCGTCGATCGCCCGGCGGCTACAGGACCCGCTCGCCGAACTCGTCAAGATCGACCCGAAGTCGATCGGCGTCGGCCAGTACCAGCATGACCTTTCCGAGCAGAAGCTCGGCCGCTCGCTCGACGCGGTGGTCGAGGACTGCGTCAACGCGGTCGGGGTCGACGTCAACACAGCCTCGGCGAAACTCCTCGCCCGCGTCTCCGGGGTGGGCGAAGCGCTGGCGCAGGCGATCGTGGTCCACCGCGAGACGCATGGGGCCTTCCGGACGCGCGCGGCGCTGAAGGAGGTGCCGCGCCTCGGCGCCAAGGCGTTCGAGCTGAGCGCCGGCTTCCTGCGCGTGACCGATGGCGACCAGCCGCTCGACCGCTCCGGCGTCCATCCCGAGGCCTATCCGGTGGTGCGACGCATCCTCGAAAAGCTCAAGGCCGACATCCACGCCGTGATCGGCAATCCCAAGGCGCTTTCAGGCCTCAGGCCCGAAAGCTTCGCGGACGAGCGATTCGGCGTCCCGACCGTCGCGGACATTCTGAAGGAGCTGGAAAAGCCGGGCCGCGACCCGCGCCCCGCCTTCAAGACTGCGGCGTTCAAGGAGGGAGTCGAGACGCTCGGGGACCTGAAGCCCGGCATGATCCTCGAAGGGACGGTCACCAATGTCGCGGCCTTCGGCGCCTTCGTCGACATCGGCGTCCACCAGGACGGTCTGGTCCACGTCTCCGCGATGGCGAACACCTTCGTGAAGGACCCGCGCTCGGTCGCCAAGCCCGGCGACGTGGTCAAGGTCAAGGTCCTCTCGGTCGACGCGCCGCGCAAGCGCATCGCGCTGACCATGCGGCTCGCCGACCCCGAGGGCGAGGTCTCGCGAGGCGCCGGCCGCGACAACGCCAAGGCTGTGCGTACGGCCAACGCCCAGGCGAACCGCCCCGCCACCGGCGACGGCGCGCTGGCCGAGGCGCTGCGGCGGGCGGCGGAGAAGGAGCGGCGGTAGCACAGGCGCTGACCTTGTTCGGCCGCCGTTCAGGTAGCGACCCGAGTGCGCTTCGGCGAGGCAAGCCGGCCCGCGCAGCCGAGGCCCGCAAACCCGATAGCCATCATAGCCCCAGGGGATGTTTCCGGTGCGGCAATAGTTGCGCTACAGCGTCATCGCCGGACGAACTCGCCGGATCGACGTGAGGCCTAATGCAGCTGCGTCCCGGCGTCGTCGCCGCGCGCGAGGTTGATGGTGGTGATCGCGACCAGCATCTCGCCACGCGCCTTGAGGTCGATCGCCTCGAGCAGCGCCTGCTTCTCGCGCGGGCCGCACGGGCTCATCATCGAGAGGCCGTTGACCAGCGCCTCGTTGGAGGCCTTCTTGATGTCGCTCCAGGCGACCTTGACGTCGTTGACCTCGGCGAAGCGCCTGAGCGTCGCGAGCAGCGAGTCGCGGTCGACCGCGGCTTCGCCCGCGCCTTCGGTGAAATCCTCGGCGAAAGGCGCGTAATCGGCGGCGGCGACCCGATACGGGGTCGCATAGTGCATCTCCTCGGCGATGCGGAACCGCGCGACGCCCATCACCGTCACAAAGCAGCGGCCGTCGCCGATTTCGGCATATTGCACGATCCGGCCCGCGCATCCGATCGGGTAGAGATCCGGCGGCGGACCGGCCGGTCATTTCCGGCGCCGCCGGCTGGATGACGCCGATCATCCGCTCCCCGCTCAGCGCGTCGTCGAGCATGGCGAGATAGCGCGGCTCGAACACGGTCAGCTGCAACGGCCGGCGCGGCAGCAAGAGCGCGCCCTCCAGCGGAAACAGCGGCATCGTGGCGGGCATGTCCGCCGGCACGGCGTAAGTGCGATTGAGCTTCATCGCTTCATATTCCATCAACTTGCGGCGGCCGGCTCAAGCCCTCCGCAAGTCCTGTATCGTTAGAACCAGATCGCGGACAGTTTACGGCGGGCTGCGACCGACGCCGGGTCCATCAGGCCCCAGGCTTCGAAAAGCTGCAACAATTGCTTGCGCGCCGCCTCGTCGTTCCACTTTGCGGTCGCGGCGGATGATTTCGAGCAGCTGATCGGCCGCCGCATCCCGCTCGCCCTTGGCCGACAGCGCGACCGCAAGATCGAAGCGCGCCTGATGGTCGTCGGGATTGGCCGCGATCGGCGGCCTCGAGCGGCCCGAGCTCGCCGACGTTGGATGCCTGTTCGGCGAGGTGCACCGCGGCCTGGGCGGCGGCGATCGCCGGATCGGGCTCCTTGCCGGGCGCCGGGGCCGGAGCGGTCGCGAGCAGCGCCTTCGCCTCGGCGACGTTGCCCGCGGCGACATGGAGCTTCGCCAGGCCGCCGATCGCCTTCACGTCCTCGGGGGTCTCGGCCAGGATCTCGGCGTAGATCGACGCCGCGCCGGCCGCGTCGCCCTTGGCGGCGGCGTCTTCGGCCTCGGCCAGCAGGTCCGCCGTCCCACCCTTCAGCGGCCCGACCAGACGCTCGATGAAGCCGCGGATCTGGCTCTCCGGCAGCGCGCCGACGAAGCCGTCGACCGGCTGGCCGCGATCGAAGGCGATCACCGCGGGGATCGACTGGATGCCGAGCTGGCCGGCGATCTGCGGGTGCTCGTCGATGTTCATCTTGACGAGCGCGACCTTGCCGCCCGAGTCCTCGACCGCCTTTTCCAGCGCCGGAGCGAGCTGCTTGCATGGGCCGCACCACGGCGCCCAGAAGTCGACCAGCACCGGCTTCTGTTGCGAGGCGGTCAGCACGTCCGCGCGGAACGACGCCGTCGTCACGTCCTTGACCGGCGTCGCGGTCGCCGCCGCCCCGTTTGCGTTCGTCATCTTGCCCTCGTCTTCCGCCCGGCGGGCTGCGCCTCGCCAAATGTCCCAATTCGCGGCTCTAGATGGAGGCGCGCCGCGCCTTATGCAACTGTTTCCGCGTCCGGCCGAGCGCGACGACCAGCGGTTCATGCCCGGTCGCGCGCAGGAACTTCACCAGATCGGCGCTCGCGAGACCCGTCGTGCGGGTGTTGACCAGCGGATGGAAATTGAGGCGTTCGTGCGCGCATCATCGCCGCGTCCAGCACGACGCTGACCCGGCCCTCCGCGTCGTTGATCGCGCCGAACGGCGTCACCGCGCCAGGCCGGACGCCCCAGACCTCCTCGAGCAGTTCCGCCGAGCCGAACGACACCCGGCCCTGTCCGCCGATCCGCTCGTGCACCCGCTTGAGGTCGACCTCGGTCTCCTCGCCCAGCACAAGCAGGAAGAGCCGGCTCTTCTTGTCCTTGAGGAACAGGTTCTTGGTATGGCCGCCGGGGATTTCTCCGCGCAGCGCCTGCGCCTCTTCGACCGTGAACACCGGCGGATGCTCGACCGTCGCGGTCGCGATGCCGAGGTCTGCGAGATAGGCGAGCAGGTCTTCGGAGGAGGCGGGCATTGTCTGGGTGGAGCTTGAGGAGCGGAAACTTCGCGGCTTCGTAACGCTTTCGGGCAGGGCCAGCAACAGGCGCAAGGGGATCGAGGCGATCCTCTGAGTTCCGAAAGGCTTGGGTCGGCTTCGGGTCTTCGTCCACGCGAAGAAAACGCTGGCGCCGCGGTCCGAAATCTGTATAAGCGCGCGATCCGCCGCGCGCGAATCGCTGGCGGCCGTTGCATCGCGACCGACCTGGACGACATCCCGGCTCGGCCGCCCTTCACGACCAGAGGCTGGCTTAAAAGCCGCCGCAAATCTAAGGAAAAATCACGATGTCGATCACCGCCGAGCGCAAGACTGCGCTCATCAACCAGTATGCCCTCAAGGTCGGCGACACGGGTTCGCCGGAGGTCCAGGTCGCGATCCTCACCGAGCGGATCACCAACCTGACCGGTCATTTCAAGACCCACGTGAAGGACAACCACTCCCGCCGCGGCCTGCTCAAGATGGTCTCGCAGCGCCGCACGCTGCTCGACTACGTCAAGAAGCAGGACGAAGCGCGCTACAAGACCCTGATCGAGCGCCTCGGCATCCGCCGCTAAGTCTCGAACCCGCAACGGGGCGTCCTCAAGCGAGGCGCTCCCTCAACCCCAGGCGGGCGGCGGCAAGGGGCCGGCGTCCGCATTCGACATGCGAAGGCCTCGCGTCATGGCAGGATCGCCGGGGGCTGGCGCGACAATTCCGCCCAGCCTCCCGCCGTCTTGCCGATGACGAGCCCGAAATCATACGGGCTGCATGGACCGCAGGCTTTCGCATCCACGATAGGATGATGAAAGATGTTTGATATTCAACGTGAAGAACTCGACTGGTGCGGGCGCAAGCTCGTGCTGGAAACCGGTCGCATCGCCCGTCAGGCCGACGGCGCCGTGCTCGCGACCTGGGGCGAGACCACTGTGCTCGCCACCGTCGTCGCGGAGAAGACGGCCAAGCCCGGCCAGGACTTCTTCCCCCTGACCGTCCACTATCAGGAGAAGACCTTCGCCGCCGGCCGCATTCCCGGCGGCTACCTGAAGCGCGAAGGGCGCCCTTCCGAACGCGAGACGCTGACGTCGCGCCTGATCGACCGTCCGATCCGCCCGCTGTTCCCCGACGAGTTCCGCTGCGAGACGCAGATCATCGCGACCGTGCTCTCCTATGACCTCGAGTCGGATTCCGACATTCTCGCGCTGGTCGCGTCCTCGGCGGCCCTGACGCTGTCGGGCGTGCCCTTCATGGGCCCGGTCGGCGCCGCCCGCGTCGGCTTCATCAAGGGCGAGATCAAGGTCAACGCGACGGTCGAGGAGATGAAGGACTCGACCCTCGACCTCGTCGTCGCCGGCACCGGCGACGCCGTGCTGATGGTCGAGTCGGAGGCCCAGGAACTCAGCGAAGAGACGATGCTGAAGGCCGTGATGGCCGGCCACGCCAGCTTCCAGCCAGTGATCGCCGCGATCATCCGCCTGGCGGAGAAGGCGGCCAAGGAGCCGCGCGACCTTCCGCGCGAGCGACCGCGCCGAGGTCGAGAAGGCCGTGCTCGAGGTCGGCGAAGGCCGATCTTCGGGCGGCCTATTCGCTGACCCAGAAGCAGGAGCGCTACGCCGCCATCGACGCGGCCAAGGCGAAGGTGACTGGCCGCGCTCGCGCCGGAAGGCGGCGAGGCCAAGTTCCCGGCCTCCGAAGTCGCCGAGGCGTTCCACAACGCCCAGGCCAAGGTCGTGCGCTGGAACATCCTCGACCACGGCCGCCGCATCGACGGGCGCGACCTGACGACCGTCCGGCCGATCCTGGCGCAGGTCGGCGTGCTGCCGCGCACCCACGGCTCGTCGCTCTTCACCCGCGGCGAGACGCAGGCGCTGGTGGTGGCGACGCTCGGCACCGGCGAGGACGAGCAGTACGTCGATTCGCTCGACGGCACCTACAAGGAGCGGTTCCTGCTCCACTACAACTTCCCGCCCTACTCGGTCGGCGAGACCGGCCGCATGGGCACGCCGGGCCGGCGCGAGATCGGCCACGGCAAGCTCGCCTGGCGCGCGATCCGCCCGATGCTGCCGACCGCCGCGGAGTTCCCCTACACGATCCGCGTCGTCTCCGAGATCACCGAGTTCGAACGGCTCGTCCTCGATGGCGACGGTGTGCGGCTCCTCGCTCGCGCTGATGGACGCCGGCGTTCCGCTGAAGCGCCCGACCGCCGGCATCGCGATGGGCCTCATCCTCGAAGGCGCGCGCTTCGCGGTGCTCTCCGACATCCTCGGCGACGAGGACCATCTCGGCGACATGGACTTCAAGGTCGCCGGCACCAGCGAAGGCGTCACCTCGCTGCAGATGGACATCAAGATCGCCGGCATCACCGAGGAGATCATGCGGGTCGCGCTCGCCCAGGCGCGCGACGGGCCGCCTGCACATCCTCGGCGAGATGAGCAAGGCGATCACCGGCGCGCGCGCCGAACTCGGCGAGTTCGCCCCGCGCATCGAGACGATGAAGATCCCGACCGACAAGATCCGCGAAGTGATCGGCACGGGCGGCAAGGTGATCCGCGAGATCGTCGAGAAGACCGGCGCCAAGATCAACATCGAGGACGACGGCACCGTAAAGATCGCCTCCAGCGACGGCGCCAAGATCAAGGCGGCGATCAACTGGATCAAGTCGATCGCCTCCGACCCGGAAGTCGGCGCGATCTACGACGGCACGGTGGTCAAGACCGTCGAGTTCGGCGCCTTCGTCAATTTCTTCGGCTCGAAGGACGGCCTCGTCCACATCTCCCAGCTCGCCAAGGGCCGGGTCGCCAAGACGACCGACGTCGTCAAGGAAGGCGACAAGGTCAAGGTCAAGGTGCTCGGCCACGACGATCGCGGCAAGGTGAAGCTGTCGATGCGCGTCGTCGATCAGCAGACCGGCGCCGATCTCGAGAAGGCGCAGGCCGCCGAGACGGCGAACGCCGCCGCCGCCGACTGACGCGAAACTCGACCTCTACTCCGCGAAGCGGCGCCCATAGCGGGCGCCGCTTTTGCCTTGAGCACCCAGCCGAGCGTTCAGGAAACGTCGCCGCTTAACGGGCTGGTAAGGATGCGGCGCTATCGAAATCGCCGCGGGGCGAAGCATCGGGGATCGACATGAAAGTCAGTTTCGCCGCCAGTCTGGATGACGGCCGCGCCCTCACTCCGATCGGCCGCGTCAGTGCGACCACGCGCTGGCGGGCGGCCGCGCAGCCGGGAACCGACGAGGAGCGGAAGGCGGCGATCGGGTCTCTCGTGCGTGAAGCCGCGGAATACGACGCCGACGCCATCGTCGACGTCCGGTTCGAGGTGGACGGGGTCAAAGGCGTCGACATCGAGGGCGTCGCGCTTCAGCGCGTGACCGTGAGCGGGCTCGCGGTCCGCTTCGCCAAGGCGGCGGCGGCCTGACGTCCCTCGCATAGCGATCCACGCCCGTTCGTAGGAACGCCGGTCTGTCGGTGGATATTGATCGCGGCCGCCGCGGTCATCGACCGCGGACAGGCGCGCTATTCGGCGGCCTCGCGCAGCAGCGGCTCGCTGGCCTCCTTGCGCCGCAAGGCCTCCTCGCGCTCGGGGATGTAGTCCCGGGTGAGCGGAACGGCGTCCTGCCGCTTGGCGAGCTGGATCTGGAAGACCATGTGGCCGTCGATGCGGAACGCGGTCTCGGAACCCGCGAGATAGAACTCCCACATCCGGCAGAACCGGTCCCCCTCGATCGCCGCCGCCTTGTCCCAGTTCGCCATGAACCGCTCGCGCCAGGCGCGCAGCGTCTCGGCGTAGTGCAGCCGCAGGATCTCGATGTCCGTGACGTAGAGGCCCGCCCGCTCGATCGCCGGCAACACCTCCGACAGGCTCGGAATGTAGCCGCCGGGGAAGATGTATTTGCGGATCCAGGCGTTGGTCGCGCCGGGCACGGAATTGCGCCCGATCGAGTGGAGCAGCATCACCCCGTCGTCCTTGAGCAGGCGGCGGACGTTCTGGAAATATTCGTCGTAACGGCTGACGCCCGACATGCTCGAACATGCCGACCGACACGATGCGGTCGAACGTTTCCGTCACGTCGCGATAGTCCTGCAGGCGGAAATCGAGCCGCTCGGCGAAACCCGAGCGCCTGCGCCCGCTCTTTGGCCACCGCAAGCTGCTCTTCGGAAAGCGTGACGCCGGTCGCCATTCCCGCTCCGGCGACGCCGGCGAGATAGAGCGCCATGCCGCCGAAGCCGCAGCCGATGTCGAGCACGGACGCGCCCTCGTCGAGGAGGAGCTTGGCGGCGATATGACGCTTCTTGGCTCTCTGGGCGTCTTCGAGCGACTGCCCGGGATGCTCGAAATAGGCGCAGGAATACTGCTTGTCGGCATCGAGAAAGAGATCGTAGATCCGCCGGTCGTGATCATAGTGGCGGGCGATGTTCGCCTTCGCCCGCTTGCGGTCGTTGATCTGATGGAAGCCGCGGAAAGCGATGCGGGCCTTCTCGATCGCCTTGACCCAGGGCAGCGCTTCGATTTTCGCGAGGTTTCTTGCGCCGAGTTCGAGAATTTCATACAGCGACCCTTCGGTGACGACGAACCGGCCGTCCATGTAGAGCTCGCCGAGATAGAAGGACGGGTCGATCAGAAGCTCCCGTTCGGCCGCCCGATCGGTGAGGCGCGCGCCGAGCTTCGGCCCGGTCCCGTCGCCGAACCGGTGCCGAACGCCGTCCGCCGTCTCCAACTCCAGATCGCCGGTCTGAACCAGCTTGCCGAGCAGCGTTGCAAATGTCCCGGTCATGACCTGACACCTTGTTCGCGCGGGCGGGCCTCCCCTTCCGCCGCATCACAGTTTGCCCTTAGGTTATCGAAAGTTGCGCGGTGTATTTCAAGACCATCCTACTCCCGCTCGACTCATGCGAAATGCGCGCTGTCTTGGTTTGGCCCCATTCGTCAGCGCATGTCCGCCGCCGTTTTCCTTTCGCGGCTTTTGCGATAGACGACGAGCAAAACGGCTAAGGATTTCCAGTTCGTGCATTATGTTTCGACGCGCGGGACGGCGCCGACCCTTGGCTTTGCGGACGCGCTGCTGACCGGCCTCGCCCGCGACGGTGGACTTTATGCGCCGCTCGCTCTCCCCGCGTGGCGGCCGGACTCGATCCGGGCGCTTCGCGGACTGCGCTACGCCGATGCGGCCGTGCGGGTCATGTCCGAATTCGTCGTCGACGACTTCGGCGCGCCCGAACTCGAGGCGATGACTGCCGACGCCTACGCCGGGTTCCGCCACGCGGCGACCGCGCCGCTCGTCCAGATCGAGCCTAACCTGTTCGCTCTCGAACTGTTCCATGGACCGACGCTGGCGTTCAAGGACTTCGCCATGCAATGGCTGGGCCGCGCCATGAACAGCGTCCTTGACCCAGCGAGGCGAGCGGGCGACCATCCTCGGCGCGACCTCGGGCGACACCGGCGCCGCGGCGATCGAAGCCTTCGGCGGGCTGGCCCGGACCGACGTCTATATTCTCTACCCGCACGGCCGCGTATCGGATGTCCAGCGCCGGCAGATGACGACGGTCGGCAAGGCGAACGTCCATGCGCTGGCGGTCGAAGGCACGTTCGACGACTGCCAGCGCATCGTCAAGGACCTGTTCGGCGACCTAGGTCTCCGCGACGAGATGCGCCTCTCGGGCGTCAACTCGATCAACTGGGCGCGCATCCTCGCCCAGATCGTCTATTACTTCGTCGCCGCGGTCGCCCTCGGCGCGCCGGACCGGGCGGTGTCTTTCGCCGTTCCGACCGGCAATTTCGGCGACATCCTGGCGGGCTACTACGCCAAGCGCATGGGGCTGCCGATCGAGCGCCTGATCATCGCCACCAACGAGAACGACATTCTGGCGCGCACGCTTGCGATCCGGGCCGCTACGAGCCACGGGGCGTCAAGGCGACCCAGTCGCCGTCGATGGACATTCAGGTCTCCTCCAACTTCGAGCGTCTGCTGTTCGAGGCGTCGGGCCAGGACGCGGAAGCGGTGCTGAAGCTCATGGCGGCTTTCTCGTCCGAGGGCGGTTTCGCGATTCCCCCGGCGACGCTCGGCCGCATCCGCGCGGATTTCGGCGCCGAGCGCGTGGACGAGGCGGAGTGCGCCGCGGAAATGACGCGGGTCTATCGCGACTGCGAGCTTGTTCGTCGACCCGCACAGCGCCGTCGGCGTCGCCGCGGCGCGCCGCGCGCTCGCTGCAGCATCCGGAGACGCCGGTGGTGGCGCTCGGCACCGCGCATCCGGCCAAATTCCCCGACGCGGTCGAGCGCGCGACCGGCGTCCGACCCGCCTTGCCGGCCCATCTTGCCGGCCTCATGGACCGGCGCGAGACCATCGTCGCCCTGCCGAACGCCGCCGCCGCCGTGGCCGATTATCTGCGCCAGACCGCGAGAGCGCCCGCGTGAGCGACAGGACCACGACCGTCGGGACCATGAAGGCAGGCCATGACCGCCAAGACCATGACCGCGAGGACCACGACCCTCCCCTCGGGCCTCGCCATCGTCACCGACGCAAGCGCTCACGTGCGCACCGCCTCGGTCGGCGTTTTCGTCGCCGCGGGTTCGCGTCACGAAAGCGTCGCCGAGCACGGCCTGTCGCATCTGCTCGAGCATATGGCGTTCAAGGGCACGCGCCGGCGAAGCGCGCGCGATATCGCTGAAGCGATCGAGGACGTCGGCGGCGACCTCAACGCGGAGACCGGCGTCGAACGGACAGGCTACTTCGCCCGCGTGATCGGCAGCGACGTCGGGCTCGCGCTCGACGTCATCGGCGACATTCTTACCGACAGTCTGTTCGATCCGGCGGAGCTGGAACGCGAGAAGAACGTCATCGTCCAGGAAATCGGCGCGGTCGAGGACACGCCCGACGACTACGTGTTCGATCTGCTGACCGCCGCCGCCTGGCCGGACCAGGCGATCGGCCGCCCGATCCTCGGCACCCGCGAAGGGGTTGGGGCCTTCGACCGCGATGCGATCGACGGCTATCTTCGCCGGCATTACGGCGCATCGTCGATCGTGGTCGCAGCGGCCGGCGCGGTCGAGCACGAGGAGATCGTCGTGCTGGCCGGGGAGCGCCTCGCCGGTCTTCCGAGCGCCGCGCCGACAGCGGTCGTGCCCGCCGCCTACCGCGGCGGCGAGGCGCGTCTCAAGCGCAAGCTCGAGCAGACGCATGTCGTCGTCGCCTTCGAGGGGCGGCCGATCGGCGCGCCCGGATCACGACGCGGCGCACGTTTTCGCGGCCGCCGCCGGCGGCGGCATGTCGTCGCGCCTGTTCCAGGAGGTGCGCGAGAAGCGCGGTCTCGCCTATTCGATCTATGCGTTTCCACTGGGACTATTCCGACGCCGGACTGTTCGGTTTCTACGCCGGCTCGGCCGACAAGGACGCCCCGGAGGTCGTCGCCGCCTCGCTGGACTGCCTGGCCGAGGCCGCGCATCGCCTCGACGACAAGGAGATCCGGCGCGCCAAGGCGCAGATGAAGGTTTCGATCCTGGCGGCGATCGAATCGCCGGGCGCGCGCGCCCAGCAGCTCGCCCGGCAGATGCAGATCTACGGCCGCCCGCTGTCGCTCGAGGAGATGATCGCCCGCATGGAGGCGATTTCCGTCGACGACGTTCGCAAAACCGGCGCCGCCATGCTTAGATCGCCGCCCTACCGTCGCAACGATCGGCGCGGTCGCCAAGGTTCCCGGCAGGGCCAAGGTCGCCGAGGCGCTGAGGGGAGTTTGATGGCGCTTTTCGGCCTGACACGAGCGGTCAATCCCGAGCCGCTGCTGCGCGGCGACGGGCTCTATCTGCGTCCGGCGACGCCCGGCGGACTACTCCGCCTGGTCGCAGCTCCGGGCGGCGAGCCGCGCCTTCCTCGAGCCGTGGGAGCCGACCTGGCCGGACGACGACCTGACCCAGGCGGCTTTCCGCCGTCGGCTCAAGCGCCAGGAGGAGGACATCGCGCGCGACGAGGCCTACGCGTTGCTGATTTTCGACCAGACGTCCGATCAGCTGCTCGGCGGCGTCACGCTCGGCGGGGTGCGCCGGGGCGTGTCGCAGACCGGTACGCTCGGCTACTGGATGGGCGCTGTCCACGCGGGCAAGGGGCGGATGACCCGCGCGGTCGCGGCGACAGTCGAGTTCGCGTTCGCCAGGCTGCGGCTGCACCGGGTCGAGGCCGCCTGCATTCCCGACAACGCGCCGTCGATCGCGCTGCTCGGACGCAACGGCTTCCAGCGCGAAGGCTACGCGCGCGGCTATCTCAAGATCGACGGCGCCTGGCGCGACCATGTACTGTTCGGGCTCGTCGAAGGCGACGCGCGGACGAGACCGACGGCGGGCTGATTTGTTGGGTCATAACGTTTACGCGCGTCGAGACGACGCCCTCGCCCAACGCACGCCCGCGGCGTCCGCGCGCGCGCATCGCCGCTGGCGCTGCCGCCTGCGCTCATGTTCGGTCGCGCTCGTTCTTTCGGCGTGCCGGCCGGCGCTCGCGGTCCAGTCGGTGCGGGTTTCGGCCGATTCCGACGCCATCGATCTGACCCGCGCGGTCGAGCACTACAGCGCCCAGGGCGACCGCATTCAGGTCTCCACCGCGCCGGGCGCCGACGGCATCGTCCGGCGCATCGAGGTCAGCGCGCTCGAGGCCGGCGCGCAGCCGGCGTGGATCGTGTTCGCGCTGACCAACGATTCCGACGAGCAGCTGACCCGCCTGATCGTCGCGCCCCACTTCCGCTTCGTCGGCTCGGGCGTCGTCTGGCCCGATCTCGGATCCTCGCGCATCACCACGATCACCGCGAGCCAGGGCCAGGCGCCGGAGCGGGAGGACAACCCCCAGGCGGACGTGTTCCGGCTGACCCTCGATCCGGGCACGACAGTGACCTACGTCGCCGAGCTGCGCACGCCGTCGCTGCCGCAGCTCTATCTGTGGGAGCCGGACGCCTTCAAGGACAAGTCGACCAGCCTCACGCTCTACGAGGGCATACTGATCGGCATCGCGGGCCTGCTCGCGCTGTTCCTGACGATCGTGTTCGTCGTGCGCGGGGCGATGATCTTTCCGGCGGCCGCGGCGCTCGCCTGGGCGGTGTTCGTCTATGTCTGCATCGACTTCGGCTTCTGGCGGAAGATGTTCGGCCTCGAGGACGCCTCGGAGCGGATCTGGCGCGCCGGCGTCGAAGCGACCATCGCCGCCACCCTGATCGTATTCCTGTTCGCCTATCTCAACCTGCGCCGCTGGCACGTGCGCTACATGCATTTCGCGCTCGCCTGGCTCGTGCTGATGGCGGCGGTCGTCGCGCTCTCGGTGTTCAACGCGCCGGTCGCGGCCGGCGTCGCCCGCATCTCGATCGCGACCGTCGCGGGCGTCGGCCTGTTGCTGATCCTCAGCCTCGCGGCGCGCGGCTCCGATCGGGCGGTGATGCTGATCCCGACCTGGTACCTGCTCGCCGTCTGGGTGGTGGCGGCCGGCGCCGCGGCGCTCGGCTATCTCACCAACGACCTCGCCTCGCCGGGCCTCGTCGGCGGCCTGGTGCTGATCGTCATGCTGATCGGCTTCACCGTGATGCAGTTCGCTTTCTCCGGCGCGCGGAGCGGCGGCGGCGACGGCGGCGGCGACGCGAGAGCGACGGTCGCTGGCGATGGCGGGATCGGGCGAGGCGATCTTCGACTGGAACGTGGTCAACGACGAGATCAGCGGCAGCGAGTCGCTGGAAAATCAGCTCGGCCTCAAGCGCGGCGCGCTCGAAGGATCGGCCGCCGACTGGCTCGACGTGCTGCATCCGCTCGACCGGGACCGCTATTCCCTGGCGCTCGACGGGCTGCTGCACCAGCGCTCCGGACGGATCAACCACGAGCTCAGGCTGCGCGGCGCCGACGGCCATTATTTCTGGTACATGCTGAAGGCCCGGCCGGTGGTCAGCGCCGACGGCGAGGTGGTGCGCGTCATCGGCTCGCTCGCCGACGTCACCGAGATCAAGTCGGCCGAGGAGCGCATGCTCCACGACGCCATTCACGACAACCTGACCGGCCTGCCGAACCGCGAACTGTTCCACGACCGTCTCGACACGGCCGTCCACCTGGCGCCGAAACCGGCGCCGCGGCGCCGATCACGCTCGTCATCGACATCGACGACTTCAAGCGGGTCAACGATTCCTATCGGCCTATCGATGGGCGATTCGACGCTGCTGGCGATCGCCCGCCGGCTGGCGCGCGACCTCAAGCCCGGCGACACCCTGGCCCGCCTGGCGGGCGATCAGTTCGGCGTCATCGTTCTCGCCGATCCGCCCAAGCCGATCTTCCCAAGACAAAGCCGATCTCGGCGACGCCGGCTCGACGCCTTGCGGGCGGCGCTCGCCGCGCCGATCAGCTTCGGCGAGCGCGAGATCGCGCTCACCGTATCGATCGGCGCCGCCGTCTACGACCCAAAGCTCCACGCCAAGGGCGGCGATCTCGTCGCCGACGCGCAGCTCGCGCTGGCCAACGCCAAGAAGGCCGGCGGCGACCGGGTCGAGCTTTTCACGCCCGATCATGCGCTCGTTGCGGTCGGACCGGCGGACGCTCGAAAACGATGTGCGCCACGCGCTCGAGCGCGGCGAGATCATGGTGCTGTTCCGTCCGGTCGTGCGGCTCGAGGACAGGACGGTCGCCGGATTCCAGGCGCTGACCCGCTGGCGCCATCCGCGGCTTGGCGTCCTCGAGGAGAGCGAATTCGGCGCCGGCGGCCGAATCGACCGGCGCCGCGATCGACATCGGCGCCTTCGCCCTCGAAACCACGGCGCGCGAGCTCGCCGCCTGGCAGAAGGCGCTCGAGGTCAATCCGCCGATCTTCGCCACCGTCGGCGCGTCGTCGCGCCAGATGCTGGGCCACGATCTTCTCACCGACGTCCGCGCCGCGCTCAGCCGCCATTTCGTCCAGCGCGGCTCGCTGAAGATCGCCGTCGCCGAGAACCTGGTGATGGAGAACCCGGAATACGCCGCCGTGCCTTCTCAGGCGCGTGCGGGAGATCGGCGCGGCCCTGATGCTCGACCGGTTCGGCGCCGGCTACACCTCGCTCGGGCACCTGCCGCAGTACCGTTTCGACGCCATGCGGATCGACGCCTCGCTGGTGCGGCCGAACGCCTTCGGCCAGCGCTCGCCGATCCTGCGCTCGATCGTCGCGATGGCCCAGGAGATGGGCATGGACGTCATCTCCGAGGGGGCGGACACCGAATCGGACGCCGTCGAACTCGCCCAGATCGGCTGCCAGTTCGCGCAAGGGGCGGCGTTCGGCCAGCCGATGAGCGCGGCCGCGGCGCGCAAGCTGATGGGCGCGGAGCCGGGGTGAGGCGGCCGGGCCAGGGCGTCGGGCTTCGGCACGCCAAGGACCACCGGAGCGCGCAGCGAGCAGCAATCGCTTGTCGATCGAGGTCTATCCGACCCTTGTTGTCCTCCCTGGCGCAATGAACCGTCTCGTTTCAGAATCCCAGTGGCGACAGGATGTTCGATTGAGGCGTCGCAACATCTGTTCGGTTCGCGTTCCCGACCGCGTTTCCAATTTGGGATGCGAGATGGGTATTGGCGGTCGACTGATTATTTGGTCCTATCGTGATGATCACATCGTGGGTTCGCGTGCGGCCAAGATTGAATAATGGAGCAGAGCCAGTGTTAGCGGATACACGAAGCAATTTCCAAGTCGGCGTCACATTACCGTTGGAGACGATGATGAACTTGATTTCAATCGAGATTGTGTCTGGCGTGTTTGAGCCGCCGCCTGCTGCCTGTTTCGATCCAGATCCTTGAGACTTGGCGCCGACGATTTTCTTGATTTCGGCAGGTTCATAACCTTCGGCTTTATATTGATGTAGTGCGGAAGGAGCAATCCCCTGATCCAAATATTTGGAGATCTCTTCGTGTGTATATCCATCGTGTTGCAGCCCTGAAACGTCAGACGTCAGGGCGCCCGAAGCGACGATGTCTAAAATCTGCGCGCCCGAATAACCTTGTCTGCTGAGAAGCCTACGCTCCTCGGCGAGGTCTTTTTTGTCAGGGTTTGGGCCGACGACAGACGGAATGCCATTGTCGGTAAATAATGCTCCCAATAACCATTGAGTAAGTCCAAGGTCACTTTCGATCAGCGGGGAGCTTTTCGCAGGAACGTAGCCGGCCCTCGCGAAAGGATCATTTTCCGGTCTTTTGCAGACTCCTTCATCGGTTACAGGTTTCAGTAAGTACTCGATCGTATAATATGGGTCAAACTTGTCGATACGCGTGGCGGTTGATGAGAGATTTGCTCCAAGTCCAAGGCTAAAAGACTGCGGAGTGGACGTCGTGACGAGCGCTTTATCGACAACGCCGAAGGTGGTTACGGCGTTCGCCATCGGAAGGTTTAGCGCGACGCCGGGGTTCAAGGAGGACGATTCGTCGACCTGGAGGCTCAGGCTTACAAACGCTCCCCAATCCTGCGGAAGGTAAGCCTTGTATGGCTGGTCAGGACCGCTCCTCTGATAGTAAATATTCGCCGATTGCACTGCGCTTTTCAGCTCGCAGTAGATCTGCTTCTTGATCTCGAACTCTATTTGACCGGCCCCAGCGACCGGGACCCTCGGCTTTTGGCCGCCTTCGCCCGAAGTTCCTGGAATATCTGCGTCCCAAGCTTCCTTGATGTTTGGAGCTACCGTTCCACACCCCACTAGACTAATCGAAACAAGAATTATGGTAAAAGTATGCGCGCGCTGCACGCTCATCGCGGAGAATCCCCTAAAATGTAAAGGCGCTGCTACTTATCCTGTAGCGTTTTTACCGCCTGGTCGATCTGCGTCTGGTTAAGTGGGGTGGCTTTCTTTAACGCGTCAAATTGCTCGTGAGACAGTATAAGTTTGTGAGGATTTGGCGCCATCTGTGGACAGACGACCCAACCTCCATCGTCTCCGCATTTAGACAAATCCAATGGTCGCGGATTGGCGGCTAACAGCTGAGACGGCAATAGTACAGACGAAAGCAGCGAGGCCGCGACAAAAACTTTCCCGAATGATTCCCATTGTCAATTTCCCATGTTGACTGTTTGACGCTATTTGAGCTTAGAGCGGAATGGATGGCCAAACACGCCGGGCGAAACGCGGCTTCATCGCTGAGGTTCACATTCGTCACAAACCTTAAACCAAACGGCATTTCTCCTTTATTGCAGGCGCGCTTAGGTCTGCGATTCGCTTGGACCGGCGACCTTCGCCAATGAAGTCAACATACAACAAACGAAGGCTTCGCCGCAAGCTTCGTCGCAGTTACGCCACCAATTCGCCATAACCGTAAACACGACTGCGCCTCAGTCCTGCTGGTTTACGACCGCTCGACTTCCAGAGGCGGCGCGCCCAAGCCTCAGTGGCGAAAGGCGAAAATCGATCTTCGGGCTTTTGCCTTCCCTGCCGGCGGACCGGCCCATGTGAAAGGCGGGGACAATCGCGCGCCGCGCTTGCCAAACCGCCGCGCGCGGCCAATCTGTGCCCCATGAAATTCCCGCCCTCCTTTCTCGACGAGATCCGGGCCCGGCTTCCGGTCTCCGAAGTCGTGGCGCGCAGGGTCAAGCTGCGCAAGCAAGGGCGGGAATGGGCGGGACTGTCGCCGTTCAACGCCGAAAAGACACCGTCGTTTTTCGTGAACGACCAGAAGGGCTTCTACCACGACTTCTCGTCGGGCAAGCATGGCGACATCTTCAGGTTCCTGATGGAGACGGAGGGCCTGAGCTTCCCCGACGCGGTCGAGCGGCTGGCAGGCCAAGCTGGCGTCGCGATGCCGCGCCTGACCAGCGCCGACGTCGAGCACGAAAAGCAGCGCGCGAGCCTCCTCGAAGTTTTGGCGATGGCGGCGCGCATATACGAGACCAATCTCCATGGTCCCGTCGGGGCGAAAGCGCGCGGCTATCTCTCCGACCGCGGGCTTGGCCCCGCGGTGCAGCAGCGCTTTCGGCTCGGCTACGCCGCGCCCGATCGCTTCGCGCTGCGCGACGCGCTCGCGGCCGAGGGCGTCGGCGCCGATCAGATGATCGAAGCGGGGCTGCTCATCCACGGCGAAGGGATCGCCGTGCCCTACGACCGCTTCCGCGACCGGGTGATGTTCCCGATCCACGACCGCGCCGGAAAGGTCGTCGCCTTCGGCGGACGGGCGATGGAGCCGGGCGCGAAGGCCAAGTATCTCAATTCGCCGGAAACGCCGCTCTTCCACAAGGGCTCGCTGCTGTTCAATCATCACCGGGCGCGAAAGCCCGCGCACGATTCCGGCGAAATCGTCGTCGTCGAGGGCTACATCGACGCCATCTCCATGAGCGAGGCGGGCTTCGCCAACGTCGTCGCGCCGCTCGGCACCGCGCTGACCGCCGACCAGTGCGCGCTTCTCTGGGCGATGGCGAACGAACCGACCCTGTGCTTCGACGGCGACAACGCCGGCCGCAAGGCGGCCTTTCGCGCCATCGAGACCGCGCTGCCGCTGATCGGCGCGGGCAAGAGCCTGCGTTTCGCCCTCCTTCCCGAGGGACAGGACCCGGACGATCTCATCCGTGCCGGCGGCGCTCCGGCGATGGCCGAGGCGCTCAAGGCCGCCCGTCCCTTCGCCGATATGCTCTTTGTGCGCGCTTGCGAGGAGGGGCCGCTCGACACCCCGGAGAGCCGCGCGGCGCTCGAGCGCAGGCTCGCCGAAGCGGTCGCCGTGATCGGCGACGAGACGCTGCGCCGCCACTATCAGGCCGACATGAACCGCAGGCTTGCCTCGCTGTTTGGCGATGACCGCCTTCCGATGCGCGGGCGACGCGGACCTCAGCGGCCCTTCAGCCCCGAACGACGCGGCGGCCCGATGCCGCCGCGGGGCCCGCGGGTCGGGTTGGCGGAGACGCCCTTGCCCCCGCAGGACCGGCTTGGCAGGCGGCGGCGCGAGCCTGCGCGCGAGATCGCCATTGTGGCGATCGCGCTCGGACACCCCGCGCTGCTCGAGGCCAACTGGGAGGAATTCGCGACGCTGGAATTCGCCGCGCCGAAGCTCGCCGCATTCCGGGACGCCCTTCTGGCGACGCCTTCGGAGGCGCTCGATTCGCCCGAGGCGCTGGCCGAAGCGCTCCGGGCGGCGGGCCGAGGCGCGGAGCGGGAGCGCATTCTCTCTGAGGCGGCGAAGACGCCGGCCTGGTGGAGCCTGCGCGCCGAGGCCGCGCCGACCGACGCCGAACACGTTCTTCGGCAAAGCCTGGCCTTGCATCGGCGCGCCGGCGCGTTAAATAGGGAACTGAAAATCGCGGAGCGGTCGCTCGCCGAGGAGCCAAACGAGCGGAATTTCGCCCGATTGCTGGACATCAAAACGCACTTGGCCGATCTCGCGCACGCGGAGGCGGCCATAGACGGCTTCGGCGATCAGTCCGGGCGTCCTTCGTCGCCGATCTGACCGCACGGGTGAGGGCGCGCTTCGGGGGGAGAAAAGGAATGCAGAACGCCGTCGGATCCGGCCAAGGCCTGGAACCGGCGGCGCATTGACGTTTTGAACCGGGACGCGCGGACGTTTGCGCCGTTCTGCTCATCGAACCGGAATCATTCCCGCGCTTATGGGCGCGGGCGGACGGAGAATCTCATGGCCAAGAAGGACGAGGCGAAGGCCGAAGGCGAAGCGGCAGCCGTCGAAACGACCGACAGCCCCCTTCTCGATTTGACCGACGCCGCCGTCAAGCGGCTCCTGAAGCTCGCCAAGAAGCGTGGCTGGGTTACCCAGGACGAGTTGAACGCCGTCCTGCCGTCGGAAGAGATCTCGTCCGACCAGATCGAGGACATGAACGCGATGCTCAGCGAGATGGGCATCAACGTCGTCGACGCCGAGGACGCCGAGGAGGCCGAAAAAGAGCCGGCCGAGCCGGAGGAGGAGGAGGCCGAGGGCACCGAGATCGTCGAGACGACCCGGACCACCGCCGTCGCCACCCGCACCTCCGAGCCGAACGAGCGCACGGACGATCCCGTCCGCATGTACCTTCGCGAGATGGGCTCGGTCGAACTCCTGTCGCGCGAGGGCGAAATCGCCATCGCCAAGCGGATCGAGGCCGGCCGCGAAGCGATGATCGCGGGCCTGTGCGAGAGCCCCCTCACTTTCCAGGCGATCATCATCTGGCGGGACGAGCTCAACGAGGCCAAGATCCTGCTCCGCGATATCATCGATCTCGAAGCGTCCTACACCGGCCCCGACGGCAAGAAGCCGCCGAAAGTGGACTATACCGCGCCGGGCGCGCCCCCGGCGCCGAACCCGGTGCGCGACCGGCTTGCGCCGGCGACTGCCCCGGCCGCGCCCCCCGAAGGCTTCGAGGGCGAGGGCGAAGGCGGCCCGATTCCCGATAATTTCGAGGACGAGGACGATCTCGAAAACTCGATGTCGCTCTCCGCCATGGAGGCCGACCTCAAGCCGCGCGTGCTGATAACCTTCGACCGCATCGCCGAGGCGTACAAGAAGCTGCGCCGCCTGCAGGACCAGAACGTCGAGAACAAGCTCCGCAGCGAGTCGCTCTCGCCGGCCCAGGAGCGCAAGTACAAGGCGCTGAAGAAGGAGATCGTCACCGACGTCAAGTCGCTGTCGCTCAACCAGAACCGCATCGACGCGCTGGTCGAGCAGCTTTACGACATCAACAAGCGGCTGATCAGCCTCGACGTGCGGCTGATGCGCATGGCGGAGACGCACCGCGTCAGCCGCGAGGACTTCCTGCGCAACTACCAGAATTCCGAGCTCGACCCGAAGTGGCTGTTGCGCGTCTCGAAGCTCACGACCCGCGGCTGGAAGGAGTTCATCTCGGAAGACAAGATTGCGATCAAGGACATCCGCTCGGAAATCCAGTCGCTCGCCCAGGAGACGGGCCTGGAGATCCAGGAGTTCCGTAACCTCGTCCAGATGGTGCAGAAGGGCGAGCGCGAGGCGCGTCAGGCCAAGAAGGAGATGGTGGAGGCGAACCTCCGCCTCGTCATCTCGATCGCCAAGAAATACACCAACCGCGGCTTGCAGTTCCTCGACCTGATCCAGGAAGGCAACATCGGCCTGATGAAGGCGGTCGACAAGTTCGAGTACCGCCGCGGCTACAAGTTCTCGACCTACGCGACATGGTGGATCCGGCAGGCGATCACCCGCTCCATTGCCGATCAGGCGCGCACCATCCGCATTCCCGTCCACATGATCGAGACGATCAACAAGATCGTGCGCACCTCGCGCCAGATGCTGCACGAGATCGGCCGCGAGCCGACGCCCGAGGAGTTGAGCGAAAAGCTCGCGATGCCGCTTGAGAAGGTGCGCAAGGTTCTCAAGATCGCCAAGGAGCCGATCAGCCTCGAGACGCCGATCGGCGACGAGGAGGATTCGCACCTCGGCGACTTCATCGAGGATAAGAACGCCGTGCTGCCGATCGACGCGGCGATCCAGTCGAACCTGCGCGAGACCACGACGCGGGTGCTGGCTTCGCTGACGCCGCGCGAAGAACGGGTGTTGCGCATGCGCTTCGGCATCGGCATGAATACCGACCACACCCTCGAGGAAGTCGGCCAACAGTTCTCGGTCACCCGCGAGCGCATCCGCCAGATCGAGGCCAAGGCGCTGCGCAAGCTGAAGCACCCGAGCCGTAGTCGGAAGCTGAGGAGCTTCCTGGACAACTGAAGTCCGTCATTAAGCGGCTTGGGGCGCCTTCGAGGGCGGCTTCTGGGTGCGCCCGCGCTGCGGGGTCTGGCTGGTCGCGAGCTTGTTCCCAGTTCGCGAGCATGCGTCGCCTTCGCCGAACGATTGCTGGCATGCTACAATTGGCGCAAACGTGCAGGGAGCGGCTTCGGAGGATGCGATGGCTTACAAGGACATTCTGGTCTATCTCGACCCGACCGCCGAGTCGAACGAGCGCCTGAAATTTGCGGCCGACCTCGCCAAAAGCAGCGGCGCGCGCCTGATCGGCGTCGATGTGACAGCCTCGACCGGCGCCCTTGCCGCGGACGAAGGCGCCGTGACCAAGAAGGACTTTCTCGATATCACGGGACAGGCGAGGCTCAAGGCGGTTTTCGTGCCGGCGGAAAAGCCGGAGGCCGGGGACGCCTTCACCCATTGCGTCGATCTCATCATCGCGCCCGCTCCGGCCGGCGCGTCGCGCGAGGTAGTCCGGCGCGGGGCGCTCGACCGCGCGCTGATCGAATCCGGCGCGCCGATGCTGATCCTGCCTCCCGACTGGACGGGTGGAGCGGTCGGCAGCGACGTCGTCATCGCCTGGAACGGCGGCCGGGAGGCGCTTCGCGCCGTGCACGACGCCATGCCCTTCCTCGAGAAGGCCAAGAGGACCACGGTCTTCTGCTTTTCGTCCCGCCCGAGCGATCTGCGCGCCTCGGCGCAGATGCTGGTCGATCATCTCGCGACCCACGGGGTCGTGTCGCACATCTCCGACTGGACCAACACCGGCGATCTCTCCGCGATCGAGGCGCTGTTCGCGAGCCTCGACACCCAGAATTCCGACCTGATCGTCGCCGGCGCCTTCGGCCATTCGCGGCTCTACGAGGGCCTGTTCGGCGGCGTGAGCCTCGACCTGATCCGCCAGCAGTCGCTGCCCGTGCTGATGTCGCATTGAGGGGCGGCGAACGGGCGGCGCTGTTCCGCTTGGGCATTCCTCAAATGTGGCTAAATCGTGTCAGATCGCAGTGAATCGGCGCGAGCGAATCGACATCTTCCGCTCATCGTCTTGAAATGACGCCTTCGTTCGTCAAAACTCCATCCCGCCGTGCGGGTCGGCGAGGCGGTGCAGCCGGTCGGCGGCGGCTAAAGCGAAGCGCAGGAGGAGCGCCCGGCGAGTCGCCGAGGCCATCCGCCTGATGTCCGCCTCCCGCAGGATTTCTGCGCCATAGGGGTCGGCGAGGATCAGGCCGGCGTCGGCGGGCATGATGGCCGCCGGCGTCGCCTCGGAGATCGCGAAATAGAGCCGGTCGCAGGCGGCGAGGTAGTCCCGCCATTTCCGGTCGGCCCTCAGGTCCGCGGGCGAAGATTTGACCTCGACGATCAGCACCTCGCCCTCGCCGTTGACCGCGACGATATCCGCGCGCCGGCCGTCGACGAGCGGCAGTTCCGTCACGCTGGAGAAGCCGCGCGCCCTGAGCAACCGGCGCACGCCGCGCGCAATCATCAGCGCCGTCTCGGACTGCCGGCGGTCGAGCGGGAGCGCGAGACGTTCCTCCGACATCATGAGCCGGCCTTCGCATCGGCCAGAATCATGTCCGCCGCCCCCTCCGCGATCGCCATGGTTTCGCTCACGGCGCCACCGCCCAGCAGGCGACCGCACGGCCGCGCTTCATCTCCACCGGCGGCTTCTCGACCCGGCAGCGGTCGAAGACCAGCGGACAGCGGGGATGGAACGGGCATCCCGGCGGCGGCGCGATCGGCGAGGGAGGCTCGCCCGCGAGGAGCGTGCGCTCCCGCCTGGCGGTCGGATCGGCGACCGGCGTCGCCGACAGGAGCGCCCGCGTATAGGGATGCTGCGGGCTCTCGAAAATGGCGTCGCGCGAGCCTGTCTCGACTGCGTGGCCGAGATAGATCACCATCACGTCGTCGGCGATGTGGCGCACGACCGACAGGTCGTGCGAGACGAACACATAGGCGAGCCCGAACTCTTCCTGAATGCCGGCCAGGAGGTTGAGCACCTGGGCGCGGATCGAGACGTCGAGCGCCGACACCGGCTCGTCGAGCACCAGGATTTTCGGCCTCAGCACCAGCGCGCGGGCGATGGCGATGCGCTGCCGCTGACCGCCCGAGAACATGTGCGGATAGCGGTGATAATATTCCGGCCTGAAGCCCACCTTGTCCATGATCGCAAGCGCCGCGGCCCGCCGCTCGGCCGCGTTCATGTCGGTATTCACCAGCAGCGGCTCCTCGAGCGCCTTGCCGATCGTCTGGCGAGGGTTCAGCGAGCCATAGGGATTCTGAAACACCATCTGGATCTCGCTTCTCAGGCGCCGGCGCGTCATCGCGCTCGCATGGGCGACATCCTCGCCGTCGATGATGAGCGCGCCGGCGGTCGGCGCTTCGATCAAACTGAGAAGGCGTGCGAGCGTCGACTTGCCCGAGCCGGATTCGCCGACCACCGCCAGCGTCCGGCCGACTTCGAGCGAAAACGAAACGCCGGCCAGAGCCTTCACCGTCGCGGGTCGCCGGAAGGCGCCGCGCGAGACCAGGTAATCGCGGGCGAGGCTCCTGGCTTCGAGTGTCGCAGTCATGCGCCCGCAGCCTGCAAGGCGCTGTGTTGAGGGACGCCCGCCCTCAGCGGGGTGTGGCAGAGCGCGGCGCCGAGCGCCTCGCTGGCGCGGCGCGGCGCGACGCGGTGGCAGGCGTCGAAGGCGAAAGCGCAGCGCGGCGCGAACAGGCAGCCCCTGGGACGGTCGAACTGACCGGGCACGACGCCGGGAATCGCCGGCAGGCGCCGCTCCGTCGCGCGTTCCGGCAGGGCGGCGAGCAGGGCGGCGGTATAGGGGTGGTGAGGGTCATCGAACAGCTCGACCGTGGCGTTCGCCTCGACCTGCTGGCCGGCGTACTGGACGATCACGCGGTCCGCCGTTTCGGCCACGACCCCCATGTCGTGCGTGATCAGCACGAGCCCCATGCCGTTGTCGCGCTTGAGCCGCAACAGAAGGTCGAGGATCTGCGCCTGGATGGTGACGTCGAGCGCGGTGGTCGGTTCGTCGGCGATCAGGAGCTTCGGACGACAGGCAAGCGCCATGGCGATCATGACGCGCTGGCTCATGCCGCCCGAAAGCTGGTGCGGAAAGGCCCGCGCTCGGCGGGCGGGATCGGGGATGCCGACTTCGGCCAGCAATTCGACGACGCGCGCATCGCGCGCCTTGCGGGCGAGACCGAGATGGGCCTTCAGCGCCTCGCCGATCTGGAAGCCGACGGTGAAGCAGGGGTTCAACGACGACATCGGCTCCTGGAAGATCATCGCCATGTCTTTGCCGGCGAGGCGGCGGCGCTCAGCGGCGGAAAGCGTCGTCAGTTCGACGCCGTCGAACGCCATTCGGTCGGCGGTGACCGTCGCGGTCCGCGGCAGAAGGCCCATCGCCGCCAGCATCGCCACCGACTTGCCCGAGCCCGATTCGCCGACGATCGCCAGCACCTCGTTGCGATCGACCGCGACGTCCACCCCGTCGACCGCGGTGAAGGCGCCGCGCCGGGTGGCGAAGGAGACGGTGAGGTTGCGAATGTCGAGGAGGGGCACTTTTCAGCTCCTCCGCATCTTCGGATCGAGCGCGTCGCGCAGGCCGTCGCCGGCGAGGTTGATGGCGACCACGGTGATCAGGATTGCGAGGCCCGGCAGCGTCACGATCCAGGGGTCGGAGCGGATGAACTCGCGCGAGTCCGCAAGCATCGAGCCCCATTCCGGCGTCGGCGGCTGGGCGCCGAGGCCGAGAAAGCCCAGGCCCGCGGCCTCAAGGATGGCGTCGGACACGCCGAGCGCCGCCATCACGATGAGGGGCGCAAGGCAGTTCGGCAAGACCGTCGACCACGCGAGCCGCAGCGGCCCGACCCCCGCGACCTTGGCCGCCGTCACATAGTCCTTGTTGAGTTCGCCGAGCGCAGAGGCGCGCACGAGGCGGACGTAGCGCGGGAGATAGACGATCGTCACGGCGACGATGGTGTTGGTGAGGCTCGGGCCAAGAACCGCGACAACGAGGATCGCCAGCACGAGGCTCGGCACGGCCATGATGAGATCCATCAGCCGCGTAATCGCGACGTCGGCGACCGGACCGGTCATCGCCGCGACGAGGCCCAGCGCCGCGCCGATGACGAACGACACCGCCATCACCGAGAAGCCGATGAACAGCGACACCCGAGCGCCGTAGATGAGGCGGGAGAGCATGTCGTGGCCGTCGCCGTCGGTGCCGAGAAGGAACCGCCACGATCCGCCGGCCTCCCAGACGGGGGGAGCGCGCACCGCGTCGCGGAACTGCTCGATCGGGGAGTAGGGCGCGATCAGGTCCGCCGCCAGAGCCATGAGGAGCACGAGGCCGAAGACCGCGATGCCGAAGACGGCGCCCCTGTTTTCGCGAAAAGCGGCCCAAAAGGCGGCGAGCGGCGAGGGCTGCGCGAGAACCTCGGCCGCTCCGAGATCGGCTGCCGTCGGCTCCGAGACCGTCACGTCAGCGGCCATGGCGGATCCTCGGATCGATCGCGCCGTAGATCAGGTCGACGAGCAGGTTCACCAGAATGACCACCGCCGAGACCAGCATCACGCCGCCCTGCAACGCCGGGTAGTCGCGTCGTCCGATCAATTCGATCAGCCACTTGCCGACGCCGGGCCAGGAGAAAATCGTCTCGGTCAGCACCGCGCCGGCGAGCAGCCCGGAAACCGAGAGCCCGATCACCGTCACGACCGGAAGCAGCGCATTGCGCAGCGCGTGGACACCGATGACGCGCGCGGGCGACAGGCCCTTGGCGCGCGCTGTGCGGACATAGTCTTCGCTCAGCACCTCGAGCATCGCGGAGCGCGTCATGCGGGCGATGACCCCGAGCGGCACGGTGCCGAGCACGATCGCCGGCAGGACGAGATGGCGCAACGCGTCGAGGAACGCGCCCGGCTGGTCGGAAAGCAGCGCGTCGATCGTCATGAAGCCGGTCGGCTGGTCGAAATAATAGGTGATGAGGTCGATCCGGCCGGACACCGGCAGAAGCCCGAGCCGCACCGACACGAACATGATGAGGAGCAGACCCCACCAGAAGATCGGCATCGAATAGCCGAACAGCGACACCGTCATCAGCGCCTGGTCGAAAATGCTGCCGCGCTTGACCGCAGCGGTCGCCCCCGCCGGGACGCCGAGGAGGACGGCGAACATCATCGCGAAGAACGACAGTTCGAGCGTCGCGGGGAACAGCGTCAGGAACTCGGTCAGCACCTTTTGCTGGGTCGAGAGCGAGACCCCGAAATCGCCGTGCAGGAGATTCCAGACGTAAGTCGAGAAACTGCCTCCAGACCGGCTGGTCGAGACCGAGTTCGTGGCGAAAGAAGGCGAGCCGTTCGGGCGACATGCCATGCTCGCCGACCCGGACCTCCACCGGATCGCCCGGAACGAGGCGAATCGCGATGAACGTCAGGAACATCAGCGCGAAAAACGTGGGAACCGTCAGCGCGAGGCGGCGGAGAAAATAACCAAGCATGGCCGGGTGCGGGGCGTCGGGCTCTGCGGGAAGGCCGCAGAGCCCGAACCGGCCTTACTGGATGTCGACGCCTTCGAACGCATGGGTGCCGAGCGGGCTCTGTTTGTAGCCCGTTACGTTGGCCCGGGTCGCCTCTGAAACGATCGAGTGCGCGATCAGAAGCTCGGGCTGCTCCTCGTGTTCGATCTCCTGCATCCGCTGATAGAGCTTGGCTCGCTCAGCCTGACTGGAGATCGTGCGCGCCTTGGCGAGCAGGTCGTTGAACTCGGCGTTACACCATTTCGGGATATTGTTCCCGGCGGGCTTGCCGTCGGTGCAGCCGTCGAGGAAGAAGAAGTTGTCGGGATCGCCGTTGTCGCCGGTCCAGCCGAGCTGCGCGGTCATGTCCTCGCCGGCCTGCGCGCGCTTGCGATATTCGCCCCACTCGTAAGTAACAAGCTTGGCGTTGACCCCGATCTTGGCGAGGTCGGCCTGCATCATCTCGCCGATCCGCTTGCCGTTGGGGTTGTACGGGCGCTGCACCGGCTGATACCAGAGGTCGATTTCGAGCGGCGTCTGTACGCCTGCCGCGGCGAGCAGGGCTTTGGCCTTCTCCGGATCGTAGGGGACGTCCGGGATCTTGTCGTCGTAGGACCACATGGTCGGCGGAATGAGCGTGGTCGCCTTCGCGCCGGCGCCGATGTAGACGTCCTTGATGATCGCATCGCGGTCGATCGCCATGGCGAGCGCCTGGCGCACTTCCTTCTTGTCGAGCGGCGGCTTCGTTCACGTTGAACGCCCAGAAAGCGATGTTGAGGCCGGGGGCGCTGATCACCTTGAGCGACGGGATCCTTCTTCATTTCTTCGAGGTCGGCCGGGCGCGGATAGGCGTTGACGTGGCACTCGCCGGCCTTGAGCTTGGCGTAGCGGGCGGTGGCGTCGGGCGTGATGGCGAAGACGAGATCGTCGACCAGCGGCTTCTCGCCGTAATAGTCCTTGTTCGCCTTGTAGCGGATGACCGCATCCTTCTGATAGGCGACGAACGAGAACGGACCGGTGCCGACCGGCGCCTGGTCGAACTGTTCCGGCGTCCCCTTCTTGAGCAGGAAGTCGGCGTATTCCTTCGAGCCGATCGCCATGAAGTCCATCGCCAGATTGGCGAGGATGGCGACGTTCGGCTCCTTGAGCTTCATCACCACGGTGTAATCGTCGGTCTTGGTGACCGAATCGAGAAGGGTCGGCATGTCCATGTCGTTGAAATAGTCGTACTTGCCGCCGGAAACCTTGTAGTACGGATGATCCGGCTTCCACTGCCGGTCGAACGACCACAGTACGTCGTCGGCGTTGAAATCGCGGGTCGGCTTGAAGTCCTTCAGCGAGTGGAACTTGACGCCCTTCCTGAGGTGGAAGGTGATCGTCTTGCCGCCGTCGGCGATCTCCCAGCTCTCGGCGAGGCCCGGAACGACCTCGGTGGTGCCGCGCTTGAACTCGGTCAAGCGGTTATAGACCGGCCGCGCCGCGTCGAAGCTGGTTCCGGTCGTGTTGATCGCCGGCGTGAAGTTCTCCGGACTGCCCTCCGAGCAATAGACGAGCGTCTTGGCCGAAACGCCGCTCGCGCCTGCGAGGAGAGCCGCCAGCGCGACCCCTGCGATTATGGCTGATTTCATCCGTATCCTCCTGACTGACGGCGTCGTCCGCAATGTCGCGCCATTCCGCGGCGCGAGCCCGTTCGACACCCGAGCAAAGTCTCTCGGCATCGAAGCCTTTTTTCCACTGAAGCGCAATGGCGCGCGGTAGGCCTGTCGAACTTCAAAGCGACCGCAGCCGGGCGATCAGCGCCTCGGGATCGCCGCCGACCGCGACCTGTTTCAGTCGGCTCTTCAGGCCGGCGGTCAACCGAACCCGGGACGCCGGCGCGCCGAGCGTTTTCGCCATCAGGGCGCAGAGCGCATCGTTGGCGCGGCCGTCTTCGGGGGCGCAGCGCACGCGCGCCAGCAGCACCGCCGTTCCGTCCGACAGACGCGCGACGCCGTCGATCGCGTCGCGACCGCCCTTGGGCGTGAGCCGGCAGGCGACGACGACGCCGTCCAAGGTCGCGCGCCACGGCTCGTCGGTCACGACGTCCGGTCCTCATCGGCGTCGTTCATCGGATGCAGATCCCGCACCATCGCCCTCGCCCGCTCGTCGAGCACGTGGGTGTAGATCTGCGTGGTGGAAATGTCGGCGTGGCCGAGCAGGTCCTGGACCACGCGCAGATCGGCGCCGTTCTGCAGGAGGTGGCTGGCGAAGGCGTGGCGGAGCACGTGCGGGCTGATGCGCGCCGCAGGAATTCCGGCTGCGGCGGCGGCGACCTTCAGGTCGCGGGCGAACGCCTGCCGGGTCAGATGGCCGCTCGCGCTATCGGCGGGAAAGAGCCACGGCGAGCCGGCCGCGCCCGGCGACGCCTCGTTCAACAAGGCGCGGTAGGCCGTCATCGCGGCCCGCGCCGGGTTCGACAGCGGCGCCAGCCGCTCCTTGCCGCCCTTGCCGCGCACCGCGATGAATGGTTCTTTCGAGCGGGCGACGGACTTCGGCAAGCTCGAGCAGCTCCGACACGCGCAGGCCCGAGGCGTAGATGAGCTCGATCAGACACGCCATGCGCGAGAGCGCGAGGCGTTCGCGGATCGGCCGTTCGGCGCCGTCGAGACCCTGTCGGGCCGCGACGATCAGCCGCTCCACGTCCGCTTCCGTCAGCACCTTCGGCAGCGGCCGTCCGCGGCGCGGGCCTTCGATGGCGAGCGTCGGATCGTCGGTGCGCCGGCCTTCGGCGTAGAGATGCTTGTGGAACTGGCGGACGGCCGACAGGCGACGCGCCAGCGACGAGGCCTTGAGCCCTTCCGCGCCGCGCGCCGCGAGATAAGCGCGCACGTCGGAGGACGCAGCCGTCAGCGGTTCCGCTCCGTTCGCCCGGAGATGCGCCAGGTAATCGGAAAGGTCGCGCCGGTAGGCCTCGATCGTGTTGAGGCTTGCGCCCCGTTCGGCGCCCAGCGCTTCGAGAAAGGCGACGACGAGGACGCCCGGCCCGGCGGTCATGGATTGGCTTTCGGCAGCTGGATCGTCTCGGTGATCTCGCGCGGCTTCACCGGAACGAAGTTCGCGAGCGCGTAGAGGCCCGCGTAGACGAGGCCCGCGAGCACGGCGACGACGACCAGAAAGCGAATGAGGCTCGGCAAAAGGAGATCCTGAAACGACGACGCGGAGCGTGGGATTATCGCCTCAGTCGCCGTCGAACAAGCTTGGCGGCGCCTCCACGCGCTGCGGCTCGGCGAGACCGAGATGGCGGAAGGCGTGCGGCGTCAGCAGGCGCCCGCGCGGCGTCCGCTGCACGAAGCCCTGCTGGATGAGATAGGGCTCGATGATGTCCTCGATCGCGTCGCGCGGCTCCGAGAGCGCGGCGGCGATGGTCTCGACCCCGACCGGTCCGCCGGCGAACTTCAGCGCGATGGCGTCGAGATAGCGGCGGTCCATCTGGTCGAGGCCGATCGAATCGACGTCGAGCAGCCGCAACGCCTCGTCCGCGAGGGTGCGCGTCACCTCGCTCGCGCCCTCGACCACAGCGAAATCGCGAACCCGGCGCAGGAGCCGGCCGGCGATCCGCGGCGTGCCGCGCGAGCGTCGCGCGATCTCGTTCGCGCCGTCCTCGGCGAGCGCGAGGCCGATCACCCGCGCCCCGCGCGCGACGATGCTCTGCAGTTCCTCGGAAGTGTAGAAATTAAGCCGCACCGGAATGCCGAACCGGTCGCGCAAGGGGGTCGTCAGCAGCCCCGCCCGGGTCGTCGCGCCGATCAGCGTGAATTTGGCGAGGTCGATCTTGACCGAGCGCGCCGCCGGCCCCGCCCCGATGATGAGATCGAGCTGAAAATCCTCCATCGCCGGATAAAGGATTTCCTCGACCGCGGGGTTCAGCCGGTGGATCTCGTCGATGAACAGCACGTCGCGCGGCTCGAGATTGGTAAGCTGGGCGGCCAGATCGCCGGCCTTGGCGATCACCGGCCCCGAGGTCGAACGGAAATTCACGCCGAGCTCGCGCGCCACGATCTGGGCGAGCGTCGTCTTGCCGAGGCCGGGGGGACCGACGAACAGCACGTGGTCGAGCGCCTCGCCGCGGGTCTTCGCCGATTCGATGAACACCTTGAGGTTCTTGCGCGCCGCCTCCTGCCCGGTGAAGTCGGCCAGCACCTGCGGGCGCAAGGCGGTGTCGTCCTCCGGACGCTTTTCCGCCGAGACGAGACGGCGCGGGGCGTCGGCCATCAGGCGGCTCCCCCGGCGTCCGGACGGAGAGGGGCCGGCTGCATGGTCAGGCCGAGGAGACTGGCGGCCATCGCGCAGACGAGGCCGGCGGCCGCCCCGCTCATGACGAATGCGCGCACGAGCCCGGTCTCGATCGAGCCGGACGCCGCCGTGACGCTGATCGCGGGCGCCGTCAAGCTGATTGCAGGCGCCGCCAGGCTGATTGCGGGCGCCGTCAGGCTGATTGCAGGCGCCGTCAGGCTGATCGATTGCACGGACGGGGCGTCGAAGTTCGGTTCGAAGATCATGTCGAGCGACGCGCCGAGCGCGGCGAGGCGCAGCGCGACCAGGGTGGCGACCAGGCCGCCGATGAGCGCGGCGACGAGCGCGCGCGGCCAGCGCGATGGCGCCGCGTAGTCCCACAGGGCGTAGAGGACGCCGGTCGCCACGGCCGGCCCGAGACCGAACACGTAGGCGGGAATGAGCAGGATCCAGTGGCCGAACTGCGAGGCGATCACGGCCGTGAAGGCGAAAGCGCCCGCGGCGGCCGACGCCTTGACGAGAAGCGCGAGCGGAACGAACGTCGCCCCTCCGACAGGCGGCCCGAGCGCCGCGAACAGGAACGCGATGCCGATGAAGGGGCCGATGAAGCGCCGCGGGGGGGCCGAGGTCGTCACTGCGCCAGCGCCTTCAGCCCCGCGCGGATCAGCGTCGCCGTCTGCGCCTCGGCCCCCAGTTCGCCGGATGCCCTGGTGATCGCAGCCGCCGCCTGCGCCTGGGCGTAGCCGAGGCCGACGAGGGCGAGGATGGCGTCTTGGGCAGCCCCCGGCAGCCCCGGGACACGCTCGACGCCCGCCGGTGCGTCGAAAGCCGCGGCGCCCGCCGCCGGCGCCTTGTCCTTGAGCTCGAGCACGAGGCGGGCGGCGAGTTTCGGGCCGACGCCGGGGGCGCGCGCCATCATCGCCTTGTCCTGGCGGGCGATGGCGGCCGAGAGCGCGTCGGCGGTCAGCGCGCCGAGGATCCCCAGCGCCACCTTGGCGCCGACGCCCTGAACGCTCTGCAACAGGCGGAACCACTCGCGCTCGGCGGCGGTCAAGAACCCGTAGAGCTTGATCGCGTCCTCGCGCACGTGCGTCTCGATCAAAAGCTCGGTGGTCTCGCCCCGGGGCGGCAGCGCCCGCAGCGTGCGCGCCGACGCGGAAACGAGATAGCCGACGCCGTTGACGTCGAGGATCAGTTCGTCTTCGTCGGCGCTGTCGACAATCCCGCGCAGTTTCCCGATCATGCCGCGCCCCTCGCCCGCGCCGCGCGGTGCTGGGCGTGGCAGATCGCCACCGCGAGCGCGTCCGCCGCGTCAGGACTTGTGGCGTTGGAGGCCGGCAGCAGCATCCTCACCATCATCGCGACCTGCGTCTTCTCGGCGTGACCGACGCCGACCACCGTCTTCTTGATGAGATTGGCGGCATATTCCGAGACCGGCAGCTCCTTCAGCGCCAGCGCCGTGATCGCCGCGCCGCGCGCCTGGCCGAGCTTCAGGGTCGATTGCGGATCGCGGTTGACGAAGGTCTCCTCGACCGCCGCCTCGTGCGGCCCGTTCGCCTCGATCAGCTCTGCAAGCGCCCGATGGATGGCGGCCAGCCGCTCGGCGAGCGAGGTTTGCGCGTCGGTGTGGATCGAGCCGCAGGCGAGAAAGCTCAGCCGCGAGCCGGCCGCTTCGATCAGCCCCCAGCCCGTGTTCCTGAGGCCAGGGTCGATGCCGAGAATGCGAATCGCGCCGAGGGTCATGGCGCGACCTTATACGATTCGCGGGCGCCCGGAGGGTCGGCGCCGGATTCGCCCAGCAAGTTTCGACGCGCGCCGTTGTCGGGGAGTCGGCGTGTTGCGGTGTGTGGATCGGCCACATCGGATAAGTAAGCGGTCGTTGCCTCGAAGCGCAGATCCACTCGAAGCGGCCCTACGTCAAGCTCTCGATCAGCGCCTGGGCTTCGGCGACCGCGGGCAGATGCGGCGTCGGCGAAAAGCCCACGAGCGCCGGGGAAAGCGTGTCGTAGGCCTCCGCGGCGCGGCCTCGCGCGTTCAGGAACCTCGCCAGCGACAGCGCGGCCAGCAACACGAGCACGGGCGAACCCTGCTCCGCGGCGAGCCGCAAGGCGTCCCGGTATCCCGCCTCGGCGCCCGAAGGGTCGTCCTCGGCCAGCAGATCGGCGCGCAGACGCATGAGCCAGGTTCTGACTTCCCCTTCGCCGTTGTCGGCGGTTCCGGGCTCCGCGGCGGCTTGCGTCCGCGCCGCGACATTGGGCGCGTCGCCGAACACCTCGCCGGTGGCGTCGACCACGACCGGCCCCATGTCGAGGCCGATGCGGGCGGCGAGATTCGGCAGGCCCTTGCCCGCGTTCCGGGCGTTCAGCGCCTCGAGCGCGGCGAGGATGGCAAGCGCGGCGCGCGCCGCCCGCTAGGCGTCGTTCTCCTGCGCCTGCGGGTAGCCGAACAGCGCCATGAGCCCGTCGCCGAGCTTTTTCAGCACATAGCCGCCATACCGGGTCACGGCTTCCGAGGCGGCGTCGAGATAGGCGCCGACCAGGTCGCGCCAGTCCTCGGCGTCGAGCTTCGCCGCAAGCGCGGTCGAGCCGACGAGGTCGCAAAACAGCACCGTGACCGGACGGCGCTCGGCGGCGATGTCGGCGGATTTCTTAGTCGGCGCCGGCAGAGGCGAAGACGCGGTCGGCGGGGGCGGGGCGGCAAGGGCTGCGATCGCGTCGAGGAGCTTGCGCCTATGACCAACGATCGTAACCCCGAGGTCCTTCAGGTCCTCCGCCGTCAGGCGCGGCAGAATGTCGCCATCGATCGCGTCGTCGCGAAACGCAGCTTCGTACTGGCCAAGACCGAGGTCGTTCAGCCAAGCCCCGACACCGCGATGATCCCCACTCAGCGACGACGGATAATCGCTAGGGTCCCATGTTCTGTAAAGCGAGTTGAAGCTGACCGCAGGCCAGCGACCGTTCGTGGCGGTGTTCGCGCGCCGACCCCGCCGCCGGCGAGGAGCCGCAGAAAAAAGGCGACACTTTCTTGACAGGAGAACGATCGCGTTCTATGTTTGTTCAATTCAGAAAGAGAGCATGCTTCATGCCTTGCGCCGAGCCCGCCGACAGACCGGCGGCACATGACAATCCGCCAATTGCCCCCTGCGCCACGCGCCGGCCCGGGTCCTCCGAAGCGCCGGCCGAAGGCGTCTTGGACTTGCCCTCGGCGCTCGTCCGCCGCCCGGAAATTATGCTGCAAGATATTGAATTGTTTCAATCCGCATCCTCAAAAGGCGTTGAGCCGACCTGTCGCGAGAAGCAAGGCGACGACCGCCCGGAAAATCGGGCGCAAAGCCTTGAAAACATGGAATCCGCGCTTGGGCTTGCGGGCATTCCAACGTCCCGGGCGGCGGGAATGCGGCCCCCACACGTCCGGCGCGCCGCTCGACAGCAGCCCGGAAATTCCGCCGCAAAGCTTTGAAAACGTTAAATCCGCGCCCGTCGCCCTTTGTCCCGCCGAAGGGTCGGCGCCGCGCGAAACAGGAGGTCGGCGAGAGGCGGCCGGGCGCGAACGGCAAGCGGCGCTAGAACCGGGCCCTTCCCTGCATGGCGTTCAGCAGCCAGACCCAGCCGAGCGCGAACGGGGCCAGCATGCTGAGGGCGAAGACCTCGCTCGAGACTCCGATCCGCGGCGAGGTCGAGGACGAGGCTGGGGCCGGAACGCGGGCCGTCCTTGCCGCCGTTGTTCCGGTCGCTCACCCATTCGTCGGACTGGGCGTTGATGAACTCCGGGCCGCGCGGCGACGATCGTCGCCAGGACGGGTCGCTCCCCCTGGCACGGAGAACGGAACCGACTTCCTGCTCATGCCGCCTTCCTCTGAGTGGCGCCGAGCACCTCGGCGGCGAGGGCCTCGATCTCGCGCGCGGCCTCGCTCGAGGGCGCGGCCTCGACAACCGAAAGCCCCTTGGCGACGCTTTCGGCGTAGATCACGCGCTGATGCAGCGCCGAGGCCAGCACCGGCACGTCCTCGAACTGCGCCAGCGCGTCGGCGGCGTCCCGGCCGATGGCGGTGCGGGCGATGCGCCGGTTGACGACGAAGGCGGCCATCAGGCGCTCTTTCATCACCTGCGCCTCGCGGATGAGCGCGACCGTGTCGGCCGCCGCCCAGACGTCGTAGGGGGAGGGCTGGACGGGGATGAGCACATAGTCGCTGGCGAGGATCGCCGAACGGCCGAGGTCGTTGACCCTCGGCGCGCCGTCGATGATGACGACATCGTAGTCGGAGGCCAGTCGGGGAAGGTCACGATGCAGCGTCGGCTTCGCCATGCCGACAATGGAAAAAGGCGGTTCGGCTTCGCGGATTGACGACCAGGCCATGGCGCTGCCCTGCGGATCGGCGTCGATCAGCAACACCCGCTGGCCCCCGAGGGCGTAAGCGGCGGCGAGATTGACCGCGACGGTCGTCTTCCCGACGCCGCCCTTCTGATTGAGAACGCCGACAATCATGGCGCGTTCCTTTTGCGGCCGAGAAACGGTCACATCACCGCGTTTTGTTGCAGTGCACAATATGTCGCATAAACCCTGTCGGCAGGCAAGCGCTCGTTCGTCCTGGAAGATGAGCTGTCATGGATTCGCACAAGCCGTTCGCCTCAGGCGGGCTGCGGCTCGCCAGGGGGATGGACCTCGTCGAGTTCGGGCAGCATGACGACGCTCTCCTGCTCGTTCGGATCGGTTCGGGCGACGACCGCGACCGCCGGTTCGGTCGCGCTCCGGTTGTAGGGGAGGTGGGCAACGTTTGCGGGGATGTAGACGAAATCTCCGGCGCGCGAGACCATGTGATGTTCGAGCCGCTCGCCGTACCAGGTGCCGGCTTCGCCGCTGAGCAGATAGATCGCGGTCTCATGCCGCTCGTGCTTGTGCGCCTTTGCCCTCGCGCCGGGCGGCATGGTTAGCATTTGCATATGAATGGCGCGCGCGCCGACCGTCTCCGCCGACACCGCAGGGGCGTAGGCAAAGCCCTGCTTGCCGACAAACGGCTCCCCAGCGCGGACATTTGCGCAGGTTGCTGATCCCGACGCCATGGCGTCCCTCCGAGTGAACGAACCCGACTGAACGAGATTAGCGCGATCGCGGCCCTGGGCAACCCTTCGAGAAGCCAACAAGCTGTTGATCGCCGGGTCGCGGGAGTTGCGCCGCGCAAAATTCAAGCTAAAGCGAGACGGGCCGGCACCAAGGAGCGCGGTTGATGGCGCTGAAGCGATTCTGGGCGGACATGACCTGGCGCGACTTTCAGAGCGCCAACATGCGCAAGGTCATCGCCGTCCTGCCGGTCGCGGCGATCGAGCAGCACGGTCCGCACCTTCCGGTCGGCGTCGATACCGTGATCAACGAAGGTTATATCCGGCGGGCGGCTGGGGCCGTTCCGGACGACCTGCCGGTCCTGTTCCTGCCGGTCCAGTCCGTCGGCGTCTCCGGGGAGCACGCCGCCTATCCGGGCACCCTGACGCTTTCGGTCGAGAGCGCGATCCGCATCTGGACGGAGATCGGCGACAGCGTCGCCCGCACTGGCTGCCGCAAGCTCATCGTGTTGAGTTCGCACGGCGGCAACGGCGCCGCGATCGAAGCTGTAACGCTTCACCTGCGTATGCGCTGGGCGATGTTGGCGGTTCACGCCTCGTGGCGGCGTCTCGGTTATCCGGGCAATCTCTTCTCGCCGCGGGAAGCGTCGCACGGCGTCCACGGCGGCGACGCCGAAACCTCGCTCATGCTGGCCCTGCGCCCGGACCTCGTGCGCGCCTCCGAGGTCCGCGACTTCGCGAGCGCCTCCGAAGCGTTCGAAAACGATTTCGCGCTCTTGCGCGCCAAGCCGCCGCTGGGGTTCGCCTGGGCCGCGAGCGATCTCCATGCCGAAGGCGTTGTCGGGGAGGCGGACAAGGCGAAGGCGGAAAAAGGCGAAGCGGCGATCGCCCACGGCGTCGAGCGGTTCATCGCGCTGCTTCGCGACGTTCAGGCATTCGATCTCGCCCGACTGCTGGAGGGCCCGCTGGAGACAGCGACGTGAGCGGGCCCCATTTCGAGTTCGAGCGGGAAGCGCTTGGGTGCGGATGCCGCTGGGTTGCGGGGGTCGACGAGGTCGGGCGCGGTCCTCTAGCCGGGCCCGTGGGCGTCGCCGCCGTGATCCTCGACCCTGACGATCTGCCGGAGGGGCTGGACGATTCGAAGGCGCTCCCCGAGGCCAGGCGCGACGCGCTGCGGCTCGCTCATCTTCGCCAAGGCGATCAGCGTCGCCGTCGCCTTCGCCAGCGCGGAAGAGATCGATCGGTTCAACATCCGCGGCGCGACCTTGCGCGCCATGGCGCGCGCCGTCGGCGCGTTGCATATCAAGCCGGGCCTTGTCCTGATCGACGGGCGCGACATCCCGGTAGGCCTCCGGTGTCCGGCGCGGGCCATCATCGGCGGCGACGGGCTGTCGATGTCGATCGCTGCGGCGTCGATCATCGCCAAGACGACCCGCGACGCGCTGATGCGGAACCTCGGCCTCGATTTTCCCGGCTACGGCTTTGGCGATCACGCCGGATACGCCACCGCCTTCCACCGCGAGGCGCTCACGCGCCTCGGACCGTGTCCCTACCACCGACGATCTTTCCGACTCCGCAAGGACGAGGCTGACGCCGAAAAAGATTTCGAAAGCGTTTAAACCGGCCGTCACCTTTCGTCAGCGCTTCCGTACGAAAACGACACAACGTCAAACGCCGGCGCATAACCGGACCTTTACTTACATCCGCGCATAAACGACGCGCCGGTTCAAACGGACCGGGCGTTGCGTCGAGTGGTTCGTGTTGATGCGTACCTTGCGTGCCGGAGCGTCGCGTCTCCCCGCCCAGATTCAGGTTTTGCGTACTGGCGCCGGCGAGACCAGACGCCCGGCCGCAATCGGTCCCGCCCCACGGGACGTGATCCTCGTCGGCGAATGCGTGGCGGAAATGGAGAAGCTGCCGACGGCCTCCGTCGACCTCGTCTTCGCCGATCCTCCGTACAATCTCCAGCTCGAAGGGGCGCTCTCGAGGCCGGACCAGAGCGTGGTCGACGCGGTCGACGACGACTGGGACAAGTTCGCCGATTTCGCCGAATACGACGCGTTCACGAGGGCTTGGCTCATGGCCGCCGCGCGGCGCGCGATGAAGCCGAACGCCACGATCGTCGTGATCGGCTCCTACCACAACATCTTCCGCGTCGGCGCGATCCTTCAGGACCTCGGCTTCTGGATCCTCAACGACATCGTCTGGCGCAAGGCCAATCCGATGCCGAACTTCCGCGGCCGGCGCTTCACCAACGCCCACGAGACCATGATCTGGGCGGCGCGCGGGCCGGAGGCGAAAGGCTACACCTTCAACTACGAGGCGCTGAAGGCCGGCAACGAGGACTGCCAGGCGCGGTCCGACTGGTTCCTGCCGATCTGCACCGGCGCCGAGCGGCTGAAGGACGATTCGGGCCGCAAGACTCACCCGACGCAGAAGCCGGAAGCGCTGCTCGCCCGCGTGCTGGTCGCGGCGTCCCACGCCGGCGATCTGGTGCTCGATCCGTTCTTCGGCTCGGGCACCACCGGCGCGGTCGCCCGTCGACTGCGGCGCGCCTACATCGGGATCGAGCGCGATCCGACCTACGCCGAGGCCGCGCGAAAGCGAATCGCCGCGGTCGAGCCGCTCGCCGAGGAGGCGGTCGCGGTCGCCCCGACACGGCGCAGCGAGCCGCGCATCGCCTTCGTGAGCCTGATCGAGGCGGGGCTGATTCGAGCCCGGCGAACGGCTCATCGACGCCCGCCAGCGTCACGCGGCGCTGGTGCGGGCGGACGGTTCGCTCGCCGCCGGTCCGGCGATCGGCTCAATTCACAAGATCGGCGCGCTAATACAGGGCCTGCCCGCCTGCAACGGCTGGACCTTCTGGCACGTCGAGCGGGACGGGTCGCCTGACCTCGATCGACGAGCTGCGCGCCGACGTGCGCGCGAGCCTGCGCCAGGCCTGCCGAGTAGTCGCCCTTCAGCCGTTTCTGCTTCGGTCGCCGCTTCGGCCCGGCGAAGTCCGACGCCCGCAACAAAAACACCTCGCCTTCGCTCTCCTCGGTGTCGAGCCAGACGAACGGCAGGTCCGGGGTAGTCGCGCATCGAGACGATCGCGCCCCCGGCCAACCTCGCAGATCAGCACGCCATCCGGCGTCAGATGGCCGGGCGCATCGGCGAGAATCCGCCGCACGAGGTCGAGACCGTCCGCGCCTCCGGCATGGGCCATGCGGGGCTCGGCCGCGTATTCGGGCGGAAAGGCTGCCACCGCCTCGGCGTCGACATAGGGCGGATTGGCGAGGATCAGGTCGTAGCGCTCGCCCTTCAGCGGCTGGAACAGATCCCCCGTCAGCAGCCGAACGCGATCGGCGAGTCCGTGCTCCTCGACGTTGCGCCTCGCGACCGCGATCGCGCCCGGCGGAAAGGTCGACGGCGTCGATCGCCGCGTTGGGAAAGACGCGCGCGGCGAGAATGGCGAGCGAGCCGCCGCCGGTGCAAAGGTCGAGGACGCGCGCAGACCGCCTCGGGATCGCCGGTCAGCTCGTTGTCCTCGGCGAGCGCCGTCATCAGGAGTTCGCCGATGAAGCTGCGCGGCACGATGACGCGCTCGTCGACATAGAACGGCACGCCCTGGATGTAGGCGCGGATGCAGGAGATAGGCGGCGGGCTTGCGCGTCGTTGCGCGCGCCTCGATCAGCGCGTCCAGCCGCTGCCGCTCGCGCAAGCAACAGTTTCGCGTCGAGGAACGGATCGAGCGTGTCGATCGGAAGGTGGAGCCCCTCGAGGATGAGATAGGCCGCCTCGTCGAGCGCCGTCGTCGCGCCATGGCCGAAGGCGAGGTTGGCCTCGCGAAAGCGGCCGATCGCGTAGCGCAGCCAGTCGCGCGGCGTGGCGAAAAGCTGAAGCCGTTCGTCCGGGTCAGACATGTCCGGCCCCGGCGACGGTCCCGCCGCTTGCCATTGTCGAGTCGGAATCGAGCCTTTTCAAAAGCTTGCGGCGGATTTTCCGGGCAAGCGCCACGCGCAACAGCGAGACCGAGTCCGCCCGCCCCCCCGTCCTGAGGAGCGGCGCCGCAGGCGACGCGTCTCGAAGGACGCTCCAGAGAGTGGGCCGCAGCCATCTCGATCGTCCTTCGAGACGCCCGCTTCGCGGGCTCCTCAGGACGAGGTCGTGGCGTGAGGCGCACCCGACCTCGCGATTATGGGCCGGTTGACGACCGCACCGCGGCCGAATTAGCGGCGCGACGCTACAGCGGGCGCGCGTCTTGGGCGCTTGCGGGCGGCGAGACGCCGCTCCTCCGATGGCGGCTGAGACGGGGAGTGGAGTGACAAGCGGCATCGCGGGTCCAGGCGGGTGACAGGATCACTGTACACAGAATTCAGATTTTCCGCAAGGTTTAGTCCAACAAATTCGATTCAAGCGAAAAGCCCGCGATCATTGCGGTCGCGGCGGAATCCGCTTCACGCGCTGTGCTTGCAATCCCGCATGAAGTGCTTGCGCGGCTTGCCGTGCAGATTCTGCGCGTCGGCCTTGTGCGAGCATTCGATCGATTTGGCCGAGCGGGCGCCGACGTCCCCCGGGGCGACGCCGTTCGCCATTGTCGGGTCCGTCGCCGCGTCGAAGGCCTGCGCCGCGCCGGAGACCAACAGGCAGAGCGCCGCGGCGCATGCCAGACCTTTGATTCGCATTTGCAAAGTCACCTCGTCGCGATCGCGCGCCCATCGGCCCGGGCGCCGCTTATAGGCGGCGCGCCCGGAAATTCAACCCGAGCGGCCTTGCCGTGTCGCGGCACAAGCGGAAACGCGTGAATTCGCCCGCCGAGCCGGCGCCTATGCGGCGGATGACCGGCAAGGCGCGGCGCCCGCGTCGGGAACGGCGGCGCCGAATCACCCGGCCGAAACCTCGATTCCGTCGTAGCCTTTGGCGCGATAAACCACATAGGAGACCAGCCACGCCACGACGAAGATCCCGACGATGATAGAGCCGAGGACGCCAAAGTTGTCGTTCAGCGAGCCGATCGTGCGGCGGCGGAGGGCTGCGCAGCCTCGCGCTTGACGAAATAGGCGCCGCTGACCTTCGCGACATCGGGCGACGAGGCGAGATAGATCAGCGTGTCGGCGCCCTGCTTCGGCGTGATCGCCGAACGTCCGCGCGAGCGGCATCAGGCGGCTTGTCCAGCCGCCGGAGGCGGAGCCGAACCGGCTGGCGACAAAGCCGGGATGGAAGCAATTGGCGGTCACGCCGTCGCCCGCTAGCCGTCGCGCAGCCTCGCGCGTGAACAGGATGTTGGCGAGCTTCGAGCGGCCGTAAGCGCGCCAGCCGTTGTAGCCCCTGGCGCCCTGCAGGTCGGAGAAGTCGAGGCTCATCCCCTGGTGCGCCATCGAGACGGTCGAGACGACGCGCGCCGGGCGCGGAGGCGGCGAGCCGCTCCTCGAGCGCGCGCCGTCAGCAGGAAATAGGCCATGTGATTGAGGGCGAAGGTCAGCTCGAGACCCTCCGCCGTCACCCGCCGGTCGGCGAACATGGCGCCGGCGTTGTTGATGAGGACGTCGACGCGCGGCTCGCTCTCGGCGATCAGGAGCCCGACGCGGCGCGTCTCGGCCATGCTGGAGAGATCGGCGAGATGCACGCGGTGGCCAAGCCGCGGCGCGACGCTTTCGAGCTTCTTGAGCGTCGCCTCGGCGCGCTTCTCGTCGCGCGCCACGAACACGATCCGCGCGCCCATTCGCGCGAGCGCGAGCACCGCCTCTCGCCGACGCCCGACGTCGCGCCGGTCGCGACCACGGTCTTGCCTTGCATGCGTCCGGTTCCTTTCCGTCGGCCTGCGACTCGGAGATAGGCTTCTGGCTCCAAGCGTCGAGATCTGGAGGACGACAGTCAATGGCGAAGGATCAGTTGGGGCTGGCGCTCGCCGGCTCCGAGGCGTCGGCGCGGGCCTACGACCGCGCCGTCGTCGGACTACTGGGGCCTGACCGGCGACCCGGTCGGCGTTCTGAAGCAGGCGCTTGCGGCGGATCCCGTCCTTCGTTCTCGGCGCCGCGGCGATCGCCGGGCTGTTCCTGATCGGCGGCTTCCGCGGCGACCATCCCGAGGTCGTCGGCGCGATCGCCGCGGCGGAGCGCGCGCTTGCCGACGCCTCGGACCGCGGAAGAGCTGCATGTCGCCGCCGTCAAGGCGTGGGCCGAAGGCCGGTCGATCGACGCCACGCTCGCCTGGGAGGCGATCCTCACCGACTGGCCGACCGACGCGCTCGCGCTGCGCTTCGCCCAGGACGCCTATTTCTTCCTCGGCCAGTCGCTGGCGATCCGCAATTCGGTCGCGCGCGTGCTGCCGGCGTGGGATCGCGGCCATCCGCTGACGAGCTTCGTTCTCGGCGCCTACGCGTTCGGACTCGAGGAGGCGGGCGAACTCGGCGCGCGCCGAGGAGACTGCGCGGGAGGCGCTGGCGCTCAATCCGAAGGACGCCTGGGCGACCCATGCGCTGGCGCATGTGCTCGAGACGGCATGCCGGCCGGAGGAAGGAATCGCCTTCCTCAAGGCGACCCGCGAGGCCTGGGGTCCGGCGCATTTCATGGCCGGCCACAACGGCTGGCATCTCGCGCTCTTCCTCATCGAACAGGGCCGCGGCGGCGGAGGTCCTCGCCGACTACGACCGCTTCGTCGCGCCGAAGCTCGCCGACGACATGACCCTCGACCGCTGCGACGCCGCCGCGCTTCTCTGGCGGCTCGAACTCGCCGGGCGTCGACGTCGGCGACCGTTGGGGGCCAGTGGCGCGCGCATGGGCGGCGCACGCCGACGACCATGTGCTCGCCTTCAACGACCTGCACGCCGCGCTCGCCGCGGCGCGCTCGCCCGACCCGGACGACGCGACCCGGCTCAGGCGCTCGCTCGACGCCTACGCAGCGCGACGGGCGCGGCCACAACCGGACGGTAACCGCCGAAGTCGGCCGGCGGCTCGTCGAGGGGATGCTCCACTACGGCGCCGGCGCGGACGCCGAGGCGATCGAGGCGATCCTGCCGGTGCGCTACGAAGCCCACCGGATCGGCGGCAGCCACGCCCAGCGCGACATCGTCAACGCTGACTCTGATCGCCGCCGCGGAGCGGTCGGGACAATGGCGTCTCGCCCGAGCGCTGCTCGCCGAGCGGGCGGCGCTCCGCCCGACCGCCGACGGTCAAGGCGCAATACGAACGGGCGCGCGCAGGGCAGGCAAGGCCGTGAGCGCGAGCCGATTGACGCCAGTCTTTCCAGGGTCAGCAGCCAACGCCGGCTGCGACAGGATTGTTTGTTTTCAAGCGACTTAGCGGCAATTCGAGCCCGCGCTTGCGGAACAGCGCCGCGGCGCGGGCCCGGCCGCGGAAGGCGCGATAGGCCTCCTCGTAGTCGCGGCTGCCGCCGGCCGCATAGACGAAATCGTGCAGGCGGCGCGCGACCGCCGGGATCGAAGATGTCGCCCGCCTCCTCGAAGGCCTCGAAACCGTCGGCGTCGAGAATTTCCGACCACAGGTAGCTGTAATAGGCGGCGGAATAGCCGCCGGAGAAGACGTGCTGGAAATGCGGCGTGCGGTGGCGCATCGCGATCGCCTCCGGCATGCCGATCCGCTCGAGTTCGTCCCGCTCGAACGCGACGACGTCGACGTCGTCGGGCGCCGGATCGAGGTGCAGCTTCAGGTCGACCAGCGCCGAGGCGGTGTATTCGACGGTCGCGAAGCCCTGGTTGAAGCGCCGCGCCGCGGATGAGCTTGTCGAGCAGCGCCTCGGGCATCGGCTCGCCGGTCTTGTAGTGGACGCGCGAAGCGGCGGAGCATCTCCGGCTGCTCGAGCCAGTGCTCGTAGAGCTGCGAGGGAAATTCGACGAAGTCGCCGGCGACGCGGGTCCCGGACAGGACCGGATAGGTCACGTCCGACAGCATCCCGTGCAAGCGCGTGGCCGAATTCGTGGAACAGCGTGCGCGCGTCGTCGAAGCTCAAGAGGCTCGGCTCGCCGTCGCCGCCCTTGGCGAAATTCATCACGTTGACGACGATCGGCAGATTGCCGCCCATCGAGCTTCTGCTGGCCGCGGAAATTGCTCATCCAGGCGCCGCTGCGCTTCGAGGGCCTGGCGAAATAGTCGCCGATGAAAAGCGCGATCGGCGCGCCGTCGCGGCCGGTGACCGTCCAGGCGCGCGCGTCGGGATGATAGAGCGGCACGTCGAAGCGCTCGGTGAAGCTCAAGCCGAACAGCCGGCCCGCCGCGTAGAACGCGGCTTCGATCATCCGGTCGAGCTGGAGATAGGGCTTCACCGCGCTCTCGTCGAAATCGAACTCGGCCTTGCGGCGCTTCTCGGCGAGCTAGCGCCAGTCCCACGGCGCGACGCTGGAAATTGCCGCCCTCGCTCGGCGACGATCGCCTGCAGCGCCTCCGCCTCCCTGCGCCCGGCCGCGGCGCCGGGCGTCCAGACCGATTCGAGAAGATCGAGCGCGGCGCGCGGCGTCTTGGCCATCGTGTCGGCGAGGCGGTAGTGGGCGTGGCTTTCGTAGCCGAGGAGTTTTGCGCGCTCGGCGCGCAGACGCACCGTCTCGGCGGCGATCGGCGCGGTTGTCGGTCGCGCCGCCGTTCTCGCCGCGCGCGGCCCAGGCGCGGAAGGCGGTCTCGCGCAGGTCGCGGCGCGCCGGAGAATTGCAGGAACGGCTCGATGCTGGAACGCGCCAGCGTGACGGCGTAGCGGCCGGGTTCGCCGCGCTCGGCCGCAAGCCGCGCCGCGCTCGCGACGAAAAAGTCCGGAAGGCCGTCGAGGTCGTCCTCGTCGAGCCAAAGCGTCCAGGCTTTTTCGTCGGCGAGCACGTTCTGGCCGAACTCGGCGGCGAGCGTCGCGAGCCGCTCGCCGATCGCGGCGAGCCGCGCCTTGGCCTTCGGCGGCGAGCCCGGCGCCGGCGCGGACGAAATCGAGATGATAGCGTTCAAGCGCCCGCGCCTGCTCGGGCGTGAGGCCGAGCGAAGCCTCGCTCGCCTTCAGAGCGTCGATACGGCGGAACAGCGCGTCGTTGAGATAGGTGTCGCTACGATGGCGGGAGAGCGACCGGGGCGATTGCGCGCTCGATCGCCTCGAGCTCTTCGTTGGTCTCGGCGCCGGCGAGGTTGAAGAACACGCTGGCGACCCGGTCGAGCGCCGCGTCCGCTGCGCTCCAGCGCCTCGATCGTGTTGGCGAAGGTCGGCGGCGCGGGGTCGGCGGCGATGGCGTCGATCTCCGCCCGCGCTTCCTTCAGCGCCGCCTCGAAAGCGGGACGGAAGTGGCCGGGCGCGATGCGATCGAACGGCGGCGCCTCGAAGGGTCCGGTCCAGGGTTCCAGCAGCGGATTGGCGGCCGGATCGGGAGCGATCATCGGCGCCGCTTCGGTGTCGTTCATGGTCTCTCCAGACGTTGCAGGAGCACACGGACACCGCGCGTCCGCCGGTCGTTCCGCACCATTGGAGGCGATTTCGTCGCCTTGAAGGCGATCCCGACCGTCGAAAATCGCTGCAAACGAATTGCTTTCGCGCCTTCAGCGACGCTGTGCGCGTTCGCTTTTTGAGAGCGGCCGAGCGATCTCAAGGCGTTAGGCTCGATGTTCGGATTTGCAAGGATGCCAGAACCTCTATTCGCCGTATTTTGCTTTCGCCGCATTCTGAACGGCCGACGGATGGAGACCGCGCGCTTCTCCCGCCGCCGGGAGCGCAAAGTCGGTCTGCCCGGGACGGCGAAGGCAAGCGGCAACCGCTGAAGTCGGCATGGCAGGTCAAATCCAAGGGCTACAGGATGACTGTACCCCAAATTTCCTTTTTCGCAAGCTTTTGCTTGTAAAATTTGGATAGGAAGAAATCGCCGGGGACAGGCGAAGACCGGACGGCTTCCCCACAAGGTCTGCATGGTCCCCTCCCGCCGCTTCGCAAGTCAGGAGAGGCTACCGCTCCAACCCGGCCGAGCGTCGACGCGCCGTGGGCGGGACTGGCAAACCCGCCTCGGTCTCTTCAGACCGGCGCTTTGGCGCCCTTGCGACGTCTTCCGATGGAGATGAGACATGGAGCGCGACCACGACCTCCGGCTCAACGAGATCGCGGCGCCCTGGATCGAACGGACCGACGCGGCGCTCGTCTTCATCGGAACGATCCGGACGCCCTCATTAGGCGATGCTTGCGCAATGCCCGCATTACGGGACGCCGGACGGTCCCGTTTGCCGCGTTGAGGTGGACGAGCGCTGGCTCGGAGCGCTCGACGGCGTCGAGGCGTTCGAGCGGATCGAGGTGCTCTACTGGCTGCATCTCGCCCGCCGCGACCTGATCCGCCAAAGCCCGGACGCGACGGGAAGACCCGGGCGACGTTCGCCATCCGCTCGCCCGTCCGGGCAAACCCGATCGGGACGTCGTTCTCGATGCGCGCAAGGGACCGACGCTTTTCGTCAGAGGACTCGACTGAGCCGACGGCGCCCCCCTCCTCGACCTCAAGCCGGATCGCAGCGCGTATCCGCGTCGATAAGCGCCCGCGGGCGATTGACAAGGATCAAGGCAGAGTCCGCGCGACCCGAGTAGGAGCGTTCGCGAACGGAATCGCAGGGCGCGCCAGCGCGCGCGCCGGGAACGGGCCCCATGCAGGACAGGACTTCGAACCGAACCGTCGCGCTCATGCCGGCGGATCAGCGGGAGCAGGCGACGGCGGAGGCCCTTGGCGCCAGGGTTCTGGAACGCGCCAAGGCGCCCCGCATTGTCCCGTTCGCGCGCCCCAAGCGGGCCGGCGACCGTCAGCCCGATTTCCGCACCGTCGACCGCCTGTCGCGCGCGCTGCTGGCGCGCGCAACTCAGGGCGTCTCGCCCAACGCGCTCGTTCAGACCTGGACCGACTGGGCGGTGCACCTCGCGCAGGCGCCCGGCAAGCGCGCCGAGCTCGCTGAGAGCGCGGCGATGTCGGCCGCCCGGTTGGCCCTCTGGCTCCCTAACGCGTTCGCCGATGGGCGGCACGCTCCGCCCTTCGCGCCGCTGCCGACCGACCGGCGGTTCAGGGATCCCGGTTGGGCGCAATGGCCATTCAACGTCTTCGTCCAGAATTTCCTCGGCGCCGAGGCCTGGTGGGCGGAGGCGACCCGGGACGTGCCGGGCCTCGTGCGCGACCGCGAGGCCGAGGTCGCCTTCATGACGCGCGCGGCGATCGACATGATCTCGCCGAGCAACGTTCCGTGGCTGAACCCGGTGAGCATCGCCAAGACCGTCAAGGAGGGCGGCCTCAATCTCGTTCGCGGCGCCGGCAACTGGCTCGAAGATCTACGACCGTGCGCTGGCTGGCCGCCCTCCGGCAGGCGCGGAAAAATTCGAGGTCGGGCGCGACGTGGCGGTCACGCCCGGCAAGGTCGTGTTCCGCAACGACCTGATGGAATTGATCCAGTACGAGCCGACAACGGCCAAGGTTTCGGCCGAGCCGATCCTGATCATCCCGGCTTGGATCATGAAGTATTATATCCTCGACCTCGAGCCGAAGAACTCGCTCGCGCGCTGGCTCGTCGAGCGCGGGCACACCGTCTTCATGGTGTCGTGGAAGAATCCGGACGCGCGCGATCGCGAAGTCGGCCTCGACGACTACCGGCGCCTCGGGGTGCAAGGCCGCGCTGGACGCGGTCTCGACGATCGTTCCCGACCAGAAGATCCATGCCTGCGGCTATTGCCTCGGCGGCACGATCCTCGCGATCGCCGCCGCGGCGCTGGCGCGCGACGGCGACGACCGGATCGCGAGCCTCACGCTGCTCGCCTCCCAGACCGACTTCGCCGAGGCCGGCGAGATCATGCTGTTCCTCGACGAGGGGCAGGTGATGCTGCTCGACGATCTCATGTGGGACCAGGGCTATCTCGACAGCCGGCAGATGTCCGGCGCCTTTCAGGCGCTGCGCTCGGACGAACTGATCTGGGGCAAGTTCATCCGCGAATACGTGCTCGGCGAGCGCGACGAGATGATCGGCGCTGATGGCCTGGAACGCCGATCAGACCCGCATGCCCGCCCGGATGCACAGCCAGTATCTGCACGGCCTCTATCTCGAGAACCGCCTGTCGTCCGGGACGCTATCGCGGTCGAGGGCCGCAAGATCGCGCTGCGCGACATCCGCGCGCCGATCTTCGTCGTCGGCATGGCGCGCGACCACATCGCGCCCTGGCGCTCGGTCTACAAGATCTGCCTGTTCACCGACACCGACGTGACCTTCGCGCTGGCCTCCGGCGGCCACAATGTCGGCATCGTCAATCCGCCGGCGCAGATGCGCGGCTCCTACCAGCTGATGACGATGGGGCGCGAACGAGCGCTACGTCGAGCCGGACACATGGGTCGCCGCCGCGCCGTCCTACGAAGGGTCGTGGTGGCCGGCCTGGGAGGCATGGCTCCGGGCTTCGGGCTCGGGCGAGAGGTCGAGCCGCCGCATATGGGCGCGACCGAAGCCGGGCCTGCCGCCGCTGTGCGAGGCGCCGGGGGTTTATGTGCGAGGGTAGCCGCCGGCCTCGCCTTGCGCACGGCGAGCGAACAGGCAATTTGCGCGGGCGCGCCTGCGGCTTCCTGAATATTCCGCTCAGGTCGATTTGCGGGAGGAGCGCGAAGCCGCGACCGTTGGCGCTCGCCGTCTCGATCAACCGCGGTGACAGCTCGGTGACAGTAGGTATGCTTGACCAGCCGACAGCTTTCAATCATTTTCCAAGTGTTATCGCTGAGAATGCCTTTTAGCCGGCCGATGAATTGCCGCGTCGGCATATTACACTACAAGGGGAGAGATTTCATGACCGCGACTGAGCCCATGATATGGACGGTGAGCCAGTTCAAGAAGCAATCGTCCCCGTTCAATCCGGCGAAGCGCGGACGCGATACGATCCTGCAGCAAGTCGACGACGCGCTGGAAGACTTTGACGAGTATCGTCACACGCAGCTTCTGAACGACAAGAGAAGCCGCGCGTATCTGGTCGTTCAGGCCTGCCGCGCGTGGATTGCGCTGAAGGCGGGGAAGGCGTCGACGACGGCGAACATGCGCCGCATCGCTGTCAGCGAGCTTGGCAAGCAGTGTTGGGAGTATCTGCAGTATTGGCAGTTCCAACAGCGCAAGGCGGTCGGCGCGCATGGTCAGCTTAAGCCGATGGGCCCCGGCTACACGCCGGAACGGACCCTGTTCGTCCAGGGCGGAAAGACGCAAAACCCGATCTCAGGGTCGTATATGCATGAAGCGACAGCCGATCCGCGCGGCGCGGCGTTGCTGAACGGAAAGACATTCGCGCAGCTGACCCACCAGGACTACACCGCTCTCGACAACCTTATTCTGGGCCAGGTGGTCGACCCCACGGATCCCACCGGTAACTCGTTATTCCAGGTGCGAAGACGAGTCGTGTTTTTGAAGAAACAGGATCGAGTAAAGCATCTTCTGATGATCAGCAACGGCAAACTGCATGATTCCTTTAACTCAACATTCAACACTTTCGCCCCCCGCGCCTACGTGATCGACGAATATGGCAACCTTTATTCAACCGAGGCGACTTTTGGAACCACTGACAATTTCAATCATTCAACTTTCAATGCCGGCAAGGATGTCATCTGCGCAGGGCTCATCTCGGTAAACGACGGCATCCTGACCAGCATCAACAACAGCAGCGGCCATTACAAGCCGACCCGTCAGAACCTGCACAACGCCGTCACTCTGCTTGACGGGGAGGGCGTGGATTTCACCCATTGCGTCATCACCGTCTCCGAACCGGATCCCGGCCGTCCGGGCAAGCTGATCGAGCACGACTACAACAATGCGCAGGCGTTTATTAACAACATCAACGCCGCGCCCACGGCCTCGCACCCTCAGCCTTAGAGCGGTTTGCTTTTTGATAGGCCTGGCCGCGCGGTCTGCCCCCGCCATAGGGCGTCCTTTAGACGAGACCCGTCCGCGAGGGCGCCCGCGCCCCTCAGACGACCCGCCGCACCCAGCCGAATTCGTCGGCGATCTCGCCGCGCTGGATGCCGACGAGCTTCGCCCGCAGCGCTTCCGCGACGGCCCCGCTCCCGCCGTTGCCAATGACGAAACCGCCTTCCACCCCCCTGAGCTCGCCGATCGGGGTGACGACCGCCGCCGTGCCGCAGGCGAAGGACTCGCGTAAGCGCCCGCTTGCGGCGTCCGCCTTCCATTGCGCGTAGCTGAAGCGCTCCTCGCGCACCGTCCGGCCTTCGGCCTTGGCGAGCGTGATGATGGCGTCGCGCGTCACCCCGGGCAGGATCGTGCCGCCGAGCGGCGGCGTTTGCAGCGAACCGTCGTCGAACACGAGAAAAACGTTCATGCCGCCAAGTTCCTCGACCCACTTTCGCTCGGCGGCGTCGAGGAACACGACCTGGTCGCAGCCGTGCTTGATCGCCTCGGCCTGCGCGAGAAGGCTCGCGGCGTAGTTGCCGCCGCATTTGGCCGCGCCCGTCCCGCCCGGAGCGGCGCGGGTGTAATCGTCCGAGAGCCAGACGGTGACCGCCTTCTTGCCGCCCTTGAAGTAGGCGCCGACCGGCGAGGCGATCACGACGTACCAGTATTCCGCCGCAGGGCGAACGCCCAGGAACGCCTCGCTCGCGAACATGAAGGGGCGCAGGTAGAGGCTGCCGTCGCCGCCGGGCGCCCACGCCACATCCGCCTTGATAAGCTCCTCGATCGACCGCAGGAACGCCGCCTCGGGAAGAACCGGCATCGCCAGCCGTTCGGCCGAGGCCTGAAAGCGGCGCGCATTCTGTTCGGGGCGGAAGAGGGCCACGCCGCCGTCGCTCAGCCGATAAGCCTTGAGGCCCTCGAAAATCTCCTGGGCGTAGTGCAGCACCGCGGCGGCGGGATCGAGAGCGAACGGCTCGCGGGCGCCGGATCTCGGCGTCGCACCACCCGCGCGCTTCCGTCCAGCGAATGGTGGCCATGTGGTCGGTGAAGACCCGACCAAAGCCCGGATCTTCCATCGCCATCGCGCGGGCGTCCGCGGCCACCGGCGCGGGATGCGGACGTCGGGTGAAAAAGGGACCATGCTCGGCGTTCATGACTTCTGGTTCCTGAATGGCTTTTGCGACCTCTTTAACTCTCCGCAGCGCGCCGCGCCACGGGAAAGGGCTTTTACGCAGCCGATACCGCCCGCGGCAGCGCTTGGCGCCATCGTTGCGCGTAAGCTGCGAGCCCCGGGACGTCCCAGGGTCGGGCGGGCGCGAGCTTCGGCGGCTCGTGCGGCTCTCCCCAGCGCGCGAGCATCGCCGCGCCCGCGGCCGCCCCGGAAGCCGGCGCAACGAGCACGGTCCGCTCCGGCATGAGGCCGGCGAGCACACTGGAGAAAGCGGGCGTGCGGTTGAATCCGCCCTCGACAATGACGTCGCCCGGCGCGTCGAGGCGTTCGAGCATCAGGGTGGTCATCAGCGCCGAATAGAGCGTCGCGAGCGCCGCCCGACCAGCCGGCATCGAGGGCGCTGCGCCCTCGATCCCGCCCTTGCGGCCGGCGAACGGACCGCCCTGGTCGGTGAATGCAGGCATCGCCATGACGCCCGAAGCGACGATCGCGGCGACGTCGGCCTCCTTGGCTTCCGAAGGCCGCTCGCCGGCGAGTACGGCGAATTCGCGTCCGCCCATCAGCCGGGCCGTCGGCACCGGGCGGCCCATGACGTCGACATTGGCGAGCGTGTCGTCCGCCGGATTGAGCGTCCCCTTGCCGCCGACCGCCATGATGATCACCCAGGTACCGGTCGAGACGACCGTGAAGGGATCTTTGCGGGAGGCGAGATAGGGAACAAGCGAAGCGTTCGAATCGTGCGCGCCGCAGATCACGCGGACGGACGGCGGAGAGCCCGGTCGCGGCGGCGATTTCGGGCTTCAGCGTTCCGAGACAGTCCCAGGCGCGCCGCTGCGGCGGGAAGAGACGCGCCCAGCCCTGCTTCTCGACAAAGTCGACAAGCGCCCCTCTCTCGGCCGCCACAGGTCGGAATGGGCCCCGAGCGCGGTCGCCTCGGTCGCCATGACGCCTGACAGCCTCCAGGCCCAATATTGCGGGTAAGCGAGAAAGGCGCGCGCGGCGGCGAAATCGCGCGGAAATGTGCGTTCGATAATAGAAAATCTGCCGTCCAAGATTAAGGCCCCGCGCGCAAGGGGGCGACAAGGTCTCCTCGAACGGCGGACGCGCGGCGTCGTAGTCGGCGTCGATCGCGGCGAATCCATCGAACTCGTAATCGACCGGCGGCAGCGCTTCGCCCGCTTCAGTCACCAGCACGCCCGCCGCCCCATGCGCCGAGATCGATACGGCTTCGATCGGCCGGCAGCGCGCCGATGTCTTTCAGCGACGACATCAGGAACGTCCAGGCGCCCTCGGTATCGAGGCGGAGATAAGGCCAGTCGGCGTCGGGGGGAGCGACGCGTTGGGCCGAGATCGCTCGACGACGACGCGGCCGTCAGCGCCGAACACGACGAGCTTGACGTTGGTCTTGCCCACGTCGAACACGGCCACCGAGCCCGCCATCTCTCGCGCCTCCCCGAAAACCAAAGCGAAGTCTAGACCCGACTGTCGCCCTGAGGGAAGCGGGACGGGGCGGAAGTCGTCAATGACAGCCCTGGCATTGTCGGAGAAGGGAAAGCGGAACGGGCTCAAGCCCCACGGGGCCGGGTTTCCCCCGCCGCCGCGGAGCCTGCGTGCCGAACGTCGCGCCGCTGTGAGCGACTTCAGGTTACTCGGCTGGGGTCGCGCTGACTTGCGGAGCTTCGCCGACCGGAATGCCAGCCGGTTGCTCGCGGCGCACGAACCGCCGAAACGCCATCCGAACGTCCCGGAACAGCCGGACCCAGGCGTTCGGCGTCGCGAAGTGGGACGCAAACTCGCGGTTGGTCTCGAGCGGAACCCAGTATTCGCTGCGCCAGGTTTTGAACATCGACACCAGTTCGTCTTTCTGCTCGGGCTTGACCGACATCGACGCGCAGCCGCAATTGGCTTCGATCGTCACGCGTCCGAGCCGGTCGAACTGGAACCGGTGCCGGCTCGGCGCGTGGTTCAGCCAGCCGTGGCGCAACTCGAAGTCTTCGGGCTGGAAGCGCAGCGCCTCGATCAGAGGCGAGGCGTCCAGATAACGCACCGTACGCGTGACCGGATATTGAAAGTCGGCATATGCCATCAGGGTTGTCCTCCGCATGCAGGCCCAGCCCAATCTTAACGTCCTACGGCAGCGCCGGTTCCGTGACGGCCGAGCGCGCTGAGGGCCTGTTCAGCGTCTCACGCAAGCGCGGCTTTTTTATGCGTGTCTTGCGTCGTGACGTGGGCTCGGACGCTCGTCCGATTCGATCGAGCCGGCGCTACGTCGCGAGTTCGCTCTTCGCCGCCTGCTGATAGCGCTCCGCGGCCTCGATGACCGCATGCGCCGCGGCCGGCGAGCGGGCCTGGCGGGACCGGCGCGGCAGGGCTCGCCTCGCCGGACTGCGGCGCAGCCGCTGCTGAAGCCAGACGCGCGCGTCGGCGTCCGGCGCCGGGCCGCCGGAGCGGATGTCGAGCCGCGCCGCCGAAAGCTGCGCGGTGAATCCGTGCGCCGCCATCAGGAGCGCCGCCATCTCCTCCAGGCCCTTGCGCGCGGCCACCGGCTCGACGCTCATGCGGCCGGCGGAATCGGACAGCGCGGCGATCGCCTCGATCACATTCCTGCGAGCCAGCCGGTAATCCTGGACGGGGGCGGCGGCGTTCAGCGCCACGTCGGCGAAAGCGGCGAGCCGGGCCTGAAGGCGCCTTGCGATGTTCGGCGCGTCGGAAAACTCCCAGTGCGGCCAGACGAAGCTGAAGAGATGCGCGATCGCGGCGCCGATCAGCGTGTCGGCGAGGCGCGCCAGAACCGGCGCCGGCAGATCCGGCTGGATGAGATGCAGGGAGACCAGCGCCATGACCGAGGCGCCGACCGAGGACAGGCGATAGTTGAGTTCGCACGAAACTGTGAATGACGACGACCGCGAGGCCCTGCGCCGCCACCAGCGCGCGCGCGGGCAGCCAGGCGACCGCGCCCGCCGCGACGACGCAGCCGATCAGCGTCCCGATCACGCGATCGTCGCGGCGGGACTTGGTCATTCCGTAGTTGGAGCGCATGATCACCGCGATCGTCGAGCAGGACCCAGTTCCCGTGTCCGGCGTCGCCGAGAAACTGCGCGACGACCGCGCCCGCCATCATCGCGAGGGCGAGGCGGATCGAATAGCGAAAGCACGGGCGAGGCGATGGTGAAATGCTGCTTCGAGCGCCGCCCAGGAATAGGAGCGCTTGGGCAGAAACGCCGCGAGATCGACGCCCCCGATCGCCGCTTCGGCCGTCCGGTCGTCCGACAGCGCCTTCTCGAGCCGGCGGATGTGACCGAGCGCGATGCACAAGACGGTCGGTCGCGGCGCTGATGCGCCGCGCGCGCGGCCGGGTCTGACGCCTCCGTTTCGTCCTGCCGCGCGGCCTCGCGCTGCAGGGCGTCGATCGCCAGCCTGATGGTCCGGCGGAAGCGTCGGCCTGTCGGTCGTCAGGATCTCGAGGCTCAGATGCTTGAGGTCGAGCGCGCCGACCCGCAGCGCCGCGCCGATGTGGCTGAGAAGGGCGTCGACGGCGGCGCGGCGCGGACCCTGGTCACGTCGCTCTGGGCGGCGACGAGCGCGTCGAAGGCGTCGAGCAGAACGCCGATCGTCGCCGCGAGCCGCACGGCTTTCCGGCCCGGGCCGGGCGTGGTCGAGCAGAAGCGCCCGCGCCGACTGGAGCTGCTCCGATAGCGCAGCCTGCTGGCGGATCGCCGATCCGTAAGCCTGCTCGAAGTCCGTCTCCGGATCGAACACCGCGGCGACGGCGTTGCAGGTACATCGACAGCTCGCGGATCGTCTCGCTGGCGACGAGCCGTCGCGCGCTGCGCGTCGGTGACGATCGTGGCGAGCACCGCGAAGCGATATAGGCGAGGCCGCCGACGGCGAACAGGAGTTCGATCCTGAAGGCGATGGCGTAGCTCTCGCGGCGGAAAGCCGAGCACGAACACCACCGGGATCAGCGCCTGCATGCCGAGCGCGATGGCCCAGCGGCCCCATCCCGTGATCATGCCGGCGACGAAGGCGACGGCGCCGATCGTCGCGAGCGCGACCGGCGGCCAGGGCAGCGCGAGCTGGATCGCCGAGGTCGAGATCAGCGCAAGGGAGAAGCCGAAGGCCAGGGTCCGCGCCTTTTCGCGCCAGGGCGAGGGCAGATCGGAGATGCTGGCGGAAATGGCGCCGAGCGTCACCGGCTGGCCGGCGGCGAAGCCGAAGATCGCCGAGGCGGCGATCGCGATCGCGAGCACGCCGGCGCCGACGCTCAGGCCGTTGACGATGTGCTGGCCGACCAGCATCCGGGTGAAATCGGGCAGGCGCCAACGAGACATCGGGCCGAGCGTCAGGGCTGGCCGGACGCGTCGAAGCGCCTCGACCGCGTGCGCGGCGGTCGGGTTCAGCCCGGCGCGGCCTCCCTCGACGAAACCGACAAGCTCGCGGATCATTTTCGGCGTCCAATACGCGCGCAGATGCGACGCGGCTTGCGCCGCCGCCTCCCCGTCGGGCAGCGCGGCGTAGAAGTCGCCGATCTGGTTGGCCATGCGCGCAAGCTTCTCCAGTTTGCCGGCGCTCATCCCGACCGCCCTCCGCCCGCCGCGACCGCGGTCGCAGGCGAAACTCAGGGCCGCGTCGGCGCGGGCGACCGCGATGACCGCGATTCCGTACTCCCGCGCCCGTTCCAGCGCGAGCGACGTCGGGCGCCGATAACGACACCAGCGTCTGTGCGCCAAAGATCGCCGCCTTCGTGACCATCTCGAACGAGCAGCGGCTCGTGACGACGAAGAAGCCGGCGTCACCGCCGACTCCGGCGCGCCGGAGCGCGCCGATCGCCTTGTCGAGCGCATTATGGCGTCCGACGTCCTCGCGGACCAGAAAAATCCGTCCGTCCGGCTCGCACCAGGCCGCGGCGTGCACGGCGCGAGTGAGCGCATTGAGCGGCTGGCGGCGCTCGAGCCCGGCGAGCGCCGCCCCGATCGCGGCGGGTTCGATGGGACGCGGCGTCAGCGGCCCCGGCCGAAACCGCTGCAATCGCGCGAGGTCTTCGACGCCGCACAGACCGCAGCCCGTGCGCCCGCTGATCGCGCGCTTGCGAGCCAGATGCGCCTTCAATCTTTCCCCGGCCAGCGCGACGCTAAGCCGCCAGGCGCCGCCTTCGACCGGCTCGACCTCGACTCCGCGGATCTCGTCGGGCCGTTCGACGATCCCCTCGGTGAACAGGAAGCCATAGGCGAAATCTTCGAGATCGCGCGGCGTCGCCATCATGACCACGAACGGCGAGCCGCCGATGACGAATTCGATCGGCGCCTCGACCGCAATGGCGCGGGCGACCGCCGGGCCATCTCCGCCGGCGTCATAGGCGAGCCGGCGCGCCTCGAACTTCGTCGACGCCGCGCCTTCACTGAGCGGCATCGGCCGTCCCCGTGGCGACCCGCCGAAGGCCAAGGGCCTCCTCGCGGTTGCGGACCTGCCAGTCCGACAGGCTGTTGGTCCGACGGACCTGCACGGCCGTGACCTTGTATTCGGGGCAGTTGGTCGCCCAATCCGAATTGTCGGTCGTGACCACGTTGGCGCCCGTCACGGCGTGATGGAACGTCGTGTACACCACGCCGGGCTGCATCCGTTCGCTGACCATGGCCTTGAGCGCGATCTCGCCGGAGCGGCTCGTCAACGCAACGAGATCGCCGTCGGCGATACCCCGACTTTCGGCGTCGAAGGGGTGGATTTCGAGTACGTCCTCTTCGTGCCAGGCGACGTTGGCGGTCCGCCGCGTCTGCGCGCCGACATTGTATTGCGTCAGGATACGCCCGGTCGTGAGAAGGAGCGGGAAGCGGGGACCGACGCGCTCGTCGGTGGCGACATATTCGGTCAGCATGAACTGGCCCCTGCCGCGCGCGAAGCGGTCGACGTGCATGATCGGCGTGCCCGAGGGCGCCTCCGCGTTGCAAGGCCACTGGATCGAGCCGAGTTCGTCGAGCCGCGCGTAGGTGACGCCGCGGAACGTGGGCGTGGTCGCCGCGATCTCGTCCATGACTGCGCTCGGATGCCGATAGGGCATCGAGACGCCGAGGGCCTCGGCGAACGCGATCGTCGTTTCCCAGTCCGCCTTGCCCGCCATAGGCTCGATCGCTTTGCGCACCCGGCTGATGCGACGCTCGGCGTTGGTGAACGTGCCGTCCTTCTCGAGGAACGACGCGCCGGGCAGGAAGACATGGGCATAGCGCGCCGTTTCGTTCAGGAACAGGTCCTGAACGACGACGCATTCCATCGCCCTCAAGGCCGTCGTGATATGCTTGGTGTCGGGATCGGACTGGGCGATGTCCTCGCCCTGCAGGTAAAGACCCTTGAAGGCGCCGTCGATCGCCTCGTCCATCATGTTGGGGATGCGCAAACCGGGCGCGCTGCTGAGCTCAACGCCCCACAGGCGCTCGAAAACGGCGCGCGTCGCCGCGTCGGAAACATGACGGTAGCCGGAGAATTCGTGCGGGAACGAGCCCATGTCGCAGGCGCCCTGCACGTTGTTCTGGCCGCGCAGCGGATTCACGCCGACTCCGTCGCGGCCGATATTCCCGGTCGCCATGGCGAGGTTGGCGATCGCCATCACGGCGGTCGACCCCTGCGCATGTTCGGTGACGCCGAGGCCGTAATAGATCGCGGCGGCGCCCCCGGTCGCATAGAGCCGGGCCGCCTCGCGAATGTCCTGGGGATCGACGCCGGTCGCTTCCGCGACCGCCTCGGGCGCATGACGCGGCTCGGCGACGAAGCGCGCCCAATTTTCAAAACTGTCCGTCTCGCAGCGCGCGGCGACGAATGCCTTGTCGATCAGGCCTTCGGTGACGATGACATGCGCGAGCGCATTGAGGACGGCGACGTTCGCGCCCGGTCTGAGCGCCAGGTGGCGTTCGGCCTGAATATGCGGGCTCCGAACGAGATCGATCCGCCGCGGATCGATGACGATCAGGCGGGCGCCCGCGCGCAGGCGCTTCTTGAGGCGCGAGGCGAACACCGGGTGGGCGTCGGTCGGGTTGGCGCCGATCACCATGACGACGTCCGCCTTCTCGACCGACTTGAAGTCCTGCGTCCCGGCCGACGTGCCGTAGGTTTTCGACAGGCCGAAACCGGTCGGCGAGTGGCAGACGCGCGCACAGGTGTCCACGTTGTTGTTGCCGAAGCCCATGCGCACGAGCTTCTGGACCAGGAACACCTCCTCGTTGGTGCAGCGCGAGGACGAAATCGCGCCGACGGCGTCGCGTCCGTACTGCGCCTGGATGCGCCTGAATTCCTTCGCCGCGTAAGCGAGCGCCTCGTCCCAGGACACTTCGCGCCACGGCTCCTCGATCCGCCCCCGGATCATCGGCTTGAGCACGCGGTCCGCGTGGGTCGCGTAGCCGTAGGCGAAGCGGCCCTTGACGCAGGAATGGCCCTCGTTGGCCTTGCCCGCCTTCAAAGGCACCATGCGCAGGACATCGTCGCCCTTGAGCTCGGCCTTGAAGGCGCAGCCGACGCCGCAATAGGCGCAGGTGGTGACGACGCTTCGCTCCGGCGTCCCCTTTTCGATAACCGGCTTCTCGTTGAGCGTCGCTGTTGGACAGGCCTGAACGCAGGCGCCGCAGGAAACGCATTCCGAAGCCAGGAAGTCGACTCCGCCCGGGGAGACCATGGAATCGAAGCCGCGCCCGAGGATGGTCAGGGCGAAGGTTCCTTGCACCTCCTCGCAGGCCCGCACGCAGCGGGAACAGACGATGCATTTCGACGGCTCGAAGGTGAAATAGGGGTTCGAGCTGTCGGCCGGGGCGTCGCGGTGGTTCGCGCCAGCGTAGCCGAAACGCACGTCGCGCAAGCCCACATTCGCGGCTTGCGTCTGAAGCTCGCAGTCTCCGTTCGCGCTGCAGGTCAGGCAGTCGAGCGGATGGTCGGAGATATAAAGCTCCATCACTCCGCGCCGGAGCTTCTCGAGCCGCGGGGTTCGGGTGCGCACGACCATGCCCTCCTCGGCGGGCGTGGTGCAGGAGGCGGGCGTTCCTCGACGGCCCTCGATCTCGACCAGACAAAGCCGGCAGGAGCCGAAGGCTTCGAGACTGTCCGTCGCACAGAGTTTGGGGATGGGGTTTTCGATCAGCGCCGCCGCGGCCATCACCGAGGTCCCGCGCGGAACGCTGACCCGGCGTCCGTCGATCGTGATCGTCACCGACGCTGCGCCGGCAAGGATCGGTGTACCGGTGTCGAGTTCGTGCAACAGCGACATCGCGGGAATCCTATTCTGCCGCGGCGCGGCGCGACGCCTCGCCGAAATCCTCGGGAAAGTGATCGAGCGCGCTGAGCACGGGCAAAGGGGTTAGACCTCCCAAGGCGCACAGGGAACCATCGGTCATGACCTCGCAAAGGTCGCGCAGAAGTTCGATGTTTTTTTGGCGTTCGACGCCGGCGGCGATCTTGTCGACAGTCTCGACGCCCCGCGTCGAGCCGAGGCGGCAGGGCGTGCATTTGCCGCAGCTCTCCCTGGCGCAGAAGGCGAAGGCGAAGCGCGCCTGCCGCGCGAGGTCGACGGTGTCGTCGAAGACGACGATCCCGCCATGGCCGAGCATGCCTCCGACCCGGACCATCGATTCGTAGTCGAGCGGCGTGTCGAGCAGCTCTTGCGGGAAATATGCGCCAAGCGGGCCGCCGACCTGCACCGCGCGAATAGGCCGGCCCGAGCGCGTTCCGCCGCCGAAGCCCTCGACGATCTCGCGGATCGTCGGGCCGAAGGCGAGCTCGATCAGGCCGCCAAAGCGGACGTTTCCGGCAAGCTGGAACGGCTGCGAGCCAAGCGAACGGCCAACCCCATACTCCGCGTAGGCCTTCGCGCCGCGGGCGAGAATCCAGGGGACCGAAGCGAAGCTCAGCATGTTGTTGATGACGGTCGGCTTGCCGAACAGGCCCGACAGCGCCGGCAGCGGAGGCTTGGCGCGAACGAGGCCGCGCTTGCCCTCGAGGCTCTCGAGCATCGCCGTCTCCTCGCCGCAGACGTAGGCGCCCGCGCCGAGCCGCGGCTCGATGTCGAAGGCGTGCTCCGAACCTAGCACGCTCGCACCGAGCAGACCCTCCGTGTGGGCGATGTCCACCGCTCGCGAAAAGGAGTCGAATGCGTGCGGATATTCGGAGCGGATGTAGACGAAACCCTTCGACGCCCCGACGGCCAAGGCCGCGATCGCCATGCCTTCGATGACGAGGAACGGATCGCCCTCCATCAGCATCCGGTCCGCGAACGTCCCGCTGTCGCCTTCGTCGGCGTTGCAGACGACATATTTCTGATCGGCCCTGGCGTTGCGGACCGCGCCCCATTTGATCCCGGTCGGAAAGCCCGCGCCGCCGCGACCCCTCAAACCCGAGGTCACGACGTCGTCGACGATCGCGTCGGGACTGAGCCCGATCGCCCGCTCGAGCCCCTTGAGTCCGCCCTCGGCGCGGTAATCATCGAGCGACAGCGGATTGGTGACGCCGCATCGCCCGAAGACGAGGCGCTGCTGGCGGGCGAGAAAGGGGATGTCGCCCACGCGGCCGAGCGCCTTCGGGTGCGGTCCCGCGGCGGGGAACCCGGCCTCGAACAGCGAGGGAACGTCCTCCGCCGCGATCGGCCCGAAGCCGATACGGCCGTCGCCGCCGTCGGCCTCCACCAGAGGCTCGAGCCAGAAGAGGCCGCGCGAACCGGTCCGCGTGATGGTGAGGTCGACCTCTCGCCGGCGAGCTTCCGCGGCGATCGCGGTGGCGACGGCGTCGGCGCCGACGGAAAGCGCGGAGGAGTCGCCGGGGATGAAGACGCGGGTCGTCATGACGCTCCCTCCCGCGCCGCTAGCGCGATCGCATCGAGGCGCGCGACGTCGAGCCGCCCGATCGGCTCGCCGTCGAGCAGAGCCGCGGGCGAGAGCGCGCAATTGCCGAGGCAATAGACGGTCTCGACATGGAGACCCGAACCCGGCGCGTCCCTGTCCGCCACGACGCCGTGCGTGTCAGCGAGATGGGCGACGAGGTCCTCGCATCCCGCGGCCTGGCAGGATTCGGCGCGGCAGAGCTTCAAGATGCGGCCTTCGACGGGAGCGCGGCGAAAATCCGGGTAGAAGCTCACGACGCCCAGCGTCTCCGCCCGGGACAGGTTAAGCGCTTCGGCCACGAGCGGGATCGCCTCGTCGTCGATATAGCCAAAATGATTTTGGAGTTCGTGCAGGATCGGCAACGCCGCGCCCGGCGTCGACCGCCAAAGCGCTATGATCTCGCGCGCCACAGCCCCGTCGAACCGCGTTTCGGCCGTCATAGGCGACTCCTCCCGTGAAGTCGGGCCAATGATGCTCTCGGATGCGCCGGACGGCAAATCGGACGCTCCCTCCCTGGGGGTTCGATGGTCTGGAGGGCGACGGCGGTTCGCGCTATGATGGGGCATCCCGCCCAACCGGAGACGACATGCCTCAGCCCCAGTCCGGGAAAGACCGGCGATCGCCCGCTTTCTCGATTTCCTTCGCCGCCGTCGGCGCCGTGATCCTCGTCCTTGCGGTGCTCGCGGCCTGGGTCGCAGGGTCGCCGCGGCCGGGCGGCGCCAATTCGCTGATCGGCGGCAAGTTCGCGCTCCAGGATGGCGACGGCCGGACGGTCACCGACGACAGCCTGCGCGGTCGGCCGTTCCTGGTCTATTTCGGCTATACCCATTGCCCGGACGTGTGCCCGACCGAACTCGCGCGCCTCGCCGAGGTGCTCGCGAAAATGGGAGACAAGGCTGTCCCGGCGCTGTTCATAACCGTCGATCCGGAGCGGGACACCCCGAAGGTCATGCAGGATTACGCCAGCAGCTTCGGCGGCTCGATCACCGGCCTCTCCGGCAGTCCGCAGGCGATCGGCGCGGTCGAGAAGGCCTACCGCGTCTTTTCGCGCAAAGGGCCGATCCAGTCCGACGGAAGCTATTCGATGGATCACAGCTCGATCGTGTATCTCATGGGCAAGACCGGCGGATTCGTCGAGGCGCTGAACCTCGATCGGCCTCCGGAGGAGACCGCCCGGGAGACTGCAGGGCTACCTTTGACCCCGTTTGCCGGCGCGTGCGTCATTTGCTAGAGCGACCGCCGATGAGCGACGCCGGCCCCGAGCCGGTCTCAGCGAGGCGTTGGCGAAAATGGAAAAATTCACAAGCCTGACCGGAGTGGCCGCCCCGTTGCCGATCGACAATATCGACACGGACATGATCATTCCGAAGCAGTATCTGAAGACGATCAAGCGCACCGGCCTCGGCGCCGGCCTGTTCTCCGAGATGCGCTATCGCGACGACGGCTCCGAGAATCCCGACTTCGTCCTGAACAAGCCGCAGTACCGCAAGGCGACCATCATTGGTGGCCGGCGACAATTTCGGCTGCGGTTCGTCGCGCGAGCATGCGCCCTGGGCCCTGCTCGATTTCGGCGTCCGCTGCGTCATTTCCACCGATTTTGCCGACATTTTCTACAACAACTGCTTCAAGAACGGCGTGCTGCCGATCAGGGTCTCTCGCGAGGACCTCGCCAAGCTGATGGACGACGCCGAACGCGGCGCGAACGCGACCTTGAGCATCGACCTGCCGGCCCAGGAGATCCGCGGTCCGGACGGCGGCGTCGTCAGGTTCGAGATCGACCCGTTCCGCAAGCAGTGCCTGATCGAGGGGCTCGACGACATCGGCCTGACGATGGTCGAGGCGCCGGCGATCGCGACATTACGAGCAGAAGTCGGCCGCGACCCGCCCGTGGCTGTGATCGCTTGAGCGTCGCGCGCAGGCGGTCGGGCCGCCGTGCGTTTGCCAAGTCGCGCCGCCTGCTTCTAAAAGTCCTTCTCTGAAGGAGAGGGAGCGCGCGCTAGGGTTCGATGAACGGCGCCACGGCTTACATCGCCGCAATCGGCTACGTCGCTGTTCCTGTTCCTCATCGCATGGTGGGGCGACCGCGGCGGGCGGCAGGTTTCTTGCCGGCCGGAGACGCGGGCGCTCGTCTACGCGCTAAGCCTCGCCGTCTATTGCACGTCGTGGACCTATTACGGCTCGGTCGGCCTCGCCTCCTCGCACGGCCTCGACTTCCTGCCGATCTACATCGGCCCGGTCCTCGTCATCGGTCTCGGCTCGGCGTTCGTCGGGCGCATCGCCAATCTCGCGCGCACCCAGAACCTGACGACCGTCGCCGACTTCGTCTCGGCCCGCTACGGCAAGTCGCAGGCGGTCGCCGCGATTGCGGCGCTGATCGCGCTGGTCGGCTCGGCGCCTTACGTCGCCCTGCAGCTCAAGGCCGTCTCGACCACGCTCCTGACGGTCGTCGCTTCGCTCGACAAATCGCGGCTGACGCCGGACAAGCCATCGGCCCTGTTCTCCCTCGCGATCGCGCTGGTGCTCGCCGCCTTCGCCATCGCTTTCGGCACCCGGCGGCATCAATCCGAAGGAGCGCCAGGACGGCCTGATCCTCGCCATCGCCGTCGAATCGGTCGTCAAGCTCGCGGCTTTTCTCGCGCGTCGGCGCCTTCGTCGTGTGGGGCCTCAACGGCGGGCTTTCGGGTCTGACCCAGGCGGCGCTGTCCAATCCGAAGATCGCCGCGGTCATCCAGACGCCGCCCGGACCCGTGCGGTATGGGGCGTGACGACGCTGCTCTCGGCCTTCGCCATTCTCCTGCTGCCGCGGCAGTTTCACGTGGCGGTGGTCGAGAACCACGATCAGCGCGGCGTGCGCGCCGCCGTCGTGGCTGTTTCCGGCCTATCTCGTGCTGATCAACCTGTTCGTCGCGCCGCTCGCCGTGGCCGGGCTCAAGATGTTTCCGGACGGCGCGATCAATCGCGATCTGACGGTGCTCGCGCTTCCGCTCGCGGCCGGCGCGCATGGCGTGGCGCTCATGACCATGATCGGCGGCCTGTCGGCGGCGACCGGCATGGTGGTGCTCGACAGTCTCGCGCTGGCGATCACGATATCCAACGACCTCGTCATGCCGCTCCTGCTTGCGGCGGCGCGTCACCTCGGAGCGCAGGTCGCCGAAGGCGATATCGGCGCGCTCGTCCTGTGGGTCCGGCGCCTGTCGATCGTCGGCGTGCTGGCGCTGGGCTTCCTGTACGAACGGCTGACCGGCGAGACGGCGCTCGTCTCGATCGGCCTCTTGTCGTTCGCCGCGGTCGCGCAGATCGCCCCCGCCTTTCTCGGCGGTCTCTTCTGGCGGCGCGGCACGGCGCGCGGCGCGATCGCCGGCATGGCGGCGGGTTCGCTGGCCTGGCTCTACCTCCTGTTTCTGCCGTCGCTCGAACCGCAAAAGGCGATCGCCGCACTTCTGGCGCACGGGCCGCTGGCGATCGGCTGGCTGAGCCCGGCGGGGCTGGTTTCCTTCGCGCCGAACGCGCTCGTCGGCGGCGTCGTCATTTCCCTGCTCGTCAACGTGCGTCGCCTTTGTCGCCTTCTCGCTGACGCGCGACGTGACGCGCGCTCGAACGCACGCAGGCGAACGCCTTCGCCGGCGTCGGCGGCAAGCCGCAGGCCTTCCGCCTGTGGCGCTCGTCGACGACGGCCGGCGAACTCGAAGCCGCGGTCGCCCGCTATCTCGGCGCGGCGCGGGCGCGGCGGGCGTTTTCCGCCTTCCTGCGCGAGAGCGGCCAGGACTACGAGCCGACCCGGGAGGCGAGCGCGCAACTGATCCGCCACGCGGAATTCCTGCTCTCGCCCGCCATCGGCGCCTCGACGTCGCGTCAGGTGCTGTCGCTGCTTTTGCGGCCGCGGACCGTCTCCGGCCAGTCGGCGCTGAAGCTGATCGACGAAGCCTCGGCGGCGATCCAGTCGAACCGCGACCAGTTGCAGCACGCGCTCGACCACGCCCGCCAGGGCATCACGGTGTTCGATTCCAATCTCGCGCTGACCGCCTGGAACCGGGAGTTCGCCGACCTGTTCGATCTGCCGCCGGCGCTGCTGCGTCTCGGCGTCGGGCTCGACGAGATCGTCCGCTTCAACGCCGCCCGCGGCGCCTATGGACCGGGCGACTCCGAGGATTTCGTCGCCGAGCGGGTCGCCTCGCTGCTCTACGACGACCAGCCGACGCGCCTCAGGCTCTTCTCCACCCACCGGGTCATCGAGATCCGCTCGGCCCGGCTCCCCGACGGCGGCATCGTCACCACCTACACCGACGTCACCCAGACCGTGCAGACGGAGGAGGCGCTCGAGGCGGCCAACGAGCTGCTCGAAAAGCGGGTCGACGAGCGCACCGCCGAATTGCAGCGCCTGAACGCGGAGCTGGCGAGCGCCAAGACCGTGGCGGAGGAGGCGAATCTCTCCAAGACGCGCTTTCTCGCCGCCGCCAGCCACGACATCCTCCAGCCCCTCAACGCCGCGCGGCTCTACGCCAGCTCGCTTGCGGAAGGCGCATCGCCGGATCGGCGGCGACGGAGCGCGCCGATCTCGCCCGCAAGGTCGACATGTCGCTCGAGGCGGTCGAGGAGATTCTGGGCGCGCTGCTCGACATCTCGCGGCTCGACGCCGGCGCGACCAGGCCGGAGATCTCCGACGTGCCGGTCGCCGACCTCATGCGCATGCTGGAGGTCGAGTTCAAGCCGCTCGCGGGCTCGAAGGGGCTGGAGCTACGGTTCGTTCCGACGAAGCTCGCGATCCGCACCGATCGGAGACTGATGCGCCGGCTTCTGCAGAATCTGGTCTCCAACGCGATCAAGTACACGCTGAGGGGCAAGGTTCTGGTCGGCTGCCGCCGCGTGCCGAACGCGCTTCGGATCGAGGTCTGGGACACCGGCCTCGGCATTCCCGCCGATCGGCAGCGCGCGGTGTTCGAGGAGTTCCAGCGGCTCGATCAGGGGGCCCGGGTGGCGCGGGGCCTGGGCCTCGGCCTGTCGATCGTCGAGCGCCTCGGGCGAGTCCTGGACCATCCGGTCGGTCTGAATTCCAAGCCCGGAGAGGGCTCGGTCTTCTTCGTCACGGCGCCGCTCGGCGAGACCGTGCCGGCGCAAATCGCCGAAGCCGGCGCGCCGGAGCTTCCCTCGGCCGGCGAGCCGCTCGCGGGCCTCAGGGTTCTCGCGATCGACAACGAGCCGCGCGTGCTCGACGGCCTTCGGACGCTGCTCGGGCGCTGGGGCTGCGTCGTCGCGACCGCCCATGGCCTCGTCGAGGCGCGCGAGGCGCTCTTGAGCTTCGGCGCGCCCGACCTGATCATCGCCGACTACCACCTCGACCAGGGCGACGACGGGATCGCGGCGATCCGGGCGCTGCGCGAGACGCTCGGCCGCGCTCTTCCCGCGATTCTCGCGACCGCCGACCGCAGCCCGGAGGCGCGCGACGAGGCGGCCCGCTACGACATCGTCATTCTTCACAAGCCGCTGAAGCCCGCGCCGCTTGCGAGCCCAGCTCGCCCGCTACAGCGCCATGCGCGAGGCGGCGGAGTAGGCGACAAGGTCGTCATCGACCTCCCTTCGAGCCACAAGGGATCGAAGGTCGAAGCGCTGAACCAGTCGGCTGGAGCGAGTTGCGCTATCTGCCGCCCGCAGCCCCGAGAAGCCCTACTCCAGGGTGCAAGCCTTCCCGCAAGAAATCGCCCTCGCCGGCCTCCTCGCCTGCGCCGATATCTTCAAACCAGCCGAATGCGAAACGAGTTCCGCCCCTGCGGATACGAGCCGGACGGCGAACTCAATTCGACATGATCGGAAACCGGTCTAATCGACACGAAGATGGGAATAAGACCATCGATCAAACCGCACATAGTGATAAGTCAGTAGGTGACCAATCACTTGTAATTTATTGGATCAACCTTACACTTTTCAAATTCAGCTTTACGCTCAGCGCCTTTCAGGCCTTTTAAATTCAGGGCGTTGTTGCACATTCTTCTCGCAACGTATTCCGGACAGTTGCCTACGACGCAGGCTTTTCCGCCTCCTGCAAAGGACGGCTGTGCACTTAAAACCCCAATAGCGAGGGCGATCGAGCCAATCACTGCTGCGCCGAGAGGCTTTCTGATATCAAACAGCTTGACCATTTTTTCCTCGTATGTTGTTCTGCGGAGCAGAAAATACTAGGGAGTTAACTTTGCCACGGCGCGAGAGATGGCGCAAGGTGCTTCGCTGCTTTCGCCGGACGGAACTCTTGGCGGCATCCGCGCAAACTGAATCGCAGGGGATTCCCGCACCGGTCGAGTTCTGATAGAGCGTTTCCGCCGCAAAGGAGGCGGCAAGGATGGCGCTTTCCGACGATCTTCGCGATCGGGTCGTGAGGTCGGTGGTAGACGGCGGCGCCGAGAGAACCGTCGCCGGCTTCCTCGCCGCCCTCGCCGATATCTTCAATCCCGCCGAATGCGAAAACGACTTCCGCTCCTGCGGACACGTGGCGGACGGCGAGTTCAATTCGACATAATCGAAGACCGCTCCATACTAACTCACTAATCCGGTAATTACCGTTGCGGCGGGCGAACTGGTTTCGCGGCCGGGGGTTTGCCGGTATGGCTGTCCACCCGCATGCGAACGAGCTCCGAATGACCGCCCCGCCCCTTCGACGATTTCCGCGCCCTCCTTCCGCAAATGCCCGGCCCCGACGAGGCGGCGGCGGCCGCGGCCCGCGAGCGGGAGGCGCAGTTGACCAAGCCCGCAGGCTCCCTCGGCCGGCTCGAGGAGATTTCGGCCTTCGTCGCGGCTTGGCAAGGGTCCGCCCGGCCGCATGTGGACAGTCCGCTGGTCGCGGTGTTCGCCGGCAATCACGGCGTGGTCGCGCAAGGCGTCTCGCCCTTCCCGCAGTCGGTCACCCGCGCGATGGTGGCGAATTTCACCTCCGGCGGCGCCGCGATCAACCAGATCTGCAAAACCTTCGACATTTCGCTGAAAGTCTATGAACTCGCGCTCGAACACCCGACCGGGGACATCACGCGCGAGGCCGGCCATGGACGAGCGCAATTGCGCCGGCACCATCGCCTTCGGCATGGAGGCGCTCGCCTCCGAGCCGGACCTGCTCGTGCTCGGCGAAATGGGGATCGGAAACACGACCGCGGCGGCGGCGATCTTCCATGCGCTCTACGGCGGCGAGGCGGAAGACTGGGTCGGGCGGGGCACCGGCGTCGACGACGACGGCCTCAAGCGCAAGGCGGAGGCGGTGCGCGCCGCCGTCGCGTTCCACAAGGCCCATCTGACCGACCCTCTGGAAGTCCTTGCGCGCCTCGGCGGACGCGAGATCGCCGCCATGGCCGGGGCGATCGTGGCGGCCCGGCTGCGCCGCACGCCCGTGGTGCTCGACGGCTTCGTGGTGTGCGCCGCCGCCGCGGTGCTCCAGGCGCTCGACAGGACGGCGCTCGACCATTGCCTCGCCGGCCACGTGTCGGCCGAGCGCGCCCATCGCGAGGCGTTGAACCGGATGGGCAAGACCGCCGATCCTCGACCTCGGCATGCGCCTCGGCGAGGGCTCCGGCGCCGCGCTCGCGGTCGGCGTGATCAAGGCCGCCGTCGCCTGCCACAACGGCATGGCGACCTTCGCCGAGGCCGGGGTGGCGGGCAAGGACGAGGCCGGAACCGCCGGCTGATTCTCGCGTTCCGTCGGCACCCGCTTCAGTGCAGTAAGGGAGGCCAGGCCATGGCGAATGACAGGAACTGGAGCGCGGTCGACGACTATTTGGCCGAGACGACCGTCGCGCAGGATCACGCGCTCGAGGCTGCGCTCGCCGACACCGAAGCCGCGGGCCTGCCGTCGATCGAGGTCTCCCCGACGCATGGCAAGATGCTGCACCTCCTCGCGCGCATCGCCGGCGCGCGCAACGCGCTCGAGATCGGCGCGCTCGGCGGCTATTCGACAATATGGATCGCCCGCGCCCTGCCCGCGGGCGGCAAGCTCGTGACGCTCGAGGCGAACGAGCGCCACGCTTCGGTCGCGCGGGCGAACATTACCCGCGCGGGCCTGGCCGACCGGGTCGAGATTCGCGTCGGCGCCGCGCTGGACAGCCTGCCGAAGATCGAGGCCGAGGGGCTCGCGCCGTTCGATTTCGTCTTCATCGACGCCGACAAGGAGAACAACGCCAATTACGTCGCCTGGGCCCTGCGCCTGTCGCGGCCGGGCACGACCGTTGTCGTCGACAACGTGGTCAGGGACGGCCGGATTCTGGACGCGAGGTCCCGGGATCGCGACGTCGCCGGCGTGCGCAAAATGTTCGAGATGATGAAGAGCGAGCCGCGACTTGTCGCGACCGCCGTTCAGACCGTCGGCGCCAAGGGTTGGGACGGCTTTGCGCTCGCGGTCGTAGCGTGATCGCTGATGAGCGCCAAACAGAAAGGCCGCCTCGCGGCGGCCTCTCCAACGAGGAGCTGCGCGCTCAGGCGGCGATCGGGACAGACTTACGCGACGACCGATACCCTACGAAGCCCAGCCCGGCGAAGCCGAACGTCATCATCGCCCAGGTCGAGGGCTCAGGCGCAGAGATGGAGAAGTTCTCGGAACCATTTGCATAGAGGTAACCGCCGTCGGCGCCGCTCGTGCTATTTTGAGTAGCGAAGGTATAAGTTCCTGGGGCGCCAAACGGACCATTGCCCCAGATCTCGCCCTCAATTCCATCGTATGAAAGCAGAACGCCATAAGCATCCAGGTACTGATTTGTTAAGGACGGCGTAAGGGAGCAAGGGATAAGCACCGAGGTCCCATCCGCATAGAGGATGTTGTCGAAGGACAAGCCGTAAGCCGAGATCGCCGGGGAGCCCGAGACGCCAGGCGGCGTCCCAGGATCGGGAGGATTGGGAAGGAAACCCGGCTGGCCTCCAAGAAGGCTCACCCCATGACCATCAATCGAACCGGTGAACGTCAGGATGTTGTAGCCGGTGGTCGAGATCGTGCCTGGGTCTTCGCTGCCTGTTACCGTGTAGGTGACCGTGATTGGGCCGCCGATCGTAAGTTGCCCCGAACCGTTATCAGTGCCAGTCAGGCTCCAATCATACGTGGTCGCCGACGCAATCGACGCCAGGGTTACCAAGCCCGACGTCACCACCAGTCGTAGTAGAAAGCGCTTCATTGTCCCTTGCCTCCCTAAAATCCCCGCAGGTCCGCGCTTGGGATGCTCATACTTACGCAGAGATGCTGACATTGATCAACATGAAAAACCATCACTATTACATGCATTTTCCACATTTGTGATTGGTTTGTATATTTAACTGGGTTGCCGAGGAGCTCGCGGCGGAGTATCCACCAACTCTGTAAAGATCGACACCTATCCCGATTTGCCGTGCTCCCTTGGCAACAACCGCCGCAGCCCCGACAGCCATTCGAATATCGCATTCTTCGCCGCGATTCGCGGCGGCGGTAGGTCCGCCTCGGGCGCCGCCTCACGCGTCGCGCAATCCGGCGCGAGGGCGGCGAAGGCGATCTCGCCGTCAGTGAAAAACGGGTCGCCGCCGCCGTTGCGGCCGAACAGGGTGGGCCCGACGCCGCTGACCGTATAGGTCTTCGCGACCCGTTTCGCGTCGACAAGGTTTTGGATCAGGAGATCGCGCTCGGCGTCGATGTCGGGCGCGGTGTGGTGGGTGATCTGGCCGGTGTAGTGGCTGACGCCGAGCCCGTCGTCGAAAACCGCCGCGCCGAGCCAGACCGGGCGCCCGTCGTCGCCGGAATCGAGCGCCTTCCAGAAGCGGACGTGATGGCGCGTCCTGGCGCTGACGCCCGGCGCCTTCTCGAAGGCGAAATCCTGCCGGCGCCCCTCGAAATAGAGCGGGCTGACCGGCGCGTCCCGATACGGCCGGTGAAAGACCACGCTGCCGGCGATCCGCACCGAAGATTCCAGCGTCACCGGGTCGGACGGCGACCAGCCGGCGGCGGCCATGGCGCACATCAGGTCGGCTTCCGAGCCTTCGACGCCGACGTTGATCACGTCGCCGGGGATGCCCTGGGCGGTGACGGTGCGGGCGCCGAGATCCGCGATCGCTCGCTGCCGCTCGTAGTGCCGCCACGCGAACGGCGCGGCCAGATAGGCCAGCAGGAGATAGGCCGCCGCGAGCGTCGCGACGACGGCAAGAGCGCGGCGTCGGTCGATTTTCGGCAGCGTCATCGGCGTGATTTTGGCTTTCAAGTGGCGTAAAGGCAATCCGAGCCCGAAGGCGTCGCCACGGGCGAAGGGCGATCGGCGGGGACGGGCCATTCCATGGGGTTTATCGGTCTATATGTTCGGGTCCTCGGCCGGCTCGGGCCACAGAAATGGCTGGCGATTGGGCTGGTCGTGGCCAACGTCGCGCTCGCGGTGTCGCAATTCGCCGAGCCGATGCTGTTTGGCAAGATCATCGATCAGCTGACCCGGACGCAGAGCGCGGGCTTCACCTTGAGCTGGGCGGGGATCGGCCCGTGGCTCGCCGCCTGGGCGGCGTTCGGCATCTTCAGCATCATCGCCAGCGTCACGACCGCGCTCCATTCCGATCGCCTCGCTCACCGCCGCCGGGTGGTCGAGATGGCGGCCTATTTCGACCACGTGCTGCATCTGCCGATGAGCTTCCACGCCAGCGCCCATACCGGGCGGCTGCTCAAGATCATGATCGAGGGCGCCTCGGGGATGTTCGGCGTGTGGCTGTCGTTCTTCCGCGAGCATTTCGCCGCCCTGGTGTCGCTCGGCGTGCTCTTGCCGGCGACGCTGATCGTCAACTGGCGGCTCGGCGGCATCCTGCTCATCCTGGTCATCGTGCTCGGCGTTCTCATGAACGTCGTGCTGCGCAAGACCGAGGTGATGCAGACCGCCGCCGACGTCTATTCGAACGACCTGGCCGAGCGGGTCTCGGACGTGCTCGGCAACATGCCGGCGATCCAGAGCTTCGCCCGCGCCGACGAGGAGACGAGCGCGCTCAACCGATTGATCGACCGGATGCTCAACGCCCAGATGCCGGTGCTCACCTGGTGGGCGTTCGCCTCCGTCGCGACGCGGTCGAGCTCGACGCTGGCGCTGGTGTCGATCCTCGTCACCGGCGTCTGGCTCCTGATGCAGAACCTGACCACGGTCGGGCAGATCGTCGCCTTCATGTCGCTGTCGCAGATGCTGATCGGACGGCTCGAGCAGACGGTCGCTTTCGCCAATTACATGCTGAGCCAGTCGCCGCGGATCCGGATGTTCTTCGACGTTCTGGACACGAAGCCCGACGTCGGCGACGCGCCCGACGCAGTCGCCGTCGGGCGGCTGGTCGGCGACGTCCGGTTCGAGGACGGTGTCGTTCGCCTACGACAAGGCGCGCGAGGCGCTCTCGGACGTGAATTTCGAAGCGAAGGCCGGCCAGACGATCGCGCTCGTCGGCTCGACCGGGTCGGGCAAGTCGACCACGCTCAACCTCCTGCATCGGGTGTTCGATCCGACCGAAGGGCGGATCACCATCGACGGACGCGACATCCGCACGATGACGCTCGAATCCTTGCGCGAAAACATCGGCGTGGTGTTCCAGGAGCCGTTCATCTTCGCCCGCTCGATCGAGGAGAACCTGCGCATCGGCAAGCCCGACGCGACCGAGGCCGAAATGGAGCGGGCGCTCGAGGCGGCGCAGGCGATCGACTTCGTCCGCCGATCCCCGAACGGCCTCAAGGCCGTGATCGGCGAGCGCGGACGCAATCTTTCGGGCGGCGAGCGGCAGCGGCCTTTCGATCGCGCGCGCGCTGATCAAGGACCCGCCGATCATGGTGCTCGACGAGGCGACCAGCGCGCTGGACGCCAAGACCGAGCGTCAGGTCCAGGCCGCGGTCGACGCGGCGATGCGCGGGCGCACCACCTTCGTCATCGCCCATCGGCTCGCCACGATCCGCAACGCCGACCGGATCCTGGTGTTCGATCAGGGGTTTATCATCGAGAGCGGGTCGTTCGACGAACTGGTGGCGAAGAACGGGGTGTTTGCCGCCCTGGCCAAGGCGCAGTTCATGATCGGGACGGATCCGGCGCACGCCTAGGACCGTAACATCGACGGCGCCGGGCGCGAAGAAGCACCGCCAAGGGCGCGAAGGAACACGAAGGCTTGGTGGACCTTTGTGTTCCTTGCGGCGTCCGAACGCCCACATGTCCCCTTCGACCCGAGCGCAAAAAGCGCTAAGATCAAACGCCAAGGAGCCCGCGATGAGCCAAGGCCAGTTTCCCGTCACCCACACGCAAGCCGAGTGGCGCGCGCTGCTGACGCCCGAGCAGTACGCGATCATGCGCGATCACGCGACCGAGCGCCCGGGAAGCTGCGCGCTGCTTCACGAGAAGCGCGCCGGGGCGTGTTCGCCTGCGCCGGATGCGGGCAGCCCCTGTTCGAGAGCACGACGAAGTTCGACAGCGGCACCGGCTGGCCGAGCTTCACCTCGCCGGTCGCCGGCGCGCTCGGCCAGCACCGTCGACAACTCCTGGGGCATGAGCCGGACAGAGGTGCATTGCGCGCGCTGCGGCTCGCACCTCGGCCATGTCTTCCCCGACGGGCCGCCGCCCGACCGGCCTGCGCTACTGCATCAACGGCGTGGCGACCACCTTCACCCCGGCGGACGGATGACCGCAGCAGATCGGATTCAGGCGGAGGGGCTCGAAAGCCGCCCCTCCGGGCGCGGCGCAGCCGGATGCTTCCGGCGCGGCGGCCGCGGAGGTCCTGCGCCGCCTCACGGACCATACGCCTTTCAAGAGCGGTCGCCTCGGCGTGCTGATCGTCAACCTCGGCACGCCCGAGGGGACCGACTACTGGTCGATGCGGCGCTATCTCAAGGAGTTCCTGTCCGATCAGCGGGTGATCGAGGCGCCGCGCGCGCGTCTGGCAGCCGCTGCTTCAGCTCATCCTGCTCCGGCGTCCGACCGCCAAGGGTCGCGACTACGCCGCGATCTGGAACAATGAGCGGGACGAGGGCCCGCTGAAGACCATCACCCGCTCGCAGAGCGAAAAGCTCGCCGCGGCGCTCAAGGACCTTTCGCCCGAGGTCGACGTCGACTGGGCGATGCGTTACGGCCAGCCGCCGATCGCCGACCGGCTCGCGGCGCTGCAGTACAAGGGATGCGACCGCATCCTGGTCGTCCCGCTCTATCCGCAATATTGCGCCGCGACGACGCGCGACGGTCGGCGACAAGGTGTTCGACGCGCTGAAGGCGATGCGCTGGCAGCCGTCGATCCGAGTCGCCGCGCCCTGGTACGACGATCCGGCCTACATCGAGGCGCTGGCGCGCTCGACGCGCGACGGTCTGGCCAAGCTCGATTTCGAGCCGGAAGTCGTGCTCGCCTCGTTTCACGGCATTCCGCAGGCCTATTTCGAGAAAGGCGATCCCTATTACTGCCACTGCGCCAAGACAACGCGGCTGCTGGCCGAAGCGCTCGGTTGGGAGGAAGGGCGGCATGCGGATGACCTTCCAGTCGCGGTTCGGCCCGGGCGAATGGTTGCAGCCCTATACGGACGAGACCGTGCGCAGCCTCGCCCGGAGCCGGCGTCAGGCGCCTCGCGGTGATCACGCCAGGCTTCGCCGCCGACTGCCTGGAGACGCTGGAGGAGATCGGGGTGGAGAACGCCGGCTATTTTCGCGAGGCCGGCGGCGAGCGTTTCGCCGCGATCCCCTGCCTCAACGACAGCGCCGACGGCATGGCGGTGATCGAGGCGGTCGCCCGGCGCGAACTCTCGGGCTGGACAGGGTAGGCGGCCGGCCTTCCCTCGCAGGGCCTGGCGCTTCCGGCTTTGTCGACCGAGCGGGGTCGCGCTTATGAGCGCCATCGCCTGGAAGATCTCAATGCGGACAGCCCGTCGCTGCGCCCGCTCCCCGAAGTCTGCCCACGGACGGCCTGAGCGCGCGCGGCTCCGCTTCGCTCCTTCCGGATGTGTGCGCTCTTATGCTGACGAGCGGTCGGCCCTGAGCCACGGCCTTTCGCCGACGGGGCGCTCGCCTGAAACGCTCGCCGGCTGGTAGTGGATCGTCGGTCCGGGCAGCCGTCCCGCCTCGAGCGCGCGGATGGTCGGCGGGTTCGTGATCTCGAACTCGGTGAAGCCGCAGCGAAGCATCATGGGTATCTCGTCGATCAGCACGTCGCCGGTCGCGCGCAGTTCGCCCTTGAAGCCGTAACGGTCGCGCAGAAGCCTTGCGTAAGAGAACGCCCGGCCGTCGCCGAATTTCGCGAACGCGAGCGCGAGCAGCGGCCGGGATGCGAGGTCGGCGAGATGCGCCTGCGCGTCCGCCCCGGCCTCGACCGCGACGCCGACCGGCGCCTTGCGCTCGCCAAGCGTCTCACGTTCCTCGAGCCAGCGCGGGAGAGACACGATCACCCGGCCCTCCGGCGGCGCCGGCGCGTCGTCGGCGAGACGCGTCCAAGACTCTTCGATAAAGCCGCCGGGGCGCCACAGGGCCATCAGATGTCCGCTCCCGCGTCGAGAACCGTGGTGTGGATGCCGCATTCGGTCTTGCCGCGGCCGCGCCAGCGCCCCGCCCGCGGGTCCTCGCCCGGCTTGACCGCGCTCGTGCACGGCAGGCAGCCGATCGAGGGGAAGCCCTTGGCGACCAGCGGATGGCGCGGCAGTTCGGCCTCGCGGACGTAGTCGAGGATGTCGGTCGCGCTCCAGCCGACCAGCGGATTGACCTTCACCCGCTCGCCCTCGGCCTCGAACAGCGGCAGACGTCGCGCGCGATCGTGCTCTGGAACCCCTTGCGTCCGGTGATCCAGGCGTCGAAGCCGTCCATCGCGGCGGCGAGCGGGCGGACCTTGCGGATCTCGCAGCAGCGGTCCGGGTCGCTCGCGAACAGCCATTTCTCCGGGTCTTCCTCGGCGAGGGTCTCGGCCTTCGGCCCGGCGTTGATCACGTTGGTCAGGCCGAGCCGATCGCAGAGCGCGTCGCGATAGGCGAGCGTCTCCGGGAAATGCTGTCCGGTGTCGACGAAGATGACCGGCGTCGCCTTGTCGACGCGCGACACCATGTGCAGCAGCGCGGCGGCGTCGGCGCCGAAGCTCGACACCAGCGCGATGCGGCCGGGGAACAGGTCTTCGATCGCCAGCCGGATCAGCGACGTCGCCTTGACCCGCGCAAAACGGCTCTCGAGCCGCGAGGCGGCGATCTGGTCGCCGAACAGCTTCACGTCATGCGCGCTCATCAGATGTCCGATCCGGCGCTTCGTTCGTAGAGCGCCTCCTTGAACGGCGTCGATGCCCACCCTGCGGAACGCGTCCAGAAAGGTCTCGGTCTCGTCGGTCCGGAGGCCCATGTAGGTCTCGACGATCGTCTCGACCGCCCCGACCACGTTCTCGTAGCTGAAGCCGGGACCGACGATATCGCCGATCGCCGCGTTCTCGTCGCCCGAGCCGCCGAGCGTGATCTGGTAGGTCTCGACTCGCCGGCGCGCTCGAGCCCGAGGATGCCGATGTGGCCGACGTGATGATGGCCGCAGGCGTTGATGCAGCCGCTGATCTTGATCTTCAGCGGGCCGATCGCCTTCGCCTTCGCGCCGTCGCCGAAGGTCTTGGCGATGCGTTCGGCGACGGGAATCGAGCGGGCGGTGGCGAGCGCGCAATAGTCGAGGCCGGGGCAGGCGATGATGTCGCTGATCTGGCCGGCGTTCGGCGTCGCGAGCCCGACCGAAGCGAGACGATCGTAGACGGCCGGCAGGTCGTCGAGCGCGACATGGGGCAGGATCAGGTTCTGCTCGTGCGAGACGCGGATCTCGTCGTGCGCATAGTCCTCGGCGAGGTCGGCGACGGCGTCCATCTGGTCGGCGCTGGCGTCGCCGGGCGGCGCGCCGATCGGCTTCAGCGACACGGTGACCACGACGTAGCCGGGCGTCTTGTGCGGCGTGACGTTCAGCGCAAGGAAGCTCGCGAACCGGGCGTCCTTGCCCTTTCGCCGCTCGACCCGGTCGCTGACCGCCTTTTTCGGCTCCGAGGCAGGCGGCGGCGAAGAAGGCCGCGACGCGCGCGACCTCCTGCGGCGGCAGGTCGAGCAAGGTCCGGTCCCGCGCCTCGAACTCGGCCTCGATCTCGCCCTTGAGCGTCTCCAGCGTCTTCTCGTGCAAGAGGATCTTGATCCGCGCCTTGTACTTGTTGTCGCGCCGTCCCTCGAGATTGTAGACGCGCAGGATCGCCTCGACGTAGCCGAGAAGGTCGCGCTCGGGCAGGAACGTCGCGCACCTTGCGGCCGATGAACGGCGTGCGGCCGAGGCCGCCGCCGACATAGACCGTAAAGCCGAGCTCGCCCGTCCGCGTTGCGGACGACCTGCAGGCCGATGTCGTGCGCCTGGATGACCGCGCGGTCATGCGGCGCGCCGTTGACCGCGATCTTGAACTTGCGCGGCAGGAACGATGAACTCCGGATGCAGCGACGACCATTGCCTGAGGATCTCGGCGTAGGGTCGCGGATCGGCGAGCTCGTCGGGGCGCGACGCCGGCGAAATGGTCGGCGGTGATATTGCGGATGCAGTTGCCGGACGTCTGGATGGCGTGCATCTCGACGCTGGCGAGCGCGGCCAGAATGTCGGGCGTGTCCTTCAGCGCCGGCCAGTTGTACTGGATGTTCTGCCGGGTGGTGAAATGGCCGTAGCCGCGGTCGTACGTGCGCGCGATTTCGGCGAGCTTGCGCATCTGGCGCGAATTCAGCGTGCCATAGGGAATGGCGACCCGCAGCATGTAGGAGTGGAGCTGCAGGTAGAGCCCGTTCATCAGCCGGTGCGGGCGGAACTGCTCCTCGGTCAGCTCGCCCGAGAGGCGGCGGGCGACCTGGTCGCGGAACTGCTCGACGCGGGCGTCGACGAAGGCCTGATCGAAGGCGTCATAGTGATACATGGTCGGCCTCCAGGAAGGCGGTCGGGCCGGAATGCGGCGCAAGTCCGTGCGCCTGCTTGCCGAGGTCGCGCCGCACGGTCGGGCCTGCGGCCCGGATCGCCTCGCGCAGCGCCTTCGGGACGACATGGCCGTTGCGGGCCTCGACCGCGAAGGCATAGGGGTCGACGATCAGATTGCGCGTCGCGTCCTCGCCGGCGCGCGCGAGCGCCGCCTTGGTCGCCTCGGCGTCGGGCAGGACCGCGGCGCGATTGAAGTCCTCGCTCCAGCCCGCGTCCTGGCACTGCGCGTCCTGGCACTGCGCGTCTTGGCTCCGCGCGTCTTGGGTCTGAAAGACGACAACGCCATCCGCGAGGCGGTTGGCGGTGATCACATCGGGCATAGAGATCTCTCGAAGCTGCGCGACGGCGCCGGCTCACATAAGGCGTAACATATTTTACGGCAAGTCTCTATAACTCGTTTTATATAACTAAATACAAATGGTGTAATGATCTCGGCCGAATGTGCGCCTCACCGCACGATCGTCAGCCGCTTCGCCGCCCGCGTCAGCCCGGTGTAAAGCCAGCGCGCGCGGTGCTCGCGAAAGGCGAAGCTTTCGTCGAACAGAAGCACGTCGTCCCACTGCGAGCCCTGCGCCTTGTGCACGGTCAGCGCATAGCCGTAGTCGAACTCGTCCGACTCCCGCCGCATCGGATAGGCGAGCTCGCTCTCGGTTCCTTCGAAAAAGGCCTTGAGAACCGCGACCTTGACCGATTTGGACGCCGCGTCGTCCTCCGAGCGCACGGTCATGCGGACGAAGTCCTTCACCACGCCGCCGAGCGCCTCGACTCGCCATAAGCCCCCGTTGATCAGGCCCTTGGTGCGGTCGTTCCTGCAGGCATACGAGGCGATCGCCGGCGACCGGCAAGGCTTCGGCAAAGCCGTTCAGGTCGCGAATCCGCTGATTGTAGGCGCGCCGGGTCCGGTTGGTCGCCGACCAGCACCTGGTCGGCCGCCAGCACCTGCGCGGCGTCGATCGCGGCGCGGCGGATGACGCGGCTCTCGCCATAGGCGCCGTCCTTGAGCTCGCCGCCGCCGCGGACGATCTGGCTGAGGCGGATGATCGGATTATCCTCGGCCTGGCGGTGGATATGGGTCAGCATCACATCCGGCTCGGCTTCGGTGAAGTAGCCGCCGCCCTTGACCGGAGGGAGCTGGAACGGGATCGCCGAGCACCAGGATCGGCTTGCCGAACGACAGCAGGTCGCGCGCCAGCTCGGCGTCGACCATCGAGCATTCGTCGATCACGATCAGGCTCGCGCGCGAGGCGGGCCCATCGGAATTCAGGGTGAAGGTCGGCGCGCCGTCGGCGCCTTCGCTGGCGCGGTAGATCAGCGCGTGGATGGTGGTCGCGCCCGGGCAGCCGTGGGCGCGCATCACCATCGCCGCCTTGCCGGTGAAGGCGGCGAAGGCGGTCTCTCCGCTCGCGGCTTCCGCGACATGGCGGGCGAGCGTGGTCTTGCCGACGCCGGCGTAGCCGAACAGCCGGAACACCTGCGGTTCGCCTTTTTTCAGCCAGCGGCCGACCTTGTCGATCGCCTCAGCCTGCTCGCGCGTCCACTCGCGGGCGCCCGACGCGAGCGGCCGCGACGGTTTGGCGGCCAGCTCGGGCGAAGCCGGCGGGAGCGACGCGTCCACGACGCGCGCGCCGACTTCGGCCCCCGATTTCACAGCGGCCGCTGCGCCTGAAGGCTTCGCCGGCCGCGATTCGCGCGACGGCGTCTCCAGAATCGGCCGCCTTCGCCTTTTTCGGTTCGACCTTGGCGCCGCAGCGCGAGCAGGTCGGCGGCTTGCGGCCGAGGTCGTAGAATTTGGCGCCGCAAGCGGAACATTGCCGCTTGGTCCCGAGCCTGCCGACCGCCATTCTGTTCTTCAACAAAAAACCCGTCCCCTCGGGCGGCCGCCTTCAGCGAATCAAACGGTTGATTCAGGAATTCAGCGCAAGCCTTTTATCATCAATTGTGAAAGATGCGCCGAAACGCCGCGCCCTCCGGCGGCGATCAGGCCCGGGCTTGAACGGACGGGGCCGCGGACCTATATCGCCTCGTGGGAAGGCGGCCTCGCGTAGCGTTTTTGAGGCCGCCGACCGGGACTTCAAGCAACGCGGTCCGGGCGCTTCGAGAAAGGCCCGGTTTCGTGAAGCGCCTGAAGGGGCTTCTCATGGTGCGTGTGACGGCGTTGAGCTCGCCTTTTCTGCTCGGCTTCGACGACATCGAGCGTGCGCTCGACAAGGTGACGAAGTCGGCGGCGGACGGCTACCCTCCTTACAACATCGAGCGCATCGCCGCCGTGGGCGCGGAGCCCGAGAAACTGCGCATCACCCTGGCGGTGGCGGGGTTCGCGAGCGACCAGATCGAAATCACGATCGAGGAGAGCCAGCTCACCATCCGCGGCCGCCAGCAGGAGGACAAGACGCGGGAATTCATCCATCGCGGCATCGCCGCGCGGCAGTTCCAGCGCAGCTTCCTGCTCGCCGAGGGCATGCAGGTTTTGGGCGCCGATCTGGCCCAGGGCCTGCTCTCCATCGATCTCGTCCGGCCTCAGCCGGATCGGGTCGTGCGGACCATCCAGATCTCGACGCGCGACTGACCGTCGGCGCTCAATTCGGCGGACTCGGCGGGCCATCGGGCCGCCGGAAAGGTGGGAAAATGATCAACGCAACGGACAAGGGCGTGGACCTGACGCCCCAGGAATTCGCCCGTCTCGGCGACGGAGCGCTCGCCTATGTGAAGGCGATCAGTTCGGAAGACGTGGCGCGTCTCTTTCCGCAGGCGCCCGCGTTGCGCCCGGGCATGCGCCTCTTCGCCCTCCTCAGCGCGGACGGCTCGCCGATCCTGCTGACCGACTCTCGGGACGCGGCGATCGCCAACGCCCGCGAGCACGAACTGCAGACCGTCAGCCTGCACTGAGTCGCCTCGAATCGTCCCCGCGAAAGCGGGGCGCGAACCCGCGTCGCAGTTGCGCCAAACTTGCCCGCTCGACGCCCTGTGGCTCTGGATGCCCGCTTTCGCGAGCATGACAACCTTGAAGATTATGTGAAGCTTCGCTGCATGTGCGCCCTCCGAGCGAATCGGGTAAAGACGGCGACCCGACGGCCTCACGAGGATCGCCTGACATGCGCGCCTATCTCGACCTGATGCGCGACGCCCTGGAAAACGGCGCGGTCAAGGGCGACCGCACCGGGACCGGCGTGCGCTCGCTGTTCGGCCGCCAGATCCGTTTCGACCTCCAAAAGGGCTTTCCCGCTCGTCACCACCAAGAAGCTGCACCTCAAGTCGATCGTGCGCGAACTCGTCTGGTTCCTGCACGGCGACACCAACATCGCCTATCTCAAGGCGCACGGGGTCTCGATCTGGGACGACTGGGCCGACGCCAGCGGCGACCTCGGACCGGTCTACGGCAAGCAATGGCGGGCGTGGGAAGGCGCGGACGGCCGCACTTACGATCAGATCACTTGGCTTCTCGATGAAATCCGCCGCAATCCGGATTCGCGCCGCCTGATCGTCTCGGCCTGGAACGTGCCGGACATCGAGCGGATGAAGCTGCCGCCCTGCCACTGCCTGTTTCAGTTTTATGTGAACGACGGAAAACTGTCGTGCCAGCTTTACCAGCGCTCCGCCGACATTTTTTTGGGCGTCCCGTTCAACATTGCGAGCTACGCGCTCCTCACCCACCTCGTCGCCCGCGAGACGGGCTTGAGCGTCGGCGAGTTCGTCCACACCTTTGGCGACGCGCATCTCTACCGCAACCACGAGGAGCAGGCCCGCGAGCAGCTTTCGCGCGCGCCGCGCCCGCTGCCGAGGCTCGTGCTCGGCGATGTCGGCTCGATCTTCGACCTCAACGCCGACGCGATCGCCTTCGAAGGCTACGACCCCTGGCCCGCGATCAAGGCGCCGGTGGCGGTGTGAGATGGCGGCGCGATGACCCGCCTCCCCCTTGTCCTCGTCGCCGCGGTCGCGCGCAACGGCGTCATCGGCGCTGACAACCGGCTCCTGTGGCGGCTGTCGAGCGACTTGCAGCGCTTCAAAACCCTGACGCTCGGCAAGCCGCTCGTCATGGGGCGCAAGACCTTCAAATCGATCGGCCGGCCGCTGCCGGGGCGCGAGACGATCGTGGTCACGCGCGACCAAAACTTTTCGGCCAAGGGCGTTGCCGTCGCGCACGACCTCGCAGCCGCCCTCTCTCTGGCCCAGAGTCGCGCAATGGCGATGAGGGCGGACGCGGTCGTGATCGCCGGGGGCGGCGAACTTTACGCCCAGACGATCGCGCTTGCCGACCGCCTCGCGATCACCGAAGTCGCGCTCGCGCCGGAAGGCGACGCCGTCTTTCCGCGGATCGACCCAACCCTTTGGCGCGAGGTCCGCCGCGAGTCCGGCGCCCGCGGCCCGAAGGACGAGGCGGATTTTTGGTTTGTGGAGTACGAAAGGCGGCCTCGAGCGCCGGGGACGTAAGTACTCTCGTTAACTGTTATTTTATCCGGAACCTCACGCCCCTCGCGCCGCTAACCAAGGCTCCAACCTCTTGAGATCCTTCGCCCCGACCGATAAGCGGCGCTAAACCCCAATCCAGGTCGCCGGTCGCGTCAAAACTCCGGCGCGCCCCGGGCCGCCTCGATCAGCGCAGCCGCGAGCCAGGGCGAGAGCGAGCGGGCGACCTCGACGCGGAATGCGGTCTCGCCCCGGCGCCAGAGGACAATCTCGGCCTTGTCGAACAGCGTCCGCGTCGCCATGCCGACCGGAAAAGTTCTCAGCCGCAAGTCAAGCGGGCAGCCGGCGCTGAGGGTCCGCGCGGCGAGTGCGCCCGCGACCTCGAGCCCGACTTGCCGGTGCGAGACGTCGACCAGGCTGTGGGGCTTCTCCCCAAGCCCCGCCTCGAGCGCCGCGACGAGCCCCTCCGCCGACTGCCCCTCCGTCATCAAAAGCCATTCGTCGGGCCCAAGCCACAACGCCGTCCGCTCGCCGAACTGACCCGCGGGACCGAGCCGCACCGGCAGCTCGGCCTGGAAGACGGCGGAGCAGGCCGCGCGCGCGGCCTCGCCGCCACGGAAGACGAAGCGCTCGGCCGGCGGGGCGTCGGAAAGCGCGAAGCGCGCGCCCGAGGGCAGCGGCGCATCGTCGAGGGGGTAGCGGGGCCGAAGCCAGGGATTTGAAGGAAGAACGCTAGACATGAAGGCGCGCGCCCTCCGGGTCGGTGAAGCACGGCGCGGCGACCCGGGCTGCGACGGCGCCGCCGCCCGGCGCCGAGGCGTAGAGCGTCGCGCCCATGCGCGACCGGCCGCCAGCGACGAGCGCCAGCGCGATCGACCGCCCGAGCGTCTCGCTGCGATAGGACGAGGTGACGTGGCCGAGCGCGGGCGAGCCGGTTGCAGGCGTCGCGCTTTGCGTCACCTGCGCGCCCTCTTCGAGCAAAACCGCCGGATCCTCCGTCAAAAGGCCGACAAGCTGCTTGCGGTCGCCCTTCGTCAGATCGGGAAGGGAGAGCGACCGCTTGCCGACGAAGTCGGCCTTGGCCTTGCCGATCATTCCCCCGAGACCGAGGTCGCCGATCGTGGTCGTTCCATCGGTCTCCTGCCCGACGATCACATAGCCTTTCTCGGCGCGCAGGACGTGCATGGCCTCGGTACCGTAGGCGGCGCCGCCGTGCTTTTCGACTTCCGCGAGCGCTGCCTTCCAGACATCGAGGCCGTAGGCCGAGCCGACGTTGATTTCGTAACCGAGTTCGCCCGAAAAGCTCATCCGCATAAGCCGCGCCGTCACCCCGCAGACTTTCGCGTCGCGCACGCTCATGTGCGGGAAGGCGTCGTTCGCGAGATCGACGCCCTCGACCCAGGCCGAGAGGGTCTCGCGCGCCTTGGGGCCCTGCACGGCGATCGTGGCCCACTGCTCGGTGGTCGAGGTCAGCCAGACCTTGAGGTCGGCGAACTCGGTCTGGAGATAGTCCTCCATGTGGGCGAGCACGCGGGGCGCGCCGCCGGTGGTGGTCGTCACGTGGAACCGGTCCGGCGCCAGCCGCGCGATCACCCCGTCGTCCAGCACGAAGCCGGTCTCCGTCAGCATCAGCCCGTACCGGCAGCGGCCCACCGCGAGTTTTTGGAAGGCGTTGACATAGATGCGCTCGAGAAAGACCGCCGCGTCCGGGCCGACCACCTCGATCTTGCCGAGAGTCGAGGCGTCGAACAGGCCGACCGAGGCGCGAACCGTGCGGCATTCGCGCGCGATCGCTTGCGCCATCGTCTCTTCGGCGCGCGGAAAATACCAGGCGCGCTTCCATTGGCCCACGTCCTCAAACGCCGCGCCTTGCTCCGCCGCCCAGTCGTGCGTCGGCGTCTTGCGCACGGGATCGAACGCATCGCCCCGCGCGGGACCCGCGAAGGCGCCGAAGCTCACCGGCGTATACGGCGGACGGAAGGTTGTGAAGCCGACCTCGGGGATCGACTTTTCCTGGATCGCCGCGGCGATCGCCATCGCATTCATGTTGGAAAGCTTGCCCTGGTCGGTCGCCATGCCCGTGGTCGTATAACGCTTGACGTGCTCGATCGAGCTGAGACCCTCCTGCACCGCGAGTTCGACGTCCGAAACGCAGACATCGTTCTGGAAGTCGACGAAGGCCTTGAGCCGCCGGTCGCCGAGCACGTGCAGCGGCGCTCCGAGCGCTCCGCCCGACGCGCGGGGGGCGCCCTCGACCGCGAAGGCGCGCGGGGCGGGCGGAATGAAGCCGCTTGCGCCGCCTCGCGGCCCGCCGCATCGCCCTCGGCGAGCGCGCCGGCGAGGTCGAAGGTCGCATTGCAGGCGCCGGCGGAGCGCTCGCGCTGGACGGACACGCCCGGCCGGAACACCTGCAGCGCCTCGTCAAAGGCGAGCTTCCCGCGCGACTGCGAGAACAGGTGGACGGACGGCGTCCAGCCGCCGGACATGATCAGCGCGTCGCAAGGAATCGCGCGCATGCCCCCGGGATGGGCGGCGAGGCGCACCGCCTCGATGCGCCTCCGTCCCTCGATTTCATGGATCGAGGTTTTCACGGCGACCTTAATGCCGGCCGCGCGCGCCGCATCCGGCAACGGGCCGACCGCCTCGTCGCGGAGATCCGCGATCAGGTCGACCGCGACGCCGGCGTCCTTGAGGTCGAGCGCAGCCCGATAGGCGTCGTCATGCGCGGTGACGACCACGACGCGCTCCCCGACCTTGACGCCGTACTGGTTGAGATAGCGCCGCGCCGCGTCCGCCAGCATGATCCCCGGCCGGTCGTTGTCGGCGAAAATAAGCGGGCGCTCGATCGCCCCGGCCGCGAGTACGACCTCTTTTGCGCGCATCTGCCAAAGCCGCTCGCGCGGAAGCTCCGGATTGTTTTGGAGCGCGGGCTCAGGAAGCCGCTCATTCAAAGCCACGAAGTTTTGCGCATAATAGCCGAACGCCTGGGTGCGCGGCATCAGACGGACATTCGGCGCCGAGCGCAGCGCTTCGAGCGTCGCGGCCAGCCATTCGCCCGCAGGCTCCCCGTCGATCGCCGCCCGCGTCTCGGCGAGGAGCGAACCGCCCGGCGCCGCGTTCTCGTCGCAAAGGACGACGTCCGCGCCGCTTTGCGCCGCCGCGCGCGCGGCGGCGAGGCCCGCCGGTCCCGCGCCGACCACGAGAACATCGCAGTGGTCGAAGAAGCGGGCGTAGCGGTCGGGATCGGGCTCGGTCGGCGCGGTCCCTAAGCCCGCGGCGCGGCGGACGATCGGCTCGTAGACATGCTTCCAGGCCCAGTTCGCGCCAAGCCAGTTCGGTCCCATGAAGGTCTTGTAATAGAAGCCGGCGCCAAACAGGGGCGCGAAGACTTCGTTGACCGCGCCGAGGTCGAAGCGGAGCGAGGGCCAGCGGTTCTGGCTCGTGGCGACCAGGCCGTCGTAGAGTTCGACCTCAGTCGCCCGAAGGTTCGGCGTGAAACGCCCGGGTCCGCGCGCAACGCCGACCAGCGCGTTCGGCTCCTCGGGTCCGGCCGAGGCGATCCCGCGCGGCCGGTGGTATTTGTAGGATCGGCCGACGAGTCTGACGCCATTTGCGAGCAGAGCCGAGGCGAGCGTGTCGCCCTCGTAGCCCGCGTAGGCGACGCCGTCGAAGGTGAACGAGATCGGGCGCGCGCGGTCGAGCGCCGCGCCGCCGGCGACCCGCGAGGTCTGGGTCATGGGGCCGCCTCGCCAGCGATCTCGGGCCGCGGCTCGCCGGGCTTGTAGACCGCGAGAATGCGGTCGCTGACCGTGTTGCGCAGGACGTTAAAGAACCGGCCGCAGCCGAAAACATGCCGCCAGCGCTCGGCGAATACGCCCTTCGGGTTCGAGCGGAAGAAAAGATAGTCCGTCCACGCCGCGTCGCTGACCGCGCCCGGGTCGGTCGGGCGGGTGACATGGGCCTCGCCCCCGTGGCGGAATTCGGTTTCCGGCCGCTCCACGCCGCAAAAGGGACAGGGGATCAGCAGCATCGGTCAGATCTTCGTCTTTGTCGCAGCGGTCGCGGGGGTCGCCCGTGTTCGGCGTTCCTGCCGGTTCGATCAGCAAAAGTTCGGTCTCCTCCTCGGCGCGCGGACGATGGTCGACGCCGCGCGGGCACGACGAAAAGCTCGCCGGGGCCGAGCGTGAGCGGGCCGTCGCGAAGGTCGATCGTCAGTCGGCCGCTGAGGACCAGGAAAAGATCGTCAGTGTCCGGGTGGGCATGCCAGACAAACTCGCCCTTCACCTTCACCACCATGATCGTCATGGCCATTGAACGAAGCCACGATCCTCGGCGACCACAGAGTCATCGAACAGGGCGAGCTTGTCCGCGAGATTGATGGGTTCCGGCTTCATCGGCATCCGCTTCTCAATGCGCCACCGCCGCGGCGGCGGCCTCGTCGATCAGCCGGCCCGGCGCGGAAGCGTCGAAGCGCGAAGGGCGCGGCGAGCGGATGCGGCTCGCCGCGCGCGATCGTGTGGGCGAAGACATGGCCCGAGCCCGGCGTCGCCTTGAAGCCGCCGGTGCCCCAGCCGCAATTGACGAAGAGGCCAGGAACCGGGGTCAGGCCGATGATCGGCGAGCGGTCCGGCGTCACGTCGACGATGCCGCCCCAGTTGCGCAGCATCCGCAGCCGCCGGACGGCGGGAAAGAGTTCGCAGATCGCCTCGAGCGTGTGGTTGGCGATGTGCAGGCCGCCGGTCTGCGAATAGGAATTGTAGGCGTCCGTGCCCGCGCCGATCACCATCTCGCCCTTGTCCGACTGCGACATGTAGGCGTGGATCGTGTTCGACATGACGACGCAGGGCATCATCGGCTTGACCGGCTCGCTGACCAGCGCCTGCAGCGGATAGCTGTCGAGCGGCATCCTGACGCCCGGCCATCGCCATCAGCACCGAGGTGTGGCCGGCCGCGACGACGCCGATCGTTTTCGCGGCGATCGGACCGCGGGTCGTCTCGACTCCCGCGACCGCTGCCCGAGGCGTCGCGCCGGATCGCCGTCACCTCGCAGTTCTGAATGATGTCGACGCCGCGCTCGGACGCCGCACGGGCAAAACCCCAGGCGACGGCGTCATGCCGCGCCGTCCCGCCGCGCCGCTGCAGCGCCGCGCCGACGATCGGATAGCGGATGTCGGGCGAAATATTGAGGATCGGGCAGAAGGCCTTGGCCTCCTCGGGCGTCAGCCATTCGTTGTCGACCCCGGCGAGGCGGTTGGCGTGGACGTGGCGCTTGACGACCTGGACGTCATGGACGTTGTGGGCGAGCATCATCACGCCGCGCGCCGAGTACATCACATTGTAATTGAGCTCCCGCGCCAGGCCCTCCCACAGCTTCAGCGCAGTGCTCGTAGAGCGCCGCCGACGGCTCCCAAAGGTAGTTCGAGCGCAGGATCGTGGTGTTGCGGCCGGTGTTTCCGCCGCCGAGCCAGCCTTTCTCCAGCACGGCGACCTTGGTCAGGCCATGCTCTTTGGCGAGATAATAGGCGGTCGCCAGCCCATGTCCGCCCGCCCCGACGATGACGACGTCGTAGGCCGCCTGTCGGCTCGGGGCTCCGCCATTGCTCCGGCCAGCCCGCGTCCTCAGCGAGGGCCTGCCGCACGACATTGAAAACAGAAAAACGCACCGCCCTCGTCCGTGCCCCAATCCCGCTGCGCCCGACGTTTGCGCGTTTCGCCTGGCGATTGCGAGAACAAATTCTCAACCGCCTGCGAACTTCGGCCTCGGCGCTTCACCGGATCGCCCTTGACGCCAAGGCCGCAAGAGGCGGCCGTTGTCGGACGCCGGGTTTCTATGATAGTCGCGCGGGCGTCGCAACGTTGGGGCATACGCGCGGCGCCGCGCAATCTCAGCTTCACGAGGACCCTATGGCGAACGAGCCTTCCTCGATCAGCGTGTCGGATGTTGCGACCGCCGAGCCGCAGCGCCTGGCGGTTTCGGTCATCATGCCGCACTACAACGACCTGGATAATCTCCAGCGCTGCATGGCGATCCTCGCCGCTCAGACGCTGCCCCGCGATCAGTTCGAGATCGTCGTCGCCGACAACAATTCGCGTTGCGGGCTCGACGCGGTCAATCGTGTTTGCGGCGACGCCGCGCGGGTGATCGCGGCGCCAATTCAGGGAGCGGGCGCCGCGCGCAATGCGGCGGTCGCAGCCTCGCGTGGACAACTCCTGGCCTTCATCGACTCGGATTGCCGTCCGGCCCCGACCTGGCTCGAACGCGGCCTGGCCGCGGCCTCGACGGCCGAACTCGTGGGCGGACAGGTCGAGGTCGATGTCGAGGACCCTGCGAACCCGACCGCCGTCGAGGCGTTCGAGCAGGTGTTCGCCTTCAACATCAAGCGCTACATCGAGGAAGAGGGGTTCACCGTCACCGCCAACATGTTCGTCCCACGCGATATTTTCGAGCGCGTCGGCGGTTTCCGGCCCAACGTCGGCGAGGATCGGGACTGGGGCCGGCGAGCGGTCGCGGCCGGATACCACTGGCGCTTCGCCCCGGACGTCGTCGTCTCGCATCCCGCCCGGCGCGACTGGCCGGAGCTCGCGAAGAAGATGCGCAGGATCACCCGCGAGGCCTATGCGGAGGCGATCGAGAAGCCGAACGGGCGCGCCCGATGGGCGGTCTTCAGCGTGGCTGTGGCCGCCTCTCCGTTTGCGCACTGGGTCAAGGTGGCGACGACGAACAAGCTCGATACGACAGAACAACGGCTCAAGGCGATCGCCGTTCTTTTCGCCAGCCGCTTCTGGCGGTTCGGCGAATGCAACCGTCTGCTGCTCGCGGACCTCTTCAGGAGCGGAGCCGCTGCGAAAGGCGCGCCCCCCAAGGAGCGGTGACAACCGCCTCGCTTGCGAGGACGCCCGGCCGTTTCCGCACCACCCGCCTCGCTTCGCAGTGCAACAAACTAGTATGACCAAAGGCGTTCGCTATCCTTGCCCCAATTGCGTTAACGTCATGGACTCGAAATATAAAACAGATGTAATTATTCAGTCTCCCATTGTGAGTCTGAAGGCTTACTGATATAGAATTCGCCCATCGGGAGGATATAGCTCAGATGGGCCAAGGAGGCACATGATGAACGTGCGCGAAATCGTCCAGACCTGCTCCAATCCGCACGTCGCGCACGCCGCTGTCGCCTCGATCGGAGGCGACTTCGCCCGACGGTTCTTCCGGGACGCGGAAAGCCGCAGCTTGCCGAGCGGTCTGTTCGCGTCGAGCTTGGTTCAGGACTTCGACCGCCGCGCTGGCGACGGCGACTGGGCGATCCTCGATCGTGCGATCCGCGGCTCGGATATGCCGATCCTTTGCGGCCTTCGTCACATCCTCGAACGCGCGCCGAAGCTGAAAGCCGAGGACACGCCCGCCCGGCGCCCGAGCGTCGCCAGGAAAGCCGCCTGGTCGGAGCCGAGGCGAAGCTGCGCCTGACGCCGGGGAATTGCGAAGGCGCCGCGGGAAGGCGCATTCGTCTCCGGCATGTATCTCGGGCTGGATTGCGGAACGTCAGGGCTGAAGGCCCTGCTGGTCGACGAGGCCGGCGCGGCGGTCGCGGGCGCTTCGCGCGCCTATCTGCCGGATCGACCGCGTCCCGGCTGGTCCGAGCAGGACCCCGAGGTCTGGCGCTCAGCGATGGCCGGCGCGATCGCCGAGCTTCGCGCCGCCGCCCCCGAGGCGCTCGCCGCCCTGAAGGCGATCGGCTTCTCCGGCCAGATGCATGGCGCGGTCCTGATCGACCGCTCGGACCGCCCGGTGCGGCCGGCGATCCTGCACAACGACGGTCGCGCCCACGCGGAGGCGGCCGAACTCGCCCGCGAACTTCCCCGATCTTGCCGGCGTCGTCGGCGTCAAGCCGATGCCGGGCTTCACCGGACCGAAGCTCCTTTGGCTCAGCGCGCAACGAGCCCGAGCTGCGCGACCGGATCGATTGCGTGCTGGCGCCGAAGGACTTTCTCCGCCTCGGCGCTGACCGGCGAGCGCGGCACGGACATGAGCGACGCGGCCGGCCAGTGGCTGCTCGACGAGGCGGCGCGGCGATGGTCCGGCGGAGGCGATCGCCGCCTGTTGCGCCGAGCCCGGCTGGGCGCCCCGCTACACGAAGGGTCGGACGCGGTCGGGAACATTGCGTCCGGTCGCCGCCGGAGGCTTTCGGCCTGCCGCAAGGCGTCTTGGTCGCGGCCGGCGGGGGCGACGCCGCGGTCGGCGCCGTCGGCCTCGGCGCCATCGCGCGCGGGCGAGGCGTTCATTTCGCTCGGCACCGCGACGCAGCTGATCGTTGCGACCGAACGCTATCTCAGCGCGCCGGAAAAGCTGGTCCACAGCTTCGCCCATGCGCTGCCCGGCCGCTGGTACGCGATGGCGGCCATGCTGAACGGCGCCGGGGCGCTCGCCTTCGCCGCGCGGCTCGTCGGACTCGACGCCAGACGCGCTCGAGCGCGAGGCCGCGGAAGGCTATCGCGGGCCGGGGACGCTCGATCTTCCTGCCCTATCTCTCGGGCGAGCGGACGCCGCTCGACGACCCTTACGCGCGGGGCGTGCTGTTCGGCATGAGCGAGACAACCAGCCGAGCCGAGGTCGCCCGTGCGGTGATGGAGGGGGTCGCGCTGACGCTCGCCGAGGCGCGCGACGTCCTCGCCGCCGCGGGCGCGTCGATCGATCGCGTCGAGCCTGATCGGCGGCGGGGCGAAGAGCGCGCTGTGGACGAAAATGATCGCCGCTGCGACCGGGTTCACGGTCGTCCGCATCAAGGGCGGCGAGACCGGCCCCGCCTACGGGGCCGCTCGCCTCGCCCGACTGGCCGCGACCGGTGAAGCGCCTGAAGCGCTATGCACCCCGCCCGAGATCGCCGACGCGACCGAGCCCGACGCTGAACTGGCGGAGGCGTTCGCCAAACAGCGCGAGCGTTTCAAGACGCTTTACGGCGCGCTGAAGGGCGAGTTTCGTAGGAGGTGACATCCCTTCCCCCGCGAAGCGGCCCTCCCCGCTTCGAGAAGGAGAGGCCGCGAGCGGCGGCCATGGCCCCCGTCAGCCCGCGATCACAATGTGCAGCCGACGCGGCCCGTGCGCGCCGAGCAGCAGGGTTTGCTCGATGTCGGCGGAGCGCGACGGCCCGGTCACGAAATTGAGCGTGCGCGGCGCGACGCCCTTGCCATAAGCCCCGCGGAGCCTTGCAAAGACCGCTTCGTAGTCGGCCACTACGTCCTGACGCTCGAGTAGGACGATGGCGTTGTCCGGCAGGAAATTGAGCGTGGTCGGATTGTCGGGGCCCGAGACAAGCGCGAGCGTCCCGGTCTCGGCGACGCCTGCGAATGCGAACGCGACGGCATTGAGATCGCGCCCGTCCGACGCGCCGAGGGAGATTTCGAGCGCCGTTTCGCCCCACGGCAGGGCGCCGAGACGGGGATCGGATCCCATCCGAAGGGTCGCCGGGCAGTTGGCGTCGCGCAGGAAGCGTGCGATTTCGGCCGGCGCCTCGGCGAGCGACGTCACTTCCGCGACCGTCGCCTGGGCGCGCTCGGCTTCGGCCCGGAACGTGGCCGCGCGCGCCGCAAGATCGCCCTGCCCGCGCTGCGGCACGACGCCCGCCGGCGCCTCCGCCATCCGCCGCTCGACCTCGAACCGCCGCGGCGCCTCCGTCCCGGTCACGCCGAGCGAGCGCCGGATATTGGCCAGGACCGCCTCGCGCGCGGTCATTTGACCGCTCCGCTTCTGGCGCGCCACTGGCTCTGGAAGGTCGAGCGCTCCGGCGCCGCCAGATCGCGGTATTTCGTCCATCCGCCGGCCAGCGGCAACGATTGGAACCGCCCCCGGCCTCGGCCGGCGAGGTGAGCGGCACGGGCGTAGAGATCGGTCGCCAAACGATAGAGCGTCGGCCGACGGGCGAAAAACGCCCAGACGCCAAGACCGGCGCGCACCGGCGCGGGCGACAGGCCGCGCTCGAACTCGCGCTCGCGCCAATGCCGCATCATCTTCGGCAGGGGTATGCGTACCGGGCAGACCTCTTCGCAGCGGCCGCAGAAGGTGGAGGCGTTCGGCAATTGGCCCCCTTCCGCGACGCCGATCAGCGACGGCGTGAGCACGGCGCCCATCGGCCCTGGATAAACCCACCCGTAGGCGTGTCCTCCCACCGCCTGATAGATCGGGCAATGGTTCATGCAGGCGCCGCAGCGGATGCAGCGAAGCATGTCTTCGAACTCGCCGCCGAGCATGGACGACCGGCCGTTGTCGAGAATGACGACGTGATAGTCGGAGGGGCCATCCGGGTCGCCCAGGCCGGCGCGGACCGGTCGAGAAGGTCGTGTAGACCGAGGCGTCCTGGCCGGTCGCGGAACGCGCGAGCACCCGGAGAAGCTGCGCCGCGTCCTCGAGCGTCGGCACAATCTTCTCGATCGAGGCGATCACGATGTGGGTCTTCGGCAGGATCTGGGTGAGGTCGCCGTTGCCCTCGTTGGTGACGATGACCGACGTTCCTGTTTCGGCGATCAGAAAATTCGCGCCGGTGATCCCAACGTCGGCCTCGAAGTACTTGGCCCGCAGCACGCCGCGGGCTTCGCCGAGCAGCTGCTCGGGCTGGCTGAGATCGCGGCTTGGCGGCAGGTCGCGGTGCGCCTTGCGGAAGTCCTGCTCGACGTCGCGCTTGGTCAAGTGGATCGCCGGCGCGATGATGTGGGAAGGCGTCTCGCCGCGCAGCTGGATGATGTATTCGCCGAGGTCGGTCTCGACCGGCTCGATCCCCGCCGCCTCGAGCGCAGGATTGAGCCCGATCTCCTCGGAGATCATCGACTTGCCCTTGGTGACGCTTTTCGCGCTTAAACCCTTGCAGAGGTCGATTACAATCCGGCGCGCGGCCTCGGCGTCCTCGGCGAAATGGACATGGCCGCCGCTTTCCATGACCTTGCGCTCGTAGGCCTCGAGGTAGAGGTCGAGATGCGCGAGCGTGTGATCCTTGATCGCGCGGGCGCTGTCGCGCAGCGCCTCGAACTCCGGCAATCTTTCCGTCGCGGCCGCGCGCCTGCCGGCGAAGTTGCGCGCAAAGATGAGCGCGCCCTGGAGCCGCGCGTCGGTCAGCGCCTCATGGACGTTTGCCTTGAACCGCGGCGTGGTGACGAGAGCGGTCATCGTCCGGCCTCCTTCTGCGGCTCGCCGATCGCCGGCCCGTCCGCCATTCCGGCCAGGACCTCGGCGACGTGCCGCGCCTTGACCGGCGAGCCCTCGCGCTGAAGCTTGCCGACGATGTTGAGCAGGCAGCCGAGGTCGCCGGCGAGCACGGTCTCAGCGCCGGTCTTGCGGATGTCGTCGGCCTTGCGGGAGACGACGGCGTTGGACAGTTCGCCGTATTTGGCGGCGAACGTCCCGCCGAAGCCGCAGCAGGTCTCGGCCTCGTCGAGCTCAACGAGGCTCAGGCCCTCGACGCTGGCGAGCAGTCGGCGGGGCTGCGCCTCGACGCCGAGTTCGCGTAAGGACGAGCAGGAATCGTGATACGTGACCGTTCCGTCGAACCGCGCGGTGACGCGCTCGACCCCAAGCACGTCGACAAGGAAGCTGATCAGCTCGTGCGTCTTCTCTGCGAAGCGCTCGGCCCTGGCCGCCATATCCGGTTCGCCGGCGAAAAGCTCGGGGTAGTGCTTGATGAGCTGGCCGCCGCAAGAGCCGCTCGGCGCCACGACGTAATCGCAATCCTCGAACGCCGCAATCGCCTGCCGCGCCAGAGCCTTGGCGGTCGCCCGGTCGCCGGAATTGTAGGCCGGCTGGCCGCAGCAGGTCTGCGCCGGCACGACCACCTTGCAGCCGGCGTCTTCGAGGAGCTTGACCGCGGCGAAGCCGACGGTCGGCCGCATGATGTCGACGAGGCAGGTGACGAACAGGCCGACGCGCGGCGGATGTGCGCGGCGTTCACTCTCGGAAGCGGTCGGGTTCATATCGAGCCATCAATCCTCGCTGGCGCGCTAACACAACGCGCCCTTGTCGCTTCGCGAACGGCCCCATAAGGTCGCACGATGGCCACGGATATCGCAACCCGCGTCTACAATCACACGTTCCGGATCGATCCCGCGATCCGCACGCTGCTCGATACCGATTTCTACAAGCTCCTGATGCTCCAGATGATCTGGAAGATGCATCCCGAGCGGCGCGTGACCTTTCAACTCATCAACCGGACGACGTCGATCAGGCTCGCCGAGATCGTCGATGAGCGGGAGCTGATCGACCAGCTCGACCATGCGCGCACCCTTCGCTTCGCCAAGAACGAGCTGATCTGGCTCGCCGGCAACACTTTCTACGGCACGCGGCACATCTTCGAGCCGGCGTTCATGGAATGGCTCGCCGGCTTCCGCCTGCCGGACTACGAGCTGACCCAGCGCGACGGCCAATACGAGCTGACCTTCGCGGGCAAGTGGGCCGAGACGACCATGTGGGAGATTCCGGCGCTCGCTATCATCAACGAGCTTCGGGCGCGGGCGGCGATGCGCGGCATGAGCCGCTTCGACCTCGACGTGCTCTACGCCCGCGCCAAGGCGAAGCTCTGGTCCAAGGTCGAGCGCCTGCGGGCGCTCGCCCATGACGGGCCGTTGAAAGTTTCGGACTTCGGCACACGCCGCCGCCACGGCTTCCTGTGGCAGCGCTGGTGCGTCGAAGCGTTGCAGGAGGGCCTCGGCGACAGCTTCATCGGCACCTCCAACGTCAAGCACGCCATGGACACCGGCCTGGAGGCGGTTGGCACCAACGCGCATGAACTGCCTATGGTGTACGCGGCGATCGCAGAGGGCGACAACGCGCTGCGCGAGGCGCCCTATGCGGTCTTGCGCGACTGGGCGACCATGTACGGCGGCAATCTGCTGGTCGTTCTGCCCGACTGTTTCGGCACCACCGCTTTCCTCCGCGACGCGCCGGACTGGGTCGCCGACTGGAAGGGCGCGCGCCCCGATTCCAAGCCGCCGCTCGAAGCCTCACGCGAGCTGATCGCTTGGTGGAAGGGCGCGAGGGCGCGATCCGAAGGAGAAGTTGATCGTGCTCTCCGACGCGATGGACATCGAGTCGATCGAGCAGGCGGCCCGTGCGCTGCAGGGGCGAAGTCAACCTGTCGTTCGGCTGGGGCACCAACCTCACCAACGATTTCATCGGCTGCGCGCCCGCCGGCGCGGACGGTCAGCTCAGGGCGATCTCGCTGGTCTGCAAGGTCGTCGAGGCCGACGGAAAATCCGCGGTGAAGCTTTCGGATAATCCAAATAAGGCGCTGGGCTCGGCGGAGGCGATCGAGCGCTATCAGCGCATTTTCGGGGCGAACGGCATGGCGCGGCATCCGGTCGAGGTGTGAGGGCGAGAGGCGCAGATGAGTTTCGAGGGATTCGGGCCGCAGGCGCTGCCGTTCTTCAAGGCGCTGGCGTTCCATCAGACCAGGGCGTGGTTCGAGGAGAATCGGGCGACTTACGAGCTTTGCGTCAAAGGGCCGATGGGCGACCTCGTCGAGGACATGACGGCGAGGCTCGCCAGGGCGAAGATTCCGATCAAGGGCGACCGCAAGACGTCGCTGTTTCGCATCCACCGCGACGTGCGCTTCGCAAACAACAAGGACCCTTACAAGACCAACGCCGGCGTCGCCATGACCCGAAGCGGCTCGAAGAACGACCCGGGCGTGCTCTATTTCCACCTGTCGCCCGAGGAGTGCTTTTTCGCCGCGGGCTTTTATCAGCCGGAGCCACCGGCGCTCGGCAGGCTGCGCGAGGCGGCGGCGCGGTCGCCCAAGGCCTACAAGGCGATGATCGCGAAGATCGGAAAGGCAGAGCTCGCGCTCAGCGAGAACGACGCGCTCAAGCGCGCGCCGCGGGGCTTCGAGGGCGTCGACGATCCCGAAATTCTAGCCGCTGCGCGGCGCCGGCATTTCATCTGCCGGAGGCCGGTGTCGGAAACGGAAATCCGCGAGCCCGGCCTGGTGGATTCGTTCTGCGGCTTCGCTGAGGACGCGCTGCCGCTGCTCGCGTGGGGGTGGGACGCGCTGACCGATTCGCGGGAGAGGCGTACGCCCTAAATTCGACCGACCGATCGCTAGGCTCGATCCTCATGAAAGTGCTTCCCACGATCGACGCCGACTGCCGGGCCTTCATCGGCCGTCAGCACATCTTTTTCGCCGCCTCCGCCGCGCCGAGCGCGCATGTCAACGTGTCGCCGCGCGGAACCGACCTCTTTTCGGTGATCGACGAGACGACCGTCGCCTATCTCGACAAGACCGGCAGCGGCGCCGAGACGGCTGCCCATCTGAAGGCCGACGGACGGCTGACCCTGATGTTCTGCGCTTTCGAGGGTCCGCCAAACATCTTGCGCCTTTACGGGCGGGGCGAGGTTCTCCACCGGGGAAGCGCCGCCTATGGCGACCTGCTCGCGACGGCGTTCGGCGGCGTCGAGCCGCCCGGCGCGCGCCAGATCGTCCGCCTGCATGTCGATCGGGTCCAGACCTCGTGCGGCTACGGCGCGCCGCTGTTCGAGTATCGCGGCGAGCGCCCCTCGCTCGACAACTGGGCGCGCGCAAAGGGCGAGGATGGCCTCGAAGACTATCGACGAAAGAAGAACGCCGTCAGCATCGACGGCCTGCCGACCGGACTCGTCGATCCGCCCTGAGCGCCGAAGATCGTCGTTTTCGGGTGGCGTCGCGTGCGCGATTGCGCGAGGGTCAGGCTCAGGCCCGGACTCCGCTCATGCTCGACATTCCCTCCGTTCCCTCCGAAAACGCAGACTACGCCATCGTTCGGCGCGCAATCGAATTCCTCTCGACCCGCTGGCGCGACCAGCCGTCGGTCGAGGAGGTCGCGGCCGAGGTCGGGCTGTCGGCGTCCCACTTCCAACATGTGTTCAAGCGCTGGGCCGGGCTGACGCCGAAGGCGTTCCTGCAGGCGATCACTATCGAGCGCGCTCGCGAGCTCCTGCGCTCCTCGGCGAGCGTGCTCGACGCCGCTTACGACGTCGGTCTGTCCGGCCCAAGCCGGCTGCACGACCTGTTCGTCACCCACGAGGCGCTGACGCCCGGCGACTATCGCCGCGACGACCTCGTGCTGCGCTACGGTTTTCATGCTTCGCCGTTCGGCGAGGCGATCGTGGTCTGCGCCGAACGCGGCATGGCGGGGTTGGGGTTCGTGGACGAAGAGAATCGCGCCGCCGCGCTCGCCGACATGACGCGGCGCTGGCCGCGGGCCGCGTTCGTCGCGGACGACGCCGGCACGGCCTCCACGGCGGCGCGCGCCTTCGATCCGGCGCTGTGGCGCGCGGATGCGCCGCTGCGCGTCGTAATGATCGGCGCCGACTTTCAGGTGCGGGTGTGGGAGATGCTGCTCCGTATCCCGATGGGCCGGGCGACCACCTATTCGGACATCGCGGTGAAACTCGGCAAGCCCAGGGCTGCGCGCGCGGTCGGCGCGGCGGTCGGGCGCAATCCGATCTCCTTCGTCGTCCCCTGTCATCGCGTGCTCGGACGCTCCGGCGCGCTAACCGGCTACCATTGGGGCCTCGCTCGCAAGCAGGCGATCATCGGCTGGGAGGCGGGGCAGGTCGGCGCCGGCTGAAATGCGAACGGCTTTTCGCCCTCGTTGTTTCAGTAGCGGATGAGAACGATCATTGGCGTTCGAGGCTGCCAAAGGGGCGGCTGGGCGTCCGCCGCAAGCGCTTCGACCGCAATGTTGGCCGGCGCGACGCCGCGTCGCTCCAGCGCCGCCATCAGGGTTTGCGCCCGCTTGTCCTGGGTGCGCAGGCGTCCCGACAGATCGCGCGGCGTCGTTCCGAGCGCGCCGATGTTCAAAATCGTGATCGTATTGGGCGCGGCGCCGGCGACCGAGTCGGAAACGGTCAGCTGTCCCCGAGCCGAAAGAGCGGTCCCGCTCCAGTCCTCGTACGAAAGATAAAAGGTCTTCGATTCCGGCGCGAGCGCGCAGCCGGTCAGCGCAAGCGCCGCACAGGACAGGACGAACGTCAGCGAACGCCTCATATCGGTCAGCCGTGCCACGCCGCGACCGTCTTCAAGGCCGAGAATCCGTACAACGCCTCGAACCCCTTCTCACGGCCGTGCCCGGACTTGCCGACGCCGCCGAACGGCAGCTCGACCCCGCCGCCCGCTCCGTAATTGTTGAGGAACACCTGCCCGGCATGCAACGCCTTGGCGAGCCGCATCTGCCGCCCGCCGTCCGCGGTCCACACGCCCGCGACCAGCCCATAGCCCGTGCCGTTGGCGATCGAAATGGCCTCGGCCTCGTCGTCGAAGGGAATCACGACCTGGACCGGACCGAAAATTTCCTCCTGCGCGAGGCGATGGTCCCGGCTTGCACGCCGGCGAACAGCGATCGGCGCGACGTAATGGCCGCCCGCCGGCGCGTCCGCGACGAGCGTCGCCCTTCGCGGCGATCGTCGAGGTCGGCCCCCGCCGCGATGAAGCCCTCGACGATCGCCTTCTGCTTCGCCGAGATGAGCGGGCCGACGTCGAGGTCGGCGTCGGCCGGCCCCACCCGCAGCGCGCGGTAGCGCTCGGCCATGCGTTCGATGACCTCGCCGTAGCGCTTGCGTTCGACCAGGATGCGCGATGCGGCCGAGCAGGTCTGGCCGGCGTTCTGAATGCCGGCGTTGACCAGGAACGGCAGGGCGCGATCGAGGTCGGCGTCGGCGAACACGAGCTGCGGGCGATTTGCCGCCGAGCTCCAGCGTCACCGGCGCGACGTGGCGCGCCGCCGCGGCTTGCACCAGCGCCCCGACCGTCACCGATCCGGTGAACGACAGATGCCGAACGCCGGGATGCGCGGCGAGCGCCGCGCCCGCCTCCTCGCCCAAGCCCGGGACGATATTGAGGGCGCCGTCCGGAAAGCCGGCCTCGCGGGCGAGATCGGCGAGCGCCAGCGAAGTCAGGCAGGCTTCTTCCGCCGGTTTCAAGCACGCAGGCGTTGCCCATCGCCAGCGCCGCGCCGATCGTGCGGCCGGCGATCTGCATCGGATAGTTCCACGGCACGATATGGCCGGTCACGCCATGCGGCTCGCGCAAGGTGTAGACGGTGTAGCCGTCGAGATAGGGAATGGTCTCGCCGAAAACCTTGTCGGCCGCGCCGGCGTAGAACTCCATGTAGCGGGCCATCGCCAGCGCATCCGCCCGGCCCTGCTTCAAGCGGCTTGCCGACGTCGAGCGCCTCGATCCGCGCAAGCTCCTCGACCCGCATCTTCACGAGCTCGCTGAGCTTCATCATCAGGCGTCCGCGCTCGGTCGCGGTCAGCTTGCCCCAGTCTCCGGCGAGCGCCCGCTCGGCCGCCTCGACCGCAGCGTCGACGTCCCCCGCCGTTCCGCGCGCGATCACACCGATCGTCGCGCCGCGCGACGGGTCCTCGAGCGGCAGGGTTTCTCCGGAGAGCGGCGCGACCCAGCGGCCGCCGATAAAGCACTGGTCGGTCGGGTACCAGGCGAGCTTTGACATTGCGTTACTCCCGATCGTCCTTTGCTTCGCATCCGGCGCCAGGTCTTTGGCTCACTCGCGTCCGGGGCCACAATCGCCGCGTCCGTCTTCGATCGCAAGGGCGGCTTTGACACAAGCCGTAGACGGCCGGTCCGTGCGGTCGCGTCTGCGCCGTTCCGCGACCATTTGCGGACATTGTCAAATTCCCTGAAGCGCCCAGCTTGAAACCAAGGTGGGAGCGCAAGACAAGGCGTCCCCACATCGGTCGTCGCATCGACCTTGGCGCTGTGTCTGACGGGCGCCGCAACAATGACCTTCGCCGGCGCGCCCGTCGTCGGCCCGGAAGGCGACGCATTCTACAATCCGCCCGCTTCGATTCAGCCTGGCAAGCCCGGCGACATGATCTGGGCCAGGCAGATCAAGTCCGGCGATGATCGCCAAGGGCTATGCGGTGGTCGCCACCGACTGCCAGGGCCTCGGCGGCCCCGGCGTCCATCAATATCTCGTTGGCGAACGGAAGGGCGAAACGTCCTCGACGCGGCGTCTGCGGCGCGGCGGATTCCGGAGGCCGACGCCGGCGCGCAAGCGATCGCCATGGGCTGGTCTCAAGGCGGTCAGGCGGCAGTCTGGGCGGCGCAACTCGCTGACACGGTCAGTGCTGTCAAACTCGTCGGCGCGGTCGCTCTCGCCCCCGTCAATAGCCTCGAACAAAGCAAAGTCTTCGAGCAGATGGTCGCGACCGGCGCGAAGCTCAAGCCGATGTCCTCGGTCGAACGCGGCACGGCCTGGTACGCCATGACGGTCGCCTTTCCCGAGCTGAAACTGTCCGATGTGTTCACGCCCGGCGGCGTCGATTTCTACGCGCAAACGATCAAGCGGGTCAGTGCAATCATCACCTGGGCGACGCCTACGCTTTTCTGGGAAGGCTATCGGGGGCCGATCGTCCGCGAAGACCTTCTAAACCAGGACGCATGGCGTCGGCGGGAAGCGCTGGGAGTCGTTGCCGCGAAGACGCCGGTCGCGGTTTTTCAAGGCGATGAGGATGCGGCGGTCGCCCCCGCGGCGACCGAGGCCTACGTCAAGGAAGCGTGTTCCGCAGGCGCGGTCATCGCATACAAAGCCTACAAAGGCGTCGACCACATCCGCCTCGCTTCGAATGCCCACCCAATATCCTCGCGTGGATCGCGGGCCGTTTCGCCGGGAAGGCGCCTCCGACGTCCTGCGGACAATAGCGGGCGAGCGCGGGGCGGTCGAGATCGAACGGAGGGGCGGCGTTTCAGCGCCCGTTTTGCCGCGAGACGTCCGCACTCCGCAGGAGCGCGAAGCCGTCCGCTCACCCCCTTACACCTCGCCCCAAACCTCCTCGGCGACTTCGACGAGCCGCGCCAGCTTGATCCACTGGTCGGCCTCTGAAAGGTCGTTGCCGTGGGCGGTCGAGGAGAATCCGCACTGGTGGGAAAGCGCGCACTGGTCGAGGGCTACGTATTTGGACGCCTCCTCGATCCGGCGCTTGACGTCGTCCTTCGGCTCGGCCGCTGCTGTCTTCGAACTCATCAGGCCGAGCACGATGGTCGCGCTCCTCGGCGCGAACCGAAGGGGCGCGAAGTCGCCGGAGCGCTCGTCGTCGTATTCGAGGAAGAAGCCGTCGATCTTCATCTCGTTCAGGAGAATTTCGGCGACCGGCTCGTAGCCGCCCTGCGCCACCCAGGCGCTTTTGAAATTGCCGCGGCAGAGATGGACGGAGATCCTCATGTCTGCGGGGCGGTCGCGGATCGACTCGTTCACCAGCCGGCAATAGAGGCGCGTCAGCGCGTCCGGATCGTCGCCGCGCGCCTTGGTGCGGGCGCGGATCTCGGGGTCGCAGAGATAGGCGAGATTGGTGTCGTCGAATTGCAGATAGCGAAGCCCGCGCGCCGCAAGATCGGCGACCTCGGCGCGATAGGCCGCGGTGAGGTCCTCGTAGAAATCCTCGAGGTTCGGATAGACGGCCTCGCTGATCGCCTCCCGACCGCCGCGAAAATGCAGCATCGACGGCGCGGGGATGCAGACCTTCGGCGTCCGCGTCACGACCGACTTGAGGAAGTCGAAGTCCGGCCCCTGGATCGGCGCGACCCATTTGACCTTGCTCCCGACATGCATGGTCGGCGGCTTGAAGCCGACCTGCGTGCCGTCTGTCTTGCGGAAGCTCGCGACATACTCGCCGTAGTGGGTCTCGACGCCCTCCAGCCGCTCGAGGAAATCGACGTGGAAATAGGTGCGGCGAAACTCGCCGTCGGTGATTCCCTTGAGGCCGACGTCCTCCTGCGCGCGCACGACCTCGCGGATGCAATCGTCCTCGACCGCATGCAGGTCCTGGGCCGCCAGTTGCCGGCCGCGAATTTTTCGCGCGCCTCCCGCAGGCGCTCGGGGCGCAGGAAGCTGCCGACATGATCGGCGCGGAACGGCGGACGCGGCATGGTTTCCTCCCAGACATTAAGATGATTTGTCATCCTGTCACGAGGCGCGCGGGTTTCGCAACCCCGGTTTGCACCTTAGCGCGTATTGGTGACGCGGCCCATGGTCCGTCGCAGACGGGCGTCCTTCGACGCCTTATGGGCCGCCGCGGTCGCCGCGATCGGCGATCGCAGCTACAGGCGCCTCGCGGCGAAGAAGGCGCGCAGCATCGTCGCCGCCTCGCTCTCGCGAATGCCGCCGTAGACCTCGGGCGCATGATGGCAGGTCGGCTGGCCAAAGAACCCTCGGCCCGTGGTCGACGGCGCCGCCTTTCGGATCGGGCGCGGCGTAGTAGAGGCGGCGGATGCGGGCGTGGGAGAGCGCGCCGGCGCACATCGCGCAGGGCTCGAGCGTCACATAGAGGTCGCAGCCGACCAGCCGCTCGGAGCCGACCGCCGCCGCCGCCTCGCGGATGGCGAGCATCTCCGCGTGCGCCGTCGGGTCGGCAAGCTCGCGGGTGCGGTTGCCCGCGCGCGCGATGACCACGCCGTCGCGCACGACCGCCGCCCCGATCGGGGCTTCCGCGCGCGCTTCCGCCGCGCGCGCTTCGGCGAAGGCGACGCTCATCGGGTCGAGGGTCTCGGCTGGGGTTTCCGGCACTTTGATCCTTGTTTGCGAGCGATGGCTGGCGCTTTTCCTGTGGCGGCCGGGCGCCTTCGGGCTTAGGACAGACGGCCGCTCCGGGCAATCCGGACGCCGCCGACGGACCCGACCAGCATGAGCGACGACACCAAACCCGACTCGGAGGTTCGCGAAGGCAGCCGCATCGCCAAGGTGATGGCGCGCGCGGGCTTGTGCTCGCGCCGCGAGGCGGAGGCGTGGATCGCCGAGGGGCGCGTCTCGGTCAACGGCAAGGTGCTCGAGAGGTCCGCCTACAACGTGTCCGAAGAAGACGACGTACGCGTCGACGGCAAGAGGCTCGTCCGCGCCCGAGCGCACGCGGCTCTTCCTGTTCCATAAGGTCCGCGGTCTCGTCACCACCGCGCGCGATCCCGAGGGACGATCGACCATTTTCGACGCCCTGCCGCCGGACCTGCCGCGCGTCGTCGCGATCGGGCGGCTCGACATCAACACCGAGGGCCTGATGCTCCTCACCAACGACGGCGGGCTCGCGCGGGTGCTGGAGCTGCCGTCGACCGGCTGGCTGCGCCGCTACCGGGTGCGCGCCCATGGGTCCGTCGAGCAGGCTCAGCTCGATCGCTTGAGCGACGGCATCACCATCGACGGGATCGACTACGCCGGCATCGAGGCGCGGCTCGACCGCGAGCAGGGCTCCAACGCCTGGATCACCATGGGCCTGCGCGAGGGCAAGAACCGGGAGATCAAGCGAGTGCTCGAGCATCTCGGGCTCTCGGTGAACCGGCTGATCCGCGTGTCGTTCGGACCGTTCGAGCTCGGCGATCTGGCGGAAGGCGAGGTCGCCGAAGTGCGCACGCGCGTCCTTCGCGACCAGCTCGGCGTCAAGCTCGCCAAGGAGGCGGGCGTCGATTTCGACGCGCCGATCGTCGACCACGCCCCGCCGCCGGTCGAGCCGCCGCGCGAGGAGCGTCCGCGGCGGCCTCAAGGCGCGGGCCTCGGGCGCCGGTCAGGCCCCGCTCGCGACGGCGATCGTGAGCGCAAGCGCGACGAAGCGCCCGCGCGCGCCGCCGGCGCCCGTCGACGCCGGAACGCAAGCGCAAGCACGTCTCGGCTCTGCGCGCGGAGATCGCCGCCGACGCGGCCGGGCCGCGCAAGCGCATCGCGCGCGGCGCGACCCAGGACCGCAAGGGCCGGACAGTCGCGGTCGAGCGCATATCGAAGGCGGTGGTCGAAGAAAGGACCGAGCGCCGGGGCCGACCCTCGAGCCGCAGCCAGGGGGCCGACCGCTCTAGGTCACCCCGGGCCGAGGGTGACGAGACGCGGGCGCCGCGTCGCGCGCCGCGCGCCGAAGGCGGCGCCCGAAGCGGGTCCAGGACGGCCGGGGCGCGGAAGCCATCGGAAGATAGGGCGCCGCGCCCGGCCCGGGCCGAAGGCGGAGACGCGCGGCCGCCTCGTCGCACGCCGCGAAGCGAGGGCGAGGGACGAGCCGCATCGAAGCCCTACGGCGCGCGGAAGCCGTGGGAGGATCGGGGACCGCGTCCGCCCCGCGCCGAAGGCGGCGAGGCGGGGCCCACCCGTCGTCCGCCGCGCGCGGAGGGCGGCGCCCCGAAGCCCTATAGCGCGCGGAAGCCTTGGGAGGACCGCGGGCCCCGGACGCCCCGTCCCGCTCGCGCGGAAGGCGGCGAGGGGCGGCCGGCCCGTCGCCCGTCTCGCGAAGGCGACGCCACGAAACCCTATGGCGCACGGAAAGCCTGGGAAGACCGCGGGCCGCGCACGCCCCGGCCGCCTCGGGCGGAGGGCGACGAGACGCGGCCGGCCCGGCGTCCACCGCGCGCCGAAGGCGACGCTCGGGGCGCGCAAAAGCCCTCCGGCGCGCGGAAGCCGTGGGAGGATCGCGGACCGCGAACGTCCCGGCCGCCCCGAACTGAAAGCGGGGAGGCGCGTTCGCCCCGCCGCTCGTCCCGCGACGACGCTCCCCGCGGCGCCCGCGGGCGCCCGGGCGCCCGGCAGTCGCGACGGAAAGCCCGGAGGAGGGCGGCCAAAGGGCGCCGGCGGTCCGCGCCGGCCGCCGCCGAAGCGCTAACCCATGCGGATCGTCGGCGGCCGGCTGAAGGGCCGGGTTCTCGCCGCGCCGGGCTCGCGCGAGATTCGCCCGACCTCGGAGCGGCTCAGGGAATCGATCTTCGACATTCTCGAGCACCGCTATCCCGGCTCGGTCGAGGGCCGGCGGGTGGTCGACCTTTTCGCCGGTTCGGGCGCGCTGGCGATCGAGGCGCTGTCACGCGGCGCGCGCTTCGCCCTGATGGTCGACAGCGGGACGGAGGCGAGGGCGCTGCTGCGCGCCAATGTCGAGGCGCTGGCGTTAGGCGGCGTCACCCGCATCTGGCGGGCGGACGCGACGAAGCTTGGCGACGCGCCGTCGGGCGGCCCGTTCGGCCTCGCCTTTCTCGACCCCCCCTATGGACAGGACCTCGCCGGCCCCGCGCTCGCCGCGCTCGTTTCGGGCGGCTGGCTGGAGTCCGACGCCCTGTGCGTCGTCGAGGAGGCGGCCAAGGCGGACATCGTCGCGCCGGCGGGCCTTACGCGGATCGACGAACGGGTTTATGGCGACACCCGGATCGCGATCTTGCGGCCGGAGGGTTTTGGGGGCGAGGCGTGAAAAGATTCGGCGCCATCGGCGGCGCGGCGTTGGCGCTTGCGGCTTGCGCGGAAGCGCCGCAGACCGATCCGATCGCCCAGACCGCGATGATCGGCCTTTCCGAGCGCACGGTCCTCGCCTGCATGGGGCCGCCGCTGCGGCGCGCTGCGCCGGCGCAGGCGACCGAGATCTGGACCTATCGGACCGGCGTCACCACGACCGACAGCCCCCCGTGGGCAGTGGGGACCAACTTCAGCCTGCTCGCGCCGGACGCGACGTGCGATGTGCGGATCGTGATGACCAACGCGCATGTGAGCCAGGTCGCCTACGCCATGCCCGGCGGGCGCGCGCTGCCCTCCGGGCGGCAATGCTCCTTCCCGGTCTGGACCTGCGCGGCGGCGCGCGCGGCGCAATAGGATGGCTCGCGCCGAGCGGCTTCTCGAACTGATGCAGGCGCTCCGCCGGCGGCGGGCGCCGGTCGCCGGCGCGGCGCTGGCCGAAGAACTCGGCGTGTCGCTGCGCACGCTCTATCGCGACATCGCCGCGCTCCAGGCGCAAGGGGCCGAGATCGAGGGCGAGGCGGGGCTCGGCTATGTGCTTCGGCCCGGCTTCACCCTGCCGCCGCTGATGTTTTCGCTCGAAGAGGTGGAGGCGCTGGCGCTCGGCGCCCGCTGGGTCGAGGGCCGCGCGGACGAGGCGCTGACGCGCGCGGCGAAGGATGCGCTCGCCAAGATCGTCGCCGTCCTGCCGCCGGAGCGCGCCGTCGCGATGGACTGGCCGAGACTGCTCGCGGGCGGGTCCCGTGCGGGCGAAGCCGAACGCGCCGCGCTGCGGGTTACGCGGAAGGCGATGGCGGAGGAGCGGAAGCTCGGTTTCGCCTACGCCGACAAGGGCGGCCAGCGGACCGAGCGGGTCGTCTGGCCGGTGGCCGTGGGCTTCTTCGATTCGGTGATGATGCTCGCCGCCTGGTGCGAGGCGCGCGAGGCCTTCCGCCACTTCCGGCTTGACCGCATGGACGGCGTCGAGGTCCTTCCCATGCGCATGCCCAAGCCCCGCCGCAGCCTGCTGAGGGACTGGCGGCGGCTGGAGGGGTTGGGGACGTGAGGGGGCGGGACCGTCTGCCGTTTTCCCGCTTCGCGGGGGTCAGACCATGGCCCGGATGGTGTTGGCCAGCGTTCCCCCCCTCTACCGCTCAGCGCATCCCATGGCATAAGGGCGCCCGCAAGAGTCCCGAGCCAGCGCATGATCCGCCTTGAAAGCCTCTCCAAGCAGAACGGCCAGCATCTCCTGTTTATCGAGGCCTCGGCCTCGGTGATGAAGGGCGAGAAGGTCGGGCTCGTCGGCCCCAACGGCGCCGGCAAGACCACGCTTTTCCGCATGATCACCGGCGAGGAGCCGCCGGACGAGGGCCAGGTCTCGGTCGATCGCGGCGTGACCGTCGGCTATTTCAGCCAGGACGTCGGCGAGATGGCCGGCCGCAGCGCGGTCGCCGAGGTGATGGACGGCGCCGGCCCGGTGAGCGTCGCTGCGGCGGAGCTCGCCAGAGCTCGAGGCCGCGCATGGCCGATCCCGAGCAGGCCGACGACATGGACGCGATCCTCGAGCGCTACGGCGAGGCGCATGCACCGCTTCGAGGAGCTCGGCGGCTATGCGCTCGAAGGCCGGGCGCGCGAGGTGCTGGCCGGGCTCAACTTCACCGAAGAGATGATGGACGGCGACGTCGGCGCGCTGTCGGGCGGCTGGAAGATGCGCGTCGCGCTCGCCCGCATCCTGCTCATGCGTCCCGACGCCATGCTGCTCGACGAGCCGAGCAACCATCTCGACCTCGAGAGCCTGATCTGGCTCGAAACCTTCCTCAAGGGCTACGACGGCGCGCTGCTCATGACCTCGCACGACCGCGAGTTCATGAACCGCATCGTCAACAAGATCGTCGAGATCGACGGCGGCGCGCTCACCACCTATTCCGGCGACTACGAGTTCTACGAGCGCCAGCGCGCCGAGGGCCAGAAGCAGCAGCAGGCCCAGTTCGAGCGCCAGCAGGCGATGCTGGCGAAGGAGATCAAGTTCATCGAGCGCTTCAAGGCGCGCGCGTCGCACGCGGCGCAGGTGCAGAGCCGGGTGAAGAAGCTCGACAAGATCGAGCGGGTCGAGCCGCCCCGGCGCCGGCAGACGATCGAGTTCGAGTTTCGTCCGGCCCCGCGGTCGGGCGAGGACGTCGCGAGCCTGAAGGCGGTGCACAAGCGCTATGGCGCAAAAGGTCATCTACGACGGATTCGATTTTCAGGTGCGGCGCAAGGAGCGCTGGTGCGTGATGGGCGTCAACGGCGCGGGCAAATCGACGCTCCTGAAACTCGTCGCCGGGACGTCCGAACCGGACCAAGGCTCGGTCGGCCTCGGGGCGAGCGTCAAGATGGGCTATTTCGCCCAGCACGCCATGGACCTGCTCGACGGCGACCGCACCGTGTTCCAGTCGCTGGAGGACTCGTTCCCGCAGGCCGGCCAGGGGTCGCTCCGGGCGCTCGCCGGCTGCTTCGGCTTTTCCGGCGACGACGTCGAGAAGAAGTGCCGGGTGCTGTCGGGCGGCGAGAAGGCGCGCCTCGTGATGGCGAAAATGCTGTTCGATCCGCCGAATTTTCTGGTGCTGGACGAGCCGACCAACCACCTCGACCTCCTGACCAAGGAAATGCTGATCGGGGCGCTGTCGCAATATCGAGGGCGCGATGCTGTTCGTCTCGCACGACCGCCATTTCCTCGCCGCGCTCTCCAACCGGGTTCTGGAGCTGACGCCGGAGGGCGTGCATCAATACGCCGGCGGCTACAGCGAATACGTCGCCCGCACCGGCCACGAGGCGCCGGGGTTGCGCGCGTAACGCGGTTTCACGGCGCCGAAATACCGACTCTCGGGGCGCGCACCAAAGCCGCAGGCGGAGGCTGAGCGGCCGCTGCGGCGCATGTGGGCTTGGTTTGTCAGAACGGTCTTTGGGGAGCGCCCCGATCCACGCCCCGGGGAGGCCAAATCCTCAATTCCTGGTATTGTTTACGGGCAACGGACGGTTTGCCGCATTGCGCCCATTCCCTCTCGCCGGGAGACCGTCCGCTCCGTTCTGGACACACCGGGCCGGAAGGCGTCGAATTGCCATTTACAGCGGCGGGTCCCGCCGTCAGCATTGGGGTCGAAGGTCGAAGGCCGCACGCGGCGAGGCGGGAAAACGGCGACGATGACCAGCAGTTCAGCAGAGCGCCGGTTCCGCGAGGAGGAGGCGAATTTCCGCAGCCTGGTCGAGCAGAACATCGCCGGCGTCGTGATCGTCCGCGAGGACGGGACGATTGGATACTGCAACGGCTGCTTCGCCAATATGATCGGGTTCGCGCCTGCGGAGGTCTTGGGCCGGGGGCTTCTGGACTTCGTCCCCGAAGCCGAGCATCCGATCGTCGTCGCAAGTTTGCGCTCGCAGCTTTTCGAATCCGGAGCTCCCGTGCAGATCGCCTCGACGGTGCACGCCCGGAACGGGAGCCTGGTCGAGGTGCTCGTCAACGCCTCGAAATCGAGCTTCGAGGGCCGTCCGGCGTCGGTCGCCGTCGTTGTCGACGTGACCGCGCGAAACCGGGCCCAGCGCGAGCTGGCGTCGACCGCCGCGATTCTCGCGGCCGAGCATGAATCCTCCCCGGACGGAATTTTGGTCGTCGATCCCGCGGCGCGGATCATCTCGTTCAACCGCCGCTTCCGCGAGATGTTCGACATTCCCGCCGAGTTGCTGGCGTCTCGCGATCCGTCGCCGGCGCTGGCGCTGGCCTTCCGGCAGGTCGCCGACCCCGACGCCTTCCTGTCCCGGGTGCGCCACCTTCGCGACCATCCCGACGAATCCGCTCACGATGAACTGGCTCTCACGGATGGCCGCGTCATCGATCGCCTGACGTCGCCGTTCAAGGCCCTGGATGGCGAATACCTGGGCAGGATCTGGTATTTTCGCGATATTACCCTCCGCCGCACGGCCGAGGAGGCGCTGCGCGCCACCGAGGAGCGTTTCCGCCTGCTGGTCGAGGAGGCGCCGGACGCGATCCTGCTCTACAATTCCGACCAGAACCGATTCATCGCTGCGAACAAGGCCGCAGAACGTCTGTTCGGCGTTCCTCGGAAGGAAATCCTCGAACGAGGGGCGACGCACTTCTATACCCCGGGGCAACCCGACGGACGAACCGTGGCGCGCTCGTTTTCGGTCCATACCAGACGCGCCTTGGCCGGCGAGGAAGTCACTTATGAGCGCCGGATCCGCCGGCCCTCCGGTGAAGAGCGCCTGTGTCGCGCGACCCTTGTCCGGCTCCCGTCAAACGTCCGCCTGCTTCGGGTCAGTCTCGTCGACATCACCCGGCAAGCCCGCGCCCGGCGCGAACTCGCATCGACCGCTGCGATTCTCGCCGCCGAACACGAATCGTCGCCAGATGGCATTGTGGTCGTCGATCCATCGGGGCGAATCATCTCGCACAACCGCCGCTTCGTGGAGATGTTCCACGTCTCGGCGGAAGCGCTCGCCTCTCGCGAGAAATCCCCTGCGCTCGGGTTGGTCATGGAGCAGATGATTGACCCCGAAACGTTCCTGCGCCGTGTGCAACACCTGTACGCGCACCCTGAAGAATCCGGCCACGATGAACTGCTTCTCAAGGATGGTCGCGCAATCGATCGCCGGACGTCGCCGTTCAAGATCTCCAGTGGCGAATACCTGGGTCGGATCTGGTTCTTTCGTGACATTACCGAGCGCCGAAAGGCCGAGGAGTCGCTGCGCGCCAGCGAGGAGCGCTTCCGCCAGCTGGTCGAGGACGCGCCGGACGCGATCCTGCTTTACGATCTCGACCAGGACCGGTTGATCGCCGTTAACAGGGCGGCCGAACGCCTGTTCGGCGCTTCGCGGGCCGAAATTCTCGAACAGGGGCCGCAGGGCTTTTTCGCGCCCGAACAGCCGGATGGGCGGCCGGCTGCAGAAACCTTTTTTGAGAACGCCCGTCGCGCCCTGGCTGGTGAGGAAGTGACATTCGAGCGCCGGATTCGGCGGCCCTCCGGGGAAGAGCGCATGGCCCGCTCGACGCTTGTCCGGCTTCCTTCGGACATCCGCCTGGTCAGGGCCAGCATGGTTGACATCACCGACCTCAAGAATCGTGAGCGTGAAGTCCAGCAAAAGACGGCGCTTCTCGAGGCCACATTGGAGAATATGGGCGAGGGAATCTCGGTTTTCGGTCCAGATCTCGAGCTTTTGACCCGCAACCAGCTTGCGCGGCGCATTCTCGAATTGCCGGCTGCGATGCTCCAGCGCCTGGTCTCTTTCGAGGATATTATGCAACTTCGCGCCGAGCGGGGCGACTTTGGCGAAGGCGATGTCAAATCCCAAGTCGAGGACCGTGTGGCCCGGTTTCGAGCGCAGGTTCCCTGGAGCGAGACGCGCCGCCGACGCGACGGTCGGGCGTTCGAGACCCGATTCCATCCGACGCCCGAAGGTGGCGGAGTCTTCATCTTCCGCGACGTCACGGAGCGCGAGCAGGCAGACGCTCGAATCCGTGAGGAGGAGGCGAAATTCCGCAGCCTGGTCGAACAGGACGTCGCGGGAATCGCGATTGTCCGCGACGACGGAACGATCGGCTACTGCAATGGCTGCTTCGCCAAAACGATCGGGTACGCGCCAGCGGATGTCGTGGGTCGCCCGCTTCTGGACTTCGTTCCGGAGACCGAACGACCCGTCGTCATTCAAAGTCTGCGCTCGCAACTTTTTGAGACTGGCGCTCCGGTCCAAATCGTCTCGGCCGTGCGCGCCGGAGACGGGAGCCTCATCGAAGTGCTCGTCAACGCTTCAAGATCGATGTTCGAAGGCCGCTCCGCGTTCATCGCGGTCTTTATCGACGTCACCGCGCAAAACAGGACCCAGCGCGAACTGGCGGCCACCGCCGCGATCCTCGCCACGGAGCATGACTCATCGCCGGACGGAATCCTGGTCATCGATACAGCAGGGCGGATCGTTTCCTTCAATCGCCGCTACACCGAGCTCTTCGACATTCCGCAAGACTTGCTCGCCGCGCGAGACGATGAACCCGTGCTGGCGCTGGCCTCGCAACGCGTCCTGAACACCGCGGAGTTCGTGCGGCAAGTGATGTATCTTCGCGCGCATCCTGAACTCTCCGCACATGACGAAGTGGCGCTCAAGGACGGGCGCGTCCTGGACCGCTTTACCTCGTCGTTCAAGGCCCCGAGCGGAGAACATCTCGGTCGGGTCTGGTTCTTCCGCGACGTCACCCAGCGCCGGAAGGCCGAGGAATCGCTGCGAGCCAGCGAGGAGCGCTTCCGCATGCTGATCGAGGAGGCGCCCGACGCGATCCTGTTGTTCGATGCCGACCGGGACCGCCTGACCGCGGCGAACAAGGCCGCCGAACGCCTGTTCGGCGTTCCGCGCGAGGAGATTCTCGATGTTGGGCCGCAGCGCTTCTACGCGCCGGAACAACCCGACGGGCGGCCTGCGATACAGTCCTATTCGGAACATAACAAGCGCGCCCTCGCCGGTGAGCAGGTCACTTTCGAGCGCCGGGTTCGCCGCTCCTCCGGCGAAGAGCGCGTGTGCCACGTAACCCTTGTCCGACTTCCCTCGAACGTCCGCCTGCTGAGAGCCAGCATGGTCGACGTCACCGAGCAGAGGACGGCCGAGGCCCAATTGTCCGAGGTTCTGCGCAGCACCGTGTCCCGGCAGGAAGCCGAGCGTCAGCGCATCGCCCGGGAGCTCCACGACAGCCTCGGCCAGTACCTGGCGGCGATGAGCATGAAGCTCGAGGTTCTCGGTCAGGGTCTGGCCGAGGCGTCGCCGCTGAAACCCGGGCTCGCAGACCTGAAAAGTCTGACGTCGGCGGTGGGAAAAGAGATGAGCCGGCTTGCATGGGAACTGCGCCCGATCGTGCTCGACGATCTTGGCCTCGAGCCGGCCATCCGGCGTTTCGTCGAAGAATGGGCCGAGAGATCGGACTTGCGGTTCGATCTTCATCTCGCACTCAAGGATCGCAGGCTGCCGCCCGAGGTTGAGACGACCCTTTATCGGGTGTTGCAGGAAGGCATAACCAACGTGGTCAAGCATGCCCGCGCGCAAAATGTCGGAGTGATCCTGAAAGCGTCCGAGGACGACGTGGTGATGATCATCGAGGACGACGGGATCGGGTTTGAAATGGAGGACCTGAGCCGGTCATCCTCGCCGCGCCTCGGCCTGCTCGGCATGCGCGAACGCCTTGCCACCATTCACGGCAGCCTTGAAATCGAAGCCAAGTCCGGCAAGGGAACGACCTTGATCATACGCGTGACCCGGTGACGGTTCGGAGATCCAATTTTCGTGGCGGACGAGACGACCTCCGCCGCGTCGTTTACGCCGCTCTTCGGTCCGACAAAGCCTGTCGGGCCGGCGGACGAGGACTCGGCGGGACCCTCGAATTTATTTCGTAAATATTGTCGTTGTCGATCGTGACGGTCCCCTTGTCATCCGCGAAGCGCGCGGTTCGCGCACCATGTGTAAACAGGTAGCGAAAAGGTCCGTCATAAGGACTGAGCTGCGCGACCTCCAGCTCACAGGACCACAACTTGACGGTATCCCCGACTTGTATCTCAGAACCCAGACTCCTTGTCAGTTCATAGATAACGTTATTCGAACTGTCGAGAATTTGCTCTAGATGCTGCATTGTTTTTCTCACGATCGAAAACCGCGATCGCCTTGGATAGACAGAGGGCTACTCTTTCGAATCAAAGGAACCGGCGTCCGCGGTCGTAGAGGTAGATTGTAATTCAGCGGGGATTCGCGGAGCGAGCGGCCTGTCCGGCTGTGCAGGCTTTGAACGCGTCCTCGGAGCATGCCAGCTTTCCGCAGTCGAGACAGTGATCCATTTCGGGAGGGAGGTCAGCGACCACGTGGTTCCGAATGAAATTTCGGAAAGTGGTTCGCCAGTGTGTCAGATGAATCACGGCGGGCTCATCAGGAGAAAAGGTGTAAAGGGCAGTTGTCATCATTCACCCCCATCATGAAGATACGAGTCGGTTGGAAGATACGATAGTCTGTAGCGAAGCGGGGATATGCTCGATATCCATGCCGGGTGAGCTCAAGGCGCAGCATGAATGAAGAGTAAACTAAAGTCTGACTTCTTGACTGGCGCCCATAATGCTTCTCTAACCTTTTGGCATTCTGACTGCTACACCGGAAAGTCAGGAAAAAGAATATGTCTTTTTGTCACACATCGAGCTTGTAATGTTAACTAGAGTGACATAGCTCTTCTTGTGGCGGCGTCGCCGGCGGCGCGTGGCGCCCCTCCCGATCGTCGGCGCCCGTCGTCAGCCGCAAATCCCCGCTCCGCCCCGACTCGCAACCCGCGCGCCGGCGCCCTATATGTCGTCAAATTGACATGACGGGCGCTCCCGCTCCGTCATGGCGGCCCCAAACCTTCCGGATCCTCGATGACCGCACAAACCCCCGCCTCGCAGGTCGCTCATTTCACCCTGAAGAACGGCCTCGAGGTCGTGGTCATCCCGGACCACCGCGCGCCGGTCGTCACCCATATGGTCTGGTACCGCAACGGCGCGGCCGACGATCCGCCGGGGAAGTCCGGCATCGCCCACTTCCTCGAACACCTGATGTTCAAGGGCACCGCGGCCCATCCCAAGGGCGAGTTCTCCGAATACATTCGCCAGCATCGGCGGGCAGGAGAACGCTTTCACCGGGACCGGACTTCACCGCCTATTTCCAGCAGGTCGCCAAGGAGCACCTGAAGACCTGCATGGAGTTCGAGGCCGACCGGATGACCGGCCTCGTGCTGACCGACGACGTCGTCACGCCCGAGCGCGACGTCGTGCTCGAGGAGCGGCGCATGCATTGCGACACCGACCCCGGCGCGCAGCTCGGCGAAGCGGTGCAGGCGACCCTCTTCACCCATCACCCGTACGGCGTGCCGATCATCGGCTGGGGCCATGAGATCGAGGGCCTGAAGCGCGAGGACGCGCTCGCTTACTACCATCGGTTCTACACGCCCGAGAACGCCATTCTGGTGGTCGCCGGCGACGCCGACCCGGAGGAGACGTTGAGCCTCGCCGAGGCGACCTACGGCAAGGTGAGCCCGCGCGGCGCGGCGCCCGTAGCGCAGCCGCCCGTCCGAGCCGCCGACGGTCGCCGACCGCCTGGTCACGGTGCGCGACGAGAAGGTGCAGCAGCCGAACTGGCAGCGCCATTATCTCGTCCCGTCCTGCCGCACGGCGGCGCCGGGCGAGTCCGAGGCGCTCGACGTGCTCGGCCACCTGATCGGCGGCGGACAGACGAGCCTGCTCTATCGCGAACTGGTCATGGAGGAGAAGCTCGCCGTCTCCGCCTGGGCCTATTACCACGGCACGGCGCTCGACCAGAGCCGGTTCATCGCCAACGCCACGCCTGCGCCGGGCGTCGCGCTCGAGACGATCGACAAGGCTTTCGACCGAATTCTGGCGAAGTTCCTCGCCGACGGCGTCGACGAGCGCGCGCTCGAACGGGCCAAGACCCGCCTCGTCGCCGACGCGATCTACGCCCGCGACAGCCAGTCGGACCTCGCGCGATGGTACGGCTCCTCGCTCGCGCTCGGCCAGACGATCCGCGAGGTCGAGGGGTGGCCGGCCAAGATCGAGGCGGTCGACGCCAGAGGCCGTGCTCGACGCGGCGCGCAAATGGCTCGACCACAAGCCCGCCGTGACCGGCCATCTCCTGCCGCTCGAGGCCGAGGCCGCCTGAAGCCGGCCCGGCTGAAAACCCATCTCGGAAACGCCCCATGCAGAAACACGTCTCTGTCTCGTCGCCCGAAATCCGCCGTCAATGTCCGGCCGATCGTCACGCCCGCGCGGGCTGACGTTCTGGCTGGTCGAGTCCCACGCGGTTCCCGTCGTCTCGCTCGAATTCGCCATGCGCGGCGGTGCGACGCAGGACCCGGCGGACAAGGCGGGCCTCAGCATGCTGCTTGCCGGCATTCTCGACGAGGGCGCGGGCGATCTCGATTCGCAGGCCTTCCAGCGGGCGCTGGACGAGAAGGCGGTCGAGATCCACTTCCGCAACGACCGCGAGCACGTGTCGGGGCGGATGCGCACGCTGATCAAGAACCTCGACCGCGCCGCGGAGCTCCTGTCGTCTGGCGCTGAACGCGCCGCGCTTCGACGAGGAGCCGTTCTTGCGGGTGCGCGAGCACGCCAACGCCCGACTCCGTCATGACGCCAACGATCCCGGCGACCGTCGCCGGCGCGCGCCTGGCGGTCGCACGCCTTCCCCGGCCACCCCTACGGCCTCGCCTCCGAGGGGACGCTCGAGACGCTGGCTGCGATCGAGCGCGCCGACCTCGTCAAGGTCGGCGCGGCGCGTGATCGCGCGCGACCGTCTCGTCGATCGCGGTCGTCGGCGCGATCGACGAGCGGGCGGCGGCCGCGCTGGTCGACAAGGTGTTCGCCGATCTGCCGGCCAAGGGCGACCTGACGCCGATCCGCGAGGCGACCTTCTCCGGGCTCGGGCAGCGTCGAAACGATCACGCTCGACGTGCCGCAGTCGACCATCCGCTTCGGCCGGCCCGGCCTCATGCGCGACGATCCCGATTTCATCCCGAGCCTGGTCGCGGCGCACGTGCTCGGCGGCCACGGCAACATGACCTCGCGGCTCTTCCGCGAGGTGCGCGAGAAGCGCGGCCTCGCCTATACCGTGTTCGGCGCCTTCTACGCGCTCGACCACGGCGGCTTCTTCTACGGCGGCACCACGACCAAGAACGAACGCGCGAAGGAAAGCTTCGATGTCGCCTCGGCCGAGATCCGCGACGTCGCGCTGAACGGGCTCGACGAGGAGGAACTCGAGAAGGGCAAGACCTATCTGATCGGCTCCTATCCGCTGCGTTTCGACACCTCCGCCAAGATCGCCGCCCAGCTCGTGCAGATCCAGCTCGAGGGACGCGCGCCCGACTGGCTCGTCGAGCGCAACCGGCAGATCGGCGCGGTGACGATGGCCGACATCAAGCGCGCCGCCGCCCGCGCCTTCGGCGACGGGTCGCTGTACACGACGGTGGTCGGCAAGCCCGAGGGGTTTTGAGCGTCGGCGCTCTGAAATCCCCAGCAGCCGGGGTAGGGGGAGACGGGCGCCGATCTGACGGCGGCCTCTGTTGAGAAGCCGCGGTTGCACAAATTCGGCGCGCGTTGACGTATCGTTGCCGCAAACTCGCCTTCGTGCGAATTTAGTAACCATCCGGTCGTAAATTGAGAGCGGCGGCGCGGGTCCATGACGGGCGCGCGGACGCACGCGTAGGTCCGTTTGATGAGATTTCGCCTTTTGCTCGCCGGCGCCGTCGCATGCGCCCCGCTCCTGACCGCCGCCGCGCTGGCGCAGACGGATGCGACGCCCGCGGCGTCGACTCCAGCGGTTCCGGGCACAACGTCTGCGCCCTTTACGCCCGCTTTTCCCGGGGCCGGAACCAACCCAAGCGCCGCGGCTCCGACAAGCGCCGTGGCTCCGACAAGCGCCGTGGCTCCGACAAGCGCCGTGGCCCCGAGCGCCACGGCCCCATCGAGCCCATCGCAGCCGGCCGCGGTGCCGGCGACCGCCGCGCAGTCCGCGCCCGCCTCCAAGCCGTCGTCGGCTTCAGCGCCTGCGCCGGCCGCGAGCGCGCCGCCCGACCCGTTCATGCCGGCCCAGTCTTCGGCGGCGCCCGCGCAGCCCGCGACCGGCGTGACGCCGGGTGCGCCGCCCACGACCGCGGCGGCCGCTCCGCCGAAACCGAAGCCGAAGAAAGTCGCGCCGCCGCCCGCCGCCGCTGGAGACGACGTTGTCGAGCGACCCCAACCCGACGCTTCAGCCGAACACCTTCTTCGCCACCGCCAAGGTTTCCGAGCGCTATGGCGCGATCGCCGACGCCGGCGGCTGGCCGACCGACATCGTCGCGCTGCACTTGGGAGACAAGGGTCCGCAGGTCGCGAAGCTGCGCAAGCGTCTGTCGATCGAGGGCGATCTCGACGCGGCCCATGCGACCGGACAGAGCTGGGATTCCGAGCTGACCGCCGCGGTCAAGCGCTTCCAGGCGCGCATGGGGCTCAAGGAGACGGGCGTCGTCGCCGGGGCGACGCTGAAGGATATGAACGTGCCGGCGAAGGTCAGGTTCAAGGAGCTCGCCTCTTCCGCGGACCGGCTGGCGGGGGCCAATTTCGAGTTCGGCGACCGCTATGTCGTGGTCAACATCCCCTCGACCTCGGTCGAAGCCGTCGAGAACGGCAAGGTCGCGCACCGCTACGTCGCGATCGTCGGCGACCCCGATCATCCCTCGCCGGAAATCTCCGCGCACATCCAGGCCGTCAATCTCAACCCGACCTGGACCGTGCCGACCTCGATCATCAAGAAAGAGATCATCCCGCGCATGCAGCGCGATCCGGGCTATCTGACCCGGGCCAAGATCCGCATCCTCGACAGCTCGGGCCAAGCGATCAATCCGAAGTCGGTCAACTGGAATTCGGAGCGCGCCACGAACTATACGCTGCGGCAGGATTCCGGCGCGGGCAATTCGCTCGGGTCGATCCGGATCAACATGCCCAACAAGCTCGCCGTCTACATGCACGACACGCCGTCGAAGCGGCTGTTCGGCGCCGACTATCGCTTCCTGAGCCACGGCTGCGTGCGCGTTCAAGGCGTCTACGACTACGCCGAATGGCTGCTCGAGGGCACGCCCGGCGGCCCGAGCGGCGCCTGGGACAAGGCCGCGATGCAGCAGAAGGTGACCGAGGGCGCGCCCTACGACATCCGTCTTTCTCATCCTGTGCCGGTGATCTGGGTCTATCTCACCGGCTGGTCGAACGGCGAAGGCGTCGCCAACTTCCGCGACGACGTCTACGGCCTCGACACGGTCGGCGACGCGATCGCCAGCGCCGCAGCGAACCCCGCGCCCGAGCCCGCGGTGTCGACGGCGCACCGCTCGTCCTCCCCGCCCACGGTCGCCGCGTCGCGATCCTACTCTCCCGCCCCGCCCCCCGTGATCGCCGCTCCGCTGCCGGCGCCGGCGCAGTAGTATGGGGCGGACTCGCTGAGCCCGCCAGCGCGACCGAGCCACGCGCGCCCTATAGCGCTATCCTTGTCGCTCACCGCTCCTCCGCTTCTGGGCTACGCGATTTTCGCATCGTGATGCGGCCTGACGTTTGACCCGGGACCGGCGTCCGCTTTAACCCCGCCCCTCGCTTTGAGGGCCGCTATATTCGTTCGCGATTCTGACGCCTGACCGGGATCGATGCCGTAGGCCCGTTGATCGGCGTGGAGATTCGATGCGGATCGGCGGGGTTCGCTGCTAAGGCATTGGTCTTGCGTGCCGACGGTGCAAAATAAGGGCATGGTTGAAATCCGATTCACAGACTGAAATCGGAGCGGACGGAGGAATGCATGCCAAAGCACTTCGATTTTGTGCTGCTTGGCGGTGGGCCGGCCTGCGTGAGCGCCGCCGAGACGCTGCGCGCCGAAGGCGCCACCGGCAGCATACTGCTGGTCTCGGGAGAACCTTACGGGCCCTACGGGCACACCTTCCTGCCCAAGCAGTTTCTCCTCGGCGCGTTGCCAAAAGCAAAGCTGATGTTCCACGACGCAGCTTTCTACCGGGAGCGGGCGATCGACATCATGTCCGGCGTTCTTGGGGTCGCCGTCGATGCGCCTAACCGGCTTGTGGGCACCGACTGCGCCGGGGACTTCCATTTCGACAAACTGCTGATTGCGACGGGGACGAAGCCCGTTCGCTTGACCGTTCCGGGCTCCACGCTTGCAGGCGTCCATTACCTGCAAACAATAGGGGATGCCGAGGCGCTCAGGCAGGCCGCGAAGAACGTCAGGCGCGCCGTCGTTGTCGGCGGCGGCTTTCTCGGCCTCGAAGTCGCCGCCTCGCTCGCCCGCATGGACGTTCATGTCACGCTGATCGAGGAAAACGAACTGCTGCTCCCGCAGCTTGCCGCTCCCGAACTCTCGGCGTTCTTCAGCCGCTATTGCGCGGAGCGCGGCATTGAGCTGCGCACGAACGACGTCGCCGTCGCATTAGAGGGCGCCAGCCGCGTGGAGGCGGTGATAGCGCGCTCCGGCGAACTCTGGCCCTGCGACCTCGTGGTCGTCGCGATCGGCGTGACGCCTGAGACCGGGTTTCTTCGCGACAGCGGCATTTTGCTTGGCGATGGCGTGCTGGTCGATCAGTATCTCGAAACGAGCGCGCCTGGCGTCTTCGCGGCCGGCGACGTGGCGAATTTCTTTGACATCGTATTCAAGGAGCGCCGTCGGATCGAGCATTGGGACAACGCTGTCAAGCAAGGGCGGCTGGCGGCTCGGAACATGCTCGGGCGCAAGCTGGCCTATGACGAAGTTTCCTATTTTTTCTGCAATATTCTCGACCTCAGTTTCAACTTCCTCGGCTCGACGCAAGACATCGACGACCGCGTCAGCCGTGGATCGCTGGAGGATCGCTCCTTCGCGTTGTTCTATCTCAAGAACGACGTCGTGTGCGCTTCCTTCTCCATGGGGCGACCAGCCAGCGAGACTCTCGCAACCGAACTGATGATCCGCCACCACGTCAATGTGCATTCGATAAAGCATCGGCTTTCGGACGAGAACTTCGCGCTGGAGGACGTTGCGACCCAGACCGTTCTCATCCTGCAGGGCGGCGGCGCCTTGGGCGCATTTGAATGCGGAGTGGTCAAAGCGCTGCAAGAGGCGGCCATCCATCCCGACATCGTCGCCGGGGTCTCCATCGGCGCCTTCAACGGCGCGATTATCGCCGGCAATCCGGGTAAAGCCGCTGCGGCGCTGGAGGCATTTTGGAACGACCTTGCCGTTGCGACGCCGGACGCGCTCACCGAAGATTGGCGGCAAGCGCTGGCGTCCTTGTGGAGCATCTGGTTCGGCTCTCCGCGTTTCTTCCTGCCGCACTGGCAGCTGCCGCCGGACGAGCTTCCATGGAACTGGACGAGCCTATACGATTTCGGGCCGGCCCGCATTTTGCTGGAGAAGTACGTTGATTTCAGCCGCCTCCGAGAAAGTCCAGTGCGTCTGCTGGTCAGCACCGTCAACGTCGAGACAGCGCAGCTTGAAGTCTTCGATAGCCGCGCTGACGACATCACGGTGGACCATATCCTGGCGAGCGGCAGCCTGCCGGCGGCCTTCCCCTGGACCACCATCCACGGGAAACATTATTGGGACGCCGGCATCGTCAGCAATTCACCGCTGGAACTGGTGACCGAGCGATGCGGCGAGGTTAGCAAGCGCGTGTTCATCGTCGATCTTTTCTCGAGCCAGCGGCGATTGCCGGAGAATCTCGCCGAGGTTTTGATGCGGCGCGACGAGATCGTTTATTCGGAACGTGTCCGCAGCGACGTGCGCCATCGCGAGCGGATCGGCGATTTCCGGCGTCTGGTGCAAGAGATCATGGACAATCTGGAACCCGAAGCCGGCCAGCGACTGCGGCAGAGTCCGCGCTTCATTCAGCGGATGGCTGACACGGCGCCGACGACGATCACGCGGATTGTGAACGAAGGCGCTGAGGGCGATCCGCCTTTCGCGGCCAACAACTTCTCCGCGCTGACGATCGATCGGCTGAAGCGAGCTGGCTACCGCATGGCAAAGCGCGCCATTCTCGGCAGCCCCGCCGAGGCCGCACACGCAGGCTGAGGTCACCCCTTCCCATGAAAACCGCTACGGTCATTCACGATTTTGACGCCTGGACCGGGGTCGATTCCGAACGGGGCCGCGGCGACTATTCCTGCCCGATCGTCACGGCCCTCGAACCTCAAGCGGGCAAGCCGTGGGCGTTCGCCCCCATTCAAAAAATGCAGCCTCATCGTTCCGACGGCGGGATCGACGCGATGTCGCGGACGAATCCGGCAATCTCTTCGGGCGTCCAGGAGAGGCGCACGCGCGTCGTCGACGGCGGGCGCCTGGCGACCGAAAGGCCCGGCCGCCATTCGCGCACCGGCCGGATCGGTCGCGGGGCGAAACCGCCGCCGCAATTCGGACAGACGTTTTGGAGCATGCTGTCGACGCAGTCGGCGCAAACGTGCATTCGAACGTGCAGATCCGCGCTTCCGACGCGTTCGGCGGCAGATCCTTGTCGCAGCCTTCGCAACTCGGCCTGAGTTCCAGCGCCATGCCCTTCCCTCTCCGGCCGCCGCGCACGCTCTTGCAGGGTGCTTGAGGTGAGCGTCGAGCGCAATCCGCCTCCGCAGGCCCCTCGACCGCTGCAGAACCGCGTCGATCCGTTCGGCGAATTCCATGCGGTCCCGGCGCGCGGCGCCTTTTTTGGCAATCGCGGCGGACGGCTGCATCGGCCCGATCAAACTCTCGGCAGAGGACGTTGGACGTCGAGGCGATGGATTGTCTGCGTCTGCGCCTTCAAAAACCGGTGGCGGCCCGTGTGGGGCGACGGCTACACCGAACTCTTTTTTCTCGACGAACCGACCGCGCTCGCGGCCGGTCATCGTCCGTGCTTCGAATGCCGGCGCGCCGCGGCGAAGGCCTTCGCCGCCGCCTTCCCCGGCGAGGCGAAGAACGCGGACGCCATGGACGCGGTTCTCCATCGCGAACGGCTCGATGGGCGGCGGAAGCGCCTGTGGCGGACGCGTCTCGGCGCGCTGCCGGAGGCCGCCTTTGTCGCGATCGACGGCCGTCCGCACGCTCTTCGTGGCGGAAAGCTGTGGCCCTGGAGTTTTGCCGGCTACGGGCCGGCGACGGCGTTCGAGGCCAAGGCCGAGGCCGATGTTCTGACGCCGCGCTCGACAGTCGCGGCGCTCGCGGCGGGGTATCGTCCGGTCTGGGCTTTGCCGTCGGACGTGACGGCTTGACGAATCGTTCGAGTGATCCGAAACCCTCATCTGAGCTTATCGAAGGATGATCCCGTTGGGCTGCTGTTGGGCGCCTGCTGGGACGTCCTTCGAGACCGGCGCCAAAGTCCGAGACAGGCGGCAAGTCGCCGCTCCTCCAGGACAAGGGCGGCTTGAATCGGGAGGACAGATGCCCAGGGTTTTGATCGCGAGCGCCGCCGTGTTGGCGGCCTCTGTCGTCGCCGCTTGGGCTGGGGACGCGACGGGCGTGTGGCTTCGCGACACCGGGGCCTCGAAGGTCCGGATCGCGCCCTGCGGCGGCGAGGCGCTCTGCGGCGCGATCATCTGGCTCAAGGACGCCAGCGGCGCGGCCAAGATCGGCCAGCAAGTGTTCTTCGACATGAAGCCGCACGGCGACAACATCTGGACCGGGTCGGCCTTCAATCCCGATGACGGAAAGACCTATTCCGGCAGGATGACCCTTTCGGGCGACCGCCTCACCACCGCGGGCTGCGTGCTCGGCGGCCTCATCTGCAAGTCGGCTTCCTGGACCCGGACGCATTAGCGCGTCGCGTGCCGGGCTGTCCCGGGCATGACGGCAAGGAGCGCCCGGAGCGCCCGCCATTCATCTAAGGCCTTGATAAGGCTAAGGTTGTGACAGGCGAAGGGTTCCCGAATACGGCGGAAATGTGGCGATTGGCTTCCCCCTAATCACGCGCCGATTCCCATCTTGCGCATAACGCCTTGGAATCGCGGCCTCGCTTCAAAAAAACGGCGATGGCCGCGGCCGGCCGCCGGGTCACTGCGCCGCCTGCGCGGCCGGGAAGCAGATCTCGATCAGCGTGCCCTGGTCCCGCCGGCTCTTGATCGAGAACTCGGCCCTGTTGGCCTCGACCAGCGCCTTGGTCAACGGCAGGCCGAGCCCGACGCCGCCCTTGCGTCCGCCGCGGCCGACCTGGCCGAAGGGCTCGAGCGCGACCCCGACCTCGCTCTCGTTCATGCCGACGCCGGTGTCGCGGACCCGGATCACCGCCTGGCCGGCCGCGTCGACCGCGGTCGACACGATCACCTGGCCGCCGGGCTCATTGTACTTCACCGCGTTCGACATGAGGTTCAGCATGATCTGGCGCAGGGAGCGTTCGTCCACCATGACGTGGGGCAGGCGGTCGAACAGCGACACGCGCATGATGATCCGCTCGCGCGACGCCTGCGGCTGCATCAGCGACACGCATTCCCGGATCAAAGAATTGGCGTCCACCGGTGCGAAGTCGAGCTCGAGCTTGCCCGATTCGATCTTGCTGAGATCGAGCAGATCGTCGGCGAGGCTCATGACGTGCCGGCCCGACGCGTGGATGTCCTTGAGGTAGTCGCGATAGCGGTCATTGCCGATCGGTCCGAACCGCTCCTCCATCATCACCTCGGCGAAACCGAGGATCGCGTGAAGGGGGGTACGGATCTCATGGCTGACATGGGCGAGGAAATCGGTCTTGGCTGCGCTCGCGGCGAGCGCGGCGTCGCGCGCGGCGATCAGCTTGCGCTCCGCCTCGCGCTCGCGCCGCAAATCCCGGAACAGCGCACAATAATAGGGAGCGTCCGGAGGCCCGACACGGGCCAGCGTCAGCGTCAGCGCGAGCGCCGCCCCCTCGCGCTCGCGGCCGACGACCGCGATCGGCGGCTCGGACGACGACGCGTCGGAGAGCCGGCTCAGGCTATCGAGTCCCGCCGTCGCCGCCGGGTGGCTCGGCGGAGCGAGCAGCATCAGGACGCTTTCGCCCACGACGTCCTTCTCGCGATAGCCGAATAGCCGCTCCGCCGACGCGTTGAAGGACTGGATGCGGCCCGCCGGATCGAGTACGACCGCGCCGTCGGCTGCAAGTGCGAGCATCTCGGCAAAGTCGCTGGCGACGCCGCCTCCCTCCGTCTCGCCCTCGACGAGGCGCGCGGGCGCGCGCGCGGCCGCCTTCGCCGGCCGCAGCATGATCAGCGTCGCCGGCGCGCCGTCCCAGACGATCGCCTGGGCGCGGCCCTCCACCGCCAGCGGTTGGCCTCCGGCGGTGAAAATCGAGAAGGCGCCGTCGTCGGCGTCGGGCAAGGTGGGGCGATCGTCGCCGCGAAACATGGCCGTCAGACCGTCGGCCGCCTCGAAGTGCTCGACGTCGCGATAGCCGAGCAGAGCGAGCAGAGTCAGATTGACGTAGAGCGGGCGCGCGTCGCGCGCCACGAGGACGCCAAGGGGGAGGCGGTCGAGCAGCGCCAGCGCGTTGCGCAACACAGGCACCGCGGCCGGATCGCTGGCCGGTCGGCCCCGGTCGGGGTCGGCGTCCGGCGCTTCGCCCGCCAGATCGGCGACGTCCGGGGAGCTCTCTTGCCTTTCCGCCGATGGGTCGGGAACGCCCGGGGGCGTCTCCTGGCGAGATGCGGGCGCCCGGCCGACAAGCGCACGTGCAATTTCCCGGAACGCCTCGCGCTCCGCCTTGCTGAGTTCGACGCTGCCGTCGCCGGAGTCCCCGGCGTCCCGCGGTTTCGCCGCGTCGAAGGCGCCCGGGCGGATCGGAACGATCTTCGAAGGCGCGAGCGGCGCGGCATGGCCCTGCCGGAGAACATAAATCTCCGCAGTCCGCTCCTCGGGGGCGAACGGTTCCGGCGGCTCCAGCGGTTCGTGCGACCGCCCTGAGGAAACCGCCTCCACATCGTCGGACGCCTCGGGCGCCTCAGACACTCCGCTTCGGTCTTCCTCACTGTCGTGATCGATCGCGAGCGCAGCAGGATCTGCGTCTGTGGCCGGTGCGGACGCAAGGGCCGGCGTCGCCGCGTCCTCGGCTGGCGACCTGCCGGGGGGCGCGGCGGGTTGCGTCCGCGCGATCGGTTTGCCGAGGGTTCCGAAGCCTTTGAAGCCGACGAATTCGCGCGCGCGATTGAAGAGAGGGGCGCCCGAGAAGGTGATCGGAAGGGCGTGGGTTCCGTCCTCCGCGCTCCACACGAGGGTCAGGCCGGAGAACGTCTCGCGCATCTGCACGGCGGCGGCGAATGCTTCGACGTTTTCAATAGCGACGCGACGGCGTGCGGTCTCGATGGTCTCGGTGGTCCTCGGCGCCGCGGCGCCCAGCGCAGCCACAAGCGCCGGATCAGATCGACTCGAAGCGTCCCTCGCGGTCCAGGCTCCAGAGAAAACGCCTGCGCCGATGGATCTCCGCCTGCGGAGTCGTTACGGCGGGGAGGACCGCCGGCTCACGCGTTCCCTCCGCGACGGGAGCGACGGCGCCTGCAGAATCGGCGTTGTCCGCGGTCAAGATAAGGAATGGAGCACCGTCCGCAGCAGCGATGCGGAAGCACTGCACGTTGAGGCTCGCCGCCCGTGGTCCGGCGGCTCGTCGAATGCGTTCGAGCCGCGGAGGCCCGCCGAGCGGCAACGTCGCCGCCAGGCGCCGCAGTTGGCGCGCTCCGGGGCCGTCGCCGGACAGGAGGTGCCTCTGGAAGTCCGCCCGATCCTCGCCACGACAAGCGCCAGCCCGAAAGGCGTGACCGCGACGGCCCGTCCGGTCTCGTCGACGATCGCAATCGGCGATCCCGCCCCCGCCATCGCGCAGCGGCGTCGAACAGCGCCCGCGTCGCCTCCGGCGTCAGGGCGCTGTCAGCAGATTCCTTCGACGGCGGAAGAATCAAGGTCGGCTCGCTTTGGCACGCTCGGCCGGGCGATATCGCGAATCGCCTACGCCTCCGACCGTTAGCAATTCTTTAACGCTGTTCCGGGAAACGCGCCACGCTCGCGGATTGGCCACATTCCGCACAGAGTTAAAAATTGAGGTCGCGAGCGCAAAAAATGTTGCACTGCAGCAAAAATTCGCGCTATAGGTAGCGCGACCGTGGGCGATCAACCACCCGACATGAATGGAAAGCACGACAATGAGCGCTTCCCCCTTCGAAGTCCCGAACGATTTGCGTGATTTCGCCGAGCGTAGCGTCGAGCAGGCGCGCAAGGCTTTCGAGGGCTTCCTTGCTGTCGCCCAGCGCACCGCGGGCGCCGCCGGCGACACCCCGGCGCCTCCGGCGTCAAATCCGTCGCCACGCAGGTGCTCGAGCTCCACCGAGCAGAACGTCAACGCGGCTTTCGATTTGGCCAGCAAGCTCGTTCGCGCCAAGGATCCGCAGGAGGCGTTCGCGCTGCAGAGCGAATATCTGAAGAGCCAGCTCGCCGCACTGCAGACGCAGGCCAAGGAGTTCGGCGCCGTCATCCAGAAGAGCGTGACACCGGGTTCGCGCTGAGCCGCCCGAAACGGCTCTGTTCGGAAATCCGCCAACCTGAAGGTCCCTGAGAGCAATCATGGCATCCTCACCAAAGAAAAACGCCGCCGCGCAGGCGGCCGCCCGCCGCATGGTCGAGCCCGACCTCCCCAATGAATTCCCGAGCGCCTCGGAAGCCGTCGAGGCGATCGTCGAGCCCGCGATGGAAATGCAGGAAACAGTTCGCAATGCGATCAGAAGGGCGTCGTCGAGTCGCGTGCGGCGTTCGTCAAGGCGAAGGCCTCGGCCGAGGACGCCGCCAACGCGTTCGAACTGAGCTTCGCTGCGGCCAAGGACGGCGTCATCGCCTTCAACACCAAGGCGCTTGCCGCCGCACGCGCGAACGCGGAAGCCAACCTCGATTTCGTCAAGGCGTCGCTGACCGCGAAGTCGGTCGGCCGATTTCGTCGCCCTGCAGAGCGACTTCGCTCGCAAGCAGACCGACGCGGTCGTCGTCCAGTTCAAGGACCTCGCCGAACTGGCGAAGAAGGCCGTTGTCGAGACTATCGAGCCGATCAAGGACCAAGTGACGAAGTCTTTCAAGATCGCGGTCTGAACGGCCTGAATTCTCCGCGGCGCGTCCCTCCCGCGCGCCTTGGTCTTGCGCCGCCTGCTTTCGCAGGCGGCGTCATTTTTCTGGCTGCGGATGCCGTTACTTACTCGGCCGCTCCGACTCGAGCCGGAGCGGATCGTATCAACACTTGAACCGCCGCTTGCAGCGCGCGGACGGCGTCGGCCGTCGGAAGCCGGAGCGCGCTTGCTCTCGCCGGCGATTGCTCCGGCGTCGCCGGCAGGTGGATGAAGACCATGGCGGTCGGTCCGCGATCCAGCAGCGAGATAACGCAAGCGCGCCGTAATAGAGATGATTGCAGACGATAGTCGCCGGCGTCGGACGACACCCGCGCTGTGACACCGGCTTCGCGGATCGCTCTGGCGATGGCGCTTGGCGAGGCGATCGTCGTCAGGACCGCCGTGCGCCCCGCCGGCGCCGTGCCAAGCGCGCCGCGGTTGTCCCGCACCGTCGTGCTCGCCGCATTTCGCGCAATGCGCTCGACGCAGACCGCGCTACGCTGCGCCGCCTGGCCGGTCAGGAGCACGGCGCAAGGATTTAAGTGCGTATATTGCGCTGACGAATTCCTCAACGCAGGCCCCATAGGCGCAGGGCAGCATTCGCGCCGCCAACGATAGCCTCGCCGCAACGCCAGCCGTCGATGCGCTTTGCGGCCTCCCAGGATGCGTTGATCGTCTCGCCCCCGAACGGCTCGAAAGCGGTGACGAGTATGGTACGCAAGCCCATCGCTCAGGCGAACAGCGAGCCCCGATCGCCGAGCCTGCGAACATGCAGGTCAGCGTCGCCATAGGCGGCGTCGATCATGGTCAGTCGCTTGAAAAGATGGCCGACCTTGTATTCGTAGGTCATCGCGATGCCGCCATGCATCTGAACGGCCTGCTGCCCGATGAATTTCGCGGATCGTCCGATCTGGACCTTGGCGGCCGAAATCGCCTTGGCGCGCTGCTCGGCGTTCTCCTCGGCGACGCTCATGGTGGCCAGATACATCATGCTGCGCGCCTGCTCGAGCGCGACGACCATGTCGGAGGCGCGATGCTGAAGCGCCTGGAAGGAGCCGATCGTGACGCCGAACTGCTTGCGCGTCTTCAGGTACTCGACGGTCATCGCGAGCGCCTCGCTCATCGCGCCGACCGCCTCGGCCGCGAGCGCGGCGATCGTCTCGTCGACGCGCGCTCGATGATCGGCAGAGCCGCCCTCCGGTCGGGCCGAGCGCGTTCTCCGGCTCGACCCGGACTTTGGCGAAAGCCGATCTCTGCGGCCCGACGGCCGTCCTGGGTCGGTATAGCCGCGGCGGGTCACGCCCGGCGCGTCGGCGTCGACGAGGAACAGCCCGATTCCGTCGCGGTCGCGCCGTCCGCCGGCGATGCGGGCCGAAACGATCAGCGCGTCCGCGCTGTCGCCGTTGACGACAAGCCCCTTTTCGCCGTCGAGCACATAAGCCTCGCCATCCTTGCGCGCGGCGAGTCCGACGTCGTTCAGGTCGAAGCCGGCCTGCTTTTCGCCGTGGGCAAAGCTGAGACGCAAGTCGCCTGCCGCGATTCGGCCGATGAGTTCGGCGCGCTTTTCCGGCGGCGCGGCGTGCTTGATCAGCGCGCCGCGCGAGCACGACCGTTTCAATGATAGGGCTCGAGGGCCAGCGCCTTGCCGAATTCCTCCATCACGATCATCGTCTCGACCGCGCCGCCGCCGAAGCCGCCGTCCTCCTCGGAGAACGGCGCGCCGAGAAGGCCCATCTCGGCGTATTCGCGCCACAGCTTTTCGCTGAATCCGACCGGCGTCGCGTGATAGGCCTTTGCGCGCCTCGAAGCCGTACCGATCCTTCATCAGCCGCGCGACATTGTCGCGCAGCATCTGCTGCTCGCTGCTCAGTTCGAAATCCATGATCAGAGCCCCAGAATGGCCTTGGCGATGATGCCGCGCTGAATCTCGTTCGAGCCGCCGTAGATCGTCACCTTGCGATAGTTGAAATAGTTCGGCGCGGCCGGGCCGGCCCAATCGAAGCCGACCGGCGGCTCGTTCGTCAAGGCCTCCGGATCCTCGTAGGGAAGCGCGTAGGGCCCGACGACCTCCATCAGAAGCTCGGTCGTCGCCTGCTGGATTTCCGAGCCCTTGATCTTCAGGACCGACGAGGTCGGGATCAGGCCTGCCGTCGCTGCGGCGATTCGAGATGACCCGCATTTGGGTCATCTCGAGGGCTTTCAACTCGACCTCCACCGCGGCGAGTTTGGCGCGGAAAAACGGATCGTCCATCTTGGGCCCGGCGCCGTAGACAGGCATAGCCGCGAGTTCACGCACGCGGTCGAGCCGCGCCTTGGAGATGCCGACCCGGGCGATGCCGTTGCGCTCGTTGGTCAGCAGGAACTTGGCGTAGTCCCAGCCCTTGTTCTCCTCGCCGACCAAGGCGTCGAGCGGAACTCGGACGTCGTCGAAGAAGACCTCGTTGACCTCGTGCCCCCGTCGATCGTCTGGATCGGCCGCACCGTCACGCCCGGGCTCTTCATGTCGACCAGGAAGAACGAAATGCCCTCCTGCTTCTTCGCCTGCGTGATTGGTGCGCGCGAGGACAAAGATCCAGTCGGCGTACTGTGCCATGGTCGTCCAGGTCTTCTGACCGGAAATCACCCAGGACTTCCCCGTCCCGCCTCGCAGACAGTGCGCAGGCTCGCGAGGTCCGAGCCGGCGCCCGGCTCGGAGAAGCCCTGGCACCACCAGTCCCTCGAGATCGAGGATGCGAGGAAGGAACCGCTCCTTCTGCGCTTGCGATCCGAAAGTGTAGATGACGGGGCCGACCATGTTGACGCCGAAGGCGATCGCCTCGGGCGCGTTGCCACGCTGGGTCTCATCGAGGAAAATCGACTGCTTGACCGGACCCCATCCGGTTCCGCCCCACTCGACCGGCCAATGGGGCGCAGCCCAGCCCTTGGCGGCGAGGATACGGGTCCAGCGGACATAATCCTCTTTCGCCAGCCTGCGGCCCGAGCACGCTCTTATCCCGAATCGAAGCCGGCAGATTGTCGCGAACGAAGCCGCGCACTTCTTCCCGGAACGCGATTTCGTCCTCGGTCAGTCGCAGATCCATCGGGGGTCGCCTCCGTCGTCATGCAGCGAAGGCTTTCGCCCTTCCTCTGGGCGGCCAATCTCAGACTTCGGCGCAGCGCCGTCAAGACGCCGCCACGGCCGAAACCATCATAGATCTCGAGGCTGAACCTAGAACGGAGTGGGGAAGTGCCACGCCATGCGCGCGCACCCAGCTTGCGGACGCCCGCGCGCGGTTCTGAGACTCGTGGGCGTTGTTCCAGCCGCGTTGAAAGTTGCTGAGCGGGGCGCCGTGTCGCGCATGGTACGGTGCCCTCGGTGCCGTAGCCGGTCGAGGTCACCGCAAGCGCGGCCTGCGGGACCGCGAGGGCGGCCGCAAAGCCCAACCAGCGCGAAGGTTTTGAGTCATATACTGTCTCCTTGACAGGGTTGTCGCTCCTGACAACGCGCGACGCGGCCAGTTGGGTCCGGGCCAAGAGCGAAAATGACGTTCGGGCGACACGACGCCGGTCGCTCGCATCCCGTTTCCGCCCGCGCTGGCCCGTGCTATGCGCCGCGCCACGGCGCGACGACGAAGGAGCTTGAGGTCGATGCCGGCAGATATCGTCAAGATCGGACGGGCGCTGATCTCGGTTTCCGACAAGGCCGGCCTCGTCGATCTCGGCAAGGCGCTGGTCGAGTCGCGGACGTCGAGACTCCTGTCCACGGGCGGGACGGCGGCGGCGCTCGACAGCGGCCGGGCTGCCGGTCGTCGACGTGGCGCAGTTCACCGGTTTTCCCGAAATGATGGACGGGCGGGTCAAGACGCTGCATCCCCGCATCCACGGCGGACTGCTCGCCATCCGCGCGGATCCGTCGCATCAGGCCGCGATGATCGCCAACGATATCGCCCCGATCGACCTTCTGATCGTCAATCTCTATCCGTTCGAGGCGACCCTCAAGCGCGGCGCGTCCTTCGAGGACAAGATCGAGAACATCGACATCGGCGGGCCGGCCATGGTGCGCGGCGCGGCGAAGAACCACGATGACGTGGTCGTCATCGTCGACGTCGGCCGACTACGCCGACTTCCTCGCCGAACTCGATCGTCACGACGGCGGCACGAGCCTCGCCTTCCGCCGCCGCATGGCGCAGAAGGCCTACGCCCGGACGGCCGCCTACGACGCCGCGATCTCCAACTGGCTCGCCGAGGAGATCGGCGAGACCGACGCCGAAATGGCGCGCCTTCGGCGGCGTCCTGCACGAGAGCTTCGGCGCGCTGCGATACGGCGAGAACCCGCATCAGCGCGCCGCGCTCTACCTGACCGCCGACACCCGTCCCGGCGTCGCGACCGCGCGGCAGGTTCAGGGCAAGGAGCTGTCCTACAACAACGTCAACGACACCGACGCGGCCTACGAACTGGTCGCGGAGTTCGATCCGGCCGAAACGCGGCGGTCGCGATCATCAAGCACGCGAACCCTTGCGGGGTGGCCGTGGGAGCGAGCCTCGTCGAGGCCTACGAGACGGGCGCTGGCCTGCGATCCGGTCTCGGCGTTCGGCGGCGTCGTGGCGCTGAACCGGCGGCTCGACGCCGCGGCGGCCAGAAAGATCGTCGAGATCTTCACCGAGGTCATCATCGCCCCCGAGGCCGACGAGGAGGCGATCGCGATCGTCGCCTCGAAGAAGAACCTGCGGCTGATGATCGCAGGCGCGCTGCCGGACCCGCGCGCCAGAAGCCTGACGGTGCGCTCCGTGGCGGGCGGTCTGCTGGTGCAGGACCGCGACGGCGGCGCGCTCGACGAGGCGGCGCTCAAGGTCGTCACCCGGCGCGCGCCGACGCCCTCCGAATTGGCCGACCTCAAGATCGCCTGGACAGTCGCCAAGCACGTGAAGTCGAACGCCATCGTCTACGTGAAGGACGGCTCCACCGCCGGGGTCGGGGCGGGTCAGATGTCGCGGGTCGATTCGGCGCGCGTCGCCGCCCTGAAGGCTGAAGAGGCCGCGGCGGCCGCCGGCTGGCCGGCGCCGCGCACCAAGGGCTCGGTCGTCGCATCCGACGCCTTCTTCCCCTTCGCCGATGGGCTCCTGTCGGCGATCGCAGGCCGGCGCGACCGCCGTCATCCAGCCCGGCGGCTCGGTGCGCGACGCCGAGGTGGTCGCCGCGGCGGACGAGGCCGGGGTCGCCATGGTGTTCACCGGAATGCGCCATTTCCGGCATTGAGCGCGGTTCGCCATTTTCAATTCCGTCTTGAGCGTTTTCAGGGGCTTGCGCGCCATTTTCGATCCGCTGGAGCGCCGAGGGCGGCCGGCCGCCGAGCGAGGCGGTCTCCCTCGCGGGCCGGCGGAAGGGCCCAAGCGCCGATGGCCTACGGCCCAACTCGACATGGCGCCGAACTCAAGTCCACGCCAACTCCGCGACAAGGCCTCACTCACTGCCGTTTCCAATGAAATCAAGGGGTTGCGTCGACCGTGACCCCTTGATTTCAGAACGCCCCGACAGCAGCGCGGAAGGGCCCGACGTCTCGCTGCGCCCGATCCTGAACCGAAACAATCACTCTATCCGAGATTCTGTTTTTCCGCAACATGTTTCACAACCCGCTTGGGTCCCGGCAGGCCGGCGCCCGAGCCGCAAAGGGCGCTGGCCCCAAACGCGGGATCGCAGTAGCTTCGGGCGCGCGCCGGAAACGGAAGGCAAGGCTTGAACGCAATCGGCGTTTTTTTGCTCGCAGCGGCGGTGGTCGCACTCGTCGCCAGGCCCTCCGCGCCCGCGCTCGCGAGCGCGTGCGACCGCGAATCGATCGCGCGGATCCGGATGCCGCCCGGCAGGGCCTGCTGGATCTATCACGGCGCCGCCACGACGTTCGTCGGCGACTTCACCCACGGACAGATCATTTCTGTCGAGATGACCGGCCGGGCGGCCGAAATGGACCCCCGCAGCGGGCGGGTAACCACGCTCTGGCGTCCACGCGATCCCAACGTCGAAGGCCCCGGCGGCTACTTCTTCGGCGACGCCCAGGCCCCGGGAGCGCTGACCTTCGTCGCCCCATCCAATGGGACCTATCGCCTGAGCTTTTCCCCCTGCGCCATGTGGGGCGCAGAGGGCGCTGTGAAGATCTGCGCCAAGTGACGGCGGTTCTTCTGACGGCGGTTTTTCAACGGCCGGGCCGATGGCCCCCGTCGGCCACAAATGCGCAAGAAGCAGCCTTGCTCGAGCGCCCGGCGCGCCGTTGCGTCGGCACGGAACAAATCCGAGAGTTGGGGATTGATGCAGTTTGTGAGCGCGATTTGGGGAAAATTCATGGGTCGCGGAATTCTGCAATGGGAGCCCCGATCCCGTCATCCTTTTCGCTCTTTTGATCTATTGAGATTTGCGTCCCCCACCTAATCTGAATGTTCGCGGGCGCCGCCTGCCGGCGGCGCGCGAGAACTCGCCATGCCGCCTAAGCTTTCGCGGAGGCAGGCGCCATTGAAGGCGCGCTCGGGATACCGCTCTACAGGAACGGGAGCTAAGACATGCTTCGCAACGCGAATTGGCCTTACCGGTACGGCCCCAGGCGGTCGCTAAACGAGCTCGAGGCGGAGGCGCGCCCCGCGAGAGTCTGGAAAAGCTTCGAGGACGCTCCCCTGCCTGTGGCGCGTGGGAGTGGAGGGACGGTTGCGCTCAAGGCGGGACGTCTGCTCGAGCGCTATCGAATCGTCCGGGCCCGGTCGCTCGCGCTCGCGGCGCCCCTGTCCGAGGAGGACATGCAGCCCCAGTCGATGGAGGACGCCAGTCCGGTAAAATGGCACCTCGCCCACTCCACCTGGTTCTTCGAGACCTTCATCGTGGAACGGTTCGGCGACAGCGCCCATTTTGACGCCGACTTCCGCGTCCTTTTCAACAGCTACTACCATGGAGTGGGACCGCGGCCGGCGCGAAACGCTCGCGGGCTCGTCACCCGCCCGTCCGTCGAGCGCGTGCGCCAGTACCGCGCCTACGTGGATCAGGCGATGGAGAAGCTCCTCTCCAGGCCGCTTCCGGCTGAAGCCCGCGCGCTGGTGGCGTTGGGATTGAACCACGAGGAGCAGCACCAGGAGTTGATCCTTACCGATCTCTTGCACCTTTTCTCCTGCAGCCCGCTGCTGCCGGCCTACGACCCGCGGACGCCGCAGGCGGAGCCGGAGGCCGACGCGCTCAACTGGCTCGCGCATCCGGGCGGCCTGGCGGAGATCGGACGCCCTGGCGACGCCGAGGGGTTCGGGTTCGACAACGAGGGTCCGCGTCATAAAGTGTGGCTGGAGCCGTTCCGCCTGGCGGACCGGTTGACCACCAACGCCGAATGGCTAGCCTTCATGGCGGCGGGCGGATATCGCGACCCGACGCTGTGGCTTTCCGACGGTTGGGCCGCGGCTGAGGCGGGCCGGTGGGAGGCGCCGCTGTACTGGCGCAGGACCACACAGGGCTGGAGCGCGTTCGGGCTCCATGGCCTGCGTCCGCTCGATCCGAACGCGCCGGTATCGCACGTCAGCTATTATGAGGCGGACGCCTACGCCCGTTGGCGTGGGGTTCGCCTGCCGACCGAGTCCGAGTGGGAGGCCGCCGTTTTCGCGGCGCCCCAGGGCGAGCCGGAGCTGCGCCAGCTCTACGACCGAGCCTGGCAGTGGACGTCGAGCGCCTATGCCGCCTACCCCGGCTTCACGCCGGCCGCCGGCGCTGTGGGCGAGTACAACGGTAAGTTCATGGTCAATCAGATGGTGCTGCGGGGCGGCTCCGCCTTCACCGCCCCGGGTCACTCGCGCGCGACCTACCGCAACTTCTTTCACCCCGACAAGCGATGGCAGGGCTCGGGCGTTCGTCTGGCGAAGGACGCGACAGCAGCCGGCGACGACCTCGCCGGGTTCCGGACCGACGTTCTCGAGGGCCTGTCGCGCCCCCGCAAGGCGCTGCCGTGCAAGTGGCTGTATGACCGGGCGGGTTCGACCCTGTTCGAGGAGATCTGCGAGCTCCCTGAATACTACCCGACGCGGACCGAGGTTGCGATCCTGGAACAGGCGGCGCCCGACCTCGCTGCGACAATTCCGGTCGGAGCGGTGCTGGTCGAATTCGGCTCCGGCTCCAGCCGCAAGACGCGGCTCCTGCTCGATGCGGCGCCGCAGCTATCGGCCTACGCGCCGATCGATATCTCCGAGGACGCCCTCGCCCCTGCGACCGCGGCGCTGCGGCAAGACTATCCCCGCCTCGAAGTGACGCCGCTTTGCGGCGACTTTACCCACCCCGCGCCGCTGCCCGAGCGCTACTCGGATGCGCCGCGGGTCGGTTTCTTCCCGGGCTCGACCATCGGCAACTTCGCTCCGGCCGACGCCGAGGGTTTCCTTCGGCGCGCGCGCGATCTCCTGGGCGACCGGTCGCTGTTCGTCGTCGGCGTCGACCTGCGCAAGGACGCCCGGGTGCTGGAGGCCGCCTACGACGACGCCCAGGGCGTCACCGCGGCCTTCGATCTGAACCTGTTGACCCGGATCAACCGGGAGCTCGAGGGTTCGTTCGCCCTGGAAAGATTCCGTCATCGGGCGGTCTGGGACGCAGAAGAAAGCCGCGTCGAGATGCGTCTGGAGAGCCTGGCGGACCAGGTTGTCACGGTGGCGGGACGGCGCTTTGCCTTCAAGGAGGGCGAGACCATCCACACCGAGAACTCCTACAAATACGCCCCGGAGGTTTTTGCCGCGCTGGCCGAGCGCGCCGGCTGGACGGTGGAGCGGACGTGGACCGCCCCGCCGCCCCACGCCTTCGCCGTCACGCTGCTGCGAGCCCGGCCGACGCCTTTTTGAAGGAGAAAGCGCGCCTTAAGGAGACGCGGCGTCTCAGAACCCGAAAAGCTCTTCCCGCAGCCCGTCTTCGTAGAGCTTCTTGCGATAAATGACCTCGCGCTGCGCTTTGTGCTCCTCGTATCCCGCCTCCTCCCAGGCGTCGAGATCGGCGCTCGAGTGGTGGACGGAAGCGAGCGCCTCCTCCTTGCGGATCGCGGCGATCCAGTCTTCGACCGCCTTTTTGTAATCCGCCTGCAACTGGTCGAGTTCGCTGGTGTCGTTATCCATCGGGAACCTCCGTCCCGATTTCGATAGCGGACGCGCATGAAGGCCAGACGACGAGTCAACCACTTCAAGCGACACCCGAAAAGCGGCTGGGAGCGCCGGCTGAGGCCCGGCGCATTGCTTTCAGCGCAGGTCTGCGCCGGTCGTGGCGGGTGCGGTGTAGCGGCGCTCGACGGCCTCGCGAATGGCTCGGCGCGACTCGGCCGGGTCGCGGTCGGCGTCCTCGACCTCCTGCGCCTCGCCGGCGAGCGCTTCGTCCTTGATCGCCTCGCGCATCCAGCGCGAGACGTCGTGGCTTTTCAGGTGATGTCGCCAAGTCTCGTCGTCCACGCCGTCGGCCATCTGCAGAAAGATCGTCAGGTTCTGCGCGCGCAGATTGAGCGCGTTGTCGGGACCGCGAAAATAGAAACTCTTGTCTTCGCCGAGTTCGCCCTCGGCGTATTTGCGGGTGTGGCGCTCCATCTTGGCGGCGGGCGCCCGCGGCGTGACAAACTCGGGCGGCTCGGGCTCACGCCTTCGCCATAACAGCGCTTGGCCGGGCTCGTTCGGCGGCGCCGGAAGGGCAGGAGCCTCGATCGACAGAGCCTTGCAGAACGCGCGAATTGTCTCGGCCGGCTTGGTCCCGACGGCGAAGACGTCGTCCACCCTCTCGAGGGCGTGGGCGGCGACCGCTTCGGGATCGACGGTGACCAGGATGGTGGGCAAGGCCGCGGGCGAGGCGCTGGCGTTGACGTCCCGCTCGGCGGGAAGCACATGATGGGCCTCGTCCACCAGAACCCAGTGCGGCCGCCCCGTTCGCGCGTGCATCTCGGCAAGCACTCCGACGAACCCGCGGAAAGCCGCGGGCCGGTCTTCGACGCTGACCGCGAGCATGTTGACGACCACGCTTTCCCCGGGACGCTCGAGAGCCTTGATCATCTCCGAGAGGCGCGGCGGCGCCTTGGCGTCGCCGAGCGAGACCGCGGCGGGGAGGCTGCCATAATCCCCCTCCGGGTCGAACACGCAGAACTGGAAACCGGCCGCGAGCATGCCCTCGATCAGCGCCGTGGCGAGGCTCGACTTGCCGCCCCCGGATAGCCCGGCGATCAGCGCGCCGCCTCCATGCGGCCGGATGTACACGGGGCCTCTGTGCGCGCTCTCCGCAGCCTGCACGAGCCCATGCTCCTTGAACGGTGCGAACGCGTGAACGTCCTTTTCAATCAGGAGCGCGATCAACTCGGCGACGCCGGCGCCGCGCGCGCCCGCGGTGATGAAATCGGCCTTTTCCTTGAGCGCAGGCAGCGCGTTGGAGACCGCGACCGCGAAGCCTGAGGTCTGCATGAAGGCGTGGTCGTTCTCCGCATCGCCGATCGCGACCACGTTATGGGCGGAGATGGCGAGGTCGTCGAGCGCGGCCTTGAGGCCGCTCGCCTTGTTGATCCCGGCGGGCAGGATCATCACGGCGCCTTTGTTGAAAACGATCTGGAGCTCGAGCCCGAGGTCGCGAATGGCGTCGAGCACCGTCGTCTCGTTCGGCTCCCAGGTGGCGATGATCGTCCGTCCGACCGAGAGCGGCGAGACGTTTTTCGCGCGCAACGCCGCGACAAGGTCGGGCGAAGGCCCGGGCCCGAGCGGCCGCTCCGTTTTGGTCGCCGGATTGAAGAGGAGCGCGCCGTTCTCCGCCACCACCCGGTCGAAGAGGTCGATCTGCGGAAAGGCCGCAATCAGGTCCGGGAGCTCGCGCCCGGTGACCAGAACAAGCCTGCGGCCCGATCGCTTGAGTCGGACGAGCGCGTCGACCGTCGCTTCGTCGACAGCGCCGTCATGCGCGAGCGTCCCGTCGTAATCGGTCGCAACACAGATGATGTACATGGGCTACCCCCTCCCCAGCGCGAAGGGAACGCGGCGGGAGGGAAGCAAGTTCCGAACGGAAGGGAGATTCACCACGAAGGACACGAAGATCACGAAGGAGCCTTTGTGTCCCTCGGTGTCCCTTAGGCCGTCATTGCGAGGAGCGAAGCGACGAAGCAATCCATGCCGCAACGGCGCCTTCACAATGATTGCTTCGCTTCGCTCGCAATGACGAACAACCCTAGCCCTTGGAGGCGGGGGCGACCGAGCCGGACGCGCCCTCGCGAAACTGGCGGACGGTGATCCGGGCGACGTCGGCGGCGGGGATGCCGCCCGCCGGATCGCGGCCGAACTTCGCCAAGGTTTCGGCGACCCAGCCGGGCGACACCGCGTTGACGCGGACGGCTATCGCCGGCTCCGCGGCGCAAGCGCGCACAAACGCGTCGACGGCGGAATTGACGGTCGTGATGATCGCGCTGCCGGGAGCGGGATATTGCGACGCAAGCCCGGTCGTCAGCGTGATCGCGCCGCCGGCGCGGACGCGCTTTGCGCCGTAGCGGACGACGTTGATCTGACCCAAAAGCTTATTGGCGAGCGAGAACGCCCAGTCATCGTCGGTTAATTGGTCCCATGGCTTGAATCGGGCCGCCCCGCCGGTGCAGATGATCCCGTCGAGGTCCCCGACCCGGCCGAACAAGGCTTCGAGCGACCTCGGATCGGAAATGTCGACCGTTTCGTCGGAGCTGCGCGAGGCGCGAATGCAATGCTCGGGGCCAAGCGCCTTGACCACCTCCGCGCCGATCAGGCCCGCCGCGCCGATGACCAGAATTTTGCCCATTGCCGCGACTCCTCCTGTTTAAGCCGGCTGCGTCCGGCGTTTGATCTCACCACAAAGATCACAAAGGAACACGAAGACGACTTTGTGTCCCTTCGTGTCCTTCGTGGTAAAAACTTCCTTATGCCGCCTCGACCAGCGGCGCGGGCGCGCGCATGAGGCAGTCGAAGGCGGAGAGCGCGGCCTTCGCGCCGTCGCCCATGGCGATGACGATCTGCTTGAACGGCGCGGTGGTCGCGTCGCCCGCGGCGAAAACGCCGTAGGCGGACGTCTCGCCGCGGCCGTCGACTTCGATCTCGCCGCGAGACGTCAGCTTTACCGCGCCCTTCAGCCATTCGGTGTTGGGGACGAGGCCGATCTGGACGAAGATCCCATCGAGGTCGATCCGATGAGGCGCTCCGGTGGTCCGGTCCTTGTAGGCGAGTCCGACCACCTTGGCGCCGTCGCCGAACACCTCCGTCGACTGCGCCGAGGTTTTCACCGACACGTTCGGAAGGGAGCGCAGCTTCGCCTGAAGGACCTCGTCGGCGCGCAGTTTCGGATCGAACTCGATCAGCGTCACGTGCGAGGCCAGGCCCGCGAGGTCGATCGCCGCCTCGACGCCGGAGTTGCCGCCGCCGATCACCGCGACCCGCTTGCCCTTGAACAGCGGCCCGTCGCAATGGGGGCAATAGGCGACGCCCCGGTTGCGATACTCGGCCTCGCCGGGCACGTTCATGTGCCGCCAGCGGGCGCCGGTCGACAGGATGACCGCCCGCGCTTGCAGCGTGGCGCCGCTTGCGAGCCGCACCTCCGCGAGGCCGCCCGGGGCCGCAGGCTGAAGCCCGGCCGCGGTCTGGGCGGTGATCACGTCGACGTCATGCGCGCGAACCAGGGTTTCGAGCTCGCGGGCGAGCGTCGGCCCCTCGGTGTGGGCGACCGTTATCAGGTTCTCGATGCCGAGGGTGTCGAGCGTCTGGCCGCCGAACCGCTCGGCCACGACGCCGGTGCGGATGCCTTTGCGCGCCGCGTAGATCGCGGCCGCCGCGCCCGCGGGACCGCCGCCGACGATCAGCACGTCGTACGGCGCCCGGGCGTTCAGCCGCTCGACGTCGCGCGCGCCCGAGCCGCTGTCGAGTTTCGCCAGAATCTCCTCAAGGCTCATGCGCCCGTTTCCGAACGGCTTGCCGTTGAGAAAGACCGCGGGAACCGCCATGATCTCGCGCGCCTCCGTCTCGGCCGGAAAGGTCGCGCCGTCGATCGCCACATGGCGGACGCGGGGATTGAGCACGCTGATGGCGTTCAGCGCCTGAACGACCTCAGGGCAATTCAGGCAGGACTGGGAAAAGTAGGTCTCGAATCGGTATGCGTCCTCGAGCCCCTTGATCCGCTCGATCGTTTCGGCCGCGACCTTGGGCGGATGGCCGCCGGCTTGCAGCAGGGCGAGAACCAGCGAGTTGAATTCGTGGCCCATCGGCAGGCCCGCGAACGCGATGACGGCGTCCTCCCCCGACGGGCGGATGGCGAACGAAGGGCGGCGCGGGTCCTCGCCGTCGGCAACGAGGGCGATACGGTCGGAGAGCGCGGCGATCTCCTGCAGGAGTTCCAGCGTCTCGCGCGACGCCTCGCTGTCGTCGAGCGAGGCGACAAGTTCGATCGGACGGTGGATGCGTTCGAAATAGCCCGAGAGCTGGGCCTTGATCAGATCATCGAGCATAGATCGTCCCCTCTTAAAGCCTCTGGCGTGTTTCGCGGAGACTTGCGCTGTCTCCGTCGTGTGTTGCCTGGAGGGGCGGCGTCTCGCCGCCGCCTCTGGTATGGGCGCGCGAGACGCGCGCCTCCAGCCTAGATCGCGCCGACGAGGTCGAGCGAGGGGGCGAGGGTCTTGCGGCCCTCTTCCCACTTGGCCGGGCAAACCTCGCCCGGGTGGGCGGCGACATACTGCGCCGCCTTGATCTTGCGGATCAGTTCGGCCGCGTTGCGGCCGACTCCGCCAGCGGTGATCTCGAGGATCTGGATCTTGCCGCTCGGATCGACGACGAACGTGCCACGGTCGGCGAGGCCGGCCTCCTCGATATACACGTCGAAATTGCGCGAGAGCCGGCCGGTCGGGTCGCCGATCAGCGCATACTTGATCTTGCCGATCGCCTTCGACGTTCCGTGCCAGGCCTTGTGGCTGAAATGGGTGTCGGTCGAGACGCCATAGATCTCGACGCCGAGCTTGTCGAACTCGGCCTGATGGTCGGCGAGGTCCTCGAGCTCGGTCGGGCAGACGAAGGTGAAGTCGGCCGGGTAGAAAAAGAACACCGACCACTTGCCCTTCACGGACTCCTCGCTGACGTCGACGAACTTGCCGGCCTTGAAGGCCGTGGCTTTGAACGGTTTGATTTCGGTATCGATAAGCGACATGATAGCGTCCTCGCTGATGCGAAAAGCGAATTCGAATTGTGGTTGTTATGCCTTTGCGGGCCGCCCAGCGCGGGTCCCCGATGGCGGGCTGGGATTTAACCCATTTTTATAATCGAGGGAAGAATTAAATTTCGATTGTATTGATCGTTAAAATCGATCACAAAGGCTTTATGAGGATTTTGCCCACGCTCCGCCAGCTCAAGTTTCTGGTCGCGCTCGCCGATCGCCGCCATTTCGGCCAGGCGGCGGAAGCCTGCTTCGTCAGCCAGTCGACGCTCAGCGCGGCGATCCAGGAGCTCGAGGAGGCGACTCGGCGTGATCCTGTTCGACCGGACGCGCCGCTCGGTCGCGCCGACCGGCATTGGTGTCGAGATCGCCGAACGGGCGCGGGTGATCCTTCGGCAGGCGCGAGGACCTGGTCGACCTCGCTGTCGCCGCGCACGACCCGCTTTCGGGCCCGCTGAGGGTCGGGGTCATTCCGACCATCGGGCCGTTTCTTCTTCCCCGCATGCTGTCGAAGCTGCGTGAGGCGGCGCCCGACCTCCGGCTATTCCTGCGCGAGGAGCAGACCGCGGCGCTTCTTAGCCCGGCTGGACGCGGGTCAGCTCGACGCCGCCATTCTGGCCCTTCCCGTTCCGATCGACGACGCCGACAGCGAGGATCTCGGCTCGATCCGTTCTATCGTCGTCTGTCCGCGCGGCCATCGGCTGGCGTCGCTCGAGACCGTCCAGCCGAAGCGACATGGCGACGGAGGACCTGCTCCTGCTCGAGGACGGCCATTGCATGCGCGAGCACGCGCTGGCCGCCTGCCAGCTCGAGGGCGCGCGCCGCAACGTCGCGCTTCAGGGGACGAGCCTGCATACGCTCGTGCAGATGGCGGCGATCGGACTCGGCGTGACCCTGGTCCCGGAGATGGCGATCGCCTCCGGCCTCCTCGCCGGTCTCGACCTGCACGTCGCCCCGCTCGCCGGAGAGCGGCCCTGGCGCCGGATCGCGCTCGTCTGGCGCAGGACCTCCGGCCGCAAGGAGACGTTCCGTCGCCTGGCGGAACTGCTGCGCGCCACGGCCGCGCCTCCGGCGAGCAATCCGGCGCAGCCTCGCTGACTCCGCCGTACTTTGACAACGGTCGGTCGCCAACATTAAGCTGCTCGCGCCATGGCGTAGGGTCGAATGCAGGAGTCCGCCTCATGGCGTTGCGTTGCCTCGACATGGAGGCGCTGAAGGCGGCGCCCGTGACAAGGGAGCCGTTCGAGTTCCTGGTGGTGCCGGGATTCATCCGGCCCGAGGTCCAGGCCGACATCAACAGCGATTATCCGAAGATCGCCAAGAGCGGCAGCTTTCCGGTGGCGCCGGCTTTCCTATGGACCATATTTCCGCGAACTCGTCGACGAGATGGCGAGCGAAGACTTCCGCGAAGCCTTCGAGCACAAGTTCGACGTCGATCTCACTGGCCGGCCCCATACCGTCACAGTCCGCGGCCAGTGCAGTCCAAGGGACGGGCGCATCCATACCGACACCAAGTCGAAGATCCTCACCTTGCTGATCTACATGTGCCCGGAATGGGAGCACGCGGGCGGGCGGCTCAGGCTCTTGCGGTCGGCTGGCGATCTCGACGATGCGATCATGGAGGTCCCGCCGGAGGCCGGGACCCTGCTCGCATTCAAGCGCGCTGAGAATTCCTGGCACGGCCACAAGCCGTTCTCCGGCGAACGGCGGGTCATCCAGTTCAACTGGGTCACCTCGGAAGGCGATCGCCGCCTCGCCATGCTGCGCCACCACGTCTCGGCGTCGGTCAAGCGCCTGTTCGGCAAGGGAACCGACCAGCCTGCGGCATGAGGGCGCGCTCAAGATATCGCGACGACTGTCTCGTTCCGAGGGTTTCACGATGCCGGACTTCATCCGGCCCACACCACGGAAGGGGAAAGCTGCTCGGCCGCGAAAAGACGACGTGTCTGAACTACTTGTTCAGGTCCCTAAGCGGCATCACCCTCTCCCGAGCGGCGGGGACGTTTTTTGCCGCTCTCGTCGGCCGTGTCCTCCCCCCACAGGCGCCGATAGACGGCGGCGATCTCGTCGGCCTCGCGCTCGCGGCTGAAGTCGCGCTCGACCCGGTCGCGAGCCTTCACCCCGATCGCCTGGATGCGCTCCGGCGCCCGCATCATAGGCTCGATTGCGGCGGTGAGGGCGTCGGCGTCGTCGATCGGGACCAGAAACCCCGTCTCGCCGTCATCGATCACCATCTCGGCCGCGCCCGCCCGGGTCGCGATCACCGCGTCCCCGGCCGCCATCGCCTCGATCATGGTCAGCCCAAACCCCTCGACGCGGGAGGCGAACACGTAGATCGAGATCCGCTGATACCATAGCGGCACCTCCTCGATCGGGCGTTCGCCGAGGAAGCGGATGCGCTCCGAAAGGCCCGCCGCGGCGATGCGGCTCTTCAGGTTCTCAGCGAACCCCTTGTTGTCGACCGAGACGTGGCCGACGATTACGGCGGTGAAATCCGGATATTTCGGCAGGAGCCGGCACATCGCCTCGACAAACAGGTCGCTGCCCTTCTGCCTGCGCACCCGGCCGAAGGTCCCGATCCCGTATTTGCCCGGCAGGCCGGTCGACGCAAAGGCGGCGGCCCGGTCGGCGGGGGGCTTGTAGGACTCGAGATCGATGCCGTGATGAATGACGGTCGACGGACCGCCGACGAAAGAGGCCGAAACATCGCTGGTCGTCGTGACCGCATCCATACGGTTCACCAGGAAGCTCGTGTAGGCCGTCTTTTTTCTCTGACCGGCCGAGTTGAAGACCAGCTTCAGCCGCCAGCCGAGACCTTTCAGGATCAACCCCATCAGCATCTCGGTGTTGCGGCGCGTGTGCCAGATGCGCGCGGGACGTCCCCTTGGCGGGCGGAAGCGCATCTTCAGGAGATCGACAAAACCCAGGGCAGCGATCCCGTCCGGCCGGTCCGGACCGAACCAGACCGCGTCGCACCGCGCCGCGATCATGGGCGCCATCGTGCGATTGGCGGCCGTCCCTCCGGAATAGCGCCTCTTGAGGTTCGGGATGATGACCTCGATCGCCTCGAGGTCCGCGGCGCCTCCGCTCATGAGCGTTTCCTGGCGATCGTGAACTGGCGGTGCATGGCTTCGGTCATGAAGGAATAGGTCGCCCCGGTCATGGCGTGGATGAAACCGGCCCAACCGCACAGGAAGAAGCGGTTCCAGAAGAAAATGCGGAGGAAATAGATCGGCGGGTTGAAAAAGAGCTTGGCCCACGACGGCTTCCGCCCTTGTTCGATCCGCTGCTCGGCTTTCAGCCGCGCGTAGACGATCTCCTTGCGCATTTGCGCGTCGAGCGGAAGGCCGCGCTCGTGGCGCAACAGGCCCTTTTTAGCGATCGCCGTCGGCCCATCGACAAGCAGGCCCTCATGCACAATGAGAGATTCATCGAAATGCGCCCGCCCGCGCCGCACGAGCCGCAGGATATGCTCCGGTCGCGTCCAGAGGCTGACCGGCTTCAGGCTTCCGTAGAGCGTCAGGGTTCGGCGTAATTGCCACCCGACGACGGCCTCATCCGCGGCGACGAGGCGCGGCAGGTCGGCTGCAAGCGCGTCGTCGAGCCACTCGTCGGCGTCGATGCTGAGCACCCAGGGCTCGCGCGCGCAATCGAGCGCGAACTGCTTCTGCCGGGCATAGCCGAGCCAGTCCTGGTGGATGAGCCGGACCGGAAGCCCGGCGCGGGCGATTTCGTCGATGATGGCGAGCGTGCGGTCGGTCGAGCCGGAGTCGACCACGACGATCTCGGCGACGCCCGCGAGGCTCTCGAGGCACTTGCCGATGCAGGCCTCCTCGTTCTTGCAGATGACCGTCGCGGAAATCGGCAGGGGGACGGCTTGAGACGGGTTCGCGGACATGCTTGCGGGGCTGGTCCTCCCGGGGCGGGGGAGACGCGTGCGGGATGACTCTTGGCGGGCTCACGCGGTAGAACGCCGATCGCCCTGTTCGCCGGGCGCAATATCAGGTCTTTGCAGGAACGACCAGCGTTGAGCGCGATAAGGGCTTTCGTCATCCACCTCGAACGCGCCGAAGGGCGGCGGGCAAGCGTCGAGGCGCTGATGCGAACGCTTCCGGTCCAAAGCGAGATCTTGCCCGCGGTCGACGGCCGGCATCTCGCCCCGGGGGAGATGAAGGCCGCTTACGTGCGCGCCCGCTATGCGCCGCGCTATCCGTTCGCCCTGACGCCATCGGAAATCGGCGCCTTCCTCAGCCATCGCGCCGCGTGGCGGCGGATCGTCGATAAAGGGCTCGACTACGCCGTGGTGTTCGAGGACGACGCGGCCATCGACCTGGCACGCTTTGCCGCGCTCCTCGATTTTCTCGAGAGCGTGCGGTCGCGCTGGAGCTATGTTCTGATGCCCGCGGCGGGACTCGAACCGGGGGGCGTACCCTTGGCGCAGCGTGGCGAAGCGGCGCTGCTCAGGCCTTATTCGCCGCCGCTGCGTGCGATCGGGCAGGTCGTTTCGCGCGAGGCGGCGCAGCGCCTGCTCGCGGTCACCGCCCCCTTCGACCGGCCCATCGACACCTTTTTGCAGATGAACTGGATCACCGGCGTCACCCTGCTGGTCGGCTTGCCGACCCCGATCCGCGACGTTTCGCTCGAGACCGGGGGCACGACCGTTCAGCGCAAGCGCATGGGCCTTCTTTCGCGCCTGCACCACGAGACGATGCGGCCGATCTATCGGGCCCAGGTGCTCAAGCACTATCGTCGCGAGCTCGCCGACGCGGTCGAACTCGAAGCCGTGATGCGACGAGCATTCTGGCGCCGGACATTTTTCGCGCGAAAATGACGTGGATCAAGGCAATTTTCGCGCCCGGCGCTAAGCATCAGGCGATTCTGGCGGAGCGCCGCCGCTGTCGGCGGCCGCAAAGGAGGAGGACCAGAAGGCTTGGGGGCTTCGTGAGGTGGCCCGAGATGCATGGACATGTCAACTTGAGGACCGCGCGCTCGCCGCCGCGGATGCAGGCGTCGCACAAGTGGTCAACGACCGTGCGGCGACCGGTCGAACGGCCGGCCGCGACAGCGGCGTTGTGGGTACGGATTCAGCGCCGCGAATGGATGACGGAAGAGGCGGCGCGCGCCTATCGCCGCCGCTCGCTGATGCAGGACAACCCGACGTCCGGTTGAGGGGAGCGCGCGCGAAGCGCGCCCGTCTCACGCCTCAGCCCGTCAAACCCCGGTAGGCCTTGAGCGCGAAGTCGGCGGCGCGGGCGAAGACTTGTTCCTTCCAGTCGCCCGCGTCGACCGTCAGCGCATCGCGAATTCGCGCCTTGATGTCGCAGGCGAGCGGAGACTGCATTCCGAGCCCCGAGGGCAACCCCCGGGCATAGAGCCAGTTGTCGGCCCGGATCGCCTCCAGCACTTCGGCGAGTTCGACCGTGCCGTATTCGAGGCCGATCGCGGTGATCTCGGCATGAGGCAGGCTTTTCCCGACTGAGCCGATCAGCGGACCCGCGACGGGCGGCGACTTTGACGTGCCGTCCACGGTCGAAGTGACCGCGTCGCCCCACCACCTCCGCGCGCGCTGAAACCCGGGCGCGCCGGGCGGATCGATGGAGAGCGGCTCGCCGTAGCCCCTCGGCCCGAGGCCGGTGTGGATCGATCCGCGACCCGCTTCGCCGCCGCCCCGTGGCGCTGAACGATGGCGCGGAAGGTCGCGTTCGACCATGTCGGCTCCCGGCCGCCAAAGAAAAGGCCGTCCGAAAAGGCGTATTGCCCGCCCGCGACGACCGCCTGATAGGCCTTCATGCCGTTAGCCGCGCGCCAGGCGGCGAGCGCCTCCTCGGCCTTGGCGCGCGCGGGACCGTCCCAGTCGGCGGGAACGAGAGCCTCGTGGATCTCCGCGTAGCGCGCGTTCTCGGGCAGGGGTTTTGCAAAATCCTGGAAGTTGCGGTTGAGGTCGACATTGTCCTCGGTCACCCGCCGGGTATGAGAGAAGCCGTAGGGGTTGACTGCATGGACGAGCAGCACCGCGACCGATTGGGGCCGCGCCGCGACGATCCCTTCCCCGCTGAGGCCGGTCTGGCAACCGGAGCCGCAAAACCCCTCGTTGCCATGCGTGCCGGAGATGACGATGAATAGGCTTTCCGCGTCCAAATCCCCAAACCGGGCGACGTCGACCGCCAGCTCCTCGCCCTCCGCCCCGCGGGCGCTCGCGTGGACATGCGATTCGAGCGCGGCCCCGCTGGCGCGGCTCGCGTCGCAAAACTTCCGCCGCGCCTGCGCGTAGCTGTTCGAGAAATACTCTGGGATCGCCATGACGCGCCTCGAAGTTAGGCGAAACGATAGGCGGCCTTGGGGACGGTGGGAAGGCTTTGACTTCGTGCGGAGTGATGAGCGCCCGCCCCGGGCCGCCTTACGGGCGCGGGCCACGTCGCGCCCAGGTCGCGACGAACAGCGTCAGCCCGAGAATGACGGCGAGTTGCACCCAGAGGAAAACAAAGTCGTCGGCGCCGACGCCAAGCGGCGGCGCGCCGGGCAGGACATTGCGCAGCGCCGGCGCCGAAAACACCATCGCCGCGAGAGCGCCGACCAGGGTCGCCTCGATCTTCCGCACCCCCAGGAAAATCATGCCTCCAATCGTGAGTGCGCTCCCGGCGAGCAGCACCATCGCGGCGTATAGCAGCAGGGCGAAAAAGATTTGCGGATTCGGGCGATGCGCCGTGAAGGTCAGCGCCAATCCGGTCTCCTTGTCGGTGAGAGCGTCTCTCGAAATCGTGACCGACCAGCCGGCAAGGTCTTCCCAGGTCGTCAGTCGGACCGGCTTGGCGTTCCCGCCGATCGGATCCCTGCCCTCGGAGGCTCGGATCCACAATCTGCCTGTATATTGATCAAGCGGATATTGCTGAAGATCGCCGGTCACGTCCAGTTGCAGCGTCCTCGAAGGCGTCGGCTGCCCGGCCTGCAGTTGGATGTCCTGAACGTCGGAGCTGTCGCTCACATGGACCATCAGATCGATCGGGCTCGTCCCGGGAAAATGCCGCCCGTAGGGTCCTGTGGTTGTCGAGAAATCCAAGCGGAACTCGATCGCCTCCCGAACCGGATCGACGCCGAGCATCTCCAAATAAATGTCGAGAGGCGCCTTCGAATCGCTCCGCTCTTCCTGAAACGTCTTTTCGACCGGCGGCGCCTGGCGATAGAAGACCGTGAAGAGGATGGCGTAACCGCCACCGAGCAGAACTAGCGTCAGCGCCAGCGCAGCGGCTCGGCCTCGACGCAGGGCGTGGCTTGGCGTCGAAACCGGGCGCGGCGGGTCCACTTCCTTCATAGACTAGCCGCTCGCCGCCCCTGGTTCAGCCCATCATCGCGTGGCGCCTGTCGCGAAGCAAGCCTGTGGAACGGCTTTCGGGCGGGCTTCTTGTTGGCGAACCCCGGCTCGATCCCGCACTCGGCGCGGTTGACGGGCCGCACGGATGTCACGCCGCGCGCGGAATTGGCCTAAGAACAAGCAGCGCGTCGTGCGGGAAGGGGGATGGCTTATGCACGACCGGAGTTGTCGCTGAATTCGACGAGCGCGGTGGCCTCGTCGAGCGCCTCGACGATCGTGCCAACCTGACCTCTGACGAGTCCATACTTTTACAAGTCGCTCAGTAGCGCGACGGCGCTGAGGACTTCGGCGGGGGAGTCGCTGCTATTCGATCTAGCGGTTTTGTCGCGCGATCGCGACATCGATCTGCCGGCGTTCGCCCCATTCGTCGCGCGAGACCAACCGCATTGTCATTCTGCGCGGCGCGGAGAAGCAGGGTGCGCAGCTCCTGCGCGTCGCCTTGCTCCAGACCGAGCGCATCACGAAAGACACGCGCCTTTGGCGGCCGCGCGAGTGGCCGGGGCTGAGGCAGCAGTCCGTGACATCGAGTTCCGCACGCTCGCCATTCGGCAGAGATGCATCCTCTTAGATGGCTTTGGGCCGGCGAGCCATGCGCCCACAAAACAGCATGCGCCCTCAAAACAGAAAGTACCTCTGCGCCATCGGCAGCTTGTCCGCCGGCTCGCACACCAGAAGCTCGCCGTCCGCCGTCACCGCGTAGGTCTCGGCGTCGATCGTGATCTTGGGCGTCGCGCCGTTGTGGATCATGCTCTTTTTGCGAAGGCCGCCGCGCGTGTTCTCGACCGCGACCAGCCGCTTCTCAACCTTGAGCTTGCGCGCAATCCCTCCTTCGAGCGCCGCGTCGGAGACGAAAGTCAGCGACGTGGCGGTCCGCGCCCTGCCATAGGCGCCGAACATCGGGCGGTAGTGGACCGGCTGCGGGGTCGGTATCGAGGCGTTGGGGTCGCCCATCTGGGCAGCCGCGATCATGCCGCCCTTGATCACGAGGTCCGGCTTCACCCCAAAGAAGGCGGGAGTCCAGAGAACGAGGTCGGCGAGCTTGCCCTTCTCGATCGAGCCGATGTGCTTTGAGACGCCGTGCGCGATCGCGGGGTTGATGGTGTATTTCGCCACGTAGCGTTTCGCGCGAGCATTGTCGTTGCGCGGTCCGTCGCCCGGCAAGGCCCCGCGCTGCCGCTTCATCTTGTCGGCCGTCTGCCAGGTGCGGATGATCACCTCGCCGATCCGACCCATCGCCTGGGAATCGCTCGACATCATCGAGAGCGCGCCGAGGTCGTGCAGAATGTCCTCCGCCGCGATCGTCTCCTTGCGGATCCGGCTCTCGGCGAAGGCGAGATCCTCGGGAATGCTGGAATCGAGGTGATGGCAGACCATCAGCATGTCCAGGTGCTCGTCGAGCGTATTTTTGGTGTAGGGGCGGGTCGGATTGGTGGACGACGGCAGGACGTTGTCGAGGCCCGCGACCTTCATGATGTCGGGCGCATGGCCGCCGCCCGCGCCCTCGGTGTGGAAGGCGTGAATGGTGCGGCCCTTGAAGGCCTTGATCGTGTCCTCGACGAAGCCCAATTCGTTCAACGTGTCCGAGTGCAGCATCACCTGCACGTCGTAGTCGTCGGCGACGCTGAGGCAGCAGTCGATCGCGGCGGGAGTGGTGCCCCAGTCCTCATGCAGCTTCAGCGCGCAGACGCCCGCCTTGACCTGCTCGACCAAACCCGCGGGCTTCGAGGCGTTGCCCTTGCCGGCGAAGCCGAGGTTCATCGGGAATTCGTCGGCCGCCTCGATCATCCGGGCGATGTGCCAGGGGCCGGGGGTGCAGGTGGTGGCCAGCGTCCCGGTCGCGGGCCCGGTGCCGCCGCCGAGCATCGAGGTCACGCCCGACATCAGCGCCTCCTCGATCTGCTGCGGGCAGATGAAGTGGATATGGGTGTCGAATCCGCCGGCGGTGAGAATCTTGCCTTCGCCTGCGATCACCTCGGTGCCGGGGCCGATGATGATGGTTACGCCCGGCTGGATGTCGGGGTTGCCTGCCTTGCCGATGGCGTGGATGAGCCCATCCTTGATCCCGACGTCGGCCTTCACGATCCCCCAGTGATCGAGGATGACGGCGTTGGTGATGACCGTGTCGACGGCGCCGCGGGCTCGCGTCGTCTGCGCCTGCCCCATGCCGTCGCGGATCACCTTGCCGCCGCCGAACTTCACCTCCTCGCCGTAGGTGGTGAAATCCTTCTCGATCTCGATCAGAAGCTCGGTGTCGGCGAGCCGGACGCGGTCGCCGGTGGTCGGGCCGAACATGTCGGCGTAGGCGGCGCGGGAGAGGGTGGTGGGTGCGTTACGGGTCATGGGATCTCACGGCAAGAGATAAGCGACAGGCTAGCCGCGATCGGCGCCGTCCTAGCGGCTTCATCGATTGCGTTCAGCCCTTGCGAGAGTGATTGCTTCGTCGATCGCCTTATCGAGATCGATTCCGGCTTCGCCCGCGCAAAAGGCGTCCGCTCGCGCGAGATCGACAATGCGGCGGCGCGGTCGCTTTTCGGCAGATCGATCTGAAGGGGTTTCGGCCAAGGTCGGGTTTCCAGTCGGCTGTCGTTATGTCGTCCGTCTAAACCTTCCCCATCACTTCCTGGCGGAAGCCGTAGACCTCGCGCTTGCCGGCGATGGCGACCAGATTGACCTTGCGGCTTTGGCCGGGCTCGAAGCGGACGGCGGTGCCGGCAGGAATGTCGAGCCGATAGCCCTTCGTTTTCGACCGGTCGAACTTCAGCGCCGGATTGGATTCGAAGAAATGGTAGTGCGAACCGACCTGGATCGGACGGTCGCCGGTGTTGGCGACATCGAGCGACAGCGTCTCGCGGCCGACGTTCATCGCGATCTCGCCCGGCTCGGTCAGAACCTCGCCAGGAGCATGAGCTTCGTCGGCGCCGCGGATCGGGTGATGCACGGTCACGAGCTTGGTGCCGTCGGGGAAGGTCGCCTCGATCTGGACGTCATGGATCATCGAGGCGACGCCCTCCATCACCTGATCGGCCGTCAGCACGTGGGCGCCGCCCTCCATCAGTTCGGCGACCAAGCGGCCATCTCTGGCGCCCTCGACGACAAAGTCGGTTATCAGGGCCACCGCTTCCGGATGGTTCAGCTTGACGCCCCGTTCGAGCCGCCGCCTCGCCACCATGGCGGCCATGGCGATCAACAGCTTGTCTTTTTCCCTCGGCGTCAGAATCATTGTTCCCTCGCGCTCGCGCCGGTCGTCCTTCGAGACGCGACGTCGCGTTCCCTGGACGAAGTCTTTCAGCGAAAATCCCAACCCCTCGCCCGGCGGGCGCTCAAAGCGCGTTTCGCCGGAACGAGACGCTTCACCGCCACAGGCGCGGCGGCAAGCGTCCGCTGAGCGCCAGAATGGCCGCAATCGCGGTTTCGCGCAATCGGCTCGGCGAGGCCGAAAGGAGCCGGCAGACGATGAGGCCGTCGAAAGCGCTGGCGCCGGCTTCGACGTCGGGGGACCGCGCGCCAAGCGCTTCCCGCAGCGTGGGCAACCGCGCCTCGATATCGGGCGCAGCGGCGAGGAGAATCGAGACCGCGCGCGCACCTGCGCCGCAGGCTGGCCGGTCGAGCGTCGCGCCCGCGCGCTCAAGGCGGGTCGCGTCGGCGAAGACGAGCCGGCCCGCGCGGGTCGAGGCGCCAGGAATCGCGCAGCGATGCGTCGATCCGCGCTTCCCCCATCGCGAGACGGCCAAACACCACCGTCTCTGCGGCGATGAGGGTTGCATCGGCGGCGATGTCGATCGTCAGCGCGCGCTCGAGCCGGGCGTGGTCGAACAGGATCGTTTCCTGCGGCAGCCAGACAAGGCGCGCGCCGTCCCTTAGCGTCAGCGCGGTGGCGATGCGGGCGGCCGGCCCTTCGCTGCGGTAGATTTTTTCGGCCGCCGTGGTGGTCGCTTCGACCGCGGCGTCGTCTTCGAGCGTGAGCGCGATCGTGTACGTATCGCCGCCCGCGACGCCGCCGCCGATATTGACGATCACCGCCTCGCATGGGTTGGTCGAGCGGGGAAAGCGCCAGCGCAGGCCCCCGGTCTCGAACACGCGGCTCGGTTCGGTGCGCTCGCCGGCCCGCGCGAACACGACCCGCGCCTCGGCCCGCGCCCGCTGGAGGGCGCGGCTGTCCCCCGGTTCGCCGCTCACGGGCGGCAGTTCCGCTGGAGGTCGACCTCTCCGCTCGGGCAGGGCGGATCGAGCACCGGCGCGAACGGGTCGCGGACGCGATAGAGTTCGTAGGACTCGATGGCGCGGCCGGCGCGGCGGCGTTCGATCGTCCCGGCCGGGTCGACATGGGCGAAGCGCATCTTGAGCACGAGATCGAACTGCCGTCCCGCCTCGGCGATGGCGAGACCGGGCGATGCGAACAGCCACTCCGGCGGGGACGGCTCGAAAATCCAGCGGATGCGCTGCTCCGGCTGCGCGACGACAATCGACGGGTCGCCGTAGACCGTCATCAGCGAAGTCAGCGCATACCCGTGGGTCAGGAGATAGGGCGCGTCCTCAGCCCGCGCGCGGGCCTCGACCTCACGGGCGAGGTCGCGAAAGCCCTCGAGCCGGGAGGTCGGGTCGGCGGCTCCAAGCGGGAGGACGCCGGTCAGCGACTGGACGAAGCCGACAAGCATCACGGCGACCGCGAGCGGCGCCGCCCAGAGCGCGGCGCGGGCAAGGCGGCCCGAGGCGCCCGCCGAGCGGCGCGCCCGGGCGACCCAGTCGCCGGCGAGCAAGGCCGAAGCCGGAAAAAGCGGCGCAAGCCAGTTACCCTGGACGCGGTCGTGCAGGGCGTGGACGAGAAAATAGGCCGCCGCGGGAGCGATCGTGCCGATCAGCAGCCGACGGGCTTCGTCAGGTGAGCCCGGCTCGACCGGCTTACGCCAGGAAATGCCCGCCACCGCAGCGATCAGCGCGGCGAACACGAGCGGGTTCACCAGGAGAATCTGCGCGACGACGAGCTCGACGACATAGGACGGCGTGAACCCGCTCGCCGCCGCCCGGCCGCCCTGCTTCAAGAAGGTCGCCCAGCCGTGCTCTGCATTCCAGACCACGAAGGGCGAAAAAATCGCAGCCGCCAGAGCCAGCGCGGCCCAGGGCGCCGGCGAACGTAGCCAGCGGCGCAGCGACGGCGTCGTCACGAAAGCAAGGCCCGCGCCCGCGGCGAAGAAGGCCGCGGTGAATTTCGACATGAGCATCAGGCCGAGCGTGAGTCCCATGGCGAAGAGCCAGCGCGCCCGACCGGTCCGCCACAGTTCGGTAAGGGCCGCAAGCCCCAACGTCCAGAACAGGACGAGCGGCGCATCCGGAGTCACGAACACCGCGCCGGCGATGACCAGCGGGGCCGCAATCCACATGAGGACCGCAAGCGCGGCGGTCTCGGCCGAACGAAACAGCCGCCAGGCGATCCAGGCGATCACCGCCGGAAGCGCGCCGGTCAAAGTGAGGGTCAGCGTTCGGACGCCGAGCTCCGAATCTCCGAACAGCGCGGTTGACGCCCGGATCAGGAAAGCAACCATCGGCGGATGGTCGAGGTAGCCGAACGCCAGACCGCGCGACCACAACGTGTAGTAGGCTTCGTCGAAGGTGAGTTCGAGCCGCCACGCCGCGAACGCCTGCAGCGCGACGAGCGCAATAGCGCCGCCCGCGACCAAGGCGACGAGCCGTGAGCGACGAGGCTCGGTCAGGGGACGCGCCTCGGCGACGATGGAAGCCTCCGTCACGTCGTCGCCTTCTCCCAGGCCCTCTCGCCAAAGCCGGCTCCTAGTCGCACGGCGGCGGGTCGAGGGTCAATTGTTGCCGAAACTGGCGCGCTGTCGCCTCAATTGCTTCGCAGGTGTGGCGCCCTTCACACAGCCCTTGCGAGACCGGCGTCGTATAACGTTCGCCAAAGGTTTTCGAGTGGGCGTTGCGCGCCCGGACGGCGGATATGGCTACGAAGGTCGAGGGGACACGATTGGCGCGATCCGGCCGTGATGACGCGGCGGACGCTTCGAGATTTTTTTCCCGCGTCGGCTACGCGGCGGTGGCGATCGGCGCTCCGGTCGCGGTTGTCGTTCATCCCCTCGCCCTGTTCATCGTCTTTCCGATCGGCGTCGCGATGATTGTACTGGCCGCTGCGCTGGAGGGCAGGCCGGGATTTGGCGCCCGCGCGCTTCGGGCGTTCACCACTCCGACGTTTCTCGCCCTCGTCGCGGGCTTTGCATGGGCGACGCTGTCGATTCTGTGGACGCCCTACCCCGTTTCGGCGCTGCAACATTGCCTGAAACTCGGCCTCCTGATCCTGGCCACTCTGCTCGCGGTCGCGGCGCCGCGAGACAATGCGCGCGCGACCGACCTCTACCTCTTCCCGATCGGCGTCGTGCTGGGAATGATCGCCATGGCGGCCAAGGGGCTCGCCGGTGTGGTCGACGCGGTCCCCGACGATGGCGGAATCGCCGCCGGCGGGGTCGCGCTCGCGGTGCTGCTGTTTCCGGCGCTCGGCGGACTGACGGCGCGCGGACGAAACGGCTACGCGCGGCTCCTGCTGATCCTTGCGCTGGCCTTCGCCTATATCGCCGGCTACGCGCCGCTCACCATCGCGCTGTTCGTCGGCTATCTGGCGCTGTCGTTCGCGATCTCCGACCTGACCCGTACGGCGCGCGAATTGGCCTGGGGCGCGGCCGCGCTCATCCTGTTGTCGCCGCTGATCCCCGCCTTCGCGCCGACGATCGCGGCCTGGGTGTTCAACGTCAAGCTCGCCAATCTGCCGCCGCCCTACGCGTCTCTGTCGGTCGCGGCCGACATCTTCACTCACGACAAGCTCAGACTGTTCACCGGACACGGCTTTTCGACCGTCAGCCGAGGCGTGCACGATTTGATCCTGCCGCCCTATACGCCGCGTTCCCTCGCCTTCACCGTTTGGTACGAACTCGGTATCGTAGGCGCAGCGATCGCGTCGGTCGGCGTCTGGTTCGGCTTTCGCGACGTCGACAAAGCTCCGCCACGCCTCGCGCCGTTCATAACGGCGGGCTTCGCCGCGCTGGTCGCGCTGGCGTTTTCAAACGTCGATTTCGACGACATGACAGTGCTCACGCTGGTCGGCGCGGCGGTCATTGCGACAGACGTCGCCGCCCGCAGCCAGTACCGCACCACGCGTCCCTCCGCGGCGAGCCTCGCGAATCTGTAGGCGGCGCGGCAACAGGATGCGAATCGCGTCTGGTCCCCACGGCCCCGCTTGGCGGATCAGCGTTTTCGCGTCAGATCGATCGTCGGACGAATCGAGCGCGGGCGCTTGTACTCCACGACGACCGCTCGAGTGCGTCCGGCGACGAGGCTCGCGCGACCTCGCGTCCTGGCCGCCTGCTTCGCAGCCAGCGCCTGAACCTCTTCCACCGGCACGCCCATGAGCGTGGCCGCAATCTGAGCGCGCTGCGACGCATCGTCCGCCAAAGTCTCGGCGGCGATCAACGCTTCTTCAATTGTGGGGGTGTCGCGACGCACTCGGCGCATCCCCCATTTGGTTTTCCAGGTGGCGGCCACAGGCCCCGCTCCGCATTGTTCGTTCACACGCACTATATCAGAAATGCTGCACTGCACAATAGAATTCGCGCGCTGCGAAACACATTGTGACGGAACCGCTCGGCCAAGTCGATGCGTCATGATGACAGAACGACCTTTTTCCCACGCTTTCCCTACGCCGCGGGCCTCGCCGGAACGGGGGCTGGCCATCGCAGCAAAAATGTCGGATGGAATTTTCGCCAAACCGATCAGCCGCTAACGAGGAACCCCGCATGCTGGTTCCGGTCTTTCCGTCAGTTTCGCGCGGACTCGCCCGATGAGCGCGGCGCCTCTCTGGACCGTCGGCGTCGACGGCGGGGCGACCCGGTGCCGCGCCCGTGTCCGGGACACCGGCGGCCGTACGGTCGCCGAAGCGTCCGGCGCCGCCGCCAACGTTCATGTCGATTTCACTGCGGCGGTCGCGGTCCTGCGCGCGGTCGTCGGCGACGTTCTACAAAAGGCCGGGCTCGCTTCGGTCGATCAGCCGCGGATCGCCCTCGGCTTCGGTCTTGCGGGGGTCAGCGACGGCGAGGACGTCGGCCGTATCGTCGCGGCCTTTCCGGGCTATGCGCACGTCTCAGCGGCTAATGACGCTTCGACCGCCTGCATCGGCGCGCATGCTGGGGCGGACGGCGGGCTGGTGATCGCGGGAACGGGATCCGCCGCGATCGCCCGCGTCGTGGGACGCGAGACCATCGTCGGCGGACGCGGCTTTGCGCTCGGCGACGACGGCTCGGGGGCTCATGTCGGGCTCGACGCCTTGCGCGCCGCAACGCGCGCCCACGACGGCCTTGGGCCGCAAAGCGCCCTCACTCGCGACATTCTCGCCGATTTCGACCGCGACATCGTCGCCCTCATCCGTTGGGCGCGTTCGGCGAGGCCCGGAGATTACGGCGCCTTCGCCCCGCGCGTGTTCGCTCACGCCGCTAGGGGCGACGCAATCGCGCTGACGATCGTCGGCTCGGCCGCTCAGGCGATCGGCGCCCTGGCGCGGCGCGCGCTCGCTCTCGGGGCCGACCGCGTCGCGCTAGTCGGCGGCGTCGGCGAGGCCTTGCGCCCCTATTTCGCTCCGGAAATCGCCGAGCTCCTCACGCGTCCCCTGCATGACGCGACCGATGGCGCCATATTGTTGGCCGGCGGTCGCGTCTCAACCGGGAAGGAAGCCTTGCGATGACGGTATTCTTCGGCGCGCGCCTGTTCGACGGCGAGCGTTTCTTTGACGACCACGCGCTGGTCGTCGAAGACGGCCTCATTCGCACAATCGTCGACGTCGGGGCGAGGCCGCGCGGCGGCGATGAGATCGACTGCGGCAGCGGGATTCTCGCGCCCGGCCTGATCGACTGGCAGATCAACGGCGGGGGGGGCGTGCTGTTCAATGCCGAGCCGACTGTCGAGGGGATCGTTGCGATAGCCCGCGCGCACCGGCGCGAAGGCGTCACCGGCTTCTTGCCGACCATCGTCACCGACGCCCCCGCGGTGCTGGCCGCCGCGCTCGCCGCGGCGCGCGAGGCTCGGGGCCTCGTGCCCGGCGCGCTCGGGATCCATGTTGAGGGTCCGTTCATCGATCCGCGCCGCAAGGGCATTCACCCGCCGCAATGGATCCGGCCAATGCGCGACGCCGACGCCGAGGCGCTGATGGCGGCGCGCGCGGGAGCGATGGTGGTCACGCTCGCGCCGGCCTCCGTTCCGCTGCCGCTTGTCGCTCGTCTGGCGCAATCGGGGATCGTCGTCTCCCTTGGCCATTCGGAGGCGACCACGGAGGAGGCGACGGCCGTGTTCGACGCCGGCGCGCGCGCGGCGACCCATCTCTTCAACGCGATGAGCCAACTGAATTCCCGGGCGCCCGGCGTCGTCGGCGCCGTCCTCTCCGACCCGCGCATCGTGTGCGGCCTGATCGTGGACGGCGAGCACGTCCATGCCGCAGCCTGCCGCGCCGCGATCACGGCCAAGGGCGCGGCCGGGATCGCGCTCGTTTCCGACGCGATGCCGCCTGCCGCCGGCGGCCCGGACTCCTTCGAACTGCAGGGTCGCGTCATGACGCGCGTGGGGCGGAAGCTCGTCGACGAAAGCGGCACGCTCGCAGGAGCGACGATCACGCTGATCGACGCCGTCCGGATCACGGCGACCGAACTCGGCCTGCCGCTCGGTTCCGCCCTCGCCATGGCGACGCTGACGCCGGCCCGTCTCCTCGGCCTCGACGCTCATCTCGGCCGGCTCGCGCCGGGGTGCGAAGCAAACCTCGTTCACCTCACCGACTCGCTCGAGGTCGCCGGCGTCTGGATGAACGGGCGCGCCCTCCGAAAAGACGGCGAGCCGGGCTGATCCTGGCTCAGCGCGTGCTCTCGCGCATCGCGATCCGCGCCGCGTCCGCTCCGGACTTCATCGCGCCGCTGAAGCCGCCGCTCTCGGCGAAGGACGAGGCGAGGTAGACGCCCGGCAGCGGCGTTCTCGGCGAGCGGGGCACTCCCGCCCAGATCGGGCGCTCGAACGGCAGCGGCGCGAAGCCGTAGACGGCCCCGTGCGGCGTGTTCATGAAATTCGCCATCGAGCGGGCGTTCAGGAACATGCGCTCGACGACCGCGGCGCTGAAGCCCGGATAGTCGCGATCGAGCGCAGCCTGGAAGGCGTCGAGCCAGCGTTCGCGCCGATCCTTTTCCTCCTGCGGCGACAGCCCCGACCAGTTGCCGAAGCGATCGGCGCCCACGATCGTCACCAGCGTCGGCCCGTCGCCGGCGAGACCGCTGTCGATCGCGCCGTAATTGGCAATCCCGTAAACGGGCAGCCGATTGCCGGGGTCGGCGGCGAAGAGTTCTGCGCTATCGGCGAGATCGCTCTGCCTGGTCGCCCATTCGGGCAGGACGCTGAGGCTGTATCGGTCGAGGCCGAGTTCGGCGGGCGCACGGCTGATGCCGAAATGCGCCGAGAACAGCGAGATCGACAGCAGCCTGCCGCCATAGGCGGCCTCGAACTTTGCCCGTTCGGCGTCCGGCAGCATGCGGCCGAGCGCGTGGGGCGCGCAATTGGCGAGGACCTGCTTCGCCTCGATCCGTTGCTCGTCCCCCTTCGACCTGGCGTCGACGTGACGCACGACGATCGCGCGGTCCAACGCATCGACGTCGACGCTGCTCGCGTCGCGGCCAAGCAGGACCAAGCCGCCCGCCTTGCTCACGACTTTGGCGAGCTTCATCGACAGCACGCGTGACCCGCCCTTGATGAAAACGCCGCCGGACTTGAAGAAATGGGCCTGCGCGACGGCGAAGAACGGCCACGCAAGGCTGCGAGCGTCGTCGGCGTAATAGGCGAGTGTCCCGCCGGCGGCGCATTTGGCCGCCTCGTCGTCGCCGAAGAACCGCTCGAGCATGTCGCCGGCCGAGGCGCGCCAGTCGCGGGCGAGCGGCCGGAGCGAAAACGCAGCGCGCGCCAGCTTGCCAAGCGACCGTTGGTCGCCGGCCTCCCTGAGTTGGGTCGCCACGCCATGGATCTGCTCGATCGCGCCGAAGAATCGGGCCGAGCCTTCGCGGCTCGCAGGAAACCGCTGGCTCAACGCGTGATGGGCGGCGTCGAAGCCGACGGGCATGTCGAACCGGTCGCCGACGAGCCCGCCTTTGATCGAATAGAACGGCCGGACCGGGACCCATTCGATCTCATCGAGGAGGCCAAGCTCGGCCAGGATCGCGTGCTTGACCTCGGTCGGGTCGCGGGGATCGGCGGTCTGGTGCAGCGCCGGTTCGATGGTCAGCGCGCCCTTCTTGAACGCCGAGGCCGCCCCGCCGACGCTGTGATTGCGCTCGATCACGCAGACCTTGCGCCCCGCCTTGGCGAGCAGCGCCGCCGCCGTGAGGCCGCCGAGGCCGGAGCCGATGACGACGGCGTCGAACCTGTTCTCGCTCATCTTCCCTCCCCCGGACCGCCCCAGGGGGCCCGTCCGATCGGCCGAATTTGCGAGGAGCTTACGCCAGATGCGGCGACGAGGTTTGATCGTCGTCAATCCGGGTCGCGCGGGGCAGCGACGCTGCCGCGTTTTGGAAAGGCTCGCTGCGATTTCAGGACGTTGCGCACATTTTCCGATTCGCGGGGGCCGCGGAGCGCAGGCTCCGCCGCATTTTGCCTTATTCCGCAAATCACGTGATCTAACGGGTCTATCTAAGGCCTTGACTTCGTTATTCTTCCAATAAATCTTGTGAAAGTCGTGGCGCGGCGCCGCGTTGAATCGGCGCTGCGATCACTCTCAGGTCTGCGGCTGCGGCTCGAGGCCGCCGGCGTCGGGTCCAAGCGGACGCGGCTTGCCGGTCGAGGGCACGGCGGCGCGCGGAGGCGACGGCGGCTCGCGGTCGACGGCGGCCGATTCGCGGACCGGCCGAATACCCTGCATCAGGCCGATGATCTCTTCGCCGGTCAGCGTCTCGAACTCCATCAGCCCGTTGGCCAGCGCCTCGAGATCGGCGCGACGCTCGGTCAAAATCCGCGTTGCGGTGTCGTGCGCTTCCTGCACCAGCCGCCGGACCTCCTGGTCGATCGTCTCGGCGGTCGCCTCGGAAATGTTCTGCTGGCGGCCGAGCGAATAGCCGAGGAACACCTCGTCCTGGTTCTCGCCGTACATGACCGTGCCGAGCTTGTCGGAAAAGCCGAGGCGAGTGACCATGGCGCGGGCGATCTTGGTCACCTGCTGGATGTCGCCGGCGGCGCCCGAGGTCACCTTTTCCCTGCCGAACACCAGCTCCTCGGCGACACGTCCGCCCATCGCCATGGCGAGCATGGCGATCAGCTGCTCGAAGCTCTGCGAGATCTGGTCGCGCTCGGGCAGCGACTGGACCATGCCGAGCGCGCGACCGCGCGGGATGATCGTCGCCTTGTGGATCGGCGTCGAAGCCGGCATCGAGAGGGAAACCAGCGCGTGCCCCGCCTCGTGATAGGCGGTGAGGCGCTTCTCCTCCTCGGTCATGATCAGGGTCCGCCGTTCGGCGCCCATCATGATCTTGTCGCGCGAATCCTCGAACTCCGCCCGGGTGACGACCCGCTTGCCGCGGCGGGCCGCGAGCAGCGCCGCCTCGTTGACGAGGTTCATGAGATCGGCGCCGGAGAACCCGGGCGTGCCGCGGGCGACAACCTTGAGGTCGACGTCGGGAGCGAGCGGGACCTTGCGCACATGGACCTTGAGGATCTTTTCGCGGCCGATGAAGTCCGGATTGGAAATGACGATCTGCCGGTCGAAGCGGCCGGGACGCAGCAGCGCCGGGTCGAGCACGTCGGGCCGGTTGGTCGCGGCGATGATGATGATGCCTTCGTTCTGCTCGAAGCCGTCCATCTCGACCAGGAGCTGGTTCAGGGTCTGCTCGCGCTCGTCGTTGCCGCCGCCCAGGCCCGCGCCGCGATGGCGGCCGACCGCGTCGATTTCGTCTATGAAGATGATGCAGGGCGCGTTCTTCTTGGCCTGCTCGAACATGTCGCGCACGCGGCTCGCGCCAACGCCGACGAACATCTCGACGAAGTCAGAACCGGAAATGGTGAAGAACGGCACGTTGGCTTCGCCCGCGACCGCGCGAGCGGTCAGGGTCTTGCCGGTGCCGGGCGGTCCGACCAGCAGCACGCCGCGCGGAATCCTGCCGCCGAGCTTCTGGAACTTTTGCGGGTCGCGCAGGAATTCGACGATCTCCTGCAAATCTTCCTTCGCCTCGTCGACGCCGGCGACGTCCTCGAAGGTGACGCGTCCCGACGCCTCGGTGAGAAGCTTCGCCTTGGACTTTCCGAAGCCCATCGCCTTGCCGGCGCCGCCCTGCATTTGCCGGGTCATGTAGATCCACAGGCCGAGGAACAGGAGGACCGGCAGGACGCTCGATATGATCGTGAGCACCCAGTTGTTGCCGTCCGACGGCGGCTTCGCCGTGATCGTGACGTCCTTTTTGAACAGGGTCTGGACCAGCGACGGATCGTTCGGCGCGTAGGTCTGGAACGAACGCCCGTCCTTCATGTGGCCGGTGATCTCCGGCCCCGCGATGGTGACGTCGCGAATATTGCCCGCGTCGGCGTCGGTCAGAAGCTGGCTAAAGGTGATCTCGCTCGAGGGCGCCTTCTGCCCCGGGCTCTGGAACAGAGTCACCAAGGCCAGCACCAGCAGGAATATGATCACCCAGAGGGCGAAGTTCCGATAGTTTGCGTTCATCGTCTTCCCGTGACGGCCGGAGAAACCCCGCTGGGCCCGTCCCCGACGCCGTCGATTTCGCTCATTTAAGCGCACCAGCCGGAATTGCCAAGGGAACGGCGATCTTAAGGATACTGACAAAAACGGAGAATTGCAGCCTTTTGGCGGCGGGGAACGATTAATCTCCGCTGCGCATTCGTTTTTTTTGACGCCGCGCCGCCGCCGCTGGAAGGCGAATCGGGGCCGCCGTCGTAGAGATGTATCAATGCGCAGGTGGAGAAAGCGTTCCCTGGGCGGTCTGGGTTCTTGCGGACATGGGACGGCGGGCCGGGGCCAAGGCCCGGCATCGATTTCTTGAAGCGATTCTGCGCGAAAGGACTTTGAACCAACGAGGCGCGCGCAAGCTGATCGGGGCCGGCAAGTCGCTTGGGCGGAATGTTTAAGGACAAACCTCACTTCCGTGCGCTTCCCGGCCTCTCGTCAAAATCATGAAACTTGATTTATTTCCGATCCGCATGGGGCAGTTGCCTGCGCTTGGAGCACCCGCCACTCTGCATACAAGGCGTCCATGTTTTTGTCCTTCACGGGCCCGAATCCTCTTACATTCTGCGGGAGCATGGCGAGCCGCGTGACGTCCGGCAGTTCCCCCTTATTGAGGGTCTCGCAGCGCGCCAAAATTTCGGTCTGGTAGTGCCAGACCATACGCCGTTCTCGTTTGCGGTGCGCTGAATATCCGAATGGATCAAAAGGACTGCCGCGCAGAAATCTCAGTTTTGCCAGGCCGGCCAGCGCCTTGCCCATCCAGCCGCCGAATTCGAGTTTGCGTGGGCGCGCTGTTGAAGAATCAATGCGCGATAGAATCGGGGCGCCAGATGGTAGCTCAAGCGATAGTCGCCCTCGAATGCATCCGCAATCTCGCGCGCAAAGGCCTGATCCGCGTAGAGACGTGCGACTTCATATTCGTCCTTGTAGGCCATCAACTTGAAGAGCGAACGCGCGAAGGCGTCGGTCAGGATCGTGGAGCCGGCCGCGGCTTTATTCTCAGCGGCGCGGACGCGCCCGACGGCGCGGAGATAACGATCCGAATAGCTGCGATTCTGATACTTGATCAGATATTCCGCGCGAAAAGCGATGATCTCGTCCAGCGTCTTTCTGGGTGGCGAGCCGACGCCGCCTTCGGATGCAAGCACACGCTTGCGGATCGAGAGCAGCGGCGCGACCCCAGTAGAATGCAGACTTGTTCATCTCGACCGCCGCGCCATTGATCTCGATCGCGCGCAACAGCGAACCTTCTGCGAGCGGCACGAAGCCTTTCTGGTAGGCGAAACCAAGCAGGAAAGCGTTCGCTCCGATCGCGTCGCCCATCAGGCGTCGCGCCGCCTCGGTCGCGTCCATCGCGAAGCACCGATCCTCTCCGACCGCATCGACGACCGTTCGACGCAACGCGGCGGCCTCGAGATCGACATCGGGATTGATGACGAAGCCTGCTGTCGGCAGAGTGTCCGTGTTGACGACGGCTCGCGTCGAGCCGGCCTGAAGCCGCGAAAGCGCCGCGGCGCTCGCCGAGACGACGAGGTCGAAGCCGAGCAGGAGATCCGCGGCGCCTGAGGCGATGCGGACGGCGGCGAGGTCCTCGGGCTGCGGGGCAATGCGCACGTGGCTGAGCACGGCGCCGTTCTTCTGCGAAAGGCCGGTGAAGTCGAGCGCCGAGCATCCTTTGCCTTCGAGATGCGCCGCCATGCCGAGCAGCGCGCCGATCGTGATGACGCCGGTGCCGCCAACGCCGGCGATCAGGATGTTGTAAGGCCGCTCCAATGGAAGCGGCGCCGGCGCGGGCAGCGCGTCGCCCTCGATCTCCGACCCCGGCTGCGCCGTCGTCGCCCGGCGAGGCCGGCCGCCGTGAACGGTGACGAAGCTCGGGCAGAAGCCCTTCGATGCAGGAAAAATCCTTGTTGCAGTTCGATTGGTCGATTCGGCGCTTGCGGCCGAGCTCCGTCTCGACCGGCTGGATCGAGACGCAGTTCGAGGCGGCGCTGCAGTCGCCGCAGCCTTCGCAGACCGCCGTGTTGATGAAGACGCGCTTCGGCGGATCGGGATAGAGGCCGCGCTTGCGCCTGCGACGCTTTTCCGCGGCGCAGGTCTGATCGTAGATCGAGGACCGTAAGCCCCTCGATTTCGCGCAAGTTCCCGCTGCACGGCGTCGAGATCACGACGGTGGTGGACCGTTGCGACGTCGGGAAAGTAGCCGTGCGGCGGATATTTGTCAGGCTCGTCGGAGACGATCGCGACTCTTCGCGCGCCCTCCGCCGCGACTTGATGGGCGATCTGCCCGACCGTGAGCCCGCCCTCGGCCGGCTGCCCGCCGGTCATCGCTACCGCGTCGTTGTAGAGGATCTTGTAGGTGATGTTGACGCCGGCCGCCGCTGCTGCGCGCAGCGCCAGCAACCCGGAATGGGTGTAGGTGCCGTCGCCCATGTTCTGGAAGACGTGCGGCTCGTTCGTGAACGGCGCCTGACCGATCCAGTTGGCGCCTTCGGCCGCCCATGTGGGTGATCGTGGCCGTGCGACGGCTCGGCACGGACATCGCCATGCCGTGGCAGCCGATGCCGGCCATCGCGCGGCTGCCTTCGGGAACCTTGGTCGAGGTGTTGTGCGGGCAGCCGGAGCAGAAGTAGGGCGTTCGCTGCGTCTTGACGGCGCGCGGAGGCGCCAGCGCGCTCGAGCAATTCGAGCCGCGCCAGCCGTTGCTCCAGCGCCGGCGCATGATGCCCGAGCCTGCGCAATCGCGCCGATCAGCGCGGCGGCGACCATGGTTGGCGTCGAGCTCGCCCTCGCTCGGCAACAAGCGGCGCGCCCTGTTCGTCGCGCTTGCCGACGACCGAGGGGCGACGCGACGCCTCCATGTTGTAGAGGATGCGGACGAGTTGATCCTCGATGAAGCCGCGCTTTTCCTCGACGACGAGAATGTCCTGCAAGCCCTTCGGCGAAACGGCGCGCGCCCGCTTCCTCCAGCGGCCAGGCCAGCCCGACCTTGTAGATGCGCAGGCCCAGCCGTCGTGCAGCGTCGTCGTCGATGCCGAGGTCTTCGAGCGCCTGCCGCAGGTCGAGATAGGCCTTGCCGCTCGCGAGCGATGCCGAGCCGCGGCGTGGGGCTGTCGAGCGTGATCCGGTCGAAGGCGTTGGCGCGCGCGAAGGCGGCGACGGCGCGCATCTTCGGCCCGTGCAGCCGGCGCTCCTGTTCGAGCGGCGGGTCGGGCCAGCGGATGGACAGGCCGCCCGGCGGCATCTCGAAATCGGCGGGGATCACGATGTCGGGCCCGCGACGGTCGGCCCGCAAACGACGCCGAGCTCTCGACCGTCTCCGAGATCGCCTTGAAGCCGACCCAGCAGCCGGAAAACCGCGACAGCGCGAAGCCGAGAAGGCCGAGATCGAGATAATCCTGCAAGCTCGCCGGATTGATCACCGGCATCATCGCAGCGGCGAAGATCTGCTCGCTCTGATGGGCAAGCGTCGAGGATTGGCAGCCGTGATCGTCGCCGGCGAGCGGCCAGCACGCCGCCATGCCGCGACGTCCCCGCGGAATTGGCGTGCTTCAGCGCATCGGCGGAGCGATCGACGCCGGGTCCCTTGCCGTACCAGATCCCGAACACGCCATCGACCTTCGCGCCTGGAAACAATCCGACCTGCTGGCTGCCCCAAACCGACGTCGCTGCGAGGTCCTCGTTGAGGCCGGGCGAGAACACGATGTCGTGCGCCTCCAGAGCGGATTTCGCTCGCCAGAGCGCGTTGTCGTAATTGCCAAGCGGCGAGCCGCGATAGCCGGAGATAAAACCCGCCGTCTTGAGTCCGGCCGCGCGATCGCGCTCGCGCTGCATCAGGGGCAGCCGCACCAGCGCCTGGGTTCCGGTCAGGTAAAACCTCTCGGCGTCGAGCCGATATTTGTCGTCGAGCTCGACCGGTAGGCGTTCCATTTGGCTACTCCGAAGGACTCATCCGTTCGCCAAGTCGAACTCGATTCGGTCGACGCGCTCCCATTCGGTCGTGCCGAGATCAATGTCGCGGGAGTGCGTGAGCGGGTCAGCGTGGCCATCCAGGATATCGGGAAAGGTCCAGTTGAAGCTCGAGAGGACGCTCTGCCCCTCCCTCACCGATATGGTCACAGGATGGAGAGAACCCGATGCGCCGCCCTGTTGGTAACCGTCTCCAATCGCATAGATTTCGAGGCGAGCCTTGCTCCCGGACAGGCGCTGTAGCGAAATCTCGATGTCGAAAAGGCCAAAGGCCGGATCGTCTTTCGAGCCTTGGACGTAGAAATAGAAGGCGCCGATCTTGCCCCACCGCGCGGGACCCAGATTGGCTTCGCGCGGGACTTGCGGGTCGGGCCGAGCGGGGGTGCGCGGCGGGAGCGGACCCAACGAACACCCTTGCCGGTGGACGTAGCAAGGCGTCATGCGACGATCCGCTGACCGAGCCAACGCTCGGCATTGGCTCGCAACACCGTTTCATCGACCCCGAGCGCGCGCTCGGCGAAAGCTGAGGGGCGGCTTTGCCTGATGGTGAAGGGATAATCCGATCCGACCACGATCGCCTCCGTTCCAACCGCGTCCGCCAGGTATCGCAACGCCGCATCCTCGTAGAGGATGGAGTCGAAATAGAACCGGCGCGCCATTTCGCGCGGATCGTTCGGAAACAAGTTTGCGAGGGTCGGGTCGAGCGCGCGGGTCGCGGACATTCGCGGCAGGATCCACGGCAGAGCTCCGCCGCCATGGCTCAGCAGGATGCGCAGGCGTGGGAAGCGTTCGGTCACGCCGTGCGTCAGAAGGGCGGTCGCGGCAAGCGCAGTCTCGAGCGGAAAGGCCGCGACAGCGGCAAGCGGCGGGCGGCCGGCGATCCGCTCGAGTCCGGCGGGGTGTAGCGGATGCACCAGAAGGCAAAGGCCGGTCGCCTCGGCCTCGGCGTAGAACTCGTTGAATCGGGAATCGCCAAGTGGGACGCCGTCAATATGGGTGCCGATCTCGACGCCGCGGAGTCCACACGCCCTGACGCTTTGAAGCTTCCGCGCAGCGAGCGCCGGGTCCTGCAGCGGAACCATGCCCAGGCCGACGAAGCGTCCGGGACGGCTCGTGCAAAGTTCAGCGATGGCGCCGTTGATGTGATCGGCGAAGTCGCGCCCGTCCTCCGCGGGAAACCAATAGGAGAGGAGCTCCGGCATCGGCGAGACAACCTGGGTCGCAATGCCCTCCGCCGCCATGTCCTCGGTACGCCGATCGGCGTCCCAACTGCGCGAATCGATGGCGCGGAAAACTTTCCCGCCAATCGTCACAGCGGCGGCGCCGGCGTGCGTGTGTTCGATCGAAGGCCAGCGCGGGTCGCGTCCTTTTGCTGACGGGGTGGCGCGCGGCACGAAATGGGTGTGGGCGTCGATGGCGCCGGCCAAGCGTCTCTCCCTGAAGGCGTCGCGATCGCGCCCTGCAAATATTCGTTAGCATGCTCACTAATCGCTTTACAAGCCGTCCGGACTGTTTCTATGTTCAGCAGCCGAGACGGATTGAAGTCCGCGGACGGCAGGGAGGAGCCCTTCCATGGGCGTGGCGGCCAAACTGAACACGGCTCTGGAGGTCGACGAGGAGCGCCGTGTCTTCCGCGTCTCGCGGCGGACTTTTGTCGATCCCGCCATCCTCGAGACCGAACGCCGCGAGATTTTCGACAAGTGCTGGCTCTATCTCGGGCACAGTTCCGAGTTGCCGCAGCCTGGCGATTTTCTGACCCGTCAGGTCGGCGGACGCAGCATCCTGTTCGCGCGCAGCGGCGCCGAGACCTTTTCCGCGCTGTTGAACACCTGCCCGCACAGGGGCGCACAGGTCTGCCGCGAGAAGCATGGGAACGCCAAGGCGTTCCAGTGCTTTTATCACGGGTGGGTGTTTGGGCTCGATGGCAAGCTGCGCAGCTTCCCCGGCAAGGACTCCTATCCGGAAGATTTCAAGGAGCGCCCCGGATCGAGCATGGCGCCGGTTCCGCGCCACGAGCACTACCGCGGGCTGCATTTCGTCAGCTTCGACCCTGACGCAGAGAGTCTCGTCGATTACCTTTGCGCGGTGAAGGAATATCTCGACGTCATCTGCGACCAATCGACCGAGGAGATGCGCATCGTCAGCGGCTCGCAGGAATATTCGATCCGCGCCAACTGGAAGCTGCTGACTGAGAACTCCATCGACGGCTATCACGCCGCCACGACCCACGCGACCTACTTCGACTATCTCAAGAACACGACCGGCGGGCTGGCGCCGATCGCGATTAACGGGCAGGCGCGCGCGCTCGGGCACGGGCATGCCGTGCTCGAATATCGTGCGCCCTGGGGGCGCCCCGTCGCGCAATGGATTCCAGCCTGGGGCGAAGACGGCAAAGCGGAAATTGCGCGTCTCAGGGCCGGTCTGGTCGAGCGCTTCGGCGAAGCGCGCGCCGCCCGGATCGCCGATTACAACCGAAACCTGTTCGTGTTCCCCAATCTGGTCATCAACGACATCATGGCGGTGACGGTCCGCGCCTACTATCCGGTCGAGCCCGACTTCATGGCGATCAGCGCCTGGGCGCTCGCCCCGTCGGAAGAAAGCGCCTGGGCGCGCAAGTACCGTCTTTTCAACTTCCTGGAATTCCTCGGCCCCGGCGGCTTCGCCACGCCCGACGACGTCGAGGCGCTTGAACAGTGCCAGAAGGGTTTTCGCAATTCCGCCGACGCCAAATGGAACGACATCTCGAAGGGCATGGGGAAAGAGATCCCGGCCTATGACGACGAACTGCAAATGCGCGCGTTCTGGACGGAGTGGAACCGCCGCGTGTTCGGGGCGGAAGCATGACCGTCTCAACCATGAACACGATCACCCGCGCGGAGGTTGAAGACTTCCTTTTCCTGGAAGCGGATCTTCTCGACGAGTGGCGCCTGCCCGAATGGCTCGAACTCTTTACCGAGGACGCGACTTATTCCGTCCCGGCGACCGACTTGCCGGCGGACGCTTCACCCGACACGAGCCTCTTCTATGTCGCCGACGACCGGTTTCGCCTGAGCGAGCGCGTCAAGCGCCTGATGAAGCGGACCGCTCACGCCGAGTTCCCGCATTCCCGCACGCGGCATTTCGTCTCAAACGTGCGCATTCGCGAACGCGGCGAGACCGACCTCACGGTCAGCGCCGCATTCCTCATCTACCGCACCAAGGATGGCGTGACGGACACGTATTTCGGCAGTCATCGTTATCGGCTCGTTCCGAGCAACGGGTCTTTCCGCATTCGCGAGAAGCGCTGCTTGCTCGACACCGAAGGGCTCCGCCCGCAGGGCCGCGTGAGCATCGTCCTGTGAGTGAGACCCTGCGGCATCCCGACCGGGCCGCCGTGGTCACCGGCGCGGCGAAGGGGATAGGCTTTGCGATCGCCGAGCGTCTGGCGCGCGACGGAGCCAGGCTTGTCCTTGCGGACCTGGACGCCTCCGGGCTCGAAACCGCGGCCGCGCGCCTCACAAGCGTCTATGGGCTTGCGGTCGAGACCGTCGCCGGCAATCTGGCGCTCGAGCCCGCTGCGACGGCGGCGATCGACCGTTCAGTCTCGGCGTTCGGACGGATCGACATCCTCGTCAACAATGCCGGCGGCGGCGTCATCCGACCGTTTCTCGAACATACGCCCGAGACGCTCAAGGAGACCATCGACCGCAATCTGTGGACGGCGATCTGGTGTTCCTGGCGTGCAGCGCCGAAGATGCGGGCCGCGGGCTTCGGCCGCATCATCAACATTGGCGCCGATTCCGTACGCAATGGTCTCTGGGATCACGCGGCTTACAACGCCGCGAAGGGCGGCGTGCATGGGCTGACGACGGGCATGGCGCGCGAACTGGCGGGTCACGGCGTCACAGTCAACACCGTCGCGCCCTGCGCGGTGAATACGCCGCAGATGCAGGCCGTGGTCGAGTCCAATCCCACGCTGGCAGCAAAATTCGTCGGCGTCATTCCGCTTGGGCGCCCTGCGGAGATGGAGGAGGTCGCCTCCATGGTCAGCTATCTCGCCTCAGAAGAAGCGGCGTTCGTGACTGGCCAGGTTATCAGCGTCAACGGCGGCAGCACGATGCTTTAGGTGCTAGGATGAGTTCCACTTCATCGACAATCGCACGCGCCGAATTGAGGCCAATCGCTCCACCGGAAAGGACCGATGGACGCGTGCGGCGCACGCAGGCCGAGCGCAGTTCGGAAACACGGCTCCGCATTGTCACCGCGGCGGCGGGGCTCATCAGTTCCCGCGGCTACGCCAAGTTGCGCACCGCCGACGTGGCTGACGCCGCGGGCGTTTCCCGAGGCGCGATGCTGCACCAGTTTCCGACCAAGGGCGCGCTCGTCGTTGCGACGCTCGCGCATGTGTTCGAAGCGGCCGGCGCGATAAGCCGAGCGCGCGCCGGGGCGATTGATCCAACAGACGACCTTATCGCCGCGGTCATCGATGACGCACGCGACTTCTTTTTCAACGAACATTTCAAGGTTGCGCTCGACATCGTCCTCTCGACTTCCACCGACAAAATGGCGCGGAAGCAGATCCTTGACGTCTCGCGCAGGGCGCGGCTTCCTGTTGAAGCGGCGTGGAGGACGGCGCTTGCGGCGCGCGGGGTGCCGTCGCCACTTGCCGGCGACCTTGTCGCGCTGACGATGGGTCTCGTGCGCGGAATGGCGATTCGCGCGCTGTGGGACGACGACGACTGGTTCATGCGTCTGTTTGCGCTGTGGCGCCGTATGGTCGAAGTCCTTCTGGCGACCCCGACGACGAAGCGGAACCTGCGCAAGTGAACGCCGCTCCACAGACCCTTGTCGCAGTCGCCTACGCGCGGATCGCCACGCCGGATCCGCTCGCCAGCGCGCGCTTCGCCGAAGAGATTGTCGGTCTTCAGCGCGCGGGCGACGAGGGCGATGAGGTTGCGTTGCGCGCGGACGACAGATCGCGCTCGCTCGTCTTGGCGCAGGCGATCGAGCCGGGTCTGGGTGTCGAGGCGCGGGACAATGCGAGCTTGGACGCGTGCGAATTTCGCTTGAACGCCGCGAATTTTGCCGTGAGACGGGCGAGCCTCGAAGAGGTTCGCGCGCGGCGCGTCCAGGCAGCCCTGATCGCACACGATGCGACCGGGAACGCGATCGAGATCGTCCTGCGCCCGGAGCACAGCGCAGCGCGGTTTTTCGGTCGGCGTGACGCGGGCATACGGGGGCTGTTCGGCGTTGGCTTGCGGTCCCTGGACCCCGGCGGAGATCTTCGCTTCTGGCGCACGCTCGGCGTCGATGTCAGCGACTATGTTGGCGACATCGCGTATCTCGCGATCGACGAGGCGCACCATCGAATCGCGCTCTACCCATCGCAAACCCGAGGGCTGCTCTATGTCGCCTTCGAAGTCGCCACGCTCGACGACGTGATGCGAGGCTCGTATTTCCTCTCTGAACGCCAGATCAAGGTCGTGCAGGGCCCGGGACGTCAACCCGCCTCGGACCAGGTCTTCCTTCATTTTCGAGGACCCGAGGGACTCATGTACGCTTATGTGACTGCGACCGCTCGTCGGGGGGAGAAGCCGCGCCCGCCGCGCCAATTTCCTCTTGCCGCAGAGTCGCTTTGCGCGTGGGGCAGCCGCGCCGACGGCGCGCCCGAACTTTTTGCTTGAATGAAGGAGTCGAAGTTGATCAAGCTCAGGGACGTTTGCTACGTTCGCCTTGGCGCGTCCGACCTCGCCTCTGCGGAAACCTTCGCGACCGAAGTCCTCGGGCTGGAAGTCGCCGAGCGCAGCAAGGGCGCAGTTTACCTGCGATCTGACGAGCGGGCGCATACGCTCTGCTACAACGAGGGCGATCCGGCCTCGCAGGTTGTCGGATTCGAGGTCGACGACGAGCGGAGCCTCGAGGCCGCCGCCGCAGCTCTGGAAAAGCTGAGCCGCCATGTTGCGGTCGGAACGGCGTCGGAGTCGGCGCAGCGCAAGTCCAAGGCGTTCATCGCATTTGACGACCCGAGCGGGAACCGCATCGAACTCGCGGTGCGTCCGGAGCGCAGCGGGAAACGGTACTTTCCTTCGCGCGACTGCGGCGTCACCGGGTTCAACCACGTCGGTCTCAACTCGACCGATCCGGCGCGTGACGAGATCTTCTGGACTGAGGTCTGCAATGCAAGGGTCAGCGACCGGATCGGCGACATTCCGCTGATGCGGGTCAACGCGATCCATCACACGATCGCGCTTGTGCGCGCTCCGAAGGCCGGGGTGCAGCACATCAACCACCAGGTCGCGAGCAACGACGACGTTATGCGCTCCTATTATCTGCTGAACGAGAAGCGCGTGCCGATCGTCTTCGGTCCAGGGCGCCACCCGACTTCCGGGGCGCGATTCCTCTATTTCAGGGGGCCGGACGGCATCGTATTCGAATACTCGGTCGGCGTGGACGAGATCGCCGACGAAGCCTTGCATCGACCGCGGCAATTCGGCTTCGAGCCGACGAGCTTCTGCATGTGGGGCGCAAAGCCCGCCGGCATGGCGCTGCCGAACGCTGAGGGAAATTGAGAGATGGACTTCGGACTGCGCGGGCGAACCGCGATCGTTTGCGCGGCAAGCCTCGGTCTCGGCAAGGCTTGCGCGATGGCGTTGGGCGGGGAAGGCGTCGATCTCGTGATCGCCGCCCGCCGCCCGGAGCCTTTGGCAACGGCCGCGGCCGAGATCCGATCGAAAACCGGGGCGAAAGTGACGGCAGTCGCGGCAGACGTCACGACGGAGGAGGGGCGACGCAGACTGCTCGACGCTTGTCCCTCTCCGGACATTCTCGTCAACAATGCAGGCGGCCCTCCGGCTGGCGACTTCCGCAAGTTCGGTCGCGAAGACTGGATCAAAGCGATTGACGCCAACATGCTCGCGCCGATTGAACTCATCAAGGCGACGATCGACGGTATGATCGGGCGACGGTTCGGGCGCGTGGTCAACATCACTTCGCATGCGGTCAAGGCGCCGCTCGTCTTTTTGGGCCTCTCCAACGGCGCCCGCGCCGGGCTTACGGGCTTCGTGGCCGGACTTTCACGCTCTGTCGCCGAGCACAACGTGACGATCAACAATCTGCTGCCCGGCACGTTTGAAACCGACCGCCTGAAGGCCAACCTCGAAGCGCTGGCGAAGGGGTCGGCGCGCGAAGTCGGTGTGGTGACGGAGGAGATACGCGCCGCCAATCCGACCCGCCGCTTCGGACGACCGGAGGAGTTCGGCGCCGCCTGCGCTTTCCTTTGCTCGGCGCAAGCGAGCTACATCATCGGTCAAAACCTTCTGATCGACGGCGGCGCCTATCCCGGCCTGCTTTAAGGATCCCCATGTTGCGAAGAGCGTTCGAAACGGAAATCCTCGACGATGGCGACAATCTGATCGGTCCGTGGCGCAGCCCGCGACAGATGCTGGCTGATCAGGTCTACGACGACCACGTCTCGATCCACGACGACGCGACCGCGCGACGGCTCGGCTTCAAGGGCGGGACGATCGAAGGGCCAACTCACTTTAGCCAGTTCGCGCCGCTTGGCGAACGGCTCTGGGGCGACGCGTGGTTCGAAACGGGGTGCCTATCGGCGCATTACCGCAACGCCGCCGTCGAGGGCGAAGAGGTGCAGGCGGTCATCGTGAAGCCGCCGCCGGGCGCGCGCGAGGCGGAGATCCGGATGATCAAGCGCGACGGCGCCGAGATTCTGCGAGGCACAGCGTCCGTCGCTGGAGCCGAGGGCCCGACGGCGCTGGAAAGACGTCTCGCAGAAGGGCTGCCTCCGCTTCGGGACCCGGTCATTCTCGCCGACGTCCGGGTCGGCATGAAGTCCGCGCGCCAGCGCGTGCGTATGAGTATGGACCAGACCATGGGCGCGCTCTACCCATTCTCCCTGCGAAACAAGCTCGCCGCCATCACCGAGCCTTCCTGGCTCTACGACCCGGAGAGGGCGCACGAAAGCAAATGGGGCAGGGCAGCCATTCCCATCGAGATGCTCAGCGTCCTTTTCCAGTCCACAGCGCACGATGACGGCTTTCCGGTGCGGGGACCCGCCGTGGGACTCTTCGCCGATCAGGAGATCCGGGTTGTCGAGGGACCCCTCTTCGTCGCGGAGGACTATGAGCTCGAGCGCGAAGTCGTCGCGATGAGCGCCAGTCGCCGCACCGAAAGCCTGTGGGTGCGCACGTCCGTCGTGCGCCTGGGTTCCGATCGCGTTGTGGCCATCATGCTGCTCAATCTTGCCAGCCTGAAGGACTCGTACGCGCCCTACGCGAGCGATCGAGCGGCTCTCTACGGACGCGCGCCTTAACGCCTTCGGCATCGCCTCGCGCGATTGTCACAATATCGATTCTGCTTCAATCAAATTTGCGCGAAGGGCGTCGAAGGCCTCAGGTGGAAGCGCGGCTGCTTCAAGGAGGAAGCTTTCGACGTTTCCATACTCATCGTCGATGCTTTCGAGCGTCGCACGCATCGTCTCGGCGGCCGACTCGAACAAAGGTTCGACTGCGTCGGGGTCGATGCCGACGGGGATGAGAAGGTCGAGCGCAGCTCGTCGACGGCGCGACCGAAATGGACGGCGGCGAGCGCGTCGACTTCGCGAAGCCGAGCCTCCAGACGGCTGGTCTTGTCGTCGCGCCAGTCCTCGTGACGATGGGGAACGGCAAGGCCCAACTCGTCCGACTTGCGCCGCTTCTCGAACGCGTCGCGCGGCTGCAGAAGTCGTTGAAGGCGCGCAAGGCGCGGCTGCCGTCGACCCCGACGTCGCCCGATTGCGGCCGTTCGCGCAGCGCCATCATGACCGCGACCTCATAGGCACGGCGATCGCTTCCGCCGTCGGCCTTGACGACGTCGTCCGCTCCCATTGGGGCGTCGAAAATCGCCTGCGCTGGCGGCTCGGCGCCAAGGCCTTCGTTCGTGGTTCGCCCATGTTACGGCGTCTGCGAGGCGAAGCGGTACACAGTGCGCGATGCGAACCGTTCTCCGGGGCGCAGGATGGTGGTGGGAAAGGCAGGATGGTTCACGCTGTCTGTGAAGTGCTGCCCCTGCAGGCATACGGCGCTGCGCCGCGCGAACGGAGCGCCGGTGAGGAAATTGCCGCTGTAGAATTGCAGTCCCGGCTCGGTGGTCAGCATCGTCATGACAAGACCACCTGCCGAGAGCGTCGCGGCCAGCGCCGGGGCGGCGCGGGGCGCGTCGGCCAGCACGTAATTCAGGTCGTAGCCGCCGGCGTACTGCAACTGGTCGTTGGCTTCGTCGATACGCGCGCCAATGGCGGTCGCCGTCCGGAAGTCCAGCGGCGTGCCGGCGATGTCGCGGATCTCGCCGGTAGGGATCAACTCGGCATCCAGCGCCGTGATGCGGGACGAGGGAATCTGCAGCACATGCTCAAGCACCGTGGGTTCGCCAGATAGATTGAAATAAGCGTGGTTGGTCAGGTTCAGCACCGTCGGCCAGTCGGTCGTGGCGGCGTAATCGATCACCAGCGCGTCCCCGTCGAGCCGGTAGTCCACCACCACATCCAGCGCGCCAGGAAATCCCTGGTCACCGTTTGGACTGTGCAGCGTCAGCCCCAGCGTCTCGCCGTCAGGCTCCGCCCGCCACACCAGATAGGCGAAGCCGCGCGACCCGCCATGCAGGGTGTTGCGGCCGTCGTTGGCCGGCAGTCGATACTCGCGCCCGTCGAGGACGAAGCTTGCGCCGCCGATGCGGTTGGCGTAGCGGCCAGCTACGGCGCCCAGATGCCTGCTATCGCTCAGATAGGGCTCCAGTCGATCGAACCCCAGCGTCACGTTGCGGGCGCCGCCCTCCACCGGCACCACCAGGTCTGTAATCCGCGCGCCATATTCCGCGATGGTCGCGCTGAGCCCGGTGGAGCTGCGCAGACAAAAGGCGTGGACCGCCGTTCCGTCGGGCATGTGGCCGAAAAGATTGGATTGCATTTGCGTCAAGCTCCTTGGGCGCTGGCGCGCGTTCCATAGTTTTCCGTGGCGACGTGGAGACCGCCGGCGCGCTAACGCCGGACACGGCCACAATTCCTACCCAGCCAGACGGGGCCGGACGGCGGGATCATTCAGCCATGGCCCGGCGGCAGCGAGGGGCCGGCGCCGGCCCCCGTCATGGCGATCGCGTCGGCAATATCTTTCAGATCCGCTTCGCTCAACTCCAGGGTCGCGGCTGGCAAACAGCCGTCCACCTCTCCGGGGCTCCGGCAACCCATGATCGCCGCGGTCACGCCGGGCCAAGCCAGCGTCCACGCCGTCGCGACAGCAGGGGTGGTGACGCCGTGCCGCTCGGCGACCGCCTTCAGCGCTTCGGCCAGCGCCAAGTTTTGACGCAAGGGTTCGCCGGCGAATTCCGCTCCGGCGCCGACATTGTAGTCGGGACCGCGCGCGCGCCAGTCGTTGTCCGGCAGCTTGGAGAGCGCAAATGACCCGGTAAGCAATCCACTTTGCAAAACGCTGTAGCAAATCACACCCGTGTCGTGCGCAGCGCACCATGGCAACTCAGCCGCGGCGACCTCGCGGCGGATGGCCGAGAACGGCGGCTGCAGCGTATCGACATGGCCTAGCCGCTCGGCGGCTTCGAGCTGCGCGACATTGTGGTTCGACAAGCCGACTGCGCGAACCTTGCCTTCGCGTTTCAGGTCCAGCAGCGTCTGCCAGTAGACTTCGAGCGGCGTGTCGTCGGCCGGCCAGTGCATCTGGTACAAGTCGAGCCGCTCCAACTGGAGCCGACGCAGCGACGCCTCCACCTCACGCCGAATGCTTGCGGGAGTCCCAACGCGCCGAGGCGGAATACTATGATCACTCTCGTCCCAGACGAGCGAAACCTTGGTGAACACATAGGGGCGGTCGGCGAGCGGAATGTCGCGGAGGGCTCGACCCACAACCTCCTCGGCATGACCGACGCCGTACACGGGGGCGGTATCGATCCAGTTCAGGCCGAGATCGAGCGCACGGCGAATGGTCGCCAGCGACACCTCGTCATCCTGCGGCCCCCAGCCAAACGCCCAGTTCGGTCCGCCAATCGCCCAGGTGCCCAATCCCAGGCGCGTGATGTTCATATCGGTCTTGCCTAGCCGGCGGACCGGCAACGATGACGACTCTTTGTCAGCCATGCGCTTCACTCCTCGAGTCTGCAAGCGGACAGCCCGCGCGCTTTTCGGCACTGCCGAGGGTAGGCGCAGCGTCCGCCGCGCGATGCGGGCAAGAGGTCATGCCGGACCGGGCCCCGCGCCGGCCTCTGCGGCGGCAGGCGCGTTTCGCTCCAGACCCGACTTGACGATGTGGATCAGTTCTTCCTCGCTGGTCTCGGTCGTGGAGGCATCGAGCACAATCGCGCCGGAATGCAGGAAGTTTATGCGGTCGCACACTTCGAAGACCTGATTGTAGTTATGAACGATGAGAATGGTTGAGACGCGGCGCTGACGGCGAAGATTCTGGATCAGGCCAAGCACCTGGCCGCCCTCGCGCACACCCAGCGCGGCCAGCGGCTCGTCGAGGACCAATATGGTCGGCGACGCGTAAATGGACCGGGCGACGGCGACGCATTGACGCTGTCCGCCTGACAGCAGGTCGACCGTGCTCTCCACGCTCGGGATCGATATCGCCATTGTTTCCAGATATTTTACCGCAAGATTACGCATCTTTTCGTTATCGAGCAATTTCAGTCCAAGTATGCGCTTGTGGTATTCGCGCCCAAGAAACATGTTGTGAAAGATACTGAGGTCGCCGATCAATGCGAGATCCTGGTAAACCGTCTCGATGCCGTGGGCCCGAGCAGCGCGCGGCGAGTCGAAACGCACCTCTTGGCCATTTAAAAGAATTGCGCCGGCGTCGGGTCGGTGAAACCCTGAGAGAATCTTGATCAGGGTCGACTTGCCCGCGCCGTTATCCCCGACCAGCGCCAGCACTTCGCCGCGATGCAACTTGATGCTCGCGTCGATAAGCGCGGTGACCGCCCCAAAGGTCTTGCTGATGTTGCGCATTTCGAGGATGACGGGGGAGTCCGGATCGAGAACGGGAACGCTTCGATCGAGGTTAGCGCTGCCTTCCGGGTTCATTTTCGCCTCCGGACGCGAAGCCGGTCGACCTGGACGTTCAGGATCATCGCGGCGAGAATTCCTGCCCCCAGGAAGATGTCTGAAACCGTGGCCTGGGCGCCGATCATAACCAGGCCGTTGTTGAGCGTGGACACCACGAACGCTCCGATCAAAGCGCCGATGGCCGTGCCGGAACCGCCGAGCAGCGAGGTGCCCCCAATGACCGCCGCCGCGATCGCCTCGAGATTGAGAAAGCCCGCGCCGGCGGCAGGATCGGCGGACGAAAACTGCAAGGTATTGATGATGCCGGCAAACCCGGCGAGCCCGCCGGAAATCATGAAGTTGCAGATCTTGATCCGATCAGTGCGGACGCCGATCTCCCGCGCCCCGATGGGGTTGCTCCCCGTGGCGATGGTGTGCAAGCCAAATGTTGTTCGGTTCAACACCACCGTCATCACCGCGACGATCAAAATAGCCCACAGTACGGGTGAAAATGACGATAGACTATGCCATGACAAAAGCGCGTCCGCTCGTGGGTTGTAAAGGCTTTCGCCAAATAATTCGTTGAATGGCTCTTCCACCGGCGTCATTATTGGCTGACTATTGTAAATAGAAACAACAATGCCTTGCACAAAGAAAAGTGTGCCCACCGTAGTGATCAGAGAGGGAACGCGGAAGCGGACGGTGATGAGCCCGTTGACCACGCCAACCAGCACGCAGAGCGCCACCCCCGCGACCGCGCCGAGGGCCAGTGGAACGCCCCAGGAGATCGACAGAAGAGCCATCGCATAGGGAGCGAGCGCAAAAGTGCTTCCGACCGAAAGATCGATCTCGCCGGTGATCATCAGCATGGCTTGGGCGACGGCGATGATGCCCAGGCGGCCGGTATCGCGGAAGACGACGCCCAGGAATTGCGTTTCGAGGAACTGCCCGTGGCTGCCAATCTGGAAGTACACAACCAAAGCGACCGCGACGGCAGCGATACTGGCCTCGCGGTAGCGCGAGAGAACGAACAGCAACCCCTCCCATATCTTGGCAGGTAGCTTGACGTCGGTCTTGCGCGTCGAGGTCGAACGGGGTCCGATCGTCGGACGTGAGTGTTCTGTCGTGGGATCCAGCTTCAGACTCATCGGCAATCCACCCGGCTTCGCGACATTGGAAGGCCACTCCAATGTCGCGCCTCCCGAACCCGGCGCGCCACTTCTGGTGGCGCGCCGCGGCATTTTCCCGGTCGGCTATGCAGGGGCGCGGACAAGAGTCGCCCAAACAGCAATTTCAGGTTGGCTCGACCGCGGATGTGCCGATAAAGCGGCTCTTTCCAAGATACAGGTCGATATTGTCCTTCGTCACGTAGGCGTGGCTTGTATCCGTATCCGCCGGACCGAGAAGGCCCCCGGAAAGGTGCCACAGGTACATCTGCTGGACAGGCAGGAACCCTTGCAAATACGCTTGCTGATCGACCGTGAAGTTGACGTCCCCACTCTTGATAAAGCCCAGGGTCTGCGGGAAGAGATCGAATCCCGCAACCGCGACCCCCGCCTTCGCAAGACCGTACTTGGCCGACACGAAGCCACAGGCGTAGGTGTCAGAGCCGCCGGTCCCGAACAGGCCCTTCACATCCTTGTGGCTGAGGTAATAGCTTTCGATCCTCGATATTTCCGAAGCCGGGTCAGGTCCAGCGTTGACAATATCGTAGGTGACCGGGTTGCCATGCTCCTTGATGTACTGGATGCAACCGTCGAGACGGGGCTGGGTGTTGAGCGAACCGGGAACGCCTATCTCCAGCATGACGTGGCTTCCCTTCGGGATCAACTCCAGCCATTTGGCGCAAGCGTTATAACCAGACTGGAAGAGCGGTTGCCCGACATAGGCCAATCGCTTGTTGGGGCTGCCGGCCGGCACGTCAGCATTGAAGGCGATGACCGGAATGCCGGCGGCGATTGCTTCCGCCGTCGGCGCATCGAACGCCTTGGGATCAACGAGGCAGACGGCGATGCCGTCCGCATTTTCCGCGATAGCGGTCTGCATTGCGTTGACCATCTCGGAAACGACGTTCTTCTCCGATCCGGTCCATTGGTACTGACAGCCGTAAGCGGCGCACGCGTCCTGGATGCCGTATCTCGTAGGCGTAAAGAACTGATCGAGGGTCACGTGGCAGACAAAGAAGAACTTGAACGGTTTCTTTGGCAAGCCTTCGGTGGCGTTCTGCGCCAGGGCCGTACCTATCCCCCCGCCGAATCCAGTCCCGGCCAAGCTAAGCGCGGCGGCTCTCAAAGCGCTGCGCCGGCTAATTCCCCTGGCGGCCTTCACTAAGCCGGCCTGAGTTGGAACGCCTTTTTCCATTGTGACCTCCCTCGTCGAGTCTCTTGGTCTGTCCGCGCCCTATTGGGCGTCGGCTATCAGAACATTGCGCGAACTTATATTGTAACACGACAACTTGTCAAGGCCGGCGCCCGCACAAGAGGCCAAAAGCCCGATTTGACGGAACTTGGCCGACTTCGTCGCCGAATGGCGAGCAGTTCGCCGGCGGGGCCCCCATGCGATCCGCGTCGCTGCGGGCGAAAATCGGTCGTGTTCGAAACGCAACGCCACACGCTTCCTGGGGACGAATTGGCCGAGAATCGACGTCCAGGGCGAAATCCCGACAGAGCCCAGCTCGCCCGAACTTACGTTCTGCTCAGGTCAAGTGGAATGCAGCCAGTATGAAAAAATAGTTTGCTGCCAGTTATTTTCGATAGACCCATAACAATGATGACCGGGTTCTACGTCTCCGTCGCACCCCGCTCGTCAACGGATACGCCAATAGGAGGCCCGCACGTTCGTGTGCTGGGGCAGTGGAAGATCCTACTTGGTTTCCAATCCATTGTAGAACGTCTTACGGTGGCGCTCCCGGCTTCCCTCCAGATGTTCGCGCATGACGAAGCGCACAGTTTCGGCATTGCGTCGTTCGATTGCCTGGTAGATTTGCCGGTGCTCCGCCTGGATCTGCTCAAGGTAAATCTGTCGGTCTTCTGCGGTCTCCGACTGGGGACGTATCGATCGCGGCGGAATGATGGCCGGTCCGAAAGAATGCATCAGTCGTTCAAAATACGGATTGCCCGTCGCAGCCGAAATTGCGCAGTGAAAATCGAAATCGGCCTCGATTCCCGCGTCGCCCGCGGATATGGACACATCGATCGAGTTGAGACACCGCCGCATTTTCGCAAGGTCCTCATCGCTGCGCTTCTCGGCAGCGACGGCCGCCGCCTCGAGTTCAACGGCGAGTCGAAGCTGGAGGACATTCTCGATGTCGGTCAGCGAGCGTGCCGCATCCGAAATAATGCGGAATGTCGGACTCGCCCGATGGTCCGCCACGAAGACGCCAGAGCCTTGACGGCTGACGACGAGCCCTTCGGAACGCAGTGAGGCCATGGCTTCCCGAATCACGGTCCGGCTGACGCCGAATCGGGCGTTCAACTCCTGCTCGGTCGGCAGCTTCTCGCCGCTCGCGAGGCGGCCAGAGCGAATCTCGCCGGCAAACCATTCAGCCAATTGAGCCGGGCGACTTGGTGTCGTGAAACGAGGAGGAGTTTGGACACGTGTCATGAGGGATCGAGACGAGCGATTAACCATATGTTGCCGCCTGTTACTTGATCAGGAAATGGATTCGATGTCACGCCGCTTATTTGGTCGCGCTGCTTATTCCACGCTATGCCGCGCCACACAATCAGAGCCGACTTGTGGCCGGCTAGCTACAATACCCTGGACTTCACAGAAGTTACGCGCGGAAAGCGAAACCCACTGCGCCTCGTCTTGCAGACCCACGTTGGATTTCGAGCGGCGCCAGGATTCTGCAATGGGCAGGGTCGGAGTGCCCGTTCGAAGCGCATCTCGCGACGTCCCTTTTCGGTACCCCATAGACTTTCTTGTCAGGTTATCATATTATTCGCAGGTGGGTCGGACAGGTATCGATATCTTCGCCCCGCCGCGCGAGGACTACCTGGAGAGGATGGCGAAGCACTTCCCCATCTCGGGACCTGAACAGCATACCGTCATCGACAAAGCGGGCGACGGCGCGCTGCGCGATGCCGCCGGGCCCACCATAGGAGCCGTCTCATGGATGTCCGTCAGGCCATACACAGCGCCCATGCAAGAACGCTCGATACGCAGGGCTTGCGCAGCCAATTTCTGATCGAGGAGGTGTTCCGGCCTGGCGAGTTGACTATGACTTACAGCCACATCGACCGGATCGTCATAGGCGGGGTCCTGCCCCTTGCGAGCGAGGTCGGGCTGCCGGAGGGGATCGGACGCGCCTATGGTGTCGATTTTTTTCTCCAGCGCCGGGAGATGGGAATCATCAATATCGGCGGCCCCGCGAGGGTCGTTATCGACCGCGAGGCCTTCACGGTCGGGGCGTCAGAGGCGCTCTACATAGGCATGGGGGCGCGCGAGCTTGCCTTCAGCAGCGTCGACCCGGCCCGCCCAGCGAAACTTTATTACAACTCTGCGCCTGCCCACCGAGTCCTGCCGACCCGCCGGGTAACCCTCGCCGAAGCGTCCTCCGTTACCCTGGGCGACCATCGCAATGGCAACCATCGCACCATCAACAAATTTCTCATCCCAGAAGTGGTCGAGACGTGCCAGCTCAGCATGGGGATGACGAGCCTGGAGCAGGGCAGCCTGTGGAACACGATGCCTTGCCACACCCATGAGAGGCGCATGGAGGCGTACTTCTACTTCAACGTCGATCCCGACGCAGCGGTGTTCCACTTTATGGGCGAGCCGCAGGAGACCCGGCACATCGTCGTGCACAACGAGCAAGCCGTGATCTCGCCAAGCTGGTCTATTCATTCCGGCGTCGGCACCCGCGCCTACAGCTTCATTTGGGGCATGGTCGGGGAAAACCAGACCTACGACGACATGGATCATGTCAAGGTCGAAGAGCTGCGCTGAGCGCCGGGGAGCCGGGAGCATGTTCGATTTGAGCGGAAAAGTGGCCGTTGTCAGCGGCTGCAACACCGGGCTGGGCCAGGGGATGGCGCTGGCCTTGGCCCAGGCCGGATGCGATATCGTCGGCCTCAACATCGCGCCGGCCAACGAGACCGCGGCGGCGGCGGCGGGGCTGGGGCGAAAGTTCAAGGACATCTCGACTGATCTGAGCACCGCCAAAGCGGAGCCTCTGATCGCACAAGCGACCGCCGCGTTCGGGCGCATCGACATCCTTGTCAATAATGCCGGCATCATCCGCCGCGCCGATGCGATCGACTTCAGCGAGCGCGACTGGGACGACGTGATTGCGGTGAACCTGAAGGCGGTGTTCTTCCTGGCGCAGGCTGCGGCGCGGCAGTTCATCCGCCAGCAGACGGAGGGACTGTCGAAGGGAGGCCGGATCATCAATACGGCTTCGCTGCTATCGTTCCAGGGCGGCGTCCGTGTGCCATCCTACACGGCTGCCAAGAGCGGCGTCCTGGGGCTGACCCGGCTGCTCGCCAATGAATGGGCGAAGTTCGACATTACCGTCAACGCGATCGCGCCGGGCTACATGGATACCGACAACACAGCCGCATTACGTGGCGACGCAGATCGCAGCAAAGAGATCCTCGCCAGGATTCCCATGGGTCGATGGGGATTGCCCGCAGATCTTGCGGGACCCGTGGTCTTCCTGGCATCGGACGCTGCGGCCTATGTGACCGGCCACGGCCTCGTCGTCGATGGCGGTTGGCTCGCGCGTTAGGTCACCTATCGGGCCGAAACATGCCGACCTTGTTCGTCACGGGGAGACCTACCGGCCATCCTAGAGGTTGGTCACCGAGACGCCGGTCGCGATGTTCTGCGGCGAGATCATCTTGCCCATCACGCCGCCCGAAGAGTTGGTTGCGGCGAACAGGATCGGGTTCAGGTTGAGCTGCTTGGCGGCGACGACCTGGAGATTGCCGAAGAGCGGTTGCCGGACGTGTCGCTGCCCGAGAGCATCACCGCGACCCAGCCGAGGAACGGCGAAAGCACGACGAACAGGTACCCCGTCGAGGCGACGCCCTTTCCGAGCGTATAGACGAGGCCCGAATAGTTCATGAGATAGGCGAGGTAAGCGGCTGGAACACCCACACCGCCGCATACGGCTTGCCGCCGTAGAGCGTAATCGAAACCGCGTTATGCAGACCCGGCCAATGGATCGCCTGCTGGCCGATCGTGAACACCTTGAGATCGGTCCATGCGATCACCACCGCCAAGACGATCAGCCAGGGCAGCCAGCCCTGCCATGGGGCGACATGGGGTTTGGCGCCGGCCTGCGTCAGCTCGCGCTCGGCTTCCAGATTGTCGGCGCGGATTGCGAATTCGGCGTCCGGGCGCGGCTTCCAGAGCTGCAGGAACAGGAGCGTGGCGATCAGCGATCCGAGCGAGGAGAGGACGTCGGTCAGCGAGTAGTCGAGCAGGTTCGAGGCGGCGGACTGGCTGATCGCAAAGCTCCCGCCGGCGACCAGCAGCACCGGCCAGATCGCCCGGACCGAACGCATCCCGCGATAGACCGCCATGACGTAGAATGGCAGGAAAAGCGCAGACCAACGCCTCGAGCGGCGCGAACCCGACGAGGATCAAGAGCGAGGAGGTGATCGCGACCGGCGTGCCAAAGCCCGCGACGCCCTCGAGCAGCGCCCCGAAGCAGAAGCCGATCACCACCAGAACCACCCGCCGGTCGTTCGCCAGATGGTCGATGACCCAGACCCGGAAGGCGTCGAAGCGCCCCGACCTCACCGCAATGTTGTAGAGCAGAAGCGCATTGACCACGATCCACATCACCGGCCACAACGCGAAGACGGCCCCGTTCGCGACCGCGTTCGCCGCGAGGGTCACCGGCATGCCCCATGCGGTCACGGCAATGACGAAGGCGACGATCAGGCCGGCGAGCGCAGCCTGCCATGCGGGCCGGCGGAGAACGCCAAGGAGCACGAGAACCGCGGCCACGGGCAGGGCGGCTACGAGGAACGATAGAGCGAGGCTATCGCCGACCGGCGTCAAAAGCTGCTGGAACATTTTTCATGGCTCTCGTGCTGGGGGATGGGCCACTTCGCGGTCGCGGCCGGCGCAACGTGTTCACGCCGCCTGGGGCGAGCGCCGACGAGGGAGGGGCAAAAGTGTCTTTGGACGCTTCTGCGAGCCAGAGGCGCCGCGACGCGCGCGGCGAAGCCGGCTTCAAGCCGCATCGCGTCTGCGCGCGTGGTGTAGAACAGGGCCACACGCTGTGCGGCCCCCTTTCCCCCCTTCCCCGACCAACAGGGACCGGCTTTTTTTGTTCGACCGTATCGAGCGACCGCAGCTTGCTCAAATCGCCGATACGCTGAGATCTACGTTACGACGGCCTTTTCGGTTTTGTGGGTAAGGCCATTGTCTATACCCGCGGGTCTACCGCCGCTTGCGCGACGCGCTGCTGTTCCCGGACATGGCAATTGGCGAGGCGGTTCTGCACTCGGCCTTAGATGGCCGAGCAATCATCGAGGCGCGACGGGAACGAGCGGGCGCTGAACGTTGCACCCCGATTGGCATCAGGTCATCGCCCAATGCAGACAGCTTGTCCATCACACCGAGGAAATCATCAGAGGAGCGCTAAGCGCTCGCCTGATTCCGGGTCGAAGAAGTGGGCCTGGGCAGTGTCGAAGGAGAGCCTGATGGTGTCGCCCTCGTGGATCCTCATCCTCTCCTTCAGCACCGCGACGATTTCGGTTTGGCCCGCACGCGCGATCAGATGCGTCTCCGAACCGGTCGGCTCGACAAGGGACACAAGGCACGGAAGGCCCGCCTCTGGATCGAACCGAATTGCTTCCGGTCTGATGCCGAATAGGACCTTGCGTCCGATCCATGCAGCTGGCGTTGGCCCTATGGCGGCCGAATGTCCGCCAGGCAGCACGAGCCGGGCGCCGGCGCTGTCGATTTTTCCGTCGATCAAGTTCATCGCTGGCGAACCTAGGAAGGTCGCGACAAATTTGTTCGCGGGGCGGTCGTAGAGGTCGAGCGGGGCGCCGATCTGCTCGACCCGGCCGCCGTTGAGGACGACGATCTTGTCGCCCATGGTCATCGCCTCAACCTGGTCGTGGGTGACGTAGATCGTAGTCGTCTTGAGCCGACGCTGAAGTTCCTTGATCTCGCCTCTGACCTGGACGCGCAGCTTGGCGTCGAGGTTGGACAACGGCTCGTCGAACAGGAAGACTTTTGGGTCGCGCACGATCGCCCGGCCCATGGCGACGCGTTGCCGCTGACCGCCCGAGAGCTGCCGCGGGTAACGCCCGAGCAGCGGTTCGAGCCCGAGCGAGGCCGCAGCCGTGGCGACCTTCCGCGTGATCTCGTCCTTGCCGAGGCGGGCGAGCTCAAGGGCAAAACCGAGGTTCTGGGCGACGGTCATCTGCGGATAGAGCGCGTAGTTCTGGAAGACCATCGCGATGTCGCGCTCTTTCGGCTCGAGCTTGTTGACGACGCGGCCGTCGATCGCAATTTCGCCGCCGGTGATGGTTTCGAGGCCCGCCACCATGCGCAGCAGAGTGGACTTGCCACAGCCGGAGGGGCCGACAAGCACGACGAATTCGCCGTCGGCGATGTCGACACTCACGCCCTGAATGATCGACACGGGGCCGAAGGACTTGCGGACGTCTCGGATCTGAACGGACGACACCGGGCGGATTCCTTTGTGCTGTCGCCTTTAGCGGGTTGTGGAGCGCGCGGGCCGTATGCGGATGGCTTGGTAGGGCTTGGGCTGCAATTCGACCGCAAAGGCGGCGATCGGCTTCTGTTCCGTAAGCGCGCCCCCGCGCTGGCGAAGGCGCGGATAGACCGGACAGGGGACGCGTTTCGCCGATTCGATCGTCATGTTCCAGGCGTCGATGACGTCGACCTCACATTCGCGATCGTCTTTCGGCAGGCCGGCGGCCCAGAGCGCCGGCTGATGTTCGCCGAAATAGATCAGCCGGCAGCCGCCCTCGCTGGCGCAGGAGACGCGCTGCCAAGGCCACTCGTCGCTCGGCGCCGGGGTCAGGCCGTTGACGACATCCGCCTCGACGATCGAGCGGAGGAAAGCGACGCGCTTCCAGCTCTCGCCCCGAAGGACGCCGCCCTTGGCCCACCACAAGAGGTCCTCGGGATGAGTGTAGCACTCGCCGTGTCCGGCATAGCCGCCGCGCGTGATGGTGAGCCAGAACCGGTTGGTGAGCTCTTGCGGCGTCAAGTTGCCCCAGGCGAGGCTGATGTCGCCTTCATATTCGAGTTCGTCGTTGACGATCGGTTTCCCCCACTCGCGCCGCCAGTCAGCCGTCCGCTTGACGTTCCAGTTCTGGATGCAGACGTGATCGACCCAGGGCTTGCGATGATCGAAGTTCATCGTCTCCTCACCGTTGTGGATCGACTTCAGGTGCCGGGCCGGATCGTTCTCCTCAATGATGTGGAAGAAGCGGTCCCAGCGCGCGACCGGCTTTACGTCGATGAGGAAATCGTATTCGTTGGCGAGCGACCACCAGACGTTGCGAAAGGCGCCGAGTCTCGCGACGAGGTAGCGAACGTAGCGATCGTCCTGATCGGGCGCCATCGCGCAATAGCCCCAGCGGTCATAGGGGTGGAAGACGATGACGTCGGCCTCGACGCCGATGTCGCCGAGGGCTGCGACCTGGGTCTCGAAGTGACGGAAGGCGACAACATTCGGCCGGTCGAAATCGAGCTCGCCGTCGTGGCGGCGCTCATAGACGTCGTAAAGCGGCTCGTTCTCGTTGAAGATGTAATGCTTCGGGAACACTGCCATGCGCAGCTTGTTGAAGCCGGAGCTCCGCATCGTCGCCAGCGTCTGGCGCTGCATATCGAGCGGCTGGTGGGTCCACGCGTAGCAGGTCGTCCCGAAGGGGAAGTAGGGCTTGCCGTCGGCGTAGGCGAAGTGACAGCGGTTGCGCACCCGGACAGGCCCGTGATTGCTTTCGCGCGGCGCGCCGCAGCGAAACGTCCCACTGAGGCCGTCGAGCGCAGGCGCGTTCGAGCGCGTGTGGTAGCTCCACTCGCCCTCCGTGTCGGGCATGAAGCGAATGCGGTAGACGCCGTCGCCGTCGTAGAAGCCGGGCGCCGGGACGGTTCGGGCGCCGATCGAGAACTCGGCGTCCAGCGTCACATCGACGTACGGGTTACCGTCCTTTGGACCGGAAAATGCCCCCTCGAACAGTCCCCACTTCTCGACCTCCGCGACCATGTCCTACTCCTTGATGGCGCCGCTCGTCAGACCCGAGACGAAGTAGCGCTGGAAGATGAGGTAGACGATCGTCGCGGGAAGGACGGTCATCACGATCGCTGCGTTGAGCTGGCCGTAATCGCTCTGGAACTGGCTCTGGAACGACATCAGACCGAGCGGCAGCGTCCACGTGCTGTTGTCCTGCAGGATCACCAGCGCCATGGCGAACTCGTTCCAAGTCGCGACGAAATCGAGGATCAGCAAGGCGGCCAGTACGGGAAGCGAGATCGGCAGGAAGATGCGGCGGAAGATGGTGAAGTGCGACGCGCCGTCGACCAGCGCGGCCTCGCTCAGCTCCTTCGGCACCTCGCTGAAGAAGCCGTGCAGGATGAAGACCTGATACGGCACGCCGAACGCGAGATAGGGCAGGATGATGCCGAGCTTGGTGTTGATCAGCCCGAACGAGTTCACCAGCGTGAAGAGGGGCGCGAGCATCACCTGGAAAGGCAGCATGGTTCCGAACAGGACGAGGAGAAAGATCGCGCGTCCCGCCGGCAGCTTGATGCGGCTGAGCGCATAGGCCGCCATCGCCGAGATCATCAGGCCAAGCGGAACCTTGATGATCGTAATGACGGCGCTGTTGAACACCGTCGTGCTGAAATGCCCGCGCGCCCACGCTCCGGAGAAATTACGCCATTCAAGGCTCGTCGGGGGAGCAAACGCGCTCGATCCCATTACCGTCGAATTGGCTTTGAGCGAGGTGAAGACGATGAACACGAACGGCGCAATCCAGACGACCGCAAACACGATCAGCGCCGCCCACAGGATCACGAGAATCGGGTCGACGCGGTCGAGGCCGGGCTGCCGGAAAGCGCCAGCAAGGCGGTTCATTGTCCGGCCTCCCGCTTCATCCGCGACCATCGCAGATAGGGAATGACGATCGCGATCGTGATCAGCAGCAGCACGACCGAGATCGCCGCGCCGTGTCCGAAGTCTCCGAGCTGCATCGCCTGGGTAAAAGCCCAGAGCGCCAGCATCTGGGTCGATTGCGCTGGCCCGCCGCCTGTCATGCCGTAGACGATGTCGAAGGCCTTCAGAGAATTGATGATCGAGAGGATGAGGACGATGGTGATCGAAGGACGCAGCGCGGGAAGCGTGACGTAGCGAAACACCTGGAACCGCCCAGCGCCGTCGATACGGGACGCTTCGATCAGCGTCTGCGAGACGTTCTGCAGACCGGCAAGAAAGAGGACGAGCGAGAAGCCGACGGTCTGCCAGACGGAGGCGACAAACATTGCGTAGAGCGCGACGTTGCGGTCGCCGAGCCAGTCTTGAATCAACCCCTGCAGACCGATCGCCGTCAGCGCGGCGTTGAACAGCCCGAAGAAGGGGTCATACATCCATCGCCATATGGTTGCGACGGCGATCGGCGCGATGATGACCGGGAGGTAGAACAGAGCCCTCAGCGGGCTCCGGCCGGGAATGTTCTGATTGAGCGCCAGCGCCAGCGCGAAGCCGATCGCGGGCGGAAAGATCACCGACATCACGGTCCACAAGACGGTGTTCCGGACCGCCTGCCAGAATACCGGGTCCTGGGTGAAGACCTGAACATAATTCCCGAGCCCGACGAACTGCTTGTTGGGCGAGAGGCCGTTCCATTTCATGAAGCTCAACTGCGCGACGTCGAGCATCGGATAGACGGCGAACAGGCCATAGACGATGAGCGCCGGCGCCAGGAGAACGAGGCCCTGCGCCGGGGCCGATAAGCGAATGCCCAAAACGCCGCCTCCCTTGCAATCGCCCAATTATGGGACTGCAAAATTGAAAAAATGGGTCGACCTCGCGAGAGGCCGACCCAGGGGGAGGAAAGGCTATTTCGCGTTGGCGATGAATTTTTGCAGTTCAGCGGCGGCCGCTTTCGGATCGAGACTGTCCGTCGCAACCTGATTGATGATCCGCCAGTACTCGGTCGTGACATTCAGCGGGAAAGCCTGATCGCCGTTGACGAAGGTGCCGTCATAGCCGCCGAAGATCGCGCGCCAGGCCACCTCGAGCGGCTCGGTGCTGGTATACTTGACGTCCTTGTTGACGGAGATTGTGCCGAAATCGCCGAGATGCGCCTGCTGGACGGGGGTCGACTTCGAGATAGTCGAGGAACTTCGCGGCGACGTCCGGATTCTTGCTCTTGGAGCTGATGTAATTGTACTCGGCGAAGCCATAGAGGCGCTTGGTGGCGGTCGGGAACGGGAAGACGGCGAAGTCCTCGAGCCTGTTGGCGCCCTTGAGCTGACCAACCAGCCAGTCGCCTTCGAGCATCATGGCGGCGCGGCCGGCAAGGAACAGGTTGAAGGACTGGGACTGGTCTATCCCCATGAAGGGTTTGAGGAAGTGCTTTGACGTCCAGTTGTGAAGCTCCTCGAACGCCTTGGTCGCGCACGGCTCGTCGGCCCAACTGGCCTTCATCGTCATCAGCGCGTCGTGGGTCGCTGCGCCGCATTCGGTCTCCAGGATTTCGTCCATGAGCCGCATGACGTGCCAGTTGACGGTTCCGCCGAAGGTGAAAGCGGGAATGCCGGCCTTGGCGAGTTTGTCCGCCGCGGCGACGAGTTCGTCGTAGGTCTTCGGCTCCGAGGTGATCCCGGCCTTCTGGAACAGGGCCTTGTTGTAATAGACCGCCTCGCCGTGGAAGGTGTACGGGATGCCGTACTGGCCGCCCGGATATTGCTTGGAGAAGCTCAGCGCGACCGGAAGGAAGCGATCATCCCACTTGTACTCTGCGTAGTACTTGTCCATCGGCAGCGCGAGGCCCGACTTCACGAACTCGCCGCCGAGTCCCAAGCCTGCCCAACTGAAGAAGATGTCCGGTCCCTGGTCGGAGCCGGCGGCGACGCGGAGCGCGGACTTGTGCTCGTCGACGCCGCGGTTCTCCACCTTGACGGTCACGCCGGGATTGGCGTCCTCGAACTGCTTGATGATCGCCTGGAAAGCTTGGTTGGCGGAATCGTTGGCGAAGTTCAGCGTCCAGAGCTTGATTTCCTGAGCCTGCGCGGAGAGCGCACCGCCGAGAACAAGAGCCGCCGCTGAGGCAAAACGCAACCATTGTGTAGGAACGCGCATTTGGATCCCTCCCGTTTCCTGTTTTCGAGGCCGACGACGACTGCCGTTTGACTATCGTTTGCTGTCGACTTTTAGAGCATTTTTGCGATCACGAGTCAACGGCGAAGCGGGGACAAAACGAAACATACCGCCAAAAAAGCTGCTGCTGAACGCCAAATCATTGTTTGCGATAAAGAAATTGTTCACGCCAGATTCGCAACAGCCCCCGCCAGGGAACCTTGGGCGCACGTATCTTCTGAGGTTTATTAGCGTTAGTTGGTGGATTGCCTGCGCATCGAAAAGATCATTCAACCGAGCAGACGATGCGCTCAGTCCGCGATGATCATCTTGATCCCGCGGCTCTCGAAGGCGCGAGCGTCCTCATCACGAATGCCGTCGTCGGTGATGAAGGAGTGAATGACGTCGAGCGCTCCCAGCCGAGTGAACGACGAGCGGTTGATCTTGGTCGAGTTGGCGACGAGATAAACATGCGCGGCGGCGCGGATCATCGCCTGCTTGAGCTGCAAATCTGCGAAACTGGGGAGCGTCAGTCCGGAGTCCAGGGCGACCCCTGCGGTTGCGAGAAACAACTTTCCTGCAAGTACGTCCTGAAAATACTCGGCCGCCTTGTCTCCGCTCAGCGACAGCGTCGGCGCCTTGAACTGGCCGCCGGGCATGTGCACCGCATATCCCGGCGCCGCTCCCAGCATTAGGGCGATGTTGAGCGCGTTGGTGATGACCGTGAGGGAATTGCGGCCGAGGAGATTGTGGGCGATCTCGGTCGTCGTCGAGCCGGCGTCCAGGATGATGGTTTCGCCGTCCCCGACCAGGCTCGCTGCCTTGAGCCCGATCTTTCGTTTCTTTTCGATATTCTCCATGTGCTGGAGCGACAGGGTCTCGACCTGTTTCGGCGTCGCGCGAAGGAACGCGCCGCCATGCTGGCGGATGATGTGGCCGTCGGAATCAAGTTTTTCGAGGTCCTGCCGGATCGTCGCCTCGGACACGCCGAAAGCGGTGCTGAGATCGCGTACGCGTGCGCTGCCTTCCTCCTGAAGCCAATCGAGGATCTTCATCCGCCGCGGCTCGGCGAGCAACCCGTTGAAGCCGGGGTTGGGCGCCGCCGGGTCCGCGCTCCGCTCGGCGTCCGGCGACCTGGCGGTCCTCGACCTGCCCTTGGGCGACGTCAACTCGGCGCGCTGTCGCATTTGCGGGTTTCCTGAGAAGTTTGCGAATCTCTTTGAGTTATCTCACACTTCGAGCGAAGGACAATATCGATTGTTCCCTCCAGAATGCGAGCAACTTTCAGGCCAGTTGCGCCATCTGCTGCAAGGCCACCCGCTGCTGAAGCTTGCGCTGCGCCTGGTCGACGACGACCGCCGCAATGATCACCACCCCCTTGATCACCATCTGCCAAAACGCGCTGACGCCCATCATGACGAGGCCATCGGACAGGATGCCGATGACGAAGGCGCCGATGATCGTCCCGCCAATCGTTCCGCGTCCGCCCGACATCGAGGTGCCCCCGAGCACCGCGGCCGCGATAGCGTTGAGTTCGAAGGTTTCGCCGGTCGCGGGATGCGCCGCCATCAGCTGCGAAGAAATGATCAGACCCACGATGGCGGAGCAGAAGCCGGAGAACATGTAGACGAACAGCTTCACCCGGTTGACGCGGATTCCAGAGAGGGCGGCGGCCCGCTCGTTGCCGCCGACCGCGAAGATGTGCCGCCCGAGCGGGGTCGAGCGCGCGATATAGCCCGCTCCCAGCGCGACAGCGACGAGGGTCCAGATCGAAACCGGAAGATGCAGAAACTCGCCCGCTCCGAGGAAGGCGAAGCCCGTGGTTCCGAACGCAGGATTGCCCTCGAGGTTGGGGAAGGTCGCCCCATCGGATAGAAGGAGGGCGGAGCCTCGCGCCACATAGAGCGTGCCGAGAGTCGCGATGAACGGCGCCACGTTCAGTCGGGTGATCAGAAGACCGTTGAGGAGGCCGATCAGCACGCCGAGCGCGAGGGTGATCAGAATGATCTCGGGAATGTTGAAGAAGACCGTATAGCCGAACCTGAGATCGATTCCGTGCAGAATGAGGCCGCCAGCGATCATTCCGCACAAGCCGACGATCGCGCCAACCGAAAGATCGATCCCCCCGGTGATGATAACGAAGGTCATGCCGATCGCCAAAAAGGCGTTCAGCGCGACATGCTTTGACATCAGCACGAGATTGGCGGCCGAGAGGAAATTTGGAGCTGCGAAAGAGAAGAACAACAGCACCGCGAACAAGGCGATGAACGTCCGGAGCCGCATCAGGTTCAGCGCCAGCGATCCGCCGGCTGCATTGACGGCGCGTGAAGGGACGGCGGCGCTCATTGTGGCGACTTCCTTCTCAGGGAGACTTCCGCCTGCGCCGTGCCCGATCGACGATGCCGCGACGATTTTCGCCTCGTCAGCGTCCGCGCGGTCGAAGATGGCGGTCAGACGGCCGCGGCTCATCACGGCGATCCGGTCGGACAGCGCAAGAACCTCGTCGAGGTCCGAGGTGACGAAGACGATTCCGAGCCCCTGCGCGGCGAGGCTCCGCATGATGCGGAAGACGTCCGCCTTGGCCCCGATGTCGATGCCGCGGCTCGGTTCGTCCATGAGCAGGACCTTCGGCGACGTGAGCAGCGCCTTGCCGATCACCACCTTTTGTTGGTTTCCGCCCGAGAGCGACGAGACGGGGAGCGCCGGGTCCGCAACCTTGATCGACAGCTCCTTGATTTCGCGTCGCACCTCGGCGGCTTCGGCGCGCGCCTGGATGTGAAAGCCCCGCGTCAGCTTGCGCAGGCTCGCCATCGTCAGGTTCTCGGAGACCGACAGGATCGACACAAGGCCGTCGCGCTGGCGATCCTCGGGGATGAGGGCGAGGCCGCGGGCGATGCGGCCGCCGACATCCCGCTCGCGGACCGGCTTGCCCTCGATGAAAATGCGGCCGGACGCCAGCGCATGGCGGCCCATAACGCATTCGAGAAACTCGCTCCGTCCGGCGCCCATCAGCCCGTAGACGCCGACAATCTCGCCCGCGCGGACGGTCAGCGAGACATGATCGACGGCATACCCGCCGGTGATCCGCGGCAGGCAGACGTCGTCCGCGCGGAGCGCCTCTCCGCCGAACGTGTGGTCTCCCGGGGTCGCGAAGTCCTTGGCGTCGGAGCCGATCATCTGGCGCACGATCCAGTGGACGTCGACGTCCGTCATCGGCCGGCTTCCGGTGACTCGGCCGTCGCGCAGCACCGTGATGAAGTCGCCGATTCGGATCAGTTCCTCGAGCCGGTGAGAGATATAGACGATCGCGACGCCCTTGGACTTGAGATCCGCAATGACCCGAAACAGGATCTCGACCTCGGGGGCGCTCAGCGCCGAGGTCGGCTCGTCCATGATGAGAATGCGCGCGTTGCGCGCGACGGCCTTGGCGATCTCGACCAGCTGCTGCTGGCCAATCATCAGATCCTCGATCCTGGCGCGCGGATCGACCGCCGTTTGCAGACGCTCGAGAAGCGCGCCAGCCTGCCGCTCCTGCTCGGCATGGTCGATCCGCCCTCGCCGCATGATCTCGCGGTTGGCGAAGACGTTCTCCGCGACAGAAAGGTTGCCGAACAGGTTCAGCTCCTGGAACACCATGCCGATGCCGTGCGCCATCGCATCGGCGGTGTCCTTGAAATGAACAGGCTTGCCATCGAGCAGGATTCTCCCCACGGTGGGCTGCTCGACGCCCGCGATCATTTTCACCAGCGTCGACTTCCCGGCGCCGTTCTCGCCGACCAGCACGTTGACGGCGCCGCTGCGCACCTCGAAGTCGGCGTTCTTCACGGCGACCGTGCCGGAATAGACTTTCGAGACGCCTTCGAGGCGCAGGACGACGGGCCGGTCGGGGCTGGCTGACCGCTCGTCGCTCACGGCTTCGGTCCGATGCTGATTTCGAGCGGTGTCACGAGGGGCGTTTCGCTCGCGGAAACGAACGGATAGGCGCCGATCACCGTCACTTTCCGCCCCACGAGGGCGTCCCGCGGCAGTTTCTCGAGGACGGTGCGATTGACGGTGGTGTTAAACGCCTTGCCGAACTGGGCGAAGTCAATCTGGTTGGTGAAGTCGTTGAACGACACGAAGTCGAGCGCATCCCGGATCGCAGTGCCGCGCATGGCGGGACCGATCTGCACGATCGCGTCCGCCTTGCCCTGGCCAGTGGCGTCCACGCTGATCGTGGCGGCGCGCAATTCGGTGTTCGCCGCCACGATGACGCCGTCGAGCTTCACCATGAGCGTCCACGGCGAGTCCTCGGACTTCGCGCGATAGCCGAACCTGGCCCCCGCCTCGTCGGGAGACTTGGCGGCGAGGTCGCGCACCTCCGCGAAGGGGCCCGCCTTTTTCTCGAAGTACGGAACGACTTTCGTGGACCAGATCGAGGCGACCATCTTGTCCGGGTCGAACACGCCGCCGTTCGGGGCGCCCGCATTGGCCAGTGCTGGTACGTCCGCGGTGGGAATGAAGCGGCAGGAAGCGAGCAGAAGTCCCGCGACGACAACGGCGGCGCAACCCAGCCAACGCATCAGAGTCATGCTCCCGTGACGAAAAGAGGCGCGCGGGCGAAGCGCCGCGCGCCACGCCCTCAGGGCTTCAGCGCGAACGTCTCGAGCTTGGCCGCGTTGTCTTTGTTGATGAGCACGCAGTCCATCAACTGCTTCTCGGTCTTCGGGGCGGTCTTCGTCTTGATGTACGCGTCGGCCTGCTCGACCGCGAGCTGCGCTTCGCGGTAAGCCGGCTGAAGCACCGTCGCCTTGATGCCGCCCTGCAGAATCGAATCGCGCACGTCGTTCGAGCCGTCGAACCCGACGACGATGACGTCCGAACGGCCAGCCGCCTTAAGCGCGGCTTCGGCGCCCATGGCCATGGTGTCGTTGCCGGAGATGACGCCCTTGATGTTCGGGTTCGCCTGAAGGATCGATTCCATCTTGGTGAAGGCCTCCGGCTGGCTCCAGTTCGCCGACTGCCGCGAAACCAGCTTCAGGTCCGGATATTCGTCGATCACCTCGTGGTAGCCCTTCGAGCGGATGCCGGCATTGGTGTCGGATTCCTTGCCGACGAGCTCGACGTAGTTGCCCTTCTCGCCCATCAGCTTGACGAACTCCTGACCGCCGAGCTGGGCGCCCTGGTAGTTGTTCGACACGATCTGGGCGAGCGCGACGCCGGAGGCGTTGATCTCGCGGTCGATCAGAAAAGAGGGAATGCCTGCCTCTTTCGCCTTTGTGACTGCGGCGACGGTAGCGTCGGCCCCGGCGTTGTCGAGGACAATGGCCTTCGCGCCGCGCGCAATCGCCGTGTCGATCAACTGCGACTGTTTGTTGGCGTCGTCGTCATGGACGAGTGAGATGACGTCGTAGCCGAGTTCCTTGGCCTTGGCCTCGGCGCCGTCGGCTTCCGCCTTGAAGAAGGGATTGCTGTGGGCTGGGGTAATGATCGCGATCAGGTCCGCTGCGTAAGCGCAGCCGCCCATCATCGCGACACTGGCGAGCAGCGCGCCGGCCAAGGCGTAACGTATTTTCATTGTATGACCTCCCATTTCACTCTCGAGCATCGAAAAGAGTCCTTCCAAGCGGACGCTCGGAAAGGTCGCGTTGCGCTGGATGCCGGCAACGCACGCTGGATTTCGGAAATTGCGGATATGGAGCGAGCGCATACGGTCTCTCGCCTGGTGAAGGCGGCGCCGGCTCTTCCTGCTGTCACGTCGAGGACGCGTCTCCCTTTTTTCCTATTGTTGACGTTTGATAGCGATATTCCTGCGATGGTTTTGTTTTCCTGTCAAGTCGCAAAATCGCCGCGAGCAAAACGGGAGCGCTCGCAGCTGATCGACCCTGCATTCGGCGAAATCATCGGGCGACGCCCCTTTACAAATAGCAGAAAAAGATATTAAGTGAGAGAAATCGTAGCCAATCGAAAGAAGGCGGGCAGGGAGGGTCGATCCGGGCAGCCGGTCGGGCCGCTTGCGAAAAGCAGGTCGCAAACCATGAGCAAACGCAATCTTCGTCCCATCAAACTCGGATTGGTGGTCGGCAGCCGGGAGTTTTTCAACGGTGCGCCGGCTCTTCAGACTCGCGCAGAGCTGCTCAGCCAGCTTGACCGGCTGAATGTCGCCTCCGCCATCCTGCCGATCGAAGCGACCAAGAACGGGGCGGTGCAATCGCGCGAGGACGCGCGCCGCTATGCCGCCTTTTTTCGTGAGCAGCGCGACGCCATAGACGGCCTCGTCATCTGCCTGCCGAACTTCGGCGACGAGATCGCGATTTCCGAACTCGTCAACGAGGCGCGCCTCAACGTGCCGATCCTTCTGCAGGCGAGCAACGACGAGATCGACAAGGTCGACGTCAAGAGCCGCCGCGACGCCTTCTGCGGCAAGTTCTCTGTCGCCAACAATTTCTACCAGTGCGGGATCCCTTTCACCGATACGACCAGCCATACCTCAGATGTTGGCGGGGCCGAGTTCGGCGAGGACCTCGACCGGTTCGTCAAGGTCTGCCGTGTCGTCCGGGGGCTCAAGCACGCCCGCATCGGCTCGATCGGCGCGCGCACTGGCTCCTTCCAGACCATGCGCTTCAGCGAGAAGCTCTTGCAGGCGTCCGGGCTCACCGTCGTCACCGTCGATCTTTCCGAGATCATCTTCGCGGCAAACGGCCTTGCCGACGATGCCCCCGAGGTCAAAGCCAAGCTTGAGGAAATCGCAGCCTATGGTCGCATTCCCTCGTACATAAAGCCGGAAAAGATCGTTCGACAGGCCAAGTGGACGCTCGCAGTCGATCGGTGGATCGAAGAAAACGAGTGCGACGCAAGCGCCATTCAATGCTGGCGCAGCCTCCAGGACAATTTCGGCTGCGCCACCTGTCTGACCATGAGCATGATGGGCGAGAAGCTCAGCCCAAGCGCCTGCGAGGTCGATGTCATGGGCGCGATCTCGATGTATGCCCTCGCGCTTGCTGCGGAGGCGCCGTCGGCGATCCTCGACTGGAACAACAATTACGGCCACGACGCCGACAAGTGCGTGTGCACCCATTGCGGCAACTACCCGAAGAGTTTCATCGGCGAGGCGCCGGAAATCTCGGAGCTCGATGTCCTTGGAAGCGTCCTTGGCAAGGAGAACTGTTTCGGCGCCGTCAAGGGCAAGGTGCAGCCGGGTCCCATGACGTTCTTCCGCGCCTCCTCCGACGACCGACATGGGACCATCAAGGCTTACGTCGGCGAGGGCGATTTCACCGCCGATCCGTTCGCCATGGACGGCGGAATCGCGGTGACCAAAATCGCAAGGCTCCGCCCGTTGCTTGGTTTCATCGCGCGCAACGGGTTTGAACACCATGTTGCGATGGTTCGCGGTCATCATGCGGGAGCCGTTCACGAGGCCGTCACGCGCTACCTAGACTGGCCGATCTACCGGCACGACGCGGAGCCGGCTCACGACACGCTCGGTTCTTCCATCTTCCGGGAGTGAGGCCATGACTGTCCAAGCTGATCACGATCTGAGTCATGACCGAGAGGCGCTGGTCGCAAAGATTCGATCGCGGGCTCGCGCGATCCGGAAGGATGCGCTGAACATGGTCTTCTCCGCACGGCAGGGCCATCCCGGCGGGGACATGTCAGTCACGGATATTCTGGCGACGCTCTATCTCGGTGTGCTGCGGATCGATCCGAAAGCGCCGCGGAAGCCCGATCGCGATCGGCTGATCCTGAGCAAGGGCCACGCGAGCAGCGCCCTCTATGCGACCTTGGCGGAGATGGGCTTCATTCCGGCGGAGGCGCTTCAGACCTTTATGAAACCGCTGTCGATGTTGAACGGACATCCGAACCGAAACTATGTCCCCGGCGTCGAGGCCAACACGGGGCCGCTCGGCCACGGAATGCCGATCGCCGTCGGCGTCGCGCTCGCCGGGAAAATCGACAAGGCGGCCTATCGCGTCTTCGTCATCACCGGCGACGGCGAATTGCAGGAGGGCAGCAACTGGGAGGCCGCTATGGCGGCCGGGCACCACAAGCTCGCCAACCTCACCCTCATCGTCGACAGAAACACGCTGCAGCAAGGCGCGCGCGTCGCCGAGACCAACGACGTCGAACCGCTTGCCGACAAGTTCCGCGCCTTTCGTTGGGACGTGGTCGATGTGGACGGCCACGATCCAGAGGCGCTCCTCGACGCGTTCGCGCTCAAACCGGATCGGGCAAAGCCACTGTGCGTGATCGCCCACACGGTCAAGGGTAAGGGCGTCTCGTACATGGAAGACCAGGTCGGATGGCATCATGGAGTCCCGACCCAGGCGCAACTCGATCAGGCCATGGAAGAATTGAGCCCGCCATGCGCCTGAGCCAGTCCCCGACATCCGTCCTGTTCGATTGCCGTGACGCCTTCGCCACGACGCTCGATCAGGTCGCCGAACGCGATGACCGGATCGTAATCGTGGTCAACGACAGCATTGGATCGTCCAAGCTCGGCGGCTTCCGCAAGCGGTGGCCGGATCGCACGATCAACGTCGGCATCGCCGAGCAGAACATGGTCGGCGTCGGCTCTGGCCTCGCCAATGGCGGCAAGATTCCGTTCGTCAGCGCGGCCTCCTGCTTCCTCACCGCCCGCGCGCTCGAGCAGATCAAGGCCGACGTCGCCTACACCAACGCGAACGTAAAGCTCGTCGGGCAGTCGCCCGGCGTCGGTTACGGCGAACTCGGGCCGACCCACCACTCGATCGAGGACATGGCCTGGTTGAGGCTCCTGCCCAATCTCGCGATCGTCGCGCCGTGTGACCCTTGGGAAACCGCTCAGGCCGTCGAAGCGGCCGCGGCGCACGAAGGGCCGGTCTTCCTGCGTATTACTCGATTTGGCGTTCCCAAGTTGCCGCGCCCTGACAACGCCCGGTTCGAAATCGGCAAGGCTGAGACGCTCCGCGAAGGAACCGACGTCGCCATTATCGCCTGCGGAGTGATGGTCACGCGGGCGCTCGAAGCGGCCGAGCGTCTCGCCGGCGACGGCGTGAGCGCCCGGGTCGTCAACATGGCATCGATCGCCCCGCTGGACGAAGAGGCGATCCGCGCCGCCGCGGACCTCCGAGCAATCGTCACGGTCGAGGAGCACTCGCAGCGCGGAGGTCTCGGCGGCGCCGTCGCTGAGGTCGTCGCTTGCTATCGCCCGTGCCCGGTCCGCATCCTCGGCTTCCCGGGCTTCATGCCGACCGGATCACCAACGTTTCTGTTCGAACGATTTGGGTTGACGTCGGACGGCATCGAGAAGGCCGCGCGGGAGGCGATTGCGCTGCGGTCGTCGTGAACGAGCGCCTTCGTCCTCGCCATTGACCAGGGCACGACCAATACCATGGCGTGGGCGCTGGCTCCCGACGGCCGCATCGTCGGACGCTATTCGGTCCCAACGCCCATCAGTTATCCGCGTCCTGGAGGGTGGAGCAGTCGGGCGACGCGATCTGGCGGGCGACGACGGCTGCGATCGACGGCTGCCTCTCGAGTCTACCGGCGCCGGCGACGATTGGCGCGATCGGCGTCTCCGATCAGCTTGAGACCGTTCTCCTTTGGCGCCGTGGCCACGGCGCCCCCGGCTCATGGGATCAACCGCGCGCAGCATTCCTTGAGCGACTTCCGCCAGTCGGGCAGTTCGAGGCCGTAGACGCGCCTCAGCTTGTCATTGTCGAGGCGCGAATTGAGCGGACGCTCGGCAGACGTGGGATAATCGGCGGTCGCGATCGGGTTGACCCCCGTCGAGCGGCGTCCGCGCGCCGCGGCTTGCGCAAAGATCGCCTCGGCGAAGTCGGCCCAGGTCGCCTCGCCCGAGCCGGTCATGTGGAAAACGCCGCGCAGAGCCGGCGACGCGTCATCGCGTACCCTCGCGGCGACAGCGAGCAGGCCTGCGGCGAGGTCGAGGGCAGAGGTCGGATTGCCGCGCTGATCCGCCACGACCGAGACCTCGTCGCGCGTCTCGTTGAGGGCAAGCATGGTGCGAACGAAATTCGTCCCGTAGGGGCTGAAGAGCCAGGCGGTGCGCAGGATGACGCTGTTGGCGCAGCGCTCGGCGACGAGCCTCTCGCCGATGAGCTTGGAGCGCCCGTAGGCGCTCCTGGGTATCGGCGGATCGTCCTCGCGGTAGGGGCGATCGAGCGCGCCGTCGAATACGTAATCAGTCGAGAGCTGCAACAGCGGCGCGCCGATCCGTTCGGCGGCTTCCGCCACGTGGCCCGCCCCCTCGCCGTTGATGGCGATTGCGAGGCGCTCCTCCGCCTCGGCCTGATCGACGCTGGTATAGGCGGCGGCGTTGATCACCACGTCCGGCCGCGCGGCCTTGAGCCCAGCAAGAACAGCCCCGCGATCCTCGAGCAGGAAGACGCGGCGGCCTAGCAGGACAATCTCGAACGCGCGCCCCGCCTCAGCGATCAGCGCGGTCGCCACCTGACCCATCGACCCGGTGACGGCGATCCGCATCATGTGAGCAAGTCCCAGGCCTCTATCAGCCGCGACGAAGGCGGCTTCGGCGTTGGATACATCCAGGCGCCTCTCGCGTATCGCACGACAAGAGTTCGTACCGGCCACGGTCAATTCATTTCTTTTCGTTCCGCAGCACTCGTCTTTTCGTTCCGCAGCACTCGCGGTTTCCCGTCTTTCCCTTGCTTGACAACTCGCGCGATCCCGCGCCGCCAGGCGTTCCAGGCCGAAGGGTACGAGTCACCTTCCTCGAAGATCACCGGGCCTCGCATCGGCAAACACTTGTCCGAACGGCCTCGTCGAGTGTCTTGTTTTCATGCCGAAAAGCGCCAGGAGGATAGGCGGCAAGGTTTGGGTCCTCCACTGGCATTCGAAGCCGAACGCGCACCGGCGCTTGCGCTGGAAGTTCGCGTAGACCGCCGTCCTGTGGTGAAGCGGTTTTGCGCCTTCGTCGGGACCGACTTTTGCGGGATACGGCGGCTGGGCAGCAGCCGTATCCGGGCTATCCGTCACATCCCCGACTTGCGGTCGAAGTTGCGCAGGTTCCGAGTCGCTCGCGATGTGCTCAGTTTCGAGGCCCGAAGCATCACTGCGCGATTCTCCCAGACAATCCGCAACGTGATTGCAGACGTCGCGGGGTGGCGCTGCGGCTTCGGAGGCGAGCGTCGGGCCCGCAATCGCGCTCTCGACTTTCACTTCTGAAACCGCGCGATCCGAGACTTCCGCCGCGGCTGGTTCGGAGGCCTTCGCGAGAAGGGCCAGCTTGTCGATCTCCGCCTCCGCGGACTCGGCGAGGGCGCCGCCGGAATGGGCGACAAGGAACGCCTGCCAACCTTCGAGCGTCGCGATCCGCTTCGCGATCAGAAAGTCGAGGTCCTCGTCGACACGTCTCGTGTCGATCGGGTCGGCGACAATTGCAGTGGCTTCCGGTCGCACGCGCTCAAAATTGTTGCCGATGAGAACGTTGATCTCATCAATCCGTGGCAGCCTGGGGACATGATGGAAGCTTATTGTCCCGTTGACGTACAATCCGATTGCAAATCCCGACGCCAGGACGATTGCGTATTTGAAAAATCCGCTCATCCGAACTCTCCGCAACACCAGCCAGTTCAGCAGTCCGGCTGGAACGGTGGCTTTTTACTCAAGACAACCCTCTCCGTCACGCCGTCTTCTCCTCGGCCAGCGCCAGTTCCTCCATCATGGATTTGCGCATCAAAAACTTCTGCGCCTTTCCGGTCACCGTCATCGGAAATTCTTCAACGAAGCGGACGTAGCGCGGGACCTTGTAATGGGCGATCGAGGCGCGGCAGAAGGCGACCACCTCCTGCTCGTTGAGCGACGCGCCCTCGCGGCGGCGGATCCAGACGCAGAGCTCCTCGCCGTATTTGTGATCGGGCAAGCCGAAGGCCTGGACGTCGGCGATCGCCGGATGGGTGTATAGAAATTCTTCGATCTCGCGGGGATAAATATTCTCGCCGCCGCGGATCACCATGTCCTTCAGCCGCCCGACGATGTTGCAATAGCCCTCGGCGTCGATGGTCGCGAGGTCGCCGGTGTGCATGAAGCGCGCCTCGTCGATCGCCTTGGCGGTGTTGGCGGGATCGTCCCAGTAGCCGCGCATCACGCTGTAGCCGCGGGTGAGCAGTTCGCCGGGGATGCCCGGCGGGACGATCCGGCCGTCCTGGTCGATGATCTTCACCTCGAGATGCGGCAGAATGCGGCCGACCGTGGAGACGCGGCGCTCGATCGGGTCATTGTAAGCGCTCTGGAAGCTGACAGGGCTGGTCTCGGTCATACCGTAGGCGATGGTGACCTCGCGCATGTGCATCTTGTCGACCACGCGCCGCATCACCTCGACCGGACAGGGTGAGCCGGCCATGATTCCTGTCCGGAGCGTTTTCAGATCGAAGCGGGCGAACTCGGGGTGGTCGAGCATGGCGATGAACATGGTCGGCACCCCGTGCAGGCCGGTGCAGCGCCTCCGCCTGAACCGCATCGAGCGCGGCGATCGGATCGAAGCCTTCGGAAGGGCTCACCATCGCCGAGCCGTGGGTGACACAGGCGAGGTTGCCGAGCACCATGCCAAAGCAATGATAATAAGGCACGGGAATGCAGAGCCGGTCCTCCGGCGTCAGGCGCATCGCCTCGCCGATGAAATAACCATTGTTGACGATGTTGTGGTGGGTCAGCGTCGCGCCCTTCGGCGCGCCGGTGGTGCCAGAAGTGAACTGGATGTTGATCGGATCGTCGAACTGCAACGTCGCTCCGAAATCGGCGAGCGCCTTGCGCTCGGCGTCCGTTGCAGGGCGCGCGACTTCGTCGAAATTGAACATGCCCGCCGTCTTGTCCGAGCCGAGGCGGATGACGGTGTCGAGCTTCATCAGGCGCGGCGCCTTGAGCCGGCCAGGCTCCGCGGCGTCGATTTCCGGCGCGAGCGCGCGAAGCGATGCGAAATAATCGTTCGTCTTGTGTCGGGGACTGAGAATCAGGGCCTTGCAGCCGGACTTCTTGATCGCGTGCTCGAACTCGTGGACCCGATAGGCCGGGTTGATGTTGACCAGGATCAACCCGGCGAGCGCGGTGCCGAACTGGGCCAGCACCCATTCACTGCAATTGGCCGCCCAGATACCGATCCGCTCGCCTTTTTTCAGGCCGAGCGCCTGAAGCCCGACCGCGAGGTCTTCCGAACGCCTGAGAAGCTCGGCGTAGGTCCAGCGGACATTCTGGTGGCGGGTGACGAGAGCGAGCCGCTCTGGGCCTTCCGCTGCGACGCGGCGCAACAGCGCCCCGATGGTCTCGCCCAGCAGTGGCGTCAGGCTGACGCCGTGGACATACGATTGGGTCAGTTCGGCCATCGCGTTCGCTCCCTCTAGTGTCGCGGTCGTTTGACCGCTGGTGACGCGGTCATCGACCGCATCACCAGCGGGCGCCAGCGTCCCATGCGATTTGGTAACACAATTTGCGTCGGGACGCCGCAACCTTGCGGGCGCGCCCGCAATGCTATCATTTTCCGTTCTCATGACGCCGCCAACGTAGGAAGGCAGCGATTGGCTCTGGTGGCTCAAGACAATCGCGGCTCCAATGACGAAAAGCACAAGGACGCCGATCAAGAGCAGCGGCTCACCCTGGCCGCAGCGTCATTTTCATCATTCCTACCGCAGCACGATCATGATCATCGCGCCTCAAGGAGCCTGCGAAGCCGGCGTCGCTAACGCCTGGGCGGTGGTAAGCCTTACGTGGTCTATCACAATTCGCGCAGATACGCCGCTGGCTTCTGGCCGAGGATGCGCCAAGCGCCAATCATGCCGAGGATCACGGTGAAGGCGAGGCCGCCGCCTGCGGCGGCGAGCGCCGAGACCCAGTCGAAGGCGAAGTCGGCGAACATGATCCGCGTCACGACGAGCTAAGCGATCAGCGCGCCCGCGCCGACCGCGAAGGCCGCGGTGGCCGCGCCGAGAATCGCGTATTCGATCAGGAACATCAGCGCTGAGGCGGGTTCGCGTCGCGCCGAGGATCTTCAGGATCGTCGCGTCGGCGAGCCGGGCGCGGCGGTTGGCGGCGAGCGCGCCGGCGAGCACCAGCACCGAGGTCAGCGAGCGCAACGCCGGTCGCGGCGCGGATCGCCAGCGCGAGCTTGGCCACCAGCCCCTCGATCGTCTCGAGCGCGTCGCGGACGCGGACGCTGACGACGGTCGGAAAGTCTCGCGCGGCGGCGCGCAGGAGCGCGATTTCCTTCGTCCGGCCCGTCGCTTGCGGCGGCAGCGCGGTCGAGACGAGCTCGCTGAACGGCGCGCCCCGAAAGGTGTTCGGGGAGTAGACGAGCACGAAATTGATGGCGTAGCTGCGCCAGTTGACCTTGCGGAAGTTCGCGACCGTCGCGGAAATGTCGCGCCCGAGCACGTTGACCACGACCGTATCGCCGATCTTGAGGCCGAGGCCCTCGCGCCACCTCCTGCTCCATCGAGACCAGCGGCGGCCCGGCATAGTCCGTCGCCCACCACTTGCCCGGCTACGACTTCCGAGCCCTCGGGCGCGCGTCGCCGCGAAGGTCACGCCGCGGTCGCCTTCGAGCGCCCAGGCGACCTTGTCGCTCGCCTTCACCTGATCGACCGGCGTCCCGGCGAGCTTGACGAACCGCCCGCGCATCATCGGGGTCTCGCTGATCTTCGCGCCCGGCGCCTCGCGGTTCAGGAAGTCGATGAAGCGCGGCGCCTCGGCGCTGCGCAGGTCGAGGAAGAAGAAGCTCGGCGTCACGCCCGGCAGGGTCTCGGTGCAGCTCATGGCGCATGTTGAAGTCGATCAGGCTCAGCGCGACCAGCGCCGCGAGCCCGAGCCCAAGCGACAGAACGATCGAAGCGGTCAGCGCGCCGGGCCGGTGGATGGCGGAGAGCGCCATGCGCAGCTCCACCGGACCGCGTGGCCGGCGCGTGGCGCGCGGCCAGCGCGACGCCGAGCGCGACCAGCCGAAGCACGCCGAACGCGACGAGCGTGGCCGCCGGCGACGGCGAGCGCGATCGTCGGCTGCGGGCTCGTGAGCACCGCGAGCGTCACGAGCGCGGCGGCGGCGAGCGCGGAGCCGGCCAGATAGCGGGCGCGCGGCAAGGCCCTGGCGCTCCTCGGCGAGGTCGCGGATCAGCGTCGTCACCGGCAGGTCGTGCGCGCGCGAGAGCGGCGGCAGGGCGAAGGCGAGCGCGGTCAGGAGGCCGTAGGCGAGGCCGAGCGCCACGATTCGCCAGTCGACCGAGGGCGCAAGCGGGATCGGAAGGAGGTCGACGAAAAACGCGTCGACCGCGAAAGGGATCGCGACGCCCAAGGCCGCGCCGACCAGCGCGCCGGCGAGCGCGACCGCCAGGAACTCGACGACGGCGAGCCCAACGACGCTCGTCGCCGGTCGCCCCGATCGCCTTCAGGATCGCCAGCGTCGCGCGCTTGCTGCTCGACGAAACCCTTGCGCCGCATTGGCGACGCCGACCCCGCCGACGACCAGCGACAGGAGTCCGGCGAGGGTCAGGAACTCGGCGAAACGGTCGATGTTCTCGGTGAAGTCGGGCGAGACGGCGAGGCGCGAGCGCGTCTCCCAGCCGGCCTCGGGGAAGGCGCGGTCGGCCGCGGCGAGGAAGGCCTTGACCGCGGCCTCGTCGGGCGGATCGGCGGCCCCGCCCATAACAACCCGGGTCGTCCAGCGCACCAGCGATCCCGGCTGAACCAGCTGCGTCGCGTCCAGCGCCGCCTGGGAGATCAGCAGGCGCGGCCCCAAGCCGACGCCGACCGAAAGCCGGTCGGGCTCGCTCGTCGACGACCGCGCGAAGAACGAAGGTCGCCTCGCCGAAATGAAACGTATCGCCGATCTTGAGGTCGAGGCGGGCCAGCAGGGCCTCTTCCGCCGCCGCGCCAAACACGCCGTCCTTTTCGGCCAGCGCCTCGGACGGCGCGAGCGGCGGGCTGGAGCGTCGCCGCGCCGATCGAGGGCCATGAAGGCTCGACCGCCTTGACCTCGACCAGCGCCGCGTCGCCGCTCCCGTTCCGGGCCATCGCCCTCATGGTCGCGATGGTCGAGAGCTTTCCATGAGCCGCGAGGAACGCCTGCTCGTCCGGGGCAAGACGGCGGTGAATCAGCGAAAACGAGGCGTCGCCGCCGAGGATCACCCGTCCCTGACGCGCCATCCCGTCGCCGAGCGCCTTCGCCAGGCTGTCGACGCCGACGATCGCGGTGACGCCGAGCGCGATGCAGACGAGAAAGATCCACAAGCCCGCGAGGCCGCCGCGCAGGTCGCGCAGCGCGAAGCGCAGGATCGGCGTGCGGCCCTGCGAAGGTCGGGGGGCGAGGGACGCGATCGGGGCGTTCATGCCGGGGCGAGCGCCGCAGGCTCGACCGCGCCGGAGCGCATGGGGATGACGCGGTCGCAGCGGGCGGCGAGCGCCGCGTCGTGGGTGACGAGCGCGAGCGTCGCGCCGCGCCGGGCGGGAAGGGCGAAGATCAGGTCCATGATCGCGCGTCCCGTCGCCTCGTCGAGATTGCCGGTCGGCTCGTCGGCGATCAGCAGCGACGGATGGGGGACGAGCGCGCGGGCCAGCGCCACCCGCTGCTGCTCGCCGCCCGAAAGCTGCGCGGGATAGTGGCTCATCCGTTCGCCAAGGCCCACCTGTTCGAGCTCCGTCGCGGGCGCGGGCGAAGGCGTCGCGGGCGCCGGCGAGCTCCAGCGGCGCCGCGACGTTCTCGAGCGCCGTCATGGTCGGGATGAGGTGGAAGGACTGGAACACGATGCCGATGCGGGCGCCGCGAAAGCGCGCGAGCGCGTCCTCGCTCAGGGTCCCGAGGCTCATGCCGTCGATCGCGACCTCGCCGCGGTCAGGGCGTTCGAGCCCGGCCATGATCATGAGCAGCGTCGACTTGCCCGAGCCGGACGGACCGACGACGCCGACCGCCTCGCCCCTGGCGATTGTCAGGCCGACGTCACGCAATATATGCACCCGTGCGGCGCCCCGGCCGAGGCTGAGATCGACGCCGCGCATCGCGACTGCGGGAAGGCTCATCGTGTCGGAAATCCTGAAGGCGGGGCCGCCCTCATATGGTCATTGGCGGATGGCCGTCCAGGCGGCGGCGTTCGTCGCGGCCGTGATCGCTGGCTTTCGCCGCCCCGGCTTCGGCCCGGACGCTCAAGCTCGTGGCGCTTGGCGACAGCCTGACCGCGGGCTACGGCGTCGGCGCCGGGCAAGGCCTTTCCTGACCAACTCGAGGCGGCGCTGAGAGCCAAGGGCTGGGACGTGACGGTCGTCAACGCCGGGGTGTCCGGCGACACCGCGACGACGGGCTCGCGCGCTACGACTGGTCGGTTCCGCCCGACGCCGACGCGCTGATCGTCGAGCTCGGCGCCAACGACATGCTGCGCGGCCTGCCGCCGGCTCAGACCAAAAAGACGCTTGCCGAGATCCTCGACCGGGCGCAGGACGGCGCACCTGCCGACGCTGCTGGCCGGCATGCGCGCCGCGCCGAACCTCGGGGCCGATTACGACAAGCGCGTTCGACGCAATCTATCCCGCGCTGGCCGAAAGCTTCGGCGCGAGTCCTCTACCCGTTCTTCCTCGAAGGCGTCGCCGGCGACCCCAAGCTCAACCAGTCCGACGGGCTCCACCCGACGGCGGCGGGGGTGGCGGTGATCGTCGCGCGGATCTTGCCGTCGGTGGAGGCGCTGCTGCAGCGCGCGAAAGCCCGGTAGCGCGCCTCAGCCCGCGCCGGCCTGCGACCGTCTTGCGCTTGCTTTGGAACGGCCCGGCGCCGTAACTACGGCGCGCCTGGCGCGGTTTGCCGCCGCCCGGGCGAACCCGAGGGCTCCATGTCGAGCGTCCGCTATATCCTCACCCTGTCCTGCCCCAACAGGCCGGGCATCGTGGCCAAGGTCTCCGCAATGCTGTTCGACGGCGGATTCAACATTCTCGACGCGCAGCAATTCGACGACACCGAAACCGGCACGTTCTTCATGCGGGTGGTGTTCAACGCCGCGGACGCGCGAGGCGGACGTCGCCGCGCTCGCGCCAGGGCTTCGGCGCGCTCGCCGCGAGCTTTCGGGATGACCTGGTCGATGCGCCGGCGGCGACGAGCGCAAGCGGGTCGCGCTGATGGTGTCGAAATTCGACCATTGCCTCGTCGACCTTCTCTATCGCTGGCGCAGCGGCGAATTGCCGATGGAGCCGGTCGCGATCCTCGCCAATTATCCGCGCGAGACCTACGCCCACATCGATTTCGACGACATTCCCTTCCACTACCTGCCGGTCGTCAAGGAGACCAAGATGGAGCAGGAGGCGGAAGCCTGGGAGATCATCCGGTCGTCGGAGGCCGACGTCGTGGTGCTGCGCGCGCTACATGCAGGTCCTGTCGGACGGATTCGCCGCCAAGCTCAAGGGACGCTGCATCAATATCCACCATTCCTTCCTGCCCGGCTTCAAGGGGGCGAAGCCCTACCACCAGGCGCACAACCGCGGCGTCAAGCTGATCGGCGCGACGGCGCATTTCGTCACGTCCGACCTCGACGAGGGGCCGATCATCGAGCAGGACGTCGAGCGGATCAGCCACCGCGACACGCCCGAGGTTCTGGTGCGCAAGGGCCGCGACATCGAACGCCGCGTGCTCGCGCGCGCGCTCGGGCATGTGCTGGCGGACCGCGTGCTCCTGAACCACGGCAAGACGGTGGTTTTCCCGGACTGAAGCGGCAAAACGGGACGCTTCCCATGTGGCGTCGATCGGGGCATGATTTGCGCTTCCGCGAACGGTCGCCGCGCCGTCCGACCTGAAAAGCGAGACATCCCATGAGCCGAGACATCCGATGAGCACCGTCGCATTCATTGGCCTCGGCGTCATGGGCTTTCCCATGGCCGGGCATCTCAGCGACCGCGGGCCACGACGTCGTCGTCTACAACCGGACCTCCGCCGTCGCCGCAGCGATGGGTCGAGACGTTCGGCGGCTGGAGCGCGCCGACGCCGCGGGAGGCCGTGCACAGATCGCGAGTTCGTGTTCGCCTGCGTCGGCAACGACGACGACCTCCGGTCGGTCTGCCTCGGCGAAGACGGGGCCTTCGCCGGCATGCGGGCGGGCGCTGCAATTCATCGATCACACGACCGCCTCGGCGACCGTCGCGCGCGAACTCGACGAAGCCGCGAGAGCCCAGGGCCTCGCCTTCATCGACGCGCCGGTCTCCGGCGGGCAGGCCGGCGCGGAGAACGGACAACTGACCGTCATGTGCGGCGGGGACGACGCCGACTTCGCCAAGGCGAAGCCGGTCATCGACGCCTACGCCCGGTCCTGCCGGCTCATGGGACCGGTCGGCGCGGGCCAGCTGACCAAGATGGTCAATCAGATCTGCATCGCCGGACTGGTGCAGGCCCTCTCGGAAGGCGTGCGCTTTGCGGAGCTGGCCGGCCTCGATCCAAAGCGCGTCGTCGAGGTGATCTCCAAGGGCGCGGCCCAGTCCTGGCAGATGGAAAACCGCCACGAGACGATGATCGCCAGGAAGTTCGACTTCGGCTTTGCGGTCGACTGGATGCGCAAGGACCTGGCGATCTGTCTCGACGAAGCGCGGCGAAACGGCGCCTCGCTGCCGGTGACGGCGCTCGTCGATCAGTTCTATGGCGAAATCCAAGCGAAGGGCGGGCGCCGCCTCGATACGTCGAGCCTCATCAGCCGGCTCTAGCGTGTGGCGCCAAGCCGCATGGAAAGGCGGGAGACGATTGGGGTCAGATCGGAACGGCCACGGCCGGGAAAGCGTTTCGCGCCGCGAAGCGCCTGCGCGAGTCGCGGTCGGATCCAGATTTCCCCGACTATTGGCAGCGGCGTGCGGGTCGGATATGGAGTGCGGCGCTCGAACCTTGCACGAGCCGAGGCCCGGCATTCGAAATCCTTGACGTGAGGCGCAGCGCCACATGGTGATTGACGGAGACGCGATGTCCGTCGAAGAACGGTTGCCTCCTGGAGATGGTCAGCCGGTCCGGGACTTCTCCGGCCTTCACGGTTTCCAGTTTGTGGGCGCGCGGGAGGATCGCCTCCGACGAGGGGTCGTCGCCAGACGACGAACAGCGGCGCGCGGCCCTCGCGCTCGAGCTGGACACGCGCGCGGCCCGCTTTCATCAGGCGGTCGATTCCGCGATCGTGCTCGCAAGCGACGGCAACGATCCGCTGGCTGGGCGATTCGGTGGCGAAGCTGGCGACCGGCGACGATCTGCTGGCGCCGCGCACGATCCTGCTCGTGGACGAGGCCATGTCCGCCGAAGCGCAGACGGTGGTCCAGGCGCGCCTTGAACTGTGGCTGAACGCGACCATCCAGCGCCTGCTCGGGCCGCTTTTCTCGCTTCGCGGGATGCAGGAAGGGCTCGCCGCAGCTGCAGGAGCTCGCCGTCAAGATCGCCGACGCACTGGGCGTTCTGGATCGACAACCGGTCCGCGGCGTCGTCCGAGGCCTCGACCAGAATTCGAGAGCGCGTGCTGAGAAAGCACGGCGTACGGTTCGGCTCCTACTATCTGTACGTCCCCTCCACGCTTCGTCCCGCTTCCCGCGCGCTGGCGCTGCAATTGTGGTGTCTTCAGAAGGGCGACGAAGACGTCAGCGCGGCGGCTCAAGGGCTGATCCCGATGGCCTCGTCGGGACGAACCTCGGCGCCGCCCGACGCTCGGGTCAGCGCGAAACCTATCGGGTCGGCGGGTTTCGTTCCTGCGGCGACCGGGTCGTTCGGGTCGATATCGTCGAACGCCTGGCCGACATGATCCGCGCCGCTTCGACGCTGCGCCTCGTCGAGCGGATCGCCGTCCGGCGCGGCGGCGTTCCAGCTCACGAGCCAGATGACGTCTTTGACCGGTTGTTCCGGCGAGGGCTTTGCCTCGATCCTGAAAGCGCTCGGATTCGAGAGCGTGACCGTTCGGCGCAGCGAGATCATATGGCCGGCCGCAGCGGCGCCGGTCGCAGCGCCGGAAGAGACGGCGGCCGCTCCCGGGGCGGACGTCGAGACCGCCGACGTTTCTCATGAGGATAGTGCGGAGACGGCGTGCGGCCCGGACCTCGAAAGCGCCGACGGCGCCCATGAGGGCAATCCGGACGATAGGGCCTCGACGCCAGCGGCGGCCATTTCGCCTTCTGACCCGGCGCCGGGCGAGGCGGCATCGTTGGACGCCGACGCTACGGTTTCCGAGTTGAGCGAGGCGTCGAGCGAGGCGGAGGCTGCGCCTTCTGATCCGCCGCAGGAGGCGGAGACGTCGGGCGAGGCTGAAGGGACCCCCTCGGATCTCCCGCAACAGATCGAGACAACCGCGGAAGTCCCCGCCGAGCCGCAGCCCGAGGTGGCGCCTCCAACGACAGAGGACGAGACCGTCACGGTTTGGCGCTTCGCACGGGCGCCCGCTCCAAGCCCTCATCCGAGGCCGCCCCGTCCGCCGCGACGGCGGTTTCCGGCTCCAGGAGAGCCGCGCGTTCAGCCGCAGGGAGCGGTTGAAGCGTCCGCCGCGCCGACCGTGACTGTCGAGAGTCCTCCCCAGGATGCGCCGGCTCGCCACGCGAGGCCCGAGAGGCCGCGCCACGGCGGCAAGCGGAAGACTTGGGACACGACGAGGACCTCGGACACGCCCAAGACCTCGGACGCGCCGAAGACTTGGGACATGACGAAGGCTTCGGACACGAGGAAGACTTGGGACGCGACGAAGACCTGGGATCCCTCGAAGACCCAGCGCGGACCCGACGACAAGCGCGAGGGCCGGGAGGCGACGGGAGGCCGTTCCGGCGGGGACAGGAAACCCGTGGTCGATCCCACGTCCCCCTTCGCGAAGCTGATGGAGTTGCGCTCCATTCTGGAATCGGAAGGCAAAGGCAAGAAGCGGAACTGATCCAAGCGCGGTTCAACCTTAGGGTTTCGGCGCGGGCTCGATACCCCTCCCGCCAAACGCCAAGGATGTAAGAAGCCATATCTGGACAAATTCAAGATGAGGCGTGAACAATGACCTATGTTGTTGTCGAGAACTGCATCAAATGCAAGTATATGGACTGTGTCGAGGTCTGCCCCGTCGATTGTTTCTATGAGGGTGCGAATATGCTGGTTATTCACCCCGACGAGTGCATCGACTGCGGCGTTTGCGAGCCTGAATGTCCCGCGGAGGCAATCAAGCCCGATACGGAACCAGGATTAACAACTTGGTTGACCCTGAATTCCGACTATTCCAAACTTTGGCCAAACGTGACTGCAAAACGTGAACCTCCAGCCGGATGCAAAGGAATTTGACGGGCGGCCCAACAAGTTTAACGAATTCTTTTCTCCCGAGCCCGGGGAGGGAGATTAACCTTCCGTTCCACCATCGCCGGCGGACGCCGCGCTATCCGCGTCTTAATAAACACCATCGGATTGTTATTTTCGTCCTTTGATATTTCGATGGAATTGTGCTAAACGAGATTTAGCTCACGGAACCGACGTGTTGCGCGGATCGTCCCGGGGGCCGAACGGCGCGGGAGCCGGAGCGGCGTAGCTTTTTAATGGACTGTGGTTGCGAGGAATTCGGGACACGCGCGATAGAGCGCGTGGGTGGAGTGTTGACGATGGCGGCGCGTAAGAAAGCGACAAAAAATGGCCGTGCGAAGAGCGTTGCAAAAAAGACCGTCCCCTCCAGAAAACGATCGCAGCCCCCCAAACGAACCAAGCCGAAAAAAGCCGCTAAGACCCCGAGCAGGGCGGCAGGCTCTGGCAAGGGGTCCGCGTCAAAGGTCTCAGCGAGCCGGAAACGGTCCTCGGCCCTGAAGAGTCGGACATCGGCGAAGACTGCGAAGCCGGCGGCGAAGAGCGAGAAGTCGGCCAAGCCGGCCGAACGACGGGAGGACGCGCAACGGAAGGGCAAAGTAACCCTAACCCGTCGAGCGAAGACGACATTGACCCCCGCAGGGACTGGTGTCGCCGTCGACGACAAATCGAATGGAAAAGCGGTGGACGGAACGTTGCAGACAAAGAGCCCGCAAAAAGTCAAAACCCACGTTGCAAGCGAGGAATTGAAATTGAAGGTCGAAAAGTCTAGCGCGGCGACGGTTCAGGGGGCGAAGGCGATGGAGGCAAATCCGACCGCGGACGGGACGACGCAACCCAGAGCGGCGGCGCCGTCAGGCGCCAAGCAAAAGCCCGTGACCAAAGACGAGCCGTCGGCAGCCTCGAAAGCGGTCAAGCCCACAAGTCAGCGGCAGGGCTTTAAGCTGAACGAGTTCGTCGTCTACCCCGCGCACGGCGTCGGGCAGATTGTCGCCATCGAGGAGCAGGAAGTCGTCGGGTTCAAGCTGGAGCTGTTCGTCATCAGTTTCTCCAAGGACAAGATGACCCTGCGCGTGCCGACTTCGAAGGTCGCAGGCGTGGGGATGCGCAAGATCTCGGACCCCGACACCGCGAAACGGTCCCTGGACATTCTGAGCGGCCGGGCTCGCATCAAGCGAACGATGTGGTCGCGTCGGGCGCAGGAGTACGAGACCAAGATCAATTCCGGCGACATCGCCGCAATTGCGGAGGTGGTTCGAGACCTCTACCGGTCCGAGGCGCAGCCCGAGCAGTCGTATTCCGAGCGCCAGCTCTACGAGGCCGCCCTCGACCGCATGGTGCGGGAGATCGCCGCCGTTCAGAAGTCGAATGAAATCGACGCCTTGAAGGCGATCGAAGCGCAGCTTCAAAAGACGCACAACCGGCCGCCAAAGTCGGCGGAGGTCGCCGACCCGGAAATCGAAGAGGCCGCTTAAGGCCCATCGGTTTGCGAGCGGGGCGCGGCTCGTACAGGTGTTCTTCATTAATGACGGGATGCGGCCTCGGTCGCATTCCGTCTTTTTTGCGTGTGTCGGCTGTCGGCCGCCTCAGTCGTCATGATCGGCGATCGAGGAGGTCGGGGTCGGATCGACGCTGTAGCCGGCGCCGGCCGGAAGGACCGGGAGGGGCCGGGTCGGTCTCGCCGAGCGGCGGCGGGAGCCCGCCGTCGGGCCCCGGGTCCGGACCGGTCGCCGCGGCAGGCGCTGCCGACAACGGCGCGAGGGCGATCGCGCGCGGGTCGCCGAGATGGGCGATGTCGAGCGGTTCGTCGATCTCCGGCGACGGCGGCAGGCCGTCCGGGGCGGCGGGCGGCGGCAACAGGTTCGGCTCGGGCGTCGGCTTGCAGATGCGGCGCGCGCCTGTGTTGGTGGCGCCGTGATTGGCGAGATCGAGATGGATGTGGTTGTAGTGGAACACGTCCGAGCCCGGCCCGAGCACGGTGGTGAAATACTGGCACGCGCCCGCGTGCGCGTCGTGCAGGAACGCGGCCTCCTGCGAGCCGGAACTTTTCCAGTCGCGCACGTATTGCAGCGTCCGCCCGTCGGCGAGGGTGAAGCCGGCGACGTCGACAGCGTTGCCGAAGGCGTGCTCGGAGAGACGCGCGCCGGCCTCGTTGTCGATCGGGCGACAGGAATAGGCGCCGAAGACATTCAAGGAAGCCACTTTTTGCCCAAAGCGCGCCTCGGCGTCGGGCTCGACGATTTCGCGCAGCCACGCCTCGAGCGCCGGGATCATCGGGCAGTCGATGGTCAAGGTCTTGTCGACCGCGACCTTGCCGTCATCGAGCGCGGAGACCTTGAGCGGCCTCGTCATGCCGCAGATGCCCGGCCCGTCGATGGCGTGGGACGGAACGATCGTATCCGAGAGCTTGACGAGGTTGCGGGCGAAGCAGGCGTTCTCCGCCTGAGCGCGCCAGACCGGCCGCTCCGCACGTTCGACGAAGCCGCAGCCCGACAAGGTCAGGGCGGCCGTCGACGCAAGAACCCATGGCCGAACGCGACGCGCCATGCTGTCGAGGTTGCGGCCATTGTTTTAAGATTCTCTGAAGGATAACTGGCCCTAAGCCACCCTCGCCGCCATCGGGACGCCGCACTTTGCCCGCAAGAGGCGGGCGCGTAAGGTTCGGGCGCGTTAGGGAGCAGAGAGTTCGTTGGGCCGTTGGCGGTACAGGGGATGCGCGGCGGCGCTCGCAATGGCGCTGGGGCTTGCAGCCGCCGCTCCTGCGGCGGCCCACCCGCATGTCTGGGTGACCGTGCAGAGCAAGATCACCTTTACTCCGGACGGCAAGATCGCGGCGGTCGTGCACGACTGGGTGTTTGACGAGATGTATTCGTCGTTCGCGACGCAAGGCCTCGCCAAGCCCGGCGAACTGGTCAAGCGGGAGCAATTCGCGCCGCTGGCCAAGGAAAACGCCGGCGGCCTCGCCGACGTCGGCTACTTCACCACCCTCAAGATCGGCGGCAAGTCGATCGACTTCGGCTCGGTGACGGACTACTGGATGGAGGAGCGGCCCGACCACCTCGTACAGTTCCACGTCACCGTTCCGCTCAAAACGCCGGCGGCCCTTTCGAAATTCGTGACGTTGCGCGTCGCCGATCCGGAATATTTCATCGACTTCGAATACGACGACAAGTCGCCGATCACGCTCGTCTCGGCGCCGGCGGGCTGCTCGGCCTCGGTCGCAAGGCCGAAGCCGCTCGAGGACGCCGACAAGTCGAAACTGTCCGAGTCCTTCTTCACCAACCTCTCGCCCGGCGCCAATTTCGGCTTCAAGATGGCGAGCACCGCGATCGTCGCCTGCCCATGATGAAGACCCCCTCCGCATTGGCCAGTTTTTCGGCCGCAGGGCTCATTTCGAGCGCCGCGCTGGCGCAACTGGTCCGCCGTCCGTTTGCGGTCGGAGGGGGAGAAGGCGGCGGCGGCGCGCAAGGCGGCCTCACCGGATTTGTGCTCGGCGAGCAGTCGCGCCTGACCCATCTGATGGCGAGCCAGGTGCATGCTTTGCACACCGATCCCACGGCGCTCTGGGGGCTTGTGGCGCTCGGGCTCGGCTACGGCGTTTTTCATGCCGCGGGACCGGGACACGGCAAGGCGCTGATCGCCTCCTACATGATGGCCAACGAGACTTCGCTCAAGCGCGGCGTGGTGATGGCGCTGCTCGCCGCCCTGCTTCAGGCGGCGGTCGCCGCCGCCCTCGTCGGGATCGCGGCCCTGATTGTCAATGCGACCGCCTCGCAGATGAACGCCGCCGCCAACTGGCTGGATATCGCGAGTTGCGCCGGCGTCGCCGTCCTCGGTCTCTGGCTATCCTGGCGCAAGGGAGGCGCGCTGATCGCGGCGCTCCGCCGGCGCGTCGCCCGCCGCCGGGCAGTCCAGGCCGCGCCGGCGTTCGCCGGAATCGCCTGGAGCCCCCCGCCGCGCACGCTCTCGGCCGCGGCTTACCGAGCCGTCGAACCGGGCGCCGCGAGCCCCGATCTCTGCTGCGCGCCCGACGCTGCGGAGATTGCGGGTCCGCTGTCTTGGCGTGGCGCCGCGGGAACCGTGATCGCCGCCGGGTCGCGCCCTTGCTCGGGCGCCATACTGGTTCTGGTGTTCGCCCTGGCTCAGGGCGTGTTCCCAGCGGGAATCGTCGCGACCTTCGCGATGGCGCTCGGCGTGGCCGTCACGACCGGAGCGCTCGCCACGATGGCGGTGTTCGCCAAGTCGGCCGCGATGCGCTTCGCCTCGGGAGAGGAGACGCGCCTGGCGCTGATTGCGCGGACATTCGAATTCGCCGCCTCGCTCGCGGTGTTCGGCTTTGGCCTTCTGCTGCTCCTTGGGGCGCGCGGCGGGGCGTGACGCCCGCGTGGCGGCGCGGGTCAGAACACCAGCTTGCCGCCGACCAGCGCCAGCGTGCCGGCGATCAGCGGCCGCAGCACGCGGTCGGGCACGCGCGAGGCGAAATGGCTGCCGATCGCGATGCCGGGGAGCGAGCCGATCAGCAGCGAGACCAGCAGCACCCAGTCGATCGAGCCGATCAGCCAGTGTCCGGCGCCCGCGATCAGGGTCAGCGGCACCGCATGAGCGATGTCGGTGCCGACGATGCGCACGGTCGGCATGCGCGGATAGAGCATCAACAGCACGGTCACGCCGATCGCGCCCGCGCCGACCGAGGAGATCGAAACCAGCACGCCGAGGACCGCGCCGAGCGCGACCGTCAGCGCGGCGATCTCGTCCATCGGAGCGCCGGTCGAGGAAGGCGGCGACCGCCTTCAGGAGCCGCTTGCGGAAGACCAGCGATGACCGCCGTCAGGATGAGCGCGAAGCCGAGCGTCGTCGTGATGGCGGTGTTCGTTCCCTTCGAGTCGACCCCGAAATGCGCCAGCGTCCAGAGCGCCAGCGCCGCCGCGGGCACGCTGCCCGTCGCCAGCCGCCGCACCACGCGCCAGTCGATCGCGTTGTTGCGGCTGTGGACGGCCGAGCCGCAGATCTTGGTGAGGCCCGCATAAAGCAGGTCGGTGCCGACCGCGGTCGCCGGATGGATGCCGAACAGCAGCACCAGCAGCGGCGTCATCAGCGAGCCGCCGCCGACGCCCGTGAATCCCACCAGCGCGCCGACGGCCAGGCCGGACAGCGCGTACAGCGGGTTGATCAGATGGAAGAAACCCAAAGCGAACGATCCTTCCTGCCGGAGGTCTTCACGGCCGCGAGGCCCTTGTCGTCGAACAGGCCATCGAACAGGACCGTGCTGAGATAGCGCTCGCCGGAATCGGGCAGGATGACGACGATCGTCTTGCCGGCGTTCTCCGGGCGCTTGGCGAGGCGCACGGCGACCGCGGCCGCGGCGCCGCTCGAGATGCCGGACAGGATGCCCTCCTCGCGCGTCAGCCGGCGCGCGTATTCGACCGCCTCCTCGTTGCTGATCTGCTCGACCGCGTCGACCAGCGAGAGGTCGAGGACGTCCGGCACGAAGCCCGCGCCGATGCCCTGGATCTTGTGCGGGCCGGGCTTCAGCGGCTCGCCGGCGCGCTTCTGGGTGAGGATCGGGCTCGCGGTCGGCTCGACCGCGACCGACTGGATCGCCTTGCCCTTGGTTCCCTTGATGAAGCGCGAGACGCCCGGTGATGGTGCCGCCGGTGCCGACGCCGGAGACGAGAATGTCGATCGCGCCCTCGGTGTCGTCCCAGATCTCCGGGCCCGTGGTCTTCTCGTGGATCGCCGGATTGGCCGGGTTCTTGAACTGCTGCAGGAGCACGTAGCGGTCCGGGTTCGGAGGCGGCGATCTCCTCGGCCTTGGCGATCGCGCCGCTCATGCCCTTCGGGCCCCTCGGTCAGAACGAGCTTCGCGCCATAGGCGACGAGGAGCTTCCGCCGCTCGATGCTCATCGTCTCGGGCATGGTCAGCGTGATCGGGATGCCGCGGGCGGCGGCGACGAAGGCGAGCGCGATGCCGGTGTTGCCGCTGGTCGGCTCGACGATCTCCTTGCCGGGTCCAAGCAGGCCGCGCTGCTCGGCGTCCCAGATCATCGCCGCGCCGATGCGGCATTTGACCGAATAGGCGGGATTGCGGCCCTCGATCTTGGCGAGCACGGTCGCCTGCGCGCCGTCGGTCGACGCGGTTCAGTCGGACGAGCGGCGTGTGGCCGATCGAGAGGGAGTTGTCGGCGAACCAGCGCGGCATGGACTTGGACCCTCTATGAACATGATGAAGTTACTAGACTTAGTGTTTGAACGCAAGCGGGGCGGCAGAAACAAATAATTACATTTTCAATATGACTAACGGGGAAAGGGCGTATTTCGTCTGCACGAAATCGACACGGAACGCATGTGCCGACTTCACGATGACATCGGTCCGGCATAACCTGTGCGAAAGTCCGCGTCCGATTGACGCACCCCCAAGGTCTAAGCCGGGCGTCCGGTTCGGCCCGACGGGCGACGGACTCGTGCAACATACGCCGGCTCGCCTATCGGGCGCCGCTCGCGGAAACGGAGGAGAGCGACGATGCAACTCGGGATGATCGGACTTGGGCGCATGGGCGCGAACATGGTCGAACGCCTGATGAAGGCCGGTCACGACCTGGTCGTCTACGACACCCACGCGGACGCGGTGACGCGGCTGGTCGGCCTCGGCGCGACCGGCGCCGGCAAGCATGAAGGATTTCGTCGCCAAGCTCGCCAAGCCGCGCGCCGTCTGGCTGATGGTTCCGGCCGCGGTCGTCGATCCCATCCTGGCCGAGATCGCGGCGCTGCTCGAGCCCGGCGATATCGTGATCGACGGCGGAAACTCCTACTATCACGACGACATCCGCCGCGCGGCGGAACTGAAGGCCAAGGGGCTGCATTACGTCGACGTCGGCGTCAGCGGCGGCGTATGGGGCAAGGAGCGAGGCTACTGTCACATGATCGGCGGCGAGGACGGCGATCGTCGAGCGTCTCGACCCGATCTTCCGCGCGCTTGCGCCCGGCGTCGCGCTCGCGCCGACGGACCGCCGGGGCGACCGGAGAGCCGGATCAGGCGGAGTTGGGATATCTGCACTGCGGCCCGAACGGCGCCGGCCATTTCGTCAAGATGGTCCACAACGGCATCGAATACGGCCTCATGGCCGCCTACGCCGAGGGCATGAACATGCTGCGCCATGCCAACGTCGGGGCTGAAGAAGCAGGTGGTGGACGCGGAGACGACGCCGCTGCGCCATCCCGAACTCTACCAGTTCGACATCGACGTGGCGCGCGTGGCCGAGGTCTGGCGGCGCGGCAGCGTGGTCGGCTCGTGGCTGCTCGACCTGACCGCGTCTGCGCTTGCGCGCCGACGCCGACCTCAGCGAGATTCGCCGGCCGCGTGTCGGATTCCGGCGAGGGCCGTTGGACGCTCGAGGCGGCTATCGACGAAGGCGTGCCGGCGCCGGTGCTCAGCGCGGCTCTGTTCGGCCGGTTCGAATCGCGCGGCGCCGCCGAATACGCCGACAAGCTGATGTCGGCGATGCGCTTCGAGTTCGGCGGTCACCACGAAAAGCCAGCGGGGTCCTGAATGAGCGAAGCCCTGTCCGACGCGATCGTCTTCTTCGGCGCGACCGGCGATCTCGCCTATCAAGCAGATCTTCCCGGCTCTGCTCGGGCTCGTGCGCGACGAGGGCGTGAACGTCCCGATCGTCGGGGTCGCCAAGGCGGGCTGGGACCTCGATCAGTTTCGGGCCCGCGCCAAGGACAGCCTCGACCATCACGGCGGCGTCGATCCAGCGACCTTCGCGAAGTTCTGTCTCGCTGCTGCGCTACGTCGACGGCGACTACAACGATCCGAAGACGTTCGAGGCCGCTCAAGCAGGCGCTCGGAGGCGCAAAGCGGCCGCTGCATTATCTGGCGATCCCGCCGTCGCTGTTCGGCGTCGTCGTGTCGGCGCTCGCCGCGGCGGGCCTGAGCGAGAACGCCCGGCTGATCGTCGAGAAGCCGTTCGGGCGCGACCGCGAATCGGCGGCCGAGCTCAACCGCATCCTGCTCGAGCATTTTCCGGAGGATGCGATCTTCCGCATCGACCATTACCTCGGCAAGGAGCCGGTCCAGAACATCGTCTACACCCGCTTCGCCAACCCGATGTTCGAGCCGCTGTGGAACCGTCACTACGTGCGCAGCATCCAGATCACCATGGCCGAGTCGTTCGGCGTCGCAGGACCGCGGCGCGTTCTACGATTCGACCGGGGCGCTGCGCGACGTGGTGCAGAACCACATGCTGCAGGTGCTCGCCAACCTGATGATGGACCCTCCGACCGGAGAGGAACATGAGGCCTCGCGCGATCAGAAGGCGGCGCTGCTGAAGGCGGTCCGCCCGCTCGACGCCGCAGTCCATCGTGCGCGGCCAGTATCGCGGCTATCGCTCGGTGCCGGGCGTCAAGCCCGAACTCGGGCGGTGGAGACCTATGTCGCCGTCAAGCTGACCGTCGACAGCTGGCGCTGGGCGGGCGTGCCGATCTACATCCGCGCCGGCAAATGTCTGCCGGTGACGGCCGCCGAGGTGCTGGTCGAGTTCCGCGACGCCCCGCGATCGGTGTTCGGCGAGCCGGCGCCTGCGCCCGGCCACATGCGCATTGCGCCTGAGCCCCGACGTCTGCGTGGCGATGGGCCTCAGCGTCAAGCGTCCGGGCGAGAAGATGGTCGGCGAGCCGGTCGAACTGGCGCTGAGCGAGCAGGCCGGCGTCCGAGATGCCGCCCTATCAGCGCCTGCTTGGGGACGCGATGCGCGGCGACGGCGAACTGTTCGGGCGGCAGGACATCGTCGACGCGCAGTGGCGGATCGTCGAGCCGATACTCGGCCGATCCTCCCGCATGCGTCGAATACGAGCCGGGAACCTGGGGCCCGGAGGCGGCCGATGCGTTGATCGGTTCGGACGGCCCTTGGCGCAACCCGGAGCCGGCGGATTGAGGGGGGCGTCATGGACGACACCGTCTTTCTGTTCGACGTCGACAACACGCTGATCGACAACGACCGCGTCCAGCAGGACATCAAGCGCGCACCTCGCCGAGGCTTACGGCGAGGCCGCGCGCGATCGGTACTGGGCGATTTTCGAGGAGCGGTTCGCTGCGCTCGGTTACGCCGATTATCTCGGCGCGCTCGAGCGACTATCGGCCACGAAGTTCCGCACGAACCGCGGCGTGCTCAGGATCGGCGAACTGGCTGATCGACTATCCCTTCGCCGAGCGGCTCTATCCCGGCGCTCTGGAGGCGGTCGGACACGCGCGCCAATGGGGCCGCGTCGTGGTCCTCTCCGACGGCGACGCGGTCTTCCAGCCCCGCAAGATCGAGCGGTCCGGCCTGTGGAGCGCCTTCGACGGCGAAATCCTGATTTTCGTTCACAAGGAGAAGGAGCTTGATGCGCGTCGAGCGGTTGTATCCGGCGCGCCACTACGTGCTGATCGACGACAAGCTGCGCATCCTGTCCGCGGTCAAAAGCGTGTGGGGCGACAGGGTGACGACGGTGTTCCCGCGGCAGGGGCATTACGCCCACGATGCGGGCGCGATCGAGGCTTATCCCCGGCCCGATGTCGCGATCGAGCGAATCCGCGACATCGTCGCTCTCGACCGCGCGGCGTTTGCCCCTTAGGGGTTCCTCGAACTTTCGAATGAGGGAGTGAAGGCGATGACGGTCAAGGCGACGCTGGCGGCCACTCCGGAGTGGGAGGCGCTCGAAGCGCATTACGGAAGCATCAAGGAGAAGCGCCTCAGGGCGCTGTTCGCCGCAGAACCGGACCGCGCGGAGCGTTTTTCGGTCGAAGCGGCCGGGCTGTTTCTCGACTATTCGAAGAACCGCATCACCGACGAGACCGTTCGCCTGCTCGCGGCGACTCGCCCGCGCCCGCGGCGTCGAGGCCAGGCGCGATGCGATGTTCGCGGGCGAGAAGATCAATGTCAGCGAGGACCGCGCCGTCCTGCACGTCGCGCTGCAGGGCGCCGCGCGACTGGAAGATCGTCGTCGACGGCGAGGACGTCATTCCCCAGGTTCACGCGGTGCTCGACCAGATGGCGGCCTTCTCCGATCAGGTGCGGTCCGGCGCGTGGAAGGGCCACACCGGCAAACGCATCCGCAATGTCGTCAATATCGGCATCGGCGGCTCGTATCTCGGGCCCGAGATGGCTTATCGCGCCCTGCACGGACGTTCAGCGACAAGGGGCTCACCTTCCGCTTTGTCGCCAATGTCGACGGCGCGGCCTTCACCGAGGCGACGCAGGACCTCGATCCGCACGAGACCCTGTTCATCATCGCCTCCAAGACCTTCACGACGCTGGAGACGATGACCAACGCCGCGGCGGCGCGGAAGTGGGCGCTCGCCGCGCTCGGCGACGAAAAGGCGGTCGCGCGCCATTTCGTGGCGCTGTCGACCAACGCCGAGGCGGTCAAGGCGTTCGGCATCGACACGGCCAACATGTTCGGCTTCTGGGATTGGGTCGGCGGCCGCTACTCGATGGATTCGGCGATCGGCCTCTCGACCATGATCGCCGTCGGTCCCGACAACTTCCGCGACATGCTCGCGGGCTTCCACGCCATGGACGAGCACTTCCGCACGGCGCCGATCGAGCGCAACATGCCGATGCTGATGGGGCTGCTCGCCGTCTGGTACAATAACTTCTTCGGCGCCGAGACCATCGGCGTGATGCCCTACTCGGCCAATCTCGCCCGCTTTCCCGCCTATCTTCAGCAGCTGCAGATGGAGAGCAACGGCAAGCACGTCGACCTCGACGGCCGCCACGTCGACGTTCAGACCGGACCCGTTTATCTGGGGCGAGCCGGGCACCGACGCCCAGCATTCCTTCTACCAGCTCATCCACCAGGGCACGAAGCTGATCCCGGTCGACATGATCGGCTTCTGCGCCCCCTTGAGCCCGATCGCCGAGCCAGCACGATCTTCTGATGGCGAACCTCTTCGCCCAGGCCGAGGCGCTCGCTTTCGGCAAGACCGCCGAAGAAGCTCGCCGCCGAAGGTGTCGACCCCGACGCAGGCGCCGTTCCGCGTCTGCGAGGGAAACCGGCCGACCAACATGATCCTCGCCGAGCGCCTGACGCCGCACACGCTCGGCGCGCTGGTGGCGCTCTACGAGCACAGCGTTTTCACGCAGGGCGCGATCTGGGGAATCGATTCCTTCGACCAGTGGGGCGTGGAGCTCGGCAAGGTCGCTCGCCAAGCGCATCGTTCCCGAACTCACGTCCGCCGGCGAGCCCGCGCTCGCCCACGACGGCTCGACCAACGCCCTGATCCGTCGTTATCGCCGCCTTCGCGGCGCGGCCTGACCAAGCCCGAGCGCACGCCGCATGTCCGAGACCATGTCCATCGCCGCCCCCGACGGTTCGACCGCCGAGGCGATCGCCTATCCTGACTTCTCCTCGCTGATCTCCGGCGCGGCCGAGACCATCGCCGCGGCGGCGGTCGAGGCGATCGCAGAGCGCGGGCGGTTCACGATCGCGCTCTCGGGCGGCAATACGCCGCGGCCGGTCTATCAGCGGCTCGCCGCGGCGACGATCGACTGGTCGCGCGTCCACGTCTTCTTCGGCGACGAGCGCTGCGTCTCGCCGCGCGACGCCCGCTCGCAACTACCACATGGCGAAGGTCGCGCTCCTCGACCGCGTGCCGATCCCGTCCGAGCACGTGCTGCGCATGCGCGGCGAAGATCCTCCCGAGGCGGCGGCGGAGCTCTACGCCGTCGAACTCCGCAAGGCGCTCGGCGACGACGGCAGGCTCGATCTGGTCCTGCTCGGCCTCGGCCACGATGGGCATACCGCGTCGCTGTTTCCGGGCCTCGCCGCGGTGACCGAGACGCGGCGGACGGTGATGGCGTCTTACGTCGAGTTCGTCGGCATGTGGCGGCTCTCGCTGACGCCGGCCGCCATCAACGCCGCGCGCCGCGCCGTGTTTCGTCGTGACCGGCGACGACAAGGCGGAGATCCTCCATCGCGTGCTGCAGGGACCGCGCGAGCCGGTCGTCTTTCCCGCTCAGGCGATCCGCCCGTCGGAGCGGCCCGCGATCTGGCTGCTCGACCGCGCGGCCGCCGCGAAACTAAAGGGAACGCACGAACCGCTCACGCGTCCGCACTGAAGCGGTCCCTGAGCCACCAGTAGGCGAACAGCAGCGCGATCAGCACAATCCCGACCAGCACGAGCAGGAGCACCGCGTCCTGAAGCCAGGCGATCGCCGGAACCGAGATGGCAAGAAAGGCGCCGGTGACGCACAGCTTCCAGGAGCGCAGGTCGAGTCCGGAGACGAAGACGCCGAGCGCGAGCAGCGTCAGGAGCATGAGGCCGAGCGCGTTCGCGTTGAGCGAGCGCTGGACGTCGCTGACCGTCAGCAGATACATCGCCGATCAGCACGGCCGCCCATTGCAGGACCTGCGTGACCGCCATGCCCATGCGCTGGCCGCTCGCCATGTGACGCCACCCGGCGAAGATGCATATGAGCGCGATGATCGGCGTGACGATCGCCCAATACTTCGCCGACGGCGTTTGCGTCAGGCTCGTCCAGCTGATGCCCGACGAGCCCCAGCGCGATGATCAGGACAAACGGCAGGTTGTCGATCAGGCTCCGCAAGATCCAGTGCGGCTTGGCCGGTCTGGCTGCGTCGTCGAATTCGGCGCTGGACGTCATGATCGCTCTCTCTTGCCTTGCGGCCGGTTTTGAACTTTCCCGGCCCGGATGCTAGCAAAAAAGACCGCCTCTGGAACTCCCCTCGCAGGCGGGGGCGGGCGCTCGGCGGCGCGGTTTCTTCCCGGAGTTATGCGTTTTTAGGAGCTTGACGGCGCTTCGGCCAGGTTTTCGGCGCCAATGGTTAATGGCTTGTACGTAAGGGGGATCGTCAAGCTCGCCGAGGCGCGGCGATCCACCGCACCCTCGGCTGGACGCGCCGTCTTAGCCGCGGGTCGCGAGCGATGCGAGATAGGCCCGCCAGCCGCCAAAGGCCGAAATGTCGGTCGGCCCCCGCGACGCCCTCGGGCTCGACCAAAAAGCCCTTGACGCTCGAGCCGTCCGCGAGCCGGATGGTCCCGATCCCGAGCGGCGCCGGAATTTTGGCGACGAAGGCGCCGAAGCTCTCGGGATCGAGCGCCCAGACCTCCGCCTTGATCGACGCGCCCGCGCCGTCCGCGACCCTGATCAGGCCTGGCTTCGTCGGCTCCGCGTCCGCAAGCGCATAGAGGCGGTAGTCCGGCGTCGTCTCGACCTCGTCCACGAACGACGCGCCGAGCGCGACGAGCTCGCGGTTGAGCGGCAGCCCCGCCAGATGCGCGCCGAGCACGGCGAGCGGGATACGGCCACGCGGCGGCGCCGACGGCTTTGGCGGCTTGCGGCGCCGGTCGCCCGGTCGCGCCCATGGGCGCTCCCGAGCGCGCATGGATCGCCGCCGCGAGCGCCGGCGATGAGACCGTCCGCGCCAGCCGGCGCGATCAGCGTCACGCTCGAAGGCAAGCCGTCGCCGCGGACGCCCGAAGGGACAGCGATGGCGCAAAGATCGAGCAGATTGACGAAATTGGTGTAGGTTCCGAGCCGGGAATTGAGCGCGACGGGCTCGGCCTCGACCTCCGCGATCGTGTACGGGCGCGGCAGGGTCGGAACCATCATGACGTCGAATGCGGACCACGCCCGCTCCGCGTTCCGCCGCCGGTCGGCGAGCTTGTAGAAGGCCTCGAACGCCGCGACCGCGTCGAATGTTCTCGCGCCCTCAATGATCGCCCGCGTGACGGGATGCAGCGCGTCCGGATTGCGTCTCGATCAGCGGCTTCACCGCTGCGTAGCGCTCGGCGACCCACGGACCTTCGTAAAGCAGGCTGGGCGACTTCCGCGAAAGGCGCGAAGTCGAATTCGACCAGCCTCGCTCCGAGCGCTTCGACGCCCTTTGCATCGCGGGCGAAGGCGGCTTCGCTGTCGGCGTCGCCGAAGAACGACAATTGGTCCGCCCGCGGCGCGCCGATCCGCAAGCTTTTCGGCGCGGCGGATAGCGCGGGCCGCGGAAAGCGGCGCGAATACCCGTCCGCGGCGTCGTAGGCCGAGGCCGCGTCGAACACCGCGAAGGCGTCGGCGACGTCGAGCGCGAAGATCGAGATCGTGTCGAGCGTGCGGCAGGCCGGGACGACGCCGGTCGCCGACAGCGCGCCGAGCGACGGCTTCAGGCCCACGATCCCGTTGAGCGCCGCCGGGACGCGGCCTGAGCCGGCGGTGTCGGTGCCGAGCGCGAAGGGGACGAGCCCCGCGGCCGACCGCGGTCGCCGAGCCGGAGCTCGATCCTCCGGGGATCAGGTCGGCGCTTCAGCGCATTGCGCGGGACGCCGTAGGGTGAGCGGACGCCGACGAGGCCGGTGGCGAACTGGTCGAGGTTGGTTTTGCCGACCACGATCGCGCCCGGCCGTGTCAGGGCCTCGACGACGAAGGCCGACCGCTCGGGCCGGTAGGCGAAGGCCGGACACGCGGCGGTCGTCGGCAGTCCCGCGACGTCGATATTGTCCTTCACCGCGAACGGGACGCCAAACAGCGGCTTTCCCGCCGGTCCTTCGGCGGCGAGGCGCTGCGCCGTCGGCGAGCGCGTCCGCCTTGGGGCGCAACGTAATGAACAGGGCCGGATCGGCGTGCGCTTCGATTGCCGCGTAGGTTTCTTCGATGGTCGCGGTGATCGGCTTGCCCGCGGCATGGGCGGCGACAAGCGCGGCGATCGACAGGGTCATGCGGCGGGGACTCCGATTGGGGACGCTGATTCGAGGCGACACCCGATCTTACGCGAAAGCAAGACTTGGGCTACCGGGGCAGATCGCGCGCTTCGCGCCCACTACGGGAAGTGGCGAAAGGCGGAGGCGCTGTGGAATTCAGCGTTTGGAAGGGCGCTGCTGTCTTCACTCAACGCTTCCAATCGAAGTCCGGCAGGCGCGCAGACGCTGAGGGGGTTGGCGCGAGCATCGGCGCGTGAGACTCGGTGAACCCGAGACAACCGGCTTTCTGACTTGCTTCCGTTCAAGCAGACGGCCAACGAATGCGCCGCTTTCACCCTCGTTAGCTGGCAGCGCCGGCGCTAATATTGAGGAGTTCGAAATAGTTCTAATAATGTTGCCGCTAAAGCTATCGCAAGTCGTGAGAACCAATAGTGCGCGATTTTCTAATGTTGACATGCGTAGCGTCGAAGTGGCACATTCACGTTGGAGGGTAACTTATGTATTCCTTTTCTTAGCGCCAAGAATTTGTGGCCGGACCGCGCGATGGACGCGAAAAGAGATACGTCGTCATGATCACACCAGCTGAAACCGCTCTTTTGGAGGCTGCTGATCCTGGAAAACTGCCCGGGATCAACGAGACCGTCGGCAATCCGGCCGCGGCTTCGTCGTCAGCGACCGCGTCGCTCAAGTCCCTCGCCAGCATCACGACAAATGCGGCCGCGCCCTTTTACTATAACGCGGCGCTCAACGAGGTGATCGTGCACGCCGCCGGAACCGTTCTGAGCGGCTATAATTTCGGCTCGGCCGAGGTCTTGGCTGCTACCAACAATGTCACGATCAACGATTGCACATTCAGCACCCCCACCGACTTTAGCGTCCGGCAATATGCCGGCTACAGCGGACTGGTGCTCGAGAACTCGACGTTCCAGGGCGGCGACGACGTGGCGCAGCCGACATCTGTTTTCACCGAAGGCTACGCCACCATCGAGAACAACACGTTCCTCGACACCCCTGGCCATGACGTCCAGATCGACGACGGGGTGATTTCCGGCAATTACTTCGAAGGCGGAGGATACAGCGTCGGGGTGCATGCGGACGCCATTCAGATCTGTGACACCGTCGGGCCTGTCATGATCAGCGGAAACGTCATCGACTGGACGAATAACGCCAACGCGCTCATGGCCACCAACAGCGCCATCCGGATCGCAACCGACAACGGAAACACCTCGAACGTCACCGTCACCGGCAATGCCCTCATCGGCGGCGGATATACCGTTTACGCCGAGTCCACGAAGGATGACTATACTGCGGCAGGCGCTACGGGAACGGTCGGCCAGAACGGCGTAATGTCGAACGTCAACATCACCGGAAACTATATTGGGTGGGGCGCCGCTGGCGCGTTCTATCCGACCCCGGCCGCCGGCGTCACCACGTCCGGGAACACGATCGTCGACTACACCAACCCGATCTATTCGGAAGCCGGCTGGACGAGTTACCTAGCGAAGGGCGTGCAAACCCAGTACCTCATCACGTCGGCTGGAAGCAACATCACGGGCAATCCGAGCGGGACCGCCACACTCCATGGGGACGGCCTCCCTGTCGACCTGGCGGCGTCGGGACTCCACGAAACCGTATTCGTCGGCGGCGCGGGCGGTCAATCGTTGATCGGCGGGCCCGGCGCGAACGTCTTTGCGTATCTCTCGGTGGGGGATTCTCCGGGCATCGGCGGCGAGGACATCATCAACGGCTTCGACCCGGCCAAGGACGTGATCGACCTCAGCGCCATCAATTCCAACCCCGGCGGGATCGCGGGCGCCGCGTCGAACTTCACCTTCATCGGAACCGCGGCGTTCACCGCCGCGGGCGACGAGGTTCGCACGGTATACAACCCGTCGAACAACATAACCTATGTCGAGGCCAATCTGGCCGGCGACGCGAGCTACGGGGAAATCGGCTCGGGCGCAGACAAGGCCCCTGACCTCGTCATTCGCCTGGCCGGAGATGTCAATCTGACCGCCGCCAACTTCGCGCTGACGCCCGCCCAGTCGACGGCCGACCAGGCGGCCGCCGCGGCCCTGAGCGTGACGATGAGCTATTTCGCTGGCGGGTCTGAAACGGCCTATACCAACGTGGAGGGGCGTGCGTATTCGTCGTACGATCTCATCAAGGCTTCTTCATCCGGCGTGATCGGTGAGGCGTTCAACAACACCAACGGCAGCGGATCATTGACCTTGACGGGCGCCAACGTGGTCTACGGCTCGACCGGGACCTCCGCATACGTCGGTCAGTCCGGCGGGAGCGACGCTTTCATCGCCGCCCATTCGAACGAGACGATCCAGGCGGGCTTGTCGGGATCGGAGAGATTCCAGTTCGGCCAAGGCTTTGGCGCCGCGACGATCGATGGCTTCCTGAACTCGGGCGGCAACGCCGACACGATCCAGCTTTCGATATCGGCCTTTTCCTACCTCAACGCAGGCATGACCCAGGCCCAGGACCTCGCGGCCGTCATCTCCCACGGCAGCAATGGGACGAACGGCTTCACGATCCAGGACAGCAGTCACGACACGCTCACGCTGGCCGGCTTCACCAGCACCTCGCTTGCCGGCAGCAACGGCGCCTTCCACTTCGTTTGAGTTTACCCCGCCAAACGGCCGGTCCCGCTCACGACCCGACCCAACAATCGAACAGCAATCGCAGGACCGCCGAACAAGGCGGTCCTTTCTTTTGGCGGTCTCGCAACGCGCAATCGAAGCGTCGAGACTCTCGCTCGCGCGGCCGCCGCGCGTTCCGCTCAACAATAAGGCATGGCGCCGATTCTTGCGGCGTATTAACTTTTGTTCCCGAGGAAACCTTGCGACAATCGGTCGCAGTTTGCGGCATGCTCTTTGCAAATCGTCCCTTCGGGGAATGGCGCGGCATCCGCGTCGCTTGCAACAGAGGACGCTCAACAATGTCTCAACCAAAGGTCTCTCGCCGCGCGCTGCTCAAGTCCGCCGCCCTGGGGATGGCGGGCGCGACGCTGAACATCGGCTCGATCGGTCGCGCCTTCGCCGCGCAGGACCTCACGGTCGGCGTCGTCTATGTCGGCGCGCGCGACGATTTCGGCTGGAATCAGGCGCATGCCGTGGCGATCAAGGCCCTGAAGGAAGTGCCGGGCGTCAAGGTGGTCGAGGAAGAGAACGTGCCCGAGACCGACGCCGTATCGAAGTCGATGGAGTCGATGATCAACCTCGACGGCGCCGGCCTGATCCTCGCCACCTCGTTCGGCTATTACACGCCCTTCGTCGTCGACCTCGCCAAGAAGTATCCGGACGTCCAGTTCCGCCACGCGGCGCCGTTGTGGAACAAGGACAAGGACCCGAAGAACGCCGGCTCCTATTTCGGCTATCTGAACCAGGCCCATTACGTCGACGGCGTCGCCGCGGGCTTGTGCACCAAGACCAACAAGATCGGCTTCGTCGCGGCGAAGCCGATCGCGAGCGTCCTGTCGAACATCAATTCGGTGCTGCTCGGCGCGCGCTCGACCAATCCGAAGGCGACCGTGCAGGTCATCTTCACCGGCGACTGGTCGCTGCCGGTGCGCGAGGCCGAGGCCGCCAACGCGCTGGTCGACGCCGGCTGCGACGTCATCACCTGCCACGTCGACGGTCCCAAGGTGGTGATCGAGACGGCGGAGAAGCGCGGCGTGATGAGCCTGCGGCCACAACGCGAGCCAGGCCCCGCTCGCGCCCAAGGGCTTCATCACCGGCGCCGAATACAAGTGGGAGACGATCTACAAGGGCTATGCCGCCGACATCGCGGCCGGCAAGACCCCGCCGAATTTCCTCGCCGGCGGCTACGAGGTCGACTATGTGCGCAACACGCCGTTCGGCGCGGCGGCGACGCCGGAAGCGCAGAAGGCCGCGCTCGCCGCGATCGAGGGCCTCAAGGCCGGAAAGCCGATCTATGTCGGCCCGCTCAAGGACAACAAGGGCAAGTCGTCGTGATCGACAAGACCTACGGCAACCTCGATCCGTTCCTCGACAAGATGGACTACCTGCTCGAGGGCGTCAGCGGTTCGACGACCTAACGCCGGCGGACCGGAGCGAACGCCCCATGTCGGACGCGCCCGCGACCGCCAAGACCGCCTCGGACCTGACTGAGCCCGTCGGGCCGGAGGCGGCGCAGCTCCGATTGGGCGCAGCGCCTGCGCGTCAATTCGGAATATGTCGCGATCCCGCTGCTCGCGATCGCGATCGCGGCGGCGCTGTTCGCCGTCTTCCTGCTCGCGATCGGCAAGTCGCCGGTCGATTTCGTCGTCCTATGTCTGGCGCGGCGGCTTCGGCACCTCGTTCTCGTTCCAGAACACGCTGCAGCGCTCGTCCCCGCTGATCATGACCGCGCTCGCCGTCGCCATTCCCGCCCGCATCGGCCTGATCATGATCGGCGGCGAGGGCGCGCTGGTGATCGGCGGCTTCGCCGCCGCTGCGCTCGCGATTCCGATGATCGGGGTCGTGCCGCCGCTGATTGCGCTGAGTCTGATGGCGATCACGGCCATGCTGGTCGGCGGCTTCTGGGTCGGGATCGCCGGCTTCCTGCGCTACGCGCGCGGCGTCAACGAGACGATCTCGTCGCTGTTGCTGACCTATATCGGCATCGCCATCATGAACTTCTTCGTCGAAGGGGCGCTGCGCGACATTTCCAATCCAAACAAGCCGTCGACCAAGCCGCTGACGGACGCCTATATGGTCGGCGTGATCCCCGGCACCGAGGTGCATTGGGGAATCGTCGCCGGCGTCGCGCTGTGCGTCCTGCTTTACCTTCTGCTCGAGCGGACGACTTTCGGCTTCGCCGCCCGGGTCACCGGCGGCAATTATCGCGCCGCGCTGGCGCAAGGCTTGCCGGTCGGCAAGCTGATCGTCGCCTGCTCGGCGATCGCCGGCGCCTCGGCCGGGCTCGCCGGCTTCTTCGAGGTCGCCGCGATCCAGGGCCGCGCCAACGCCTCGCTCGCCGCGGGCTACGGCTTCACCGGCATCCTGGTGTCGTTCCTCGCCCGTCACAATCCGCTGGTCATTCCGCCGGTCGCGATCCTGTTCGGCGGCATCGTCGCCGCGGGCGGGCTCGTCCAGCGGCGCATGGGGCTGCCCGACGCGACGGTGCAGGTGCTCGAAGGCCTGATCTTCGTCGTCCTGCTGACCTCCGAGACGCTCTACGGCCGCTTCTCGATCTTCAAGCCGCCGGCCGCGAGGGATCGGACATGAACGACGCCGTCCTCACCGTTCTGATCGCCATGCTGGGCGGCGCCATTCGCGTCTCGACGCCGTTCATGTTCGTCGCGCTCGGCGAGTGCCTGACCGAGAAGTCGGGACGGGTGAACCTCGGCCTCGAAGGGACGCTGGTGATGGGCGCGATGGTCGCCTACGCCGCCTCCTATCACACCGGCTCGCCCTGGCTCGGCGTGCTCGCGGCCGGCGTCGCGGGCTCGGCGCTCGGGGCGATGCACGGCTCGATCTGCGGCCTGCCCAAGGTCAACGACGTCGCGGTCGGCATCGCGATGATGCTGTTCGGCGTCGGCCTCGCCTTCTTCTTCGGCAAGCCCTACATCCAGCCGACCGCGCCGCGGCTCGATTCGATCCCGCTCGGCTTCTGGAGCGACAGCCCGAACCTGAAGAGCGCGCTGCAGGTCAATCCGCTGTTCTTCGTCGGCATCGTCATCGCGCTTGCGCTCGCCTGGGCCTTGCGCAACACGCGCTGGGGGCTGTCGTGCGCACGGTCGGCGACAGCGCGCCCGCCGCCCGCGCCATGGGCATCTCGGTCAATCTCGTGCGCCTCCTGACGACCACGGTCGGCGGCTTCCTCGCCGGCGTCGGCGGCGCGTTTCTCTCGCTCTCCTATCCCGGCTCCTGGAACCAGGGCCTGTCGTCGGGCCAGGGCCTGATGGCGGTGGCGCTGGTGATCTTCGCCCGCTGGAGCCCCGTCCGCTGCGTCTACGCCGCGCTGCTGTTCGGCGCCGCCGGCGCGCTCGGGCCGTCGCTGCAGTCGATCGGCGTCACGCAGGGCTATTACTTCTTCAACGCCGCGCCTTACATCCTGACGCTCGCCATCATGATCGCGACCTCGAGCGCGACCCATTCGGCGCGCGACATGCCGGGCGAATTGTCGATGGCGAAGTGAGCCGGAAACAGGAGAGGAACCGCCGTTGCCGACCCTCGACGCCAATCCCTACCCGTGGCCCTGGAACGGCGACTGGCGGCCTGCGAACACCGCGGTCATCGTCATCGACATGCAGACGGATTTCTGCGGCAAGGGCGGCTATGTCGACACCATGGGCTACGACCTTGCGCTGACCCGCGCGCCCATCGGACCCATCAAGGCGCTGCTCGCGGCGATGCGCGCCAAGGGCTACACCATCATCCACACCCGCGAGGGCCACCGCCCCGACCTCGCCGATCTGCCGCCCAACAAGCGCTGGCGCTCGCAGCGCATCGGCGCCGGCATCGGCGACGATGGGCCCTGCGGAAAGATCCTCGTCCGCGGCGAGCCGGGCTGGGAGATCATCGAGGAGCTCAAGCCGCTGCCCGGCGAGCCGATCATCGACAAGCCCGGCAAGGGCTCGTTCTGCGCCACCGACCTCGAGCTGATCCTGCGCACGCGCGGCATCGACAACCTCGTGCTGACCGGCATCACCACCGACGTCTGCGTCCACACCACGATGCGCGAGGCCAACGACCGCGGCTTCGAATGCCTGATCCTCGAGGACTGCTGCGGCGCGACCGACCCGGGCAATCACGCCGCCGCGATCAAGATGGTGACGATGCAGGGTGGCGTGTTCGGCGCGGTGGCGAACTCGAAAGCCTTCATCGAGGCCCTGCCATGACCCATCCCGCGCGCGGCCCGTCGCTCGAAACGATCGGCATGAGCAAGCACTTCGGCGCGCTGAAGGCGCTGCAGGACGTGTCGATCTCCGTGCCGGCGGGCTCGTTCCATGCGCTGCTCGGCGAGAACGGCGCCGGCAAGTCGACGCTGGTCAAGTGCATCATGGGCTTCTACACGCCCGACAAGGGCCAGCTTCATGATCGACGGGACCGAAGTCGCCGTGCGCAATCCGCGCGACGCGCAGGCGCTCGGCGTCGGCATGGTCTACCAGCACTTCACCCTGGTGCCGGCGCTGACCGCGGCGGAAAATCTCGTCGTCAGCCGCGCCGACGCGCCGGCCTTCATCGACTGGCGCAAGGAGCGCCGAGGCGCTCGAAGCCTTCCTCGAGCGCATGCCGTTTCGCGTTCCCCTCGACCGGCCCGTCTCGGGCCTCGCGGCGGGCGAGAAGCAGAAGCTCGAAATCCTGAAGCTGCTCTATCTCGACCAGCGCTTCCTGATCCTCGACGAGCCGACCTCGGTGCTGACGCCGGGCGAAGCGGACGAGATCCTCGGCCTCCTGCGCGAAATGGCGCATCGCGGCGAGATCACGGTCGCGATGATCAGCCACAAGTTCCGCGAGGTCGAGGCGTTCTGCGACGACTTCACCGTGCTGCGGCGCGGCGCAGCGTGTCGGCGGCGGCAAGGTCGGCGCCGTCTCGACCCGCGACATGGCCGCGATGATGATCGGCGACGCCGTCGTCCGCCCGTCCGCGGCGCGCGGCCAAGGCGCCGAAGGACGGCGTGACGCTCGAGGTCGCGGGCCTCATCGCCGCAGAACGACGAGGGGCGCGACGCAGTCAACGGCTTCGACATCAAGGTCAAGGCCGGCGAGATCGTCGGCATCGCCGGCGTCTCGGGCAACGGCCAGAGCGAGCTGGTCGAGGCGCTGTCCGGCCAGCGGCCGATCAAGCTCGGCCAGGTGCTGATCCACGACCAGAATTTCGAGCCGACGCGCGACCATTTCGACCGCTTCAAGGTGTTCGGCCTGCCCGAGGAGCCGCTGAAGAACGCCTCGGTCCCCAACATGTCGGTCGCCGAGAACATGGCCTTCCGCAAGTTCGACAAGACGCCGATGGCGCGACTCGGCTTCTGGATGTCGCGCGAGCCGATCCGCGCCGAGGCGCGCGAGCTGATCGCCCGCTACAACGTCAAGACGCCCTCGACCGAGACGCCGATCCGCGACCTTTCCGGCGGCAACGTGCAGCGCGCGGTGCTGGCGCGCGAGCTTTCGGGCGACGTCGACGTGCTGATCGTCGCCAATCCCTGCTTCGGCCTCGACTTCGCCTCCGTCGCCGACATCCGCGCCCAGATCATGGAGCAGCGCAACCGCGGCGCGGCGGTGCTGCTCGTCTCCGAGGACCTCGACGAGATCCTCGAGCTCTCCGACCGCATCGCCGTGATGTCGGGCGGCAAGGTCGCCTACCTCACCGACGGCGCCGGCGCGGACCGGACCACGATCGGCCGCCACATGGCCGGGCACTGAGTGATGAGCTCGCGTCCCACACTGCGACCTCGTCCTGAGGAGCGGCGCTGCAGGCGGCGCGTCTCGAAGGACGCTCCAGCGGGCGCAGAAACGTCCTTCGAGACGCCCGCTGCGAGGGTCTCGGGGAATCGAGGCGCTATGAGCTTGCAACGATGATCGAAGTCGCCGCCCAGCCGTTCACGTACCGCTTCGATCCCGCCCGCACCGCGCTCATCGTGATCGACATGCAGCGCGACTTTCTCGAGCCCGGCGGCTTCGGCGAGACGCTCGGCAACGATCTCAAGCCTGTCGATCGAAATCATCCCGACCGTCGCGGCGCTGATCGGGACCTTCCGCGCAAAGGGCTGGACGATCCTGCACACGCGCGAGAGCCACGCGCCCGATCTTTCCGATTGTCCGCCCGCCAAGCGCGCCCGCGGGGCGCCTGCGCTGCGCATCGGCGACGAGGGGCCGATGGGCCGAATTCTGGTGCGCGGCGAGCCGGGCGCCGCCATCATCGACGCCTGCGCTCCCGCGCCGGGCGAGATCGTGGTCGACAAGCCGGGCAAGGGCATGTTCTACGCCACCGACGTCGCCGAGATTTTGAAGGCGCGCGGGATCGCACAGCTCGTGTTCGCCGGCGTCACGACGGAAGTCTGCGTGCAAACCTCGATGCGCGAGGCCAACGATCGCGGCTACGAATGCCTGCTTGATCGAGGACGCGACCGCGAGCTACTTTCCCGCCTTCAAGGCAGCGACGCTCGAGATGATCCGGGCGCAGGGCGCCATCGTAGGATGGACGACGCCCTTCGCGGCCTTCAGAAAAGCGATCGCATGACCGACAAATCTTTCGACCCCGAGGCGCTCGTCGACGCGATGGCGCCGCTCCTGAAAATCGCGCTGACGCCGGCAGTCGCGCGCCGAAGACCATTGTCCACCTCAAGATCGCGGCCGAGCAGGCGGAGCTTCTTCTGTCGGGCGCGATCGGCGACGCAGACGAGCCGGCCCCGGTGTTCCGGCCATGACGCCGCTGCTCGACGGATCTGCGCAGGCGATCGCGACGGCGGTCAGGGACGGCGCGGCGAGCGCGGTCGAGGTGACGCAAGCCGCGCTCGGGCGCATCGAGGCGCGCGACGACGCTTACGGCGCCTTCACCGACGTCGTCGCGGAGCGCGCGCTCCTGAAGGCGGCCGCGATCGACGCTCAGCGGGCCCGCGGGGAGAAGCTCGGGCCGCTCGCCGGCGCGCCGTTCGCGGTCAAGAACCTGTTCGACGTGAAGGGTCTCCCGACCCGGGCGGGCTCGAAGATCAATCGCGACCTGCCGCCGGCCGAGGCGGACGCGACGCTCGTCACGCGGCTCGAAGCCGCCGGCGCGGTGCTGATCGGCGCGCTCAACATGGGCGAATACGCCTATGACTTCACCGGGCAGAACGCGCACGACGGGCCGTCGCGCAATCCGCACGACCTCGCGCACATGACCGGCGGCTCGTCCGGCGGCTCCGGCGCGGCGGTTGCCGGCGGGCTCGTGCCGATCGCGCTCGGCTCCGACACCAACGGCTCGATCCGCGTGCCGAGCTCGTTTTGCGGCGTCTTCGGCCTCAAGCCGACCTATGGACGGCTGTCGCGGCGCGCGCACGTTTCCGTTCGTCTCGAGCCTCGATCACCTCGGGCCGTTCGCGCGCAGCGTCGCCGATCTCGCGCTGGCCTACGACGCGATGCTCGGCGCGCGACGAGGCCGATCCGGCGCAGGCCGACGTCGCCCCGCTTCCCGACGGCGCTCACCCTCGACGACGGCGTCGCGGGACTGCGCATCGCGAAGCTCGGCGGCTATTTCGCCCGGGCGGGCGAACCTTCCGCCTTCGAGGCGGTCGACCGCGTCGCCGCCGCGCTGAAGGTCGAGCGCACCGTCGAGCTCGCCGAAGCGCCACGGGCGCGCGCGGCCGCCTATCTCATCACCATGGTCGAAGGGCGCGGCGCTGCATCTGAAGCGGCTGCAGACCCGCGCCGAGGACTTCGACCCGGACGTGCGCGACCGCCTGATCGCCGGCGCCATGCTGCCGGGCGCCTGGGTAGCCCAGGCGCAGAAATTCCGCCGGCTGTTCCGGGCGCAGGCGCTGGAACTGTTCAGGGACGTGGACATCCTGCTCGCGCCCGCGACTCCCTGCCGCGCGCCAAAACTCGGCCAGAAGACTTTCGTGCTCGACGGCAAGGAGCTGCTGGTCCGGCCGAACATCGGCGATCTTCACCCAGCCGATCTCCTTCATCGGCCTGCCGGTCGCGGCGGTCCCGGTGTGGACGGAGGGCGAGACGCTGCCGATCGGCGTGCAGGTCATCGCGCCGCCCTGGCGCGAGGACCTCGCCCTGCGGGTCGCGCGCGTCCTCGAGCGCAAGGGCGTCGTCGCCGCCCCCGTCGCCGCGCTGGCCTGAGAGGATCCGCCGTGACAGACCGCGAATCCCGCTGGGCGGGTCGGAACGAGGCAAAGGCGCGCGTGCGCAACCGCGTGTGGGAGCGGCTCGTCGCGAGCGGAGTCGAGCGTCGGGCCGGCCTTCGACCGCATTCCCGAATTTCGTCGGCGCCGACGCCGCCGCCAAGCGGCTGAGCGAAGCTCGACGCCTGGAAGCGGGCGCGCGTCGTCAAGTGCAATCCCGACCCGCCGCAGATCGCCGTGCGCCTCCGGGCGCTCTACGACGGCAAGCTCCTGTTCGCGCCCGTGCCTTACCTCAACGAGAGCTTCCCCTATCTGCGCATCGATCCCGAAAAGCTCGCCGCCGAGGGCGTGGATTTCGAGACCGCGGCGACCGCCCAGGGCTTTGTGGCGCACGGCGAGCCCGTGCGGCTTCGAGGACATGCCGAAGCTCGACTTCTGCGTCGTCGGCTGCGTCGCGGTGACCCGGCTGGGCGGGCGCACCGGCAAGGGCGCAGGCTTCGCCGATCTCGAGCAGGGCATCTTCCGCGAGTTCGGCCTCGTCGACGATTCGACTCCGATCGCGACCACGGTCCATTCCTCGCAGGTCGTGGACGAAGCCGAGGTCGTCATGGAGAGCCACGATTCGGCGCTGACGTTCATCGCGACCGAACTGGAAGCTGATCGAGACCCGAACGCCCTTCCGCCAACCGGCCGGCGTCGCCTGGGACAAGGTGCGCCCTGACCAGTTCGCCGACATTCCATTCCTGAAAGAGCTGCGCGCCGCGCTGGAAAAGCGGAAGCGAGGACTATGATCAGAGCGATCCGGCAAAGGCGATCTCCTGCTCCCTTGTGGGAGAGGATGAAGGAGGGGGGTCGCGCCCAACCGGTCAACTTTTCGCTCCGCCAGGCCGCCGGATCATGACCGTCGACGATCCCGCCGCCAGGGCCGAGGTCGAGGCCGCGTTCGCGGCTTACGAGCGGGCGCTGGTCGGCAACGACGTCGCGGCCCTCGACGCCTTCTTCCTGCCGAGCGCGGACGCGATCCGCTACGGCGTCGCCGAAAACCTTTACGGCTACGAGGCGATCAAGGCTTTTCGCGCGGCGCGCTCGCCGGCCGGCCTCGCGCGAACGCTGGAGAACACCCGCATCGTCACCTACGGCCGCGACCTCGCGATCGCCGCGACCCTCTTCCGCCGCGACAGCGCCCCGGGCAAGGTCGGGCGGCAGATGCAGACCTGGGTGCGATTTCCCGAGGGCTGGCGGATCGTCGCAGCGCATGTCAGCGTCATCGACGAGCCGGCATGAGCTTAACGGAAAACGCCCCCGCCGCCAGCCTTTGGCGGGTCCCCCTCCCCCACAAAGCGGCCGAGCGGGCCTCCGTTAGCCGCGGGCGATCTCCGTGACGGGCGCAACCCTTTCCGGCGTCGTCCTCCTGCCGACCGACGGCGCGCCAGCCGGGCCGCCTGTCGACATCGTCCTCTCGGACGGCCGCATCGCCGCGATTGTCCCGGCTGCGAGCGCCCCGGAGCGGCGGCTTCTCGCGCTGCCCGCGCTCGCCAATGCGCACGACCATTGCCGCCCGCTGTCGCCGACCTCGTTCGGCGCGGCCGGCAAGCCGCTCGAGACCTGGCTTCTGCGGCTCGCGGCGATGCCGCCGATCGACCCCTATCTCGGCGCGCTCGCCGCGTTCGGCCGCGCGGCGCGCGGCGGGGCGGGCTCGGTCATGGCCCATTACACCCGCTTCCACGGACCGATGTCCCCGGTCGAGGAGGCGCGCGCGGTCGCGCGCGCGGCGGACGAGGTCGGCGTGCGCGTGACCTTCGCGGTGTTCATGCGCGACCGCAATCCGCTCGTCTATGGCGACCATGGCCGCCCTCCTTGCGGCGCTGCCCGATGCGGCGCGCGCAACGGTCGTTGCGACCTTCCTCAACCCCATGCCGAGCGCCGAGGAGCAGATCGCGCGCGTCGAGGCGATCGCAGCGGCGGTCGAGAGCCCGACGTTCTCCGTGCAGTTCGGCCCCAACGGTCCGCAATGGTGCTCGGACGAACTGCTCGCCGCGATCGCGCGAGCGATCGCGCGCGACCGGCCGGCGCGTGCACATGCATCTTCTGGAGACGCGCTATCAGCGCGCCTTCGCCGACGGCGCCTATCCCGAAGGCGTGGTCGAACGGCTGAGAGCGCTCGGCCTGCTCTCGCCGCGGCTGACGCTCGCCCATTGCGTCTACGCGCGCGACGACGAACTCGACGCCATCGCGTCCGCCGGCGCCGTCATCGCGACCAACCCGAGCTCGAACCTGCATCTGGCGAGCGGCGTCGCGCCGATCGGCGAGGCGATCCGGCGCGGCTGCCGCGTGGCGCTCGGCGTCGACGCCTCCGCGCTCGACGAGGACGACGACATCGTGCGCGAGATGCGGCTCGGCCATTTCCTGCATGGCGGCTGGGGCTTCGAGACGGTCGTCGAGCGCGGCGACTGGCTCGCGCGGATCGTCGCCGACGGACGCTTCGCCAACGGCGCGCCGGGCGACGGCCGCGCTCGAGGTCGGCGCGGCCGCCGACATCCTCGTCCTCGACCTCGACCGGCTCGACCGCGACGCCGTGATGCCGGTCGAGCCGATCGACCTCCTGTTCGCCCGCGCGACCGCCGCCCATGTCGATCGTCTGGTCGTGGCGGGCAAGGAGATCGTGCGCGACGGACGGCTGACCCGCGTCGATCTCGACGCAGCCGAAACGGCGCTTCGGCAGGCCTATCGCGACCGGATCGGCTCCCGAGCGGCCTTCCTCGACGCCTGGTCCGATCTCGAGCCGGCGGCGATCGCGCATTACCGCCGCGGCTTCGGCTGCTGTTGACCCGTTCAGGACCAAGGCCATGACCGACGCGCTGCCCATTATCGATCTGACCCCGCTCGGCGAGGGGGAAGCCGGGCTCGCGCGCGTCGCGGCGGCGATCGGCGCCGCCTGTCGCGACGTCGGCTTCTTTTATGTGGTCAACCACAGCGTGCCGCGCACGCTAATGGACGAGGCCTTCGCCCTGTCAGGCCGCTTCTTTGGCCTGCCGCTCGCCGAGAAGCAGGCCATCGCGATGGATGTGGTCGGCGGGAACCGTGGCTACTCCGCACTCCTGCGCGAGGCGCTCGATCCAACGCAAGGCCCTGACCTGAAGGAGGCGTTCAACGTCGGCTTCGAGCTTGAGCCCGACGATCCCGAACTCGTCGCCGGCAAGCCTTTTCGCGCGCTGAACGCCTGGCCGGCAATGCCCGGCTTCCGCGATACGATGCTCGCCTATTTCGACGCCTGCTCGAAACTTGCCGGGCGCATCCATCACGCCTTCGCCCGCGATCTCGGACTGCGGCGCGATTATTTCGAGGACAAGTTCGACCGTCCGATGGCGACGTTGCGTCTGCTGCGGTATCCGGCGCCGCAAGACGGCGTCGGCGTGGAAATCGGCGCGGGCGCGCATACCGATTACGGCAACCTGACCCTGCTTGCGACCGACGACGCCGGCGGGCTTCAGGTGCGCCTGCGCGACGGGCGCTGGATCGACGCCCCGCCTCTCGCCGGCGCCTATGTCGTCAATATCGGCGACTGCCTGATGCGCTGGACCAACGACGTCTACGTCTCGACGCCGCACCGCGTCGTCAACCGGAACGCGCGCGAACGATACTCGATCGCCTTTTTCTTCGATCCGAACCCGGATGCGCTGGTCGCGGCGATCGACTCCTGCATTGGGGAGGGGTCGCCGAGATACGCGCCCATTCTGGCCGCCGATTATCTCAGGTTCCGCCTCGAGGCGAGCGTGAAGAGGTAGCGGGAAAAAGGCGACGGACTTCGACCGAAAGGCCGGAACGGAACGACGGCGCAGCGCCCAAAAACGCGACCGCGCGGTCCCGCGCGCACCTTGCGCGGAGCCGAGTCCGAGCCCGCCGATTGGGGGGTGGGGGGCACACGTCCCCAAGTCGCCTTCGGCCTTGCAGATAACAAAAGCAACATTTTCTTGCCAGGCGAACGGGTTTGTTCTATTTTTGTTCTCATCCGAAAAGAACACGCCCCATGTCCGATTGCGCCGAAGCCGCTTCGCCGGCAGCCCCTTATGTTTCCTCAGTTGCAGCCCCTTGGAAGGCGTGCGCCTTTACGCGCGATAGCCAGCCGAAAGGCGGGTCTCCCTACGGCCGGAGGGAGACGCCGCCCCTCCGATCGCCCGCGGAGGACCCTGCGCGGCGCGGCGCGCGAGATTCAAGCGGGACGGATTTTGCGCGGCCGCGCGCCGCGCGCTGGAGGCCTCGCGCCTCGAGGCCCCCGTCGAGGGCGCCGCGGCGTTGGGAGCGGCGCTTGTCTGTCGCCCGGAATTTGCGCCGCAAGGCGCTGAAAAGATGGGATTCACGCCCGGGTTGGCGACAGCGCCGGGGCGCAAATATCCGGTCGATCCTGCGTGGCAGCGCAATCCGGCGCTGGCAAGGGAGAGCGACGACCGTCCCGGGCGAGAGAGTCGACCGGAAAATCCGCTGCAAGAGCCTGAAAAGATTGAATCCGCGCCCGGAATTTCGGCGGTCGCCGAAGCCACGGCCAGCGGTCATGCGGCGCGAAAGCAGGTCCGCGTATTCGCGCCTCGCGAGCCCGCGCGCGACTGCGCGACGCTTAGCGCTCCGCTGACCAGTCGCCCGGAAAATCCGCCACAAAGCCTTGAGATTATTGAATCCGCGCCCGGGGACGGCGAGCCGGCGAGGGCGCCGGCGCCCGGCCGAGCCTCCGGTGGCGGCCTGCGGAATCGTCGGCGGCCAAAGCGCGCTGGAGGGCGTTTGGTCCGCGTCACCGCCTCAGGCCGAAGGAGGAGGCGTCTTCGGCTTATAGGGACAGATCTCCCGAAGCACGCATCTCCAGCACTCGGGCTTGCGCGCCTTGCAGACATAGCGGCCATGCAGGATCAGCCAGTGATGGGCCTGGAGGAGGAAGCGCGGCGGCACGACCTCCATCAGCCCATCCTCGACCTCTCGCGGCGTCTTGCCCGGGGCAATGCCGAGCCGGTTGGCGACCCGGAAGACATGGGTGTCGACCGCGAGCGTCGACTCGCCGAAGGCGACGTTGAGCACCACGTTCGCGGTCTTGCGGCCGACCCCGGGCAGCGTCTCGAGCGCCTCCCGGTCGGGGGGAACTTCGCCGCCATAGCGCTCGATCAGAGCCTTCGACAGCGCGATGACGTGCCTGGCCTTCGAACGGTAGAGTCCGATTGTCCTGATCCGCTCGGCGAGTCCGTCCTCGCCGAGCGCGACCATCCTGGCCGGCGTGTCGGCGACGGCAAACAACGGCTTGGTCGCCCTGTTGACCCCGGCGTCGGTCGCCTGCGCCGACAGCACGACCGCAACGAGGAGGGTAAACGGATTGAGCGATTCGAGTTCGCCCCTGGGCTCGGGATTGGCGGCGGCCAACCGCTCGAACACGGCCTCGGCCAGCGCGGCGCGCTTCCTGCGGGATGCTCTTGCTGCCATGACGCGTCGTCGTTCCTTGCGCTTTGCGCCTTCGCCTTGCCTTGCGCCGCCGCGACAAGCAATATGCACGGATGGTTCGGGGTCTGAAAGGCTGCCGGCCACCGCATCTGCAAGTCCTATTCTGGGAGGAATACGGTGAGACAGTTCAAACATATGCTGACCGCGGCCGGGGCGCTTTGCGCGATCCTCGCCGCTGGAGCCGCGCAGGCCGCGTCAGACAAGGTGGTGATCGGCGATATCGACGATATGTCCGGCCCTTACGGCGACGTCATCGGCGCCGGCGGCGTCGAGGCGATCAAGATGGCGATCGCGGATTTCGGCGGCACGGTCCTCGGCAAGCCGATCGACATCCTCACCGCAGACCATCAAAACAAACCCGACATCGGTCAACAAAAGTTCCGCGAATGGGCCGACACCGGCGGCATGACCATGACGCTCGGCGGATCCAACACGGGCGTCAGCCTCGCCATGGCGTCCGCCGCCAACGAGAAGCATGTCCCGTTCTTCGCCATCGGTGCGGCAGGCGCGCAACTCACCGGCAAGAATTGCAACCCGTACACGATCCACTACGGCTACGACACGAAGGCGCTCGCCAACGGCACGGCCAAGACGATTGTTGCCGCCGGCGGTAAAAGCTGGTTCTTCATCGTCGCCGACTACGCATTCGGCAAACAGTTGGAAGCGGACGCGTCCGAGATCGTAAAGGCGGGAGGCGGCACTGTGACCGGCGACGTGCGCGTGCCGCTCGCCACCTCAGACTTCTCCTCGTACCTGTTGCAGGCGCAAGGATCGGGCGCGCAGGTGCTCGGCCTCTCGAACGCCGGCGCGGACTTCTCGAACTCGCTCAAGGCCGCTGCGGAGTTCGGGCTCACCAAGAGCATGAAGCCCGCTGCGCTGCTCGTCTTCCTGACCGACATCCACGCAGTCGGGCTCGAAATCGCGCAGGGCCTGATCCTCACCGACGGATGGTATTGGGACCTCGATGACCGGACCCGCGCCTTCTCCAAGCGGTTCTATGAAAAGGTCAAGCGGGAGCCGACGATGCCGCAGGCGGCCTTTTATTCGGCGACCTTGACCTATCTCAGCGCCGTGAAGGCGGCGGGCACGACCGACGCCGACAAGGTGATGGACGAACTGCACAAGATGAAGATTGACGACGCGTTCACCCAGAACGGGACGATCCGCGCGGACGGCCTGCTCGAGCATGATATGTATATCATGCAGGTGAAGACGCCGGCCGAGTCGAAGGGCGAATGGGATTATTACAAGCTTATCAAGACGATGAGCGGCGAGGAAGCGTTCGGCAAGCTTGCCGATTCCGCCTGTCCGCTGGTCAAGAAGTAGCCCCCGGCAGGGCGCGATGTTCCCCGCGTCGCGCCCTCTATGGACTTACGATCTCGTCTGGCCGTCGCCGTGAACGCGATACTTGAAGGTGCAGAGCTGTTCGACCCCGACCGGCCCGCGTGCATGCATCCGGCCGGTAGCAATGCCGATCTCCGCCCCGAAGCCGAACTCGCCGCCGTCGGCGAACTGGGTCGAGGCGTTGTGAAGCACGATCGCCGAGTTCGACCTCCTTCAGGAACGTCTCCGCCGCCGCCTGGTCTTCGGTGACGATGCAGTCGGTGTGATGCGAACCATAAGTCTCGATGTGGTCGATCGCCGCCTCGAGGCTGTCCACCAGCCGGACCGAGATGATCGCGTCGAGGTATTCGGTGCGCCAGTCTTCCTCTGTCGCCGGCTTCACCCGATGCGTCGCCTTCCCGCACGGCCACGTCGCCGCGGACCTCGCAGCCGGCTTCGATCAGGGCGTCGATGAGCGGCTTGAGCGCGAGTCGGCGATCGCCACGATGAACGAGCAGGGTCTCCGCGGCGCCACAAACGCCGGTGCGGCGCATCTTGGCGTTGACCACGATCTTGACCGCCTTGTCGAGATCGGCAGCCCGGTCGACGTAGACATGCACGATCCCCTCGAGATGGGCGAAGACCGGCACACGCGCCTCCCGCTGCACCCGATCGACCAGGCTCTTGCCGCCGCGGGGCACGATGACGTCGAGCGTCCCGCCCAGGCCCTCGAGCATTTCGCCGACCGCGGCGCGCGAGGCGAACGGCGCCCGCGCGATCGCCGCTTCCGGCAGCCCCGCCTCCCGCAGACCCGCGACCAGGCAGGCATGGATCGCAGCGGAGGAGTGGAAGCTGTCCGAACCGCCGCGCAGCACCACGGCGTTGCCGCTCTTCAGGCAGAGCGCGCCGGCGTCCGCGGTTACATTCGGGCGGCTCTCGTAAATGACGCCGACGACGCCGAGCGGCGTCGCCACCCGCTCGATGACGAGACCGTTGGGGCGGTTGAACGTCGCGAGCACCCGGCCGACCGGATCGGGCAGCGCCGCGATGTCCTCGAGGCCTCGGGCCATCGCCTCGATGCGCGCCTCGTTCAGCGCCAGGCGATCGAGGAAAGCCGGCGTCAGGCCCTTGGCCTTGCCTTCGGCGAGATCGCGCGCGTTCGCCGCGAGGATTTCCGACCCGCGCTCGCGCAAGATGTGCGCCGCCGCTGTCAGCGCCCGGTTCTTTTGCTCCGCCGGCGCGATTGGCGAGCGCACGGGCGGCGGATCGCGCCTCGGCGCCGATGACGCGCATCGCAGCGCGAACTTCCGCATCGGATTCCACCTGCGCGGCGACGGACATGAACGGGCTCCGGTGAGCAACCTTGATTACAGCAGCTTCGGCGGAAAGGCCATCATTCGTCGGCGGCCGACTCGCAAGCCTAGTCTGTCCCCAGATTCACTAGGCAAATGCAAGGATGATGTCATTGTCGCGAGTGATCCCTGTCAGAGCTTCGGCCGGAACGCCACGCAGAATTCCGAATTCGTCTCGAAGCGTCCGCCGCCGATGAGATCGATGCAGTACGGCACCGCGGCGAAAACCGCGGCGAGGCAGGTGCGGATCGCGGCGGGCTTGCCAGGCAAGTTGATGATCAGGCTCGAACCTCGCGTGCCCGCGATCTGGCGCGATAGGATCGCGGTCGGCACCTCGACGAGGCTCGTCGTCCGCATCAGTTCGCCGAAGCCCGGGAGCACGCGGTCGCACACCGCCTCGGTCGCCTCGGGCGTGACATCGCGCGCGCTAGGCCCAGTGCCGCCGGTGGTCAGAATGAGCGAGCAGCCTTCGACATCGGCGAGTTCGATGAGTGCGGCCTCGATCTTCGGGCGCTCGTCCGGCACGAGTCTCCGGACCGGTCGCCACGGCGACGCGAGCAGATCTTTAAGCGCGGTCTCGATACCCGGACCACCCTTGTCTTCGTATAAGCCCCGCGAGGCCCGGTCCGAAATGGTAACGACGCCAATTGGAAGGTCCGACACGGCGTTCCCCGCTATTTTCATAATGTTCTCAGGCGAAGCCGTTAATGGCGTACGATGATGTAAGTGTAGCCGATACCGGCGGCAATCAAAACGATCGCGAGCGAATTTAAGACAAAATTGTCGCCCGCGATGTTGCCCACGAGGTTGGCCAGCATGAAAGCGGCCGCCGCCAGCATAAATTGGCCAAGAATTTTCATCCCACCTTCAGTAAACATAAAATAGGTCAGCGCCATGCAGCCGAAACACGCCACAGTCACGAAATCATAAGCAGTTTTCATATCCCAACCCGCCCCAACTCTCGCCCTACACTCCGGGCCCGCGACTGTGTCGCCGCCTCCCCCGGCAGACCCCAATATGTCTACGCGCTCAAGCCGGTTTCGGCGCGCCAGAGGAACCCACAGTCATGCGGCGGATCAAATACCCTGCACCAATCAGAACACCGTCTAGAACGAAAAACAAGACCAGCGCGAAGATAAAAAGCGCGATGCCCGTTACATCGTGGAATAGTCCCTCAACGTTATCGACGCCGATGTAGTACGATCCCAATACTAACGCCAAGAACTCGGAAAAGATTCGCCATAATCGTTATTGGAATGATTGATAGAATCAAAAGAATCTTTCTGATCCAACTGTTTTTGACGAATTCATATACATAGAAAACGCCAATCGCCGACAAGGCGAAGATCGAGTTCATTCCCGAGCATGCGTCCTTTACCATCAGTTCGTACGATCCGATCATGATCATTACGCCGTTTTGGGCGATTGGATATCCGAGCGCGTAAAGAAGATTGGTTACGACGTCAGAAACCCAAGCCTTCAAGGGCACTGTGAACGCGTCCAGAATCCAGCCCGGCGGCGGCACGGAAAAAATCAGGAACGCCAGCGGAAAAGCGAAAACGCGGGCGAGGGGCCAACCACCAATCAACAAGACGCAACCCAACAGGACCGGAATTTGCGTCGCGGCTTCGATCATCAGAATATCCTGAGAGCGCGTGACTGCCATGAGCAAAAGCGAACCGATTAGAATGATCCATCCCGCGGTCGGCGCCGGTTTTTGGACAATATGAGCCAGCTTGTCCCGCTGCTGCCAAGCGAGCCAAGCGGCGGCAAGCATGATCAGCGGCCCATGCCCCTCCTGCTCGGTTTGCCACGGACCGTTGGCTAGTCTGATAAACGTCGGAAAGTACGCGATCAAATAGGCGACCGCCATTGCTCCTGCGGCAAAGATAGATAGGCCCCGGCCTTTGGCCCGGGCAGTCGTCACGACCCTTCTCGCTGCCGTTCTCGCGGCGTCAGGCTTAATTGAGTCGACCGACATCCAGTACCCTTTCTCCCGAAACGCAATCCGGCTGGTGTGGCCAATCCGTCGTTCGAAACGGCGCCCCATGCCGGGCTAGTCAATGAGCGTTCTCAGCGGCAAAGACAACAAATACCGTTCTGATCATGATGGAAAAATCCAACCAAATACTCCAGTTGTTGATGTACCAGAGGTCCAGTTCGACCCTACGCTGCATCTTATCAAGCGTGTCCGTTTCCCCTCGCGCGCCGCAAACTTGCGCCCAACCCGTGATGCCGGACTTAACATGGTGCCTGAAAGCATACTTCTCTATGGTCGAAGTGAAATACCGGTCATGGGCAGACGCGTGCGGTCGCGGTCCGACAATCGACATATCGCCGTACACGACATTCAAAAGCTGCGGCAATTCATCAATGCTCAATCTCCGGATCCAATAACCTACGCGAGTGATGCGATCGTCGTTCCTCTTCGCCTGTCGCACCACGTCGCCATTTTCCATGACGGTCATGGATCGGAATTTGTATATGCCGAACGGGCGGCCGTTGAAGCCATGGCGGGTTTGACGGAAGAAGATTGGACCTTTGGTATCGAGTTTGATTGCGACCGCAACGGCCGCCATCAACGGCGCCAAGATGACCAGGGCTGTTACCCCCACGACGATGTCGACAAGCCGTTTTACAATTTGCTCGGCTTGAGAGAGGGCCGCTCTTTGAAGCTCAATCGCGACCGTGTCGCCTATATCGCTGTGCGCCCTCTGAAACAATTGCGCGAGCGTCCCGAACGGCACCAAAGTCACAGGCAATGGAAGCACGCGCAGCCGCCTGGCGATCGCTCGAAGTTGAGTCATGCGTTCGGGGTCTACGAACAGCAGGACCTCCTCGATATTAGACGTGCGGCACATCGAAATGACGTCGTCAATGACCTCGTCGGCCGGGCCGTCCGAGGGAATCGGAAAATGAGCGAGAATGTGGTACCCGTACCTACTTAAATTATCAATGAAACGCTGTGGGACAGATTCCTCGCAGGTCATGCTGACGACCGTGCGCCCGCGCAATGCCCCGCTCTCAAGAGCGCGCGGCAGCATCGCGCGCCAAACGACCCGATGAACCAGCAATGCGACCGCGCCCATCGCCCAAAACAACAGAATGTCGCCGCGCGATAGATCGTGGCTGACTCCCCACGTGAAGACACCGGACGCGAGAATGAGGAACGCCCCGCACCACGCGCTCAGAACGCTTCGCGCCTGATCGTCGATCACGACGAGCCGCGGGGGACTGTAAAGCTTCTGAATGCGCATTGCGGCGACAAACAGCACGGCCACGAACATCGCCGCCGCGATGGTGTGAGAAAACTCCCCCTCGAACTCATCCGGCAGGTCGTGGTATAGCAATTCCGCGCCAATAGCGGACATGACAATGATGACCAGGTCAATCACGATCGCGACCGTCGGGATCGCCGTGTACGCGATGGGCAGTCGCCACCGCCGGTCGGTTGACTGGGCAGCGCTTGCAAGCCGCGTTGCAGACTTAGGCGCTACTTCGGTGTCCGTCGTCATCCCGATCGCTCGCAGCTCGTCTGGTCGCACCCAGCATGACGGGCGTCGGCTCCCAGTCTAACACAATTCCCTTTGACGTCGCTTTTATGTCCTCTTACGGGTCGAATTTTTGGCCCCAACTCCACCCCCAACTCCAATTGCGATGTCAGACTGCTTCAGCTTATGCGAATCGGGTTACAAAAAAAAGGCCGGCCGGTTCCGGCGCCCCGTTGAAGCGGCGTCGCTCATTGTGGAAGGGACGAGAACGGAACCTGCAAAGGCGGGCTCGTTATAAGAGGCGATGCCGTTGCGGCTCAGCCATAGCGTTGGCAACCTTGAGCTTCTCTATTCAGTAGGAATAGACCATGTACAGCGCCATTGTATTTCTCGTACGAGTTATTATCGGATTGTTAGTTCTGTATTTCGTCTGGTTCGTGTTTGACCGGATCCATGACCGCAACACGGAAATTGTTGCAGCTATTCTTGGTTTACAGTATTCTTTTATCTTTCTCATTTCGAGGCGACTTGATTATTTTGGATTGTCGATATTTTCGTTCTTTGGTCGAACAACTTCGTATGTTCAGAAGATACCTTATGATCAGATTTTGCGCGACGATGTAGGTATAATGTCTCAACGCCGGCATCTGTATCTTAACTTTATTTTTGCTGCTTCTATTGAGCTTCTTTGCATTTTTCGGCTGCTCACTTCACTCGTTGGACAGGGCTGGCAAACCCTATCCGATCCGATAAACAGAATGATCGTCATTCCGTTCTGACCTCACCCCCATACCCTGTCCGTGACGAGACGGCATCCCAAGGGCGCCGAAAGGCCTCGACCCCGAATAGCCGATTATAGCGAGGAGCCTTCGAAGTGGCGCCAAGCTTTCGAACATTCACGAGAATGACATTGTCCTCCGCGACGAGCGCGCCCTCGAAGCGAAATTCGCGCCCCCTATCCCTAAAATGCTTATCGTTTTTGTTACCGACGTCGGCCTGATCAAATTTCAGTGAACCTTATTTCCGCCTGACCGCGGATGGTATTTGCCATCGTTTGGTGGCATACGCCAGATCTTGACGCTGGCGGGGAAAGGCTTTTGCGTATGGGCTTGGGTCGAACGATCGGGGCTGTCGGTTTGGCGATCGTTGCGATAACCGCCTTCGAGCTTTACGCGCCCCAGATTGTCGACCGGTGGTCTCCTGGACTTGGCCCGATGGCGCACCGCTATCACGATCAATTTTTAGGCAAAAATCTGCAGGCTGAAGCAACGGCTCCAAAAGAACAGACGAAGCCCGTCGAAGGAGTCGCGCCGATCGTTGTTTCCGTCACCTCGGCGAAACGGGCGGATTTTCCGATTGTCCTCGAGAGCCTAGGTCAGGTTCAGCCCTATAACACCGTGCTCGTGCGTGCGCGTGTGGACGGCGAAATCGTCAAGATTGGGTTCAAAGAGGGACAAATTGTTCAGCAGGGCGATCTCCTTGCCCAAATCGATCCGCGGCCTTTCCAGGCAGCCCTCGATCAATCCGTCGCGAAAAAGGCCCAGGACGATTCGACGGCCGCTAACGCGAAGCTCGACCTTACCCGCTACGCCACGCTCGCAAAGCAGAATTTCGCGACCGAGCAGCAGCTCGACACGCAGAACGCTCTGGTCAACCAACTGACCGCCACGATCGCCGCCGACGCCGCGGCGATCGACGCTGCAAAAGTCCAGCTCGGCTACACCACGATACGCGCGCCGCTGACCGGACGCGCCGGCTTTCGCCTCATCGACGAGGGCAATCTAGTCAATGCCGGGCAGCAGACCGGCATCGTGAGCATCGCGCAGTTGCAGCCGATCGCCGTGATCTTCACCGAACCGCAGGAATATGTCGATCGAATCAACCAGGAGCTTGCTGGGGGCTCTCCCGTCGTCACCGTGCTGAATACAGAGGGCGTCAAGATCGCCACCGGCAATCTGACGATCAGCGACAATCAGGTCGACCTCGCGACCGGAACGATCCGGCTGAAGGCGGAATTCGAGAATAAGGATAATGCCCTCTGGCCCGGGCTTGCGGTCACGACCCGCTTGCAGCTTGGTGTCATGAAGGATGTCATCGTCGTCCCCACAGATACGATACAGCGTGGTCGGCAGGGCTTTTTCGTCTATGTTGTCGGCGACGACAGCCGGGCGGCGGTCCGGCAGGTGAAGGTCGCCCGCCAGGATGCGACGACGGCGGTCGTCTCAGAGGGTCTTCATGAGGGCGACCGTGTCGTGACCGCCGGAGAATTCCTGCTGCAACCCGGCGCGCTGGTCTCGATCGACAGCGCCAGCGGGAGCTGAGCGGCATGTTTGGCGGCATTTCCGCACCCTTCATATACCGCCCGGTCGCCACCACGCTGGTGATGGTCGCGATCTTCCTCGTGGGCCTGGTCGCGTTTCCCTCGCTCCCGGTCGCTCCGCTGCCGCAGGTGGACTTTCCTACCATTGCAGTTTCGGCCTCGTTGCCGGGCGCTTCGCCCGAGACCATGGCCACGTCCGTCGCCCAGCCCCTCGAACGGCAGATTGCCCAGATCCCCGGCGTCTCTCAGATGACCTCGACGAGCGCGCTCGGAGCGACCGCCATCACGGTCCAGTTCGATCTCGACCGCAACATCGACGCCGCAGCCAACGATATCCAGGCCGCAATCAATGCGGCGGCGGGCCAATTGCCGAAGGATTTGCCAAGCCCGCCGACCTATCGCAAGGTCAATCCGTCCGATACACCGATTCTGATACTGTCAGTGGCGTCGGACGTCACCCCGATCATCGACGTCGACGATGCGGCGGAAAACATCCTCGCCCAGCGGATTAGCCAGATTTCCGGCGTGTCGCTGGTGCGCGTCGGCGGCCAGCAGACCCCTGCGATCCGGATCCAGATCGACCCGGCGAAGCTTGTCGAGAAGAACCTCCAGCTCGAGGACGTGCGGGCGCAGATCGGCATCGCCACGGTCGACAGCCCCAAGGGCTCGATCATTGGGCAGAAGCAGTCGTTTACCGTTTACGACAACGATCAGTTGACGACCGCCGAGCCGTGGAACGATGTCATCATCGCTTATCGGAACGGCGCCCCAGTGCGCGTCCGCGACGTCGGCCAGGCGATAATGGGCCCGACCGACACCACCCAGGCCGCGTGGTCCAATGGCAAGCGCAGTGTGTTTCTGGTCGTGTTCAAAGTGCCGGGCGTGAACGTCATCAATACGGTGGAAGCGATCAAGAAGACGCTGACGACGCTCGAGGCGGCGATTCCGCCGAGCGTTCACGTCCAGGTGCTTTCCGACCGCACCACCACCATCAGGGCTTCCGTCAAGGACGTGGAATTCACCTTGATGCTCACCATCGCGCTGGTGGTGATGGTGATCTTTGTCTTCCTTCGCAGTTTCTGGGCGACGATCATCCCCAGCGTCACGGTGCCGCTGGCGCTACTCGGCGCCTGCGCTCTGATGTGGGCCGCCAACTACAGCCTCGACAACCTGTCGCTGATGGCTTTCACGATTGCGGTCGGCTTCGTCGTAGACGACGCGATCGTGATGCTGGAGAACATAACCCGACACATCGAGGAGGGAGAGAAACCCTTCGCGGCGGCGCTGAAGGGTTCGTCCGAGATCGGCTTCACCATCATCTCGATCTCCATTTCGCTGGTCGCGGTGCTGATCCCGCTCCTGATGATGGGCGGTATCATCGGCCGGCTGTTCCGGGAATTCTCGGTCACGATCGCCATGACGATTGCGGTCTCCGCCTTCGTCTCGCTGACGCTGACCCCGATGATGGCCTCACGGTTCCTCAAGGCGCACGACGAGCAGCACCACGGCCGGCTCTACAAAATGAGCGAGGCGGGGTTCCTCGCGCTCGCCAGCGGCTACGAGCGCGGCGTGGATTTCGTTCTCCGCCACCGGTTCGCGACGCTGATGACATTCTTTGCAACCCTTGCGGCTACCGTCGTTTTGTTCATGGTCATCCCGAAGGGGTTCTTCCCGCAGCAGGACACCGGCATCCTGTATGGCACGACCGAGGCCGCCCAGGACATTTCGTTCCCGGCCATGTACAAGCTGCAGGAGCGGGCCGGCGCCATCATCATGAAGGACCCCGCCGTCGCCACGATGGCGATGGGCCTCGGCGTCGGCGTCGGCAACTCGGCGCAAAACAATGGCCGCATGTTCATCACCCTCAAGCCGCTTGAAGAGCGCGACGCGAACGTCTTCGCGGTGATCGCCCGCCTGAGACCACAGCTGGACGAAGATTCCCGGACTCAGGGTGTATCTGCAGGCGGCGCAAGACGTGACCGTCGGTGGCCGCTTCTCCAGAACTCAGTTCCAGTATACGTTGCAGGACGCCAACCTTGACGAGCTCAACGCCTGGGCGCCGAAGATCATGGACAAGCTGCGATCGCTCCCTGAGCTGCGCGACGTCGCCACGGATCAGCAGAACTCGGGCACCACGCTGACGCTCAAGATCGACCGCGACATGGCCTCGCGCTTCGGCATCCAGCCACAACTGATCGACGACACGCTCTACGACGCCTTCGGTCAGCGGCAGGTGACGCAGTATTTCACCCAGGTGAACACGTACGAGGTGATCGAGGAGGTTCCGCCGGCGCTGCAGGCCGACCCGGCGACGCTCGACAAGCTTTACGTCCGCTCGCCGGTCACCAATGCGATGGTGCCGCTCAGCGCCTTCGCCAAATGGACGACCGCGCCGGTCCAGCCGCTGTCGATAAGCCACCAGGGCCAGTTCCCGGCGATCACCATCAGCTTCAACCTCGCCCAGGGGGTCGCACTCGGCACGGCGACCACGGCGATCCAGAAGGCGATGGACAAGCTCCAGCTGCCGCGGGCCCTGACCACGACCTTCCAGGGCAACGCCCAGGCGTTCCAGGACTCGCTGACCACGGTTCCGCTCCTGATCCTGGCGGCGCTGGTCACGGTCTATATCATCCTTGGCATCCTCTACGAGAGCTTCATCCACCCGCTGACGATCCTGTCGACGCTGCCGTCAGCGGGTCTCGGCGCGCTCGCGACCCTGATGCTGTTCGGTTATGAATTCAGCTTGATCGCGTTGATCGGGACGATCCTCTTGATCGGCATCGTCAAGAAGAACGGTATCATGATGGTGGACTTCGCCATCGCCGCTCAGCGCGACCAGGGCCTTTCGAGCTTGGAAGCGATCCGCAAGGCGGCCCTCCTGCGCTTCCGACCGATCATGATGACCACCATGGCGGCGATGCTCGGGGCGGTGCCGCTGATGCTGAGCCACGGCACGGGCTCCGAGCTGCGCCAGCCGCTCGGTTACACCATGTTCGGCGGTCTCGTGGTCAGCCAGGCGCTGACCCTGTTCACGACCCCGGTGATCTTCCTTTACCTCGACGGCGTCGCGCAGTGGCTGTCGGGCGGCAAGCCGAAGGTCGAGCCCGAGCCTCCCACGGAGGAGCGCGTCCCCGAGGATGCGCTGACTCCGGCCTGGGCCGGGGGCCACGCCAAGGCGGCGGAGTGAGCGTCTTCGTGCGCGGACCGTGCCAATTCCGATTCGGTTTTGCGCCTTTTCAGGGCGTTGCGGCGCCTTTCCCAATTCGCCCCAATGCGCTCTGAATAATACAGTTATGGCGTGCCATTTATTTTGAGCGCGGCTCTACGTCCAGTGATTGATCTGGATCGCCGCCGGCGACAGGATCGCCGCGAACAGGCTCGGAAGAAAGAACAGGATCATCGGCACGGTGAGCGTCGGCGGCAGCGCCGCGGCCTTCTTTTCCGCCGCGTTCATGCGCGCATCGCGGCTCTCCTGGGCGAGCACGCGGAGCGCCGCGCCGAGCGGCGTTCCGTAGCGCTCCGACTGCGCCAGCACCGTCGTCAGTGACCGGATCGAACTCAAGACCGGTGCGCCCCGCGAGATTTTGGAACGCCACCCGCCGATCGGCCAGATAGGACATCTCGGCCGCGAGCAGGCCCATCTCTTCCGCCATCGCGAGGCTCTCGACGCCGACCTCTTCGCTGACCTTGCGCGCGGCGAGCTCGATCGACATGCCCGATTCGACGCAGATCAGCATGAGGTCGAGCGCGTTGGGATAGGCGCGTTCGATCTCCTTCTTGCGTTTGACGATCGTGTTCCTGAGAAACAGCTCCGGCGCTTTCATGCCGAGATAAGCGGCCGCGATCGCCACGCCGAGCTTGACGATGAAGGGCTGGCTCCAATGCAGGACGAAGAAGGCGTAGACGACAGCGACCACGAAAAACCCGATCGGCGCCGCGAGCCGGAAGGCGAGAAAGGCGTATTCGGCCCCCGCGCCCCGGTAGCCAGCCATGGCGAGCTGTGTCTTGGCGGTCTCGGTTCCCAGCCAGCGCGACAGGTCGAGACGTTCAACCAGATGCTTGACGAGGCCGCTTGGCTTGATCCTGAGCGGCGACCGCTTCTCGGCCGCTGTCAGCCGCTCCCGTTCCCGGGCGCGAATCCGCTCGCGCTCGACGCCGACCGCCTTGATCCGGCGTTGAAGCGGGTCGGGCTGCAGCCAGGGAGCGATCGCGGCAAGGACGGCCGCCGCCGCGCCGGCGACGGCGATCAGCAGTGCGATCTTGTGCGGATCGGAAAACAGCGCCGCGATCCCGTTTCCCATGGCATCAACCCCTTTCGTAGGAATGGGAGGCGCAGATCCGCCGCCGTCATTGCGAGGAGCGCAACGACGAAGCAATCCGTGCCGCCGCAGCGTCCTGAGGCGTGGATTGCTTCGCTTAGCTCGCAATTACGGCGGACGATTTGACTGCAATCCGATCAGCCCTAGATGTCGAACGCGACCATCTTCTTCATCATCGCAACTCCAACGCTCATCCAGGCCAGCGCGATCCCGGCGATCAGCCGCCCGTGCGTCGTGGTCCAGAGCGCCGACACATAGTTCGGCGACGAGACATAGAGCGCGGCGACGACCAGGAACGGCACGAGGCCGATGATCACCGCCGAGGCTTTCGCCTCCATCGACATCGCGCCGATCTTGGCCTTCATCTTCTTGCGCTCACGCAGGACCTTGCTGAGGTTTCCGAGCGCTTCCGAAAGATTGCCGCCCGCCTGACCCTGGATCGCGATCACGATCGCAAAGAAGTTGGTCTCGGCGACCGGGACCCGATGCGCCATGCGCTCGACGGCCTCGGGCAGCGTTAGCCCGATCGTGATCGCCTGCACGATCTTGCGAAATTCGCCGCGCACAGGTTCTTCGCTCTCGTTGGCCGCGATCCGGATGGTGTCACCAAGCGGAAGGCCCGACTTGACGCCGCGCACGATGATGTCGATCGCGTTCGGGAAGCTCTCGATGAACTTCGAGATGCGGCGCTTCCGCAGCGCCTTCAGAGCAAACTGCGGCAGGCCGGCCCCACCGATCACGGCCACGAGCGCCGCAAAGACAGCACTTCCGCATTGGAGCCACGCGAGGAGACCGCTGGCGAGACCTGAGGCCAGGCATCCGGCGAGGAACTGCCCCGGCGTGACCGGGAGGCCCGCCTGCTCGATCCGGCTCTTGAGCGTAGTGCGCCTGCGGCTCGATTTCTCGAGGTCGCGGAGGCCCTCGGCGATCTGCTTGCGGCGCACGGCCTTGTCGGCCAGCGCCGCCGCCGTCGCGGTCCGCGCCGCCGGGCGCCCCACCGCGGCGCGCCGCTTGTCGGCGCGCGAGTCGCCGCCGACGAGCAGAAGCGCAAGCCCGCCGACCGCGGCGGCAAGGCCGCCTGCGAGGAGGAGCGGGTTGATCATAGCGGCTTCTCCTTCTCCGCGAAGCGGGGAAGGTGGCCGAAGGCCGGAGGGGGCGTGGAAAGAAGTTCCGTTGCGTCGATGGTTTGCATTGACATTTGCGCGATCCGGCTGGCGCCGAACCAGCTGGCCACACCCGATCCGGCGCTTTCGCGCCAGCAAGCTGGGGAAGGGACTCGCACTGCTGTGTCCGATACCCACTCCCGCATTACCTCGCCCCCTCCGCCTCGCTCGCGTCGAGCGCGGCGGCGAGGCGTTGTTCCTCGTTGAAGACTCGGGCGCGCTCCCAGAAGCGGGGACGGCCGATGCCGGTCGAGCGGTGGCGTCCCTTGAGCTTGCCCTGCGCGTCTTCGCCGATGATGTCGTAAACGATCAGGTCCTGGGTGGTGATCACGTCGCCCTCCATGCCGACGACCTCGGTGATGTGGGTGATGCGGCGCGAGCCGTCGCGCAGGCGGGCGGCCTGGATAATGACGTCGATCGAGGTGGCGATCATCTCGCGCACCGTCTTCACGGGCAGCGTATAGCCGCCCATCGAAATCATCGATTCGATGCGGCTCAGAGCCTCGCGCGGCGAATTGGCGTGCAGCGTTCCCATCGAGCCGTCGTGGCCGGTGTTCATCGCCTGCAAAAGGTCGAACGCCTCCGGACCGCGCACCTCGCCGACGATGATCCGCTCGGGCCGCATGCGCAGGCAGTTGCGCACGAGGTCGCGCATGGTGATCTGGCCCGCGCCTTCGAGATTGGCGGGCCGTGTTTCGAGCCGCACGACATGGGACTGCTGAAGCTGGAGCTCGGCGGCGTCCTCGCAGGTGACGACCCGCTCATCCTGGTCGATGAACCGCGTGAGGCAGTTGAGCAGCGTCGTCTTGCCCGAGCCCGTGCCGCCGGAGATCAGCACATTGCAGCGCACGCGTCCGATGATCTTGAGCATCTCGGCCGCCGGCGGCGAGATCGAGCCGAAGCGCACGAGCTGATCAAGGGTCAGCTTGTCCTTCCTGAATTTGCGGATGGTGAGCGCGACGCCGTCGATCGACAGCGGCGGCGCGATCACATTGACGCGCGAGCCGTCGAGCAGGCGCGCGTCGCAGATCGGCGAGGATTCGTCGACCCGCCGCCCGACCTGGCTCACGATCCGCTGGCAGATGTTCATCAGCTGGCCGTTGTCGCGGAATCGGACATTGGTCAGCTGGATCTTGCCGTCGACCTCGATGAAGCAACGCGTCGGACCGTTGACCATGATGTCCGCGATCTCGTCGCGCGCGAGCAGCGGCTCGAGCGGCCCGAAGCCGAGAACGTCGTTGCAGATGTCGTCGAGCAGCTCCTCCTGTTCGGCGATCGACAGGACCAGAGTCTTAACCATGACGATCTCGTGCACGATGTCGCGGATTTCCTCGCGCGCGTCGTCGGGATCGAGCTTGGCGAGCGCCGCGAGGTCGATCGCGTCGATCAGCGCGCCGAAGATGAGCGCCTTGGTCTGGAAATAGTCCTCCGACTTCCGGCTGGCCGGCGCCGCCGCGCGGGTCTCCGTCCGGGCGGAGCCCGACAGCGCGAGCCCGCGCTCGGCCGAAGAGACGCCGGAACCCGGAATGTCGCGCTTGCCGAACATGCCAAAAACCCCTTTCGCTGGTCGTCCCGCCTGATTTACGCCGCGCGCCGCACGATCATCCTCGAACCCGTGTGAGCGCGGCCATGATCGGTTCGAGAATTCCCTTGCGCGATCGCGCCGGCGCGGCCCAGCCAGCGACCGAAAGGGCCAGCTCGTCAAACGTCTGGGCGATCTTTCCCTTCGGATCGATTTCCGCGATCATCTGGCCATTGTTGGCGGCGGCGCCGAACAGCTTCGCGTCGTGCGGAATGACGGCGATCGGCCTCACTTCCACGGTCTTGGCGAACGCCGCGACCGCGATCTCCGGCCGTCGCATCATGCCGACGCCGTTCATGACCAGGCGTGGCGGATGGTCGTTCGGCCGCGCGCCTTTGAGCGCATCGACGACGTTCTTGGCGTTGCGCAGATTGGCGAGGTCGGGGCCGGCGACGAGCACCACGTCGTCGGACGCGATAAGCGTCCGGCGCACCCATCCGGTCCAGACGTGCGGCAGGTCGACCACGATCCAGGGCGTCGAGGCGCGCATGGCGTCAAGGAGCGTGTCGAATGCTGTTTCGGAAAAATCGAGGACGCGGTCGAGCGTCGCGGGCGCAGCAAGCAGACTGAGGTTGTCGCCGCACTTCGAGAGCAGCCGGTCGACGAACACCGCGTCGACGCGCTCGGGAGCGAACACCGCGTCGGCGACGCTCTGAGGCGGGTCCTGATTGTAATCGAGCCCGGCTGTGCCGAAAGCGATGTCGAAATCGGCGACGATCGTCGCCTTTTCCGCGACCGAGGCGAGCGACCAGGCCAGATTATGCGCCACGGTCGACGCGCCGACGCCGCCCTTCGCGCCGACCACGGCGACAACGCGGCCGAGGGGCTTCGCCCCGGGCGCGCGGAAAAGCTGGGAGATCGCCTGGACGAAGTCCACGACCTCGAAGGGCGGGACGAGATATTCGCTGACGCCGCGGGCGATCAGCTGGCGATAGAGCGCGACGTCGTTGGCGCGACCGAGCACGACGACCTTGGTTCCCGAATCGCACTGCTGGGCAAGCTGGTCGAGCTGGCCGATCAGCGTCGAGGGGTCGGCGGAAGCCTCGAGCACGATCACGTTGGGGGTTGCGGCGTTGCGATAGGCTTCGAGCGCCGCCGCGGCGCCGCCCATGTTCTGCTTCACCTGCGCCTTGGCCATACGCCGGTCGGCCGCCGCCTCGGCGACGACGGCCGAGGCCTCGACCGACTCGCAGAAGGCCTGAATCGAGATGCGCGGCACCGGGTCGATCTGGAGGACGGCCGGACGGGCGACGGCGAGGCTCATCTGTCGAGCTGCTCCCGCCGATCGGGACGAGATCGGTCTTCCAGGTCGTGCCCGGATCCTTGCCGTCGCGAACGTCTTCGATCGCCCGCGTTCGCATTTCGACATCGGAGGGTGCGAGCGCGCGCGGCTGGACGAAGTCGCGGGGATCGTCGACCTGCGCGGCGAGAACGGCCTGAGAGGCGCAGCCGAAATTGGCGTAGGGCTCGTTCTTCCAGCCCTCGAGCGAGGACCCGGAGGCGAGGTCATCCGGCCAGTTTCCGCAGGGGGTCGCGACCTTCGCCTTCAGTCCTATGAAAGCGACGCGGATCGGCGGGGCGGTGTCGCTGCGGCTCGGCGCGTAGCTGGAAACGCCGACCCGGGCGGTGACGCCCGCACTCGCGAGCGCCCGCCGGATGGCCTCGATCGCATGGCCGTTGGGTCCTTCGCTTGCAGGGGTGAGAATCACGATCCGGCCTTCGCCGAAGGCGCGGTAGCGCGCGGCGAAGGCTCTAAGGTTGGCGATCGTCCGTGCGTCCAGCGCGCCGGCCGTCGCAAACACGTCGAGCGTCGTCGGCGCGGTTGCGAGCGCGATCGGATGGCGCGCCTCAAAGTCGCCAGGAAAGACCGGATCGGACGACGCATATTGCGCGCCGCAGGCCGCGAGCGCCGCGGTAAAGGGGAGGAGGAGGGCGAGGCCTAGGTTTCGCGTGAGGAGGCCCGCCAAGGCGCCTTTTCCCCAGCTTGCTGCGGAAGGTGGCCGAAGGCCGGATGGGGTGCCGGCCGCTGCTTGGGCGGCACTCGATCGCGGCGCCGGTATCGCGAAACGTCGTCTCACCCTATCTGCTTTCCGCACCCCATCCGGCGCTCCGGGCCACCTTCCCCGCCTCGCGGAGAAGGTGGCGGCGCCATGTGTCCCCGGCGCGCTCCAATGTTTTTGTGCGCCCATAACCTCACTCGCGTTCATTGGGTGATGAAGCCGATCTTGCCGGCGTAGCCCGGGAGGGGCTGCGAGGCCCCGGAGGTCGAATAGATCCGGTTGACGCGGCCGAGGAACCAGGCCTGCGGGTCGCTGGCGTCCTCGAAATTCTGGTCCGGCCGAACGACCTGTGCCCGGGTCGATCGCATGCACGATGTAGGGCGTGACGACGATCATCAGTTCCGTCTCGTTGCGCTGGTAGTCGCGGGAGCGGAAGAGGGCGCCGAGGATGGGCAGGTTCATCAGCGCAGGCACGCCGTTGATCGCCTGCTGCGTCTGCGTGCTGATGAGGCCGGCGGTGGCGATCGAGCCGCCCGACGGCAACTCGACGGTGGTGACGTTGTTGCGGGTGCGAAATCCGGGGATGTTGATGTTGGCGCCGTTGCCGGCGGGGATCGTCATTTCCGTCGAATAGTCGATGTCGGTGACTTCGGTCGCGATGCGAAGCTGGATGCGGCCGGGAGACAGCACGACGGGGGTGAAATTGAGGGTCACGCCGTAGGGCTGCTGGATGAAGCCGATCGTGCAATTGTTGGCGCTGGCGGCGGCGGAGCTGGTTCCCCCGCAGGATTCGCTTTGGGCGATCGGGATGGTGCCGCCGGCCATGAACTTGGCGCTTTCGCCCGAGACCGCCGTCACGTTCGGCTCCGCGAGAGTATGGGCGACGCCCTGCCGCTCGAAGGCCTGTATGTTGGCGGTGAGCGTGCTGGCGCCCTTGGTCCAGTTGAGCGTCGCCTCGGTCGCCGTAAGGGCGCCGTTGATGGCGAACGGATTGTCGAGGGTGAGGCTGCCGTTGGGCCCGCCGCCGCTCATGCTGACGCCGAGCTGCTTGGCGATATCGCGGCGGATTTCGGCGACCGTCACCCGCAGGGTCACCTGGTCGAGGCCGCGGATGGTGAGCGAGTTGATCACCCTTCCTGTGGCTTCGGTCGAGCTCTTCTGGTTGCTGTCGCCGGCGCCGCTTGCGGGTCCGCCGAGCGACACGTTGACGCCTGCGGGCGAGCCGGAGGACTGCTTGGTGTCGTTGACGAAGCCGTTTGCGAGGTCGAGCGCCTTCTGAGCCTCGATCGCGGACGCGACCGTCCCCATCAGGATGATCGAGTTGGCGACCGTTTCAACGTGGATGGTGTTGCCCGGCATCGCCGCGTCCAGGAGACGCTTCAGGTCGCGCCGCGTCACGTCCGACCGTAACCTCAATCGTTTCGATCTTGTCGCGGTTACCCGAGAACGCAAAGATACTCGTCTGGCCGTTGGCGAGCGCGGACACATAGATTCGCCGCGCCGTGCGGACGATGGCTTCGGCGATCCGGGGATCGCTGACATAGATTTCGGCGGCCTCCTCCCCTTCCGGCAGATCGACATATGACGGACTGGCCAACGCCGAGCGGCACGTTCAGGACGAGACCGCCTGTGGGCCCTGTGCGCATCGCACGTCGCGTCGCCCTCGGCGCCGTTCGCGGCGACCGCACAAAAGCTCATAGCGAGACCGAGCGCGAGCGCCGCGCCGAGAGCCGACGCGCGCGGGCTCATCGGATCGCCTGCTGCGCGGCGCCGAAACGGATCACGGTCAAGGCGGGTGGAGGGGCCTGCTGCGCGGGCGGCCGAATCGTCAGGGTTTCCGCCGGGCCGCCGCTGTCGGCGAGGCTGCGCAGGGCGAGATGCAGATTGCCGGCGCCGGCGTGCTGGGCGCGCACAATCAGCTTCACCTGATCCGGGTCCAGCTCGAGGGTAGCGTTGGCGCCGGTCACGACTTTCTTGCCGTTCTGCTCCTCGACGTTCTGACCGATCGCGAGCACCCGGACGTTGGCGAGGATCGTCTCAGCCGTGACGACCTCGACTCCACGCGCCTGGGTCGCCTCGTCGTCGCGGGCGAGCAGCACGACATCGACGCGGTCATTGGGGAGGATGAAGCCGCCGGCGGAGCTGTCGCCGCCGTTGTCGATCTTGATCGCCACCGCCCGCTTGCCGCTGGGCAGGATCGCCGACATGAAGCCGCCGGCCCCCGCCTTGACCAGCTTGTCGCGCCGCACCGGCTCGCCGCGCAAGACCGCGGCGCGGGTCATCGACCCCTTCATCTCCTGCACGGCGTCGGCCGCCTCGGACTGAGCAATCATCAGCTCCGACACCGCGGCCTTCGGCCAGGTCTGCCAGGCGAGCGCGCCCTCGCCGACGACCGCGCCCATCGGAAGATCCCGGGCGGCGACCAGAACCTGATCGACGTCGACCTTGGGCGGCGGCTCAGCGACCGCAGCTGCGGGCCGCGGGCTCGGGCCTCCCGCCAGCAAGGCGTAAGCCGCTCCGAACGCCGCGACGGCGACGGCGATGACGATGACGAACTTTCGATTCATGTGACGCCGATCGTGAGACCCAGTCTCTTGCGATCCAATTAAAGCGAAAAAGGTCAAGATACGGTTAACGAAGTGTTTTGCTCTTGAACAAAGTGGAGTCTTAAAAGTATAAGTCAGCTTCGTCTTTCCGTTACGGAAACGATAAGCTTGTCGCAAGCTTGAGCGAAGCTTCGCGACGGCGAGGAAGGCGTCGCGATTCCGAGGCCAGGCGGCTCAAACGAGCGCGGCGCGCCAGACCGGGCTGTGCGGGTACACAAGCACCCCGGCGACCGACAGCGCGATTCCGTAGGGCACGCCGGCGCAGGGATTGCAAAGCCGCGCGACCCACGTCCAAGTCGCGAGCGCGCCCGGCAGGGGCTTCGCCCGTACCGCGAGGATCGCAAGCGTCAGAACGCCGCCGCAGATCGAGGCGGACACGGCGTATTCGAGAAGCGCGCCCCAACCCATCCATAGCGCGATCGCTGCGGCGAGCTTGGCGTCTCCGCCGCCAATCCAGTCGCGGCAGAACATGAGAAAGGTGATTGCGAGCATCGCGAGTCCACACGACAGCCCGAAGGCGACGGTCTCGGCGGGCAGGCCGAGCGCCGCAGCTGATGCGAAGTAGCCGAGCGCGAGCGCGAGCGGGATCGCGTTCGGGATCGTCATCGTCAGAAGGTCCATCGACGCCGACAGCGCCATCAGGCCAGGGAATAGGACGGTAACCAGAGGAATGAGGAGAACAGTCGGCATCGAGATGGATCTCAGCGGCGAACGATTCGAGGCGCGGATGCGGTGTGGGCCTTGAGGCCTGGTGCGGACCTTGAACTCCTGCCGGCGATGTCGCTTTCTCGCAGGGGACGGGAGACAGTCCCGGCGTCGTCGCCATTCTTACGCAGGGGACGCGTTGTTCAGGGCAGAGCGTTTCCGATTTCGCCGAATACCGTGCTGACTTTCGTTCCGACCGTCTGAACGGCAGTAATGATGAAAACGGCGATCAGCGATGCGATCAGCGCATACTCAATTGCGGTGGCGCCGGATTCGGTCCTGTAGAACCTTCTTATGGACTTCATCATGGCTCTTACTCCTGCTCTGCTCTTTGAAAATTGAAATCCACTTCCGAATGGTGGACTGAGACATGAAAAGACTATCGGTCAACGCTTTCTGACGCGTTAATTACAAATTATATGAGCGTTTTAGCGATCGTGGAAAGGTCCGGAAAGCTCGACCCTATTGCGCGAGGTCGACCATCGGCTCGCCGTTGCGATCCTCGACCTCGACGATCCAGAGGTCGGGGTCGAAGCGGACTTGCCGCGTCAGCCGTGCTTCGGCGTCGGCGGAATCGATCCACTCCGTCTGGTGCATTCGCGTGAAAAAGCGATCTACGCCGCGGGGCAGGTCGGCGATCAGTGATTGCGGCGCCGGCCCATAGACCGCGACGCGCCCGTCGAGACGATCGATCTTGATGACGATCGCGCCCGCCTCCGCGGCGCCGCGGCGCCGGAGAACGGCGAACGAGCCTTCGGCGTTCCTCCGGCGCAAATAGGCCGCGACCCAGATGTCGGACCTAAGCCGCACGTCAGCGGGCGGAGGCCCGGGCGGCGGAGCTCAATTGCTTGACGAGATGGGGGGTGACTTCGGTTGAGATCGGCAGCCCATGCGCCTTTTCGAACTCGCGCAGCGCCTGATCGGTCGCGGCGCCCTGGGTCCCGTCGGCCTTGACCGCATAACCAAGCTTGGCGAGCGCGGTCTGCGCGGCCATGATCTGGCGGGCGTTGTCGGCCGGCGCCTCGCCGCCACGCAAGAGATCGCCGATCGCGTCGGGCGCCCGCGGCGCGGCGTCGGTTGAAGCCGGACGAGCGGGCGGCGGCGAGACTGCGGCGGGCGCCGGCGTCTCCCGCGCCACGGCGACGGGCGGGGTCGGCGGCAAGGGCGTCGCGACCGGGGCGGGCGCGGCGATGGTCTGCGCCGGGCGCTGAAACAGAGGCGCGGGATGGCGCTCCCGCTGCAGAATGAGGGCGTTGACCCCGATGCCCGCCAGAAGCGCCGACAGGATCGCGCCGATGTAGAAGCGCGGCGGCAGCGACCGGGCGCGTTCCGCCACGAGCAAGACCATGCTCCGGCTGCGGGCCGCTTTTTTGCCCGGGCGCGACAGGACGGAATCGTTGCGAATTCGCGCAAGCGCTTCGATCATGGCTCGTCTCTCCGATCTCCGAACTCAGGTACGCATGGCTCACGCCGACAGGCGCAAGTCCGCAGCCGATGCGGGTGGTCCCAAGCCTAGTGATGCCTTCCGCATCTTAACCCAACGCTAAGGTTGAGACGCCGGCAACCATAACGCCGCCCAGGGTCCGGGCATGGTTAAAGACTGGTTAACAGCGTATAAGAATGCCTAACAGCGGGCGAATGCATTGCCGTCAATTTGCCTGCGATTTTCGACGATTCCTTGCGCCGCCTCGATTACCCTACGTCTGGCGGAGGGATCATGGGTTTCATCGCGAGAACGATTTTCTGGCTGGGGCTGGTCTACAGCGCGATGCCGCTCGATTTCGGCTCGCTGATCGCCGACCGGACTCCCGGCGACGCCAACCCGCTGGCGGCCTGCGCCGGGGGCGTGACGGAAGACTGCCGAAAGCGGGTCGGCCAGCTGCGCGAGGCGCTTGATGCGGCCGCGGCGCGCGGAATTGTCGATCGCGTCGTCTCCGCGGCGGATAACTTCGTCTCCGCGCGCACGCCCACGCCGCCGCGCAAGCCTCCTGAGATTCGTTCCAACTGAGGGGGCTGGCGGGTAGCGGGCCGCCGCGATAAAGGGGTCCTAAGTTTGGAGGGTGCGCGTCTCGCGCACCCGGGCGGCGAGACGCCGCCCCTCCGAGTTTTGCGAGGCGGCGGTGGCCCAGTTCGACATCATCCAGGAAGATTTCGCGTCTCTCGACGAGTGGGAAGACCGGTACCGCTATGTCATCGAACTCGGCCATGACCTGGAGCCGCTGAGCGAAGAGGCTCACAACGAGGTCAACAAGGTGCGTGGCTGCGTGAGCCAGGTCTGGCTGGAAAAGGAACTGCGCAACAACCCCGATGGCGAGACGGTTCTCCACTATCGTGGCGACAGCGACTCGCACCTCGTCCGCGGCCTGATCGCCATCGCGATCGCCCTCTATTCCGACCGGACGCCGCAGCGCATCCTCGAAACGGACGCGATGGCGACTTTCCGGCAGCTCGGGCTGGAGCAGCATCTGACCCCGCAGCGCTCGAACGGCGTGCGCTCGATGATCGACCGCATCCGAAAGGACGCCGCCGCCCTGGCTTGAGCCGGCGCGGTCAGGAGCCGGCGCCCGGCTTGACCGTCTTGAGATAATGGGCGATCGCCGCGAGATCGTCTTGCGGGACTTGCGCGAGGTTGCGGACCACCGCGGCCATCGGCGCCGCCGAGCGAATCGCCGGACGGGGTAAGCCCGGTCGAGAGCGCAAAGGCGATATCGCTCTCCGACCATTCCGCGAGCCCGGCCGCCGTAATGTTCGGCGCCTTGCCTTTGCCGTCCGGCAGCGGCGCTCCGGTCAGACGGCGCGATGCGATCACTCCGCCGAGGAATGTGCGCGGGGAGTGGCACTCGCCGCAATGGCCCGGCCCTTCGACGAGATAGCGGCCTCGCGCTTCAGCCTCACGCGGATCCTGCGGCGAGCGGGCGGACGACCGCGGGCATATAGAGCAGCTTCCAGAAGCCGACCGCCCGGCGGATCGAGAAGGGGAAGGACAGGGCGTCGGGCGGGGCGCGGCCCGTAGACCGGCGGCGCCGTCCGCAGGAAGGCGTAGAGGTCGCGCACGTCTTTGACCGACATCCGCGCATAGGAGGGGTAGGGAAACGCCGGATAGAGGTGCCGTCCGTTGCGCGAGACGCCGGCCATCAGCGGCATTGGCGAAGTCGCGCGCGCTCCAGCCGCCGATCCCGTCGTTGCGATCGGGGGAAATGTTGGGCGGGAAGAAGGAGCCGAACGGCGTCTTCAGCTCTGTCCGCCGCCAAGCCGCAGCGGATCGTTCTGGCCCGGCGACATGGTGGCAGGAATCGCAACCGGCGAGAAAGAAGACGATCTTTCCCGCCGCGGGATCGCCGGGCGACGGACACCGCGCGCGCCGTCTCGGCGTCGATCGCCGCGCGGCGCGGTCAGGACCCAGGTCGCGCAGCCAGGGCTGCGACGATGATCGCGGTCCCGGCCGCGAGCGCAGCTCGCGCGGTCATTGAGGGCGCCGAGGGTCAGTCTAGCTTCGCGCGATATTTCTCGTGGCAGTCCTGCAGTTCGTGCAGGACGCCAAAAATGGTCGCCTTGAAGCTCGCCGCGTCGTTGATCGCAGTCGAGCGCCGCCGCCGAATCGGCGCCGAGTTTCTTGAAGCGCGCGTCGAAGTCCGCCTCGTTGTCCCAGATCGCCGGCAGGGCGTGGGTGTCGCCGGTCTGGCTGTCCGCCGGGAACAGGGCCGGCATTTTTTCGGCGGCGTTTTCGTAGGTCTTGAGCGCCTTCTGCACGGCGGCGAGATCGAACGGCGCGCCCTTCAGCATCGCCACGATCGGCTTGGTCGCCTCGCCGTTTTCCTTCATCAAGGCGCGTCGCTCCTTGATCGCGTCCGCTCCGGACGCCGCGAGCGCGGCCCCCACGCTCAGCGCCAGGACAGCCGCCGTAATCGACCCCTTGCCCGCTATTCTCATCTTTCCCTCCACCCGAGGCTCTGTTGTTTTCAGGCCGATCGCCTCATCGCTTGCGCCTGACGGATCGCGCGAAAGATCACCTGTGGCGTCGCCGGCATGTCGATATCGGCAAGCCGTAGGCGCGCCAGAGCGCGTCGGCGACGGCGTTGACGACCGCCGGGGTCGAGCCGATCGTGCCCGCTTCGCCGGCCCCTTTCAAGCCCATCGGATTGGTGGTCGAGGGTACGTTTCGGGTCTCGAAAGCGATCGGCGGAAAGTCGTCGGCGCGCGGCATGCAATAGTCCATGAAGCTCGCCGTCAGCAGCTGGCCGTCCGCGTCATAAACCGCCCGCTCCATCAGCGCCTGGCCGATGCCCTGGGCGACGCCGCCGTGCACTTGGCCCTCCAGCAGCAGCGGATTGAGAGTGCAGCCGAAATCGTCGACGACGGTGTAGCGCTGAAGTCGCGCGACGCCGGTTTCGGGATCGATCTCGACCTCGCAGATGTGCGTCCCGTTGGGATAGGTCGCCATGTCCGGCGTGTACGAAGCCGCGCGCCTCGCAGCTTGTCCGGCGTGGCCGCGCGGCAGGGCGGCGATCTCGGCGAGCGTGAGGGAACGGTCGGTGCCGACGATGCGAACTCGCGCCCTCGACGATCTCGAGATCGGCGGTCGCGGCTTCGAGCTTGTCCGCGGCGAGTTCGTTCAGCGACTGCGGCCAGCGTTTTCGAGGCGCGCGCCGTCATGACCGCGCCGATCGGAATGGAGCGCGAGCCGCCGGTGCCGGCGCCGGTCGGATCCGGTCGGTGTCGCCCTGCACGACGCGGATGCGGTCGAGCGGAACGTCGAACTGCTCGCGAGACGACTTGCGCATAGGCGGTCTCGTGCCCCTGGCCAGTCGACTGGGTGCCGATAAGCACGGTGAGAGTGCCGTCCTTTTCGAGGCTGACGCGAGCCGTTCTCGCCCTCGCCCCAGGCGGTGCATTCGATGTAGCTCGACGAGGCCGAAGCCGCGCAGCATGCCGCGCTGTCTTCGACTCTTCGGCGCGCGCCGTCGAAGCCGGCGCACGTCGGCCTTCTCCACGCAGCGCGCGCATCGCGCCGGCGAAATCGCCGACGTCGTAGGTCCGGTCGGTCTGCGGTCTTGTACGGCATCGCGCTCGCGCGGCACGAAGTTCATGGCGCGGATCGCTTCCTGCGACAGGCCAAGCTCGCGCGCACAGGCATCGACCAGCCGTTCGAGCACATAGGCGGCCTCCGGGCGCCCGGCGCCGCGATAGGCGTCGACCGGAACGGTATGCGTGTAGACCCCGCGCACCCGCGCGCGACAGCGCGTCGATCGTGTAGGGGCCGGTCGCCATCGTCGCGCCGAGCGCAGGGGATGTAGGGGCCGAACTGCGAGAGATAGGCGCCGAGATTCGCCGAGAATGTCGAGGCGCAGCGCGAGAAAACGTGCCTTCTGCGTCGAGCGCCATTTCCGCCGTCGTCAGGTTGTCGCGCCCGTGCGTGTCGCCGACAAAATGCTCGGATGCGGTCGGCCTGCCAGCGGACAGGACGACCGAGCCTCTCGGCGGCGTCGAGAAGCGAGCGGATATTCGCGATAAACAAAGATCCTTGTGCCGAAGCCGCCGCCGACGTCGCCGGTCGTCACTTTCAGTCGCCGCCGAGCAATCTTCAGCACATCGCGAGTCAATACATTTCTGATGTCATGGACGCCCTGACTGCCGACAGCCAGGATCAGGCGGCCATCCTCGGGGTCGACGGACGCGACGGCGCCGCGGGGCTCCAGGTAATTTGCGACCACCCGCGGATTCACGACGGCGATCTTGACCACGCGCCGCGCCTTTGCGAACGCCTCCTCGGTCTTCGCCCGATCGCCGATATGGGCGTCGAACGCGATGTTGCCTGGAGCGCCTTCGAACACTTGCGCCGCGCCGGGACGCATCGCTTCAACCATGTCGACCGCCGCGGGAAGCGGCTCCCATTCGATCGACAAGCACTCCGCGCCGTCCCGGGCCGCAAGCTCGGATTGCGCGACGATCATGGCGACGATGTCGCCGACGTGGTGCGCCTCGTCCCTGACCATGACCGGATAGGGCTTCAGCGGCGTCTGCGAACCGTCCGCGTTTGCGACCGGCTCCAGACACGGCAGGTCGCCGAGACCGGCGAAGTCGGACGCGACATACACGGCCTCGACGCCGGGTACGGTCGCGGCGGACTCGCGGTCTCGGATTACAAATCGAGCGTGCGCGTGCGGGCTGCGCACGAAATAGGCCGTGAGCGCGCTCTCCGGCGCGAGGTCGGAGGTGTAGCGTCCGGCGCCGCGGACCAGGCGGTGGTCCTCGACGCGCCGCACCGGCTGGCCGACCCCGAATTTCATCGCTGTCATGACGACAATCTCTCCGTTTGGCGGACCGATGGTCAACGGTTCGTTAATCCCCAAGGGGGACAATCCAAGCACGAATGCGTGAACCGCGGACGACCTGTCATGAACGATCAAGACGCCCGAGATCCGGATTCCGCCGATGAGGCGAACGACTCGGCGCGCCCGGAAGACAACACCGAGGAACGGAACGAATTAACCCCGTCCGACGCGCCGAGGTCAATCGGCGGCCGCTGGGATGAGGAGCCGTCCGCCGGGCTGCCTCTCATTCTGCCGCCCCTGTTCTGGGACGGTCCGAACCCCGCGTTGGAGTCCGCCCGGGCGGACTCGTTCCGTCGGCGCGCCATCGCGCTCGCAGCGGGGATGGTTTGCGTCGTCGCTCTCGGCGCGGCCGCCTTTGTCGTGGTCGATCACCATCGCCAGGCGAGTTTGCTTGCGGAGCGCGCCCAGGAGAACGCGAAGCTCGCCGAGACCGTTTCGAGCCTCAACACGCGGATGCAGACGGTCGAGAACGCCAAGGGCCGCGACGAACTGGCGGAGCTGCGCCGTTCGGTCGGCGAGATGAAGACCGCCGCCGTGAGCTCGCGCGAACTCAGCGCCGCAATCGCTCAATTGTCGCAGCGGGTGGAGAGGCTTGACCGCGAGCAAGGCGAGAAACTCGACAAGCTCGGCGAGCGCGTCGACCACGAGACGAACGCCACCACAGCCGAGATCGCCGCTCGCCTGGACAAGCTCGAGAAAACCGCCCACGTCGCCTGCTGCCCGCCCGCCCAAGGCCCAGCCGCCGAAATTCGGCCCGAACGTCTCGATGGAGCCGACCGGCTCGATCGACCGGCCGAGACAGATCCTTCACGGCTACGTCGTGCTCGGCGCCAGCGAACGACGTCGCGCTGATCGGGGGCCGCTACGGAGAAATGGCAGTTCGGCCGGGCGACATCCTGCCCGGCGCCGGTCGCGTCGAGCGGGTGGAGCGGCAGGGCGCCGAACTGGGTCGTCGTCACCGACGCGGGGACTGATCGCCTCAGCCTACGCGCGCGCCCCTTACTGATCCGACGGGCGTTTTCCGGAGCTGACGAAGGCCCCAACTGTCCGCCGTCTCGCCGCGACATGTGACCGCCGCGCATCAGGTGGGATAAAAACGGCGCGACGCCCGTGCGCGCCGCGCCACGCTTTCGGTCATAGAGCGCTTATGTTACGAAGCCGGCTTCAAGGGTCCGAGCGTCTCGCCGCCGCGGCCCGAAGAGGCAGACGGCGCAAAAATGGCAGAACGGCGCAGCAGTTTCAGCTACGAAGAGCTTCTGGCCTGCGGCAGAGGCGAATTGTTCGGCGCGGGCAACGCCCAGTTGCCGCTTGCCGCCGATGCTGATGTTCGACCGCATATCCGGAGATTTCCGAGACCGGCGGCGCCAATGGCAAGGGCGACGTGCGGGCGGAGTTCGACATCAAGCCGACGCTGTGGTTTTTCGATTGCCATTTCAAGGGCGACCCGGTCATGCCCGGCTGTCTCGGCCTCGACGCGCTGTGGCAGCTCACCGGATTCTTTCTCGGCTGGCTCGGCCTGCCCGGCCGGGGCCGCGCGCTGGGGGTCGGCGAGGTCAAGTTCGCCGATCAGGTGCTTCCGACCGTCAAGAAGGTCGTCTATGGCGTCGACATGAAGCGCGTCTTCAAGGGCAAGCTCGTTCTCGGCATCGCCGACGGCTGGCTGGAGGCCGACGGCAAGCGCATCTACGACGTCAAGGACATGCGGGTCGGTCTGTTCAGCCCGGCGACCCCGGCCTCCGCCTGAAAGTCGAGCACGCCGAGACGCGCGATCATGGAGAGATTGGGATGAGACGCGTCGTCGTCACCGGCATGGGCATCGTGTCGTCGATCGGCAACAACGTCCAGGAAGTCACGGCGAGCCTTCACGACGCCCGCTCCGGCATGACGCGGGCGGCGAAAATGGCCGAACTCGGCTTCCGCTCCCAGGTCCACGGCGCGCCGACCCTCGTCGCCGAAGAGGTGGTGGACCGCAGGGCGATGCGGTTCCACGGCGGCGGCGCCGCCTGGAACCACGTCGCGATGGACCAGGCGATCGTCGACAGCGGGCTTCGAGCCCGATGAGGTCTCGAACGAGCGCACCGGTATCATCATGGGGTCGGGCGGCCCCTCGACCCGCGCGATCGTCGAGGCCGCCGACGTCACCCGCTCCAAGGGGCCGAAGCGCGTCGGGCCGTTCGCGGTGCCCAAGTCGATGTGCTCGACCGCTTCGGCGACGCTCTCGACCTGGTTCAAGATCAAGGGGGTGAGCTACTCGATCTCCTCGGCCTGCGCGACCTCCAATCACTGCATCGGCGCGGCCTACGAGCAAATCCTCATGGGCAAGCAGGACGTGATGTTCGCGGGCGGCTGCGAGGAGCTCGACTGGACGCTCTCGGTGCTGTTCGACGCGATGGGCGCGATGTCGTCGGCCTATAACGAGACGCCCGCTCGCGCTTCGCGCGCCTATGACCGGAACCGCGACGGCTTCGTGATTTCCGCCGGCGCAGGCGTGCTGGTGCTCGAGGACTACGAGCGCGCAAAGGCGCGCGGCGCGAAGATCTACGCCGAGATCGTCGGCTACGGCGCGACCGTCGGATGGCCACGACATGGTTGCGCCCTCGGGCGAAGGCGCGGCGCGCTGCATGCGCCAGGCGCTTTCGACGGTGAAGGTTCCGATCGACTACATCAACCCGCACGCGACCTCGACGCCGGTCGGCGACCTCAAGGAAATCGAGGCTCTGCGCGAAGTGTTCGGATCGGGCGAGAAGTGCCCGCCGATTTCGGCGACGAAATCGCTGACCGGCCATTCGCAGGGCGCGACCGGCGTGCACGAGGCGATCTATTCGCTCCTGATGATGCGCAACGGCTTCATCTGCGAGAGCGCGCATATCGAAGAGATCGACCCGGCTTTCGCCGACATGCCGATCGTGCGGGCGCGACGCGACAACGTTGATCTGCGCGCCGTCCTGTCGAACTCGTTCGGCTTCGGCGGGACGAACGCGACGCTCGTCTTCAAGCACGTCGACGCCTGAGCCGCTGAGCCCGAACTCCCCTGACCCTCCCCTCAACCTCAAAGAGCGAGCGATGACGTCCGGCCTGATGCAGGGAAAGCGCGGCCTCGTCATGGGCGTGGCGAACGATCACTCGATCGCCTGGGGGATCGCCAAGGCTCTCTCGGCGGAAGGGGCGGAACTCGCCTTCACCTATCAGGGCGAGGCGCTCGGCAAGCGCGTGACGCCGCTGGCCGAAAGCCTGGGATCGACGCTGATCGCGCCCTGCGACGTCGAGGATCTCGTCTCGGTCGACGCACTGTTCACCCGGATCGCCGAGGAATGGGGCGCGATCGACTTTCTCGTCCATTGCATCGGCTTTTCCGACCGCAATGAGCTCAAGGGCCGATACGCCGACACGACCCGCGAGAATTTCGTGCGCACGATGGTCATTTCGGCCTTCTCGTTCACCGAGCTCGCCAAACGGGCGTCGGTTCTCATGCCTTCGGGCGGGGCGATGCTGACGCTGACCTTCGGCGGATCGACGCGGGTCATGCCCAATTACAACGTCATGGGCGTCGCCAAGGCGGCGCTGGAATCGAGCGTTCGGTATCTCGCCGCGGACTTCGGCCCGGACAACATCCGCGTCAACGCCATTTCGGCGGGCCCGATTCGTACGCTCGCCGGCGCGGGTATCGCGGATGCGCGGTTCATGTTCAATTTCCAGCGCGCCCACTCCCCCTTACGGAGGACCGTGACGATCGAGAACGTCGGGGGCTCGGCGCTCTATCTGCTTTCGAACCTGTCGGATGGCGTGACCGGCGAAATTCATTTCGTCGACGCAGGCTACAGCATCATATCGATGCCGAAGCCGGACGACATCAAGGAATAGCGGCGCCTCCGCTGCTTCGTTTCTGCTATACTTGCCCCTCTCGGCCTCTGGCCGCGCAGGAGAGTTGGGCTATTCGCGTCGGGCCGTTCCGAAAGCGTTTCTGGGTGTTGATCTGGGCCAGCGCTTTGCTTGTCCTTACGGGGTCGCTCGCCCTCGGGACGCCCGCCTCCCAGAGCGCCGCACCGACCCGCAATCGCGCCTTCGCCGGTTTCATCGCCTCCCTCTGGCCGATGGCGGAGGCGCTCGGCGTCTCCCGCGAGACGTTCGACCGCGCCTTCGAAGGCGTCGCGTTCGACCCGAAGGTGGTCGCCGAAACCCAGCGGCAGGCGGAGTTCACGATTCCGATCTGGAGCTATATCGGGGCCGCCGCAGCGCCGGACCGCATCGCGCGCGGCCGCGGGAGGGCGCAAGAGGTCGCCCCCTGGCTTGCGAAAGCGAGCCGGACGTACGGGGTCGATCCCGGAGTTATCATGGGGATCTGGGGCCTGGAGACCGATTTCGGCGCGGCGCCGGGCTCGTTCGACGTCGTCCGCTCGCTCGCGAGCCTCGCCTTCGTCCGCTTCCGTGACGATTATTTCCGCGACGAACTCCTGTCGGCGCTGGCGATCCTCCAGGAGGGCGACATCGCTCCGCGGGCGATGTCGGGATCGTGGGCGGGCGCGATGGGTCAGACGCAATTCATGCCTTCGAGCTTTCTCGCCTACGCCGTCGATTTCGACGGCGCAGGTCGGCGCGATATCTGGACGAGCGAAGCGGACGCGATCGGCTCGACCGCCAATTATCTTGTCGGGCACGGCTGGATGCGGGACCTCCCTTGGGGTTTCGAGGTCGCGTTGCCGGCGCAATTCGCGCTCGCTGACGCCGATTCGGCAAAGACCGCGCCGTTCTCCGCTTTCGCCGCGCGCGGCGTCGTCCGGGCCGACGGAAGGCCATTTCCGGCCATAGGCGAGGGTCGGCTGCTGCTTCCGGCCGGCCTCAAGGGGCCGATCTTCCTCGTCACCGCCAACTTCGACGTTATCAAGGAATACAATTCCTCGACGGCCTACGCGCTCGCCGTCGCCTTGCTCGGCGACGCCGTGAACGGCGGGTCAAGCCTCGTCGCATCCTGGCCGGCGTCGGACCGCGCCCTGAGCCCCGCTGAAGTGCGTAATCTTCAGGCCACGCTCAAGAGAATGGGTTATGATCCCGGCGAGGTCGACGGCATGGTCGGAGACGGGTTGCGCGCCGCGGTCCGCAAGTACCAGGAGCGCAACGGACTGCCGCCGGACGGTTACGCCGACGTCGCCCTCCTGAAGCGGATCGAGTCCGATCGATGAACCGAGTTCCGGCGCCCGGCACGCCGCCTGCCATAAAGAAAGACGCTGGGATCGCGCGCTGGAGGCGCGTCGGGTTGATCCTCGCGTTCGCGCTGGGGTGCCTGATGTTGGCCGCGCCCGAGTCTCAGGCGCAGTACGCCGGCGGACTGCCCGGCTTCTTTCAGCATCTGTTCGGGTTCGGCTTCAGGCCGCCGCCGCCTCCCGTTGCGCACAATGCCGGGATCCGGGAGCGCGCGCACAGGCCGCCCGTTCACAAAAGGCAGGATTTCGTCTCCTCGACCGCCACGCGCGCGCCCGGCACGCCCGGCGGCGCGCCGGTCAAGCCGACCTTCTTCGTTTCGGTGCTCGGCGACAGCCTGGCGATCCTCGTATCGCAAGGCCTGACCGACGCCTTCGCCGTCAGACCGGAGGTCTCCGTCACCGATCTTGCCCGCGACATCTCGGGCCTTGCGCGCGACGATTACTTCGACTGGCCGAAGGCGGCGCGCGACCTCCTGGCGACGAAGCCGAAGATCGACGTCGCCGTGATCATGCTCGGCATCAACGACGTGCAGCCGTTAAAGGACAACGGGGAGATGCTCGACACGCTGAGCGACAAGTGGCGCGCCGCCTACGCCCAGCGGATCGACGCGCTGCTTGCGCCGTTCCACGACGCCCATATACCCGTCCTCTGGGTGGGATTGCCGCCGATGCGCGACGAGCCGCTTCACGCCCAGGCCCTGGCGCTGAATGAAATGTATCGCGACCATGTCAGCAAGGCCGGTGGGACCTATGTCGATATCTGGGACGCCTTCTCCGATCCGAACGGGCAGTACGCCGACTTCGGGCCGGACGCCGAAGGCCAAAACGCCAAATTGCGCAACGGCGCTGGCGGGATCTATTTCACCAAGGCCGGATCCCGAAAAGTGGCCCAGCTCCTCGAGCCGGACATCCGGCGCGAGCTCGACAAAGACAAGCCGCAGGGCGACCTGGCGACGTTGCCTCCCGACATCGAGAAGGAAGCCTCCGCAATCAACGCCGAGCTCCAGCGCGAGAAAGGGGCCGACGCGCAACACTTGGCGAATCCAGCGCCGATCCCGAAGCCTTCGGCTGGCCCGATCGTTTCCCTGACCGCGCTGCCGGCCACCCCCGGGGGCGAACTGGTCAACGCGGCCGATGCGGCGTTGCTGCGTCCCCCGGTTCGACCGGCTTCGCCGGCGGGGCGCCCGCCGGCAGAGCCGACAATTTCGCGTGGCCGCCGCCTCAGCCGCAGGGATCGGAAGCAGCGCGCTGACTGCTTGTTCGGCCCCAACCGGCGTGCTAGGCGACGCCGCACAATCAATTCGGATTGCTCGAGATGAGGCCATGGGCGCTCGGGGCTCGGGGACTAAGGAACACGATACAATGTCCGACCAGAACGGAAACGGCGCGGGGACCCAGCAGGCGGCTCCGAGATTCACCGTGTTGGCGCAATACACCAAGGACCTGTCGTTCGAGAATCCGAATGCGCCGAAAACTCTGGGTCCGCAGCAGACCCAGCCGAACCTCTCGGTGCAGATCAACGTTAACGCCCGCCAGCTCGCGCCGAACGACTTCGAGGTCAGCCTGATGCTCGAAGGCGGCGCCGGCCAGGGCGCGGACACCCTTTTCAAGTTCGAACTCAACTACGCCGGCGTCTTCCGCATCGAGAACTTCCCCCCGGACCAGGTCCAGCCGATCGTGATGATCGAGGGACCGCGACTGCTGTTCCCCTTCGCGCGTCAGATCATCGCCGACGCGGTTCGCGGCGGGTCCTATCCGCCGCTGTTCATCGACCCGATCGACTTCCACGCGCTTTATTTGCAGCGCCTGGCCGCCGCCGGCGGTCAGCAGCAGGTTCAGCCCGCCTGAGCCGTCGCAAACGCCGCACTCGCCTCGGCGGACAGATAACGGAGCCACACGGCGCCTTCCCCGAGGGCGCCGATGTGGCTTCGATGCGCCTCGGCCTCTTCCGGGCGCAGGCGTGCGGCGCGCGCAGGTCTGAAATCGATCGGCCGCCGGATTTGCTCGACCGACCGTCCGCCAAATTCGCGCCGATCCTCGAAGGACAGCGACCGCTGCCGGCCGCCGGTGAGTTCGCTGTAAATTTCGACCAGGATTTCCGCGTCGAGCAACGCCCCGTGCCTCACGCGCCTGGATCGGTCGATCCGATACCGGTCGCACAAGGCGTCGAGGCTGTTCTGCTGGCCGGGATGCTTCTTCCGCGCGAGCGCCAGCGTGTCGACCACGCGATCCATGCCGATCGGCTCGCGCCCAAGCCGCGCGAGCTCCGCGTTGACAAAGCGCATGTCGAATTCGGCGTTGTGGATGACGATCTGCGCGTCGCCGACGAACACGAGAAACTCCTCGACAAGCATGGCGAAGACGGGCTTGTCCTTCAAGAGTTCGGCGGTGTGGCCGTGAACCCGGACGGCGTCCTCGGGCACATCGCGCTCCGGGTTGATCAGATGATGGAAGACGCGTCCGGTCGGCGACTGGTGCACGATCTCGATCGCGCCGATCTCGAGCAGCCGGTGTCCGTCCAGTGGACTAAGGCCGGTGGTTTCGGTGTCGAGCACGATCTCACGCATGACGGGTCGTTCGTCCTTCAAGTCCGGAGGCGGCGCGGAGGAATTGGGCGACCTGCGCCTGCGTCGCTCGACAGGGCTCCGCCGGTGTCGATGACAAAATGCGCCCGGCGGCGCTTTTCGGGGTCGGGCGTCTGGCGCTCGAGAATCGCGTCGAGCTTCTCCTCGGTCATCCCTTCGCGGCTGAGCGCGCGTGAGCGCTGCGCGGCGGCCGGGGCGCTGACCACGACGACGCAGTCGACGGCCTCGTCGCCTCCGGTCTCGAACAACAGTGGCACATCGACGACCGCGACCCGCCGCCCTTCGCTGCTCGCACGCGAGACGAAATCGGCGCGCATCGCCGCAATCGCCGGATGGACGAGTTCTCTCCAGGCGCGCGAGCGCCTCGCGGTCGTTCAGGACGATCCGCGAAAGGCGGTCGCGATCGACCCGGCCATCGACAAGAACCCCGGGAAAGACGCCGTCGATCCGTTTGGCGCCCTCGCCGGCGTAGAAGGCGCGCACCGCGGCGTCGGCGTCGAACACCCGCGTTCCCAGTGCGGCGAACATGGCCGCCACGGTCGACTTCCCCATCGCGATCGAGCCGGTCAGGCCTGCCACGATCATCGCTTCGCCTTTTGTCCCTTGTGCGCGGCCTTGACATCGTCCTCGACAAGGGCGCGCAGTTCGCGCGTCACTTCGGGGCGCCGGCCGAACCAGCGTTCGAACGCCGGCGCAGCCTGATGCAGGAGCATCCCGAGCCCCTCCGCGGTGCGCAAGCCGCGCGCTCGCGCCGCCTCGATCAGCGGCGTGCGAAGCGGGACATAGACGATATCGGCGACGACCGCGTGCTCGGGCAGCATGGCGAGGTCGAGGGTGAGAGCGGAATGGCCTTCCATTCCGAGCACGCTGCGATTGACGAGAAGATCGACGCCTGACAGGGCCACGTCGAGCCAGTCCCAGGGCGCGGCGAGCACCCGGTCGCCGTAGGCTGCGGCGAGATCCTGGGCGTGGCTCAGCGTCCGATTGACGATCAGGATATGCTCGAAGTCGCGCTCCATGAGCGCATAGACGATCGCCCGCGCCGCCCCGCCCGCGCCGATGACGAGCGCCAGTCGACGGCGATCGTCCCATCCCGGCGCCGACTCGTCGAGGTTCCCTAGAAAGCCCGCGACGTCGGTGTTGTCGCCCCAGAGGAGCCCGTCCTCGCGCCACAGCGTATTGACGGCGCCCAGCGCCTGCGCAACCGGGCGTGCGGCGGTCGCAAGCGGCAAAGGCCGCCACCTTGTGGGGAACGGTGACGTTCGAGCCGACCAGGCCGTCCTTCCCGATCCGTGCCGCGAACTCTGCGAATGTGCCCGGCGGCACCGGAAACCGCTCGTAGCCGGCATCGATTCCGCACAGATCCAACCAAAACTCATGGATCATCGGCGAACGCGAGTGCTCGATCGGCCAGCCGGCGACCCCGGCTCGGATGGGCGCGCTCGACGCCGTCGTCATAGCGGGACCAGTCCCTCGGTCCCTGAACCAGGCCAGAAGCTTGAGCAGCGGCAGCCCGAGAATGGTGAAGTGATCGCCGCGGACTCGTTCGAACAGATGCACGCCAAGCCCCTCAAGCTGATAGACGCCGACGCTTGCTAGCACCGCGGGCCCGGCGACGTCGAGATAGCGCGAGGATCGCGCCCTCATCGAGCGCGCGCATGGTTAGTTCGGCGGAATCCGAATCGATCCACGAGCGCGACACCATCGCGCGCGATGCAGAAAGCGGAAGTCAGCCGTATGCGTCCGTCCGGCGAGAGCGGCCAGCACTTCGGCCGCCTCGGCCCGATCGCGAGCCTTGTGCAGCAGTCGCGTTCCGACGGTCAGCGTCTGGTCCGCGCCGAGGCAATAGCGCCTCGGGTTTCAGCGCGCTCGCCGCCACGGCCTTGGCGCGCGCAAGCTCGGACGGCAGCCCTTTGACCGCACCGCCGGCCGCGAAATACCGGTCCTCCAGCGCGCGCTCATCGATGGCGACGGCGATCGTCTCGGCGGCGAGCCCGCAGGCGGCCAGCAGCGCGCGCCGGCTGGCGCTCTTCGACGCGAGTAGGAGCGGCGCGGCGCCCGACCATACGAGCGATTTCAGCGGCATTTCGGCGTCGCTCTCATACCTGGGCGATGAACTTGAGGCGGTGGGCGCGATAAAGGTCGAGAATCGCGGCTGCGGTCTCCTCGATCGAGCGGCGCGAGACGTCGATGACCGGCCAGGTCCGCTCGGCGAACAGGCGCCGCGAGGCAGCGATTTCCTCGGCGACGGCGACCCGGTCGACGTATTCGGTCTGCGAGTCGGCGTTGAGGGACAAGAGCCGGTTCTGGCGGATCTGGACGATCCGGTCGGCCGAGGCGACCAGCCCGACAATCAAAGGATGGCGGAGACCCGCCAGTCCGCGCGGCAGAGGAACGTGCGGCACCAGCGGAATGTTGGCGGTCTTGTAGCCGCGATTGGCGAGATAGATGCTGGTCGGCGTCTTCGAGGTGCGGCTGACGCCGACCAGAACGATGTCGGCGTGCTCGAGATTTTCGGGCAGCTGGCCGTCGTCGCTCATCATCGTGAAGTTCAGCGCGTCGATCCGCTTGAAGTAGTCGGCGTTCAGCATGTGCTGCGCGCCGGCGCGCGGCGTCGAATTCTGTCCAAGGTAGGATTTGAAAAGATTGAGAATCGGCCCCAGCACGCTCAGGCACGGCGACCCGTACGCCTCGCAGCTTTCCTCAAGCCGTCGCGACAGGTTCGAATCGACCAGGGTGAACAAGACGATGCCCGGAGCGTTCTCGATCTCGGCGATCACCCGATCGAGCTGCTCGGGCGTTCTCACCAGCGGATAGACATGCTCGATCGAGGCGACGCCCTGGTACTGCGCCGAGGCGGCCCGCGACGCCGCGATCAGCGTCTCGCCAGTCGAATCGGAGACGAGGTGGAGATGAAAATAGCTGCGGCCCAAGGTCGTTCCCCGACACGAATCCAAAGAGGTTATAGTCGGTGAGCGGACCTGTGGACAGGGAGGGACAGGCGAGTGTCCCCGACTGCGTACGCGACTTTCGGCGCGGTCGCCGCGAATCCTGCCTCCACAGCGTTGAAGGCGTGGACAAGCAGAGCGCGATTTAAGCGCGCGCGGTGAATTCCGGGGATAACGCGCCGCCGAATCGACCCGGCGGGACGATCAAGCGGAAATGCTTAACAAATCGTTAAGGCGGCGACGGCGCGTGGCGGCCGCGCATGAACTCCGAGCGCCCGGTGTCGGGGACCCGCAACAGCCCAACTTTGATTATGCGCTATCGGACCATCTAAGAGAGAAAGCAGACTCAGCATTCTCTCTCCCTTATCTTTCCGGCGTTGCCCGCTTGCATCGTGCGTGCGGCGCCCGTAATCGCTTCGCTTCCCCCGACGCCGCAGACCTGCGGCGATCACGGATGCGCTCATGTACCTCTGGCTCAAGGCCCTCCACATCATTGCGATCATCGCCTGGATGGCGGGCATGCTCTATCTGCCCAGGCTGTTCGTCTATCACGTCTCCGTCCCTCGGGGCTCGCCGGCCTCCGAGACGTTCAAGGTCATGGAGCGCCGTCTACTCAAGGCGATCATCAATCCGTCGATGGTCGTGGTGTTCATCACCGGTCCGCTGCTCGCCTACATGGGCGATTTCTGGATGGACCCCTGGCTTCAGATCAAATTCGTCCTCGCCCTTGGGCTTGGCGGCATCCATGGCTACCTTGCTCGTTACGTCAGGCTGTTCGGCGAGGACGCCAACACGCGGCCAGCGGTCTTCTTTCGCGTCCTCAACGAGGTTCCGACGGTGCTCATGGTCCTGATCGTGCTCCTCGTCGTCCTCAAGCCTTTTTGAGCTGCGCCGGTCCGCTCCGTCGGCTCACCGCAATTGCCCGTTGAAAATTGCGAAGAAGCCGATTATGAGACGGCTGCCCATCTTCAAACGCGCCTCACGCGTGGTCGCGGACCGCAAGGTTCCGTCAGCCAGAACGGTCCTTCGAGACCGCGAAAGCCCGTAGAGCGCTCTCCACCCCCCACTCCGTTCGCGACAAATGGCTATTTTCAGCCCGATCGCCCGAGACAAAGGTCCGCAAATGCGGGAAATCAAACTTAAAGACCTGAAGCAAAAATCTCCGACCGAACTCCTGGCGTTCGCAGAAGAGAACGACGTCGAAAACGCGTCGATCATGCGCAAGCAGGAACTCATGTTCGCCATTCTCAAGCAATTGGCGAGCGTCGACGTCCAGATCATCGGTGAAGGCGTCGTCGAAATCCTGCAAGACGGATTCGCTTTCCTGCGCTCGGCCGACGCGAACTATCTGCCGGGCCCCGACGACATCTACATCTCGCCCTCCCAGATCCGCCGTCTCGGCCTGAGAACCGGCGATACGGTCGAAGGCGTGATTCGCAGCCCGAAGGAAGGCGAACGCTACTTTGCCCTCAAAGAATGCAAAGCCATCAACTTCGAGGATCCAGAGAAAACGCGGCACAAGGTCCATTTCGACAACCTGACGCCGCTTTACCCCAACGAGCGCCTGAAGCTCGAGGTCGAAGATCCGACCCGGAAAGACATGTCGTCGCGCGTGATCGACATCGTCGCGCCGATCGGCAAGGGTCAGCGCGCCCTGATCGTCGCGCCGCCGCGCACCGGCAAGACCGTGCTGCTGCAGAACATCGCCCAGTCGGTCACCGCGAATCACCCCGAGTGCTATCTAATCGTGCTGCTGATCGACGAGCGGCCCGAGGAAGTCACCGACATGCAGCGCTCGGTGAAGGGCGAGGTCGTCTCCTCGACCTTCGACGAGCCGGCGGTCCGCCACGTCCAGGTCGCGGAGATGGTGATCGAGAAGGCCAAGCGCCTCGTCGAGCACGGGCGCGACGTCGTTATCCTGCTCGATTCGATCACGCGTCTCGGGCGCGCTTACAACACGGTCGTGCCCTCCTCGGGCAAGGTTCTGACCGGCGGCGTCGACGCCAATGCGCTTCAGCGGCCCAAGCGCTTTTTCGGCGCGGCGCGCAACATCGAGGAGGGTGGATCGATGACGATCATCGCGACCGCGCTGATCGATACGGGATCGCGCATGGACGAAGTGATCTTCGAAGAGTTCAAGGGAACCGGCAATTCGGAGATCATTCTCGACCGCAAGGTCGCCGACAAGCGGACCTTCCCATCGATGGACATCACCCGCTCCGGGACCCGCAAGGAGGAGCTGCTGGTTCCTCCGGACATCCTGAAGAAGATGTACGTGCTCAGGCGCATACTCAATCCGATGGGCACGGTCGACGCGATCGAGTTCCTGCTCGGCAAGCTGCGCGAGACCAAGACCAACGCCGGCTTCTTCGAATCGATGAATACCTGACGACCGACGCGAAAAAGGAGCGCAGAAGAGGTGTCGGACAGCGAATCGCCAAAGCCGACGCTTGCCGAGATGCGCGGCGAGATCGACCGGATCGACGCAGCGATGCACGAGCTCCTGATGGAGCGCGGGTGGATCATCGACAGGCTAATCGAGATCAAGGCTCGCCAAGGGGGCGGTTCGGCTTTCCGACCGGCTCGCGAGGCTTCGATGATGCGCTCGCTCGCCGAACGCCACCGCGGCCATTTGCCGCTGGACACGGTCGAGGGCATCTGGCGGATCATCATCTCGACCTTCACCTACCTGCAGGCGCCGTACAGCGTGCATGTCGACGTATCCCGCGGAGACGCTGCGATGCGTGATTCGGCCCGGTTCCATTTTGGGTTCACGGTTCCCTGCGTGCCGCACCTGAGCGCGGTCGACGTGATTGAAGCGGTAGCGGGATCGACTGGGGATCTCGGAATGTTCGCGCTCGACGGCGGACCTCGGGCGGAAGCCTGGTGGACGCGGCTCCTGCCGCGCAATGCGCCCAAGGTCATCGCCCGGCTACCGTTCGTGGAGCGGACCGACCATCCGGCGGGCATGCCGGTGTTCGTCATATCCCGACCGCTGGCGGACGGCGGCGCGCGCGACATCGTCCTCGAGGCCGTTCGTGTTGACCGCTGGCGGCTCGACTATCCGTTCGCGCTCGCGACAATAGGCGCCGAGATCGTCGCCTCGGCCGCGGACAGCGTAGGGCTCGGCCTTCTTATCGGCCGTCCGGGCGGTCTTGACTCCGATCTGACCTCGTCGGCACTGCGCGGGGTCGGGGCCGCGGATGTCAGGAGCGTCGAAATAGGATCGCACGCGGCGCGATTCGACGCGTCAGCGTTGCGCCCGAGCGGCGCTTGAGGCTATCGAGACGTCCATGTCCACCGTCGCTTTGCTCCGCCCGGAGCCCCGTCCCGAAATTCTGGCGATCGACGCCTACGTCCCCGGCAAAAGTGGGGCCGCGGGGGTCGCAAAGGTCCATAAGCTTTCGTCCAACGAATCGCCGCTCGGACCGTCGCCGAAAGCGGTCGCGGCGTTCCAGGCTGCAGCCCGAGATCTGGCAGTGTACCCCGATGGCTCCGCGCGCGCTCTCCGCGAAGCGGTTGGCCGGCGGTTTGGCCTCGACCCGCAGAGAGTACTCTGCGGCAACGGCTCGGATGAGATCATTGCCTTGCTTGCGCACGTTTTCCTGCGTCCGGGCGACGAGGGACTTTATAGCCAGCACGGGTTTCTGGAATACCCGATCGCGATTCGCGCCGCCGGAGCGACTCCCGTTGTCGCCCTGGAGACCAACAGGACGACGGACGTCGACGCGCTCCTCGCCAAGGTGACCCTGCGGACGAAAATCGTCTACATCGCAAACCCGAACAATCCGACCGGGACGTATCTGCCCAATTCGGAGATCGAGCGGCTGCACGCAGGCCTGCCGGCGGACTGTCTCCTGGTGCTCGACGCGGCTTATGCAGAATACGTCACCCGCAACGATTACGCCGCCGGAATCGAGCTTGCCGCATCGCGCGAGAACGTCGTCATGACGAGGACCTTCTCCAAGATCTATGGGCTGGCGAGTTTGCGCATAGGCTGGGCCTATGGTCCGGCGCATGTGGCGGATGCAATCAATCGGGTGCGGCCGCCCTTCAATCTCAATGGCCCCGCGATCGCCGCGGGGGTCGCAGGTCTCGAAGACGCAGCTCATGTCGAGGCCGCGATAGAACATAACGCCCGATGGCTGCCCTGGCTCGGTGAATCCATCGCCAATCTTGGAATCGGGGTCACCCCGAGCGCGGCGAACTTCCTGCTCCTGGAGTTTGGCCGGAACGGCGTCCGCAGCGCGGCAGACGCGGACGCTTACTTGAGCGCGCGCGGCTATATCCTGCGCGCCGTCGGCGCTTATGGGCTGCCCCAGTGCCTGCGGTTGACGGTGGGCGACGAGGAAGCCAATCGCGGCCTCATCGAGGCGCTGACCGACTTCGTGAGAGGCCGTCGTGGCTGAGCGGCTCGGACCGCCGCTCGACCAGCCAGTGTTCGACGATTTGGCGATCATTGGCGTCGGCCTGATCGGATCGTCGCTGGCCCGCGCGATACGCCAGCAAAACGCTGCGCGCCGAATCGTGATCGCTGACGCGTCGCGCGACGCCTTGGCGCGCGCCGAGGCTCTCCGCCTCGGGCATGTCTATACAACCGACCTCGCCGAATCGGTCCGAACCGCGGATTGCGTGATCCTCTGCGCGCCGGTCGGGGCCAACGCGGACATCGGTCGGGCGATCGGGCCGGCCCTGAAGTCGGGGGCCATCGTGTCCGATGTCGGCTCGGTGAAAGCAGCCGTGATCGCGGAGCTCGTACCGATTTTACCAGCCCATGCGCGGCTCGTCCCGGCGCATCCGGTGGCGGGGACCGAACAGTCCGGACCTGACGCAGGATTCGCGACGCTGTTCGTCAATCGCTGGTCCATCCTGACGCCGCCGGAAGGCGCAGACGTCGAGGCGGTCGCCAAGGTGCGCGCGCTTTGGGAGGCGATCGGCGCGAATGTCGAGATCATGGAGGCGACGCACCACGACCTGGTGCTGGCGATCACTAGCCATGTGCCGCATCTGCTCGCCTACAATATCGTCGGAACCGCCGCCGACCTCGAGGACGTGACGCAGTCCGAAGTGATGAAATTCTCCGCCGGGGGGTTTCGCGACTTTACCCGAATTGCGGCCTCCGATCCGACCATGTGGCGCGACGTGTTCTTGCACAACAAGGACGCTGTCCTCGAAATGCTTGGCCGTTTCACCGAGGATTTGACCGCCCTTCAGCGAATGATCCGACGCGGCGATGGAGACGGATTGTTCGCTCTCTTCACCCGGACGCGCGCGATTCGGCTCGGCATCGTGGCGCAGGGCCAAGACACCGCTGCGCCGGACTTCGGGCGGCGCGGCCCGGAAGCGTCTCTTCCGGGACAGGGTTCGACCTCGTCAAGGGCCTAGCGGCGCGTCACGCGCGAGGGCTTAAACCCGGATCGCGAGCGGCTTCGAGGTCGGCGATAGCCGCCCGTCGATCCGCTGACGAGCGCGCCAGCAGATGCACATGGAATTCGAGTGTGTCCGCGAGCGGGCTGAACTCGCACACCGCGCGGGCCAGGACCGGCTCGGGGAAGGCCCCGGTATCGCACGTCGCGAGGATCTGCTGCCTGCCGCCGCCGTCACGTGTGACCGCCAGGAGGATCGCGTCGCAAAACGCCGGACAGGCCGAGGGCTTATAGACGGAAAAGACGTACGGTTTGCCTGAGAGTCCCGCCCACGACACGAACCGTGACGCGAGCGATGTCTTAGACAACGCCCGGAAGCTCATCGCAGTGCGGCGAGAGCGTTCACCTGCGTTTCCGGGCCAAGACTGGGGAGGTTCGCAAAATCCGGTGGAGGCGACGCCAAATTGGGAGGAAAGCATGGTCTCGCTCACGTTACGGAACGAGAACATGAATAGAACATAACAAGTTCAACGTCAAGCCGACACGCGTTCGCGCGCGGCTTGGTCCGAATCCGCCCCTGCCGCAATCACCGCCTTCAGCGATGGGTCGCGTGCAACCGCCTCCGCGTTCAGCCGCTCGCAAGCCGCCTCGATGTCGCTCTGCACTCTCGCCGCAAACGCCTCGCGGGTGAGACCCGGCGGAATCGGTGGCAGATATTCGACCACCGCGACACCTGGGCGGCGCAAAAATCCTCGCCGTCGCCAGAACAGACCGGTGTTCAGCGCCACCGGAAGGCAGGGCGCTGAGTTTCCGGCGTATATGGCGGCGACCCCGGCCTTGTATTTTGGTGGCGCGCCCGGCAGTCGCCTGGTGCCTTCCGGATAGATGAAGACCTGGCGCCCCGCGGCGAAGACAGGCCGGGCGGCTTCTTCGATCTGCTGCAACGCCTGGCGACCGCGCGCGCGGTCGATCGCAATCTGCCTGGAGACGATCAGATACAGGCCGAAGAACGGAATATAGGTGAGCTGACGCTTTAGGATGATGGCAAAATCGGGGGCGTATTTGAGCAGCGCAAAGGTCTCGAGAAAAGACTGATGCTTCGCGGCGATCAGAACAGCGCCGGGCGGGATGTTCTCGAGGCCGCGGTACTCGACCCTGAGGTCGCAGATCGCCTCGAGAAGCCAGACGGAAGCGGCCCGCCAAAGGTTGGCGAGCGCGAAGACGCCGCGCCGGCCGGCGAGCATCGTTGGCAAGCCGAGCACCATCAGGAGCAACAGCGTCAGATAGAACAGGATGTTGAAGAGGATCGAACGGACGACAAGCATGACGGATTGGTCTTTGAACGGGGGAAAGGGGCGGCTACCATCATTGCAACGCACGAAGGTGACGCAGCACGATACGCCGCGAGAGAACCCCGGTGAGCAGCGCGACGACGGCCGCCACCAGAAGTAGACCCGCATACCCGGTGAGATCGAGGGCGAACGAGCCGAACAGCGCGGCGATTTCTGCGCCGCCAGGGGATTTCGCGGAATAGCGCGAGAACGTGGAGGCGACGAAAAAGAATGCGATCGCGGCCCCTCCGCCGATCGCAGCCCCCTGCAGGCCAAGTCGCTGAAAGTGGCTGTGAAACTGATTGGCCACAAATCGATCAGACGCGCCGACGAAGTGGAGAACCTCGACGATCTCGCGGTTCTCGGCGACCGCGCCGCGGGTGGCGAATCCGATCGCCGTCGCCATGGCGACAATCACCAGAATGAAGAGCGCGGCCGCAAGCGCGACGACGGCCCCGGCCATGACGCCGATCCGGGCGGCCCAAACCCGGTGATCGTCCAGATTCGCCTGCGGCGCGCCTTCAGCAAGCGCGGCGCGAAGCGCGGCGACATCCCCCTCGCCGGTCCCGCGGACGTGCACCACAATGATGCGAGGGATCGGCAGAGCCGATAGATCCACGCCCTCGCCAAGCCAGGGCCGAAGAAGCTTTTGCGAATCGTCGGCGCTATAGGCGTGGACGTTCTCCCCGCCCACACGCTGGCCGGCGATCCCGACGACTTTGTCGACCAGACGGTCGACGTCGTCGTTCGGCCTGGGCTTCACCTGAATCGTCACGTCGCTGAGGATGTCGGTCCGCCAAGCCTGGGACGCGTGGGCCATCAACAGCGCTCCGCCGGCCGTCAGGCATGCGAGCAAAGTCATGATCCCGACGACGACAACAAGAGCCCCTCCGGCGATCGAGTTGCGCGGAATGAGCGGCATACGCCGATCAACCGGCGGCTCCGGAGCGAGCGCGCTTTCGTTTGGGGCCTCGTTCATTCGGGGGCGCCGTCGAAGAGGGCGACTTTGCCGTCGCCGACGACCAGCCGTCGGGCGAATCCGAACTGGTCCATGAGTTGCAGATCGTGGGTCGCAATCACGACCGCGGTGCCCAATCGGTGAAGTTCCACAAACAGACGCAGCAGCCGGCGCGCAAGCCCTGGATCGACGTTGCCGGTCGGCTCGTCGGCGAGCAACAGCTCTGGCCGGACGATCAGCGCCCGCGCGATTGCGGCGCGCTGCTTTTCGCCGCCGGAAAGAACGGGCGGAACGGCGTTCATCCGTTCGCCCAGCCCGACCCAGCGCAGAAGCTCCACGACTTCGGCCCGGTAGCTCGATTCGGCCCGCCCGAGCGCGCGGAGAGGCAGCGCGACGTTCTCGTAGGTCGTGAGATGATCCAGCAGGCGGAAATCCTGAAACACGACGCCGATGCGCCGGCGTAAGCGCGGTCAGGTCGTCCTTGGTGAGGGTCTCCGAATTCTGTCCGAAGATGATGGATGGTTCCCCGGGTCGGCCGCAGCGACAAGCAGCATGAGGCGGAGAAGCGTTGTCTTGCCGGCGCCCGACGGGCCGGTCAGGAACTGAAAACTCTGCGGGGCGACGGAGAAGTTGACGTCGCTGACGACCTCCTCGCCCATTCCGTATCGCAGGCCGACGTTTTCAAAGCGGAGCAAGAGAGCCACCGGAGGGAAAGAGGCGTCAGATATCGGCGGCGCCGGGAGCTTGGCGACAGGGGGTCGTACGGCGCGTGTGAAAACGATGCGGGGATCGGCAAGGTGGAAATCGGGGTCATGCAGGCGCCAGATCAGAGCGGTGAAGACGGTTGCGTCTGTTTCTGTCCATAAGGGGTTGCGGACCGGCAATCGAGCCCAGACTTGATTGGGCGGGCTCGCTGCCGCCGAGACCGACGTTCGAACCATGCCTCTCTCTTGGAAAACACGATCGACGACGGCTATGCTGGTAGACTGGGCACAACGCAACACCAAGCGTTTTCGGTCGAGGTTGATCCATGAGCGGCGACAGACGCGTCAAAGTCCTTTTCGACGAAGCGGCAATCGCCGAGCGCACCGAGGCGCTCGCCAAGGAAATCGCAGCCGTCGAGCCGAAGGACTTGCTCGTGGTCGCAATCCTGAAGGGCTCGTTCATGTTCGCCGCCGATCTCTTGCGGGCGCTGCATCGCGCTGGGCTCGAACCGCAGGTCGAGTTCTTTCATCTGTCGAGCTACCTCGACGGCACGGTGTCGAGCGGGACCGTCAGGATTCTCCGCGACATCGATTCGCCGGTTCGCGGATCGCGACGTCCTGCTGGTCGACGACATTCTGGAATCGGGCCGGACGCTCGCGTTCGCCAAAGACCTTCTCGCCGCGCGCGGCGCGCGAGCGCGTGCTGATCTGCACGATACTGGAGAAGCCGGGCAAGCGGGCCGTACCGGTCGAGGCCGACTTTGTCGGCTTCGTCTGTCCGGATGTTTTCGTGGTTGGCTACGGAATGGACGTCGCGCACTACTATCGGGAACTGCCATTCATCGGTCGGGTTGTCACGGCTCAAGAGGCATAGTCCCGTCCGTCGCATCGAGATTCAAACTCTGCGAGAGCGCCGATTTTGAGACGACAGCTTTTTCGCATTCCGCTGCAGGCGTGGCATAAAGGTTCGCCGCGACCAGGCGGGAGGACAGCGGGTGTTCGAAAGCCGTTTTCAATCGTTCACGGATGTTGGCGGCCCGACCCACGGCGCCGCGAGGGTCGCGGAACTGCGCGGCGCCCTCAAGGCTGAAGGGCTCGACGGCTTTTTGGTGCCTCGCGCGGACGAACACCAGAACGAGTATGTGCCGCCCGCTGCCGAGCGGCTCCTATGGCTGACCGGCTTTGCCGGATCGGCGGGCATGGCCATTGTACTCAAAGAGCGCGCCGCCCTCTTCGTCGATGGACGTTATACGGAACAGGCGAAGGTGCAGGTCGACGGTTCGGTGTTCGAGATCCTGCACGTCATTGAAGAGCCTCCGCCCGAGTGGCTGTCGCGCGTCCTTAGAAAGGGCGAACAGGATCGGTTACGACCCGCGTCTACACACCCCCGATTCCGTCCGTCGTTTTGCCGCCGTCTGCGAAGCCGCGGAGCGCCGAACTCGCGCCGACCGCGAGCAATCCAATCGATGCGATCTGGCGGGATCGGCCCGGCCTGCCGATGGGCGCGGTCACCCAGCACAAGACCCGCTTTGCCGGCGAACCCGCCGCCGCCAAGATCGCGCGGGTCCAGGAGGCTCTGAAGCGCAACGACGGCCTGCTGATCAGCGACCCGCACAATCTCGCCTGGCTCTTCAACATTCGTGGCGCGGACGTGTCCCACACGCCCCTGCCCCTGGGATACGCATATGTGCCCCGTGAAGGCCGCCCGGTTCTGCTGCTCGACCCTGCGAAGCTCGCGCCTTCCGCTCGAGACGGACTCGCCGCGCTGGCGGACCTTCTTGAACCGGATGCGTTGGCGGCGTTCGTGGGTCGGCTCGGAAAAGAGCGCGCGCGCGTCCTTTTCGACAGCGCGACCGCGCCGGCGCTCCTGACTCAGACGCTAGAGCGCAAGGGTGGCAAGGCCGAGGTCGGCGCGGATCCGATCGGCATGATGAAGGCCGCGAAGAACAAGGCCGAGCTCGCAGGAGCGCGGGCGGCGCATGAGCGTGACGGCGCCGCGCTCGCGCGATTCCTGGCCTGGTTCGATGCGGAGGCGCCGCGGGGCCGGCTGACCGAGATCGACGCTGTCGAGGCGCTGGAGTCGTTTCGACGCGCGACGGGCGCCCTGAAGGACATCTCCTTTCCGACCATCGCTGCGGCCGGGCCGAATTCGGCGATCCCGCACTACCGGGTGAGCACAGCGAGCAATCGCAGTATCGACCGCGGCGTCTTTCTCATCGACAGCGGCGCCCAGTATGAGGATGGGACGACCGACGTCACGCGGACGATCGCTGTCGGGCGCCCGAGCGGTCTGATGCGAGACCGTTTCACGCGGGTTCTCAAGGGTCACATTGCGATCGCGCAGGCAATCTTCCCTAAGGGAACAAGCGGGGCGCAGATCGATGTCCTAGCGCGACAGCCTTTATGGGACGTCGGTCTCGATTTCGATCACGGCACCGGGCATGGCGTCGGCTCCTACCTTTCGGTCCACGAGGGACCGCAGCGGATAGCCAAGACGGGAACGGCGACGCTGACGGCCGGGATGATCCTGTCCAACGAGCCGGGCTACTATTTGCCTGGGGAATTTGGCATACGCACCGAGAATTTGATCGTCGTAGAACTGCGCGAAATCGCCGGCGCCGAGCGCGCGATGCTCGGCTTCGAGACACTGACGCTGGCGCCGATCGACCTGCGTCTCGTGGACTGGAAGCTCCTGGACGTTGGAGAGATCAGGTGGCTCGACGCCTACCATGCGCGCGTTCGCAAGACCCTTTCGCCGCTTGTCGACACCGCAACGAGGCGGTGGCTCAACGATGCGACCCGACGCGCGACCTAAAGCAAAGCCCGTCCGCTAGTCAAAAACTCGAAATCGAAGGCTGGCGCCTGAACCGCCGCCCGCGGGCTGAGCCGGGGGCGGCAGATTCGCAGGCTTCAGGTCAGGCCATGAGCTGCCCGCCGTTGGCAGACAGCGTCGAACCGGTGATGAACCCGGCTTCGTCGGCGGCGAGGAACACGACGCAGCGCGCGATTTCTTCGGGTTCGCCGAGGCGACGCACCGGGATATGGGGCAGGATCGACTTATCCAGCACCTCCTTCGGCACGGCCTTGACCATCTCGGTCGCGATATAGCCGGGGCAGATCACATTGACCGTGACTCCCTTGCTCGCGCTTTCCTGCGCCAGAGCCTTGGTGAAGCCAATGTCGCCGGCCTTCGCCGCCGAGTAGTTCGACTGCCCCATCTGCCCCTTCTGTCCGTTGAGCGAGGAGATGTTGATGATCCGGCCGAAACCGCGCTCGCGCATGCCCTCGATGACCGGACGGGTCATATTGAAAAGCGAATTCAGATTGGTGTTGATCACGCCATACCATTGATCGGGCGTCATCTTGTGGAACACGCCGTCCTTGGTGATCCCAGCGTTGTTGACCAGGACATCGACCGGTCCGAGTTCCTTCTCGACTTCCGCGATTCCGGCGACGCAATCGTCATAAACGCCCACGTTCCACTTGTAGACGTTGACGCCCGTCTCGGCCTTGAACTTTTCCGCAGCCTCGTCGTTCGCGTGATAGGTCGCCGCGACTGTGTAGCCTGCAGCCTTCAGCGCCTTGGAAATTGCCGCCCCGATGCCCCGCGTTCCGCCTGTAACGATCGCAACCCTGGCCATGTTTTCTCCCTTTGGTTTGTTGCAGAATGACCGCGTGTATCGGCGATGTTACACGAAGGTGTCGGTGACGCGCCAGTAGCCGAAGGGCGCACGAGAAGTTGGAGGTCCGCAGAGGGAGCGGGCCCGTAAAAAGAGGGTTCCGAGGTTTAAAAAAACCGCTATCGTGGATTTCCCGTTCGGGCGCGGGTTCATCAGGACGCACACGGTTATGGCGACCCATTCTCCGACAACCATCAAAAAATATGCCAACAGACGTTTGTATAATACCTCGTCAAGCACCTATGTGACGTTGGCGGACCTCGCGAAGATGGTGAAGGGCGGGGAGGACTTCATTGTGTACGACGCCAAGACCAACGAGGATATCACCAGATCCGTACTCACACAGATCATATTCGAACAAGAGGGAATTGAGGGTCAGTCCCTTCTTCCCACGACCTTCCTGCGGCAGTTGATACGGTTCTACGGCGACAGCATGCAGGCGCTGCTGCCGAGCTACCTCGAGTTCTCGATCGACAAGTTCAGCGGCGAGCGTCAGGCGATGCGGGAGGCCGCGGGGCGGATATTCGGCGCCGACGCGTTCTCAGGAGGCTCGTTCGCGGCGTTGCAGGAGCTGACGCAAAAGAACCTGATCGCATTCAATCAGGCCCTCGGAGTCTTCTCGCCCTTCACTGCGCCGTTGGCGAATGCGGAAGTGATCGGGAAGAAGCCGACCTCGTCAGAGGACATCGAGGAACTGCGCAAACAGCTGTCCGACATACAACGAAAACTCGAATCGCTGGCCGACAAGAATTCAACGTAGCCGTTTCCGACGGCGGAGGTCGCGGTGTGGGATTGCGAAAGCCGATCAGGTCCTCCAGAATTCTGCGCCCAAAATCCGGCCTGATGCGCGATGCCCCTCGATGCCCAGAAACTGCGCGACTTCTACGGTTCGCCGCTCGGTGATCTCGCGAGGAGGCTGATCGGCCGGATTGTCCGCGCGCGCTGGCTCGGCGCCGCAGGCCTGACCGTGGCGGCTCTCGGCTATGGTTCTCCCTACCTCGATCGGTTTCGCGACACGGCAACGCGCTGCCTCGCCCTGATGCCGGCCGAACAGGGCGCGGCCGTCTGGCCCGAACCGGACCGCTGCGCGGTCGCGCTCGTCGAGGCCGGGATGCTGCCGCTGCCGGACAACAGCGTCGACCGGCTTCTGATCGCCCATGCGCTCGAGGCGGCTGAGCGGCCGGCGGAGCTCCTCGAAGAGGCCTGGCGCGTCGTTGCGCCCGAGGGGCGGATTCTGGCGATTGTCCCATCGAGACGCGGCGTCTGGGCGCGGGCGGACGGAACCCCTTTCGGTCACGGACTGCCCTATTCCAAGACGCAGTTGCGCGACATCCTCCAGGACGCCGTGTTTTCGCCGGTCTTCTGGGGCGAGGCGCTGTTTGCGCCGCCCATCGATCGAAAGTTCGTGATTCGCTCGGCGCCCGACAATCGAGCGCGTGGGCGCGGCCCTTGCTCTGCCTTTCGCCGGCGTCCATGTGGTCGAGGCGATCAAGCAGGTCCACCGGCCGGTCGGCGTCCATGCGATCCCGGTCGCCCGGCGGGTTGCGGTCGCTCGCGCGCTCGCGCCGAGCGCGCGGAGGCAGGCTCACGGATGCTCCGATCATGCGTCGATTTGATCCTTGGCGCCCGGGGAGACGATGGACTAAATCCTTTTTGGTCATCAAACGCGGTGAAAACAGATGCCGAATAGCGAACGCCTGCTTGTCCTCCTGCGCCACGGCCAGAGCGACTGGAACCTGAAGAATCTGTTTACTGGCTGGCGCGATCCGGATCTCTCGCCGACGGGCGTCGAGGAGGCCACGGAGGCGGGCCGTCGGCTGAAGGCGCACGGAATCACGTTCGATATCGCCTTCACGTCCGCGCTGACGCGCGCGCAGCACACGCTCGCGCTCGCGTTGGCCGAGATGGGGCAGACGGGTTTGCCCGAGCATCGCGATCAAGCGCTGAACGAACGCCACTACGGCGATCTCTGCGGCCTCAACAAGGACGACGCCCGCAAGAAATGGGGCGAGGAGCAGGTCCACCTGTGGCGGCGAAGCTACGACGTTCCTCCGCCCGGCGGCGAGAGCCTGAAGGATACCGTGGCGCGGGCGTTGCCCTACTATTGCCAGCACATCCTGCCCGAGGTGCTGCGCGGCAAGCGGGTGCTGGTCGCGGCGCACGGCAACAGCCTTCGGGCGCTGGTGATGGTGCTCGACCGTCTGACTCCGGAGACCATTCCGTCGATGGAGCTCGCGACCGGGCGTGCCGCTGGTCTACCGGCTGAACGCCGATTCGACGGTCGCTTCGAAAGACGTCCTGTCCAGTTAAGCGGCGCGCGCCACGCGCCGCCACTCGAAACCCGGGATAATATCCCGGCGCGGTGATTCGTTTTGGCGGAGATGAAGGATGGCGCGCGAGCTCGCCGCGATCGGGATGTTGATTGTCGGCGCAGCGGCTGGCTGCATCGCCTGCGCTGGCTAGCCAGTATGAGTTTCTTGCCGCGCCGCAGATCAATCTGTCCCTTGTCTACCGGGTCGACAAGCTGACCGGCGACATTACCGCCTGTCAGTTCGGCCATAACCCGGGACGCGCGGACGTCGGGCCTGGGGCCTTTGGGGTTACGACCTGCTATCGGTCGGGCGAGGGCGCGACCGGCCAGGAGCTCGGGCGATTACGGACTGATCGCGACCCGCCACGAGCAGGAAGGCGGCGTTTTCCGCGTCAATTACCGGACGGGCGCGCTCAGCGTCTGCTATCTCTATTTCCAGCGCGAGAAGCAGGGCGACCACGAAGCGATCGCCGACCAGTACGTGGTCTGCACGCCGCCCTCGAAATAGCGGGTAGCGCGGCTGCGCGTCGAAGAGCGCGATCGGGAGGCCGAGCGGCCGATGTTCGCCAACGAGTCAGGACACGATTTTCGCCCAGGCGAGCGGCGTCGGGAGAGCCGCCGTCGCGGTCTTCCGTGTCTCTGGGCCGCTGTGCGCGGCGGCTCTCGAGGTCCCTTGCTCCGGGCGCGACCTTTCCCGACCGGACCGCCGTTCTCAGAACGCTTGAGGGACCCGATCTCGGGCGCGCCGCTCGATCGCGCCCTTGTCGTGCGCTTCGTCGCGCCGCGCAGCTTCACTGGCGAGGAGGTCGTCGAGTTGCACGTGACCGGCGGCCGAGCCGTGCCTGCGGCGCTGGCCCGCGCGCTTCAGGCCCTGCCGGGAATGCGGCTGGCGGAGCCAGGCGAGTTCGCCTGGCGCGCGTTCCTGAACGGCAAGATGGACCTGTCCGAGGCCGAAGGTCTCGCCGACCTGGTCGAGGCGGAGACCGAGGCGCAACGGCGGCAGGCGCAGACGGATCGCGGGCGGCGCCCTGAAGCGTGAATGCGACGCCATTCGCGGGCTGCTCCTGGACGCGATGGCGACGATCGAGGCGCAACTCGATTTTTCCGACGTGGAGGATGCTGGGGACCTGACATCCGCGTCGATCCGGCAGGCCGCGCGGCTTGCGGCCGATCGAATCGATCGCGCGCTCGCGAGCGCGCAATCGGCTGAGCGGCTGCGCGCAGGCTTCGTCGTGGTGATCGCCGGGCCGCCGAACGTCGGCAAGTCGACCCTGATGAACGCGATCGCCGGGCGCGATGTGGCGATCACCTCGCCCTTCGCCGGCACCACACGCGACCCGATCGAGGTTGCGATCGATCTCAAGGGCTATCCGGTTATCCTGGTCGACACCGCGGGCATTCGCGAGTCAGCCGACCCGATCGAGCGGGAAGGCGTCCGTCGCGCGCTTGAGCGGGGCGAGAACGCGGACCTGACCCTATGGCTTGATGACGGGCGACCTTCGGAAGCATCGACGCCGCGCGGGCCGACCCTCAGGGTGCGGACCAAGTGCGACCTTCGCGAGTCGTCGTCAACGAGGGGCTCGACGCGCGACGTCGCAATTTGCGATATCGGCGAGGACCGGCGAAGGGATTGACGCCCTCCTTGACGCGATCGCTGCGACGGGCGATCGAAGCGATGTCGTCCGGCGAGCCGGCGGTGCTGACGCTGGCGCGGCATCGGGAGGCCTTCCTCGGCGCAAGGGGCGCTCTCGATGCTCTGCCGTCGGAGGCGATCGAGGTCGAACTGGCGGCGGAAGCGTTTCGGAGTGCGGCCGCTGCGATGGACCTGGTGGTCGGCCGCATCGGGGTCGAGGACGTGCTGGGTCAAATTTTCTCACGACTGTGCGTCGGCAAATAAAGAGGACGAATTTGTTTCACGTGAAACGCTCAGGGTCGGACAGCGCTGCCTTTGACGTCGTCGTGATCGGAGGCGGACATGCTGGCTGCGAGGCAGCGGCCGCCGCCGCCCGGTGCGGCGCCGCGACCGCGCTTGTGACCCACCGCGCCGCTACGATCGGCGAGATGTCCTGCAACCCTGCGATCGGCGGGATCGGCAAGGGCCACCTCGTGCGCGAGATCGACGCGCTCGACGGCCTCATAGGCCGGGCGGCTGACGCCGCAGGCATCCAGTTCCGCGTCCTCAATCGCCGTAAGGGTCCGGCCGTGCAGGGGCCGCGGGCGCAGGCGGATCGCGCGCTCTACCGACGCGCTATGCGTGCGCTGATCGCCGCCACTCCTGGCCTGGCCGTCGTCGAGGGCGAGGCGTCCGGAATCCAGTCGGCCGACGGCGACGTATCGGGCGTGGCGCTGGCGGACGGCCGAAGCTTTTCCTGCGGCTCCGTGGTTTTAACAACCGGGACCTTCCTGCGCGGAATCATCCATCTCGGCGACGTGCGAACACCCGCGGGCCGGTTCGGCGAGGGGCCGTCGGTGTCGCTGGCGCAGAGCCTGGAGCACGCGGGCTTCGCCTTTGGGCGGTCTGAAGACCGGCACGCCGCCGCGGCTCGACGGTACGACGATCGACTGGGTGTCGCTGCAAGTCCAGCACGGCGACGACCCGCCGGAGTTCTTTTCGCTCGACACTAGGGCTGCCGTCGCGCGCCAGGCGCCCTGCCACATCACGCGCACGACTGCCGGAGACCCATCGGATCGTGCGGGCGGACGCGCATCGATCGGCGGTCTATTCTGGCTCGATCTCGGGGCGCGGTCCGCGCTATTGCCCGTCGATCGAGGACAAGGTCGTTCGCTTCCCGGATCGCGAAAGCCACCAGATTTTTCTCGAGCCGGAGGGGCTGGACGATCCTACCGTCTATCCGAACGGCATCTCGACCTCGCTGCCGCGCGGAGACGCAGCGGGCGCTGATCGCGACGCATTCCGGGCCTTGAGCGGGCGCGCATCCTGCGCGCCGGCTATGCGATCGAATACGACTACGTCGATCCGCGCGGGCTCGATCCGACCCTCGAGGCGCGGCGGTTTCGCGGCCTGTTCCTCGCCGGCCAGATCAATGGAACGACTGGATACGAGGAGGCGGCGGCGCAAGGTCTGGTCGCTGGGATCAACGCGGCCCGGAATGCGGCCGGTTCGACGCTGCGCGATCTTCGACCGCGCCGATTCCTATCTGGGCGTGATGATCGACGATCTGACGACCCACGGCGTCAGCGAGCCCTATCGGATGTTCACCTCGCGGGCGGAATTCCGTCTGTCGCTGCGCGCCGACAATGCCGACGAGCGTCTGACCGGCAAGGGTGTCGCTCTCGGCTGCGTCGGGCTCGAGCGGGCAGGCGCTCCACCACCGCGCGACAGGCGCAGCTGACCGCCGCGCGGGCGCTGCTCAAGGGCGCGACCGCGTCTCCGGCGGCGCTCGAGCGGTTCGGGCCTTGCCGTCAATCAGGACGGCGCACGCCGCTCCGCGTTCGAACTCGCCGCGCAGCCGCAGTTCCCGCTCACGGCGCTGGCGCGGGTGTGGCCGGAAATCGCTCGAGATCCCGTCAGACGCTCGTCGCGCGGCTGGAGGCCGACGCGAAATACGCCGTCTATGTCGAGCGGCAGGCGGAGGACGTCGCTCGCCACCGGCGCGACGACGCGCTGCTTCTGCCGGACGACCTGGACTATGCCGAGTTGCCCGGGCCTTTCGCGCGAGATGCGGCAGAAGTTCTCCGCTGTGCGGCCTCGTAGCCTGGGCCAGGCCGGTCGAATCGAGGGCGTCACGCCGGCGGCGCTGGCGCGTGATCGCAGCGCATGCTCGGCGCCGGAACCTGAAAGCCGCTCCTCGGGCTGCGGAGTGAGATTGTCGGGCCGCGAGGCCGGGTTCGGGCTGATTCGGCGGCGGCCGAGGCAGATCGACTGGACTGCGGATCGCCGCGACGGCGCTGCGGCTCGTTCCTGTTTCACGTGAAACAGAGGACCGCTTCGCGATCTTCGTCGATCTGCTGGCTCGCTGGCGCCGGACGACGAACCTGATATCCGAATCGACCTTCCCGACCGTCTGGACGCGCCACATCGCCGACAGCGCCCAGCTTCTCCCGCTGGCCGAGGGCGCGACCCGCTGGCTTGATATAGGTTCCGGCGCTGGCTTTCCCGGCATGATCGTCGCGATCCAGCTCGCCGGGACGCTGGGCGCGGTCGTTCATTGCGTCGACAGCGACCAGCGCCGCTGCGCCTTCCTTCGCGAGGCGGCGCGAGCGACCGGCGCGCCCGCCGTCATTCACCCGGTGAGGATCGAATCCATCGCCCGCTGAGGACATGGGAGCTGTGGACTGCGTAACCGCGCGCGCGTTCGCCCCCTTGCCGAAGACGCTCGAATTCGCCAAACCATGGCTGGATAGCGGTGCGGTCGGGTTGTTTCCCCGCGGAAGGTCGGCCCTCAAGGACCTCGAACAGGACCCGCCTCCTCCGCTTTATGCGATCGATACCATCCGCAGCGTCCTTGACGTCGACGCGGCGATCCTCAGAGTCCGGATGAGCTAGAGCCGCCATGGTCACGACGACCCCCTATAATCCCGTGGCCGATCCAGACGCGCGGCCGCGCGTGCTCGTGATGGCGAATCAGAAAGGCGGAGTCGGCAAGACCACGACTGCCATCAATCTCGGCACGGCGTTGGCCGCGATCGGCGAGCGCGTACTGATCATCGACCTCGATCCCCAGGGCAATGCGTCCACCGGCCTGGGGATCGACCGCAAGAGCCGTGTGACCTCGTCCTATGACGCCTTGGTCGGCGAGCGCGCCCTGCGCGACGTCATCACCCCGACCGCGGTGCCGCGCCTCTCCATCGCGCCCTCGACCATGGACCTGCTCGGCGTCGAACTGGAAATTTCGGGCGACAGCGACAGGTCCTATAAGCTCCGCAAGGCGCTTCAGACCTTCTTCGATGGGGACCGGGACCGTCCGGAGCCGATCACCTATGTCCTGGTCGACTGCCCGCCGTCGCTGAACCTCTTGACCATCAATGCGCTGGCGGCGGCCGACGCCGTGGTCGTGCCGCTTCAGTGTGAATTCTTCGCCCTCGAAGGCCTGTCCCAGCTCCTGACCACGGTCGATCAGGTTCGGCGAACCCTCAATCCCGCGCTTACGATCCATGGCGTGGTTCTGACCATGTTCGATCCTCGCAACAGTCTCGCCGGACAGGTGGTCGCCGACGTCCGTGCGCACATGGGCGACAAGGTCTACGACACCGTCATTCCTCGCAATGTCCGGGTGTCCGAGGCCCCGTCTCACGGCAAGCCGGCGCTGCTTTACGATCTGCGGTGCGCCGGAAGCCAAGCTTATCTCAAGCTCGCCTCGGAAGTCATTCAACGCGAAGGCCGCTGGCGACCGCACTGAGCGGCGACGGATCAACGGGAGCAACGCCATGGCCGAAGATCTTGGCCGAACCGAACACAGACCGCGCTTGGGGCGAGGACTCGCGGCGCTCCTCGGGGCGACGCAGGAGGAGGGCGAGGCGCCGATTGCGCGCGGCGCGCGACATGCGCCGATCGAATTCCTGAAGCCCAATCCGCGCAACCCGCGCAAGCGCTTCGACGACGCCGAACTCGATGAACTCGCCGCGTCGATCAAGGAGCGCGGAATCATCCAGCCGATCCTGGTGCGCGCCGTCCCGCGCGTGGCGGACGCTTACGAAATCGTCGCGGGCGAACGGCGCTGGCGCGCGGCCCAGCGCGCCGGGCTGCATGACGTTCCGATCGTCCTGATCGAGGCCGGCGACCGCGAGGCGCTCGAGATCGCCATCATCGAAAACGTCCAGCGCGCCGACCTCAACGCGCTCGAGGAGGCGGCGGGTTACGCGCAACTCGGCGCGGACTACGGATACGCCCATGCCGACATCGCGCGGGTGGTCGGTAAGAGCCGCAGCCACGTCGCCAACACGTTGCGGCTCACCCAGCTCCCGGACCACACAAAGGCATTGCTGGCCGAGGGAAAGATCTCAGCCGGTCATGCGCGCGCCCTGCTTGTCGTTGCGCATCCGGACGCGACCGCCGACCGGATTGTCGCGGACGGCCTGACGGTGCGCGACATCGAGCGTTTGGGCGAGAACGCCGGCAAGGCGCCTCGCGTCAAAAAGGAAAGGGCCAGAATCGACCCGGACACGCTCGCCCTTCAGGACAAGCTCGGTCTGGCGCTCGGCGCGAAAGTCACCATCCGCCACGCCGGCGAGAGCGGCGAGATCCGCATCGCCTTCCGCGACTTTGACCAGCTCGACAATTTCTGCCGGCGCCTCTGCCAGCCAGCGGCGCGATGAAGCGGGTCCGACTCCCGCGCTGATCACTGTCTGTCGTCCCCTTAAAAGCGCAGGCATTTCGCAGCCTCAGTGTACCTGCACTTCTCGTGGGCGATATTGCCGCGCCACGCCCGCCCCGGATGACCGCGTTATCGCGGCATGACAGCGTGGGAACGATCGGCCCCAGCCGACGTTGTCGGCGGCATTGGGTGGGCGGCGCGTATCCCGAAGTGAGGCCCTGTTATGAAAGCGCTGACCTGGCACGGCAAGCACGACATCCGATGCGAGAGCGTCCCCGATCCCCGGATCGAGGATCAGCGCGACGCGATCATCAAGGTGACCGCATGCGCCATCTGCGGGTCCGACCTGCACATCTACGACGGCATGATCCCGCAGATGAAGAGCGGCGACGTTCTCGGCCACGAAACTATGGGCGAAGTGGTCGAGGTCGGGTCAGGCGTGTCCAAGCTGAAAGTCGGCGATCGGGTCGTGGTGCCGTTCACCATCGCTTGCGGCGAGTGTTTTTTCTGCCGCAACGGCTTCTTCTCCGGATGCGAGCGGACCAACCCCGATCACGAAACCGCCGAGAAGCTTTGGGGCCACTCGCCGGCGGGACTGTTCGGCTACTCGCACATCCTCGGCGGTTACCCGGGCGGGCAGGCTGAGTACCTTCGCGTGCCCTACGCGGACGTGGGGCCGATCAAGATCGAGAAGGGGCTCTCCGACGAGCAGGTGCTATTTCTGTCGGACATCTTTCCTACAGGCTACATGGCCGCCGATTTCTGCGGCTTGAAGGGCGGCGAAATCGTTGCGATCTGGGGTTGCGGTCCGGTCGGACAATTCGCGATCCGCAGCGCATTCCTGCTGGGCGCAGGCCGGGTACTCGCGATCGACACGGTTCCGGAGCGCCTCGCCTTGGCGAAGGACGCCGGCGCCGAGACGATCGATTTCAAGACGACCGACGTCTACGAGCGCATCCAGGAGCTGACCCACGGCCGCGGCGCGGACGCCTGCGTCGACGCGGTCGGGACGGAAGCCTCGCCGACCGCCACCGCGGATTCCGTGCTCGACACCGCGAAGGCCGCGACCTTCCTCGGAACCGATCGCCCCCACGCTCTGCGTCAGGCGATCCAGTGCTGCCGCAACTTTGGCGTCGTCTCGATCGTCGGCGTGTACGGCGGGTACCTCGATAAGATCCCGATGGGCTCGGCGATCAATCGGGGGCTGACGTTCCGGATGGCTCAGACGCCAGTGCAGCGCTACCTGCCGCAGCTTCTTCAGCGGATCGAGAAGGGCGAGATCGACCCGTCGTTCGTGATCACCCATCGCGTCGGGCTCGAAGACGGACCGGCGATGTACAAGACCTTCCGCGACAAGCAGGACGGTTGCGTCAAGGTCGTGATGAAGCCCTAAGTTTAAGGAGGGCGAAATGCAGAGACTCGCTGTGGTCACCGGCGCGTCCTCCGGCATCGGCCGGGAGCTAGCCCGTAATGCGACAACCAAAGGGTACGACCTGATCATCGCGGCCGATGAGTCCGCGATCGAGAAGGCTGGGGAGGAACTGCATCGTTCCGGCGCGGAGGTGAAGGCCGTGCAGGCGGACCTCTCCACTCGAGATGGCGTGGAGAAGGTCAACCAAGCAATTCAGGCCGCGGGGCGGCCGGTGGACGCCCTGCTCGCGAACGCCAGCCGCGATCTGGGCCACGCGTTGCTCGATCAGGAACCTGACGAATGGCGCAAGGTGGTCGACACCAACATTACCGGAACGCTCGATCTCGTCCAGCGGGTGGGTCGGACCATGCGCGAGCGGGCCGAGGACGAATCCTTATCACGGGCTCGATCGCCGGCTTCATTCCCGGCGCCTATCAGGCAGTCTACAACGGAAGCAAGGCCTTCCTCGACTCCTTCGCCTTCGCATCCGCAATGAGCTCAAGGATTCGGGCGTCACGGTGACCTGCCTTATGCCTGGCGCGACCGAAACCGAGTTCTTCGACCGCGCCGGCATGAAGGACACGAAGATCGGCTCAAGCAAAAAAGACGATCCGGCCGACGTCGCCAAAACCGGGTTTGAGGCAATGCTGAAGGGCGAGGGCGACGTCGTCAGCGGGTGGATGAACAAGCTTCAGACGGCCATCGCCAATATCACGCCCTCGGGGATACTGGCTGAACGGGATCGCATGCAGGCGGAGCCCGGCTCGACGAGCCGGTAACGCGCGGCCTCGGGGCGTTTCGGTGTGACGTCCCTCGTTCGGTCGCGTCACGGCGCCGTCCGGGCGCCCCCGGGCAAATTCCGATCCGGAGATGGAACCGGGCGGCTCCGATCCGATTGATAGGAGCCGACGCCGCGGAGGGCGCCGTCCAAGACGGCCCCCCCAAAGTCTCCCGAAAGGAATGGCCATGCAGGTTGCATCTTCGATGAAAGTGGTTCGCATCGAGGGATTCGGCGGTCCGGAAGTTTTGATTGAAGAGACCCTCGAAGTCCCGACGCCGCGCGCCGGGGAACTCCTGGTCAGGAACCGCGCGGCGGGGGTCAATCCGGTCGATTACAAGATCCGCGCCGGGCTTAATCCGGCGGTGAGGCAGGACCAGCTTCCCTACGTGCCGGGACGAGACGTTTCGGGGATAGTCGTCCAGCGAGGTCCTAAGACGACGCGCTTCGCCAACGGCGACGCCGTGATCGCGATGCCAGGGATCGACCGCGGCGGGTACGCGGAATATGTCCTGGTCAGGGAGAACGAGGCCGCGCCAAAGCCCAATGCGCTGGACGTTGCGGCGGCGGGCGCGACGCCGCTCGCAGCCCTGACGGCTTGGCAGGGCCTGTTTCGCCATGGCGGGCTTGGCCAGGGACAAAGCGTCCTCATCCATGGCGGATCTGGGGGCGTGGGTCATTTCGCCGTGCAGTTCGCCAAGGCCAAGGGCGCGCATGTCGCAACCACCGTTTCCGCCCGGAACGCGGCGTTCGCTCGTCAGCTCGGCGCCGACCAGGTCATCGACTACGAGATGCAGCGTTTTGAAGATGAGGTCGCGAACCTCGACATGGTGTTCGACCTCGTTGGCGGCGAAACTCAAGATCGCTCGTGGTCGGTGCTGAAGCGTGGCGGGATTTTGGTGTCCACACTGGCGCGGCCGTCGCAAGAGAAGGCCGCCGAGCGCGGCGTGAGGGCCATCCGATATACCGCCGAGGAGAGCGGCTCTGATCTGGACCAGATCGGCGCCATGATCGATTCCGGAAAGGTGAAGCCCACGGTCGCGAGAACATTCCCACTTGAAGAGGCGGCGGCGGCACAGCAGTTTTTGGAAAAGGAGCATCCGGCGGGAAAGATCGTTCTGATTGTGAGCTGATCCGGTCCGAGCCGAACGACCCGCAGCGATGAACACAGGGAGAAGCCCCATGCAGCCCACCTGGAAGCCGCACGAGAAGCACGGCCAGCTCACGGCCAAGAGCGACCTGCCCGACAGCGTCTTCGCATTTCCGAAGCAGCGAAAGGAGCCGATGACGGACGTGAGCCACGTGCGCAACGCCGTCGCCCGCTTCGATCAGACGACCGGCGTCGAGGACGCGGACAGGGATCTCGCTTTCGCCAATATCAAGAAGGCGGCCGACTTCTATGGCGTCGAGATGAACGAGACGAATTGGAGAGAGCTCGGAAAAGCGCCGCGCACAGGTCGCACAGCGGATGATCGCCAGAAGTCCGCGCGGAAGGGGGCTGCGACGCGAAAGAACAACGAGCGCCAATCGCGCAAAGCCTGATCCTCCTCGAGCCGCGCCTGATCCGCTCCTCTCGATCGTTCCGCGCGGCCATAGGATCCGACGATCGAACCCGGCGCCGGCTGGAGCGCCTGGGCAATTCGCTTCGCTTGCTGAGTTGATGCTTCGAGATTGCGGGTGCACTGCACTACGTAGTGTCCCGAATACAAGCACAGAGTTATCCGCTCTAGAAGCTCCATCCACAGCATACGCGTGATGGATGCCCGATAGGTTTATGGTTAACTTTCATTAAGAAAATCAGGGTGGAAGAGCGCCTGAATTTGAAATTGGCTGGATCAAAGGAGGCAGAGACGGTGAATACATACGATTTTGAAGTCATTAAAGGTGAAGAGGTCGTGTCCGCCGAGCGGTCGGTGCCCCTCTACAGCCCGAAGGCGGCCTGGCCGAAGGTCGTCAGTCTGGCGAAAAGCCTGGCTCTGACCGGCTGCCGGATCCGCGTCAAGGAGCAAGGCCAGACGATCATCCTGATTGGCGCCGCCGCCGCTCTACAGCATCCTCATTTCGACTTCTACGACGCGACATGAGCGGATCTCCCCGACGGGGGATTGTGGATTGGGACAACCGCCGCGATGCGCCGGGCGATTGGGCGGCCCGAAACCGAATTCCTATTCGGAGTTCATGACCTAATTCAAAACGCCCGCCATCGTGCCCAGTTTCGCGATCAAGCGATTCCCGGCGATTTGCCCGAACGGTCCGATCATCAGGGTGAAGGCCAGCGCAACCATGAACCGGTCCTGAGCGATCAGTCGGCTCAGCCGCTCTTTGACCGCAGCGCGGTTGGGCGAGTAGCAATACAGAAAGGCGACGACGAGCGCCATATCGATGCACATGGCCGAGACCCAGCGCATCACATCGGCGCCGACGATGACCAACGCCAGGGGCGCGCAGAGCAGCAAAAACGGAAGGACCCGCGATCTCGAGAGATCGAACTTCTCGCCGTCCGGAGCGTCTGGCAGTGCCACTTTGACCACGCAAAACAGCATGTAGAGATAGGGCAGGGATGTCACGACCGTCAGGATGAGGCTTTGACGTTGTAATGGCTGAACACCACCGCAAGCTGCTCCTTCAACCCGGACTGCAAGACGATGAAGGCGTCAAAGGAAATCGGGACGTCGGTGCGATCTGAGCGCCCGCCATTAGGGTCTTCACGTCGTCGGACGAATTGCCGACCACAAGGATCGTGCCGAGAACGGCTAATTCACCACGCACGAAGCCAGAGTCCAAAGGCGCGCTTTCCCTGTTACGGCTCCTTCAAGCCAAAGGATAACCAGTATCGTCGGGAATGAACATTAGGACATACCCCTCATGGATGAGGAGAGAAACCACCGTAACCGCGGAAGTGCCCAGCAAAGCTAACGGACCAGGACCGCTTCTAAGGATAAATACGTTCAGGAGGCAAAGCGAAAATAGGGAACCTCCAGGAATGCAGAAATGAATCCCAAATGCGGCGGCACGCCGGAACCCGCAAACAGAAAAGCAAAAAGCAACCCACCTCTAGATAACCTAACGAAATGGCGAGACAGAAGTAAATAGACCAATACCACAGCCAGCAAAACCTCAAATTCTCCAACCACACGGAGAAAATTCATCGAAACGAAGGGCAAGCAGCGAACAGATTTCCATAGAGCGCACGCTTTGTAAAGCCGTGTGAGTAATTGGCCAAGGCTTCGTTGTAACCATAGAGGTTCCGACTGCGGCAGATAGATATAACATCGTTTGGATCGCAGGAATCGAGATCGTGATAAGCATCCATAAATCGATAGACCCCGAGCACTGGCCATTTCCCCGCTTCCGGCGACGGCCTGAATTTCCTATCCCGTTCCCCAAGTTTTTCGTAAGTACGTTTTTCAGCCGCCCCGAGCGATTGTTTGTTGGACCCGGGCGTTCTTGGCTATCTATAATTTCCATGGATACATCACTCTTTCTTTGATAATTGGTCCTCAATTGTCAGTTGCGGCCGCTGAACGCTCTCCTGCAACTGCTTCGTGCCTGTGGCGCGTCCCGCTCGTTAAACCTTTTCTCTTTCCCGCCAGATAACACCGTTAATATCGTGCTAGTCAAGGACATCCGGCAAATGACGTAAGTTTCCCCAAGTGGCCCGAATGGAGCGGCTTGCGGTGGTGCAAGAGCGAGAGCGGCCTTTTCGGCCGACCACTCCCCTCGATCGATACCGGGTTTACTCTTCTGCTGTCACAGCGGAATGGCCCGAGCGAACCCAACTCGAGAACTTTCCGAATCAAATCGCCGCTTGCCATATCCATCCCGAAGGCGCAAGTTGTTACCTCTGTTCACCTCGGCAGGCCGGATATCTGATGCTTCCCAGTTTCGACGCCTCTCCCATGTTAATCGACGTCTGGTTTGACCGTGCTTTCCTGGCGATGTGGATCGCTACAACCGTGACCGTACTTATTGTGAAGGCCACGTCATGACCGGGCGCCACCGCTACGGCCGGGTCTTTTCGGGAATCTCGCCGCTGCTGCCCATGCACGTCCCCGTATTTCAGGACGTGGGTCTTCGAAGTGGCGCGCTGTCGCAGATTCGCGCTGGACGTATGTCAACTTCGTTGATACTGGAAGAACACGCATTCACTGTAAGCGTGGCGTAAATCTGCGTTGAGATATCGGCTGCTGTCTGGGTCGCTCCGAGGCGGCGATCAGCCGCTCCGCCACGACGAGGGACGAGATTTTGATATGCGAGCCATCTTTGCCAACCTGGCCTTGTTCATAACTCTCGCCCGCGGGGAGACGCAGTTCGCGTTTGCCGGCGCGCCTGGCCTTGCCTGGAGGTCGCTGATCATGGCCGGTTGGGCCCTGACCGCGATCGTTCTGGGCGCTCTGGTCGGACTTATGGCTGTCATCCTGCCTCCGACGGCAGTTTTCGCCGTCGTTATGCTGGCCGCGATCGTGATGCTTTGGGCCCTCCCGGATTTTCCCTCCGCCCCGGACACCTTGATTCGGCGGATGTTGATCGTCGCGCTGATTGTAAATTTGCTTATTCCCACCTTCTACACCGTACAAGTTGCGGCGCTTCCCTGGATTTCCGCTCGGCGTCTAGTCACATTTCCGTTGATTGTGCTCTTCGCGATCGCAGTTTCGACCTCGCGGGACGGCAGGCGAAGAATTGCGAACGTCATCGGCAGCAATCGGTGGATCGCTATCTTCATATTTGGTTATCCCGCGGCGGCGTTCCTCTCGATCTTCACGTCGATATCTCCGCTCGGAAGCTTGGGCGCGTTAGGAGACGCGTTTCTTGAGGTCTACTCGCTTTTCCTTCTATTCCTGTACGTTATTAAAAGCGACAAGGACGTTGAATTCATTATTCGCCTGATCCTGTGGTCCGCCCTCTTTCTGTCCCTGGTCGCGCCATTTGACACGCTGTTTCACGCGCACGTGTATCTCTTAATCTTACCAAAGTCATTTGTAAATAATCTGATCGCAAACAATCCGTCATTTGCGGCGCTATTGACGGAACACGCGCGCGCCGGTCTCTATCGCGCCGCCGCGTCATTTAGTAATGCCCTATCCTTTGGTGAGTTCGAGGCGATGATGGCGCCGCTCGCAGCGGTCTTCTTTCTGAACGGCCGGACCTGGAAGGACAGACTTTTCGGTGGTATCGTCGCCGTCGCCTGTCTCCTCGGCATATTCTTTTCGGGATCACGAGGCGGCTATGTTGCTGCGATCGCCGGATTGGTCGCTGTGGCCGCAATCTGGGTTCTGCGAAGCTATCGCCAGAATATCAGGAGTATGAAGCCCGCAGTCGCCGGCGCGTTCGTGGCGGTCGGCGTTGTCGCAGTGGTCCTGGCTGTTCTCTTCGTCCCGGCCGTCCACAACAGGGTGATCGGCGGCGGAGCAGACCAGGCGAGCACCGACAGTCGCCGGATTTAATGGGCCTTGGCGACTCCCAAAATCTGGGCGAACCCCATCACCGGCCACGGCTATATGATGAGCGGAGAAGTGATCGGCTATAAGTCATGTGACACCTGTGTCTTGAGCGTTGACACTTTTGTATTGTCAACACTGACCGAGACCGGCATCCTCGGCCTGGTGACGTTCTTCGGCACCTTGCTGACTGCGGCGTTTTTTGGATCCAGGCGCTACATCTTCGATCAGTCATGGCCAGCGTCGCTTGCAGGGGGGCTTGCCTGCGGCCTGATTGCATTCTTCGTTAATAAGCTCGTACTTTCGCAGAGAGAGAATGTGACTCTCGCGAATATCATGGTCTGCTGCATCATGTTCCTGAATTACCATTATGCAAAAGACAAGGTGGCAAGTTTGGCGGCGATCGACGACCGCGCGCGCGCAACGGGCATGCGATCATCGCGCCCACGGCCCCTGGTCGGGGCATCTGCGGCGCTTCGAGACGCTCATCGCGGTCGAGGACAAGGCGTTCCCGTGTTTTAGGCGGATTGCAGGAAGCGGCGAGGACATGAACGAGAAGGGTTTTGGAAGGGAGCCGAAACCCCGACGACCCAAATTCGCGAAACGCGCGATATCCCGGCGAGACAAGACCGATTTGGACGTCGAGACCCGCGCAAGCTTCTGAAAGATCGCCCCGGCAGCGCTTTATCGCTCAGCAGACCCCTACGAGGCCCTGTCGCCCGAGACGGCGCCAGAGGCCGCCTGCGGTGAATTTCCGTGTTCAGTCGACTGCACTTTTCGAAGACGCGATTGATCGTGGTTTGCGGGGTCGGCGAACGCCTAAGGCATAGCGCCTGAGTCTGGCGAGTTTGGCTTTGTGAGCGTCGCATGAAGCGACCGCGCAAAGTCGAAGACTAATCTGGGAACGGGCTGACTTCGCTAAGTTCACCCTGTGCGGATCGCGTGTTGACGCAGAGCGCCGCGCCTGCCATAAGTTTTCCCATGTTGGCGGGATCAACATTCCAAATACAATCGAGTTTTGCTTAGCCTCAAATTGGCGCCGCCCATTGCCATGTCGGTGGCGATACGGCCGGGGATAGATGCCGATGCAATTAGCGACGACCCTGCTCACGGAGGACGAGACTGCGAGTTCACCTTTGGTGGTCGATCTCGACGGCACGCTCATCGGAAGCGATCTGCTGGTCGAATCGGCTTTTAGCCATGTCGGGCGTAACCCTGCCCGGATCGGCGCCCTGGTGGCGGCTCTTTCTCGTGGCAAGGCTGCGCTCAAGGCGCATATCGCAGCGACAACCGAAATCGACGTCGCGCATTTGCCGTATAATCATGAGGTCCTCGAACTGATCCGCGATGCTCGCGCGGCGCGCCGCCGCGTTTATCTCGCCTCGGCCAGCAACGAGCGTTACGTAGGCGAGGTGGCGGCGTATCTCGGGATGTTCGATGGCTGGTTCGCCTCCGACGCCGACGAGAACTTGTCGTCATCGGTGAAGGCGGCGCGTTTGGTGAGCGCGTTTGGCGAGCGCGGGTTTGATTACATCGGCAACGACGCCGCCGATCTTGCGGTCTGGACTGCCGCACGGTCCCGAATCGCTGTCCGCCCGTCGGCGAGCGTTGAAAAGAAGCTTCTCGCACAGGACCCGGCTGCCGTCGTGCTGCGTGAAGAGGGCAACAGACGGCGCGCCTGGATCAAGTTGTTGCGTGTCCATCAGTGGGCAAAGAATGCGCTTGTGTTCGTGCCGTTGGTGACGGCTCACCATTTCGACTTTGAGTCGATCGGCAGGGCCTTGGCGGCGTTTTTCGTGTTCTCCTTGGCTGCGTCCGGGATCTATCTGATCAACGATCTCGTCGACATCAACGCGGACCGCAAGCATCATACCAAGAAGAACCGTCCGCTGGCGGCCGGAACCATCTCAGTTTTTGATGCCATGATCGTCGCGCCGATTTTGGTCGCAACGGCGCTTGTAGGGGCTTTCCTGCTCGCGCCTCTGTTCGCCGCGGTCGTACTCGGCTATCTTGCGCTAACGACGGCTTATACGTTTGTCCTGAAACGCAAAATGATGATCGACGTGGTGGCGCTTGCGATGCTGTACACGCTTCGCGTGCTCGGCGGCGCAGCAGCGATCGACGTTTCGGTCTCAGAGTGGCTGCTGGCCTTTTCGATGTTCATCTTCGCGGCGCTAGCGTTGATCAAACGGTACACTGAACTGGCTGGGCGTCTGGACGCCAATCTGCCCGACCTGACCAATCGCAGTTATCGCAAGATCGACCTCGACATCGTCTCCGCCCTGGCCGCAGCCTCCGGCTTCAACGCAGTGACGGTGTTTACACTGTATGTCTCTTCGGACACAGTTCGCCAGCTGTACACCCGTCCACAGATGCTGTGGCTGATTAGCCCGATCATAATGTATTGGTTTGGACGCATTCTCATGTTGGCGCACCGCCGTGTGGTCGATGACGATCCGGTTCTCTTCGCCATCAGGGATCGCATCAGCGTGGTGACCGTCGCCCTGATCGGCGCGATTCTTATTGCAGCGAGATGATCGGTGACGGCCGAGCAAAGCGAAGCGGTCGACGGCGAACGATCGAGCTTGTCCAGCCACACGGTCTTCGTGCGATACGTGGTTTTTTCGTTCGTCGCTGGCGTGGCGAACCTCGCGTCGCAACAAGCCGTCGTACTCGTTTTTCCCCCGCTCACTCCGCTCATGATTTCCGTGTTGGCGGGCACGGCGATTGGCTTTGCTGTCAAATACGTGCTCGACAAGCACTACATCTTTCTTGACGGCTATGACGGACACGCCGCGGAGCTGCGCAAAGTCGCGCTCTACGGGGTCTTCAGCGTTGCGACGACTTTTGTGTTCTGGGGCTTCGAATTGGGCTTTTGGTATACTTGGCGCTCGGTCGAGGCCAAGTACGCCGGCGCGATTCTCGGTCTGGCGATTGGCAACTGGCTCAAGTTCCTGCTCGACAGAGCCTGGACCTTCGGGGGAGCCAGGCGGTGACGACGATTTCCGGCTGGGGGCGATATCCGCGAGTTGAGACGGAGGTGGTCGCGCCGCGCACGATCAGCGACGCGCGACGCGCAATCGCCTCGGAAGAGGGCGTCATCGCCCGCGGCAACGGACGCGCTTATGGCGACGCGGCGATCGGCGCACGCAAGACCCTCGATGCGACCTGTCTGAATCGAATGCGCGCGTTTGACGCCGCGACCGGCCGCCTCACCGTCGAAGCCGGCGTTATGCTCTCCGACATCATCGCAACTTTTGGACCGCGAGGGTTCTTCCCAGCGGTCGTGCCCGGAACCCGGTTCGTCACCGTCGGCGGCGCGATCGCCGCCGACGTTCATGGCAAGAACCATCATCGCGACGGCGGGTTCGGCGCGTATGTCGATAGCTTGTTGCTCGCGACCGGCGACGAGGCGCTGCGCGTCTCGCGCGACAACGCCCCGGACCTGTTCGCGGCGACAGTGGGCGGAATGGGTCTGACAGGCGTTATTCTCGAGGCGACGTTGCGGCTTCGGCGCATCGAGACCGGCTGGATTCGCAAACGGACCGTCGTCGCCCGGGACTTGGGCGCGGCGCTGGCGGCGCTCGATCGCGAGAATGATGCGACCTACTCGGTGGCGTGGATAGATTGCCTGGCGCGCGGCCGCGAACTTGGCCGTTCGCTGATCTTCCTGGGCGAGCACGCTCGCCTCGACGAACTTACCCCTGCGGCGGCGCGAACGCCTTTTCCCGTCCTCAGGGGCGCCCGCCTCAACGTGCCGATGGATCTGCCCTCCGCGGCCCTCAATCGATGGAGCGTCCGCGCCTTCAACGAGGTCTATTTCCGCTTGGGCGCACGAAAGGCGGACGGACCGACATTAGAGTCGATGGCGCCGTTCTTCTTTCCGTTGGACAGCATCGACGACTGGAACCGGATCTATGGACAGCGAGGTTTCGTGCAGCACCAGTGCGTGCTGCCGGTGGATCGCGCGCAGGGAACGCTGGGCGAGATGCTCGACCGCATCACGCGGCGTGGCGACGCCTCGTTCCTCGCCGTCCTCAAGAAGCTCGGGCCCGCCGAAGGCCTATTGTCGTTCCCGTTTCCAGGATACACCCTCGCCCTCGACCTTCCCTTGAGTCCAGGCCTGCTGGAATTTCTCGACGAACTGGACAAGCTGGTCGTCGATGCGGGGGGGCGTTTGTATCTGGCGAAGGACGCTCGTCAGTCGCGCGCAACCTTCGAGGCGGGCTACGCGCTGGCGCGGTTTCGCGAAGTCCGCCGCTCCGTCGATCCTTCGCTTCGCATCCGCTCCCGACTGTCCGAGCGACTGGGTCTGTGAGAAACCAATGACGGACGTTCAGACGAAACCCTCCCAGGTTCTTCTTGTGCTTGGCGGGGCCTCGGACATCGGCCGAGCGACGGCGACGGCTTTCGCCGCGAAAGGCTGGCGCGTGCAACTCGCCGGCCGCGATCTTCCGACCCTCCAGCGCGAGGCCGACGATATCTCCGCCCGCACCGGCGCTTCGGTCAGCGTGCACCAGTTCGATGTCCTCAATTTGGCGTCCTTCGCCGCCTTTGTCGACGAACTGCCCGTGTTGCCGGATACAGTGGTCTGCGTCATCGGCCTGCTCGGCGAGCAGAAGCGCGCTGAGAGCGATCTGGATCACGCCGCGCTGGTCATGCGGTCCAACTACGAGGGGCCGGCATTGATCCTTGGAGTGTTCGCCAACCGACTCCTTGACCGCGGAGGGACGATCGTCGGCGTGTCCTCGGTGGCTGGGGAGCGGGGCCGCGCCTCGAACTACGTCTACGGCTCTGCGAAGGCTGGTTTCACAGCGTTCCTGTCGGGGTTGCGCAATCGTCTGGCCAAGCACGGCGTCCACGTGGTCACTGTGAAACCTGGTTTCGTGCGAACCAGGATGACAGCAGGAATGAAATTGCCTGGCGCGCTCACGGCGGAACCAACAGCGGTCGGGGAAGCGATCTTCAGGGCGGTGGCGACACGTCGGGACGTAATTTACGTAAAGTATCCCTGGAAAGTGATCATGACCGTTATCAAGTCTATTCCCGAGGTCTATTTCAAGACGCGGTCGTTGTGATAATCCGCTGCCGATGATCGATTATAGTTTGGCGCCATTATGAAGGGTCCTGGAAATGCACACTAAAAAACCGATTCCCGAGGAGTCAATTGACAGGCGTCCCATCATAATTGCAACAGCCATTATGTCTGTTTTCGCTATCCTGTATGTTTTATTCCCAACTCTGCTAATCAACGTTGACGACGCAGCTTCGTATGTCGCGCTTGCGCAAGGTCATATTGACAAGGTCGCAGCTCCGTTTTCTGGCAGGATGCTCTTCGCTCTGCTTGCGCGCGAACTTGGATGGTTGTTCGGGCTAGATGTCGCTCATGGCTTCGGTATATTGTCGATATTGTCCGTTTTCACGTTTTTCTATTTTGTAGCACGTATTCTGAGCGACTATACCGAAACTCGGTCGCTCCGATCTTATATTCTGGTGTCCGCCATTCCGTTCACCTGGTTTACATTCGGACATGCCGCGATGCCAGAACCGATCGGATTCGCTCTGACCGCAGCCGCGTTGCGGCAATTTCAGCGGAAGAGAATCTCAATCGGCTGTATTCTCATCGCTTGTGCGATGGCTACGCGGGAAACCTACATCCTGCTGATGCTTGTTGTCTGCGTCTGGTTGATTTTCCGCCGGGATTGGTGGCGCCTGGCGCTCAGTCTCGTTCTCGGCGCGGCGGCGTGGATGCTGGTTCAGTTTTTCACGAAATTGGGTCAGCCAAACGTTAACAATATGAGTCCGCTTCTCTATATGCTGGCAAAAATTCCAGAGAATCTGGCAGCCGAGGTCTTCGGCATGGAGATTTGGACGAATGGTTACACCTGGTGCGACACCCCTATATATACCATGGACGTGCCGACCTTCCTTCTAAAATTTTCTGGTAAAATTACGAAGTTTGGAACATGCGGGGTGCATCCTTTGATCCCCCTCGGGAATATCTATCTTATCCTAGCAGAATTTGCGACCCTGCCCGTTATGCTATGGGTCGCCCTACGAAACCGTCGTTCTGACATTCCAGGTTGGCTCGCCGTTTGCATGATCTATGGCGCATTGATGTTTGTACTCGGGACTTGCACCGGTAAAAGCGTCTGGCGGCTATTGGCTTATGCTTGGCCGTTATTCCTCCTCGGCGCCCCAATCTTGTGGTTTCGTTACCGGGTAGGCGTTATCGATCTGAAGATATTGTGTCTAAACGCAATACTTTTAGGGTTTTCTCTAATATTTATGTTTACGCAGAAAACGGAGAGTGTACCAAGCAGCTATTGGTTGACGATTTTGCTGATCATTTTAACAATAATAATATATATTGTCGCCTATCCTCTATACAAGGCTGGTGACTTGCGCGCCGCAGACGCGTCAACCTGATTGAGTGAATCGAGGACCCGTCTGTCGTCATCTTCAAAAACGTATGGCCCGCCCCGTCTGCAAGGGAGTTTTTGAGATCGCGGCTGATCATTCTGCTTCAACGTATCCGGCCTTGGAGGTGTCCTCCCGGCCAAGATGGAGATACGCGCGCTCCAGTCCTCATAAAACTCTCGGCGTCGAGCGCCGTTTTTTGAACCAGGCTTCGGGACCGCCGTTCGACTGTCAGGCCATCTCGTCGACTGTTTGTGTTGATCACCCTATCGGCCGCATAGCGTGAAAACAGCCAGCCCTCCTTGGACGTTCCCAACAGCCTGCCTCGCCGCCCACAGCGCTTCGCCCACCAGCGGAACCCTGCGCTCGCTCTGTGGCGTCTTCAGCGTCCTGCCAAGCTTGCCGTTCGGGCGAATGTGGATGAAGGGGACCGGGTCCAACAGATCCACGTCCTCGACGCGAAGCCCCACAATCTCCGCGAGGCGAGCGCCGGTATCCATCAGCAAGGCGGCGATATGCTGTCTGTCGTCGTCTTCCGCCCGGCAAGCCTTAGCGATGATCCTGAGTTGCTCGGTGGTAAAGACGGACCTCTTCGTGGCATCCTCGCCCTCCTTGGGGATCACGACCCCCTCAAACGGGTTCCGGACACTATCGAAGTCGAACTCCCTCAGCCGGTGTTTACCACGGCCACTATCGATATAAGAATACGCCGGACGGTCTGAAGTCTTAATGCCCGTCTCAAGCAGCGCATCTCTAACCTCGTTTGCGTGAGCGCGCTTGTACTGATCCAGAGGTAAATCACCCACCTTAGTAAACACATGGCCAATGGCTCTCTCTGTGTCAGCCTTGAACTTAGCTTGGTCACCCTTGCTATGCTGTTTGAGGTAGACTTCCAGAGCGTCACTTAGCTTCACGTGACGTACGTTGGGGCCTGACATAACCAGTCGGATCGCCTCAGCCTCGACGGGGTTCGGCGGATAGAGCCTGTCCAACTGTTCGCTGGTCACTCGGGGATCATTTCGCGCTTCGACCCTACTTGAACAGTAAACGAGGCTCTGCGTATGCAAGGCCTTGATATTATTGGGGTCAGTTGGCGTCGTTTTGCAAAATGTAGTGCCACGTACGCTCATCTTTTGCTCTTGATATTGGGTCTCGACTCGGATTCTGTGGTGCTCGATTGGGGGAGCGCCCATGTTCTTCCGCCTCAAGAAGTCCGGCGAACGCGGCTACGTGCAGATCGTCGAGAACAAGCGCGACGGCGCCGCCGTCCGCCAGAAGGTGATCGTCAGCCTCGGCCGCGCCGACGAACTGGCCGCCTCCGGCGCGCTCGCTTCCCTCATCGCCTCGGGCGCCAAGCTCACCGACCAGGTGCTGCTGATCAACGCGCTCGACGAGGACGCCGAGGGCGAACTGTCGGTCGCCGCCAAGCGGATCGGCGGCCCGATGCTGTACGGCCGGATCTGGGAGCGGCTCGGCGTCGCCGACGTCCTGGCCGATCTGCTGAAGGACCGCGCGTTCGAGTTTCCGGTCGAGCGCGCCGTGTTCGTCGCAGCCCTGCATCGGCTGTTCGTCTCGGGATCGGATCGCGACTGCTCGTCGTGGATGGAGGATTACGACTTTCCCGGCGCCGAAGGGCTCGATCTGCATCACTTCTACCGGGCCATGGCCTGGCTCGGCGAGGAGATGGAGGAGAAGCCGGAAAGGGCGCTCGCGCCGCGCTGCGTCAAGGACCTGATCGAGGAGAAGCTGTTCGACCGCCGCCGCGATCTCTTCACCGACCTCTCCGCCGTGTTCATGGACACCACCAGTCTCTCCTTCTCCGGCGAGGGCGGCGAGACGCTGGGCGAGCACGGCTACTCCAAGGATTATCGCCCCGACCTCAAGCAGATGATCCTCGGCCTCGTCGTCGACGGCGACGGCCGGCCGATCTGCACCGAGATGTGGCCGGGCAATACCGCCGACGTGACGTCGCTCCTGCCGGTGGTCGACCGCTTGCGGGAGCGCTTTTCCATCGGCCGGGTCTGCGTCGTGGCCGACCGCGGCATGATTTCGGCGGCCACCATCGCCGGGCTCGAGGAACGCAAGCTCGATTATATCCTCGGCGCGCGCGAGCGCTCCGACGCGATCGTGCGCAAGATCGTGCTCGAGAACGACGACCCGTTCGTGCCCCTGCTCATCGAGCGCAAGGCGGGAGAGACCCAACTCTTCGTCAAGCAGGTCAAGATCGAAGGCGCCCGGTACATCGTCTGCCGCAACGAGGCGGAGGCCGCAAACGACCGCAAGGAGCGCGAGGCGATCGTGGCCGCGCTCGACGCCCAACTGAAGAAGGGCGACAAGGCGTTGATCGGCAATTCCGCCTATCGGCGCTATCTGCGCAACGCTGTGGCCAAAGGCGCCCGATCATTCGAGATCGACGCCGGCAAGCTCGCCGAGGAGGCGCGTTTCGACGGGATCTTCGTGCTCCGCACCAACGCGAAGATCACCCCTCTTCAGGCGGTCCTGCGCTACCGCGATCTCCTCCAGGTCGAGGACCTCTTCCGCCGGACCAAGGCGATCATGCGCACGCGGCCGATCTTCCATTCCTCCGACGCCGCCATCCGCGGCCATGTCTTCTGCTCGTTCCTGGCGCTCGCGATGCAGAAGCATCTCGACGACCTCCTGCGCCAGGCCGGCTTCGTTCCGGAATGGAAGGACCTCCTGCGCGACCTCGACCGCCTCGCCGAAGTGCGCATCCGCCATCGCGGCGCCGACTGGCTGGTGCGCACCGACGCCGCTCCCGCCGTCACCACGCTGTTCAAGAGCGCCCACATCGCCCTGCCGCCCCGCGCCCGTCAGGCCCGACCGCCGCCGCAAGCCCCCTCCAAATCCGCCCGAACCCGACGCGGCCGCCCCAGCCGTAGTGCCACGCCCACCTGAATTTCGCCAAAACGCCAATCTAATCAAATCGTTGCAAAAATCAGGTGTTCAAGTCGGGTTCGAGGTACCCCTTGCCATACCGACGCGCGAAGTACTCATCCAGATCGTCGCTGTCCCACCATTCCTCACGCGCCTCCCCGGGTGCCATTCCAAGCGACTGGAGTAAGGCTGCACCGCCCTCCTTGATCTCCCGTGTAGTGAAGGTGCTTTCCGGCTTCCGCAAGGAACGCCACGCGGCATCGTCCGCCTTCGCCTCCTTCGTGGCCTTCTTCGCAGCGATGTGGGCGTGCTTCGTTTGCAGGCTGACGAGTTTGTGACGCTTGTTGTTGTAGTGCCCCCGGAGTTCCTCAGGAATGCGACGGTAATGGAAGTAGACGCCGTTTCGGACTTGTAGGTACTTCGCGGTCAGTTTGGATTATGCCGTCACCGAACAGGAGAATTGACACTGTATGACCTCGTGTATCACCACGAGCGACAAATCAAGATGCCAAGTTGCTGTTCTTACAGAGAATTCAACTCAAAAGAATGGTGCTGCAAGAGAGGATTGAACTCTCGACCTCTCCCTTACCAAGGGAGTGCTCTACCACTGAGCTACTGCAGCTTTCGGGCGCCTGGAGACGCCTGAAGAGCGACGGGCTTTTGCCACAGGCCGCGCCTCATGGCAAGCCGATGGGCGTTCGCGCTCCGCGGGGCCTATTCGCTCTCCGCCCCCTCAATCGAGCGGCGGTGTTTCGCGAACTCCGTCCCGGCGAAGTCCATGAACGCCCGGACCCGCGCCGAGCGGCGGAGATCGGAATGGGTGAGAATCCACAAGCCAAGGTCCCACTCCTGCAGTATCCCGCCTAGCCTCTTCAGACCGGGGTTGGGCTCGCCGAGGAAGCAGGGCAGCGGGCAAGCGCCAAAGCCGTGCACGGCCATCTCGAGCAGGGAATAGACTGAGTTGACGCGCGCGCCGAGGCGCTCCGGCCGGACGTTCGCTTCGATCCATCGGTGCGCCGACGGCGGCCCGAAATCGTCAGCGAACCCCGCGAACGGAAGCGCATCGATCGCGCTCGCGCCGATCCGTTCGGCAAGGTCGCGGCGGCAATAGACGGCCCAGCGCATCGCGCAGATGCGTCGGCCGACCAGCGTCTCCGGCGGTTCGTTGGTCACCCGGATCGCAACGTCCGCGTCGCGGCGCGACAGGTTGAGCTCCCGCTCCGACAGGATCAGGTCGATCACGACGCCCGGGTTCTGCGCCTGAAACTGCGCCAGGATCGCCGGCATGAAGCGCTGCCCGATCGCTTCGACCGTCGTCACCGTGAGCCGTCCGGTCGGCTTCACGTCGCGACCCGCAACCCGCCGCTCGAACTCCACGATCGAAGTCCGCCATCCGGTTCGCGAGCGCGATCATCTCCTCCCCGGCGGCGGTCGGATGGTAGCCGGAGCGCGAGCGCTCGAAAAGCGGCGTGCCCAATGCCCGTTCGAGCGCGCCGAGCCTGCGAAACACGGTCGAGTGATTGAGTCCCAGGATTGCCGCCGCGCCCGCCAGCGAGCGGGTGTCGGCGATCGCTTTGACCAGCCGGAATTCGTCCCAATTCAAAGCTGCGTCCATCAGCGCGTATTCGGTTCGCCGACCCCCGCCGCCATCCTGAGCCGCAAATCATGGAGCTCCGCAAGCCCGCTCGCATGGAAACGTGCGGATGCAAACACGACGCTCAGCCGTCACGGGGCGCTGCGGCCCGCCGCAGGCGATCGTTGATCGCCGCGCCGAGACCGCGAGCGCGGGAATCGGCGCCACGGCGATGGTGGACGCCCCTGTGGCGTCGAGCGCCCGCAGGTGGGCGAACAGATTTGCCGCCGCCTCGACGAGATCGCCGGACGGCGAAAGGTCGAGACGCGCCCGCGACGGCGCGCCCAGCCAGCACGCCGCCGAAATCGAGCGCCGCCTCGTCGCGCGCCGACTGCGACCGCCCCGAGCCGCAGGCGGGCGCGCGGCGCATAGTGCGAGGTGAGCTGCCCCGGCGCATGTGGGCGCGCCGCGCGGGGCGACGGGCGAGGCGAGCGGCGCGCCCGAGCGCGGCCTCGATCGCCTCCTGAGCCACGGCGCCCGGACGCAGGAGCGTCGGCCCGCCCTCGAGGCAGGCGACGATCGTCGATTCGAGCCCATGCCGCGAAGGCCCGGCGTCGAGGATCCAGTCGATCCGGCCGTCGAGGTCGGCCAGCACATGGTCCGCCGTCGTCGGGCTGACGTGACCCGACCGGTTGGCCGAGGGGGCCGCGAGCGGCCGTCCCGCCGCCTCGATCAGGGCGCGGGCGCACGGCATGGTCCGGCGCGCGAAGCGCGAGCGAGTCGAGTCCCGCCCGGGCGAGCAGGCTGACGCGGCAGGCCGGTGCGACCGGCAGCACAAGCGTGAGCGGCCCCGGCCAGAAGGCGCGCGCGAGCCGCTCCGCGTGCGGCGTCGAACCGCGCGAGCGCCCGCGCCGCCTCGACGCCGGAGACGTGCGCGATCAGCGGATTGAAGGCGGGGCGTCCCTTCGCCGCATAGATCGCCGCGACCGCGGTTGTCGGAGGTGGCGTCGGCCGCGAGGCCATAGACGGTCTCGGTCGGCATCGCGACGAGGCCGCCCTCGACGCAGGCACGCCGCCGCCTCGGCGATCGCTTCGGCCGTCGCCGGGACCCGGCGCGTCGCTCGGCGTTGAGCAGTCCGATACAGTCATCCTGTCGCGCGCGTTGCGAATTTCGTCTATGTTTAAGCGGCTTCGCCTTTGCCCTATCAAGCCGGCGCGTCGAAGCCGAAAAGATGCGGAGGAGCCCTCATGACCTATCGATCCCCGGTCGCCGATATTCTGTTCTCGCTCAAGGCCGTGGCGGGCCTGCCGGAACTGATCGGCGCAGAGGCTGGACGGGGAATTCGACTGGGACACGATCGCCTCCGTCGTCTCGGAGGCCGGGCGTTTCGCGACCGAGGAGATCGCGCCGCTCAACCGCACCGGCGATACCGTCGGCGCGCGATACGAAAACGGCGTCGTGACGACGCCTCCCGGCTTCGCCGACGCCTATCGCCGCTGGGCGGAGGCCGGGTTGGGGCGGCGTGTCGGCGCCGGCCGAGTTCGGCGGCATGGGGCTGCCGCACCTCGTCAACGTCGCCTGCACCGAAATCTGGAACGGCGCCTCGATGGCCTTCGCCCTTTGCCCGCTGCTGACCGAAGGCGCGATCGGCGCGCTCAAGGCGTACGGCTCGACGCGAGCTGCTCGACACCTATCTCGAGGCGATGATCTCCGGCCGCTGGACCGGGACGATGAACCTGACCGAGCCGCAGGCCGGCTCCGACCTCAACGCAGTGAGAACCCGCGCCGAGCGCGCCGACGACGGAACCTACCGCCTGTTCGGCCAGAAGATCTTCATCACCTACGGCGAGCACGACATGGCCGACAACATCGTCCATCTCGTTCTCGCCCGCCTGCCCGGCGCGCCTGCCGGCACGCGCGGCCTTTCGCTGTTCCTCGCGCCGAAATTCCTGGTCAAGCCGGACGGGAGCCTCGGCGCGCGCAACGACCTGCGCTGCGCCAGCATCGAGCACAAGCTCGGCATCCACGGCTCGCCGACCTGCGTCATGATCTTCGGCGAGAGCGAGGGCGCCAAGGCCTGGCTCGTCGGCGAGGAGAACCGCGGGCTCGCCGCCATGTTCGTGATGATGAACGCGGCGCGGCTCGCGGTCGGGACGCAGGGCGTCGCCATCGCCGAGCGCGCCTACCAGCAGGCGCTCGCCTTCGCCCGCGAGCGCCGGCAGGGCCGCAGCGCCAAGGAAGCGAGGGCAAGGGCGGCGACGCCATGGCGCCGATCATCGAGCATCCCGACATTCAGCGCATGCTGATGACGATGAAGGCCTACGTCCATGCGGCGCGCGGCATCTGCCACCTGACCGCCGCCGTCGCTCGATCTCGCGAACCACGGGCGGACCGAGGAGGAGCGCACGGCCGGCGCCAATCGCGCGGCGCTGCTGACGCCGATCGCCAAGGCGTTCTCGACCGACCTCGGCGACGAGGCCGCCTCGCTCGGCGTCCAGATCCACGGCGGCATGGGCTTCATCGAGGAGACCGGCGCGGCCCAGCACATGCGCGATTCCCGCATCGCCGCGATCTACGAAGGCGCCAACGGCATTCATGGCATCGACCTCGTGCTGCGCAAGCTGCCGCTCGCCGGCGGCGCGACGGCGCGCAGCGAAATCGATGGGATCCGCGACGTCGCCCGCGCGGTGTCGCGAGCGCGGCGGCGCGGGCCTTCGGCGCGACCAGCGCGCGGCTGTCCGAGGCGGCTGAGGCGCTCGACCAGGCGACCCGCGCCATGCAGAAGTGGCTGGCGGACGACACGCGAATCGGCGCTCGCCGGCGCCTCGCCCTATCTGCGGCTGTTCGGCCTGACGCTCGGCGGCGCCTGCCTCGCCAAAGCGGGCCTCGCGGCGGCGGAACTCGCGGCGAACGGCGACGGCGAGCGAACTCGCGCGCGTTGCGCTCGCGCGCTTCTACGCCGAGAAGCTGCTGCCGGTCGCGCCGGGCCTCGAACCGAATCGTCGCCTCGGGCGCCGGGTCGCTGCAGGCCTACGAGGCGGTACTGGCGGACGCGATATGAGCGCGGGCATCGAGGTTCACGCGCGAAGGGGCGGTGCTCGTCGCCGCCTTCGCGCGGCCCGGAGAAGAAGAACGCGATCACCGGCGCGATGTACGAAGCGCTGATCGAGGCGTTCGACGAGGCCGGAGCGCGATCCGGGAAATCGGCGCGCTCGTCGCTGGCCGGCCGCGGCGGCGTCTTCACCGCCGGCAACGACATCGCCGATTTCCTCGCGGTCGCCGCGGCCGGCGGGCGCGACGGCATAGCCTTCCCCGCCTGCCGGTTCGTCAGCCGGCTCGCCGACTTCGAAAAGCCGCTGATCGCCGCCGTCGACGGCCTGGCGGTCGGCGTCGGAACGACGCTCTGCTTCCATTGCGACCTCGTCTATGCGTCGCCGGCCGCGCGGTTCCACATGCCGTTCGTCAATCTTGGCCTCGTGCCGGAGGCCGGATCGTCGCTGCTCGCCCCGCAGCGCTTCGGCCGCGCCAGGGCGGCGGAGTTCCTCATGCTCGCCGAACCGTTCGACGCCGAGGCGGCGCTCGCGCTCGGCTTCGTCAATGCGATCGTTCCCGCGGACGCGCTTCTCGCCCATGCGGTCGGCAAGGCAGCCGCGCTCGCCGCCAAGCCGCGCTCGGCGCTCCTCGACGACGCGCCGGCTGATGCGCGGCGACCTCGGCGCGCTCAAGGCCCGATGGCCGAGGAAAACGAGGCTTTCGCCGCGGCGCTCGCTTCGCCCGAGGCTCGCGCGGCCTTCATGGCCTTCATGGCGCAAGGTCGAAAATAGACGTCAGCCGCCGTAGCGGTTGGCGAGATCGGACGTCAGCTTCGCGGTCTCCGCGAGATAGCGTTCTATGACCGCGTTGGCGGACGGTCCGCACGCGCGATAGCTTGTGGCGTAATCCTGGAAACTCTTGTTGTAGACGCCGGCGAGCCGATCGCGGCGCTGCGCGTCGGCGGCCTCGGCGTCGAGCAGCGCCGCCATCTTGGCCCGGAAGTCGGCGCTGTCGCCCTGACCGCAGAGATCGCGCAGATAGGCGAGCGCCCCCATCATCTCGGCGAGTCGTACGAGTTGCGGCTCGTAAGGCGGCGGCGGAGCCGGTGGCGTCGCGACGGCTGGCGCCGGACCGGGCGCGGACGGAGCGGGAGCAGATTTGGACGCCGTCGCTTCCGCGGCCCCCGCAAGTCCTGCTTGCGCCAGGACGAACGTCACGGCGAGACCGATCGCCGCAGTCCGTCTCAACGGTGTGCACTTTCGATGCGTTCGGCCGCCAGGAGGACGTCCGAAAGCTCCGGCGTCGCGAGGAGCGAGGCCGAGCCTTGCGGCTCGATCCAGGCCACGGCGTCAATTTCCTTGCTGACGCGCGCTTCGCCGCGGCTCCAGCGCCCGACGAACGAAGCAATGACGAAATGCGCCCGCACGCGCCCGCCTTCCCGAACGATCGGCTCGATATGACGGTTGAAGCCGATGATTGCGCACTCGACGCCGACTTCTTCATAAAGTTCGCGCGCGGCGGCTTCGACCAAAGTCTCGCCGACCTCGACGACCCCGCCCGGCAGCGAGAACCGGCCGGCCATCGGCGGCCGCGCCCTGCGGCCGACCAGCACCCGCCCTTCCCGGAAAACCGCGACGGACACGGCGAGGATCGGTCGCGCCGGATAGAGCCGATCCTCGGGCCCATCATCAGCCATATCGGCGATCTCCGAGCGCCTGTCTGGCCGTGCCGATCCGCGACGACCGCATAAAATGCCAATTGCGCGGCGAATGCGCGAGAGGAGACGACGTCCTGGGCTTTGCACTTGCGATCATGGTTCGCCTGCATACCACGAAGCCGGCGACGCCGCGCGCGGACCGAGCGCGGACCGCGGCTGCTCTTGTCACGGCGGCGACCGGCTGTCACCTTGGCGCCGATTTCCTCCGGCGACAGGCGTTTTCTCATGGCCATCCTCGTGCTCGGCCTTCTCATTTTTCTCGGGCTCCACTCGACCCAAATCTTCGCCGCGAACGGGCGCAGCCAGGCCATCGCCCGGATCGGCGAGGGACCGTGGAAGGGCGTCTATAGTCTCCTGTCGCTGGTCGGGTTCGTCATGATTGTCTGGGGCTTCAGTCAGGCCCGCGCGGCGGCGCCGATGATGTGGGCGCCGCCAATCTGGACGCGCCACATCGCGCTCCTGCTGATGCTGTTCAGCATGATTTTGCTCGGCGCCTACGGGCTCAAGAAAAGCCACATCGCGGTCGCCGTCCATCACCCTATGCTTTGGGCCGTCGTCATTTGGTCCGCAGCCCATCTGTTCGCCAACGGCTCGGCGGCGGACGTCGTGCTGTTCGGCGCGTTCCTCGCCTGGGCGCTGCTCGACCTGTCGAGCAATTACGCCCGCGACCGGGCGAATGCGGCTGTCTATCCCGCGCCCAACTGGGGCGCCACGGCCGGCGCGATCGCGATCGGCGTCGTCCTCTGGGTCGTTCTTCTCGGCGGCCTCCATCGCTGGCTGTTCGGCGTCTCGCCGCTTGCGATGTAGCTGGCCAACCACCGAACGATTAGAATGCGTATCGGCGACGCGCTCATACTGGCATGCCAGCGCGCTACCCGACCGCAATAGCGGCCCCGAAGAAAGATTCGAACATGGCAGACAATCCCAGAACCGGCGCCCCCAAGACCGGCGGCGACGCGGGCAAGGCCGGGCGGCTCCGCTCGCGGCTGTGGTTCGACAATCCCGACAATCCCGGGATGACCGCGCTCTATCTCGAGCGCTATCTCAATTTCGGCCTCACGCCCGCCGAACTGCGTTCGGGCAAGCCGATCATCGGCATCGCCCAGACTGGCTCGGACCTCTCGCCCTGCAACCGGCATCATCTGGACCTCGCCAAGCGCGTTCGCGATGGGATCACTGCCGCTGGCGGCGTGCCATTCGAGTTTCCGGTCCATCCGATCCAGGAGACCGGCAAACGGCCGACTGCAGCGCTCGACCGCAATCTCGCCTATCTCGGGCTGGTCGAGATCCTCATGGGCTATTTCCTCGACGGCGTGGTGCTGACCACCGGCTGCGACAAGACAACCCCGGCCTGCATCATGGCGGCGGCGACGGTGAATATTCCCGCGATCGTGCTGTCGGGCGGCCCGATGCTGAACGGATGGCGTCACGGCGAACGCACCGGGTCCGGCACCGTCGTCTGGCAGGCGCGATCGGACCTCGCGGAAGGCAAGATCGACTACGAGGAGTTCATGGCGCTCGTGACGTCCTCGGCGCCGTCGATCGGTCATTGCAACACCATGGGCACGGCCTCGACCATGAACGCGCTCGCCGAGGCGCTGGGCATGAGTCTGCCCGGCTGCGCCGCGATTCCCGCGCCCTACCGCGAGCGCGGCCAGATCGCCTACGAGACCGGCCTGCGCATCGTCGAGATGGTTTGGGAGGACCTGAAGCCCTCGGACATCCTGACGCGCGAGGCGTTCGAGAACGCAATTGTGGTCAATACCGCAATCGGCGGCTCGACCAACGCGCCGATCCACATCAACGCCATCGCCCGCCACATCGGGGTGCCGCTGAGCATCGACGACTGGGAGACGGTCGGGCTCAAGGCGCCGCTCCTGGTCAATCTGCAACCCGCGGGCAAATATCTCGGCGAAGAATTTCACCGCGCCGGCGGCGTTCCCGCGGTGGTGCACGAATTGATGAAGCGCAAGCTCGTGCGCGAGCAGGCGTTGACCGTCAACGGCAAAACGATCGGCGAGAACTGCGCCCGCTGCGCCCCCAGCGATTCGGACGTCATCTATCCGATCGAGGCGCCGATGAAGAAGGACGCGGGCTTCCTCGTGCTCAGGGGCAATCTGTTCGACGACGCGATCATGAAGACGAGCGTGATCGACGACGAGTTCCGCAAGCGCTTCCTTTCGAACCCTGACGACCCCGAGGCTTTCGAGGGACGCGCGATCGTGTTCGACGGGCCCGAGGACTACCATCACCGCATCGACGATCCGTCGCTCGCCATCGACGAGCATTGCATCCTGTTCATCCGGGGGACGGGGCCAATCGGCTACCCGGGCGGAGCGGAAGTCGTGAACATGCAGCCGCCCGCGGCGCTGATCAAAAAGGGCGTCCACGAGCTTCCTTGCATCGGCGACGGGCGCCAGTCGGGCACGTCGGGGTCGCCCTCGATCCTCAACGCGTCGCCCGAGGCGGCGGCGGGAGGAGGGTTGGCGCTGATCAAGACCGGCGACCGTGTGCGGATCGACCTCGGGAAGCGCCAGGCCAACATCCTCATCTCCGACGACGAACTGAACCTTCGCCGCGCCGAGCTGCAGAAACACGGCGGCTACGCCTATCCAAAGAGCCAGACGCCGTGGCAGCAGATCCAGCGGGAGATGGTGGCGCAGTTCGACGAAGGCATGGTGCTGAAGCCCGCGGTCGCCTACCAGCGGCTCGCGCAAACGATGGGCGTCCCAAGGGACAATCATTGACGAGATCGGCAATCCGTATATACTGACGTTCTGCTCGTGTATATACGGAGGGCGTGATGGGCATCAGCATTCGCGATCCTGAAGTGGCCGACCTCGCACGCAGGCTCGCCCGCCTCCGCGGAACCAACATGACGGAAGCCATCGCGCACGCGCTCAAGGCCGAGTTGAAACGCGAGCGTGACAAGCGACCGCTCATCGAGCGCCTGGAGGCGCTCGCTGATGAGACCGTCGCGATGGCGGGGCCAAACCGCCGCGATGTGACGAAGGAAGAGATCGACGACCTTTGGGGGCAGTGATTTTCATTGACACGTCGGCGTTCGTCGCGGTTCTCACGAACGAACCCGACCGGGATCGTTTCATCAAGGCGATCGAATCGGCCAACAGCCGGATTACGTCGCCAGTCGTTCGTCTGGAAACTTGCATCGTCTTGAGCCGCAGATTGGATTTCTCGCCGGGGACGGCCGAGGCCCAATTCGATCGGTTCCTTGACGAGGCTGGGATCGCGGAAATCGAGGTCACCGGCGCGATCGGCATCGCCGCCGTCGCGTGTTATGAGACCTTCGGCAAGGGCCACCATCCCGCCCGATTGAATTTCGCGGATTGCTTGAGCTATGCCTGCGCCAAGGTTCATGGCGCGACGCTCCTCTTCAAGGGCGACGATTTTTCAAAGACGGACATCAATGAGCAATAGTTTGAATCCGAGCCCGGAGCGCGACACGACCTCATGGCCCATCGGCTCCGAGGTCGACGCCTACTCCGCCCCGCGTCCCCAGCCCGTGACGCTCGCCGGGCGCCGGGTCACGCTGACGCCGCTCGACGCCCGCAAGCACGCGGTCTCGCTTTATGACGGCTCGAACGGAGACGAGGACCGGGAGCGCGTCTGGACCTATCTCTTCGACGGTCCCTACGCCAACCTTCAGGACTTCCGCTCGAGCCTCGAAACAAAGTCGCGCTCCGAGGATCCGCGGTTCTTCGCCGTGATCGACAACGCTTCCGGGCGCGCGCTCGGCTACCAGACGCTGATGCGATTCGACGCCGCGAACCGCGTCGTCGAGGTCGGCAACGTCATGTACACGCCGGCGCTGCAGCGTACGCCTGGCGCGACCGAGGCGCAGTACCTTTTCGCCACCTACGTCTTCGACACGCTCGGCGTCCGGCGCTACGAATGGAAGTGCAACGCCCTGAACGCGCCCTCGCGCCGCGCCGCGGAGCGCCTCGGGTTTTCCTTCGAGGGCGTGTTCCGCCAGCACATGATCGTCAAGGGCCGCAACCGCGACACCGCCTGGTACGCCATGCTCGACAGCGAATGGCCGGCGCGCAAGAGCGCCTTCGAGCGCTGGCTCCGGCTCGATAATTTCGATGGCCAAGGGCGGCAGAAAGAAAGCCTTGCGACCCTGGTTCCGCGCAGCGCCGGCGGATGAGCGCGTTCGGCTCGATCGCCCACGGCCTCGTCAGCGTGGCGGCGTGCTACGTCGGCGACGAATTGGCGATGCGAGCCGAATAGGGCAGCCGTCGTTTGGACGAAGCGGAGCCGCGCTCGGACGGCGCCTTGGCGACGCCCAAGGGAGGCCATGAAGAGTTCCAAACGAGGCCGCAAGAAATACCGAAAAACCCGCTAACGATGCACGCCTCGCGACCCGCATCGGGATAGGAGGGCCAAAGACATGTCTGAGTCGTCCGACTTCGGCTCTTTCGGCCGGTACCGGGAAATGCCGGTCGATCGCATGTCGTCCACCATGAAAGACGCCTACGATTTCACGAAAGGTCTTCGAGGGCTGGTTCCCGGGCCGCACAGGATCTGGCTGGCCAATCCCGAGCTGTCGAAGACGATCGTGCCGATCGGCGCCTATTTCCAGAAGCGCTCGACCTTGACCAAGGGCGAGATCGAGATCGTCACGTGTCTGACGACCGCGCGCTGGATGAGCGCCTACGCAACCTATGAGCATGAGAAGATTGGTGAGGAGCAGGGGCGTCTGTCCGCCGAGCACGTTGAACGGATGATCGCCGGCCTGCCGGTCGCCTTCGCCGACCCTCGTGAAGAGATCGTTTACCAACTTGCCTCCGCGCTGCTCGCCCCGGGAATCGTTCCACTCGGCCTCTATCGGCGCGCCAACGCCCTCATCGGCGACGCGGGCGTCGTGGATGTCACGGTCCTGATCGGCTGGTTCACCATGGTCAGCGCGACGCTCAACGCCTTTGACGTGCCGGCGAACGCCGTCGGGCTCGACCAGTAGCCCCTCGCCGCGCGGAGTTCGGCATCGGCGAACATTGCACCAGGGGAGCGTCAGCATGCCCGACACGAGCCAAGCGTGTAGCGCGACAATCTGGATGGGAAGGCGGCGACGGTCAGGATGGCCATTTTGGCGGTCGCGGCGCGGTGATGATTGTCGCGGCGCGACGATAACGCAAGCGCTTTTTGGCGAGAGCTCTGATTGTCGCGGCGCGACAGTCAGGACGATCCTTTAATTGTCGCGCGCGTCGGCGGGCGTCCGGCTCCGCGGGCTTTTTCGACGGCTTCCTTGCGACGATAGCTGTCGACGTTCATTTCGAGGATCGTGGCGTGGTGCACGATACGATCGACGGCGGCGAGCGTCATGGCTTGGTCGCCAAGAATCACAGGATACCCCAGTCCTCGAACGGATGGTGAGCGACGTTACGGTCACCGATCCGAAGCATTCGCTTTTTGGCCAACGGTTTACGGTCTTGCCGGAGCGGTCGGGGCGAGGTCCCGGTTTTGTTGTCGTCGCGCTCGCGGACGGGCGGCGCCGTTCGATCCGGATCGCTGCTACGGATCTGGCACGAGCGTCGGCGGAGGCTGAGCGATCGCCGGCCGAGGCGCCTCGGGTCAGCGTTCGCACCCTCACCCCATTGGCGCGCCATTTGAGAGCGACGCTCTCCCTCCTCGCCGAGGAGGTGATTCGCGATGACTCTTCAAGGTCTTCCGCGTCGCGTAGCGTCTCTGTCGCCGTCGAGTCCGTTTCCTGCGTCCAACCCGCCTTCCAATGTTTGCCCCCGGCTATGGCCAAACCTGTCGGAGGAGGCGCGAGCGCAGTTCGCACAGGCGCTGGCCCAACTCCTGCGCCGTCATCGGCAAATGGAAGACGCCTCAAGGGGGGAGGACGTCCATGCTGATGACCGCGTCCTTCGATGACGAGCGGGTCACGACGGCGCACCGGGCGAAGCTGGCCTACATTTATGTGCGGCAGTCGTCGGTGAATCAGGTGCGGCAGCACCAGGAGAGCACCGAACTGCAGTATCGTCTGGTCGACCGAGCGGCTGCGCTGGGGTGGCCAGGGGAGCGCATTCAGGTCATCGACGAGGATCTGGGGAAGTCGGGCGCGGGTGGCGCCGAGCGGCATGGGTTCCAGAAGCTGATCGCCGAGATCGGCCTGGGCAACGCCGGTCTCGTGGTCAGCCTCGACGCCTCCCGTCTGGCGCGCAACAACCGCGACTGGCATCAACTGCTCGAACTCTGCTCCGTCTTCGGCGTTCTGATCGCCGACGGCGAGCGCCTCTATGATCCCCGCGCCTATCACGATCGCTTGCTGCTCGGGTTGTCCGGAATCATGAGCGAGGCCGAACTGCATCAGATCCGCGTGCGGCTGCATCAGGGCGAACGTCAGAAGGCGGCGCGGGGCGAGCTCCGTTTGCCCGTTCCGGCTGGGCTCGCCCTGGATCGGGCAGGCGCGATCATTCTCAACCCCGATGAAGAGGTGAGGGCGCGCATCGAGCTGGTCTTCGCGAAGTTCCAGGAATTGCACACCGCTCGAGCCGTGATGCGCTTCCTGCGCGCCCACGGGCTGCCGCTGCCCGTCCGTCCTCTCCTCGGGCCGAGCCCGCACGACATCGTCTGGCGGGAAGCCGACAGCGCGCGGGTTCGCAGCATTCTTCAGAATCCGGCCTATGCTGGGGCGTATGTCTATGGCCGCCGGCGAGTGGAGCCAAGCCGGCGCCGGCCAGGCGCAGGCCAGGCGACGGTCAAGGTGGCGATAAAGGATTGGCCGGTCTGCCTCCGGGCCGCCCATCCGGGTTACATCAGCTGGGAGGAGTACATGGCCAACCAGCGGCGACTGGCCGGCAACGCCAATCGATACGAGGCGGGACATATCGGCGCTCCCCGCAAGGGCGTGGCGTTGCTCCAGGGCGTGGCCCTGTGCGGGCGTTGCGGCCGGCGAATGAGCCTGCGCTACACTGGCCCGGATGGGGACTACCCCGTCTATTGCTGCCGTTTCGACCGTGACCAGCGGAGCGCGGCTTTGTGCCAGGAGGCGCGGGCGCTGCCGATCGACGCGTTGGTGGAAGGCGCTCTTCTCGATGCGCTCGCTCCTGACCAGATCGCGATCGCGCTGGCGGCCGTCGGACAATTGGAGGAAGAGACCCGCCAGCTCGAGCGGCAATGGGCGCTGCGTCGCGAACGCGCGCGTTACGAGGCGGAGCGGGCGCGTCGCCAATACGATGCCGTCGAACCTGAGAACCGTCTCGTGGCGCGTTCCCTCGAACGCGCCTGGGAGGAGAAGCTGCGCGCCCTCGAGACGATCGATCAGGAGCACGCGCGCTGGCGTGCCGAGGAGCCGCTTGCGCTCGAGGAAGAGGATCGCGAGGCGCTGCAGGCGCTCGGCGAGAATCTGCCGCAGATCTGGCGCGCCCCGACGACGACCGCGATGGACCGAAAGCGCATCCTGCGGTTCGTCATTCGCGAGGTGGTCATCGACCAGTCGCGGTTGCCCGGGCGGGTCTGGCTCAAGATCGTATGGCAGACCGGCGCGACCAGCGAGCATGCCATCGTGCGTCGGGTACGCGCCTATCGCGACACGGCCGATCTCGATGGCTTGCGCCGCCGGATCGCCGCCCTCAACGCCGCCGGCGCCATGGACAAGGAGGTCGCGACCGTCCTCAATCAGGAGGGTTTCCTCACCGCTCGCGGCGGCGCTTTCACGGGAGGGAATGTCTGGGCTCTCCGCGACCGGTGGAGCATCCCGACCGTGAAGATCAACGGAGTCGAAGCCAATCCGCCACGCTGGACCGACGGTCGATGGTCCGTCCAGGGCGCCGCGACGGCGCTCGGGGTCACGCCACAAACGATCTTCGACTATCTCGCCCGCGGACTTCTCGTCGGTCATCAACTCGCCAAGGGCCAACCTTGGCAAATCGACCTGTCGGATGAACAAATCGACCGCCTTCGCGCGCACGTCCAGCGCATGAGGCGTTCGAGGAAGGAGGCGTCATGAAAGACTCGGGTCGGAGAAGACTTTTCCCCATTCGCCGAAGGGCTGGTTGGCGGTGATGAGCAGGGATCGGCGCTCGTATCGCGCGCTGATCAGTTCGAACAGGACGCTCGTCTCCGCCTGGTCCTTGGTGACGTAGGCGAGATCGTCGAGGATCAGAAGATGATATTTGTCGAGCTTGGCGATTGCGGATTCGAGGGCGAGATCGCGACGCGCGATCTGAAGCTTTTGCACGAGGTCGGTGGTCCGGGCGAACAGAACGCGCCAACCCTTTTCGATCAATGCCAAACCGAGCGCCGCCGCAAGATGGGACTTCCCGGCGCCGGGCGGCCCGAAGCACAAAAGATTGGCTCCCCTTTCGATCCAGGCGTCGCCGGCCGCGAGCGCCTGCACCTGCGCCTTCGAGATCATCGGCACAGCGGTGAAGTCGAACGTGTCGAGGGTCTTTCCCGGCGGCAATCGCGCTTCCTCCAGATGCCGTTCGAAGCGGCGTCGGTTTCGCTCCACCATCTCCTGTTCGGCGAGGGCCGCCAGGAACCGGGCGGCGGGCCAGCCTTCCTTGTCGGCGGTTGCCGCCAGGGCGGCCCAGATCAGTTTGATTCCGGGCAGGCGCAACTCGCCGAGCAGCAGGTCGATGCGGGCGGCGTCGATCTTGTCGGTCGCCTTCATGCCGCGTCTCCAACGCTTGTCGCGATCTGATCGTAGATGGCGAGGGAAGGCAGGCTGACGACGACGACGGGCAATGCGGCCTCCTTCGGCCGGAAGCGCTCGATCAGCGCGGCGAGGTCGGGAAGGACGCCGTCGTCGAGAGCCGCTTGCAGCGCGACGGCGAGGTCCGCCTCGCAGGCGCGTTCGTGGGCGAGCGCGAGGATCCCGACCATGGCGCGGCAAGCGGGTCTCTCGCCGAGAGTGGCGAGCAAGGCCTCGAACGCCAGGGCGAAGGCTCGGCGGGGGAAGAGCTGGTCGCGATAGACCAGATTGAGCAGCGCCATAGGCTTGCGGCGCAGGGAATGGATGACGTGACGATAGTCGACGACATGGCCATGCTTGCCGTTGGGCTGGGGCCGGCCGCGCCGCAGGGTGACGATGGGCGTCGAGCCCTGAAAGCATTCCAGGCGATCGTCATAGAGACGCACCCGCAGCCGGTGGCCGATCAGCCGCGAGGGAACCGAGTAGAACACCTTGCGCAGCGTGAAGGCGCTGGAACTGGTGACGTCGACGTTGACCTCCTCGTAGTCGGCGGTCTTGCGATCCGGCAGTTCCTTCAGCGCCGCACGCTCCTGATCGATGCGCCTGGCGTTGCGGGCGTTGCCGCGACCGACGATGTCGTCGACGAAGCTCCGCCACGCGGGGAGGTCGTCGAAGTCGCGCGAGGCGCGCAGCAACAGGGCGTCGGCCAGCGCTCTCTTGAGATGGCCATGGGCGCTCTCGATCGAGCCGTTCTCGTGGCTGACGCCGGGATTGTTGCGGGTCGGCGTCATGCCGTAATGGGCGCAGAACGCCTCGTAGCGCTTCGTCAAATCCTCCCTGGCGTCGGCGTCGAGATTGCGGAAGGCCGCCGAGAGACTGTCGCTGCGATGTTGCTCGGGAACGCCGCCCAGCGCCCACAGGGCGTTCTGCAGCCCTTCCGCCAGCGCGACAAAGCTTTCGCCGCCGAGCACGACATGGGCGTGCTCGAAGCCCGAGAAGGGCAGACGGAAGTGATAGAGACGGCAATCGAGGACCTGGCCGGCGACGGTGACGCCGAGATCGGCCACCTCGGTGAAGTCCGACAGGCCCATCCGCCCCGGCGGATGCTCCTGGCGAAAGATGACCTCCCGATCCGGGCCGTTCACCGCCCGCCAGACCCGGACGCGGCGCTCGAGGGTTCGCCGCGTTCCGGCGCTCAGATCGGGATGGCGGCGGCAGAGTTCTTCGAAGACAGCGATCGGTCTCAGTCCGGGTGCGGCCTTCAACATCGGCACGACTTCATGGTCCCAGATATCGGCGAAGGGGTCGGCTCGGCGTCGTTCTCGACGCGCCTTCTTCTGGCCGGGAAGCCGGGGATCCGTTTCGAACCGATAGGCGGTTGCCGTGCTGAATCCGGCCTTCGCGCCGGCAATCGCCGGCGAATGGTTGCGACGCAAGGTCATGAATAGCCTCATCTGACGATCGGTGACGTGTCGGCCGGGCAAAAAGTCGGTCCTCTCGACAGAGAAGGCCGATCCCTATTCCAGCCGCCATTACCGCCAGACGAGCCCACTCGGGCGCTCGCCGCCGCCGCGGGGGTATCTACGGTCGGGCTACGCCCTTCCTTCGTCACCCCCGCGGCGGCGCATTCTCATCCTGATTGTCGCGCGATTCTCATCCTGATTGTCGCTGCGCACCAAGCACGACTGACCATAGCCGCCGATTTCCCAGAGCATTTCTTTCTCGAGAATCTCGCTGTCCGTCACGACAACTCGATTCTCGTCACGGTGGCGAACCGCAAGGAGCTCTACTGCACGCCGCCGCCCCGAGCAGGCGCGGAGGTCGAGCCTCTCCTTCTCCATGCTTTCGACGCGCTCGTCGGCGGCGTCGCTGAACTCAAGTCCGACCTTTTCGTCGTCCTGGCCGGCAACGTCTACACGACCCATGACAATTACGCCTACACGCTCAACCTGCGAGGCTGGTCTCCGGGCGAGCCGGTCAAGCCCGAACGGATTCTCGCCTTCCCCCCGGCGGTGCTGGGCCTCAACGGTTGCTGTGCGCTCTCTCCAACGACCCTGCTCGCCGCCGACACCTTCGGCGGGGCGATCTGGCGAGTCGACCTCGGTCCGGGCGCAGGCGTCGAGGCGCGACTTTGGCTGAAGCACGGGAGCATGGCTCATACGCCCGATACGCTCCCGCCGCCGCCTCAGCCGGGGATCAATGGCTTGCGCTACTCCGCCGAGACCAACCACGTCTACTACACAACGACCGGGCAGAAGCTTTTCATGCGCGTGGCGATCGACCCGGCTCGCTTGGAGCCGGAGGGAGAGCCCGAACGGCTCTGCGGCGGGGGCATGTACGACGATTTCTGCATCGACGATCGGCGCGGCGTCGCCTACCTCACCGTGCATCGCGAAAATCGGATTGACCGCGCGCCGCTCGCGCCCGACGGGCCGCCCCTGCGTCCGATCGCCGGCGATCCGTTCGACCCGATGCTGGCCGGTCCGTCGAGCGCCGCCTGGAGCCGCGCGCCGGGCGAAGAGGATCGGGTTCTGTTCGTCACGACCGACGGCGGCCACACGGCGCCTCCGGATGGCGTCGTCCGCAAGGCGAAGGTCGTGCGGATGGAGCTGACCTAGCTCCCGGCCGGCCGGCGCAGGTCGAGCGTCAGCGGGAACTCCGGATGGGGAGCCTCGGGCGGCGGCTCGTAGAGGCCGGGCGAATGGCCGCGCGGCTCAAACCGGGCGAGCCGGCGCGCCTCGGCCTCGTTGCTGTTGACCGGGAACGTGTCGTAGTTGCGGCCTCCGGGATGAGCGACGTGGTAGACGCAGCCGCCGAGCGCGCGTCCGCTCCAGCTGTCGAAGATGTCGAAGACGAGCGGCGCATGGACCGGCACGACCGGATGCATGGCCATCGCCGGTTGCCACGCCTTGAAGCGAACCGCAGCGACCGAGACGCCCTCGGTCGCCGTCTGGCGCAAGGGAACGCGCCGCCGGTTGCAGGTGACGACATAGCGCGCCGGGTCGGCGGTCGTCAGCTTCACCTGCAGTCGTTCGGTCGAGCTGTCGGTGTAGCGGGCTGTGCCGCCGATGGCGCCGGTCTCGCCGAGCACGTGCCACGGCTCGAGCGCCTGCCGGATTTCGAGCTGCGCCCCGTCGTATTCGACCTCGCCGCAGAACGGGAAGCGGAACTCGGCCTGCGCCTCGTACCAGTCGGAACGGAGGTCGAAGCCATGCGACTTCAGGTCGGCGAGCACGTCGAGAAAATCTTCCCAGACGTAGTGGCCGAGCATGAACCGGTCGTGCAGCGACGAACCCCAGCGCGGCAGCGCCCCGTCGACCGGCGAGCGCCATAGCCGCGCAAGAATGGCGCGGACGAGTAACTGCTGTGCGAGGCTCATGCGCGGGTCCGGCGGCATCTCGAAGCCGCGGAACTCGACCAGACCCAAGCGCCCGGTCGGACCATCGGGCGAATAGAGCTTATCGATGCAGATCTCGGCCCGATGCGTGTTGCCGGTGACGTCGGTCAAAATGTTACGCATGAGACGGTCGAGGAGCCACGGCGGCGGCGCGGCGCCGTCGCCCGGCTTCGGAATCTGGGCGAGGGCAATCTCGAGTTCGTAGAGGCTGTCGTGACGCGCCTCGTCGATGCGCGGCGCCTGGCTGGTCGGACCGATGAACAGGCCCGAGAACAGGTAGCTGAGGCTTGGTCGCCGGAGCCAGTAGGTCACCAGGCTCTTCAGGAGGTCCGGCCGGCGCAGGAACGGGCTGTCGAGCGCGGTCGCCCCGCCGACCACGACATGATTGCCCCCGCCGGTGCCCGAATGCTTGCCGTCGATCATGAATTTGTCGGCGCCGAGACGCGACTGCCGCGCCTCCTCGTAGAGCGCCTGGGTGTGGGTCACGCATTCGCGCCAGCTCTGGGCGGGATGAATGTTGACCTCGATCACGCCGGGATCGGGCGCGACGCGGATCACGTTGAGCCGCGGATCGACCGGCGGTGGGTAGCCCTCGATATGGAGCGGCAGCCCGAGGTCTTCCGCCGCCGTCTCGACCGCGGCGATCAGCTCGAGATAGTCCTCCAACCGCTCGACCGGCGGCATGAACACGCAAAGGCGCCCGTCGCGCGCTTCGACCGATATCGCTGTGCGCACGGCGCCGCTGATGTCGCCGAGCGTTTGCTCGACGCGCTCCTGCGCGGCCGCCCCCGACTTCGGCGCCGCGAAGGAGGCCTTCTGCTGCGCGCGTCCCCGAGGCGCAGCCGGAACGTCCGGCAGAGGCCCTCGCGGCTCGGTCGGATCTGCCTCGAAGACGTAGGGGAACGAGGCCGGCGGCACGTAAGGCAGGGTCCCGAGCGGCAGGCGGTAGCCGACCGGGCTGTCGCCCGGCACCAGATAAAGCATGCCGCGTCGCGTCTTCCATTTCTCGCTGCGCCAGTGCGTTCCGCTCGCCTGCGCCTGCCAGCGCTGGATCGGCAGGACGAAGCCGGACGGTTCGGTGAGGCCGCGGGCAAAGACCCGCGCGATGCGCTGGCGCTCTTCCGGGTCCTTCAGCTTCGAGTTCTCGGGCGTGACGTTTTCGGGAAGGTTGCCTTCCTTGACGATCCACTCGGCCGGATCCTCGTAGGCCGGGGCGATGTAATCCTGCCCGACCCCAAGCTCGGTCGCGATACCCGCGAGCAGCGCCTTCGCCTGTTCCTTGCCGGCGCCGGTGTCGCGGCGCTCCGGCGCGATCAGGGCGGCGTCGCGCCAGACCGGCTTGCCGTCGCGGCGCCAGTAGAGCGAGAAGGTCCATCGCGGCAACGTCTCGCCCGGGTACCATTTGCCCTGCCCGTAATGAAGAAATCCGCCCGGCGCGAACCGGTCGCGCAGGCGGCGGACGAGCTCGTCGGCCAGCGTCCGCTTGGTCGGCCCAACCGCGTCGGTGTTCCATTCGGCCGATTCGTAATCGTCGATCGAAACGAACGTGGGCTCCCCGCCCATCGTCAGGCGGACATCCTCGGCCTGAAGAATCCGGTCCACCTCGTCTCCGAGCCGGTCGAGCGCGTCCCACGACGCCTCGGAGAAGGGTTTTGTGATGCGCGGATGCTCTGACACGCGCTCGACTTTCATGTCGAAGGCGAAGTCGACATTGGCGAAGCTGGCGAGCCCGCTGATCGGCGCCGCGTTGCGGTAGTGAGGCGTCGCCGCGAGCGGAATGTGGCTTTCGCCGGCCAGAAGGCCCGATGTCGGGTCGAGGCCGATCCAGCCGGCGCCCGGCAGATACACCTCTGCCCAGGCGTGCAGGTCGGTGAAGTCGTGGTCGGTGCCCGGCGGCCCGTCGAGGGCGACGAGATCGGGCTTGAGCTGGATGAGATAGCCCGAGACGAAGCGGGCCGCGAACCCGAGATTGCGCAGGATCTGGACCAGAAGCCAGCTCGAATCGCGGCACGAGCCCGAGCCGAGCGCGAACGTCTCCTCCGGCGTCTGGACGCCCGGCTCCATGCGGATCAGGTATTTGATCTGATGCGACAGCTGGCGGTTGAGATCGACGACGAAGTCGACGGTGCGCGTCTGCGACCGGTCGAGGTTTTTGAGAAAATCCTCAAGACGCGGGCCGGCGGGCTCGGGCGTGCGGTAGATGACGAGGTCGGGCTTGAGGTCCTCGCCGTAGTCGAACGGCCAGTGCTCGGCGGCCTCCTCGACGAAGAAATCGAACGGGTTGTAGACCGTCATGTCGGCGACGACGTCGACCTCGATCTTGAACTCGGTGACGAGCTCCGGGAAGACATAGCGGGCGAGCCAGTTGCCGTACAGGTCCTGCTGGTGGTTCACGAAATGCCCGGCCGGCGACACCTTGAGAGAGTGCGAGATGACGCGGGTGCGGCTGTGTGGCGCGGGCCGGAGCCTTATAATCTGCGGACCCAGCGACACCGGCCGGTCGTATCGATAGTGGGTCAGGTGATGGATCGCGGCGCGGATGGACATGGGCTTTGGAGAACTCCTCGCAGGTCGTTGCAGCCTTTCATAATCCGCTGCGCCGCACAATCATCGCCGCTGTAGGGCGGTCAACGACTCAACGACCCGTCTCCGCCTCCCCGTCCACAAACCCGCACGCGGCAAGGGCGCCCCGCATATGGGGCGGGACGGGCGCCTCGACCTCGATCGGGGGCCCGGATTTGGAGAGCGGGACCACGATCTTGCGGGCGAGCAACTGCATGGGCGCGTCCGCGCGCTCCCCATAAACGGAATCGCCGAGAATCGGCCAGCCCTGCGAAGCGCAATGGACGCGCAATTGATGGGTGCGCCCGGTTTTGGGCTCCAGCTCCAGAAAGGCGATCGGCGCGCCCCGCCAGACGCCACGTGCCCTGACGCGCCACAGGGTCAGCGCCGGCTGGCCGTCCGGATCAACCTTCATCCACCAGCCGCGCTTGTCGTCGAGCCGGCCGAGCGCCAGGTCGATCGACCCGGCCTCCGCCTCCGGCGCGCCCGCCACCACCGCCCAGTAGGTTTTGGCGATCTTGCCCTGCTTGAAGAGAAGTCCGAGCTTCTCCAGCGCCTTGTGGTGGCGCCCGAGCACCAGACAACCGGCCGTGTCGCGGTCGAGACGGTGGGCGAGGGCCGGATTTCTTGGCAATCCGAAACGCAAGGCCTCGAAATCGTCTTCGAGACTCGCCCCGCCCTTGGGGCCGCGATGGACCGCCACGCCCGCCGGCTTGTCCAGAACGAGCATCAATCCGTCGCGATAGAGCAGCCGCGCTCTTGTTTCTTCGGGCGTCATGAGGACATAGGTAGCCAGAGACGCCCCGCCCGCATAGGGGCGATGACAAGAACGATCGGCCGAGCGCAAGGCGGCCGCCCCATCCGCTGACGCTGGCCCCTGTTTCAGAGGCGGAGGATTGTGTCGGTGGACCGTCGCCTATTCCCCCGGACTCGGGCAGGGGAACCGGCCGAAGGCCGGCGGTGGGGTCTGCGACCTCAGCCAAAAAGGACCAAAGAGCGTTGAGCGAAGACGGCGACAAGACAGAGAAGCGCGGCTTCATCCGCCGCCTGTTCGGCGGCGGCGCCGCTCATCCGGTCCTGGAGACGGCGCCTGAACAGGAAACCGCCCCGCTTGCGACCTTTCCCGAGCCGAGTGCGGCCGACGTATCGCTCGAGCCCGAGCCGCAGCCTGCGCCCGCCGTCTTGTCCGAGCCGGAGCCTCTACCCGCGGCGGAGGCCTTGCCGGAATCCGAGCCGTCGCCGAGTTTAATCCGCCGCCTGCTCGGCGGCGACGCCGCTCACCCGGCCTCCGAGACCGTGGCTGAGCCGGAAGCGCCCCTGGTTGCGGTTGAGGCGCTGCCTGCAATCGAGGCGCCGCCCGAGCCTGCGCCCGCGCCGAAACGGACGTGGTTCCAACGCCTGCGCTCTGGTCTGTCGCTGTCGTCCAACACCATCGGCCGCGGCATCGCGGAAGTCTTCGCCAAGCGCAAGCTCGACGCCGACTCGCTCGACGACCTCGAGGACATCCTGATCCAGGCCGACCTCGGTCTCCCGGCCGCCACCCGCATCCGCGAGGCGATCGGGCGCGGGCGCTTCGAGAAGGGAATCGACGCCGACGCGGTGAGAGCGGTGCTGGCGGACGAGGTCGAACGCGCGCTCGCGCCTGTCGCCCGCCCGCTCGTCATCGATCCATCGAAGCGGCCGTTCGTCATTCTGGTGGTCGGCGTCAACGGCTCCGGCAAGACGACGACCATCGGAAAGCTCGCCGCGCAGCTCCGCGGCGAAGGCAAGACGATCGTCCTGGCGGCTGGCGACACGTTCCGCGCCGCGGCGATCGAGCAGGCGCGCGTCTGGGCGCGCCGCACCGGGTCTGATCTCGTCGAGCGCGAGCAGGGCGCCGACGCGGCGGGTCTCGCCTTTGACGCCCTCACCCGCGCCCGCGAGCTCAACGCCGACGTCGTGCTGATGGACACCGCCGGACGCCTTCAGAACCGGGTCGAGCTCATGGGCGAACTGGAAAAGATCATCCGGGTGATGAAGAAGGTCGAGCCGGAGGCGCCCCACGCTGTGCTGCTGGTGCTCGACGCCACCGTCGGGCAGAACGCGCTGAACCAGGTCGAGATCTTCGGCCGCACCGCGGGGGTAACCGGCCTCGTCATGACCAAGCTCGACGGGACCGCGCGCGGCGGCATTCTGGTCGCGATCGCCGACAAGTTCGCGCTGCCGGTGCATTACATCGGCGTCGGCGAGGGAATCGACGACCTCGAACCGTTCGCCGCCCGCGACTTCGCGGAGGCGATCGCCGGGCTCGATCACACGGGAACGGAGCGATGACGGAGACAAAAACGACCGAGAGGACTGCCCCGCCGCCCCGCAAGGCCCTGAATCCGGTCGTCAAGCTGTTGCTGGAGCTCGGGCCGCTGGCGCTGTTCTTCGCGGCCTACGGGCGCTTCAACATCTATGTGGCGACCGGTGTGCTGATGGCGAGTGTGCTCGTCACGCTCGCGGTGTCCTACGCCGTGCTGAAGCGAATCCCCATCATGCCGCTCGTTACCGCCGTCGTGGTGCTGATCTTCGGCTCGCTGACGCTGTTCTTCCACGATGAGACGCTGATCAAGATCAAGCCGACCGCGCTTTACCTTCTGTTCGCGGCGGCGCTGTTCGTGGGGCTCGCGCTGAAGCGGCCGATCCTGAAGGTGCTGTTCGATGGTGCGCTGCAGGTGACCGAGGAGGGCTGGCGGCTTCTTACCTGGCGCTGGGCGTTCTTCTTCATCGCGCTCGCGGTCGTGAACGAGATCGTCTGGCGAACGCAGACGACCGATCTCTGGGTGAAGTTCAAGACCTTTGGATTCCTGCCGCTGACGGTCCTGTTCGCCCTCGCCCAGGCGCCGCTGATCATGAAATACGAGACCAAGGACGAGGACGCCGCGAACAACGACTTTTGATCGACGGTAGCCGCACGTTCAATAGTCCACGCGCGTCAGGGTAGAGTCCGTGCGCCGGAGCCACCTGGCCGCAGCGGCTGCGGTCGGCGGCGTCGAGCGCGGCCTTCAGCTCGGCGCAGGTCCAGCGTCCCGTCCCGACGTCGATCAGCGATCCTACCATCGACCGCACCTGCCGGTGCAGGAACGACAGCGCGCCGACATCGAACGTAATCGCGTCGCCGTCGCGGACGACGTCGAGACGGTCGAGGGTGCGGATCGGCGATTTCGCCTGGCACTGGACGTCGCGGAAGGTGGTGAAGTCGTGCCGGCCGAGGAGGACCCGGGCCGCTTCGCGCATCGCGTCCGCCTCGAGTTTTGGCTTCACTCGCCACGCTCGGCCGCGTTCGAAGGTCAGCGGCGCCCGGCGGTTGACGACCCGGTAGAGGTAATGGCGCGCCCTGGCGGAATGGCGCGCGTCGAAATCGTCCGCGACCGGCTCGACGCCGATGACCGCCACGGGGTGGGGCGTGCAACAGGCGTTGAGCCCCTCGCTCAGCCGGAACGGCGCCCATTCGCGCTCGAGATCGACATGGGCGACCTGCCCGGTCGCATGGACGCCGGCGTCGGTGCGCCCCGCGCCGTGGACAACCCTCTCCTCGCCGGTCATGGCGAAGACGGCCTCCTCCAGGACCTGCTGGACCGAGACGCCGTTCGCCTGCCGCTGCCAGCCGACGAACGGCGCGCCGTCATATTCGAGGGTCAGCTTGAAGCGGGGCATTAGGACGGTCGGATCCTGAGGACATCGGGCGTCTTACGCGAGCCGCCGCGGCGGGGAAACGCATAGCGCGACAGGCGGCGTTGGTTCGTCGCCCACGTTTATCTGCCGCTTGGCCGGAACAGCCCAAGCGCCGGCCGCGTTGACCGCCGAGCCAGGGAGGCCACCCAAACGAGGAGACTGGATATGGAAGCTGTTCAGGAAACAGGCAACCTGATCGCGTCGGACAAGGTGCAGGGAACATACGTTTACAACGCCGCCGGCGAGGAGCTGGGGTCGATCCACGACCTGATGATCGACAAGCCGACCGGCAAGGTCGCCTACGCGATCCTGTCGTTTGGCGGGTTTTTGGGGATGGGCAACCAGTACCATCCGTTGCCCTGGTCGATCATGCACTACGACACCGAGAAGGGCGGCTATGTCGTCAATCTCGACAAGCGCCAGCTCGAAGGCGCGCCCGCCTATGAGGTCGACCAGGAACCGGCATGGGGCGACCGGTCCTATGAAAACCGGATCCACGATTACTACGGCGTCGGTCCCTACTGGACCATGTAGCTGCGCGTAGCTGCGCTCGCGAGCACGTCGGCGCCATCGGCGAGCGCGCCTACGGGGGGTCAGAACAGAGTCAGCTGCGCCCCGGCCTCGTTCGCCGTAAGCCTCGGCTTGACAAAGAGGTCGGTGCGCAGCCCGACCTGAGTCTCGTTGTATCCGAGCCGCTTTTCGGCCATCTCGAAACGTCGGCCGATCATCCAGGCGTAGGGGCCGGAGCCCGCCATCCGCCGGCCCCACTCGGCCTCGTAGTCCTTGCCGCCCCGCATCGACTGCACGAGCGATACGGAACGCTTGAGCCGGTCGGGGAAATGGACCTGCAGCCATTCGCGAAACATGTCGCGCAATTCGAGCGGCAGGCGCAGAACAATATAGCCGGCCTCGCGCGCCCCCGCGGCGGAGGCTCGCGTCAGGATCGTCTCGATCTCGGCGTCGTTCACTGCGGGAATGACCGGGGCGATCATGACGCCAGCCGGCACGCCCGCGTCGTTAAGACGGGCGACCGCCTCGATCCGCTTTTCCGGAGTGGGCGCGCGCGGCTCCATCTTGCGGGCCAGCGCGCGGTCGAGCGTCGTCACCGACAGGAACACCTTGACGAGCCCGTCGCGCGCCATGTCTCTCAAGATGTCGAGGTCACGCAGCACGAGGTTCGACTTCGTCACGATGCTCGCCGGGTGGCGGGTGCGGCGCAGCGTCTCCAGCACCGAGCGGGTGATGAGATATTGCCGCTCGATCGGTTGATAGGGGTCGGTGTTGGTCCCGAGCGCGATCGGAGCGGGGCTGTATTTCGGCGCCGCCAGCTCGCGTTCGAGCGCCGCCGCGACGCCTTGCTTGGCGAAGAGCTTGCTCTCGAAATCGAGCCCCGCCGACAGGCCCATATAGGCGTGGGTTGGCCGCGCGAAACAGTAGAAGCAGCCGTGCTCGCAGCCGCGATAGGGGTTGATCGAGCGGTCGAACGAAATGTCGGGCGACGCATTGCGGGTGATGACGGCCCTCGGCTTCTCGAATGTCACCTCGGTGACGAGCGGCTCCGGCGCCTCGTCGCGCGTCCAGCCGTCATCGAAGGTTTCGCGCGCCTGAATCTCGAACCGCCCGGAGACGTTGGTCGCGGCGCCGCGGCCGCGCCGCCGCTCGCCGGGCAGGATTCGTTCGGCGATCGCCGCGGGTTCATGGCGCCGATCGGAAACTCTGGGGGTGTGCATCGTGTTCATGGCGTCGTTCCGTAGAACAAAACATGAACACTAGATAGAGCGTCGGCCGCGATCCGTCAAGAGTTCGCGAAAGAAACGGGCTAACTCCACCTTATGCGGGCCGCCAGTTCCCGTGGAAGCCGAACGGAACCCGCCGTGGCAACCTCGCCATCCCGATCGGCCCCGCTTCGATCGCTTCGGCGTCGAAGACCACGAAATCGCTGCGGTCCTCCGCGCCGCGATAGACGACGGCGAGGACCCACCCGTCGCCTTCCTGCGCATCGGCGGTGCGGGGCGCGAACACCGGCTCGCCCGGCGCGTCGCCTTGCGCGAATGCATAAGTCGTCCGCTTGCCCGTCTTCAGATCGACATGGGCGATGCAGTCGAACGCGCCCGCCTCATGCATAGCGGAGCGTCCGGCGAACCAGCCGTGCCGGTAGCTCAAGCCCCGAGCGCCGATCGTCGAAGCGCGGAAACTCGCCCGGCAGATCGTCCAGCGGCTCCCTCTTGATCGCGTTCGACGCTGCCGGCGAGATCGAAGGTCCAGCGCACCAGCCGTGCGGACGTTCGCTCGGGCGTCGAACCGTCGGCGTTCGGAAACAACGGCGCGGCCGGGTACTCCATCACGTCGGCGAAATCGTGTCGCCGTCCTCCCAGGCGTTCATCGGATGGAAGACGTAGCAGGCCTCGGTCGTGAACCAGCGCATGCTCTCGACGCCGGCGTCGCGCGCCATCACGCCGACGTGTGATGCCCTTGTCCGGCTCCCAGGCGAAAGCCGGGCCGCCGCGCATCGCGCGCTGGAGATCGCCGGTCAGCGGCAGGATCGGAAACAGCGCATGGCGGCGCGTGACCAGAAAGTCATGCACCATGCTCGAGAACGGCGCCTCGAAATCGTCGCGCCGCGCTGACCTCGCCCTTCGCGTCGGTCACGCCGTACGACATGGTTTTCGTGAACCAGCCGTCGCCGACCGAATAGCCGAACCACACCATCTCGCCGGTCTCGGGGTCGATCTTGGGATGCGCGGTGACGCGGCCCTCCGTAGGGCTCGACGTAGCCGCGGGAATCGAGGCTCGCGGGGTCGAGTTCGAACGGCTTGTGCCCCTCCTCGAGCGCCAGCAAGTGGCCCGCGTGCCACACGATGTTGGTGTTGGCGACGCCGCTGTCCTTGCCCATGACCGACGGGTCGGCAGCCCTCGGATCGAACCCGCCGAACAGCGCCCTGCCAGCCGCGTGCTCGACCTGCCATTTCGGCGTCCGGACATAGCGGTTGCGATAGGCGACCTTGCCGCCCTCGACGAAGAAGGCGTGGATCATGCCGTCGCCGGCGAACCAGTGGTAACGGCCTCGTGGCTCGAACTGCGGATTCGGTCCGTTGCGGTAGAAGACGCCGTTGAGCTCGGTCGGAAACGCGCCCACGACCTCGAGTTCGAAGTCGTCCTCGCTGCGCACGGGAGCGAAATTGCCGGCGAGGTAGGGGTTCGTCGAAGGCGATGCGTCCATGAGCCCATCTCTCCCGATGCAATCGATGTGGAGGCCCGGTTGCTTCGCGAGCCCTTTGGCGCAGAATGCGCCCGGACGCGGGACACTTCAACAGCGGCAAGGATGCCGTTTGTCCTCCTTCAAGGAGACGACAATGCAAAGGCGCAAATTGGGCGCGACGGGACCGGAAGTCGGCGCCATCGGCCTCGGCTGCATGGGCATGTCGGACTTCTACGGGCCCGCCGACCGCGCCGAGAGCATCGCCACCCTCCACGCCGCGCTCGACAGCGGCGCGACGCTGATCGATACCGGCGACTTCTACGGGCAAGGCCACAACGAGATGCTGATCGCCGAGGCGCTCAAGGGCCGCCGGCGCGACGATTATCAGCTTAGCGTGAAGTTCGGCGCGCTGCGCGATCCCGCGATGGCCTTCGTGGGGTACGACGCGCGGCCGGAGGCGGTGAAGAACTTCCTCACCTATTCGCTCAAGCGCCTCGGCGTCGACCACGTCGATATCTACCGTCCCGCGCGGCTCGACCCCGCCGTGCCGATCGAGGACACGGTCGGGGCGATCGCGGACATGGTGAAGGCCGGCTTTGTGCGCGCGATCGGGCTTTCCGAGGTCAACGCCGGCACGATTCGCCGCGCCGCCGCGGTCCATCCGATCGCCGACCTCCAGATCGAATATTCGCTGGTCGTGCGGCTGATCGAGGCCGACATCCTGCCCGCCTGCCGCGAACTCGGCATCGGGATCACCGCGTATGGCGTGCTGGCGCGGGGGCTGATCTCCGGCCACTGGACCAAGGAGCGGTCGAGCGGGCGCGATTTTCGCACCGTCTCGTCACGCTTTTCCGGCGACAACCTCGCGCACAACCTCGCCCTCGTTGAAGCCCTGCGAAAGATCGCCGCCGCCCGCGGCGCGAGCGTCGCCGCGATGGCGGTCGCCTGGGTGATGGCGCAGGGCCCCGACATCGTGCCCCTGGTCGGCGCCCGCAAGCGCGCCCAGTGGGCCGAATCGATCGCCGCCGACGGACTTTTGCTCACCGCGCTCGATTGCGCCGAGATCGAAGCCGCCGTGCCCAAAGGCGCGGCCAAAGGCGATCGTTACCCGGCGCAGGCGATGGCGCATCTCGACAGCGAGAAGCGCGGCTGAGCCTTCAGTAGGGCGCGCGCGCCCGAGAATAGTCGCGGGTGACGTCGCCGACGAGATTGATCGAGTCGGGCCTGAGGACGCGCACCGCCGCGCCGAGACGGAAGTCGAGGCCCTTGAGATCGGTCCAGATCACGTTCGGGCTCGTCGTCAGCTCGAAGAAATAGAGCTTGTTGGTGGTGTCGGAGACGGTGCGGTATTCGGTGTTGTAGACTCCAAAACTCTTGTAGGGCGCGCCGAACGGCACCGATACGTTGCGCATGATCGCCAGCACCGACGCGACCGCCTCGCGCTCGCTCTTCGGCGTCGGGACCATCGACAGATAGTACGAGGCGCGCTGGAAGCGGTCGCGCGGATTGACGTTGCCCGGCAGTGGCGTATCGCTCGAGGGATTCGAGAAATCCTGCCCCTTCAGAAGCGCAAGCTGCTGGTCGTAGCTCGGGTCGTTGGTCATCACGCGATAGTCGCGGCCATGGTGCACGACCGGCTTGCCGTCGATGTATTCGATGATCGCCGAATCGCCGCTCGCGTCCTCGAGCGCGAGATGGACGTTGGCCTTGTGGCCGTGCGACTCGACCGGAAGGACCTGGATCTTCGCCAGCAGGTCGAGCGCTTCGGGGACGCTTGCCGCGTTGTCGAGGGCGTATTGCGCCCACAAGCCGGCGTGGACGCCGGGCAGATCCTTGTCGCGAGCCCCGAAGTCGGTCGCGTTGAGGTAGAGCATGTGGACCGCGAGTCCGTGCTCGTTCATGCCGTCGGCGGCCCCGAGCCCGTAGACCGTCGTGACCAGGCTGCCGTATTTCGACGTCCAGACCATCGGATTGGGGTCGTTGAGGCTCTGCCCGCCGAGTTTGCCGCCGTCGTGTTTGAGGCCACGCGGCAGCACGGTGAGGACCGGCTCGGTCGATTCCGGCCAGTCCATGGTGCGCCCGACCAGGATCGCCGGACCGCCCTCGTTCCACAGCACGCGGGTGCAGGCGAAACCTTGCGCGGCGCCGAGGATCGAGACGGCGGCGACCGCGCCGGCGACCGCGCGCTTCAAGATCATGTTCATGGGGGAATCCCTCCGGAACAAAAAAGAAGCGGCCCTCAGAGGGCCGCTTCGCGGGTCAACGAGACGATGGCGGCGCCGCCTTCACTGCGAGAACGTATCGCACGAAGAAATCTGCCCGCTCTTCAGGCCGGCGGTCAGCCATTTCGCCCGCTGCGCCGACGAGCCATGGGTGAAGCTGTCGGGCACCGCGTAGCCGCGCGCCGCCGTCTGGAGGCGGTCGTCGCCGATCGCCTGGGCGGTCGCGAGCGCCTTCTCGACATCGCCCTGCTCGAGGATCTGCCACTTCTGGTTGGCGTTGGCGGCCCAGACGCCGGCGAAGCAGTCGGCCTGCAGCTCGATGCGCACCGAGATGGCGTTGGCCTGCGTCTGGCTCACCCGCTGCTTGTAATTATCGGCCTTGTCGAGAATGCCGAGCAGGTCCTGCACGTGATGGCCGACCTCATGGGCCACGACATAGGCGTAGGCGAAGTCGCCGCCGCCGCCGTATTTGGTCTTCATGTCGCGGAAGAACGAGGTGTCGAGATAGACCTTCTTGTCGATCGGGCAATAGAACGGACCCATCGCCGCCTGCGCGCCGCCGCACCCTGACCGGGTCGCGCCGTCGTAGATGACCAGCGTCGCCGGCACGTACTTAACGCCCGTCTGTTGCGGTAAGCACGGTTCCCCACACCGCCTCGGTCGTACCCATCACGTGCGCGAGAAATTTGCGGGTCGGGTCGTTGGGATCAACGGCGGGCCCCGTGGTGGCGGGCTGCGTAGAATCCCCGTTGTTCATGTGGCGGGTGACCATTTCCGCGCCGCCCATCAGCACCGCGGGATTGATGCCGGTGAAATAGCTGATCGCGAACACGGCGATGATGCCGACGATGCCGAGGCCCCCTTTGCCCACCATGCCGCCGCCGCCCTGGCCGCGGCGGTCCTCGATGTTCTGCGAAACGGGCGTGTTGTCGTATTGCATCGATGAACCCCGCAGGCTCGCTCCCTGCGCCGTTCCGCTCATCGCGGCGGCGCTGTCGCAACATTTGTAGCAGAGCCCGCGCGACCTGAGTAGTAAGCTCGACGCCGGCGGGCTGGGAAATTGCGGCTTCCGAGGAGGATCGCCCGTCGCAATGAGAGCCGTCCTGGCGCGCGCCTCATTCTCGCGTGCTATTGATCCCGGAGGCCGGAGCGCAGGGCGCGACGGATCGGACGGGAATGGGAGTGAAGACCCGGAGATGGGGCCGATCGATCGCAATCTGGACGCCGACACCGCCGCCGACGCCCTCATGTGGTGGGCGGCGGCGGGCGTCGACTTCACCGTCGGCGACCGGCCTTCCGACCTTTTCGCCGCGCCGCCCGCTGTCCCTGATCGTCGCGAGGACCGCACGGCGGCGCATCCCGTTCTCCCGCCTTCGCCGGTGAGCCGGCAAACGCCGCTGGAGCCCGGCGCGCGTCAGGACGAGGGGCCGCCGGCAGCCCCGCTTTCGGGCGCGGCGGCCCAGATTGCGGCGGCCGAGCTCGCCGCGTCGGCGACCGACCTGCCGGGCCTCGCCGCCGCGCTCGAGCGCTTCGACGGCTGCGCGCTCAAAAAAACCGCGACGCAGCTCGTCTTTTTCGACGGCGTTCCGGGTTCGCGCGTCATGCTGGTCGGCGAGGGCCCGGGAGCAGACGAGGACCGGATCGGCCGTCCGTTTGTCGGACGCGCCGGGCAATTGCTGGACAGGATGCTCGCCGCGATCGGGCTGGACCGTCGCCAGGTCTACATCGCAAACGTCGTGCCCTGGCGGCCGCCCGGGAACCGCACCCCCACGCCCGAGGAGACGCAAGCGTGCCTGCCGTTCATCCGGCGGCAGATCGAGCTCGCCGATCCGGAGATCCTGGTCTGCCTCGGCTTGCTCTCCGCGCAGACGCTGCTCGGGGTCAAAAGCGGCATCACGCGTGCGCGGGGCTCCTGGATGGCTTATCAGCGCGACGACGGCCGCCCGATCCGGGCGCTCCCTATGCTTCATCCGGCCTACCTTCTGCGCCAGCCCGCCCAGAAGCGCGCCGCGTGGACCGACATGCGCACGCTGGCCGCGGCGCTCGCGGGCGCGCCCCGCCTGGACGAAGGGGGTCGGGGTGAGGGATCTCCCCCGCCAGCCTAGACAGGCGATGAGAGCCCTTTGCTTCACCGCAGCGGCGCTCTCGCCGCCTTTGTCGGCGGGCTCGGGCGGCGGGAAGCGCAAGCTCGCGGACGCGCGGAGCGGAAAAGGCGAGCCTTCGGATAAGCGCCGACGCGAAGAGCCCCGCGGTGGCCTCGACCGGGAAGGGCGATGTTGCGTCGCGGCGAAAACGTTAGACAAGCCGCCAATACCCTTTAAGATGTGGTCAACATCGCGCACCGTATCCCGTTGAAATTCGCAGACTTCTGCGCTCGGGTTTAATTATTTTGCATGATTGTCATGTCTTCGCATGTGCAGTATCACTTACTTGTTGTGGTCGCGCGGTTGAGCCGAGCCGTTGACCAATCTGCCAGGCTCGTCAGAGCTCAATAATGTTATGACTTATTCAAACGCGCTGGAGTTCCAATCGATAGGTTGGGGCGCCTTGTTGAAAAGCCTTGCAGCGTGAAAAAGCGATGGCCCTCGGTCCCTGCGAAGACCAGCGACGTTTCGTCATGTAAGTCGTCCGGGCGCAACTGCGGGCGTTATTCGAGCATATAGGGAGGAAGCGCGAGATGTCTGACTGGAAAGTCTATTACCGGGACGATCTTGATCGGGACAGGACCTCCCGGAGCATTGCAACCAAGGAAGACGCGCTCGCGCAGGCCAGGACCTTGCATCGCCGGCAGCGCGCCGAAATATACCGCATCGAAGGGCCTGACGGCGACCTTGTGCGCAAAGAGGAAATCATGCGTTGGGTTTCAGCCCACGCCCGCTAACTTACGATCGGAGATCGCGTGATGGCTAACGTTCGCGCGGAAGTTGCAAACGCGCTCCACTGGTCGCTCGCGATCCCTCGCGATCGGGTGACCGCGGACGTGGAAGACGGCGTGGTGACGCTGCATGGCGTCGTCGAGAGGGCTTATCAAAAGTCCAACGCCGAGGCGGTCGCACGGCAGGTGCCGGGCGTGATGGGGGTCAACAACGAAATCTCCGTGGATCTCGCTGGAGATCTCCGCCTGCCCAGCTACCACTGACCTGGCGGCAGCCGAAACTGCACGATTGCGCGCGCGGCCCTGTCGAGCCGGGCGGAATCCGTTGGCGCGCCCGGCCGCTTTGAGCGGCGTCGCAATGAAGTCATTGAGGCCTTGAGAAGGCGGCCGAGACGTTTCCCATCTGACGGAAACAATTTCTTCCCAAAATCAGAATCCGTGCTATCGTCTTTCAAATGACCGGAAGCGTGGCCAACAGGGATTCGGAGTCGCTCGGCCGGGCCCCTTCGGGTTCGTGGGCAAGGCGGCGCCGCAGGGCGTCTGAAAGCGCGCGCGCATCACGGTTGGAGCGACGGCCCCGCTCCCCATCCCATAGGTCAAGCGCGACGGCAGGGCAATTCCGCAGTTGCACGCGTGGGTCCCTGACTTCATACCGGCGTCAGACTGTTGCGCTTACCGGCCCAGCGCTCACCGGGCATCCGTGCGAGCGGCGGAACGCCCGCGGAATATGCCGCAAACTTCTGAAAACTCTCGAAATGGAACTGGAATTGGCGCCGGCTTCCTGGTCCGCCTCGATGACGAAGGCGACCGTGACGGCCACGGCGGCCCCACCCCCGCAGGCGCCGACGCACCGCTGGAGTCCGCGCACGATCGACGCAGTCGCGCGAGCGGCGCCCGGCAAATCCGCCGCAACGCCTTGAAAACCCTCAAAACCGAACTGGAACCGGCGCCGCCCGATCAATGCGCCGTCAGAAGCTCGCCCCGCCGCTCGGGGCTGAAGCGGATGACGATGATGATGGCCACGGCGACCACGCCCCCCACCAGCGCCAGCGCATAGCCGTAGTTGCCGTCGTTGGTTTCGGCGATCTTGGCCTGGAACGGGCCGTTGTACGAGGCGAGGAAATTGCCGGCCTGGTAGACGAAGGCCGGAATGGTGGCGCGGGCCGCGCCCGGGGCAAGCTCGTTAAGGTGGGCGGGAATGACGCCCCAGGCGCCCTGCACCGCAACCTGCATGACAAAGGCGCCGAGCGCCAGCATGACCGGCGTGGCCGAAAAGGCCCACAGCGGCAGCGCCGGCAGGGCGAGGACGGCGGCGATGGTGATCGCGTTGACCCGCCCGACCTTCTCCGAGAAATGGCCGAAGGCGAGGCCGCCGACGATCGCGCCGAGATTGGCGACGATGGCGATCCAGCTGACGGTCGCGGGGTCGAAATGGTGCTGCTTCTGCAGGAACGTCGGGTAAAGGTCCTGCGTGCCATGGCTGAACAGGTTGAAGCACATCATCAGCACGACCATGTAGACGACGAGGCCCCAGTTCTGCGTGACCGTCGCCCACAGGTTGGGCTTCTCGCGCGACCGCGACGCCTCGAAGGCCGGCGACTCGGGCACCGCGGCGCGGATGAACAGGACGACGAAGGCCGGCAGGACGCTGAGCAGAAACATCGCTCGCCAGCCGAAAGTATAATCGCCGAAGACGTGGCCGTAGAGGAGTCCGTAGGCGATCGCCGCCAGCAGGAACCCGCTCGGATAGCCGCATTGCAGGATGCCCGACACCGTCCCGCGCATGTTCGACGGGATCGACTCCATGGCGAGCGAGCTGCCGAGGCCCCACTCGCCGCCCATGGCGACGCCAAACAGCGCCCGCAGGATCAGGAAGACGGTGAGGTTGGGCGAGAAGGCCGCGACGGCGCCGATGATCGAGTAACACAGAATGTCCAGCATCAGCGCGGGCTTGCGGCCCCACCGGTCGCCGATCCGGCCGAAGATGAAGGCGCCGACGAAGCGCATCGCCAGCGTCAGGAACAAGGCATAGGCCACCGCCGACACCTCGACGCCGAATTCCTTGGCGATGTCCTTGATGACGAACGTCAGCACGAAGAAGTCGAACGCGTCGAGCGTCCAGCCGAGATAAGCCGCAAGGATCGTCCGGATCTGTTGCCCCGTCAGGTTCATCGACGTCCTCCCGAGGCGGCCGGAAGTCCGCCGCCGTCAACTTTTCGTCACCTTAGCCCTGGGATGCTGCGCCGCCAAGGCGCCGCCTCGACAGCGGCGCGGCGGAGTTTTAAGAGCCGCCTTCGGGCAGTCGGCCCATTTGGAGATCGGGCGCTCGGCATGATCATCGCCATCGACGGCCCGGCGGCGTCAGGCAAGGGCACGATCGCCCGGCGTCTCGCCGCGCGCTACGGCTTGCCGCATCTCGATACCGGGCTTCTTTATCGCGCGACCGCCGCGGCGCTGATCGGCGCGGACCGCGACCTCTACGACGAAGGCGCCGCGGTCGCGGCGGCAAGGGGGCTCGGCCTCACCGATTTCGACGAGGCCGTGCTGCGCAGCCGCGAGATGGGCGAGGCGGCTTCGGTGATCGCCGCCATGCCCGGGCGTTCGCGAGGCGCTGCTCGAGGCGCAGCGCGCCTTCGCTGCCCGGCCGGGAGGCGCGGTTCTCGACGGCCGCGACATCGGCACGGTCGTCGCCCCGAACGCGGACGTGAAGATCTTCGTGACCGCCAGCGCCGCAGCCCGCGCCCAGCGGCGCGCGCTCGAACTCGCGCATCGCGGCGAACGGGCGGACTACGACGCCATTCTGGCCGACATCCTGAAGCGCGACGCGCGCGATTCCGGGCGTTCGGCGGCGCCGCTGCGGGCCGCGGACGACGCCGTCCGGCTCGACACGACCCACCTGAGCATCGAGGCCGCATTCGCCGAGGCGGAGCGGATCGTCGAGGCGCGCGCGTGTCGGCGCGTAGGGCGGTCCGGGCCGCGGCGCGCCCGGGCCGCGCGGCTCAGGCGGCGGCGTCGCCGGACAGGCGATGGTGCGTCGCGCGCAGCCGGGCGATCGCGCCTGTCGATTTCCTCGCGCTGCCGCTCGAGGTGGCCGATCTGGTTGACGATCTGCTGCGGTTGCAAGCGCTCCTCGAGGTCGGGCGTTTCGCTGGCGCCCTTGCCTCCGATCAGGTCGCTGATTTCGGAGAGGGTGAAGCCGAGCTTTTTGCCGCGGAGAATCATGTCCATACCGCACCCGGTCGGCGGCGCGATAGTAGCGGGCGTTGCCCTCGCGGCGGGGCTTGATGAGGCCGCGATCCTCGTAGAAGCGCAGCGTCCGGAGGCTGACCCCGTACAACCGGGACATCTGGCTGATCGTCATTTCCTCCTGCCCGGCATCGGGCGCGGAGTCGGCCTTGGTCTCCACCGCACTCGAAGATGCGCTGGCCGCATAACTCAGGGAAGACAACCGGCTCATGACCTCTCCTTTCGTCGGCGCCGTTGGGTTCGCGCCGCGTTGATTCGCGCGTCCACGCGAATTCGCCGCAACTATGCTCACAACGAGAGCGAGTTGCAACTACAAGTTGCGAGATACAACCTCCCTTTCCGCTTTCGTCGGTTGCGTGAACACGGCGTCAAATCGAGCCCTTAACCGTTTCTTCACCGTGCCGATCGAATGATCGCCGCGGAGGCGGCGCGTTCGGCGTGCGCCACATCGGATAACGCCTGCAGCGGTCGAGGGCATGAGCAAGAGCACGGCGTGGGGTCTAGCAAGCGTCAGCCCGGGCGCCCGGCGCCTCGCCGAACAGGCCGCCAGCCGCGCCGGCGTCACGCTTGAGGAATGGCTCGATCGGGCGATCGCCGAGCTTTCCGAGGACGCTCCGTCAGCGAAAACAGAACGCCACAGAGTCCGTCCCGAAGGCGCGTCCGCAAGGGACCTCCAGGAACGGTTGAGAGCGTCTGCCGGAACGGTGGAGCGGCGCGATAGGTCCGCCAACGACATGACCTCAAAGGCTCGCGAGCTCAGTCCAGCGAGCGTCGCCCCACCGCCGAATAATCCGACGGGCGGCGGGAGATCGGCAGGCTCGATTGACGACACGGAGAAAGCTGTCGCTGCGCCCGAAGGCGAGCCGGACCCGCAGATGGAAGCAGAGGGGCTCCGAAGCGGTCGGACTTCCTTCCCCTTCGCGCAGGCGCAAAACTTTCCGCGAGAGACGGTCGCGCCGCACGGGTTCGATTTGGAATCCGCGGTCTCGAAGATCGCCTCGCGGCGTCGCGCGCTTGACGCTCAGCAGGCGCACGATGGTCTCGAACCGAGGTTGCGCAATCCTGCCGATTCGAAAGTCGAGGACGAGGCCGTCACTCGCCTGCCGAAAATGAACCAAAAGTCGACGCTGGAGATTTCGAACGCGCCGGCTGACCCGCTAAGGCTTGGCCTCCATGTCCTGTCCGATAAGCTTGATGCGCTGCGTCGTGAGTGGTCGGGCGGAAGAGCGAGCGCCCGGGACCTGGCCGCCTTGCGGGATCAAATGACTGAGGTCAGACGCAGCCTTTCGGATCTCGCTCCGCGCGAGATCGTCGCTGCGCTCACGGATTCTGTGGAGGACTTGGCCCAGCGGGTCTCTGGACTCGCTCAAGAGGAACGGAATGAGCCCCTCATGCTCGCTCCGCTGGACGCAATCGCCCATGCGTTAGGCGAGGCGATCAGCGGCTGCGATCCCAACCTCATAGCCGCCGGGGACTTCGAGCGCCGAATCGAGTTCCTCGCCGCGAGAATAGACGCTTTGGCTGACGCGATGGTCCGCCCGGAAGTCGTCGACGCCGTTCGACGACAGATGCAAGAAGTGCATGACCTCCTCCTGACGGCCGCTCGGCGCAGCTTTCCGATAGAACGTATCGAGGGTCAGATCTCCAGACTGGTCGATCGGGTCGAGGCGTGGTCTCAGGCCCGACCAGATCTTCGCGCGATGGAATCCGCTGGGCGCCGCCTCGATGCGGCTTTGCAGCAGTCGCAAAGGACAGCCACGCGTATCGAAGAGTCGCTGGACGCGCTCAACGCCAAACTCGAATCCACGGGCGAGGAGGCGCTCCCCCCCCTTATCCGCGACCTGAGGGCAAGGTTCGAGGCCGCGGAGATTAGAGATCGCGAGCGCATGCCCATCGAACCCATTCTGTCGAATGTCGCCGATAAACTCGATCGCTTGCCGGCGCGGGCTCTGGAAGGCCAGAGGGACCTGCTGCGGTCCATTGATGAGGAACTCAAGTCGCTGAGGGCCGCGGTCGAGGCAAGCCCGGCTCCGACCCTGGATCGGCTGGCCGAGGAGGTCGCGCAAAGGCTCGAAGGCAGCTTCGACGTCCAAGCGACGCGCGTCTCGATTTTCCAGCAATTCGCCGAACTTAACGGGCGGTTCGACATTCTGGCCGATCGTCTCGGCGAAGCCGGCGCCCTGGAGCGCGCTGCGCGAGATTTGATGCAGAAGCTTCAAGATAAGGACCATACGTCCGGACGAGCGGCGGCGAACGCGGAAGTCGCCGAAGGCCTGTCCACGTTTCGTCAGGAACGTACGGAAGCGGAACAGCGGACCGAAGCGCTTTTGCAAGGCATTCGGGACACACTCGACGGGTTGGTCGACCGTCGTCCCGACGCCGACTCCCACCTGCCGCAGGCAGCCGTACCGGAACGCGAGAACGACGGACCGGGCGCTTTCCTCCGAGCCGTCAATTCCGGGCGGCTTGCCGGTCTCGGCGGCTTTGCGCCGCGTTCCTCGGGGACGGGACGGGAGCCGACCGCAGGCGAGCACGCGTCGACCTCCGAGGAGTTTGACGACGAGTTCCTGCTTGAGCCGGGCGCCGGCGCGCCCGAGCATCTCCGGGTCGCCGCCGACTTGGCTAAGGCGATCGGTTCGCGGACAAACCCCGCGGTTTCCGCCCATATCGCGGCGGCCCGCCGGGCCGCGCAATCGGCGCTCGCCGAGGCCGACGGCGCAAAATTGTCGGCTTCGTGGCCCCGCGTCGAACAGAACGTGCAGAACGCGAGACGGTTCTATGCTCAGCACAAGCGCTCGCTCCTCCTCGCGGCAGTGCTGGTTCTGGCTCTGACCGCAGTTGCTCGCATGATGGGCGAGCATGTGCCGCTCCTGCAAAAGTCCGAGGTGAATGGGCCGTCGACGAAGCCAGCCGCAACCCTGACCCTTCCCATTGCTCCTTCGGGCGCCGTCGGGACGGCTGCCGGGGAAACCGCGGCGGTTGACGCTACGCCCATCGGGTCGATCGATCGTTTTCCGGGCAATACCGACAACAGTCCCGGAAGCGGCCCGATTAGGCCTGACGTTACAGCCGCGATCCCGAGCGACGCGCCCCTCGCGCTACGCGAGGCGGTCCTCGCCGGGTCTCCATCCGCACAATACGACATGGCGCAACGTCTCCTTGAAGGGCGCGGATTGGCCCAGGATCAGGCGAGCGCCGTATTCTGGTTCGAGCGGGCGGCGTCCGCGGGTTTCGCCCCGGCTGAATTCCGGCTCGGCCTGCTCTATCAGAAGGGCGTCGGCCTTCGGCGCGATCCAGCCGAGGCCAAGCGGTGGTACTCGGCGGCGGCCCGATCGGGAAACGCCCGCGCGGCGCACAACCTCGGCGTGATGGAGGCGGAGCCTGTCGGCGGGAAAGCCGACTACGCCGAGGCGGCGAACTGGTTTCGGCGCGCCGCGGAAATGGGCGTCCGCGACAGCCAGTTCAATCTCGCAGTCCTCTATGCTCGCGGGCTCGGCGTCGACCAGGATCTTCGCCAGTCGTGGATGTGGTTCTCGCTCGCCGCCGTGCAGGGAGACGCGGAAGCGGCGCGCAAGCGCGACGAAGTCGCGGCGAAGTTGGATCCGGACGCCTTGGCGGCCGCGGCGGACCAATTGGCGAAATTCAGAGCGGTCGACCCGGACCCGGCCACGAACGATGTCGCCGCCTCATCGGGCAATGCGGCGGGGAATACGCCGACGAGTCCGGCGCCGGCGAAACCCGCCAGGGGCGACAAGGGCTCCGGGTCGTAGCGCTCGGCTTGGCGAGCGCCGCCTTCCGCGGGTCGCGGTCGGCCTTGCAAGTCCGGGCGCGAATCGTGTCTTTTCAGGGCTTTGCGGCGGAAGTTCCGGGCGAGCGGCGATCTCCGCCCGGCCCGGGCGTCGAACCTAGGCCCGTAAAATAACGTAGTAAAAGTGATAATTGCGACCGCTGACACAAGTTCGGCGGCCTCAAGAGCCGGCCCGCATCGCCGTCACTCGGCCGCCGTGACAATGACCGCGAGATGCGCGTCCCTGACATTGCTGAGTTGCACATCGACCGGCCGCCCGGGAAGGTTGAACTTCACGCTCTTGCGGGCGCCCTCGCATCCAAGCGCGCCGGAGAACGCTTTCGGATGGAGGAAAGCCCCCTGGTCGATCACGTCGATCCAGGCCTCGGAGTCGATCGTCAGCGCGTACAGGCCGGGCTTCGACGGGGCCGGCAAGGTGAAATGCCCGGCGAACGAGGGGGTCAGCTTCGGCGGACGCTCCGGCGCATGCGGCAAACTCGTCTCGGTGAAGGGCGCGAGTTGTACGGTCAACGCTGCGTCATAGCGCAACGCGCCGCCGTCGACGACGATAGGCTTCGTCGCTTCAACGAGCGCCGCGCGCTCGTGCTCGATCGGCCAACGGAACGCGCCGCAGCCAGTCGGCTCGTCGGCCGCCGCGAGGCTCGGGGACGGCCAGCAGGGCCGCCACCAGCGCTAAATGTCTCACCCTCATTGCGAGGTGACCGTGGTCGTCGGGCTCCTCAGAGACTCGGGCTTCGCGCCGTGCAACAGGCTTATCGCGGCCTGCAATTGCGTGTCCTTGGTCTTGTCGGGCGGCACGTAGGCGTCCGACCCCTTCTCCTCATCGGTTCCGTTCTTCAGGTGGCCGACCAGCGAGGCTTCTCCGAGGCTCGAGACCTTGCCCTTCAGATCATCCGGGATGTTCTCCAGCACCATCACATCCGGCTCGATGCCCTTGGCCTGAATCGAGCGGCCCGATGGCGTATAATAGCGAGCGGTCGTCAGTTTCAACGCGCCTTCGTCGCCGAGCGGAAGAATCGTCTGCACCGACCCCTTGCCGAACGAGCGCGTGCCGATCAGGGTCCCGCGCTTGAGGTCCTGGAGCGCGCCCGAGACGATTTCGGAGGCCGAGGCCGAACCGCCGTTGATCAGGACCACTAGCGGCTTGCCCTCAGACAGGTTCACGCCGGGGCGGGCGCTATATCCCTGCTGCTCCTCCGCATTGCGGCCTCGCGTAGTGACGATCGGGCCGCCGTCGACGAAGGCGTTGGTGATTTCAACCGCCTGATTGAGCAGTCCGCCTGGATTGTTACGCAAATCGAGGATGTAGCCCTTGAGCTTGCTCTCGCCGGGATCGGTGCGGAAATGGTCGAAGGCCCTGCGCACCCCGTCATAGGCTTCCTGGTTGAACTGCGTGATGCGGATATAGCCGATGTCGCCGCTCCTCGACATGGGAGCGGACCGACTGGACATGGATGATCTCGCGGACGATCGCGTATTCCTTCGCATCCTTGTTCGAGCCGCGCTGAATGAGCAGCCGGACACTCGATTTTGCCGGACCGCGCATCTTGTCGACGGCTTCCTTGAGGGTCAGTCCCTTGACCGGCGTATCGTCGATCCTGGTGATGAGGTCGCCGGACATCACCCCGGCCCGCGCCGCCGGGGTGTCGTCGATCGGGCTGACCACCTTGACGAGTCCGTCCTCCATCATGACCTCGAGCCCGAGGCCGCCGAACTCCTCGCCCTTCATGCTGGTCTGGAAATCCTGCAGCGCCTTGGGATCGAAGTAGGTCGAATGCGGGTCGAGCGAAGCCAGCATGCCGTCGATGGCGCCGCGCACCAGCTTGTCGTCGTCCGGCTTCTCGGCGTAGTTGCTGCGAACCTTGTCGAAAACCTCGGTGAACAGCGGCACGCCGCTGTTCCCGTTCGTGGTCGCCGCGTTGAGGACGCCGTGCGAAACTCCAGTGAGCGCAGCGCCGGCAAGAACGCCGACGACGAGGTAGGAAACGCCTTTCGGCATGGCTTTCACTTCGCTCCCCGGATCATGTCGGACATCTTCAGTTCGGCTTGGCGGCGTCGCTGGGCGCCGGCGGCGTCGATCCGTCAGGTCTTGCCGGCCTCGACGTTGGGCTTGGCCGGCGTCCGGTATCGACCGAGGCCGCCTGCGCGGGCTTCTCGCCGTGGAGCAGTCCGATCGCCGCCTTCAGCTGCTTGTCGTCCTTCTCGTCCGGCGGCACATAGGCTTGCGACGCCGAGGTGTCCTCTTCGCCGTTGGCGAGATGCCCCTTGAGCGACGCCTCGCCCTTCATGTCGTCCTTGCCCTTGAGATCGGCGGGGACGTCCTCGAGCACCTTATAGTCGGGCTCGATGCCCTTGGCCTGGATCGAGCGGCCCGGAGGGCGTGTAGTAGCGCGCGGTCGTCAGGCGCAGCGCGCCGTCCTGGCCGAGCGGCATGATGGTCTGCACCGAGCCCTTGCCGAACGAGCGCGTCCCGATCAGGGTCGCGCGCTTGTGATCCTGCAGGGCGCCCGACACGATCTCGGACGCCGACGCCGAGCCGCCGTTGATCAGCACCACCAGCGGCTTGCCGCCCGAGAGATCGCCGCCCGGGCGGGCGTCGAACCTCTGCGTCTCATCGGGCGTCCGCCCGCGGGTCGAGACGATCTCGCCCCGGTCGATGAACGAATTGACCACCGCGATCGACTGATCGAGCAGGCCGCCAGGATTGTTGCGCAAATCGAGGATGTAGCCCTTGAACTTGTCGGCCGGGATCTCGGTCTTCAGCTTATCCATCGCTTCCTTCAGGCCGTCCGCCGTCTGCTCGGTGAACTGCGTGATGCGAATGTAGCCGATGTCGCCGTCCTCGACATGCGAGCGGACCGACTGGACCCGGATCAGGTCGCGGACGATCGGTGTAGTCCTTGACCTCTTTCTTGGGGCCGCGGACGATCTTGAGCTTGACCGGCGAATTGATCGCGCCGCGCATTTTTTCGACCGCCTGATCGAGGGTCAGCCCCTGCGTCGGCGTATCGTCGATCGCGGTGATGATGTCGCCGGACAGGATCCCGGCCTTGGCCGCCGGCGTGTCGTCGATCGGCGTGACGACCTTGATCAGGCCGTCCTCCTGGGTCACCTCGATGCCCAGGCCGCCGAATTCGCCCTTGGTCTGGACCTGCATGTCCTGGAACGCCTTCGCGTCCATGTAGCTCGAATGCGGGTCGAGGGACGAGAGCATGCCGTTGATCGCGGCCTCGATCAGCTTGGCCTCGTCGGGCTTCTCGACATAGTCGTTGCGGATCTTGTCGAACACGTCGCCGAACAGGTTGAGCTGGCGATAGGTGTCGGTGGCGGCCGCGTTGGCGGCGGGGCTGAGGTAGGCGAACGTCTGCGGCGCCGCGAAGCGTCACCGCCGCGCCGAGAACGACGCCCAAACCCAAGAGACCTGCATTCCGATTCATCCGCGCGCCTTTTCGATGTCTGTCTTCGCCCACCACGGCCCCGGATCGATCGCCGTTCCGTCTTTTCTCAGTTCGATATAGAGAACGGGCTGGCCAGCGCCAACTGCCGCGGCGGCCGCCATCTTCGATCGACCCGTCGCCCACCACGCCGACCGGCTCGCCGGAGAGGACGGCTTCGCCGCGCGAGACGTAAGTGCGCTCCATACCCGCCAAGTAGCACATAATATCCTTCGCCGGCGTCGATTATCAAGAGTCGTCCATAGCTTCTGTAGGGCCCTGAATAGAGGACCGAGCCGTCGGCCGGCGCCGATACGACCGCGCCCGCCAGGGTCGCGACCAGAATTCCATGCTCCGTGCCGCCGAGGCCGTCGGAAGACCCGAAAGCCTTAAGAATCGTGCCCGCGACCGGGAAGCGGCAGGCGGCCCCTTGACGCCGGAGAAGGCGACCTCCGGGCGCAGCCGAACAGGCTGAACGTCCTGCGCTTTCTCCGCCTTCGCCTCGATCTCGCGCGCCGCATGCTCGTCGGCCGCGCGCGCCGACTGCTCCTGCTCCTTGCGCTGCGCCTCCTCGGCGTCGATCCGGGCGATCAGGTCCTTGAGCGTCGCGGCCTGGTTGGCGAGGTCGGCGGCCCGCTTCTGCTGCGAGCCGAGCGCCGCCTCGGCCGACGACAGGGACTCCTTGCGCGCGTCGACCAGCGCGGACAGGCGCGCCTTCTCGCTTGGTCAGGGAGGCGACGGCGTCGGACAGGCCGCTCGCCGCTCCTCGGCGATCGAGGCCCGGGTCGCCGACAAGTTCCTCGATGTCATGCGCGAGCCGCTCGGTTTCGGCGTTCAGATTGGCGGTCATCGCGCTGAGCAGGGTCGCCGCCCGCACCGCCTCCGCCATGTCGCCCGATCGCACCAGGATCGCCGGCGGCGGATTTGCCCCCATCCGCTGGATGGCGGCCAGAACCTCGACGATCGCGCCGCGGCGGGTCTGCGAGCGAGCGGCTGAGCGCGGCCGCCTTGTCGTTGAGGCCGGTCAGGCGCTGGTCGGCGGCGGCGACGCCGCGCTCGGCGTCCTGCACGCGCGCCGTGGTCGCGATCAGCGCGTCCATCAGCCGCGCCTTGTCCATCCGAATCGATTCGATCTCCGCCTGAATGCTGCGGCGCTGGTCCTCGGACGCCCGGATCGTGTCCTCGACGCCGCGCAGCTCCGTCTCTGTGCCGGCCTTCTCGTCGGGCTTTGCGCTCGGGGGCCGGCGCGGACTGGCCGGCCGGGTCCGACGAGCGCGGGCGCGCAGCCGACCGCAGCGCCCAAGGCCGCGGCGCGAAGCGCCGATCGCGCGGCTCTGCTTCGATTCACCCGCATGCCGCGTCCACAATCATCAAATCTGGCCCGAATCGCGGCGATTATGCGCGGTGATAGGGATGACCCGCCAAAATCGACAGCGCGCGGTAAAGCTGCTCGACGGCCATGACCCGAACAAGCTGGTGCGGCCAGGTCATCGCTCCGAAGCTGATCACCTTCCGCGCCTTCGCCCGCAGCGAAGGCGACAAGCCGTCCGGACCGCCGATGACAACGACATAGGCGCTGTGCGCGGCGTCGCGCACCTGCGCGATGTCGGCCGCCCAGACGTCGCTGCGTCGGCGAAGCGCCGCGCTCGTCCAGCGCGACCAGCACGTCGCGCGGCCCGAGCGCCTTGACGAATGGCCGCGGCCTCCTCCTCGCGCCGATCTTCGGGCCGCCGCGCTCGCGATTCGTCGATCTCGCGGAGTTCGACATCGGCGACGCCCGACCGACCGCGCCATCGCCTTCATGCGCGTGAAATAGCGCTCGAACAGCTCGCGTTCCGGGACCGGACTTCATCCGGCCGACGCAAACCAGCGAGATGCGCACGGCGTGGCCTCGCCCGCTCGCGGTCAGCCGCTCCGGGCTTCGCCGGGCCGGTCGGCGCCCCAAATCTTCTCGAGGTTGTAGAACTGGCGCACGTCGGGCCGGAAAATATGGACGATCGCGTCGCGCGCGTCCAAAAGCACCCAGTCGCACAGCGGCATGCCCTCGACCTTCGGCGTCGGAAAGCCGGCGTCGCGGCAGGCCTTGATCACCCGGTCGGCGATCGCCCCGACATGGGTGCTCGACCGTCCGGACGCGACGATCATCCGATCGGCGATCGTTGTCTTGCCCGACAAATCGATGGAGACGATGTTCTCCGCCTTGGCGTCCTCGAGGCTGGTGAGAATGGCCTCGGACAGTGAATCGACCGTCGGCGCGCCCGCCGCAGGCCCGTCGAGCCCTCCGGGTCGGCGTTCGAATGAGGCGTGAGTGTCAGCGTCGCGATCCTCTCGGCGCGACGTCAATTCGTCACGCGCTCGGGCTCCTAGATTAGTGAAAGCCGCCGGGCTTTCAAGCCTCGAACCGGCTTCAGACCGTCAAAACAATCTTCCCGACATGCGCGCCGTCGTCGATCCGCGCATGCGCCTTGGCGGCTTCGTCGAGCGGGAACACCGAATCGATCACCGGCTTGCACCGTCCGGCTTCGAGCAGCGGCCAGACTTTCGCCAGCAGGGCCTCGGCGATGACGGCCTTCTCCGCCGCCGACCGCGGACGAAGCGTGGAGCCGGTGTGGACAAGGCGCTTTTGCATAAGCGGCCTCAGGTCGACCTCGGCCTTGGGGCCGCGCAGGAAGGCGATCTGGACGATCCGGCCGTCCATCGCTGCGGCCGCGTAATTGCGCGCGACGTAGTCGCCGCCGACCATGTCCAGGATGACGTCGGCGCCGCGTCCGCCCGTCGCCGCGAATGTCCGTGCGACGAAATCGTCCGAGCGGTAGTTGACGCCGACGTCGGCCCCGAGCCGCTTGCATTCGGCGACCTTTTCGTCGCTGCCCGCCGTCGCGATCACCGTCGCGCCGAACGCCTTGGCGAGTTGGATCGCCGTCGTTCCGATCCCGGACGTCCCGCCGTGGACGAGCAGGGTCTCGCCGGCCTTGAGCCCGCCGCGGTCGAAAACATTGGTCCAGACGGTGAAGTACGGTCTCCGGGATCGCCGCCGCCTCGATCGCCGACAGGCCAGCCGGAATCGGCAGGGCGTTCGATTCGTGCGCGACGCAGTATTCCGCGTAGCCGCCGCCGGGAACGAGCGCCGTCACCCGGGCGCCTTCGGCGATGGCGGGCGGCGCCCTGCGCCGCGCGCGAAAACGGTCCCCGCGACCTCGAGGCCGAGGATGTCGCTCGCGCCCGGCGGCGGCGCATAGAAGCCCATGCGCTGCAGGACGTCCGGCCGGTTGACTCCCGCCGCCTCGACCCTGATCAGGATCTCTCCGGCCTGCGGCGATGGGACGCGGGCGCGTCTCGACCGCCAGAACGTCCGGACCGCCCGGGCGGGCGGCCACGACCGCGCGCATCGTCTCGTGCCGGTCCGTCATGTCGCGATCTCCTGATCAAGCGCCGCCTTGTCGGCGAACGATCGCGCGCCGTCAACAATCGCTGGCGACGGGATTGCCGGCGCGGGCCGTGTTGCTATTGTCGGGCGGACCTTTGGTGGAGCTGAGGGGATTCGAACCCCTGACCTCTGCAGTGCGATTGCAGCGCTCTCCCATCTGAGCTACAGCCCCGTCGCGCGGCTCTTTACTTGCGCGCCCTGGTCGTGTCAACGGCGTCGGGGCGCGGCCCGTTTCGGCGTTCATGCTGAGCGGCGGGGTCGCGGAGCAGGGGAATTCATGCGCGCCATCCTCGACATCGTTCTTATCGTCCTGAACCTCTACACCTGGGTCGTCATTATCGGCGCGATCCTTTCGTGGCTGATCGCCTTCGGCGTGGTCAACATGCGCAACGATCTGGTTCGCTCCGCCTGGAACCTCTTCCTCGCCCTGACCGAGCCGTTCCTGCGTCCGATCCGCAACTTCCTGCCGAGCACCGGCGGAATCGACTTGTCGCCGATCGTCCTGCTCCTCGGAATCATGCTCCTCGAGCGGATCATCATCTATTACATCTATCCGAACGTGTTCTGAGCGCCATGACCCACGACCCCGCATCCAAGACCGCCGCCGGCCGGTTCTTCGAGGACTTCCGCATCGGCGACACCATTCGCCACGCGACGCCGCGCACGCTTCGCGACGGCGACGCCTCGCTCTACTCGGCGCTCTACGGCGCGCGCTTCGCGCCCCAGAGCGCGGACACCTTCGCCAAAGCCATCGGCTATCCGCGAAGCCCGATCGACGACCTGCTCGCCTTTCACGTCGTGTTCGGCAAGACGGTTCCGGACGTCTCGCTCAACGCGGTCGCCAATCTCGGCTACGCCGACTGCCGCTTCCTCGAAGCGGTCTATCCGGGCGACACGCTGTCCTCGACCTCCGAGGTGATCGGGCTCAAGGAGAACTCGAACAGGCAGAGCGGCGTCGTCTACGTGCGCTCGCGCGGGGTCGATCAGCACGGCGATACGGTGATCGACTACGTCCGCTGGGTGATGGTGCGCAAGCGCGACCACCACGCGCCGGCGCCGGACGCCGTCGTGCCCAATCTGCCCGAGGCGGTCGCGGTGGCGGATCTCGGCTCGGCCTGCCCGCGCGATCGACCGGGCGGCGCTTCGATACCGCGCTCAGCGGTTCGCCGCATCTGTTCGAGGACTATGTCGCGGGCGAGCGGATCGACCATGTCGACGGGATCACCGTCGAAGAGGCCGAGCACATGATCGCGACGCGCCTCTACCAGAACACCGCCAAGGTCCATTTCAATCAGCACAGCGAGGGGCAGGGCCGGTTCGGCCGCCGTCTGATCTACGGCGGCCATGTGATCTCGCTCGCCCGGGCGCTGAGCTTCAACGGGCTCGCAAACGCCTTCCACATCGCCGCGATCAACGGCGGGCGGCATGTCGCGCCGCTGTTTGCCGGCGACACCGTGTTCGCCTGGAGCGAAATCCTGGAAACCTCGGCGCTGCCCGGGCGCGAAGACGTCGGCGCCTTGCGCGTCCGCACGGTCGCGACCAAGAACCGCCCCTGCGCCGACTTGCCCTTGCGCGAGGGCGACGGCTACGAGCCGAACGTCATCCTCGATCTCGACTATTGGGCGCTCGCGCCGCGCGCGCCCTGAATGCGCCTGCCCGCCGACGCCACGCTGATCGTCGTCGACATGCAGGAGGCGATCGACGATCCGCGCTGGGGTCTGCGCAACAACCCGGGCGCCGAGTGCAATGTCGCGCGGCTGCTCGCCCGCTGGCGGATGGAGGGGCTCCCGCTGATCCACATCCGTCATGATTCGGTCGAGCCGGGGTCGCCCTACGCGCCCGGCGGGCCGGGGCATCGTTTCAAGGCTTGCGCCGAGCCGCGCGAGGGCGAGCGGGTGATCGGCAAATCCGCCAACAGCGCCTTTATCCGTCCCGACCTCGAGGCTGAGCTCGACGTCATCGGGGCGACGACGCTCGTGATCTGCGGCGTGCGGACATCGAACTCGCTCGAGGCGACCGCGCGGCACGCGGGCAACCTCGGCTACCAGACTTTCGTGGTCGGCGACGCGTGCTGGGACGTCGACAAGGTCGACCTCCGAGGCAGGGGCTGGCCGGCGGAGGATGTGCACGCGCTTTCGCTCGCGCATTTGCACGGCGAGTACGCGACCGTGGTCGACACGGCGGCGACCCTGCAAGCCGCAGCGGATGGCGAAGGCGCGTCAGCGGCGGGATGCGAGCCGTCCGCAGTGACCTCTCCCAAGTCTAAGCTGCCGCGACTTGACAGGGCGTATCGGTTCACGCGAATCCTGCGTTTGAAATTCGCGGGGAAGCCGTCCTTCGCCCGGAGCGGGTTCAACCGCTTGCCAGACGTCTGGAGCGTCCGACCCTCGGATGAGTAATAATCCGCCCGATCCAGCCCAGCCCTACCGCGGTCTGATCGCCGGCTACACCGACGCCATCCGCGCGCAGGACTTCAAGGCCAACATCGCCATCCTGTTCGTGGCCTTCATGATGGGCCCGATCCTCTACAACTATCCGAAGTTTCCGAGCTACCTGCCGATCCCGTTCGTCCTGCTGCCGTTCCTGATTGTCTATTTCTGCCTGTTCATGGTGCTGATCCCGCGCTACCCGAAGCGCGGATCGAAGCACTTCATCGTCTCCCGCACCGCGGTTGCCGAGGACTTCACCAACATCGCCGAGGACGACGACGAGATCGGGCAGCTCAGGCTCCGCTGCGCCGTCCTGTCCGAACTCCTGTGGTGGAAGACGCTCTACATCAACATCAGCTTCATCTTGTCGATCGTGTGCATCTTCGTCACGATCGTCCTGCTGTTCTATGTTTGGTACATGTGATCTCGAGATCCGGGTCCGTCCATGGCCGCCGACAGAGACGCCAAGCTTCGCAACCTGTTCGCCGGCTACAGCGACATCGATCCGCCTCAGCGACGCCAAGGCGAACATCGGCGTGCTGTTCGTCGCGATCATGATGGGCACGGTCGTCCAGTACAAGGATTCCTATCCGTCGTATCTGGATCTGCCGATCCTGCTCGTTCCATTCATGTTCATTTTCGTGAACCTGCTGGTCTCGGTCTATCCGCGCTTCCCGCGTTCGGGCCGGAGCCGATTCCCCATCCGCCGCCGGATGGACCCTGAGGATTTCGACTTCCTTCGACGATGGGGAGGCCGAGGCGGAGTCGCTGCCGCGAGCGATGCGCGATGTTCTCCCGCATCCTGTGGTGGAAGAACATCACGCTGCAGATGGCCTACGTGGCGTCGATGGCCTCGATCGTGGTCGGCCGGGATCCTGCTGTTCATCGCCCACAATTGAGCGCTCGGTTGAGGCTCGCGCGGCGCGCGGCGCCGTCAGCTCGCCTTCGCGACGTCGTTCTGGTCGATGACGCCTCTCGATTTCCGAGACGATCGCGCCGAGCATGGCGTTGATCTCGAAATCCTTGGGCGTGTAGACGGCTGCGACGCCCGCGGCGCGCAGCCGCTCGGCGTCGGCCGGCGGAATGATGCCGCCGACGATCACCGGCACGCGTTCGAGTCCGGCCGCGCGCATCAGCGCCAGCACCTCCTCGGTGAGGGCGATGTGCGAACCCGACAGGATCGACAGGCCGACGCAATGGACGCCTTCCTTGGCGCGCTCGACGATGTCGGCCGGGGTCAGGCGGATGCCGTCGTAGACCACCTCCATGCCGGCGTCGGTGGCGCGCGCGGCGATCTGCTCGGCGCCGTTCGAATGGCCGTCGAGGCCAGGCTTGCCGAGCAGGAACTTGATCCGGCGTCCGAGCTTCAGCGACACGCGCTCGACCTCTGCCGCGCAGCGGGTCGAGGCCCGCCGCCGCCTGCCGCGCCTTCGGCGAGACGCCGGTCGGGGCGCGGAACTCGCCGAACTCCGCACGCAGCGCGTCGCCCCATTCTCCAGTGGTGGCGCCGGCCTTGGCCGCCTCGATCGAGGCGGGCATGATGTTCGCTCCGGTCGCCGCCGCCGACCGCTAGAGCCCTCAGCGCCTCGCGCACCCGCGCCTCGTCCCGCTCGGCGCGCCAGGCCTTGAGCCGTGCGACCTGCTCGGCCTCCGCCTCGGCCGAGGGGACCATGATCGAATTCTTGCCGGCCGTCAGCGGCGACGGCTCGGAATTGGTGAAGCCGTTGACGCCGACGACGATCTGCTCGCCGCGTTCGATCGCCTCGAGACGGCGGGTGTTGGATTCGACCAGCTTCGCCTTCAGCGCGCCGGTCTCGATCGCCTTGACCGCGCCGCCCATCGCGTCGATCGCGGCGATCTCGGCCAGCGCCTCGCTTTTCAGCTTGGCGACCAGCGCGGCGATCTCCTTGCTGCCGTCGAAGATGTCGCCGAACTCGAGAAGGTCGGTCTCGTAGGCCATGATCTGCTGCAGGCGCAGCGACCATTGCTGGTCGAACGGGCGCGGCAGGCCGAGCGCCTCGTTCCAGGCCGGCAGCTGCACGGCGCGGGCGCGCGCGTTCTTCGACAGCACCACCGACAGCATCTCGATCAGGATGCGATAGGCGTTGTTCTCCGGCTGCTGCTCGGTGAGGCCGAGCGAGTTGACCTGCACGCCGTAGCGGAAGCGCCGCTTCGACGCGATCCTGCACGCCGAACCGGTCGCGGGTGATCTCGTCCCACAACTCGACGAAGGCGCGCATCTTGGCGAGTTCGGTGACGAAGCGCATGCCGGCGTTGACGAAGAACGAGATGCTTCCGACCACGTTGGCGAAAGCCCTTCTCGTCGACCTCGCCCGACTGCCGAACGCGCTCGAGCACGGCGATGGCGGTGGCGAGCGCGTAGGACAGCTCCTGCACCGGCGTCGCGCCCGCCTCCTGCAGATGGTAGGAGCAGACGTTCATCGGGTTCCACTTCGGCGCCTCGCGGGCGCAGAACAGGATCATGTCCTTGGTCAGCCTCAGCGAGGGGTCGGGCGGGAAGACATAGGAGCCGCGCGCCAGATATTCCTTGATGATGTCGTTCTGGGTCGTGCCTTGAAGCTCGGCTGCGCGGCGCGCCCTGCTCGTCGGCGACGGCGATGTAGAGCGCCAGCAGCCACGGCGCGGTGGCGTTGATGGTCATCGAGGTGTTCATCGAGGCGAGCGGAATCTCCTCGAACAGCGCGCGCATGTCGCCGATGTGGGAGATCGCGACGCCGACCTTGCCGACCTCGCCGCGCGCCAGGATGTGGTCGCTGTCATAGCCGGTCTGGGTCGGCAGATCGAAGGCGATCGAGAGGCCGGTCTGGCCCTTGGCGAGGTTCTGGCGGTAGAGCTTGTTCGACTCGCGCGCCGTCGAATGCCCGGCATAGGTGCGGAAGATCCAGGGTTTGTCTCGCGCCGTCTGCGACCTGCCCGTCCGTCTCCGCCATCGCGTCACCTTTCTTGCGCCGCGCGCTTTGCGCTCGAAGCTTGCAGCGCGCGGCGTTACCGTCGACTGATTTGTGCGCAGCACAATCGCAGAAAACCGGCGTCCGACGCCACAATCTTCGATCGGCCGGTCGACCGGCGGCCGAGGTCGGCAAATCGTCGCACGCCGGACGCCCGTCTTCGCTGTCTCGCAAACGCCCGGCGCTGCGGCAGAAAGAGGGATTGATTTTCACGGTTCGACGCGCAATGCTTGATTGTGCGGCGCAATATCGGGGCGGCCGGTCTGCGCTCCGTCGCTAAGAACGTCGCGTTGAGGAAGCCCATGAACACTCGCCCCGCCGACAAGGACCTGTCGGCCGAAGCTCCGCTCAAGGATCTCTACGAGATCGGCGAAATTCCCCCGCTCGGCCACGTGCCGAAGTCGATGTACGCCTGGGCCATCCGCAAGGAGCGCCACGGGCCGCCGGAAGAGGCGATGAAGATCGAGGTCGTGCCGACCTGGACGCTCGACAGCCACGACGTGCTCGTTCTCGTGATGGCGGCGGGCGTCAACTACAACGGCGTCTGGGCGGCGCTCGGCGAGCCGGTCTCGCCGCTCGACGTGCACAAGAATCCCTACCACATCGCCGGCTCCGACGCCTCGGGCATCGTCTGGGCGGTCGGCTCCAAGGTCAAGCGCTGGAAGGTCGGCGACGAGGTCGTCGTCCACTGCAACCAGGACGACGGCGACGACGAGGAATGCAACGGCGGCGACCCGATGTTCTCGGCCTCGCAGCGCATCTGGGGCTACGAGACGCCGGACGGCTCCTTCGCCCAGTTCTGCCGCGTGCAGGACCGGCAGCTGATGGAGCGCCCGAAGCACCTGACCTGGGAGGAGGCGGCGTCCTACACGCTGACGCTCGCCACCGCCTACCGCATGCTGTTCGGCCACGAGCCGCACCGGCTGCGGCCGGGCGACAACGTGCTGGTCTGGGGCGCCTCCGGCGGCCTCGGCGTGTTCGGCGTGCAGCTCTGCGCGGCGGCCGGCGCCAACGCGATCGGCGTCATCTCCGACGAAAGCAAGCGCGACTACGTGATGTCGCCTCGGCGCCAAGGGCGTCATCAACCGCAAGAACTTCAAGTGCTGGGGCCAGCTGCCCAAGGTCAACACGCCCGAATACAGCGCCTACATGGCGGAGGCGCGCAAGTTCGGCAAGGCGATCTGGGACATCACCGGCAAGAAGGACGTCGACATGGTGTTCGAGCATCCGGGCGAGCAGACCTTCCCGATCTCCTGCTTCGTCGTCAAGCGCGGCGGCATGGTGGTGTTCTGCGCCGGCACCACCGGCTTCAACCTCACCTTCGACGCGCGCTTCGTCTGGATGCGGCAGAAGCGCATCCAGGGCTCGCATTTCGCCAACCTCAAGCAGGCCTCGGCGGCCAACAAGTTCGTGATCGACCGCCGCATCGACCCTTGCATGTCCGAGGTGTTCCCCTGGGCGGAGATCCCGGTCGCCCACACCAAGATGTGGAAGAACCAGCATGCGCCCGGCAACATGGCGGTGCTGGTCAACGCGCCGACCACCGGCTTGCGCACGTTCGAGGACGTGCTCGAGGCCGGCCGGAAGGCCTGACCCGACGCTGCGCGGCAACGCGCGCCCGCCGATTGCCTTCGACATCGCGAGCCGGTAAAGCGGCGTCTCGCGCGCCCGAACCGGCGCGCGGCTTTGTCCGTTCCGCTCGCGCGTCCAATGACGGCCGCCGGCGTCCGAGCGTCGGCAAGGCCAGTGACGGACGAGAAGGCATGGCGCGCGAACGACGATACGCGAACGCCTGAAACGCGAGGCCGCCCGACGGGCGCTCGACCTCGTCGAGCCGGGCATGCGGCTCGGCCTCGGCACCGGCACGACCGCGCGCCATTTCGTCGATCTCCTGGGCGAGAAGGTCGCGGGCGGACTCAAGGTCCGCTGCGTCGCGACTTCGGAGGCGACGCTCAAGCAGGCGAACGGGCCTCGGCATCCCGATGACGACGCTCGACGAGATGCCCGAACTCGACCTGACGGTCGACGGCGCGGACGAGATCGATCCGGAACTCAGGCTCATCAAGGGCGGCGGCGGCGCCCTGCTGCGCGAGAAGATCGTCGCGGCCGCCTCGCGCGCGCATGGCGGTGATCGCCGACGCCTCCAAGCTCGTGCCGCGTCTCGGCGCTTTTCCGCTGCCGGTCGAGGTCGTCCCGTTCGGCCTCACGGCGACGCGCCGCCACATCGAGGCGGCGCTGTCGAGGCCTCGGTCTCGCCGGCGCGATCCGCCTTGCGAGGCGGCGCGACGCCCTTCGTCACCGACGGCGGCCACTTCATTCTCGACTGCGCGCTTGGCGCGATCCCCGACCCGGAGGCCTCGGCCGCGGCGCTGTCGCGCGATCCCCGGCGTCGTCGAGCACGGATTGTTCATCGGCTACGCCCGCGTCGCGTTCGTCGCCGGCGCTGACGCCGTCGAGACGCTACGGCCGGATCTGAATCTCACACAGGAGCTTCAGCATGTTCGTCAAGCGAACGCTTGCCGCCTTCATCCTCGGCTGCGCGGTTCGTCGTCGGGCCGGCGGCCTACGCCGCCGAGACGACGCCCGCCGCCCCGGCGACCCCGCGCCGCGGCTTCGCCGCGTTCCCCCGCCGCCTTCGCCGGCCGCGATCAAGGCCGCGGACCAGCTTCTGATCGCCATGGGCGTCAAGGAGACCATCGCCAAGACCGTGCCGGCGATGATGACCGAGCTCGAGCACAACGTCACGACCACGCGCCCGGAGATCCGCGACAGCCTGAGGCAGACCCTGATCGCGATCAAGCCGGAGTTCGACAAGTCGGCGCAGCTGACCTACGCAGAAGGCCGAGGCGCTGCTCGCGCTCGCCATGTCCGAGAAAGAGCTCGTGGAGGTCGCCGACGTTCTTCACCAGCCCGACCGGCAAGAAGTACCTCGCGATGCAGCCGGTGTTCTTCCAGCAGCTTCAGGAGGTGCTCGACGCCCTGGCAGCAGGGCTGTCGACCGACATCGTGACGAAGGCGCGCGAGGAGATGAAGAAGAAGGGCGTCGACTTCTAGGGCAGCCGGCGAATGGCTTTCGACGTCGACTTCTTCGTCATCGGCGCCGGCTCCGGCGGGGTCCGGGCGGCGCGCATCGCCGCCGGGCACGGCGCGAAGACGATCGTGGCCGAGGAGAGCCGGATCGGCGGCACCTGCGTCATTCGCGGCTGCGTCCCGAAGAAGCTCTACGTCTACGCGAGCCGCTTCGCCGACGAATTCGCCGACGCCGCCGGGTTCGGCTGGCGTGTCGGCGAGACGACCTTCGACTGGCCGAGCCTCGTCGCCGCCAAGGAGAAGGAGATCACCCGCCTTTCGGCCGCCTATCGCGCCAATCTCGAGGCGTCCGGCGCGGAGCTGATCGAGGAGCGGGCGACGATCGTCGGGCCGCAGCGGGTGCGGCTCGCGGGCGGGCGCGAAGTTTCGGCGCGCCATGTCCTCGTCGCGGCCGGCTCGCGGCCGACGCTGCCGCCGAGCGTCGAGGGGCTCGAGCACGCGATCACCTCCAACGAGGTCTTCGACCTGCCGGTCTTCCCGAAGCGGCTCCTGGTGGTCGGCGGCGGCTATATCGCGGTCGAATTCGCCTCGCTGTTCCAGCGGCTGGGCGTCGCAGGTGACCGAGGTCCTGCGCGGGCCGAACGTGCTGCGCGGCTTCGACGAGGACATGCGCGACGGGCGTCCGCGACGCGATGATCCGCGCCGGCGTCGCCTTCCGGTTCGGCGCGTTGCCGACGCGGATCGAGAAGCTCGGCGACGGCGCGCTCAGCGTCGCGCTGTCCGACGGGACGGCGCTCGAGGTCGACCAGGTCCTGGTCGCGACCGGCCGCCACCCGTACACCGAGGGCCTCGGCCTCGAGCGCGTCGGGGTCGAAGCTCACGCCGCGCGGCGGGATCGTGGTCGACGAGCCACCTCACCAGCAGCGTCCCCTGGCTCCATGCGGTCGGCGACGTCACCGATCACGTCAACCTGACGCCGGTCGCGATCCGCGAGGGCCATGCGCTGGCCGACCGCCTGTTCGGCGCGGGCCCGCAGCCGATCCGCTACGACACGATCGCGAGCGTCGTGTTCGGCACGCCGGAGCTCGGCGCGGTCGGGCATGACCGAGGCCGAGGCGAAGGTGCGCCTCGAGAAGGTCGACATCTACGAGGCCAATTTCCGGCCGATGAAGGCGACGCTGTCGGGCAGCGGCGAGCGGGCGATCATGAAGCTGATCGTCGACGGCGAAGACGCCAGAAGGTGCGTCGGCGCGCACATCCTCGCCGAGGACGCCGGCGAGATGATCCAGCTTGTCGCGGTGGCGATGACGCATGGGCGCGACCAAGGCCGACTTCGACGCCACCATGGCCGTGCATCCGACCGCGGCCGAGGAACTGGTGACGATGCGCACGCCTTCGCGCCGCTACGACGGCGGCGAGTGGATGGCGTGAAGGGGCTGGCGCGCGCGGGCCCTTGGGAAGAGCGCAGCTGTAGCGGCGGATACCGCCGCATTTAGCGATTTCAGCGGTTTACGACCCCTCTTAGCGGCGGACCCGGCGCAAGGCATGAATACTTAACTGCTTAGTATGACCTATTTACAGGCAGCCGATCCGCGCCTCCAGCGCCTCGTACAGCGGGTTACTCGCGTCGAACACGTGCTCGAGCGCGACGACGCTGACGCGCTCGGCGCCCTGCTCGAGGAGCCAGCTCGCGAGATCGGCCGCGTCGGCCTTGGCGCAATGGAGCGCGACGAAGCCCTAGCGGATCGGCGCGCCTCGCCGAAGGCGGGGACGGCGCCGAAGCGTCGGCGCGCCTCCTCGAAGACTTCCGTTCGCCGGGACCGGCATTCGCGCGCGCACCTCGCGGGTCTTGCGCGCTTCCTCGGTGGCCGCGATCCGGTCGAGGATGATGCGGGCGCTCTGGCGCTGCGCCGGCCCCCAGGCGCGCGGCGAGCGAGGCGACCAGCATCGCCTGCGAGCGCAGGATCGGCCCGTCCTCCAGGGGTTTCAGCGCATTGGCCGCGAGCGTCGCGCCGGTGGTGGTGATGTCGACGATCAGCTCGGCCGCCCCGGCCGCCGGCGCGCCCTCGGTCGCGCCGAGGCTCTCGACGATCCGGTAGTCGCCGACGCCGGCTTCCGCGAAATAGCGGCGGGTCAGGTTGACGTATTTGGTCGCGACCCGCATCCGCTCGCCGCGCCTCGCGCGATAGGCCGACGCGACGTCCTCGAGATCGGCCATCGATGCGCACGTCGATCCAGGCCTGCGGCGCGGCGACCACCACATCGGCTTTGCCGAAGCCGAGCGGCGCCAGCAGCTCGAGCCGCGCGTCGGCGTCGGGAACCTTCTCGCGCACCAGATCCTCGCCGGTCACGCCGAAATGGGCGGCGCCGGCGGCGAGCTGGCCGACGATCTCGGAGGCCGAGAGAAAGGCGACCTCGACGCCGGGCAGCCCCGCGACCGCGCCGCGATAGTCGCGCGCGCCGCGCCCCTGCGTCGAGTTCGAGGCCGGCGCGGGCGAAAAAGGCCGAGGCGTTCTCCTGCAGCCGCCCTTTCGAGGGCACGGCGAGGACGAAGGGCGCGTCGGCGCTGAGAGCGTCGAGGGCCATCAGCGCGCTCCCTCGCGTCCGGAGCCGGTCGAGCGCAATCGCCGCGCCGACCGCGGGAATGTCCGCGCTCGCCCCGAGCTTGCGCGCAAGGCCGTCGTAGCGGCCGCCGGCGAGCGCTGGCCGCGCGTCGGGCCGCGCCGGGTCGCGCGCCTCGAACACGAAGCCGGTGTAATAGTCGAAGTCGCGCACGAAGGCGGCGCGAAAAGCGGGTCTCCTCGATCGCGACGCCGCGCGCGGCGATGAAGCCGTTGCGCCGCTCGAAGGCGTCGAGCGCCCGGCCGAGGTCGAGCCCGGCCGACGCGCGCGAGGTCGCGGAGCTTGTCGGCGGCGACGTCCGGATCGCCGGAGACGGCGAGATAGGACGCGAGCACCTGCCGCTGTCTCGACGCCGATCGCGTCGCCCGAGCGGAGCGCCGCCTGCTCGAGGAACCGGTCGGCGATCTCGCTCGCCGTGCGTCCGCCGACCGCGTCGATGCCGGCGATCGCCAGCAGGTCCTCGACCAGCGCGCGGGCGCCCGCGTGGTCGGCGCTTTCCATCGCCGCCAGCACGCCCGGCTGCGCGAGCGCGCTCTGGCCGCGCCCGTCGAGGATGGCGCGCGAGATCGCGGCCTTGCGCCAGCCCGCGCTTCAGGCGCCGGCGCCAGACGTCGGGCAGGGCGAGCGCCGTGAGAAGCGCGTCGAACAGGCCGGCGTCGCCGAGCCGCGCCGCGAGCTTTCCGCCCGCCGCGGCGGCCGCCTCCATCGCCAGCGAGAAGATCTCGGCGTCGGCCGCTTCGGCGTCCTTGCGGCCAAAGCTTTCGAGGCCGGTCTGGGCGCGTTCGCCGCCGCCCTCGGCCTGCGCGCGGAAGACCGGCCCGAGATAGGAATATTCGGCGACCGCGCCGGCTTTGTCCGAGGCGAGATAGGCGCGGCAGACGGGGATGGTATATTCGGGCCTGAGGCAAAGCTCCTCGCCCGCCGCGTCCGGCGGTCAGGAACAGCCGGCCGCGAATCGCCTCGCCCGGACATGTCGAGGAAGATCGAGGCCGGATGCAGGATCGCCGGCTCGATGCGCTTGAAACCCGCAGCCGAGAAAATGCTCGAGCGCCCGCTCGCCGGCATTGCGGGCGACGGGAAGCGATGGCGTCGAGCGGGGTCGCGTTCACGGGGTTCTCCTCAAGGAGGCGGCCTCCTTTAACAAAGCGCTGCGCCGGGCGCAGCCCTTTTCCGATTCGAAGGTGAATGCCGTCTGGGCCGGGCGCCTGGCCTGCGCTCACGGTCGATTGCGGTCACGGCACGGCCATGGTCGGATGCGAACAGGGGCCGCCTCCCTCGAATCATCAGGTCGTTCTCTTGTCCGCGCCGACGTTTCAGACTGCTTTGCGCGATCCTGCGCTTTCTCGCCCTCGTCCTCCTCGTGGCGTCGGTCGGCCGCGCTTTCGGCGGACGATCGCCGGCCGCTCGATCTGGAAGCGACCAGCGGCGCGCTGAGCGTGATCGAGAACACGCTGAAGCAGCCCAATCTCACCGACGCCGACCTTCAGCGGCTGCGGGCGGAGAACGACCCGCTCGGCGTCGCCCTGCAGGCGGCGATCGCCGACCTCGCGCCGCGCCTCGCGGCATCGGCGAAGCGTCTGGCCGAACTCACGCCCAAGACCAAAGACAAGGACGCGTCGCCTGCGCCGGCGACCGACGCGGCGGCGGCAGAGCTCGCGAGCGAGAAGCAGAAGCACGACGCGCTCGACGCCAATTTGCGCACGGCGCGCGCCCTGCTGCTCAAGGTCGACGACAACGCGACCCGGATCGGGGCGAGGCGGCGCGACCTGTTCGCGCGCCAGACCTTCGCCCGCTCCTCCTCGGTGTTCAATCCGCAATTGTGGCTGAGCGTGTCGCGCGAAATTCCGGTCCGATGCGCGATGCGACGTCCACGGTTCTCGCCGACTGGTTCTCGGGCCTCAAGCAGCCGCATGACCGCGACGCAGGCGCTCGGCGTCGGCGGAACGGTGATCCTGCTGGCGCTGGCCGCGGTCCCGATCTACTGGAGCGCGCGCCGGGTCATCTATCGCGATCCCGGCGCCAAACCGCCGAGCCGTCTCAAGCCGCGCGCTGGCCGCCGCCTGGACCATGCTCGTGCTGGCCGCCTTGCCGCTTCTGGGTCTATGGACGCTGGCGCAGGCGCTCGATATCTTCGATCTCAGCGATCCGCGCATGCAGGGCGCGCTCGACGCGATCTTCGACGCCGCGCGGCTCATGATCCTCGATCAACGCGTTCGGCCGCGGCCTGCTCGCGCCTCACGCCAAGGCGTGGCGCCTCGTTGAGGTCAGCGACCCGGCGGCGCGGCGCGTCTTTCACGGCGTCATGGCGGTCGCGGCGATCTGGGCGGCCGAGCGGCTGGTCGAGCCGGCGGCGGACGCGGCGGCGTCGCTCAACATCGCCATCGCCGGACGGGCGCTGGGCGCGGCGTTGGTCGCCCTGGTCCTCGCCCACACACTCCGGCGGCTAACGCCCGCCCATTCCGCCGCCGCGACCGCCGCGCCGGTCGATCGCTGGGCGCCGGCGCGAGGCCTCGGCTGGTTCGCGGCCGTGCTCATTTTCGGGGCCGCCGCCGCGGGTTACATCGCCTTCGCCACGTTCCTGGTCAATCAGGCGATCTATCTCTCGATTCTGGGCTGCCTTCTCTATCTCATCGACGTCATCGTCCAGGACGGGGTCGAGGCGCTGCTCAGCCCGGAAGCGCCCATTGGCGCGCGCCTCAGGATCATGCTCGGCCTGCGCCGGAACGCGCTGGCGCAGATCGTGGTGGTCGTGCAGGGAGTCGCGCGTCTCGCGGTTATCGTGATCGCCGCGGCGGCGGTGCTCGAGCCCTGGGGGGTGCAGTCGCAGGACTGGTTCAGCTCGGTGCGCGCCGCCTATTTCGGTTTCGGCGTTGGCGGCGTCACCTTGTCGCTGTCGTCGATGCTGATGGCCCTGGCCGTGTTCTTTGTCGCCTTGTTCGTCACCCGGCTCATTCAGGGTTGGCTCAGCGATCGGCTCCTGCCGCAAACGAGCCTCGACGCCGGCGTCAGCAACTCGATCAGCACGATTTTCGGTTATGTCGGCGGCGCGATCGCGGTGTTGCTCGGCGCCGCCCAGGTCGGCCTCGACGTCCAGAAGCTCGCCCTTGTCGCGGGCGCGCTGTCGGTCGGGATCGGCTTCGGCCTTCAGACGATCGCCAACAACTTCGTCTCCGGGCTCATCCTGTTGTGGGAGCGCGGCATCCGGGTCGGCGACTGGGTGATGGTCGGCGCCGATCAGGGTTTCGTGCGCCGGATCAACGCCCGCGCCACCGAGATCGAGACCTTCGACCGCGCGACCCTGATTGTGCCGAACTCGAACCTCGTCAGCAACGTGGTCAAGAACTGGGTCAATCCCGACCGGGTCGGGCGCATTCTGATCGCGATCAACGTCGACTACGACAGCGACGTCGAGCAGGTTCGGGAGATCCTGATCGACGCGGCAAGGGCGCAGGACCTGGTGCTGAAGATCCCCGCCCCGTCCGTCCAGTTCGTCGATTTCGGCGATTGGGCGTTCAAGTTCAATCTGGTCTGCTTCGTCGACGACGTCGAGACAGCCGGCCGCACGCAAAGCGAGCTGAATTTCGACATCCTCCGCCGCCTCCGCGAGAGCGCCATCCGCATCCCCAATCCCCAGTTCGCACCGACGCGCCCGATCGCCAGTTGAACAGCGGGCGGATTTGAACGGCCCTCATTTTGAGCATGGCGAAGCCAGGCTCCCTCCAAGGCGCGGGCCTCGGGCGCGGGGGGCGCCCTTGAAGCGAAATTCGGATCGGAGAAGGAACATCAGTCCGATCGTTGAATTGGATTCCTCATTCGTCCGAGGAGACATCGCATGTCCGGAGCGTCGGGGAATTGCGGAGACACCCAGGTCCGTGCGAAGACCGCCCGCGAACGAACGGAAAGCCGTTAGCCGTGCCGCAACGGGCCTCCATTTCGGAGCTCCTTCTATACGGAGCCCTCGGTCTCGCCGCGGTCGCGCTGCGTTCGGATTCCGTTCGTCCTCGACCGGCGCGCCTCCCCGGCGCCGCGGCCGAGTCCGAACATCAGGCGGCGCCGATTGTCGCGCGATCAGGAGAGGAAGTGCGCGCATCGTCTCCGATCGCCATTCCCTGGAGCGGCTGGAAGGAGATCCTGGCGCGGACCTACCAGGAGATCAACGATAACAGGCTGATGGCGGTCGCGGCGGGCGCGGTGTTTTACAGCCTGCTCGCCCTTTTTCCGGCGATCGCCGCGTTCGTGGCCCTCTATGGCTTGTTCTCCGATCCGTCGGCGATCGACGCCCAGGTGTCCGCACTCTCCGGCTTCCTACCCGGGGGCGCCCTCGACCTGCTGCACGAAGAGCTGGCGAGACTGGCCGCGCACAAGGGGGCGAACGGCTGGGGATTCGTGATCGGTCTTGTCTTCGCGCTCTGGAGCGCGAGCTCGGGGGTCAAGGCGATCATCGATGCGCTCAACGTCGCCTATGACGAAAGGGAGAAGCGAAGTTATATCCGGCTGACCCTGATTTCGCTCGGCTACGCCCTTCTGGCCATGGTCGCGGCGACCGTGATGGTGGGCGCCGTGGTCGTCATTCCGATCGTCCTTGGCCGGCTGGGCTTCGGATCGGTCATCGCCCTTTTGCGCTGGCCGGCGCTTCTCGTTGTGGTGATCGTGGGACTGGGCGTGATCTACCGCTACCTGCCCTGCCGTCGCGAGCCCCGCTGGCAGTGGCTGAGCGTCGGCAGCGTATTTGCCGGAACCGCCTGGCTTGTGACCTCGCTGCTGTTCTCCTGGTACATCGCCAATTTCGGAACCTACAACGCGACCTACGGCTCGCTCGGCGCCGCTGTCGGCATGATGATGTGGATGTGGATCTCCATGATCGTCATCCTGGTCGGCGCGCAACTGAACGCAGAAGTTGAGCGCCAGGCCGCGGCGGCTAAGCCGAAGTCGGGGCAATAGGCAATTGGGCAATAGGCAATCTGGATAAGCCCCAGCTGTTCTGCCTGCCTACGGCCTACTGCCGTCGCGATCACGCCGCCTTCTCCATCGGCGCCTTCTGCGCGTTGAAGTGCCTTAGGGCCGCGGCGCGAACCTTCGCCGCGTCGAGCGCGCTCGCCTCCTTCACCCGGCCGTAGCCCTTGACCGTCTCGGCCACGCCGAGGAGGCGGACCGCCGCGGCGTGGTTGGCGGCGTCGAGCTTCGCCAGCACGTCGTCGACGTCGGCCTCGAACTCGGCGATGAGCCGCGCCTCGAGTTTGCGCTCATCGTTGTTGCGGAACGGATCGAGCCATGTCCCGCGCAGGCCCCTCAAAGTCGCGAGGATGCGGAACGCCGTCATCGCCCACGGGCCCGACGTCGCCCTTGCGCATGACGCCGGTGCGCGGGATCGGTCCGGCCGAACGGCCAGGCGCCGATGTGGAAGTGCACCTTGTAGTCGCCGTCGAATTCGCGCGCGAGCGTCTCGCGGAATTCGCGCGACGAAAGCAGGCGCGAGACCTCCCATTCGTCCTTGACGCCGAGCAGCCTGTGATAGGAGCGCGCGACCGCTTTGGTCAGGTCTTCCCCGAGCCCGCGCCGCGCTCGGCCGCGCTGAACCCTTTCGACCAGCGCCCGATAGCGGCGCGCGCGCCTCCGGCCGAAGGCCTCGCTCAAGATGGTCGGACTCGCCGCTCGATCAGAGCCTCGAGCGTCGCAGGCGGCGTCGGGTCTCGGATCGCCCCCGGCGATCAGCGCCTCGACACCGGCGAGGTCGTGCGCCGCGCGCCGGCCCCATTCGAACGCCAGCTTGTTGCTGTCGATCGCCACGCCGTTGAGCTCGATTGCGCGCTCGATCGCGGCGTGGCGTAATCGGGATGAGGCCCCGCTGCCAGGCGGCGCCGAGCATGAAGGTGTTGGCGGCGATCGAATCGCCGAGCAGTTCGCGCGCCAGCCGCTGCGCGTCGAGGACGAGCGCGCGGTCGCCGAGACCTGCCGTCAGCCGCTCGATCATCGCCTCGCGATCGACGCTCCAGTTGGGATTGCGGGCGAATTCCGAGGTCGGGATGAGATCGGCGTCGATCACCGCCCGCGTCGTCAGGTTTCAGCTTGGACAGGCACTCGTCGCCCGCCGCGACGATCAGGTCGCAGCCGATCAGCGCGTCGGCCTCGCCCGAGGCGATCCGGGTCGCGTGCAGCGCTTCGGGCGTCGCGCGCGATCCGCACATGCGCGGTGACCGCGCCGTATTTCTGGCTGAGGCCGGTCAGATCGAGGCTGGAGCTGTAAGAGCCCGTCGAGATAGGCGGCGACCGCAAGCGTCTGGCTGACGGTCACCACGCCCGAGCCGCCGATACCGGCGACGAGCACGCTGTAGCGCTCCCCCAGTTCCGGCAGAGCCGGCTCGGGAACGGGCGGCAGGTCGAAGGGCGCGACGCTTTCGGGCTTGCGCGCCTCGCCGCCGCGGACGGTCACGAAGCTCGGGCAGAAGCCCTCGGCGCAGGTGAAGTCCTTGTTGCAGCTCGACTGGTTGATGCGCCGCTTGCGGCCCCATTCGGTCTCGAGCGGCTCGATCGCCATGCAGTTCGAGACCTTGCCGCAGTCGCCGCAGCCTTCGCAGACCTCCGGGTGGATGTAGGTGCGGATTGCCGGATCGGCCCACTTGCCGCGCTTCCTCAGCCGGCGGCGCTCGGTCGCGCAGGGCTGGTCGTAAAGGATGACCGAGACGCCCTCGTACTCGCGGAATTCGCGCTGCACCTCGTCCATCGCGTCGCGGTGGCGGAGGCTGACGCCAGAAGGCAACGCGACCCCGACGTAGCGGTCGGGGTCGTCGGCGACGAGCGCCATCTTCTTGACGCCCTCGGCCGCGAGCTCGGCGAGGATCTGCGTCGGCGTCATGCCGCCTTCGACCGGCTGGCCGCCGGTCATCGAGACGAAGCCGTTGTAGAGGATCTTGTAGGTGATCGGCACGCCGGCCGCGAGCGCCTGCCGGATCGCCAGCATCCCCGAGTGCGCGTAGGTGCCGTCGCCGAGGTTGGCGAAGACGTGGCCCTGCGTGGTGAAAGGCTGCTGTCCGAGCCACATCGCGCCCTCTCCGCCCATGTGGGAGACGCGTCGTGGTCTGCATCGGATTCACGTACATCGCCATCGTGTGGCAGCCGATCCCGGCGAGCGCGCGGCTGCCCTCCGGGACCCGGGTCGAGCGGTTATGAGGGCAGCCGGCGCAGAAGCCGGGACTGCGGAGCGGCGGGGGCCGGTTGGTGAGCGCTTTTCCCGGGCGCAGCCGGGGCGCTCAAGGCGCAAGAGGGGTCATGCAGGCGGAGCGCCTTCGCGAGGATGTCGGCGACCAGCTCCGGCGTGGCTTCGCCGAAGTTGGGTATCGCGGACGCGCCGCGGTCGGGATCGAACGCCGCGCCGTCGAAAAACTTGCCGATCAGCCGCGGCGCGTTCGCCGCGCGATAAAGGATGGTCCGGATCTGGTCCTCGATCAGCGGGCGTTTCTCCTCGACCACGACGATGAGGTCGAGCCCCTCGGCGAATTCGCGCACCACGACGGGATCGAGCGGCCACACCATGCCGACCTTGAGGAGCCGGAGCGCCGGGCCAGCGTCCGCATCGCCAAGCGCCCCGTCGCCAAGCCTGAGATTGCCGAGCGCCTGCAGCAGGTCCTGCCACGCCTTGCCGGCCGCGACGACGCCGACCCGGGCGCCCACGGGCGCTGAAACGATCCGGTTGAGGCCGTTGGCGCGGGCGTAAGCCACGGCGGCGGGAAGCTTGTGCGCGTAAAGCCGCTCCTCCTGCGCGAGCGGCATGTCGAGAACCCTCGATCCGACGCCGCCGGTCGGGTTGCTCGGCCGATCCGGCGTGACGATCGCGGGCGACTCCGGGCCGACGTACACGGTTCCGCCGCCCTCGGCGACGTCGGTGACGATCTTCATGCCGACCCAGCAGCCGGAAAAGCGCGACATCGCGATCCCGTGGAGGCCGAAGTCGATCAGCTCCTGGGTATTCGATGGATAGAGAACGGGCATGCCGACGGCGATGAACGATGTGTCGGAGAAGTTGACCGCGGTCGAGGACTCTGGCGCCGTGGTCGTCGCCGGCGAGCGCGAGCGCGCCGCCCTTCGGCGAGGTCCCGGTGAAGTTGGCGTGCCGAAGCGCGTCGCCCGAGCGATCGACCCCGGGACCCTTGCCGTACCAGATCCCGAACACGCCCTCGACCGTCGCGCCGGGGAAACTCGCAACATGCTGGGCGCCCCAGATCGCGGTCGCCGCGAGGTCTTCGTTGAGGCCCGGGCGGAAGACGACGTTCAGGCGCTTGAGGATGGCTTCCGCGCGCCACAGTTCGATGTCGAAGCGGCCGAGCGGCGAACCGCGATAGCCGGAAATGTAACCCCCGGTATTGAGGCCTGCGGCGACATCCCGCAGGCGCTGCTGGATCGGCAGGCGCACCAGCGCCTGCATGCCGGTCATGTAGAACCAGCCTTCGGGCGCGGTCCAGCGGTCCTCGAGCGAGGCCTCCGACCGGGCGAGCGCAGCGGTCATCCAACCTCCTCCCGCGTCCTTTGATTTTCCGTCGCGCGCGGCTCCCCTTGTCTCGGAAATGCGGAGGAAAGCGCGCCAACGCGCGGCAAGCTAATCCCGAATGGCGGCGCTGTCGAACACGTCGTGAAACCATTGTTTTGCCTCATCTTGCGCGAATTGTCGCTCTCGCCCTTGCTGGCGGTCGCGTCCGAAAATGCGAGAAGGCCGGTTTCCGGCGCCGCGAATGGCGCCGCTCTGTCACGTTCGGCAGGCCGCACATGCCCTCCTATCGCTCCCGCACCTCTACGCATGGCCGCAACATGGCTGGCGCGCGCGGCCTCTGGCGCGCGACCGGCATGAAGGACGGCGATTTCGGCAAGCCGATCATCGCCATCGCCAATTCGTTCACCCAGTTCGTCCCCGGCCACGTCCATCTCAAGGACCTCGGCCAACTGGTGGCGCGCGAGATCGAGGCGGCGGGCGGCGTCGCCAAGGAGTTCAACACCATCGCCGTCGACGACGGCATCGCGATGGGGCACGACGGCATGCTCTACTCGCTGCCCTCGCGCGAGGTCATCGCCGACAGCGTCGAATACATGGTCAACGCCCATTGCGCCGACGCGCTGGTCTGCATCTCGAACTGCGACAAGATCACGCCGGGCATGCTGATGGCGGCGCTGCGGCTCAACATCCCCGCCGTCTTCGTTTCCGGCGGCCCGATGGAGGCCGGCAAGGTCAAGCTCTCGACCGGAGCTCGCAAGGTCGACCTCATCGACGCGATGGTGGCGGCGGGGGACGAAAAGGTGAGCGACGCCGACGTCGCGGTCATCGAACGCTCCGCCTGCCCGACCTGCGGCTCCTGCTCGGGCATGTTCACCGCCAATTCGATGAACTGCCTGACCGAGGCGCTCGGCCTTTCCCTGCCGGGCAACGGCACGGTCGTTCGCGACCCACGCCGACCGGCGGCGTCTGTTCGTCGAGGCCGGACATCTCATCGTCGACCTCGCCCGCCGATACTACGAGGAGGACGACGAGGGCGTGCTGCCGCGATCGATCGCCAGTTTCAAGGCGTTCGAAAACGCGATGACCCTCGACATCTCCATGGGCGGCTCGACCAACACCGTGCTGCACCTGCTCGCCGCCGCGCACGAGGCCGAGATCGACTTCACCATGGCCGACATCGATCGCCTGTCCCGTCGCGCGCCGGTGTTGTGCAAGGTCGCGCCCTCGGTCGCCGACGTTCACATCGAGGACGTCCATCGCGCCGGCGGGATCATGGGCATCCTGGGCGAGCTCGATCGCGCGGGGCTCCTCAACCGCGACGTCCGCATGGTCCATGCCGAGTCGCTCGAACACGCGCTGTCCCGCCACGACATCAAGCGCACGTCGAGCAACGCGACCCGCGAGTTCTTTTCCGCGGCGCCCGGCGGCGTCCCGACCCAGGTCGCCTTCAGCCAGTCGGCCCGTTACCCCTCGCTCGACGAAGACCGCGAGACGGGCGTCATCCGCGACGCCGAGCACGCGTTCCTCGAAGGACGGCGGGCTCGCCGTGCTCAAGGGCAACATCGCCCTCGACGGCTGCATCGTGAAGACCGCCGGGGTCGACGCGAGCGTCCACAAATTCGCCGGCCCGGCGCGCATCTTCGAGAGCCAGGACGACGCCGTGCAAGGGATCCTCGGCGGCAAGGTCGCCGCCGGCGACATCGTGGTGATCCGCTACGAGGGCCCGCGCGGCGGCCCCGGCATGCAGGAGATGCTCTATCCGACGAGCTATCTGAAGTCGCGCGGGCTCGGCAAGGCCTGCGCCCTGATCACCGACGGCCGGTTTTCGGGGGGCACCTCCGGCCTCTCGATCGGGCATGTCTCGCCCGAGGCGGCCGAGGGCGGCGCGATCGGCCTGATCGAGGAGGGCGACCGGATCGAGATCGACATCCCCGCCCGCTCGATCCGGCTCGTCGATCGACGACGCGACGCTTGCCGCGCGCCGCAGCGCGATGGAGGCCAGAGGCGAGGCCGCATGGAAGCCGGCGAAGCCGCGCGCGCGCAAGGTTTCGCAGGCGTTGCGCGCCTATGCGGCTTTCGCCACCAGCGCGGCGCGCGGCGCTGTTCGCGAGGTTCCATGAGCCCAGATGGCGGTCCGACGTTCGGCGCGCCGTTCGATCGCCGTTCGGCTTTTCCTCTCGGCGGCGTTCTGGAGCACGCTCATCCTGGCCTTGGCCGGCTTGGGCCTGAGCGCGCTCAACGCGCGCTGGACGGAAGCCAATTTCGACGACGAGCTCGGCGTCTATCTCAAGGCGCTGGTCGCCAATCTGTCCGTCTCCAACGAGGAGACCAAGGGCGGCGGCCCGGCCGCGATCGCGCCGCAGTTCGAACTCGCCTTTTCCGGCTGGTACTGGCAGATCACCCGTCTCGACGTCGAGCCGCCGGAAATCCGCGCGTCGAAGTCGCTGTTCGCCACGCAGCTTCCCCATCTGGTCGCCGTTGTCGCCGGACCACGGCGAGATTCTCAGCGGCTATGTGATCGGGCCGGGCGGCCATGAATTGCGCATGGTGGAGCGCGAGATCGACGCGGGCGAGGAGGGGCGCTTCCTCGTCCAGGTCGCCGCCAACGCCGACGTGATCCAGGCGCAGGAGCGCAGCTTCGAATGGGCGCTGGCCGGGACCTTTCTGACGCTGGCGCTCGCGCTGATCGGCTCGACGGCGCTCGCCGTCCGCTACGGGCTCCGCCCTCTGCGGGTTCTGCGCGAGGGCGTCGCGGCAATCCGCCGCGGCGAAGCCCAGCGCATCGAAGGCGAATTTCCGCAGGACGTCGCGCCGCTCGCCGCCGAGGTGAATCAGCTCATCGACTCCAATCGCGAGATCGTCGAGCGGGCCCGCACCCAGGTCGGCAACCTCGCCCACGCGATCAAGACGCCGCTCAGCGTTCTGATCAACGAGGCGGACTCGGAGAGCCCGAACCTGCAGGAAAAGGTCCGCGAGCAGACCGAGATCATGCGCCAGCAGGTGACGTTCTATCTCGACCGGGCGCGAGCGGCGGCGCGGGCGCGCACCGCCGGCCTTTCGACCGAGGTCAAGCCGGTCGTCGAGGGGCTGGTCCGGACGTTCGAGAAACTGCACGCCGAAAGGGGTCCGAGCTTCACGGCCGACCTACAGGAGGGCCTGAAGTTCCGCGGCGAGGCGCAGGACCTGACCGACCTGATCGGCAACCTGCTCGACAACGCGGGAAAATGGGCGCGCGAAACGGTCTCGATCCGCGCCCGGCGCGCCCAGGCCGCGAGCAAGGACGCCGCCCAATTCTTGATCGCGGAAATCGACGACGACGGTCCGGGACTCGGGCCGGTCGCCCGCGCCGAAGCGATCGAGCGGGGCAAACGGCTCGACGAATCGAGGCCCGGATCGGGTCTCGGACTGTCGATCGTCGTCGACCTCGCGTCGATCTACGGCGGCTCGCTGCAGCTCGACGAAAGCCCGCTCGGGGGCCTCAGGGCGATCCTGCGCCTGCCCTGCGTGTGAAACGATGGTTGAGGCGGTCGCGGCATGGCTTTCTCCGGCCGCCCGCGGCTATAAGGGCCGCCAGGACTTCGATGACGACTCGAGCGCGGTGAGGGGCAGTCGATGAGGGGTAGAGTTTTATGGATCGCGGCGCTGACCGCGCCGACGCTGGCCGGATGCGGCGGATTGGGTTTCGGCGACGGCGCGGGCCCAGTCGCCTCCACACCGCCCGCTTCGGCGAGCGCCGCTTCGCCCGCGACCGTCGGCTCGCTTCCGCCCTCGGGGGGCGCAGCGCCGCCGCCGGCGACTGCCGCGCTCCCGCCGCCGCCGGCCATTCCAACCGGCGCCGCGCTCGGCGGCGTTCTCGGCGGGCCGGTCGGCGCCGGTCTCGCCGACGCCGACCGGCAAGCGGCCTGGAACGCGCAGATCGCCGCGCTCGATTCGGGCCAGCGCCGCTCCTGGCGCGGCGCGCATGGGGTGTTCGGCTTCGTAGAGCCGGGCGCGGAGGCGGGCGCCGGCTGCCGAGCTTATGCCCAGACCATCTACGTCGCCGGACGTCCGAACCACGGGCAAGGCGTCGCCTGCAAGCAGCCGGACGGCGGCTGGAAGATGACGAGCTAGCTCTAGCGTCTGCGGGAGAACGCCGGCTTCGCGGTCAATCGAGAGAAGGAGGACCGGAGGCGCGAACGACTGAACTTCTGGCGCTCGGCGCCCGCGGTCAACGGGCCGCGGGATGCTTGCCGATTAATCGGTCATTTACGAACAAGAAATTCTCTCGTCGGTCTTTATGGACGGGCGTATAACCGCTTTGCTTTAGAAGCCTTATCATTTGCGTGACTTTTAATATGTTAGTCGGCGAGTCGAATTCGATGCATAGTACCTTGATTTGTGCTTTCGACTTCAGAATATCTTCTACGACCTCGTACCACGAACCTTCAATGTCTATCTTCACCAAGTCGACATGATCGTGCCCGAGCTTTTGCATGATCGTCACCAGACGGTGGCAGTTCGCGTCAAAATATTCTTGCGATCCATGAACGTTGGCCACTGAGTAGTTCACGCTCACGCCCATTGGCTTGTAGAACTTCAGTGTGGTGTCTTCTCGCCATATTCCGACCGGCATGAACGATATCCGTTCGCGGTCGTACCCCGTCGTGCGCATGTATTCGATCGCCCGCGGAGTTGGATCGAAGCTAAAGACTCTTGCCCCGAGTTTGGCAAGCGCAATGTCGAAGGAAATATCCTCGCCAACTCCAAAACAATAGCAAATGGAATCCTTGCCAATCAATTCTACAGGGATAACCCAGGTCCCGTCGCCCCTGCCGAGACCAGTCAATTTTAGTTCCTTGTGCCCAAAAGGAACAATCATCGACAGCGTGTGCCTGGCTAAGCGTTTGTTCGTTCCATTGTATGCCCTCTTTGCCAATCCAGAAATTGACGGCATTGACAATCCCCTGAGTTGGCCGCGACGTGGCAGATGTTCTACATCAAGAGTTCAAAAGAATAAATACCGCCGGACCGGTGGATAAGCCGCTGGCGATGGAGAGGCGGGCGTTGCGATGGTGTCCGAGTCGGCCCCGCTCTTCGGCGCGGGCGCCGGCGGGCCCGTCGGGAGTTTTTGCGAGACCCTGGCCAGGTTTTGCGTTAACGGGACGCGGACCTTGACTGGGTCCCGCCGGGACTGCTTCCCGAGGGTATGCATGGTGTGGTTTGTCTTGGCGGGATTGACCGCTTTCGCGGTCCTCGCCGCGATATGGCCGCTTCTTCGCTCGTCGCCCGGGTCCCTGGACGACGCCTCGGCCTCGAGCGAGGCGGCGTTCCGCAAGGCGCAACTCGACGAGATCCAACGTGACGTCGAGCGTGGCCAATTGCCGCAGAGCGAGGCCGAAAGCGCGCGCGCCGAGGCCGCTCGTCGGCTGATCGCCACGGCGCCGGGAATCCGGTCCGGCGCCCGCGCCCCGCGCCCGCAATCGGCTGGCGGCCGCGGCGCTGATCGTCATCGGCGTCCCCGCCATCGCTTTCCCCCTGTACGCTCTGCTCGGCCAGCCGCAGATGCGCGACAGCCGCTCGCCGCGCCGCGAACCCGCGACCCATGCTGCGGGCGACATCGAGGCGGCGGTCGCCGGCGTCGAGAAGCACCTGATCGCGGAACCGGACGACGGCAAGGGCTGGGCGGTGCTCGCGCCGGTCTACATGCGGCTCGAACGTTACGATGACGCCGCGCACGCCTATTCCGAGGCCTTGCGGCTCCTCGGCGAAGACCCGGCCCGCCGCTCGGCCTACGGCGAGGCGCTGGTCGCGGCGGCCGGCGGCGTCGTCACCGACAAGGCGCGCGAGGCGTTCGGCAAGGCGCTCGCCGACGAGCCCGGCCAGCCGCAGGCGCGATTCTATCTGGCGCTCGCCGCCGAGCAGGACGGCAAGAAGGCCGACGCCATCCGCGCCTACGAGGCGCTCGCCGCCGACGCGCCGCCGAACGCGCCGTGGCTGATCGCCGTCAACAACCGGCTGGCCAAACTCAGAGGCGAGCCGCTGGCGTCGACCGTGCAACCGTCGGCGGAGGACGCGCCCGCGCTCGGCTCGCCCGAGCAGAAGGCGATGATCGAGGGCATGGTGAGCCGGCTTGCCGACCGCCTGGCGACAAATGGCGGCAGCATCGACGAATGGGCGCGCCTCATTCGCGCCTACACGGTCCTGCATCGGGACGACAAGGCCATGGCCGCGCTCGCCAAAGCCCGCAAGGCGCTCGCCCCCGACGCCAACGCGGCTGCGAGCCTCGACGCGCTCGCGCACGATCTCGGCCTCGGAGACGCGAACACCCCGCTGGCCAAGCTGCAAGGGGAGCCGCAACCCTCGGCGGCGGACGCGCCCGCGCTCGGCTCGCCCGAGCAGAAGGCGATGATCGAGGGCATGGTGAGCCGGCTTGCCGACCGCCTTGCGACAAATGGCGGCAGCATCGACGAATGGGCGCGCCTTATTCGCGCCTACACGGTCCTGCATCAGGACGACAAGGCCAAGGCCGCCCTCGCCGAAGCTCGCAAGGCGCTCGCCCCCGACGCCAACGCGGTCGCGAGCCTCGATGCGCTCGCGCACGATCTCGGCCTCGGAGACGCCAATTGACCCGCAAGAGCCGCCGCCTCGCGCTGATCGCCGCCGCGCTTGCGGTGGTCGGCTGCGCGGTCGGCCTCGGGCTCTACGCGATGAAAGACAGCCTGTCGTTGTTTCTCACGCCCGCCGAGATCGCTGAAAAGAACGTGCAGCCGGGCACCCGGCTCCGGGTCGGCGGACTGGTCGAGACCGGGACGGTCGTCCGCGCCGACGATCACGCTCACCTTCAATGTGACCGACGGGACGAAGAGCGTCGGCGTCGACTGCGTCGGCGCGTGCTTCGGCAACATTCCCGACCTTTTCCGCGAAGGGCAGGGCGTGGTGGTCGAGGGCGTGCTCGGCGGGCAGGGCCGGCTAGCCGGCGACCAGATCCTCGCCAAGCACGACGAGCGCTACATGCCGCGCGAGGTCGTCGAATCGCTGAAGAAGCAGGGCCGCTGGCAGGAAGGAGCGAACGCCAAGTGATCGTCGAGATCGGCCATTTCGCCCTCGTGCTCGCGCTCGCCGCCGCGCTCGCGCAGACCGTCGTGCCGGCTTTGGGGCGCGCGCATCGGCGACCCCGAGCTGATGGCGGTCGGCCGAAGCGCGGCGCTTGGCTCAGCTCGCCTGCCTCGCGATCGCCTTCGCCGCGCTGGTCAACGCCCATCTCGCCTCCGACTTCTCCGTCCTCAACGTCGCCGAGAATTCGCACAGCGCGGCGCCGGCGATCTACAAGTTCTCCGGCGTCTGGGGAAACCACGAAGGCTCGATGCTGCTGTGGGTGCTGATCCTGGCGATCTTCGGCGGGCTGGTCGCGGTGTTCGGCCGATCGTTGCCGCGCACGCTCAGGGCCAACGCGCTCGCCGTGCAGGGCCTGATCAGCGTCGCCTTCCTGCTGTTCATCCTTCTGACCTCGAACCCGTTCGAGCGCCTGTCGCCCGCCCCGTTCGAGGGGCGCGACCTCAACCCGATCCTTCAGGACCCGGGCCTCGCGATCCATCCGCCGATCCTCTACCTCGGCTATGTCGGCTTCTCGATCGTCTATTCCTTCGCCGCCGCCGCCCTGATCGAGGGCCGGATCGACGCGGCCTGGGCGCGGTTCGTCCGGCCGTTCGCCCTCGTCGCCTGGGGCTTTCTGACGATCGGCATCGCCGCCGGCTCGTTCTGGGCCTATTACACGCTCGGCTGGGGCGGCTTCTGGTTCTGGGATCCGGTCGAGAACGCTTCGCTCATGCCGTGGCTGGCCGGGCACCGCCTTCATCCATTCGGTCGCGGTGATGGAGAAGCGCGACGCGCTCAAGGTCTGGACGATCTTCCTCGCCATCCTCGCCTTCTCGTTCTCGCTGCTCGGCACCTTCCTCGTCCGCTCGGGCGTGCTGACATCGGTGCACGCCTTCGCCAGCGACCCGCGCCGCGGCGTGTTCATTCTCGCCATCCTCTCGCTGTTCATCTTCGGCTCGTTCGCGCTGTTCGCCTGGCGGGCGCCGATGCTGAAGCAGGGCGGTCTGTTCGCTCCGGTCTCGCGCGAGGGGGCGCTGGTGCTGAACAACCTGCTGCTCACCACGTCCTGCGCGACGGTGTTCTTCGGCACGCTCTATCCGCTGGCGCTCGAGCAGGTCACCGGCGAGAAGATCACGGTCGGCGCGCCGTTCTTCAACATGACCTGCGGCGTCCTCATGCTCGCCGCGGCCGCCGTCACGCCGGTCGGCTTCGGGCTCGCCTGGAAGCGCGGCGATCTTCTGGGCGTGATCCAGCGCCTCGCCGTCGCCATGGTCGCCGGGCGCGCTGACCGCGATCGTCGGGCGCGGCGTGGCTCCGCGGCGGCTCGATCCTCGCTCCGATCGCGATGGGGCTGGCGATCTTCGTCATCCTCGGCTCGCTGATCGAGGTGGTCATGCGCGCCTGGCGGCCGGGCCTCTCGGCCGGCTGGCGCTCCGCCGGGCGGCCGGGTTCCCGCTGTCGTTCTGGGGCGCGGCGCTCGCCCATATCGGGGTCGGGGTGACGCTGCTCGGGCTCGCCGGGCGTCGGCTTCGGCGCCGAGGCGATCACCACCTTGCACAAGGGCGTTCCGCAGACGGTCGGGCCCTACCAGATCACGCTCGATTCGATCGGGGAGCGGGTCGGACCGAACTACAAGGAGACCGTCGCCGACGATGACGGTCCGCTCCGGCGACCGCGTCGTGACCACCATCGAGCCGGCGCGCCGGCAGTTCGCCGCGCGCACCATGACCACGACCCAGTCCGGCATGGCGACGCTTAATTTCGGCCAGATCTACGTGTCGATCGCCGACCCGACGCCGGACGGCGCGGTTCCCGCGCGGCTCTACTGGAAGCCGCTCGTGACCCTGATCTGGCTCGGCGGCTGCGCCATGGCGCTCGGCGGGGCGCTGTCGCTCGCCGACCGGCGACTGCGCTTCGGCGTCGCCCGGCGCTCGCGCGCGGCGCTCGCCGCGGCGGCGGAGTGAGCGCGATGCGCTGGCTTCTTGCTCTGTCCTTCGTCCTGAGGCGCCCGCGAAGCGGGCGTCTCGAAGGAGCGCTCCGAGATCGCGCCGCCTCGCCCCCTGGAGCGTCCGTCGAGACGCGCCGCCAGAGGCGTCGCCCCTGAGGACGAGGTCGTGGTGGCGAAGGGCCGCCTCCCTGCGCGTTCTCCTCGCCGCGCTCGCGAGCCCCGCTCTCGCGGTGCAGCCGGACGAGGTGATGAAAGACCCGGCGCTCGAGGCGCGCGCCCGGGCGCTGTCCGGCGAACTGCGCTGCATGGTGTGCCAGAACCAGTCGATCGACGATTCCGACGCGCCGCTCGCTCGCGACATCCGCCTCCTGATCCGCCAGCGGATCGGCGAGGGCGAGACCAACGACGCTGTCCGGACCTATCTCGTCTCCCGCTACGGCGACTTCATCCTGCTCAAGCCGCCCTTCAAGCCGGAGACGCTGCTGCTGTGGCTCTCCGCCCCGCTGACGCTCGCGCGCCGGCGCTCGCGGCCGTCCTGATCGCCCGCCGTCGCACCCCCGTGGCGACCGAGGCGCTGACGCCGGAGGAAGAGGCGAGGCTCGCGGCGCTGACCAAGCCGGACGGGGTGTAAAGAGGTCGACCGGGCCGGGCCTTACGAGGCCGCGGCCCCAGCCTTCGCGGTCTCCAGCGCCGCATCGACCGCCTGGTCGACCCGTTCGAGCCAGACGAAGGCGAGCGCCTGGCGGACCTCTTCGGGGATGTCCTCGAAGTCCTTGCGATTGCGCGCCGGCAGCATGACGCGCTTGATCCCCGCCCGGTGCGCGGCGACCACCTTCTCCTTGATGCCGCCCACGGGAAGCACCAGGCCGCGCAGAGAAATCTCGCCGGTCATCGCCGTGTCGCTGCGGATCGTGCGATCGGTCATCAGCGACACGAGCGCCATGAACATCGCGACGCCGGCGCTCGGCCCGTCCTTCGGCGTCGCGCCGGCGGGCACGTGGATGTGGATGTCGGTCTTCTCGAACCGGCCGGCGTCGATCCCAAAGGCCACCGCGCGGTTCTTGACGATGCTGAGCGCCGCCTGCGCGCTCTCCTTCATCACCTCGCCGAGCTGGCCGGTGAGGATCAGCCGGCCGCCGCCCGGCGTCGCCGTCGCCTCGATGAACAGGATGTCGCCGCCGACGGGGGTCCAGGCGAGGCCGGTCGCGACCCCCGGCACGCTCGATTCGCATGGCGACCTCGTCCTCGAAGATCGGCGGACCGAGGATCGCGGCGAGATCAGGCTCGGCGATGACGATCGGACCCGTCTCGCCCTCGGCGACCCGCATCGCGGCCTGCCGAAGCGCGCGCCCGATCTCCCGCTCGAGGCTCCGCACGCCGGCCTCCCGCGTGTAGCTGCTCGATGATGGCGCGCAGCGCCGCGTCGTCGATCGAGGCCTGGTCGGGTTTCAGACCGTTCGCCTCCATCTGGCGCGGAACGAGATACCGGCGGGCGATCTGGAATTTCTCGTTCGCCGTGTAGCCGGGCAGGCTGATGATCTCCATGCGGTCGCGCAAGGGCCCGGGGACGGTGTCGAGCATGTTGGCGGTGGCGATGAAAGGCGACGCGACTGAGATCGAACGGCACGCCGAGATAATTGTCGCGAAAGCTGTTGTTCTGCTCGGGGTCGAGCACTTCGAGCAGCGCCGCGCCCGGATCGCCCTGGATGCTTTGCGCCGAGCTTGTCGATCTCGTCGAGCATCATCACGCAGTCGCGCGAGCCCGCCTTGCGGATCGCCTGGATGATGTTGCCGGGCAGGGCGCCGATGTAGGTGCGCCGGTGGCCGCGGATCTCCGCCTCGTCATGCACGCCGCCGAGGCTGACGCGCACGAACTTGCGCCCCATGGCGCGCGCGATCGACTGGCCGAGCGAGGTCTTGCCGACGCCGGGCGGTCCGACGAAGCACAGGATCGGCGCCTTGCCGTTCGGCGCGAGCTTGCGCACGGCGAGATATTCGATGATGCGGCGCTTGATCTTCTCGAGGCCGAAGTGGTCGGCGTCGAGGATGCGCCGCGCCTCGGCGATGTCGATCGGCTTCTCTTCGGGCAGCGCCCAGGGCAGTTCCACCAGCCAGTCGAGATAGGTCCGGACCATGCCGTATTCGCCGGCGGCCTCGGGCATGCGCTGCAGGCGGCGAAGCTCCTTGCGCGCCTGATCGTCGACCTCCTTCGGCATCTTGGCCTCGGTGATCGCCTTCTCGAGCTCGGCGATCTCGGCCGTCTTGCCCTCGTCCGCCTCGCCGAGCTGGCGCTGGATCGCCGCCATCTGCTCGCGCAGCAGCACTTCGCGGTTGCGCGAGTCGAGCGACGCCTTGGTCTCCCGCCCGATCTCCTGGGAAAGGCGCAAAACCTCGATTCGATGCGCGAGCAGCCGCGAGACCCGGTCGAGCCGTGCGCCGATCTCGATCGTTTCCAGAATTTCCTGCTTTTCGTCCGGCGTCGCGTCCATGAAGGTCGCGACCATGTCGGCGAGCGGCCCGGGCTGCTCGGCCCCCTGGATCGTCGCGACAAGGTCCTCCGGCGTCTGCGGCAGAAGGCGCAAGGCCTCGAGCGCCTGCCCCTTGAGGTGGAGGAAGCGCGCCTCGATGGCGTCGGTAAGGGCGGTCGGCTCCGGGATTCGAACGGTGTCGGCGATCAAGAAGGGCCAGCCGTCGAGATAATCGACCACCCGGAATCGCTGCTCGCCCTGGCAGACGATATGATGGGTACCGTCCGGGGCGGTGATGTAGCGGATGATGTTGGCGACCGTTCCCATCCGATGCAGGTCGGCCGGATTGGGGTCCGCTGCGTCGGCGTTGCGCTGCATGACGATGCCGACCGGCTTCTGCTCGCGAACCGCGCGCTGGGCGGCGAGGATCGAACGCGGCCTTCCGAGCGCGATCGGCAGGGCGACGCCGGGAAACAGCACCAGCCCGCGCACCGGCACGATGATCAGCCCATCCGGCGGCAAAGGCGGCGAAGACTCGTTGGCGCTCGTGTTGGCGTCCCTGGCGCTCTCGTTCGGGTCGGCGGTCTCGGCGTCAGCCATTGCGCGCCTCCGATTTCCTCAGCGTGAAGGCGAGGCAGCCATGCGCCGCCGAGCGTTCGATGGCGGCGTAACGGCCGGGCGGCAGACGCACCCGCCGTTCGAACCGGCCCTGCGGCAGTTCGAGCCGGTGGATGATCGCCGTGCGCAGTTCCGGCGGATAGACGCGCGCTCCGGACACGACGAGATCGTCCCCTTCGATGCGGGCGTTGACGCCATTGAGGTCGACCCCCGGCAAGGCGACCAGCACCAGCACCACGCCCTCGGTTTCGAGAACGTCCACCGGCGGCTCCCAGGCGACCTGAGACTGAGCGCCGGCGGGGCGGACAAACTGCTGCTGCATGCGTTCGGCGCGCGCCAGCAGCTCGAACGCTTCAGACCACATCCAGTAGCGCGGAAGATTGCCGTCCATCGGCTTCCCTGCGGTTGCGGCGCCGAGCGGCGCGACGTGTCCTAGCTTCCCTAGCGCAAACTTGGCCGAAGTTCATCCGTGTTTCAAATGCAGGCGCCGCCCGAGGGGGCGCTGATGGCGTAGTCGCGCCTGCGACAGCGAAATGCGCGCTCGTCTATTCCGGTTTCGGCTTGAGACTGGCCGGTTTTCCGCTGGACGGGTTCGCGCCGGGAGCGGCGCGCCTTCGGAAAGCCAGCACCGCGCCGGGAGCGCGGTTGCCCGCGCCCAGTCGCCTGCGGCCGGAGCCCGTCAGCACGTAGCCCCCTCGATCTTCGTCCCAGCGCATCAGATGAGACTGAAGCGCGGTCTCGCGGAGCAGCATCGTCATCGGATCATGGACATGCCCGGGGGCGACGTCCCCGTGCGCGTCCACCGTCTTCAAAGCCTCAATCAGCCGCTTTTCGAGAGCTTCGGTAATCATGGCCCTAAAATGATCCCTTATGCGCGCTTGTGCAAGGCCGGACAGGGCCGCGTCCCTGTCGCGCTTATTCAACAGACTCGTTACGATAAAAGGCCGCCTCGGGTAATTTTCGGCGCCGAAGGGCTCCATGCTATAGCGCCTGCCGAGATTTTCGGCAGGGAGACTTGCGGCGATGGGCGTTCTTGTGAACGGCGAGTGGCGCGCGGACGCCGATTTTCCCCGCGATCAAGCGGGCCATTTCATCCGCCCCGATTCTCCCTTCCGCAACTGGGTGACAGCCGACGGCGAGCCGGGGCCGACCGGCGGCGGCGGCTTTCACGCCGCGGCGGGGCGCTATCACCTGATCGTCTCGCTCGCCTGCCCCTGGGCGCATCGGACGCTCATCTTTCGCAAGCTCAAGGGGCTCGAGAGCATGATCTCGCTCTCAGTCGTCAACTGGCTGATGGCGGACCGCGGCTGGACGTTCGATGACGGCCCCGGCGTCATCCCCGATCCGCTGTTCGGCTTCGAGACGCTGAGCGCATTCTACATCAAGGCGCGGTCCGACTTCACCGGCCGCGTGACGGTGCCGGTGCTGTGGGACAAGGACTCGAATACGATCGTCAGCAACGAGTCGTCGGAGATCATCCGGATGTTCAACGCCGCCTTCGATCGCCTCGGCGCGGCGCAAGGCGACTACTACCCGGAGAACTTGCGGCTCGAGATCGACTCCCTCAACGCCCGGATTTACGCCACCGTCAACAACGGGGTCTATCGGGCGGGCTTCGCCACTTCGCAAGGCGCCTATGAGGAAGCGTTCCGGGTCCTGTTCGAAACGCTGGATTGGCTGGAGGCGCGGCTCGCTTCGCGGCGGTTTCTGTGCGGCGACCGGTTGACCGAGGCCGACTGGCGGCTCTTCACCACCCTGATCCGCTTCGATCCGGTCTATTTCGGCCACTTCAAATGCAACCTGAGGCCGATCCGCGATTACCCGGCGCTCAGCCGCTATCTCCGCGAACTCTATCACTGGCCGGGAGTTGCCGAGACGGTCAACTTCGACCACATCAAGCGCCACTATTACATGAGCCACCGCGGCATCAATCCGACCGGCGTCGTGCCTCTCGGACCGGAGATCAGGCTATAGGGCGTGGGGCCCTTAGACGCCGTCGCTGATGACGTCCCCGCGCTCAGCGAGCGCCGCTACAAAGGGCCGGGCTGTCAAGGTCTCGGTTAGCCCGCGGTCTTCGCCAGCGCCGCGACGATCGCGTCGCCCATCGCGCCGGTCGAGATCGATGCGCCGCCCTCGCTCTTGATGTCGGCGGTGCGTAAGCCCTCGGCCAGCACCGCGGCGATCGCCGCGTCCAGCCGGTCGGCGGCGGCGCCCGCGCCGAACGAATAGCGCAAGCGCCATGCCGAACGAGGCGATCATCGCGATCGGATTGGCGAGCGCCTCTGCCGGCGATGTCGGGCGCGGAGCCGTGAACCGGCTCGTAGAGCGCCTTGCGCTTCCGGTCTTCGGGTTCTGATCGCCGAGCGAGGCGGATGGCAGCATGCCGAGCGAGCCGGTCAGCATCGCCGCCACGTCCGAGAGCATGTCGCCGAACAGGTTGTCGGTCACGATCACGTCGAACTGCTTCGGCCAGCGCACGAGCTGCATGCCGAGCGCGTCGGCGAGCTGATGCTCGAGCTGGACGTCCGGATATTCCCGCTTGTGGAGCGCGGTGATCACCTCGTTCCACAGCACGCCGGACTTCATCACGTTGCGCTTGTCGGACGAGGTCACCTTGTTGCCGCGCTTGCGGGCGAGGTCGAAGGCGACCCGGCCGATCCGCTCGATCTCGTAGGTGTCGTAGACCTGGGTGTCGATGCCGCGCTTCTGGCCGTTGCCGAGATCGATGATCTGCTTCGGCTCGCCGAAATAGACCCCGCCGGTCAGCTCGCGCACGATCATGATGTCGAGCCCCTCGACCACCTCCGGCTTCAGCGACGAGGCCGAGGCGAGCGCCGGATAGCAGACGGCGGGCCGCAGGTTGGCGTAGAGGCCGAGGTCCTTGCGGAGGCGCAGGAGGCCGGCTTCCGGGCGTACTTCATACGGCACGGACGCCCATTTCGGGCCGCCGACCGCGGCCAGCAGCACTGCGTCCGCGGCGGCCGCGCGGCCCATGTCGTCTTCGCTGATCGCCTGGCCATGCGCGTCGTAGGCGCATCCGCCGACCAGGCCTTTCTCGATCTCGAATCTGGCCGAGGCCCTCGGACTGGAACTGCTGGATCACCTTCTCGACTTCGGCCATCACTTCGGGGCCAATTCCGTCGCCGGGAAGAAGAAAGAGATGATAGGAGGTCATTGCTGTTTCTTGTTGGCTGAGGCGAACGGGGCGCATGGGTTAGACGATTTCGAGGAGCGATGAAAGCCGCGCCGGTGCGGAAAATCGGCGGGCGCGACGAGCTCCTCAAGGACCCAACGGAGACCGAACCCGCAGCATGACCGCGATCGCCACATTCGCCGCCGACGGCTTCATCGAACGGCTGCCGCCGGACGTCCAGTTCTTCCTGGTTCACGGAATCGACGAGGGACTGGCGCACGAACGCTCGAAAGCCATCGTCCGCAAGCTGGTCGGCGCGGACCCAGACCCGCTCCGCCTGGTTCGGCTCGAAGGCGAGGCGCTCGCGCGCCGCCCGGAGGCCTTTCCGACGAGGCCTATGCCGTGTCGATGTTCGGCGGCAGCCGGGCGATCTGGATCGACGCGCAGGGACGCGATCTCATGCCGGCGCTGGAGCCGCTGTTCGTCCGCCCGCCGCGCCGAATGCGCGATCGTGGTCAAGGCGGCGCAACTCAAGAAGGGACACGCGCTGCGCACTGCGTTCGAGAAGGCGGCGAACGCCGCGGCGATCGAATGTTACGGCGACGAGCCGAAGGCGCTCGGCGCGCTGATCGACGCCGAAGTTCGCAACGCCGGGCTTGCGATCGCTCCCGACGCCCGGGCGGCGCTGGTCGACGAGCTTGGCGCGGACCGGCAGACAAGCCGGGCCGAGATCGCCAAGCTCATTCTGTTCGCCCGGGGACAATCGCGCATCGAGCTCGCGGACGTCCGCGCGATCGTTTCCGACGCCGCGCCGTCGCCGCTCGACGAGCTCGATCGATCAGGCGCTGGGCGGCGATCTGCAGGGGGCGGTGGTCTCCGCGCGCCCGCTACTTCGGCGAAGGGGGCGACGCCGGCCCCCTGATCGCGCGGCTGGTCGCGCGGCTCACCCTGCTGCATCGGCTGCGCCTTGAAATGGAGGCGGGGAATTCCTTCGACGGCGCCTGCCAGACCTTGTTCATCCGGTTGCCAGCGGAGGCGCGCCGGGCGCTGGCCAAGGCGGCTGAGCGCTGGTCTTCGGAGTCGATCGCGCAGCGTCTGCCGAATATTCGGGCGATGAGCGCAAGAGTTCGCGCGACCCCTGATATGGCGGAGATTCTGGCGACCCGGGCGATCTGGACCCTGGCGTCCGCAGGCCGCCGGGCGCGGAATTGAAAGCCGCAGGTTTCCGCACGATGGAAGCCGGCTAGCGGGTCGCGACGAAGAACAGTCTCGGAAACGGCAGCAGGACGACGCCGTCGGCTTCGGCCGGATAGGCGCCGGCGATTGCGGCCTCGTAAGCCGCGAGATAGGCCGCGCGCCCGCTCGGATCGAGCGGGTCGAGGAAGGGCCGAAGCCCAGTGCCCTTCACCCACTCGACAATCGCGTGGGCCCCCTCGAGCGGGTGGAAGTAGGTTGTCCGCCAGATTTCCACGCGCGACGCGTGGCGTCTGAGCAGCCGGAAGTACCAGTCGGGGTCGCGGCGCGCGGCCCGAGCCTTCGCGGCGCCGGCGAGCTTTTCCGCCCAAGGCCCGTCGGCCGCGACATCGCGCATCAGGCGATGCGAGGGCTCGTCGAGATTATCTGGGGTTTGCACGGCGAGCGCGCCGCCCGGGCCGAGTTTGGCGATCAGCGCCGGCAGCAGGCGCTCGTGATCGGGAATCCACTGGATGACGGCATTGGCGAGGATCACGTCGAAATTCGAGCCGCCCCAGCCGACGAGGTCGGCGACCTCGAAGGCGATGTCCGGCAGGCGCTTGCGCGCGGCTTCGATCATGTCGGGGGAGCTGTCGATCCCGACGATCTCGGCGTCGGGATAGCGGTCGCGCAGCACCTCGGTCGAATTGCCGGGGCCGCATCCGATGTCGGCGGCGCGGCGCACATCGGAAACCGGCAAGCGGGCGGCGAGGTCCCGCACCGGGCGGGTGCGCTCCTCCTCGAATTTCAGATATTGGGCTGCCGACCAGGTCATGCCCGTCCTCATGGAAACAGCCGGCGCCGCTCCCATGGGGCGTCGAGGTCGGGGCGGCTGAACAGGATGCGGTCATGCAGGCGGAACGCGCCGTCGCGCCAGAACTCGATCTGAAGCGGGGCGAGCCGCCAGCCGCGCCAATAGGCCGGGCGCGGGATTTCGCGCTCGCCAAACCGCTTCTCGTAAGCCGCGACCGACGCCTCCAGCGCCGCCCGCAATTCGAGCGGACGCGACTGCTGGCTCGCCCAGGCGCCGACCTGGCTCCGGCGCGGCCGCGAGGCGAAGTAGGCGTCGTTCTCTGCGTCGGAGAGCGGGTTCACCGGCCCGCGAAACCGCGCCTGCCGCCGGAGCGACTTCCAGTGAAACAGGGCCGCCGCCATCGGATGAGACGCGAGTTCCCGCCCCTTGGCGCTCTCGACATTGCCGTAGAAGGAGAGGCCGCGCGCGTCGGCGCCCTTGCACAGCACCATGCGCGCGTCCGGAAGGCCGGATTCGTCGACGGTCGCCAGCGTCATCGCCTCGGGATCGTTGATTTCACTGGCCGAAGCGTCCTTCAGCCAAAGATCAAACAGCGCGAACGGGTCTTCGGCCTCGGTGAAGTCGTCCGGAATCGTCATGCGTCCACGGCCGCGCCGCTCCTCATTGAAGGGATCGAAATCCCTCGACGGATCGCGTCTTAGTCCGCTCTTCCGGGATCGACAACCGCGCGCGGCTCGGGGAAGCTTGCCGAATCGACCGCCGACCGCCGTCGCCTCGGCCAGTCCTTGCGGGCCGGCCGATCGAGGGCCCAGATAGGTCTCGGGAGACATCGGCGGCCGTGCTTCGACGAAGGCGGCCGCGATAAAATGGGCTCATGATGCGTAATCCTTATGACGTTCTCGGGGTGCCGAAGGCGGCCAGCGCGGCGGAAATCAAGTCCGCGTTCCGCAAGCTCGCCAAGAAATATCACCCCGACCAGAGCAAGGAGCCGCGCGCCAAGGAACGCTTCGCCGAGGTCGGATCGGCGTACGAGATTCTCGGCGACGAGAAGAAGCGCGCGCGCGTTCGACCGCGGCGAGATCGACGCGGACGGCAAGCCGCGCGCGCCGCAGTTCGATGGTTTTGGCGGGTTCGGCCGCCAGCCGGGCGCCGGCGCCGGTGATTTCCGCGGCTTCGATTTCGGGACCGGCCGGGGCGTCCGCCGGGCGGGATCGATCGACCAGGACATCCTGTCCGAGTTGTTCGGCGGCGAAGCCGGCGCGGCCGGGCCAGGGCGCAGCAGGCCACGAAAGGCGAGGACATCGCGGTCGCCGTCGCCGTTCCGCTGACCACGATCGCGAGCGGCGGCTCGGTCAGGGTCGCCCTGCCGACCGGGAGGACGCTCGACGCACCGTGCCCGCCGGGCATCGAGGAGGGGAAGTCGATCCGGCTGCGCGGACAGGGACATCCGGGCGCTCGCGGCGGTCCGGCCGGCGACGTCATCGTCACGATCCGCTACGCGCCCCATCCCGCCTTCAAGGCGAGGGACGCGATCTCAGGCTCGATCTGCCGATCACGCTCTACGACGCGGTCCTCGGCGGCAAGGTGCGCGTGCCGACGCTCGGCGGCGAGGTCGAGATGTCGATTGCGCCCGGCATGAGCGGCGGCCGGGTGATGCGGTTGCGCGGCAAGGGCCTGCCCGCGGCGGGCGATGCGGCCGGCGGGCGATCTTCTGGCGACCGTCCGGATCGTGCTGCCGAACGCGCGCGGACCCGGAACTGAGCCGAGCTCATGCGCAAATGGCGCGACCTGAAGCCCTACGACCCGCGCTCGGCCTGACGCTGCGGTCGCGAAGCCGCTGTCATTCCGGGCGGTGCGAGCGGCTCCGAGCCGCCGATGTGAGCAATCCCACATATATTGTGACGTGGGTAAACCATGGCGCTGGCTTCCCATGCGCCCGGCGAGGCTAAGGGATGCAAAGTCGTTCGTGTCCCGATACGGAGCTCGAGCGAGGGTTTGATGGAGCCAACAAATCGGGTCGACGCGCCGTCGGGCGTCCTCAGCGGAAAGCGCGGGATCATTCTCGGCGTCGCCAACAACCGATCCATCGCCTGGGGAATCGCCCGCGCCGCCCGCGCCGCCGGCGCGGAACTGGCGTTCACCTTCCAGGGCGAAGCGCTGGAGAAGCGCGTCCGCCCGCTCGCGCAGGAACTCGGCGCGCGAGGTGCTCGGCCATTGCGACGTCACCGACGGGGCGACGATCGACGCGGTGTTCGCGCGAAGCCCGGAAGACCTGGGGCTCGCTCGATTTCGTCGTCCACTGCATCGCCTTCTCCGACAAGGACCAGCTGACCGGCCGCTACATCGAGACGACCGAGGACAATTTCACCAAGTCGCTGGCGATCTCCTGCTATTCGTTCACCGCGATCGCCCAGCGGGCCGAGAAGCTGATGCCCAACGGCGGCGCGATGCTGACGCTGACCTATTACGGCGCGGAGAAATGGATGCCCCACTACAACGTGATGGGCGTCGCCAAGGCGGCGCTCGAGGCGAGCGTGCGCTATCTCGCGGCCGACCTCGGCGAGAAGGCCATCCGCGTCAACGCCATTTCCGCCGGGCCGATCAAGACGCTGGCGGCCTCGGGCATCGGCGATTTCCGCTACATCCTGCAAGTGGAACGAGTACAACGCGCCCTTGCGCCGCACCGTGACCATCGAAGAGGTCGGCGACACCGCGGTCTACCTGCTGTCGCCGATGTCGCGCGGCGTGACCGGCGAGATTCTGCACGTCGACGCCGGCTATCACGTCGTCGGCATGAAGAACCCGGCCGCGCCGGATATTTCGGTGGTGAAGGAGGGGTAGGCTTTCCCCATCGATCGTTGACACGGACGCGGTATTTCCGTCCCGGTGCGCCGCGCATTGACGAGCGGAACCCTATACGCCGGGGCACGTTCCGGTCGCGCTCTTCGTAGCAACGCACGATAGGAGATCGCGATGCGGGAAAAATCGGTCGCCCTGGTCACCGGGGCCAATCAGGGAATCGGCCTTCAGATCGCAAAAGATCTCGCGGCGCATGGCTTTATAGTGCTTGTCGGGTCGCGCAATTTCGAACGCGGCGAGGCCGCGGCGAAGGAGATTGGGTCGGACGCCCGCGCGCTCCAGCTCGACGTGACGGATCAGGCTTCGATCGCCGCCGCGGCGGAGCGCATCGGCAAGGAGTTTGGCCGGCTCAATGTCCTCGTCAACAACGCCGCCATCTCGCATACGCGCCGGGCGCCGGGCGTGCCGATCGAGGAATACGCCAGGTCGAACTCGCGCGAGCGTCGTGTCCCTCGACGAAGTGCGGTCAGTCTGGGAGACGAACGTTTTCGGCGTCCTCGCGGTGACCCAGGCGATGCTGCCGCTTCTTCGCGAGGCGCCGGCGGCGCGCATCGTCAATGTGTCGAGCGGCGTCGGCTCGCTGACGCGAAACTCCGACCCGGCTTTCCCCTACCGCTCGATCTTCGGCCCGGTGTACCCGGCCTCCAAGACCGCGCTCAACGCGATCACGGTCGCCCTCGCAATCGAACTGGAGCCGGAGGGGATCAAGGTCAACGCGGTCTCTCCCGGCTACACCAAGACGAATCTCAACAACTATCAGGGCACAGAGACTGTCGAGGAGGGCGCGCGGGAGGCGGTGCGGGTTGCGCTGCTCGGCCCGGACGGTCCGACGGGAACGTTCTCGGGTTCGAGCGGCCCTATCCCCTGGTAAGGTGGAGCGCGGCCTTGATCGCTGACCGCTCTCGCGCTCCCTTGCGCGATTGCCTCCGTCCCTTCGCTGGGGCTAACGTCCGCCCATGCCCGCACTCGCAAACCGCCTCGTCATCGCGCTCGCGCAAATCTCGGCCATCGTCGGCGACATCGCCGGCAATGCGGATCGCCTGAGAAAAGCGCGCGCCGAGGCCGCTGCGTTCGGGGCGGACATCGTGATGACGCCGGAGCTGTTTCTCGCCGGCTACCCGCCCGAGGATCTGGTGCTCAAGCCGGCCTTTCAGGAGGCGTGCCGCGCGGCCTGCGAGACGCTTGCGCGCGAAACGGCGGACGGCGGCCCTGCCGTGCTGGTCGGCCTGCCGTGGGTCGAGAAGGGCAAGCTGCACAACGCCATTGCGCTGCTCGACGGCGGCCGGATCGAGGCGGTGCGGTTCAAGGTCGACCTGCCGAATTACGGCGTGTTCGACGAGAAGCGGGTGTTCGCGCCCGGTCCGTCGCCGGGGCCGATCGTGTTCAAGGGCGTCCGCATCGGCGTTCCGATCTGCGAGGACATCTGGGGGCCCGACCCGGTCGAGTGCATCCTCGAAACCGGGGGCGAAATCCTGCTCGTCCCCAACGCCTCGCCGTACGAGCGCGACAAGCTCGCGATCCGCCGCAACGTCGCCTTGAGCCGCGTGGTCGAGAGCGGCCTGCCGCTCCTCTATCTCAACATGGTCGGCGGACAGGACGAGGTCGTGTTCGAGGGCGCTTCCTTCGCGCTCAACGCCGACCGCAGCCTCGCCGTCCAGCTTCCGGCCTTTCGGACCCTGGTGGCGCGCACCGTCTGGGAGCGCGGCGCCAAGGGCTGGACCTGCGTCGAAGGGCCGAAAGAGCGGGTCGAGCAGGGCGACGAGGCGGATTACGCCGCCTGCGTGATGGGCCTGCGCGACTATGTCGACAACAACCGCTTTCCCGGCGTCGTGCTCGGTCTTTCGGGCGGCGTCAATTCGGCGCTGTGCGCGGCGATGGCGGTCGACGCGCTCGGCGCGGCCCGCGTCCACGCGGTCATGCTGCCCTACCGCTTCACCTCGAACGAGTCGCTCTCCGACGCCGCCGCCTGCGCCGAGGCGCTCGGCGTCCGCTACGACATCGTCCCGATCGCCGAGCCGGTCGAAGGGGTCGAGCGGGCGCTGGCGAATATGTTCGAGGGACGCGCGCGCGACATCACCGAAGAGAACATTCAGAGCCGCGCCCGCGGCGTGATCCTGATGGCGATCTCCAACAAGTCCGGCGCGATGGTGGTCACGACCGGCAACAAGTCGGAAATGTCGGTCGGCTACGCCACCCTCTACGGCGACATGAACGGCGGCTTCAATCCGATCAAGGACCTCTACAAGATGGAGGTGTTCCGGCTCTCTGCGCTCCGCAACCGATGGAAACCGATCGGCGCGCTGGGGCCCGACGGGAAAGTGATCCCGGAAAACATTCTCGTGAAGCCGCCGTCAGCAGAGCTGCGCGAGAACCAGAAGGACGAGGACTCGCTGCCGCCCTATCCGGTGCTCGACGGCATTTTGCACGGGCTGGTCGAGAAGGAGATGCGGATCGCCGACATCGTCGCCGAGGGCTACGACCCGGAGACGGTGCGCCGGATCGAAAAACTCCTTTATCTCGCCGAGTACAAGCGTCGGCAGTCGGCGCCCGGTGTCAAGGTCGGCCCCAAGAACTTCGGCCGCGACCGCCGCTACCCGATCGTCAACCGCTTCCGCGATCCCGGCCTGCCGGCGCAGGCGCCCGACGCGGCGATCGCGCCGAGGGGCTCGGCGGGAACGAGCGAGCGATTCGAGGAGTAGGGGGAGCGGCTTCAGGGCCGCGGCCACGTCGAACCGTCGCCGTCAAGCGCCTTTGGCTTGACGCCGAGCACGGATCCCGCCGTCGCCTCACACCCTCAGCGGCATCAGCACATAGAGCGCGTTCGCGCCGTCGCGGTCCTGGATCAGGGTGGGGGAGCCGGGGTCGGCCATGCGGATGAGGGCCGTGTCGCCCGAGAGCTGGCCGATGATGTCGAGGAGGTAGCGGGCGTTGAAGCCGATGTCGATCGGGTCGGAATCGTAGTCGACCTCGATCTCCTCGCTGGCCGAGCCCGAGTCGGGATTGTTGACCGAAAGCGTCATCTTGCCGTCGCCGATCGACAGCTTGATCGCCCGCCCCCGCTCCGACGACAGGGTCGAGACCCGGTCGACCGCCTTCTCGAACGGGTCCTTGTCGACCACGAGGCGCTTGTCGTTGCCGGCCGGAATGACGCGCTGGTAGTCGGGAAAGGTGCCGTCGATCAGCTTGGTGGTCAGCACGACGTCGCCGAACTGGAAGCGCGCCTTGGCGGTGGAGATCTCGATCTGCACGTCCTGCGTCGGGTCCTCGAGCAGCTTCAAGATTTCGTTCACCGCCTTGCGCGGGGCGATCACGCCGGGCATGCCGACGGCGCCCTCGGGCGCGGCCGTCTCGACCCGGGCGAGGCGATGGCCGTCGGTCGCCACCGCGCGCAGCTTCTGCGTACCGTCGACGTCGATCGCGTGCAGGTAGATGCCGTTGAGATAGTAGCGCGTCTCCTCGGTCGAGATGGCGAATTGGGTGTTCTCGATCAGCCGCTTGAGCTCGACGGCGGGCAGCGTGAAGCGGTGGGAGAATTCTCCCGACGTCAGGTCGGGAAAGTCCGAGGCGGGAAGCGCCTGGAGATAGAAGCGCGAGCGTCCCGAGCGCAGCAGCAACTGCCCGGTGTCGCCGGCGATTTCGAGGCTGGCCTGGGCGCCGTCGGGAAGCTTGCGCACGATGTCGTAGAGGACGTGGGCCGGCACCGTGGTCGCGCCCGCCTGGACGACGTCGGCCGGCGCCTGCTCGGTCGCTTCGAGGTCGAGATCCGTGCTCTTCAGCGCCACCTTGCCCTCGGCGGCCTCGATCAGCACGTTGGCCAGGATCGGGATCGTGTTGCGCCGCTCCACGATGCGATGAACGTGCCCCAGCGCCTTGAGCAGGACCGAACGTTCGATGGTGACTTTCATCGTGAGGCTTCCGAATCTGATACCGACGCGCAACGCCCCGAGAGGGGGGCGCGGACTTTGCCAAGGCGGATCGGTAAGCGCAAGGGCGAGCGGATCGGTCCGCTACCATTTCCCTCTGGATATTCACCATTCCCTCAACTCCGCCGAAACCTTTACCGGCCCTTAAATCGCCCCTCCTACCTTCTCCCCCAGCGTCAGGCGCAGAGAGCCCCCTCTTCCCGGCTCTCGCGAGACGAGCGGGAAAACCATGTCCGGCCGAGGCGGCAAAAAAAATCAGGCGCGGATCGAGCCGCGCCTCGACTGGCCGGGCGAGCGCCGCGACGACGAGGGCGCTTTGCGCGCCGACCCCGCCGACCGCCCTCCGCCGGTCCGGCGCAAGCCCTCCGCCAAGGCGTCTTCCCGAGGCAAAAGCGGCAGAAAACGCCCGCGGGTCGGCTCGCTTTTCGGCCGCCTCGCCTATTGGGGCGCGGTCGCCGCCGTCTGGGCGATCATCGGGCTCGCCGGCGTGTTCGCCTGGTACGCGAGCCAGCTTCCGCCGATCGACCAGTTGGCCGTGCCGAAGCGGCCGCCGAACATCGCCATTCTCGCCGACGACGGGACGCTGCTCGTCAATCGCGGCGATTCGGGCGGCCCGGCGGTGCGCCTGATCGACCTGCCGCCCTATCTGCCCAAGGCCTTCATCGCAATCGAGGACCGGCGCTTCTACTCCCACTACGGCGTCGACCCGCTCGGCATGGGACGCGCGCTCGTTCGCGACATCATCGGGCGCGGCGCGGTCGAGGGCGGCTCGACCCTGACCCAGCAGCTCGCCAAGAACCTGTTTTTGACCCAGGAGCGGACGCTGTCGCGGAAAATCCAGGAGGCGATCCTCGCCGTCTGGCTCGAGCGGCGCTATTCCAAGGATCAGATCCTGGAACTCTATCTCAACCGCGTCTATTTCGGCTCGGGCGCCTATGGGGTCGAAGGCGCGGCGCAGAAATATTTCGGCAAAAGCGCGCGCTACGTCAGCCTGTCGGAAGCAGCCCTCCTCGCAGGACTGATGAAATCGCCCTCGAAGCTCGCCCCGACCCGCAACCCGGCCGGCGCCGCCGAGCGCGCGACCCAGGTGATCACCGCCATGGCCGAGCAGGGCCACATCACCGAGGCGCAGGCCAAGATGGCGCTCGCCAACCCGGCCCAGGTCTGGCGCGACAAGACCGCCGGCGCGATCAACTACGCCGCCGACTATGTGATGGACGCGCTCGACGACACGGTCGGCGCGATCGACGAGGACATCGTGGTCTCGACTACGATCAACGCCGCGATGCAGGGCGAGGCGGAGCACGCGCTCGCCGACGAACTCGCCGCCAAGGGCGCGAAGTTCGGCGTCGAGCAGGGCGCGCTGGTGGCGCTCGATCCGACCGGCGGGGTCAAGGCGCTGATCGGCGGCAAGAGCTACGCCGAGAGCCAGTTCGACCGCGCCGTCGCCGCCAAGCGCCAGCCGGGATCGTCGTTCAAGCCGTTCGTCTATCTGGCGGCGCTGGAAAAGGGCCTGACCCCCGACACGGTGCGCGACGACGCGCCGATCTCGGTCCACGGCTGGAACCCGGAGAACTACAGCCGCGAATATTTCGGACCGGTCACTCTGACCAAGGGGCTGTCCCTGTCCTTGAACACGGTCGCGGTCCGGCTCGGCCTCGAAGTGGGTCCAAAGACGGTGTGCGAGACCGCCCATCGTCTCGGAATCACTTCTGAACTCGAGCCCAACGCGACTATCGCGCTCGGCACGTCGTCGGTCGCGCCGATCGAAATGGCCTCGGCCTACGCCGCCTTCGCCAACGGCGGCGTCGGCGTCCAGCCGCATGTGATCACCAAGGTGCGGACCGCCGACGGCAAGCTGCTCTATATCAGGCGCAACGCCAATTTCGGCCGCGTGATCGACCCGCAATACGTGTCGATGATGAACACGATGATGCAGGAGACGCTGCTGACCGGCACCGCCCACAAAGCGGAGCTGCCGGGCTGGCAGGCGGCCGGCAAGACGGGGACCAGCCAGGATTTTCGCGACGCCTGGTTCGTCGGCTACACCAGCTATCTCGTGACCGCCGTGTGGCTCGGCAACGACGACGACAGCCCGACCAAAAAGGTGTCGGGCGGCAATCTGCCGGTGGAGATCTGGAGCCGGTTCATGAAGGCGGCGCACCAGGGCGTACCGGTCGCCGCTCTGCCGCTTGGGACCTGGCAGGCCGCGCCGTCGAATCCGTTCGCGCCGCTGTTCGCGCCGTTCGGCGGCGGAGCGCCTCAGCCGCCGGCGCTGATCCCGCAAGCCGGCGGCCGCGGCGGGGCCGGGCCGGTCGCGACCCAGGCGCCGCCGGCTGCGGTCCAAGCGCCGCTCGACCTGACGCCCGCCGCCGCGACCGCCGGCCGCGCCCGGGCCGCGCCGCCGGCCCCGGACGTTCCCGTTCCCCCCGCAAACGTGCCCGACGCCGAGCCGGGGCGGAAGACCAACGCCTTTCTCGACAAGATCTTCGGCAACCTTTAGCGAGACTGCGCCTGTTTTCCGCTTTTGACTGACATGTTACACCTGCGTCTTTACCCGACGTGACGAGGCTCATGACCGTAGACGAATTTCTCCACTGGATCGAAGGACGCGAAGGACGCTGGGAGCTGTTCGAGGGCGAACTCGTCGAGAAGAGGCCCGAGCGCCCGGCTCACACGGAAACGAAGCGAGAGGTGGCCTCCGTCCTGAGAGGCGCGATTCGCAACGCCGGCGCCCCGTGCCACGTCACGAAGGACGGCGCGATCGTCCGCATCGCGCTGGACACGGCGTTCGAGCCGGACGCCGTCGTCTACTGCTCTCCGCGCGTCGAGCGCGATACCATCGAAATCCCGGAGCCGATGATCGTGGTCGAGGTCCTGTCGGAGAGCACGGCGGCGCGTGACCGCGGGCCGAAGCTCTCCGGCTATTTCTCGACGCCGAGCGTCGCGCATTATCTGATCCTGGACCCGGAGGGCCGGAGCGTCGTTCATCACTGGCGGGGGGAAGCCGGGGCGATCGAGACCCGCGCCCTCACCGATGGTCCGCTGCGGCTCGATCCGCCGGGGCTGGCGTTCTTCGTCGAAGGGCTGTTCACGCCGCACTGAGGGTCTGGTGGGCCCGTTCGCAGACCGCAGTCGCGGGCCTCGCCTCGGGGCCGCTCATCGAGCTGAGACTCGACCCGCCGGGGCTGGAGCTCACGGTCGGCGAGCTGTTCCCGCCCGCCTGAGAGAGGCGCCGGGCGCGTCTCCCTTGAACCCTCCCCTCGGTCGTGAGAGTTTGTCGCGAAACGAATGAGCGTTGCGAGGACCCCATGGATCAGGCGACGGACAGGGCCCTGGAAGGCCACAACCGACCCCGAAATCCCGGCGTTCCGCTCGATACGTCGTGGTTCGAGGGGGTCGGGGTCAACGCCAGCGCGGTTGAGCGGCGCGCCGCGACGCTGACGAGCCGGCGGTCAGTCAAGAAGGAATACCAGGCGGCGTGGCTCATCAAGGCGCTGAGCTGCATCGACCTCACCACGCTTTCCGGCGACGACACGCCCGAGCGGGTGCGCCGGCTTTGCGCCAAGGCGCGCCGACCCTTGAGCGACGACCTTCTGGCCGCCCTCGGGCTTCAAGACGCGCCCCCGACGGTCGCCGCCGTGTGCGTCTATCCGACCATGGTTCCGCCGGCGGTGCGCGCGCTCGAAGGCTCGGGGATTCCGGTCGCCTCGGTCGCGACCGGCTTTCCGACCGGCCTCATGCCGCTGAGGCTCAGGCTCGAGGAGATCCGCTACGCCGTCGACGAGGGCGCGGCCGAGATCGACATCGTCATCACCCGCGCCCATGTGCTCGGGCGCAACTGGACCGCGCTCTACGACGAGATCGCCGCGATGCGCGAGGCCTGCGGGCTCGCCCATCTGAAGACGATCCTCGGCACGGGCGACCTGAAGACGCTTCGCAATGTCTACGCCGCGAGCGTCGTGGCGATGCAGGCCGGCGCCGACTTCATCAAGACCTCGACCGGCAAGGAGGACGTCAACGCCACCCTGCCGGTGAGCCTCGTCATGGTCCGGTGCTTACGCGACTACCGCGAGCGCACCGGCGTCGACATCGGCTTCAAGCCGGCGGGCGGCCTCAGGACCGCCAAGGACGCCCTCGCCTGGCTTATCCTGATGAAAGAGGAACTCGGCGTGGGGTGGATGCAGCCGGACCTCTTCCGCATCGGCGCGAGCGGGCTCCTCACCGACATCGAGCGGCAACTCGACCATTACGCGACCGGCCGCTACTCGGCCGCCCACCGCCACGCGATGGCGTGAGGTATCCATGGCGCTGATCAAGGACATTCTCCGCACCATGGACTACGGCCCCTCGCCCGAGAGCAGCGAGCACGTTCGCGCCTGGCTGAAGAAGCACGAAGGCGGCTTCGGCCCCTATGTCAACGGGCGTTTCACGCCGCCGCACGATCTCTTCGACGTGTTCGATCCGGCGAAAGCCGAGCGCATCGCCGGCGTGACCCAGGGCTCGGCCGCCGACATCGACGCCGCCGTCCTTGCTGCGCGCAAGGCGCTGCCGAAATGGGCGGCGCTGCCGGGCGCGGAGCGGGCGCGCTTCCTTTATGCGCTCGCCCGCCACGTGCAGAAGCGCGAACGGTTCCTTGCGGTGCTCGAGACGATCGACAACGGCAAGCCGATCCGCGAGTCGCGCGACATCGACATCCCCCTTGTCGCCCGGCACTTTTATCATCACGCCGGCTGGGCTTCGCTGATCGAGAGCGAATTTCCCGATACGCGTCCGGTCGGGGTCTGCGGCCAGATCATCCCGTGGAACTTTCCCCTCCTTATGCTCGCCTGGAAGGTCGCGCCGGCGCTGGCGGCGGGTTGCACGGTCGTCCTGAAGCCCGCCGAGCAGACGCCGCTGACGGCGCTCGCCTTCGCCGAAATCTGCGTCGAGGTCGGCCTGCCGCCGGGCGTGGTCAACATCGTCACCGGCGACGGCGAGACCGGGGCGGCGCTCGTCGCGCACGACGGCGTCGACAAGATCGCCTTCACCGGCTCGACCGAGGTCGGCCGTTCGATCCGCAAGGCGACCGCCGGAACCGGCAAGAAACTGTCGCTCGAACTTGGCGGCAAGTCGCCGTTTGTCGTGTTCGACGACGCCGACCTCGACAGCGCGGTCGAGGGGGTCGTCGACGCGATCTGGCTGAACCAGGGGCAGGTCTGCTGCGCCGGCTCGCGCCTGCTCGCGGCCGAGGGAATCGCGGACGCGCTGAATGCGAAACTGCGCGCCCGGATGGCCCATCTCAGGGTCGGCGATCCGCTCGACAAGTCGACCGACGTCGGCGCGATCGTCTCGCCCGTCCAGCTCGAGCGCATCGAGCGGCTGATGCGGGCCGGCGCCGCGGAGGGGCTCGACATCTGGCGCGCCGACGACGTCGTTCCGAACCGCGGCTCCTTCTATCCGCCAACCCTGGTCACGGGCGTCGAGCCGGCCTCCGTCCTGATGCGTGAGGAAATCTTCGGGCCGGTCCTGGTGACCACGACCTTCCGCACGCCCGACGAGGCGGTCGCTCTGGCCAACAACACCCGCTACGGCCTCGCCGCGTCGGTGTGGACCGAGACCATCAGCCGGGCGCTGGAGGTGGCGTCGCGGATCAAGGCCGGCGTCGTCTGGATCAATTCGACCAACCTGTTCGACGCGGCCTCGGGCTTTGGCGGCTATCGGGAGAGCGGCTTCGGCCGCGAGGGGGGCCGTGAGGGGCTTTTCGAGTACCGCGTCGCCGACGCGCCCGCGCCCGGCAAGCCGTATCCGGCGCCCATTCTTCCGCTCGGCGCCCTGCCGGGGATCGCTCCGGCGGCCAACGGCGCCTCCGGCGTTGACCGCACGGCGAAGCTCTATGTCGGCGGCAAGCAGGCGCGGCCCGACGCCGGCGCGAGCTACGCCGTCCTCGATCCGAAGGGCCGCGAGGTGGGCCTCGCGGGCTCGGGGAACCGCAAGGACATCCGCAACGCCGTCGAGGCGGCCGCCAAGGCCTCGTCGTGGGGCGCGGCGACCGCGCACAACCGGGCGCAGGTGCTCTACTATGTCGCCGAAAACCTCGCGGCCCGCGCCGAGGAATTCGCAGGCCGGCTGATGACGATGACCGGCGCCTCCTCGCGCGCCGCCGCGGCCGAGGTCGACGCCTCGATCCGGCGAGCCTTCGTCTACGCCGGGTGGGCCGACAAATACGACGGCGCCGTCCACGCGACCCGCTCGAAATTCGTGACCCTGGCGATGAACGAGCCCTGGGGCGTGATGGGGATCGTCTGCCCGGACGAGGCGCCGCTGCTCGCCTTCGTCTCGCTGGTCTGGCCTGCGATCGCCATGGGCAATTGCGTCGTCGCCGTTCCCTCGGCGCGCCACCCGTTGAGCGCGACCGACCTTTATTCCGTCCTCGACACGTCCGACGTCCCGGCCGGGGTCGTCAACATCGTGACTGGCGAAGCGAACGCCCTGGCTCTGACGCTCGCCGAGCACGACGGCGTCGACGCGGTCTGGTGCGTCGGCGACCCGGCGGGCGCGGCCAGGGTCGAAGCCGCCTCCGCGGGCAATCTCAAGGCGACCTGGACGCAAACGTCGCAAGTGGACTGGACGCGCGCGGAAGGGCGCGCATTCCTGCGCCGCGCCACCCAAGTCAAGGCGATCTGGACGCCCTACGGAGAGTAAGGTTCACCAGACCTTGGTCACCGTGTATCCGAGCCGTCGCAGCCGCTCGATCAGGCCGTCCTTGCCCGAAAGGTGCAGCGCGCCGACCGCAATGAAGGCGCCGCCGTCCTTCAGCAGCGGCGCGAGGCGCTCCGCCATGGCGGCGTTGCGGCCGATGAGCAGCAGGCTGGCGAATTCGTCCTCCGCGGCGCGTTCGCTATCCTTCATGCCGCCGATCGCGTCGCCGACGGCGAGGATCTCGGCGGGGCGGCTCTCGCTGTAGAGCTTCAGGAGCGTGACGTAGACGTCGTCGTTCACGGAGGGATCGCGGGCGGCGACGGCGAGCAGCGCCGCGGCGACCTCGGGGCGCATCGAGGCGATGGCGTCGAGCTGTTCCTGCGGCGTCTCGAGTGCGAGGACCTTGACGCCTGCGGCCTTGGCCTGCTCGGCGAGGAACTGATCGACTTCGGGCAGATCGAGCGCCAGGCGCCTGGCTTCGCAGGCGGGCGTCGCGGCGAGGACCGCGAGGAACCATAGCCGGAGATGGTGCGCGAACTCGGTCGGGTAGCCGAGGCCATCGACCATCTTTTCGATGCCCGCGCGATCTTCGGCAGGCGCGTCGGCGAAGGTGTCGTGGTCGCGATCCAGCGCCCTTGCGAGAATGTCGGCCCCGATTTCGGCTTTATCCATGGCGTCCATGGGGCCGCCGAGTTCGGTGGCGACCACCTTCGCGCCTGGAATCGCCTCCGCCGCCCGGCGCGCGAGCGCCAGCGCGCCGTCGTCGGTCGAATGGATCGTGCCGAAGAGCCAGGAGGGGGCGAGCGACGCCTTGTCGATCCGCCACAAGAGACCGTCGGCGTTTACAAGGTCGTCGGCGCGCTTCGCCCGGGCTTCGGCCAGGCCGGGCGTATTCCTGAGGTCGTGTCCCGTGCAAGGCGGCGGCGCATCGGCGAGCGCCGGCCCCGCCAGAGCCGCCCCTATCAGCGCCCCGGATAGCCAGGTCGGCCAGCGCAGCATCCGCGTCAGAGCTTGCGCAGCGCCACTTCCTCGATCCGGTGGCTTGGGCCCTTGGTCAGCTGGAGATCGGCGCGCGGGCGGGTCGGCAGGATGTTCTCGTGCAGGTTCACGAGGTTGATCCGCCTCCAGATCGAGCGCGCGGTCGCCTCCGCCTCGTCGTCGTCGAGATCGGCGTATTGCCGGAAGTAGCTGCGCGGATCGCGGAAGGCGGTGTCGCGCAAGTCCATGAACCGTTTGATATACCAGTACTCGAGCAGCTCCTCCTCGGCGTGCAGGAAGATCGAGAAGTCGAAGAAGTCGGAAACGAACGGAACCTCCTTGCCGTCGCGCGGGAGACGATTGGGCGCGAGCACGTTGATGCCCTCGACGATCAAAATGTCCGGCCGATCGACGACGACCGACTCCCCCGTGACGATGTCGTAGGTCAGGTGGGAATAGACCGGCGCCGCGACCTTGTGCTGGCCCGCCTTGACGTTCGACAGGAAGCGGATCAGGGCGGTGCCGTCGTAGCTCTCCGGGAAGCCTTTCCGGTCCATGATCCCCTGACGGATCAGCTCCGCGTTCGGGTGCAGGAAGCCGTCCGTGGTGATGAGCTGGACCTTGGGCGTATTCGGCCAGCGCGTCAGGAGGGCCTGGAGGACGCGGGCGGTGGTGGATTTTCCGGCCGCGACCGACCCGGCGATCCCGATGATATAAGGCACTTTCCCATCGGTCGCGCCGAGAAACCGCTGCGTCGCCTTGAAGAGGCCCTGGGTCGCGGCGACATAGAGCGCAAGCAGGCGCGACAGCGGCAAGTAGATGGCGGCCACCTCGTCGAGCGAGATCGGGTCGTGGGTCGACTGCAGCTTGCGCAGGTCGTCGATGGTCAGGGTGAGCGGAGTGTCGGCGCGCAACTGCGCCCATTCGTCGCGGGTAAACCGGCGAAACGGGGAGTCGACCGAGGGGCGATTGACGAGCTGGTCCATGTCGATCCCTTGCGTCCTCCGCCGCTGTTCAGGCCCCACGGGCCGCCTTTTCTTCGTGGCCGCTTTGGCGGGTCCGGTTTTCGAGTTCGCGAACCACGGAGTCGAAGGCGACGCCGCGGGCCCGCAAGAGAACCAGGAGATGGTAGAGCACGTCGGCGGCCTCCGCGCGCACCGCCGCCTCGCCCTCGGCCGCCGCCGCGATCGTCAATTCGATCGCCTCCTCGCCGAACTTGCGGGCGCAATGGGCCGCGCCCTTATCGAGCAGGCTTCGCGTATAGGATTTCTCGCCCGACGCGTCCGCGCGTCGGTCGATGATCTCCGCGAGGTCGTCGAGACTGAACATGACTTCGCCCTACCCTGCTTTTGCGCCGTCCGATAGGGGGAGAAAGCAGTGGGGGCCCGAACTTTGGTCTCTCCCATAACGCGGTCGACGGGGCCCCGAGGATTGCGCAGCCTTGCGAGCCGGGCGACCCCCGCGCGGCGATGCGCCGCACCTCAGGTTCGGTGGCCCGACCGGCCGAGTGTTGGCAAGGAGGCGACAAGACAATATGGTGTAAAGCCGGCGAGACAGTAGGGTGTCAAGCATGAACGCAAGACCTGACGCCGTGGCGGCGGTTGCGACAGTTGCGACGGAGGCCGACCGGCTGGTGGCCCGCTACGACGGCCGCGTTCCGCGCTATACGAGCTACCCGACCGCCCCGCATTTCACGCCGGCGGTTACGCCCGCCGTCTACGCGCGCTGGCTCGCGGCGCTTCCCGCGGAAACGCCGCTCTCGCTTTACTTGCATGTGCCGTTCTGCGACCGGCTCTGCCTCTACTGCGGCTGCAACACCTCGGTCGTCCGGCTGGAATCCTCGCATCGAAACTATGCCGAGCTCGTCCTCAGCGAGATCGACGCGGTCGCGGATCTGATCGGCCGCCGCGCGCCCGTCTCCCATGTTCACTGGGGCGGCGGCACGGCGACCGCTTTGCCCGGCGATTGCCTGATCGCCATCATGGACCGGCTGAAAGAACGGTTCGCCTTCGCCCCCGACGCGGAGATCGCCATCGAGCTTGACCCGACCTCGCTGCCCGACGACCGAAGAGATGCGCTCGCGCCCATGGGGGTGACCCGCATCAGCCTCGGGGTTCAGGATCTCGAACCCTCGGTGCAGCGCGCGATCGGCCGCATGCAATCCTACGAGGAAACCGAGGCCTGCGCGGACACCGCGCGAAAACTCGGCGTCGGCTCGCTCAATCTCGACCTGATCTACGGCCTGCCTTTGCAGACCGAGGAGGGCGTCGCCCGCACCGCGCGGCGCGCCCTCGACCTCAAGGCCGACCGGGTCGCGGTGTTCGGCTACGCCCATGTGCCCTGGATGAAGAAGCATCAGGCGCTGATACCCGAGGAGCAACTGCCGGGACCGGCCGAGCGCTACGCGCAGCTGAACGCGATCCACCGCGTCCTCATCGAGGAAGGCGGCTATGTCGCGATCGGGCTCGACCATTACGCGCTGCCGAGCGACGCCATGGCCAAGGCGGCTTCGGCGCGGCGGCTGAAGCGCGGCTTCCAGGGCTATACCACCGACGGCGCGCCGGCGCTGATCGGCTTTGGCGCGAGCTCGATCGGCTCGCTGCCGCAGGGCTATGTCCAGAACGCGACGACCGCCGCCGCCTACGCCAAGGAGATCGACGCCGGCCGTCTTGGGACGGTTCGCGGCGTGGCGCTCACCGCCGAGGACCGGCTGCGTCGCGACGTGATCGAGCGGGTGATGTGCGACCTCGAGGTCGATGTCGTAGCGGTCGCAGCCGAGCATGACGCCGACCCCGCGCCGCTGCTTGAGGCCGCGTCCGCGGGCCTGCAAAAATTCATCGAGGACGATTTTGCGTCCTGGGACGGACGGCGCATCGTCGTCAGCGAGCGCGGACGCCCGTTCGTGCGCTCGGTCGCCGCGCTGTTCGACGCCTACCTCGCGCAAGCGACCGACAAGCCGCGCCACTCGCGCGCGGTGTGAAGGGGCGATCGGAGGGGCGGCGTCTCGCCGCCCCATGGGGCGTCCGAAGGTACGCCCGTCTTTCGACGGGCTATGGGAGCGCGAGACGCTCCCTCCGACGGCGGCATCCAGCGACTACTCTTCAGCGTCCGCCTTCGACGGCCGCGACACGGCCTTGATGATCACCCACGGTCCCGCGACCACGCCGACGAGCCCGATAAGCATCGTGCCGAGCATCCAGGGATTGTCTCCGAAAACCTGCCACAACGCGTCGGGCAAAGGCCGCCTCCCTATCTACCGGTCCGGCCATTGCCCTGCTGCGGCTCGCAACGCAAGGCCTGATTTCCCTCGAAGCGCGCCTTGACGCGCCACGGGGCGGGCCGTAAAGACGTGCGCCTTCGAGGGCCGGGCGATTAGCTCAGCGGTAGAGCACTCCCTTCACACGGGAGGGGTCGCAGGTTCGATCCCTGCATCGCCCACCATCGAACTCCGCGCACTTCATGACATAAGTCGAAGCCGCATGCGACGAGGACAACCTCGGGCGCAGACCAACGCAGGGCTTAGCCTGTTCACCGGACTCGGCCGGCGCAAAAATCCCGCACGGCGAACGTCTCCCGCAAAGGAGAAGCGCCATGCTGCTTTTGAGATGAAAAAGCACGTCGGAACGCTTATGGGGGGTCAGCGTTCCGACGTGGAATGGAAACCAAGACGAGGAGGAGGAAGCGTCGCTTGATTTATCAACCTAACCCTTCACGTGAACAATTCAGGATTACTTTATTCCGAGAAGTCCAAGGTGACAAGGACCTTGTCTCACAAGCATCGCGGTCCCGCAATGCGACAAAACGTCCACACCTCGAAACTCAACTTTCAAAAGTTAGATTCGTTACTATATTAGACGCCAGCAACAGATCACAATATTTACCATGGACACATTCTATGGCTTTTTCCGAGGGAATGTTCCTGACGTAACCATGATCCACGGTTGATCGCTGTGGCCCTCGTCACGCACGCATATTGACCGCGTTCCGCCGTCTCACACCGCCGTTCCCCACAGATCATAGGCGTCGGCGCGGTCTATCCTCACGATGGCGAGGTCGCCCGCGCGCAGCGGACGGCGGGTGGCGATGTGCACCGACCCGTCGATCTGCGGCGCGTCGCCCTTGGTGCGGCCCTTTGCGGGGTGCGCGCCGCCCTCGTCCACGACGACCTCGAACCGCTTGCCGACCTTGGCCGCGAGTTTCCTGGCGCTGATCGCCTGCTGGCGCAGCATGAAGCGCTTGTGGCGCGCCGCCTTGACCTCGGCCGGGACTGGCTCAAGGCCGAGGTCGTTCGCCTCCGCCCCATGGACCGGCTCATACTCAAAGGCGCCGACGCGGTCGAGCTTCGCTTCGTCCAGCCAGTCGAGCAAAATCTCGAAATCCTCCTCCGTCTCGCCGGGGAAGCCGACGATGAAGGTCGAGCGCAGCGTCAACTCGGGGCAGATCGCGCGCCACGCCCTGATCCGCTCGAGGGTCTTCTGCTGATCGCCCGGCCGCCGCATCGCCTTGAGGACGCGGGGCGAGGCGTGCTGGAAGGGCACGTCGAGGTAGGGCAGCACTTTCCCCTCGGCCATGAGTTCGATCACGCCGTCGACATGCGGATAGGGATAGACATAGTGCAGCCGCACCCAGGCGCCGAGCGAGCCGAGCTCTCGGGCGAGGTCGAGGAAGCGCGCGGAAACCTCGCGGTCGCGCCAGGGGCTCGCTGCGTATTTGAGGTCCAACCCATAGGCGCTGGTGTCCTGCGAGATGACCAGCAGCTCCTTCACCCCCGCCTTGACCAGTTTTTCCGCTTCCCGCAGCACTTCGCCGGCCGGCCGCGACACGAGGTCGCCGCGCAGCTTCGGGATGATGCAGAATGCGCAGCGGTTGCGGCAGCCCTCGGAGATCTTGAGGTAGGCGTAGTGGCGCGGGGTCAGCTTCACCCCCTGCTCGGGGATGAGATCGAGGAAGGGGTCGTGCGGCGCGGGCGCTACGGCGTGCACCGCGGTCATGACGCTCTCGAACGCCTGCGGGCCGGTAATCGCCGACACGTTCGGGAAGGAGTCGCGGATCGCGTCGGGCTCGGCGCCCATGCAGCCGGTGACGATCACCCGCCCGTTTTCCGCCATCGCCGCGCCGATCGCTTGGAGCGATTCCGCCTTGGCGCTGTCGAGGAAGCCGCAGGTATTGACGATCACCGCGTCGGCGTTCGCGTGGCTTTTCGAGAGTTGGTAGCCCTCCGCGCGCAGTTGCGTGAGAATCCGCTCGCTGTCGACCAGCGCCTTGGGGCAGCCGAGCGAGACGAAGGATATGCGCGGCGCCGGGCGCGCCTCGTCTTGGGGAACATCGGTCATCGCGCCCGCTTGCCACGCGATGACGGCCCTCGCAAGGCGGGGTGCTGGTTCGGCGCCCATGAGAGGACCCTCCGACGCTGTCATGCCCGCATACCGTCGTTGTGTCGGGCTTTCGGCGGCGCCAGCGTCGTGGGTTGCGTCCGACTGCTATAACGCGCTATTCCTTGGAAATATTTTGTGGTAGAGCTTTCCAAGGAAAGGTCCAGATCGCCTATGCCGGCCCTCACGCAAAAGCCCATCCTGCATCCGGACGCAGAAAAAGTCCTGACCAAGGCTGTTCTCGGCGCCGCCGACAAGCTGGGCGTCCCGGCTTCCGCTCTGGCGGAGGTGCTTGGCCTGAGCGCCGCGACGCTTTCGCGGATGAAGAGCGGCGGCTATCGGCTCAGCCCTCGGAAAAAGGAATTCGAGCTCGGCGTCCTGTTTGTCCGGCTGTTTCGCTCGCTCGACGCCATCGTGGGCGGCGACGAGCGGGTGGCGCGCGCATGGCTCGCAAACCCGAATCTGGCTCTCGGCGCAAAGCCTGCCGAAAAAATCCGCACCATTTCCGGGCTGATCGATGTCATCGCCTATCTGGACGCCCGACGCGCTATCGTCTGAATTGAAGCCTTACAAGCGAGCGCTCTGGCGTCTCGTCGAGGCCCAGCATCACGTCTCCACGATGAAGCTCGTCGATAGCCTCGCCGAACAGGACGTGCTGGAAAACCTGATCGAGCAGACCAAGCCTGCCTATCCCGTCGAATGCGGGCGCCTGCACTATCTCTTCAAGACGCCGTTCCGATACGGCGCCGTCTACCCGAACGGCTCGCGTTTCCGCCGCGCGGGCCTGACGCCGGGCGTCTATTACGCCTCCGAGGAGCCTCGCGCCGCGGTCGCCGAAATGGCGTTCTATCGGCTCCTGTTCTTCGCCGAATCGCCGGAGACCCCGTGGCCGGCGAACCCCTCCGAATACACGGGATTTTCCGCCGCGATCGAGACGCGACGCATGCTCGATCTGACGAGCCCGCCGCTCGACAGGGACGCGGCGCTGTGGCGGCGCCTGACCGACTACGGCCCCTGTCAGGCTCTCGCGGACGCCGCGCGCGTCGCGGAGGCGGAAATCATCCGATATGGCTCCGTTCGCGACCCCGCTGGCGGGGCGAACGCCGCGGTGCTGTCGTGCGCGGCGTTCGCGAATGTCGAGCCGCTGGAAGCCCAGACGTGGCGTATCGGCGTCGGCGAAAACGGCGCCTACGCCATGCGTGAGTTTCCGCCCGCTCGGGCCGCGTTCGGCAGGGAAGCCTTCGCCGCCGACCCCCGCATGGCCCCGATGAGGTGGGAGCGAGGCTGAGTGCCGGGCTCCGACGCCCGGACGCGGCGCTGTTGTCGACTCCGCTTGCGCTCCCGCAACGTGCCGGTATAACAAACAGCTTGTTCGCCAAATAGAACGAAGACCAACCCAAAGATTCGACCCAAGGTGCAAACGCTCGTGGACGATCGCGTTCCGCCGGCCAACGGCGCGGCCCTCCAATCCCAGTACCCGGACAGCCTGACGTTCCGCGTCGACTCTGCGCGGGCGCTGACGCTCGATTCGGGCGCGACCCTTTCTCCGGTCACCATCGCCTACCAGACCTACGGCGCGCTCAACGCCGAAAAATCCAACGCGCTTCTGCTTTGCCATGCGCTCACCGGCGACCAGCATGTCGGCAATCTCCATCCGGTCACCGGACGCCCGGGCTGGTGGGACACCATGGTCGGGCCTGGAAAGCCGTTCGACACCGACCGGTTCTTCGTCATTTGCGCCAACGTGCTCGGCGGCTGCATGGGCACGACCGGCCCGGCCTCGCTCAATCCGGCAACCGGCGAAGCCTTCGGGCTCGACTTTCCCCTGGTGACGATCGCCGACATGGTGCGCGCCCAGGCGCTGCTGGTCGATCACCTCGGCATCGACAAGCTGTTTTGCGTCGCGGGCGGCTCGATGGGCGGGATGCAGGTGCTGCAATGGGCGTCCGCCTACCCGGAGCGCGTGTTCGCCGCCTTGCCGATCGCCACGGCCGCGCGGCATTCGTCGCAGAACATCGCCTTCCACGAGGTCGGGCGTCAGGCGATCATGGCCGATCCGGATTGGCGCGGCGGGCGCTATCTCATGGAGAGCACACGGCCGGACAAGGGTCTCGCGGTCGCCCGGATGGCCGCCCACATCACCTATCTGTCGGACAGCGCGCTGCACCGCCGGTTCGGCCGCAACCTTCAGGACCGCGCCGCGAGAACCTTCTCGTTCGACGCCGACTTCCAGATCGAATCGTACCTGCGCCATCAGGGCCAGATCTTCGTCGAGCGGTTCGACCCCAATTCCTACCTCTACCTGACCCGGGCGATGGATTATTTCGATCTCGCCGCCGACTTCGGCGGCTCGCTCGCCAGGGCGTTCAAAGGGTCGCCGACGCGGTTCTGCGTCGTGTCCTTCACCTCCGACTGGCTGTTCCCGACCAGCAATTCGCGCGCGATCGTGCGCGCGCTCAACGCCGGCGCCGCCTCGGTGTCGTTCGTCGAGATCGAGACGGACAGGGGCCACGACGCCTTCCTGCTCGACGTGCCGGAGCTGATCGAGACGACGAGGGGCTTCATCGACGCCGCGGCGCGAGCGCGGGGGATCGCGTGACCCTGTCGCGCATTCTCGACGCCCGGCGCGTCGACCTTGTCCGGGTTATGGAGATGGTCGCGCCGGGTTCGCGCGTCCTCGACGTCGGCTGCGGCGACGGCGAACTCCTGCGCCTGCTGGCGGAAGAGCGGGCGGTCGACGGCCGCGGCATCGAGCTTTCGCAGCAGGGCGTCAACGATTGCGTGGCCAAGGGCCTGTCGGTCATCCAGGGCGACGCCGACGCCGACCTCGCCGACTATCCGAACGACGCCTTCGATTACGTCATCCTGTCGCAGACGTTGCAGGCGACCCGCCAGCCGCGCGTCGTGCTCGAGAACATGCTGCGCATCGGCCGGCGCGCCATCGTCTCCGTTCCGAACTTCGGGCACTGGAGCGTCCGGCTGCAGCTGGCGCTACGCGGCCGGATGCCGGTGACCGAGCAGCTGAGCCATTCCTGGTACGACACGCCGAACATCCATTTCTGCACGATTACCGACTTCATCGCGCTCGCGCATGAGGTCGGCGCGGTGATCGACAGCAGCGTCGCGCTCGATCAGGGCGGGGCCGAGCTCTCCACGATCTGGCCGAAATGGACCTGGAACCTCGTCGGCGAGCAGGCGATTTTCCTCCTCCACCATCAAAGTCGGGAACGCGCCGGCGCGGCGGGGGCGCCGCCCCGGCGCGCCGAAGCGACGGCCTGAATCCGCCGCCGTTCCTCCCGCACCGCTGACGCGACAAGCCGCAGGCGTCTCCTATCCCCCAAAATCGATACATATTATTAATGTATTATGCCTCAATGTATTATGCCTCTGTGGGCGCGAAAGCGGGCCCATTGAGTCCCGGCCCCGAGGCCGTCGATAAAAGTGACAGCTTTGTGCGCCTAAACCGTTGAAATCCGGCGTGCCTTGCCAGGCGTGCAGACGCGCCCGCAGCGGCGGCGGACCCGATACCGGCCGCCGGCTCAACGGTCGGGAGGGCCTAGCCGCGGGACTGCCGACGCCCGCAAATGCAGGGCGATCCACAAGCCTGCCCATGCGCCGGGCTCGACAAAGCCGGTTGCGCGCCCCAGGTTGCGGGCGCATGATTCGCCCCGTGGCACAACCCTTCGACGAACCCGACCTCGAGGCCTTTCCGCCGCCCGACGGCGCGCGGCCGGGCGTTCGCCGGCCTATCTGGCGGGGCTCAACCCCGAGCAGCTCGCGGCGGTCGAGGCGCTCGACGGCCCGGTGCTGGTGCTCGCCGGCGCCGGCGTCGGCAAGACGCGCGTGCTGACCACCCGCATCGCCCATCTGATCGCCTCGGGACGGGCGCGGGCGCACGAGATCCTGGCCGTCACCTTCACCAACAAGGCGGCGCGCGAGATGCGCGAGCGGGTGAGCGTCTTCACCGGCGCCCATCAAGGCATGCCCTGGCTCGGCACCTTCCATTCCGTCGGCGTGAAAATCCTGCGCATGCACGCGGAGCTGGTGGGCCTGCGGCCGAACTTCACCATTCTCGATACGGACGACCAGCTCCGGCTGCTCAAGCAGGTCCTGCAGGCGGAAAACCTCGACGACAAGCGCTGGCCGGCCCGGGCGCTCGCCAGCCTGATCGACGGCTGGAAGAACCGCGGCATCGATCCGCAGCACGTTTCGCCAAGCGAGTCGTCGTCCTTCGCCGCCGGGCGCGGCGCGGCGCTCTACGCCGCCTACCAGGCGCGGCTGAAAACGCTGAACGCGACCGACTTCGGCGACCTTTTGATGGAGTCGCTGAGGCTGTTCCGCGAGAACGCCGACGTGCTCGCGGGCTTTCAGCGCCGCTTCCGCTACATCCTGGTCGACGAATACCAGGACACCAACGCCGTCCAGTACCTGTGGCTGCGCCTGCTGGCGCAAGGCCGCGGCAACGTCTGCTGCGTCGGCGACGACGACCAGTCGATCTACGGCTGGCGCGGCGCGGACGTCGACAACATCCTTCGGTTCGAAAAGGACTTTCCGGGCGCGAAGGTGATCCGGCTCGAGCGCAACTACCGTTCGGGCGGCCACATCCTCGCCGTCGCCTCGGGGCTCATCGCCCACAACCAGGGCCGGCTCGGCAAGACGCTGTTCACCGACGCGCCGATGGGCGAGCGGCCGTCCGTCACCGGCGTCTGGGACAGCCAGGAGGAGGCGCGCGTCGTCGGCGACGCGATCGAGGCGGCGCAGCGGGAGGGCGTCTCGCTCGACGACGTCGCGATCCTGGTGCGCGCCTCGTTCCAGATGCGCGAGTTCGAAGAGCGCTTCATCGCCATGGGCCTGCCCTACAAGGTGATCGGCGGCCCGCGGTTCTACGAGCGGGCCGAAATCCGCGACGCCCTCGCCTATATGCGCTGCGTCGCACAGCCGGACGACGATCTGGCTTTCGAGCGGATCTACAATCAGCCCAAGCGCGGCCTCGGCGACGCGACGCTCGCCATCTTGCACGAATTCGGCCGCCGCGCCGGCGTGTCGCTCATGCGCGCGGCGCAGATGCTGATCGAGACGGAAGAGCTGAAATCGCGGCCGCGTCAGCTCCTGCGCGATCTCCTCGCGAGCTTCGACCGGTGGCGAAAGCGGTCGGAGGGGATGCCCCACGAGGAGCTGGCGCAGCTCGTGCTCGAGGAAAGCGGCTACATCGCCATGTGGAAGGCGGAACGCACGCCCGACGCCGCCGGCCGCCTCGACAACCTCAAGGAGCTCGTCCGCTCGATGGGCGAGTTCCCCGATCTCGGCGCCTTCCTCGAACATGTCTCGCTGGTCATGGATGTCGAGAGCGCCGAAGGCGGCGAGCGCGTCTCGATCATGACGCTGCATGCGGCCAAGGGGCTGGAGTTCGACCTGGTCTTTCTGCCGGGCTGGGAGGAGGGGCTGTTTCCGCACCAGCGGTCGCTCGACGACAACGGCCGGGCCGGCCTCGAGGAGGAGCGCCGCCTCGCCTATGTCGGCCTGACCCGCGCGCGGCGGGCGGCGAAGATCTACCACGCCGCCAACCGCCGGGTGCGCGGCCTGTGGCAGACCTCCGTGCCTTCGCGGTTCATCGACGAACTGCCGCCCGACCATGTCGAGGTCGAGGAGACGGCGGGGTCCGCCGCATTCGGCGGCTATGGCGTCTCGCGGTTCGACGCGGCCGGATTCGGCTCCCGCTACGAGACGCCGGGGTCGCGGCGCGCGGAGGCCTGGACCCGACGCGAGGAGGCTTCCGCCGGCTTCGGTCGAAGTCCGGTGCGGCAGATCGAGGGGCGCGCGATCACGCTGCCTGCGAGCGGAGGCTTCGAGTCCGGCGCGCGCGTCTTCCACCTCAAATTCGGTCCCGGCAGCGTGGTCTCGGTGGACGGCCCGAAACTCACCATCGATTTCGACCGCGCCGGCCGCAAGCTCGTCATGGAAAGCTTTGTCACGCCGGAGCCCTGATTGGCGCGGCGCGAGGGACGATCGCCGGAAGCGGCGACGCTCAACGGGCGAGCAGCAAGGCCGCGCCGCGCGCCACCGCGGCCCGGAGCGGCGGGGTAAGTCCCCCACGGCGACGGCCAAGATCTTCCCGGGCGCGGGAAAGCGCGCCGCGCGGAGAGGTCATTGACGGAAGATAGTTTCCGCGGTCGTCCGGCGAAGCCTAGGTAGAGTCCGAGCCTTTCACGTAAGTTCCTGCTCGATACCGTCCTCTCCAGGAGCCATAATCGGGGGTCCGCGATGAAAGTCTATCTGCTTGCCGCCGCCCTATCCCTTGCGCCCGCCTCGGCGTTTGCTCAGTTCGCGTCCGGCTTCAGCTTCATGTCCTTCAGCTTCACCGCGCAGGATGCGGAGGCGTCGTCGGCGACCGCCGCAGCGAGCCAAGCCATCGAACAGTGCACGCAGATCATGCGAGGGCGAAGCGTTGACACGGTTTGCACGTTGCAGACGGCCGAGCCGGCAAAGACAAAGTGATAGCGGAGCCGCGCGCCGCACTTGGCGCGAAAACGATGCCGCCAATTGCGGCGAAAGCCGTCATCTTGGACCGGTTTGGAAATTTTCCGTTTGGGATTACATGCAGGGCGTCCCTGGCCGACTCTCCCATTCAAGCCAACAATGCCGTCTTAATGAGCGCTTCGATGCCCCATGATGCTGCACTCGCGGAGCCTGCGTCTCCCTCGGAGCGGGTCGAAGCGCCGATGTACGATCTCATCGAACTGCTGTTTTTCGCCTATCGCGATTTCGTCGGCGACGCCGATCGGCTGCTCGAATCCTACGGGTTCGGCCGGGCGCACCACCGGGTGCTGTACTTCGTCAACCGCAGGCCGGGCCTGACCATCGCCGAATTGCTGGAAATCTTGCGCATCACCAAGCAGAGCCTCAACCGGGTCCTGCGCGAGCTGGTGGACAAGAATTTCATTGAGGCGCGTGCCGGAGCGCTCGATCGCCGCCGGCGGGAGCTCTACGCCACGGCGGACGGCGAACGCCTTGCCTTGCGGCTCGCCCAGGTGCAGACGCGCCGCTTCTCCGCTGCGCTGGACCAGCTTGGCCCGTCAGGGCGACGGTCGGCCGCCGAGTTTCTCACCGCGATGATCGATCCGCAGGGTCATGGCGAGCGCGCCCGGCCCCGACCATCCACGGGGAGTCCCAGTCGTGACCGCGTCTCCGCCTGGAGACGACGCCGCGCATGTGCTGGTCGTCGACGACGACCGGCGGCTGAGGGATCTGCTGTCGAGCTATCTGACCAAGAACGGCCATCGCGTGACGGTCGCCGCGAACGCGGTCGAAGCGCGGGGCTTCCTCGACGGACTGGCCTTCGACATCATCGTACTCGACGTCATGATGCCCGGGGAGAACGGCTTCGACTTTGCCGCCGATCTGCGTCAGCGCTCGCAGGTGCCGATCCTGATGCTGACGGCGCGCGGCGAACCGGGGGACCGCGTGCGCGGGCTGGAGATCGGCGTCGACGACTATCTTTCGAAGCCCTTCGATCCGCGCGAGCTGCTTCTGCGAATCGGGTCCATCCTGCGCCGCACGCGGGCGGAGTCGGTCGGCAAGCCGGAGGCGTCGGTGGTTCGCTTCGGCCAGTTTACCTTCTCGCTCGAGCGCGGGGAGCTCCGCGCCGGCGAGGAGCTCGTCCGGATAACCGAGCGCGAGCGGGAGATGCTGCGGCTTCTGTGCGCCAACGCCGGCGCGAGCGTGACCCGCGAGGCGCTGTCGGGCCTGGGCGGGGCGGCGCAGGAACGGACGGTCGACGTGCTGATCAACCGGCTCCGGCGGAAGATCGAGCGGGACCCCGCCAATCCGGTCTATCTCCAGACGGCGCGCGGCGCCGGCTACCGATTGATCGCCGACGGATGAGCGCGCGGGCCTCCTTTCGGACGCTGCGCATTCGCGCGCGGGTCCGCGACCTCTAGCGGCGCGCCGCGCGCGGGCTCGCGGAGATGCTGCCCAAGGGGCTTTACAAGCGCTCCCTGCTGATCGTCATCCTGCCGATGGTGCTCTTGCAGACGGCCGTGACCTTCGCCTTCATGCAACACCATTTCGAGCTCGTCACGCGCCGCCTGTCGGAGTCGGTCGCGCGCGATGTCGGCGCGCTGGCGGACCTCTATCGCGAGCTCCCGCCGGGCGCCGACGACGCTTATCTGGCGAACCTCGCCGCCGAGCGCTTTCGGATGGACGCGACGCTTCTTCCTCGCGGGCCGTTGCCCCCGACCATGCCGCGGTCGTTCTTCAGCGCGCTCGACCCGCTGACGCGCACGCTTCCGAGCGAGCTCAAGAACCAGGTGCAGCAGCCGTTCTGGGTCGACACCATCGGCCGCTCTGGACTGATGGAGATTCGCGTCGATCTCGGAGACCGGGTGCTCCGGCTGGTGACCCGGCGCGCGCTCGCCTACGAGGCGAACGCCCATATTTTCGTGCTTGTGGATGCTCGGGGCGATGCTGGTCCTGTTGACGGTCGCGATCATCTTTCTGCGCAACCAGATCCGGCCGATCCTGCGGCTCGCGCGCGCGGCCGAGGATTTCGGCAAGGGACGCGACATCGACTTCAGTCCGCACGGCGCGCGTGAGGTCCGTCAGGCGGGGCACGCCTTCATCGAAATGAAGCGCCGCGATCGAGCGCGCGACCGAGCAGCGCACCGCGATGCTCAACGGCGTCAGCCACGATCTTCGCACCATTCTGACCCGCTTCAAGCTGTCGCTGGCCCTGCTCGACAATTCCGCCGACAGCGAGCTTCTGCAAAAGGACGTCGACGAAATGGGCCGCATGCTCGAAGGCTATCTCGCCTTCGCCCGTGGCGACGCCAGCGAGCCGACCGTCCGCACCGATGTCGGGGCGTTGCTCGAGGATCTGCGCGCGGACGCCGAGCGGCACGGCGCCGCCGTCAGCCTCGAAACCCGCGGGGATCTCGACATCCGGGTGCGGCCGATCGCGATCAAGCGATGCATCGGCAATCTGGTCGCCAACGCTCAGCGCCACGCCGACAACGTCTGGATCACGGCGAAACGAGAGGCCCAGTTCGTCTCGGTTCTGATCGACGACGACGGGATCGGCATCCCGCCGGAACACCGGGAGGACGTGTTCCGGCCGTTCTACCGGCTCGACGAGGCGAGAAACCAGGACGAAGGCGGCGCCGGCCTCGGACTGGCGATCGCCCGCGACATCGCCCGCTCGCACGGCGGCGACATCGTACTCAAGGACAGCCCGATGGGAGGCCTTCGGGCCGCAGTCCGGCTTCCGGTGTGAACGGCGCTGCTTGTCGGATCAGACGGCGGCGGAGATCCAGCGCGAAAGCTCGGTCTTCGGGCCCGCGCCGACCTTGGTGGCGACATTCTTGCCGCCCTTGAAGATCATCAGGGTCGGGATGGAGCGAACGCCGTACTTGCCCGCGACAGCCGGGATTCTCGTCGACATTGAGCTTGGCGATCTTGACCTTGCCCTTCATCTCCGTAGCGATTTCCTCGAGCGCCGGAGCGATCATGCGACACGGGCCGCACCATTCGGCCCAGAAATCGACGACCACCGGTTCGCTCGACCCGATGACGTCGGTCTCGAAGCTCGCATCCGTGACTTTGGCTGTAACTGAGTTGTCGCCCATTTCGCCCTCGGCGTTGGCGCGGCGACTCCGCCGCATCGGCAATAGTTAGGAACCGGGGCTGAGCCGCGTCAAGAACGTCGGGCAGGTTCAGCGCCCGGCGTCGGCCGCTCGGCGCCCTCGCAGACCTTGACAGGCGACAGGACCTCGCCCTAGCCGGGCGAACGATGTCCCTTGCACGACCAGACCCACGACGGTCCGCCAGATCGACGGACTCGCCGAGATCTCCGATCGCTACGACGTCATTCTGTGCGATATCTGGGGCGTGGTGCACAACGGCGTGGCGGCCTTTCCTTCCGCGTCGGACGCTCTGGCCGCGTATCGCCGCCGCGGCGGGACGGTCATTCTGATCACCAACGCGCCGCGTCCGTCGGCGCCGGTCCGCCGCCAGCTGCTGAAGCTCGGCGTCGCGCCCGACGCGTTCGACGACATCGCGACCTCGGGCGACGTGACGATCGGTCTGATCGTCGAGAGGATCGACGAGCCCGTTCTCCACATCGGGCCGTCCCGCGACCTCAGCCTGTTCGAAGCCGCGGGCGACGCTGCGGGACGCCAGCCGCAACGCGTGCGGCTCGACGCGGCCCGCTACGCGCTCTGCACCGGCTTGCGCGACGACGTGACGGAAACGCTCGGACGACTACGAGACGGAGCTGCGGGCCATGGAGGCCGAAGAGGATGCCGATGGTCTGCGCCAATCCGGACATCGTGATCCATCGCGGCGACACCCTCGTCTATTGCGCCGGCGCGCTGGCCGCCCGATTCGAGGCGATGGGCGGAGAGGTCGTTTACGCCGGCAAGCCGCACCTGCCGATCTACCGGCGCGCGCTGGCGCTCGCGGAAAAGGCGCGCGGCGCTGCCGGTCGACAAGCGGCGGGTCCTGGCCGTCGGCGACGGCATGAAGACCGACATCGCCGGCGCGGCGCGGGCGGGACTGGACGCGCTTCTGGTCACGCGCGGCATTCACCGCGTGGCGCTCCATGGCGAATCGTTCGACACCACCGCGGACGCTGGGAAGCTCCGGCGGCTCTGCGACGAGTTTTCGCTGTGTCCGGTCGGCGGCGATCGGATCGCTCGAAGGCTGACGCTCCGGCCGGCACAGGCCCTCATTCGCAATGCGAATTGATCGCTCCCGACTTTCAAAATAGGAACGGATTTTCGGCGAACGGGAACGCGTCGCCGACTTGGGAAGGCGTTGGGCGAATGCCAAAGACAATGTTCCAGACCCTCTATTTCGAGGACCTCTCGGTCGGCATGCGGGAGACCATCAGCAAGACTGTCGAGAACGAGGACGTCATCGGATTTGCCGAACTGTCGGGCGACCACAATCCCATTCATCTATCCGAACATTTTGCCCGCAAGACGCGGTTTGGCGGACGGATCGTGCATGGGCTCTACACCGCGAGCCTCATCTCCGCCGTCATCGGCATGCGGCTGCCCGGACCCGGCGCGATCTACATCTCGCAGACCCTGAATTTTCTCGGTCCGGTCAAGATCGGCGATGTGATCGACGTGAGCGTCGAGGTCGTCGAGTTGACCGAGAAAGGCCGGCGCGTCCGTTTGAAGTGCGAGTGCCGGGTCGGCGACAAGGTCATTCTCGAAGGCGAGGGGGTGCTCAGCGTCCCCCCGAATCCCAAGCTCAGGCATGCGCACGCTTGACCGCGCCTCGCAGGAGAGGCACTTATCCGGGGCTGTGGGGCTCGCAACCCGCGCGCGTGAACTCCGGGGATCGCAGGACGCCATGACCAGCGGCTTCGTGCTCGCCACCGATCCGGCGACGCCGCCGCGTGGGCTGGAACGCGCCGTCTACGCAATCGGCAACTTCGACGGCCTTCACCTTGGCCATCAGGCGGTTCTCGAACGGACCCGGCGACTGGCCGAGGGTCGCGGCGCGCCGAGCGCGCTTCTGACCTTCGAGCCCCATCCCGCCGACCATTTCGCCGAGCGTCCGGTCGCGTTCCGCTTGACCCCGCCGAACGTCAAGGCGCTCGGTCGCCGAGCGGCTCGGCCTCTCCGGAATTGTCTTCGTGACATTCGATGCGTAGCTCGCGGGGATGACCGCCGAAGAGTTCGTCCGGACCATCCTCGTCGAGAGGCTGGGCGTCGGCGGCCGTCGATCGTCGGCTGGGACTTCCATTTCGGCAAGGGGCGCACCGGGACGCCGGCCTTTCTCGCCGATGCGGGCCGCCGCCACGGTTTCGCCGTCGAGATCGTCAGCAAGGTGGAGATCGGCGACGGAGACGGCGCGCGCGTCGTGTCGTCGACGGCGATCCGGCGGGCGCTGGAGCAGGGCGACGTCGTCGAGGCGGCGCGCGGTCTCGGTCGCCGCTACGTCGTGTCAGGGCCGGTCATTCAGGGACAGCGTCTCGGGCGCACGCTTGGAGTGCCGACCGCAAACATCGCGCTCGCGCCGACCAACCGGCTGGCGCACGGGGTTTACGCGGTCCGCGCCGTCGTCGATGGACGGTCGCCACCCGGCCGTCGCGAGCTTCGGCGTCCGGCCGACCGTGGACAACGGGCCGCCCTTGCTCGAGGTGCACGTTCTGGATTTCGCCGGCGATCTCTATGGCCGCGAGATGACGGTCGAGTTCGTCGAGCGAATACGCGACGAGCGAAAGTTCGATTCGCTCGCGGCGCTGGTCGAGGAGATGCAGCGCGACGTATCGCGCGCGCGCGAAATCCTGGCGCGCTCGTCCTGAAGTCCGGATTTGGCGATTCCGGCGAAATCCTCTAAGTCCCTCGCCCTTGTTCGCTGAACTTCATCCTGGCCCTCAAATCTCATGACCGACGCGCCCGAAAAAGGCTTCGACTATTCGCAGACGCTGTATCTGCCGAAGACGGACTTTCCGATGCGCGCCGGGCTGCCGCAGAAGGAGCCGGAGATTCTCGCCCGCTGGGCGCGGGAAAATCTTTACGGACAGCTCCGCGAGAGCGGTAAGGGCCGCCCGAAATTCGTGCTGCACGACGGACCGCCTTACGCCAACGGCAATGTCCACATCGGCACGGCGCTCAACAAGATCCTCAAGGACATGGTCGTCCGCTCCCACCAGATGGCCGGCAAGGACTTCGAACTACGTTCCCGGTTGGGACTGCCATGGCCTGCCGATCGAATGGAAGGTCGAGGAGGAGTTCTATCGCAAGAAGGGCAAGGTGAAGCCCGACTTCTCGGATCCCGCCGCCATCATCGCTTTCAGGCGCGAATGCCGCGCCTACGCCGAGCACTGGCTCAATATTCAGCGCGAGGAATTCAAGCGCCTTGGCGTGATCGGCGACTGGGACCACCCGTATCTGACGATGAGCTATCCCGCTGAGGCGCAGATCGCCCGCGAGATCTTCAAGTTCGTCGCCAACGGGCTGCTTTATCGCGGCTCGAAGCCGGTGATGTGGAGCGTGGTCGAGAAGACCGCGCTCGCCGAGGCGGAGGTCGAATACGAGGATCACACCAGCGACACGATTTTCGTGGCCTTTCCGGTCGAAGGCGAAGACGCCTCGGTCGTCATCTGGACCACGACTCCCTGGACGATCCCCGGCAACCGCGCCATCGCTTTTTCGCGCCGCGTATCCTACGGCCGCTATCGCGTAACCGAGGCCCCGGCCGACAATTGGGCCAAGGTCGGAGCGACCTACATCCTGGCCGATCCCCTTGCCGAAAGCACGTTCAAGGCCGCCAAGGCGACCGGGTTCGAGCGGCTCGGCGACGTCAGCGGCGACGCGCTCGCCGCGATGGTCTGCGCGCATCCTCTCAGCGTTCACGGCTATGGTTTCGTCGTGCCGCTGCTCGAAGGCGATCACGTCACCGAGGACGCCGGAACGGGCTTCGTTCATACCGCGCCGAGCCATGGCCGCGAGGACTTCGAGCTCTGGACCGCCAACACCCGCGTGCTCCAGCAGCGCGGCGTCGACACGCGCATTCCCTATACGGTCGATGAGGACGGGGTGCTGACCGACGAGGCGCCGGGCTTTACTGGCCGGCGCGTCCTGACCGAGAAGGGCGAGAAGGGCGACGCGAACGACGCCGTCATCAAGGCGCTCGTCGACGCGCGACGCGCTGATCGCGCGCGGAAAGCTGAAGCACCAGTATCCGCATAGCTGGCGGTCGAAGAAGCCGGTGATCTTCCGCAACACGCCGCAGTGGTTCCTCGCGATGGACCGGCCCTTCGCCAACGCGTCGGGCGGGAAGACCCTGCGCGAGCTCGCGGTCGAGGCGATCGAAGAGACCCGCTGGGTGCCGAAGACCGGCGAGAACCGCATCAAGGGCATGGTCGCCAACAAGCCCGACTGGGTGCTGTCGCGCCAGCGCGCCTGGGGCGTGCCGCTCGCGATCTTCGTGCGCAAGGGCGAGCACGAGGTCCTTTACGACGAGGAGGTCAACGCCCGCATCGCCGAGGCCTTCGAGAACGAGGGCGCGGACGCCTGGTTCGCCGAAGGCGCAAAGGCGCGTTTCCTCGGCGACAAGTACGAAGCCGACGATTACGACAAGGTCGACAATCTGGTCGAGGTCTGGTTCGATTCCGGCTCAACCCACGCCTTCGTCCTCGAGGACGCCGTCCATTTCCCGGGGCTCGCCGGAATCCGGCGCGCCGTCGACGGCGGCCCGGACGAGGTGATGTATCTCGAGGGCTCGGACCAGCATCGCGGCTGGTTTCAGTCTTCGCTGCTCGAAAGCTGCGGCACGCGCGGCCGCGCGCCTTTCGACATCGTGCTGACGCATGGCTTCACGCTCGACGAGAAGGGCCGGAAGCAGTCGAAGTCGCTCGGGAACTCAAACGTTCCCGCAGGACGTCATCCGCGTTCGCGGCGCCGACATCCTTCGCCTCTGGGTGGCGAGCGTCGACTATTCCGACGACCAGCGCATCGGACCGGAAATCCTGAAGGCGGTCGGAGACAATTACCGCAAGCTGCGCAACACGATTCGCTGGATGCTCGGCACGCTCGCGCATTACGAGCGCGGCGCCTCGGTCGGACTCGCCGGCATGGCCGAACTCGACCGGCTGATGCTGCACAAGACTCGCCGACCTCGACGGCAAGGTGCGCGAGGCCTACGCGAACTTCGACTACGCCCGGGTGATCGCGCTCCTGTCGGCGTTCATGAACGCCGACCTCTCCGCCTTTTACTTCGACATCCGCAAGGACGCGCTCTATTGCGATCCGCCGTCGAGCGCGAAGCGGCTCGGCGCGCTGGAGGCGATCGAGCACATTTTCCGCGCGGCGACCGTCTGGCTTGCGCCGGTCCTCGTCTTCACCGCCGAAGAGGCCTGGGCCTCGCGGAACCCGGAGAGCCGCTCGGTTCATCTCGAGCAGTTTCCCGACGATCCCGGCGGAATGGCGAGACGAGGCGCTGGCGCGGAAGTGGGAGACGATCCGCGCGCTGCGCTTCGCCGTGACCGGCGCCATCGAGATCGCGCGCGCCGACAAGCAGATCGGATCGTCGCTGGAGGCCGCGCCGCGCGTCTACCTCATCGCGGCCCGAGCACATCGAGGCGCTCGCGGGAGTCGATTTCGCCGAGGTCTGCATCACCTCGGACATCGCGATCGAGACCGATGGCGCGGCGCCCGGGCACGCTTTCCGTCTGCCGGAGCTGCCGGACGTCGCGGTCGTGATCGAGCGGGCGAAGGGCGTCAAATGCGCGCGCTCGTGGCGCTATTTCGATCCGTCGACGGCCTCGCCCGATTTCCCGGACGTCAGTCCGCGCGACGCCGAGGCGCTGCGCGAACTGCGGGCGCTCGGCCGCTTTCCGTGACGCCGCGCGCGCTCGGCGCCCTCGTCGCGCTCGCCGTTTTTGCGGGCGACCAGGCGGTGAAGCTCGCGGTGCTCGCCCGCCCGGAGGCCGCGCTCGAAGCCGACGCCGATCGGCGCCGTTTCTCGATCTCGTCCTGCGCTGGAACCGCGGCATATCCTTCAGCCTCTTCACCCAGGAGACCGCCGTGGGCCGGATGCTGCTGCTGGCGCTGACTCTCGGCGCGATCGCCCTGCTCGGGTGGTGGCTGGCGTCGAGCCGGTCGGTGCTGTCCGCCTGCGGATTGGGGGCGATCATCGGCGGCGCGCTCGGCAACGCGCTTCGACCGACTGACGCACGGGGCGGTCGTCGACTATCTCGATCTTCACGCGCTCGGTCGACATTTCTTCGTGTTCAATCTGGCCGACGCCGCGATCAATGTCGGCGTCGCGCTGCTGATGGTCGACCTGGCCTTCGGCTCGCGGATCGCCCCACATGGGCAGGAATCCGCGCCGCCGGGAACCGACAGGCGAGATTGAAGCAGCGCGGAGCCGTCCCGCGAGAGGCATTGCGCCTCCAAACGGTTGCGACTCGCGCGGTTGGCCCGGAAACGCTCGTCAATTCAGGGCGTCTAATCAATGCCGTCGGTCAGCGCCACGGAATAGCCGAAATTTGCGCGGATGAGACCGCGTGCGCCCTTCCCGAGCGGCGAGAATCAGCCGCCTTGCGTAAGAGAAACAAGGAATGCAGTTCAGAATTGGCGGAGCGCTAATCGCCCTAGCAACGGTTGCGGTATGCCTCGGAGCAGGCGCGGCTCGCGCGGGCGACGACGGCGCGGCGCCTTTGTGGGAAGGCATTGGCTCGATTTTCGGACCGTTGGTCGGACTGGGTAACGACGAGAAGGACCCGATCGACTACCGCGAGCACGGCAAGATCGTGGTGCCGAAGTCGTTGGACCTTCCGCCGCCCGCCGCTCCAGCCGCAGCAGTAAGCGGGTGGCCGGTGGATCAGGAAGCCCAACGCAAGGCGCTCGCCAAGGAGCAGGAAAAGGACAAGATCGCCGGCGTCGGAGACGCGCGCCTGCGCTACACGCACCCGTTCCCCAACGCGCCGGTCACAGTAGGCGCCGCGGATCAGCCCGGCCCCGCAGCCGATCAGGCGACCGCAGAAAAGCCTGCATCGACGTCGATGCTAGGGAACCTGAATCCGTTGGGCTGGGTTGGCATAGGCAAATCGAAGCCGCTCGGTCCCGAGCCGGATCGGGAATGGCTCACGGATCCGCCGAAGGGCTATCGAGCGCCGGCGGCTCAGGCTACGACCGCCGGGCATCAGCCGACGCCGACCGGACAGGCGGCGAACTGAAGTTTTCGCCGATTGGTTCGAAGCGCAATGGCGGGTCTTGCCGAATTCGGCGCTTGGCGGACGGATGAAAAGCAGCTATCTTGTTATCAAGAATCGCCGTATTTGGCTCTGTCGATCGGCGCAAGGGTTGGGGCAGTGGCGCGCCGCTCGCGGACCGGACCGTTCGATTAAACGAACATTTTCGAGTTGAGCCGAATCTCTGAAGACCCGGCCGGATTTGCGGAAGTCTTCGTCGATCCTGCTGAAGCGTTGCACGGGGTGACGCCGTCAGCGGCAGGGTTGGCGAACCGAAGTGGAGCGCGGCGGGCGGAGCGCGGGTGAGAGGGCGAAGCTTTGTCGTCGGTGCGACGAGCGCGGCGGCAATTTGCGATTGACGGACCAATCGGAGGCGTTTTCGCGCCGGCGCCCTTAGCGCCGATGACGGCGCAGTCCGACGACAAATTGGAAAAGGCAATGAGACCAGGTCAGAACAAGAGGATGCGCGGACGGCCGACGAACGGCCGGCGAGGACCGAACCCTTTGACGCGATCCTACGAATCGAACGGGCCCGACGTGAAGATTCGCGGAAACGCGCAGCACGTGGCGGAGAAATATCTTCAGCTGGCGCGCGACGCCCATACCGGCGGAGATCCGGTCGCGGCGGAAAATTACCTGCAGCACGCCGAGCATTATTTCCGCATCATCGCCGCCGCGCAGGCCGCCCAGGCGCTGGCGCAAAGCGGGCAGGTCCGCGCCCCGGGCGAGGCCGAGGGCGACGACATCGAGGACGACGACGACTACAGCGCGCTGTCGGACCGGTTTGCTTCGCCGTCGGAACGCGCGGGCGCATCCTTCCAGCCGCCGCAGAACGCCTTTCAGAACCAGCCTAGCGCGCCCAACGCGCCGCAGCCCTTCGTCGAGCGGCCCGCCGTTCGATCCCGATCGGCAAGGCCAGAACGATCGCGGCGGATTCCAGCCGCGGCAGGACCGGCAGGGCAATCGCTTTCCAGACCGCGGGCCGCGCCAGGACCGCCAGTTCGGCGACCGTGGCTGACGGATATCGCGACAACCGGCAGAATCGCGACGGCCGGCCGCGCGAATTCCGCCCCTATCGCGACCCATCGACGCCGCAAGCCCCCCGCGAGGGCGCGCCGGATGCGGTCGGCGCCCCGGCTTTGCCGTCGTTCATCACCGGCGCGGTGAGGCCGACCGTAGCCGAACTCGGAACCGCCGCCTTCTTCGGTCGCGGATCCGCAACCGACGACGGACGTCGAGGGCAACGAAGCTGCGGCGCCCGCTTTCGGCGAACAGGCGCCGGGCGAGGCCCGATTCCCCCCGCGCGGCCGCAGACGCCGGCTGCGATCGCCCTACGGGTTCAACGCTGCACAAACGGATCAGGATATGCCGAGCCGGCGCCGAATCCGATGAGCGACGAGTTCCCTGTCAACGAATAGCTGTTGCGAGCGGGACGCGCCCAATCGGCGCTCACGGGAAGCCGTGAGCGAGCGCATTCTTGGCCGGGAAGGCCTGCCTCAAGGGGACGCGCGGCTGTTCAGAGGCTTTGCGGCGGCCCAACCGATGTGCGGGATCTGCTTTCGCTGAGGCGTCAGCGGCTAGGCGGACGTCTTGTGGTCAGCGTCACGGAGTCGGGCGTGGTTGTCGCCTCGATCGTCAGCCCGCATTCCCTCGCGAGAAGCGTCGTATAATACGGCTGAATGGAATGGCCGTCGATCGACTCCGGTTCTTCCCCGGAAAGCAAGTTCGCGACGGCCTGGGAAAAGCGCACGTGCGATCCCGCGGCGCTGACGCGGATGCTCAGAGTCGTCGCCTTCGCCGGTCAAGTCGGCGGTCACCACCCCGCCTCGTGGGGCCGCGGCCGCCGCGACGAGGCAGAGATTGAGCAGCAGCTTGACCGCGTTCTTGGGCGCAAGTCGACGCGGCGCGTCCCAGCGCAGGCTCGTGCGGTCATTGGCGATGAGGCCGCGCGCCGCATTTTCCGCATCGCCCGTGTCGATCGCCGCGGACAGAGAACCGGCGGCGCCGAAGGCGAGCCGGCAGAATTGCAGTCGCGCGGAAGCGGCGGCGGCGCTTTTCCTGATAAGGTCCATGGCGACGTCGCGCATTTCCGGGTCGTCGTCGCCCTCGAGCACTTCCAGGCCGTTGATGATCGCGCCGACTGGACTGATGACGTCGTGGCATACCCGCGAACACAGGAGGGCGGCGAGATCGAGCGGGGCGATTGTCAAGCGGCTGATCCTATGGTCAATGCCCATCGCGCCGGCGAAAGGCGAATCGCCTCGCGGACGCAATGAACCCGGTTTGCATACGCGATTCGCTCGACCGCCGCGATACCCTCGGGGCGCCGAATCCGCGGGCGGCGTGAAGCACGCCCGATGTCGTGCTCATTATTGACGTATTAGGACAAGCCTTGCGCCCGCCTGACTCCGAGAGACGACCAATCGATCTGGATCACGCGGCGCGAGACGCCGTCGCCGCCGATCTGGCGAAGATCGCGCTCGCCGCCGGGCCGGCCGTCATGGAGGTGTACGTGTCGGGGGGGATCGTCTCGTCCAAATCGGACGGAAGTCCGGTCACCCTTGCCGACGAGCGCGCCGAGGCGATCATCTGCGAGCGTCTCGCGCATGTCCTGCCCGATACGCTGGTGGTCGCGGAAGAGATGACCGCACGCGGCCGACAAATCGCGATCTCCGACCGGTTTCTGCTGGTGGATCCGCTCGACGGAACCAAAGAGTTCATCAGTCGCAACGGCGAATTCACGATCAATGTGGCGCTTGTCGAATCCGGGCGGCCGACGGTCGGCGCGGTCTACGCTCCGGTTCTCAACCGATTGTGGTTCGGCGGCGAGCGCGCCTTTGTCTGCGACGTCCCGCCGGGAGGAGAACTACCGGGTCCCTCGATGTGGCGGCGGATTCAGGCGCGCACCGCGCCAGATAAACTCGTGGTGCTGGCGAGTCGGTCGCACTTGGACGCCGAAACCGCGGCCTTTCTCGCTCGGTTGCCCGTGGCCGAGCGTCGCGCCGCAGGATCGTCCCTGAAATTCTGCCTTGTCGCCGAAGGGTTGGCCGACGTTTATCCACGCTTCGGACCGACAATGGAGTGGGACACCGCCGCCGGTCATGCCGTGCTTAGCGCGGCCGGCGGAGTTGTGCTCGATCCATCGGGCGTCCCGCTCGCGTATGGAAAGATTAGCGACGACTTGCGCAACGGGTCGTTCGTCGCCTGGGGCGATCCCGAGGCGCCCTCGCGGTTCCGCTAACGTTAATCCTCGGTCAACATCCATAATGGACCATCGCGGACTGCAGCGGCGGAGATTCGGGCGGACGCGGGGGCGCTGCCTGGGAGCGCGATGATGACCACACTGAGCCGTCGAAAAGCCCTGGCTATGATTGCGGTAAGCCCTTTGGCGATGTGCGCGCGGGCTTACGCGGACACCCCTCCGGCGAATTTTTCCGTCGATGAGATCGTCGACGACGGGCACAAGTTTTTTGGCGGCCTATCGCGCGGACTTGCCGAGGCGATTCAAGAAGCCGCGAACCGGTGGGGCCTTCCAAACGCGTACATTCTCGGCCAGGAAGCCTCTGGAGCTTTCGTTGGAGGGCTTCGTTACGGCGAAGGTAAGATGTACACTCGCAACGCGGGCGACCAGCCGGTCTACTGGCAGGGGCCATCGCTGGGCTTCGACTGGGGCGCCGATGGCGACCGCACCATGATGCTGGTTTATAATCTTCCGGCCCTCGGGGCCATCTACCAGCGATTCGGCGGCCTCAACGGCTCGGCGTATTTCGTCGGAGGCTTCAGTTTCACCGCGCTCGACGCCGCGGGCGTCGTCGTGGTGCCGATCCGGACCGGCGTCGGCGCTCGTCTCGGCGTTAATCTCGGTTATCTAAAGTTCACCGAACGCGCGACTTGGAATCCGTTCTGAAGATACCGATATCGCAGCGCTGGACAGCTGCCTATGCAGTCGCGCGCCCTTTGTGCGAAGATGGCCAAGGCGCGGGGCTTGGGATTGGGCGATTGTGATTGAGCAGGCGCTCTTTTTGGCGATCGGGTTCCTGGCCGCAACGTTGGCGGCGGTAGCGGCGGCGCCGCTGGTGTCGCGTCGCGCGATGCGACTTGCGGTCGCGCGAGCGCGGCTTCGCGCGCCGGTCACCCAGAAGCAGGCGATCGCCGAGGCTGACGCCTTGCGCGCCCGACATGCCGTGGAGCAAGCCCGCAGCGAACGCAATCTCCGTATTGCCGAAGAGCTTTCGGCGGGACTGCGCGTGACCGTGGGGCGGCAGGCCGCCGAGACGATCAGGCTCACAGGCGATATCGATTATCTCAAGGGAGAACTTTACGACCAGTGCGAGAAGGCCGAGATGCTCGCTCGGCGGGAGCGCGACCTTCGGGCGACAATGGACGCAAGCCATCTCTTCCTTGAAGACGCATTTGTGCAGCGCGATCGGGCTTTAGCCGCCCAGATCGCCGCTCAAGCGCATGCTGCCGATCTCGACGCCGAGGCGAGCAGGCTCCGCGCCCGCATCGCCGTCTCTACCGCCAGAACCGAATATCTGGAGGGACGGATGGAAGATCTGATGGCCGTGTCGCGGGCGGCTCGCGCCAAGGTCGAGCAGACCAGCGCCCAACTGGAAGCCGAACGCGGCCGGGCGGCTGCGCTGGAGGAGCGGGTGGCCGCAGCCGCGAGCGAGAACAGAAGTCTTGCCAGCCAATTGTCCAAGGCGGTCGCTGAGGACGGCAATCTCGCGGCGAGAGTGGCGGAACTGGAACAGCGGCTTCGACTGAGCGAAAAGGCGCGGGAGGATACGCTGCTCGAAAACGGGCGGCGGCTTGCCGAGCTTGGGGATCGCGAGGCGGCTCTGGCCTTGGCTCAGGCGAAAAGCGTCGGGTTGGAGACCCGATTGGCCACACTCGCGTCTGAACATCATGCACGCGAAAACGCGCCGTCTCTACGCACGGGGACGCTGGCCTCCGCCCACGCGGCGACGGAGGGCTCCCTGCGAACAGTTCTCCTGGAACGGGAAGCTCTGCACCGCGAGAACGCGGCTTTGCGAAACCGTCTCGCCGGAGCCGACGATCCGGGTGCCGACTCGCAGTTGCGCGAATCGATCGGCCGCTTGGGCCGGGAGGTCGTTCGTCTGTTCTCGGCCCAAAAGGCGTTGCACGGGAAGGTTGCGGACCGAGAGACGCCCGGCGATCGCGAGGTTGAGCCGGCGCTGGTTTCCGCCGATGGAAAGGCGCGAAGATTTGGCGAAGGCCGGTTCCGGCGTGCCGAGCGTTCGCGAGCGCCGGAGAGATGAAGCGATCGCGCCGCTCTCGCCAACCCGTTGGTCTTGACCAAGGTTGAGAGGGGCAAACTCGTGAGCGACGATCCAGCCGAGACTGCGGTCGAGATCAAGGAAAAGGACCGGACGGTCGCGATGGTCATCGCGGTCCTCGCGTTGCTGCTCGCGCTAACCGAAGCGGGCGCAAAGAGCGCTCAACATCTCTCGACGGAGAGCAATATCGAAGCTTCCGATCTGTTCAATTTCTATCAGGCGAAGAGGATTCGTTCGACGGTCGTGGAGACCGCGGCGCAAGCGCTGGAGGCCCAGCGGGCAGCCGTCGACGATCCCAAGGCGCGGGACGCCATCGACAAGCAGATCGAGGATTTCAGAGCGACGCTTGCGCGCTTCGAACACGACCCGAAGAAGCCGGAGGATAGCCTGGATGCTATTCAAGAAAGGGCGAATCGGTTTATCGAGGCGCGGGAGCTGGCGAATCACAAGCTCGAGCGTTACGAGCTCGGCAGCGGCCTGACGCAGATTGCGATTGTGCTCGCCTCGGCGGCGATCATTACGGAAATCGGCGCGCTGATCTGGTTCAGCGTCGGGCTTGGCGCCATCGGAGCCGTCCTGATGACGCTGGGCTTTTTCGCGCCGACCGCGCTGAACTTCCTGGGCTGAAGGCGTCTCTTTAGACGGCGGCCCGGCGCTGCGGCGGGCTCGCTGACCGTGTTGCTGGGCGCGAAACGGGATCGCGCAAGGGCGCGGCCGCAACAGTGGAGGGCGCGCGCCTGTGCGTGTGCGACCCATTGAGAAGGGCGGCCATCACAGTCGCCGCCGCATTGCGAGTGAGCGCGTTGTTTAAGCGCGCGATCGCGCGAATGCGCAGATACGTCTCTCCGCCTTGCAGATCCTTGGTGGTCAGGATGCGCACCAGCACGTCGCTGGGCGCGCCCAGCGCCGCCATGGCGATCGCGAGCGGTTCGCCTGACGGGTCGTCGACGATGCGCTCGGCGAGCGCCGGTTCGCATTCGAGCGCCTTTGCGAGAACGTCGACAAACTGCCTCGGCCGCCGGGCGGCGGAGGCTTGCTCGAGTTCGTCGACGATCTCCGAGGCGATCGGCAAGGCGCGGCCGGGAGGGCGGCCAAGCTGGGAGCGCTGCACGGCGAGCAGGATCTCGACGCGCTGAAACGGCTCCGCGAGGAGGAACAACGCGGCGCTTTCGGGCGGCAGCGGACGCCGCTTCAGCAGCGCCTCGGCGAGCCGCCGGTCGCCGCGATCCTCGGCCAGCGTCCTGGCCCGTTGCAAGAGATCGGCGAGCGTCGCGCCTTCTAAGCGCACCCTCGGGTTCAAAGCGAGCTCGACGAGTACGTCGGTCTCGCCGCGCTGCGACGAGCGCGCCTGATGACCCCCGCATCGAGATCCCGACGCCGCGCGACCGCGCTCGCTTGCCGACCACCGCTCTCGACTCGCGCGGATGAGATCCGCCGTCGCCAATGAGACGGCGTGCTCGAGAACGAAGTCGCTCGCCTTCGGGCTGACGGACCCGAATTTCGCGAGGAGCGAAGCGGGCGTTCGGGAACAGGGGCGAGCTTCTGCGCCGCTGTCGAGAATCGTCGACGGGTCCGCCTTGTCGAGTTGTCGGGAGACCGCCTCGGCGAAGCGCTCGACGGCGTCGCCGGCGTCGGCAGTCTCGGCGGCGACGAAGTGGTCGCATGCCACGCGCAGCCAGATGCGCCGGTCGTTCGGATTGGCGCTGTCGGCGAGCGAGGCGACGAAAGGGAAGTCGGAGAGCGTGAGGTCGTGCACGGACAGGCCTTGCAAAACGCTTGCGATTCCGTCGGGTTAGCGCAATGGCATTGACGGAGTGTTAACTCTCGCTCGGCCAGAGGCGATCACATCACGCTGAGCTGACGAGGTGAGTGGACTATGGGCGACATCATCAGCTTTCAGGCCGCGCGAGCTAACCGGAGGCCCGCCGGCTGACGCCGGCCCTGCGAACATCCTGTTCTTCACCGGCGTTCGCTACCAGCGCGACGACGCGCACACGGTTCGGCCCGCTCCGAAACCCTCCGCTCCCGCCGACAATCGCGGACGGCAAGCTCGGCGGGCGCGCGTCGCCGCAGGGGCTGAGCGCGCTTTCGCGCGAAAATGCCTTGCCAATCCAGGGCCGGTCGGCTATCCGCCGCGGCGGGACACCTCTCCCCAACGAGAGGCGCCCATCTGAGAGGATGGCAATAAGATGACGATTGAGACGCCCGCCGTCAGGCCTGCGAACGCCTGCTTTTCTTCCGGCCCCTGCGCCAAGCGCCCCGGCTGGACCCCCGAAACCCTCAAAGACGCCGCCGCTTGGCCGCTCGCATCGCGCGAAGATCGGCAAGGCCAAGCTGAAGCTCGCGATCGACCTGACCCGCGAAGTTCTCGGCGTCCCCGCCGACTATCGCATCGGCATCACGCCCGGCTCCGACACCGGCGCGGTCGAGATGGCGCTCTGGACCTTGCTCGGCGCGCGCGGCGTCGACGTGCTGGCTTGGGAGAGCTTCGGCGACGGCTGGGTCACCGACGTCGTCAAGCAGCTCAAGATCAAGGACGCCCGCACGCTGAAGGCGGGCTACGGCGAGCTGCCCAATCTCGCCGAAGTCAACTTCGACAACGACGTCGTCTTCACCTGGAACGGCACGACCTCGGGCGTGCGCGTGCCCGAACGGCGACTGGATCCCCGCCGACCGCAAGGGCCTGACGATCTGCGACGCGACCTCGGCGGCGTTCGCGCAGGACCTCGACTGGCCGAAGCTCGACGTCGTCACCTTCTCCTGGCAGAAGGCTCTCGGCGGCGAGGCGGCGCATGGCGTGATCATTCTGAGCCCCCGCGCGGCCGAGCGGCTGACCACCTACACGCCGCGCCTGGCCGCTGCCGAAGCTCTTCCGTCTCGCCAAGGGCGGCAAGCTCACCGAAGGCTTCTTCGAGGGCGAGACGATCAACACGCCCTCGATGCTGTGCGTCGAGGACTACATCGACGCGCTGCAATGGGCGAAGGCGCTCGGCGGCGCCAAGGCGCTGTTCGCCCGCGCCGACGCCAACGCCGCGGCGATCGCCGAGTGGGTCGAGCGCACGCCGTGGATCGATTTCCTCGCGACCGTGCCCGCGACCCGTTCCAACACCAGCGTCTGCCTCAAGGTCGTGGATCCGGCCGTCGCCGCGCTTCCGCCCGACGCGCAGGCCGCGTTCGCCAAGGCGCTCGCGGGCTTCCTCGAGAAGGAGAAGGTCGCCTACGACATCGGCTCGTACCGCGACGCGCCGGCGGGCCTGCGCATCTGGTGCGGCGCGACGGTCGAGACCGCCGACATCAAGGCGCTGACCGCGTGGCTCGACTACGCCTTCGCGCTCGAGAAGGCCAAGCTCGCCAAGGCGGCCTGATCCTCAGAGCCCGCCGCTTGAGCGTCAGGCGACGTTCATCCCACGACATGCTACCCAGCGGCTTTGAAGCCGCCCGCCACGAGGCGTTAACCATGGCTCCCCGCGTTCTCATTTCCGACAAGCTTTCCCCCGCCGCCGTCGCGATCTTCAAGGAGCGGGGCGTCGAGGTCGACGTCAAGCCGGGCCTCGACAAGGACGAACTCGCAAGAATCATCGGCGACTATGACGGACTTGCGATCCGTTCGGCGACCAAGGTCACCGCCAAGCTGCTCGAACACGCGACCAAACTGAAGGTCGTGGGCCGCGCCGGCATCGGCGTCGACAACGTCGACATTCCCGCCGCGACGGCCCGCGGCGTCATCGTGATGAACACGCCGTTCGGCAACTCGATCACGACGGCCGAGCACGCGATCGCGCTCATGTTCGCGCTCGCCCGGCAGATCCCGACCGCTGACGCCTCGACCCAGGCGGGCAAGTGGGAGAAGAACCGCTTCATGGGCGTCGAGCTCACCGGCAAGACGCTCGGCGTGATCGGCTGCGGCAATATCGGCTCGATCGCCGCCTCGCGCGGCATCGGCCTGAGGATGCGGGTCATCGCCTACGATCCGTTCCTCAGCACCGAGCGCGCCGCCGAGATCGGCGTCGAGAAGGTCGAACTCGACGATCTTCTTGCCCGCGCCGACTTCATCACCCTGCATACGCCGCTGACGGCGCAAACGAAGAACATCCTGTCGGCCGAGAACCTCGCCAAGACGAAGAAGGGCGTGCGCATCATCAATTGCGCCCGCGGCGGCCTCGTCGACGAGGCGGCGCTGCGCGCGGCGCTCGACAGCGGCCATGTCGCGGGCGCGGCGTTCGACGTGTTCGTCGAGGAGCCGGCCAAGGAGAACCCGCTGTTCGGCCACCCCAATTTCATCGCGACGCCCCATCTCGGCGCCTCGACCAGCGAAGCGCAGGAGAACGTCGCGCTGCAGGTCGCCGAGCAGATGTCCGACTATCTGATCCGCGGCGCGATCTCCAACGCGATCAACTTCCCCTCGATCACCGCCGAGGAAGCGCCGAAGCTCAAGCCGTTCATCGCGCTCGCCGAGGGACTTGGCTCCTTCGCCGGCCAACTCACGACCGCGCCGATCGAGAAGGTGACGATCGTCTACGAGGGCGCCGTCGCGGATCTCAAGATCAAGGCGCTGACCTCCGCCGCGATCGCCGGCCTCCTGCGCCCTTCGCTTCAGGACGTCAATGTCGTCTCCGCTCCGGCGGTCGCCGCCCAGCGCGGAATCGTCGTCGAGGAGGTGACGCGCGCCGCCCAGGGCGACTACGAGAGCTTCATCACCCTGACGGTGACGACCAGGGAGCAGACCCGGTCGATCGGCGGAACCGTGTTCCATGACGGCAAGCCGCGCATCTTGGCGATCAAGGGCATCAAGATCGACGCGGAGTTCACGCCGTCGATGATCTACGTGACCAACGAGGACAAGCCGGGCTTCATCGGCCGGTTCGCGAGCGTGCTTGGCGACGCGGGCGTCAATATCGCGACCTTCGCCTTCGGGCGCGACGAGCAGGGCGGCTCGGCGATCGCGCTGGTGTCGATCGACGGCGACGCCCCGCCCGCGGTGCTCGAATGAGGTCGGCAAGCTCAAGGGCGTCCGACAGGCGACCGCCCTGCACTTCTGACGTAGGGGGAGGGCAACCGGTCAGCGGTTGCCGGACCGCCATCGTCGGCCGATACTTGGTGCGCTCAGAAGGGCGGAAGCGATGGACACGGAGGACGAAGGAGGGCAGCCGCCGAGCCGGAAGCCGGCGGCGGGCGGACGGACCCGAAATTGCTGGAGCTGCTGGTTTGCCCGCTGACGCGCGACACGCTCAGCTATGATGCGGCGCGCCAGGAGTTGATCTCGCGCGCAGCCAAGCTCGCCTATCCGATCCGCGACGGCGTGCCGATCATGTTGCCCGAAGAAGCCCGCAAGCTCGACGAGCGGTTAACGGGACCGCCGATCGTCCGCGCGCTCATCACGCCTTCGCGAGTTCCCGGGGGACTGGCCGGGGACGCCCCTGATCGTCGATTGCGACGAAGGTGAAGGTGGCGTCGGTCACCTTCTCGCGGTGATGCGTGCGGAACCGCCGGGCCCAAGCCTCGATATGGAGCTTCAAAGACGTCCGCCCGATGGCGGTGACGGAGGTGTAGACGCAGAGTACGTCGCCGACCTTGACCGGGCGAATGAAATGCAGGGCGTCGATGGCGACGGTCGCCACCCGTCCCTGCGCCGTCTCGACCGCCGCGACGCCGCCAGCCACGTCCATCTGGCTCAGCACCCAGCCGCCGAAGATGTCGCCGTTGGCGTTGGTGTCGCTCGGCATCGCGACGAGGCGCACGGTCAGCTCGCCCCTCGGTTGTTCGTCCACGTCCTCAGTCACGAGTCGCCCCCGGGTTCGGCTTTGACCAACTCTGACCGCGCTTTGAGAGTCGATCAAGAGGTCGCGCGTGGAAGCCGACTGAGGAGAGGCAGGAACGTCGGCGCTCGGGGGGTTCGCCAGCGCGTCAGGCGGGTCGCTCGCCGATGACGATGCGTTCGATTCCGGCAAGATCGCGCCGGGTTTCTGCGTGGACGAAGCCCAGTCTGCGCGGCGAGACCGAGAACATCGCCGCCTTGCCCCGCGCCCACTTCGACGATCAGCCGGCCGCCCGGGGCAAGGAGGCTCACCGAGGCCGGCAAGATCGCCCGATACGCGTCGAGCCCGTCGACGCCGCCGTCGAGCGCAAGGCGCGGATCGAAGTTGCGCACCTCGCGAGCAAGGCCGTCGATGTCCGCGCTCCGGATGTAGGGCGGGTTCGACACGATCAGGTCGAAGGGACCTTCGACCCCTTCGGTCCACACGCCAAGCCGAATCTCGGCGCGGGCGCCGAACCCGCACGCCTCGACGTTGCCGCGTGCGACGTCGACGGCGGCGGGCGACGCGTCGATGCCGAGCCCACGCGCCGCCGGACATTCCGAGAGCAGCGCGCAGAGGATAGCGCCGGAGCCGACGCCGAGGTCGAGGATGCGAAGCGGGTCCCGGCGCCGGGAGCCCATCAGCTTGAGGGCCGCCTCGACCAGCGTCTCCGTTTCCGGGCGGGGGTCGAGCACGTCGGAAGAGACCGCCAGCGTGAGGCCCCAGAACTCGCGCCGCCCGGTGATCTTCGACAGCGGTTCGCCGGCCGCGCGCCGGGTCGCGAGATCGGCGAGCCGCGCGGCGGCGATTTCTCCCAGCGCCGCATCCGGCGCGGCGATCAGCGAAGTCGGCTGAAGGCCGCCCGCTTGGCACAGCGCCAGCCGCGCCTCCCGCTTCGGCGCCTCGATACCCGCTCGGTCGAACGTCTCGGTCAGCCAGGCGAGCGCCTCCGCGCGGCTCGTCGCGGCGCGGACCCCGGGCGCCGTCAAGCGGCTAGCTGTCAAGCGACTTGCCCGTGGCAGTGCTTGAATTTCTTGCCCGAGCCGCAGGGGCACTGTTCGTTCCGGCCGACCCGTCCCCAGCTCGCCGGGTTGCGGGGATCGCGCTCGGCGAGCGCGACGTTCGAGGTCGGGGCGAGTTGCACCTCGGCGGCGGATTCGATCAGGCCGCCGAGAGGGTACTCGTTCTCCAGCGCGCTCGGATCGGCGTGCTGGAACTGCATCGGCGGAGGCGGCGGCTCAGGAGCCTGGAAACGCACCTCGATGCGCGACATCTGGGTAATCACGGCGTCGTGCCATTGCTCGATCAACTGCTGAAACAGCTCGAACGCCTCGGACTTGTATTCGTTGAGCGGGTCGCGCTGCGCCATGCCGCGCCAGCCGATCACCTGACGCAGGTGGTCCAGCGTCACAAGGTGATCCCGCCACAGGTGGTCGAGGGTCTGCAGGATCACCTGCTTTTCGATGTAGCGCATCGCGTCGGGCGTGTTGCGCTGAACGCGCTCGGCGTAGGCCTCTTCGGCGGCCTTGTGGAGGCGGGCGCCGACTTCCTCGTCGGCGATGCCCTCCTCTTTCGCCCACGCGTCGACCGGCAGGTCGAGGTTGAGCTTCTGCGTCACCTTTTCTTTGAGGCCGGCGATGTCCCAGGCCTCCGGATAGGCGTCGTGCGGGATGTGTTCGGCGACCATGTCGTCGATGACGCCGGTGCGCATTTCCTCGATGGTCGGCTCGAGCGACTCGGCCGCCATCATCTTGCGCCGGTTCTCGAAGATGACCTTGCGCTGGTCGTTCATCACGTTGTCAAACTTCAGGATGTTCTTGCGGATGTCGAAGTTGCGCGCCTCGACCTTCTGCTGCGCCTTTTCCAGCGCCTTGTTGATCCAGGGATGGACGATCGCCTCGTCCTCCTTGAGTCCGAGGCGCTTGAGCATCGTGTCCATCCGCTCGGCGCCGAAAATCCGCATCAGGTCGTCCTGAAGCGACAGGAAGAACTTCGAGCGGCCCGGGTCGCCCTGGCGGCCGGAGCGGCCGCGGAGCTGGTTGTCGATGCGGCGGCTCTCGTGCCGCTCGGTGCCGATGATGTAGAGCCCGCCGGCGTCGATCGCCTTCTGCTTGAGTTCGGCCACCTCGGCGCGGATTTCCGCTTCCTTCGCCGCGCGATCCTCGGGCGAGGCGTTCGGGTCGATCTCCTGGCGAATGCGCATCTCGACGTTGCCGCCGAGCTGGATGTCGGTGCCGCGGCCTGCCATGTTGGTGGCGATCGTGATCGCGCCGGGCACGCCGGCCTCGGCGACGATCGGCGCCTCCTGCTCGTGGAAGCGGGCGTTCAGCACCGCGAAGTGCCTCGAGGGCTTGCCCGAGCGCGCCGAGGCGTAAAGCGGCTTCAGCGCGCCGGGCTGGCTGAAGTCGATTTTCTTATAGCCCTTCCGCTCGAGAACCTCGGCCAGGACCTCGGACTTTTCGATCGAGGTGGTGCCGACCAGCATCGGCTGCAGCTTGGCGTTGGCCTCCTCGATCTCGCGAACGACAGCGCGCGTCTTCTCATCCGTAGTCCGGTAAACCTCGTCGTCCTCGTCGGCGCGCGAAATGGGAAGATTGGTCGGGATCTCGACCACGACCAGCTTGTAGATCTCGGCGAACTCGTCCGCTTCTGTCGAGGCCGTGCCGGTCATGCCGGCGAGCTTGTTGTAGAGGCGGAAGTAGTTCTGGAACGTGATCGAGGCGAGCGTCACGTTCTCCGGCTGGACGGTGACATGCTCCTTGGCTTCGAGCGCCTGATGCAACCCCTCGGAATAGCGGCGGCCGGGCATCATGCGGCCGGTGAACTCGTCGACGATGACGACCTCGCCGTTGCGGACGATATAGTCTTTGTCGCGCTGGAAGAGCTTGTGGGCGCGTAGCGCCTGGTTGACGTGGTGGACGAGGGTGGCGTTGCCCGCTTCGTAAAGCGAGCCTTCTTCCTTCATCGCGCCGATCCCGCGCAGCAGAGTCTCCGCATGCTCGTTGCCGGCCTCGGTCAGGTTGACCGTACGCTGCTTCTCGTCGAGCTCGAAGTCTTCCTTGACCAGGCTCGGGATGATCGTGTCGACCGAGGCGTAGAGACCCGAGCGGTCCTCCGACGGGCCGGAAATGATCAACGGCGTCCGCGCCTCGTCGACCAGGATCGAGTCGACCTCGTCGACGATGGCGAAGGCGTGGCCGCGCTGGACCATCTGCGACATGTCGTATTTCATGTTGTCGCGCAGATAGTCGAAGCCGAATTCGTTGTTGGTGCCGTAGGTGACGTCGGCCGCGTAGGCGGCGCGGCGCTGGTCGTCGTCGAGGCCATGCACGATCACGCCGACCGTCAGGCCGAGGAACCGGTAGATCTGGCCCATCCAGTCGGAGTCGCGGCGGGCGAGGTAGTCGTTGACGGTGATGACGTGAACGCCTTCGCCGGCGAGCGCGTTGAGATAGACGGCGCAGGTGGCCACCAGCGTCTTGCCTTCGCCGGTCTTCATCTCCGCGATCGCGCCCTCGTGCAGCACGAGGCCGCCGATCAGCTGCACGTCGAAATGGCGCTGCTTGAGCGTGCGCTTGGCCGCCTCGCGCACAGCGGCGAAAGCGGGAGCGAAGAGGTCATCGATAGTCTTGCCGGCTTTGAGTTCGGCCCTGAACTCCTCGGTCTTCGCCCGCAGCTGCTCGTCGGTCAGGGCCTCGAATTCCGGCTCGAGCGCATTGATTTCGGCGATCTTCGGCCGGTATCCCTTGAGACGGCGGTCGTTGGACGAGCCGAATACCCGTTTCATCACGGAATCGAACTTAAGGGCGGCGAGCATTTACGACCTTTCCATCGCGCGCCGGAGTTCTTCGCGCTTCGCCCGTACTTCGGACGTCCCCGGGGCGCGGCTTACGACATCGGCCACAACAAAACGCGCGAAACATGGCGAAGCGCCCGTTTTCGCGCAGCTGAACAGGGTTGGCGGTGAGATAGGAGCCGACGCCGGGGTTGTCAATGACGGACCCGGCCGGGCCGAAAGCAGCAGCCGCCGCGCCGACACCACGCTACCGGAACCCTATTTCTGGCAGACCGGACAAAAGAACGTCGAGCGTCCCGATCGCGCATCGCGCGCGATGGTCCCCTCGCAGCCCGGTTTCGGGCAGGCCGCGCCCTCGCGGTCGTAAACGGCGAACGTATGCTGGAAATACCCGAGTTCGCCGTCGGCCTGACGGTGGTCGCGCAACGTCGACCCGCCGGCTTCGATCGCCTCCGCGAGCACGTCGTGGATCGCCTTGGCGAGCGCGTTGGCGCCCCGCGTCGGTCCGCCTCGCGCGTTGGCGAGGTCGCCGGCCGGTCGCAGGGGCGAGAGGCGCGCGCGGAAAAGCGCCTCGCAGACGTAGATGTTGCCCAAGCCCGCGATCCGCTTCTGGTCGAGCAGCGCGGCCTTGAGCGGCGCGCGCACGCCGTCGAAGATGGCGGCCAGCCGCTTTCCGTCGAAGTCCGGCGCCAGCGGCTCGACGCCCAGCGAGGCTAGGCGGGGATGCCGGTCGAGGTCCTCGTCCCGCGCCATGTCCATGAAACCGAACCGACGCGGATCGTTGTAGGTGACGACCTTCCCGTTATCGAGGTGGATGACGACGTGGTCGTGTTTCGGGTCCTTCGAGCGCGGGTGGTGAAACGCGCCGGGCGTCGCGTCTTCAATGCGGAACGATCCGGACATGCCAAGATGGGCGATCCACGTCTCGCCGCCCTCGAGCGCGACGAGCAGGTATTTCGCCCGCCGGGTCAGCGCCACGATCCGCTTGTCCGTCAGCCGCTCGCGAAAGCGCGGCGGAAACGGAAAGCGGATGTCGCCGCGCCGGAGTTCGACCTTTTTGATCCGCGCGCCGACCATCGCGGGCGAGAGCCCCCGCCGGACCGTCTCGACCTCGGGAAGCTCAGGCATGGGCCCGCTCAAGCATGAGCGTGGTCCCTGATGACCGCCACAAACGCGGGACCGTATTTCTGCAGCTTGACGGCGCCGACCCCATGGAGGGTGGCGAGACTCATCGAGCGAATCCGGCCGCTCCTTCGCCATCTCGATCAGCGTCCTGTCCGGGAAAATCACATAGGCCGGCTGCTTCTGCGCCGCCGCGATCGCGCCGCGCAGACCCTTCAGCGCCGCGAGCAGTTCGGCGTCGTCGTCGCCCGGCTCGACGATTTTGCGCTCCGAGCGCTTGCGTCCCGGGGTCAGGACGTCCTCGCGCAGCGCGAACGGCGCTTCGCCACGCAGGATGCGGCGGCCCTCCTCGGTCACGACCAGCCGGTCGCGATCCGCCTCGTCGCGGACGATGAGCTTCGCCGACTGCAACTGCCGCAAGACGCCGCGCCAGCCGGCCGGCGTGCGGTCCTTGCCGACGCCAAAGGTTTTCAGCTGGTCATGCCCGTGGCGCTCGATCGCCTCGGTGGTCTTCCCGGCGAGCACGTTGGCCAGGTGGCCGAAGAAGAAGCGGCCGGACGTGCGCAGGACCGCCGACAGCGCCTTTTGCGCCTCGACCCGCCCGTCGATCAGCCGCACGGCGCCCTGGCAGACGTCGCAATGGCCGCAAGGGCCAGACTCCTCGCCGAACATCGAAAGCAGCGTCTGACGCCGGCAGCGCGCCGTCTCGCACAAGGTCACGAGATCGTCGAGCTTCGCCATCTCGACGCGCTTGCGCTCCTCGGGCGAGCCGCCCTCGGCGATCTGCCGGCGGCGCAGCTCGATGTCGCCGGCCCCGTAGAGGGTGAAAGTGTCGGCGGGGAGCCCGTCGCGCCCCGCGCGGCCGATCTCCTGATAATAGGCCTCGATCGACGAGGGCATGTCGGCGTGGAACACGAAACGCACGTCGGGCTTGTCGATGCCCATGCCGAAGGCGACCGTGGCGCAGACGATGCAATCGTCCTCGCGCAGGAACACGTCGTGGTTGGCGGAACGCACGCCGTGCTCGAGCCCCGCGTGATAGGGCAGCGCCCGGCGGCCGGCGCCGCAGAGTTCGTTAGCGAGCTCCTCCGTCCGGCGGCGCGAGGCGCAATAGATGATGCCGCTCTCGCCGCGATGGGCGTCGAGGCGTTCCACGAGCTGACGGGTGGCGTTGGTCTTCGGCCGCATCGCCAGGAAGAGATTGGGCCGGTCGAACGACCGGACGTAAACCCGCGGTCGCCGAACGAACAGCTTGTCGGCGATCTCGCCGCGCGTCGGCGCATCGGCGGTCGCGGTCACGGCGATCGTTTGAAGTCCGCCGAGCGCATCCACGATTTCGCGAAGGCGCAGGTACTCCGGACGGAAGTCGTGTCCCCATTGGGAGACGCAATGGGCCTCGTCGATGGCGAGGCAGCCGATGGCGAAACCCTTCAGGTAGGCGATCATGTCGTCGCGCAGCAGCCGTTCCGGGGCGATGTAGAGGAGGCGAAGCGTCCCCTCCTTGAGGCCGCGCGCGATGCGGCGGCGCTCCTCGGGCTCGGTCGAGGAATTGAGGGTCGCGGCTTCGACCCCGAGTTGGCTGAGCTGCGCCACCTGACCGTTCATCAGCGCGATCAGCGGGGAGACGACCAGCGTGAGCCCTTCGCGGACGATCGGCGGCAACTGGAACAAGAGCGACTTGCCGCTGCCGGTCGGCATCACCGCGAGCACGTCCTCGCCGTCGAAGATCGCGGAGAGGATTTCCTCCTGGCCGGGGCGGAAGGCGGAATACCCGTAGACGCTGGTCAGCGCCGCCCGGGCTTTCGCCATCAGCGCGGGATCGGGACTCATGCGCCGGCCTCGGGGTCGAACACCGGCGTCCACTGGACGGCCTCGACACTGTCGGCGCCGGTCGCAAGCATGACGAGCCGATCGAAGCCGAGCGCCGCCCCGCAAGCGTCCGGCATCGCGCCGACGGCGGCGAGAAAATCCTCGTCGATCGGATGAGACGAGCCGTAGATGCGGCGCTGCTCGGTCATGTCCGCCTCGAAGCGGCAGCGCTGCTCGGCCGCGTCGGTCAGCTCGTGGAAGGCGTTGGCGAGTTCGACGCCGCAAGCATAGAGCTCGAAGCGCTCGGCGACGCGCGGGTCGGCGGGGTCCGTGCGCGCCAGAGCCGCCTCGGTCGCCGGATAGGCGTGCAGGATCGTCGGCCGGCCGACGCCGAGATGGGGCTCGACCCGTTCGCTCAAAATTCGACTGAACACGTCCGACCACGTGTCGTCCGCCGCGACCCTGATGCCCGCCGCTTCCGCCTGGGCCGCGAACAGCGCCCTGTCCGGCCGGCCGCCGAGCGGCAGGCTGTCGGTGAGGTCGATCCCGGCATGACGCAGGAACGCGTAGCGCACGCTCAACCGCTCGGGCGGCTCGAAAGGGCTCGCCTCGCGACCTCGAAAAGTGAAGGCTTTCGCGCCCGCGACATGGGCGGCGAGCGCGACCAGCGCGGCGCAGTCGTCCATCACCCTTTGGAGCGGCGCGCCGACCCGATACCATTCGAGCATCGCGAATTCCGGCGCATGCAGCGCGGTGCGCTCGCGGTTGCGGAAAACGTGCGTGAGCGCAAAGATTTGCGTTTCGCCGGCGGCGATGAGCTTCTTCATCGCGAATTCGGGCGAGGTGTGCAGCCAGGCCTCGCGCGCCGCTCCGTCCGGGCCGACCATGTCGGCTCGAAACCCGTGGAGATGGGTTTCATTGCCGGGCGAGGCCTGAAGCGCGGCGGGATCGACCTCGAGGAAGTCCTTGGCCTCGAACCATCGGCGGACGGCCGCGGCGATCCGGGCGCGGTCCTTCAGCCGCGCGCGCCGGGCGGCGTGACGGTCGGGGCTCCAGAACGGCGGGGGTCGGTAAGGACTCAAGGGGCTCCGAAGGTTACACCCGATCGCGGGCGATCGCGACTGGCCTTTGCCGCCGAAATCAGTATAAGCGCGCCGACAGCGCCGGGACGCCGCTTGAAAACGCGCGTCCGTTCGCGCACATCACGCGCGCGCCAATTTCTTAAGGACACGGTTGTGAGAGTTATCGCAAGCTCGATTCGCAAGGGCAACATTATCGAACGCGAGGACGGGCAGCTCTGCGTCGTTCTCTCGGCCGAGAGCTTCCATCCAGGCAAGGGCACGCCGACGACCCAGATCGACATGCGGCGCCTCTCCGACGGCGTCAAGGTCACCGACCGCTTCAAAACCACCGAGCAGGTCGAGCGCGCCTTCGTCGAGGACAAGGAGTTCGACTTCCTCTACGCCGACGGCGACGGGCAGCATTTCATGAACACCGCGACCTACGACCAGATCACGGTCCCGAAAGAGGTGATCGGTGATCAGGGGCAGTGGCTGCAGGAGGGCATGAAGGTCCTGCTCTCGATCTTCAACGAGATCCCCGTCGCGATCCAGCTCCCGCCGCGCGTGACGCTCGAAGTCATCGAGACGGAGCCGGCGATGAAGGGCCAGACGGCGTCGTCGTCCTACAAGCCCGCCAAGCTCTCGAACGGCGCCCGCGCCATGGTGCCCCCGCACATCGCGCCGGGTACGCGCATCGTCATCCAGACCGAAGACGGCAGCTACGTCGAGCGCGCCAAGGATTGACGGAAGAGGCGAGATGGCGAATGGCGAGATGGCGAATGGTTGCAGCTACTCGCCACTCCCTACTCGCCACTCGCCCAGCGCCCCTGTCATCTCCGCTACGGCCGCCGCCAGCTCGTCGAAATGCGAGATCACCCGGTCGGGGCCGAGCTCGGTCACCGGGCACGTCGGTGTAGCCGAAATCGACCGCGATCACCGGCAGGCCGGCGGCCCGCGCCGTCTTGATGTCGGTCGCCGAATCGCCGACCATGATCGCCCGGCCCGACCGCGCCGCCCGCGGCCGCGACCGTGCCGATCAGCGGCTTCGGGTCGGGCTTGCCGACGCCGAACGTGTCCTGGCCGCAGATGAAGGCGAAGCGGTCGGCGACGCCGAGGCGCTCGATCAGCATCTTGGCCGAAGCCTCCATCTTGTTGGTGCAGATCGCCTGCCGCCAGCCGGCCGCGGCGAAGGCGTCGAGCGCCTTGAGCACGCCCGGGTAAAGGCGGGTGTGGACCGCGATATGGGCGTTGTAATGGGCGAGGAAATCGCCGAACAGCGACTTCGAGCTTCTCCGGCGACAGTTCGCGTCCTGAGGCGGCGAAGCCGCGCTCGATCAGCGCCCGTCCGCCGGCGCCGAGCATCGAGCGGGCGTTCTCGACCGGCAGCGGCGCGAGGCCCTCGCGCTCGAGCACGAAATTCAGCGCGCCCATCAGGTCGCCCGCCGTGTCGGCGAGCGTGCCGTCGAGATCGTAGACGATGGTCGTGGGCGGTCATCGCCGCGCTCAGTCCCAGAAGTCCGGCGTCGCCGCGTTCAGGAGGCCGCCGATGCGCACCGGCGCGATCGCCTTGGTCCAGACCCTCGGCGGTCGATCTCCGCCGCGACCGCGCAGAGCGTCGCCGGCCCCATCGCCGGCTCGAACCGGCCCGAGGGGATGCGGCGGGTGAAGCGGCGCAGCGGCTCGTCCTTCTCCATGCCGATCACCGAATCGTAGTCGCCGGTCATGCCGACGTCGGTGACGAAGCCCGTGCCGCCGGCGAGAATGCGGTGGTCGGCGCTCGGCACATGGGTGTGGGTGCCGACGACGAGGCTCGACCCGCCCGTCGGCGATAGTGGCCGAGCGCCGATTTCTCGCTCGTCGCCTCGGCGTGAACGTCCACGACGACGGCGTGGCAGGCCGCGCCCAGCGGGATGGGCGGCAAGCTCGCGGTCGAGCGCGGCGAACGGATCGTCGAGCGCCTCCATGAAGATCCGGCCCGAGCAGGTTGACGACGAGGAGGCGCGCGCCCTTCGCGTTCTCGACGATCGCCGCGCCCCGCCCGGGCGTGCCCGGCGGATAATTGGCCGGGCGGATCAGGCGCGGCTGGCGCTCGATGAACACCAGCGCCTCGCGCTGGTCGAAGGCGTGATTGCCGAGCGTCACGGCGTCGACGCCGGCGGCGAGGAACTCTTCGAGGATCGATTCGGTGACGCCAAAGCCGCCGGCGGCGTTCTCGCCGTTGACGATGATGAAATCGAGGCTCCACCGCGCCCGCAGGATGGGCGCCTGCTGAAGCACCGCGGCGCGGCCAGAACGCCCGACGACGTCGCCGATGAACAGGAGCCGCATTCAGCGCTCGCTTACGAAGATGGTTTCCTGTTCGGTCACGATCGCGTCCAGGCTCTGATCATGCGCCTCATAAGGCACGGCGGCGACTTCGCAAACCCCATAGGCGACGCCGACCGCATGGATTGTCTTCATCGCCCTCAGGCGCGCGAGGCTCCGATCGTAGTATCCGGCGCCGTAGCCGATGCGCCGGCCGCGCCGGTCGAAGCAGGCGAGCGGCGTGAAGAGGAGATCCGGATCGACGGCGGGCGCGACGTCCAGCGGCTCGGGAATGCCCATCGGCGCCGAGCGCGGTCGGCTCGCCCGGCGCGCCACAGGCGGAAATCGAGGGGGTTTCCGCGGCCCGTCGACGACGGGCAGCGCGACGTCGAAACCCTCGTCGCGCGAGCGCGTGCGAGCAGGGCGAGCGCGTCCGGCTCCTCGCGGATCGGGTGGAAGCCGGAGACCACCGACGGCTTCCACAGGCGCGCGAGGCGCAGCCCCTCGTGGACAAGCCGCGCCGTGAGCTGCGCGCGCAGCTCGGGAGCCAGCGCCTTGCGCCGCGCCAGCGCGCTCCGGCGCAAGCTCGGCCTTCGGATCGGGGGCCGTCGAGGTCAAGGCGGCGCCCCAATCCGTCAGCAAGAAGTTCGCGGAGCCGAGACGGCCGTTGGACGGTGATCCCGGGCGCCTACGTAAGTAGGTGGGCGCCATGTGCCAAAGCCCACGGGCTAGGGCAGGGACAGCTCCCATAGGGATCGTACGGCCCCGAGGAATGTTGTCCTGACGAACCACCCAGCTCCGCGAGGGCCAATGTAGGGCTCGGGGGCCGGCATGGCTAGACCCGTCACGCCGCGCGGCGCGCCACCGCCAAGAGTCGCATAGCCGCGCCGCCATGCCTCGCGTGGCGCAGGACAGTCCCGCGCGCGGCCGCGAGCGCGGCGAGCGTCTCGCCGAGATCGTCGCGCGGGCTCAACGTCGAAGGCGGCGAGCCAGCGGCGCAAGCGCCGCCTTGAACGGCCCGGACAGGCCAGCGCAGTCGCCGAAATCGACGATGTGCAGCGCGCCGCCCGGCGCGACGACGTCGAGCGCCCGGCGCGAGCGCCTCGCGCCACGGCGGGATCATCGACAGCGCATAGGAGATCATCACCCGCTCGAACGCGGCGCGGCCGAAGAGCGCGTCGGGATCGAAGGCGGTCGCGTCGCCCTGGGCGACGGCGATGCGCTCGGCAAGCCCGGCGCGGCGGATCGCCGCCTCGGCCGTGTCGAGCATCTCGCGCGACACGTCGAGCCCGTAGAAGCGCGCCTCCGGGTAGGCGCGCGCCGCCTTGATCAGGTTGCGCCCGGTGCCGCAGCCGATCTCGAGCACGCAATCGCCGCGGCCGCGGGTCGAGGCGGGCGATCGCCTCGTCGCGGCCGATGAGGTAATATTTGCGGCTCAGATCGTAGATGTGCCGCTGGCGGCGGTACATCCTGTCCATCAGCGCCGCGGCGTCGCTCATGCTCAGGCGTCCTTCAGCACATAGAGATGGAACGCGCCGTAGATCGACGAGCGGTCCTGCCGGCCGAATTCGCGGCTCGCCTCCTCTTCGTAGCGCCAGTGGCCCAAGATGTCTTCGGGCACGCGGCCGGGCAGCAGCCGCTCGTCGGCGGCGGTGCGGAAGATCACGCGCGCGCCGGGCCGCGCGGTGCGGGTGATCTCGGTCCAGAGCGCGGTCAGGTCGGCGGCGTTCATCCAGTCCTGCGCGTCGAGCAGCACGTAGCGGTCGAAGCGCGCCGCCGGCTCGTCGCGCAGAGTCTCGGTGAACGTGCGCTGGACGTAGCGCACGCGGTCGGCGCGAGCTGCGGACGGCGTCGAAATTCTCGCGCTGCAGATAGGGCGGCAGCGACGGGTTCGGGCCCGGCGCGTAGCGGCGGCCGAACGCCTGCCAGGCGAAGTAATTGTCGGCGATGGCGAAATCGCAGGCGAGCCGCTCGACCCTCTGGCTCAGCACCGCGCCGATGCCCATGGGCGAATCGCCGGCGAGCGCCTTGTACTGCGCCGGCGGAATGCCGAGGCCGTAAAGCGAAGCCGGCTGCTTCATCATCCAGCGAACCAGCGGCTTGTCGAAGATCGGCGCGAGCCGCGTCCTCGTACAGCCGGCGCTGCTCGTCGAGCGTGCGCGCCTCGAGGATGACCGAGGGGTCGATGCCCGTGCAGCCGGGCGAGCGCGTGGCCCGCGCCGAGGAAATGGCCAAGCAGGCCGTGGCGATAGAAGTTGCGGGCGAAGACGCCGATGCGCCGCCGTCCGAACGCGCGCCGCTTGTCCCAGTAGGCGCGGGTCGTGGGATCGAGCTTCGCGCGCAGGATGCGGTCGTACACGCCGACGTTGGCGCGGGCGTCGGCGCGGCCGAAGAAGCGGAAGAACGTGTCGTAGTCGGGCAGGTTCTGCCAGCGCGCAGATCTTCAGCTTGCCGAGCGCGATATGAGCGCCGTTGAGGTCGACCGCGGTGACGCCCGCCGGGTCGGCGGTCAGGTAGGAGAGGACATTGCAGCCGCCGGAGGCGATGGCGATCACCTCGTGACCCGGCCCGATGTCGAGCGCCTTCATGTCGACGACCGGGTCTTCCCAGATCTGCGGGTAGACAAGCTTCGAGAAGGCGAAGGTGAACATGCGCTCGAGCACGCCGGCGCGCGTCAGGGGCCTCGCGCGATGAACGGCGGCCTTGAGATGGGCGTCGGTCGCCTTGCGGGCTGCCTTCGTCGAGTGTCGCAACCCGTTCTCCCGTCGCTGGAATTCGGATCGCGCCGCGCTAGACGAGTCGCGTGACGAAGGCGTGACGCTGCCGCGGATCCGCCAGCGAGCATGGAGTCGCGTCGCTGTCCGCGCTCGCAGAAGGACGGATCGGCCGGCAGTACAGCGCTGCAGAAAAAAGAGCGGATCGGCTGGGAGGGGGCCCGCCGATCCGCTAGCCGCGACAGGATATGTTCGGCTCGTCCTGGCGCTCGGGGGCTGGGGGGCAAGAAAACCGAGCAACCGCGAACCGATTCCGCGCGGCACAGCGCTAAGCATGCTCAGATCTTGCGGCGCGCGCTTGTTCGCAACCGGGCCAAACTAAGGCATTATGCAAAATAATTATGACAGACGCCGCGTCCTTTCGACGCAGACGTAAGTCACAGGATAATGACCAGATTTCGGCGCGCTACCGCAACAGCCGCCGGTTTACTGATTCGGCCGTTGGTTTTGCCGGTCGGCTTGGGCGGATTGGAGCCCGGCGGCGGCCGTCGTCTTGGCGATTCTGGCTTCTGCGCTCTTCGCCTTTACGGCGGCGCTTTCGGTATTGGCCGCGGCGCGGGGCTGCATGCGCTTTGGATGACGCTTGCCCTCTTGCGGCGGCGGCGTCCGCACCGCGCCCTCCAGCGCCTGCGGGGCGTTCGGCCGCGCCCGGCGCGGTCGCGGCCTCGATCGGGTCCGGCTTGTCCGCCGGCGTAGGCCTTGGCGTCAGCCGGAAGCGCGGCGGCGACGGCCGCGGTCGGGCGCGGGCCGAGCACGGGGCCATTCCAGCCGGCGACCGGACCGACGAACACCGGCACCGGATCGAACTGCGGCCGCTCGTCGGAAAGCATCGTGCGGGTCGGCTCGCCGGACGCCGCGGCGACCATCGCGCCGCGCCGCCGCGTCCGCCGCCGACGCGGACGGCCTCCTGCTCCCCGCCGCCGTCCTCTTCCTCGGCGGCGATCGCCGCCGCGCTGCGATGCAGGCAGACGTTGGCGCGCGCGTCCGGCGGGCCGGCGCCGGCAGACGCGAGGGCGATCGAGCGACCCTGATCCGCCGCCCATGGCGAAGCCGCGGTCGAAGAGATCGGCCGCCTCCTGGTTGCGGAGCCTTGGCCGAAGGCGCGCCGAGCACGACCGTGATCAGATGGCGGCCGTAATGGTTGGCGCTCGCCACCACGTTAAACCCGGCCGGGCAGGTGAACCCGGTCTTCATCCCGTCGGCGCCGGGATAGCGGCCGAGCAGGCCGTTGTGGTTGCGGATGATCTGGGAGTCGAGCTGCAGCTCGCCGATGCTCGAAGAGGCCGGCGTGGTCGGGGAACTCGCGCAGCAGCGCGCGGGCGATCATCGCCATGTCGCGCGCCGACGACCAGTGCTCGGGATTGTGCAGCCCGTTCGGGTTGACGAAATGCGATTCGTGCAGGCCGAGCTTCTGCGCGTCGGCGTTCATCTCGTCCGCGAAGGCCTCGACCGAGCCCGAAACGCCCTCGGCGACGGTAACCGCGATGTCGTTCGGCGACTTCACCATCAACATCTTGAGTGCGTTGTCGAGCGTGACCTCGGTGCCCGGCCTGAATCCCATCTTCGAGGGCTGCTGGCTGGCGGCGCGCGCGGAGACGACGAGCGGCGTGTCCATGGTCAGCCGTCCGGCGCGCACCGCGTCGAGCGCGACATAGACGGTCATCAGCTTGGTCAGCGAAGCGGGATACCAGGCTTCGGTCGATTCGTGCTCGAGCAGCACCTGTCCGCTGTCGGCGTCGACCACGAGATAAGGGGTCGCCGAGACCGCGGAAACCGACAAGGCAAGCGCGACGGCGCTGACGGCGGCGAGCCGCTCGACCGATGAAACGCCAAAAGGCATGATATCGCGCTCCTTGGACGCCCGGACCCCGGCCGCTCTTAGAGGAGAAACCCGCCAAGCTCAAGTTTTTGGCGTCCGAGGCGCATCGCGCTCGTCGGGGATGAGAGCGCGGACGTAGCCGTTCCAATCGCACGCCCCTCATGCTGAGGAGCGCCGCGAAGCCTTGTGTCTCGAAGCAGGCTCTCCAGAAAGCCTGGATTGCGTCCAGGGTCGATTTGCGCTTTATGCCGTCGCGGCGCCCCTTCGGGCCGGTAGCTCAATGGTTAGAGCCGGCCGCTCATAACGGTCTGGTTGCAGGTTCGAGTCCTGCCCGGCCCACCAGGTCCAACCCAGTTGGTCCGTTTCCGCCAGAGACTCGCAGGACCCCGGCAGACGTTGAACGATCGGCCGCCGACGCGTTAGTCAGGGCGGGCGGATCTCAAGCCGCGCTGATCGTCCGCCGCTCGGCTCAAACGCGTCATTCAAGCTTTGTCGCAATGGCCGGAGCAGTGTCTTCAGCGAACTTTCCCGGCTTGGACGAACGCGTATTCGTGACTCAGGGCGGCCTTTCCCGGGAGCCGCAATCCACACGGCGTAAAAGTGCTGATTTAAGAGAATGTTAACATTTACCAATTCCTGTCGATGCCCTACGTCTTGTCAAAGGTATCAAACCAACGTTGGACGATGAGCGTGCTACCGACAATCGGAGAAAACATGGCGATTTAAGATCAGCCCGGCTACATCATCAGAATGCGCGCTAAGCCCGGAACCGGTGACAAATTGTTCGAACTGGCCACCATCGGCATGGAGAAGTCTGGCGCCTCTGACCGGTTTATCATTGTTCGTGAAGATGAAGACCCCGATGTCCTTTGGAACATTGAGCTTTTCAGGTCTGACGGGGCGAAGGACGGTTACGAAAACAGCCCCTCGGCTGACGAACTTCGGGACGAGATCCTAAACCTTCTGGCCGAGCCGCCGATGCGAATTCCAGTTCACCCTTATTCTGCTGCCCCCTGACGATCAACAGACTGGGTGGCGGGTAAGTAATTTCCAATCGTAAAGAGGTTCAAATCTGAACTCTTGGAGCTTGTGGACAACTATATGGCTGAACGAAGGGGTAGGTAACAATCGTGAGGCAAAAAGAGGAAACGACCCGGGTGTTTAATAGAGACAACAATTTTCGACACACCAAAGCCTGAGCGTTTACTCAGACGAATTGTGAAGATCGCTTCAAATTTGTCATGGATTCATTTGCAGGCTCGGGAACCACTCGCGTAGTAGCCATAAGCTTGGCGGAAGCAGGCGATCAAGTTGGCGATCGATTGAGCCAGAATCGTCCTGATTTTAACTCGCAGTCCGCGCAAGAGCGGTTCGCGGGCGCCAACCCCGCGACCCCTCGGTTTCGCGGCATTCACAGAATGAGAAAACAAAGTCTTGCGGAAAAACAGGATCATGGCTAGATTGACTTCATCGTTCGAATCCGACCCGCGATGCCGCTTGCCGCTCCCTTGCCCCGTCTCCGCCGCCTTCTGACATCCACCCCGACCGCAAACACGTCGCGGCCGTTGCGTTTCGGGTTGCGCGGCGACGATGGCCTTGCGGCAAGCCATCCCGCCTTGAACGGAGGACGTTTCAGCACGCGCCAACGGCCCGTCATACCGGCCGATCGTTCCACAGTCGAAGAATGGGATTCGACGGCGCCCCCTCTCAGCCTGCGCCCCGGGCGTCACGCGCGCCCAAATTTCCGGGTGCAAACCGCAAATGCCTGAAAAGGCTCGAAACCGGCTCGGGAGCCGGAGACAGGTCGCACCGGTCAGGCGGCTGCGGCTCCGCTCACTTGGGAGCGCGCTTCGCCAGAATCCGCTGGAGGGTGCGCCGGTGCATGTTGAGCTGGCGCGCCGTCTCGGAGACGTTGCGCTCGCAGGCTTCATAGATGCGCTGGATATGCTCCCACCGGACGCGGTCGGCCGACATCGGCGGATCATGCTCGGCGGGCATGTCGAGCCGTCCGGCCATCAGGGCGGCGACGACGTCGTCGGCGTTCGCGGGCTTGGCGAGGTAGTCGAAGGCGCCGAGCTTGACCGCCATGACCGCGGTGGCGATCGCGCCGTAGCCGGTCAGGATCACCCCGCGGGCGTCGGGCCGCTTCGCCTTCAAGGCGCGCATGACGTCCAGCCCGCTTCCGTCGCCGAGGCGGAGATCGATCACGGCGAAGGCGGGCGGCGCGGTTTCGATCGCAGCCAGCGCCTCCGATACGTTGGTCGCCGTGCGGGCGGTGAACCCGCGCGACGACAGCGCCCGCGCCAGGCGGTCGCAAAAAAGACGATCATCGTCCACGACGAGCAGGGACTTGTCGAGCGTCTCCCCGCCGCTCTGAATCTGATTCGTCGACTGGTGCGAAGCGTCCTTGTCCATTCTACCTGCAATAAACGCAAACCGGTCCCATTGCAAAAGCTTACAGGCTATTTTGCGCTGCGTCGACCCTCCTCGAAAGCCGGCCGCGGCCATTGCACCGTGATGATCGCTCCACTCGAAGGCGGCGAGGCGTTTTCGAATCGCAGGGTCGCCTTCGAGCGCTCGAGCAGCGAGCGGGCGATGAACAAGCCCAGGCCGAGCCCGCCGCCGATCTTCGCGGCGCCGCGCGCCCCATCCCGCTGGGACAGGTACGGTTCGCCGATCCTCGGGAGCAGGTTCGGAGGAAATCCCCGCCCGTCGTCGGAAACGACGATCGTGACCGTCGGATTTCGTCCAGCTGGCGCGGATTTCAACGGCCGATTTGGCGAAGCTGACCGCGTTTTCGATCAGGTTGCCGAGCCCATAGAGGACTCCGGGATTGCGGACGCATTGCGGCGCCGGTTCAGGCCCCTCGCCCGTGACCGTGATCGAGACGCCAAGCAGCCGATGGGGAGCCGCGGCCAGCTCGGCGAGTTCGATCGGACTCGTGATATCCATCGGCGGTCCCGAAAGGTCGGAAGGCGCTGACAGCCTGCCCAGAATCGTCCGACAGCGGTCCACCGATTCTTCGAGCAATTGGAGATCGTCGGCGAATCCCTCGTCGCGCGGCGATTGAGCCGCCATCTCGCGCACGACCAGCGCGACGGTGGCGAGCGGCGTCCCTAGTTCATGGGCCGCGGCGGCGGCGAGCCCATCGAGTTGCGAAAGATGCTGGGCGCGCGCCAGAACGAGTTCCGCCGCAGTCAGCGCGCTCGCCGTCTGCCGCGCTTCGGCCGCCACCCGGTAGGCGTAGAGCGTAACGAACGCGGCGCTGACCCCGAGCGCAAGCCAGACGCCAAGCGCGTAAAGAGGCGGAAGAACAAGCATCTCGCCCCCGATCCAGGGGAGAGGCAGGTTGAAGCGCAGAAGCACGGTCGCGCAGACGAGCGCGAGCGCGAGCAGGCCGAGCGCTCGCCAGAACGGCAGCGAGGTCGCCGCGATGGTGACGGGGGCGAGAAGCAGAATGACAAACGGATTGGCGACCCCTCCCGTCAGGAACAGGAGACCCGCCAGCTGGAGAATATCAATGGCCAGAATGATGGTCGCGTCGCGCTCGCTGAGCCGCGCGCTGAACGGATACAGCCATCGCAGCGCACCAGGTTGAGCGCGGCCGACGCCGCGATCAGACCGAAACAAATGACCGCCGGGAAGCCGAGGCCGAAGCCGAATACGCCGACCAGGACCGCGGCGGTTTGACCGGCGACGGCGAGCCAGCGCAGACCGATCAGCGTATTGAGCCGCAGGCGACGAGCCTCGAGACCGAGGCGTTCCGGCTCGGGCGGCAGAACGGAGTTCAAAATATGATGGTCCCGCGGCTCGGCCGTGATCACTCGATCTTCTCGTCGGGGTAGACGCCCCACAGCTTGATCTGTTCGATATAACCCTTGAAGCCGTCGCCGTCGACTTGGCACCAGGCGCCGTCGCATTTGCGCAGGTTCACGATCACGCCGGACTGAAGCGTCGCGGCGAGGTCGGACCCTTCGGACGGGCGTCCGTAAAGCTTCGAGCTTTCGCCCTTCTTGTTCGGCGTGACCAAAGCGGTGCGCCGTCCGGACAGAAGGGAATGCAGCACCCATCCGTCGACGCCCTCGGAGTCGCGAATCCGCCGCCAGATTTCGAACTCCGCCGTGATCTCGACCGGGAGCCCGGCGCGCTGATAGACCCATTTCGTCGGCGTGATCCTTGGACGGGCCTTCCCGCAGGTTCACCCGGTCCGTCTTCAGGCTCGCGAAGCGCGGCAGCGGCAGCTTCGTCACGGTGCCCGTCTGGTCGGCCAGAGCCAGCGCCGGGGAGAGGGCTGCAAGGCAGAGGAAGGCGAGCATGGCGCGTCGCGCCACGGGGCGCGCAGGCGTCTGGAGAAGGGGTCGGTTCATCGCGGATTCCTCGACGGCGAAGAGGCCATCCTTGTGTTTGCCCGGCCTTCTGGTAGAGAGGCCGGCGAACCAGCGGCGCGCGCCGCCGGAAGGACGCCGGCGTGGGATCATTTGCTGCGCACGGCGTTAATGAGGCGTAAACCGCTTGAAGGCGTGGACGCAAATGTTTGAGAACGAGGCCAAGGCGAAAAGGGCGCAGGCTGGGCGGGGAGGGGGGCGTTCATGACCAAGAAGAAACCCGTTGTGGTCGTCACGCGGCGGCTCCCTGAACTCGTCGAAACCCGCATGCGCGAACTGTTCGACGCCCGGCTCAATCTCGACGACAAGCCGATGTCGCAGGCCGAGATCGTCGAGGCTATGCACGAGGCCGATGTCCTCGTCCCGACGATCACCGACCACATCAACGCCGCCATGATCGCCCAGGCCGGCGAGCAGATGCGACTGATCGCCAATTTCGGCAACGGCGTCGACCACATCGACGTCACGAGCGCGCTGCGTCGCGGCATCACGGTCACCAACACGCCCGGCGCCGTGACCGAGGACACCGCCGACATGACCATGGCGCTCATCCTTTCGACCGCGCGCCGGCTCGTCGAAGGCTCCCACGTCATTCCGGACGGCTTATGGGCCGGTTGGACGCCGACCTGGATGCTCGGACGGCGGATCACCGGCAAGCGATCTCGGGCATCATCGGCATGGGTCGCATCGGGCAGGCGCTCGCCCGACGCGCCCGCGCGTTCGGCATGTCGATCCACTATCACAACCGGCGCCGCGTCGCGCCGCAGATCGAGGAGTCGCTGGAGGCGACCTATTGGGATTCGCTCGACCAGATGCTGGCGCGGATGGATTTCGTCTCGATCCATTGCCCCCATACCCCCGGCACTTACCACCTTCTCTCGGCGCGGCGGCTGAAGTACCTGCGTCCGGACGCCATTCTGATCAACACCGCGCGCGGCGAGGTGGTCGACGAGAACGCGCTGGTCCGGATGCTGGAGGCGGGCGAACTTTCCAGCGCCGGTCTCGACGTGTTCGAGCACGCGCCCGCGGTCAACGAGAAGCTGGTCGCGCTCGCCAAGGCGGGCAAGGTGACGCTTCTGCCGCACATGGGATCGGCGACCGACGAGGGCCGCGCCGACATGGGCGAAAAGGTGATCGTCAATATCCGCACCTTCGTCGACGGCCACCGCCCGCCGGACCGGGTGCTGCCGAGCATGCTCTGAGCGGCGGCGTCCGGATTTGGCAGGCTCCCTACCCGGCGCCATATTATAGCGGAATTTACTGCGTCCGCGAGGGATCAAGCGCCTGATCGGGGCGCAAGACGGCGCTTTGATCACGCGCGTCAACGGAACCGTGAAGAAGATGCGATAGAATACCGCCGATGACGACACTGGAATCGGTGTAGTTCATCAGCGTGCTCGCCACCGCGCCCGCGGAAAACAATTTCGAGGGCGTGGCCTTCGCCCCGACCTCGTTCGCGCGGTCCTCGAGCCGACGACCTGGGCGATGATGCTGATCGGCTTCATTGGCCTTGGCTACGGCGGATATCGTCGGACCAAGGCTGCCGCTCGCATCGCGGCGTAATGGACTGCCAAGCTCCGAAAGGACCGCCGACAGGCGGTCCTTCCTTCCTGAATACGGACTGCGAGCGTCACCCTGCGACGCCGCTCCTCGCCCGAGGTCAGCATTTGGACCGCCCCGCTCGAAATTATGCTCACCCCCCCGCAAAGCTCCGCGGGGCCGGGCTAATCACCACCGCGGCGTTGTTGTCGATTTCCATCACCGCGAGGCCGCGCTCGTTGGTTCCGTCGGCGCGGAAGCGGAAGACGCCGTCGGCGCCGTTGAAGCCGGACACGTTGGTCAAAGCCTGCACGCTGAACGGATCCGGGGCGGACCCGCGAGCAAGCGCCCCGGCCAAGGTCACGGCGTCGTAGGAGAGCGTCGCAAGCCGCGTCGGCTCGCTGCCGAACTTCGCCTTGAAGCGCTGCGCTAGCGCGTTGAAGCCCGCATTGTCGGGCGCGGAGAACCATGCGCCTTGCAACTGCGGCAGCCGCAACACGCGCGCGTCGTTCCACACCCCGGTGCCCAGCAGCTGCGTCTTGATATTGGCGGCGGCGAGCGCGCTCGCCACCGCCGGCATGCCGTCGGCCTGGTCGGGGATGAAGAGGGCGTCGATCTGGCTGCTGACGGCCGCAATCTGCGGCGCGGCCTCCTGCGGCTGGCCCGGGGTGTAACGCGCCACCACCGCGACCGGCGTATTGAGCCGCCCAGCCGTCTGCTGGAATTCAGCGAGCGCGATGTTGCCGTAGTCGTTCTGCGGCGCCATGACCGCGAATGCCTTCTTGCCGCGCGACGCGGCGAATTCCGTGATCCGGTCGACGTAGGATTCGATCAGGAACGACAGAAGGTACACGCCGGGCGAGGCGACGCTGGCGTCGGTCGAGAAGGCGATCATCGGCTTGCCGGCGGCCTTCGCGACCGAGGCCGCCTGACGTACATCGTTGGCATAGACGGGGCCGAGGATGAGTTGGGCGCCGGCGCCGATCTCGCTTTGGGTCGACTGTCCGGCGCCGTCCGGGGTCGAGCGGTCGTCTTGAATCATCAGCGTGATGTAGGGGCCGGCGAATTCCTCGACGGCGAGCTGCGCCGCATTGCGCAACGAACTCCCAACCGGGCTCGGGGCGCCGTTCTGGGTCAGCGGCAGGACCAGGCCGACCCGCACCGGCCCTGTTCCCAGCGTCTGGCCGACCACCGGTCCGGGAGCGCCCGGAGGCGGCGGCGCGGAAGGCGCCGAAACCTCGGCGCCGGGCGCAAGCAGCGAGCTTGAATTGCAGCTGGCGAGCGCGAATCCAACAGCGCCGGCGGCCCCGCCGGTTAAAAGCGCGCGACGGCTCAGGCGTGCGCGGCGATCGCGCGACTCGGAGTCAATGTCCAATGCACTCTCCCACCCGATAGCGTCGAACCGGCGAAATCTGCGCGCCCAAAATGTGCGCGCCGCGTGGGATCTATCGCGCCCGCGGCCGCACGACAAATCCCGGCGGCGGCCTGTCAACGGGAATTGTGGCATTTTCACCGGCGCATGGCTATGTCGATGAGGCCAGAGCGTCGCCCCTCCACCGGCCTTCGGCAGGTCCCCTCCCTTTCCTTTGGCAGGAGAGGAAAGCGGCGTCGTCGTCTCCTCCTCGGGGAGCGAAAGCGGACTGGTCGGGGAGGCGCGCGGCGGAGCGTAGAGATGAACTCGAGACGATCACCGCGAACGCCGGTCGGACGCGCGCGCCGACCGCACCTTTCTGATCCACGGCGTCGCGATTCGCGCGCCGCCGCTCGCGGCCGGACTCTACGTCGTCGCCACGCCGATCGGAAACCTGGGCGACGTCACCCTGCGCGCGCTTTCGATTCTGGCGGCGGCCGACACGGTCCTCGCCGAGGACACGAGGGTGTCGCGCACGCTGCTCTCCCGATACGGGATCGAGACCCAGCTTTCGCCCTACCACGAGCATAACGCCGCCGAGGCGCGCCCGCGGGCGCTGAGCCGCATCGCCGAAGGCCAGGCGCTCGCCCTGATCTCGGACGCCGGCACGCCCCTGGTCTCCGATCCCGGGTTCAAACTGGTCGCGGAAGCGATCGCCGCGGGTCTTGCGGTCACGACCGCGCCGGGCGCCTCCGCTGCGCTCGCGGCGCTCTGCGTCGCAGGCTTGCCGACCGATCGCTTCTTCTTCGAAGGTTTTTTGCCGCCCCGAAGCGCGGCCCGGCGCGAACGGATCAACGCGCTCGCGGCCATACCCGGCACGCTGGTCATCTATGAGGCGCCGAGCCGGCTCGCCGAGACGCTCGCCGACCTCGCGCGGGAGCTCGGCCCCCGGCCCGCGGCGGTCGCGCGCGAACTCACCAAACTGCACGAGGAGGTGCGTCGCGGGACGCTCGATGCGCTTGCGGCCGAGTTCGCCGCGCTGGAGGCGCCTCGCGGAGAAATCGTCGTCCTGGTCGGGCCGCCCGAGCGCCGCGAAGCGGTGGACGCGCAAACGCTGGACGCGGAGATTCGCGCCGCGCTCGGCGCCCTCTCGGTCAAGGATGCGGCCGCGGCGGTCGCGGCCAAGCACGGCCTGCCGCGCCGCGAGATCTACGCTCGCGCGCTCGCGCTCGCGGGCGGCAGCCGATGAGCCGCCGCCGACCGGGTGACGATCCGGGCCGTCGCCGCCTCGCCCATCGCTGGGGCCTGAAGGCCGAAACGATCGCGGCGATCCTCCTGACCCTCAAAGGCTATTCGATCCTGGCGCGACGCTATTCGGCTCATGGCGGCGAGATCGACCTGATCGCGCGGCGGGGCCATGCGATCGCCTTCGTCGAGGTCAAGGCGCGCGCCGACATCGACGTCGCCGCGGATTCGATCAGCGCCGCCAAAAGGCGCCGGATCGCCCGCGCCGTGCGCGCATGGCTTTCGCGCAATCCCTGGGCGGTCGGCTTCACGCTGCGCGGCGATGCCGTATTCGTCGCGCCCGGCCGGCTTCCCCGGCACGCTCCGGCCGCGTATAGGCTGGAGATCGACTGACCCCGGTCAAAATATCCGACAGGACCGCCCATGCCCCTGACCGTCGCCGTGCAGATGGACCCGATAGCGCGCATTAAAATCGCGGGCGATTCGACCTTCGCCCTGCTGCTCGAAGCGCAGGCTCGAGGCCACAAGCTCCTGCATTATACCCCCGACCGCCTGCAGCTCCGCGACGGCCGGGTCGACGCCCTGGCGGAGCCGCTCTCCGTGCAGGACGTCGAAGGCGGCGACCACGCCCAGCTCGGCGAGCCCACCCTGATCGACCTCTCGACCGTCGATGTCGTGCTGCTGCGCCAGGACCCGCCGTTCGACCTCGCCTACGTCACGACGACGCACCTTCTCGAGCGCATCCATCCGGCGACCCTGGTGGTCAACGATCCGCGCAGCGTCCGCGACGCGCCCGAGAAGCTGTTCGTGATGGACTATCCCGAGCTGATGCCGCCGACGCTGATCTCCCGCGACCGGGCGGCGATCGAGGCGTTCCGCCAGGAGCAAGGCGAGGTGGTTATCAAACCGCTTTACGGCTTCGGCGGAGCGGCGGTGTTCAAGGTCGGCGTGCAGGACCCCAATTTCGGCTCGTTGTTCGATCTCTTCACGGCGACGCTGCGCGAGCCCTGGGTGATTCAGAAGTTCCTGCCGGCGGTGTCGCGCGGCGACAAGCGGATTATTCTGGTCGACGGCGAGGCGAAGGGGGCGGTCAACCGCGTCCCCGCCGCCGACGACATCCGCTCCAACATGGTGCGCGGCGGGGCGGCGAAGGAGACGGAGCTGACGCCACGCGAGCGCGAGATCTGCGAAACGATCGGGCCGGAGCTCAGGCGACGAGGTCTTCTGTTCGTCGGCATCGACGTGATCGACGGCTATCTCACCGAGATCAACGTGACGTCCCCGACCGGCATACGGGCGATCAAGCGACTGGGCGGCCCCGATCTCGCGGTCGCGATCTGGGACGCGATCGAGGCGCGTCACGCCGGAAAAAGCGGTTGTTGACGCGAGGGGCGCCTTGCGGGCGGGCAAGGGAAAGGGAATATACCTGACATGTCAGCCGTCGCCGCCCCTACGGTCGAACGCCGGTCGCGCGGCGCGCGGACGTCTCACCCCTCCGGAAGAGGGGTTGAGCGGGCAAAGCTCATCGACCAGCTCGCGGCGCTGCGCGAGGCGCATTTCGACGACGCTGTCTTTCGGCGGCTGGCGATCGCCGCGCTGCAGGAGGCCCTGGAGCGAGGTCGCGCGGAGGCCCGAAAGGCGCTGGAGGCCGGCGGGACGGGCAGGGCTTGTGCGGAAACGCTGAGCGCTCAAATAGACGATCTCCTGCGCGTCGCGCTGGAGCTGGTGGTCCGCTGGCTCGCCCCGCTCAAGGGCGCCAGCCCGCCCACGATCGTCGCCGTCGGCGGATACGGGCGCGGCATGCTCGCCCCCGGTTCCGACATCGACCTCCTGTTCCTGCTTCCGGACAAGCCGACGGCTGCGGTGGAGAAGGTGGCCGAAGCTCTGCTCTACGTGCTCTGGGATCTGAAGCAGAAGGTCGGCCACGCAACCCGCACTGTGGATGAATGCCTGAAACAGGCGCGCGCCGACATGACGATCCGCACCACGCTGATCGAGGCGCGGCTCGTCACCGGCGACCGGAAGCTGTTCGAGACCATGTTGTCGCGCTTCGACAAGGAAGTGGTCGCGAAGACGGCTTCGGAATTCGTCGCCGCCAAACTCGCCGAGCGGGAGGAGCGGGTCAAGAAGGCGGGCGCGTCGCGTTACCTAGTCGAGCCCAACGTCAAGGAAGGCAAAGGGGGGCTGCGCGATCTCAATACGCTGTTCTGGATCTCGAAATACGTCTATCGCGTGCAGAACGCGCACGACCTGATCGCCGCCGGCGTCTTCTCGCCGCGCGAATTCGCTCTGTTCCGGCGCTGCGAAGAGTTTCTGTGGTCGGTGCGGTGCCGGCTGCATTTTCTCGCCGGGCGCGCCGAGGAGCGTCTCAGTTTCGATGTCCAGCGTCCGATCGCCCGGCAGCTGGGCTATTCGACCCGGGCGGGCCAGGCCGACGTCGAACGCTTCATGAAGCACTACTTCCTGGTCGCCAAGGACGTTGGCGACCTGACGGCGATCGTTTGCGCCGCGCTCGAGGAGCGCCAGACCAAGCCCACGCCGGTGTTCGACCGGTTCATCGGCCGGCTCAGGCGCCGCAGCCCACGCGCCATCGCGGACGCCAAGGACTTCACGGTCGATGCGGACCGGGTCAACGTGGTCCGCGACGACGCCTTCGAGCGCGATCCTGTGAACCTGATCCGGCTCTTCTGGGCCGCCGAACGCTCGAACCTGCCCATTCACCCGAATGCGACGCGGCTCGTCACCCAGTCGCTGAAGCGAATCGACGCCCGGTTGCGGGAGGACCCCGAGGCGAACCGGCTGTTCCTGGAAATTCTGACCTCGCGCCACGCGCCGGAAACCGCGCTGCGGCGCATGAACGAAGCTGGGGTGCTCGGCCGGTTCATTCCGGATTTCGGCCGCGTCGTCGGGATGATGCAGTTTTCGATGTATCATCACTACACCGTCGACGAGCATTTGATACGAACCGTTGGCGCGCTCAGCGCGATCGAAGCGGGACGTCTCAAGGACGACCACCCGCTTTCGAGCGAGTTCATCCACAAGATTTCGCACCGCATCGAGCTCTACCTCGCCGCCTTTCTGCACGACATCGCCAAGGGGAGGCCAACCGATCATTCCAAGACCGGCGCCGACGTCGCCCGCAAGCTTTGCCCGCGGCTCGGCCTCACGCCCGGAAACACCGATCGCGTCGCCTCGCTGGTCGATCAGCATCTCATCATGTCTAACATGGCGCAGGGCCGCGACCTCTCCGACCCGCGCACCGCCGAGGCGCTGGCGGCGATCGTGCAGACGCAGGAACAGCTCAAACTGTTGATGATTCTGACGGTTTCCGACATCCGCGCCGTCGGTCCGGGAGTCTGGAACGGCTGGAAAGGCCAGCTCCTGCGCACGCTCTACTGGGAGACCGAGGTCGTGCTCGGCGGCGGCCATTCGGCGGTGGCGCGCAGGGCGCGCGTCCAGGCGGCCCAGGAGGCGCTGCGCCGCGCACTGCCGGGATGGTCGGACCCGGAGTTCGACGCCTACGCCCAGCGCCACTATCCGGCCTACTGGCTCAAGGTCGAGACGGAGAGGCAGGTCGCGCACGCAAACCTCCTGTACGCGATGGCCGCCGACGTGCGCTCGCTGGCGACGGAGGTGACCACCGACAGTTTCCGCGGGGTCACGGCCGTCACCGTCGTCGCGCCCGACCACCCGAGGCTGCTCAGCGGCATCGCTGGCGCCTGCGCCGCGGCGGGGGCCAATATCGTCGACGCGCAGATCTTCACCACGACCGACGGCCTCGCCGTCGACACCATCTTCGTATCGCGCGCCTTCGAACGGGACGAGGACGAACTGCGGCGCGGCCAGCGGATTGCGACCAACATCGAACGGACGCTCCGCGGCGAGGTGCGGCTGGCGGAGATTGCGCCGCAGAGGGAGGCTCGCGACGTCCGGCGCGGCGCCTTCGCGATCGAGCCCGAGGTGACCATCGACAATACGTTGTCGCGCCGGTACACCGTCGTGGAGGTTTCCGGGCTCGATCGGCCGGGCCTGCTGCGCGACCTCACGTCGTCCTTGTCCCGCCTCAATCTGAACATCGGGTCGGCGCATATCGTCACCTTCGGGGAAAAGGCGGTCGACGCGTTTTACGTCACGGATTTAACCGGGCAGAAGATCAATTCGGCGGCCAAGCAGGCGGCCATCAAGCGACATCTCTTGGCGGACTTCGCCGTCGAGCGTTGACGCTCACGGGCCTCCATAGATCGCCGCAAGCTTGATTTTTGCGGCGCCAGCCCTGATATGCGTCCCGAAATCCGATGGGGCTCTTGAACCAATGAGTGATACGAACGCCGAACGCGCCGAGGCCACACCGGGCGAAAACCCGCTTTCCGAGACGACGGAGCGGGACGCTTTCGCGGTGATTGAAGCGCTGAACGCCGAGAACAGCCAGCTCAAGGATCGAATTTTACGGACGCTGGCGGAGATGGAGAACCTGCGCCGCCGCACGGAACGGGAGGTGTCCGACGCCAAAACCTACGGCGTCACGAGCTTCGCGCGCGACGTGCTGTCCGTCGTCGACAATCTTGCTCGCGCCTTGGAGCACGTGCCGCCCGAGGCGAGGGCCGCGGCCGAGCCGCAAATCCAGTCGGTGATCGAAGGCGTCGAACTGACCGCCCGGGACCTCGAAGCCGTGCTCGGGCGACACGGAGTCAAAAAGCTCGATCCGAAGGGCCAGAAGTTCGACCCCAACTTTCATCAGGCGATCTTCGAGGCGCCGGACGAAACCGTGCCGGCCGGAACTGTCTCGCAGGTCGTCCAGGCCGGCTGGACGATCGGCGACCGCGTCTTGCGTCCCGCCATGGTCGGAATCTCGAAGGGCGGTCCCAGAGCCGCACCGCGAGAGGAGCCCGCCTCCGACTAGGAAGGCGCGCCTCAGACCGGGCGCCGAACTCCGGCGTTGGGCGGCGAGACGCCGCCCCTCCGGGTGCGATCAGGCGCTGGGCGCCGTCACACGCCGCATCGTCAGGTTGATCCGGCCGCCGTCCGGCAGGAGCGTCGAGCCCCGGGGCAGGATGCGGTCGACGCCGTGAAAGATCAGGCGCGCTGGGCCGCCGAAGGTCAGGGCGTCACCGGACTTGAGACAAAGCGAGCGGGTCGGGGCGTTGCGGGTGAGCCCCCCGATGCGGAACAGCGCCGGATCTCCCAGCGAAAGCGACACCACCGGCGCTGAAAGCGCCCGCTCGTCGCGGTCCTGATGCAGGCCCATGCGCGCCTTTTCATCGTAATAATTGATAAGGCAGGCCTCTGGCGGCGGCGCATCCGGCGCCAACTCCTGCCAGGCGCAAAGCAGCGATTGCGGCATCGACGGCCAGGGAAGGCCGGTTTCCGGATGGCTGGGCTGGTAGCGATAACCAGTCTCGTCCGAAACCCAGCCGAGCGGACCGCAGTTGCTCATCCTGACCGAGAACGGCTTCCCGGTGCGGGGCATGCGGGCGCGATAGAGCGGGGACTCGTCCAGGACGGCTCGGATCGCGTCGCGTAGCGCCTCCTGGGCCGCCCGCCCGAGGTACCCGGGGAAATAGGCCACGCCGGGGGCGACGGCGATTGCAGCGGGCGCCATGATCGGGTCCTTCGCGCCTTCCCTAAGCGCCGAGCTTTAGCGTATACCCGGCGCCGATTTCCTATCCACCCCCGTGCGCGGGAGGGCGCGCACCTTCGAGGCGATGTATGGCAGGCCATAGTCAGTTCAAGAACATTATGCACAAGAAGGGCAAGCAGGACGCGATCCGCTCCAAGCTCTTCTCCAAGCTCGCCCGCGAAATAACAGTCGCGGCCAAGCTCGGCATGCCCGATCCGGCGATGAACCCGCGTCTGCGCGCGGCGGTGCTCGATGCGCGGGCGGAGAACATGCCCAAGGACAACATCGAGCGCGCGATCAAGAAAGCCTCGGGCGGCGACAGCGAAACCTACGACGAGGTGCGCTACGAAGGCTACGCGCCGGGCGGCGTCGCCGTCATCGTCGAGGCGCTGACGGACAACCGCAACCGCACGGCGGGCGAGGTCCGTTCCTATTTCACCAAGGCCGGCGGAGCGCTCGCCGAAACCGGGGCGGTGTCCTTCATGTTCGATCGGGTCGGCCTGATCGTCTTCGATCGCAAGGTCGCCGACGACGACGCGATGCTCGAGGCGGCGATCGAAGCCGGCGCCGACGACGTCGTCTCCGGCCCCGAGGAGCACGAGGTGATCACCGCGCTCGAGGCGCTGGCGGAGGCGCAGAAGGCGCTCGAGGCCAAGTTCGGCGAACCGTTGAAGGCCGCGCTCGTCTGGCGGCCGCAGAACACGATCGCCGTGGACGACGAGGCGGGCGAGAAGATCCTGCGCCTGATCGGCCAGCTCGAGGACAACGACGACGTGCAGCACGTGACCGCCAACTTCGAGGTTTCCGACGCACTCGTCGCCAAGATGGGAGGCTAAGCCCGAGCTGGGGGCGCCATCTGGCCCGCCTGTCCGGGAATGAAACGCGACAGCCGCTGAACCGAACGCGAAACCCCGCGTTAATCTTTTGCGGCCGACAATTCCGACTCGAAAGGCGCATCCGCGCCTCGGCTTTTCCGGTTGACCCGGAAGGCGGATCTGGACATTTTGAATGCGTTGGCGCGTTTTGTGACGATCGGACGACGCTCGTTGCGAGGCGCAGAGGCTTCATCAGCCGCACGAACGGCGTCGCCCTTATGGGCATGCGCGGCCGTTCACGGCCGGAAGAGGAGACAGACTTGAACGACGGCCCTAGTCGCCCCGTTGGAGCGCTTGTCCTGCGTCCGGCGGGTACCCCCTTACGGATCATACTAGCCAAATCCGCCTCCGCGCCCGCGCGAGCCTTCGCCTACTGATCGTTGGCGGGTTCCTCCTCGAGCCGGCGACGGCAAAGGAGCGAACCCATGACGATGAACGTTAAGATTGCCGAGCCGGTTGAGGCCGCCGTGCTCGACGCTGCTCACATCGGCCACATCCAGGGCGCCTTCGGCACCATCCTGCACGGCGACGTCGCCCCGCGAAAAACCTGGAAACACCGCCTTACGACGCTGCTCGCGATCATGGGCCCCGGGCTCATCGTCATGGCTGGCGACAACGACGCGGGGGCCTTCGCGACCTACGGCCAGGCCGGTCAGACCTACGGCACGACGCTGCTCTGGACGCTGGCGCTCTTGATCCCGGTGCTCTACGTCAACCAGGAGATGGTGCTTCGTCTCGGCGCCGTCACCGGGGTCGGTCATGCGCGGCTGATCTTCGAGCGGTTCGGGAAGTTCTGGGGCGCCTTTAGCGTCGTCGATCTCTTCCTGCTCAACGCGCTGACGATCGTCACCGAGTTCATCGGCATCAGCCTGGCGCTCGACTACCTCGGCCTGAACAAGGTCGCAGGGGTCATCATCGCCGCTGGCTTGATCGTGGCGGCGGCGAGCACTGGGGACTTCCGGCGGTTCGAGCGCTTCTCGATGGCGTTGGTGTTTGGAAGCCTGCTGCTGATCCCGATCACTTTTCTGGTCAACCCGCCGTTCGCGCAGGTCGCGCACGACTTTGTCGTGCCGCAGCTTCCGACCAGCGGCAAGCTCAGCGACGTGATGCTCTTGATCATCGGCATCGTCGGCACGACCGTCGCGCCCTGGCAGTTGTTCTTCCAGCAGAGCTACGTCATCGACAAGCGCATCACCCCGCGCTTCATCCGCTACGAGCGGCTGGACCTGTGGCTCGGCATCGCGCTGGTCATCGTCGGGGCGGCGGCGATCATCGCCTTCACCGCCCAGGCGTTCGTGGGCACGCCGGAGTTCGGCCATTTCACCGACGCCGGGGCCATAGCCGCCGGGCTCGAGCGCTACGCCGGACGGACGGCTGGGGTGCTGTTCGCGATCGCGCTGATCGATGCGGCCCTGATCGGCGCATCGGCGGTGTCGCTGTCGACCGCCTACGCGATCGGCGACGTGTTCCGCGCCCGCCACTCGCTGCATCGCGGGGTGGCGGACGCCAAGGGCTTTTACGCGGTCTACGCCTTGCTGATTGCGGTCGCCGCGGCGATCGTGCTGACGCCGGGGGCGCCGCTGGGCCTTCTCACCGTCGCGGTGCAGACGCTCGCCGGCGTGCTGCTGCCGAGCGCCACCGTGTTCCTGCTGCTGCTTTGCAACGACAAGGCGGTGCTGGGGCCGTGGGTGAACGGTCGCGGGGTCAATGCGCTGACGAGCACGGTGATCGCGGCGCTGGTGCTGCTGTCGGTGATCCTGACCGCCTCGGTGCTGTTCCCCGATGCGACCGACGGGCGGACGATCGTCGGCATTCTGGTCGGGGGCGGCGTCGCCAGCGCGGCGATCGGCCTCGCGCTGATGGTCTTCGGTCGGAGGGGCGCGGCGGAAACGCCCCCTGCGACGCTTGCGCTTAATCGCGACACCTGGCGCATGCCGCCGCTGGCTTCGCTGGAGCCGGCGAAGCTGTCGCTCGCGGCCAAGACGTGGATGGGGGTGCTGCGCCTCTACCTGGTCGTCGCCGGCGGGCTGGTGCTGGTCCGCATCGTGACGCTCGCGTTCGGGGGAGGGTGAGGGGAAGAGGCTCCGCCGGCGGGCGTTGTAGCCGCGCCCGCCAAGCGCGGACGCGGTCAACGACCGCGTCTGCAAGGCCGCCGGCAAGCCTTGCTAAGCGCCGCTTGTCGGCGGGGGTCTTTCAGGACAAAGGGTTACGGCCCGGCTTAGCGGCGACCTGTCACGCGCCGCCGCCACGCCCCCTCGTCACCCCGAGGAGATCGCCGAGCAGGTCGAGCCCCACCCGTAACCGATCCGTCACGACCGCGTCGGCGCGCCAGGGGGTGGCGAGCTCGGGGACGAAGCCGCGACATTCGCGCACCCCGGCGCCCTCGATAATAATACGAGTCAATATTGGCCATGCCGCGGGACCGACCCGGTCTTCGGCCTTGCGCATCTTGTCGCGGGCGTGCAGCGCGGCCTCGGTCTGCGGCAGGCCCGGGCGCGGCCCGAAGCCGGTCGAGCCGATCCGGTCCGGAGCGACGGCGCGCAAGGAGTCGAGCCTCGCGCGCTGATGGGTGCGGCGCAGCAATTCGCCGACCAGCCAGCGGATGTCGTTGAGCTTGGGGTCGTGCGGCGCCAGCACCCGGTTCGCCCGCATCACGTCGAACGGGTCGAGAATGCGGCGGACCCGCTCAGGGTCCCGAGTCGCTGTTGCGCCGGCGTCGCGGGCGCGAGCGAGCCGCTCGGGGGTCGCATCGAGCCGCTCCTGCACGGCGTCGGCGAGAGACTTTTTCGCGACGCGCGACTTGGCTTCCGTAGATTTGTTGGCTGTCCGGGTCATTCCGCAAGCTCCGCGCACATCCGGGCCGGTGAAGAGCACCAGCTCGCATCGGGGATTGGACATACGAGCCGCACCGCCAATCGGCTCGGCAAGGGCACGTCCGGCGGCGGTCGTCCATGCGCTCGGAAGAGATCGTCGAGATGGGCGGCGGAAGCGGCGATCGCCTCCATACGCTCGGTTTCCGTCCTCGCGAGCCTGCGGCGCGGCGAAACGGTTGCGGTCATCAAAGCCCCTCCTGATCAAGGTGTTGGGAAAATGCGCGGCCGTCGTTGGGCCGACCTCTCGTGTTCTTGGTTTGTTCACATTCTGCCCGTCAGAACCGCAAGTCAACATTTTGCATTTTCGGTATTGCGGTTTTTCGGAAGCCGTGGTTAATCACATGGCCGAAAAGCGTGGCCAATTTCGTCGCAAATTGCGCCGATCGCGCGCCCAACAAGAGGATGGAGCCCCTTGACCGTCGACTGGATCCGCGCCGGCCTCAAGCACACCGGCAAAACCCGCAGCGGCCTCGCCAAGGCGCTGGGGCGCTCGCCTTCCGCCGTGACCGATCTGCTCAACGGACATCGACGGCTGCGCGCCGACGAGATCCCGATCGTGGCGGAATATCTAGGCATCGAGCCGCCGCGTCCGCTCGGCGGCGGCGGCAAGCCGATCCAGCCGAAGGCGCCGCTGGTCGGCTACGTCGGCGCGGGCGCGGTCGCGCATTTCTATGCCGAGGGACAGGGGCCGTTCGACGACGTCGACGCGCCGATCGGCGCCAAGCCCAACACGGTCGCGGTGCAGATCCGCGGCCATTCGCTCGGCGCGCTGTTCGACAACTGGCTGGTGTTCTACGACGACATCCGCGACCCGCCGGACGAAAGCCTGATCGGGCGCATGTGCGTCTGCGGCCTGACCGATGGAAGGGTCTTGATCAAGGCGCTGAAGAAGAGCCCGCAGACGGGTCTATGGAACCTGCTCTCCAACACCGAGCCGCCGATCTACGACGTCGGTCTCGACTGGGCCGCCCCGGTGCGCGAGATGCGGCCGAAGTAGCGCAACCTCGCCGCGACCGGGAGAACCCGGGTCAGCGCGCCTGCGCAAGGTTTGGGTTTCGTAACACCGATCACCAGATTCGGCCGCGCCGCCTTGCGCGATGACTTGGTTCGACGCCAAACGAAAGAGGCCGCCCCGAAGGGCGGCCTCTCGCAATTCTTGCGGGACGATAGGCTTACGCCACGATGGCGGCGCGGCCCTTCGTCGTGCGATAGCCGGCGAAGCCGAGACCGGCAAAGCCGAGTATCATCATGACCCAGGTCGACGCCTCAGGAACAGTCCCTGGAGGGGGAAGTCCGCCTTGGGCATAGGCAAGAACGTCGATGCCGTCGCCGCCGGTGCCGGTTACGTTGCCGTTCGTGCTGAGTTGTTGATAAAGGCCGTTGGGAGTATTGGCCCCCCCGCCGTTCAGGTTAAAGCTGAGTTGATACACGTCGCCGATATTCGTTGAAACATACTGATCGATCGCGTCATAAGCCTGAACCGCTCCGTCATACCAGCAGTTGCTGCCGTTAACTCCGCAGCCTGCCTCAAGGACGCCGCCGTAAGTCGCGCCGTACACGTTGGCGTACGTCCAGTCGGCGACGTTGCTGGTGCCGAGCGTGCCCTGCGAGAAATCGCCGTTCAGGATGATATTCCCGCCCGGATTGGTCAGGTCCACCAGTTGCACGTTGGAGAAGCTTTCAAAGCTCGGATCCTGGCGGAAAGCGAAGGTGATATCTGTGCTGGCGAGCGCCGCGGTGAAGTTCACCGAATACGACTGCTGGTCGTTGGTGATTGGCGTGCCGGCCAGATCGAGGATCCACCCGGACGGCGGGGGCAGGTTGGACGGATTTGCTTGCGCCTGCGACGCAAAGCCGACCGCCACAAGCCCTGCCAGGGCCGTGCCGCAAAGCGTCGAAATATACATTTTCATTCTGTACTCCCCTGTTAACCCAATCCGATACGCCTGTATGCTGCCATTGTTGATCATCATTTGCAACCGGATTTTGCCGTAATGCAAAGCATGTTCGGAAGGTTTGCCCTCGCGAAGCGATCCGATTTTATCAACGCGTGGCGTCATCGCCCGCCTCGGCGGGGATACCGGGGCTTTAGAGACGAAAGGACGCTGGATCTGTTGTGACAGTCTAGACAGCGGCCAGAGATTGACGCGGACCGCGCGGCGTCGCATTCGACATGGGATCGACGAATGGCGAAGGAAGGCCGCCTGACCCCATGCCACCTCCTCCCAGCACCCTCGACATCGCCCGCGCCCTGATCGCCCTTCCCTCGGTGACGCCGGTCGACGCCGGGGCGCTCCCTTATCTTCACGACCTCCTCACAAAAAGCGGGTTTGCGGCCGAGCTTGTCACCTTCTCGGCGCCGGACACGCCCGACGTGCTCAACCTCTACGCCCGCTTCGGAAGGGAAGGGCCAAACTTCTGCTTCGCCGGCCATACCGATGTCGTGCCGACGGGCGATGCGGCGCGCTGGCGCTTTTCCCCCTTCTCGGCCGAGGTCGCCGACGGAAACTTGTGGGGCCGCGGGGCCTGCGACATGAAGGGAGGGCTCGCGGCGGCGCTTGCGGCGGCGCTCGGGTTCGTCGCCCAAGGCCCCTTCACGGGCTCGATCAGCTTTCTCGTCACCGGCGACGAGGAGGGGCCGTCGATCAACGGCACCGTAAAACTCCTCGACTGGGCGCAGGCGAAAGGCGAGACCTTCGACCATTGCCTCGTCGGCGAGCCGACCAGCGTCACAACCCTCGGCGACACGATCAAGCACGGCCGGCGCGGCTCGCTGACCGGGCGGCTGAAGCTGCACGGCCGCCAGGGCCACGTCGCCTATCCCGGCATCGCCTCGAACCCGCTGCGGCGGCTCGGGCCGGCGATGAGCGCGCTTTTCGATCCGCCGCTCGACGAAGGTAGCGCCGATTTCGATCCCTCGAACCTCGAGGTCGTGACCGTCGACGTCGGCAATCCCGCGGCCAACGTGATCCCCGCCGAAGCGCGTCTCGTGTTCAACGTCCGCTTCAACGACCGCTGGACGCCGGAGGCGCTCATGGTCGAGATCGAGCGCCGGGTCGCCGGCGCCGTCGGCGACGGGACCTTCACGCTGACCTTCGACCCGTGCAACGCCGTCTCGTTCCTGACCGCGCGCGGCGCCTTTACCGACCTCGTCTCGTCGGCCGTCGAAGACGTGACCGGGCGGCGGCCGGCGCTGTCGACCAGCGGGGGCACCTCGGACGCGCGTTTTATCAAGAATGCCTGCCCGGTCCTCGATCTCGGTCTCGTGAACGCGACCATCCACGCCGTCGACGAGCGCGTCGCGCTCGACGACCTCGAAGGGCTGACGCGGATCTACCGGCGCGTGCTGGAACGGTATTTCGCCGCGTGAGTTCATCACGCTCCAGCCGCCGTTTTGCCTTCGGCGGGGCGATGGATCCGCAGACCCGCCTTGCGGCCTGATTTTCGGCCCCGGCGATGTCCTCGTCCGGGTGCAGGCGACCAGCATCAATCCGGTCAAGGGCGATAGGACCGCCGGGGCGGGCCCGGACAACAATCGCCACAAAGGTCGGTGACGATTGCCTCGTCCGTCGCGGAAATCGTCGCGATCGTGGTTCGAGGTGGGGAATGATGACATCACTCGAGAGATGGGCGCCCTATGCGCTCAGCGTGCTCCGAATCGTGGCGGCTCTCTTGTTCATCGAGCATGGTCTTCAGAAGCTGGTTGGATTCCCGGCGGCGGGACCGCCGATGACGCCTCTTCTCTGGGTCCAGGCGATTATCGAAGTCGTCGGCGGCGTGGCCTTGCTGGTCGGCGCCTTTACCCGTGCGGTCGCGTTCGTTCTCTGCGGCGACATGGCGGCCGCCTATTTCCTGGCGCACGCCCCTCGCTCGGTCTATCCCGTCGTCAACGGCGGCGATGCGGCGATCCTGTTCTGTTTCATCTTCTTCTACATCATCTTCGCTGGAGGCGGCCCGTTGAGCTTCGATCGGATCGCGAGGCGGAATCGCTGAGGCGCCCTCCGGGCGGATACGCGTAGCGCGATCTCATCGGAGCCGATCGGCCTCGCGCCATTCCCGGGCGCGCGCGGCCCAAATGGCGCAAAACCGTCGCTACGATCGGACGTTGGCCGCGCTCATAAGATGACGCGGCCAGTTCCCTCGATGTCGGATCGGCTTCATCGCTCAACGGGACTCCGCGGCGCGGATCAGATGGCGCCAAAAAGAACGGGCTGCGGAGGCTTTGGCCGCTCGGAAGCCGCCGCCTGCTTCATCAGCGCCTCGTCAAAGTCCCGCTGTTCGACGCGGACCGAGGCGGGATCGACCGCGGTCTCCGACGACGCCGGAAAGACGCGGCGAACGGCGTTCATCGCGGCTTGGTCGACAACGAACCGGACTTCGGCGGCGGACATTCCCTCCGTCAGATCCGCCAGAACTGCGCGATCGATTTTGGGATCGATGGGCTTCTTGCGCAAATGAATCTTCGAGGATCGAGGCGCGCGCTTCGCGATCGGGCCTGGGAACCTCGAGTCGGAAATCGAGCCGTCCGGGTCGCAGGAGCGCGTCGTCGATCATGTCGAGCCGGTTGGTCGCGGCGATCACCCAGACATCCCTGAGGGCTTCGACGCCGTCGAGTTCGGTCAGCAATTGACTCACCACCCGGTCGGTCACCGGCGAACGGCCGTCGAAACCTCGCTTGGGGGCGAGCGAGTCGACCTCATCGAGGAAGACGATGCAGGGCGCTGCGTGACGGGCCCTGGCAAACAGCTCGCGAACGCCTTGCTCGGACTCTCCGACATATTTCGAAAGGAGCTCGGGCCCTTTGATGGAGATGAAGTTGAGATTGCTCTGCGAGGCCAGCGCCTTCACCAGCAGCGTCTTTCCGTTGCCCGGCGGGCCGTAGAGAAGAATGCCGCGCGGCGGCTGCAATCCGATTTGTTCGAACAGGACCGGCTGGCTCAACGGCCATGTGATCGCTTCCTTGAGAGCGGTCTTGATCGGCTCGAGCCCGCCAACCTCGTCCCACCGAACGTTCGGGACTTCCACGGAGACTTCGCGCAACCCCGAGGGCGCCACTTCGCTCAACGCCTCCTTGAAGTCTGCCATGCTGACGTCGAGCGCGCCAAGCGCCTCGTAGGAGATCGGCCCGGACTCGAGGCTCATTCCCGGAAGCTGGCGGCGCAAGGCCGCCATGGCGGCCTCCCGGCACAGCGCGTTCAGGTCGGCGCCGGTAAATCCATGCGTCACGCTTGCGAGATGGGTGACGTCGGTATCCTCGGCAAGCGGCATACCTCGCGCATAGATTTCGAGGATCTCGCGACGAGCGGATTCGTTGGGAATGCCGATGGCGATTTCACGGTCGAAACGACCCGGCCTGCGCAACGCCGGATCGATGCTGTTTGGCCGGTTGGTGGCGGCCATCACAATGACGTCGCCGCGGCTCTTCAGGCCATCCATCAGGGCGAGCAGCTGAGCGACAACTCGCTTTTCGACCTCGCCCTCGACCTTCTCGCGCTTGGGAGCGATCGCATCGATCTCGTCGAAGAAGATGATGCAGGGCGCGCGCTTCTGCGCGTCATCAAAGATCTTGCGGAGCTTCGCTTCGCTCTCGCCGTAAAACTTCTGGATGATTTCGGGACCGCTCACATAGATGAAGGCGGCCGCGGACTCATGAGCCACGGCGCGCGCGAGCAGGGTCTTTCCGCAGCCCGGCAGGCCGTGCATCAGGACGCCCTTCGGCGGCGACATCCCGAGACGCTTGAAGATTTCCGGATGCGTCAGCGGCAGCTCGATCATCTCGCGGATCTTGGCGATCTCCCGCTCCATGCCGCCGAGTTCGTCGTAGGTGACGACGTCGTCCGTGGGCGTCTCGTTCTTGCCCTGCGCGCCCGCGCGCGCCGTCTCGACCGAGAGCAACGTGTCCGGGTGGATCATCACCGGACCGTCAGGCTCGGTGCGAACCACGCTGAAATCGCGATGGCTGCCGCCGAACAAAGCGATGCGCACCCGATCGCCGGTCCTGACGGCGAGACCGTCCAGCCGGCGCGCGGTGTGTTCGATCTCGTCATCGTGCAGGGCGCCGCCTCCGAGCGGCGTCGAGCGCGAGACTGCGGGCGACGGCATGGACGACCTTGGCGATCGCGACCTTCTGTCCGAGCGCCACCCCGGCGTTGGTGCGCGCGACGCCATCGAGCTGGATGACCTGCTGGCCCCTCTGCTCCTTGAAGGTCGGCATCGCCTTCGCAACGGTTCGGGTGCGGCCTTCGATCTCCAGCACGTCTCCCGGCGAAGCGCCGATCGCCTTCAGAGTTTCCGGGTCCAGCCGGACGATCCCGCGTCCAACGTCGTCGCGGCGCGCCTCCACGACGGTCAGGCGCAGCTTTTCGCGATCTGGTTCGGCTTCTTTGGGCATCGAATTCTCCACTCGACTTCGTTCCGGTCAGCGGTCTTGAACCGCCAGGTATTCGACTGAAATTCGCTTGGGCATGAATTTTGCGACGTGGTGCAGCGCGCCGATGAACAGGATGCCGGTCATCCCCGACCCGAAGCGTCTCGTCGATGCGACCGGCGATAAAGTCGGTCTCGGGCGTCGAGAAGGGCAGCAGCCTCCGTCTCGGTGCGTTCGGAGGACTGGACGAGCCTGTATTCTTCGAGCAGCAGCGCGGGCGACTCCGTGCCGATCAGCGAAGCGCCGCTGTCGGCGAGGGCCTCGAGCAACTGATGGTTGCGACTGCCCTGCATGGCCATCTCGTGAACGAGCGCCCGCTCGTGGCCGCAGACCGGCAAGCTGTCCTGGTAGAGATTGACGCGCCTCAGATCGAGCCGAAGCGAACGGATGCCCTCGCCGATGGCGCGCCAGATGGCGTCGAATTCCGCCGTTCGTTCCGCGAGCCTGCCTTTCGCCGTAACGGGCGACGAAGGCGGCCTGGTAGGCGTGCCCTGCGGACCCCATCTCGGCGATGCTGTGGACGACCGGAACATAGATCAATCGCGTCATGTCGCTGTCTGCCCCGCCGCGCGCTTCGTACGCGAGCGCGCTTCTCGTGGACGCGCGGTTCACGCCTGTTTGGCGATCCGCACCTCAAGAACGCCGTTGCGCAATTTCAGATGCGGTTTGCCCTCGGCTTTTCCTCCACGACAAGGGTCTCCTTGCGATAGAGGCGATCGCCGGACTTCGCATCCAGCAGCAGGATATCGCCGTCGAGCACGCAGCGGATGTCCTTGCGCTCGACTCCGGGCAGTTCGAAGAGAAACAGGATTTCGTCGGGCTCGTCGAACATGTCCATGACCGGTTCGAGAACTTCAACCGAAGTTCGCTTCGGCTCCCGTCGTTGCGGCGCCTCGCGAACCAACGGCTCGTCCTCCGCCGGCTCCTCTTCGCCGGCCGCTTCGCGCAGGGTGCGCGTGCCGAACGAATATTCGAACACCTTGCCGTCCTTCTCGTGGCGACCGCGCCGTGGGAGATGCTCGAAATCGGAAAGCACGGTGAAGAGATCGGAGAGGCCGCGTGCAATCTTGGTGAAGGCTGCGGCGCCGCTCACATCGTCCTTGTCTGCCCGGTCGTCCTTGGTCATGCCGCGTACTCCTTGCTCTCAACCGGCGCCTTGGCGACGCCGAGCGCCTGCTCGATGCGGTCCAGCCGCTGGTCCATCGCGAGCAGCGACGCATTCTGCTCCGGCGCCAGCCGTTCATGACGATCTGTTGTGGTTCCACCAGTCGAGGCCGAGCTCGCGCGCCTTGTCGACCGAACAGATCACGAGACGCAGCTGGATGGTCAGGAGTTCGACCTCGACGAGCTTGATCGAAATGTCGCCGGCGATCACCACGCCTTTGTCGAGAATGCGTTCCAGGAGGTCGGCGAGATTCGTGCTGTCGACCGAATGGGTCATGGATTGGCTGGAGGACATGCGATGGCCTTTCAGTACGTCTCTTCCGGGACGTCGAGTGCGAGGAGGAGATCCTTCTCCGAGAAGCCGAACTGACGCTGCAGCTTGAGGATTTCTTCCGCTTGCGCGGAGAGCGCCGCGCCGAGGTTGTCGATCTGCTGATCCGTCAATCGGCCGGCCTCCATGCGATGAACGGCCTGCTTTTCGAGCACGTCGTGAAGCAGCTTCACCAGCGTCAGCACGAGGCGGATCAGGCCTTGCGCCGTCGATGATCCGGCTTCCGGCGGATCGCGGTCCGGCTGAAGCGCGGCGGGTCGGGGAGCTGCCTGAGCCGTCGCGGCCGGGGCCGTGATTTCGGACGCCGCAAGCGGAGGCTCGGGCTCGAATGGCGTCAGCGGAGAGGGCTCTGAAGTCTGCGTCGTCGGCGGAGGCAAAGACGCCGTTCGCGGTCGGACCGGCATGATCGGCGGAGGCCCGTCCGGCCAGATCGTGTCGACCGAGCCGAGCAGCAGGCGAAGATCGAGGTACAACAGATCGACGTCGGCGAGCCCAATGGTCAAGTTGCCTTGAAGCGACACGCCGCGATGCAAAATCCTGTCGAGCGCATCGGCAAGAGACAATTGATCGCCGTGTGCGGCGCTGATCGCCGCGTGGGCGCGCCGCACCGGAGGAGCCGCGCTCAGGAGCCAGCACTGTCGCTGTCATCTCCCCCGTCCTCCTGCATCCCATCGAGACGAGCGAGCAGCACCTGCTCGCGCGCGTCGAACTCCTCCTCCGTGATCTTGCCCTCATCGAGTTCGCGGTGGAGCGCCGTGAGTTCGGCCATCGTGGCCTTCTCCTGCGCCTCGCGTTCCTGCTGCACCGCTTCGTTGATCTTGCGGAGCACGAACATCAGCCCGCGACCCGGCGAGGCCAGCAGATCGTCGATGATGAACACGCCACTCTCCTCCTAAATCCGCAGCAGCGGGCCGCCGCCCGCTCCTGACACACGGGCCGCCAGCTAAGCCGCCTCCACATTGAACTGCACGAAATTATGAGGCGGAAACGGGCCGCTGAGATTAAGGACGACGTCGTCGTCGATCTGCGGCGCGGCCGCGTTGATGGCCGCCTCAAAACGCTCGAGACCGGCGCGCGGCACGAGGATCGCGAGGTTGGCGATATGCTTTTCGTCCCGGACAGGGAGCTCCATGATTTCGGAACAGGCGTCTTCGATCAGTTTTCGCACCTGTCCCGCGACGGAAGCCCGATACTTGGCGAACGCCTGGTCGAAGAGCTGTCCGAGCCGGATCCTTTCGTCGTGCGACGGCTTATGGTGAGCGCGGAATGTTCGATCGCGCGCCGATTTGAGCACAGCCGTTTTCTCGACGAGATAGGCGATCGGGTCGGGAACATCGAGGTTCAGCCGCAGCCCCATCTCGACCGCGCCCGATACGCGCTGCAACTGCGACGAAAGCATTTCCTGATTGTCATTGAGAAAGCGACGCAAGTCTTCTTCAGACTTGGTCACGGTGCCGAACGTCATCGGCAGGAGATCGAACTTCGCGTTGAGAGCGGCAAGCACCCGTTGGGTCGCTACGATGTGCTTGCGCTCCGCGCGCACATTGGCGAGGGCGCATTCGCTGACGATTGCGCAAAGCGAGTCCGCCTCCAGCCGATAGGCCGGACGGTCGAGAACGCCCTGAACAGGAGGCAATTCGGCTTCGTTGGCCTTGCCGACCGCGTAGACATAAAGGCCCATCGAGGGTCCTCCGAATAGACGAGCGTATTCCCTGCCCTCGGGAGAGGGCAGGTCTCAAGCGGTCGACGAAAATCGCCGCCAGGCCTGCAAGCGAAGGCTTGCGCCCTAGTCTTCGTTCGCGCCGAGCGGACCGTAGGAGCGGACGGACAGGTCCGCCTCAAGCTCGAGGGCGTACTGCTCGATTTCGAACACTTCCTGCGTCAACGGCAAGTTGAGCATCTTGACTTCGAGATTGGGAACGAGAATTTCCGCTTCCGCCTCCCATCCATCCAAACCATGATTGAGCGGGGCGATCTTGGTGATGCGAACTTCGCGCGCGCCCAACTCCGTTGCGAAGAACTCCCGCACCGCGGCGCGAGCCGCCGAGATCCGGCTCACCGGATGGGCGCCGGCTTGCGAGTCCGGCGTCAGCATGTTCGGCGGCGGCGCCGGTACGATGATCGGGGCGTGGTGTGACTCTGACTGTTCAGTCTCGGGGTGCATGCAAACTTCTCCCTAATTCGCCCTCTCATGGAGCGCAGGCGGCGCCTGTGGCCTCAGTAAGAAAATTGGAAACTGCGCTTCGCCGGGCGCAGCCCGACGGCGGACTTGCGGGGCGCTTCGACGGGGTGGGCCCGCGGCGAACTGCCGTCCAGGCTTCCGAGAATGTCGGAGATCTCAGTGTCGATCTCGCGAAAGCGCCCTTCGATGGCGTCGAAACGGGCGCGGGCGGTGCGGATCTCCTGCATCCGCCTCGCCCGCTCCAACTCGAGAAAGCTGATCCGGAGATAGGCCTTGTGAGCGGGGATCTGCGTATCCGACCGACCGGCCAGCGTCCGCAGGTCGTTTAGCCCTCTCGATGGCCGTCGCTGCGCCGACATCGTCATTTTCCTCCCTTGGCTCGCAACCCTGCGTGATGATCCGCTCGCGCCTTTGGTCGCCCCGCCGCGTCTTCGTCTTCCGAGGATTCAAATCGCCGCAAGAGCAGATCGATGATGGCGGGCGAAACCGAGCCGTCGTTGCTCCCGCGAGGCGACGTTTGGCTCAGGATATCCCGACAGGCCCAGACGAACACCGGATTTTCCACGTTCGCGTCGCCGCCGCGCGACGACAGGACGCGTGCGATGGCGATCGAAGCGCGCAAGGTGGGATAGTGCGGATCCTGGCCTTCGCAACGGCACAATCTCACCAGGTCCACGACGCGCGCGGCGCGCTCGGGATCGATGTTTGACTTGCTTACGGTGATGGCGATCTCGGTGTCGCGATCGTAGTGAGTCAGGCGCAGGGTGATCAAGCGATCGAGAAGCGCATCCTGGGTCTTGTACACCCCCGCGTATTCGGTCGGGTTCGAGGTGAAGATCGCCCGAAAATTCGGATGCACGTTGACGTAGCCTTCGCCGCGACCGTGCAGTCCCGGCACGTTCAGGACCCCTTCGGACAGGATGCTCAGGAAGGGAGAGTTGGCTTCAGGTTTGCTGCGATTGAACTCGTCGTAAATGATCGTGTGGCCAAGCCGACAGGCTGTCGTGATCCGATTGTCGATCCAGAGCGCGCGCCCTTCTTCCTGAAACTTGAGCACCGATCCGATATAGTTGTCGACGACGCGGGACTTGCTGTACCCGCTTTCGCGACCGATGAGATCCGAACTGCCGAACTCGTGATCGCCATGGAGCAGGATCGTGGGACGGCCGAGTTGCGCGGCCGCGTGGAAGGCGAGGGTCGTCTTCCCTGTGCCCGGGGGACCCGGAGAAATGAACCGCGTATCCCGCGTCGAGGTAGGCCATCGCCCGATCGGTGATGTCCCGGACCTCGACCGAGCTCACGAATGCGTTGCTCGGGTCGAGGGCGATGGAGCCGTCGTCGCCGCCGATGAAGTCATCGGCGACGGGATGGAGATTTGCGGACACGTACGCGTTCATTTCGACTGCCCCCCTTGGCGTCCGTGCTGATTGCGGGCGGCCTGTCGGTTCGGCGAAGGTTGCGCGGTTTTGACCTTGTCCTGATGGGCTTGCGGGGCGACTGCTACGAACGGGGCGCTATGCTCCATCACGGGCGCCGGTTCGCTTACGCGCGGCGCGTCATGGGCGGGTCCGGCGGTCGCGCCGCGCGGAGCTTGTGCGGACCGCTCCTGCACGGGCTGTTTTTTGCTGAAGCCTCCGGTCCAGATCGCGGTACCCTGGCGGCGGTCGTCAGCGGAGCTCGCAAGACTGTCGCGGATTTCGACGGCGCGGTCGCGCCCCTCCTTGGCGAGCTTGTCGCGGAAGGCGTCGACGCTGTTCGTGAGCTCTTTCTTGAACGCGGCCGACTTTTCGCGCTGCTCTTCGGCGAGCTCCTCGCGGCGCCGACTGCGGGCTACGTCGTCGCGTGCGAAGCCATCCAGCATCGCCTTCACTTCAACCTGACGAACCTTGGTCGTCGCAACCGCTTCCTTGTGTGCGTCCCGGGTCTCGCGGAGCCGCGTCGTCTCCAGACCGCTCAGCTTGGAACGCGTTACACTCCGCAGTTCGGCTGTCATCCTCTTGCCTTCAGCGGCCCGAGCGCTCGCAGCGGCGCCACGCGCCCTCTGCAGGCTGACCAGCAAACTGAAGACTCCGGCGTGGCGGGCCTTGACGAGGCTCCGGCCGTCCTCGGCCTGCTTGCGGGACATCGTTCCCCGCGCTGCTTCGACGCCCTTAAGGAAAGATCCGACGTCGCTGCGACGATGTTGCGTCGTCACCTTGATCTCCGTCGCGAGCTTGCTTCGTTCTCGGCGGCTCGCAGCGATTTCACTCGCCACCCGAGCCATGCCTTCCGCCACTTTTGCCATCTCTCTACCTCCGTTGCAGATTGTCCCCCTCCGGGGGCGCGGGCAAAACCCGCACCACCGAAGGAGGGATGCGCCGCGTATCGATTACGCGGGGGCAGCCGCGGAGGCCGTCAATCCAACCGCTTCGGCATACTTGAGGTAGGTCTCGACCGACGCCACGACGACGCGGGCTTCAATCGTGATCAGCTCGATACCAACGAGCGAAACCTTGACCCAGGCGTCAATCACGATGCCCTTGTCGAGGATCCGGTCGACAACTTCTGCGAGGCTCGACGAGTCGGTTGATTTCTGTAGGCGGGCCATTAACGTTCTCCTTCGGAAGGAACTTTACGTTTTACTTTCCCCGGATCAGGCGCGAGCCCTCCGGCGCGCAGTCCATCGCAAGAGCGGGGCCATCACTGACGCTGCGAAAGAAGAAAAAATTCATCAACATATTCAACACCTCAACCAAGAACCCAAGCCTGTTTCAACCTCATCGCCGCGCATGTCGGGCGACCCGCCCTAGATGGGCGGGCGGGCATGCCCGTTTACATTCCCGAGGGCGGCGGCGACGATCGCGTCGATCTGAAAAGGCTTCGCCAGGAACCCGTCGATCGCCTCGGTCCTGATGGCTTCGAGAATGCGGACATCGTCCTCGAGGAAGTAGCCGGAGATCATGATGATCCGCATCGAAGGCCGCAGCGCTCGCAGTTCGGTGATCAGCCTCATGCCGTCCATGTCGGGGAGACGGGCGTCGACGAACGCGACCGGGAAGGCGACCTCCGTGACGACAGAGATGGCGCTTTGCCCGGACCCCACGGACGTCACGGCGCAGCCGAGGCGAGCGAGCGCTCCCTCCAGCGCCCAGCACATGTCCTGATCGTCATCGACGACAAGAACCGCTTCCGGAGCCGACCGAGTTGGGATCGGAATGACTTGCAATTCAGGACACCCCGTCAGGCGGTACGAGCCGCACTCTCCCGCGCGACGGGAATTCGGATCACGAACGTCGTTCCGTTGTGCGGGACGTGCGTACGTCCACACGGCCGCCGTGCTGGCGGACAATGGAATGAGACACCGACAGCCCGAGTCCGGAGCGCCGGCTGTCCGACCGCGTCGTGAAGAACGGATCGAAGATCTTGGAGACGTTGAGCGTCCGGTATTCCCGCGCCCGTGTCTCCAATTTCGATGACGACCTCGGCCCCGTCTCCTCGGAGACCGATGGTCAGACGACCGCCGCCGGGCATGGCCTGGAAGGCGTTCAGCATGAGGTTGATGACGACGAGTTCGAGGAGGTTCTGCACGCCCTCCGCGTGAAGGTCGTCCGCTTCGGGTCCCAGACGCCATTCGACTGACGTGCCCGCCGCGGCTTCGCCGGAGGCGAACATCAACGCGTTCTTGAGGACGCCGACCACGTTCACCCGCGTTGTTTCCGCGATCGGCTTTGGCCGCGCGAAACGCAGCAGGCTTTCGACGACGAGCGAGGCGCGATCGATTCCGGCGATCACTTTCCCGATGCACTCCTCGAGCAGTTCAGGCGTGGCGATCCTCTGTCTCATCAGTTGCGCGGCGGCCGAGCTCACGCCGAGCGGGTTTCGGATTTCATGGGCGATGCCGCCGATCACCATGCCGAGCGCCGCAAGCTTTTCGCCCTGATGCATCTGCGCTTCCATCGCGCGCTGTTCGACCAGGTTGCGGCCGACGACCACCACGCCGGTGGCTTCTCCTCGCTGCCCCGTCATTCGCGACAACCGCCAGGAGACGGGTATGCTTTCGCCTCCCCGGCATTTCATCGGCCACTCGACCGATCGGCGGTCGTCGATCTCTTCGATGCCGCGAAAGCAGGCTTCGACCTCCTCGTTTTGCGGCTCCTCGATATGGTCCGCCAGTTTGCCGCCCTGCACTTCGAGTTCGGCAAGGCCGGTGGCCTTTTCCGCCGCGGAATTCCAGGTCATGATCGCGCCGGTCCGGTCGGTCGAGATAATCAGATCGCCGGCGCTCTCGACGATGCTGGCCAGGTGGAGCTGCATCCGGCGCACTTCCTCGCCGAGGCGCAGCAGGTCGGTCACATCGTCCATGACCAGGATCGCGCCGCGCGAACCGCCATGCAATTGAAGGGGACAAATGCTGTAGGAATAGGTTCGGAGGAAAACGCCGGGGGCGCGATACGTCAACCGCTGGCGATGAATCGTACGGCCGGTGCTGATGACCTCTCGGATCTGCTGGTCGAGGGCGGTATCCTGGAACGCGGGCGGAAAGATTTCGTGCAGCTTTCGCCCGACGGTGGAACTCAGGTTGCCGCGCGACTTCTCAATGAAATTGTGGTTGACGGTCAGGACCGCCAACCGTTCGTCGAGAATGAGGATCGACGACGGGATCGTCGCCATGACGGCATGGAAGAAGCTTTCGTGGTCGAGCGTCGCGACAGACATTGCGAGTTCGCCTAGTTCCGGGCGGTCAGATCCGGTCGGAAACTGAAAGGGGGCAACGGGCCCGACAGGACGATGGCGACATGCTCGACCGCGGCGCCGATGGCGAGAACGGCGTCGCAGAGTTTGTCGATGTTGGTCTTGTCGACGAGCAGGGCATAGCGCGCGATCGGCTCGCCCGCCTTCGGATCCGTGTTCCGCCCCGGAGACAGTTCGCAAACGGCGGCCGTCAGAGGCTGAAGCTTGGCGACGTAGTCGCGAACGATGGCCGCGGCTTCGGCTCGGCCAAAATCCAGCAGCGTCTCCCGATCCCGACACAGGCGCATGTACCGGACGCCCTTTGGCAAGGCGCGCCAGTCGGGTCGGGCCTTGCAAGCGAGTTGATCCAGGAGCTCCGGGCTGTCGAACTTTGCAGCGGCCCGCAATTCCCATTCGTCTCTGTCCGCCACCCGATCGAGGAACGCGACGATCGTTTGCTCGTGCGCCCGCAGAAACTCCGTCAGACTCTCGAAGCTCTTGTAGAAGGTCCCAAACGGAGCTGGAAAGACGGGCGACCACTGACCTGTCCAGGTGACGAGTTCGGCATGGCGGCGCACTCGCGGGGCAAGCCAGGCGGCGTCCGCAAGGTTGCGTTCAGCCTCGAGGCCGCAATATTCGGCGATCGGGACAATGCCGATCACCGCTACGACCGCTCCGACGCCGTGGAGTTGAATTCGCTCTTCATGGTCGGCGGCCGGAACCTCGGGCGTCCCGCGGCGACGCGCCAGAGCGTAGAGACAGATGACGTCCTCTTCCGCCAGGGCGTCCATGGAATCGGGCCGCAAAAGGGATTCGAGGTCGGTCATGGGGCCACCGCCTCGCGCTCGGTGTCCAGCATTTTCAGCTTGGTCCGGTAGGTCTTGTAATCGATGCCCAGGAGGCGAGCCGCCTCGGCCTTGTTGCCCATCGCATCCTTGAGCGCGCTCATGATGGCGTCACGTTCGACGGCGTGGACCTTGTCCTTGACGCGTTGAGGCAGCGGCAGGCGCGCCGGCGAGACTGCTGAAACAGGCGGCCCGGCTTCGCAGCGCAGACTGCAGGACAGATCGCAGGGCATGATCCGGTCCGATCTCGTCAGCGCGGCCCGCCGCATCACCGCCCGCAATTCCCGAACGTTGCCCGGCCAGCGATAGCCGCAGAGCAAATCGAGCGCTCCAGGGTCGATTTCAACCGGCGGCCGATTGAGGACCTCACGCGCCTGCTTCAGGAAACGCTGCGCGAGGAAGGGGACGTCCTCAGGTCTGGCGCGCAGAGGCGGCACCGCAATGACGTACTCCGCCAGGCGGAAGAAGAGATCTTCGCGAAAGCGCCCCGACCTCGCTTCTGAATGCAAGTCTTCGTTGCTGGCGGCGATCACGCGCATGTCGAGCTTGATAAGGTCCTTGCCGCCCACTCTGCGGAGCGTGCGATTTTCGAGCGTCCGGAGCAGCGCCTTCTGTCCGGTTGCGGAGAGATTTCCGACCTCGTCGAGAAAGATCGTTCCCCCATTGGCGGCGGCCTCGATATAGCCGCGGTGCCGCTCGCTCGCCCCGGTAAAGGCCCCCTTTTCATGCCCGAAGAATTCGCTGCCGGTCAGGCTCTCGGAGATCGCGCCGCAATCGACGACCACCAGGGGCTGCAGCGCGCGCTGACCTTGCTCGTGCAGGACGTGCGCGACGACCTCCTTGCCGGAGCCGGTCTCCCCGCCGATGACGACGGAATAATCGGTCGAGACGACGGCTTCGACCTCCGCAATGAGGGTCTGAATGGCCGGGCCGGACCCCATCAGCGAGGTGAGAGCGCCGCCTACGCCGGCCGGTTTCAGCGCCGGTTGCGAGGCGGCCGCCGGACGCTCGACCGCGCGCCGAATGGTCTCGAGGAGACAGTCGTTTCTGAAGGGCTTCGTGACATATTCGAAAGCCCCATCCTGTATCGCGCTGACCGCGCCCGGAATGCTGCCATGAGCGGTGACGATGATGATGGGCAGTTCGGGATTGAGCCGCTTCAGGCTCCTCAGGATCACGTCGCCGCTGAGGCCGGGCATGTGCATGTCCAACAGCACCGCCGCCGGCGGATCCCGCGCCGCCAGCTCCAGAGCTTTGCCGCCGCCATCGCTTTCCGCAACGCCAAAGCCCGCCTGCGAAAGGATGTTGCGCATGGCCCACCGCATATCGCGGTCGTCGTCTACTATTAAAATAGTAGATTGAGCCTGGGTTTGGGCTAAGGCCGCTTTGAACGTTTTACCAGGATCTATCACTGTAAGACCATCGCGCTGTGAAAATACACGTTAATATTCATCATCTTCTTCTAATTCCGCTGGCCCAGAGTCACCGCGCCTGCGTATGGAATTAGACCTGTCGCGCAGAGAAGCGTTGACAAGGAATCGATAGCCGAGCGCGCGTTGTGCAGGGTTTCTCACGCTCTGGCGGGACACGTCGTCGAGGAGCAGCTCCCGCTGCAGGATTGTGCCGTCTGTGTACTTATGGACTCGAGCATGTCGTCCCCGCCTAAAGTGCTACGAAATCTCAATTCGAGATTGACACTTGCGTTAACATAACTGTAACACAAAAAAAGGCGACTAACACAATCCAAATCGTCGCACGCAATAGATTTAATATCTCTTGCAAACATACAAGTCGGCGTCCACTCCGCCTGACGGCTCAAATGTTGCGTCAAGTAACTTATGTCTTGGGGTAACTCTACATTTAAATCGCCATGGATGCGCCGCCATATTGCGGAACGCGGACAGCAGCAGCGGCCCTGCTCACGTTCGAGTGTCGCGGTCGCTGCGCGTCCGCAATGGCCTGCGCGGCTCGAAGGCGGCTACGCCAGATGACGCCGGGTGGAAAAAATTCGTCTCCGCGACCGAGTGGGGCTTTGACATGACGACGGTGATCGCAGCAAAGCTTCATCCGAAGGATCATCCGCTCCCTGCATTTGACCAGGTTGCGCCCACGCCTCATATCGCGGGCCTGACCCAGCAAGCGGCGGAATCGCGGTCTCGTCTGTTCAGAACGCCATTGACTCCTTGCGGGTCGCATCGACCCCGATCTCATCGTGAACAGGGACTTCCGACATGACCAAACCGAAGCTTCGCATCGGCCTCATCGGCAGCGGCTTCATGGGCAAGGCGCATGCTTTCGGCTACACGACCGCGGCGAAGGTCTTCGATCTTCCCTTTGAGCCGGAGCTGCACACCCTCGCCGACATCAACGACGAGGCGGCCGCCAAGGCCGCCGCAGCCCTTGGGTTTAAGTGCGCGACCTCGGACTGGCGCTTGCTGGCCGGGGATCCCGATATCGATGTCGTGAACATCACCGCGCCGAACGCGCTGCACAAGGAAATGGCGCTGGCCGCGATCGCCGTCGGGAAGCACGTCTATTGCGAAAAGCCTTTGGCGCCCCTCGCTGCCGACGCTCGCGAAATGGCCGAGGCGGCGGAGGCGGCCGGCGTCAAGACGCAGGTCGGCTTCAACTATCTTTGCAACCCGATGCTCGGCCTCGCGCGCGACATGATCGCCGCCGGCGAACTCGGTGAAATCCGTTGTTACCGCGGCGTGCACGCCGAGGACTACATGGCCGACGCCGAGGGACCCTTCACGTTCCGCCACGACCCGGCCGGCGGTGGCGCGCTCGCCGACATCGGCAGCCACGCGCTCGCCACCGCCGAGTTCCTGCTTGCGCCCGCCGCCGGGCCGATCACCAGGGTCATGGGCGACTGCGTCACGATGATCGCCGAGCGTCCCGACGGCAAAGGCGGCAGGCGGCATGTCGAGGTTGACGACATCGGCCGCGCGTTCCTGCGGTTCGCCAGCGGCGCGACCGGTTCGATCGAAGGCAACTGGATCGCGACCGGACGCAAGATGCAGCACGATTTCGAAGTTTACGGGACGAAGGGCGCCCTCGCGTTCACCCAGGAGCGCTTCAACGAGCTGCACTTTTTCTCGACCGACGACCGTCAGGGGCGTCAGGGCTTCCGCCGGATCGAGGCCGGCCCGGACCATGCGCCCTACGGCCTGTTCTGCGTCGCGCCCGGTCATCAACTCGGCTTCAACGACCTGAAGACGATCGAGGTTGCGGGCTTTCTCGAGGCCATCGACGGCCGCAGGACCGAGCCTTTCAATTTCCGCGAGGGCCTCCGCATCCAGACGCTGGTCGAAACCATCCACTTATCGCACCGCGCAGGCGCCTGGAAGGACGTTCCATGAGCCAGGGCGAGCCCGGAGCTTTGGCCAGCGCCCGAGCCAAGCGAGGCGGCGACGAGCGCACTGTCGATATTCGCGAGGTCGTGAATGCGCTCACGTACGCACTCTTTGGGATCGTCGAGAAAAGGGAGTAGCCTCGCCAGCAACAGGACTAGGAAATGCTGAACCCGACCCTGACCCAGAGTGTCGTGCTCGCGGTGGGAAGCACCATTTTGGCCCTCACCGTGCTGGGTCTCCCCGCTATCAGGGCTGCTGAAATCATGGGGACATGCGTCGTCGGAGGGCTCGTAGCCCCATTCGTGGTCGCTAAAACCAGGATCGCCCACAATGCCGTGAGGGCCATTATTTACCGCCGCTCCCACGGACGGTGGCCTTGGGAAAGATGAGAAGGGAGAAGGCGTCGCGGGTGACTTCGACGTGGGACGTACGCCCGTGGCGCGAGCTGGACGTGATGTCACGCAGCCTTCATCAGACTGAGCGTACGCAAGCGTGGTTCGACGGGGCGGCCGCGCTGTCTTCGGGGGAGGCGCTTCTCGTCACCCGCAGGCTCGGCGGGACGGGGACCGATCCCAACACCTTCGGGTTCCGTTGGTTCTGGCCATCGATCCTGCGCGACCGCCGCCCGCTCGGCCACGTGCTGCAGCTCCTGCGGTCCTATACGCTGAGCCACACCACCAAGGGAGCCGCGGAGCCGAGGTCTCTGCGACCTTCGACCCGCGCGTCGGACGTTCGATAAGTTGATGGATCCGGGTCGATAAAGCCTGATAGCGGAGGGGTCAGCGCGTTTCCCGCCTGTGCGCCGTCGCTCCGCCCGGAGAGATCCAACTTCCCAGGCGACGCGTAGCAGGAGCGTAGTTCAACGTTGCGTTAACGCTGGGACCCCTTGTGCCTCATGCGTTGCCCGCCTGATTTGCTCCACGACTGATTTTGGTTGCCTTTTCCACCACTGAGGCTCGTCCCGTCATGATCGAAACACTTGCCGAACGCTGGCCCGTTATCGCGGTCGTGATTGCGTGCGTGGCGATCCTCGCCTTCGCTGGCGGCGCCGCCACGAACGTCGGACCCTGGTACAAGGGCCTGAAGTTCCCGCGCCTGAAGCCCCCGGACTGGGCGTTCGGGCCGGGGTGGACGCTCATCTACGTGTTCATCGCCTCAAGCGCCGTCATCGGCTGGTGCGCGGCCGACGCCGAGGGCCGGAGGACCATGATCTGGCTCTTTGCGGTCAACGCCGTGCTGAACGTCCTCTGGAGTCCGCTGTTCTTCACGCTGCGGCGCCCCGACTGGGCCTTCATCGAGTGGGTTCCGTTCTGGCTGTCGATCGTGCCGCTGGTGATCCTGATGTTCTGGATCACGCCGCTCGCCGGCTGGCTGATCCTGCCCTACCTGCTCTGGGTCACGTACGCCGGCTGGCTCAACTGGCGCGTCGTTGTGCTGAACGGGCCTTTCGACAGCCGATCGTCCACTATCGCTGCCGTCGAGCGCGAAGAAACAACCATTTAAGGAGGATGACTTCGGTTTTGGCAGCCGGGCTTGGGCCATCGCGCCACTCAGTTCGGACTTAGCGAAATTGCCGGCGCAGGCGTTCGACGCGCGGAGATCCGGCGCGCGTGTAGCCAAGGACCGGTGGCGCGCCCGGAGAGGTTCGAACTCCCAACCCTCGGTTCCGAAGACCGATGCTCTATCCAGTTGAGCTACGGGCGCGATGGTCGTCCTCCTAGCATGAAGCGCGGGCGCTTCGGAAGCGGCGGCGCGCACCGTATCCCCAGCCTCCTCCCGGGCTCGCGGGTCAACGACCGGGCGCGGAGCATCCGACACGGCGAGAGGCGCAAATTTCGTACGGGAATTCCCGTACGAGTGGCCCGGCGCAGTCCTTGGTATAAGATGCGTCGCGAGGGACGCGCGCCGCATGGGCGGCGGGAGGGACGGGGTCCGATGAGTCAACGCCTGTCGCTGCATGTGCCGGAGCCGAGCGTGCGTCCCGGCGGAAAGCCCGATTTCAGTCACGTCAGCGTGCCCGAGGCCGGAGAAGCCCCGCGCCCGCCGATCGACATCGCGCCTGGCGAGATCCGCGACTTCGCCTATTCGATGATCCGGGTCATGGACGACATGGGCGACGCGGTCGGCGACTGGGCGGGCGAACTCAGCTCCGAGCAGTTGCGCAAGGGCCTGCGCGACATGATGCTGACGCGGTCGTTCGACGCGCGCATGCTGCTCTCCCAGCGCCAGGGCAAGACGTCGTTCTACATCACCTCGCTCGGCGAGGAGGCGGTGGCCTGCGCGCACCGCATGGCGCTGGCGACAGGCGACATGTGCTTTCCGACCTACCGCCAGCAGGGGCTTCTGATCGCCGCCGGCTGGCCGCTGGTCGACATGATGGACTCGATCTTCTCCAACGAGAAGGATCGCCTGCGGGGACGGCAGCTCCCCGGCCTCTATTCGGTGAAGGAAGCGGGTTTCTTCACCGTATCCGGCAATCTCGGCACCCAATATCCGCAAGCGGTCGGCTGGGCGATGGCCTCGGCGATCTCGGGCGACGACAAGATCGCATCGGGGTGGATCGGCGACGGCTCGACCGCCGAGACCGACTTCCATTCGGCTCTGGTGTTCGCCTCGGTCTACCGGGCGCCGGTCATCCTCAATATCGTCAACAACCAGTGGGCGATCTCGTCCTACCAGGGCATCGCCGGGGGCGAGAGCGCAAAATTCGCCGCCCGCGCCCACGGCTACGGCATCGCCTCCCTTCGGGTGGACGGCAACGATTACCTCGCCGTCTACGCCGCCTCGAGATGGGCGGCGGACCGGGCGCGCGCCGACTTCGGGCCGACGCTGATCGAATGGGTCACCTATCGCGCCGGCGCGCACTCGACCTCCGACGACCCGTCGAAATATCGTCCGAAGGACGAATGGGCGGCCTGGCCGCTCGGCGATCCGATCGCGAGGCTCAAGGTCCATCTCATCCGCCTCGGCGCCTGGAGCGAGGAGCGCCACAAGCAGATGCAGGCGGAGGTCGACGCCGAGGTGCTCGAGGCCGCCAAGCAGGCCGAAAGCCACGGCACGCTGCACGACGGGCCGAAGCCGAGTTCGGCGAGCCTGTTCGAGGACGTCTACAAGGACATGCCGCGCCACCTGCGCGAGCAGCGCCAGCAGCTGGGGTTCTGAAGATGGCGAACTGTGCTGACGCGAGATCTGCGGCGCGGCCGCGATTGCATGCCCCTGGCGACTGGCGTCCCCTTCCCCCGCAAGGGGGGAGGGAATTCCCCGGAGCCTGACCCATGCGAAACCTTTCCATGGTCGAGGCGATCCGGGATGCGATGGATTGCAAGATGGCCGAGGACGAGCGCGTCGTCGTGTTCGGCGAGGACGTCGGCTATTTCGGCGGCGTGTTCCGCTGCACCGATGGGTTGCAACGCAAGTATGGCCGGTCGCGCTGCTTCGACGCGCCGATCAACGAATCCGGCATCGTCGGCGTCGCGATCGGCATGGGCGCCTACGGCCTGCGCCCGGTGGTGGAGATCCAGTTCGCCGACTACGTCTATCCCGGCTACGACCAGATCGTGTCGGAAGCGGCGCGGTTACGCTACCGCTCAGGCGGCGACTTCTATGCGCCGATCGTGATCCGCATGCCCTGCGGCGGCGGCATCTACGGCGGGCAGACCCACAGCCAGAGCCCTGAGGCGCTGTTTACCCACGTGAGCGGCCTTAAGACCGTCATGCCGTCGAACCCCTATGACGCCAAGGGCCTTCTGATCGCGGCGATCGAGGACGACGATCCGGTGATCTTCTTCGAGCCGAAACGCCTCTATAACGGCCCTTTTTCCGGGCGCCCGAACGAGCCCGCGGTCCCCTGGTCGAAGCACCCTTTGAGCGAGGTCCCGGACGGGCGCTATGTCGTTCCGCTCGGCAAGGCGGCGGTGCGGCGCGAAGGCAAGGGCGTAACCGTCATCTGCTACGGCACTATGGTCCACGTGGCCGAGGCCGCGGCTGAGGAGACCGGCGTCGACGCCGAGATCATCGACCTGCGCACGCTCCTCCCGCTCGACGTCGACGCGATCGTCGCCTCGGTCGAGAAGACTGGGCGCTGCGTGGTCGTGCACGAGGCGACGCTGACCTCGGGCTTCGGCGCGGAGCTTGCGGCGCAAGTGATGGAGCGGTGTTTCTACGCCCTCGAAGCGCCGATCGAGCGGGTCGCCGGCTGGGACACCCCTTATCCGCACGCGGAGGAGTGGGACTATTTCCCGGGGCCGGCGCGCGTCGGCCGGGCGCTCCTCAAGGCGATGGAGGCCTGACCCCCATGGGCCTGCGCACGATCAAGATGCCCGACGTCGGCGAGGGGGTGGCCGAGGCCGAGATCGTCGAATGGCATGTGAAGGTCGGCGATCCCGTGCAGGAGGATCAGCCGGTCGCGGCGGTGATGACCGACAAGGCGACGGTCGAGATCCCGACGCCGGTCTCGGGCACGGTGGTTGCGCTCGGCGGCGCGGTCGGCGACGTGCTGGCGGTCGGCTCGGAGCTGTTCCGCATCGACGCGCCGGGCATGCCGGACTCGCCGGCCCCGCCGCGGGGCGCGGCGAAGGCGCCCGAGCCGCCGCCTGAACCGGCCCGTCCCTCGCCGCCGCCGCTCCCGCCGCCTGTTGCGGCCGTCACAGCGGAAGCGCCGCCTCCGCCGCCTGTCGCCGAAGCCGAAGCCGAAGCCGAGCCGCTGACAAGGCGCGCGGCGCCTCCCTCGCGGTCGCCATCGTCTCCGCAGCTGCATCCGCCGCCACGGGGCGCGCCGCGCGCGGCGGGCGAAAAGCCGCTCGCTTCGCCGGCCGTCCGCCTCTGGGCGCGCGAGGCCGGGGTCGATCTGCGGTTCGTCCACGGGACCGGTCCGGCCGGACGCATCACCCATGACGATCTCGACGCCTTCATCGCCCACCCGCCGGACGCGCCGGCGAAGGGCCCAGGCCGTCAGCCGAACATGGCGGTCGAGACCATCAAGATCGTCGGCATGCGCCGCCGCATCGCCCAGAACATGGCGGAATTCTCGCGCCGGGTGGCGCATTTCTCCTATGTCGAGGAGGTCGACGTCACCGCGCTCGAGGAGCTGCGCTTCGGCCCTGAACGCCCGGGCGACGGAGGAGCGGCCGAAGCTGACGGTGCTGCCGTTCCTGATGCTGGCGATCGTCAGGACGGTCGCCGACTTCCCGCAGGTCAACGCCCATTACGACGACGACAACGACCTTCTGACCCATTACGGCGCCGTGCATCTCGGCATCGCGACCCAGACGCCGGTCGGGCTGATGGTCCCGGTGGTGCGCCACGCCGAGACGCTTCGGCTCTTCGAGGCTTCGCGCGAAATGCGTCGGGTGAGCGAGGCGGCGCGCAGCGGCGCCGCGCTGCGCGAGGAGCTTTCCGGTTCGACGATCACGCTGACCTCGCTCGGCGCGCTCGGGGGCGTCGCCTCGACGCCGATCGTCAACCGGCCGGAAGTGGCGATCGTCGGCGTCAACCGGATCGTGGTGAAGCCGGTCTGGCGCGACGGCGGTTTCGTCCCGCGCAAGACCATGAATCTCTCATCGTCGTTCGACCATCGGGTGATCGACGGCTACCAAGCGGCGACGTTCATTCAGCGCGTCCGCGCGCTGCTCGAAGCGCCCGCTTCGATCTTCATCGAGGGGTGAAATCCATGCAGGGCGGCTTCGCCGGTAAAGCCAGGGCGGGCTCCCGCTGTCCGCTCATGGCGAGCGGCCTGAGCCATTGCGCACGCTGGGGACTGACATGACCGATCTCAGTTGCAAGGTTCTCATCGTCGGCGGGGGCCCGGGCGGCTATGTCGCGGCGATCCGCGCGGGCGAGCTTGGGCTCGACACGCTGCTGATCGAGGACGGCCGGTTCGGCGGAACCTGCCTGCATGTCGGCTGCATTCCGTCCAAGGCGGTCATCCACGCCGCGGAGGCCTTCCATGGGCTGACCCAGCCGGATGCGCTGAGCGCCATCGGCGTCACCCTCGAGCCGCCGCCGGCTCGACTACGCGAAGACCGTCGCGTGGAAAGACGCGATCGTGTCGCGGCTCTCGACCGGTGTCGGCAGGCTCCTGGACAAGGCCCACGTCCGCACCATCCGCGGGCGCGCCACTCTCGATCGACGGCAAGAACGCTGTCGCCCACGCCGACACCGGCGACCAGCGGATCGCCTGCGAGCATCTGATCCTCGCGACCGGGTCCGAGCCGGCGGCGCTGCCGCACCTGCCGTTCGGCGGCGACGTCCTGTCCTCGACCGGCGCGCTGGCGCTGACCCGAGTGCCCGAAAAACTCGCCGTGGTCGGCGCGGGCTATATCGGCATGGAGCTCGGTATGGCCTTCGCCAAGCTCGGCGCGAGCGTGACGGTGGTCGAGGCGCTGCCGAAAATCCTGCCGCTCTACGACGAGGAGTTGACCCTGCCGGTCGCCCGCCGCGCCGCCGATCTCGGGATCGACGTCATGCTCGGGGCGCGGGCGTTGGGCCACGACAAAGGCGGCCTCCGCGTCGAGGACGCCAACGGCGCCGAGACGACGGTTTCCGCCGACAAGGTTCTGATCGCGGTCGGACGGCGGCCGCGCACCGAAAACTTCGGACTCGAACGGCTGGATCTCACGATGGCGGGGCCGTTCATCCGCATCGACGACCGCTGCGCGACCTCGATGCGCAACGTCTGGGCGGTCGGCGACGTCACCGGCGAGCCGATGCTCGCCCACCGCGCCATGGCGCAGGGCGAAATGGTCGCCGAGATCATCGCGGGAAAAAGGCGCGCCTTCGACCATCGCGCGATCGCCGTCCGTTTGTTTCACCGATCCGGAGATCGTCGCGGTCGGCCTCTCGCCCGAGGCGGCGCGGGCTGCGCATGGCGAGATTCTGACCGGCCTTTTCCCCTTCCGCGCCAACGGCCGGGCGATGACCAAGCAGGACGACGAGGGTTTCGTCCGCATCGTCGCGCGCAAGGACAACCACGTCGTGCTCGGCGTGCAGGCCGTCGGCGCCGGCGTGTCCGAACTGTCAGCTCGGCCTTCTCGATGGCGATCGAGATGGGCGCACGCCTCGAGGACGTGGCGCTGACGATCCACGCCCACCCGACCCAGAGCGAGGCGTTTCACGAGGCGGCGCTGAAGGCGCTCGGGATGCCGCTGCATATTTGAGCGCGCCCGCGAAGAGAATGTCCCTCGAAGCCAGCTGGAGCGCACGTTGTCGGGCGGCCGGCTCCGCCGCGTCGGCTCGCCGTCCGTAGGAAGTGAGCGACGTAGTTTGGCGTCGCGCTTGCGCGGCCCAGACACGAGTATCGTAGACTCGCTGTCGACGAGGTTGCAACTTATTTTGACGCTTGTGCAGTGTGCTTGGAACCGCATAAGGGCACCATCGCGAGCCAAACGGCTTCCGCGTAAGTACAGGAATCTGTCACATGACGCGGTCACACAGGAAACATACCGACGATTTTTCGGCATTGCAAAAACGCCTGCAAGTGAGACTGGCGTCAGATGATATAATGCTCACGATATTGGGTTACGAGGGAGACCCGAAGGAAGGATACGTCTTTAATGATCGCGCAATTGCACTCACAGTGACTGCCTTGTTAGAGCAATTATTGGAGACGGCGCTTATTTCCCACTTTGATATTGAAGAAGACGAAGTCGGAAAAATCTTCGCCGAGGAGCACGGACCGCTCTCAACTTTATCGAGCAAGATTTCTATGGGTTATGCGCTTGGAATATATGATGGACATATGAAATCGGACCTTACTCACATTCGGAGGATAAGAAACGCCTTCGCTCATTCTAAAATCCATCTGGAGTTTGAGACCCCTGAGGTCCAAGCCATAGTGAATAAGCTTAAATTGGTGCGCTCTTCAGAATTTTCGAGTTTGTCTGGACACCAGTCAACCGCCCCGCGAAAAATATTCGTATCCTGCGTAAGACTTATTTGTGCATACCTAAATGATGATAAAAAACCAATGAAATATAAGGGAGTTGGATTTACTCTATGCTTTACGACCTGCCGGCACAGCTCGATAATTTTTAGGCGACGGCCTAGTGGCGCGGGTTTTGTTCGGCGGACTGACGCGCCCGCGGCCTTCGCTTCGCGATCAAAGGGTGGGCGGCGGGTTCGGGCCGGCGTCCTTCTTCATCGAACCTCTTTTCACAGGACGCCGCATTCGCTATCGGTCATCGCAAGGAGCGAAGCGGCGGGACGATCCAGGGGCGCTGGGCTCCCTTGGGTCGGCAGAAGGGTTCGGCTCGCTCGCAAAGACGGCTGGCGGAAGGACACGTCCCATGACCTACGAAAACATCGTCGTCGAAACGCACGGCAAGGTCGGCCTGATCCGGCTGAACCGGCCCCACGCCCTGAACGCGCTGTCGTCGCCGCTGATCGAGGATCTCAATAAGGCGCTGGAGATTTTCGAGGCCGATCCGGCGATCGGCGCGATCGTGCTGACGGGCTCGGAAAAGGCCTTCGCCGCCGGCGCCGACATCAAGGAGATGCAGGACAAGAGCTTCGCCGACGTCTTTTTGGGCGACTTCATCTCGCGCTGGGAGAATGTCGCGAAAAGCCGGAAGCCGATCATCGCGGCGGTGGCGGGCTTCGCGCTCGGCGGCGGCTGCGAGCTTGCGATGATGTGCGACTTCATCCTCGCCGCCGACACGGCCAAATTCGGCCAGCCCGAGATCAAGCTCGGCGTCATTCCGGGCGCCGGCGGCACGCAGCGCCTGACCCGCTTCGTCGGCAAGTCGAAGGCGATGGAAATGTGCCTGACCGGCCGGATGATGGACGCGGCGGAAGCCGAGCGCTCGGGCCTCGTCTCGCGCATCGTGCCGGCGGCGTCGCTGGTCGACGAGGCGCTGAAAACCGCCGCGCTGATCGCCTCGCTGTCCGCTTCCGCGGTCTACGCCGCCAAGGAAAGCGTCAACCGCGCCTACGAGACGACGCTTGGGGAAGGCATCCGCTTCGAACGCCGCGTCTTCCACTCGCTGTTCGCCACCGAGGACCAGAAGGAAGGCATGAAGGCCTTCGTCGAAAAGCGGCAGGCGGCGTTCAAGAACCGGTAGGGAAGCGGACGCCTTTCTTGTCATCCCCGCGAACGCGGGGTCCGGAGCCGTGGCCCAATCGCCTGTCACCGTTTGCGCAAGGCGACTACGCTCGCCGCCCCGTGGCACGGGATGCCCGCGTTCGCGGGCATGATAACGTTGGGGCGCCGCTTGAAACCGCCGCCAATGTCCGTGACAATCGCGCCCGTCACAAGGAACCCGTCATGAGCGCCTCCAGTCGCCCCGCCGTCATCGCCCCCTCCATTCTGTCCGCCGATTTCTCCCGGCTCGGCGAGGCCGTGCGCGAGGTCGACGCGGCCGGCGCCGACTGGATTCATCTCGACGTGATGGACGGGCATTTCGTCCCCAACATCACCTTCGGGCCGCCGGTGATCGCAGCGCTGAGGCCGCACTCGAAGAAGCCGTTCGACTGTCACCTGATGATCGAGCCGTGCGACCCCTATCTCGAGGCCTTCGCCAACGCCGGCGCCGATCACATCACCATCCACGCCGAGGCGACGAAACACCTCGACCGCTCGCTGCATGCGATTCGCGAACTCGGCAAGAAGGCGGGCGTCGCGCTCAACCCGGCGACGCCCGAGAGCGTGATCGAATACGTGCTCGACCGCCTCGATCTCGTCCTGGTGATGACGGTCAACCCCGGCTTCGGCGGCCAGAAATTCATCCCCGCCACGGTCGAGAAGATCCGGCGGGTGAAGGCGATGATCGGCGGGCGCGACATCCGCATCGAGGTCGACGGCGGCATTGCGCCGGACACGGCGCCGATCGTCGTCTCTGCGGGCGCAGACGCGCTGGTCGCGGGCTCGGCGGTGTTCAAGGGCGGCGCTTCCGCGTATGCCGCCAACATCGAGGCGATTCGGACGAGCCTCGTCGCGCCCGGCCGGGCCGCTTGAGGCGCGAGCCGCATCCGTTCGCCCGGTTCATCGCCATTCTCGGCCGCGGCAAGTCGCTGACCCGCTCGCTGACCATCGAAGAGGCTGAGGAGGCGATGGGCATGATCCTCGCCGGCGACGTCTTGCCCGAGCAACTCGGCGCGTTTCTCATGCTGCTGCGGGTGAAGGAGGAGAGTCCTGCGGAAATCGCGGGATTCGTGCGCGCGGCGCGGGCGGTGTTGCGCCCTCCCGCGGACGCGCCGCCGGTCGACGTCGACTGGTCGTCCTACGCCGGCAAGGGTCGGCAATTGCCGTGGTTCACCCTCGCGGCGCTCCTGCTGGCGCGGAACGGTTGGCGGGTCTTCATGCATGGCGCGGAGGCCCATACCGAAGGGCGGATCTATACCGGAGCGGCGCTGAGAACGCTGGGAGTTCCCGTCTCGGGCAGTCTCGGCGAAGCCGCGGGCGCGCTCGCTGAGCGCAACTTCGCCTATCTGCCGATCGACGCCCTGAGTCCAAAGGTGGCGGACATGCTCGAGTTGCGTCCGATCCTGGGCCTGCGCTCGCCCGTGCATACCTTCGCCCGCATGCTCAATCCGTTCGGCGCGCCGTGCCTTATGCAGGGCGTCTTCCATCCGGGCTACGTCGCGATCCACCGCGGCGCGGGCCTGCTGCTCGGCCAGCCCCGGCTCGCGGTCTTCCGCGGCGACGGCGGCGAGATCGAGCGCCGGCCGTCGAAGCCGTGCGACGTGATGATGGTCATTGACGGCGAATCCCTCGACGAGCGCTGGCCGCCGATGATCGCCGAGCCCCGCCAGCCGCCGGACGCGGCGATGGACCTCTCGCGCCTCGCCGCCCTGTGGCGCGGTGCGATCGAGGACGAATACGGCGAGGCCGCGGTGGTCGGCACGCTGGCGATCGCATTGCGCGCGCTCGGCGCGGGGGCGAACGTCGCTGAGGCCGAAGCGCGCGCGAAAGCGCTTTGGCTGTCGCGCGACCGCTCCGGTCCCGCGCCGGAAACCTACTCTCAGTGTCGTCCGTAAAGGCCGATAAGCGTCGACTTCGCCAGCGTGTGGGCGTGGACGTTGAAGCCGAACACGGCCGGCGAAGCGTTGGCGTCGAGGTCGAGCTTGTCGACGTCGAGGGCGTAGACGGTGATCTGATAGTGGTGCGGCAGGCCCTTGGGCGGACACGGGCCGCCATATCCAGCCAGGCTGAAATCGTTGCGCGACTGCACCGCGCCGGCCGGCAGGCCCGCTCCGCCGCCGGCGCCCTTCGGCAGGCCGGTCGTATCGGCCGGCAGGTTCACGACCCACCAATGCCAGAAGCCGGAGCCGGTCGGGGCGTCCGGATCGTAGACGCTGACCGCGAAACTCTTCGTACCCTTGGGCGCGCCGGACCAAGCGAGCGCCGGAGACACGTTCCCTCCGGTGCAATCCCAACCCTTGAACACCTGCTCGTCGGCGATCTTGCCGCCCGGCTTGACGTCGGGACTGGTCAGGGTCAGCGCGGAGGCTGCTCCCGAAAAGCCGACGACGCACGCAACGCTCAAAGCCGCAAATCCGCGCATGGCAAATTCCTCCCGTTCGCGCCGTCCGCAGGGCGCCCCGCCCGATTTGCGGGACGGCCACGGCTAAGATCGCCGCTCAAATGCCCCGGCGCAAGTGGAAAAAGGCGCGTTTGAGATAGAGTACGGGGGTATGCTATAATCGGGAATGACCCACACCGTCCGCGACAAGCAGAAACTCCTCGCGCGGGTGCGCCGCATCCGCGGCCAGATCGAAGCGGTCGAGCGTGCGCTCGACGAGGAGGCCGGCTGCGAGACGGTGATGCACCTGATCGCCGCCGTGCGCGGCGCGACCAGCGGCCTGATGGCCGAGGTGGTCGAGGACCATGTGCGGACCCATCTGGTCGACGCCTCGCGCCATCCCGGGGCGCTGAACCCCGAAGCGGCCGACCAGCTCATCGACGTCGTTCGGACCTACTTGCGGTGAGATCACGCCCATGAGCGACGCCGAAAGCACGGCCTATGCGGCCTTCCACAGCCATGTGTTCCTCGCCGAGGGCCACGAGGCGAGCGAGCGCAGGACCTGGGCGGTGATCTGGCTCTGCGCCGCGATGATGGCGGTCGAGATCGTCGGCGGCTGGCTGTTCGGCTCGATCGCGCTGATCGCCGATGGACTGCACATGAGCACCCACGCCGGCGCGCTCCTGCTCGCCGCGCTCGCCTACTCGTTCGCGCGCCGCTACGCGCACGACCCGCGCTTCACGTTCGGCACGGGCAAGCTCGGCGATCTCGCGGGATTCGCCAGCGCCGTCATCTTGGCGATGATCGCGCTGCTCATAGGCTATGAGGCGGTGTCGCGCCTATTCTCTCCCGTTCCGATTCAATTCCGGGAGGCGATCCCGATCGCGGCGCTGGGCCTGGCGGTCAACGTCGCGAGCGCCTGGCTGCTCAGCGGCGGCCATCGTCACGGGCACGGCCATGACCACCGGGCCGGCCACGGCGCCGGCGAAGCGAAGCGGATCGCCACGCCCGCGGGCGAAGCCGCACTCGACCTGTTCGAAGAGGGCGCCCCGCCGCGCTTTCGCCTGAGCCGCGCAGCCGGCCCCGCTTTGTCGGCCGCCAGCGTTTCGGTGGAGACGGTGCGGCTTGACGGAACGCGGCAGGTCTTCGCCTTCGCCGACCGCGGCGGTTTTCTCGAGTCGCGCGAGGAGGTTCCCGAGCCGCATGAGTTTGCGGCCCGCGTGACGGTCGAGGGCCGCACGACGACCGTCGCTTTCGAGGAACGCGAGCACGCCCAAGGCGCGACGACGCGGGATAACAACTTGCGCGCAGCGATCGTTCATGTGCTCGCCGACGCGACCGTGTCGGTCGCCGTGATCGTCGGGCTTCTGCTTGCGCGCGCGCTTGGCTGGACTGTGGATGGACCCGCTCGTCGGCGTCCTCGGCGCGCTGGTGATCGCGAGCTGGTCGGCGGCCCTCATCCGCGACACCGGCGCGGTGCTTCTCGACATGAACCCCGATCGCCGCATGGCGGAGAAGCTGCGCACCGCCATCGAGGCGGACGGCGACACCCTCTCCGACCTGCACCTCTGGCGGCTCGGTCCCGGTCATCTCGGCGCGATCGTATCGGTGGTGACGCCGTCGGCGCGTTCGGAAGCCGATTACCGCCGGAAGCTGGCGCGGTTCCCCGCGCTGTCCCATCTGACGATCGAGGTGCGCCGCGCGGCGTGACCGCGGCGTCGACCTCTTGCCAAGGCCGGGGACGCTCGTGCAATGCGCGAGGCCCGTCGCCCGCTGCGGCGGGGCAGGGGGGCCGGGTGCTGGACACGATCTCGAACATCGATCAACTGAGCGAGGTGATAGCGCATGCGACCGCGCCGGCGTTCCTGCTCGGCGCCGTGGCTGGATATCTGTCGATTCTGACTGCGCGCCTCCAGAGAGTGTCCGACCGCGCGCGAGCGTTGGGGGCGACCTCTCGGGTTCGGCCGAAGTCTCCCCCCGAGTGGCCGGAAGAGGCGGCTGAACTGACCGAGCGCGCCCGCCTGCTGCACCGCGCCATCTACCTCTCGGTCCTCAGCGCGCTCAGCACGGCGGCGCTGCTGATCGTGGCTTTCGCCCTCGCAGTGTTCGGCGTCGAACATCACGTCGGTGTGGCTTTCATGTTCGTTCTGGCGCTCGCCCTGCTGATGGCGTCGCTCACGATGATGATGCTCGAGGTGCGCCTCGCGATGCGGTCGATGCATCTCGATTAAAGGCTTTTACGGCGTCATGAACACCGGGGCGCCGACGGGGACGCGGTCGTAGAGGTCGATCACGTCCTCGTTCAGCATGCGGATGCAGCCGTAGGAAGCCGCCGTGCCGATCGAGGCGCGCATCGACCGGGTCGTCCCGTGTATGGCGATTTCGGAACGGTCGAGCTCGAGCGCCCGCGCGCCCATCGGGTTGATCGGCGAGCCGCCGGGAATGACGTCCGGCAGATCCGGGTGGTCGCGCCGGACCGAATTCGGGCGGCGACCACGCGGGCTCGACATATTTGGCGGCGACGCGCGCCGGTCCCGCTCCATTCCATCCCTCTGCGTGGCGACCGCGACCGGATAGGCGACCGCCGTGCGTCCGTCGAGGATGAGATAGAGCTTGCGCGCCGACTGGCTGATCAGGATCGACCCCGGTGGATAGTCGGCGGCGAACGCCACCAAGCGCCCGGCCTCCGCCGGTCCCGGCGAGAGCGCGAGTACTGCGCCGACGATCGCGGCAGCGATCCATGCGCCCGGAGTCCATCCGGGAAGGTTTCCTGCGCCCGGCATGCCGCCCGCCTCCGCGTCGCCCTGATGGAGCTTACCACCTGACGCCGCGGAGGCGGGAACGACTCTCGATCATAGATAACCGGGCGTCGGCGCGGGATAGCCCGCGCGCGGCCGGACCGCTACGCCTGCAGCGGGACGCGTTCCGGCGCCTTCGGCGTCGGCATGACGTTCGGCCTCTTGGCCCCGTTGGATTTCTTGGCCGCATTGACCTTGGCGGGGAGATGCTTGGCTTCCCGTCCGTCGATCATCGCCCAGAATTCGCGCATGCGCGGCGCGATTTCGTTGCGGAACCGGGAGCCGTTGAAGATGCCGTAATGGCCAACATCCAATTGCAGGTAATCGACCTTCTTCGACTCGGGGATGTTGACGCAAAGGTCATGCGCCGCGTTCGTCTGGCCGATCCCGGCGATATCGTCCTTCTCGCCCTCGACGGTCATCAGGCCGCAGCGGCGGATCGCCGTCGAGCAGTCGACGAGCTGCCCGCGATGGGTCAACTCGCCCTTGGGCAACAGATGCTGGACGAACACCTTCTCGATCGTCTGCATGTAGAAGGCGGCGTCCATGTCCATCACCGCCAGGTACTCGTCGTAGAAGTCGCGGTGTTTTTCCGCCGAGTCGCCGTCGTTCTCGACGAGATGGTTGAACATGTCGAGGTGCGCGTTGACGTGGCGGTCGAGGTTCATCGCCATGAAGCCCGAAAGCTGCAGGAAGCCGGGATAGACCTGCCGGCCGAAGCCCGGATAGGGGAACGGGCACCGTGATGCAGGACATTGCGGCGGAACCATTCGACCCCGCGCTTCTCGGCGAGCAGGTTGACCTCGGTGGGGCTGCGACGGGTGTCGATCGGGCCGCCCATAGCGTCATGCTGGCGGGAATGTTCGGGTCGTCGTTCGCCTCCATGATCGCGATGGCGGCGAGCAGCGGCACGGCCGGCTGGCAGACGCCGAGCGTATGGACGCCCGGCCCGAGGTGATGCGAGAATCACGCGGAGATAGTCGATGTAATCGTCGAGATCGAACGTGCCGAGCGCCAGCGGAACCATGCGCGCGTCCGTCCAGTCGGTGATGTAGATGTCGCAGTGGGGCAGGAACTCCTCGACCGTTCCGCGCAGCAGCGTCGCGTAATGGCCGGACATCGGCGCGACGATCAGCAGCTTCGGCTGGTCTTCGGCGTGGGGAAAGTCCGGACGGACGAAATGCAGCAGGTTGCAGAACGGCCGGCTCCAGACGACGTCCTCGAGGATCGGATAGACCGCGCCGTCGACCTCGATTTCGTCGAGGCCGAAGGTCGGCTTGCCGTATCGGCGGGTCATCCGCTCGAACAGTTCGGCGACAGCCGAAATGTTCTTGCCGATCGCGGTGTTGGACAGAGGGTTCCACGGGATTGCGGAAAACGAAATGGGTGGCGTCGGTCAACGCGCGCGCGGGCGCGAGCGCATGCATGGGCCATCTCATAGAACTGATACGAATAGCTGCGAAACATCGAGCGGTTCCCCCGGCAGTTAGGTTGATCGCCGTATGAGTGCCGTTCCCAGCGGTTCACCGAAATTAAGTGTGCGGCGCAGCAATTTCAATTGCGCTTTAGGGCTAGGGGCCTGCGTCGAAACGTCTCGCTACTTCAGCGCGCGACGGCTGTTAACGCAGCCCGGCGCAGGTCGGCCGAGGCTTGGGACGAAGCAGCGGAACACAACCGGCCTGGGCGGGCCGGGCGGTTCGCGAATCGCACGAATAGGTCGTCGCTGCGGCAGTCCGGCGGCTTCGGGCGGCGGATATCCGCAAAAACGCGACGCTTCGCCGGGCAGGCTTGTGCGACTCTCGGCCCGGCGGCGTGATGTCGGCGCCGTCCACGCCTCCGCCGTCAGCGCCGCTTCGGCGGCGTTGACGATGGCGTCCGCCTCGCTCGTGGCGATGGCGGCGACGACGACCTCGAGGCGCGTCAGACCTTGGCCTGGGCCTTGCTCTTCACTTCGACGCCGGCGTCGGTCAGCACGGAGGCCAGCTCGCCCGACTGGAACATCTCGCGGGTGATGTCGCAGCCGCCGACGAACTCGCCCTTGATGTAGAGCTGGGGAATGGTCGGCCAGTTGGCGAATTCCTTGACGCCCTGGCGGATTTCGTCGTCCTCGAGCACGTTGACGCCATGAACGGGCGCGCCGAGGTAGTCGAGGATCTGGATGACCTGGCCCGAGAACCCGCATTGCGGGAACTTCGGCGTTCCCTTCATGAAGAGAACGACCGGGTGTTCCGCAATCAGCTTCTCGATCCGTTCACGTGCATTCGCCATGGCGCTCGTTCCTTTCCGGAGCGGGGGTCAAGGTCCCGCCCGTTCGCCACTGCGAGATATAGAGCCTGCCTGCGCGGGCCGCCAGCGGGCGGGCTTCAGAAAATTCAGCCGCCCGTCGCGCTCATGTGGCGGCTCGACGGCGGGCCGGGCGGCGCGCGCGATGACGAAATCGTGGCCCTTGGGCTTGCGGGCGATCGCGGCGCGGATGGCGGCGATCAGCGGCTCGTCGGATTCCGAGCGGCGCAGCGGCTCGCGCAGATCGGCCGCGTCCTCCTGGCCGAGGCACATGTAGAGCGTGCCGGTGCAGGTGACCCGCACCCGGTTGCAGCTCTCGCAGAAATTGTGGGTCAGCGGGGTGATGAAGCCGAGCCGGCCGCCGGTCTCGCTGACGTCGAAATAGCGCGCCGGGCCGCCGGTGGCGTAGGCCGAGGGCGTCAGCGTCAGGCTCTGTTCGAGGTCGCGCTTGAGCTCGGTCAGCGGCATGAACTGGTCGGCGCGGTCCTCTTCCATCGCCCCGAGCGGCATCACCTCGATGAAGGTGAGGTCGAAGCCGCGCCCGTGCGCCCATTCGACCAGCGAGCGCGCCTCGCCGTCGTTGAAGCCCTTGAGCGCGACGGCGTTGATCTTGACCTTGAGCCCGGCCGCGACCGCGGCGTCGATCCCCTTCATGACCGTTGCGTGATCGCCCCAGCGGGTCACCGTGCGAAACTTGTCGGGGTCGAGCGTGTCGAGCGAGACGTTGATCCGGCGAACGCCGCAATCGGCGAGCTCGTCGGCGAAGCGGGCGAGCTGCGAGCCGTTGGTCGTCAGCGTCAGCTCGTCGAGCGCGCCGCTCTCGAGATGGCGCCTGAGGCCGCGGAAGAGCGTCATCACGTTGCGCCGGACAAGCGGCTCGCCGCCGGTGATCGCGAGCTTGCGGGTCCCGAGCCGAACGAAGGCCGAGCATAGCCGGTCGAGTTCCTCGAGCGACAGAATGTCCCGCTTGGGCAGAAAATTCATGTCCTCGGACATGCAATAGACGCAGCGGAAGTCGCAGCGGTCGGTCACGGACACGCGCACATAGGACGACTTGTCGTCCGAACGGATCGACGAGAGGCGCTTCGGTCAAAGGGCTCATTGCGTTCATTGGCGATAACATAGCCATCCCGATGAGCGAAAAAAAGGCGTCCGCCGCCGGGCAAGCAGCGGATTCCGACATGAGAAATCAGCGGGTGACGACGACCCGTGGCGCCGACCCGGGCGCGGCTGTAGAGGTCGATCACGTCGTCGTTGGTCATGCGGATGCAGCCCGACGACACCGCCTGCCCGATCGTGTCGGGCTCGTTCGAGCCGTGGATGCGATAGAGCGTGCCGGCGAGATACATCGCACGGGCGCCGAGCGGATTGTCGAGGCCGCCGACCATGTGGCGCGGCAGGTCGGGACGGCGCCTCAGCATTTGCGCGGGAGGCGTCCAGTCCGGCCACTCCCGCTTGTTCGCGATATGGCTGACGCCCGACCAGGTGAAGCCCGGACGGCCGACGCCGACGCCGTACACCAGCGCCTGATGATCGGGCAGGACGAGGTAGAGCCGGCGCTCGCCCGTGCGGACGATGATCGTGCCCGGCGCTTCGCTGCCGTCGAACGACACGGTCTCGCGCGGGATCGGCGAGGACACCGGCTGCAATTGCGAATCGAGCGCGTTGGCGAAGGCTGGCGCCGTCGCGGCGCTCAGGATGAGGGCGGCAAAGCGCGGCGCGCTTGAATGAGAATTCGGCGCATGAAGTTCCCCGGCTTCTGGTCCCCGACCGTACGCCCGTGCCGTTTGTGGGCAACATCATAAACTCGGCACGGCCAAAAGGTGTTCCGCCACAGTTATGGCGGACGCGGCGCTCCCGCGCAATCTTTCCGTCCCGGCGCCGTCCAACAAATCGAAATTTGCGTTAAATTGTGGCTAAAGCGACACAAACTCTGCGGGCGCGCGAGGGACAATAACCGCGGGCCGAGCGTCCTAAAGCCTCCGTCCGCCCGGCGTCGAAGGCGTGGAGGTCCTCGGCCGGCGCGCTCAATGTGACCGAATCGCCGGCGGAGGGCGTCTCGCGGCCGCGGATCTCGGCCACCATCAGCTTGTCGTCGGCGCGCCGCACATGGGCGTAGGAGGCTTCGCCGAGCCGCTCGACGAGCTCGACGACGCCGGTGGCCGCGAAGGCGCCGCCGCCGCCGACCGTCAGATGCTCCGGCCGCACGCCGATCGTCAGCGCGTCGCCGGCCTTGAGGCGCGCCCGCCGGCAGGCTCATCGGCGCGATCGACGGCGCCTGTTGCGTCGCGCCGTTCCGCCCTCGACGCGCTCGACCGTCGGCGGGAAAGAAATTCATCGCCGGCGAGCCGATGAAGCCGGCGACGAACAGGTTGGCCGGCTCGTAATAGAGGTCGAGCGGCTTGCCGACCTGCTCGATCCGTCCCTGGTTCATCACCACGATCCGGTCGGCGAGCGTCATCGCCTCGATCTGGTCGTGGGTGACATAGACGATCGTCGCCTTGAGGAGCCGGTGCAGGCTTGGCGATCTCGACCCGGGTCGAGACGCGCAGCGCCGCGTCGAGGTTCGACAGCGGCTCGTCGAACAGGAACACGTCCGGCTCGCGCACGATCGCGCGGCCGATCGCGACGCGCTGGCGCTGGCCGCCCGAGAGGTCGCGCGGATAGCGCGCGAGCAGCGGCTCGAGCCGCAGCATGCGCGCCGCCTCGGCGACCCGCCGGTCGCGCTCGGCGGCGGGCGACGCCGGTGAACTTCAGGCCGAAGGTCATGTTCTTGCGCACGTCCATGTGCGGGTAGAGCGCGTAGGACTGGAACACCATCGCGATCTTGCGCTCGGCCGGGGCGAGCGCATTGACCTTGCGGTCGGCGATGAAGATGTCGCCCGAGGTCGGCGCGTCGAGGCCCGGCGATCATGCGCAGCAGCGTCGACTTGCCGCAGCCCGACGGGCCGACCAGCACGACGAATTCGCCGTCCTCGATCGCCGAGATCGATGTCGATCAGCACCTTGCGTCTCGCCGTAGCTCTTGTTGAGCGCGTCGATGTGAAGCTTCGCCATGACGCGGCCTTATTTGACCGCGCCGGCGGTGAGGCCGCTGATCAGCTGACGGGAGAAGATCACGTAGATCGCGACGACCGGCAGGATCGCCATCGACAGCGCCGCCAGCACCGAGTTCCAGTCGGTGATGTACTGGCCGAGGAACTGCTGCACGCCGAGCGTGATGGTGTGGGTCGAATCCGACGAGGTCAGGATCAGCGGGAACCAGAGGTCGTTCCAGATCGGCACGATGGTGAAGACCGCGACGGTGGCGATCGCGGGCCGCAGCAGCGGCGCGATCACCTCGAAGAAGATGCGCGTCTCCGGCACGCCGTCGCAGCGCGCGGCGTCGCGCAGGTCCTTCGGGATCTGCTGGACGAATTCGCTGAGGATGAAGATCGACATCGGCAGCCCCTGCGCGATATAGACGAGGATCAGCGCCGGTCAGCGTGTCGTTGAGGCCGGCCTCGCGCATCATGGTGAGGATCGCGACCGAGCCGAGCCGGATCGGCACCATGATGCCGATCGACAGGAAGAGCGCGAGCGCGGTCGAGCCGCGAAACCTGTATTCGGTCAGCGCCCAGGCCGCCATCGCGCCGAACAGCAGCACGAGCGCCATGCTGACCAGCGTGACGATCAGCGAATTGGCGAAATAGGTCCCGACATGCGAGGCGTTGAAGACCTTGGCGTAGCCGATCAGCGAAAAGGTCTCGGCGTTCGGCGGCGCGAGCGGCGCGCCGAAGATGGCGTTGCGCGCCTTGAACGAGTTCATCACCACGAGCAGGATCGGCCCGACCGCGAGCAGGCTGTAGGCGATCAGGATGAGGTGGACGCCGAGCGTCTCGGCGCGCTGCTTGAGCATCTGGACCCCTAAATATCGCGGCAAAGAATGCGGCCCGCGTCCCGGGACGCGCTTCGCTCCCCCTTGCGGGGGAGGACAAAGGAGGGGGGTCGCGCGGCCCTTGGGCACGAAGCCAACCATGCCACGGACGGCGCAAAAAAGCCCCTCAACGCTCCGCGCGACCCCCTACCCCTGCCCGCACGGGGGGCGGGTGCGCCAGCGCCGTTCGCTGAGCTGGTTTCGCCCATCTTTGTCGATCCTCAGAACGCGTAGCGCCGCATGCGGCGCTGGACGATGAAGAGATAGAGGCAGACGCCGACGAGGATGATGAAGAACATCACCGTCGCCACCGCCGCGCCCATGGTCGGATTGCCGAGCTGGAGCTGGTTGCCGAAGAAGGTGCGGTAGAAGAACGTGCCGAGGATGTCGGAGGCGAAGTTCGGCCCGGCGAGCGCGCCCTTGACCGAATAGATGAGGTCGAAGGCGTTGAAATTGCCGACGAAGGTCAGGATCGAGACGAGGCCGATGGTGGGCAGCACCAGCGGCAGCTTGATGTGCCAGAAGATGCGGAAATGCCCGAGCCCGTCGACCCGCGCGGCGTCGACGAGCTCGTCGGGAATGTTGAGCAGCGCGGCGTAGATCAGCATCAGCGGGATGCCGACGAATTGCCAGACGGAGATCAGCGCCAGCGTGATCAGCGCGGTCGAGGGCAGGCCGAGCCAGGGCGCGAACCAGCTCCCGAGGCCCACCGCCTTCAGGGCGCCTTCGCGCGACGCCCCAAGCGGGCGACAGGATCAGGTTCCAGGCGAAGCCGACGATGACCACCGACAGCATCGTCGGCAGGAAGATGATGGTGCGGTAGAGCGCCCTTCAGCTTGAGGCCCGGCAGGCTGAGCAGCCCCGCCAGCGCGATGCCGATCGGGTTCTGCACCGCCATGTGCACGGCGAAGAAATCAGATTGTTCCACGCCGCGTTCCAGAACGGCTTCGACCAGACCGAGTCGGTGAGCAGCGTGACGAAATTGGCGAGGCCGACGAACGAATAGGCGCCCGTCGCTGTCGGTCGTATAGGTCGAGAGCGCCATCGTGGCGATCAGCGGATAGATCGAGAACAGCGTGTAGACGGCGACCGCCGGCCCGAGGAACAGCGCCATCAGCGCGAGGAACCGCCCTCGCGGCATCGAGGCGACGACTTGCGACGGGGGTTCGGCCATCGTTTTCGCGCGGCTTCCTCGGGTAGAGCGGCGATGCGGGCTTGCTTCAACAAAAGCGAAGGGTCGCGACATCCCCTCGCCCGCTTGCGGGGGAAGGAGTGCGTCCTCGCCGGCGCGGAGGGCGCGGTCGCTCAGCCCATCACTTTGCGGGCTTGTACCACTTGTCGAGACCGTCCTGCAGCTGCTTGCCGGCGGCTTCCGGGGTCAGCGTGCCGTTGATGACCTGGGCCGAGACGTTCCACAGCTCGTTCTCCAGGTTCGGCGTGCCGCGCGACAGGATCTGGTAGGAGTTGCGGATCGTCGACTTGCAGTCCTTGCGCCAGCCGACCATGGTCGCGGCCAAGCGGATCGTCGATCTTCACCGGCGTCTTGCTGAGCGGGAAGAAGCCCGGCAGCGCGTTGGCGTAGAGCTCGGCGAACTCCGGCGTCGTCAGCCATTCGAGGAATTTCTTCGCGTCCTCCTTGTTCTTCGAGGCCGAGTTCACGCCCATGGCGATGTCGGTGTGATCGGAGATGTAGCACTGCGTGTCGCCGGCCGGCAGCGGCGGCGGGAAACGCGCCCATCGGGAACTTGGCCTGCGAGCGGAAGGTCGAGATGTCCCACGAGCCCGCCGGATAGATCGCCGCCTTGCCGAGCGAGAACAGGTTCTGGCTGTCGGGATAGGTCTGCGCCTGGAAGCCGTTGCCCATGTAGGGCGCCCAGGAGGCGAGCTCCTTGAACACGCGATATATTGCGGATCGGTGAACTTCTCCTTGCCGGCGATCAGCGCCAGCCGGCCCGGTCTCGCCCTTCCAGTAGTCCGGGCCGATGTTCTGGAAGCCCATGGTCGCGGCCTCCCACTGGTCGGCGGTGCCCATGATCGATCGGCGTATAGGTTCCGTCCTTCTTCAGCTTGTCGAGAATGGCGTGGAACTCGGCCATCGTCTTCGGCGGCGTCGCGCCGATCTTCTTGAAGGCGTCCTCGTTGTAGATGAAGCCGTGGATGACCGAGGCCATCGGCACGCAGAAGGTCGTCTTGCCGTCGTCGGTCGACCAGGCGGCCTTGGCGACGTCGGAGAAGTTGTCCATCCCCTTGAGGTCGTTGACGCTGTCGAGCTGATGCTTGTTGATAGAGGTCGAGCGAGGCGTCGAACGGCCGGCAGGCGATGAGGTCGCCGGCGGTGCCGCCGTCGAGCCGGGCGTTGAGCGCGGCGTTGTATTCCTTCGGGGCGGGGGGCGAGAACTCGACCTTGATGTCGGGATAGTGCTTGTTGAAGGCGGGGATGATCTTGCTGTTCCAGATGTCGGCGTCGTCGTTGCGCCAGCTCTCGATCTTGAGCGAGCCGGCCTGAGCCGCCGCGAGCCCGGCCGCCAAAGCGCCGCCAGCGCGACGCCGCCGCGCGTCCATGCGAAACACGTCTTCATCCTATCCTCCTGATCCGACGGGCTTCATGCCCGCGCTTGAAGTTGACGTTCGCTCTCGCGTCCCTGAGGCGCGCGAGAACTTCGGGAAAGGTCGCCGCCGCAGTCGGCGACCAGAGCGCGGGCGCTCTGCCGCGTCGAGCCGGCCGGCCGCCGCCGCGATCGCGGCCGGCACGTCGTTCTGCGTCTCGGCCAGCGCGGCCGAGGCCGCGGCCTCGTCTCGACCGCCGCCAGGCGCGCGACGATGCTCTGCGCCCGCGCGCGCAGCTTGGCGTTGTCGGGCCTGACGTTGACCATCAGTCCGTCATGGACCCAGCCGAGTTCGGCCGCCGCGAGCGTCGAAAGGATCGCCGAGCGCCGCCTTCTGCGCCGTGCCGGCCGCAAGCCGCGTCGAGCCCTCGACCGCCTCCGGCGCCGACGTCGAAAACCACGGCGGCTTCGGCGAGCGCGGCGAGCGGCGAGCCCGTCCGGCAGACGATGGCGACAGGCGCGCGCCCGCGCCCTTGGCGCGACGCGCGGCGGCGAGCGTGAAGGGCGTGGCGCCGCTGGCCGATACGGCGATGGCGACGTCGTTCGCGCCAGCGCTGAAGCGCGTCGACGGCCGTCCTCCGCCGCTCGCGCGTCGTCCTCGCTCGCGCCGTCGATGAGGAAGCGTTCGCCGTTGGGCGTGACGAAGCGGATGCGCTCGGGATCAAGGCCGAAGGTGCCCGGGAAGCTCCAGCCCGTCCTGCATCGCCAGCAGTCCGGACGAGCCCGCTCCGAGGTAGATCAGCCGGCCGCCGCTGCGCAGCGCCGTGGCGACAATCCGCGCCGCGCGCGGCAAGCGCCGCGCGCTCCCTCGCCGACGCAATCGACGGCGCGGGCCTGTCCGGCGAGGAGGGCGTCGAGCAGCGACGCCCGCCGCGTCGCCGGCGTATCGTGAGACTTTTCGCGTACGCGGCCGCCAACGACTCCCTCCCTGCTCAAACGTGGAGACCACTTGAGGCCCTCTTGTGTTTCATTATGGGCCAAGTGTATACCTCTTGTCTAGAGGTCCAGGGGAGGACGGAGGCGGAAATGGCGGAGCTTCGCGCGATCAGGGCCGAACGCCAGCCGCTGTTCGAAAGCGTCGGCGCGGCGCTGAAGCGCGAGATCGCCGCGGGACGCTTCGCCCAGGCGGACGTGCTGCCGGGCGAGCGCGAACTGTCGGAGATGCTGGACGTCTCGCGCACGACGCTGAGGCGCGCCATCGCCGCGCTGATCGAGGAGGGCGTGCTGGTCCACCGCCACGGCGCGGGCACCTTCGTGCGGCGCAGTCCCGCCGCATGTCGAGCAGCCGCTGTCGCGCCTGACGAGCTTTACCGAGGACATGCGGCTGCGAGGGCTCGCGGCCTCCTCGAAGGTGATCGAGCGCGGCGTCTTCCTGCCGACGCCGGAGGAATCGATGATGCTCGACATCGCCTTGAGCGAGACGGTTTTTCGCCTGTCGCGGCTCAGGCTCGCCGACGGCGTGCCGATGGCGATCGAACGCGCCGCGGTGCCGATGCGCTTTCTCGGCGAGCGCCGAGCGGGTCGGCGATTCGCTCTACGCCGCGCTCGAGGCCGCGGGCTTCCGTCCGGTGCGCGCGGTGCAGCGCCTGAGGGCGGTGGTGGTCGGGCGCGACCGAGGCGGCGCTGCTCGAGATCGCCGAAGGCTCGCCCGCGCTCGACATCCATCGCGTCGCCTATGTCGCCGACGGCCGGCAGGGTCGAGTTCACCCGCTCGACCTATCGTTCCGACACCTATGATTTCGTGGCCGAGCTGACGCTGCCGCCCGAGCGCGCGGCCGCGCGTCGAAGGAGCGCCCCGATGACCGGGACGTTCATGGCGGCGGAGATCGCCGAGACCGGCCAGGCGCTGCGCCGCCAGCTGGACGCGAACCGCGAGGCGACCGCGAAGCTCGCGGCCGAACTCGCGCGCGCGGCGAGCCCGCCTTCGTCGCGACGATCGCCCGCGGCAGCTCCGATCACGCGGCCGCTGTTCCTGAAGCACGCGATCGAACTGAAGCTCGGCCTCGCCTGCGCTTCGCTCGGGCCCTCGATCGCCTCGCTCTACCATGCGCCGCTGCGGCTCGACCGACGCGGTCGCGATCACCATCTCGCAGTCGGGCCGAAGCCCCGACATCGTCGCCATGCAGCGGGCGGCGAAGACCGCGGGCGCGACGACGATCGCGCTCGTCAACGACGTCGATTCGCCCGCTCGCGGCCGACGCCGACGCGCTTCTGCCGCTGCTCGCGGGCGAGGAGCGCTCGGTCGCCGCGACCAAGTCGATGATCGCCTCGCTGGTCGCCGGCGCTGCGCTCGTCGCGCAGTGGAGCGAGGACGCCGATCTCGCCGCCGCGCTCGAGCGCTGCCGGCGATCCTCGACGCGCGCCGAGCCGACCGCCGCCGGCCGACGGTCGAGGACACGCTGGCGAGCACGAATTCGCTGTTCGTCATCGGCCGCGGCGCGACCTTCGCCGTCGCCGCCGAGGCGGCGCTGAAGCTCAAGGAGACCTCGGCGATCCACGCCGAGGCGTTCTCCTCGGCCGAGGTGCTGCACGGGCCGGCGGGCGTCATCGCGCCGGGCTTTCCGGTGCTCGGCTTCGCGCCCGCCGGACGCCGCGCGCGACGGGTTCTTCGAGACCGTCGACCGCCTCGCCTCGTTCGGCGCCGCGCCGCTGGTCGTCGATGTCGAGCGCCATCCGCGCTGGCCGACGCTGGTCGCGCCCGACGCGCGGCCATCCGATGGTCACCCCGATCGCGGCGCTGCACGCGTTCTACCGCGCTTGCCGAAGCGACCGCCCGCCGCCGCGGCCGCAATCCCGACCAGCCGCCGCATCTGATGAAGGTGACGCGGACGGTGTGACCGTCCGGTCTAATTGCTTAACGAAAACCGTCATTGCGAGCGAAGCAAAGCCATCCAGGGGCCGCTGCGGCGCTCTTCGACTTCTGGATCGCCACGTCGCTTCGCTCCTCGCGATGACGGCGGGGTTTACTGCCCAGCCTGGACTTTCTTCACATAGTCCTCGACCGCCTGGACCACCTTCTTGTCGGGATTGGCCTTGCAATCCTCGAGGACCGCCTGGATGCCGTCCTTGGTGCGCTGGATGTTGATCGAGTGCCGCTTCAGGTGGCCGTTGAACCATCCGCTGTACCAGACCCCGAGAAAATTGGCGTCGTCCTGGGTGGTGTTGGCGAGCTGGGCGCAGGTCAAGGCCTTGACATTGATATAGCCCTTGTCGTCGGCATAGGTCGTCAGCGCCACTTGGGCCTGCGACGCGGACGCGGACGCGGCGAGGGTCGCCAAGGCGAGGAGCGCGACGCGCCAGTCCGGCGCGCCGAAGCGAAGAATGATGTTGCGGAAGCGTGCATGGTGTCTCACTTTCCAATTCGTAAGATGCGGGTCTTGTTGGGCTTGAAGCGTCAGGTTATTTTTCGTCGATGACCTTGATGCCGGCTTCCTTGCGCATCTGCTTGATGTTGATGTCCATCGCGGTGATCACCTTCGTGGCCGGATGGGCCTTGCAATAGACGATGACGCGATGCTCGAGCTCCTTGGCGCGATCGACCTTCATCTTGCTGTAGTCTGCGAGGCCGTTGTACCAGCCGCTGTACCAGACGCTCAGGAAGTCGGCGTCCTCCTGCCAGGTCCCGGCGAGCTGCTTGCAGGTCAGCTTCTGGACGTCGAGATTGCCGTTGGCGTCGGCATAGGCGGTGAGGTCGGTCTGGGCTTCGGCCGCGCCCGCGCAAAGCACGGCCGCGCAAAACGGAATTACAAATTTCATCCCTGGATCCCTCCAAGTCGTTCAGCGATTCCCGCCGTCGACTGCTCTTGAACGCGACCGGCGCCGCACGAAGGCGCGCCCATCGCCCGCCCGGCCCGAGGAAGCGGCCCCCCACGAATCCGGTCGAGCCGCCCCCTTACGCGAAATGTCGAGGCGCGACAAACGGGCGCGCGCCCGATCACGATGTTAACAGAAGTTAACATATTGGGACGCCCAAGCAGCCGCCGCCCATCGCCCCCGATCCAGGCCCGTCGCCGGAAGCCGGCCCGAAAAAAAGTGACACATTTGTGCGCTCAACCGCATGAATTGATTGCCGCCCTGCCAAGACTGCGGCCCTGTCCAGAAAGACTGCGGCCCTGCCCAGGAACCCGCGCCCAGAGGCTTGAACGCGCGGAAGGGCGAGCCCTACAGCCTCACCACCTGCCCGGTCCGGATGCTCTCGTCGGCGGCGAGCACGATGCGCAGCGAGTTGATCGCGTCGGCCCAATGGTCGTTCAGATCGACCTCGGCCCGGATCGCCCTGAGGAACAGCCGCTGCTCGCGCTCGCAAAGCTCCTGATGGCCCGGGCTCGTCCTCGGTCGACTCGATCGTGTCGGGCGCCGACGAAGCGTCCCTCGGCGTCGAGCGCGGCATGGTGGATGCGCAAGGCGTTGGTCCTGGTGTGGGCGTCGTGGTCGGAGGACTTGACGCCCGCGCCGGCCGTCTCGCTGGCCACGATCGACACGCAGCCCTTGGGCCCGATCATGTCCTTCACGAAGAAGGCGGTCTCGCTCATCATCGGCCCCCAGCCGGCCTCGTACCAGCCGACCGAGCCGTCGTCGAAGGCGATGTGGAGATGGCCGTAGTTGACCATGCCCGGGGCGATCTCGTCGGTGAGCCGCGCCCCGACCGCATGCACCAGAACCGGCTTGGCCCGTGTCGCCTGGCACATGACGTCGACATAATGCACGCCGCAGTCCACGATCGGGGAGGTCGACTTCATCAGATTCTTGTGCACCTCCCAGAACGAGCCGGACGACTGCTGGTTGAGGTTCATCCGCATGACCAGCGGCTTGCCGAGCGTGCGGCCGATTTCGACGAAGCGGGTCCACGACGGGTGCACACGCAGAATGTAGCCGACCAGCAGCGCCTTTTTGGCCGCCCGCGCCGCGGCGACGATCGTCTCGGCCGCAGCGAGCGTGTCGGCGAGCGGCTTCTCGCAGAACACATGCGCGCCGGCTTCGAGGGCGCGGAGCGCCATCGGGGCGTGATGCTCGGTGTAGGCGGCGATTGCGACCGCGTCGGGTCTCAGCGCGGCAAGCGCCTCGCCGAGATCGTCGAAGCGGGGCACGCCGGCGAAGGCCTTGTCGAGATCCTGACGTCCGGCGGCGTTACGGGTGCATAGGCCCACGAGTTCGAAACCGTCGATCGCCTGGTAGGCGCGGGCGTGGCTCGTTCCCATCGTGCCGAGCCCGACCACGAGAACGCGCTGCCGTTTGTCGCTCAACCGAGCCTCCTTCCGAAATCGGCCCTACCGTAGCCGCTCGTCGCGCCCGTGGCCACGACGGGAGCGGACGGCGGCCGCCTTCAAGCGGAACGCGGGTCGCGTCGCCGCGTTTTGCCGTCCGAAAGCCTCGACCATTGTACCCGGCGGGCATGTCGTCTGAAGCTTGCGCCGCTCTGGTGCAGGCCCTATAGCCGGCCCCGGCTCCAAAGGAACAAGGCATGGCTCAGGTGCAGGAACGACGCCCGGCCTCGAACTGGGCGCCGGGCAGCGCGCCGCCTCCCCCGGAACCGCCGAGTTTCGCGGCTCGGCTTGTGGTCGGCATCCAGCGTCATCGAAAGGCGCTGCGGCGGCTCGGCCTGGCGGCGAGCTTGCTGATCATCGCCATCTCGCTGACGATCTTCGCGCGCACGCTGATGCGCATCGACCCCGCCAAGTTCAGGGCGGCGTTCGCCGCGACCGGCGGCGACCAGATCCTGATGGCCTTCGGCTTCACCGCGCTGAGCTATCTGGCGCTGACCGGCTACGACGGCCTGGCGCTGCGCCATCTCCGGGTCAAGGTGCCCTACCGGCTGACCGCGCTCGCCTCCTTCGCCAGCTATGCGGTCTCGTTCACGCTCGGATTTCCCGCTGGTGACCGGCGGGGCGGTCCGCTACTGGCTCTATTCGCCGGCCGGGCTCACGGCCGGGAACATCGCCAGCCTGACGATCGTCGCCGGCATAACCTTCTGGCTCGGCATGGGGCTCATCGTCGGCGTCGGCTTCATGTCCAGCTCCGGCGCGGTCGCCGAGATCGACCACTTCCACCCGCTCGCGAACCAGCTGATCGGGCTCTCGGCGATCGGCCTGCTCGTTCTCTACCTCGTCTGGGTCGGCGTCCTGCAGCTGGCGCCGCGCGCCGATCGTCGGCAATTTCAAGCTGCCGGGGCCGTTGCTGACGATGGGACAGATGGCGCTCGGCGTGATCGACGTCTGCTCGGCTTCGGCGGCGCTGTACGTTCTGCTGCCCAGGGACGCCGCGATCGGCTTTCCGACCTTCGCCACGGTCTATTCATTCGCCGCGATGCTCGGAATCGCCAGCCACTCGCCGGGAGGGCTCGGCGTGTTCGAGGCGACCATTCTGCAGGCGGTCGGCGGCGACGTCGACGCCTTGCTCGCCTCGCTCCTGCTGTTCCGCGGCATCTATTACATCGTGCCTTTCGTCGCCGCGATGGCGCTGCTCGGCGGCGCGGAGGCGTCGCGGCGATGGCGCTCCATCCGCGAGGCCATGTCGGCGGCGTCCGACGAATGAGCGGAGCCGAGCATGACCGGTCCCGGAGCCATACCCCTCGCCGACCTGATCCAATCGCCGTTCGCGGCCCAGATCGTCGCGGCGATGCCGGACGCGGCGCTGATCGTCGGCGCCGACGGCCGCGTCGCGGTGGCCAACCAGCCGGCGCTGGACCTCCTCTCCGTGCTGAAGCTCGGCGATCCGCTGGTCCTCGCGCTCAGGGCCCCGGACGTGGTCGACGCCTACCGCCGGGTGATGGCCAGCGGGGAAGCCGAGACCGTGCAATGGATCGAGCGCGTTCCGGTCGAGCGGCTGTTCGACGTCTGCGTCGCGCCGCTGCCGTCGCCGGACGGCGAAGTCGAGGCGGCGCTGGTGACGCTGCGCGACCTGACCGAAATCCGGCGGGTCGAGCGCATGCGGGTCGACTTCATCGCCAACGCCAGCCACGAGCTGCGCACGCCGCTCGCCTCGCTCCTCGGCTTTATCGAGACCCTGCAGGGATCGGCGCGCGACGACGAGAAGGCGCGCGACCGCTTCCTCGTCATCATGCGCGATCAGGGGCGACGGATGGCCCGGCTGATCGAGGACCTGCTGTCGCTGTCGCGCATCGAGCAGAAGCAGCACCTTCGGCCGGAGACGGTCGATCGATCTCGCCCAGACGGTCCGCGGCGTCGTCGACTCGCTGTCGCCGATGGCGGAGGAGCTGGGAGCGGAAATCCGGTTCAGCGCGCCCGAGCCCGTTCTGGTGAAAGGCGACCGCGACGAACTGCTGCGCGTCGCGGAGAACCTGATCGAGAACGCCATCAAGTACGGCGTGCGGCCCGACGCCGACGCCGGGCTCGTCGAGGTCTCGGTCGCCACGACCGAGAAGGAGGCGGTCGCTGACGGTGCGCGACTACGGACGCGGCATCGCGCCCGAGCATCTGCCGCGTCTGACCGAGCGCTTCTACCGGGTCGACGCGACGCAGAGCCGGGCGCGCAACGGCACCGGGCTGGGCCTCGCCATCGTCAAGCACATTCTGACGCGCCACCGCGGCAAGCTGAGCATCGCGAGCCGCATCAATCAAGGCTCGACTTTCGTCGCGAGCGTGCCCCTCCACGTCAAGCGAAAGTGAAAGCCTGCGCGGCGACTGCAGACGGGCCGCGCCGGCCGTCCGAAAGCTGTCACGAGGCTCAGCGCCATTCCGCAGCCGATGCACTAAACATCGAACAAATTCAGCACACTAACCTGTCACAAAACGATGCCGCAGCGTCATATAAGACTGCTGTTGACGGCGTAGAGGTAGCGCGCGGCGTTCGCAAGCCGCCGAACCGCGGGGGAAGCCCGCGGCCTGACCTATCCGGTCTGTCGGAGAGCCAGTAATGTTCATGAAATCCATCCTTACCGCGGCCGTGATCGCCGCCGGCGTCAGCATGGCCTCGGCCGCTGACATCTCCGGCGCCGGCGCGACCTTCCCCTTCCCGATCTACGCCAAGTGGGCCGACTCCTACAAGAAGGACACCGGCAACGGCCTGAACTATCAGTCGATCGGCTCGGGCGCCGGCATCAAGCAGATCAAGGCCAAGACGGTGACGTTCGGCGCGACCGACGCGCCGCTGGAGCCCGCCGAACTCGAAAAGGCCGGCCTCGCGCAATGGCCGATGGTGATGGGCGGCATCGTCGCGGTCGTCAATCTCCCCGGCGTGAAGCCGGGCGACATCGTCATCGACGGCCCGACGCTCGCGCAGATCTATCTGGGCAAGATCACCACCTGGAACGATCCCGCGCTCAAGACGCTCAATCCGAAGCTCGACCTGCCCAATCTGCCGATCGTGCCGATCCACCGCGCCGACGGCTCGGGCACGACCTTCAACTTCACCTACTATCTCGGCGAAGTCTCGCCGGAGTGGAAGGACAAGGTCGGCGTCGCCACGACCGTCGACTGGCCGGGCGGCATCGGCGCCAAGGGCAACGACGGCGTCGCCAACAACGTCGCCACCACCAAGGGCGCGATCGGCTACGTCGAATACGCCTACGCCGATCAGAACAAGCTGACCTACGCCGCCATGGCCAACAAGGCGGGCAAGGTGGTCGCCCCGACCATGGAAGCCTTCCAGGCCGCGGCCGCCAATGCCGACTGGGCCCACGCGCCGGGCTTCTACCTGATCCTGGCCAATCAGCCGGGCGACAAGTCGTGGCCGATGACCGCCGCCACATTTATTCTGATGCCCAAGGATCCGCCGAACAAAGCCGCTGCGAACGACGCGATCAACTTCTTCAAGTGGGCCTACGAGAAGGGCGACAAGATGGCTGAGGATCTCGACTACATCCCGATGCCCGACAACGTCGTCAAGCTCGTCGAGGCGATGTGGGCGAAGGACATCAAGCTGCAGTGAGCCCAGTTCGGGGGCGAGCGCGCCCGTTCGCCCCCGCTTTCCGCACTCGAAGTTCCCAACCCCGGCACGAATGTTGAAGCGACAATGACGGCAACCGCAATTGAAACCCCGAGCCGCACGCATTCTTCCGCGATGGATCGCGCGCGCGCTCTCGGGCGGCTGAAATTCTCCGACAGCGGCTTTCGCTTGATGACATTTGCCGCGGCGACGATCGTGCTCGTCCTGCTTCTGGGGGTCGCGATTTCGCTGTTCCTCGGCGCGTGGCCCGCTTTCCGCGAGTTCGGAATTAATTTCTTCTTCTCCGACGCCTGGAGCCCGCCGAAGGAAAAGTTCGGAGCTGCGACCGCGATCTACGGAACGCTCGTCACCTCGGTGATCGCCATGCTGATCGCCGTTCCCGTCGGTTTGGGCATCTCTGTCTTCCTGACCGAACTCTGCTGGCTGCCGTTGCGGCGCCCGATCGGCGTCGCCATCGAGCTGCTCGCCGGCATTCCCTCTATCATCTACGGCATCTGGGGCGTCTACTATTTCCGGCCGGTGATGCAGTCCTACATTCAGCCGTTCCTGATCGCCACGCTCGGCAATATCCCGGGGATCGGCTTCCTCTTCCAGGGGCCGCCCTTCGGCTACGGCGTTCTGACCGCCGGACTTGTGCTCGCGCTGATGATCCTGCCCTTCATCACCGCGGTGTCGCGCGACGTGTTCGACACGGTCCCGACTGTCCTGAAGGAGGCGGCGTACGGGGTCGGAGCGACGACCTTCGAGGTCGTCGGCAACATCGTCATTCCCTATACGCGAGTCGGCGTGATCGGCGGCGTGATGCTTGCGCTCGGCCGCGCGCTCGGCGAGACGATGGCGGTCACGTTCGTCATCGGCAACGCGACCAAGATCCAGACGTCGATCCTCGCGCAGGGCACGACGATCTCGGCGATGATCGCCAACCAGTTCGCCGACGCGGACCCGGGTCTGTTCACCTCGTCGCTGCTGGCCCTAGGCTTCATCCTGTTCGTCATCACGTTCATCGTTCTTGCTGCCGCGCGCTGGATGCTGGCGCGCCTCGAGTTGAAGGCTTAAGTCGATGGCGGACCTCTATTCCGGACGCAAGCGCCGCAACGCCATCTGGACGACCCTCGCCTACGCGGCGACGGCCCTCGGCCTCAGCATGTTGGTGATCATCCTGGCCACCTTGCTGTGGAATGGTTTCGGCGGCTTGTCGCTCGACGTGTTCACCAAGAACACCGCTCCGCCCGGCGTGGTCGGCGGTCTCCTGAATTCGATCGTCGGCAGTATCATCACGACGGTAATCGGCCTCGCGATCGGCGCGCCGCTCGGCATTCTGGCGGGAACCTACCTGGCCGAATACGGGCGGAACGCCCGCTTCGCGGTCGTCGTGCGCTTCATCAACGACATTCTGCTCAGCGCGCCGTCGATCGTGGTCGGTCTCTTCATCTACGAACTGCTGGTCGTGCCCGTCGGACACTTCTCGGCGCTGGCCGGCGGCGTCGCGCTGGCGGTTCTCGGCGCGCCGATCATGGTGCGGACAACCGAGGACATGCTCAACCTCGTGCCGGATACGCTGCGCGAGGCGGCCTCGGCGCTGGGGATGCCCCGTTCTCTCGTGATCCGTCACATCGCTTACAAGGCGGTTCGCTCGGGCATCATCACCGGGATCCTTCTGGCGATCGCCCGAATGACCGGCGAGACGGCGCCGCTGATCTTCACAGCGCTCGGCAATTCGCTCTTCACCCTCGATCCGCGCGGGCCGATGTCGAGCCTTCCGCTGATCATCTACGAATTCGCGCGCAGCCCTTACGCCGAACAGCAGAAGCTCGCCTGGACGGGCGCGCTCATCCTCACCTTCGCCGTCCTGGCGCTCAGCGTCATGGCCCGCGTGCTGTCCGCCTCGACAACACAAAAGTAAGACAAAGGGTTTTCGCACATGAACAACGCCACGAGCGCCCCGAGGCCCGCGAAGGCGCCGAACGCGTCCAAGGACAAGGTCGTCATCCGCGGTCTCGACTTCTTCTACGGACAGTCGAAGGCGCTCAAGGACGTCACCCTGTCCCTTCATGAAGGCCAGGTGACGGCATTCATCGGTCCTTCGGGCTGCGGCAAGTCGACGCTTCTGCGCGTGCTGAACCGCATGTACGACCTCTATCCCGGCCAGCGGGCGGAAGGCGAGGTTCTGCTCGACGGCGAGAACATTCTGTCGAAAGACCTCGATCTCAATCTCCTGCGCTCGCGCGTCGGCATGGTGTTCCAGAAGCCGACCCCGTTTCCGATGACGATCTACGAGAACATCGCCTTCGGCGTCCGCCTTTACGAAAAGCTTCCCAAGTCGGAGATGGACGCGCGCGTCGAATCGTCGCTCAAGCGGACCGCGCTTTGGGGCGAAGTCAAGGACAAGCTGAACGCCAACGGCCTCAGCCTCTCCGGCGGGCAGCAGCAGCGCCTTTGCATCGCTCGAACCGTCGCGATTGCTCCGGAAGTGATCCTGTTCGACGAGCCGACCTCGGCGCTCGATCCGATCTCCACCGCCAAGATCGAGGAACTGCTGGACGAACTGTCGGGCGAGTACACGATCGCCATCGTGACCCACAACATGCAGCAGGCCGCGCGCGTGTCGCACTACACGGCCTTCATGTATCTGGGCGAGATGATCGAGTTCAACGAGACCGACGCCGTCTTCACTTCGCCGCGCGACAAGCGCACTCAGGATTACGTCACCGGCCGGTTCGGCTGAGGGAGCACACGTCGTGGTCGAACATACCGTCAGAGCCTACGACAGAGAGCTCGATACGCTCGAGCGTCTGATCGCCGAAATGGGCGGCGTCGCCGAAAAGATGGTGGTGGACGCGGTCGACGCGCTCGCCAACGCCGACACCGTGCTTGCGCATCAGGTCGTCGCCGCCGATCCCCGTCTCGACGCGCTGCAGCGCGAGATCGAGGATCTCGCGGTGATGACGATCGCGCGTCGCCAACCCGTGGCGGTCGATCTCCGGGAACTGATCGGCGTAATTCGCGTCGCGGGCGATCTGGAGCGGGTCGGGGACCTCGCCAAGAACATCGCCAAGCGCGCGATCAAGATCGGCGTCGAATCCCGGGTCCCCCGCGCGATCGTCGGCTTGCGGCACATGAACGAGGTCGCGACCGAACTCCTGAAGGACGTGCTCGACGCCTACGCGCAGCGCGACGCCGAGCGGGCGCGCGAAGTGTGGGAGCGCGACGTCGACCTCGACGCCCTCGAAGACTCGGTGTTTCGCGACCTCCTGACCCACATGATGGAGGACCCGCGCAACATCTCGTTCTGCGCCCACATGCTGTTCTGCTCGAAGAACATCGAGCGGATCGGCGACCACGCCACCAATATCGCCGAGACCGTCGTCTATCTGGTCACCGGCCAGACGATGCCGTCCGAGCGCCCGCGCGGGCGGCAGGAGACCGATATCGAAGTCGAAGCCGCCGGGGACGACGAATGAATCAGGCGCGCAAGGAGAACGTCCGCGCCGGCGCGGCGTCGGCTCCGCGCATACTGGTGGTCGAGGACGAATCCGATCTCGCGGTGCTGCTCTCCTACAATCTGGAGGTCGGAGGGCTACGTTGTCGAAAGCGTGGAGCGCGGCGACGAAGCGGAGCTGCGTCTGGCGGAAGACCCGCCCGACCTCGTCATCCTCGACTGGATGCTTCCAGGCGTCTCGGGCCTGGAAATCTGCCGCAGGCTGAGGGCGCGGGAGAATACGCGTACGCTGCCCGTGATCATGGTGACGGCGCGCGGCGAAGAGGGGGAGCGGGTGCGCGGCCTGTCGGTCGGCGCGGACGATTACGTGGTCAAGCCGTTCTCGGTGCCGGAACTGATGGCGCGCGTGCGCGCGCTCTTGCGGCGGAGCCGCCCCGAGCGGATCGCCGACCGTCTCGCCGCCGGCGATCTCGACCTCGATCGGGAGACCCGGCGGGTCCGGCGCGGCAACCGGGATATTCATCTCGGACCAACCGAATTCCGGCTGCTCGAGTACTTGCTGGAGAAGCCCGGCCGCGTGTTCACCCGCGCGCAACTGCTCGACGGAGTCTGGGGACAAGCGGCCGAGATCGACGAACGCACGGTCGACGTGCATGTCGGTCGGCTCCGCAAGGCGCTGTCGCGCGGGCGGGAGCGCGACCCGATCCGAACCGTGCGCGGAACCGGCTACGCCTTCGACGAGACGTTCGGCAAGGCGTGACACCGCTCAAAGCCGGATGCGAAAGCGGATACCGGCCTTAGCAACCGTCCCGCGCTCTTGGGCTTTGGAGCCGCGTCGTCACCGCAGCGCGAGGCGGCGTTCGCGATCCCGTTCGCGCCGGCGAGCGTCGCTCGGCTGATAGGCGAGGCCGCCGTGATAGGCGCAGTAGGGTCCGACATGGGTCTGCGAGCCGCAATAGCGAAACTCCGGGCTGGTCGGATCGCCGAGCGGCCAGCGGCACATGGCCTCCTTGAGTTCGACGATGGTGACTCTGACCGACATAGGAAGCACGACGCTCTCGATCTCCTGCGGCCGGGTCTCGGTCAGCGTCTGCGGCTGGATCGCCAGTGCGGTCGCTCCGCGGACCATGCGCGCAGCGGACTGCGGCGCGGCGCGCGGCGCGGCCGCCGCTCGGGCGCTGTGCTGGGTCTGGGAAGGCGGCGCGTGCGCCCCGGAGGAGTTCGGGGATTTGACCCGGCCTGCGAGGCCAAGGCGGTGAACCTTCCCGATCACGGCGTTGCGCGTCAGCCCATGGCCGAGGAGGTTTGCAATCTGGCTGGCGCTCTTTCCGTCCATCCAGGCCTGCCGAAGCAGTTCCACTCGTTCGTCCGTCCAAGACATTGTCGCCTCGTTCGTCAATACCATCGTCAAAATACCGGCCCTCCACAGAATCCGGCACCGCCGCCCGACGACCCACGACGTCGGGCGAAACGCGAACCGTCACGCTTTTTGAAGCCATCACCACGATATCTCGTGGTCATCGATGAGAAGGCTACACTAGTCGTTGAATCGCGCGCAAGAGTCGGGGCGCCTGCAAGGACCGGCTTTTCAACAGCTCTTGACATCGAAGCTCGTCATGCGCGGCCACCCGCAAGCGATTGCCTGAGTCGGGTCAACGCCTTAACGCTCGCGGGACAGGGCCCGCGGGTCGAGGCAAGTTGCGGCGCGCCCGACCTTCATTTGACCAAATCCAGGCGCTTCCGCTATATTTACGCCGTGTCGTCGGCGGCCGCCCCAGCGGGGCGGCGTTTTTATTTGGCGTTCCGTCCGAGCCGTTGAACCGACGAAACAGGACAAGGAGTTCGTGACGTGGATTCCGTTCAGGCGACTTCTGCGATCGTTCCGACCTACGCGCGCGCAAACGTCGCCTTCGAGCGCGGCGAGGGATGCTGGCTCGTTTCGACCACCGGCGATCGCTACCTCGACTTCGGGGCTGGCATCGCGGTGACCTCCGTGGGACACGCCCATCCCCACATGGTCGAGACACTGACCCGTCAGGGCTCGAAGCTCTGGCATGTCTCGAACCTCTACCAGAACCCCGAGGGCGAGCGGTTCGCGCGGCGTCTCGCCGACGCCACCTTCGCCGACCTCGTGTTCTTCACCAATTCCGGCGCAGAGGCGAACGAGGCGGCGATCAAGATGGCGCGTCGGCGCCAGTGGGTCGGCGGCCATCCCGAGCGCTATCGCGTGCTGACCTTCGAGGGCGCCTTCCACGGCCGCACGCTCGCGACCATCGCCGCCGGCGGCCAGAAGAAGTACCTTGAAGGCTTCGGGCCGAAGGTCGAGGGCTTCGACCAGATCCCGATCGGGGATCTCGAGGCGGTCGAAGCCGCGATCGGACCGGAGACCGCCGCCATCCTGATCGAGCCGATCCAGGGCGAGGGCGGCGTCCGCGCGATCCCGCCTGCTTTCCTGCGGGGCTTGCGCGAAATCTGCGACCGGCGCGAGCTCCTGCTGATCTTCGACGAGGTTCAGACCGGCGTCGGCCGTACCGGACGATTCTTCGCCTACGAGCACGCAGGCGTCCATCCCGACATTCTCACCTCCGCCAAGGGCATCGGCGGCGGGTTTCCGATGTCCGCCTGCCTCGCCACCGCCGATGCCGCGCGCGGCCTCACCGTCGGCGTGCACGGCACGACGTTCGGCGGCAATCCGCTCGCCATGGCGATCGGCAACGCGACGCTCGACATCGTGCTCGCCCCGGGTTCCTCGATCGCGTCGCCGAGCTTGGCCTCCTGCTCAGGCAGCGTCTCGCCGAACTCAAGGACCGACACGCCGAGCGTCATCGAGGAGGTGCGCGGCGAGGGCCTGATGGTCGGCCTGAAACTCAAGGTTCCCCCGGGCGACTTCGCCACGGCCGGCCTCGCGGAGAAGCTCCTGGTCATTCCGGCCGGCGACAATGTCGTGCGCATCATCCCGCCGCTCGTCGTCTCCGCCGAGGAGATCGCCGAGGGAGTCCGGCGGCTCGACGCCGCCTGCGCCGCGGTCGAGGAACGCCTCACCGTCGCGATCAATTGACGATACGCATGAACGCAGCCGTCCAGGCCGCTCCGCGGCATTTTCTCGGTCTCCTCGACCTTTCGGCCGGCGAGCTTCGCCGCATCCTCGACATGTCCAGCCGGATCAAGCGGAGGCCGGGTCAAGGGCGTCACGTCCGAGTGGCGTCCGCTCGCCGGCAAGACGCTGGCGATGATCTTCGACCGCCCCTCGACCCGCACGCGCGTCTCGTTCGACGTCGGCATGCGCGAACTCGGCGGCGAGACCATCATGCTGACCGGCGCCGAGATGCAGCTCGGCCGCGGCGAGACCATCGCCGACACCGCCCGCGTGCTGTCGCGCTACGTCGAAGCGATCGTCGCCCGCATCCTGAGCCAGGAAGACCTGTTCGAAATGGCCGCGCAGCGCGACCGTGCCGGTGATCAACGGGCTGACCAAGCAATCGCATCCCTGCCAGGTGATGGCCGACATCCTGACCTTCGAGGAACGGAAGGGCCCGATCCGCGGCCGCAAGATCGCCTGGAGCGGCGACTACAACAACGTGCTCTCGTCCTGGATCGACGCGTCGGCGCGCTTCGACTTCACCCTCGACATCGCCTGCCCGCGCGAGCTGCAGCCCTCGGCCGAGCGGATCGCCGCGGCCCGCGCTGCCGGCGCCCGTATCCGCTCGGCGAGGATCCGGAGGCCGCGGTCAAGGACGCTTCTGCGGTCGATCTCCGACTGCTGGGTCTCGATGGGCGACGAGGACGAAGGGCGCCGGCATAATCTGCTTCAGCCGTATCAGGTCAACGCCGGCCTGATGCGGGCCGCCGCTTCGGACGCGATCTTCATGCACTGCCTGCCCGCCCATCGCGGCGAGGAGGTGACCGACGAGGTGATCGACGGCCCGCAGTCCGCGGTATGGGACGAAGCGGAAAACCGACTGCACGCGCAAAAGGGCGTGCTCGCCTGGTGTCTCGGGGTCGACCCGTGAGCGCGCGCGAACGTTCGGCCTCGGCCAAGGTCGTCGACGACATCGTGCTGCCGTTCGCGGTCGAGACGCTCAGCACGCGCGGCCGTCTGGTGCGGCTCGGGCCGGCGATCGACTATCTGCTCAAGCGCCATGCCTATCCGGAGCCGGTGTCGAGGCTGGTCGCCGAGGCGGTGACGCTCGCAGCGCTGCTCGGCTCGACGCTGAAGCTCGAAGGCCGCTTCCAGTTGCAGACCAAGAGCGACGGGCCGGTCTCCATGCTGCTCGTCGATTTCGACGCGCCGTCGAATTTTCGCGCCCTGGCGCGATTCGACGAGCAGAGGGTCGCAGCGCGCCGCTTCGGGCGAGGATCTCCTCGGTCGAGGTCATCTCGCCTTCACCATCGATCCCGGCGGCGACATGACCCGCTATCAGGGCGTCGTCGCTCTGGAAAGTCAGGGGCTGGAAGACGCGGCGCATCACTATTTCGAGCGCTCCGAGCAAATTCCGACGCTGGTGCGGCTCGCGGTCGGCGAGACGCTCACGCCCGAAGGCCGAGCCTGGCGGGCGGGCGGCCTGATCGTGCAGTATCTGCCGGCCGCCGGGCCCGGGCCGCCGCGCCGATTTCCATCCCGGCGACGCGCCGGAGGGGATCGAACCGCACCGGGTCGATGAGGACGACGCCTGGACGGAGGCCCAGGCCCTGGCGGCGACGACCGAGGCGCATGAGCTGATCGATCCGACGCTGTCGGGCGAGCGGCTGCTTTATCGCCTGTTCAACGAACGCGGCGTGCGCGTGTTCGAGCCGACCGCCGCTGGCCGCCGTCTGCCGCTGCTCGGCCGAAGGGGTCGACGCGATGCTGCGCAGCTTCCCGCCGGAAGAGGTCAGGCACATGATCGGCGACGACGGAATGATCGGCGTGACCTGCGAGTTCTGCTCGACCAAGCGCGTGTTCGACCCGGCGGACTATGGCGTCTAGCTGCGATGGACGAGAGCGACGTTCCAGGCGCGGCTCGCGGCCGCCGCCGCGGCGGTCGAGGGCGAACTCGATGCGGCTGCTCGCGTTCGAGGCGAGGCCGGGCGAGCCGGCGCGGCCACGCCGGCTCCTCGAGGCCATGCGCTATTCGACGCTCGGCGGCGGCAAGCGGTTGCGGGCCTTCCTGGTCATCGAGACGGCGCGCGCGCTCGGGCGCAGCGACGGCGGGCCGGTCCGCGCCGCGCGCCGGCGATCGAGTGCCTGCACGCCTATTCGCTGATTCACGACGATCTGCCGGCGATGGACGACGACGATCTCCGGCGCGGCCGGCCGACCGCCCATCGCGCCTTCGACGAAGCGACCGCGATCCTCGCGGGCGACGCGCTGCAGACGCTCGCCTTCGAGATCCTGGCCGATCCGGACACCGACGCGAACGCCGAGACGCGCGCCGCGCTTTGCGCCGGCCTCGCCCGCGCGGCGGGCCTCGCCGGCATGGTCGGCGGCCAGATGCTCGACATCGCCGCCGAGACGTCGGCGTCGCCGCTGTCGACCGAAGCGATCGCGCGGCTGCAGGCGATGAAGACCGGCGCGCTGATACGGTTCAGCGTCGAGGCCGGCGCCCGGCTCGCCGGCGCCGGCGCGCGGCTTTCGCCGCGCTTTCCGCCTACGGCGCGGCGATCGGCGCGGCGTTCCAGATCGCCGACGACCTGCTCGACGCCGAAGGCGACACGGCGACGCTCGGCAAGCGCGCGGGCAAGGACGCCGACCGGCACAAGGCGACGCTCGTCGCGGCGCTGGGACTCGAGGGCGCGCGTCGAGAGCTCGCGGCGCTCGTCGCGAAGGCGAAGGCGGCGGTCGACGCGGCGGGCCTCGGCGAGGGCGGCGACGTCCTGAGGGCGACGGCCGAATTCGTCGCGGCGCGGAAGAGCTGAACCTTAAGAGAAAGGGTCTCGGCCAAGAGGTCGAGGCAAGGTTCGATCCGGCCTTCACGGATCCTTCGTATCCGCCTTGCTATTGGCGCTTATCGGCTCCACGTGTTTGTGACTGCTTTTGCGCGTCTGACAAAAGCGTCCGCAGCAGCGAGTGCGCCATGATCTTTGGACGGCTCCCCTGGGGACGGATCGCGCTGGCGGCGATCCTGGTCCTTCTCCTTCTGGACCTGGGACGTTCGATTCTTGTCCGCGTGGCGATGACCGCGCCGGTGTCCCTGTGGAAGCCGGATCCGGCGCGCTATGCCGATATGCCCTGGCCGCCCGCCATGGGCGCGCCCGAGAAGGCCACGCTCGTGCAAAAGCTGTATTTCGAGCATTGCGCGGTTTGCCACGGTCCCGACGGGCGAGGCAACGGACCGGCGGCGCCATCGATGATCCCGCGTCCGCGGGACTTCACCCAGGGGCTCTACAAATATAAGTCGACCCCAGCCGGGGTCCCGCCGAGCGACGACGATCTTACCGCGGCGATCGCGGACGGACTGGCCGACAGCGGTATGCCCGGGTGGAAAGATATCCTCACGCCGGACCAGATCCGAGGCCTGGTCGGCGCGATCAAGGCGATGTCGCCCGCATTCGCGCGTGGCGGTTCGCCGCTCGCCGTCCCGCCAAGGCCGGCGCCGACCGAAGAGAGCATTGCGCGCGGCAAGTCCGTCTACTCCGGCGCCGGCTGCGGCGCGTGCCACGGCGACGACCTCCGCGGCGGCGAGGTCCTCGAAGACGCGAAGGGCTATCCTGTCGTATCGCGCGATCTGACCGCGCCGTGGACATTCCGCGGCGGCGCCGCGCCCGAGCAAATCTGGCTTCGCCTGACGACCGGGCTGGCGCCGGGGCCGATGCCCTCCTACGCCGAAACGCTGGACGCGGGGCAGCGCTGGGATCTGGTCAACTACCTTGTCGCGAGTCGGCGCGTCGCGCCGTGGGCGCCGGGAGGTCAGCTTCAGGGTCTTGCCGAAGACCCCGATCCGGTTGCGCGTGGGCGCTATCTGGTCCACGCCGAAATGTGCGGGCTCTGCCACACGGAAGTCGATTCCGGCGGAATTTACCGAGAGGACCGCTACCTCGCCGGCGGCATGCGAGTCGGCGGCCTACCGCAGGGCGTATTCGTCAGCCGGAACCTGACATCCGACCCTTTGACGGGCCTCGGCCGCGCCACGGTGGCAGAGATCGCCGCGGCGATCCGCGACGGCCGCGGCCTCGATGGACGGACCCTCAATCTCTGGGGCATGCCCTGGATGTACCTGCATCGCTTCAGCGTGCCCGACGCGGAGGCGATCGGGGCTTATCTCAAGACGCTGCCGCCGGTTCACAACGCCATCCCCTCGCCGCTTCACTACGGCTTTGTCGAGACTTTTGCCCGGAAGCTGATCCGCGGAGGATTTCCCTCCGCCCCGCCGCCGACGCTGACCTACGCCGACGGGAGCTTCGCCAACCCGCCCGAGCCCGCGCCAGACCGGATTCAGGACGAACTCGTGGCGGGGGAGGCGACGGCGGCGCTGGTTACGATTCTCGCTTTGGCCGGGCTGACGTGGGCGCTCAGCCTCTGGATTCTCGTGGCGGGCGCCATCGTCGGGCTCGCCCTGGCGAGCGTCGGGTGGTTCGTCTACACGGCCCCGGCGATCAGCCTTCTGCCGCCCGATCGCGTCGCCGACGGCGCCAGCGGAAGCATTCCGACGCCCGACGTCAGCGGACTTCCCCCGGAAAGGTCGGCCATGGTCAGGCGCGGCCAGTACCTCTTCACCGTGGCGTCCTGCGCCTTCTGCCACTTTAACGACGGTTCCGGCGGCTTCAAGCTCAACGGCGCCTTCTCGGCCGGCGGCGGCTTCGGCACGATCTTCATCCCCAACATCTCCTCGGACAGGGAGGCCGGGATCGGCGCCTGGAGCGACGCCGAGATCGCGCGGGCGATCCGCAGCGGCGTCTCGCGCGACGGCCGGCCGCTCTACTGGCAGGGCATGCCCTGGGACCACTTCTCAAATTGGGACGAGGAAGACATCCGCTCGATTGTCGCCTACCTCAAGCTGCTGCCGCCGGTCGCAGACAAGGTCCCGGCGAACGAACCGGTGTCTGCCGGCGACTGCAAGGTTTACACCTTCTGGGTGCATAAAACGCGGGAGCCCGGCTGCCGGGGCTGAGAAGTCGCGCTCGCCCGTCTACCGCGCCGCGGTCGTCGTCGCTTCGTCGGCTCCAACGATATAGCCGAGACCCCGCGCGGTCTTGATGATGTCGACGCCGAGCTTCTTGCGCAGCCGGCCGATGAACACCTCGATCGTGTTCGAGTCGCGGTCGAAATCCTGCTCGTAGAGGTGCTCGACGATTTCTGTGCGCGAAATGATGCGTCCCGCGTGATGCATGAGATAGGACAGGAGCCGGTACTCGTGGCTGGTGAGCTTGATCGGCTGGCCGTTCACGGTGACGCGGCCGGCGCGCGCATCGAGCCTCACAGGACCGACCGTGAGGTCGCTCGAGGCGTGACCGGCGGCGCGGCGCAGGAGGGCCCGCATGCGAGCCAGAACCTCCTCCATGTGAAACGGTTTGGCGACGTAGTCGTCCGCGCCGGCGTCGATGCCCTGCACCTTGTCGCTCCAGCGGTCCCGCGCGGTGAGGATCAGCACCGGCATGGTGCGTCCCGCCTTACGCCAGGCCTCCAGGACCGAGATCCCGTCCCGCTTGGGCAGGCCGATGTCGAGCACGACTGCGTCGTAGGGCTCAGTGTCGCCCTGGAACCAGCCCTCCTCGCCGTCGAACGCACGGTCGACTGCGTAGCCGGCCGCCTCGAGCGCCGAGGAAATCTGACGGTTGAGATCGCGATCGTCTTCGACAACGAGCAGGCGCATGCAGGGGCTCTTCTCTGGCCTATTCAGTCTTTGGGGGGTTGCTCATGGGCGGGCTGCTCATGCGTGTCGTGCGCGTCTTTGGTCTCATGCGCTTCATGCGGGGGCCGCGCGATCAGTTTGCCGGTCCCCGCCTCCATCTGAACGTGGATCAGCCGGCCGTCGTGGTGGAGAAGCGTGATCTCATAGACGAAGTCGTCGCCGTTGGCGCAGAGCTTGGCCGAAAGCGCCTCCGCCTTGCGTTGCTGGGCGGCGAACTTGAGCGCGGCATAGGGTTCGAGCAGCTTGTGCGCCTTCACCTGGTCGCGGGTGTCGGCTGCATTCAGGCACACGGGCTTGGGGGAAGCCGCGTGGATTTCGGCCTCGGCCGCGCGCGCCGCGACGCTGGTCATCGCGAGGCAAACGACCGCGGCGCGACTGACAATGGCGAGCGCGGCCATGACGACGAAGCCCCTTTTCCGAACGCTGCCCACCATCTTCGCTTTGGCGTCTGAATGCAAACTGAACGGGGCGGTTCGGGGGACACGGCGTTGGCAGCGTTTGAACGGCCGACAAAACCGGGGCAGGATCGGCCATGCGCCTTACTCGCCTGTTTCTCCGTCTCGCGCCTTCGATTCTCTTGGCGACGGCCACGCCCGCCGGCGCCCTGGTCGGGGCGGCGCCGGACGAGCGGTTCGCCGACCGGGTGGCGATGGTGCTGATGCGGGCGCCGGGCGAAGCGGGGTTTTGCTCCGCGCTGGTGCTGGACGAGCGAACCCTTCTGACGGCCGCCCATTGCCTGAGGCCGGTCCGCGACATGGCGGTCTATTACCTTGACGCGTCCGGCGCTCCGATCGTCATTCCGGTCGAGGCGGCCATCGCCCATCCGCGCTATCGCGCGGACGCAGTCCAGGCCCGCGCCGAGTCGATCGACGTCGCGCTCATCAGGACCGCCCGCCCCCTGGACGCTCGCTTCTTGGGCGCCGCGCTGGCCTCAGGGAATGGGCCCGCCGTCGGCGACCCAGTCATCCTGACCGGCTTCGGCTCGACGAGCGAGGGGGACTGGAAGTCGGGGGGGCGATTGCGCGCCGTGACTCTCGCCGTCCGGGAACCGGCCTCGACTGTCCTCATCTGGGCGGCCGACCGCGAGGGCCGTATCGCCGGCGCGTGTTCCGGCGATTCGGGCGCGCCCGTCTGGTCCGCGGACGGCGCGACCGCCGTCGCCATCGCGGCCTGGGCTCAGGCGCCGCACGGTCGAGGTTGTGGCGGACTGACCCAGGGTCCGAGGCTCGCGCCGCTAAGAAACTGGATTGAAGAGACGAAGCGCAAGCTCGCAGGCAGTTTCTCCAATTGACGGTAACGATGTTTACTAACACATTACAACTAACGAGTAGCGGCGGCTTGGGTGCAGTTCCGTTAGGGACGGTCGTCCGACCGCGGTATGTGAACTAGAGACCTTCCGGAAGGGGGCGTTCCGTTCGCAGTCAGAGCGAGGCCGGCGTCCGCAGGCCCCTGAACGCAATCCGGCCAGCCGAAGAAGAAATGAAGCTCTTCTTCGCTCTTTCGCATGAGCCCATGTGCGTTATCGGCCCGGACGGCCGCCTGGAGCGCGTAAACGCGGCGTGGGAGGTCTGCCTTGGGTGGGAGCCGACGATCTGCTCATCTGCTCTTCCGACCCTGCTCGACTTCGTCCACCCCGAGGACCGGCCCGCCATCCGCACGGAAATGGGCAGGATCGCGGACTTCGCCGCGCCGACCGGCTTCGAGACGAGCATCCGGGGCAAGGACGGCGTCGAACGGCGGCTGCAATGGAAAGCGATCGTCTCGCCCGAGCGCCGGCTGATCTGCGCGGCCGCGCGCGATGTCCCTGCGGACCAGGAACTGGAGCGGAAGCTGAGCGAGGCGAGCCTACGCGTTAGAAAGGCTACGGCGCCGGTCGCCGCCTGAAAGGACCGCGATTCAGCCCATCCATCGGATTCGGGCGCCACCCGCAGGGGCAAGAGCCGGAGCGGCGCGACCCATAGATCCAGCTCAGGAGGCGGAAATGAAGAATCGGTTTTGGGCCTCCTTCGATTCCGCGCCTCCCTTGAGGCCGCTCCTATCGTCCACGATCCAGTTGTTCACGGCCATTACATTGTGATCGCCGCCAGTGATAGCGTAACCGATTGGGTCCTGTCGGCAACTGGTCTCGGCGCCTATAAAAACATGCACGAAGTGAGCATAGAACTGAGTTGATAATCGTCGGGCGTACGCTAAGCTATGGTGGATTGTATCGTGGACGCGGTTTTTTGTATGGCTGCTGGGCTGCTGGGCTGCCGGAGCGCCGTGACGTCCAACCTGCGATCCTCATAATGATGGCGCCCGGCTCAGCCGGCCCGCTGATCCAACAAAGATTCCCCCTCCCGGCGAACGACGCGCCATCGCGCAAATCCGCGTTCCAGGTCTAACCCCGGCTGGGAAAGGACGCCCTCCTATGCCCCCGCAGGCGACGCCGGCCAAGCGACGCATCCTCATCGTCGACGCGCATCCCCTGCTGCGGCGAGGGCTCGCGGCCCTGATCGACAACGAGTCCGACCTGAGCGTGTGCGCCGAAGCGGAAACCGAGCCGGCCGCGCTCGACGCGATCGCGGCCGACGGCGTTGACCTGGTCGTCGCCGGCCTCTGGCCGACGGCCTCGGTCTCGGCGTGGCGGGGGAAATCCGCGGGCGCCATCCGAGTCTGCCAATGCTCCTGATGTCCCTGGACTACGACCCGTTTGCCACGAACGGGCGGTGCTGGCCGGCGCGTGCGGTTATGTCAGCAAGCAGGCGCTTGACGAGACCGTACTGACCGCGATCCGCGCCGCGCTGCAGGGCGGCGCCTGAACGGTTGCGCCGGGCCCCGACGCCTTTTCAAGGTCTGTGCCCGCGCTACCCCACGCGAGCCTCGAGCGCCTCCTTGATCTCGTCGAGCACCTTCGGGTCCTCGATCGTCGCCGGCGTCGCCCAGGTATCGTGGTCGGCGATCTTCTTCATCGTGCCGCGAAGGATCTTGCCGGAGCGAGTCTTCGGCAAGCGGTTGACGACGAGGGCGATCTTGAACGCCGCGACCGGGCCGATCTTGTCGCGGACCAGCTTAACGACCTCCTTCTCGATCTCCTCGTTCGGCCGCGTGACGCCGGACTTCAGCACGATGAAGCCGCAGGGCTGCTCGCCTTTGATAGCGTCCTTGACGCCGAGAACGGCGCATTCGGCCACGTCCGGATGGTGGGCGATCACCTCCTCCATGCCGCCCGTCGACAGGCGATGGCCCGCGACGTTGATGATATCGTCGGTGCGGCCAAGGATGGTGAGGTAGCCGTCCTCGTCGATCGTCCCGGCGTCGGCGGTCTTGTAGTAGCCGGGGAACTCCTTGAGGTAGCTCTCCCTCATGCGCTCGTCCTGCCGGTAGAGAGTCGGCAGGCAGCCGGGTGGCAGCGGCAGCTTGATCACGATCGAGCCCATCTTGCCAACCGGGATCGGGTGACAAGCTTCGTCGACAATCTCGACCAGATAGCCGGGCATTGGCACCGTCGGCGAACCGGGCTTGATCGGCAGGATGCCCAAGCCCACGGGATTGGCTGCGATCGCCCAGCCGGTTTCGGTCTGCCACCAGTGGTCGACCACTGGCTTGTCGAGAACCTTTTCCGCCCACTCGACGGTGTCCGGGTCAGCCCTCTCTCCGGCGAGGAACAGGGTGTGCATCGAGCTGAGGTCGTATTTCCTCACGTACTCCGCCTGCGGGTCCTCCTTGCGGACAGCGCGCAGCGCGGTCGGCGCCGTGAAGAAGGCGGTGACCTTGTACTCCTCCACGACGCGCCAGAACGCGCCCGCGTCCGGCGTGCCGATCGGCTTGCCTTCGTAGAGGACGGTCGTGCAGCCGTGCAGCAGCGGCGCGTAGACGATATACGAATGGCCGACGACCCAGCCGATGTCGGAGGCGGACCAGTAGGTTTCGCCGGGCTTGACGTTGTAGATCCCCGACATCGTCCACTTCAGCGCGACGATATAGCCGCCGATGTCGCGCACCACGCCCTTCGGGACGCCTGTGGTTCCCGAGGTATAGAGGATGTAGAGCGGATCGGTCGCGGCGAGATCGGCGCAGGGCGCTCGCTTGCCAGCGGCCCTGGCGGCGCCGACCAGCGACGTCCAGTCGTGGTCGCGGTCCGGATTCATACGCGCTTCGATCTGCGGGCGCTGGTATACGATCACGGACTTCGGCTTGGATTTGGACAGGCCGATCGCAAGATCGAGCAGGGGCTTGTATTCGACGATCCGCCCGGGCTCGATCCCGCAGCTGGCGGTCAGGATGACCTTCGGCTCGGCGTCGTCGATGCGCGTCGCCACCTCTTTCGCCGCGAAGCCGCCGAACACCACCGAATGGATGGCGCCGATGCGGGCGCAGGCGAGCATGCCGACGATCGCCTCAGGTATCATCGGCATGTAGATCAGCACGCGGTCGCCTGCGACGACGCCGAGGTCCTGCAGGACGGCGGCGAGCGCCGCGGTCTCGTCGAGAAGCTCCCGGTAGGAAATCGTCCGCTTCGTTCCGGTCACCGGGCTGTCGTAGTAGATCGCTGCCTGCTCGCCGCGTCCCCCTTCCACATGCCGGTCGATGGCGTTGTAGCAGGCGTTTACTCGCGCGTCGGGAAACCACCGACCGTAGACGCCCGCTTCGGCGTCAAAGATCCGCTCGGGCGCCTTGATCCAGGAAATCTCTCGCGCAGCCTCGCCCCAAAAGGCTTGCGGATCGGCGCGCCACTGATCATAGGTCTGCCTGTAGCCGCTCATTCGTTTCGCTCCCATCGCCGCCGAGGTCGTTCGAGTGGGCGCAAGTTTCGCGCTCGCGGGGTTTGAACGCAACGCCAGTGCGCTAACACTAACGGCTTAGGCCATTTTCGGCAGGGGGCACGCGTGGGGCGCGGCGATGCCGGGCGAACTGCGACTTCTATCTCGTCGCGATTGCCGCCGTGATCGTTCTCGGCCTGTCGAAAGGGGGGTTCACCGGGCTGAGCGTGCTGGGCGATGCCGATGCTGTCGCTGGCGATATCGCCGGTCGGGCCGCGGCGATCATTCTGCCGGTGCTGATCGTGGGGGACTGGGTAGGCGTCTGGGCGTTCCGGCGCGACTTTTCGTCGCGTAACCTTTTCATCCTCATTCCCGCCTCGTTGATCGGCATCGCGGCGGGCATGGCTGCTCGCCGCGCGCGTCAGCGAGGATGTGGTCCGGCTTGCGGTCGGCGTGATCTCGATCGTCTTCGTCTTCTACATGCTGCTGCGCGACCGGCTCGGTCTCGCCGGGTCGAGAAGCCCGGCGTTCCAGGCGGCGTCTTCTGGGGATCGATCGCGGGATTCACCAGCTTCATCAGCCACGCCGGAGGTCCGCCGTTTCAGGTCTATGTCCTGCCCCAGAACCTGAAGCCGCGCGTCTTCGCCGGGACGGCGACGATGTTCTTCGCCGCCGTCAATCTGATCAAGGTGCCGCCCTATTTTCTGCTGGGTCAGTTCAGCCGCGAAAACATGAAGGTCTCGCTGGCGCTCTTTCCCCTGGCGATTTTGTCGACCCTCGCCGGTGTCTGGCTGGTGCGCCGGTTCGAAGCGGAGCGGTTCTACAAGATCATTCTCGCCCTCACCTTCCTGATCGGGGTCAAGCTGACCTATGACGCTCTCCAGGCGCTCGTCTAGTCCCATGCCGTCTATAGGCTCCGCAACGGCTGGCCGCGGTCGGATCGTTATGCAGATCCAGGCCTTCGCCTTCGTCGGCGTCGTCGGCTACGTCGTCGACGCGGGGATCACCTATGTTGGCGCGCGCTACCTCGGCCTGTCGCCGGAACTCGCCCGTCCCCCGGTTTCATCGTCGCGACGATCGTCAATTTCCTGCTCAACCGCGCGATCACCTTCCGCGGCTCGGGCGCGCCGTTCTGGCGCGCGTTCGCGCGCTACTGGCTCATCGCCTCCGCTGGGCTCGCCGTGAACTTCGCGGTCTATTCCGTCTGCGTGCAGCTTGCGCCGGCAGTCGGAGTCCCCGTCACGCCGGCGATCCTGCCGCTCTTCATTGCGGTGGGCGTGGGCGTCGCGATGGTTGTGACCTTCTTGGGGTTCCGCTTATTCGCCTTTCGTTGATGCGGGTGTCGAACCCCTCCTCAACCGCGCTTCGCACGTTATGATGGCGGCGAACAACCTCGCATCCGACTTCCCGCCGCCGGCGAATTCGGACCCGGGTCAGAGGAACAAGATGTCTCAGTCCTCCTACGAACGCGATCTCGATCGGAACCCGGCGAACTTCCAGCCCTTGACTCCGCTTACCTTCCTCGAGCGCGCCGCGGAGGTGTTCCCGGAGCGCCTGGCGATCGCGCACGGCCCCCTCCGGCGCAACTATCGCGAGTTTCACGCGCGGTCGAAGAAGCTCGCCTCGGCGCTGGCGAAACGGGGCTTCGTTCGCGGCGACACCGTCGCGGCGATGCTCGCCAACACCCCGGCGATGCTCGAGTGCCATTACGGCGTCCCGATGTGCGGGGCGGTGCTCAATACCCTCAACACCCGTCTCGACGCCGCGGCCCTCGCCTTCATGCTCGACCACGGCGAAGCGAAAGCGCTGATCATCGACCGCGAGTTTTCAGCGGATCGCTGCCGAGGCGCTCAAACTCGCCAAGGTCGCGCCCTCTGATCGTCGATTACGACGACCCCGAGTACGACGGGCCCGGGGAGCGGATCGGCGAGACGGAATACGAGGCTTTCGTGGCCGAGGGGGACGAGGCCTATCAGCGGAGTTTCCCGCTCGACGAGTGGGACGCCATCGCTCTCAACTACACGTCGGGCACCACGGGCGACCCCAAGGGCGTCGTCTACCATCATCGCGGCGCGAGCCTCCTGGCGATGGGCAACATCGTCACCGCCGACATGGGCCGGCACCCCGTCTATCTTTGGACTCTGCCGATGTTCCATTGCAACGGCTGGTGTTTTCCGTGGTCGATCAGCGTCAAGGCGGGCGTGCATGTCTGCCTCCGGCAGGTGCGCGCCAAGACGCTCTATCGATCTCATCGCCGAGCATAAGGTCACCCACCTCTGCGGCGCCCCGATCGTCATGTCGATCCTGCTCAACGCCCGCGACAGCGAACGCCAGCCGCTGCCGCATCTGGTGCGGTTTTTCACGGCTGCGGCGCCTCCGCCCGCCGCCGTGCTGAAGGCGATGCGCGAGGCGGGCTTCGAGGTTACGCATCTCTACGGACTGACCGAGGTCTACGGCCCAGCGGTCGTGAACGACTGGAAGGACGAGTGGAACGCGCTCGACGCCGAGGAACAAGCTCATCTCAAGGCGCGTCAGGGCGTCCGCTACCACGCGCTCGAAGCCCTTGACGTGATCGACCCCGAGACCATGACGCCCGTGCCCGCGGACGGAAAGACCATGGGCGAGGTGATGTTCCGCGGCAACGTGGTGATGAAAGGCTATCTCAAGAACAAGGCCTCGACCGACAGAGCCTTCGCCGGCGGCTGGTTCCATTCCCAGGATCTCGGGGTGAAGCACCCGGACGGGTACGTCCAGTTGCGCGACCGCTCGAAGGACATCATCATATCCGGCGGCGAGAACATTTCCTCGATCGAAGTCGAGGACGCCTTGTTCGAGCATCCGGGCGTGCAACTCGCGGCAGTCGTCGCGCGGCCGGACGACAAGTGGGGCGAGACGCCGTGCGCTTTCGTCGAAATGAAGCCGGGGCAGACAGCGACCGCGGAGGAGCTTGTCGCCTGGTGCCGCCAGAGGCTCGCCCATTACAAGTGCCCGCGAACGATCGTCTTCGCGGAAATCCCGAAGACGTCCACCGGCAAGGTGCAGAAATTCGCGTTGCGCGAGCGCGCGAGACAGCTCGGCCGGCAGCCGGGCTGAGCGCATGCCTGCGGACCTCTGGCCGGGCTACTGTCGCGCTCTGCTGGCGTCGTCGGTCGCCTCGGCCGGGGCCCGTTTTCCCGGCCGCGGCGAAGACGCGCCGGAACGGGTTCACGGCGTACGCAAGGCGCTAAAGGAATCGCGCGCGCTCGCGCGGCTCTTTCTGCCGAGCATCGGGGAACCGGCGCGGGTGACGATTGCCGCGCTCGCGGTCGTACGGCGCCGGGTCGGCCTGGCGCGCGATCTCGACGTGATCGAGGACCGTCTCGGTCGCCTCGCCCTTGCCGCGGATATCGCGGCGCCGCTCGACAGCGGCGATCGAGCGCGAGCGCGCCGCCGCCAAGCGGGCGCACACCGGTTTCGCCACCGCCGCCTCGCGCGCCCAGCTGAGCGCGATCGCCAAGCGCCTGGAAGGATGGGAACTCGGACGCGTTGCTGACGGCGATATCGCGGAAGCGGTCGCGCGCACCTACCGACAAGGTCTTCGTCGCGGCCAAATTGCGTTCGAGGGCGGAGAGTCCGCGGCGCTGCATGCCTTGCGGTCGCGCGTTGTCGACCTGCGCTACCAGCTCTCGGCGCTCTCTCCAGCCTGGCCCGCGGCGCTCAACGCACAATCCGAGGAGCTCAACGCCTTGCGCGATACGCTGGGCGATTTCAACGATCTTCACACGCTCGAGCGTTTTGCTTCGGAGCGCGGCGGCCTTTCGCCCGAAGCGCACGCGGTTCTGACGGAGCGGCTTGAAACGAAACAAGACAAGCTCAAGCGCCACGCGGCGATCGAGTTCGAGCGCCTATTCGCCGAGACGCCGGACGCTTTCGCCGCGCGTCTGAGCGTCTATCTCAGGCACCCGTTGGGCAAGCTCGAACCGCCTCGTCGCCCGGTTCCCAAGCGGACGGAGTCTTCTCTCCGCGGCGCCAGCGTGACTGGCTGCTGCAGCCGGCGCGCCGCATGGGGCGCGGGGTTCGTCAGAAATCGACAGCCAGGCCTTTGACCTCCCAGTCGCCGTAGCGAACCGGATCCTCGCCGCCGCGACCGCCATATTCGCGTGGCCGCTCTGCGTCGCCTTTGGCGCGTCGCGCCGCGGCTTCCGCGAGCGCGCGGCGCGCGGCCGGAGGCAGTTCGCGCTCGTCGCGCCGGTCGTCCGAGGCCGGGCCGCCCTTGGTCAGCGCCGGATGCCCGTCGTTCGCGCCCATCGTTTCGCCCTCCGCTCAGCGTGTTTGGCCTGCCGCGCCGTTCTATCCGCGCTGAACCGCGCTCATCAATGCGCGCAACAGCCCGGGCCGCCGCCGCCCCTGTCCATCGAAGGCCGGGCTACACCGGCGTCCATGGCTCGGGCGCGGTCAGGGTCGCCGCCGCCTCGGCCCTTCCTGTTTCGATCGCCGCCATCGCCGCGCGCAGAACGTCCGTCACGCCGTTATGGGTCGCCGTCGAGAGCAGGAAAGGCTTCGCCCGTCTGGCGCCGGACGCCGCGGCGGGCCCATGGCTTCGGATCGACGCGCTTCAGCCGCTCGAGCTGGCTCGGCAAGCGTCTCCTCGTCGACGGCGTCGACCTTGGAGAGGGCGACGATCTCGGGCTTCTCGTCCAGCCCCTCGCCGTAAGCCGCGAGCTCGCGCCGGATGGTGCGATAGTCCGCGCCGGCGTTCGCCCCGGTCGCGTCGACGAGATGGACGCAGCGCGCCGCAGCGCTCGACATGCCCGAGGAAGCGGTCGCCGAGGCCGTGACCTTCGTGCGCGCCTTCGATCAGTCCGGGAATGTCGGCGAGCACGAAGTCGCGCCCGTCGACCCTGACCACGCCGAGCCCGGGATGGAGCGTGGTGAACGGGTAGTCGGCGATCTTCGGCTTGGCGGCCGAGACGGCGGCGAGGAAGGTCGATTTGCCGGCGTTCGGCAGGCCGATCGAGGCCGGCGTCGGCGATCAGCTTCAGGCGCAGGACCAGCGTTCGCTCGATCCCCTCCAGGCCCGGATTGGCGCGGCGCGGGGCGCGGTTGGTCGAGGTGGTGAAATGGGCGTTGCCGAAGCCGCCGTTGCCGCCCTGGGCGACCACGACGCGCTCGCCCTCCGTCGTCAGGTCGGCAAGCATCGCGCCGGTCTCCTCGTCGAACACCTGGGTGCCGACCGGGACCTTCAGCACGGCGTCGGCGCCGCGGCCGCCGGCGCGGTTGCGGCCCATGCCGTGCATGCCGGTCTTGGCCTTGAAATGCTGCTGGTAGCGGAAGTCGATCAGCGTGTTGAGGCCGGCGGCGCATTCGACCACGACATCGCCGCCGCGGCCGCCGTCGCCGCCGTCCGGGCCGCCGAACTCGATGAACTTCTCGCGCCGGAACGAGACGCAGCCCGCGCCGCCGTCGCCGGAGCGGATATAGACCCGGGCCTGATCGAGAAACTTCATGCCGGTCGTCCCGAGTGCAAATGCGCCTGGTCGAACCGCCCTGGTCGAGCGCCTGCCGCCGCGAGGCGGCCCAGTCCGTCCAGGCGTCGCGGGTCAGGCGGAAGGTGTGGCATTCGACGAGCCCGCCGCGCGCCGGCGCGCCCTTCAGGCCCGTCGAGGCGATCGTCGAAGCCGCAGGTTTCGAGGACATGGCGAGAGGAATCGTTCTCCACCCGCACGTTGGCGAGGATCTCGACGGCGTCCGTCAATCCGAAGCCCGTCTTCACCATCGCTCTGGTCGCCTCGGTCGTCAGACCCTTGCCCCAATGCTCCGGCGCGAGCACGAAGCCGAGCGTCAGCCGGTCGCCGCCGCGCAATTCGAGACTGATCGAGCCGATTGCGTCGAGCTTGCCCTTCTTCGGGGTCATCACCAGCGTCAGGTCGCGCCCGGAGGCGTTGCCCTCGCGCGCGGCGTAGATGAAGCGCTCGGCCGAACCCGGCGGATAGGGATGAGGGATTCGCGCCGTATAGCGGGCGACCTCCCACAGCGAGCAGAAGCGGTGGATCGATCGCGGCGTCCGCGGCCCGCGGCCAGCGCAGCCACAGCCGCGCCGTCTCCAGTCGGAAGACATCGTCTCTGGCAAGATCGGGAAACATGTAAGCTCCGGCTGCGCCGCCCCGAAAAGGGGCGTTAAACGACGAAGGAGACGCGGCGGCCGCATCCCCTTCGTAAGCTCGGGCTTACCGGACGGAGGAAAAGGCCTTTCGCCTTTCATGCTCATCTCGAAGCTTCTTCTGGAGAGGTTTCGAGAACGTCCGCGGGGGCTGGTCGCCGAAGCGGGGTTCTCGTCATCGACCCCGCTTTATTCTGCTGCTGCTTGTTGAATTCGTACGCTTACATATTGCCGGCCGTCGCCTTTGAGCTCGAAACACACTTCGCCGTGCGGCGGTGGCGAAAAGAGTATGGTCCGTGCCCATGCCGACATTGCGACCGGCGTGAAATTTCGTTCCGCGCTGACGCACGAGGATGTTGCCGGCGAGCACGCGCTCGCCGCCGAACTTCTTCACGCCGAGACGGCGGCCGTCGGAGTCGCGACCGTTGCGCGACGAACCGCCTGCCTTCTTGTGAGCCATTGTCCTGCTCCGAACCTGTCCGATGCGCCGCGCCCGAGGGCGGCGAAGTTGAAACCCTTATATCGCAAAAGACCGAACGAGGGAATCCGCTCGTTCGACGCTTGCCTCAGGCGCCCGGCTGGATGCCGGTGATCTTGACGATCGTCAGGTCCTGCCGGTGGCCGCGCTTGCGCTTCGAATTCTTGCGGCGCCGCTTCTTGAAGGCGATACACCTTCGGCCCGCGGGCCTGCTCGACGATCTCGCCGGTGACGCTCGCGCCCGCCACATGCGGGGCGCCGATGGTGTTGGTCTCGCCGTCGAACAGCGCCAGAACCTCGTTGAAGACCACCTGCGCGCCGGCTTCGCCGGGCAGCGACATGACGGTGATCTCTTTGTCGGCGGCGACCGTGTACTGCTTGCCGCCGGTCTTGATGACTGCGAACATCGTTTTTCTCCGTGTTCCGCCCGGCTCTTACGCGGGGGATCCCGCGCGGCCGGCTTCTTTGCAGTGGACCGAAATCGCGACCCCCTTCACGGCGCCGCGGGCGAACGCTCGGATTTGAGGTTTGGGGCGCCGGTGGCCGAGACGGCCGCCAGGCGAAAACCAAAAGCGCGGCCGAAGCCGCGCTGGAGCAGCGCCGTCTATACGGGCGAGAGGGGTCGGAGTCAACCGCGCTCGCCGACACATTGCGGCAAGCGATGAAGGAACTGCGGGTCGGCGCCAGTGTCGGCGCCCGGCGCTCAGTCGATCAGCCGGTAGGCCGGCAGCGTCAAAAACTCCTCGAATTCCTTCGCGAGCGACATGTCCGAGAAAAGCTGGATCGCCTCGGGGAAACGGCCGCCCCCGTAGGCCTCAACTCCGACTTCGCCCTTGACCCGCTCCATCTCGCCCTTGAAGCGCGGTCCGGAACATGTCCGGCGTCACTTCGCGCCCGTCGTCGAGCCCGGCCTTCAGGTGGATCCATTGCCACACCTGCGCGCGCGAGATTTCGGCGGTCGCGGCGTCTTCCATCAGATTATAGATCGGCACGGCGCCGCGCCCGCGCAGCCACGCCTCGATATATTGCACGCCGACGCGGATGTTCTCGCGCAGGCCCTCTTCGCTGCGCTTGCCCTTGTGCATCTCGACGAGGTCGGCGGCGGTGACGTCGACATCCTCGCGCTTCACGGAAAGCTGGTTCGGGCCCGGCATCAGCCGGTCGAAAACCTCCATGGCCACCGGCACAAGGTCGGGGTGGGCGACCCAGGTGCCGTCGTGGCCGTTGGCCGCCTCGCGCTCCTTGTCGGCGCGCACTTTGGCGAAGGCCGCGTCGTTGGCGTGGGCGTCGCCCTTGACCGGGAATCTGCGCCGCCATGCCGCCCATGGCGAAGGCGCCGCGGCGATGGCAGGTCTTGATGAGCAGCAGCGAATAGGCGTTGAGGAACGCCTGCCCCATGGTCATCACCGAGCGGTCGGGCGTCAGGAACGCGGCGTTTTTCCCGAGCCGCTTGATGAACGAGAAGATGTAGTCCCAGCGGCCGCAGTTGAGGCCGACGATGTGGTCGCGCAATTCGTAGAGGATCTCGTCCATCTCGAACGCCGCCGGCAGCGTCTCGATCAGCACCGTCGCCTTGAACGAGCCGTGCGGAACGCCGAGCGTCTGTTCGGCATGCGAGAAGACCTCGTTCCACAGCCGCGCTTCGAGGTGGCTTTCCATTTTCGGCAGATAGAAGGCGACCGTCGCGCCCTTGGCCATCTGGGCCTTGGCGCAATGGAAGCCCATAGAGGCCGAAGTCGAACAGCGAGCCCGAGATCTCCTGGCCGTCGACGGTCACGTGGCGCTCCGGCAGGTGCCAGCCGCGGGGACGCACCATCAGAACGGCCGGGTTCGGCTTGAGACTGTAGGCCTTGCCGCTCGCCGGATCGGTGAAGTCGATACGCGCCTTCCCACCGGTCCTTCAGATTGGCCTGGCCCTCGATCATGTTGGCGAACACGGGGGACGTGGCGTCCTCGAAATCCGCCATGAACACCTTGGCGCCGGAGTTCAGCGCGTTGACGATCATCTTGCGGTCGACCGGGTCCGGTGATCTCGACCCGCCGGTCGAGGAGGTCGGCCGGGATCGGGGCGACGGTCCAGTCGCCGTCGCGAACAGCCTTGGTCTCCGTCAGGAAGTGCGGCAACTGCCCGGCGTCGAACAGCTTTTGCCGGGCCGTTCGCCGCGCAAGCAGCTCGCGGCGGCGGCCGTCGAAACGACCGTGCAAGGTCGGCGAGGAAAGCGAGCGCCTCGGGCGTAAGGATTTCCGCCTGCCGGGCGCCCGTCTGGGCATGGACATGAATTCCTGCGACGGCCGACTGCGCAGTCATGGGGCTCCTCCGGGTGGGCGGCGACAATCCGAGGAGCGTTTCCTAGACTGTTTCGTCGCCCTTGGGGAGGGCGGATTCCTGACGGCGGATGCAAATCGGCGCCGTCGCATCCCGCTCAGAACTTTCGTTAAACGCGGGTATCTTCGCGAGACTTTGGGCGTGCGTTTCTGCGCACGCCCTTCGGGCTCAAGCTGCGATGTCGTCTGATCGCAACCGCCGGTCGACCGCGGCCGCGGCTCTGCGCCGCGCAAGGAGCGCGGTCGGGTCTTCGTCAAGCGGCAGGGCGCTGACATCGACCACGTCCTGACGGGTGAGGCCGATATCGCGGAGCTCGTAGTCGGACATGCGCGCGAGCTGGCTCATGGCGCGGCGGGCGGCGCCGACCCGCGCCGGCCAATTCAGCGCCCGCCGCAAAGCGCCCGCGGTGTGCAAAACAGCGTGTCGTGTCATGAGAGACAGCATCCTTCGCCTCCGTTTACCGACGATTCCCTCTTCCGCCACGCAGGCGCCGGCGGAACGGCTTCGATTTCAATCTCGAACGCCAAGAAAGTACGCGTTAACGATTGATCGGTCCAACGAATGTTTGTAAGCGATTTAATCGCTAAATCGCATGGATGAAGCCGATGCTCGACACCGACCAGCTGCGCTCCTTTCTCGCCATCGTGGACGCCGGCTCGTTCACGAAGGCCGCGGAGCGCGTGCACAAGACGCAGTCGGCGGTCTCGATGCACATTCGCCGGCTCGAGGAGCAGCTCGGTTGCGCCCTGTTTGTGAAACAGGGCCGGGGCATGCGGCTCACGGCCGAGGGCGAAAGCCTGATCGATTACGCACGCCGGATCGTGCAGATCGAGGCGGGCGCGGTCGCGGCGTTGTCGCGCAAGGGATTGCGCGGTTCCGTCCGGCTCGGCATCCCCGACGATTACGCCGAAAGCTACCTCGCCGAGATTCTTGGCCGCTTCAATCGCAAGCATCCGCTGGTTGAGGTGTCGGTGTCCTGCGAGGGCTCGCCCGAGCTCACCCAGGAGGTCGCGGCCGGCGCGCTCGAACTCGCGCTGGTGACCGATCATCCGGGCATTCGCGGCTTCGAGCTGCTGTGCGAGCAGCCGCTCGTCTGGGCCGCCTCCGAGCGCTTTCATGTCGACGCCGACGCGCCGATCCCGCTCGCGCTCGGAGCGGTCTCCTGCCTTTGGCGGCGCGATGCGGACGAGGCGCTCGCCGGGGCCGAGCATCCGACGCGCGGGCTGTTCTTCTCGAAGAATTTCTCCGCCATCGGCACGCTGGTGCGGGCCGGTCTCGCCGTCACCACGTTGCCCGAATCGATGGTCGGCGAGGGCCTGCGCATCCTTGGCCGCGCGGATGGCCTGCCGGAATTGCCGCTCACCCGGATGGGCCTGATCCACGCCCCGGGCCGGCCGAGCGAGGAAACCAAGGCGCTCGCCAACGCCATTCGCGAAACCGTGAGCCTGGCCGTCCGCCGCGCGGCGTGACGGTCCGTGAAATCGCGTCGGACACGACGGTCCGCCTTTCCTGGTTCCCCTGACCTCGCGCAAGGCGCGGCGCGTTCGCGCTCGCGCTCGCGGACAACGCCTCAATGCGCGCGGCGAAACGCCGCGGCAATCGTCGCCAAGGGTTCATCAGAGTGTCGCCGCCTCGCAGGAGGTTCCGCTGCGTGACCAATGTCAACAGAGTGGCGAAACATGCGCAGATCCGTTCTCAATTCGCGTTTTCTTCAGTCCTCGGCGATCGTCGCCGCGGTCGCGTCCGCGGCGGTCGCGGGGCCGGCGAGCGCCCAGAACCTCACCGTGGCAAACGTCAACGTCCTGAACCTGCTGTCGCCTTTCCTGACGCTGGATTCGACGCCGATCGGCCAGCAGACGCTGTATGACAACCTCACTCAGGCCATTGCGATCAATCAGAACGCAGCGTCGGCGGCGACGCTCAACGGCAATCTCTCGACCTCCGCGCTGGCCGCCCTCGCGATCAGCGACGAGAACCTGCTCGGCTCGGCTTCGAACACGGTTTACGGAATCGCGACCACGACGACATTCGGACCTGCGGCCAACCTGGCCGGCGGATTGCCCCCCCGAGGATACAACGAGCTACGGCACGACGGTGAAAGGATCGCAGACGACCGGCGGCTTCGGCTCCATTTTCGGCGCGGCCTATGTCAATGACGTCAGTCCTTCATCGGTGACGCTGCCGAATACCGTCGCCTTGCTGACCACGGCTTTCGGCTTTACCGGCAACACCCTGTCCACGGCGATTCGCAGGTCGCCAAGTTCTATTTCGCCAACGGGACCTGGAACGGAACCACGACAGCCGTGGCGCCGGCCGGCTCCACGCTGCCGAGCTTCGACGGTCTGCCCAACAAGACCGCCAGCGTCTACGATTCCGCTTACAATGTCACGAACACGCAATCCGGCCAGAACGCCTATGGCGATTCGCACCCCTACCAGACCCATTCGTATATCGCCGGAGCGACCTACACCCTCTACGATCCCACGGTCAAAACGGAATACAACCCAGCGACCTATCCCGAGGCGGTCAATCCGGACAAGCCGTCGTCGAATCCGTCCTTCCCGAGCAGCCACATGGCCTATGCGATGACGGATTCGGTGCTGCTCGGGATGCTCGTGCCGCAGCTATACCAGTCGATGCTGGTGCGCGCGTCCCAAATGGGCGAGAGCCGCATCGTGGTCGGCGTGCACTACCCGCTCGACATCATCGGCAGCCGGGCGTTCGTTTATTACGACCTCGCCAACTACCTCTCCAATCCCGCTTACATCAATAACGCGGCGACGACATGAACGGCTGTCAACCTACCGCAAATGATGGGCGCTGCGCAGAGCGAAATCACGACCCAGTTGACCGCCGCGGCCGCGGCGGCGAACTGCGGAACCTCGCTCGCCACCTGCGCGACGAGCAGCGCGAACGTCAATCCCTACGCGCCGTCGACGGCTAACGCCGCGATTTACGCCGCGCGGTGACCTATGGCCTGCCAACCAGCAACGCCGCGCCGGAGCTGACGGACACGCAAGGGCAGGACGCGACGATCCTGCTCGCGACAGTCTACGGCGGCAGCACTGCGGCGGCGCAGAGCCTGATGAGCGACCTGGGCCTCACGACCGGCATGTATGGCGAACTGAGCACGGCCACCATCCAGCAGGTCATCGCCAATACCGAATCCGCTGAGATCGCCGCCTTCGCCGGCACACAGCTCTCCTACTGGTCGCGCATCAATCTCGATGCCGCGATAGGCTATTTCGGCGGCGTCACGGGAACCCTGGACACGGCGAACGGCGACCATATCACGACCGACGTCACCATCGCCTCCGGCGGCGTCATCGACGTCACGGGCCGGTTCACGGTCGACGGGGCCCTCGGCGTCCTGGCCGGCGGCGCGCTGGGCTTCACGCTCGGCGACCTCGCCCCCATGACGAAGGTCGGCGGCGCGACCGACCTCGAGGGCGCGCTCGACCTCACGCTCGCGAGCGGCTTCGACCTGGTCGCAGGCGACACCTTCGACCTGGTCCAGGCGACTGGCGGACTGACCGACGACATCTCGGGACTTTATTCCGACGGCAAGGCCTGCGGGGGCCTCGGCGGCGGAATATTCGGCTGCTCGTTTGACGGCCAATGGGAAAACCTGTCGCTGGTTGCGTCCGGCGGAGACCTCACGCTCACGGTCAATGCGGTTCCCGAGCCCGCGACCTGGGCGATGATGCTCACGGGCTTCACGAGTCTCGGCGTCTTCGGCCGCCGCAGGGCTCGCCGAATCGCCAAGGTTGCCCACGCGTGAAACCGCAAACCCTGGGTCACTCGGCAGCATTATCGGCGTGTGCCCAAGGGTTAATGGTTATGCTTAAGAAGCTATTAATCCGCCGGTGACAGGTTTCTCGCGTTCATGTCACGGGCGCGACGGTCGTCGCCCGGAATTCGAACCGGGGGACGGCTGTCATGGCCAATTGGACGGGCTTTGCCTGTTGGCGCGCGCTCAGCCTCGCCTTGGGCCTGAACTTCGCCTCGGTCGAAAGCGCCGGGGCGGTCGATCTTCCGCCGGCGCCGGCCCTCCCGCCCGTCTCCAGCGGCGCCGAACCGTTCAGCGGCTGGTATCTGCGTGGCGATATCGGCGCGGGATTCGAGACGAGGCCGGATATCGGACCGGCCGCAATTCCCGCTGCGCCGGGCGCCTCACCCTATGGGGTTTCCCCTTTCGGCGACGCCGCGCTGTCGACGTCCGGCACGATCGACGCCGGCGTCGGCTATGTCTTCACGCCATGGGCGCGGATGGACGGCACGCTCGAGTATCGCTTCGGCGGCCGACTGCAGTCCGACTTCGCGATCGCCGATCCGGCGCCGTTCGGGTCGGAACGGCTGCGCGCGGGCCTATCCTCGATCGCCGCGCTCGTGAACGGATACGTCGATCTCGGGAGCTACTGGGGCGCGACGCCGTTCGTCGGCGCCGGGATCGGCGTCGCCGATAACGCGCTTTCGAGCGTCTCCGATCAGGGTTTCGCCATCCCCAGCGCCGGCGCGGCCTATCCGGTCGGAGGCGACTTCTCCAACGCATCGAGCACCCGTTTCGCCTGGGCGCTGATGGCCGGCCTCGATTTCGACATCGCGCCGAATCTCAGGCTCGAGTTGAGCTACCGCTATCTCAACCTCGGCGCGATCGCGGTCGGCGGCCTGCACTGCGCATCCGGCCCCATACCCTGCGCAGGAGGGACGGTCGCGGCGATCTCGCGTGGCGCGCTCGCTTCCAACGACGTGCGGATCGGGCTCGTCTGGCTCATCGGCGATCCCGCCCCGGCGCCGGTCGTCGCCCGCTACTGACCACGAGCCGTGCTCCCGAGACATCGGCGCGCTGTAAGTCCGGCGCCAGCCGCCCCCGCCATTGATGCGGCCTGTCCTTGCCATGCGCCGCGGGCGCTTGTAGCGGTTGGCCCCCTCAGGCCGCAACATCCGACACGGGGAGGCGGCTGACCCGCTCGTTTCCACCCTCAAGGGCCCGCCATGACCGACGCGACAGCGCCTCGTGCAGGCATCCTCCGCTCCGCCTGGGCGAATCCGATCCTGCTCTTGGTGCTGACGACCGTGATCTGGGCCGGTCACTCGATCGTCGGTCGCCTGGCGGTCGGCCAGATCGGACCGATGACCCTGACCTGCCTGCGCTGGGCGCTGGCGCTGGCGCCAATCCTGGCCTCGGCGCGACCGTCGCTGCGCCGCGACTGGCCGGCGCTCCGCGCCCACTGGCCCTATTGTCTGGCGATGGGGGCGCTCGGCTACACCGGCTTCAATGCGCTCTTCTATCTGGCCGCGCATCGCACCAGCGCGCTCAACCTGTCGATCATCCAGGGTGGCATACCCGCGTTCGTGCTGATCGGCGCACGCGCCTTCCTCGGCGTCCGCTTCAGCGCGCTCCAGGCGCTCGGCGCGGTCGTCACCATGACCGGCGTCGCGGCGATCGCAGCCCAGGGGCAACTTTCGCGACTCCTCGCGCTCGCCTTCAACAGCGGCGACGCGATGATGCTGGTCGCGGTCGCCCTCTACGCCGGCTACACCGTGGCTCTGCGCGAGCGGCCGAAGGTGTCGGGCCTGAGTCTGCTTGCCGGCATGGCGCTCGCCGCCTTCGTCACCTCCGTCCCGCTGATGATCTGGGAAATCGCCACGGGCGGCTTCATCCGGCCGACCGCCACCGGGCTGCTCACGCTTGTCTACGTCGCGCTTGGACCGGCGTTCGCGTCGCAAATGTTCTACATGCGCGGCATTGAATTGATCGGACCGGGGCGCGCCGGCGTGTTCGTCAATTTGGTGCCCGTGTTCGGCGCGATCATGGCGGTCGTGCTGCTCGGCGAACCGTTCGCCGCGTATCACGTCGTGGCGCTAATTCTGGTGGTCGGGGGCATCGCCATCGCCCAGATGGGCGCGCGCGTCCCTGCGCGGTCAGCACGGTAGGCTTTGGCAATCGAAGGACAGGAGAACGACATGGGTCATTGGATCGAATTGAAGCCCGAGGGCGCCGGGCCGATCGCCGCCTGGCGGGCCGACCCGGCCGGCGCGCCGCGCGGCGGGATCGTCGTCATCCAGGAGATTTTCGGCGTCAACGCCCACATCCGCGAGATGACCGACCGATTCGCCGTCCGAGGGCTATCTCGCGGTCGCCCCGGCGATCTTCGATCACGTCGAAAAGGGCTTTGACGTCGGCTACGACGCGGACTCGCGCGCCCGCGCCATGCCGCTGTTGGGCAAGCTCGATTTCGAGCAGGTCCTGCGCGACGCCGCGGCGGCGATCGCCGCCGCCAAGAAAGGCGGTAAGGTCGGCATTGTCGGCTATTGCTACGGCGGCAGCGTCGCCTGGGCCGCCGCCGCGCGGCTGCCGGGCCTCTCCGCCGCGGTCGGATATTACGGCGGACAGATCCTCGCGATGAAGACCCTCGAGCCCAGGATCCCGACCATGCTGCATTTCGGCGAGAAGGATCAGCACATCCCGATCGCGGCGGTGCGTGAAATGGCCGCGGCTCATCCGGACGTGCCGGTGCACACCTATCCGGCCGACCACGGCTTCAATTGCGATCATCGCCCCAGCTACGACGCGCCGAGCGCGGCGCTGGCCTGGGACCGCACGCTGGCGTTCTTCCGCGAACATCTCGGCTGAGGCGCGGCAAAGTCCCCCGCAAGCTTTTGCCCCGAAAGCGAAACATCCCCGCTGCGCCGTGGCGACGGGGATGCCGTGGCGACGGGGATGAAGATGGGGCGGCGGGCGCGCGTCGCCCGCCGTTTCAAGTCGCTTCAGGCCGGTGCGCGCGCAGTCGCCCGGCGCCAGCCGGCGAAGCCGAGGCCGGCAAAGCCCGCGAGCATCATCGCCCAGCTCGCGGGCTCGGGGACGGTCCGGACCGTGACGTTGACGATCAGGTCTTGCGGGTTCGGGCCGGTCACGAGGTTGCCCGCAACCGTGTCGAGGGTGAAGATATTGTCGTATGCCCCGACCCAGCAGTTGTAGGCGCCGTTGCTGTATCCGCAGCCTCGGCCGTCGAGACTGAAGGACGCAAGGTCGTTGGTCAGGCCGTCGCCGGTTCCCAGAACGTCGAACGAGTCTCCGGAGGCGAGCGTGAACCCGGAGGCGAGCGTGAGGTTCAATGCGCCGTCAAGGTCGGCGGCGCCCCCCACTTCGACTTGGCTGTAGGTGTTCGGCCCGTCGATCGTGACGCCAAGTGCGCCGCCGTGGTCGAGGTCGAAGTTGCCGTCGACCTTGAAGAGGTCCGTCACGTCGATGACCCCGCCAGAGGCGACAGCGACGTCGGTCGCGACATGGTTGCCGTTCGCCGTCACCAGCGTTCCAGTTACGCCCCGGAAGTACCCGGCCGCGGCGTAGAGGTTGAGTCGCGACCAATAGCTGAGCGACGTGCCCTAGAACGCGGCGAGCGCCTTGCCTTCGGTGTTGACGACGATCTGTTCGATCGTACTCGACGCCAGAGAGCCATCGAGGCCGCCGCCCGGAGCGATCAGCTTGGCCGCCGCGGAATCGCCGCCATAAAGGGTGGCGAGCAGAATCGACGCGTCAGGCGCGCCGGATGGCGCCTGTTCCTGCGGCGCCGCCGCATAGGAGAGGGTCGGCAGGCCGTAGGTCAGGCGCGACTGGTAGGTCGCAGCATTCTGAGCGGATGGCGCGTAGGGATTCACCTAGTTCGCCGCACAGCTTGCAACCGTATTGCCGCAGTTCGCCGCCAGAAAGCTGTTCAGCTGCGAGGCTGCGGGGGCGAACGTCGCCTGGAGCGCGACTGGCGTCCCGGTGACGTTGGGATTGTTCTGGTAGGCCGGGTTGGCGAGCGCCTGCGCGAGATCGTACCCGGCAAGGGAGCGGCCCCCAATCACGTCGAGTGCATAGTGCACGCCCAGCACGATGCGGCTGTTGCCGTACTCGGACGCCCGCGTGAGCATGCTCTGGTAGAGCTGCGGGACCATCATGCCGATCAGCATGGATTCGGTGTAGGCGAAGCTCGTGTGGCCGCTCGGGAAGGCCGGGCTGTCCACCAGCGTGGGAAGCGCGCTCGGATCGATGGCGTTGATCTTGCTCGAGACCTGGAACGGACGCGAGTTGCCCATCGGGTTCTGGCCCGGGTCGTTGTTCGAGACCCCGTGGGCCGTGTCGTACACGCTGGTCGTCGTATTCGGCAGGCCGTTGTAGGTCGGGAGCGAAAAGCCGGGCGGCGTGACGGCCGCCGCAGTGCCGGCCGAATCCGTTCCGTTGGCGAAGTAGTTCTTCGCGGCCACGGCGTCGACCAGATCGAAGTATGCCGCGCTGCTCAGCATGCCGATGGTTTGCGGCAGCACGGTCGTATTTCCGTTGGCGCAGGCGTTGACGCCGGTATCGTAGATCCCGCCAAGGGTCGCCCCGAGGCCGCCGATCGGCTGGGACCCCGAGATGCTCCCCCCGGGAGGCGCCGGCTGGTCCGGCAGGCCGCCTGCGAGATTGGCCGCGATTCCAAATTTCCCAGATATGCCGATGACGGCGTTCGAGGTCGAATAGAGGATGTTGTTGTCGCTGATCGCGAGTTCTTGCTGCGTCAGCGTCGCGCCGTTTTTGACCGCGATCGTTTGCGCGAGATTGGCCGTCAATGTCTGAGGGCCGTATGCGCCGGTGTTGAGGCTCAGGAAAGGAGCCAGCAGGTTGAAGCCGTTGACCACCGAAGGCGTCACGTTGGGCCCGCCGGCGTGAGCGGCCGAGGCGGTGGCGACGAGGATCGCCGCGGACTGGAGAAATCGGGATTTCCGGAGTGACATGCGCATGTTGGCCCCCTGGCCGCTGTGTGTTGACGGGGCGGACCATAGAAGGCGGCGGCGACGGTTCGCCGAAAGTTCCATGACGATCGAGCGACGGCTTTTCGACGATTGCGACGGCGGCCGATGATCCTGCGACGCGCCGAATCGGTGTGCGTGCAGTCCCAGTGTCTTGCGACGCGTTTACGCTAGGGTTGGCGGCCGGCTACACGCGCATCCGGCGCCTTGCGCTTTCGCTTCGGCGGCGTCGTTGGTTGCTCGCGGCGCGCCGTTTACGCCGCCGCGGCCTCCACCCTCGGCCTCGGCTTCAGCCCGATCAGGTGGCAGACGGCGAAGACGAGGTCGGCGCGGTTCATGGTGTAGAAGTGCAAGTCCTCGACGCCGTGGTCGATGAGGTCGATGACCTGCTCGGCGCAGACCGCGGCGGCGACCAGCCGCCGCGTCGCCGGGTCGTCCTCGAGGCCCTCGAACCGGTCGGCGAGCCACTGCGGCACGCTCGCGCCGGAGCGGCGGGCGAAGCTCGCCGTCTGCTTGAAGTTCTGCACCGGGAATATGCCGGGCACGATCGGGATCGAAATGCCGGCCGCGGCCGCGACGTCGAGGAAGCGGAGATAGGCGGCGTTGTCGAAGATGAGGTTGGTGATCGCCCGCGTCGCGCCGGCGTCGATCTTGCGCTTGAGAAGCTCGATGTCATGCAGAATCGTCGGGCTCTGCGGGTGTTTTTCCGCATAGGTTCCAACCGACACCTCGAAGTCGCCGATGCGGCGCGCCTCGGCGACGAGATCCGCCGTCGTCTGGAAGCCGTCCGCGGGCGGCTCGTAGGGCGCGTCGATGCCGGCCGGCGGATCGCCGCGCAGCGCCACGATATGGCGCACCCCGGCCGCCGCATAGGCGCGCAGCACATCGCGGATCTCGTCCTTGGAGGCGCCGACGCAGGTCAGGTGCGCGGCGGGCTTCATCGTCGTCTCGCGCGCCAGCCGGGCGACCGTCGCGTGGGTGCGCTCGCGCGTCGTGCCGCCGGCGCCGTAGGTGACCGAGACGAAGGCCGGGTCGAGCGGTTCGAGCCGCCGCGCGGCCTCCCACAGGTTCGCCTCCATCTCCGGCGTCTTCGGCGGGAAGAACTCGAACGACACGCGGACGCGCGCGCCCGACCGGCTCAGAGGAACGGGCTTTGCGGCCATCAGGCGAACTCCGTCTCTTGCTTTTGAAATCCGTCCGAGATGACGCGCGGGTCCTCGGCGAGCCACAGCGCGACCGTCAGCTTGCCCGATTCCCCGGGCGCGGGCGGCACGCGCCGGGATTGCGCGGCGGTGAGCCCGGCGTCGGTCAGAAAACCCTCGATCTCGGCAAGCGGGAACCCGAGCCGGCGATGGGCGAAATCGCTGCGCAAGAATTCCTCCTGGTGGGCGTCGAAGTCGACGACGACGAGGCGTCCCGAGGGCGCGAGCGCGCGCGCGGCCTCGGCCAGCGCCCGGGCCGGGTCGTCGAGGAAATGCAGGACCTGATGAATGACGATGAGGTCGTAGCCGTCGCGCTCGACCGGCGGCGCGTAGACGTCGCCCTGCCGGAGCTGCACGTTGCGAAGGCCCGCCTGGTCGATGCGGCTGCGCGCCAGCGCCAGCATCGCCGCGCTCTGATCGACGCCGACGGCGCGGACCGCGCGCGGAGCGAGCAATTCCAGCATGCGCCCGGTGCCGGTGCCCAGATCGAGCAGGCTGCGGAACGGCTTTTCGCCGACGAGCGCCAGAAGCGCCGCCTCGACCCGTTCCTCGGACGCGTGCAGGGCGCGGATGCGGTCCCAGTCGGTCGCCTGCTCGGCGAAATAGGCCGCGGCCTGCTTGCGCCGCGTCTCGCGCGCGACTTCGAGCCGGGCGCGGTCGCCGGCGAGCACGGGGTCGTCGGGATCGAGCCGGCGGACGCAATCGCGGACGAAGTCGCCGCCCGCATCGGCGAGGCGGAAGAACGCCCAGGCGCCCTCGCGCTGGCGGACCGCGAGTCCGGCTTCGGTGAGGAGCTTCAAGTGCCGCGACACCCGCGGCTGGGACTGCCCAAGGATGGCGACGAGTTCGCTGACGGTCAGCTCGGCTTCGTCGAGCAGGCGAAGAATGCGCAGCCGCGTCTCTTCTCCGGCCGCTTCCAGGCTCGCGAGCAGGGTCGGAAAAGAGGTGGGCGCGACGACGGGCGCGTTGCGGTCTTTAGACATAAAGATATGTTTATATCTAAAGCGGAAGCGGTGCAAGAGGTGGGTCGCGCGGGTCGGCTTGGGTTTGAGGAACGCGGCCTGATGCGGGCGCGTGCCGCAAGATTTCCCTTGCGGCTCCCTCCGGCGGGACTAACCTCGCGCCTCATGCGTGCGATGGTCTTTCATCGAGCCGGCGAGCGGCTGGTGATGGAGGAGAGACCCGAACCCGCGCCGGGGCCGGGGCAAGTCCGTGTGCGCGTGGAGGCCTGCGGCGTCTGCCGCACGGATCTTCATGTCATCGACGGCGATTTGCCCGACCCGAAGCTTCCGATCGTTCCCGGCCATGAGATCGTCGGCCGGATCGAGGCGGCGGGAGACGGCGCGCAGTTGCGGCCGGGCGCGAGGGTCGGCGTGCCCTGGCTCGGTCACACTTGCGGCCAATGTCCTTATTGTCGCAGCGCGCGCGAGAATTTATGCGATGCGCCGCTCTTTACCGGCTACACCCGGGACGGCGGCTTCGCCACCCACGTGATCGCCGATGCGGACTTCGCTTTCCCGCTCGGAGACGATCTCGATCCTGTCGCGGCGGCCCCGCTGCTTTGCGCCGGCCTGATCGGCTGGCGGTCGCTCAAGGCCGCGGGCGAGACCGAGACGATCGGCCTCTACGGCTTCGGCGCGGCGGCCCATATTGTCGCCCAGGTCTGCCGCTGGCAGGGGCGCCGGGTATTCGCCTTCACTCGCGCAGGCGACGCCGTCGGCCAAGATTTCGCACGCTCGATGGGCGCGCAATGGGCCGGCGGCTCGGACGAGAGGCCGCCCGCGCCGCTCGACGCCGCCATTCTGTTCGCGCCGGTCGGCGCGCTCGTCCCGGCGGCGCTCGCCGCGGTGCGCAAGGGCGGCCGGGTCGTCTGCGGCGGAATTCACATGACCGATATCCCCTCGTTCCCCTACCGCCTGTTATGGGAGGAACGCAGCGTCGTCTCGGTGGCCAATCTCACCCGTGCGGACGGCGAGGAATTTTTGGCGCTGGCGCCGCGCGTGCCGGTGCGGACGACGACCACGCCCTACCCGCTCCTGGCCGCCAACGAGGCGCTCGATGATTTGAGGGCCGGGAGGCTGGAAGGGGCGGCCGTCCTCGTGCCGTAGTTCGCGCCTGAAGGACGCCCCTTGAACCCAGCCTCCGGGGCGTCTCGCATTGCGCGCTACGCGACCTTGAGGATGGCGCAGCCGGCCGTCGACGAGATAGTCGGCGTGATCGCCGTGGCGCGCCGCCGGACGATCGATCTGGGAAGGACGCGTCAGACTTCGACCACCGGTCCCACTGTCGTCCCCGGCCGCCCCCGATCCAGCACCTCGAGCCAGGACTGCGCGCCGCACTCGCGCTCGATGAGGCGGGCGAGCAGCGCCGCCGCGGCCTCGACATCGCCAAAACCGTTCGATTGCACGGTGAGCACGGCGCGCCTTGTCTTTTCGCTCGAGGCAGTGCGGGCGTCCTGGCGCCAGTTCCAGCGCCGGCAGAGCACGTGCCGCGCGTCGGCGTACACCACCTCGCCCTCCTTTGGCGGATCGTTCGGGTCCTCGCCCGCCTCGGCGCCCATGTCGATGAACGTGTCGTCGGACTTCGAGAAGCGGAAGACGAAGTCGCCCTCGGTCTTGTCGAGATCGTCGCAGCCGAGGCAGAGCCCGCTCGTCAGCGACACGAGGTTATAGAGGTCGACCAGGGCGTTGATCTCCGGCAGCGGCTGGCCGGCCAGCACCCGCTTGATCAGCCGCTCGACCGACGAGCGGTAGCTCGTCTTCTTGATCCCGAATCCCCTGTAGGCCGACCGCCACGCGGCGACGCCGGGAATGGCCGAAAGCTCCGTGGCTCCCCAACGCGTCCGGCACTCGGCTTCCGCCGCCGCGATGTCCTCAGCCAGCGCCGCCGATCGCGCAGGCGCGACCGTCAGGGGCTCCGCCAGGACGAAGGCGACCCGGAAGTCGGGAAATTTGTCGATGAGGGCTTCGATGGAGAGGCGGCGCATCGGCCGCTCATAGCGCAAGACGCTCTCCGGGAGAATCGTCCGTTGTTCCGGTCGTGGAAAACAAAGCGCCGACTGTAGCCGCGCTCCCTAGCCCGTGGGAAAACCGGGCTTTCCGCTGAACGCCCTATGGAGCGCGGACGCGGTCATCGACCGTGTCTGGAGAGCCGTGCATTTCCGCAAGGCCGCCGCTTGCCGGCGGCGATCATGTATGAGAAATTGCTAGAATCGTCATACCTTGCGAGTCCCAATCTCGAGGCCGGGAACATGCAGCTCGTCACGATCAGCATGTCCGACGCGTTCGCCGCGGAACTCGCCGATTTCCCGGCCTGTTTACGGCCGGCATGACGTTGATCGATACGACCGACAGCATTTTGATGCTGGGCGCTTATGGCTGGGCCTTCGTGAAGCCGATCCGCAAACTCTATTACAATCTCACGATTACGGCGGTGTCGGTGATTGTCGCGGTCGTCGTCGGCGGCCTCGAGACCCTCAATCTCATTGGCGATCAGCTCGGCCTGACGGACGGGGGGCGGCTTCTGGGGCACGGGACGAGGCGTCGGCGCGAAACCTCTGGGAGGCAAGCGAGGCGCTGGCCGGGCGATGGTCGTGACGGCGCACTTCCAACGCGCCCGCGCCATCAGGCTTTCCGGGCGCTACTGCGGCTGGGCGGCGTTGCGCCATTCCGCCACGCCATCTCCAATGCTGCGTGAAGCTCTTGTTCGGTCAGCGAGGCGAGACTTGCCCGCGTCCAGCCCCGACGGCCCCAGGCGTTGTCGAGAGGCGAGAAGGCGTCGGGCGCGACCGCGCACTTGAGTGCCTGATCGCCAGGCGAAAACTTGATGTTGGCGCTCTCTTCGTCAGGGGCGAGGGTGGCGAAGGTCACCCTCGCCTTGAAGGCGCGGCGGTCGAAATGCGGGTATTCGCTCGCGCCGTCGAAAGACAGGGCGATGCGACGGAAGTCGGCGGCGTCAGCCATCGGGCTCCTCAGGCAGGATCGCAACAGATTGCTGGCATGCTATGAGGCGTCCTCGGCGTTGCAAAGGCGGACGGCATGGCGGTGGAAAAACCGGATGCGACGAGGCCCGTAGTGGTTATCGGGGCGGGCCCGGCCGGACTTGCGGTGGCCGAGGTGATCGCCGAGGCCGGTTTGCGGGTCGTCGTCCATGACGCGAGCCCGAGCCCCGCGCGCAAGTTCCTTCTTGCCGGCCGGGGCGGCCTCAACCTCACCCATTCCGAGCCGCTCGCCACCTTTCTCACCCGCTACGGAGATGCCGCGTCGCGCCTCAGGCCGGCGATCGAGGCCTTTCCGCCGGAGGCGCTGCGGGCCTGGGCGGCGGACCTCGGGGAGCAGACATTCGTCGGCAGCAGCGGGCGCGTGTTCCCGAAAAGCTTCAAGGCGACGCCGCTGCTGCGCGCGTGGTTGAGACGGCTAGACCATCTCGGCGTCACGTTCCGACCCCGCTCTCGCTTCGTCGCCTTCGGCGAAGGCAACGCGCTCGGCTTCGTGTCGCCGATTGGGGCCGAAACCGTCGAGGCGGCGGCGGCGGTCTTCGCGCTTGGCGGCGCGTCGTGGCCGCGGCTCGGGGCGGACGGCGGGTGGGTGGAAGCGTTTTGCGCCGCCGGGGTCGAGGTCTCGCCGCTGAAACCCGCCAATTGCGGTTTCCTCGTCGAATGGTCGAAAGCGGTTCGGGATCGCTTCGCCGGGTCGCCGCTGAAGAACGTCGCGCTCGCCCATGGCGATGCGCGCGTGCGCGGTGAAGCGCTGGTCACCGCGACCGGTATCGAGGGCGGCGCGGTCTACGCCCTTTCGGCCGTCTTGCGCGACGCGATCACGGCAAACGGCGCAGCGACCCTCGCCATCGATTTCAGGCCCGACGTGGACGAGCGAGCGCTGGCCGCGAGGCTCGCACCAAAACCGGGCCAATCGATCTCGACGCGCCTGCGAAAGGTCGGCCTGCCACCGGTCGCCGCCACGCTGATGCGGGAGACGGGGCCGCTGTCCGAGGGCGCGGAAGGCTTGGCGCGCCGCGCGAAACATTGCGAACTCCGCCTTGTCGGCGCTGCGCCGATCGCGCGCGCGATCTCGACCGCCGGCGGCGTCGCCTGGAGCGAACTTGACGACGGCTTCATGCTGATCCGGCGCCCCGGCGTGTTCGTCGCGGGCGAGATGATCGACTGGGAGGCGCCGACCGGCGGCTATTTGCTGCAGGGCTGCTTCTCGACGGGCGTCGCGGCCGGTCGCGCGGCGGCGCGCTACGCGGCCGAGGCCATTGCGGGTTTGCGCGGACCCGCCGGCAGCGCGTAACATCAAGCCAGGCGGAGGGCCTGCTTGATCCTGCGCGTTGAAGCGCAGGCGTGGGAGGATGGGATGGACGGCGCCCGCTTTGACAAGATCAAGACCGTTCTGCGCGTCACGAGCGGCAACTTTCTCGAGATGTATGACTTCTTCCTGTTCGGGATTTACGCCCGGCAGATTGCGCACGCGTTCTTCCCGAGCGACGATCCCTATGCCTCGCTGATGGCGACGTTCCTGAGTTTCGCGGCAGGATTTGCGATGCGGCCGATCGGCGCGCTGGTGCTCGGGCCGTACATCGACCGAATCGGGCGGCGCAAGGGTCTCATCGTCACCCTGTCGATCATGGCTTGCGGTACGATCCTGATCGCCTTCGTGCCGTCCTACGCGACGATCGGCGTGCTCGCCCCGCTGCTGGTCGTCTTGGGGCGTCTGCTTCAGGGTTTCTCTGCCGGCGTCGAGCTTGGAGGCGTGTCGGTCTATCTGTCGGAGATGGCGACGCCTGGCCGCAAGGGCTTCTATGTGAGTTGGCAATCCGCAAGCCAGCAGGTCGCAATCGTGATCGCGGCGCTGTTGGGGTTCGCGATCGCCAACCTGATGGCGCCGGCGACCGCGGACTCCTGGGGCTGGCGCATCCCGTTCTTCATCGGTTGCGCCATCGTGCCATTTCTTTACTGGATTCGGCGCTCGCTCGAGGAGACGGCCGAATTCGCGGCGCGCAAGGTCCACCCGACCATCGCCCAGATGTACGAGACGCTGGCCGCCAACTGGGCGGTGGTTCTCGGCGGCGTGGCGATGGTGATCATGACGACGGTGTCGTTCTACCTGATCACCGTCTACACGCCGACTTTCGGCCGCACGGTGCTGAAACTCAGCGAATCGGACGCGCTGCTGGTCACGATGGTGATCGCCGTCTCGAATTTCGTTTGGCTGCCCATCTCCGGGGCGCTGTCGGACCGGATCGGACGGAAGCCGATTCTCGTCATCTTTACCGTGCTCGCGCTCCTGACCGCTTACCCGGTCCTCGCATGGCTAGTCTCGGCGCCGAGCTTCGGCCGGATGCTTGAGGTGGAGTTGTGGCTGTCGTTCCTCTACGCGGGTTACAATGGCGCTATGGTCGTCGCGCTGACGGAGATCGTGCCGGCCACCGTGCGAACCGCCGGCTTCTCGCTCGCCTACAGCCTCGCCACGACGCTCGGAGGCTCGTCGCTCGCGATCTCGACGTTCCTGATCGAGCGGACGGGCGACAAGGCGGCGCCGGGCTACTGGTTGAGCTTCGCGGCGCTCTGCGGGCTCGTCGCCACGCTGGCGCTCTATCGCAAGGGCGCGCGTCAGCCAGCGGTCCCGGCGAGGGCGACGGCCTGATCGACGATGACGCGATAGGCCTCCGAGGCCGGCATATCGAGGGTCTTCCCCTGGATATCGGCGAGGAACACATAGAGTTCGTCCCGGCTTTCGCCCGCGAGCAGCCGATCGCACACCTGCTCGGCATAGGTGAAGAGCTCGCCCTCGTTACAGTCGGATGGCAGATCCCACTCGCTCTTCATGACGTTCACCACAGCGCCTATCAGAGCCGCCTTGTCCGGCCTCGGTCCACGCCTTCCAGAAGCGGCAGGAGGCGGAGCTTTGGCGCCGTTCGAGCCCCACGCCCCAAGCCACGGCGTTTCCGGAACCGGCGTCAGCGGCGGCTTGCCCTCGGACCACGCGACGAGATTTTCGACGACGCACTGCGCCATGGCGTGACGCGTCTTGATCGAAGCCGACCCCACATGCGGCAGCAACACCGCGTTGTCGAGCGCCAGAAGCTCCGCCGGAACGTGGGGCTCGTTCTCGAACACGTCGAGGCCGGCCGCCAGGATCGCGCCGCTCCTCAGGGCCTCGATCAGGGCCTGCTCATCGACCAGCGAGCCGCGGGCGATGTTGACGAGGACGCCTTCCGGTCCCAGGGCCCGCAGAACCTCAGCGTTCACGATACGCCAAGTCTCCGGTCCCCCGGGCGCTGCGACCAGCAGGATGTCGCAGGCCTCGGCCATGGCGGTCAGCGAGGGATAGTATCGGTAGGGAACGTCGGGCCGAGCATGGCGTCCGTGATAGACGACCGCGAGCCCGAACGTCTCGGCCCGCCGCGCGATCGTCCTGCCGATCCGGCCAAGCCCAAGAATTCCGAGGGTCCGCCCGCGAAGGGACCCGGTCAACGGGTACGCCCCCGTCCGCCACTGCCCGGCGCGCAGGTAGCGCTCCGCTTGCGGAAGCTGGCGCACGGCCATGATCATCAGCGCCATCGCGATGTCGGCGACCTCATCGTCGAGCACGCCGGGGGTATGCGTGACGATGATCCCGTGCTCGCCCGCCCATCGGGCGTCGATATGATCGTAGCCGACGCCGAAGCTCGCCACGATCTCGAGATTGGGCAGGCGGCGCATGAACGCCGCGTCGATTTGCCCATGTCCTCCGGCCGAGGCGACGGCGCGGATCGAGGGACCATGCTCGACGAGCCACGCCTCGCGGTCGGGCTCGAGCCAGAGCCTATGCAGGGGAAAGCGCGCGCCGACCAGGTCGTCGACCAAGCCCATCCCGGCCGCCGGCATGAGGACGTCGAGAGGCTTCATCCGGTCGTCCTTTCCACTTCCCCGTCTTCGCCGGACGTGGCACATGGCACGGCCATGGCCAGCCCCGACGGCATGTCTCCCGCGCAGCGGCGCCCCATGGTGCGACGCCTGATGCTGCAGGATTACCGCTCCTACGCGGCGCTCGATCTGAAGATCGGCGGCCGTCTCGTGGTCCTATGCGGCGAGAATGGCGCCGGCAAGACCAATCTCCTCGAGGCCCTGTCCCTGCTCGCGCCCGGTCGCGGCCTGCGCCGGGCCGAGCTCGCCGAATGCGCGCGGCGCGAAGGCGGCGGCGCGTTCGCTTTGTCGGTCGAGCTCGAGGAGAGCGGCGAGACCCGTCAGCTCGGATCGGGCTGGAGCCCGGCTGAAGCCGGCGGCGGCGCCGAGCGGCGGAGCCGCATCGATCGCACGCCTGTTTCCTCGTCGCGCGCCTTCAGCGACCATGTCCGGGTCGTCTGGCTGACGCCCGCGATGGACTCGCTGTTCGCCGGACCCGCGAGCGAGCGGCGCCGCTTCCTCGATCGGTTCGTTCTGGCGATCGATCCGGGCCACGGCGCGCGCGTCAACGCCTTCGAGCGCGCTCTACGCGGACGCAACCGGCTCCTCGACGAGGACCGGCGCAACGGCGCATGGCTCGACGCCATCGAGCGAGAGGCGGCCGAACTCGGCGTCGCGATCGCGGCGGCGCGGCTCGAATGCGTGAGCCGCCTCGAGACGCTGATCGGCGCAGAGCGCAACGACTCCTCGCCCTTTCCCTGGGCGCGGCTGGCGCTCGAGGGCGAAGTCGAGGCGCTCGTCGCCAGCGGCCCGGCGCTCGACGCCGAGGACCGCTACCGCGCCCTCTTGCGCGACAATCGCAGCCGCGACGCCGCCGCTAGCCGCACGCTGATCGGCCCGCATGTGGCGGATCTCGCGGTGCGCCACGGGCCCAAGGACGCGCCGGCCGCAAGCGCCTCGACCGGCGAGCAGAAGGCGCTGCTGGTAGGCCTGGCGCTCGCCCATGCGCGTCTCGTGGCGGATATGTCCGGGATTGTCCCGATCGCTCTCCTCGACGAAATCGCCGCGCATTTCGACCCGCGCCGAAGATCCGCCCTGTTCGACGCGCTCGACCGTCTGGGCGGCCAGGTTTTCTTGACCGGCGCCGATCCGGCGGCTTTCGCCGATCTCGCCGGTCGGGCGGAAACGTTCGACGTCTCGGCCGACTCCGGCGTGCGGCCGGAGGTTCAGGCGTGACCCGCGTCGGACGACAGCATGCCCGGCTCGACGCCGAGCTTGGCGAGCGCCCGGTCGTACTTTTTGGCATCGTCGGGGCTGAAGATGATGTCCGCGTCCGCCGGGCAGGTCAGCCAGCCGTTGGCGAGGATCTCGCTCTCGAGCTGGCCGGAGCTCCAGCCGGCGTAGCCGAGCGCCAGAACCGCTTGCGCCGGGCCGGTCCCCTTGGCGATGGCGCGCAGGATGTCGATGGTCGCGGTCAGGCAGACGTCGTCAGCGATTTTCACCGTGGAGTCGGTCGCGCCATAGTCTGCGGAATGGAGGACGAAGCCGCGGCCGGTTTCCACCGGGCCGCCGCGCACGACGCGAACCGCCTCGGCCTTGGGCGGCAGGCGGATCGCCGGCTCGCTCGGCACGACGCCGAGTTGGGTCAGGAGTTCGGCGAAGTCGATCTCGTCGGCGCTCTGGTTGATGATGAGGCCCATCGCCCCATCCTCGCGATGGGCGCACAGATAGACCACCGAGCGGGCGAACGGCCCATCGCGGAGCGAGGGCATCGCGATCAGGAACTGGCCTTCGAGACTGCTCGGCGGCGGTGGATCTGCCCGTTTCATTCGCGTCTCCGGGCTCGCCCGGCCCATGACGTTTTGTTGAATGGTAGTCCAATTCTCGGCCACGGTACAGGATCCCAATGACGTACGCTGAACGAGTCGGGCGACGACGAACGGAGGCCTTGGCCTTGGCCTTGGCCTGGTCCTTGGCCTGGTCCTTGGCCTTGCCCTCTTCAACTTTGCCGCGCCGGCCCTGGCGGCCGACGCCTTCTCGACCGACTGGTCGCCGGCCGGAAAATCCGACGCCCGGCTCATCGCCGCCGGCGGGGCCCTCGCGGGCTTCGAGATCCGGCTTGCGCCGAACGCGATCACCTACTGGCGCGATCCCGGCGAGGCGGGGGTTCCGCCGACCTTCGACTTCTCCGGCTCTGACAATATCGCAACCATGGAGCCTTTGTTCCCGGCGCCGACGCGGATTCGGGAGTCGGACGGCAGCGAGGCGTTCGGCTACGCGAGCCACGTCGTCATCCCGCTGAAGATCGAGCCGCGCGATCCGGCCAAGCCCGTCACGCTCAGGCTCGACGCCAGCTACGCCGTCTGCGAAAAGCTCTGCCTGCCGGCGCGGGCGAAGCTGACGCTGACCCTGCAAGGCGGCGATTCGCCCTACGCGCCGGCCGTCGAGGCGGCGCGGGCGGCCGTTCCCCGTCCCGTCGCCCCAGAGGCTTTCGGCCTTATGACCGGCGACGCCGTCGCGGGCTGGCGCCTGTGCGCGGCTCACGAGGCCGGACCGCCCCGCGACCTGTTCGTCGAGCCGCCCGAAGGCTGGTGGGTGAGCGCCGCGCCCACGCCGTCCGACGGGGCTCATGACTGCTTCGCGATCACGCTGCGTGAGAAGCCGAAGGACGCCGCCCTTCCCGCCCCGCTGCGGCTCACGATGACCGGGGGCGTGGCGCCGGTCGAGACGACGGTGATCGCCCGGTGAGGGCGCTCTGCAGCTCTGGCGCCGTTTCCGCCTTTTCAAAGCGTTGAGCGCACAAAACTGTCCAAATGCAACGGCTGCGGAGCCTCCTGGGGGTTGGCGCGCTCATTGCCATGCCGTGGACGACCGCGTCGCGGCCACGACAGCTTACCGTTCGGAATCGAGCGTTTTCAAGCGCTTGCGGCGAGTTTTCCGGGCCGCGACCCACGTGAACGAATGTACGCGATGCACAGACCCCTCTCGTGGTTTAGCGCGGGATCGGCGGTCATTGCCCTGGCTTCCTTGACCCCCCATGTCGACCGGGTTGTGAAAAAGTAAATGAGACTCGTTTTAATTCCGAATATTAGAAACACGGCCGCGCCCGTTTGGCAAGGGAATGTTGCTGGGCGGAAAACCGCCTCGGGTCCGGCGCCGGGAAGGCCCGACCGGCGCAGCCCGGCGCAAAGCGCGGCAAAACTCGGGACCGGCCTTTGCCGCTTCACCTTTCCCGGATAGGACTTGCTTGAAAATCGGAGTCCTCAATGCCTCGCGTCCACGCCAATGGGATCGACATCGCCTATGAGAGTTTCGGACGCGAGGGCGACCCCGTCATTCTGCTGATCCACGGTCTCGCGACGCCGCTCACCGGCTGGCCCGAACTCGTTCTCCAACGGCCTCGCGCAGCGCGGATTTCGCGTCGTGCGGTTCGACAACCGAGACATCGGCCGTTCGACGTTCTTCCCGGAGCTCGGGATCCCCGACATCGGCGGGTTGATGGCGTCCGCGCAGTCCGGCGCGCGCGCGATCCCTCCCTATCCGCTCGACGCGATGGCGGCCGATGCGGTCGGACTCCTGGACGCGCTTGGCCTACCTCGCGCACACGTCGTCGGGGCCTCGATGGGCGGCATGATCGCGCAGCTCGTCGCGCTCAATCATCCCGAGCGGACGGCGAGCCTCGTCTCGATCATGTCCTCGACCGGCCGCCCCGGCCTTCCGCCGGGCAAGCCCGAGGCGATGCGGGCGCTGATGGCGATGCCGCCGAGCTCCAGTCGCGCCGACCGGCTCGCGACGGCGACGGCCGCGGTGAAGGCGATCAGCGGGCATGGCTTCCCGCAGAGCGACGAGGAGCTTTCCGCCTATGTCGGGCGCAGCATCGACTATACCCCCTACGATCCGCCGGCGGCGGCGCGGCACATGGCCGCGATCGTCGCCGCCCCGCCCCGGCACGAGCGGCTGAAGGGGCTCGACCTCCCGGCGCTCGTTCTTCACGGGTCGGACGACCCGATCCTGCCGCCCGCGCATGGCGAGGACGCCGCCGCGTGCATCCCGGACGCGAAGCTCCTGGTCGTGCCGGGCATGGGTCACGACTTCAAGGAAGCGCTGATGCCAGGGTGGATCGAGGCGATCGGCGACTTCGCGGCCAAGGTCGAGGCGCAGAGGAAACTTTGACGCGGCACGCCGAGCCGCTATCGATTTCCTTATCGAGGGAGGGGAACAAGCCATGCCGCAGGTCCGAGCCAACGGGATCGACATCGCCTACGAGAGTTTCGGGCGCGAGGGCGATCCCGTAATTCTCCTCGTCATGGGCGTCATGTCCTCGATGATGAACTGGCCGGATTCGCTCTGTCAGGGTTTGGCGGCGAGGGGCTTTCGCGTCATCCGGTTCGACAACCGCGACGCCGGCCGGTCTACCCACCTCGACGCGCTGGGCGCGCCCGACCTGGGAGCGATCATCGCGGAGGCCACCGCTGGAAGACCCGTGCAGGCGCCTTACAGTCTCGACGATATGGCGGGCGACGCCGCGGCCCTCCTCGGGGCGCTTGGGATCGACCGCGCCCATGTCGCCGGCGCGTCGATGGGCGGGATGATCGCCCAACTGGTCGCGATCCATCACCCGGAGAGCGTGAAGAGCCTGATCTCGATCATGTCCACGACCGGCCGCCCCGAAGTCTCGCAGCCCAGGCCGGAAGCCTTCTCCGCCATCCTGACGCCTCCGAAGCCCGGCGCCACCCGCGAAGAGGGCATCGCGCGCGGCGTTGCGGTCTGGCGGATCATCGGCAGCCCGGGCTTTCCCGCGACCGACGAGGAGCTTACAGCCTTTGTCACGCGAGGCGTCGATTACGCGCCCTACGATCCCGCGGCGAACGCCCGTCAGATGGCCGCCGTGATCGCCGCGCCGCCGCGCAACGACGGGCTCGGCGCGATCCGCGTCCCGGCGCTCGTCATCCATGGCGCCGACGATCCGCTGATCCCGGCAGCCGGAGGCGAGGACACGGCGAGAAGCATTCCCGGATCGGAAATCCTCATCGTGCCGGGGCTGGGGCACGATATTCGTGAGTCCGCGGTCCCGGTCTATTTGAAGGCGATTGCAGACTTCGCGGCGAAGGTCGAGGCGCGGAAGACGCTTTGACGCTCCGCGCCAATCCGCCATCGTTTTGCTGAATCGAGGGAGGGGACCCGCCATGCCTTTAGTTCGAGCCAACGGAATCGATATCGCCTACGAGAGCTTTGGCCGCCTGACCGACCCAGCGATCCTGCTCGTCATGGGGTTTTCGGGCGCGTTGGTCGGCTGGCCCGATTCGCTGTGCGAGGGGCTCGCCGCCAAGGGCTTTCGGGTCATACGCTTCGACAATCGCGACATCGGCCGTTCCACCCATCTCGAAGCGCTCGGACGGCCGGACCTTGGGGCGCTGATCGCCGAGGCGAGGGCGGGCCGGCCGGTCGCCGCGCCATACGCGCTCGACGACATGGCCGCTGACGCAGTCGGCCTCCTCGACGCGCTCGGGATCGACCGCGCCCACATCGTCGGCGCCTCGATGGGCGGGATGATCGCCCAACTCGTCGCCATTCATCACCCGGCCAGGACGAAGAGCCTGGTGTCGATCATGTCCACCACCGGCCGTCGCGACCTGCCGCCCGGCAAGCCGGAAGCGTTCGCGGCGCTGATGACCCCGCCGGCGAGCCCGGGCCGCGAGGATCGCATCGCACGCAGCCTTGCGGTCTGGCGCGTGATCGGCAGCCCGGGATTCCCGGCGACCGACGCGGAATTGACCGCTTACGTGACCCGCAGCGCCGACTATGCGCCTTACGATCCGATCGGAATCGCCCGCCAGATGGCGGCGGCCCTCGCCGCCCCGCCGCGCAACGATCGGCTGCGGTCGGTGAGGCTGCCGGCGCTCGTCATCCACGGCGACGCCGACCCGCTGATCCCCGTGTCCGGCGGCGAGGACACGGCCGCGAGCATTCCCGGCGCGGAGCTCCTGATCGTTCCCGGCATGGCCCACGACTTTCGCGAGTCGCTGGTGCCGGTCTATCTGAAGGCGATCGGCGACTTCGCGGCCAAGGTCGAGGCGAGAGACAACGCGAAGGCGTGAGGGCCGCCTTTACGTCTGTCACAACCTTCGCCTACTCTCTGGCCGAAGCCGACCCCCAAAGGCGGCGCAAACCCCGAGGACTGCCCATGACCATCGCCGTCGGCGAAAGCCTGCCCAACGTGACTCTTACGCTTCTGACCCCGGACGGGCCGAAACCGGTCGCGGCCAAGGACTATTTCGCCGGCAAGACCGTCGTCCTGTTCGGCCTGCCGGGCGCCTTCACCCCCACCTGCCACAAGAACCACCTGCCGGGCTTCATCGATCATGAGGCGGCGTTCAAGGCCAAGGGCGTCGACGCGATCGCGCTGACCTCGGTCAACGACCCCTTCGTCCTTGCCGCCTGGGCGGAAGCGACCGGCGCCAAGGGCAAGATCGACTTCCTCGCCGACGGCAGCGCGGCCTTCGCCAAGGCGCTCGGCCTCGACCTCGACCTCACCGAGCGGGGCATGGGCGTGCGCTCGAAGCGCTATTCGGCGCTGGTCAAGGACGGCGTGGTGAAGGAACTGAACATCGAGCCGCAGCCGGGCGTCGCCGATCTCTCGGGCGCGGCGCATATTCTGGAGCAGATCAAATAGGTCGCTGATCGCGCCGGACAGCGGTCAGCCGCCGCGCTACGGGTTGGTCGAGTCGCTCCGCGTCATCGCAGAATTTCCACCATCAGAACCCAGGCGTTGACCACGACGGCGACGAGGCAAGCCACGTCGCCCGCCCCGATCCAGAACAGGCCGGCGCGGGCGCCGGCGAGAAGGACCGCGCCGCCGACGACGAAAGCGAGACTATAGCCGGCGCTGTTTGCGAACCGCACCAATCGTTCGCTCGGCCTCACGTCCTTCCGATCCGACCATGTTCGGATCTGGATCGTCAGCGGAGCGGCGACCATCACCAGACCGATAACCAGAACGTCCGCGCCTGCCAGAACCATGGGCTGCTCCGGCAGGAGCAAAAGGCCGGTCGCGGCAATCGCGCCGACTGGGCCAAAAAGCGCTTCGGCGGCTCGGCTCGGCAGGCTTCCGACGGCAAGAATTCTGCTCAGGTTGATCGAGATCGCAACCACGACGAAGCCGGTCAGCGCCGCAAGCGCGCCGAGCTCCGCCGTGAAAAAATTCGACCACTCCGCGGTCAGCGGCATCGCTACCGGAGATTCCCCGTATGCCCGAGCGAATACCTTCCCGGCTGCGGCCACACCGTCAGGCCGTGCGGCATGCCGCCGACCGGGATCGACTTGACCGAGCCGTCGTCGGTGTTGAAGGCGTAGATCACGCCATCGTAGCGGCCCGAGAGCCACAGCCATTTGCCGTCCGCGCTGAGGTTGCCCATGTCCGGGCTGCCGCCGCCGGGGATCGTCCAGGTTTTGATCACGCGGGGCGCGTACATGTCGACCACGCTGACGCTGCCTTGGCCGTTCTTGACGCCGGCAAGATTGTGGGTGCCGCGGTTGGACACGTAGAGCGTCTTGCCGTCGCGCGACGGGTAGAGGCCGTGCGCGCCGACGCCGGTGGCGATGAAGCCGATCTGCTGGAACGAATCGCCGGCGACGAGGACCAGACCGTCTTTCAGCATGTCGGCGACGAAGAACACCGAGCCGTCGGGCGAGATGCGGATGTCCTGCGGAATTCCGCCCGGCGTCAGCGCCAGCATGCCCGCGAGCGTGTGGTGGACGAGGTCGATCTTGGCGAGCGCGTTGCTGAATTCGCAGGTGAAGATCGCATAGGAGCCGTCGGCCGCGAAGTCGGCGTGGTTGATGCCGCCGCACCGGGGCGTCGCGATATAGCCCTGCAGCGCCATGGTGTGGGGATCGCGGAACTCGAGCCGCCGCATCGCCTCGGCGACCATGATCGCCGACTTGCCGTCGGGGGTGAAATAGAGGTTGTAGGAATCCGGCACGTCGATCGCCTTGCCGAGCTTGCCGGTCTTCGGGTCGATCGGCATCACGTCGGCGTGGCCGCCGCGATAGCTGATGTCGCCCGACACCCAGAGCGTCTGCAGGTCCCAGGAGGGCACGATATGCTGCGGGCTCGGAATGGCGTCGAGGCTCTCGATCACCTTGAAGGTCTCGGGATCGATGACGTCGACCTTGCCGGTGATGAGGTTGGGCGAGTAGACCCGCGACAAATGCCCCGCGACCGCGGGGCTGAACATGCCCGCCCCGGTTCCGGCGTAGACGTTGTGAGGATCGACCGGCGCCGGCATCGACATGTTGGCCGGCGGCAGGTCGATCGCCTGCGGGGCCCCAAGCTGATAGGCGGCGAGCTCGATGAAATCGCGTTCGCTCCGCCCCTGCTCGACCACGCTGCTGCAGAACGAGGCGCAAGCCGCGGCGTCCTTGCATGCGGTCGGAATGGTGAAGGACTGCGCGCTCTCGAGGGCCGAATCCGACCCGAGAACCGCCGCCGCCAAAGCCAGGATCGACGCGCCGATCCATTCCCGCCGAATCATCCTGTCGCCTCTTCGCCGCGAATCGGGCTCGCGCCGCCCGGAGTCGCCGAGCCCTCCATGCGCCCGCGCGGATGACTGGTCGATGAACGGCGGCCGCCGCCTCGTCGAACGATCACGGTTAGAAAGACGAGCGGCAGTCGCCCTCGGGCCAATGGCGCGCACGCGCCGCATCGCCTATTCTCGCGACCCATGACCCAGCCCCACCGTCCGGTCGGCCCCGGCGACCACGTCTTTCTCATCGACGGCTCGTCGTTCGTCTTCCGCGCCTATTATCAGTCGATCCGGCAGGATCAAAAGTACAATTATCGTTCGGACCGGTTGCCGATCGGCGCGATCCGGCTGTTCGCCACCAAGATGCTGCAGTTCATCAAGGACGGCGCGGCGGGCATCAAGCCGACCCATCTCGCCATCATCCTCGACAAGTCGGAGAACTCGTTCCGCCGCGAGCTCTACCCGCCCTACAAGAGCCACCGCCCGGACCCGCCGGCCGACCTCTTGCCGCAGTTTCCGCTGATCCGTGCGACGGTGCGCGCTTTCGGCATGATTCCGGTCGAGCAGGACCGCTACGAGGCCGACGACCTGATCGCAACCTACGCCCGCGAGGCGCGCGAGAAGGGCGCCGACGTGCTGATCGTCTCGGCCGACAAGGACCTGATGCAGCTGATCGAGCCGGGTGTCGCGATGTACGACCCGGCGTCGGGCGAGCGCGAGGAGCGGCGCATCGGGCCGGCGGAGGTGATGGAGTACTTCGGCGTCGGCGCCGATAAAGTCATCGACGTCCAGGCGCTCGCCGGCGATTCGACCGACAACGTGCCCGGCGCGCCCGGCATCGGGATCAAGACCGCCGCGCAACTGATCGCGGAATACGGCGACCTCGACACGCTGCTCGCCCGCGCCGGCGAGATCAAGCAGCCGAAGCGGCGCGAGGCGCTGACGCTGCCGGAGAACGTCAACCGCATCCGGATTTCGCAGTCGCTGGTCAAGCTCGTGCGCGACGTGCCGCTCGAGACGCCGCTCGACGATCTCGTCATCCCCTCGCCCGACGGCAAGGAGCTGGTCGCCTTCTTCAAGGCGATGGAGCTGACCACGATCACCCGGCGCGTCGGCGAGCTCTACGGCGTCGACGTCTCGGCGATCGAGCCGGACCCGAATTTCGCCGGGACCGCCGGCTGGCGAGCGCGCAACGGCGAACAGGGCGAAGCGACCGAGCCTGCCGCAGAGATCGCGCCGGCGGCGGCGCCGAATCTCGCCGCGATCCAGGCGACGACGCCGGCCGATCTCGTCCGGGCGCGGGCCGCCGAGGCCAAGGCGCCGTTCGACCGGTCCGCCTACACAACCGTGACGAGCCTCGATGCGCTCGGCCGATGGATTGCGCGCGCGCACGAAACCGGGCTCGTGGCCTTTGCCGTCGAGACGACGTCGCTCGACCCGCTTCAGGCGGAGCTGGTCGGCGCCGGCCTTGCGGTTTCGCCGAACGAGGCCTGCTACGTCCCGCTCGGCCATCGCGTCGGCGCGGCCGATCTCTTCGAGGGCGGCGGCGGCCTCGTTCCCGATCAGATCCGCGAGGAGGACGCGATCGCGCTCCTGAAGCCGCTGCTCGAAGCGCCGGGGGTGCTCAAGATCGGCCACGACGTCAAGTTCGGCATGCATGTTTTCGGCCAGCGCGGCGTGAGCGTCGCGCCGATCGACGACACGATGCTGATCTCCTACGCGCTCGACACCGCGGCGACCGGCGACGGGCACGGCATGGACATGCTGTCGGAGCGGTTCCTCGGCCACAAGCGGATCGCCGTTTCCGAAGTCGCCGGGTCCGGCCGCAACGCCATCGGCTTCGCGCGCGCTTCCATCGACAAGGCGACCGAATACGCCGCCGAGGCCGCCGACGCGACGCTGCGGCTCTGGCGCGTGCTGAAGCCGCGCCTCGCCGCCGAGCATGTGGCGACGGTCTACGAGACGCTGGAGCGGCCGCTGGTCGCAGCGCTCACGCGGATGGAGCGGCGGGGCGTCGCGATCGATCGCGACATGCTGTCGCGGCTCGCCGGCGATTTCGCCCAAACCATGGCGCGGCTGGAGGCCGACATTAGCCGGATCGTCGGCGGCCCGTTCAATCCCGGCTCGCCCAAGCAGCTCGGCGACATTCTGTTCGGGCAGATGGGACTGCCCGGGGGCAAGAGGACCGCGACCGGCGCCTGGTCGACCACCGCGAGCGTGCTCGACGACCTTGCCGCGGAAGGGCACGAACTGCCGGCGCGCGTGCTCGAATGGCGGCAGGTGTCGAAGCTCAAATCGACCTACGCCGACGCGCTGCCGGGCTACGTCAATCCCTCGACCGGGCGGGTGCACACCTCCTACGCGCTGGCCGCGACCACCACCGGGCGGCTGTCGTCGTCGGAGCCGAACCTGCAGAACATCCCGGTCCGCACCGAGGAGGGCCGAAAGATCCGCCGCGCGTTCGTGGCGCCGAAGGGGCGCAAGCTGATCTCGGCCGACTACAGCCAGATCGAACTGCGCCTGCTCGCCCATATCGCCGACATTCCCGCGCTGAAGAAAGCCTTCGCGGAGGGGCTCGACATCCACGCGATGACAGCGTCCGAAATGTTCGGCGTGCCGATCGCGGGCATGCCCGGCGAAATCCGAAGGCGGGCCAAGGCGATCAATTTCGGCATCATCTACGGCATATCGGCCTTCGGCCTCGCCAACCAGCTCAGCATCCCGCGCGAGGAGGCGGGCGCCTACATCCGCAAGTATTTCGAGCGCTTTCCCGGCATCCGCGACTACATGGAGGCGACCAAGAAAGCCGCGCGCGCCAGCGGCTACGTGACCACCATCTTCGGCCGCAAGTGCCACTACCCGCGCATCGCCTCGTCCAACGCCTCCGAGCGCGCCTTCAACGAGCGCGCGGCGATCAACGCCCCGATCCAGGGCTCGGCCGCCGACATCATCCGCCGCGCGATGGTGCGCATGGAGGAGGCGCTCGCGAAGGCCAAGCTCTCGGCCCAGATGCTGCTGCAGGTGCATGACGAACTCGTGTTCGAGGCGCCGGACGACGAGGTCGAGGCGACGCTGCCGGTGGTGACCAAGGTGATGATCGAGGCGCCCGAGCCGGCGATGAGGCTGCACGTGCCGCTGCAGGTCGACGCGCGGGCGGCGCAGAACTGGGAAGAGGCGCATTAGCGTGAGTACGATTTCCCAGGCTGCCGAATGACCGCCCTCTCCGAGCGCTACCGCGCTCTCCTCGACGAACGTCACCTCGCACACGATCCCGCCCAGGCGGAGCTGGTCGAAAAACTCGACGCGCTCTGCAGACCGGCTCAGGGACTACAGGGCCGAGACGAAGCCCGAGCGCCGTTCTCCGGCTGTTCGGCGCGAAGCCGGCCGAGCCGCCGCGCGGTCTCTACATTCACGGCGCGGTCGGTCGCGGCAAGACCATGCTGATGGACCTGTTCTTCGGCGCGGTCGAGGTCCCGAGGAAGCGCCGGGCGCATTTCCACGCTTTCATGGCCGACGTCCACGCGCGGCTGCACGAATGGCGGCAGGCGCGCAAGGTCGGCGCGGTGACCGGCGAGGACCCGATCGCCCCGGTCGCCGCCGATCTCGCGCGCGAGGCTTCGCTCTTGTGCTTCGACGAATTCGCGGTGCGCGACATTGCCGACGCGATGATCCTCGGGCGCCTGTTCACGGCGCTGTTTTCGGCCGGCGTGGTCGTGGTGGCGACCTCCAACGTCGCGCCGGACGATCTCTATCAGGACGGACTGAACCGCGCCCTGTTCCTGCCGTTCATCGCGCTCCTGAAGGAGCGCTGCGAGGTCGTTCGCCTCGACGCGCTGCACCGACTACCGGCTCGAGAAACTGGTGCGCGCGCCGGTCTATTACACGCCGCTGAGCGCCAAGGCCGACGCCGCGCTCGACGCCGCCTTCCTGTCGCTGACCGGCGCTCCGCGCGGCGCGCCGGTCGAGATCGAACTGCTCGGCCGCCAGCTCGAGGTGCCGCAGGCGGCGAACGGCGTCGCCCGCTTTCCCTTCGACGATCTTTGCCGGAGGCCGCTCGGCTCGCCCGACTACCTCGAGATCGCCGAGCGCTTCCACACCGTGTTCATCGACCGCATTCCCGGTGCTCGGCCCGGACGATCGCAACGACGCCAAGCGCTTCATCATCCTGATCGATGCGCTCTACGACATGCGGGTGAAGCTCGTGGCGTCGGCGGCCGCCGAGCCGGAAGGGCTGTTCGCCGGCGCCGACGGGGCCGAGGCGTTCGAATTCGCCCGCACCGCCTCGCGCCTGTTCGAGATGCGCTCCGCCGATTACCTGGCCCTGCCGCACGGCGCGGTCGGCGCGCGGCTCGGCGACCTCGGCGGCATCGCGGAGACCTGAGTGGCGAACGGGCTCACTGCCGAGAGCAACGAGGCGCGGCTGGTCGAGATCGCCCGCGCGCATGTGCGCAAGTTCGGCCACGCCCGCACCACCGTCGTCGGGGTCGCCGCCGACGCCGGCATGACCCACGCGAATGTCTATCGCTATTTCCCTTCGAAGACCGCGTTGCTGGACGAGGTCGTGGCGAGCGGCCTCAGGCCGCTGGAGGCGCGCCTGCGCGAGGCCGCCGAAGGGGCCGATCCGGCCTACGACAAGCTCGAGCGGATGCTGCTCGCCGTCCACCGCGACTATCGCATGCAAGCTCGACGACGATCCGGAGCTGTTCGACCTTTTGGTCGACGCGCTGGCCCGCAACCGTCCGAGCGCGCGCAAGCATCGCTCGCGCGTGCAAACGGAGATCCAGCGGGCCTACGAGGAGGGTGTCGCCTCCGGCGCCTTCGCCATGACCGACCGGCGCCGCGCGATGTCGCTGATCTTCGACGCCGCGCACCGCTTCATCCATCCCGTCGCGCTCCGGCTCGACCGCGACAGCGCGCCCCAGGCGGTCGGCGACGCGCTTCGAGACGGTGCTGGCGATCACGCTGAGAGCGCTGAGGACTGGGCGGGTCTGAAAGCGGCCGGCGCTTTCAGGCGCACTGCGCGCCGGGTCAGCCGGGCTCCACATCGCGATAGTCCGTCGGCAGGAGCTGGAATCCGCCGTTGTCGAAGGGCCGGTCGTACTGCATGAGCAGCATCAGGCAGACCGCGAACGCCGTCGAGAAGGCGACAGGGACACGCCCATCGCAAGCTTTTCATGCAAGTGGATCGCCGCGATCAGCGTGATCATCATCGCCGCCAAAACGAGGACCGCGATCCCCTGAATGGAGCCGATTTCCGCTTCGCTGAACCGCAGCCGGTAGGTCCGGTTCTCGAGCGCGTCGTGGATCGCCGCCAGGGCGCGGCCCTGCGCCAGCGTCTCGTTGGCCTTCGCGGAGGAAAAGGACAGGAGCGTCTTCCGAGCGTCCTCGAGCGGGGTCGGCTTCCATTGCACCTCGTCTTCGCGGCCGTCCGCCCATCGCCGGCGATTCCGTCGTCACGATGAATTCGACGTGGGCCCGGATCGCCGCCCGGTTACGCCAGTCGCGGGTATCCCATTGCATTCGGCCTCGCGTTCGATGTCGAGAACGCGGAGATAGTCGGCGGCTGTCAAGACGGTTGCGCCGGTGATCCCGAGCGTCGCGCGCATCTCCGCCAGGTCCGGGTCGGCGAGCGCCTCGAACAGGGCCTCGCGCACGGCGTCGCGCGTCGCCGCGGGCAGGCCGGCGCTCATCACCAACGGCAGGCCGGGCGAGCGCGGGCTTTCCGCCACGATGGCGACGCGCGCCGCGAGCGCGGGACGGAGGCGGGCGATGAGGCCGAAGGTCACACAGTCGATCGCGGCGAGGTCCGCCAATCCGCCGGCGACCGCTTCGAGACTCGCGGCGTGCGACCCGGTGACGACGACCTTGGAGAAAAACCGCCGTCCGCCCGCAATCGGCGCGATCGTCGCGCGAAAAAGGTTCATGCCGCTGTCGCTGTCGTCGGCATTGAGCGCGGCGGCCGAGCCTCGGAACGCCCTGAGGTCGCGACGCGGCGCGCGCGTGGAGCAGACGATGAAACTGCAATGGTCAGCGCCGTCGCAACCCGGAAAGGCGTACTCCGGCGTCGCGATCAGGACCACCGCCTCGCGCAGCACCGTCAAAAAAGGGTAGCCGCAGGTCTGCGCAAGGATCAGGCCGGGGTCGCGCCACAGGTCCATCAGGTCGCGCCCGCGCGTCAGTTCGGCTGGCGCCTCGACGCCTCGCGTCCGTAAACCCGCCGCGATCCGGCGCCACAGCGCGTCGTTGGCGGCAAAAATCTCGGGAAAGTCGTACATCGGCAGCGCCGCGACCGGCGCGCGCGCGCTCATGTGGCGCGGCCGTTCCAGTCGGGATGGACGGGGCGGTCGTGGCGTTTTAGCGCGAAGCGGCGGGCGACGTCGAAATAGCTGTCGTACACTAGGCCGCCATTGCGGCGGATCAGCGCCTCGCGGTTCAGCCGGTAGAAGGTCGGGATCTGGTACCACGGCAGGCCGCCGCGCAGGTGATGGGCGACGTGAAGGTTGTTGTAGAGAAACAGCGGGCCGAGGATGCGGGCGTTCTCGACGATCGCGGTGCGTCGTTCGGGCTCGGCGGCTGCGCGGTGTTCGGCGAAGGAGCGCACCATCGCGAGGCTCATGCCGGGATACACGAAGGCCGCGACATAGACCCAGAGCGGCATGGCGCAGACGCCGATCACCCAGATGAGCACCGGAACGCACTGGACCGAGTGCCAGAACAGCATCGAGCGCGCGCCGTTGCGGCCGCGCCAGGCGTCGCGGACGCACTCGAAGACGAAGCGCCCGATCATCCAGGCCGGACCGAAGACCATGCGGCCGATGAGCGTCGTTTGGGCGACGACAAGCGCGCGCCGGGCCGGTCCGAGGTCGCGCCAGCCCGCCGTCGTCCAGTAATAGCTTTCGGGATCCTCGAAGGGATCGGTGAGGTTGGCGTCCTGATGGTGGCGGATATGGGTCTCGCGATAGATCCGGTAGGGCAGCCAGAGCGACAGAGGCCAGACCCCGATCGCCTCGTTCACCCTTCTCCACGGCGTCGGATGGCCGTGGATGACCTCGTGCTGCAGGTTCATCTGCCAGGCGATGATCCAGGCGCCGAGCGGCGCGAGCGCCCACCAGGGCAGCTCGCGCCAGAACCAGGTGGCGACGCCCCACGCTCCGTAGATGACGATCGCCAGCACGACGGTCGGCCCTTCGACCCGGCGGCCGAGGCGCGGCAGTTCGATAATCTCCAAGACCCGCTCCGCGATCGGGGAGGGTCTTCAAGCGTCCCCGACTCGAAAGACAGGAAACCATTGTTCTCGACCCGCGACAATGCGGCGAAATGGCGCCGTCTGCAATTTTTCTATACAAATAGTCAAGTTTTCGGCTTGCCCCTGAACCCGGATGGAATTCGCTCCAATTCGCGCCTTCATCCGCCGCGCGCTTCGCCCTTCGCCGTCTCCAGCGCGCCAGGCTCGAGCTCGCAATAAAGCAGCCGCGTCGGGTCGACCGGACCGGGCAAGGTGATGCGGCCCGTCGGAACCGGCTTGAATCCCATGCGGGCGTAGTACGGCTCGTCGCCGACCAGGACGACCAGCTTCCAGCCCGAAGCCTTGGCGGCCTCGAGGGCGCGCGTCACCAGCGCCTCGCCGATGCCCTGGCTGCGGAACACCGGCTCGACGATCAGCGGACCGAGCAGGAGGGCCGGCGCGCCGCCGATGTCGATCGGCGTCATGGCGTTGGCGCCGACCATGCAGCGTGCCGACCCGCGCGACGAAGCTGAGCTCGGGGACGGGGTCCGCCGTCTCGCGGACGCGATAGGCGGAGCGGGAGAACCGGCCCGGGCCGAAGACGCGCGCGTTCAGATGCTCGATGGCGGCTGCGTCGTCGGGCGTCTCGGGTTCGATGAGGAGGGAGAGGTCGGACATCGCGCCGCCTCTACCACGCGGCGCGACGATCCGTCATCCGTCAGGCGCCGAACTCGTCGGGCTCGCGCCAGCCCCGCTCGAACGGCAGACGCCAGGAATGGGGCGCGATCAGCTGGTAGATCGACTGCGGTCCCCAGGAGCCGGGCGCGTAGATGCGGACGGGCGGCGGGTTTTCGAGCACCCGGGTCGAAATCTCCCACAGGCGCTCGATGCCGTCGGCGGTGCAGAACAGCGTGTGGTCGCCCTTCATCGCGTCGAGGATCAGCCGCTCGTAGGCCTCGAGCACGGCGGCCCCCTCGCCACTCTCGTGCAGCCGGAACTGCAGGCTCTGCTTGGCGAGCCGCATGCCCGGTCCCGGCTTCTTGCCGTAGAAGGACAGCGACACGCGCGTCTGGTCGGCGAGATCGAAGGTGAGATGGTCGGGGCCCTGGAGACCGAGGCCCGAGTCCTCCGGAAACATGCTGCGCGGCGGCTCCTTGAAGGCGATCGAGATGATCCGCTGGCCCTGCGCCATGCGCTTGCCGGTGCGCAGATAGAAGGGCACGCCCGCCCAGCGCCAGTTGTCGACCCGGCACTTGACCGCGATGAAGGTCTCCGTGTCCGAATCCGGATCGACGCCCTTTTCCTGGCGGTAGCCGATGTATTGCCCGCGCACCACGTTGGCGGGATCGATCGGCATCAGCGAGCGGAACACCTTGTTCTTCTCCTCGCTGATCGGATTGGGCGCGAGCGAGGTCGGCGGCTCCATCGCGACGAAGCCGAGGATCTGGAAGAGGTGGGTCACGACCATGTCGCGAAAAGCGCCGGTCTGCTCGTAGAAGCCGATGCGGTTGCCGATATCGAGCGTCTCGGGCACGTCGATCTGCGATGTGATCGATGAAATTGCGGTTCCAGATCGGCTCGAACAGGCCGTTGCCGAAGCGGAAGGCGAGGATGTTCTGCGCCGGCTCCTTGCCGAGGAAATGGTCGATGCGGAAGATCTGGTCCTCGTCGAACACCTTGTGCAGTTCGGCGTTGAGCGCGACCGCGCTCTCGAGGTCGGTCCCGAACGGCTTCTCCATGATGACGCGCGAGCCCTTGGCGAGGCCCGCCTCTTGCAGCATCTTGACCGCCGACAGCGCCGCGGCCGGCGGCACGCTGAGATAGTTGACGAGCTGGAACTCTCCGCCGAGCGCTTCCTCGGCCCGCTGGACGGCGGCGGCCAGCGCCCCGGGGCCCTCCTTGATCGGGACGTAATCGAGCGCCGCGTCGAGCGCCGGCCAGTCGCCCGCGGCGGGCGGGTGATCGTGATGCATCTCGACCGCCTTGCGGGCGAGCGCCCGGAAATCGTCGGGCGTAATGTCGTCGAGCGACACGCCAATGATCCGGCACTTGGGAATGAAGCGCGCGGTGATCAGATGGAATAGCCCGGGCAGGAGCTTTCTCTGGGAGAGATCGCCGGTCGCGCCGAACAGCACCACCACCTGCGGCAACTTCGGACCAACTCCGGCCGGTATCTTCGGCATCGCGCCTCTCCGTTCTCGATCGACCGCGTACGTTACGAACAGAGCATGTCAACCGCGCGACTGCTTGGCAATCGCTTGCGCGAGAGCGCAATCCAACGTCCGAAGGTTCAATCCGCCTCGAGAAGGGCGAGGCGGGCGAAGACGGCGAGGCACCTGTCGGTGGCCCCCTCGATGGCGGTCGCAGCGACGGAGCGATCGGTCACCGGCCCGTCGGGGCCGCCGATCTGCAAGTCTCCGGCGTCGAAGCTGCCGAGCGCGCACGCGATGAGGTCGCTCCGCGTGCGGGTTCCGTCGAGAAGCGGCAGGTAGAATTGTTGCAGCGAGTTCGAGCGTGACCGGCCGGTGGCGGAGACTGGCGGTCGTCGCCTCGGTCCTCGCGTCGCTCGCCGCGAGCGGCCAGGCTCGCGGGCGATCGGTCGGATGCGATGCGCAAACGATCGGCTCGGTCGAGAGTGTGCAGAGGCCGTCGGCCACCAACTGCATGAGCTCGGCCGCGATGCGCTTTCGCGATTCGGGCTCGGTCGTCTCGCGGGGCGCCAGATCCTCGAGCGTCGACGATCGCGGGAGGCGCGCGATAAGGCGCCGGACCGCGCGGATAACGGCTTCGTCCCGGACAAAGCTTCCATGATCGCCGGCGCTGACCCGCCATTCGCCGTCCGTCTCTGGGGGATCCGCCTTGAGCTCCAGCGGCGCGACGAAATGGACGCGGTCGAGATCCAACGGCTGCTGCTCGCGGCGGGCGCCGTTTGCGGCGCCGTGAACCAGCAGCGCCCTCCGCAGACTTCGGCCGCTGAAAATGTCGATGTACTGCTCGCGGGCGCGGTCGTTGTCGCCGGCGAGGGCCTCGATCGTGGCGGCGCCGGCCGGCGCCACGGCTGGCAGGTGATTGGCCACGACGTTGCATTCGCCCAGATAGGCGAGCCCGTGACGGTCGAGCGCGGCGCAGAAATCGAGAAAGGTCAGCGGCTCGTTGGCGTCCTCGTAGAATTCGTGCGCCATGTACGCGTCGCCCGCGCTGAGGGCGTCGTCCAACTCTCCCCGCCAGAAGCGGCCGTATGTGTGACGGCTGTCGCTCTGGGTCGAGAGCGCCTCGATAAGGGCGCGGCCGGCCGACGCGGAACTGCCGCTGTCGCGGCGCATGCGGTCGTGAAGGAGCAGGCTGTCGCGCGCGATCTGGTAGGGCCGCCAGCCGGGCAGGACATTGAAGCTGGCCATCGCCACGCCGTCCGGCGCAAGGCGTTCGCAGATCACGCCGAGAAGCCGTTCGCGCAGCGGTTCGGCGATCCAGCTCAAGACCCCGTGGCAGACGATGTAGTCGAAGACGCCGTCGGCGGCCGTCAGGGTGTGAAAGCTGCGGACGCCGAGGTCGATGTTTGTCAGGCCCGCCCGGGCGACGCGCGCCCTCCCCGCCTCGATCTGGACGGACGAAACGTCGATGCCGACAAAGCGAGCCAGCGGCCAAGTGGCCGCCAGGGGGATGAGGTGGCCGCCAGAGGCGCAGCCGATCTCGAGCACGCGCGCGGTTGCGACCGGTGGAGCGCTCCAGCCGAACCAGAGCGCCGAGCCGGCCATCCGTGCCGGCTGATGCAGCGGATAGGGAACCGAAGGGTAGGGCGTCCGGTCGTAGCTCGTGCGCGTGTGCGCGACGGAATTGTCGAGAGCGGGGGACCGTTCCGGGTTTCTCATCGGCGCCTCGCCCTCAGCCTCAGGCTCGCCCATCCCTCGAGGTCGATTCGCTCGGCGAGGTGAAATCCCTGCGCCCGCCAGGCCGCCAGCACGCCGGGGACGTCGACAAGCAGCAGGCCCGAGACGATCGCGTCGCCCTCGGGGCTGATGACGGCGGCGAGCGAGGGCGCCAGCAGCCGCAGGGGCTTGGCAAGAATGTTGGCGAAGACGACGTCATATGCGGCGCCCTCGCGTAAGACGCGGCTCTCGACCCCGCGCGACACGACCGCCTTGCAATATTGCCCGACGCCGTTGAGCCGAGCGTTGTCGTTGGCGACCGCGACCGCGACCGGATCGATGTCGCCGAGCCAGACCTTCCGTTTCAAGACTTTCGCGGCGGCGATGGCGAGCACGCCCGCGCCGCAGCCGACGTCGAGGACGGCCCGCGGTCGGCGACGCTTCAGAAGCCGGTCGAAATGCAGGAGGCAGCCACGCGTCGTGCCGTGGTGGCCGGTGCCGAAGGCGAGGCCGGCCTCGATCTCGACGCCGATGTCGTTGGGTCGGACTTTTTCTCGGTCGTGCCCGCCGTGGACCAGGAAGCGCCCGGCGCGGACCGGCGCGAGACCGGCGAGCGCATTGGCGACCCAGTCTTTCTTCTCCGTAAGGCCGAAAGCAGCGGCTTGCGCGGTCTCTTCGTCCGAGGCCGCGGCGATCAGCGCGCGAAGGTCGTCCTCGTCCGGCTCAAAGCCGAAATAGGCCTCGACCAGCCAAGCCTTGCCGCCGCCCGGCCAGGCGTCCTCGGTCTCGAACGCGGCCGAGGCGGCTTCCGCGGGCTCGAAACTCTCGACGATCAGGTCCGCGACCGCCCGCGCCCGCCGCTCGTCGGTCACGAGCGTCAGGCGATGGGCGGCGTTGTTGGGCGGCAGGCCTTCGAGCATTTTCGCCGCGTAGCACGGCTTGGCGCCTCCCGCCAGCCTCAGCCTTACAAGCTCCACATGCAGCAGGCATTCTCTGCCCCTGTCCTTCAGCAAGGAGCAGAGCGAGATGGCCGCTGGATCGGATTTGGCGACGGCGCGGGCGTTTTCGGTCGACTTCGCCGAGCGCGCGGAAGACATCCATCTGCGGCCGAACGATTGGGTTCCGAACAACGAGCGTTTGCCGGTTCTCGTCTATCGCGGCGTCAGCATGGGCGAGGGTCAAGTCGATCTGGCCTCTGCGTTCGAATCCTTGTTCCAGCGTAACGATTGGCCGCCCGCCTGGCGCAACGGCGTTTATGGCTATCATCACTACCATTCGACCGCTCACGAAGCGCTGGCGTTCGCGGGCGGCCGGGCGAAGCTCGTGCTCGGCGGGCCCGGCGGGATCGAGGTCGAGGTCAACGCCGGGGACGTCATTGTCCTTCCGGTGGGAACCGGCCATTGCCGGCTGGAAGCGAGTTCGAGATTTCCTGGTCGTCGGCGCCTACCCGCCGGGTCCGCCGTGGGATATCTGCCGCATGGCGCCGACCGCGGAACAGTCGGTGCGCATGCGTTTGCTGCCGCTTCCCCCGTCCGACCCGATCGCCGGCGCTCACGGCCCGCTGACGTCGCTCTGGCGAGGAACGCCGCCGTAATTGGCGCTCACGCCCCGCCGGCCTCGTGGAAGAATTCGTAGACGATCTTCGCCGTCGCGGCGTTGAGGCCCGGGGTCTTTTCCAGATCCGCAAGCCCCGCCCGCGCTACCGCCTTGGCGGAGCCGAAGGCGTGCAAGAGCGCCCGCTTGCGGGCCGGACCGACGCCCGGAATCTCGTCCAGCGGGCTCTTCACGAAGTCCTTCTTGCGCCGCGCCCGATGCGTGCCGATGGCGAAGCGGTGCGCCTCGTCGCGCAGGCGCTGGACGAAGAACAGCGCCGGATCGCGAGGCGAGAGGCGGAACGGCTCGCGGCCCTCGACGAAGAAGGTCTCGCGTCCTGCGTTGCGGTCGGGCCCCTTGGCGATCGACGCCAGCGCCACGCCCTCCACTCCGAGCGCGCTCATCACTTCGCGCGCGGCCTCGAACTGGCCCCGGCCGCCGTCGATGATGACGAGGTCGGGCGTGTCGGGGAAGGCGTCGGCGTCCGCCGTTTCGCCCTGCCGCTTGAGCCGCGCGAACCGCCGCGTCAGCACCTCGCGCATCATCGCGTAGTCGTCGCCCGGCGTGAGGTCGACGCTCTTGATGTTGAAGGTGCGGTAGGCGTTCTTGACGAACCCGTCGGGGCCGGCGACCACCATCGCCCCGATCGCGTTGGTCCCCATGATGTGGGAGTTGTCGTAGATCTCGACCCGCCGGAGCGGCTTCTCGATTCCGAACGCCTGCGCGAGCGCGACCAGCAGTTTTCCCTGGCTCGCGGTCTCGGCGAGCTTGCGCGACAGCGCCTCGCGCGCGTTGCGCATCGCGGCGTCCACCAGGTCTCGCTTCTCGCCCCGGCGAGGGACGCCGATCGCAATGCGGCGCCCGATCCGGGCGCTGAGCACCTCGCACAGCATCGCCGCGCTCGCGACCGGATGGCTGAGCAGCACGAGCCTCGGCGCGGGCCGCTCGAGGTAGAATTGCGCCAGAAAGGCGTCGAGCACCTCCTCCGAACCAAGCGCCCGATCGGCGCGCGGAAAGTAAGCGCGGTTGCCCCAGTTCTGGTAGGTGCGGAAGAAGAACACCTCGACGCAATATTGCCCCGCCTCCTCGGTGATCGCGAACACGTCGGCCTCGGGGATCGAGCGCGGGTTGACGCTCTGCTCGCCCGAGATCGCCGACAGCGCCGAGATGCGATCGCGCAATCGGGCGGCGCGCTCGAAATCGAGCGCCTCCGCCGCCCGGCTCATCTCGTCGGCGAGGCGGCGTCGGATCGCGAGGCTTCGGCCGGAGAGAAAGTCCTTCGCCTCCTTCACCAGGCCTGCGTAGTCGTCGAGCCCGATCTCGCCGGTGCAGGGGCCGGAGCAGCGCTTGATCTGATAGAGCAGGCAGGGGCGGGTGCGGTTGTCGTAATAGCTGTCCGAGCAGGTGCGCAGCAGAAAAGCGCGCTGGAGCGCGTTCATGGTGCGGAACACCGCGCCGGCGCTGGCGAACGGTCCGAAATAATCGCCCTGGATCGAGCGCGCGCCGCGATGCTTGATGAGCCGCGCGGCTTCGTGGGCCGTGCAGATGAGGATATACGGGAAGCTCTTGTCGTCGCGCAGCACCACGTTGTAGCGGGGCTTGAGCTGCTTGATCAGATTGGCCTCGAGCAGCAGCGCCTCGGCTTCGGTCTCGGTGGTGACGAACACCATCGAGCGGGTCTGCGCCACCATCCGGGCGATGCGCATCGACTGGCGCTCGGGCGTCGTATAGGCGGCGATGCGCTTCTTGATCGAGCGCGCCTTTCCGACATAGAGCACCTCGCCCTCGGCGCCGATCATCCGATAGACGCCGGGACCGTGCGGCGCGTGGCGCCAGAAGTCGCGGACCGCCTCGGCGCCGCGCGCGAGATTCGACGGTTCGGCGGGCGGCTCGTCGAGCGCAATGTCGAGCGGCCCGATGTCGGCGCCGAGCTCGCGCTCGAGCGCAGCCTCGGCCCGGGCCTCGGCCTCGGGGGCTTCGCCCGGGGGATAGTTTTTCGGCGCGCCGGTCATGGGTCCCCTATCTAGGACCGGTCGGAAGCGGTGGGAATAGGCGGCGGCGCCCTGCGGCGGCGGCTGCGCCGTTAACCGCTTCGCGCGCCCCGGGCTGGACCTCGCAGCGGATTGGAGCTAGCTGTCTCTTCGCGTTAAGCGTTTGTTAACCAACGCCCTCGGGGCGCGAGGCGGAGCGGGAGTAGCCAGCGTGACACCCAGGCGCTGCAGCCGAACGGAGCCCACGAAGGCCCTGACGAGGGCCGCGATGGCGCTTGCGGCGGCTCTCGCGCTCGGCGGCTGCGTGGAGACGGCCGGGGAACTGGCCCAGAGCCCGGAAGGCTCCATGCAGTTCGTTCGCCGCCCCGACGCCAGCATGGCCGGCGCGACCCTGGCGATCATGTCGGTCGAGGGCGCTCCCGACACGCTCGCGCAAGCATTCGACCAGAGCCTCGACGCCGCGGCGACCGAGCGGCAGATCGCCATGGCCCCCCCGACTTCCGCCAAATATCTCGTGCGCGGCTATCTCGAACGCCTCGCTGGTGAAGGACGGCGCAGCCGTGGACGTCGTGTGGGACGTCTTCACCTCCGACAAGCAGCGTGCGCAGCGGCTCAGCGACACTCTGGTCGTGCGCGGAACGGGCGACGATCCCTGGGCGATGGTTTCGTCCGCGGCCCTCGACAGCATCGCCGCAAAGAGCGCCGACGAACTGGCGGCCTATCTGTCGAACACCCCCGAGGCGGCGCCGGGCGGCGCGCTCAGCTACGCGCAGTGAGGTGACGCTTCGGCGGGCGACCGCCGGTCGGACGCGCGACGACTGGTCGTGGAACTGTCATGTTGTTTGCGACGGACGCGGCTGCTATGAGCCGCACCGTCTCGCTTTTTCGCAGCGCACCAGGCGCTCGGGGAGATTTGCCGTGGTCGGCAAGATGAAGATTTTGGCCGGCAATTCCAACGCGCCCCTCGCCAACGCGATCGCGGCCTATCTCGGCGAGCCGCTGACCGGCTGCCATGTCCGCCGCTTCGCCGACATGGAGATCTTCGTCGAGATCCTCGAGAACGTGCGCGGCCGGGACGTCTTCGTCATCCAGTCGACGTCCTACCCGGCCAACGACAATCTGATGGAGCTCCTGATCATGATCGACGCCTGCGGCGCGCCTCGGCGCATCGCATCACGGCGGTCATTCCCTATTTCGGCTACGCCCGGCAGGACCGGAAGCCGGGCCCGCGCTCGCCGATCTCGGCCAAGCTCGTCGCCAACCTGATCACGCGCGCCGGCGCCGACCGGGTGCTGACCGTCGACCTGCACGCCGGCCAGATCCAGGGCTTCTTCGACATCCCCACGGACAATCTGTTCGCCGCCCCGACCATGGTCCGCGACATTCAGTCGCGCGGCGACTCCGGCAAGAACGTGATGGTCGTGTCGCCCGACGTCGGCGGCGTGATTCGCGCCCGCGCGCTCGCCAAGCGCCTCGACGCGCCGCTCGCCATCGTCGACAAGCGCCGCGAGCGGGCTGGGGAGTCGGAGGTGATGAACATCATCGGCGACGTGAAGGGCCGCACCTGCATGCTGCTCGACGACATCGTCGATTCCGGCGGCACGCTCTGCAACGCCGCCGACGCGCTGCTGGCGGACGGGCGCCGAAAGCGTCTCGGCGTACGTCACCCATGGCGTGCTCTCTGGCGGCGCGGTGGCTCGCGTCGCCGCTTCGAAGCTCACCGAACTGGTGCTGACCGACACGATCGCCCCGACCGAGGCGGTGCGAGTCGCGCGCAACATCCGCGTCATCTCGATCGCGCCCCTGATCGGCGAGGCGATCGCCCGCATCGCCAAGGAAGAAAGCGTTTCGTCGCTGTTCAACTGATGGCGCGCTCCGAATCGGAGAGGCGACGGAAAACCCCGATCCCGTCTTGCTCTCGCGAAATCCCCCGCATAGTCTTTTCCTGTGATTCGTCGCGAAGCGAAGGAATCTCGGCCGGCGGCCGTTGACAGAGCCGGCGCGGGTGGAGTTGTCTTGACCGATTGGTCAGGGTTTCTTGAGGGCCAGGGCGCCTGCCGGATGTCGGCCGTCGCCAGCACCGGGAGGTTTTGAATGTTCAGTCGCAAATCCATGCTCATGACGGCCGCGCTGATGGGTTGCAGCGTCATCGCGTCCGCGCGCCTGGGCGCCGACGATCAAGCCGGCCGTCGTTTACGACCTCGGCGGCAAATTCGACAAGTCCTTCAACGAAGGCGTGTTCAACGGCGCGACCAAGTTCTCCAAGGATACCGGCGTCGCGTTCCGCGACCTCGAGATCCAGAACGACGCTCAGCGCGAGCAGGTGCTGCGCAAGTTCGCCAAGGACGGCTATCTCGCCGATCATGACCGTCGGCTTCGCCTGGGCGACGGCGCTCGGCAAGGTCGCCGACGAGTTCCCCAACACCAAGTTCGGCATCATCGACATGGTGGTCGACAAGCCCAACGTGCAGTCGATCGTGTTCAAGGAGCAGGAAAGCTCGTTCCTGGTCGGCGCGCTTGCCGCCATGGTGTCGAAGACCGGCAAGGTCGGCTTCGTCGGCGGCATGGACATTCCGCTGATCTCGAAGTTCGAGTGCGGCTACGCACAGGGCGTCAAATACGAATCGGGCGGCAAGGACGAGGTGTTCGCCAACATGACCGGCACGACCCCGGCCGCCTGGAACGATCCGGTCAAGGGCGGCGAACTGGCGAAGTCGCAGATCGACCGCGGCGCCGACGTCGTCTACGCGGCGGCGGGCTCGACCGGGCAGGGCGTCCTCAAGGCGGCCGCCGACGCCGGCAAGCTGTCGATCGGCGTCGACTCCGACCAGGATTACATGTTCCCGGGCAAGGTCCTCACCTCGGCGCTGAAGCACGTCGACGTCGCGACCTACAAGTCCTTCATGGACGCCAAGGACGGCACATGGAAGCCGGGCGTTCAGGTCCTCGGCCTGAAGGACGGCGGGGTCGATTACGCCGTCGACCAGTACAACAAGAGCCTGCTGACGCCCGAGATCAAGGCCAAGCTCGACGCGATCAAGGCCGACATCATCTCCGGCAAGATCCAGATCCACGACTACATGTCCGACAACAAGTGCCCGACTGTAAGGCGCTCGAGCTCGCCTGGTGACCACGCCGATCCTGGGATGCCCGCGAAAGCGGGCATCCAGAGGCGTGGTCTCCGGGCCGTTCGATCAGTCCCGGGCGGCGCGCATGGACCCCCGCTTCCGCGGGGGTGACGCCGTGACGGCATGGAGCCGCGCATGACCCGGGCCGCCGGCGCGGCGCCTCCCGCCATCGAGCTCATCGGCATCGACAAGAGCTTCGGTCCCGGTTCACGCCAACAAGAACGTCAATCTCGTCGTCGAGCGCGGCGTCATTCACGGCATCGTCGGCGAGAACGGCGCGGGCAAATCGACGCTGATGTCGATCCTCTATGGCTTCTACGAAGCCGACTCCGGCGAAATCCGGATCAACGGCGAGACCGTTCGCATCCGCTCGTCGCGCGAGGCGATCAGCCACGGCATCGGCATGGTCCACCAGCACTTCATGCTGGTTCCTCCCTTGAGCGTGCTCGAGAACGTCATGCTCGGCGCCGAGGGCGGCGCGCTGCTTGCGCGCGGGCGCGAGCGCCATCCGCAAGCGGCTCGCCGAGCTCGGCAGGGAATACGGCCTCGAGGTCGACCCGGAAGCGATCGTCGGCGAGCTGTCGGTCGGCCTCCAGCAGCGGGTCGAGATCCTCAAGGCGCTGGTGCGCGGGGCCGAAATCCTGGTGCTCGACGAGCCGACCGCGGTGCTCACGCCCTCCGAGGCCGACCAGCTGTTCGAAATGCTGCGCGTTCTCAAAGGCGAGAACAAGACGATCGTCTTCATCACCCACAAGCTGCGCGAGATCATGAGCCTGACCGACCGCGTCTCCGTCATGCGGCGGGGCGAGATGGTCGCGACCTTCGACACCGCTCTCGACCTCGCCGCCGGAACTCGCCGACGCGATGGTCGGGCGCAAGGTGATCCTCAAGATCGACAAGGGTCCGGCTCATCCGGGCAAGGTCGCGCTCGAGGCGCGCGATCTCGTGGTGCGCGACGACCGTGGCGTGGTTCGGGTCGACGGCGTGTCGTTCACGCTTCGCGAGGGCGAGATCCTCGGCGTCGCGGGGGTCGCCGGCAACGGACAGTCGGAGCTGCTCGAGGCGCTCGCGGGCATCCGTCCGTTGAGCGGCGGCGAAATCCTGATCCACGGACAGCCCCTGCCGATGGCCGAGCGCAATCCGCACGACGAACGTCTGATCGGCGTCGGCCACGTGCCCGAGGACCGCCACCGCGTCGGGCTCGTCATGCCGTTCGAGGCGTGCGAGAGCGCGATGCTCGGCTTCCACTACGAGGCCGTATACGGCAAGGGCCTGCTCTATGACCGCAAGGCGATCATCGCCGACGCCGAGCGCAAGATGGAGGCCTTCGACGTCCGGCCTCGCGCGCCGCTGCTCAAGACCGCCAATTTCTCCGGCGGCAACCAGCAGAAGCTGGTGCTGGCGCGCGAGATCGAGCGCAATCCGAAGATCATGCTGGTCGGACAGCCGACCCGCGGCGTCGACATCGGCGCGATCGAGTTCATCCACAAGCGCATCGTCGCCCAGCGCGACGCCGGCAAGGCGGTGCTCTTGGTTTCGGTCGAACTCGACGAGATCTTCGCCCTCAGCGACCGCATCATCGTGCTGTGCGGCGGGCGCATCACCGGCGAGAGACAGTCCGGAGGAGACCAACGCCCAGGACCTCGGCCTCCTGATGGCCGGCGTCAGCGAGCGCGCCGCATGAGCGCGCCTCTCAAGCCCCTGCCGCAATGGGCCGACGTCGCGCTGATCCCGCTGGTCAATGTCGCCGCGGCCTTCATCATTTCCGGCTTCGTCGTGCTGGCGATCGGCGAGAACCCGCTGGAGGCGGTTCAGATCCTGATCACCGGCGCGCTCGGCGATCTCGAAGGCATCGGCTTCACGCTCTATTACGCGACGAGCTTCATCTTCACCGGCCTCGCCGTGGCGATCTGCTTCCACGCCGGCCTGTTCAACATCGGCGTCGAGGGACAGGCCTATATCGCCGGCCTCGGCGCAGCGCTTGCCGCGCTCCATCTCGGCTTTCTGCCCGGCTACACGCTGCTGTTCGCCGCCATCGTCGCCGCCGCGCTGTTCGGCGCCGCCTTCGCGGCGATCCCGGGCTATCTGCAGGCCTACCGCGACAGCCACATCGTCATCACGACGATCATGTTCAACTACATCGCCTCGGCGATCATGGGCTATCTGCTGGTCGACGTGCTGCGCGTGCCGGGCCAGATGAACGCCGAGACGCTGACGTTTCCATGGAACGCGCTGGGCGCCGCAGTTCCATGTGGTGCTTGGCGAACTTCGGCGTCCACTGGCCGGAGACGCCGTTCAACCTGTCGTTCCTGCTGGCGCTCCTTGCCGCGCTCGGCGTGTGGCTCTTGATCTGGCGCACCCGGCTCGGCTACGCGATCCGCACCGTCGGCGCCAATCCGACCGCCGCGATCTACGGCGGCATTTCGCCGGCCCGGGTGACCGTCATCACGACGCTCATTTCGGGCGCGCTCGCCGGCGGCATGGCGGTCAACGTCATCCTTGGCGAAGAGCACCGGCTGATCCTCGAATACACCGCCGGGTTCGGCTTCGTCGGCATCGCGGTCGCGCTGATGGGCCGGGCGCATCCGATCGGCATCATCCTCGCGGCGATCCTGTTCGGCATGCTCTACCAGGGCGGGGCGGAACTCGCCTTCGACAAGCCGAAAATCAGCCGCGACATGATCGTGGTCATCCAGGGCCTCGTCGTGCTGTTCGCCGGCGCGCTCGAGCACATGTTCCGAAGGCCCGTGGCGACCTGCTTGCGCGCCGCACCACCCAGCCGCCGATCTGAACCGATGGACGCGTTCGACGCCTTCATCGTCGTGTTCGCCTCGGGGATTCGGCTCGCCGTTCCGCTGATCCTCGCCTGCCTCGCGGGCCTGTGGTCGGAGCGCTCGGGCGTGGTCGACATCGGCCTCGAAGGCAAGATCCTGGTCGGCGCCTTCGGCTCAGCGGTGGGGGCGACCTTCACCGGCAACGTCTGGGCCGGGCTCGCGGTCGGCGTCGCCTCGACCGTCGTCTTCTCGCTCATCCACGGCTACGCCTCGATCGATCAGCGCGCCAACCAGATCGTCTCCGGCACCGCGATCAACATGGTCGCCGACGGCCTCACGGCGCTGATCGGCAACGCGATCTGGCAGCAGGGCGGCCGAACGCCGCAACTGCCGGAGACCGCGCAGTTCGGCACGATCGACTGGCCGTTCGCAAAAGAGATCGGCGCCGTGCCGATCATCGGCCCGATCTATCGAGACCTGCTGTCCGGCCACGATCTCATCACCTACATCGCCTTCCTGATGGTGCCGCTGACCTACTGGGCGCTCTACAGCACCCGGTTCGGCCTGCGCCTGCGCGCGGTCGGCGAGAACCCCGCCGCAGTCGATACCGCGGGCATATCGGTCAGGGCGCTGCGCTACAGCGCCGTCGTCATCTGCGGCGTGCTGGTGGGCCTGGCCGGCGTCTACCTCGTCCTGTCGGAGGAGGGCTATTTCCAGCCGCACATGTCGGCGGGGCGCGGCTTCATCGCGCTCGCCGCGCTCGTCTTCGCCAAATGGCGGCCGTGGCCGGCGCTCGCCACCTGCCTCCTGTTCGGCTTCCTCGACGCGCTGGCGATCCGGCTGCAGGGCGTCGAACTGCCGGTGATCGGCCCGGTGCCGGTGCAGGCGATCGAGGCGCTGCCTTATGTGCTGACCGTCGTCCTGCTCGCGGGCTTCATCGGCAAGGCGATCCCGCCGCGCGCCTCGGGGATTCCCTATGTCAAAGAGCGCTGAACCGCTCGCGGACCTGTTCGCCGCGGCGAAGGCGGCGCAGGCGAAGGCGCACGCGCCCTATTCGAAATTCCGCGTCGGAGCGGCGCTGCGCACGCCCGAAGGCGACGATCTACGTCGGCGGCAATGTCGAGAACGCGTCCTATCCCGAGGGCTGGTGCGCCGAGACGAGCGCCATCGCCGCCATGGTCGCAGCCGGCGCCCGCCGCATCGCAGAGATTTGCGTGATCGGCGACGGCGAGGCGCTCTGCACGCCCTGCGGCGGTTGCCGCCAGCGCATCCGCGAATTCGCCGACGATGCGACGACCGTCCATGTCGCCGGACCCGAGGGCGTGCGTGCGACGTTCCGCCTCGCGGCGCTCCTGCCGGAGTCGTTCGGTCCGGGGCATTTGAAGGGATAGGAATATTTCTGGAAGACAAGCGGCAACGATGTGCACGTCTGAAGTCGTTATAGACCGTAACCAAACTCACTCAAGGAGCCGCCGCATGGATCAGGACATGGGAGGCGCAATCGTCGCCCTCAAGAAGCATGGACTCGAGAGCCTGCCGCCGCTCGGAATCGTGCTCGGCTCGGGCCTCGGGCCGTTCGCCGACGAGGCGACGGACGCGGTCGCCGTCGCCTATTCCGAGCTGCCCGGCTTTCCGGTTCCGAGCGTCGAGGGCCACGCGGGGCGGCTGGTGGTCGGCGCGATCGAAGGCCGGCGCGTCGCGCTTTTCCAGGGCCGCGGCCACTATTACGAGCGCGGCGACGCGGATGTTATGCGGGTCGCGATCGACACCTTCAAGAGCCTCGGCGGCGAGACCCTCCTCCTGACCAACGCCGCCGGTGGCCTCCACACCGAATGGAAGCCGCCGGCGCTGGTGGCGATCACCGACCACATCAACTTTTCGGGCGCGAACCCGCTGATTGGCCACGCCGGCGCGGATCGGTTCGTGCCGCTGACCCGCGCCTATGACCCGAACCTGACCGAGACCCTGCATCACGCCGCCCGCGAGCGGCAGATTGAGCTGCACGACGGCGTCTACATGTGGTTCTCCGGTCCGAGCTTCGAGAACTCCGGCGGAAATCCGCGCCGCCCGCGCGCTCGGGGCCGACCTCGTGGGCATGTCGACCGTGCCCGAAGTGATCCTCGCCCGCCGCGCGTCTTTAAGGGTCGCCGCCGTTTCGGTCGTCACCAATTTCGCCGCGGGGCTCGCCGGCGGCGATCCGAGCCACGATGAGACGCAAGAGTTCGCTCGCCTCGCGGCCGAGCGGTTCAAGCAACTGCTGCGCGGCTTCATCCGCGCCTACGAGGCGAGGCCTGCATGATTCTCCCTCAGGAAATCATCCGCGCCAAGCGCGACGGGCGCGAGCTCTCTCCTACCGAAATCGCGGCGTTCATCGCCGGCCTCACCAGCGGCGAGGTCACCGAAGGCCAGGCCGCCGCTTTCGCCATGGCGGTCTACTTCCGCGGCATGAGCCTGCCTGAGCGGGTGGCGCTGACCGAGGCGATGACGCTCTCGGGAACCACCATCGACTGGGGCGCGCCGGATTTGCCCGGCCCCGTGCTCGACAAGCACTCGACCGGCGGCGTCGGCGACAACGTCTCGCTGATGCTGGCGCCGATGCTGGCCGCGCTCGGCGCCTTCGTGCCGATGATTTCCGGCCGCGGCCTCGGCCACACCGGCGGGACGCTCGACAAGCTCGAATTCGATCCCGGGCTACGACACGAAGCCGGACCTTTTGCGCTTCCGGCAGGTGGTGCGCGACGTCGGCTGCGCGATCATCGGCCAGACCCAGACGCTCGCGCCGGCCGACCGGCGCCTCTACGCCATCCGCGACGTGACGGCGACAGTGGAATCGGTCGCGCTCATCACCGCCTCGATCCTGTCGAAAAAACTCGCCGCCGGCCTCGAAGGCCTGGTGATGGACGTGAAGACCGGCTCGGGCGCCTTCATGGCCTCGCTCGAAGCGTCTCGCGAGTTGGCGGAGAGCATCGCGACGGTCGCGAACGGCGCCGGCTTGCCGACCGTGTCGCTGATCACCGACATGAACGAGCCGCTCGCCAGCGCCGCGGGCAACGCGGTCGAAGTGCAGAACGCGGTCGATTTCCTGACCGGCAAACACCAGGACGAGCGGCTGAAGCGGGTCACGCTGGCGCTCGGCGGCGAGCTTCTGCGTCTCGCCGGCCTCGCCCACAGCGTTGCGGAAGGGGAGCTGCTTTTGCGCGCGACGCTGGAAACCGGCAAGGCGGCGGAGATCTTCGAGCGGATGGTTTTCGCGCTCGGCGGCCCGGCCGACTTCCTCGCCCGCGCGCCGGCGCTGCTGCCGCGCGCCGGCGTCGTCATCGAGGCTTGGCCCGAGCGGAGCGGCATCGTCATGGGCGTCGACGTCCGCGCGGTCGGGCTCGCGGTGGTGGAACTCGGCGGCGGAAGGGCGCGCGCCGCCGACGCGATCGACCCCTCGGTGGGCCTGACGCGCCTTGCCGCGCTCGGCGAGGAGGTCGGGCCGAACCGTCCGCTCGCCATCGTCCACGCGCGCGACGCCGGGTCCGCCGAAGCCGTGGTGCAGCGCCTTCGCCAGGCCTACCGGCTCGGCGACGTCGCGCCCCAGCCGGCCAATGTGGTGATTGAGCGAATTCTGCCGGCGCCATGACCATTTTGTTCGCGGCGCCCGCCCTGGACGGCGCGCCGTGGCGCGCCGCGCTCGCCGCGCGGCTGCCGCGCCATTCGGTCGTCGCCCTCGGCGAACTGTTCGAGCGCGACAGCGTCCGCTACGTCCTGTCCTGGCGCCATCCGCCGGGCGGTTTGAAAGATTTGACGAACCTGAAGGTCATCTTCTCGCTCGGCGCGGGCGTCGACCACCTGTTCGCCGATCCGGCGCTGCCCGAGGCGCCGATCGTGCGAGTGGTCGAACCGGACCTCCGCGACCGGATGAGCGAATGGGTCGTCCTGCATGCTCTCGCCCATCTCCGCCAGCTTCGCCGCCACGACCGCCAGCAGCGCAAAGAATCTGGGCGGACGACGAGGCGCAACCGAAGGCGGCGGACATTCAGGTCGGCCTGCTTGGTCTCGGCGTTTTGGGCGCCGACGCCGCGTTGAAACTGAAAGCGTTGGGCTTCCGGGTCGCCGGCTGGAGCGCGACGCCGAAGCGCGTCGAGGGCGTCGAGACCTTTACCGGCGCCGAGGGCCTGAGGCAGCTCCTCGCCCGCACGGACATGCTCGTCGTGCTGCTGCCGCTGACGCGCGAGACGCGCGGCATGTTGAACGCCGGACTTTTCGCTCTGCTGAAGCAAGGCGGCCCGCTCGGCGGTCCGGTGTTGATCAACGCCGGCCGCGGCGGGTTACAGGTCGAGGCCGACATCGTCGCGGCGCTCGACGCGGGCGTCCTGAAAGGCGCCTCGCTCGATGTGTTCGAGCGCGAGCCGCTGTCGGCCGACTCACCCTTGTGGTCACACCCGGCCGTCTACGTCAGCCCGCACAACGCCGCGATTTCCGAGCCGGGCGAGGTCGTGGCGGCGATCGCGCGGCAGATTGCGGCGTTCGAGCGGGGCGAGACGCTTCAGAACGTGGTGGAACGGGCGCGGGGGTACTGAAGGCGAGATCTTCGGTTGTCGGCACGGATCGTTCGATCGCCCGGATGGCCAGCGCAGAAAGCGCCAGCCCTGATCGCCCGGTCATCCGCCTGCGGTTCGGGATGGGGAGACCGCACTCGACTCCAAGGGCTGCGTCCGGCAAAAAGGCTCCTAGACTCCAAAGCCTTGCCGATTGGCGCGCCCGGGCCGCCTATGACGCACCCCGCCGCCTCTTGCGTTGCCAGCGTCGCGAACGAGCCGTTTCGGGGACCAACCTGCATGTGGATAAAGGGCGCAGCCGCGCTTGTCCTGGCCGCAATCGCATTTCTGATCGGCGTTTACCTCGAAGCTATTCGAGCGACCGTCCGGTCGGTTTTCCTCCCGGTGATCGCCTCTTGGACGGCGGCGGATTCATACCTGGCCACCCACCCGTTGGAAACCGGGCTGATTTTCGCATTCTTTGGGGTCGCGATCATTCCGGCGCTCCTGTTCGTGCAACGCTACGCGTCCATTCTTTTTCGCCGCCGTGCGCTTGTCGATCTGCTGGTGGCGGAAGAAGACAAGGTTCACCTCGTCACATCTCACATGAAGCAAGTGTCTTTTCAAAGGATCAAGAATGGACAAATCTACCAGCTTCCCGTAAATGCGCCGCTCATACCTTCCAGCATCGCCGTTTCTACGACTATGCTCTACAGCTTCGCCGCGAGCCGATATCAAAAAAAGAAGCCGGCCGAACTTCACTTCGACACCGACAATTGGGGAGCCGAGACGCACAGTTTCATTTCTCTAGGTGGACCGTTCGTAAACGAGATTCCCAACTATATCCTTGAGCGAAATCTCGTACCGGATTTCAGGATTACAGACGTTCCGACTGCGATCGACGCGGGCGTTGAATATACGGCCGAACGCGAGGCGGGCAATCCAAGCCCGGACGCACCTATTTCAACAGACTATGGATTCATTATCGTAGTCAGGAACCCGTGGGATCCGACGAAGAGAAAGCGCATCTGCATCGTTTTCGGGCTTTGGCCGCCTGGCACGCAAGCCGCCTTTGCCGCGCTCCTGGGTGATTACGAATCGTCGTATCGGAAATATCGGCTGTTCTACCAATGGGTTGTACAAAAGTGGGATGCGCTTGCTGTAGTCCGCGCCTCCGTGAGCGGCACACTTGTCGAACGCGGCGAGATTGTAAGCATCCGCCTGCTCAAGCCGACCGGTCCCCGGGTCACTCCTTGACACGGTCAGATCGAGTTCATCGGGCCCCGTCTCGATCGGCCGCCGGATCGAGCGATGAAAACGCGTATGGGGGGAACGGGTTGAGCCCGGTCTCCCCGTACGGCGCCGCTCTCAGATCCGCTCGATCGTCTTCGCCGCCTCGTCGAGCGCGTCGACGATCGCCTGGACCTGCTCGGGGGTGGCGGAGCGGGAGCGGAGGCGAAGCCTCGTGGCGGCGCGAAGGTTCATCGAGGCGCGAATGACCGAGCCGATGCCGCCGCGACCCATCGCCTCTTCGCGCTCGCTGAAGCGGGCGAAGATGGCGTCGACCTGAGCCTTGCTGTCCGCGAGCTGCTTCTCGCCCTCGGGCGTGACCGCATAAAGCTTGCGGCCCTGCTCGTCCTGGCTGGCGCTGGCGTAGCCCATCTCCTCGAGCAGGGTGAGGGTCGGATAGACGACTCCGGGACTCGGTGAATAATCGCCGCCGACCCGCTCGGAAAGCTCCTTGATGATCTCGTAGCCGTGGCGAGGCTTCTCGGCGATCAGCGCGAGGATCACGAGCTTGAGCTCGCCGCCGTCGAACATGCGGCCTTCGCGCGGGCCGAAGCCGCCGCCGCGCCGGGCCCAACCGAACGGGCCGTGCCCGAAGCCGCCATGGCGGCCGTGCCGGACGTATTCCTCAAAGTGACGATGGAACATTTTGAACTCCCGGTTCCCTTTGGGACACATCTAAGATATGTCTTGAGTAAAGATATATCGTAAGAATGGCCGCACAAGGATGCCCTGAGATTCTTTTGAAACGGTCCAAAAATTCGGCGTCAGGGCCGGGCCGGCCGGCGCTCCGCGCGAAAGTCGCGACTGACTGCCACGGCGAATGGCCGGGTCGAGCCCGGCCCTGACGGACCGATGAGCCTGTCAGGCTTCCGCCCGCGCTCCGTCGATCGCGACGCGGTAGCTCGCTTGCGTCTTCGCCGCAATTTCGTCGAGCGTGACGCCGGGCGCCACTTCAATGAGCGCCATGCCGCGATAGCCGTGCTTGTCGATCGTGAATACGCCGAGGTCGGTGATGACGAGGTCGACGACCTTCGCCCCGGTCAGCGGCAGCTCGCAGTGGTGCAGAAGCTTCGGCCCGTCCTTGGCCGAATGCTCCATCACCACGACAATCTTCTTGACGCCGGCGACGAGGTCCATTGCGCCGCCCATGCCCTTGACCATCTTGCCGGGGATCATCCAGTTGGCGAGGTCGCCGGTCTCCGAAACCTGCATCGCCCCGAGGATCGCCAGATCGATGTGGCCGCCGCGGATCATCGCAAAGGAATCGGCGCTGGAGAAGAAGCTCGTCGTCGGCAATTCCGTGACGGTCTGCTTGCCGGCGTTGATGAGGTCGGCGTCTTCCTCGCCCTCGTAAGGGAAGGGGCCCATGCCGAGCATGCCGTTCTCGCTCTGCAGCGCGACCGTCATCCCCTCGGGAATGAAGTTCGACACCAGCGTGGGGATGCCGATGCCGAGGTTGACGTAGAAGCCGTCCTTCAGCTCCTTGGCGGCGCGGGCCGCCATGTCTTCGCGGGTCCAGGCCATAGGGCGCTCCTCAGGCTGCGTTGCGCTTGCGCGTGGTGCGCTGCTCGATGTGTTTTGTCGCGTTCGGCGTGTGCACGATGCGATGCACGAACACGCCCGGCGTCATGATCTGGTCGGGGTCGAGTTCGCCGGGCTGAACGAGCTGTTCGACCTCGGCGATGGTGATCTTGCCGGCGGTCGCCATGTTCGGATTGAAGTTTCGCGCCGTCTTCCGGTAGACGAGGTTGCCTTCGGTGTCGCCCTTCCACGCGTGGACGAGGGAAACGTCGGCTGTGAGCCCGAACTCCATCACGTAGGCCTCGTTGTTGAAGTCGCGGATCTCCTTGCCCTCGGCGACGATCGTGCCGACGCCGGTCTTGGTGAAGAACGCGGGGATCCCGGCGCCGCCGGCGCGAATGCGCTCGGCGAGCGTCCCCTGGGGGTTGAACTCCAGCTCGAGCTGGCCGGAAAGATAGAGCTTGGCGAAGGTCTTGTTCTCGCCGACGTAGCTCGAGATCATCTTTTTGATCTGACCGCTCTCGAGCAGAACCCCGAGGCCGACGCCGTCGACGCCGCAGTTGTTGGAGACGACCGTCAGGTCCCTGACGCCGGCCTTGCGCACGGCTTCGATCAGCGTCTCCGGGATGCCGCAAAGCCCGAAGCCGCCGGACATGATGGTCATGCCGTCCCTGACGATACCGGCAAGCGCGGCGTCCGCGTCGGCGTAGACTTTTCTCACGGGATCGGTCCTCCCCAGGCAAAGCTGGTTTTTCCTAGACCGGCTGCGCGGAAGCGGCAAGGCCGCCATCCGTCGCACTCACGCCGTCATAATCACGACCGGCGGCGATCGAACCGGCCCGCCTCCGACAGCCAGCCGGCGACCACCGCGCCGAGCAGCAGCGCGAGCCCAAAAAAACCGGAGGCGAGCGAAGTCGAGCGCGCGCCGATCAGCTCGCTCGCGCCGGTCCGCTTGATTCCGATAAAGCCGCTTCCCGAATAGCTCGGCGCGGGGTTCAGGCTGACGATCCGCGGAACGTCGGCGTCGTCGGCTTTCGTGGCCGAGAGCCGGAGCGCGGAGCCGCCTGTCGCCTCGGCGAGCGGCCGAAGCTTCTCCGGCGTCGAGACGACGTCGCGCATTTCGAGCGGGTTCTCCGGGCCGACGCTCACCAAGGCGACATGCGCGCCGTCGTCGGCCCGGTAGAGCCCGAAGCGATCGACGCTCGTCTGCGCCCGGGAGAGCCCCGGCGCGACGGCTGTCAGCGCGAGCTTGGTCTTCACGCCGTCCGGCCCGGTCAAGAAGGTGTCGCGGGCCTCGCCGCTGACGCTTTGGCGCTCGACCGTCACGACATGGCCCCGGGCGCTGGCGCGCAACGCCTCTTCTTCGAGCTCGGGCTCCTTCATCAGCCAGTGGGCGGTGCGGCGCAGAAGGTCGAGATACGGGCCGCCGCCGTCGTAGCCGCGCGCCCAGAGCCACATCTGGTCGCTGAGCAGAAGCCCGACCCGACCCTTGTCGACTCGCGAAAGGACCAGGAGCGGCCGGTCGTCGGGACCCGTCAGCACCGTCTGTCCGTCGGTCGCCTTCGCGCCGACAAGACGGAACCACCGACCCCAGGTCGGGGGCTTGCCGCCCTCGTCGGCGCCGAGAAGCCCACGGGTCACGGGGTGGCGGAGGCCGAGCTCCGGGGTCTGAGCCCGGAACGGCGCCTCGAGGTCTTCTCCGCTTGGCTCGGCGGGCGCAATCGCGCCGAGCGGCGAGTAGAAGAGGCCGTCCGGGGTCGCATATTCCGGGCCCTCGGCCATCAGAAGGGCGCCGCCGTTGCGCACGTACTCGACGATGTTTTCGAGGTATGTGTATGGGAGGATCGCCTGCTGTGCGTAACGGTCGAAGATGATCAGGTCGAAATCCTTGATCTTCCGACCGAAAAGGTCGGCGACCGGGAAGGCGATGAGCGACAGTTCGTTGATCGGCACGCCGTCGCCGCCCTTTTCCGGCGGCCGCAGAATGGTGAAATGGACGAGGTCGACGTTGGCGTCCGACTTCAGCAGGTTGCGCCACATCCGTTCGCCCGGATGCGGCTTGCCGGAGACGAGCAACACCCTGAGCTTGTCGCGCACGCCGTCGATGTTGACCACGGCCCGGTCGCCGTCGGTCGCCAGTTCGTCCGCGACAGGCGCGATCTCGAGTTCGATCACATTGACGCCCGCGTGGTCGATCGGCGCTTTCACCTCGACCCGCTGCCCGACTACGGCGTCGATCGCGCCGATCGTCTCGCCGTCCCGGCGCACGGTCAGCCTGACCGGCTCACCCTGGTCCGAGCTGTCGAGAATGCGCGCGGCGATGACCTGGTCCTTGCCGACGATGCCGTAGCGGGGCGCCTCGATCAGTTCGATCCGGCGCTGGCGCTCGCCCGGGTGGCCGGTAATCAGGGCGTGCAGCGGCGCGTCGAATCCGAGCGCGGCGGGGGCGCCGGGGATGTCGTGGACGTCGCCGTCGGTGATCATGATCGCGCCGCCGACCCGCTCCGGCGGGGCGTCCGCGAGCGCGTCGCGCAGGGCGGCGAAGAGCCGCGTGCCTTCGGTGTCGGACTCTTCGCGCGAAGTTTCGACGACGCGCAAGTCGACGTCGCCAAGCGCCTTGAGGCGCGCCTCGACCTCGTCCCGGGCCTTGTCGGTCTGGACCGTCCGGCCGCCGATCGCATTGCTCTCCGAGCGATCGACGACGACCGCCACGACATCCTTGAGCGGGCGGCGATTCTCCTGCACGAGGCGCGGATCGCACAATCCGAGAAGCGCGAGGCCGAAGGCGAGCGAGCGGAGCCAGGCGCCGCGCGTCCCCCGCCAGATCAGCGCGACGGCGATCACGACCGCCGCCGTGGTCAGCGCGTAAAGGACCCAGACGGGAACCAGAGGGGAGAAATCAACGGACCAGGACGTCACCGCGTCAGCCTTTCGATGATGTCCTTGGCGTGAACCTGATCGGCCTTGTAGTTTCCGGTGAGCGTGTACATCACGATGTTGACGCCGCTGCGCATCGCAAGCTCCCGCTGCCGGGCGCCGCCGGGGATGAGCGGATAAAGCGGCCGTCCCTCGGCGTCGGTCGCCCAGCCTCCGGCCAAATCGTCGGACACGATGATGATCGGCGATACGCTGTCGCCGGCGCGGACGGGCCGCGGCACGCGGTCGTTAGGGTCGGGCGAAGGCAGCGCCTCGACCCACGTTTGACCGATCGCGGTGCGGCCGACGATCCGGTCCAGAAGATAAAAAGTCTTGGTCAGCACGTGATCGCGCGGGGCGGGCTCGAGCGCCGGCACGTCGACGCCGTCGAGGAGCGCGCGCAACCACAAAGCTTCCGGGGTCGGGGGGCCGTCGGGGGTCGCAGTGAGAGCGTCGCGCGTGTCGAACAGGACCGTTCCGCCGTTCTTCATGTAGGCGGCGAGACGGGCGCGGGCCTGCGGCGAAGGCTGCGCCTGCCGCGCGACGATCGGCCAATAGATCAGCGGATAGAAGGCGAGTTCGTCCCGTCCGGGATCGACGGCGATGGGTTCGGCGAGCTCGGCCGAGGTCCGGTCCGACAAAACGCGCGTCAGCGCGGCGAGGCCCAGCCGCGACGTTTCATCGACCGTCGAGTCTCCGGTCGCGACGTAAGCGAGCCGGGTGGAAATCGCCGAGTCCATGTCGCGGGCGCTGATCGCCGCCTCGGCGGCCCGGCTCTCGTTTGGAACCGAGACGGTCCCAAGCACGGCCGCAAGGACGATCGCCGCCACGGCGCTGCGATGGCGCAACCCCCATGCCCGGCCGATCCAGAGCGAGACGAGCGCGTCGATCATCAGGCCGACAAGAGCGATCGGCAGGAGCCAGGCACGCAGATCGACGGCGGGCGGGGCTTCGAGAACGCCGGAACGCACCTTGAGCGGGCCGTAATCGGCGGCCGCGAGCGACGCGCCCGCCGCGAGCGCGTTGACGGCGCTAAGCGAATCCGGCGCGCCGTAGAGGCCCGGCGGATGGGTGGCGTCGCCGACGCCCGAGAAGTCCGCGCCAATCGGCTCGGCCTGCGCGGGCGGCGTCCCGAGCGCGCCGAAACCGTTCAGCGTTCGCCAGGGCGGAACCGTTGCGGTGTGGCCCTCGGCCCCTTTCGCCTCGGTCGCGCCACCTGCGGGAGAGCCAGCCTCCGCGACCACGCGGCGCAGCATGTCGACGAACAGCCCGGAGAGCGGAAGGTTTGACCAGGTCGTGTCGGCGGTCACATGGAAGAGGACGATCAGCCCCTTGCCCCGCCGCTCCGCGGTGACGAGCGGCGTGCCGTCGGCGAGACGCGCCCACGTCTTCTCGGCGAGCCCCTCCTCGGGCTCGGCCAGGACCTGCCGCGTGACCGTCACTTCCTCGGGCGCGGCGAGGCCGAAAAATGGGCTGCCTTTCTCGAACGGAGCGATGTGTTTCGGCGTCTCCCATGACAGCGCCCCGCCCAGCGTCCGCCCGCCCCGACGCAAGGCGGTCGGCGTCAGGTCGTCATCGCCGGCGGCGAGACGGGCGCCGGCGAATCGAACGAGGACGCCGCCCCCATCGAGAAAATGCTGGATCGCGTCCCGCTCGGGGCCCGCCGCCACGCTCATGTCTGCGAGCGCGAGGACGGACGGCTTTTCCGCCAGCAGCGAGACGATCGGGTCGCTCGCCGAATCCCGCCATTCGCTGACGTCGGCGAACGGCTCGAGCGCGCGCCTGAGATAATAGTTGGGAGCAATCAGCGGCTGCGCCGAGTCCGCGCTGGTCCCGGACGCAATCGCGACCCGCCGCCTGCGGGAGCCGTCGTCGACGAGCCACACGGCGCCAGCCGACCGGTCGCCTTCGATCACGATCCTTTGCGCCTCATTGCGCAACTCGACCGGAAGCTCGAAACGAACGTCGAGGGCGAGATTCGCCGCGAAGTCGAAGGGCGCGCGCCCGATCTCGCGGCCCTGCGCGTCGAGCGCGCGGGCGACGCCGGTCGCTGGCGCGGATGGACCGGAGCGGACGAGCCGCGCTTTCAGCGACCCGGATTCGTTTTCGGCGCCCGCGACGGCGCGCGATCCGCTTCCGTCGGTGACGACGTCGACGCCGTGGGCCAGCCGGGAGAGCCGCGAAGCGAAGTCTCGGGCGCCCCCAAGCTCGATTCCGTCGGCGATCCAAAGCACGTCAGCCCCGGGGTGCTCGGCCAGGAACCGCTGGATCGCCGGCAGCGCAGCCTCCCGGGACGGAGCGTAAGGCTGAGGCGCGAGCGAGCGAAGTCGTCCGTCGATTTCGTCGGCCCCGAGCGGAACGATCTCTCGGCCGCCATCCGACAGGGCCTTTACCGCGACGGTTCGCCCGGCCCGCGCCGCCGCGGCCGTCTGCTGCCGCGCGAACTCGATTCGCTTCTCGAACGTCGGCGCGGCCGGCCAGCCGTCGTCGATCAGGACCAGCAGAGGCCCGCTTCCGACAACCGGCGAGAGGTTGCGCCAAAGGGGCTGCGCCATAGCGAAAATGATCAAAGCCGCCACGGCGAGGCGCAGCGCCAGCACAGGCCAGGGCGTTCTGGCGGGCTCGTTCTCCTTCGCCACCAGCCCGAAAAGGAGCCGCAGCGGCGGAAAAGGCGTGCGGCTCGGGGTCGGCGGCGTGACGCGCAGGAGGTAGTAAAGCGCGCCGAGGCCAGCGAGAGCAACCAGAACGGCCGGAGCGGCGAAGGCGAGGGGCAAGCCTAACACGAGGGCAACACGCTCCGGTTCGCCGAGCCGATTTCGGGCGCTGCGAGGCGCATGCGCAACGCCAGGAGCGCTTCGGCGGCGGAGGCGTCGGTCCGGTGCAGGCTCAGTCCCCAGCCGAGCCGCGCGCAGACCTGTTTCAGGGCGTCACGATGGGCGGCGAGGCGCAACAGATAGCCGTCGCGAAGGCTCTGCGCTCGCGGCGTGACGAACCGCGTCGATCCGGCCGGATGAAGGAACTCCACATTGCCGGAGAAAGGATAGGTCTCCTCCACCGGATCGATGATCATGACGACTTCGCCGACGGCGCCGTCCGCGGCGACCGCTCTCAGCGCCCGCTCGGTTTCCTCGGGCTCGGCGAGGAAATCGCCGACGAGCAGCACCAGGGACCGGGCGCGGGCCGGCGCGCTCGGCGGCAAGACCGCCTCGGAAGGACCGTGCAGGCGTTCGTCCGTGGCGATCGCTTCGGCGAAGCTTTCGATCACGCCCTGGGTCGCCAGCGGGCGCGTCAGTCCGAGAAGCCCGGCGCGCTCGCCGCTGCGAACGCACAGGTCCGCGAAGGCGAGCGCGATCACCGCAGCTCTGTCGATCTTGGTCGCCGGGGCGAGGCTCGAGCCGAACCGCATCGACGGCGATCGGTCGAACCAGATCCACACGGTGTGGGCGGACTCCCATTCGCGCTCGCGGACGAAGGCGCGCTCCTCGCGGGCGGAGCGGCGCCAATCGACGCGCGACGAAGGTTCGCCCGAGACGAACGGCCGAAACTGCCAGAATGTTTCCCCCGAGCCTGACTTCCGCCGGCCATGGACGCCGTGCCGAACCGTCTGCGCGACGTTGCGCGCCGCCACGATCAGGCTCGGCAGCCGCGCCGAGAGGTCCGCGGCTCCCAGGCGGATGGACGGGGATACGGTCATCCCGTCCCGGCGCTGCTCGCCTGTCTGGCCGGTCATCGAAGGGTCTGCGCGACAAGCCGCTCGATCACCGCGGGTATGGTTTCCCCGTCCGCCCGGGCGGCGAAGGTCAGCGCCATGCGGTGCTTGAGGGCGGGCTCCGCCAGCGCCTCGATGTCGTCCAGCGACGGCGACAGCCGTCCGTCCACCAGGGCGCGCGCGCGCGCGGCGAGCATCAGCGCCTGGGCGGCGCGCGGGCCGGGCCCCCATCCGACGCCCTTGGCGAGTTCCGCATCGCCTTCGCCGGGACGGGCCGCCCGCACGAGGTCGAGGATCGCCTCGACGATCTTTTCTCCGATCGGCGCGCGCCGCACGACGCGCTGCGCCTCGAGGAGGTCCTCTGCGGTCATGACCGGCGCCGGTCGCCTCTCGCGCTCGCTGGTCGTCTCGATCAGGATCCGGCGCTCTGCGTCGCGGTCGGGATAGCCGACGTCGATCTGCAGAAGGAACCGGTCGAGTTGCGCCTCCGGCAAGGGATAGGCGCCTTCCTGTTCGAGAGGGTTCTGCGTCGCCAGCACATGAAACGGGCTCGGCAGATCGTGCCGGACGCCGGCGACGGTCACGTGGTGTTCCTGCATCGCCTGCAGCAGCGCCGACTGGGTGCGGGGGCTCGCGCGATTGATTTCATCCGCCATCAAAAGCTGGGCGAAGATCGGTCCGCGAATGAAGCGGAATCCCCGCTTGCCGTCGACGCCTTCCTCCATGACCTCGGAGCCGAGGATGTCGGAGGGCATCAGGTCCGGCGTGAACTGCACACGGCGGGCGTCCAGTCCGACGACGACGCCGAGCGTTTCAACGAGCTTTGTCTTCGCGAGACCCGGAACGCCAATCAAAAGACCGTGACCGCCGGCAAGCAGAACGGTCAGGCTCAGATCGACGACGCGGGCCTGACCCATGATGATCGAGCCGACCTCGGCGCGCGCCGCCGCGATGCGTTCGAGAACAGCGGAGATGTCGCGGCTCGACGGCTCCACGTTGGAAACAACGGCGCCATTCATCGCGTTATCCACTTCGCCACAGAACGCCTCACTGGTTTCGTTATCGCGGCGCACTACATTGCGGGGGTCTCTTCGAGGTCGACCCGTAGCATGCCTCAGGCAAACTCGCCCACAAACGAGCGCCAGAATATGGCGAAGACTTCGAAATCTCCCGATGGAGCGATCGGCGGGCTGAAGGACGTCGCGTCGCGCCGCGAGCGAGGCCCCGCCCCCGTTCATCTGTGGAACCCGCCGGATTGCGGCGACATCGACATGCGGATCGCCGCGGACGGGGTGTGGTATTACTGCGGCTCCCCGATCGGGCGGGCGCCGCTGGTCCAGCTGTTCGCGTCAATTCTTCGCAAGGACGGAGACCGTTATGTTCTGGTGACGCCGGTCGAGAAAGTCGGGGTCAGGGTGGACGACGCGCCGTTCCTGGCGGTCGAGATGCAGGTCGCCGAGACGAACGGCGAAGCGGTTCTGACGTTTCGGACCAATGTCGACGACGTTGTGACCGCCGACGCCGAGCATCCTCTGCAATTCGAGCGCGGCGCCGCCGAGGGCCTGAAACCCTATGTTCGCGTGCGCGGCGACCTGTGGGCGCTGGTCAAGCGTGCGCTTTTTTACGATCTTGTCGACCTTGGCGGGTCGGAACGCTGGGGCGACGGAACATGGTTCGGCGTGCGCTCGGGCGGAGTCTTCTTTCCCATGTGTCCGGCGAGCGAGATCGAGGGGCTTTGACCATCGTCGATGTGAGAGGGCTGGATCGCGAGTCGTTTCGGGCGCTGGCGCAGCGGAAGCTGAGGCCGACGCTCACGCTCGACGACCTGACCGGTCCGGAAGCGCCGAAATCGAGCGATTTCCTGTTGAGCGGCCTTCTGCCGGACGCCGCACTGCTCGCCAGAGCGCGGCCCGCCGCTGTGCTTGCGCCGATCGTCGCGCGTCGGGAAGGGCTCAGCGTGCTGCTGACCCTCAGATCCTCGCAACTGCGCTCCCATTCCGGCCAGATCGCCTTCCCCGGAGGAAAGCTCGATCCGGGCGAGACCCCGCTGGCGGCCGCCTTGCGCGAAGCCCAGGAGGAAGTGGGACTTGAGCGAAGTTTGATCGAGCCGCTCGGCTGGCTCGACCCCTACCTGACCGGAACCGGGTTTCGGATCGCGCCTCTCGTCGCGCTCGTCGACCCGGGTTTTACGCTGTCGATCAATGCCCGTGAGGTTGATGACACGTTCGAGACGCCGTTCTCTTTCCTGATGGACGCCGCCAATCATCGCGTCGACGAACGCGAGTGGCAGGGCCGCATCCGAAAATTCTATGCGATGCCGCATGAAGGCCGTTATATCTGGGGCGCGACCGCCGGAATCCTGCGGAACATGTACGAGAAGCTGATCGCGCCATGAGCCGGGCCGTCCTCGAGCCGCTCGTTTTGTTCATCACCCCCTTTGCGGCTTATGCGATTTATCTCGCCTTGCGCGCCCGCTTCCCGCTCGAGGTCCAGCATTGGACCGGGGTCCGGGTGTCGATCCTGACGCTTGTCGGCCTGGGAGCCGCCTTGTTCGGGCTGGTCGCGCTCAATCTCTTCTCTCCGCGCGGACAGGGCGTGTACGTCCCGGCGCACGAGGTGAACGGCGTCCTGGTCCCGGGACATATCGAATGACCGTGCTCCCCGGCGTTGAGAACGGGAGACTCGGGATCGCTCGGCGCTTCAGCATGGACCGGTGGCGCGCGCCCTTCAGGCGCTCAATGGGGGAAACGCCGAGACGCGCGTTGTCGGCGGGGCGGTCCGCGATCTCGCGCTCGGCCTCCGCCCCGGCGATTTCGATCTCGCCACCACGGCGACCCCGGACGAGGTCGTCCGTCGCGCCGCCGCCGCCGGTTTCAAGGTCGCGCCGACCGGCCTCGCCCACGGCACGGTGTCGCTGATCATGGGCGGCCAGGTCCTGGAGACGACCACCTTGCGGGAGGACGTCGAGACGGACGGACGCCACGCGAAGGTTGCATTCGGGCAGGACTTTCTGGCCGACGCGCGCCGGCGCGACTTTACCATCAACGCCCTGTCGGTCGACGCTCACGGCCGGATCCACGATCGGCTCGGCGGGTTGGACGACCTCGCCGCCGGACGCGTGCAATTCATCGGCGACGCGGATGCGCGCATCCGCGAGGACTATCTCCGCATCCTCCGTTTCTTTCGCTTTTCGGCGCGATTCAGCGAGGGCGCGCTCGATCGCGCGGGCTTAAGCGCCTGCGTGCGCCATCGCTCCGACCTCGGGCGGCTGTCGCGCGAGCGGGTGCGCGCCGAATGTCTGAAGCTCCTTGTCGCGCCGCACGCCGGCGCAGTGGCTCGGGCGATGGGCGAGCGCGGGATTTTGGGCGAGCTTTTCGGATTCGCCGATCCGGCAAGGCTCGAACGCGCCATCGCCATCGAAACCGGCGGCGGTCTTGCGCCCGACGGGCTCCTTCGGCTTGCCGCGCTTTGCGTGATCGTCGAGGAGGACGCCGAGCGTCTCGTCCAGCGGCTTCGTCTGTCGAACGCCGAGGGCGAGCGGCTCGTGGGCGCGGCGTCTGCGCTCGCCCGGCTCCATGGCCTCGCCGCCGCGCCGGCCGCGGAGGGGCTGCGGCGGCTCATGTTTGCGTTCGGCCGCCGCGGCGCCTCGGACGCCCTGCTTCTGGCGCAGGCCGAAGCGCCCGCAAACGCCGACGGCGCCGGCTTTGCGCGGGCCCGGCGCTTCCTGAGCGAAACTCCGGCGCCGAACTCGCCGGTCAGCGGCAAGGACATCCTCGCCCTCGGCATCGCGGCGGGCCCGCGCGTGGGCGAAGTCCTGCAGGATTTCGAGCGCCTCTGGGTCGAGGCGGGGTTTCCTTCCGACGACGTAAGCGTCGAACGCCTGGTCAGGGCGGCCGCCGAAGCCAGAACCACTGGCGCGACCCGCAAGTTTCAATAAAAGCTGATCGGAAAATACTTCAGGTAGATTTCTGCGTAGACGCCCTTGCGCACCATCGCGGCCAACGCCCAGTTGAACGCCTTGCGCAGCTCGTCGTCGTCCTTTCGGACCGCGATTCCGACGCCTTCGCCGAAAAATCGGCTCTCGAGATAGGGGCCCCCGCGGAATTCGCAGCAGCTGGACGCCTCTTCGCCGTTCAGCCAGATCGAGGCGGTGACCCCGTCCACGAACGCGATCGCGATTGCTTTCGACTTCAGGGCGGTCTCCAGCTCCGTGAGGCTTGTGAACGGCTTCACGATTGCGCCGGGGAAAAAGAGCTTGAGATAGACTTCATGGGCCGTTCCGCTGACGACGCCGACGGTCCGCCCCGCCAGTCCGGCGGGCGTCAGCGGGAACGCGCCATCGTCCCTGCGCGCGATGAAGCGGGCCGGCGTCTTGTAGTACGGGAACGAGAAATCGATCCGCGCCCGAAGCGCGTCCGATGACGCGATCGAAGCGACGACGGCGTCGCCCTTCCCGGTCTCCAGGGCGTCGATGAGCGTATCCCAGGGGCGGGTCTGGATCGTGCAGCCGATGTCGAGTTCCTTGCAGAGCGCGCGCGCGATCTCGACGTTGAATCCGCTCAGCGAGCCATCCTGCCGGGTGAAGTTCATCGGCGGATAGTCGTCGGTCGTCAGAAAGCGAATCGCGCGAACGCCGGTAAGCGCCGGTCGTTCGAGACGCACGTCCGGGTCGATGAAGCTCGGCGCGGATTGGGCCGCGAGCGGGGCGGATCCCGCCGTCGAACTGGCGAACGCGGCCATTGCAACCAGAGTTGCACTAAAAATAATTGCAAATAAGCGCCCGGCTGGCATGACAAGTCGCAAACTTTGTGCCCTACTGTGAACTTGGGCGGGGGCCCTTTCTGGCGATCCAACGGATGCGGCGCCCCCATGTGCGTCGCGTCTTCTAATGCAGAATAGGTCCCAAGAGCCCTCCGCGCAAACCGGTCCCTACCCGCCGGGCGCGGACCGACGCCATGAACGTGTCGCTTCCCGCGTCCTCGGCCCATCGCGCGAAGTTTTGCGTCCGCTGCCGCCTGAACTCCAGATCGTCTCGGATGCGGGCGTGTCTCTCGAGCAAATCCTGGCGACGGTCCTTCGCGCGCCCGCCGGCGTGAGCCCGTTGCAAGCCTTGTTCGCCGAGGACGTCATTGCCGAGGAGCCCTACTACCGCGCGCTCGCGGAGCGGCTCGGCTGCCGCTACTATCTCGGATCGCCGCCTTTCGCCGAGGATTTCGACACGGCGAAGGGATTGCGATGCGGGGTCGCTCCGCTCGCGGAGGGGTATGGCGCCCCGCGCGCCGTGATTGCGCCCAACCCGGCGGTAACGGCCCGACTCCTCGAGGAGACCCTCTCGGGCCGTCTGCGCCCCAAGAGTTTCGTGGTGACGTCGCCCAAGCGGTTCGCCGCGCTGGTCCGCGCGCAATGTCCGAAGTCCGTTCTCGACAATGCGCTCGCCCGCTTTCCCGAAATCCTCTCAGCGAGGAGCGGGGCCACTGGCGCCCAAGTCCGGTTCGTAGGCGTCGTCGCCGCTTTGGCCGCCGTGTTCAGCGAAATAAGCGTCCAATCCCTCTCAATGATCACATCGACAGCGCTGTGGATCGTGTTCATGGCGTCGATCGTCTTGCGTTCGCTTGCATCGGTCGCGAACGCCGATGAAAAGCAGCCCCGCATCCTTTCGGATGACGAGTTGCCGACCTACACAATCATCGCTCCCGTCTATCGCGAGGCGGATATCGTTCAGCAACTGGTCGACGCCTTCGATGCGCTCGACTACCCCAGGAGCAAGCTGGACATAAAGCTCGTGGTCGAGCGGCGGGACCGTGAGACGCTTTCTCGCCTGGTCGGTCTCGACCTGCCGGCGCGCTACGAGGTCATCATCGCCCCTCCCGGAGAGCCCTCCACCAAGCCCCGTGCGCTCAACCTCGCGCTTGCGGAGGCGCGGGGCGAATTGCTGGTCGTCTATGACGCCGAGGACATTCCCGCGCCGGGGCAGCTTCGGCTCGCGGCGTCGCGATTTGCGGCCGACAGCGCGGTCGACTGCCTTCAGGCCCGGCTGACGGTGCGCAACTCCGACGATAATTGGCTGTCCCGCTTGTTTTCCCTGGAATACGCAACGCTGTTCGACCTGATCAATCCTGGCCTGTGCGCGCTCGGGCTGCCGATCGCGCTCGGGGGCACCTCCAACCATTTCCGCGTATCCGCGCTGGTTGCGGTCGGCGCCTGGGACGAGTGGAACGTGGCGGAGGACGCGGACCTCGGCATCCGGCTCGCCCGCTACGGATACAAGGTTGGTTCGCTCGACTCGGACACGACCGAGGAGGCGCCGCACGAGTTCAAGAACTGGTTTGCGCAACGCGTCCGCTGGCAAAAGGGCTGGATGCAGACCTGCATCGTCCATTCGCGCAAGCCTATCCTGTTCGTTCTCGATCTCGGCGTCCCTCGGGCTTGCGTGGTGACGATGCTGATCTTCGGCGCGGTCGTCAGCGCGCTGCTCTGGCCGGTTTTCGCCGTCAGCACGATCTGGCGGGCTTTTGGTCCTCAAGCCGGCCCCCTTTCCCAGTGGCGCGAAGCGGTCGATGTCTTCGTTTATCTGCTCGCTTGCGCGGGCGTATGGGCGGTTCTCATTCCAGCGATCGTCGCCGCGAGGCAGCGGCGTCTGAGGGTTGGCGCCGCGACCTTCGCGCTGCTTCCGCTCTATTACGTGCTGATATCGCTGGCTGCCTGGGCTGCGATCCTCGATTTGATCCTCCGGCCCCACTTCTGGGCGAAGACCGAACATGGGCGCGCCGGCCGAAAGCCGCGGCGGCCGGGCTTGCTACGCGATAGCCGCGTCCGGCGACGCCTCAAAAGCGGCTGTTGACACGACGCTCTTGCCTTCTAGTGTGCCCGCCTTTCGGCCGGCGGCGATGACGGCCCCCGCGTCCCAACGAAACAGGATTCTGATGTCTTCGCAGTCCCTGCGGGAGGCCGCCGAGGTCTCCAAGGCGTGGCCTTTCGAGGAGGCGCGCAAGCTGATCGCCCGGCTCGAACGGTCGAAGAAGGACGAGGTCCTCTTCGAGACCGGCTACGGCCCCTCGGGCCTGCCCCATATCGGAACGTTCGGCGAGGTGGCGCGCACCACCATGGTGCGGCACGCGTTCCGCGTGCTGACCGGCGACACGGTCAAGACCCGGCTGATCGCCTTCTCCGACGACATGGACGGCCTGCGCAAGACGCCGGACAACATCCCCAACCGCGACATGGTCTCGAGCCATCTCGGCAAGCCGCTGACCCAGGTGCCCGACCCGTTCGGCGAATACCCGAGCTTCGCCGCCCACAACAACGCCATGCTGCGCCGCTTCCTCGACCGCTTCGGCTTCGACTACGAATTCATGTCCTCGACCGAGGCCTACACGTCGGGGCGGTTCGACGCCGCGCTCATCCGGACGCTGGAACGGTTCGACGCCATCCAGGCGATCATGCTGCCTTCGCTGCGGGAAGAGCGGGCCGCGACCTATTCGCCGTTCCTGCCGATCCATCCGGTCACCGGCGTCGTCATGCAGGCGCCGGTCCTGAGCCACGACGCGAAGGCCGGCACGATCCGCTGGCGCGACCCGGAGACGAACGAGGAGTTCGAGACGCCGGTCACCGGGGGCCAATGCAAGCTGCAATGGAAGCCGGACTGGGCGATGCGCTGGTACGCGCTCGGCGTCGATTACGAAATGGCGGGCAAGGACCTGATCGATTCGGTCAAGCTGTCGTCGCGGATCACGCGCGCGCTCGGCGCCGAGCCGCCGGCCGGCTTCAACTACGAGCTGTTCCTCGACGAGAACGGCCAGAAAATCTCGAAGTCGAAGGGCAACGGCCTGACGATCGAGGAGTGGCTGACCTACGCCGCGCCCGAAAGCCTGTCGCTGTTCATGTTCCAGAAGCCGATGGCCGCGAAGCGGCTCTATTTCGACGTCATCCCGCGCACCGTCGACGAGTATCTCGGCTTTCTCGACGCCTATCCGGAGCAGCCGTGGAAGGAGCGGCTCGGCAACCCGGTCTGGCACATTTTTTCCGGCGAACCGCCGGCGCCGGAGGCGCTCGATCCCGGAAACGGGCCGCAGACCTCGGTCTCGTTCGTCATGCTGCTCAATCTCGCCGCCGTCGCCAACACCGACGACCCCGCGGTGCTTGTGGGGCTTCCTGCGCCGCTATGCGCCGAACGCCTCGCCGGAAAACCACCCGCGCCTCGACAGCCTCGTCCGCTACGCGGTCGCCTACTTTCGCGATTTCGTCGCGCCGAAGAAGCGCTACCGCCTCGCCGACGCGGTCGAGCGCGACGGCGCTCGCCGCCGTGTCGGCGAAGCTTTCGGAGATGCCGGCGGGCGCCAGCGCCGAGGCGATCCAGCACGCGCTCTACGACATCGCGAGGCCCATCCCCCGCTACCAGGATCTTGGGGCCAAGGGCGCGACGCCGGAGCGCCCCGGCGTCTCCAACGACTTCTTCAACATGGTCTACGCCGTCCTGCTCGGCGAAGAGCGCGGGCCACGACTCGGGTCGTTCATCGCGCTTTACGGGCTGGCGGAGACGCGGGCGCTGATCGACCGGGCGCTGGCGGGGGAACTGGTCGGGGCGGGGTGAGGGGGGGATTTTACCGGTATAGACAGATTGTCCTATCCCAACCGAACCGGGCCGGAAGCTCCGGCCGGGGCAAACGTCCTTTATCAATGCTTGGAGGGGGTATGGCGCTACCAGATACGGTTGCCGACTGGGCGATCAAGGCGTTGCCTCACGACACATCGGACGCGGCCGTTGTCGCAGCTCTGCGCGGCAAACATCCAGGTGCTCTGCTCGCGCTCTATTTCAATTGGCGGTCTCGCCTAATTCCGGTTCAATCGCGGCAGGTGCTCCGCTCGACCGAAGTTGACCAAAATGCGATCGTCGCGCAGCGGCCGACTGTCATCGCGGAAATCATCCGCGACATCGAGCGAGGCTCAGACCTTACAAAATATCTGAGCCGCCGCGTTCGTGTAGGCTTTGAATTGCCGCGCAGTCCGAACAAGAAACACCTTGGGCGGCTTCAGCATCTCGATCTACTATTGAACGAGTGGAGCGTACATCACTTACACCTGTCTACCGACGTCGCGCCCGACGGTTTTGTAGAACGCGACGATGCGCTGCTTTTCGCAATGTTTCGCGCAGGCAAGGCCTATTTACTGGATATCGGAACGCACACATCATTTGCAGACGACCGACTAGTGCAAATTGCGATCGCGAATGGCCAAGTGATCAGCTTTTTGTAGAGCTTAAGGGGGTGCTCGGGAGTCGGGGAAAATCGTATTCAAGCGAAGAGCGCAAGCAGCTGCGCTCAGCTGGAATTGCCAGCTACATCCAGATTGGCGATCGCCTGTTTTCGCCGTTTGGTGGCATATCGACTGCGGGGACATCTGCGCAGGCGTCAATTTTGGCTCACCGAATTATGCGCGCGCTCAAGCAATTCGAGGAACATGTGCTCGCTGATCCTTCGGCGATCGTCGCTCTTATCCGCCAACACGGTGGCAAACCGAGCGATCCTCTAGAGTTTGAATTCGCGCTTTTCCAGAATGGATTTGGTGTCATCGAAAAGACGAGAGGCTGTCCCATCGGATTGCAGTGACGCTCGCAATGAGACAATCGGCCGGCGCGCTTGTGGCCGCAGGGACCGCTCTCGCGTTAGGGGCAACGGCAGGACTACGGCACTAGGTTTCCAGCAGATGTTGCTCTGGAGCGACGTCGCGAACGCGACAATTTGGCCCATAGCCCAAGGTTTTGGAGTGGCATAGGCTATGATTTGATCTCACAGTTTAGAGGTTCTGATGTCGCGGACAACGAAGAGGGCTGGTAAGGGCATTAATCGCCTGGTCGATTTGTTCGATCTATTAAGTAAGTCGAAACCGAATACTGGATATATAAACCTATATCGAGGCCATGCGGAATCTCTCCTCTAAGCGGGCGTCAATCTCCAGTACGCAACCCAGAGCGCCCACGCCTATCGTGTGCCTTAGGACCCGCCCGCTATATCACCTCTCGACACACCCATTCGATGTCGGAATTTGGTCATCAAGATGGAGACGCGGGCGTGGCACGACTATTCGATGATGTATTACCGAATCACGGGACGCTAAGAAAGGCTGCGCTTGATTTCATCATGTCCGGCACGCCTTATCTAGGAATAGACCTTGTGAAGGCTATCGCTGATAAGTTATGCGTTACCCCGGAACAATTAGCGCTTCAACTCCCCACAAGGGGTCAATCGGCCTTTGAGAACTATGTCGATCACGTAAAGAGGGAATTTACACAGAAGGGTTACCACACGGGTCCGGAGGGCGGTAACCATAAGGGTAAAAAGGAAAAATACTACGCTTCGTCGCTTGGGCTAGCGATTGCGCGGCTGGCGGCACAGATGGATGAAGGCGAAGTAGAACGGCTCGTTTTACTACCACCCGAAACCCCAACCGACGATCCGGAACTCCTCAATGGCCGAGTCGAGGAGCTCTTGAGAAAGGCTCGCGAAGGAGGCGGTCTGCCAAGGTCCAATCCACCCAATTCAGACGACGATAAAGTACAACGGATTCAGGTAATAACACCGCGCTTCGTGCGCAAGCCGGAGGTGTGCGCTAGGGTTCGCATGAGGGCGAGGGCCAGTTGAGGCCTGCGGCAAACCGGCCCCCTTCCGAGACTCCGCTGCCAACCCATTCCTTGAGGTTCATCATGTCAGGCCGCTTGCGGACGGCGGACCCGATAGAGATGACAATGCGATCGCTGTATGCCCCAATTGTCACCGTGAGCTTCACTATGGAATTGAGAAAGAAGATCGCCGGAAAGCTGTGCTCAAGATTGTCGCAGTGCTTGTAGATCACCCGGCCAGATTACTCCGCGAGTAACCTAGCCAGTTGGCTTACAGTACGGGTGGTCCATTTTCCGTGGGCGGCGGCGCGCGGCTGCCGTCGATTTTGTTTCGACGCCAGAGCTGATTGCTCTCCGTAGAGACGCGTCCCTTCCGCACTCTCGCAGGGATGTCGCGTTCGACAATTCCTTGACAGCCGCCCAAATCTGTTCCACATTTGTTCGAAGTAACCGAAATCGAGGCGTGCGCGTGTCCGACCCCCTCTCCGACCCGGAAAACCGTTGCGGCCGCCCTCTCGCCGCGCGCGACCGCGTGCGCTCGGTCCGGTCCGAGCCGGAAAAATCCGAGCGGGAGCGGCGGGTGGTCGAGGGGCTCAAGGGCGGCGTGTCGATGGCCGAGATCGCGCGGCGCGAGGGGATCTCCGAGCGGGGCATGCGCAAATATGTCAAAACCCTCTTCGCGCGGCGCGCGCCCGAGGCGACCGGGGAATTCATCGCGACGCAGATGAACCGTCTCAACGAGGCGCTGCTGGTCAGCTTCCCCGCAATGTCGCCCGAAAACCTTCCGGCGGTCGACCGGGTCGTGAGAATCGTCCGCGAACTCGATCGCTATCAGGGTTTTGGCGGCGGCGCGCGCGGAACCGCAGAGCGCCGCAAGCTATTGGAAAGCCTCAATTCCGGAGCCGAGACCGACCCCTGTCCCACCCGGGCCGCGCCTGAGCGCGCCTCGCCGCCGATTTCGCAAGCGGAACCGCCCGGTTCGGCTCCGTTCGATGCGAAGTTCCAGCCTTAAGCCGCGTCGAGCCCGCCCTTCTCGCGCAGGAAGGCGACCACCTCGTCCACGCCCTCGCCGGTCTTCATGTTCGCCATCACGAACGGTCGGCTTTTCCGCTGGGTCCTGGCGTCGCGCGCCATCACCTCGAGGTTCGCGCCGACGTACGGGGCGAGGTCGGTCTTGTTGATGACCAGCAGGTCGGAGCGGGTGATGCCCGGGCCGCCTTTGCGCGGGATCTTCTCGCCGCCGGACACGTCGATGACGTAGATCGTGAGATCCGCGAGCTCGGGCGAGAAGGTGGCGGCGAGGTTGTCGCCGCCCGATTCGATCAGGATCAGGTCGAGGTCCGGGAAGCGCTTGCGCATGTCGGCGATCGCGGCGAGGTTGATCGAGGCGTCCTCGCGGATGGCGGTATGCGGACAGCCGCCCGTCTCGACCCCCATGATCCGCTCGGCCGGCAGCGCGCCGGCCTCGACCAGAATGCGCGCGTCCTCCTTGGTGTAGATGTCGTTGGTGATCGCGGCCACCTCGAGCTTGTCGCGCAGCCGCTTGCACAGCTGCTCCATCAGCGCCGTCTTGCCGGAGCCGACGGGTCCGCCGACGCCGACGCGGAGGGGTTGCTTCGATGCGCTCATGGGAGGGTCCGATCGGCTAGCGGTCGAGAGAGTCTTAGCAAGAGGATCGGTCCGTTAGCAAAATGCGCTGCGGCGTCCTCAGAGTCGTCATCGCGAGGAGCCGCAAAGCGGCGACGCGGCGATCAGGGGCCGCAAGCGCCCGGCGCCTCCTGAATCGCCACGCTTCGCTCGCGATGACGACGCTCGAGCGACGGAGCTTGGGAGTTACGCGGCGGCGTCCGGGCCGACTGGGACGGGAAAGGCTACCGGTCGAGGGGCGCACCTCACCGCGGGGCCCTCTCCCGCATGGGAGTGGCTTCACGACCGGAACAGCCGCGAATACTGCGTCTCGTGGCGCATCGAGGCGATGTCGGCGCGGAAGGCGCAGGCGCCGAGGTCGGCGAGCGTCGAGCCCGCCGCCTCGCGGGCGAGCGCGCGGATGCGCGGGAATGAGCGTCGCCTGGACCTTCTGGCCGTCGGTCTGGCCGATCGAGCCCGAGGCGCACCACGGCAGAGACCGCTGCGGCGATCTGCGCCAGGACGAAGGCCTGAAGGCTCGGTTCGAGCGGCAGACCCTGGCCCGCGCAAGCCGCCGCGACCGCGACCGGATAGGCGACGCGCTCCACCTCGGTCAGCGCGCGCAAGGGGCGCGCAGTCCCAGGCCGCCCGCGCCGCCGCGACAAAGGCCGAGCCCTGCGCCGTCGTCTCGAGCCGCCGCTCGGCGGACCCGGCGAGCGCGATGGCGAGGTCGTTCGCTTGCGTGAGCGCTCGGCCAAGTCCTCCATCTCGGCGGCGCGGAAACTCTCGGCGAACAGGATGGCGTCGGCGCGCGGCGCGCCGAACGTCAGGCAATCGACCAGCCAGCCGCCGAGCGAGCGCGCGTCATGGACGTCGCCGTTCTCCACCGCCCATTCGAGCCCCTGCGAATAGGCGAACGATCCGACCGGGAAGGCCGGCGACAGCCACAGCATGAGCGGCAGCAGGGCGGCGTCGAGGTCGGGGGCGGCGGGACTCAAGATCGCTCCAACACGACCTCGTCCTGAGGACGAGGTCGCAGAGTGGGCGGGTCGCTCCCTTCAGTGGGCGTGGCCGTGACCTCGGTCATGATGGTGGTCGGGATGATCGCAATCGCCATGGTCGTGGTCGTGGCCGTGATCATGCTCGTGGCGATGCTCGCGATCGTGGTCGTGCCCATGAGCTTGCTCATGCCCATGAGCATGCGCCTCCGCCTCCGCCTGCACGTAGGCGCCGCCTTCCGGGTTGAAGGGCGCCTCGACCGGGATGACGCGGGCGCCGAGGCCCTTGGCCATCTCCTCGATCACGGGGTCGCGACGGATGCGCAGGGCCTTCGGGGTCATCTCGGTCGGCAGGTGGCGGTTGCCGAGGTGCCAGGCGACCCGAACGAGCGCGAGGCGCGTCTGCGGCGCGGATCTCGGAGAGCCGCTCGGGCGCCGCGACCACTTCGACGATACGGCCGTCCTCGAGCCTCAGCCCATCGCCGCCGCGCAGCATCGCCGCCTCCGCGAGGTCGAGCAGGAAGGCGAACCCGCCGACGCCGGTCATGACGAAGCGGCGGCGATAGCGCTCGTCGAATTCGAGCACCACGCTGTCGACGGGCGTCCCCGTCCAATCGCCCGCTGGAAGCACCTTGTCCGCCCGCAGCATCGTGTCGATCTCCCAAAACTCATGCCGGCGCCCGCCACGATGGACGAGGGCCGGCATGAACGCCAGCCGGCCTGTAAGCCGGGTTCTGTATGGCCGGGGCTCATCGCCCCGACGTGACGGCCATTCCTCTGGGACGCCCGTCGCCGGGCGCCTCAAGCAACCAACCCGAGCGACAGGGGCTACGGAAGCCCTGCGGCGTGAACCGCGCATCGCTCCTATTCGGTCTTGCTCCCGGCGGGGCTTGCCGTGCCGCCGACGTTGCCGCCTGCGCGGTGCGCTCTTACCGCACCCTTTCACCCTTACCCCGAAAAGCCTTTTTGGCCGCTCGGGGCGGTTTGCTTTCTGTGGCGCTTTCCCTGGGGTCGCCCCCGCCGGACGTTATCCGGCGCCGTATCCGCATGGAGCCCGGACTTTCCTCCGCTTGATGCGGCGGCCGTCCAGCCGACTGGCGTCAGTGGGCATAGGGGGCGCGCGTGGCGACGGTCAAGTGAAAAGCGGCGCGCGCTTCGTGCGAGCGAGCGGCAGAGTCGGGGCGAAATCGCAGCGGCGACGAGGAACCGAAGCCACATTTCCGTGGTTTCGCGCCTGCCATGCGGATCGCCCTCATTCATTGCAGCTTCATCGGGTTTATGGGAATGTGGCGGCGCGCGGGCGGCTGGCCTGCTTCGCGGCATGCGCCGCAATCGGGGGGCGCTCAATTTGTTTCGAGACCCATCGAACGGGAGACGGTTACCCATGAAAAAAATGTTGGCTCTTTCGCTGGCGCTTGCCGCCGCCGTTTCGGTGTCGGCCTGCCAGACGCCGCAGCAGAATAATGCGCTGGTCGGCGGCGCGGTCGGAGGCGGCGCAGGCGCCTTGATCGGTTCCGCCGTGTCGGGCGGCAGCGCGGGCGGCGCGCTTGCAGGCGCGGCGATCGGCGCGGCCTCGGGCGCGATGATCGGCGCCGCCGCCACTCCGCAGCCGGTGGGCCAGTGCGCGCGCTGGGGTTACGACTATAACGGCAACCGCGTCTGCGTCGCCTTCTACTGAGCGGCCTGATTATTATCCCAACGGATGGAGACGGACAGGAGATGGTTTGCATGAAGAAGGCATTGGCTCTCTACCTGGCGCTTGCCGCTGCGGTAACGGTCTCCGCCTGTCAGACGCCGCAGCAGACGAACGCGCTTGCGGGCGGCGCGCTCGGCGCGGGCGCCGGCGCCCTCGTCGGCTCCGCCGTTTCGGGTGGAAGCGCCGGCGGGGCGCTTGCGGGCGCCGCCATAGGCGCCGGTACAGGCGCCCTGATCGGCTCCGCCGCCACGCCGCAACCGACCGGCCAGTGCGCTCGCTGGGGCTACGATTACAACGGCAACCGCGTCTGCGTCGCCTATTATTGAAACGGTAGGCCGCCCGGTCCACCTCGCCGGCGGTCTGAGCACGGCTCGCCGGCGCAAGGGCCGCCGAAAGGAATTGCAAGCATGACTAAAAAGATGATCGCCATCGCGCTGGCCCTCGCCGGGGCCGTTTCCCTGTCGGCCTGTGCGACGCAGCAGCAGCAGAACGGTACGCTTATCGGGGGCGCGCCTCGGCGCCGGTTCAGGCGCGCTGATCGGCTCAGCCGTCTCCGGCGGCAGCGCGGGCGGCGCGATCGCGGGCGGGGTGATCGGCGGGGTCGGCGGCGCTCTGGTCGGCAACGCGGTGACGCGTCCTCGCCACTGCGCGCGCCATGGCTACGACGCCTATGGCCGCCGCATCTGCATAGCCTGGTACCACTGAGACCCGGCGCGCCGCGAGCCAGCGGGACCCGGTATCGCCCACCCGAGGACGGGCGATGACACCGGGGCCTACCTGCGACAGCCCGCTCGCCGAACACTTCGTCGCCTCGCCAAACTTCGGCGAGCGGCGCGGCGCCCGTCAGCCGAACGCGCTCATCGTCCATTACACGGGCATGCCGACCGCGGAGGCGGCGCTGGCGCTGCTGACAAATCCGGCGTCGGAGGTGTCGGCGCATTATTTCGTTTTCGAGGACGGGCGGATCGTCCAGCTCGTGCGTGAGCGCGCGCGCGCCTGGCACGCCGGCAAAGCGCATTGGAAGGGCGAGAACGATCTCAACTCCGCTTCGATCGGGATCGAGATCGCCAATGCCGGCCACGACGGCGGCGCGCCGCCGTTTCCGGACCCCCAGATCGCCGCGACGATCTCGCTTGCGCGCGACATTCTTTCGCGCTGGACAATCGTGCCTCAACGGGTGCTCGCCCATTCCGACATCGCGCCGAACCGCAAGCGCGATCCCGGCGAGGCCTTTCCCTGGGCGAGGCTCCACGAGGGCGGCGTCGGGCATTGGATAGAGCCCGCGCCTGTCTCCGGCGGACCGCTGTTTCGTCACGAGGAGGAAGGGCCGCCAGTGCGGGCGCTGCAGGCGATGCTGGCGCTCTACGGCTACGGGCTGGACCTCACGGGCGTGTACGACCACCATACTCGCGCCGTGGTCACGGCGTTTCAGCGCCATTTCCGGCCCGCGCTCGTCGACGGCGAGGCGGACGCCTCGACGGTCGCGACGCTGAAGGCGCTGATCGAGGGGCTGGCGAATCGCTGAGGCGCATGGGGCACAAGTTTCACCACCAAGGACACAAAGAGCACCATGCCGCACTTCGTGGTCCTTTGTGTCCTTCGTGGTTAAAAAAGCCCAGGCCGTCGTGATGGAGCAGCCTCATCCCTTCACCACGGCCTCATAAGCCTCCCGGACCCGCTTGCGCGCCTCGTCGAGCGCGGCGACAAAGGTCTCGAAATCGGGAAAGCCGGCCGACGCCGCGATGCGAAGCTTGACGCCCGAGGCCGCCGTCTTCGGATCGAACGGGCCGGATATAGCGAGCCGCATGAACTGGGTCGCATCCGTATAGAGCCGGTGCGCCTCGATCAGCGTCTCGACGTGCCGCGCCACGACGAGCCCGGCCCGGCCCGCCTTGTCGATCGCCCGGCGGGTCGAGACGTCGATAATCTCAGGCCTCGCATGGGCGAAGGCGAGCGTCAGGTATTGGGCGACGAACTCAATATCCATCAGGCCGCCCCTGACGAGCTTCAGGTCCCAGACGTCGCGGTCGCCCTTCTCCTGAGCGATCAGCGCGCGCATCTTCGCGACCTCGCGCGCAGTCGTCGCCGGATCGCGCTTGCGGGTCAGCGTCTCGCGGATCGCGTGGGCGATATCGGCGGCGAGGCTCGCGTCGCCGGCGATCACACGGGCGCGGGTCAGCGCCATGTGCTCCCAGGTTTCGGCCTCGTCGCGCTGGTAGAGGGCGAAGGCGGAGAACTGGGTGGCGAGCGGCCCCTTGCGGCCCGATGGCCGGAGCCGCATGTCCACCTCGTACAGCGCGCCGCGCCGGGTCGGCGCGGTCAGCGCCGCGAGCAGGCGCTGGGTGAAGCGCGAATAATAGACGGATGCGCCGAGCGGCTTCGCGCCCTCCGATTCGCTGGCGTCGGCGGGAAAGTCGTAGATCAGGATCAGGTCGAGGTCGGAGGCCGCCGTCATCTCGCGCGAGCCGAGCTTGCCCATCGCCAGCACCGCGACGCGGCCGCCGCGCACCGTCCCATGGTCGGCGGCGAAGTCGGCCTCGACCTGCTTCAGCATCGCCCCGACCAGCGCCTGCGCCAGCGCGCTATAGGCCTGCCCGGCGCGGTCCGGATCGAGCCGGCCGGAGAGGAGATGGAGCCCGATCAGGAACATTTCCTCGGCCGCGAAATCGCGTGCGCGGTCGAGCGCGTCCTCGAAGCTGCGCGCCTGGCCGACGTAAGTTGCGGCGCGCAGGCGCGTCGCGTCTTCGTGAAAGCTGTCCTCGAAATCGGGGGTGCGGTCGGGGTCGATCGCCGCGTCGAGCACATGGGGGCGGCTCGCGATCACCTCGGCGAGGCGCGGCGCCGAACCCAGCACGTCGCCAAATAGTTCTCGCACCTTGTCGTTGGAGCGCAGGATCGACAGGAGCTCGACCGACGCGTTCATCCGCGCCATGGCCTCGTCGAAGGCGGCAAGCGCGGCGTCGGGGTCGCCCGAGCCGGCGAAGGCCTCCAGCAGCGCCGGCGTCAACTCCGTCAGCACCTCGCGAGCGCGGGCGCTCCGCACTGCCGCCCGGCGCCCGAAATGCCAGCCGCGGATCGTCTCGGCCGCCGCTTGCGGGTGCTGGAAGCCGAGGCGGCCCAGCGTCGCCAGCGTCTCGGGATCGTCGGTGACGCCGGTGAAGACGAGATTGCCGGCCGCGCCGCTAAGCGTCGGCGCGTTCTCGAACAGCCGCGCGTAGTGCTTCTCGACCTGGGTCAGATGAAAGGTGAGGTCCTTTGCAAACGACTCGAGCCGCCCGTAGCCGCAGAACTTGGCGAAGCGGGCGAGTTCGGCGCGCTCGAACGGCAGGCGCTGGGTCTGCTCGTCGGCGATCATCTGTAGCCGGTGCTCGACCCTGCGCAGGAAAAGATAGGCGGCGGTGAGATCCTTCAACGCTTCCGCCGTCACCCATTCCTCGGCATAGAGTTCGCCGAGCATATCGAGCGTTCGCGAGCCGCGCATCCGCGGCCTGCGGCCGCCGAAGATGAGCTGCTGGGTCTGGACGAAGAACTCGACCTCGCGGATGCCGCCGCGTCCGAGCTTGACGTCGTGCCCCGCCACCACGACCCGCTCGTGCCCGCGCACCGCGTGGATCTGGCGCTTCATTGCGTGGATGTCCGCGATGGCCGCGAAGTCGAAATACTTGCGCCAGATGAACGGGGCGAGGTCGGCGAGAAAGCGCCGGCCGAGATCGAGGTCGCCCGCCGCCGGACGCGCCTTGATCATCGCCGCGCGCTCCCAGTTCTGCCCGAGTGTCTCGTAATAGGCGTAGGCGCTCAGCGTCGAGAGCGCGACCGGCGTCGAGGCCGGGTCTGGCCTCAGCCTAAGATCGACCCGGAGCACGTAGCCGTTGGCGTCACGCTCCTGAAGCAGCCGGGCCAGCGCCTTAGTGATCCGCACGAACAGCGGCGCGGGCGCCGTCCCGTCAGGGATCGCGGCGGAGGAGGCCTCGTATAGGACGATCAGGTCGATGTCGCTCGAGTAATTGAGCTCGCGCGCGCCGTGTTTGCCGAGCGCCAGCACGACCATGCCGCATTGCTGAGCGAGATCGGGCGCGTCCGGATCGAGCTTGAGCCTACCGCTTGCCGCGTTCTGCCGCAGCAGGAACGCGAGCGCCGCGCTGACGGCGGCGTCGGCGAAACGGGTCAGCGCCTCGGTCGTCTCGACAACGCCCCACGCTCGGCCGATGTCGGCGAGCGCGATGAGCAGCGCCGATTCGCGCTTGGCGAGGCGCAGCGCCCGCATCAGCGCCGCCTCATCCTCGTCGCGGAGGGCGTCGAGCGTGGCGACAAGCGCGTCGAGCGCCTGTTTCGGCGGACCATTCAGGACGCGCGCGAGCCGAGCCGGATCCTCGGTCGCGAGCGTCCACAGATAGGGCGAATGGTCGGCGAGACCGAGGAGAAGATCGCGAGTCTTGCCGAGGGCGAGGAGCGGTGCGAGGCCCTCGGCGCCCGGCGCGGCGATCAGCGCGTCGAGCCGGCGGCGGGCGGCGGCGTCCGCTGAAGGGCGCGGGGCGGCGGAGATTATTTCGGCCAGAGACCGCGCTTCAGCCGGAGATCGGTTCATCGACGCCCCCCAGCGCCGGCACCGGCAGGGCGGGCGGCGCGGGCTCAGCGGGCAGAACCACGCGCACGCGCAAGCCCGGCTCATTGTCCTCGAGCAGGACCCGACCGCCGTGCATCCGGGCGACCGCAGCGGCAAGCGAGAGCCCGAGCCCGGAGCCGGGCCGCGAACGCGAGCCCTCGAGCCGGACGAAGCGACCGAGCACCCGTTCCCGGTCCTCGGGCGGGATGCCCGGACCGCGGTCAGCGACGGTCAGCTCGACCCAATCCCCCTTCCGACTCGCCGTGACCGCGATTTCGGGTTTGACGCTGGCGGCGTCGCAATCGCTGAGCCCGCCGTACTTCAGCGCATTGTCGACCAGATTGGCCATCGTCTGCCCGATCAGCTCGCGATTGCCCCGGACGTACAAAGGGCCGTCGACGTCGACGGTCAGTTCGAGGCCCTGCTCCTCGGCGAGCGGCTCATAGAGCTCGGCCACCGCCCGGGCGGCCTCGCCGAGATCGAACGCGGTCTGACCGTCGACGCCGCCGCCGGCCTCGGCGCGCGCGATCAGCAGCAGCGCATTGAAGATCCGGATCAGCGCGTCGGACTCCTCGATCGTCTTTTCGAGCGCGGTCCGGTAGGCGGCGGCGTCGTCGCCGAAGGCAAGCGCCGCTTCGGCGTGGTTGCGCAGCCGCGTAAGCGGCGTGCGCAGATCGTGCGCGATGTTGTCGCTGACCTCGCGCAGGCCCTGCATCAGCACGCCGATGCGCTTGAGCATGCGCATTGAGGCTCTCGGCCAGCCGGTCGAGTTCGTCGCCCGAGCCAGAAACCGGCAATCGGCCGGTCAAATCGCCTGCCATGATGCCATGCGCCGAGGTGTTGATGTCGTCGATCCGCTTGAGCACGTTGCGGGCGACGAACAGCGCCCCCACCGCGGCGAGCGCGGCGAAGAACACCAGCGACATCGCGAGCGCCCGCACCAGCACCCCCTCGATCCGGGCGCGGTCGCCGAGATCGTGGCCGACCAGGAGCAGGAATCCGGGCGGCAGCTTGTAGATGCGGACCAGCGCCTGACGGACCCGATCGCCAGGGCCATTGGTCCGATAGTCGACGACGATAAAGCCGTGCCGCTCCAGGACCTCGAGCGGAATCTGCTCGACGTTGCCGGCGAGCGATTCGCCGGCGGGATCGGTCAGGAGATAGAGCGACGCGCCAGGCTGCCGTTTGCGCGCCTCGATCGAGGAGTAAAGGCCGACGAGACCGTCATGGTTGTAGGCGTCCGTCAGGCCCTTGGCCTCGGCGTCGATGGTGCGGGCGATTTCCTCGTCGACCACCGAGACGACCTGCCAGGCTATGACCGCGAGCACCACGCCCGCGCCGACGGCGCTGACCGCCAGGATCGCCAGCGCGAGACGAAAAGCAGTGGCGCGAAAGAGCTTAGCGAGCGCCGTCACGGATCATGTATCCGGCGCCGCGGACGGTGTTGAGCAGCGGCGCGTCGAAGTCCCGATCGATCTTGGCCCTGAGACGCGAGACATGCACATCGATCACGTTGGTCTGAGGGTCGAAGTGATAGTCCCAGACGTGCTCCAGCAGCATGGTGCGGGTGACGACCTTGCCGGCATTCTGCATCAGATATTCGAGCAGGCGGAATTCGCGCGGCTGCAGCACGATCTCCTCGCCGCGACGGGTCACCTTGTGGGAGAGCCGGTCGAGCGCCAGGTCGCCGACCCTGTACACCGTCTCCTCGGGGGTGCCGGCTGGCCGGCGGCGAGCCAGCGTCTCGACCCGGGCGAGCAACTCGGAAAAGGCGTAGGGCTTGGCGAGATAGTCGTCGCCGCCCGCCCTGAGGCCCTTGACCCGGTCGTCGACCTGTCCGAGCGCGGAGAGGATCAGAACGGGCGTTTCGTTCTTCTGGCCGCGCAGCGCGCCGATCAGCGTCAGCCCGTCCATTTTCGGCAGCATCCGGTCGACGATGGCGACGTCGTAACCGCCTTCGAGCGCCATGTCGTAGCCGCTGACGCCATCATAGGCGGCGTCAACCATGTGCCCAGCCTCGCGGAACGCTTTCGTCACATAAGCGGCGGCGTCGCGGTCGTCTTCGATGATCAGGATTCGCATGACCCCGCTATATATCAACACTGGGCCGCTTGGACAAAAATAGGAACGGCGGCAGGTCCCTGGGGGGCTGTATGGGACCTGCCGCCGCCTTGCCGGCGTCGCGCGGGCGGGGATTGTGCGACCGCCGACTGGACGAAAGAGCGCGCTAAGCGCTGGGCCGGGGACATGCCCATAAAAGCCCTTCCGTCCATTTGTTGCCGGCGCGCCGCCCTTCTGAGGACGGCGCGCCGGATCCTCTATGAAGCGCGCGTCGGAAGGGCGAGAAAGCGCTCGCCCTCGTCGGACTGCACGCGAAACAGCACGCTCTTCTTTCCGCCGCTCTTGGCGGCGTCGATCTCGTCGGCCACCTGCGACGGCCGGCTGACGGCCTTGCCCCGCGACCTCGAGAATCACGTCGCCGCGGCGCAGGCCTTCGTCCGCCGCCGGGCTGTCAGGCTCGACGTCCGCCACCACCACGCCGTCGTCGCCGCGATTGGCGCGCAGCGTCAGACCCGAGCTTGGCAGAGTTCGTTCGCATCGTTCTCATGCGCGATATCGGCGCTCGCCTGCTTCTCGGCCGGCGTCGCTCGCTACAGTCACATCGAGGCTCATCGGCGCGCCATTGCGGATCAGCGCCAGGACGACCGTCTTGCTTCGGACCGATCGCCGCGATCCGGCGGGCGAGCTCGTGCGGATCGGCGACGGTCTCCCCGTCGAGCGCGGTGATCACGTCGCCGCTCTTGATCCCGGCGGAAGCTGCCGGCGAGTTGCTTCTCGACTTCGGCGACCAGCGTCCCGCCCGCGCTCTTCAGACCCAGACTGTCGGCGATGTCCTGCGACACCGCCTGGATCTGCACGCCGATCCAGCCGCGGGTGACGACGCCGTTCGCCTTGAGCTGATCGACGACGTTCTTGACGACATCGCTCGCGATGGCGAAGCCTATGCCGACGCTGCCGCCCGACGGCGAGAAGATCGCCGTATTGACACCGACCACCTTGCCCTCGGCATTGAAAGTCGGGCCGCCGGAATTGCCGTGATTGACCGGCGCATCGATCTGCAGAAAATCATCGTAAGGGCCGGAGCCGATGTCGCGGCCGCGCGCCGAGACGATGCCCGCCGTAACCGTGCCGCCGAGGCCGAACGGATTGCCGACGGCGATCACCCAGTCGCCAACCCGCGGCGGCTTCGACGCGAACGTCGACGAACGCGAAAGTCGTCGCCCTCTGCTTTCAGCAGCGCGAGATCCGTCTTCTTGTCGACGCCGATCACCTTGGCCGGCATGGTCTTGCCGCTCGCGAGCGTGATCGTCACTTCGCTCGCGTGGTCGACAACATGATTGTTGGTGACGATGTAGCCGTCCGCGGAGATGAAGAAGCCCGGACCCCTGCGCCATCGTCGCATGTCGGCGCGGCGCACGCGTCGCCGTCGCCCGGCAGGCCGAAGTGCCGGAAGAAGCGGTAGAGCGGGCTGTCCGGCGGGAAGTCGGGCGGGTTCTCGGAGTCCTGATCGTCCGACTGTCCGGAGTCGAGGATCTTCACCTTGACCGAGACCACCGCGGGCTCAACCCGGTCAACGATGTCGGCGAACGACGCGGGGCCCGACGATGGCGGCGCGATCGCGGTCGCCGGCGCGCCGGCTGCGGCGGCGCGAACCGGGTCGAACGACCTCTCCAACGCCACGCCGGCAAGGGCGGCGCACGCCGCGGCGCCCGAGCAAGGCGCGTCGCAAGGAGGAGTATCGACCGATGAAACGCATCGCTGTGCCTGAACGAACGGCAGCCGACGGCGATCGACAGCTACTCCAGCAGGATTGTCCGTCCGGCGCCCTAACCCCGCATGGCGTCGGATATGAAAGCTTCGTAATGTTGACGCCGGAAGGGCACTTCTCGTCTCGCGCGCTGTGGCGAGCCCGCGCTTCCCAATGCCCTCCCGCCCCTGATAGCAGCGCGGATCCATGACTGAGACCACAGTCGCCCCGCGCGCAACGTTGTCCGCCACTCTGATCGGCTTCGGCGCGATCGTGCTGTGGTCGTCGCTCGCGCTGCTGACCGCGCTGTCGGGAGCCGCGCCGCCGTTCGAACTCGCGGCGCTCACCTTTGCGGTCGGCGGCTTAGGCGGGCTGGCTTACGCGGCTGCGCGCGGCCGGCTTTCCGCGCTCGCCCAGCCCTGGCCGTTTGGGCTGTCGGGATCGGCGGCCTGTTCGGCTACCACGCGCTCTATTTCGCTGCGCTTCGCCGCGCTCCGCCCGCCGACGCCAGCCTGATCGCCTATCTCTGGCCGCTGCTGATCGTGCTGTTCTCCGCCGCCTTGCCCGGCGAACGGCTCAAGGCCCGCCACCTGGTCGGGGCCGCGCTCGGCTTCGCCGGGGCGGCGACGCTGTTTCTGTCCAAGGGCGCGAGCTTCGCCGGCGCGGGCGGAACGGCGCTTCTCGGCTACGGCCTCGCGCTGTGCTGCGCCTTCGTCTGGTCCGGCTATTCCGTGCTTTCGCGCACGGCTCGAGAGCGCGCCGACCGAGGCGGTCGCCGGCTTCTGCCTCGCGACGGCCGCGCTCGCGGCGCTCTGTCATATCGGCTTCGAACGACCGTCGTTCCGGCGACCGTAGGCGAGTGGCTCGCGATCCTCGGCCTCGGTCTCGGACCGGTCGGGCTCGCCTTCTATGTCTGGGACTATGGGGTGAAGCACGGCGACATCCGGCTGCTGGGCGTCGCGGCCTACGCCGCGCCGGTGCTGTCGACGCTCATTCTGGTCGCCGCCGGCGTCGCGCCCGCGACCTCCGTCGCTCGCCGTTCGCCTGCGCGCTGATCGTCGGGGGAGCGGTGGTCGCTTCGTCGAAGGGCTGATGGTGCGTCGACGTCAAAAAGCCGGCCCAACGGCCGGCTTTCAATCCTGCGCAGGAAAGAAGTCGGTCAGGCGTCGACCGGCGTGCTCTTCGGCTTGAGCACCTGACGGCCGCGATACATGCCGCTCTTCAGGTCGATGTGGTGCGGACGGCGCAGTTCGCCCGAGTCCTTGTCCTCGACATAGGCCGGCGCCTTGATCGCGTCGGCGGAGCGGCGCATGCCGCGGCGGGAGGGCGAGGTTTTACGTCTCGGAACGGCCATTGATACGACTCCAAAACGAGCGCGCGCGAGCGTGTCCTCGCGCGCGGGAAAACGGGAAGGCGGGCTCTTACACGCAAACGCGACCGAACGCCAGCCCCTGCGCGGCGCGCAGCCGCCCGCGACATCTGGAGGTCGCAGGCGCGTTTCTGCAGAGCCAGCGGCCGCCGTCAGGCCGCGCCGCGGGTCTCGAAGGCGGCGAAGGCGATCGCCTCGCGCGGCGTCCGGTCGGCCCAGAGCACGAACTGGAACGCCTGAAAATAGGTCTCGCAGGCCGAGACCGCCGCCTTCACCACCGCCGAGCACTGGGCGTCGCTCGCGCTCGCGCCCGCCGGCGAGGCAGAGCGAATGGCGGAACATCACCAGGTCCTGCTCCCGCCAGAGATCGAAATGGCCGAGCCACAGCTGCTCGTTGATGAGCTGGATCAGTTCGCCGACCGCCGCGCGCTTGCGCTGCGGCGCCTTGAGGTCGAACGAGCAGGCGACGTGCAGCGATTCGAGGTCGGGAAGCCAGGTGAAGGCGACGTCGTAATTGGCCCAGTCGCCGGCGACGAGGATCGAAATCTCGTCCTCCTCGGCGCGGTCGAACGTCCATTCGTTGATGGCGGCCAAGCGCTCCACCACGTCGACGGGATGCTCGGGTCGGTCGTCGGCGACAGTCTCGATCAAGCTCATCACGGATCTTTCGGCGCGGGATACGGGACGCGACACAGAGACTCGAGGTTCGAGCGCGTCGCCTCGCCGCCCGATTTCGGCCCGCCCGGTTTTCACGGAGCGGACGGCCGCAACCTCGGTGATTCGTGACGAATCGTAAACCCGCCCGACTCCGCCGTCCACAGAATCTGCGAAACGAATCAAGACTCTGTGAGGAAGTTCCCTCGCGTTCGTCAGAGCTTTGGCTCGGCGAGCTTCGCCTCGAGCGCGGCGATGCGGGCGGCGAGCTTCTCGTTCTCGTCGCGGGCCTTCGCCGCCATCTCGCGCACCGCCTCGAACTCCTCGCGGCTGACGAGGTCCATGCCGGCCATCATGCGCTCGAGCTGGCTCTTGGCGAAGGTCTGCGCCTCCCGCCGCGCGCCGTCGGCAAGCCCCGCGGCGTCGGTCATCAGGCGGGAGAGATCGTCGAAGAAACGGCTGTTGGTCTGCGGCATGAGAGACTCCGGTTTTGCGCCGGATGCCGCTCGAAAAGGGCCGCGACGCAGCCGCTATGTGGCGCACGCCGCCGCCGCGCGCAAGAGCGCTCACGCACCGGCTTCGCATGCGGCGACCCGCTCACCCCTCCGCGAGCTGCTGCTCCAGCGCGCCGAGGACCCGATAGCAGGGCAGCACCTGCGCGACGCTCGCGTTCGGCTCGCGGTCCTCGCGGATCGCGGCGAAGAACTCGCGGTCCTGAAGCTCGATGCCGTTCATGGATACGTCGACCTTGCTCACGTCGATCTTTTCGTCCTTGCCGGTGAAAAGATCGTCGTAGCGGGCGATGTAGGTGGCGGTGTCGCCGATGTAGCGGAAGAAGGTGCCGAGCGGCCCGTCGTTGTTGAACGACAACGACAGCGTGCAGATAGCCCCATTGGCGCATTTGAGCTGGATGCTCATGTCCATGGCGATGCCGAGGTTGGCATGGATCGGCCCCTCGATCGCGTTCGCCTTCACGATTGGCGAGCGCGCCTGATAGGCGAACAGGTCGACTGTGTGCGCGGCGTGATGCCAGAGCAGGTGGTCGGTCCACGAGCGCGGCTGTCCCAGCGCATTCATATTGGAGCGGCGGAAGAAATAGGTCTGCACGTCCATCTGCTGGATGTGGAGTTCGTCGGCCAGTATCCGCTTGTGGACGAACTGATGGCTCGGATTGAAGCGGCGGGTGTGCCCGACCATGGCGACGAGGCCGGCCTTCTTTTGCGCCGCGACCACGGCTTCCGCGTCCTTCAGGCTGTCGGCGAGCGGGATCTCGACCTGCACGTGCTTGCCGGCCTGGAGGCACTCGATCGCCTGTGCGGCGTGCATCTGGGTCGGCGTCGCCAAAATCACGGCGTCGAGGCCGGGACGCTTCAACGTCTCGGAAAGTTCGGTAGTCGCGTGCGCGACGCCGTATTTCGCCGCCGCCTCCTGGGTCTTGTCGAGTTCGCGCCCGACCAGCGAAATCACCTCGATCCCGTCGATCAGCCGGATCGCGTCGAGATGCTTGAGGCCGAACGCGCCGGCGCCCGCAAGCGCGACCTTGATCGAAGACGGCATAAGGAACTCCTTAACTTTTGAATTCAGCTTGGCTCAAAGCGATCGCCACCAAGGACACAAAGGACCACAAAGCGACTTCGTGGCCTTCGTGTCGTGGTGGTGAAAACTGCATCGTGGTAATCGTCAAACGCCTTAAGCGGCGTTTTCCAGAATGAGGTGGCCGACGGCCGTGTTCGACGCGGGCACGTGGTAGAAGCGGTGCGCCACCTTCGGCTTGGGACCGCCCGCGACGTCGGCCATCGCGCCGCGCGCGATCAGCCACATTACGAGCTCGATGCCCTCCGAACCGGCCTCGCGCACGTATTCGATGTTCGGCGTCTTCGCGAGGTGCTGCGGATCGTCGATCAGCTGGTCGAGAAATCTGTTGTCCCACTCCCGGTTGATGAGGCCCGCGCGCGGACCCTGGAGCTGATGGCTCATTCCGCCGGTGCCCCAGATGTGGACGTTCAGATCCTCGGGGTAGCTCTCGATCGCCTTGCGGATCGCCTGTCCCAGGGCGAAGCAGCGTGCGCCTGAGGGAACGGGGTGCTGGACGACGTTGACGGCAAACGGGATGATCCTGCACGGCCATGCGTCGAGCTTGCCGAAAATGCAGCTCAAGGGAACCGTCAGGCCGTGATCGACGTCGATCTCGTTGACCATCGTCAGGTCGAAGTCCTGCTGGATCACCTCCGAAGCGATGTGCGAGGCGAGTTCCGGATCGCCGATGACCTTCGGCACCGGGCGCGCGCCATAGCCTTCGTCCGCCGGGTTGAATTCCGGGCCCGTCATGATGGCGAACGTCGGCACCATCTGGAGACTGAAGGCGGTCGCGTGATCGTTATAGACGAGAAAGATCACGTCGGGTCTGTGCGCCTTCACCCATTCCTTGGCGAAGTCGTAACCCGCGAACACCGGGCGCCAGTAGTCCTCCTGGGTCCTGCCGAGATCGAAGGCCGCGCCGATGGCGGGGATGTGCGAGGTGTAGAGGGAGGCGGTGATGCGGGCCATGGGTCCCTTGTCCTCAAAGTCGGTGAAAGGCCTTGGCGAAGGTCAGTCTTTGCGGGGACGCTGCGCGTCGCCATCCTCGCCGATTTTGCGATTCCCGTCGATACTGCGGCCTCCGTTGACCATCATCCTGCGATAGTCCTCCTCGCTCATCCCGGTCATCGAGCCCGCCATCTGCTGGAAGCTCTTGCCGTCGGTCGCGCCGATCTTCGACAGGAAATAGATGTTCCCGCCTAGCGCCATCATGCGGTTGAGATCGCGGTCGATGACCGCCTGCTTCTGCTCGTCGGTCAGCTTCCACTCATCGAGGTAGGCGCGCTCGTCGGCCTTGAACCGCGCGCGGTTCTCGGCCTTCATCAGCGACATGCAGAACTGGTTCAGCCAGTAGCCCTTGCGCGCCTGTTCGGCGTCGAAGACGATCGTGCCGGGGATTTCGCTAAACGCCTTGTCGAGCGCCATGTCGTCAGCCTCCCGTTTCCTCGGGCCAGTAGAGCCGCATCGGATTGTCGACGAGCAGCTTCCGCTGCAATTCGGGCGTTGTCGCGATATGGGGTATGAAATCGACCAGAAGGCCGTCGTCGGGCATGCGGTCCTTGAGGTTCGGATGGGGCCAGTCGGTGCCCCAGAGGACGCGGTCCGGGAATGCTTCGACCACGCGACGGGCGAAAGGAACGACGTCGCAATAGGCGTTCTGTTCGCCGTTCAGCGCCGGCGGTCCGGAGATCGAGAGCCGCTCTGGGCAGCTGACCTTGCTCCAGACGTTGCCGTGGTCGCGCATGAACTTCAGGAACAGCGAGAATTCGGGCCCGTCGATCGGCTTCGACACGTCGGGGCGGCCCATGTGATCGACCACGACCGTCGTCGGCAGGGCGGCGAAGAATTCCCAAAGTTCCGGCAGGTCGACCGCCTCGAAGTAAATGACGACGTGCCACCCGAGACTTTTGATCCGGGCGGCGATCTCCATCAGCTCGTCCTTCGGCGTGAAGTCGACCAGGCGCTTGACGAAGTTAAAGCGCACGCCGCGGACGCCCGCGTCGTGGAGGCGTTTCAATTCGTCGTCGCCGACGCTGCGCTTGACCGTCGCGACGCCGCGGGCGCGGCCACTGCTCGCGAGACACGCGTCGACCATCGCGCTGTTGTCGGCGCCGTGACAGGTCGCTTGCACCACGACGTTGCGCGCAAAGCCGAGGTGGTCGCGCAGTGCGAACAGCTCGGCCTTCGTCGCATCGCACGGGGTGTATTTGCGCTCGGGCGCGTACGGAAACTCGGCGCCCGGACCGAACACGTGGCAGTGGGCGTCGACGCTGCCGGGCGGCAGCCGGAACTTCGGCGTGCTGGGACCCTCGAACCAGTCGAGCCAGCCCTTGGTCTTCTCGAACGGCCCGCTGACGGGCTTGGCCCTGGCGATCATGGTCGAAAGCCTCAGTCGATGTATTTCAGCCCGGCTTTCTCCAGCGGCTCGCGCATCTTGTACATGTCGAGGCCAAGCACGCCGGATGCGAGTTTTTGCCGCTTCTCGCCCTCGTTGGCCTCGCGCGCCGCCGCCGCGGCTAGGGTTTTTTCCGCCCAGGCTCGCGGTACGACGACCACGCCGTCGTCGTCGGCGACGATTGCATCGCCCGGATGAATGAGCGCGCCCGCGCAGACCACGGGAATGTTGACCGAGCCGAGCGTCGCCTTGACCGTGCCCTTGGCGCTGACGCATTTGCTCCAGACCGGGAAGCCCATCTCGGTCAGTGTCTTCACGTCGCGGACGCCCGCGTCGATGATCAGCGCCCGCGCTCCCCGCGCCTGGAACGAGGTCGCGAGCAGGTCGCCGAAAAAGCCATCTGTGGATTCGGCGGTGATCGCGGCCACAACGACGTCGCCGGGCTGGATCTGTTCGGCGACCACATGCATCATCCAGTTGTCGCCGGGATGCAGCAGCACCGTGACCGCCGTGCCCGCGACCTGCGCGCCCGGATAGATCGGCCGCATGTACGGTTGCATCAGGCCGACGCGGCCCATCGCCTCGTGCACGGTGGCGACGCCAAGCGCCGCGAGCTTGCCGACGGCCGCGCGGTCGGCGCGTTCAATTCTGCAGTGGACCACTCCGAGTTCGGTCATGGGCGTTCTCCCTCAGCGGCCTCTGGCCTTGAGCGCGGCGTCGAGCCGCGGATAGACGCGGCGGGCGTTGCCTTCGTAAACCTTGTGGCGCTCCTCGGGCGTCAGGTTCCCCGTCGCCTCGATGTAGCGCTTGGTGTCGTCGTAGTTGTGGCCGGTCTCCGGGTCGACGCCGCGCACCGCCCCGATCATCTCGCTCGCGAACAGGATGTTGTCGACCGGGATCACCTTGGTCAAAAGGTCGATGCCCGGCTGGTGATAGACGCAGGTGTCGAAGAACACGTTTTTCAGCAGGTGATCCCTGAGCAGCGGCTTCTTCAGCTCCTGCGCAAGTCCGCGGTAGCGGCCCCAGTGATAGGGCGCGGCGCCGCCGCCGTGCGGAACGACGAAGCGCAGCGTCGGAAAGTCCTTGAAGAGATCGCCCTGGATGAGCTGCATCACCGCCGTCGTATCGGCATTGATATAATGGGCGCCGGTGGTGTGGAAGCACGCGTTGCAGCTCGTCGATACGTGCACCATCGCGGGGATGTCGTATTCGACCATCTTTTCATAGATCGGATACCAGTACCGGTCGGTGAGCGGCGGACTGGTCCAATGGCCGCCCGAGGGGTCGGGGTTGAGATTGATCCCGACGAAGCCGTATTCCTTCACGCACTTTTCCAGCTCGGGGATGCAGGTCGCGGGATCGACGCCCGGGCTCTGCGGCAGCATCGCCGCGCCGATAAAGTTGTCGGGGAAGAGCCTTGCGACGCGCCAGCAGAGCTCGTTGCAGATCGCGGCCCAGGTCGAGCTGACGCCGAAGTCGCCGATGTGATGGGCCATGAAGCTCGCGCGCGGCGAGAAGACGGTCAGGTCCACGCCGCGCTCCCGCATGAACCGGAGCTGGTTCGTCTCGATCAACTCGCGCAGTTCGTCGTCGCTGATCTTGAGGTCGGACGCCTGGGGCTTCGCGGCCGGGTCCTTGATCCCGGCGATCTGCTGGTTTCGCCACGCCTCCAGCTGTTTAGGCGCCGTCGTGTAATGGCCGTGGATGTCGATGATCATGTGGCGCTTCCTCGATTTCCGAAGTTCACGAAGGCTGTCGATTCCGTCGCGGCGTCAGCGATCCGGAGGTTGGCGCGCTTCCTCAGCGTTCCGCGCCTTGAGCGCGATGCTGCGATATTAGCAACGCCGCGGCCCCCTGCAAGCGGGCGCCGCCGATCGGTCTCGCCCTCTCACGAAGGTGAAGACCCCATACGACCCCGGCAAGTCCCGGATCCGGACCCCGCTGCTCAGACCGCCTCGAGCACCAGGGTCGCCGCCGCCGTGTTGCTGATCGGAATGTGATAATTCTGGCAGACCCTGCGCATCGGGCGGGGAGAAGCCGCGCGCGCGGCGAGCCAGTTGATCAACTCGACGCCCTGCGTCCCGGTCTTTTCGACCAGCTCCACGATGCTGAACTGCGTCGCCCATTCGGGATCGTCCACCATCGTCTCCAGGAACTTCAGGTCGAAAGGCTTGTTGATGAAACCGGCACGCTTGCCCTCGAGCTGGTGGCTCAGGCCGCCCGAGCCGATCGTCACGATCTTGAGATCCTTGCGCCAGCCAGAAATCGCTTCGCCGACCGCCTGACCGAGCGCGTAGCAGCGCCTGGCGCTCGGAAGGGGAAACTGGACCGTGTTGATGCATACCGGCACCGCCGGAGGCGCGTCGTCATCCGGCCAGAAGAGCTTTAGCGGCACGGTGAAGGCGTGGTCGACCAGCATCTCCTGGCAGGTGACGATGTCGAAGTCGTGCGCGATCAGATGGTCGATGATCGCCCAGGAAAGCTCGGGGATTCCCTTGAACGGCGGCAGGGTCGGAATCCCCCAGCCTTCGTCGTCGTTGCGATACTGAGCCGCTGCCCCGATCGCGAAGGTCGGCATCTTGTCGAGGAAGAAGTTGAGGCCGTGGTCGTTGTAGAACACCACGACGACGTCCGGCTTCTCCCTGGCGAGCCATTCGCGCGCCGGATCGAAACCGTCGAAGAACGGCTTCCAGTAGGGCTCCTGCTGCACGCCCCTGGCGATCGCCGCCCCGATGGCGGGAATATGGGAGGTGGCGAGCCCGCCGATGATTTTGGCCATGGTCGTCTTCTCCGCTTCAGAGCGTTTCGGGCTGTTCGTTCTGGGCGACGAGGCGAGCCTTGAACGCGTCCTTGGTCATGCCGGTCTGCGCCGCGCCGAGATCCTGGACGTCGAGGCCGAGGATCCCGGCGAACTTGGCGAGGTAATAGACGTTACCGCCCGCTTCGAGCAGCCCGAGGACGTCGCGCTTGCGGATCGCCTCGGCTTGGCTGGCGTTGAGGCCGTAGGCGCGGATGTAGGCGTCCTCGTCTTTCCGGAAGGTCTCGCGGTTCTCCGCGCTGTTGAACGAAAAGCACATTTTGTTCAGCGCATACCCGCGCTGCGCCATGGCGCCGTCGAAGAGGGTCGTCCCCAAAATCTCGTGCGGCCCGGACATCGAGTTTCCTCCCGAAAATAACGATTTCGTTCCCGAATATCGGGACGGTTGCCAAAGAACAATGCATGCATAATCATGCATCGCATGAGCGATTTCGATTGGACGGATCTCGACGCGCGCCTGCTTCGGCTGCTCGTCGCCGTCGTCGAGACCGGCTCGGTCACCGGCGCTGCGCAAAAACTGGGGGTCACCCAGTCGGCCGTCAGCCACCTCGTCGGCAAGCTCCGGCAAATCGTCGGCGACGCCCTGTTCGTCAAGTCCGGCCGCGGCATCGTGGCGACTGCGCGAGCCGAGGCGCTCGCGGCGCGCGCGCGCGAAATCCTGCGCGAGCTCGAGCGCTTCGCCCATGCGGAAACCTTCGACCCGGCTCGCTGGCGCACGACCTTCACCATCGCCGCCAACGACCTTCAGAGGGACGCAATTCTGCCCGCGCTGGTCGCGCGCCTGCGCGCCTTTGCGCCGGGCGTCACGCTTAGAATCATTCCCTCCGACGCGCCCACCGCCGCCATGCTGCGCGAGGAGCGGTGCGATCTCATCATCAGTCCCCGGCCGCCGGAAGGCGCCGACATCATGCAGAAGCGCCTGTTCGAGGACCGCTACCGCGTCTTCTACGACGGCGCGCGGCGGGCGGCGCCGGCGACGCGGGCAGAATACCTCGCCGCCGATCATGTGACCGTCGTCTATCCGCCGCAGCGAACGCTCGATCTCGACGCGCATCTGGCGGCAAAAGGGGTCCATCGAAGATTCGTCGTCATGGTTCCGGGCTTTGCCGGCGTGCCCGCGTTCCTGCGCGGCGGGGATCTGATCGCGACCGCCCCGGGCCTGTTGCGCTTCGGCCCCTTTCAGGGCCTCGCCAGCGCGAGGCCGCCGGTCCCCTGCCCGGTCCTGCCGATGTTCCTGATCTGGAGCCGGCGCGACCTCGACGATGCGGCGCATCGCTGGATGCGCGGCGAGGTCGAGGCGGCGGCGAAGCCGGTCGCGGCGCAGGCGCGATAGAAAATTCTTTCCCATCTCTGCCGCGAACGGGCAAGACGCTCTTTCGCGGTCCAGTCCCGGCGGCTAACGTCCGTCCGGACGGATGTTTCAAAACGCTCGGACCACTGGGAGGAACGATGACCGCAAAACGTTGGATGACCGGAGCTGCGCTTTCCGCAATGCTCGCCGCCGCGCCCGCCTTTGCAGACGACGCAACGGTGACGGTCGGCCTGATCCTTCCGATGACCGGCCCCTCAGCCTCGACCGGAAAGCAGGAGAAGGCCGGCGCCGAGCTCTATATGCAGCAGCACGGCGACACCGTCGCCGGCAAAAAGGTCGTCCTCGAAGTCAAGGACGACACCGGCGCCGCCGACGTCACCAAGCGCCTCGCCGAGGAGCTGGTCACCAACGACCACGCCCATGTGCTGATGGGATTCGGCCTCACCCCGCTTGCGCTCGCCGCCGCTCCAATCGCGACCCAGGCGAAGGTCCCCGAAATCGTCACCGCCGCGGCGACCGCGATGATCACCGAGAAGTCGCCCTACATCACGCGCACCTCGTTCACGCTGCCCCAGGCCGCGGCGCCGATGGCCGATTGGGCCTTGAAGAACGGGATCAAGAAGGTCGTCACCATCGTCACCGACTACGGCCCCGGCGTCGACGCCGAGAAGTGGTTTTCAGACACGTTCGAGAAAGGCGGCGGGACGATTGCCGAGAAGATCCGGGTTCCGCTGAAAAACCCGGATTTCTCGCCGTTCCTCCAGCGGGTTGCCGACGACAAGCCCGACGCCGTGTTCGTCTTCGTGCCCTCGGGCTTCGGCTCCATTTTCATGAAGCAGTTCGTCGAGCGCGGGCTCGACAAGTCGGGGATCAAGCTGATCGGCACCGGCGACGTGACCGACGACGACCTGATCACGGACATCGGCGACGCGGCGCTCGGCGCCGTCACCACCCATCATTATTCCGCCGATCACGATTCCCCCGAGAACAAGGCGTTCGTCGCCGCGTTCGAAAAGGCCAACGGGGGCATGCGGCCGAACTTCATGGCGGTCGCGGCTTACGACGGCATGGCCCTCGTCTACAAGGCGCTCGAGAAGACCAAGGGCGACGCGAGTGGCGACGCGCTGATCGGCGCAATGAAGGGCATGTCCTGGACGAGCCCTCGCGGGCCGGTCTCAATCGATCCCGAGACGCGCGATATCGTGCAGAACATCTACGTCCGCAAGGTCGAGAAGAAGGACGGCGCGCTCTACAACGTGGAGTTCGCAACCATCCCCGACGTGAAGGACCCCTACAAGGCGGCCAAGCACTAGAGCCGTCGGCGACGATGCGCCTCGTGATGGATTGTCCGCGTTGGCAGTCCCCTCTTCCCGCTCGCGGGGAGAGGGTTAGGATGAGGGGCGAGGCGACTAGCCAGGGCGAACAATCCTTCGGGCCCCTCACCCCTGCCCTCTCCCCGCGAGCGGGGAGAGGGAGATCCGCACGCGAAGCGCGCCCATGCTGACGATCCTGTTCGATGGGATCGCCTACGGCATGCTGCTGTTCGTGCTGGCGAGCGGGCTTTCCGTGACGCTGGGGCTGATGAATTTCATCAACCTCGCCCACGGCGCCTTCGCGATGGTCGGCGGCTACGTGACGGCGCTGATGATGGCGAAGCTCGGCGCGCCGTTTCTCCTTACGCTGCCGGTGGCCTTTCTCGTCCCCGCGATCCTCGGCGTCGTCCTCGAGCGCACGCTTTACCGCCGGCTCTACGGCGCAAGCCCGCTGGATCAGGTCCTGTTCACCATTGGCCTTGTCTTGATGGCCATGCCGATCGCCGATTTCCTGCTCGGCGACGAAGCACGCCAGGTCAACCTGCCGCCGTGGCTCTCCGGTAGCTTCGACCTTTATGGCGTGGGCATCAGCCGCTATCGCCTGTTCATCGTGGTCATCTGCGGCGTGATCGCCGCGGCGCTGCAGCTCTTTCTGGTTCGAACGCGGTTCGGAGCGCAGCTGCGGGCGGCGGTCGATGACGCGCGGGTCGCCAACGGGCTCGGCATCGACGTCGATCGCATCTTCGCCGTCGCCTTCGCGGTCGGCAGCGGATTGGCGGGTCTGGGCGGGGCGCTGGCGGCGGACGTGGTCGGCGGCATCGACCCGTCGTTCCCGGTCAAGTTCCTTGTGACATTCCTCATCGTCGTCACGGTCGGCGGTTCGAACGGAATTTTGGGGGCGCTGTTCGGCGCGCTGCTGCTCGGCGTGCTGGACGTCGCCGGAAAATATTACATCCCCTCGATCGGCGCGTTCATCATCTATGCGGTGATGGTCGTCACCCTGATCGTGCGGCCCCAGGGCCTGTTCGCCCGCGGGGACGGCCGATGAGCGCGACGGCCCACCGGATTGAGGCCCACTTAGGCCGGCGCGCGCGCTGGCGATTCAGCGAGATCGCGTTCTGGCTCGTGATCCTCGCCGTGATCGTCGCCTTCCCTTCCCGTGCGGCGCTGATCAACGAGATCCTCGTCGCGGGCCTGTTCGCCCTGTCGCTCGATCTGATCCTCGGCGTGACCGGGATCGTCTCGCTGGGTCAGGCGGCGTTCCTCGGCGTCGGCGCCTACGCAGCCGCCATCCTCGCGAGCCAGAACGTCACCGATCCCTTGCTCGGTCTCGTCGTCGGCGCCGGCGTCGCCGCTGTGCTGGGATTCGTGACGGCGCCGCTGCTCCTGCGCGGCGCCGATCTGACCCGGCTCATGGTGACGCTCGGCGTCTCGCTGCTGCTCGGCGAACTCGCCAACCGCAACGGCTGGCTGACCGGCGGGGCGGACGGGCTCAACTTCTCGATCGGGCCGGTGCTCGGTCTTTTCCCGATCGGGTTTACCGGCCAGCGCAACGCCGCGCTCTACAGCTTCGCCGTTCTCTTCCTCTTGTTCGTGCTCGCGCGCCGGCTGCGCCAGTCGCCGTTCGGGCTGGCGCTGGCGGCGATCCGCGAGAATCGGTTGCGCGCCGGTGCGCTCGGCATCGCCACCAGCTGGCGCATTGTCGCAATCTATACGGTGTCGGCTGCCTATGCCGGCGCGGCGGGCGCCCTGCTCGCCCAGACGACTCAGATCGTGTCGCTCGATCTCTTCGACTTCCACCGCTCCGCCGACGTGATGCTGATGCTGATCATCGGCGGCGCCGGCTATCTCTACGGCGGGATCATCGGCGCCGGCGTGTTCATCGTGCTCCGCGATGTCATCTCGGCGGCGACGCCGGAATACTGGGAGTTCTGGATCGGCCTGCTGCTGGTGGTCCTGGTGATGGTCGGCCGCGACCGCCTCCAGGAGTATGTCCGGCGCGCGGCCTCCGCCATCCTTCCGAACGGCTTGCGGGGAGACGCGGCGTGAGCGGCCCCGCTTTGGAGGCGCGCGGACTGCAGAGACAGTTCGGCGCCCTGCTTGCGACCGACAACGTGTCGTTCGCGCTCGAACCCGGCGCCCGGCAGGCGCTGATCGGCCCGAACGGCGCCGGCAAGACGACGCTGATCAATCTTCTGACCGGCGTGATCAAGCCGACCAAGGGCCAGGTCTTCTTGCAGGGGCGCGATGTCACCGGCTTGTCGGCCAGCGAACGGGTTCGGCTCGGCCTGTCGCGGACGTTCCAGATCAACCAGCTCTTCCCCCATCTGACGCCGATCGAATCGCTCGGTCTCGCCATCTCCGAGCGCAACCGCTCCGGCGCCGACTTCTGGCGCGTGGCGGGAACCCGGCCGGCGATCGTCGCCGAAATCGAAGATCTCATTACCCGCTTCGGCCTCGAGGCCGAGATGGACAAGCCGACCCGCAAACTGCCTTACGGCAAGCAGCGGCTTCTGGAGATCGCGCTGGCGCTGGCGACCCGGCCTCGCGTGCTGTTGCTCGACGAACCCGCCGCCGGCGTGCCCGAGGAGGAGCGGGAGGACATTCTCGCCGCGCTTGCGGCGCTCCCCTCCGAAGTCGCGATCCTGCTGATCGAGCACGACATGGACCTCGTCTTCACCTTCGCGACCCGCATATCGGTGCTGGTCGCCGGCCGGCTCCTGACCGAGGGCGATCCCGAGACGATCGCCAGGGACGAACGCGTGCGCGCCGTCTATCTGGGCGAGGACGGCCATGGCTGAGCTGCTTCGGGTCGAAGCCTTGAGCGCCGGCTACGGCGAAGCGCGGGTCATCCAGGGGATCGACTTTGCCCTCGAAGACGGGCGATCGCTGGCCCTGCTCGGCCGCAACGGCGTCGGCAAGACGACCCTGATCGATACGATCATCGGGGTCACGACCCGCTTCGCCGGCCGCATCGTTCTCGGCGGCGAAGACATCACGCCGCTGAGCCCCCACGCTCGCGCGAGGGCCGGGATCGGCTGGACGCCGCAGGAGCGCAATATCTTTCGCTCGCTGACGGTCGAGGAGAACCTGACCGCCGTCGCCGTGCCCGGCCCCTGGTCGGTCCGGCGGGTCTACGACCTCTTTCCGCGGCTCGAGGAGCGGCGGACCAACGGCGGCCGGCAGCTTTCGGGCGGCGAGCAGCAGATGCTGGCGATCGGCCGCGCGCTGATGCTGAACCCGCGCCTGCTTCTGCTCGACGAGCCGACCGAGGGTCTCGCGCCGATTATCGTCGACGAATTGCTTTCGGCGCTGCGGGAGCTCGCGCGCGAAGGCCTGTCGATGATCATCGTCGAGCAGAAGCCGAAGAAGATCCTGCCCTTCACCGACCACGCCATCGTGCTCGACCGCGGCGCGATCGCCCACGACGCTCCGAGCGCCGAACTGCTCGCCGACCCGACGGCGCTCGACGCGCATCTGACGGCGACGAAGAGGGGGTGATCCTACCCTGCTGAAGGCGGGGTAGCGAGACCGACCGAACGCTTGTGGTGGGGGCGCGCTCCGGACTCGACCTGAGCGCTGCTCCAGTTCGTGAGTGGATGCCGCCGTTGCAGATCGAGGCGGCAAGAAAACAGCGCTATTCAGCAAGACATTCGCGCGTCCCGAAAGCTTACGCAATTGACGTTGGCTCGATGCCGTCCCGGCGCATGGCTTACGGTCCTCACATATGGGGTATAAACCAGTAACGACTTGGTAATAACCAATAGGGCATTGCTCTGACGCCGCTCTTTGGCGCAGGATACTCGATTAGCATGTGGGCGCGGCGCGACCTGATGCTCGCCAAGTCCAGTGTCAATTGCAGGAGACGCAGATGTCACAGACAGTAGCCGACACCTTAGTCGCTGCGCTCGAGACGATTGGCGTTAAGCAGATATTCGGTCTCATTGCTGATTCGCTCAATCCGATCGGCGACGCCGTGCGCCACAGCAAAATTGAATGGATCGGCGTTCGCCACGAGGAAGGCGCGGCGCTCGCGGCCGCGGGCCAAGCCAAGCTCACCGGTCGGCTCGGCGTCTGTTGCGGATCGACCGGACCCGGCAGCACCCACCTCGTCGCCGGCCTCTATGAGGCAAGTCGGGACCACGCGCCGGTTCTTGCGATCTCCGGGGATATGCCGCGTAAGCTGGCGGGAACCGAATTTTTTCAAGCGACAAATCCCAACGCGCTGTTCCGCGATGTCTCGCTCTATACCGAGACCATTTCCTCGCCTCAGCAGGCGCCAGCCCTCATCCATCAGGCCATAGCCGCCGCCTATGCGGGCCGCGGCGTCGCGCATTTGACCATGCCAGTGGACGTCCTCATCTCAACGGCCGACGCCAGAGTTTCGAGTCTCGCTACGCTGAAACCGCGACCCGAATTCGTCGCCAGTGAAGACGACATCGCCGAGATGGCGGGCCGAATCGACAATGCCGGCAGCATCGTGATCATGTGCGGCGCCGGATGCCATGGCGCGGCCGACGAATTGCGTGCGCTTTCCGATCGGCTCAAGGCTCCATTGATCCATTCCGTCAAGGGCAAGGACATCATGCCCTACGACGACCCGCGCTGGATGGGCGGCATCGGCATGATCGGAACGAAGCCGGACTATGACGCCGTCATGCACTGCGAACTGTTCCTGATGCTCGGCGCCGACTATCCCTATTCGGAATTCCTGCCGCGCAACTGCGTCGTCATCCAGGTGGACGAGCGGGCGCGGGTGATCGGCCGCCGGGCGCCGACCGAGCTCGGTGTCGTGGGCTCGGTGCGTCCGACGGTCAAATCATTGCTCGACCGAGTGAAGCCCAGGAGCGACAGCGGGTTTTTCGATCGCCTGACCGCCGAGCGCAAGGCCTGGGACGAGAAGCTGGACAGGCAGTGCGATCCTGCACGCAGCAAGGATCGCATTCATCCGCAGGCGGTGGCGCGCGCCGTGAGCGACCTGGCCGCGCGCGACGCCGTGTTCGTCATCGACACCGGGCTCAACACGCTCTGGTCCGGCAACTGGATTCGTCAGAACGGCGAGCAGCGGATCCTCGGTTCTTTCAACAACGGCGCCGTTGGCACCGCGCTTGGTCAGGCCAACGGCATCCAGGCGCTGGACCGTTCGCGCCAGGTCATCGCGCTTTGCGGCGACGGCGGCTTCAACATGCTGATGTGCGAGTTCCTGACTTCGGCTCAGCATAAGCTTCCGGTGAAGGTCGTAGTCTACAACAATTCGTCACTGGGATTGATCAGACTGGAGGCCGAGTTGATGGGCCTGCCGGCCTGGAAAGCCATGGACTTCCCCAATCCGGATTATGTTGCGCTGGCGCACGCCTGCGGCGCGGCGGGGTTCAAGGCTGACAAGCCCGGCGAGTTGCGCGAAGCCATCGACCACGCGCTCAGCGGCCGAGGGCCCCGCCATCGTCGACTGCGTCGTTCCCGCCGATGAATTGCCCAACGTTCCCCATATCGATCTGGAAAAGATCGGAAATTTCGCCGAGGCAAAGGTCAAGGAAGAGATACTCGCCATTACTGGCGCGTGAGGGCCTGACCTGATTGTCGTCGAGCAGAAACCGAAAAACCCTGGCCTTCGCCGACCACGACCGACGCGCGATCGCCCACGACGCGCGCGAGCGCCGAACTCCTCGCCGATACGGGCGCGCTCGACGCGCATCTAACGGCGGCGAAGAATGGTGATTCGATCGCGTGGCGGCAATGCTCCATAGGGCGTCCGGGTCACGTCCCTCCACGGCTTCGCCGTCAGAAAGCGGTATTTTCTGACGGCAAGGGGCGGCCGGGAGTTGGCGATGATCCCTGGAACCGATAAGAACGGTCCGGGCGGTCTCCATTGCCGGGACCCGGGGAGCAACACGATGGGCCACAAAGAAGCGGCGCCGACCGACTTGGAGGGCTCGATTTCGGAATCGAGCGCGCGCGGCGAGGGTCTCGTCTCGATTCACGTCCACAAGGGGGTCGGCGCGGCCTCGACGGTCACGGCGCAGGCCGCGGACTTTGTTTCGCATGTTGCGACCCGGGCGACACAGTCCGCAGGCGATATCGCTTCGAACGTCGTCGGAGGGGTCAGAGAGGTTGCCGGCGATCTGGCGGACCGGGGCGTTGACGCGGCCTCGGCGGCCACGGCGCAGGCCTCGGACCTCGTGTCGCACGCGGCGAACCGCGCGGCGAGGTCCGCGAGCGACTTGGCTTCGAACATCGCCGATGGGGTTCGCGGGGTTGCGGGCGATCTGGCGGAAAAGGGCGCGGACGCGGCTTCCGCGGCGACCGCGCGAGCGCAGTCGCTCGCCGCTCAACTCGAGGGCGCCGCACGGCGCAACCCGCTCGGCGCCATCCTCGCCGCCTTCGCGATCGGGGCGGTGATCGGCATGCGGAGGAGACGCTGATGCTGTTCCAGATTTTGAAGGCGATGGGGCTCGATGTCCCGGCGCAGATCAATGCGCTGAAAGCGGACATCGACCAGCGCGTCGAGGGCGCCACCTCTCACTTTGGCCAGGCGGCGCAGCAGGCTGCTGTGATGGCGGCTCTGTACGTCCTTGCCGGCATAGCGGCGCTGCTGGCGATCGTGGTCGCGCTGCTCGCGGTCGGCTGGTGGGTGAGCGACCACTACGGCGTTCCCGCCGGTCTTGGCGTCGTTTTCGTCATTCTCGTCATCGCAACGGCGATCCTTGCGCTGATCGCGCAGGGGCGAAGCAAGTCGCTGGCGGTCCATGCGGCGGCGGCGCCGCGGGCGCTCTTTGGCCCGACAGGCGCGGCTTCGGAGCCAGGGGTCGCCGCGCCGGCCTCCGGCCCGCTGGCCGCGAGCCCGTCGGCGAGCGCTCTCGTCGAGCCCCTGGCCGCTCTGCTGACCACGGCCGGAGGGGGCAGGGCGTTCGCCGCCGAACTCCTGGGTGGAGGCCTCGGCGGAGACGGGCCGGCCAAGATGGCGCTCGATCGCGCCGCCAATGTCATCCGCAACGGCGACCGCTCGAACCTCTTCACCGTTCTCGGCGGCGCCGCGGTTCTCGGCTATCTGCTCACCAGCCAGTCAAGGCGATAATCGTGTTCAAGCAACGCGCCGCGACTCGACGCGCGCGCTTTCGCTCCGGTCGCGTTTCGCCCGGAAGACGGCGACGAAGAAGGGGCGATTCGCTGCGGCGGCAAAGACCCGCCACCGTCTCTCGTGCGTCCGGAAGGACGCCCGTCTCTCGCGCTTTACAAACGCACAAGAATCCCAACGATAGCGACGTCCGCATAGGTCGACCGCTTCCCAGCCGCCTGCGAAGTCCTCCTGACCGGCGCGCGCCTCCCCTCACATCAGCGGCTTGCCGTCCGGCGCGGGGATGCCGATCCGGATCAGGCGCGAGAAGTCGGGCGACTGGTCGGCGGCCTTGGCGCGCCCGGAAATGCGCGCGCGCTCCATGAGTTCGGCGAGCGGAATGTCCGTCGCCACAGCGCCGTGGTCGTAGAGGTAGCCGGGAAGAAAACCGTTGACGATGAGTCGCCAGTCGAACGGCAGCGTCCCGCCGAGGCTGCGGATCAGCCGGGTGACGGCGGTCGTGCAATTGGTGGTGATCGAGTTGTACCACACGGCCTGACGGTTGAGCGCGTTGGCTTCGTCGACGTAGCCTATCAGCAGCTTGCGGATTGCCTGGGACGAGGCGCGCAGGCGGTAGAGGCGCGCATCCTCCTTGCGCACGTTGGTGCGCAGGCGAACCAAGTCGCGCTCGGTCGTGGCGAGCGAAACGATGGTGTGCGACTTGAAGGCGTCGGCGACCGGCGAATAGGCGCCGCCGTTCTCGCGCCTGACCTCGATCGACCAGGAGAGAACCTGCCCGTCGGTGAAGCCGAAGCTCATGATCAGATGCGCCATCTCCGGTCCGGCCCAGTAGGACAGGATGAGGTCGAGGGAATCGAGCTTTGAGAGGTCGTAGGAGCGCGACTCCCATTTCTGGGTGAAGTCGTCATCGGTGCGCCAGTCGAAGTCGCGGACGTCCGAAAGCGTGAGAATGTCGCCGTTGATCGTGCCGGTCGTCTGCCGGGCGACCTCGGGCGCCCAGTCGCCGTCGAGCGGCGGCAGGATCGCGCTCCACCACACGACGACGCCCGCGAAGAGGATCGCGAACAGGCCCAGCGCCCGCCAGCGGAAGCGGGTGGAGAGCGCGATCATCGTGGCGAGCGTGACGAGGCCCGCGACGCCCGCCGCGACGGCTCGCACCGCATCGGGGGGCGGAAGCCGGAACCACAGCGCCATCGCCGACCACAGGCCGAGGGGCGCGACGATCACGATCGCCGCGATCGCCGAGAGGATCGCCGCAGCAATGGGCTTCGATGTCATGCAATCGTCCCCGCGTCCTCGGCGAAAGGAGCGTCAGCCGCCGGGAGTTCGCGAAAGGCTTAGCCAAAGGCCCCCCTGCTGCCAAGAGACGGCGCGCCGGCTTCGATCCGGTTTGGCGTCAAACATTCGCCTTGCGAGTCTAGCGCTTGACGAGACCCAGCTTGACCAGGCTTTCGCCGGTCGCGACGAGCGCATCCTCGCGCGAGCGCGGCGACCAGCCCAATACGCGCCTCGCTTTCTCGGAGGTCGCGTTCTTGCGCTTCCCGAGCTCGGGAACGATCTGGCGGACCGACAAATCGGCGAGCGCAGCGATCCTCACCAGCCAGTCGGGCAGCTCCCGCGTCGCCACGCGGCGGCCAGCATCGCCAAGGCGCGCCTTCAGAATCTGCGCGATTTCGCGCAGGGTGATGAAGTCGCCGGAGACGGCAAGGAAGCGCTCGCCCCTGGCGCGCGGATCGGTCATGGCGCGAAGGTGGAGATCGGCGACGTCGCGCACATCCACGACCCCGAAAGCCAGATGCGGGAGGCCCGGCATCTTCCCGTCCAGCATGCGCTGGATGGCGGCGACCGAGGTCGAGAGGTCCGGCCCGAGCACCGGACCGAACACGCCGACCGGATTGACGACCGCGAGTTCCGGCGCGCCCTCCTCGGCGACAAAGTCCCAGGCGGCGCGCTCGGCGATCGTCTTCGACTTGGCGTAGGCGGTGACCCCTTCGCCCTGAACGTCGGTCCAGCTCGTCTCGTCGAACGGCGCCGTCTGCTCCGGATGGCCATAGCCGACGGCGGCGAACGACGAGGTCAGGACAACGCGATGCACCCCGGCGGCGCGCGTGGCTTTCAGCATCCGGAGCGCCCCGTCGCGCGCGGGCCGGATCAGGTCGTCCTCGTGCTTCGGCACGGCGAGAGGAAAGGGTGAGGCGACATGCAGAACGAAGTCGCAGCCGGCGACCGCCTCGGGCCAGCCGGCGTCCCGCTCGAGGTCGGCGGCGGCGAAGGAGAGCCGGTCGAGCCCCGCGGCGCCGGCCCGCTCGAGCTGGCGGCGAACCTCCTCGGCCCGCGCCGGACTGCGCAGCGTCGCGCGGACCGAATGGCCCGCCGCCAGGGCCTGCAAAATACAGTGCCCCCCGATGAAGCCGGACCCGCCGGTGATGAGAACCAAACTCACGTCGCCTCTCCTTGTTCGCGCGCCGATCGGAATGCGCTCAGCGTATAGCGTTGACGCAAGGCAGCGCTTGGCGCCGACCGGTCGAGCGCGTCTTCGCGATCGCGTTTGTCGAAGGCGGCCGGTTCGTGAAGGTTTGCGGCGCATACAAACCACATCCCACGGAGAACGCCAAGTGACGAGCCGCATGCTGATTGCCGCATCGACCGCAGTTCTGCTTTCCAGTGTCTCCGCATTGGCCGCGACATCGCCGTAAAGCGCGATCATTCGTTCGGCGACAGCATTCCGGATGTCGGCAATCTGTTTCTGCTCAGCGAGGTTTGGCGAGCCTCGGCGCGCGCAAGGTTCGCGCCGTCGCGCCGGCCGCCTGACCGGCGGCGCCTAGCCGGCGTCGCCCGGCTGATGCCCGCCGGAGAGGGGCACGAAGGGGATGATCTTGCCGCCAAAAATGTCGGAACGCGCGACCGACATCTGCCCGTCCGCGCCGCTCTTCTTCACCACCTTGAGGATGTGCTGCGCGCCGGGCGGGCCGACCGGAATGACCATGACCCCGTCGGGCTTCAACTGCTGCAGGAGCGGCGGCGGGATGTGATCGATGCCGCAGGTGACGATGATCTTGTCGAACGGCGCGGCCTCCGCCCAGCCGTAATAGCCGTCGGCGCTGCGGGTCGCGATGTCGGAATATTCGCGATAGCCCGCGGCGATCAGCCGATCGTAGACCCCGCGGGTGCGGGCGGCCAATTCCGGAATGATCTCGATCGAGTAGACGCGCGGGGTGAGATACGTCAGCAGGGCCGACTGGTAGCCGGACCCGGTGCCGATCTCGAGCACCTTCTCGCCGTTGCGCACCTGGAGCGAACTGGTCATCCGCCCCATCGTGCCGGGCGGCGTGATGGTGACGCCGAAGCCGATGTCGATGTAGTGCCCGACATAGGCCTGGTCCTTGTCCTCCGGCCGGGTGAATTCCTGGCGGGGGGTCAGGAGGAAGGCGCGCTTCTCGGCCGAGGTATAGAGGTCGTTGAACGACAATACGTCCTTGTAGCGGTCGAAGCGCCGCTCGAGGTAGATCGGGTCTTCATTGGTGTTCGCCTTGCCCCAGGCGATGAAGGCAGCCTTGTCGTTGAGCGGCGGCGACATGTCGCGAGCGAGCGCGGTCGCCGCCGTCAGCGGCGTAACGGCCGCGGTCGTCGCCGCGCCAATCAGAAAATCGCGTCTCCGAATCATCCCTCGACAGTCCTCTTGCTGATTCGCGGGCCCCCTTCGTCCAAGTTTGTGGCGCGATCGTGAAATCAGCGCTCGGAATTGCAATTCATCGCGCAAGGCTGTCATGCAGAAAGGCGATCAACTCCGCCATGCCGCGCCGCGCGGCGTCCGGATCGTAGCGCAGCGTCATGCCGAGGACGCGCTTGCCGCCGGCGAAGGCCGGATCGTCGAAGCAGTGGCCGACGCCGGGGTAGACCTTGAGCCGGACGTCGCCCGTCCCCTCGGCGAGCCGACGGCAATCGGCGGCCGGAGTCACCGTGTCCGCCTCGCCGACCACGATGAGGGTCGGGATCGTCGGGCGCTGCCCCTGCTCGTTGGCGCAAGGCGGATAGAAGGCCGCGGCGGCGCGGAAGCTCAGATCGCCGGAAACCCCATGTGCCGCGCCATCGGGCGACGCGGCCGCCGCCAGCGCCCCATCCGCGCCCTGCGAGAAGCCGACGACGGCGATGCGTTCCGGATCGACGCCGGGCTCACGGGCAAGAAAGGCGAGCGCTCCGAACGCGTCGGGAATCAATCGCGGGAAGTCGACGCTGCAGGTTTCTTTCAGCCCGCGGGTCGAGAACTCGTCGACGAACAGCGCGGCAAAACCCGCGTTGGCGAGGGCGGACTGGATCGCGCGGCGGTTGGACGGCAGGCCGAGGCACGAGTGCAGCAGCACCACCGCGGGAAACGGGCCGGCGCCTGGCGGCTTGGTGAACGCGCCCCGGATCGGCTCGCCGGCCGCGCTGGCGAACCCGACGATGGGATCGGGGGCGGCCCGCGTGGGCGAGGCGGAGGCAAGCGCGAGCAGCAAGGCGAGGGTGACGAGCGCCAGCCTCGGATGTCGTTGCAGCCGACCCGCGCCGGTGGACGCCGAGGGGATCAAGGCACACGCTCCGCAGGATCCGCGCCCTGAAACCGGCCTAAGCGGAAGACTGGCGCGGGCAGATTTGGAGACCGACCAAGCGAAATCAAAGCGTTGCGCTTTGGATTCGAATTCACGAGAGCCCGCGAACCCCTTGTTTGACACATTCTCGCCATAATCTCGGGCGTGGCGACCGCCATCAATGCCCCCGCGATCGGTGCGGCGCTAACGACATCGACCGCACGACCCGACGCACGCGCAGAGCGGGTTCGCGGGATTGATGGCAGGAACTCGAAACAGCCTGGGCGGCGAGAGGTATTTATCGGGCTCATAGTTTCAGCCTAAGCCGAGCTTCTCTTTTTTGCAATCATTTGTTGAGGCAGTTCCGAGCAAGAGAAGATCGAAGGATCGCTCCTATGGCGTCCGCTATCGGTCGAACGCCAATGGCGCTTTCTGTCACTGCCTCCTGGCCCGGCTCGTCCCGGCCCTCTACGCGCACCCCGCGTCTCCCGTAGGCGGCTGATAACCCTTCACAATTTGAGAACCTGCGAGGACTTGAACCGGCGCGGCGGGCATGGCCGGGACAAGCTTGGCCATGATGCCGAAGAGGGCAAAGCGGGGCTTGCATGCGCGGGCCTTTGCGACTAGTTTCCGCGCCGCCCAAAAGCCCGTGCCGCCATAGCTCAGTTGGTTAGAGCGCTAGATTGTGGATCTAGAGGTCCCCCGTTCGAGCCGGGGTGGCGGTACCATCCATTAAAGACGGGAGTTTGACCTCCGTTACGCCTGTCGGGGCAGAGGTCTGAGGGCGGGCTAAATTTCATTAGCCGGCTGCATTATTATAGGCTGCCTGCATGAGTTCCTTCAGAAAATCCCGTTTCGTGGCGATGTCGGCCTTCTTGAGTGACAGTCGGTAGTAGCCCCAGCGCGAAAACTCAAGGCTTTCAAGGCCAGACTTCTCGACTTTTTGATCAATTTCTTCTGATCTAGGCACCCTAAACTCAAATATAATTCCATTCTTTCTGAGCCGAAATAATATAAAGTTAAAGGTTTGCCCGTTATTTGAAAGACCGATATAGAATCGTCCTTGCGCCCTCTCTGTCTATCGCTTCTCTGCGGCGGGTTGACGCACAAGAACGTGGCCCGTGTCGGTTACAGCGCAGGCGCCGTCAACTGGCGACAACCGCACAACCCACACTCCTCCTCACGCCCGAAACCGAAACACGCCCGTGCGCTTGATCTCCGCATCCTCGAGGTCGCGCGTGACCGGAACGCCATATTCGACGACGCTCGTGAGCCGGTCGAGGGCGAGATAGGCCCGGCGGGGGTCGCCGACGAGCACGGTCGCGCCGCGGCGATGAAGCGCGGCGAGCCAGTCGGTGACCGCCTCGGCCAGGTCCTTCTCGTAGGCGACGTCGCCAGCCAGCACGACGTCCCAGCCTTCGTCCGCGCCGATCAGGTTCTCGGGACGCGCGGCGACGGCGAGGCGGTTCTCGACGGCGTTGGCTTCGATCGCGGCGACCGCGAAGGGGTCGATGTCGGAGGCCTCGACCGAGCTTGCGCCCGCGAGCCCCGCGGCCAGCGCGACCAGTCCCGAACCGCTTGCGAAATCCAGCACGCGCTGTCCTCGAACGACGGTTGGATTGTCGAGCACGTAGCGGGCGAGCGCCTGTCCGCCGGCCCAGGCGAAAGCCCAGAACGGCGGCGGCAGACCCATTTCGCCAAGCTCCTCCTCGGTCTTGTTCCAGATCGGCACGGCCTCGTCGGCGAGCCACAGCTTGAGTTCGGGAATGAGAGGCGGGGCGAGAAGCCGGGTATTGGCGAGGACGAAGTCGCGCTTGGGACGAGATGAATTCAAGCCGCGCCTCTCCTGCGCCTGCCTGATCCGTGCTCGGCGTCAAGCCCAAGCCCGCTGGCGGGTCGCTTCGCGAGTCTTGACCCCTCCGCGCGGATCAGGCGTTTTGGCGTCCAAGAGCTTTGGTGAAGCCACCGGCCCTGCGGGCCCCATCGCTTACCAAAGCTCTTGGAGAGACAATTGCCGCGTCGGATCGGCGTTGTCACCCGGAGGGCCGAAGCGAAGCGGAGGAGCGCCGGAACGGCGCTTGACGACGGCGATCCGATGTGGCTCGCGCCGCGGTCATATCTTCCAGCGGAGGGTGGTGATGAGCGTAAACATTCGCCGCGCCGTGCCCTGGTCGATCGTCACCTTCTCATTGAGGCGCTGAGCCATCTGCTCGGCGCCTTCATTGTGCAACTTGGTGCGCTCGCGGTCGATCGCCTCGATCTGGCGCGGGCTCGCGGTGCGGATCGCGGAATAGTAGGTCTCGCAGACCATGAAATAGTCCTTGAGCAGCGACCGGAACGGGGTCATCGACACAACGATCGACACCGCTTGCTCGCCGTCGGAGGTTCTCACGTCGAAGGTGAACTTCGATTCCTCCTGCGAGATCGTCATGGTGTACGGGCCGTCGTCGCGCCCGGGCACGGCGAAGGAATTCTCTTCGACCAGATCGAAGATCGCCACCGCGCGCTCGTGGTCGTCCTCGATCTTGCCGCGCGGGATGGTGTCCTCGTCGAGGAAAACGTTGCTCAGGCGATCCCGGCTCTCGTCCTTCCTCAGGCTCATCAGCGGGACTCCGGGGCGAGCCGGATCGCGACCGACCGGGCGTGGGCGTCGAGCGCCTCCGCCCGCCCGAGCGCGATCGCCGCGGGCCCGAGCGCCGCGAGCGCCTTGGCGTCGCACTTCAGGAGAGACGTCCGCTTCATGAAATCCAGCACTCCGAGCCCCGAGGAATAGCGCGCCGAGCGCGCCGTCGGAAGCACGTGATTGGAGCCGCCGACATAATCGCCGATCGCCTCGGGCGTATGGGGTCCCAAAAAGATGGCGCCGGCGTTGACGATTCGCTCCGAAAGCGCCTCGGGGTCCTGCGTCATGATCTCCAGATGCTCGGGCGCGAGCCGCTCGACCAGCGGCAGCGCCGCCTCCAACGCCGGGCACAGGATGATCGCGCCGTAGTCGCGCCAGCTCGCGCCGGCGATTTTTTCGCGCGGCAGTTCGGCAAGCTGCCGCGCGACTTCGGCCGCGACCGCCCGCGCCAGCGCGGGATCGTCGGTGATCAGGATCGATTGCGCCGCGGCGTCGTGCTCGGCCTGGGCGAGCAGGTCGGCGGCGACGAAACGCGGATCGGCGCTGTGGTCGGCGAGGATGACCACCTCCGAAGGCCCGGCGATCATGTCGATGCCGACCGATCCGAACACCCGCCGCTTTGCCGCCGCGACATAGGCGTTGCCCGGCCCCACGATCTTGTCGACCGGCCGAATCGACTCGGTGCCGTAGGCGAGCGCCGCGATCGCCTGGGCGCCGCCGATCCGGTAGATTTCGTCGACGCCGGCGATGCGGGCCGCCGCCAGCACCAGCGGATTGATGGAACCCTCCGGCGTCGGCACGACCATCGCGAGGCGGCGGCAGCCCGCCACCTTCGCCGGAACCGCGTTCATCACCACCGACGAGGGGTAGCTCGCCGCGCCGCCGGGAACGTAAAGGCCGACGGCGTCGATGGCCCGCCAGCGCCAGCCGAGTTCGACGCCGAGCGCATCGGTAAAGCGCAGGTCGGCCGGCTTCTGCCGCTTGTGGAAGTCGGTCACCCGCGCGTGCGCGAGTTCGAGCGCCTTCAAGGCCTCGGCGTCGCAGACCGCGACCGCGGCGTCGACTTCCCTCACGCCGATCTCGACGCCCTTGCCCAGGATGTCGACGCGATCGAAGCGGAGGGAGTAGTCGGCGAGCGCCGCGTCGCCGCGCGCCCGCACGTCCTCGATGATGGTCGCGACGGCCGCATCGACGTCCGCCGCCGATTCGCGCTTCGCGCCGAGGAGCGCAGCGAAGCGCTCGTCGAAGTCGGTCGCTGCCGTGTCGAGTTCAATCGCCATAAAACCTCTCTGTCACGGCCTCCGTCAGACCTCCGAAGGGTCCGACAGCGCGTGGCCGGGGCAGCTCTCGGCCGGCGCGCGAAGCTCCATGTCGCGAAGCTCGACCTCCACGCATTCGACCTCGAGGCGCACCAGGGCGCCGTCGGCGAAGGCGAGCACGATCATGCCCGCGGGAGGATCGGTCTTCTGGAAGGTGACCGCCAGCAGGTTCAGCGTCGTCTCCTCCGCGTCCCCCAGGCCAAGGCGCGAAACCTTCAGCACGCGGTCGAACCGCAGCACGCTGGAGACTCGCTCGGGCGGTCCCGTCTTCGCGCCGACCCAATCATAGCGCATGCCCGCGACCACGAAGCGCCGCTGGGCGGGCAGCCAGACCATGTCGGCGCGCTTGACGCAGGTGTTCTGCGTATGGGCCGAGATGACGTCGAGGCCTTCCCGGTCCAGCGCCATCAGCTTCAATCGGTCGGCGTCCGTCGTCATTCCTCAGCCCACTATACGCGTGATGTCCGCGCCGCACGCGCCGAGCTTTTCCTCCAGACGCTCGAAGCCGCGGTCCAGGTGGTAGACGCGGTTGACGACGGTCTCGCCTTCGGCCGCAAGGCCCGCGATCACCAGCGAGACCGAAGCGCGGAGATCGGTCGCCATCACCTGCGCGCCTTGCAGCCGATCGACCCCTTCGACGATCGCCGTCTCGCCGTCGAGCTTGATGTGCGCGCCGAGCCGGGCGAGCTCCTGCACGTGCATGAACCGGTTCTCGAAGATCGTCTCGGTGATGCGCGAGGTTCCCTTGGCGCGCGTCATCAGCGCCATGAACTGCGCCTGGAGATCGGTCGGGAAGCCGGGGTAAGGCGCCGTCTCGACGTCGACCGCCTGGATGCCGGCGCCGTTGCGCCTGACCCGGACGCCTCGATTGTCGCTCGTCACCGAGGCGCCCGACTGCGTCAGCGTGTCGAGCGCAGTCTCGAGCAGATCTTCGCCGACGCCTTCGAGCAGGACGTCGCCGCCGGTCATCGCCACCGCCGTCGCGTAGGTGCCCGCCTCGATACGATCGGGCAGGACGCGGTGGTGGGCGCCGTTGAGGCGGGGGACGCCGACGATCTCGATCGCCGAGGTCCCGGCGCCGCGTATGCGCGCGCCCATCTTGTTGAGGCAATCGGCGACGTCGACGACTTCCGGCTCACGCGCCGCGTTGGCGATGCGGGTCGCGCCGTGCGCGGTCGAGGCCGCCATCATAGCGACATGCGTTCCCCCGACCGTCACCTTGGGAAATTCGATTTCCCCGCCGGTCAGCCCTTTCGGGGCCCTGGCGACCGCGTAGCCGGCGTCGATCTCGATCGACGCGCCGAGCTTTGTGAGCGCCATCAGCAGCAGGTCGACCGGCCGGGTGCCGATCGCGCAGCCGCCCGGGAGCGAAACGCGCGCCTCGCCCATCCGGGCGAGCAGTGGAGCGATCACCCAGAAGCTCGCGCGCATACGCGACACGAGCTCGTAAGGCGCGGTGGTGTCGACGATTGTGCGCGCCCTCAAGTGCGCGGTCTGGCCCGACGCCGCCTCCTCGCCGACCCGCTTGCCATCAATCGAATAGTCGACGCCGTGATTGCCGAGGATGCGCGCGAGCTGAATGACGTCGGCCAGGCGCGGCAGGTTCTCCAGCGTCAGGGTCTGGTCGGTGAGCAGAGAGGCGATCATCAGGGGCAGCGCGGCGTTCTTGGCGCCGGAAATCGGAATTACGCCGTTGAGTTGAGCCCCGCCGCGAATTTGAATGCGATCCATTCCCTGTCCTTCCGACCCCAAAGCCATGAGTGAAACAAACCGGCGCCCGCGAGGGATCAGCGCATAATATCGTCCCTGGCGGACTTCGGATGCGCCCTCGGGTCGGCCTGCGGTCCCGCTTCGCCCGCGACCGATCCCGTCTCGGCGGTTCGCGAGCGTTGCTGGGACTTCCGCCGCTTCAAATTCTCTCGGAGCGAAGCGGCGAGGCGGGCCCGCCGTCGATCCCGGACCGGAGTCCCGGCGTCGTCCGGGGTCATGAGCGTCCTTCAACCTTTGCCGGACCGAACAGGCTCCGGTCGATGGCTTGATAGGGCCAACGAGGCCGGCGGAGCAAGTCCAAAGGCGCGAAAAACGGCTGGATCTTCAGGGTTCATCCTGCCTTCTCGATCAGGCTCGCTGCGGCCGCGCGGGCCTCTCGGGTGATTTGCGCGCCGGCCAGCATGCGTGCGATCTCCTCGCGCCGTTCGCCGGCCTTGAGTCGCGCCACGCTGGTCACCACGCGCTCGCCTTCGCCGACGTCGGTCTTGACGATCCGGTAATGGCTCTGGGCGCGGGCCGCGACCTGGGGCGCATGGGTCACCGCGAGCACTTGCGCTCGCGCCGCGAGGCGCGCCAGCCTCTGGCCCATTGCGTCGGCGACCGCGCCCCCGACGCCTGCGTCGATTTCGTCGAACACCAACGTCGGCGCGGTGCCGCGCTCGGCGAGGCAGACCTTGATCGCCAGCAGGAAACGGGCGAGTTCGCCGCCCGAGGCGACCTTCATCAGCGGCCCCGGACGCGAGCCGGGATTGGTGCGGACCAGAAACTCCGCCCGATCGTAGCCGCTCGGCGCGGCGAGCGCTTCGTCGGTCGTCAGATCGACCCGGAATTCGGCGCGTTCGAGCTTCAGCGGCGGGAGTTCGGCGGTGACCGCCCGCTCGAGTTCACGCGCGCTCTGGGTGCGCCCGGCGCTCAGCGCACGCGCGCTGACGCGATAGGCTTCGCGCGCGCCGGCGTACGCGCCCTCGAGGCGCTGGACCTCGTCGCGCCCGGCCTCGAGCGCGGCAAGATCATCGGCGTATTTCTGCGCCAGAGCCGGCAGACTGTCGATCGGCGCGCCGTGCTTGCGGCTCATTGCGCGGAGCGCGAACAGCCTCTCCTCGCAGCGCTCGAGCTCCGCCGGATCGAACGCGCAGGCTTCGAGCGCGTCCTCGACCGCCTGGGTTGCGCCTTCCAGCGCCTCGATCGCCTCGTCGAGCGCCTTGACGCTCGGCTCGATCAGCGCCGGCGCCTGCGCCATCCGTCGCTGCAAACGCCGCGACACCGACAGCAGCATCGGTAGGATCGCCGCGTCCCCGTTCAGGTGATCGCGCGCCTCGCGAATGTCGGCGGCGACCTTCTCGCCCTGCATCATCGCCTGCCGGCGGACGGCGAGGTCCTCTTCCTCTCCGGGACTTACGGCGAGCTTCGTCAGCTCCTCATGGGCGTGGCGGGCGAAGTCGGCCTCCGCCTCGGCGGCGGCGACGCGCGCCCGCTCGGCCTCCAGCGCCCGCTCGGCTTGGCGCATCGCCGCGTAGGCGTCGTGCGTCGCTCTAACCTCGGCGTCGAGACGGCCGTAGGAGTCGACCAGCGCGCGGTGGGTGGCCGAATCGGTCAGCGCGCGCTCGTCGTGCTGGCCGTGGATCTCGACCAGCGAAGAAGCGAGCGCGCGCAACGCCTGCACGCTCACGCTCTGATCGTTGACGTAAGCACGGGTGCGCCCGTCGGCGAGCTGGACCCGGCGGAGAATCAGCTCGTCGCCGATCTCGATATCCTGGCCTTCGAGCAACGCGTGGGCGGCGTGTCCCGGCGGAAGCTCGAACACCGCCGTCACCTGGCCCTGGGACTGGCCGTGGCGGACGAGGCCGCCGTCGCCCCGTGCGCCGAGCGCCAGCGACAGCGCGTCGAGCAGGATCGATTTGCCCGCTCCGGTCTCTCCGGTGAGGATCGTCAGGCCGGCCGGAAATTCGAGATCCAGCTGATCGATCAGCACCACGTCGCGGATGGAGATACGCGCGAGCATGGGCTCAAGGCTCCGCTCAGGACGGAACGACCGTGTGGTAAATCTTGGCCATCCACGAGTCCGAATTTTCCTGCGGCGACAGGCCCTTGCTCTGCAGCAGATTGAAGGCGTACTTGTACCACTCGCTGTCTGGAAAATTGTGGCCGAGAACCGCCGCCGCCGTCTCCGCCTCGTCGACGATGCCGAGACCCATGTAGGCCTCGACCAGCCGATAGAGCGCTTCCGGCGCATGACGCGATGTCTGATAGAATTGGAGGACGTTGCGGAACCGGTTGATCGCCGCGGTGTAGTTCTTCCGGTTGAGATAAAACCGGCCGATCGACATTTCCTTACCGGCGAGCTGGTCCTGGCACACGGTGATCTTGAACTTCGAGTCCTCGACATATTCGGACTTCGGGTACTTCTTCACGATGTCCTGAAACGCCGCCATCGCCTTGTTGGCGACGTCCTGGTCGCGCGAGACGTCGGGGATCTGCTGGTAGTAGGCGTTCGCCGACAGATAGGCGACATAGGCCGCGTCGGGCGAGTTGGGATAGTCCTTCAGATATTTCTCGGCCGTCGTTTCGGTGTCGGTCCACTCGGAGGCCTGGTAATTGGCGTAGACCGTCATGAGCGCGCCTTTTCGCGCCCAGTCGGACTCGGGGTACTGCTTGCCGAGATCAGTGAACTTCTTCGCCGCCTCTTTCGGTCCCCCGTTCGCCAGCTTCTCGAGGCCCTGATCGTAGGTCTTGCTCGCCGGCGTATCCGGCACGATCTCCATCTTGTATTTTTCCGAGCCGAACGGATTGAACTGCTCGAGCATCGAGCAGCCTGAGCCGCCGAGCGCGAACGCAATCAGCGCCGCCGCAGCCGCGATAGGTCGCCACGACCGCCTGCCGACGACCGAGGAAATCACGCCCAGTTCGATTTTGACCATACGTTCGGACTCGATTGCAGCTCGGTTTGGTTCACGGTGGGTCGCCGCCCCGCCCGGGCGCCTCGCGGCGCAACGGGTGTTTAGCTGAGTCGCGACGCGCGCGCCACTTTCTGCGGTCGACGCGCGCGACGTGCAATGGCTGCAGAATGTGGCGCCGCGGCGCCCATCGGCGCGCGCGGCGATAAAAGCGATTGAGAAAATTACTCGGCCGCGGCGTAGGCGGCGGCGGGCACATGCGCCCCAATGCCGAAGCCTTTGATGAACGGCTTGGCGGCGGCCGTCTCGACGTAGGCGTAAGCGGAACGGTCGGCGAACAGAGCCTCGAGCGCCAGCGCGTTCAGCTTGTGGCCAGGCCGATAGGTCCGGTAGACGCCGACGATCGGCGCGCCGGCCAGCGAAAGATCGCCGACCGCATCGAGCGCCTTGTGACGCACGAACTCGTCGGCGTAGCGCAGGCCTTCCGGATTGAGGATCTCGTCGTTGTCGATGGCGACCGAGTTGTCGAGCGAGGAGCCGAGGGCGTATCCCGCCTGCCACAGCTTCTTGACGTCGCTGACGAAACCGAAGGTGCGGGCGCGAGCGATCTCGCGCCGGAAAGCCGCCGGGTCGAGCGTGAGGTCGAGACGCTGGCGGCCGATCGCGGGGGACGCGAAGTCGATCTCGACATCGAGCCGGAAGCCGCGTTCGGCCGGGAGAAACTCGGAATAGCCGCCGTCCCGCTCGATCCGCACGGGCTTGAGAAATCTTGAGCAAGCGCCGCGGGCGGGTCTGCTGGATCAGGCCAACCTGGTCGATCGCCGAGACGAAATCGGCCGCGGAGCCGTCCATGATCGGCGTCTCCGGTCCGTCAATCTCCACCAGCACGTTGTCGACCTGAAGTCCCGAAAGCGCGGCGAGCAGATGCTCGACCGTGCTGACGCTCGCCCCGGACGAATCGCCAAGGATGGTGCAAAGCGCGGTGTGGGTGACGTTCGAGCGGCGCGCCTTCAGATGGCGCTCGCGTCCGTCCGGCAGGCCAGTGCGAAGGAATGTCACGCCCGAATCGGGGCCGGCCGGATGAAGGACCATCTGCGCGGGGGCGGCGGAATGAACGCCGACGCCACCGATTGCTACTCGGCGGCGGACGGTCGTTTGATAACCTGCCTTCATCTTCGATTGCCTCCGGGCTCATCGCCCGGTCCCGGTTGCGGGCGTTCCGTGGCGGCCTCGAAAGGCCAGCGGCGTAACGCCCTTTGCGGTCGCAGTCGCTCGCTGGCGAGACGGACCCGTTTTGCTGCGCGGCAAAATAAGGGCCGACCGGGGGCGGAGACAAATCACCTTTGGTGAACAAAAATTACAGTTCCCCCATCACTATTTATCCTATTTGTTTTCAATGCTTTTATCGGAAATCTTAAGGTTTCGTAAAGGGAAAATGCGACTGGCCGCGACTCCTCGTCGCGGCCGAATTCGGCCTGTACGGCGCCGCGAATCAGCTCTGCTGCCGCCGCAAAAACGCCGGGATATCGAGGTGGTCGTCCTCGGTGACCGGAGGCCGGGGAGCGGGCCGGCCGTGCGGGTCGAGCCCGCCTGCCGGGGCCGCGGGCGCGCGCGCCGGCAGTGGGCGGGGTTGAGCGCGACTGAAGTCCGCTTGCGCGACCGGAGTGGCGTAGGCCCTCGGCTGAACCGCCGGCGGCTGAGCCGGAACGGCGGCCGGCCGCGCGGCCAGCTCCTCGTCGTGACGCGTGATGCCGAACGCCGCGAGCTTCTCCAGAAGCGACTTTCGGCGCGTCTCCGGCGCCATCTGGCCGGCCTGGGCGTCGCGCGCGCGCAGCTGGTTCTGGGCCACCTGCGGCAGGTCCTCGATCTGCGGCATGCGCGGCATGCGCACCACCGGCTGCTCCGGCGCGGGCGGAATGAAGTCGTCGTAGACCTCCTCCTCGTCCTGCATCTCGCGCCGGGCCTCGATCGGCTCGGGGAAGGGCGCCGCGACCGGAGCGACTGCTTTGGATCTCGACGTCGTTGACGACGGCTGCGACCGGGACCAGCTCGACCTGGTGCGCGGCGCGGGACGGTCCGGGCGCCGCGGCGCGGGATCGGGGCGGCGGTTCGGGCCGCGACAGCACGTTGACCGGCTCGATCTGGTCGATCGCGAGCTGATCGATGCCGGTCGCGACCACCGAAACCCGAACAACTCCGTCGAGCGCGGAATCGAACGTCGCGCCGAGGATGATGTTGGCCTCCTCGTCGACCTCCTGTCGGATGCGGCTCGCCGCTTCGTCGACCTCGTAGAGGGTGAGGTCGTTGCCGCCGGTGATGGAGATCAGGAGCCCGCGCGCGCCGCGCATCGAGGTCTCGTCGAGCAGCGGATTGGCGATCGCCGCCTCGGCCGCGAGCACGGCGCGCTTCTCGCCGGTCGCTTCGCCCGTTCCCATCATCGCCTTGCCCATTTCGCTCATGATCGAGCGGACGTCGGCGAAATCGAGGTTGATCAGGCCTTCCTTGACCATGAGGTCGGTGATGCAGGCGACGCCGGAATAGAGCACCTGGTCGGCCATGGCGAAGGCGTCGGCGAACGTCGTCTTCTCGTTGGCGACCCGGAAGAGGTTCTGATTCGGGATGATGATGAGGGTGTCGACCGCCTTCTGCAGATCGGTGATCCCGGTCTCGGCGACCTTCATCCGGCGGCCGCCCTCGAAGTGGAAGGGCTTGGTCACGACCCCGACGGTGAGGATGCCCATCTCGCGCGCGGCGCGGGCGATCACCGGCGCAGCGCCCGTGCCGGTGCCGCCGCCCATGCCGGCCGTGACGAACACCATGTGCGCGCCCGCGAGATGGTCGCGGATTTCCTCGAGCGCCTCTTCGGCGGCGGCCTTGCCGACCTCCGGCTTCGAGCCGGCGCCGAGGCCTTCCGTCACCTGGAGGCCCATCTGGATGATGCGCTCGGCGCGCGAGGAGGTCAGCGCCTGCGCGTCGGTGTTGGCGACGACGAAGTCGACTCCGGAAAGCCCTGACACGATCATGTTGTTGACCGCGTTGCCGCCGGCGCCGCCCACGCCGCACACCATGATGCGCGGCTTCAATTCCCTGAGTTCGGGCGCCTTCAAGTTGATAGACATGGATCACCTCATCCCGTTGGGGCGCCCGGGGACGCCGTTGTGACTGCGTTTTCGTTCGCTTCCGGGCCCCCGCCGGCGGGGCCCGAAACCTGTTTAGAAACTTTCCTTGAGCCAGCGCCCGACCCGGGTCGCATATCCTTCCCCCTCGTAGGCCTGCCGTGTGGCGTGGCGAGAGGGCTCGAAGTATTCGAGGCCGGCCATTTGCGGGTAGATCATCAGGCCGACGGCCGCCGCGAACGACGGGCTCTTGCCCGATTTCGGGCAGGCCCTCGATCCCGAGCGGCCGCCCGATCCGGGCCTGGCTCGAGATGACCGAGCGCACCAGCTCCGGCAGGCCCGTCAGCTGACAGGCCCCGCCGGTCATCACCAGCCTGCGCCCGACATGGGCGGCGTGACCGGAGGCGCGCAGCCGGTCGCGCACCAGTTCCAGGATCTCCTCGATGCGCGGCCGGATGATCCGGATCAGCTCGGACTTCGGCAAATGGGCCGGATGATCCAGGTCGTCGCCGAGCCGATGGACGGCGATCGATTCCCGGTCGTCCGAGGGAGAAGCGATGCACGCGCCGTAGAGCGTCTTCAACCGCTCGGCGTCGGTCATCGACACATTGAGGCCGCGGGCGATGTCGCGCGTGACGTGGATGCCCCCGACCGCGACCGCGTCGACATGGACGAGCCGCCCCGCGGAGAACACGCCGACCGTGGTCGTGCCGCCGCCGAAATCGATCACCGCGGAGCCGAGCTCGGCCTCGTCGTCGACCAGCGTCGAGAGGCCCGCGGCGTAGGGCGTGGCCACCATCGCCTCGACCCGCAAGTGGCAGCGTTCGACCACCAGCATGAGATTGCGCGCCGCGGCCAGCTCGCACGAGGCGACATGCAGGTCGACTCCGAGATCCTCGCCGATCATGCCCTTGGGATCGTTGACGTCGCGGGTGGCGTCGAGCGTGAAGGCGGTCGGCAGCCCATGCAGCACGGTGCGTCCGGGAAGGGTGCTCGCCGCGGATGCGGCCTCCAGCACCCGGTGGATGTCGTGCTCCGACACCGTCTTGCCGCGCAAAGCAACCTTGGCGTTGAACCGCTGCGAAGACAGGAGTCCGCCGGACATGTTGACGATCACGCCGCCGACCTCGACCCCGGCCATCCGCTCGGCCGCGTCGATCGCGAGCCGGGTCGCATGCTCGGCCGCCTGCAAATCGACGATCGCTCCGCCCTTGACCCCGTTCGAGCGCTGATGGCCGATGCCGAGAATCTTGCAGCGGTGGGTGCGCCCGCGCAGCGCGGTCGAAGGCTCCATCGGGTTGAGCCGCGCGATCAGACAGACGATTTTCGAGGCGCCGATGTCGAGAACCGAGAGGATCGCCGCCTTGCGGGGGGGATCTGCCTCATGCGCGGGGGAAGCGGCCGGAAGGTCATGGCGCGTCCTTTTTCTTCGGCGCGTGCGCCTCGGTCCAGGCCGCGGCCAAGTCCTGCGTCAGCCGGACGAAGACCCGATCGGGCGCCCGCAAGTCGAGCGCGAGCACGTCGCGATCCAGGATGCGCTGCTCGCGCTGAAGCGTGAGGAGCCTGGCGATGGCGCCCTCGGGATCGGTCTCGGGCAGCTTGACGTCGATTCCGGACTTGAGCCGGAGGTTCCAGCGGCGCTCGCCGATCAAGACGCCCGCTTCGACGCGGGGCTTGAGCTCCTGCATCGCATCGAGAAGCGCGGCGAACTCGCGGGCGCGGGCGTTCGCGCCCTCGCCGACCACGAACGGCAGGCCGGCGTAGCGGCTGTCGTGCACCTCGTCGATCGGCGCGCCGTCGGCCGCGATCGCCTTGAGCTCGCCGTCCTTCTGCCAAACCGCGTAGGGCGTGCGCTCGACGATGTCGATGACGATCTGGTTGGGATAGAGCTTGCGCACGCTCGCATGGGCGACGAGCGGATCGGCCTCGAGCCGCGCGCGCGCCGCCGCGACATCGAAGAAGGGCAGCGAATTCCTGGCGCTGACGCCCGCGATCGTCAAAATGCGCGGCTCGCTCATATGGGTCGCGCCGGACACGGTGACGATGTCGACCCCGAATCCGAGCGCCCGGGCGGCCACGTCCTCGGGGCTGCCATGCTCGGCCACGAAAGTCTCAAGCTGTCCGCCGCGCGCGGCCCCGTAGCCGGCCGCGCCCGCGAGCACCATCAGCGTCAGCGCGATCTCGATCCCGAGCGGCGGAGGGCGGTCGAGCGGCAGGCGGAGGCGGAACGACCCGCGCGCCGCGCGCTCGCCCCGCAGCAGCACTCTGGGGGCCGCGGCGTCCGAGGGTGCGGAAGCGGCGCCCGCTCCGAAGGCGAGGCTCAGCGGTCGCACGAGGCGTCCTCCACCATCCAGGCGACCAGTTCGGCGAAAGACAGCCCCGCAAAGGCCGCCATATCCGGGACCAGCGAAGTTTCCGTCATGCCCGGCTGGGTGTTGACCTCGAGACACACGAGTTCGCCCTCATCGCCTTTCGTGTCATCGAACCGGAAATCGGCGCGGCTGACGCCGCGACACCCCAGCGCCCGATGCGCTCTGAGCGTCAACTCTTGGACCTTATGGTAAATATTCGGTTTAAGTTTTGCCGGAAGGATGTGCCGCGACCCGCCTTTTGCGTACTTTGCGTCATATCCGTAGAACGCTTCGGAAAGCGCCTCGATCTCGATGATGTCGAACACGCGCTCGCCCATGACCGCGCAGGTCAGTTCTTGCCCGTCGACGAATTTCTCGGCCAGCAGCGCGTCTCCGTAAGGCCAGTCGTCGCGCCCGACCTCCTGCGGCGGGTGGGCGCGATCCTCCTTGACGATCACGACGCCGAACGACGACCCCTCGCAAATCGGCTTCAGGACATAGGGGGGCGCCATCGCGTGCCGGAGCGCGGCTTCGCGGCGGTCGATCACCAGCCCCTCCGCGACGGGCACGCCGGCTGCGGCCAGAACCGTCTTGGCGAGATCCTTCTGCATCGCCAGCGCCGAGGACAGCACGCCCGAATGGGTGTAGGGGATGCGCAGGATCTCCAGCACGCCCTGGATCGTCCCATCTTCGCCGCCGACCCCATGCAGCGCGTTGAAGGCGACGTCGGGTTTCAGGCGCGCGAGGGTGTCGGCGATGGAGCGGTCGACGTCGACGCGGGTGACGCGGTAGCCCGAAAGCTCGAGCGCGTCGGCGCATTGGCGGCCGGAGTTCAGCGACACCGGACGCTCAGCCGACCAGCCCCCCATCAGGACCGCGACGTGTTTCATTGCGCGACACTTCCCTAACGATCCGCCAAACGGCACAGTTAAGGCAGACTTAAGGCGGCGCGCTTAACGGCGCGTTAACCGGAGCGAATCGGCGCCGGAAATCGGCTCGAAAAGCGGGGGTGAATCGCAAAAGGGCACGGATCGCCGCCCGTTGCCCGCCGGCGTTCGTCTCGGGCGCCATCCAACGATCAAAGGCTGACCAGGCGCCAACAAAAAAAGGCCCCGGAAACCGGAGCCTCTCACTTTTCGCAGGCCTGACGAAGCAGGCTATCCCTTCGCCAGGAGCTAAGCTTAAGCGATTGCCGTGGCCGTCCGGCGCGAGCGATAGCCGGCGAACGCGAGACCGGCGAAGCCGAGGCCCATCATCGCCCAGGTCGAGGCTTCCGGCGCCGAAACCGTCACGTCGGCGAGCAGGTTGCCTTGCTGGTCGGACGGACCCTGATCGAGGAAGATCAGGGGGCCGGCGCTCGTCGTTTCCGTGAAGCTGTACCAAGTGTAGGCTTGGCTGCTCGGCGGCGCAAGGACGATCCCCGGGAGCAACGAGCCGTCGAATCCAGCCTCGAAGATTTCGGTCGGGGCGCTCCGCAGGTTCCCAGCCAGCGCAAACTTCACGGTGTAAGTGCCCGGCGCAAACACGACGTAGGACCAAAGAAAACCGGCGTAGCTGTTTCCGTATCCGGTCGATCCGTCGAGGTCGACGGCGTTCAGGCCGATGAGCGACGCGGTCGCAGCCGTGGTGTTCCCGGCGTTCGGCGCCAGCGAGCCGAAATTGGAGCCGCCGACGAGATCGACCGAGGGCTGCCCCGAAGTCGGCGGCTGCGGAAGCGGCGTGAAAAAAGCGTCGCCGGTCCAGTTGTCCGTCGGGATTTGGCCGCTAGTGGTAAAATCGTCGCTGAATACGATGCCCGCCTGAGCACTGCTTGCAAAAGCTCCAAGCGCCGCAGTCGCCAGAAGGGCGACGACATAGTTTTTCATAATTTAAACCCCTGATTTATCGTGTCCGATCCCAACACCGTTAGGTTAACAGCGTTGTTAACTTCCGGCAATGTGTATTTCTGTACGAAATAACTTTGATATTAGTTGTTTTTTTGCGGCCTTCCCGCCCGCCGACCGGACCTCAGACTTGTCGGGTCCGGCTCTGGCAAGACGGCGACGCGCAAACAGCGGCGCTTTGGAAGGCGAACGATGGCAAAGTCGGGGGACTCGAGCGAGGGCCAAAAGGCCGCTGCCGGTTTGCCCGGCCTCGGCCACCCGGCGCCAACAAAAAAAGGCCCCGGAAACCGGAGCCTCTCACTTTTCGCAGGCCTGACGAGGCAGGCTATCCCTTCGCCAGGGGCTAAGCTTAAGCGATTGCCGTAGCCGTCCGGCGCGAGCGATAGCCGGCGAACGCGAGACCGGCGAAGCCGAGGCCCATCATCGCCCAGGTCGAGGCTTCCGGCGCCGAAACCGTCACGTCGGCGAGCAGGCTGCCCTGCTGGGAGGAGGGGCCGAAATCCGCAAAGACCAAGGGGCCAGACGCGCCGACGGCGCTAAAGGTGTACCATGTGTAGGGCTGGTTGTTCGCCGGCGTGATTTCAATAAACGTGTCCGATCCGAGAAAATCCACGATCGTGGTCTGGGGCGCGGCGCCTCGCAGGTTCCCGGCCAGCGCGAACGTCACGGTATAATTGCCCGGGGCAAACGAAACGTTGGAGACCAGGATGCCGGCAGGGCTGTTTCCGTTTCCGGTCGATCCGTCGAGGTCGACGGCGTTCAGGCCGATGAGCGACGCGGTCGCAGCCGTGGTGTTCCCGGCGTTCGGCGCCAGCGAGCCGAAATTGGAGCCGCCGACGAGATCGACCGAGGGCTGCCCCGAAGTCGGCGGGAGCGGAAACGGCGTGAAAAAGGCGTCGCCGGTCCAGTTGTCCGTCGGGATTTGGCCGCTAGTGGTAAAATCGTCGCTGAAGACGATACCCGCCTGAGCAGTGCTTGCAAAAGCTCCAAGCGCCGCAGTCGCCAGAAGGGCGACGACATAGTTTTTCATAATTTAAAACCCCTGATTTATTGTGTCCTATACGGACGACGCCGTTACGTTAACAGCGTTGTTAACTTCCGGCAATGTGTATTTTTGTACGATCAAAATTTGATATTAGGTGCTTTTTTTCGACTGCCTTCCCGCCGACCGCCCTGACCTCAGTACTTGTCGGCAGGGGTCCGCCTCTGGCAAGACGGCGTCGCGCAAACAGCAGCGCTTTGGAAGGCGAACGATGGGAAAGTGGGAGGACTCGGGCGAGGGTCAAAAGGCCGCTGCCGCTTTGCCCGGCCTCGGCCACCCGGCGTCAAACACGCCCCACACGCCCCAGCGGCCCGAAACCTACGCCGAGGATCTCCAATCCTTCCTGAGAACGAAGGAGCCGGGCGCAAAACCGACCTTCGCCCCTCCTGCAATGCCCGGCGTCAGTCCCGCAAAGTCCGGGGCGCGTCCCCCGAAGCTCGGCAAAGTGTCGCCGGGAAAGGCGCGCGAAGCGCGACGCCTCGCCATCGACGGCGTCCGTTGCCTGCAGCAGGGGCGCCTAGCGGAAGCGATCACCGCTCTCCAGGAGGCGGTCCGTCTCAATCCGCACGACGCGGCGTTGCTTTTTCACTTCGGCTTTGCGCTCATGACCACGGGCCGGCTGGCGCAAGCCGCTGAGCGTTTCGCCGCCGCAGTACGCCTCGATCCCCGAATGGCGGAAGCGCACCACAATCTGGGCTTCGTCTTCGACAGCTTCGGCCAGGAATCGAAGGCGATCGAGAGCTACGAGGCGGCGGTCGCGCTGAGGCCGGACCTCGCACAGGTGCAGGCCCGGCTCGGCGAACTCTATCTCAATCGAAGCCTGCGCGCCGAGGCGCAGGCCGCCTTTCGGGCTGCCGCAGCGGCGGCGCCGGGAACGGCCATCGGCCGGATGTCCGAGGCGCGCGCGCTGGAGGCGTCCGGTGCTTTCGAGGAGGCGCTCGCGGCGGTGCGGGCTGTGGTCGAGGCGCATCCGCAAGATGGACAAGCCCACGGCTTCCTGGCCAAGCTCCTCGGGGAGGCTGGCCTGCTCGACGAGGCCGCGGCGCACTACCTGCGCGGGGCCGAGCTTTCCTCCAATGTCTCGGCCTGGATCGGCTTCGCGCTCAACCGGAAGTTCGGCGCCGAAGACGGCGCGTTCATCGCCCGGATGAACGAGGCCTTCCGGCAGCGTAACCTGACGCCGCGCGATCGCATCGCGCTCCACTTCGCCCTTGGGAAAGCCCATGACGACATGGGGAACTATAAGGCGGCGATGGGCGAATTCGAGACAGGCAATCGCCTGCGCGCGCTTGGCGGCCGCATCGACCGCAACGCGCTCGCCCGGCGCGTCGACCGGCTGATCGCCGCGACGCCGCCCGGCTTCCTCAATCGCCAGCCCGATCCCGGCGTTGACGACGCTACGCCGATCGTGATCGTGGGATTGCCGCGCTCGGGAACCACTCTGGTCGAGCAAATTCTGTCGAGCCATCCGGAGGTCGCGGCGGGTGGGGAACTCGACTATTGGAATAAGCTCGATGCCTCATCCAGAGATGATCCCTTGAGTGTGACGGCGACCCCTGGGTCGACGCGACACGTGGCCGACGGCTATCTCGGGACGCTGCGGGCATGCGACGCCGACGCCAGGCGGGTCACCGACAAGGCGGTGACAAATTTCTTCGATCTGGGCATCATCCACCGGGTCTTCCCCAACGCCGCCCTCATCCATAGCCGGCGCCATCCGATCGATGTCGCGCTGTCCCTGTTCACCACCAATTTCGCGGTTCCGTATCCCTTCGCTTCCGACCGCGGCGATCTGGTCTGCTACGTTCGGCAATACCAGCGGCTGATGGCCCATTGGCGGGAGGTGCTGCCGCCGGACCGGTTCGTCGAGATGGACTACGAGGCTCTGGTGGCAAATCCCGAGCCGCACGTCAGGCGGCTCGTGTCGGCCTGCGGTCTTGAATGGGACGCCGCCTGCCTGGCGCCGCATCTCAATACCCGCAGAATCCAGACGGCGAGCCTCTGGCAGGCGCGCCAGCCGATCTATGGAACGTCCGTCGAGCGTTGGCGGCGCTACGAGCCCTGGCTCGGCGAATTGCGTGAGCTCGCTCCTTGACGCGCGATGTGAGTTCGCCTTGCTGCGCGCTCAAGGCCGCCCGATGCGCCTGATCTCCCATTCGAGCGTCACGCCGCTGGTCTCGAGCACCCGCCGGCGCACCTCTTCGCCGAGCGCTTCCAGATCGGCCGCGGTCGCGTTCGCCCGATTGATCAGGAAATTGCAGTGCATCAGCGAAACCTCGGCGTCGCCGAGGATGAAGCCGCGACAGCCGGCGCGGTCGATCAGTTCCCAGGCCTTCAGGCCCGGCGGATTCTTGAAGGTCGAGCCGCCGGTCTTCTCCCGTATCGGTTGCGTCGCTTCCCGCGCCCGGGTGATACGCTCCATCTCGGCGAGAATGGCGTTCGGGTCGCCCGGCCGGCCCTGAAGCGTCGCGCGGGTGAAGATCACATCGTCCGGCGTGGCGCTGTCGCGATAGGAATAGCCCATGTCCGCGTTCGAAAAGACGCGAATCGCGCCGCCTCGGTCAAGCCCATGCGCCTCGATCAGCACGTCCTTGATCTCCCCGCCGTGGGCGCCGGCGTTCATCCTCAGCGCGCCGCCGATCGAGCCGGGAACGCCGCGCAGGAAGGCGAGGCCGTCGATGCCCGCCGTCGCCGCCGCCTTGGCGACAAACTGGTCGGGGGCCGCGGCGCCGACGAGGATGCGAGACTCCTCCAGGACGTCGATCGCGTTGAAGCGCTTGCCGCCGAGCCGGATGACGACGCCCTCGACCCCGCCGTCGCGAACGATCAGGTTCGAGCCGAGGCCGATCGTGGTCACCGCGATGTCCGCCGGCAGCCGGTTCAGGAAATAGGCGAGGTCGTCCTCGCTGGCCGGCGAGAACAGGACCTGCGCCGGACCGCCGACCCGGAACCAGGTCGCCTCGGCGATGGCCGCGTTGGCGACGAGCTTTCCGCGCAAGCGCGGGGCAAGCCGCTTCAAGTCCTCGACGATGTCGGGAAACGCCATGCGTTATGCCTTGTCGAGCGCCGCGAGGTCGCCCGGCAGCGCATAGGCCCATTGCGTCACGGTGCCCGCGCCGAGGAAGACGACGATGTCGCCGGGCGACGCCAGTTCGCGCACCATCGGCGCGATTTTTTCCGGGCCGGGCAGCGCAAACGCGTGGCGGTGGCCGTGGGCGGCGATGGCGGCGGCGAGATGGGCCTTGTCGGCCCCTTCGATCGGCGCCTCGCCCGCCGAATAGACGTCGGCGACGAGCACGCTGTCGGCGTCGTTGAAGCAGGTGGCGAAGGCGTCGAACAGCGAGGCGAGGCGCGAATAGCGATGCGGCTGCACGATCGCGATCACCTTGCCGGCGGTCGCGCTGCGCGCGGCCTTCAGCACGGCCGCGATCTCCACGGGATGGTGGCCGTAATCGTCGTAGATCGCGACCCCGTTCCATATCCCCGTCTTGGTGAAGCGGCGCTTGACCCCGCCGAAGTTTTCGATGCCCCTGCGGATCACTTCGACCGAGGCGCCGAGTTGATGGGCGACAGCGACCGCGGCGGTGGCGTTGAGGGCGTTGTGGCGCCCGGGCATCGGCAGGGCGAGGTTGTCGATATAGGTCGCGCGGCCCGTCGCGCGCTCGCGAATCAGCACGGCGAAGCGGGTGACGCCGCCGCTCATCTCGACGTCGAGCAGGCGGATGTCGGCCTGCGGGTTCTCGCCATAGGTGAACACGCGCCGGTCCTCGATCTTGCCGACCAGCTCCTGCACCGTCGGATGATCGAGGCACATCACCGCGAAACCGTAGAACGGCAGGTTCTCGATCAGCGCCAGGAAGGCGTCCTTGATCGCGTCGAAGGTCTTGAAATGGTCGAGGTGCTCGGGGTCGATGTTGGTGACGATCGCCACGTCCGCCGGCAGCTTCAGAAAGGTGCCGTCGCTCTCGTCGGCCTCGACCACCATCCAGTCGCCCGCGCCGAGGCGCGCGTTGGTTCCGTAGGCGTTGATGATGCCGCCGTTGATCACCGTCGGGTCGAGCCCGGCGGCGTCGAGCAGCGTCGCCACCAGCGAGGTCGTGGTGGTCTTGCCGTGGGTGCCGGCGACCGCGACGCAGCTTTTCAGCCGCATGAGTTCCGCCAGCATCTCGGCGCGCCGCACGACCGGGATGCGTTTCGCCCGCGCCGCGGCGAGTTCCGGATTGTCGCGCCGGATCGCGGTCGACACCACCACCACCGCGGCGTCGCCGAGATTGGCCGCGTCGTGGCCGACGAATACGGTCGCGCCGCGCTCGCGCAGGCGCTTGACGTTGGCGTTGTCGCTGGCGTCCGAGCCCTGGACGGCGTGGCCGAGATTGATCAGCACCTCGGCGATCCCGGACATGCCGATGCCGCCGATGCCGACAAAATGAATCGGGCCGATCTCGTTCGGCAGTTTCATGGGTTCCACGCCTCCGGCGGGGCGGCCGACCGCACCCGACTCATGGGGCGCAGGGAATAGGCCAAGTCCGGAGATTTGGGAAATAGGACCGAAGTGCGAAAGAAAGCCGATCGTTTCGCGAGATCCGGCAGCCCATTCCTGACCGGCCACGGCGAGGCCCTGGCGAAGCCCTTTCCCTCCCGCCCCTCCGGGACTAAGTAAGCGCCTCGCTTCCCTCAAAACCCAAGCTTTTCCCGAAAACCAGGTCCCATGGCCGAACTGAACCCCGTCGCGCGCCGGCGCACCTTCGCGATCATCTCGCACCCGGACGCGGGCAAGACGACGCTCACCGAGAAGATCCTGCTGTTCGGCGGCGCGATCCAGCTCGCGGGCGAAGTGCGCGCGAAGGCCAACCGCCGCCAGACCCGGTCCGACTGGATGGGGATCGAGCGCGAGCGCGGCATCTCCGTCGTCACTTCGGTCATGACCTTCGAATACGCCGACTGCGTCTTCAACCTGCTCGACACGCCCGGCCACGAGGACTTTTCGGAAGACACCTACCGCACGCTGACCGCGGTCGATTCGGCGGTCATGGTGATCGACGCCGCCAAGGGGATCGAGGCGCGCACGCGGAAACTGTTCGAGGTCTGCCGTCTGCGCGACATCCCGATCGTCACCTTCATCAACAAGATGGACCGCGAGACGCGCGATCCCGTTCGACCTGCTCGACGAGATCGAGAAGACGCTGGCGCTCGACACCGCGCCGCTCACCTGGACCATCGGCCGCGGCCGCTCGCTCGCCGGCGCGTACGACATCCGCCGCAGCCGCCTGACGCCGCTCGGCAAGGACGCCGAGACGATCCGGGTCAACGGCCCCGACGACCCGCGTGTCGCCGAGCTTCTGCCCGAGCACGAGCGCGCCGAGGCGATGGACGAGCTGAACCTCGCCGTCGAGGGCTGCAAGGCGTTCGACAAGAAGGCCTTCCTCGAGGGCCACCTGACCCCGGTCTTGTGGGGCAGCGCGCTCAAGGATTTCGGGGTCAAGGACCTGATCGACGCGATGGCCGAGTTCGCCCCGAGCCCGCGCGCGCAAGCCGCGGCGAGCCGCGACGGTGAAGGCGGACGAGCCGAAGATGACCGGCTTCGTCTTCAAGATCCAGGCGAACATGGACCCCAACCACCGCGACCGCATCGCCTTCATGCGGGTCTGCTCGGGCAAGCTCCAGCGCGGCATGCGGGCGAAGCTGGTGCGGACCGGCAAGCCCGTGACGCTGTCGGCGCCGCAGTTCTTCTTCGCCCAGGACCGCTCGCTGGCGGAAGAAGCCTTCGCCGGCGACGTGGTCGGCATCCCCAACCACGGCCTGCTGCGGATCGGCGACACGCTGAGCGAGGGCGAGGAGATCGTCTTTCGCGGCGTGCCGAGCTTCGCGCCGGAAATCCTGCGCCGGGTCAAGCTCGCCGACGCGATGAAGGCCAAGAAGCTGCGCGAGGCCTTGCAGCAGATGGCGGAAGAGGGCGTCGTGCAGGTGTTCCAGCCCCAGGACGGCGCGGCGGCGATCGTCGGCGTGGTCGGGGCGCTGCAGCTCGACGTGCTGGTCGAGCGGCTCGAACGCCGAATACGGCCTGCCGGTCTCGTTCGAGCCGAGCCGGTTCGAGGTCTGCCGCTGGGTGTCGTCGGACGACAAGGCGGAAATGGAAAAGTTCCTGGCCGCCTATCCGTCCTCGCTCGCCTCCGACCTCGACGGCGCGCCGGTGTTCATGGCCACCAGCGCCTTCAACCTGCGCTACGAGCAGGAGCGCTGGCCGAAGATCGTCTTCGCCGACGTGAAGGACTACCAGAAGGCGGCGTGAGGACGGCGGGCAGGCGGCGGGTAAAAAAAGCGTTTGCCGTGATACAGATGGCGTCGTGACGCGCGAAGAAGCCATAGGCCGATTGCTTGAGCACGAAGCCGAACTGAAGCGGCTCGGCGTCGAGACGCTTTACCTTTTCGGCTCGACCGCGCGCGGCGAGGCGGGCGAAAATTCGGACGTCGATCTCTTTTTCGACTACCCCAAGGGCAAGTTTGGTCTCTACGAGACTGATGGATGTGAAAACGCAGCATCGTCGGCGCGAAGGCCGACATCATGACGCGCGATAGCCTGCACAAGTTGCTACGGAAAAAGATCGAAGCCTCAGCCGTGCGCGTGTTCTGATGGCGGGGCGATCGCTGCCCCACGTTTGTCGGATATTCTCGAAGCGATCTTCCGGATTCGTGAGACGCTAGGAGATATGGCTCTCGATACTTTTCAGGCAGACTGGCGACGGCAATGGCTTGTCGAGCGCGGCGTTGAAATCTTCTCGGAGGCGAGCCGCCACCTTCCTCCCGAGTTGAAAGCCCGTCACCCGGAAATCCCCTGCAAAAAGGTGGCGGGCATCGGCAATATTCTCCGCAACGACTAGCGGAGCATCGTTGCGGCTGTCCTCTGGAAGTTGGCTCACGACGTCTCGATCCTTTGCAAAGGGTCTGTCGCGCGGAGCTTGAGGCGATGAGGCAAGAGGATTGAGACAAGCGATGACGCGCAGTCCGAGCGTGCACTTCGAGTGGGAGCGCTGGCCGAAGATCGGGTTTGCTGACGTGAAGGACTACCAGAAGGCGGCGTGAGATGGAGCGGGTAGAGGGAATCGAACCCTCGTATTCAGCTTGGAAGGCTGCTGCTCTACCATTGAGCTACACCCGCGCCTGAGAGCGCCCGCGAGGGACGGCGCGACGCCTAAATGGCAAGCGCTGGCGATGAAGTCAATCCGATGAACTGGTTCAGGCATATGAGACGGAGACGGGTTGGATGTCGCCATTGTTTGCTTGGCGGAGTTGGGGCGCGATAGGACTTTGAAGTCAAGGATGCGCCATAGGGCGTCCGGAAGGACGCCTGTCGAACACGACGGGCTATGGCGCGCCGCCTCCGGCGGCGGCCCATTGGGCGTCTTCAAACGCCCGTCTTTCGACGGGCTGTGCAGGCCGTCCTTGAATTCAAAGTCCTTTCGCGCAGACTCGCCCTCAAGCAATCAATGGCGAGCCGCGGCCTTCGACCCCGTCTCACAACCGTCCGTCCGCGCGCCGCTACCTTTTGATAAACAAAATTGCAAGACAATATCTTGCAAAAAACACAATATGGCTTAACATCAACCTCTCGGTGCTGAATTGGACCCTGCGATGTCGCGCGCCCAGCTTTTTTCCTTTGCCGCCGCTCCGAGCGGAGCGCCCGCGCCGCGCCTGCCTCAGATGAGACGGGGGCGACCCAGCGCGACGCGCCCGGAAATTCCGGTGCAAGGTCTTGGAAAGGCTCAAAATGGACTCGGGAACAGCCGCCGTGGCCTGGGACCGCAAGCCCTGGGAATTCCCGCCGTCATCGCGCGGAGCCGCGAAGGCGGCGACGCGGCGATCCAGGGGCCGCAGCCGCCTTACGCCTCGGGGATCGCCCAAGATCGCTCAGGATGACTGAGGAGGACGGCCGGATGCGGCAAGTCATTGAAAAGATTGAAAACGGAAAGGGGTAGGCCTTGTCGCGAGTTGGCCTGGACTTGGGTTTGGCGCCTCGCCCGCTTGGGGCGCCGCTCGAATTCGGAATTGAAAACGGCGCCGCGGTCCATTCCGCGACCCGCTGTCGCGCCCGACCAGGGTACGCCTGCACGACCCCTCGCGTTAGAGCCTTGCCGCGCCGTCGGGCCTCCTCTATAAGCCTCCGCTTCGCGCCGGTTCCGACACCCCTGGAGGCGTGGCGCGATCATTCAAAAGGACACACTCATGGCAGCGATCAAGCAACTCGCGGCCGTGACGCGTAGCGGGATAGGCAAGGGGGCCGCCCGCTCCGTTCGTCGCGAAGGCCGCGTTCCCGCCGTCATTTATGGCGGCGGTTTGAAGCCCGAGCCCATCTCGGTCGACTTCAAGGACGTCAACAAGCTCATCTACGCCGGGCACTTCCTGACCACCATCTTCGAACTGGAGCTGGACGGGCGCAAGGAGCGCGTGCTCCCGCGCGACTATCAGCTCGACGTCGTCACCGACCGGCCGGTCCATGTCGACTTCCTGCGCCTCATCACGGGCTCGCGCGTGCGGATCGGCGTACCGGTCCACGTCGAGAACCGCGAGGCCTCGCCCGGCATCAAGAAGGGCGGAACCGTCAACCTCGTGCTGCACACGATCGAGGTTCTGGCGCCGGCCGATGCGATCCCCGAGGCGATCACGGTCGACCTCGGCGGCCTCGACTTCGCCGATTCGGTGCACGTCTCGTCGCTCAAGCTGCCGGAAGGCTGCAAGGCGGTTTCGACCAAGTCGGACCTGACGGTCGTGACCATCGTGCCCCCGACCGTGATGGCGGAAGAGCCGTCCGCGGCCGCCGCCGCCGCCGCCGCCGCTCCGGCCGCCGCCGCCGCCCGCCAAGGGCGCGCCGGCCGCTGCGGCGAAGGGCGCGCCGGCCGCTGCGAAGCCTGCCGCCGCGGCCAAGCCCGCCGCCAAGAAGTAAGACGCGACCGCTCCCTTCCGCTGCCGCGCGGAAGGGGCGTCTCGCGGCGCGCGTCCGATCGAGGGGCCCCATGCTGGTCATTGCGGGACTCGGCAATCCCGGCGCGCGCTATCGCGCAATCGCCACAACATCGGCTTCATGGCGCTCGAGGCGATCGCCTCCGCGCATCGCTTCGCGCCGTTTCGCGCCCGCTTCTCCGGCCTCGCGTCCGAAGGCGTCCTCGGGCGCGAGCGCGTCATTCTGCTCGCCCCGCAGACCTTCATGAACGAATCCGGCCGCAGCGTCGGCGAGGCGCTGCGCTTCCACAAGCTCGACGCCAGCGCGCTCACCGTCCTTCACGACGAGCTCGACCTCGCGCCCGCCAAAGTCCGGGTGAAGGTCGGCGGCGGCAACGCCGGGCACAACGGCCTTCGCTCGATCAGCGCCCATGTCGGCAACGACTACCGGCGCGTCCGGCTCGGCATCGGCCATCCCGGCGACAAGGCGCTGGTGCACAACTATCGTGCTCAGCGACTTCGCCAAGTCGGAGGCGGGCTGGGTCGACGCCGTCTGTCGTGCAGTCGCCGACGCCGCGCCGCTGCTCGTCGAAGGCCAGGACGCGAGCTTCCAGAACAAGGTGCATCTCGCCCTCGACGCCGCCGGCTTCGGCGAGAAAGCGTCGACCTGAGCCTCACGCCGCCTGGGCCGGGTCGGTCCGCTTGCGTCGAAAACCGCGAAGCCGCGGCTCGGGCGGTTCGGGCGGCGGGTCGGGATCGAGCGCCGCCAGCGCGTTCATCACCCGCTCGGGCGGAAAGATCACCACCGCCTCGGTCCCTTGCCGAACCTTGGAGGTCAGCCGGAACTGGCCGCCGTGAAGTTCGACCAGGCCCTTGACGATCGGCAGCCCGAGCCCGGTTCCCTCCTCGGCGTTCTTGTGCGCCAGCGATCCGCGGCCGAACGACGAGAGGACGATCGGGAATCTCCTCCGGCGGAATGCCGGGGCCGGTGTCCTTGATCGACACATACTGTCCGCCGGAGCCGGTCCACCCGACCTTGATCGCGACCGCGCCGCCCTGCGGCGTGAACTTGATCGCGTTGGTCAGGAGATTGAGCGTGACCTGCCGCACCGCGCGCTCGTCCGCCCAGATGCGCGGCAGGTCCGGGTCCAGCTGCTCCGTGATGGTCAGATTGCGGCTCTTGGCGCGCATCGAGAGGAGCCGGCAGCAGTCCTGCACGACGTCAGGCAGAGACACCGGCTCCTCCTTCAGCTCGTACCGGCCCGGCTTCGACCCGCGACAGGTCGAGGATCTCGTTGATGAGCATCAGGAGATGCTGGCCGCTGACGTGGATGTCGTTGGAGTATTCCTTGTAGGCGGGAACGCCGTGCGGCCCGAAAAGCTCGCCCTTCATCACTTCCGAGAAGCCGAGAATGGCGTTGAGCGGGGTGCGCAGCTCATGGCTCATCGTTGCGAGAAAGCGCGATTTCGCGAGGTTTGCGCCCTCGGCCCGTCGTCGCGCCTCGTCCGAGTTGAGCTTGGCCTGCTCGAGCTCGGCGATGAGCGAATCCTTCTCCGCCTGAAGCGAGACGTTGCGGGCGGCGGCCGCGTGCAGGCGCTGGACGACGACGAGGAAATAGCCGATCGTCCCGATGGTCATGGCGGCGGCCGGCAGCGCCGGGCTTTGCAAGCGCGCCGACCAGGCGAGGATCACGCCGACGATCATCGGCAGCATGCCGGCGACAAACGCCGCCGGGATCGTCGCCGCCAGCAGCGACATGACCGTAGACGCCAGCAGCATGACGAGCATGGCGAAAGCCGGGGCGTCAGGCTCGGCCGACCGCAGGAGCGCGACAATGAGATAGGTCCACGCGGATCCGCAGAAGGCTGTGGCCAGAACGAACTTGCGCCGCCACGCTCCCGCGCTTTTGTCGGCCTCGCCATTGTCGAGAAATGCAAGCGGCAGCGCGTAAACGAGGGCGATGGCGCAACCGATGAACACCGCCCAGGTCGCGAGCGCCGCGGCGCCGATCAGGCGCAACGCGATTGCGGCGGTCCCAAACGCGACGAGGCCGAGCATAGGGGCCGCGGTGCGATGGATCCGGGCAAACAGCCGTATCATTCCCACCGAATGGGCGGGCGCCGCCTCGGGTCCGGTCAGAATTTGGCGGGCGCGCCTGAGCTCGAGGCTCATCCTGCGGCGGCGCGCTGCGACATTCGGATCCCGCCGTTCGCCTGCTCCGCTCTCTGCTCTCGATTCGCTCATGGCACTCGGCACGCACCGCAACGCACGGTCGGATTATGCTGTCCAAAGAATTAACGAGCGGCTGACGGATGCGCCGTTGCGGAGGATTTTCCATCTCGAATCTTTTAAGCTAACCCGAAGGCTGCGGTGGGAGGGACCGATGAAACTCTATAATTCCAATTCCGCGCCGAACCCACGGCGTGTGCGCGTTTTTCTTGCGGAGAAGGGCGTGGCGATTCCTCGAGTCGAAGTCGATCTCGCCGGACTCGAGCACAAGAAACCTGAGTACTCCGCCGTCAATCCGTTTCAGGTGATTCCGGCCCTGGAGCTCGACGACGGCACCGTGATCGGAGAATCGATCGCGATCTGTCGCTATATGGAGGAGTTGCATCCCGAACCGAACCTCTTCGGCGCGACTCCGCTCGAACGTGCGATGATCGAGATGTGGCAACGGCGGGTCGAGTGGCATCTGCTGCTGCCGATCGCGCAGGTCTTCCGCCACTCGCATCCGCATATGTCGAAGATGGAGGACCCGCAGGTCGCCGACTGGGCGGCCGCCAACCGACCTCGCGCGTTGCGCAACATGATGATCTTCGACGACGTTCTGCGTGACCGGCCGTTCATAGCAGGTGGGCGATTCACCGTCGCCGACATCACAGGGCTGGTGTCGCTGGACTTCGCCAGGCCAGCGCGGCTCGCGATCCCGCCCGAGCTGGAGCATTTGAACCGGTGGCATGAATCGCTGAAAGCTCGGCCGAGCGCCGCGGCATGAGGATGTGTCGCGGAGGCTGCCAGATTGCGACGGCCTTCAACTTTTCGTGGCATAAATTTACCGGCAGACGCGCACCCCGCCTTGCCACCAACAGTGCGGATAGGGTCGGGCGTAAGGATAAGGCCGATAGGAGGGCGCGGGTCCGGCATAGCCGATAGGATGGCAGCGACCGTAGTGTCAGGCCACGTCGGGCCCTTGCTTCCGTCGCGGCGGCCGATTTGGCCAGAGCACGATTCTTTCCGGCCAGGCCTCCTGCGCAAGATCGTCTTCGGAGGCGAACACACGGCCGCGGACGGAAACCCCGGCCTGATGGACGCTTGAGAGCGAACCGGAGACGAGCGGATGCCATTCCGGCAGGTCCTTGCCTTCCGAAACCAACCGGTAGGCGCAGGTGACAGGCAGCCAGCTCAATGTGCGAACAACCCCAGGCGTCAGCCTGACGCAGTCGGGAACCCGGCGGCTACGGCGCCGATAGTCGCGGCATCGGCAGGTCTTGGCGTCGAGCAGCGTGCAGCCGATGTCGGTAAAGTGAATTGCGCCGGTGTCCTCGTCCTCAAGCTTCACGAGACAGCAGCGTGCGCAGCCGTCGCAAAGGCTCTCCCATTCGGCGACGGTCATCCCATCGAGCGACTTGGTCTTCCAGAACGGCGTTGCTTTCGGGAGCTCGTTCTTCATCTTTGCCGGCTCGTGTCCCAAGGGTCGCCCGTCACTCCGCGGGCGATTTCGCCGCCTGGCGGACTCCCTTTAGTGCGCCACGGCCCCTATGTTAAGTCTTTCATTTATACGTGCGATCCGATCGGCGGCCAAATTTGAGGGCGTGGCGTTGAGGCGACGAATAGCGGAAGCATCGGCGGCGACGTCGCGGGTCTTGCTCGCACTCGACGCTTTCATCGATTCGACCATGTTCGCCGCGGGGCGGAAGGCGCTCGGCGTCCTTGAGGCGATCGACGAAGCCTCCGACAGGCTGCATCTGTCCGGCGCGCCGCGGGTCGCAGTCGAACTTGCCTGCGAGGCTTTGACGCTCGGACTGGCGGGACTCCTGGTCGCCTTGTCTTTGGCCCTCCCCGCTTTTCGGGAAACCGCCGATGAGGATCGGCTGGCCCGGAGCGATCTGGCCGTCACGTTTCAGGACCGCTACGGAGTTGAGGTCGGCAAGCGCGGCGTCAATCGCGACGAGGCCGTGCGGTTCGAGGATCTGCCCGACTACTTCGTGAAAGCGGTGATCGCGACCGAGGACCGACGGTTTTTCAACCACTTTGGCATCGATGTAATTGGAACGTTCCGCGCGCTTACCGTAGACGCCAGAGCGTCTGGCGTCGTGCAGGGCGGCTCCTCAATTACGCAGCAACTCGCCAAAAACCTATTCCTCAGCAACGAGCGGTCCATTCAGCGCAAGATCAAGGAGGCCTACCTCGCGGTTTGGCTCGAGTTCCATCTGTCAAAGAAGGAAATCCTCAAGCTTTATCTCGATCGCGCGTACATGGGCGCCGGCGCGTTTGGGGTCGAGGCGGCGGCGCAGACCTACTTCGGCAAGTCGGCGCGCGACATCGATCTTGCCGAGGCGGCGATGCTCGCGGGCCTCTTCAAGGCGCCGACCAAGTTTTCGCCGCTCGTCGATCTCGCGGCGGCTCGCGCCCGCGCCAACGACGTTCTCAGCAATCTCGTCGATGCGGGCTTCATGACTGAGGGACAGGTCTATGCCGCACGGCGCAATCCCGCGACTCCGGTCGATCGTCCGCCGCACGACAGCCCGGACTGGTACCTCGACTTCGCCTATGCGGAGGTCAAGGCGCTCGCCGCGACCGGCAAGCTCGGCAGCGACCGCACGTTGACGGTGCGAACGGGTCTCGACAGCGCGCTGCAGGCGAAGGCGGAGGAGTCGATCGAAACCATGCTGCGCGATAAGGCGCCTGCTTACCATGCCCATCAGGCGGCGGCCGTCGTCGCGACGACAGATGGCTTGGTGCGTGCGATGGTCGGAGGACGTGATTATGGCGCGAGCCAGTTTAATCGAGCCACGGACGCGGAGCGCCAGCCCGGTTCGTCCTTCAAGATCTTTGTCTACATGACCGCTTTGCTCACCGGTAAGTTTCACGGTGACACGCCGATTGACGCCTCGAGCGTCTGCATCGGCGACTATTGCGTCCACAACTACCACGGCGAGAGTGCAGGCATTCTCCCGCTCTATCGGGCCCTGGCCGAGTCGCTCAATACTGCCGCGATCCGCATGTCCATCAAGATCGGCGAAGTCTATTGGCCGCCCAAGCAGCCCTATCACCTAGCCCGGATCGCCGCGCTCGGGCGCTCGAAGATCGTCCAAACAGCTCGGGCTATGGGGGTGACGACGCCGCTCGTCGACACCGTGTCGCTGCCGGTTGGCGCTGACGAGGTCAAAATGATCGACATGGTCGCCGCAAACGCGACCTTGGCAAGCGGCGGCGTGCGCATCACGCCTTATGCGGCGGTGGAAGTCCGCAACGCTGCGGGGAAGCTCGTCTATTCCCATGCCGCCGACAGTGGGCCGCCGACGCGGGTCTTACCGGCGGACAAGGTCGCGGAGATGAACGAAATCATGACCCATGTCGTCACGGAGGGAACCGGGCGCGCAGCCCAGATTCCCGGGCTGGTCATTTCCGGCAAGACCGGCACGACCAACAATTCGACCAACGCCTGGTTCAACGCTTTCACCGGTAACCTTGTCGGCAGCGTTTGGTTCGGCAACGACGACAACGCGCCGATGGAGAACCTGACCGGCGGCATACTGCCGGCGATGACCTGGCGGGAGATCATGGTGTTCGCTCATCGCGGCCTGGAACTGAAACCGCCGTTCGGCGTGGCTCCCCCGCCTCCGGCCCAGAACGGCCCGGCCGCGCAGGCACCGGCGAAGGCGCCCCGAGACGCAGGCGCCGCGCCTCCCCCAATTGCGCTCTCGCCGGCGGCGACCCGGGCAGTCCTCGCCATTCGCGAACTCGCGCGGACGGCGCTCTCAAGACTGCTCGGTTTCGCTCGGACCTGAAGCCGATCCGAAGACGACGCCATCCGCGCCAGCCGTATCGCTCGGCGCGGTCGGGTCGCCTTAGGCTCAGACCGTCTTGACATTGTCTGGCCGGCGCGCCTTGTCGGCCGCCTCACGGGGATCGGCGTCGCGTGGCGGATTTCGTCGGAATTGTCATCGTTGGCGTATTGGGGGTGGTCATCGGCCTGACCAGCAGCGCTTTCGCTTTGTCCCATCTGAGCCCGTTCGATCGGGTGAGGCTCGGCGCCTGGTCGATCGAGGCTCATGCCGGTTCGATCGAAGCCGATCCCGTACACCCGCGCCCGGCTCGCAAAGAGCGGCGAGATCCCGCTCGCGATCGGCGAGGGGCTGCAGCTGATCGCCCGCGACGACGACGACGGACGTCCCCTCGACGCCCACTGCGTCTATCAGATCGGCCCCCGCGCGCCCGCCGCGCGTTACTGGACCTTGAGCCTCACGGACCCGCAAGGCTTCCCGGTCGCCAACGCGGCCGACCGCTATGGCTTCCGGTCGTCGGAGATCCTTCGCGCCGGCTCGGGCGACTTCGTCATCACGGCGGCGGCGGAGGTTCAGCCGGGCGACTGGCTGCCGATCGGCGCGCCCGGCCCCTTCGCGCTGGCGCTCAGACTCTACGATTCGCCGCTCGGGGCCACGGCGGCCGCAATCGATCCGGCCACGCTGCCGCGGATCAAGCGGGTCGGCTGCCCATGAGGGCGAGGTCGGCCTTGAGCGCCATCCTGATTGTCGCCGCCTCGGCGGCGTGTCTCGCGGGGATCGTGCATTTCGTCGTGATCCTCGCGGCGCCATGGGTCGCGACCCGCGACGCCTATGCAAGAATTTCCGGCATGGGCCGGGTCGACGAAACCGTGGCTTTGCCGCCCTCAGATCCCTCCCGGCGGCTGCTGCCTTATGCCGATCCGGCCGTGGCTGCGGCATTCTGCCGGTACGACCTCGGCGCGGGGCCGATCCGGGTCCGCGCGCCGACCGGCCGCGCCTTCTCCTCGATGTCCTTCCATACGCGCCGCGGTCTCGCCTTCTACGCCCTGACCGACAAGGCTGGCGCGCACGGAGCGATCGAAGCCGTCCTCGCGACTCCCGACGATGTCCGCTCTCTGGCCGCGGGCGATGACGAAGAAAGTCCTTCGCGCGACTTGCGCATTGCGGCGCCGGAGCGTGAGGGTTATGTGATGGTTCGCGTGTTCAGCGAGTTGCCGGGCCTCAGCGCCGAGGCCGAGGCCGAAGCCAAGCGACTGACCTGCACGCCGGAACCCGTCCCACGTTGAATCGTTGGACTTGTGGACAAGAGCCGCCTTTGGCGGGAAAGTGCCGAAGGATGGGGAAACGCGTCTGCCCGGGTAGGATGCCAGATTGACAACACTGCTGATCAGCCACCCCGCGTGCCTCGCGCACGACATGGGCGAGGGCCATCCCGAGCGCCCCGACCGGATTCGCGCGGTCGACCGCGCGCTCGAAAGCGAGGTGTTTCAGATGCTGGCGCGCGACGCCGCGCCCCGCGCCGAGATTGCGGCGATCGCCCGCGTGCATCCGCTCGACTACATCGAGGCGATCCGCTCGGCGACGCCCGCGCAAGGGCATGTGGCGATCGACCAGGATACGTCGATGTGCCCGGCACCTTCGAGGCGGCGCTCCGCTCGGCCGGCGGGGCCACTTTCGCGGTCGACGAGGTGATGACCCGCAAGGTCCGCAACGCCTTTGTCGCAACCCGTCCGCCGGGCCATCACGCCGAAATGGCGACCCCGATGGGCTTCTGCTTCTTCAACAACGCCGCCGTCGCGGCCCGCCACGCGCGCGCGGTCTATGGGGCTGAGCGGGTCGCGATCATGGATTTCGACGTTCATCACGGCAACGGCACCCAGCATATCTTCTGGAGCGACCCGCACGTGATGTACACGTCGACCCACGAGATGCCCAATTATCCCGGCACCGGGGCGATCAGCGAGCGCGGCGAGCACGACCAGATCGTCAACGCGCCGCTTCGGGCGGGCGACGCCGGCGACACGTTCCGCGAGGCGATGGAGGTGGCGATCCTGCCGCGCATCGACGACTTCGCTCCTGACCTCGTGATCATCTCCGCGGGATTCGACGCCCATCGCCATGACCCCCTCGGCAATCTCAATCTGGTCGAGGCCGACTTCGTCTGGGCCACCCGCAAGCTGATGGAACTCGCCCAGAAGCATTGCGGCGGCCGCGTGGTGTCGGTGCTCGAAGGCGGTTACGATCTCGAGGGCCTCGCCCGCTCGGTCGCCGCCCACGTGACGACGCTGATGGAGGGGTGAGGCGTCTCCGCGCGAATTCTTCGGCGCCTCCGATTTCAAGGGTCCGACGCCCGCGGCGCTTGCCCGGAGAAGCCGGAAGTCGCGCAACACTTTACGCACGCCAATGATTTCAAATCGTAAGCACCTCCCTTGCGCGCCGCGCGACGGCGACGTCGGGCAGCGGGCCCAACTCCGCGCCTCCGCCTTCTTCCGAACCCTGACGGATTCCTATTCATTGTATTGTCCGACGTCATGGACCCTCCGGGCGAAAGGATCGACGCGCGTCGACTGGCAGGTGGCGCTCGGCTGCCCGCAACCGATCTCCACAGCGCGCCCCGCCGTCCCGCGCATCGGACCTTTCCAATGATGTAGACGCTCCATGTCAGCCCGACCTCGCCCTATGCCGTCATTATGCGTTCGTTGTTTGTTCTTGTCAAGGTTTTGCTCCGGCCGCTTCAAATCGGAAGCAATTACACGAATAAATTCTGCCCTACGTATTCGCCCTCGGCAATCCCGCCCGGACATGCAAACAGCCCGCTGCCCGTGTGCGTTGTGAACTGGTTCAGGGCGTCGAGCTTGGCCATGTTGTCGTAGATCTTGATGAACCCCTGCCTCGGGTCGCGCTGGTAGCAGAGGAAGAACAGGCCGGCGTCATACATCATGCCTTGGCGCCAGGGCGGCCATCGCTCCGCGGTGAACCGAATCCCGTCGTTGTAGGAATAGGGCCTGCGGAAAATCTGCGCGCCGGCGTTGGTCGCCGCCGCTCCAAGCCGCGCATGAGCGTTGTCGGCGATCACCGGATTGCCGTCCCCATCGGCCCGATCGAGGTCGAGAAAGTCGCGTTCATTCGCTTTGCCGATCGGCGCGCCCGAGTATTTGCGCCGGCCGATCACCTGCTCCTGAAAGTCGACCTCGGAGCGGTCCCAATGCTCGAGCGAGATGCGGATTCGACGCGTCACCGCGTAGCTGCCGCCCTGCATCCAGTTGGGGCCTTCGTCGTCCACCCAGACCACTTCGTCGAAGTTTCGCGGGCTGTCTGGCGTCGGGTTCGTCGCGCGATCGCGCGGATTGTTGGTGCCATCCTTGAATCCCATCAGGTTCCGCGCCGTCTGGTCGGCCGGCGAATCCGGGAGAAAACCCTGCTGCGCCCAGCGGAACTGCGCCAGACCGTAGGACAGGCGCGCGAGCTCCCGGACGGCGTGAAACGCCACCATGGGATCGTCGGCGCAGGCCTGAACCGACAGGTCGCCGCCAGTCAGCGCCGCTTCCAGCTGATCGCCGTTGAACTTCGGCATGTCGACCAAGGCGGCCGGTCGCTTCGCTGCGAGGCCAAATCGATCCGTTCCGTCCTTGCTGAAGAGGCCCGAACCGAAGCCGAACGTGATGGTCAGCCGGGAGGGCGAGAGGCCGAGCGCAGAACCCCCGTCCGGCCCCTCGACCGACAGGTCACTGCCCAGATCGCCCGCCGTGTCCCCGGCGCACAACCGCGCTGCGCCATGGGTCCAGAGCTGCAACATCCCGGTCAGCCCGTCGCGGGTCTTGGCGAGGCAGTCGAACGCGGCGAAGTAAGAATGTCTCTGCTGGCGCGTGGCGATCCCGCCCTGATGCGGGCCGAAAAACGGCTCGGCGAGCGCGGCCGGCTCCTGAGGGGCGAGCGTCGCGGCGCGGGCGACCGCGCCCGCGCCGACGCTCGCCAGCGCGCCCCCGGCGCCGACCAGAAGTCCGCGACGCGACGGTCCGGTTCGCGGTCCGGAAAAAGGGCAGGTCATTTCGCCAACACGAGCGTGTTGTTCTCGTCCTCGACAAAGTAGAAACCGTCGCCGGCGGGCGTCATCGCGATGCCGAACAGATCGCCGCTGCCAGGCGGCTTCTGCGCCTTGTTCGGATCGATCCAGCGAGCCTTGATCTGCTCGCCGCTCGCCGGATCAATTTCCACGACCTGACCATTCTTGGCGTTGGTCACCAGAAGGTGGCCGTTCGGCGCGGTCGCCAGCGCTAGCGGCGTTTGCAAGAGGCCGTCCTTGGTGACAGTCCGGCCGACGCCCGCGCTGTGATCGCGGGTGAGCGCGTCCCAGATCGCGGTGATGCGGTTGCCGGTCGCATCCGAGACGTAAAGCGTCCCGTCGGGCCCGAGCGCGAGGCCCGTGGGCCCGACCACGAAGGCGTCCTTGTTCGGCTGCGCCCCGAAGCCGCTGCCGACGACGGTCTGGCTCACGACCTGCGGGGGCTGGCCGTCCTTGATCGCGAACTTGAGGCGGACGACGGTCTGCTCGCTGACGACCCGGGGATCGCCGTCGGGAGACCCAACGCCGAAACCGGTGTTGCTGACGAAGATCGTCGCGCTGTCGCCCTCGTCGAGAACCGCAAGGTTGCCCCAGGGCATGTTGATCCCGTCGTTGGCGATCACGCTCGCGACTTTTCCGTTCCCGTCGAGAACGATCAGGCAGCCCGGCCCCTTGGTCCCCGTCGTTCCGTCCGCGCTCGGAGCGCTGCCGACGATCACCCAGCCCGACTTGAGCATGGTCATCGCCGTCGTCAGCCCGACCCCGCCCGGACACCCCGGGAGGTTGCGCGGGAGCAAGGCAAAGGTCGTCAGCGTCTTGGTCGTCGGGGTAAAGGAGACGATTGTCGTGCCGAGCCCTTGCAGGTTGCCGTCATTGTTGAAGTTGGTGACGAGAACGTCGTCCTTCTGGACGACGCCTGCGGAAACGGGAGCGACGACGATCGCGTAAGGGTTCTGGTCGCCGTTGTCGGGGACGGTCGTCGTCAGCGTCGTCTGGCGGTGAATCCCGTCCAGAAAGGCGCCCGGTTGTGCGGCGAGGGCCGCGGCGCAAGGACACAGCGCCGCAGCGAACGCGCTCGCGCAGACGGCGCTCCGCAAGAGCGCGCTGATCCTCGGGTTCCGCATCGTCATGGCAGGCTCTCCTTGATTCCGAGCGCCGCGACGCTCAGCGGGTTTGCGGAAAATGGCGCGGCGGAGCGAGGCGCGGCGATTAGCGAGCGCCCATCGGACACCGCGCGCGGGTAGGCCATCACTGTGCCCTCGATGCTGAGGCGAACCTCGTCGCCCGGCCTCGGCGCGCGGTGGCCTGGGACGCGGCTTGCGATCGCTTCCTGCCCCCCGACGAGCGCGAGGCGCACGCTGGCGTCCTGTCCAAAAAAGGTGACCGCGACGACGCGGGCGCGCGGCGCCTCCGCGTTGGGCGTCGAGACGAAGCGAATTTGCTCGGGCCGCACCATCACGTCGGCGGGCCCGTCCGGGACCGGACGCGCGAGCGGCAGGCGGCCGAGCGCACAGGTCGCGAAGTCCGCCGTGACGGCGCCGGGCAAGATCACGGCTTCGCCGACAAACCGCGCCATCGCCGCGTCGACCGGCTGGCGATAGAGCGTTTCAGGCGTGGCGATCTGGGCGAGGACTCCGTCACGCAGCACCGCGACTTCGGAACCCATGGCGAGGGCTTCCGACTGGTCGTGGGTCACGAGCAGGGCGGTCGCGCCGGAGGCCGCCAAGGCGGTCGCCACCGCCTGGCGCGTCTCGACCCGCAGCGCCGCGTCGAGCGACGAGAACGGCTCATCGAGCAGCACCAGCTTCGGGCCCGGGGCGAGCGCGCGCGCCAGCGCCACACGCTGCTGCTCGCCTCCCGAGAGCTGGTGAGGAGCACGGTCGGCGTAGGCGGCCGGGAGGCCGACGCTCGCCAGCAACGCCTCGATCCGGGCGCGGGCGCGCCGCTCCGACCGAGGCAAGCCGAAAGCCACGTTGTCGAACACCGTGAGGTGCGGGAAGAGCGATCCCTCCTGGGCGACATAGCCGATCCGGCGCCGCTCGGGCGGCGCATGGACGCCAGCGCCGGTCACGATGCGTCCGTCGATCTCGACCCCGCCAGAATCGGCGCGCTCGAAGCCGCAGATCAGCCTCAGCAGGGTGGTCTTGCCGCTGCCGGAAGAGCCGAGGACCGCGACGAGCGCGCCCGCGCAGACTTCGAGGTCCACGCCCTTCAGGACGGGCTTGCCGCCGAAGGTCTTCGTGAGCTGCGTGACGGAGAGGCGCGCCATCGTCAGCTCCAGCCGTCGAAAGCCGCCTTGCCGAGGCGGTTGGCGAAGAGCCATGTGAACGCAAACGACAGGCAGAGGATCAGAGCCGCAAAAGGCGCGGCCGCCGCGTAGGCGAGCGACGACGTGTTCGCCCACACCTCCGTCGCCAGCGTTCGCGCGCCCGCCGGCGAAAGGAGCAGCGTCGCAGTCAATTCCGTCGACACGAAGATGAAGACCATCGCCGCTCCGGCCCCGATTCCGCTCGCCGCCAGAGGCAGGACGACCCGGATTGCGACCGAGAGGCCGTTCCCGCCCAAGGACCGCGCGACCTCTTCGAATCGCTGCGGAATCTGAGACAAGGCGGCGCGGATGCTGACGAGCGCGAGCGGGAGAAACAGGATCGCATAAGCCAGCGCGAGCAGCGGCAGGCTCTGATAGAGCAGGGGCGCGAACTGGACCGTCAGCGAGATCAGCGCGAGCGCGACGACGATGCCCGGCGCGCCTTGCGCGAGATAGGCTGCGCGCTCGATGAGCGTCGTCCAGCGGCCGGGATATCGCACGGCGAGATATCCGATCGGGGTCGCGATCACGAGCGCGGCGGCCGCGCCGGCCAGCCCGTAGCCGACGGAGTTCAGCGTCGCGGAGACAAGCGCCGGCAGCGATGGGGCGACGGGCGAGGTGGCCGCCTGGGCGTGCTGAAGGAGCCAATAGACGACCATGCCGACCGGGACGCCAAGCGTCGCTGCGACGAGCGCCAGCAGAAGACAGAGAACGGGCGCGCGTCTCCAACCGAGGCGCAGCGGCGCGCCGAGGCGTCTCGTCCCGGCGCCGACGCGCGCGTAGCGCGCCCGACCGCGGACCCGTAGCTCGGCGACGAGCAGCGCCAGGCAAAGCCCCACGAGCACCAGCGCCAGCAGCGACGTTTCCGGCCCGTCGAGCCCGATGCGATATTGGGCGTAGAGTTCGGTGGTGAAGGTTCGAAAGCGCAGCAGCGCGAAGGCGCCGAATTCGGTCAGCGCGTCGAGGGCGACCAGCAGCACGCCGCCCAACAGCGCCGGTCGAAGCTGGGGCGCGACGACCCGCAGGAAACATCCCCACGCGCCCTCGCCAAGGGAACGCGCGGTCTCCTCGAGGGCGGGATCCAGCCCGCGCAAGGCGGCGGCGACGGGCAGATAGACAAGCGGATAATACGAGAAGGTCACGACCAGCAGCGCCCCGGCGAAGTCCTGAAAGCTGTTGCTGATCGACACCCAGGCGTAGCTGGTGATGAAGGGTGGAACGGCTAACGGCGCAACCATCAGCAAGGACCAGACTTTCCGCCCAGGGAGGTCGGTGCGCTCGATGATCCACGCCGCCCCGACGCCGATCAGCGCGGTCGCCAGCGACGCCGAGACGACGAGCGAAAGCGTGTTGACGAGAAGCGCGCCGACGAGCGGACGAAAGAGGAGCGCGACGGCGTCCCTCCCGTCGACGGCGCTCGCCTGCACGAGCGTGTAGAGGATCGGCAGCAGAACGAGCGCGGCGCCGGCGACCGCGGCTGCGACAAGCGCGACCGGCGGCCGGGCGCGGCGGCCGGAAAGGCCGCCGTTCGCGGCGACCGCCTCGATCGCGCTCGCCGTCAGGGCCATCAGATGAGGCCGGCTTCGCGCAGCAATTGCGCCGCGTCGCGATCGTCGCCGATCTGCTTGAGCGTGATCGAGGGCGGCGACAGCTCCGCCATCGGCTTGAGCGCCGGATTCGCCGCGACGCCTGACGCCAGCGGATATTCGAAGGTGATGTCGAGGTGCGACACCAGTTCCTGCGCCGGCTTGCTGACGAGGAAGGCGAGGAATTTCTGCGCCGCGGCCTGATTGTGGGAGGCCTTCAGCACAGCCGCCCCGGAGACGTTCACAAGCCCGCCGACGTCGCCGCCGGAGAAGTGATGGATGGCGCTCTTGGTCTTGTCGGCGCCCGTCTCCATGCGCAGCCGCGCCCAATAGTAGTTGTTGATGATCCCGATCGCCGAGGCGCCGCGCTCGACCGCTGCGACGACACCCTCGTCGTCGTCGAAGAGCGCCGCGTTCTCCCGAAGGCCTTTCAGCCAATCCAGGGCCGCGGCGCGTCCCTTGAGCGCGACGACGGCGCCGACCAGCGGCAGGAAATCCGCATCGGTCGGGGCGATCGCGACCTTGCCCTTCCATTCGGGCTTGGCGAGGTCGAGGAGAGACGGGGGCAAGTCCGCCTCCTTGACCAGCCCCTTGTTGTAGGCGAGCACGTTCTCCCGGGCGAAAACGCCGACCCAATCGCCGTTCGGGCCGCTGTCGGCCGCCGGAACGCTCGCGAGGGTCGCCGGCGCGACTTTGGCCAGAAGACCCTTTTCCGACAGAAGCTCGAGTTCGGGCGAGTTTTCGGTGAAGAAGACGTCCGCCGGCGACGACGCGCCCTCCTTCACCAGTTCGCTCGCAAGCTCGGGCGCTTCGCCGCTGCGGACCTTGACCTCGATGCCGGTTTCCTTGGTGAACGCCTTGGTCAGCAGGTCGACCGTCTGCTCGTGCTGCGCCGAGTAAACCGTCAGGGCGGCCGCGCCCGCCGAAATCGTCGCCGACGTCGCCAGTACCGACGCGGCGAGCAGGACCGCGAGAAGCCGGCCGCGACCCGTGCGATGGATTCGAGGCCGGAGACGATTGAACGGCATGAGGTGGCTCCTTGCGTCCTGCTGGGCGCGAGCCCGGCAGCCGAATTCACGCCGACCGTCTTCGAAAGGGGCGCCGGACGACCTTTGCCTAGCTCCGCCCCAGGCCTCCGACAAGAATGGCGGCCCGATTTTGTAGCGTTTTCAATTTAGAAACATTGCAAATCGGCGACAGCGCGCTCATGCGGCGGCGACGCCGTTGCAAGGTTCGAGGTCGTCGCCGCTCGATCCGCTTTTCACCCGCCGGCGCGCTTTTGGCGGCCGCTTCCCTCAGCCCTCGATCGGCTCGACCGACGCGATCTCGATGCCGAAGCCGGAGAGGCCGACATAGGTGCGGGGATGGTTGGTCCTGAGCCGGATCGAGGTCACGCCGAGGTCGCGCAGGATCTGGGCGCCGAGGCCCACCTCCCGCCACTGCCGCGCGCGCGCTCCGTCGGAACCGTCGGGCTCCGCGCCCGCCGAAATTCGCCGGCACGCCCGCCGACCCGTCGCGCAGATAGACGAGCACCCCGCGTCCCTCCTCCTGGAAGCGCTGCAGCACCTTGGGGATCGACCCGCCGCCGAAAACGTCGTTGACGATATCGCAGCGATGAAGCCGCGCCGGCACGCCGCGCCCGTCGCCGACCGGACCCGTGGCACGAAGGCGAAATGCGTGACCTGATCGAAGCGGCGTGCGGTAGGCGTAGCCCTGAAGCTCGCCGATCGGCGTCTGGACGGGGAACGTCGCCACGCGCTCGACCAGCTTCTCGCGCCCCTGCCGGTAGGCGATGAGATCGGCGACCGAAATGCGCTTGAGGCCGTTCCTGTCGGCGAAGGTCGGCGATCTGCGGCCCGACCATGACGGTGCCGTCGTCGTTGGCGAGTTCGCAGATGACCGCGACCGGGGGCAGGTTGGCGAGCGCGCAGAGGTCGACCGCGGCCTCGGTGTGGCCCGAGCGCATCAGCACGCCGCCCTCCTTCGCGATCAGCGGGAAGACGTGGCCCGGACGGGCGAAGTCGCTCGCGCCCATGTTGCCGTTCGCCAGCGCTCTCACCGTGTTGCAGCGCTGCTCGGCCGAGATGCCGGTGGTGATGCCCGTGCTTGACGTCGACCGAGATGGTGAAGGCGGTGCCGAGCGGGGCGTCGTTCGCCGCCACCATCGGCGGCAGATTGAGCCGCCGGGCGTCGGTCGCGGTCAGCGGCGCGCAGACGATGCCGCAGCCGTTGCGGATGATGAACGCCATCTTCTCGGTCGTGCACAGCGAGGCGGCGACGATCATGTCGCCCTCGTTCTCCCGGTCGTCGTCGTCGGTGACGATGACGATCTCGCCGCGGGCGAACGCCTCGATGGCTTCGGTGACGGGATGGTTCATGTCGTGCCCCTTTCGCGCCGTCGGCGGGTTGAGAAGGAAATCGTTGGGCGTGACCGCGCCCGCCGGTTTCGGCGACGATCCGCTCGGCGGTCTCGCGCGACAGCCAGCCGCCGCCGTCGCGGCAGATCAGCGTCACGGCGCCGGGCGAAACGCCGATGCGCCGGGCGAAATCCGAGCGGGAGACGCCGTTTCGCCTGAGCCAGTCGGTGAGCTTCATGTCCGCATGAGACCGTCGCCGTGGGAACGCGTCGCCGCGCGCGGGATCGCCCGGAGGCCGTCCCGCTCGCTGCCCGCTGTTCCCGCGCGCGGGGTGACAGGTAAAGCCAAAGCCTGTGGATTTCAATACGGCTCAAGCACTTCAGCGCTTTTGAGTTTTGCTCAATCCACGCGGATCAGCATCTTGCCGAAGTTCTGCCCATGCAGGAGATCGACCAGCGCTTGCGGCGCGTTCTCGATGCCGTCGCGGATCGTCTCCCGCCACTTGAGGCGGCCGGCGGCGATATGGCCGGCGAGCTCGCCGATCGCCTGCGGCCACAGGTTCAAGTGATCCGAGACGATGAACCCCTCGATCTTGAAGCGCTTGACGAGGAAGATGCGCATGTCGGGCAGCGCGGTCGGCGCGCCCTCGTAAGACGCGATCAGGCCGCAAATGGCGACCCGGGAGAAGTCGTTGAGACGCCGCAGCGCCTGCTGGAACGGCTCGCCGCCGACGTTCTCGAACAGGCCGTCGACGCCGTTCGGAACCGCGGCCTTGAGCTCCTCGGCGAAGCGCGGCGACTTGTGGTCGACGCAGGCGGCGTAGCCGAGCTCCTCGACGGCGTAGGCGCATTTCTCCGGGCCGCCCGCGATCCCGACGGCGCGCGCGCCCGCGATACGCGCGAGCTGGCCCACGACCGAGCCCACAGCGCCGGTCGCGGCCGACACCAGCACCGTCTCGCCGGCCTTCGGCGCGATGATCCGGTTGAGGCCGTACCAGGCGGTGACGCCCGGCATGCCGACCGGGCCGAGATAGGCCTGGATCGGGATTTTTTTGGCGTCCACGACATTCAGCGCGCTTCCGTCGCTGAGAAAATAGCGCTGCCAGCCGCCCATGGCCGACGACCGCGTCGCCGGGCTTGAACCGCGGATTGTTGGAGGCCTCGACAATCCCGACCGCGCCGCCCTGCATCACCGCGCCGATCTCCTGCGGCTTGGCGTAGGACTTCGCGTCGCTCAAGCGGCCGCGCATATACGGGTCGAGCGACACGAAGGTGTGCCGCACCAGCACCTGCCCGGGGCCGGGGGTCGGGCACGGGCGTCTCGACGATGCGGAAGTTCGCGGGCGAGACCTTGTCGGTCGGACGATGGTCGAGCAGGACCTGAAGGTTGCTTGCCAAGGCGCGTCTCCTCGTGAGCTGGGCCCCATGGGCCGAGCGGGACAGAAAGCCTAATCCATGCGGCGGTCGAACGGCAACGGGCGCGAGAGTTGCGCCGTCAGGATTGCGCCCATTCGCGCGCCCGAACGCCTTTCAGCGCGGCTGAGATTCGCGACGCCCCGCTGGTCGAGCGCGCGCTTAAGTCCGTCGAGGATCTCGGCGACCACGCCGACGCCCTTGAGCGCGAGCGCGGTGTAGAGCTGAACAAGGTCCGCGCCCGCTTCGATCTTGGCGAGCGCGGTCCGAGCGTCCTCGACGCCGCCGCATCCGATCAGCGCGACAGCGCCGCCGAGCGCAAGATAGGCGCGCGCGAGCAGCCGGGTCGAGGGCTCGAACAGCGGCCGACCCGACAAGCCGCCCGCCTCGGCGCGGTGAGCGCGAGCTCAGCGTCGCCGGTCGGGCGATCGTGGTGTTGGAGACGATCAGTCCGTCGATTTTTCTCGCGAGCGCGATCGCGACGATGTCGTCGAGCGCGCGGTCGTCGAGGTCCGGCGCGATCTTGACCAGAAGCGGCCGGCGCGGTCCGCTCTCGTCGCGCGCTTCGACGACGCGGGCCACCAGCGCATCGAGCGCCTCTCTGCGCTGCAGATCGCGCAAGCCTGGGGTGTTGGGCGAGGAGACGTTGATGGTCAGATAGTCGGCGACGGCCGCGAAGGTTTTGACGCCGAGCGCGTAATCGGCGATCCGGTCGGCCGCGTCCTTGTTGGCCCCGACGTTGACGCCGAGGAGTCCTGCGGGACGGCGCGCGAGACGCGCCCGCGCGCGGTCATAGCCCTGCGTTGTTGAAGCCGAAGCGGTTGATGACCGCGGCGTCCTCGCTGAGGCGAAAGAGGCGCGGACGGGCGTTGCCGGGTTGCGGGCGCGGCGTCAGCGTGCCGACCTCGACGAAGCCGAAGCCGAGCCGCAGCATCGCGTTGGGAACCTCGGCGTTCTTGTCGAAGCCGGCGGCGAGACCGAGCGGGTTGGGGAACGCCAAGCCGAGGGCCGAGACTGCGAGGCGCGGATCGGCGCGCTTGGCCGGCGAGGGGCGGGGCGAGCTTCAGGCCGAGGATCGCGGCGCGGTGCGCGGTTTCCGGCGGCAGGCGCTTGACCAAGGGCTCGAAAAGCTCGGCCGCCCTCACTCGCTTAAGAGTCTCCGAAATCGTGACGGCCGTCGGGCCCAAGCGGCAGCGGGCGGGACCACACGACCGCGCGGATCGGCAGCGGCCCGTAAAGATGGGGAAACAGCGCGCCGCCGCGCGACGGCTCCCAGCGCAGCGCCGGCCCGAGCGCGTCGCCGTCGACCGCCGCCAAGCGTCAGGTCGTCGCGCCCGGCGAACCACTTCGCCGCCGTCTCCGGCGCCTGTTCGGCGGTCGAGAAATGGATATAGCCGTCGGCGCGATCGACGTCGGCGCCCTCGAACACGCCGGCGCGTTCGGCCGCGCGCCACTCGTCCGTCGCCACGATCTTGAACACGAGGGTCAAGCGGCGCGCCTCGTCATCGAGCGGGCGTCAATCCTGCAGCATCCGCTTCAGGAGTTCGATCTCCTCGCGGAGCGCCCCGTCGGTCTGCGACAGCGCCTCGATCTTGCGCACCGCATGCAGGACGGTGGTGTGATCGCGTCCGCCGAACCGCCGGCCGATTTCCGGCAGCGACCGCATGGTCAGCGTCTTGGCGAGGAACATCGCGACCTGCCGCGGCTTCACCACCACCGCGGTGCGGCGCGAAGACAGGATGTCGGCGCGCGACACGCTGTAATGCGTGGCGACGAGCTTCTGGATGTCCTCGATCTTGACGCGCTTGGGCTCGTGGGCGCGGATCAGATCGCGGATCGCGACCTCCGCCGCCTCGACCGTCAGCGGCGCTCCGGTCAGCGTCGCATGCGCGAGCAGCCGGTTGACCGCGCCCTCGAGATCGCGCCCGTTGGAGCGGATCGAGCGCGCGACGAAGGTCAGCACCGCCGGCGACAGTTCGAAGCTCGGCTGCGATTGCGCGCGCCGCGGCGATCCGGGCCTCGAGGATATTCACCCTCAGCGGCTCGTCGAGGGCGCCGATCTCGACGCACAGGCCGACGCCGAGGCGCGAGCGCACGCGCTCGTCGAGCGCCTCGAGATCGTTCGGCGGCCGGTCGGCCGCCACGATGACCTCACGGCCCGCGTCGAGCAGCGCATTCAGCGCGTGTCCGAATTCCGCCTGGATCGTCTTGCCCTGCAGGAACTGCGCATCGTCGAAGATCAGGAGATCGATCGCTCGCAGCCGCTCCTTGAAGGCGATCGAGGTCTGCGCCTGAAGGGCGGCGACGAAGCCGTACATGAACTTCTCGGCCGTCAGATAGATCGCCGAGCGCCCCTGAGCGGCCGCGGTGTGCGCCACCGCCTGCAAAAGGTGGGTCTTGCCGAGGCCGACCGCCGAATGGATGAACAGCGGGCAGAACGACGAGGCGGGGCCGCCGAGGCTCTCGGCGAGGCGTTTGGCGGCCGTGAACGCCAGCTGGTTGGAACGCCCGACCTGGAAGGTCGAGAAGGTCAGCCGGCGATCGAGCGGCGAGCCGACCAGCGCGTCGACCGAGGCGGACGGCGCCGGATGGGCGGTCGCCCGGCGCGCGCCGGGCGAGGGCCGCCCTTCGCCGCTCGGGGCGAGCGCCACGGGCCGGGGCGGCGGCATCTGGCAGATCGCCGCTCCGGACGGCTGGGAATCCGGACGAACCGACGACCGGACCACAACCAGGATGCGGGCGAGCGCGCCGAATTCGGAGGCGAGCGCGGCCGTGATCGGGCCCAGGTAATGCGTGTCGATCCAGCTTTTGAGGAAGCGCGTCGGCACGGAGAGGCGGGCTTGACCGCCGGCCACGGACTCGAGCTCGATTCGTCCGAACCAGCTGTTGAAAATGTCGTCGCCGAGCTCGGCGCGCAGCCGCTCGCTGCAACGTCGCCAGGACTGCCCGAGCAGCGGACCTCCGACGGCGTTGGCCTCCGACGGAAACGGCGACGGATTTCATGACGAAGGCCCATGGACGGAACTCGTGCAAAAGAAAGGGAAGGGATCATCGGCGGAGCGCTTGGCGGCGGGCGACGGCTAGGTCTGGACCCAGGGAAGGTTTCCCGCCTTCCAGCCGCCGACGACGATTCCGGTGGCGCCAGGGATCCAGCGGGCCCTCGAATCCGTCCGAGATATTGAGGCATTGAGCCCAGCCCGCCTGGGTCATCGCGACCGCCGCCTGTCGCGAGCGGGCGCCCGACCGGCAAAGGAAAAGCAGGGGGGCGTCGCGCCCGGCGCCGGCGGCCTCGAGCAGGCCGTGAGGCGCGCTGCAAAGCCCGGGTCGACCTGCATGGCCGGGAAGCTTTGCCACTCGAGAAAAAGCGCAGTCTTGCCGAGGGCGGACAGGTCGGGAACGCCGACATAGCCCCATTCCGCCTGGGTCCGGACATCGATCAGGACGGAAGCACGATCGCTGGAGAGGAGGTGATAGGCCCCGGCCGCGAGCACATCTCCAGCGTAACCGGGGGCAATTTCACTAGACATGAATTCTCCCTCCGCGGCCAGCACCACGGAACTGTTTTACTTGGGGAAAGCTATTGAGGAGGCGCGGCGCACGCGCTCAGCACAAAAGAAAACCTATGCCCATAAGTCGACGCCCCACTGTTCGCTCACAGGATCGTTTATACTTGGCCGGCCTATTCGATTGTTACTTCACAATACATAGACACGACGGTTTCTACTCATTCATTGCTTGGATCGGTCAAGACTATGGCACGGGCGACGCGGCGAGGCAACCATCTTTCCCCGCACCCCAGCCTCGCGCGCCGCGCCACGCTGACCAAAATTTTAATCATTCATTAACTGTATTATTGCAAGCGCTTGATTCGAGGCCAAAGATCAAATCCGCCGACTGATTGCGAAACGCCGCGCCGGTTCGCAACACACGAGCGCCTTTTTTCCGCGCGCTTGCCGAAATCGCCTGCGCGCGCGCCCGGTTTCCTTCTTGACCGGCAAACCGTTGAGAATTTAGCCATTTTCATGTTCGACCAGCGGGTTGCAAGTGTCGTCAGGCCCGTTGCAAAAACGACATGTTTCGACCCCGCGACGACGGCGTGACCGTTTTCAGGCCCTTCCGACGGCTTCCCGGGCCCTCGCGGTCGCGGAGTTATCCACAGCTATGACGCCAAAAAACGCGGGCAGCGCCAAGAGATAGGCGAAGGCGGCGATTTCGATGACGGCGCCGAGACCGAAGTTGGTCGCGATGACCGGCGCGGCCGCCGCACCGATCACCGAGAAGCAGCCGTTGACGCCCCAGGCCCAGATGAAGAGGTGATCCTTGCCGAGCCGCCCGAGCGTCGTCATCGCTGTCGACATCGGGAAGCCCATGAAGAACGCCGGCGGGGCGATCAGCAGGAAGCAGAAGACCAGCCGCTCCCCGTAGGGCAGCGCGGCGATGCTGATCGAGCGCCAGGTTCACGAACAGCGCATAGCCGAGCAGCAGCCCGCCGATGACCAGGAACAGCGCCGGCATCACCGTCCGCGCATAGGGCAGGATGCGCTCCGAGACCAGCGCGCCGAGGCCCGGAGAACACCAGCATGCCGGTGATCAGGACCGAGGCGGAGATCGTCGGGTTGCCGAGCGCCATCACGAAATGGGCGATCAGCCCGACCTCCACCATGATGTAGCCGGCGCCGAGGCAGGCGAAATAGAGCACCGTCAGCGCCTTGCCGCGCGAGCGCGAGAAGATCGTCCGCCAGCCCCAGATGACCGGGATGACCAGAAGAACCGTCGCGGTCAGGCAGGCGACCCCGAGCGTCGCCCAGATCAGGAGATAGCCCCACTCGTCCTGCAGGAGCTCGAGCCGGTCGAGTGACCCGTGGGAGGTCGCCGGTCTTCACGTAAGCCGCGAAATAGGGCGCGTCGTTGGTCAGCGCCCGGGTGTTGAACACGTAGCGCTGCGCGACCTCCGGCCAGTCGCCGGCGATCAGCGCGTGCCAAGCCAGCCGTCCCATCACGGTCGCGGGCAACACGCTGTCGTCGGCCTTCCCGGACGGCGGCGCGCCGTCGTCGGCGGCGCCGTCGGCAGGCGCGGCGGCGTTGTCTCCCGGGGCCGGCGGACCGCCGGCCGGCGCCGGCGAAAATCTGCTCGACATAGCCGTCGAGGGTCGCGTCGGTCTGGGACGGGTCGAAGGGGAAGCCGGGGGAGTAGATCTCGTCGAACGACATGCCGCGCGTGTGCTCGCGCAGCTTCGCGATCTCCTCGGGCGTGAAGCCGCCGTTCTTGTAGAGCACCGTCGCGGTCGAGAGGTAGGAGGAGACGACGAAGAACGAATCGGCGAGACGCGGTCGGATCGACCTCGCGCCCCGCCGCCGCCATCGTGGCGTAGAGCTTGAGCACCGATTTCGGCGGCTCCTCCTTGTTCCACAGCGTCACCGCCAGCACGCCGCCCGGCGCGAGCGCGCGCATGTAGCTATCCATCGCCTCCTTGGTGTAGGGGAACTTCTCCACGATGGCGAAGCCGCCCGGATTGGAGAGGCCGACCGAGTCGGCAAGGCTGAGGTCGATGACGTCGAACCGCTCGTTCGTGGCGGCCAGGAAGTGGCGGCCCTCGTAGGGGATCACCCGCACCTTGGACAGGATGTCGCCGGTGAAGTCGCGAATGGCCGGGCTTCGGAACGCCTCGAGCACCGCCTGGTTGCCTTCGGCGACCGTGACGTCCTTCGCGCCCGAATGCAGCGCGACCTCGGTCGAGATGCCGCCGCCGAACTGGGTGATGAAGGTCTTGGGCGCCGACTTGATGATGTAAGGATAGACCATCGGCAGGAATCGGAAATAGGCGGTCTCCTTGTCGGTCAGATCGCGCATGATCCCGATCGGCCCGTCGCTGTCGATGTACATCCCGAGATAGGCGTTGACCGGCATGGTCGGCAGGCTGAAGCCGGCGTTGTCGGATAGCCCGGGCGCGAAATGCAGATAGGAGCTGGAATAGACCTCGAGATAGCCGAAGGGCGACGCGCTTTCGTAAACCTTTTTCGCGTCCGGGAAATTTCCGCGCGTAGGAGACGCCCTTGTAGTCGTTGACCGCCAGCGTCTTCAGGCCGAAGGCGGGCGCGAGGACGAAATGGCCGCCGAACGCCAGCAGCGCCCGCGATGAGCGTAGGGAATGAGCGCCTCGAGCCCTCCGGGCCCGAGCGCCCAGGCGAAGCAGGCCGCGAGCCACAGCGCCAGCGGGGCGGCGATCAGGTTGGCGGGGACGAACACGTACATCGCCAGCAGGAAGATCAGCCCGCACAGCCCGGCGCCGGCGAGGTCGGCGAAATAGACGCGCCCGAACGTCCGGTTGCTCTTGAGAAAGACCGCGCCGAGGAACACCGCGCCAGCGAGGAACGGCGCGAGCTCGGCCAGGAACATCTGCAGGAGCTTCCACTTCTGGGTCGGGTCGGAGACGAGGAAAATGGCGTTGAAGCCGAGCCGCTGGACATAGAGGTTGGCTGCGACCGCAAGCGGACCGAAGAGGCCGAGCGAGACGCTCGCGGCGACGCGCCAATGCCGCGCGAACCAGTCCTTGGCGATCGGTCATCACCGCGCTCGTCAGGCCGAAGCCCAGCATGGCGAGGCTGACCACCAGCGAGCCGAAATGCGCCCAGCTGCCGACCGAGAAGACGCGCATGATGTCGATCTGCAGCGCGATCACCGCGCCGGCGCCGAGGCCGACGGCGATATAGAGCCCGACCCGCTCGCGCGCCCGTCAGGACGGCGTCGTCCGAGGGATGCTCGAAAACGGCCGCATCCGCGGCAATGGGGCTGGCGTCGTTCATGATGTCCTCGCCGGACGGCCGTCACAAGGCAAACGGCGCTCCTTGTGCTCGGAGCGCCGCATCGCAGATGGACGGAGAATGCGTCCGTCAATTGTTGTGCGTGCCGACGATCTGGTCGCCCTCGAGCTTGGTGAACGGCACGAACGGCACGATCCGGCCGCCGTAGATGTCGGAGCGCGCGACCGTCATCTGGCCGTCCGGGGCCTCGGTCTTGACGACCTTGAGCACGCGCTGCGCGCCGGGCGGCCCGACCGGAATGACCATGATCCCGCTCGGCTTCAGCTGCTGCAGCAGCGGCGGCGGCACGTGGTCGATGCCGCAGGTGACGATGATCTTGTCGAACGGGCCGGCCTCTTCCCAGCCGTAGTAGCCGTCGGCGGCCTTCGACGTGATCGCGCCGAACTCGTTGTAGCCGTCCTTGATCAGCGCGTCGTAGATGCCGCGGGTGCGCTCGGCAAGCGGCTTGATGATCTCGATCGTCTAGACCTTGTCGGTCAGGTGCGAGAGGTAGGCCGACTGGTAGCCCGAGCCGGTGCCGACTCTCGAGCACCTTCTCGCCCTGCTTGGGATCGATGTTCGAGGTCATGCGGCCGACGATGTGCGGCCCCGAGATGGTGACGCCGTAGCCGATGTCGAGGAAGGCGTGGTCATAGGCGCGACCGAGGTTCTGCTGCAGGACGAATTTTTCGCGCGGCGTCAGCAGGAAGGCGCGCTTGTGGCGGTCGTTGAGCAGATCCTCGTTGCGGACCATCGCCTGGAACCGGTCGAACCGCTCGCCGAGGAACTTGGGATCCTCGCCGCGCTGGGCGACGCCCCAGGCGATGAACTTCTCGCGGTTGTCCATCGGCGGATTGAGGTCGAGCGAATAGGGCGTCGGCACATTGGCCAGCGCCAGCCCCGAGCGCGCAGGCCGCGCCCAACAGGCGCCGGCCGCGCCGGCAAGAAAATCACGTCTCCGCACCAAGCGCCTCCTCGAAAACCCAAGTCGTCGGCCTGATAGCGCAAGCCCGCGCAAAAGGCGACCGGCAAAAACGCGGCGAATTCAGGCGTTTTGGCCGCCACGCGCGATTCCCGCGTCCCGTGACTGACGAAAGTGGCGACGACGTGACGAGAAGCGGTTCGGATGCTCAGCGGGCGGCCGGATTGCGCGCCCATTCCTTGAGCGAGCGGGTGCGCGGAACCGGCGCGTAGGCGAGCGCCTCCCCCGCGGCGTGGCGGGCGTGAGCGACGTGGACCGGCGCAGAGCCCGCGACATGGATCACGGCGCCCTCGGACTGAACCAGGGCGAACAGCAGGGCGGCGTGTTGCGGCGAAAGCCTGATGCATCCGTGCGACGCAGGACTGCCGAGCGCGCCGACCGCGTTGGTGCCATGGATCGCGTATTGGCCGTAGAAGAAGATCGCGTGCGGCATCGGCGCGTTGTCGTACTTGGCCGAATGCACCATCGTGTACATCGCGCGCGGGCGGAACACGCCGCGCGGGGTCAGATGGCCCTCGCGCCCGGACGAGATCGGCCACGCGTAGTTCGCGCCCCCGCTCGAATGGACGTGCATCACCTGCGCGCCGAGGTCGACGTCCACCGATACGACGGCGAGCGCCCGGCCTTGAAGGACGCAAAGAAGGCCGAGGGCCACGAAGAGCTTGAGAACGAAACGCATGACGGCCGCCCCCCCAAAGGCGCGCCGGAAATGGAGCCGTGCGCGACGGCCCGCGCGCGCAAGAATCGAAATCGTCTTCGCTCCTGCGTGTCCCCGGAGCGAGGCCGGCTAATTCATGGCGCACGTTCGGGCGATTGCGCAATCGTGGTCCTGGATGTCCTCGGCGTGGCCGCCGCCCTCGAGCGAAGAAACGTCGGCGAGGAGGACGAACCCCGGCTTGCCGTCGAATTCGCGCCGACGACGCCGAGGCTCATCGCGCCCATGTCGCCCTTTGGCGTCCGGGCAGTGCCGTCGGCGAGCAGGCGGAGCAAGCGGCTCCTGCCCGAAAAGATCGTCCGAAACAGCCGCCGGGCCAGATATTTGCGGCCCTCGAGCGCGACCGTCATGGCGCGCCATTGGTCGTCGAGCGAAGGGGCATAGTCGGCGAGCGCCTTGACGACGTCGGCGGCGGACGCAATCGACGTGGACGTGCAACTGCTCCTGGCTGCGGGCGTACTGGGAATTGATCGCCAGCGCGATCGCCTCGCGCGGCAGCGCCCGGCCGCCGAGCCGCCGCCTCGACCAGGGTCTTCGCCTTCCAGCCGTCGGCGAAGACCGGCGGCGCGTCGGGCTGCGAGCATCTGCGGATCTTCGATCCCGGTGATCCTCCGGGTCGGGATGGCGAGCATCTGCGCGACGCCGACGAGATCCTTGAGGATCGCGACGTCCTCGGATGCGCTCGCCGCTGGCGTCGATCGCCTCGCAGGGTTTCGGGCCCTGACCCGCATCGAAATGAGGGACGCAGCCGTCGTGGACGATCCGCCACAGCGCGTTGGGGTCGGCCTGGGCGGGGGCGGCCGTTTGGGCAAGACCGAGACCAATAAGAATGGCGCCGCGGCGCCGCGCCAAGCGCGCTTGAGCGCTGTCGAGATGGCGCCGATCAGGAAATGCACGAGCCGTGCCAGCCTTTTCTTGGGTTCGGCATTGCAATCGGTTTGTCGCTCTCGATCTCGGACGGCTTCGGCATGGCCCGCAAAGCGGCCATCCTCAAACGTGGATCGCGCGCTTCTCGACCGCCATGGCCGCCTCCTTGACCGCTTCCGACATCGTCGGATGGGCGTGGCAGGTGCGGGCGAGGTCCTCGGACGAGCCGCCGAACTCCATCAGCACGCAGGCCTCGTGGATCATCTCGCCCGCGCCGAAGCCGACGATATGCGCGCCGAGAACGCGGTCGGTCGCCGCGTCGGCGAGGATTTTCACGAAGCCATCGGTGTGGCGCATCGCGCGCGCCCGGCCGTTGGCGGTGAAGGGGAACTTGCCGACCTTGTAGGCGACGCCGTCGGCCTTGAGCTCCTCCTCGGTCTTGCCGACCGAGGCGATCTCGGGGCTGGTATAGACGACGCCGGGGATGACGTCGTAGTTCACGTGGCCCGCCTGGCCCGCGAGGATCTCGGCGAGCGCCACGCCCTCGTCTTCCGCCTTGTGCGCGAGCATCGGCCCGCGGATGACGTCGCCGATGGCGTAGACGCCGGGCACGTTGGTGGCGAAATGCGAGTCGACGACCACCATGCCCGCGGTCCATCGCCACGCCCTGCGCCTCGAGGCCGAGGTTCTGGGTGAACGGGCGCCGCCCGATCGCGACCAGCACCACGTCGGCGTCGAGGACCTTCGCCTCGCCGCCCGCGGCCGGCTCGATGGTCGCCTTGACGCCGCCGCCCGCCTTTTCGACCTTGGTCGACCTTGTGGCCGAGATGGAAGGCGAAGCCCTGCTTCTCCAGCAGCCGCTGGAACTGCTTGGCGACCTCGCCGTCCATGCCGGGCAGGATGCGGTCGAGGAACTCGACCACCGTCACTTCGGCGCCGAGCCGGCGCCAGACCGAGCCGAGTTCGAGCCCGATCACGCCCGCGCCGACCACGATCAGCTTCTTCGGGACCTTGGGCAGGCTCAAGCGCGCCGGTCGAGGAGACGACCGTCTTCTCGTCGATCTCGACGCCGGGAAGTTGCGCGACGTCGGAGCCGGTGGCGATCACGATCGCCTTGGTTTCGAGGATCGTCTCGGCGCCGTCCTCGCCCTTGACCACGACCTTGCCGGGCGAGCGGATGCCGCCTTCGCCGAACACGGTGTCGATCTTGTTCTTCTTGAACAGGTAGGCGACGCCGTTGACGTTGGCGGCGACGGTTTCGTCCTTGTGCTTCATCAGCGCGGCGTGGTCGAGCTTCGGCGCGCCAACCACGACGCCGAGCGGCGCGAGGCCATGTCCCGCCTCCTCGAACATCTCGGAGGCGTGAAGCAGCGCCTTCGAGGGGATGCAGCCGATGTTGAGGCAGGTGCCCCCGAGCGTCTTGCGCTTCTCGACCACGGCGACCTTCAGGCCGAGCTGGGCGGCGCGGATCGCGCAGACGTAGCCGCCGGGGCCGGCGCCGATGACGACAAGATCATAACTCATGGCATTCTGACTTTCTTCAAGGTCAGCGGCGTCCCGGCGCTTGGCGAAAAGTGGGTCGCGTTCAAAGCGCCAGTCTGATCAGCATCGCGACCAGCACGAGCAGGGAGATGGCCCAGACGACGCTGCGGACATAAGGGGTGCCGGCGAGGTAGAGCGGCAGATAGACGATCCGGGCGGCGATCCACAGCGTCGGCCAGATCCCGGCGGGATGGTTGGTCGCCAGGAAGGCGAGATCGAGCGCGGCGAAGGCCGGGAAACTCTCCATGTAGTTGTGGAACGCCCGCGCCGCGCGGCCGCCGACGACGGTCGGCTTTGGTCCCGGCTCGTCGCGCGCGCCCATGTTCCATGGCAGCGGAACCCCAGCGAGGCCCGCCTGCAACAGCAGGTGAACGAGCCACAGCAGGACGGCGAGCTCCAGACACGCAAGTTCGCTCATGGAAATATCCCCCTCTGCCGCCCCGACCGCCTGGGCTTATAGGTCCAGCACCAGCCGCGCCGGGTCCTCCAGCGCCTCCTTGACCCGCACCAGAAAGGTCACCGCCTCCTTGCCGTCGACGACGCGATGGTCGTAGCTCAGCGCCAGATACATCATCGGGCGGATCTCGACCTTGCCGCCGATCGCGACCGGGCGCTCCTGGATCTTGTGCATGCCGAGGATGCCGGACTGCGGCGCGTTGAGGATCGGCGTCGACATCAGCGAGCCGTAGATGCCGCCGTTGGTGATGGTGAAAGTGCCGCCCTGCAGATCCTCGAGCTTGAGCTGGCCGTCGCGGGCGCGCTTGCCGAGGTCGGCGATCGCCTTCTCGATTCCCGCGACCGAGAGCTGGTCGCAGTCGCGCACCACCGGCACGATCAGGCCCTTGTCGGTGCCGACGGCGATGCCGAGGTGGTAGTAGTTCTTGTAGACGAGGTCCGCGCCGTCGATCTCCGCGTTGACCGCCGGAATCTCCTTCAGCGCCTGGACGCAGGCCTTCACGAAGAAGCCCATGAAGCCGAGCTTGGCGCCGTGCTTCTTTTCGAACGCGTCCTTGTAGCGGGACGCGCATCGCCATCACCTCGGTCATGTCGACCTCGTTGAAGGTCGTCAGCATCGCCGCGGTGTTCTGGGCGTCCTTGAGCCGGCGCGCGATCGTCTGGCGCAGCTTCGTCATGCGCACGCGCTCCTCGCGCGCGCTGTCGTCGGGCGTGACGCCGCGCGCGGCTGGCGCGGGGACGGGCACAGGGGCCGGCGGCGGGGCGATGACCGGCGCGGCGGCGTAAGCCGTGGCCGGCGCCGGGGCCTGTGCGGTCGCCGTGGCGGCGGCCAGAACGTCGCCCTTGAGCACCTGGCCGCGCTTGCCGCTGCCGGCGACGCCGGAAAGGTCGATGCGTTGCTCGGCGGCGATCTTGGCCGGCCGAGGGCGCCGGCGGCATCGCCGATGCGGGCGCGGGCGCGGCCTTCGGCGCCGCAGCCGGCGCAGGCGCTGCGGCCGGCGCCGCCGCGCCGCCGGCAAGCTGGCCGAGCAGCGCGCCGATCGACAACGGTCTGGCCGGTCTCGGCGGCGATCTCGCTGAGCACGCCCGCGCCCGGCGCGTTGACCTCGAGCGTGACCTTGTCGGTCTCGAGTTCGACCAGCGGCTCGTCGGCCCGCACCGTCTCGCCCGCCTTCTTGAACCACTTGCCGACGGTCGCCTCGGTGATCGATTCGCCAAGCGTCGGGACACGGATTTCAATCGCCATTCTGATTCGCGCCGCGAGGCGCCCTTCTACGTCAGGGTGTTACGGAATTGATCGGGAGCAAGCGGCAGGCTCGGCCGCACCGCGATCGCGGGCATGGAATAGACTTCGTAGCGAAGATCCGCGTCCCGGACAGGATCGCCGGGTCCGCAGCGAGCATCGCGTCGAGCGCCGTTCGCGACGGCGCTTCGATGATCGCGACGCCGTAGGCGCCCGCCGGGTCGGCGACCGGCCCCATCGCGATCACCACGCCGATCTCGACCCTCGGCGTCCAGTACTCGCGATGCCGGCGCATCACCAGCGCTTCGTCCGCGGACATATCGGACAGGAACGTCGGCCGCGGCGGCGTCAGTTTGCACAGGAAATGCGACATCGAACCGCCGTCCCCGCGTCTTACATGAAGCACTCGTCGAGGAAGGCCTTGAGCTGCGCGAGGTGCTTCGACATGAGGCCGGTCGCGGTCGCCGCCGCCGCCGGGCGCCCGGCGTAGCGCGCCCGCTTCGACTTGCCGCCGACCTGACCGAGCACCCATTCCATATAGGGCTCGACGAAGAACCAGGCGCCCATGTTCTTGGGCTCCTCCTGGCACCAGACGACCTCGGCTTTCTTGAAGCGCGACAGATGCCGGACCATCTGCTTCAGCGGGAACGGATAGAGCTGCTCGCAGCGCAGCAGGTAGACGTCGTCGATCCCGCGCTTCTCGCGCTCTTCGTAGAGGTCCCAGTAGACCTTGCCGGACGAGATCACGACGCGGCGGATCTTGTCGTCCTTGGCGAGCTTGATCTTCTCGTTCTTCCAGGTCTCGGCCTTATCGAGCAGGATGCGGTGGAAGGCCGTGCCCGGCGCGAAGCGGTCGAGCGGCGACACCGCGCGCTTGTTGCGCAGCATCGACTTCGGCGTCATCAGGATCAGCGGCTTGCGGAACGGCCGCTTCAGCTGCCGGCGCAGCACATGGAAGAAGTTCGCCGGCGTCGTGAGATTGACGACCTGCATGTTGTCTTCGGCGCAGAGCTGCAGATAGCGCTCGAGTCGCGCCGAGGAATGCTCCGGCCCCTGGCCTTCGTAGCCGTGCGGCAGCATGCAGACGAGGCCGGACATGCGCAGCCACTTGCGCTCGCCCGCCGAGATGAACTGGTCGAACACGACCTGCGCGCCATTGGCGAAGTCGCCGAACTGCGCCTCCCAGATGGTGAGCGCATTCGGCTCGGACGAGCGTATAGCCGTACTCGAAGCCGAGCACCGCCTCCTCCGAGAGCATCGAGTTGATGACCTCATAGCGCGCCTGCCCGTCGCGGATGTGGTTGAGCGGGATGTAGCGCGCCTCGGTCTGCTGATCGATCAGCACCGAATGGCGCTGCGAGAAGGTGCCGCGCTCGGAGTCCTGGCCGCTGAGGCGGACGGGGAAGCCCTCGTCGAGCAGGGCGCCGAACGCCAGCGCTTCGGCGGTCGACCAGTCGATGCCCTCGCCGCTGGCGATCGCATTGCGGCGGTTGTCGAGGAAGCGAAGAATGGTCTTGTGGATCTCGAAGCCCTGCGGCGCCGTGGTGATGCGCTCGCCGATCTGCTTCAGCCGGTCGACGTCGTAGCCGGTGTCGCCGCGGCGGTCGTCCTCGACCACGTCCTGCGAGGCCTTGAAGCCGGCCCAGCGGCCGTCGAGCCAGTCGGCCTTGTTGGGCAAATAGGCCTGGCCCGCCTCGTATTCCGCCTCGAGCCGATGGCGCCAGTCGCCCCGCATCTTGTCGACCTCGCCCTGGGTGACGAGGCCCTCGGCGATCAGCTTGTCGGTATAGATCTGCAGCGTGGTCGGATGCGAGCGGATCAGCCGGTACATGATCGGCTGGGTGAAGGACGGCTCGTCGCCCTCGTTATGGCCGAAGCGCCGGTAGCAGAACATGTCGATGACGACCGGCTTGTGGAACTTCTGCCGGTACTCGATCGCGACCTTGGCGCAGAACACCACCGCTTCCGGATCGTCGCCGTTGACGTGGAAGATCGGCGCCTCGACCAGCTTGGCGACGTCCGACGGATAGGGCGAGGAGCGCGAATAGCGCGGATAGGTGGTGAAGCCGATCTGGTTGTTGATGATGAAGTGGAGCGAGCCGCCGGTGCGGTGGCCGCGCAGGCCCGAGAGGCCGAAGCATTCCGCCACCACGCCCTGGCCGGCGAAGGCCGCGTCGCCGTGGATGAGGAGCGGCAGAACCTTCGCGCGCTCGATGACGTCGTCGAGCTGGTCCTGCTTGGCGCGCACCTTGCCGAGCACCACCGGATCGACGATCTCGAGGTGCGAAGGATTGGCGGTCAGCGACAGATGCACATTGTTGCCGTCGAACTCGCGGTCCGACGAAGCGCCGAGGTGATATTTGACGTCGCCCGAGCCTTCGACCTCGTCGGGCGAGGCCGAGCCGCCCTTGAACTCGTGGAAGATGACGCGGTGGGGCTTGCCCATCACCTGCGACAGCACGTTGAGGCGGCCGCGGTGGGCCATGCCGACACAGATTTCCCTGCAGGCCCAGCTGGCCGCCGCGCTTGATGATCTGCTCGAGCGCCGGGATCATCGCCTCGCCGCCGTCGAGGCCGAAGCGCTTGGCGCCGGGATACTTGATGTCGAAGAAGTTCTCGAAGCCTTCCGACCTCGACCAGCTTCGACAGGATGGCGCGCTTGCCTTCCCGGGTGAACTGGATCTCCTTGTCGGGCCCCTCGATACGCTCCTGGATCCAGGCCTTCTCGGCCGGGTCGGAGATGTGAAGGAACTCGAAGCCGATCGTGCCGCAATAGGTGCGGCGCAGGATCGCCAGCATCTCGCGCACGGTCGCGTATTCGAGGCCGAGCACGTGGTCGATGAAGATCTTGCGGTCGTAGTCGGCCTCGGTGAAGCCGTAGGTCGCCGGATGCAGCTCCTCGTGGTCCTTCTGCGGCTCGAGGCCGAGCGGATCGAGGTTGGCGTGCAGGTGGCCGCGCATGCGGAAGGCGCGGATCATCATGATCGCGCGCACCGAATCGCGGGTGGCGCGCTGGATCTCGCCTTCGCTGGCGGGCGTGGCGGGCGCGGCTTCGGCGGCCTTGGCGCGGATCTTGTCGCCAAGCGCCTTTTCCGTCGCCGGCCAGTCGCCGTCGAGCGCGTTGATCAGATCGCCCTTCGGCGTCTGCGGCCAGTTGGGCTTCTTCCACGACGCGCCGTCCGCGGTCTTGTCGACGCTCGCCGGGTCGTCTCCCAGGCTCGCGAAAAAGTCGCGCCAGCCGGGCTCGACCGACATCGGGTCCTTCTCGTAACGAGCCTGCAGCGCCTCGATATAGGCGCTGTTGGCGCCATAGAGGAACGAGGTCTGCAGCAACGCCTGGTTGACGTCCTGGCGGGTCATGGAGCGCGTTCCCTTAGCTTGGCTTACTTGCCGCTCAACAGTTCGACCAGCGTCTTGCCGAGGCGGGCGGGCGAGGGCGAGACGCGGATGCCCGCCGCCTCCATCGCCGCGATCTTGTCCTCGGCGCCGCCCTTGCCGCCGGCATATGATCGCGCCGGCATGGCCCATGCGTCGTCCCGGAGGGGCGGTGCGGCCGGCGATGAAGCCGACCACCGGCTTCTTGCGGCCCTTCTTCGCCTCGTCGATGAGGAACTGGGCCGCGTCCTCCTCGGCCTGGCCGCCGATCTCGCCGATCATCACGATCGACTTCGTGTCCGGGTCGGCGAGGAACAGTTCGAGCGCCGCGATGAACTCCATGCCCTTGACCGGATCGCCGCCGATGCCGACGGCGGTGGTCTGGCCGAGGCCGACCTGCGTGGTCTGGAACACGGCCTCGTAGGTCAGCGTGCCCGAGCGGGACAGGACGCCGACGCTGCCCTTCTTGAAGATGTTGCCGGGCATGATGCCGATCTTGCACTCGCCGGCGGTGAGCACGCCGGGGCAGTTCGGGCCGAGCAGCATCGACTTCGAACCGGTGAGCGCGCGCTTGACCCGCACCATGTCGAGCACCGGGATGCCCTCGGTGATGCAGACGATCAGCGGAATTTCGGCGTCGATCGCCTCGCAGATCGCGTCGGCCGCGCCCGGCGGGGGCACGTAGATCGACGCTGGCGTCGGCGCCGGTCTTCTCGCGCGCCTCCTTGACGGTGTCGAACACCGGCAGGCCGAGATGCTTGCCGCCGCCCTTGCCGGGGCTGACTCCGCCGACGAGCTTGGTGCCGTAGGCGATCGCCTGCTCGGAATGGAACGTGCCGTTCTTGCCGGTGAAGCCCTGGGTGAGGACCTTGGTGTGTGCGTTGACGAGAATGGACAAGGGCGAGTTCCTCAGAAAGTTAGGATGTCAAGAAGGCCGGAACGGATTGATGGCGCGCACCGAACCGTAAAGCGTCACGCCGCCGCCTTCACCGCGCTGACGATTTTCTGCGCCGCGTCGTCGAGGTCGTCCGCCGAAATGACGTTGAGGCCCGACTCGCGGATGATCTTCTTGCCGAGATCGACGTTGGTGCCCTCGAGCCGCACCACCAGCGGCACCTTGAGGCCGACGTCCTTGACCGCGGCGATCACGCCCTCGGCGATGATGTCGCAGCGCATGATGCCGCCGAAGATGTTGATGAGGATGCCCTTCACGTTGGGGTCGGCGGTGATGATCTTGAACGCCGCCGTCACCTTCTCCTTGGAGGCGCCGCCGCCGACGTCGAGGAAGTTGGCCGGGCTCTCGCCGTAGAGCTTGATGATGTCCATCGTCGCCATGGCGAGGCCGGCGCCGTTGACCATGCAGCCGATCGTGCCGTCGAGCGTGATGTAGCTGAGGTCGTGCTTGGACGCCTCGATCTCCTTGGCGTCCTCCTCGCTCTCGTCGCGCAGAGCCACGATGTCGGGGTGGCGATAGAGGGCGTTGCCGTCGAACGATACCTTGGCGTCGAGCACGCGGATCTGGCCGTTGGTCATGACGATCAGCGGATTGATCTCCAGCATCGACATGTCCTTGTTGACGAAGGCGGTGTAGAGCCGCGCGATCAGCGCCTCGATCTGCTTGGCGCCCTCGCCGGTGAGGCCCAGCGCCGCCGCCGCGGCGCGGCCGTGGTGCGGCATGACGCCGGTCGCAGGGTCGACGGTGAAGCTGTGGATCTTCTCCGGGGTGTTATGCGCAACCTCTTCGATGTTGACGCCGCCCTCGGTCGAGACGACGAACGAGATGCGGCTCGGTCACGCGGTCGACCAGGGCCGAGAGGTAGAACTCTTTGTCGATGTTGGCGCCGTCCTCAATGTAGAGGCGGTTGACCTGCTTGCCCGCCGGACCGGTCTGCACCGTCACCAGCGTTGCGCCGAGCATTTGCCGGGCGAAGGTCTCGACCTCCTCGACGGACTTGGCGAGCCGCACCCCGCCCTTCTCGCCGGCCTCAGCCTCCTTGAACTTGCCCTTGCCGCGGCCGCCGGCGTGGATCTGGCTCTTCACCACCCACAACGGACCGCCGAGCTTTCTTGCGGCTTCCGCCGCTTCCTCGGGCGTGAAGGCGGGAAAGCCGTTGGCGACGGGGGCGCTGAAGGCGCGGAGCACGGTCTTGGCCTGATATTCATGGATGTTCATGGGGACACCGACCTCGAGAAAGAGCGAACGCCCGCTGCCGCAGCGGGCGTTCCGGAAACCATCAGGCGGCGAGCGCGGGATTGATGCCCTTGCAGGCGTCGATCAGGGTGCGAACGGAAGCGACCGACTTCTCGAACATCGCCTTCTCGGCCTCGTCGAGCGTGATCTCCACGATCCGCTCGACGCCGTTCGCACCAAGGATCACGGGGACGCCGACGTAGGTGTCCTTGACGCCGTACTGGCCGCTCAGGTGCGCTGCGACCGGAAGAACGCGACGCTGGTCCTTGAGATAGGCCTCGGCCATGGCGATGCCGGAGGTGGCGGGCGCGTAATAGGCGGAGCCGGTCTTCAAAAGGCCGACGATCTCGCCGCCGCCCTTGCGGGTCCGCTCGACGATCGCGTCGAGCTTGGCCTGGGTCGTCCAGCCGATCTTGATCAGGTCCGGCAGCGGAATGCCGGCGACCGTGGAGTAGCGCACCGACGGGACCATGTCGTCGCCGTGGCCGCCGAGCACGAAGGCCGTCACATCCTCGACGGATACGTTGAACTCTTCGGCGAGGAAAAAACGAAAGCGCGCGGAGTCGAGCACGCCGGCCATGCCGACCACTTTCTGCGGCGGCAGGCCGGAGAACTTCTGCAGCGCCCACACCATCGCGTCGAGCGGGTTGGTGATGCAAATGACGAAGGCGTTGGGCGCATGCGTCCTGAGCCCGGTTCCGACCGCCTCCATCACCTTGAGGTTGATGCCGAGCAGGTCGTCGCGGCTCATGCCGGGCTTGCGGGGCACGCCGGCGGTGACGATCACGACGTCCGCCCCGGCGATGGCGGCGTAGTCGCTCGCGCCGCTGAGCTTGGCGTTGAAGCCGTCGACCGGGCCGGACTCGGCGAGGTCGAGCGCCTTGCCTTGAGGGACGCCGTCGACGATGTCGAACAGGACGATGTCGCCGAGTTCCTTGAGCGCGGCCAGGTGGGCGAGCGTGCCGCCGATCTGACCGGCGCCGATCAAAGCAATCTTCTTGCGCGCCATGGGATTTCTTCCGCTCTTCGTCCGCTGGTTGAGACAGTCGTGCGTCACGATGCCGCACGACCCCGGGATGTTCTTCGGGTCCTATCCGCTGATCGATCCGGGCGATCAAGCCGAACTTTTGGCGCAGGCTTCGCGCTTTCGCGCCGACTCCGCAAGGGCCTCGAAAATCGACCAAGTCTTTCAGAGAGTTACGAGGTCCACGAGGGTCTTGAATCCTGCCGCTGCGACGACAATTTATGCAATCGAGTGACAAAAATTGTCATTTGTAACCGCACCTGACGGCGCTTGGACCGCATGTTCGAGCCAAACTATTCCGCCGAAAGTCAACGCGCAATGCGTCCCCCAGGGTTGCTGCGCGCATCCGTCCTCTCGCCCGCTGATCGGAGTTGGAGTATCGAGAACCCGAAATCCGGACGGGCGGGGCGCAAGGATCGGCGAGGCGAGCCTCGGCTGTTTCCGCGTCGGCGCCCACCCCGCCCCATCCTTCGATCGGTCAACCGCCTCGACTCGGCCGGGTTTTCTGACCCCTGAGATCGGGGGGGACGCCAGCTCTCCGCTTTCTGGGACCCCGCTTCATCCCCTGCCGGCGAACGGCATGGGCAAAGAGACCAACGAGCATGAACGACAATACGCGAAATCGCATTTTCTACCTCGTCCCGGTGTCGGCCGAGGTCGGCCTGACGTCTCAGGCCCTGGCCCTCGTGCGGGCGCTGCAACTCGCGGGCGTCCGCGCCGGCTACGTCAAACCGATCTCCCAGCCCGAGCTTGATGTCGGCGAGGAGGACCTGTCGGTTCACTTCGCGCGCAAGGTCTGCGGCGTCGATACGCCGGACTCGATCCCCTTCGACCAGGCGGCGGAAAGCGTGCGGAAGGGCCATCTCCCCAGTCTGATGGAGGACGTCGTCGGCCGGGTCGAGGCGGCGCGCGGCGCCTCCGACGTGCTGATCGTGGAGGGCCTCATTCCCGACGCCGACATCCAGATCGCCACGCGCCTCAATATCGCGATGATCTCGTCTCTGTCCGCCGACATCATCCCCGTGCTCTCGGGTCAGGGACGGGGCGCGGAGAACCTGATCGCCAGGATGGCGACAGCGGTCGAACAATATGGCGACGAAGGGCGTCGTCCGATCGCCGGCGTGCTGATCAACTTCTGCGATTCCGTCGACGCTCGCGCCCTCGCCGAGGCCGGCAGCTTCGAACTCGGCGAGGGAACCGGTCGCGTGCCGGTGCTCGGGTCGATCCCGAGCCTGCCGGGGCTGTCGGCGCCGCGCGTGATCGATGTCGCAACGCAGCTCGGCTTCGACATCTTCAATCGGGGAGACATCGAGACGGCCCGCGTGGAAAAGGTGCTCGTCGGGGCCAGCAACTGCGGCAAGCTGCTCGGCCGCTTGCGTCCGGGAACCCTTGTGGTCACCTCTTTCGACCGATCCGACGCCATCGTCGCCGCCGCGCTCATCGCTCAGCGCGGCATGCCGCTCGCCGGGTTCGTGTTGACGTGCGGCGGCCGACCGATGCCGGACATGGCCGCGATCCTCGCCGCCCCGCCGCTGAACCGACTGCCGGTGCTATTGACCAGCGACGACACCTATACGACCGCGACGCGGTTGTCGGGAATGTCGAAGCATATCAGCGCCGACGATCTCGACCGGATGGAGCGCGTGATCGCCTTCATGGCCGACAGGCTCAACGTGGCGCCGCTCGTCCGGCGGATCGACCTGCCTACCGACGTGCTGATGCCTCCGCCGATCTTCCGCCATCGCCTCGTCGCGACAGCGCGGGCCGCACCGCAGCGCATCGTCTTGCCGGAAGGGGACGAGCCGCGCACGCTCCGGGCGGCGGCGATCTGCGCCGAGAAAGGCATCGCCCGCTGCGTCCTGCTGGGGTCGCCGGAAAAGATTCTGGCTGTGGCGGACGCGCACGGCGTCGAGCTTACGCCGGACGTCGAGATCATCGACCCCGAGACGATCCGCCACCAGTACGTTCCACCGATGGTGGAGATCCGCAAGCACAAGGGGATGACGCCGCTCCAGGCGGAGATCGGCCTTGAGGACCGGGTCACGCTCGGCACCGTCATGCTGGCGGTCGGCGACGTCGACGGCCTCGTTTCAGGCGCGGTTCACACCACCGCCAGCACCGTTCGCCCCGCCTTGCAGTTGATCAGGACCGCGCCGGGCAACAGCATCGTGTCGAGCGTGTTCTTCATGCTGATGCCCGACCAGGTGCTGGTCTATGGCGATTGCGCCATCAATCCGGATCCGAACGCCGAGGAACTGGCGGAGATTGCGATCCAGTCGGCCGATTCGGCGCGGGCCTTCGGCATCGAGCCGCGGGTCGCCATGATCTCCTATTCCACCGGCGCGTCGGGAACCGGTGAAGGCGTGGACAAGGTCCGCAAGGCCACGAGCCTCGTGAAGGCGCGGCGCCCCTCGCTCGTCGTGGACGGACCGATCCAGTACGACGCCGCCACCGTTGAAAGCGTCGGCTTGCAGAAGGCGCCGGGCAGCCCGCTTGCGGGCCACGCCAACGTGTTCGTGTTTCCCGACCTGAACACCGGCAATACGACCTACAAGGCGGTGCAGCGCTCAGCCAACGTCGTCTCGGTCGGCCCGATGCTGCAGGGCCTGCGCAAGCCCGTCAACGATCTGTCGCGCGGCGCCCAGGTCGACGACATCGTCTACACGATTGCGCTGACCGCAATTCAGGCCCAGGACGGCAAGCGCAGAGCCGCCGCGCCCAAGCTCGCCGAAGCGGCGGAATAGGTCGGTCTTCGTTCGTTGTTTTGACGATTAGTGGGGTTTGCGCCCACCTGCCGGGTCCCTCGAGGACGGGCCGCAGCGCCGCACCGCTTTCGGTGAGCTGGAAAGCGTTGTTGCGGGCGGAGGCCTGAGGGTCGGCGCGCTCGATCCGTTTGAGGCGGCAAGCAGGCTGAGCCTCGAGGCGAGGATGTTGGTCGAGATGTGTTCCGGCGCCGGCGATCTCCGCGAGCGCCCTGGCTCAGTACACCTGCCGCCCGAACAGGCTTGCGGCCAGGTCGACCAGCAAGAGCGCGCTCTTGCCCCGCTCGTCCAGGAACGGATTGAGCTCGACCAGATCGAGCGAGGGCGCGAGCCGGGATTCGTACAAAAGCTCCATCACCAGATGCGCCTCGCGGTAGCTCGCGCCGCCGGGAACCGCTGTGCCGACGCCGGGCGCGATGGTCGGATCGAGGAAATCGACGTCGAGGCTGACGTGCAGCATCCCGTCCGCCGCCCGCACACGATCGATGATCCGCCGGATCGACAGCGCGAAACCGTCCTCGTCGAGCCGCCGCATGTCCACGACGTCGACGCCCCGCGCCTTGAGCAACCGCCGCTCGTCGGCGTCGATCGAGCGGATGCCGAAGAGATGAACATGCGACGGGTCGATCGCCGACCGCGGCTCGCCTTCGAACAGGGTCTCGAAGCCGGGCTCGCCGCTCAGCATCGCGACGGGCATGCCGTGCATGTTGCCGGAGGGCGAGGTGGCCGGAGTGTTGTAGTCCGAATGGGCGTCGAGCCAGAGGATGAACAGGTTTCGCCCCGCTTCGGCCGCGTACCGCGCGACGCCGTTGATCGACCCCATCGCCAGCGAGTGGTCGCCGCCGAGCACCAGCGGCAGCCGCCCCTCGCGCAAAATGGCGTGGGTCTCGCGCGACAGATCGCGCGACCAGGCGGCGATTTCGGCGAAATGCCGCGCCTTGCCCTCGGGCGGGCGGGCGTGACCGAGCGGGGGCCCAAGCGCGAGGTCGCCGAGGTCGACCACGTCGTGCCCCAGTTCGCTCAGCGTCCGGACGATCCCCGCCGTGCGCAGCATCGCCGGCCCCATCGCGCAACCGGGGACGCTCGCGCCGGCTTCGATCGGCGCGCCGATAAGGGTGATCGCCTGACGGCTGAGCTGGCGGGCGACGGCCGCCGCGCCAGCCTCGCGGTCGATCGGTTCGGTCATGTCGTCCCCCTAAGGTCGTCAACCGAGCGGCATCATAGCCGAGTTTCGACGAGGCGCCTTGACAACCCTCGCGGCTTGCCCGATGGGATGCGTCCATGACGCCAACCTTCCGCATCGCCCGGATAATCATTACCTGCTAGCTCTTCAGCTGGCTGGTTCGCGTCTCCGTCTTTCCCCAAAGAAACTTTCGAGAAGCGATCATCCGGCCGGTCCCGGACGGCGCCGCTCCGCGCCGTCGCGCATCAAGACGAGACGTTCGATGTCGCTGCGCCTGTACAACACGCTGACCCGCCGCAAGGAGGCGTTCGAGCCGATCGATCCCGCCGCCGTGCGGGTCTATGTGTGCGGTCCGACGGTCTACGACTTCGCCCATATCGGCAACGCCCGGCCGGTGATCGTGTTCGACGTGCTCTTCCGGCTGCTGCGCCATGTCTACGGGGCGGGGCACGTGGTCTACGCCCGCAACGTCACCGACGTCGACGACAAGATCAACGCCCGTGCGGCGCGCGACTATCCCGATCTGTCGTTCAACGAGGCGATCGCCACGGTGACCGAGGCGACCGGACGGCAGTTCCACGAGGACATCGCGGCGCTCGGCGCGCTGCCCCCGACCGTCGAGCCGCGCGCGACCGACCACATCGCGCCGATGCGGGCGATGATCGAGCGGCTCGTCGCTCGCGGCGTCGCCTATGTCGCCGAGGACCACGTTCTCTTTTCGCCCGCGGCGATGGACGCGCTGCCGGGCGCCCCGCGCTACGGTTCGCTCGCCCGCCGCTCGCTCGACGAGATGCTGGCCGGCGCGCGGGTCGACGTCGCCCCCTACAAGCGCGACCCGATGGACTTTGTCTTATGGAAGCCGTCGAAGCCGAACGAGCCGGGCTGGCCGAGCCCGGCCGGGATCGCCGCGCCGGGCCGCCCCGGGTGGCACATCGAATGCTCGGCCATGTCGATGGCGAAGCTTTTGGAGCCGTTCGGCGGCGGTCTCCAGTGCGACGATCCGGCGCTCAACACTTTCGACATTCATGGCGGCGGGATCGACCTCGTCTTCCCCCACCACGAGAACGAGATCGCCCAGTCCTGCTGCGCCTTCGGGGCCGAGCGCATGGCCAATGTCTGGATGCACAACGGCTTTCTGCAGGTGGAAGGCGAGAAGATGTCGAAGAGCCTCGGCAACTTCGTCACCATCCGCGAATTGCTCGCGACTGACACGTTCGGCGGGCGGTCATGGTCCGGAGCGGTGCTGCGGTTCGCCATGCTGCGCACCCACTACCGGCCGCCGATCGACTGGACCGTGCGGGGGCTGGAAGAGAGCGAGAAGGCGCTCGAGCGGTTCGCCGAGACGATCGACTTTGCCGCGCCCGCCGCGCCCGAGCCGTCGCCGGCGCTGATCGAGGCGCTGGCCGACGACCTCAACACCCCCGCCGCGATCGCGCATCTGCACGCGCTGCACGGGGAGGCGCGGACGTCGCCCGACGCCGGCCGCCAGCTCGCCGCCGACGCGGCGTTCCTCGGGCTCGACCTGAGAAACGTCACCGCGCGGCGGGAGGCGCCGCCGGAGACGATCGCCAAGGTCGAATGCCATCGTGGCGGCTCGCACGGCCGCGCGCGCCGCGAAAAACTGGGCGGAATCGGACCGGCTGCGCGACGAACTCGCCGCCCTCGGCGTCGTGGTGAAAGACAGCAAGGCGGGCGCGACCTGGGAGTTCAAGCGATGATCAGAACGCTTCCCCACGTCCTGGTCCTGAGGAGCCCGCGCAGCGGGCGTCTCGAAGGACGTTCCAGCGGGCGCGATGTCGGAGCGCCGCGAGCGTCCTTCGAGACGCGTCGCCTACGGCGTCGCTCCTCAGGACGAGGGGGATGGCGATGACCGCCGTCTCGTTCCGTCCCTATCTGCCGACCGACGCAGCGCGCTGCGCCGAGATTTTCCGCGACGCGATCGAGATCACGGCGGCCGACGATTACGACGACGACCAGCGCGCCGCCTGGGCCGCGCGCGCCGACGACGAGGACGCCTTCGACGCCAGACTCGCGGGCCAGCTCACCATCGTCGCAACGCTGGAGGGCTTCGTCGTCGCCTTCGCCAGCCTCAAAGGCGCGGACCAGCTCGACATGCTCTACGTCGATCCGGCCGCCGGCCGGCAGGGCGTCGGCGCCGCGCTGATCGACGCGCTCGTTCGCCTCGCCACGGCGCGCGGCGCCAAGCGCCTGACCGCTGAGGCCAGCGACGTGTCGAAGCCGCTGTTCGAGCGCATGAAATTCGTGGCCGAGAAACGCAGCCTCGTGCGGGTCGACGAGCATTGGCTCGCCCACACCACCATGACCAGGACGCTCGCCGACGACGCCGCGCCCGAAACCCGACACTGAAGGGCGAGACGATGTCCACGCGAACGCCTCTATCTCTTCGACACGACGCTGCGCGACGGCGCGCTGACCACCGGCGTCGACTTCTCGCTCGACGACAAGCTGAACATCGCGATCATGCTTGACCGGCTCGGGAGTCGATTACGTCGAGGGCGGCTATCCCGGCGCCAATCCGCTCGACACCGAGTTTTTCTCCAAGAAGCGCACCAAGCGCGCGAAATTCTGCGCCTTCGGCATGACCAAGCGCGCCGGCCGCTCGGTCGCCAACGATCCGGGCGTCGCGGGCCTGCTCGCCTCCGACACCGACGCCATCGTCTATGTCGCGAAATCCTGGGACTATCACGTCCATGTCGCCCTCGGGTGCACGCTCGAGGAGAACCTCGAATGCATCGCAGAGAGCGTCCGCGCCGCGGTCGACTTCGGGCCGCGAGGCTATGGTCGACCTCGAGCATTTCTTCGACGGCTACAAGGCCAACCCCGAATATGCGCTCGCCTGCGCCAAGACCGCGATAAAGTCCGGCGCGCGCTGGGCGGTGATGTGCGACACCAACGGCGGCGTGCTGCCGCATGAGATCGAGCGGATCGTGACCGAGGTCGCCCGCGTCATTCCCGGCGAAAAGCTCGCCATCCACGCCCACAACGACACCGGCAACGCGGTCGCCAATTCGCTCGCCGCCATCCGCGCCGGCGTGCGCCAGGTGCAGGGCACGCTGAACGGCCTGGGCGAGCGATGCGGCAACGCTAATCTCGTGACACTCATTCCGACGCTGGCGCTGAAGCCCGTGTTTTCGGAAGCCTTCGAGACCGGCGTGACGCCGGAGGCGCTGAAAGAGATCACCTCGATCTCCCGCGCCTTCGACGAGCTTTTGAACCGCTCGCCGAACCGGCACGCGCCTTACGTCGGCGCCTCCGCCTTCGCCACCAAGGCGGGCATTCACGCCTCCGCCCTCGCCAAGGACCCGCGCACCTACGAGCACGTGCCGCCCGACAGCATCGGCAACAAGCGCGCCGTTCTGGTCTCCGACCAGGCGGGCCGCTCGAACCTGCTGTCCGAACTGGAACGGCTCGGGGTCGTCGCCGACCCCGCCGATCCGCGCCTCAACCGCCTGCTCGAAATCGTCAAGGAGCGCGAGTCGCAGGGATACGCCTACGAGGCCGCCGACGCCTCGTTCGAGCTGCTCGCGCGCGGCGTGCTCGGGGAGGTCCCCGACTTCTTCGAGGTCGAGAGCTTTCATGTCGGCGTCGAGCGCAAGGTGGTGGCGCCGGGCGTCACCTATTCCGCTTCGCAGGCGGTGGTGAAGATCCGCATCGGCGACGAACGGGTGATCTCGGCGGCGGAGGGCAACGGCCCGGTCAACGCGCTCGACCTCGCGCTGCGCAAGGATCTCGGCGCCTACCAGAAATATATCGACGTCATGGAGCTGCGCGACTATCGGGTGCGCGTGTTCCAGGGCGGCACCGACGCGGTGACGCGGGTGCTGATCGAGTTCGGCGACGGCGACCGCGAGACGTGGTCGACCGTCGGCGTCTCCGGCAACGTCATCGACGCCTCGTTCCAGGCGCTGGTCGAGGGAATCGTCTACCGGCTGGTGAAGCTCGGGATACCCGCACAGTAGGGGCAGCAGACGCGCTTTTCTGTCCGTCTCCACGAGCATAGAGTGGCGGCCAAGGATGAGAACATGTCGGAGCTACGCGAGCGAGATCTTTCGCGCTTATTCGGAAGGACGGCTGGGCACTCGGCAGGCGACCGAGCGCGCCGGGCTCGACGGTTTCGCCGACCTGCTGATCGCGCTCGCGCAGGCTGGTTTGTCCCTGCCCAAGCCTTCTGACACGCCCGAGCGCCGCGCGAACGTCGAGCGGGCGAGCGCGATCCTTCAGCCGCGGTTGCGCAAAGATGGCGATCGAGGTCGCCGTCACGCACACGCTTCAGGCTCGCGTCGGCTGATCGCGTCAGCCCTTAACCGTTTTTTGTCGACGCGACGATGGGCGGCGGTTCGGCGCGCGGCGCAACGCCGGCGCGATTGGCGCTGGGCTTAAGGCGCTCACGCCGGTTGAATGAGCGCCCCGGCCCGAAGCAGCCAAACGAGCCGCAACACCGCAAGGCCGGTCAGGACGAGCAGGACCGCCATGAGGCGGAGGGGCAGGAGGTCAGGGACAAGCGAGGTTACGCCAAAAGCGATGTTGAGCGCGCCCAAGGTCGCGACCGTGGCCCGTACGCCGCCGCCGCCGGACGGGGGATGCGCGGCTGCTCCCGGCCTGGACGGGGACGGGCGATAGCTTTCGAGCAGCAGTTTCGCTCCGCCGCCTAAGTTCAGCACGCCGATCAAATTCTGCAGCCACCCGGTCAGCAGTCCGGGAACGATCGACGCGACGATCCCGAACGCGGCGAAACTCAGCCCGATCGCGAGCATCGACACGGGGCGCTTGAGGTCGCCCAGAGGCGTGGCGCCCAAGGCCATGGTCTGGATCGCCATCAGGACAAGCATCAAGCCCAACTGGCCATCCGGAGAGTATGGCAGCAGTCCAGCGCCGACCGGGAACAGCAGCACGCCAAGCAGGATCAGCAGGATTCCCATCAGCACAAGATTCGCAAGCGACAGCGGCAGTTTGGGGTCGTCGAGCCAGCCGCGCCCGGCAGTCGCGGCGACGCCCTCGGGCGCCGCGAGCGGAAAGACCGTCGAGACGCGTCGAAGCGTCCAGGCGGCGAAGAGAAGGCTTGCGCCAAAAGCGAGAAAGACCGCCGCCGCCAACGGCAAGGGAAATAACCCTGGCGCGAGCACGACGACGCCCGCCGCCACGCGCAGGACATAGGCGAGCGCGGAGGCCGCTGTCATCTGGCGGAGCACGCCGCCGGCCGGCATCCAGACCCTTGCCCGGTCCCTGGCGAGGAAAAGCTGCAGAAGACGCGCCAGCCCGCCGCCCGTGAGCATAATGCCCACGGCGCCGCGGGCGACGCCGGTCAGAACGCGCGGAATGAAACAGGCGAACATCCCGAGCGCCGCCACGCCCAGTCCGACGGCGATCAGGGCCCTGGACCGGCGGACGTCGCCAAACGGCGTCTTGCCGATCGTCATGGCGTCGAAGCCGAAGAGAACGAGCGACAGGCCGTAGATGCTGTCTTGATTGAGGGGGATGCGGCCGGCGCTCGCCTCCAGCAGGAGCAGTCCGAGGATGGCCATGAAGACGCCGGTGACCAGCAGGACGTCCGCTTCGAGCGGCCGGTCGTAGTCCTGGACCATGGTCTCTCCCAACCCTGTTCAAGTTTGGGAGACTAGGCAATCTTCGTCGGCCGGGCCTTGACGCCCGTCAAATGACGGGGCTCACGTGAGCGCCTGACTCGCCATGAACAGCGCCATGGCGGCGACGAAGGCGATCATGAGCCGATGCAGCGTCCGGTCGCCGACCTGGTTGGCGAGCCGGGCGCCGGCGTCCGTCCCGGCGGCGAGGCCGAGGATGACGCCGATCAGGACCGGCCAGGAGGCGAGCAAGCCCTCGCGCCAGTAGACCCAAGCGGCCGGCAGGGTCACGGGGATCGTCAGCAACACCAGGCTCGCCATCTGCGCCTGACGCTGCGGAACCTTCAGCCAGGCGGACAACCCGACCGTCATGGCCAGCCCCCCGCCGATGCCGAGGAACCCCGAGGAGAAGCCCGCAAACACGCCAACGACGGCCAGCGCAGCCGACGAAACGGCGGGCTCGACGCTGCTCGCGAGCGATGCGTCGTTCCGGTGGGGCGGGCGCGCAACGACCAGGGCGCCGAGCGCGACGAGGTAGACGACGTAGGTCCATTGCAGGACAACGCGCGACGCCATCGCCGCCGCCTTTGCGCCGAGGACTCCGCCGACCAGGAATCCGGCCGCGATCAGCACGAACCACGTCAACGGAACCCGGTGGCCCTTCCCCCAATAGAGCCGGACGCCCGAGAGACTGGTCGGGGGAACTTGCGCCACCAGCGATACGCCTTGCGCGAGGTGCTGCTCGGCGCCGAGCAGCAGCACCGAGAACACGACGAGGCCGCCTCCGGGACTAACCCCGAGAAGACCCGACGTCAGGCCGCCGACCAGTCCGACGGCGACGCCGGAAAAGAATCCGCTCACGCGGGCACGATCGGCGCCTTCTGCTTTCGAAGCGCGTCCATGACTTTCGGGTCGAGATGGAGATGGGCCTGCAACAGGTCCGGCGGAGTCAGCGCCATCCACTGGTCCAGCGACAGGTCGGCGTAATATCCGCTCTTGAACATTTCCAGGAACCGCAGCGGCGTCGAGCCGGTGTTCTCCACGTAATGGCCCATCGCGAACGGCACATAGCCGACGTCGCCGGCCTGATAGTCGAACGTGCGCGCCTGTCCTGACGAGGCGAACACGCCCATCCGTCCCTGGCCCTCGATGTAATACTGCCACTCGGCGGCGTTGGGATGCCAGTGCAACTCGCGCAATCCCCCCGGCTCGATCTCGATCAGCGCCGCGGCGATGGTCTTCGAGGCCGGGAAGTTGTTGGAATCCGTGATCCGGACGGTCCCGCTTTTGGTGCGGATCGGCTCCTGCGCCAGCATCTTGTGTTTGAAGGTCAGCGGGACGGGATCGGCGCCCATCAGCTTATCGGGCCCGAGCGGCGGAGGCACGGGGGCTGCGAAAATGTAGAGCTGGCTCGGGTCCGGCGTGTTGGCCAGAAGCTCGCCGGGGACGCCGAAATTCTTGGCCAGAACCTCGTTCGGCACGTGCTTGAACCAGTCGCTGATCAGGAAGGTGCTGTCTTCGTCGAAGTCGCCGTCGTCAAAGACCAGAAGGAATTCGCATCCGTCGGGGCCGAGGCCCTGAATCGCGTGCGGAACGCCGGACGGGAAGTACCAGAGGTCTCCGACGCCCACGTCTTCGACAAAATTGCGGCCCTGCGGATCGATCGCGTTGATCCGGGCGGAACCGGTGAGCATGTAGGCCCACTCCGCCTCCTTGTGCCAATGCAATTCCCGTATGCCGCCGGCGTTGAGCCGCATGTCGACGCCGGCGATGGTCGTGGAGACGCCGAGTTCTCTCCGGGTCACCTGACGCGTCCAGCCGCCGCTTTCCTGACGGATGTGCGAGTCGGCGAAGCTGAAGCGGAGGTTCGGCAACGTGCCGTGGTCGGTCGAAGGCGGGTTGACCATGTCCGGATCCTGCCGCTCGCGCACCAGATTGCGCGGGCCCGGGTCGGTCCCGCCGACGCCCGGCTTGCGGCTCGGCTGGATCTCGGCCGCGCCCGCGCGGCCGGCCCCGATCAGCGCCCCCGCGCCGCCCGTCACGCCGGCGAGGATGTCGCGTCGCGTTGCATTCGTCATGCGTTCCTCTTTTGCGTTCAAGGGCGTAGCGCGCTCGCCGGAACGAAGGGGCTCTCCAAAGATGGCCTTTCATGGGCCTTGTCGCCGACCATCTTGTTCGCCGCATGCGAACTCTCGTGCGAAAAATCGGGCTAGCCGCTCGCCTCGCCTTGATCAAGTCGCGCTAACGACGCCTTTTCGCCCGACAAGCGCCTGGGTCGGGCGCATATGCTCGCCCCGTCAAGGGGTTGACTAAGTCGCCGTGCAGAGCCGCAACGGCGTTGATCTCGTCGGGGAGGGCTCGTGCAAGACACCGTCAAACAAATCGAAGGCGCGCCCGCCGCCACGACCGGCCCGTTCGCCATCGCGGCCTCGACCTCCCTGCAGGACGTTCGGCTGCTCGTCCTCAAGCATGGCGACGGCTTCGGCGTGTTCGACAGCAAGGGCGACGTCGTGCCGGGCGACGCGCAGGGCGTCTATTTTCGCGACACCCGCCATCTCTCCCGCTTCACGCTCGCGATAGATCGCGCGCCGCCTCTGCTGCTCAGTTCGAGCTTGCGCGACGACAACGCGACGCTGACCTGCGACCTCACCAACCCGGATTTCAACGACAGCGAGGGTCGGCTCGAACTGGCGCATGATCTCATCCACATCCGGCGCACCCGGTTCCTGTGGAAGACGGCCTGCTTGGAGCGGGTCAACATCCGCAATTTCGACGACCAGCCGCACCGCATCGAGATCGCCATCGAGTTTGCGGCCGACTTCGCCGATCTCTTCGAGGTCCGCGGCTTTCACCGAACGCATCGCGGCGACCTTCACGGACCTCACGTGACGGACGCTTCCGTCGTCCTCAGCTACACCGGTCTCGACAAGCGATTGCGCACGACGTCCCTCAGCTTCGATCCGACGCCGTCAACGCTTACCGGCGACCGCGCCGCGTATGTCGTCGACCTCGCCGCCGGAGAAACCCGCTCGATCTTCATCGAGATCGAGTACCGGCAAGACGCGGGCGCGGCGCGCGCGCATCGCGCCTATTTCGTCGCGCTCCGGGATGCGCGCCGGGAGCTGCGGGCGTCGTCGTCGCGCGCCGCCGCCGTCGAGACCTCCAACGAGATCTTCAACGAGGCGGCTCGCCGCAGCATCGCCGATCTCTACATGCTCATCACCCATCTGCCCGAGGGACCTTACCCTTACGCCGGGATACCCTGGTTCAGCACCGTGTTCGGGCGCGACGCGATCATCACCGCGCTGGAAATGCTGTGGGTCGATCCCACTGTCGCGCTTGGCGTCTTGAGGCGGCTCGCCAAGACTCAGGCGACGACCGTCGACGACGAGGCGGACGCGGAGCCCGGCAAGATCCTGCACGAGGCGCGGCATGGCGAGATGGCCGACCTCGGCGAGGTCCCGTTCCGCCGCTATTATGGCAGCGTCGATTCGACGCCGCTGTTCGTCATGCTCGCCGGGGCCTATCTCGAGCGGACCGGCGACTTGGCCGCCGTCCGTGAATTATGGCCGAACCTCAAGGCCGCGCTCGACTGGATCGAGCATTACGGCGATCGCGACGGCGACGGCTTTGTCGAATACGGCCGCCGAACCCATAAGGGGCTCGCCAATCAGGGATGGAAGGACAGCCACGACGCCATTTTCCATGACGACGGAACGCTCGCCAAGGCGCCGATCGCCCTCGCCGAGGTGCAGGCCTATGTCTACGGCGCATGGCGCGCGGCGAGCGCCGTCGCGCGGCGGCTGTCCATCGATGGCGAGGGGCACGCCTACGACGGCAAGGCTGAGACGATCCGCGCGCGGTTCGACCAGCAATTCTTCGACGAAGAGCTTGGAACCTATGTGCTGGCGCTCGACGGCGACAAGCGGCCGTGCCGGGTCAGGGCCTCGAACGCCGGCCATGCGCTCTATACCGGGATCGCCCTGCCCGAGCGCAGCGCAAACGTCGTCGCAACCTTGATGGCGAGTTCGAGCTTCTGCGGCTGGGGCGTGCGCACCGTTGCGTCCTCGGAAGCCCGCTACAATCCGATGAGCTACCATAACGGATCGGTCTGGCCGCACGACAACGCGCTGATCGCGGCCGGCTTCGCCCGCTATGGATTCCGTCTCGAAGCCGCCAAGATTTTCGAGGCTCTGTTCAGCGCCTCGACTTACGTCGACCTGCGGCGGCTGCCCGAGCTTCTTTGCGGATTTCCGCGCAAGCAGGGGCGCGGCCCGACGTTCTATCCCGTCGCGTGTTCGCCCCAGGCGTGGGCTGCGGCCGCGCCGCTGTCGCTTATCCAGTCGTGCCTTGGGCTGACGTTCGACCCCGCCGGCCCCAAAATCTCGTTTTGCGAGCCTGTCCTGCCGACGTTCCTCGAACTCGATCGTTCTTCGGGGACTGACCGTATCCGGAACGGCGGCCGACATTGCGCTCAGGCGCTCGGAGCGCCGCGTCGTCGTCGACGTCTTGAACCGGCAAGGACCGGTCAGCGTCGTGACGACGAGCTAGCGGTCGCTCCAGCTAGCGAGCGGTGCGTGTCTCGCGCCTCTCCAAGAGAACGTCCTGGTCGCGGTTGGCGGCCGGCCCGGCGGCTGCGCCGTCGGCGCCGAACCAGAGCTTGCCCGACATGCGGCGCGACCGCGCCCGGACGCCCGGAAGAGACTGATAGATCGACAGGTAGTCGCGCGCCATATGATCGACTGTGAAACGCGACTCGAACGCCGCCCGGGCGCCGCGGCGATCGAGGTGGCCGAGCCGATGGACCGCCATAACCGCCTGATCCACCGAGTCGACCAAAAAGCCGGAGACGCCGTCGTCGATGATTTCTGGCGAGGATCCGGCGCGGAAGGCGATGACCGGCGTTCCGCAAGCCATCGATTCGATCATCACCATGCCGAACGGCTCCGGCCAGTCGATCGGGAACAGCAGCGCTTTCGCTTCGCCGAGAAACTGGGCCTTCTGCTTTTCGTTGATCTCGCCAATGAATTCGATCCGGGGATTTTGATCGATCATCGGCCGGATGCGCTGTTCCCAGTAATCCTGGTCGACGCGATCGATCTTGGCGGCGATCTTGAGGGGAGCGCCGACGCGGGTCGCGATCTCGATCGCCCGATCGGGACGCTTCTCCGGGGAAATCCGGCCGATGAAGGCGAGGTATCCCTCCTTCGGCGCCGGATTGAACGGCAGCAGATCGCGCGGCAGCCCGTGATAGACCATGCCGGCCCAATTCACCGGCGGCATTGGTTTTCGCTGGTCGAACGATATCGAAACCAGCGGCGCGCCGGAAAAGACCGAATAGAGCCGCCGAACCTCGGGCAGATCCAGTCGCCCGTGCAGGGTCGTCACGGTGCGGTCGACGAAGTCCCGGATCAGCGGATAATGGAGGACGTCGACGTGAAAATGCAGGACGTCGAACTGGTGCGCCATCTCGCGAACGGCGTCGAGCATCACGATGTGGTACGGGATCGGGTCTTTAACCCGCGGGTCGAGCCGCAAGGCCTGATCGCAAAAGGGAAGAAGCTTCGCCGACGTGACAGAATCGCCGCTGGCGAACAGCGTAACGTCGTGCCCCTGCTTCACCAATTCTTCGGTCAGATAGGAAACCACCCGCTCCGTGCCCCCGTAGAGCCGGGGCGGGACACTCTCCGACAGCGGGGCGATCTGGGCGATTTTCATGCGCGGGCCTCCTGGAACCGGGCCGGATGGCCGATGCTCTTCTAACCCGGAACCGGCTTTCTCGTTCCATAAGGGTTGTGCAGTGCGAAGGGATGCGGGGCTTGACGGCCCAGCCGGCAGTTATGAGACGGGAGCGCGCGTCCCGCGGGGATACGCCACAGGGCCTGCGCCACGGTACGGCGACTTCCGGCCTGCAATCTGCGAAAGATTCGGCCGTGTTTCGCTTTCGAGCCGTAGAATCGCGGCTCAGGTCGGGAGCTATGTCGGACGCCACCGAAAAGCGAGACGTTGCAAGCCTATTTGGAGGGGCGTCTCGGCACCCGGCAGGCGGTCGAGCGTGCACGTCTCGATGGTTTCGCCGACCTCCTGATCGCTCGTGCAAGCCGATCTGCCGAAGCCGACGGACACGCCGGAGCGCCGCGCCAACGTCGAGCGCGCCCGAGCCGTGCTCGAGCCGCGGTTGCGCATAGATGGCGATTGAGGTCGCGAGCGACGAATTACAATCGCCTCACTGCGACAAGATATTGCCGAGCCTTCGGGAATAAACCGCCCCCTCCCCGAGTCTCTCTCCTGTCCGGCGCATGCGCGCCTGCGGGAGAAAGCACCATGACGACGCGGAACGACGACAGCGGGCTCGACCGCCGGCAAACCTTGAGATGCATGCTGTGGGCGGGAACCGGCGTGGTCTGGACGGTGGCCGGCGGCGTACCGGCCTCGCGCCTGATCGGTTCGGCCAGGGCGGCGGAGGGCGGGTTCGCCTTCGTGCAGCTCTCCGACAGCCACATCGGCTTTGCCAAGGCCGCCAACCCCGACGCGCGCAAAACCTTCGACGCCGCGATCGACAAGGTGCTCGCCATGCCCGGCGATCCGGCCTTCATCGTCCAGACCGGCGACATCACCCATAGCGCGAAGCCCGCCGAATTCGACGACGCGCTTCAGATGCTGAAGCGCACAAAACTCGACGTCCACTTTTCTCCGGGCGAGCACGACATCACCGACGCCGCCACGCGCGACGCCTATCTCGAACGGTTCGGCAAGGGCGCGGGCGGCGGCTGGTACGCCTTCGATCACGGCGGCGTGCATTTCGTGTCGCTGAACAACGTCGTCGACCTCAAGACCAACGGCCTTGGCTCGCTCGGCGCCGAGCAACTCGCCTGGCTCGCCGACGACCTCAGGGACAGATCGGCCTCGACGCCGATCGTCGTCTTCTGCCACATCCCCCTCTGGATGGTCGCCCCGGACTGGGGCTGGGGCACCGAAGACTCGGCTCAGGCGCTGGCGCTGCTTTCTCGCTTCGGCTCGGTGACGGTGCTGAACGGCCACATCCACCAGCTCATGCAGAAGGTCGAGGGGAAAGTGACCTTCCACACCGCCCGCTCGACCGCGTTCCCGCAGCCGGCGCCGGGAACGGCGCCCTCTCCGGGGCCCAAGGTCGTGCCGGCCGGGGACTTGGGAAAGTGGCTCGGCGTGCGCGAGGTCGCCTACGTCCCGACGCCGACCAGCCTCGCGGTGACCGACTCCGACCTCGCCTGAGGAGGACGCCGTGCTTAGGATCAGCTTCTTGCTGGCGGCGGCGCTCGCCGCCGGCGCCGCAGCCGCCGCGCCCGCGGGCGATCCCGACCGCGGCGAGGCGATCTATCAGGCGTGCACGGACTGCCATTCGCTCGATCAGAACGACGTCGGACCGCGCCATCGCGGCGTCTACGGCCGGGCGGCCGGGTCGCTGCCCGACTACAGCTATTCGGACGCGCTGAAACACGCCAGGATCATCTGGACCGAGGAGACGCTCGACAAGTGGCTGACCGATCCGCAGGCCTTCGTGCCTGGCGTCAAGATGTTCTTCCATCTCGACAACCCGCAAGACCGCGCCGACGTGATCGCGTTCCTGAAGGAGCGGGCGAGGTAGGAGCCTGGGCCCCTTCTCCGCGGAACGGGGAGAGGGTTGGAGTTCGGGGCTGCGTCCCATGACCGGGGCCGGTCGGCTCGCGGCCGAGCGCTTCCGCGCGATCGTGCCGCCGCTGCTCGACGACGCGTACTCGTTGGCGCGCTGGCTCTGCCGCAATCCTGACGACGCTCAGGACATCGTGCAGGAGGCGGCGGTGCGGGCGCTGAAGGCGCTCGAGACCACCGTAGTCGATCGGCCGAAGCCCTGGTTCCTGGCGATCGTTCGCAATGCGGCGATCACCTGGATGGCGCGCAACCGGCGCAAGGACCTCGCCTTCGCCGGCGGCCTCGACGATCTCGACGCCTTCGCGAACCCCGACGGCGACGCCGCCGCCGATCCGGAGGCGAGCCTGATCGCGCTCGAGGACGGCGAGCGGCTGCGACAGGCGATCGCCGCGCTGCCGCCGCCGCTTCTGGAGATTCTGGTCATGCGCGATGTCAACGGCCTCAGCTATCGCGACATCGCCGAAGCGGCCGGCCTGCCGATGGGGACCGTCATGTCGCGTCTCGCGCGCGCCCGCGCAGCGCTCGCGAAGATCATGCAAGAATCCCCGAAAGCCTTACGATCATGAGTGACCCCGCCCTCGACCCGAGACGCCTGAAACTCCATGCCGCGCTCGACGGCGAACTCGACGCCGCCAACGCCCTCGCCCTCGAACGGGAGCTGGCCGCCGATCCCGCGCTCGCCGCCGAATACCACGCGCTTCGGGCCATGCGCGCCGCCGTGCGCCGTCACGCCCCGCGAGAGGCGGCGCCGAAGGCGCTGGTCGACAGCGTGCTGGCGCTCGCCGGCGCGGCCGAGCCGGCGAGGCCGGCGAACATCGTCCCGCTCGCGCCGAGGGCGCGTCGTTCGCGCTTGCCGGAATGGCTCCCGCAATGGGCGCCGATGGCCGCGTCCTTCGCCGTGCTCGGCTTCGCCGCCGGCGTCGGGCTGATGGCGCTGAGGCAGCCGGACGGGTCTCAAGCGCTGGCGAACGCGCTCGTGTCCGACTTTTCCCGCGCGGCGATCGCCGGCTCGCCGTTCGACGTCGCCTCGTCCGACCGGCATACGGTCAAGCCCTGGCTCGCGACCCGCACGACGGTCAGCGCGGACATCGTCGACCTCGCGGCGAAAGGGTTCCCGCTGGCCGGCGGCCGCATATCGGTCGTCGACCGCGTCCCCGCGCCGACGCTCGTCTATCGCCACAACGAGCACATCGTCGCGGTGACCGAGCTGCCGCTCGACGCCCGAGGGGCGAAGGGCGAAGGCAGCGAGACGATCGACGGTTACCACGTCGCCCGCTGGACCGACGCCAACCTCGCCTATGTCGCGGTCTCCGACATGGACGCCAGGACGCTCGCCGAGTTCGTTTCGGCGCTCCGCGCGGCGCAGACGGCGCCGCCGGGCGAGGGCGGCAAGGGATAAGCGGGGCCGCCTGAGCCGCACTTCCGGCTACGTCCTTGATATTAAACGATACCTCGATCACGAATCGGCTCCGGCGGCGTATAAGTCATTGGAATACATGGAGTTCCGTCAGAAAATCGCGCTCGTCCGACCCCGCCGCTTGCTCTCCCGGAACGACAGCCCCAGGATGGGTCGTTCGCGAAAAAGGGAGGACTTCCGTGTTCCAGCAGGACCTGTTCAAGGGCAAGAAAGTCCTCGTGACCGGCGGGGGAACCGGACTCGGGCGGGCGATGGCCGAGCGGGTGCTCGGGCTCGGGGCCGAGATCGCCATCTGCGGCCGGCGAAAAGGGATTTGCGAGGCCGCGGCCGAAGCGATGACGAAAGCGCACGGCGGAATCGTGAAAGCTTATGGCGTCGACATCCGCGACGCCGCCGCGGTGGACGCGATGGTCGAGGACATTTTCCGCGAGGGCCCGCTGACCTCGCTCGTCAACAACGCCGCCGGCAATTTCATCGCCCGTACCGAGGACCTCAGCCCACGCGGCTTCGACGCCATCGCCAATATCGTCATGCACGGCACATTCTATGTCACCCACGCGGTCGGCAAGCGCTGGATCGTCGGCGGCGTTCCCGGCAGCGTGGTGTCGATCGTGGTCACCTGGGTGCGCAACGGCGGCCCGTTCGTCGTGCCCTCGGCGATGAGCAAGGCGGCGGTCCAGGCCATGACGATGTCGCTCGCCGCCGAATGGGGCCGCCACGGCATCCGCCTCAACGCCATCGCGCCGGGCGAGATCCCGACCGAGGGCATGAGCAAGCGCCTGACTCCCGGGTCCGAACCGGGCCGGGAGACGAAGGAGGCCAATCCCATGGGCCGCGTCGGAGCCCTGGAGGAGCTGCAGAACCTCGCCGCGTTCCTGCTTTCCGACGGCTGCGGATGGCTCACCGGCGAGACGATCGCCATGGACGGCGCGCAGGCGCTGGCGACCGGCGGCAACTTCTACGAGCTGCGCAAATGGGGCGACGCCGAGTGGCGGGCGGCGCGGGCCGCCATCGAAGCGCAGAACGCGCGCGATCGCGCCGAGCGGGGCTGACCGGCGGACGGTGATTTACACTGGCGGCGAACGCCGGTTTCTGGCAAGGAGCCGGCGCCCGGCGTAGTCCGGGCTTGTGCAGGTTCAGAGAGCGTGACGGTGCAAGTCGAGGACACGGCCATTCCGGCGGTCAAGATCGTGACGCCGAAGAAGCATGGCGACGCGCGGGGGTTCTTTTCGGAAGTCTACAACGAGGCCGCTTTCGAGGCCGCTGGTCTCCATTTGAACTTCGTTCAGGACAACCACGCCTTCTCGGCCGCGCTGGGGACGTTGCGCGGACTGCACTTCCAGACGCCGCCGTTCGCCCAGGACAAGCTCCTGCGCGTCACGCGGGGCCGAATTCTCGACGTCGCCGTCGACATCCGCCGGTCCTCGCCGACGTTCGGCCGACATGTCGCGGTCGAGCTGTCGGCGGAGAACTGGCGGCAGTTGCTCGTGCCGATCGGCTTCGCTCATGGCTACCTCACGCTCGAGCCGGACACCGAAGTCCTCTACAAGACCACCGCCGTCTATTCGCCGGCCAACGATCGGGGCGTAGCGTGGGACGACCCGGACATCGGAGTCGCCTGGCCGCTTCCCGAGGGCGGCGCAATGCTGTCGGAAAAGGATAAGCGCTGGCCCCGGCTCCGGGACGCTCAGGAGTTGTTCGCCTGATGCGCATCGCCGTCACGGGGTCCAGGGGACAGGTCGCGACGTCTCTCCTTGAACGCGCGGGGCCGGAGATCGAGATCGTCACGCTGAGCCGGCCGGACGTCGCGCTCGAAGACCGCGACAGCATCCTCGCGGCGGTCGCTTCGGCGCAGCCGGACGTGATCATCAACGCGGCAGCCTATACCGCGGTCGACAAGGCCGAGAGCGAAGAAGAGCTTGCGATGCGCGTCAACGGCGCGGGCGCAGGCTTTGTCGCCGAGGCCGCGGCCGCGATCGCGCGCCGCTTCTCCACCTGTCGACCGACTATGTCTTCGACGGCAGGCTCGAACGGCCTTACCGCGAGGACGATCCGACTGCCCCGACGGGCGCCTACGGGCGCTCGAAGCTCGCAGGCGAAAAGCGGGTCGCCGAGCATTGCCCGAACAGCGTCGTGCTCCGGACCGCCTGGGTCTACAGCCCGTTTGGCGCGAATTTCGTCCGCACCATGCTGCGTCTCAACGAGACGCGCGATGAAGTCGGCGTGGTCGCCGACCAGTGCGGCAGCCCGACCTCGGCGCTCGACATCGCGGACGCCCTGCATCGCCGTCGCCCGGCGCATCCGCGCCGACGACGCGCCGGAGCTCAGGGGCGTGTTCCACCTGACCGGCGCCGGCGAAGCGACCTGGGCGGATCTGGCCGAAGCGGTTTTTGCAGAGGCGCACGCGCGCGGACGACGACTGACCCGCGTCAAGCGCATCACGACCGCCGAATACCCGACGCCGGCTCGTCGGCCGGCCAATTCCCGCCTCGACAACGCCAAACTCCGCCGCGTCTATGGCCTCGCCCTGCCGGACTGGCGCATCTCGGTCGCCGGCTGCTGCGCGCGGCTGATCCCATGATCCGGAGATGACGCCATGCGTAACGTGCTCGTGACCGGCGGGGCGGGATTCATCGGCTCCGCGGTGTGCCGGCATCTGGTCGGCGCCGGCGTCAACGTGCTCAACGTCGACAATCTCACCTATGCGGGCAATCTCGAGTCGCTGGCGACGATCGACAACGCGCCGAACTACCGCTTCGCCAAAATCGACATCTGCGACCGGCCAGAGATCGCGGATGCGCTTCACAGCGTTCCAGCCGGACCACGTCATCCACCTCGCCGCCGAAAGCCATGTCGATCGCTCGATCACCGGCAGCGACGCGTTCATCCACACCAACATTCTCGGCACATTCTCGATGCTGGAGGCGGCGCGCGCCTATTGGCTCGGCCTTGCGGGCGAGAAGCGCGACGGATTCCGCTTCCTGCACGTGTCGACCGACGAGGTGTACGGCTCGCTCGGCGACGAGGGCCTGTTCGTCGAGACGACGCCCTACGATCCGAGTTCGCCCTATTCCGCTTCCAAGGCGGCCTCCGACCATCTCGTCTCGGCCTGGGCGCACACCTACAAGTTCCCGGCCGTGATCTCGAACTGCTCGAACAATTACGGCCCGTATCATTTCCCCGAGAAGCTGATCCCGCTCGTCATCCTCAACGCCGTCCACGGCAAGTCCCTGCCGGTTTACGGCGCCGGGACCAACGTGCGCGACTGGCTCTATGTCGAGGATCACGCCCGCGCGCTCGACGTCATCGTCAGCCGCGGGCGGATCGGCGAGAAATACAATGTCGGCGGCCGCAACGAGCGGCGCAACATCGACGTGGTGCGCACGATCTGCGCCATCCTCGATCGGCTGCAGCCCAGCCGAGCGACCCCATGCCGAGCTCATCACGTTCGTGACCGACCGGCCTGGGCACGACCTGCGCTACGCGATCGACGCGACCAAGCTGGAACAGGAGCTCGGCTGGCGGGCGCAGGAGAATTTCGACACCGGCATCGAGAAGACGGTGCGCTGGTATCTCGACAACGAATGGTGGTGGCGGCCCTTGCGCGACAAGGTCTATGCGGGCGAGCGCCTCGGCGTCCTCGCCGAGACCGCCCCGGCGACGACGATCGGAGGCTGAGCGTGAAGGGCATCATTCTGGCGGGAGGCGCGGGCACGCGGCTGCACCCGATCACTCTGGCGGTCTCGAAGCAGCTCCTGCCCGTCTACGACAAGCCGATGATCTACTATCCGCTGTCCGTCGTCATGCTGGCGGGCATTCGCGAGGTCCTGATCATCTCGACGCCGCACGACCTGCCGATGTTCCGCCGCCTTCTCGGCGACGGCGCGCAATGGGGCATGCGCTTCGAATACGCCGAGCAGCCGACGCCCAACGGTCTCGCGCAGGCCTTCGTCATCGGCGAATCGTTCATCGCCGGCGATCAGGCGATGCTCGTGCTCGGCGACAACATCTTCTATGGCGCGGGCCTCGGCGAGCAGTTGCGCCGCGCCGTCCGGCGCGACAAGGGCGCGACGGTGTTCGCCTATCACGTGCCCGATCCGGAGCGTTACGGCGTGGTCGAGTTCGATCCGTCGGGGCGTGCGGTGTCGATCGAGGAGAAACCCGCTGAAGCCGAAGTCTCGCTGGGCGGTGACCGGCCTCTATTTCTACGACTCCAAGGTGAGTCGAGATCGCCAAGACGCTCAAGCCCTCGGCGCGCGGCGAGTACGAGATCACGGACCTCAACCGCGTCTATCTGGAGGCGGGTGCGCTCAACGTCGAGCGCATGGGCCGCGGCTACGCCTGGCTCGACACCGGCACGCCGGATTCGCTGGTCGACGCGGCGAGCTTCGTGCGCACCCTCGAGGTTCGCCAGGGCGTGAAGATCTGCTGCCCGGAAGAGATCGCCTTCGACCACGGCTTCATCGACGCCGCTCAGCTCCAAGGCGCTCGCCGAGCGGTTCGGCAAGAGCGCCTACGGCCAGTATTTGCGCTCGATCCTCGGCCGAGCGGCGCGACTCCAGGCGGCGTTGACTTTCGGCGCGCCGCCGCCCCAAGCTTGCGATCCGCCTTAAAGAAAGTCCGACCATGACAAGCGGCCCAAGGAGAACGGTTCCGCATCCGGCGGATCCGTTCGAACGGCGCGAGCCTCTTCCCTCTCCGTTGCCAGCCTCCCTCGACGACGATCCCGAGGCGGCCGCGCGCGTCCGGGCGATCCTGGATTCCCCGTCCTATCGGGTGGCGAGTGAAGACATGGATTTCCTCGCCAGCGACCCGGTGCGTGGGCTGCGTCTGCAGATGGACTATCTCAAGCCCGAACTCCTGCTTCGAGCCAATAACGTGCTCCGGACCATCGTCGTGTTCGGCAGTTCGCGCATCTGCGAGCCCAAAGAGGCGCTCCGCCGGGTCGAGGCCCTGCGCGCCGCGGAGCCCGCCGGCCGAGACGCGCCCGATTTCGAACGGCGCCTCGCGGTCGCGGAGCGGGTTCTGGCCAACAGCCGCTATTACGATATCGCGCGCGAGTTCGGCCGGTTCGTCGCCGAAGCCAACGCTGAGCAAGGCGACGGGCAGACGCTGATCATGACCGGCGGCGGCCCGGGCATCATGGAAGCGGCCAACCGGGGCGCGTTCGACGTCGGGGCGAAGACGATCGGCCTCAACATCAGCCTGCCGCGCGAGCAGTTCCCGAACCCCTATGTCTCGCCCGAGCTTTGCTTCGCCTTCCATTATTTCGCGCTGCGCAAGCTGCACTTTTTGCAGCGGGCGATGGCGCTTGTCGCGTTTCCCGGCGGTTACGGCACGCTCGACGAATTGTTCGAGGTCCTGACCCTCGGCCAGACGCGCAAGATCAAGCCCATGCCGATCGTGCTCGTGGGCGAAGCCCACTGGCGCAACGTCGTCAATTTCGACTACCTGGCGGACGAGGGCGTGATCGATCCCGAGGATCGGGAACTTTTCTGGTACGCGGAGACCGCCGAAGAGATCTGGGCCGGCATCCAGAAATGGGAACGCGAGAAGGTCGAACGCTTCGGCCCGGAAGTCTTCGAGCGCGGAGGGTCGCATGAAGTTGTCTTTTCACGGCGCCGACCGGAGCGTGACCGGTTCCTGCCATGGGGTCGAATGCGCGGGAAAGACCATGCTGATCGACTGCGGTCTCGACCAGGGCGACCCGGAGAGCGCCGAGGTCAACGCCGGCGATTTCGGTTTCGATCCGGCGTCAATCGATGTTCTGCTCCTCACCCACGCGCATCTCGACCACTGCGGGCGCATTCCGCTGCTGGTCAAGCGCGGGTTCAGGGGCGAGATCATCGCGACCGCGGCGACGCGCGAACTGGCCCGGCTGGTGCTGCTCGACTCGGCCCATCAGCAGGAGCAAGAGGCGAAGAGCCGCGCGCAGAGCGCCGAGCGCCGCGGCGAGAGCGCCGCCGCCAAGGAGCCGCTCTACGGCATGCTCGACGCGCTCGCCGCCTTCGATCGTTTCGGACGGATTGCGGCCTATGACCAGCCGATCGACCTCGCGAACGGCGTTCGGGTCACCTTCGTCAACGCCGGCCATATCCTCGGCTCCGCCAGCATTGTTCTGGACCTCGCCGAGGACGACCAGCGCCGCAGAGTCGTCTTTTCCGGCGATATCGGCCCGACCGGCCGTCCGCTGCTGAGCGACGCCGAGCCTCCTGAAAACGCCGACGTCGTGGTGATGGAGACGACTTACGGCGACCGGCTGCACCGGCCGCTCGACCAGACGGTGGAGGAATTCTACGGGGCGGTGAGCGAATGCTTCCAGCGCGGCGGCAATGTCGTCATTCCGACCTTCGCGCTCGAGCGCGCGCAGGAGGTGCTGTACTACCTCCGTGAGGGCGTGGATCGGCGCCGGCTCGCCGCCGCGATCCAGGTGTACCTCGATTCGCCGATGGCGATCTCGGCGACCGAGGTGTTCAAGCGCCATCCGGAGGCCTGCGCGCCGGAGTTTGCGGAACGCCTTCGCCGGGGCGACGATCCCTTGCAGCCGCCGGGGCTGCATCTCAGCCGGGAGACCGCCGATTCGATTGCGATCAACCGCGTCACCGGCGGCGCCGTGATCCTCGCCGGCTCCGGCATGTGCACCGGCGGCCGCGTGCTCCACCATCTCAGGCATAACCTCGGGCGACCCACGTCGGCGATTGTGTTCGTCGGTTACGCCGCGCAAGGCACGCTGGCGCGAAAAATCATCGACGGCGCCCCGCAGGTCACGATCGGCGACGACCGCATTCGGGTCCGGGCGCGCATTCACACCATCAATGGGTTCTCGGCCCACGCCGATCAGGCGGGTCTCATCGCATGGCGCGCGAGGACCAACGCCAAGCGCACATTCCTGACCCACGGCGAAGAGGCGGTCATGCGCGCCTTCGCCGCCAAGCTCGACGGCGCCGCGGTCGAAATGCCAACGATGGGACAGAGCTACGCCCTGTAGGCGGGTGCGGGGCGGACGCCTTGTCGCTTCAGGCCGCCGCCAGGACCGCGCGCTCGACCTGCGCCTCGAACATCGGGGCCTTGTAGGCGTTCCTCGGAGAGCGGCGTCGCGGTCGAGCGCCGCCCGTCCGCCGAGATAAAGCTCCCGGTCGCGCGTGCGGAGCTGCGAGTCGCGGGCGGCGGAATTGCGGCCCCGGTCCTGGCGAAGTAGAATCGCGCGGCCTGGCAGAAGGGAAAGTGGATGAGCGAAAAGCCGCGTCGGGACCATCCCCATGCAGCAAGGTCCGGAGTTGATCTGGGCCGGGCCCGAAAGTCGATCGTGACGATCCAGTCCTCGATTCCGGAGGACGCGTTCACGGCCGAGACGCTCGGCGAGCAGCGGACCGGGAGCGGCGTCGTCATTCGCGAAGGCGGTCTGGTGCTGACCATCGGATATCTCATCACGGAGGCGGAAAGCGTGTGGATCGCTCGCGCCGACGGGCGCGTCATCCCAGGTCACGCCCTGGCGATCGATCAGGAGACGGGCTTCGGCCTGGTGCAGGCGCTGGCGCCGCTCGAATGCCCGGCGCTGGAAATCGGGCGTTCCGATCTGGCGCGTATCGGCGATCCCGTCGTTGTCGCGGCGGGCGGCGGCACGAAGGCTGTCAACGCTTCGATCGTCGGCGAAGCAGGAGTTCGCCGGCTACTGGGAATATTATCTCGAGGAGGCGATTTTCACCGCGCCGGCGCATCCGTTCTGGGGCGGCGCCGCCGCGATCGGCGCGGACGGACGGCTTCTCGGCGTCGGCTCGCTCCATGTCGAGCAGACGCCCGAGCGCAGCGAACCGCGCGACGTCAACATGATCGTGCCGATCGGACTGTTGACGCCCATTCTCGATGATCTCCTGACCTTTGGTCGCGTGAACAAGCCCGCGAGGCCCTGGCTCGGGATTTATTCGGCGGAGAACGGCGGCGAGCTCGTCGTCGCCGCGGTGTCGGAGCGCGGGCCCGCGGCGAACGCGGGGGTTCGCCGCGGCGACGTTCTCGCCAGTGTCCGAGGCGCCGAACTGTCCGATCTCGCCGACTTCTATCGCAAGGTGTGGGGGCTGGGGGAGGCCGGCGTCGAGGTGCCGATCGAAATCATTCGGGACGGGCGCGCGCTTGGGCTGAGGATCCGCTCCGCGGATCGCGCGACGCTTCTGAAGCGGCCTCGCCTGCAATAGCGCGGCCGAATCGCACTCGGCAGGCGCTTTCCAAATCAAGGACAACCCGAAAAGGGTCGCCGCTATCGCGGTGCGTCTGTAGGGGGTTAAGAAACCTCACCTACCTCGCCCTATGACGCATCCTTGATTTGGAAAGCCCCTTCGTGGCCGACCAACAAAAAGAGTTTAGGGGAGATCGAATGTTCGCGCTGTGACGGCCATCACACTCCGAACACTTTTTGTGAGCGGGGACCTCTTTTTTTTATCGAAGCCGACGTCCCCGCGCGGCGCCTCAGGTCCGATACGGATTCATCCACGCGAGTCCCGCCTCGACGGTGGTCGTGGGACGGTATTCGCAGCCGACCCAGCCGTCGTAGCCCAACCGGTCGATCAGCGGCAGAAGGAAGCCATAGTTGATTTCCCCCGTTCCTGGCTCTCTCCGGCCCGGATTGTCGGCGATCTGGATGTGGGCGATGCGCGGCGCCGCAGCCTCCAGCCGTCGCGCAAGATCCCCTTCCATGATCTGCATGTGGTAGATGTCGGCCTGCAGCCAGAGATTGCGCGAGCCGACGCGTTCGATCAGCCGAAGGGCTTCGTCGCTGCGGTTGAGGAAAAAGCCCGGCATGTCCAGCGTGTTGATCGGCTCGATCAGCAGCTTCACGCCGCGCTCGGCGGCCGCCTCTGCGGCGAAGGCGAGGTTGTCGCGCAACGTCGCCTCGAGCCTTTGCCGGTCGGCTTCCGGCGGCGCGATCCCGGCGAGGCAGTTGAGGCGCCGGCAGCCAAGCGTTTCGGCGATAGTCGAGCGCCCGGGCGAGCCCGTCGCGGAACTCCGTCACACGATCGGGCAGGATCGCCAGGCCGCGCTCGCCCGCGTCCCAGTTCCCTGCGGGAAGATTGAACAGCGCCTGGGTCAGGCCGAGATCGGCGAGGCGCCTGACGATCTCGCGAGGGTCGTGGTCGTAGGGGGACACATATTCGACCGCACGGAATCCGGCCGCAGCGGCCGCTGCGAACCGGTCGAGAAACGGCAGGTCGGTGAACAAGAAGCTGAGGTTTGCGGAGAAATTCGGCAAGAGGAACGGCCCTTCCGGGTCGCGCTTCTTAGCCGGCCTTGGTGAGCCGTGCGGCGAAGAATCCGTCGAGCCCGGAGCGCCGCGGGTCGTCGCTCCACAAATGGCAGGGCAGCGTGCGCAGATCGCCGGCTGGAGTCAGGCATTCGGGTCAGGCCGCCGATCTCATCAGGAGCGATCGGCGACCGGCGGACGTCGGGGTTGCGCCGCAGCAGGGCGACGATCTGGGCCTCGCCTTCCTCCGGCTCGAGCGAGCAGGTGCAATAGACGATGGGGCCGCCCGGCCGCGTCAGGGCGACCGCCTTGTCAAGGAGCTGACCCTGCAGCTTGAGGAGACCGGGAAGATCGGTCGGGCGCTTGAGCCAGGCGACGTCCGGATGACGGCGGATGGTGCCCGTCGCCGAGCAGGGCGCGTCGACCAGCGTGGCGTCGAACGGCGCGCCGTCGAAGGTGAGGGCGTCGGCGACGACGATGTCCGCGTGCAGTTTCAGCCGCTCGAAATTGGCCGCCAGCATCTTCAACCGCTCTGCGGATCGGTCGACGGTCGTGACCGTGGCGCCTGCCGCAGCAAGCTCGGCGCTTTTGCCGCCCGGCGCCGCGCAGAGGTCGACCACGCGCTGTCCTGCGATGCGCGCCGAGAAGCCGAGCCGGAAGCGCTGCGGCGGCGTCCTGCACCCACCATTCGCCCTCGGCATAGCCTTCGAGTTCCGCGACCGGGAGATGCGAATCGAGGCGCACCGATCCCGTCGGGAGAACGACGCCGCCGAGCCGCTCAGCCCAGCCTGCGGGATCGCTCTTGACGCTGAGGTCGAGGGTCGGCTCGCAGCGGTGCGCGGCGGCGATGGCGCGCGCCGTTTCGTCGCCGTAAGTCGCGCGCCAGCGCGCCGCGAGCCAATGCGGCGTGTCGTCGTCGAGCGGGTCCGACGCGGCGAGGATAGCCGCGCGATCGCGTGCGATCGAGCGCAGGACGGCGTTGACGAGGCCCGCGAAGGGCGCGCTCGCCGGCGTCGGCCCGCGCGGCCCGCACGGCCAGATCGACTGCGGCGTGATCCGGCGTTTCCAGGAAGAGGAGCTGGGCGGCGCCGGCGACCAGCGTCCATTCCAGCGTCCCGCTTCGCCGCGGCATCCCCTTTTCCAGCCTTTGGCCGATGGCTTTGCGGAGGGTTCCGAGCCGTCTGAGCGCGACGGTCGCGATCGAGCGCGCCAGCGCCCGGTCGCGCGGATCGACGCGGGGATCGCGAAGCGACAAATCCGCGGCGAAGCGCTCATCGAGGGGGCGCGCCAGTCGTCACGGCTTCGGCGATCGCGCGCGCCGCCGCCACTCGCACAGTCAACCCCGGCGCGGGAGGTTCGGACCGCATGCGCGCGGGCCCCGTGAAATCCGCTCTGTTGTCGAGCCAAACGCGCCTCGTTTTTCTGAATTGTGCCGCCGTCGTGCCGAATCTTATACGCGAATTCTGGGCCGGCTTGCGTCAGGCTATCGTGCGGATCGCAAAAAGCTGCACAACCCCTTGCCGCCGCGCCGCCCCGTCGCCGGCTTTGCGTTTGCCAAGCCAGGCGTTCATGACCGGAGCTTGACGCGTTTGGTTGTACCCGGCGGGGCGAGGCCGAGGCGCGCCGCGGGGGCGATCGGGTTGCATCGGCCCCGTCATTTTCTTAGCCTATAGGGAGATTGCGCCGTAAACCACTGTTCTCCTTTGTTTTCGGCGCTCACGACGGCTAGAGAAGCTCCCACGGGCTGCAACTTCATCCGTGCAACCGATACAACCTGGCTAACAGAAAGACTTGTTGCGTCGCAGCAATCGTGCTATCGGCAACGCGTTTTGGCGGTGCGGCCGGGGTAGCCGCGCGCTGAAGCTTCAAGGGGGTGTCCATGAAGCTGATCGTGGTCGTGATGACCGCAGGCGTGGTTGGAGTCGCCTTTTTCGTCGAGCATGTTTCCGAACCTGCAGCCTGGGCTATCCTTCTCGCCGGCGTCGCCGGCTCTGGCTTTGTGGGCCGCGGTCCTGGCAAGAACAGGATGGGTATCGAGGACTGAGCGGCGTTGATTTGACATCTGCGCCCTGCGCGGATAAGAACGCCGCCTTCGTCAGGTTTCCGCCTCGTCGATCAAGCTGACCGATCCCTCGAGATCGGCGGTCCCCGCCCGGCAGCGCTTCGCGCCCCCGGGCGCGATTGGCGTTGCGTTCATGGCGAATGGTGCGAGGTCGCGACTATCTATTCGCCACTCGCCACTCGCCACTCGCCGCTAAAGGAGCACGCATGTTCGAGAGCCTTTCCGAGAAGCTCTCCGGCATATTGGACAAACTGACCGGCCGCGGCGCCCTCTCCGAGGAGGACGTCAACGCCGCGATGCGCGAAGTGCGCCGCGCGCTGCTCGAGGCGGACGTGGCGCTCGAGGTCGTGCGCTCCTTTGTCGACCGCGCCCGCACCAAGGCGGTCGGCGCCGCCGTCATCAAGTCGGTCAAGCCCGGCCAGATGGTGGTGAAGATCGTCCACGACTCGCTGGTGGAGACGCTGGGCGGCGAATCGCAGGCGATCGATCTCAACGCGCCCGCGCCGGTCGCGATCATGCTGATCGGCCTGCAGGGCGCGGGCAAGACGACCACCGCCGCGAAGATCGCCAAGCGCCTGTTCGAGCGCGACCGGCGCAAGGTGCTGATGGCCTCGCTCGACGTGAAGCGGCCGGCCGCGCAGGAGCAGCTCGCCGTTCTCGGCCGGCAGGTCGGCGTCGACACGCTGCCGATCGTTCCCGGCCAGGACCCGGTCGACATCGCCAAGCGCGCGGAAGCCGCGGCGCGGCTCCAGGGCTATGACGTCGTGCTGCTCGACACCGCGGGGCGCACCCACGTCGACGAGCCGCTGATGGCGGAGATGGCCGAGATCCGCGAGGCGGTCGCAACCGCACGAGGTGCTGCTGGTCGCCGACGCGCTGACCGGCCAGGACGCGGTCAATCTCGCCAAGAGCTTCAACGAGCGCGTGGGCCTGACCGGCATCGTGCTGACCCGCATGGACGGCGACGGGCGCGGCGGCGCGGCGCTCTCCATGCGCGCCGTCACCGGCAAGCCGATCAAGCTGCTCGGCGTCGGCGAAAAGATGGAGGCGATCGAGGATTTCCATCCCGCCCGGCTCGCCGACCGCATTCTCGGCATGGGCGACATCGTCGTCGCTGGTCGAGAAGGCGGCGCAGACGATCGACGCCGAGCAGGCGGCCAAGATGGCCGAGAAGATGCGCAAGGGCGTCTTCGACCTCAACGACCTTTCCGAGCAGCTGGCCCAGATCGAGAAGCTCGGCGGCATGGGCGGCATCATGGGGATGCTGCCCGGCGTCGCCAAGATGAAGGACCAGCTCGCCTCCGCCAATCTCGACGACAAGTTCGTCAAGCGCCAGCGCGCGATCATCTCCTCGATGACGCCACAGGAGCGGCGCAACCCCGACATCCTCAAGGCCTCGCGCAAGAAGCGCATCGCGTCCGGCGCCGGCGTCACCGTCGAGTATGTCAACCGGCTGCTCAAGCAGCACCGGCAGATGGCCGACATGATGAAGATGATGGGCGGCGCCAACGCCAAGCGCGGCATGATGGGCAAGCTCGGCCAGATGATGGGCCTCGGGAACATGCCGATGCCGACGCCGGAGCAGATCGAGGCGCTGCAGAAGCAGATGGGCGGCGCCGCCGGGCCCGGCCAGCCGCCGGGACAGCCTGGGCTCCCGTCGGCGCCGCCGCCCGGCGCCTTCAACCTGCCCCCGCAATTCCCCGGCCTTGGCGGCGGGCCGAAGCTCCCCGGCCTCGGCGGCGGGTTCAACCCGTTCGGGGGGAAGAAGAAGTGAGGGCGCGCCCGAGCGCGCCTTGCGGCGCGACCTCTCATCCGTCGCCTTCGGCGACACCTTCTCCCGCAAGGGGAGAAAGGCGCGCCCTGCTCGATTTGACACCCAACTGAAACCAAAACCGAATTCTGAAAAGGAAAACCGAAATGTCTCTGAAAATCCGTCTGTCCCGCGCCGGCGCCAAGAAGCGCCCGTTCTATCGCATCGTGGTCGCCGACGCGCGCATGCCGCGCGACGGCCGCTTCGTCGAGAAGATCGGCACCTTCGACCCGCTGAAGGCCAAGGACGCCGCCGACCGCCTCGTCCTCGACCAGGAGAAGGCGAAGAGACTGGCTCGCCAAGGGCGCCCAGCCGACCGATCGCGTGCTGCGTCTCCTCGACAGCCTCGGGATCGTGAAGCGCGAGGCCCACAACAACCCGGAGAAGGCCAAGCCGAAGAAGAAGGCGCAGGAGCGCCTCGCCGCCGCCGAAGCCGCCGCCGCCAAGGCCGCGGAAGCCGCCGCCGCTTGAAATAGAGCCGGATCTCTCCGTTGCGCGCGCCCGACCGGCTCGTTCTCGTCGGCCGCTTCGGCGCGCCGCAGGGCGTGCGCGGCGAGGTTCGAGTGCAATCCTTTACCGGCGATCCCAGGACCATCGGCAGCTACGGTCCGCTGACCGACGCGAAGCGCGCAAGGGCCTTCGTGTTCGAGCGGCAGCGCGTGCTGAAGGACGACATGCTCGTCGTCAAGGTTCAGGGGATCGAGACGCGCGAAGCCGCGAGCGCGCTGACGGGGCGGGAACTCTTCGTGCCGCGCGACAGGCTGCCCGAGCCGAGCGCGGACGAGTTCTATTACGACGACCTCGTCGGGCTCGCCGCCCTATCGACGGACGGCCGCCCGATTGGCCGCGTCGCCGCCGTTTTCAGCTATGGCGCGGGCGACATCCTCGAGATCGCCCCCCAAGGCGGGGGCGAGTCGCTGCTGCTGCCCTTCACCAGGGAGGTCGCGCCGGTGATTGATTTCGCCGGGGGGACTATCGTCGTCGCGCCGCCCGCGGAGACCGAGGAGCCCACGTAAGGGCGCCCGATTTGCGGGCCTGGAGCGCGAGGCCCACGCCGGGTTCAACGCGCGGCCTACGTCAGCTCAAACGCCGGTCAAAATCCGATCGCCAGCAGCAAGAGCAAGGTGACCAGCGTCACGATCGCGGCGACGCCGTAGGTCGCGATTTTCAAGCTCGGGAGCGGTCCGGCCTTCATGTCCTTGAGGGTGAGGAAAATCCGTTCCGCGCCGTGCCAGAAGAACAGCGAAATGACGGCGAGCACGATCAGCTTGCCGATCGGGTTCTGCGCGAAGGCGAGGACGTGCCCATAGCTCAGGAAGCTTTCCGGAATCCCGGTCCCGGTCGGCGCCAGGATCCCCGTGATCAGGATCAGGGCCGGCCCGAACAGCGCGGACAGCATCCCGCCCGCCCCGAACATGAGCCAGAAGATCGGGGAGATGCTGCGCTTTTCGGGAGCGGCGCGCGTCGTCTTGACGGCGGGACTCGTCGGGACCTGACTCATCGGGATCTGGCTCATCTGGCCACCCATAGCGTGAAGAGAATGAGGACCACCGAGCAGCCGCCGGCGACCATCGTGGCGTATTTGGTGATGGTCTCCGCCGGGACCTGCTTGCCGTCGACGATCATCTTCGGCTGGGTCTTCGGCAGGGTCTCGAACCAGGTCTTCACATGGTAGACGACCGCGACGAACAGAGCCGCGTGCAGGAGGATCGAAACTGGGCTTTTCAGGAACTGCAGGAAGCCGTCGTAGCGCTCCGGGCCGCCAGCGAGGCTCAGCAGGCCGAAGAACAGCACCGCGCCATAGATCGCGATGGCGACGCCGGTGAGTTCGCGCAACGTATAGGCGCGGTAGGCCCCTGGAGCCCACCACCACCTGGGATCCATCGGTCGGCGGTAGGGACGTCTCTCGCTCATCGGGCTGCCCCAGGTACGAAGCGCAGGAAAAAGTCGAACGCGCTGTTGGTCTTGTTCTGATTGACGGCGTTGGCGGGGTCCACGTGCTTGGGGCAGACCTCGGAGCAGACGCCCACCGCGGTGCAGGACCAGACGCCGTCCTCGCCGTGGATGGTGTCGAGCCGCATCTTCTGGCCGCCGTCGCGCGAGTCGCCGTTGTAGCGCTGAAGCAGCGCCATAGCGCCGGGGCCGATGAACTCCGGATTTTCTCCGAACTGCGGGCAGGCCGCGTAGCACAGCATGCAGTTGATGCAGTCGCTGAACGATTCGTAGGCGACCATCTGCGCGGGGGTCTGGAGATAGGGGCCCTGCTCGATGGTCTTTGGCGCCTTGGGGATGATGTACGGGTAGATGCTCTCGATCTTCTTGACGAAATCGCCGACCGACACGACGAGGTCGCGCTCGATCGGGAAGTTGTTCAGGGGCTCGACCGTGATCGGACCCTTGGGAAGATTGCGGATGAAGGTGTTGCAGGCGAGCTGCGGCTTGCCGTTGATCATCATCCCGCAGCTTCCGCACACCGCCATGCGGCAAGACCAGCGGAAGCTGAGCGTGCCGTCCAGCGTGTCCTTGATGGTCTGCAACGCCTGCAAGACCGACATGTCGTCGGTCCAGGGCACCTTGAACGAGCCGAACGACGGCTTTTCGTCCGATGCGGGACGATAGCGCAGGATTCGGAGTTCGACGATTTTCTCGGCTATGGCGGCTTCAGACATGGGCCGCTTCCTCTTTGGCTTCTTTGGCTTCGAGCGCTTCGCCGAGGGCGCCGTAGGCGCGCTGGGCCGGCTGCGATTTGGTGATCTTCACGGAACCGTAGGTAATCTCGGGGGCCGCACCCTCGCGATAGTGGGCGAGGCTGTGGGCGAGGAAATTGACGTCGTCGCGTTCTTCGAAGCCGTCGATGCGCTGATGCGCGCCCCGCGACTCCCGCCTCATCAGCGCGCTCAGCGCCACCGCCTCCGCGACCTCGAGCTGGTAGCCAAGCTCGAGAGCGGAAAGCCAGTCTGTATTCCAGACGGAGGAGCGGTCCTCGATCGTGATGTCGCGATATCGCCGCTTCAGCTCCGCAAGCTTGTCGACGGTCGCCTGCATCTCCGGCGCCGTGCGATAGATGCCGCAGCCTTGCTCCATCGTGACCGCCATCTCTTTCCTGAGATCGGCGTGGCGCTCGCCGCCGCCCTTCTGGTCGCGAAGCGCCAGAACTTTCGCGGCGCTCGCCTTCGCCTGTTCGAGCATCTTGCCGGCGTCCGCCGCCGACGCGCCCTTGGAGAACTTCACCGCTTCGTCGCCGGCGACGTGACCGAAGACGAACAGCTCCGCGAGCGAGTTCGAGCCGAGCCGGTTCGCGCCGTGGATGCCGACGCTCGAACATTCGCCGGCCGCAAACAGCCCGGCGAGCGAGGTCGCGGTGCGAATGTCGGTGGGAATGCCGCCCATCGTGTAGTGCACGGCCGGCCGCACGGGTATCTGCCCCTCGGCGGGGTCGATATCCATGAATTCCTCGGCCATGTCGCAGATCAGCGGCAGCCGCTCTTTCAGCTTCGCCCGGCCGAGGTGCCGCAGATCGAGATAGACCGCGTCGCCCCCGGGCGTCTCGAACGTCCGGCCCTTGCGCGATTCGTGCCAGAACGCCTGGCTCAGGCGGTCGCGCGGCCCGAGCTCCATCGTCTTGTTGCGCGGCTCGGGGGTGACGGGTCCGAGACCGTAATCCTGCAGGTAGCGGTAGCCGTCCTTGTTGAGAAGGTGGCCGCCTTCGCCGCGGCAGGCCTCGGTGAAGAGAAGCCCGGTGCCCGGCATGCAGGTCGGGTGGTACTGCATGAATTCCATGTCGCGAAGCGGCACGCCGTGCCGGTAGGCGAGCGCCATGCCGTCGCCGGTGACGACGCCGCCGTTGGTGTTCTGGCGGAAGACGCGGCCGGCGCCGCCGGTCGCCAGGACCACGGCGCGGGCGGTGATCGCGGTGAACTCGCCGGTCGAGGGCGAAATCACCGTCGCGCCTTGCACGCGGTTCTCGTCGACCAGCAGGTCGATGCAGAAATATTCGTCGAACCGCTTGATCGAGGGATATTTCGTCGAGGTCTGGAACAGCGTGTGCAGGATATGGAAGCCGCTGCGGTCGGCTGCGAACCAGGTTCGCTCGACTTTCATGCCGCCGAAGGCGCGGACGTTGATGTTGCCGTCGGGCTTGCGGTTCCAGGGGCAGCCCCAGTGCTCGAGCTGGATCATCTCGGCCGTACTGCGGCTGACGAAGAATTCGACCACGTCCTGCTCGCACAGCCAGTCGCCGCCGTGGACGGTGTCGTTGAAGTGGTTGTCGAGCGTGTCATCCGGCCGGATCACGCCGGCGGAGCCGCCCTCCGCCGCAACCGTGTGGCTGCGCATCGGCAGGACTTTCGAAACGAGTGCGATGGTGAGGGACGGGTCCGTCTCGGCGGCTGCGATGGCGGCTCGCAAGCCCGCCCCGCCCGCCCCGATAATCAGGACATCGGCATCGAAATGGTTCACCGCGCGAGCCCCCTTTGGGTGAGGTGCAGAAGGGTTGGGCCGCCAACCCGAAGGAAAGCGAGCAGGACGTCAAACCGAAAGTCGCGGCTCGTCGCCAAAAACTTCGGTCGGCCAGGAAGCCGCTTGCAGCATAGGGGGAGCCTGCGCCTCCCGCCATGAGACGAAATGACGCCATGGCGAAAACGTGCGAAGGGCGTCAGGGTCGCGGTTGATCTCGGAGGACGGCCGCGCCATAAATTCGCTCGGCGCTCCCGTTAGACGCGCAGGACCCACAGCCGAGGGCGCATCCGATGACCGAGACCTTTTCCGGCCGAGCGGCCGGTTCTGAACCCGCGCATCCGGCGCGCCGCGATTTTCTCTATCTGACGACCGGGTCGGTCGCCGCGGTCGGCGTCGCCGCCCTGGCGTGGCCGTTCGTCGACCAGATGAACCCCGACGCGCAGACGATCGCCGCTGCGGGACCGATCGACATCGACATAACCCAGATCCAGCCCGGTCAGCGCATCGTGGCGCTGTGGTCGGCGCGGCCGGTGTTCGTTGTCCGCCGCACGCCGGAATCGCTGAAGACCTTGCAGGACACGAAGCTCACCTCGCAATTGCGCGATCCCGATTCCGAGAACCTTCAGCAGCCCGAATACGCCAAAAACTGGCATCGCTCGCTGAAGGAGGAGTTTTTGGTTCTCGTCGGCATCTGCACCCATCTCGGCTGCGTGCCGCTGTACGATCCGAAGCCCGACCCGACCACCCCCGCGCCGAACTGGCCGGGCGGCTTCTTCTGCCCCTGCCACGGCTCGAAATACGATCTTGCCGGGCGCGTTTTCCAGGGCGTTCCCGCGCCCTACAATCTGCCGGTGCCGCCGAATTTCTTCCCCGACGAGAAGACGCTGCGCATCGGCGCGAACCCGCCGGGCCAGACGTTCGACTTCAACTCCATCCTGCAGGTGTGAGGGGGCGACCGCCGGTCGCCGGCCGACCATGTCATCCCTCAAGGAGCGGCGCCGTAGGCGAGGCGTCTCGAAGGACGCTCCAGCCGGCGCACGCGTCGCCGCCTGCGGAGCATGCTTCGGGACGCGATGCTCCTGAGCGCGAAGCTCGCGGGTTGCAGCAAAGGCGCTGACAGCGGCTCGGAAGACGCGCTATGCAAGCTGAAGCTCGCGTGCGCTCGCCAGGACCGCGCGGCCTGGGGCCGGGAAGCCGATGGACACAGCCGAGGACATTCGACGCATCGCGCTTCAGGAGGAACGCCTGCAGTTTGACGCGTTCGGCCTGCCAGAAGCCTGGGAGGTCGGCCTGGCGCTGAAGGCGGTCGGCGAAGCCGGACGGCTGCCGATCGTGGTCGACATCCGTCTCGCGAGGATGCCGCTTCTGGCCTTCGCCCTGCCGGGCGCCTCGCCCGACAATTTCGACTGGGCGCGGCGCAAGCGCAATGTCGTGTTCCGCTTCCATCGCTCGTCCTACGCCATCGGCCGCAAGCTTGCGCTCGAAGGCAAGACGCTCGCGGACCTCGGCGCGCTGCCGGAGCGCGACTACGCCGTCCACGGCGGAAGCGTGCCCATTGTCGTCAGGGGAACCGGATGCGTCGGCGCCGTCACGATCTCCGGCCTGCCGCAGCGCGACGACCACCGCGTCGTGGTCGAGGCGATGGCCAAAGTTCTGGGCCGCGACCTCAGCGACATCGCGCTGGACTAATATTGCGGCTCGGCTCCGTCGCTTACGCTCTCTAGCACCGCCATAGAGGGTGTCACGGCGCGAGGGCTCGCGACCTACGGCGTCGAAGCCGCTAAGCTCTTCGGCGGATGGGCGCGCCGCGGGAAGCGGGTTGGCACAATGAGGGGCGGGGAGTAACGGCTCCGGCCAATCGCCTAGAGGCCCCTCTCCCCTGCAAGACGGGGCCCTGCGGCGTAGCCGAGGACGGAAAGACGCGCTAATCCTCGCTCGCATGTTCGCCGCCGCCGTCCTCACCCTCTTTCCGGGCATGTTTCCTGGCCCCCTCGGCCAGTCGCTTGCCGGCGACGCGCTTGCCCGCGGCCTTTGGGCGTTGGACGCGCGCGACATCCGCGAGCACGGGCTCGGGCGCCATCGCGCGGTGGACGACACGCCGGCGGGCGGCGGCCCCGGCATGGTGATGCGCGCCGACGTGCTCGCGGCCAGCCTCGACGCCGCCGCCCCGCCCGACGATCCGCGCCCGCGCCTGATCATGAGCCCGCGCGGAAAGCCGTTCACGCAGCAAAAAGCACGCGAATGGGCGGCGGGGCCGGGCCTCGTCATTCTCTGTCCGCGTTTCGAGGGGGTGGACGAACGGGTGATCGAGGGGCGCGGGCTCATCGAGGTTTCGATCGGCGACTATGTGCTGTCGGGCGGCGAGATCGCGGCGCTCGCGATCCTCGACGCCTGCGTGCGGCTGATCCCCGGCGTGATGGGCAAGGAGGCTTCGGGCACGGAAGAGAGTTTCGAGGCTGGCCTGCTGGAATATCCCCACTATACCCGCCCGCGCGATTGGGAGGGTTTTGCGATCCCCGACGTCCTGCTGTCTGGCGACCACGCGAAAATCGCAGCGTGGCGGAGGACGGAGGCGGAGCGGATCACGCGGGAGCGGCGGCCGGATTTGGGGTGAGCCTACGGCGCGCTCGAACGGCGCCGGGAGGAAGGCGAGCGCCCCGTCGGCCGCAAGCGGAGAATTCGGCCAGGGCCGCCCGGTAAGCCATGCGCATCGGAGGCGCCTGACGCAAAGACCGTACGGAACCGTACAGTTCAAGGATGGCGGAGATCGCGGAAACCGGAACGAAAGGCGCAGAGGATGCGAGAAACAGGCTTCCTGCGCTACTCGATCTACCGTTGTCAGCAGGCATGGCCGTCCCGTTGCAGCGATTGTGCCGATCGCCCTGTACGAGGCCATAAAGCGGGTCAGCAACCCAGACAGCGCTCGCTTCTCTCTCTGATCGGGTCCAGTGCTGGCTTGTGGGGCGACGACAGCTCGCTCACGATCCGTGAAATGCGGGACGAATGAGCCACTGAACATCGAGGCCTCCCCATCAGCGCGATGGCTTTGGTGGATAGCGCTCCGATCATTTACGTGCTCGAGGGTCACCCGTTCGACCGGGCGGCGGCCGCTTCATGAGAATTATGGCGACCACCCGAGCGGCGCGCGTTGCAAAGTCTTGCAAGGCGCGGACGATTGTTCTATGTTTGTTCTCCATGAGCGAAACCGAGACCATCTTGTCCGAGCCGCATCCTTCTCCGCGAAACCGCCGCCGCGACGGGTTGGTCGGCGCGCGTCCGTTCGGAAGCGCCGAGGTCCTTGGCTGCCGCGTTTCGAGGGCCGAGGCGCAAAGGCCCCCGCTTCCAACGCCCGGCGTGGGGAGCGCTTTCGTCCCGGCGCGGGTCGTCCGCCTCAAAGAGGCGCTGCTCCACGGCTCACCCATGAATTCGGGCCTCGGTGCATCCGTGCATGGAACCGAAAGGCGCTGCAAGGTCCTGAAAAGTCTCATTTCGGGAGCCGAAACCGCGCCCTTCTGCGAGCCCGGCGACGACGAGCGCCGGGCGGACAGATCCGCGGCGGAGGCCGCCGAGGGCATGACGCCGGACCCGGCCGCGCCCCTCGCCGCAAGCGGACGAGCGAGAAGAGGACGGAACCAAGGGACGCTGCAACGCTCTGAAAAGCTTCGATCCCGGAGCCATGGAGGGCGGGCGGAGCGGGCGGAGCCGAAATCTTTCGCTTCGCCGATGAGGCGTAGCCCGGCCGGGAGCGACGTTGCGCATAGGAGGTCGCAAGACGCTGAGATCGTTGACCCGCGTAATACCGTGCGCGCCGCCTCAGCGGGTCGGGACCGGGGTCTCGCCGCGGTAGTCGTAGAAGCCGCGCTGGGTCTTGCGGCCGAGCCAGCCGGCCTCGACGTACTTCACCAGGAGCGGGCAGGGGCGGTACTTCGAGTCCGAAAGCCCGTCATGCAGCACCTGCATGATCGAGAGGCAGGTGTCGAGGCCGATGAAGTCGGCGAGCTGCAGCGGTCCCATCGGATGGTTGGCGCCGAGCCGCATGGCGGTGTCGATCGACTCGACCGAGCCCACGCCCTCGTAAAGCGTATAGACCGCCTCGTTGATCATCGGCAGCAGGATGCGGTTGACGATGAAGGCGGGGAAGTCCTCAGACATCGTCGAGGTCTTGCCGAGCCGCGCGACGAACGCCTTGGCCGCCTCGTAGGTGTCGTCCTTGGTGGCGATGCCGCGGATGATCTCCACGAGCTGCATGCGCGGCACCGGGTTCATGAAGTGCATGCCGATGAAGCGCTCGGGATTGACGGTGACCGAGGCGAGCCTTGTGATCGAGATCGACGAGGTGTTGGAGGCGAGGATCGCCTCCGGCTTCATGAACGGCCGCAGCGAGGTGAAGATCTTGCGCTTGACCTCCTCGTTCTCCGAGGCCGCCTCGACGACCAGGTCGCAGTCGCCGAGCTTGTCGAGGGTCGGCGTGTAATGGATGCGCTCGAGGATCGCCTTGCGCCCGTCCTCGTCGAGTCTCGCCCCTCGCCACCTGGCGCGACAGGTGGCCGTTGATCGTCGCCAGCGCCGCGTTGACCCGATCCTCGGTCACGTCGTTCAGAAACACCGGCATCCCGGCCTGCGCCGCCACCTGCGCGATGCCCGCGCCCATCTGCCCCGCGCCGATGACGCCGACCGAATCAATGTTCAGTGCCATGTTCTCAAACCTGTCAAGCCGCCCCGCTTCGGGTCGCGATCATAGACGAGCGGCGCCGGGCGTCCAGTCGGACGCCCGTTGATTTTCTCCTGGACCCGCCGGCCTCAACGCCGATCTTGCCAAGCTCCTCGGCGAGTTCCGGCAGGGCCTGGTAGAGGTCGGCGACGAGGCCGTAGTCGGCGACCTGGAAGATCGGCGCCTCTTCGTCCTTGTTGATGGCGACGATGACCTTCGAGTCCTTCATGCCGGCGAGATGCTGGATCGCGCCGGAGATGCCGACCGCGATGTAGAGCTCGGGCGCGACGACCTTGCCGGTCTGGCCGACCTGCCAGTCGTTCGGGCGCATAGCCGGCGTCGACCGCGGCGCGCGAGGCGCCCATCGCCGCGCCGAGCTTGTCGGCCACCGGCTCGATGTAGGTCTTGAAGTTCTCCGCCTTCTGCATCGCCCGGCCGCCGGAGATGATGATCTTGGCCGAGGTCAGCTCGGGCCGGTCGGACTTGGCGAGCGCCTCGCCGACGAACGACGGACACGGCCGGATCGGCCGCCGCGGCGACCGGCTCGACCGGCGCCGGGCCGCCCGGACCGGTCGCGCCGAACGAGGCGGTGCGGACGGTGACCACCACCTTCGGGTCGGTCGAACTCGACCGTCTGGATCGCGTTGCCGGCGTAGATCGGCCGCTCGAAGGTCTTGGGGCCCAGGACCTTGGTGATGTCGGAGACCTGCATCACGTCGAGGAGCGCCGCCGCGCGCGGCAGGACGTTCTTGGCGCTCGCGGTCGAGGGCGCGACGATCGCGTCGTAGCCGTGCGCTAAGCGCAACGATCAGCGCCGCGAGCGGCTCGGCGAGCCCGTGGGCGTAGGCGGCGTCGTCGGCGACCAGCACCTTGGCGACGCCGGAAAGCCTGGCCGCCGCCTCCGCCGCGCCGCCGACGCCCTGGCCCGGCGACCAGCACGTCGACCGGCTGCCCGATCTCGAGCGCCGCGGTCAGCGCCCGCGCCGTCATGTCGCTCAAATTCCCGCCCGCGACTTCGGCCAGAAGAAGGGTCGCCATGGTCAGATCACTCCCGCTTCGTCGCGAAGCTTCGAAACCAGCTCCGACACCGACTTCACCTTCACGCCCGCCTTGCGGCCGCCGGGCTCCGTCGTCTTGAACACTTTCAGCCGCGGCGCGACGTCGACGCCGTAATCCGCCGGAGTCTTGTCCGCGATCGGCTTCTTCTTCGCCTTCATGATGTTGGGAAGCGAGGCGTAGCGCGGCTCGTTGAGCCGAAGGTCGGCGGTGACGATCGCCGGAAGCTTCAGCGACACCGTCTGCGAGCCGCCGTCGACCTCGCGCGTGACCTCGACCGAGCCGTCGCCCACGACGACCTTCGAGGCGAACGTGCCCTGGCCGTAGCCGGTCAGCGCCGCCAGCATCTGGCCGGTCTGGTTGCAGTCGTCGTCGATCGCCTGCTTGCCGAGGATCACGAGGCCCGGCTGTTCCTCGGCGACCACGCCCTTGAGGATCTTGGCGACCGCAAGCGGCTCGACGATCCCGTCGGTCTTGACCAGAATGCCCGCGGTCGGCGCCCATCGCGAGCGCCGTGCGGATGGTCTCGCTCGCCTGCTGCAGGTCCGATCGAAACCACCACGACCTCGGTCGCCTTGCCCGCCTCCTTCTGGCGAAGCGCCTCCTCGACGGCGATTTCGTCGAACGGATTCATCGACATCTTGACGTTGGCGAGCTCCACGCCCGACCCGTCCGACTTGATCCGGATCTTGATGTTGTAATCGACCACCCGTTTCACGGGCACGAGAATTTTCATGAGCGGGCCCATCCCTTAAAGCTCGAGCGCATTTGCTCGGCAATTTGCGGCCGAAAGCCCTAATCTTGGCGGCGCCGCAAGTCAACGCGATGCGCCTCGACCGTCCGAAGGACACCCGGGGTAAGCGCGCTTCGCAAGCAGACCAAGCGGGCGGCCGACGGCTGCTCGACGATCGCGATTGACAGACCTCGGCGGCAAACAGGACAATGACTTCCGGCTGGCTCGCGCGATCGCGACGCCGGCCAGGGCCGCTGACAGGATCGGCGTGGGGCCAGGCACGGGAGAAACGCAAATGAGCGAATTGGACTACTGGAGCGCGCGTGTCGATCAAAGGCGCCGTGTCCCGGCGCGAGTTCATCGGCCGCGCCGCCGCGCTCGGCGCGTCGAGCCTCGCGATATCGACGCATGCTCGGAGACGGCGCAGGGCCGAGGAAACCCCGAAGAAGGGCGGCGTCCTGCGGTCTGGGCCTCGCCGGCGGCAGCACGACCGATAGCTTCGACATCACCTCCTACAACGACTCCGTGATGATCGACGTCAGCCACGGACTCTTCAACGGCCTCGTCGAGTGGGCCCAGGACGGCAAGCCGCGTTCCGGAACTCGCGGAGAGCTTCGAGCCGAAGAACGGCGCCAAGGACTGGATCTTCAATCTTCGCAAGGGAATCAAGTTCTCGAACGGCCAGGAGTTCACCGCCGACGACGCGGTCTACTCGCTGAACCTCCACCGCGGCGAGACCAAGTCCGGCGGCGCCGACTTCGATGAAGTCGGTGACCGACGTCAAGAAACTCGACAAACACCAGATCCAGATGTCGCTCGCCGCGCCCGACGCCGACCTGCCCTATTCCCTGACCGACTATCACCTTCTCATGGTCCCGGCACGATTTCAAGGATTGGGCGAACCCGGTCGGGAACCGGCGCGTTCACCCTCGAAAAGTTCGATCCGGGCGTGCGCATCGTGCTGAAAAAGCGCCCGGACTATTGGAAGGAGGGCCGCGGCTGGCTCGACGGCGCCGACGTGACCGTCATCAACGACGGCTCGGCGCGCCTCAACGCCCTGATCTCGGGCCAGGTCGACGCGATCAATCGCGTCGACCACAAGGCGGTCGGCCTGCTCTCCAAGGCGCCGAAGATCGAGGTGGTGCGGGCGCTCCGGCGGCTGGCACACCGTGCATGGCGATGGAGATCGACAAGGATCCGTACACCAACCCGGATATCCGCCTGGCGCTCAAATACGCGACCGACCGCGAGCAGATCCTGAAGGCGCTGTTCAGCGGCTACGGCACGCTCGGCAACGATCATCCGATCCCGCAGCACCGACCCGTACTTCAACAGCGAGCTGCCGCAGCGCCCGCACGATCCGGAAAAGGCCGCCTTCCATTTCAAGAAGGCGGGCCTCGCCGACCCCAAGATCGTCCTTGCAGGCGTCCGACGCCGCGTTCAATGGCGCGGTCGACATGGCGACGCTGCTTCAGGCCGACGCGGCCAAGGCCGGCATCAAGGTGGAGGTGAAGAAGGAGCCGGCTGACGGGTTCTGGGACAACGTGTGGCTCAAGGGCCCGTTTGTCGAAAGCTACTGGGGCGGCCGCGCAGCCGCGACGCAGATGCTCTCGGTCGCCTTACGCCGCCAACGCGCCGTGGAACGAGACGCACTGGAAGAACGAGAAGTTCGAGAAGCTGCTCGCTGACGCGCGCGGCGAAACCGACGAAACCAAGCGCAAGGCCTACATCTGGGAAATGCAGGCCATGCTCAACGAGGACGGCGGCGCGCTCATTCCGATGTTCCGCGACTGGCTCGACGCCCACAACGACAAGGTCGGCGGCCATACCCCGCATGGCGGCTTCGACATGGACAACGGCATGATTCTCGACAAGGCTTGGCTGAAGTCGTAGCGGCAGGCTGTTCGGCAAGATCCGCGCGCCGGGCCTCGAGCGCCCGGCGCGCCCTTGCTGGCGCGGGCGACGGAGGCGGGTCCAGAGTGGGAAGGCTGATCCTTCAGCGGTCGATTCTCGGGGTCCTGACGCTATTGGCCGCGTCCGCGCTCATCTTCATCGGCACGGAGATCCTGCCGGGCGATCTCGCCTCGGCCATCCTGCAAAACTCCGGCGACTCCTGAGAACCTCGCCAATCTCAGCCGGAACTCGGCCTCGATAAGCCGGCGATCGTGCGCTATTTCGCGTGGCTGTTCGGCGCGTTGCGAGGGGACTTCGGCCATTCGCTCGCCAACGGCCGCGACGTGCTCGAGGAGATTACGCCGCGCTTCGCCAACACCATGTTCCTGGCTGCCTATGCGGCGGTCGTCGCCGTCCCGCTCGCGGTCGGCCTCGGGCTCGCCGCGGCAATCCGGCAGGGCAGTACGTTCGACCGAATGGTCAATGTCCTGACCCTGATGACGATCTCGGTCCCGGAGTACTTTCTCGCCTATCTCCTGATCAAAGTATGTCGCGGTCGATCTCGGCTGGTTTCCTTCGCTCGCCAATGTGTCGTCGGATACGCCATTCCTGGATCGTCTCTACTACGCCTTTCTTCCGATGCTGACGCTCGTGCTGGTCATCGTGGCGCACATGATGCGCATGACCCGCGCCTCGGTGCTCGCTGTGATGGCCAGCCCCTACATCGAGATGGCGATTCTCAAGGGGCTGACGAAGACGCGCATCGTGCTTCGCCACGCCCTGCCCAACGCACTCGCGCCGATCATCTCGGTCGTCGCGCTGAACCTCGCCTATCTCATCGTCGGCGTTGTCGTCGTCGAGACGGTGTTCGTCTATCCGGGTCTCGGTCAGCTGATGGTCGACGAGGTCTCCAAGCACGACGTTCCCGTGGTGCAGGCGTGCGGCCTGATCTTCGCTGCGGCCTTCATCCTGCTCAATCTCGTTGCCGACATCCTCGCCATTCTTTCCAATCCGCGTCTGCGGCAGCCGCGGTAAGGCCATCATGCGTATTATGGGACACAAGCTCAGCATTACCGCGCAGATTGGCCTCGTCATTATCGCGGTGAATCTGTTCGTCGCGATCTTCGCGCCCTTGATCGCGCCCTACGACCAGACGATCGTGGTCGGTGACGCGTGGGCGGATCCCGATGGGCAGCATTGGCTCGGCCTCGACAATCTCGGCCGAGATCTCCTGAGCCGACTCATCTACGGGGCGCGCATGTCGATCGGATTGTCGCTGGCGATCACCGCGTTATCGTTCGGCATTGGCATCATAACCGGATTCGGCGCCGCGGTGTCCGGCGGGTGGGTCGATCAGGCGCTGTCGCGCCTCGTGGATCTCCTCCTGTCGATGCCGACGCTCATCTTCGCCTTTGTCATCCTGTCGGTATTGGGCTCCGGACTTCTGGTGTTGATCGTCACGATCGCCATCCTCGATTCGACCAAGGTGTTCCGGCTCGCACGCTCGGTCGCGGTCGGACTCGTCAGCCTCGAATTCGTCGAGGCGGCGCGGCTCCGCGGCGAGGGGTGGTGGTGGATCATCACCCGAGAGATCCTGCCTAACGCCGTCGCGCCATTAACCGCGGAATTCGGCCTCAGGTTCTGCTTCACGTTTCTGTTCATCGCCGCGCTGAGTTTTCTTGGGCTTGGCGTTCAGCCGCCTGCCGCGGACTGGGGCAGCATGGTCAAAGACTATCGGGACATGATCAATTTCGGCTCCGCCGCCCCGCTCTATCCCGCGGCGGCGATCGCGATTCTGACGATTGGCGTCAATTTCGTGGTCGACTGGATGCTTGCCATCCACTCGAGGGGTCAGGGAGGCAGCGCATGAGCGTAACGCCACGCAGCCCCCCAAAGCCTGGACACGGCTCGATTGTGCTCGACATTCGCGGCATGCGCATCGTCGTGCGAACCGACTTCGGCGAGGGGCCGGTGCTGGTTGATGACGTCTCCCTTCAGTTGCGGCGCGGCGAAGTGATCGGTCTCATCGGGGAGTCCGGCGCCGGCAAGTCGACCATCGGGCTCGCCTCTATGGGGTACACCCGCCGCGGCTGCCACATCGTCGGCGGCGACATCATCTTCGGCGGGGCCGACATCCGGACGATCGGCCGCAGACGAGCGGCGCGCGCTGCGGGGCCCTAAGATCGCCTATATCGCGCAAAGCGCTGCGGCCTCGTTCAATCCTGCGCATACGCTGATGGAGCAGGTCTGCGAATCCTCGGTTCGGCACGGCGTGATGAGCTTCTCCCAGGCGCGAACCGCCGCGGTCGCCCTTTTTAAGGAACTCGATCTGCCGAGTCCGGAGACGATCGGCGGCCGCTATCCGCATCAGGTCTCAGGCGGCCAGTTGCAGCGGGTGATGGCGGCGATGGCGATGGTCGCGAAACCGGACATCCTCATCTTCGACGAGCCGACGACCGCTCTCGACGTCACGACGCAGGTCGAATGCCTGGCCGCCTTCCGCAAATTGATCCGCGAGCATGGAACCGCAGCGCTCTACATCACGCACGACCTCGCGGTCGTCGCACAAATCGCCGACCGCATCCTGGTCCTCAGACGCGGAAAAATGGTCGAGTTCGGCGATTCGCGCCAGATCCTGCAGGACCCGAAGGAGGAGTACACCCGCCGACTCGTGCGGGAACGGGTCGCGGGCCATCGCTTCGTCAAGCCGGGCGGCGATTCGGCGAAGCCCATGCTCGCGGTCGAGCACGTCAGCGCCGATTATCCAGGCAAGCCCAGGGTCATCGACGACGTCAGCCTTGAGGTGCGCCGCGGCGACACGGTCGCCATCGTCGGGGAATCGGGTTCGGGCAAATCGACCTTAGCCCGGGTCGTCACGGGCCTTTTGCCGCGCACGGCGGGCGATGTGCGCTTCGATGGCGTCAGCTTGCCGCCGCGCCTGCAAAGCCGGGCCAAGGATCAGCTGCGGCGGGTCCAGATGATCTATCAGATGCCCGATGTCGCCCTGAATCCCCAGCACACGCTGCTCGACACGATTGGCAGACCGGTGGCGTTCTATTTCAACCGTTCCCGAGCCGAGGTGCGCGATCGCGTGCTCGAGCTGCTCCGGCAGATGGATCTGCCCGAGGCCTTCATTACCCGCAAGACCGGCGGAGCTCTCGGGCGGCCAGAAGCAGCGCGTTTCGATCGCGCGGGCGCTCGCCGCGGAGCCGGACCTCATCATCTGCGACGAGGTGACGTCGGCGCTCGATCAACTGGTCGGCGAGGAAATCCTCAGACTCCTGAAAAAGTTGCAGGATGAATTGGGGGTTGCATATCTCTTCATCACCCATGATTTGGGCACCGTGAAGCGAATAGCCAACAAGGTCGTGGTCATGCTCAAGGGCAAGGTCGTCGCAAGCGGCGACACGGCCGCCGTTTTTGCGCCGCCATATCACCCGTACACCGAACTCCTCCTGTCTTCGGTCCCGGAGATGCGGCCGGACTGGCTCGACGAGGTCCTTGCCAAGCGCGCCACGTCGGCTGCGGCGACGGCGGCGCTGCTGAGAGCCCCCTGAGGCAAGCGTGAGCGCCGCCCTCCAAACAATCCGGCTGCCCTTGCCGGCTCGGCAAATCGTTTCTATACGGCCCCACGGCCGGGTGGCGAGGCGGCTTGCGAGCCCGGACGGGGGGCTGGCCCGCGTCCGGCCCATTCATTGCATGGCGTGCGAGGCCGAACTGCCGGCGAGCGAGAGAAGAGGACAGCACTGATGCGCGCGCCGGGCGGACCCCGTCTGTTGCTGCGAAGGCTTCGCGAGGTCATGGCGGAGCCGGTCACAGCCCAGGCGCGTCTCGACCGCATCGTGGTCCTGATCGCCTCGAACATGGTAGCGGAGGTTTGTTCGCTCTATGTCGTTCGCGCGGACGGCGACATGGAGTTGTTCGCCACCGAAGGCCTCAACCGCGAGGCTGTGCACTTGACGAAGATGGAGCCGGGCGAGGGTCTGGTCGGCCTCATAGCATCGAGCGCTGAGCCTCTTGCGCTTTCGGACGCGCAGCACCATCCGGCATTTTCCTACAAGCCGGAGACCGGCGAAGAGATTTATCAGTCGTTTCTCGGCGTTCCGGTGCTCCGCGGCGGCGCGACGATAGGGGTGCTGGTTGTCCAGAACCGGGCGCGGCGCACCTATTCGGAAGAGGAGGTCGAGGCCCTCCAGACTACCGCAATGCTGCTCGCGGAGATGATCGCCTCGGGTGAATTGCAGGCGATCGCCGCGCAGGGCGGGGAGATCGCAGTCCGAAATCCGCTGGCGATGAGAGGGCAAGGCATCGCGGACGGACTGGGGCTCGGTCATGTCGTGATGCACCAGCCTCGCGTGGCGGTGTCCAAAATCGTCGCAGACGACGTTGATTCGGAATTGCACCGGCTGGAGACCGCAATCAGCGCTATGCGCGCCTCGGTGGACGAACTGATCGACCGAAATGACGACGGTCGGTCGGGCGAGCATCGTGACGTGCTGGAAGCCTTCCGTATGATCGCGCACGACCGTGGCTGGCTCAGACGGTTGCGCGAAGCGGTGAGTTCCGGCCTGACCGCCGAGGCGGCGGTCGAGCGCGTCCAGAACGACGCCCGCGCGAAGCTCCAGCGGCAGACCGACCCCTACCTGCGCGACCGGCTGCACGATCTGACCGATATCGCCAATCGCTTGATGCATCAACTGGCAGGGCAGAGTCTGGTGCTGCTGCCGGAAGAGTTGCCGGAGAACGCGATTCTGGTCGCGCGCTCGATGAGCCCGGCGGCGCTGCTCGACTACGACCGATCGCGGTTGCGTGGATTGGTGCTCGAAGAAGGGGGGGCCTCGAGCCACGTGGCGATCGTCGCCCGGGCGCTCGCTATCCCGGCGGTCAGCGACGTGCCGAACATCACCGAGATCGTCGAGCATGGCGACGCGATCATTGTCGACGGCGATTCCGGCGAAGTCTACCTGCGGCCTCCGCCCGACGTCGAAGCGGCCTATGCCGAACGGGCGCGAATGCGCGCCCGCAAGCAGGCGCAGTATCGCGCGTTGCGCGACGTGCCGACGGTCAGCCTCGACGGGGTGCGGATCGGCCTCCACATGAACGCCGGCCTGCTGGTCGACATGCCTCACCTGGCCGAAACCGGCGCCGAGTCGATTGGCCTTTTCCGAACCGAGTTGCAGTTTATGCTGGCCTCCCGCTTCCCGCGGCCGGGCGTCCAGGAGCAACTCTACCGCGCGATTCTCGACGCCGCGGGCGACCGGCCGGTGACGTTCCGCACCCTGGACATCGGGGGCGACAAGCTGCTGCCCTACATGAAGGGGTTCGAGGAGGAGAATCCGGCGCTTGGTTGGCGGGCGCTGCGCATAGGCCTCGATCGACCGGCGCTGCTGCGCATGCAACTGCGCGCTTTCGTCCGGGCCGCGGCCGGGCGCGACCTCCGGGTCATGGCGCCGATGGTCTCGACCGTCGACGAGTACAAGCGGACGCGCACGCTGTTCGATCGCGAGCTTGCCTGGAGCTTGAGCCATGGTCATGTACCACCGTCCTCGGCGAAGCTCGGCGTCATGGTCGAAGTGCCGTCGCTGCTGTGGCAGCTCGACGAACTCGCGGCCGCAGCCGACTTTCTCTCCGTCGGCTCAAACGACCTGATGCAATATCTTTATGCGGTCGACCGTGACAACCGCCGCGTCGCAAGCCGGTACGATACGCTGAGCGTGGGGTTCCTGCGCGCCTTGCGGGCGATCGCGGACGCGGGGGCGCGGGCCGGAACGCCCGTGACCTTGTGCGGCGAAATCGGCGGCCGGCCGCTTGACGCAATGGCTCTGATGGCGATCGGCTATCGCCAGATCTCCATGTCGGCGACCTCGATCGGGCCGGTCAAGGCGATGATCCTGACGCTGAACGTCAAGGAGGCGGCGCGCGAGGTCGAAGCGATGCTGGCGGACGGACGTGCGGACGCCTCGTTGCGCGAGCCGCTGCGGGATCTCGCCGAGCGCATGAACGTACGCTTCTAGCGCCCGGCATCAAGCCTCCCCTTTTCCCGGTTTCCCCGAAAATGGCCGCCAACGACAACTTCGATCTTATTCTGCGCCGGTACGACGAAATCGGCGCACGCCTGACCGAGGGGGTCGCCGGAGCTGAGTACTCGGCGCTGTCGCGCGAGCTCAGCGATCTCGAACCCGTGGTCGGCGCGATCCGGGCTTTCCGCGACAAGGAGAGGGAGCGGGCGGATCTCGCCGTCCTGCTGGCGGACCCGGCCCTCGACTCGGAAATGCGCACGCTCGCGAACGAAGAGCTCGCCGCCGCAGAAGCGGCGTCGACAGAGATGGCCAAGGCCATCCGGATCACGCTTCTACCCAAGGACGCCGCGGACGAAGGCGATGCGATCCTGGAGGTGCGCGCGGGCACGGGCGGCGACGAGGCGGCGCTGTTCGCGGGCGACCTTTTCCGCATGTATGTGAAATATGCGGAGGCGAAGCGCTGGACGATCGAGACGCTGTCCATGAGCGAGGGAACGGCCGGCGGCTACAAGGAAATCGTAGCGCAGATTTCCGGGCGCGGGGTGTTCGCGCGGCTCAAGTTCGAGAGCGGCGTCCACCGCGTGCAACGGGTCCCCGCGACGGAGACGCAGGGCCGCATTCACACGTCCGCCGCGACCGTCGCGGTCCTGCCGCTCGCCCAGGAGGCCGATCTCGTCATCAACGAGGGCGACCTCAAGATCGACACCATGCGGTCGAGCGGCGCCGGCGGCCAGCACGTCAACAAGACCGAATCCGCGATCCGCATCACCCACTTGCCGACCGGTGTGGTGGTTGCGATGCAGGAGGAGCGATCGCAGCATCGCAACCGGGCGAAGGCCATGGCGCTGCTGCGCTCGCGCATCCTCGACGCTCGCAACCAGAAGCTCGACGCCGAGCGGGCGGAGGAGCGCCGCTCGCAGGTCGGCTCGGGCGACCGTTCCCAGCGCATCCGCACCTACAATTTCCCGCAGGGACGGGTGACCGACCACAGGGTCAACCTGACCCTCTATTCGCTCGACCGGATCATGGAGGGCGAGGGGCTCGACGAGATCGTCGACGCCCTGACCGCGGAGCGCCAGGCCGAGTTGCTCGCCCAGCAGGGGGTGGAGTGACGCCTCTTCCGCGCCTGCCGCCGTTCGAGCCCGGCATGCGGATTGGGCTGCTTGGCGGCTCGTTCAATCCGCCGCACCAGGGCCATACGCTGGTGACGCGGCTCGCTCTAAGGCGGCTCGACCTCGACCGGGTGTGGTGGCTCGTCACGCCCGGAAATCCGTTGAAGTCCCAGGCGGAGCTGGCGGCGCTGCAGGAGCGGGTCGAGGCGGCGCGCCGGCTGATCGGCGGACCGAAAGTGGCGATCACCGACATCGAGTCCCAGATCGGCGCCCGCTACACCTACGATACGTTGGCCTGGCTCACACGGCGCGCCCGCGGCGCCCGGTTCGTCTGGCTGATGGGCGCCGACAATCTCAGGCAGTTCCACCTCTGGCGGCAATGGCGGGACATCGCCGACCTCGTACCCATCGCGGTGATCGACCGGCCGGGCTCGACGCTGAGCGCCATGTCCAGCCCCGCGGCGGTCGCGCTCGGGCGCTGGCGCGTTCCGGAACGCGACGCCAAGCGTCTCGCCGATCTTGCGCCCCCGGCCTTCCTGTTCCTGCACGGGCCGCGTTCGGAGCTGTCGTCGACGCTATTGCGCCGGAGCGTGTCCTCCGCCGCCGACCCCTAGACCCTATGTTCGCGGGCTGAAAGCGATGGCGGCTCGCCCCACAGCATGTCCCTAATCGAGGGTTGCGCCGGGCTTGCCGGCGCCGAGCCTCAGACATGGGGGACGAGCCTGATGAACGATACCATTTTTGTGGGACTGGATGTCCACAAGGAGACGATCGCGGTGGCGGTCGCCGAGGGCCGGCGCGGCGGCGAGGTCCTGCAACTCGGCAATTTTCTCAATCGCCCGGATCACATCGAGAAGTTGGTCGCGCGGCTGGCCAAAGGCAATCGGACGTTGTCGTTCTGTTACGAAGCGGGGCCATGCGGCTACGGCCTTTTCCGCCAGCTCGTCGCGCTCGGCCACGACTGCATGGTGGCGGCGCCGTCGCTCATTCCGGTGAAAGCGGGAGACCGGGTCAAGACGGATCGTCGCGACGCCGTCATGCTGGCCAAGCTCCACCGCGCCGGCGAGTTGACGGCGGTGTGGGTTCCCGATGACGCCCACGAGGCGATGCGCGACCTGATCCGGGCGCGCGCGACGGCGGTGCGGGTGTTGAGCAAAGCGCGGCAGCATCTGCAAGGCTTTCTCCTCCGGCATGGACGCGTCTACGCCGGCAAGAAGGGGTGGACCCAGGCTTACCGACGCTGGCTGACGACGGTTCGGTTCGACCATGTCGCCCAGCAAGTGGTGCTTCAGGATTACATTCACGCCGTTACGGACGCCGAGGCGCGGGTCGAGCGCCTATTGCGCCAGATCGAGGATCTGGCGCAGAGCTGGTCGCAGGCGCCGGTCGTCGAAGCCTTGCAGGCCATGCGGGGCGTTGCGTTCATCGTCGCGGTGACGCTGGTCGCCGAAGTCGGCGACTTCTCACGGTTCGCCAAGCCTCGACAGTTGATGGCCTACCTCGGCCTGGTTCCCTCCGAACACTCCAGCGGACGCTCTGTGCGTCGGGCGGGAATCACCAAAGCCGGGAATGCGTTGGCGCGCCGCGCCCTGATCGAGGGCGCCTGGACCTATCGCATGCAACCGCGCGTCAGCCGAAAACTGCATGACCGTATCGAGGCTCTGCCGCAGCTGGTCCGCGACATCGGCTGGAAGGCTCAGGTCCGGCTTTGCGCCCGCTACCGTCGCCTCGCCGCGGTGGGGAAGCCCAAAGTCGTGGTCACCACCGCCATCGCCCGCGAGATGCTCGGGTTCGTCTGGGCGATCGCTCGTTCCGTCCAGGTCGCTCCTCTTCGCACCGTTTGACGCTTACTCGCTCAAGCAATCAAGCAATGCCCACGGCTGGAGGCGGGGCGCGGTTCGGGAATCCTCGCGCGCTGTTATGAGCCGGCTCTGCCGACGCTCGCCCCTAGACCGAGGCAGCCCAAGACGAAACCACGGTCCTGCGGTAGCCAACCCGCGCATGAGAGCTTGCTCAACCGTCGTCTCAGGCCCCGCCTCCTGCCGTGGGCATCACAAGATCAGCGCCTGGGCGAAGCCAGAGCGAAAAGCTGCGCGCAAGTCATTGACAGCGAACATGAGAACAGGCTGCTGAAAAAGTCACTGCGTTTCCGCAAGAAGGCGGGCAGGCGTGAAATTTTCCGCCTGGAGGGGGTTCATCCAGAGGAAATGGCCCCGGCATGGAATCATTTCCACCTCCTTTTCACGCGGCTGGACACACTTCGCCCGTTGGAGCCAGAAGCTTGGGCAGGCGAACAAGGTTGTAAGCGGCAAGAGCGAAGACGAAGGCGGCGTGCACCTTGGCGAGGCCGCGCAAGAAGCGCTCGGCGGCGTGCGCTCGGCTCAATATGAGCTGTTCAGCGCCTTATTTGAGCAACCGTTTTGCGTCCGCTTCCCCAAGCGGGTTCGGCCTTTCGCACAGCGTCGCGATCGCGACGCGCCGGCCGTCGGCGGCCGCCTCCAGAATGGCCGCCATGACCGCAAGCACGTGCAGCGCAAGGTCTCCGCTGGCGCGGTGAGGCCGGTCGTCGAGGATCGCACGCGCCATATCGGCCAATCCGAGGCCGCGGTCATTGGCGTACTTCGGCCCCGTCGCCGGATAGTTCGTCTTTCCGAAGGTCTTGCTGTCGGTCCGGATCGTCCGCCAATCCTCGTCCTTACCGGCGACGAGAAGATCGCCGCCGAACCAGTTCGGGTCGGGCAGCCGAAGCGACGCTTTCTGGCCGTGCAGCTCGATCGGCGGCATGCTGTGCTTCCACACGTCCCAACTTGCGAGGAAGGTGACGTGCGCGCCGGAGGCGAAATCGAGCAGGGCGTGGACGTTGGTGAGCGTTTCGACCTTGATCGTCCGCCCTTGCTCCCGGGAACCGGCTGTCGTCACCATGCGCTCGGCGAAACCGATCTGGCCCGTCGCCAGCACCGAGGCGACCGGTCCAAGCAGCGTGACCAGCGCAGACAGATAATAGGGACCCATGTCGAAGACTGGGCCGGCGCCCGGGCGGAAGAAGAAACCGGGATTGGGATGCCAGTGCTCCATGCCGTGCGACATCACGGCGGCGAGGCCGGTCAGCGGCTTGCCGATCACGCCCACGTCGATGAGCGCGCGCGCCTCCTGAACGCCGGCGCCGAGGACCGTGTCGGGCGCCGCGCCGACGCGCAACCCCTTCGCCTTCGCGGCGGCCATGATTGCGACGCCGTCGGCGACCGCGGTCGCCAGCGGCTTCTCGGAATAGACGTGCTTGCCGGCTTCAAGCGCCTGAAGCGACACTTCGGCGTGGGCCTCAGGGATGGTGAGGTTGAGGACGACGTCGATGTCCTCGCTCTTCAGCAGGTCTGTCACACTGCGCGCTTTGATCGCGTAGCGCTGCGCCTGCCGCGCGGCGGCGTCGGCGCTCAAATCCGCGCAGGCGGTGACGGCGAAGTCGCGAAAGCGCGGCGCGTTTGTGAGGTAGATGTCGGAAATGTTGCCGCAGCCGACAACCCCGACCCGGATCGGCTGGGAAGCGGCCATTATCGCTCTCCCTTGCGGTAGCCGCGCATCGCGGCCGCGCTGGCGCGAACGAACCGATCGAAGTCGCTTGGATTGTCGTGCTCGGCGATCATGCTTTCGGCGCCCGCCGCGACGCAGAGCGGCCAGAGCTCGGCCCAGGGCGCGACGCCCGCGCCGACGTCGGCCCAACCGTCCTCGTCCGTGTTCTCGCCCGCCGGCGCGATGTCCTTGACGTGCACGAGCGGGATGCGGCCGCGGTAATGCTCGATCCAGCGTCGCGGATCGGCCCCGCCGCGGATCACCCAGGCGAGATCCGCTTCCCATTGCAGGCGGTCTCCGAGAAGATGCTCGATCGGCAGCGACCCGTCCTTGAGCGGCCGGAACTCGAAATCGTGATTGTGCCAGGCGAAGCGCAGTCCGGCGGACAAAAGACGCGCCTCGATTGCCCCGAGCCGTGCGCCGATCGCCTTCCAGCCCTCGACCGTAGCGGGCCGTTCGGGGGGCGGCAGAAAGGGGCCGACGACAAACCCCATGCTCAGCCGTCGCGCGATCTCGATCACGCGTTCCGGTTCGCCCTCCAGCATGGCGAGGCTGACATGCCCGCTTTTCGCGCTCAAGCCGTGCGCGTCGAGCATTCGTTTGGTCGCCTCCGCGTCGTCGTAGAACGGCCCAAAAGTCTCGACGCTGGCGAACCCGTACCGCGCGATCGTTTCGAGCTGAGCCTCGACGGGCGGAAACTTGCGTCCGCTGTAGAGTTGCACGCCAAGGGTGAGAGGGTGAGTCATGTCCTGTTCCTTGTCCTCGAAATCGCCTATCGGCCCTTCGCCGTGGCGCGGCGCGGGTCGTCGATCCACGTCGCGGTCAGCGCGAACGCCGCGCGGGCCGCGATGTCGGCGCTGGAGAAGCCGGCGAGGACGGTGAAACGCCCGGCCTCGGCCGTCCAGGCCTTCACCGCGACGTCGAAGAACGCGAGTCGCCGCATGTCCAGGACGACGTCGGCCTTGCCCGTCTCGCCAGGGGCCAGACGCAGCTTGGCGAAACCCGCGAGTTCCTTCGCCGGTCGCGAGACGCTCGCCTTCTCGTCGGCGACATAGATCTGAACGACGGTCGAGCCCGCGCGCTGGCCGACGTTGGTCGCCTCGACCGTGGCCGTCACCGTCTCGCCGGGCCCGATACGCTCGTGGGACAAGGTCAGCCGGTCGAGCCGGAACTGCGTATAGGACAGGCCGAAACCGAACGGGAACAGCGGCGCGATCTCCTTCTTCTCATAGTAGCGATAGCCGATGTAGACACCCTCGCCGTAACGCACGTGGCCGCGCTCGCCGGGATAGTTGATGACCGTCGGGTCGTCTTCGAGCCGCTGGGGAAAGGTCTGCGGCAGACGCCCGCCGGGCTCCGCCTTGCCGAGAAGCACGTCGGCAATCGAATTGCCCGCTTCCTGACCCGGGTACCAGGCTTGCAGCACCGCGGCGACCTCGCCGAGCCAGGGCATGGCGACCGGGCTGCCGCTTTGCAGCACGACGATCGTGTTCGGATTGGCCGCGGCGACGCGCTCGATGAGTTCGTTCTGCCGATGCGGCAGATCGATGTCGGGACGGTCCATCCCTTCGCCATCCCACTCGCCGGTCAGTCCGACGAACAGCAGCGCCGCGTCGGCCGACTTCGCTGCCGCGACCGCGCGCTCGATCGCGGCATCGCCGAGCACCGGACTCATCCCGAAGCGCAGGACGGTTACGCCCAAACCGGGCGGCATCGGCAAAGCCGCGTATTCGACGACGATGTCGTAGGAACGGCCGGCCTCGAGGCGCCGGACGCTGCGAACCTCGTCGCAGGCGGAATTGAAATATTCCTTGCCGGGCTTGAAGTCCCAGGCGTCGATGACGCATTGGCCGTCGATCAGGAGCCGCGCCGGTCCCGAAGAAACTAGGCCGAACTCGACCTCGCCGGCCGCCTGCGCGACGTAGCGGGAACGCATGCGGGCGGAGAAATCGTTCGGCGGAAAGCCGGGCCGCTCCAGGCCGAAGAACATGAAGACGCCCTCGGGGCTCTCCACGCTGTGAACCGGCGGCCCCTTGAATTCGCGGCCGACGAAATAGTCGATCTCGACCTCGCCCTCGTAGAGCGCGGCGAGACGGCGATTGTCGGCGCCGAGTTCGTAACCGAGCGAGACGCCATCCGGCAGCGCGGCGCGCAATGCCTCATAGGGCGCGACGCGATAGTGCGGATTGATCTGCGCGCTGCCGCCGCCCATGATTTGCGCCGTCTTCGCATTCGGACCGACAATTGCGAGCGTCGAGCCGGGCTTCAGGGCGAGCGGCAACGCGCCGTCATTCTTCAACAGCACCATGCCTTCGGCGCCGGCGCGGCGGATCAGGGCGCGGACCTCCAGCCGGTCGTCGGCCCGTTCCGGCGCGATCTCCGGATCGTCGAAGGCGCCGACCCGCTCGATCAGCCTCAGCACGCGCAGCGCCGCCTCGCGCAGCGCCGAGTCTTCGACCTTGCCCTTACGATAGGCCTCCATGAGCTTTTCGCCGCGAAAGCGCGGCGGCCCCGGCATTTCGAGGTCGAGCCCGCCGGCGATGGCTTCTTCCGTCGATTGCGTGCCGTACCAGTCCGACATCGCCGCGCCGTCGAACGCCCACTCGGTCTTGAGCACGCCGTTGACGAGGTCCGCGCGCTCGCTGACGTAGGTTCCGTCGACCCGGTTGTAGGACGTCATCAGCGCCCAGGTTTTCGCGCGCTTCACCGCCGCCTCGAACGGCGGCATGTAGATCTCACGCAGAGCCCGCTCGTCGATGTCGGAGCTCATGGTGTGGCGTTCGTATTCGGACTCGTTGCCGATGAAATGCTTCACCGTCGCGCCGACCCCGCGGCTTTGCAGCCCCTCGATATAGGCGACGGCGATTTCGCTGCTCAAATGCGGGTCTTCCGAATAGCACTCGAAGTTGCGCCCGTTCCGCGTCGAGCGATGCATATTGACCGTCGGCGCCAGCAGCACGCGCGCGCCCTTCGACCGCGCCTCGCCGGCGAGCGCCGCTCCGATTTCCCCGACCAGATCGACGTCCCAGCTCGAAGACAGCGAAATCGCGACCGGAAAGGCCGCGGCGGCGACGCCGCCGATGAACGCCCCGCCGCCGCGCGCGCCGTTGGGGCCGTCGCTGACCTTGATCGAGGGGATGCCGAGACGCGGGATCGGGACCGTCGTCCAGGCGTCCTTGCCCGCGAGAAGCGCGACTTTCTCCTCGACGGTCATAGCGTCGACAAGGGCGTTGATGCGGTCTTCGGCCACAAAATTCTCCTAAACGACAGTGTGTTCGCGCCACCCTAGAGGCGAGCGCCGGTATTGGCGTCGAACATCGAGGCGCGGGCGACGTCGAAGTGGAACGGCAGGTCGTCGCCGACTTTGACGTCCGTGTCGCCCGCGACCTTGATCGTCGCGGGCTTGCCGGCGAGCGAGGTCCACACCACCGCTTCGCCGCCCATCGGCTCGACGATCGTCACCGTGCCTTGCGCCGCGTGACGGTCGCTGGGCGCCGGACCGACGCCGATATGTTCGGGGCGCACGCCGAGCGTTGCGGTCCCGGCCTTGGGCGCGCTGGCGAACGGATAGCGCGACACGTCGACCGACAGACCCGGCGCATCGAAGCGCCACGCCCCTTCGCGTTGTGCGAGCGTCCCCTCAACCGTGTTCATCGCCGGGGAACCGATGAAGCCGGCGACGAACAGGTTCGCGGGGCGATGATAGATTTCATGGGGCGAAGCGAATTGCTGGATCACGCCGCCCTTCATTACCGCGATCCGGTCGGCGAGAGTCAGCGCCTCGACCTGGTCGTGGGTGACGTAGATCATCGTGTTGCCGATCTCCTGATGGAGCTTCTTGATCTCGACCCGGAGTTCGTTGCGCAGCTTGGCGTCGAGGTTGGACAAGGGCTCGTCGAACAGGAACACGTCGACGTTGCGCACCAGAGCGCGGCCGATAGCGACGCGCTGGCGCTGACCGCCGGAGAGTTCGGCGGGCTTTCTCTGCAACAGCGGATCGAGTTGCAGGAGCTTCGAGGCCTTGGCGACGCGGGCTTTGATCTCGTCCTTGGGGACCTTCGCGATCCGAAGCCCGAAGGAGAGGTTCATCTCGACGCTCATGCGCGGGTAGAGCGAGTAGGACTGGAACACCATGCCGATGCCGCGGTCCTTGGGCTCGTCCCAGGTGACGTTGCGGCCGTCGATCCAGATCTGCCCGGCCTTGATGTCCAGGAGACCCGCAATGGCGTTGAGCAGCGTGGACTTGCCGCAACCCGACGGTCCGAGCAGGACGATGAATTCGCCCTTCGCGATATCCATCGAGAGGTTCTCGAAGATGGTGATGCTGCCGAAGCCGACGGCGACATCGCGTACGGACACGGATCCCATCGCTTATCCTTTCACTGCGCCGGCGGCGATTCCGCGGACGAACCAGCGGCCGGAAATGAAATAGACGAACAGGGGAACGAGCGCGGTCAGGATCGTCGCGGCCATGTCGACGTTGTAGGCGGCCTCGCCTTGCGTCGAATTGACGATGTTGTTGAGCAGCACCGTCATCGGGCGATTCTCACGGCCAGCGAAGGTGAGGCCGAGGATGAAGTCGTTCCAGATTCCCGTGACCTGAAGAATGGTCGCAACGATGACGATCGGGGTCGACATCGGCAGGATCACATGCCGGAAGATCGTCAGGAATCCGGCGCCGTCGACGCGTCCCGCGTTGAACAGCTCGATCGGCAGCGAACTGTAGTAGTTGCGGAACAACAGGGTCATCAGCGGCAGACCGAAGATGATGTGCACGACGACGATGCAGGTCAACGAATCGTAGATGCCGATGATCGAGAACACCCGCACCATCGGATAGATGAACACCTGGTAGGGAATGAACGCGCCGACCAGCATCACGGCGAACAGGAGGTTCGCGCCGCGCACGCGATAGAAGGTCATGGCGTAGCCGGTGAGCGCGCCGAGCGCGATCGAGAAGATGACCGAGGGTACGAGAATCCGGATCGAGTTCCAGAAGCCCACGCGTACGCCGTCGCAGGTGAGGCCGGTGCAGGCCGACCACCAGGCCTTCGGCCACGCTTCGAGGGTGAAGGCCCTCGGCCAGGATAGGATCTGCCCGTCGCGGATCTCCGCCATCGACTTGAACGAGGTCATGAGCATGACCCAGAGCGGGGTCAGAAAGAACAGCGACGCGAGCAGCAAGACAGCGTAGACGCCGAGGCGTCCATAGCTGAAGCCCTGCGGCTTCGGACCTGAGGGATCGACCGCGCTGCTCATCGTCCGCTCCTCTTTGGACGCAGATGTTCGGCATAGATCCATGGCGCGACGATCACGACGACGGTGACGAGAAGGACGACCGCCGCGGCGGAGCCAAGCCCGACGTTCGAGCGCTCGAAGAAATTGTCCATGATGAATTTGGCCGGAACTTCCGAGGAGATGCCAGGGCCGCCCTTGGTCATGGCGATCACCAGATCGTAGAGCTTGGCGACCGCGACGGCGAGCAGCACGGCGGCGGTCACCAGCATCGGCGTCAGCATCGGCAGGATGATCGACATGTAGACTCGCCACGGCGGAATGGCGTCGATTTGCGCCGCCTTCCAGAGCTCCGCGTCGACGCCGCGCAATCCCGCGAGCAGGATCGCCATCACCAGGCCCGAGGCCTGCCAGATCGCGGCGATCACGAGGGTGTACATCACCAGATTTGGCTGCACGATCCAGTCGAAGGTGAACGACGTGAATCCCCAGTCGCGCACCGCCTTCTGTAGGCCCAGTTCCGGATGCAGGAACCATTGCCAGGCGAGACCGGTGACGATGAACGACATCGCGTAAGGGTAGAGGAAGATTGTCCGGAAGACGCCCTCGAGGCGGACGTGCTGATCGATGAACACCGCGAGCAGGAATCCGATCACCAGCGCCCCGGCAATGAACAGAACGCCGAACAGAAGGATGTGCCAGCCGGAGGCGATGAAGCGCTCGGTGGCGAACAGGCGCTGGAACTGCTGCATGCCGACGAAGTCGAACACCGGCAGCATCTTTGAACTGCTGAACGCCAGCCGCACGGTCCAGATCATCGCGCCGATATAGATCGCGAGGACGATGACGGCGGCGGGAAGGAGCGCGAGTGCGGCGGGGGCCTGCCGGCGCCACCGCGCAGCCGCCTGCGTGCGAGCGGAAGCGCCTACGGTCTTGGACACGAGCGTTGTCCTCGATGCCTGTTGACGGAAGGCCGCCTGATGCGGCCGCCCGCTGAAATCCGTTACTGCGAGGCCTTGACCGCATCCGCGAACTTCGCGACGAAATCGGTCGGGGTTTCGCTTGGGGTGTTCAGGTATTGTGTGATGACGTCGTTCAGCGCGCCGTTCTCATCCGGCGAGATGAGATAACTGGCGCCCGGCAGCTGGTGCTTCGGGTCCTTCAGCAGCGCGACGCCCTTTTGGGCGCAAACGTCCATGCTGGACACGTCGAGGTCGGTGCGCGCCGGCACGGAGCCCTTCTTGCTATTGAAAGCAATCTGCACCGCCGGATCGAGCATCAGCTTTTCCAGCTTCGCCTGCGCCGCGGTTCCGCCCGCGTCCTTCATCTTCGGGAACACGAACACGTCGCCGCCCATCACGTAGCCATCGTCGGCGCCGACGATCGCGCAGCCATAGTCCTTGCCTGCGGCCTGGCCGGCGCTGAGAAACTCGCCCTTGGCCCAGTCGCCCATCACCTGAAAGCCGGCCTTGCCGGTGATCACCATGGCCGTCGCGTCGTTCCAGTTTCGGCCGGGCATGCCGGGATCCATCAGGTCGCGCAACTTCTGGAACGTTTCCGCGACCCGCTTGAACGCGGGGCTCGCGATCGCTTTCTGCGGGTCCTTGCCGTAGACGCCGAGATAAAGGTCGGAACCGCCTTCGCCGGCGAGAACCGCGTCGAACAGCAGATGGTCCTGCCACGCCTGTCCGCCGTGGGCGAAGGGAATGACGCCCTTGGCCCTCAGTTTCGGGCCCGCCGCCAGCAGGTCGCTCCAGGTCTTGGGCTCGGGAATGCCCGCGTCGGCGAAAACCTTGGCGTTATAGAAGACCCAATTGGAGCCGTGGATGTTGATCGGCAGCGCGTACCAATGGCCATCGCGGATCGAGGCTTCCATGATCGGCTTGGGGAGAATGTCCTTCCAGTGGCCGGCGGCGGCCGCGTCGTCGAGGTTGGCGAGGTAGCCGTTGTTGACGAGCTCGTCGAGCTGCTTGCCGGTATTGAACTGCATCATGGTGGGCGGGTTGCCGCCGACGATGCGATTGATGCCCGCCGTGCGGGCCTGCTCGCCGCCGCCGCCGGCGATCGCCGAATCGACCCATTCGCCGCCGGATTTGTCATAGGCGTCGGCGAACACCTTCACGGCGGCGGCTTCGCCTCCGGAGGTCCACCAGTGGATCACTTCTGCTTTCTGGGGATCGGCCAAGGCCGGCGCCGATATGAGGGCCGCGGCGCAGGCCAGCCCGACGAAAGACGGGAAAAGACGCATGATATTACCTCCCTGGACGTGCTTGCTTGTTTATATGTAATCGATTGCAAGCACTGGTATCAGACTCTGTAACCGATTACAAGTATGCGGACCCATGGACGACAAAAATTTTATGGCGCTGCGCCGCACTCATGAAGCCTCCCACGACCGCGGCGTTCGCATCCGCGACGTCGCCAAAGCCGCGGGCGTGTCGACGGCGACGGTCAGTCGCGCGCTGGCCTTTCCGGAGCGGTTGCGCCCGGAGACGCGCGAGCGCGTGCTCGCCGAAGTGCGGCGCCTCGGCTACACGCCCAACGAAGCCGCCCGCGCGCTCAGAGCCGGCGCGAGCCGCATGATCCTGGTGGTCATTCCCCAACGCTACAGCGGCGCCTTCTTCGCCGGCATCATCAACAGCATCGATGACGAACTCTCGGCCGAGGGCTACACCATGATCGTCGGCAGCCTCGACGGCATCGAGGACAAGGCGCGCCGTCTGGTCGAGCTCGTCTATGCGCGGCAGATCGACGGGGTGATCTTCTTCACCGGGCACATCCCCCTGATCGACGGACGGTCGCTTCGCGACGCCGGCGTGCCGATGGTCAGCATCTGCTGCGAAATGGACGCGGCGAACCTGCCGACCGTGATCGTCGACGACGAGGCTTGCGCGATCGCGCAGACCCGCCATCTGATCGATCTCGGTCACCGCCATCTGCTTTATGTCTCGGGGCCGGAGGGCCATTACAACGAGATCATGCGATACCGCGGCTTTCTCGAAGCGGCGAAGGCTTCGGGCGCCGAAGCCCAACGCTACGACGGCGCTTACACTTTGGAAAGCGGCGCGGCGGCGGCGCGTCGCTTTTTAGGCCTCGACCCGCGCCCGACGGGCGTGGTGTGCGCCAGCGACGAAATGGCGATCGGCTTCATCAAGACGGTGACGGGGGCCGGAGTCGCCGTTCCGCAGGAGGTGTCCGTGGTCGGTTTCGACGGCATCGAATTCGCCGACTATTGCGAGCCGACCCTGACCACGATCCGCCAGCCGCGCCGGGACCTCGGCGCGGTGGGGGCCCGGGCGCTGCTGGCTTGCCTGCGCGGCGGTCTTCCGGCGAACGGAAGCCCGATCGTCCTGCATGGGGAACTGATGGTGCGCGACAGCACGGCCCCCGCGCCGCTGCGTCAAGGCGGGAGGGCGCGCCTCGGCAAACGAATCCAAAAGCCCCTGGACGTAGACGGAGACTAGCCCAAAAACGCTGGCTTTTCGTCCCCGGACCTCAGCCCCCGGCGATGGTCGCGCCGCCGTCGACGACGAGGACCTGGCCGGTCATGAATGTGCTCGCCGGCGAGGCGAGGTAGACGGCGGCGCCGGCGATCTCGTCCGGTTCGCCGATCCTTCTGAGCGGCGTCGTCGCCGTCACCGCCTTCAGCGTATCCGGATTCTCCCACAGAGCGCGCGCAAAATCGGTCCTGACCAGGCCCGGCGCGATGCAATTGATTCGCACGGCGTGCCGGCCGAACTCGACCGCCAGACTGCGCGCGAGCTGGAAATCGGCCGCCTTCGAGACGCCATAGGCGCCGAGCATCGCCGAGCCCTTGAGGCCGCCGATCGAGGACACGAGGATGATCGAGCCTTCCTTGCGCGCGATCATGCCGGACGCCGTCATCTGGATCAGCCAGTGGCTCGACAGCACGTTGTTGTCGAGGATTTTTCGGAACTGGTCGTCCGCGATCCCCGCCATCGGCCCGAAATAGGGGTTGGACGCGGCGTTGCAGACGAGGACGTCGATCCGCCCCGATATGCGCTCCGCCTCCTCAACGAGATGCTTGAGGTCGTCCTTCGACGAGATGTTGGCGGCGATCGAGGTCGCCGCCTTGCGGCCGACGGCGGCGTCGATCTCCCTTGCAGTCTCCGCACAGGCGTCCGCCTTGCGCGACGAGATCACCACATTCGCGCCATGCTCGGCGAATCGCTGGGCAATGGCGCGGCCGATGCCGCGCGAGGAGCCGGTGATGATGGCGGTCTTGCCTGTCAGGTCGAAGAGATTTGTCAACGTCGTGTCCTCCCGCATCGCCGCATCGTTCTTTTCGTGACGGCGAAAGTCCCCCTTCTAGCGCGATCGGGGCGGCTTTGGCAGCGGCCGGTCGTGGCGATCCCAGGCGCCCTTCCGCACGTCTGAAGGCGGTTCGAGAGCGGTGCGACACCGAAAACATCGCCGCAGCCCCGAAGACGGCGGTACGATATGCGATCGGCGTCAGAGCGATCCGCGTGGGACGAAGCGTTCGACCGGCGCGGACCAGGAGAATAAGGGCGATGGATTTCCAATATTCCCCGAAGGTTGAAGAGCTCCGCGCGCGCGTGCGCGAATTCATGGACCGCTACGTGATCCCGAACGCCACGCGCTGGCGGCGCGAGGTCGCGGCGGCCTTGAACCCGCCGCCGGTCGTCGAGGAGCTGAAGGCGATCGCCAAATCGGAGGGCCTGTGGAACCTGTTCCTGCCGGGCCTCAAACCCGACGAGCCCGGCACGCGGCTCACCAATCTCGAATACGCGCCGCTCGCGGAGATCATGGGCCAGCTGCAATGGGCGTCCGAGGTGTTCAACTGCTCGGCGCCCGACACCGGCAACATGGAGCTCTTGCATCTCTTCGCTACGCCCGAGCAGCGCGAGCGCTGGCTGAACCCGCTGCTCAACGGCGAGATCCGCTCGTGCTTCGCCATGACCGAACCCGATTCCTCGTCGTCGGACGCGACCAACATCTCGACCCGGATCGAGCTCGAGGGCGACGAGTGGGTCATCAACGGGCGCAAGTGGTTCATCACCGGCGCGGCCCACGCCAACTGCAAGGTCGCGATCGTCATGGGGATCACCAGCCCCAACGCCGATCCGCATCGCCGTCAGAGCATGGTGCTCGTCCCCATGGACGCGCCCGGCGTCAAGGTCGTGCGCAACATCAGCGTGATGAATCATCTCTCGCCGGAGGGCCACTGCGAGATCGTGTTCCGCGACGTGCGCGTTCCGAAAGCGAATCTGCTCGGCGAGGAGGGAAGCGGCTTCGCGCTGGCGCAGGCGCGGCTCGGGCCGGGCCGCATCCATCATTGCATGCGCTCGATCGGCCAGTGCGAGCTGGCGCTCGAACTGATGATCCAGCGCGCGCAGGAGCGCAAGACCTTCGGCAAGTATCTGCATGAGCACGGGCCGGTCGCCGAATGGATCGCGCTGTCGCGCTGCGAGATCGAGCAGGCCCGCCTGCTCACGCTGAAGACCGCCTGGATGATCGACACGCTCGGCGCGAAGGCCGCGGCGGCGGAAATCTCGATGATCAAGGCCGTCGCGCCGCGCATGCAGACGACGATCCTCGATCGCGCGATGCAGACCTTCGGCGCGATGGGCCTGTCGCCCGACACGCCGCTCGCGGACCTCTGGACCTGGGGCCGGGCGCTGCGCTTCGCCGACGGGCCGGACGAGGTTCATCTGCGCACGATCGCGCGGCGCGAGATTGCGAGGAGCCGCAAGAATCTCGGCTCCGCCGCCGACTTTCTGACGCCGCCGCTCGACGCCGAGGAGACGCTGCGCGGTTGAGGTGCAGCGCGGGGGGGCCGGAGGTACGGCGTCTTGCCGGACCCGACAGGGCGTCTGAAAGAACGCCCTCCAATTCACGGTTGCGACGCCGCGGCGAGACGGCCAGAATGACGCTTCATTCGGGAGACACCCAGACATGCAACTGATCGGCATGCTCGATTCGCCTTATGTGCGGCGGGTGGCGATCGCGCTGATCGCGGCCGGCGTGCCGTTCGAGCACCGGCCGATCTCGCTTTTCCGCCACATCGACGCGTTCTCGAAGATCAATCCGCTGCTCAAGGCGCCGACGCTGGTGACAGACGACGGAACGGCGCTGATCGATTCGACCCTGATCCTCGACTATCTCGCGGGCGTCTATCCGGCGGTGGCGGCGCTGACGCCCGCCGCCCCGGCGGAGCGGTTGCGCGCGCTGCGCGTCACCGGTCTCGCCCTCGCGGTAATGGAGAAGGCGGTGCAGCGGCACTACGAGCGCGCCCTGCGTCCGGCGGAAAAGCTGCATCAGCCCTGGGTCGACCGGATTGCCGGTCAGCTTCACGCCGGGCTCGGTGCGCTCGATCGCGAGTTGCCGACGTCCGGCTGGATCGGCGGCGCGCTGGGTGTAGCCGACATCGCCGCCGCCTGCGCCTACAGCTTCACGGTCGGCATGGTGGGCGACGTGGTGGACGTGCGCCCTTACGCGAACCTCGCCGCCTTCTCGGCGCGCGCGGAGGCGCTGCCCGCATTCCGCGCCGCGCCGGCCCACGACGGCGTCGTCGCCCCGTCGCGGTCTGAAGACGCGCGTTCACCGCCCTCGTCGTCCTGAGGTTGTGATTTCAAGCCCCCTATCGCTAGTCACAAAAAACCCGCAACCCGCCGATAAGCCCGCGGACGAACAGTCGAAACTTCATAAAGATACGCCCATGACGTCCGTCGCCGAGTCGCATCCAGAAAACGCCTCGCCAGCCGAAGCGCGCGCGTTGGACCTCGATCGCGAAAAGGCGGTGGCGCGATCCGCGGATGCGGAGGCGCCGCCGGCGCTGGCGGTCGAAGCCGCCGCCGCTTCGGCCAAGGACGAGCCCGAGGCCAAGCGCGCCCCGGTCGCTGCGGAAACGAAAGCGGATGCCGCGGAGCTCGTTGAGCCGGAGAGGAAAGCGGCCGCCGAGGCCCTCAAGGTCGAGGCCCCCAGAAGCGATCAAGCAGGCCCTGCGCCTGCGATCGCGCTGCCCCGCGCCGAGCCGGCAAGTCCGCTCGGGGAGGCCCTTGCGGCTCTCGATCGCCGGGATTACGCGACAGCGCGGCGGCTTTTCGTGGCGCTCGGCCGCAAGGACGCCGCCGAAGCGATCGACACCGCGCTCGCGGCCCTCGACCGCAAGGATTACGCGACCGCTCAAGGGCTCTTCGAGGCGCTCAGGCCGTCCACGCCCGCGACGTCTTCCGGGGGACCGGCAGCCTGGGATGCTGAAGGCGATGGCGAACCGAAGCCGCTCCCGCCCCCGCTCGCCGTCATCCCGCCCTTGGCGCCGGGCGATCGGGCGCCTCCGCCCAGGGCGGAAAAGAAAAAGCGAGGCTCTGGGCTTCTCTGGCTCGCAGCCTGCCTCGCGCTGCTCGGCATCGCGGGCGCCGCCGTTTACGGCTCGCAGCGAAACGGCGCCTTCCTCGCCGTGAAGAACAAGGCGATCGCGTCTCTCGCCTCGGCGGTCGACGGCCTCAAGTCGCCGAAAGCGGCCCCGGCCCCGGCCGGCCACAGCGATCAGGCCGCCGCGACCGGCGACCAGAGCGTAGCGCTCACGCAGCCAGCGGAACGGCCCGCCACGGGCGACCAGAGCGCGACGCCCGCGCAGACGACGACGGACCGGCTCGACCGGCTCGAGCGCGAGACCCATGCGCGCTTCGATGCGCTCGACCAGCGCTCCGATCCCAACCTCTCCGCGAAGCTCGCCGATCTGACGGCGCGGCTGGACGCGTTGGAGAAAAAGGCCGCGTCGCCGGCCACTTCCCCGTCAGCCGACCCTGCCGATATCGCGGGGAGGCTCGACCGGCTGGAGAAGAAAGTCGCCGTCGCGATCCCGCCGTCCACGCAGGTTTCCGACCTCACGACTCGGCTCGACCGGCTCGAAAAGAAGGCCGCCGCCCTCGTCGCTTCGCCCGCCCCCGCCGCGACCCTCGCCTCCGCCTCCACAGGCGCGACAGAGCAAAGCGCGCAGAAATTTCCGCCCTCGCCCCCGCCGAAGCCTTCGACGCTTGTCGCGCGCACCCAGCCGACCGGCCCGAACGCCAACGCCCGGCCCGACGCCCCGCGGCGTCTGCTGCAGGAATACAGCGTCGAGACGGTTCAGGGCGGCCTTGCGGTCGTCGAAAGCCGCTATGGCGCGCAGCAGGTCGGCCCCGGCGATTTCATTCCCGGCGCGGGGCGCGTGTTGCGCATCGAGCGCCACAACGGCGACTGGTACGTCATGACCAGCGGCGGCGTCATCGCCGGCGGTCCCCCGGACTACGACGCGCCTTATTAGAGCTATCTCCTTCTCCGCGAAACGGGCAAGGTGGCCGAAGCGCCAGATGGGTGGGAAAGCAGGTCGGATCATGGAAGGTTCGCGAAGACCGTCGTGCAATCCGACTTGGGCCGAAGCGGTGGGCCACACCCCATCCGGCCTTCGGCCACCTTTTCCAGCAAAGCTGGGGAAGGGATCCGCGATTTGAACTTGAGATGGCGGAGATGGGGCGGTCACGCTCCGCTCTTCTTTGTTGGCGCGCTCCTTCGCGCGCATGGGAGACAGAATCATGGCTGGCATGGTCAAGGGGCCGGGGATTTTTCTGGCGCAATTCGCGGGAGATGACGCGCCGTTCCATTCGTTCGCGTCGATCTGCGAATGGGCTGCCGGGCTCGGCTACAAGGGCGTTCAGATTCCGAGCTGGGACGAGCGCCTTTTCGATCTCGCGAAAGCGGCCTCCTCGAAAGACTATTGCGAGGAGCTGATCGGGGTCGCGAACAGCCACGGCCTCGCGATCACCGAGCTGTCCACCCATCTGCAGGGCCAGCTCGTCGCGGTGAACCCGGCTTACGACGACGCCTTCGACGCCTTCGCGCCGAAGGAGCTGCACGGCAAACCGGCCGAGCGGCAGAAATGGGCGGTCGAGCAGATGCTGCTGGCCGCCAAGGCCTCGAAGCGCCTCGGCCTCAAGGCGCATGCGACCTTCTCCGGCGCGCTCGCCTGGCCCTACGTCTATCCGTGGCCGCAGCGCGCGCCGGGCCTGATCGAGACGGCGTTCGAGGAGCTGGCGAAGCGCTGGAAGCCGATCCTCGACGCCTTCGACGACGCGGGCTGCGACGTCGCCTACGAGATCCATCCGGGCGAGGACATTTTCGACGGCGCCACCTTCGAGCGCTTTCTCGAGGCGCTGAAAGGGCACAAGCGCTGCAACATCCTCTACGATCCGTCGCACTTCGTGCTGCAGCAGCTCGACTATCTCGCCTACATCGACATCTACCACGAGCGGATCAAGGCCTTCCACGTCAAGGACGCCGAGTTCAACCCGACCGGCCGGCAGGGCGTCTATTCGGGCTACGCGCCCTGGGTCGAGCGCGCCGGGCGGTTCCGTTCGCTCGGCGACGGGCAGGTCGACTTCGGCGGCATCTTCTCGAAGATGGCGCAGTACGGCTATTCGTCGTGGGCGGTGCTCGAATGGGAGTGCTGCCTGAAGCATCCGGAGGACGGCGCGCGCGAAGGCGCCGAGTTCATCAAGCATCACATGATCCGCGTGACCGAGAAGGCGTTCGACGATTTCGCCGGAGGGGCGGTCGACAAGAAGCAGATCAAACGCGCGCTCGGGCTCAAGTGACGGGAGGACCCTGATGGCGATCGAAGGACGCAGCGACGCGAAGGCCGGCGGAAAGATCCGGCTCGGCATGGTCGGCGGCGGGGAGGGCGCATTCATCGGCGCGGTCCACCGCATCGCCTCGCGCATCGACGACCAGTACGAGCTTGTCGCCGGCGCGCTGTCGTCGACGCCGGACAAGGCGCGGCGTTCCGGCGAGGCGCTGGGTCTCGCCGCCGACCGCATCTACGACGACTACGAGAGCATGGCGAAGGCAGAGGCCAAGCGTCCGGACGGGATCGAGGCGGTCTCGATCGTCACGCCGAACCACATGCACGCCGGGCCGGTGATCGCCTTCCTCGAGGCGGGCGTCCACGTCATCTGCGACAAGCCGCTGACGGTCTCGCTCGCCGAGGCGAAGAGGATGAAGGCCGCGGTCGAGAAGTCGGGCAAGATCTTCGCGCTCACCCACAATTACACCGGCTATCCGCTGGTGCGACGGATGCGGGAAATGGTCCGGGGCGGCGAGCTCGGAGCAATCCGCCTGGTGCAGGTCGAATATCCGCAGGACTGGCTGACGGGCCCAACCGAAAAGAGCGGCAGCAAGCAGGCCGAGTGGCGGGTCGATCCGGCGCGCTCGGGCGCGGGCGGAGCGCTCGGCGACATCGGCACCCACGCCTTCAACCTCGCCGATTACGTGACCGGGCTCGAACTGGCCGAACTTGCGGCCGATCTGACCTCCTTCGGTGAGGGGCGGGCGCTCGACGACAACGTCCAGCTCATGCTGCGCTACGCCAACGGCGCACGCGGCGCCTTGTGGGCGAGCCAAGTCGCGGTCGGCAACGAGAACGGCGTGATGCTGCGGGTCTACGGGACGAAAGGCGGGCTCGTCTGGCGGCAGGAGAATCCGAACCAGCTGTTCTGGTCGCCCTACGAGAAGCCGACCGAGATCATCACCCGCGGAGGTCCGGGCTCGGGCGATGCGGCGGCGCGCGTGACCCGCGTGCCGCCGGGCCATCCGGAAGGCTATCTCGAGGGCTTCGCCAATATCTATTCCGAAGTCGCCGCGGCGATCAAAGCCGCGCGCGCGGGCGAGAAGCTGCCGAAGGGCGTGCAATTCCCGACCATCGACGACGGCGTCAAAGGCCTCGCCTTCATTGAGGCGGTCGTCAAGTCGTCCAAGGCTAACGGACAGTGGGTGAAGCCGGAATGAAAACGCGAAAATTCGGACGCACCGGCCGAAGCGTCGGCGAGATCGGCTTCGGCGCCTGGGCGATCGGCGGAAGCTGGGGCGAGGTCGAGGAGGGCGACGCGATCGCCGCCCTCAACGCCGCGCTCGACGCCGGCGTCACCTTCATCGACACCGCCGACGTCTATGGCGACGGCCGCTCGGAGCGGATCGTCGCCAAGGTGCTGAAGGGACGGCGGAGCGCCGACGTGTTCGTCGCCACCAAGGCCGGCCGCCGGCTGCCGCAGCAGACCGTCGCCGGCTACAGTTACGAGAACCTCAGCGGCTGGATCGACCGCAGTCTGAAAAACCTCGAGGTCGAGACGCTCGACCTCGTCCAGCTCCACTGCCCGCCGACCGACCTCTATTACCATCCGGAGGCGTTCGACGCGCTCGACCGGCTGAAGGCGGCGGGCAAGATCCGCGACTACGGCGTCAGCGTCGAGAGAATCGAGGAGGCCTTGAAGGCGATCGAATACCCGGGCGTGGTCAGCGTCCAGATCATCTTCAACATCTTTCGTCAGCGGCCGGCCGGACTGTTCTTCGACGTCGCCAAGGCGCGCGAGATCGCCGTGATCCCGCGCGTGCCGCTAGCGAGCGGCCTGCTCACCGGCAAGCTCAGGGCCGATTCCGCCTTTGCCGACGACGACCATCGCAAGTTCAATCGCCACGGCGAGGCGTTCGACGTCGGCGAGACTTTCGCGGGCGTCCCCTTCGAGGTCGGGCTCAAGGCGGTCGAGGGCATTCGGCCGCTCGTCCGGGGCGATGCGACCATGGCGCAGCTCGCGCTGCGCTGGATCCTGATGTTCGACGCGGTGACGGTGGTGATCCCCGGCGCCAAGACGCCCGTGCAGGCGCGCGCCAACGCCGAGGCCGCCGCGCTGCCGGCGCTGTCGGACGCCGACATGGACGCGCTGAAGGCGATCTACGACGAGGACATTCGGCCGCACGTCCACCAGAGGTGGTGAGGCGCGCGGCCTCGGGCCGCGATCCGCGACAGAACGCTCCGAACGTCGGCCTGCATGTTGGCGATGGCCGGCTGGTCTCCAGACAGACGTGTCAAGGCGCCGAAACAGCTCCACGTCTGGTCTGATCTGCCGCGCTCCTAGGTCGGGAAGGTGCTGAAAAGGGAGATCCGCGCCCAGATGATGGACAGCCGGACGGCGCGCTGACGGCGGTCGCCTGCCAGGCCGATTAACCGTCCCGCGAGAGCCTTTGCCGAAATGGCGATTTGGCGCTTGTCTTCCGTGAGGAACCTGAGCCGCTCCCGATGTCGCCGATTCCGGCGCGGTTTGTCCCTGTTACCTTCCGCCAGTCCCGATCCGGAGCGGTTCAGCGCGACCTGGCTGGACGTGCTCGGTAACCCTGTCTTGACGTTCCGGCGCCAACTTCGCGATCGGCGCTTGCTTTTCCCGCGGGCGGCGGCGACGCGCGGAAATCCCGATTCCACCCCGGTTTGTCCTCCCGCCGTCCCCGCCGTCCCGCTTCGGAGCGGATCGGAGCCGCAGGCGCGTGCAAAGATTCACGCAGGCGCCGCCTCGCCCAAGATTTCGACTCGCTTTTGGTGCGATTTGGAGTCCTTGCCGGGCGACGCCGATTCGTACCTGCTTTGTTTGTGACCTGATCGCTCAAATCCCGCGCCGGGGCGGTCGGAACCGTTGGGCGACTGCGACCGCGCCTCGACAGGGCCTCGGTCTCCGTTATAACGGCGTCTGATGACCGTTGAACGGAGCGCCCTCAGTGTCGGTTGCGCCTACCGTCACCCGAGAAGTCGGCGCTGACGGGCTTGTTCTGACCCTGTCGGGCGACTGGACCGTCGCCCACAGCGCTGCGCTCGAGGCGCGGGCGGACTCGCTCGCCGAACCGGCGAAGCCCGCCGCCGACGCGGTCCTCGATCTCAGCGCGATCGATCGCATGGACACCGCCGGGGCGTGGGCGATCGACCGGGCGCGCGCCGAGCTCGCCGAATCGGGGGTCGCCACCGACTATCGCGGCGCGCGGCCCGAATATGTGCAGCTTCTGAAGGAAGCCGGCTACAAGCCGATCGAGCCGCCAAAGCCGACCCACGTCCCGTCCGTGCTCGCCCTCCTCAACGCGGTCGGGGAATCGGTCGTCACCGCAGGCTACGATCTCGTCGAGGGCGTGAGCTTTCTCGGCCAGTTGGTCGCCATGACGCTGCGCCTCCTGCCCTTTCCGCATCGCTGGCGGTGGACGGCGATGGCCTATCATCTCGAGAGCTACTCGCTGCGCAGCGTGCCGATTATCGCGCTGATCAACTTTCTGGTCGGCGCGATCGTCACCCAGCAGGGGATTTTCCAGCTCACGCAGTTCGGCGCCGGGCCCTACGCCGTCAATCTTGTCGGCGTGTTGGGCATGCGCGAGCTCGCGGTGCTGATGACCGCAATCATGATCGCCGGCCGCACGGGCTCGGCGATCACGGCGGAGATCGGCTCGATGGCCATGCGGGAGGAAATCGACGCCCTCCGGGTGATGGCGCTCGACCCGCTCGAAGTCCTGATCATGCCGCGGATGGTGGCGCTGGTGATCGCGCTGCCGTTGCTGACCGTCGTCGCCGACATGGCGCAACTCGGCGGCGGCATGATCGTGAGCTGGCTCTACGCCGGCATGACGCCGGTGGTGTTCATTACCCGGCTGCACAACGCCATAACCACCAACACCTTCATAGTCGGGCTGATCAAGGCGCCGTTCATGGCCGCGACCATCGGCGTCATCGCCGGCGTCGAGGGCATGGAAGTGCGCGGATCGGCCGAGTCGCTCGGGCGCAACGTGACCGCGGCGGTGGTCAAGTCGATCTTCATGGTCATCGTCATGGATGGGCTGTTCGCAATGTTCTTTTCGGCGGTGGACTATTGACCGAGATCGCGCCGCCAAGCCCCCACCAGGAGGTCATCATCAGCGTGCGCGGCCTCGAGGTCGGTTTTGGCGACCGGCTCGTGATGGACGGGCTCGACCTCGACCTCTACAAAGGCGAGGTGCTTGGCTTCGTCGGGGCCTCGGGCGCCGGAAAGTCCGTGCTCACGCGCACGATTCTCGGGCTCATTCCCAAGCGCGCCGGGACGATCGAGGTCTTCGGGCACAATCTCGATCACCTGTCGCACCTGGAGCGTCTGCAGATCGGCGAGCGCTGGGGGGTCCTGTTTCAGGAAGGCGCCCTGTTTTCCAGCCTCACCGTCCGGCAGAACATCGAGGCGCCGATGCGCGAGCATCTCAGGTTCAGCCAGGAGATGATGGATGGCCTGACCGCCCAGAAGCTCGGGCTGGTCGGCCTGCCGCAGGACGCCGCCGACAAATTTCCTTCGGAGCTCTCGGGCGGCATGACCAAACGCGTCGCCTTGGCGCGTGCGCTGGCGCTCGATCCCGAAATCGTCTTCCTCGACGAGCCGACGTCGGGGCTCGACCCGATCTCGGCCGGTGAATTCGACGATCTCATCGGCACGCTGCAGAAGACGCTCGGCCTCACGGTCTTCATGGTGACCCACGATCTGGACAGCCTTTTCGCCATTTGCGACCGGGTTGCCGTGCTGGGTCACGGCAAGGTCATCGCCGTCGGAAAAATCGAAGAACTCTTGCAATCCGACGACCCATGGCTCAAAGCCTATTTTCACGGCAAACGGGGGATGGTGCGGGCCGGGGCGAAGACCGCATCCGTCGCCTGCGCCTCACCAATCGTAAGGCGCAGGACGCGAGATGGAGACGCGAGCGAATTTCGTCCTGATCGGCGCCTTCACGCTGGCGGCGATAATCGGCGCATTCCTGTTCCTCATGTGGATCGTCGGCTACGGGACGGGCAGCGGCCACAGGCACTACCAGGTCGTCTTCAACGGCTCGGTCAACGGCCTTTCCACCGGCTCCAACGTGCTCTTCAACGGCCTCAAGGTCGGCGAGGTCACCAATCTCGGTTTCGTCAAGGGCAATCCGAGCCAGGTGATCGCCGACATCGACGTGACCAACGCCAGCGCGCCAATCAACGCCAACACCAAGGCCAGGCTGGAGACGACCGGGCTGACCGGCTCGGGCGTGGTCGCGCTGATCGGCGGCGAAGAAAAGGGCGCGGCGGAACTCACCGGAAATCCGCCCGTCATCCCCTCGCTCCCGACCGCAACCCTCGCCGACCTGCAGACCAAGGCGGGCTATGTGCTCGATCTCGCCAACAAGCTGCTGGTGGATAATGCGACCAGCATTCATCAGACCGTGGAGAATGCGCAGGTGTTCTCGATGGCGCTCGCCCACAACGCCGGACGGGTCGACGAGGCGCTGGCGAGCATCGCGGACCTCGGAAAAACCATCGGGCCGCTCGCGGAGAAGGCGCAGGTTCTCTCCCAGGACGCCGATACGCTGATCAAGTCGATCGACGCGGCCAAAGTGAACGAAATTCTCTCCAACGCCCAAACCTTCTCGCGGGCGCTCGCCAACAGCTCGGGCAATACCGAGGCAGTGCTGCGCGATGGCGCGGCCTTCATCAAAAAGATCAACGAAGCGTCGTCGAAGCTCGACTCGGCGATCATCCGACGCCGACGCGGTATTCAAGGCGATCGATCCGGACAAGGTCGCGCAGATCGTCAGCTCCGCCAACGACGTCGCCAGCACCGTCCGGGCGAATCGGCGCCAATATCGACGCGACCCTCAAGAACGCGGCGGAGATTTCCGCCAAGCTCGAACGATTCGGCCGACAAGCTCGACGGGCTGATGGCGAGCGCCCAGAGCTTTTTGGGCTCGCCGGAAACCAAGGGCGCGCTCAATCAGGTCGGCGACGCGGCGCAGTCGATCAAGAAACTTGCCGACGACGTCGACGTGCGGGTGAAGGAAATCTCGACAGGGCTCAACCGATTCAGCAACTCCGGGCTTCGGCAGTACGAGGCGCTGGCGGTTCAGGGTCAAAAGGTGCTGGACGACGTCGATCGGGTGGTGCGCTCGTTCGAGCGGAACCCGAGTCAGCTCATATTCGGCGCGAAGCCTTCGTTGCCGGAATTTCACGGCGCGGAGTAACGATGGCGGGGGCGGGGTTGGGGAACTGGGGGAGAGTCGCGACCGACAGCCCTCGCGCTGACCCTCGCGGCCTGCGCGAGCGCGCCCTCGACCGTTTATGACCTGACCGCTGCCCGGCCGCCGGTCGTCGCGCCCGATCCGCGCGCAGTTCCGCGTCGGCGACCCGGTCGCCACCGCTCGATCTCGACAGCGACCGCATACTGGTGCGCAACGGCATAACGCTCGCGCTGCTGCCCGGCGGGCGGTGGCCGCAGCAACTGAGCTCGCTGTTCAGGGCGCGGCTTGTCGAAGCCTTCCAGAACGCCGGCCTCGCCCGCTCGATCGACGGCGGCGCCGCCAACGCCGAGTACGAGCTCGACCTCAACATCCGCGCCTTCGAACTCGACGCCGCCACATCGGAGGCCCATGTCGAGGTCGTCGCCAAGCTTGTGGCGCTGACGAGCGGGCGGATCGTCGACGTCGCGATCGTCTCGTCGCGCGCGCCAGCCCCCTCGACCGAGGCCGCTTCGGTCGTCGCCTCGCTCGACCAGGCCTCGGCGGAGGTCATGACCCAAATCGTGCGGTTCGTCGCGCGCCGGCTTTGAACGGCCGCCGTCGCGCGGAGACGCGAAAGCCGTCGATCAAACGCTTGGACCGCAAGCGCGAAATTGGATAGTTTGCGATCCGATTCCAGAAGGCGGGCGCGGGGCCGGCGCGCTCAGGTCCCATTCGAGGCGCGGAACCCATGCTCGCAGACGCAGTCGCTCCCGATACGCTGTATGACGACATCGTCAGCCACGGCGTTCGATCCATCCTTGGCGGGACGGTGACGGAAAAGCCGTTCCCGCACCTCACCTTCGAGCATTTCTTCTCCGACGCCCTCTATCGACGCCTGATTTCGAGCTGGCCTGACCTAGACCGCTACGTCGACCTCAACGGCGCGCGGACCCGCAAGCAGTACACGCTGTGGGACCGGAAGGTCGAGGCGGGCGACCCCGAGCGCACGATGCTGTGGCGCACGATCGGCGACGCAATTTCCTCCCAGGCGATCCAGGACGCGTTGCGCGAGCGCCTCGAGACGGGGCTTCGGATCCGGTCGAAGGCAAGCGGCGAAGGCTGGCCGGTGCCGATGTTTCCGCAGCCGGTGCTCTACGCCGACTTCGACGGCTACAACATCAAGCCGCATCCCGACACGCGCCGCAAGGTGCTGACGATGCTGATCTACTGCCCCGAGGACGACAGCCAGCGCGAACTCGGCACCACCGTCTACAAGGTGTCGCCGATGGGCGTGTTCGCGTGGAAGTCCTACGGCCTCGTCAAGGTGAGGACGGCCGATTTCCTGCCCAACACCGGCTTCGCCTTCGTTGTCATCCACCCCGCGCACAGCCTCCTGCACACGAGCTGGCACGGTCGCGAAACCATCGCGCTCGACAACGCCAAACCCCGGATGACGATCCTCAACACCTTCTACGCCAAGCCGCCGAAGGCCGGCGAGACGGAGAGGGAATATCGCTGAGAGGCGCGGTCCCTTCTCCCCGCAAGCGCGGAGAGGGAGTTTTGCAGGCCGGCGCGCTTTTCGGGGAAGGACTTCGCATGACGGGCTTCGTCGATCCGACCAAGGACACTTTCGCAGCCTTTCGCGCCAACGACCGCGCCGGGCCGATCCATATGCTGAACTTGGTTCGGCTGCGCGAGCGGGCGGTTTATCCGGACGGCAGGGCTGCGACCGGCGCCGAAGCCTATGCCGCCTATGGCCGCGAAAGCCAGCCGGTGTTCGTGAGGCTCGGCGGCGCGATCGTGTGGCGCGGCAGGTTCGAGCTGATGCTGATCGGCCCCGGGACGGAACGCTGGGATCTCTGCTTCATCGCCGAATATCCGGACGTCGCCGCCTTCGTGACGATGTTGCGCGACCCCGTCTACCGCGAGGCGGTCAAGCATCGTCAGGCCGCGGTGGAGGATTCGCGCCTGATCCGGCTGCAACCGGGCGGAACGGGCCTGGGCTTCGGCTGACCCTGACCTTCGCTCCAAAGTCAGGACCGGCTTCGCGCGCGCGCCGTGTGAGCGCGATCACAGCGACCCGGGATGGGCGGCGGTAGCCCTACCGCCGTCCCGCCGAGCTTACGCGGCGGGCCTTGGCTCGGAAGGGAAGCTGGCCATGCCCGGTTCGGATGACCGCATCGACGACGTCGAGCCCACGGGTTCGGAAACCACGCTCAGGTTCGTCTTGACCCTGATCGTCGCCACGCTGATGGCGGCCTCGACCGCCTATATCCTGAGCTATGCGGTGCTCGCGCCCGGAACGATCGGGCCGACTCACGGCGCCTCCGCCTCGATGCCGCACCCGCGCTCGTGATCACTCTGAAAGGCGATCGCGGTAAGGGCGCTCGACCCCGTTCAAGTCGACGACCCGCCAACCGCCGGCCCCGTCCGGCCTGATCGACTCCGGCCCGATCGGGATCTTGCCATGGCCGCCGGGGATGTCGAGCACGTAAGTCGGCGCGGCGAGCCCTGACAGGCGGGCGCGCAACCCGCGCATCAGCGCCTGTCCCGCAGCGATCGAGGTCCGCCAATGGCCTGTGCCGGGCGCGAGGTCGCCGTGGTGCAGATAATAAGGCTTGATCCGCGCTTCGACGAAAGCGCGCATCAAGGCGTCGAGAACCTCGACATCGTCGTTGACCCCCTTCAACAGCACCGTTTGGCTGACGAGCAGGATCCCCCGATCGGCGAGACGACGGCAGGCGGCGCGCGCCTCCGAGGTCAGTTCGCGCGGGTGATTGGCATGGACGGCGACGACGACCGTCTTGCCGCCGGCCTCGAGCGCGCGCGCCACCGCCGTCGTGACGCGCTCGGGCGCCGCGACCGGCAGGCGCGTGTGCCAGCGCAAAATCCTGACATGATCGATGGCCGCGAGGGAGCGGGTCGCCTCCGCGATGCGGCGCGCCGACAGCGTCAGCGGATCGCCGCCGGTCAGGATGACTTCCCAGATCGCCGGCCGCGCACGCACGTAGTCGAGCGCCGCAGCGAACGCCGCCGGGCTCAGCGAGCCCGAGCCCGGGCCTACCCGTTCGCGGCGGAAGCAGAAGCGGCAATAGACGGCGCAGACCGCAACAAGCTTCACGAGCACCCGGTCGGGGTAGCGGTGAACGAGCCCCTCAATCGGGCTTCTGGCGTCGTCGCCGATCGGATCGTCGATCTCGGCCGGATCGCGCCGGAGCTCGCGCGCGTCGGGCACGAACTGGCGCGCGATCGGGTCTTCGGGGTCGGCGCGGTCGATCAGGCGGAGAAGCGCCGGCGTCATGCCGACGGCGTAGCGCTGGGCGACGGCTTCCATCTCGGCGAGCCGTTCGGGAGCGGCGACGCCGGCGTCGATCAGCGATTGCGGGGTCGTGAGGCGCGAGCCCGAACCGGACGTCGCCGGGCGGTCGTGGCGCATCGGGGCGACCGCGCCCGGGCGCGGGATGGCGAGCCGGGCTGGCAGCGGCGGTTTCACAAGGGTTGTCACGGCTGACGGTCCTAGGCGCTGCCGCCCCTGCCTTCAAGTCGCTCACCGCATAACCGAGGTCGTCTGCGAACCCCGCGTCCCAGCCGGGGATTCGCCGGCCCGCGGCGTCGCGACTATGCTCCGCGCCGAATGCCTTCGCGCCGGAGTCGGGCCAATGTATATCGCGATCGTCGCGCTCACGATGTTGATCCTGCCAGCGGCATCCGTCGCCATCCACTACGCGCTCGATCCCGCGGCCACGTTGCTTGTCCTCATCGGACGCTGGTTCGTCTTCTGGGGCGTCGGCGTCCGACTGACGCTTGCCGGGATTCGGCAGTCCCTTCAGCCCGAGTTCACCGCGCGATCGATTTTCCGCATGACCGGCGACGAGGCGCTGCCGATCGTGCGCGAACTCGGCGTCGCGAATGTCGCGACCGGGGTGGTCGGCCTCCTCTCGATCGCTGCGCCCAGCTTCACGCTCCCCGTCGCGATCGCCGCCGCCATCTTCTACGGCGCGGCGGGGGCTCGACACGCCATGGCGCGAGACCGTTCGCTGAACGAAACGGTCGCCATGGCGAGCGACCTCTTCCTCTTTGCCGTGCTGATGATTTTCCTGATCGGATCGGCAATTCGTTAGATGGGATGGCGTCGGTTAGCATGGAAGTCCTCGGGCCGCGGCCCTGCAAAACGATATTTTTCTTTGAATATGATAATAATCATTCCGTTACGTCAAACCAATCCCGCCATAAAACCATGTACTCTGGCTCCGGAAGAGACTCATTGTAAGCTTCACCCGCTGAATTTTCCACATATTCTTAACCGGTCCATGAAACGTATTCGGCATCATCCTTTCGACGGGATCTGACGACGGGCACGATCGAGAGCATGGAGGAGAAGACGATGGTCCAGCCGCACTTTGTTTCCTACGCCGCGGTCAGCGGCTTCCCGGCCGTCGCCTTCGGATCGGTCTCGGCGCGCGCTCGGGGAGACAGGCAATGATCGAACTTCCCCACGCCTTCCTCTCGACCCTGTTCGCCGCGCTGCTGGTCGTCGCGCAATACCGTCGGATGCGGAAAGCTTAACCCCCGCCAACCCAATATCGGGTCGGCCGCCTTCGGCGGCGGCCGCCCTCCATTGATGCGGATGGCGGGGATCCAACTCGCACGGCCCTTTGGCCGAGCGATCAAAAATAATGCCGGCCTCCTCCGATTTGGGGATGCCTTCTCTGCGTCAACATGATTCAGATCAAATGGCCGCCCGCTAAGATCTGCGATGCTCGCAATTGGCAGGCTTGCGAAATACCCCTTCCGTGGGTCTGCAACTAAGGCCGGAGTGCTCTGCACCCGGCCTTTCGTTTTCTGGACATCGCCCGACTTCTGGACATCGCCCGACCCTCGGCCCGGCGTGGCCACGGTCGCCCCGCTTCGACGAGCACGTTGCATCATTATTTCTTACGGTCAGATGTAAGTTTAGATAGACAAACACATATCTTGCGTGTCAAGATAATTGTGGTCAAGCGCATGATTATTAGCAAGTAGCGAGCCCAATCGACCTTCTTCACTGCGCAAGCTCTAAATGTGCTCTCGTGACATGACAGTTTTCCACAGTTGAGGCAACGATGGGTACGTCGGCAACCAGGTGGTTATAAACAAACGCCCCTACGATTGTCCACAAATTGGCCTTATGGACGGGCACCGTCACCAGGAAAGTCGGCGTAAGTAACATCTTGCATAGTTTACCTCCATCACCTGGGAGATTTGTTACGCCTGTAAACAAAATTCGTGATATGATTTTTCGCCGCACGCTTCGGGAGTTGTATGTTAACCTTGGGTACATTTTGGGTACCCTGGTTGCAAAGCGCAAACAGCGATTCCTATTTTGCAACGCCCCGTAACAATTGAACCGGCTTTTGGCCCTCAGGCACGGCCAAATCGGCTGGTCGCCCTGGCACGGACGATGCTCCCTAGGCCTTAGAAGACATTGGGGCCGGGGCGGCAATGCGCGTTTTCGAAATCGATCAGGACATGGATGAAGGTGGCGTGTCGGACCTGAGAGAGGCGTTCGACGATCTGGCTCGAAGCTCGGAAGACGTCTGTCTGGACTTTTCCCAGGTGCGGTTCCTCGACTCGGTGGGCGTCGCCGCGATGGTGTCCCTCCTCCGGACGCTGCGGCGGCGCTCGCTTAAAGTCGCGATTGTTCATGTGGAGGGCCAGCCCCTCCGTCTGCTGCACCAGATGCTGCTCGGCGCCTTGGCCGATCCCGCACGGAAGCTGCAGTCGTCCTGAGCAGCGAGCACCGGGAGGCCCATGCGCCGCATCGGCTCCCGCTCGGCTAGGAGCTACATCGCTTTGAAGACGCAGTCGCGGTGCGGGGCTGAACCTCAACGGGAGGGAACGCCGCGCGAGCGGCGGCTGCGCTCACAATAATTTGCTTCGCCATCGACTCGATGCGCTCCTCGGGAACGAGACCGTCGATAAAGAGCGACGAGAGCCCGTGTATCAGACCCCAGGCGGCCATGGCGTCGCGTTCGTCCTCATCGGGAAGCCCGCCAGCCGCTTGTGCGACCTGCAAGACGCGAAACGCTTCCTCCGCAGCTTCGCCCAACTGTGGATATTTCGCTCGCTGGGCCAGGATTGGTCCGAACATCAGGCGAAATAAGCCGCGCTTTTGCAAAGCGAAATCGACATAGGCGAGCCCAAGTTCCAGCAGCGGGTTTGGTCCCTTCGTCGCCGCCTCCATTGCGGCGGAAAGCTCCCGGAACCCTTCGGCCGCGACCGATGCGAGAAGATCTTCCTTACTGGCGAAGTGCCGATACGCGGCGGTCGCGGACACCCCGACGAATCGGGCCATCTCGCGCAGTCCTACCGCGTGGGCGCCATCCTCATCGAGAATGGTTCTGGCAGCGGCCCGCAGGGCGTTGGGCACATTGCCGTGCCGATAGGATTTCTTGACCGGTTGTTCCATGATCTCACCTTCCGTGATGAGAACGATCGTAAACTCAGTCAGGCATGTGACCTAGAGACAAATATGAGGAGAACGTATTGCGTACGGCAACATATTTAGTCGCCTTGAGGTTGACTCGCCGCCCTGCCCGACGTGCCGCTTGAGTTGGCCGCCCAACGTGCGCCTGCCTAGATCTCGCGGCCGCGCGGGACGCGGTTCTCGAAGCTTTCGGTTTCCTTACGAAACGCTGACGAAGCAAAGTCGCGATCCGAGCAGATTTATTAAATCACCGTAGCCTATTGAAATCGTGGTGCGGACGGCGGGGATCGAACCCGCACGGCCTTTCGGCCGAGGGATTTTAAGTCCCTTGCGTCTACCGGTTCCGCCACGTCCGCATTGCGCGCCTTGTTTCACATCCTCGCGCGAAGATGAACCCCGACCGGACTCTTTCCGACCGTGAAAGACCGCCCTTCACGCCCCGTCCTTGGCGATCGGCGGCTGGAAGGCGAGGCCCATGTCCCACGGGAAATAGATCCAGGTGTCCTGCGAAACCTCGGTGATGAAGGTGTCGACCAGCGGCCGGCCGAGGGGCTTGGCGTAGACGGTGGCGACATGGGCCTTGGGCAGAAACTCGCGCACCACCTTCATCGTCGCGCCGGTGTCGACGAGATCGTCGACCACCAGGATTCGCGCCTCGAGGTCGAGTTTCGCCACTTCGGGCGCGATGCTTTTCAGGACCTTCAGTCCGCCCTGGGTCTTGTAGTCGTGATAGGAGGCGATGCTGATCGTCTCGATCAGCCGCACGTCGAGTTCGCGCGCCACGATCGCCGCCGGCACCAGCCCGCCGCGGGTGATCGCGACCAGCGCGTCGAACGGCCCGGAACCGGCGAGCCGCCAGGCCAGCGCCCGCGCGTCGCGGTGGAACTGGTCCCACGAGACCGGAAAGGCCTTTTCGCGGGGGGCGGACATGGGGCTGCTCCTTGGATCGAACGCTTGGGATCGAACGCTTGTGATCGAATGCTCGGCCCGTCTCTTAGCAAGCGCCCGGCCCCGGCGCGAGCGGGGTCCGCCGCCGTCAACAGCTTTCCGGGCAGGGCGGTCGCTGGCTCCGCCTCAGAGCGGCTTGCCGTCGCCCCGGATCGAGGCGAGCATCGCCTCGACCGCCGCCCTCGCCGCCTGGACCGCCGCCGCCTCCTTGCCGCGCACCACGATCTGGTTGCATGAACCGCCCGTCCTTGAACGACGGGTAGGAGCCGATCGACACGGCCGGATGGGCCGCGGCGATCCCGGCCGAGCGCGTCGCCGTAGCGTCCCTCCGGGACGCCGCCGGCCTCGATCGAGTCGACCTGCATGACCGCGCCGGTCCGCATCGTCCTTGACGGCGGAATCGAGCATCGCCTGCATCACCGAGGGGACGCCCGCCAGCACGAACACGTTGCCGATCCGGAAGCCGGGCGCGCGCGAGATCGGATTGTCGATCAGTTCCGAGCCTTCCGGCATGCGCGCCATCCGCCGCCGCGCCGGGGTGAGGTCGGCCGGCGCGTAGCGCTCGAGCATGATCGCGATCGCGCGCGGGTCCTCGCCGATCGGGACGCCGAAGGCGCGCGCCACCGCGTCGGCGGTGATGTCGTCGTGGGTCGGGCCGATGCCGCCGGTGGTGATCACGTAGTCGTAGCGGCCGCGCAGCGCGTTCAGCGCCGCCACGATCTCCGTCCTCGACGTCGGGCACGACCCGCGCCTCGCGCAGGTCGACGCCGATCTTGGCGAGATATTCCGCGATGTAGCCGATGTTCGTGTCCTTGGTGCGGCCGGACAGGATTTCGTCGCCGATCACCAGGACGGCGGCGGTCACGGTCGTCGGGTGCGGCATGGGTCCTCGGCCTCCATCGCGCCTGGGCCGCCGTCATCCGGGCCATCCGCGGCGGGAAACCGCGCCCATGCGCCTTGTGTGAAGCGCTGCGCAGAGCATATGTGTAGCGGGCGAGACGACAAGCGGCAAAGGAACGCCTGGTGACGACGTCGACGATTTTTGTCCCGGCGGCCGAGCAAGCTCGGCCCGCCGCAGCGGGCAGATCCGGTTGCATGGACCCGAGGATTTCGAGGGCATGCGCAAGGCCGGGCGCGCTGACCGCCGAGGCGCTCGACCTCATCGGGCCGCTGGTCAAGCCCGGGCGTGACGACCGCGAGCCTCGACCGGTTCGTGTTCGAGTTCGCCCGCGACCACGGCGCCTACCCGGCGCCGCTCAACTATCGCGGCTACCGCAAGTCGATCTGCACCTCGATCAACCACGTCGTCTGCCACGGCATGCCGGACGACAAGCCCTTGCGCGACGGCGACATCCTCAACATCGACGTGACCCTGATCGTCGACGGCTGGCACGGCGACGCGAGCCGGATGTTCGCCGCCGGCGAGCCGCCGCGGCGGGCGCAGCGCCTGATGGACGTCACCTACGAGGCGCTGATGCGCGGCATCGCCGCGATCAAGCCCGGCGCGACCACCGGCGACATCGGCTACGCCATCCAGACCTACGCCGAGGGCGAGCGCTGCTCGGTGGTGCGCGATTTTTGCGGCCACGGCCTCGGCCGGCTGTTCCACGACGAGCCGAACATCCTGCATGTCGGGCGCAAGGGCGAGGGCGCGCCGCTGCAAGCCCGGCATGTTCTTCACCGTCGAGCCGATGATCAATCTCGGCGGCTACGGGGTGAAGATCCTGTCGGACGGCTGGACCGCGGTGACCCGCGACCGCTCGCTGTCGGCGCAATACGAGCATACCGTCGGCGTCACCGAGACCGGCTACGAGATTTTCACGCTGTCGCCGACGGGCGCCGACCGCGCGCCGATCCGATGACCTCGGGCGCCGGCGGGCGCCAAGACCGCGTCGGGCGAGCGGCGGCCGGCGTCAGCTCGCCGAGGCGAGCGGGGCCGCTGGCGCCGAGCTGGCCAGGTCGGATCGCACGTCGCCGCCGGCGATCCGGCGGATGCGAGCGCCGGCGAGGCCGAAAGCCGCATTTTCACGGCCATCGCGAGCGGCTCAGGACGCGGTTCCTCGAGGCCGGCGCAGCGGCGCTCGCCGACTACGAGCTCCTCGAACTTATTCTCTTCAACGCGATCCCGCAGCGGCGACGTGAAGCCGCTGGCGAAGGCGCTGATCGACCGGTTCGGCTCGTTCGCCGAGACGATCGCGGCCGCGCCCGAGCGCCTGGCCGAGGTCAAGGGCGTCAAGGCGCGGCGCGATCGCCGAGTTCAAGATCGTCGAGGCCGCCGCGCAGCGCTTCGCCAAGGGCGCGGTCAGGAAGCGGCTGCCGATGGGCTCGTGGAGCGAGGTGCTCGACTATTGCCGCACCGTCGATGGCGTTCGAGGGCGCGCGAAATCTTCCGCATCCTGTTCCTCGACAAGAAGAACGGCCTGATCGCCGACGAGGTCCAGGGCGTCGGGCACCGTCGATCATACGCCGGTCTATCCGCGCGAAGTGATCCGCCGCGCGCTCGAACTGTCGGCGACGGCGATCGTCCTCGTCCACAACCACCCGTCCGGCGATCCGACGCCCTCGACCCAGGACGTCAAGATGACCCTCGACATCATCGCGATCGCCAAGCCGCTCGGCCTCGCCGTCCACGACCACATCATCGTCGGCCGCGACGGGCACGCCTCGCTCAAGGGCATGCGGCTGATCTGAGGCGCCTCCACTTCCGGATCGAGGCTCGTCCTGCGCGCCTCAAGCTGCAGCTCAGTCCAGCCCTGCTCTACGGAAGCCTTCGACGTAGTGACGACGCTCTTCTTCCTCCTTGATCGGCATTTCCTTCGCGATCCAGGCGAGCGAGATATTGGGCTGGGCGCGGCGAAGTTCGCGTAGTGCGTCCGCGGCGGTCTCGGTCTCGCCAGCCATGCCGGCCGCCGCGGTGAGCACCCGATGCGCGCCGACGAAATCAGCGCGTTCGCGCAAGGCTTGTCGAGCCAGCCGCATCGCTTCGTCGTAGTTGCGGCCGACGAACTGCGCGTAAGCGGCGATGCCATGATAGACCGCCAAAAGCGGATCGCGCGGGCTCAGGCGCAGCGCCCGGGTCGCCGCCACCGCGGCTTCTTGCCAGCGACTGCAGTAGGAGAGCACGAGGCCGTAATAGCCTTGCGCAAGCGAGAAATTCGGATTGAGGCGCAGAGCCAGTTCGAGTTCCGCGAGGGAATCGTCGAAGCGACGAGCAAAGAGATGAACCCACCCCAACGCAAGATGCGCCCAAGGGTCCTCATCGTCGGCGCGGATCGCCGCACGCGCCGCCTTCTCGGCGATCGGCCCCGCGCTCGCCATGTCCTCCCAACCCATATGCTTGCAGAACATGTGGCTGGTGGCGAGCACGCCGAGCGCCTGGCCATAGCCCGGGTCGATCGCGATCGCTTTCTCCAGCAGCGCCTGCGCGACGACATTGTCCTGCCGCGTCACCCGCCAGAAATGCGACAGCGACCGCATCACCAGGTCCCACGCATCGAGGCTCTCGGGCGGCTTGCGCTGCCCGCGGAAATTTTCCGCGGCGTAGAGCTGGGGCTCGATGGCTGCGACGATCGCCTCGGTGATTTCGTCCTGCACCGCGAAGACGTCGGCGAGGTCGCGATCATAGCGCTCCGCCCAGAGGTGGCTTCCGGTGGTGGCGTCGTTGAGCTGGGCGGTGATGCGAACGCGATCGCCGCCTTTGCGCACGCTGCCCTCGAGCACGTAGCCGACGCCGAGCTCCGCGGCGACCTGCTTCATGTGGACGGCCTTGCCCTTGTAGGTGAACGAGGAATTGCGCGCGATCACGAAGAACCAGCGCAGCTTTGAGAGCGCGGTGATGATGTCTTCGCTGATGCCGTCGGAAAAGTATTCCTGTTCCGGGTCGCCGCTCATGTTCTGGAACGGCAGGACCGCGATCGACGGTTTGTCGGGCAATGCGAGCCGGGGGAGCCTTTCGGAAGCGGCGGGTTCTGCTTCGGCCGCGCCGTCGACCGCCAAGCTATAGACGCGTACGGGACGGCCGACGTTCTTGAGCGCCTTTTCGCCCAGGTCAGTGAACGTCTCCGGCACCCGGTCCCGCACCTGATCATAGGCTGCGCCAGAGAGGCAGACCGCCCCGGGCTGGCAAACGCCCTCCAGCCGCGCCGCGATATTGACGCCGTCGCCCATCAGGTCGCCGTCGGCTTCCTCGACGATGTCGCCAAGATGCACGCCGATGCGGAACGCAATCCGCCTCTCCGCAGCGACCCCCGCGTTGCGTTCGACCATCGCGCTCTGGACCTCGACCGCGCAGCGCACCGCGTCGACCACGCTGCGAAATTCGACAATCGCCCCGTCGCCGGTGCGCTTGACCACCCTGCCGCGATGGACGGCGATCGTCGGCTCGATCAGGTCGCTGCGCAGCGCGCGCAGGCGCGCCAAAATCCTGTCTTCGTCCGCGGCGGCGAGCCGGCCGTAACCGACGACGTCAGAGACCAGGATCGCGGCAATCTTTCGCCTTTCGCCCGAGGAGCGCGCCTGCGACTCCTCGTCGCGGTGTGACGGGACGTGGACGGCGCCGACGAATCGCATGCCCTTGCGCGCGATCGTGCGGATCAGTTTTTGCTCGTCGCCGGTGTCGCCCACCGCTCGCCGTGCGGCGTTGATCCGGCTTGTAAGAGTCGAATCCGACACGATCCGGCCGCCCCAGACCGATGCAATCAGATCGTCCTTGCTGACGACGCGATCGCGGTTCCGGACCAGGTAAACGAGCAGGTCGAAAACTTGCGGCTCGACCGCAACAGCCTCCTGTCCGCGGCGCAACTCGCGCCGTTCGCAGTCAAGCACATGGCTGTCAAAGTGAAATTCCACCTGCGCGTCTCACCGGCGGCGATGGGCTCTCAAGCAACAATCAAGCCCACCTCAAGGACAAATCAAGGTCCGGGCAAAGTCTTTTGGCGGCCCTGCGGGCATCCTTAGCACATCCCGAGCCCGCTCGCCGCGCCCGAAGTGGGCCGCGGCCACCGAACCGGGACGCCTCGGGGCATCGCGTCCGGGGTCAACGACAGGAGAAAACCATGACGCTCGCAGCCCAGAGCCTCTTCAAATCCGCCGGTCAGCCTTCCACCGCCGGCACGCTCGACCTCGCAGCCATAAAGGCTTGGCAAAAGGCCGCCTGGTCGTCCGGCGATTATGCCGTCGTCGGCGTGACTCTGCAGATCGTCGGCGAGCAGCTTTGCGAAGCTCTCGATCTTCGGGGCGCCCAGAAAGTGCTCGACGTCGCCGCAGGCAACGGCAACGCCAGCCTGGCGGCGGCGAGACGCTGTTGCGACGTCGTTTCGACCGACTATGTGCCGAGCCTGCTCGAGCGAGGCCGGGCTCGGGCGTCGGCGGACGGCCTCGTGGTCGAATTCAGGGAGGCCGACGTCGAGGCGCTTCCGTTCCCCGATGGCGCCTTTGATGCGGTCGTCTCGACCTTCGGGGTGATGTTTACGCCCAACCAGGAGCAGGCGGCCGCCGAGCTTCTTCGCGTCTGCCGGCGCGGAGGCAAGATCGGTCTGGCGAATTGGACGCCCGACGGCTTGATCGGACACGTCTTCAAGACCCTCGGCAAGCATCTGCCGCCGCCGCCCGGCGCGAAATCACCGGCGCTATGGGGCACGCGCGAGCGGCTCATGGACCTCTTCGGCGACGCCGCGGCTTCGATCGTGATCGAGCCGCGCGTCTTCACCTTCCGCTATCGCTCGCCAGGGCACTTCCTTGAGGTGCTGAAAACGTACTACGGACCGATGCTGAAGGCGTTTGCGGCCCTCGACGAGGCCGGGCAATACGCACTGGGCGCCGATCTCGCGAACCTGTTCGCCCGCGCCAACAAGGCGGACGACGGCACAATGGTGCGCGCCGAGCGAATATCTGGAAGTCGTCATCACCAAGCGGTGATTGGCGCGGGCGAGTAAACCCCGGCTTCGACTCCGGGGTCCGTCGCCATGAGCCGACACCGGCCGTCTGCCGCGACTGTCGGGGCACGGCGGCGCAGGCGGAGCGTCTCCAGGCCGACCAGCGGAAGCGCAACAATCTCTTGCCATGCCGGCGTCCGTGTTCTACTTTTTGTTCCATCAGAAGCGTAACACGCTGCATCCTATTTTTTCGAAGCTACTCGCCCGTCCCACGCGCCCATGGACCTTACGATCGCCTGCATCTCCCAACCCCGCCCCTTGCGAAAGCGCAAAGCGCAAAGGCGTACTCTACGCAAATAACAGCTTAAAACGTTCAAAACGCCAATGGCGAACCCTTGCAGAAAGTCAGCATGGCCTTGGGTCCGGCGCCCTGATCCGCTTGCATCGTCCTTTGCGCCGCAAGCGCTGCGTTCAAATCATGCTTATGCGGAGCAGGCGCTGCGTCCAAATCATCTGCCCACTGAATTGTCCAAAACGGTCGCCCGGGAAATCCGTTGCAACACCCTGATAAGATGGAATCCGCGCCCGGAAACGGCAGGGCCTCGCGAGCCCCCGCCAGTCGCCCGCGCCAGCCAATCCCCTTTGGTCGTATTGTAGGCGGACCGAATTGAGCCTGCGAATTGAAGGACAAAAAATGACAGCGTCGCAGGGCGTGGCGCCCGAAAAGGTCGAGCGCTCCGGCGTCGGGCAGATCGTGCTCGCAAGCCTCGTCGGCACCACGATCGAATTCTACGACTTCTATATTTTCGGCACCGCAGCGGCGCTGGTGTTCGGGCCGCTGTTCTTTCCCAAGTCGGCGCCGGAAACCCAGACGCTGAACGCCTACCTGACCTTTGGCATCGCGTTCCTCGCACGACCCGTCGGCTCCTTCCTGTTCGGCCACCTCGGCGACCGGATCGGACGGAAGTCGACCCTGGTCGCGACCATGATCACCATGGGGCTCGCCACCACCCTGATCGGCGCCCTCCCGGGCTATGCGACCGCGGGCGCCCTCGCGCCATGGCTCCTGGCTGCGCTGCGCTTGTTGCAGGGGGTGGGGCTCGGCGGGGAATGGGGCGGGGCGGCCCTTGTCGCGGTCGAAAATGCGCCCCATGGCCGCCGCGCCTGGTTCGGCATGTTTCCCCAGCTTGGGCCCCCGATCGGATTCTTCATCGCGACCGGGCTCTTCCTCATGCTGCTCGTCGCTTTCGGCGAGCAAGCCTTCGTCGACTGGGCGTGGCGGGTTCCGTTCCTGTTCAGCGCGGTTCTCGTCGCCATCGGCCTCTACGTGCGCGCCTCGCTCGAGGAGACGCCGGCCTTCCAGGCGACGCTGGCGGCGGACACGCGCGTCAAGGCGCCGCTCGCGGAGGTTGTCAGGCGCCATCTCGCGCCGCTTGTCCAGGGCTCGCTCGCCATCGTCGTCTGCTACGCGCTCTTCTATATCGCGACCGTCTACACGCTGGGTTACGGCGTGAAAACGCTGGGCATCCCGAGAATCCGGTTTCTCGAGCTCCTTTGCGTGGCGATCGTATTCATGGCCGTGGCGACACCGATCTCGGCGGCGCTGGCGGACCGGTTCGGCCGCCGGCCGGTGCTGCTCGCTTCGGCGGTGGTCGCGCTGTGCGTGGGGCTCGCGATGCCGGGACTGCTGGCTCAAGGCGAGGGGGGCGCGCTGATCTTCCTGTCCGCGGCGCTCGGGACGATGGGCCTGACCTTCGCGCCGCTCGGGGCGCTGCTGCCCGAACTGTTCCCGACCGAGGTGCGCTACACCGGCGCGGCCAGCGCCTACAACCTCGGCGGCATCCTTGGCGCTTCGCTCGCCCCCTCGCTCGCCCAGGCGCTCGAAGCCGCGGGCGGCGTCGCCTGGGTCGGCTATTACATCGCCGCCGCCGCCGTCATCAGCTTTCTCGCGATTCTCACGATGCGCGAAACGCGCCATGATCCGGCGCGCTGATACGATGCTGACGGCTTGTCAGGGCCGAAGCCTTTTGCTAGACGACGCGCCTCCGCTTCGCGCCGCCTGGCGCGGAGTTCCGTGCGGTCATGGCGGAATTGGTAGACGCGCTAGCTTGAGGTGCTAGTTCTTTAACCGGAGTGGAGGTTCGAGTCCTCTTGACCGCACCACCCTAAGCTTAGGGTGCTGAATTCCGCAGCCCTTGAAAAAAATTGCCGGCCCTGCCGCGAGCTGCGGGCGTTCCCGTGACGCCGCCGCGTCCCCGCCGGCCCTGCGGGATTGTCGGCCGCCTCATTCATACATACTTCTTATGTACATAAGCTCGGCATAAGGCGAACCCCGGACCCTGCCTGCGGGGCCACCAATTCGGCTTCCCTGATTCCCTTTCGAGCGCGGAGACCGCAATGAACGACAATCAACCGGAGCCCAACGACGACGACCTGCGTGAAGCCGTCCTGGAGGTCATGCTGGACGCCGGCGACGAGGGCGTGATGACATTCGATCGGCTGCTGGCGAAGACCGGGCTTGAGCTTGCAAAACGCAACGGAATCGTGGTCGGTCGCCGCCATCTTTCTCCCGCCGGCTCCTCCCGAGCCAACCCGAGCGTTCCGGAGCGGGTGCTCGAAATGTCCTGGGATCTGGCCCGCCAGGGCGTCGTTACGTTTGGGCCGGACGCATCGACCCCCGATCAGACCGCGCTCAGGCGTAGTCGCTTTAGTGAATGCGCCCTTCGACGAAATCCGCCTTGTTATCAAGACAGCCAGGGGTTCCTGAAAGCGCTGCGCCTGGAAACGGCGGACATCTCGCCGGACGCGGCCCTCTACCTGAGAGAAGCGGTGACGGCCTTTTACATGGACTGCCTGCTTTCGACCTACGTCATACTCGGGATCGCCGCCGAAGGTGAATTCCTGAGGCTACTCGGCGCGGCCAAAAACAGCAAATCGTACGGGAAATACTTCTGTCGCATCGGAGAAGATCAGAACATCGAAACGAAGATCTTGCAGTTCCGGGACGCACTCAAGCCCATTCAGTCTCTCTTGCCGAAGCCAGCGACCGATGAGCTGGACTATAATCTGGACTCCCTCCAGTCCGTGATCCGCGGCAAGCGGAAGCCGTTGGGCCAACGGTCCGGCGCGCGTCCGCCTTCCCGAGACCAGGCGTACCTTCATCTTCAGGTGTTCATCCCCTTCGCCAAACAAGTGATGCGACTGCGGCAGGAGTTGAGCGAGACGCCGCACCCTCGCCTTGTCCGACTGCACTGACAAGTCGCGCGACCGCCCTGCGACGGCCTGTTCGGGAGGGTCACCGATGGGACAAACAGAATATCTCGAGCAGAGAGGGCGAGATGATTTCGAACCCACGTGAGCACAGTTACGAAGAATTGCGCGAAGTTGTCATCGCGATCTTGCTGAGCGCCGCCGAGAACGGCGTTAACCGGTTCGAGAAGCTCTTGCAAAGGACGTCATTGGAACTTTTCAAACAGGACGCGCCCGAAAGCGAACAGGGGCGCTCTTCCTGCGGCGCAAGCCAATTGCACCCACAAGACGCCGATCTCGTGCTTGAAATCGTGTGGGATCTGTTCCGGCAGGGGATCGTGACCCTTGGCTTGAACCCAGCCAATCCCGGCTGGCCATGGCTGCGGCTGAGCCGCTTCGGAGAGTGCGCGCTGCAGCAGGGTCTCTATCGCTTCCACAACAAAGCGGCGTTCATGAAGGCGTTGCGTTCCGAGACAATCGATATTTCTCCTGACGCCGCTGTATATTTAAGAGAAGCGGTCGCAGCATTTTATACGGATTGCCTGCTTTCGACCTGCGTCATGCTCAGCGTCGCGGCGGAAAGCGAATTCCTGCGGCTGCTCGCCGCGGCGAAAAGCAGCAAAACATATGGAAAATATTTTTCTCGAATCGGAGATGGGCTGAACATACGCGCTAAAATTCTGCGCTTTGGGGAGGCGATCAAGCCGATCCTCTTCGCCCTTCCCGATACGGCGACCGATGAATTGGGCGACGCCCTCAATACGATGCAAGCCATCATACGAACCGCGCGCAACGAATCGGGCGATCCCTCGGGCGCCCATCCCCTTTCGCGCGATCAAGTGTACGTTTATTTGCAACTGTTCATCCCATTCGCCGAGCAGTTGGTCCGGCTGCGGCGGGAACTCGCGGAAGCGGACTATCCGCGCTTGGTCGGTTCTTCATGAAGCGATGGCGCTGGACGCTCCGCAGGCGTGGCTACCGCGGATTACGTTTGTCGGCTGCGACTTTTAGGTTTCGCGCCCGGAAGCAATCGCGCGAACGACCGTCGAGCCGCAGACGCTCAGAAAATATTTATGTTGATAAAACCCCTGGTTGCATTAACTATGTTTACAACCGAATCGGAGCGGAGGGAGATGGGCTTCGGAAACGCTCTCACCCTCACCGTCCCCCAACTCAGCTTAACGAAAGGAGCCACCAACACGAGAGAAGCGTTATGCAGTTAACCTCATAAGGACGGAGCGATACGATAAGAAAAAACAGTCCCTCGAGAAAGACGATCGCAGACGCTCATTTTAGGGAACGACGAGACACGAACGGGGTGCGGGGATGTGGACAGAACAGACAGTGGAGACACTTAAACGATTCGCTTTTGAAGGAAAAAGCGCGGCCTGGATCGCCGTCGCGCTGGGTGCGCCCTCGCGAAACGCAGTCATCGGCAAGGCTAATCGGATCGGGATCAAGCTGAATGGCGGGATGGGCCACCCCTCCCAAAAGGAGGCGCTACCCCTGGCGCCCCTGGCGCAGCAGATCCCCTGGGGACGGAAACGCTCGCCGCCGATCGAAGGCGAGCCGGGCGCGGAAAGGGGCACAGGGGCGGAGGCCGGCTGGCGACAGAGGATTGCCCGCGCCCCCAGTCGGGTTCCGGCGGTTGCCCGTGAGAAACTACGCGCGGACCGCCGAACTTACGCCGCGGCCGAGGTCGGCGAGATGCGGCGGATCGGACTTGTTGATATCGGCAAGGTCGAGTGCCGGTGGCCTCTTGGCGATCCGACCCAGGAAGACTTCGCCTATTGCGGTCTTCCAATCGCGAGGGGCCACGCGTATTGCGCGGGTCATTGCCGCTTGGCCTATCGGTCGCCAAACTCGTAGGCCGAGCAGGATCACAGGTCGCGAAGGGGCGGCGCTCACAAAAATCCGCCGACCGTCTGCATCTCGTCCGCGCCTGGAGCGGTGAGGCGGATCATGTCGAGAGCGAGGGCAAGCCACCCGCAGCTCGTGGCATACTGAAGGGCGGCCTCGAAGTCGGCAAGGCGGCCCATGTTCCCTCGCAGGAAAGCGGCCTTCGCCTCGCTCAGACGAAGAGACTGGCGCGCCCCAATTTTCTTCGCCAAGAAGATCGACAGCAAAGCCCGCGCGTAATCCTCGTCCGCCGGCAGTCTGGCCATGGGTTCGACCTCCCGCAAGCTCGGCGCCGACATCGGCCCGCGATTCTCGAAAATCGAGCGCACGGAGCGCCGTTAAGGCGACGCCCGATGACGCTCTGGCGCCGAAATGACTATTCCGCTCCAAAATGTCGGATTGAGGGCTTCGGAGGTTAGAAGTGCTCACGAAAGCGACGTTTTGCTGAAAAAAGAGGCCCGAGCGGTCCGTTTTCGTCAGGCTGCGCCTTGGAATCGAGGACGGAAGTTCGTCCAAACTGTCTGCCGCGCCGCCAAGAACGACCCCGGCGCCGCTGCCTGTCAGCGTTAATCCGTTGGAGCGGGCTTCACCGGGAATGGGGCCATCGGGCGTGGCTTTTCCCGTTCCCTTTTCGAGCCTCGGCTTCAGGGCGCCGATGACGCGCTCGGTCTCCGACGTCCATCCCGGCGGCGCCGGGACGGTCGGGCCGCTGCCGGACCCGCCGCCAGTCATATGGACAACTTTATAGCCCTCGGCCTTCAGCCGCTTCAGCAGCGTCGGAACCATCGCCGCCGTCCAGGGATGGTTGTCATGCATCAGCAACATGCCCTTGTGGCCATTCCTCTCCAGCCGGGTCATCACCAGCTTCAGTTCCTCCTCCGGCGTCATCTTGATCCAGTCGGACGCCCAGAGGTCGACCCCGAAGATGCCGACATCGTTGGCGGCGAGCCAGTCGCGGAGTTCGGCGCGTGTCGGCGAAGCCGGGAAAGCGGAAGAACGGCGCCTCGAGCTTCAGGTCCTTGGGCGCCGAGCCGGAGACGTCGCGCCCATAGGCCGCCTTCTCGACCGCGATCATGCCCTTCAGGATATCCGCCCTCGCCGCCGGCTCGCCGCCGGGCAGGAAGCGCAGGGTCGGCTGGGGGTGCGACCAGGTGTGGAACGCCACCGTGTGCCCGTCCAGAACCTCGCGTCGGGCGAGATCGGGCAGCGCCGCCGCGTTGCGGCCGATCTCGAAGAAGGTCGCGCGCACGCATTCGGCCTTGAGCGCGTCGAGGATCTTCGGCGTATTCACGGCGTCCGGACCGTCGTCGAAGGTGAGGATCACTTCATGGTCGGCGAGCGGGATCGTCTGGGGATAGGTTTTGAGGCCGACTTCGAGCCCGCCTTGCGTGCCGACCGCGGACGACGCGCGCCGTGCCGAGCGCGTCAGGTCCGCAATCGGCCGCAGCCGCAACGCCCGCGCCGAGACCCAGCGCCAGAAGCGCGACCGCGATCCGCATTGACAATTCCTGTCGCTTGGGGGAAAGGCGCTTCTTGCTATCCGGGAGCCGCTGCGTCAAGTGCGCGCGCCGCGTCTGATGTTTACGGAGCGTTACCACGATCGTTCTAGTTTGCCCGCAGACTTCGAGTTCCGGCCGCCGCGCGGCGGGCCGAAGCGGACATGACGCAGGTCGATGATGCCGGACGCCAAGACATTGATTTCTCGAATCCTTTCCGGCGGCGCGCTGGCGCTCGCCGCGCTTCTTTCGGGCTGCGCCGGCGGCAGCGGGCCGATCGACGTGGCGGGGCTTAACTATCCGAGGCCCCACGATTATCCGGTTCACGGGATCGACGTCTCCAAGTTCCAGGGCGACATCGACTGGAACAAGGTCGCCGACAGCGGCGTCAAATTCGCCTGGATCAAGGCGACCGAGGGCGGCGACCACGCCGACGAGCGCTTCCAGGCCAACTGGGACGGGGCGAAGGCGGCCGGCGTGCCTCATGGCGCCTACCACTTCGTCTACTGGTGCCGCCCTCCGATGGAGGAGATGGCGTTTTTCGAACAGAACGCCCCCGTCGACCCCGATGCGCTGCCGCCGGTTCTCGACGTCGAGGCGACCCCGACCTCCCATACCTGCCACCGCCACCTGACGCAGGAGGGCGCCATCCGCGACATGCAGGTGATGTTGAACGAGATGGAACGCCACTTCGGCAAGCGGCCGGTCATCTACACCACGGTCGACTTCTACCAGGCGATCCTCTCGGATGGCGCCTTCTCCGACTATCCGATCTGGGTGCGCTCGACCAAATACCACCCTTCGGTGAAATACGGCGGGCGCATCTGGCGGTTCTGGCAATACCAGTCGGACGCCTATGTGCCCGGTATCGCGGTCAAGGTCGACAAGGACGCCTTCGCCGGCACCGCCGAGCAATGGGAGGCCTTTCTGCAGGTCGCCCAACGCCCAGCCGGTCGAGGTCGCGGCCTCGCCCGCCCCGGCGCCGCAGCCGGCCGCGCCGGCGCCGGTCGAGCAACCCGCCGCGCAGGCGCCCGAATCCGTCGCCGCGCTCCCGCCCGTCCCGGTCGCCCGACCCGCCTCCACCACGGTTGTCGAGGCCCTCGCGCCCGAGAACACGCCGCCCGAACCGGTCGCCCGGCCGGCCGACACCGACGATTAGACGCGCTGCCCGGTTTTCGGCGAGCGCACGCGTCGCCGAGCCCGGAATCAACCTTTTCAGCGGCTTGTTGCGGAATTCCCGGGCGCGTCGCGCCTGACAAGGCGAGGGGCGCAACCGCTTCGCCCTCACGCCGAGGAGCAACGCAGTGCGGTGCGTCTCGAAGCACGCTCAAGCGAGCGGCGGCGGCCGAGCCCATGGGTAGCGGTCTTCGACATCCCCGGGCTCGACCCGGGGATCGGGGCGAGATCGGGAGACGGGACGTCGGAACCCCGGCGGCTCGTCGCATTCCCGAGTCCGGAATCAACCTTTTCAGAGCTTTGCGGCCAGTTTTGCGGGCGATTGTCGCCTGACGAGGCGGCAGGCGCCCCTTCTTCGCGCTGATGCTGAGGGACGACCCATCGCATCGCGTCTCGAAGCGCGCATTTTCGCTCGGTCGCCGCGAAGTCTGCCATAGTCCGGGGCGCGGAATGATCCTTTTCAAAGGCTTGCGGCCGAATTCCCGGGCGATCGAGAGGCGCCGGCGGGGGTCGAGCGTCAGAGGGCTTGCCCAGTCATCGCGAGCGAGCCCCGGGGCCGTCGATCGCTCTACGCTCCCCTGGATCGCCACGTCGGGCTTCGCCCTCCTCGCGATAACGGCGCGGCTCAAGAATTTCACCCGGCAGACGAGCGCCGCGCCAAAAGTCTCGATCCTTGCCGGCCCAAGCCTTTGCCGCTCGAATTCCACGAGCCGCACGGCGACGCGCGGGTCCGCGAGCGGCGGATGGGAGGCCGCGAGCGGCGGAGCGGCTTTGAGACAGGCGGACACAGCGCTCTTCGTTGCTGAGATCGAAAGAACAAATATAGAACAACTCACCGAGTATGGCAAGAGATTGCTGCGTTTTTCAGCCCAGCCCCTCGGCCGGCCGCCGGCATTCGTGCGAGCGCCAAGGCCGCTTACCGACCCCGAAGGGCGTATTCCAACAAAACGCCTGAACATCGCGAGGCGGACGTGGAGCGGTCGTCGCGGAAGGCGGCCCTGAACGCCGGCCTCTCGGCAACGCGGCGACCGTTTGCGAGGCCGCTCACCCCTGAAGTCCCCACAGTCTTCGCGCGTTGGAGGCGAACAGCTTTTCGCGCTCGTCGGCCGAAGCGCCGCGGGTGAGGGCGTGGCTGGCGGCGAGCCAGATCGAGAGCGACGCGGTCAGCGTGCAGACCGGCCAGTCGCTGCCCCAGACCACGCGGTCCCAGCCGAACCGCCCGATGACGTGCTCGACCGTGGGGCGGAGGTCTTCGAGCACCCAGGTCTTCGGATCGGCGTAGGCGACGACGCCGGAGACCTTGGCCATGACGTTCGGCCTTTTCGCGATCTCGGCGATCTTCGTGCGCCAGTGCGGGACCATGCGCGGCGTGATCGACTGCGCGCCGCAATGATCGAGGACGAAGGCCAGGTCCGGGCAGGCGTCGACGAGGGCGATCGCCTTGTCGAGCTGGTCGGGGCGGACGCAGAGGTCGAACGGCCGGCCAGCTCCGGAGAGGCGCCGCAGGTTCTCGCGAAAAATCGGTCGCTCGCTCACCTCGTCAGGCACGACGTGCAACACGCGACGAAAGCCCTTGACGAACGGATTGGCGAGCGCGCGTTCCAGGAAGGCGGGAAACTCGGAACTCTCTGGACGGCAGGCGCTGATCGCGCCGCGGATGAGAGCGGCGCCGTCGCGCGCGAGCGTCTCGACCGTCTGCGTCTCCGCCTCGATGTCGGGTTCGGCGACGTCGGCCTCCATGTGCAAGCGCGCCGGTGACGCCGCAGCGCCGCGCCTCTTCCGCATAGCGCTCGTAACGCGCGTCGCGGTCGAGCGCGGCGACGCCGGCGAGCCACGGATAGCTCAGGCGGTCGCGGGTGATGAGGTGGAGATGCGCATCGATAATTTCGGCCCAAGCCATCGCCTTCGCCTCCCTGCGCCATTCTGCGACGATGGTAGTGCGGTTTGTGTCTCGGCGGAATGGTGGGGCGCCTCGCCCACGCGACTTTGATCCGAATCATTGTCGGCGGGCGGGTTGAGTCTATGGTAGCTGCGATTGGATGGGGAAGCGGCGTGGCGGCAGGCGGAGGATGTTTCGTGCGGGGGCGGCAAGCCGGGGAGAAGGGCGATCGCAAGCATCAGCGGCTGGGTGCTCGTGACCGGCGCGTCGTCGGGCATTGGGGCCGAGCTTGCCCGCGCCTTCGCCGCGCGCCGGTATGACCTTGTGCTGGCCGCCCGCACGGAAGTCGCGATCGACGCGCTGGGCCGTGAACTCGCCGCGACTCATGCGGTCCGGGTAAGGACCATGGCCGTGGACCTGAGCGCGCCCGGCGCGCCCCAGGCGATGACGGAAGCGCTGGCCGCCGCGGGCGTCGAGGTCGGCATATTGGTCAATAACGCGGGCGCGCTCAGCGAGGGGCCGTTCGCCGCCGGCGGCGCTCGACGAGCAGCTCAATCTCATCCAGGTCAATATCGTCGCGCTGACTGCGCTGATGCGGCTTCTGCTGCCCCCGATGATCGCGCGCGGCGCCGGACGCATCCTCAATGTGGCCTCGATCGCCGCGTTCGTGGCCGTGCCGCAGCTTGCGGTCTATGCCGCGGCCAAGGCCTATGTGCTGTCGCTGACCGAGGCGGTGGGAGAGGAATTGAGAGGGACCGGCGTCACGGCGACCGCGCTCTGCCCAGGCTTCACCGACACGGCGATGATGCGGGGCTCCGCACTCGGCCGGCCGATCCCGGCGACAATGATCATGTCGGCAAAGGCGGTCGCGGAGGCCGGCTGCGGCGCCTGCCTGCGGGGGGAAGCGATCGCCGTGCCCGGTCTCGCCAACAGGCTGATCACCGGCGGCGCGCCGCTCGCTCCCAAGGCGCTGGTGCGCGCCATCGGCGGCGCCATGAACGGCGGCGGCTGGGAGCGCCTCGAAGGCCTGCTTCAGAACCTCGCGGCCGCGCGCGGGAAGCGGCGATGACCGCTATCAAGGCGAACGGGATCACGATCGAGTATGAGGTCTTCGGGCCGCCCGACGCGCCGCCGATCCTGCTGATCATGGGCCTCGGCATGCAGCTCGTCGCCTGGCCGCCTTCGCTCTGCGAGGGGCTTGCCGCGCGCGGCTTCCGGGTCGTGCGCTACGACAACCGCGACGTCGGCCTGTCGAGCCGGATGCCCGCCGCGGGCAGGCTCAGGACCAGCGGAATGCTGGCCCGCGCCGTCCTGCAGGCTGCCGGTGCGCCCGCCCTATACGCTCAACGACATGGCGCGCGACGCGGTCGGGCTGATGGACGGATTGGGGATCGGCGCCGCTCACGTGGTCGGCGCCTCGATGGGCGGCATGATCGCGCAGATCGTCGCCGCCGAGCACCCGGACCGGGTGCGGAGCCTGACCTCGATCATGTCCTCGCCGGCCCCGGTCATGCCGCGTCCGAAAGTGCTGCGCGCGCTGCTGAGGCCGGCGCCGCGCGACCGGGACCAGGCGATCCGCCGCATGCACGATTTCTTCCGGCTGGTCGGCGGCTCCGGCTATCCGCCGACCGACGCGGAGCTCAAGGTCGAAGGTCGACCGCTCCTTGCGCCGCAGCTTCCGGCCGGACGGCTTCACGCGCCAGCTCGATCGCGATCCAGAGCGGGCCGAGCCGCGTGCCATGCTGCACCGCGTGCGCGCGCCGACGCTCGTCCTGCACGGCGCTGACGACCCGCTGGTGCCGCTCGATCGGCGGGACAAGGACGGCCGCCGCGATTCCCGGCGCCCGCTTGCGCATCGTGCCGGGAATGGGCCATTTTCTGCCCGAGGCGCTGGTCCCGCTGCTGTCGAGGAAATCGCGGGACATTGCCTGAAGGCCGAGGGCGAGATGCAATCGCGCGGGCCGCAAGACGCCAGGGAGACGCCATGAAACGCCTGTCCGCGCTCGACGCGCTCTTTCTCTACATGGAGACGCCCGAGACTCCGATGCATGTCGCGAGCCTGACGATCTTCAAGCCGTCCGGGCCGCAAGCGGATCTGTTCGAGCGCTTTCGCGCGCACACCGCGGCGCGGCTCGATCTCCTGCCGTCCTATCGCCGCCGACTCGAGCCGACGCCGCTCGGCCTCGATCATCCGGCCTGGATCGTCGAGGACAAGGTCGACCTCGACTACCACATCCGCCACGAGGCGCTGCCGAAACCCGGCGGCATGGCGGAACTGCGCGCCCTCGTCGGGCAGCTTCATGCGGTTCCGCTCGACCGCAAGCGCCCGCTGTGGGAGTACCACTTCATCGAGGGCCTCGAGGACGGCAGTTTCGCCGTCTACGTCAAAGTGCATCATTCCGCGATGGACGGGCTCGCGGGCATGGCGACCCTCGGCGTCACCTTCGATCTCTCGCCCGATGCGGAGCATGAGGGTCTGCAACCGAACAGGCGTTCCGCCGCGACGCCGAGCCGAACGACTTCATCGAAATGACCAGCACGGCAATCGGCGACTTCATCCGCCAGGGCGTGAGAACGGTGAAGTCGCTTCCTGGCGTCGCCAGGGCGCTGACGAAGGCCGCTCCCAACCTCAGCCGCGACGCCCGCTTTCTCTACCGCTATCTGAGCGAGATGCCTCGAACGCCGTTCAACAAGGCGATCTCGACGCATCGCGTGTACGCGACGGCGTCGCTCCCGTTTCCCGAGGTCAGGGCGCTCGCCAAATCGCGGGGCGTGACGGTCAACGATATCGTGCTGGCGCTGACCGCCGGCGCGCTGCGCCGCTACCTCGTCGACCATGCGGCGCTGCCAGACAAGGGCCTGGCCGTCGGCGTGCCGGCCTCGATCCGGCCCGTTGGCGACGCCCAGCTCAACAATCAGGTGGTCTTCACCCTGTCTCGCCTGCCGACCGACGTGGCCGAACCGTTGCCGCGGCTCGCAGCCGCCCGGGCGGCGGGCCAGGAGGCGAAGAACCTGTTCGCCGACATGCGCGACCTGCTGACCACCGACATTTCGATTCTCGCCGCGCCGCTCGTCGTCATGGGTCTGACGAGACTGTGGGCGGCCGCGCGGGGCGCCAACTACCTCTGGCCGTTCTTCAATGTGGTGATCTCGAACGTGCCCGGGCCGAGGCAGCCCTTCTATTGCGTCGGCGCGCCCGCCACGCACTATTTCCCGATCTCGATTCCCTATCACGGCTGCGCGCTCAACGTGACCGTGCAGAGCTATCTCGACCAGCTGGACTTCGGCCTGATCGCCTGCAGCGAAACCGTGCCGGACGCGCAGCGGATCGCCGATTTCATCGTCGAGGACTTCGCCGCCCTCACGACCGCGGATGCGGAGTTCGCCAAGTCCGACGTCGTCGGGAAAATCGCCCTGGCGCTCGAGGCGGGGCCCGCCGCAGCGCACAAGCCGATCGTGCTCGGCGAGGCCGAAGGCGCCGCGCCCGCCGCGCGCGGCGAAGCCCGAAAAGACGAGCGCGCTGACCCGTCACGTCGACGCGCTTGCCGCCGCGACCGAGACGCTCCGCAGCCGACTCGCCGCGAGGGAGGAGAAGGCAACTCAGCCGCGGCCCGAGCCGCTCGACAAGAAACCGGCGGCCGCGAAGGCCAAGGCCAAGGCCGGGGCGAAACGGGCGCCGCGACGGACGGTTGCGCCGGCGCCGGAAGCTGCGCCGGCGAAGGCGCCACGGCCGCGCCGGAGCGTAAAGGCCGCCGCAGGCAAGACGCGGCGGCGTCGCACGGCGGCAAAGACGTAGGGCCCGTGGCGGACAACGGCGACGCGACCGCGCCGCCCTCGGCGCTCCTGCTCGCGCTCGAGGCCCGCGGCCTTGCGAGTCCCGTGCCTCTGATGGCCGCGGCGCCCCTGCTGGCGGTGGCGCCGCGCGGCGCGCCTCAGGGCGTGATCGTTCTGCCGGGACTCGGAGCGTCCGACCGCTCGACCGCGGCGCTGCGTCTCTATCTCGGGTTCCTCGGCTACCAGGCGCAAGGTTGGGGCCGAGGGCGTAACGTGCGGCCGGCCGGCGCCGATCTTCCTGCCGTCCTGTCCCAGATCCGCACGATCCGCAAGGCGACCGGGACGCCGGTCACGCTGATCGGCTGGAGCCGCGGCGGCCTGATCGCCCGCGAGACCGCGCGAATGGCGCCGGACGCCGTGCGGATGGTCGTCACGCTCGGGAGCCCGTTCGCGGCGCCGTGGGCGACCAATGTCAGCAGCGACTGGGGGCGGCTCACCGGCAAGGGGCTCCCGGCGGGGACGGAGGAACGCTGGAAAGCGCTGGCCGAGCCGATGCCGGTTCCCTGCACCTCGATCTTCAGCCGCTCCGACGGCATCGTCGCCTGGCAAGCCTGCCTCCAGGGCGAGGGGCCGCAGAGCGAAAACGTGGAAGTCGGAGGCTCGCACCTCGGGCTCGGCTTCAACCCCGCCGTGCTGTGGGTCGTCGCCGATCGCTTGGCCCAACCGCTGGGAACGTGGGCGCCGTTCCAGCCGAGCGGACTCGCGGCCGCGCTCTTTCCCCGACGACGAAGGGCTGGGGTCTCGCGCCTGCACCGTTTGTAACGCCTGGACGTCACGGTCCTTGATCCGGGTCAATGTGCGTCCGGCCAAGCGGCTGTAAAATCGCAAAGAACGCCAAAAGCGGAGGGAGCGTCATGCCTGTCAGGATCATTCCGCCGACGCCGTCGGCCTACACTTATCCCCTGCTCATCAAGCATCTCTTGCATTCGCCGATGACGCGCGCGCCGGACCAGGAGATCGTCTACCGCGACCTGCGCCGTCGCACCTATCGCGAGTTTCGCGAGCGGATCGGCCGGCTGGCCAGCGGCCTCACCCAGATCGGCGTCGATCAGGGCGACGTCGTCGCGATCCTCGAATGGGACAGCGACCGCTACCACGAATGCTATTTCGCGATTCCGATGATGGGGGCGGTGATGCAGACGGTGAACGTCAGCCTCGTTCCCGAGGACATCGCCTTTACGATCGTCGACAGCGGCGCGAAGACGGTGCTGTTCAACGCCGACTTCCTGCCGCTGATCGAGAAGCTCGCACCGCACCTGACGGGGGTGAAGGCCTACGTCCTGATGCACGACCGCCCGGAAGCGCCCCCGACCGAATTTCCGATCCAGGCTGAATACGAAGCGCTGCTGTCGGTCGGCTCGCCCTATTTCCCGTTTCCGGACTTCGACGAGAACGCGGCGGCCACGATCTTTCACACCACGGGGACGACCGGACGCCCGAAGGGCGTCTATTTCAGCCACCGGCAGATGGTGCTGCACACGCTGACGGGCCTCGTCGAATACGGCCTTCCGCCCGGCCACGGCCGCTTCCATCGCGACGACGTCTACATGCCGATGACGCCGATGTTTCATGTGCACGCCTGGGGCTGTCCGTACACGGCGACCCTCTCAGGCGCCAAGCTCGTGTTCCCCGGTCGCTACACCCCCGAAATCTTCGTCAAGATGATCGACAAGGAGAAGGTGACGTTTACCCATTGCGTCCCGACCCTGCTGCAGATGCTGCTGACGGCGCCGGGGGTCGACGCCATAGACCTCTCGCATCTGAAGATGGTGGTCGGCGGTTCGGCGCTGCCGCCGGCGCTCGCGCGCGCGGCGATGGCGCGCGGCATCGATGTATTCTCGGGCTACGGGCAATCGGAATCGGGCCCGATGCTCACCGGCGCCCACATCAAGACCAAGCATGCCCGGGACAATTTCGAGGACGAGATTCCCTATCGCACCTCGGCGGGCATCGCGGCGCCGATGGTCGACCTGCGCGTGGTCGACGAGAACATGGACGATGTGCCGCACGACGGCGAGGCGGTCGGCGAGATCGTCGCGCGCGCGCCGTGGCTCACCACCGGCTACCTCAACAATCCCGAGGCCTCGGAGGTGCTTTGGGGCGGCGGCTACCTGCACACCGGCGACGTCGCCACGATCGACCCGGACGGCTATATCCACATCGCCGACCGGCTGAAGGACATCGTCAAGAGCGGCGGCGAGTGGATCTCCTCGATCCATCTCGAGAACATCATCATGGAGAGGCCGGGCGTCAGACGATGCGCGGTCATCCCGATCAAGGACGTCAAGTGGGGCGAACGCCCGCGCGCGCTGATCGTGCTCGAACCCGATCAGGCCCGCAAGGTCGGCGAGGACGACATCCGCCTGCACGTCGCCTCGTACGTCGAACGCGGGCTGATCTCCAAGATCGCGATCCCGGAGAACGTCACCTTCGTCACCGAGCTGCCGCTGACCTCGGTCGGCAAGATCGACAAGAAGCGGCTGCGCGCGGAATACCTGTAATCCGGGGGCCGAGGCTACTCGGCCGCCGTGGCGTGGGCCGAGGCGTGAGCGTGCGCCGCCGCCCTTTTTTCGCGCTGGGCGCGGTATTGCTCGGGGTCGCAATAGACGAGCCGTCGCCAGCCGTCGCGGTGGAACGGCTCCCACTGGCCCTCCGGCTGCGCGAGCCGGTCGGCGATGGCGTAAAGCGCGGCCGGATGGGCGCCGAGCCCGAGATGGCTCGATTCGACCACGATATTCTCCGCCAGCACGTCATGGGTTTCGAGGCTGCAGCGCCAGGCGACGATGCCGTCGGTCGGGCTCCAGATCGAGGTTGTCGGCGCCGGCGGAGGGGCGCGGAGCGGCCCGTGGAAATCGTGCCAGTCGAGCTTGTGACCGCTGGCGAACTCGTAGAGACGCCAGGCGTTGGTCTCGCGCGGATGCCCGGAGAACGGCGACCCGAGGGTGATGACCAGACGCACCATATCGGGCGAGTGCTTGGCGAGCTCCCGGGCATAGAGCCCCCCGAGGCTCCAGCCGATCAGGCTAACCGGCCGGCCGTGCTCGAGCCGGAGTTCGCGCAACCGGCCATGCGCCCGCTCGATGACCCCCTCTCTCAGTCCGAGGTTGAGCCCTTGTCCCCAGCCCGAGGGCGCGAATCCGCGCGACCGCAGGAAGCGCCGCATCAACGCCGTGCTGGCGTCCCCCGCGGCCAGTCCCGGCAACACCAGCACCGGATGGCCATCTCCCCGGGGGGCCGCTCGCCACAGAGGAAGCATGGCCACCGTCGCGGAGTGCTCAACCAGCGCGCGCGCTTCCAGCATCTTAAGCAGAAGTCCCGGCGCCGGTTCGTGCCCGCGGCTTGAGTGGGCGTTACCGCTCATATGACGTTTCCTCTTCGTTTTGACGACAATGCAACGCGCTGTCGATTCCCGTCAAGCGTGATCACGCAGTCTCTCCTGAAGCCCCAGAGAGCGTAAATTCCTCGCTATTTTGGACATACTGGAGGCGATCCGGCCTTTGAACCCTCGTCCAGGACAAAAAAGACCCGGGCGGGTCGATCCGCCCGGGTCTTTCCGGAAAAAAGTCGCGCCGACTTCGGCTTCAGTTTATTTCGCCGCCAGCGCCGCAATCCGCTCCCGGGCGCCGCCGACGCCGGCGGCGAGCGCACGCGAATAATAGCTGCGAGCGACGGACTCGTCGCCCTTGATGCCCATCGCGCCGAGCCGCGAAAGCGTGGTCGGATCGTAGGTGTCGCCGAGCGCCATCAGGGCGCGGGCGTCGCCGCCCTCGGATGCGCGCTTGAGGAAGGCGCGCGCGGCGGCAATGTCGCCCTTGGCGAAGGCGATCAGGCCCTCGGCGCAGAGGCGCCGCGCGTCGTCGATCGGAATGGCGAGCGAGGCGATCGGCGTCTGGTCGGCGCTCGATCCGCGCAGCGCGTTGGCGAGTTTGCTGAGCGCATCCTTCGCGATGCCGTGCGCGGTCAGCGTCGCCGCCTTTTGCGGCGGGGGGGCCAGGGCCGTCTGCGCGACGAACACCGGCTGCTCGACCGCGGCCTTCACGGACGCGCTCGATGGCTCGATGCGGGGCCAGAATGCGATCACAAGAAGTGCAGCGCAGCACCCCGCGATCATGCCCGCAACGACTTTCCATAGGATGGGCAGGACGCTTCCTCCTCTACTGCAACAGGCTGCGCCAGCGCGTCAGCCCGTCGTAAAGCCGGTCTGAATCCTCGGCTTTCGGACCGCCGTTGGCTTCAGCCGCTTTCGCCGACGCCCGAAAGGCGTCCAAAGACGAGTCTGCAGACGTCTTGTGGTCGTCGATCCATCCTTGCGCGGCCGGCAGCCGAGGCCAGTCGGCGTTGGACACCGAGGCGCCGGCGGCAAGATTGACCTCGCGCCAGTGCTCGTCGCGTTCAGCGGTCAGGATCGACTCGTAGTTGTCGAAAAATGCGCGGGCGATACGGCCCGCCGCATCGGCGCGCGGCGAACCCGCAGGCGCGTCAAGCGCCACGAGCGCCATCGGCGCCGCCACCGTCTCGACGGAATCGTTGGGGGCGATCAAATTTGGACGGTCGGCGGCCGCGACGCGCGCGGGCGCGTAGACCTGCTCAAGCGGAGCGGACCAGGGAATGGCGACCAGATGATAGCGGTGGTCGTCTCCAAAGACGTCCAGCGCGTGCGACTCCTTGGCGCCCAGCACCACGACGGCGTCGCGCTTGCCGGCGGTCAACGCGGCAAGCCCGTCGGCCAGAGGCTCATAGACCGGCTCGACGTTTACGCCCAGGCGCGAGAACAAAAGCTTGGCGCTGATCCCGGTCGTGCCGTCGGGGTCGCCGAAGCTGATCGACTTGCCGGCGAGGTCGTTGAGCGATTTCACCTCTTTCGACGCCACGACCTCGATTATTTCAGGCGTGAGCGGAGCGACGAGCAGGACCCGCTTGGGCCAGTCGGGCTGATACCTGACGCTGACTGCGAGCGAATCGAGCGTGACGATGGCGAAATCCGCCATATCGGTCCGCATGACTTTCGCGACCCCGGTCGGGGCGGTCGAGCCCACGATTGCGCGGCCCTGGTCGCCCTGGTCGCCGAGAACCTCGACGAACTCGCGCGCCATCCGGCTCGCGACCAAATCTCCGGGATCGGCGACGATGGAGAAGGGCTTGAGCGGGGCGGACGGCGCCGCGGCCACGGGGGCCGCGGCGGTTGCAGTTGCCGGTTGCGGCCGCCGTCGCGGCGGCGGTCGCCGGAATCGCATGGGGAGCGGGAGCGGCGGGCCTCGCGGGCTCGGAACGCGCGTAACCATGACGTCCGGCGCTACCGCGCCAAACCCCGTGCCACAACACACGTTTGCCGTTGTGAAAGACGGGATGGTCGTAGCGCACCACGCCCGTTGCGGCCAATGACACGCCGTCGGTTGCGAAGGTCCCCGCCAGCAGAGCCAGGACCGCGGACACGCAAACCACCGCCCGCTGCGGCGTTGTCAGCGCCGCGCGTTTCATTCCCCATGCCCTCATGCTTCGGGCGCCCGCCTGGACTTTTCGCTCGTCATCGGGGGCGGTAACTGCCGTTGAAATACGACTTCATCATGGCGCACGCTTTCTCGCTTGACTGTTGCACATATGGCGCGAATTCGGGCGATCATGGTTTTCAAAGCCTTACCAGACCTTCAAGGGCCGCGTCGAGGTCCTTGTCCGCCAATGGTCTAACGGCCGGTCCGTCGAGATAGACGAGCGACGCCTTGACGGGGCGCGACGGGTAGAGCGGCGCGAGGGCGGCGCGGTAGAGAGCGAGTTGGGCGACATGCGCGCCCGCCGGCCGCTCCGGCGCGGCCCCGAGCTTGAAGTCGGCGATAAGGATCGCGTCGTCGGTGACGGCGAGCCGGTCGAGCCGACCGGAAAGCGGCAATGCCGCCCGTCCGCGACGCTCGATCCCGCCGACGAAGGAGACTTCGCCGCGCGAGCCCGAGCCGAACAGGAGCGCGAGTTCGGGCGCCTCGACGGTCGCGACGGCCTGTCTGGCGATCGCTTCGCGCGTTTCTTTCGCAAGCGAGGCCGCATGCGCGGCGAGATAGGCGCTGGCGACCTCCGCGCGCTGTCCGGCGTCGACCTCCGGCAGCAGGCTGAGGAGCGCATGGGCGACGAGGCCCTCGAGGCGACGCGCCGGCGCTGTCGCGGGCGGCGCCGGCGCCCGATGGCGTCAGCCGAACGGGCGTCGCCTCCGGCGCGGCGGGAGCCGAAAGCCATGCGGGCGACGGCTGGCGTTCGACGGTCGCGTCCTCGGCGTCGCCGTCCGCGACGAGGCCTTCGCCGTAGCGCCGGACCACGGCCTCTTCGTCCCAGAAGGCGGGCGCCTCGATCGACGCGTCCTGCAACCCGTTCGCGACGAGGTCGTACCAGCAGCCATCCTTGCGGCCCTTCTGCGTCTCGTAGCCGGCGACAATGAGGCGCTCCGCGGCGCGGGTCATCGCCACATAAAGGAGCCGGCGATGCTCCCCAGCCTCCGCCTTTCGCCACGCGGCGCGCGCCGCATCGACCGCCTCGCAGTCCTCGCTCTTTTTGCGGCTCCAGGCGAACAGCGGCTGTCCATCCGGTCCGAGCAGGGGCAAAAGCTTCGGATCGTGCTGGCCGACGGGCGCGACAGTTGTGTCCGGCAGGAACACGATCGGCGCCTCGAGGCCTTTGCTGGCGTGGACCGTCAGCACCCGCACGCCTTCGCTTTCGGCCTCGAGGTCGCGCTTGATCTCGGCCTCGTCCGCCTCGACCTCGGCGAGGAACCGGGTGAGCGACGGCGGCTCGCTTCGTTCGTGAGCGAGCGCGAGCGCGAGGAACTCGTCGATCGGGTCCGAGGCGTCGTCGCCGAGCCGGGCGATCAGCGCCTTGCGGCCGCCCTCCTCGCCGAGCAGGCGGGCGTAGAAGGCGTAGGGGCCGAGCCTCGCGGCGCGCGCGCGCCATTCGGCGAGCCGGCCCGAGACCTTCCGCGCCTCGTCCTCGTCCGAGCCGGCCAGAGCGCCGGCGAGCGAGCCGGTCCTGTCCGCTGCGAGCGCGTAGAGCGCGTTGTCGTCGAGGCCGATCGAGCGGGGACTTGAAGAGGCAGGCGAGCGTGAGGTCGTCGTCCGGGGTCAGCGCCGCCCGCCCCGCTGCGATCAGGTCCATGACGGCGATATGCTGGTTGAGCTTCAGCCGGTCCGCGCCGGCGACCTTGACGCCCTTGTCCTTCAGGGCGCGGATCATCGCCTCGAAGAAGGCGTTGCGCCTTCTCACCAGGATCAGCACGTCGCCCGGACGGATGCGGCGGGGCGAGCCGGAGTTCCTGTCGATCACGCGCTCGCGCGAGTCGCGCTTCAGCCAGCGGTCGATCTGGTCGGCGATCCGGCGGGCGAGAATCACCGAGGGATCGTGGGCCGACGGCTCGTCGAGCGGCATCCGCCAGTCGTCGGGGTCCGGCGCCTTGGCCGCTTCGACGGTCGGCCAGATTTCGACCACGCCTCGCAAGGTTTTCTGGATCGCCTCGTGGGCCAGCGGCGGCTCGTCGCCGGCGACCAGGCCCTCGCGCGCTTCTTCCGTTCCGAAGGTCTTGTCGACAACGGCGAGGATGGCGGGCGCCGAACGAAAAGAGAAATTCAGCGGCACGCTGGCGAAGGGCTTCACCCCCTCACGGTGCCGACGCTCGAAGTAGCGCCGCATCTCCGCGAACTTTTCCGGCTCCGCTCCCTGGAACGAGAAGATCGACTGCTTCTCGTCGCCGACAGCAAACACCGTGCGACCGTGCGGCCGCGCGCTCTCGCCGGCGAAGAACTCCTCGGTCAGCTTCTCGACGATGCGCCACTGCTCCGCCGAGTTGTCCTGCGCCTCGTCGATCAGGAGATGGTCGAGCCCGTAGTCGAGCTTGTGCATGACCCAAGCGGCGCTCGACCGGGTGACGAGCGAGAGCGCGCGCGCGATCTGGTCGGCGAAGTCGAGCGCGCCGCGCTCAGCCTTGGCCGCGGCGAAGCTTTTCAGGATTGCTCCGGCCACGACGAAGAGGGCCTCGCTGCGCTCGAGCGTCTCGGCGGCGCGGCGACGCTCGCGCAGCGCAATGAGTCGGATGAGCTCGCGCTGCAAATCCGCTTCGAGGCCGGGCTGCTTGTCGCGCAGTTCCGCGCAGGTCAGATGGCCTTTTACGCCTCCACGCGGTTCGCCCTCGCCGTCCTTGGTGAAGAAGGCGTCGAGCAGCGCCTGCACCCTTCCGGAAATGTCTACCGGCGCATCGGCCGCATGAAGCCTGGCGGCGAACGCTTTGTCGTTGGCCTTGCCGACGGCGAGCCCCTGCGCCCACGCCCGCCGATGAGTCCGCCCAATGTCGCCGCCAAGCATCTCGGCCTCGACGCTCGCCGTCGTCACGCCCACCGGGAGGCCGAGCCTGCGTCCAAGCGCCTCGCGAAAGCGCGCCACGTCGTCGAAGCCATTCAGGGCTTCCGCAAAATCCTTCGCCTCCTTGAGCAGCTTGTCGAAATTGAACGCCCCGGCGTCTCTCGCGACCCGGTCGAGCGCCGCCTCGCCCTCGGGTGAGGCCTTCAGCGCGGCGAGGGCGCGGTCGCGCGCCTCGATCATCAGCGCCGCCGCCTCGCGCTCGTCGACGACCCTGAAATGGGCGGGGACATTGGCCTCGAACGGAAACAGCTGAAGCAGCCGCTCGCAGAAGGCGTGAAGGGTCTGGATCTTGAGGCCGCCCGGCGTCTCGATCGTGCGGGCGAACAATTGCCGGGCGAAGGCGAGCGCCGGCGGCCCGGGCCGGCCGGCCCCGGTTTCGACGATTCGCTCAGCCAGCGTCTCGTCGTCGAGGCTCGTCCACCTGGAGAGCTCCTCGAAGATGCGGCCCGCCATATTGGCGGCGGCGGCCTTGGTGAAGGTAAGGCCGAGGATCTGCGCCGGCTTCGCCCCGGCGAGCAGCAGCCGCAGCACGCGCTGCGTCAGAACGTGCGTCTTGCCGCTGCCGGCGTTGGCGGAAACCCAGGCCGAGGCGGTCGGATCGGAGGCGAGCGCCTGATGCCGCCGCAGCAAATCGGGGATTTCGAACCGCCGCCCCATCAGGCGTCTCCCGCCGGCGTGTCGCCCGCGCCGCCGGCAAGCGACCACTCCTTGACGCGGGCCAGATGGTCGTAGTCGGCAAAACGGCTGGCGAACTGGGGCATCGGCCGCGACAGATAGGGCGTCTTCGGATCGACGAACTGGTTGAGCAGGACTTTCAGGTCGGCGAAATGCCGGGCCGCCAGATCTGCAATGTCGACGCCCTTCTCCGCGGCCGGGTGCGCTTCCCCGCCATGCGCGCCGCCGAGCTTGAGATAGAGCGCGGCTTGCGGGGTCAGGGGGCCGAGGTCGGCGAAGCCGCCCTGCATCAGGATCGCCGCCTCGAGCGTGAGCTGCGGGGCGAGGCCGATCGTCACTTGCTTTTTGCTCGGAGGAGCTCCGCTCTTATAGTCGATCAGCCGCGCGCCGCCATCGCGCAGCCGGTCGATCCGGTCGGCGCGCGCTGTCAGCCTGAACGGCCCGCCGTCGCGAAGCAGAAAGACGAGTTCGCCGTGGCTCTCGACCACAATGCTTGCGATGGCGGGGCGGCATTCGCTCTCGAACCGGATGACGAAGTCGATCGCCTTCTCGATGTTCGGCCAGTTGAGGCCGGCGAAAGCCGGCTCTCGCAGCATATCGGCGAAGCGTGCGCGGGCGAAGCGTCGAAGCGCATCGCGCGCGCCTTTCGGCAGTGCGCCTGAGGGAAAGGCCTTGGCGAAGTCCTCGAGCGCCCCGTGCCAGGCCTCGCCGGCCTCGCGCGCGCCGAGCTCCCGCTCGATCGGGCCGAGGACCGCGAGGCGAAGAATCCGCTCGGCGTAGATCGCGTAGGGGTCGCGCCGCAGCGTCTCTATGCGGGTGACGCTGAGCGCCCTTGGGCGCTTCTCGACCGGGGGCCGGGGCTTGGCGCCGGGGTGGCCTGAACCTTTTCGGGCTTGTCGAGCGCGCGCGCCCAGGCGAGATATTTGGCGCCGCGCTTCTCGGCTTCCTTGATCGCGCTGTCGCCCGCAGCCGCGCCGATGCGCTGGAGGAAGCGCGAGGCGACGGTCGGCTCGCCGCCGCGTTTCCTGGCGCGGCTCAGGATCGCCTCCCTTGCGCCGAGCGCCGCGACGAAGTCGTGGGCCGTCTGGCCGATGCGCCGCTCGGGCGGCGACAGCCCGAGCTCTGCGCGCATCGGGCGGTTCAGCAGCGGGTCGGCGCCAACCGCGGGGGGCCAGACCTTCTCGTCGAGGCCTGCGATGAGCACGCGGTCAAACGAAAGAAGCCGCGCTTCGAGCAGGCCCAGAATGGCGAGACGCGGATGGCCGCCGGGCGCCGGCGGCGCGCGGACGCCAGCGAGCGCGTCGTCGATCAGGCGCGCATAGTCGCCGAGCGTGCAGGGAAAGTTTTCGCCCGCAGCCTCGCGCCACTCGCCGGTCAGCGCGTCCAGCGCCGCGAGCCCGTGCGGCGCCATGCGCTCGCCGTCCGCCGCCAGAAGGACCGCCGCGAGCGCTGCGCTATGCGCGTCGAGCCACTGGCTCAGCGGCGCGGTGGCGGAGAGGGTCCGAAGCCCAGCGAGCGTCGCCGCGCAATCGCGCAGAAGCGCCTCGCCGGCCAAGCGCTTGGCTTCCGAGATGCCCTTGACGGCAGGATGGGCGTGGCGACCCTCGGCGGCGGTTCGCGCCGCGGCGAAGACGGCGTCGAGGTCGTCGATCGACGGGATCGGCGCGGCCCGGAAGACGCCGAGCTCGAGCGCGCGGGCGGCGGAATTGCGATCGGCGCGGGAGCGGCCGAATTGCGCCGCGGGATGGGCGAGAAGCGCCTGGACGGCGAGCGGCCGGAAATCGCGCGCTGCCTCGAGAACGAGCCGCGCCAGCGCGCCCGCCTCCGTCTCGCCGAGGGTGCGCCCGGCCGAATCCTCGACCTCGACGCCCCAGCGCGCAAGCTCGGCCGACACCCGGCGCGCGATCGACGGATCAGGGGTGATGAGGGCGGCGGTCTTGCCCGGCGTCTCCAAAACTTCGCGCATTGCGATCGCCAGCGCCAGCGCCTCCTCCGTTTCCTGCTCCGCCTCGATCACCGCCACGCCTGCGAACGCTTCGGCGACCGAGGCGGGCGCAAGCGCCGTCTCCCGGTCGCGCCAGGCGTCGGTCGATTCGGCCGGACGCAGGGCTTCGCTCAGGAGCGCGGCGCGAGCGGCGAGCCGCGTCGGCGGATCGCCGAGGACCAGCACCTCGCGCCGTCCGACGCCAAGGAGTCCGACCAGCCGGTGGAGGAGGGCCTGCGGATGGCCGGCGAGCCCCTGCTCGTCGCCGTCGCGGGCCCCGATCATCGCCCAGGCGCGATCGTCGAGATGCGTGTCGAGGCCGGGCAGAACGACGGCGCCCCGGTCGGCCCGCGCGATGGCGGCGATCAGCCGGGCGGTGGCGCGGTTGGCGCCGGTCGAGCCGGCAATGATCGTGGGGCCGCGGCGCTTGCGCGCGCCCGAGGCGAAGCCGGCGATCTCCGCTTCGACCCGCGCCGCGACCCGCGCCGCGCGGTCGATCAGGCCGTTCTCCGCCAGCCATTGCGGCCAGCGGGAGAAGGCGATCTTGAGGAAATCGAGGGTGATCCGCCAATAGCGGTCATACGGACCCGACTTCGAGCGTCTCGAGCGCTTTCGGATCGACCCCCTCGATGATCATGTCGTCGATCAGCGCGGCGAGCTCGCCCGCGAGCGCATAGGCCTCGGCGGGGGTCGCGGCGACCAGCGCGGGCTCTCGGTCGTCGAACTGGAGTCCGTTCGCATCGGCGCTGCGGATCGCGCCGCGCAATGCCTCTCCCCAGCGGCGCACGAGGAGCGCGAGCGTATGTTTGCGGGTAAGCGCGCCGACGGCGGGCGGAGGGCCATGGCGGGGCGGCTCGTCCGCGCCCGGCTCTGAAAAGGCCGCGGCCTCGTCGGGCTCGAACGCGCCGAGAGGCGCGATGCGCGGAAGCAGGATGCTCGCATGCCCGCTGGCTTCGAGCAGCGCATCGGCGAGCCCCGCTGCGGCGCGCTGGGTCGGGACGTAGATCGTCGCCTCCGCCAGCGCAAGCGGCCCGCCCGAGCCGGGAAAGCCTTCGATCAGCGTCCCGTCGAGAAGCGCGCGGCTCAGCGTCGGCAAAAAGGGGGCGCCGGGGGCAATGGTGAAGACGCGGGGAGCGCGAATCGGCATGCGTCCTTCATCCCGCCCGAGCGGGGCAAAAACAAGTTTTCGCAATCCCAGGACCGGGTATCCCCTGCTTAAATCGAGTCCCCGGCGATCGTCCTTCAGCCTTTCGTACGCCTTCGCCAGTCTTCCCAGTCGATCGCGTCGCTCTCGCGGCTCGCAACCTCCACCTGCTGGGGCGCAAGGCGCTCGGTGAACACGACGAGGTTGAGGCCGCGCCGGCGCGCGCTGGGGACGATCAAGCCATCGAAGCCCAAAAAGAACGCGGCGTTCGCAATCGGCTGGGTGCGACGATAGTCGCGATCGGCGTAGCGGGTGGTATCGACGCCAAGCCGGGCGAGCGTCGGCAGGTCGGCGAGCTTCAAGGTCTGCGCGGCCGAAACTTTCAGTCTATGAGCGAACCAGGGGATCTTCGCGGGGAAAACCGGTTGCAGCGACAGCAGCGCATGGATCTCGGCGATCGCTCCGTCGCGATCGGAGGCGGTAGAGAGGACGTCGAATGTGCCGTCGCACCAGCGGCTCAGCGATGCTCTGCCGAGCGCGGGGTCGCGCCCGTCCAGGGCGACGCGCCAGACTTCGGCTGCAAGCGGAACCCTTGCGAAGGCGTCGACCGCATCCAGGAGATCGAGGTCGCGGGCCGGTCGAATGGCCTCGACCATCCTTAGGTAAAGGCGCCGGCGTCAATGGCTTCGATGACAGCGAGAACCTCTTCGGTCTTTCCCTCGTCTATGAGATCGATCGCCCGCGCGTTCCCGAGCATCGGATGACGCGCGTGAAGCCACAGCCGCGTCTCCTCCGGCGTATAGAATTCTCCGAGGCGGTCGACGACATACCTGAGTTCGGACCTGAGTTCGGAATGATCGTCTGAGTTCTCAAATCCGGCGTCGATTTGCCGCTTGACCAGCGAGAAACGGTCGCCGGAGATACCGACACGATATTGGCGATGTCCTTTCCCTGCAGGCCGCCATAGTTTTTCAGGTGATCGATCAGTTTAGCCACCGCGGCCGACATGGCGATCGCTTTCCTTTACAGGGCGAGGCGGACTGCCCGACGTTTCAGCGCGTCGGCTTACCCTCTGACAAAGCGTTCGCCTGACGGAATCGCTCGTCCATGTTGTTCCTTATATGTCTGCCTTTATGCCAGATCAATTGCGCAAAATCAGGTCTATGAAAGCGATCTGCAATTACGCAGGTCCTGTCATCCGCCTGCCGACCGCTTCAGCCATTCCTCCTCGTCGACCGTCTCGACGCCGAGTTCGCGCGCCTTGGCAAGCTTCGAGCCGGCGCCGGGGCCGGCGACGACGAGGTCGGTCTTGGCCGAGATCGAGCCCGACACTTTGGCGCCAAGACGCTCGGCCATCGCCTTCGCCTCGTCGCGGGTCATCCGCTCGAGCGAACCGGTGAAGACGATGGTCTTGCCGGCGAGCGGATGGCCGGCGGCGAGCGCCTCCATCGGCTCGACCGTGACCTCCTTCAAGAGCGCGTCGAGCGCCGCCTCGTTGCGCGGCTCGGCGAAGAAATCGGCGACCGCCTCGGCGACGACCGGCCCGATCCCCTCGACGCATGCCAGCTCCTCCGCCGCGTTCGGCCGACCGCGCGGCGGCGCGAAACGTCTCCCAGTCGCCATAGTGGCGGGCGAGGCGACGCGCGTTGGTCTCGCCGACGTGGCGGACGCCGAGCGCGAACAGGAAGCGGTTGAGGGCGATGGTCCGGCGCGCGTCGATGGCGTCGAACAGGTTTTTCACCGAGGTTTCGCCAAAGCCCTCCCAGTCGCGCAAGGGCGGCCGGCCCTGGCCGTCGCGGGCGCGGAGCGTGAAGATGTCGGCCGGCGTGCGGATCAAGCCCTTCCTTGAAGAACAGCTCGATCTGCTTGTCGCCGAGCCCCTCGATGTCGAAGGCGTTGCGCGATGCGAAGTGCTTCAGCCCCTCGACCGCCTGCGCCGGCGCAGACGAGATGGCCGGTGCAGCGGCGCACGACGTCGGCCTCGCCGGTCTTCTCGTCGATCTCGCGCAGCGCGGCCGAGCCGCAGACCGGGCAGGTCTCGGGAAACCTGATACGGCTCGGCGCCCGGCGGGCGCTTGTCGATGCACGACCTCGACGATCTGCGGGATGACGTCGCCGGCCCGCTGCACCACGACCGTGTCGCCGATCGCGCACGTCCTTGCGGGCGATCTCGTCCTCGTTGTGCAGCGTCGCGTTCGAGACGACGACGCCGCCGACGGTGACGGGCCTGAGCTTGGCGACCGGCGTCAAGGCGCCGGTGCGCCCGACCTGGATCTCGATCGTCTCGAGCACCGTCGTCGCCCGCTCGGCCGGGAACTTGTGCGCCACCGCCCAGCGGGGCGAGCGGGAGACGAAGCCGAGCCGCTGCTGGAGCGCGAGATCGTCGACCTTGTAGACGACGCCGTCGATATCGTAGCCGAGGCTCGCGCGCTGGGCTTCGATCGCGCGGTAATGGGCGAGCATCTCCGTCAGCCGTCTGGCAGAGCATCGTCAGCGGATTGGTCGGCAGGCCAAAGCGCCCCATCGCGTGAATGGCCTCGAGCTGGGTTCTGGCGAAGGGCTCGCTGACCTCGCCCCAGGCGTAGGCGAAGAACTGGAGCGGACGCGAGGCGGTGATGCGCGGGTCGAGCTGGCGCAGCGAGCCGGCGGCGAAGTTGCGCGGATTGGCGAAGGTCGGCTTGCCGGCCTCGGCCTGGCGGGCGTTGAGCGCGCGAAAATCGGCGTGGCGCATATAGACCTCTCCGCGCGCCTCGAAGACTTTGGGCGCGCCGGTCAGGCGGTTCGGGACGGCGTCGATGGTGCGGACATTGGCGGTGACGTCCTCGCCCTCGTAGCCGTCGCCCCGCGTCGCCGCCTGGATGAGCTCGCCGTTCTCGTAGCGCAGGCTGCACGAGAGCCCGTCGATCTTCGGCTCGGCGACCATGGCGAGCGCGCGCGCTCTAGGGCATCCCGAGAAAGCGCCTGACCCGGGCGCAAAACTCCTCGACCTCTTCGTCGGCGAAGATGTTGCCGAGCGAAAGCATCGGCACGGCGTGGCGAACCTTGGCGAATTTCTCGGACGGCGCGGCGCCGACCTTGCGGGACAGCGACTCGGCGTCGGCGAGTTCGGGGAACGCCGCCTCGAGCGCCTGGTAGCGGCGGCGCAGGTCGTCGTATTCGGCGTCGGAGACGCTCGGCGCGTCCTCCTGGTAATAGCGCTTGTCGTGTTCGGCGATCTCGGCGCCGAGGCGCGCGTGCTCGGCGCGCGCCATGGCGAGGGTTTGGGCCGGCTGGGGTCTTTTTGCCATAGGCTGGAGGCTAGCGCAGGGCGGCGCGGGGCGGAAGGCGTTCGCACGGAGGCTCGCGGCGGCCTTGGCGGTGGGGCGCCGTTTTCAATTCCGAAATCAGCGTTTTCAGCGGATTGCGGCGCCTTTTCGATCCGCCGCCGGGCAGCGATACACCGGCGCGAGCGCCAGCCGCTATCCTAGTCTAAATTACACAGTATAGCAATGTTTCATTGTCGCGCCCGATCGGGCATCGGCGCCCGCGCGCTGTCGGGCCGGATGTGCGCTGAACAACGCGGCGTTCAAGCCTGGGGCAACCCTGCTCCTTGAAAGTGCCGAAGCGGAGGGCGGGAGCGAGCTGCGTCGCGACCGGCCGTTCGCTATGGGCAACCTTGTGGGGGCGTCGTTGCGCACTCGACTATCGATTCTCGCCCTCGTTGCGTGCCTCGCCGGATGCGCCCCGGGCGGCTACCCGGCGCTGCGCGACTCCTATCCGCCGCCCTTCGACGCCTTCTTCGCAAGCCAGCAGCTTCAGGTCGGCATGCCGCGCGAGATCGCCATCATCGCGATCGGCTGGTCGCCGATCTCGTCGCAGTTGACGACCTGCGGCGTGCTGACCACGTTCGATTCGCAGTGCGAGGTGCTGACCTTCGGCGTCTTCGACAACAACCGGCTATATCGTCTACCTCGTCCCGACCGGCCACGGCTTCTCGGTGGTGACGAGCTGGCTCGCGCACAAGGGCTGACGCGCGCCCCGCGCTGCGCTGTAGAAATGCCCCGGCGAACGGGGCGTTCGGCGCGCGACTGAGCAGGGACGAGGGGCAAATGATCGACGCCGGCTTTACTCCTCGCCTGGAGAGAGGCGAGCGCCTGCTGTGGACCGGACAGCCCGCGCAGGGCTTGCTGCTGACCGCGGCCAACGGTTTCCTCATTCCGTTCAGTCTGGTCTGGTGCGGCTTCGTCCTGGCCTCGCTCAAGGTCATGATCCGGCAAGGCGGGTCAGGGTTTTCAAGAAGACGTCGAGCCTAAGTTAGCGCGTCCGCCGCCGCCCCTCCGCCTCAGTCCAGCATGTGGCTGACCATGCCGTCGGCGAGCTTGGGCTCGAACCAGGTCGATTTCGGCGGCATGATCGAGCCCGCGTCGGCGACCGCCATCAGGTCGGCCATTGCGGTCGGGTAGAGCGCGAAGGCGACCGGCGCGGCGCCGGACCTGACCAGCCGCTCGAGTTCCTCGAGCCCGCGGCCGCCGCCGACGAAGTCGATCCGCTTGTCGCGGCGCGGATCGGTCACGCCGAAGACCGGCTCGATCACGTTTTTCGCCAGCAGCGTCACCGGCAGGCGCGCGACCGGATCGCCGCTCCGCTCGGCTTCGGCCACGATCTCCGGTTTCAGCGCCAGCCGATACCAGCGTCCGCCCATGACCATGCCGACCTCGTCGGCGCGCGCCGGGCGGACCGGCTCGTCGCTCGGCTCGATCGCGTAGCGGCGTCCGATCGCGGAGAGAACCTCGTCGGGCGGTGAGGCCGTTCAGGTCGCGCAGCACGCGGTTGTAATCGAGAATGGTCATCTCCTGCTCAGGCAGCAGCACGGCGAGAAAAGAGCCGTCTTTCAACGCCTCGGGCCTCGGCGACCCGCAGCGCCGCGGCCGAACGGTGGTGGCCGTCGGCGATGTAGAGCGCGGGCAGGGCGTCGACGGCGCGGGTCAGCGCCGCGACCGCCGCCTCGTCGTCGAGCACCCAGAGTTCGTGGCGCACGCCGTCGTCTGCGGTGACGTCGACGGCCGGCTTGCCAGCCGAGCCGCGTCGCAAGCAGCGCGTCGATCGCGGGCGTCTCCGGATAGGCGAGCATCACCGGGCCGGTCTGCGCGTCGACCGCCTCGATCTGGCGCACCCGGTCGTCCTCCTTCGCGAGCGTCGTCAGCTCATGCTTGCGGATGCGGTTTTCGGCATAGGCCGCGAGCGAGGCGACCGCGGCGAAGCCGGTCTCGACGCGGTCGCGCCAGGTCAGCCGGTAAACGTAGTAGCCGGGCTTCGCGTCGCGCACGAGCACGCCGGCCTCGATCATGCGCTTCAGCGTCTCGGCGGCCTTGGCGTAGACCGCGGGGTCGTGGGGGTCGATCGCCGGATCGAGGTCGATCTCCGCCTTGGAGACATGCAGGAAGCTCCAGGGCTTGCCCTTGGCGCGTTCGCGCGCCTCGGCGCTCGACAGCACGTCGTAGGGGGGGGCGAGAACGTCCGCCGCCCGGCCGGGCGCGGGCCGCAGAGCGCGGAAGGGCTTGATCAGGGTCAATGGGCTCTCCTGGCGGGGATCGGACCGGCCTTGGCCGCGCCGTTGGCCGTTCCGGCGCGTTTAGCGCCGGTCGACGGCGGCTGGCAAGTCGACCGGAAGGGTCGGCCCGAGTCCGCCTTCGCGAGTTCGACGCACAGTCCCGCAGGTCACTTCTTATTGTGGGCCGATGTAACATCTCGCGCTCGATTACGAAATTCGAGGGCGTCCCCTGAGGGACGGCCAGCAATCCGGAGATCGTCCATGACCGCCAAGACCGCAATCACCTCGCTCGTTCTCGCCAGCGCGCTTTCGAGCGCGCTGGCGACCCTCGCCTCCGCCGCTCCGTTGACCGACGCGGAGAAGGCCGCCGCGATGGCCGCCCACAAGGAGAAATGCTTCGGCGTCGCCCTCAAGGGCCAGAACGATTGCGCCGCCGGCCCCGGCACGACCTGCCAGGGCACCTCGACCGTCGATTTCCAGGGCAATTCCTGGAAGTTCGTGCAGGGCGGAACCTGCACCGCGATTGCGCTGCCGAACGGAAAGCACGGCACACTGACCGCCATGTAATTGAAGCCGATCGTTTGCAACAAAGCGCCGGAAAACGGGGACGACCATGATCAGAGACCTGACCGTAAATCGTCAGCGGGAACCCTCTCAGCCCCGCTTTCCGGCGCATCCCGTCGCGGGATTGGCCGGGACAAGCTTCAAGCCCCAGCATCTGCAAGCGATCCTCGCGGGGCCGAGGCCTCGCGGCTTCTTCGAGATTCACGCCGAAAATTATATGGGCGCCGGCGGGCCTCCGCATCGCGCGCTCGAAGCCATCCGCCGCGACCATGCCGTTTCGCTGCATGGCGTGTGCATGTCGATCGGCGGCCCGCAACGCCTGGATCAGGCGCATCTTGACCGCTTCGCCGAACTTGTTCGCCGCTACGAACCCGCGCTCGTCTCCGAACATCTGGCGTGGTCGACGCATGAGACAGTCTATTTCAACGACCTGCTTCCGCTCCCTTACACCGAGGCGACGCTCGCGACGGTCAGCGATCACATCGACGAGGTCCAGGAGGCCGTCGGCCAACGGCTGCTGCTCGAAAATCCATCGACCTATGTGCTGTTCCACGAATCGACGATGAGCGAGACGGACTTCATCCGCGCCGTCGCGCGGCGCAGCGGCTGCGGCCTGCTGCTCGACGTCAACAACGTCTTCGTCTCGGCGACCAACCACGGCTTCTCGCCGATCGACTATCTGTCCGATTTTCCACTCGCGCTCGTCGGCGAGATCCATCTCGCCGGACATGCCGAGCAGACAGACGACGAAGGTGAACCTCTGCTGATCGACAGCCACGACCGGCCGGTCGCCGATGCGGTGTGGACGCTGTTCGAGAGCGTCATCGACCGGGCGGGGCCGATCCCGACGCTGATCGAATGGGACAGCGAGATCCCGGAATGGCCGCGTCTCCAAGCGGAAGCCGCCGCCGCGCAAGTCCTTCTCGACCGCGCCACTTCCCGTGCGAAGCAAAGCCATGCGGCCTGACCCCCTCTCCTGCGCGCCCCTAGCGGCCGACGCAGCCTATTCGGCGGTCTTTTCCGCGGCTCTGCTCGAGCCCGACCGCGACGCGCCTGCGCTGATAACGGGGCCGGCCGGCAAGGCCGCGGCGAAGCGCTACGCCGTCTATCGCAACAACGTCACCGTCAGCCTGATCGACGCGCTCGCGGCGGTCTATCCAGCAGTGCAGCGCATCACCGGGGTCGAGTTCTTTCGCGCCATGGCGCGCTTTCACATCCGCGAGACGCCGCCGACCTCGCCGCTCCTGTTCGAATACGGCCGGGACTTTCCCGCATTCATCGAGGCTTGCGACTATGCTCGGGGGATGCCCTGGCTCGCCGATGCCGCGCGGATCGAGCGCGCCTGGCTCGACGCTTATCACGCGGCCGAGGCGACCGGGCTCGCCGCCTCGGATCTGGCCTCGCTTCCGCCCGAGCGCCTGGCGGACTTCGCGTTCGCGCCCCATCCGGCGACCCAGGTTCTGCGCTCGCGCTTCGCCGCCGTGACAATCTTCGCGGCCAACCGCACAGACGAGCCGGTCGCACCGATCGACGCGAGCGTTGCGGAGGACGCGCTGATCACGCGGCCGGAATTCGACGTGGTCGTGCGCCGGCTCGCGCCGGGAGAGGCCGAGTTCCTGTCGGCGCTGATCGCGCGGCGCCCGCTCGCCGAGGCCGCGGACGCGGCGTTTAAAGCCCATCCCGGGTTCGATATCGGCGCGGGCCTCGCGACCCTGATCGAATCCGGCGCATTCGTTTCGGCAACTCTCGGAGATCCCTCATGACCAGCGTGTCGCGACAGTCCCCTTCAGGCGGGACGATCGTCTCCATCGGCCGGTTCGTGAACCGGGTCGAACGCGTCGTGAGCGCGGTCGCGCTTCCCTCGCTCGTCCTGTTGGTTCTGCGGTTCGCCCTGGCGACTCCTTTCTGGAAGTCCGGCATGCTGAAGTGGGACGGCTTCCTCCGGCTCAACGACACGGCGGTCACCCTGTTCACCGACGAGTTCATGCTGCATCTGCCGGGGGGACCCTATCCCGTATCCGGCCCCGGCCCTGATGGCGTTCCTCTCGGGCTGCGCCGAGATCACCTTCCCCATCCTGCTCGTGCTCGGCCTTGCGACGCGCTTTGCCGCGCTCGGCCTTCTGTTCATGACCCTCATCGTCGAACTGACCGTGCCCGACGGATGGCCGATCCATATCACCTGGGCGGCGATGGCGCTCGCCATCATCGCCTGGGGACCGGGGCGCGCTTCGCTTGACTTCCTGATCCGCCGCGTTGTCGGGCTGCCCAACCCCTAAATCAATCCTTCGGGTAGGCCATGTCCTCCACCGTCCTGACCAGGCGCTCGAACGGCGCCGCCGAGACATGGTTTTGCCCGCGAAAGGGATTGTCCAACAGGATGATGAGGGAGAGAACGAGGGCGATCGAGGCGCCGAGCATCGCGACCATGACCATGTGCATCGCAAAGTTCGGAACGCCGAACAGGGTAGCTGAACAGGATGGTCAGGCCCGCCCCCGCGATCAGGTTCCACCACAGGATCGGAGGCAAGCCCGCGCTTCGGCGGCGTGAAAGCGTCCGCGCCGCGCGTCGTAGAGCGCGTTCAGGCTGCGGAACATTTCGGCCTCGATCACTTGGGCCCCCGGATCGGCACGGATGAAATTGCGCCAAGGACAGGTGAAATTTGTCGAGCAGCTGCCATCCGGCCTCGTCCTCGACGCGCCCGTCGGCGAGCGCCGGCCATTCGTCCTGCACGACGGTCTCGGCATAAATGAACAGAGTGTGTCGAAGCTCCGTCGCCAGCGGATCGGGAAGGCCGACCGTATCGCGATAGAGATTGCCGACCAGATTGGCCTCGGTCTGAACCAGCGCGTCGGCCTTGCCGAAATCTTCCCACACGGCCACCGCGATGAAGGCCAGCAGACCGCATAGATCACCCCGACGACCGCAATCGTAAATCCTGCGACTTCGTTATGTGCGCGGCGTATCGAATGCGGCGCGGAAACATGAACCAGGACCAGCCCGAAGAGCAGACAAAGCCACCGAAATCCCGACCACGGCGCCGATCGGCGAGCGTGGTCGAGAGCCCGACGATCCAATTGTTCAAGGCGAAAACATGCGGAACCTCGATCATGCGTCGCCGAATTGGCTTATCCCGATCCGCCTTCAGTCCGGCGCATCGCCGAAACCGCCGCCTATGCGCTACCGCAGCGCCTTCGCCCCCGCCTCGACCGCCGCCTCCGGCGCGACCCATTCGAATCCGGCGAACTGATGGCGCGCCCAGGTGAACTGGCGCTTGGCGTAATGGCGGGTATCGAGCTTGCCGCGCTCGGCGGCCTCGGCAAGCGACAGGCCGCCCTTCGAGATGGGCGATGAGATGGGGAACGCCATGGGCGCGCATGACCGGCAGCGCCGGGTCGAGCTTGCGCGCCGGCGAGCCTTGAAACCTCGTCGAGCGCGCCCTCGACGAGCATCGCGTCGAACCGGGCGTCGATGCGGCGGTACAGCGCCTCGCGATCGGGGGCGAGGAAGAGGCCGCGCCATTCGCCGGGCTCGAGCGCCGGCTCGCCGCGCGCGCCCTGGAAGGCGGCGAGCGGCCGTCCGGTCGCGGCGAACACTTCGAGGGCGCGCAGACGTCCGCTGCCGGTCGGACGGGCCTGAGCCGCGCGGCGGTCTCCGGGTCGGCCGCGGCGAGCTCGGCGTGCAGGTCGGCGGTCGGCCGGCCCTCCGCCGCGGCGCGGACCTCGGCCCGGACCGCCTCGGGAACGGCCGGCATGTCCGAAAGACCCTCGGTCAGGGCGCGGAAATAAAGGCCCGTGCCGCCGGCGAAAATGACCGGACCGTCGCCAACTCCGGCCAGAATTTCGCGCGCCCGCCGCAGCCCACAGGCCGACGGAGAATTGACCGCGCCGTCGATTTCGCCGAAGAGCCGGTGCGGCGCTTGCCTTTCCTCATCGGGCGTCGGACGCGCGGTGAGGATGCTGAGGTCGGCATAGACCTGCATCGAATCGGCGTTGACGATGGTCGCGCCGAATTCGTGGGCCAAAGTCAGCGCCGCCGCGGACTTGCCGCTCGCCGTCGGTCCTGCGAGGAGGAGCGCTCGCCTCACGCCGTCGAACCCCTTTCGCCGCCTGGACTCCGCATGCCCGCTTCCGTTCTCGTCGCCACGCTGATCGCCGATCCCGAGCGCGCGCCGCTCACCGATGCCCGAATCGACCGCGCCGCGCTAGCCCTCGGCGGCATCGAGCGCCGGCGCTGGCTCGACGAGGGCGTCGCGGCGGACCTCGTCGTCGACCGGAGACCTCGACGACAGGCGCGCCGCGCTCGCGGCGCATTTCGCCGGCGAACCGGTCGACGTCGATCGTCCAGCCGCTCGCGGGACGCGAGAAGAGCGCTGCTGGTGGCCGACATGGACTTCGACCCTGATCGGCCAGGAATGCGTCGACGAGCTCGCCGCGCTGGTCGGCCTCGGCGCCCATGTCGCGGCGATCACCGAGCGGGCGATGCGCGGCGAGATCGAGTTCGAGCCGGCGCTGCGCGAGCGCGTCGAGCTGCTCGAGGGTCTGCCGGACGAGGTGATCGACGACGTGCTGGAGAGCCCGGATCACGCTCAACCCCGGCGCGCGCGCGCTCGCCCGCACCATGCGCGCCCGCGGCGCGCAAGGTGGTCATCGTGTCGGGCGGCTTCCGCCAGTTCACCTCCGCGGTCGCCGCCCTGATCGGGGCCGACGAGGACCGCGCCAACACGCTCGAGACCGGCGGACGGGAAGCCTCACCGGCAAGGTCGTCGAGCCGATCCTCGGCCGCGACGCCAAGCGCGCGGCGCTGCTCGAGGTCGCCGCCGCCATGCGGCCTCGCGCTCGAGGCGACGCTCGCCGTCGGCGACGGCGCCAACGATCTCGCCATGCTCGGCCGCGGCGGCCTCGGCGTCGCCTATCGCGCCAAGCCCCAGGTCGCCGCCGCCGCTGACGCCCGCATCGACCACGCCGACCTCACGGCGCTGCTCTATGCGCAGGGAATCCCGCGCAAGCGATTTCGTCGAGGACTGAACGCGTTGAAACGCCTTGGGCGCTCGCTCGCGAAACGGCCGCGAACTTTGGCGCTTGCTGCGGCCGCGCTCGCGCTGGCGGCGGTCGCCGCTTATGCGGTCGTCGAAAGATCGCGAGGCTTGTGGCAGGTGGTCGGCGCCTGCGTCGACCGATCAGAGGTTGACCGGCCTGCCGTTTCCCTGCCTCGCCGTCGATCTGTCGGACGGCAGGAGCGCGGCCATGTGATCTTTCGCCCGCCGCTGGGCGAACGACCTGATCTTGTCGCCGACGCGGAGAATCGTCGGCGTCGAGGACCCGTTCCTGCAATCGCCCGAGGCGCCGAACTATTTCGCCCAGGCCTGGGCGGCGCGCGGTCGATGATCGCCACGCCCAACGGCGGGCCGCCCGCGCGCGACAGAAACTCGCTCATCGTCAATTCGCGCCATCGTGCGGACGCAGGACCAGCTTCACATCCATATCGGCTGCCTCGAATCCCGCGGCGCGTCGTGTGCTGGCATCGGCTGCGCCGGGGCTCCGGTCGGCGAGTGGCGGCTGATCGGCCCCGTTCGTTCCGCATCAGCCGTTCTGGTTGTTGCGGCTGGGCAGAGCGGATCTTGAGGGCGCCGATCCGTTCCGTCTGGCGTTCGAGGCCTTCGACTCCGTCGTCGGCGATCGGGCGAAACTGATGATTGGGCTCGCCGGCGCCATCGTCGATGGTCGGGACGATCTTGTGATCCTCGCCACCTACGCCCGTGCGCCGGGGTCCTGGTGGCCAATCGGCGCCGAGGACGTGCTCGATTACCGCTGCAGACCCGAGCCGCCATCCGAAGCGGGAGGCGCGAACACCGTCTCCGGGCTCAAGGCTGGCGGCACGTAACCGGCGCGATCGCCGCTCTCTCCCGCGCGGCTATCGCGCCGACGCTGAGCGGGGCCGCAGGCGCCGCGATCGGGATCAGCGCGCCGCCGCCGAGAAAGCCGCCGATCGCCTCGGCGTCGATCATCGCGTGCGGGACGGCGAGCGCCACGCCGCCGACGCGCTTCGGCTCCTCCGCGAACGGCGCGACGACGCCCGCGAGCCCGCCCGAACGGTCGAAGACGGGAGCGCCCGCCGCGCTCCTGCTCGAGCGCGGCGACGACCCGGCTTCCGCCGCCGGCGAAGCGCGGCGGGGACGGCGGATACGCGCGCGCCATCGGCGCTGAGCACGACGAGATCGGAGCGTCAGCGCGCCGCGCGGCGGCGGCTCGGCCCCGGCGCCGAAATCGCCCGAAAGGAGCGCGAGCCCGGTCGCCGCGTCGGTTCGCTCGAATTTCGCCGGCTTGCCGCCGACGCTGGGGTTCGGGCAGTCGTCCGGCTTTCAGCACGGTCAGCGCGCGGCCCGGCGCGACGATCAGCGCGGTCGCCGGACGGCGTGGGCGTCGCGGCCGGCGACTGTGCGGCGAGCCGCGTCCCGACGGTTGCGCCCGCCGCCGGACCCGGCTGCGGGAACGGCTGACGAAAGAATTGGCGACGGCGAGCGCGACCCGGTCGAGATCGTTGCGCGTCGCGGGATAGGCGAAGGTGAATCCGCGGATCGGCGGGGTCGCGGCCGCGCTCGAGTTCATAGCGGGTATAGAACTTCCGGCCACGCTCCTCGCCGGAGACGACGAAGAAGGCGCCCGGCTTCGATCGCCCTGTAGCCGACCTTGCGGGCGGGGGCCTCCGCGGCGAGCCGCGCATAGAGGCTGGCGAGATCGCCGCCCGCGTCAGAGGCGAAATCGAGCGTGACGTCGGTCTTGGCGTCGATCAGCTTGACGGGCGCGCCGATCCGGGCGCCGGTCAAGGGGTCGGTGATGGTCCTGAAGCCGACAGCGGCGCGCGCCTTTTCTCCGGCGGCGAGCAGCGCCTGAAGCTGACCCGCGGAGAGGACGCCGTCGCCGGTCCCTTTCTGGCTGAGCTGGAAGGCGACGATCGAATCGCGCGTGCGCCTGCCGAAGTTCCGTCGGCGACCCCGTTGTGCAGGCCGAGCCAGACGAGCGCGTCCTGCGCCGCCATGCGCGTCGGGAGCGGAAGCGCCAGGAAGGCCGCCTTCTGGGCGTCCAGCGCCGCGTCCGAGGCGGGGGGTCTCGCGGGCGGCGTTTGCGCCGTGGCGGCGGCGCCAGCGAGCGACGCCGCAAGAAGGAGGACGAGCCGGGCCGGGTTGCGTGACATGCTGCCCCCTTAGCGCCGGTTTCGTTTGGCGCCGCCCGGATGCTAGTGGAAGTCGGCTTCCCGCGAAATGGGCGCGGGCCCACGCCGAGCCCCGGACCAACCAGTCATGGAATTCGTCATCATTTGATGCTTGGATCGGCGCAGCTACGGAGAGGGGAATGCGGATCACGGTTGCGCTCGACGATGATCTGATTGCGAAAGCGCAGGCGCTTACCCGCGAGATGCACGCGTCCGGTCTGGTGCGTGAGGCGCTGAAGGCGCTCATCGAGCGGGAGAGCGCGCGTCGCCTCGTCCGTCTCGGCGGCAGCGAAACCGATCTCAAGGCGCCCCCGAGGCGTCGGCCGAAGCTTGCGCGTGATTCCGGTTCAGGCAAATTCGGTAACGGGAAAGCGCCGAGAAGTTCGCCGACGGACCGGATGGAATAGGGATGGTTCGAGCGCTTCTCTGTTTTGTGATCGCGATCCTGTTGACGTCGGCCGTCGCCGTAGCGGGCGATCGCGACCGACTGTGGCCGGTCGTCCGCACCTGCGCATCGGCCTACAAAATGCTGGGAGTGGCGTTTCCTTGTCTCAAGGTCGACCTCCCCGGCGGAGCCCTGGCCCGCGGCTACGCCGTGCTTCGCCCACTGGAGTCGGACGACCTCATCCTGTCGCCGACGCGCGAGATTTCCGGCGTCGAGGACCCGTTCCTTCAGTCGCCCGAAGCGCCGAATTACTTTGCCGCCGCCTGGCGGGCGCGCGCGTTCCTTAAGGGTCCGGACGGAAATCCGCCTTCGCGCGACGACGTCGCGCTCATCGTCAATTCCGAGGACAGGCGGTCGCAGGACCAACTCCACATCCATATCGGCTGCCTGCACCCGGGCGCACGTCGTTTTCTCGACGAATCCGCACAGAGGATGCCGCTCTACGATTGGACCCGCGTTGGCCCGATCTTTCCCCGTCAGGTCTATTATGGCGTGCGGGTCAAGGAATCGGACTTCGAACAGCTCAACCCGTTTCGCATCGCCGCTCACGGGTTCGCGGGCGCGGCCGAGAACCCGGGCGGGCTGATGGTCATGGTGGTCGGGGCGCGTGTCAAGGACGAAGACGATCTCGTGATCGTCGCGTTCTTCGAAGGCGTGTCCGGCCGCCTGCGCCACGCGGGGGCCGAATCGTTGCTCGACCGCCGCTGCACCGCGGCGTCGCCGCTCGATTGAGCGCGCCGAGCGCGCATCTTGATCGGCGCGGCGTGGTATAGGTCAGCGGCGTCATGACGCGGAGCCGGCCGAACGGCGTCCCAATCATAGCGCAAGAACGCCCCGGGGGTTTCACCTTGCTCCAGGCTCTTCGCACCATCCTCATTGCTTTTCTTTTCGCGAGCGCGGCTGTCGCCGCGGACATCAAGCCCTACGTCAACGAGGACATGGCGAGCGACGCGGTGCGTCTCGCCGAGACGCTGAAGATCGAGGCGGCCAGGATCGGCGCGCAGGCCGCTGGCAAGACCCCGGACGACCTGCGCAAGGCAGCGGCCGCCGCCGGGATCGCCGGCCAGTACGATGTCGCCGCGAGACTCGCCGCCGCCGCGGTGACCGCCGCGCCGAAGGACCCCGCGAACTGGATCGCCTACGCCAGGGTCGCGATCAAGGCCGACGACGCCCAGGCCAACAATCGCTGGGACCTCGTGACCCAGGGCGCGACCGCCGCCTACGCCGCCTACCAGCGCGCGGCGAGCCCGGATGCGCAAGCCGAGGCGCTCGCGACGCTCGGCGACCTGCTCGCGCGCCACAGCGCATGGCGCGGCGCGCTCGACGCCTATAAGGCCTCGCTCGATCGGCGCGACAATCTCGACGTCCGCAAGACCTACGAGGCTCTGCGGGAGCAGTACGGCTTCCGCATCCTCGACTACAAGGTCGACAACGAGTTCGGCCAATCCGCGCGTCTGCTTCACCTTTTCCGAGCCGCTCGCGCGCAAGACCGACTTCGCGCCCTATGTGGCGGTGTCCGGCGCCTCGAACACCGCGATCTCGAACGAGGATCAGCAGATCTGCGTCGAGGGCCTGAAGCACGGCGAGCGTTATGCGATCGTGCTGCGCCAGGGCCTGCCCTCGGTGGTCGGCGAGGCGCTGCTGAAAGCCGCCGACTACGAGATCTACGTGCGCGACCGCTCGCCGCAGGCCCATTTCGCCGGGCGGGCCTATGTGCTGCCGCGCGAGGGCCAGGAGGGCGCGCCGCTCGTCACCGTCAACACGGGCCGGGTCGCCATCGACGTCTATCGCATCGGCGATCGCAATCTCGTCGCGACCGTCAGCCGCGACGACTTCCTCAAACCGATCGACACGTCTCGCGCCCAGGAGATCGCGGATCAGGACGGCCAGAAGGTCTGGAGCGGCTCGATGGAGGTCGCGAGCGAGCTTAACAAGGACGTCGCCACCGAATTCCCGGTCATGAAGGCGGTCGGCAAGCTCGATCCGGGCGTCTATCTCGTCACGGCGCGGCCGTGGAAGGAAAAGACTTCGAACTCGAGCGAGCCGGAAGAGGCGCAACTCGCAACCCAGTGGATGGTGGTGTCCGATCTCGGCCTCACCGCGATCTCGGGCGACGACGGCGTCCATGCGCTAGTGCAGTCGCTGGGGTCCGCCGGTCCGGTCGCAGGGGTCGAACTGAAGCTCGTCGCGCGCAACAACGAGGTGCTGGCGGTCAAGACCACCGGCGCTGACGGGCGGGCAGACTTCGATCCCGGTCTTGCACGCGGCAAGGGAGGCTCCGCGCCGGGGCTTCTGGTCGCGACGCTCGGCGGCGACTACAATTTCCTCAACCTGGCTGCAGAACGCCTTCGATCTGACCGACCGCGGCGTCGCCGGCCGCGACGCGCCCGCCGGTCTCGACGCCTTCCTCTACACCGAGCGCGGCGTCTATCGCTCGGGCGAGACGGTGTTCGCGACGGCGCTCTTGCGCGACGCCAAGGGCGTCGCCCGGACCGGCCTGCCGCTGACCCTGGTCGTCAAGCGGCCCGACGGCGTCGAGTACAAGCGGGCGACGCTTCCTGACGAGGGTCTCGGCGGGCGCGCCTTCGCCGTTCCGCTGCTGCCTGGCTCGGCGCCGGGCAAATGGAGCCTATCGGCCTACGCCGACCCGAAGGGCGATCCGATCGGCTCGGTCGAGTTCCTGCTCGAGGACTACATCCCCGAGCGGCTCGACTTCACGCTGAAACCCGACCAAGGCCTTCATCGCGACCGGCGAGCCGGTCGCGCTGACGCTCGATGCGCGCTTCCTCTATGGCGCGCCGGCGAGCGGCCTCGACGTCACCGGCGCGATCCGCCTTCAGGCGGTCGCGGGCGGCGCGCTCGCCGGCTTCCCCGGCTATGTCGCCGGCCTCGCCGACGACGACTTCACCACGGTCGAGACCCAGTTCTCCGACAAGGTGACGACCGACGCCAAGGGCCATGCGGAGCTCTCGGTCGACCTGCCCGACGCCGCCTCGACCCGGCCGCTGGAGGCGAAGCTGATCGTCGACGTCGGCGAACCCGGCGGACGCACGGTCGAGCGCACGATCACGCTGCCGGTGCGGGCGAAGGGCGTCGCGGTCGGGGTCAAGCCGGATTTCGACTCGTCCATCAGCGCCGGCGATCAGGCGACCTTCCAGGCGATCGCGGTCGCGCCCGACGGGACGCGGGTCGCGCGCAAGGCGCGCCCAATGGTCGCTCTATCAGATCACCAACGACTACCAATGGTTCAACAGCGACGGACGCTGGAACTACGAGCCGGTCAAGTCGTCGAAGCGGATCGGCGAGCGGCGTCGATCGACATCGGCGCCGACGCGCCCGCCGAAGATCTCCGGCGCCCGTCCAGTGGGGCGCGCACCGCCTCGACATCAAGACGCTCGACGGCGAGGAGACGAGCCTCGCGTTCGACGTCGGCTGGTCGGGCGACGGCGAGCGCCGACACGCCCGACAACGCCGTCGTCACCCTCGACAAGACCGCTTACGCGCCCGGCGACGAGGCGAAGCTGCGCATCAGCTCGCCCTACGCCGGCAAGGCGACCGTCGCGCTCGTCGGCGACATGGTCGAGCGCTTCATCGACGTCGACCTCGTCGCGGGCGACAACGTCGTCCCGTTCGCGGTCGGCGCCGACTGGGGGCCGGGCGCCTATGCGGTCGCGCTGACCCACCGCCCGCTCGACGTCAAGGCGCGGCGCATGCCGGGCCGGGCGATCGGGCTCGCCTGGTTCGCCATCGACCGCGACGCCCACAAGCTCGACGTCGCCTTCGGCGCGCCGGCGCTGACGAAGCCGCGCGAGCCGCTCGAGCGTGCCGATCGCGGTCGCGGGACTCGCGCCGGGCGAGGAGGCGCATGTCACCGTCTCGGCGGTCGACCTCGGCATCCTCAACCTCACCGGCTACAAGACGCCGGATCCGGGCTCGTATCTTCTTCGGCCAGCGCAAGCTGCCGGTCGAGATCCGCGACCTCTGGGGCATGCTGATCGACGGCATGCAGGGCGAGGCGGGCGCGATCCAGACCGGCGGCGACAGCGGCGGCAATCTCGAAGGCAATCTGCCGACGCAGCCGCCGCTCGCCTTGTTCTCCGGCGTCGTGAAGCTCGACGATCAGGGCAAGGCGACCGTGACCTTCGACCTGCCGGTCGTTCAACGGAACGGTGCGGCTCGCCGCCGTCGCCTGGAGCAAGGACAAGGTCGGCTCGGCTCAGGCCGACGTCACCGTGCGCGACGCGGTCGTCGTCTCCGCGACGTTGCCGCGCTTCCTCGACGTCGGCGACCGCTCGCAGATGTCGGTCGACATCGACAATGTCGACGGCGAGGCCGGCGACTACACGCTCGACCTCGACCTGCACGGGCCGCTGACGGCGGACGCCGACGCGCTCCGCCAGACGCTGCATCTCGACGCGCATCAGCGCCGCGCAGGCGGCAATTCCGATCGCGGCGGCCGGCGTCGGCGTCGCCGATTTCGACCTCCGCCTCACCGGGCCCGCGACCGATCAGACGCAGCGCTTCAAGCTCGGCGTCGCAGTCGGGCGCGCCGGACGTCTATCGCCGCACGGTCACGCCGCTGCCGGGCGGCGGAAGCGCGACCGTATCCGGCGACCTCCTCTCCGATTTCATCCCCGGAACCGGCTCGATCGCGGTCGTCCGCCTCGCCGTTCGGCGCGCTCGACGCGCCGGCGCTTGCTGCAGGCGCTCGACCGCTACCCCTACGGCTGCTCCGAGCAGACGGTCAGCCGGGCGATGCCGCTCCTCTACGCCAACCGCCTCGCCTCGCTCGAAAACCTCGGGCTCGACCCGGACCTCGGCGCCCGCGTGAATCAGGCGATCGAGCGCGAGATGAGCCGGCAGAGCGCCAGCGGCGCCTTCGGCATGTGGGCGGCCGACAGCGGCGACGACGACGCCTGGCTCGACGCCTTCGTCACCGATTTCCTCACCCGCGCCCGCGAGCAGAAATACGTCGTCGCCGAAGGCGCTTTCGGCCAGGCGCTCGACCGCTTGCGCAACACGGTCGTCAACGCGCCCGAGCCGAACACGGACAACGCCGCCGCGCTCGCCTATGCGCTCTACGTGCTGGCGCGCAACGGCCGTCCGGTGATCGGCGATCTGCGCTATCTCTCCGACGCCAAGCTCGACGCCTTCGCGACGCCGCTCGCCAAGGCGCAGCTCGGCGCGGCGCTGGCGATGCTCGGCGACCGCGCCCGCGCCGGCAAGGTCTTTGCCGCCGCGCTTGACCGCGCTCGCCGCCGAGAAGGACGCCGGCGTCTCGCGGCCCGATTACGGCTCGAAGCTGCGCGACGCCGCCGCGGTGCTGGCGCTGGTCGCCGAGGCCAATCCGGCTGCAGGCGACATGCCGGCCGACGCGATCGCCAGGGCGGGCGCCGCGGTCGATGCGGCGCGCGCCGAGCGCTCGTACACGAGCACGCAGGAGAACGGCTGGATGGTTCTGGCCGCCGAGGCGCTCGCCGAGCACGGGAGCCTCGGGTCGTTCACCGTCGACGGCGCAGCCCGTCAAGGGCGCGCTCAACCGCCGCTTCGGCCCGGACGCGCTCGCCGGCAAGACCGCGACCATCGCCAACACCGGGCAGGCGACCGCCGAACTTGTCACCACCGTCTCCGGCTCGCCGATCGCGCCCGAGCCCGCGGCGTCGAACGGCTACGCGGTCGAGCGCACGTTCTATTCGCTCGACGGCAAGACGCTCGACCTCAAGAGCCTGACGCAGAACCAGCGCGTCGTGGTGGCGCTGAAGGTGACGGAATCGGAGGCGCGCACTGCGCGGCTGCTGATCGTCGACCGGCTGCCGGCCGGGCTCGAGATCGACAATCCGGCGCTGGTCGACGGCGGCTCGGTCGAGGGCTTCTCGTGGCTCACGACCGACGAGACGCCGGCGCATACCGAATATCGCGACGACCGGTTCGTCGCGGTGTTCGACCGCGCGCCCGGCCAGTCGGCGTTCATCAATCTCGCCTATGTCGTGCGCGCCGTCGCGCCCGGCCGCTACGTCTGGCCGCCCGCCACGGCCGAGGACATGTACGCTCCCGAACGCTACGGCCGCACCGCCTTCGGCGAGCTGGAGGTGACGGACAAGTGAGGTGGGCCAAGGGCAACCCGCTCGGACGCTTGCGTACCCTTCTCCCCCTGCGGGAGAAGGTGTCGCCGAAGGCGACCGATGAGGGGTCCGCGCCGCATAGCCCGTCGATAAGACGGGCGTCGCGAGACGCCGCTTTGGCGCGCCGCGCGCAGCGGCGTCTGGGCATTCCGGCCGGGTCATCGCGCGGTCGTAACGCTGGCCGCGCTTACGCTCTTCGTCGGCCTCGCTGCCTTCGCCGCCAACCTCGCCTGGACCCGCTACGCCGCCTCGCTTCGGCCGCTCGACCTCGCCGCCTCGCGCGAGGGCTCGACGCTGGTCGTCGACCGCGACGGGCGGCTCCTGCGCGCCGTTCACCCTGGCCGACGGGCGGTGGCGGCTGCCGGCGACGACGCACGACGTCGATCCGCGCTACGTCGCCATGCTGATCGCCTACGAGGACGGCCGCTTCTACCGAGCATCAGCGGCGTCGATCCGCGCGCGCTGCTTCGCGCCGCCGGGACAATGGCTCATGCGCGGCCACATCGTCTCCGGCGGCTCGACGCTTTCGATGCAGGTCGCGCGCCTGATCGAGCCGCGCGCCGAGCGCACGCTTGCCGGCGAAGCTCCGCCAGATCGCGCGCGCGGAGGAGATCGAGCGCGCGGTCGGCAAGGCGGGCGTGCTCGACCGCTACGTCACGCTGGCGCCGTTCGGCGGCAATCTCGAAGGCGTGCGCGCCGCCTCGCTCGCCTATTTCGGCAAGGAGCCGTTGAAGCTCACGCATCGCCGAAGCCGCGCTGCTGGTCGCGCTGCCGCAGTCGCCCGAGGCGCGCCGGCCGGACCGCTTCCCCGCCGCCGCGCGCGCCGCCCGCGACCGCGTGCTCGACCGGGTTTCCGCGCGCGGCGTCATCAGCGCCGAGGAGGCCGCGCGGGCGAAAGCCGAGCCGGTCCCCGAGGCGCGCAAAGCCTTTGCCCGACGCTCGCGGCCCACGCCGCCGAGGAGGCCGTCGCCGCGGACCCGAAGCCGAAGCGTCATCCGGCTCTCGATCGACGCGCGGCTTGCAGGCGAAGCTCGAGACGCTCGCCAAGGAGAGCGTCGCGCGGCTCGGGCCTAAAGCTGTCGGCGGCGATCGTCGTGATCGACAACGCAAGCGGCGAGGTCCGCGCCCGCGTCGGCGCCGCCGACCCCGACGACGCGTCGCGCGAGGGGCGCGATCGACATGTCGCGCGCGCCGCGCTCGCCGGGATCGGCGCTAAAGCCCTTCATCTACGCGCTCGCCTTCGAGGAGGGCCTCGCGCATCCGGAGACGGTGCTGTTCGACCGGCCCGCGCGCTACGGCGCTTACGCGCCGCAGAATTTCGACCTCGGCTATCAGGGCACGGTGACGGCGCGCAAGGCGCTGCAGCATGTCGCTGAACCTGCCGGCGATCGAGCTGCTCGCCGACGTCGGGCCGGCGACCTTTCTCGCGCGCCTGCACGGCGCGGGGGCCGAGATCGCGCTGCCGAAGGATACGCCGATCGGGCTCGCGATCGGCCTCGGGGGCCTCGGCGTTTCGCTGACCGACATCGCCCGCCTCTACGCCGGTTTTGCCCGCGGCGGCGAGGCGCCGGCGCTGGTCGAGCGGCTCGACGGCGCGGCGCCGATCATCGGGCCGCGCCGCGTCACCGATCCGGTCGCGGCCTGGTATGTCGCCGACATCCTGCGCGGCGCGCCGCCGCCGGCGAATTCGCTTTCCGGCCGGATCGCCTTCAAGACCGGCACATCCTACGGCTTTCGCGACGCGCTGGCGGTCGGCTTCGACCGCGGAACGACGATCGCGGTCTGGGTCGGGCGGCCCGACAACGGTCCGACGCCGGGCCTGATCGGCCGTCAGGCCGCGGCGCCGATCCTGTTCGACGCCTTCGAACGGCTCGGGCGCGACGTCGAGATCGTCCGGCCGCCGAAGGGCGTGCTGTCGGCGCCGCGATCACCGCCGACCTGCCGCCGCCGCTGCGCCACCTGCGCAAGGACGCGCCAAAGACGATGGCGGCGACCGAGACGGCGGCGCTGAAGATCGCCTTTCCGCCGGACGGCGCGCGGGTCGACCTCGGCATCACCGACGGCGCGCGCGACGCGCGGCTGGCGCTGAAGGCGCTCGGCGGCGTCCCGCCGTTCGCCTGGTTCGTCAACGGCGCGCCGGTCGGCGAGGCGGAACTGCGCCGCACCTCCGCCTGGACGCCCGACGGCGCCGGCTTCGCCCGCGTGACGGTGGTCGACAGCAAGGGCGCGTCGGACGCGGTGACGGTGAGGCTGGAATGAACGATCAGGGGGGCCACGCTTCTAGCAGCGCCCGCAGCGCCGAAACGAACGCCAGCGGCTGGTCGATCATCACGTGGTGCTCGGCCTCTGGGATGACGACGTGGGGCGAGCCAGCCGGGAGAAAGCTCATCAGATAATCGGCGTCGTCGGCCTTGAAGAGCTTCGATTTGGCGCCGCGGATCAAGCGCCAAGGGGCAGCGCGCGGCGGCGACGATCGGGGCCGGGTCGATCCGGCCGAATTTCTCCCAGAAATGCGGATCGAAGCAGAGCGAGCAGCCGGGCTGCCCGTGCTCGTCGACCGCCTCGCGCACCGAGCGGCGGGCGATGGCGTCGAGGATGTAGAGGTGCTCGACCGGCTGCGGCGGCATCAGGCGGAAGCGCGCGATGACGCCGGCGAGCGAAGGCTTTACGCCGCGCGAGCTTGCGAGGGTTGCGGCGGCGAAGGCGGCCGAAAATTCTGCGGCGCGAAGAACGGCGGATCGACCATGACGCCGCCGGCGATGTCGTCGCCGAAGTCGCGCGCAAGGCCCATCGTCACCCGGCCGCCGAACGAATGGCCGACGACGACCGGCTTGCCGGCGGCGAACGCGCCCGCCGCCTCGCCCGCGGCGCGCGCCTCGCGCACGAACTGCTCGAAAACGTAGTGTCTCGCGCCAGTCCGAGCGCCCCATGCCGCTGAAGGTCGAGGCGACCACGCGCCGCTCGCCGGCGAAGAACGGCGCGATGAAGCTCCACCAGTCGGCGTGGGCCGCGCCGCCGTGCAGGAACAGAGCCCGGGCTTGCCCGCGCTCGCCCCAGGCGAGGACCTCGACCTTCGCCCCCTCGACCTCGAGGACCGTCCGCTCGGGCTCCTGCGCCATGACCGCGTCGAACCACGGCGGCGCCGGCGGCTTATGCCCATGAAAGGCCGCGAGCGGCGCCATGTGCTGCGGATCGGTCACGAACGATACCCCTTGATTCGGGAGCGACACCGTCATTGCGAGCGAGTCCGAAGCGACGCAGCCGATCCAGGGGCCGCAGGCGCCCTCACGATCGTCGCGGATTGCTTCGCGTACGCTCGCGATGACGGTCCTTGCCGTCACGCGACTTCGAACAGGCCCGCCGCGCCCTGGCCGCCGCCGATGCACATCGTCACCACCACGTACTTGACGCCGCGGCGCTTGCCTTCGATCAGCGCGTGGCCGGTGAGGCGCGCGCCGCTCATGCCGTAGGGGTGGCCGACCGCGATCGCGCCGCCGTCGACGTTGAGCTTGTCGTTGTCGATGCCGAGCTTGTCGCGGCAGTAGATCACCTGCACCGCGAAGGCTTCGTTCAGCTCCCAGAGGCCGATGTCGTCGATCTTGAGGCCGTGCGCCTTGAGGAGCTTCGGAATGGCGAACACCGGCCCGATGCCCATCTCGTCCGGGTCGCACCCGGCGACCGCGATGCCGCGATAGATCCCGAGCGGGGCGAGATTGCGCTGGCTCGCGAGCTTCGCCTCCATCAACACGCAGGCGCTGGCGCCGTCGGAGAGTTGCGATGCGTTTCCCGCGGTGATGCAGGCGCCGACTTTCAGCTTCTGGCCGCCCGCGAACACGGGCTTGAGCGCCGCAAGGCCGGCGAGCGGTGGTGTCGGCGCGCGGGCCTTCGTCCTGCTTCAGCGTCACCTCCTTGTCGGAGACGGCGCCGGTCGCCTTGTCGGCGACCTTCATCACGGTTTTCAGCGGGGCGATCTCGGCCTCGAACCGGCCGGCGCCTTGAGCGGCGGCGGTGCGCTGCTGCGACTGGAGCGCATAGGCGTCCTGCGCCTCGCGCGAGATGGCGTAGCGCTCGGCGACGATCTCGGCCGTCTCGAGCATCGACATGTAGACATCATTGCGATGGGCGACGAGCCACGGATCGTGATTGCGGAAGGTGTTGGCGTGATCATTCTGGACCAGCGAAATCGACTCGAGCCCGCCGCCGACCGTGACGCTCATGCCGTCCTGGATGATCTCCTTGGCGGCGATCGAAATCGCCATCAGGCCGGAAGCGCACTGCCGGTCGACCGACATGCCGGCGACGCTGGTCGGGAGCCCGCCGCGCAACGCCGCCTGGCGGCCGATGTTGTAGCCGGTCGAACCCTGCTGCATCGCCGCGCCGATGACGACGTCGTCGACCTCGGCGCCCTCGACGCGCGCGCGCTTCAGCGCCTCGGCGATGGCGTGGCCGCCGAGAGTCTGCGCCTGGGTGTCGTTGAACGCGCCGCGATAGGCCTTGCCGATCGGGGTGCGCGCGGTGGAGACAATGACGGCTTCACGCATGGGATGCTCCGTTCAGATCCCCTCTCCCCGCTTGCGGGGAGAGGGCTAGGGTGAGGGGCTGCGCCGACGATTCAGGTCCGCGCCGACGCTAACGTTCGAAATCCGCGCCGCCCCTCATCCGGCCTTTGGCCATCTTCTCCCCGTGAACGTGGAGAAGGAAGGGCGGAACGCGCCATGCTGTTCACCCCTTCGAGAACGCGCCGCCCTCGGCGGCGAGCTTCTCCAGGAGGGGTGCAGGCTTGAAGTCGTCGCCGAACGTCGACTGAAACGCCTTCAGCTTTTCGAGCACGGTCTTCAGGCCCACGGTGTCGGCGTAGAACATCGGGCCGCCGCGATAGACTGGCCATCCGTAGCCCATGATCCAGACAACGTCGATGTCGGAGGCGCGCTGCGCCTTGCCCTCTTCCAGAATCTTCGCGCCCTCGTTGATCATCGGATAGATGCAGCGCTCGAGGATCTCCTGATCGGAGATGGTTCGCTGCGCAACGCCCTTCGAGGCGGCGAAGGCGCGGATGATCTCCTCGACATGCGCGGAGGGCTTGGCGTTCCTCTGTTCGTCGTAATCGTAGAAGCCCGCGCCGGTCTTCTGCCCACGCCGCCCCTCCTCGCACAAAATGTCGCGGATGCTGCCGCGCTTCGACGTCTCGGCCGACCAGCCGATGTCGAGGCCGGCGAGATCGCTCATCGCGAACGGCCCCATCGGCATGCCGAAATCGGTGAGGACGTGGTCGACCTGCGATGGGGTCGCGCCTTCGAGGATCAGCTTTCCCGCCTCGCGCTGCCGCTCGGCGAGCATCCGGTTGCCGACGAAGCCGTAGCAGACGCCGACGGTCACGCCGACCTTGCCGATCTTCGGCGCGAGCGCGGCGATAGTCGCGAGCACCGGCTTCGAGGTCTTCTCCCCGCGCACGATCTCGAGCAGGCGCATGACGTTGGCGGGCGAGAAGAAGTGCATGCCGAGCACGTCCTCGGGCCGCTTCGTCGCCGCCGCGATCTCGTCGATGTTCAGGTAGCTGGTGTTGGAGGCGAGGATCGCGCCGGGTTTGGCGACGCCGTCGAGCCGCGCGAAGATCGTCTTCTTGATCTCCATGTTCTCGTACACCGCCTCGATCACGAGGTCGGCGTCCTTGAGCGCGCCGAAGTCGAGCGTCGGGGTCAGGCGCCCCATCCGCGCCTCGACCTCGTCCATCGTCATCCGGCCTTTCTTGGCCGTATTCTCGTAGTTCTTGCGCATGATTGCGACGCCGCGGTCGAGCGCCTCTTGCGCAGTCTCGACGATGGTCACGGGAATGCCGGCCGAGAGGAAGTTCATCGCGATGCCGCCGCCCATGGTGCCCGCGCCGATAATCCCGACGCGCGCGATCGGCTTTGTCGGGACGTCCAGGCCGATGTCGGCGATCTTGGCCGCCTGCGCGCTCGGCGAAGAACACGTGCCGCTGGGCCTTCGACTGGGTCGAGCCGAGCAGCGCCATGAACATCTCGCGTTCTTTCGTGATACCTTCGTCGAACGGCAGATCGACGGCGTTCTTGACCGAGAGGATCGCTTTTTCCCACGCCTCGAAGCCGCGGAATTTGCGCGCGTGCGCCTTGCGGATCGCCTCGAAGATTTCAGGCTTTCCGCGCGCCTCGGCGAGCCTCTCGTCCCGGTCGCGCACCTTCTTCAGGGGCGCCTTTTCCGCGATCAGCGTTCTGGCGAAGGCGATCGCGCCTTCCCTCAGCTTACCCTCGTCGGCGAGCGCGTCGACCACGCCCCAGTCCTTCGCGTCACGGGCGCCGAACGGCGTTCCGGAGAGGATGACGTCGAGCGCTTTCTCGGGGCCGACGAGGCGCGGCAGCCGCTGGGTGCCGCCGGCGCCGGGGATGAGGCCGAGCTTGATCTCCGGCAGGCCGCACTTGGCCGAGGGGACGGCGATCCGGTAATGCGCCGTCAGCGCCACCTCGAAGCCGCCGCCGAGCGCCGTGCCATGCAGCGCGGCGATCACCGGCTTCTTGGCGTTCTCGATCCTGTCGAGCACGTCGGGCAGGAAGGGCGCGGCGTGCGGCTTGCCGAACTCGGTGATGTCGGCGCCGGCAATGAAGGTGCGCCCGGCGCACAGGATCACGGTCGCCTTGACGGCGGGGTCGGCCTCCGCCTGCTCGATCCCGAGCTTCAGACCTTCGCGGACGGCCTGCGACAGCGCATTGACCGGCGGCGAGTTGATCGTGACGATCGCGACCTCGCTTTCGACCGAAAAGTCCGCGACCGGATTGATGGACGTCACCGGCATTCCTCCCTCGAACGTTCACAAGTGATCGATAGGCTATCCGCTCGGGCGCGCAAGGGGCAAGGGCATCAGGCCGTCGAAGTTTCGCCAAACGCGAAAAAACCCGGATGCCGGCGTAACGACTGACGGCCGCGCGCGTATCACCAAAGGTTGTCATGCCCGCGAAAGCGGGCATCCAGAGGCCGCGCGGTGAGCCGGGCGATTGACGCGCCCTTGCGACCATGGTCGGCGCGGGCCTGGATTGCCGCGTTCGCCGGAGATGACAGAACGGTTAGTTACGTTCGCCAAGGAGAGGAAAGTCATGGGAACCACATTGGCTCGAACCGCTTTCGTCCGGCTTGGCGTCGGCGCGATGCTCGCCTCCGGCGTCGCCGCCCTCGCGTGGCTCGGCGTCTCCGCCTCGTCGGCCGAGGAATCTCGCCGCGTGCCGCCGCCTGCGGTCGACGAGCAGACCTCCGGGTCGCCGCAGGAAGTCGCGGTGCTGGCCGGCGGCTGCTTCTGGGGCGTGCAGGGCGTGTTTCAGCATGTCGACGGCGTCGTGTCGGCGGTCTCCGGCTATACCGGCGGCGCCGCTGCGACGGCGCATTACGAGATGACCAGCGAAGGCGACACCGGCCACGCGGAATCGGTCAGGATCGCCTTCGATCCGGGCAAGATCAGCTACGGCAAGCTTTTGCAGATCTATTTCTCGGTGGCTCACGATCCGACCGAGTTCAACCGGCAGGGCCCGGACGAAGGGACCCAATACCGCTCCGCGGTCTTTCCAACCAGCGAGGCGCAGGCGCGGGTGGCGAAGGATTACATCGCCCAATTGAACGCCGCTCACGTGTTTTCTTCGCCGGTGGTGACATCGATCGAGCCGGGCAAGACCTTCTATCCGGCGGAGGGCTATCACCAGGATTTCCTCGCCCGGAACCCAACCTACCCCTACATCGTGTTCAACGACCTGCCGAAGATCGAGGCGCTGAAGCGGCTGTTTCCGGAGGCCTATCGCGCGGCGCCGGTTCTGGTCGGAGCGAGGTCGTAGGGAAACTCCCCTCTCCCCTTGCGGAGAGGGCCCGGGGTGAGGGGTTCGGTGCGACACTTACGGCGCCGACCCCTCATCCGGCCCTTCGGGCCACCTTCTCCCGCAAGGGGATAAGGGGCTGGACCGAACCAAATTTCTTCGTGCGCACGCAAACGCGTCAATTCCCGCCGATCGTCAGCCCGATCTTGCCGAACTGGCGGCCCGACTCGAGTCGATCGAGCGCGGGCGCGATGTCGGCAAGCGCGAAAGTCTGATCGATGTGCGGCGTGAGCGTCTTCTCGGCGATGAAGGCGATCAGGTCACGGAGTTCCGCACGGTTGCCGAGCGTCGAGCCGAACACGGTGAGTTGCCGGATGAACAGGCGGCGCAAATCGGCGGACGGGTCGTCGCCGGTGGTCGCCCCGCAGGTGACGAGCCGCCCGCCGCGCACCAGCGCCTTCATCGCCGTCGGCCACACGGCCTTGCCGACGTTCTCGATCACGACGTCGACCCCGCGCTTGTCGGTCAGCGCCATGACCCGGTCGAGGACGGACGATCCCCCTTCGTCCCGAATCGTTTCCACCGCGCCGAACGCCGGCATGCGCGCGAGCTTCGCCGGATCGCGCGAGGTGACGATCGCGCGCGATCCGATCGCCGCGGCGATCTGGGTCGCCGCCAGCGACACCGACCCGCCGATGCCGAAAATCAGCGCCGTCTCTCCGGCCCGAAGCCGGGCTTTGGTGATCACCATACGCCACGCCGTGAGCCAGGCGACGCTGAGCGATGCAGCCTCAACGAAATCGAGCGCCTCCGGCTTCCTGACGACGCCGCTCTCCGGCGCGGCGACATATTCGGCGAAGGTCCCGTCGACCTGCTCGCCAAAGATTTTCCCGCCGATGCACAGGACCTCCTCGCCCCTTCGGCAGAATTCGCAGGTTTCGCAGGGCTGGCCGGGATAGATCACGACCGCATCGTCGGCGCGGAAGGCCGAGCCGGCGTCGGCCTCGACCACCACGCCCGCGCCGTCGAGCCCGAGAATGATCGGCAGCCGGTGGGTGATGCCCACGCCGCTGTTGCGCATATAAAGATCGACCCGGTTGAGGCCGCCCGCCGCCATGCGGATCAGAACCTGGCCCTTTTTTCGCTTGGGAACTGGCAATTCGTCGATCCGCAACACCTCGTTGCCGCCGTGACCGTGAATGCGCGCTGCGAGCATGACGTCAGCCCTCCCGTAAGCGGTGCTTGCAGAATTCCGCGATGGCGTCGAGCGTCGCCTCAGGCTGCTCGAACTGCGGCGAATGCTTGCAGTTTTTTTCGAGGACCAGGCTCGCGACCGCCGTCGGCGCGCGGGCTTCGATGGCGCGAACCTGCGCGAGCGTGCCGTATTGATCGTCCGCGCCCTGGACGACCAGCGCGGGCTCGCGCCAGCGTTCGACATAGCCCTCGATGTTCCACGCCTCGAAGCCCGGGTCGAGCCACGCGCCGTTCCAGCCGAGAAAGGCGGCGTCGACGTGGGCGTGATACTTGGCGAGCTTCGTTTTCAGGTCGCCGCTCTCGTAGGCCCGCTTCGCCTCTGCGATCGAGGCGAGGCCGGCCGGCTCGGTGAAGAGGTGCGGCGCCATCAGGACGAGGCCCTTCACCCGTCCGTCGTCGTGCTCGCCGGCGTAGATCGCCGCGATCGACGCGCCGTCGCTGTGGCCGACGAGAACGCCGCGCTTGAAACCGATCGCGCCAAGGACGACGGGTAGGCTGAAGCGGGCCTCGCGTGTCATGTAGTCGAGCGGGCGGGGGAGTTCGATGGAATCGGAGCGCCCGTAGCCGGCGCGCGAATAGGCGAAGACGCCGCAGCCAGTCGCTGCGACGAGTTTCTCGGGAAAGTCGCGCCACAGCGCGACGCACCCCAAACCCTCGTGCAGCAGAACAAGCGTCGGCGCGACATCCGGCGGAGGTCCGAACGCCGCCGCCTCCAGCCGCTTGCCCTCGACGACGATCGCGCCGTGCGGAGCTTCGGACCAAGAAAAGGCTTTCATGACGCCAAGCGGCGCGCTCTAGCGCGGCGGCATGCCCTGGAATGTCGGCAGCCCGTCGGGCAAGCAATGGAAAGCCTGCCGGTCGCTGGCGTTGATCGCCATTTGCGGCGCTCCGAATTGGCTGGGATCATCAAGCGTTCCAACCTTGAGGACAATGAAGGGAAGGTCGGGGCGGCGGGTGAGGAGATGCGTGCCGCAATCGCCGCAGAACTCGCGCGTGACCGCGTTTTCGAGATCGTCGCGCTTGAACGGACGCGCTTCGCCGCTGGTGTAGCGGAAGCCCTGCGGCGGCATCAGCATGAAGATGTTCGGCCCTCCGCCGGAAAAATATTGGCACGGGCGGCACAGACACTCCGCCCTCAGCCTCGGCTCTCCCTCCGCCTCGTAGCGGACCTTCTTGCAGTAGCACCCGCCTTCGACTTTCATGCGGTCCTCCCCAAGTTCGACCGCGTCCGATCGACGGCGGCCTCCCATGAGGCCCGGCGGAGAAAAGAACGTCAAGAGCCGGCCTATTGCGCGGCGATCCTCAGCGCGCGAACGGCGTTCTCCTTGAGGATCAGGTCGTGGACCTCGGGCTTGAAGCCAGCGTCGCGAAAATCCTTGATCCAGCGGTCCGGCGCAATGAGCGGGAAGTCGGACCCGAACAGCATCTTGGTCTTGAGCTGGCTGTTGGCGTACTGGACGAGCTGTGGCGGAAAGTATTTTGGGCTCCAGCCGGAGAGGTCGATGTAGACGTTCGGCTTGTGCAGGCAGACCGACAGGGCCTCGTCCTGCCACGGCCACGACGGATGGGCGATGATGATCGTCATGTCCGGGAAGTCCACGGCGACGTCGTCGAGATGGATCGGATTCGAATATTTGAGCCGCATGCCGCCGCCGCCCGGCATGCCCGTGCCGATGCCGGAATGGCCGGAATGGAACACCGCCGGCAGCTTGTAATGCGCAATCAGCTCATAGAGGCCGTAGGCGAGCGGGTCGTTGGGGAAAAAGCCCTGCACGGTCGGATGGAACTTGAAGCCCTTGACGACGCCTGCCTCGACGAGTTCGCGCGCCTCGCGCACGCCGAGCTTGCCTTTATGCGGGTCGATCGAGGCGAAGGCGATCATCATGTCGGCGTTGGCCGCGGCCGCTTCCGCGACCTCGTCGTTGGGGATGCGGCGGTTGCCGATCTCGAACTCGCTGTCGACCGTGAACATCACGAGGCCAATTTTTCGCTCGCGATAATAGGCGACCGTTTCCGCGATGGTCGGCCGCTTGCCGGCCTTGAAATACTTGTTGGCGGCGTCCTCGTAGGGCTGCCAGAACGCGTCGGCCGGCTGCCGGCACGAGACTTCCGCGTGGGTGTGGACGTCGATGGCGACGAGGTCGGCGACTTTCATGGACTTCTCCGTTGAAGCGTGCTGCACAACCTCCCCCTCTCCCCGCGTGCGCAAGACTGTCCGGGGAAATTTTAGCATAGCAGAAATCCAACTGCGACACGTTCCCCGGGCGCTGTGCAGCAAGCTGGGGAAGCGAAAGCTCTGAAGCGTCTTGCTAATCCCGTCAGTCGCGCGTGTCCGACACTCTGCCGGCGCCTTGGCCGCGCCAAGCCTAGACCGTATGAGCGAGCACGATCCGCCCGAGGACACCCTATGCAGCCCGAATCGCAGCAAGACCTGAAGTCCGACGCCCTGCATTTTCACGCCAGTCCTCGCCCGGGCAAGCTCGAGATCGCCGCGACCAAGCCGCTCGCCAACCAGCGCGACCTCGCGCTCGCCTATTCGCCCGGCGTCGCCTTTCCCTGCCAGGCGATCGCCGCCGACCCGAATGACGCGGCCCTCTACACGGCGCGGCAGAATCTGGTCGCGGTGCTGACCAACGGCACCGCTGTGCTCGGCCTCGGCGCCATCGGCCCGCTCGCTGCAAAGCCCGTCATGGAGGGCAAGGCAGTGCTCTTCAAGAAATTCGCCGGCATCGACGTGTTCGACATCGAGGTCGCCGAGACCAAAGTCGACAAGCTCGTCGACATCATCGTCGCGCTCGAGCCGACCTTCGGCGGCATCAACCTCGAGGACATCAGGGGCCCCGAATGTTTCGAGGTCGAGGAGAAGGCGAAGGCCCGCATGGGCATTCCCGTCTTCCACGACGATCAGCACGGCACCGCGATCATCGTCGCGGCCGCCGCGATCAACGCGCTCAAACTCGCGGGCAAGACGATCGAGACGGTGAAAATCGTCTGCTCGGGCGCGGGCGCAGCGGCGCTCGCGTCCCTCAACCTGATCGTCTCGCTTGGGGCGAAGCGCGAGAATATCACCGTCTGCGACATCGAGGGCGTCGTCTATCAGGGCCGCGAAACGCTGATGGACCGCTGGAAAGGGATTTACGCGCGCGACACGAGCGCGCGAACCTTGAGCGAAGTGATCGACGGCGCCGATGTCTTCATAGGCTTGTCGGCCGGCGGAGTCCTGAAACCCGATATGGTGAAGCGGATGGCGCCCAATCCCCTGGTGATGGCGCTCGCCAACCCGACTCCCGAGATCATGCCGGAGTTGGCGCTCGCAGCGCGCCCCGACGCGATGATCTGCACCGGCCGCTCCGACTACCCCAACCAGGTCAACAACGTCCTTTGCTTTCCCTACATCTTTCGCGGCGCGCTCGACGTCGGCGCGAGCACGATCAACGAATCCATGAAGAAGGCCGCGGTCGGCGCAATTGCCGAACTCGCGCGCGAGCCGCCCTCCGAGGTGGTCGCGCGCGCCTATGGCGGGCAGGCGACTCTGTTCGGCAAGACCTCGCTGATCCCGAGCCCGTTCGACCCGCGCCTGATGCTGCGGATCGCGCCGGCGGTCGCGCGCGCCGCGATCGCGAGCGGCGTCGCCCGGCGCCCGATCGCCGACTTCGAATCTTACGCCGATGAGCTCAACCGCTTCGTGTTCCGCTCAGGCTTCATGATGCGGCCGCTGTTCGCCAAGGCGCGCGAGGCGGGAAAGCGCGTGCTTTATTCGGAGGGCGAGGACGAGCGCGTGCTGCGCGCGACCCAGGTCGTGATCGAGGAGAAGATCGCGACGCCGGTGCTGATCGGCCGGCCCGAGGTGATCCGCGATCGTGTCAAGCGCTTCGGGCTGACGATCAGGCCGGGCGTCGATTTCGAGGTCGTCGATCCCGACCACGATCCGCGCTACGGCGCCTATGTCGCGACTTATCTCGAAGTGGCCGAGCGCAAGGGCGTGACGCCTTCGGTGGCGCGCACCGTGGTGCGCACGTCGCCCACCGTCATCGGCGCGCTCGCGCTCCACCGCGGCGAGGTGGATGCCCTGATCTGCGGCCTCGAAGGCCGGTTCACCTCGCGCCTGAAACACATCCGCGACATCGTCGGCCTCGCGCCGGGCGTGAAGGAGCTTTCCGCGCTGTCGCTGGTGATCGCCTCGGCCGGCGTCTTCTTCCTCGCCGACACCCATGTCCGCTATGACCCGAGCGCGGAGGAGATCGCCGACATGGCTATCGCCTGCGCCCATCACGTGCGCCGGTTCGGCGTCGAGCCGAGCATCGCGCTGATCTCGCATTCGGATTTCGGCTCGGCCGACACCCCCTCGGCCCGCAAGATGCGCGAAGCGCTTGGGCTGATCCAGGAGCGCGCGCCGGATCTCGACGTCGACGGCGAGATGCAGGCCGACACGGCGCTGTCGATGGTGATGCGCAATCGCGTCATGACCCATTGCCGTCTCAAGGGGCCGGCGAACGTGCTGATCTTCCCCAATCTCGACGCCGGCAACACAGCGCTTCAACTGACCCGCGCAATCGCCGACGCGCTGCCGGTCGGGCCGATCCTGATCGGCCCGGCCAAGCCCGCCCATGTGCTGACGCCTTCGGTGACGGCGCGCGGCATCGTCAACATGACCGCGATCGCGGCGGTCGAAGCGGCAGGCGGATAGCTGACATTTTGTCGCAGGCGGGGGCTTGTGGATACCTGCGGTTTTCATTTGACAGCGCAAAGGATCGGGACAAGACTTGTCATCAAGTCGTCATGAGCAGCCGAAGTCGATCCGACCGAAAGCGGGTCAGGGCGACGATTCAGAGCCGAGGCTTCAAGCGCGGCGGAAAGTGGGGTGAGCGTGACTCCACCGGGCAAGGTGAGCTGACTTCGGCGAGGGCCGAAGTCAAGGCGTCCGCAAGCTCAAAATCCGGAGCGACGGGCGCTTCCGAAATCGCTGAATCTTTACAATCGAGGGCAAGCGCGAAGGCCAAGCGTCAGGCCGTCGAACGATCATCTGCAGCATCTCAGAAGGTTCCCACCCGGGACCGAGGCCCCGCTCCGCCTGAAGGCGTCGGGGCCATTGCTGTTTTTGGGCTGTGTTCCAGAAAGCCGGATCTCGGCCAGCAGATCGGCCGCCGCCGGCTCTTTCCGCCGCCGGCGCAAGGCAAAGCGCGTCTCAAAAGTGCTTCATCTCGATCCGGTACTTCCTCAGCGCGTAGCCGATCTGGCGCGGGGTCACGTTGAGGATGCGGGCGGCCTTGGCCTGGACCCAGCCGGCGCGTTCCATCGCGTCGAGCAGACGCTCCTTCTCGGTGAGCCGGGAGGCGATTGCAGGACAGTCGCCCGCGTCCGCATGCTCGCAGGCCTTGGCCACGGCTTCGTCGGCGGGCGGAAGCGCCGGCGCAGGGGGAGGCGCGGGCTGCGACGCCGGTTGGGGCGGGAACGCGGCACGAGGCGGGTAGGCCGGAGCGGCGATCGTGCGCCCGCTGGCGAGCTCCGCGATCGGGTCGAACGGCCCGTGGCCGCCGCCGGTCCACAATTGCGACGACAGGCACTCGCCGACCGCGCAGGAAAGGTCTTCGCGCCCGATCACCTCGCCGTTCGTCAGCGTCGCGGCCCGCCGCACGCAATTTTCGAGCTCGCGCACGTTGCCCGGGAACGAGCAGCGCTTGAGCATATCCAGGCCGCTCGAGGCGAGGCTGAGCTTGCGTCCGTTCTCGGTGTTGAACCGCTCGATGAAGGATCGCGCCAGAAGCGCAATGTCGCCCGGCCGGTCGCGCAAGCGGGGGCAGGAAGATCGGAATCACGTTGATGCGATAGTAGAGGTCGGCGCGGAACTCGCCCTTCGCCACCGCCTGCTCGAGATTCTTGTTGGTGGCGCAAATGAGCCGCACGTCCACTTTCAGCGTGCGATTGCCGCCGACGCGCTCGAATTCGCCCTCCTGCAGGACGCGCAACAGCTTGGCCTGGAACGACGCGGAGATCTCGCCGATCTCGTCGAGGAGAAGCGTGCCGCCGTGGGCGAGTTCGAACCGTCCGGCTCGCTGCGCGACCGCGCCGGTGAAGGCGCCCTTCTCGTGGCCGAAGAGCTCCGATTCGAGCACGCTCTCGGGAAGCGCTGCGCAGTTGAGCTTGATGAACGCCTTCGCCTTACGCGGCGAGAGGTCATGGATCGCGCGCGCGAACAGCTCCTTGCCGGTGCCGCTCTCGCCGCGCAGCAGCACCGCGGTGTTGGTTCTGGCGACAACCGCGATCGTGTCCATCACCCTGCGGATCTGCGTGCTCTCGCCAACGATGCCGCCGACCTTCGCCCGCGGCGCGCGCGTCTCCGCGAGCTGCTGCTCGAGCGCCTTCTCCAGCGCCCGCTGCTCGTCGAGGAAGCGCTTGCGCTCGGCGGCGAGCATGCGATGCAGCCGCACCGTCTGGCCGACCAGATTGGCCACCATCTTGAGGAAGCTGAGATCGGCGTCGAAGCCGCCGGCGTTCTCCTCGTCCCAGGCGCGCACGATCGACAGCGTGCCGATCACGCGCTCGTCCGACTTGATGGGCACGCCGAGAAAAGACACGCGCCCCTTGATGCGGCTCGCAATCAGGTCAGCGGCGCGAACGAACAACGGGTCCTGGGCGACGTCCTCTGCGACGACCGGCGTCGCGGTCGCGACGATCCGGTCGAGCACCGCGTGCGGCAGAGTCTCGATCGGCTTGCCCTTGGCTTCGCTCGCCCACCCGGCGGTCGCGATGATTTCCGGCTCGCCCTCCGGATCGAGGATGACGATCATCCCCAAACGCATGTCGAGGAAGCTCGTGAGAACGTTGACCACGTTGCCGAGCGTCTGATCGAGCCGCGCGGGGCCGCTGAGGATCTTGGAGATCTCATAGAGCCCCAAGAGCGCGATATCCGGCGACGGCCGGCGACGCCGATGAACGGCGGTCGATCCAGTAATGGCCCCAGGGGGCATGGTGATCGTCACAGCGCGCTCCATGACCCGATCCGCTCCAGACGGAAGAGTCCGATCGTTCTGTCGTCCAAATGAAAATTTGCCACAATGTCATAACTCTGTCGTGCGCAAACATCCGGCGCCCAGACGTGCGATTTGCTCAAATCGCGCTCAGGGACGAACAGGTTGAAATCTGCGTGCGCGGCGGAAAAACTTTCCGCCGGCAAGTCATACGTCCGTCAACAGCCCTCCGCGGACAGCGAAGGGCAGCTTTTCGGCGCGTATAGGCTGCCCACGGGGTCGAAACCGACAACCGCCGTTGACCACGGGCGCCTCGGAACTGTGCACGGAATTGGATAGGCCTTCCTCGCGGCCTGGAGGGCGGGGAGACGCCGCCTTCCCAGGCGATGCGCGTCACGCCGCCGCTCTAGCGCCCGCTTGAGGCCCTCGGGATCGGCCGCGGCGCAGACGGTGAGGTCGGCGCGGCCCTCAATGATACCCGATGTCGGCGCGCACCTTGCCGCGAAACACCCAGTACGACCACGCGGTGTAGAGGAGAATGACCGGCAATAGCACCAGCACGCCGACCAGCAGGAAGGCCTGCGTCGCTTCGGACGAGGCGGCCTGCCAGATCGTGTATTTGAACGGCACGATCATCGGGAAGAGACTGATCGCGAGGCCGAGGTAGGACAGCACGAAGAGCGCGACCGCCCAGATGAACGGCGCCGCTTCCGAGCGATCGTTGAGCGCCCGCCACTCGGCGAGCGCGACGAACGCGGTCAGAATCGGAACCGGGGCGAGAAAGGCGATGTTCGGCCAGGAAAACCAGCGCTCGGCGATGAAGGGGTGGACATAGGGCGTCCACAGGCTCACCGCGACGACGGCCACGAGCACGCCGATGAAGGCGTAGCGCCCGAGCCGGCGCGCCATCGCCTGCAGCGGGCCTTCGGTCTTCAGAACCAGCCAGCCCGCGCCGAGCAGCGCGTAGCCGAACATCAGCGCGACGCCGGTGAGCAACGAGAACGGGGTGAAGCAATCGAGCGAACGGCCGGCGAAATGACGCCCGTCGACCTCGAACCCCTGGATGAAGGCGCCGAGCACGACCCCTTGGGCGAAGGCGCCGAGCGCCGAGCCGTAGCAGAAGGCGTGGTCCCAGAAAGTGCGATGGTCGGCGTCGCGGAAACGGAACTCGAAGGCGACGCCGCGGAAGACGAGCGCCAGCAGCATCAGCATCAGCGGGAAATAGACCGCCGGCAGGATGATGGCGAAGGCGAGCGGAAAGGCCGCGAGCAGCGCGACGCCGCCGAGGACGAGCCAAGTCTCGTTGCCGTCCCAGACCGGCGCGATCGAGTTCATCACCAGGTTGCGCGATCTTGCGGTCGGGCGCGAAGCCGTAGAGGATGCCGACGCCGAGGTCGAAGCCGTCGAGCAGCACGTAGAGGAAGACGCCGACGCCGAGGATGAGCCGTCCAGATCGGCACGAGGTCGAGAACGAAGGCGCTCATGGCTCAGGTCCTCCGATCCGGCGGGCGGGAGCGCCTGGACCGGCGATCGCGGCCGCCCGCTCTCGATGAAGTCCGGCATGCTCGGCGTCCGCCGGCCCACGCGCGAAGATGCGGACGATCATCGCGACCCCCGCGGCGAACATGACGAGGTAGACGACGCGTACGCGATCAGCGACACGTCACGTCAGCGCCGGTCAGCGACGGCGAGACCGAATCGGCGGTGCGCAGGAGGCCGTAGACCGTCCAGGGCTGCCGCCCGACCTCGGTCGTCGCCCAGCCGGCGATGACCGCGACGAAGCCGAGCGGCGCGGCGAAGGTGCAAAGCCTGAGATACCAGTCCGCGTCGTAGAGGTCGCCCCTGGACCCGCAGCCACCAGCTCAACGCCACGGTCAGCAGCATCAGCCCCCAGCAAGCCAGCATGATGCGGAAGCCGAAGAACGGGAACGGCGACCGGCGGACGGTCCTCGGGCGGGAAAGTCCTTGAGGCCGCGCACCGCGCCGTCGGGATCGTGGGTGAGGATGAGGCTGCCGAGGTCGGGGATCGAGAACTCGTAGAGGTTCTTCGCCGCGGCGTCGTCGGGGATGGCGAACACGACCCAGGGCAGGCGACGACCGCCGTCCCAGATTGCCTCGATCGCGTCGATCTTGGCCGGCTGATATCTGAGCGTATCGAGGCCGTGCTGGTCGCCGATGACGGCCTGAAGCGGCACGAGCACGGTCAAGCAGCCACAGCGTCATCGACAGCATCGTGCGCGCTTCCTCGATAGAAGCGCCGGCTGAGCAGCCACCAGGCGGCGACGCCGACGACGACGAAGCCGGTGGTGACGTAGATCGCGGTGACCACATGGGCGAGGCGATAGGGGAACGACGGGTTGAAGATGATCGCGAGCCAGTCCTTCGGCTCGAACCGGCCGTCGACGATCTCGTAGCCCGCCGGCGTCTGCATCCAGCTGTTGGTGGCGAGAATCCAGAAGGTCGACGCGAGCGTGCCGAGCGCCACCATCAGCGCCGCGAAGAAATGCGCCCACGGCGGCACCAGCTTGCGGCCGAACAGCAGCACGCCGAGGAACGCCGCCTCGAGAAAGAACGCGGTCAGGCCCTCGTAGCCGAGCAGCGGCGAGATGATGTCGCCGACGTCGTCGGAGAAGCGGCTCCAGTTCATGCCGAACTGGAACGGCATGGTGATGCCCGACACGACGCCCATGCCGAACGAGACGGCGAAGATGCTTGGTCCAGAACATGGAGATGCGCAGGTAGACGTCGCGCCCGGTGACGAAGCGCAGCCCCTCCATCACCGCGATGAAGGAGGCGAGGCCGACCGTGAAGGCCGGCATGAGGAAATGCCAGGCCACGACCCAGGCGAACTGGAGCCGCGACAGGAAAAGCGGATCGAGATGCACGCAAAGCCCCTTTCAGGACGGAAAGCCATCCTGCTACGCCAGCACTTTAAAGGCGGATTGCGACAAGTCCATCATGCGCCTGCGGCATTCCGTCCCGCCTTTGTCGCGACCTCGTCCTGAAAAGCCCCGCAGGCGGCGCGTCTCGAACGACGTTCCTGCCCTCAAAGCAGCGCGTGCGCGGTCCTCGCGGGCGTGCGAGCCCCCTCGCGCCCGTGTCCTCGACCGATACGAAGATCGGGAGGGCGGCTCGCAACGCAAAAAGGCCGCCCGAAGGCGGCCTTTCCGTTCGCTCGAAGAGCGAAATTACCCGATCGCGGCGGCCGAGCGACGCGAGCGGAAGCCCGCGAAGCCGAGGCCCGCGAAGCCGAGGCCCATCATGGCCCAGGTGGACGCCTCGGGAACGGCGCTGACCCCGGTGACCGAGAGTTGTCGAGCGAGTTGAAGGCCGAGGTCGTTACGGAAGTTGAGCCCCAGTGTGTCGGTCCCGGTGGCGATCGCTGTAAAGGTAACGTTCAGCCAGCCGTGCGTGTTAACCGGCTGCCTGGTAGTATTCGGTGGTGCCGTCGAACGTCACGAAAAAATTGCTGGGGCCGCTGTTGTTGTCGAGAGCCGCCGTTGAACCAGCCGCTGAAAGTCAGACGTCTCCCCGGCGGTATCGCTGAAGGTCTGGCTCGAGGACTTCGTCGCACCGACCGGACCTTCGTTCAGGTAGTAACTGCGTTGTTAAGCGGTGACAGCCGGCTGATAGCCCGACGACACAACGAGCGTCGTACAGCCGAGGTTGCCGGAATAGGACTCTAGCCGGTCAGATTGCCGGTCTCGAAGCTGCCGTTGATCAGCGATCATTCGTGGCGAAAGCGGGAGCCGACACCATGGCCGCGGCAAAAGCCGCGCCAAGCATAAGAGCCTTTAATTTCATTGGTAACCCCCAAAAAGCATGGCGCACCATTGCGCCTTCCCACTGTAATCTACTGTATCTACAGCGGACCAAGCTGACCCGCCCCTTAACGCCGCCAACATTAATTCTAGTTCATGTCCGGCGTCAACCGCAGAATATTCAAAAAAAATTCCGGGTCTCCGAAAGTGAACGCCCCGTGACGCCATGGAAAGAGATACAACTCGTGTCCTAGCAACGAGCAAGTCAGCTGGGTGAACGATGTGCTGGGCCGCGATGCCCCAAACATTACGTCTAGGCAATATCGTGACTGGTCCGCGCAGGTCCTATCGACCGCTGGCTTCATCCGAACCGCCGCTCGGGCAGCGACCGCGAAACCCGTTTTCGTTCTCGGCGTGCGAGCGCACGCCAAGAACGGGCGGCTACGCGGGCCGAGCGGCGAGGTCACGGCCCGTCCCTCACAAGAAGCTCTGCGGATCGACGTCGACCGCCGACCTTGCACCCCGCCGCGCGGCGGGGGCGCGGCGGCGAGCAGCGCGCGCAAGAAGCCCTGCAGGTCGGCCGTGCGCGGCGCCTTGGCGGCGAGGCGGAAGCGGTGGCGCCGGCGCAGCACCGCGATCGGCGCCTCGGCCGGCCCAAGCAGCGATGATCTCGTCGCCCTGCGGCGCGCCGCCGAGCGGCGCGACCCGCCAGCCCTTTCCCGCCGGCATCGCATGCGCGGTGCGGGCGAGCGCGCGCGCGTGCGCCTCCGCCGCTCCCTTGTCCTCCGCCGAGACGACGATCGCGGCGAGCCGCCCGAACGGCGGCAGGCCGCCGATCCGGCGCTGCTCGGTCTCCTGCGCGTAAAAGCGCTCGGCGTCGCCCGACACCAGCGCCTGGATCACCGGATGGTCCGGCTGCCAGGTCTGCAACAGCGCGTGGCCCTCGCGCTCCGCGCGCCCCGCCCGGCCGGTCGCCTGGCGCAGGAGCTGGAAGGTGCGCTCGGCCGCGCGCGGATCGGCGTTGGCGAGGCCGACGTCGGCGTCGACCACGCAGACGAAGGTGAGCAACGGAAAGTTGTGGCCCTTGGCGACGAGCTGCGTGCCGATGAGGAGGTCGAATTCGCCGCGCGCGGCCGCGTCGAGCTGGCGGCGCAGGGTCTCGATACCGCCCGGAAAGTCGGACGACAGCACCAGCGTGCGCGCGTCGGGAAAGAGGAGCGCCGCCTCTTCCGCCAGCCGCTCGACGCCAGGACCGCAGGCGGCAGGCTCTCGACGTCGTGGCATTCCGGGCAGAGTTTGGGCCGCGGCTCGACATGGCCGCAATGGTGGCAGACGAGCGCGGCGCGGAAGCGGTGCTCGACCAGCCACGCGGCGCAATTCGGGCACTCGAAGCGATGGCCGCAGGAGCGGCAGAGGGTGAGCGGCGCATAGCCGCGCCGGTTGAGGAAGAGGAGCGCCTGCTCGCCCTCGTCGAAGGCCGCCTCGATCCCCGCGATCGCCTTCGGCGACAGCCAGCGCCCGCGCGGCGGCCCCTCGCGTTTCAAGATCCACGGTCGCGATGGCCGGCAGGGTCGCCGCGCCGAACCGGCTCGGCAGCCTCAGCCAGCGATAGCGCCCGGTCTCGGCGTTGACCCGCGTCTCGATCGCCGGCGTCGCGGAGGCGAGCACGACCGGCGCCTGCTCGAGCCGGGCGCGCACGACGCGCCATGTCGCGGGCGTTGTAGACGACGCCGTCCTCCTGCTTGTAGGCGCCCTCGTGCTCCTCGTCGACGACGATCAGGCCGAGATCGGCGAAGGGCAGAAACAGCGCCGAGCGCGCCCCGACCACGGCGCGCGCTTCGCCGCTCGCGACCGCGCTCCAGGTCGCGCTCGCGCTGGGCGCTCGGTGAGGCCCGAGTGCCATTCCGCGGGCCGCGCGCCGAATCGCGCCGCGAACCGGTCGAGGAACTGGGCGGTCAGCGCGATTTCGGGCAGCAGCACGAGCGCCTGCCGCCCCTGCCGCAGCGCCTCGGCGATCGCCTCGAAATAGACCTCCGTCTTGCCCGAGCCGGTGACGCCTTCGAGCAGCGTCGCGGAAAAGGCGCGGGCGGCGACGCGGGCGACGAGATCGTCGGCCGCGGGCTTCTGGTCGGCGTTGAGGACGGGCGGACGAAAATCGGGATCGAGGCCGGCTGCGATCCGCTCCGGCGGCAATTCGACAAGCGCCAGCGCGCCGTCCTCGACCAGCCCGTCGATCACGCTTACGGAGCAGCCGGCGAGCTCGGCGAGCTGGCCCTTGGGCGCCGCCGCGGCTCCCGCTTCGAGCGCGGAGAGGACGCGTCCACGCGCCTCGGTCATGCGCGCGGGCGCCTTGCCGGTCGCGACGACGGCCGAATTTTGGCGCCGGCGGCTCCAGAACCTCATGGGCGCGGATCGCCATGCGCAGCACCATGCCGCGCGGGCTAAGCGTCCAGCGGGCGACCCAGTCGATGAAGTCGCGCAACGGTTTTTGCAGCGGCGGCCAGTCCCGCACGGCGGATACGGATTTCAGGTTGTCGCCGCCGGCCTCGCGTGTGGCCCAGACGACGCCGGTCGCATGGCGCGTCCCGAGCGGCACGCCGACGAAGGCGCCCGGCTCGAGCGCAAGGTCGGCCGGGGCCCGGTAGCTGTAGGCGGTGTCGACCGCGACGGGCACAAGCACGTCGGCGACGCGCGTCATCGCCGCGGGCTCACGACGAAAAAGGCCGGCGGGATCGCCGCCGGCCCTGGTTTCGACGTCGCTGCGGTCGGCTCACAGGCTCTTGTGGGCGCCGTCGCAATAGGGCGCGTTCTTGCTCGCCTTGCAGCCGCAGAGATAAGCCGTTCCGCTCTTCTCGGCGGTGAAGGCCAGCGGCGCGAGCCCCGATGTCCTTGTGCTTGCCGTCGCAGAACGGCTGGTTGGCCGACTTTCCGCAGGCGCACCAGTAGTAGGTCTTGCCGGCTTCGAGGTCCTTCGCGTACGGCGCCTTCTGGGCGACGATCGGTTCAGCCATGGTGATATCCCCTCCGAAAAACACTTCCGCCTCGAGGTCTTCGGCCTCGTTCCTTGGCCTGGCGCCTTGGCCGCTTCCCTCGCCGCCTCCCTGGCGGCGGGGGTTTCGGTCCGCTCCGCGATGCGCGCCGACTTGCCGCGGCGATCGCGCAGATAATAGAGCTTGGCGCGGCGCACCTTGCCCCGGCGGACGACCTTGACCGAGTCGATCAGCGGCGAATAGACGGGAAAGACGCGCTCGACGCCCTCGCCATAGGAAATCTTGCGGACGGTGAAGCTCTCGTTGAGGCCGCTGGCCGCTGCGCGCGATGCAGACGCCTTCATAGGCCTGGACGCGGGTGCGGTCGCCTTCGGTGACCTTCACGTTGACGACGACCGTGTCGCCGGCCTGGAAAGCCGGGATCTTGCTGCCGGGCAGTCTCGCAGCCTGCTCGGCCTCGATCTGCTGGATGATATTCATGACCAAACTCCTGCCGTGCGCCGGTCCCATGAAACGAGCCGGCGAGCGCTTCGGCGCGCTGTTTTCAGTTGAGGCGCGGCTCATATAGCAAGGCGTCGCGGAAGTCGAGGGGCATTCGCGGGACAGCGCCGCCTAGCTTTCCTCCCCTGCGGAGGGGCGGCGCCTCGCCGCCCTATAGGGCGGCCGTCTATCAACGAGCTCGGGCGCCCCGGCGGCGCACCCTCCGACATTGCGCGGCGGGCCCAAACCGTCGAAACTGGCCGCCGCGTTCGAGGAGTTTCGCCCGTGACCGAGTCCCTGCCCGTATTCGACCTCGTCATCGCCGGCGGGGCGGCGTCGGGGCTTGCGCTGGCCGCAGCGGTCAAGCAGGCGCTCGGCGACGGCGTCGCGGTCGCGGTCGTCGATCCGTCGCCGCTCAAGCGCCCCCGCTCGCGCCCGCCGCTGCGCACCGTCGCCATCGCCGAGGGGCCGCGGCGCCTGCTCGAGCGGATCGGCGCCTGGGACGCGATCGAGCCCGAAGCGCAGCCGATCGTGAAGATGGACGATCATGGACGGCGGCGTGCGCGACGCCGTGCGCCTGCCCCATCTCCAGTTCGACGCGCCCGAGGGCGGCCCGCTCGCCCACATGGCGTTCAACGACGATGTCGTCGCTTCGCTCTCGGCGCTTTGCGATCGGCTCGGCGTCGTCCGCATCGCCGGCGTCCGTCACGCGCTGGCGCCCGGGCAAGCGGGTCGCGGAGATCGAGCCTTGACGACGGCCGCAGCGCTGCGACGCCCGGCTCGCGGTCGCCGCCGACGGCGCGCGCTCGAAACTCAGGACGCTCGCGGACATCCCGGCCTACGGCTGGGACTACGACCAGTCCGGCATCGTCGCCACCATCGCGCACGAGGTACGATCACGAAGGCGCGGCCGAGCAGCATTTCCTGCCCGCCGGCCCCTTCGCGATCCTGCCGTTGCCGGGCCGCCAGTCGAGCATTGTCTGGAACGAGAGCCGCGCCGACGCCCGCGCGCTCATCGCGCTCGACCCGGACGATTTCGTCCGGCAGCTCGAACTGCGCTTCACCCCGAAGCTCGGCGCGATCCGCCTCGCTTCGCGGGTCGAAGCCTTCCCGTTCCGCTTCCAGGTCGCGCGCCGCTTCGTCGGCGAGCGGCTTGCGCTTGTCGGCGACGCCGCCCATGTCGTCCATCCGATCGCCGGCCAGGGCCTCAATCTGGGCCTGCGCGACGTCGCGGCGCTGGCCGAGACGATCGTCGGCGCGATGCGGCTCGGCCTCGATCCCGGCGAGACCGGCCGCGCTCGCCGACTATCAGCGGGCGCGGCGCTTCGACGTGGCGGCGAGCGGGATGGGCATGGACCTGATGAACCGGCTCTTCTCCAACGATCTCGGCCCGCTGCGCTTCGTCCGCGACCTCGGCCTTGCGGCTGGTCGACCGCGCGCCGCTGCTCAAGGACCGTCTCATTCTGGAGGCGGGCGGCGCCGGACCGGAAGCGCCGAGGCTCCTGCGCGGCGGCCGATCTATGAGCGAGCCCGTATCGTCCCGCGCACGCTCGCGGCCCAGGCGCTCGGCAAGATCGACGAGACGACCCGCGCGCATCATCGCCGCCGATCCACCTGTCCATCGACCTTCCTGCGCGATCCGGACAACCTGTATCGTAGCGGCAACGTCTACGGCCGCCCCGACAACGAGACGGTGCGCGAGGCGGAAGCGGTGATCGGGGCGCTCGAAGAGCGCGGCGGAGACGCTTGTTCTTCGGCTCCGGCATGTCGGCGGCCGTCGCCCTGTTCCTCGAGCCTCGGCGCCGGGCGCGCATGTGGTCGCCCCGACCGTCATGTACTGGGCGCTGCGCAACTGGCTCGCCCAGCGACGCGGCGGGCTTCGGGCTCGCGGTCGACTTCGTCGATACCGAGGATTTTGCCGCGCTCGAGCGCGCCGTGAAGCCCGGCGTGACGAAGCTCGTCTGGCTCGAGACGCCGAGCAATCCGCTGTGGGGGATCAGCGACATCGCCGAATCCGCCAGCTCGCCCATGCGGCGGGCGCGCTCGTCGCGGTCGAACTCGACCTGCGCCACGCCGATCTTCACCCGGCCGCTCGAGCTCGGCGCCGACGTCGTCATGCATTCGGCGACCAAATACCTCAACGGCCATTCCGACGTCATCGCCGGCGCGCTCGGCTTCGCCCGCGCCGATGCGCTCGTTCGAGCGCGTCCGCGATCATCCGCAAGGCGCACGGGCTGATCCTGCATCCGTTCGAGGCCTTTCTCCTGACCCGCGGCCTGCGGACGCTCGACTTGCGCGTGCGCGCCTCGGCGCTGAACGCGTTGAGGCTCGCGCACCGCTTCGCCTGCGCATCCCGAGGATCGTCTCGGTGCTCTATCCCGGCCTGCCGCAGCCATCCGGGTCACACGACGGCGACTGAAGCAGATGGACGGCGGGTTCGGCGGCATGCTGTCGATCCGCGTGCGCGGCGGCGCGGACGCCGCGATCGCGACGGCGGCGCGGACCCGGCTCTGGAAGCGCGCGACCTCGCTCGGCGGCGTCGAGTCGCTGATCGAGCACCGCGCCTCGATCGAGGGCGAGGGCTCGCCCTGCCCGCCCGATCTCCTGCGCCTGTCGGCCGGGATCGAGGACGTCGAGGACCTCTGGCGCGACATCGACGAGGCGTTGCGCGGCTGACAGCACAGGCATCGCACCGCGCATCCGCGCGCGCGAGCGCGAGCCACATTGTCGTCGCAAACGAACGGCAAACAGCCGCGCCGTTCAAGACGCCGTTCAGGCCGGACGTGATTGTCTCCGCCATGAACGGAAGACGAAAGGAACAGCGACGCGAGCAGAGCGGGCCGGACACGAGCAGGAAACCCGAAGGATCGGTCAGCGTTACTCGATGACTGGCCGCCGTTGCTCGGCGCGTGCGGCGACGCCGGCAGCGATCTAAGCTTCTGTTCGATCAACGATGGAAAGGATGACGCCATGCGTTTCTTGCGACCGGCGCTGACCGCGCTGCTGATCGGCGCCGCCGCGCCCGCCTTCGTCGCGCCGGCCTTCGCCCAGACCTGCGCCTGCCCGCCGGCGCGAAGCGGTCTAGTCGGGCCCGGTGATCCAGGCCGAGGAGCCGCCTCCGCCTCTGCCCGTCTATGAGCAGCCGCCGATTCCGGCGCCGGGCTACATCTGGACGCCCGGCTACTGGGCCTGGAACAACTACGATTACTACTGGGTGCCCGGGCGTCTGGGTCGCAGCCGGCGCAGCCGGGGCTCTTGTGGACGCCGGGCTACTGGGCGTTCGTCGGCGGCGCCTATCTCTTCCATCAGGGCTACTGGGGACCGCACGTCGGCTTCTACGGCGGCGTCAACTACGGCTACGGCTACAACGGCCTCGGCTACGAGGGCGGCCGATGGGAAGGAAACCGCTTCGTCTACAACACCACCGTCAACAATTTCGGCGGCGTCCGCATCACCAACGTCTACAGCGAGAACCGTGACGGTCGCGCCCGGCGCCGGGCGGGTCAGCTACAACGGCGGTCCCGGCGGCATCGCGCTGAAGCCCACGCCGGAACAGGAGCGCCTGACGACCGAGGAGCACGTGCGGCCGACCCCGCTTCAGGTCGACCCAGGCGCGCACCGCCAGCATGGAGGCGACGCAGTTCCGCTCCGCCAACCAGGGCAAGCCCGCCGTCGCCGCGACCGAGCGCCCCGGCGAGCTGAAGGGCCCGGGCGCCGTGCCGGCGAAGGCCGCGGGTTCGGCCGAGCTTCACCGCGCCGGGCCGAACGCGCCCGAACGGCGAACGAGAAACGTGGGCCGGGGGTCGAAGCCGCCGGACCGGCGCGCCGAACGGCGAGACGCCGAGGCGCCGATCTGACAGCGACCCGAGCGCCGCGACGTCCGCCGTCCGAGACGCGGCCCGGGCAGCGGCTGAACAACGCAGAGCCGGTCAAGCTGCCGACCAAGGCCCCGACGCCGCGAAGGCCGCCGCAGGAGAAGGCCCGGCGCAGCTGCAGAGGCCTGACGCGGTCGAGAGGCCGGCGCAGGAGAAGGCGCCCGGAGGGCCCACGAGGCCGGAGGGGGCCGAGCGGCCGTCCCGGCCTGAGGGCGAGCCCGATCGGGAAACGAAGGCGCCCGAGCCGCCGCGACCGACGGCGACGGCCATGCCGCCCGGCGGCGAACGTCCGCGGCCCGAGGCCGGCCCAGGCGGCGGACCGAAGGGACCGCCCCAGGCGGCCGAGCGCAAGCCGCAGCGTCCCGAAGGCAAGGAGCGCGAGTGCGGCAAGCCCGGCGAGCCGCCCTGCCGGTAACTGATGCCGCGCGGAGGCTTAGGCCCTCCGCGGATCGTCCAGATTTTTCTCGCCGCTTTGCCGCGAGGCGCCCGAATCCGGCTAAAGCCTCGGGCATGCCGGGCATGGTGCGCAATATCTTCTCCGTCGGCGGGTGGACGGTCGTCTCCCGCCTGACCGGCTTTTTTCGCGACATGGCGCTGGCCGCGCTGCTCGGCGGCGGCGCGCTCAACGACGCCTATGTGGCGGCGATCAAGCTGCCCAACCAGTTCCGCCAGATTTTCGGCGAAGGCTCGTTCAACGCCGCCTATCTGCCGACCTACACCCGGGTGCTCGAGACCAAGGGGCGTGAGCAGGCCGGCCACTTCGCCAGCCAGGTGTTCACGCTTCTGATCCTGTCGCAGGTCGTTCTGCTCGCGCCTCGTCTATCTCGACATGCCGCTCCTGGTTCAGCTCACCTCGCCCGGCTTCGTGCGCGAGCCGGAAAAATTCGCCAACGCGGTCGCGATGTCGCGAATCATGTTCCCCTACATCGCCTTCATCGCGGTGTTCGCCCTGCATCAGGGAACGCTGAACGCCAACAATTCCTGGAGCGTTCCCGCCGCCGCGCCTGCGGCGGCGAACGTCTGCATGATCGCCTTCCTCGCCTGGGCCGCCTATTTCCCGACCGTCTCGCCGGGCGTGGCGGCGATGGCGAGCTGGGGCTTTCTCGCCTCGGGGGCGACGCAGCTCGCCATCGCCATGGTCGATGCGCGCCGGCGCGGCCTGCTCGAGCGGCTGACCTGGCCGCGCTGGACCCCCGAGGTGCGCCAGTTCTTCTGGATGCTCGGCCCGGCGATCGGCATTTCGGCGAGCTATCAGATCGGCGCGCTCGCCGACCAGATCGTCGGCTCGCTCCTGCCGACCGGCGGCCTCTCGGCGATCAGCTACGCCGACCGGCTCTATCAGCTTGCCCGGCGGCGTCATCGTCATCGCGACCGGCTCGGTGCTGCTGAAGGAGATGTCGAGTGCTGATCGCCCGCGGCGACGCGCGAGCGGCGCTGCACGCCCAGAACCGCGCGGCGTCGCTGACGGTCGCGCTCGGCGCGCCGTTCGTCGTCGTCTTCCTGCTGATCCCGGACCTCCTGATCGCCGCCGCCTTCGAGCACGGCGCGTTCAAGGCCAGCGCGACCCATCAGGCGGCGGCGGTGCTCGCCGCCTATTCGGTCGGCATGCCGGCGCTGTTCGTCGACCGGATCGTGGCGGCGAGCTTTCTCGCGCGCGGCGACACGGCGACGCCGATGAAGGTGACGCTGGTGGGGGTTGCGCTCAATGTCGCGCTCAAGATCCTGCTCTACCGGCCGCTCGGCGCGCCGGGCCTGGCGCTCGCGACCGCGGCCGGTCTGTGGCTAAAGGTCGCGGGAACCTACGCGCTCGCGCGGCGGCGCGGCTTGACGGCGCCGGACGACCAGTTCATCGGCGCCGCCGCCGCGACGCTGTTCGCCGCCGGCGCGCTCGCGCTGGCGCTGACGCTCGCCGATCCCGGCCTGACCTCGGCTTTGGCGCATGTGCGGTTCTCCCGCGAAATCCGGCTCGCCATCCTCGGACTGATCGGCGTTCTCGTCTATTTTCCGGCTCTGGCGCTGGGTCTCGGCCTCTCCGGCGCGGCCCCCGCCGGGCTGCTCGGCCGGGCGCTGCGCGCGGCGCGCCTGGCGCGCTGAGCGACGTCCGGCGGAGGTTTCCGCCCGCCGACAATTTCGTTCGGATTTCGGGCCGGCGACCCCTAGCTTTCACAATAGTAATACAATATGAGGTATGCCGCGTTTCGGTCCGTTGCGCGCCATGCGGTGGCGCGCGAGATTGGGAGTAACGCTGCGAGCACCATGCCGAAGTCTGGCGGAGCCGCTTGCATGCTAGCACGATGAACGATAGAGGGCGATCAAGCGCCGTGAACGGAGCAAGCGGGAGGATAGCACAGCGGGCGACGAGACGACGCCGGCCCTTGCGCGCAGGCTGAACAGCCAAGCCTAAATCGACAGTCCATTCATCGCCATCCGGACCAGGGCCTAAGCGCTGCGCGCCGGAAAGTGCGAGTTATCCGTGCGCCGGCTTGAGCCGGCGTGAGGAAGCCCGGCGAGTCCGGCGGGCGCGAAATGAAGAGGCCACAGATTGGCCGAGGAGGAAGGCATGAAGTTGATGAAATTGGCGGCGGCGCTCGCGTTCGGCGTTCTCGCCGTCGCGACCGCCGCTCAGGCGGAGGACAAGCCGACGATCGGCATTTCGATGCCGACCAAGTCTTCCGCGCGGTGGATCGCGGACGGCGACAACATGGTCAAGGTGCTGCAGGCCAAGGGCTACAACACCGACCTGCAATACGCCGACAACGACATTCCGACCCAGCTGAACCAGATCGAGAACATGATCACCAAGAAGGAGAAGGTCCTGGTGATCGCGGCGATCGACGGCACGACGCTGTCGAACGCGCTTGCAGAAGGCGGCGGACGCGGGGATCAAGGTCATCTCCTACGACCGCCTGATCATCGGCTCGCCGAATGTCGACTATTACGCGACCTTCGACAACTTCCAGGTCGGCGTCGAGCAGGCCAAGACCCTCGTCCACGGCCTCGGTCTCGACCAGGGCAAGACGGGTCCGTTCAACATCGAGTTGTTCGGCGGCTCGGCCGACGACAACAACGCCTTCTTCTTCTACGACGGCGCGATGTCCGTCCTGCAGCCCTACATCGACAAGGGCGTACTCGTCGTCCAGTCGAAGCAGATGGGCATGGACAAGGTCGCGACCCTGCGTTGGGACGCGGCGACCGCCCAGACCCGCATGGAGAACCTCCTCTCGGCCTATTACACCAAGAAGAAGGTCGACGCCGTTCTGTCTCCCTACGACGGCATCAGCATCGGCATCATTTCGGCGCTGAAGGGCGTCGGCTACGGCACCAAGGACATGCCGATGCCGATCATCTCCGGCCAGGACTCCGAAATTCCGTCGGTCAAGTCGATCATCGGGCACGAGCAGTATTCGACGATCTTCAAGGACACCCGCGACCTCGCCAAGGTTTCGGCCGGCATGGTGGACGCGATCGTGAAGGGCGGCACGCCTGAGATCAACGACACCAAGACCTATAACAACAAGGTCAAGATCGTGCCGTCGTACCTCCTGAAGCCGGTCCCGGTCGACGCGACCAACTGGAAGCACGTCCTGGTCGACAGCGGCTACTACAAGCTCGACCAGCTGCAGTAAGCGCCCAACGAAACGAGCCTCCGCGCTCCGGCGCGGAGGCCTCAGATATGGGTTGGCCCGCCGTCCGCTATGCGGCAGAGTGCGCCAAAACAAGGGTCACGCCGAGATATGCCTGCAATCCTGGAAATGAGAGGAATCACCAAGAAGTTCCCGGGGGTCGTCGCCCTGCGCGACGTCAATCTCGCGGTCGAGGAGGGCGAAATCCACGCCCTCTGCGGCGAGAACGGCGCCGGAAAATCCACGCTGATGAAAGTGCTCAGCGGGGTCCACCCTTACGGCTCCTATGAAGGCCAGATCCTCTACCAGGGCGAGGAGCGGCGCTTCCGCCAGATCGCCGACAGCGAGCATGTCGGCATCATCATCATTCACCAGGAGCTGGCGCTCGCGCCGCAGCTCTCGATCGCCGAAAACATGTTCCTGGGCAACGAACCGGGCAAGAACGGCGTGATCGACTGGAACGAGTCGTTCCGCCGCAGCCGCGAGCTGATGCAGAAGGTGGGCTTGAAGGAATCGCCCAACACGCTGATCACCAATATCGGCGTCGGCAAGCAGCAGTTGGTCGAGATCGCCAAGGCGCTGTCGAAGAAGGTGAAGCTCCTGATCCTCGACGAACCGACGGCGAGCCTCAACGAGGCCGACAGCGCCGCGCTTCTCAACCTCCTGCTCGAGTTCAAGAAGCAGGGCATGACGTCGATCATGATCTCGCACAAGCTCAACGAACTCGCCAGGATCGCCAACTCGATCACGGTCCTCCGCGACGGGTCGACCGTCGAGACGATCGACTGCCGCAAGGGCCAGGTCAGCGAGAGCCGCATCATCAAGAGCATGGTCGGACGCGAGATGACGGAGCGCTATCCGCGTCGCAATTCCGCAATCGGCGAGGAATTGTTCTCGATCCGCGACTGGCGCGTCGAGCACCCCCAGCACGCCGGCCGCGCGGTGGTGAAGGGGGTCAACCTGAACGTCAAACGCGGCGAGGTGGTCGGGATCGCCGGCCTGATGGGCGCCGGCCGCACCGAGCTCGCCATGAGCGTGTTCGGTCGGGCCTATGGCCGCAACATCACCGGCGCCGCGACGCTCGAAGGGAAGGCGATCAACCTCGACACCATCGACGACGCGATCGACGCCGGCCTCGCCTACGTCACCGAGGATCGCAAGATGCTCGGGCTGATCCTGAACGAAGACATCAAGCACAACATCACCCTCGCCAATCTCAAGGGCGTTTCCGACGGCGTGGTGATCGACGACGCGCGGGAGGAGCAGGTCGCAACCCGCTACCGCACTGCGCTGCGCATTCGCTCCGCAAGCATCCACCAGCGCGCACTCGACCTCTCCGGCGGCAACCAGCAGAAAGTCGTGCTGAGCAAGTGGCTGTTCACCGAGCCGAAGGTTCTCATGCTCGACGAGCCGACGCGCGGCATCGATGTGGGCGCGAAATACGAGATCTATACCCTCATCAACGACCTCGCGGCCCAGGGTAAAGGCGTGATCGTCATCTCCTCGGAGATGCCCGAGCTGCTCGGAATCTGCGACCGCATCTACGTGATGAACGAGGGCCGGTTCGTCGACGAAATGCCCGCCAAGGAAGCCAGTCAGGAGAAGATCATGGCCTCGATCATGCGCCAGTACGCAGGCGCGTTCCAATGAGCACGCAAATTCAAGCGGACGCCGCCGCCCTCAAGGCGGAAGTGCGGGGCCAACTGTGGAAGGACAACCTGCGCGACTACGGGCTGCTCGGCTCGTTGCTGCTGATTGTCCTGTTCTTCTATTTCATCACGGCGGACCATGCGTCCGTCGCGCCGGTCAACATCACCAATCTGGTGATGCAGAACTCCTACGTCGTGATCATGGCGCTGGGCATGCTGCTGATCATCGTGGGCGGCAACATCGACCTTTCCGTCGGTTCGATCGTCGGCTTCGTGGGCGCGGTCGGCGGGACGCTGATTGTCTATATGAAGCTCCCATACCCGCTGGTGATCCTCATCTGTCTGGCGACGGGCGTCATCATCGGCGCAGCGCAGGGCTATCTGGTCGCCTACGCCAAGATGCCGTCCTTCATCGTGACGCTGGGCGGAATGCTGATCTTTCGCGGCCTCACCGGAAATATGCTGCTCGGGCAGTTCGTCGGCCCGTTCCCGAAGGGCTTCCAGAACATCGCTTCGGGTTTCATCCCCGACGTGACCGACATCGGGGCCTTTGCGAGCGGGTTGCCGGAATGGGCCCAAATCCACTGGGTCTCGCTGCTGCTCGGCCTCATCGGCGCGCTCGCGATGTTCGTATCGAGCCTCAGGCGCTGGCGCCGGTCCAAGGTGGAGGGGATGGAGGTCGAGCCGCTGCCTCTGCTGATCGGCAAGAATATCGTCTTCGCCGCCATCATCGTCGGCATCGCCTATAACCTCGCGCTCTACAAGGGTCTGCCGGTTATCCTTGTGATCATGGCGTTGCTGGCGCTGCTATACGGCTTCATCACCACCCGAACCGTGATCGGGCGGCGTATCTATGCGCTTGGCGGCAACATTCTCGCGGCGCGGCTGTCGGGCGTAAAGACCGAACGGCTGATCTTCTTCACCTTCGCCAATATGGGGTTGCTCGCCGCGCTTGCGGGCATCGTCGTCGCCGCGCGCCTCAACTCGTCGACCCCAAGCGCGGGCAGCGGATTCGAGCTCGACGTGATCGCGGCCTGCTTCATCGGCGGCGTGTCGGCCTCGGGCGGCGTCGGCAAGGTGATGAACGTGGTCATCGGCGCCCTCTTCATGGGCGTGATGAACAACGGCATGTCGCTCGTCGGCCTCGGCATCTTCTGGCAGCAGGTGGTCAAGGGCCTCGTTCTGCTTGCCGCCGTCTATGTCGACGTCTACCAGAAGCGGAAGGGTTGACCGCACCGGAGCGCGGCCCATGGCCCCGTTAACGGTTCAGGCGCGCGACGTCGCGCACGATTTTGGCCTGCGCTTCGGCCACACGGCCAGGGTCAGCCGGGCGCCGGGCCGGGTGAACCTGATCGGCGAACACACCGACTACAACGACGGCTTCGTCATGCCGGCGGCGCTCGATTTCGCCACGCTTGTCGCCGCCGCGCCGCGCGCGGACCGCACGATACGCGTCTATTCCCTGTTCATGGACGAGACGCGCGAAGTCGATCTGGACGCGGCGGCGCCGAGCGGCCGCCACGACTGGTCCGATTACGTGTTCGGCGTGGCCGCGATGCTGGACGAGAGCGGAGCGCGTCTCACCGGCGCAGACCTCGTGGTCTGGAGCGACGTGCCACTGGGGGCCGGCCTCAGTTCGTCGGCGGCGCTCGAAGTGAGCGTCGCGCACGCGCTCCTCGCCGCGGCGGACCTTCCGTTCGAGCCGGTGGAGGCGGCCAGGATTGCGCAGCGCGCGGAAAACGAATTCGTCGGCATGCGCTGCGGCATTATGGATCAGTATATCGCCGCCTGCGGCGTCGCCGGGAACGCGCTTCTGATCGATTGCCGATTCCTCGAATCGCGCCCGGTCCCGATCGCGTCGAACCTCCGGCTGGTCATCGCCAACTCCAACGTCCGCCACCAGCACGCCGGGGGCGAATACAACGACCGTCGCGCCGCCTGCGAGGAAGGCGTGCGGCTGTTGAAGCCGCATCTCGGACCGATCACGGCCCTGCGCGACGTGACGGCCGCGGATCTCAAACGGCATCGCCGCGCCCTGCCCGATCTCGTCTATCGCCGCTGCCGCCACATCGTCACCGAGAACGCGCGCGTGCTCGAAGCCGAGCGGGCGCTGAAGGCCAGCGACTTCGCGGCCTGCGGCGCCGCGATGAACGCTTCGCAGGTCTCGATGCGCGACGACTTCGAAATTACCTGCCCGGAGATCGACTTTCTTGCCGATTATGCGCAAGGGCTCGCGGGCGTATACGGCTCGCGCATGACCGGCGGCGGCTTCGGCGGCTGCACGGTGAGCCTCGTCGAAGCGAGCGCGGTCGACGCCATGACAACGAGCCTCGTCGACGCCTACCGGATCGCCTTCGGGCTCAGCGCGGAGGTGTTCGTCTGCACGCCGTCGGACGGCGCGGGTTTTGTCGACATCGAGGCCTCGCCATGACCCTCGATTTCAGCAACGCCTCGCATCGGCGCTTCAACCCGCTGACCGGCGAATGGGTTCTGGTCTCGCCGCATCGCATGAAGCGCCCCTGGCAGGGCAAGCGCGAGTCCGTGCCCGCGACCGGACTGCCGGCGCACGATCCGAACTGCTACCTCTGCGCCGGCAACCTGCGCGCCAACGGCGCACGGAACCCGGACTACGCCCACACTTTCGTGTTCGACAACGATTTCGCCGCGCTCAGCGCCGACGCGCCCGAAGCGCAGATCGACGACGGCCTCATCCTCGCCGAGGGCGAGTCCGGCGTCTGCCGCGTGCTGTGCTTCTCGCCGCGCCATGATCTCACGTTGGCCCAGATGGAGGTCGCCGACATCGAGCGGGTGGTCGACGCCTGGGTCGAGGAGACGATCAATCTCGGAGGCCGCCCCGACGTCGCTTCCGTGCAAATCTTCGAGAACCGCGGTGAGATCATGGGCTGCTCCAACCCGCATCCGCACGGCCAGATCTGGGCGACCCGCCATCTGCCGAACGAGATGGAGAAGGAGTTGCATCGCCAGACCCAATACCTGCTGGAGCATGGCCGCCCGCTGCTGGTCGACTACCTTGCGCAGGAGCTCGCGCTAGGCGAGCGGATCGTGGCCGAGAACGCGCATTTCGTCACGCTTGCGCCGTTCTGGGCGATCTGGCCGTTCGAGACGATGATCCTGCCCCGCCGCCGCATCGGCGGCTTCGACGAGCTGACGCCCGAGGAGAAGGCGGCGCTCGCCGCGTCGCTTTCCGAGCTCACCCGCCGCTACGACCGGTTGTTCGACGTGTCGTTTCCCTATTCGATGGGCTTCCACCAGAAGCCGACCGACGGCGCGGTGCATTCCGAATGGCAGATGCACGCCCATTTCTACCCGCCGCTCCTACGCTCGGCGACGGTGAAGAAGTTCATGGTCGGCTTCGAGATGCTCGGCTCACCCCAGCGCGACCTCACGCCCGAAGCGGCGGCGGCGCGGCTGAAGGAAGTGGAAACGTAGGCGCTTTCAGACGAGAGAATTTCGGTGCGAGTCCTGTATATTGCCGCTGTATGCCTTTCTTCACTCTGCAGTTCGTCAACAAGCGAAGCTGCCAAGCTGGGTCACCATCCCTGGGAGAAGCAAGCGTCTTGGGAAGATTGGGGTTCGCTGACCTATCCGCAGAAATGCGTTCATGTCGCGACCCCGAAGATGCACAAGCAAGGCGTCTTTACCCCGACGGGGAAGCCCGACCCGGCAGCAGTCGCCGCCTGTCAGCAAGTCGCGTCGGATGACGCCATTGCTTGCTTGCGACGCGAAAGCAGGGAAGGCTCCGATCGCTACACCGGGTCTGGAGCTGACTCCCGGCGCATGTTCCCCGCATTGACCTCTGCTCAAGTGAGAGTGTGCGCAAGTCTGAAGTAGATTCCGAAATGAGCGCGATCGGACGAGTCCATCTTCTGTCGCTCGCAGCGGCGCAAATTCAAGTCCGCGCTTCTTCGCGAAAATGACCGCAGCCGCTCTGCGCGGCGAAGTCCGCCGCCCGCGCGAGATCGGCGGCGAAGGCCTTCGTCTCCGCGTCTTTCTGATCGGGATCGGGCAAGCGAAGCAGGTAGGCCGGATGGATCGTCGGCACCACCGTGCGTCCTCGTATCGTTAACGTCTGGCCTCGCATCTCCTTGAGCGTTGCGGCGGGGCCGACGACTGCGCGGAGCGCGCTCGCGCCGAGCGTAACGATCAGCGGAGACGCAACCAAGGCCAGTTCGCGGTCGAGCCACCAGCGGCACGCGTCGATCTCGCCGGCGCTCGGCGTCTTGTGGATCCGGCGCTTGCCGCGGGGCATGAATTTGAAATGTTTGACGGCGCCGGTCAGGTAACACTCGGACTTCGCGAATCCGGCGTCGCGCAGCGCCGACCGCAGCAACACGCCGGCCGGGCCGACGAAAGGACGCCCCGCCAAATCCTCCTGATCGCCGGGCTGCTCGCCAACGAAAATCGCCCGGGCGCCTATCGGCCCTTCGCCGAACACGACTTGCGTCGCTGAGTTCGCGAGCGAACAGGACCGACAGGCTTTGGCCTCGCGCAAGAGTGCTTCGTAGGCGTCGGCTGGCGGCTGAGGCCGTCGGCTTCCGACGAATCGGGCGGCGATGCGTTGAGCCCCGGGGTCGGCGGCTACCGGGCGGGTCGCCAGCATCGTCCTCTCGCGCTTTTGCGCGCCGTCCGCCATGCGCCGGGATCTGCCGCGTCTCCGGGAGATTGGCCCAATAGCGCTTCGGCATCTCCTTCAGCATCGCGCGCTTCATCAGCCGCGCGGGATTGAAGATCGAACGGTAATAGACGTTCCACGCGTCCGCGAAGGAATCGAGCGGCGGCGCATCCTGGGCGCGGCCGCCGGGGCCAAAGCGCAATTCGCCGTCCCACAAAATGGAAGCGCGCGGCGTGAGGATGGCGAACCGCATCGAGGCGAACCGGTCGACGAAGAAGGAAGCCGCCAGCTCTTCGATGAAGTGCTGCGGTTCGAACCAGGCGAGGAACCGCAGACCGTCCGGCGCTTCGATTTCCCGAAAGCGGACGAAAGCCGTCATCTTGTGGCGGTCTCGGCGCACGGCTCGCTCCATGCCTTCCAGCCGCCGCACCAGCGGGTCGCTCGCGATCTCGAGAAAGCGAGCATTGTCGCGCAGGCGAAACAGGGCGCCATAGAGCAGATCGTAGCGGGCGGGGTCGCGATGGCGGCACACCCAATCCGCCATCTCGACAAAGCGCCTCGGCACACGAAAGGGCGATAGGGTGGTTTCCGCAGAAACAAAGCCGTCAGGCTCCGACAAGAGATCGTCTTCGCCGTCGCAGCCGGCAAGAAAGCGGATCGCCTCCGGTCGAACGCCTCGCGCCGCCGCGGAGCGCGCGGCCGCTCGAAATCCCTCGAAATCGACCTCGTCCTGGAGTCGAACGACTTTCACGGCGCTCGTCCGCTCACGCGAACAAATCGGGCTGACGCGGCGTCGGAACGCAGGCGCCGCTTGCCGAGCGAGGCGGAGTCGATGAGTGCGGTCGGTCGCCAGTCGGGCGTCACCACGAACGGTCGGACGGCCTCCAGCGATTGCACGAGCCGCTGAAGATCGTCGAGGCGCAGCGTCACGTGGCGGCGCGCATTGAGAATGCGCGTCACCACGCGCGCGCCGATTCCGGGGATGCGCAGCAGCGTTTCGCGCGGGGCGCGGTTGACGTCGACTGGGAAAAGGCCGCGGTTGCGCAACGCCCAGGCGAGCTTCGGATCGCGTTCGAGGTCGAGCATGCCGTCGCCGGCGCCGTCCAGAATTTCCTCGGCCGCAAAGCCGTAGTGACGCATCAGCCAGTCGGCCTGATAAAGACGGTGCTCGCGCATCAGCGGCGGCCGGCGCAGGGGAAGATTTTGCGATGCGTGAGGGATCGGGCTGAACGCGGAAAAATAGACGCGCCTCAAGCGATACGACGCATAGAGCGAAGCGGAGCGTGCGATGATGTCCCGGTCCCGCGCCTCGTCCGCTCCGATGATCATCTGGGTGCTTTGGCCTGCCGGTGCGAAACGGGGCGCTTTCGGGGTCTTGCGCCTCTCTTCCTTCGCCTCTTCGAGGCGCAGACGAAGACCGCCCATCGCAGTGCGGATCACGCCGGCGTCCTTCTGGGGCGCGAGGCGCGCGAGCGTCTCGTCGGTCGGCAATTCGACATTGACCGAGAGCCGGTCGGCCGCACGGCCGGCTCGCTCGATCAAGTCCTGCGACGCGCCGGCGATCGTCTTCAGGTGGATGTAGCCGCGAAAAATGTGATCGCGCCGCAGCGTTTCCGCGACCCTGACCATCTCTTCCATGGTGTGATCCTCGGACTTCGCAATGCCCGAGGAGAGGAACAGTCCCTCGATCATGTTGCGGCGATAGAAGCCGAGCGTCAGGGAAACGATCTCCTCGACCTTGAAGCGCGCGCGCGGCGTGTCGCTCGACACGCGGTTGACGCAATAGGCGCAATCGTAAACGCAAAAGTTGGTCAGCAGGATTTTGAGCAGCGAAACGCAGCGCCCGTCCGGCGTGTAGGCGTGGCAGATGCCCGAGCCGGTCGTCGAGCCCAGGCCCTTGCCGTCGCGGGAGTTGCGGCCGCTGGCGCCCGAGGAGGCGCAGGAGGCGTCGTACTTGGCGGCGTCCGCGAGGATCGCCAGCTTGCGGTGAAGCCCGTCCGCTTCCTTTGCTATGTTCATGCTTTGTTTCTATCATAGTTTTGGCGGCCAGCCAAGATCGGCGGCGCGAGCCTAGGGGCAACTGGCTTGACTCCACGCCTTTCTGGTATCGACCCTCAGAGATCGCCCGGGCACGTCGCTTCGAAGTCTTCGCGTCTTCAGGCTCCGTGAGAGGAGACAAGCTTGACCGCAGTCCTGACAACGTCTGCCGCCCCGAACGGGCCCGCTCCCTCGCGATGGGGCGCCTTCAGCTCCGTTGCCTTCACGGTCATCTGGACCGCGAGCGTGCTCGCGAACGTCGGGGCCGCGATGTTCGACACCGCGTCCGGCTGGCTGATCACCAGCCTCGACGCCAATCCGATGACCGTGTCCCTGGTTCAGGTCGCCGTCAGCTTCCCGCTGTTTTTGTTCACCCTGCCGGCGGGCGCCCTGGCGGACGTCATCGATTCCCGTCGACTGCTGATCGCGGTCGAAGTCGCGATTCTCGCGGTATCCGCGATCTTCGCCGGCCTCGTTTCGCTGGGCCTCGCGACGCCGACGCTCCTGCTGGCGACGACCTTCCTTCTCGGCGTGGGCGGGGCGCTGACCTCCCCCGCGTGGGGAGCAACGATTCCCCTCCTTGTGCCCAAGGAGGACCTCGATAACGCGATAGCCATGAACGGCGTCGGTTTCAACATCGGGCGCGCCGCTGGCCCCGCGCTCGGCGGTCTGGTCATCGCGGCGGCGGGCATCGCCGTCCCCTTCTGGATTTTCGCGGCCAGCAATGTCGTGATTATCGCAGCCTTGCTGTGGTGGAGGAGGCCTCGGAACGCTTCCAAGAGCCTGCCCGCGGAGCGCCTGGTCAGCGCGGTTCGCGCGGGCGTTCGCCATGCCCTCAACAACGAGTGGCTGCGCGCGACACTGATGCGCGTGCTCGCTTTCTTCCCGTTCGCCAGCGCCTTCATGGCGCTTCTGCCGCTTCTGGCCCGAGACCAGATATCGGGGGGCCCGCAAATGTACGGCATTCTCCTCGGCGCTATCGGAGTCGGCGCCGTCCTGGGATCGATGGCGCTGACATGGGTGAAGGACGAACTCGGCCCCGACCGGCTCGTCGCGGTCGGGTCTGTCGGCGCCGCATTGTCGCTCATCCTGTTCGGGCTTGCGCGCGAGCCGATCACGGCGATTTGCGCTTGCCTACTCGGCGGCGCCTCCTGGACCGTGGCGCTGACAAAGCTTTATGTCTCCGCGCAGGTGGCGCTGCCGGATTGGGCGCGCGGGCGCGGCCTCGCTGTCTTCCTGACCTTCATTTTCGGCGCGACCACGGTCGGCAGCCGCGATCTGGGGGAAACTCTCCGCCATGGAGGGGCTGCCGATCGCCTATTACGCCGCGGCGGCGTGCCTCATTCTCGTCCTTCCGCTGACCGGGCGGTGGAAACTTCAGACCGGCGTCGGACTCGATTTCTCCCCGGCGACGCACTGGCGGGCGCCCGCGATTCCCCGCAATGTCGAAAACAACCGGGGGCCGGTGCTTGCGATGGTTGAGTACCGGGTCGACGCCGGCAATCGCGCAGGGATTTCTCGGCGCAATCGACGAACTGGGGCACGCGCGGAGGCGCGATGGAGGCTACGCCTGGGGGGTTTACGAAGACGTCGCCGATGACGGGCGCTTCCTCGAGACATTCGCGGTCGAATCCTGGCTCGAGTTCATGCATCTGCGCGAACGGGTGAGCAACGCTGACGAGATGCTCATCGACCGGGTTCACCATCTGCTCGCGGAGGCGCCGCGCATCACGGTTTCCGTCTCCTCGGAACGCCCGCACCGGACGTGGAGAAGGCATGGCGGCGCAAGCGGCGGTTAACTTCCGGGCGCGATGCCGGTCGATCCAGACCTTGCGGTTCCCTTATCCTGCAAGCGCCTGATCGAGATCGGCGATGAGATCGTCGGGATTCTCGATCCCGACCGACAGCCGGATCAGGGCCGGCGTGATCCCGAGCCGCATCTGCTCCTCGGGCGCGATGTCGGAGTGGGTCATGGACGCGGGGTGCGAGGCCAGCGTCTCGGTTCCGCCGAGACTGACCGCGAGCTTGATCACGTCGAGCCGGTTCAGCACCGCAAACGCTTCCTTCTCGCCTCCCCTGACCTCGAAGGCGAAGGTCGAACCCGGGCTCTTGCACTGCCGCTCGAACAGCGGCCGGTCCGGGTGATCCTCCGGCAGGAATCCCAGATACCAGACCGAGGCGACCCGTGGATGGCCGGCGAGGAAGCCCGCGACCTTGCGCGCGCCCTCGGCCGATGCGGTCATGCGGAGTTTCAGCGTTTCCAGCGATCGCATCAGCAGCCAACCGGTCTGGGGATCGCACATCGTGCCGAGGATGGTGCGCATGCCGCGAACCGGATCGAGCGCCGCCGCCGTTCCCGAACAGCCGCCGGCGATGAGATCGGAGTGGCCGCCGACGTACTTGGTGAGCGAGGTCACGACAAGGTCGGCGCCGTGGGCTGTGGGCGTCTGGAACAGCGGCCCGAGGAAGGTATTGTCGACGATCACCACCGTCGGCCGTCCCTCGGGTCCGCCGAGCCCGTCGGCCAACTGCCTGGCGCGGGCGATGTCGACAAGGCCGTTGGTCGGGTTGGCGGGCGTCTCGAGAAAGAGCGCCGCGACAGGGCCGAGCGCGCGCGCCTTAGCGACCGCGGCCTCCATGGCCGCGCTTCCGCCCTCGGCAGGGAACGCAACCGGCGTCACCCCGAACTGCGGCAGGATCCTGTTCAGGAGGAAGTCCGTGCCGCCGTACACGGGCCCGGAATGAACGATCGCCGAACCCGGCCGCGCATAGGCCCAGAGCGTGGTCGAGATGGCCGCCATGCCCGAGGCGAACACGAGGTTGTCCTCCGCCTCGTCCCAGATCGCCAGCCGGTTCTCGAGCATCTCGAGATCGGGATTGTTGATCCGGCTGTAGATCAGGCCCGGCTCTTCGTTCGGCCGCTTGGCGCGCAGGCCGTAAGCCAGTTCGAAAAATTCCTTCCCAGCCTCGGCGGTGCGGAAAACGAAGGTCGAGGTGTGAAAGACCGGCGGCTTCAGCGACCCCTCCGACCGGAACGGGTCGTAGCCGTAGCCCATCATCAAGGTTTCCGGCGCCAGCCGTCGGTCGCCGAGATGCCTTTTGCGCCAGCGTTCGTTGGCCATGCCTCACGCCCCCGCCGATCCTCAAGGACCGGGGCGCACCATACGCCATGCGGCGGACGGTGTCTTTCGTCGGGCGGCCGGCTTCAGCCGGAAGCAGGATTGTCGTCGATCAGGCTCCGGCGCTTGCTCGCCCTCGCCGCATCCTCGTGCACCCAAGGACGCTGCCGGCCCTCGAACAGCAGGGTTGAGATCGCCTCGCGCTTGACCACCCTGCGCAGCTTTTGCGCCGCCGCGCCGTGACCGTTCGCCACATCAGCCTTAAGCGCCGAATCGCCTCGGGATTGAACAACCGTATGGCCGCTCATCAAGTCCTCCCATCGCCCGCCCTTATTCTGAACGTCCCCGTTCGGCGTTGCGTCGCCGAGTTTACCCGGCGTTAACTGAATACGCCCGAACTCTGGCGGCATTAGGTCAATTCTCCCTGGGAAGGCCTCCCCGTGGCGCGGTTGGCCCGGATTCGCTATCTAGAGGCGGGGCGAACGGAGACCGACGTGGCCGCATCTCTTCACCATGTGAACATTCGCGCGCGCGACCTCGAGGAAACGGTGGCCTTCTATGTCGACGCGATCGGTCTCACGGAGGGGTGGCGGCCGCCGTTCGGCTTCGCCGGGGCGTGGCTCTACGATGGCGAGCGGCCGATCGTTCACCTAACGGTCGGGACCTCAGGAGACGAAGGCGCCGGGGCCGCCGTCGACCACGTTGCCTTTGCCTGCGACGACCTTGACCAGACGCTGAAACGGCTCGACCGACTGGGCGTGCGCTACACGCCTCCGCGCCGGCAGGTGGCGACCGGCATCCGTCAGAGTTTCCTCGCCGATCCGAACGGGGTGACGGTGGAACTGCAAGGTCCCTAAGTCGAAGCCGGCGCAAAGGAGTCCGAGCGCGCCATTTCCCAGGCGTCGCGCCAGCGCGTGTCGTGGGCGCCGGAGAGGAGTTCGCCGCGCTTGAGCACGGGGTAAAGTTCGGCGTAGGTCATCGACTCGGTCGCGCTGACCCGGCGGGAAAAATGGTCCGGCCGGAAGTCCCGCGGCTGGTCGAGCCCGGCGGCGGCGGTGAGCTCGGCGAGCGCATGCAGCGCCGAGGCGTGGTAGTGGCGCACCCGCTCCGCCTTGTCCTCGACCACGAGCGCACGCGCGCGCGTCCTGTCCTGGGTCGCCACGCCGGTCGGGCATCCATCGGTGTGGCAGCTCATCGACTGGATGCAGCCGAGCGCGAACATGAAGCCGCGCGCCGCGTTGCACCAGTCCGCCCCGAGCGCGAGGGCGCGCGCCATGTCGAAGCCATTGACGATCTTGCCGGAGCAGCCGATCCGTACGCGCTCGCGCGCGTTGATCCCGATCAGCGCGTTGCGCACGAAAACCAGGCCTTCGCGCATCGGCAGCCCGAGATGGTCGGCGAATTCGAGCGGGGCCGCGCCGGTGCCGCCCTCCATGCCGTCGACCACGATGAAGTCGGGATAGAAGCCCGTCTCGACCATCGCCTTGCAGACGCCGAGAAATTCCCAGGGGTGGCCGACGCAGAGCTTGAAGCCGACCGGCTTGCCGCCCGAAAGCTCGCGCAATCCGGCGATGAAGCCGACGAGTTCGAGCGGGGTTGAAAAGGCGCTGTGGCCGGCGGGCGAGACACAGTCCTTTCCGGGCTCGACGCCGCGGATCGCGGCGATCTCCGGGGTCACTTTCGCGGCTGGCAACACGCCGCCATGGCCGGGCTTCGCCCCCTGCGACAGCTTGATCTCGATCATCTTGATCTGCTCGTTCGCCGCGACCGTGCGGAATGTCTCCGGATCGAAGCGACCGTCCGGCGTGCGGCAGCCGAAATAGCCCGAGCCGATCTCCCAGATGACGTCGCCGCCGCCCTCGCGATGATAGGGGCTGTAGCCGCCCTCGCCGGTGTCGTGGGCGAAGTCGCCCCGCGCCGCGCCCTTGCTGAGCGCGCGGATCGCGTTGGCGCTCAAGGCGCCGAAGCTCATCGCCGAGACGTTGAAGACGGACAGCGAATAGGGCTTCGCGCAATCCGGGCCGCCGACCGTGATGCGGAAGTCCTCGGTCGCGACGGGCTTGGGCGCGATCGAATGCCGGAGCCATTCGTACCCTGCGGCGTTGACGTCGCGCAGCGTGCCGAACGGGCGCTTGTCGAGCGTCATCTTGGCGCGCTGGTAGACGACTGCGCGCTGCGTGCGCGAGAACGGCAGTCCGTCGGTCTCGCTCTCGAAGAAATACTGCCGCATCTCCGGCCGGATCTCTTCCAGGATGAAGCGCAGATGGGCCGAGATCGGGTAGTTGCGCAGGATCGCGTGCCGCGTCTGGACGAGGTCGTGGACGCCCAAAACGGTTAAAGCGCTGAGTATGAGCGAGCCGGCGACGAGAAAGCCGGACGCTGCGGGCAGGGCCCCCGCGCCGAGCAGCAAGAAGCACAGGACCGCCAGAAGCGCGACGAGCGTCAGGACAATGAAGCGCGGCGAAAACGCGAGACTCAAGGCCGCCAAGACGAACCTCCCAAGAACGTTGCGCGGCCCTACATCCAAGTGCTCGGATGACTCGGCGCGACACGCGGGCCGGAGCAACTTCAAACCAGTCGAACCGGGCCTGGATACTTCGCGACAGTCGGGTCGGCCGTTACAAGCGTCAACCGCTCGACGGTCGCTTGTGCGACAAGCATGCGGTCGAACGGGTCCTTATGGATTGGCGGGAGAGCGGCGAGAGCCGCCGCGTGCGATCCCGTCATCGGAATTTCGAGATAGCCGTTGTCAAACAGGTTTCGACGGAGGAGCCCCGGGTCAACGCGAAAGTTTTGCCGTCCACGCGCGCTTTTGATCGCGACTTCCCAGAGGCTCACGGCGCTGAAAACGACTTCGTTATCGGGATCCTCGATAAGGGAAACGGCCGACATCGGAAGCCTTTCCGGCTCGGCCGCGCCCCAAAGCAGGATGTGAGTGTCCAGGAGGAGTTTCATTCGTCGCCGTTGAACAGCTTTTCGATTTCCGCCTGGTCCATCGTGTCGAAGTCGTCGGGCACGGTGAATTCGCCGCGCATGAAGCCGAGACGGCGGGGGGCGGCCGCCTCGATCGGAACGACCTTGACGAGGGGCTTGCCGGCCCTTGCGATGATGAATGGCTCCCCTCGTGCGGCGGCCTCGACAAGTCGGGAGAGATGGGTCTTCGCCTCGTGGATGTTAACGGTCAGCATCAGCGTTTTCGAATTAAACTTAGTTCAATGAACTTAGTCCGTACACGAACGCCGTGCAAGGGCGTCGCGGGAGGTCTTGAGGCCGCGTAGCCGCCAAGAGGCGCTCCCTGATCGGTGAACAGTGTGACGAAGATCACATCCTGGCGGAGAAGAGTGCGGGCAGCAAGCTGTTTGCGCCGGCGGCAGAGGCGCCCGGCGAGGAGGCGCCCCGATCACTTTTGCTCGCAGCTTCTCCATCATGCCGGAGCTTCGAATCGTTGAAGCCGTTGTAGAGCGTCTCCACGATGTCGAGGCCGATGAGGTCGGCGAGCGATCGAGATCGTGTGACGGGGTTCCCCCTATGTCGCGCTAAAGGGTCACGAACTCGGTGTGGCCGATGCCGTGGCGATAGTCGAGCACGGAGATGACCACGGGCTTGACCGAAAAGATGGCGATCGTGTCGTCCTCGTCCGGCCCGAAATCAGCGCCTTCCGGAAAGCGCGCGAGCATCAGCGCGCCAACGTGGGCGATCTCGGCCGCGTCGTCGACGCGCGCGGCGTGCGCGCCCATCGACAGGCCGAGGATCTCCTCTGTCCGGTCATAGGGCAGGTTGATCGTCAGAGAGACCTTGTCGCTCAGCCCGATGTTGCGCGCCTTCTGCGAATGCGCCGACGTGCCGAAGTAGAGGGTGAACCCGTCGTGGACGTAGCTGACCGTGGTCGCCTGCGGAAACCCGTCCGGCCGCACGGTTGCGATCGTCATCTCGTTTGCGCCCCCGAGTATGGCGAGGATCTTGTCGCGCGTGGCGTTGTCCATGGCGTGTCTTCTCCATTCGAAGTCCGGCGTTGCGCGAACGCCGCCCCGGCCGTCGTCGATCCTTGCGGCGGCGATTTTGGTCTGGGACGGGAGAACTGGAAAGGGCAAAAATTCGCCAATGCCGACCGCTTGACGTTTTTCGTATATTACAACAATATACGTCGATGCTTGACTGGACCCGCGTCGTTGGCTTCGACTGGGACGCCGGCAACGAACGCAAGAGCGTCGACAAGCATGGCGTCACTCGCGCAGAAGCGGAGCAGCCGTTTTTCAACGAGCCTCTGCTTGTGCTTGAGGATGTTCGTCACAGCGCCAGCGAGCCACGGTTTCACGCGCTTGGACGAACGAACGCGATGCGGCGATTGCACGTTACGCTCACGCTGCGCCAGGGAGATACGTTGATCAGAGTCATCTCGGCGCGAGACATGAGCGTTAAGGAAAGGGCCGTCTATGAGCAGAGCGCGTAAAGCCGTCCCCTCTTTCGCCAACGAGCCGGAAGAGCGCGCCTTTTGGGAACGTACGGACTCGGCGCCGACCTCGACTGGAGTCGCGCGGAACGCGTCCGGCTGCCAAACCTCCAGCCAAGCACGACGGCGATCTCGCTGCGCCTTCCGATTAGCCTCCTGGAGCAGATCAAGATCGCCGCCCACAAACGCGACGTGCCGTATCAGTCGCTGATCAAGATGTGGCTGGCCGAAAAGGTGGGATAGGTCGCCGCCTTGCGTCTTGGGGCCGAAACGCATTTTGGCCATCGCTGGCCAGCGCGCCGGAAGGCTCACTCGATCTGCGGTCGGGGACGCCTTACTGGACTTCGACGTCATGCGCGCCAATTGCGAACGCGTGAGCCACGCCGCTCCAGATGTCCGAGAGGCCGAGCGCATCGTCCGCGACTTCTCGACCAAGCTCGCGGCGGCGGACGCGCTGCTCAGGCGAGCGCCAAAAGCGCCGGGCCACGCTTGCGACGTTTGACGCCCGACTTCGCGGAGGCGACGCGGACGTCGAAGTCGTTCTGGGTTAGGCGCGAGGATCGGCGGCCTTTTCGCAGCCCCTCACCTCGAAAACTTCTTGTACTTCAGCCGGTGCGGGATCACGCTGTCGATGCCCAGCCGCCGCTTCTTGTCCTCCTCGTAGTCGCCGAAATTGCCCTCGAACCATTCGACGTGGCTGTCGTCCTCGAAGGCGAGCATGTGGGTGGCGATGCGGTCAAGGAAGAAGCGGTCGTGGCTGATGATCACCGCGCACCCGGCGAAGTCGAGCAGCGCCTCCTCCAGCGCGCGAAGCGTGTCGACGTCGAGGTCGTTGGTTGGTTCGTCGAGCAGCAGCAGGTTCGCCCCGCTCTTGAGCATTTTCGCGAGATGCACGCGGTTGCGCTCGCCGCCCGAGAGCATGCCGACCTTCTTCTGCTGGTCGGCGCCCTTGAAATTGAAGGCGCCGCAGTAGGCGCGCGAGTTCATCTCGCGCTTGGCCAGCGTGATGATGTCGAGGCCGCCGGAGATTTCCTCCCATACGGTCTTCTTGGCGTCGAGCGCGTCGCGCGACTGGTCGACATAGCCGAGTTGCACGGACTCCCCGACCTTGACCGTCCCGGAATCGGGCTTTTCCTGCCCGGTGATCATGCGAAAGAGCGTGGTCTTGCCGGCGCCGTTGGGGCCGATCACGCCGACGATGCCGCCGGGCGGCAGCTTGAACGACAGGTTGTCGATCAGGAGGCGGTCGCCGTACCCCTTTGAAAGACCCTCGATATCGATAACGTTGTTCCCGAGCCGCTCCGCGATCGGGATGATGATCTGGGCGGTGGTCGGCGCCTTCTCGCTGCTCTTCCTGACCAGTTCCTCATAGGCCTGGATGCGCGCCTTGGATTTGGCCTGTCGGGCTTTCGGCGACGCGGCGATCCACTCGCTTTCCTCGGCGAGCGCGCGCTGGCGGGCGACGTCCTCGCGGTTTTCCTGCTCGAGGCGCTTCTGCTTCTGCTTCAGCCAGGAAGAATAGTTGCCCTCGTAGGGGATGCCGCGGCCGCGATCGAGCTCGAGGATCCACCCCGTTACGTTGTCGAGGAAGTAGCGGTCGTGGGTGACGATCAGGATGGCGCCGGGATAGGCGCGCAAATGCCCTTCGAGCCAATTGACCGTCTCGGCGTCGAGATGGTTGGTGGGCTCGTCGAGCAGCAGCAGTTCTGGCTTTTCGAGCAGCAACCGGCAAAGCGCGACGCGTCGGCGCTCGCCGCCGGAGAGCGTGGTCACATCCGCGTCGTCAGGCGGGCAGCCGAGCGCGTCCATCGCCTGCTCGACCTGGCTTTCGAGATCCCACAGGCCCTTGGCTTCGATCTCGTCCTGGAGCCTGGTCATTTCGTCCGCCGTCTCGTCGGAATAGTTCATCGCGAGTTCGTTGTAGCGGTCGAGGATCGCCTGCTTGTCCCTGACTCCAAGCATGGCGTTGCCTTTGACGTCGAGGTCCGGTTCGAGATGGGGCTCCTGCGGCAGATAGCCGACCCGCGCGCCTTCGGCGACGAAGCCCTCGCCGGCGAATTCCGTGTCGAGCCCCGCCATGATCTTCAAAAGCGTCGATTTGCCCGAGCCGTTGACGCCGAGCACGCCGATCTTGGCGTCCGGGTAGAAGGAGAGGTTAACGTTCTCCAACACCTTCTTGCCGCCCGGCCAAGTCTTGGTCAGGCCCTGCATATGGTAGATGAACTGGCGCGCGGCCATACGAAATCCTTGGATTTGTCGGAAGCAAATTGGCCGCGGGAAATATCAGGCGCGGCGGCGGGAAGCAAGGCGAAGCGATGCGCAAGATCGGTTCCAGAGGTCGGCTCATGCGCCTGGGGCTTGGCTTGGCCTTTGTTTTGGCCAAGCTTTTGGACGCAACGGCCGACGAGCCGCCTCTGACCGTCCACGGGCTGATGGCGGAGGGATGGGAGATCGCCGGCTACGCAAGCGGCTACGACAACCGCACCTCCCTCATACTTTTCCGCCATCCCGGCGTCGACGCGCTGGTTCAATGCGGCGTTCTGTTCGACGTGACGCGCAGCCCACGCACGTTGGTCAACTGCTACGAGATCAAGTGACGGCGAAGAGCGCGGTCGCCCCGGGCGCTTCAGATCGGCTTTCGGGCACAGGCCGAAGGTCGAGCGGGAGATTGACTTCGACAGACCCGCGTCCCGCTGTATAAATCAGCGATTGCGCGTCGGAACCGTCTCTCCGAGTGAGCGCGAGCAGGAAGACAGGTGGACGAAATGGCCGACCCGAAGCACCCGATCAGGTCGGCGGACAAGAAGATGCGGGCGATGGCCGATCCGGTCGGGCTGTTCCTGACCGAGCTGTTCCACCTCCTGGGCCTGTTTGCGATCGGGGCCGCGACCGTCTGGGCGGCCTGGTCAACCTTCTACGGGATGATCCAGAAGGGCTCGCCCTCGATCGAGGACCTGCTGCTCCTGTTCATCTATCTCGAAATCGGCTCGATGGTGGGCATCTATTTTCGCACCAACCACATGCCGGTCCGCTTCCTGCTCTATGTCGGCATCACCGCGCTCACCCGGCACATGATCGGCTTCGTCCAGGAGCAGTCGGGCGCCGATCTCGAGATCCTGATTCTGGCCGTCTCGACCCTGATCCTGGCGCTTGCCGTTTTGATTATTCGCTTTACCTCGAACCGTTATCCGAGCCCCACTTACGGGGAATCCGGTCAGAGCGGCGTCAGCGTCGATTAGCGGCCGGTCGAGGAGCGCGCGATGGCTTTCGATCTGATCTTCCGCAACGCCACGCTCCCCGACGGCCGCAAGGGACAGGACGTCGCGATCGCCGCCGGCCGGATCGCCGCGATCGGACCCAGCCTCCAGGCCGAGGCGCGCGAGACGATCGATGCGCGCGGGCTTCTCCTGTCTCCGCCCTTTGTCGACTGCCACTTCCACATGGACGCGACGCTGTCGCTGGGAACGCCGCGTCTAAACGTCTCCGGCACGCTGCTCGAGGGTATCGCGCTCTGGGGCGAGTTGAAGCCGCAGCTGACGCGCGAAGCGGTCGTCGAACGCGCGCTGCGCTATTGCGACCTCGCGGTCTCGCAAGGGCTGCTCGCGATCCGTAGCCACGTCGACGTCTGCGACGATCGCCTGCTCGCGGTCGAGGCGCTGCTCGAAGTCAAAAAGAAAGTGAAGCCCTATCTCGACCTGCAGCTCGTTGCGTTTCCGCAGGACGGTTACCTGCGCTCGCCCTCCGCCGCCCGCAATCTCGAGCGCGCGCTCGACCTCGGCGTCGATGTCGTCGGCGGCATCCCGCATTTCGAGCGGACGATGGCCGACGGCGCCGCCTCGGTGAAGGCGCTTTGCGAGATCGCGGCCGAGCGCGGTCTGATGGTGGACCTGCATTGCGACGAGAGCGACGATCCGATGTCGCGCCACATCGAGACGCTGGCGGCGGAGGCGCATCGGCTCGGCCTTGGCGCGCGGGCGACCGGGTCGCATCTGACCTCGATGCATTCGATGGACAATTACTACGTCTCGAAACTCTTGCCCCTGATCGCCGAAAGCGGCGTCAACGCGATCGCCAATCCGCTGATCAATCTGACGCTGCAGGGACGGCACGATACCTATCCGCGCCGCCGGGGCCTGACCCGGGTCGCAGAGATGCGCGCGCTCGGGATACCGGTCGCGCTCGGTCAGGACTGCGTCATGGACCCCTGGTACAGCCTGGGCGGGGCGGACATGCTCGACGTCGCCCACATGGCGGTGCATGGCGCGCCGATGACGAGCCGAGAGGCGATCCGCTGGACGTTCGACGCGGTGACCGAAATTCCCGCACGCATCCTCGGGCTCGACGGCTATGGTCTCCAGGCCGGCGCGAACGCCGACCTGGTGCTCTTGCAGGCGGCCGATCCGATCGAGGCCGTGCGGCTGCGAGCCACCCGCCTCATCGTCTTGCGCCGCGGCCGGATCGTCGCACGAACCGCGCCCCGCGAGACGGCGCTCGCGCTCGCCGGACGACCGCCGACGCTCGACCCGGCTTCCTATGCGCCGGGCTGAAGGCGCGTTCGAAATCAGAAGCGGCTGCCGTCCTGCTTCGCCGCAAGGCTTCGCAGCCGCCGTCCCGCCGCGACCGCCTCGGCGCCGGCCAAAGACAGGATGGCGGAGGTCGCGTCGGCAAGCGGAGCGACGAAATCGTATTCGAACGCCGCCAGTCCCGAGGCCTCCGATTGCGCCAGCGCGATCCGCAGGTCGAAGTCCACGCCGCTGAAATCCCCGTCGGGGATTAAGCCTTCGCGCTTGAGGCCGGCGACCTCCGCGCGCATGTCCTTGTAACCGAGGCTCGCGACCGTCGCGGCCCAGGTCAACCAGAGGACAGACTCTCGGCGCGGCGCCATGTCGCGGCGAATACGGCGAAGAAAGCCGCGCATATCGTCGTCGGTCATCGCGCAACGGGCGCGGACGAGATAGCCGAGCGCCGCGAGCGCGGAGGCGCGCGCGAATTCGTCGCCCCTCTCCGACTCGATCGCGCGGCGGAGCGGGACCGTGTCGCCGTCGAACACGCGAATGAGGATGCCCGGCAGGGTCTCCGTCACGGCGTCGTCCAGCCATGCGGCGATATGCCGGTCTTCGCCGATCAGCCGGCAGAGAATCGGATAGACGCGGTTTTCGCCCTTCTCCCCGCTGAGGTGCGCGATATAAAAGGCTTCCGAACCCGAGACCTTGTCACGGCGGCCCGCGGCGAACTGGCTGAGGCGCCCGATCAGCCGCGCCGACGCATCGTCCCAGTTCGCCGACGCCCAGGACAGGACTTCGCGCGGCGGATTTTCGATGTCGCCCAGCGCGACCAGCGCGGCGTCCCAAGTGGCGATTCCAACCGTCTGATCCATGAGCATGACGCAACCCTTTCTGCTTTCTGAAGCCAGGGGTTGCACGGGTCATGCCGCGCCGCGGGGCGCCATTTTCGGGCGGAATCGGGCCTTGAACGCGAACGTTCTGCGAATGCTCCGGCGCAAAATGACGCTGACGCAGCGGCAATTCCCGCGCCGGACGGCCGCACGATCCGTGCCGGAACGAGACACGGAACCCCGGCCCCCGCGGCTCCGATCAGGCGGCGAGGCAGCACTTTTTGTATTTCTTGCCGCTTCCGCAGGGACACGGGTCGTTGCGGCCCACATCACGGAGGGGATTGACGAAGGGCGCCCCGGACGATTGCGTCTCCGTGACATCCTCGTTCTCGTCGGACTCGAAGATATCGTCTTCGTCCACGTCCCCGATCCAGGATTCGAGCGTCCCGATGGCGTCGTCGAGCGGACGGATGTCCTGGTTGTGAAAGCCGGCGAAGCCGGAGGGGTCGCCGCGCGCCAGTTCGACGATCCGGTCGAAGTCTTCGAGACCGAAATCGATCGCGTCGAGCAGCCCATCCTTGGTCAGAACGGCGACCTCCATCTTCAGGTCCTCGTATCCCAACGCTGCGGCCGTCTCGGCCCAGCAGGACCAGAAGCCCGGCATCTCGCGCGGTCGCGCATCCCGCCGCAATCGACGCAGACATGCGCGCATCGCCTCGTCGTCGAGCGCGCCTTGCGACCGAACCACGTAGCCAAGCGCGAGCAGCGTCGAGCCTCGGGCAAGTTCGTCTCCGTCGGCCGACTCGATCGCGCTCAAGAGCGGCGCGACGTCGCCGTCGAACACGTTGATCAGGATGCCGGGCAGCGTCTCGGTCACGGCGTCGCCAAGCCAGACTTCGAGATCCGGGTCCTCGGCAATCAGGCGGCAGAGCGGCTCATAGGCGCGGGTCTCGCGCATCTGGCCGCAAAGATGCAGGATGGTGAAGAGCTGACCCTCGGCGCCGTCGGTCCGGTCATTGCCCGCGGCAATGGCGCGCAACCTCGCGATGAAGCGCGGCGAAGCCGTCCGCCAATTCTCCAGCGCCCACGCCATCGCTTCGCGCGGAAGGCGATCGTCCTCGGCGAACCGCCGCAGCGCCTCGTCAACATTCATCGTCGCATCCTCTTCGAACAGGCGTCTTTACAATCCGGAGCGTTTGGCGAGCGTAGCGGCGCGGATGGCGCTGAGCGTGGTCGCAGGCGTAATCGCCTCCGGGTCGATCTTGACGTGGACGATCGAAGGCAGGCCCGAGCCAAGCGCGCGCTCGAAGGCGGGAAGGAATTCCGCCGTCTCCTCAACGGTCTCGCCGTGCCCTCCGAAGGCGCGCGCGTAAGCGGCGAAGTCGGGGTTCCTTAAGGTCGAGGCGATTACCCGGCCCGGAAACTCGCGCTCCTGATGCATGCGGATCGTCCCGTAGAGGCCGTTGTCGATCAGCACGACGACGATCGGCAGGCCATACTGCACGGCGGTCGCGAATTCCTGTCCGTTCATCAGGAAATCGCCGTCGCCCGAGAAGCAGACGACGGTCCTGTCCGGAAAGATGCGGGCGGCGCCGATCGCCGCGGGCAATCCATAAGCCCATCGATCCGGAGGTGGGTCCGAGCTGCTGCTCGATCCGGCGGAAGCGCAGGAAGCGGTCTGACCCAGATCGTGAAGTTGCCCGCGCCGGTGGTGAAGATCGCCTCGGGAACGCGCCGCCTGAGCGCGAACATGATCTCGCTCACCTGGACGCGACCGGGATTGGGCGGCGCCTGATCGCTCCACGCGAGGTAGTCGGCGCGCGCCTGACGCGTCTCGGCCGACCACGGAATCGTCGCCGGCGGCTCAACGCCTTCGAGCGCGGCGCAGAATTCCGGCGAGGTGGCGACGATTCCGAGCGTCGGGTGATAATTGCGGCCGATTTCGAGCGGATCGGCGTGGACATGGATGAGCTGCTGGCGCGGCGCGGGAATGTCGAACAGCGTGTAGCCCTTGGGCGGCCGCCTCCGACATGCGCCCGCCGACCAGCAGGACGACGTCGGCGCTTCTCGATCCGCGCCTTCAGCTTCGGATTGGCGGACAGGCCGATCTCGCCGGCGTAATTGTCGTGCTCGCCGTCGAAAGCGCTGGCGCGGCGGAACGAGCCCGCGACCGGCATGTCGAACCGCTCCGCGAACCGCGGCGAAGGCGGCGCTCGCACGCTTGGTCCAGCCGGGGCCGCCGAGGATGGCGATCGGCCGCTCGGCCGCCCACAGCATCTTCTGCAGTTCCGCCATCTGCGTCAGTCCGGGCCAGATCGGGACCGCGACCGCCTTGGGCGCATCGGTGACGTCCGCCGTTCTCGAGCAGCATGTCCTCGGGCAGCGCGATCACCACCGGGCCCGGCCGCCCCTGCATGGCGACATGGAATGCGCGCTGGACGACCTCGGGAATCTGCGCCGCGGTTTCGATCTCGGTCGCCCATTTGGCGACCGATCCGAAGACGGCGCGATAGTCCATCTCCTGAAACGCGCCTCGCCCCAGCATCGCCCGCTCGACCTGGCCGATGAACAAGATCATCGGCGCGGAGTCGTGTTCGGCGATGTGAACGCCGTGCGCGGCGTTGGTCGCGCCGGGCGCTCGGGTGACGAAGCAGATCCCCGGCCGCCCGGTGAGCCGTCCCTCGGTCAGCGCCATCATCGCGGCGCCGCGCCTCCTGCCGGCAGACGGTCAGCTCGATTGCTGCGTCATACATCGCGTCGAGCGCCGCGAGATAGGATTCGCCGGGGATGCAAAAGACGCGCTCGACCCCCTGGGCGACGAGCTGATCGACAAGAATTTGCCCGCCGGTGCGGGGCTTCGGACGGACATGGGGCGACGGGTCCTGAGATGGCGAGGGCGGCACTTTAGGCGGCAGCGAGAAAATGCCGGGCAATCCGTTTCAGCAATCGGGCTGACACGCCGGCGAGCGCAGGCCGCGACGATCGGGCGCGCACGATCGCCTTGCGCGCCGCCGCCCTTCCCGCCATTGTTCCCCGCGCCATGGCTTCCCCCGCCGACCGCCCAGCCGCCGAACTTGGCGCGCTCGCGAATTTGAACGCTCGTTCGCGCGAAATCTTCCGGCGCATCGTCGAATTCGTATCTGACGACCGGCGAGCCGGTGGGGTCGCGGCATTTGTCGCGCATGCTGCCGATCTCGCTGTCGCCCGCCTCGGTCCGCAACGTGATGCAGGACCTCGAGGAGCTCGGGCTTGATCTACGCGCCCGCACGCCAGCGCCGGGCGGCTTCCGACCCAACAGGGCCTGCGCTTCTTCGTCGACGCGCTGCTTGAGTTCGGCGATCTCGGCCGGGAGGAACGGGCGCGGATCGACAGCCAGGTGCGGGCCGCCGCGGAAGGCGGCGGATTCGAAGGCGCGCTGGCCGAGACCACCAGCATCCTTTCGGACCTGACCCGCGGCGCCGGAGTCGTGCTGACGACCAAGTCCGACCCATCGCTCAAGCACGTCGAATTCCTGCGTCTGGAACCGGAAAAGGCGCTGGCGATCCTGGTGGCGGAGGACGGCTCGATCGAGAACCGCGTGATCGTGACGCCGGCCGGGCTGCCGGCCTCGGCGCTCGTCGAGGCCGGCAACTATCTGAACGCCCGAATCCGCGGGCGCACGCTGTCGGAGGTCACGACGGAAATCGAGTCCGAGCGCCTTCGCGCGCGCGGCGAACTCGACGCGATCGCGGCCCGGCTGGTCGACGCCGGCCTCGCTTCCTGGGCCGGCGCGTCGGAGGCGCGCGACCAGCTGATCGTGCGCGGGCAGGCCAATCTGCTCGGCGACGTGCGGGCGGCGGAGGACATCGAACGGATTCGAACGCTGTTCGCGGACCTCGAGACCAAGACCGACGTCATCGAACTCCTGCATCGCGCCGAAACAGGCGACGGGGTCAAGATTTTCATCGGCTCCGAGAGTAAGCTATTCTCGCTGTCCGGATCGTCGATGATCGCTGCGCCTCTGCGCGGCGGCGACCATCGGATCGCCGGCGTCCTCGGCGTCATCGGCCCCACGCGACTGAACTACGGCCGCATCGTGCCGATGGTCGAATACGCCGCGCAGGTGCTCGGCGAACTCAAACGATCGCGCTGAGCTGGCGGGAACGGCGGGAAGGAGCGCGCAAGCCATGTCGAACGCCGGGACATCGACGCACAGCCTCGGGCAGGCGATCGAACGCCTCGAGGGAAAATGGGCCGTCGATCACCGCATTCGGCGTGCTGCTGGTGGTTCTCGGCTTCGCGGCGCTCGTCTTTTCGCTCGTCGCCACCATCGCGACGGTGACGCTGAACGGCGTGCTGTTCCTGATCGCGGGCGCGGCCGAGATCGCCATCGGCATGCATTCCCGGACATGGGGCCTGTTCTTCCTGTGGGTGATCGGCGGCGTTCTCTATCTGGCCGCCGGCGTGATCTGCATCGTCAATCCCGTCCTCGCCTCGGTCGTTCTGACGCTTCTGCTCGGCGCGGGCCTCATCGCCGCCGGCGTCGTGCGCTTCGTCTTAGCCTTTCGGCTACCGCCCGTTCAGCCCCGGCTGCTGATATTCGTTGCAGCGACGGTCACAATTCTTTTGGGCCTGGTCATCGTCACGCCACTGGCCGATGGACAGCGTCTACGTGATTGGGAACCCTGCTCGGCGTCGACCTTCTGTTCCACGGGGCCGGCTGGGTGAGTTTCGGTCTGGGACTGCACGCGCGGAGCTGAGCTTCGTGGCGGCCGCGCTCTTGTGAGGAGCGAACAATGACGAAATGGGTCTATTCCTTCAGCGCCGAGCGCGCGGAAGGACGGGGGGAAATGAAAAATCTGCTCGGCGGCAAGGGCGCGAACCTGCACGAAATGGCCCATCTCGGCCTGCCGGTGCCTCCCGGCTTCACCATCACCACCGAGCTTTGCACCTACTTCTACGACAACGGCAAGACCTACCCGCCCGATCTCGCGGCGCAGGTCGACGCTGCGGTCGCGGAGGTCGGAAAGCAGACCGGCCACGTCTTCGGCGACGCCGCCAATCCGCTCTTGCTTTCGGTCCGCTCGGGCGCGCGCGCCTCGATGCCGGGCATGATGGACACCGTCCTCAACCTCGGCCTCAACGACACCTCGGTCGTCACGCTCGCCAAGACGTCCGGCGACGAGCGTTTCGCCTACGACAGCTATCGCCGCTTCATCCAGATGTATTCGAACGTCGTGCTCGACGTCGACAGCCACAATTTCGAGGACATCCTCGAGCACTACAAGGACGGCAAGGGCTACACGCTCGACACCGACCTCAAGGCCGACGACTGGCGCAAGGTCATCGTCGAATACAAGGCCAAAGTCGAGGAGGCGACCGGCAAGCCGTTCCCGCAGGAGCCCAAGGACCAGCTCTGGGGCGCGATCGGCGCGGTCTTCTCGTCGTGGATGAACCAGCGCGCGATCACTTATCGCCGGCTCAACAACATTCCCGCCGACTGGGGCACCGCCGTCAACGTGCAGGCGATGGTGTTCGGCAACATGGGCGAGACGTCGGCGACCGGCGTCGCCTTCACCCGCAATCCGTCGACCGGCGAGAACGCGCTCTACGGCGAGTTCCTGGTCAACGCCCAGGGCGAGGACGTGGTGGCCGGCATCCGCACGCCGCAGAACATCACCGAGGTCGCCCGCAAGGCCGCCGGCTCCGACAAGCCCTCGCTCGAATCCCTCATGCCCGCGGTGTTCAAGCAGTTCGTCGAGACGACGAAACTCCTGGAGAAGCACTACAAGGATTTGCAGGACATGGAGTTCACCGTCGAGCGCGGCAAGCTCTGGATGCTGCAGACCCGCAACGGCAAGCGCACGGCGAAAGCGGCGCTCAAGGTGGCGGTGGACATGGCCAACGAGGGCGTGCTCACCCGCGAGGACGCCATCATGCGGGTCGAGCCCAGCGCGCTCAACCAGCTCCTGCATCCGATGCTCGACCCGAAGGCCAAGCCCGCCCCGATCGCGACCGGACTGCCCGCCTCGCCCGGCGCGGCGAGCGGCGAGATCGTATTCTCGGCCGACGATGCGGAGGCCGCAAGCAAGGCGGGCCGCAAGACGATCCTGGTTCGCGTCGAAACCTCGCCCGAGGACATTCACGGCATGCACGCCGCCGAGGGCATCCTGACCACGCGCGGCGGCATGACCTCGCACGCCGCGGTCGTCGCGCGCGGCATGGGCAAGCCCTGCGTTTCCGGCGCGGGCTCGATCCGCATCGACTACGTCGAAGGGGACGATGACCGCGGGCGGCGTCACGCTGAAGAAGGGCGACATCCTCACCATCGACGGCGCGGCCGGCGAGGTGATGGCCGGCGCCGTGCCGATGATCAAGCCGGAGCTCACCGGCGAATTCGGCACGCTGATGGGCTGGGCCGACGAGGTCCGTCGCATGAGGGTGCGCGCCAACGCCGAGACGCCGACCGACGCGCGCACCGCGCGCTCGTTCGGCGCCGAGGGCATCGGCCTCTGCCGCACCGAGCACATGTTCTTCGAGGGCGACCGGATCGTCGCGATGCGCGAGATGATCCTGTCCGAGACCGAGGAGGGCCGGCGCGCCGCGCTCGCCAAGCTTCTGCCGATGCAACGGCAGGACTTCGCGGAGCTGTTCGAGATCATGAGCGGCCTGCCGGTCACGATCCGCCTGCTCGACCCGCCGCTGCACGAGTTCCTGCCGAAGACCGACGAGGAGATCGACGAGGTCTCCAAGGCGCATGGGCGTCCCCGCCGAGAAGCTGCGCGCCCGCTCGGTCGAACTGCACGAGTTCAACCCGATGCTCGGCTTCCGCGGCATTCGTCTGGCGATCGCCTATCCGGAAATCGCCGAGATGCAGGCGCGCGCGATTTTCCTGGGCGCGGTCGACGCCGGCAAGAAGACCGGAAAGCCGGTCACGGCCGAGATCATGCTGCCGGTCATCTTCGGCAAGCAGGAGTTCGATCTGGTCAAGCCGATCATCGTCGCCGCGGCGGAGGCGGTCGCCAAGGAGACCGGGGTCACGGTGCCCTATCACGTCGGCACCATGATCGAGCTGCCGCGCGCGGCGCTGAGGGCGGGCGAGATCGCCGAGAGCGCCGAATTCTTCTCGTTCGGCACCAACGACCTCACCCAGACCACGCTCGGCATTTCGCGCGACGACGCGGGCTCGTTCCTCGGCATGTACACGGCGAAGGGCATCCTGCCGGCCGATCCGTTCGTGTCGATCGACACGGTGGGCGTCGGCGAATTGATCAAGATCGCGGTCGAACGCGGCAAGGCGACGCGGCCCGACATCAAACTCGGCGTGTGCGGCGAGCACGGCGGCGATCCGGCTTCGATCGCCTTCTGCGAGGAGGCGCATCTCGACTACGTCTCCTGCTCGCCGTTCCGCATCCCGATCGCGCGCCTCGCGGCGGCGCAGGCGGCGCTGCGACCGCAAGGCGCACTCGACCGCCTGACCGTTCCGGCTGAGTCCAAAAAATTGGAAGGGGCGCTCGCGCGAGCGCCCCTTTTTTCTTAATCTCGTAACGCGCGATCCCTCCAGATCGACGTCGCTAGCGCCTGGGCAGGAGGAAAAAGCTTGTCCGACCCTTCTGGCCCCACGTCACGCGCCGCTCACGGCCGAGCATGCTCGGCTCGCCGAGTTCGACCGTCGACACCGCCGGCCTCTGGAAAGCGTTCGGTCCTTATCTCAGCGAGCGCGCCTGGGGAACCGTGCGGGAGGACTACAGCGCGAACGGCGACGCGTGGCGATACTTTCCCTATGAGCACGGGCGCTCCCGCGCGTACCGCTGGAGCGAGGACGGGCTCGCCGGCGTCTGCGATCGCAATCAGACGCTCTGCTTTGCGCTGGCTTTATGGAACGGGCGCGACCCCTTCCTCAAGGAGCGTCTGTTCGGCCTGACCGGGCCCGAGGGCAATCACGGCGAGGACGTCAAGGAATACTGGTGGTACACGGACGCAACGCCCACCGCCTCGTGGCTGAGCTGGATCTATCATTACCCGCAGGCTGAATTTCCCTACGCGCTTCTGCGCGAGGAAAACGCTCGCCGCAGCCGGAACGACCGCGAGTTCGAGCTCGCCGATACCGGGATCTTCGACGACGGCCGCTGGTGGCGGATCGCCGTCGATTACGCGAAGGCCGGCGCCGCTCGACCTCTGCGTCCGCATCCGCATCCGCAACGCCGGGCCCGGAGACGGCGACGCTCGACGTCCTTCCCACGCTCTGGTGGCGGAACCGCTGGAGCTGGGACGAAGGCGAGCCTCGGCCGGACATCGCCGCGGCGGCGGCGCAAGGCGCGGCGACGAAGCCATCGCGATCGCCAGGGACGGAACCTGGGCGGACCTGGCGGCTGGCGGCCGGCCCCGATCCGGACGGCCATCCGCCAGAACTCCTCTTCTGCGAGAACGAGACCAACGTTCCGCTCCTCTACGGCGGAAAGGCCGAGACGCCCTATCCGAAGGACGGAATCAACGACGCGGTCGTCTCGGGCGCCGCGACCGTCAATCCCGAACGACGCGGCACAAAAATGTCTGCGCGCTACCGCCTCACGGTCGCGTCGGGCGCCGAGGTCGAACTGCGGCTGCGGCTCGATGCGCGACGACGCTGGAACCGCGCTCGATCTCGGCAGCAGGTTTCGCGGACGTGATGGCCGCGCGCCGGCGCGAGGCCGACGAGTTTCACGCCACGCTGCGGTCGCCCGAGGCGACCGAAGAGGAGACGGCGATCATGCGCCAGGCCTTCGCCGGCATGATCTGGAGCCAGCAGTTCTATCACTTCAACATCGCCCGCTGGCTCGACGGCGATCCTGACCGAGCCGAAGCCTCCCGCCGAGCGCCTGACAGGGCGCGACGCCAGATGGCGCCATCTCAACGCCCATGACATCATCGCCATGCCGGACACAGTGGGAGTACCCGTGGTTCGCCGCCTGGGACCTCTCCTTCCACTGCATCGTGCTCGCCCACATCGATCCGTCGGCGGCGAAGCATCAGCTGCTCCTGCTGTTTCGCGAATGGTACATGCATCCGAACGGCCAGCTTCCGGCCTACGAATGGGACTTTGCCGACGTCAATCCGCCGGTTCAGGCCTGGGCCGCGCTGACGGTGTTCCGGATCGACGGCGGCCAGGATTTCGACTTTCTCGCGCGCGTCTTCCAGAAGCTCCTGATCAATTTCACCTGGTGGGTGAACCGCAAGGACGCGCTCGGCGACAACGTGTTCGAGGGCGGGTTTCTCGGGCTCGACAACATCGGACCGTTCGACCGCTCGGCGGCGCTGCCGGGCGGCGGCGTGCTCGAGCAGTCGGACGGCACCGCCTGGATGGCGAAATACTGCCTCAACATGCTGGAAATCGCGCTCCGCCTCGCCAACCACGATCGGTCCTACGAGGACATCGCGATCAAGTTCTTCGAGCATTTCGCCTCGATCGCCGCGGCGATGAACGAGCTGTGGGACGATGAGGACGGCTTCTTCTACGATCGTGTCGCGTCAACCGAACGGCGAGACCGTCGTCGTGCGGGCGCGCTCGATGGTCGGGCTCCTGCCGGTGTTCGCCTCCGTCCAGATCCCGACCTCGTTGTGGGAAAGCCTGCCGAACTTCCGAAAGCGGGCGCGCTGGTTCATCGACAACATGCCCGCACCTCACCGGCTTTGTGCGGTATTTCACCCGCGGCGGCCGCGTCGAGCTCATCTGCCTCGTCGACAAGCCGCGACTTCGAGCGCATTCTGGCGCGCATGTTCGACGAGAACGAGTTCCTGTCGCCCTACGGACTGCGCTCGCTGTCGCGCTATCATCGCGACCATCCGCTTGTCCTCGATTTCGGCGGCGTCCAGACGCGGCTCGACTACGAGCCGGCGGAATCGACGACTCCGCTGTTCGGCGGCAATTCGAACTGGCGCGGGCCGGTCTGGTTTCCGCTCAATCTTCTCGCGATCGAGTCGCTGCGGGCGCTGCATCGCGGTGCTCGGCGACGACTTCACGATCGAGCTGCCGACTGGCTCGGGAAAGCGCGGCCATCTCGGCGACGGCGGCGGACGAGATCGAGCGCAGGCTGATCGGCTGTTCCTCAAGGGCGCCGACGGCCGCAGGCCCGCGGACGGGCCGAGCCCGCTGTTCAGGCCCGGCTCCGAATGGACCGAGCGCCCGCTCTTCTACGAGTATTTCAACGGCGATACCGGCGAAGGCCTCGGCGCCTCGCACCAGACGGGATGGACGGCGCTGGCCGCCTGCCTGATCGCGAGCCGCGGAGAGCGGGACCTGTAGGGCGCGGTCGCTGTCAGGATCGGCCTGCCCTCACCTTTCCAATTTTGGGTTTTCGCCTGTTCAGCCGACGTGCGGCGCTGCCGCCGCGAAGCCTGTGAGTTCATGGGCGCGGCGAACGGTCAATTTTTGATCGTCGAGGATGCCAATGATCTTGGCGGCAAGGAAATGCCCGCTTTTCCTACCCTCCGACATCGCCTGCGCCTCTTCACCGCCAGCCGAGCGCGGGCGCGACGTGGGTCAGGATCGCCTCGATCACGTGGGCGTTGTAGGCGACGCCGAGCTGGTTCGGCACGGTGAGGAGCAGCGTGTCGGCCTCGGCGATCGCTTCGTCCTGTCTCAGTTCCTCGATCAGGGCGTCCGGCTCGGCGGCGTAGCTGCGGCCGAAGATGGCGCGCGTCTTCTCGTCGATGAAGCCGATCTGGTCCTGCTCGGGACGCCCGCTGCCGAAATAGGCGCGGTCGCGATCGTCGATCAGCGCGAAAATGCTGCGGCTGACCGACACGCGCGGCTCGCGCGCATGTCCCGCTTCCTTCCACGCCGCCCGATAGGCGCGGATTTGCGCGGCCTGCTGGACATGGAACGGCTCGCCGGTCTCGTCGTTCTTCAGGGTCGAGCTTTGCAGGTTCATGGCCCGCTTCGCCGCCCAGACCGCCGTCGCGTTGGAGCCCGCGCCCCACCAGATGCGTTCGCGAAGCCCCGGGGAATGCGGCTCGAGCCGCAGGAGGCCCGGCGGATTGGGAAACATCGGCCGCGGGTTAGGCTGCGCGAACCCCTCTCCGGCAAGAAGCTCGAGAAACGACTTCCGCATGGCGCCGGCCCATTTCGGCGTCGCCCTCGCCCTCCGCCGGGCGGTAGCCGAAATGGCGCCAGCCGTCGATCACCTGCTCGGGCGAGCCGCGGCTGATTCCGAGTTGCAGCCTCCCGCCGGCGATGAGGTCCGCGGCGCCGGCGTCCTCGACCATGTAAAGCGGGTTCTCGTAGCGCATGTCGATCACCGCCGTGCCGATCTCGATGCGCTTCGTCCGCGCGCCGACAGCCGCCAGCAGCGGGAAGGGCGAGGCGAGCTGGCGGGCGAAATGATGGACGCGGAAGTAGGCGCCGTCCGCGCCGAGATCTTCGGCGGCGACTGCGAGGTCGATCGACTGCAGGAGCGCGTCGGCCGCCGAGCGCGTCGCCGACTGCGGCGAAGGGGTCCAGTGCCCGAACGAGAGGAAGCCGATTTTTTTCATGGGCGGAGCTTAACGCAAAATGGTCGCCGACGAACAGCTTCCATCGCCGCCGTCCCCTTCGACAATTTCTTGACATTTCCAAAAGTTCGGCTACAGAGTCGATTCCGTATACCAGAATAGAGACAGCCGACGTGCAGAACTTTGTCGACCGCGCTGATCCTTCCTCGACCCTCGCCCCGCGCGGCAGCGACTGGCAGCGGCGGAACCGAAGACTCCCAACCTCCTGGAAAGTCTACAATCCGCGGAGCTGGACGCGCTTTCGCTCGATGCGAAGAGGGCGGCGAGATGAGCGGGAGCCAAGGAAGACGCCAAGGTGCATCCCGCCTGAGCTAGGCGAGCCATCGCGTTTCGACTTCGCTGCGAATGATCGGAAGATCAATACGCCATCGTTGAGCGTAATGTTGTGAGCTGTGGGGTTACAGCCATCATCGGGTCACGCAGATACTTCGATACACAAGCGATCTTTGACTTACTTCGCTTGCGAGGCGGAGCGGTGAGCGAAGCGGCGGTCGAGCGGAACCGGACGGCGGCACAACCTCTTGAAAAGTCCGGATTCGGCAGCCGAAGCGCCGCTTCCGCTTGCTTTGCAGGAAGGAACGCAAAGCGGCCCTTCCCGCTGTCGCGGTCGGCGCTTGGAGAAAAGAGTTGAGCGATTATTCGGCTGGCCGCGGCGCCGGCTGCGCCGGGAGTTTCTCGGGAGCCTTCTTGCCCGCCCGCCGCTCGTCCAGCCGCTGCATCACCACATAGAACGAGGGCACGAACACCACCACCAGGCAGGTCGAGGCGATCATGCCGTAGAAGACCGCGATCCCGATCGAGATCCGCGCCGAAGCGCCGGCGCCGGTCGCGAGCACGAGCGGCAGGACGCCGAGGATGAAGGCGAAGGAGGTCATGATGATCGGCCGGAAACGCAGCCGAGCGCCCTCGACCGCCGCCTTGACGATGTCCATGCCCTCGGCCCGCCGCTGGCGCGCGTATTCGACGATCAGGATCGCGTTCTTGCTGCCGAGCGCGATCAGGAGGATGAGGCCGATCTGGGTGTAGAGGTTGGTCGCGGCGACGCCGATCTGGCTGTAGAACGACGTCGGAGGCGCCGAGCCAGGTCAGCGCGGCGACCGTCCCGAGCAGGGCCAGCGGCACGCCGAGGATCACGGCAAGCGGCAGAATCCAGCTCTCGTACTGGCCCGGCGAGGACGAGATAGACGAGCAGCAGCGCGAAGCCGAAGACATAGTAGATCTGATTGCCGACCTGCTTCTCCTGGAAGGACATGGCGGTCCAGTCGTAGCCGGTCCCGTCGGCAGGGTCTGCCTTGCCGATCTGGTCCATGATGTCGAGCGACTGGCCCGAACTGAAGCCCGGCGCCGCGCTGCCGACGACGGTGGACGACGGGATAGAGATTGTAGAGGCTGATGAGCGGCGGCCCCTGAACCTCGCTGATCTCCGCCACCGTGCCGATCGCGACCATGGTTCCGTCGCCGGCCTTGACCTTGAGGTTGCGGATGTCGTCGGCGTTGGCGCGATAGTTGGGTTCCGCCTGGGTGTAGATCTGGAAGACGTGCCCGAACTTGTCGAACTGGCCGACGTAGCCGGCCCCGACATAGCCGGACAGGGCGGAGAACACCTGCCCGACCGTGACGCCGATCCTTTCCGCCTTGATCCGGTCGACCTTGACGAAGAACTGCGGCGCGCCCGCCCGGAAGGTCGTTGCGACCCGCGACAGCGAGGATTGCGCATTGGCGTTCGCCACGACGGCGTTGGTCAGGCTCTGCAGCAGGGCGTAGTCGAAATTGCCGTTCTTGAGCTCGACCTGCATGGTGAAGCCGCCGACGTTGCCGATGCCCTGGATCGGCGGCGGGGGAAGGGCGAAGGTGAAGGCTTCCGGCACGCCTTGCAGGCCGCCGTTCAGGCGCTGGGTGATCGAGCGCGCATCCTGTCCCTTCGCCTTGAGGCGCACGTCCCAATCCTTGAGGACGACGAAGGCGACGCCCGCGTTGGCGAGGCTCGCCCGGTTGTCGAGAATGGAAATGCCGCTGACGGTGACGACGTGGTCGACCCCGGGAACGGCGCCGGCGATCTTCGCGATCTTCTGCATCACCGCGTCCGTGCGCTCCTTCGAGGCGCCGTCCGGCAGTTGCACGGGAACGATCAGATAGCCCTGGTCCTCGACCGGCAGGAACGCGGTCGGAATGCGCGGTCAGCCCGTAAACGGCGACCCCGACGAGCGCGAGCGCGAGCACGACCATCAGGCCGGCGCGGCGGGTCATCGCGCCGATGAGCCGCGCGTATCCGTTCTCCACCCGCCCGTAGACGGCTTCGAAACCGCGCGACAGAAAATTGCGCTGGGCCACCGGCTTCGGCGCGCCGGAGCCACAATGCCGATTGCGTCGGCTTCAATGTCAGGGCGTTGACCGCGCTGATGAAGGCGGTCGAGGCGATGACCAGCGCGAATTGCCGGTAGAGCTGCCCGGTGAACCCCGGCAGGAACGCGGCGGGAATGAACACGGACATCAGCACCAGCGTGATGCCGAGGACGGGACCGGTGAGATCGTCCATCGCGCGCCCCGCCGCCTCGCGGCCGGGTAGCCCCTGCTCGACATAGCGCGCGACGCCCTCGACGATGACGATCGCGTCGTCGACCACGATGCCGATCGCGAGCACGAGGGCGAACAGCGTCGGCAGATTGATCGAAAACCCGAGCGCCGCCATGGCCGCGAAGGCGCCGATCAACGTGACCGGCACGGTGGTGGCGGGCACGAGCATCGCCCGCCAGTCCTGGAGGAAGACGAGGATGACGATCAGCACCAGAATCGCCGCCTCGATCAGCGTCCGGTAGACCTCGTAAATCGCGGCCCGCACGAATTTCGTCGTGTCGTAGGGGATGACGTACTGGAGCCCCTGCGGGAAGCTCTTGGCGAGTTCGTCCATCTTCGCCTTCACCTCGTTGGCGACCTGGATGGCGTTGGCTTCCGGCAGCAGCGAGACGGCGATGCCGGCGGCCGGCCGGCCGTTGAGGTTGAAGGACTCGCTGTAGGTCTGCGCGCCGAGCTCGACGCGCCCGACGTCGCGGACCCGGGTGATCTGGCCGCCGTTGGCGGGATCGACCTTGACGATGATGTTCTCGAACTCGGCCGGGTCGTCGAGCCGGCCCTTGAGGTTGAGGGTATACTGGAAGTCCTGGCCTTTCGGCGCGGGCGGCGCGCCGACCTGGCCCGCGGTCACTTCCTGGCTCTGCTGCTGGATGATGTTGATCACGTCCTGCGGCGTCAGGCCTCGCGCCTGAAGCAGGTCCGGGTTCAGCCAGACGCGCATGGCGTATTGCCCGGCGCCGAGCACCGTCACGTCGCCCACGCCGTCGAGGCGGCGAAGTTCGTCCTGCACGTTGATGACGGCGTAGTTCGACAGGAACAGGCTGTCGAACGACTGTCGGGCGAGACCAGCCCGACGAATTCGAGGATCGAGGTCGACTGCTTCTTGGTCGTCACGCCCTGGATCTGCACTTCCTGCGGAAGCGAGGACAGGGCGATCGCCACCCGGTTCTGAACAAGGACCTGCGCCTTGTCGGGGTCCGTGCCGATCGCGAAGGTGACCGCCAGAGTGTAGGTGCCGTCGTCAGCGCTGGTCGACTGCATGTAGATCATGTCCTCGACGCCGTTGACCTGCTGCTCGATCGGCAGGGCGACCGAAGTCGACGAGGGTCCTGGCGCTGGCGCCGGGATAGCGCGTCGTGACCTGCACGGTCGGCGGCACGACGTTGGGATATTGCGCGTTCGGCAATTGAAAGAGCGCCACGAGGCCGACGAGCACGACCACCAGCGCGATCACGTTGGAGAGGACCGGCCGCTCGATGAAGAAGCGCGAGATGGCGCCGGCGCGCCCGAGCGGCGCGCTGCGTCGGCCTCCCCGGGCGGATCGTTCTCGTGCTCGGTCATTTGGCCGCCGGGTCGGCGGCGCCGACGCTCGCAGGAGCCTGCGGCGCCGACCGCGAGCGTGGTCCGTTGCGGGCTCGACCTTGGCGCCGGGGAACGCGCGTTGAAGCCCTTCGGTCACGACCCAGTCGCCAGGATCGAGCCCGGATTCGACAATCCGAAGCTGACCCTGTCTGTCTCCGGTCTTGACCATCTTGCGCTGAACGACATTGTCGGCGCCGACGACCAGAACATAAGGCCCTTCCTGGCTCGTCCCGATCGCGTCGTTCGAGGTCAGGAGCGCGTTGGGGAGGTGGCTGACCGGCGTGCGCACCCGGACGAAAAGGCCCGGCAGGAGGGCCTGATCCTTGTTGTCGAACACCGCGCGCACCAGCAGCGTGCCGGTCGACTGATCGACCTGCGGCGACGCGTAATCCATGTGCCCGATATGCGGATACCCGTCCTCCCCTTGCAGTCCGATCTCGACCGGGATGCTAGAAAGATCCGTGGTCCGGAAGGGGAGGCCCGCCTTGGCGTTGCTCTGCTTGATCGCCAGCACCTGCGGCTCGCTCAGGTTGAAATAGACGTACATCGGGTCGGTCTGCACGATGGTCGCGAGCTTGGTCGGCCCCGCGACGCCGACCAGCGCGCCGACGTCGACGAGATGATGGGTGACGACGCCGTCGAAGGGGGCACTGCACATGGGTGTAGCCGAGATTGATGTTGGCGAGCTCGATGGACGCCTGGCGTTGAGGATCGAGGCGGCCGACTGGTCGCGCTTGGATTTCGCACTGCTGGAGCATGGCCTGGCTGGCGAAGTCTTGCTTGCCGAGTGCCGCCTGCCGCTGATATTCGGCTTGGTTGTAGACGTGCTGCGCCTGAGCGGAGGCGAGCGACGCCTTCGCCTGGTCGAGTTGCGCCTGGTATATGATCGCGCTCGATGCCGAACAGCTGCGTCGCCCTTGGTCACGAGCGGCGCCGTCCTTGTAGTCGATCGATTCCAGATAGCCCTGGACGCGGGCGACCAGATCGACCGAGTTGAAAGCCGCGGTGTTGCCGGTGAGCTCGAAATAGAGTGTGACGGGCTGCTGGACCGGTTGCGCCACCACGACTTTCGGCGGCGGCGGCGGAACATAGGCGTTCTTGGCGTTGCAGGCTGCGAGGGTGAGCGTGCCGAAAGCGAGCAGGAACGCCTTGGCGAGGCGACGGGTGGGACCGGAAGCAGGACCGAATTTCACCATCCAGGCGCCACTTTCTGCAAAGAGGGTGGTTTTCCGCGCGCGATGGAAGACGATTCCGATGCGACGCGACGGTGGCGCCGACGCGCCTCTCGAGCCCGACGTCCCTTGTCGCCAAATTCGATTGCGTGAGACTGAAGCGAGATTCGGACCGCTTTGTGGCAAGAGGGCGCAGCCTGCATAGGCGTAAGCTTCCATCCTGCGCGGCTCGTGAAACGGCTTCGCCGGGCGCGCCGAAGTGATAGAAGACGTCGGCGCGACTGACGAATGATTGTCGAGAAAGCCTCATGACCCAAGCAAAACTCTGGGCGCGCCGCCGCGCCCGTCTCCCTGCCCGTCGAAGGGCCAGACCGAACGCGCAGCCGTGAACCGCATCTTCTGCGTCGGGCGCAATTATCGCAGCCCACGCCGCCGAGATGGGCCACACGGGTCGAGAAGGACGGCGACCGGCCGTTCTACTTCACCAAGTCGCCGCAGGCGCTGGTCGAGTCCGGCGCGACCATCCCCTACCCGCCGGAGACGGCGAACTGTCATCACGAGATGGAACTTGTCGTCGTCGTCGGAGCGCCCGGCTTCCGCGTCGCGGTCGAGCGCGCGCATGACCTCGTCTACGGCTACGCCTGTGGCCTCGACATGACGCGGCGCGACCTGCAGCTCGCGGCGCGGGAGAAGGGCCGACCCTGGGACCTCGGCAAAGATTTCGAAAACGCCGCCGTCGTCTCCGAGATCGTTCCCATGCCCGGCGTCCTCATCGAGCGCGGCTGCGATCAAACTCCTGGTCAACGGCGCCGTCCAACAGAAGTCCGACCTCGGCAACCTGATCTGGAACGTGCGCGATATCATCGCCGACCTGTCGCTGTTCTACCACCTCGCGCCCGGCGACCTGATCTTCACCGGCACGCCCGAAGGTGTCGGCCCTGTCAGGCCCGGCGACAAGCTGGAAGGCAAGATCGAGGGCGTCGGGACCATCGAGCTGACGATCGGGCCGGCCGAATAGGAAGGTGCGCGTCTCGCGCACTTGAAGCGGCGAGACGCCGCCCCCTCCGATGCCGCCCGTCCTAAGCGGCGCCGAGCTTCAGTCGAATCATCTGGTAGGAGTGAGGCTGAAACCGCGCGGACAGGACGTTGTCCTTTACGCTTGCGCCGGCCCCGGTCTTCGGGACAACCGCCATCGGATTGGTGAGCGTGTTCACGTCCGTCAGGCTCCCGCTCGTTATCGCCTGATGATCGGCGATCCGGGCAGGGCCAAATCCTTGAAGGCTCACCTCGACGTCCAGCGCTTCGGCGCCGTGGCGGTTGACCGCGAAGAACGTAACCGTCCCGCCCGCCGCGTCGTGCACGCCGGAGATGTCGAGATAGGGCACGTTGTCAGCCACGGCTGAGTCGTAGCCCGGCGACTTGACGCTGAGCTTCAGCGCTTCGCCCCGGCCGAACCGCGACGCGAAGTAGTAGGGATAGAAGATCGTCTGCCGCCAGGCCGCGCCCTTCGGCTCGGTCATGATCGGCGCTATCACATTGACGAGCTGCGCGATGCAGGCGATCCGCACCACGTCTGAGCGGCGGATGAAGGTGTTGAGGATGCAGCCGACCTGCAGCACGTCCTCGAAATTGTAGATGTCCTCGAGCAGCGCCGGCGCGTGCGGCCAGCCCTTCTCGCCCGCGAGCATCTCGCGGTCCTGCTCCATCGCATGGTACCAGACGTTCCATTCGTCGAAGGAGATCGTCACCTTCTTGCGGCTGCGCTTGAGCGTCCGGACGAAATCGATGGTCGAGGCGATCGTGCCGACATAGGAGTCGAGCTTCTCGCTGAGCGCGAGGTAATCGGCTGTGTTCTTGGCTTTGTTGTTGAAATACATGTGCAGGGAGATGTGATCGACCGCGTCGTAGCAGTGCTCCAGCACGACCCGCTCCCATTCGGGATAGGTCGGCATGTCCGAGTTGGACGACCCGCAGACGATCAGCTCGAGCGACTTGTCGAACGCCCGCAGCGTCTTAGCGACCTCGTTTGCGAGCCGACCGTATTCATGCGGCGTCTTGTGGCCGACCTGCCACGGCCCGTCCATCTCGTTGCCGAGGCACCAGTGCTTGACGTTGAACGGCTCGGCGTGGCCGTTGGCCTTGCGCAGATCGCCCCAGTAGCTGCCGGTCGGGCCGTTGACGTATTCGACGAAGTTGCGCGCCTCGTCGAGGCCGCGCGAGCCGAGGTTGATGGCGAGCATCATTTCCGTGTTGGCGGCCGCGCACCATTCCGCGAATTCGTGCACGCCGACCGCGTTCGATTCGGACGTGTGCCAGGCGAGGTCGAGCCGGGTCGGACGCTTCTCGCGCGGGCCGACGCCGTCCTCCCAATTGTAGGCCGACACGAAATTGCCGCCAGGGTAGCGGACGATCGGGACGTCGAGCTCGCGCACGAGATCGATTACGTCGCGGCGCATGCCGTTGGCGTCGGCGGTCGGATGGTCGGGCTCGTAGATGCCGGTGTAGACGGCGCGGCCGAGGTGTTCGAGGAACGCGCCGTAAAGCCGGTCGTCGATGCTCGCGATTGGATAGTCGCGGTGGGCGGTCACGGACGCCTTCATGTTTCCTCGCCTTTATATCAGAATGTTGGATATATATGCGCCTGATCCGGCGGCGGCGTCAAGTCGTTCCGCAGCCGCGCCCTGAATCGAAACCGCCAGCGAAACCGTGGAAAATGACCGTCGAGCGGCGCGTTGGCCGCCCTCGTTCGGGTCGCCGGCCGCTCGACAATATCAAAATACCGGATTGACACCCTTGCAAAGCAGATCGTTTCGGCGCTACCTTCCCTGCCGGCGTCGCTTTCCAAGAGGACGCCGCATGCGCGACGCGCGCTTCAAAAAAAGCGGCGAGGCGGCGAGGCAACTCGGGAGGAATTGACGTGATTCGCAAAATCTTATGCGCCGGTCTGGCGAGCCTCTGGCTCATGACGACCGCGGCGTACGCGACCGAGACGATCGTCTGGTGGGACTTCCTCAGCGGCGGCGACGGCGTCCGCATGAAGGCCATGCTCGACGAGTTCAACAAGGAGCACGAGGGCAAGGTCCAGATCGACGCCACCACCCTCGAATGGGGCGTGCCGTTCTACACCAAGGTGCAGACTTCGACCGCGACGGGGCAAGGCCCCGACATCATGACCTATCATGAATCGCGTATGCCGCTCGGGATTTCGGAGGGCGTGCTGAGCCCCTTGAGCCCCGATGAACTTGCGGCGGCGGGCATCAAGGCGAGCGACTTCGGCCCGGCCAACTGGAAGGCGGCGCAGGGGCCGGACGGCAAGCAATACGCCGTGCCGCTCGATATCCACTCGATCATCCTTTACTACAATAAGGACCTGCTAAAGAAGGCTGGCCTGCTTGGCGATGACGGCAAGCCGAAGGGCCTGGACGGGGCCGCGAATTTTGACGCCGCGCTGGATAAACTCAAGACGAACGGCGGCTACGCGCTATCGGTGCCAAATGACAGCGCGACCGGCTGGCGCATCTTCTACACCCTGCTCAACCAGCAGGACGGCACATTCTTCGAAAACGGCAAGTTCCTCGACGGCGGTAACCTCGCCAAGGCCACGACCGCACTCGCCGAAATGCAGAAGTGGGTGAAGAGCGGGGCCGCGCCCGCCAACACCGAATATCCGGCGTCGATCGCGCTCTTCACTGCGGGAAAGGCCGCCATGCACATCAATGGCGTCTGGGAAGTCCCGACCATGGTCGACCTCGCCAAGAAGGGGAAGCTGTTTGACTGGGGCGCGATCCAGATCCCGGTTTTCTACGACCGCCCCGCGACCTGGGCCGATTCGCATTCGTTCGCCATTCCCGACCGGAAGGGCAATCCGGTCCCACCCGAGAAGCGCAAGCTGGTCCTTGAAGCCATTCATTGGTTCAACGAGCACTCGCTCGAATGGGCGACCGGCGGCCATATCCCGGCCTATCTGCCGGTGCAGGAGAGCGCGGCGTTCAAGGCGATGAAACCGAACTCGGAATACGCCTCTCTCGCGAAAACCGCCGTGTTCGATCCGGTCTCGACCCTCGCGGGCGTCGCGTCTCCGGTCTACGACGCCTCGGGCAATTACATCATTCCCGCGATGATGGGCGATGTCGCCCCGGCCGATGCCGCCAAGAAGATGCGCGACGATCTTCAGGATCAGGCCAAGTAGCTTGAACTCATTCGTAAGCCGGCCGGCGTGACCCTGGCCGGCTTACGACACGGGAACGGCGATGCTCAGAAGCAAACGCAGCGACCTCGTTGCGGCCTCGGTCCTGATGGCGCCGTTCGTTGTCGTCTACGCTGTCCTGTTCATCTATCCGACGATCAAGATGGTGCAGCTCAGTTTCACCAACGCGCCGCTGATTGGCCCCGGCCAATGGGTCGGGTTCGCCAATTTCCAGCGGCTGTGGAACGACCGCCTGTTCAACACCGCGATCTGGAACACCGCCTATTTCGTCGTCCTGTCCGTGATCCCGAGCGTGATTTTGGCGATGCTGGTCGCGCTCGGCGTCAATCGGCTCAAAGGCTGGGTCCAGAGCGTCGTTCTGGCGGCGTTCTTCCTCCCCTACATCCTGCCGGTGTCGGTCGTCTTCAACATTTGGAACTGGGTGTTCGACAAGGATTTCGGCATCGCCCAATATGCGATCGCGCCGTTCAACGGCGGCCAGCATGTCTCGATCTTCCGCACCGTCCCGCTGTTCATGCCGGCGGTGGCCTTCATCACCGTGTGGTGGCTGCTCGGGTTCAACGTCCTCCTGTTCATCGCAGGCCTGCGCAACATCTCGACCGAAATCTACGAGGCCGCGGGTCTTGACGGCGCCAACCGCTGGACGATCTTCACCCGGATCACGTGGCCGCTGGTCTGGCCAGTGACGGTGCTGGTTTTCACCATCAATTTGATCCTTCAGCTCAAGATTTTCGATCAGGTCTATCTGTTCGCGAACGGCGGCAGAACCGCGCCGACCATGGTGATGGTGCAATACATCTACGTGGCCGCGTTCCAGCAGAACCGCGGCGGGCTCGCCGACGCCGCGGCGCTGGTCCTGTTCGTGCTCATCGTGGTGGTGTCGGTGCTGCAGTACCAGCTCTTGCGCGCGCGAGGCGCAACGTGACCGCTCAAGCGCAAATCGAGGACCAGGCGGCGACGCCCCTCCCGGCGCGTCGGCTCAAGCGCCTGCGCCATTGGGATGCGATCGGGCTTTTGATCACGCTTGCGACCTTGCTCGCCGCGGTCTTCTGGGCGTTTCCGCTCTACTGGGCGCTGGTGACGACGTTCAAGCCCGAGTACGAGGTCGTGCAGTCCGGCGTCCAGCTGTGGCCAAAACACTTCACGCTGGAAAACTACCTCAACGTCCTTTTCCATACCAAGATCGGCTACTGGTATCTCAACTCGTTCATCACGTCGGCGGGCGTGACGGTTCTGGTCATCATCATGGCCGCCGGCGCTGGCTACGCCATCTCCCAGCTCGAGTTCCCCGGCCGGAAGTTCTTCTGGTGGATGATTCTGGCGAGCTTCATGATTCCGATCCCGGCGCTGATCGTCACCCATTTCGTGGTGCTCAGCCAGCTTCACCTGATCAACACGCTCGCCGGCGTCATCGGACCGCAGCTCATCGCGCCCGTCACCGTCATCATCTACAAGCAATTTTTCAATTCGGTGCCGAAGGATTTTCGCGAGGCGGCGGTGATCGACGGCGCCAACGAATTCCAGCTCCTGTTCCGGATCTATCTGCCGATGAACTGGGGCATCACCACGGCTCTGGCGATCATCACCTTCATCGGCGCCTGGAACCTGTTCCTGTGGCCGTTCCTTGCGGTCAGCTCCGAGGACCTGATGAACATCACCGTCGGCATCACCCAGGTTCATGACGCTTTCGGCGTGCAATACGCGCGCGATCTCGCCGTCGCGATGCTGGCCGCGCTTCCGGTCGCGATCGTCTATCTGATCTTCCAGCGGAGGGTCACCCAGGCCATCATGCTGTCTGCGGGCATCAAGGGATGAGCGAACCGGCCAAGGAAGGCCCCGGGGCGCCGCATGTCGAACTGAGGCGGGTGACCAAGCGCTACGGCGCGGTCACTGCCATCAGCGACCTCAGTCTCAAGGTCCAGAAAGGCTCGTTCACCGCGTTGCTCGGCCCCTCGGGCTGCGGAAAATCGACGCTGCTCAGAATGATCGCGGGTCTCGAAGAGATTTCGGCGGGGCAATGCTTCATCGACAGCGTCGACGTCACCGACCTGCCGCCCCCGCAACGGCGCATCGCCATGGTGTTCCAGTCCTATGCGCTCTATCCGCACATGACGGTCAGGCAGAACATCGCCTTCTCGCTGTCGATCGCCGGCGCCTCGCGCAAGGCGCAGAACGAGCGGGCGCTCGAAGTCGCCAAGATCCTGCAGCTCGAGCCCTATCTCGACCGGCGCCCGGCCGAGCTTTCCGGCGGCCAGCGCCAGCGCGTGGCGATCGGCCGCGCGCTGGTCAGGAAGCCGGAAGTCTTTCTGTTCGACGAGCCGCTCTCCAATCTCGACGCGAAGCTGCGCGTGCAGATGCGGCTCGAGCTGGCAAGGCTCCACGCCGAGCTCGCGACCACGATGATCTACGTCACCCATGATCAGACCGAGGCGATGACGCTCGCGGACCTGATCGTCGTGCTCGACAAGGGGACGATTTCTCAGGTCGGCTCGCCGCTCGATCTCTACAACCACCCGGCGAACAAGTTCGTGGCCGCCTTCATCGGCTCGCCAAGTATGAATTTTTTCGGCGTAGAGGTCACGGACGCCGCCGGCGCAGGTTCGGCGACCGTCGCGCTGCCCGGCGGCAAGACGGCGCGGGTGCGTGTTCGGAACGGCGCGCCGCCGGCAGGCCCCGTCGAACTCGGCGTGCGGCCGGAGCATTTTCGGTTCGTCGATCCGGCGGACCCCTCGGCCGGACTGCCCGGAAAGGTCTCGATCGTCGAGCATCTCGGCAACGCCACGATCGTCTACGTGGACACCCCCGCCGGCCCGCTGATCGTCCAGGGCGACGGCTCTCTCGCGGCCCGCCCCGCCGACGCCGTCGGCCTCGCGCTCGACGCGGCGCAGGCGCATCTCTTCGGCGCTGGGGGAGCGGCGTTGTAGACGGGCTTGCGCCTTGAACCCCTGCAGCGAGCAGGAGCCGATGCCGCTTACTGAGCGGGGTAGCGCACGACTTCGCGGCCGTCGTCCCAGACCTCGAAACTATCCAAGTCGTCTGCCTGGGCCAGAAATCGCGAGCGGGCCTCGGCGGCCGCCTCTTTGTCTGAGAGGTCGTCGGGCAGTGTGGCGACGTCCACAATCTGACCCGCCTTTATGATAACGATCACACTACGAATGCGTAGACCTTAAGGATGAGGCCAGCCGATCGGACTACACTGACTCTCAGCGGAAATATGCTTCTGGATCAACGGTCTCACCGACCTCGCTGATCGTCCCGGGGACGCCCCGGCTTAAGCGGTACCGACCTTCCCGTAAGCCAGCGCCAGCGCGATCGCGGCGGCGTTCGAGACGTTGAGGCTCCTGATCGCGCCTGGAAGCTCGAGCCGCGCAAGCGTGTCGCATCGCTCGCGAGTAAGGCGTCTCAAGCCCTTGTCCTCAGCGCCGAGAACAAGCGCGAGGGGCCTCGCGAGCCGGACGCTGTCGAGCGGCTCAGGCGCTTCGGAATCAAGGCCGACCCGCAGATAGCCCATCTCGCCCATTTCGGAGAGCGCGCGGGCGAGATTGGTCACCGTGCAGACCGGCACGTGCTCGAGCCCGCCGGAGGCGGACTTGGCAAGCGTTCCGGAGAATTCGGGCGAATGGCGTTCGGTGGTGACGAGGGCGTCGACGGCGAAGGCGGCGGCGGTGCGCAAGATCGCCCCGACATTGTGCGGATCGGTAATCTGATCGAGCACGATCACGAGCCCGCGCGCCGGAAGTTCGGAGACATCGATCGGGGCCAGCGGCCGGGCTTCGAGGACGAGCCCCTGATGAACCGCGTCGCGCGGCGCGCGCGAGGCGATGTCCTCGAGGCTCAGGATTCGGGTTTCGAGCCTGCGGGCGTCGATCTCCGCCTTGAGGCGTTCCGCCGCGGCCGCGGTCGCATAGAGTCGGATGAGCGCCCGCCGCGGCGCCCGCAGCGCGGCCTCGACGCTGTGGAAACCGTAAATCCTGACCACGTCGGACTCGCGCCGCTCGCGCGGCCGGTCGCGCCCGCGGAAGACATCCTCAGCCAGCGTGGGCGCCGGGCGCGACGGCTTTGGCGCGGCGGCGGGGCGCCGGTCGGATCGTGCGGGCGGCGCGGCGCCGCGCGTTTCGCGCTTGCGGGTCATGACGTTTCCTTGCCGCTCAGGGCTCGCCAAAGCTCTAGGCCGCTTCGCGCTTTGCCGCCAGATGCACTGTGGCGCAGCGGAGCCGCCCGGGCGATTTTCCAGTTGACAGGCTCCGGGTCGACGAAACATAAGCCGTCACCCACGCCCCGGCGCCACCGGGGCGTTTTCGTCCGAGAGGCTCCCAGAGCTTGCCGGATCATGGGGGAGTGTCCCGAGCGGCAAAGGGGGCGGACTGTAAATCCGCTGGCTAAGCCTTCGTAGGTTCGAGTCCTACCTCCCCCACCATCATCCCCATAAGACGCCCAGCGATCGGGGCAAGGCGTTCGACGTCTCCGGGGGTTGACGCGCCCGCGCTTCCCGACTTTTCCATTTGATTGATCAAAACGCTGGACATGTTGCGTGACGGAGCGTTTCTGCTGCAGGACGAAACGGGCCGTCGGACCCGATTCGGACAGGGCCGACGTCGAGGACGAACAGTGCTGACCAACAAGGGGAAGTATGGCCTCAAGGCCATGGTGCATCTTGCCGGGATCGAACCGGGCGCGCTCGCCCAGGTCGCGGACATCGCCGAGACCAATTCGATCTCGAAGAAGTTCCTCGACCACATTCTGACCGAGTTGCGCCATGCGGGGCTCGTCTATTCGAAGAAGGGCAAGGGGGGCGGCTACGCGCTCGCCCGGGCGCCGCACGACATCCGGATCGGCGAGATCGTCCGCGTTCTCGACGGACCGCTCGCCCCGATCCCCTGCGCTTCCGTCACCGCCTTCCGCCCCTGCGAGGACTGCGACGACCTCAAGAGCTGCGCGGTGCGGCAGGTCATGGTCGAGGCGCGCAACGCCATCGCCAACGTCCTCGACCACCGCACGCTCGCGGAGATGCGCGCGCTGACGGACCCGCCCGAACTCATCAAGATGTATCACATCTGAAAGCGCCCGGGCCGGGAACCCAGTTGAAGCGGCTATCGGAGCAGCCACACTCTTCCTCCCGGCCCGTCGAGGATCGTCGTCCGCCAGCGGCCGAGCCATGAGGCCCCGATCTGCGCGAACGGCTCCGAAAAGGCGGCGATGCCTCCGCAGGAGACGTCGTCCTTGATTTCGAGAAGCGGCGGCGGGTAGGTTTTTGCCGGCGCTCCGTCGGTCGCGATCACCGAAAGCGCGGCCGAGTCGACCTGCCATCGCGGATAGGGGCGGGGGCCGTCACAGCCGCGCGTGCTGCGCGCCGGAACCGGATGCATGGCGACGCCATGGGCGCGAAGGGCGGCCAGCAGCGCCGCATTGCCCTGGACGATCCCCGGATCGCGGTCGTCGTCAAAACCGGTGTCGAGTTGCGCCGGCGCCGCCACGGGTCCGATCGCAAGGCCGATCACCGGGACGTCGGTCGAACCGGGAAAGCGGTCGCGCGCCTTTGCGCCGTAATAACCGGGCCTGCCGACCTCGGTGTATCCCGCCGCCGCCAACACCGCCGGATCGAGCCTCCCGGCTTGGACCGTCATCGCCGGCGACGGATCGCCATAAGAGAAGGTAACGGCCAATCCGGCAAGGATGTCGGTTCCGATACGCCCGCGCTGGCCGCCTTCGGGCGCCCGGTACGACCGCATGTCCCAAGCCCGAAAGACCGCCATCGCCGGGCCGCAGAGCGCGTAGCCCAACTCGGCCGTCGCGCCCTCGGCGATCCCGTAGCTCGTCGCATCGACCGCGCTGGACGTCGACCCGGAATCGATCAGAAACCAGCCTCTCGCGCCCCCGACGGTCAATGACGCGACCGGGGTGAATCCTATGGAGACGTCGAGCGGAATGCGCACGTCCGGGCAGGCGCGCGCGGCGGTGTTGAACGCGTCGGCATCCGCGGGCGAAGACAACACCCAGGCGGCAAGTCCGAGCGCCGCCGCCGTCCCGGCTCGCTGCGATCGGCGCCCGTCATCGGCGACAGGCATGGCGTTGCTGGCCGTCGACAGCGAGCGGAGCGCTCGAGTGAAAGCGCGCGTCACTCGACCTAAATCCCGCACCCGCATCTCGTCCCCGGTCGTCATCCGGACGTGGTAGCCCCCGCGCTCCGGCCAGGCTCCGAACCGCTCGGCAAGCGGCGCGCCGACGTCGACGGACACGCGGTGGACCCGGCTCACGCCCTCGCGACCGGCGGTCTTGACGATGCTCTCCGTTACGGACATTTCGTGCATCGATTAGGCCCTGGCATGGCGCCGAACGAGCGCCAAGGCCGGCAGGGAGCCCTCGCTTGCCCCGGCGCTACATCTGATTAAAGTCAGGGAATGGACGACAAGGAGACGGGCGACGCTCGCCGCTTCAACCGCGCCATGACCCACACGGCCGACGGCCCGTATGAGAGTCCGGCGGCCTCGGTCGCCGTCGCGGTCGAGCCGCCGACCAGCGCGGACGCGCGCTTCTGCCTTGAAAGCTATTTCCGCGAGCTCGCCGAGCGCTTCGAAGCGGGCTACGATCCTGCGAGCGACCTCTCGGCGCCGATCGAGGACCTTACGCCTCCGTCCGGCGTGTTCGTCCTTGCGCGGCTTCGGGGCGATCCGGTCGGCTGCGGCGCGCTGAAGCGGATCGACGCCGCCACCGCCGAGATCAAGCGCGTCTGGACCGCGCCCAATGCGCGCGGCCTCGGGGTTGCGCGTCGCATGCTGCGCCGGCTCGAAGGCGAGGCCATCGCGATGGGCTTCGCCGTGTTGCGCCTCGACACCAACAAGGCGCTGACCGAAGCTCATGCGTTTTATCTCAAGGAAGGCTATCGCGACATCCCCCGCTTCGACGACAACCCCTACGCGCACCGCTGGTTCGAGAAGCGGCTCGGCGGCTGACCGAAGCCCAAGGGCGCGTTCGAAACCCCCGTCGGCGCGCTTTGTGTCTGCGCAAAAGTTTTCCGGATTCAGAGTTCTCAAGGCGTTGCGACCTCCTTTGCGCGGGGCGCCGGAATTGTAGGGCGCGCTCGCCGACCGCGCCGGGGCGGGTTGGCCGACCCAGCGCCGCAGGCGTCCGCGTGCGTCAGCGCGGCCGGGCGGGAGGCCGTCGACCGGCGCGGCGCTGGGTCCGCGGGGCCGTGATAGCGGTCGAGCGCCGACACGACTTTCAGGAACGGCTCGATCGCGTCGAGTTCGCCCTGATCGAGCCACGCGTCCGCCGAGCGCAGCGCCTTGGTCAGCCGCGCGATCTGAATTTTCGCGTAGCGCTCCGGGCGGTCGAGCCGGCGCGCGTCGATCGCCTGCCCGACCGCACGGCGGACCGCGGACGCGCTCATGTTCATCGACTGCGCGATCTGCTCGACGGTGTGGCCGGACAACAGCAGGTCGAAGTAGGCCTCACGCTGCGCGATCAGACTGGCGCGGCGGGCTTTACCCGCAGCGCGCTTGCGCGCCCACTCGGAAAGCGGCTTCGGGTCGTCAGGCATGGCGGGCTCCAAGTATTTCCTGATCCTGAAACCATCATACTAATAATTCTGATTTTCAGCAAGACATTTCTGAGAACGCGGCGAGTTTTCCTTTTTCGATCCGTTGGGGCAAAATGCAGCGCTGGCCAGCCGAATCCGGCGGCAAGAAGCGCCGGCGCTCGGGCCTGGAGGGAAAAACATGAAGGTTTCGAATATGGCGATGGCCGCGGGGGTCGTGGCCATGCTGCTCTCGCCGATCGAGGCGGGGGCGCTGGAGTTCGTCGGCGGATCAGGCGCGGTCTCGCGGGTGGGCGACGACATGATCCAGACGGTCCAGCACCGCCGTGGTGGCGGGCATGTCCATCGCAACGTGAACGTGAACAGGAACATGCACGTCAATCGCAACGTGCACGTAAACAGGAACGTCAATGTAAACCGGAACGTCCACATGAACCGGAACGTCAACGTGAACCGGAACGTCAACGGCTACCGGCCGGGCGTCCATCCGGGCTATCGTCCCGGCTACCGTCCTGGCGCCGTCGTGGTGGCTCCGCGCGGGGTCTGGGGCGGAAGGCCCGGCTGGTATCGCTGGGCGCCGGGCGGAGCGATCGCAGCCGGCGCGGCGATCGGTTTTGCGACCGCGGCGGTGGCCGCAAGCTGGGCCGGCCCGCCGCCGCAGCCGGGCCTGTGCTGGTACTACACCGACCCCAGCCGCACGCAGGGCTTTTGGGACGCCTGCCCGTAAGGCTCAAGCGCCCTAGCCCGCGAACCGGGGAGGGAGGGCGGCGCCGACGATCGAAGCTTGGCGCGGACGTTCGTGCCGGACGTCAGCGCCGCCCCTTATCCGGCTTTAACGGATCTTCTCATCGCTTTGCCGGGGCGAAGGGAGCGTCACCTTCCACGTCACCGCCCACGCCCCGCGCCCAGCAGCCTGAGCACGACCCACACCGGCACGACCACCATCGCTCCGGTGAGCAGCATGCGGCCGAACTGGCGCAGATCGGAGAAGCCGTACTCGACGATATGGCGCACCGTCCGCACGGCGTCGTCGAGCAGGGTCGTGGGATCGAACCCGAACGCGTCGAGCAGGAAGCCGACGACGAACGAGACGACGATGAGCCTGACGAGCACGGCCAACGGCGAACCGCCGACAAAGCGGGCGACGGTCGAGTTGCTCATGGGCTGTAAATTCTCCACACGCTTGGCCGCCGCTGTTCCTTCTCCCTGCTTGCGGGGAGATGGTTGGGACAAGGGGCGCGGGAGATTGACCGGCGCGGCCAATCCCAAAGCCCCTCACCCCGACCCTCTCCCCGCAAGCGGGAGAGGGGGAACGCCGGGCCCGCTTCATGTTTTCGGGAACGGCACGACCGTCGGCTTGTCGGCGCCGGACTTCCGGCTCCTCGCCCGCCGACCGGCTTGCCGTTGATCGTCAGCCTGCCCTTCGCGGCGCTGATCTTGACGGTCGAGCCGTCGCGGATCTCGCCCGCAAGCAGCGCCTGCGCGAGCGGGTCCTGCACCCACTTCTGGATCACCCGCTTCAGCGGCCGCGCGCCGTAGTGCGGATCGTAGCCCTTGTCCGCCAGCCACTGCCGCCCCTTGGCGTCGAGCGACAGCGTGATCTTGCGGTCGTCGAGCAGACGCTGCAGCCTCTTGAACTGGATGTCGACGATGTCGCCCATGTCCTCGCGCCTGAGGCGATGGAACAGGATGATCTCGTCGACCCGGTTCAGGAACTCGGGCCGGAAATGCCCGCGCACCACCGCCATGACTTCCTTCTCGACCGCCTTGGCGTCCTGGCCGTCCTCGAGGTTGACGAGGTAGTCGGAGCCGAGGTTTGAGGTCATGACGATCAGCACGTTGCGGAAGTCGACGGTGCGGCCCTGCCCGTCGGTCAGCCGCCCGTCGTCGAGCACCTGCAACAGGACGTTGAACACGTCCGGATGCGCCTTCTCGATCTCGTCGAACAGCACGACCTGATAGGGCCGGCGGCGCACCGCCTCGGTCAGCGCTCCGCCCTCCTCGTAGCCGACGTAGCCGGGAGGCGCGCCGATCAGCCGGGCGACCGAGTGCTTCTCCATGTACTCGGACATGTCGATGCGCACCATCGCGCTCTCGTCGTCGAACAGGAACGCGGCCAGCGCCTTGGTGAGCTCGGTCTTGCCGACGCCGGTGGGCCCCAGGAACATGAACGAGCCGATCGGCCGGTTCGGGTCCTGGAGGCCGGCGCGGGCGCGCCGCACCGCCGTCGAGACCGCGCTCACCGCCTCCTTCTGGCCGACCACCCGGCGCGCGATCTCCTCCTCCATCTTGAGGAGCTTCTCGCGCTCGCCCTCGAGCATCTTGTCGACCGGCACGCCGGTCCAGCGCGACACGACCTGGGCGACGTGATTGGCGGTCACCGCCTCGTCGACGAGCTTGCCGGCTTCGCTTTGCTTCTCGGCTTCGGCGAGCTTCTTCTCGAGATCGGGGATCGTGCCATAGGCGAGCTTGCCCGCTTCCGCGTAGTCGCCCTTGCGCTGCGCCTGGGCGAGCGCGTTGCGGGCGGCGTCGAGGTCTTCCTTGAGCTTCTGCGCGACGCCGATCTTGTCCTTCTCGGCGCGCCAGCGCGCGGTCAGCGCGTCGGACTTCTCCTGAAGGTCGGCGAGTTCGGCCTGGAGCTTCTTCAAGCGGTCCTTCGAGGCGGCGTCGGTTTCCTTCTTCAGCGCCTCCTGCTCGATCTTGAGCTGCATGATGCGCCGGTCGAGTTCGTCCAGCTCCTCGGGCTTGGAATCGACCTGCATGCGCTGCCGCGACGCCGGCCTCGTCGATCAGGTCGATCGCCTTGTCCGGCAGGAAGCGGTCGGCGATGTAACGGTCGGACAAGGTCGCGGCGGCGATGATCGCCGAATCGGTGATGCGGACGCCGTGATGCGCCTCGTACTTCTCCTTCAGGCCGCGCAGGATCGAGATCGTGTCCTCGACCGTCGGCTGGGAGACGAACACCGGCTGGAAGCGGCGCGCGAGCGCCGCGTCCTTTTCGACGTGCTTGCGGTATTCGTCGAGCGTGGTCGCGCCGACGCAGTGCAGCTCGCCGCGCGCCAGGGCGGGCTTGAGCAGGTTCGAGGCGTCCATGGCGCCTTCCGCCTTGCCCGCGCCGACAAGGGTGTGCATTTCGTCGATGAACAGGATCACGCCGCCCTGGGCCGCGATCACCTCGTTCAGCACCGCCTTCAGCCGCTCCTCGAACTCGCCGCGATATTTCGCGCCGGCGATCAGCGCGCCCATGTCGAGCGACAGCAGCTTCTTGTCGCGCAGCGACTCGGGCACGTCGCCGTTGACGATGCGCAGCGCCAGGCCCTCGACGATCGCGGTCTTGCCGACGCCGGGCTCGCCGATCAGCACCGGATTGTTCTTGGTTCGGCGCGACAGCACCTGGATGGTGCGGCGGATCTCTTCGTCGCGGCCGATGACCGGATCGAGCTTGCCGGTGCGCGCGGCCTCGGTGAGGTCGCGGGTGTATTTCTTCAATGCGTCGTAGGCGTTCTCGGCGCTCGCCGAGTCCGCCGTGCGGCCTTTGCGGAGGTCGTTGATCGCGGCGTTGAGCGTCTGCGGCGTAACGCCGCAATTCGCCAGGATCTTGCCGGCCTCGGCGCCCTTCTCCATCGCCAGCGCCACAAGCAGGCGCTCGACGGTGACGAACGAATCGCCCGCCTTCTCTGCGATCTTCTCGGCGTTGTCGAAAACGCGCGCGGTCGTCGGCGCCATGTAGAGCTGGCCCGCTCCGGCGCCCTGCACCTTCGGCAGCTTCGAGAGCGCCAGTTCGACCTGCTGCAGCGCCTCGCGCGAATTGCCGCCCGCCTTGTCGATGAGGCCGGCGCAAAGGCCCTCCTCGTCGTCGAGCAGGACCTTCAGGACGTGCTCGGGCGTGAACTGCTGATGGCCTTCGCGAAGCGCCAGCGACTGCGCGGCCTGAACGAAACCGCGCGCCCGTTCCGTATATTTCTCGAGATTCATGGTCTACCCCTCTGGCCTCGCCCTCCGTCCCGTAGCGACGATGAACGACCCGATATTGGATTCGCCGCCTTGAAGCGGCCTAACGCGAATGTAGGAACGGCTCCCTCTCCATGGAAGGGCCCAGTCGCCCGAAATGGGCCTCCGGCAAGCGCTCAGGACGCTGCGCGCTTCAAAAATTCCTGAAGCCACTCGGCGTTCATGCCGGCGATCGGCAGCCAGGCTTTGAACAGCGATTCGGGGGAAAATCGCTCGAGCTCCGTCTTCATGCGCTTCTCGATTTCCGCCATCGCCGCCTTCTGCATCGGCTCCACGTCAGGCAATCCCATGAACTGGCGCGCCTCGAGCGGCGTGCAATCGACATTGACGGTTATCTTCATCGGACGAAGCCACTCCCTTGCTCGGGACGCCGCAAACGGCGCGCCCAAGTATATGCGCGCGCGATCCGTTTAGACAGCGCCGGATTCGGCAAGACCGCGCGGCCTGGACGACATCCGGGACGGCGACGACAGATCAGCCGACTTCTTGATGGACGGAATTTAATGCCGCCGTAAGGAACTCGTCCGCTGAGATAGCGTTATGGTGACTTGTGAACGCGAGTTGATTTTCGCTCAACTCGCTGGTCCATTCACGGGCATGGGCTTGCGGACGACCGGTTAAAGGATTAGCCGTTAAAGGGCGACAATCGCCGGCCTAGCGCTCGATCGATGGAGGCGGTTCAGGACCTGAACGTCTCCGAAGTCAGCAACGCAACGCCGGTGGCGTTCGCCAACGAGAAGGGACGACCATGGAAGACACGCCTTCCCCTCGACGCTACCGGCACGGAAACCTGCCCAATGCGATGCGGGCGGCAGCCCGCGCCATCCTGGACGAAGCCGGGCCAGAAGGTGTGGGACTGCGCGAGACCGCGCGGCGCGTGGGCGTCTCCGCCACCGCGGCCTACCGGCATTTCGACAGCAAGGAAGACCTCCTCGCCTCCGTCGCCGCGGAAGGCTTCCGCGAACTTGCGGCCGCGATGCGGGCCGCGGGCGACGATCGCCAGCCGTTGATCGGCGTCGGCTTGGCCTATGTCGAGTTCGCGATGCGGAACCGCGGGCTGTTTCGCCTGATGTTCTCGACGCTTCTGGCCGACAGGGCCAAGTTCCCGGCGCTGAACGACGCGGCCAACGATGCTTTCGGCTACCTGCAGCAGGTTGTCACCGGCATCGAGGGCGCGGCGCAAGAGGAGAGCCCTGCCACCATGGCCGCGTGGGGTTCCGTACATGGCCTGAGCGCGCTTTTCATCGACGGGTTGGTCCCGGAAAACCATGCGCGGTCGATGGCGGAGCAGATCCTCACCCGCTCCGGCCCGATCTGGGCGCAGTCGGGCTCGTCCGTGCAATAGCGACGGTTGCCCGGATGAAGGGGGTCGAATAGGCTGGGAGTAGCCGAGGCGGCCGTTCCCGGGGCTCCATGATCGCTTTTCATTCCGTCTGGACTCGCGCGAGCTTTAGGGCCGGACAGGCGGTCTGGGATGCAGCGGCCAAGCGGGCCCCATGATGTCGGCCGTCCTCGTCATCGATCAGGGCACGACGTCGACGCGGTCGATCGTCTTCGACGTCGGCGCAGAGCCGGTTTCCATCGCACAGGAAGAGATCCCGCAAATCTTCCCGCAACCCGGTTGGGTTGAGCACGATCCCGAATCGCTGTGGCGGAGCGTGCTCACGACCGCGCGGGAGGCCATGCGCCGCGCCGCGTGCGAGCCGGCGACGATCGCCGCAATCGGAATCGCCAATCAACGCGAGACGACGCTGATCTGGGAGCGGTCGACCGGCAGGCCGATCGCCAACGCGATCGTCTGGCAGGACCGCCGCACGGCGGATACCTGCGCGGCGCTGAAGGCGCAGGGTTGCGAGAGGCAGGCCTCGGAGACGACCGGCCTCGTGCTCGATCCCTATTTTTCCGCGACCAAGATCGCATGGCTGCTCGACGCCGTTCCCGGGGCGCGCCTCGCGGCGGAGCGCGGCGAACTCGCCTTCGGCACGGTCGACACGTTCCTGCTGTGGCGCCTGACAGGCGGCGCGGTGCACGCGACCGACGCCACCAACGCGTCCCGAACCCTCCTCTACGACATCCGCAGGGGCGCCTGGGACGAGGAGATGCTGCGCCTGTTCGGCGTACCCGCGGCGATCCTGCCTCAGGTTCTCGACACGGCCGACGACTTCGGCGTCAGCGCGCCCGAACTCTTCGGGGCCTCCATTCCGATCCGTGCGCTGGTCGGCGACCAGCAGAGCGCGCTGATCGGGCAAGCCTGCGTCGCGCCCGGCATGGTCAAGGCGACCTACGGCACCGGCGGCTTTTTGCTGCTCAACACCGGCGAGACCGCGACGCCGTCGCGGAACCGGCTGTTGACGACCGTCGCCTATCAATGGAAGGGCAGGCGCGCCTTTGCGCTCGAGGGCGCGATCTTCTCGGCCGGCGCGACGGTGCAGTGGCTGCGCGACGGCCTTGCGATCATCCCCGCCGCCAACGCCTGCGACGCACTGGCCGCGGCCTCCGACTCCGAGCAGGCCGTCTATTGCGTTCCCGCATTCGCGGGCCTCGGCGCGCCGTACTGGAGTTCCGAGGCGCGCGCGCTGATCAGCGGCGTCACCCGCGGAACGACGCGCAAGGAAATCGTCCGCGCAACGTTGGAGAGCGTCGGCTATCAGACGCGCGATCTGGTCGAGGCGATGCAGGCCGACTGCGGTCGTCCGATCGACCTCATCCGGGTCGACGGCGGCATGGCGGCAAGCGACTGGACGATGCAGTTCGTCGCCGATGCGCTGGGCGTGCCGGTCGACAGGCCGGCCGGTCTCGAAATCAACCGCGCAAGGGGCCGCCTTCGCGGCGGGATGGCAGGCGGGCCTCTATCCCGGACCCGAGTCCTTCGCCGAGCGACGCCGCCGCGACCGCGTCTTCACGCCGCAGATGGACGAGGAACGGCGCGATCGCCTCTATGCAGGCTGGCGGGACGCGGTGAAGCGGGCGCTGTAGGGGCTCGTCTCACCCCCCGAAGATGACGCGCCGGAACCTCGCCTGGGCGATGACGTAATAGACGATCCCGATCACGACCATCGCCGCCATCGACCGCCAGACGAGGGTAATGTCGGCGCCGCGGAACAGCACCGCTTGGGCGAACTGCACGAAATGTGGGGTCGGGCTAACGGTTTGAACAACGTATTGCAGCCAGACAGGCATGCTTTCCATCGGCGTCGAGCTGCCCGACAGGAGTTGCGTCACCATCAGCACGGGGATCGCGAGCAGCCCGAACTGCCCCATCGTCGTCGCCAGCGTCCCGAGCATGATGCCAAGCGCCGCCACCACCAGCGCATAGATCGCCGCGCCGAACACGAACAGGAGGAGCGAGCCGTTGATCGGCGAGCCGATCCACCAGTGAACGACAAACTGGATCGACAGCGTCGCGGCGACGAGAATGACGAGCCCGTTGGCGATCATCTTGGCCAGCATGATCTCCGGCGCCACGATCGGCATGACGAGGAGATGCTCGACCGTCCCCTGTTCGCGTTCCCGGATCAGGGCTGCGCCGGTCAGGATGACGGTCAGCATGGTGATCTGGTTGATGACCTGCGTCATCGCCGAGAACCACGCCGTCTTGAGATTCGGGTTGAACGCGGCGCGCACAACCAGATTGACCGGCGCGGCGCTCGAATCGTCCCTGCCCGAGATGAATCGCTGAATTTCGTTGGCGATGGCGGTGCGCAGATAGCTCGCGCCGTTGCCGGCCTGCGCGACCGCGGTGGCGTCGACGTTGACCTGCACGCTGGTCTGGCGCTGGGCGCGAACGTCGGCTTCGAAATTCGGCGGGATCTCGACGACGAACAGGAGCTTGCCCTGGTCCATCATCGGGTCGATGTCGGAGGCGGTGATCTGCACCGGCGGTTGGAAGGTCGGCATTTTCAGCGATTCCGCAATCTGCCGCGACAGCGCGGAGCCGTCCTCGTCGACGATGCCGACCGACAGGTTCGACGCTTCCGTCACGGCGCCTGTCGCCACCGTGTTGACCGAGATCGAGAACGAATAGAGCACCAGGAACAGCATCACCGGGTCCGCCCGGATGCTGCGAAGCTCCTTGATGACGAGATAGTAGACGTTCTTGACATGATCGATAAAGGTCAGAGGCTTCGTTTCTGCGAGTTTCGGTGTCGCGCGCGAGGCAATGTTGGACATCTCACGCCTCCCGCTTGCGGAGCAAGATGAGCGACAGGCTCAGGAATACGAGCGCGATAAGCGCGATCGCCGCGATATTCCGCCAAAGGTCCGCAAATCCGAGCGCCTTGGCGAACACGCCGACGGATATCTGCTGATACCAGGACGAAGGGAAGGCGAGACCGATGATCCTCGCGCCGCCCGAGAGCGAGGAGACCGGCGCAAGCATGCCGGAGAAATTGATCGCCGGCACCATCGCAAGGATCGTGGTGGCGAACACGGCCGCGACCTGCGATTGCGTGAACGACGAGATCAACTCGCCGAAGCCCGTCGTCGCGATCACGTAGATGAACGTCCCGAGCAGCAGCACCAGGAATGGCCCCTTGGCGGGAACGTTGAATATGAAAACCGCCATCAGGTAGAGGACGAAGAAGTTGATCATGGCGATCGCGACGTAGGGCAGTTGCTTGCCGAGCAAAAACTCGAGCCGCGTGATCGGCGTCGAACGGAAGTTCGCGATCGAGCCGGTTTCCTTTTCGCGCACGACCGAGATCGCCGACATGATCGCCGGGATCAGGCAGAGCATCAGCATGAAGATGCTCGGAATCATCGCGTTGACGCTGAGGAACGCCTGATTGTAGCGGAAGCGCACCTCGATATCGTCATTGCTCCACTTGTTCGGCGTGCCCGGGCGCAGGATCTCCCGCTTCAGTTCCTCGCCCTGCTTGCTCACGACGCCCTGGACATAGTTTTTTGCAGTCTCGCCGCGGAAGGTCATCGCGCCGTCGACGGTGACGTCGACCTCAGGTCTGCGGCCATTGAGGAGGTCGCGGCCAAAACCAGGCGGGATCTCGACCACGATCTGGGTGTTCCCGCTCTTGAGGCGCTGCTCCGCCTCGTGCGCGGACGTGATCGGCGGCTGCACGGAAAAATAGCGCGAGCCTTCGAATCCCTGAAGAAGCTCGCGACTCTGCGGCGTCTGATCCTGGTCGAACGACGCCATGGCCAAGTTCTCGATATCGAACGAAATGCCGTACCCGAAGGCCAGCATCAGGACGATCGGCCCGACCACGGCGAAGGCGAGGCGGATCGGGTCGCGCAGAAGCTCCACGGTCTCGCGGCGGGCGTAGGCCCAGAGACGGCCGAGACTGAAAGGCTTCGGGGGCGCGAGCGGCGTGGCCTCCTCTTCGACGGCGACGGCCTCGGCGGCGGCCGCAGCCTTCGCCATGTCGATCCCCGCCGCCTCGGCGAGATAGCCGACGAAACACTCTTCGAGCGACGAGCTTCCCCGCTCCTTGACGAGGTCCTGGGGCGCCCCGACCGCAAGCACCCGGCCAGCGTGCATGAGCGAGATACGGTCGCAGCGGTCCGCCTCGTTCATGAAGTGAGTGGTGACGAAGATCGTCACGCCCTCGTCGCGCGAGAGATCGATCAGGGTGCGCCAGAACGAGTCGCGGGCGATCGGGTCGACGCCCGAAGTCGGCTCGTCGAGAATGAGAATCGACGGCTCGTGCAGTACGGCGACCGCGAGTTGCAGACGCTGCTTGATGCCGAGCGGCAGCCGGTCGGGCCTTGCGTTGACGAAGGCCTTCAGGTCGTAGCGTTCAAGCAGATCCGCGATCCGCGGGGCGATCTTTTCCTTGGGCAGATGATAAAGCTCGGCGTGCAGTTCGAGGTTCTGGCCGACCGTCAGTTCGCCGTAGAGCGAAAAAGCCTGCGTCATGTAGCCGACGTTGCGCCGCGCCTGCATGTCGTCGGAGCCCATCGGCTGGCCGAAGAGCTGGCATGTGCCGCTGGTCGCGGGAAGGAAGCCCACCAGCATCTTCATCGTGGTCGACTTGCCGCAACCGTTCGAGCCGAGGAAGCCGAAGATCTCGCCGGGCGGGATCTTGAAGCTGACGTGGTCGACGGCGACGAAGTCGCCGAACTTGCGCGTCAGCCCCTCCGCCTGAATCGCCGGCGTCTCGTCAGGCGAAGCGACGCGCGGGCGAACGACAACCTTCTGATGCAGCGCGCGCTTGGCCTCCGGCATCAGCGCAATGAAGGCGTCGTCAAGGTTCGTCTCGCCGGTCTTGGCGAGCAGCTCTTTCAGGTTGCCCGTGGCGATGATCTTGCCGTCGTCCATCGCCATCAGCCAGTCGAAGCGCTCGGCTTCGTCCATATAGGCGGTGGCGACGACGACGCTCATCTGAGGGCGGCGCGCCCGAATGGTGTTGATCAGGTCCCAGAACTGGCCGCGCGACAGCGGATCGACGCCGGTCGTCGGCTCATCGAGAATGAGGAGGTCCGGATCGTTGATCAGCGCGCAGCAAAGGCTGAGCTTCTGCTTCATGCCGCCGGAGAGCTTGCCGGCCGGCCGCGCCTCGAACTTCTCCATGCCGGTCGCGGTCAGAAGCTCGGTGATGCGGGCGCGGCGCTCCTCCGCGCCCTGCCCGAAGAGACGGCCGAAGAAGTCGATGTTCTCGAACACGCTCAGCGTCGGATAGAGATTGCGGCCGAGGCCTTGCGGCATATAGGCGACGCGGCCGCGAATCTCCTTGAGGTTCCGATTGTCGCCGACGTTCTTGTCGAAGACGAGAACCTCGCCGGTCTGAATGATCTTCACCCCGGCGATCAGCCCGAGCAGGGTCGACTTGCCGACGCCGTCCGGGCCGATCACGCCGACCATGATCCGCGAGGGGATGTCGATCGAGACGTCGTCGAGCGCGACGGTCGCGCCGTATCGGTGCGATACGCCCTTGACCCGCGCGATGGGCTCGCCGGTCATTTGGCGACGGGCGACGGGCTGTCCGGAGACGGGGCCGCGGGCGCGGCGGCCTGCGGCGCGGAGACGGCCGGCGTTGCGGTGTCGCTCGCCTTCGCGGGCGGCGCCGGCATCTTGACTTGCAGGTTGTCAGGCCACGCGACGTCGGCCTTGGTGCGAACGAAGCCCAGGCCGCGGATGCCGGTCTTCACCCGCGTATAGTAGGCCTGCAGCACTTGCGGATCGACCTTCAGCTTGAGACGGAACATCAGCTTCGCGCGTTCGTCCTTCGTCTCCACCGTCTTCGGCGTGAACTGAGCGTCGGCTGCGACGAAGCTGACGTTGGCGGGTATGACGACCTCGGGGATGGGATCGAGAATCAGGCGCGCCTCGTCACCGATCGAGACCCGCCCCGCATCCGACGCCGGCAGGAAAATCGTCATGTAGACGTCGGTCAGGTCGAGGATGGTGACGATCGGCGCGCCGGCCGCGACCACTTCGCCCGCGCGCGCGAGCTGGTACTGCACGCGGCCGTTGCGCGGCGAGACGAGCGTGAGGTCGTGAATGATCGATTCGATCCGCTCGACCTCCGCTTCCGAATTCTTGATCTTGGACTTCGCCTGATCCCTCTGCGAGGTGAGGCTCGCGACATCGGCGACCGCCGAGTCGAAATTGCGCTTGCGCTGCTCGAACACCTGCTTGGTGATGAACCCGGTCTTCATCAGCTCCTGGCCGCGCTGAAAATCGGACTTGGCGAAATCGAGCGCGCTCTGGCGCGAGGCGATCTCGGCCTCGGCGGCCACAAGCGCGTCCTTGGCGCTCTGAACGCTCGCCTGGGCCGAGCGAAGCTGCGCGTCGTATTCCGGCGACGAGATTTTGGCGATCACCTGCCCCTGCGAGACGCTCGACCCTTCCTCGACCGTGACCTCGGCGAGGCGGCCGGCGTATTTCGAGGACACGTCCACTTGCGTCGCCTCGATACGGCCGTTGGACTTGACGATGCCCGCCGGAAGCGTCTCGCCGCGCAGCCGCGCGATCAGGTTCTTGACGAAGCCCTGAGCGTGCGCCGGAGCGATCGGCGGGAACAGGCCCGGAGGCGTTGCGCCCAGGCACAACGGCAGGACGACCGCGGCGATGAGGGCCGGCCGAAAGCTTTTCATGAGAGATCCCCCGCGCAAAGCGCATCCTGCGCAAGGCGTTTCCTGCGCAGCATTCGATCAAGTCGAGGCTCGAGCGTCGCCTCGTCCATCCATCTCCGGCGCTTTACTAGGCAAGCGCGTCGCGGTTGTAAAGGACGGAGAAGAGTAGGGATAAAAGGGACAAACTCACGCGATGGCGTTCGGGATTTGCGGCCGTCGGCTCCGTCCGACGACGATCGGGAACCGCTTGGCCCGCCTCCCCTCGCGTTCCGAGCGCTTGGCCAATGCCGACTTGCACGGATCGTGTATACTTAGGCAAACCACCAACCGAAGCGCCAGGGCTGGCCGAGGGGGCCTGAGATGTTCGAACCCGACAAATTCCATGTGATCGAAACGCTGCACGACGGCAGCACCGTCGAGATCCGCGCGCAACGGCCCACGGACCGCGAGGAGATCATCGCGGAACTTCAGCACGCAAGCGCCGAGACGGTTTATCATCGCTTCTTTTCGATGAAACGCTCGTTCTCGGAAAAGGAGGAGCACTACTTCTTCGACGTCGATTTCGTCAATCATGTCGTGCTGATTGCGGTCGCGAAGACGAACGGGCATTCGCGAATCGTCGGCGGGTCCCGATTCGTCGTCATGGAGCCGGGCAAGGCCGAAGTGGCGTTCTCAGTCGTCGACGGCTACCAGGGCCACGGCCTCGGCGCGATCCTGATGCATCATATCATCGCGATCGCCCGCGAGGCGGGAGTCCGGGAATTCGTCGCCGAGGTCCTGTCCGACAACGGCCCCATGCTCGCGGTTTTCGAGCACAGCGGGCTGATTACGACGACGCGGCGGGAAGGCTCGACAATCCACGTCGCGATGCGCTTTCCCGATCCCTGACCGCGCGCCGGCAAATCACTCCCTGCACTTGACCAGGGTCGTGTCGAGCGTCTTGTCGCCGTTTGGCCGATAAACGATCTGCGTACCCGACTTGATCTCGATCTCGACCGACTGCGAGGTGTAGCTGATCGAATCCTTGCAGATGGAATTGACCGTGATCAGCCCCTTGACGTTCGAGACGCTTGCGACTTGGCAAGTCTGGTTGGGCATTACGAACGTACCCGGCGTGATGATCGCCGCTTGAGCGAACTGGTCGGCCGGCTGGCGAAAGGCCACCCCGCCCCCGCTCCGGACAAAGAGCTTCTGGCAGTCGGCCGGCGTCGTCGCCCACGCCCCCGTTAGCCGCCCGTCCAATTCCGCGGCGCCGGCCGGACCGCAGCCGAACAGCAGCAGCGCGCCAAGAGCCAATCCGCTTTTCCTGTTCATGTCCGACCCCGAAGCCCTTTCTCGCGCATTTCCAAAAGCGCGTCTGAAGGATAAGGCGCCGGGCGCCCGGCCGCCAGTCGCTATCGCCGGCAGGCCGATCCCTCGTGGAAATCGGCGTCGCGCGGCGTCCCGCCGCGCGCTCATGCCCCGAAGGCGAAGGCGCGTCACATGCCCGAGTAGTTCGGCCCGCCGCCGCCCTCGGGCGCGGTCCAGACGATGTTCTGGGTCGGGTCCTTGATGTCGCAGGTCTTGCAGTGGACGCAGTTCTGCGCGTTGATCACCAGGCGCTCCTCGCCCTCATCGTTTTTCACGAACTCGTAGACCGCCGGCCGGGCAGTAGCGCTGCTCGGGACCGGCGTATTTCGCGAGATTGACCGCGACGGGGATACTCGGATCCTTCAGCATCAGGTGCGGCGGCTGATCCTCTTCGTGGTTGACGTTTCCGACGAAGACCGATGAGAGCCGGTCGAAGGTCAGCTTGCCGTCCGGTTTCGGGTATTCGATCCGGGGGCATTCGGCTCGCCGGCTTCAGATAGGCGTAGTCCGGCTTCGGCGTGTGCAGCGTCCAGGGCGGCGAGTTGACGCCGATCTTCGGCAGGAGCCAGTGCTCGACGCCGGTCATCAGCTGGCCGACAAGCGGGCCCTTCTTGAACCAGGGCTTGAAGTTGCGGCTCTGCAGCAACTCCGCATAGAGCCAGCTGCTGCTTGAAGCGGTCGGGAAAGGCGGAGAGCTCGTCGCCCGCGCGGCCGGCGGCGAGGGCCTCGGCCAGCGCCTCGGCGCAAAGCATCCCGCTCTTGATCGCCGCGTGGCTGCCCTTGACCCTTGCGGCATTCATGAAGCCGGCGTCGCAGCCGACCAGCGCGCCGCCGGGAAAGACCAGCTTCGGCAAGGCCTGCGGGCCCGCCGTTGTTGATCGCGCGCGCGCCGTAGCTCAGCCGCTTGCCGCCTTCGAGATGCGAGCGGACGGCCGGATGCGTCTTCCAGCGCTGCATTTCCTCGAAGGGGTTCAGCCAGGGGTTCGAGTAATCCAGGCCGATGACAAAGCCGACAGCAACGAGGTTGCCTTCGAGATGGTAGAGGAATCCGCCGCCGAACGCGTTCTTGTCCATCGGCCAGCCGGCGGTGTGCATGACCCGGCCCGGCTCGGCCTTCTCGTCCGGCACTTCCCACAGCTCCTTGACGCCGATGGCGTAGGTCTGCGGGTCCTGGCCTTCGGTCAGCCGAAAGCGGTCGAGCAGCTGCCGTCCGAGCTCGCCGCGCGCCCCCTCGGCGAAGATCGTGTAGCGGCCCGTCAGCTCCATGCCGAGCTGGAACGAGTCCAGCGGCTCGCCGTCTTTGCCGAGGCCGACATGGCCGGTCGCGACGCCGCGCACCGAACCGTCCTCGGCGTAGAGGATCTCGGTCGCCGCAAAGCCCGGAAAGATCTCGACGCCGAGCGCCTCGGCCTGTTCCGCAAGCCATTTCACCACATAGCCCAGGCGGACAACGTAGCAGCCGTGGTTGTGGAAATTGCGCGGGACGAGAAAGTCCGGGATGCGCCGCGACCCGTTCTCCGACAGGATGACGACGTCGTCCCGGTCACGGGCTGGTTGAGCGGCGCGCCGCGCTCCTTCCAGTCGGGAAAAAGCTCCGTCAGCGCCCGCGGGTCCATGACCGCGCCGGACAGAATATGCGCGCCCGGCTCCGAGCCCTTTTCCAGCACGATGACCGAGAGATCCGCGTTGAGTTCCTTGAGACGGATCGCCGTCGCAAGTCCCGCCGGGCCGGCCCCGACGATCACCACGTCATAGGCCATCGACTCCCGCGGCCCGAACTGTTCGAGAAGTTCCTTCGGCGTCATTCCTGCACTCGTCCTCATTCCGTCCACGGCTCGCGCCCGACAACCCGCCACCGGACCTGAATGCCGCTTCAAAGGGCGCAGCAGCGGTCCGTCACCCCAAAGATAGTTCATAGCTAAACTATTTTCTAGACCCCGCCAGCCAATACAGACTGGGCGTCTCGGCCGCAAAGGACGTTCCGCCGCGCGCCACTCTGATCGGCAATTCAATGAATTCGACGTCTGCGGCCATGGCGTTTCGCTTCCCGTCCCGGTCGATGGCGTTCAAGTTTCCGCGCAATGTCCCTTGCCTCGGCATTTCGCGCAACCTGAACTTCCGGCTCTGGCCGCGGGCGGCGCCGGACAGGCGTCGCGGACGATTATCCAAAATGCACGCCGACTTCGATCATTTTTGGATTTTTTCGCTCGGTGACATCGCGCATAGTCCCACCCTATCTTTTCACGAAATCGGGCGGACCGTGGACGCCGGCGGCGCGGAAGCGTTACAGAACCCACGCGGAAATGTCGGCGCAATGCGACAGGAGGCTCCAAAATGACGGCCCTGAAGCTGAAAGACCCCACCCTCCTCAAGGACAGATGCTACGTCGCCGGCGAATGGATCGGCGGCGCGGCGACGATTGCCGTCACGAACCCGGTCGACGGCAGCGTGGTCGGTCCGTGCCGAAGCTCGGCGCGGCGGAGACCCGGCGCGCGATCGAGGCCGCCGAGACGGCGCAGAAGGCCTGGGCGAAGAAGACCGCGAAGGAGCGCGCGGCGATCTTGCGCAAATGGTTCGACCTGATGATGGACAACCAGGAGGACCTCGCGCGGATCATGACCGCCGAGCAGGGCAAGCCGCTCGCCGAATCGCGCGGCGAGATCGCCTACGGCGCCTCGTTCATCGAATTCTTCGCCGAGGAGGCCAAGCGCATCTACGGCGAGACGATCCCCTCGCCCTGGCCGAACGCCCGCATGGTCGTGATCAAGCAGCCGATCGGCGTGGTCGCGGCGATCACGCCGTGGAACTTCCCCAACGCCATGATCACCCGCAAGGCCGGACCGGCGCTCGCCGCCGGCTGCGCCTTCGTCGTGAAGCCCGCCGGCGAGACGCCGCTTTCGGCGCTGGCGCTCGCCGAGCTCGGCGAACGCGCCGGCATTCCGGCCGGCGTCTTCTCGGTGATCACCGGCTCGGCGCGCGAGATCGGCGCGGAGATGACGGCGAACCCGATCGTGCGCGGCCTCACCTTCACCGGCTCGACCGAGGTCGGCCGGGTGCTGATGGCGCAATGCGCGCCGACCATCAAGAAGCTCGGGCTCGAACTCGGCGGCAACGCGCCGTTCATCGTGTTCGACGACGCCGACCTCGACGCCGCGGTCGAGGGCGCGATGGCCTCCAAATACCGCAACGCCGGCCAGACCTGCGTCTGCGCCAACCGGCTCCTGGTGCAGGACGGGGTCTACGACGCCTTCGCCGCGAAGCTCGCCGAAGCGGTGAGAAGCTCAAGGTCGGCGACGGCTTCGAGGCCGGCGTGACGACCGGGCCGCTGATCAACGAGGCGGCGGTCGCCAAGGTCAAGGAGCATGTCGCCGACGCGCTGTCGAAGGGCGCGAAGATCGTGGTCGGCGGCAAGGCGCTCGGCGGCAATTTCTTCGAGCCGACGGTGCTCACGGACGTGACGCCGGAGATGGCGGTCGCGCGCGAGGAGACCTTCGGCCCGGTCGCGCCGCTTTTCCGCTTCAAGACCGAGGACGAGGCGATCGCGATGGCGAACGCCACCGAATTCGGCCTCGCCTGCTATTTCTACGCGCGCGACATCGGCCGCGTCTGGCGCGTCGCCGAAGGCCTCGAATACGGCATGGTCGGCATCAACGAGGGCATCATCTCGACCGCCGAAGCGCCGTTCGGCGGCGTCAAGGCGAGCGGCATCGGCCGCGAAGGCTCGCGCCACGGGGTCGAGGAGTATCTCGAGATGAAATACCTGCTGATGGGCGGACTGGCCGCGAAGCCGTGACGGCGCCGAGTTTTTCCGGAACCTCGCGTCGTCCGGCGAATTGAGAAGGAAATTCGTGCGGAGGCCAGCATGTCGGGACCGTTGAAAACAGGCGACCGGGTCGCCTGGCGATCGAGCGGCGGCGGAAGCGTCGGACGGGTCGAGCGGCGGCTGACCTCGCCGGGAAAGATCAAGGGACACGAGGTCGCGGCCTCGGAAGACAACCCCGAGTTTCTGGTGCGCTCGGAGAAGTCCGGGAAGATCGCGGCTCACAAGCCTTCCGCGTTGAGGAAGGTCCCATGAATCCCGGCCTCATTCCTCCCGCGGAAGTCGCCGCCGCCGCGAAAAGAGGTCTCGAGCTGCGCGAAAAATTTCGGCGGGGCGGCACGTCGGTAGGCGTTCACCGCGCAAAGCAGCTTGCGGACCGGCGACCTGTTTCCGTTCGCGACATCATGGCGATCAGCGCGTATTTCGCTCGCCATGAGGTCGACAAGGGGTCGAGGAGCCACGACTGGGGCGACGAAGCCAACCCCTCGGCGGGTTACATTGCGTGGCTCCTGTGGGGCGGCGAACCCGGGCGTCGCTGGGCCGACGGGTTGAAGTCGCGCCTCAAGCACGCCGCGGCGGAGTAGCGGCGGAAAACCGCGCCGCCGGAAATGAGGCCGCCGCGTTCGCCGCGACGGCCCGAAGGACTTAGTAGCGATAGGTCTCCGGCTTGAACGGGCCGGTCTGCGGCAGGCCGAGATACTTAGCCTGCGCGGGCGTCATCTTGGTCAGCTTCGCGCCGACCTTGGCGAGATGAAGCGAGGCGACCTTCTCGTCGAGGTGCTTGGGCAGGGTATAGACCTGCTTTTCGTACTGGCCCGGCTTGGTGAAAAGCTCGATCTGGGCCAGCGTCTGGTTGGTGAACGAGGCCGACATCACGAAGGACGGATGGCCGGTCGCGTTGCCGAGGTTCACGAGACGGCCCTCGGACAGAAGAATGATCTTCTTGCCGTCGGGGAACTCGATCTCGTCGACCTGCGGCTTGACGTTGTTCCACTTGTAATTGCGAAGCCCCGCGACCTGGATCTCCGAGTCGAAGTGGCCGATGTTGCAGACGATCGCCCGATCGTGCATGGCGCGCATGTGGTCGAGGGTGATGACGTCGACGTTGCCGGTGGCGGTGACGAAGATGTCGGCGCGCGGCGCGGCGTCTTCCATCGTCACGACCTCATAGCCCTCCATCGCGGCCTGCAGCGCGCAGATCGGATCGACCTCCGAGACCAGCACGCGGCAGCCGGCGTTGCGAAGCGACGCCGCCGAGCCCTTGCCGACGTCGCCGAAGCCCGCGACCATCGCGACCTTGCCGGCCATCATGACGTCGGTGCCGCGACGGATGCCGTCGACGAGCGACTCGCGGCAGCCGTAGAGATTGTCGAACTTCGACTTGGTGACGCTGTCGTTGACGTTGATCGCCGGCCACAGGAGCTTGCCCTCCTTGGCCATGATATAAAGACGGTGGACGCCGGTGGTCGTCTCCTCGGTGACGCCGCGGATCGACCTGGCGTTCTTTTCGTAAAAGCCGGGCTTGCTCTTAAGCCGCGCCTTGATCGCGGCGAACAGCACCTCTTCCTCTTCGTTGGTCGCCTTATCGAGGAAGGCCGTGTCGCCCTGCTCGGCGCGCAGCCCGAGGTGGATGAGCAGCGTCGCGTCGCCGCCGTCATCGAGAATCATGTTCGGCGAGCCGCCGTCGGCCCACTCGAAGATCCGGTGGGTGTAATCCCAGTAGTCCTTCAGGCTCTCGCCCTTGATGGCGAACACCGGCGTGCCCGTCGCCGCGATCGCGGCGGCGGCATGGTCCTGGGTCGAATAGATGTTGCACGAGGCCCAGCGGACATCGGCGCCGAGCGCCTTCAGCGTCTCGATCAGGACCGCGGTCTGGATGGTCATGTGGAGGGAGCCCGCGATCCGCGCGCCCTTGAGCGGCTGGGAGGCCGAATATTCCGCGCGCGTCGCCATCAGGCCCGGCATTTCAGTCTCGGCGATGGCGATCTCCTTGCGCCCGAAGGCGGCAAGGCCGATGTCGGCGACGGCGTAGTCGGCGGCTTTGGTCATTGCGGGGTCCCTTCATTGTCGTTCGGGCGCTCCATACCAGCGGCCGACCCGGCGTGCAATAAACATATAAGCAAGTCTTTATATGATTTCGGCGGGCGGCGCAATCCACAGCGCAGATGAGGATGCGGATGCGCAACGGCGCCGCCATTCCTGATTAGAGCAATTTGTCGCAACCTGTTTAGCTGGGCGCAGCGCCGATCGCATGCTATAACGCCAGGAAGCAAAAAGCGCGCCGCGTGTGCAGAGCGTCGGCGCGCTGGGGTTTCGGCGTAGCAACGGGCAAGGGTGCGATGGCGCTTTCGGCCAAATTGATGATGCGGCAGGGTCAGACGATGGTTCTGACGCCGCAACTGCTTCAGGCGATCAAGCTGTTGCAGATGCCCAACGTCGAGCTCAGCGCCTTCATCGAGAACGAACTCACCAGCAATCCGCTGCTCGAGCGCGCGGAGGACCACGAGGGCCGCGAGGCCGAACGCCTCGAGGGACCGCCCGAAACGCCGGCCGCGGAGGGTTCGGCGGAGCCCGGCGACTGGGCGTCGGACGCGCTCGAGACCGATCGCGCCGCGCTCGAAGCCAATCTTGGCACCGAGGTCGAGAACGCCTTCGACCCCGACCGGACCGCGCCTGCCGCCGACAGCCGGGTCGGCGAGGGTCTTCCGACCGGCTCCTGGGCCGGGGACGGAGGCGGCGGGTCGACGTCGGGCGCAGCGCCGGACCTCGAGGCCTATGTGTCGGAGACCGTCTCGCTGCACGACCACCTCGAGCGCCAGGCTGGAGTCATCCTGCTCGATCCGGCCGGAGCGGATGATCGGCAGGGCGCTGATCGACGGGCTCGACGAAGCGGGCTATTTCATCGGTTCGCTCGAAGAGATCGCCGAACGCCTCGGGGACGACGGCTGAAGCCGCGCTGAGGCGTCGCTCATCAAGATGCAGACGCTCGAACCGACAGGCGTTTTCGCGCGCAGCCTCGCCGAGTGCCTTGCGCTGCAGTTGCGTCGAGCGCGACCGCTTCGATCCGGCGATGGAGGCGATGATCGCCAATCTGCCGGCGCTGGCGCGACGCGACTTTGCCTTGTTGCGCAAGGTCTGCGGCGTCGACGACGAGGACCTCGCCGACATGATCGCCGAGATCCGGCGCCTCGAACCGAAGCCCGGCCGCGCCTTCGGCGACCCGCCCGGCGCGCCCGCGATTCCCGACGTCTATGTCCTGGCTGCGCCCGACCGGACCTGGCGCGTCGAGCTCAACAGCCAGGCGCTGCCGCGCGTGCTGGTCAACGACGTCTATGCGGCGCGTCATCAAGCGGGGCGCGAGCCGGGACGAGGACAGGCAGTACGTCTCGGCCCAACTCCAGTCGGCCAACTGGCTGACCAAGAGCCTCGAGCAGCGCGCCCGCACCATTCTCAATGTCGCGACCGAGATCGTGCGCCGGCAGGACGCCTTCCTGGTCGAGGGCGTGTCGGCGCTGAGGCCCCTCAACCTGAAGATGATCGGCGAAGCGATCGGCGTGCACGAATCGACCGTCTCGCGCGCCACCGCGCACAAGTTCATCCAGACGCCGCGCGGGCTGTTCGAGATGAAGTACTTTTTCACCGCGGCCATCCCGTCGCTCGAACTCGGGCGAGTCGCATTCCGCCGAGGCGGTGCGGCAGCGCATCCGGCAGATGATCGACGAGGAGGATCTCGGACGACGTCCTGTCCGACGACAGCATCGTCGAACGGCTGCGCAAGGCCGATATCGTCGTCGCCCGCCGCACGGTGGCGAAATACCGCGACAGCCTGAAGATTCCGTCGTCGGTCGAGCGGCGGAAGCTCAAGCTGTCGCCGATCGGCGCGCAACGCGCGCGCGGCGATTCCGCTCGGGTCGAGGCTTGAGCGGGAATTATCGGGTGGAAACAACGCGTACTGTCCGGCGATTGACACGACGGCGGCAGACTCCTAACGCTAATTTCGGGAGGTCCGCTTGAGCGGTGATCCGACGATGCGGGCGGGGGCGAAGGGCGCGCGAGCGCGCGTGGGAACGAGCGGCGACGAACGTTACGCCTCGCCGCGATGACAAGGCCGACAATCGATGACTTTGAGAGTATCCGGAAAGAACCTCGACATCGGGGAATCTTTGCGTCAGCACGTGCTGGAGAAAGTGGAGGGGATGGTCGCCCGCTACTTCAACGGAACGGTGAGCGGCCATGTGGTGATCGCGCGCGAGGGTTCGGGCTACCGCTCGGACTGCACGCTGCGGCTGAGTTCGGGCGTGAGCCTGCACGCCGAAGGGCGCGGCGCACGAGCCCTATCCGTGTTTCGAGCAGGCCGCCGACAAGATCGAGGCGCGTCTGAGGCGTTACAAGAAGCGGCTCAAGGGCCGCCCGGGCGGCGCCGAGGCGCCGGCCGGAGAGCAAGGCCAGGGGACGGTTTCGAATTACCTCGTCGAGACGCCGACCGACGAGGAAGAGCCCGCCGAGGGCTTCAAGCCGGTGGTCGTCGCCGAGGGGACGGAGGCGATCGAAGTCCATGTCGGTCGCGTCTGCGGTCGCCGAACTCGACCTCACCGGCGCGCCGGTGGTCGTATTCGCCCACGCGACCAGCGGACGGGTGAATATCGTATATCGGCGACGGGACGGAGCAATCGGTTGGCTCGATCCACGCTGACGGCGATCGACGGGGGCAAGGACGGCCGCCGAACATCCAGGACGGACATGTCGCTATCGGAACTGATCAAACCGGACGCCGTCCTTCCCGCCCTGCGGGTCAACGGCAAGAAGCAGGCGCTTCAGGAAATGAGCGAGCGCGCGGCGGCCGTGTCCGCGCTGCCGGCGCGCGAGATTTTCGACGCCCTGCTGCAACGGGAGCGGCTGGGCTCGACCGGCGTCGGCGACGGCGTCGCCATCCCGCACGGCAAGCTCGCCAAATGCGAGCAGATCTTCGGCGTCTTCGCCCGGCTCGAACGCGCCATCGACTTCGAGGCGCCGGATGGCCTTCCGGTCGATCTGATCTTCATGCTGATCGCCCCGGAATCCGCCGGCGCCGATCACCTCAAGGCGCTGGCTTCGATCGCGCGCCTGCTCCGCAACGCCGCGACCGCCGCGCAGTTGCGCGCGACCCGCGACCCGACCGCGATCTACGCGCTGCTCACCATGGCGCCGACGTCGAACGCCGCCTGAACGAACCGGAGACCGCTCCTTGAAAGCTCGCGTCGTCGTCACGCTGAAAACCGGAGTGCTCGATCCGCAAGGCAAGGCGATCGAGGGCGCCCTGAGGTCGCTGTCGATCGACGGCGTCGCAGCCGTGCGCCAGGGCAAGGTGTTCGACATCGAACTCGACGGGGATGACCGCGACGGCGCGCACAAGGCGCTCAGCGAGGCCTGCGAGCGGCTGCTCGCCAACACCATCGTCGAGAATTACGCGATCGAGATCGCGTGAAGCCACGATGAAAGCCGCCGTCATCCTCTTCCCCGGCTCCAATCGCGAAGAGGACGCCGCGCGCGCGCTCAGAGAAATCTCGGGCCACGCGCCCGCGATCGTCTGGCACGCCGACGCCAGACCTGCCGCAGGGGACGGATCTCGTCGTCCTGCCCAGGCGGCTTCTCCTATGGCGACTATCTGCGTTGCGGCGCGATCGCGGCGCGATCGCCGATCATGCGGGCGGTCGCGGCGTCACGCCGAGCGCGGCGGCCTGGTGCTCGGCATCTGCAACGGCTTCCAGATCCTGTGCGAGGCGGGCCTGCTGCCGGGCGTCCTGATGCGCAACGCCAACCGTCGCTTCCTGTGCAAGATGCAGCACCTGAGGGTCGAGAACGCCGGCGACGCCGTTCACCCGCGGCTATTCCGAGGGACAGGTGGTGAAATTCGCGATCGCCCACGGCGAGGGCAACTTCGAAGCCGACGACGCGACACTCGAGGCGATCGAAGGCGCGGGCCAGGTCGCCTTCCGCTATTGCGACGCCGCCGGCCGCGTCGACGAGGCCGCCAATCCGAACGGATCGGAGCACGACATCGCCGGCGTCTTCAACAGCCGGTTCAACGTGCTCGGCCTGATGCCGCACCCGGAGAACCTGATCGACCCGCTGGTCGGCGGGATCGACGGCCGGCCGCTGTTCGACGGCGCTCGCGGCCTGAGCGGGCCGCCGTCCACAGGAAATTCCACGAATCGCGCAAAATATTTGGGGAGAGCGGCGCTTTGTCATAGTGCGTCAACCCTCTGCAGGACACTATCTGTCGCATCAGGGGTGACAGAGAACCATGAGCTGATTCGCTCGACAGGCTGTTCTCCGGGAGTGCTCGAGGCGCGCAACCGCAGCTCCGTCGGGGTCGCGCACCTCGAAGCTGTTTCGCGACGGCGTGCAGAAGATGGCCAAGAAGCTGGTCGAGGAGGCGATCGAGGTCGGCCTCGACGCCGTGCAGATGAACCGCGAGTCGGTCGTCCTCGAAAGCGCCGACATGCTCTACCATCTCGCCGTGATCTGGGCCGAGTGCGGCGTCACGCCCGGCGAGGTGATGGCCGAAATCGACCGGCGCGAGCGAACCTATGGAATCGCCGAAAAGCTGCCGAAGCATGCCGGCGCGGCGCAGATCCGGCGCATGACCCAGTTCGGCCCGCGGCGAAGCAAGACCGTCTCCTGAACGGCGCCTGCTTTAGACGCGGTTGCTGACCGCGTCCCCGCGATCAGCGATCGCGGCTGACAGAAGTTCGCCGCTACAGAACGACCGGATTCTGCGCCCCGTCCATCGAGAGCGTCGCGCCGGTCACATAGGACGCCCTGGCGGAGGCGAGGAACACGACGACCTCGGCGATCTCGCGCGGGCTCGCCGGACGGCCGAGCGGAATCTTCGCAACGGCCCGGCGGCGCGCCTCGTCGAGGTCGATTCCGGCGAGCCGCGCGTCGGCCGCGAGCCCTTCGGCGACGCGGTCGGTCTCCGTCAGGCCCGGGCTCACGCCGACGATCCGGACCCCGCTCGCCGCATAGGCCGCGCCAAGGCCCGCGGTCGCCAGCATCAGCGCGGCGTTGGCCGATCCGCCGGCGAGATGTGTGGGCGAGGCGACCTTGCCGCCCGCGCCGATGACGTTGACGATGACCCCGCGGCCGCGCGCCGCCATGCGCTTCACCAGCGGGTCGATCGACGTTGATATAGGAAAAGAACTTGGCGTCGAACGCGGCCCGCCACACCTCGGGCGTCAGATCCGGCGGCGGCGTGCGGCGCGCGGCGCCGGCCGAATTGACCAGGACGTCGATCGGGCCGAGGCGGGTCTCGACCGCCTCGATCAGCGCCGGCGGCGGCGGCGGGCGTCGGCGCAATCGGCGGCGAAGCCGATGGCCCCGGGCAAGGCCTTCAGCGCCCGATCGATATTCGTCCTGCGCCCGCGAGCAGATCGCGACGCGTGCGCCTTCGGCTGAGAAACGCCTCCGCGCAGGCGAACCCGATGCCCTTCGAGCCGCCGGTGATCAGCACGATCGCGATTCCGGAGGCCGAGGTCCATCGCAATCCTCCGAGGGTTTGCCTCCCAGGGTTTGCCGGGTCAGGCGAGATGATGGCTGCTTGAAGAAGTCGATCGCGCGGCCCCAGGCCAGTTCGGTCGCGTGCCGGTCATGGACCGACGCCCGCTGCTCGTTGGCGAAGGCATGGTCCGCGTCGTAGCGGAAGAACTCGAATTCCTTGCCCGCGGCCTTCAGGCCGGCCTCGAAGGCGTCGACCGCCGCCGGCTTGACGTATTCGTCGCGATTGGCGAAATGGCCCTGCAGCGGGACCTTGAAGTCAGCGGGCTTGACGGCCTCGGCCGGCGGCAGTCCGTAGAAGCTGACCGCGGCCTTGAAGTCCGCGAAGATGCGCCGCCGCGATGCACCGTGACCGCGCCGCCCATGCAGAAGCCGGCGATGCCGACCTTGGTGCCGTTGCGCTTCAGATATTGCGCGGCGCCGCGCACGGTCTGCATCGTCGCGTCCATGAAGTCGAGCGACGCCATCTCTTTCGCGGCCGCTTCGGAGTCGTGATAGGGCACGACGACGCCCTTGAAGAGGTCGGGCGCGAGCGCGTCGAAGCCGGCCAGCGCAAACCGGTCGACCATCGCCTTAATCTGCTCCGACAGGCCCCACCATTCCTGGATCACGACCAGGCCCGGCGCGTCTCCGCGGCCGGAGTTGGCCAGATAGCCCTGCGCGTCGCGGCCGTCCGGACGCTTGAATGTGATTGCTGGCCCCCATGTCGCTCCTCCGAAGCTTCGAGTCGTCGGCGCCGGGCGTAGCCTGTCGAACGCCGGCGTTCAAGACCTACATATCGCTTTCGGCCGCATCATGACGGGCAAACGGCAATGCGAGAAGGGAGCGGCGGCGAGTGGGCTCAGCCGAGCCGACATCCGTTGGTCATCAGCATGACCGCATAGAGCGAACTCGTGCCGCAGATGAACAGGCGATTACGCTTGGCGCCGCCGAAGGTGACGTTTGCGACCTCTTCCGGCAAGACGAATCTTGCCGATCAGCGTCCCGTCCGGATCGTAGCAGTGGACGCCGTCGCCGGCGCTCGTCCAGATCCGCCCCGCGCGATCGACGCGAAAGCCGTCGAACAGGCCTGCATGTCGGTTCGGCGAAGACTTCGCCGCCGCTCAGGGTCCGGCCGTCGGCCGCGACGGCGAAGCGCCGGATGTGGCGCGGGCCGTTCTCCTTGTGGGTCGCGCCGGTGTCGGCGACATAGAGAATGCGTTCGTCGGGCGAGAAGGCGAGGCCGTTCGGCCGCATCATGTCGTCGATCACGCGCTCGACCGCGCCGCCCGGATCGACCCGATAGACGTGGCAGCCGTCGATCTCGGGCTCGGCGCGGTCGCCCTCGTTGTCCGATGTCGATACCGTAGGCCGGGTCGCTGAACCAGACCGAATCGTCCGACTTCACCACGACGTCGTTGGGCGAATTCAGCCGCCGCCCCTGCCAGCGGTCGGCGACCACGGTTATCGAGCCGTCGACCTCGGTGCGGGTCACCCGGCGCGTCAGGTGCTCGCAGGTGACGAGCCGTCCCTGGTTGTCGATGGTGTTGCCGTTGGAATTCATCGACGGCTGCCGGAAAACCGAGACCTGGCCCAACTCCTCCGCCCAGCGCAGCATGCGGTTCTTGGGATGTCCGACCAGACGAGATAGCGCCCGGCAGGAAACCAGACCGGCCCCTCGCTCCAGACCGCCCCCGTCCACAGGCGCTCGACCCGGACATATCCGGCAAACAGCCTCTTGAAGCGCGGGTCGAGGACGAGAATGTCCGTCCCCTCGATCTGACCGAAACGCATTGCGTCTGCACTCCTCCCCGTCGCCCAGGCCGCCAAGTTGGCGCCGCCGCGGCGCGGCGGCAAGGCCGCAAAGCCACGGCGCGACTAAATGACGCTTCGATGACGTCACCTGAAAATATGACAGATACAAGAACTTGCGGCGCCGCGGTTCCTCCTCCACATTTCCGAATCATGAACGACTCGCCGCTGCGCTCGCATCTGGTCGCCGTTCTCGGTCCGACCAACACCGGCAAGACCCATCTCGCGGTCGAGCGAATGTTGGCTCACTCTTCCGGAATGATCGGCCTCCCGTTGCGTCTGCTCGCGCGGGAGATTTATGACAGAATCGTGAAAGTGCGCGGGGCGAAAAACGTCGCCCTGATCACCGGCGAGGAGAAGATCGTCCCCGCCCATCCGCAACTATTTCGTCTGCACGGTCGAGGCGATGCCGCTCGACCGCAAGGTCGAATTCGTGGCGATCGACGAAATCCAGCTTTGCGCCGATCCCGAGCGCGGGCACGTGTTCACCCACCGGCTGCTGCACGCGCGCGGCCTCTCCGAGACGATGCTGATGGGCGCGGCGACCATGGTCCCGCTGGTCCGCCGCCTCTGCCCCAACGCCGAAATCCAGTTCCGCGAGCGCCTGTCGACCCTGACCTACGCCGGAGCGAAGAAGCTCACCCGTCTGCCCCGGCGCAGCGCCATCGTCGCCTTCTCGACCGATGCGGTCTACGCCATCGCGGAACTCATTCGCCGTCATCGCGGCGGGGCGGCGGTGGTGATGGGGTCGCTGTCGCCTCGCACCCGCAACGCCCAGGTCGGGCTTTTCCAGTCCGGCGAAGTCGAATTCCTGGTGGCGACCGACGCGATCGGCATGGGCCTCAACATGGACGTCGACCACGTCGCTTTTGCGGGCCTGCGCAAATTCGACGGCCGGCGGACCCGGAGCCTTTATTCCCAGGAGATCGGGCAGATCGCCGGCCGCGCCGGCCGTTTCCGCCGCGACGGCTCGTTCGGCGTGACCGGCGACGCCCCCGACCTCGACCCCGAAATGGTCGGCGCCATCGAGGGCCATGTTTTCCCGGCCATGCAGGCGGCCGAGTGGCGCAACGCCGATCCTCGATTTTTCGTCGCTTCCGAACTTTATGCGTTCGCTTGCCGCCCCGCCGCCGATTCCGGTCTCCGCCTGTCCGAGGAGGCGCAGGACGAGGTCACGCTCCGTCAGCTCTCCGCCGACGACCTCGTGGTCCGTCGAACGCGCGACCGCGCCAATTTGAAGCGGCTGTGGGAAGCCTGCCAGACGCCGGACTTCCGCAAGACCACGCAGGAGGAGCACACTCGCCTGATCGGCGGCCTGTTCGAGCATCTGACCCAGGGAGACCGGCGGGTGCCCGAGGACTGGATGCAGGGCCAGTTCGGCGTGCTCGATCGAACTGACGGCGACATCGATGCGCTGCAGGCCCGCCTCGCTCGGGTGCGCACGCTCGCTTACATCGCCAACCGGCCGAGCTGGCTCGCCGACCCCGCCGGTTGGCAGGGCCGCGCTCGCCTGCTCGAGGACCGGCTTTCCGACACCCTGCACCAGTCTCTGATGCAGCGCTTCGTCGACCGGCGCACCAGTACGCTGCTTCGTTCACTCCACCAGCACGCCGGCCCGGTGCTCGGCGGCATTGCCGCCGACGGGGCGGTGACGGTCGAGGGCCACGTCGTCGGCCGCCTCACCGGCGTCCATTTCGAGCCGGTCCGCGGCGACACTGCGCTGGAGGACCGGGCGCTTCGGGGCGCCGTCGAGCGGGCGGTCGCGCCCGAGGTGGCGCGGCGGCTTGGCGAACTGGCCTCCGAAGCCGACGACGCCTTTACGCTCGGCGAAGGCGGGACGGTCGCGTGGCGCGGGATCATCGCCGGCGAGGTCGTCGGCGGGGGACCGTTCAAGCCCCGCGTCCGGCTGATCGGCGAATTCGGCGCCGATGCAGCGCGCGAGCGCGCCGCGCGACGGCTCGAAGCGTTCGTGGCGGGAGAAGCGACGCGGCGCCTCGCGCCGCTGAAACTTCTCTCGGAGGCCATCGCCGACGGCCGGCTGAGAGGCCTAGCGCGCGGCGTCGCCTATCAGCTGGTCGAGCGGTCGGGCGTGCTCGACCGCAGGGGCGCCGACGAGCATATCCGCGCGCTGAGCCGCAACGAGCGGCGCGTGCTGAAGAGCCTCGGCGTTCGGTTCGGCGCGTTTTCGCTCTATCTTCCCGGTCTCATGACCGCTGAGGCCCTGGCGATCGGCGCGGTGTTCGCTGAACTTGCGAAGCCGCGCTGGCGCCCGAGCGGCAAGGCCTTGAGCGTGCTGCCCCATCCCGCCCCGCCGCCGGAGGCCTTGAGCCTGCGCGGCCTCACCGCAGTCGCGGGCCTGGCGATCCCGGTTCTGACGCTGGAAAAGTTCGACGCGCTTTCTCGCGCGAACGCCTTCCGAGCGCCCGGATCTCCTGGAACTCACTCCCGCTTTGCTCGCCGTTATCGGATGGACGGCGGGGCAGGCCGAAGCCATCGTGCGGGCGCTGGGCTTCGTGCGGATCAAGAAGGCCGACCCCGCCGAGACGAGCCTATGGCGTCGCCGTCCGCTCGCGCCCCGGCCTCCTGCCGCTGCGGCCAGCCACGCGCCCACTGCTCAGACGCCCGCCGGGCCGCGCCCTTCGCCGCCTTCGGTCGCTCCGCGCAAGGCCCGGCGCCGGCGTCCGCGGCGCCGGGCCTCCTCTGCAACAGAGACGTCTGCTTGATCGATGCCGTCGAGACCTGCCGCGCGGATGTCTGGCTGTGGCGCGCCCGGTTCTTCAAGACACGGAGCCTCGCCGCGCGGATCATCGAGGACGGCGGCGTCCGTATCGCCCGCGGCGGAGCCCGGACCCCGCTCGACAAGCCGAGCCGCGCGCTCCGTCCCGGCGACGTCCTGACCTTCTCGCAAGGACCGCGATGGCTTGCGGTCAAGGTCGAGGCGCTCGGCGAACGGAGAGGCCCGGCGCCCGAGGCGCAAGCGCTTTACAGCCTGCTCGAGGGGACCGGCGGCGGTCCTTGAGGGCAACGTCGAGCGCTATTCCTTTGCACTCGTCGTCGGCCTTGAGCGAGACGCGGTCGAATGGCGCAGCGCTCCGTCGCCTTCGCGCCGCCTCCACCGAGCGTCACGCAGGCGTCACAGACAAAGCCGCGCGGCTTTTTGCCACGCGGCGTCCGGGGGAACATTGCGTATAATGCCCAGGGGTGGAGGTGACGCGCCATGCGGAAGATTCACTTCACGGCGGATACGCATTTTGGGCACATTCTCGCGCTCACCCATCGCATGCGTCCGTTCGCGTCTCTTAACGAGATGGACGAACTCTTAATCACGCGATGGAACGAGCGCGTGACGCCGGACGACGAGGTCTATCACCTCGGCGACGTCGGCCATGAACACCACAGCAATCTTGCCGGGATCTTGGGCAGGCTCAATGGCCAGATCCATCTGATTCTGGGCAACAACGATCCGCGCGCGATGATGGAGGCGACCTCCCGGTTCGTCTCGATCGCGGAGATGCGCGAGATCGCGGTCGGCGGGCAGCGGATCTTCCTCTGCCACTACCCGTTGCGCGAATGGCCGAACGCCTGGCGCGGCGCCTGGCACCTCTACGGCCACGTCCACGGCAAATTCGACCGCCAGCCGCTTGGCCTCAGCCTCGATGTCGGGGTCGACAGCCACGACTTCGGGCCGATCGGCATGGACACGGTGGCGACGGAAATTCGCCGCAGGCTGCCGGGGATCGCGGCCGAATAGGTTCCGCCGCTGGTTCAGTCATGGTCGGCAATCTCGGTGCGGGAGTGGACGTCTTCGCGTGACTTCGTTTTGCGAGGCAGGATGGGGGAAGCGCCGCATTGATCCCTTCGCCCCGATCGCATAGAGCGCGCAGATGGAATCGGCCGGACCGCAGTTGCGTATCTTTGTCGACGCCGACGCCTGTCCGGTGAAGGATGAGGTCTATCGCGTCGCGGCTCGCTACGGGTTGACGGTTTTCGTGGTCGCAAACAGCCCGATCGCGATCCCGCGCGCGCCGGAGATCGAGAGGGTCGTCGTCGGGACGGGTCCGGACGCCGCGGATGACTGGATCGCCGAGCGGGCCGGGCCGGGCGCCATTGTCGTCACGTCGGACATTCCGCTGGCGAGTCGATGCGTGAGATCGGGCGCGGACGTCCTCGCGCCGACCGGAAAGCGCTTTAGCGAGAGCTCGATCGGCATGGCGCTGGCGACACGCAACCTGATGGACCACCTGCGCTCGACGGGACAGGCGACATCGGGGCCAAAGGCCTTCGGCCCCCGCGACCGTTCAAGTTTCCTCAGTGCGCTCGACAACGCGGTCGTGCGGCTGCAGCGTTAGGCGATGACGCGTGCTCATGACGCCGATTGACCCGGCGTGGAACGGCATGCCGGCTCGCCGGGAAGACGCGGTGTTTCGCTTGTCAGCGCTTCCACCTCCTCCGGTCGAAATCGATCCCGGGGCGAGCTGCATTGCGGAGTAGCAAAGCGCAAACGGGAGTTCCTATTTTGCAACGCAGTTTAAGAGTTGGACCCGGTTCTCGGCTCTAACGCGCTCATCTCGACCGGCACGGGCTATGCACCGTGCGCCCCAGTTGACGGCGAGGATCGGGGCGGATCATGCGGACGGGAAGGCGCAGAAGCGGCGAGCAGTCCGCAGGCCGCTTGATACTCAGCGCGGCTCTCAGGCGCATTGCTCTTGAACCAATGGCGGGGAGCATTCCTTGCTAACGCTCTCTCGCCATCGGTCGGTTTCACCGGGAACGAAAAGCGTTCGCTGCTTAGGTAGTACAAAATGACTTACCGTTTTGACAGAGAGATTAAAGCCTTTACCGGTCTCACCGCGCGAGAGGGCGAGCTTGAAGCCGCGATCAACGATGCGCGATTGGCGATGGCGCTCACCCTCAAGGCGATAGGGAGAGAAGACGCCCTCGAGGTCATGAACGCGGCGATCGATCAAGTGGTTGCCGCCGCTCGCCTGCTGCGGTCGATCAATGCGAGTGATCGGCCCAGCGGTTCAGTCGAACGCCGCTCGGGCCCCTCCCGCGGCATCGGCGCCCGGGCCGCCCTGGCAATTACCGGCGAGAGACTGTCGAACACCATACACTGAGACGCTTCTGACCCGAGGTTCGAAACGATCTTCGGAGATATCAGGTCTCGAAAATCTGCGATCGAGTATTGTCGAAGGCGCCCGGAACGCTCTCGAGGCGGACGCATGAGGCATTCGCCGCTCGTCCGAACTGATCCGCCGCCTTTTCGCCGCGTCATCGCTACAGACGAAGGGCAAGCAGCGAACGCGGCAATTCGTCGATTCCTGCGCCTGGCCTAAGTTACCCAAATTCGTTTCACGCCGGCCCATGCGCATTTCCGATTTATTGCGATGCGAATCGCGACCGCGCAATCCCTTTTCCGTAACCAACGCGAAGAGCCGTTGGCACGAACTCCAGCTGAACGAGTTCCGCGCGCGAAGCCCGCTACGCCAGGCGCAGCGCCAGCCCCACGGGCACGTGATCGATTCCCGGGTCAATCCTATGTCTGATGGCGGCAGCATATTCGTCCTGCGGGACGTCACCGAACTGTCGTCGACCACGAAGCGACGCTGACCGAAGCCCTCCACAAGGCCGAACGGGCGAGCCAGGCCAAGTCCGAATTTCTGGCGATGGCCAGCCACGAATTGCGCACGCCGATGCAAGCCATCATTGGCATGCCGGAGCGCCTGCACGAAAAGAGTTCTCGCTGATGTAGCGGAGCTATCTGTCGACGATTGAGGAGGCTGGCGAGAGCCTCCTGGTGGTCGTCAGCGATCTTATCGAGTTCGCCAGCCTCGAAGCGGGAGGGCCTTCGCTGGGGGTCGGCTCATTCGATGTGCGAGCCCTGGTTGACGGCGCGGCGCTCACGGCTCGCGCCCTGCCGCACGCCTCGAGCCTTTCGTTCCGCGCAGACATCGACCCGGTCGTTCCCGAAGCGCTGAAAGGCGACAGCGGGCGGATCCGCGGAGTTTTTCTCTGTCTCCTGGACAACGCGCTCAAACACACAAAGAAAGGGGAGTGACGGTCCGGGCGCGCGTCAATCCCGAACAAAGCGCGGACACGCTGTCGCTTTGCTTCGAGGTCTCTTTCCGCAGTCGCAGCCCCGGCAAGATCCGAGACATCTGCAAAGGATACGGGCATGGAAACGAAGGTCTATACTTAATTTGCTAATAAACGTAATGTTTACTCAATTAACATATTGTGCATTGTGTTCACAATATCAAGAAAACTGACGAGAAGCGCCTTTATGTCACATGGGCGCCGCTAATATTTGGCGCTACGTGAGAGGTCCGGTCGATTCGCGAAAGCCATAGCGGCAGCGGCTAGAAATGTTTGATCTGAAAGCCGCTTACTTGGCTCGCATCTTTCGCTTAAAATCGAAGATACCTGAAACGCGCGCGCCATTGCCCTACTATGGCGCCGCCGTCGCGATCTCTCTGCTCTTCGCTGTGATCTCGGCCTACGTTGTCGGTCAGATCCGCGCGACCGATTACACGTCGGCCGCCAGAGCGGCGCTCAATACGGCCGAACTCGTCGCAGATGACTTAGACAATTCCTTTTATCAACTCGATGGGCTGATGAAGTCGATCGGACGCTTGTACGTCGAGGGGCTCGACCGCCCACCCGAGGAAAGGGCTCGCCTTCTCGAGTATATGAAGAGTGAAATCGCCGATCATCCCTTTGTCGCGCGTGTCCTCGTGTCCGATTCCATGGGGCAAGGCGTATTGGGCAGCGGCGCATTTTCGATTGCGCCCAACGTCGTCAACGTCTCGGACAAGGCATTTTTCAAACGGGCGGCCGCGGGCGAACGAGGCTTGATTTTTGAAGGGCCGATCGAAAACAAATTCGCCCACGAGTGGGTCGTGGTCCTCGCCAGGCGTCTGGAGAACAGCAAAGGCGACTTCCTTGGCATCGTCGGCGCCGGCATCCCGGTGGCGAACTTCACCAGATTGTTCTCGACCCTCGGCAACGTCGACCGCGCCGTCGTTTCCCTTCGAACTGAAGCGGGCGTCCTGGTCGCCCGCTTCACAACGGATCCCGGAGCAGCCGGCACGGTAGGTTCGGACGTCATGTCCGTGAAGGCGAGGGGTCTGTTGAGCAAGCACCTCGTCGAGGATCATGGCGTATTCGAGTCGGTTTCGTTGGTCGATGGCGTGGAGCGGCTCGTCGCCTATCAGAAGCTGCCGCACGCTCCATTCATCGTCGCGGTCGGGCAACCGAAGGCCAATCTTGACGAGTCGTGGCGACGGCTTGCGATCGAACTGGCCATTCTCAGCCTCGTGATGACAATCGCTGCGCTGTGGACAGCGAGCCGGTTGCATGCCTCGGCGATGCGCCTGAGCGACGACAACAGGCTGCTGGAAGGACGCGTCGCCAGCCGCACCCAAGAACTCGATGACGAACGGCGCCGGCTGCGCGACTTCTCCAACAGCACGGCCGACTGGTTCTGGGAGGTCGACGAAAACCTGAAGTTCTCGTTTCTCTCCGAAAGCTTCAGGAGTTTCAACGGACTATACGCACGCGACCTGCTGGGTCTGCCCTTGTCCGCAATCTATGCACAGGACACGCTCAACCCGGACCAGGTCAAGGCCGAAGGCCTAGAGAGATTCGCGGCGCGAAAGCCGTTCCGCGACGTCGAGGTCGCCTTCAAAGACGAACTGGGAGAGAACCAGTGGTTTTCCGCAAGCGGCCTTCCCATTTTTGATCGCGAAGGCGTCTTCACCGGGTATCGCGGCGTCGCCGCGATCATCACGGCGCGCAAGCGCGCAGAAAACGAGCTTCGCCAAACCAAGGAGCGACTCGAAGCCGCGGCCGCAGCCGGCATCATCGGCTTATGGGACTGCGACTTCGTCAATAAAAAGTTCTACTGGGACAGCGTGATGTACCGGCTCTACGGGATCAGCGAAACCGACTTCGCAAGCCCGCATGACGCTTTCTACGCCTGCATGCACCCGGACGACAAAGATCTGGTGACGGCCGTATTTCAGCAAGCGTTCCAGGGCAGGAAAGACCCGGACCTCGACTTCCGCATCGTGAGGCCCAATGGCGCGATCCGTTCCTTGCGAGGCCTCTCCCGAACGATCTTCAACTCAGAGGGCAAACTCGAGCGCATGGTCGGCGTCATTTACGACATCACCGACCAGAAGGAGACGTTGCAGGCGCTGGAGCAAGCCAAGCTTCAGGCGGAAGCGGCGAGTTCTGGCAAAATCCGAGTTTCTCGCCAATATCAGTCATGAGATTCGCACCCCCCTCAACGCCATCCTGGGAATGACCCAGGTCTTGGCGCGCAGCGGTCTCAACGAAGAGCAGACAGGGTGCGTCCGGACGCTCGATTCGTCGGCGCAGAATATGCTCGTTCTGCTCACCGAGGTCCTCGATCTCTCCAAGATCGAGGCCGGCCAACTCGAACTCAACGAGATCCCCTTCTCGCTGGCCGAGTTGATCGACAGCATTGCCAAATCGTTTTCGGTAATATCGAAAAACAAGGGCATCGCGCTGCGCGTCGAGCCGATGCCCGAGGGACTGCCAACATTGCTCGGCGACTCCATCAGGCTTGGCCAGGTCCTGACCAATCTCGCGGGAAACGCGCTCAAGTTCACCACGCGGGGCGGGGTGACGATTTCGGTCAAGATCCTTGGGCAATGCGCGGATTCGGTTCGAATTCGCATTGCCGTGCGCGACACCGGGATCGGCATCGCCGCCGAGCATATCGCCAAGCTGTTCGAGCCCTTCGTCCAAGCGGATCGAACGACGTACAGCAAGTTCGGCGGCACCGGCCTCGGGCTGGCGATCAGCAAGCGGCTCGTGGGGCTGATGGGCGGCGCGATTGGGGTCGAGAGCGAACTGGACAAAGGGAGCGAATTCTGGCTCGTCGTCCCGTTCAAGACGACCTCGATGACCGGGACGAACGAAGCGCGCCTCGCAACCGGACAGGGCAAGAAGCACCTTGCCGGCGTTCGGCTGCTGGTCGTCGACGACACCGAGACGAACCGCGAGATCGCTATCAAGCTGCTTTCCCTGGAAGGCGCGATCTGCGAACCCGCCGAAAACGGCCGCACGGCTATCGAGCGGCTTCGCGCCAATCCCGGCTATTTCGATCTCGTTCTGATGGACGTCCAGATGCCGGACATGGACGGCCTCGAAGCGACGCGCGTCATTCGCCACGACCTGGGGCTTGCCGATTTGCCCGTGATCGCGCTTACGGCAGGCGCGATGCCGAGCCAACGCCAACTCGCCCTGGCGGCCGGAATGAACGGTTTCGTCGCCAAACCCTTCCGCCTCAGAGAACTGGTTGCAGCCCTGTCGCCGTGGGTTCGGCCCGAGCAAACCACGCGGGCCGACGACGCATCAGGGGAGACTTCTTCGGCTTCGAGCTCCGGAAAACCAATCGGTTTGAGCGATTTTTGCGCCACCAACTTCGGACGGCGTCCAGATCAACGCCGCGGAGCAGTACGGCGGCGCGGGCGGAACCGGCGGCTATGCGGTCGCCTTCGCAAGCGACCCCTACACTTTGACCCTAAGCCGGAGCGTCAACTACCTTCGGCTACGATCTGACCGCGCTTGATCCCTGCAACGTAGTGACCTTCTACAACGATAGCGTCGAGGTCGGCCAGGTGACGCCGGACGAGGTCTCGGCTGTCACCAGCATGAACCAGGCCTATTACGGCAACCCGAACGCGAACGGGGTCAGGCCCAACGGAGGCAAACGCCATCAATCTACGACACGACCGAACTTTCGAACGAGACCCCGTTCTTCTCTCGGAAGTCAATTTCGGCGGCGGCTACGAGTTCGACAACCAGACCGTCGGCATATTCACCGCAATGAGCACCGCCTCGGCCGTGGTCGAAGCGCCGCCGCCATTGCCCGGCGCAACGCCGGTCGCGTGCATAATGCTCACCGCGGGTTCTTTGCGGCGCAGCCCCGGGACACGAATGCGCTTCCCAAGATGCGCTTAATCGCCGCGATCGGCTGAATGCGCGGTTCGCTTCGCCTCAAACCAGTTGAGCGCTCCCGCCGCGCCGCGCCTGAGATCGGCGAGACTCTGCGGCAGTTCGGCGTCATTGCAAGTCTCTGTCACGGCCCCGGCCCGCGCCGCCTCGGTCGCGCCGAATTGCGAAAAAAGCCCTTTCAGTTGATGGGCGATCGCTCGCGTCTCCTTGCCGTCTTGGCCTACCGCCTCGAGCCTCGCGAGACGTCCCCGAATGTCCTCGACACATTTGCCGAGCAGCTGGATAAACGTCTCGTCACCGAGATCCTCGCGCAATTCGCCGAGCGCCCCTTCATCGAACGCGTCTGCCGAAAACTGCGCCTCCTCCGTGGGACCGCCGTCGCCTGAAACCCCTTCCAAAGTAGAATGAAGGTCTTTCTTCCTGAGCGGCTTCGTCAAGTACCCGTCTGCGCCTGCGCTCATGGCTTCCTCTCTGTCGCTCTCCTGAGCAAATGCGGTCACGGCCACGATCGGAACCCTCGCCCGGCGGCCGTCCTGTTTTCTGATTGCACGTATAGCATCCAAGCCATTCATCCGAGGCATTTGAATGTCCATCAGGATGACGTCGTAGTCGCTCCCGAGAGCGGCCGCCACCGCCTGGACTCCGTCCTCAACCATTCGAACCTTGTGTCCAAGACCTCCCAACATCGCGCCAATCACGGCCCTGTTCGCTTCGATATCTTCGGCAACGAGGACGCTCAATCGGCGTGATCCTGCGCCTACGGGCCTCGGCGACGCCAGACGCTTTATGCTTTCCTGCTGCGGCGCGCGGACGGGAACCTCGAACCAGAACGTGCTTCCCACGCCGGGCTTGCTTTCGACGCCCAGGCTTCCGTGCATCAGATCGACGAGGCGACGACAGATCGCCAAGCCCATGCCCGCGCCGGAAATCGCGCGGTCGTCTGAAAATGACCCCCGCTCAAAGGGCATGAACAAACGATCCCGAAGCGAAGGGTCGATGCCCGGGCCGGTATCCTCAACCTCGCATCGCAGGGTCAAACGCCCGTCCCGCTCTTCGCTCTTCCGGCGCACGCGAACCGTGACGCGTCCTTTCGCCGTGTACTTGACCGCATTTCCGAGGAGATTCAGGAGGATTTGGCTAATTCGGCCGCCGTCCCCAACCATTAAAGAGGGGATGTCGGCATCGATATCGTCTTCGATCGTTAGAGACGCGACGTCTGGCTGCGCCCGGGCGACCTCGGCCGCGCTCGCCACCACGCGCCGAATATCGAACGGACGCATCTCCAGGGCCAGCTTTCCCGCTTCCAGGCGGGAGAAATCCAGGAGATCGTTGATGATCACGAGGAGCTTTTCGCCCGCCTCCAAGATGGTTCCGACATAGCGCTGCTCGGTCGAGCCCAGATCGCACTCGCTCAGCACTGTGGACATGCCGATGACCGCGTTCATCGGCGTGCGGATTTCGTGGCTGATCAGGGCCAGAAATTCTGACTTCGCCCTGCTGCCTTCCTGCGCCTTCCGCAGCGCTTCGCTCAGGCGCGCCTCGTAATTGCTGCGCTCGGTGACATCGCGATAAAGAAACACCGTGCCGCCGTCCGGCATCGAATAGTGGCGGATCTCGATCATACGGCCATCCCCGCGACGCCGCTCCCGCACCCAATCTTCCTGCGTGCGGAACGCTTCGATTCTCTGGGCCAGGTCCGCATCGGGATCGACGGGTCCGAAATCGCCGCGCGCCTGCTGGACGCGGACAACATCGTCGAAAGCCGCGCCGGCCTGAAACATTTCCGGCGGCGTCTGAAGCAGCTCCGCGCAGAGTTCGTTCCAGGCGAGCAGCTTCCGATCCTTGTCGTAGACCGCAATGCCCTCGCCCATGTTCTGCAGCGTCATCCTCAAGAGTGAGGTCTGGCGGTTCAGGTCGCACTCACGCTGCTTAAGTTCGGTGATATCGGATCTCAGGCCGACAACGCCCCCGTCCGAGGTCTTGCATTCCTCAATCCGAAGCCACCGGCCATTGTCCGTCAGCTGCTCCACGGGGCCTGTCGGATTGCGATGTTCGTCGAGGCGCCCACGAAGCCAAGTCTCCTCCGCGCCCCGCGCCTCGACATACTGGCCTCGCTCTAGCCCGACACGGAGCAAGTCTTCGAACGCGACCCCAGGATGGATTCTGTCGGCAGACGTGGCGTAGATCTCGCGATAGGCCTCGTTGCAGAGGGCCAGGCGGTCGTCCGCGTCGAACAGCGCAAATCCTTGTGGAATGGTCTCGATCGCAAGAGAAAGACGCCGCTCGGCCAATTGAGCCTGTCTCGTCTTTTTCCTCAGGCGCTCGGCGAGCCGGCGCAGCATCGCGCTGAAGATCGCAATCAAACAGGTGATCGCCACGCCGAAGCTGATGTAGGCGGCGACAGCAGGCCAGCTCTCGGCAAGCGCGCTTGTCCTCGTCACCGCCGCGGTGACGAGGAGAGGCAACTCCTCGAGGCTTACGTACGACGTCAGCCATCGCCGTCCGCCCTTGTCTGTCAACTCCAACTGCCCGCTCGGCTTGCCCCTCGCCGCGGCAACGACCGCATCGCGACGTTGATGTTCGGTGAGCGCCGCTTCGACATCGGAAGATCGGGCGCGCACAACGCCGTCGAGGCCAAGCAGCTCGTCGACGGCCTGTCGCGATCCGTCAGCGCGCTTCCAGAACCGTTCGAAGTAATGCGGGTCGATCGAAGCCACGAGCACGCCGATCGTCCGGCCCGCAGCATCCTCCACGCGTCGGGAAAGCTGGATCGACCATCGACCCGAAACACGCCCAAGCACCGGCTTGCCGACAAACAGGCCGTCAACCTTATGATCGAGCTGGACACGGATATGCTCGCGATCCGACAAATCCGTCCGCTTCAAATCTGGTCCGAGATCCGAGCCAACCGTCTTTCCATCGCTATCGACGAAGCTCCACAGCACCAGCGTGTCGAGCGAGATCACCTTCTCGTCGACAAGCTCCTTCAACCGGTTCGGGGTCGGCGACTTGGCCAATTCGCGGGCGACCAGTTGCATTGCCGAATTCAGCAGCCGGATCGTGCGGGTCGCCTGTTCCGCAAACACCGCGGCAGAGGTATATTCCTCGCGAAAATTGTCGGCGATCGCGTCCGACCGCGCCTTGCCGATCAGCATCGTGACCGAGACCCAAACCACGATCACAAGAGCAAGGCCGAAAACCGCGATCATCCGCCTTTCGCGATTTTTGGTCAGGGGCTCTTTCAGATCGAGGGCGACACTCGGTCTCGCAAGATTATCCGAGTCGGCTTTCCCAACGCCGTCTCGATGACGCTCCAATTGTTCCGATGTCCCGTTCGACATGCGACTATTCCGCCCCGACCCCGGCCCGCCGGGCCGGAAACGGCGACGCGCACCACGAACGATCGTCGGCTACCGGCGCCGGAGAGACCACTATGGGAAGCAGGAAACGGTCCGACGCGAAGCTCAGGCCGCCGCACACGGCGCGAGCCGCAAATTCCGCGCGTGAAGGACGCTCCGAGATCTTGCCGTCATCCAGTCCGGCAGCGTCAGGCCCGACACTCGCCATCACGACTTCGAAGGCTTCGTTCGAGGCCCCGATCACCGCCACCTGCAAAGGTCGCGCGCATCCTGGCTTGGCGAACGACTGAGCGGCATAAAGGCCAGCCTTGGTGATCGATCTTCGATCGACGAACCGCCGCCCATGACTTTCCAGGAGCGAACGAGTCAATCGTTCCGTGCGGGGCGCCGCCCCCTCCGGATCGGGGCCGTAGCGCCAGATCCTCGCGCCGACGCCGAGCGCAACGAGGGTCCAGGACTGCAGGCTGCTCGGACAAAGCACTGCGCCCGCGAAGACGCCGACGCCGAGCCCCATTGCGATCCCGAGCTTTGGTCCGGCGCTCCAAACCAAATGAATAGCGGCGCCGACAACTAGAATTTCCAGCGGACTCTCCCGAAAAACTCCAGCGGCGCGTCGGAACCCCGATCCTTGCCGGCGTCGATCATCCGATAGGCGAGGCCATTGGCGGCGCCACCGGCCAGAAGGAGCGCTGTGATCGGCCCTTCAGATGAAATTGCCTCAGGCATAGCCGATAGGCGTGCAATGCTCATGCCGCAGTCTGCCGCGGCCCAAGCTTCCCGATGTCGTGCCACGGGCTTACAATTTGACTGAAATCACCCGCGCAGCGCGCCGGAATACACTTTGTGCTTAGCAGGCGTTTGCAATTTGCAACTTACTTTGCAAACTCTGCGAAGCCGCCGACCGCCGCATAACCCTTCGATGTCATGCGCGCGCGATCTCCTCTCTCTGCCCAATCCTCACAGCATGACGCGAGCGACGACACCCTCACGCGTGAGCAAGTCTGCGGCCGCCTCGGCTTCACACCGAGACGAATGCGAGGAGGCTATGCGCCATTGCCCGTCGTCGCCTCTGACGAACACCTTGTAGAGAACGGAGCCTGACGGGATTGGGACGGGGCGGATCATAGCGGAATTCCTGCTGATCATGAATTGGAAGTCTGTGACGTCACGTCCTGAGCGCTTTGGCTGCCTCAGCAGATTTGCGGGAGCAAGAAGCTCGCCAGCGGCGCGACCGCCTGAGGGCGGCCGGCCGTGACTGGCGCGCCCCCGACAGCATTCGATCACCAGGCCCTAAGCCGCGCGGACCTGCTCATTCATATTGCCGCGAAGGAGCCCCCCACCTCATCCACCACCGCGCGCACCACATCTGAGTTTTCGCCCTCGGCCATGATCCTCACCGAATTTTCGGTGCCGGAAGCCCGCCCAAGCAAACGGCCTCTTGCGCCAAGGCACTCTCATCGCATCCAGCGCGGCGGCGGTCCGCCTGTTCAGGATCGGCACATTCTCGACGATCTGAGGCATGGGCTCGAACCGGAAGCACACCCTGCAATCTGAGGCGCCGGCGAGGCGACCCGGCCCCACGGCGATCGGTAGCCGCCGGTCAGATAACGAACGGCGCCGTAGCCCGACGCCGCGTAACCTCCGACGAGATAGGCCGCCGCCCGAAACCCGGGCAGCCGGCCAAAAGCCGGCATCAACACACCCGCCCTGCCCGCCGCGTAAGTTGCAAGCCTGCGCGGCAAACAGAACCGAACGCGGGAGAATACGCACTGAGCGCCAAGCTGGAAACGAGCGCCACGATCAGGACGAACGGCATGATCGCCCGCAGCGCCTTGACCGATAGAAAAACAAACGCAAGCCCCGGGCGACGGGGATCGGCAAGCCGCCAAAGCCGCAGCACCTGCAGCATCGCGCCCGCGCCAAGCCGCTGACGCCGGCGCAAGTTATCGGTCGGCTGGTCGTGCTCGCGCTCGACGATGGCGATCGAGGAATCTTAGGCGCCGTAAATCAACAGTCCTGCATGATGCGTGAACACAGAGTCGCCTTTGCCAGGTGGAAAGCAGCGTAGTCGTCTCGCCCTCTAGGCGAGGATGACATGTTCGCCCGGCAATTGCCGCGAAAGTTCAAGAACCAGGACTTCCAGCCCGCCCGGAGCCATCCTCTGAACGATATGCGCGACGCGATGACCCATGACCTTGCCCGTTGAAAGCTTCGTGCTTTCGCTGGACGCGACAGGGCAACGTTCGTGCCCGCAATAGGTGAACATTGCAAGAAGCGGAATCCCGTCTGATTGGCCCCCAAACGGAGGCGCCCGAGATCCGCGCCTTGCGAAGCGAGAAATGAGAACACTGCTACCAAGACAAAACGACGCATACCGCTTCGCGATTTGCAAAGGTATTGCATTGCGTGCGCTCAAGAATGCGAATATGTGACGATATTCCATTGTCGCAAGTGGCATGACCGTTGCGACATTTAGTCGAAATTGGAGATCCGGTCATGCAAGTTGTCAAAATCGATCAGGATATGGACGCCGCCGCAATTGCGACAATGAAGCCGCTGCTGGACGAATTGGCGAACGGCGAGACCGACGTCTGCTTTGACATGAGCGGCGTCGGATTTCTCAACTCGTCCGGCGTCGGCGCCATCGTCTATGTCTTCAAACGCCTCCGAGCGCGCTCGCTCAGCGTCTTCCTCGTCAACGCCCAGGGACAGCCGCTCCGTCTGCTGCGGCAGTTGAAGCTCGAGTTCCTTTTGTCAGCCCGGGCTAGCGCCGCCTAGCTCCTCCCCGAGTCGTCAATGCGAATTTGGTTCCTGATCGTCATGGTCTCTCTGGGGTTCTCCGGGTGCTTCGACGAGGCCTGGCCGCAGCCGGGCCTCCTGCTCATGCCCTCCCGGCCCAAAGGGCTGCCCATGGCGGCTCTCGAGGCGCTGGCCGCGGGCGTTCCCGTGGCGGACGCCAGGGGTCAAGGCCCTGCCTGAGGCGATCCGTCGCCGCGAAAACGGATGGCTGTTCGAGGCCGGCGATCTCGACGCGATCGCCGCCATAGTAACGGAATGGTCAAGCCAACGAGACGAACAGGGCGGCGCCTGGAGGTTGTCGGCATGGCGCACGGCCCGCGAACAGTTCGGCGTTGAAGCTGAACTCGAAAAGACCCTTGCCGCCTATCGCGCGGCCGGGCTCGTTGAAGCGCACCTATCTAACCGATAGCGCATGTCGTGTTTCTGACTAGGGCCTCGAGTTGCTTCGCCGCAATCGGCCTGCTCAAATGATAGCCCTGCACCTCATCGCAGTTGTTCTCCCGCAAGAATTCAAGTTGCTCTGCCGTCTCTACACCCTCCGCGATGACTTTGAGTTTCAGCTTTCGGCCCAAAGAAATGACCGCGCTTGCGACAGCGCGATCATGCTCGTTTGTCATCAAGTCAGTGATGAACGACTTGTCAATCTTCAACCGACCAACCGGGAACGTGCTCAGCGCGCTCAGGCTGGAATAGCCGGTTCCAAAATCGTCGATCGAGAGTTGCACGCCGAGCCCTCGCAAAGCCTCCATCGTGGCGGTCGCAGCCGCCGCATCGTGCATGATCAGGCTTTCGGTCACTTCGAGTTCGAGATATTTGGCCTCCAGGCCGCTCTGTTGCAGTGCGTCGATGACCTTGGCGATCAAGGTTCTGTCGTTGAATTGCCGCGCCGACACGTTCACGCAAACGTTCATGCGCGGCAGACCGGCGTCCTGCCAAGCCTTGTTTTGACGACAGGCCTCGCGCAGCACCCACTCGCCGATCGGCACAATTAGCCCGGTCTGCTCCGCCATCGGGATGAATTTTTCCGGGGAAACCAACCCCAACTTCGGATGCCTCCAACGGATCAGCGCTTCAACGGCGAAGATATTGCCGGTCTGGAGATCGAGTTGCGGCTGGTAGAAGAGGACAAACTCGTTGTGGGCAATCGCGTTTCGCAACTCTTCGTGCAGCAGAAGGCGTTCTTTCGCCTTGATATCAAAATCCGCGGTGTAAAACTGAAAATTGTCCCGACCGATTTGCTTGGCGCGGTACATCGCAGCGTCGGCGTTGGCCAGCAGCGTTCTGGCGTCCGTCCCGTCGTGGGGGTAGTTCGCGACGCCGATGCTGCCGGTCACACGGAGCGTGTGGCCGTCGATAAGAAGCGGATCCGCAATCGCCGTTCTCAGCTTCTGCAACAAATAGGAGATGCTCCCAGTCCCCTTCGGCTGATCGGCGAGAACGATGACGAACTCGTCGCCGCCAAGCCGCATCAAGGTGTCCGTCGCCCGCAGGCAAACCCGTATTCGGCTCGCGATCCGCCTCAGCACCTCGTCGCCGGTATTGTGTCCGAGGCTGTCATTGACGAGTTTGAAATTGTCGAGATCGATGAACGCCACGACGACTTCGCGGTCGTAGCGTTGGGCGAACAAGATCGTTTGCGACAGTCGGTCGTCGAGCAAACTTCGGTTTGGAAGCCCCGTGAGCGCGTCGTGGTTGGCCAGAAAATGGATGCGGTCTTCGGCGAGCTTGCGCTCAACGGCGATGCCGGCGGTGCGTGTCGCGATCTTGACCAGTCGCGTCTCGGCCTCTGTCGGTTCGCGAACCGATCCGGAGTAAAGCTCCAGTGCGCCCAGACCCTGACCTTGATGCGACAGGATCGGCGTAGACCAGCATGACCGTACGCCGAGCGTCGCAGCCAGGACGCGGTAGTCGTCCCAAGCTGCGTCCTTGCTGACGTCGGCGATGATAACCGTTTCGCGTCTCAAGACCGCGAGGCCGAACGCCCCCGACTTGGGGCCGATCGGCAGGCCGTCGATGGCGTCGGAGTATGCCTTGGCCAGGCTCGGCGCAGCGCCGTGTCGCAGATGGAGTCCGTCTTCGTCGACCAGCAGGATCGAGGCCGAGAGCCCCGGAAGCTGAGATTCGATGGCGCGCACGATGCGGTCGAGCACGGTCTCGAGCGGCACGCTTGTCGCGATCATTTCGACAATCGCCCCCTGTTCGTCACGCGCCGCGTCCGCCCGCACGCGTTCGGTGATGTCGCGGGAGACGCCGACAATGCCGAAGATCTCGTCAGAGCCATTACGCAGCGGAACTTTTGTCGTCGAGATGCACGTCTTTCTGTTCAGTGCGCCCGCGGCATACTCTTCCTTGTCGATCATCGGTTGCCCGGTCTCGATGACCCTGCGTTCGTCGGCGAAATATTTCCTGGCGATCTCAGGAGCGCAAAGCTCGAGGTCTGTTTTCCCGATCAGATCTTCGGGGTCCTCAAACCCCATTCGGAGCGCGGTCGCCTTGTTGGCGATCACGAAGCGGCTCTTGCTGTCCTTGACCCAGAGGTTATCCGGAACCCAGTCAATCAGGGTTTGAAGGGAAAGGCGCGTGTTGTCGACATCGCCGCTGTCCCGAAGTCCGCTGATTTCAGCATGCGTCGAGACGAAGCCGCCGCCGGGCGTGGGCTGATGATGAACCTTGATGGTCCGCCCGTTCTTGAGCGCGACGGTCCAGTCGCTCGGCCTTTCGGACGAAATGAGGACGCTGCACCACGCATAGTATGCGAGACCGTCACTCGCCTCCACGGGACAGGTCCCTGCGGCGACGCGAGATTCCGCGATGTCACGCATCGAAACGCCGGGGCGAACCTGTTCCTGTGAAAGACCGTAGATCTCGGCGTAACGGCGGTTGCACAGGATCATGCGCTCCTGACCATCGAACACACAAACGCCCTCCGAGATGCTGTCAAGGGCGGCTTGATAGTGGAGATCTTTTACTCGGGGCGCCAAATTCCCATGGCTCGAATTGAGCTTGATTCTTTGATCCGATTGCGCGGACGGGGCGGCAAGCGCGGACCGCACCAAGCCGTCATGCACATCAGTCGCCAGTTTCTTCGGCACGTTTCCGGCTCTCCACTATAGCGAGCAGACGCGAAAAATCGCCCCTTGCATTTGTTTACAGATCAAATATTGAGTTGCCGGAGCACACATACAGCCTAGAAAAACTGAGCGTCTATTTGCAAAACTTACGTAGATGGAATCATATTGTCATTCGTCTATACCGTCGCGCGACCGATTGTCGCGTCTGGGGCCTGTCAGACGGTTGACTGAGCTGACCTTGTCCGCGGCGAGTCAGCCTAAGCTATCGCTCACTGCGAGAGAGCGCTTCCTGTTCTGTGAGGACGTCTTTTGCTTGGCGTCGCGTTTCGCAAGGCGCTGTTCAGATTGTTCAGCGCGAACGCTTTTCCGTCAGGATGAAAGTCCAATCATCCGGAGGCTGCGGCCCAAGCGCCGTCTCGGTAGCTTCTCGAAGGCGGTGAGCCACCGCTTCAAGCGACACCCCTCTTCCTTCGCGCAATGGCGACATGAACCATTCGGGTGGATCATCGCCGGCGGCGACGCCCGACGGATCAAGCCCGTCGGTGAAGAGAGCAAGTCGGTCCCCTCCCGCAAGCTCGATCCGTTCCGATACGAATCCTTCCGGCTTCAGGACGCCGAGCAAGGGGTTGATCGCCGAGCAGCGGCGAACCTCTTCGCCAAAGGCAATCGGAAGCGGATGACCCGCCGAAGCGATCGTCGCGCCTTCCGGGTCAAGGTCGACCACCAAAGCTGTCGCCAGCGCTTCGTCGAGAGTGGGTTCGCTCCATGCTATCCGTGCGAGTTCGGCGAGAAAGGCCACGGCCGGCAGAAATCCCGATGTCAGATGCAGCGTCCGGACGATCGCCGCATACGCTATCGCCCAGGCGCGAGCGCCAACCCCATGGCCCATGACATCAATCACGACGATTCTATCGGACCCTTCCTGCGGCAGGTGCAGGACGAGGTCTCCCCCGCCGGCCGAGGGTGTTCCCGTAGCGCTCGCCACCTCATACGCGCCGATTGGGGATGGCAGGGTTGCTGTAATGAATCGATCGACGTGGCGCGAGAAACTCGAAGCGAGCCGGGCGTCACGGACGGCGGCGCGCGTCAGAGCCATGGCCACGGCCTGCCGCACCTGCGGCGGCCGAACCGGTTTCGCAAGATAGAATTCCGCGCCCTGGCGCAGCGCCGTCTCTCGCGTTTCGGCGGAATTGTCGGAACTGACGAGAACGACCGGCAGGGCGCGGCCATCGAGCTTCGCGATCTCCTCAGGCAGCGCCACGCCGAGGCCGTCGCCGAGATGAACGTCGGCCAGGACGACGTCGATTGATGTGTCCCGCAAGGCGGACTTTGCTTCCTCGAACGACGCGCACCCGATCACGCGATAGTCGCTGCGAAGGGCTTCCGTGTACATTTCCAGCAAAGTGGGCGTGTCCTCCACGACCAGCGCTGTTGGCCGCCTGCGACGCAAATTGCGGCGCCCGACGAAATGGTTCGCCCCGTCATTCCAGTATCGCGTCTGGTCCAGAGCGCCGTGCGCCAACGCAAGCCCGCGTCCGGAATGCGCCAGCAGATCCTGGGGCGCGTGCTCCCGCACAGCGAGATCGCGAGCGACGAACGGCGCCCCGTCGTCAATGACTTCGACGATGAGTTCCGCGCCCTGGATATCCAGCCGAACGGAAATCGTCTTTGGCGTCGGGTCTGCATGAGCAACGGCGTTTGAAGCGATCTCGCTCACGACGAGCTGCAGGTCGTCCACGACCTCGGCCGGCAGGCGGAAATCGCCAAGCCGCCTCGCCATCGCGCGCCGCAGCCATGAGACTTCAGCGAGAGAGGCCGGGCGTTCGGCGTCAAAAATCCTCATCCGTCATCCCGCACGTCTGCATGCTGCGAAAAAAACCGCGGCGGCCGCTCGCGCTGTGCGCCGTTCCGGCCGCCAGGCGAAGGATCGCAGATGCGCTCGAGCCGCGCCCCAGTTGTTCCCGAGGCCTCGGGCGCGTTCGGCCTCCGCCACGTCGATCCGCGACATGGCCTGGCGCCAGGCCCGGTGCACCTTCGGATCCTCGCGGTCCTTGTACGGCTGCACAATCTCTCGCATCGCCTCGATCCGCGCGCTCTTGTTCTGCGTCACGCTGGTCGGACGCATCAGGTAAGTCGCCGGGGCCGAAGCCGAGTATGCGACAGCCTTTCGCGCCGCAAGGCGGAGCACAACTCCCAATCCTCCGCGGATCGCGAGGCTATCGCAAATCCGTTCGCGTTTTGCAAAGCCAGACGCGACGCAACCACTGTTGAAGTCCCGACAACATTTGCAGACAGCAGCTCGGTCTCGGCATCCGGAACCATCGCGAAGTTCTGCCGGTCAACATGCTTCCTCCGGGCCGAGCCTGCATCATCAGGACTGTCATCTCACCAACTCCGCTGCTCATCCCGCCATCCAACCCCACGCTTTTTGCGCTCGTCGCCTCAGCGCTCGCGATGGCGCCGGCATTCGCGCCAACCCGCAATCGCACGCTAGCCCCCATCGCAATTGGCGTTCTCCCTTCGCGGCCCTCTTCGCCATTTCCGACCCGTTTGCGCTCCGCCTCGCTTCGTCACCTTTTCTTTCCTTCGTATTCACGAGGCCTTCCCGGCGCTGATGCCTCTGCATATCCCGCAGATGCTCGCGGTCCCCACCCTTATCGTTTGTGCTGGCACGTCCTGGCGAAGGGCAGCATCGAGCTTTCCTGGAGCCGGTCGGCTCACCAGACCGGGTAGCATTTTGCGAAGTTTACCTCCGAAAACATTCGCGCTACGCAACGATCTCCCACTGATCCACCATCAAATCGAAGGAATCCCAACCTGAGGGCCGCGAGCCCGGTGGCGCCGATATTGCGCCTCCTCACATAGGCGATGCCGCGGCTCGCCACTATTCCGGGCGCAAACACGTTCCTGGGCGCGCCAGCGGAATTCGGATAAAACATGCCGGCCAAACACAATCCGCTCACAGGGCCGCCGCCATGGCTATATTACGCCGTGCTGGCGACCGCCCTGCTTGGCGTGCTGTTGTCCGCCTACGTCGTCTGGCAGGTCCGGGCGGCGGACTATGCGGCGGGAGGTCGGTCTACGCTCAACACCGCCAGGCTCGTCGCCAACGGCGCCGAGAATGCGTTGGATCGGGCCAATGCTCTGCTGACGTCGATCGGGCGGCAGTATGTCGACGGCATCGAAAGCGGGCCGGAAGAAAAATCCCGGCTCGCCAGGCATCTGGACGAGGAGATCGCTGACTATCCATTTGTCGCGCGCATCTTCGTCGCCGACGCGGCCGGGCGGCTCGTGCTGGGCAGCGGCGCATTCCAGCACGGAAACAGCGAGCGTGATGTCTCGGACCGCCCCTATTTCAAACGGTCCGCGGCGGGCGAGCGGGGACTGCTTTTCGAAGGCCCGCTCAAGGCCAAATTCGGTGACGACTGGGTAATCGTCCTGTCGCGACGTCTCGAGGACAGCAAAGGCAATTTCCTCGGCGTCGTCGTCGCCAGCATCCCGGTGGGCTCCTTCGAGAAGCGGCTCTCGGGGGTCGATCTCGCCAACCACGGCGTGATTGTCCTGAGGAACGCAAACGGCTCACAGGTCGCTCGATATTCCTCGGACTCGAGCCAGCGCGGCGCGCCAGGCGACAACACGATCTCCCAGACATTGCGGACCCTCATCAGCGGGCCGCTCGATCACGTCCTTTACGAGGCCGCCTCTCCGCTCGACCACGTCGACCGGCTCTACGCGTATCAGAAGCTCAGCAACGCTCCCTTCTTTTTCCTGGTCGGACAGCCGACAGCCGATCTGGACCAATCCTGGCATCAGCTGGCCGAGGAACTCGGCCTGCTTTGCCTCGGCGTCACAATCGCAGCTCTGTGGATTTCGCGCCGGTTGCACAGGTCGGCCATGCGCCTGAGCCAGGAGGGTCTCGTATATCAAGAGCGCCTCAAGGCGATTCTCGATGCCTCCGTCGACGGCGTCTACATCCACGATCTCGACGGCGCCATCGTCGAGTTCAGTCCCTCCTTCGCGGACATGCTCGGCTACAGCCGGGACGAGATCGCAATGCTGAATGTCGCCGATCTCGACGCCGTCAAGACCAAGAGCGAACTGCGCGCGGTCTTCCGCAAAGAGGCGCAAGGGGGCGCCGCCGTTGTCGTTGAGACCCGCCATCGGCGGAAAGACGGGTCGATCTTCGACGTCGAGATTAGCGTCAAGGCGGTCGTACTGAGCGGAAAAATGTATCTCCACTCATCCTCGCGCGACATCAGCGAGCGCGTGCGCATACTGCGCGCGCTGGAGCAGGCCAAGATCGAGGCGGAAGCCGCAAACAAGGCGAAATCCGAGTTTCTCGCCACCATCAGTCACGAGATCCGCACGCCCCTCAACGCCATCGTGGGAATGACCCAGCTCCTTGGCCGAACGGCGCTGGATCGCGAGCAAGCCAATTTCGTCCAGACGCTGGACTCGGCCGGACAGAACATGCTCGTTCTGATCACCGACGTCCTCGACCTGTCCAGAATCGAGGCCCGGCAACTCGAACTCAACGTGGCCCCGTTCTCGTTCGCAGAGGTCATCGGCGCTGTCGCGGACACGTTCGCGGTGTCGGCGAACAGCAAGGGCGTTGCCCTGCGCGTCGAGCCGTTGCCCGTTGATCTCAATGAAGTGATCGGTGACGCCATAAGACTCGGCCAGGTCCTGAGCAATCTTGTCGGAAACGCGGTAAAATTCACCTCGCACGGCGAGGTAACCATCGCGGTCAAGGCGCGCAATCGCTGCGCGGAATCGGTTCAGCTGCGCGTCGCCGTGCGCGATACCGGCATCGGAATCGCGCCAGGACACGTGGGCAAGCTGTTCAAGCCGTTTGTCCAGGCCGAACCGGCCACGTCCGCGCAGTTTGGCGGGACCGGCCTGGGCCTTGCAATCAGCAAGCGGCTTATCGACTTGATGGGCGGCGCGGTCGGGGTCGAGAGCGAGCTGGGCGTGGGCAGCGAGTTCTGGTTCGACGTCTCGCTCAAACTCGCGGCGCCAGGGGAAGCAAAGGAAGCGGGTCCGCCGCCGAAGACGGGCAAGAAGCAGTTTGCCGGCGTTCGGCTGCTGGTCGTCGACGACACCGAAACCAATCGCGAAATCGCGATCAAGCTGCTTTCGCTGGAAGGTGCGATCTGCGAATCGGCCGAAAATGGACGAAGGGCGATCGAGCGCCTTCGCGCCGATCCGGACGCATTCGACGCGGTGTTGATGGACGTTCAGATGCCTGAAATGGACGGGCTAGAGGCGACGCGGATCATTCGCAATGACCTGCGCCTTGCCGACCTCCCGATCATCGCGGTCACCGCAGGCGCCATGCCCAGCCAACGGGCGCAGGCCATTGCGGCGGGCATGAACAGTTTCATTTCCAAGCCGTTCCGGCTTCGGGGGCTGGTTGCGGCGCTGGAACCGTGGGTTCGGTCCAACGCATGCGCCCCACCCGAGAGGCCCGTCGAAACGGAATTGCCCTCGGACGTGCGACGATCGGGAACCTAACTTGGCCGATGCGGCCAAACGCCCGCAAAGCTGGCCGCTCAGGGCTTCTGCCCCGGCCGTCTGTTGTGCAGGCGGCGCTCCCAGTCAAAAGCCTGGCGCACGATGTCGTCGAGATTGTCGCGGGTCGGCCTCCATCCCAGCACGCGCTTGGCGCGATCGGCCCGCGCGACGATCGCGGCTGGGTCGCCGGGGCGGCGCGGCGACAGGATCACCTTGAAGTCGACGCCCGAAACGCGTTTCACCACGTCGACGACTTCCTTGACCGTCTGCCCATGACCGTAGCCACAATTGCAAACGACGCTCTCGCCGCCGCCGCGCAGATACCTGAGCGCCTGCCTATGCGCTTCGATCAGGTCGGTGACCTGAATATAATCGCGAATGCAGGTGCCGTCGCGTGTCGGATAATCCTGCCCGAAGACTTCCATGCTCGGATACATGCCGAGCGCGGTCTGGACGCCGCGCTTGATGAGGTGGGTAGCGTTCGGGGTCGACTGGCCAAGCCGCCCTTGCGGATCGGCGCCCGCCACATTGAAGTAGCGCAACGCGACATAGCGGAAATCGTAGGCGCGCGCCGCGTCCTCCAGTATCCATTCGACCATCAGCTTCGAGCGGCCGTAGGGAGAGATCGGCGCGAGCGGAGTCTCTTCCGACACCGGCTCGGACGAGGTCTCGCCGTAAACCGCCGCGGTCGACGAAAAGATAAAATTTTTCACGCCGCCCTTGATCGCCGCCTCGATCAACGTGCGGGCGTTCGAGGTGTTGTTGAGATAGTAGCCGAGCGGGTCCGAGACCGAATCCGGCACCACGATCTTTGCCGCGAAATGAGCGATCGCGTCCACCCTGTGCTCTTCGATCAGCCGCGCGACGAGACCGGCGTCGCCAGTGTCGCCGATCACGAGGCGCGCAGCCTCCGGAACCGCCCAGTCGAAGCCGGTCGAGAGGTCGTCGAGAACGACGACCGTCTCGCCCGCGTCCAGGAGCCCAAGGGTCATGTGACCGCCGATATAGCCGGCGCCGCCGGTCACCAGAACACTCATTGTTCATCCTTCCCGCTGAGAGATATACGGCGCGTCTCGCGATCGTCTCTAAACGCTGCGCCTCTAAAGCGTGACGCGCCGATTTTGTCACCAAAATAAAACCGCGGCTGGATGGGTCTAACTTGCAGGCGATTTGTTACCGGGCCGATCCGCCGCGTTCAAATCGAGACGCTCTTCCTAAGTTAGCAGGCGATAGAACGCCCAGGTGCTTTCTTTTTGCATCTACGGTCAACGGTCGAGCGCTCGCCCAGGACCCGCAACCGAACGGAATCGCCGGATCACGAAAGTCGGTATTGCGATTTACGACCTTCGAGGCCACCCCCGGCAGGAAAGCAAGAGCCACACGCAGGCGACCGTCTCCGATCAAAGCCATAGCCTCATCGATCGGCTGAAGACAGATCGTATTGCAATAGCTTGATTGGAAACTTGTTCGTACCCGAAACCTTTTCGCAACTCGCAAGACGCAAAGCTGACGATTGCAGGCTGCAAAGCCAACCAGCCCGACGCCCAATATTCCTTCATGTCTGCTCTGATTGAGCGGCACGGCTGTTGCGTGTCCTTCCTTGACGGTCGCCGTCTTCGACAAGATGGCGTTTGGGCTGATCGAACAGCAGGGACAAGAGCTGGAGCATGCCATCACCTCGGCCCAAGAGCAGCACGACCAGCTCGCGAAGCGCTACGACACGGCGCGGCTCGCGAGCGCTTTCGGCCGCCACGAACAACAGGAACGGGTCAAGGTCATCGACGCGCCGCAGGACCCGACAGGCCCGATAACCCCACCCCGAATTCTATTTCCGATCGGCGGCCTCTTCGCCGGCCTGGCTTTTTGCGTAGGCTTGGCCGTCGCCTTCGAGGTCCTCGATCCTCGGCTGCGCGGAGTGAAAGATTTCGAGCAGGCGTCGCAACTCCCGGTTCCCGCATTCGTCCCGAGAATCGAAACCGCTTGACGGTCAGACCGACGGCCGTCGCGCTTACTTCGCCGCCCCCCCGCCGCGCCACATTTCCATACGACGGTAGATGGTCGAGGGACTGACCTGCAGAGCCGCGGCAGCGCGCGGAATCGACCCCCCGCAGGAGCTGATCGCCTCCTCGATCGTCGCACGAACCACGTCGTCGAGCGGACGAAGGTTGTCGACCTGCGGAGGCGAGGCGGGCGACGGCGTCGGCTCAGGGACCGGCCGAGGCACGCTGAGCGGGGCGGTCGCCGGCGCTGACCGCATGATATGGGGCAGCATTTCCGCCGTTACGACCTCGCCCTCGTTCAGGATGACGACGGACCGAATCACATTATCAAGCTGCCGCACGTTGCCCGGCCAAGGGTAACTCAGGAAAAGGCCTTCCGCCTCCGGCGAAAATGTCTTGAACCCCTTGCCGTCCTCCTTCGAGCATACCTCGAGGAAGTGCCGTGCAAGCAGCACGACATCCAGGTCGCGCTCGCGCAAGGGCGGTATCTCCAGCGGCACGACATGCAGCCGGTAAAACAGATCCTCGCGGAAACGCCCAGCCGCCACCTCCGCTTGCGGCTCCCGATTGGTCGCGCAAACGATCCGCACGTCCACCCGCCGCAGGACGTCCTCTCCAACGCGTTGAACGGTTTTCTCCTGAAGGAACCGCAGGAGCTTTGTTTGCAAGGCGAGATCCATCTCGGCGATCTCGTCCAGGAACAGCGTGCCGCCATCCGCCTGAAGAGCGGCGCCTTTCCGATCGCTCGAAGCGCCTGTGAAGGCGCCTTTGACATGCCCGAACAGCTCGCTTTCCATCAGGTCTTTCGGGATGGCGGCGCAATTGATGGCGACGAACGGCCCCTCGCGCCGCTTGCTGAGCTTATGCAAAGCCTCGGCCGCCAATTCCTTTCCGACGCCGGATTCTCCGGTGATGAAGACCGTGGCGTTGGTCGGCCCTGCGCTGCGCAGGATCCGGTAAACCACCTGCATGGCGAGCGACTGTCCAATGAATCGCCCGGTCGGGCCTTCCCCCGTCTGTTCCGCGACATCCTCGAGTTGATTGCTCAGGCGACGATGCTCGAGCGCATTCCGCACCGTGACGACAAGCCGCTCCTTCGAGAAAGGCTTGGCCAGGAAGTCGAAGGCGCCCTGCCTCATCGCCTCGACCGCCAGATTGACCGAGCCCTCCGCGGTAATGACGATCACGTTGGTCGGAGCGCCCAACGCCCGGACCCTTTGCAGAATCTCGAGACCGTTCATGTCGGGCAAATGAACGTCCACCACCGCTACGGCCACTGAATGCCGCTCAAGATAGGCGAGCGCCTCGCCGCCGCTTCCTACGGTATGAGCCAGGACAGGCTCGCGGCTTAAAAATGCAGAATAGCTCGCAGCTAGCGCCGGAACATCATCAACAATTAAAACAGTCGGTTGTTTGGGGCTCAACGTATTTCGTCCGCTTCTGCCAACGCCCCTGCCCAATACCTTAAACACAGCAAAGTTCAATAATTGACTTCTATCCCCGCCTATTCGCCACAACGTCGGACCCAGCCTGGCCCCCGTGATCGACGGACCGGCGCGACGGATTGCGGCCAAGCGGGAACGCGACGGATGTCGAGGCGGGTCTACTGCGCTTGGGGGCCTGGGCCCGTCGCGCGCCCGATGAGCGCTCCCGGCAAGCGCGTGAGATAGCCGAACGCGTTGGTCAATTGGCTGACGGACTGCGCCGCGAACGAGGGCGGCGGGGCCGGCGCAGCGGGCGGGGCTGGGGTCGGATCGGTAGCCGCCGGAACGGCAGGGGAAACCGCCGCCCTTGCTGGCGGGGCCGGCCTTAGCGGCGGATAAGGAATCGCCGCCATCGCTCCCACTTTCGCCTTCACACCCTTTTCAACGATCTTTTGCGACGTCTTCCTGGCCGTCGGCATTGCCGCTGAATCGGCCTTCGAGGCCGCCGGCCTTGCAACCTCGACCTCGGCGACCGCCGCCCCCCCATCGTGTAACCTTGGCGTTACGCTCGGAAATCCGGAAACGGTCGAATTGGAGGATATGGTCGCGATTGGCGTCGTGTCCGGACCGACCGAGCTGCTTTGAACAGACGATTGTGAAGCCGTTGACGCGCGGGCCGCCGCGGTCGTCACGATGGGCGTATCGGCCGAGGTCCCAACAGCCGCGGCGTTCGAGTCGGCGGCGCGTTGAGCGTCGAGGGGCGACGACGGTTTTCCTGTCAATTCCTTGGCGTCGATTGCAACGCTTGAATCCCCGGCCTCCGCGTGATCGGCGCGCGGGCCGTCCTTCACCCTGACGCTCGGCGTTGCAACAGACGCTTCAACTGGCGGTTGGGCGTTGCTCTGCGGCTGCGTCGAGACGGCGGCAATCTCCGGCTTTGGCGCGGGAGCGGTCGGCATGAGCGCGAGTCCCGCCCCGGCGGCGGCCGCCGAGCCCAACGCGAGCGCCGAACCGACAAGTTTCCAACGGCGGAGACGAAGGCCTTTCGCCTCGCCGATCGGATCGTGTCGTCCTCCGCGGCCGTCGTCGGTGGTCAGGTCGCCGCCGTCGTCGCGCGCCGCATCGAAGTCCGCGGGATTTCGAGGCGCGGCGGCCGGAGCAGACACAGACACGATGGATGGCGGAGCGGAGGGCGGGTAGCCCGCGGATTCCAGCACGCGCTGGAATTCGGCCAGCAGTTCTTCCGCCGTGGTTTGCTGCGTCACCGCGCCGGGGCGTCCCCCGGACCGGTTCGGTTTGTCGCCTGCGCTTGTTTGAGAACTCATTTCACACTCCAGTTGCCCCTCCTGCGTGACGATGCCAACGAGGCGGCGAAGAGCGTCGTGTCGGACCACCCGCACATACAGTCCTTATATTAACGCCGCCATAGTTTGAGCGCCGATCAGCGATGGATCCTGCGCTGATCGACGCGGTCTAAACGCCGCCAATCTCGCTGCTCGCCGCGGCGCCACAGCATTTCTTGAACTTCTTGCCGCTACCGCAGGCGCAGGGATCGTTGCGACCGACCTTTTGTGGCCGGTCCGCAAAGGTCAGCGGCTTCTCATTCAGCAAGGGATGAACGCGGCTCTCCCCGGCTCCGAGGGAACCAACGTCCCCGTCCACGAACCTCCATTCTCCGCGCTCCGACTTGCGAAACCGGGAGAGTTCGCGATGCGCGATCGTGTCGCCGTTCCGGCGGTACGTCGCGACGAATTCGACCGACCCTACAATGTCGCCGGCTCCGCCCTTGTCGGTGTTGAGGACTTGAAGCCCGAGCCATGTCGCCTCCGTCGACCAGGCCCTTGCCGACCGCGCGTCGAACGCCGCCCCCGATTCCGGAGCGGTTGTCATGGCGATGTAATCGATGTCGCCTTGGGTATACGCGACATATCTTGAGCGCATGAGCGCCTCGGCCGTGAGCGGATCGGCTTCGCCCGAGATATATGGGCCGCAGCACTGGTCGTAACACGTCTCCGAACCACAGGGACAAGGCATGGACGACAGGATATCACGTTCACGCGATCAAGACAGAGGCGGCCGGCAGTGAGATGGCTCGGCCTTTGGCTCATGTACACCACACCGCCCTGAAGGCGGCGCTCGAGCGAGGCCCGACGAGCCATGCACGCAGCACGCGAGACCGTTCAGGTTCGCTTCGGAGGAAGCGCCGTCGAGCCATAACGCTGCGCAGGCCACGAGACGATGTGACTGCCGGGGACAAGGCCGTTGAGCAGCGCGATTGCGGCTTCCGCGACCTTCGGCTCGTCGAAGAATTCGACGACGATCGGAAGATCGACGTTGAGCCGCAGCACGTCGTCGGCCCGCACTTCTCCGCTTGCGCCCATACCGGCAATGGCCCGAAAAACGGTCACGCCCTGTATGGCGTTCCGTTCCTGAAGCAGGGTCAGGATTTCCTGCATCAGTCGCTTGCGCTTTCCCTGATCGGCTTCGTGAAGATAAACGCGAACCATCAGAATGTCGCTGCTCATCGATTCCTCCCGTCAGAGATTTCTCGCGATATAAGCTCCTCCAAACGCGGCGGCCAAACCGAGTCCGACCGAGAGCGCGACATAGAGCGCGGCCTTGGCCAGTTCTCCCCCTTCGGCGAGCAACAGAGTCTCCATCTCGAACGTTGAAAACGTCGTGTAGCCGCCGAGGAACCCGGTGAGAACCCCGGTGCGAATCCAAGGCGCCAGCGTCAGGCGCTCCAGCGTTTCCACGAACAGAAACCCCATCAGGAAGCTTCCCATGACGTTGATAGTCATTGTCGCGTAGGGAAAATCCCGCCCATACACCGCCTGCACCAGGGTTGTTTGCGCAAACCGCGCCCAGCACCCCAGCACCCCAAAGAACGCTATCGCCCCATACGTCCAAATCACTTCGAGTTTCCCTTTGTCTCAGAACAATGTCAGCCCGAGGATTAGCACCAGGAGCAATCCGATCAGACTGAGATAGAGATTGAGTTGCCCCGATTGCAGGACCCGCAGCCTCGTCGCCAGCGCCTGCACGATGACGACGGCGGGCTGAAACAGCAGAGGCCCGAATATCGGCGCCACGTCGTGCTCGAAACTCAGCTTGGTGACGAAATAGCCGCCAGCGTCCGCGTCGCGCTCGGTGGCGGCCGTCGGCCGGTAAACGAAGCTGTAGAAGGTCCGCATCGCATTGGAGAAGGTCAGCGCCGTCGTCGACGCCCGCGTCCGGTCGGGAGACAGCCCGCCGTACCAGACCGGCGTTCGCCGAACCGGCTTGCGAGATGACACGACCACCAGAGCGATCGGAAGGAGGGCGAGGAGCGGCATCACGATCCCGAGAAGACTCGGCGATATGAATGCGAACTTGGCGGTGAGCGGAACGAGCAGCGCTCCATCATGCATCCGGGAAGCGATCGGCATCCCGAACAGCGCCATCGTGGCGCCGTCGAGGGCGCGAAGCCAGAGCGGCATTCCCGCGCCGAGCGCCAGCACCAAGAGGCCGAGGACGCCGACCGAGCCGACATAGGGTCGCTCAATCGAAGCCGGCCGGGCGCGGTTTCGGGACAGGACGCCTAAACCCACGACCTTGGCGAAGGTCGCGAACGCCACCGCGGCCGTTAGCGCCAGGCCCGCGCCGGTCAGCGCGAGCGTCAGCCGGCCGGCGAGATAGGGAAGATGGAATCCCTGGAAGACGGTCTGGAAGACGAACCACTCGCTGACGAAGCCGGCGGTCGGCGGCATCGCCGCAAGGCTCATGGCCGCAAGCAGAGCGCCAACCCCGAAGAACCAGTGTCGTCCCGCGCCGGCATAGGCGATGTGATAGCTTCCCGTGGCCAGTCGCAATCCGTCCGCCGCAAGGAAAAGCGCTCCTTTTGCCAGCGCATGGCCGGCAAGATGGAGGAGCGCCACGGTCCAGGCGAGCCCGGCGAGGTCGTTGAGGCGCTCGGTTCGGAACACCATCGCCGCGCCGAGCGCGGCGACCGCAATCGAAGCGTTCTCGGCGGACGAGAAGCTCAACAGCGATCGCCAGTCGTTCTGCTGGAAGGCGTAGAGAATGGTCAGGATCGCGCTGACCGTGCCCACCGCGATGACCAGGATGGCGAGCACGGGAAAAGCGCCCTGGGGCGAGACCGGCAACCAACCCATCATGGCGCGCGCCAGGGCGAAGTACGCCGCGTTCATGACGACGCCGGACATGATCGCGCCGGACGCTCCGCTTCCAGAGCCATAGGCGCCCGGGAACCATTCGTAAAACGGAAGCAATCCCAGCTTCGCGCCGAAGCCGAAGAGCAGAAGCAGGCCAAGGCCGATCTGCGCAGTCTGCGGCAGAACCGGCGCGGCGGCCTGGAACTGGTCGAATCCGAGATTCCCCGCGTGCAGTCCGAGCAGCGCGATGGCGAGGATCAGGGCCACCGCGCCGGCTTCGAGAAGCGCCAGCATGAAGAGAACGGTTCGTCCCCCGGCCGGCCCGAGATTATCGGAGAGGATCATGATGGCGCCGCCGAGACCCATCGCCTCCCACGCGATCAGGAGCGCGGCGCCATTCTGCAAGCCGAACACGCCGAGCGCCCCAAGCAGGCTGAGCGCGGCGCCGAACAGCCAGCCTCTCCCGCCGCTGGTCGTGGGGGAAGCCAGCGAGCAGGCGAATATCGCCGGGACGAGACCGAACCCCATCAGCCACAGTCCCTGCGGGGCAATGCTGAAGCCGACGAACTCCGAAGCGAGCCGGCCGGGAAGCGTCACCGTCTCGCTCGCGTTCGGAAGGCCCGCCACGGCCGCGACGACGCCGGCGACCGCGCCGGCCGCGAGCGCGAAACGACTGAGCATGAGGACGCCGCCAAGCGCGAGGATCGCGGCGACGAGCCAGAGAGCGGCGGCGGCGAGCAGCAGCGCGCTAGCCATCGATCCGCCCTCCGCTCACCCGCTGCGGGGCGCGATCGAGGAACATCAGCAACGCCTCCATGATCGCCGCCGGGTTCGGCGGGCAACCGGGCAGATAGATGTCGACCGGAAGAACGCCCTCGAGGCCGGTCCCCGAGGCGTAATTGCCGCCGGAAATTCCTCCCGAGACCGCGCAGGTGCCTACCGCCATCACCCAGCGCGGATCGGCCATCGCCTCGTAAGCCGTCATCAACGGCTCGCGCATTGCGTGAGTCACGGGGCCGGTGACCAGAAGGAGATCGGCGAAACGAGGGGACGCGGTGAAGAAGATCCCGAGCCGGTGCAGATTATAAAAGGGATTGTTCAGAGCCTGCAGTTCGGATTCGCAACCGTTGCACGAGCCGGCGTCGACATGGCGAATGTGCAGGCTGCGGCGAAACGCCTTGCGTTCAGGCGTCGCCGCGGCGCGCGCTCGTACGCTACTATCGGACCACATGAGATCCTGCCGGTTCGTCACCCCGAAGGCCCAATCCTGCGACGGCGTCATCGCGTCGGTCGGACAGGCTTCGGTGCAGAGCTGGCAGACGACGCAGCGTCCGTAGTCGACGGCGAGGCCGCCCTCGCGCGCCTCGATCGCATGCGTCGGGCAGACCGCGGCGCATTCCGCGCATCCCTCACGGCAGGCGGCGGGATTGTATCGGGGCATGCCGAGCACGCCCTGCTGCCCGGACTCTTCGCCAGTCCTGGGCCAGGCGGTGGTCGCCTTTCCGCTGGCAAGTCCGAAGAATGTCCACAACGCCATGCGCCGCTCCTACCGGTCACAGCCGGCGATCGTCAGACCGAAGCTGGCTTCGTTGATCGCATAGTCCATCATGTTGGTGTCGTGCACAGTGAAGGGGAACGCGCGCCAGTTCGAGAACGACGGCGACTTGATCTTGACGCGCGCGAGCCGGCCGTCCGCGCCGACATGGACGGCGTAGTAAACCGCGCCGCGAGGTCCTTCCGCCCATCCGAGTCCTTCCGCATGAGGCTGAGGCTCGCATTCGACGCGAACCGGCCCGGGTTCGAGGAGCAGAAGAACGCGCTGGCCCAGAACAAAGGACGCTTCGGCCTCCGCGAAGCGGACGCGCTCGCGGGCGTAAGCGTCGCCGTCGTCGAACTTGGGCGTCGTCAGCGGCAGGCCGTCGTAGTGTGCGTACGGATGGTCGCGGCGTAGGTCGCGGTCGATGCCGGACGCTCGCGCCACGGGGCCTGTCGCGCCCTGGTCGACCGCCACCCTTTGCGGGAGCAAACCAGTGGTGATCAGGCGATCGAGATGACTTTCGGAGTTTTCGAGCTTGCCCACATAGGCCGCCATCTCCTCTCGCAGGCTCTCGAGGGCGTCGCCGAGCCACTGCCCGGGATCGAGGTCGCGGCGCAGTCCGCCGGGGACGAGCAGGCCACGCAGGAAGCGACTCCCGGTCAGGCGGGCGTTCAGTTGCTTCGCCTTCTCCTCAAGAAGCTTTCCTTGCGCCTCTCCGACCTTGAGCGTGGTCGTATGGCACAGGTGCCCGAGGTAGTGGAGGTGATTGTAGATGCGCTCCATTTCCGCGAGCAGGACGCGCAGCGCATTCGCCCGGACCGGGACAGCGCAGCCGGCGGCGCGCTCGATCGCTTCGCAATAGGCGAGCGCATGCGAGACCGACCCCACAGCGGATACACGCTCGGCCGTGACGACCGCACGCCTTGGGTCCGCGCCTTCGAAGCAGGTCTCCATGCCCCGGTGCTTGAAGAACAGCCGCGGCTGGTAATGGAGGATGTGTTCGCCGACGTAGAGGAAGGTGAATTCGGCGGACTCCAGCACATCGGCCCGGATCGGCCCAAACGGCAACTGCTGGACGTCGATGGCGTCGATATCGGGAAGACGCGGGCGACCGCTCGCCGCCGGAACTGGGTTGATCAACTCCTGCCCGCTGTCCTTCAGGACAAGCGGATAAGGCTCCGGATGATCGAGGAACCTGAGCCCATTCAGGTCCATCATTTCCCGCTCGTACCAGCCGATCGAAGGAAAGATCGCCGCGAGGCTGGGCAACTCCCGGAAGCCCTTCACGACCCACATTTCGAAGTCGCGTTGATCAGGGACCGACGAGACATAACGCACTTCCACCTGATCACGCGCTTGCGCCTGGCCGTCGGCCGGCGACCAGGCGTAAGCGAACCGAACCCGGCCCCCCGCGGCCAACAACGCTTCGGCGGCCGGTTGAATCTCGTCCGGCGAGAGTGTCCGCGCTTGCGTTCCGATCATGGCGTCGGCCCCCTCGCTGGCGCGGCGCCGAGGGACAGCGCGATCGTCTGAAAGTGATCCCAGAACGCCTGCGGCCACCAAAGCCCCATCACGAGCAGCGGAACGATCGCCAGCCACATCGGCGCGATCATCCACGGCGTGACGGCGCCGACGTCGGGCTCGCTCGCCTCGCCGTTCTCGAAATACATCATCCTGAACTGGTTGAGGAAGCCAACGAAGATCACGATCAGGAGGACCGCGATGAGGCCAATCAGGAAATTCTGGGACGCCGCCAGGCCCGCGCGGATGATAGCGAACTCGCTCAGGAACAGAGCGAATGGCGGCGCTCCGGTGATGGCGACAGCGCCCGCTAGCCACAGGCCGCCGAGGACAGGAAAATGCTTGAGCACGCGCCGGATTCCCGAGATGCGCTTCGTCTCATACGCTCGCATCACCGCGCCGGCGCCGAAGAACATCGCTGACTTGTTCAGCGAATGGTTCAGCATGTGGTAGAGCGCGCCCGCGATCCCAAGCGAGCCTCCGAATCCGAAACCGAGCGCGATGACCCCCATGTGCTCGACGCTGGAATAAGCCATGAGCCGCTTGACGCCCTTCTGGCGCACGATGAAAAGCGCCGCGACAAAGAGCGAGAAGGCGCCGAGCGCCAGCAGCGTCCCGCGTGCGAGTCCCGAGATGCCCGCGGCCTCGGCGATGGCGAGATAGCGGACCACGCCGACCATGGCCGTATTGAGAAGCGCGCCCGACAGCAGCGCCGAGACCGGAGCGGGGCCTTCGCTATGCGCGTCGGGCAGCCAGGTGTGCATCGGCGCGAGACCGACCTTTGTGCCGTAGCCAATCAGGACGAGAAGGAACGCCAGCGACACCAGCTCAGGATTGAGTCGCGGGGCGGCTTCCTGCAGGACCTTCCAGGTCATCTCGTAGGTGGGCCCGATCACGAACGTGCCGGCCCAATAGAACAGCACAGTGCCAAGCAAGGCGAGGCTGATGCCGGCCGAGACGACGATGATGTATTTCCATGCGGCCTCGATGCTCGCCGCCTCATGTTCGAACGCCACCAGAAAGGTGCTGATCAGAGTCGTGAGTTCGATGGCGATCCAGTAGAGGCCCGCGTTGTTCATCATCGGCGCAATCAGCGTGCTGAGGCCGAAGGCCGCGAACATCGCATAGAAGCGCGCGAGGCGCGGTTCCTCGCCGAGGAGCCGCATATAGCCGACAGCGTAGAGGGACGCGAGAAAATACACGATCGCGGCGCACAGGATCGTCCAAGTCCCGAGCTCGTCGACGATGACGTATCCGCCCCAGAACGTGGCGGCGGCCCGGTCGCGCGCCAGGATTGCTAGGATCGCGGCAAGCGAGACGGCGCTCGCGAGAAGGTTCAGCGCCTCGGCCGCGCGCGGCTTGTCGATCAGCAGAATGAGGACCACCGCCAAAGCCGGCGCGAGGGCCAAAAGCAGAGTTAATATTCCAGTCATCACCCCACCAGCCGCTTGAGCTCGAGGGTGCTGGTGGTTCCGACATGGGTGAGCAGATAGCGCACAAGGACGCCGAAGCACGCGACGACAATGAGGAGATCGAAGAGGATGACGATCTCGATCAGGAGCGGCATGCCGGGGACCAGAATCTGGGCCCCGAGAAAGACGCCGTTCTCGAGCACGAGGAGACCCAGGATCTGGCTCAGCGCCTCGTGGCGGACGGAGAGCATGAGAAAGCCGATCAGCTTCATCGACAGCATCACGGTCAGCGCCAGCACCGCGATGGTTCCGCCTAGATTGAGCGCCGCGCCGATGCGGGTGGCGACGGCGAGGGCGAAGATGACGGCGAAGGCCCCGATAACCAGCGTCGAGCTGACCTGCAGGGCGACGAGGACCTCGCGATGCACGACCATGCGGCGAATGATGCGGAGGATCAGATAGGGCAGCAGGAGCCCCCGGAACGCGGCCGTCAGGACGGCTACGATATAGAGTTCGGGATAGCCGCCGTAATAAGCAATTGCGGCCGACAGGATCGCAATCAGCCACGATTGCGCGGCGAAGGCGAAAAGATAGTGCCGGAGCCAGCGAGAGCCGAGCATGACAAAGGAAAGCAGTAGACTGGCGATCGTCAGAAGGCTGAACAGCGCGGCCGGCAGGGGATCGAGATGAGCGACAAGCATGGGCGTCAGCTCACCTGAGTTCCGACAATGGCAAGGATCGCGAGCAGGAAGGATAAGGCGAGGGGTTCCTGATAGCGGTAGAAGCGCAGGCGGGACTGGGTGGTGTCGACCAAAACGACGACGCACGCCACAAACAGGAATTTCAGGGCGAGGGCGCCCATCGATCCCAGCACGCCGAGCGGCGTCCCCTCGGCCGAAAGGCCCCAGGGCAGCAGCAGGACATTGCAGAAAATGGTGTAGAGGATGAATTGCTTCATCATCGCCGCCCAGCGGAGAATCGCGAGCATCGGGCCCGAATATTCGAGGATGCGCGCCTCATCGATCATGTAGACTTCGATATGCGTGCTCGAATGGATCGGCAGGCGATCGGTCTCGACCAGAAGCAGAATGAAGAAGGCGGCGACCAGGAAGAGATGCGTCGGGCCCCAGTAGATCGCAGGCTCGGCCACCAGAAGGTGGTTCACGACGAAGGGCAGCATCGCCTTGGCGAGCAGCGTGATGCCCACGAACACAAGAATCAGCGTCGGTTCGGACAAGATGCCGACCATGACCGCCCGGCTCGAGCCGATGCCGCCATAGGCGCTTCGGGTGTCGAGACCCGCCAGCGTGATCATGAAGGAGCCGAGGGTCAGGATGAGACCGCCGCCGAGGATGTCGCCCATGTCCGACAGCGGCAGGGGATAGTTGGTCAGAACCGGGATCAGGATCGGAACGGTCAGCGTCGTGGTGAACGCGACGATCGGGGCCGCCCAATACAGCCAGGAGGCTGTTTCCGGCGCTACGATCTGTTTGTGGAAGAGCTTCCAGAGGTCACGGTAGGGCTGGAAAATTCCAGGCCCCTGGCCGCGCTGGACCCTCTCCTCGAACTGCAGGATTACGCCCTGGAGCAGCGGCGCAAGCAGCAGAACGGCCAGAACCTGGGCGATTTGCAGAACGACGTCGCGAACGGTCATCGCAGACCGCCTCGAACGAGGGCGACCACTCCGCACGCCATGTCAATGTCTGAGAACAGGCGCGACCACATCCCCACGGCTCAACTCCGTCTGCCATTGGCACGACAGGAGTTATCAGCCCCGTGGGCGGTTACAAGGCGAACTCCATCGCCTGAAGGGAAGTTGACCTTCGTACCGGCGTTTGTCAAGAGGGCGGAGACTCACAGATCGTTCGCCCGTCCCCGGCGTTTTTTCGACCGAGCCATATGGGAACCGGACCCGCTGTCCGGTGCTCCGGCGAAGTAAGGTGTGCGCTGACTTTTGGTAGGGCGATGGAGTTCGCCTTTCAGCGCCCTTGCGGCTGATGGCTCCTCCGGACGCTCGATACACCAACCCATCACACGTCCAGGTTCGCCACGTTCAGCGCATTGTCCTGGATGAACTCGCGACGGGGCTCGACCACGTCGCCCATCAACTTCACGAAAATGTCGTCGGCCTCGTCGACCTCGCGGATCTTGACCTGCAACAGCGATCGGGCCTCGCGGTCGAGGGTCGTTTCCCAAAGCTGGTCCTTGTTCATCTCGCCAAGGCCTTTGTAACGCTGGAAGGTCACGCCCTTGCGGCCGGCGGCGTTGACGGCTTCGAGCAAGCCCGAGGGGCCGGAGACGGTGGCGGAGTCGCCCCGTCGGGAGAAGGTCGCGGGCTGGGAAAAGGCTTCGCGCAGCGGCCGTGCGTGCTCGTCAAGGCGGCGCGCGTCGGCCGAGGCGAGGAGGCCCGGATCGAGGATCGCCGCCTGGCGCACGCTGCGCACCTCGCGAACCAGCACATAGCCGCCCGCCTCGACCCGGCCCGTCCAGCCGCGCTCGGTCTCTTCGGCGATGGCGTTCATGCGCTGGGCGAGGACGGCGGCGCGCGCGGCGCCTTCGGGATCGTCGGCGTTGGCGAGCGGCCGCAGCGCCCCAGAGAGGGCCGCCTGCTCGACCGCCGCACGGTTGTAGCGCGAGTGTAGGCCGGTCAGCACGCGACGCATGGCGCGCGCCTCCTCGACTAACGCGCGCAGGTCCGCGCCGGCGCGCACCTCGCCGCTCGCGAGCTGAAGCGACGCGCCTTCCAGCCCCGCCTCGACCAGATAGTCCTCGAGCGCCCGCTCATCCTTCAGATAAAGCTCTGACTGGCCGCGCTTGACCTTGAACAAAGGCGGTTGCGCGATGAACAGATAGCCGTTCTCGATCACCTGCCGCATCTGGCGAAAAAAGAAGGTGAGCAGAAGCGTGCGGATGTGGGAGCCGTCCACATCCGCGTCGGTCATGATGATGATCTTGTGGTAGCGAATCTTGTCGATGTTGAAATCGTCGCGGCCGATGCCGGCGCCGAGCGCCGTGATCAGCGTACCGACCTGCTCGGACGACAGCATCTTGTCGAAGCGCGCCCGCTCGACGTTGAGGATTTTTCCGCGCAGGGGAAGGACCGCCTGGTACTCGCGGTTGCGGCCCTGTTTGGCGGTGCCGCCGGCGGAGTCCCCCTCGACGATGAAGATCTCGGACTTGGCCGGATCGCGCTCCTGGCAGTCGGCGAGCTTGCCGGGCAGGCTGGCCACGTCGAGCGCGCCCTTGCGGCGCGTGAGCTCGCGCGCCTTGCGCGCAGCCTCGCGCGCCTGCGCCGCCTCGACCACCTTGCCGACAACCACCCGCGCCTCGGCAGGGTGCTCCTCGAACCATTGCTGGAGAAGCTCGTTGACCAGCCCCTCGACCACCGGCCGCACCTCGGACGAGACGAGCTTGTCCTTGGTCTGCGACGAGAATTTCGGGTCGGGGCATTTTACGCTCAAGACGCAGGTCAGGCCCTCGCGGCAGTCGTCGCCGGAAAGATCGACCTTCTCCTTCTTGATCAGGCCCGAACTCTCGGCGTAGCCGACGACCTGCCTCGTCAACGCGCTCCTGAGGCCAATCAAATGGGTGCCGCCGTCACGCTGCGGGATGTTGTTGGTGAACGGCAGCACGTTCTCGTGGTAGCTGTCGTTCCACCACAGCGCGACCTCGACGCTGATCCCGTCGCGCTCGCCCTTGATCAGGATCGGCTTCTCGATCAGCGGCGCCTTCGCCCGGTCGAGGTAGCGCACGAAGGCCTCGAGGCCGCCCTCGTAGTAGAGGTCCTCGCGCTTGCGTTCGGGCTGCCTTGCGTCCGTCAGAACCACGTGCACGCCGGAATTGAGAAAGGCGAGTTCGCGCAGCCGATGCTCGATGGTGGCGTAGTCGAACTCGACCATGGTGAAGGTTTCGGACGACGGCCAGAACGTGACTTCGGTTCCGCGCGTCGCCTGGCCGTCCAGCAGCGGCGCCGGGCCGACGACCTTCAGAGGCGCGACCACGTCGCCATGGGCGAACTCGACAAAATGCTCGAGGCCGTCCCGCCAGACCCGTAGGACCAGCTTCGTCGAAAGTGCGTTGACGACCGACACCCCGACGCCATGCAGGCCGCCGGAGACCTTGTAGGAGTTCTGGTCGAATTTTCCGCCGGCGTGGAGCTGGGTCATGATGACCTCGGCCGCCGACACGCCCTCCTCCTCGTGGATGCCCGTCGGAACGCCGCGTCCGTCGTCGGTGACCGTGCAGGAGCCGTCCGCGTTGAGGGTCACGGTAACGAGCTTCGCATGACCCGCGAGCGCCTCGTCGATGGCGTTGTCCACCACCTCGTAGATCATGTGGTGCAGGCCGGAGCCGTCGTCCGTGTCGCCGATGTACATGCCCGGACGCTTGCGCACCGCGTCCAGCCCTCTGAGCACCTTGATCGAATCCGCGCCGTAAGCCTCGCTCGCGCTTTCGGCGCGCCGGGCGAGTTCCTTGATTTCTTCGTTCAACAGATCGGCCTTCTTATGGGGATCGCAAGGCGGGAAAACACCGCGATTCGAGATCGGCGTTATTCTAGCGGTTCAGGGCCGCAGATGCACGACAAAAACGCCCTCCGGCCGCCTGTGGACGGCCGCCAACTGCTCAGTCAAGCTCCTGATATTTAGTAAGTTTTTCCGACAATACCAGAGCTGCTCGACGAATGGCTGCGGGCCGCCGCGAGTTCGGCCCGGGCGGCGGCGGCAAGGAAGCCGGCGTCCGACCCCACCGAGCACAGCTTGAGGCCCAGCGCAGCCATCGCGGCGGCGTCCGCGCCGTCAAAACAGAACATGCCCGCGTATTTGCCTTGGGCGCGGGCGCGGGCGACGACGTGGGCCGCCGCCTCGATAACCGCGGCACCGCGCGGCTCCCATCTGGCGCCGTTGCTCAACGCAATCGAAAGGTCGGCGGGTCCGATGAACACGCCGTCGATTCCGGCCACGCCGAGGATGTCGTCGACCGCCTCCAGCGCCTCACGGGTCTCGATCATGGCGATCGCCTGGCTCCATCCGTTGGCGGACGCGAGATAACCGTGGAGGTCGAGTCCGCTCAGTGGCAGCGCCGCACGCGGACCCCACGACCGGTCTCCAACCGGGGGAAACTTGACGAACGCGGCAAACCGCTCGGCGTCGCCGCGGCTGTTGATCATGGGCGCGATGACGCCCGCAGCGCCGGCGTCGATGAGCCGGCTGGCGGAGGCGAAATCCCCCACGGGAACCCGGACGATCGCGGGCCGGCCGGCGAGTGCGACCGCCAGAATGCCCCGCGATGCGCCGGCGAAGTCCAGCGCGCCGTGCTGAAGGTCGAGAATAACCGCGTCGAACGCCTCGCGCGCCAGCGCTTCCGCCACCGCCGCCTCATTCATGCCGACCCAGGCGGCGAATACGGGCGCGTCCGCCGACAGGGCTTCCGACAATTTTTCCAACACGGTCCCGGTCATGCGCGCTCCTGCCTCGGAAGTGAGATTGCGACCCCTTCATTACGGCGAGTTCATTTGAAATTCATCGTGGGATAGAGAATATTATCAATCACAAACCCGAGGCTCCACCCCTGGCCGCGGGTTTCCCGGGGTTCCACCCCTAACCCTGGGATTAAGGAAGACGCGGCCGCCCCCCTCGGCCGCGTCTTTTCTTTTATGCAGCGCCATTGAGTTTTTTTCAGCGCGTCGTCATCAACTTTCCATGCTCACGGGCTTTAGTCCCCGCGCTTCGCCCGGCGACGCCGGGGAGCCAAGTTCGTGGAGAAAACTCATCATGACATCGTTCTTTCGCTCTTCGCTTGTCGCATCGGCGGCCTGGCTCATCGCAGCCGGCGCAGTCGCCCAGACGACCGCGCCCGCCGCGCCCGCCGCCCCTGAAACGTCGAAGGTCGTGCAGCGCTGGGTCGATGACCGGACGGCGATGCTCGACGCCCGGCTCGGTGGCCTCAAGGCGGGCCTGCGGCTGACGCCCGACCAGGAGAAGCTGTGGGGGCCGTTCGAGGCAGCGGTCCGCGACTTTGCCGAGACGCGCCTGAACCGCATGCAGGGCATGCTGGAGCGCGCCGAAAACGGCGAAGGCCCGGAAAGAGCGGGGCCGGCCCCTTCGCCGCTCGATCGGCTCGATCGCATGGCCACTCGGCTCTCGGACGTTGGCGCGGCGCTGAAGAAGATCGCCGACGCCGGCCAGCCGCTTTACGCCAGCCTGGACGACCAGCAGAAGCGGATGTTCGGCTACCTTTCGCGTGAGATGATGAAGATGGGCCGGGACCGCCACGAGTGGGGAGATTCCGGCCATCATCATGAAGGCGACGACGAGGACGACAGCGACGACGAGAATTGAGCCTTTGTAGCGCTCGCTGAGGCGGCCACGGTCAACGACCGCGGGAGTGGCGGACTGCTGGCGGCTACAGCGCGCCAGCCCCAGGCGCTTTCCCGCTTCGCGTTGATCGCACCAGGCGCAGCGTAGCGCCCTGGGCGATCAACGCCGCCGCCGTCGCCAGGCCGAAGGCGGTGACGACCGGCAGGCGGGTCAGCGTCGCGCCGAGGACGAGAAAGAACACCGCAAAGGCGTAGAGCGCGGCGGTCATGCCGCGCAGGACGGCGACGCCGGCCGACGGCCCCTTCTCGAGATGGGCGAAGGCGGCGATCGAGGCGCCAATCAACGGAAACGATGCGCTCGCGCCGCTGACCTGCGGCCCGAGCTGAGCGGCGGCGGAGGTCAGCGCGACCACCAGAGCCGTCGTCGCGGCCATCCGGGCGGCGACCTCGCGCCGCCCCAAAGCCTTTCCGACGCCGAAAGGCCGGCGGGGCGCAGCCTGCAGCACGGCGGTCAGCGCTACGATCGCCACGACGAACAGCGTAAAACGCGACAGGTCCGCGGCGACCAGCGCGGCGGCTGTCGCGGCATAGGCCAGGGCGCCGCCCGCGAGCGCAGCGACAATCCCGCGCGAAGCGAACGCTGCGTAGGCTGCGCAGAAAGCCGCCTGCGCGGCCACGCCGGCGAGCGAGCCGCCCGCAGCCCGCGCGGCGAAGGCTTCCCCTCTCTCGATGGCGAGAAACACGGCGACGGGCCCCGAGGTCAGCGGCAGGCCGACGAGCCAGCCTCCGACCGCGTCGCCCCAGCGGCGCGCGGCGAGCGAGGCCATGAGAACCACGAGCGGCGTGAGGACGAGCTTGACCGTCAAAAGGGACATGCGCCGCCTTTCGCACATCGTCGACTCGATTTGCACGCGCCCATTGCTCGACGCGGCGTTAAGGCGCAAAATTCCCCCGTGGTAGTTCTCATGAGGGGAGGAGAGCATGATCGCGCACGCGAGAGCCCATGCGCCGCTCGACGTCTATGCAACCACGGTCGGCGCTGACTGGATCGACTATAACGGCCACATGAACGATGCGGCCTATGCGCTGGTGTTCAGCCGTTCGGTCGACGCGCTGATGGACCGGATCGGCCTCGACGCCGCGGCGCGCAAACGCTCGGGCCAGAGCCTGTTCACCTTGCAGATGATGCTCCACTATTTTCGCGAGGCGCGCGAGGGCGAGGCGCTCGCCGTCACCTGCCATCTCCTCGAACACGACGACAAGCGCATGCGCGTCTGGCTCGAGCTGTCGGACGCCGCCGGCGAGCGGGTCGCCGCGTCCGAGCAGCTCCTCCTGTCGGTAACGCTCGCCGAAGGCGCCGGCCGAGCGGCGCCCTGGACGCACGAGACGCGGGCGGCGCTCGACGCGCTGCAGAAGCTGCACGCGGGCATGTCCCATCCGCCGGAGTCGGGCGCCGGCGTGGCGATGCAGAGGACGTGAAGGGGCCGGAAGCGCAGCTCTTCAGCTGGGAATGAGATGGAGCGCGGCTTTTCCGCCCTTCACGGACGCGCGATCAAAGCAATTGATGTCGAACAGCAACATCATGGCGCCTCGTCGCGCAAGGCATTCACGATATCGAGCGTGACGGGGGCGTCCTCGGGGTCGCGCCGCAGGAGCGGCGCGCCGTTGCGCTCGCGTCGCGGAACAGTCCAAGCGCCGCCGATTGGGCGGTTCCGATGAGGGTCGCGTCGGACGTCGTGCAGAAAACGAACTCGCCCGGCTGGAGACTCGGCCGCATGCGCCCCACCATGGCGTGGGGCTTCCGGACGAGGTGTGGCGAATTCGATTTCGACAAGCGGGCCTCTTCGACGGGCGCTTACAGGATGGAACGTCGGCGGCGCTAACGAACTTATCGTCTTGCGGCCCGGGGACAAAGCGGGCGCCTCATGTGGGATCTCGAAAGAAGGGACATTTCTCTCCTGCGTCCCCTTGAACCGCGATTTTCGACATCCATATACCATCCATTCGGAAGGTGACTGGATGGAAAATGACCGGAACGATTCACAAGCTGAAAGAGCGGCAGGCCGAGAGCGAGAAGATCACCATCAATCTCGGATTTGTCGACCTCGGCCAGGTCGATCTTCTGGTGCGCGAGGGATTCTATTCCAATCGCACCGACTTCATCCGCACCGCGATCCGCAACCAGCTCGCCTCGCACACCGACGCGGTCAAGCAGTCGATCGTCCGGCACACGCTCGAACTCGGCCTCAGACGCTTCGGCCGCGAGGAACTGGAGGCGGTGAAGGCGAAGGGCGCCCGGCTCAAAATCCAGGTCCTGGGGCTCGCCTCGATCGATGACGACGTCACGCCGGAACTTGCGTTGGCGACGATCGAATCCATCACCGTGCTCGGCGCCCTCCACGCCACCAAAGAGCTCAAGGCCGCCCTCGCCGACCGCATCGGCTGACCTCCTGTTTCTGCTTTCCATGAACGAGGAACTGACGAATGAAAATCGACTTCGGCGCCGCCATGCGACAGGCCCTGGAACTCACACGCTCGCAAGATCTGATGGAGGCGACGCGGGTGATCCAGCGCGCGCTCAGCGGATCCGAGCCCGCCCCTTCGGACGACAAGCCGCGCGAGGCCCCGCGAAAGTCTTCGCTGGTCCGGCCGCTCCTGCCCAACGCTTCCGGGACGACGGAAGCGGGCGAACGGGCGCCGCATAGCGCGCCGGCGTCGGATGCCGGCGCGACCCCAACCGCGCGGCGCCCGCGACGGCCGCTCGGCGAGGTCGTCAAGCTCCTGCGCCACGCCAAACCGCTTGTTCTTCCGCCGTTGCCAGGATTGCGGAAGGCGCCGCCGGTCGCTGCCCCGTCAGGCGCGCTCTATCTCGCCAGACGCTTCACCTGTCCCGCCGGCGCGAGGGATTACAAGGTCTATGTCCCCAGCGGCGCCGAAGGCCGCGCGCTTCCCCTGATTGTCATGCTCCACGGCTGCACCCAGACCGCCGATGATTTCGCGGTCGGCACCGGCATGAACCGGCTCGCCGAAGAGCGCGGCTTCATCGTCGCCTACCCCGGACAGCCGTCGAGCGCCAATCCCTCGACCTGCTGGAACTGGTTCGATCTCGCCCATCAAGAGCGCGATCAGGGCGAGCCGGCGATCATCGCGGGGCTGACCCGCGCCGTGATGGCGGAGTTTTCCGTCGACCCAGCACGCGTCTTTGTCGCGGGCCTGTCTGCGGGCGGGGCGATGGCCGCCACTTTGAGCGCGACCTATCCCGAGCTCTACGCCGCCGTCGGCGTCCACTCGGGGTTGCCGCACGGGGCCGCCGCCGATCTGCCGTCCGCGTTTGCGGCGATGAGCAGCGGCGCGAAGGCGCCGCGCCGGAAACGCGCCAAGGGCGGCGTTCCCACGATTGTCTTTCATGGCGCGAACGACAGGACGGTCGCTCCGGCGAACGCCGAGGCGATCCTCGCCGACGTCCGCGCCGGGCTTGCCGAGCCCGCGCAGGAGCTCATCCAGGACGGCACGGCCGGCGGACGCGCCTATACGCGCACCGTCGTCACCGACGGGCGCGGCGTTCCTCACGCGGAATGCTGGACCGTTCAAGGCCTCGGCCACGCCTGGTCCGGAGGCGACCGCGAGGGCTCCTTCGCCGACCCCCACGGTCCCGACGCCTCGCGCGAAATGCTGCGGTTCTTTTTGGAGACGGCAGGCGAAGCCACGTAGGGCTTGAAATCCTTCACGCGAATCCCGGCCGACGAGGTTTTGCCGTGTCCGGGTTTAAACAGATATGAGTTGGGCGGCCAGGCCGGAGGCCAAGCTCGGCCGCCGTCTCATATGTGCTGAACCAGCGCACGGGCTTGCCTCAACCGGGATTTGGCCGCATTGGTCGGCCAGAGAAGTCATTCCCAAAACTTTCGGTCATGCCGCCCGCTTCGCCCAAACCGCACTCCTGTTCGATCACCCTGGTCACGCCGCCGCTGTCGGCGGCGACAGCGCCGGCTTTCGCACAGACCTTCGCTGAGGTTCTCGCCGCGGCGCCGATCGCCAGCGCCCTTGTTCGGCTGGCGTCCGGCGCCGACGGCGACGTGAAGGCGATCGTCGCGCCCATCATAAAGGCGGCTGTGGCGTCGAATTGCGCTTTGCTTTTGGACGGCGACCCCCGTCGAGCCGCGCGTCTCGGCGCTGACGGCGCGCATGTCGAGGGTGTCGGCGAGGCGCTCGATGAAGCGCTCGAAAGCCTCAAGCCCGAGCGGATCGTCGGCGTCGGCGCCATCCGGATGCGGGACGACGCCATGACTGCCGGCGAAAAGGGCGCGGACTACGTGATGTTCGGCGAGCCACGCGGCGCGGTTCCGCCAATGGCGCTCGAACTGCTGCTCGAGCGAGTCGGCTGGTGGGCCGAGATCTTCGAAACGCCCTGCGTCGCTTACGCCGAGTCGATCGAGGCCGCGCGCCGTCTCGCCGCGGCGGGCGCGGATTTCGTTGCGGTCGACGACGCGATCTGGGGCGCGCCGTCGCCGGCGGACGCTGCGCGCGCCCTTCATGCGGCCCTGTCCGGCTCTACCGCGGAGTCGTCGTGAGGCGGTTCGGACTCTCTCTCGCCGCCGCCCTCCTCGTGGCTGGCGTCGCGTCGGCGCAGACGGCCGCCCCAAGCGCGCCCGCCCCGAACGCGGCTGCGTCCGCGCCGCCGGCTCGGCTCTCGCTCCCGCCGCCGCTCCCCCCGCGCGCCGACGGCAAGCCGCCGGATCTCGCCTTCGGCGCCTACCAGCGCGGCAATTTCCTGTACGCGCTGAGGGAGGCCGAGCGTCGGCTCGACGCAAATCCCCGCGACGCCGCGGCGATGACCCTGATCGGCGTCATCTATCGGGACGGCGCGGCAGAGGGGAAGAGCGACCTCGAGGCGTCGCGCTGGTTCCGGCTCGCGAGCAACCTCGGCAATCCTCAGGCCGCCTACGAACTCGGCGCCCTGCTTCTTGTCGGCGGCAAGGACGTGCCGAGGGACCGGGACGGCGCCAAGGCGCAGTTCGAGCGCGCCGCGGCCCAGAACCAGCCGGCGGCCCTTTACAATCTCGGCGTGATGGCGCTCGACGCATCGAACGGCGTAAAGCCGGACTTCGCCACGGCGGCGCAATATTTTCTGAGGGCCGCCAACGCCGGTTCCGAGGACGGAGCCTATTCCTACGGCGTGATGCTGCGCGAGGGCAAAGGCGTCCCGCAGAACCTGGCCGAGAGCGCAAAGTGGCTCAAACGCGCCTCCGACGCCGGCGTGATCGCGGGCGAGGTGGAATACGCGATCATGCTGTTCAACGGCGAAGGCGCGCCGAAAGACGAGGCCGGCGCGGTCGCCATTCTCCGCGTCGCGGCGGCCAAGGGCAATCCGATCGCCCAGAACCGCCTCGCCCATCTCTACGTCGACGGCGTCGTGGTCGGCCGCGACCTCGGCAAGGCCGCGGCCTGGAACGCTTTCGCCAAGGCCGGCGGCCTGCAGGACCAGGGCCTGGACGTCGCGACCGCCAACCTGACCGCGGACGAACGCAGTCGCTTCACACGGATCGTTCGTGGAACGATTGGAAACTGAGGACTGAAGCGAGATGCGATTCGGTCGAACCGCACCCCCGCTTTAGAGTCTTTGAAATCGCGGGATATTCGCGAAAAGCCGGCATCCCCTTTTCGCATCCCGCTCCATCGGAGCGGACATATTGGTCCCGGCGCCCGTGCGGCGCGGCGACCCCATCGCTCGGCATAAGGAGGCAGCCATGACGGAACTCAACACCCGCGTCGGCGAGGTCACCGCGCGAATAGCCGAGCAGAAGCCGTGCCTCGCGGCGCGCCTATCTCGACCGGATCGAGGCCGCCGCCGCCAAGGCGCCGACGCGCAAGAGACTCGGCTGCGCCAATCTGGCCCACGGCTTCGCAGCCTGCGGCCCGAACGACAAGGAAGCGCTGCGGAACGGAGACGGTCCGAACCTCGCGATCGTCACCGCCTACAACGACATGCTCTCGGCTCACCAGCCCTTCGCCCGCTTTCCCGACCTCATCAAGCAGGCGGCGCGCGCGGTCGGGGGCTCAGCCCAGGTCGCGGGTGGCGTCCCGGCGATGTGCGACGGCGTCACCCAGGGCGAAGCGGGCATGGAGCTGTCGCTGTTCTCGCGCGACGTGATCGCGCTCTCGACCGCGGTCGCGCTGTCGCACGACATGTTCGACGCCGCCGTCTATCTCGGGGTCTGCGACAAGATCGTGCCGGGCCTCCTGATCGGCGCCCTGTCGTTCGGACATTTGCCGGCGGTGTTCCTCCCGGCTGGGCCGATGCCGTCCGGCCTGCCGAACGACGACAAGTCGAAGATCCGCCAGCTTTACGCCGAAGGCAAGGCGACGCGCGCCGATTTGCTGGAGGCCGAGGTCGAAGGCCTATCACGCGCCGGGGACCTGCACCTTCTACGGCACCGCGAACACCAATCAGATGCTGATGGAGATCATGGGTCTCCATCTGCCCGGCGCTTCGTTCGTCAACCCGAACACGCCGCTTCGCGACGCGCTGACCCTGCTCGGCGTCAAGCGAGCGCTGGAGCTGACCGCGCTGGGCAACGCGTTCACCCCGATCGGCCACGTGATCGACGAGCGGGCGATCGTCAACGGCGTCGTCGGTCTTCACGCGACCGGCGGTTCGACCAATCTCACCATTCACCTCATCGCCATGGCGGCGGCGGCGGGCATCGCGTTGACCTGGGAGGACTTCGCCGACCTGGCCGAAGTCGCGCCCCTGCTTGCGCGCGTCTATCCGAACGGCAAGGCCGACGTGAATCATTTCCATGCCGCCGGCGGAATGGGCCTCCTGATCCGTGAGCTTGCCGGCGCCGGACTTGTGCACGCCGACGCGCGCACGGTTTGGGGCGAGCGGCTGGCCGATTATGCGGTCGAGCCGCATCTCGACGAAGCGGGCGAGGTTCGCTGGCGCCCGGCCGCCGAGACTTCCGGCGACCCAAGCGTGTTGCGCGGCGTCGCCGAGCCGTTCCAGGCGACCGGCGGCCTGCGGGTGCTGCAGGGGCCGCTGGGAAGGGCGGTGATCAAGACGTCCGCGGTGGCCTCCGACCGGCACGTGATCGAGGCGCCGGCGCGGGTGTTTCATAGCCAGGAGGAGTTGCACGCGGCGTTCCGGGCCGGCGAACTCGATCGGGACGTCGTCGCGGTCGTGCGCTTTCAGGGGCCGAAGGCGATCGGCATGCCGGAACTGCACAAGCTGATGCCCCCGCTCGGCGTCTTGCAGGATCGAGGCCACAGAGTGGCCCTGGTGACCGACGGCCGGCTCTCGGGGGCCTCGGGCAAGGTGCCCGCGGCCCTCCATGTCACGCCCGAGGCGGCGGCGGGCGGTGCGATCGGCAAGATCCGCAACGGCGACGTGGTGAGGCTCGACGCGCCCGCCGGCCGCCTCGACGTCCTGGTCGACGCCGAGGTCTGGGCCCGCCGCGGACACGCCGAAGCCGACCTCAGCCGTTCCCACGTCGGCTTAGGGCGGGAACTCTTCGCCGCTTTCCGCGGCCAGGTCGGCGCCGCGGACGAGGGCGCGGCGATATTTCCCGCGGCCTGACGCTGCGGCGCTTAGGAAAAGGTTGAGGCTTCGTTCACCAATCGCGGGCGATAAGGAGGCGGTCTCCTTCGGGGCGATCGGGTGAAGCCGATTGCGACGGCGCCTGGCGCGGCCGGATTCCCTTCCGCTTCAATGCGGAGGGTTGGACGCCGAAGCCCTGTCGCCTCGCGCCGGCAGCCCATCCTTGCGAGGTTTGCGATGCCCTCCCGTTTCTGGTTGTCCCTTGCTTTTGTCGCGGCTTTCGGCGCAAATCCGGCGCACGCGCAGACGGCGGCGAAACTCATCGCCGTCGTGCTCGATCAGGCCAGGGTCGAAAAGCTTCCGACAGGCGTCGCGACCCTCGTCATCGGCAATCCGATGATCGCGGACGTGACCATGCTGAAGACCGGCTCGGCGATGGTCGTCACCGGAAAGGGATACGGACAGACCAACCTTATTGCGCTCGATTCCGACGGCGCGGTGCTTCTCGAACAGCAATTGCGCGTCCTGCCGGCGAAAACGCTCGTGGTCTTGCAGAACGGGACCTCGCACGTATCCTATTCCTGTAATCCCGATTGCATGCCGACGGTGCAGCTTGGCGACGACAACGACGTTTTCAACAAATCTGGAACGCAAATTACGACGCGCAACGGGCTTGCTCAAGGGACCGTCTCAGCAAGTATGTCGGGAGTCGCGAAGTAAGCCCTTTCCGGAGGCTCCTTGCGCCGGCTGATCGCGGACGAGCCCGTGTCGCGCGCGGCCGTCTGGTCGCAGCGTCTGGCCGTTTTCGCGCTTTTTGTCGCCGGCGTCGCGGTCCTGCTCTCGCGCGTTCACGCAGCTGACCCCCCGGCCGCGCTCACCGTGTTCGCCGCCGCGCTGATCATCGCCGCGTTCGCCCTGGTGCTCGCGGGCGCGGCGGCCTCGATCATCTGGCGGAGCGGGCTTAGCGGCGCGGGACATGCGCTTCTCGGCTTCGTCCTCGCGGCGGGTCTGATCGCCTATCCCGCCTATCTCGCCGCGCTCGCATTCGCGTTGCCGAAGATCAACGACGTCTCGACCGACCTCGCATCCCCGCCCGCGTTCCTGTCTTCGGCCAGGGGTCGGGCGGCCGGGGCCGGCGTCGAGCCTCAGCCGCCCGACAGCGCGGCGCGAGCCGCCGAGCGGGCCGCCTACCCCGACCTTCAGACGCTCAAGGTCCAGATGGACGCACTCGCGGCCTATCGCCTGTCGCTTTCGGTCGCCACCGACCTCGGCTGGCGGATCGTCGATCTCATGCCGCCCAGTCCGGCGGGCGGCGGCGCCGCAACGATCCAGGCGGTGGACCGGACGCCGGTTTTCGGGTTTCCGAGCGACGTCGTGATCCGTATCCGCCCCGGCGCGACCTCGACGGCGATCGATGTCCGCGCGGTTTCGCGGTTCGGCCGGCACGACTTCGGCGCGGGCGCGGCGCGCATCCGCAAGTTTATCGCCGGGATCAAGGAAGAGCCGGTCGAGCGCTGAACACGCTCAAACGCGCCGGAACCGCGGCTCCCCGTCCGCCGCTGGCTCCGCGGCCGCCTGGCCCCGCTCGATGAGATCCTCGAGATGGGCGAGGGTGGAGAGGCCGGCGGCGCGGGCGAGTTTCGGGTCGAGGCCGGCATAGACCCTGGCCACCAGCTCCGGGACTGTCGCGACGCCGTCGCCGAGCGCCGTGAGGATCGAGGCCTCGCGCTGGCGGCGGTGATGGGCGAGCGCCCTCAGGTAGCGTTGCGGATCGACGACCGGGCCTCCGTGCCCCGGCCAGTAGACGCGCTCGTTCCGCGCCCGCACCTTGTCGAGCGACGCCATATAGGCGCCCATCGAACCGTCAGGCGGCGCGACGACCGACGTCGACCAGGCCATGACGTGGTCGCCGGAGAAAAGCGCGTTCTCCTCCAGCAGCGCAAAGCAGAGATGGTTGGAGCAATGGCCGGGCGTCGCAACCGCTTCGATGGTGAACCCGCGCCCCTCGAAGCGTTCGCCGTCGCCGAGGACGAGGTCGGGAGCGTAAGTCCGGTCATGCGACGAGTCGAGGCCTCCAGTCCCGTCGCCCTTGGGCTCGAACGGCGCGGCTCCGACGATGCGCGCGCCGGTCGCCTCTTTGAGCGCGCCGGCGAGAACGCTGTGGTCGCGATGGGTATGGGTGACGAGAAGGGTCTCGACCGTCTCGCCTTCGGTCGCCGCGAGGATCGCCGCGAGGTGGCTTTCGTCGCCGGGGCCCGGGTCGAGGACCGCGACCGCGCCCTGCCCGAGAATGTAGGTGCAGGTGCCGTTGAAGGTGAACGGCGACGCGTTCGGTGCGACAAGTCGGCGCACGAGCGGCGTGAGCCGTACGACCTCGCGCGACGGGGCCTGCCTCGAGTCGGCGAAAAGGTCGGGTTCCTTGTCGTCAGCCATGCGTTCCGTTCTTTCCGCCCCCCGCGACTTACGACCCTCGTCGCCTTGTCATGATAGCTCGCCACAGTTAAGACGCGAAGTTGAACGCTCTGACGCCTCTGGAGATCCCATGACCGACACCCTCGACGCCACGCTTGTCGCGACCTTGTGGCCCGCCCGAAGCACTGCCCGGCTGGCTCGCGGCGCAGCGCTTGTCATCGGCGGCGCGCTGGCGCTCGCGGTGTCGGCCAAGGTCCAGGTTCCGTTCTATCCGGTTCCGATGACTTTGCAGACTCTCGTCGTGCTCGTCCTCGCCGCTGCCTACGGCGCGCGGCTCGGCGCGGCGGCCGTCGCGCTCTATCTCGTCGAAGGGCTCGTCGGCGCCCCGGTCTTCGCCGGCGCCGTCGCGGGTCCGGCCTATATGGCCGGCCCGACCGGCGGCTATCTCGTCGGCTTCCTCGCCGCCGCCGCGCTCATCGGCTTCCTGGCTGACCGAGGCTGGGACCGCTCGTGGCCGCGTCTGCTTGCGGCGATGACCGTCGGGCACGTCGTCATCTTCGCCTTCGGCTACGCCTGGCTCGCGGCGCTCATCGGCCCCGAGAAGGCGCTTGCTCTCGGCGTCGCGCCGTTCGTGTTGGCTACGATCGTCAAGACCCTGCTCGCCTGCGCCCTCGTCGGCGCGGCGTGGGGCGCAGTCACCGAACTGCGCAAAGCCTGACGCAAGGACGATGGCCGATCCAGACCGGCAAGGGCCGCCCGAAAGAGCGGCCTTTGCGCGCTTCGTTCCGATCGCGACGCGCTGGAGCGACAACGACGCCTACGGCCATCTCAACAACGTCGTTTATTATTCGCTGTTCGACACCGCGGTGAACGCGATCCTGATCGACGCCGGCCTGCTCGATCCGACCACCAGCCCGATCGTCGGCCTCGTCGCCGAAACCAGCTGCCGCTACTATTCGAGCCTGACCTATCCGGACCTCGCCGAGGTCGGCGTGGCGGTCGAGCATCTCGGCCGCAGTTCGGTCCGCTACCACCTCGCCGTGTTCAAATCCGGCGCGCCCCGCGCCGCGGCGGCGGGGCGCTTCACCCACGTCTACGTCGACCGTGAGACCAACCGACCGTTTCCGATTCCCCCTGGACATCGGGAGCTGATGGAAACGCTGGTCGTGACCTGACCGGCTGGCCGCGACTCGCTCCGGCCGATCGATTGCCGCGCTGAACGGTTATGTTGGCGACCATGACGGACTTTTTCCCGAAGGCGCGCGATCCGGACGTGTTCCCGCCGAGCGTTTCGCAGTTCAGCGTTACAATCCCATCGGACGCTGCCCTATCGGACGCTGCGCCGCCTGCGCGCCTGGGCGTCATCGATCTGCCAGCGAGGCTCGGGCCCGCCCAGCCCAAGCGCCGGATGCAATTTCTCGCCGGTCGCGTCTGCGCGCGCGGGGCGATCGAGCGGATCAGGCCGAACCTTTCGACCTGGGCGTTGCCGCAGGATGGGGACGGCTGCCCGATGTGGCCGCAGGAGTTGGTCGGATCGATTTCCCACAGCGCGAACGTCGCCACCGCGGCGGTCGCCCTTCGGAGCGACGCGCGCGGACTAGGCGTCGACGTCGAGCCCGTGATGAGCCGCGAAGCCGCGGCCGACGTCGCCCCGCTCGTCGCTTCGGACGATGAAACGCGGCGCGTGGCCCAGACGGCGGGCCTTGGTCGGCTCGAAGCCCTGACCCTCGTCTTCTCCGCCAAGGAGAGCCTGTTCAAGGCGCTCTTTCCGCCGACACGGCGCCATTTCGATTACCTCGACTGCGAAGTCGTCCGCCTCGATCTCGAGGCGCGCGTCCTCTTCCTAACGTTCAAGCCGCCGTTCGACGCCGTGTTTGGCGCTGGGGAATTTTCAGGACGCTACGCTCTTGCCGACGGCGATGTCTGGACGGGCGTGCTGGTTCCGACGACCTAAATGGACCCTGCGGGGGTTGATCCGCGCGGCGCTTTCAGGCATAGGAGCGCCTCCGAATTTATCCGCCGTGGGTCTTCCCCGCGGGAAAAACCATTGGTGAAGGTCGTGAAAGTCCGTAACTCGCTCAAGTCCCTGCGCAATCGCCATCGCGACAACCGCCTCGTGCGCCGCAAGGGACGCGTCTACATCATCAACAAGACGCAGAAGCGCTTCAAGGCCCGCCAGGGCTGAACCGTGTTGCTTCGCTTTGACGGGACGCAAGGCGCGCGCTAACCTCGCGCCTATGAGAGTCCTTGCAACGGCGCTCGCCGCCGCGCTGATGGCTTTTGTCGCCGCCGGCGCGGGCGCGGCAGAACAAACGAAGCGCGACGATCGGCCGGCGGAGGCGCCAGCGCCAAAGACGCCGGCTGCGATTCGCGCCGATCTCTACGCGCGGCTCGCCGTCTCCACGGACGAGGACGAGACCGAGGGCCTCGTCGGCCTGCTGCTCGCCGCCTACAGCCAATCGGGCTCCGACACCGGCGACCTTCTGCTCGAGCGGGCGCACAAGGCGATCGACGCCAAGGACGCCGATTCCGCCGAGCAGATTCTCGACGCCGCGATCGCGTTCATGCCCGACCAGGCGGAGGCGTGGAACGCGCGCGCGACGCTCCGCTATCTCGACGACGACTATGACGGGTCGATGGCCGATATCGCCGAGACGCTGAAGCGCGAGCCGCGCCATCTCGGCGCGCTGATCGGCATGGCGAGCATCCTCGAGTCCCGCGACAAGACCAAGGAAGCGCTCGAAGTCTACGAACGCGTGCTGACCATCGCGCCGCACTGGAAGAATGCCGAGGAGGCGGCCGCCAAGCTCAGGGCCACGGTTGCGGGACAGGAGCTGTGAGGCGCAGCGCGAGCCCCTGATCCCCCGTGACGATCCTTCTTTTCCCTCTGATCCTGATCGGCCTTCTCAGCGTGTTCACCGCTCTCGAAACGCGCCGCATCGAGGCGCGCTACCCGCCGGCCGGCGTGCGGGTCGAGATCGACGGCGGGACGATCCACGTGCTCGATCGGCAGGCGGAGGGCGAACAGCGCGGCGCGGTGCTTCTCCTCCACGGCGCTTCGGGCAATGCCGCCGACCTGTTCGTCGCCCTCGCGGACCAACTCGCCGCCACGGGTTTCAGGGTTTTGAGCGCGGACCGGCCGGGCCACGGCTGGAGCGACCGATTCGGCGGCCCCGACGGCGCCTCGCCGGCAATTCAGGCCGCTGCGCTACGCCGGGCGGCGGAAGCGCTCGGGGTCGCGCAGGCGGTGGTCGTCGCTCATTCCCTTGCCGGCCTCGCCGGCCTCGCGATGGCGCTCGATCAGCCCGATTTCGTCCGGGCGCTGGTGCTCCTGTCGTCGGTCAGCCACCCCTGGCCGGGGGGCGTCGCCTGGTACTTTGGGCTTGGCGCCCATCCCTGGCTGGGGCCGCCGTTCCGCAGGCTCGTCACCTTGCCCGCCGGAATGCTGAAAATGCGCGACGCCGTGGTGGGCGTTTTTGCGCCAAACCCGCCGCCGCAAAACTTTATCGAGGCGACGTGGCTGCCGCTGGTGCTGCGTCCGCTCCACTTCCGCGCCAATTGCGAGGACGTCGCCCACGCCGAAGCCGCAGTGGCGGCGCTCTCGCCGCGCTACGGCGCGATCCGCGCGCCCACCGAAGTGGTGACCGGCGATTCGGACGGCGTCGTCTACGCCCACATCCACTCGGCCGGCCTGGCGCGCGACATTTCTGGCGCGCGCCTGACCACCCTGAAAGGCGTCGGCCACTCGCCCCATTACGTCGCCCCGGATCGGATCGTCGCGATCATTCTGGCGGCCGACGAGCGGGCAAGGGCGGTGCGCGAGACCGAGGAGGCTTAAGGTCGACAAAGCCCATTATCGGCCGTTCAGCGCGCATTCGGATACGCTTCCGCGCCCGTTCGGAGCGTGTTCAGCAGTGAAAAACCGGCTCTTGTTCGACCGTGTTTTGAGCATTTTCAACGGCTTGCAGCGGATTTTCGCCGAAAAAAAATTGGCGGGAGCGCTCGGTCGACGGCGACCACCTCAAACTCGATCGCGTGCGGTCAAGCCTTTTCCTGCAGCGAACAATTTTGACAATCAGAAACATACCACAAGGACGCGCGCTTGGATAGAATTTGCTGAGCGCTCGACGCCTGCGATTGGAGCAAGGTCGCCCTCCGCCGCATCGGTTAAGCGGAGGACGAGCGCGCGGCCAACAGGTTCTTCCCTCGCTCCATTGCGGGCCCTGTCAGCCGGGCCGAGCGGGAAATCACAGCAGCCCCACCACCGAGAACGATTCGCCGCCATACCCGGCCTCCGCCGGAATTTTCAGCCCCGGGCCGCCGTCGACCCGGGTCCTTTCGGGCATGACCGTCACGACGGGCGCGGCCCGGGCGGCGGCCAGCGCGGAGGCGGCGTCCGCGTGCGCGGCGAGCTTCCAGAGGTTTCGGTGGGTCGGAAACAACAGCTTGAACCGTTTTCCATGCTCCGCGATCGCCGCCTGCGGCGATATCCAGACCGAATCGACCGCCTCGCGTCCGTCATGGGCGAGCGCATGGTCGGGGGGCGCGAGCGCCAGGAAGAAATGCGTGTCGTAGCGCTTGGGCACGAAGTCCGGGGTGATCCAGTGGGCGAAAGGGACGAGCGCATCGAGGGCCGGAACGAGCGTCTCGCACGCCAGGAGGTCGGCGAACGGGGCCGTGCGATCGAGCGCCCTCAAGCGCGCGGCGGGAACGAATCCGTCCTGCCCATGCGGCCGCGCCAGCAGGACGCCGCATTCCTCGAACGCCTCGCGGATCGCAGCGACCTTGAAGGCGGCGAGCGGATCGGACGGCGCGAGGCTCTGGCCGAGTTCGACGTCCGCCGTCTCCATCCGGCCGCCAGGGAAAACCAGCGCGCCCGAAGCGAAGTCGATCTCATGGTGACGCACGACCAAGAAGATCTCGAGCCCCGAGAGCCCATCGCGCAGGAGCAGGATGGTCGAGGCGGGCCGGGGAAGGGCGGGCGGGGTGGGAGTCATAAAGGGGCGCTCAGGCTGGACGTGCGAAGCCCCGCGAATACCGCATGCGCCGATCGCCGGACAGCAGGAATCGACGCTTTGTCGATTCCCGGTCGGTCCTGCGAACGGCGAACTGCGCGAGAAGCGGGCGTTGGCCGGACGGGCCGGCGAAAGCACCGCTTTGCGCCGTTCCGCTGTTGCTAAAGCTCACCTATTACAACAACATGGATCACGCTGCGGCGACTGCTTTGCCTTTTCGCAAAGCGCAATACCTCGCAAGGCCGAGACCAGCGAAACCAAAAGCCATCATGGCCCATGTTCCCGGTTCCGGAACTTCCGCGCGGGTGACGACGAGATCAAGCCCCGAACCTATGAATTGCTCCGCAAAGGTCAGCTGCCTCGCGCAGATCCAAGTGTCCGGCCCCCCCGACGAGCAGGGCTGACCAAGGAAGTCGAACGATGTGAAATCGCCCGCGACGCTTCCAAAGTCCATGATCTCGAACCGATCGCCCAGGGCCAGGCTTGATACATTAAAGAGGTCGATCGAGAGTGCGCCGTCGAGCTGAGCAAGGCCGCCGACCGTCAGCAAGCTATTTTCCCCGGGGCCGATCGTAACGAGGTATTCCCCTCCATCGAGAAGAGTTAGGTTTCCCGTAATTGTCAGGTTTCCTATAGGATTGAAGTAAGAGGGTTCTCCACCGGCAACGACGCCTGCGCTCGTAACGTCTCCGGACACAACGCCCGAGCCTTCCAGTGTCCCGGCGTTGTTCCTTATTCCGTGAACGGCGATCAGAGTTCCATCAACGTCCGTGGTCGCAGCGGCCGCGCTCTGCACCAGGCCGTTGGCGTCCCCGGTCACTTTGAGCGTTGCGCCAGCGGCGACTGTGACCGCACCGTCGTTGACGATGGAGCCTCCGCCCGCGCCCAAATCGAGGACTCCTACTGGGCTGTTGGCCAGCAGCGTCCCATTGTTCACGACATTCAGTCCATCGGCGCCGATAAATCCGCGGCCCTGAATAGTGACGTCATTCGTCAGCGTGCTACTAGGACCGCCTCCGATATAGGCATCGCCGTCCCCATCGGTGGAGCTAAGCGCGACTGTCCCGCTGCTAACGCCACTGAACGTTGCGTTCTCGACATTCACGACCGCATCGTCACCGCCCCCCGCAACGATGAGGAGAGTTCCCAATTCCTGGAACGGCGGTTTGATGGTCCCTCCAACATCGAACTCCAAGGTGTGTTTCACGGTAGTGACCGCGCCTGGTCCAGCGGTGTAGGTCGTCGCAAGCGTCACGCCATCCAGGGTAGCCGCTCCATAGGTCTGAATTATTCCATCGCTTTCGGAGTAGCCGCCTCCGATGATCTCGCCGCCTACGATCGTACCGGCGACGTTCACCGTACCGCCGCTTTCCGCGTAAATATACGCACTGGAAGAGTCCGGATCCTTTGTGATGGTGTTGTACAGGAAGAGTACGCCTCCGTTGCTTGCCCCAATGGCGCCGCCATTGATGACACCGCCGTTGCCGGCGTTGAGGGACAACGACTTTCCCGGTTGATTCGCGCGGATGAAGCCGGTCGTGTCGATCGCAAGTCCGTCGTCTCCAATGACCCCGGAGCCTTCGATGGTGGCGAGGTCCATTGTCAGGGTATGACCTGCCCCTCGGACATAGGCGACGCCCGCGCCCGTGGAGTTTAAGGTCACCGAGGCTCCCCCGGGATACCCCGGATTGCTGAGCGTCACGTCTTGACTGATGCTGAGAATCGAGTTCGAACCGCTACTCGCATTCACCGCGAGGTTGCCTGATCCGATAAATTGCGGTCCGTTTATCGCTAAATTAGTTCCCGGCAGCATCGACAGCGTATTGCCTGCGGCAAGTTGCAGGCTACCGACGCTGATATTCGTGTTGAGAGCAACGGTGCTGAGACCGTCCGTGATGCAGACATTCGTAGTCGGGCTATCGGGGACCGAGCCCGAACTCCAGTTTACGCCGTCTGCCCAAACGCCCGACGCGCCCGACACCCACAAAACGGGCGTGGCTAAAGAGCAAGATTGAGCGTGCGCCACACCGCCGAAACACACAACGACCAACCCCGAGAGCAAACCGGCGCTCGCACTCCTATTGTAAGGAAAAGGACTACCGAACATGGCGCGCCTCTTACCTTTAGCCCGATCTTCCCGCACGCTTTGGCCTTCCCGCCAAACGGCCTGTGATCCTAGCCCATTGCTGGTCTTGCTTTTCCCGTACGCTTTAACTCCACTCGAATAGCTTACCACGACACGGCCGGCTCGATGCACGTCAACTTGCCCGCGGCCCGCCGCTCTCGTTGGCCGCTCAGTCCGGATAAGGCGCGCGCCCCTGCGATGAGCCCCCAAGGCATGGGGCCGCAAGCTGTCCTTTTGAGCGGCATTGAGGAGTAGGGCGCGGCCGGGCCGAGCCGCGTTTCGCCTCGCTTCGTCCGCTCAGGCGTTTCCGCGCTCCTTCTCTCTCAGCCGGAACCGCTGGATCTTGCCGGTCGCGGTCTTCGGCAGTTCGGCGACGAACTCGATGGCGCGCGGATACTTGTAGGGCGCGAGCCGGTCCTTGACGAAGGCCTTGAGCTCCGCTTCGTCGACGTGCTCGCCGGGCTTTCAGCACCACGAACGCCTTGGTCTTGATCAGCCCCTCGGCGTCGGGCACGCCGATCACCGCGGCTTCCAGCACCGCGGGGTGCTGGACGAGGGTCGCCTCGACCTCGAACGGGCTGACATAGACGCCGCTGACCTTGAGCATGTCGTCGGTGCGGCCGGCGTAGGTCAGGGAGCCGTCGGCGTTGCGGACGTATTTGTCGCCCGCCTTGGTCCAGCCGCCCTGAAAGGTCTCGCGCGTCTTGTCGCGATTGCCCCAGTACATCAGCGCGGCCGATGGCCCGTGGATGTAGAGGTCGCCCGGCTCGCCGTCCGCGAACGGGCGCGCCGCCTTCGCCGCGCAGTTCGATGTCGTAGCCCGGCACCGGCCAGCCGGTCGTGCCGTAGCGCACCTTGTCCGGCCGGTTGGAGATGAAGATGTGCAGCATCTCGGTCGAGCCGATGCCGTCGACGATGTCGACGCCGAAATGCCGCTTGAACCGCTCGCCGATCTCGGCCGGCAGCGCCTCGCCCGCCGAGGAGACAAGGCGCAGCGCGATCTCCTCGCGCCTGGGCAGGCGCGGCGAGGCGAGCATGCCGGCGAAGCCGGTCGGCGCGCCGTAGAAGACGGTCGGCTTGACGCCGCCGACCTCGCCGCGCCAGCGCCGGAACACCGCGTCCGGCGTCGGCCGCTCGCCCATCAGGAGAACGGTCGCGCCGACGGACAGCGGAAAGGTCAGGGCGTTGCCGAGCCCGTAGGCGAAAAACAGCTTCGCCGCCGAGAAGCAGACGTCGTCCTCGCGGAGGTCCAGGATCGCCTTGCCGTAGAGCTCGGCCGTCCAGTACGGGTTGGCGTGCGAATGGACGGTGCCCTTGGGTCGGCCGGTCGAACCCGACGAATAGAGCCAGAAGGCGGGATCGTCGGCGTGGGTGCTGGGCGGCGCGCGCGAGCGGCGCATGGCCCTCGAGGAAGGCTTCGAACTCGACCTCGCCGAATTCGAGCGGCTGGGCCGGCCGCGAGACGACGACCTTGTGGACCTCGTGGTCGGACTTGGTCAGCGCGGCTTTCAGCGCCGGCTTCACCGCGCCGCTGACGATCGCGGCCTGGGCGCGGGCGTGTTCGAGCATGTAGGCGTAGTCGTCGGCGGTGAGCAGCGTGTTGACGGCGACCGGCACGGCGCCGGCGAAAATCGCGCCGAGGAAAGCGACCGGCCAGTCGCAGCGAATCGAGCATGAGGATGCAGCACGCGCTCCTCGCGCTTGACGCCGGCGTCCGTCAGCGCCGCGGCGAAACGGCGGACGCGCTCGTCGAGCTCGCCGGTAGGTCAGCCGCCGCTCGTCGTCGATGAAGGCGGTCTTGTCCGGGCGGCCGGCGTTGGCGTCCAGAAGATGCCGGGCGAAATTGAACGCCTCCGGCGGCGCCTCGACGCTCGCGCTCATGTGTCCTCCCGGGGATCTTGTCCGAACTCAGGTGAACCGAATTTGGCTTTCGGGCAACTGACAAACACGACGGCGCGGCCCCGGCGCCATGTCTTCGCAGCCTCACGCGCGCCGGGGATAGGGTCATCGTGTCACAGGCGGCGGGCTTGCCCCCATTCGGAATTATGCAATATTATGCGTGACGAATTTGATATGGGCGTAAGTCCTTCATGTCAAGCACTATAGTGCCAGCGGACGCGGTCGCCGCGCTCGAACCTCGCCCGCGCGCGTCGAGGCCGACGGGCGCCGAGCGCAAGGACCCGTTCCTGATCGCGCTCGGCGAGCGGGTGCGGGCGCTGCGCGCGCGCACGCGGCATGACCCGCAAGGCGCTGGCCGCGGCGACCGAGGTGTCCGAGCGCCATCTCGCCAATCTGGAATACGGGGTCGGCAACGCCTCGGTGCTGGTCCTGCTTGCAGGTTACCCAGGCGCTGCACTGCTCGTTCGCCGAGCTGCTGGGCGACGTGACGACCCAGTCGCCGGAATGGCTGCTGCTGCGCGAGATGCTCGAGAACCGGGACGAGGCGACGCTGCGGCGCGTGCGCGTCGCGGTCGGCGAGTTGCTCGGAACCGGCGGGGGCGAAGCGCGCGCCCGCTCGCCGCGGATCGCCCTGATCGGCCTTCGGGGCGCCGGCAAATCGACACTCGGGCGCGATGCTGGCGGAGGACCTCGATTTTCCGTTCATCGAACTCACCCGCGAGATCGAGAAGATGGCCGGCTGCTCGACCTCGGAAATCCTCGGCCTTTACGGACAGAACGCCTACCGCCGCTACGAGCGCCGCGCGCTCGAAGAGGCGGTGCAGATCTATCCGGAAGCGGTGATCGCCACCGCCGGCGGCATGGTTTCGGACCTCGTCAGCTTCAACCTGCTGCTCCGCCATTGCACCACCGTCTGGCTGCAAGCCGACCCGGAGGACCACATGGCCCGCGTCGCCGCCCAGGGCGACATGCGGCCGATGGCGGCGAGCGCCGAGGCGATGGAGGATCTGAAGTCGATCCTCGCCGGCCGAGCGGCGTTCTATTCCAAGGCGGACCTCAAGGTCGACACCAGCGCCCAGCCGCTCTTGGAGACGTTTCAGGTGTTGCGCGCGGAGGTGCGGGGGGCGCTGGGGATGGCGGTCTAAGTCGCAGCGAAGGCGCGCAGCGCAAAGGCGCTCGCCATCATGCCGAGAACGAACAGCGGCACGCCGAAACCGCTGTACCAGAGCGCCTGAGCCACCGGCGCCTTCAAGAACCGCCGCATCATGACGAGTTGGACGATCAGCAGCAGACCGACGATAACGGCTTCGACGAACCGCCCCCAGGCGAGAAGAAGCGCGATCACGATGACCTGGGGCGCCGCCATGCTGACGCAGGCGACCTGAGCGGCGCGATCCGGTCCGAGTTGGACCGGCAGCGACAGGATCCCCATTTCCCTGTCGCCCTTGATCGCCTTGAAATCGTTGAGGGTCATGATCCCGTGCGCGCCTGCGCCATAGAGCAACGCGATCAGCAGGACCTGAACCGGGGGAAGGGCGCCGCCGAGCATCGCCGCCGCGCCGGTGATCCACGCGAGGCTCTCGTACGAGAACCCGCACGCTGCGTTGCCCCACCAGCCATTGGCCTTTAGCCGGATTGGCGGGGCGCTGTACGCCCACGCGAGCACGACTCCGAGCGAGGCGGCGATCAGCACCCAGGTTCCGAGCGTCGCGGCGACGAGCAAAGCCAAAATCGTCCAGACGATCGCGATATAGAGACCCCACCGGCCGGGAATACGACCCGAGGGAATTGGCCGCTGCGGCTCGTTGATGGCGTCGACGTGGCGGTCGTACCAATCGTTGCAGGCCTGGCTCATGGCGACCACGAGCGGACCCGCCAAAATCAAGCCGGCCAGCGCCGTATATCCGTGCGCGATAATCGGCACGCCCGACGACACCACGCCGCAGGCGAACGCCCACATTGGCGGAAACCACGTGACCGGCTTCAACAGTTCGAGCACGGCGGACGGGGTCGGATACGCCGCCGTGGACCGCGCCAAAACGGGCTGGTTCGAGTCCGTAGTCACTCGGTCATCCCCGACATCGCAAGCTGCCAAAACCCGATGGACAAGTTTGAAGAAGATCTCGCTATCCTGTCCATGCGCCGACTCTCAACGCACGCGAGCGCCAATGTCAATGACGCTTGACACTAGCTTTTGGGCGACGCCGCACTGTCCGGGTTCACGGCCTGGAAGGCCGCCGCGGGAGGCGGTGCGCATTTGCGCATCCTTGACTTCGAAGTCCTTTCGCGCCTCGCTTCGCCAAGCAAACCGTGACGAGATCTTTTCCACGTCGTCCGGAGACGCTGTCGACCACAGGCGCTTGCCTCTCCCGCAATCATGCATTATGCTGCATCTTTAGCGATGCACTAAACTGCCTATCGAGGAGCGCCCATGAGCCGCCCAGACCCGGTCGACTACCAGACCGCGCCGGAACGCTACCGCCACTGGAAGCTCGCGTTCGATGGCCCGTCGCGACGCTCATCGCCGATTTCGACGAGGACGGCGGCCTGCGTCCCGGCTACAAGCTGAAACTCAACAGCTACGACCTCGGCGTCGACATCGAGCTCAACGACGCGGTCAACCGCATCCGCTTCGAGCATCCCGAGGTGCGGACGGTGGTCGTCACCAGCGCACGCGACCGGGTGTTCTGCTCCGGGGCCAACATCTTCATGCTCGGCGTCTCCAGCCACTCCTGGAAGGTGAATTTCTGCAAGTTCACCAACGAGACCCGCAACGGCCTCGAAGACTTCGTCGCAAAACAGCGGGCTGAAATTCCTCGCCGCGGTCAACGGCTCGTGCGCCGGCGGCGGCTACGAGCTGGCGCTCGCCTGCGACGAGATCCTCCTGATCGACGACCGGTCGAGCGCCGTCAGCCTGCCGGAGGTGCCGCTGCTCGGCGTGCTGCCGGGCACCGGCGGCCTCACCCGCCTCACCGACAAGCGCCAAGTGCGCCACGACCTCGCCGACGTTTTCTGCACCACCAGCGAGGGCGTGCGCGGGCAGAAGGCGGTCGACTGGCGGCTGGTCGACGCGATCGCCAGGCCCGGCGAGTTCGCCGACGCCGTGCGCGCGCGGGCGCTCGCGCTCGCCGAGCGGAGCGACCGACCGGAAGGCGCGAAGGGCGTCGCGCTGACGCCGCTCGATCGCGCGATCGAGCGCGGACGCGCTCGCGCTACGCCCATGTCTCGGTCGCGATCGACCGCGCCCAGCGCACCGCGACCTTCACCGTCAAGGGGCCGCCGGGCCATCAGCCGCAGGACATCGCGGCGATCGAGGCCGCCGGCGCCGCCTGGTATCCGCTGGCGCTGGCGCGCGAGCTCGAGGACGCGATCCTCTCGATGCGCACCAACGAGCTCGACATCGGCGTGTGGCTGATCAAGACCGAGGGCGATCCAGCGGCCGCGCTCGCGATGGACGCGACGTTGCAGGCGCTGAAGGACCACTGGCTCGTCCGCGAGACGATCGGCTGCTCTCCGCCGCGCCTTCAGCCGCCTCGACGTCACCTCGCGCAGCCTGTTCGCGCTCATCGAGGAAGGCTCGTGCTTCGCCGGCACGCTTCTCGAACTCGCGCTCGCCTGCGACCGCATCTATTGCCTCGCGCTGCCCGACGAGCCGGCCCGCGCGCCCAAGATTGCGCTCAGCGCCGCGAACTTTGGCGACTACGCCGATGGCCAGCGGCCAGACTCGGCTCGGCCGGCGCTTCTATGACGAGCGGCCGGCGCTCGAAGCTGCGAAGGCAAAGATCGGCGCGCTGCTCGACGCCGCGGAGGCCCAGAAACTCGGCCTCGTCACCAGCGCGCCCGACGACATCGACTGGAGCGACGAAGTGCGGCTCGCGATCGAGGAGCGCGTGTCGATGAGCCCGGACGCCCTGACCGCGATGGAGGCGAACCTGCGCTTCGACGGGCCCGAGACCATGGCGACCCGCATTTTCGGACGGCTTACGGCGTGGCAGAATTGGGTGTTCCAGCGGCCGAACGCGGTCGGCGAGAAGGGCGCGCTCAAGGTCTACGGCAAGGGCGAAAAGGCCGCCTTCGACTGGAACCGGGTCTGATCGGAGCGTTCCATGGAGCACGTCGACGCGGCGGTCATCCGGCAGCACCTGATCGACCCGGAAATCTGCATCCGCTGCAACACCTGCGAGGCGACCTGCCCGGTCGGGGCGATCACCCACGACGCGCGCAACTATGTGGTGGACGCCGCCAGGTGCAACCTCTGCATGGCCTGCATCCCCCCCTGCCCGACCGGCAGCATCGACAACTGGCGGGTCATGCCGCGCGCCGACGCCTACAGCGTCGAGGCGCAGTTCGGCTGGGACGCGCTGCCCGCCGAACTCACCGCCGAGGAGCTCGCCGCCGCCGGCGTCTCCACGCTCGACGCTCGGCCGCGCGACGGCGCGCCGGCGCGGCCGCCGAGGCCGAGGGCGAGGGCGTCTTCACCGATCGCCGACTACGCCGCCGATCATTCCGCCGTGGTCGGCCGCGCACCCTTACGCCAATCTCTACGGGCCGCGCGCGGCGGAGAAATCCGTCACCGCGACGGTCGTCGGCAACGTGCGGGTGACGCGAGGTCGGCCGGGACTACGACACCCATCACATCGTGCTCGATTTCGGCGCGATGCCGTTTCCGGTGCTCGAGGGCCAGTCGATCGGAATCGTCCCGCCCGGGCTCGACGCGCGAGGGACGCCCGCACCATCCGCGGCAATATTCGGTCGCGAGCCCGCGCAACGGCGAGCGGCCCGGCTACAACAACGTCTCGCTCACCGTGAAGCGGGTGCTCGAGGACCACCAGGGCCGCCCGGTGCGCGGCGTCGCCAGCAACTATCTCTGCGACCTCGAGGTCGGCGACAGGGTGCAACGTCACCGGTCCGTTCGGCGACGAGCTTCCTGATGCCGAACCATCCGAAGAGCGCGATCGTGATGATCTGCACCGGCACCGGCAGCGCGCCGATGCGGGCGATGACCGAATGGCGGCGGCGCTTGCGCAAGTCGGGCAAGTTCGAGGGCGGCAAGCTGATGCTGTTCTTCGGCGCGCGCACCAAGGAGGAGCTGCCGTACTTCGGCCCGCTCGGCAACCTGCCCAAGGACTTCATCGACATCAACTTCGCCTTCAGCCGGACGCCGGGCCAGCCCAAGCGCTACGTGCAGGATCTGATGCGGGCGCGCGCGGCCGATCTCGCGCCGCTGATCGCCGACCCCAACGCCTTCTTCTACGTCTGCGGGCTGAAGGCGATGGAGGAGGGCGTCGTGCTGGCGCTGCGCGACGTCGCGCGCGAGCGGCGGCCTCGACTGGGACGTCGTCGGGCCCGCGCTCAAGCGCGACGGCCGGCTGCATCTGGAGACCTATTGAAGCGGTTCGAGCGGCATAGGGCCCGAAGGCGCTTCGTCTGAGGCGCGGTCGCTGGACCGCGCGCCGCGCTCAGCGAGCGCGGCTACAGAGCGCGGACCGCAAAGTTGGAGGACAGATGAAATTCGCCGAATTCCATGTCGGCCAGGTCATCGAGGCCGGGCCCTGTCGCGTCGAGGAGGACGAAATCCTGCGGTTCGCCGAGGCCTACGATCCGCAATGGTTCCACGTCGACCCGAGAACGGCCGCGCACGGGCCTTACGGCGGCATTGATCGCCAGCGGCTGGCACACCTGCTCGATCGCGATGCGGCTCTCGGTCGACGCCGTGCTCGACGGGGTCCGACACGTTCGCGTCGCCGGGCGTCGCCTACATCAAATGGCCGAACCCGGTCCGGCCCGGCGACAGCCTTACCCTGCAGCGCCGAGGTGCTGGAGACGCGGCGCTCAACGAGCAAGCCAAACCTCGGCATCATGCGGTGGCGCTGGCGGCTCTTCAACCAGCAGCGGCCAGGAGGTGCTCGAATCCGAGGCGACCAGCCTGTTCGACCTGAGTTCTCGCGCGGATGATGCATAATAATGCACACGTGATCTACGCGATTCTGCGTGCAGCCGTAGATAATATGAAAAAAAATGCTAGATGCGCTTGACAAAAGTGCAGAATAATGGTGACTCATCGCGTTAAGACCGCGCTCGCGCGCGCTGCCAGGAAGGGAAGGAAACATGAGCTCCACCGAACCCTGACCGAAATCGCCGGAATCCGTCCGCGGCGATCGTTTCGTCGAGATCAACACCGACGACCAAATCCCGAACAACGTCGCGCTCGGCGTCGGACAAGCAGCTTCAGCGCGCGCTCGAGACCTGGCGGCCCAAATATCTCGACTGGTGGAACGACATGGGGCCGGAGGGCTTCCAGACGTCCGAGGTCTATCTGCGCACCGCCGTCGGCGTCGATCCGACCGGCTGGGCGAAGTTCGGCTACGTCAAGATGCCGGAATACCGCTGGGGCGTGCTGCTCGCGCCCAAGGTCGAGGGCCGCACCATTCCCTTCGGCCGCCACAAGGGCGAGCCCGCCTGGCAAGAGGTTCCGGGCGAATATCGCGCGACGCTGCGCCGCCTGCTCGTCGTCCAGGGCGACACCGAGCCCGCCTCGGTCGAGCAGCAGCGCTATCTCGGCGCGACCGCGCCGAGCCTCTACGACATGCGCAACCTCTTCCAGGTCAATGTCGAGGAGGGCCGCCACCTCTGGGCGATCGTCTATCTGCTGGTCAAATATTTCGGCAAGGACGGCCGCGAGGAGGCGCAGGCCCTGCTCGAGCGCCGCAGCGGACAGACCGACAATCCGCGCATCCTCGGCGCCTTCAACGAGCGCACGCCCGACTGGCTGAGCTTCTTCATGTTCACCTACTTCACCGACCGCGACGGCAAGATGCAGCTCGCGGCGCTCGCCGAGAGCGGCTTCGATCCGCTGTCGCGCACCTGCCGCTTCATGCTGACCGAAGAGGCGCATCACATGTTCGTCGGCGAGACCGGCGTGCAGCGCACGATCGAGGCGACCTGCGCTGCGATGGTCAAGGCCGGGATCAAGGACCCGAACGCGGTCGAGGCGTCCGCAAGCTCGGCGTGGTCGACCTGCCGCTCTTGCAGCGCAAGGCCAACTTCCACATGTCCGTCACGCGCGATCTCTTCGGCAGCGAAGATCTCCAGCAACGCCGCCGAGGCGTTCAGCGCGGGCCTGAAGGGCCGCTTCAACGAGGCGAACCTCAAGGACGACGACCACGTGCTCGACCGACGCGACCTATCCGGTCGACGCGCGTCGTCGACGGCAGGCTCGTCGAGGAGGAGGTCCCGGCGCTGCGCGCGATCAACGCCCGCCTGCTCGACGACTACATCAAGGACTGCCAGGGCGGCATCGACCGCTGGAACAAGGTGATCGAGAAGGCGGGGATCGCCTTCCAGTTCGCCCAGCCGCACAAGGGCTTCAACCGCAGGATCGGCGAGTTCGCGCGGCAAGCGCATCAGCCCGGCGGGCGAGGTGCTGAGCGAGGACGCAGTGGCAGGCCGAGAGCGGCGCCTGGCTGCCGAACGACGCCGACATGACCTTCATCGATTCGCTGATGGAGCCCTGCCACGAGCCCGGCAAATACGCGACCTGGATCGCCCCGCCCCGCGTCGGCATCAACAGCCAGACCGGCGACTTCGAATACGTGAAGATCGCCTGAGGCGCGGCGGAACGGCTCGCCGCTTACGCGACGGCCGGCAGGCGCGCGTGATGGCGGGGCGGGCTGCCCATCACGCGCTTGTAGGCGGTGCTGAACGCGCTTTCCGATTCATAACCGAGCGAGCGGGCGACCGCGCCGATCGGTTCGCCGCGCGAAAGGCTTCGTCCGGCGAGCAGCATTTGCCAGCGCGTGAGATATTCGATCGGTCCGTCGCCGACCAATTGCCCAAATCGCGGCGCGAATCCGGATCGCGACAGGCCGACTTGGCGGCCAGCGAGCGTCTTGGCGCCGCGTCCGACCAGCACGACCGTCCATGCTGGGAAGGAGGGCGTACGAGATCTCGGTATTCAGGGGTCTTAATCATACTATTGCTGCCTATCAGAATCCGCGGCAATCTCCGAGAACGGTCACACAGGAGCGCGTGGGCGTCGTAGACATATTTCATTATATTTATGTAATATAGTGGAAAATAACAAAGTGACACTTTTGTGCGCCCAAAGTCCCTGAAATCGCCGGATCGGCGCCAAGACTGCACGGCGCGCCGACTGTCCCGGCCCGGCCGCAGGCGAATCGAAAACGGCGCCGCAAATCCCTGGACTGTCACCCCGCTTCCATCGCCAGCGCCCGCTTGACGGCCGGGCGCTCGGCCATGCGGCGTCGGTGGTCGAGGACGCGCGGGAAGGCGGTGGGGTCGACGCCGTCGCCCTCGAGCCAGTTGGCGATGGTGAAGAGATAGGGGTCGGCGACGGTGTAGCGCTCGCCCATGACCCAGGGTCCGCGAAACATCTTTCGCTCGATCAGGGCGAAGCAGGCGCCGACCGTCTCGCGGGACCTTCCGCTTCATCGCCTCGTGAGCGGCCGGGTCGTCCGCCCAGCGATAGCCGCGCAGGCGGTGCGCATGCGCGACATGCACGGTCGAGCAGAGATAGCTCGTGAACGCCTGCATCTCGGCGAAGGCGAACGGATCGTCGAGCGGCGCGAGCCCGATCGCCGGATAGCGTCTGCGCGATATAGGCGAGGATCGCCGGCGTCTCGGTCAGCACGCCGCGCTCGGTCGACCAGCGCCGGCACCCGCCCCTTCGGATTGATCGCGAGGTACTCGGGCTTCGTCTGCTCGGCGGATCGCGAAATCGACCCGCCGCGCTTCGTAAGTCGCGCCCGCCTCTTCAAGCGCGATGTGCGAAGCGAGCGCGCAGGTGTGTGGGGCGAAGAAGAGCGTCAGCATGATCGTCGTCCCGGAAAGGCGGCCGTCGCCGGTTACAGCCTCGCGATCATGCCGCGTTTTTCCAGTTCCGCAATCACCGTGTCGGCGAGCTCCTCGACGCTCGGCTTCGACCGAGCGGAGGACGAGCTCCGGGTGCTTCCGGCCGCTCGTAGGGCTGGTCGACGCCGGTGAAATTCTTGATCTGGCCGGCGAGCGCCTTCTTGTAGAGGCCCTTCGGGTCGCGCGCGATCGCCGTCTCGATCGGCGTGTCGACGAAGATCTCGATGAACTCGCCGTCTGCCGCCGTGTCGCGCACCAGCCGCCGCTCGGCGCGGAACGGCGAGATGAACGAGCACAGCACGATCAGCCCGGCGTCGGTCATGAGCTTGGCGACCTCGCCGACGCGCCGGATGTTCTCGACGCGGTCGGCGGCGGTGAAGCCGAGGTCCTTGTTGAGGCCGTGACGGACGTTGTCGCCGTCGAGCAGCGCGGTATGGACGCCGCGCGCGTGAAGCTTGGTCTCGACCAGGTTGGCGATGGTCGACTTGCCCGCGCCCGAAAGGCCGGTGAACCAGAGGATCGCCGGCTTCTGGTGCTTCAGCTGCGCATGCGCGGCGCGCGTCACCGTCAGCCCCTGCCGATGGACGTTGGTCGCGCGCCTGAGCCCGTGGGCGATCATGCCGGCGCCGGCGGTCTCGTTGGTCAGCCGGTCGATCAGGATGAACGAGCCGGTCTCGCGATTGTCGGCATAGGAGTCGTAGGCGACCGGCATGGTGGTCGCGAGATTGCAGAAGCCGACCTCGTTGAGGTCGAGGCGCTTGGCGGCGAGCTTGTCGAAATTGTTGACGTCGAGCCGGTGCTTGAGATCGGTGACCGAGGCGGGAATCGTCCGCGTCCCGATCTTCATCAGGTAGGACCGGCCGGGCAGCATCGGCTCGGCGCTCATCCAGATCAGGTTCGCGGTGAACTGGTCGGCGACCTCCGGCCGGCTGTCGGGATGCGACAGCACATCGCCGCGGGCGATGTCGAGTTCGTCGGCGAGCGTCAGCGTGACCGCGTCGCCCGCTTCGGCGCTCTCCGTCTCCTCGTCGGCGACGAGGATCCGCGCGACCGTCGACTGCCGGCCGGAGCCCGCCACCACAATCGGATCGCCCCTCGCGATCCGTCCGCTGGCGATCGTGCCCGCGAAGCCGCGGAAATCGAGGTGGGGGCGATTGATCCATTGCACCGGCAGGCGGAAGGGCGCGGCGCGCCGGTCCTCCTCGACCTCGATGCGCTCGAGATAGTCCATCAGATGCGCGCCCTGGAACCACGGCGTGCGCGGGCTGGGCTCCGACACGTTGTCGCCGTAGCGGGCCGAGAGCGGGATGGCGAACAGCGAGCGGAAGCCGAGCGGCTCGGCGAACTTGCGGTAGGCGATGACGATGTCGCGAAACGTCTTCTCGTCGTAGCCGACAAGGTCGATCTTGTTCACCGCGAGCACGATGTGCCGGACGCCGAGCAGCGAAGCGATGATCGAATGGCGATGGGTCTGGGTGAGCAGACCTTTTCGCGCGTCGACCAGCACGATGGCGAGATCGGCGTTGGAGGCGCCGGTCGCCATGTTGCGGGTATATTGCTCGTGGCCGGGCGTGTCGGCGACGATGAAGGAGCGCTTGTCGGTGGCGAAATAGCGATAGGCGACGTCGATCGTGATGCCCTGCTCGCGCTCGGCTTCGAGTCCGTCGACCAGCAGCGCGAAGTCGATGTCGTCCTCGGTGGTGCCGAATTTCTTCGAATCGCGCTCGAGCGCGAAGAGCTGGTCGTCGAAGATCAGCTTCTTCTCGTACAGCAGGCGACCGATCAGGGTCGACTTGCCGTCGTCGACCGAGCCGCAGGTGAGCAGCCGCAGGGTCGGAAGCGCGGAGGTTCGCAAGCGCCTCGTTCATCAGAAATAGCCCTCCCGCTTCTTTTTCTCCATCGAGCCGGACTCGTCGGAGTCGATCAGGCGGCCCTGCCGCTCGGAGGTGGTCGAGGCGCGCATTTCGGCGATGATGTCGTCGAGCGTCTCGGCGTCGGATTCGATCGCGCCGGTCAGCGGATAGCAGCCGAGCGTGCGGAAGCGGACGCGCGGCCTTTCGCGGCGTCTCGCCGGGCTCGAGCGGCAGTCGCTCGTCGTCGACCATGATCAGCGCGCCGGAGCGCTCGACCACCGGGCGGACCTTGGCGAAATAGAGCGGCACGACGGGAATGGCCTCGGCCTGGACGTATTCCCAGACGTCGAGCTCGGTCCAGTTCGACAGCGGGAAGACCCGCATCGACTCGCCGTCGCGGATGCGGGTGTTGAACAGCCGCCAAAGCTCGGGGCGCTGGTTGCGCGGATCCCAGGCGTGGGCGGCGGAGCGGTGCGAGAAGATGCGCTCCTTGGCCCGGCTCTTCTCCTCGTCGCGCCGCGCGCCGCCGAAGGCGGCGTCGTAGCCGCCTTTGTCGAGCGCCTGCCGCAACGCCTCGGTCTTCATCACCTGGGTGTGGACCTGCGAGCCCGAGGCGATCGGCGAAATGCCGCGGCGCACGCCGTCCTCGTTGATATGGACGATGAGTTCGAGCCCGAGCCGGCGCGCCGTCTCGTCGCGAAAGGCGATCATCTCGCGGAATTTCCAGGTCGTGTCGACATGCAGCAGCGGAAAGGGAGGCTTCGCCGGATGGAACGCCTTCATCGCCACGTGGAGCATGACGCTCGAGTCTTTTCCGATCGAATACAGCATCACCGGATTGCGCATCTCGGCGACAACCTCACGCATTATGTGAATTGATTCCGCTTCAAGCCGTCCGAGGTGCGCCGGCAACGAACTTGTCATGGGGGGTTCCGCAAAGAGGCGGTCTTTTATGGGCTTTCGTCTGGCGGCGCAAGCCAGTCCGCGCCGCTCAATCCCTGCGGTTCAACGCTCATCAAGTCGTCGACGGCGTCGACGGAAACCGTCGCTGTTCCGCCGCATCCGGCGACAAGGATTTTCTTGTAGCGCAGCGCCGTCGCCCCATCGGTGTAATAGTCCTCGTGCTCGCCAAAGGGACGGTAGCCGCATTTCTCATAGAGCGCGATCGCCGGGGCGTTGTCGTAGCGCACCTCGAGCGATGACGGCTTGGCGCTCGTGGCGGAGAGCGAATTTCTCCGCCGCCGCAAGGAGCGCCGCGCCGACGCCGCGGCGCGCGAAGCGCGGATCGACCGCGATGGAAAAGATGCGCGCCGTGCGTCCGCCCTTGCGAAGCGCGATCAAAACGTAGCCTGCCAGCTCGCCGTCGATCGTCGCCGCGATCACCGGCCGCTCGGGCGCGCGCAGGGCGTAGGCGAATGCGCGCCGCGAGACCTGGTCCTGGGGAAAGGAGTCGCGTTCGAGCTTCGCGATCGCGTCGAGATCTCCGATGACCGCGTCGCGAACGACAAGGCCGCCTCGTCGCCACTGGTCCATGTCATTTCGTCCTGCCGCCTGACGCGCTGGCTGTTTGCCCCGCTCGGCGCGGACCTGTCCATCCTTGCTTCGGGCCGGAATGGTGTAAGAGCGTCGCACGGGCGGCAGAGTTTCGCCGCCGGAGGGAAGGATCGACATGACTCGCGCCGAATCGCGCCTCGCCTCGCTGAAGCGGCTGCTCGCCGAAATTCACCGGCGGCTCGAACCGGGACTTCGGGTTCCGCCTGTGGGACGGCTCGACGGTCCCGGACAGCTGGCCGACCGACGGGCTTCATGCTCGCCATCGCCGACGAAGGCGCGGTGGCGGCGCTCCTCAAGGGGCCGAACATCACGACATTCGCCAATCTCTGGGCGGCGGGGCGGATCGACCTCGTCAACGGCACGATCTTCGATCTCGTCGCGCGCCGGCCGAAGGGCCGCACCCGCGAACTGCGCAAGTCGCTCGTCTCGCTCAAGACCCTGCGCGCGCTCGCCCCGTTCCTGTTCGTTCCGCGCGGCGGCCCCTGGCCGCTCGAGGCGGTCGGCCGCGACCGCGAGAGCGACGGATCGGAGGCCGAGAACACCCGCAACATCGCCCACCACTACGACGTCTCCAACGCCTTCTACGCGCTGTGGCTCGATCAGGACATGGTCTACACCTGCGCCTACTTCCACGACTGGAGCGACGATCTCGACACGGCGCAGCGGCAGAAGCTCGACATGACCTGCCGCAAGCTGCGCTTCGAGCCGGGCGAAACGCTGCTCGACATCGGCAGCGGCTGGGGCTCGCTCGCCTGCCACGCCGCCGAGCATTACGGCGTGAAAGCGCTCGGCGTGACGCTGTCGGAGGAGCAGATCGCGCTCGCGCGCGAGAAGGCGGAGCGGCGCGGGCTTTCCGACCGGGTCACGTTCGAGAAGCGGGACTACGCGCTGCTCGAGGGCGAAGGCCGGTTTCGACAAGATCGTCTCGGTCGGCATGTTCGAGCATGTCGGCCTCGCCAATTTCGAGACCTACTTCAAGACCGTGCAGCGCCTCCTGAAGCCGGGCGGCCTCTATCTGCATCACGCGATCACCCGTCCCGGCGGAAGTCACGCCGCGCGCACCGGCAAGAAGCGGCCGGAGTTCCAGGCGCTGACACGCTACATCTTCCCCGGCGGCGAACTCGACTATCTCGGCCGCACGATCACCAATCTCGAGCTCGCGGGCTTCGAGGTCCGCGACGTCGAATGCTGGCGCGAGCACTACCGGCTGACCACCCGCTTCTGGCACGATCGGCTGCGGGCGCGGTGGGACGAGGCGGTCGCCGAGGTCGGCGAGACGACGGCGCGGGTCTGGCTCGCCTATCTCGCCGCCTGCTCGATCACCTTCGAGCGCAACAACGCCGGCGTCTACCAGACGCTGGCGATGAAGCGGGTGCGGGGCCCAAGCGGCCTGCCGCCAACACGGGCCGATCTGTACCGGTAGTCCGCGTGTTGCAGACATTGCGCAGGGGCGGCTACGAGTCGTCTCGCGAAAAGGAAGGATTTGCATGAATTGCAAGCTCGAGGGCGGAGACACGCCGGCATCGAACGCCGGCGTCGCGAATATCAGCGACACAGAAGTCGAGGACGCGTTCCGCACGGTGCTGCAATGGATCGGCGAGGACCCGAACCGCGACGGCCTGCGCGAGACGCCGAACCGGCTGAGGCGCGCCTTCCGCGAATATTTCGCCGGCTACGACGAGGATCCGGAGCAGGTGCTGCGCAAGACCTTCTCCGAGGTCGACGGCTACGACGAGATGATCGTGCTGCGCGGCGTCACCTTCGAGAGCCATTGCGAGCATCACGTCGCGCCGATCATCGGGCGCGCCTGGGTCGGCTACATCCCCGACAAGCGGGTGGTCGGCATCTCGAAGCTCGCGCGGGTGGTCGAGATCTTCTCCAAGCGCCTGCAGATCCAGGAGCGCCTGACCGCGCAGATCGCCAACACCATCGAGGAGGTGCTTAATCCGCACGGAGTGGCTGTCGTGGTGAAGGCCGCCCACCATTGCATGATCAGCCGCGGCATCCACAAGCGCGGCGCCGACCTCGTGACCAGCCGGATGCTCGGCGTGTTCCGCGACAACCCGCTGACGCGCAGCGAATTCCTGGCGCTGGTCAACGCCGACACGATCGAGTAGCCGACTCGCATGATCGGCCCCTACCGCATCGAAGGCTTCGCGATCGCCTCGGCCGACGGCATGATCGCCGACGAAACGGGTGTGATGCCGCTCGCGCTCCAGCTCGACGCCGACAAGGTCTATTTCGAGGACGCTCTCGAGGGAGTTGCGGCGGTGGTCGCACGGACGCCATTCGCAGGAGATCCACGCCAGGACCGCGCTTCGCCGCCGGCTGATCGCGACCCGCTCGATCGCCGGCTTTGCGCGCGACCCCGGAAACCCGCTGGCATGGCTCTGGAATCCGGACAGCGCATCGCTCGAGTCCGCGCTCGAGGCGCTCGGCGTCAAGGCTGGCAGGGTCGCCGCGATCGGCGGCCCGCAGGTCTACAGCCTGTTCCTCAAGCTCGGCTACGACGCCTTCCATCTCTGTCGCGCGACCGATGTCCGGCTGCCCGGCGGCCTACCGGTGTTCGTCCGCGAAACCTTTGGCGGCGAGCCGGACGCCTGCCTCCGGGCCGCGGGCTTACGGGCAGAGGACCCGATCCCGCTCGGCGACGACGTGACGCTGACGGACTGGACGCGGGGTTGAGGCTGTCCCGCCTCGCGCGTTTGCGATCCGGTTTTGAGGATTGTCAAGGGTTTGCGGCTCCATTTTCGATCCGCTCTCGGCAGGGCTGGAACAGGCGGCCGCGTCTGCGCGCCTGGCCCCGATCGAACGTTTTCAGAGGCTTGGGCGCGGACTGGGTACTCGCGCGACCTCGTTCGCGCTCCGCTCGCCGACTCGGTATGTGTCGTTTCAATCTTTTGGTCGACCCGCTAAGCGATGTTTCCGCTTGCTTGACGTTGTTTACGGGCGCCTAATCACACGCGCTGGCTTGAGCATCCTGTGCTCGCCGGTGGGCCGCCGTCAGCCGTCGAGCCGGTGCCGGCGCTGGCGGCGGTTTCCTTCGCTTATGGCTTTCAAGATCATTGCTTCTTGTCGCAGGAAGGGCGCACAATCAACTCCGCGAGGGCTAGGCTTGCACCGGCTGAAATGGTGGCAGTCCAACCCCTTCTGCCCCCCGCCCTCGCACGGATCAGCGCACGCAGCTTTGCGAGCGCGGCGATGGATTTGACGCTCGCGCCGCCGATCGAGCCGCTCGGTCAAATTAGCGATCAGTTGGCCGCCGCGCAACGAATCGATCCCCGGAGCGGGACTTTGCCTTGCGTGGACAAAGCCGACGGCGGTCTGCTCGCACATGCAGGGGCTCCACCTGTCGGCTCGGCGACGAGGGCCGGTGAGCCGCTTTCGTGACCTCGACTGAGTTCCCCTTGCAGCCCTCACCCCGACGACGGATTGTTGTCGAGGCCGTGCCGCTGGCGGCGGAGGTCGCGCAGACGTTCGTGCGGGTCGCGCCAATGCAGCATGGCTTCGAGCGGACGGCATTCGTCTTCGTGAGCGGTCCATCGCCGCTCTCGGATTCGGGCCAGCATCACCCGCCACGGCGGCGGTTCGCGCAACTTGTGTTCATGGTGGAAATTCGCAGGCCGCGACATGACCGCATCCTCCACCCCCTAAAACGGCGAGGATACGCGACCGTTCCGGCGGCAGAGTTGCGGCAGATCAATTTTTGCCGCGCATTTGGCCAACGATCGGCCGCCGGGAGGAAAATCGCAAAAAATCGCACGCACACAGCCGGCGCCTCACGCCCGCGGGGCCGGCCAGCGCCTCGCGACGTCCTCGCGCACGGGTGTCTCGACCTGGGGCGGCGCGCTCCTGATGTAGGCCAGCGCCAGGTCGAAACTCGCGACGTCTCGTCCGTGCAGCCTTTCGAGATAGCTCAGCGCCGCGGTTACGGAGAACGGCTCCCCGCCTTTGTCCGGCTCGTCGAAGTTGCTCGCGAGCGCGGTCCAGATGGCAGCGTCATATCCACTCGATTGCGCCCAGGCCGCGATCGTCGCGACCGCGTCGGGATGGCGTTGCATGGCGACGTCGCTCTGTTTTCCCGAGGCGACTTCGACAAAACCCACGCCCCGGGCGTGCGACATGGTCTCGCGGGCCCGCAGGTTCTCGATCGCCGCGTCGAGATCCTCAAGCGCGCTCGGAGCGGAATGGGTGGCGCAGACGGCGCCGAACGTCTCATCGATGACAAGGGTCAATCGCCCGTTGTCCGAAACCCGGCAGAACTCGATCGGCAGCAGCGGGCCGTTTGGCGCGAACTCGGCCGCGGCCTGAAGGGTCCGGGGATCCCATACCAACGATCCCCAGGCGATGACGGCGATCTTCACGTTTCGAGCTCCCATTCGTTTCCTGGACAGGACTCCGCTATCTGACGTTTGGTTCCCCGTCGAGGGCCGATATCGATGTGCACAATACGGCCGGAGTTGACCTCTGACGAAAAGCCCGGAATTGGCAGATCGCCGCTGCGGCGCCCCATTTCCGCAGTCAAACAAATTTGAAGGCGCCTTGTTGGCTCGAAGGTTGTTCGATCGCGAAATGCGTTTTTCAAAAAAGCCACGCATTAGCGACCGTTGTCATCTCGACCGTTGGGCTCGGGAATGCAAAGCGCCGCTCTACCTGCCTTTTGAATCTCAGCCTGCCATCCGGAGGCATGTTGACGCACGTCACGGATTGTAATATGTTTACATAAGTTCGGCCGGTGGGGACGAATGCTACGTAGGTTTCAGGGAATACAGCATGGTAGACAAGTCTTGCGGACAGGCCCTAAGCGCACTCGCTCTGGCCGCGGCGCTGTCGGTAAGTTCAGGGGCCGCGAACGCGGCGATCGTAACGTCGTTCGCGTCCCTTGGCGGAGCGTATCCGCTTTCCCTCCCGCTCCCTTCCGCCCTCCCTCCGGGCGAGACGCTGCTCACCGATTTCTCCGGGGCGACCGGCCCTTTGAATGGCGGGACGGTCTTCAACACCGGCGGAGGCACGGTACCCGCGTCAATCTCGTACGTCGCAGCGCCGTGGACCCCATCCGGGGGTTGGGCCGGGAATTTTTTCGCCGTCCAAAATGGCCAATGCGCGACTTGGGATCTGACCAACAACGCGCGCGACGTGTCGTTCTACGTCGGGTCGCTTGATGCAGGAAACGAGATTACATTCGATACGACCGATGAAGGCGACGTGTCGTTCTCGGGGACACAGCTTTCTGAAATCCCCGGCGCTGGCCTGCCTGGGGATGGCGACGCAACAATCACCGGCTCCGTCTCAAACGGCCGCTTCACCTTCATCGACACGACTGGCTACATCACCGGCTTCACCTTGGCGGAGACCGGTACGGACACCGGTAACTCGCTGGAAGTCGCTCAGATCGCGACCAGCGCTCCGGAGCCCTCCACCTGGGCTCTGTTGGCGCTCGGCTTTGCGACGCTCGGCTTCGCCGGCTACCGCAAGGACAGGGTGGCCCGCGCGATCGCCGTCTGAAGATCGCGTTCGTGACGTCCAACAGCGAATAACCCCGCCAAACTTGCGGGGTTTAATCAGGCGATCCCCTGGCTTTTCGCGAACCGACGCGATGTTGACAGGGATCGCTTATGTAACGTACGTTAACAAGGATGCGGCTAGGCTTCTGTGTGGGAAAGCTGAGCGCGCCCACGGTAGCTAAAGAGGGGTCTAACATGAACATGAAGTCATTCCGCCGCATTTCGCGGTTGTCGGCGCGCCGACTCTTGCCGGTTTTGGTCGCCGCCACGGCCGTCGATTTGGCCAGCGTCGCTGCCTTTGCGGGCACAAACGACGATGGCCTGTACACAATAACCGCGACCCATTCGCAGTTGACAACAACCTTTGCGGGCGCCTCGACATTTGCCGATTCCGGCACGTTCGCAGGCTATGCCGGGAGCGTGACCACGCCCGTCGCCACCATCACTGGCGGAGCGCTCAACCCGGGCGGCAGCACGAACCCGGATAGCGGCATCGACAACAGTATCGCCAATTACGTTGGCGCCTCCGGCGGCGACAGCGAAACCATCACATTCAACACCAATCAGAAATATTTCGGCCTGCTTTGGGGCAGCGTCGATGTCACGAATACAGTTTCGATATATGAAAACAATAATTTTCTGGCCACTTATACTGGGCAAGAGCTAGAGAATAACGCGGTTTCCTTGCAAGCCTGGCCGGCCTCGGGCAGCTTCGTCGATTTCGTCGCCGACAATACTTCACTAAATTTTAACAAGATCGTCCTCAGTGAAAACACGACGTTCTTCGAGACGGATAATTATGCCGCGTTATCCGCGTCCGCCGTTCCCGAAGCCTCGACCTGGATGATGATGGCCCTCGGCTTCGCCGGCCTCGCCTCCATGGGCTATCGGGTTTCGCGCAAGAGCGTCGCTGTAGCATAGTCTCGAAAGCTTTCGGCTAAACGGGAAAGGCCGCCGCGTAGGCGGACTTTTTCGTTGCGCGCTGCGGAAAGAGTTCGAACTCCCCCGGGAACGTCCGCAGTTCGCCGCTCCTCTCATCGAGTTCGGGCGTTGAATCGTCGACTTGGCCCCTAAACCGCGAAAATCTTCCCCGGGTTGAACAGGTTTTGCGGATCGAAGGCCGCCTTGACCCTGCGCATCAGGTCGAGCGCGGCGGCGCCGTGCTCGTCCTCCATGTAGGCGATCTTCTTCTGACCGACGCCGTGCTCGCCGGTGCAGGTGCCGCCCATGGCGATGGCGCGGTGGGCGAGGCGGGAAGCGAAGGCTTCGGCAGCCTCGATCTCGCGCGGATCGCCCATGTCGACGAGCGGGGTGACGTGGAAGTTGCCGTCGCCGACGTGACCGACAATCGGCGCGATCAACCCGCTCGCCGCAATGTCGGCCAACGTCTCCTCGACGCAGTCGGCAAGGCGCGAGATCGGCACGCAGGTGTCGGTGGCGAAGCCCCGGGCGCCGGGGCGCAGCATCCCTTGCGCGTAAAAGACGTCGTGGCGCGCCTTCCACAGTTTGCTCCGCTCCTCGGGACGGGTTGCCCAGGCGAAGTTTCCGCCGCCGTTCTCTGCGGCGATTTCGCCAAACCGGCTCGTCTGTTCGGCGACACTCTGCTCGGTTCCGTGGAACTCGACCATCAGCAACGGCGCCTCGGGGAGGTCCAGATGCGAATAGGCGTTGCAGCCGCGCACGGTCAGCGTGTCCAAAAGTTCGATCCGGGCGATCGGCAGCGCCGACTGGATCGTTTGTATCGTGGTGGCGCAGGCCGAGCGCACGTCGGGAAAGGAGCACGTCGCGGCCGACACCGCCTCGGGCAGGCCCGACAGCCTAAGCGTGATTTCGACGATGACGCCGAGCGTGCCCTCCGCGCCGACGAAGAGATGGGTCAGGTCGTAGCCCGCCGAGGATTTTTTGGCGCGCGTGCCTGTGCGCACAAAGGTCCCGTCGGCGGTGACCACGCCGAGCGACAGCACCAATTCCTTCATCGTACCGTAACGCACCGCGTTGGTGCCCGAGGCGCGGGTCGAGGCCATGCCGCCGAGCGAGGCGTCGGCACCGGGGTCGATCGGGAAGAAGAGGCCGGTGTCGTGCAGATTTGCATTGAGCTGGGTGCGGGTCACGCCCGGTTCGATCACGCAATCGAGGTCGTCGGCGTTGACGGCGAGAATCGCGTTCATCCGCGAACAGTCGAGCGACACCCCGCCATGCGGCGCGTTGACGTGACCTTCGAGCGATGAGCCGACCCCGAACGGGACGATCGGCGCGTCGTGACGCGCGCAAAGCTTCACGAGGTCGATCACGTCGTCGCGGGTCTCGGCAAACACGACCGCATCGGGGGGCTCATTTTCGAGCCAGGTCAGCGTGTGGCCGTGCTGGCGGCGGATCGCCTCGGAGGCCGAGAAGCGGTTGCCGAAGCGGGCGGCGAGATCAGCGTTGAGGGCGGCGACCGTCTCGGGGGACAGGCGGCCGTTGCGCTTGCGGACAGTTGAGAGGGAAGCGGTCAAGGGTTCGCGCCTTCATCGTTGGGAAAGGAATTGACAAAGACTAGGCGCGCCCAGGCGCGGCAGCTAGCCAGACCCGACGTTTTGCTCCCGCTGCAGAACATTGACAGTTGGATAGGGGGGTGACCAGGGCACACTTGCCGGTCGTATTTTGATGCTGACACAGTTTACCACAGTTCATAACGTTCCTTTTGGGAACGACAGGGGCCAGCCGCTTTGCCACATTGAGTTGGCGGCGCCGCGCCTTGCTGAGGGGCAATTATGACAACTGCATCGAAATGTCTTGCCATCGTGGCCAGACCGCGTGAGGCGGTCTTTCTTTTTGCAACTTGGGCGGCGCGCCATTCGCCGTGAGCCAGAGACGCGTCGACGCCGGAAATTCCGCAGCCCACGTCGTGGGCCCGGTTTTGACGGATCTCGTTGCGAAGTCTCTCCGGATTTCGCGCCGCCGGCGCGACAGCAGGGAGAAACCCAACGACGGATCGACGCGGCGTGAGGTTCGCCTTTCGGTACGAGGTCCGCGCGGCCGCCCTCATCAGCGGCGCGTCCCCCCGGGCGAACTGCCCAGATCGCCCTTGCGGCCCTAGCGCTTTCGCGTCACGCTTTCCCGCAGATGAAAACCCAGACGTTCTGGAGGAGACCGTGACGTCGGACATCACCCATCGGACGGTCGAAGCCAACGGCATCCGCCTTCACGTCGCCGAAGCCGGCGAAGGGCCGCTCGTGCTGCTCTGCCACGGCTTCCCCGAATCCTGGTACTCGTGGCGCCATCAGCTCAAGGCGCTCGCGGAAGCGGGCTTTCACGCGGTCGCTCCCGATATGCGTGGCTACGGGAAAAGCGAGCAGCCCGAGGCGATCGAGAGCTACACGCTGCTTCATCTGATCGGCGACATGGTCGCGCTCGTCCCTGCGCTCGGGGCGAAAGACGCCGTGATCGTCGGGCACGACTGGGGCGCGACGGTCGCCTGGAGCGCCGCGTTGTTGCGGCCGGGCGTGTTTCGCGCCGTCGCCGGCCTTAGCGTGCCCTTTTTGCCGCGGGGCTTCGGCATCACCACCGCGATCATGCCGAAAACCGACAAGTCGCAGTTCTATCAGCTCTATTTCCAGGAGCCCGGCGTTGCCGAGGCTGAACTCGAGCGCGATCCTCGCGCGTCGATCCGCCGGCTGCTCTATTCGGTTTCGGGCGACGTTCCGCGACGCAATCCGGTCGACGCGCCAGGCGACGCCGGGCCGGCGATGGTTCCGCGGAACGGCGGCTTCCTGACCCGGACGATCGATGCGGAGACGTTGCCGCCGTGGCTCACCGAGGCGGATATCGATGTCTACGCGCAGGAATTCGCCCACTCCGGGTTTCGCGGCGGTCTCAACTGGTATCGCAACATCGATCGCAACTGGGCTCTGATGGCGCCGTTCGACGGGCTCAAGGTGACGGTTCCCGCGCTCTATGTCGCCGGCGACCGCGACCTCGTCGTGGGCTTCGCCGGCGCGGCGCAACTGATCGCAAACCTCAAGACCTTCGTTCCGAACCTGCGCGAGACCGTGATGCTGCCGGGTTGCGGCCACTGGACCCAGCAGGAACGGCCGGAGGAGGTCAACGTCGCGCTGATCGGTTTCCTGCGCGGCTTGCCGTGACGCCCGGCGCAGCGACGGCGGGGAGACCCGAGATGACGGACGCCGACGAACGACGCGAGGCGGCGATCCGGCGCCTGAAGGCGAAGCGCGCTTCTCAATTGCACGCGACCGTATATGTCGCGGTCAATCTGTTGCTGATCGCATCTGGCCGGTCACCGGGGGCGGATATTTCTGGCCGATCTGGCCGATTCTCGGGTGGGGCGTTGTGCTCGCGATCCACTACTGGAGCCTCTTCAAGCGAAGGCCGATCACGGAGGACGATATCCGCCGCGAGATGGAGCGCGGCGGCGGCCGAGGGCCCTGTTCAGGCTGGCTCCATGCCGAGGCGGCGCTTTGCCTCGACGACTTCCGGGGCGTTGAGGAAGGCGATCAGCGCCTGCGCATCGTTGGCGCGGGCGGAACGGGCCCCCACGCCGATCGAGAAGGTCGTGACCGACTGAACCGGAGGCGGGACGAGGCCGACGATGTCGATCCCGTCTTCATCGAGGAATTCGCTGAGCTGCTGGACGCCGATTTCAGCTTCGCCCCGCGCCACCAGAGCGGCCACGGGAACGCCGGGCTTGGCCAGGACGAAACGCGGCGTGTCGCCGCCGTGATCGAGCCCCCAATGGCGCGCGACTTCGAGGAGGTGGGTTCCGCTCGGGCCGGTCGAATAGCCGATCGAACGCGCGCCGGCGATCGTGGCGCGGACCGCTTCTTCGGTCGTGATGTCGGGCCTCGGCGCGCCGGCGCGAACGGCCAGCGCCATCGCCGAGCGGACGAAGCCGACCGTGCTTCCCTTGACCACGAACCCCTCGGCTTCGAGCTTCGCCATCACGTCGGCTGCGAGTGCGACGACGTCGAACGCTTCCCCGGCGCGCACGCGCCTGGCCGCATCGACGCCCCCGACCGCCTCGATCGCCGCACGCCGGCCCGTCGTTGCCTCGTAGCGCTCGGCGAGCTCGGCCAGCACCCGCCGCGTCGCCATCGAGGAAATGCCCTTCACCGGTTCAGCCATGACGCCCTCCGAGCGGAATGCGGCTTTGATGCGCGCCTGATATAACGCAGCCGGACGCCGTATCCCACCGGGAACACGGGCGACTGGCTATTCGGCGGCCTTGGGGAAGGCGGAAAAGGCGACGGGCTGACCGCCATAGGCGATCGCCGCGGTGTCGCAGGCGATCATGCGCTCCTCGTCGGTCGGCGCCACCAGCGCGCAGGGACGGGTGGAGCGGCTGATGACGCCGATCGCGCCGCCGCAAATCTCGGAGTTGCGGGCTTCGTCGAGAGTCACGCCCAGACCCACGAGGCGAGCGATCACGGCCGCGCGAACGCCCGCGGAGTTTTCCCCTATGCCTCCGGTGAACACGACGGCGTCCAGGCGGGGCAAGGCGATCGCCAGCGCGCCGACGGTCTTGGCGATCCGATAGGTGAAGACGGCGAGGGCCGCTTTCGCACCTTCGTGACCGTCCTTCGCCGCGGCTTCCAGGGTGCGGCAGTCGTTCGACAACTCCGACAGACCGAGCAGGCCGCTCCTTTTGTTGACGAGATCGTCGAGCCCATCGAGGTCGAGATTGGTGCGGCGTGCGATGTAAAGCAGCGCGCCGGCGTCGACATCGCCGCAGCGCGTCCCCATCACCAGTCCTTCCACAGGCGTCAGGCCCATCGTGGTATCGACGCTCGCGCCGTTGAGAACCGCGGTCGCGGAGGCGCCGTTGCCGAGGTGCAGCACGACGAGCCCATTATCGGCCGGGTCGAGGCCCAGATAGTTGATCGCACGCCGGGCGACGAAGCGGTGGGAGGTTCCATGAAAGCCGTAGCGGCGCACGCCCAGCTCGCGCCGATAGATCTGCGGCAGCGCGTAGAGGTACGCCTCGGGCGGCATGGTCTGATGAAAGGACGTGTCGAAGACCGCGACCTGACATGCGCCCGGCAGGGCCGCGAGCGAGGCGCGAATGCCGATGAGATTGGCCGGGTTATGAAGCGGGGCGAGACCCGAGCAGGCTTCGATGCTGTCAAGGATCTCGGCGGTGATCTCGACCGAACGGGTGAAGCGTTCCCCGCCATGAGCGACGCGGTGGCCAACCGCGCCGATGCGGTGAAGCCATCCCGCCTCTTCGACGAAAGCCAGGAGCGCCTTCAGCGCCTGCTCATGGCCCTTGGGCTGGTCTCCAAGGGCTGTAAGGGGGTTCCTTATCCGTTTGCCGTCGACGTCGAACCGTATTCGCGCCTCGGGGCCGCCCAGGTTTTCCGCCAGGCCGCTCATGAGAAAATCTGGTTCGCCGGAATCGAACAGGGCAAATTTCAGCGAAGACGAACCGCAGTTGACGACGAGGGTGAGCGGCGATGCATCGGTCATTATGATTTCCCTCGGCGCAAGACGGAGATAGGCGAGCCCGTCGGGGAGACGGGCTCGCGGCTGGCTTTCCACATGTTACGAAACCTCATTGCATACGGAGAGAGCGAAAGCTTTCTCGCGAAAGTTGAACCGAACGATCGCGCATTGAACTGAACAATCGGTCCCAAGACCGTCAGGATACCCACAAACTTCCGCGACGGCGAGGGCGCCAGAGTTGTCGCCAGGACAGGTTCGATGTCTGCGACTTCGGACCCCCCCGGCTTTTCGCGCGCAAGCTCGACGGCTTCCGCATGTCCGCAGTGCTGACGAACAAGGGCAAGTACGGTCTAGGCCATTGTGCATCTCGCGGGCATCCAGCCGGGCGCGCTGGCCCAGGTCGCGGACATCGCGGAAGCAATCCCATCTCGAAGATGTTCTTCGTACATGCGCTGGAAGACACTTGCGCACCCGCTTTTTATACACTAAAAAGATAGACCTTATCATAGACCAAGGTTCGACGCGGACGCGCCTCGAATTCGACGCCTATTGCATGCCTGGAACTTCACCCCATGAGCGCGTTGCGCGAGAGCCGGCGAAAACCGGACGACGAACTCGACCTCGTCGCTGTCGTCGCGGAGCTGCGTGCGCTGCGAACCGCGTCGCAGACGCGGCGCTATCGGGGCGCGCCGCCGCCGCTGCCGTCGCGCGAGGTCGTGATCGAGATCGTCGAAGGCATCGTCGCCGCGCTTTATCCCCGTCATTTCGGGCCGGCTGACCTCGAGCCGGACGGCGTCGACTCTTTCACGCTGCGCGCGCTGGAAACGGCCCTGTCCGCGCTCAGGCGCCAGATCGAGCTCGAACTGGCGCTGGCTAAAGAATGGAAGGGCGAGCGCCGCATCAACTCGCCCGTCCGGGCGGGAGAGGTGGTCGAGGCGTTCGCGGCCGCGCTGCCGAAGGTGCGCGCCCTGCTCGACACCGACCTCAGGGCCGCGTTCGAGGGCGATCCATCGGCCAAGAGCATCGACGAGATCGCGTTCTGCTTTCCGGGCTTCGCCGCGATCGTCCGCCATCGCCTCGCGCACGAACTCTACGGGCTTGGGGTGACAATGATCGGGCGCATCATCGCCGAGGACGCGCATTCGGCGACGGGCATCGACATCCATCCGGGCGCCCGGATCGGCGAGCAATTCTTCATCGATCACGGCACTGGCGTCGTCATCGGTGAGACGGCGATCATCGGACGCAACGTCCGGCTCTATCAGGCAGTCACGCTCGGGGCGAAGCGGTTCGCGTCCGACGCGTCCGGCGCGCTCGTCAAGAACACTCCGCGCCACCCGGTCGTCGAGGACGACGTGGTCATCTACGCCGGCGCGACGGTGCTTGGCCGCGTGACGATCGGCAAGGGCTCGTCGATCGGCGGCAACGTTTGGATCACCCGCGACGTGCCTCCCGGCAGCAACGTCACCCAGGCGAAAGCGCTGAACGAAACGTTCGACGACGGCGCGGGAATCCGAGAAATGAACAATCGAGGCGCCGTGCAGATGGTCTGGCGCGCCGCAAGAGGCGGACTCGTCCGTCTGAACCAGATTCTGCGCGAGACCGGAGCGGCCGATGACGCGGTGTTTCACGCGCCGCCGCGCGGCGGTCCGAAGCGGGCGACCGACGCCGAGCGCCGCATCGAAGAGGCGCGCAAGGCGCGCTTGGGCAATTAGCGACCCGGTATTTTCGGGCGCTCAGCCGTCTTCGGCGACGGCCTTCGCGGGGACCACGGCGCGGAGCGTCAGCAGCGCGGCGAAGGCGGCCATGCCGGCGGCCATCGCGAGCACGAACAGCGCCGCGCGCCCGTCGAGAAAGCCGATGTTCGCGATCGCCGGACCCGGGCAGAGGCCCACGAGACCCCAGCCTACTCCGAACAGGAGCGAGCCGCCGATCAGGCGGGCGTCGTCTGACGTCCTCGCCGAGCGCCGCCGCGCCGGCGCTCAGAACGATCAGCAGCGCCCGATAGGTGAGGAGGAGCGAGACGCCGAGTTGCGGCGGCAAGCGCCGGAGACGCGCTCGGCCTCGGTGCGGAAGCGCTGACGGCGGCGCGCTAGGGCGCGCACTTCGGCCCACACAATCTGCACGAGAACCGGCCCGGCTCGTTCGTCTGCTCGACGCTGATCTTCGCCACCTGGCAGAACGCCGGGGTGCGTGTGTTCGACATCGCCGTCCCCTACGCGCCGAAGGAAGTCGGCGCGCTCGTTCCAGCCGCCCCGACCCGGATGATCGATCGGCGTCCGGGCCGTCCCAAGGTCACCCAGACCGCCGATGTCTTCGTCGACGCCGGCGGCCTCATCTTCGCGACCTCCCCTCAGTCCGATCCATATCCAGAACATGCATACGCTGGCCGCCATCGGCGCCATTATCCTGCCGCCCATGCTGACGTTCTACAATCATCCGCAAACGATCGAGGACATGGTGCGTCATATTCTGGGGAAGATACTCGACGTCTTCGACATCGAGCTGGAAGGCTTCAGGCGCTGGAATGGCGCGGAATAGACCGGAGGGAGGGCCAGCGCGGTGACCAGCGACAGCCTGTCGGATCCGCGCCTCGGATTGGCTTTGGCGGTGCTGCGAGACAGGTCGCCCTATCGGGCGAGCAGCCGCGTTCGGATCCATAGCGGCTCAACACGCAGCGCAGTCAAAACCATAGATGCGCGGGAAAACCCCGCCCGGTGCAAACCGTCGTTCCATCGTCCGGCAACGACGCTCGAGACTCTGCGCCGGGTTGGCCCTGGTGGACTCGAAGCGCTCTTGGAAGATCCAGCTCTGCCGCCTCGAAACTCTCGAGATCGGCGCCGCCGTGCTTTTTTCTAGCCGCCGACGCCTCCGGGCTTATGACCCGGACGTCGCTCCTTCTCGACGGCGGCTGGACTGCGGAATAGGGGAGGCGAAAGCCGGCGCTTCGGTAGCGGTCAATCTCGGCGGGCGCCGAAGCGCTGCACGCGAGGATGGCCCGATCAAGCGCCTCCGTTCACACGCCCCCGTCAGCAGAGGCGGTTGAGTCCGGCGATCGTCTCTTCACGGCTCTCCACGGCCTGAGCAACGTGCCCGTTCATCAGCGCGACGATCATCTTCGCGGCGCCGACATGAGGGCAACTCGCCACCACCCGCCTGTCACAGGCCCGGTCGACCACGATCCAAGGCCCATCCTTTATCGGAACAACCGAAAACCGCACTGAACTCTCCAATGTCATGACGCATCGCTCCTTCAAAAGCCGTTCGAGCGGATCGACGCAAGGGCCGCGCCAATCGGGAGGACGCTCGGAGGGGCCTCTGGCGGCGTATTTTGTCCAAGTCAGGCCCCGCAGATGGGGGCGGCATCGCAATTTGCGAAACGAAGCTTCGCGCTTTGCAGAATCGCCTCGGCGCGCTCTGCCGCCGACCTGCTCACCTGTAGTTTCACGGTTCAGATGTGAACAGTATTATCGAATATGTGTACAGTTATTGCGACGATTTGTCACATAACGCACTGTACGGCCGTTAGCTTACGCTAATAAAGTAACATGATCTTGACGGGGGGCACATGCAATTGTTCGGCGCAATTCGTCAAAGAGCAAAGTGGATCGAGTCCCAAGCGGACGCGCTGATCGGGGAGCATGGAAAGAACGCCTACACGGTAGCCTGCTACATGGAACGGCAGGCCAATAGTCTGAGTACGAAGATCTTCTGGCAAGCGATCAAAAAAGTTGTCGTAGCCCGCCCCCTGGAAGACGAAATAGAGCTCTTGCCGCCACCAAAGCAGGCGAACAATTGCATCTCCTGTCTGGTTGAAAAAATCTCGGGAACGCACGAGAGCGGAGGGCCCCCCACCTTGCGAGCTTGCGCCTCCTGCTTGACGCGACGGATAGACCATTCGCATTGACAGCGGCAGGAGCGCGTCCAACGCGATGGTCGCCGACCGAAGGGTTCTTCACGCGGTGTGATCGGTGAGGCGTTCAACGACACCAACGGCAGCGGGTCGTTGACCTTGACGGGCGCCAACGTGGTCTACGGTTCGACCGGGACCTCCCATACGTCGGTCACCCCGGCGGCAGCGACGCTTTCATTGCCGCCCATTCGAACGAGACGATCCAGGCGGGCTTGTCGGGATCGGAGAGATTCCAGTTCGGCCAAGGCTTTGGCGCCGCGACGATCGATGGCTTCCTGAACTCGGGCGGCAACGCCGACACGATCCAGCTTTCGATATCGGCCTTTTCGTACCTTAACGCAGGCATGACCCAGGCCCAGGACCTCGCGGCCGTGATCGCCAGACAGGCCCTGGTCGCCAAGGACGATTTTGATCGGTTCGCGGGAAACCCGATGGGGTTGCCCGCGAACCCGATTGCGCGCGCCCACTTCCCTTGGAACTGGCGGATTGTCTATTAACGCCAGGTTGTCGCCACCGTTGCGGTTCGCTCCTGCTATGCGCGCGGGATCGGCCAGAAAGGCAGCGGCCTTCAGCACTTCCGATATCGGATGCAAGTCATACGCCCCGATTCGAATTGTGCTCTCTACACAACGCAAATATGACAGCAAGTATTTGTCCCTGTTGTAAACATTACAGCGTACATGCGTCAACGGGTCCTATTCACTAAGAATCGTCCCTAGTGTATGACTCCATTCAGGTAGGATTTATCGCCAAACTGTGCATGTCCTGAGTATGTTAGAGCTACAAACATGCCTATCGGTATCAACTCTTTTTCGCAGGCGTCAATTTCGGCAGGATCTCCGATTTCATCGGATGATCGAGCGCGCATGTCACGGAAGGTGGGGCGGCTGACCTGCCCGTCGCGCGATTGCTGGCAAATGTCGGCTGACCTTTCAGGGGCCTCGTGACGAAGATGAAAGATTTTTCGCGCCGGCAATCTGCGTTGGCCCTTGTGGTGATTGCCTCGCTCGCCACAAGCGGGTGCGCCACCGAGAACGCAATGGTCAATACCGTCGGGACGCTCTCTGTACCTACCGACCGTGCGTTCGTGTCGCTGGGGCCCGGGGCGCCGGGCGTTCTGTCCATCGTCGAAAGCCGTTACCGGAATGCGACGAGGCAGACGATCGCACTCGTGACCCGTGGAAAGACGCCTGGCGAAAACCAGCTGCGGGTGGATATCTACGGCATGACGAATGCGGGCATGCCTCTTGAAGCAACGCTTCCAGATCGTCCACTGAACGACGTTGAGCTTTATTCCGAAGCCCAAGAGGCTCTCCCAAACGTTTCTTTACACATGTCTCTCAACTATATGCAGAACCGTTTGGGACCGTTCGGATATGCGGTTGGCAGGTCGACGCAGGGCGATACTTGTATTTATGCCTGGCAGCGCGTCGCGACCCCCGATCAGAATCTTTCCCTGTTCAATTCACGCGTCACGCTATCGGTTCGGCTCCGGCTTTGTGACCCTCGGGCGAGCGAAGCCCAGCTGGCCGCGATGATGATGAACCTATCGGTAAATGTGAACCTGTCGCGGGCCGCTCCGACGCCTGAACCCACCGCCCTGTCCGATGTTGGCGTGGCGGGCGTTCCGATGGCGCCGGCATCGATCATGACGTCCGCAGCCGATCCGCTCCCGGCGGCAGCCCCCTCCCGGTCGGCGCCGCGACGTCCAAGACACGTAAGTCGGCGCCGTCAGCCGCCGCCCTCGCCCCAAGTCGCTCCCGCCATTCAGCCATCTGACGCCCCGGGCGCCGTTCCACCGCCTCCCGTTTCGTCGAACACGATCCCGGCCGCCGCCGGAGCCGCGGCTGCGGTTCCCCCACAGCCCGCCGGGATTCCCTCGCCTCCGAAGGACACGCGGCCATGATCCTGAGTAAATTGGCCGCGTTCGCGTTATGGGCCACGATGTCCCTCATCGTCATGGTCTTGGTTACCTTGCCGATCAGCCTTCAAACCCATCTGATCGCAGGCACGGCGGTCGTTGTCGCCATGGTGTTGCTGAAAACCGTGCGGCCAAATGGCATGTGGCGCCTGATCGCGCTCGGCTTGGGGACCTCGATCGTGTTGCGTTACGTCTACTGGCGCACGACGAGCACTTTGCCGCCGATCAACCAGCCGCAGGATTTCCTCGCCGGCCTCCTCGTTTATCTCGCCGAGATGTACTGCGTGGGAATGCTGGCGTTATCCCTTTTTGTTGTTTCGATGCCGCTGCCCTCGCGTCGAGCGCCTCGTCTCGATGACGATGACCTCCCGACCGTCGACATTTTCGTGCCTTCCTACAACGAGGATCGTGATCTTCTCGCGCGGACCTTAGCCGCGGCGAAAGCCATCGATTATCCGCCCGATAAAATGACTGTCTTCCTCCTGGATGACGGCGGCACGGATCAAAAATGCAACTCCGATCAGCTGGAAACGGCTACGCAAGCGCTACACCGACGAAGCGACTTGCAGAAACTGTGCGAAGAATTCGACGTTCGTTACCTTACGCGCGCCCGCAATCAGCACGCAAAGGCCGGCAATCTGAACAATGGCCTCGCTCACTCGTCGGGGGAACTGGTCGTGGTCTTTGACGCCGACCATGCGCCCGCGCGCGACTTTCTGCACTGCACGGTAGGGTTTTTCCGCACCGAGAAGCGTCTCTTTCTGGTGCAGACGCCGCACTTCTTTCTTAACCCGGATCCAATCGAACGAAATCTTCGCACCTTCCTGAAGATGCCCTCCGAGAACGAGATGTTTTACGGCGTAATACAACGCGGGCTCGATAAGTGGGGCGCATCGTTCTTTTGCGGTTCCGCGGCGGTCTTGAGCCGCGTCGCTCTCAACGAGACGAATGGCTTCCAGGGCCGAAGCATAACGGAGGATTGCGAAACAGCTCTCGAGCTGCACGCGCGCGGCTGGCACAGCATCTACGTGGACAGGCCGCTCATCGCCGGACTCCAGCCGGCGAGCTTCGCCAGCTTCATCGTACAACGCTCCCGATGGCTGCAGGGAATGATTCAGATTCTGCTGTTCCAGCGACCGTTCATGAAGCGCGGATTAACCGTGCCACAGCGGCTATGTTATATGTCCAGCATGCTGTTCTGGCTGTTTCCGATTGCGCGGACAATTTTTCTGATCGCGCCTTTGTTTTATCTGTTTTTCGGTCTTGAGATTTTCACATCTTCAGGAACAGAATTTCTGGCCTATACACTGTCATATATGATCGTTAATCTGCTGATGCAAAATTACCTTTATGGTGAATATCGCTGGCCTTGGATCTCTGAACTTTATGAATACGCTCAGTCTCTTTATTTGTTGCCTGCTATCGTATCGGTCATTCTCAATCCAACCAAACCAACCTTCGCTGTGACAACAAAGAACGAGTCGATTGAGACCAACCGTCTTTCGGAAATTGCATGGCCGCTATTTTTCTTCTTCATGCTCTTGGTGGCAGGCGTTGTCATGACTGCGATGCGGCTTATCACGCAGCCCTACAAGGCAGATGTGACTCTCGTGGTCGGCGGTTGGAATCTCCTCAACCTTCTGCTCGCAGGGTGCGCGCTCGGCGTCGTGTGCGAGCGCGGCGAGCGGCAGGCGAGTCGCCGCGTTTCCGTCAGGCGCCGCTGCGAGGTCCTCGCAGGCGATGCGATCCTTGCCGGGATCATCGAGAATGTGTCGTCCAACGGCGCGCGCATACGAATTCCTCAGGCGACCGCCGAAATTTCGCGACTTGACCGAATCGAGGTCCGGATCGCCCCACTTTCAAAGATGAGCGCCGATCCGATCCTGCCGTGCATGGTGCGTCACGCCGTCAGCAGCGATGGCAGCGCCGATCTCGGCGTAAAATATCTCGCGACCACAGCCGTTCATTATCAAATCGTCGCCGACCTTCTTTACGCCAATTCGGATCAGTGGACCGAAATGCAAGCCGCCAGGCGGGTCAATCCCGGGCTGTTGCGCGGCACCATCTGGTTCTGGGGGCTCGGCATCCGGGAAACCATTCGCGGTCTCCTCAGCTTCGCAGGGGCCGCGAAACGCCCCGCTGCTCCCGAACTGCAAGGCGAGCCCAAAGCCGAGGCCTCTCGATGAGGCCGATCAAACCGCTCGCGGTCGTCCTGCTCTTTCTTGCCGGACTTGGCGGAGCCGTTGCCGATTCGGGTCCGTTCAACATGTCGGACGAGCGACCTTCCCAGCCCGCGGCCGCCAAAGAGAAGGATTCGTCGCCCGCCATCGCCCCCGACGCCGCTCCAAACACGCCGGCGCCGGCTATCGGGAGCGACCCCAGCAGTGCGCCTCCTGGTGGGCAGCAAGCGACCCTAAGACCTCTTCTGCCAGAAGAGACGCTTCGGCTGAGCGGCGAAACAGCCTCGCGATCGTGGGACATCGATCTGACAGGCGGCGAGGCGGAGAGCCCCGCGACTCTGACGCTCGGTTACAAATCTGCCCTCGTTGTCGCTCCGGAAACCTCGCGGCTCCGTGTCTTCATCAATGATCATCTTGCTCTCGAAAGTCCGATCTCCGCCTCGGAGAGCATGGGCAAATTATCGACCGCCCTACCGCCCGGCCTGCTCCGCCCAGGCCCCAACCTTGTTCGCGTGGACGTTTCGCAACGCCATCGCACGGATTGCTCGGTCGCCTCCACCTACGAACTCTGGACCGAGATATATAACAGCGATAGCGCGCTACATTTTGACTCGACGGTCGCGGCGTCCCTTCAGCGCATAAAGGACTTAAGCGCGGCCGGGGTCGACCAGCATGGCGTCGCACGGCTGCGAATTATTGTTCCCACGCTTGGCCAAAACGTCCTGATCAGCTCCATTTTACGATTTGCGCAGAGCGCCGCCCTTCTTATAGGCGAACCCAATCAGACCGTGTCGGTTGAGGATCGAGCCAGCGCTCCTGGCGGCCCGGGGGTCCTGACCGTTGTGATCGGGACGGAAGCGGACCTGCAGACAACGTTGCGGTCGCCTCCCGCCGACGCGGCGACAAAGCCGATCGTGGCGTTCGTGGACGATCAGGCGCTCGGACCGTCGACGCTCGTCATCTCCGGCCCGACCACGCGCGCTGTTTCTCAGGCCATCAACAGCATCGCCTCTCTTGCAGACGATCCCCTGGTCGATCAGCGCGCGTCGATCGCGACAAACGGCTGGTTCGCTCCCGATACGCCCATAGCCCAGGGCGCCGAGCACTATCCGCTCTCCCGGCTCGGCGTGCGGACCCAGGAATTCACGGGGCGGCGTTTTTCCACGCAATTCATGATCGGACTGCCCCCGGACTTTTACGCCTCTGCCTATGGCGAGGCGACCTTGCTGCTTGACGCCGCCTATTCGGGCGAAGTGCTTCCGGGCAGCCGTTTGGACGTCTACGTGAACGACCACATCACCGCGACGGTGCCGATCACAACGAGCGGCGGGGCGATCCTCCGACATCTGCCGATCCGCCTTTTGATGACGCATTTCAAACCAGGCGCCAACCTGATCAGATTTGAAGCGCCGTTGGAGACATCGGCCGACGAAGCGTGTCGGACGGCGGGCGAGGTCAACCTGCCCAGCCGTTTCGTGCTCTTCGACACGAGCGAGTTTGTGATCCCTGACTTCGCGCGGATTGCGCGCCTCCCCGACCTCGCCGCTCTGGCTGGCGGCGGGTTCCCCTACAGTCGCTCGACGGATCCGGTCGCGCTGGTCGTGGCGGACGCCCACAGCGATACGCTCTCGGCGGCGGCAACTCTGCTTGCGCGAATTGCCGTCGCGGGCGGACGAATTGTTCCTTTCGATCTGGTCTCGGCAGCCGGGGTCGGCGACCGCAACGCGATTTTTGTCGCGACGGCGGCCCAGACGCCCGGCGAGTTGCTCGCCCAACTCGGCATCGATCAAAATCTTCGCACCACATGGAAAGCGCCCGAAATCCCCGAAGCCGGCGCCAAGCCCCTCGAAAAGAAAAACCAACCTGCGGTTTCCGACCTTAAGTCGATTGATGAACTCGACACGGAAGCAACCTTCAATCGCTGGCGCAACGCGCTCGCTGACGGCGGCGGATGGCGAGGCGATGTCAGCGTTCTGCAAGATTGGCTACAGCGGACCTTTCAATTCTCGACAGCCAGTCTGCGCTTTCTGCCCGTCCCCGACGTCGCGTTCCAGGCGCCGGCGGGCAGCACCGTCTTATTGGCCGAGGGAAAGAACCCGAGCGGCGTGGGCGCCTGGTTGCTCCTCACGGCGCCGACACCGAAATTGCTCCGTCAGGGGGCTGACGCACTGACCGCGCAGGATCAGTGGTCGAAGATCGACGGACGTATCGCGACTTACAATGGCGAGACGAACAGGCTGACGACGCAGCCCGTCACAACGTTCGCGTTTTTGGCCACTCGGCCGTTCACGCTGGAAAATACGAGGTTGATTATCGCAAACTGGCTTTCCGACAATATTTTCGCGTTTTCGGTCCTGCTCGTTTCAGCCTGTGTGTTGCTCGGTCTGGCGACCTCTCTGTTCCTTTCTCGTATCGGACGAGAAAACACATGAGGATGTCACAACTCATCCGTGCATCGGGATTGACGGCTGTTGCGGTCCTCGCGTCTTTCGCCGCCTGCCTCATGGCCGGGGAACAGTCCACGGCGCAGGTCCAGACTTCGCCACTGGCCGCCTCCATCTCGGCCGCGCAGTGGCTGCCGTGGCGGGATCGCTTCACAACCGCGGACGGGCGCGTGGTGGATGATGTGAACGGCCACATCAGCCATAGCGAGGGGCAGGGCTACGGGCTTCTTCTGGCGGTCCTCGCGCATGACAAAACGACCTTCGACCGAATCTGGGGGTTCACGCAAAGAGAACTCCTTGTGCGCGATGACGGGCTCGCCGCATGGCGGTGGGACCCCGATAGCAACCCGCACGTCACCGACATCAACGATGCCTCCGACGGCGATATCCTGATCGCCTATGCGCTCGCACTGGCCGCAGAAGCCTGGCCGTCTCCGGACTACGAAAAAGCCGCACGCGAACTTGCAACCGCAATCGGTCGCGTTCTCGTCAAGCGCGTCGGCGATCTGACTGTGCTGATGCCCGCAGCCAAGGGCTACGGCGCCGCCGAGCGGCCGGATGGGCCCGTGGTCAATCTTTCCTACTGGATCTTCGAAGCGCTGCCGGTCCTGGGGCGACTCGCGCCCGACACCGATTGGAGCGCCCTGGGCGACAGCGGGCACAAACTGTTGTTCGCCGCTCGCTTTGGACCCGCCCAGCTGCCGTCAAACTGGATCTCCCTCAAGTCCGCGGCTCCGGCGCCGGCGGCCGGGTTCGATCCCGAGTTCGGATATGACGCTATTCGCATCCCCCTCTATCTCCTGAGAGCCCAGGCGGCCGATCGTTCCTTGCTGGAGCCGTTCGCAAAGCTGTGGCTCGGCGCAGACGACACGGTCGGCGTTGTGAGCCTCGCCGACGGTCGCACGACCAAGGATATGTCTGATCCTGGATATCGGATGATCGCGGCCGCTCTTGGCTGTGCGCTCGACGGCAAGTCCATTCCGGCGTCGCTGAGGACGCCGACGCCGACGAGCTATTATCCGTCGACGCTGCACCTGCTTGCTCTTTCGATGGTGGCTCAGAAATATTCGGTGTGCCTATGAGTACGACGGTTCCGTTCGCAAGTATGTCGCTCGCAGCCGGGCTGGCCTTCGCCGTAGCCTGGCAGGGCGTCAACCTATGGAGGCCGCCGCACTCCATACCCATGCCGATGTCGTCCACGGCGCCGGCGCCCGCCATCCCGGCGCCCGCCATCAAAGACTTCGGCGTGCAGTTCGGTCTGACTTCCGGCAAAGAGGATTCCGCCTCGCGCCCGCCCTCTGAGGCGCCGTCTTCAGCGGTGGCGCTGAACGACGCGAACCCGGCAAGCCTCGCCTCGAACGGGCCGCAAACCGACGAGGCCGGGTCTGGGTCGCAAAACCCCGGCGCAACGCCACAGGTGGACGAGACCGCTTTGCGATACTTCGCGCGACAGGGCGACGTGCGTCGTCTCAACGCGGAAATTGCACGCCTTCATTCCCTCTATCCCGATTGGACTCCCCCCGAGGATCCGCTGCAGGCGCCGGCGATCCGGGATCCCCAGCTCGATCACATGTGGCAACTCGTCGCTAAGGGACAATTTTCCGCTGTGAGGGAGGCCATCACCGCCCGACAAAGCGCCGAACCCCGCTGGACTCCACCGCGGAACCTGGTCGATCGCCTTACGCTCGCCGACATGCGCGAGCGCCTCATCAACGCATCCGACCTGAAGCAATACGCCATGGTGATCCAGATTGCCGGCGCGAACCCAAGTTTGCGGACTTGCGGCGACGTGGAAGCTCTGTGGCGGGTGGCCGAGGCGTTCGTTCGAACCGACAGCCCGAACCGTGCGCTCGATGCGTATCGCTATATTCTCACGAACTGCACGAATGGGCCCGAACGGGTTGCGACGATGCAGAAGGCGGCGAGTTTGCTGCCGCGTGACGCTCTCGAGACGCTGTTTGGGCTCGGCCGCGCTGGCTCAGAAGCAGACGCTTTTCGTTCGATTCGCGAAGACCTCGCACGACGGGCGGTTGCGGCGGGCGCATCCGATGCGAAGGGCAACGTGAGCGAGGAAGATCTCGCGACCGTGGAGCGGCTTGCCGAATCCCAGCAAACGCCAGCCGATCCTCTACTTCTGGGCTGGTACTTCCTGCGGAAGGGCGACTCGACCCAGGCTGAGCGCTGGTTCCGGATTTCCTACGACCGGCAACACGGGCCGGAATCGGCGCAGGGACTTTCGCTTGCGCTTGTCATGCTCAAGAGGCCCGCGGAAGCAGAGGCGGCGCTCGCGCCTTACCGCGACGTCAATGACGACGCCGGCAAGGCGTATATGGCGGCGGCGGCGAATCTTCTGGCTCAACAGCCGGCGCCGGTTCTCGCGCCCGACGTCCTCGCGCGCATCGTCGAAACGACCGCGAAGCGCCGCGATGCGGCGACGGCGCAGCAACTCGGTTGGCTTTCTCGCGCACATGGCCAGGAGGAGACTGCGGGCCAATGGTTCTCGTCAGCGCTGGCGTGGAAACCCGACGACGAGCCGTCCGCCTATGGGCTCGCCCTGGTCGATTCGGTGCTGAAGCGGCGCGAAGCTCTGCTGGCGCTCGAGCGGGTCTGGGGCGGGCGCTCGCCTCGTACGCTCGCGTTGATCGATCCCAGCGCAGCGGCGCGCGCGCAAGTCGCGCCGGTCGCGGTCGCGGTCGTCGCGTCGCCGTCCCCTGGACAAGCGGAAATTGCGAAACCAGCGCCTCAGGAGGCTGTCGCCCCTTTGGTTGGGCGCGCCCCGGTTGTGATTGCGCCCTCCCCTATTGCGGTTGCGCCTGCCCCCGTTGCGGTTGCGCCCCCCCAGGTTGCGGTTGCGTACGCACCGGTTGTGGTTGCGCGCGCCCCGGCCGCGGAAGCAAGACCGCTAATGAAGCGAAGCGACGTAGCTCGGATCGCAAATAGTCGAGCCAGCGCTGCTGCAGCGCAGAGCGGGACGGCCGCTTCTAGCATGTCTCAGGCTTGGAATCTTATGCAACTCAATCGACCGGCGGAGGCTGCTGTGGCTTTCCGCTCGATCTTATCGACGGGCGCCTCGAAGGACCGGCAGGATGCGGCCTACGGGCTTTCGCTCGCTGAATTGGGCGTGGGCTTGCCCGCCGACGCCGAGGCCGCGGGCGACTTGACGCCGCAGCCGGACGCACGCGCCAGAGACCTTCGCCTCGCGATCGTCACCAAACGGATTTTCGAGGCCAATGACGCCGGCAATTATCCGGATGCGCTCGCCTACCTAGACGCGAGAGCGCGCATGGCGTCGGAGTTGACTGACCTGATGAAAATTCGCGGCTGGATCTATTTCCATCTTCGGCGCTACGAAGACGCCGCTCGGATATTCGAGGCCGTTGCCTCCGCAACCGGCGATAGCGACGCATTTTCGGCGCTCAATGTCGCGAGGGCGGCGCTAAAGGATCGCGTCCCCGATTGAGTCAAAAATGGTTCGTTCTCGTAGACGGGGGCGAGTCCTTCCCGTCGACCTCGGGTCCGTCAGAATGACTCGCTGGTTTGTCCGCCCTGGAGCATTGCGGCTAATGATACCGTGGAGGATTCGCTGATGGACGAAAGCCTGCTCGCCAGCCGCGGGGAACCCTTTATCGACCCTGCGACGGTCCAGCGGGCGGTATTAAACCAACAAGTCCGGATACTCTATAAAGCCCCTGCGGTGTTTCTGGGCAATCTAATTCTCGCCGTTATCGTTGCCTTCGCGTTACGCCGCTTCTACTCAAGCTGGCTGGACGTGGTGTGGCTCGGATTGTTTCTCGTTGTTTTGGCTCGACTTTACGATTTTCGACGTTACCGACTCTCGCCCAAGGCCACAGAGGCCATGGCGAGGTGGGCCTTACGCTACACCATCGGAGCAACCGCGACGGGTTGCCTCTGGGGGCTGATTGGAACTGCCCTCTTATTGGGATCAGACCCTGCGCATCTTCCGTTCATCACTTTCGTCGTTGCCGGCTTGACCGCCGGCGCCGCGATCAGGGCGTCGATCTACTTGCCGGCCATGGTCGGTTTCGCGCTGCCGGCAATCGGCCCCCTGGTCGTTATCTTGTTCCTTCTCGCAACGCCGATGTCGGTCGCCCTGGCGCTTGTAACGACGGCAATTTTCGGCGCGCTGTACATAAATAGCCTGCACATCAAACGATGGATGACATCCATAGCCCGGCGCGAGGTCATGAAGGCGTCGCTGACCGACAGTCTCAGAAACCGCAGTGAACTGCTCCACGCCGTTTCGATCGCCGCCAAGGATTTGCTGACCGCGCCAGCGCTTGGAAGCGCGATGACCACGGTGCTCAAGGCTGTCGGGGAGGCGATCGGAGCGGACCGCGTGCTTGTCTTCGAGAGTCGGACGAAACCGACGGAGCGCTACGCTCCAAGGTTGCGCTACGCCTGGAACTCTGTGCATGCGCCCGTGGTTTTCGATGCTCACGCGATGGCGGATGCGCCTGACCTATCCGGGGACCCCTTGTTTGCGCCGCTCGTTGAAGGCAAATCGCTCTGCGCCATTCCGACAAAGATGCCGGACGGCGCAGCCAAATCCATGTTCCTGAACCTGGGGATACAATCCGCCCTCCTGGTCCCCATCACCGTAGCGGAAGAAGTCTGGGGCCACATAGGCTTGGACGATTGCACAACCGAGCGGGCCTGGAGTGGGGTCGAACGAGATATATTGCGGACGGTCGCCGACATGATCGGCGCCGCGATCACTCGGGAGCGCTACGTCAAGAAAATGAGGGACGCAAACGCGATTGTCGAGTTTAGCCCAACCGTTCTTTTCCGCTTGCGAGGCGAGCCATCCCTGCCCTTGATCTACATTTCGCACAACGTGACGATGTACGGTTATGACCCGGCCGCGCTGATCGCTTCGCCAAAGTTCTACCAAACCATCATCCACCCGGACGACGCGTCGAGGGTCATGCAATCATTGACGCTGATGGCCGCCGAAGGGGACGCCTCCGCCCATGACGAATTTCGTATGCAGTCGAAGGACGGCGCTTACATCTGGCTCGAGTGCCGCTATACGCCCATCCGCGATGCCGGAGGCCGGCTGCTCGAAATCGAAGGCCTTTTGACGGACATAACCGACAGGAAAAATACTTCGGAAAAAATCAACTTCCTCGCGACGACCGACGCGGTTACGGGCCTGGCCAACCGCGCGTCGTTCATCGACAGGCTAAGCCAAGCCTTCGCCGCAGCGCAGCGCGACGCGCCCCCCTTTGCAATCCTTTATCTCGACCTCGACCGGTTCAAGGACATCAATGACACGCTCGGGCATTCCGCCGGCGATTGGGTTCTCAAAACTGTCAGCGAGCGGCTCCGGTCTTGCGTGCGCGAGACCGACCTCGTCGGCCGCTTGGGCGGCGACGAGTTCGCCGTCCTCCAAGCCAACATGAGCGATCTCACCTATGCCGGCGTACTCGCGTCCAAGATTCAGGATGCGCTGTCAGTGCCGATTCCGTTCGGCAACACGGATATTCGCCTCACCGTGAGCATTGGCGTCTCCGCCTATACCCACCAGTCCCAGGGACCGGATGAAATGCTTGCGCAAGCCGATATCGCTCTTTATCGGGCCAAGGAGGAGGGTCGGAACCAATATTGCTTCCATAATGAGCAACTAAATCGTGAGGCCAAGGAGAGAGTCAGTCTGACCAACGATCTGAGGCGGGCCTTCGAGCGCAACGAGCTGGAACTCTACTTTCAGCCCCTGGTCGAGCTATCGACCGGGCAGATTGTCGGGATGGAGGCGCAAATACGCTGGCGTCACCCGACGCGTGGCCTGCTGCAATCGATCGATTTCCTCCCTGTCATCGAGTCGACGCCTCTTGGCCTGACGCTCGCGGAATGGGTGCTGGACCACGCTTGCGAACAGATGCACGCCTGGAAGGAGGTCGGAATCGCTCTTCCGATCGTAGCCGTCAAACTCTCGATCAGGCAGCTTCAAACCCCCCGGAAGACCGTCGAATTTGTCGCCCGAACTTTGACGAAATGGGGAGTTCCGCCCGAAAACTTGGAACTCGATGTAAACGAAGCCATGCTTGCTTATATCACATCGCGCAGAGGCGCTATTCTCGACGCGTTGCAGCAACTCGGCGTAAAGATTGGCGTTGATGACTTAGCGACCCAATTCTCGTCGCTCGATTATCTAAGGATCTATCACATCAGTCGAGTGAAGGTACCCCAGGCGCTCATTGGGCCTTCCGCTCGAGATCCGGAGGCTTCCGCAATGGTTCGGGCAATTATTGGGCTGGCCGGAGAATTCGGCATCGACGTTGTCGCTCAAGAAGTTGAGACCGATGCGCAGCACGACCTGCTGAGCGAAATGGCGTTCGTTACGAAGGCGCAAGGTCCCTATTACAGCGCGCCAATCCCGGCCCCTGAGGCGAAAGCCTTCATTACTAGCCGAATGGTCCAGCCTCCCCCGGCTCAGACTTCGGGAACGCTTGCCGTAACTCAATAACTTGTCTCCGCGCGATCCTGAGCCGAGCCGACGCCGAGCGCTTGACCGATCTGCGGCAGTTAACGCATGTGGGCGGTGCGTAAGTCATTGATATGATTCGAGCGGAAGGTGCGCGGATGTGAGGATGTAGCGCCACGTTTCGTGTCGATTTCAGGCGGCCGGTTGCGATCCGACCCTTCTTTGAGTCGGCTTCGCGAGGGGAGCCCAGGCCAGCGCCCCGGCGCCGTCAAAATGGTCGGGTTCGCGCGAGCGCCGCCGCTCCGCCCTCCCTCCGCCTTCGACCCCGCGTTCGGCGCGGGCCACTGTTTCCCTTGAACAATTCCATTGGCGGCCGGCGAAATCTCACGTAGGCTCGATGGTGTGCGCCCGGAACGGGCTCGAGGCTTGGGGATCAGCAATGCGCGTTTCATTGGGTTCGCGCGCGGCCGCCGCCGCGCTTGTCATCGGCGCCCTCTTCGCCGCCCCTTCCGCGGCGAACGCAGAAAGCGTCATGGCCGCCTGCGCCAGCCAATGGAAGCAGGCGCAGGCCGCTGGGACGACTGGCGGGGCGACCTGGCCGCAGTTCCTCGCCCGTTGCAAGGCGCAGACGGCCCAGCCTTCGTCTGCCGGCATGGCGCCCGCTCCGGCCCCGCCGCCCGCTCCGGCCCCGGCGCCCGCGCCGGCTCCCAACAATGGTTCGCTATTCCCGTGGTGGCCGCCGGCCCAGAATGCCGCGCCGGCGCCCGCGCCGACCGGCGCCGGTCAGTTCCGCACCGAGGCCGAGGCGCGCTATCGCTGCCCGACCGATAAGGTCGTGTGGGTCAACATCAAGTCGAAGATCTACCACTATCAAGGGACGCGCTATTATGCCCGCACCAAGGAAGGGGCCTATATGTGCGAGGCGGACGCCAGGGCTTCGGGCGACCGCGCCGCGCGGACGTTCTTTGGCCACCAACAGCAGTAAGATTGGGCGGCAGCAAGCATCACCGGTCGGAAAGACAGCGCCCGGACAGGCGCCGATAGCGGGGATGCGCCAACACGGGAAACAGCGGCGTCCATGACGATCGAGGCAAGCGCAGCAACGAAGCTCGATGAGCCCGCGGGGCTCGCCGCCATCGTCTTCGACCGCGACGAGGAGCCCGACCCGCCGCTGCTCGCCTTCGTCGAGGCGGCCTTGCGACGAGGCCTGCGCATCGCCGGGCTGGTTCAGGAACGCGCGTGCGACTCCGATCTGTGCGCGCTTAAGGACGTGCGCGTGCGCGACCTCGTCACCGGCGAAACGCTGGAGATCATGCAGGACCTCGGCCGCGAGGCGACCGGCTGCCGTGTCGATCCGGCCGCGATAGCCGTCGCCGCCCGGATGCTGGACGCGGCGCGCGCGACCGGCCCCGATCTCCTCGTCGTCAACCGCTTTGGCCGGCTCGAGTCCGAAGGCGGCGGCATGCTGGCGGAAATCGGACGGGCTTTCGCCGACGGCCTGCCGCTGATCGTCTGCGTGCCGGCGCGCTACCTCGAAGCCTGGGACGCTTTCGCCGCCGGGCTCGACGCGAAGCTGCCGCCGACGCTTCCCGCAATCGAAAGCTGGTGGGCCGCGCTCTCGCCCGCCTCGTCAGCTCCCGCCGCTGCTGCGTGAGGCTTCGGCGATAACGGCCTCGGCGCGCGCGAGGTCGTCGGGCGAATTGACGTTCATGAACGGGTCGAGCGGCTCGGCCGGCCATTCGACCGTCGCCACGGCGTAGCGCTGCGCGAAGCGCTCGACCTTGCGCAGCCCCTCTTCGACGAGCGCTCGGCGCAGCGCGCCGGCGAGCGCGACCGGCCACAACGCGGCGACGTGATGCGTCCGCCCGCCGGAGGCGGCGACGGCGATGTCCGCGCCCGCCGCGCGCCGACCCGCATGCAGGCGCGCGACAAGGTCTTCCGGCGCAAACGGGGTGTCGCCGGGCAGGCTCACGACATGGGTCAGGCGCGGCTCGGCGCGCGCGCAATGATCGAGGCCGGCGAGAATGCCGGCCAGCGGGCCGAAAAAGCCGGGCGGATCGTCGGCGACCACCGGCAAGCCCAGGGCGGCGAAACGCGCCGGATCGCCGTTGGCGCTGATGGCGAGCGCGGCGGCTTGCGGGCGCAGGCGTTCGATCGCGTGGGCGATCATCGGCCGTCCGGCCAAGCGTCATCAGCCCCTTGTCGGCGCCGCCCATCCGCTGCGCCCGGCCCCCGTCGAGCAAGAGGCCGAGGGTCGCCAGCCGATCCGCCTCAGAGTCTGCCGGCCACGCACTCACTCCGCCGGGACCGGCACGTCCGAGGTCGGACGCGCCTTCGGCTGAGGCGCCGATGCGGGTCGAGGCCGTTCGATCTCCGACTCCTCGTCGCCGCCGACGCCGAACGAGGCGGCTGAACAGGCGCCATGTGAATCGCCCAACGTCGTCCATCACCGTGAACACCGCCGGCACGAAGACCAGCGACAGCAGCGTCGACATGATCAGGCCGCCGATCACCGCGATCGCCATCGGCGAGCGGAAGCCGCCGCCGTCGCCCAGGCCGAGCGCGGAGGGGAACATGCCCGCCGCCATCGCGATCGTGGTCATCACGATCGGCCGCGCGCGCTTGCGCCCGGCCTCGACCAGCGCGTCGAGCCGCGGCGTCCCGCGGCCGACCTCCTCGACCGCGAAGTCGACCAGCATGATCGCGTTCTTGGTGACGATGCCCATCAGCATCAGGATGCCGATCACCACCGGCATCGACATCGCCTTGTGGGTGATGAGCAGCGCGATGATCGCGCCGCCGATCGACAGCGGCAGCGAGATCAGGATGGTGATCGGCTGGAGGAAGCTGCCGAACAGCAGCACCAGGAGCCCGTAGACCATCATCAGGCCCGCGCCCATCGCCGCGGCGAAGGAGGCGAACACCTCGCTCATCACCTCGACGTCGCCGGTCTCGCGGATCTCGACCCCGGGCGGCAGGGCCTTGGCGGTCGGCAGGGCGCGGATCGCGGCGACCGCGGCGCCGAGCGCGGCGTCGCCGCGCAGATCGCCTTCGATCGTCACCCGCCGCGTGCGGTCGTAGCGGTTGATCGCGGTCGGCCCGTGGCTCATCGAGAAATCGGCGACGACCGAGAGCGGGGTCGAGCCGCCGCTTGCGGTGGGAACGCGCAAGGTCCTGCAACAGGCCGACCCGCGAGCGCGCCGCCTCGTCGAGTTCGACGCGGATCGGGACCAGCCGATCGCCGGCGTTGAACTTGGCGAGGTTGGCGTCGATGTCGCCGAGCGTCGCGACGCGGATCGTCTCCGACAGCGCCTCGGTCGAGACGCCGAGGTCGGCCGCCACCTGGCGCTTCGGCGTGACGCGCAGCTCCGGGCGATCGAGCTCCGCCGTCGAGATCGGATTCTCGATGATCGGGATCGCCGCGCATTTCGCTGGCGATCTGGTTGGCCGTGTCGTTGATGACGTCGATGTCCGGGCCGGCGACGATCAGCGACAGGTCGCGCTGGCCGTTGTCCTTGAGGAACCAGAAGCGGATGTCCGGCTGATCGGCGAGCATGGCGCCGATCCGCGTCTGCAGGTCCTTCTGCGTCGCCTCGCGCTCCGACTTGTGGACGAAGTTGATGACCACGGTGGCCTTGCGCGGCTCGGACCCGCCGCCGAGCAACTGGCCGCCGAAGATGAGCGCGGAGCGGACCTCCGGCATGGCGCGCAGCTTGTCGGAGATCGCGCGGGTGACCTTGTCGGTGTCGTCGAGCCGCGAGCCCGGCGGCAACTCGACCGCGAGCAGCACGCGCCCGACGTCGTCGGCCGGCATGAAGCCCGACGGCAGCAGGCTGGTCGACCAGAGCGAGGCGGCGAAAATGAGCGCGCCGACGAACAGCGTGATCCAGCGATGGCGCACGGAGCCGCGCACCAGCCGCGTGTAGCCCCGCATCACCGCGCCGTCGCTTGCTCGTGGTCGCGCGGCGGGCGCATGAAGTAGGCGGAGATGACGGGCGTGACGAAGCGCGCGACCAGCAGCGAGAAGATGCACCGCGATCGCGACCGTCAGGCCGAACTGGCGGAAATACTGCCCGGCGATGCCGCCCATGAAGCTCACCGGCGAGAAGATCGCGGCGATCGAGAGCGAGATGGCGATGACCGCCAGGCCGATCTCGTCGGCCGCCTCGAGCGAGGCGCGATAGGCCGACTTGCCCATGCGCATGTGGCGGACGATGTTCTCGATCTCGACGATCGCGTCGTCGACCAGAATGCCGGTGACGAGCGTGATCGCGAGCAGGCTCACGAGGTTCAGCGAGAAGCCGATCGCGTCCATCGCCCAGAAGGTCGGGATGATCGACAGCGGCAGCGCGAGCGCGGTGACGATGGTGGCGCGAATGTCGCGCAGGAAGACGAACACGACGACGATGGCGAGGAGCGCGCCCTCGATCAGCGTCTCCATCGTCGAATGATAGTTGCCGATTTCGTTGTCGACCTGGGTGTCGACCTTGGTGAAGGTGACCTCGGGGTGCGCCGCCTGGATCTTCGCCAGGCGCTCGCGCGATCAGCCGATCGACCGTGACGTCGCTTGCGCCCTTGGCGCGGGTGACGCCGAAGGCGACGATCGGCTCGTCGAACAGGCGGGTGAAGGTGCGCGGCTCGGCCGCGCCGTCGACGATCGTTCCGAGTTCGTCGAGGCGCACCTTGCGGCCCGCCGGGAAGCGCGATCGGCAGCGCCGCGAGGTCGGCGACGCTATGCGCGCCGGCGAGGGTGCGGATCGCCTGCTCCTGACCGGCGACTTCGCCGCGGCCGCCGCCGAGATCGACGTTGTCGGCGCGGACCTGCTCGTTGACCGCGGCGGCGGTCACGCCGAGCGCGAGCAGCTTTTCCGGGTTGAGCGAGACGCGGATCTCCCGGTCGACGCCGCCGAAGCGCTTCACTTCGCCGACGCCGTGGATGCTCTGCAGGTCGCGGGCGACCGAGTCGTCGATGAACCAGGAAAGTTGCTCGACCGACATGCCCGGCGCGGAAGCCGCGTAGGTGACGATCGGCAGGCCTTCGACGTCGATGCGGCTGACGATCGGCTCGTCGATGGTGCGCGGCAGATCGGCGCGGATCTTGGCGATCTGGTCCTTCACGTCGTTCAGCGCCCGATCGATGTCGACCGAGCCGACATTGAACTGCACCATGGTCGACGACGAGCCGTCGGTGACGGTCGAGAGGATGTGCCAGACGCCGTTGAGGCTGGAGACGGCGTCCTCGACCTTCTTCGTCACCTGCGACTTCGAGTTCGCTCGGCGCCGCGCCCGACTGGGTGATCAGGACCTGGACGATCGGGATGTCGATGTTGGGGAAGCGGGTGACCGGCATCGACCGGAAGCTGATCAGCCCGAGAATGGTCAGCACCGCGAAGGCGACCGCCGCCGGGATGGGCCGCCGGATCGACCAGGCGGAGACGTTGAAGCGCATTGCGGTCGGTTCCCTGGTTGTCTTACGCGCGCATCGCCCGACAGCCGACGCATGGCGTTCGGCACGATCCGACAGACCCGCCCGGCCGGCCTGTTCCTTCACCATCGCACGGCGTCAACATCGGCTGGACACGTTCGGGACGGGTGGTTATCGATATCGTGGGACGAACGGCGGCGGGAACGAAACGATCAGCGCACGATTGTCCGCGCCGCCGAGAGGCGGTCGCGTGGCGCGATGGGCCGGCGTGGCCGCGGCCGCCTGGCTTGCGTTGCTCTTTGCTCGCCTTCCCGCAGCATCGCAGGCCGACTCCGCGCCGGCCGCCGGCGGTGCGGGCGTCAATCAGGACGACGCCCACAGGTTTGTCGCGGTCGGCGCTCCGTTCCGCGCCGAAAACTACGGCATCGCCTTTCCGCTCGGTTCCGACCTGGGTCACAAAGTCAACCGGGCGCTCCTGAGGCTGAGCGAAGACGGGACCTACGATCCGATCGCCGAGAGATGGTTCGGCAAGTCCTCCGCACAAAGATAGCCGCGTTCTCGGCGCGCGGACTCGGCGAGAACGCGTGAGTTGCAGCGCCGGCGCTTGCCGGACAGGCGAGGGCGTCCAGCATCGTTTCATCGCGCCGTTGGAAGCGCGCAGACGCATGTTTCCTTATCCTCCCACCGCGGCGGCGGTCGCCGCCACCGGCATCGGCCGCACGCGGTCGCCCGGACGCAGGAAGGCGGCGGCTTTCGCAACCACGGTCTCGCCCTCGGCGAGCCCGTCCTTGATCTCGATCTCGTCGCCGTCGACGATGCCGGGCGTCACCGCCCTCTCCTCGATCCGGCCGTCGCGCACGACATAGAGCCGGGCGACGTCGCCCTCGCGCCGGACCGCGGAGGCGGGCACGCCGATGCCGTCGCGGCGCACAAGCTCGACCTCGGCCGAGGCGAAGGCGCCGATATGGGCGTGCGACACGTCGGAAAGGGCGATGCGCACGTTGCCGGTGCGGCTCGCCTTGTCGACTTCCTGGGAAATGAGCCGCACATGCCCGGGAACTGGATCGGAAACCCCGGGCAGGCGGATGACCGCCGGCATGCCGTTGGCGAAGCGGGTCAGCGACTGTTCCGGCGCGTCGGCGTCGAGGTCGACCGCGCCGTCGACGATGATGCGGAACAGCGGCTCGCCCGCGCCCGAGGCGGTCGCGCCGAGCTTGGCCGAACGCCGGCTGACGAGCCCGGCGACCGGCGCTGTCACATCGGTGCGCGCGATGCGCACCTCAAGCTCCTGCCGCTCGGCGTCTCGAGCTTTGCGGTCGGCCTCGGCGACGCTGAGCGCGCTGTGGGCCCCCGCGCGCTGGGCCTCGGCCGTCTTCATCGCCGTCTCGCGCTGCTCGACGGTCGAGACCGACATGACGCCTGCGCCCAGTTTCTGGGCGCGCTCGTAGTCGCTCTCGGCGAATTGCGCCTGCGCCTCGGCCTGCGTCACCATGTTCTTGGCCTGCGCGATCGCGGCGTCGGCGCGCTTGATCGCCGCGTCGTTCTCGGCGAGCAGCGCGTCGAGCTGGCTGCGGTCGAGCCGGGCCAGCACCTGTCCGGCCTTGACCCAGTCGCCGTCCTCGGCGTCGAGCTCGACGATCGTGAGGCCGTCGATGCGGGCGGCGACCTCCGCCTCCTCGCGCGGGATCAGCGTGCCCGAGACGAACAGGCGGTCGACGAAATCGCGGCGCTCGGCGGTCGCGACCGTGACGGCGGGCGGCGGCGGGGGCGCGGAGGCGCCTCGGCGGCTGCGGCCGAGGCGATTGCGCCGGGGCAGGACGCGGCGCCGACCGGCAGACCGAGCGCGCGGGCCTTTTGCGTCGGTGCGGAGCAGGGCTGAAGCGTCGCATAGCCCCAGGCGGCCCCGACGAGGACGACGAGCGCGACGGCGAGGGTCAGGAATCGGGTCATGGCGAGAAATCCTCCTCGCCGGGCTGAAGCGCGCCGGCGAACAGCGCCTTCACCACGCCATACGCCATGGCGGTCTCGGCGGTTCTGTCGAAGTCGGGCTCGGTCGCGATCCGCTTGAAGACGCCCGCGACAAAGGTGAGGAAGAATCGGGCGGCGAAGCGCGAGTCGAGCGACGGCGAGGCGACGCCGGTCGCCTTGGCGGCGTCGATCACCCGTTCGAGCTTGTCGATCACGTCGGCGTCGAGCGCGCGGGTCATTCCGGCGACACGGGCGTTGCGGCCCGCCTCGGCCCAGATCTCCACGATCATGCGCGCCTTTTCGGGCGGCTTGGCGAAGACGTGGTCGCGCAACGCGACGCGGACGGCTTTGGCGATGTCGGTGTTTTGCGCCGAAGAGCTCGGCGAACGCCTCTGCGCTGCCCTCCTGGTCGAGCGCGCACAGCGCCTCGACGATCGCCTCCTTGGAGGGGAAGTAGCGGTAGAGGTTGCCGGCGCTCATCTCGGCTTCCTCGGCGACGTGCTGCATCGTCGCCGCATGGAAGCCGTGGCGGACGAAGGCGCGCTCGGCCGCTTCGAGGATTCGCTCGCGCCGGTTGTCTTCGGCGGTGCGGCGGTTGGGAAAGGGCGCTGTCGCCGACATATCGGACCACTGAGAATGAATATTCATTTTCATGGCGCTCGAATATGGCGCGATTACGGCGGCGTGAACGGCGGATTAAAAAACAATCCTGCCCGAGTTGAACGCCGTACGCGCTGCGCCAATCCGCCGCGGCGAGCTCCGCGTATGGTATACTGGACAAGGCCGCGTCGGCCCGATACCGAAATAGGCAAACGGGCGGACGCCGGAACGGCAGACTGCCCGCCAAGAAAGGCAGACGATGGACTACGAGCGGCGCTTCGCGGACGCAATCGACCGATTGAAGGTGGAAGAGCGCTACCGGACCTTCGCCAATCTCGAGCGCGACGCCGCACGGTTCCCGATGGCGCTGTGGCGCCCCGAGGGCGAAGAAGACGCCCCGCGCGAAGTCACCGTCTGGTGCTCCAACGACTATCTGGGCATGGGCGTCCATCCGCATGTGATCGAGGCGGCCGTCAAGGCGGCGCGCGCCCACGGCGCAGGCGCCGGGGGCACCCGCAACATTTCCGGCACCCACCACCCGATCGTGCAACTCGAGGCCGAGCTCGCCGACCTGCACGGCAAGGCCGCCGCGCTCGCCTTCACCTCGGGCTGGATTTCCAATCTCGCGGCGATCTCGACCATCGCCGGCCTGCTGCCGAACTGTCTGATCCTGTCCGACGCGCTCAACCACAATTCGATGATCGAGGGCGTCCGGCGCGCCGGCTGCGAAAAGACCGTGTGGCGCCACAACGACGTCGCGCATCTCGAGGCGCTTCTGGCGGCTCAGCCGCTCGACCGGCTCAAGCTCGTCGTGTTCGAGAGCCTTTACTCGATGGACGGCGACATCGCGCCGATCGAAGCGATCCTCGACGTCTGCGAGCGCTACCAGGCGATGACCTACATCGACGAGGTCCATGCGGTCGGCCTGTATGGTCCGCGCGGCGGCGGGATCAGCGAGCGCGAGGGGCTCGCTCATCGCATCGACGTCATCGAGGGCACGCTCGCCAAGGGCTTCGGCTCGCTCGGCGGCTATATCGCGGCCAGCGCCGCGGTGGTCGACGCGGTGCGCAGCTATGCCCCGCAGTTCATCTTCACCTCGACCCTGCCGCCGAGCGTCGCGGCGAGCGCCGCGGCGGCGGTCCGCCACCTGAAAGATTCGAACGTCGAGCGCGAGCGGCATCAGCACATGGCGCGGCTGACCAAGCATGCGCTCAAGGCCGCCGGCATTCCGGTGAGGGACAACCCGTCGCACATCGTCCCGGTGTTCGTCGGCGACGCGCAGAAGTGCAAGGCCGCGAGCCAGATGCTGCTTGAGCGGCACGCGATCTACATTCAGCCGATCAACTATCCGACCGTCGCCACGGGAACCGAGCGGCTGCGCATCACTCCTGGCCCGGCCCACAGCGAGGCGCAGGTCGCCGAACTGGTCGAGGCGTTGGTCGACGTGTGGAAGACGCTCGGCCTCCGTTTCGACGAAGCCAAGATCATCCCGCTCCACCACCGCCACGCCCACCCGGCGCAAGCGCCGGCGGAGTGCGTCTATCCCGAGATGAAGAAGGCGGCGGAGTAGGCGCTTCCCGCTGACGGCCCGCTTCGTCCCCGTCTGCCCCTTCTGGTTGCGCTCTGGCGCAGCCGGTCTGGGAGGCGATTGCGGAAGCCAGACGGTCTCCCAGACGACCGGCAAGCGCGTCTAGGGATTTTTCCATTGGACTGACCTGACGGACCGCGCTTCGTGGTTCGTCGTACGCGCTGGCGCAAGGTGCGGACGGGGGTTGTTGCGCAGTTCGGCCTACTCAAATTCACTAAAGGCCTCTGGTACTGCAGTGGTCCTGCGCCGGCGCATGGCATTGACGGGAGAGCGGTTTTCGTATCATCGGAATGACTCCTGAAAATACTTGTCAAAAAGAGAACTGCGTCGTAGTCTGATCCCGATGCCTGAGATCGCAAGCCATCCGCGGTTCGCCTCGATCCTCGCACGCCGCCGCGCCGGCGTGCGAGGGGGCGCGGACCTTCGGTCGAGGTCGGCCGCCCGCCGCGCTGCAGGGCAGGAAGGCGTCGAGCTATGGCCGAAGGGTTGCAGCGCAATCGTCAAAACGCCGCGCCGACGGCCGGCGCCAAAGATTGGCGAGCGGCGCGTTTGGATTGCCTCCAGCGTCCAGCCGGGAGTTCGAGAGGAGGGGCGTTGCGCTCGCCCGGAAAATCCGGCGCAACGCCTTGAAAAGGCTCGAAACCGGCTCACGAAGGGCAAGGCCGGATCGGCTATGGCCCGGGCGGCGTGCAAAGCGTCGCCCCTGCAAGGCGCGATTGTTCGCGGTCGCGCCCGAGGGTCGTTCGCCCAGACGAGGCGCCGAAAGGGCGGCGCGGTCGGTCCGCTCGCCCGGAAAATCCGGCGCAACGTGTTGAAAAGGCTAGAAACCGACTCGGGACGGCATGCCGACCGGAGTGGCGGCCCGGATGGCGCGGCTCATGGAGGGGAGCGGCCGGGGAAGGATCGTTCGCGCGCGTCCTCCCGCGTCAATCCGTCGTCCGGCAGGAGGCTTGCTTACCGTCCCCGGTCGGCGCCATCTTCCGACCCTTCCCGTTCTCGCCAAGGGCGATGGCGCTGCGTCTTTAAGGGGTAGGGTTCAATCGTGACGTCACCGAAATCCGCAAAACCCTTCCTCGCCGCGCTCGCCGGCGAGCGCCAGCCGCGACCGCCGATCTGGCTCATGCGGCAGGCGGGGCGCTACTTGCCGGAATACCGGGAAATCCGGGCGCGCGCCGCGAGCTTCCTCGACTTCTGCTACACGCCGGCCGCGACGGTCGAGGCGACCTTGCAGCCGATCCGGCGCTTCGGTTTCGACGCGGCGATCCTGTTCTCCGACATTCTGGTCCTCCCCGACGCGCTCGGCCAAAGCGTCAGCTTCGAGACCGGCGAGGGGCCGCGCCTCGACCCGATCAAGGACGCCGAAGGGTTTTCGCGCCTGAGGCCTGAGCCCGACTGGGAAAAGCTCGCGCCCGCGTTCGAGACGCTCGATCGTCTGAAGACCGCGCTTCCCGGCGACGTGGCGCTGATCGGCTTCTGCGGCGCGCCGTGGACAGTGGCGAGCTACATGATCGCGGGGCGCGGCACGCCCGACCAGGCCCCGGCGCGGCTGTTCGCCTACCGCCATCCAGAACTGTTCGCCGCCTTGATCGACCGGCTCGTCGACGCGTCCGCGGAATACCTCATCCGCCAGATCGCGGCGGGCGCCGAGGCGGTGCAGATTTTCGATTCCTGGGCGGGCGTGCTGCCGCCGGCCGAGTTCGAGCGCTGGTGTGTCGCGCCGATCGCCGCGCTCGCCGCCAAGGTTAAGGCGAGGGCGCCCGACGCGCCGATTATCGCTTTCCCACGCGGCGCAGCGACGGAACTGAGCAAGTTCGCCGGCATGAGCGGCGTCGCCGCGATCGGTCTCGACACCGCGGTCGAACCCGTCGCCGCCATCGCGGCGCTTCCGGGCGGCGTCGCGCTGCAAGGCAATCTCGATCCGCTGGCCCTGATCGCGGGCGGCGCGGCGCTCGACGAGGGAATCGACCGGGTGCTCGCGGGCTTCCGGTCCAGAGCGCACATCTTCAACCTCGGTCACGGCATCCTGCCGGAGACGCCGATCGCCCACGTCGAGCGCATGATGGCGCGGGTCCGCGGCGCGTGAGCGAAATCGCCGAACCGAGCGACGCCGACCCGCGCCTCGCCGCTGCCGCCGACTGGTTCGCCGGCCTGCAGCAAAAAATCGTCGCCGCGATGGAGGGATTGGAGGTCGAGTGTCCCGGCGTCGATCCTTCGCGGGAGCCCGGCCGCTTCGCGATCGAGCCGTGGAGCCGCGCCGACGCGAGCGGCGCGCCCGGCGGCGGCGGACTCATGGCGATGCTGCGCGGCCGGCTGTTCGAGAAGATGGGCGCCCATTGCTCGACCGTGTTCGGCGCCTTCCCGGCCGAATACGCCGGGCAGATCCCGGGCGCGGCCGACGATCCGCGCTTCTGGGCGGCCGGCGTATCGGTCATCGCTCACCCCTGGAGCCCGCACGTCCCAACCGTCCACATGAACGTGCGGCTCGTCCGCACCACGAGGACGTGGTTTGGCGGCGGCTCGGATCTCACGCCGATGCTCGACGAGCGGCGGGTTTCAGGCGACCCGGACACGTTGCTGTTCCACGGCGCCCTGCGCGAAGTCTGTGAACGCCATGCCAAGGTCGCCGACGCCGATCGCTTGAAGGCCTGGTGCGACGAGTATTTCTTCCTGAAGCACCGCAACGAGCCCCGCGGGATCGGCGGGATTTTCTTTGACCATCTCAACAGCGCGGGCGACGCCGGGAATTCCGCGTTTGATGACGATTTCGCCTTTGTCCGCGACGTCGGCTCGAGTTTCATCGCGCTCTATTCCGAAATCGTTCGTCGCAACGCCGCGCGGCCGTGGAGCGCGCGCGAACGCGAGGAACAACTGCGTGCGTCGCGGACGTTACGTCGAGTTCAACCTGCTTTATGATCGCGGCACCATTTTCGGCCTGAAGACGGGAGGCAACATCGCCTCCATCCTTTCCTCCATGCCGCCCGAGGCCCGCTGGCCCTGAGCGGCGCCAACGTCAGAGGACATTTCATGACCAACGCAGCGCAATCCGGACGCTTCCGCATCGGAGGGAAGTTCGATGTCAACCGGCTTGGCTTCGGCGCCATGCGCATCGTCGGCAAGGGCGTGTGGGGCCCGCCGGAAGACCGGGACGAGGCGATCCGGACGCTGAAGCGCCTGCCCGACCTCGGGGTCGATTTCATCGACACCGCCGATTCCTACGGTCCGGATTTCTCGGAGGCCTTGATCCGCGAGGCCCTGCATCCTTACGGCGAGATCAAGATCGCGACCAAGGGCGGCCTCGCCCGCACTGGCCCGAACGTCTGGTCGCCGCTCGGCCGGCCCGGAATACCTCATCCAGCAGGCCTACAAGAGCCGTTGGCGCCTCGGGGTCGAGTTGATCGACCTGTGGCAGCTCCACCGCATCGACTCGAAGGTTCCGGCGGGCGAGCAGTTCGACGCGATCAAGACGCTGATCAAGAAGGGCGTTATCCGCACGGCCGGATTGTCGGAAGTTGGCGTCGACGAGGTCGAGGCGGCGCAGAAATACTTCCCGGTCGCGACCGTGCAGAACCGCTACAACCTCGCCGACCGGTCGAGCGAGGCGGTGCTCGACTTTTGCGCCGGGCATCGGATCGGCTTCATTCCCTGGTTCCCGCTGAACGCCGGCGACCTCGCTCGCGAAGGCTCGGCGCTCGACGCCATCGCCCGCCGGCGCAAGGCGAGCCCTGGCCAGATCGCCCTCGCCTGGCTCCTCAAACGCAGCCCGGTCGTGCTGCCGATCCCAGGCACCGGGAAGGTCGCGCATCTGGAGGAGAACGTCGGGGCGGCGGAAATCAAGTTGACCGAGGAAGAGTTCGCAGAGTTGGACCGGGTCGGCCGCGCAACCGGTTGACGTTTTAGCTCCTCAGCACGGCGCAGGCGCCCCCGACCGCCTGGATGCGGTCGCACAGGCGCTTCGCCTCGCCACCGGTCTGGGCCGGCAGGCGCACCCGATAGAACGGCCGCCAACCTCGGCTTCTGAGCACGGAGCCGAGCACGAACGGCTGCAAATTACCGATTACGATTGCGTAATCGTGGCGCGCGCGGGCGAAGGCGCGCAGCGCGGAGTTCTTGGAGAAGCTGGCGGAGAGTTGCACGCCCCAGGGCGCGAACAGCCCGGAAATAACGGGCGAGCCTAAGGGACCGCGGGCGACGCGCAGCTTGCCGATCGAGACGAGGCACGGCTCGTTCGGACCCGGCGAGGAGGCGGGAGGCGGGATCGGGGCGCGCCATTCCCCGACGTCATGGCCGGTGATCGCCAGCACGTAGTCCTGGGTCTCGATCGGCATCGAGCCTGTTCCGTCGAGCCATTTCGAAAGCGCGTTCGGGCCGGCGTTGTAGGCCGCAGCCGCGAGCCCGAGGTTGCCGAAGCGTCGGGCGAGGTCCGCGAGCAGCTTGGCGGAGGCGGGGATCGCGGCCGCCGGATCGAAGGGGTCGGCGAGCCCACGCTCGAAGGCGGTGCCGGGCATGAACTGGGCGACGCCCTGCGCGCCGGCTGGGCTGATCACGCGAGGCTGAAACGCGCTCTCCCGCCAGATGAGGCGGGTGAAGAAATTGATCGGCAGCCCTTCGGCCTTGGCCGAGTCCTCGACAATGCCGCAGAGAATTGCCAGGGCGTTGTCGCTCGCCGGTTCGTGCGGCTCCGCGCGCGCCGGGCCGGCCGAGGCGGCAAGAGCAGCCAGAGCGAGCGCGACCGCGATCAAGCCGTGGGCCGGCGAGGTCGTGGCGGCGCAGCTTTGACGCCGGCCGAAAATCCGCGGCGCCCGAGTGTTTCGGATCAATGGCTTCATAGAATGTAGGCGCCCCGCATTCGACGAAATCCCCCGCCTAAAGCAGAACTATGACGGTCCGAAGGGCGGTGTTATAGCGCTTCGCCCTTACGGGCCGCCCCCCGAAAAGGAAGTCCCGCCGATGCCCAAGATCAAGGTTGCCAATCCCGTTGTCGAACTCGACGGCGACGAGATGACCCGCATCATCTGGCGTCTCATCCGCGACAAGCTGATCCACCCCTACCTCGACATCGAGTTGCAATATTTCGACCTTTCGGTCGAGCATCGCGACGCGACACGCGACCAGGTGACGATCGACGCGGCTTACGCCATCCAGGCGGCCGGCGTCGGGGTCAAGTGCGCCACGATCACGCCGGACGAGGCTCGCGTCAGAGAATTCAATCTTCAGGAGATGTGGAAGAGCCCCAACGGCACGATCCGCAACATCCTCGGCGGAGTCATCTTCCGCGAGCCAATCATTTGCAAGAACGTTCCGCGCCTTGTCCCCGGCTGGACGCAACCGATCGTGGTCGGGCGTCACGCCTACGGCGACCAGTATCGCGCCACCGACTTCAAAGTCCCCGGCAAGGGGCGGCTCACCATCAAGTTCGAGGGCGACGATGGCGCGGTCATCGAGAAAGAGGTGTTCAGTTTCCCCAGCGCGGGCGTCGCCATGGCGATGTACAACCTCGACGATTCGATCCGCGATTTCGCCCGTGCATCGCTGAACTACGGCATCATGCGAAAGTACCCGGTTTATCTGTCGACCAAGAACACGATCCTCAAAGCGTACGACGGGCGGTTTAAGGACATCTTCCAGGAGGTCTACGAGAACGAGTTCAAGGGGAAGTTCACCAGCCTCGGCATCACCTATGAGCATCGTCTGATCGACGACATGGTGGCGTCTTCGCTGAAGTGGTCGGGCGGCTACGTCTGGGCGTGCAAGAACTACGACGGCGACGTCCAGTCGGACACGATCGCGCAGGGCTACGGCTCTCTGGGGCTCATGACCAGCGTGCTGATGACGCCGGATGGCCAGACGGTCGAGGCCGAGGCCGCCCACGGAACCGTGACGCGCCACTACCGCGAGCACCAGAAGGGTCGCGAGACGTCGACGAACTCGATTGCGTCGATCTTTGCCTGGAACTCGCGGCCTGTCGCATCGCGCAAAGCTCGACGGCAACGCGGCGCTCGCAAAATTTGCCGCGACGCTCGAAAGGGTCTGCGTCGAGACGGTTGAGGCCGGCGACATGACCAAGGACCTCGCGCTCCTCGTCGGACCGGAACAAAAATGGCTGTCGACGACCGGCTTCCTCGACAAGGTCGACCACAACCTCAAGGCCGCGATGGCGGCGTGACTTTGGCTCTGACCGCCGATCGTCCCGGTTCGAGTCTCGATCACGCGCGGGCGCGAATCGCCTCCTCGACAGCGGTCAGCGCCTGGTCCGCGTTGGCGCCGTCCGGACCGCCTGCCTGAGCCATGTCCGGGCGGCCGCCCCCGCCCTTGCCGCCGAGCGCGGCGGACCCGACGCGCACTAGATCGATGGCGTTGAATCTCCCCGTCTGGTCGGGCGTTACCGCGACGACGAGACTGGCTTTCCCATCGTCCGCTGTCGCCGCGATCGCGACAATGCCGGATCCGATACTCTGTTTGGCCTCGTCCGCGAGCGACTTGAGGTCCTTCATGTCAACGCCGGTGATGGCGCGGGCATAGAACTTGACGCCCGAAACGTCGCGCACGGCGTCCACACCGCCCGAGACGCCGCCGCCCATCGCGAGCTTGCGCTTGGCGTCGGCGAGTTCGCGCTCGAGCTTGCGCCTGTCTTCGATCAAGCCCTCGAGCCGCTTAGCGGCCTCGTCGGCAGGCGCGCGCAGGAGCTGGGTGAGTTCGGCATAGGCGTGGGAGTCGGCGGTGAGCTTCTTGCGCGCCTCGTTGCGGGTTTTCGCCTCGATGCGGCGTACGCCGGCCGCGACCGCGCTTTCTCCCACGACCGTGATCAGGCCAATGTCGCCGGTGCGATTGACATGCGTGCCGCCGCAGAGCTCGACCGAGTAGGCGCGCTCGTGGGCAGCATCGTCCTCGATCAGCCCCATGGAGACGACGCGGACCTCGTCGCCGTATTTCTCGCCGAACAGCGCCCGGGCGCCCGCGTTCCGGGCGTCATCGAGGCCCATGAGTCGGGTTGTCACCTCGGCGTTCTCGAGCACGACGCGATTGGCGATGTCCTCCACTGCGACGAGTTCGTCCGGCGTGATCGCCTTGGGATGGGCAAAATCGAAACGCAGGCGCTCGGGCGATACGAGCGAACCTTTTTGCGCGACATGATCGCCGAGCACGAGCCGTAGGGCCTCGTGAAGAATGTGGGTCGCGGAATGATTGGCGCGCGTCGCCGTCCGCGCTGCATGATCGACGGCGAGTTCGACGGCCATGCCGACGCGCGCGCTTCCCTCTGCGATCGTAACGTCGTGGATCACGAGGTCGCCGAGCTTCTTGCGCGTGTCAGTCACGGCGGCGCGAAAGCCTGGCCCCGTAACTTCGCCGAGATCGCCCACCTGGCCTCCCGACTCGCCGTAGAACGGCGTCTGATTGAGGATAAGGGAGCCCTTATCGCCGGCCTCCAGACTGTCGACTTCGCGACCGTCCTTGACGATCGCCTGCACGACCCCTTCGGCGGCCTCGCTCTCGTACCCGAGGAACTCGGTCGCCCCGACGCGCTCGCGCAAGCCGTACCAGACGGTCTCGGTGGCTGTCTCGCCCGACCCCGCCCAGGCGCGGCGCGCATCCGCGCGCTGCCGCTCCATGGCGGCGTTGAAAGCATCGACGTCGACCGAAAGCCCGCGCGCGCGGAGGGCGTCCTGCGTTAGGTCGAGCGGGAACCCGTAGGTGTCGTAGAGCTTGAACGCCGTGTCACCGGAGAAGACGCCGCCTTTCGATAAGGACCGCGTCTCGTCCTCGAGGATGGCGAGGCCGCGTGTCAGCGTCGTGCGGAAGCGCGTCTCCTCGAGCTTCAGGGTTTCGGTGATCAACGCCTCGGCGCGGATGAGTTCGAGATAGGCCTGGCCCATCTCGCGCGTGAGCGCCGGCACGAGCCGCCACATGAGCGGGTCGCGCGCGCCAAGCTGTTGGGCGTGGCGCATGGCGCGGCGCATGATCCGTCGCAGCACGTAGCCGCGGCCTTCGTTCGACGGCAGGACGCCGTCAGCGACCAGGAAGGCGGAGGCGCGCAAGTGGTCGGCGATGACTCGGTGAGAAACGCGTTGCGGCCCGTCCGGATCGACGCCGGTAAGGTCGGCGATTGCCCGGATCAGCGCCCGAAACAGGTCGATGTCGTAGTTGTCGTGGACTCCCTGAAGCACGGCGGCGATTCGCTCGAGGCCCATGCCGGTATCGATCGACGGACGCGGCAGGTCGACGCGTTCCCCGCCGGGCAACGCTTCGTACTGCATGAACACCAGATTCCAGATTTCGACGAACCGGTCGCCGTCGGCTTCAGGTGAGCCGGGAGGGCCGCCTGGGATGTGGTCGCCGTGGTCGAAGAAGATTTCGGAGCACGGACCGCACGGGCCCGTGTCCCCCATCGCCCAGAAATTGTCGCTTGTCGCGATGCGAATGATCCGCTCGTCGGGCAGACCGGAAATCTTCTTCCAGAGACCGAAGGCTTCGTCATCGTCGTGGTAGACGGTGACCGTCAGCCGCTGCGGGTTGAGGCCGAAGTCGCGCGTCAGCAGACCCCAGGCGTATTCGATCGCGTTCTCTTTGAAATAGTCGCCGAAGGAGAAATTGCCGAGCATCTCGAAAAAGGTGTGGTGACGCGCGGTGTAGCCGACATTGTCGAGGTCGTTATGCTTGCCGCCGGCGCGCACGCACTTTTGCGCGGTTGCCGCCCGCACGTAAGGCCGCTTTTCGACGCCCGTGAAAACGTTCTTGAATTGCACCATGCCGGCATTGGTGAACATCAGCGTGGGATCGTTGCGGGGGACGAGGGAGCTGGAGGACACAACCGCATGGCCGCGGCTCGCGAAAAAGTTCAGGAAGCTCGTTCGGATTTCGTTGACGCCGCTCATGAACGCATAGCCTCGACAGGAATTTTTCAAGAGGCTTTGTAAATCAAGGGGACGCGTGAAGCCAACGGGAATCGCGGGACGGCGGGACGCCGTAGGCAGGCGTGTCGCGGACCCATCCACGCGAGGCTCGGTCCCGGATTGAGAACGCATTGGCGCGCGGGATCGCCGGGGCGCGGAAGCAGCGTGGAAACGACGCCCCCGCGCGCCCGGCGCGCGCTTCAAACGGACGGAAATCCCTGGCGGACGGGCGCGTCGCTTGAGAAGGCAGGGACCGGGACGCGCCCGAAGGAATCCGGTCAGCCTTCGGCGGCGTCCTCTTCGGCGGGGCCCGCGTTTTCGAGAATGCGCTCAGCGATCAGGCCGGCGTTGTCGCGAATGGCGTGCTCGATCTTGCTCGCCATTTCGGGATTGGCTTTGAGATGGGCCTTGGCGTTCTCGCGGCCCTGGCCGAGCCGCACGCTGTCGTAGGAGAACCAGGCCCCGGACTTCTCCACCACGCCCGCCCGGACGCCAAGGTCGACGAGTTCGCCCATCTTGGAGATGCCTTCGCCGTACATGATGTCGAACTCGACCTGCTTGAACGGCGGGGCGACCTTGTTTTTGACGACCTTGACCCGGGTCTGATTGCCGACGACCTGATCGCGGTCCTTGATCGCGCCGATCCGGCGGATGTCGAGGCGCACGGAGGCGTAGAATTTGAGCGCGTTGCCCCCGGTCGTTGTTTCCGGCGAGCCGTACATGACTCCGATCTTCATCCGGATCTGGTTGATGAAGATCACCATGGTGTTGGAGCGCGAGATCGACGCGGTGAGCTTGCGCAAGGCCTGGCTCATCAGCCGCGCCTGCAGACCCGGCTGGGATTCGCCCATCTCGCCCTCGATTTCCGCACGCGGCGTGAGCGCGGCGACCGAGTCGATGACGAGCACGTCGATCGCGCCGGAACGGACCAGCGTGTCGGTAATTTCGAGCGCCTGCTCGCCAGTGTCGGGTTGGGAAATCAGGAGATCATTGAGATTGACGCCGAGCTTCTTGGCGTAAACCGGGTCGAGCGCGTGCTCGGCGTCGACGAAAGCGCAAACGCCGCCCTGCTTCTGCGCTTCGGCGATGACATGCAGAGTCAACGTCGTCTTGCCCGAAGATTCGGGCCCATAGATCTCAACCACGCGGCCGCGCGGCAGGCCGCCGACGCCGAGCGCAATGTCGAGCCCCAGCGACCCAGTGGAAACCGTCTCGATCTCGACGGCCTGCTGGTTCTTCCCCAGCCGCATGATCGAGCCTTTGCCAAACGCGCGCTCGATCTGCGAGAGCGCCGCGTCGAGCGCCTTGGTCTTGTCCACCTGAGTTCCCTTCCACCACGCGAAGAATCGGTTGGTTCATCGTTCCGTGTCCTTCTCTCACGGGCGGGGTCCCATCCGCAACAGCGGTCTCCTCGCCTCCCTGAACGCATTTGTGCATGGTTTGTTCCGCCATGCAAGTTCTTTTTTTGTTCTCACCGCCGCGCGGAAACGGACGGGCGAAGAGGGTTAGCGCCGGGCTAAGCCACCGATCGCGGACCGGGCGGGAGCAAGCGTTGCTTCCTGTCCGTCAAAACTTTCTCCCCGTCTGGGGCGCGCGCGATTCGCGCCGCCCATCATGCGCTTTTCTCCCACGTCGCCCAAGCGCATTCCCGTTCGCTTCCGGCTCATGCTAGAGAGGCGCGATTCCAGGAGCTGTCATGATCGCAGGTTTGATTGCGCTGATTTTCGCCGCCGCCTTCGCCGGCGCGGCCATCTATGTCAATTGGGTCGAGCAGCCGGCCCGGCTTGCGCTCGACGACGAGGCCCTGCTGTCCGAATGGGGGCCGAGCGACAGCCGCGGCGTGGCGCTGCTGTCGGCCTTCGCGCTGGCGGCGGCGGTGGCGGGCTTCATCGCGTATTTCGAGACCGAGGATGTGCGCTACGTATTCGGCGCGCTGATCGCCATCTCGAGCTGGCCCTACGCCTTCTTTGTCATGGCGCCGCTCAACAACCAGATTCTTGCCCTGCGGGGGCGCGACGTCGCGGCGGCGCGCGCGCTGGTCCGGCAGTGGGGGTTTGTCGAGTTGGGCTTCGCCGCCATCGGCGTGCTCGCCGTCGCCATGTTCCTGTGGATTCTGTGAGCCGCCAGGGGCGGTCGTTCGAGGCGCGAGGCTCGCTGACGCGCTGCGGTTCTTCACCCGGCTTCCGCTGCCGGCGCCGCCGGATGGCGACTTCGACTTCAACCGCTTCGCCTGGGCCGTTCCGGTTGCCGGCGCGGTGGTCGGGATCGTCGGCGCCGTGGCGCTTGGCGCGGCCTGGGGTATTGGTCTGCCGCCATGGGTCGCCGCGGCGCTCGCCGTCGCGGCCTTGATCGCCGCCAGCGGCGCGCTCCACGAGGACGGTCTCGCCGATGTCGCCGACGGCTTTGGCGGCGGCGGGACTCGCGAGCGCAAGCTCGCCATCATGCGAGACAGCCGCATCGGCGCATTCGGCGCGGTCGCGCTGATGCTGTCGCTCGATCGTCCGGATCGGGGCCTTGGCCGCGGCGCTGGCGCACGGATTCTGGGCGGCGGCGGGCGCGCTTGTGCTCGCCGCTGCGGTGTCGCGCGCCGGCGCGCTGATGCCGCTCGCGCTGCTCGATCCGGCGCGCTCCGACGGCGCGGGCGCAGCCGCCGGGCGGCTCGAGCCGCAAAGTTTCGCCGCAGCTTGCAGCGCCGCTCTCATCCTCGCGCTCGCCCTCGGCTTGATCGCGACCGGGGTCGGCCGCGCGCTGGCCGCCCTCGTCGCCGCGGGCGTCGCCGCGGCGGCGATGACGGCGCTGGCGCGTCGCCAGATCGGCGGCCAGACCGGCGACGTCGCTGGCGCGGCGCAGCAATGGGCCGAGATCGCCGCCTGGTGCGGACTTCTCATCGGGCGCTCGGCCGCTTAAGTGACGGTCATGAGCGCCGCACCGGTCTCCACTCCCTGCGTCAAGATCTGCATCGTCGACCCGGTTTCGGCGCTGTGCGTCGGCTGCGGCCGCACGGTCGACGAAATCGCAGGCTGGGGCGCGATGGAGGAGTCCGAGCGGCTCGCCGTGATGGCCGGGCTCGAGGCGCGCCTCGTCGCGATGCGCTCGCGGAGGGCGCGGGCCGGCCGGTCGGGCGCGGGTCGGCGGGGAGGCTGATGCGAGCCGTCCTCCCGCTCGCGATCCTGGGGTTCGCCGCCGCCGTCCTGATGATGACGCCGGCGGACACGAGGATCGCCGGCCTCGATCACCAGGAGGTCGCGGGCGCCGCCGGTCTCGTCGCGCTGCTCGCCTATTACCTCGCCAGCGCCCGGCCCTCGGACATTGCCCGGATGGTCAGCTCGATCGCGGTCTGGGCGCTCCTGATCGCGGTCCTGGCCGGCGTCTACGCCTATCGCTTCGATGCGGGCGACTTTGTCGACCGGATGACAGAGGAACTGATGCCGTCCGAGCCGGCGACCGGACAGGGCGGCGAGGCGATCGTCACCCGGCGTCTCGGCGGCGAGTTCGCGGTGACAGCGCATATCAACGGCGCGAGGGCGACGCTGATTTTCGACACCGGCGCCTCGATGGTGGTGCTCACCGCCGCCGACGCCCGCCGGGCGGGGATCAACACGGCCGGCCTCGGCTACGACGTCTCGGTGATGACCGCCAACGGCGCGGCGATGGCGGCGGAGGTCCAACTCGGGGAGATCGCGGTGGGGCCGATCGTGATGCGCAAGGTTCCGGCGCTGGTCGCCAAGCCCGGCGCGCTCGTCGAAAGCCTGCTGGGCATGAGCTTCCTCGAGCGGCTGAAGAGCTACTCGGTCGAGCGCGGCAAGCTGATCCTGTCGGCGAAGTGAGCGGCCCGGCGGACCCCGGCCGCACCTGCCGTTTTCGATCCCGTTTTGAGCGTTTTCAAGGGATTGCGGCGTCATTTCCAATTCGCTGATTCGCCCGCGGGTGGGAGCGCAAGGAATATTACGAAAATACACACGTTCTATTATGACGCCGTCGCAAGCGCGACCGGGTCCGCGGCCGCCGGCGTTCGCTCGACCCGCGCAATCGCTTGCCTCAGCACATCGAGGCCCGCGTCGCGGCGAACGGCTTCGGTGGCGAGGATCTGGCGGAACGCCCGCGCGCCGCGACGGCCGGAGAAAAGCCCGTGCAGGTGGCGGGTATAGTCGTGCAGGCGCTCGCCCCTGGCGAGCCCCGCCGCGATCATGGGAGCGAACGCCTCCAGCGCCTCGAAGGCGTCGGCGACCGGGGCCGGCTCGGCGAAGAGGTCCGGATCGACGCCGATCAGCAACTCGGGATTTTGATAGGCGGCGCGGCCGATCATCACGCCGTCGACTTGGCCGAGATGCGCACGGGCGGCGGCGAGATCGGGGACGCCGCCGTTGAGCGCGATCGGCCAGTCAGGGTGGGCGCTTTTCAGCGCATAGACGAGGCCGTAGTCGAGCGGCGGCACGGTGCGGTTGTCCTTGGGGCTCAAGCCTTCGAGCCAGGCCTTGCGGGCGTGGACGATCAGCGCGTCGGCCCCAGCGGCCTTGACGGTTTCCGCGAAGGCAAACAGCGCCTCGGCCGGCTCCTGGTCGTCGACGCCGATGCGGCACTTGACCGTGACCGGGATTGCGACCGAAGCCTTCATCGCCGCGACCCCTTCGGCCACCAGCGCCGGCTCTCGCATCAGGCACGCGCCGAAGCGGCCGCTCTGCACCCGGTCGGATGGGCAGCCGCAGTTGAGGTTGATCTCGTCGTAGCCGAAATCGGCGCCGAACCGAGCGGCCTCTGCGAGCCGCTTCGGCCCGGAACCGCCAAGCTGCAGCGCGACCGGATGCTCGGACGGATCGAAGCCGATCAGCCGCTCGCGCTGGCCGAACACGACCGCGTCGGCGGTCACCATCTCGGTATAGAGGCGGGCGCGGCGCGTGAGCAGACGATGGAACGCCCGACAGCGGCGGTCGGTCCAGTCCATCATCGGCGCGACGGAGAAGCGGGCGCTATACGAGAGTGGCATGGCGACGGATATAGGCGACGTTCTAGGCTTTGTCGCGGGCGGCCGCGTGAAAGCGCCCTGGCACGAGGTTCCATGCGCTTTTCCGTCCGCCATCAGACGATCTATCGCTATTCCGCGCCGGTGCGGCTCGCGGGCCATGTGCTGCGGCTGAACCCGAGGCCGGACGCCGGGTCGCTGGTTTCGCGTGTCCTTTCGATCGAGCCCGTGCCTATCCGGCGCGACGAGGCGATCGACCCGTTCGGCAATCTCGTGACCCGGGCCGATTTCGACGGCTTGACCGACGTGTTCCGCATCGACAGCCGCTTCACGATCGACGTCGCACCCGCGGCCCCGATCTCCGCCGATGCGCCGCCCGCCCTGCCCTGGCGCTCGGACGCGAGCAATCCGAACGCCGGCTATCTCGCCAGCGAGGCCGATGGGACTGTGCGCGCCTTCGCCCGCAGGTTCGCGGTCGAGAGCGGCGGCGACCCCCTCGCCTTCCTCGACCGGCTCAACACGACAATCTATCAAGAAATCCGGCACGACATCCGTCCCGAGGGCGCGGCGCGCCCGCCGGAGGAGACGCTGGCGCTCGGACGCGGCGCCTGCCGCGACGTGACAATGCTGTTCCTCGCGGCCTGCCGCAGTCTCGGTATCCCCTCCCGGTTCGTCAGCGGCTATCAGGCGCACGCCGACACGCCCGACGGACGCCGGCATCTGCACGCATGGGCAGAGGCCTTCGTGCCCGGCTCGGGCTGGCGCGCCTACGATCCGACGCACGGGCTCGACGTCTCCGACGGCCACGTCGCGCTTTGCGCCGCTCCCGACCAGGCTGAGACCATGCCGGTCGAAGGCGGGTACTACGGCCCGGCTGTGTCGTCGAGCCTCAGCTACGCCATCGAGATCGCGACCGACCCGGCGTGAGGGCGTGGTCGGCGCCTGGCGCGCGTTCGCACCGACCGCGACCTTCCTGGCCGCGAGCCGCAGTTTGCCGTCAGCTGACCAACTCGGGAACCCACGGGAGGCTCTCGGTCCGGGCGTTGGAAGACGCCGGCTTCGGCGCGATAGCCGCCATAATGATGGTGTCCGTCATCGACGGGATGCGCTCCTCGGAAACGAGACCGTCAATAAAGAGCGATGATAGTCCGTGAATGAGGCCCCAGGCGGTCATCGCGCCGCGTTCGCCGTCTCCCTCTGGATCCCCGTCGGCTGACTGTGCGGCCTGCAAAATCCTGAAAGTTTCGGATGCCGCTTCTTTGAGACGCGGATACTTTGCCCGTTCGGCCAGGAGCGGGCCAAACATCAGGCGAAACAGGCCTTGCTGCCGCAGAGCGAATTCGACATAAATGCGGCCCAGTCCAAGCAGCGGATCAGGTCCTCGCGTCGCCGATTTCAGAGCGGCGGAAAGTTCCCTGAAACCTTCCACCGCTACCGAGGCGAGGAGGTCGTCCCTGCTGGCGAAGTGCCGATAAGCGGCGGTCGGAGACACACCGATGCGGCGCGCCATCTCGCGCAGTCCGATCGCCTTCGGTCCACCCTCATCGAGAATGGCTCTGGCGGCCGCCCGCATGGCGTTGGGTACGTTACCGTGTCGATAGGGCTTCTTGACCAACTCTTCCATAACTCTCTTCCCGCCCGGTGAGCTTGTGAAACCTTCCTCCGCGGAGGTTGGCGCAAACTCTAGCTTACAGGTGACAATATAGCTGGAGAGCGACGAAAAAAAACAATGCTAACGTCAGGGAAATAAGTATTCCTTGTCAGAAAAAACCTGACTCCTAATGGCCGCAAAAGCCGGAGGGTTCGCTGAACGCTCTTGACAATTTCCGGAACAGCAAATAGCTAAGAGGGGTAACGGGGATATTATGTGTGCGTTGTTTCTTTGTGGTCTCTTGCGACAGGTTGCAATATATCAACTCAACAGTTGCAAAACAATGCTCTCGGGCGGAGTGTTTCAAATACCAGCCGAGTGAAAGCAGCGAGCGTCCGATTACGGCGCCGCCTTGATCCCGCGCGTAACTCCTGATGACGCCCCATCCAGCCGCTAAGCCCGAAGTCCGCATTGTGGTGGCGGACGATCACCCGGTCGTCCTCGCTGGCATCAGGGCGCTCATCGATGCGACCGGGGACCTGACCGTTGTCGGCGAGGCGGGCGAGGGGCATAGCGCCCTAAGGCTCGCAAACGAGTTACAGCCGGATGTGATGGTTCTCGATGTTTCCATGCCTGGCCTCGATGGGCCGAGAGTCGCCGAGCGTCTGCGCACGACCTCGCCGCGCACCAGGATCCTCGTGCATAGCGTTCATGAGGATAAAGGCTACCTTCGCCAGGCGCTCGAACTCGGCGTCAAGGGTTATATTCTCAAGCGCTCCTCGGGAGACCAACTGGTGCGCGCGATCCGGGCTGTCGCGAAGGGAGGCGTCTATATCGATCCGCTCATTGCCGAAAAACTGGTCGGCGGATCGCATAAACGCGAGGTTGTCGCCGGCGCGGGTGCGGATCTTAGCGAGCGCGAGGGAGACGTGCTGAGACGGACCGCCGCGGGCTACTGTCACAAGGAGATCGCGGCGCAGCTTCAAATCAGCATAAAGTCCGTGGAAACCTACAAGGCGCGCGGCATGGAGAAGCTTGGCTTCGAATCCCGAGTGGACCTCGTCCGCTACGCCTCGACCATGGGATGGTTCGACCGGTCCTAAGTTCAGGATAACGGTACGGCGGCGCCCTCGAGGGGCATCCGTATGATGAGCGTCGTCCCGGCGCCAGGCTTCGTTTCAATCTCCAGGGCGCCGTGAACCAGCGCGAGTCGTTCGCGCATGCCGAGCAGACCGAGGCCGGGCGGGGGGCTCCGGTTCACGGTCTTCAATTCGAACCCGTCGCCGTCGTCTTCGACGATCATCATGACGGCGTCCGGCGTCACGCTCAGGATGATTCCAACCCTTCCGGCGGCGGAGTGCCTGACGACGTTCGTGATCGCCTCCTGCAACACGCGATAGAGCGTCGTCTCGACAAGGGGTGACAGTCTGCGGCCGTTCAGGTCGAGATGCACGTCAAACTGCAGTTCGCCTCTGTGAGCCCATTCTTCGACCAGACCCCGAATGGCCGGCTCGATGCCGATATCGTCGAGCGCGATCGGGCGAAGCTCCCAGGCGAGTCGGCTGACCTCATCCTCGATCGACAGGGTCAGATTTTTCAGCTCTGCAATTCCCGGCTTGAGCGGAGAGCCGTCGGGCACGCTGCGAGCGAACATCTCGAGCCTCATGTTCGACGCCGCCAGATACTGACTGACCGAATCGTGCAATTCCCGCGCGATTCGCCCCCGCTCGGCTTCCTGCGCGGCGACGGTGTCGCGCAGCACCTCGGACAATTGCGCCTCGGCCACCCTCTGTTCGGAGATATCGACGAAACTGGCGCGAAGCAGGCGAACGTTCGAGGGAAGCCGGATGAGGGTTACGCGACATACGCGTTCTTCCCCGGAGGGCCGCCGTATCCGTCGCTCATACTTGAGTTCCTCGCCGCGCAGCGCGCGTTCGTTGTGCTCCAGAACCGTCTGCGCCACGGCGCGCGCATCCGGTTGTTCCGGCGCGTAGAAATGCATCGGCCCATGCTGGAGAATTTCCTCGCGGGAAACGCCGAACAGGCGTTCGGCGGCCTTGTTGGTGGCGACGAAGCGGTCCTGGTCGTGATCGTAAAGCAGGATCGCGTCAGGCGCGTCCTCGACCAGCATGCGGAAGCGCTCCTCGCTGGCCCGCATTTTTTGTTCCCGAACCTTGCTTTGGACCACCTCCTTGCGCAGGAGCTCGATTTCAATCAGCGACGTGAGTTCCTTCGCCGAGAACTGCTCCTCCGGAGTCCAGTTGCGTGAGGTTCCCGCGATATCCTGAAGGAACAGGTCGAACGATGTCCGGGGCGTCAGACGCCCGTCGGCGTCGATCAGGTGCGCGTGATTCGGATCGCCTCGCCATCGGATCGCATGTCGACGCTCGCGGCGAAACCAGGCCAAGGCAACGTCAGGAATTTGAGGCGCCGAAACAAAGAGCGCGCCGGCGATGCCGTCCGAGGCCGCGCGATCGCCGAGGTCTCGCGCCAACGCGCTCGAGGCAAAAAAATCGGGATCGGACGCGCGCTCCTTGCAGGCCCCTTGCAGGCGCTTGATCTGATCCGCCGAGGGGGTGCATCCGCAAACCTGGACTTGATGTCCCATCACAAGAGCAAATCCGTCCGCTCCGACGACCTCGAGCAGATCGTCGCTGTCGCGGTCCTGCATCAGGGAGTCGAAATCGGCCGAACGGATCTTCTGGACCAGCCTTTGCCGGAGCGCTGACAAGGCGTGCTCGCGCTCTTGAAGCTGGCGCGTCTGGGTCGCGCCGATGAGGGCCGCGACATCTTCGCAGGCCCATCCGAACGCGTCTCGGGCGGCCGGTCCTAGATATTTTCGCCCGCTCTCGTGATGGCAGGAGAGGTGTCCCCACAGCCGCCCGTCGACGACGAGCGTGCCGACAAGACTGGCCTCAACACCCATGTTCTTCATGTATTGGATATGGATCGGGGAGACGGCGCGCAGGCTAGACGGCCCCAAATCGATCAAACGCGGGTCGCCGGTTCCCAACAGCGGCGACGGCGTGTGACGGACATCCACGATCATGCGCGGGCCGCTATTGCGGGCCAGTTCGCGCGCCTGCTTCGGGATGTCGCCGGCCGGGAAGTGGTGTCCGAGATAAGACTTCACGTCCGGGGAACGGGCCTCGGCGACGACCTCGCCGTTCCATGCCGCGTCGAAGCGGTACACCATGACACGGTCATATCCGGTGACATCACGCATCCATGCGGCCGCGGCCCCGAAGATCGTCTCAAGGTCGCTCTGGTTTCGCAGCGCGGCAATGCCTCGCCGCAGCGAATAGAGCGTGTCCGGGTTAAGCCCCGGAGCGGCGCCGTCCGACTCGATATCGATGAGGAGCTGACCGGACTCATTCTCATGAGCGCGCGCGCTGAGCGCCCGCCCCCCGAGCGACAGGGCGCAAAGCGGACGCAGTCCCGAGGGTCGGCTCGCCACGAGATCGTCAGCGGCGGCCGCGCCCAGAATTTCGGGGAGTAGACGGCCGATCAGGCGGTCGGGAGGCAGGCCGAGGATCGCCGTGCAGGACGCGCTGACGGCCTCGATCGCCCCAGACCCCGACGCATTCAAAATGAGCAAAGCCCCGTGCGGCAGGACGGCGCCGGGAAATCTGATCGGTTCGCTCTCGCAATCCGTCGTGTCGATCTGCGTCATTCTCGAATGTCTAAAGCCGGCCGGGCGCTTTACGATAGAGCACTTCGCGCGCTGATTTGGAACCCGTAGAGGATTTCAGCATCGCGGCGTTCCGGCGCTCGGAAGCTCGGACGCCGCTTTGCAGGCAGGCAGGTCCCTCTTGACGGCGCGATATCGGTAGTCCATCTACGTAGGCGACCTTTATAAACCTAAAACTCGCCATCTCCATGCCTGTCCATGAAGCGCCTCAACAGTCTGTCGAACCGGCCGCGCTGGCGGGCGCGCTCCGCGCGGTTGTCGGCAAATTCGTCCGGAGGGTGCGCGACACCGCGCCGCCCGGCGATCTCAGCTGGTCGCAGGCGCATGTGCTCGGTCGGCTCGAGCGGGACGGCGCGGCGACGCTGACCGTCCTGGCGCGCGCGGAAAACATGCGGTCGCAGTCGATGGGCGCGATCATCGGGCCGCTGGAGGAGGCTGGTTTCGTGACCGGCGCGCCGGACCCCAGCGATGGTCGCCAGACCCTTCTTTCGGTCACAGACCGCGGCCGGGCGTACATCCGCGACAACCGACGGACGCGGGAGGACTGGCTCGCCCAGCGAATCCGGGCCGAACTGACCCCACAGGAACAGGAGGCGGTCGCGCACGCGCTGTCCCTCCTCGAGCGGATCGCCGCCGGGTGATCGCTCGATTTCGAGGCGCGTCCATAGGCGCGCGTCCACGGGAAGGAGTCCTCCATGCCGGCAACGACGCTCGACCCGAAAACTGCGCTGATCGTCATCGACCTGCAGAAGGGCATCGTCAGCCTGCCGACGGCCCATCCCGTCGGCCCGGTGGTGGCTCAGGCGGCCCGGCTCGCCGACGCATTCCGTCGCCGCGGCCTCCCCGTGGTCCTCGTCAACGTCGCGGGCGTCGCGCCCGGCCGCACCGAGCAGGCGCGCCCGGCCTTCGCGTTCCCAGACGACTGGACGGAGCTCGCGCCCGAGTTGAACCCGCAGCCCACCGACCACCTTGTGACCAAGCGCACCTGGGGCGCATTCACCGAAACCGGCCTTCTCGACATTTTGAAGCGGCAGGGCGTGACCCAGGTGGTGATGGCCGGCGTCGCCACCAGCGCCGGCGTCGAATCGACCGCGCGGCAGGCGCATGAGCACGGATTCCACGTGACGCTCGCGATCGACGCGATGACCGACATGCGGCTCGAGGCGCATGAGAACAGCATCGGGCGCATCTTTCCGCGCCTCGGCGAGACGGCGACCACAGACGCGATCCTGGCGCTTCTCGATGCGCGCGGATGAGACCGTGGATGAGGCTCGGCGCGTCGCGTAGAGGCGTCCCCGCATGCGCCGCCGGCTGAGGACGGCGGCGCAGCGGGCCGCGCTGCTTGCGCTTTCCGCGCTCATGATCGGCGGGCTCGAGCTTCTGCGGCTGCCCGCGGCGCTGCTGCTGGGGTCGCTCGCCGCCGCGGCGGCGCTGACCGCTTTCGACTTCGAGATGACGATACCCGCGCCGCTGTTCGCCGCCGCGCAGGCGATCATCGGCTGCCTGGTCGCGCGAGTCCTTTTGCCTTCGACCCTGGGGGAGATGGCGCGCGACTGGCCAACCTTTCTCGGCGGAGTTCTGTCGGTGGTGGGGGTCAGCGTCGCGCTGGGATGGGGGCTGACGCGGCTGCGCATTCTCCCGGGGACGACCGCCGTCTGGGGCGCTTTCCCCGGCGCTGCGACCGTGATGACGCTAATGTCCGAAAGCTATGGCGCCGACGTGCGCCTCGTCGCCCTCATGCAATATCTGCGGGTGGTGATGGTCACGATCGTCGCGACCGCGGTCGCCGCGCTGTGGACCGCGGCGACCCCGCACGCGGCCGCCGCGGTCGTCTGGTTTCCGCCGGTCGCCTGGGGCTCGCTTGCGGAGACGGTCGCGCTGGCGGCGGTCGCGGCGGCGATCGGGTGGGCGTTCCGGCTGCCGGCCGGACCGCTGCTCGTCGCGCTCGGCGCCGCGGCGGTGATGCAGAACCTCGGGATCATGACAGATCGAGCTGCCGCCCTGGCTCCTCGCGCCCGCCTATTGCCTCGTCGGCTGGAGCATCGGAGCGCGCTTCAACCGGCCGATCCTCGTCCACGCCGCCCGCGTCCTGCCGGCGGTGGCGGCGTCGATCTTGTCCCTGATCGCCGTCTGTGGGCTTCTCGCCGCGGCCTTGGCGCATTTCGCTCATGTCGACGCGCTGACCGCTTATCTCGCAACCAGCCCGGGCGGCGCCGATTCGGTTGCGATCATCTCCGCGTCGACCCAGGTCGACATGCCCTTCATCATGGGGATGCAGGTGGCGCGATTTCTCGTCGTCCTTTTCGCCGGCCCGGCGATCGCCCGCTTCGTCGCCGGCCGGGCGGACCGGCGAACTGATGTTTAGGCGCGGAAACTAATTGCGAGCGCTACGACAGTCGTCCAGCGAAATACAATTTAGGCACTGTATAATGTCCACATTGTCAACTCAATCACCATGGTCTTTTCCGGGTTGCTTAAGCTTCGGTCTATTGCTATGCTTCGACCAAAGTGCAACCCCACAATTACCATTCGTTGCGAGGCAGTGGCATGACTGCGCGATTAAACTTGTGCGGGCTCGCGTTAGCCGGCGTTGCAGGTCTCATGGCGACGTCGGCGGCCCTCGCCGAAACGCGGTACGTGGATCCCAACGGGGAAGTCATGTCGACGGCGCCCGCGGATACAAACGCCGCCGCGCTGTTTTCGGTCCCCAATCCCGCTCAAGCGGGCGCAAATGTCGGTCCCCCTGTCGTGGCCGGAGATCCGCCGGTCCTGGCGACCACGACCGACGCGCCCGCGACAGCGAGGGTCGACCCGCCGGACTCCGGCCAAACTCCGGGATCGGCGACCGACTTGTCGGAGCCGGTGAACGTTCCCGCGCCGTCGTGGTTATCCCGCGCGAGGCAATTTGTGGCCGGTCTCGTTCTATCGAGCGGCAGGTGACGCTCTCGCTTTATCGAAGGTGACGCGCCGCTGACCCAAGGTGGCTTGGTTCGGAGTCCGTGGCTTGGCCAGACGTGGCTTGGCCAGGCGATCGGCTCACGAGTTCGGCAGATTGCGCGCCAGGGCCTCCAGCACGGCCATGCGCACGGCGACGCCCATTTCCACCTGCTCGCGGATCAGGGACTGCGCGCCGTCTGCGACAGCCGTGTCGATTTCGACGCCCCGGTTCATCGGCCCGGGATGCATGACGAGCGCGCCCGGCTTGGCGTAGGCCAGCTTCTCCTGATCGAGCCCGAAATAGCGGAAATATTCCTTTGTGCTCGGCACGAAGGCGCCGGCCATCCGCTCCCGTTGCAGGCGCAGCATCATCACGATGTCGGCGTCCTTGAGCCCGGCGCGCATGTCGCGATAGACCTCGACCCCCATCGCTTCAACGCCGTCCGGCAGGAGCGTGGACGGACCGACCACCCGGACGCGCGCTCCGAGCTTGCCGAGAGCGAGGATATTGGAGCGCGCGACGCGCGAATGGAGGATGTCGCCGCAGATCGCGACGATCAGCCCCTCGATGCGTCCGAGATTGCGGCGAATGGTCAGCGCGTCGAGCAGCGCCTGGGTCGGATGCTCGTGCGCGCCGTCGCCGGCGTTGATGACCGAGCAGTCCACCTTGCGCGCGAGCAGCGACACCGCGCCGGCGGCGTGATGGCGCACCACCAGAATGTCGGGACGCATGGCGTTCAGCGTCATCGCCGTATCGATCAGCGTCTCACCCTTTTTGACGCTCGATACGCCGACCGCCATGTTCATCACGTCGGCGCCGAGCCGTTTTCCCGCCAGTTCGAAGGACGACTGGGTGCGGGTCGAGGCCTCGAAGAAGAGATTGATCTGCGTGCGCCCGCGCAAGGTCGCGCGCTTCTTCTCCACCTGGCGGGAGATCGCCACCGCCTCGTCCGCAAGGTCGAGCAGCGCCTCGATTTCGAGCCGGTCGAGATGCTCGATGCCGAGCAAATGGCGCTGGGAAAAGACGGGCGGCGCTGAAGTCATGGCGGGCGCGAGCTTTGGGCTCAGCGCCCGAGTTTTGCAAGCGTCGCCGGATCGGCCTCACCGGCGAAATATTTTTCCAGACACTGTTCGAACGTCGGCTGTTCAAGCGAGGCGCGGGAAAAAAGCGTCATGGACGACCGGAATTTCAACTCGTCGACCGCGCCGAAGATCTGCCGCGCCGGCCGCCCTTCCACGCGGAGCACAAGGCCGGCGCATTCGACCAGCCTTGCGCCAAGGATCGGATGCGCCCCATAGGCCTTCGCCTCGTCGAGCGAAGAAATCGCAAAGAACACCGAAGTCGGGCTCAAGCCGAGCCCGGCGATCTGCGGGAACACGAACCACATCCAATGGGACCGCTTCTCGCCGGCCGCGAGTTCCCGCACCACCGCCTGGTAGACCGGCGCCTGCGCGTCGACGAAACGCTGAAGGTTGAACGGATCGCTCATGGCGCGGGCGGCGAGGTCACGATCCCTTCGGAAAGTCCGCCCCCCGCGCCACCGACTCGATCGCCTCGGCCTCCTTGCGCACGGCCTCGATCTCGGCGCGCATCGCGTCGTAGGCGAAATTGCCAAGCGGGAGCCTGAGCGGCGGATCGCTCCGCTCGACGGTGGCGATGATCGCTTCGGCGCCGCGCACCGGATCGCCGGGCTGCTGGCCGCTGTAACCCTGGATCTGCTTGCGGCGGGCGATGGCGGTTTCCGAGTAAGCGTCGATCGGGCGCTTCGGGGTCTTCAGCGACCGGCCGCCCCAGTCGGTCCGGAACGGGCCCAGGCTCGACAATGAGCACCTTGATCCCGAACGGCGCGACCTCCTTGGCGAGCGCCTCGGACAGGCCCTCGACCGCGAACTTTGTCGCCGCGTAATAGCCCGACCCGGGAAAGCCGATGAAACCGCCCATCGAGGAGATGTTCACGATCGCGCCCGACTTCTGCGCCCGCATCACGGGCAGGACGGCGCGGGTCATGGCGGCGAGACCGAAGACGTTGGTTTCGAACATGGCGCGGATGTCGGCGTCGTCGCCCTCCTCGATCGCGGCGAGGTAGCCATAGCCGGCGTTGTTGACGAGGACGTCGATGCGGCCGAATTTTTTCTTCGTCGCCTCGACGACCGCCTGCACGTCGGCGGCCTTGTCGACATCGAGCTTCAGCGCCAAGGCGCTGGCGTCATGGCCGGCGACGAGGTCGGCGAGTGTGGCCGGGTCGCGCGCGGTCGCGGCGATGCGGTAGCCGCGCCCGACCAGGATTTTGGCCATCTCTCGCCCGAAGCCGGTCGAGCAGCCGGTGATGAGCCATACGGGTTTGTCGTGGGAAGCATCGGCCATGGCGACCTCTCCAGGATATGTGTGGGGAACGCGGTTATTGTGGCATGTCAGCGCGCCAATGCGCAATCCAGCGAGGCTGCCGGCTTCGCGCCGGGCCCCGCCTCATAGCCACAAGCGGAAGACCGCCTCGCCCCTCATGTCGACGCCGGTCTGCCGCCACCCTTTTCCGAAATAGAAGTCGGCGGCGCGCGTACCCGGGCCGGTTGTCAGGAAGGCCTGGCGATGGCCGAAACGCCGTAGCCTTTCAATGACTTCATTGAGCAGGGCGGTTCCGTGCCCGCGCCCGTGCGCTGCGTCGATGACGAACAGCGCCCACACGTAGCCAGTCTGGGGGTTCGCGCAGGCGAAGCCTTGCACGCCGTCTTCGTCCTCGGAAACGAGAAAGATCGCCTCGTTCAGATACCAGGCCACTTCTTCGTCCGTGACCATCGAGGGGTCGGTCAGCCTGTTTTCCGCTGTTCCGCGCCGCACATCCCAGATGCGGGTTAGATCGGCTTTGGTGGCGGCCCGGATAGAGATTGGCGTCATCAGACCCTCGTCTCGTCCTCTGAAACCCGGCTCACCGTTCGCGCCCGGATTTGACACGCGGCCGCCGCCTCTCCATATCCCGCGGCCGATACGCGGACCGCTCCACGCGGACCCGCCGAAGGACGCAGCATGAAGGTCGTGATCGTCGAGTCGCCCGCCAAGGCCAAGACCATCAACAAATATCTGGGCAAGGACTACGGCGTCTACGCCTCGTTCGGGCACGTGCGCGATCTCACCGCCAAGGACGGCTCGGTCGATCCGGACGACGATTTCGCCATGCGCTGGGAAGTCGACGCCAAATCCGCCAAGCGCATGAGCGACATCGGCGGGGCGGTCAGGGACGCCGAGCGGGTGATCCTCGCGACCGACCCGGACCGCGAGGGCGAGGCGATCTCCTGGCACATCCACGAGATCCTGAAGGGCAAGAAGCTGCTCAAGGACAAGCGCGTCGACCGCGTCGTGTTCAACGCGGTCACCAGGGACGCGGTGCTGGAGGCGATGCGCCATCCGCGCGAAATCGACGGGGCGCTGGTCGACGCCTACCTTGCGCGCCGCGCGCTCGACTACCTCGTCGGCTTCACCCTCTCGCCGGTCTTGTGGCGCAAGCTCCCGGGCGCCCGCTCCGCGGGGCGGGTGCAATCCGTGGCGCTGCGGCTCGTCTGCGACCGCGAGGTCGAGATCGAGCGCTTCGTCTCCCGCGAATACTGGTCGATCGTCGCGTTCCTCAAGACCGAGGCTGGCGCATCCTTCCCCGCCCGCCTCGTCGGCGCGGACGGCAAGAAGATCACCCGGCTCGACATCGGCTCGGGCGCCGAGGCCGAGGCGTTCAAGGCGGCGCTCGAGACCGCGAAGTTCTCGGTCGCTGCGATCGAGTCGAAGCCGGTCCGGCGCCACCCTTATGCCCCCTTCACCACCTCGACCCTGCAGCAGGAGGCCTCGCGCAAGCTCGGCATGGCGCCGGCGCGCACCATGCAGATTGCCCAGCGCCTCTACGAGGGCGTCGACGTCGGCGAGGGCCCGGTCGGCCTCATCACCTACATGCGGACCGACGGCGTCGACCTCGCCCCCGAAGCGATCGCCGCCGTTCGAAAAGTGATCGCCAAGGATTTTGGCGACGCCTACGTCCCGGCCGCGCCGCGCAAGTACACCGTCAAGGCCAAGAACGCGCAGGAGGCCCACGAGGCGATCCGCCCGACCGAAATGACGCGGCGCCCGCGCGACGTCGCCAAGCACCTCGAGCCGGAGCAGGCCAAGCTCTACGAGCTGATCTGGACCCGCACGATCGCGAGCCAGATGGAGAGCGCCGAACTCGAACGCACGACCGTCGACATCCTCGCCGAGGCGGCTCAGCGCAAACTCGACTTCCGCGCCACCGGTCAGGTCGTGCGCTTCCCGGGGTTTCTCGCGCTCTATCAGGAGGGCCGCGACGACGAGGAGGACGAGGACTCTTCGCGCCTGCCGCCGATGAGCCAGGGCGAAAAGCTCGCCAAGGAGCGGATCGACGCGACCCAGCACTTCACCGAGCCGCCGCCGCGCTACACCGAGGCGACGCTGGTCAAGCGGATGGAGGAGCTCGGCATCGGCCGGCCCTCGACCTATGCTTCGACTTTGGCGACCTTGCGCGACCGGGACTACGTGCGGATCGAGAAGAAGCGGTTGATTCCGGAGGACAAGGGGCGGCTCGTCACCGCCTTCCTCGAATCCTTCTTCCCCAAATATGTCGAATACGACTTTACCGCGGGGCTCGAGGAACAGCTCGACCAGGTGTCGAACCACGAAATGGACTGGAAGGAGCTTTTGCGCGCCTTCTGGAAGGATTTTTCCGGGGCGGTCGGCGAGATCAAGGACCTGCGCACCGGCCAGGTGCTCGACAGCCTCAACGCGCTTCTCGGGCCGCACATCTTTCCCGACCGCGGCGAAGGCGTCGATCCCCGGCTCTGCCCGTCCTGCGGCAAGGGGCAGCTTTCGCTGAAGCTCGGCAAGTTCGGGGCCTTCATCGGCTGCGCGAATTACCCCGAATGCAAATACACTCGGGTGCTGTCGCCGACCGGCGCCGAAAGCGGCGAGGGCGAGCGGCCAGGCGTGACCGTGCTCGGCCAGGACCCGGATACCGGCGACGAGATCACGCTGCGCAACGGCCGCTTCGGCGAATATGTGCAGCAGGGCGAGGGCGAGAAGCCCAAACGCTCGTCGCTGCCGCGCGGGCTGAAGCCCGAGGACGTGACGCTGGAGAGGGCGCTGAAACTCCTGTCGCTGCCGCGCGAGGTGGCGCGCCATCCGACCAGCGGCGAGCCGATCGTCGCCGGCATCGGCCGCTACGGCGCCTACGTGCAGCACGGCAAGACTTACGCCAATCTCGGCCGTGACGACGACGTGCTCGAAATCGGCGGCAATCGCGCGATCGACCTGATCGTCGCAAAGGAGAGCGGCGTCGGCTCCTCGCGCTTCGGCGGAGGCGGCGCGGGACGCGCGCTCGGCGAGCATCCCGCCGGGGGCGCGGTCAGCGTGAAGCAGGGGCGCTTCGGCGCCTACGTCAATCATGGCAAGATCAACGCCACCCTGCCGAAGGGAACGGACCCGGCGAGCCTGACGCTCGAGGACGCGGTGGCGCTGCTCAAGGCCAAGGCGGAAGGCGGCGGCGTGGTGTCGGGGCGGCTGGTCGGCGACCATCCGGACGGAGGGCCGGTGACCGTGCGCGACGGCCGTTTCGGCCCCTACGTCAACTGGGGCAAGGTCAACGCGACCATTCCGAAATCGATGGCGCCGGATTCGATTTCCCTGGCCGACGCGCTGGAGCTGATCGCCGAGCGCGAGGGCAAGCCCGTGGCGACGCCGCGGAAGGCCGCGGTCAAGACGGCTGGGAAGCCGGCTGCGGCAAAGGCCGGCGCAAAGCCGGCGGCGAAAGCGAGCCCCGCCAAGGCGGCTGCGGCCAAAGCCGCGCCGGCCAAGGCAAAGGCGGCGGCGAAGGCGCCCGCAAGCAAGGCGGCGGCCCCCAAGGCCGTGGCGAAGAAGCGATAGGGTCGCTCCGGTGCGCGCCGAGGGTCGGACCCGTTGGCGGCGCCTGCGGTCACGCCGGCTTGTGGCAGACGGCCTCGATGTTGTTCCCGTCGGGATCGAGGACGAAGGCGCCGTAGTAGTTGGCGTGATAGTGCGGCCTCAAGCCCGGCGCGCCGTTGTCCCGGCCGCCGGCGCCGAGCGCGGCTCGATAAAAGGCGTCGACCCCCTCGCGCGTGGCGGCGGTGAAGGCGACGTGTATCCCGCCTTTCGGCTTGCTTCCGGTCCCGATCCAGAAGAATGGTTTGCCGGCCGCCCCGAAGCCCGCGTGCGCATCGGCGCCGGTCTCCTCGGCCGTCACCGCCAGGACGACCGACAGTCCGAGCGGCTTCAGCGCGGCCTCATAGAACGCCTGAGAACGCGCGAAGTCAGCGACCGAGAGTCCGATGTGATCGAGCATGGTCTGGCTCCTTTCCCGCCTGACGTTCAGCACAGAGCCGGAGGCGAAGCGCTGGCAAAGCGCCATCTTTGGGCGCGGGTCGTCCAACCGCTAAGGCGCTGACGCCAATCTTAAAGTTTTAGCTTCAGGCGTTTGAAGCGCGAACGTCGCCACTTGGGCTCGAAGGCCCATGATTGCATTCGAGTTGGAAGACTGCGCCCAATGGTGGGCTGTGCGCCAGCCGATCCGGACTTTCGGCTCGATCCCTGGAAGGGTGCCCGCCTCGACCCGAAGGCCGCGCCCCAGCGCGTTCGAGGCGAACGCCTTTGCCGCCTCCTCGGAGACCTGCGGCGCCAGCAGCCACTCGACCTCCTGCCCGAACGCTCGCGTCGTCGATACGAACCATGAAAACAAAGCGGCGCCCTTTTGCGACTCAGACCTCCCGACCAGACGGTCGGATTGTGTTGGCTTCATGTCACTCATGCAGCTCTGATTGGCTCTCGATCGAGAGACGCCTCGCTTCGGGAGGCGGCGCGTCGGAAGCCGCTGCGAGCGCGGCGCGGCGGCGCTCGCTATTTCAGATCCGCGACCAGCGATTCGCGCGTCGCCTCCGGAACCGTCACCTCCGCCTTGTAGTGCAAATGGTCGACGCCGACCCGGATCGGCGCGCCGCGCTTGGCGCCGGCGACCATCTCGGGCGTCAGCTCGAAACGCAAGAAATGCACCGCGGAGGTCTTGCTCGCGGTGGTGCGGTCGAGGTCCTCGTTGGCGAAGGGCGCCACGCGCGGGAGAGTCGCCGACCTGGACATAGGTCGCCGTCTCGACCCCGACGAGGCGGCCGAGCGCGATCCTGCGCTCCTCGGCGTCGGGATATTCGAACATCAGGGTCGCCTTCCAGTTCGACCCGTCGGGCACGAGCGGATTGTAGACGTCGAGTTCTTGCTGGATCAGTTCGGGCTCGAAGATGCGCTCGAGCCGCAGCATCTCCTGGACCTGGTACTGCATGGTGAGCGCGTCCTCGAAATGAAGCGAGGCGTGCCCGCCGACTTCGACCAGCCGCAGCCTCTTGTGCGCCATCACCCTGACGCGGAACGCTGGCCGCATCCCTGCGTAGGTCTCGAGGTTCATGAGGCTTTCGCGGGTCAGCATGGGGTCACACTCCGTAGGCTTTGCGAAGCAGCGAGATCGGATGCGCGGCCTCGCTGCCGTCGCCCAGCGCATGCGCGATGTGATGGCCCGCCATCGCGCAGTCCGAACCGTAATGATCGGGCTTGGCGGCGGCGACCCGCGCAGCCACCGGCTTTACGATCTTCATCGCGAATTCCGCGAATTCCGCCTTCACCGCATAAGTGCCGTCATGCCCCGAGCACCGCTCGATCAGATCGACCTCCGCGCCGGGCACGAGCGAGAGGATTTCCTTGGTCTTGGGGCCGATGTTCTGCACCCTCTGGTGACAGGAAGCGTGCAGTGCGACCTTGCCCAGCGGGGTCTTGAAATCGGTCTTGAGCTTGCCTTCCCGCGCGCGCAGCATGAGGTATTCGAACGGATCATAGAACGCCGCCTTCACCTTCATCACGTCGGTCTCGCCCGGGAACATCAGCGGCAGTTCCTGCTTGAACATCAGGACGCAGGACGGGACGAGCGCCGTCAGGTCCCAGCCCTGGTCGACCAGCTTCGCCAGCATCGGGTATGTTGATCTCTTTCAGTCGGCGCACGCTCTCGAGATCGCCGAGTTCGAGCCTCGGCATGCCGCAGCATTTCTCGCGCGGCGTGATCGTGACGGGAATGCCGTTGTGCGCGTAGACGGCGACCAGGTCCTCGCCCGGCCCCGGTTCGTTGTTATTGACGTAGCAGGTGGCGAAGAGCGCGATCTTGCCGGTCGTGCGTCCCGCGGGCTCGCCCGGCGTTTCGTCCGGCAGGATATCGAGCCGTTTGCGCAAACGACGGGAGGCGTATTGCGGCAGCCACGCGTCGGCGTCGATCTCGGCGACGGCCTTGAGCGCCTTGCGCGCGGGGCGGCTGGAATTGATCAGGTTGACGACCGGGGCGATCACAGGATGGGCGAGCGAGGCGCCCATGGCGTCGGTCGTCGGTCAGCGTCCGGTCGCGAAACTTAGCGCCTTTGGTGCGGTAGTGGACCGCTTTCGCGCGCAGCATCAGATGAGGGAAGTCGAGGGCCCAGGCGTGCGGCGGCACGTAGGGACACTTGGTCATGGAGCAGAGGTCGCAGAGGAAGCAGTGGTCGACGACCTTCCCGTAGTCCTCCTTCCGGACCCCGTCGACCTCCGTCGACTCCGAAGAATCGACCAGGTCGAACAGCGTCGGAAACGACTGGCACAGGCTGACGCAGCGCCGGCAGCCGTGGCAGATCTCGAACGCCCGCTCCATCTCCTTGAGGAGCGCGGCCTCGTCGTAGAATTCGGGGTTCTTCCAATCGAGCGGATGGCGGACCGGGGCCTTGAGATTGCCTTCGCTGACCGGGCCGGCCATGGTTTGTCCTCCCTTAGAGACAGGAACGTCGTCGCGCCCCGGCGAAGCGGCCGCGCGCGAAAAGTACGCCCGCCCGTTTCCGGATCGGGCGCGTTGTCGGGCTTTGGCTCAGACCAGTTCGTTCAGGGCCTTCTGATAGCGGTTGGCGTGCGAGCGTTCGGCCTTGGCCAGCGTCTCGAACCAGTCGGCGATCTCGTCGAAGCCTTCGGCGCGCGCGTCCTTGGCCATGCCCGGATACATGTCGGTATATTCGTGCGTCTCGCCGGCGACGGCGCTCGCGAGGTTCGCCTTGGTCGGTCCGATCGGCAGACCGGTGGCGGGGTCGCCGACCGCTTCGAGATATTCGAGATGGCCGTGCGCGTGGCCGGTCTCGCCCTCAGCCGTCGAGCGGAACAGCGCGGAGACATCGGGGTAGCCTTCGACGTCCGCCTTGTTGGCGAAATAGAGATAGCGGCGGTTCGCCTGCAACTCGCCGGCGAAGGCGTCCTTGAGATGCTGCTCGGTTTTCGATCCTTTGAGCGCCACGAGTTTCACTCCTTCAATCTGGTGTCGTTGTCGTTTCCTGGTGGAATTTGGCGGCGTTCGCTGCCCCCCACCCCTATTGCGTGGCCGCGATCCTGTCGTCGCCACTTTGTGCGCGGACCCGGCAAAGCTGAAGATCGGATCGCGCACGGAAGCGTGCAAGCGCTCGAATCGTCTCTGCGACGAAGCGTCGCGTCGCGCCGTCGCGCCGCTTTCGTGAGCATTTTGTCATGAGTTTGTTGCAAACGGCGGCGTTCTGAGCGAGGCTTATGCCTAAGGCTGAAGCCGCGCCGATTATGGCCCAGGCAAAAGGGCGGTCCGTCTTGAACCCAACCGACGCGACGCGCGGCTACGCGGGGCACCATGCGCAGGCGGCCTACAGTCGCTGGGCGCCCATCTACGACCTGCTGTTCGACCTGCCGTTTCACCCGGGACGGCTCGCGGCGGCGGAGGCTGCGGCGCGAGCGGCCGGGCCGGGCGGCGAGATCCTTGTGATCGGCGTCGGCACCGGGCTCGAACTGCCGCTGCTTCCGGTCAACGTCCACGCCACCGGCATCGACATCAGCGCGCCGATGCTGCGATCCGCCCGAAACCGGGTCGAGCGGCAGGGGCTCGCGCAGGTGAAAGGCCTGCAGGTCATGGACGCGGCCGCGCTCGAATTCGCCGACGCGGCCTTCGACGTGGCGCTTGCGCCCTATGTGATGAGTGTCGTTCCCCGACCGGAGCGCGCGCTCGACGAGGCGTGGCGGGTTCTGCGGCCGGGCGGGACGCTGGTCATCATGAACCATTTCGCCGCCGACCGGGGCTTCCGCAAGGCGATCGAACACAGGATGGAGACGGCCGCGGCCTGGCTCGGCTGGCATCCGAATTTTCCCTACTCGGCAATCGGCGACTGGATCGCCTCGCGACCCGACGCCCGAATCGTCGAGCGCCGCGAACTGGCGCCGATGCGGCTGTTCACGCTGCTGAGGATCGTGAAGGGCGGGGGGCGGTAGGGCCGGCTCCCGGACGCAGCTAGCCGCCCGCGGGCCCCCCGTCAGGCGGCCCTTCAAGCGCCTGCCTCACGCGGTCGAGCAGGTTCCGCCCGGTATACGGTTTGGCGAGAAAAGCTCCCGCAATCGGCTGTGCGCGCCGGTCGAGGGGGCGGCCGGTCGTTATCAAGGTCTTGACTCCGGGGCGATTGCCCAGGATCCAGTCTGCGAGTTCAAGGCCATTCATTCCGCCTGGGAGATTGACGTCGGTAAAGACCAGGTCGATCGCGAATTTCGCCTGAAGCGCTTCCAGCGCCTCTTCTGCGTTAGCCGCCTCGTGAACGCGGTATCCGCACTCACGTAGAAACTCGGCCATGTCCATCCGGATCAGCGGTTCATCCTCCACGAAAAGGATCGTCTGTGCGGGAGCATGAATTGGCGAGCCGCCATCCGACATTCCGATCCCCCTCGCGCAGCTAAACATTACCAAACTGTCCTGGCGAGGAATGGTTCCCCAAAGGTAAAAGATCGCGTTCGATGGCAAAGGCCGCGCGAGAGGCGCTCGCGGTAACGATAGCGTCAGCCGGCGCGCGGACTTGTCATTCGCGAACCGCTTCCCGACCGCAATTCGGGCGCCCTACGGCGGTTGACCAGCCTCCCGCTAGCGGGAGGAGGGCGCACTGGCGCCGGCCACGCCTTCGGGCGAAGCGTTCGAAGTCGGCCGGACCGCAGTTCGCTTGTAAGCGACCGGTCGGACGACTAGCTTTGCCTTGACTGAAAAGAGCTTCACACTTTGCAAAAACCGTACCTTTCCCGCCGCGCCGCCGCGCCGAGCGAAGCCGCGATGCCGTCGCGCGAGGAGTTGATCGCGTTCATCAGCGGCGCGCCCGCGCCGAACGGCGAAAAGGCCCCGGCGAAGGTCACCAAGCGCGACATCGCCCGCGCCTTCGGGGTCAAGGGCGAAGCGAAGGCGGAGCTGAAGCTCCTCATCAAGGACCTGCAGAACGAGGGCGCGATCGGACGGGGCCGCAAGGCGCTGCAAATCCAGGGCCGGCTGCCGGCGATCGTTGCAGCCGATGTCACGGAGCGCGACCGCGACGGCGAACTGATCGCCAAGCCGGTCGAGTGGGACGAGGACGGGCCGCCGCCGCGCATCCTGATTCGGCGATCGCGGGTCAAGCGCGACCATGCTCCCGCCCCGGGTCTGGGCGCGCGCGTGTTGATGCGGGTCGAGTTCAACCCCCAGGCGACGGGCAAGGAGCCGGCCTATACGGGGCGGGTCGTCAAGATCCTGGAAAAACTCAAGGCGCGCGTTTTCGCTGTCTTCCGCAAGGCCGAGGACGGTTCGGGACGAGCCCTGCCGGTCGAGAAGCGGGCGGCGTCAGCGCGAGTTCCACGTGCCCGCGGCCTTCGCGGAGAATGCCGAGGACGGCGACCTCGTGGCGATCGAGCCGCTTCGGGCCTCGCGTCTCGGCGCGCCCAGCGCGCGGGTGATCGAGGCGATCGGCTCGGTCAAGTCGGAAAGGGCGGTCAGCCTGATCGCGCTCGCCCAGCACCATATCCCGCTTCGTCTTTTCGCCCGCCGCGCTGAAGGAGGCGGAGACGGCGCGTCCGGTTCGCCTTGGCAACCCACGCGAGGACTGGCGGTCGCTGCCGCTCGTCACCATCGATCCGCCCGACGCCAAGGACCACGACGACGCGGTTCACGCGGCGCCTGATCCGGATCCCGGCCAATCCCGGCGGCTTCGTCGTCACCGTCGCGATCGCCGACGTCGCCGCTTATGTGCGGCCCGGTTCGGCGCTCGACCGCGACGCGCTGGAGCGCGGGAACTCGGTCTATTTCCCCGACCGGGTCGTGCCGATGCTGCCCGAGCGCATCTCCAACGACCTCTGCTCGCTCAGAGCCGCACGAGGACCGCCCCGCGCTGGCGGTGCGGATGATCCTCGGCGCGGACGGTCGCAAGCGGTCGCATCGCTTTTCATCGCATCATGATGCGCTCGGCCGCCAAGCTCTCCTACGAGCAGGCGCAGGCCGCCATCGACGGCCGGCCCGACGAGACGACGTCGCCGCTGCTCGAACCGTGCTGAAGCCGCTCTACGCCGCTCATGGGGTGATCAAGGTCGAGCGCGAACGACGCGATCCGCTCGATCTCGACCTGCCCGAGCGCAAGCTCGTCCTGGACAAGGAGGGCCGGCTTGCCGGCGTCCGCTGGCCGGAGCGGCTCGATGCGCATCGGCTGATCGAGGAGTTCATGATCCTCGCCAACGTCGCCGCCGCCGAGACGCTGGAGGCGCAGCAGTCGCCCCTCCTCTATCGCGCCCACGATGCGCCGAGCGTCGAGAAGCTCAACGACCTCGTCGAGTTCCTCGGCACGATCGGCGTGAAGCTGCGCGAAGGGCGACCGGGTCAGGCCGTCGCACTTCAACGGCGTCTTGAGCCGGGTGAAGGGCCAGGGGGTCGAGGCGCTGGTCAACGAAGTGGTGCTGCGCGCCCAGGCGCAGGCCGAATACAGCCACGAGAACTACGGGCATTTCGGCCTGAACTTGAGGCGCTACGCGCATTTCACCTCGCCGATCCGCCGCTATGCCGATCTCGTGGTCCATCGGGCGCTGATCCGCGCGCTCAACTTCGGCGACGGCGGGCTCCAGGACATGCGCGGCGGCGAACTGGCGCAGATCGCCGAGCACATTTCCGCCGCCGAGCGGCGCGCCATGGCGGCCGAGCGCGAGACGGTCGACCGGCTTGTGGCCGCGCATCTCGTCGATCGCGTCGGCGCGATCTTCGAGGGACGGATCGCGGGGGTTACGCGGGTCGGCCTGTTCGTGAAGCTTTCCGACACCGGCGCGGACGGCTTCGTGCCGGCGGCGACGCTGGGCGACGACTATTTCCGCTTCGAGGAAGGGATCCGGGCGCTGGTCGGAACGCGGAGCCGCGTGACCTATCGGCTCGGCGACAAGGTGCGCGCGCGCCTCGTCGAGGCGGCGCCCTTCGCGGGCGCGCTGCGGTTCGAGATCGTCTGCGAGGACGCGACGTGGGGCTCGCGGCGCGAAGACGCGCGCCGGCCCACCCGGACCGCCCGAAGCGAGCGTAAGCCCAGCCGCAAGGGCTCGCGCCGATGAACGACATGTCCGGGTTCGCCTGGCGCACCCCGCGACGTGAGCGTTCGCTCAAGCGAGGCGATCTGCCGAGGGTTGTGCGGCCGCTGCCCGGCTTGCGGACGCGGCCGGCTGTTCCGCAGCTATCTCAAGCTCGACCCGAAGCTGCAAGGTCTGTGGCGAGGACCTCAGCCACGCCCGCGCCGACGACGCGCCGGCCTATCTGACCATGCTCGTCGTCTGCCACGTCGCCGGCGGCGGGGTGCTGTGGTCCGACTCCACCTGGCCGGACGCGTCGCTGACGACGCTCGCCCTGGTCTGGCTGACGGTCACCGTGGTCGTCAGCCTCCTTATCCTGCCACGGATGAAGGGGGCCGTTGTCGGCCAGCAGTGGGCGATGTTCATGCATGGGTTCGGGGGAGACGAGCGGTGAGCGGCGTTGCGGTTCCGGTTCGGGCGCTGCGTCCGCGCGATGCGGCGACGCTGATCATCCTCGACCGCGAGGGAGCCTGAACCGACGGTGCTGATGGGCAAGCGGCACGGCGGCCACAAGTTCATGCCCGGCAAGTTCGTGTTTCCCGGCGGCCGGGTCGAGCCTGAAGACCGCCGCATGGCCGTCGCCGGCGCGCTCGATCCGATTGTCGAGGAAAAGCTGAACCTTCGCGTACCCCGCCCTTCTCCTGCGTTCGCGCGGGCGATCGCGCTCGCTGCGATTCGCGAGACCTTCGAGGAAACCGGCTTTGCCGTGGGAGTGCGCGATTATGGCGCGCCCGACAACCCGCCGCCCGGCGCGTGGGCCCGTTTCGCAGCGGCCGGCGTCTATCCGGCGCTCGACGCTATCGACTTTCTCGCGCGCGCCATCACCCCGCCCGGCCGGGTGAGGCGGTTCGACGCGCGCTTTCTGGTGGTCGATGCGCGCGCCGTGGTTTGGCGCATCGAGGACGTCGTGCATCCGGAGGCGGAGCTGGTCGAACTGGTCTGGACGCCGCTCAGCAAGGCGCGCGAACTGGACCTCCCCAACATCACCCATGTCGCCCTCGACGAACTCGCCGCGGCGCTCAACGGCGGCCTTGACCGGCGTCGGCCGCGCCCCTTCTATCGGGAGCTGCGCGGCAAGCGGCTGCGCGAGGAGCTTTAGCGAAGCCGCGGGCGCAGACGCCGCTCGTCGGGTCCTGGTGGTATTGCCTTAAGAAGAAGGCCGCCACAAAAGATTGCGTAAAAACAGAATTTGGGTTACCTTGACCAAATCGCCCCGGATCAAGGCTCCGATGACGCTATCTCCTTCCTGCCAGGCTCCGACCGCGGGCGGAGTATCGACGCCGACCGTGATGACAGGGGCGACGGGAGCGATGCGGGCCTCGGGGCGCGGGTTCTGTCCTGCGGTCGGTTGCCCCGGACGGCCGGAAATATGGCCGAAATACGGCAAACGAGCCCTGGAAGCGTTGCAGGAATCGGAAATTGAGCGTTAAAGAGTTGAAATTGCTCGATCACCCTCAAAAACAGAGCGCCCGCAGCGCCTTTGGGGACGCCGTTATCGGCGCAAAAGCGCGCGTTGTCGGCCAGATGTCGCGGAACATCGTCTCGGGAGGTCTATCACGCCGCCGCGCGCATCGGGCGGAGATGGCCGGCGAGTTCCATCAAAGCGAGATGATAGGTCATCGCGGTGCGGTGCGAGCGGTTGTAGCGCGACACCACCACTTCAAGCAGCTCGATCATGATCTCGCCGTCGACCTCGGCAAGATGGTCGAGCGTCAGGCTCGCGTGGTCGAGCGCCTGGACCAGCGCCTCCCGCAGGGCCTCGAAGCCCTGCAGGTCGCCGCCGATCAGCGCGCGCCAGACGCGGGCATGAAGGCGGGTCATTCCGCGGGCGAGGGCGTCGTCGCCCAACAGCCGGCAATAGGTTGCAACCAGGCGATCGAAGATCAGCGGCTCCGACCATTGCTGCAATCCGGAGAAGCCCTCGGAGGAATCGGTCATCGGCATGGCGGCGATCCCGGCGCGGTCGTTACTGAACGCCACGCGGCTGAATTCCAAACGCGAATCGAACTCCACTACTGATTCGCTATAGTTAACACAGCGCTAACGCGCGCGCTCGGTTTTCCACAGAGCCCGCGCAATAAATTCGCGTCTAAGTCTTGACGTAGCGGAAGTCCTGGCGCGGCGCGCCGCGCCTCTCGACTATCGGTCGACTGCGAATTCGCCCGGACGCGTCTGGCGCGCGAGCGCGTCGAGCACCGCGTTGATCATGCCGCACTCGTCCGGACCGAAGAACGCGGCGGCGACGTCGACGTATTCGGTCACGACGACCCGGGCCGGCACGTCCGGCCGGCTGCGCAATTCGTAGTACGCGGCGCGCAGGATCGCCCGCATCAGGGCCTCGACCCGTCTAAGCGGCCAGCCCTCCGCCAGCGCCGCGTCGAGGCCGCGATCGATCGGACGCCTGATCGCGCAAGCACGCCCGAGACGATGTCGCGGAAGAAGGCGACCTCGGCCGGATTGTAGGCGTCGCCCTCGATCTCCTGACCGATCCAGTGCGCCTCGAACTCGGCGAGAATGTCGTCGAGCCCCTTCTCGGCGACCTCCATCTGATAGAGGGCCTGGGAGGCGGCGAGGCGCGCGGCGGAGCGCAGGTCCGACTTCTTGAGCTTCATCGCCCGGCCGACCCGGCGTTTGAGAAGCGCAAGTCCGATCGCCGCCCGGGCGGCGTCGCCGCCCTTGTCGCCGCGCTCGGGATCGGCGCGCTCCTCGGCCTGCGCCGATGGTTTCGGTGGTGATGACGCCGTTGCCGAGCGCGAGCTTCCGATGCTACCGACATGTCCATCAGCGCCCGCGCCGATTCTCCCGCGACGATCTCGAAATGATAGGTCTCGCCCCGCACCACGCAGCCGAGCGCCACCGCGCCGTCATAAGGACGGCCGGCCGCCGCGGCGGCGTCGAGCGCGATCGCCATGCCGGCCGGGATTTCGAGCGCGCCGGCGACGCCGACGACGTCGCAGGTCGCGCCGGCGGCCTCGAAGCGCGCGCGTCGCGCCGTCCAGCAGATGCGCGCCGATCGCTTCGTAGAAACGCGCTTCGACGATCAGGAAGCGTCCGCCCTCGATTCGGGGCGCGGACGCGTTGGCGGCGCGGCTGCGGCTCGGCCATGCGATAAAAATCTCTTCGGCTCTGTCGGAATGCCGCCCGTCCATAAAGGCCGGGGGCGGCGGAGGCAAGTTTGCGTTCGATCGCAGTTCAGTCGCAGCGGAAGCGCCAGCGGCCATAGCGCCACGGCCGCGCCCACGAGGCGCCGGCCGGAATGTCGCTCGGCGGCGGATCGAATCCCGAGCCGCCCCAGGGGTGGCAGCGGCAAATGCGCGCAGTTCCCATCCACGCGCCCGCCCAAAGACCGTGGCGGCCGATCGCCTCGTCCGCATAGGCCGAGCAGGTCGGCAGATAGCGGCACTGCCGGCCGATGAGGCCCGACAGCGTGAGCTGATAGAACCGGATCATCGCATGCGCCGCCCGGCGCGGCTGCAAGGGCGAGCGCGGTCATGGCGCCTCGGCGGTCTCCGCGGCCTTCCGCGCGATCTGGCCCAGCGCGTCGGCGACGGCGTCGAAAGTGAGAAGCGTCGAGGCGTGTCGCGCCCGGTAGGCGCGGACCGGCTCGAGCACGGCGAAATCCGCCCATTTGCCGTCCGGCGGCGGCCCGTTCTGCTTCAACATCCGAGTCATCGTCTCGCGCAGCGCCAAAAGCTCGTCGGCCGTCGCGCCGATCACGTGCCGCGCCATCAGCGACGAGGACGCCTGACCGAGCGCGCAGGCCTTGACGTCGTGGGCGAAGTCGACGACCCGGCCGTCGCTGACGACCAGGTCGACGACGACCGTCGACCCGCAAAGCCGCGAGTGCGCCTTGGCGGTCGCGTCGGGAACGCGGCAGGCGGCCGAGCCGCGGGAATGTCGGCGGCCAGCTCCAGCACACGCCGGTTGTAGATGTCGTCAAGCATAGGGGTGTCGAGCAGTTGCGGGTGGCGGAGGGCATCGTTCGCGTCCTATATAGGAGCGCTGCCGGCCGAAATCGAGCCAGGGGAGGCATGCGCGCTGGGTCCGCCGAGCCGGCGAGGACTTTTGATGGACGAGGTCGTGAAGTTGAAGCCGGTCGCCGTCGGCGCGTTTCGGCCGATCCGCGCCGCGGCCGAGCCGCGAGGAGGCCGAGGCCGCGGTGCGCACCCTGATCGCCTGGGCGGGCGACGATCCCGACCGCGAGGGCCTGATCGATACGCCCCGCCGCGTCGCCAAGGCGTACGAGGAGCTGTTCGCCGGGCTATCGCGAGGACGCCGCCAAGCCGCTCAGGCGCGTGTTCCACGACGTTTCCGGCTACAAGGATCTCGTCCTGGTGCGCGACATCGCCTTCGTCTCGCATTGCGAGCATCATATCGCGCCGTTCTTCGGCAAGGCCCACATCGGCTATTATCCGCGCCGGGGCGTCGTCGGCCTGTCGAAGCTCGCCCGGATCGTCGACACCTTCGCCCGGCGGCTGCAGACCCAGGAGGCGCTGTCGGCCCAGATCATCGAGGCGATCGAGAAGACGCTGGAGACGCGCGGCGTCGCGGTGATGCTCGAGGCCGAGCACACCTGCATGGCGATGCGCGGCGTGCGCAAGCAGGGCGCGTCGACCGTCACGACCCAGTTCAGCGGCGTTTTCCGCGACGATCCGAACGAGCAGATGCGCTTCTTCAGCCTGCTGCGCGGCGCGCGTTCGACCGTGAGCGGGGCGGCCGATCGCGAGGAGGGTCTCGCCTTCCAGCCGAAATTCGGCGCGGACGGGCTGGCGACCTGCGTCACGATCGACGCCGCGCGCGGCGACGTCCTGATGGTCGCGCACATGAACGCCGACGCGCTCGAGGCGACGCTGAAGACCGGCGTCGTCCACTATTGGTCGCGCTCGCGCGGGGCGCTCTGGCGGAAGGGCGACACGTCCGGCCAGACGCAGACGCTGGTCGAGATGCGGGTCGATTGCGACCAGGACGCCTTTCTCGCCTTCGTTCGGGTCGGCGGCGACGGCGGCGCCTGCCACACGGGCCGCCGTTCCTGCTTCTACCGACGGGTCGAGGTCGGAACCGAAGGGGCCGCGCCTCGCTTTCGTCGAGCGATCGACGGCCGGCGGCTGACGCAGGCGTCATAAGGAACTCGCCAAATTTGCGCTGTTTGTAACCGTTCATCTGGCTAGACGGCGTCCGAGAGGGACGTAGGTTTTGCCGTGCGACCGCTACGCCGAAATTGGCAGGTTCGAAGAGCTCCATGTTCTGGGCGCCCTACTGGAAAGGCGACACGAGCTCCGCGCTCGAGCGGAGTCCGGATGCGTCCGCGCCCAAGGATCGGCGTCGTGCTCGGCGCGGGCGCGGCGCGCGGCTGGGCGCATATCGGGGCGCTGCAGGAGCTCAACGCGCTGGGCATCCGGCCCGAGGTCGTCGTCGGCTCCTCGATCGGCTCGCTCGTCGGCGGCTGCTACGCCGCGGGCAAGCTCGACATGCTCGAAGCCTTCGCCCGCTCGCTGACCCGGCGGCGGATGTTCGGCCTGATCGATTTCTCCTTCGCCGGCGGCGGGCTGATCGGCGGCGAGCGCCTGCGCGCCAGGCTCGAGGCGGACCTCGGCGGCCTCCGGATCGAGGACCTGCCGATCCGGTTCGCCGGCGTCGCGACCGAGATCGGCGGGGGGCACGAAATCTGGCTGCAGCGCGGCCTGCTGGTCGAGGCGATCCGGGCGTCCTACGCGCTGCCGGGCGTGTTCGAGCCGGTCCGGATCGAGGGCCGCTGGATGTTCGACGGCGCGATCGTCAATCCGGTGCCGGTCAGCGTCGCCCGCGCGCTCGGCGCCGAGCGGGTGATCGCGTTCAACATTTCGAGCGACAGCGTCGGGCGCGGCACGGCGATCCAGGATCCTTTCGGTCCGATGGAGCCGCCGCCGCTCGCTCGACGAGCCGGCAAACGACCCGGGCGGCGTCATCGCCCGCTGGTGGCGCGGAACGCCGCGCGCTTCGGGCGATCCGGACCCCGCCCCGCCCGGCCTGATGACCGTGATGGTCAACGCCTTCGACATTCTTCAGGACCGGATCATGCGCTCCCGGCTTGCCGGCGATCCGCCCGACGCCCTGATCCAGCTCAAGGTCGGCAAGATCGGCATGTTCGAGTTCAACCGCGCCGACGAATTGATCGCGATCGGCCGCGAGGCGGTTCGCAGGGCCGCCGCCGAGATCGCGGAGCACATCGAGCGCCGCGGATCGAGATCCGCCGGCGGCTGACCGTCGAGCGTCGCAGTTCAGGCGGTCGCGATATACTCGCGCAGCGCCTGCCGTTCGCTGTCGATCGCGCTGACGTGGCGCTTGACGACGTCGCCGATCGACACGATGCCGATCAGCCGCCCGTCCTCGACGACCGGCAGATGGCGGAAGCGGCCTTCCGTCATCGTCTCCATCATGCTGATCGATCGTCGTCGTCGCGCGTGACCGTGACGACTTTCGGCGTCATGTGGCGCGAACCTGATCGTCCAACGCCGCGGCGCCGTGGCGGCCGATGACCCGGACGACGTCGCGCTCGGACAGGATGCCGAGAACGCTCATCGACGCGTCGGTGACGACGACCGCGCCGACGCCCTTGGCGGCGAGCATCTCGATGACTTCCTTCAACGTGCGATGCGGCTGCGTGGTGAAGACCTCGCGCCCCTTTTCGGCGAGAATGCGCGCAACTGTCATTCCGTCTCTCCCTTGTCGGGCGGCCTTGTGTCCGGCCGCGTTGATCGGCGAGGATGCGCCGGTCGCGCCGGTCGATCAAGCTCAATTTTACGGACGGATTAACCTGACGCCGCGTCAATGCAGCCCGCCGTCGACCAGGAAGACACTGCTTGGTGATCATCGCGCTGTCGTCGGAGGCGAGGAACAGCGCGAGCCGCGCCACGTCTTCGGCGACGAGCGTGCGGTCGAGGCACTGGCGCGCCCGGTAGCTCGCGATCGTCCTCCTCGCTCATCCACAGGCGGCGCTGGCGCTCGGTGATGACCGCGCCCGGCGCGATGGCGTTGACGCGGATGTTGTCGGGTCCGAACTCGCGCGCCAGGCTCTTGGTCAGGCCGACGACGGCGGCCTTGGCCGTCGAATAGACCGACAGCCGGTTGACGCCGATCATCCAGGCGGTCGAGGAGAAGTTGACGATCGACCCGCCGCCGAGTTCGCGCATCGAGCGGCGCGCGATCTGGGCGGCGAAGAACTGGTGCTTGAGATTGACCGCCATCGCCCGGTCCCAGTCCTCCTCGCTGACCTCGTCGGCGTCCTGGCGCTGGTCGTTGGCGGCGTTGTTGATCAGGACGCCGATCGGCCCGAGCCGCTGGCGGACCTCCTCCATCGCCGCCTCGAGCGCGTTGATGTCGGTCAGGTCGCATTGGACGAACAGCGGCGCCTGTCCGGCCGCGGCAAGCTTCGCCGCGAGCGCCTTCGACGCCTCGACGTCGATGTCGACGAAGGCGACGTTCGCCTTCTGCAGGACGAAGGCCTCGACCATCGCCGCGCCGATCCCCGACCCGCCGCCGGTGATGAAGACGACCTTGTCGATCAGCGACGGATAGCGGGCGAAGGGCATGGGCGATGGGCTTCCATGACGCGTCCGAAACCGCCGGAATCGCGCCTTTCGCCTGCGAGCGTTAGGGATCGACCTCATGGGTGTCAAACTCCGCAGGCTGCGCCTAGGCTGCGCCCGGGGCGGCCTGAAGCTGGAGCCTGTGGCGATCAGCGCGATTCTGACCGAACCCCAGTCTTTTCAATGCCTTAAACGGCATTTAGGTAAATTCTGTGACGAGGTTCTGAACGATATCAAAGGCTTACCCGGATCCTGGCCTTCCCCGAGTCGGCTGGGCGCCGAACGGCGTCGCGTCTAGCATTCCGGCGCTAGGGCTTCGCCCCCATCATCAGCGCGAGCAGCCCCTTCATCAGCGCGGCTGGGCTCGGCGGGCAGCCGGGAATGACGAGGTCGACCCGGACGACGCTCGCCACGCCGCCCGCGACCGCGTAGCTGCCGGCGAACACGCCGCCGTCCGCGGCGCAGGCGCCCGACGCGATCACCCATTTCGGCGTCGGCGTCGCGGCGTAGGTGCGGGCCAGGGCCTCGCGCATGTTGAGCGTCACCGGACCGGTCACCAGCAGGACGTCGGCGTGCCGAGGCGAGGCGACGAAGCGGAATCCAAACCGCTCTATGTCGTAAAAAGCGTTGTTGAGGGCATGGATTTCGAGTTCGCAGCCGTTGCACGAGCCCGCGTCGACGTGCCGTATCGCTAGACTCCGCCCAAGTAGCCGCCCCGAGGCGTCGCGCGCCGCGGCGGCGAGAGCCGCCAACTCCGGATCGTCGGCGGTTGGGCCAGCTTCGGTCAACGGAGGGCGGAGGCCCTGGAGCAGCGTGTAGCGCATCCTAAAGATCGCACCCGGAATAGGAGCCGTTGAAAGACTTGTTGCACAAGGGAAAGTCGGCGACGATGTTGCCCTCGATCGCCGCCTCGAGGAGCGGCCATTGCAGCCACGAGGCGTCGCGCAGATGGCAGCGGGCGACGGTTCCGTCGTCGGCAAGGCGAACGGCGGCGAACACGTCGCCGCGAAAGGCCTCGACCAGCGCAAAGCCTTCCCGCGCGCCGCCTGTGGCGGGAAGCGCGGCGCGGACCGGTCCTTCAGGCAAACCTGACAGCATGGTCTCGATCAGATCGAGGCTCTCGCCGACCTCGGCGATGCGAACCCAGATGCGGGCGTTGACGTCGCCGGCCTTGCGGGTCGGGACCTTGAACGTGAGCGTGTCGTAAGGCGGATAGGGATGATCGCGGCGCGCGTCGAAGTCGCGACCCGAGGCGCGCCCGACGACGCCCCCCGCGCCGAACCGGCGCGCGAGATCGGCATGCAGCACGCCGGTCCCGACCGTGCGGTCCTGCAGCGAGGCCGTGTTGTCGTAGAGCGCGCACGAGCTTCGGAAACGTCGCGCGGGCCTCGCGCGATCAGCGCCCGGATCGCCGCAACCGCCTTCGGGCGCGAGATCGACGGCCGACGCCGCCGGGGACGACCGCGTCCATCATCAGCCGATGGCCGAAGGCGGTTCTCGACTGCGCGAAGCGTCCGTTCCCTCAAGATCCCGCAATGGGCGAGCATCAGGGCGAAGGCGGCGTCGTTGCAGATGGCGCCAATGTCGCCGAAATGATTGGCGAGCCGTTCAAGCTCGGCCATCACGCCGCGCAGCCACTGCGCGCGCGGCGGCGCCTCGGCGCCGAGCGCCGACTCGACGGCTCGGGCGAAGGCGATCGCGTAGGCGACGGTCGAAGTCGCCGCTGACGCGCCCGGCGAGCAGGGCGGCGCGGTCGAGGCTCGCCCCGCGCATCAGCGCGTCGACGCCCTTTATGGGTGTAGCCGAGCCGCTCTTCGAGCCGCACCACGGCCTCGCCCCCGGCGTGAAAGCGGAAATGCCCCGGCTCGATGATCCCGGCGTGGACGGGGCCGACCGGGAATCTGGTGCAGTCCGGGTCCCCTGGCCTCAAGGAAGGCGTAGGCGTCGGCGCGCGCCGTCGTGGGGCGCGCGACCGCCCAAGCGGATGGCGCAGCGGCCAGCGGCCGTGATCGAGCCAGCGGCGGCCGTCCGGCGCGCCGAGCGCGAAGAAGCCGTAGAGGTCGCAGGCCGCCCGCTCGAGCCGGCAGGCCGGCGGATGCAGCGCCGCGAGGGAGGGAAAGGCGCCGCGATCGCAGGGCATATCGACGACGGCGAGGCCGCCGTCGGCTTCCCGCAGCGCGAGCCGCATCCGCCCCTCGTCGCCCCAGAGGCTCACGAGGGTCGCCTCGCCCTCGGCGAGGCGCCGGCCGGCCTCGAACCATTCGGTCTCGCCGAAGAGGAGTTGCGAGCGGAGGTCATGGGGCGCTCTCCGGATCTTCCCCATCTCCGCAGAGACGCCCGGCGAAGGTGGCCGAAGGCCGGATGGGGTGCGGAAAGCAGGTACGGTCTGACAAGGATCGCGCTTACGGTCGCGCAATCTGGCTCGCGCCGCAGCGGTGGGCCACACCCCATCCGGCGCTTCGCGCCCTCTTCCCCAGCAAGCTGGGGAAGAGGGTCGCAACGGCAACTTGAGACGCGTGAGGTCCATCTTCTCCCCCTATCGCAAGAGTTGCGCGACGTGCTGGAACCACGTCACCAGCGGGGGCGGAAGATAGACGCCGGCCACCAGCACCAGCGCGAAATGCGCGAAGATCGGCAGGGACGACGCCTTCGCCGGCGCAGTCGAGCCGGCCGGCGCGCCGAAAGCCATGCTCTGCAATCTGAGCACGAGCGCGCCGAGCGCGAGCAGGACGCCGAAGGCGAGCACGAGCGCGAGCCACGGCGCGCGCGCGAAGGTCGAGCTCACGATGAGGAACTCGCTCATGAACACGCCCATCGGCGGCAGGCCGACGATCGCGAACACGCCGAACACCAGGCTCCAGCCGAGCAGCGGATGGGTGACGGTCAGGCCGCGGATCTCGGCGATCTGCTGGGTCCCCTTGACCTGCGCGATCTGGCCGACGGTGTAGAAGATCGCCGACTTGGTCAGGCTGTGCATCGCCATGTGCAGGAGCGCGGCGAAATTGGCGAGCGGACCGCCGATGCCGAAGGCGAACACGATGATTCCCATGTGCTCGATCGACGAATAGGCGAACATCCGCTTCACGTCGCGGCGGCGGTAAAGCATGAAGGCAGCGAACACCACCGAGACGAGGCCGAGCGTCGCCATCAGCGGACCGGGGGCGAGCGCGCGCGCGTTGGCGTCGAGCAGGAGCTTGAAGCGCAGCACCGCGTAGAGCGCGACGTTGAGCAGCAGGCCCGACAGGACCGCCGAGATCGGCGTCGGCCCTTCCGCGTGCGCGTCGGGCAGCCAGGCGTGCAACGGCGCGAGGCCAACTTTGGTGCCGTAGCCGAGCAGCAGAAAGACGAAGGCGAGGTCGAGCAGCGTCGGATCGAACTGCGGCGCATGGTCGATGAGGCTGGTCCACAGCATCGCCGGAACGCCTTCGCCGACCACCGGCTGTGCCGCCATGTAGATGAGGATCGTCCCGAACAGGGCGAGCGCGATGCCGACGCTGCCGAGGATGAAATATTTCCACGCCGCCTCGATCGCCGCCTGCGTGCGGTAAATTCCGACCATCAGCACCGTTGTCAGCGTGGCCATCTCGATCGCCACCCACATCAGGCCGATATTGTTGGCGATCAGCGCGAGGTTCATCGAGAAAAGCAGGAACTGATACATCGCGTGGTAGAAGCGCAGATGCGTCGGCGTCAGACGGCCGGTCTCGATCTCGTGCGCGATGTAAGTGGCGCTGAACACGCTCGCGGTGAAGCCGACGAAGGTGTTGAGCACGATGAAGACGACGTTGAGGTCGTCGATGAGGATGTAGCCGTTGGGTGGCGGCGCCGAGACGAACAGCGAAGCGGAGGCGACGAACGCGGCGAACGCGGCTGCCATGTTCAACGCGGCGGACAGGCGATACGACGGCAGCACGGCGAGCACCGCCGCCGTGATCAACGGCAGAGCCAGCAGCACGACGGTCGCGTTCGGCGCGAAGCTCATCGGCCTTCCCTGAAACTGTCTAGCGCTTCGGCATCGATCGATTCGAACCGCTCGCTGATGCGGAACAGAAACACGCCGATCACCACCAGCGCCACCAGCACCGAAAAGGCGACGGAAACCTCGACCACCAGCGGCATGCCCTTCGCGCCGGCGCCGGCGAGGATCAGCCCGTTCTCGACCGACATGAAGCCAACCACCATCGACACGGCGTTACGCCGCACGACCATCATCAGGAGGCCGAGCAGAACGACCGACAGGGCGAAGGCGAGGTCCTCGCGGGCGAGCACGTCGGCGTCGCTGGCGATGCGCAGCATCACCACCTCGGAAAGCGCGACCAGCGCGAGGCCGGCGAGCATCGTCGGCCCGACGCCGACGACGTTCTCGACGTCGCGGTCGATGCCGAGCTGGATGATGATGCGGTGGAGCGCGACCGGGATGATGATCGCCTTGAAGACGAAGGCGATGAAGGCGGTGACATAAAGATGGTCGGCGTCCTGCACGTAGGCCTGCCATGCGACCGAGAGCGACAGCACCACCGCCTGGAGGGCGAAGGTGTTGAGGAGCGCGTAGAGCCGGTTCTGGTAGAGCAGCAGGAAGCTCACCAGCACGAGGCCGCCGGCGAGCAGATGCGAGACGTCGAAAGCGAGGCCTCTCATTCCCGCGCTCTCATTTCCGAGTTCCTGGTCATTTCAGGGTCCTCGACACGAACAGGAGAAGCGCGCCGAGAAAGCCGAGCATCAGCGCAGCGCCGACGAAATCAGGCACGCGGAACACCCGCATCTTGGCGATGCTGGTCTCGAACACGCCGAGCGCCACGCCTGCGACGAGAAGCTTCGCGACATAGACGATCGCGCCGAGGATGCGGTCCGCCACGCTCGCGTCTGCGATCGCCGCGCCCCAGGGAACGAACACGCAGATGATCAGCGAGACGTAGAGCGCAAGCTTCATCATCGCGGCAAGTTCGATCACGGCGAGGTGCCGGCCCGAATATTCAAGGATCATCGCCTCGTGCACCATGGTGAGCTCGAGGTGGGTCGACGGGTTGTCGACGGGAATGCGGCCGTTTTCGGCGAGCGCCACGATGATGAGCGCGACCAGCGCCATGCCGAGCGTGACGCGAAGGCCCTGTGCGCCCGAGGCCATGTATGCCGCCACCGTCGACAACTGGGTCGAGCCCGCGATCAGCGCGAGCGAGAAGACGATGACGATCATCGCCGGCTCGGCGAGCGCGCCGAACAGCGACTCGCGGCTCGATCCCAGGCCGCCGAAACTCGTTCCGACATCGAGCCCGGCGAGCTTCGAGAAAGAAGCGGCCGGCGCCGAGGAGCGCGATGATGGCGATGAGATCGGCCGACCAGGAAAACAGAAGCCCGGTTGCGAAGGTCGGGATCAGCGCGGCGGCGATCCAGGTCGTGGCGAAGACGATATAGGGCGCGAAGCGGAAGAGCCAGGAGGCGCTGTCGGCGACGATCGCCTCCTTGCGCGCGAGCCGGACGAGGTCGCGATAGGGCTGCAGCAGCGGGGGACCTCGGCGCCGGGTAAGGCGCGCCTTGGTCGCGCGAACCACGCCGGTCAGCAGCGGCGCGATCAGGATGACCAGCGTCATCTGCAGGAGCTGGAAGACGAGATCGACGATCATGGCCATGACGCGAGCACGATCAGAAGCACGACCAGCGCGCCGAATACGACGCTCAGGTACTGGCGTATGGTGAGAAACTGCAGGCGGTTGAGCTGAACCGCCGTCCGCTCGACGACAAGGATCAGCGGCAGGTAGAGGAGGTTCCAGATCCGGTCGCTGCAGCTTGAGATCGAGATGGGCGGCCCGCGTCTCGCCCGGGAGCGGCATGTCGATCCGCTCCTCGACGACGAAGGCGAGCCGGCCGAACACCCGGCGGATCGGCTGGCTGAAGCTCTCGCCGGTGTATTGCGTCGACGGCGCCGGATCGGGAAAGCCGCAGTCCCAGGCCGGAGCGCGCCTGAGCGCGGCCGAGGCGAAGCGATGGATGACGGTCGACGGCCAAGCGTCGCCGAGATGACGATGAAGATTGCGACCAGCAGCCCGTTGTAGGAGCTGCGGCTCGCCGCGATCGGGGCGATCGACAGCCAGGCGATCGAGGACTGGCTCGGCATGTGCGCGCCGACGGCGACCTGGGCCGCCGGGGCCAGCGCGTCGATCGCCTGGCCCGGAAAGACGCCGGCGAGCAGGCAGAGCGCGGCGAGCGACGCCATCGCGGCGAGCGAAATCCGGTCGACCTCGCTGCGCCTGTTCGGCCGCCTCGCTGCGCGGCCGGCCAAGAAACGGAATGCCGAAAGCCCGCACGAAACAAGCGGCCGCCAGCGCCGCCGTCAGCGCGACGCTCGCCCCGACCGCGGGCGCCAGAATCTTCAGCGTCCATTGCGGGAAGCTCGGGCTCAGCAACACCGCCTGCAGGATCATCCATTCCGAGACGAAGCCGTTGAGCGGCGGCAGGGCCGAGATCGCGGCGGCGCCGACGAGCATGAAAAGTCCGGTCGCCGGCATCCGGTTGAGGAGCCCGCCGAGGCGGTCCAGCCGCCGTTCGCCGGTCGCCGTCAGGACGGCGCCGGCGCCGAAGAACAAGCAGGCTCTTGAAGAGCGCATGGTTGAAGGCGTGCAGGAGCGCGGCCGTCATCGCCAGCGCCGCCGCGGCGTCGAACCCGCTGGCGTGGAACGCGTAGGCGAGGCCGAGGCCGACGAAGATGAGGCCGATGTTCTCGATCGTGCTGTAGGCGAGAATGCGCTTCAGGTCGTTGTCCATCAGCGCCTGGAGGACGCCGATGAACCCGCTCGCCGCGCCGACGATCAGGACGGGTATGCTCGAGCCGCCAGTCGGGCGGGCCGGCGAGATCGAAGGCGATGCGGATGAACGCGTAGACGGCGACCTTGGTCATCGCCCCGCTCATCAGCGCCGACACGTGGCTCGGCGCGGCCGGATGGGCGAGCGGCAGCCAGACGTGCAAGCGGCGCGAGGCCCGCCTTGGATCCGGCGCCGATCAGTGCGGCGACGAAGGCAAGGATCGCGAAGCTCGCGGCGGGCGGAGCGGCGCGGATCGCGTCGAAGGCGTAATGTCCGTCCGGGCCGGCGAGGAGTGCGAAGGCGACCAGCAGCGAAAGCGTGCCGAAGCTCGCCATCACCAGATAGACGTAGCCCGCGCGCGCGTTGTGGTCCTCGCGATGGTGCGCCATCACCAGCGCCCACGAGGCGAGCGACATGAATTCCCACGACAGCAGGAAGGCGTAGGCGTCGGCGGCGACGAGGACGAGGTTCATGCCCGCAAGGAAGGCGGGGAAGAACGGCAGCACGCGCTCCGGATCGTGCTCATGACGGCCATAGCCGAGCGCGTAGAGGCTCGAGGCGGCGGCGGCGAGATTCACGACGATGAGAAAGAACGCCGACAGCGCATCGACATGGAAACGCGCGCCGACCCAGGGGAGGCCGAGCGGCAGGACGAGCGGTTCGCCATGCGCCGCCGAAGGCGAGCGCGCCGATCGCGACAAGAAGCAGAAACGCGGACAAGGCCAGCGCCCCGCCATAGACGACGGGCCGCCCCACGGGTCTTGCGGCGATGAACGCGCCGGCCACCGCAAGAGCGATAAGCGCGGCGTCTCCGGCGAGACAGAGCGCCTCCGCGCTCATCTCCTTTCGCCGTCACGCCGCAAGATCGAAGTCCTGCTCACCGCCCCACCAGAACCTACGCGAATCGTCCGGTATTCTCCGGAAAACAGTAGCAGAAATCCGGCGCGCGTTAAGCCGCGTTCTTCAGAAGCGCGAGCAACTCGCGATGCATGATCTCGTTGCCGGCGACAGATCGAGCCGGTCTTCAGGAAGTCGGGGTCGCCGTCCGCGTCGGTGACGTAGCCGCCGGCCTCGCGGATCAGCAGCGATCCCGCGGCGATGTCCCAGGAGTTGAGGCCTCGCTCCCAGAAGGCGTCGAAACGGCCCGCCGCGACATAGGCGAGGTCGAGCGAGGCGCAGCCGAGCCGGCGCACGTTGACGACGCGGGTCATGACCGCCGCGAGCTCGGCCTTGAAGCGAGGATGCTGCGCGGCCTTGCCGAGATGGGGAATTCCGCAGCCGAACACGGCCTGCGACAGTTCGGTGCGCTGGGCGACGCGCAGCCGCCGGTTGCCGCCCCAGGCGCCCTGTCCCTTTTCGGTCACGTAGATGTCGTCGTCGGCCGGATTGTAGATGACGCCAGCGACGATCTGGCCCTCGCGCTCGAGCGCGATCGAGACGGCGAAAATCGGGATGGCGTGCAGGAAGTTGGTCGTCGCGTCGAGCGGATCGATGTGCCAGGTGTGGCTCTTGTCCGTCCCCTCGATCCGTCCGCCTTCCTCCATGACGAAGCCATAGCCGGGGCGCGCCTTGGCCAGTTCCTCGTAGATCGTCTTTTCGGCTTTCTTGTCGGCCAGACTGACGAAGTCGCCCGGTCCTTTCATCGACACCTGCAACTGGCCGATCTCGCCGAAATCGCGCTTGAGGCCTCGCCCGGCCTTGATCGCGGCGCCGGTCATCACGGTCATCAGGGCGGAGCGGATCATGGGCAGGGGTTCCCGGGGTAGCCGGGCGGTGGTTTAGGGGATGCGCGGAAGCGAGGCAACCAAGCGCCGCGGCTGCAGGTCTCAATAGAGATAGGGGACGAGCCTCCATGTGCGGGCGCGATAGGCCCGGTATTCGGCGCCGAACGTGTCTTCGAGCAATCGCTCCTCGGCGTTCATGCGCGCAATCAGCACGAAAAGAATCCCTGCGGTGATCCCGATCCCGGCCAGCCCACGAAACGCCAGGCTCCAGCCGACGCCGGTCGCCAGGAGACCCGAGATAGGAGGGATGGCGGATGACGCGGTAAAGGCCGTCGGTGACGAGTTTGTGATTCGGCTGGATGGCGACCAGGCCGCTGAACCTGCGCCCGAGCACGAAGACAGGCGCGAGCCGCAGCATGCCGCCCGCAGCACCGATCGCGACGCCGACGCCAGCGCACAGTCTCGCCGCCGAACGTCAGGACGTCGTAGCGGTCACAGAGCGCGGGAAAGTACGCGAGCGCTAAGCCGAGAAGTGTGAAAGCCGCGATTACCCAACGGTTCGAGCGATCCTCGCGCACGCCCGACCCGATATGGCCCTGGGAGAAGAGAGCCGCGGTCCCGAGCGCGATCGTTCACTAAGAGGAGGGCGACGAGCGGCGGATGTGAAAAGAAGCGCGAGGGGCCGCCGGCGCCGGCAATCGCCAGACCGAAAAAGAGCGCAAGGCTGACCGTCGTGAGCAAGGTGATCCGGAGCGTGGCCATTGCGAATTCTACGCCCGCTCTCGGGCGCGCAAAAGGCTGCGGGACGCGTGTGGGGCGTCGACGAGGCTTGAATATCCTGTCGAGAGATAGGATTGCTCGAAAGTCACGACCACTGAGGACCGCATGCGTTCAGACATCGAAATCGCCGGCGCCGCAAAGCTCAAGCCGATAGCCGAGATCGCCGGCGCCCTCGGCCTTCCCGAGGACGCCCTGCAACCCTATGGGCGATGGATCGCCAAGATCGAGCCGAATTTCCTGGGCAAGGCGCGAAGAGCGCCAGGACGGCAAGCTGATCCTCGTCACCGCGATCAGCCCCACTCCGGCTGGCGAAGGCAAGACGACGACGACGGTCGGCCTCGGCGACGCGCTCAACCGGATCGGCAAGAAGGCTATCATCTGCCTGCGCGAACCTTCGCTCGGGCCCTGCTTCGGCGTGAAGGGCGGCGCAGCCGGCGGCGGCTTTTCCCAGGTCGTGCCGATGGATGCGATCAACCTCCATTTCACTGGCGATTTTCACGCCGTCACTTCGGCGCACAATCTCCTTGCGGCGATGCTCGACAACCACCTCTACTGGGGCAACGCGCTCGGACTCGACCAGCGACGCATCGCGTGGCGCCGCGTGCTCGACATGAACGACCGCGCGCTGAGAGAAGTCGTGGTCGGGCTCGGCGGCCCTTCGAACGGATTCACCCGCGAGGACGGTTTCGACATCACGGTCGCCTCCGAGGTCATGGCTGCGTTCTGCCTTTCGGCCGATATCGACGATCTCGAAGAGCGGCTGGGCCGGATGGTGGTCGGCTACACCTACGGCAAGCGGCCGGTCACGGCTCAGGAGCTTAAGGCCGAGGGCGCCATGTCGGCCCTGCTCAAGGAGGCGATCAAGCCCAACCTCGTCCAGACGCTCGAAGGCTCGCCTGCGCTTGTGCATGGCGGCCCGTTCGCCAACATCGCGCACGGCTGCAATTCCGTCGTGGCGACCACGGCGGCGCTCAAACTCGCCGACTACGTGGTCACCGAGGCTGGGTTCGGCGCCGATCTCGGGGCGGAGAAATTCTTCAATATCAAGTGCCGCAAGGCCGGGCTCAAACCCGCCGCAGCCGTCGTCGTCGCGACCGTGCGGGCGCTGAAGATGCATGGCGGCGTCGCCATGGACGCGCTCAAGGTCGAAAATCTCGGCGCGCTCAAGTCCGGAATCGCCAATCTCGCGCGGCACATCGGCAACCTCCACAAGTTCGGCGTGCCCGTCGTGGTCGCAATCAACCGGTTCACCGCGGACACGGAGGCGGAACTCGATCTGGTCAAGCGCGCGGTCGCCGACCGGTTCGGCCTCAAGGTCGTGGTTTGCGATCACTGGGCCCACGGCGGCGCCGGCGCCGAAGCCCTTGCGCACGCCGTGGCGGACGGCGCCGGCGCGGGCGAATCGCAGTTCCATCTCCTCTATCCGGACGATCTCAGCCTCTGGGACAAGACGCGCACGATTGCGCGCGAGATCTATGGCGCCGACGACGTCGTCGCCGACGCGAGCGTCAAGGCGAAATTTCGCGCGCTCGAATCCGCGGGCTTCGGCGCGCTTCCGATTTGCGTCGCCAAGACCCAGTACTCGTTTTCGGACGACCCGACCCGCCTCGGCGCGCCGACCGGGTTCGACGTGACCGTGAAGGACGTACGCCTTCGCGCCGGGGCGGGTTTCGTCGTCGCGCTGATGGGCGACATCTGGACCATGCCGGGACTGCCTCGCAGTCCGGCGGCGGAGCGGATTCGCATCGTCGATGGCGAGATCGAAGGCCTGTTCTGATTCGCGACCGGCTTGAGAGCGCGACCGGCATGGGACGCCCACCGACAGGAAACGCCGACACTCGGCCGCCGTCACTTCGGCGTCGGCGCATCCTCGCGGATCAGCTTCTCGGCCTTCAGCGTTCGCCACAAGCCGGCCGGGAGTTTCCTCGCCATCATCGCCGCGTTGCGCTTGGCTTCGCTCGCGCGGCTCACGCCCGGTGCGACGCTGACGACTGCGGGATGCCCAAGCGGAAAATGCAGCGCCGCCTCCGGCAGCCTGACCTTGAAGGCTTTGCAGATCTGCTGGATCCGCCGCACCCGCTCCTTCACCTCGTCGGGCGCCGAGCGATAGTTGTAATGCGCGTCGGCCTTCGGTCCGGTCGCCAGAATGCCCGAGTTGAACGGAGCGCCGATGACGACGCCGATTCCTTTCTCATGGCAAAGCGGAAGAAAGCTCGTCAGCGCATCCTGTTCGAGCAGGGTGTAGCGGCCGGCGAGCATGAACACGTCGAAGTCGCCCGCGACAGCGAAGGCCTCGGCAGCCTCCCATTCGTTGACTCCCGCGCCGATCGCCTTGATCGCGCCGGCGGCGCGCAGTTGGTCGAGCGCGCGATAGCCGCCCTTCATAAATTCCGCGAGATGCCAGTCCACGGCGTCCTTATGAGCATGGGTCGTCAGATCGACGTCATGGACGAACACGATGTCGATCGAATCGAGTCCCAGACGTTCGAGCGAGAATTCAAGCGAGCGCATCACGCCGTCGTAGGAATAGTCGAAGCGCTCCCGGCGCGAAGGCGTCTCGAAGAAGGCATTCGGCCGCGACCGCTCGATCGGGCTGCAGAGGTCGAGCAACCTGCCGACCTTGGTGGATATGAGAAAGGCTTGCCGCGGCTTGGCGCGAAGAAATCCGTTGAGCCGGCTTTCGGACAGCCCCAGGCCGTAAAGCGGAGCGGTATCGAAGTAGCGGCAGCCGGACGCCCACACCGTGTCAAGCATCAGTCGGGCCTCCTTCTCGGTCATCGGCCGATAGAGGTTGCCAAGGGGCGCCCCGCCCAATCCGAGTTCGGTGAAAGTCAGCTCGGCGCCGCGCCGCGTCACGAATTTTCGAGTTCGCAAGCCTCGGCCGTTGGCAGTCGCCAGCATCGAGCCGCCCCTCCCTCATCCGTCGCGCCGCACCGTCAAGGCTTCGCCATACGGCCCGAAGCGAGTCTCCGCATCGAAACGCTCGCGCTCCCGGCATCGGGACACGCGGCGACACCGGCGACAGGCGGCCAAAATACTTCTGCACCCCTCGCAGGGAGTCAAGCCGGAGACTCGATCCGAAGGCCGGCGACAATCGCAAAAATGCGCTTGCGCATTCGACGATGAACCTTATGGGCTTTCGTCGCGCTTTCGGCGTCTATTTGGAGCTTTCGCCGGTTCGTCGGCGGCGATGAACGCGCGCAGCCGGTCAAGGCTCGGATCGCAGGGGTCGCGCGCTTCGAGATCGGCGAGCACACGCCGCAGCGCTTCGCGCGCCGTCGCCCAATCGTAGCCGACGGTTGTCGACATCTCCCGCGCGTGGCGAATAACGCGATCGACGATTTCCGAAATTGGAGCGCTCATCAGGCGCCTCACATCCTATCCACGGCCGCACCCGTTGAGAGGATGGCAAAACCGGCGCCGTCGAGAAAGCACGGATTCCGTGTCGATATGGCTCAACCAGCGCACTCGATGCGTCCCCGGAGAGACACACGGCGTCATTATGGGATTGCCCGCCGGCTTTCTTCCACGGGCGTCAGGCTGGCGCGCGTTGAGCGAAGCCGAGCCGTTCGTTCAGGCTCTCGATCAGACTTTGCGCCGCCTGCGGGACGACCGTCCCGGGCGGGAAGATGGCGTCGGCGCCGGCGGCCTTGAGCGGCGCAAAGTCCTGTTCGGGAATGACGCCGCCGACGACGATCATCGCGTCTCCCATCCCCACCTTGCCGAGCGCGCTTTTCAGCGCAGGCGTGAGCGCCAGATGCCCGGCCGCGAGCGACGACACGCCGACGATGTCGGCCTTCGACTCCTTGGCGAGCGCGGCCACTTCCTCGGGAGTCGCAAACAGCGGGCCGATCTTCACGTCGAATCCAAGATCGGCAAACCCCGAGGCGATAATCTTCTGGCCGCGGTCATGGCCGTCCTGGCCCATCTTGGCGACCAGGATACGCGGCCGGCGCCCCGCGTTCTCCTCGAAGGCGCGCGCCATCGAGATCACGCGCTCATTGGATTCTGACGCCGCCCCGGACTCGGCAAGGTAGACGCCGGAAATCACGCGGGTCTCGGCGATGTGGCGCCCGAAAACCTTCTCCATCGCCAGAGAAATTTCGCCGACCGTCGCATGGGCGCGCGCCGCCTCGACCGATAGCTGCAGCAGATTGCCGGTTCCGCGCGCGCCCTCGGTCAACGCCTCGAGCGCCGCCTGGGTCTTGGCTTCGTCGCGCTCGGCGCGCAGTTGCTTCAGCTTCTCGATCTGCATCGAGCGAACGGCCGCGGCGTCGACCTTGAGAACCCTGAGCTCGCCCTCGATCAGCGGCGTAAAGGCGTTGACGCCGATGACCGTCTGGCGACCGGAATCGATGCGCGCCTGGGTGCGCGCCGCGGCCTCTTCGATGCGTCGCTTCGGCAGGCCCTGCTCGATCGCCTTGGCCATGCCGCCGAGCGACTCGATCTCGTCGATGTGGCTCTGCGCGCGCGCCGCAAGCTCCGCCGTCAGGCGCTCGACGTAGTAGGAACCGCCCCACGGATCGATGACGCGGGTGGTGCCGCTCTCCTCGATCAGGAAGAGTTGGGTGTTGCGGGCGATGCGGGCCGAGAACGGCGTCGGCAGCGCCAGCGCCTCGTCGAGCGCGTTGGTGTGCAGCGACTGGGTGTGCCCTTGCGTCGCCGCCATCGCCTCGATCAGGGTGCGGACGATGTTGTTGAACGGGTCCTGCGCGGTGAGCGACCAGCCCGAGGTCTGGCTGTGGGTGCGCAGCGGCCAGCGACTTGTCGACCTTGGCCCCGAAGCCCTTGACGATGCCCGCCCATAGCTTGCGGGCGGCGCGCATCTTGGCGACCTCCATGAAGAAATTGGTGCCGATCGCCCAGAAGAACGACAGGCGCGGCGCGAACTGGTCGACGCTCATGCCGGCCGCGATTCCGGCGCGAACATACTCGATGCCGTCGGCGAGCGTGTAGGCCAGCTCGAGGTCCTGCGTCGCGCCGGCCTCCTGCATGTGATAGCCGGAAATCGAGATCGAGTTGAACTTCGGCATGTTCGCCGCGGTGAAGGCGAAGATGTCGGAGACGATCCGCATCGAAGCCGCCGGCGGGTAGATGTAGGTGTTGCGGACCATGAACTCCTTGAGAATGTCGTTCTGAATGGTCCCGGTCAGCTTGGCCATCGGCACGCCCTGTTCCTCGGCGGCGACGATGTAGAGCGCGAGCACCGGCAGCACCGCGCCGTTCATCGTCATCGACACGCTCATCGTATCGAGCGGGATGCCGGAGAACAGGGTGCGCATGTCGTAGATCGAATCGATCGCGACGCCGGCCATGCCGACGTCGCCGGCGACGCGCGGATGATCGGAATCGTAGCCGCGGTGGGTCGCGAGATCGAAGGCGACCGAGAGCCCCTTCTGGCCCGCGGCGAGATTGGCGCGATAGAAGGCGTTCGATTCCTCGGCGGTCGAGAAGCCGGCGTACTGGCGCACCGTCCAGGGCTGGGCGACGTACATGGTCGGATAGGGCCCGCGCAGGAACGGCGCGAGGCCCGGCCAATCGTGCGAGAAGTCGAGCCCCGCGCGATCGCTCTCGTCATAGAACGACTTGACCTCGACGCCTTCCGGCGTCGTCCAGGTCTGTGTGTCGCCCTCCTCGGGGAGGTTCGCCGGGACGCTGAATGGCACTTTGGAGAAATTCGGGATCACGCTCATGGCTTTCGCCCCAGTTCGAACCTAGAGCGGGATCCGAAAAGACCGCCGTCTTTCCGCAAAAAATCCCGCGAGCTCAAGAGCGTCCGGAGCTGGAAGCGATTCTGCCGAATCGCCGCCGCACTAGACGCCAACGCGTTTGTACAGACCTTCGAGCGCGGCGATTGCGTCGCCGCCCATGAAGATGAAGTCGTCGACGCCGGCCTCGCGCAAGCGCGCTTCGAGTTCGCCGGGACGCCCGGCGAAGATGAGGCCCTTCACGCCCGCGGCCTTGATCGCGGAAGCGAAAGCTTCCGCGCGCGCGGCGTAAGTGTCGTCGTCGCTGCACAGGCAGGCGAGCTCCTGCGCCGCTCGCCTCGAGTTTGGCGACGGCGTCCTCCGGCGTCGCCGCCTCGCCGTTATAGACGGGCTGGACGCCGCCGGCCTCGAGCCAGTCGCGCATGTAAGCCACGCGGCGCTTGTGCACGGGCTCGGGTCCGATCGCCACGAGATAGGCCTTGGGGCGCTCGCCGCGCGTCTTCAACGCCGCATCGGAACGATCGCGCAAGGCCTCGAAAGGCTCGGCGAGGCGGAACCGGCGCAAGCGCGCCTTCCGCCGCCGACATAGGGCGCCGGCATCCGGCGCGCCGGACGCGAGATCGACCGGCGCTTCGTCGAGCTTCGGGTGTGCGCTGACGCCGGTGATCGGCGCCTTGATCCTGCGCGACATCGCGCTTGAGCGCCGCCGAGGTTTTCCGCGACCTTGCGCTGGAAGGCGCCATTGGCAAGCGCCGCCGGAAGGCCGCCTTCGGCCTCGATCTCCTGAAACAGCGCCCAGGCCTTTTCGGCGAGCGCCTTGGTCAGCGCCTCGAAGCCGCCCGCGCCCGCGGCCGGATCTTCGACGAAGCCGAGATGGGATTCGCGCAAGAGGACGAGCTGTCCGTTGCGGGCGAGCCGTCGCGCCAGACCGCCGGGTAAGCCGACCGCGAGCGGAATGCGGCAGCACGCTCACGCTGTCCGCACCACCGAGGCCGGCCGAAAAGGCGGCGATCGATCCGCGCATCACGTTCACGTAAGGATCGAGCCGGGTCATCGTCCGCCAGGCGCTCTCCGCCTGAACTGCGACCGCGCGCGGAGAAAGCCCGCAGGCCTCCTCGACCCGCGCCCACAGGATGCGCAGCGCCCGGAACTTCGCGAGCTCGATAAATTCTTCCGCGTCGGACGCAAGACGGAAGGCGATCATGCGCGCGGGCCTTGTCGGGCGAGACGCCCGCCTCGCCGAGCGCGCGCAGGATGCTCACGCCCGCGCCGACCGCGAAGGCGAGCTCCTGACTGGCCGATCCGCCGGCGGCATGGACGCTGCGCGCGTCGGCGACGAAGAACGGGCCGTTGAACCGCCCGGCCTTCAGTTCGAGAGAGGCGTCGACATAAGGCTTGACGTGACCGGCCCAGCCGGACGGAAAGGGTCCATGCGACGCGGCGGCGAAGGGATCGAGACCGAACGATACGGCGCTGATCGCGGGCTCCGCGCCCTTGTCCCGAATATGGTTGGCGAAGGCCAGCGCCTCGGCCGGACCGTTCGGCCCGAGGTCGAGCTCGAACCGGGTTCCGGCGTCGAACTGAATATTGTCGAACGCCAGACTCAACGTTTCCGGATCGGATCGCTTGAGGCCGAAGCCATAGGAGCCGATCGCCCCTGTGAACACCACCTGCAGGCCGTCGGCGCCGCCCGCGAGGTCCTCGAGGGCCTGCGCGTTGGCTTCGCGGGCGTCGGGGTGGTCGAGGCGCGCGATCACCCGCCAGGGTCCGCCGGCGCGCAAGGCCCTCGGGCCGTCGCCAGGCTGATAGACGGGCTCTATGCGGAGTCCGTCGGCGGTGCGCGTGACCAGCTTGTCGAGGCTTGCGCCCTTCAGGGCCTTTTCGGCGGCCTTGCGCCAGTCGGCCTCTGTCCAGGCCGGGAAAACCTCCGCCTCAGCACCCACGAGCCCCACCTCCGTCAAATGAATTGCGACAAGCCCGGAATCGACGCGGCGATCTCGCCGACTGTCTGATCGCCCGCGACTTCGCGCGCGTAGGCGAACACTTCCCGGCCTGCGATCTGGATCTGGTCCATGTTGAGCCCAAGGCCCATCAACTCGCCGCCGAGCGACATCAGGCCTCCGCCGCCCATCGCGCCGGTCGCAATGCCCATCAGACCCTTCAGGCCGAATCCCATGCCCTGGCCGCCCGTCGACGGTCCCGAAGCGATGATCGCCTTCAGCTCCGGCGCCTTGTCGAACAGGTCCCTGACCCCCTCCTCGGAGGCCTCCCGCTGAATGAAATCGGCAAGCAAGGCCACTGTTTTGCGCGCGACCTCGGGGGTGAGGTTCGCCGCCGACGCGACGCGGGCGATGATGTTGTCCATACAGGCTCCTTGCGTTGAGCGGGCGCGACCGTCTCGTCGCCGCTCGCGCGCTCAAAATCAAGTTCGCAAAAGAGTGTAGGCCATAGAAGGCGCGAGGGAAACGTCCAAGTCTGCGACCCGTCCGCGCAGGCCCATGCCCTCAAGGAAAGGTTGCGGCGATGCGCCGCAAGGTGCAGCGGCGCAGGCGGGACCGGCGGATGTTGCGCCGCACAAATGTCATACATGCTAACCATACATAACTCTATCCAGATGAATTAGTGCCCGCCATTCGACTCGCTGGGACTCAATTGTGAAGGACCGATGTCGGTCTGAAAACGCTTGGCTCTTGGCCATTCCATTGAAGTCACAGCCAAATATCGGAAGCAACCGGTTGGCCGTGGCGTCGCCGGCCGCGTCCGACGCGGGTCGGCTGAAGCGCCCTATGCGCCAGTCGCGCGTCTGAAGTCAGCGGATATCGGCGGCGAGATTTGGAACACATAAATTTTTGACTAAGTTTGATATGCGTTGAATGCATGACTGCCGCCACGATCGGGTCCTACCCGAGGAAGCCCTGTCAACCTATCTTGCAGTGCAGCAAAGCGGCCCTGACGGTCGCTCCCTGAAAAACCCGGAGACGACAATGTCCACCTTCAAGACGATATCCGAGAAGCTTTCCGCCTGGCGCCGTTACCGCGAAGCGGTCAGGGAGCTCAGCCAGCTCACTGACCGCGAACTCAGCGACATCGGCATCCGCCGCGGCGACATCGAGACGATCGTGCGCCAGTCGGTGATGTCCACCGTCGGCTGATCGAGTCCAACGGTCCGTCCGCGGCGCGGTTTCGCGCATAGCGGATTGCTAAAGCGGCCCGTTCGGGGCCGCTTTTCTTTTGCGGCGCCCATTTCGCGCCCATTTGCCTCGGCCGCGGTCCGCGGGCGATACGCCTGCGACATCGCGCGAGCGTTAGTTTCGGGTGCGTCTCATGGGGACAACGCTGCAATGCGTTAGGGGGCCGACGCCGCCTCCATTCTCGCCGCGCCGATGGTGCATCCACAAGCGCCGCAACCTCGGCGTCATGCTCCATTTCATGGGTGGAAGGCTGCCCCGACGTCTCCCAATCTCAAGGCCGGACCGGCCGAACTTCAGCTGGCGGTCAGCAGTCCGCCGCGGCGACCGCCGACGAGAGGCCGCCTGCGCCGCCTCGAGGCCTCGATAACGCCCAGCAGCGGCGCCGAAGTCGCGGCGAGGAAATCGGTGGGAACTCGGACCCGTCGATCGGTCGCCTCGGCGATGAGCGCCAGGATGATGCCGAGTGCAAGCCCGCCCGCGACCGCCACCGGGATGACGATGAGCGGCTTCGGAAACGCAGGAACGACGGGAGGCGTGGCCTTGTCCAGGACGGCGATGTCGGCGAAGGTCAACTTGCTCTGAAGTCTCGCCTGCGCGGCCGCCCGCTCGCGCGCATTGAGTTCGTCAAGTTTGAACATGACGTCTCTTTGCAGATCGCCAAGGCGGTCCCGCTGAGCCTGGGCGGCAATCAAGGTCTTCTCGGCCTCCGCTTTGGATACATCAAGCGAAGCGATCTGGCTCTGCGTCGTGGCGATCTTGTCCTTTACATGTTCTTTCGTCTTTTCGATGGCGTCCGCCAGTTGTTTACGCAACGCTGCAAGGTTGGCCGCGGCTGAAACCATCTTCGGATTGTTCATACCGAGAGAATTCTTACCCGCCTCGATTTCAGCCTGCGTGGTCGAGATTTTTTCTTTCAGCGAGTTGATGAGCTGCAGGTCCGGATCTGAAGGATCGCTCGACAGATCCGTCAAACCGGAAGCGAGCCTGCTCTGGAGGGACGTCAGCAAAGCGCGGTTGCCGGCGAGGTCCGAGGTGACGGCCATAAGCGCTGCGGTCTCCGAATCGTCGCCCTGGGCAGATGGCGCGACGACGTTCGTCCGCGACTGAAACTGCTCGAGCGCCGTCCTCGCGTCCTGAAGATCCTTGCGCAATTCGTCGAGTTGGGGAGAGAACCAGCGGGCCGTCTGATCGCCGGCGGCGGCCTTCATCGCGATCGATGCGTCGATCGTCGCGGCGAGAAACGCGTTGGCGATGAGAGCAGCCTGCTTTGGATCGCCGGTCTTGTACTTGATGGTCAGAACGTTTGTTCCCAATTCAAACTTGGGATCGACGTTCTTCACAATGGTCGCCGCCATCCAGTCGTCGATGCTCTGCCGGCCGAAAGAGTTGGAGTTGCGATATTGGGCCTGAATGACTGGATTCCCCGTCAGGTTCAGCCGCTTCACCACATCCAGGGCAACCCGCTGGCTCTGTACGAGTTCGATCAGGTTTCCCTGAGTCAGTGCGATTGCCGACGACGACGTGGTGCCGCTGTCGGTCACGGGATTGATGCTGCCGGGATCGATGCTCGCGGTCGCGGCGGCGTCATAGCGGCCCGGAACGAACAGCAGGACGCCGACCGCGACCAGTAACGCAAACAGAAAAGTCAATGCGACAATCCACCCGCGGCGCCACAAGATATATAAAACCTGGCTGATAGACACGAGCGACTCTCCTACGATCCCATTCGCGCGACTGCCGAGAACCGAGCTGAGCGTAAAACCCACACGTTAACGACGATTGTCTGCGTCCGGTCGATTTCTGTGGATCCGCCCCCGCGTGCGCGACCCGACCGACACTCTGGCAGCGACCCCATTGGCGACCGCGCCAAGACCCTCACGCCGACGCATACATAGAGAAGAGGAAAACGTCCACTGAATTCGCGCCGTCGCTGGTCTCCTGACGCAAACTCGGACCCGCGGCGCGACCGGTATGCATGAAGCGGCGAGAGATGGGGCGAGGATGGGGCGGCGCCCCCCTTTCCTATCCTCGCTTAGGCGCCTATATTGGGCGCTGCCGGCCGCAAGGTCGGCTATGGCGATAAATCGGCGTCGAAATAAGTCTTTCGGACCCGGGGGCGGTACCCGGCGCCTCCACCCAAGCCAGCGCGAGACGCTGGTTTAGGCGGGGGCGAAATAGGTTCGACGGGGGACCCAAAGGACGATCTTTTGCCCGGCATGATACCGCCGTTATCGGGTCAAACCTATAGTTGCCAACGACAACTATGCTCCGGTGGCCCTCGCCGCGTAATGCGGTGCTGGTACTGGGATTCAAGTCCTAAGGGTTTGCACCTTTAGGCGGGGTCAGGAGGCGCCTGGCAACAGAAGCCTCCACTTCTTTTTTCCCTGGCTGCAGCCTTTTTCCGTTGGCCCGCAGCCTGTTCGAGCGAGGGCGTGAGGCGGCGACGCTTCAATGGGGTCCGGTTTGCAACGCTCGGGACGCTCGGATAAGTCTAGGACGGAAGCGGACCCTCACGCATGTCGACCGACCTCATCCGCTATGATCTCCTCGTCCAGGACGCCCTTCGCGCCGTCGTGCGCCGCGTGCTCGCCGATTCCGCGCGGACGGGGCTCCCGGGGGACCATCATTTCAACATCGCCTTCAAGACCCAGGCGCAGGGCGTCGTAGTCCCGCCGGCGATCAGGGCGCGCTTTCCCGACGAGATGTCGATCATCCTGCAGCACGAGTTCTGGGACCTCGTCGTCACTCAGGAGGCCTTTGAGGTCAGCCTCAATTTCTCCCGCAGACCGGAGCGCCTGACCATTCCGTTCGACGCGATCACCGGCTTCTCCGATCCATCGGTTCCCTTCGGGTTCAAGCTCGAACCACGCATCGCAGAGGAGGATTCGGCGACGGACATCGCGCCCGCTCCGATGGTCTCCGCCGAGTTGAAGCGCGTTCCCGCGAAACAGGATCCGCCGGAAAAGGCGGCGCCCGTTTCCGCCAAGCCTGCGCCGACGGACAAGGGTGAGGAGACTGCGGCTGCGAAGGTCGTGTCGATCGACGCTTTCCGCAAAAGCAAGAAATAGCAAGAAATAGACGACCAGGACGGACCCAATGGGCGATGTCGTCAATCTCCGTCAGGCGCGCAAACGTCGCGGGGGCGCGCTTGCCGCCGACGCCGCGGCCAAAAACCGCGCCGCTTTCGGCATGACCAAGGCGGAGCGGCAAAAAATCAAGGCCGAGCGGGAGAAGGTCGAGCGTGGCCTCGACTCTCACCGGCTCGACCGCCCCGATGGCGAGTGAGTCCCGGACCGCCCGCGTCGTCAAGCGTTCGCTCGTGGTCGCCGGTCACCGCACCAGCGTTTCGCTGGAGGATGCGTTCTGGCGGCGTCTGCAGACAATCGCGGTGGAGCGAGGCATGTCCGTCAACGGCCTCGTCGCGGAGGTCGACGCGGCGCGCGGAGGGGCCAACCTGTCGTCCGCGCTCAGGGTGTTCGTCCTCGAAACGGTCGCGATGAGCGCCCGACCCGGGGATCAGTAAAGCCCGCCCGCGGTGGGCTCGGCAGGCGGCGCCGGTTGCGCGGCGGGCGGCCGGGGCTTGGGCCGGGGCGGAGGCGCCGGAAGCGCGGCCGGCGCCTCGTTCGGGTCGGCGCCGTCGCGGCCGGTGGACGGGGCGTCGGTAGGCGACCCCGGGAGGTCCGAGGCCTTTTCGGGAGTCTCCGGCTGGCGTTCCGGCGATGAGCCCGCCCTATCCGCCGCGGCCTTATCAGCCGCCGCCTTCTCAGCCAGGGCTTTCTCCGCAACCGCCTTCTCGACCGCAGCATCGGCCGCGGCTTTCTCGGCCGCTATCCTTGCTTCTTCCGCCCTCTGCCCCGCGAGATGTTCGGCAAGCCCTTTCAGGCGCTCTTGCTCGGCGCGCCAATCCTCGACTTCCGCGTTGCGGCGATCGAGGAAACGCTCGCCCTTCAGCCGCCGGTTGAAAAACGCGCGCTCGCGAATGTCGGACTCGAGGGTCGCGATGCGGTCGGATGCCCGCGCGATCGCCTGGGTCGCGAGCCCGGCAGCAAGGCCTGCGACGTCGATGCGCCGTTTCGGCGCATTGAGCGCGTCCTCGACGGTCACGATCGCGCTGGGGTTCGGCCCAGACCAGAATTTGAGCCCGCTCGCGGGAACTGTGAACGCAAGCCGCGTCTCGAGCGCCGGATGGGCGAGGTCGAAACTCGCGTTCAGCGTCGCGGCGCCATGCGGAGAGGACACGGCGATCGGGCCGACGTTCATCGTCCCGGCGCTCAATGCGAGCGGCGCCGGTCCGTCGGGGATCGAGAGCGCGCCCTTGTCGAGCGCGGCGGCGAAAAGATAGGCGACGTTCGCCTCGTCGATCTCGGCCTCGGGCGCCTGCGCTTGAGCCACGACGCGATCGAGCGCGGAGGGATCGCTGCGCGCGAGTGTGGCGCCCGCGAATTCGGCCGTCCCGGAGCCGGCGAGACCGGCAATCAACGCGGCGGGGCTCCGGCCGGTCGAGGCAAAGTCGAGACGGGCGCCGATTCGGCCGGAAAGGCCCGGCCGAGTGACGGGCACGGGCTCGACTGCCAGGGCGCCGTCGATCGTCGCGGTCTCGCCGCTGCGCCGCAAGGTTGCGTGGCCTGAGACGGCGCCGCCGTCGACCCGCATGGCGACGTCATCGAGATCGAGGCGCCCCCGATCGAAATGGAGGCTGGTCGAGAACGTGTGCGCCGCGAGCCCTTCGGCCAGGATCAGCGTCCCGACATGAACCCCCACGGCGGCGGCGGGCGGGGTGAGCGGCGGGGCGGCGAATTTCGCCTCCGGCCAGGTCTTGCCCGCGCCGGCCGCTTGTGGCGGCCCGAGCGCAAGCGCCGCAAGATCGGCGAGGCGAAGACGGTCGAACGACACGTCTCCCGTGAGGGCCGCCGGCGCCGCCGGCTGCGCGCCCGCGGGGCCGTTGACCGCATCCTCGGCGCGCTGAAGATCGGGACTTGCGATCCTTTCGGCGTTTTCCACGGTCGGTTCGTAGGCAAGCGCGCCACTGGCCTTGACCCCTGCGACCGCGCCGGCGATGCGTGAAAAGCTCCAGCGCGCGCCTCGAAGGGTGACGTCTGCCGACGCATCGACGGGGCCGACGGGGGCGCCTGTCGGCGCGAGGCCGAGGAGCGCTGCGAACGGCGCGATATCGTCGCCTCCGATTTTCAGCGCGCCGAACAGCCGCGCGTCATCGCCCTCCGCCGTCGGCGCATAGCGGCCGCGCCCGGCAAGCGTGGCGCCGGCAAGCGTGGCCGCGGCGTCGAAGTCGAAGCCGGAGGCCGAGGTCCCCGAGGCGTTGAGAGTCAGATGCCCGGCTTTCTCATGGCTCGCTTTGAGCGCCGCTGCGCTGGGCGCCGCAGGGCCGCCAAGCCCCAGTTGCCGCATGAGCGCGCCGGAATCGGGGGAATCGAGGGCAATCGACAGGGTCTGTCCATCCCCCTTGCCCTCGGGATTGAGGCTGAGCGAGGCCTTGGTCCCGGCCAGCGTTCCAGACGCCTTCAGCGCCTCGAGGACCGGAGCCCCTTCAGAGACAGGGCCGCCACGCGCCTCGAAGGCGATCGACGCCGGCGACAGCAAGGGCGCCCGCTGCACCAGGGTCCGGGTCCATGGGCCGGGCGCGAGGCGCGAGATGAGCGCGGCGAAATCGCCAAGCCTCTCGGCGTCGACGCGTCCGGCCGCCGTGATCCCTTGCGGCCCGGCCGCGCCGGTCGCTTCGACCGAGGCGCCGCCGAGGCCGGTGATCGCGAGGCGGTCCAGCGTGAGCCGCTCACGGTTTCTGCTGACCTTCAGCGCCAGCGAGGCGCCCTCGATTTCGGCCTCCCCGACATGGGCAAGCCTGAGCGCTTTGGCGTCGAGCGACAGGGAGAGGTCGTAGTCGCCGACGAGCGACCGCGCGGCGGCGAGGCTCGGCAACGTGTCGAGGTCGAGCGAGTCGGCGGCGAGATCGGCGTAGATCCGGCCGGGGTCGGTCCCGACCGGCCGGGTGACGGCGAGCGCGCCGGAGAGGACCGAGCGCCCGAGCGCGATCCGCAGAGCCTCACCCGACACGCCGACCGTCGCCGCCTCAACCTGGCCTGCAACGGCAAGGCTCGAGGACGCCGGAACGGCTTCGTCGAGCGCCTCGGTCCATCCGGCGAGTTCCGGCGCGCCCTGGGCCGCCCAGCGGCCGAGACCCCCCGGATCCGCGGTGGAAAAATCGATCGCGCCCAGGAACCTCGCCGCGATCCCCAGTTCGACCACGCCTTCGGCCTTGATGCGACTATCGCCGGGCAGGCCGAGTTCAAGGCGGACGGTCGTCGAGGCGCCCGGTTTCGAATTCAAGCGTGGCGGAGAGCCCGGAAAGCGTATCGCCGCCGAGGATGGCGGTCTCGACCGCGACATGCGCGTGGAGCCGAGACGCGCGCGCGTTATCGAGCGCGGGGGCGAGCGCGGCGGCGAGCGCCGCAACAGCTCGCGACGGCGGGACCGCATCCTCGCCCTTGCGACGCAGCAAGCTGTCGACATTCGCCTGCCCGGCCTTGACGTCGATCGCGAGCCCAGCTGCGCCGCGAAACGCGAGCGTTGCCGATCCTTCGGCGTGCAGCGCGCGCTCCTCGGGTCCGAAGCGGAATTCCGCGCCCGTCAGCGTAGCGCCATCGAGATCGGCCACGAGCTTCCCGGTGGCTCGCCACGGCAGGGGACCGTCGACGCCAGGCGAAGTCCCGGTGATTATCGCCGCACCGAGCGCCGCCGGCCCGTCGGCGCCGAGGCGCGTGAGCCTGCCGTCGAATTCGAGCGCCGGCCAGGCCGGCCCCGCTTCGATCGCGATACGAACCGGCGCGCCGCCCGCCCCCGCCTTCTCCGAGGCGAGGCGAAAGACGACCGGCGCCCCGTTGGGCCCCAACGCCTGGCCCGAGATGTGGTACGGCCCGGCGAGCGTCGGCGCGTCGCCGTCGAGTTCGACCCCCGAAATCGTCCATCCGGGCGCGTTGCCCTTGGCGGCGATCCGGATCGTTCCGTGCTGCACCGAGAATCGGTCGGCGCCGACCGCGTCGGGATCGGTCGAGGCCGCGGCGGGAAGGATGAGCGCGCCATCCGCTGCGCGGATTAGCGTCAGGACCGGCTTGATGAGCCGGACATCGTTGAAGCGGAAAGCGCCGCTCGCGAGCTTGATCAGGGCGAGTTCCAGCCGCGCTCCTTCGAAGGCGAGCCTCGGCGCGTCGGGGCCCGGCATCTCGGCCGACCCCGCGCCGATCTCGAGATAGGGGGTGGGCAGCAGCCGCAGCGTCACCGGCCCGCTCAGCGTCACCCGGCCGCCTGTGATCGCTTCCAGACGCTCCGCGATGTCCGCGCGATGCGCCGACCAGTCAATGAGATAAGGAACGATCAGCGCCGCCGTCAGCAAGGTGACGAGCGCGACCGCGATCAGGGTCAGGATGGCGCGCACGGATATCGGAACATGGTTTCCCCTCGGGAGACGCGAGGGCGCGCCCATCGCTGCGCAAAATGGCGCGAAAATATGACGGGGGCAACGCTCGGGCGGCCGGACCGGTCGCCCTCGCCCCGAATTTGCGCAGCGGAAGCCGACATGGGAACGTCATCGGCGACCACCAGGCAGAGGAAATTCAAGGGCCGCCGGCCTCGCGACGCGCCTGAGGCAATCGCGCCAACCTCAAGCAGCCGCGGTTCCGGATTCACGAGCAGCGCAGCGGAATAGCGCGCGCGCCAGAATATGTCGAAGTCAGGCGGCCTTATCGCGCGAAACTCCTCGAGCCCGAGGCCATGGGTCGGATCGAAGTCATAGGGATGTTCTGTCGGAATGCTCATGGGAATCTTGTTTCGTGAAAACTGGCGAAGAAACAAGGTCGCGATTGCAATCCAAACTGCCAAATCGGCGCGATTGCGCCACCAAGTGGGAAGGCGGAGTCCGGATGGGGTGCGGGAAGCAGGAATGGTCTGAAGAAGGTTTTCGCGCTAACGGTCGCGCAACCCGAGAAGGACGAAAGGCGGTTGGCCACACCCCATCCGGCGCCATAGCCCGTAGACAGACGGGCGTCCTTTCGGACGCCACACGGCGCCACCTTCCCCAGCAAGCTGGAGAAGGGTTCCCGCGGCGGACGATACGAAACCAAAAATCAGGGATTGCCTTTGCTCAACACGACGAGTTTTGATGCCGCCTACGAGTTTTCAAAGCGCGGTCCGCGTGTGCGCGCGCGGATTGGCGTGACGGCGATCTTCTTCGCCAACGGGCTCGCGATCGGCGCATGGGCGGTCGCAATTCCTGGGGTCAAGGCGCTGTTTCGCTGTCCGACGGGCGGACTTTCGCTGATTCTGCTCGCGGCTGGCGTCGGCGCGATCGCGGCGATGCCAGTGGCGGGCCTGCTTCCCCGCGCGGGTCGGCGGTACCGGGCGAACGCTGCGGGTCTCGGGTCCGCTCTCGGCCGTCCTGCTCGCGGCTTTGCCCGCGACCAGCGTCTTGCCGGCGCCCGCCGTGGCGCTCGCCGTCTGCGCTTTCCTGTTCGGCTTCGCGAACATCCTCGTCGACGTGCCGATGAATGCGCACGCAAGCGTCATCGAGCGGGCCTGGGGACGGGCGATCATGTCGTCTTTTCATGCGTCCTGGAGCGCGGGGGGCCTGATCGGGGGCGCGATCGGCGGCCTCCTGATTTCGACGGGCGCTTCGCCGCTGATCCAGCTCGGCGTCGAAGCGGCGCTCTGTTTCCTTATCGCGGCGATCGGGCAGCCTGCGTATCGGCGTTGGCGACCAGCACGCGCTCGGGACCACCTTTGCCCTTCCGCATGGCCGTCTGATCGCGCTCGCGATGATCGCGCTGCTCGCGGTGTTTGCGGAGATGTCGGTCACCGACTGGAGTGCGCTCTATCTCAAGAGCGAACTCAGGACGACCGCGGCCGTCGCGTCGGCCGGATACTCCGCCTACGCCTTGATGATGTTTCTGGGGCGGGCGTTCGGCGACTCGTTCGTGCGCCGCCACGGCAGCGCCACCGTCATCGTCTCCGGCGCTTTGATCGATCCTCGTCGGGTCGGGATTTGCGGTCGCCTTCGCCACGCCCGCCGCGGCGATTTTCGGTTTCTGCTTGATCGGCCTCGGCGTCGCAAACATGGTTCCCGCGGTGTTCAGCGCCAGCGCGAGCGCCGCGCCCTCGCCCTCGATCGGCGTCGCGACGGCCGCGTCGATGGCGTATACGGCTGGCTTGATCAGCCCGCCGCTGTTCGGCGCGGTCGCATCGGCATCGAGCCTTCGCGCGGCGTTCGCGATGGTGATCGTCGCCGCGCTCGCCATCGTCGCGCTCGCCACACTCAGGATCGCTGATCAGGGCTGACGCGCTCGCCGAGCGCGTCTACAACGCGCGGTGAAGCGATTCACAAACTGGTTCTGCTCGCCGACGTTTTCAACGCCGCCGGCCTCGTCCGGCAGTCTGCCGGCGAGATGATCGAACTCAGCCTGCGCGCGAGGACCTGATCGTTCTGGACGGGCGTAAGATCGGAAAAGGCACCGCAATCCCTTGAAAACCCTCGATTCCGAATCGGAAACGACGCCGCGCGCTCAGCGCGCCTTCTCCCAGCCGCCGTCGTCGCCCTCGCGCCAGTAGCTGAGCGCAAAGCCCTCGTCCTTGAGCCGCTTCCACTCGCGCCGCGCCTCGCGGATCGCCTCCCCGTCGCGGCCGTCGAACAGGCGGACCGCGAGATCGAAGGCGGCGTCGCCGGCGTTCGTCTCGGCGCCCGCGAGCAGCACGAGCACGGTCGCGCCGTTCGGATTCTCGATCCTGTCGGTGAGGAAGATCGGCTGGGTCGCCGGGTCGCCGTCGCCGGCGCGCGCCATGCGGCAGGAAGCTCGCGTCGTCATAGGTCCACAGCCGGTCGTTCAGCGCCTCGACCAGTTCCGTCGACGGCGCGCGCACGACGACGCCGCCGGCCCTCCGGCGTAGAGCCGCTCGATCAGGTCGGGCAGCGCCTGGTCGACGCGGCGCCGCTCGAGATGATGGAAGCGGAACTCGCCCAACGGCGCGTCTCGGCCTTATTCGCCGGCCGGGCCGACGATGACGAAGGTCCGGTCCGAATTCGGTCGCCATCAGGCCGAGCGACACGCCGCCCGGCACGTGCTCTTCGGTCTTGCCCGCGATATAGACGTCGCCGCGCTGGCGCGAGGCGTCGAGGTATTCGCGCGCGTCGGCGCTCATGCCCTTGAGCACGCCGCGGCTTTTCGCCGCATCCCAGCCCAGCGCCGCTTTCAGCGCCGCCGCCTGGAAGCGCTCGAAATTGGTCGAGGTGCGGGCGTTGGCGGGCTCGCCGATGCGGGCCTCGAACCGCAGGAACTCGTCGCCGCGGCAGCTGAGCGTCGCGTCGACGTCGACCTTGGTGGTCACGTCGAAGACGCTGGCGTCGGAGCGGGTGCGCGACACGACGATGGCGCGCGAGAAATCGACGCCCATGTCGCTCGCGCCGGTCCGAGCGCCGCGGTGAAGGCGTCGCAGCTCGCGATCGCCCAGGCCGGGTCCGCGCCGCGCGCCCCATCCCGCGAGCGCGAGCGCCAAGACCGTCGAATCGAAGCCGCATCCTGATCTCCCAGCCCTCGTCCCGACACCGATCCTAGTCCTCGTAGGAGTCGGCGATGAGACGATTCAAGAGCCTGACGCCCCAGCCCGAGCCCCAGGACGGATTGATGTCCGAGGATGGCGAACCCATGGCGACGCCCGCGACGTCGAGATGCGCCCACGGCGTATCCTTAACGAACCGTTGCAGGAACTGGGCCGCGGTGATCGACCCGCCGTGCCGGCCGCCGGTGTTCTTCATGTCGGCGAACTTGGAATTGATCAGCTTGTCGTAGGGCTGGCCGAGCGGCATGCGCCACACCTTCTCGCCCGTCGCCTCGCCCGGCGGCGGCGAGCCGCTGGGCGAGCTCGTCGTTGTTGGAGAAGAGCCCGGCGTATTCCTGCCCGAGCGCGACAATGATCGCGCCGGTCAGGGTCGCGAGATCGATCATCAGCGCGCGGCTTGAAGGTTTCCTGCGCGTACCAGAGCGCGTCCGACAAGGACGAGCCGCCCTTCGGCGTCGGTATTGATGATCTCGATCGTCTGTCCGGACATCGAGGTGAGAATGTCGCCGGGCCGGATCGCGTCCCCGTCCGGCATGTTCTCGACCAGCCCGATGACGCCGACGACGTTGGCCTTGGCCTTGCGGGCCGCCAGCGCGTGCAAGAGGCCGACGCACGCAGGCCGCGCCGCCCATGTCGCCCTTCATGTCCTCCATGCCGGCGGCCGGCTTGATCGAGATGCCGCCCGAATCGAAACAGACGCCCTTGCCGACGATCGACGACCGGCTTTGCGCGCTTCGCGCGCGCCCCGTTCCAGCGCATGGTGACGAGCCGGCTGTCGCGCGCCGATCCGCGCCCAACCGCCGAGCAGCGCGTTCATGCCGAGCTTCGCCATCGCCTTCTCGTCGAGAATGGTCGACCTCGACGCCGAGCTTCTCCAGCGCCTTCGCCCGATCGGCGAACTCGGCGGGAAACAGGACGTTCGGCGGCTCGTTGACGAGGTTGCGCGCGATCTCGACGCCTTCGGCGACCGCGAAGCGCTGCATGCGCAGGCGGCGCGCGCGGCCGCGGCGTGGCCCGAGCCGATGACGAACTCCGGCGCGCCGCCGTTCTCTTCGTCGTTCTCCTTCTTGCGCGTCTTGTACTTGTCGAACTTGTAGCCGCGCAGCCGAAGCCCGAGCGCGAAATCGGCCGCCGCGGCGCCGTCCCAGGAACCCGCCGGCGCTTCGAAAGCGACCTCGACCTTCTGCGCGCCCGCCGAGCTTGCCGAAGACGAACCCGCCGAGCATGACGAAATCCAGCGGCGCGTTGTCCTTGCCCGGCGCGACGCCGACGACGAGGAGTCGCGACGCATCGATGCCGCTAGGGCGCGAGAATGTCGAGCGCCGTGCGCTGCGCGCCCTTGAAGTTGGCGGCCTTGGCGGCCGCGCGGATCAGCGGCTCGAGATCGCCGGCCTGCGCGGCGACCGCGGCGGCCGGCTTCATGTCCGCTCCGACAAAGACGACGAACGCGCCGCCTTTGGGCGCGGCGAGGGGGCCAAAGGCAATCTTGACGGCGGCGCTCGCTCATCTCAACGCGTTCCCATGTCCGGATGCGAATCGCTGCCCGCGCCGCGTGCAAGGAGCGTCGAGCGTCGAGATATCGGGGGTTTGCCGGGCCCGTCAACAAGATGCCGCGATTCGAGCGCCATTGAAGCGGGCGGGCTTTGGCCGGCAGTCGGCCGGGAAACATCGCCTTGCCACGGCGGTCCGACCGGGCTAGGCGCTTTCGCGGCATACCGAGCGCGTGGCCCGCGCGCGACGAAGCGGCGTCGATGAGTCGGATTGAGCGTTACGTTCTGAGAACCGCCGCGACGGCCTTCACTAACCGGGCTCGTCGTGCTGACGGGCGTCATCTGGATCACCCAGGCGCTGCGTCAGATCGATCTCCTGACCAGCAAGGGTCAGACGATCCTGATCTTTCTTCTGATGACCGGACTCGCGCTGCCCTCCCTGATCGCCGTCATCGCGCCGGTCGCGCTCTTTGCCGGCATTCTCTACACGCTCAACAAGCTCAACGGCGACAGCGAGCTCGTCGTGATGGCGGCCGCAGGCGTGTCGCCGGCCCGGCTCCTGCGCCCGATCGACCGCGCTCTCGATCGCGGTGTTCGCGATCGTCGCGGCGATCTACGTGCAGGTTCTGCCCTGGAGCTTCGGGGCGATCGAGAACCTGACGACCTTCGTCCGCGCCGACTTCATCTCCAATTTCGCCCGGCCCGGAGCGTTCAACGACCTGACCCTCGGCTTCGTCTTCCACTATCGCGAACGCACCCCCGACGGGGCGTTGCGCGGCGTCTTCATGCAGGACCGGCGCGATCCCGACGCATGTTTCGACCTATATCGCCGAAGCGGGCAAGACCGTCGAGAAGGACGGCTCGAGCTATCTGCAGCTGAGCAAGGGCGTGCTGCTGCGGCCCGCAAGCCGCCGGCGATTCTGCGATGGTGAGCGTTCGACGATTACACGATCGACCTTTCCCAGTTCTCCCAGGCGATGGCCACGGTGAAGCGCCCGCGCGAGCGCAGCACCGCCGAATTGATGTCGCCGAGCGCGAACGACCGCGCCGACGCCGCCATGGCGGGCCACATCCGCAGCGAGCTGCTCGATCGGCTCGCGAGCCCGCTTTACGCGCTCGTCGCCGGGCTCATCGCCTTCGCCGCTCTGGGCGAGGCGCGCACGACCCGGCAGGGTCGAGGTCTGGCGATCGGGGGCGCCATTCTGGCCTTCGTCGCGCATTCGCGGCCTCGGCATCGCCGCGACGACGCTGACGGTCGGCGATCCCCGCGGCGGCCTTTTTCGTCTGGGCGATCCCGATCGCGGCCATTCTGCGGCGCGCTGGCGATGATCTTCCGCCAGCGGCTGTTTTCCGCAGCCGATTCGGCGCCGCGTCGAAGCGAGCCCCGCATGATCGGGCCGGACGCTCTCGCTCTATCTGGCCGGGCGCTTCGCGCGCACGGTGCTGGCGGCGTTCGGCTTTCGTCTTCGCGCTGATCTACGCGGTCGATCTCGTCGAGATGCTGCGCCGCTCGGGCGACGCGCCCAAGGCGACCGCGCCGCTGATGGCGCTCCTGTCCTTCCTGCGAACTCCGACGGTCGCCGAGCAGGCGCTGCCGTTCGCCGTGCTGTTCGGCTCGATGATCGCGTTCCTCAACCTGTCCCGGAAGCTCGAACTGGTCGTGGCGCGGGCCGCGGGCGTCTCGGTCTGGCAGATTCTCGCGCCGCCGGTCCTCGGTCATCGTGCTGCATCGGCGTTCTTTCGGTCGCCGCTCTACAATCCGGCGTCGGCATGGATGAAGCAGAGGTCGGACGCGATCGAAAACAGCGTCTTCGGCGGCCGGTCGAATCCGTGGGGCGATCTGTGGCTCCGGCAGAAGAGCGTCGACGGTCAGGCGATCATCCACGCGCGCGGCAAGGAGGACGGACGGAAACCGAGCTCAAGGGCGTCGAGGTGTTCAACTTCGACGACCAGGGGAATTTCATCGAGCGGGTCGACGCCGCCTCGGGCGAGCTGCATGACGGCTACTGGGAATTGCACGACGCCAAGGTCGTCACGCCCGGCTTCGAGACGCTTGCCGTCTCGACCTATCTGCTCGCGACCACCCTCAATCGCCGCGAGGTCGCCCAGGCGTTCGTCGCGCCGGAGACCGTGTCGTTCTGGAGGCTGCCGGGGCTCGCCGAGCAGACCGCCAAGGCGGGACTCGACCCGACCGCTTATCAGTTGAAATTTCAGGAGCTTCTCGCCCGCCCGGTGCTTGCTGGCCGCCATGGTTCTCGTAGCCGCTTGCTTTTCATTAAGATTCTTCCGAATGGGCGGCGTCGAGATAATGGTTTCCGGTGGCGTCGCGGCCGGGTTCGTGCTTTATGTGGCGACGAAAGTGATCAACGATCTCGGCGAGGCCGGCTTCATCAGCGCGGTCGCGGCGGGCTGGTCGCCGGGGCTCGTTGGGTGCTTGTTTGGCGTATACGTTTTGCTGCACCAAGAGGATGGTTGATGGGTTCCGCCGTCAGCTCCTCCGCTTGAGCGAAATTGAGCGCCGGCGTTCCTGGGCCCGTCTCGCGCGCTCTGGGCGCGGTCGCGTTTGCGTTGCGTTCGCCTGTCGGCGCATGACCGCGTCGCCGACGCCGCGCAGGCCGCGCCTCCCCCGTCGGCCGCCCGCCAAGCCGCGCCGACAAGCTCGTCATCGACGCCGACAACTGATCTACGACAAGGACAAGAACACCGTGACGGCGCGAGGGCTCGGTCCAGCTCTTCTACCAGGGCCGCATCCTGCAGGCCGACCGCGTCGTCTACAACCGCGCCACCAAGCGCGTCTACGCCGAAGGTCACGCCAAGATGACCGACGAGCACGGCGACATCGTCTACGGGACGCGGTTCGAGCTCAGCGAGAATTTCCGCGACGGCTTCATCGACAGCGTCCAGGCGCTGACCTCCGACAAGACCCGCTTCACCTCGCCGCGCGGCGAGCGGATGAACGGCGACGTGACCGTCCTCGAAAAGGGAACCTACACCGCCTGCGAACCCTGCAAGGACCATCCCGAGCGGCCGCCGTTCTGGCAGGTCCGGGCGACCAAGATCATCGAGAACCAGGAGACCCACACGGTCTATTACGAAGGCGCCCAGATGCTCGTCTGGGGCTTTCCCGTCTTCTACATGCCGTATTTCTCGTCGCCGGATTCGACGGTCAACAAGCAGACCGGGGTGCTCGCGCCGCAGTTCGTTTCCGGCGCATACCTCGGGTACGGAATAAGCATTCCCTATTTCATCAACCTCGCGCCGAACTACGATCTGACGCTGATCCCGACCTACCTGTCGAAGCAGGGCTTCCTCGGCGAGGTCGACTGGCGCCAGCGCCTGTCCAACGGCCAGTACAGCATCAAGGTGACGGGCATCGACGAGCAGGAGCCCGGCGCCTTCCCGGTCTATCCTTACGGCGCCGGCGATCAGCGGATGCGCGGGTCGGTCGAAACCAAAGGCAACTTCTTCCTCAATCAGGACTGGCAGTTCGGCTGGAACGGGACCTGGTTGTCGGACAAGTTCTTCGCCAACGATTACAAGCTGCAGGGCATCGACTTCAGCAACTACTATTTCCAGGACATCGTCTCGTCGATCTATCTGCGCGGCCAGGCCGACCACAGCTTCTTCGACCTCAGCGCCTATCATTTCGAGGGCACGACGGCGAACGACGACAACCGCACCCTGCCTCAGGCCGTGCCGGTATTCGACTACAATCGCGTGTTCATGCTTCCGGCCGACCGCACCAACGGGATCGGCGGCGAGGCGACGGTCGACGTCAACATCGCCAACATCGACGCAGACCAACGCGGCGTTCCAGTCGACCGGCCTGCAGACCTTCGACAACGCCTACCACCTTTACAACGTCTGCGAGACGGCGGTCGGCAACAAATACGTCGCACACCTATTATCCCGGCGCCTGCATGCTCCGCAGCATCGCCGGCGACTACACGCGCGCTTCCGGTCAGGTCTCCTGGCAGCGCAGCTACATCGATACGATCGGCGAAGTGTGGAAGCCGTTCGTGTTCGCCCGTCTCGACGGCGAAGCGACCGAACTCAACGAAACCGGGTCGATCACCTACGCGAGCGTGCTCGGAACGAGCACGGTCGCCAACTCCAGCCAGGCCGCGTTCTTCTCGGGCGGTGATCAGGGCGCGTTCGCGCGCGGCATGGCGGGCTTCGGCCTCGAGTACCAGTATCCGTTCGCGCTCACGAACTCGTGGGGCTCGCAGACGATCACGCCGATCGCGCAGTTCATCGTCCGTCCGAGCGAGGTCATTCCCAGCATCCAGCCGAACGAGGACGCCCAGAGCCTCGTGTTCGACGAGACGAACCTCTTCGCCTGGAACAAATTCTCCGGCTACGACCGCATCGAGGGCGGCACGCGGCTCAACTACGGCGCTCCAGTACACCGCCAATTTCGCCAACGGCGGCCACGCCAACGTCGTCGCGGGCGAGTCGATCCAGGTCGCGGGGCAGAATTCGTACACGCTCTACGACATGGCCAACACCGGGCATGGAGTCCGGCCTCGACAAGACGTTCTCCAACTTCGTCGCCGGCGAGATGATCCAGCCGACCTCGGCGCCGATCTCGCTCCTCAGCAAGCAGCAGTTCGACAGCTCGACGTTCCAGCTCGACCGGTTCGACGCGATCGCCAAGGCGACCCTCGCCGGCGTCACCGGAAGCGTCGACTATGCGCTCTATGCGGCGCAGCCGGCGCTCGGCTGGGAATATCCGCGCGAGGGCCTGACCGGCAACGCCTCCTACAAGTTCCAGGATCGCTGGACGGTCGACGGATCGCTCGTACTCGACATGTCGCGCCACTTTTACGACATCCCCGGGCAGGAGACGCCGGTCTTCTACCCGATCGGCTATTCGTTCGGGCTCGGCTACAAGGACGCGTGCACCACCCTCACCGTCAGCTATTCGTCAAGCACCAGCGCGCCGGCCGCCTTCACGGAATATGCGGGCGGCCCGCTGACCTATCTTCCTGCGACGCGCAACCAGACGCTGATGTTCCAGCTCGTCCTGCGCACGCTCGGCGACGTCAGGGCGAACGTCGGCCTATGATGCGCGCGACTTTGCGGCCGGAGCCCTTAGTATGACCGTCGAAGACCGGCCGCTTGCGATGACGATGGGCGATCCGGCGGGGATCGGTCCCGAGCTGGCGCTCGCCGCCTGGCGTCTGCGCGCGCCCGGCGACGCCGCCGTTCTTCGTTCTCGCTTCGCCGAGCCATCTCGCCGAAGTCGGCCGGCGGATCGGCTCGGGCCGCGCCGATCATCGAGACGGAACCCCGAGCACGCCGCCTCGGTCATCGTCGCGGGCCTGCCCGTCGTGCCGCTCGGCCAATCCCGTCGCGGCCGAGCCCGGACGGCCCGAGCGCCGCCAACGCCGCCGCGACGCTGGAATTGATCGAGCGCGCGGTAGGCGGCGGTGCGCGCCGGAGTGGCGCGCGCGGTCGTCACCAATCCGATCGCCAAGGCGACGCTCTACGAGGCCGGCTTCCGGTTTCCGGGCCACACCGAGTATCTGGGCGAGCTCGCCCGCCGCCTGGGGCAGCGCCTGCGCTACCCGGTCATGATGATCTGGTCGGAGGCGCTGGCGGTCGTGCCGGTCACCATCCACATCGCGCTCGCGGAGGCGCCGAAGGCGCTGACCCGCGACCTCATCGTCGAGACGGCGCGGGTGGTCGACCGCGATCTCAAGAGCCGGTTCCGCCTCGCCCGCCCCCGCCTCGCCGTCGCGGGCCTCAATCCGCACGCCGGCGAGGGCGGCGCGATGGGACGCGAGGAGATCACGACCATCGCGCCGGCGATCGAAGCCATGCGCGCGGAAGGGATCGACGCTTTCGGCCCGCTGCCCGCCGACACGATGTTTCATGCCGCGGCTCGGGCGCGATACGACGTCGCGCTGACCATGTATCACGATCAGGGCCTGATCCCGGTGAAGACGCTCGCCTTCGACGACGGCGTCAACGTCACCCTCGGCCTGCCGTTCGTTCGCACCTCGCCCGATCACGGCACGGCCTTCGACATCGCCGGTCGCGGCGTCGCCAATCCGGCGAGCCTGATCGCGGCGCTCAGGCTCGCCGACCGGCTGACGCGATGACGCTTGCCCCCGACGGTCTGCCGCCGTTGCGCGAAGTCGTCGCGCGCTACGGTCTCGACGCGCGCAAGGCGCTCGGCCAGAATTTCCTGTTCGACCTCAATCTGACGGCCAAGATCGCGCGCGCAGCCGGCCCGCTCGCAGGCTGTCGTCGTCGTCGAGGTCGGTCCCGGCCCCGGCGGCCTGACCCGCGCGCTGCTCGCCGAGGGCGCCAAGTCCGTGATCGCGATCGAGCGCGACGAACGCGCCCTGCCGGCGCTCGCCGAGATCGGCGCGCACTGGCCCGGCCGCCTTGAGGTCATCGCCGCCGACGCCCTGACGATCAAGCCGGAAACGCTGATCGCCAAGGCCGGCGGGGCGCCGATCCGGATCTGCGCCAATCTCCCCTACAACATCGGCACCCGGCTCCTGGCCGGCTGGCTGGAGGCCGAGCCCTGGCCGCCGTTCTTCGATCGGCTGACCCTGATGTTCCAGCGCGAGGTCGCCCTGCGCATCGTCGCCACGCCCGCGGAGCGCGCCGATTACGGGCGGCTCGCCGTTCTCGCCGGGTGGCGATCCGCAGGCGCGTATCCTGTTCGACGTGCCGCCGGCCGCCTTCACTCCGCCGCCGAAGGTCGTCTCGAGCGTCGTCGAGCTCCTTCCGCGCGCGGCGCCGGACCCGTGCGATTCGCGCCTTCTGTCCGCCGCGACCCAGGCCGCCTTCGGGCAGCGGCGCAAGATGCTGCGCCAGTCGCTGAAGGGCTTCGCCGCCTCGCGCGGACTGGACGCCGCCGCGCTCCTCGACGAGGCCGGTATCGAGCCGACACGCCGGGCGGAGGAAGTCGAGGTCGCGGGTTTCGTTCGGCTTGCGCGCGCGGCCGCGGGGGACGGCCTCGACGCGTCACGACCAAACGATTAAGTCTGCGCGACGACTTTCCTCCGTCGCGCCGCTCGCGCTAATCATAGAACACGCATACACTCGGGATCGCCGCGAAGAGGGAAGGCTCGCGTGTTCATCAACAGCCCCATGGCGAGACGGCAATGGACCGGCCTCGACGACGAGCATCTCGCCAGCATCGGTTTCATCAATTTCGGCTGGAACGCGCTCGAACGAAAATTCGCCTCGCTCGTCTGGGTGGCGGCCGGCTGGGACCAGGACGTCGGCGAACTCGTGATCGCGAGCATGGGCAACGTCTCGCTCGTCAAGCTGTTCGCCAATCTCCTGAAGCAGGAGCTCGCCGACTGGCCGGATCGCCGGCTCTGGACTCAAGGGACTCAGACCGGCGCCCTGTTCGACGAGATTCGGGAAGCGCGTAACGACGTCGTGCATTGCTTCTTCCTGTGCGACCCGACCCAGGGGGTCGAGGGGCATTACAAAACGTCGACGCGCAAGACCGCGAGCGGCGCAGCGGAACTGCGGACGGTCGCGATGGGGAAAGGCGACATCGACGATTTGTGCCTTGCCATATCGGACTGCCTCGAATCGATCGACGACCTGGTCATGAAGCTCTGGTTTCGCCGGCGGTTGCTCGGCGCCGACACGCCCCCTGACGAGCGCGTCTACGACGAGGCCGTGCACGGCTGGAGCGCGCCGGGCTTTGACGTCAAGCGCTTACGGATCTACCCGAAGAAACGGGCCCGGCGCTTTCGGTCGTTCGGGAACGAGGAGGCGCCCCGGTCCGCGGAGGAGGCGGACGCCGACGAGAGTCCTCTGGGCTGACTGCGGTTCGTGTCGAAGTCGGCCCCGTAGCGGCGCAATGACCCGCAATTTTTGAGACGGACAGGCGTTTTCAAGGCGTTGCGCTCGACATTGGATTCGCAGGCGGCTTTCGTCGCCGCGCTCGACATGTTTTCGCCACATTTTGGCGTCGGAGGCGAAGCGAAACTTCGACCCCCGCGGCGCCGGGAGGCGTGTGGAATTATCACGCTTTCACAAGGAGTTGAACGCGTGGCGCGGCGATCGAAGACCCACGCGGGAACCGGCTTCGTGCGCAGGCGTTGTTTCGGCACAAGTCCTGCGGCTTTTGAAGCCTTGGACGGACGTCCGAAGAGCCGCTGTCGACCGACAAGGCCGTTCGGTGTCGGAACATTCGGAGACATGTCATGAGAAACGCACTGACAGCGTTGATTTCAGCCGCCTCGTTATGCGTCGTTGCATCAGCCGCATCGGCTCAGGTCGCCGCCTATCCCTACCCATACACCGGACCGGCTCCGACTGTCGCAAACGACGTTGGCGCGCCGCTCTATGGCTATCGGGACACCCACGCGCACCCCGGCGCGGTGGGAAGTTGCGACATTATCTCGGGTAACCGGGTCTGCTCCTCCGGTCAGATGGGCTCGGCCGCGGGCTATGGATACGGATATGGCGGCCCGATCGGGGCCATCGTAGGCGCGCCGTTCGCGGTCGTCGCGATGCCGTTCAACGCGTTCGGCATGACGGGCGCGCCGGTCATGAGCAATACGGTCGCGCCCGCGACGGGCACGCCCCCGTACAGCTACGAAAGCCACGTCGCGCCGCAGCCGGCAGTGTTGGGGCATTGCGATCTCATAGCCGGAAATCGGGTCTGCTCGATGCCGTGAGGGGCAGGCCTCGACCCCATAACGCCGCAAGCTTGGAATGGGGGCGGCGGTGGTCGCCCCCATTTGCTCGCCCCGATCTACCACGTCATCCGCGTCTGTCCACGCGGTTGGTCCGGCGGATCTGTGTCGAGGCTCACGCCGCTAGGCGCCGAAGTTCAGCCGCGTGAGCCTTTCGCCGGGCGCACTCTTTGGACCCATCCTCGACGCAGTCGCCCACCCCACAATTAAAGCACAAGTCTACCTCAATCGGAACATTGTCCACAATATGCTTCCGCCACATCTCACGCAAGATATGGAAAATATCCGCGCTATTGTTTACTTCGCTCATTTTTGCAAAATCCTAACCAGCGGGCATTAACTTTTCCGCTTACGCATATGTGATGCCAACCAATTACGGGTAAATCTCTTAGCCACTTTCCAATCGAACAGAAGCACTTTGATATGACAGGGACTTATTAAGGTGGAAGCGTAGCACGATCCTGCAAATTTTATTGGTTGGGGCCGCGCCGCTTCCCTACCTACTTTTTTGCATCTGACATCGCATAATGCGAATTCCCGCGGCTGATCCCGCTTCCCGCGCCGGGAGCGAGACCGGCGGACTGTAACAAAGAGGTGCCGCAGTGCGGACTTTTCCGAGCCTGAAAGCGACCATCCGGTTTACAGATGCCGGATGACCGGCCCCAAAAGCCGCGCCCCTTCGGTTTCGTCCCGAATTTGCAGCACCTGAGTTCCGACGCCCGTGGAATTGCTATAACGCCGTCATGCGCCCGTCGCTCCTCGATCCCCTGTTCGCCCCGGCCGCATCGCTTCCCGGGATCGGACCCAAGAACGCCAAACTGTTCGATCGCCTGCTCGACCGGCCGCAGGGCGCGCGCGTCCTCGACGTGCTGTTCCACCTGCCCTATGCGACGCTCGACCGGCGCTCCCGGCCGAAAATCCGCGACGCCATTCCCGGGACGATCGTCACGTTCCAGGCAAGGGTTATGGAGCACCGGGGGTCGCAAAACCTTCGTTCGAAGCGCGCCGTTCAAGGTGCTGGTAGAGGACGACACCGGCGACGTCGAACTGGTGTTCTTTTTGACCAACCCCGAATGGGTGCGCGGACGCCTGCCGATCGGCGCGACCCGCTGGATTTCCGGCAGGCTCGAACTCTACGACGGCGTCCGGCAGATCGTTCATCCCGATCGGGTTCTGAATGCCGAAGAATTCGCCCGCCTGCCGGCGGTCGAGCCGGTCTACGCGCTGACCGAGGGCCTTTTCCAGCGAACGATTGCGCGCGCCGCCGATGGCGCGCTGAAGCGCCTGCCCGGGCTGCCGGAATGGATCGCCGCCGACACGATCGAGGGGCTGAAACTGCCCTCCTTCGCCGACGCGCTCCATGCGATGCATCGGCCGACAGCCCCGGAGGACGTCGATCCGGCGGGGCGCGCGGTGACCCGTCTCGCCTTCGATGAATTGTTCTCGAACCAGCTTGCCCTGCTGCTCGTTCGCGCCAGGATGCGCGAGACGGCCGGGCGCGCCCACGTCTCCGAGGGCGCGCTTGGCCGCAGGCTCGAGGCGGCCCTGCCGTTTTCGCTGACCGCCGCGCAACGCAAAGCGCTCGATGACATCCGAGCCGATCTCCGGGCCGAGAAGCGCATGATCCGGCTGCTGCAGGGCGACGTCGGCTCGGGCAAGACGGTCGTGGCGCTTCTCGCCATGGCCGAAGTGGTCGAGGCCGGCCGGCAGTCGGCGATGATGGCGCCGACGGAAGTTCTGGCGCGGCAGCATTTCGACCGGATGGCGCCGCTCGCCGCGAGCGTCGGCCTGCGCATCGCCCTGATGACCGGACGCGACAAGGCGCCCGAGCGGCGCGGAACGCTGGCGGCGCTGGCGGCAGGCGAACTCGACATCGTCGTCGGCACGCATGCGCTCTTTCAGGACGCCGTCGCCTTCGCCGACCTGGGCCTCGCGGTCGTGGACGAGCAGCATCGCTTCGGCGTCCGCCAGCGGCTCGCGCTTGCCGGCAAGGGCGAAGCCGTCGACCTTCTGGTGATGACGGCGACGCCGATCCCGCGCTCGCTCGTGCTGGCCTATTTCGGCGACATGGACGTGTCGGCGCTGCGCGAAAAGCCGCCCGGGCGACAGCCGATCGACACACGCGCCATGCCGATCGAGCGGACCGAAGAGGTCGTGGCGGGACTGTCGCGCGCGCTTTCGCAGGGCGCGCGAGCCTACTGGATCTGCCCGCTGGTCGAGGAAAGCGAGACGCTCGACGTCGCCGCCGCCGAGGACCGTGCGGCCGCCTTGCGGTCGATATTCGGAGATGCGGTCGGACTGATGCACGGTCGGATGGCGGGCCCCGACAAGGACGCGGCGATGGAGCGATTTCAGCGCGGCGACAGCCGGATCCTGGTCGCGACCACGGTCGTCGAGGTCGGGGTGGACGTGCCCGAGGCGACGATCATGATCATCGAGCACGCCGAGCGGTTCGGTCTTGCCCAGTTGCATCAATTGCGCGGCCGGGTCGGCCGCGGCGGTGGCCGATCGAGCTGCCTGCTGCTCTACCGGGGGCCGCTCGGCGAGACCGCGAAGGCGCGGATCGAGACGCTGCGGGCGACCGAAGACGGCTTCCGCATCGCGGAGGAGGACCTCCGCCTGCGCGGCGAGGGCGACGTGCTCGGCGCGCGTCAGGCGGGAGCGCCCGGCTTTCGCTTCGCGCGGCTCGAAGTCCACGGGGGCCTGCTCGCCCGGGGGCGCGCGGAGGCTGAGGCGGCGCTCGAACGCAAGCACCGGCTGGCGAGCGAAGAGGGCCGCGCGCTCAGGCTCCTCCTCTACCTTTTCGAGCGCGACGAAGCGGCCAAGTTGATCGAAGCCGGCTGAGCGATCGCTCCGGAAACGTGATTTTGCGGGGCGATCGAAACGCCGTAATCTGGCGCGCTCCGTCGTTGCGAAATACACGGCGCGAAGGTTAATGAACCTTTCCCTCTTCTTCGCGTTCTTAACCTCAAGGTAACCTTAACGACAGGACCACAAATTCGTCGGCCCTTGGGTCGATAGTGGTCAACAGGTGGGGTGGCGCCGTTTTTGTAATGAGCGTCCCATGGCGAACGCAAAGCGTGTTGGCGATATCGATTTTTGGCGTGGAGCTGTGCTGATCGCGATCCTTGTTGATCACATCCCCGGCAATCTGCTCGAATCCGTGACGCCCAGAAATTTTGGCCTGTCCGACAGTTCGGAGGCCTTCGTCTTCATATCCGGCCTCTCGGTGGGCATGGTCTATGCGCCGCGCGCGCTGACCCGCGGGTTTGCGCCGGTCGCGCGCGGCTGCCTGCAGCGCGCGCTCAAGCTCTACGGCGTGCATATCGCGCTGACCCTGGTTGCCCTGGCGATCTTCGCGGCGGCGTTCTGGCTGAGCGGCGTCGACACGCTGATACAGGCGCACGGGCGGTCTTACGTCTTCGCCTCGCCCGCAACTGGCCTCGCCGGACTCGCGGTGCTCACCCATCAGCTCGGCTACTTCAATATCCTGCCGCTGTATATTGTGCTGATGCTTTGGGCGCCGGTCGCGTTGGCGATCGCGATGCGGGACGTTCGGCTCGCCCTGGCGGTTTCGGTCGCGATCTACGCCCTGTCGCGGGCGTGCGGGTTAAGCCTGCCGAACTGGCCCCAGCCGGGCGCGTGGTTCTTCAATCCGTTCGCGTGGCAGCTTATCTTCACGATCGGGCTCGTTTCCGCCATCGTCTGGCGCAACGGCGCGCCGCGCGCGACGCCTGGGCTGATCGCGATCAGCCTCACGATCCTGGCGCTTGCGGCGCTTGCCGCCACCAGCGCCGGAGGCTCTGCTCCGGGCCTGCGCGAGGCGGCTTTCTCACGTCTCGATCTCGCCAAGCAGGATCTTGGACTGGCGCGGCTCGCGCACTTTGCGGCGCTGGCCTATCTGATCGCCGTCGCGCCCCAGATTGCGCCGCGGATGAAGCGGATGGTCGACAGCGCCGCCGGTCGGGCGGTCCAGTGCCTCGGCCGCAACGGTCTCACGACGTTCGCGGCGGGCTCGGTGATCAGCGCCCTCGGACAGGCGGCGCTCGGCGCGGCGCAGCCTTATTCTTCTGACGGAGTTGAGAAACTCGCCGGATTCGGGTACACGCTGGCGGGCATCGCCGCCCTGTTTGTCCTTGCCCGTTGGATCGAGTGCAGAAACACGCCCGTCCCCCCCGCTTCGAATGTGGTTCCCTACGGGGCCGGATAAGGTTTGTCTTTCGGGCGGCCCTCGTCTGCCTTCTCGCCTTCCCCGTCCTTGCGGCCCGAGCGGATTCGTGTCCGGCTGCGGCCTCGGCCGTGGACGCGAACGGCGTCAAGCTCGGCAACCTCGATGACGGCGGCAACCGCGTGCTCGACATCCTCGCCATCGGCTCCTCCTCGACCGAAGGGATAGGGGCAAGCTCGCCGGCCTTGACCTACCCCGCGCAGCTCGCGACGGAACTTTCCAAAAAAGACGGCATATCCGCCCTGGTTTGGAACGCCGGGATCGGCGGCGAACTCGCATCCAAGACGCTGCAACGGCTGAAGGCGGCGCTGAAGGCCGGCTTGCCGGAACTGGTGATCTGGCAGGTCGGCACCAACGACGCCCTGGTCGGAGTGGACGAGGCGATGTTCCGCGCGACCGTCGAGAGCGGCATTGCGGCGGCGCGCGCCGCGGGCGTGCCCCTGCTGCTGGTCGACCCGCAATTCGCGGCCAAGGTTCCTGACGTCGCCCGCTATGAGCGTTTCGTCGGCATCGTCGATGAGATCGGCGAGCAGATGCGGGTCCCCGTGGTGTCACGCTACGCCATGATGAAGCGCAGGGGCAAAAACGCGCTTGCGTTGCTTTCCGGCGACGGGCTGCACATGAACGATCTCGGCTATCGCTGCCTTGCCCACGCGATCGCCGAGGAAATCGAGGGCGCGGCTGGCTCCGAACCCAAGGCCGAGGCAGGGGTGGGACCTAAGGCCGAGACGAAAGCCCACATATAGCGCCATAAGGCGTGAACGTGTCTCGCGGCATGAAGCGTCGGCCGACCTCCAAACAGCTCAACGGGGACACACGATGAAGCGGCGACGCTTTGGCCCGCATGCGACGGTTTCCGCGGTCGGTTTCGGCTGCATGAGCTTCGCCGGATTCTACGGACCGGCCACCGAGTTCGAGTCGCTTCGGGCAATGGCCCGCGCGCTGGAACTCGGGGTCGACTTCTGGGACACCGCGAACGTCTACGGCGCCGGCGTCAGCGAGACGCTGATCGGAAAGTTTCTCGCCGAGGACCGTCGCCGGCGCGCGAAGATCACGCTCGCGACCAAGTTCGGCATCCACTGGATGGCCGACGGGCGGCGCGAGCACGACAACAGCGCCGCCCACATGCGCGAGTCGCTCGAAGGCTCGATGAGGCGGCTCGGCGTCGACCACGTCGATCTCTACTACGTGCACCGGGTCGATGAGCGCATTCCGATCGAGGACACGGTCGGCGAACTCGGACGTCTCGTCGAAACCGGAAGGATCGGCGCGATCGGGCTCTCGGAGGTCGCTCCGGACACGCTGCGGCGCGCCCGCGCCGCTCACCCGATCGCCGCGGTGCAGTCGGAATATTCGCTCTGGACCCGGACGCCCGAGTTGGGCCTCATCCAGGCCTGCGCCGAGGCGGATGCGCTGCTGGTCGCCTTCTCGCCGATCGCGCGCGGGCTTTTCAGCGGGCGTCTGCAGGAGGTCGAGACGTTCGAGGCCAGGGATTTCCGCCACTCCAACCCGCGCTTCAAGGGGCTGAACTGGCGGCGGAACCGCGACCGGGTCGAGCCGTTCCTCGCGCTGGCCCGATCCTGGGACGTCGCGCCGGCGGCGCTTGCGGTCGCCTGGATCCTCGCCAAGGCGCCGAATATCGTCCCCATTCCCGGCACGCGAACCGCCGGGCATCTCGAGGAATGCGCGGCAGGGGCGGACTTCGACCTCGACGCGGCCCGGCTCGCGGAAGTCGAGCGCGTCCTGCCGGTCGGGTTTGCGGCGGGCGCGCGCTATTCCGACGCGCAGTGGGTCGGCATCGAGAAGTACTGACCGCTCGGTCGCGGTTATCCAGACCGAACGCCACTGAGCGATGGCGGTTTGCACTCCTTCCCCCCTTGTGGGGAAGGCTGAGACGGGGGGCGCCCTGACTTGGAATGGGCCGAGCGCATCGCTCTCGAACGGCGGCGCGACCCTAACCGACCCTAACCCGCCCACCAAAGGGCGAGGGAATGCCTACCCCAGCTCATCGTTCAGCCGGGCGAGAAAGCCGCCGAGATCGTCGGTCACGACGTCAGCCAAACTTGCCGCCGTTCGCGCGCTTGTCCGGTCGTGCGCCTGGCGGTGGTCGGCCTGCCCGGGCTTCGGCGTCACCAAAATCGTCTTCATGCCCCGCGCGCGGGGAACGGCGAGGTTCTTCACCACGTCCTCGAACATCGCCGCCGACCGGGGATCGACCCCATAGCAGGCGAAGAAGGCGTCGTAGGCGGCCTCGCCGGGTTTCGGCGTCAGTCCGGCCGCCACGATGTCGAACGCGTCCTCGAACAGGCCGTCGAGCCCGAGTTGGCGCGCCGTGAGGATGGCGTGGTTGCGCGAGCCGTTGGTGAAAATCAGCTTGCGTCCCGGCAGCCGGCCGACCTCGCGGGCGAGCGCCGGATTCGGCGTCAGCACGGAGCGGTCGATGTCGTGCACGAACTCCAGAAACCGCTCGGCCTCGTCGAATGTTCTCCTCGACGAGACCGCGCAGCGTCGTCCCGTGGCGCAGATAATAATGCTGATGCAGGGCCCGGGCCGACTGAAGGTCCATCCCGAAGAGGTCGCCCAGGAACAGGGTGATGCGCTCGTCGATCAGCGGCCAAATGCCGCAGTCGGCGGGATAGAGCGTGTTGTCGAGATCGAACACCCAGGTCGAGACATGGGCGAACTGCGCCCGAAGATTTTCGGCGCCCCAAGGGCGCGCCACCGCGGAAACGTCCTCGCGAGCGGCGGAAATGGCGCCGAGTTTACCCAAAGTTGCTCCGTTTGGTCGGGAGAGTCAGGCTATCGGTGATCGCTTCGCCTTTTCAAGCGAATTCGACCGCACCGGGCGCCGGCCAAGCACGCACCCAATCAGCCGGGCCCTACCGTTTTATGACGACGGCGCGGCGAGGACGGGGCGACCGTCATCGATCGCATGCTGAACCGCCTTGCGCATGACATTGGAGAACCCGGCCTCGCCGACCGCCTCCCGCGCCACCCAGAAATGGCCGTCGGGCGCGCCGCCGTCGTAAGCGCCCGCGTAGACGACGAGGCTCAGCGCGAAATGGGTGAAGACCTGCTCGACCTGCCCCGGCAAGCGGCGCCAGCGGGCCGCGAGCGGGGCGCCGTCCGACCAGGCCGCTCCCGGCCCCTCGCTCGTCCAGGGCGTCCCTGGGAGTTCGACGGTCGAGGCGAGCAGGCCCCGTCGGCGGGCGCCGCCGAGCGAGGAAGGCGCCGTCCGCCCTGTGCGCGAAAAAGACCGCGCCCGCTCGCCGCGGTTTCGCCTTCGCCTTGGCTTTCGAGGGATAGGTCTCCGGCGCGCCGGAGCGGAACGCCGCGCAATCGGCCTGAAGCGGGCACGCCGCGCAATCCGGGTTGCGCGGCCGGCAGATCGTCGCGCCGATATCCATCAGCGCCTGTGCGAAATCGCCGGCGCGGCGGGGTGGCGCGAGCGCCGCGGGCCGCGGCGGCGATCGTCCTGCGCGACTCGGCGATCGGCGCTTCGAGGCCGATGAGGCGGGCGAGGATGCGAGCGATGTTGCCGTCGACCGGCGCCGCCGGCGATCGAAGGCGATCGCCGCGATCGCCGCCGCGGTATAGGCGCCGACGCCCGGAAGCAGCCGCGCAGCGCCGCCTCGTCGGAGGGGAACCGTCCGCCTGCGCTCGCGATCGCCTTGGCGCAGGCGTGCAGGTTTCGCGCCCGCGAGTAGTAGCCGAGCCCGGCGAAGGCGCTGATCACGGCCTCGAGCGGCGCGGCGGCCAGATCCTCGACCCCCGGCCATTTCTCGACGAAGGTCCGGTAGTAGGGCGTCGCGGCCTGCGCCGTCGTCTGCTGCAGCAGCACTTCGGAGAGCCAGACCCGATAGGGGTCCGGCGTCTCGCCCGGCTCGGCGCGCCAGGCGAGCTCGCGTCGGGCGCGGTCCCACCACGCAAGCGTGCGCGCGACGATCGCGTCGCGCTTTCCCTCGAGCCCCGCGCACGCCTAGATTGTCGTTCATGAGCGAAACCTTCTCCATGTCGCCGACCATGACGTCCCGGCGCCTCGGCGCCAAGCCGCTCGACGACCCTGATGCCGCGGCGTGATCGAGCAGGCGCTCGCCGCGCGCGGCTTGAGCGAGGCGAGCCTGATCGCCGACTGGCCGGCGATCGTCGGCGAGAGCGTCGCGCGATACGCCCGGCCGCTGCAATTGCAATGGCCGCCGCGACCGGCAAAGCGCGACCCCGAGGCGCCGATCGCCCCGGCGACGCTGGTGCTGAGGGTCGACGGCGCGTTCGCGCTCGAGGCGCAGCACAGTGCGGCGATCATCGTCGAGCGGGTCAACGCCCATCTCGGCTGGCGCTGCGTCGGAAAAGATCGCGTTCCGCCAGGGGCCGCTGCCGCCGCTGAAGGCGAAGCGCAGGCGCTGCCGCCGCCTAGCGAGGCGGGCGCAAGCGGAGGCGCGGCGCGCCGCCGCGGCGATCGGGGACGAGGCCCTGCGCGAGGCCTTGACGCGGTTCGGCGCGCGCGCCATCGACCGCTCGGCGCGCCGATCGCCGCAGGCGGCGGGAACGGAGATACGACGGTTTGAGCCCGAGCCCTCTTGTTGGCCGGCGCATTCAGCGGATGAACGGGGCCGGGCAACAAGATCCTCGTCCTCGACCTGCGCGACGCGCCCGATGCGCCGAGCCCTGCGGAGGCGCGCGCCATCCATCGCGCGCCGGGCCTCGACTACGACCAGATGATGTCGCTGAGCGCGCCGCGGACGCCGGGAACGGCGGCCTACGTTCGCATCACCAACAACGACGGCAGCCTCGCCGGGCGCCTGCGGCAACGGAACGCGCTGCGTCGCCGACCGGCTCTGCCGCGAGCTCGGCGTCGCCGCGCTCGCGATCGAGACGGAGGCCGGCGTCATCGCCTGCGAGCGGCTGGGGCCGGCGATCGTACCGGGTCGACATGGGACCGCCGCGGCTCGGCTGGTCCGAGATTCCGCTCGCCCGCGCGGTCGCAGACACGCGCAGGGTCGAGCCTCGGCTGGCCAGAGGGCGATCCGCTTGCCGCGCTTCGGGCCCGCCGCGACCGCCAACATGGGCAATCCGCACGCGGCCTTCTTCGTCGCCGACCTCGCGGCGATCGACGCCGCAGGCTGGGGCGCGCGGATCGAAGTCCATCCGATGTTCCCCGAAAAGGTCAACGTGACCTTCGCCCGGATCGACGGCGCCTGACGTAGTCGACCGCCGTCGTCTGGGAGCGCGGCGTCGGCCTGACGCTCGCCTGCGGCTCGGCCGCCTGCGCGACCGTCGTATCCGGCGTCGCGCCTCGGCCTGATCGGCCGCGCAAGGCCACGGTCCGCCTTCCCGGCGGCGAACTCGTCATCGAATGGCGCACCTCGGACGAGCACGTGCTGATGACCGGGCCCGGTCGAGTTCGAGGGCGAGTTCATCCTCGACGCCGCCGTGTTCGAAGCCGCCGCGTGAGCGCCGAAGCCGGGGTAAGCCGACGTCGCCGCTCAAGCCTGACGGGCGGGTCGACGCGGTCGACGTCGCCCGCGGGCGTCGCGCTGATCGGCATGGCGGCCTATCACCTGACCTGGGACCTCGCCGACTTTCAGCTGGTTTCGCCGCTCCTGCCGTTCACCCCGCCGATGCGGCTCCTGTCGCATACGGTCGCGAGCACGTTCCTGGCGCTCGCTGGCCTCTCGCTGGCGCTTGCCCATCGCGACCGTCTGAACCTGCATGGCCTTCGGCAAGCGCCTCGCGATCGTCGGCGGCGCAGCCGCGCTGGTGACGGCCGGAAGCTCGGTGTTCGCCCCGGGAATGACGATCTGGTTCGGCATCCTGCACTGCATCGCCGCGGCGAGCCTCCTCGCGCTGCCGCTGATCGAGGCGCCCGGCCTGGGCGAGCCTCGCCGCCGGCGCCGCGGCGATCGCCCTGCCGGTCTTCGTCCAGTCGAAGGCGTTCGACCCGCCGGCGCTGCTCTGGCTCGGCCTCGGCGAGGCGCTGCCGAACACGCTCGACTGGCGCCCGCTTCTGCCCTTGGGCCGGCGTCACACTGCTCGGCCTCGGCGCCGCCCGTCTGCCCGGGCGTCCTCCGATGGCTGACGAGGCCGGGACGCTGGCGCGCGGGCGCGGCGCCGGCGCGGGCGGCTCGCCTTCGCCGGACGGCATAGCCTCGCGGTCTATCTCATCCACCAGCCGATCCTGATCGGCCTCGTCTGGGCCGTCGCGGCTTCCGGCCTATTTGTACCGGCGGCGCCGCCGAACCTGGATCGTCCCGCTTTCCTCGCCGAGTGCCACCGCTCCTGCATGGCTAAGGGGGGGACGGTCGACGATTGCGAACTGTCCTGCCGGTGCGTGGCCGACGCGGTCGATCGGTCGGGCGAGGCGGCGCGGCTGGATAAAGAACGCGGCGCGGCGCTCAAGCGGATGGTCGACGCCTGCATCGCGCGCTGACTGGAGGGACGGCGTCTGTCGCCGCCCCTCCGAACGGCCTTCCGCGAGCCCAAATCGCCCCTATGATGGATGCCGCTGGGAGGGGCGGCGTCTCGCCGGCGTAGGGTGTCCGGAAGGACGCCCGTGTTGCCACGGGCTATTGTGCCCGAGACGGGCGCCCTCCGACTAGGGTGACGCCGCCGGAAGGAAATTGGGTTGGACGCGCGCGCTCTCCTTCGCCGGATGTTCGACGCCGCGGTCGCCGCCGCCTCGCCGGACCACGCGGTTCCGCCGAATCTGCCTCCGCCGCCGCGCGGCCGCACGGTTGTCGTCGGCGCGGGCAAGGCCGCTGCTGCGATGGCGCGCGCGGTCGAAGCGCATTGGCCGGCCGACCACCCTCTGACCGGCCTCGTCGTCACCCGCTACGGCCACGGCGTCGGGCGGCTCGAACGTATCGAGGTGGTCGAAGCGAGCCATCCGGTCCCCGACGCCGCAAGCGAGGACGCCGCGCGGCGCATCCTCGACTGCGTTCGCGGTCTTGGACCGGACGATCTCGTCCTCTGCCTCATTTCCGGCGGCGGCTCTGCGCTCCTCTCGCTTCCGGCGCCCGGCCTTTCGCTTCACGACAAGCAGGCGGTCAACCGCGCGCTGCTTGAAAAGCGGCGCCGCGATCCGGGACATCAACTGCGTCCGCAAGCACCTCTCGGCGATCAAGGCCGGTCGCCTCGCCGCAGCCGCAGCTCCGGCGAACGTCGTGTCGCTGATCATTTCCGATGTGCCCGGCGACGATCCCTCCGTGATCGCCTCGGGTCCGACCGCGCCCGACGCCAGCACGCTCGCTCAGGCGCGGGCGGCGCTCAGGCGCTACCGCGTCGAGACGCCGCCGGCCGTGCGAGCTTTGCTCGACAACCCCAAAGCGGAAACGCCCAAGCCCGGCGATCCTATCTTCGCGCGCGTAAGCAATCGCATCATCGCGACGCCGCAGGCTTCGCTCGAAGCCGCGGCCGAGGTCGCGCGCGCCGCCGGCTTTTCGCCTCTCATCCTCGGCGACGCGATCGAGGGCGAGGCCTCCGAGGTCGGGCGCGTCATGGGCGGCATCGTGCGACAGGTCGTCGTCCACGACCAGCCGGCCATGGCGCCCTGCGTGCTGATCTCCGGAGGAGAAACGACGGTGACGGTGCGGGGCGAGGGCCGGGGCGGGCGTAACGTCGAGTTCCTGCTTTCCCTGGCGATCGGCCTCGACGGCCTCGGCGGCGTCTACGCGATCGCCGGGGACACCGATGGAATCGACGGGGCCGAGGAGGTCGCGGGCGCGATCGTCACGCCGGACACGCTCGCGCGCGCCGCCGCCCTCGGCGTAGACGCCAGGGAGAGTCTCGCCGACAACGACGGGCACGGGTTCTTCGGGGCGCTCGGCGACCAGATCGTCACCGGACCGACGCGGACCAACGTCAACGACTTCCGCGCGATCCTGATCGAGCGCAGTCCAAGGGAGGGAGCGCTTCCATGATCTCGATGCCCGAGCCCGACCGGGCCGTCCTCGCCCGGCGCTCCGAAATCGTCGCGGCGCTGCAAAGCGATCGTCCCCGGCGAGGGCGTGATCGAGTCCGAGCGCGAGCGGCGAGCCTACGAATGCGACGGGCTCACCGCCTATCGGCAGCTCCCGATGGTCGTCGTCCTGCCGGAAACGACGGCCGAGGTCGCAGCGGTGTTGCGCTATTGCAAAAGCGCCAGTGTCAAGGTCGTGCCGCGCGGCGCCGGCACGTCGCTTTCGGGCGGCGCGCTGCCGCTCGAAGACGGCGTGCTGCTGGGCCTGGGCAAGTTCAAGCGCATCCTCGAGATCGACGTCGCCAACCGCTGCGCGGTCGTCCAGCCCGGCGTGACCAATCTCGGCATCACCTATGCGGTGCAGGGGCAAGGGCTTTACTACGCGCCCGATCCGTCGAGCCAGATCGCCTGCACCATCGGCGGCAACGTCGCCGAGAATTCGGGCGGCGTGCATTGCCTCAAATACGGCCTCACCACCAACAACGTGATCGGCGTCGAGTTCGTGACGATGGACGGCGAGATCATCCGCCTCGGCGGCAAGCATTTCGACGCCGGCGGCTACGATCTGCTCGGCGTGCTGGTCGGCTCCGAGGGCATGCTCGGCGTCGTGACCGAAGTGACGGTGCGCCTCCTGCCGACGCCGCCCGGCGCACGCGCGCTGCTGATCGGCTTTCCCTCCGTCGAGGGCGCCGGCGACTGCGTCGCGGCCATCATCGGCGCCGGGATCATTCCCGGGCGGCATGGAGATCATGGACAAGCTCGCGATCGACGCCGCCGAGGCTTTCGTCCATGCCGGCTATCCGCTGGATGCCGAGGCCCTGCTGATCGTCGAACTCGACGGCTGCGCGGCGGAGGTCGATCATCTCATCGCGGCGGTCGAGCGCATTGCCGTTGCGCATGGCGCGACCAGCTGCCGGGCAAGCCAGTCCGAGGCGGAGCGCCTGCTGTTCTGGGCCGGGCGCAAGGCCGCCTTTCCCGCGGTCGGCCGGATCTCGCCCGACTACTACTGCATGGACGGCACGATTCCGCGCAAGGAAGTCGGCCGCGTGCTGATGCGGATGAAGACGATGGAAGAGCGCTATGGCCTCCGCTGCGCCAACGTCTTCCACGCCGGCGACGGCAACCTTCATCCGCTGATCCTGTACGACGCCAACAAGCCCGGCGAACTGCAGCGCGCGGAGGCGTTCGGGAGCGACATTCTGCGCCTCTGCGTCGAGGTCGGCGGCGTTCTCACCGGCGAGCACGGGGTCGGCGTCGAGAAGCGCGATCTCATGGACACCATGTTCAACGAAAGCGACCTCAATCAGCAGCAGCGGCTGAAATGCGCTTTCGACAGCGAGAGCCTGCTCAATCCCGGCAAAGTGTTTCCCGCAGCTCTGCCGCTGCGCGGAACTCGGACGGATGCACGTCAACGCGGGCAAGCTGCGCTTCCCCGACCTGCCCCGCTTTTGATGGACCCGGCGTCATGACGATCCTTCGGCCGGCGGACGAGAAGCAGCTTGCGGAAGCGGTCGCCTGGGCGGCGGCGGACAGGCAGCCGCTGGAGGTCGTCGCGGGCGGCAGCAAGCGCGCGCTCGGGCGTCCCGTGAAAGCGGAGCATGGGCTCGACGTGTCCGCGATCGCGGGCGTGGTGAATTACGAGCCCGCCGAATTGATCCTGACCGCGAGGCCGGCGACTCCGATCGCCCAGATCAAGGCCGCGCTTGAGGCGAAGCGGCAGATGCTGGCGTTCGAGCCGCCGGACTGGCGCGGCCTCATGGGCTCGAATGCCGAGCCGACGCTCGGGGGCGCGCTCGCGTGCAACCTCGCCGGTCCGCGCCGGGTACGCGCCGGCGCGGCGCGGGACTTTTTCCTCGGTTTCTCCGCCGTCAACGGCGTCGGCGAAATCTGGAAGGCCGGCGGCAAGGTGGTGAAGAACGTGACCGGCTACGACATGATGAAGCTTCTCGCGGGCTCGTTCGGCACGCTGTCGGTCTGACCGAAGTCACGCTGAAGACGACGCCCGCCCGGAAACCGAATGCACGATCGTCCTCCAGGCGCTCGCCGACGAGGTCGCGATCGACACGATGGCGAAGGCCTTGAACACGCCGTTCGAAGTCTCGGGCGTCGCGCACCTGCCGCAGCCCGCCGCGCGCCGCTCCACCGTCCAGGACGTCGCGCAGGGCCTCGGCGCGATCACCGCGATCCGTCTCGAAGGTCCGGCGCCCTCGGTCGCATTTCGCGTGGAGGCGATCGAGACTCTCTTCGGTCACGGCGCGCGGCTGGATGACGACGCGTCCTCCGCGTTCTGGGAGGAGGTCGGCGAGGTTCACCGCCTGTTGCCGCCCGACGGGCGCGTCCTCTGGCGTCTTTGCCCGACGCCGAGCGCAGCCGCCGCCGTTGCAGCCGACATTCGGACCCATATCGCCTCGGCCGAAACCGTGTTCGACTGGGGCGGGGGTCTCGTCTGGCTGAGCCTCGACGTTCGCGAGGCCGGCCCGGACGCCGGCGCCGGCGTCATTCGCGCCGCCATCAAGCCCCGCGGCGGCCACGCTACGCTGATCGTGGCCCCGGAGGCGACGCGCGGGCGCGTCGCCGTGTTCGAGCCGGAAGAGCCTGCGCTCGGCGCACTGACATCGCGGATCAAAGCCCAGTTCGATCCTTTTGGCGTGCTCAATCCGGGCCGGATGGGGGAGGGTCGGTAGTCGCGATGCAGACGAATTTTTCCGCCGCCCAGCTCGCCGACCCGGATACCAACGCCTCAGAAAAAATCCTGCGCGCCTGCGTGCACTGCGGCTTCTGCACCGCGACCTGTCCGACCTACGTGCTGCTCGGCGACGAGCTCGACAGTCCGCGCGGGCGCATCTACCTGATCAAGGACATGCTCGAGGCCGACCGCCCGGCGACGCCGGAAGTCGTCAAGCATATCGACCGCTGCCTCTCCTGCCTCTCCTGCATGACGACCTGCCCATCGGGCGTGAACTACATGCACCTCGTCGACCACGCGCGGCGTCATATCGAAAAAACCTATCGCCGGCCCTGGCTGGACCGAGTGGTGCGCCGCGTACTCGGTTTCGTCCTGCCGCGTCCAAAAATCTTTCGCCTCGCCATGACGGCCGGCGCCCTGGCGAAGCCGTTCGCGGGCCTTCTGCCGAAGACGTTGCGCTCGCCCGCTCGACCTCGTCCCGAAACGTCTGCCGCCTGCGTCGGCGCTCGATCGGCCGCAGGTCGTTCCGAGCGCGTCGGGCGAAGCGGCGCCGGGTCGCGCTGCATGACCGGCTGCGCGCAGAAAACGCTGGCGCCGGGGATCAACGAGGCCACTGTCCGGCTTCTCACCCGGCACGGCTGCGAGGTGGTGATCGCCGAGGGCGCCGGCTGCTGCGGCGCGCTCAACCATCATCTCGGCCAGGACGGCCACGCCTTCGCGCGCGCCAACATCCTGGCGTGGACCCGCGAGATCGAGTCCGGAGGGCTCGATGCGATCGTGATCAACGCTTCCGGCTGCGGGACAACCGTGAAGGACTACGGTTTTATGTTCCGCGACGATCCGAGCCTTGCAGAGAAGGCGCGGGCGGTTTCGGCGCTGGCGCGGGACGTCACCGAGTTCATGAGCGAGATCGGCCTCATGGCGCCCGCGCAGCCGACCGGCCGGCGCGTCGCCTATCACAGCGCCTGCTCGCTCCAGCATGGTCAGCAAATCCGCAACGAGCCGAAAAAGCTGCTCAAGGACGCCGGCTTCATCGTGCTCGATCCCCCCGAGGGCCACCTCTGCTGCGGGTCGGCCGGAACCTACAACCTCCTGCAGCCGCTGAATCGCGACGCAGCTTGCGCGACCGCAAGGTCGCCAACCTCGAAAGCCTGTCGCCCGAACTGATCGCGGCCGGCAATATCGGCTGCATCACGCAGATCGCCAACGGGACGGCCCTGCCGGTCGTCCACACCGTCGAACTGCTCGACTGGGCGACCGGAGGCCCGAGGCCGCGTAACCTGCCTGGCTGAAGCGCCTCCCATCGCGCGGAACTTTTCGGAACATGATGCTTTTAGGACGTAAGGAGTTGCCTCTTGCAGAAGAAGACAGAGCCTTCCCAAGACAAGGTCGCGGCGCAGATGGCCGCATTGCCCCTTCCCGTCGATCTCCTGGAGCGGGTGGATCGCTGGGCGAACGCGCAACGGGATCGCCCCACGCGCGAGGAGGCCGTTCGTCGGCTGCTCCTGATGGCGCTAGGGCAGCCCACGACCGCAGGCGACACCATCGCACCGGAGGACTTGAACGCGAGCAACGACGAATAGCCCGCTCACGGCGCAGGAGCGCTTGGGCGCACTACCGTGTCGCGATCTCGTTGACGAGCTTGCGCACCATGGCTTCGCCGAAACTATTGAAATCGTCGATCGGCACGACGAATGCGCCGGGGCCGCCGATCACGTTGTTGCGGTAGTATTGCGCCAGTCCGCCGGGGGGATTGGTGTGGAGCGCGAGGTAGCCGCCCATCGCGGCGGCGCGCTGATTGAAAATGGTCAGCCCGTTAATGGTGACGCCCCCTTTGACCGCCGCGTCACGCGCCCCCGTGACCGGACTTCCCTGGTTGCTGGTGCCGTCGCCCGATACGTCGATCACCCGGCGGTCGGCGTTGAACTTGGCCTCGCTGAATAGTCCAAAGGCGAAATCGATCGCCGATCCGATTGCGGTGCGTCCGACAAAAGAACGCGGCGCGCCGGCGAGGGACTCCGCGAAGGCGCGCGCGTCGTCCGCGTTGCGGATCGTCGCCCAATCGACCACGAGCTTCTGTTCGCCGTCTCCGGCCCATTCGACATAAGCCAGCGCGATCGCGCCGTGCGGCCCGGACGAGATGGCGTCCAAAAGCTTCTGGCTCTGGATCGCGTCGGTGTAGCCTTGCCGTTCGAGGACGAATTCGCCGTCGTCGATGCTGCGCGAGACATCCGCCGCCAGAACCACGGCGGCGTCGACGTCTCCGGACACGTCTGAAGCGCCGGCGTCGCCGGCTGGCGCCGCAAGCCCCAGAACGATGGCCATCACCGCAGCACGAATCCGCATGGCGCCCATCGCCGCCTCCATCGCCAGGCCAGATATTGACGACGAATGCGAAGGAAAATGAGGCGCTTCGGCGGAACAAAAATGCAGCCGGTCTCTGGGGCTTTGACGCCCTCGCTTTCCCGGCATGAAGCGCCATATCATGGCGTCATGATCGAAGGCGTAGAAACGGCGTGCAGGCGATGAGAGCGGGATTGCGATCCTCGGCGCAAGTTGACGACAGAAGCGACGCGCAGTCGAGCGGGCCGGCGCGAACGGCGGCGTCTGTCGATGCGGCGGAGGCTTTCACTTATCCCAAACTCTTCCATCCCGCCGTCGCGGCATGGTTTGCGCGCGCCTTTCGCGCCCCGAGTCCGGCCCAGGCCGACGCCTGGCCTGCGATCAAGGCAAGGCGGCATACGCTGATCGCCGCGCCGACCGGCTCCGGCAAGACGCTCGCCGCCTTTCTCGCCGCGATCGACGACCTCGTCCGGCAGGGTCTCGAGGGCGCGCTCGAGAACGCGGCGCAGGTCGTCTACGTGTCGCCGCTCAAGGCGCTCTCGAACGACATCCACCAGAATCTCGAGGCGCCGCTCGAAGGCATAAGGCGCGAGCTCGCGCGCGAGGGATACCCCGACGTCGCGATCCGCACCCTCGTCCGGACCGGCGACACGGCCGCCAACGAGCGCGCCCGCATGCGCCGCAACCCGCCGCATATCCTCGTGACGACGCCCGAGTCGCTCTACGTGCTGCTCGGCTCCGAGTCCGGGCGCAAAATGCTGGCGACGACAAAGACGGTGATCCTCGACGAGATCCACGCCGTCGCGCCGAACAAGCGTGGCGCGCATCTCGCGCTTTCGCTCGAACGCCTGTCCGCGCTCTGCGGCGACCGGTCTTCAGCGCATCGGGCTCTCGGCCACCCAGAACCCGATCCGCGAGGTCGCGAACCTCCTGGTCGGCGCAAACGGAAGGCGGCGACCCGGCGGCCGAGGTCGCGATCGTCGATTCCGGACACCAGCGCGCCGCGCGATCTCGCGATCGAGACGCCGGAGTCGCCGCTCGAAGCGGTCATGTCGAACGAGGTCTGGAGCCAGGTCTACGAGCGGCTCGCGGACCTCATCCGCGCCCACAGGACCACGCTCGTCTTCGTCAACACGCGGCGCATGAGCGAGCGCGTGGCGCGCGAGCTCGCCGATCGCCTCGGCGAGCGACGCGGTCGCCACCCATCACGGCAGCATGGCCAAGGAGCGGCGCCTTGCCGCCGAGCAGCGACTGAAGGCGGGCGACCTGAAAGCGATGATCGCCACCGCTTCGCTCGAGCTCGGCATCGACATCGGCGACGTCGAACTCGTCTGCCAGCTCGGCTCGCCGCGCTCGATCGCGACCTTTCTCCAGCGGGTCGGCCGCTCGGGCCACGCGATCGACGGAACGCCCAAGGGGCGGCTCTTTCCGCTTTCGCGCGACGATCTCATCGAATGCGCGGCGCTGCTCGACAGCGTCCGGCGCGGCGAACTCGACCGGCTCACGATTCCCGCAGCGCCGCTCGACGTGCTCGCCCAGCAGATCGTCGCCGAGGTCGCGGCGCAGGACTGGGCAGGAGACCGAGCTTTTCGACCGCCTGCGGCGCGCCTGGCCCTACCGGAACTCTGGACGCGCGAAGACTTCGACGCCGTCGTCCGCATCCTCGCCGAGGGCTTCGCCACCCGCGTCGGCCGGCGCGGGGCGCTCATCCATCGCGACGCGATCCACGGGGTCTTGCGCGGCCGGCGCGGCGCGCGGACGACCGCGCTGACCTCGGGCGGGCGCGATCCCCGACACCGCCGATTATCAGGTGCTGCTCGAGCCGGAAAACCACGTCATCGGCAGCGTCAACGAGGACTTCGCCGTCGAGAGCCTGTCGGGCGACGTGTTCCAGCTCGGCAACGCCTCCTACCGCATCCTGAGGGTCGAGCGCGGGACCGTGCGGGTCGAGGACGCCAAGGGTCAGCCGCCGAACCTGCCGTTCTGGCTCGGCGAGGCGCCAGGCCGGACGGACGCGCTGTCGCGCTCCGTCTCGCGCCTGCGCGCGGAAGCCGAGGCGCGGCTTCGCGCCGATCCGTCGGGCGGCGTACTGAGAACGCTGGCTCACGGCCGAGGTCGGCGTCGGCGGCGCCTGCGGCCGAGGAGATCGCCGAGCTACCTCGTCGGCCGCGTCTGGCGGCGCTCGGCGTCCTGCCGACGCAGGAGGTCGTCGCGCTCGAACGCTTCTTCGACGAATCGGGCGGCATGCAGCTCGTCATTCATTCGCCGTACGGCAGCCGTCTCAACCGGGCGTGGGGCCTGGCGCTGCGCAAGCGCTTCTGCCGCAAGTTCAATTTCGAAATCCAGGCAGCGGCGACCGAGGACGCCATCGTGCTGTCGCTGACCGCGGCGCACAGTTTTGCGCTCGACGAGGTGTCCGCGCTATCTCAACGCGAAAACCGTCCGGCCGCTGCTCGTGCAGGCGATGCTCGATGCGCCGATGTTCGCGGCGCGATGGCGGTGGGCGGCGGGATTGTCGCTTGCGCTGCCGCGCTTCCGCTCCGGCAAGAAGGTGCCGCCGCAGATCCTGCGGATGCAGGCGGAGGACCTGATCGCAGCGGTCTTCCCCGACCAGATCGCCTGCTTCGAGAATCTGGCGGGCGACCGCGAGGTCCCCGATCATCCCCTCGTCAATCAGGCGGTCTCCGACTGCCTGCACGAAGCGATGGACATCGAGGGGCTCGAGCGGTTGCTGCGGCCGGCTCGAAGCGGGCGAGGTCCACGCCGTCTGCCGCGATCTGACGCAGCCGTCGCCGCTGTCGTTGGAGGCCTTGTCGGCCAAGCCCTACGCCTTCCTCGACGACGCGCCGCTCGAAGAGCGCCGGACGCAGGCGGTGATGGCGCGGCGATGGCACGACCCGCAGAGCGCTTCCGATCTCGGCCAGCTCGATCCCCAGGCCATTGCAGCGGTGCGCGCCGAGGCCTGGCCCGATCCGATCAACGCTGAGGAGCTGCACGACGCGCTGCTTTGGCTGGGCTTCGTCACCGAGGCCGAGGCGCGCGCTCGACCCGGCGTGGGCGAAATGGTTGGACGCGCTGGCGGCGGACGGACGGGCGACCCGGATCGCGGCTCCCCACGCGGCGCTTTGGGCGCCAGCCGAGCGAGTGAGCGAGTTCCTGCGCGCTATGGCCGGATGCTCGGCTCGAGCCGAAAATCTCGCCGCCTGCGAACGACCTCGGAAAGATCTGGAGCGGCGAAGAGGCGCTGTTCGCGCTTCTGCGCGGCCGTCTTGAAGGGTCGGGTCCGGTCGACGGCGACGGCGCTCGCGGCGGCGCTCGGGCTGGAGCCCGCGGCCATCGCAGCCGCGTTGGCGGCGCTCGAAGCGGACGGCGCGATTCTGCGCGGCCGCTTCGATCCGGGCGTGAACGACGAGCAATGGTGCGACCGGCGTCTTGTGGCCCGCATGCATCGGCGCACCGTGAACCGTCTGCGAGCCGAGATCGAGCCGGTGGCTCCGCGCGATTTTCTGCGCTTTCTGTTCGACTGGCAGCATGTGGACAGCGACGCGCGCCTTGAAGGGCCGGACGCGCTGCCTTCGATCCTTGCGATGCTTGAGGGATTCGAGGCCCCGGCTCGCTCGTGGGAGACGGAAATCCTCTCGGCCCGGCTCAAGGGCTATCAGCCGTCGATGCTCGACGCCGCGTGCCAGGCCGGCCGGATCGCCTGGACACGGCTGACGCCCGCTTCTGGCGAGGGCGTTCGCGCGAGCGCCCCTGTTCCCGCGACGCCGATCGCGCTCATCGACCGGCGGCGCGTCGCGCTCTGGACGTCGCTCGCCCCGACGCCCGGCGCGCCGGCGCTCGGCGGCCGATCCGAGGCCGTGCTGGACGCGCTCAGAACCCACGGCGCGCTCTTCTTCGACGAACTGGTCGACGCGACCAAAATGCTCCGCGCCGAGGTCGAGGCGGCGCTTGGCCAACTCGTCGCGCATGGGCTCGTCACGTCCGATGGTTTTGCGGGTTTGCGCGCGCTGCTCACACCATCGAGCAAGCGAAAGCCGCATTCAGGGCTGAAGCGCCGCGGCAGAATCCTTCCGTTTGCGATCGAGAGCGGCGGCCGCTGGGCGCTGGTTCGCCGTGTCGCCCCGGCGCACGACGAGGCCAAAGCCGCCGCCGTCGAGCACGTGGCGCGAACGCTGCTTCAGCGTTACGGCGTGGTGTTCTGGCGGCTGATGGCGCGAGAGGCGGCCTGGCTGCCGCCGTGGCGCGAGTTGGCGCGCGTCTATCGCCGGCTCGAGAGCCCAAGGCGAGATCCGCGGAGGCCGCTTTGTCGCCGGGGTCACGGGCGAGCAGTTCGCCTTGCCCGAGGCGATCGCCGCGATGCGCGAGGTCCGTCGCCGGCCGAACGACGGCCGTTTGGTGTCGCTGTCGGGCGCCGATCCGCTGAACCTCGTCGGCGTCCTGACGCCGGGCGCCCGGATCGCCGGGCTGACCGCCAACCGCCTCGTCTACCGCGACGGCGTGCCGATCGCGTCGCTCTCGGGGCGCGCCGTGCAACTCGATCCCGCTCTCGCCGGGTCCGCCCGATGGGACGCGGAGCGGCGGCTCATGCGCTCCTCAGCCTCGGGGCTGATCGCCGGCCTGGCGTAGATCCCAATCAGTTGGCCTTCCGCTATGCGTGAAAATTCCGCGGGCAGTCGTGCCGCTCGCGGGGCGAGGGAGCTTTGCTTCACCTCGCCCGATTGGCGAGGATCAGCGGCGCGGGGCCCGGCGCCTCCATTGTCCGCACGTTTTCGAACCCCGCCTCCTTCAGCCATCCTGCAATTTCCGAAAACGTGTAGGTGTCGCCGTCCTCGGTATTCACCAGCATGTTGACCGCGAAGATCAGACCGTTGGTTTTGGCTGCGCGGGCCTCGTCCACCAGGAATTCGGCGATCGCGACGACCCCGCCTGGCGCCAAGGCGTCATGAACTTTCGCGAGCAGCGCGCGACACCGGCTTTCGTTGATGCAATGGAGAATGTGCCCGAGCAGCGCGACCTGATAGTCGCGGCCGAAATCGATCTCGAACAGGTCTCCGGCCCGCGCCTCCATTCGATCGGCGACGCCGTAGCGCGCAGCGACCGCGAGCGTCACATCGAGAACCTGAGGCCAGTCCACCAGGGCGACCCGCACCCGCGGCGAGCGTTGCGCCAGCGCGATGCCCCAGACGCCCGAGCCGGCCGCGACGTCCAGCGCCTCCATCGGCGCGTCGCCTGCCTCGGAAACCAGAACGTCGGCCAGCGCCCGCGCCGCGGGAAAGCTCAAGGGCATGATGTCCTCGACGAATTCCCGAAAATGCTCGGCGCGGTCGTCGGCGTAAGGGAGGGGCCGCCCGGTCCCGACGATCTCCTTCAGCGCCAGCCATCGCGGCAGCAACTGGTCGGTCGCGTGCCTGAAAACCCCGCCGAGATACGAAGGGCTCGTGCTGACCAGATAGAGCGCGCTCTCGGGGGCCAGCGAATACCGGCCTTGCGCGTCCTTGCTCAAAAGGTCGACGCTGGCCAGCGCGTTGAGGACGGCGCGCGCGCCGCGTTCGGAGATTCCCGCCTCGGAGGCGAGCGCCTCGGCCGTTCTCGGGCCGCGGTCGAGGGTGTCGAACAGCCGGCTTCGGATCGCCGCATCGACCATGATCGGAACGGCGAACCCCCAGGCGAACTGCAACAGGCGCGTGGGCGCTACGGGGGCGGGGTTCGTCATCGTCAGGCTTCCTTCCTTTGAGGGGCGACCGGGGTCGACCGGTCCCCTTCGAAAGCTCAAGATCACTTCGCAAAGCGTTTAAACCCGAATGGACCCGGAAACCCACCCCCTTTCGCGCGGCCAGAGCGGGGATGATGCGAAAGAGTGGATGTCGGTTTTCGCAATAGACCCGCATTTTGAAAGACCCTGGACGGCCATGACGTCAACGATCCCGTTCGAAACCGAGGGCGTGCGGGGATACCTGCATGAGGGTTCTCAACCCGGCCATGGCCTGGTGCTGACCCATGGCGCCGGAGGCGACTGCCGCTCCGCGCTGCTCGTGGCGCTGGCGGACGCGCTCCAGGGCGCAGGCGTCACAGTGTTGCGTTGCGATCTGCCCTTTCGTCAGCAACGGCGGTCGGGACCGCCAAGACCGGGTGACGCGGCGAAGGATCGCGAGGGCCTCATGGCCGCGGTCGCGGCCCTGCGCGCTCTTGTCAGCGGCCGGATCGGTCTTGGCGGACAGTCGTATGGCGGGCGTCAGGCGAGTATGCTGGCGGCGGAGAACCAAAACCTCGTCGCGGCGCTGCTGCTGCTCTCCTACCCGCTCCATCCCCCGGGCAAGCCGGAGCAGAAACGAACCGCTCATTTTCCAAATCTTCGCACGCCCGCGATGTTCGTCCACGGCTCGCGCGATTCATTTGGCTCGATCGAGGAGATGGAAGCGGCGCTGAAGCTGATCCCCGCGCCCCATACGCTGACCGTCATCGAAGGCGCCGGGCACGATCTCAAGCGCGGGCGGCTCGATCTCGGTCTGCTGATCGACGGCTTCATGCGGGGGCTGGAAAAGCCCGACGGCGCGGGAAGCGAAAACCGCGGGTAATCGGCGACCCGCCATTCCAACGGCTGACTAAGCCGCGAGGGGCGCCAAGACTTTCGAAGTCGAAACGTACCCGGATGGATAGATCACACGGATCCGGGCGACGTGAGGCGGCCACGCCATGTTCTCCACACGCAACAGCGGGAAGCCCTCGCTCCTGGCGTTGACCTGGAGTTCACCAATGACGTTGCCTGAGCTGTCGAGAAATTGCACCCGGTACTGCACGATCGCCTCATCGCGGGAAAGGACGTGAGTCGCGCCTTGCCGGGAGGAGGAGCAAGGCGCGGCCCACGACGAAGCCCCCCGGCTATGACCAAGTCCCTACAGCGTTGAACCTGCTAAAAGAATGCGCCAAGGCGCCGCGCCAGCTATAAACATTTTCGGGCTCCCGCGGCGAATGCGGGCGCCTAACGTCAGGCAGCGTCAACATGTCCGAGGATCGCTCATGTCGACGTCGCCGATCCCGAGGCCTGCGAGGCTTACCGGCGCGCCAGTGGCGCGGTCTTCGCCAAATAAGGCGGCAGATTTCTAGTGCGCGGCGGTCGCAGCGATCTCGTCGCTCGCGATCGCGTCACGTGAACTTGCGCGTTGCGGCTAGCCAGGCCGACATCGTCATCGTCGAAGGCTATGACGGACCGCAGCCAGGTTCGGGGTGAGAACGAGCGAGCCTCGCGGCCATCCGGATCAGAGAGCCGCGGCGAGCCCCGCTCCGACTCTCGGCCTGCCGGTGAGAAGCCGCTCGGCGCTCGTCTTCAGGAGGTCGTCGCGGTACTGGACGGCCTGCACGAGGTCGCCGTTCATGAGCGCCGCGATCATGCGGGCGCAGTCGACGTTGGGGGAACTCGCAACAAGCTGCTTCCCGCGGGCTTCGTCGACCACGACCCACGTCTGACTATTGCCGACCGGGCTAATCATGAAACGGGCGTCGTCCATGTTCGTCCCCCCTTAGCTCGCGGCGCCAAGGGCGGCGCCGACTGCGCACGCAAGACCGCGGTCCCGCGTAAACCAGGAGTGTGGCGTATAGTTCCGTCGATCGAAGCCGATTCCGGCGTTTCGGTATCGCTCGGCGCGCTTTTGGGGCGATCCGCCACCGCAGCCCTGCTGCGCCCAGACCTCCCCGTTAACGCGCTGGTTGACACACAACCTTTGCAATCTCGTCACAGCTCGCGCATAAGGTTGCAACGAAAGTCAGTCGGATGGGCCGCCGTGCTCCATTGGCTTCGCCGGCTGGCGGCGCGTCCGCAGCGCGACGGCCAGCCTGTCGACAAACCGCCCGCGCAACCCGGATTCGCTGGCGATCCGATCCGCAAGGGCGCCCCCTGCGTTGACGCTGCCTCACGTGCGCACTCGGCTGTCGAAGAGCTCGCCCGGCTGATCGACGCGCCGAACGCGACCTCGGAAGAAGCGGGGAAACGCCGAAGCGCCGGCTTGCGGTTGCGCAGGGCGCGTCGCACGGCCAAAGCTAGCCCGGCCCCGGTAAAAGCGCCTAAGTTCGTGAGGTTTCGATGGTGGGCGCACAAGGGCTCGAACCTTGGACCCGCTGATTAAGAGTCAGCTGCTCTACCAACTGAGCTATGCGCCCATCGAAATCGCCGGACCCTTGGTCCGGCGAGGGCCGGCATGTAGCAAAGGCGCGGCAGGCTGGCAAGCGCAAATCGGAACCGGTTTCGGCGCTTGGGCCGCCTCGCACCGCTTGATCGCGGGGGATCAGTTCTTGTCCTTGTCGACCAGCTTGTTCTTGCCGATCCAGGGCATCATGGCGCGCAGCTTCGCGCCGACCTCCTCGATCGGATGGGCGTTGGCCTTCGCGCGGGTCGCCTTGAACGAGGTCTGATTGACCTTGTTCTCGAGCATCCAGTCGCGGGTGAAACGGCCCGACTGGATGTCGTCCAGGACGCGCTTCATCTCGGCCTTGGTCTCCGGCGTGACGATCCGCGGCCCGCTGACGTACTCGCCATACTCGGCGGTGTTGGAGATCGAGTAGTTCATGTTGGCGATGCCGCCCTCGTAGATGAGGTCGACGATCAGCTTCACCTCGTGCAGGCACTCGAAATAGGCCATCTCCGGGCGCATAGCCAGCCTCGGTCAGGGTCTCGTAGCCGGCTCGGATCAGCTCGACCAAGCCGCCGCAAAGGACCACCTGCTCGCCGAAGAGGTCGGTCTCGCATTCCTCCCGGAACGTCGTCTCGATCACGCCCGCCCGGCCGCCGCCGATCGCGGAGGCGTAGGAAAGGCCGAGGTCGTGCGCGTTGCCGCTCGACGTCCTGATGGATGGCGATGAGGCAGGGCACGCCGCCGCCGCGCTTGTATTCCGAGCGCACCGTGTGGCCCGGGCCCTTCGGCGCGACCATCAGCACGTCGAGATCGGCGCGCGGCTCGATCAGGTTGAAATGGACGTTGAGGCCATGGGCGAACATAAGGGCCGCGCCCGGTCTTCATGTTCGGGGCGAGCTCGGCCTTGTAGATGTCGGCCTGCAGTTCGTCAGGCGTCAGCATCATGACGACGTCCGCCCATTTGGCGGCGCTCGGCACGTCCATGACCTTGATGCCTTCGGCTTCAGCCTTCTTGGCCGAGGCGGAGCCGGCGCGCAGCGCCACGGCGATCTCTTTCACGCCGCTGTCGCGCAGATTGAGCAGGTGAGCGTGGCCCTGGCTGCCATAGCCGACGACGGCGACCTTCTTGCCCTTGATCAGGTTGAGGTCGGAATCCCGGTCGTAATAGACGCGCATTGTTCGTCCTTATCGCCGTCATTCAAAAACGGCGTTTCAGTGGAAGTGGTCGGCGTTTCTAGTGAATGCCGGCTGCCCGATCAAGCGCGCCGGAAGGGAGATTTCCGGCGCTCCAGCCAGAACGACGCATTCGCGGCGGCCGGCGCGGCTTCCGCAGCCTGCGACACTTTGAAACATTCGAATTGATGAAGATCAATCGCCGACGCCGGCGTTTGTCGTTGAAGGGCGCTGGCTGCGCGCCTGACGCGACCGCAGGCGCGCGGCGCGCGCCGTGAGGACGGCCCTTCGGGGCCCGCACGAGGAGGGGACACCGATGTGGCGGGTTGTGGCTCTGTGCTGGGTTTTCATCGCGCCGACCCTGGCGGGCATCCTTATCATGGCGACGCTCTTCATTCCCGCGCTCGCCCCGGATCTCGGCCGGTGGATCATTTATGCGGCGATCGCGGGCGCGATCCTCGCCTTTCCGGCTTCCTTTGTTTTCGCCAAGACCCAGGCGCGCGGATTGCCATGATTCGGCGACCCGAACCTCTTTCAGGCTGACGCAGCTTTTAAGGCCGCGCCGCACTTGGCGAAAGCCGCGCGACCTGTATATTCGCGCCCAGTGGGCGCAAAGTTTGCGCTCGGGAGTGGGGGCCCGCCCGTGACGTTTCTTTCGCGCATCCGATCGTTTTTCGCCCTGGCGCTTGTCGCCTTGACGCTGTCAGGCTGCGGCTACAATACCATCCCGACCAAGGAAGAGGCCGCCAAAGCGGCTTGGGCGGAGGTCCAGAACCAGTACCAGCGCCGCGCCGACCTCGTGCCGAACCTGGTCGCGACCGTCCAGGGCTACGCCAAGCAGGAAAAGGACATGCTGACTGCGGTCACCGAGGCCCGCGCCAAGGCGACCGCCATCAACCTCACCGCCGACGACCTCACCGATCCGGAGAAGGTCAAGGCGATGCAGCAGGCGCAGGCCCAGCTCTCCGGCGCGCTCGGCCGGCTGCTCGCGGTCAGCGAGAACTATCCTGACCTCAAGTCGAACCAGAACTTTTTGGCGCTGCAGTCGCAGCTCGAAGGCACCGAGAACCGCATCGCGGTCGCGCGCCGGGACTACATCGCGTCGGCGCAGGACTTCAACACCGAGCTCCGGACCTTCCCGACCGTGATCTGGGCCAATACGGTGTTCCGCTCGGTGAAGCCGCTCGTGCCCTTCACCGCAGAGGCGGACGCGCAGGCGGCCCCGAAGGTGAAGTTCTAGCCGCGAAAGGGGCGCGATCATGCCCCGCTGCGGCGCCGCGCGCGCTCATCGCCCTCCTTTTCGCCGCGCTCATGGTCGGCGCGGCGCTGGCTGCGGCGAATTATCCGGCGCTCACAGGCCGCGTCGTCGACGCGGCCAACATCCTGTCGCCGGTCACCGATCGCCGACCTCGAGCGCAAGCTCGCCGACCTCGAGCAGAAGTCCGGCATCCAGCTCGTGGTCGCGACCGTCCCTTCTCTCGATGGCGAGGAGATCGAGCCTTACGCCAACGAGCTGTTCCGTTTCTGGAAGCTCGGCGAGGCTAAGAAGAACAACGGCGCCCTGCTCCTGATCGCGCCGAAGGAACGGCGGGTGCGCATCGAGGTCGGCTACGGCCTCGAGGGCACGCTGACCGACGCCATCTCGAGCCTGATCGTCGCCAACGCCATCGCGCCCCGCTTCAAGGCCGGCGACTTCAACGGCGGCGTGACGCGGGGCGTCGACGACATCATCACCACGCTCACGACCAACTCGGCCGAGTGGAAGCCGAAGTCCCAGGACATGCGCACCGAGCAGGACGCGACGCTGTTCGACGCGATCGCGCCGTTCCTGATCTTCCTGTTCATCATGTTCGTCTTCAGCCGCTTCCGGGCGGCGGGGCGGCGGCAACGTCGTCTTCATCCCGATGGGCGGCGGCGGGTTCGGCGGCGGCTTTGGCGGCGGGGGGTTCGGCGGCGGCGGCTTCGGCGGGGGCGGCGGCTTCTCCGGCGGCGGCGGCTCTTCGGGCGGCGGCGGCGCCTCGGGGGGCTGGTGATGATCGATCCGGCCGAGGTCGGCGCGCATCGAGACGGCGTTCGACGAGGCGCAGAAGAGGACCCGCGCGCCGCTCACCGGCGTGCTCGCCGAAGCCTCGATCGCGCGCGACGCCGACTTCCTGCTCGGCGCCTGCGCGCTGGCCCTCGCAACGCCGCTGCCGCTGCTCTTGTTCACCGAAATGTCGGCCCAGCGGATCTATGTCGCGCAACTCCTGGTCGCGATTCTGGCGGCGGTGCTAGGCTCCATCCCCTGGGTGCGCCGGGCTCTCATTCCCGCCCGCGCCGCGCGCTCGGCTGGCCATCGCGCAGCGCTGGCGCAGTTCGTGCTGCGCGGCCTCGACCGAACCCAGAGCGGCGTGCTGGTCTATGTTTCGCTCGCCGAACATTACATCCGCATCGTCCCTGCTGAAGCCGCCGCGGCCACTATCTCGCAGGAGGAGTGGCAGGTCGTGGTCGACAAGGCGCTGAGGCCGCTCGCGGCGGGCGCCGATCGAGACTGCGCTGACCGGCCTCGCGGAGGACTGCGCAGCTTTGCTGTCTCGGCCGTTCCCGCCCGACGGCCATTGGGAGCCGCCGCTGCGCCACCGCTTCCACGTGGTCTGAGCGCCCCCGCAATTCCTTCTCCAGCTTGCTGGGGAAGGTGGCCGAAGGTCGGATGGGGTGTGTCCCGGCGCCTTTCCCACCCCATCGGGCGCTTTCGCGCCTGCTTCCCCCTCGCGGAGGAGGGGACTCCACCTCAAGCCGTCGTCCACGATCTCGGCGCTGCGCTTTCCCCGTGCTTGAGCTGGCGCTCCAGCAGGATCAGCGCGTCCGCGGTCATGTCGGCGTCGAGCAGGGCGCCGTGGCGTTCGTCTCTTTCGCTGCTGTCGAGCACCAGCCGGTCGCACACCGCCGTCAGCGACTTGCTGGCGCCCGGGAAAAGCTGCGCGAACAGAACCTGCGTGCAAATGTAGCGCGCCTCCGGGTAGGCGCTCTCACCCCACGGAATCACCTTGGCCCGGGCGAATTCATAGTCGAGGAAGTCTCGTTCGTTCTTGTAGGCGTGGGCGACGATCGGCGATTCTGCGATGAAGTCCTTCACCTTCTGGAGGATCGCCGGGAAGCGCGGCGCGTTTTTGAGATCGCCGGGCCGAATGCCGTGGATCTTGATGGCGTCGGGGTTGATCGGTCCATCCGGGTTGACCCGGGAGCGCCAGGTCTCGCCCTTGCGCCAGCCCCCGCCCTCGCGCAGCATTTCGACGAAGCCGACTTCGATGATGACGCCCGGCGGTTTCCAGGCAAAGGGCTGTTTGCGAATGAACTCGGCGTCGGGCGTCCGCTTGCCCGTGGTCTCCGCGTCGAAGGCGACCAGCCGGTCGAAACCGTCGAGGAAGTCGGGCAGATACATCATCGGCGCTCCAGGGCTTCGCCCGTTCCTACCCCTTTCGCCGTTCGTCGTCACGGGCGCCGGTTGTCGCGCGTGCTCTCTGTGGACGCTCCTCTGTCGGCTTTTTTCGGTCTCTTGCGCAAAGGATTGGTGGGCGCCCTTCGTGGGGGACGGCCTGCGGGCCCTCGCGTTCCGAGACGAAAATCGCGAGAATGCGCTCTGACCAAGCGGGCCTTGGGGCGCGAAGATGACTGTTGACGGCGAGAGCCTGAGCGCCTCGGTCGAGGGACGTGACGGCGGCGCGTCGAGGCCGGGATGGCTCCGCATTGGGCGCCCGCGTGTTTGCGTCGATCTTTGAGCACCGGTTGCTTGCGACCTCCAGCAGCGTCGCTTTTTTCGTGCTGATGGCGATCTTCCCGGCGCTGGCGACGATTGCCTCGCTCTACGGCCTGTTCGCCGACCCCCACGCCATCCCGGAACGCCGCGCCCTGCTGGCGGGCGTCGTCCCGACCAGCATTATCTGCTCAAGCAGGAGATCCAGCATTTCGTCGAAACCGGCGTCAGGACCTTTGGGCACGGCCTTCGGGATCGCCTTCCTTGTCTCGCTGTGGAGCGCGAATTGCGGGGTGAGCGCCCTGTTCGACGCCCTGAACGGGGTGCATGGCTTCCCGGAAGAGCGAAGCCTGAAACCCTGGCGGACATTTTTCGTTGGCCGGTCGTTCTACTGGTCGTGATGATCGGGCTCAGCATCGTTTATCACGTCGGCCCGAGCCGCAGCTTTGCGAAGTGGCGCTGGGTGACCTGGGGCAGCGGGGTGGCGGCCATCCTCCTGGTCGGCGCTTCCATGATCTTCGCCTGGTATGTCGAGGCGTTCGACAGCTACGAGCGGATCGCGGCGGTTGGGTTCATGACCTGGATCTGGCTGTCGGTCGTCGTCGTCCTGCTTGGCGCGGAGCTGGACGCCGCCATCGAGGGCAAAGGCGGCCGACCCGTACAGGCCCCGTTGACGTTTTGGGCCCGCGCCGAATTCGGCCAACTCCGTCTCCGACGGGCTGTGCGTCGCTTGAAGACGATCGGTTCTCGACTTCGTGAGCAGCGCCCGGCGACGAAGGGCTTTACTCGCGTCGCGCGCCGGTCTAGGCGCGGATGTCGGGCCGGCAGCGATCCCGGGAAGGAGTCTTGCGTTGAGCGAAGCCGTCTTTCTGCATGGGGTCTGGGATGTCCGCGTCGGGCCGTACGCGCTGCGCGAGCGCCGGCCGGGCGAGGCGCTGATCGAGGTCGCCGCGGTCGGGATCTGCGGCAGCGATTTGCATTATTACAAGGACGGCGGCATCGGCGGAGCGACGGTCGGCGGCGGCTTCGTGCCGGGCCACGAATTCGGCGGTTATCTCTGCGAGGACGTTCCCGAACTCGGGCTCAAGCGCGGCGCACTGGTGGCGGTCGACCCGAATGGCGCTTGTGGCCATTGCGAATGGTGCCTGGAGGGCTACGGCAATCTCTGCCCGAACGTCCGGTTCATCGGCGCGCCGCCGTTCGACGGCGCCATGACGACACAGATCTGGGCGCCCACAAGACAGGTCGTCCCGCTGCCGGAGAGCCTGACGCCGCTCGAAGCGGCGATGCTCGAGCCGCTCGGCGTCGCCATCCACGCCGTCGATCTCGCCAAACCCGGCCTCCTCGAGCCGGTCGCGCTCCTTGGCGCCGGACCGATCGGCCTCCTCATGCTCCAGGTGCTTAAGGTCGCGGGCGCGGGTCCGATCGACGTGGTCGAACCGCTGGAGCACCGGCGAAAGATTGCGCTCGATCTCGGGGCGCGGGCCGTGTTCGCCTCGGCCGCCGACTTCACCGCCGCAGAGGGCAAAGGCGGCCGTCCGCTGGTGGTCGAGGCGACCAACAGCCCGGACGGCTTCCGCGACGCTGTCGCCGCCGCCCGGATCGGCGGCCGGGTGGTTCTCGCCGGCATTCCGGACGGCGATACCTATACGCTGCCGGCGGCGGACGCGCGCCGGCGCGGCTTGAAGATCAAGTTCGTCCGTCGCATGGGCGACGACTATCCACGCGGGATCGCCCTCGTGTCGTCGCGACGGGTGGATGTGCAGAGCGTGGTGACGCACCAGGCGCCGCTGGCCGAGGCGCCTGCGCTGTTCGACGCCCTCGCCCGAAACCGGCCGGGCTACCTGAAGGCGCTCCTGCTGCCGAACGGGTAGGCTCAGGTAACCGGCCAACTGCAGCCGAGCTCGCTGAGCGCGAACGCGGTCCAAAGGGCGTCCGAAAGGACGCCGGTCTGTCGACGGGCCGTGGACCGCGTCTAAAGAGCGCCGAGCCGCTTGGCGAGCCCGCGCGGCGTCCCATCGCGGGCGACCATGTGCTTGACGGTCTCGACGTTTGCTCTTGCCGCCTCCGGCGAGAGATCGGTTTCGCCGACCCGCTCCGCCTCGGCGTACTTGCCTTCGAGCGCCAGCACCAGCGCGAGGTCGCCCCGCGTTGTCGCATCCGCCTTCGGACTCGCCGCGGCTTCCTTCAGCGCGCGCTCGGCCTCGGGCAACTGGCGGGCGAGGGCGAGCGAAAGGCCCATGTTGGTCAGCACGCCCGGCTCGCCGGGCGCGATCTTCAGGGCGTCTTGATAGAACTGCATCGCGGAGTCGTGATCGCCCAGCCGGTCGGCGACCGCCCCCTGAACCGACAGCACGTCCCAACGCGGCGCGTCCGGCGAATAGGCGCGGGTCAGCACATCCTTGGCCTGGGCGAGCTGGCCGTTGTCGGCCAGCGCCTTGCCATATTCGCCGAGCACATCCTCGTCCTTCGGCGCCTTGACCGCCGCCGCCTGCATCACCGCGACCGCCTCGCCGGTGCGGGTGAAGGCGCGCAGCGCCCGGGCGTATGCGATCGAGGCGGCCTTCTCGCCGGGATTGCGCTCATAGCGGGCGCGGGCCGCCTCTTCGTGGGCGCGCGGATCTGTCTCGTTCGCGGGCGCAGCTGCGATTGCGGCCGGGCGGATGGCGCCGGTCGTGTCGCCGAAAGTCTCGCATCCGCCGAGCGTCCCGCAGGCGACACTCAAGGCCGCCGCCCAGGCCGCCGCTCGGACGGGAAGGCGGCGAAGGTCGGATCTGTGCGCCGGCACGGTAACCTCGCGATGCGGAGCTCTCATTTCGATATTTGCGCCGACTTGCCCGAAGCTGCCGGACGAAGGGCCGAGCCTCGCCCTGTGACTATGAAACCGCCCCGAAGGCGACCCGCCGCGCCCGCTCCGGTGGATCGAAATGGCAAATGGCGCCGCAACCCCTTGGAAATCCTCAAAACGAAATGGAAAATGCTAGTCTAGACCCTATGTTCGCGGGCTGAAAGCGATGGCGGCTCGCCCCACAGCATGCCCCTATCGAGGGTTGCGCCGGGCTTGCCGGCGCCGAGCTTCAGACATGGGGGACGAGCCTGATGAACGATACCATTTTTGTGGGACTGGATGTCCACAAGGAGACGATCGCGGTGGCGGTCGCCGAGGGCCGGCGCGGCGGCGAGGTCCTGCAACTCGGCAATTTTCTCAATCGCCCGGATCACATCGAGAAGTTGGTCGCGCGGCTGGTCAAAGGCAATCGGACGTTGTCGTTCTGTTACGGAGGCTTACCGACGCTGGCTGACGACGGTTCGGTTCGACCATGTCGCCCAGCAAGTGGTGCTTCAGGATTACATTCACGCCGTTACGGACGCCGAGGCGCGGGTCGAGCGCCTATTGCGCCAGATCGAGGATCTGGCGCAGAGCTGGTCGCAGGCGCCGGTCGTCGAAGCCTTGCAGGCCATGCGGGGCGTTGCGTTCATCGTCGCGGTGACGCTGGTCGCCGAAGTCGGCGACTTCTCACGGTTCGCCAAGCCTCGACAGTTGATGGCCTACCTCGGCCTGGTTCCCTCCGAACACTCCAGCGGACGCTCTGTGCGTCGGGCGGGAATCACCAAAGCCGGGAATGCGTTGGCGCGCCGCGCCCTGATCGAGGGCGCCTGGACCTATCGCATGCAACCGCGCGTCAGCCGAAAACTGCATGACCGTATCGAGGCTCTGCCGCAGCTGGTCCGCGACATCGGCTGGAAGGCTCAGGTCCGGCTTTGCGCCCGCTACCGTCGCCTCGCCGCGGTGGGGAAGCCCAAAGTCGTGGTCACCACCGCCATCGCCCGCGAGATGCTCGGGTTCGTCTGGGCGATCGCTCGTTCCGTCCAGGTCGCTCCTCTTCGCACCGTTTGACGCTTACTCGCTCAAGCAATCAAGCAATGCCCACGGCTGGAGGCGGGGCGCGGTTCGGGAATCCTCGCGCGCTGTTATGAGCCGGCTCTGCCGACGCTCGCCCCTAGACCGAGGCAGCCCAAGACGAAACCACGGTCCTGCGGTAGCCAACCCGCGCATGAGAGCTTGCTCAACCGTCGTCTCAGGCCCCGCCTCCTGCCGTGGGCATCACAAGATCAGCGCCTGGGCGAAGCCAGAGCGAAAAGCTGCGCGCAAGTCATTGACAGCGAACATGAGAACAGGCTGCTGAAAAAGTCACTGCGTTTCCGCAAGAAGGCGGGCAGGCGTGAAATTTTCCGCCTGGAGGGGGTTCATCCAGAGGAAATGGCCCCGGCATGGAATCATTTCCACCTCCTTTTCACGCGGCTGGACACACTTCGCCCGTTGGAGCCAGAAGCTTGGGCAGGCGAACAAGGTTGTAAGCGGCAAGAGCGAAGACGAAGGCGGCGTGCACCTTGGCGAGGCCGCGCACCTTCACCTGGGCCAGCCCGCCCCCCGTCTTGCTCCAGCCGAAGCTCTCCTCGATGCGCTTGCGCAACCGTTGGCTGATCGCATAGCCGAGGCTCGCCGCGACCTCGTTCGGAACGGCGGTCTTACGGACTTTGCCGGTCTTGCTGACCGTCCCGTTGATCGCCACGTGCGGCTCGATCCCGCGAGTCTTCAAGCCTTCGACGAAGGCCTCGGCGTCATAGTTCTTGTCCGCGCCGAGCGTTGCGCCCTCGGAAAAAGAAAGCCAGGGAAACGGCCCCTACGGCGTGCGATTTGGGGCGAGAGGATCAAAGCGGCCGATCTTTCGGCACCTTTCTGGCCAGCATGAGTTAGGGCAAATGTTGGGGCAAGCGAAAGATCGATGAAATTTTCTAATTATATTTCAGATGGTTACGGAAATGGATTGGCGGAGGGGGCGGGATTCGAACCCGCGATACGGTTTCCCGCATACACACTTTCCAGGCGTGCGCCTTCAGCCGCTCGGCCACCCCTCCGGAACGCGCGTCTCATTCTCGCGCGAGCGACGCGCATAGACCGTTCGCGGCGCGGGCGCAAGCGGAAGGCCGTGGACAAAAGCCGCGGCCGGCGCGATAGGTGTTTGCCCCCAAAATAAGGACGGCGGCGTCGATGCGGTTTCTGGCGCGGTTCATCGGGCTCCTTGCGCTGGCGGGCGCGTTCGCCGCCGCCGTGCTGGACGGCGCGCGCTGGATCGCCAACGGAACCTGGGCCCCCACCTCGACCGGCGCCGCGCTCGACTGGCTGTCGCCCAAGGGGTTCGAAGCGGCGGAAAAGTTCGTCGACAGCCGGATCGGGGCCTGGGCGTGGAACGAGGTTCTCTCGCGGGCGTTGATCGCCCCCGCCTTCGCTGCGCTCGTCATCGTCAGCGCCCTCCTGTTTCTCGTGTCGCGTCCGCCGCAGCCCGAGATTGGGCGATCGAGCCGGGACCGTTGACGAAACTTGCCACGGCTCGGCCTCGCGGGCGGCGCGCGCTCTTGCGCCGCCACACACCTTGGGCAATCGTTGGGCCATGGCCCGTTTCCTAATCGTCGACGACCATCCCCTGTTCCGCGAGGCGCTGACCAGCGCTTTGCGGCTCGTCGACGCGGAGGCCGACATCTATGAAGCCACATCGATCGAGGGCGCGCTCGATGTGCTCGATGCCCATGACGATTTCGAACTCGCCCTCATCGATCTGTCACTGCCGGGCACGACCGGCTTTGCCGGCCTGATCCGGCTGCGCACCTCGCGTCCAAAGCTCCCGATACTTGTGGTTTCCGGCCATGAGGAGCCGGCGGTGGTGCGTGAAGCGCTGACCCTCGGAATCGCGGGCTACGTGCCGAAATCGACCTCGAAGAAGCGGCTCGCCGAGGCGATCGCCAAGGCGCTCGCCGGCGACGTTTACGAGCCGGAGCTGCCGCGCTCGGTCGCCGTTGAAGCCCGCCCGTCCGAGGAAAGCCGCATTTTACAGCGGCTCCGGGATCTGACGCCGCAGCAACTCGCCGTGCTCGAACTCGTTCGCGAGGGGAGGCAGAACAAGGTGATCGCGCACGAGCTGAAGCTCGCCGAAACCACGATCAAGGCGCATGTGTCAGAGGTGCTGCGCAAACTCGGCGTCGCCTCGCGGACCCAGGCGGTGATCGAGGTCGCCAAGGTGGACTTCGAGGCGGTCAAGAAGATGCAGACGTAGCGCTGGCCGCCGCCTCTGGCGTTCGCACGGACGCCACCCTACCTTTTCGGCATGGCTGGGTTCGGCGCTCTCGAAGATTTCATCGGCCGGCATCGGAGGCTGATCGTGCTCACCGGGGCGGGATGCAGCACGAATTCTGGGATTCCGGACTATCGCGACGCCGACGGTCAGTGGAAGCGGGCCCAACCGGTGACCTATCAGGCCTTCATGGCGAGCGAGCCCACGCGCCGCCGCTATTGGGCGCGAAGCCTGATCGGCTGGCGCCGTTTTCATGCAGCTCAGCCGAACGCCGCCCACTGCGCGCTGGCCCGGCTCGAAAAGCTGGGCAACGCGGACCATCTCCTGACCCAGAACGTGGACCGGCTGCATCAGGCGGCAGGCAGCGAGCGGGTGATCGACCTGCACGGGCGGCTCGATCGGGTCCGCTGCATGGGCTGCGGCGCGCTTTCGCCGCGGGCGGACTTCCAGGGCGAACTCGCCCGCCGCAACCCGCGCTGGCTCGCGCTCGAGGCGACAGACGCGCCGGACGGCGACGCCGATCTCGAAGCGGCTGACTTTACCGCCTTCGCTGTGCCGCCGTGCGCCAACTGCGGCGGGGTGATGAAGCCGGACGTCGTCTTCTTCGGCGAGAACGTGCCGCGCGAGCGAGTCGAGAGGGCGTGCGCTCATCTCGATGCGGCCGACGCCATGCTGGTCGTCGGCTCGTCGTTGATGGTCTACTCCGGCTATCGCTTCGCAGAGCGCGCGGCAGCCAGCGGCAAGCCAATCGCCGCGGTCAATCTCGGACGAACCCGCGCCGACGCGCTGCTTCAGCTGAAAGTCGAGGCGCGGTGCGAGGACGCGCTGGCGTTCCTGCTTTGATCCGCGCGAACGAAGCGTAAATTTCGTCGAGACCCGCAGTCTCATACCCGTCGGAACCGAAGCTCTAGGAGCGACCCGCATTTCACGCCCGGACCGGTTTCCGTATGATGGCGCGATTCGATCTCCCGCCGGGCTGACGCCGATGAGTTCAAGATCCCTCGCGCAGCCGATCACGGCGGGCCTCGCGGCCGCCTTTGTCGGCTTCGCCTCGTCGTTCGCCGTGGTTTTGAAGGGCCTCGCCGCGGTGGGCGCGACCGACGCTCAGGCCGCCTCCGGGCTGATGGCGCTCTCAGTCGCGATGGGGATCGCGGCGATCGTGCTTAGCGTCGCCTTGCGAATGCCGGTCTTTGTCGCCTGGTCCACGCCCGGCGCGGCGCTTCTGGCGGCGACGGGAGCGACGCCGGGAGGCTTTCCAGCAGCTGTCGGCGCCTTCGTCGTGGTCGGGCTTCTCTTGGTAGCGGCGGGGCTCGTTCGGCCGTTCGGTCGTCTCGTCGCCGCTATTCCCGACCCGCTCGCCAACGCCATGCTGGCCGGGGTTCTTTTCGGCCTTTGCCTGAAACCGATCGCCGCGGTGATCGAGGCGCCGGTCAGCGCGACTGTGATCGTGCTGGCTTGGCTCTTCGTTTCCCGATGGAAGCGGATCTATGCAACTCCGGTTGCCGCGCTCGTCGCCGGAGTGGTGATCGCCGCGAGCGGCCGGAGCGCGGGTTTCGATCTGGCTTCGATCTCGCCGCGCCCTGAATTCGTCGCGCCGACGTTTTCCGTCAACGCAATCGCGGGGATTTCGCTGCCGCTGTTCATCGTCACGATGGCGTCACAAAACCTTCCGGGCCTCGCCGTTCTGGGAGCTTACGGTTTCCGGCCCGACCCGGGTCGGCTCGTGTGGACGACCGGGGCGTTCAGCCTGGCCGCCGCGCCGTTCGGCGGCCATGCGGTCAACCTCAGCTCCATTGTCGCGGCCTTGTGCGCATCCCCCGACGCTTCGCCGGACCCGGGCAAGCGATGGGTCGCCGCTGTCACCGCGGGAGCAGCCTCCGTTGTGCTCGGGCTCTTCGCCGGCGCCGTGACCGCCTTTGCGTCCGGCTCGCCGATCCTCGTCGAGGCCGTCGCCGGGCTTGCTTTGCTCAATCCGTTCGGCTCGGCGCTCCACAACGCGCTCGCCGATAGCCAGGCGCGCGAGTCCGCGCTGGTCACATTTTTGGTCACGGCTGCGGGCGTCACGATCTATGGGATTGGCGGCGCGTTCTGGGGGCTCCTGGCCGGCGGCCTCGTGCTGCTTCTCACACGAGCCGGCGCGCTTCCCAAGCGTCAGGCGCCGTAGAGCCAGTCGTAGCGGGCGCTCAGGCGCCGGGGCCCGAGGACGCGCATGGTCGCATCCCGCGCAGCGGCCATTGCGCCCTTGAGGTGATAGATCTGGCCCTGCCGCCGCGCCTCGACCTGGACCCGCGTCGCCCGCGCCACACGGGCGCGGGAGTAAGCCGCGAGCGCCTGCGGAACGTCGTCGGTCTTGGCTAGCGCCGCCCTGAGAGCGCCCGCGTCCTCGATCGCCTGCGCGGCGCCTTGCGCAAGGAACGGGACCATCGGATGGGCGGCGTCTCCGACCAGCGCAATCCGGCCGAGCGAAAACGAGCCGAGCGACGGGCGCCCGTAGAGCGGCCAGGCGCGCCAGGCCGTCGCCGCGGCGATGAGCTTGCGCGTCGAGACCGACCAGCCGGCGAAGGCGCGATCGAGCGCAGGGCGGTCGGCGACGCCGTCCCAGGGATGTTCGGTCTCGCCGCCGCGCCAGGAGTCCTCGATTACCGCAACCACATTGACGACCGAAGCCCGGCGCAGCGGATAGTGGACGAGATGGGCGTTGGGTCCGAGGCGCAGGACCACGCGGGACTCCGTCCAGCGGGCGTCAACGAGATTTGCGGGGATGGTGGCGCGGAATGCGACGCGGCCGGTGAAGGTGGGGCCGTCATTGCGGCCGGCAACCAGCTTTTCGCGGACCTTGGAACGGAGACCGTCGGCGCCAACGAGCAGATCGGCGACGTCTTCAACGGTCGTCGCGTTGCGCCTCCGTTCGACGGCCAGCCGGCCTTCTTCAATCACAATGTTTGTAACGGCCGAACCCAAATTCAAGCTGAGGGATTCGCGGCGCCCGGCGACCCGCGCCAGGGCCTGCTGCAGGTCGGCTCGATGCAGGACCAGATAGGGCGCGCCCCAACGCCGTTCGGCGCCGCCGAGCGAAAGGCGCATGAGGACTGCGTCGTCCGACCCGCGCAAAGCGACGACCGCATCAGGGACCATCGCGACCTCGCGCACCGCGTCGAGCGCGTCAAGCCTCGCAAGGACTCGCGTCGCATTCGGAGTGAGCTGCAGACCCGCGCCGAACTCCTCGAGCGCCTCGGCCCGTTCGCAGATCGTCGTGTCCAGCCCCGCCTGCGACAGGGCCAGAGCTGCCGCCAGGCCGCCGACGCCGGCGCCGGCGATAATCGCACGCCCGGCCACGCGATCAGGCCGCGGCTTGCAGCTCGCATTCCGGAGGAGCGCAGACCCCCGCAATCTCGCCGTCGTAGACGAAGCGGGTCGAGCAGTAGGAGCAGATCGCCTCGTCGTCCGAACCCATGTCGATAAAGATGTGGGGGTGATCGAACGGCGGCTTCGCGCCTGTGCACATGAACTCCTTGACCCGGACTTTTATTGCGGGAACCCCGGGCGTGTTGTGAAAATGAGGGATGGAGTGACCGGCCATCGTGCAGGATCCCTTTTTGGCGCGACGGCCTTTAAGCACGTCTTCAGGCGCGCCGCCAGCGGACCGGCCGTCATATCGGAACGACGTCCACCTCGACCTCGAGCTGGTGGCGGCCCGACGAAAGAACCATGCTTTCGATCGGCGATGCGTCCGAGTAGTCGCGTCCCCTAGCGACCTCGACATGGTCGTTCTGGATGGCGATCGCATTGGTCGGATCGAAATCCATCCAGCCCATCGTGTCGCCGCACCAGAGCGACACCCAGGCGTGCGACGCGTCAGCGCCGGCGAGCCGCTGCTTGCCCGGCGGAGGAATGGTGCGGATATATCCGCTGACATAGAGGGCCGGCAGCCCGAGGCCTCGCAAGGCGGCGATCATGATATGGGCGAAGTCCTGGCAGACGCCGCGGCGGTGTGCGAAGGCGACATGCGCCGGCGTGCTCACTTTGGTCGCTTCGGGATCGTAGACGAAATCGGCTCGGATTCGGCGCGTCAGGTCCATCGCGGCTTCGTAGACCGGCCGGCGCTCGGCGAAACTCGTACGCGCATAGGCGGTCGCCTCTTCGAAGAGCGCGAGGGCGCGAGACGGATAGAGCGCGATCGCCGGACTGTCGAACGCGAGGGAGGGGACGGTCAGGGACTGGGCGGCGACCCTTTCCCATGGCGGCGACATTTCCAGGACGACTTGACGATCAATTCGCACGCGCGACGCCGCCTCCACGGTCAGCTCGCGGTGCGGTTTTTCGATCCTGAGGCTTAGAACCGCGTTGCCGAAAGGATCGATACGTTCGATTGGCGGCAGGCAAGGGGGATCGGTCGTGAGGCTGAAGCGCTCCAGGATTTGGCCGTCGCGCGAGACCGGTTTCAGACGCAGGACGCCGGTCGTCAGCTCGACAGGCGCGCCGTAGGTGTAGCGGGTGACGTGGGTGACGTCGAACCTCACGCGAGACCCGTGATTTTTTCTGCGCGTCCGTGGGCCGCGCCATGCAGGAAATACCGGGTCGCGATCGCGTTCCCGAGCGCGAGCAGGCGCTGTTCGATTTCGAGGATTCGCGAGTCGTCCAAGGTCTCCGCCCGCTCCGTCGTCAATTCTGCGCAAAGCGAGGTGGTGAGCCTGTGAGGCTCCTCCAGAATGCCGTCGCGCCGCAGCACCGGCAGCGTCGCAATGCCCTCATCGATCCGATTGACCTGAAAGACGACCGATCGCGGATTGAACGGATCGAGAAGCGCCATATCTCGCACGGGCGCCAGCGCGACGCCGACCAGATAGCGGGAGCTGTAGGTGATCTGCGAATCGATCAGGTCGAGCATGACGCCGAGCGTATGCTCCGTCGCATCGTTTCCGGCGAACTGGCGCAGCAGCCGGCACGTGTTGGCGCCGCGTTCCACGCAGCGCCCCATGACGTAGAACACCCAGCCCGCGCCGCGGTTGAAGTTTTCGTCGAACAATCCCGATAAAGCGGCGATCACCGTCAGGCCTTCTTCCGTCAGGTCGACGATCTCGCCCGCGGAGAGCCGGCGGTCGGGCGCCGGATCGATCGCGTTCTCAAGGCGCCCGATGAGCTCCCACGTTTTGTAGGTCAAGCGCTCCCGGATGACCGAAGCGGCCGTGCGCGCAGATCGCGCCAGTGCTAGCGCCGAACCGTAGTGGCTCGCATCCCGCAGCCCCTGGTCGCTCGCCGCCGCTGCGCCTTCCTTCAGGGTCGTCGCGTCGACGGCGCCCCAGCCGACCAGCACCCCCATCAGCCGGTCGAGCGCCTGACGGCCCACGCGCGCGGGAGCGTCCGGATCGACCGATCGAGCCGCCAGGCATCGCACGACCCGCAGCGTCGCTTCGGTCCGCTCGAGATAGCGTCCAAACCAAAACAAATTGTCCGCGGCCCGGCTTGGCAGATTGCCAAGCAGCCGCGTGATGCGCACGCTGTCGGGGTTCGGCAGGAGGCTCGAAGCTTCGACCGGCTTGTCGGCAAGCACCCAGACGTCGGCCAACTCGACGCCGTCGCCCATCGAGACGGCGCGTGCGTCCGGCTGGTCAGATATGCGACAGAAACCGCCGGGCATGACCCGCCAGCCCTTCGGCGTCGCAGCGCAATATACGCGAAGCACGAAGGGCCGCGGCTCGAGGCCGTTCTCGACCCATCGCGGCGTTGTCGAGAGGCGTACGACCTCCTGCCCCACATAGTCCATGCCGCGTGCTGCGATAGCGTCGCGCAGCAGGGCCTTATCGCGAGCCGACAGTTCCTCGCCGATGACGCTGGAGCGTCCCTTCATTCCCGGCGGATCGTTGCCAAATGCGGATGCGATCGAGACAGAATCGAACTCGTCGAGAACCCGTTCGCGCTCCTGCGGCTGACCGCACCACCACGTTGCGGTGTTCGGCATTAACAGCTCCTGTCCAAGGAGACCATGCGCCAGCGCCGGCAGGAAGGCGAGCATCGCCCGCGACTCGATGAAGCCGGTTCCCGGCATGTTCTCGACGGCGACGCCGTCCTGTCGGATCGCCTCCATCATTCCCGGAACGCCAATGCGCGACGAGGCGTTCAACTCCAGCGGGTCGCACCAGTCGGCGTCGATGTGGCGCCAGATGACGTCGCACCGCTTAAGGCCGGCGATGGTCCGCACGAACACGCGTCCCTCGCGCATGACGAGATCATCGCCCTCGACCAGCAAAAAACCGAGATATCGGGCAAGGTAGGCCTGCTCGGAATAGGTCAAACTCAAGGGGCCTGGGCTCAGGATCGCGATCCGTGGCTCCGACCTCTGGCCAGCGGACTTGAGGCCGGCGCCAAGGGACCGGAAGAACGGCGCAAGCCGCTGAACGTTCAAATGCGAATAAAGGTCGGAAAACGCCTGGGATACGACCAGGCGGTTTTCCAAAGCGTAGCCGCAGCCGGACGGGGCCTGCGTGCGGTCGCCCAGCACCCACCACGAGCCGTCCGGGCCCCGGCCGATGTCGACGGCGTAGAGGCGCAGCCAACGTCCCTCCGGAGGCTTTACGCCTCGCATGCCGGGGACATAATCAATCGACCCCGTAACGGCCGCAGCCGGGAGATCGCCGCTCGCGATCAGTGCTCCAGCGCCGTAGACATCGTCGAGCACGCGCTCCAGCAACTCCGCTCGTTGGGACACGCCTTCGGCAATCTGTCGCCACTCGGCCTCGGTGATCAGCAAAGGCATCCGGCCGATCGGCCAGTCGCGCTCGTCCTTTTCGCCGGCTACGCGGTAGGAAAGGCCCCGATTGCGGATCCGGCGATCCGCTGCGGCGAACCTTTGCCGCATCTCGCCCGGATCGAAGGCCGCGAAACGCGGACAGCATGTGGCGCCAGTGCGGCCGTTCTGTGGCCTTCGGCGTCGACGAACTCGTCAGGAATGCCGGGAAGGGGCGCATATCCCCGCGTCCACGCATCGAGCCGCCGCGAGGCGCGGTCGTCCGAGGCGACAACCGTCGTAAATCGTCCTGGCAAGCGAGCCCCGTCGTTCCTGGATGCGGCGACCTGAAAGGTTCACGTCCCCTCGCGGCCGCTCAGGCGCCCACTATGCCCGCCAAGACGCTGTTGCGCCAGCGGCAAGATCCACGACCAAGCTAATAACATAAATTAATTGTTCATTCTTGGCAAAAAGAAGCCGCCCCGCCTTCCTTGGCGGGGCGGCTCTAGCTTACTATGTTGCGGGCTTATGAGCTTGGGGGGCCAGAGCCTTGCGAATATCGTTCACGCGATCAGCTGCCGCGTTCGCGGCTTTGCTGGCGGTGTCGCCAGTCCTTGCGGATTCTCTCGACCCCGATCTGATTTTTCGGAAGTCCACCACATTCAATCTGCTGACCCCGAACGATAAACTCGCCGTATACGGTGTCGACGATCCGCTCGTCGAAGGCGTCGCATGCCACTACACCGACCCCGGAAAAAGGAGGAGTTGTCAGGAGCGCTGGGATTGGCCGAGCAGACCTCGGACATTTCTCTCGCCTGTCGGCAGTATGGTCCGATCAAGTTCAAGGATAAATTTTCCCAAGGCGATGTCGTTTTTAGTGAGCGGCGCTCTATTTTCTTCAAGAAAATGCAAATCGTCAGAGGTTGCGACCCCAAACGAAATATTTTGGTTTACATGACCTACAGTGACAAATTGGTTGAAGGTTCCCCAAAGAATTCTACGTCGACGGTGCCAATCGAGCCGTGGGGCGGGGGCGCGGGCGATGTCCAGAAATGTGCGGATTATCTGCGCTAGCCGTTGCGATCATTCGCCACAGGTGATGAAGTACGGACGCAACTCGGCCGGTTTGTCGCTGGACTTCGCCGTCGGACCGTCCGAACTTCAGCGCAGCGCCGTGGCCGTGGGCCTCGCACCAGGCGTCAGCAACGACACGGCCGCATTCTCCACCCTCCGCGAGACAATCCTCGACCCCGTAGCCTGACGCCGGGGAAATCATGAAAGTGTCGGTTTCCCGAGCGTACGCCGCGCACGCAAGTGTTGCTCCGAGCAGGGCTGCAAAAGGCGCTAGGAGAGCGCAGCGATGAAAGATTGAAGTCGTCATGCCTTCCCCTGCGACGTCCAACAGGGGAACGTCGCCGCTAATTGTGTAGCGGCCTTATAAACGCGCGGTTAACGTCTCGCCCCTGATCCCCGCGATCGTTGGGCTCACGCGCCCCTGCGAGTGAAAGATTTCTAGGGAAAAATCAAGCGGGGCAGCGCCCCATCCGGTTTGCGCGCTCGGCCAGGCCCTTTGTTATGCTGCCGGTTGTCGGCAACGTGGGGACCAGGCAGGCCTGCAACGAATGATAGATGTCGACTTTTCCAAAGAACGGGTCCGAATTCGGTCGCAGGGCATTGTCCACTTGTGCTCGCCACCCGCCATTCTCGCGGTCGATGAAGCGCGTCGCGACAAAGCTCCAAATTCGCCGATACCATTCCTCGTAATGCAAATCCTCGAAAATGGCGTTTAGGAAAGCCGCTGCGCCGATCCCTTCGCAACACGGCCACCAATAGCGGTCGCGGATTCTCGGCTGACCGTCCCAGTCAAGCGTGTAATAAAAGCCACCGGCGTCGTGATCCCAGCCGTCAGTAACCGTGCGTGCGAAGAGCGACTTGGAAGCTTCCGGGAGCCAGTCAACTGTTCGTCCCCCGAGTTCCCAGAGTTGGAGCAGCAACCGGGACCACTCCAGCGAATGACCAGGCGTTGTCCCGTAGGGCCGAAACATCGGGCTGCCCGCATACTCCTTGTTGACGCGCCAATCCGCGGAGAAGTGCTCGGGCACGCGCCAACCGTTCGCCGCAGCGTTTGCGCCAATGATACGTTCCGCGACCCGCTCGGCCATGCGAAGGTAGGTCGAGTCGTTCGTCGCTTCGAACGCCGCCATGAGCGCCTCGGTCAAATGCATGTTGGAGTTCTGGCCGCGATAGGAATCGAAGGCGCGCCAATCCCTCGTGAACTCTTCTGCGACGGCCCCGAACTGCTCCTCCCAGAACCGGTCCCGAATGACGGTCGAGACGTCTGCGAGAAGACGCTCGCCGTCCGGATGTCCGGCGACTTTTGCACTCGATGCGGCGAGGAGGACGAAAGCGTGACCATAAGCCTGCTTGGCGCTGTCCAAAGGTCCATCGTAGCCGACGCTCCAGAAATACCCGCCGTGGTCCGGGTCGCGATGGCCGTTCCAGAGGAAATCCATGCCGTGGTCGATGATGACGTCGGCGCCGGGGCGGCCCATGAGATGTGCGATCGAATACGCATGAACAATTCGGGTCGTTGCGAAGAGGTAGCGCGCCGGCGTTCCTCCTGCGCCATAACCGGGAGCTGCGGGCCGCCCGAAATCGTCCAGGTCGTAGAATCCCCCGAGCGGATTGACGATGTTGCGTTCGTAAAACGCGAACAGCGCTTCGGCCTGCCGGTCGAGCCAAGCTTGATGGCTCGGCAAGCTGGCCCATAGGCTGTTTGAGTTCACGGCGAAGGATTTCATGGACGGCGCTCCGCTCGAAGCAGACGTGGTCCGGCCGAGAATGCTATGCAACGAAGCGGTGACGCAAGGTCCGGCCTTGCCGCAAGGACTTTCTGGTTTGGAATGGTCGGATGAATGTCTTAATTCTTGGCTCTGGCGGACGTGAACACGCGCTGGCGCGGGCCTGCGCGCGGTCGCCAAGGATCGGAAAATTGATTGTGGCGCCCGGAAATCCTGGCTGTGCAACTCTGGCAGCCACGCGTCCGATCGACCTCTCGGATAATGGCCAAATCGTTGCGCTATGCAAAGAGGAAGCCATTGATCTTGTGGTCGTCGGTCCGGAGGCGCCCCTGGTGGCGGGGATCGTCGACAAACTTGAGACGGAAGGGGTCGCCTGTTTCGGACCCTCCCGCGCAGCGGCCCGGCTCGAGGGATCGAAGGGCTTCGCCAAGGACTTCTGCCGCGAGTTCGGCATTCCAACCGCGGCGTATAGCCGCTTCCGAAGCCGTGACGACGCCAAGGCCCATATTCGAGTTTCCGGGCGCGCCGATCGTCGTCAAGGCCGACGGATTGGCGGGCGGCAAAGGCGTGATCGTCGCGTCCACGATTGAACAGGCCGAGAGCGCAGTGGACGCGCTTCTGCCCGAGTCTGAAAGCGCCGGAAGCGAGGTGGTCGTCGAGGAATTCCTTGATGGCGAAGAGGTTTCCTTCTTCGCTCTCTGCGATGGGGTCGCCGCCGCGCCGTTCGCCAGCGCGCAGGACCACAAACGAGCAGGGGATGGGGATACCGGCCCCAACACCGGCGGCATGGGCGCTTATTCTCCACCGCCGATCATGACCCCGGAGATGAGCGATCGAGTCATGCGTGAGATCGTCACGCCTACGGTCCGTGGCATGGCTGCGCGAGGAACGCCGTTTCGGGGTGTGCTTTTTGTTGGGCTTATGATCGGGAAAGACGGACCAAAAGTCATCGAGTTCAACGTCCGATTTGGCGACCCGGAGACCGAAGTGATCATCGAGCGCCTGTCCGACGACCTCTTGCCGATGCTCGAAGCCTGCGCGAAGGGCGCTTTGCCGACGGTCTCGCCCAGATTCAATCTCGGACGCCGCTTTGACGGTCATCATGGCTGCGCGCGGCTACCCGGGCGAGCCGCTGAAGGGAACGCGGATCGTCGGCATCGAAGACGCCGAAAGCGTTCCAGGCGTAACGGTTTTTCAGGCAGGCACACGACGAGAGGGCGACGCCATTCTCGCTGACGGAGGCCGAGTGCTGGCCGTGACCGCAATCGGAAGGACGGTTGGGGAGGCGCAGGAGCGCGCCTACGCCGCGATTGACCGTATCGACTGGCCCGAAGGGTTCTGTCGCAGAGATATCGGTTGGCGCGCGGTCGCTCGCGAACGAGAGGTCAACCGTTGACGGCGATGCGCAATTTTGGGGCGAGCGTACCCCATCCGTCAGTCGCAATCGCGCTCGGCAGTGGGGGGCGCGGGGGATCGCGCATGTCGTTGCTCTGGAAGCGCTCGACGAGACTTGGAATTCGTCCGGTCGCAATAGCGGGAACCTCGATGGGCGCGGTCGTCGGCGCGGCCTACGCCTCCGGATTGGAGGCGCAGGAAATTCGCGCTCACGTTCTGAGAGTGCTTCGAAATCGCTCGAACGTCATGGGGAAGCTGCTCGGGCGAGAGTTCGGCCGCTTCGCTGATCTGGTGCTGCGCGGGCGAGGCAATCCGGTTTTGCTCGATCCGGAGATCTTTCTCGAATTGTTCTGGCCTGCAGGCGTTCCCGACTAGTTTGAGGAACTTGCGATCAGGACGATCGTCGTTGCGACGAACTATTCGGATCGCAACGAAGCGGTCTTTCAGTCGGGCTCATTGACCGCCGCAGTGGCAGGCTCGATGGCCATTCCGGGGCTGTTCCGTCCGGTAGAGTCCGATGGCGGTTTGCTGATCGATGGCGGCGCCGTGAATCCTCTTGCCGTACGATCACCTCTTCGATCTCGCCGACATCGTGATCGCGATTGACGTCACCTTTGGCGGACGGTCACGTCGGCGGCCGGGCGCCAACGCCGCTCGAATCGATGTTCGGCGCAGCCCAGATCATGCAGGGCGCCATCACAGCCGAAAAGATAAAGCGTCGACCACCCGATATTCTCGATCCGCCCGAGGGTCGAACAGTTTGGTCTGCTCGACTTCTTTCGCGCAGGCCAAATCCTGCGCGCCGCGGAGACCGGCAAGGAGGAGCTTGTCGCTGCGATCAGGTCCCAGATGAAGAGCTTGAGGTCGGCGTGAACGCGGCCCCGACCGGAACAGATTCGCGACGCATGAGTTCGGCGCCGGATAATGCTGTGCGACCGGCCCGCTGCGCTTCCAGGATGCGAATGGCGCCTTTGTCGCAGGCGACGGTCATCGTTTCGTCGAGGATGGCGCCCGGCGCGCCGGCGCCCGCCGCAATTTCGGCGCGCAGGATCTTGACCCGCTCCATTACGCCGCGGATGGCAAGGTTGGAGAATGCGCCGGGCGTGGGCGACAGACCATGGATGTGGTTGCGAACGGCTTCGGCGTCAACGAGTCCAGTCAATTTCGCTCTCGCTCTTGTCGATCTTGTTCGCGTAGCAGGCGCCGGCGCTCGGCTGCTCATTGAATACGAGGTTTCCGGTCTCAAGCGCGTTCAAGCCGCGGACGGCGAGGCCGCCGCGATTTGCGCCAGACGATTTGTCAGGTCTCCCGCGGTGTCTTCAGGTCGAATCGGAACGACTTCGCGCAAGGCAACCGGGCCAGTGTCCAATCCCGCCTCCATCCGCATCAGATCGACGCCGGTCTCAGGATCGCCTGCCATGATCGCCCGCTGGATCGGCGCCGCGCCGCGCCATCGCGGCAAAAGCGACGCGTGCAGGTTCAGACAGCCAAACTTCGGCGACGCAAGAATTGCCGGCGGCAGCAACAATCCGTAAGCGATGACAAGACCGACATCCGCGCGCAGGCTGCGGAAGATTTCCTGGGCCTCCTCCGTCTTCAGCGTGTGAGGCGTATAAACAGGGACTCCCAACAGCCTCTGCCGCTTCGTGAACCGGCGTTTTCCGGATCTCGAGCCCGCGACGTCCACCGGGTTTCGGCGCGCGAGTGTAGGCCGCAACGACGGAGTGCCCACTGTTGACGATTATACGCAATGTCGGAACCGCGAATTCCGGCGCGCCCATGAAGACAATTCGCATGCGCCGCCGATACCATCGCCGAAAGCGGTCGTCAAAGCCGTCGAGATCACGACAAGTATGATATGAGGGCGCCGAACTTCGCGCCGGGAGCGAGGATGCCGTGAGCGACAGTCCGATAGGGCGTATCGGCGTCAGGGTATATTACGAAGACACGGATTTCTCCGGACGAGTTTATCACGCGTCTTATCTTCGTTTTCTTGAACGGGGACGGACCGAGTGGCTGCGGGGTCTCGGTTTTGGCCATCGGGAAATTGCCGGGAAGCGCCGGCGTCGTCTTCGCCGTCCGAAGCCTTCAGATCGAATACCTGGCTCCGGCGCTGATGGATGATCTGCTGGACGTCGAGACCCGTGCGTCGAAAATTCGCGGCGCATCGTTAGAATTTCTGCAGCGGATCGTCAGCGACGGCCGGGAACTCGTCACTGCGACCGTTCTTGTCGCCGCCATTCGTGACGATCGGCCTACGCGAATTCCCGAAGCCCTGCGGCGCAGAATTCGATCGTGATGCGCGCGGTTCCGACGACGACCGCCTTTAGGAGATGCGGGGATCGAAAGCCCGATCGAATCGCGAGGCGAGCGCATCCAGACGTTCGCCGAGGCTGAGTTCGAGATCGTGGATATCGGCGCGATTGGGGAGCGCGCCGATGGTTTCTCGGAGCCGATAATGATCGTCGTGGAGCAACGCCAACCGCTCCGCCAGCCGAAACAGCGCCGACTCGTTGTTGGACTGCGTGGCATCGAGGTCATGCCTTTGTTGCCGCACGACCATCTCCAACGTGTGCAGGCGCATCATGAGCCGCCAGACGAACGCCGTTGCACTCGCCACGACCGAAGCCAAGCCTGCAACTGTCCATTCGAGGAAACCCCAGGATGCATTTTCTGCGGGCGACACATCGACCTCCAGACCTTTACGCCGGGTGTTCGCAAGGTCGCGCCTTTCCGGCCTTCTCGCTCTGCGTAGCGCCGTCCTGGTCTTGGCGGCGCCGAGCGCGTCGTCCGACGGGCAGCGGTTTCCGGAGGCCGAGGCTTGGCGTGGCCGAAGAGAGACCGGCGCTGGTTTACGGGACGCCGCGGCGGCCCCGGCCGTGGCGTCCCAGTCGACCGCGTCGGCTTCCCGATTAACCGCGCGACCTGGCTGGTGCGGCGGTCAATTCGTTGAGGCGGCCTGCGCCGTCGGTGTGCGGGTCGATACGGTCGGACCGACGAGTCCGGCGAGGTTCGCAACCAGCAGGCAGTCGGCGTTTGCGGGGGCCTGTCCGGCGGCGATATTGGTCGCGAGCTTTTGCACGGCCACATTGCTGGGATTGGCGTTGGCGGCCTGCGTGGCGGCCGTGCCGATGGCGACGCCGACGCCCTGCAGGTCCGCGCATGCGGCCGGCGAGTTTGCGGCGATTTTCGCCGTGACCGCCGCGGCGCCGTCGAGGACCGAGACGGTGGTGGAGCAGCCAGCCAGGCCCAGGGCGAGAGCAGCGACGGCAGCGGCGATACAGGTATTCATGGTTTTTTTCCCTCGAGCGCGGCGATGTCCGCCGCATAGAGCGCGACCGAATGATTCTTGACGAAATCCCCGCAGCTGGCGCCGATCGCAAGCGGCTTGGTCGGGTTGCGGTAGAGAGGACGCAGCGGCACGTCGGGAACGATGTCGCCGGAGCGCTGATATTCGACCGCCTCGACGCCGGATCTCGCGAGGCGCCCAAACCAGGCGTTCAGGAATGAGATCCGCGGCGCCCCGAACGTCACGAAGCGGAACTGGACGTCGTGCCAGCGCCTGGCGTGGATCGCGGCGACTCCCTGCGCCAGCGCGCCGCCGAGCGAATGTCCCGTGTAGGTGATCAGCCCGTAGGGCGGCAGATCCTTCACCAGCTTTGGCCACAGCGAGGCCGCGCCTCCGCCGAAGCCGCTGTGCAGTGGGCCGATGCCGGAAACCCATGCCGGCCAGGCCGCGAGATCGCGCAGCCAGTCGAGAGGATCGCTCGGGTGGGTGCCCGGCATGACCACGACCACCTCACCTGGGCGGGGCAGGAGATCGTAGCGGACGTCCAGCGCGACCGTGCCGGACTGGATGCCGACGTAGGATCGGCCAGCGAGGACCGCGAGATCAGAGTGCGAAAGCACTGGCTTACTTCGATGCGGGTGCGACTGCCGGCGAGCCGCCGACGATCTTGAGCTGCGCCTCACCGACCTTGGCGAGAACGAGCGAGGAGATTGCCTCGAGTGTCGCGTCCGTTGCGGCGAGTGCGGCCTTCAGGTTCGCCGCGTTGGTTCCGAGGATGTTGTTCGCGGCGGCCGTGATTACAGGTGAGTTGATGGTGACCTTGGCGTTGCCGAACTCGGTCGTGACGGCGCCGGCGACAATCCTGGCCGCCTCGTTTCCGGCTGCGTCCGCGATGGCTTTCTCCTGCGCGGCGCTGACGGTGGACGCACGCCACTTCCAGTTGTTGTAGAGCGACACGCCAATGCCGACGACACCGGCAACTGCGGTCGAGACGGCGGCGGTGACGAGCGGCTGCAGGGCGTCGACGATCGGCGCCACCGCGATTGCGGTTGCTGTGTCTGCCATTGGATTTTCCTTGTGAGGATTTCGCGGGTCTGCCGCCCGCGCGCGGGTTTCGGGCTGCGGAGGTCCCGCGACTGGTTCAAGGGAGGAAAGTCCTGGCCCGGCCGCGGCGTCGTCGCGCAGCGAACTCTTTTGGGGGGCAATAGGAAATAGGCAGTCGGCAGTCGGCGACCGTCTGCCTTCAGGCGTCCGAATGGACGCGCAACGATTCCTTCGCCTTGAGCGCGGCGAGGTCGCGCTCGACAGCGTTGAGCCGGGCTTGCAGGGCGATAAAGGCATCGGCTGCGGCTTTGCCGGCCTCGGTGATCGCCCTGAAGGCTTCCGCGACGGGGCGTTCGAGCTTCGTTTCGTGGGTCGCGGCGCGGGCGATGCGCAACGCCGCCTCGAACGCGCCGACCGGGCCGGCTTCAACGTCGTGGGGATGAGCGGTCATCGCCTGATCTCCTTCGCCAGCAGCCGGCGCGCCTCTTCGATGGCCGGCGTCCATTCCTGCGGTTGATGAGTTCCCGCCTTCGCTGTCAGGCGCTGGACCAAGCGAATCGCTTCGAGGTCGAGCAACCTTTCGCGAGCGGCGCGCAGGTCGGTGAGGCGGATCACGGTCGCGCTCATTTCACCCTCCGCGCAGCGCACTCGTATTCCCGCCCGCGCTCGAAGGCGTCCTTCAGCGAGGCGAGAATGTCGCGGTCGAGATCAGGGTAGATGACGTGCCGGCCGTCCGGCGACGGCGTCGCCGCGAGCCGGATGGCTTCCGCCAGCGCCTCGGCTTGGGCGCGGAACGAGACGGGCGCGGGCATGGGGATCTCCATCAGGAGGGACGGCGTCTCGCCGTCCACTTTCACCGCTGCAATGGGACGGCGGGACGCCGTCCCTCCTACGCCGCCAGCGCCTTGACGATCGCGGCCTTGGTCGCGGCGTCGGAATGCTCGACGGCGTAGATGAGATCCGCGTCAAGCGCGGCCGAAGCGCAGGGTCGAGCGAGCGCAGGGACGGGCGCAGGCGCGGCGCCGACCTCGATCGCCTTCGCGGCTTTCAGGATCTCGCTCCACTGGATCGCGCCCGGATCCCAGTGAGAATCGGGCGAGGGCACGTCGCCATGACCGAACCAGCCGGCCACCTTGCCGAACTGCCCGGCGTTGCGGTGCGGGTCGGTCGCGGTCGCCTTGCCGTAGACGCCGTCGGGCCAGGGATGGATTAGGGGAATGCCGACGTCGCGCTCGAGCACTGCCATCAGCGAAGCCAGCGCGTGCAGCGTGTCCTGGTCGGGCAGCCACAGCGTTTCCTTCGAGTAGCCGACCATCTCGATCTGCACCCGCGCCAACCAGTTGTGGGTGACGAGCGCGGCGCCGATGAAGCCGATCGGGACAAGCTGCGCGATCTCGACCTTGCCGGTGGCGTTATTCAGGCCGAGCAGGAAGTGGGGCGCGTAGTGCTGTTTGAAGACGGCGAGCGATCCGACCCAATTGCCCTCGGTGGTGTGCAGCACGCCGGCTGGCGGCGCCGAGAGGGTGATCTCCTGGCTGAAGTGCGGGATACCGCCGACATGCGTGATGTCGAAGTCGCCGGCCTTGTCGATCCATTGCGGGAGAGACATTGCGTTTTCCTCGGGTGTAAGGGCGCGAGCCCCTTCCCCCGTCGGGGGAAGGGCCGGGGATAAGGGGTTGGCGGAGCCCACGAAGGTTGGCGGCGCGGCGGTTAACGGCGCCGGCGGCCTCCCTCCCCTGCCCCTCTCCCATGGGAGAGGGGTGGGGCGCTCAGATCATCTTTCCGAACCATGCGGCCCAGCGCTCGGCCATCTGGCCGCGGCGGTTGGCGGCGTCGACGGCGCCGGCGCGCTCGAAGAGGGCGGTCGCCTGCACCGCGGCGAGCCGCGCGTGGGTCTGCGCCTCGATCGCCGTCTTGCCGGCCCAGGCGAACTTGGCAAGCTCGAACCAGGCCGCCTCGACCTGAGTCTGGATCGATCCGCGGCCAGCCTTGACGTCGGCGACCACGTCGATGCCGGTCGCGGTCTTGATGACGGCGAGGCGCGCGGCGTGCCATTGGTGCATGCCGAAGGCGGTCGCCTCGCCGTCGACATGGTCGCCCATGGCGTTCGGGTTGAGCGACGATTCGGCTTCCGCCATAGTCAGCATGGCGAGCGCGAAGGGATTCGAGACGCCGTGAGCCTTCCAGGCGGCGGCGATCATGCGGGCGTTGCCGAAGAAGGTCACGCCCTCCGGCGTACCGGCCTCTGGCCATACCGGGATTGTCAGGGCGTCGGTCATGTCGGCTCCTCGATAGACGGAGAGATCAGGCCGACGTCGAAGGATCGGCGCCGGGTCGTTGGTGATGAAGATGCGGGCCATGGAGGCCCCCTCGCCTTCCCCCGTTGGGGGGAATTGCTCAGGGTGAGGGTTGGCAGAGCCCCAACCGGACGGGCTGGCGGACCCCTTGTGTCCGCGTCACCCCCGACCCCTCTCCAGCAGGGGGAGACGGGTTTTAGGCGGCCGGGGCGCTCTTTACCCATGCGGCGAAGGCGGCGACCTTGGCGTTGGCGGCTCCGACGGCGGCGTTGGCCAAGGCCAGCTGGCTCAGCACGGCTGCGTGCTGCGTCTTCTCGTCGGCAAGCTGGGCTTGCAGCGATCCGACGACGGTCATCAGGTCATGGTTCTGACGCTCGAGGCCGTCCTCGTGCGGGCGCAGCAAGTCTTCGATACCAGGCATGTTCATTCCTCTCAGTTGGGGGTCTCCGGCCGACCACGCTGGCGAGCCAAAGCAGAGCGAGCGCGGCCAGCACCGGCCACGCCTCAGGGGGAACGTCGGTCATGGGGCGTTACGAAGTGCCGGTTCGCGACAGGGTCAGCGTCCAGGCGCGGCCGACGTAGCGCACCAGCGCGCGCGGATAGCCGCGCCGGGCGTTGAGGATCGCGGCCTGGCGCTCGGCGGTCTCGCGGTCCGGACAGCGCATCGGACAGGCCCCCTCACCGCGTGACCTTCTTTGTCCAGCACTGCGAGATGCGGAGCGTCGCCGACACCGGGTCGCCGGCGGCCGTGCCGCCGATGGTCACTTTCAGCAAGACGCCTGTGACGGTTTCGGAGGTCGGAGACATCGCGGGGGGCGTAATCTCGGGCAGGTAGAGCGAGCCGTTGACGACCCCCGGCATTCCCGGCGCAAGGTCGAGGTCGGTCAGCGACCAGGCGCCGCCCCCGACGCTGGAGTTCCAGTCCGCATAGCTGGTATGGGACGCGTTCGTGTCACTCGGGATGGCGGTGGCCGCGAACGTATCGGTGATGACGAGCCCTGCGCCTTCGAGGCCATAGAGCCGGCCGTTCGGACCCGCGCCGATCCGAACCTTGCAACCCCCCCGGTGCATGTCGCCGGGGGCGATGAGACCATAAAACGCCACGAGCGCATTATCGGTCATGCCGACGCCGGGCGCCGTGGTTCCCCAGAAGCCGGAAAGCTGGATGATCCAGTCGTCAACGCCGTCGCCGAGCGGGTTCTGCTCCAGACCCGACGAGAAGTTGAGCGATCCGTTCTCCATCGCCGCCGTCGCCCCCGTGTCAAAGGTCGGGACGTTCCACCCCGTCGGGTAGCCGCTGACGATGACCTCCTGATTGGTGGCGGAGGAGAACACGACGGCTTCGGCGTTGGTGTAGGTTACGGCCGCGCTCACAGTGACGGCGTTTCCGGCGACGCTGACGACGGTCGCGGCGGGCGCTGTCGCGCCGCCGAGATAAACCGCCATGCCCGCCTGCGCGCCTTGCGCGGACGCGACATTGAGCGTCGACGTCGCGGTTCCCGCGCCGTTCGCGGTCGTCGTGACGCCCCCGGTCGGCGTTCCGCAGGCGCCGGATGCGCAGCCTGCGATGCCCGTCACCGCGTTAGCGCCGCCCTGGCCGTTGGTCGCGGTCTGGAAGAACACCTGATTTCCCGAAACAATGGTCGGGTCAAGCGCCTGCATCATGGACGTGCTGCCGGAACTGTCGCTCGTGACCGTGTAGCCGGCGACGATGCGGATCGTGTCTCCTGTGTTTCCGTTCGCCAAGGCGTTAGCCGCCAGCGTGACCGTGAACGTGGTCGTGCTGTAGCTCGAGATCGTGCCGAGGAGCGTCGAGCCGTCATAGACCGACGCGCCGGCGACCGGCGTGCTGGCCGTCGTGTTTCCGGGATTGGCGGCCAGCGTGAACGTGGTCGAGCCCGTGCTTGGCGGCGTCGCGCCCACGGTTCCCATCAGCATAGGCTGACCCAAGAGGATTCGGCTGGTCGTCGCGTCGAGGCATACGGCCTGCGGGGAGCCCGGTGGCGGCCCGAGCGCGGCGACGTTGACCACAATCGGGGCGCCGAGGGTGAGGTAAGCGATATTGGTGACGCCGGTCAGCATGTTCTGGTTCAGCGCCTGGACGCCGGGGAAGCTCACCGACGTTCCCGCCGAGATCGAGGAGGCGAGGTTGCCCGAGAGCAGGATCTGCGTCGGAGACATCACCTGACTGACCGTCAGGCCCGAGACGGTTCCGTTGTTGGTGAACGACATCGCCGACGTGATCCCCGCCGTCGAAGCGACGTTCAGGAGGTTCTGCCCCGAGGCGTTGGTTCCGACCGTCGTCGTATGAGGGCCTGCCGTCGTCCCCGACGCGCACGACCCCGGCGCGCTGGAGGTGTTTGCGTTGAACCCAACGGAGGCGGTCGGCTGAATGTTCACGTCCGACGTCGGCCAGGGGAAGACAGCCGACCCGATCGCGCCGATCGACTGCGCCGCCGTCATCATCGCCTTTGCGTTGAGATGGTTGCCGTAGACGTTGGGATGGTCGCCGTCCGAATTGGTCGCGCCTGCGACCGGCAGAATTTGCGCCGAGGTCGCGACCCCGTTGACCCCCACGGTGCAGGCGTTCGGATCGCAGTAGGCGTCCCAGGTGTCGGCGACCTTGACCCACGGGCGATGGCACTGCGCGCCGTTGATCGCCCAATAGTACCCGAGTTCATCCTGGAACGACCCCGAGCAGCTTGAACTGTTCGCCCAATCGCGGACGCGCACGAGCGTGTCCGACGTGTTGTTGACGAGCCAGCGATAGAACACCGCGACCCGCGCGCCCTGGTCGGCGGCGTTGAAGGTGAGAACGCCGGTCGAGGTGTTGACGGAATACTGACCCTGCGCCGGGGCGGACCCGACTTGCGTCATCTCGACGCCGTCATTCGGCCCCGGCGCATAGGCTGCGGTCGAGGACCCCGACGTGCCGCAAGGAGAGCCGACCGCATAGGTTCCATACGCTTTCGTCCCGCACGGCGCGTAGAAGACGTGCTGGACATCCTTGAGCGTGGTATGATTGACCAGGGTCACGGTATCGCTGGACAGGAAGGACAGCGTGTCCGAATTGGCGACCGAGATTGCGGTGTTGGCGACCAGCGTCAGGGTCGTCCCGGAAGTCGGGCAGCTTGAGACCACGCCGACAATGCGCTGTCCATCGGTCACGGCGTCGCCGGCCACGCTCGCCGGACAGGTCGCCGCGAGCGTAATCGTCGCCGTCCCGGTCCACGGACCGCCGGTGCTGGCGGCGGCCGCCGTCGTCGAGGCCGTGCAGCTTCCGACCGTCGTCTCGCCGACGCAGTGAAGCTCGGGATCGCCATCCGACGAGCCCGCAGAGTTGGACCACGCCGACGCCGCGCCGTAGGGACGCTCGTTCGACAGGATCACGACCTTGTTGGCCTGGGTCGGCCCGAAGGCGTCGAGGATGGCGGCGAGATTGGTCAGGGTCTGGCAGGCGTTGCCAGGAGGCGTCGTGGTCTCGACGCAAGGGTAAGCCGTGTCGTTCGCGCCGTCCTGAACGAAGACGATCTTCGCCGGGTCGGTCTCGGGCGAATAGCCGCCATAGGACAACTCGTTATTGACCGTGTCGATGTCGAGCGTGCCGTTCGTCACGTTCGCCGCGACGGGGATCGTGTAACTGGCGAAATTGCTCGTGTCCGCAGGCGGAACGAAGACCAGAGCGGCATTCACCGCAATCGTCCCGAAGACCTGGCATGGCTGGCTCGTGGGGCCGCTCGTGTTCGGACTTCCTTGCAGCGTGACCGTATAGGGCGAGGCGGTCCCGGTCACGACAGCCTGACAACTGAAGTTGATCTCGCCGGGCGCCGTCGCATTGACGTAATAGGTCGCGCCGGAGGTGAACGCGCCGAAGGTCGGCGCCCCGACCGTGAAGGAGGTCGCGCCGACCGACACCGTCGAGAGAGTCTTCGCCTGGACTTCCGTCTGAGCGCAGGGGGACGTTGTATTCGCCGAATAAAAGTCGCACTGGTTGCCCGTCGTCGTCAGGATGCCCGCCGCGTGCGCCGTGGTCGAGGCCCCAAGACCATATTGAAAGCTCACGTCCGGGACGAACGCCTGGCCGGACAGCGGGAAGATCCATCCGCCCCAGCCGCCCAGACCCACGCCGGGGTTGAGCGAGACAAACGTGGTTCGGGAGCCGTCCATGCCGCCGGCTGCGGAGACGACGGAATGACCGATCAATTCGAGGAAGCCGGTCATCGCCGGCATGACGTAGCTTGCGGAGGCGTCGACGCCGGGGCCGGCGCCGAGCAGCATCAGCGACGCGACGTCGAACGGCGGGGATAGGTCCCTCGTTCCCGCGTCTGCGCACGAAGCGCCCGCGCCAGCCGCGAGCGCCAAAAGAACACGGAGCATTTTCATGCGATGCGCCTCAGAATTGCGCGTAGGAAACGTCGAGCGCGACCGGCTGCGCCGCGGTCGTCACGATGCAGAGCGCGTTGCCGGCGGGGATGGTGAGGACGCGGCCGAGCGAGCTGCCCCGGCTGATGCCGCCCCCGGCCGGATAGTTCTTGGTCTGGGTGATTGCGGTCGTGCCGGTTCCGCAGTTGGTCCCGGTCCCGTATTCCAGAGAGAAGCCCGCCGCGCCGCTGGCTGTGGCGAGCACGTTGAAGTCGAAGCTCGATACGTAGATCGCCTTCGATCCGCTGAGCGCGACGACTTGGGTCGTGGTCGCGGTCGTCGGCGACACGCCCGCCTGCAAGTCCGGCTGGATGATCGCGGTCAGGCCGGAGCTTCCGGTTGCGCTGGCGCCGAAGCTCGTATTGCCGATCGAGCCGCCGGCCTGGAAGGGCGAACCGAGGGTGCTGTTGATGGTCGTCAGGCCGGTAGCCGTCGCCGCGCCAGTCGGCAGCGGAAGCGACGCGGCGCTGACCGGCTGTGTCGATTGCCAGAACGTGCCCGTCACCGAAACGGTCGGCGCGGCGCCAATGTTCACCGTTGGCGGGGACGCGAAGCTCGGCAGGGCTACGCCGCTTCCAAAGCTGATCGGAACGGGATTGCTTGAGGACACGACCGAGCCTGCGATCGTTTCCGAGACCGGCCACGCGCTCGCGGGCAATGCGGGCAAGCCTTGCGCGACCGTTCCGCCAGCGCCGCCTCCGCCTCCGCCGCCCGAGCCGGTCGGCAGGCCCGATCCGCCGGAGACGACGACGGTCGAGGCGCCGCCGTTGCCGACGACGGCGTAATAAGTCGCCGAACCGACCGTGAACGCCATCCAACCTCCAGCGGTCACCACATCCGCCTGCCCGGAGGTCACGCTGACGCCGCTCGAGCCGAGCTTGATGGTTATCGGGTTCGAGCCGGTGTTGTAGACGACCGCGGTCGTTCCGCTCGGGAGCGCGTAGGCGGTCGAACTCGTCGTGACCGACTGATAGCTGTAGGCCGGCGTCGGCTGAAAGCCGCTGAGCGTAGCCGAGAAGGTTCCCGATACCTTTGCAGGATTGCTTGAGGTGAAGAGCGCACCGGATCCATCGCCGCCGACCGGCACGACGGCGGGAACGACGGTTCCGCTACTGTCGTGATAGGTCTGGGCGAGCGATGTGGTGGCGAGCAAAAGCGACAGCGCCGTCGCGCTGGCGGCGGCTGCATAGGGTCGAGTCATGGCGGTCCTCGTGAATAGTCGAATAGGATTGGTCGACGACCCGCCTCAAGCCGGCGCGAAAGGCCTCAGGGGCGTCCGTGGCGCCGGGCGGGCGGATTGTGGCCGACTGCGTTTAGATAATGAAACGGTCGGCCGGCCGCCGCGCTCAGGCGGCTGCGAGGTCACTGAGAAGTATTCGAGGTCGAGCGTACCGGTTCGCCGATAGGATGCGAAAGTTCGCGAGGACCGCCGGTCCAGGCAAGGAGACACAGGCGCCAGCGGAGACGTTTCAGTCCACGCACCTTACGAGGTCGACGGGTTGCAAAAGGCCAGATGGATCGACAGGCGCACAGAGCCGGCGGTGAAGGTTCCTGTCGCGGTGATGAGGATCGGTGTCGCGCTGTAGAAGGGGGACGGCTCGATCAAGCCGTAATTGCTCGAGCCCGCGGCGATGTTGAGGCCGGAGCCGAAGGCGTAAAGGTTCGCGCCAGAGCCATAGCCGACCTCGTAGGCGGTCGCGCCCGTGATCGCCGCCACGGTGCGCGCTCCGACGGCGAAGACGATGCAGTTGGCCGGGATCGACGGCCCGGTGACGGTCGTTCCGGAAGTGGTCGCGACCAGCGTTTCCAGGACCGCGAATTGCATCGAGGCGCCATTCGGCGCCTGCGCGGCGAGAAACGAGTCCGTGACCGTCCAGGCGTTCGATCCGTTGCTCTCGAGCGCCAGAAAGCCATAGGGGATGTTGATCGCGACCGGTGTCGAGGACGAAAGGCCGCTGACCTTGTCAGTCCCGGCCGGCGTGACCGTGATCGTGTTCGTCGTCGAGCAGGCGCCGCTTTCGTCCACAATCAGCAGCCGCTCGCCGACCGGGAAAGCCGCCGCGGCCGGCAGCGTGACTGTCTCGGCGGCCGAAATCGCGGTGTAGGCGACGATCCGGTCCGTCGAAAGCGCGGTGTAGGGGGCGCCCGCGACCGCCGTGCGCTGCGCCATTGCAGTCGCCCAGCCGCCCGCAGTCGAGCCGTCGCCGACACGGAGTTTGTTGTAGGTCGTGTCGACCCAGACCTCGCCCTGCTGCGGAGTGGCCGCAGCGACCTGCGCCAGGGTCCCGCGTCGAAGCTGTAGCTGTTCGCTCATGGAGGAGATCCGCCGTATTCGAGGTTGATGACGTCGACCACGGGGTCCGCGACCGAGCCGAAGTCGTCGGAAAGGGTCGGATAGGTGGTGGTCGCGCCGAGATCGAGGCTGACGCCGCTTTCGAGTTGCCCAGCGATCGGATGGGCGAGCGCCGGGACCGAGCCGAGGTCGACCACGTCGACCACGGACCCCAGGGCTTGCCCGAAATCGTCGGCGACGGTCGGGCCTGCGACGACCGACCCGAGATCAAGAGCGAAGCCGCTGAGAAGTTGTTTCGCGATCGGGTCCGATGACGTCGCACTGCTCGAACCCGGCGTCGTGACCGCGCCCGCCGCCGTCACCACCGTTCCGGAAGACGTCGTGACCGTGCTCGACGGAGTGAAGACGCTCGGCTGCCCTGAAGGCATGAAGACGTAGGCGACCAGGGACGAGAGTTCCTGCGCGCCGCCGCCGAACACGTTGAACGACTGGAATTTGAAATAGAGCGCTTGCCCAATCAGGTTGGCCGGCAGGTTATAACGAATGACCGCCGAGTCGATTCGTGAGAACGCCGCGCCGCTTGAATGATAGGCGGGCGATGTGCCGCAGAGCCCGCGCGCCAGGCCCGTGAGGTTGTAGGCGTTCGCCGTCGCGAGCGTCGCCTGCTCGTAAGCCAGGAGCTCGTTGTCGACCAGCGAAATGGTCGCGCCCGCCTCCGCCGCGGCCTGCGATGTGCCTCCTAGCGTCCCCCCGCTCTCGATGAGGCTGACCGCCAGAGCGTCGACCGCATCCCAGCCGGAGGCCAGAGGCAGCGGCGCGGTCAAGAAGCCCTGGCGCATCGCCTGGGTGATGGTCGCAATCTGCGTGTAGGTGACGTTGTCGACGGAGACGTAGACGCTGGCCCCGCCCCATTGCGTCGACGAGCCATAGGACGCGCCCGACGCGCCGGCCCAGATTTGCGCCACGCCGCCGGTCGCGGCCAGCGGCGGCTCGTAAAGGAACGGCGTGTTGACCGGCACCGCCGGAACGGCCTGGTTCTGCTGGAAGCCGCCGGTCGCGGCGCTCGGGTAGAAGGCCGGGGTGGAAACGCCGGTCACCAGCTCCTCGCAGGTGAAGCCGAGCAGGCCCTTGTCGTCCTCTTCGATCCCGATAATCCTAACCGGGTAGTTGGAGAGACCGAGGTTGGCGTCGGTGATCGTGACGACGTCCATCGGGTCGAGGAGGCAATACTCCCAACTCAGCTTGAAGCTGAACTTGGTGCGCACGTAGAGTTCGCGCTGCAGTATGGCTTGCGCGACGATCGGACCGATGACGAACGGGTCGCAGATCTCATGCGCCATGATCGTCGGGCCAACGCGCGGACCGAAGATTTCGATCTGGCTTTGGTCGCGCGCCTCGACCGGCTGCGCGCCATACTGGTTGCCGCGGTTGCACACCTCGATCCGCTGAATCGTCGGCAGCGAGAAGACGTCGACGCGCTCGACCTGCAGCGGATCCTTGTCGCCCTTCTCGTCGACGAAGTCGGCGTCGGTCAGCGCATAGATCGGCGTCAGGTTGGGCTCAAAAGCGGTCAGGTTCTGCGCCGTATAGGTGGCGACGATCGGCTTGCCTTCGTCGGCGGTGGCGAAAAGGTACGTTCCCGGCGTGATCATGCCGTACGTGCTCTCGACGCTCGGATAAGCTGCGCCGATGAAGGCGAACGCGCCGCCGTTCGCGTAAGTCACGCCGCCGTCCGATACGAACGACGACGCAGGGCAAAGCGTCACGCTGGCCGGTACGCCGCCGCTCGACAGCGGAACCGGCGTCGGGATCGAGAATTGCGTCTGATAGGTCGTTTCAGCGCCTGCAGCGATCGCGGTGTCGCCGTAGGGAATGAATTTGAGTTCTCCCCCGCTCCACACGGCGGCGCAGTTCAAGAGCTGCAACCAACGGGTCAAAATCGAGTTGGCGGCCTCCTGGCTGTCGAGGACCGGCGAAAAAGCGATCCCCATCGACTTGCAATAGGTTTGCAGGGAGCCGTCGCCGCCCGAGCCGAACAGGCTGGTTCCGCTGATGCTCGCCGCGTTGAAGCCGCAGCCGTATTGGGCGTTGGTCAGGAAGTCGTAGATCACCTGCGCCGGGTCGGCGTCGGAACCGTTGACGCCGGAGCCGGCGAGGATGCCGAGGACCTCGAAATTGTGGTTCCCGATCGAGGCGGAGTCGCCGAGATTGTAGCCGGCGCCCCAGACGTAAGCCGTGCCCTGATAGGCGAGGGCGTCATAGGGATAAATCGACGCGAGATACGGCCAGGTCGACTGCGGCGTTGTGCCGTTGTACCAGCCGAGGCCGAGTTCGAGCAGAAGATAAATCGACTGGTTCTTGTAGACCCAGCCGAAGCCGCTGATCGGGCCTTCGCATACGCCGATGATGAGGTCGGCGTAGTAGGTGTAATCGTCCGACGCCGCACTCGAACCCGTGAGGCCGCCTTTGCCTCCGGACCCCTTGCCGCCGGTTCCCGGTCCGGCGCGAAAGTTTGCGTACCAGATGATGTTTCCGGCAAGCTTGTTCTGCCCATAGACGATCGGGATCGGCAGCGTCGAGGCGGCCGTCTGGATTTCGAGCGCGGTGTAATCGGGCTTCGCGTTCGGGTTGCGGCCGAGCCAACTCATGGAAGCCCTGCCTTGTCATCCCCGCGAAAACGAGGATCCAGAGATGACGGGCGCGACGGTTGCTCGGGGACCCCCGCTGTCGTCGACGGGACAGACGCGGCTGAAGGGTTCCAATAGCTGGCGAATTTGGCGCTCGCCATTCGGGCGGCGAGTTCGGCGTTGCGGGCGATTTCGTCCTCGATCACGAAGCCTGCCGGCATGAAGGCGTGGCAGATCGTCAGCGGGTTGATTCTGGTCACGATGCCTCCGTGGGCGAAACAGCGCCCGATCCTGAACACGATCACGTCGCCCAAACCGGGCGCCTCAATCAGTTGTGTGCGGGCGAGCAGGGAACCCAGATAGCGCTCCTCGTCGCGGTGCAGCATCCAGTCGCGGGTGTAGGGTCGCGGGTCGAACGTCTCGACAAGCCCGAGGTCGCAATAGACGCGCACCAGGAGCATGGCGCAGTCGACGCCCACGCCCTTGAGGTCGGCCGCGTGATGGTAGGGTGTGCCGATCCAGGCGCGCGCGGCGACGACGACGGCGCGACGCTGCGCCGCCTCGGCAGCAGGCGGTAGGCAGTAGGCAGCCGGTTCGATCATAGCCTGTCGCCTATTGCCCGCCGCCTAATACGCCATCTGCGGCGGCGGCACGTAGGGGAAGCCGCGGAAGTTGGACACGTTGCTGAACCGTGCCTGGCAGGTTCCCTGGGTGTGGTCGCAGCCGGCATAGACGGTGAAGGCGTCGCCGGTCGTGGGCGCGAACGGCAGCGGGTACATCAGGTTCAGAGCCGAGCCGGACGCGACGCTCTTCACCGTCGCGCGCACGTTGGCGTTGGCCCCCGAAGTGAAGACGAGCGAGCCTTGAGCGTGTTGCGCTGCGGCGACCGAGGTCAGAATCTGATTGGACGTCGAGCCCGAGCCCGCGTTCCCGGTCGCGGCATAGGTTCCCCGAGGCACGCCGCATCCGGCGTCGTAGAGGGTATGAACGCAGGTCGGCGACCAGAGGTTGCGCGGCATGTCGTATTGCAGGATCACGAGGTCGCTCGCGACCGTGATCGTCGCCCGCGTCCGGCCGACATTGTCGATGGTCGAGATCTTGCCCTGAAACATGATCACGCCGCCGACAACCGTTCCGGCCGGCGCGGTCAGGAAAACGCGATAGCGAATGATCTCGGCGCCGTCGAAAGCTCCGTCCCGAAGGGCGATCAGAAACGGGGCGCCGTTGATCAGATCGGTCGGCCGGGCGGCGATCGTGATCTGCTGCTTGTCGACGTCGAGCCCGACGGACCCTTTGTACTTGAGGCCGGAGATCAACGGTCCGATGCAGTTGAATGTATAGCCGTTATAGACGACAGGATAATCGACGTTCGTCCATGTATAGACGGCGCCAACGGTCGAGGTGAACTGGAAGCATTCGGCGAAGGCGATCGGCGCGTCCGGCGCGGCGCGGGCGGCGTTGATCAGATTTGTGACGGCGGCCGTCGTGGCTTTCATCGAAGGGCCCCCATGCCTGAAGGAACGCCCGAAGGCGCATCGCGAACGATCATCAGAACGCGCGCAGCGATTTGAACTTGATGCTTCTCGCGTTCCACGCCTGCGACATGAACTGCTCGAACTCGACCGCGTCGTCGTCGAACCGGCAGAGGAAGGCGTAAGCGAATGTCCCTGCGATCGCCGCTCCGCTTGCCGGCGGCGTCACGAAGGTCAGGGTGTTCGGCGTGGTCAGCGAATAGATCGAACTGCTGACGACTGAGCCGCCGACCGTGATCTCGGAAATGCCGGTGACCCAGCCGACCGGCTCGAGGAAGGCGCCCATGGAACGCGCCATGGTGAAGGCGGTCGTGGTGCCGTCGCCGGTCGCGAAGCCCCCGGCCGTCACGGCGCTGTCGGTCGGGTCGGTGAACAGGAAGGGGCTATACTGCCCCTGACACGCCAGAAACAGGCCCATGATCGCCTGCAGCGACTGCGAGCCGACGCCGCCGCCGTAAATGTTGCCCGGCGAGGAATCGAGGGCGTTGAAGGAGACCTCGAATTGCCAGATCGGGTTTTGATAGAGCGCGTCACGCACCTCGCGGCCCGAGGCATGCGGGGCGATGATTGTCGAGAAGGTAGGCTTCTTGGTGAAGCTGATGTCCTGGCCGGCGAGGGTCGGGAAAACGGCGGTCATGGTCGCACCGTCCGCAGTTTGAGAGTCTTCAACGCGAAAAGCATTGACAGGAATTGCTCGAACTCGATCACGTCGTCCGCGAAGCGACAGAGCCAGAGGACGCCGAAGTCGGCCGTGATCGAAACGCCGGCGCTGGGCGCCGCCGCAAACGAAATCGTCGGCCCGTAGCCGGACGTAACTGTCCAGCCGGAGCTTTGCGACACGCCGTCGAGATAGACGGCCGCGACGCCGGATGCGCCGCAGACCGGCCCCGTAAACGCTCCTATGGAGGCCTGGAGCGAGAACGTGACCGTGGAGCCGTCACCGTTCCCGATCGCCTGTCCTGACACGGCCGAGAGACCGGGCGGCGCGAACCAGAACGGCGTGTCGGCGCCCCCCATGCTCTCGAAGAAGCCAGCGATGGCCTGAAGCTCCTCGTAGGCGGTCGCGCAGCGCAAGAGTTCGTAAGTCAGTTCGATGTCGAACAGCGGCCACGCCCTTGAGACGACGCGGCTTTCGCGCCCCGAAGAGTGGCTGGCGACGCCTGTCGAGAAGCGCGGCGTGATCTCGATCGACCATCCGACCGTCGCGATGTCCGGGAACGTCGCGTAAGACCCGGGGGAAGGCGGCGGGGTCGGATCGGGCGGGACGAGCAAGGTCCGGAGCCCCGTCGTCCAGTCGCCGGCCGCCCAGTTGCCGGTATCGCCCCAGGCGGAACTGTCGAGCGGGAAGATCGGCCAGGGCCGAGCGTCCCAATTCCAGACGCAGGCGAACGTCCAGTTCAGCATCGGCAGGCCCGCGCCGCTCGTCGCGTTGTTCCCGTCCGTGATCCAGTAGTCGTAGACCGCTTGCAGCGCGAGCGCGGCGATCGTGTCGTCGCGGCGCGGCAGGTAGCCGAGGCCGCCGGCGTTGTCCCAGATCGACCAATAGGGCGTGGCGCTTTCGGTTGACTTGGCGTCGAAGAACACGTTCGGCTGATTGGTCGCCTTGTCGACGGCCGAGAAGCCGTATTCCAGCGTCATGATTGACTTCGACTGCGCGACCCATCCGGTGTGCGGACCGTGCGCTGACCATCCGGACCCGTCGTCGTCGTCGTAGACGGCGTAGTGAAGACTGTTCCACCACCACCGGAGTTGCTTGTTGGCAAGGATCTGCTGGCCGGCCGAATAGGCGTTTCGGGTTTGCGCTTTCCGATCGCCGGCCGGCAGGGTCACTTGCAAGCCCGAGCCGTTCGGGTCGAGCCCATAGACCGCCTGCGCGCCGGCTTCGTTGCCATCGTTGTAGAACCAGTTGAAATACTGGCCCCCTTCGATGCCGGCCTTGATGTAGGCGCTCGAGTAGATCGTCGGCGCGCCGGAAAGGCCGAGCCCTGACATGGTCGCTGACGACGGCGGCCAGGATCCGCTTGGAACGGGCGACGACCATTCAATCGCGTCGAGGCCGCCGTTGCCGGCCGTCGTCCAATCAGTCAGCGGCAGATAGTTGTCGAACGAGACGAAGTCGATGTTGCTCGAAGCGTAGAGCGAATCGAGGTGCGGCCATTGGCCGTTTGCGCCCGGGTGCTGGAAGCCCATCCAGCTCGACCAGTCGGGCGAATAGGTGATCAGGTTTTCGAGGCCCGAGAGAGTCTTGGTCAGGCCCGCAGCGTCGAATACGCTCCGGACGTCGTTCGCCAGGGTGATGAGTCCGGCGACGAAGGGGTAATCCCAGACCGCGTTCCCCGAGCCGTCCGTCGTTCCTGCCGGCGTCCAGGCCGGTCCGCGAATCGCCTCGAGACCCCTCAGTTCCGAGCCGATGACGAACAGGTTCACGCCGCCCGCAACGCAACAAAGGTTGGCGTAATGCAGGATCATCCGGCGATAGGTCCAATCGAGGTTCTCGCCCGCGTAGCCGACCGTCAGATTGACCGGATCCCGGATGAAGTCGCCGACCGAGGCCGAGCCGAGGAACGCGTCGACGGCCGCCGTCGCAGCCGCCGAAATATCGGGCGAGAAGGCGATCCGGCCGCGCCAGGGAAAGCCCGACGCGGTCCCGAGCAGGAACGGATAGAACACCACCTTGAAGCCGCGGCTTCTCAGGTCGCGGATGCAGCGCACGATCGACGGATCGCTTGGCGTGCCGCCGTAGACGTAGGAGCCGTTCGCCGTCGTCGGCAGTGGGATGATGCCGGGAAAGTCCTGTTCGGTGAGTCCGGAAACTGTCCAGTGCGTTTCGACGGGGACGCCGCTTTCGACCTGCCAGATTTCTCCCAAAAGAAAGATGGTCGACGGATAGATATTGCAGGTTGCGGCGTCTTCCGAGTTGAAGAACCACGAGACAACAACGCTGACGGTCGTGCATTCCGGATGGGCGGCCTGCAACTGGTCCATCGCGTAGGAATAGTCGGTCTTGCTCCCGCCCGGCGCGAAGTAAGTGTTTATCGGTTCCGCGCCGAACAGGAGCCCGGTCGTCCAGCTATGCTGCGCCGCGATAAAGGGGATGGTGTCGTAGGCGTATTCCCCCGTCGAGGGGAGAAGATGAACGCCGGTCGCGGTAACCATGTCAGGACCGCGCCAGGCGCTTGAGGCCCAGATGCGCGCCGTGCTTCACGGCTTCGTCGATCGCCTTCAGCATCGTGCCGCTGTTCGACTTCATCCATTGGGAGACGGAGCCGGCGTCGAGCGCCGACACATGGACATTGGTCGTGGGATGGATCTGCACAGGGGTCGAGCTCCCGCCGCCCGTTGCGCCGTCGCCGCCGAGCATCGAGCGAAAGGCGCCGGCTTCCGACGCCGGCATGATCAGCTCGTTGTGATGGACGAGGGTCAGCATGTCCTGCGGCACCTGCCACATGCCGATGTCGGCCGAGGCGACCGCGCCCGCCATGCCGGCGACCGTCGCCTGGGCCGCGGCGGCCGGGCCGGCCGCGAACGGCCCCATCAACGGGGCGAGAAAGCCGAATACGCCGGCGAAGGATTCGGCGGCCGACGACAGGATCGAGCGAACCATCGCCGCGCCTTGGGCGCCCATCGAGGCGGCGGCGCCGGCTTCTTCCGCCCCGGTGCGCGCAGCGACGCCGGTCGTCGTCGCCGCCGTCTTCATCGCTTCGCCAATCAGGTGCTGCGCGACGGTCGTCTCCGTGAACTCGATGAACTTGATCAGCAGGTCTTCAAGGACGGTCTTGAAGGCGGTGTGCCAGTTCTCGGTTCCCGAGAGGAGGCCGCGCAACTGAGAATTGAACGCCTGCTCGATCGTATTGGCGAACGACTGGTAGCTTTGTTCCTGCTCCTGCAGCGACGAACGGGTCAGCGACGTCATCTCGTCGTCCCGGCGGCGCGTCGCTTCGATGAATAGGTCATCGACACGCTGTTTTGAGGCGAGGGACTGATCGCCGACCGCCTCCCGCTCCTTCAGCGCCTCGCGTTCGAGCGTATAGGACTCCTGGATCGCCTGCGCGGAGAACGCCAGCTTTTGGCTTTGGGTGATCGCATAGGCGCGCGCCTCCTCGGCGTAGAGCGCGAGCTTCTGCTTGAGCCCGTCCTCGATCAGCCGCAGCTCTTCCGTGGCCGCAAGCTGAGCCGCGCGCGCCGCGTCCGCATAGGCCGCGTCGTCCCCGGCCCGCATCGCCGCCGCCGCGCGTGTGCGATCGGCGGCCAGCGACTGCTCGAGCGATTGCGTTTCGGTCAGCGCGTCACGGTAGGGCTGGAAGCGCTCGGCGCTGAAGGCTTGCGCGGACGCATTCGCGAGCGAAGCAAGCTGCCCCTTGATGTCGCCGAACGGCGCCGAGAAGCTTTGCAGGGCGTCCTTGGCCTGGCCGACGCCGGCGACGAAGTCGGCGACCGAGGCGCTGAAGCTGACGGAGACGTTGGCGTCGGTCATGGGTTCGTCCTCATCACAGCGTCCCGTTCGGGAAGGCGGCTTTCAGTTCCGCCACCGTCGATTGGCGCTGAGCGGCAGGCTCGCCCGGAGGCTTGTATTTGAGCGCGGCCGCGACGAGCCAATGGGCCGGCGGATGGCGCCGCCATTCGGCCTGCAACGCGAGGAAACGGGGGACGGTGAGCTCATCGAGCGCCTGGTCCCAGCTCCAGCCGAGATTGGCGACGACGCCCGCGATCAGGGCGTCGAAATCAACTTTCCCGCGTCGGGCGACGCCTCCGCCGTCGCATTTTGCGCCGCGCGCAGGCCCGAGGCCTTGGCGACCGACGGGAAGGCCTGGATCAGGTCGCCGACCGAGAACGGCAGCTCCAGAAAATCGGCCAAGGAGAGCGCGGGATCGACTTGCGCGATGGCGCGCCAGGTCGCCTCGGCAAGCCGCTCGAGTTCGCCCTCGCCGAGCCGGGCGACGCTGTCGCTCGACATGGCCGAGCCGCCGGCCGCGACATAGAGGTCGTAGAGCGCCGGCTGGATCGCCTTGATCGCGCGGAACGGCAGGTGCGGCAGCGCCCAGGCCTTGCCGCCGAGCGCAATGGGAAAGGTCTCGTCGCTCACGCTGCGTCTCCGAAGTTGAACTGACAGACCTGCCCGGCCGCATTGGCGAAGCATTCGAAGTCGAGCTCGGGAACGACGAAGTCCTCGAGCTTGGTGCCGAACGACAGCTTCGAGGCGACGCAGTTGTAGAGCAGCACCGAGAACTGTTTTCCGGTGCCGGGGTCGGAGGCGAACAGGTTGGCTGAGAACGTCACCGACGGGCCGATCAGCGCGCTGTTGACAGCGAAGCTCTCGCCGATTGCGGACGCGGTATAGCGATAGCTGACCAGCACCGGATTGGCCGAGTCGGCGGACGAGAACGTATACGTTCCGGTTGTCGCGTTGACCTCGTACTGCCCGACCGAGGGCGCGGTCGTCACGAGGGTCAGCGGCAGGGAAGACGAGGCGTAGACGACGCCGAGGTCGGAGACGTAGTGCGCGGCGTTGGCGACGACATAGGAGGTCGGCGTGGTCGCTCCGGCCGATTCGCCGAATTGAGATTGCACCGTGCCGAGGGCTGGCGTTGCGCCGAAGAACAGCGAGCCCAGCGCCTGGCCCGAGATGCGCGCCAGCTTGGCCTTGCCGCTCATCTTCTTCGTTCCCGAGCCGATCGCGACGGGAAAGTTGTACTGCCCGTAGAGCGCCTTGGTGGAGGTCTGGACGTTGAGCGTCACTTCCTGCGCGAGGCCGAAATTGATCGGGGTCGGGTTGGGGACGGCAGTCGTCGCCGCCGGCGTGCCGATCAGCACGCCCGAGCCGAATACGAACATGGGGGACTCCGTTTGGGGTTTAGGGGCCGCGCGGGCGGCGGTCGTTTGGATGCGCGGCGCTACATCGCGCCGGCGCGTCGGCTCACGGCCCCACCAGCCGCACGCTGACCACCGCCAGCCCGTCGCCGTCGAGGTCGCCCGGATCGCGAACCGGCACGGCGGTGATCTTGCAATCGTACACCGCGCCGCCAAGCGTCTGGCGGCCCAGCGCCGCGTCGGCGCCGGTCGGGGACGAGCGCGGCGTCGATCGCGTCGAGCGCGACGTTGAGGGCGGTTGCGCCGGGCGTCGTCGGGTCGCGGGCGTCGAAGTAGAGGAAGAGCTTCGCTTCGAACGTGCGCTTCGGCGTGGCGGGCGAGGTCCACTGATAGGTTTCCGGCCCGCTCTCGAGCTGGAAGAAGGCGGGCCTCAGCGCGGCGGGGACTTCGCTCCAAAGCTTCATCCGCCGCGAGGCGAGGCCCCAGGGCCAGGCGGCCGAGACGGCGGCGAACAGGGCGGAGAAGGCGGCTTCGCGGCTCATGCGCGCTCCAGGATTTCGGCCGCTGCGTCGGCGAGCGCGGCGACGATGTCGTCGCTCATCTCGTCGAGCGTCGAGCGCAGATAGGACCGCTCGGGGATGACCGAGCCGGGGTGCTCGACCTTGCGGGCGAACCGCAGCGCGCCGCCCACCACGAAGGCGAGCGCCTGGGCCTTCACCGGCAGGATCTCGTGCGCGGCGGTCTTGCCGCCGTACTCCTGAATCGCGGCGTAGGGGACGTCGCCGTTTGCGCCGACCGTTGCGCGAACGCCCTCGCCGTCAGCCGAGACGTCGGCCGCGATCGACGCCTGCAACGCGCCCGAGCGGACATTGAGAACTCCGCCGGCGAGCTTGTCGCTCCTGACGCGATCGGCGAGCGCCGCCGCGAGTTCGGCGGCCTTTGACGCAAGCGCCGCGGCGAGTTCGGCAGGATAGCCGTCGAGCCTCTCGCTCGCTTCGTCGAGGCCGTCGAGTTCGAGCGCGAACATCAGACCGCGACCCGCTTGTAGGGCTGGAGCATCGCCAGGACCGGCGCCGAGATTGCGCGGGTGTCGTAAGAAATCGTCTCCTGTCCGCCGAGCGATTTCGAATTCAGGCCGATGCGCTCGGCGGCGCGGAAGCGCTCCGCCGCCAGCTCTGTCGCGGCCTGGGCGACGTCCTGCGGGATGTAGCCGTAGGCGATCGACACACCGCTTCCAGCGTCAGCGGCGGAGAAGGTATAAACGCCCGCGTTGACGACATATTGCCCTTCGCCCGGCGTCGCCGCGACCGGGCTTAAGGCCGCCCCGGTCGACGCATAGGCGACGCCGAGGTCGCTCGCCCACGGCCCGAAGGGCGCGAGCGCGGTCAGCTGATAGGGCGAGAGGATCGGAACCGTCTGCGTCTCCCCCTGCACGGCGTAGCCTGCGCGGTAGGACACGACGAGCGACTGCCGACCCGGACGGAAGAACGCGCCGAAGAGGTCGAGCGCCTGCGGCCGTCCCGGCGGCGCGGCGTCGGCAGGCTGCAGGAGCGTAGCCTGTCGAAGCCTCGGGGTCCGGATTGGGATCGGGCGGGATGACGACGCCGCGCCACAGCACCGCGTTCACCTGCACGACCGGCCATTGCCGGAGATAGATGCGCCGCGTCTCGAGATCGAGCGTCTCGGTATAGGCTTGCGGCATCAGACTTGGGCGGCCAAGCGCCGCATAGATCGCGCGGCTCGCCGCGGTGACGAGCGCCGACAGCGTCGCGTCGTTCGGTCCGCTTGCCGAAGGCAGGCCCAGCCAGGCCTTTACCGCCGCGAGTGTTGTCAGATCGTATGGCGACATGGGGGCGCGCTCGCAAAAGGACAGCGGAATGTCCGTTCTCCCGCTTGCGGGAGAAGGCGCGCCGGCATCGCCGGCCGGATGAGCGGGTCCGCGCGCAACCGCTCACCCCCGGCCCCTCTCCCGCAAAAGCGGGAGAGGGGAGGCAAGTTCACCCGTTGCCGATGTTGGTGAGCACGCCGACGCCGAACGGGGCGTAGACGGCGAGGGTCTCTTCGGCATAGACGCCGAATTCGCGCCGGCGGGTGCGCAGCGGCCAGTCGACGCGGTAGTAATCGCGCCGCGTCAGCACCTCGGCGACGTTCGGCGTCTGGTTCGACTGGTACCAGACCGGCAGCCGCTCGCAGAGCGCGAGAATCGTGCCCGGCGGCAGGTCGGGATGGACCTTGACCGGAATATCGAAGCCGCCGTCGACGCTGAACGGATTGTAGTACCAGCGCACCACGCCCGAGGCCGACACGCCGTAGGGCCCGCCGTTGTCGCGGTCGGCGGCGACGTTGTAACGGATCAGCGGCCCGGAGGCGTTGGTCAGGCACTTGTTGGTGATGTTGCGCTGCTCCTGCGCGTTGACGTAGAGCACCGTCGGCGACAGCCGGTAGGCGTTCCACATCGCCACCAGCATGTTGTCGATCTCGAGCACCGAGCCGCGGCCCGAGGCGGTGAGGAACGAGCCCGTGCCCGCGGTCCCCGACGCGAGCGCCTGGACATAGGCGCTGTTGACCGGATTGAAGCCGACCGTCAGCAGGCCGTCGAATGCGAGCGTCGCGTTGCGGGAATTGTCGGCCGTGATCAGCGTCGCGGCCTGCTGTCCGGTCAGTGAGCGGGCGCGCTGAAGCAGCGCGCTGTTGATGGTGGTGATCGCCTGCAGCGTTTCGGCGCCGACAGCGCCGACATACCAGGCGTAGGCGACGGCGCCGGAGATGACGGATGCGGTCGCGTTCAGCGTCTGGCCGAGCGTCACCGCCTGCGTCGCGTTGGCGCTTCGCATCGAGGAGCCGCCGTTCAGCGTATAGGTGTTGCCGTCGTTGCCGGTGATCGTCTTCGTGGTCGCGACGCCGCCGGCGAGGCTCGAGTTCTTGAAGCCCTCGAAGCTCAGCGCCACCACGATCACCGAATAGGTCAGCGGCCGGAAGGGTCGCGCCGGAGCCCGAGGCGGAAAGCGACGGGGCGGCGGGCGTCCCGAGCGCGAGCGAGGCGTTGCCGCCGAGCAGCGCCGTCTCTTCCTTGCGCATGGTCTTCTGCAGGAGGCGCAGCGTGGCCGTGGCGTTGATGTCCTCGAAGCCCTCCGCCGCCGCTTCGGCTTCAAAGGTGACCGTGTCTTCCTCGCCGAGCGTCAGGTAGGGGGCGACCTGGAGCTGCGCGGAGTAGGACATGCTGGCGGTGCGCTGGCCTTCCGGCACCCAGCCCATCGCGTCGTAGCCGGAGCCAAGGATCGAGGTGATGGTGCGCCAGCGGGCCGCGTCGCCCGGATTGATGCGCCCGACCCGCGGCAGCGCGTTCCGGAGCGGGGTGATGATCGGATAGAGGTTCTTCGCCGGCGCCTGCAGGTCGTAGGCGGTCAGGCCGGTGGAGATCGTGACGGTTTTCGTCAGCGCGTTATCCGCCAGCGCTTCCTTGGTGAGGCGCAGGGTTTCTTCGGTCGTTTGCAGGAGACTCATAGGGCTCGTTCCTTGGGGTTGACGGCGTCCGCGTTGTCAGAGGGCTGATGTGAGGTTCGCGCGGCGGCTCAAAGCGCGAGGCGGCTGAACCGATCGCCGCCGTGAGCAAGGCGATGGCCCGCGAGTTGCGCTGTTTTGAGCCGCCGCGCCGCCGGACGCCGCGGCGCCTGGCGATCTGCGAAAGGCGATGGATGGCGTGGAAAAGCCTCCCGCTCAGAAGCGGAGCGGATTGGCGAGGCTGAGCTTGGTCAGGGCGAGGGCGCGAACGTCGGGCGGGAGCGCCGCCAGGCGTCGGATGGCGTCCTCGGCCCCGAGAGTCTCGGTCTCCCCGTCGGCGCTCTTGGCGACCGCGCGCAGGGCAGCCTTGGCGGGCAGCGGCTGGGCCTCGAGCGCGGCGACGCGCTTTCCGAGATCGGAGAGCGCTGGCGAGACGTCGTCGAGCGCCTTGCGCAGGCGGGCGTTCTCGTCCGCCGCGCGTTCGAGCCGCTCGGCCGCTTCCGTGAGCGCGCCGGCGGCTTTGGCGAGGGCCTCGGCTTCGTCCGAGGTGCGCGCGGCCAAAGTCGAGGCGGCCGCCTTTTCCGGTTCGGTCCAGTCGGTCGGCAGCGCGCCTTCGGCGCCGATCGCCTTGGCGCGGGCGATGATATGCGCCTTGACCTCGGGCGTCGCGCCGGTTCGTTCGTAGTCGCGCACGGCGTTCTCGACATCCTCGGCCGACTGGATCGGATAGGAGCCGTCCGGCATGGCGATTCCGGTCTCCGCGTCCTTGCGGCGCTCGGCCGGTGCAAAGGCCCGCTTCTCGACCACGCCGTCCTTCACCACCTCGAAGGTGGCGTCGGGCAGGCAGGGCAGATCGACCAGCGAGATTTCGTGCGGCTCGGCGGTGTAGCGGATGAGGCCGGTGTCCTCGTCGGGCCAGCGCTTGACATAGCGCCCCCCTTGCGAGAAGCCGGTGTAGACGCCCTCGGTCACCTTTCTCCACTCGTCGTCGTCGACGATTTTCGCCGCCACGACCACGCGCTTCTCCTCGTCGTCGAAGGCGATGTCGGTGAGCTTGCCGGCGGCGATCTTGCCGTGCATGGAGCGCACCGCGCCAAGCGACTTGCCGCCGCTCGCCGCCAGCGCTTCGGCCGACCATTTCTCGAAATAGGGCTTCGAGCTCAGGTAGTCGCAGATCTCGCCCGAGCGGTCGGGGGCTTCGGCGGTGGCGACGCCGGTGACGAGCCGCTGGTCGAGGTCGACCTTCATCAAGGGCAGGAAAAGTTCGAGTGCGGTCACGCGCGGGCTCCGTCATGCAAGCGCGCCGGAACGCGCCCGGTTGGCGCGGGCGCTTAAAGCTGGGGAAATTTTCAGGGAGCGGAGGGTGGGCCGCCTTGGCGCCCACCATCTCCATTGTTTCTGAATATGCCACGAGCTGAGTGGGAGGTCAAGGGTTTTGTTCGTCGTTTGTTCCGTAAATTTCGGCGACGATTCTGGCTGTCAGAAAATTCAAGGACTCAACACGGTTTCCATCGCAGTTGGTCCGGCGGGAGTGCGGACAGCGCCGCGGTCACCTCTGCCTAAGCTCATCGCCGAGGCCCGCTGCCGCCTTATCCCCTCCCAGCCCCAGCCCCAGCTCCGCCCGCGCCTCCTCGCGCGTCTTGATGCCCGCGGAAACCAGAATCTGCAGCGTCTGCGCCTGCTGCAGCGGGTCGATGGCGTCGTCGCCGACCCAGACGAATTCGAGCCCCGGCTCGCGCATATAGACTTGCAGCACGAGGTCGAGCGCGTTCTTGATCCAGGTCTTCAGCGGCACCAGGCCTTCCTGGGTCGCCTGCATCCGAATCGTCTCGCTGGTCGCGCGGTTGACCTGGGAGACGAAGGGCGTGGCGGGGACGGAGAAGGCGTAGCAGATCACTCGCGCCAGCCACTCGTCGTAGAGGTCTTTTAGCGGCGGCTGGCGGGCTTCGATCAGCTTGAAGTCGGACGGCATGAACTTCACCATCCGCCGTCGCGCCGAATTGCCGCTCATCAGCGCGTCGAAATAATCCTGGAAGGAGCGGATCTGATCGCTGGTCCATTCCTTCGGCAAGGTGGCGAAGGCGTCGGGAGAGGAGCCGGTGCGGTAATAGTCGAGCGTCGCCGCCTCGCGCCGCAGCGCGATATTGACGGTCAGCGCCACCTGCTCGACCGGGCTCATCCCGTAGAGCCGGTGGGCGCGGACGTTGCGCGGCAGGTACAAAAGCTCGTCGGCGGAAAAGTCGGCGGCGGGTATGCCGTGCAGCACCTGCTGGTAGGCCGGATCGGGCGGCTCGGGCGCGCGCCCGTCCTCGCCGATCAGCGGCTTGATCGTCGCGCCGTCGATCACGTCGAGGGCGTAGAGCGATCCTGCGCGGTCGTATCGCGGGATAGATCGTCGCGGCGTCGATGACCAAGAGGTCCTCGAGCAGCATTCGCAGCCAATCGCCGAACGAACGGCGCCGGTCGGGCCGGGCGAGGAAGGCGAGCGCCTTGTCGATCCGGGCGGATTGGTCCGGCAGGTTCGCCCGCGCTCGCGCCCGCACCGAGAAATTCTGCGCCGCGACCTGGTCCTTGCGGGTCTCGATCACCGCCCGCAGCAGCGGCAAAGCATCGGCGAGGGCGCGCAGTTCGCCGAACGAAATGCCGCCCTCCGAGCGCGGCACGTAATTGAGGTTGGCGCCGAACGCATAGTCGAACTGGCGGCCCTTCACGTCGGGCGGCGCCTGGGGCTGCAAGGGTTGTTGCGGGCCGAACCAGGAATCCGGCGACACGCCGGTGATGGCGTAGCGGGTCGCCTGAGCGAGGCGAGCGAAGACGCTTGGGGTCAGCGGGCGTTCGACGGCGTCGGACATGCGGCTATCCTTGATGATTGTTGCAGGCCCCCGGCGGCAATGGCGCGAATACGATGCAGCCGTTTCGCCTTCCGTTAGGGATTGGCGTGCTAAGGCGCGGAGCCCGTTCGAGTGAGGTTCCGCGTTCATGCGTCGGCTGGCGTTCGCTGCTCTGCTCGTCAGCCTGCCGGGGATCGTCAGCGCCGCGCCGCGCTGGACGTTCTGCGTCGCCGCCGCCAACGGCGGGGCGGAGATCTGGATCAGCGACGTGTTCGAGGCCCAGACGAGCCGCGAAAAGCTCGAGGGCGCGTTCCGAAGCGCGGTCGAGCGGCTCGGCGCGTCCGGCGCCAACGCCCAATGCCCCAACCCCCGCGACGACAAGACGGTCGCGGTCAACGCCCAGGTCGACGCCGAGGCGTTCAACCAGAAGATCGGGGCAAATCTCCACGCGGTTGCCGCGGCTGATTTTCCAGGGCGGCGGTAGCCTGTCGCCGCGGTCGCTGACCGCGGCGGCGCGATCCACGATCGCGCCTACAGCCCGGCGCGCTTGAGCCAGCCGCGCCCTACAGCGCCCGCCCCGCCCAATAATCTAGCATCCCCCCGCTCGGCCGGTCGATCCCCAAGAGGTCGGCGATCGCCCAGACGAGGGCGTCGGCGCGGTCGGGGGAGGGGCCGGAGCGGCGGTCGAAGTCGGGGGTCAGCGCGCAGAGCTGGTCCTCGAGCTTCGGAAAGACGCCGGCGTGCAGCACGAGACCCCGTTCGTAGGCGGCAGCGATCGGTTCGGCGCGCAGAAATTTGCCGCGCGTCGCGGTCACGGTCCGCACCGGCAGGTGGGGTTCGGCCTGGCGCAGCACCTCCGTCACCATCTCGCCGCCGTTGTTGATCTCGGCGACCACGCGGTTGGCGGAAAAGCCGCGATAGGCGGCGCCGACGCGGGCCGCCCAGCCCGCGGGCGTGTCGCCCTGGCTCGTGAGGTCGGCGAGCACGTAGAGCTTGCCGTCCGCCGCCTTGCCGGCGACGACGAGGCCGCACTCGTCCGCCTTCGAGCCTGAGCGCGCCGGCGGATCGACGGCGATCACGACCTCGGCGAATTCTCGCGGGGCGGCCTCCGGCGCGATCCGCTGGCGCTCGATCAGCGCCCGCGTCCAGAGCGCGCCCGGCGTCTCCTCGACGATCTCGGCGAACAGTTCCTGCCGCCCGATGACCCGGCCCTCGTAGCGCTTGGCGATGCGCCTCAGGAACGCGCGCGCAAGGTGGCCGCGGTTGTCGAAGGTCGAACCGCGGGTGACGATCGTGTCCTTGTCCGCGACCAGCGCCTTGACGATGCGGGTCGGGCGCGGCGTCGTAGTGACGATCATCTGCGGCTTTTCGCCGAGCCTGAGGCCGAGCATCGCCTGATCGAAGGCGTCGGGACGGCGCCAGGCGGCGAGTTCGTCGAGCCAAAGCTTCATGTGCTGGTGGCCGCGCAGCCGGTCCGGCTCCTCGGCGGAGAAAAGCTGGCTCACCGCGCCGTTCGGCCATTCGAGCCGTCCGGCCGACGCCAGATAGCGCGGCCGTTCGTCGGCGCGGCAGCAGGCGAGGACCCCGGATTCGCCGAGCACCATCACGTCGCGCACGTCGTCGGCGGTGGGGCCGATCAGGTTCACCAGCGGAAACGCCCATGACCAGCGCCGGACCGCCTCGGCCCCGGTGCGGGTCTTCCCGGCGCCGCGCCCGGCGAGGATCAGCCAGACGACCCAGTCGCCCGGCGGAGGCTCCTGGTCGGGACGGGCCCAGAGGTTCCAGTCGCAGAGGATCTGCTCGCAATCCCGTTCCGTCATCCTTGCAAGGATGCGCGCCCGCTCGTCCAGGCTGCATTCGAGGAGATCGCCGATCCGCCGTATCGGCGCGCGGACGTCGCCGTCCGCGGCCGCCGTCGCCGCGCCGGTCACGCGTCGTGTCGAGCGTCGGGCTCGGCGTCGGCGAGGTTCGCCGCGGCGGCGTTGAGCTTGGCGAGCAGCTTTTCGCGATGCGCCTCGCCATAGGGCTCGATCGCCGGCTTCACCCGATCGAACCCGTGGTAGCGGTCGAGCCGGTCGATGATCTTGAGCGCCCGATCGATGGCGGCGAGTTCGCCGGCGTCGATCCGGTCCATCAGTTGCAGGCAGAAGCCCTCGAGCCGCGCGATCTGGATCTTCGCGAAGTCGGCCGCCGGCGCCACCCAGCGCCGGCCGAGTTCATCGCTGAGCGCCCGCTCCACGGTCCCGGTCGGGCAAGTTCTCCTCGGCGCCGATGGCGTCTGGGCTGACGCCGCCGATCAGAGCCGCGAGCATGCGCCGCGCGCGATGGGGCGCGACCTTGGAGCTCTACGTCGAAATCAGTCATGGGGGCGCCTTTCGGAAAGCGGGACGGGGCGCGCGCGAACCGCTCCGGCGCTCAAGCGAAGCGGCGGAGGTCTATCTTTTTTGCGGCGCGGGAAGGTCGAAGCGCGCTTCAACGCGCATTCCTCGACATTGGCCAAGAATGCACGAACCGGCGGAAAAGCGCAAGCGTTTGTTTCTGGAAAAGGGAATTTTCATGAAAGCGGTTATGAATCAAACGGTTGTGGCTGTCCTAGCCTTCCCCCACAAGGGGGCAAGGGACGCCAACGCCGCCCGCTCCGCTTTCAGATGGAACGCCACGCAGCGGGGAGAGGGGTTCCCCTTACTCCCTCAGGAGCTCGTTGATCCCGGTCTTGGCGCGGGTCTTGGCGTCGACGGTCTTGACGATCACGGCGCAGTAGAGCGACGGGCCAGGCGAGCCGTCGGGGAGGGGCTTGCCGGGCAGGGAGCCGGAGACGACGACCGAATAGGGCGGCACGTAGCCGAGGTGAACCTTTCCGGTCGCGCGGTCGACGATCTTGGTCGAGGCGCTGATGAACACGCCCATCGACACCACCGAGCCCTCGCCGACGATCACGCCTTCGACGATCTCCGAGCGCGCGCCGATGAAGCAGTCGTCCTCGATGATGGTCGGGTTCGCCTGCAGCGGCTCGAGCACGCCGCCGATGCCGACGCCGCCCGAGAGGTGCACGTTCTTGCCGATCTGGGCGCAGGAGCCGACGGTGACCCAGGTGTCGACCATGGTCTTCGCATCGACATAGGCGCCGATGTTGACGAAGCTCGGCATCAGCACGACGTCGCGGGCGACGAAGGCCGAGCGGCGCACGATCGCGCCCGGCACGGCGCGGAAGCCCGCGTCGCGAAAGCGGTTCTCGCCCCAGCCGGCGAACTTGGAGGGGATCTTGTCCCACCAGGTCGCTTCGCCCGGGCCGCCTTCGATGATCGGAGTTGTCGTTGAGGCGGAAGGAGAGGAGCACCGCCTTCTTCAGCCACTGGTTGACCTTCCAGGAATTCGGACCAGTCGCGCCGGGGATTTTTTCCGCCACCCGCGCCTTGCCCGCATCGAGCGCCTCGAGCGCCGTCTCGACCGCGTCGCGCACGTCGCCGGTCGTCTGCGGGTTGATGCTGGCGCGCGATTCCCAGGCCTGTTCGATCAGCGTCTGAAGGCGGGCGTCGGTCATGGGGGTTCCTGAGACTTTGCGGGCCGCGAGGGTTTGTCCGCCGCGGGGCGGCTTGTCAATGGCGGCGCGTTCGGCGTCGTAACGGGACGAGGGAGCCCGGGGAGGACTGTTCTGGATCGGTTGCGCAATGGATCGAGCCGAACTGAGAGCTCAATCTGAGCCGTCGAAATCGCGGATGATACGCTCGTCCGCTTCGTCGAAGTCGTCGGCGACGTATGAGATTTTGCATGAGCCCCGAGGGCTTTCGATGATTGCCGCCGGAAACCAAGGGGACGAGTCGCGCCTTCGCAACTCCGTCAGCCGTAATGACGATCTCTTCGCCGGCTGCGGCGGCGTCGATCAGGTTCTCGAAATCGGTCTTCGCTTCAGGAATTTCTATTACGCGCGCCATCGGCGCCCCGTGTCCAACCTCAATGCCCGGCGAACGCCATCAGCGCGTGCACCTGCGACGCCGAGGTCGGCGAGCTTCTTCGCGCCGCCAAGGTCGGGCAGGTCGATGACGAAGCAGGCGGCGACCACGTCGGCGCCGAGCTTGCGCAAAAGCTTGACCGCGCCGACCGCCGTGCCGCCGGTGGCGATCAGGTCGTCGACCAGAATGACCCGCTCGCCGGGCTTCACCGCGTCCTGGTGCATCTCCATCTCGTCGACGCCGTATTCGAGCGAATAGGCGATCGACACGGTGAGGTGCGGCAGCTTGCCCTTCTTGCGCACCGGCACGAAGCCCGCCGAGAGCTGGTGGGCGACCGCGCCGCCGAGGATGAAGCCGCGCGCCTCGATCCCCGCCACCTTCTCGATCTTCGCGCCGGCCCAGGGCTGGACCAGGTCGTCGACCGCGCGGCGGAAGGCCTGCGCGTCGCCGAGCAGCGTGGTGATGTCGCGGAACAGGATCCCCGGCTTCGGATAGTCGGGAATGGTGCGGATCGACTCGGCGAGATCGTTCATGGCGATCCTGTGTCTATCCTAAGGAAGCCGGTCGCGTCGAGCGACTCCATGGCGCGACAAAGCGCCACCCCGACCATAATACCAATATCATATGTATATATGGCCTTCCGTGCGCCGCCGCCAAGACGCCCCGCAAGTCTCTGACGGATCAAAGGCCCGTCCGATAAAAGGCGCTTAACCAGCCTTACCGCACCAGCACGTTGCGGAACTGCCATGGGTCGGTCTCATCGATGTCCTCGGGAAACAGGCCCGGGCGGTTCTCGAGCGGGGTCCAGTCGGTGTAGACGCCGACCACGGGCCCGAGATAGGGACGCTGGACTTCGAGGCAGCGGCGGAAGTCGACCTCGTCGGCCTCGACGATGCCGGCCCTCGGGTTCTCCAGCGCCCAGACCATGCCGGCGAGCACGGCCGAGGTCACCTGCATGCCGGTCGCGTTCTGATAGGGCGCGAGGTCGCGCGTTTCCTCGACCGAGAGCTGCGAGCCGTACCAGTAGGCGTTGCGGGCGTGGCCGTAGAGCAGCACGCCGAGCTCATCGATCCCGTCTACGATCTCCGCCTCGGTCAGGATGTGCTGAGCGCTCTGGGCCTGGCCCGCGCGGCCGAACAGCTCGTGCAGCGACAGCACCGCGTCGTCGCGACGGGTGATAGGCGTAGTGGCAGGTCGGGACGGTAGACCGCCTCGCCCTTCTCGTCGCGCACCGTGTAATAGTCGGCGATCGAGATCGCCTCGTTGTGGGTGACGAGGAAGCCGAACTGGCCGCGCGCCGTCGGCGTCCAGGAGCGGACGCGGGTGTTGGCGCCGGGCTGGTTGATGTAGATCGCCGCGCCGCAGCCTGATTTGTGGAAGCCGGCGTTGGCCGGGGCCCAGGTCTCGTGCGTTCCCCAGCCGAGCTCCGCCGGCTGCATGCCCTCCGACAGGAAGCCCTCGACCGACCAGGTGTTGACGAACACGTTGCGGGGTTTCGGGTTTTTCGCGCGCTGGGTGTCGCGCTCGGCGATGTGGACGCCCTTGACGCCAAGCGCCTGCGCGAGCTTTCCCCAGTCCTCGCGCGTCTTGCGGCTCGGGCGCCTTCAGGCCCGTATCGGCGGCGAGGTTCAGGAGCGCCTGCTTGACGAACCACGACACCATGCCCGGATTGGCGCCGCAGCAGGAGACCGCTGTCGGATCCGCCGGGGTTGGCGCGCCGCTCCTCGAGCATCGTCTCGCGCAATGCGTAGTTGGTGCGCGCCTCGTTGCCGAGGTCCTTGGAATAGTAGAAGCCGGGCCAGGGCTCGACGACGGTGTCGACGTAGAGCGCGCCGACCTCGCGCGCGGTGCGCATGATGTCGAGCGAGGAGGTGTCGACCGACAGGTTGACGCAGAAGCCCTGGCCGTTGCCCGCGGTCAGATATTTGTTCAAGCACCTCGCGGTAGTTGTCCCTCGTCAGGCCCAGGTGAACGAACTTGACGCCGCGTTCGTCCAGCAGCTTCCGGTCGGAGTCGTTCGGGTCGATGACGTAGAAATTGTCCTTGTCGAACTGGAAGTGGCGCTCGATCAGCGGCAGGGTTCCCTTGCCGATCGATCCGAAGCCGATCATCACGATCGCGCCTTCGATGCGACCGTGGTTGGGCCAATGCGACATGGCGGTCGTTGCTCCTGTTCTGGAAAACGTCTTCTCGACGCCGAGCGTCACCTCAACGCGCTTAAAGCCACGCCCTGCGGGCGCCGTCAATAGCGCAACCGGCTGAGATTCTGTCGCAAATCCGTCACTTTGCGTGAGCGCGCCGATGCAGCGTCCGGGCCGATGTCAGCTCCCTTCGCCGTCGTGCGGCGCTGTGCTAGACGGGCTTCGGGCCGTCGCTCGCGCGCTGTGGAATTTAGGCCCGGCGCTTGTAACACGGGCGCAATTGGAGCGAAGACCGTATGGGAGCCTTGCCGGCCGATAGCCGTTCGCACGACCCCTGGTCGGCGATGATGAAGGCCGCGATGGCGGGCGATGAAGGCGTCTATCGCCGGCTTCTTGAGGAGCTTGGCCGGTCGGTCAGGGCGATGGCGCGCGGCGCCTTCGCTCGGGCCAGGCTCGGCGACGCCGATATCGAGGATGCGGTGCAGGAGACGTTGCTGGCGATCCATCTGAAACGCCACACTTGGGACCCGAGCCAGAAGCTCGGCCCTTGGGTGAACGCCATCGCGCGCCACAAGATCATCGACGCCATGCGTCGTCGGGGCTCGCGCCGCGCCGAGCCGATCGAGGATTTCGAGGAATTTCTCGCGGCGCCCGAGGAGGAGGACCCGCACGCCCTCAGCGACGCGAAGAAGCTGATGGAGATGCTGAACCCGCGCCAACGCGACATCGTGCAGTCGATCTCGCTTGACGGCCAGTCGATCGCGGCCACCGCCTCGCGTCTCGAGATGACCGAGGTCGCCGTGCGGGTGGCGCTCCACCGGGCGCTGAAATCGCTCGGCGCCGCGTGGCGGAGGTCCGTGTCGTGAAGACATCCGAGCTGATCGCGGCCCTGGCCGCCGACCCCGTTCCGGAGCCGATCCACCTGGGCCGCCGTTTCGCAGCGGCGCTGGCGGTAGGGCTGGCGGGAGCGCTGATCCTCTACGCGCTCATTCTGGGGCCGCGGCCGGATCTTGCGGAAGCGCTTCGCACGATCCGTTTCAACCTCAAGTTCATCGACGCGCTGGCGCTGGCGCTGCCTTCGCTTTTGCTGCTTCTCAGGCTCGCGCGTCCGGACGCCAAACCCGGGGCGCTCGCGCTTTGGCTGTTTGCGCCGCTCGTCCTATTGGCGGCGGCAGTCATTGTCGAACTGATCGTCGTGCCGCAGGCCGAATGGCTGCCCCGCCTGGTTGGACACAACATGCGCTATTGCACGACGATGGTCCCGCTGATGGCGGCGCCCATCCTGGCGGCGCTCATTGTCGCGCTCCGGGCCGGCGCTCCGCAGCATCCAGGATGGACCGGGGCGCTCGCGGGCGCCGCCGCGGCCGGCCTCGCGTCGTTCCTTTACGCCTCGCATTGCCCGGACGATTCGCCGCTGTTCGTCGCGACCTGGTATCCGCTGGCGACGCTCGTCTGCGCCGCCGTCGGCGCCTGGGCGGGAAGGCGCTTTCTGGCGTGGTAAGCGGCGGAAGGGCAGCAGGCCATAGGCAGTCGGCGCCTGCTGCCTACTGCCCCTCTCACTTCTTTACCAACGGATCGAGGATGGCCTGCAACTGGTCGAACGTCAGTTCGCCGCCGTAGACCTTGCCGTCGATGACGAAAGTCGGGGTTCCGGTCAACTTGATCTCGTCGTTGGCGCGCTTCGTAATCGCGACGACGGCGTCGGCAAGCTTCTGGTTGTTGAGGCAGGCTGTCGCCTGATCCTTGGTCATGCCCGTCGGCCGCATGGCGGCGATCAGCGGCTCGAGCGGCTTGTCGACGAAAGCCCATTTGTCCTGCTCTGCGAACAGGAGTTCGTCGGCGGCCAAAGCCTTGTCGTCGCCGAGGCAGCGCGCGAGGACGAAGCCCGCCACATCAAGCGTGTTGCGCGAGAACTCGCGGAAGATGAACCGGACCTTGCCCGTGTCGATATAGGCCTTCTTTAGCTGCGGCAGCGTGTCCTTGCTGAAGACCGCGCAATGCGGGCAGGTCAGGGATCCGTACTCGACAACGGGGACGCCGTTGGGATCGCCGATCGCGAGCTCCGGCAACGTTCCCGGTTTCAGCACCGTGGCCATATCGACGGTGCGGTCCGGCTGCGGCGCGTCCGCAGCGTACGCGCTGGAAGCAAGCGTCGCCGCGCAAACGAGGGCGGCGCCGGCCAGACGGCGAAGGGAAACGAAAGCCATTTGGGCTCCTGACGGTCGGTTTATTCGAATGGCCGCGACATTGCTCACAATCCCCGCCGGGCGGCAACCCCCGAAAGCGCTTCGGCGTTCCTGTTTTAACGGCGTCCGTCGATGCGCTTGGCGGGCCGGCGGTGACATGCTAGCTCCTCCCCATCCGATCATGAGGAGATCACAATGGAATACCGGCAACTCGGTCATTCGGGCCTGAAAGTATCGGTTCTCACGATGGGCACCATGACTTTCGGAGGCAAAGGGCCCTTCGCCAAGGTTGGTGACGTCTCCCTTGACGAGGTGCGCCGTCTCATCGACATCGTCGCCGACGCCGGCGTCAATCTGATCGACACCGCCAACATCTATTCGGGCGGCCGCTCGGAGGAGATGGTCGGCGAGGCGATGCCGACGCGCAAACCCGGCATGCTGATCGCAACCAAGGCGCGCTTTCCGATGGGCTCAGGGCCGAACGACCGCGGCTCGTCGCGCTGGCATCTCATCCGGGAATGCGAGGCGAGCCTCAAGCGCCTGCGCACCGACGTCATCGACCTCTATCAGGTGCATCAGTGGGACGGCCTGACGCCGCTCGAGGAGACGATGGAGGCGCTCGACTGCGCTCGTGCGCTCGGGCAAGGTCCGCTACGTCGGCTGCTCGAACTTCTCCGGCTGGCACATGATGAAGGCGATGGAGGTCGCGCGGCGCGACGGGCGCGTTCCCTTCGTCTCCGAGCAAATCCACTACACTCTGCAGGCGCGCGAGGCGGAGTACGAACTCCTGCCGGTCGCGGCCGACCAGGGCCTTGGTGTCCTGGTCTGGAGCCCGATCGCGGGCGGCCTGCTGTCGGGCAAGCACCGTCGCAACAAGGCCGCGCCCGAGGGCACGCGCCAAGTTCTCCGGCTGGACCGAGCCGCCGGTGCGCGACGAGAACGCGCTCTGGGACATCGTCGACGCGCTGGTCGCGATCGGCGAGGCGCATGGCGTGTCGGCGGCGCAGATCGCACTGGCCTGGACTCTCGGCCGCCCAACCGTGACCTCGCTCATCATTGGCGGACGCGACGAGGCGCAGTTCCGCGACAACCTCGCCTGCGTCGACGTCAAGCTCAGCATGGAGGAGCGCGCTCGGCTCGACAAGGTCAGCCAGCCGCCGCTGATTTACCCTTACTGGCACCAGTCCAATACCGCGAGCGACCGGTTCAACGCCGCCGACCTCGTCCTGCACAAGCCGTATTTGAAGGGTTAAGGCGTCGTCCGCTGCGGTAGCACTCGTAGACGCGATCGTCGATCGCGTCGCCGCGCTCAGCGAGCGCGGCTACGACGGCGCAAGCGGGAGGCGGCTTACCGGCTCGACTGGATGTGGTTGCGCAGCACCGGGTAGACCTGCGTCTCCCAGCGCTTGCCGTTGAACACTCCGTAGTGGCCGACGCCGGCCTGAAGATGGTGTGTCTTCATGTAGGGCCTGAGGCCGCGAGCAGAGATCCTGCGCCGCCAGCGTCTGGCCGACGGCGCAGATGTCGTCCCGCTCGCCCTCGACGGTGAGCAGGAAGGTCTTCTTGATCGCCCGCGGCTCGACGACCCGGCCCCTTGTGCTTCATCAGGCCCTGCGGCAGCAGGAAGCGCTGGAAGACCTGCTCGACCGTCTCGAGATAAAAATCCGCGCTCATGTCCATGATCGCGAAATATTCCTTGTAGAAGTCGCGGATGGCGTCGGCCCGCTCCGCGTCGCCCGCGACGCGGTGCTGGAACAGCTCCACGAAGGACTTGGTGTGCCGGTCGGCGTTCATGCTCATGAATGCGCAAAGCTGCAGGAAGCCCGGATAGACCCGCCGCCCGGCGCCTTCGAACTTGTCCGGCACCACGCCGATCATGTTGGTGCGAAACCACTCGATCGGCTTCTCGATCGCGAGTTCGTTGACCTTGGTCGGCGCAATGCGGCCGTCGATCGGGCCCGCCATCAGGGTGAGGCTCGCCGGCTGGACGTTGGAATTGTCCTGCGCCATCACCGACGTCGCGATCAGCGCCGAGACGGTCGGCTGGCAGACCGCGACGATGTGGCAATCCTCGCCAATGAAATTGACGAAATCGATCAGGTGCTGGGTGTAGTCTTCGAGATTGAAGCCGCCCTCTTCGAGCGGCACGTTGCGAGGGTTCGTCCAGTCGGTGATGAACACCTGATGGTCGCGCAGCAGCGTGCGGATCGTGCCGCGCAGAAGCGTGGCGAAATGTCCCGACATCGGCGCGACCAGCAGGATCTTCGGGTCGTTCTCGCCGCCTTCGCGGCGGAAGCGCAGGAGCTGGCAGAACGGCGTCCTATGGACGCCCTTCTCCTCGACCGGAACGGGCTCGTCGTGGACCTCGACGAAGTCGATGCCGTATTCGGGGCGCGAATGGCTGAAGCCCGCAAGCGCGACAAGCTCGTAATAGGCCGCCATCCGCCGCACCGGGCGGCGCAAACGGGTTCGCCGACCAGGCGCTGAGGATCGTATTCGCGTTTTCGGCGAACATGCGGACCTGATCGCCCGCGTCGGCCATTCTCTGATAAGCGTCGTACATCATCCCGCCGGATTCGCCCCCGTCCGCCCGAATGACGAGCAAGCGCCGTGCCAACGCGATTCGCTTTTGGCACAGCGCTTGCTATGCGCTAACATGAAAGGGAGTCGAGGAAACCGTCAACAGGCGAGAGCAACAATGTCACGCGACGACGCTGTCGATCAGCAGCAAAAATTACTCGTCCTGGTCGCTGCGCGGCTGGCTCATGGCGAAACTCGCGAAAATCGAGTTCGAAGAGGTGGTCGTCGCTCCCGACGACGCGGACGCGCGCGCCGAGATCCTGCTGCTGTCGCCCTCGATCCTCGTGCCGTGCCTGACGTACAACGGAATCCGGGTGTGGGACACGCTGGCGATCGGCGAGTTCCTGAACGAGGTTGCGCCGAAGGCGGCGCCTTCTGCCCAAGGATCAGGCGACGCGCGCGCATTGCCGGTCGGTGTGCGGCGAGATGCATTCGGGCTTCGTCTCGCTCCGTCAGGCGCTGCCGATGAACATCAAGGCCGAGATTCGCGCACTTCAAGATCTGGTCGAAGGCGCGAGGCCGACATCGAGCGGATCAAGGCGATCTGGCGCGAGTGCCTCGAGACCTACGGCGGCCCGTATCTGTTCGGCAAGATCTCGATGGCCGACGCGATGTACGCGCCGGTCGTGAGCCGGTTCCGCACCTATGGCGTCAAGCTGGACGGCGCGCTCCAGGCCTACGCCGACCGCGTCTGGGACCTGCCCGCGATGAAGGAGTGGCGCGAGGGCGCGCTCGCCGAGAAGGACGAGATCGAGGAGCTCGAAGTCGAGTTCTGAGCGCGCATGGGTGGGCCGGATTTCCAAAGCGGCGATGCGGCTCCATACGGACCGGCTCGGCAGGAACGAGCTGCGCGCGCGCTCCGCATGCGTCGACAGAGTATGCAGCTCACCGCGCCAGCGCGACGCTGGTGATGTCGTCGAATTGCGGCGCGCCCGCGGGCATGCGCGCGCACGGCGTCCTCGACCCGGGCGATCCACGCCGCCGCGCTGCAGGCCTCGCCGGTGGCGAGGAGATCGACGAGCCGCTCCTCGCCGAATTCGGCCTGGGCCTGGTTCTCCGCTTCGGTCACGCCATCGGTGTAGAAAAAAAGGAGGTCGCCCGGGCCGCATCTCGGCCCGCAGCACCCGCGGCTTCAGGGTGTCGAACAGGCCGACCGGCAGGCCGCCGCCACGAGAGCTTCTCGACCTCGCCGCCGGCGCGTCGGATCAGCGCCGGCAGGTGGCCGCAGCTCACCAGCTCGATCTCGCCGGTGCGCGGATCGAAAGCGGCGTAGAGGATGGTGGCGAACAGCTCGGCGGCGTTGTTGTTGGCGAGATAGGCGTTGGCCTTGAGGATCGCTCCGGGCAGGTCCGGCTTCTCGCGCAGGTTGATGCGGATCAGCGTCTTGGTGATGCCGGTGAACAGGGCGGCCGGAACGCCTTTGCCGCAGACGTCGCCCACGCCGACGGCGACACGCCCGTCGTCGAGCGCGACGAGCTCGAACCAGTCGCCGCCGACGTCGCGCGCCGCGTTCATCGAGGCGGAAGCGTCGACGCCCGGCGTCGGCCGCGAATTCCTCGGGCTTGGGCAGGAGCGCGCTGCTGGATCACCGCCGCGCTCGCCATCTCGTCGCTGCGCTGGCGGCGCAGCAGGATCTGCTCGGCCATGCGCCCGAAGGTGTGGCCGAAATCCGCGAGGTCGGGAAGCGGGTTGCGCAACTCCTCGAGCAGCGCCGGATCGAACTCGTGCCGCTCAAGCGCCTCGAGCGCGTGGGTGTAGAGCCCGATCGCGCCGTTGAACCGGCGCAGCCGGTCGCCCATGCGGCCGATGACGTCGATCAGCAACGACGGCGTCGTGCGCGCGACCTCGGCAAGCGCCGAGCGTCCGACTCGGAGGACGCTGACCGGCGTGCGCGCCCGCACCGTCGCCGAGCGCCGAAGATGGGCCAGCGCGCCAAGCTCGCCCACCAGACAGGGCGCCTCGAGAGTGGCGATCGGAATGGCGCCGCGCGCGCTGTCGGCGATCACCGTCACCTGTCCAGCAAGGATCAGCGCGGCGTCGTGCGAATCCTCGCCCTGGACCATGAGGGTCGCGTCCGGCTCGTAGGTCCTCAGTTCGCCGACTTCGATCAGATAGGAGACGTCGTCTTCGGTGATTTGGCGGAACGCGCTGGTCGCCCGGATGGTCGAGCGCAGCGCCGATAGATCTTTCATTCGGCGGGAACGGCCCCAGTCGGGGTTCTTGTTGGGCCCCGCGTCGAATTCGAGGACCAGGCGGTTGGCGCCGTCGGCGCGATGATAAGTCATGCGGCGCGAGAACTTCTGAACCAGCCCGCTGCCGAAGCCGCCGATCTCGAAATCCGTTCCCGGTCCCTTGAGGCGCTTCACCGGCGCGACGGTCGGGTCGAACGCCTGCCCGTCGTCGACGAATTCGAGTTGCGGCCCGTCGGGTTCGGTCCAGATGGAGATCGTCGCTCTTGTTGGCCTGGCCATGCTTGACGGCGTTGAGGAACAGCTCCTCGACGCAGAGATTTATCGCGAAGGTCGTCTCGCCCGCAAGCCCCAGCGCTCCGGTTTCTCGGGCGAGCCACGCTTCCGCGTCCGCTGCCGCCTCGACCGTGCCGGGAAAGTCGCGAGAACGGCATCAGCGCCGCCATTCGAACGATTACGCCTTGCGGCTCTCGAACTCCTCGGGCCCGCGAGAGTCAGAGACGCCGATGGCGGCCGAGGCCGACGTCCGGATAAAGGCCGACAAGTTCGTCGAAACCGGTCAGGCGCAGCACCTTTTCCACGCCCTCGTTGGCGCCGGCGACGGCGATGAAGGCGCCGCGACGGATGATCGTTCTGGCGCTGACCATCAGGGTGCGCACGCCGAGCGAGGCGAGGAACGTCACTTTGGACAGGTCCACGACGAGGATCTTCGCTTTGTCGGCGAGCTCCGCGAAGCGGCCGTCGACCTCCTGGGCGCCCGCGATGTCGAAGCGGCCGTCGAGCGCGACATGGGTCACGCCATCGGCGGTTTCATTGACGTTCATATCCATTCGCGCACCCGTCCGGCGTTGCAGGGTTGAAGATAGACGCGGAAGTATGCAGGCTTGATGACGCTTTCGCGACAGTCTCCTCGCATCGGCCGCGCCGGCCGTCGACGAGGCGACGGGAAATGCTCATATTCGGGAGGCGTGGGCCGTCCCCAGGCCGGCTCATCTGCCGAGCTGCACGAAAATCTCGTAGCGCCCGGAGCTCAGCGTGATCCCGTTCTGCTGGCTGTGCGAGGCGGATGATCACGCCGTTGGTATTCTTCATCCAGATCTCGCCGGGCAGCGAGCCGACCGCGAGCGGAGCCGCGCCCTGGATGTAGGCGCCGGCGAATTGCGAGACGTCCCTGAGATTGTAGACGTCGCCCGCGCCCTGGATGCCGGCGATCGCTCCGAGGCCATTGAGTTCGCCGGTCAGCGTGAACGGATATCTGCGCCCCTCAAAGGTCAGCGTCCCGCTTCCCAGTCCGGTGCCCGACACGAACACCTGCTCCATCGACACCTGGCCGGAAGGCCGGAGGCCGCGAATGTCGGCGGCGGTCGGGATCACCGCCGGCGGCGTCGCACAGCCGGCGAGCGCCACGACGGCGAGGAGCGCGGCGGAGGCGAAACTCTTGGCTGTGGCGGTCATGGTCGACGCCCCCCTCACGTGTTCGGCGCCCGGTCATCGCGCAATCCGAGCCGTGGGGCAAGGGCGAGGATCTCACCACCAAGCGCACAAAGAATCACCACGAGGTCCCGCTGGCCCCGCGCACTCAGGTCGCAAGCGCGGCGACCGGCGCCTCGGCGATCTTTTCGGCGCAGAGGACGCCCTCGCAAAACTCGACCGCATCGGCCAGCGAGCCCACGGTCGCATCCGCGCGGGAGGCTTCCGCCATCGAGGCCAGGCTTGCGCCGCCCCACAGACACACGGCGATCGGGACGTCGGTGAATTTCTTCCGCAACCGGCGTACAGAATACCGGACCGCGGCGAGGCTGCGATGATCCAGGTAGAACACGCAAATGGCCTGAACCCCGATCCCGTTCAGAGCGAATATGCCGCTCGCGAGCGCCTCCGGATCCGCAAGCCGCGCCCGGATCGCCCTGCGCTCGAGGAGTTGGACCAGGATCGCGCATCCCGCCCGATCGAGCGGGCTTCGGCCTGCGATGCAAAGCACCCGATTCTCGTCCTCGGCGCCTTGTTGGAGGGCGCCGGTCCCGGCGGCGCTCTCCGCCGCGGGTTCCGGAGCGGCGCTTTCGCTGTCCCCGTCCTGGACGTCGACATGATCGGCCAGGTCCGCGACGACCCGCTCGACGGCTTCGCAGACCTCGGCCTGCCGGGTCTTGTCGAGCACGCCGCGGGTGACGTCGAACTGCGCCAGCGCAAGCGCCGGCATTGCGACGTCCTCGTAATATTGCAGGAGCGGCATGGTCGTGAGCAGCGATTCCGCCTGAAACGCCACTTCGTCCGGATCGGACGCGAGAATCCGCTGATAGAAGCTCTGCACCGGCGACAGCGGCGGCTTGTCGCCCAGCATCAGTTCGATGAAGTTCAGGCTCTCGACGTGGCGGCCGAGCACGACGAGGCAGGCCGTGATCGGCGTTGAAAGGAGTAGGCCCGGAGCGCCCCAGATCAAGGTCCAGAACGCCGCCGCGACGATGATCGCCAGCGGCGACATGCCGGTCGTGTGGCCGAACAATCGAGGCTCGACGACCTGTCCGACAAGGCCTTCGACCACGACGAACAGCAGCGCGGTTTCCGCGACCATGGTCCATCCGGGGTCGACGGCGGCTGCGAGGGCGAGCGGCAGCGCGGCGGCGACAAAGGCGCCGATATAAGGCACGAACCGCAGCACCGCGCCGACGATACCCCACAGCGCCGGGTTCGGAACGCCGATGAAGGCCATCCCGATTCCGATCGCGACGCCGAAGGCCGCGTTGATCCCGGTCAGGGCGAGGAAATACCGGCTGAGCCGGAACGCCGCGTCGTCGAGCGCCTTCGTGGTCCGATGCAGATCGTGCGAGCCGATCAGGCTGATGAACCGGTCGCGCAGATCGCTCCTTTGCAGAAGAATGAAGACAACGAAAATGATGACGACGCCGGTCGTCGCCAGCGGCGGGAGGAGCGCCGACACGATGCTGCGCAGGATCTCCACCGGGCCCGGCGCGGGCTCGTGCACCTCGACCTGCACCAGGCGCTGGCCGTCAGGGGATGGCGCGATGACCGGCTCTTGCGGAGCCGGCCGGGTCGCGGTGGTTGACCCGGTCAGATTGTTGTTGAGCCCATGAAGAGCGTCCTCGGCTTTCTCCACGAATTTCTCGCTGAGGGCGGAACTCCTCACCGCCTGGAGCTTCTTTGCGATGACGGCCTGATATTGCGGGAGATTGTCGCCGAGCTGGGCGACCTGCTTGCCAATGATCGTCCCCAGTGAGACGAGGATCGCAAAGGCGAGCGCGACAGCGAGGAGGACTGAGCCAACCCGGCCTACGTACAGCCGCCTGAACGCCGCTGCGACCGGGGCCAAAACGAAGCTCAGCAGCACGGCGATGGCGATCGGGACGAGCACGTCGCGTGCAAAATAGAGCGCGAGAATAATGGCGGCGACGATAATGACCGTATCGGTGGCGTCGGCGCGCCTTCCGAGATCCGCCCGAGCGCCGCTGAAAGGACTCAACGCTTCGAGCTCGCGTTTGTTATCTGCCATGGGCCGCACCGCAGTGAGAGAACGGCCGCCTGTCGACAGCCCCCACTCTCAACGCCCATGGCGCGCTTTTGTTGCGCGAGCGTTCGCTCACCTTAATCGACGTGTCGAGGCGCCCCGTGTGGCCTCGGCGCGAACCGACTAAACGTCGCGTTCGCGCCACACTTCAGGTTCCTGTCAGGGTCTCGGGGCCGGCCGGAGCGGCGTTACACGCGCCGCATCAGCGCGAAGATAAGCCCCACGACGATGATAATCACCGCGACCCAGATGAAGAGGTGCGCCCCGCTCATCGCGGTGGCTGAGACGCCGCCGAACCCAAGGAAGGCCGCGACGACCGCGATGACGATGAGGATAAGCGCGTAGTAGATCAGGTTGCCAGGCATGTCGGTTCATCTCCGAGGCGGTCAACCTTGGGAAAACCCTTGTCGAGATGACGCCGCCGCCAGTTCGCCGTCACCAGGGGTCGAATTCAGTTCGGGCAGTTTCAGTTCGGGCAGTTGGTGGACTGCGTGGTGCTGCTGTAACCGGAGTTGTCGGTCGTCTGCGTGGTGCGAGTGTTGCACGGAGCAGGGGCTCCAGGCGTCACCACCACGGTTCGGTCCGGGCCGCTCGCGACGCCGCCGGCGATCGCGCCCGCTGTGCCCCCGACGGCTGCGCCGACCGGGCCGCCGACCACGGCGCCGGCGACTGCGCCGCCGGCCGCGCCCGTTACCGCTCCATTCCCATCCGCGAAAGCAAGCGTCGGCAGCGCGAACGCAGCGCAAGCCAGAGCCATTCCAATCTTGGTCATAATTATGATCCTCTCTGAAATACGCTGTGTGCTGTCTTAATAGCCGGGAGCGACAATTGTTCCCGGGCCGCGTGGGGTATTTGCGCTAGCCTTCGGGAAATGAAGGCGGCCTTGCGGAAGCGCGGCGGAAAGGCGGCGCGGGCGGCCCGCTTGCCTCCGCGTCCTTGCGGCCTCGGAACGATTCCAGACGTTCGATGTTCTCCAGGAAAGGAGAGGTCATCCATGTCGGACAATCATTCGCTCGCCGCTTTGCACACAGCCCTCGTCGACGCCTGCAACGGCTACGACGAGGCGATACGCGATGCGCAGAAGCCGGGTCTCAAGGCGATTTTCGAGAGGGTGAAGGCGCTCCACCAGAAGGCGCACGGCGAGCTTCACGGGGCGCTCCGGGCGAGGGGCCTGTCCCCGGACGACAGCGGCTCCTTCATGACCGCCGTCCACAAGACGGTGATCTCCGTGCGGAGCGCGGTCGCCGGGCTCGACGACGGGTCGTTGTCGTCCTTCGCCAGCGGCGAGGAGCGCATCGTTCAGGACTACGACAGGGCGATCGAAGGCAACCGCGACGACAGCGCCCTCGTTTCGACGTTGACGCGACAGAAGACCGAGCTTGAGACCGCTATCAGCGAGATGAAGGCGACCGCGGCCAGGGACGCCTAACGCCGGCCGAGGCCGCGGGTTCGCACACGGGCAAGCTTCTTCAATAGCGGCGGCCCGATGCCCCCGCCGAAACAGGGCGCGCCGCCGGCCCCGACTGGCGCGTCATCCCGGGCGCTCCACCCGCCCGCATCCCGGCTCCCGGCACGCGAAGGCGCGCTGCGCGTTGTCCCATGGCATCGGCTTCGGCGGAAAGGCGCAGCGGCAAAGCGGATAGCCGAGGTCGCGGGCGCGTTTGGCGTTGGAGAGTTTGAGCGCCTGGGTCGCCTCGTCGAGCCGCTGGGCGATGGGGTCCCGATCGCGCGCTTTGGGCAGAAGCGCGCGCGTAGCGCGCATCAGGTCCAATATCGCGCGCCCCGCCACCGTCCATTGCGCTGCGTGCATCGGATCGATCATCGCCGTTCCCCTTGCTGAAATCGGCCGCCCGCCTTCCCTGCGGGCCGTCCGGAAAGGCGGTCTCGATAACATTTGCTTTCTGAAAAGTCAAATTTCTGCTACGTTGAATTTTCGGATAGCTGAAGGACCGAGAGATGACGAAACAGGAACAGGCGAGCATCCCGGCGACGAAGCGCAAGCGCGCGACCCGGCGCGAAACCGCCATGCGCGACGCGCGAATCGTGCGCGCGCTGGCGCACGGCGAGCCGATCGACGAGGTGGCCGTGCGAGAGGGCCTCACGCTGAAGCGCGCGCGGGAAAGGGTTGCGGCCGTCGTCGCCCGGCGCGCGCCCGAGCCGACCGAGGATTTCGTCGCGGTGCAGATCGCCCGGCTCAACGAGGCGATGCTGATCGCCTACGGCGCGATGCAGGACGGCAACCTCGGCGCGGTCGACCGGGTCTTGAAGATCACCCGCGAATACGACCGCTACCATGGGCTTGCGCTGACGCTGTCGCGCCGGGCGGAGCCGACCAACGCCGCGGGCGCCGATGCGCTGGCGCTTCCGCCGCCGGACTTGGCGGCGACAATCGAAGTGAAGGCCGGGAGAGCCCGGTCTCCGGCGCTCGGGCTGCCGGAGCGGGGCGCGGCCGGCCAATCCCGGTCGGAAGCCCTCGACGGGTCGGGCGGCGCGTGAAGGCGCGCCTCCAGGCGGAGATTCGGCGGCCTCGCAAGGGATGCCGCGGCGGCTCGCAGGGACGCCGTCTCGCGCCCTCGCGCCGGCGAAGTGGCCATGGTCCCTCCTGCCGTACCGGAGCGAGCGGGAAAGGATCAAAGGGTTGGATATGACGCGTTCGCGAAGTCGTCCGGCGACGACCGCAATTTGCGCAATCCCGCCATTCCGACCGAGCGCCCGTCGTTCGGCGCTTTGAGTGGGGGAAAATGATAAGGCAAACTTTGCAGTTTAACTGCTGATCTGCTAGAAGTCCGACGGAGGCCTCCGTGCTCGATCTCGTTTCCTATTTCTTTGGCGGCGCCTTTCTGCTCAACGCCGTCCCCCATCTCGTGAGCGGCGTGACCGGTCGGGCGTTCCAGACCCCTTTCGCGAAGCCGCCGGGCGAGGGCCTTTCGTCGTCGACTGTGAACGTGCTCTGGGGCTTCTTCAACCTCGTCGTCGGCTACCTTCTCGTCGTCCAGGTCGGCGATTTCGATTTGCGGGACCTCGCCCGATGTCGTCGCGCTCGGCATCGGCGCGCTGCTGATGAGTCTGTTTTCCGCCTGCGGCGGTTCGGGCGCTTTCACGGCGGCGGCGCGCCGCAGCGACCATGACCGAGAGCGGGGACGGGGGTCTTCCGTTCGCTGCGCATTTTCAATTACCGGGTCTGGGCCGCCGGCGCCTTCGTCTCCAACGTCGGCACCTGGGTGCAGCGCACGGCTCAGGCCTGGCTGGTCCTCACCGGCCTTACCCATCACAACGCCTCGGCGGTCGGGGCGGTCATGGCGCTGCAGTTCGGGCCGCAACTCCTGTTCCTGCCGTGGACCGGATCGGCGGCCGATCGCCTCGACCAGCGCAAGCTCCTCATGGCCACGCAGGGGACGATGGGCGTGCTCGCGGCGGCTGCTCGGGCTTCTGACCGTCGCCGGCCTGGTGCAGCTCTGGCATGTCTATGTCTTCGCTTTCCTGTTCGGCTCGGCGGCGGCGTTCGACGCCCCGGCGCGCCAGACCTTCGTCGGAGAGCTGGTCGGCGACGCCGACCTCTCGAACGCCGTCGCGCTGAACTCGACCTCGTTCAACGCGGCGCGGATGATCGGGCCGGCGGTCTCCGGCCTGATCATCGCCGCGTTCGGCTCGGGCTGGGCCTTTCTCATCAACGGCGCCTCGTTCGGCGCGGTGCTCGTGTCGCTGAGCGCCCTTCGCTTGCCGGAGCTTCGCGGAATCGCCCGGGCGCGCCGCGCCGGAGGGAGTTTTTTCGAGGGGCTGCGCTACGTCCGAGGCCGGCCGGACCTGATCGCGATCCTCGCGATGCTGTTCCTGATCGGGACCTTCGGCCTCAACTTCACGATCTTCATCGCGACCATGGCGGTCGGGGTCTTTCACGTCGACGCCTTCGGCTATGGCCTCCTGTCGTCGAGCATGGCGCTCGGGACGGTGGCGGGCGCGCTTCTCGCCGCCGGCCGGGACCGGCCGCGGTTCGGCGCGCTGATCGTCGGCTCGGCTGTGTTCGGGCTTGGCTGCGCCTTTGCCGCGCTGTCGCCGACATACTGGGTGTTCGCCATGGCGCTCGCCATTATCGGCGTCGCCTCGCTCACCGTCACCAACGTGTCGAACAGCCTGATGCAGCTTTCGACCGAGCCGGCGATGCGCGGACGGGTGATGGCGCTGAGAGTCAGCGTCGCCCTTGGCGGCACGCCGATCGGGGCGCCGATCGTCGGCTGGATCGCCGACGCCTTCGGGCCGCGCTGGGCGCTCGGCGTCGGCGCCGCGGCCGGATTCGCCGCCGCGATCGTCGGCCTCGCCGCGGCCGCGCGCGCCTCGCGCAGGACGCTGACCGCGGAGCGCCCGATATCCGCGAGCGGAGTAAATACGATACAGTAACGTAATATCTTGCCAGCCGCCGCTAAGGCGGCCCGCAACCCTCTGAAATCGCAGCCGCCTGCCGATATGGGTCGCTAAACCGTCACTCCGCCGCCGCGGCTCTCACCGGGATATAGTTCAGCACCGGCGCGAGCCAGCGTTCGACCTCGGCGACGCTCATCCCCTTGCGGCCGGCGTAGTCCTCCACCTGATCGCGCTCGACCTTGGCGACCCCGAAGTAATGCGCGTCCGGGTGGGCGATGTAGAGGCCGGAGACCGACGAGGCCGGCCACATGGCGAAGCTCTCGGTAAGCCGGACCCCGATCGTCCGCTCGGCGTCGAGCAGACGGAACAGCGTCGCCTTCTCGGTATGGTCGGGCTGGGCCGGATAGCCGGGCGCGGGCCGAATGCCGCGGTAGGGCTCGGCGATCAGCGCCTCGGGCGCAAACGCCTCGCCGAGGGCGTATCCCCAGAGTTCGCGCCGGACGCGGGCGTGCATCGCCTCGGCGAAGGCCTCGGCGAGCCGGTCGGCGAGCGCCTTGACTGAGGATCGAGGAATAGTCGTCGTTGGCGCGCTCGAACCGCTTGGCGATCGTCTCGTCCTCGACCCCAGCCGTCACCACGAAGCCGCCGATATAGTCGCTTCGGCCCGACGAAATCGGCGAGCGCCAGATTGGGCCGGCCGTCGCGCTTTCCGAGTTGCTGGCGCAAGGTGTAGAGCGTCGCCACTCGGGTCTGTCGCGTCGTCGTCGGCAAAGAGCGCGATGTCGTCGCCCTCGCGAGCCGCCGGCCAGAAGCCGACCACGGCCTTGGGGTGAAGCCACTTCTCGGTGATGATCCGCTTCAGCATCGCCTGCGCGTCGTCGAACAGGGTCCTGGCCGCCGCGCCCTGCTCGGGATCGTCGAGGATCGCCGGATAGCGGCCCTTCATCTCCCAGGTCTGAAAGAACGGCGTCCAGTCGATATGGCGGGCAAGGTCCTCGAGGTCATAAGAGCCGAACACGCGCGTTCCGAGGAAGCTCGGCCGCGTCGGCTGATAGGCGCTCCAGTCGACGGCGAAGGCGTTGGCGCGCGCCCTGGCGAGCGGGACGCGCGTCTTCTCCGCTTCGCTCCGCTCATGCGCAGCGGCCACCTTGCGATACTCGGCCCGTATGGCGGCGATGGTCGAGGCGCGCGTCTCCGGCGACAGCAGCGACGAAACGACGCCGACCGCCCGGCTCGCGTCGTTGACATGCACCGCCTGCGAGCGGGCGTAGCGCGGATGGATCTTCACCGCGGTATGGACCCGGCTCGTCGTCGCCCCGCCGATCAGAAGGGGGATGTCGAAGCCCTCGCGCTCCATCTCGGCCGCGACATGGACCATCTCGTCGAGCGAGGGCGTGATCAGCCCCGAAAGGCCGATCGCGTCGGCCTTTCTTTCGCGCGCGACCGCGAGGATCTTCGAGGCCGGCGTCATCACGCCAAGGTCGATGATCTCGTAATTGTTGCAGGCGAGCACCACGCCGACGATGTTCTTGCCGATGTCGTGCACGTCGCCCTTGACGGTGGCGAGCACGATGGTGCCGGCCGTCTGGCGCCGCCGCCGGCCGCCTTTTCCGCCTCCATGTAGGGCAGAAGGATCGCCACGGCCTGCTTCATCACGCGGGCCGACTTCACCACCTGCGGCAGGAACATCTTTCCCGCGCCGAACAGGTCGCCGACGACGTTCATTCCCGCCATCAGCGGGCCCTCGATGACGTCGAGCGGGCGTTTGGCCTGAAGGCGCGCCTCCTCGGTGTCGGCCTCGATGTAGTCCGTGATGCCGTTGACCAGCGCGTGGGCGATGCGCTTCCCGACCGGCTCCTCGCGCCAGGCGAGATCCTGCGCCTTGGCTTCCTTTCCGGCTGTGCCGCGGTAGCGCTCGGCGATGGTCAGCAGGCGCTCGGTTCCGTCCGTGACGGCGATTGAGAACGACGTCCTCGCAGGCCTCGCGCAACTCGGGATCGATCTCGTCATAGACCGCGAGCTGGCCAGCGTTGACGATGCCCATGTCCATGCCCGCCTGGATGGCGTGGTAGAGGAAGACGGCGTGCATCGCCTCGCGCACCGGCTCGTTGCCGCGGAACGAGAACGACAGGTTCGATACGCCGCCGGAGATATGGGCGTGGGGCAGGGTTAGGCGGATTTTTCGGGCCGCCTCGATGAAGTCGACGCCGTAGTTGTTGTGCTCGTCGATGCCAGTCGCGATCGCGAAGACATTGGGATCGAATACGATGTCCTCCGGCGGGAAGCCAATTTTTTCGGTCAGGAGCTTGTAGGCGCGCGCGCAGATCGCAACCTTGCGCTCGAACGTGTCCGCCTGTCCCTGCTCGTCGAACGCCATCACCACGACCGCCGCGCCGTAGCGGCGCACGAGATTCGCCTGGCGCAGGAACGCCTCCTCGCCTTCCTTCATCGAGATCGAGTTGACCAGGCTCTTGCCCTGCAGGCGCTTGAGGCCCGCTTCGATGATCGAGAATTTCGACGAATCGACCATCACCGGCACGCGCGCGATGTCCGGCTCGGAGGCGACGAGATTGAGGAACTCGATCATCGCCGCTTCGGAATCGATCAGGCCCTCGTCCATGTTGACGTCGACGATCTGCGCCCCGTTCGCCACCTGTTCGCGCGCCACCGCGAGCGCGCCGGCGAAATCGCCGGCTGTGATCAGCTTGCGGAACTTCGCCGAGCCGGTGACGTTCGTCCGCTCGCCGATATTCACGAAGGGGATGTCGGGGGTGAGCGTAAAGGGTTCGAGGCCGGAGAGGCGCATCGCCGGTTCGATCGTCGGGGATCGCGCGCGGCCTGAACGTTGCGGACCGCCTCGGCGATCGCCCGGATGTGCTCGGGCGTCGAGCCGCAGCATCCGCCGACGATGTTGACGAGGCCATCGCGGGCGAAGCCGCCGATCTCGGCCGCCATCGCCTCGGGGCCTTCGTCGTACTGGCCGAAGGCGTTGGGAAGGCCGGCGTTGGGGTAGGCGCAGACGAACGTGTCGGCCGCAGCGGCGATCTCTTCGAGATGCTCGCGCATCGCGCTCGCGCCGAGCGCGCAGTTGAGGCCGATGGTGAAGGGTTTCGCGTGCCGCACCGAATGCCAGAATGCGGTCGGCGTCTGGCCGGACAGCGTGCGCCCGGATCGGTCAGTGATCGTGCCGGAGATCATCATCGGCAGACGCACGCCGCGCTCGGCGAAGACCTCCTCGCACGCGAAAATGGCGGCCTTGGCGTTCAGCGTGTCGAAGATGGTTTCGATCAGGATGATATCGGCGCCGCCGTCGATCAGGCCGCCGACCTGTTCCGCGTAGGCGACCTTGAGGTCGTCGAAGGTGACGGCGCGGTAGCCGGGATTGTTGACGTCGGGCGACAGGGAAGCAGTGCGGTTGGTCGGCCCAAGCGCGCCCGCGACGAAGCGTCGCTTGCCGTCCGCCCGCTCCGCCTTGATCGCCGCCCGCCGGGCGAGACGCGCGCCGTCGCGATTGAGGTCATAGACCACGTCCTGCATGCCATAGTCGGCCTGAGCGATCGTGGTGGACGAAAAGGTGTTGGTTTCGAGGATGTCCGCCCCAGCCATGGCGTAGGCGAAGTGGATGTCCTCGATCGCCTGCGGTTGTGTCAGGGTGAGAAGGTCGTTGTTCCCCTGGAGGTGGCATTCGCACGACAAAAAGCGGTCGCCGCGGAAATGGGTCTCAATAAAGCCGAGAGCCTGAATCTGCGTGCCCATCGCCCCATCGAGAACCAGGATCCGGCGCTCCGCCGCCTCGCGCAGGGCTTCGGCGGCGTCCTGCCGGCGGGCGGAGGCGGTATCGAAAATCGGGTCGAGAGATGGATTCATTGATAGCCGCCAAGAAATCAGGACCTGCATAATCATATAAACATGTCTTTATATGGAAGCAACAGAGTCCGTTGTCCCTGGGCGCGGAATCCATCTTTTCAAAGACTTGCACCGCATTTTCCGGGCGATCGTCGGCCGCGGGTCGGGTGGGGAGCCTCCCCGGCTCAGGGCGCGCGACCGTGCGGGCCTGCTATCGCGAAACTTCCCGCTGCTAAAAATTAACGGAAGCCTTGGCGATTCCGGGCGCGAATTCAATCATTTCAGGGGCTTGCGGCAGAATTTCCGGGCGACGCAAAACCCTGACGGCGGTCGAACTCGCGCACGATCCGAACACCGGTCGACGTTAAGTTCTCCGCTCCAGGCGTCGGCATCCGCCAGCAGCGCCCCGTTTGAGGAAATGGTCTCCTTCTGAAGAGAACAAATATGGAACGCAGCCGCTCACCTGTCAAGAAAACGTTGCTTGTCGCTGGCGTTGTCGGCCGACACGAAGGCTGGCTCCGCCACAATCCGAACGCCGAGGCGTTCGCTGGAGCGCTCGGCCATCCGAGGTCGGCTTAATTGTTCAAGTCGGCAAGCGCCGCGAGGATACTCAGGACTTCCGCGTTCGGACAATCGGCTTCCAAGCCCAAAGCGCTCGGATCGTTCTGCAAATCGATCACGCAAGTTTGCCGGTCGCCGCAAAGCGGGCAATTGATCTTGACCCTGTTGAATATGTCCGGGAACTCGCGTCCGAGCGTGTCGGCATCGAGCTTGAGGACCTTCAATCGGTCCCGCAGCAGATGATCGACGTCTTCGGACACCTGTGCCTCGTGTGTTGGCGAATGGCGCTCCCGGATTGAGATTGCGTCCGTCTCAGGGCTCTGACAAGGGAAAATGTGAATACGCAACTGCGACTTCGGTCGAAGTTCAGAAAGCCGCATAGCTCGCGATCGGGAAAGCCTTCGAGCCACTCGCGCGATCGTGGTGGGAATTCACCTATCGCGGCAGCATGCGCGCGAGCGTCCCGTCCCGATCGACGAAGTGATGTTTCAGCGCGCCCGCGATGTGAAGCGCGACGATGGCGGCGATGGCGTAAGCGCCGATCTGGTGAGCGAGCTTGGCCAAAGTGAACAACGCAAAGTTGGGCGCCGCAATGTCGGGGATGACGAAAAGATCGAAAAACCGTGTCGGGACAGGCAGGGGCGAGGCCGAGACCACGAGCCAGCCGGCGCCGATGACGCCAAGCGTTAGGAAATAGAACGTCGCCTGCACGACGCGGGCGAGGCGCCCCTCCCAGCCGGCGACAGGCGGGGGCGCTTCCTTGGCCGACCGTACGACAAGACGGAGCGCGGTCAGCGCGAGCGCCAGGAAGCCGAGCGATTTATGCAACTGATAAACGTCGAACGTCGCCGCCGCGCCGAAGACGCGGTGGGTCATCGCCCAGCCGAGCGCGATCAAGGCCAGGATCAGCGCCGCATTCAGCCAATGGAGCGCGATGACCGCCGGGCTCCAGCGCGGCGGATGGGTCAAGCTGGCGCCGCCACGCTACGGATCGTCAGGTCCACGTCGCGCGAGACGAGGGGGAAGCCGGAGTTCATGCCGAACTCCAGCCGATCAATCCGCGTCTGCGCAAAGAACGTGAACGGCCCCCCGCCGTCCTTCGGCCGGTCGACGGCGACCTCGACCGTCAGCGGCTTCGTCACGCCGAGCAGCGTCAGTTCGCCCGTAACCCTCACCGCGCGGTCGCTGATCTTCTCGACTGAGGACGAGACGAAATCGATCGACGGATGCTTCTCGGTGTCGAGAAAGGCCGGCGAGCGCAGATAGTCGGAAAACGACGCCGAGCCGACGTCGACCGAGCCCGAGCGGACGTGGAAGGCGACGCTGCTTTTTTCGGGCCGGTCGAGGTCGATGGAGATCCGGCCAACGAACCGATCGAACCGCCCTTGGGTTCGCGGGTAGCCGACCGCATCGATGGCGAACGCGATCTCGGTGCGCGCCGGATCGATCCGCCAATTGGTCGGACCGGCCATGGACGCGGGCGCGCCCGACGCCGCGGCGCAGAACGCCGCGCAGACAAGGGCTGTCGCCAAGGGGTGTTCAAAGCGAGTCATGTCCGCCTCCAACTTGCCGCCATGGCCAATACGAAGCGGGCGCCCCGTTCGATCATCCTTGCGCTCACGGCCCTGGCCGTCTGAACGGAGGGCGCGCGTCTCCCGCCCCAACCCGTCGACAATCCAGCGTCACTCCAGACGGCGAGACGCCGTCCCTCCGATCCGGACTCCATTTCAGCTCCGCATCCAGATCAGGAAATCGACCATCCGCCGCGCCATCGCGGAGTAGGGCGGCTGCATCATCGTCTGGACGGACGACACCGGGCCCTGCTGGAACACCGGCCTCAGCTTCGAGAAGGTCTCGAAGCCCTCGCGCCCGTGATAGTGCCCCATGCCGCTGGCGCCGACGCCGCCGAACGGCAGGTCGTGCTGGCCGACATGCAGGATCGCCTCGTTGACCGAGACGCCGCCGGAGAGGACGCGGGAAATGTAGAAATCGCGCGTCGCAGCGTCGTGCGTGAACGGGTAGAGGCCGAGCGGTCGGTCGCCCGCGTTGATCGCGTCCGCGACCTCCTCGCGGCTGTCGTAAACCTTGACCGGGCAGGATCGGCCCGAAAATCTCGCGCCGCATGACCTCCATATCGGGGGTGGGGTTCAGGACGATGTGGGGGGCGAACTTCCGCTTGGTCGGGTCGGGCGTCTGCCCCTCCGCGAGATTGATCAGGGTCGCGCCCTTGGCGCGGGCGTCCTCGAGCGTCGCCGTCAGGCGGTCGTAGCTGCGCTGATCGATGATCGAGGTGAAGTCGGGACCATTGACGTCCGGGTAGCGCTTGGCGAACAGGCGCTTGCAGGCTTCCGCGAACTCCGTTTCCTTGCCGCGCGGCAGGAACACGTAGTCGACCGCGAGGCAGGTCTGGCCGGCATTGAAGGTCTTGGCCCACAGGATGCGCTCGGCCGCTGTCTGGACCGGGAAGTCGGGCGCCACGATCGCCGGCGACTTGCCGCCGAGTTCGAGCGTCACCGGCGTCAGGTTGCGCGCGGCGTTGGCCATCACCGCGCGGCCCGTCGCGCCCGAACCGGTGAAGATCAGATGATCGAAGGGCAGCGAGGAGAACGCCGGCCCGCGTCCGCCGCCGTCGTCGAAGAAGGCGAGCTTGTCCTCGGGGAAGTATTTGGGCGAGATCTCGATCAGGAGTTCCGCCAGGCGGCGCGAGTTCTCCGACATCTTCACCATCGCCCGATTGCCGGCGGCGAAGATGCTGACAAGCGGCCCGAAGCTCAGCATCAGCGGATAATTCCACGGCACGATCACGCCGACGACGCCGAGCGGCTGCGGGATGAGGCGGTTGCGCGCGCCGGCGAAGGTGACGAAATCGACGTGGCGTCGTCGCGGCCGCATCCAGCCCTTGAGGCGCTTTGCGGCGTCGTGGGCGGAGTCGATCACAATGAAGATCTCCGCCGAACTTGGTCTCGAAGGCGCTGCGATTGCCGTAGTCGGCGTTGATCGCGGCCGACGATCGCGGCCTGGTTCTCCCTGACGAGCCGGGCAAGCGCCTTGAGGTCGGCGACCCGCTCGGCGTGGGCCGGCTCCGGCGCCTTGAGATAGGCTGCGCGCTGGGCGTCGAAAAAGGTCTGGAATTCGGCCGGGATGACGACGCCGGCAGCCGGGAACGCGGGCGCGTTCATGGAGTTTGCCTTCTCGTTGGGCGAGCCAACGCCCAGGCCGGGCGAGGGGAGGCCGCAGTCGGAATCTAGAACGGGGGCCGGTTCCGTCAATAAGGCCTGGCGCTCTGGCCTGCCTTCGAATTCTTGCGGCGCCGCGGGGGCGGGGCCTATACAGGGACTTTCCAGGGCGTCGCTTCCGGCGCCGCCGCATAACGCCAGGGTTCCATGTCCACCGTCGACGTCAAGCCGACCCACAACCGTAAAGCAGGCAGCAAGCCCGATGCGGCCGAGCGAGCCGTTCAAGCGGGCGATCGCGTCCTGCACCCGGGCGCTCGCCCGCAATCCCGAGCTCGAGGTCACGTTCTCGACCGACAAGCCCGCGCTGGTGACCGGACCCGAGGGCGCCAAGGCGCGGCTGCCCGATCCGCCGCGCAAGGCCACCGCGCGCGAGGCGGCGATCCTGCGCGGAATCGCCGAATTCTTTCGCGCTTCGGCTCGCCTGCCACAGCGAGACGGTCCATCGCCGCCTTGCGCCCCAAAACCCGGCGGCGCGCTCCCTGTTCGACGCCGTCGAGCAGGCCCGCGTCGAGGCGATCGGCTCGCGCCGCATGGAGGGCGTGGCGGCGAACCTCACCGCCATGCTCGACGAACGCTATCACAAGAGCCCGTTCGCCGAGGCGCGCTCGCGCGAGGAGGCGCCGCTCGAGGACGCGGTGGCGATGCTGGCGCGCGAGCGCCTGACCGGCCTCAAGCCGCCGGCCGGGGCCGAGCGGCTGACCGACCTCTGGCGCGGCTTCGTCGAGGAGAAGGCGGGGGCCGACCTCGACAAGCTCAACAACGCCATTCTCGACCAGCGCGCCTACGCCAGGCTCATTCAGAAGCTTCTGACCTCGCTCGGCCTCGCCAACGACGCGGACGCGGATCGCGACGAGAAGTCGGACGACGAGGAGACCCCGCCACCCGAGGAGCCGGACGACGCGGAAGGCGAAGGCGAGGAGAGCCAGTCGCAGGACTCGATGCAGCGCGAGGCCGCCGACGATACGACCGACGACGCCGACGAGGGGACGATGGACACGGTCGAAGCGCCGTCGTCCGAGCTCGATGAGGAGGGCGAGGCCGGCGACGCGGAGGAGGCCGCCGAGAACCGGCCGCCGCCGTCGAGACGCAGGATCAGCGCCGGACGATCGACTACAAGGCCTACACGACCAGGTTCGACGAGGTCATCGCCGCCGACGAACTTTGCGACCCCGAAGAACTGCAACGGCTGCGCGACTATCTCGACAAGCAGTTGCAGAACCTGTCGTCGGTCGTCGCGCGGCTCGCCAACCGGCTGCAGCGCCGGCTGATGGCGAAGCAGAACCGCTCCTGGGACTTCGACCTCGAGGAGGGCGTGCTCGACAGCGCGCGCCTGACGCGCGTCATCATCGACCCGCAGCAGCCGCTGTCCTTCAAGCAGGAGAAGGACATGGACTTCCGCGACACCGTGGTGACGCTGCTGATCGACAATTCCGGCTCGATGCGCGGACGCCCGATCACGGTCGCGGCGACCTGCGCCGACATTCTCGCCCGCACGCTCGAGCGCTGCGGGGTCAAGGTCGAGATTCTCGGCTTCACCACCCGCGCCTGGAAGGGCGGGCAGGCGCGCGAAGCGTGGCTGCAGGCGGGCAAGCCGCCCAATCCCGGCCGGCTCAACGACCTGCGCCACCTCATCTACAAGGCGGCCGACGCGCCCTGGCGGCGCGCGCGCAAGAACCTCGGCCTGATGATGCGCGAGGGGCTGCTCAAGGAGAACATCGACGGCGAGGCGCTCGCCTGGGCGCACGAGCGGCTGCTCGGCCGGCCGGAGCAGCGCAAGATCCTGATGATGATCTCCGACGGCGCGCCGGTCGACGATTCGACCCTGTCGGTCAACCCGGGCAACTATCTCGAGCGGCACCTGCGGTACGTGATCGAGGAGATCGAGACCCGCTCGCCGGTCGAGCTCATCGCCATCGGCATCGGCCACGACGTGACGCGCTACTACCGCCGCGCCGTGACGATCGTCGACGCCGAGGAGCTCGGCGGGCGCGATGACGGAGAAGCTCGCGGAGCTGTTCGACGAGAAGGCCGCGCCGGCGAAGCCTGCGCCGGCCGCGGGGCGGCCGCGGCGCAAGTTCGACTTGGGGCTGAGCGTCACGCCGTGAGGCGAGGCGGGGGCGGAGGGCCGACGGGCGGCGAGCGCGCCACAAAATTGCGGGCAGGTAAACGCGGGCCGTTGGGTCGTTCCGCAAAGATCTAAAGAAATTCATAAGGCTGCTGAATTGCAAACGGCAGTAGCGGCTCTCTCGAGCAGAAAAATTCAAGCGAACAGGGCTTAAATCGCCGTTGCGGGCGACTGCTGCGGAGTAAGCGTCGACGGACCTCAACGCTAATTCGATGGTCACGCGCTCGAAATATGCAGTCCGACTCGTAGTTTCTACTGACGCTACCAATCATTGAACAATTCTTTGACATCCTCAGGCCCGGGTAGCCCATTTTCATCCTCGTCACTAAATTCACTTTCATACAATGCGCTTACGTTAAACTCGCACTGCTTGCGATCGGCCTTATCCATCAGCTTTTTGAGAAGCTCTCTTTCGATATCGAAACGTTCCGGATGACCGGCGTCCAATTTTGAATAACCCAGTCTGGCCCTCATCAGGTCCCAGCGGCGAAACCTGAGGCTTCTTCCAATAATATCAATATCTTTCGCGATACCGCCACATCCGACATAGGCATCCGGCTCTCTCGCGCGTTCGACTGCGGATTTCACTTCAGCGCGGTCCGGCCAGTGTTGATGCGGATTGTCCGGCTCCCACATATTCGATTTCCCACTCGACAAATCGGCGGCCATTGACGAAGCTCCGTGTCGGCTAACGGGGTGGAATAATTCAGATTTTACGATCGATAGTTCGAGTGTAAAGTCCATTCGATTTTAGCTCGTCTGCGCCCTCAACAATCCCGCGGGCGCGAGGTGCCGGTGCATTGAGCGGAGATGGACCCAGATTCAACGTGCGCGTATTTGCGCTGGAATTTGGTCCCGGAGCCGCTGCAGGCAAAGCGTCGATGACTTGTTGGGCTGAACGTTGCAGTGCGCTGCAAAACGGACGCCGTCTTCACCAACGATCACTTCTCCTTGCCCCATAGGCGCTCCGCCAGAAAGATTTCACACTGCGGCGGGACCGATCCTTTCGAAGGGCCCGCGAATTCGACTATGATCGCCCCGTCTTTTCGTCGCATGAACCCGAGGCCGCGATGCCCGACCCGATTTCCCAGAACCAACGACAAGGGAAACTGACGACGCCGCTCGGCGAGAACACGCTTGCGCTTTCGCGTTTCAGCGGGATCGAGGGCCTGAGCGAACTGTTCGAATTTCGCATCAAGGCAGTCAGCACGCAGGGCGGGCTCGATTTTGCCTCGGCGCTCGGGCTCGGCGCGACGATCGAGCTCAAAACGCAGGACGGACAGAAGCGCTATTTCCACGGCCTGATGACGGAAGCGCGCTGGGCGGGGATCGCAAGAGGACCTCTACGTCTACCAGCTCGTGCTGAGGCCCTGGCTGTGGTTGCTCACCCGCACCTCGGACTGCAAGATCTTCCCGCAGATGACGCCGATCGCCATCATCAAGAAGGTGTTCTCCGACCGCGGTTTCTCCGAGTTCCGCGACGCGACGACCGGCTCGCCGCCGACGCTCGAATATTGCGTCCAATACCGCGAGACGGACTTCAATTTCGTCTGCCGGCTGATGGAGCAATATCGGCGATCTATTATTTCTTCGAGCACGCTGACGGCAAGCACACGATGGTGCTCGCCGACGCCAAATCGAGCCATGCGCCGGCGCCAGGCCTTTCGACGGTGACCTACAACCCGATCGACGACGCCGGCGAGACGGGAGAGCCAATATCTCGAGACCTGGTCGCTCGGCCGCCGGGCGCAGAGCGGCGTCTTCGTTCTGGAGGATTACGGTTACAAGACGCCGTCCAACAACCTGCTCGCGCAGAAGCAAGAGCCCAGGCGGATACGCGCACACGATTCATGGAGATGTTCGACTACACCTACAGCTACGTCGACACCGAAGGAAACAACCTCGTTGACCCAGAGCGTTGGCGAAGAATTTCGCAAAATACAGGCTCGAGGCAGCGCAGTCGCTCGACCAGCGCCGGTCGTCGATGGGCGCGGCCGCGTCGCTGTTTCCGGCGCCCTGGTCACGCTGCAGCAGCACCCCGACAGCGGTCAGAACAAGGAATATCTCGTCACCCATTGCACGCACGATTACGAGGAGGCCGAGACGTACCGCACGGGCGGCGGGCGGCGGCTAGTCGGCGGCTATGTCGGCAATTACGAGCTGACGCCCGAGCGACCGCCAGTTCCGCGCGCCCGCTTGTCACCCGCAAGCCCGAAATCGTCGGCGTCCAGTCCGCGCTCGTCATCAAGGACACGGGCGGTCCGGAGATCGACGTCGACAAGGACGGGCGGATCCTGGTGCAGTTCTACTGGGACCGGAAGAAGAAGCCGTCGCGCCGGGTCCGCGTCGCGCAGATCTGGGCGGGCAGCAATCGCGGCGCGCTGTTCACGCCGCGCGTCGGCGACGAGGTCCTGATCCAGTACGAGGAGGGCGATCCCGACCGGCCGATCGTCGTCGGCTCGGTCTACAACGGGCACGAACACCGTGCCGATGACCTTGCCCGACAAGAAGGTCAAGTCCGGCATCCTCACGCTGTCGAGCACCGGCGGCGGCGGGCTACAACATGCTGCTGTTCGACGACACGAAGGGCGACCGAGAACGTCAAGCTGCGAACGCAGAAGGATCTCAAGTTCAAGGCGCTCAACGACCAGGAGATCGACATCGGCGTCGACCAGACGGAGAAGGTCGGCAACAATATCGATCAGACGGTCGGCACGAACCACACGATCAACGTCGGCACGAAGTACGCGCTGACCGCGGGATCGCAAATCGTGCTGACGGTCGGCAGCAGTTCGATCACGATCACCCCCTCGTCGATCACGCTCCAGTCGACCCAGATCAATCTGACTGCGGACGCGGAAGTTTCGATAAGCGCGCCACAGACTTCGATCACTGCGTGACAGGCATGTCCACGCGCGTTCGCTACAACAGCGCCGGTCAGGTTTTCGAGACCCTGCCGAGAGCCGCCGCGAGCCTCGCCGCCACCCCCGGCGAGGCGCCGCCGCTCGACTTTCTGCGCGCTCTGATCGCGCGGCCGAACCGGTTCGACGCGATCACGTTCGCGGCCTTCTTACTGCCGCGCCGTGAAGCCGTCTGGTGGGGTTGCCAGTGCCTGCGCGCTCTGGCCGGGCGCGGCCCCGACGAGGCCGCCCTCGTTGCGGCGGAAGCCTGGGTGCGCAAGCCCGACGACGACTCGCGTCGGGCGGCCCTCGCCTTCTCCGAGGGGCGGGATCGTCGAACCCCGGGCGATTGGATCGCCTTGGCCGCCGGCCATTCGGGCGGCAACATCGCGCCGGACGGCGCCCCGCCCCAACAGCCCCCGGCATACATGACCGCGCTCGCCGTGAAAGCCGGGGTCATCCTCGCCCTCGCGAGCAAGCCCGCTTCGGATCAGCCGAAGTGGACCGCGGCTTGCGCCGAAGCGGCTCTTCGTTTCGCCGAGGGCGGCGACGCCAAGGTCAGGGCGCCGACGTGAGGCTTGGCGCAAACCCGTAACGCCGGGTCGGCTACTCGACCGTGAGTTCCGGCTGGCCCGGCTGCACGAACGAGATTGTGCCGCCCGTCGCGCACTGCAGGATATCGATGATCCGCAGCGCCTTGATCCCGTCATAGGTTGTCGTTGTCGATCCCGGCTGCCAAAGGCCGGCCGGTTTCGGGATGCAGGGCCCGCCGGATGGGCTGGGCGGCAAAGGCGTCAGCGCGCAAGGCCCAAACGGGAGGATGTTGACCATCGGGATGCAGTCGGCGATCGTCGCGCAAAGTTGATCCGAAGCGAAGACGTTCGGCTGGCTCGTCACCATCAGCGGCTGCGGCTTGGGGCAGGCCGTGCAGACGATCATGTTCTGCGCGTTGATGACTTGAAGCGGTCCGCCCGGCATGCCGTTACGCCTCGTTTTCCGCAATGTCCCTCAAAACTCGCATTCGGGCAAGCTCCTGAGGGCCTTCTTCGAGCGAAGTCCATCGCCCCGCCGCCCTCGCCTCGTCCGCCGCCTTCGGGCATAGTGCGGCGATGGCCGAGTCGGCGCCCCGCGCGAGCAATGCGCCCGAAATCACCGTCAGCGAACTTTCGAACGCGCTCAAGCGCGCGATCGAGGACCGGTTCGGCTATGTCCGGGTGCGCGGCGAGGTTTCCGGCTATCGCGGTCCGCATGCCTCGGGTCACGCCTACTTCTGCCTGAAGGACGAGGGCGCCCGTCTCGACGCGGTGATCTGGCGCACGACCTTCGTCCGCATGAAGGTCAAGCCGGAAGAGGGCGTCGAAGTCGTCGCGACCGGAAAGCTCACCACCTTTCCCGGCAAGTCGAGCTACCAGATCGTCATCGAGAGCCTGGAGCTCGCCGGCGTCGGGGCGCTGATGGCGCTGCTCGAGGCGCGGCGAAAGAAGCTCGCCGCGGAGGGGCTGTTCGACGCCGCGCGCAAGCGCAAGGTTCCGTTCCTGCCGCGAGTGATCGGCGTGGTGACGTCGCCGACCGGCGCGGTCATCCGCGACATTTTGCACGGCTCGCCGACCGGTTCCCGGTCCGCGTCGTCGTGTGGCCGGTGCGGGTGCAGGGCGAGACGTCGGCGGACGAAGTCGCCGCGGCGATCGACGGTTTCAACGCGCTTCTCCCCGGCGGTCGGATACCGCGGCCGGACGTGCTGATCGTGGCCCGCGGCGGCGGCTCGCTCGAGGACCTGTGGAGCTTCAACGAGGAGGTCGCGGTGCGCGCAGTGGCGCGGAGCGTCATTCCCGTCATCGCCGCGGTCGGCCACGAGACCGACTGGACGCTGATCGACCATGCCGCCGACCTCCGCGCCCCGACCCCGACAGCGGCGGCCGAATTCGCCGCGCCGGTGCGGGCGGAGCTTCTCGCGACGATCGCCGAACTCGAGGCGCGCCGGCGCGGCGCGATCCTGCGGTTCGCCGAGCGCAAGCGCGCGGATCTGCGTTCGGTCATGCGCGCGCTGCCCGGCGGCGACGCTCTGGTCGCGGGGCCGCGGCAGCGGCTCGACCGCGCCAGCGAGACGCTCACGACACGCATCCGCGGCGGTCTCGACACCCGCGCGCTGATCCTCGCGGTTCACGCGCGCGGGCTCGCGCGCCACTCGCCGCGCGCGCATCTCGCTGGCCTCTCCGAGCGCGTCCGCGGACTGGTCGCCCGTCTGCAGCGGCTCGGCCCCCTCCTGATCGAGCGGCCGCGCGGGCATGCGGACGCCGCCGGCCGGGGGCTCGTGCGCGAGGGGGCGCTGCTCGCGCGCCGACGGGCGGAGCGAGCCCAATCGGTCGCGCGGCTCGTCGCGCGCCTCGGGCGCGCTTACGCCGACGGCCTGGAGGCGCGCCGCGCGCGGCTCGCTGCGCTCTGGCGCCACGCCGGCGCAGTCAGCTATCGCGGAGTGCTGGAGCGCGGCTTCGCCCTGGTCCGCGACGAGGGCGACGGTCCGCTGCGCCGCGCCGCCGATGTGCGCGATGCGCAGCGGCTCACCATCGAGTTCGCGGACGGAACCGTCCCGGCAGTCGCCGGACGCGGCTTGCCGGCTGAGCCGCAAAGTTTTTCGGCCGCCGCACTGCCGCGGCCAAGGCGCGCCGGCGGCGCCAAGGGCGGCGAAGGGCAGGGCTCGCTGTTCTGACGGCCGGCTCAGTACTCGGGCGGCTGGCCGTAATAGGCGCCGGCGCCGTGCTTGCGCTTGAAGTGCTTGGCGAGCAGTTCCGTTTCGATGCGTTCAAGGTCGGGCTGCAAGCGCGAGCGACATCAGCGCCATCTCGGCCACGCACTCCATCGCGACCGCCGTCTCCACCGCCTTGGCGACGGTCGGCCCCCAGGCGAAGGGAGCGTGGCGGTTGACCAGCACGCCGGGAAAATCGGCCGGATCGAGCCCTGCGAAACGCTCGACGATCACGTTTCCCGGTCTCCCACTCGTAGGCGCCGGCGATCTCGCCCGCGGTCATCTTGCGGGTGACGGGCACCTCGCCGTTGAAATAATCGGCGTGGGTGGTGCCGAAGATCGGAATCGGTCGGCCAGCCTGGGCGAAAGCGGTCGCGCGGGACGAGTGGGTGTGCACGACGCCGCCGATGCGCTCGAAGGCGAGGAACAGCCGGCGATGCGTCGGCGTGTCCGACGACGGCCTGAGCTTCCCCTCGACCGTTCGCCCTTCGAGATCGACGACCACCATCTCGTCCGCCGATGAGCGCGGCATAGTCGACCCCGCTCGGCTTGATCGCGAACACGCCGCGGGCGCGGTCGATGGCGCTCGCGTTGCCGAAGGTGAGGTTGATCAGGCCGTGTCGCGGCAGGGCGACATTGGCCTCGTAGGACTTCGCGCTTGAGTTCGGTGAAGGTCGACATGCGATCGCTCTCCTGCCGCTCAGGCCCGGAAGCCCTGGGCCAGATGGTAGTAGACGTCGTTGTTGCGCAGCTCCTGCTTGAACGCCGGGATCCTGCGTCCCCTCGCCGATCCGGACGAACTCGATGCCCGCGATGGTCGCGAAGTCCTCGAGCATCTCGGGCGTCACGGCGTAGCTGAAGCCGGAATGGTGCGCGCCGCCGGCCAGGATCCAGGCCTGGCAGGCGGTCTTGAAATCCGGCTTGCATTCCCAGACCGCGCGCGCGACCGGCAGCTTCGGGAGCACGGGGTGATTGACCGCGGTCACCTCGTTGACAATCAGGCGGAAACGCGAGCCGAGGTCGATCAACGTTGCGTTGAGCGCCGGCCCGGCGGGCGCGTTGAACACCAGGCGGACCGGGTCTTCCCGGCCGCCGATCGACAGCGGATGAATTTCGAGCGTGGGCTTGCTCTCCGCGATCGACGGGACAGACCTCCAGCATGTGCGCGCCGAGCACCAGCTCGCCGTCCGGAGCGAGATGATAGGTATAGTCCTCCATGAACGAGGTTCCGCCGGGCAGCCCGTCGGCCATGACTTTCATCGCGCGCAGCAGCGCCGCGGTCTTCCAGTCGCCTTCGCCGCCGAAGCCGAAGCCGTCGGCCATCAGCCGCTGCGGCGCGAGGCCGGGAAGTTGCTTCAGACCGTGCAGATCCTCGAAATTGGTGGTGAACCCCTTGAACCCGCCCTTGCCGAGAAAGGCGCGCATGCCCAGTTCGAGCCGCGCGCCGTAGACGAGCGAATCGTGGCGCTCGCCGCCGCGACGGAGCTCGGGCGCGACGGTCGTAGAGGTCCTCGTACTCGGCGGCCAGCGTCGTTCGCCTCTCCGTCCGAGACGGCCGCGACCGTCTTGACGAGGTCGCCGACGCCATAGGCGTTGGTGGAGAAGCCGAACTTCATCTCCGCCGCGACCTTGTCGCCCTCGGTCACCGCGACCTGGCGCATGTTGTCGCCGAAGCGGACAGAACCGCGCGCCCTGCCAGTCATGCCAGGCGCGAGCGGCGCGCATCCAGGCGCCAATGCGGTCATGCACTTCCGGGTCGGACCAGTGGCCGACCACGACCTTGCGGGCGAGCCGCATGCGCGTGTGGAGGAAGCCGGCCTCGCGGTCGCCGTGCGCCGACTGGTTGAGGTTCATGAAGTCCATGTCGATCGTCGACCACGGCAGGTCCTGGTTGAACTGCGTGTGGAGATGGACGAACGGCTTCTGCAGCGCGCTCGAGGCCGCGGATCCACATTTTCGACGGCGAGAACGTGTGCATCCACAGGATCAAGCCCGGCGCAATTGGCGTCGGCGTTCGCCTCCAGACACAGTTTGGCGATGTCGTCGGGCGTGGTCAGCAGCGGCTTGAAGACGACCTTGAGCGGCAGCTTCGGCGAGCGCGCCAGCGCGCCGACGACCTCCTCGGCGTTGGCGGCGACCTTCTGCAACGGGCCCGGTCCGTAGAGGTGCTGCGAGCCGCAAACGAACCAGATTTCGGGCTTGGCGAGATGGATCATGGGCGTCCTTCCTCGTTCTTGGCTCACGCGTCGGCGCGCTGAGCGTATTTGATCTCGATCAGGTCCTTCATGACCCGCGTCAGGTCCGCCGCTCGCGTCAGACCGCCAAAGCTGTCGTAGAGCTCGCGATAGAGCGCATAGAGGCGGTCGTAGACCTTTCGGTTCGCTTCGATAGGCTCGAAATGCGCGGCCTTCAGACTGGTCATCGCCGCTTGGGCGCTCTCGAAGTCGCGGATGCTGGCCCGCGAGCACGGCGCCGCGATCGCCGAGCCCAGCGCGCAGCTCTGGCTCGACCCGGCCACATACATCGCGCGTCCCGTGACGTCGGCGTAGATCTGCATCAGCAGCGGATTCTTCTCGGCGATGCCGCCGCTGCACACGACCCGGTCGATCGGCACCCCGTATTCCTGCGATCCGCTCGATGATGGCGCGGGCGCCGAAGGCCGTTCCCTCGATCAGCGCGCGGTAGACGTCCGCCCGCGTGGTGTAGAGGTCCTGGCCGAGGATCAGCCCGGTGAGGAGCTGGTCGACCAGAATCGTGCGGTTGCCGTTGTTCCAGTCGAGCGCGATGAGACCGGCCTGTCCGGGCTTCTGCTTCGCGGCCTCGGCGGTCAGCTCCGCATGGAGGGCCGCGTCGCCCCTGCACACGCCCTCGACCCACCATTTGAAGATGTCGCCGACCGCGGATTGTCCAGCCTCGATGCCGAAGAAGCCGGGCAGGATCGCCGCCGTTCACGATGCCGCAGATGCCCGGAATGTCGGCGACGGGATTCTCGCGCCGAAACCACCGCGCAGTCGCAGGTCGAGGTGCCGATCACCTTGACGAGCGTCCCCTCGCGCACGCCGCAGCCGATCGCGCCGTAATGGACGTCGAATTCGCCGATCGCGATCGGGATGCCCGCGGTCAGGCCGAGTTTTCGCGCCCATTCGGCCGAGAGCGTCCCGGCCGGCGTGTTGGCGTCGTGCGCCTTCTCGTAGAGCCGGTCGCGCAGGTCGCCGAGGCGCGGATCGAGCGCGCTGAGGAACGCTTTGTCGGGCAGGCCGCCCCATTCGTCGGCATAGAGCGCCTTGTGGCCCGCGGCGCACACGCCGCGCTTGATCGCGCGCGGGTCCTTCACGCCCGCAAGCACCGAAGGGATCCAGTCGGCGATCTCGACCCAGGAAGCGGCCGCCTCGAACACTTCGGGAGCAATGTTCAGGCAATGCCAGATCTTGGACCAGAACCATTCGGAGGAATAGACCCCGCCGCATTTGGCGATGAACTGCGGACGGATCTCCGCCGCGAGCGCCGTGATCTTGGCCGCCTCGCTCCAGCCGGTATGGTCCTTCCACAGCCAGCATTGCGCGGAGAGATTGGCGCGCCAGCGCTCGTCGAGCGCAAGCGGCCGGTTCGCGGCGTCGACCGGCATCGGGCTCGACCCCGTGGTGTCGACGCCGATCCCGACGATTTTCGCCGCGCTGAAATCCGGTTTGGTCGAGGCCTCCGCCAACGCGCCCCTGACGCTTTGCTCGAGGCCGAAGAGATAGTCGCCCGGATACTGCCGGGCGAGATGGCCGTCGCGGGGATCGAGCAGGACGCCCTGCGTCCCCGAGGGATAGTCGATGACGCGGCTGCCGTATTCGGCGCCGTCGGAACAGCGCACGATCAGAGCCCGAACCGAGTTGGTGCCGTAATCAAGACCTAGCGTAAACATGCGCGCTCCGGACGCTGGCTGCCGCAGCGTAGCATTTTAGCCCTCGGACGACCTCGCGGGACCCCCTGACAAGCCATTTTTTTCGCCCTTCCCGAGCCTGATCGACCGAGCGGCGCCGTTTCCTCATATAATATGAAAATATGCGCAAATCGATCGGCTGGCAATCCCGTGTCCGGCGCCCGCCGAGTCAAGAGGCCGCTTCTTCCGGGCCCGCCGCGCGCAAGTCGAAGCGTCCCGGGTCCAAGCGTCCCAGATCGAAGCGTCCCAGGTCGAAGCCTTCCAGGTCCGGCAGGAGGAGCGCCGCGCCGTCGAAGGTCTCGTGCGCGGTGTAGACGCTCGGGGTGACGACGGTCGCGATTTTCGCCGCCCGCGCTGACAGGAGGCCGTTGCGGGAGTCTTCGAACGCGACGCATTCGTCCGGCCGAAGTTGAAGCGCCCTCAACGCCAGGAGATAGGCGTCCGGCGCCGGCTTTTTGGCGGGCGCGTCCTCCCCCGCGACAATGACCTCGAAGCGCTCGAACCCGCCCACGCCGAGCGTCGCGCCGATCAGTTCGTTCACGTTCACCCGCGAGGTGGTGGTGCAGATGGCGAGGCGCACCCCCTGGGCGCGCGCGGCGCCGATCAGCCGTTCGACCCCGGGCCGAAGGGGACAGCGACCGTCGCGGACCCGTTCGGAATAGCGCTCGTTCTTGCGACGATGGAGCTTCGCGATGTCGGCGTCCGACAGTTCCGCGATCGAAACGCCGCGCCGGTCGGCGTAGTGCCGCATCCGTTCCTTGCCGCCCGTCACCCGGTGCAAGTCGCGATAGAGGTCGACGTCCCACACCCAGTCGAGGCCGGCCTCCGCGAAGGCGGAGTTGAAAGCCTCGCGGTGACTCTCTTCGGTCTCCGCCAGGGTGCCGTCGACATCGAATATGAGCGCTTTGACCATGGTCGGGGGTTCCTGGGTCACGGGCCTTGGATCGTCAACCGGATCCATCCGCTTCGATCAAGAGATCCGCTTATAGACCCGCGTCAGGAACGCGGTCGCATAGAGCGGCGTCAGCAGGTTCACGACCGGCACTGCGACCAGCGCCGAGACGATCGCGCCGGCTGCGAACACCTCCAGCCAGCGGCGGTCGAACAGGTCGCGGGCTTCGGCGGCCGGAACATGTGCCGCATCGCCGCCAAGCTCGAAATATTCGCGGCCGAGCAGGTAGCCGTTGAGGACGAAAAAGGACGACGAGGCCGATCGCCGGTGAAGATCGTCAGCGCGAGCACGGCGACGTTGACGACGATCGACAGGAGCGCGAAGCGCAACGCCGAACGCGAGCGACGCCCAAGCGGCAGCGGACGTCCGGGCGGTCGCCCGGGATCGATCGAGCGCTCGACGATCGCGGCGATCTCGTCGAGGTAGAAGCCCGCCACCAGCGAGGCGGTCGGGCGGCGCCAGAAAGATCAGCCCGACCACCAGCCCGAGCGCGACGAAAGTCGAGAGGAGCCAGCTGAGCCACGCCGGCCCGACATGCACATAGGACAGCGCCAGCCGGTCGAGCCCGACGCCGGCCAGCACGAGGATCGCGGTGGTCAAGGCCGAGCGATTTCCACAGCACGCGTCGGAACGGCGGCGAGAAGATCTGGGCGAACGCGTCGAGGGCGTCGGCGATCATCGCGTTTCGGCCTCCTGCCGCTTGCCGCCTCATTTGCGCCGGCGCGGGCGCCAGATCAGGCTGCGTGCTGACCGCGTAGTTCCAGACGACGCTGAGCAGCGCGCCGGCGATGCCGGAGACCCACCAGGTCTGGTTCGAATTGTAGAGCAGGGAGGCGACGTTGATGTTGGCGAGCGCGCCGACCCCGCAGGCGAGCGCGAAAGCGAGGAAGCCGACCACCATGCCGGCCCCCTGGTAGCGCTGGTGCGCGATAGGTGATCTCGTTGTTGAGCAGGAAGTTGCTGCCCATGGCGACGATCGTGGCGACAAGCTGGCCGGCCTGAAAATCCGCCGGTCCGAAACCAAGACACGATAGATCGACAGGACGAGGATGTGCACGACAAGGCCGACGAGGCCGATCAGCGCGAACAGAACGAAGCGGACCGGCAGCAGGCCGCCGGTCGCGTGGTGGGCGACGAGGCCGAGAAAGTCGAGGCCGACCAGGGGCGTGAGCTTCGATTCGCCCGCCGTCGCGTTCGCGAAATCGGTAGGGAACCTCGACGATGCGCAGCTCCCCGCCCGCCGACAGGACCACGTCGACCAGGATCTTGAAGCCGTCCGGCGACAGTCGCGGCGCCAGCCGCGAGACGATGTCGCGCCGGATCATGAAAAAGCCGCTCATCGGGTCGGAGACGCGCGCGCCGGCGATCCGGTCGAAGAACCACCGGCCGAGGTCGCTGAGCTTCTGCCGCGCCGGCGACAGGCCGCCCTCCGTCCCGTCGCGCACCCGCGTGCCGATCGCGAGATTGCCGGCGCCGGCTTCGAGCTCGCCGTACATCTTCGGCAGGATCGTCTCGTCGTGCTGCAGGTCGCCGTCGATCACCGCGACATAATCGGCGCTCGAGGCCATCCAGCCCTCGATCACCGCGCCGGCAAGGCCGTTGCGGTTGACGCGCCTGAGACAGCGCATGCGCGGGTCGGCCGCGGCGAGACGGAAGGCGATGTCCGAGGTTCCGTCGGGCGAATCGTCGTCGACGACGATCATCTCCCACGGCAGGCCGTCGAGCGCCGCCTTGATCCGTTCGAACAGCACCGGGAACGTTGGCCGATTCGCGGTAGGTCGGAACGACCACCGACAGGGTCGGCGGCGACTTGGCCGGTCTTGCGTCTGGAATCCAAGGCGATCGCCTCTCGGGCCGGCGACACGCTACTCGCCGGCCGCGCCCGGATAAGGGAGGGGAAGCCTGCGCGTCAAGCCGTGACAGCGGAACGAGCGCGAGGTCGACCGCCGGTTCGCCGTTCCGCATGAGCGCGAAGGTCTGCGGCGGGCCCATGCGAACGGGCGAGCGGCGCGGCCTCGCGCTTCCGCGCAGCGCGACCTCGGACGCCCGGACGATCAGCACGCCGTCGCGGCCGCGAAGATCGTCGCCGCCGGCGACGAAAGCCCAGCCGCGCGGATCGTCCGAGATCACGAAGACGGGGACCTCGGGTCCGAGCGCGAGCGCGATCTTGCCGGCGTCCGACCATTTGTCCGCAAGGACGAAGGCCGGCGGCGGGCCGCAGCGCCGGCGCGTCCCGCAAGTCCGCCCCAGCCGAAAGCCTCCAGCGTCGCATCCGCCGCGCCCGGACGGAGCGCAGAAGCCGCAGCGGCCAGCCGGTCGCGGCCTGAACGGAGACGAGCGCCGCGAGCGACGGCGAGCAGGCCCGCGGAGGCGAGACGCCCAGCGGCGCAGGGTCCGATCGGCGACGCCGCGGTCGTCGACCCAGGCGCCCATCAGCGCGAACACGAAGAACCAGCCGGGCATCGTCCAGTGCGGCTGGCCGCGGCCGCCCCAGAGCGGCGTGAGCGTGAACACGACAATCGGCGGCAGCGCGAGGCAAAGGAGGAACAGCCGCCGCTCGTCGGCTCGTTTCCGCCAGGCCGCGACCAGGCCCATCGCCAGCGGCGCGAACGAACCAGGGCGACAGATAGGCGATCTCGCCCAGCGCCATCACGAGGAATTGGACGGGCTTCAGTCCCGCTCGCTGGCGCGCCCCGGCCGCCCTGGAAGGCGAACGACACCCAGCCGTGACGGGCGTTCCAGACCACGACCGGCGAGATCATGACCAGCGCGATCGCCGCGGCGGCGTAAGGGGCTGGATCGGAGAGCCAGCGGCGCTGGCGCGGCGACAAGGCGACGAACGCCAGCAGCCCGACGACGGTCAGCGCGGCGCTGTATTTCGACAGGCCGGCGAGCCCGAGCGCGACGCCGGCGACGAGCCAGAGGCCCCAGACCGAGCCCCGATCCGCCGGGGCGGCGAACGCCAGCCGCGCCAGCGCCCAGGCCGCCGCCGCCAGGCCGAACAGCAGCGGTCCGTCCGGCACGATCCAGGTTCCGGCGGAGGCGAAGAAGAACGGCGCGGCGTTCAGGGCGAACAGCGCCACGATCGCGGCCCGCGCGCCGAACAGCCCCGCCGTCATCCGGTAATAGATCCATCCCGTCGCGGCGAACAGGAGAAGGAACGGCAGGCGCGCGCCGACGCCCTCGCCGAATGCGGCGGCGGCGAAATGGACGATCCATTGGTGGAGCGGCGGATGATCGAAATAGGAGAGGTTCAGCGTCCGGGCGATCGCGAGCGTGTAGCTCTCGTCGACGCCGGGGCCGAGAAGGGCCGCGAACGCGAAACGGGCGGCGAGGAAGCCGACGACGATCGCCGTCGCGAGACGATCCGTTCCGGCCTTCCCATCCGGGCGGAAGCAGGGTCGTCGATCCTTCAGCGCGCGGCGCGGGCGGGGATTTTTCTGCGGTCGCGCCCGGCACGAAGGCGTCGAACGCAGCCCAGAACTGGTCGCGGAGCGCGTCGCGCTCGATCAGGATCTCGTGCTCGGCGCCAGCGATGACGATGATGCGTCCCCCTCTCAGGCTCGCGGCGAATCGCTCCGCGGCGGCGGTGATCCGTCACCTGATCCGCGCCGGAAGCGACGATCAGGATCGGCGTCTTGGCGCGCCGGGGAAAGCTCGGGTCGTCGAATCGCCGCATCGCCCGGAAGGCCGCGTGCGCCCAGCCGATGGTCGGGCCGCCAAGGAAGAGGTGCGGCGCCGCCTCCACGAGGCCGGCGATCCTTGCGAATCGCCGGGGGTCGGTGGTGAACACGTTGCCCTCGAACGGCCGCTTCCAGAAGGTCTCCCTGCCGGCGCCCGGCGTGAAGGCGCCGCCGAAGCCGAGCGCGTCGAGGGCGCCGACCGCGTACCGCGCCACGCCGCGGTGGTCGGTCCCCTGGACCGCGATCATCGGCGAAGTCAGCACCAGCCGATCGAACGGGCAGCGGCCGGCCTCGTCGATGAGGAGCAGGATCGCCGCGCCCATGGAGTGGCCGAGGCCGAACCAGGGCCTCGGGCAATGCGGCTCGAGGATCGTCGCGACAAAGGCCTCGAGATCGCGCTCGAACTGGGAGAAGTCGTCGACGTGGCCTTTGCGGGCGTTGCGCAGCGGCCGATCCGAACCGCCCTGACCCCGCCAGTCGAAGGTCGCAACCGCAAAACCGCGATCGAGTAGGTCCTTCGCCATCTCGAAATACTTTTCGATGAACTCGCCCCGCCCGCCGAGGATCGCGACCGTGCCGCGCGCAGCGTCGGGCGGTGTCCAGCGGACGGCGCGCAGCCGGACGCCGTCGGCCGTGTGGACGTCCTCCTCGACCGCGCCGGGAGGCGCGGGATTGTCGCTTGTCGACGCCAAGGTCATCTGTCGCCCCGATCGATCGGCCATGGGCGCTCCCGGCCGGCCCGCGTCTTACCAGCGGATTTCGCCGCGCGCCAAGCCGCCCCCGCGCTTGCCCCGCGATTTTCGAGGTCCAGCCCGGCGTGCTCTGAGCCGCGTCATCTCGGCGCAGCCCGCAAGCTTGCGCCGCCCTGCCGTTCGCCCTACTGTCACAAATGTCATCGGCGATCCGGCCGTGAAGGCCGGGTCAGGGAATGCGGTGCGCGCTCTTCAAGGAGCGCAATTCCGCGGCTGCCCCCGCAACTGTAAGCGGCGAGCCGTTCGCGCAAATCCAAGCCACTGGGGCCTTGTGCCCTGGGAAGGCCGCGCGCGACGGCGACGACCCGCAAGCCAGGAGACCGGCCGACGATCCGTATCAACCAGCCGCCGTCGGAGGGACGGCAGGAGGATCATATGGTCAGGTTTCATCAGCCGTCAGGCTGCGCCGTCGCTGCGTTTTTGCTCGCAACCGCGCTGCCCGGTCTGGTTCGCGCGCAGGAGTCCGCGGCGCTTCCCGAGATCACCGTCACCGCCGACCGCATCGACGAGCCCGTCAACTCCACCGGCTCCGACGTCACCGTCATTCCCGGCTCCCGCATCCAGCAGTGGGGCGCCAATGGCATTACCGAGGTGCTGCAGGAGGCCGTCGGCGTCACCGTCAGCCAGAACGGCGGCCCGAGCACGCTGACCACCGTAACCCTGCGCGGCGGGAACGCCGGGCAGGTCCTCGTGATGATCGACGGCGTGCCGATCGGCAATCCGGCGGGTACGGACGGCTCGCTCGACTTCGGCAACCTCAGCGCCGTCGACATCGACCGCATCGAGATCGTGCGCGGTCCGCAATCCTCGCTCTACGGATCGGACGCCATGTCGGGCGTCATCAACATCATCACCAAAAAGGGCAAGAAGGGCGAGCAACACCGCACGGTCACGATCGAAGGCGGCAGCTACGGCTCCGGTCAGGCCACGGCCACCCTTTCGGGCTCGGCCGACAACTGGATCTATTCGCTCGGCGTGACCGACATGTACACCGCCGGATTTCCGACCTACGGCTACCGGGTCAACCGGCCGCTGTATCTGTCCGACGGCGTGACGCCGTTGCCTCCGTTGCCGAGCGCCATGCCCTCGGACAAGGGCGGGGCGAACGCGAACCTCACCTACACGATCGGGCCGGACGCGAGCGTCGATTTCGGGTTCAACGTGTTCGGAAACACCTTGCAGCTCGCCAATCCCGGCGCGTCCCTGCCATCCGACGTCTTCACGCCTTACAACGCCTCGACGACCTGGATCGGGAACGGGTTCATTCGCGCCAACGCCACCACGGGTATTCTCACCAACCATCTGACCGTGTTCGCCAACACGACAGACTATTCCGACCGCTTGACCGAGCAATGCTACAACGCCGAGTTCACCGCGTTCAACTGCACGAATTCCTACCAGGGATCGCGCTGGGGCGGAGAATATCAGGGGCAGCTCGCCTTCGGCGTCTATGGCTCCCTCATCGTCGGCGCGCGCAACATGACCGAATTGATGAGCACATCGGAGTCGCCCAATCCAGGCGACGGGTCGTTCATCCCGGTCGGGGCCGAGCAGACCACCAATTCGGCTTACGCAGAATATCGGCTGCCGCTTCTTTCTCGGCTCGACCTGACCTTCGGCGGGCGCGTCGACGCCATCCAGGACGGCCAGACCTTCGTCACCGGACGCGCGACCGCCGCCTATCATATCGACGAAACCGGCACGAAGCTGCGCGCGGCCTTCGGCAACGGCGCCAAGGCGCCCACCCTCTACCAGCGGTTCAGTCCCTACGGCGACCCGGACCTTTTGCCCGAGACCAACATCGGCGGCGAGGTCGGGATCGACCAGAAGCTGTTCCACGACCGGCTGACGCTGTCGGCCACCGCCTACGACACGTTCTATCAGAACGAGATCGAATTCGGGCTCGTTTCATCGTGCTCAGTCGCGGCGGCGGCGCAGGGCGGCTGCTATTACAATGTCGGCACGGCTCAGACGCGAGGCGTCGAGGCCGCCGCGGACGCAAGCCTCGTTCCCGACATGCTGCACGCGCGCGCCGGTTACACCTACACCTATGCGGTAGACACGCAGAACGACACGCTGCAATACTACGTCGCCCGCAACTCCGGCTACCTTTCGGCGGTCTACACCGGCCTGACGAACTTCGAGATCGAACCGCGACTCCTGCTCGTGGGGCCGCGTCCGGCTTATGACTTCTACGGGACCGCGGGAAATGTCACACTGGCCGGATACGCCCGGCTCGATCTCATCGTGAAATACAAGATCAACGACACCTTCACCGCCTACGTTCGCGCCGAGAATCTGACCAACGCCAATTACGAGCTGACTTACAACTACGGAACGCCGGGCGTTTCGGTCTATGCCGGCCTCACCGCGAAGTGGTGACGGTCGCCGGGAACAAAGGGAGTCGATCATGCGCCGGTTCCCGCCCTCCCGCATCGTCTGCCTGACCGAGGAGACGGTCGAGACGCTCTATCTGCTGGGCGAGCAGGAGAGGATCGTTGGCGTGTCCGGCTATACGGTCCGGCCGCCTGAGGCGCGGCGCGACAAGCCGAGAGTGTCGGCCTTCACATCGGCCGACATCCCGAAGATTCTGGCGCTCGAGCCCGATCTCGTCTTCACCTTCTCCGATCTTCAGGCGGAGATCGCGTCCGAGCTGATCCGCGCCGGCGTCGCGGTGCATGCGTTCAACCAGCGCGACATCGCCGGCATCCTCGCGATGATCCGCACCGTCGGCGCGCTCGTCGGCGCAGCCGACAGGGCGGATGCGCTCGCCCGAGGCTACGAGACGAGGCTGGCCGAGGCGCGGACGGAAGCGCGCGGGCGGCCGAGGCCAAAAGTCTTCTTCGAGGAATGGAACGATCCGCTGATCAGCGGCATCGGCTGGGTGTCGGAGCTGATCGAGGCGGCCGGCGGCGAGGACGTGTTCGCCTCGCTGCGTGCGCAGAAATCCGCCAGGGACCGGATCGTTCAGCCGGAGGCGGTGATCGCCGCGTCGCCCGACCTGATCCTCGCCTCGTGGTGCGGCAAGAAGGTTCAGCCCGAACTGATCCGCGGCCGCCCCGGCTGGGCCGCCATCCCCGCGGTCAGGACCGGGCGGATCGTCGAGATCAAGTCGCCGCTGATTCTTCAGCCCGGTCCGGCCGCGCTGACGGATGGTTTCGACGCGCTCAAAGCCGCCATCGCGACCTCTCAAGCTGGGTAACCAGCGCGTCGGGGTTCGAGAACCGGATCCTTGCGGCGCGAGAGGGAAGGGGTTGACCATGATTGCGAGAGTTGTCGTGGCGGGAACAGCCTCCGGCGTCGGCAAGACCCTCGTCGCGGCCGGCCTCATCGGCGCGCTCCGGAAACGCGGCCTCGCGGTGCAGCCGTTCAAATGTGGCCCCGACTATATCGATCCGGGGTGGCACGGCTTTGCGGCGGGCCGCCCATGCCGAAATCTCGATCCCTGGATGCTTGGCGAGACGGCGATGCGCAAGTCGTTCGTGCGCGGCTGCGAAGGCGCGGATGTCGCCGTCATCGAAGGCATGATGGGGCTTTTCGACGGGGCGCGGTTCGACCGAAGCGCGCATTCTTCCGCCGATATCGCGGCGAAACTCGGCGCGCCCGTGCTGCTCGTGATCGACATCGCCGCGGCTGCGCGAAGCGCCGCGGCGACCGCGCTGGGCTTCGCGCGCTTCGATCCGGCGCTTCCCGTGGCGGCGGTCGCGCTCAATCGGGCAGGCTCCGAGGGACACGCGCGGGGATGCGCCGAGGCGATCGCCGAGGTCGCCGGCCTGCCGACGCTCGGCTGGCTCTCGCGCTCGCCCGCGCTCGCGCTGCCCGAGCGGCATCTCGGCTTGCAACTCGCCGCCGAGAGCGATCGGCGCGCGGCCGTGCTGAGCGCAGCGGCGGACGCGGTCGCCGAGCATTTCGATCTCGACGCGATGCTCGACCTCGCCCGGTCGGCCTCGCCGCTCGCGGGGCACGCGCCGGGCGCGCGCCCCGCGACGCCCGGGAACGGGCCGATTCTGGCCATTGCGCGCGACGCCGCCTTTTCGTTCTACTACGAGGACGATCTCGATCTCCTCGCCGCTGAAGGCGTCCGCCTCGTCCCGTTCAGCCCGGTCGCGGGCGAAGGCCTGCCGGCGGGCGCGTCGGGCGTCTATCTCGGCGGCGGCTATCCCGAACTCTTCGCACCCCAACTCGCCGCCAATGGCGCGCTGTGGCGCGAGATCGGCGCGCTCCACGCGCGCGGCGCGCCGATCCTCGCCGAGTGCGGGGGGTTCATGGCGCTGACGGAAGCGCTCGTCGACGGCGACGGCGTCCGCCATCCGATGGCCGGCCTCGTTCCCGGCGCCGTGCGCATGACGTCGAAGCTGGCTGCGCTCGGGTATCGCGAGGCGACCGCCTGCGCCGACTCGCCGCTCGCGCCGATCGGCGAGACGCTTCGGGGCCACGAATTCCATTTCAGCGTCTGGGACGTCGCCGAGCCGCCGTCGCCGGCCTGGCGGGTCGAAGGGCCCTACATGCCCAAGCCTGCCGCCATAGGCCACGCGGAGCGCGGCCTGATCGCGAGCTATCTGCATATTCCGCTGGCGCAGCGTCCCGGGCTCGCCCGGCGCCTCGCCGCCGCGCTCAGCGCCGCGCTGTGAAGACGAGCAAACAAAACGCCGCAGAGGAAACGCCAATGCCCGAGGACTCGTCGCTCTACAAGGACAGGATGATCCGCCGCAAAGCGCTGCAGGACGCCGCGGTCGCCGCCCGCAAGATCGCCGAAAAAGGCCTGCTGATCGTCAACACCGGGCCGGGCAAGGGCAAGTCGACGGCGGCGTTCGGGCTGATGATGCGGGCGATGGGCCATGGCTGGAGGGTCGGCGTCGTCCAGTTCATCAAGGGAACCTGGGACACCGGCGAAAAGCGCGCCTTCGCCCGGTTCGACGATCTCCTGACCTGGCGCACGATGGGCGAGGGCTTCACCTGGGAGACCCAGGATCGCGATCGCGACATCGCCGCCGCGCAAGCCGGCTGGCGGGCCGCGCTCGAACTGATCGCCGATCCCGAGATCCGCCTCGTCGTGCTCGACGAACTCAACGTCGCGCTGCACCTGGGCCAACTGCCGGTCGACGAGGTGGTCGCGGCGCTTCAAAGCCGCCGGCCGACGCTCCATGTCGTCGTGACCGGCCGCAATGCGAAGCCGGAGCTGATCGCGGCGGCCGACTGCGTGACCGAGATGAGCGCGGTCAAGCACCCGTTCGCCGCCGGCGTGAAGGCGCAGGCGGGAATCGAGTTTTGACGCGCCCGCAAACCGCATTCTCGACCTCGTCCTGAGCTTGTCGAAGACGCTCCAGCGAGCTCCAATGTCGCCGCGTGCTGGACCCTGCTTCGAGACGCGGCGCTGTGCGTCGCTCCTCAGCATGGGGTCCGAGGCATTACCGCACCGCCACGAGCAGTCCGAAGATCGCGGCGAGCGCCGCCCACTGGACCCGGCATGCGCGCCGGTAGAGCGCGAGCGCGGCGCGAATGTCGGCGGCGGTCGCCTCGCGCCGCCCCGAGCCCATGAACGCGTCCTCGACCCGCTCGCCGCCATAGACGCGCGGCCCCGCGAGTTTCAGTCCGAGCGCGCCGGCGAACGCCGCCTCGGGCCAGCCGGCGTTCGGCGAGCGGTGGCGGCGGGCGTCTCGCAACACGGTCGCGACCGCGGCGCGGGCGTCACCGCGCGTGACCGCCGCGAGCACAATCCAGAGCGCCGCCAGCCGCGAGGCCGGCAGATTGACGAGATCGTCGAAGCGCGCCGCCGCCCAGCCGAAGTCGAGATAGCGCGGGGTCTTGTGGCCGATCATCGAATCGGCGGTGTTGACCGCCTTGTAGGCGACGCCGCCGGGCAGGCCGGCGACGGCCAGCCAGAAAGCCGGCGCCACGACGCCGTCGGAGAAGTTCTCGGCAAGGCTCTCGATCGCCGCGCGCGCGACCCCGGCCTTGTCGAGCGCGGCCGGGTCGCGCCCGACAATCCGCGACACCGCGCTCCGCCCGGCTTCGAGGCCCTCGCCCTCGAGCGCCTCTGCGACGCGCCGCACGTGATCGTGAAGACTGCGCTGCGCCGGCAGCGAGGCGGCGAGCACGGCGAGGGCGACGAGCCCGAAGTTACCGCGGCCCCAAAACGCTTGCATGAGCGCCGCCGGGGCGGCGGAGATTGCGAGCAGACCGAGCAGGGTCACGACGCCATTGATCCGGCGCCGCAGCGGCGCGCCGCAATTGAGGCGTCGTTCGCAGGCCGAGAGCACGCGACCCTGCCAGGCGACAGGATGGCCTATCGCGTCGAACAGCGCTTCGGGATATCCAGCGAGCGCTTCGAGGGCGAGCGCCGCCAGCGCCAAGCCGAGGTTTTGAGCGGGATCGAAAGGCGCGAGGGCAATCATGTGACGAGGGATCCTCAACGCGATTCGCAGCAGGCAGCGATGCAGCGCCTATTCGAGCATGGCGGCGATATCAAATCGGCGATGCGGGCCTTTCCCGGGGCGCACCCGCCCTGGATCGATCTTTCGACCGGCCTCAACCCGGTCGGCTATCCCATGCCCGATTTATCGGCGGAGGTCTGGTCGCGCCTGCCCGAACCGAGCGCGCTGGAGGCGCTGCAAGCGGCGGCCGGATCGGCTTACGGCGCCGAGCCCGAGCGCATCGCGGCGGCGGCGGGAACGCAGGCGCTTTTGCAGATCCTGCCGCGGCTCTTCCCGACGTCTGCGGTTTCCATCGTCGGCCCGACCTACGGCGAGTTCGAACGGGCGTGGAAGGCCGCCGGCGTAACGATCGAGATCGTCAGCGATCTCGACGCCGCGACCGCTGCGCAGGTCGTCGTCGCCAACCCCAACAATCCCGACGGCCGGATGGTCTCCCGCCGCCGGTTGAGCGACACGGCTCACCGGCTGTCGCGCGGGGGGCGACGGCTGATCGTCGACGAAGCGTTCATGGATTTCGAGGCCGAATCGGTCGCGGGCGAGCGCCTGCCGGCGACGATCGTGCTGAGGTCGTTCGGCAAGGCCTATGGGCTGGCGGGGCTCCGCCTCGGCTTCGCGATTGCTCCGCCCGAGGATGCGGCAAAACTCCGCGTGGGGCTCGGTCCGTGGCCAGTGTCTGGTCCGGCGATCGTCGTCGGGACGCAGGCGCTGGCCGACCAAAACTGGCGCGACGCGGCGCGCCGACGCCTCGAAGACGACGCGCGCTGGCTCGACAAGGCGCTGGTCAGCGCCGGTTTCGAGATCGTCGGCCGGACCCGACTCTTCCGCCTCGGGCGGCGCCCGGCGCCGCCGAAGTTTTCGCGCGGCTGTGCGCGGAAGGAATTTTGACACGGCCGTTTCGCTGGGATTCCGACTTGCTGCGCTTCGGCGTTCCCACAAGCGCGCAGCGGCGGAGGGTCGGCGACGCCTTGGCGGGATGCGCTGCGTTCAACAAAGAAGGCGTGGGGGCGACATGGCCGGTTTGATGCTGCAGGGCACGGGCTCCGACGTCGGCAAGTCGACCCTGGTTGCGGGCCTTTGCCGGGCGCTGGTCAACCGCGGGCTTAATGTCCGTCCGTTCAAGCCGCAGAACATGTCGAACAACGCTGCGGTGACCGCGGACGGCGGCGAGATCGGGCGCGCTCAGGCGTTGCAGGCGATCGCCGCGAGGGTCGAGCCGCACACCGACATGAATCCAGTGCTGCTCAAGCCCCAGGCCGACCGCACGTCGCAGCTCATCGTCCACGGGCGGGTGCGCGGAACGCTCGGCTCGGCCAATTTCCAGGAGGCGCGACGGAGCCTGCTGCCCGAGGTGATGGCGAGCTACGCCCGCCTGGAGGCGCAATGCGACCTCGTGGTGGTCGAGGGCGCGGGTTCGCCGGCGGAGATCAACTTGCGCAGCGGGGACATCGCCAACATGGGCTTCGCGCGGGAGGCGAAAATTCCCGTCGTGCTCGTCGGAGACATCGACCGCGGCGGCGTGATCGCGGCGATCGTGGGCGCCCGCGCCGTCCTCGATCCGGACGACGCCGCCATGATCCGCGGCTTTGTCATCAACAAATTCCGCGGCGATCCCGCCCTGTTCGCCGACGGCTATGCGGCGATCGAGACGCTGTCGGGCTGGCGCGGATACGGCGTCCTGCCCTGGCTCGCCGCCGCAAAACGGCTGCCGAGCGAGGACGCCGTGGTGCTGGAGCACGGTCGCAAGCTGACGCCGACGCGAAAGCTCATTGTCTGCCCGATCCTTCCGCGCATCGCCAACTTCGACGACCTCGATCCGCTGAAACTCGAGCCCGATATCGAGGTCGCTTTTGTGTCGCCGGGAACACCGATACCCGCCGAAGCGGCGCTCGTCGTGCTGCCCGGCTCCAAGGCGACGATCGCCGATCTGGCCGCCGTTCGCGAGTTCGGCTGGGACATCGACATCCTCGCCCATCGCCGCCGCGGCGGCGCCGTCCTTGGCGTCTGCGGCGGCTACCAGATGTTAGGGCGCCGCATCGCCGACCCGCTCGGATTGGAAGGGGCGCCCGCCGCCGTCGCGGGGCTCGGGCTGCTCGACGTCGAGACCGAGCTCGGACCGCAGAAGGCGCTGCGGCGCGTGACGGGCCGGGCGCTGGACGCGGCTTTTTCCGGCTACGAAATGCACATGGGCGTGACGACCGGGCCGGACGCCGCGCGTCCCTTCGCGGTGCTGGACGATGGCGCGAACGACGGCGCGGTCAGCGTGGACGGCGGCGTGATCGGCACCTACTGCCACGGCCTGTTCGCCTCGACCGACCTGCGTGCCGCGCTGCTCGCCCGTCTCGGCGCGTCGAGCGGGCGCGAGGATTATGGCGCCAGCGTCGACGCCGCGCTGGACGCGATCGCCGAGGAAGTCGAGCGAAGGCTGGACGTCGACGGCCTGCTCGCGCTGGCGCAGCGCCGCAACACCAAACCCCCTCGTCCTGAGGAGCCCGCGTAGCGGGCGTCTCGAAGGACGATTCCAGAAGGCGCTGACGGCGCCGCCGGCGCGTACTGGAGCGTCCTTCGAGACGCGATGCTTTGCATCGCTCCCCAGGACGAGGGTGAGGAGTTTACTCCGCCGCCTCTTGCAGCGCCGGATAGTCGGTGTAGCCGGCCGCGCCTTCGCTGTAGAAGGTGTCGCTGTTCCAGGCGTTGAGCGGCGCGCCGAGCGCGAAGCGATGGGGCAGGTCGGGGTTGGCGATGAAGAGCTTGCCGAAGGCGACGGCGTCGGCTTCGCCGGCCTTGAGCGCCGCGTCCGCGGAAGCCTTGTCGAAGCCCTCGTTGGCGACATAGACGCCGCCGAACGCCTTTTTCAGCGCCGGTCCGAGGCGGGGTTCCTTGACCGACTCGCGGGCGCAGAGAAAGGCGATCTTCCGCGCCCCGAGCTCGCTCGCGACGTAGCCGAAGGTCGCCGGCAGGTTGCTGTCGCCGACGTCGTGGGCGTCGCCGCGCGGCGCGATATGAACGCCGACCCGCCCCGCGCCCCAGACGGAGACGACCGCGTCGGTCACTTCGAGCAGCAGCCGGGCGCGGTTCTCGATCGGGTCCGCCGTAGCGGTCGGTCCGCTTGTTCGAAGCCGTCCTGCAGGAACTGGTCAAGCAGATAGCCGTTGGCGCCGTGGATCTCGACCCCGTCGAAGCCGGCGGCCTTGGCGTTCTCGGCGCCCTTGCGATAGGCTGCGATCACGCCCGGAATTTCTGCGGTCTCGAGCGCGCGCGGCGTGACGTAGGGCTTCTGCGGGCGGATGAGGCTGACATGGCCTTTGGGCTGAATGGCGCTCGGCGCCACCGGCAGCGCGCCGTCGAGATAGACCGGATCGGAAATGCGGCCGACGTGCCAGAGCTGCATGAATATCCGGCCGCCCGCGGCGTGGACGCCCTCGGTGATCGCCCCGCCAGCCCTCGACCTGCTCGTCCGACCAGATGCCCGGCGTGCGCGGATAGCCGACGCCCTGCGGCGTCACCGAGGTCGCCTCGGTGAGGATGAGGCCGGCGGAGGCGCGCTGCACATAATAGTCGCGCATCAGCGCATTGGGGACCCGGCCCGGCATGGTCGAGCGGTTGCGCGTCAAGGGCGCCATGAAGATGCGGTTCGGGACCGTGAGATCGCCAAGCGTCAGCGGATCGAAAAGCGTGGGCATGAAGGTAAGCCTCCGAAAGATCGATGGGGCGCGACGGCGCCGGACGTAAGTCAACACGCAAGAACCGCGCCCTCCGCAAGCGGTCGGCGCTCCATCCCACGGTGCTGGTGAAGGTGTTATATCCATAACATGGATCGGATTTGTAGGAATTCAATGGGCGTCAGGAAGCCAAAAGAGAGCACACATATATAAAATGTTATTATTTTATGGGGCGCGCTCGCCGAGCGCGCCGCGTGCACGATTTCGTGACACTTTTGTGCGCTTAACCCTCTGAAAACGGCCGTGCCTTGCCAGGCCTGCAGCGACCGATCTTCGGCCGCCGCTCATCCTCCCTCGCCCGCTTCCGACAGTTCGAGCCAGGCCTCCTCGGCGGCCGCGAGCGCCCGTTCGAGGTCGCCGCGGCGGGCGGCAAGCTCGGCCATCTTGAGCGCGTCGCCGCCGGAGGCGCCCGCTTGCGCCAGCGCCTCGTCGACCCGGCGCAGCAGGTCCTGGAAGCGGGTCATCTTGTCCTCGAGCGCCGCGAGCTCGCGCTTCAGCGGCCCCTGCGTCGCGCTTCCGCGTCGAGCCCTGCGCGGGCTTTGGCGGCGCGGGCCCGCTTCTTCTGCGGCGCTCGGCGCGCCCTGGCCGAGGACGAAGCGGCCGTAGTCGGCGACGTCGCCCTCGAACGGCTTCACCGTGCCGTCCGCGACCAGCCACAGCCGGTCGACGCAGGCCTCGAGCAGCCGCCGGTCGTGCGAAACGATGATGCAGGCGCCCTCGTAGTCGTTGATCGCCTCGATCAGCTCGGCCGCGGCTGTCGATGTCGAGGTGGTTGGTCGGCTCGTCGAGGATGAGGAGCTGCGGCCCGTCGAAGGTCGCAAGGCCCATGAGCAGCCGCGCCTTCTCGCCGCCCGACAAGCGCCTCGATCCGCGTGTCGGCGCGCGCGCCGGAAAAGCCGATCAGCGCCGCCCGGCCGCGGATCTTCGACTCCGCTTCTCCGCGCATCCGCTCGGCCACGTGGGTGTAGGGCGTGCCGCCGGGCTCGAGGTCGTCGACCTGATGCTGGGCGAAAAAGCCGCTCTCGAGCTTGTTCGCCCGCACCATCTTGCCGCGCCATCGGCGCCAGCCGGCCGCCGATCAGCTTGGCGAAGGTCGACTTGCCGTTGCCGTTCGCCCCGAGAAGCCCGATCCGGTCGTCGTTGGAGAGCGTGAGGTCGATGTCGCGACAGCACGACCCGGTCGCCGTAGCCGGCGCTGACCTTCTCCATCGTCACGATCGGCGGGCTCAGCTTTCTGGCGACCGGCGGCCATTTGAACGGCAGCACGGTCTCGTCGACCACCGCCGCGATCGGCTCCATCTTGGCCAGCATCTTGAGGCGCGACTGGGCCTGGGTCGCCTTGGTCGCGCTGGCGCGGAAACGGTCGACGAAAGCCTGCAGGTGGGCGCGCCGCTCCTCCTGCTTCTTCAGCATCTTGCCCTGAAGCGCCTGCTGCTCGCGGCGCTGGCGCTCGAAGCTGGTGTAGCCGCCGGTCCAGAGCGTGAGCTTGCCGCGGTCGAGATGCAGGATGTGGTCGGCGACGTCGTCGAGCAGGTCGCGGTCGTGGCTGATGACGACGATCGTCGAAGGGCAGGTCTTGAGATAGTCGGTGAGCCACAGCACGCCCTCGAGGTCGAGGTAGTTGGTCGGCTCGTCGAGCAGCAGGATGTCCGGCTCGGAGAACAGCACCGCGGCGAGCGCGACCCGCATCCGCCAGCCGCCGGAATATTCGGAGAGCGCGCCGGTTCTGCGCCGCCTCGTCGAAGCCGAGGCCGCTGAGGATGCGCGCCGCGCGGGCCGGCGCGGCGTGGGCGTCGATGTCGACGAGGCGCGTCTGGATGTCGGCGATCCGCTCGGGATCGCTGGCGCTCTCGGCCTCCGCGATCAGCGCCGCGCGCTCGGCGTCGGCGATCGAGCACGAAGTCGATCAGCGTCTCCGTCCCGCCCGGCGCCTCCTGCTCGACGCTGCCGAGCCGCGCGCCCTTGGGTACGGTGATCGAGCCCGCCTCGGGCGAGAGCTCGCCGCGGATCAGCCGGAAGAGCGTCGTCTTGCCGGCGCCGTTGCGGCCGACGAGGCCGACCCGCGCGCCGCTCGGCAGCGCCGCGGTCGCGCCGTCGATCAGCAGGCGCTCGCCGAGCCGGTAGGTGAGGCCGTTGATATGGAGCATGGCGGGCTTTTGGCCCGCCGCGCCCGACGTTTCAAGTCGGTCAGGCTCACGCCTTCGGCTGATCGAGCAACGCGCCTTCGCGGTAGAGGATGCCGGCGAGGCCCGCGCCGATCAGCGGGGCGATGATGAACAGCCAGAGCTGCGCGACACGTTGCGGGTTGGAGGCGAAGCCGACCAGCGCCGGGCCGATCGAGCGCGCCGGATTGACCGAGGTGCCGGTGATGTTGATCCCGACGAGATGGATCGCCGCCAGCGTCAGGCCGATGGCGAGGCCGGCGAAGCCCTTCGGCGTGAAGGGATGGGTGACGCCGAGGATGGTGACGAGGAACAGGAACGTCGCAACCACCTCGTACACAAAGGCCGAGAGGACGTTGTACTCGCCGAGGTAGCCGTGACCCCAGCCGTTCTGGCCCAAGCCCCCGGTCCAGCCCGAGGCCTTGCCGGACAGGATCAGATAGAGCACGCCCGCGCCGACCAGCGCGCCGAGCACCTGGGCGACCCAGTAGCTCGACCATCTCGGCCGCGCTCATGCGGCCGGCGACGAACACGCCGAAACTGACCGCCGGATTGACGTGGCAGCCGGAGATCGGGCCGATGCCGTAGGCCATGGCGACGATCGCGAAGCCGAAGGCGCTGGCGATGCCGAGCAGATCGACCGCGGTCGCGCCGGTTCCCATGCCGCCGATCGCCGCCGTCCCGCAGCCGAAGAACACCAGGGCGAAGGTTCCTATGAATTCCGCCAGTTGCTTGTTCATTGTCCGTTCCCTCGAATATCGCCGCCCGCGGCGGCGCACGCTCCGTCAGCGTGATTCGCTTATAGAGGCTTGGACTACGACCGTGGAGCCCACCTGCGCCGACGCCAATGGATTCCGTGCAGGGTTCGTCCGAGCCTGCGGCGTTGCTTTCGCAAGGCGCGCGGATATATATGCGACGCTTTTCGTGTGACCCCCTGATGAAACGGCGCGGCTTTCGCGTCGCCGGAGCCCTCGTCCCGTGTTCATAACCGAAGCCTTCGCCCAGACCGCCGGCGGCTTGCCGGCGGGCATGAACGACACGGTCGTCCAGCTCGTGCCAATCGTCGCGATGATCGCGATCGTCTATTTCGTGCTTTGGCGGCCGCAGCAGCGCCGGGCGAAGGAGCAGCGCGAGCTGGTGCAGGCGGCCAAGCGCGGCGACACCGTCGTCACCACCGGCGGCCTCATCGGCAAGATCAGCAAGGCCGTCGACGACAACGAGGTCGAACTCGAGGTCGCCCCCAACGTCAAGGTTCGTCTGGCCCGCTCCGGCATCGCGGAGGTCCGCGCCAAGGGCGAGCCGGTCAAGGACGCGGCGAAAGCCTGACGCGCCTGATCGCGCTCAGCCCGTAATAGATTGAGAGCCCGATGCTCCGTTTCGCCCCCTGGAAATTGGCTTCGGTCCTGGCGCTTGTGGCCGCGGCGATCCTGCTCGTCATTCCGAGCTTCATGTCGCCCGATGTGGTCGATGCGCTCGCCGCGCGCGTTCCGGGCTTCATTCCCCTGCGCCAGATCGTCCTCGGCCTCGACCTTCAGGGCGGCGCCTACATGCTGATGCAGGTCGACGACGCCTCCGTCGTCAAGTCCCAGGTCGAGGCGCTGCGCGACGACGTCCGTCAGAAGATGCGCGACGGCAAGATCGCGCTTTCGGGCGGCATCGCCACCCAGCCGCGCGGCGTTCTCGTGCGCATCGCCGACCAGGCCGAGCGCGACAAGGCCTACAGCTCTGCTGCAGGCGCTGAGCCAGCCGATCGGCGGCCCGCTCGCCGGCGGCAACGGCCGCACCCTCGATGTGTCGGAGACCGACAGCGGCGTCCAGCTGACGCTGACCGACGCGGCCATCGCCGACAAGGTGCGGCACGCCGTCACGCAGTCGATCGAGGTCCTGAACCGCCGCATCAATGCGATGGGCACCAAGGAAACCGATGATCGCCCAGCAGGGCGTGAACCGGGTGCTGATCGAGGTGCCGGGGCTTCAGGACACCACCAAGCTCAAGGAGATCATCGGCCAGACCGCCAAGCTCGACTTCCAGCTCGTCGCCGACCCCGGCGATCCGCCGAACGAGGTCGAGACGCTGCCGATGCAGAAGGGCGGCGGGACGATCACCGTGCAGAAGCGCATCATGGTCGACGGCGAGGATCTGGTCGACGCGCAGCAGAGCTTCGACCAGCAGAGCGGCGAGCCCGACGTCACCTTCCGCTTCAACCTGCGCGGCGGCCAGAAGTTCGGCCAGGTCACGACCGAGAATGTCGGCCGGCCGTTCGCCATCGTGCTCGACGGCAAGGTCATCTCGGCGCCGGTCATCCGCTCGCCGATCACCGGCGGCACCGGCCAGATCACCGGCAATTTCACGCTCGACGAGGCCAGCAGCCTCGCGATCCTGCTGCGCGCCGGCGCCCTGCCGGCCAAGCTCACCGTGGTCGAGGAGCGCACGGTCGGGCCGGGCCTCGGCCAGGATTCGATCGACGCCGGCAAGCGGGCGTCCTATGTCGGCGCAATCCTCGTGGTCGTCTACATGATCGCGACCTACGGCATTTTCGGCATCTTCGCCGACCTCGCGCTCGCGGTGCACATTCTGCTCATCTTCGCCTCGATGGTCCTGCTCGGCGCGACGCTGACCCTGCCGGGCATCGCCGGCATCGTGTTCACCATCGGCATGGCGGTCAATTCGAACGTGCTGATCTACGAGCGCATCCGCGAGGAGGCGCATCTCGGCCGTTCGGTGCTCTCGGCGCTCGACGCCGGCTTCAAGCGCGCCTTCGCCACCATCGTCAATTCCAACGTCACGATGTTCGTGGCCGCGCTCATCCTCTATCTGTTCGGTTCGGGCGCGGTTCGCGGTTTCGCCGTCTCGCTCGGCCTCGGCATCATCACCTCGATCATCACCGCGGTGACGATGACGCGGATGATGATCGCACTTTGGTATCGCCGCGTGCGGCCGACCAAGATTCCGATCTGAGCGCGCCGGTTCCGGGACCAGCGCCATGAAACTCCTTCGTCTCGCGCCCGAGAACACCAAATTCGGCTTCATGCGGTTCCGCCGCGTGAGCTATCCGCTGTCGGCGGCGCTGTCGATCATCTCGGTGCTGATGTTCCTGTTCGTGGGCATGAATTTCGGCATCGACTTCGCCGGCGGCACACAGGTCGACATCCGCGCCAAGAACGGCGAGGCGCATATCGCCGATATCCGCTCCAAGGCCGAGGGCCTGGGCCTCGGGCCGGTCGAGGTGCAGCAGATCGGCTCGGACGCCGACGTCCTGCTGCGCCTCAACGTGCAGCCGGGCGGCGAGCAGGGCCAGCAGACGGCGATCGCCAAGCTGCGCGACGCGTTCTGACAGCGATTACGAGTTCCGCAGCGTCGACTCGGTCGGCCCGAGCGTCTCGGCCGAACTGGTGCAGAGCGGCACGCTCGGCGTCGTCGTGGCGATCCTCGCCGTGCTCACCTACCTCTGGTTCCGGTTCGAGTGGCAATTCGCTGTCGGCGCGATCATCGGCACCATGCACGACCTGCTGCTGACGGTCGGGTTCTTCTGCGTCACCCAGATCGAGTTCAACCAGACCTCGATCGCCGCCATCCTGACCATCGTCGGCTACTCGCTGAACGAGACGGTGGTCGTGCTCGACCGCATCCGGGAAGTGATGCGCAAGTACAAGCGCCTGTCGACCGCGGAGATCATCGACATGTCGATCAACGCGGTGCTGCCGCGCACCATCATGACCGCGACGACCGTGTTCCTGGCGCTGCTGGCCCTGTTCTTCCTCGGCGGGCACGTCATCCGCTCGTTCTCGGCGGCGATGATCTGGGGCATTTTCGTCGCCACCTACTCGTCGATCTTCATCTGCTCGCCGATGCTGATCTACATGGGCGTCCGCGCGCGACGTGTTCGACAAGAAGGACAAGGAGGCCGAGGCGGCGGACGCGACGGCGGCGGACGCCAAGGCGTGACGTCTTCCAGCCCTGCCGCGCCCTTCGCGCCGGGAAGCCACGTGATCGCCGCGCACGGCGGCGGCGGGTTCGCCTTCGCCGGCATGGCGCATCAGGGCTCGATCCTCGCGACGCCGCAGGGCGTGCGGCCGATCGACGCCGCCGACGATCGACGACCTCGACGCGCGCTCGCTCGGCGCCGCTGTTCGCGGAACTGGCCGAGCGACCGGGCTCGATCGAGTTCCTCGTCATCGGCGCGGGAGAGCGACTCGGCGCTCGCGCCAAAGCCGTTGCGGGCGGCGCTGCGCGAGGCGGGCCTGCGGTTCGAGGTCATGGCGACCGGTCCGGCGCTGCGGGTCTACAACATCATGCAGTCCGAGCGACCGCCGGGTCGCGGCGGTCCTGATCGCGACGCCGTGACGGCTTCCGAGCCGATCAGCGCCGGAACGCTGGCGGAAGCCTTCAGGCACTGCGCGGCGCTGGCGCGGGAGAACGCGCGCGACCAATGGCTCGGCGCGCTCTACGCGCCCGCCGGCAGCCGGGACGCGCTCCTTCGCGCTGGCCACCTTCGACCACGAAATCCGCCAGGCGCGACTGCGGGCCCGCGACCCCAATCTGGCGGCGCTGCGGCTCGCGTGGTGGCGGGAGGCGGCGCTCGGCGGCGGGCGATGCGGAGGCGGGGGGCAGTCCGGCGGCGCTTGCGATGCGCGCCGCGATCGCGGCGTTCGCTCTGCCGCGCGGAGGCGATCGAGGCGATGCTGGACGCGCGCCTGACGGAAATCGCGCCGCCGCAGGACTTTCCCCTTGCGGCCTTCGAGGAGTACGCCGCCGAGAGCGAGGGCGCCCGGCTGCGGCTCGCCTCTCGCATCGCGGCCGGCGGGCGGGATCTCGACGAGACGGAAGCGCAGCGCGGCCGCCGGCTCGGCGCTTGGGCTCTCGCGCCTGCTCGCCGGCCTCTCTTCCGAGGCGGGGCGCCTGGGGAAGGCTCTTTCCGACCGACGTCGCCAGCCGGAATGGCGCGACCCGCGCGGACTTCGACGCCCGGACGCGCAAGTCCGGGCGTCGTCGCGGCGACGCGCTGAACTTCGCGCGCTCGCGCGCGACCGCCTCGCGGAGGCCGAGCGGCGGCTCAAGGCGTCGCCGTCGCCGATCCTGCCGGCCTTCGTTCCCCTCGGGAGCCGTGAGCTCGACCTCGACCGGCTCGAGCGCAACGCGGCGCGGCCGTTCGAACCGCCCGCCGAGCCCTCGGCGCTCCGCCGGCAATGGGCGATCTGGCGCTGGGCCCGAAAATTCTGATTTGAAGCTGCGCAGGACGCCGACCCGGTGGCTTTCTCGAGCGCGGATTCAAGCTTTTCATGAGCTTGCGACGGAATTTCCGGGCGAGCGTAACTGCCTGCCACCATCCTCGTCCTCATATGGGGGCCGCCGTTGGCCTTGCCTCGCGGTTGGAATCGCCGCCTCAGGCGAAAGCGCGCCCGACAGTGTTCTCGGCGTCCGGGGTCGCCTCAATTCCGGGCGTGAATTCAATGTTTTCAGCGTCTTGCAGCGGAAATTCCGGGCGACGACGACGAAGATGCCCCGGCTGACAGAGTTCACGATCAGTTGTTCCCTCTTGAACTGGGGTCGGACGGCGCGGCTTCGCGCAATCGGACACGGGGCGCGCTTTTCTCCGATGAGAACAAATATAGAACATAGCTCTTCGCGTGGCAAGACAATGTTGCCTTGCGTCGCTGCGCCTTTTGGGTTGCCGCCCTTGCTGACGCCCGGGGTCCGGAAGGCGGAACTTCGCCGTCAGGCAACCCACGGAAGGAGGCGACGCGAAGCGGGCAGTTGCGGATCGCGCAGAAAGACCAGACGCCAGGCGGTCGGAAATTTATTGCCGAGCTCTTCTATCAAGTTTACGGAGCTTTTGGATATCCACAAAATTTACTATGGGCACGATCCGCGATAAGGTCGAAGTCTCGCGGATCGTGTTGCGCCCGTCGTGTTGAGAAGCAGGAAACTGAAAAGGGGGCCGCGCGCCGGAGCCCAGTCCGGCGCGTTCATCGCCAATGCGCCGGTAGCGATGGCGGTGTTCGATTCGGAGATGCGCTACCTCGCCGTGAGCGACCGGTGGATGAGGCACGCCGGCCTCGACCGCCCGCCTGTGGGGATGCTGCACTACGACGTCGTTGCCGGAATTCCTGCGGCCTGGAGAGCGGTCCACCGCCGGTGCCTTGCAGGAGCCAGCGAAAGCTCCGACGGCGAACCGTTCCGCCGACCGGACGGCCGAGTCCAATGGGTTAAATGGGCGGCGTGTCCCTGGCGCAATGACGACGGCCGGATCGGCGGCATCATCCTGACCGTCGAAGACGTCTCGTCGAAAAAGGAGGCGGAGGCGGAGGCGGCGCACCTTGCGGCTGTGGTGAAAAACTCGAACGATGCGATCGTCTCAAAAACTTCTGGAGTCGATTGTCACGAGTTGGAACGCGGGAGCGACGCGGCTCCTCGGCTACCGCGCCGAGGAAATGATCGGTCGCTCGATCGATCGCATCTTCCCTCCGGAACGCCTCGGCGAGGAAGACCTGATCCTGGAACGGATTCGCGCCGGCGAAAGCCTCGAGCATTTCGAGACGAAGCGCCTCGCCAAGGACGGAAGCGTCGTCGACGTTTCGCTCTCGATCGCGCCGATGAGGAATCTCATCGGGTCGATTGTCGGCGCGTCGACGATCATGCACGACGTCACCGCCCACAATCTCAAGGACGAGGCGCTGAGGCGAAGCGAAGAACAGCTCAGGCTTGCCCTCCAGGGCGCGCGCGCGGCGGCCTGGAGACTGAACATCGTGACCTGCGAAACGGAGTGCTCGCCGGAAGCCTACGCACTCCACGGACGCGATCCGGAAACCGTAAAACCATCCTATGCGGAATGGCTGGCGAGCGTGTATTCCGACGATCGGGACGGGTTGGTCGCCGCTCTCGAAGACGCGCTGGAAAAGCGTACGTCGGAGATCAAGCTGGAGTACCGCGTCGTTTTGCCTTCCGGCGAGATTCGCTGGCTCGCGGGGCTCGGCAAAATGGAGTTCGCCGACGACGGGACGCCGCTCCAGACGTCGGGCATCCATCTCGACATCACCGACCGAAAACGCGCTGAGCTTTCCGCCCTGGAAAACGAAGCCGCTCTGCGCCGAAGTCAAAATCGCTTGCGTCATGCGGTTGACGCAGGGCAACTAACCTACGCGGAATTCGATTTGCGCTCCGGTCTCGCCACGGCCGCGGAGAACTATGCGAGCGTCATGGGCTACGCTCCGCTACGTGACGACGGCGTCCTGGACGTGAGTTCGGCTCTCGCCCGCCTCATCGCCCATGTCGCGCCGGAGGACCGCGCCGGCGTTGGCGAGAAGATCCGCTCTGCCCTTTCCGGCGAATACCCGGTTGTCGAATCCGAGTTTCGCGTTGTCGGCGACAATGGGGCGACCCGGTGGATCCGGAGCGTGGGAGAGGCCGACCTCGAACCAACGGCCGGCCCGAGCGGATATTCGTCACCAACCTCGATGTTGACTCCGCAGGTCGAGGCGCGGGAAGCGCTGAACAGAGCGAGGCAGGAAGCCGAGCGGGCCAACCAGGCCAAGTCGAAGTTCATCGCGACGGCCAGCCACGATCTCCGCCAACCCGTGCAGTCGCTGGTCTTCCAGATGGCCCTGGCCGAGCGCCAGATCGACGGCAACCCGCAAGCGCTCGACACCCTGGAAAGGATGCGCGGGTCGCTCGAAGGGTTGAACGGGCTTCTGAACGCCATTCTCGACATCTCGCGGTTCGACGCGGGCATCGAGGCGAAGCCCGAGGCGGTCGACCTCGGCGTCCTCTTGCGCCGTCTCGCGCTCGAATACGCGCCGAAGGCCGACGGGCTCGGTCTCGCCCTAAGGGTCGCGGCTCGCCAGCTCTGGGCCAAAGCCGATCCGTCGCTGCTGGAACGCGCGCTGCGCAACCTGATCGAAAACGCGCTGCGATATACGCCGAGCGGCGGTGTCCTGATCGGGCTGAGGCGAAGGGGCGAGCGCATCCGTGTCGATGTGGTCGATACGGGAATCGGTGTTCCCGAGAACAGGCGCAAGGACATTTTCGAGGAGTTCGTCCAGATCAACAATCCGGGCCGCCAACTGGGGCTCGGCCTTGGGCTTGGGCTGGCGATCGTTGAGCGGATCGCGACGCTGATCGACGCGGCAATCGAAGTGTATTCGAGGGAAGGGAAGGGATCCCGGTTCTCGCTGGTCCTGCCGGCGGCCAACTCCACGCCCGTCGCGGTCGACGAAAGCGCCGGCGACTTGCAGGACCCCGGCGGCCGCATCCTGATCGTCGAGGACAATGTGACCGTGCGGCATGGGCTCGAGGCGCTGTTGGCGCAATGGGGCTACGAGACCGTCGCGGCGTCCGATGGCGAACAGGCGCTGGACATTGCTGAACGGGACGGTTGGCGCTTCGGCTGCGTCGTCACGGACCAGCGGCTGGGCGCCGGTCGGACTGGCGTGGAAACGGCGCAGGAAATCCAACGGCGATCGAACCGCCGGCTGCCGACCCTCGTTCTCACCGGAGACACCGCCACGGAAAACATCGCCGCGATCGCCGCGAGCGGCTTCGAGATGATGTACAAGCCGATTGCGACGGAGCCGTTGCGGCGGGCGCTCGCCCGAATGATGGCCGCCTGACCTTGACCGAAGGACCAGCTCACGGCGCCGCCTCGACGCCTAAGGCTTCGTCGCGCTGGCGCAGGTATTCGCGCACGTCGCCGATCGAGTCCCGCAACAGCTCGGCCATCCGCTCGCGGGCGCGCTCCGGGGTCGCCGTCGCTGATCGCCTCGAACACTGCTCGATGCTGAACCAGGCGGTTATCCTGGATGCCCGCCGCGCCGCGCCAGCTCAGCCGGAACGTGCATTCGAGCGCGGTGTGGATGAGGCCGCCGAGCGCAGCCAGGAACCGGTTTCCGGACGCCTCGAGAATCGCCATGTGAAAGTCGAGGTCGGCGCCGATCAGGTCGCCCGCGCCGTTCTTGAACCGCTCCATCCGGCCGTAGGCTTCGGCGATCCGCTGCGACGGTGTCGCGCAGACGGCGCGGCCGCCGCCAGCGCCGCGGCCGGCGGTTCGACCATCTGCCGAGGGCGAACAGTTCGTCGACCAGATGCTCGCTCGGCGTCGCCGCCAAGTGCCAGGCGAGCACCTCCGGATCGAGCAGGTTCCACTCGGCTTTCGGGCGGACCCGCGTGCCGATCTTCGGCCGGGCGACGATCAGCCCCTTGGCGCTGAGGATGCTGTAGGCCTCCCGGAGCGCCGTGCGCGACACGGAAAACCGCGCGCACATCTCCTGCGCGTTCGGCAGCAGCGAACCGGCCGGATAGAGGCCGGCGACGATCTCCTGCCCGAGCCGGCCGGCCAGCTGGCTGTAAATGTTGCGCTCGAAGGCGGGATCGTCGCGCCCATGCCGCCAGCCGGCCGGCGACGGCATGCGCGGACGCGATCCGTCGCCGCTTGACGACGGAGGAGGAGGGCTTGCCATGCGTGTCATGACTTTGGCGCCTCAGGCCGCGCCCCGCAGGCGGAGCGAACCGACCAGCGATCTTTGCATCACGATGAAGATGAACAGAAGAACGCCGCTGATGATCATGATCCAGGCGCCGTTCAGCGAGCCGTTGAAATCGATGATGGTCGCAATCAGGCCGAGGATCATGCCGCCGAACAGGGTGCCGGCGACCATGCCGATGCCGCCGGTCAGCATCGTTCCGCCGAGAACCACCGAGGCGATCGCGGTGAGTTCGTTGCCCGTGCCGGCGAGCGGATAGCCCGACGAGGTGTAGAACGCATAGATCACGCCGCCGAGCGCGCTGTAGAAGCCGCCGAGCGCATAGATGCCGACCATCGTGCGCCGCATCGGCACGCCCATCAGCGTCGCCGAAGTCCTGTCGCCGCCGATGGCGTAGACGTTGGCGCCGAAGCGGGTGAAGTGGGCGATCGCGATCGCGGCGATCGAGCGCGATCAGCATGACGACGGCGGAACTGTGCAACTCGCCGTCTCCAGGCAACGGAATGCTCAGACGACGAATACCAGGCGACAAACGGGTGGTGGATCGGGCACCGAATCGAGGTTGATCATGAAGCAGCCGCCGCGCAGCAGGAAGAGGCCGGCGAGCGTCACGATGAACGGCTGAATCTCGCAGAAGTCGATGATCAGCCCCTGCAGCGCGCCGAACGGCGAGCCCGAACGCCAGCATCATCGCGGCCGACACGAGCGGATGCCATCCGGCGAGGTCGAGATTGGCGATCACCACGCCGACGAAACCGATCATCGAGCCGACCGAAAGGTCGATGCCGCCGGAAAGGATGACGAAGGTCGTGCCGATCGCCGCCGTGATGATGAAGGCGTTGTCGGCGAGGATGTCGCCGAGCACCGAGCGGTCGAGAGGAAATTGTTGTAGAGGACGCCGCCGATGAGAAACAGCGCGACGAACACGGCGATCGTCGCAAGAAGCGGGAGGTACTTCTCGTTCATCGCTTCGTCCTCGCGAAAGCATTGTAGAGCGCGACGCGCAGATGCTGGTCGATTGCAGCAGCAGCACGATGATGACCACGATCGCCTTGACCACCAGATTGTATTCCGGCGGCAGGCCGCTGGTCAGGATCGAGGTCGTCAGCGCCTGGATGACCAGCACGCCGAGCAGCGTCATGCCGAGATAGACGCGGCCGCCGGCGAGCGAGCCGCCGCCGATCACCACGGCGAGGATCGCGTCGAGCTCGATGTAGAGGCCGATGCTGACGGGATCGGAAGTGTGGGTGTCGGCCGCGAGGACGACGCCCGCCCAGCCGGAGCAGAGCCCGGAGATGAGGTAGGCCGCGTAGATGATCAGGCGCGCGTTGATGCCGACGATCTTGGCCGCGGCCGGGTTGCCGCCGACCGATTCGAGGAACAGCCCGAACGCCGTGCGCCGGATCACGCAGCCACAGCACGATGAAAATCGCGGCGAACAGGATAAGGCGCGTCGGAATGAGCCCGATGTGGCCGACGCTCAGGCCCTGCAGCAACGGGCTGGTGAAACTCGGATTGGTGCCGCCGTAGAGGAGGTTGATCATCAGGCCGATGCCGCGTCCCGAAGTCATCAGGATCAGCGTCGCGATGATCGGCTGAATGTCGAGGACGGCGACCAGGAATCCGTTCCATAAGCCGCAGGCGAGGCCCGCGCCGAGCGCGATCAGAAGCACCAGGCCGTGCGGGTCGCCGGCGTGAATGCGCCAGGTGATGACCGCGCCGACAATGGCGATGATCGCGCCGACCGAAAGATCGATGCCCTTGGTGCCGATGACCACGGCCATGCCGAGCGCGACCAGCGCGGTCGGCACGGCGCGGTAGAGAATGTCGATCAGGTTGCCGAACAGCCGGCCCTCGACGATGCGAATCTGAAAGAAGCCCGGCGAGATGATTCCATCGACGATGAAGATCAGCGCGAGCGCGACGATCGGCCAGACCGCGCGGTGGCGCGAAGATTGCGCGCAGCCTGGAAAGGGCCGCCGCCTCCGCCTGGATCTCGGCCGAGTGCTTCACGTTCCCGCGCCCGCGATCGTGTCGATGATGGTCTGGCGGTCGATGTCCCGCTCCTCGATCTCGCCGATCTTGCGTCGGTCTCGCAGCACGGCGATCCGGTCGCTGACGGCGACGAGCTCGTCGAGTTCGGACGAGGCGACCAGCAGCGCGAGCCCGCTGGGCGCAGAGCCTGCGGATCAGCGCGACGATTTCCGCGTGCGCCCCGACGTCGATGCCGCGCGTCGGCTCGTCGAGGATGAGGATGCGCGGCTCGGCGGTGAGCGCGCGCGCGAGCACGACCTTCTGCTGGTTGCCGCCCGACAATTGCCCGACCGGCTTGTCGGCGTCGGGCGTGGCGATCGCCAGCGCCTTGATCATCTCCTGCGCCAGCGCCTCCTGCTCGGCGTGAGAGAGGCGTCTGAGCCAGCCGCGCTTGGACTGCAGGCCTAGAATGATGTTCTCGCGCACGGTCAGTTCGCTGAACACGCCCTCGGCCTTGCGGTCCTCGGGACAGAAGGCGACGCCGAGATGGAGCGAGCGGCTCGGCGAGGCCGACGTCACCGGTTCGCCCCCGACCGTGAGCTGTCCGGAATCGGGCTTGATCGCGCCGAAAACCAGCTTGGCGACCTCGGTGCGGCCGGACCCGAGCAGTCCCGAAAGTCCGACGACTTCGCCCGCGCGCAGGGTGAGATCGAACGGCGCCATGACGCGACGCCGCCCCAACCCCTCGGCGACCAGGATCGGTCTTTCCTCGACGGTCGACTCCGCCCTCGCCGCGCGCTCTTCGGTGCGCTCGAGCTCGCGTCCCAGCATCAGCGGAATCATTTTCGCCGGCGGAAGCTCGGCGACCAAAGCGCAGCCGACAAGGCGGCCGTTGCGCAGCACCGAGATGCGGTCGGCGATTTCGTACACCTGATCGATGAAATGGGTGATGAAGACGATGGCGATGCCGTGCGCCTTGAGGTCGCGCACGATCTTGAAGAGGAGCGCCGTCTCGTTGGCGTCGAGGCTCGCCGTCGGCTCGTCGAGCACCAGCACCCGTGTGTCGTCCTCGAGCGCGCGGGCGATCGCGACGAGTTGCTGGATGGCGACCGAATAGGAGCCGAGCGGCCGCTCGACGTCGATGTCGATGTCGAGGCGCTTCAGGCGCTCCCGGGCGCGCTTTCGCGCCGCTCCCCAGTCGATCAGCCCGAACCGTTTCGGCTGGCGCAGCAGCGTGAGATTCTTGGTCACCGACATGGTCGGGACGAGGTTGACCTCCTGATAGACGGTGCCGATCCCGAGCGCCTGGGCGTCGCCGGTCTTGCCGATCTGGACCGGACGCCCGTCGAGCCGGATCTCGCCTTCGTCCCGCTGCAGGGCGCCGGTCAAGATCTTGATCAGCGTCGATTTGCCCGCCCCGTTCTCGCCCATCAGGGCATGGACCTCGCCCGCCTCCGCCTGGAAATCGACGCGATCGAGCGCCCGGACGCCGGGAAACGCCTTCGACACGCCGACCATTTCAATACGAGCAACCACGGCTCCAAGCTCCGGCGGCGTCGCGAGATCAACGGCCCTCATCGCGGCGAGCCTGGCGGAAGCCGCCCCGCCGCAGGAGGGCGCGCTCCGTCCGCTCGAGTGCGGACGAAGCGCGCGTATTCGGTCTTACGGTCAGTTACCGGGCGTCGCCGCGGTATGGAGGTCGGAGGGGATCACGATCCACTTCGGCAATTGTTCGTTCTTGTCCTTCAGGTAGTCGAGAACCACCGGATAGATGTACTTGCCGATCGCCGAGCGCAGCTCGACCGACGCATTCGAGTCGCCCGCAGCCAGCGCTTCCTTCATCGCCGGCACGTAGTCGACCGAGACCATCAGGAAGTCCTTGCCGGGCTTGAGGCCGGCTTCCTTCATCGCCTGGATCGCGCCGAGCTGCATGTTGTCGTTATGCGCGAACACGCCGCAGACGCCTTTCAGGTTGTCGGTCGCCTTGATGAAGGCTTCCATCACCTTCTTGCCGCCCTCGGTGGTGAAGTCGCCGCTCTGCGACTTCACGATCTTCATGTTGGGGAAGTTCGAGATGATCGTCTCGAAGCCCTTCTTGCGCTCGATCGCCGGGGCGGAGCCGACCGTCCCCTGAAGTTCGACGATGTCGCAGTTGCCCTTGCTCGCCTGCGCCAGCCAGGCGCCGGCGAGCTTGCCTTCGAGATTGAAGTCCGCGGAAATTCGGGTGACGAACAGGCTCTTGTCGCCTTCGACGTCGCGGTCGGCGAGGAACACCGGGATACCCGCCTTTTTGGCTTCCTCGAGCACCTGTCCCCAGCCGGTCGTGACCACCGGCGCGATGATGATCGCGTCGACCTTCTGGGCGATGAACGCGCGAACGGCCTTGAGCTGATCTTCTTCCTTGCCCTGCGCGTCGGCGAACTTGAGATCAATGCCTTCCTTCTTGGCTTCTTCCTGCATGTCCTTGGAGAATGCGGGCCGCCAGTCGCCTTCGTCGCCGACCTGGGAGAACCCGATTGTGACCGCGAATGCCGAAGATCCCGCCATAATCAGCGTCGCGCCAAGCGCGGCGCCGCCCAGCCATTTCATGAGCTGCATAATACTCCTCCCGTGACGATCATGGTCTTGGCGCCTCGGCTGCCGGACGCATCTTGATTGGCGACAGCCTTTGAGCATCCGGCCGCCGACCGCCAATTATCATACGATAGGACTTATCCGCGGAGCGGTCAACGCCGTTTCTCCGCGGTGTTTACGCCCTCCGGCCCGGCTGTCGCAGGGGCTGGAGGACAAAAAAAGCGCGCGCCCCTTCGAGAGGCGCGCGCCGCACGCCGCGAAGCGGCGCTGTTCACACGGTTCAGTAGTTGTTGCAGACCTGGACCCGGCGCCACACCCCGTTGACCTGAGCGCGGGTGAAATAGCAGGTCGTGGAATTGACCGAGACGGCGGGCGTCGCGGCCACCGCCGCCGGCTGACCCCAGTTCCAGAACGGCCCCGAATTCGCGGTGATGGCGCTGCCGAGGACGAAGCCGCCGACGACGCCGCCGGCGAGCCACGCCGCCGCGGCGGCGGGGGCGATCAGAAGCGGATTGGCGTCGGCGGCCGTCGGCGCGCTGGCGGAAAGGCCAAGCGCGAGGGTCGCGGCCGACAAGGTCGTGAGCGCTTTTTTCATGACATCCTCCTTTTGAAAGCGCCCTGCGCGTCCAGGTCCGGAAGCCGGTGGCGCAACTGCGCGCTCTTCCGGGTTCGCCGCAGGGCCGGCGTGACAAAGCGCGAGGTCTCGGCCGGACTTCGCACCGGGCGGCCAAAAACTGCGCGCTCCCAAACGCGTTAGGCGCCGGTTGGTTCCGGGCGGACCTACCGGGCGGTCCCGCGGCCGCGAGCGGCTAGAGGTCTTCGATTTCGCGCCGCGCCCGCTCGAGAACGTCGCGAAGGCGCCCCGCCTGTTCGGCGTCGAGGGCGCCTTTTCGCATCTTGGAGAACAGCGCGGCCCGGAGCTCCCGGATCGCCTCGCCGATCGCCTGCTCGCCGATCGGCGCCGCGGCTTCGTCGAGTTGGGCCTTGATCGCGTCGAGCTCCGCGCTCTGCTCGGAAAGCCAGGCTTTGCCGGCCTCCGTGATCGCGAAGCGCCGGCGGGGACCGTGAGCGGTCGAGCTGACCAGACCCGCCTCGGAAAGCTGCTGAAGAATCGGGTAGATCGAGCCGGGGCTCGGGCTGTAGGAGCCCTGAAAGCGCGCCCTCAAGCCGCGGATGATGTCGTAGCCGTGACGCGGCTCCTCGGCGATCAGTCCGAGCACGAGCAGGCGCAGCGCGCCCGAATCGAACATGCGCGATCCGCGCCAGCGCCCGAACGGGCCGCCACGATGACGGCCGAACAGGCCGCGAAATGCGGCCTGCGGCCCGCATTCGCGAACGTCGTCGGCGTCGCGCGGCGGCGAAGGACGGAACGGCGGCGGCATGGATCGACCCTCATTTACGAAGCGCGGCCGGCTCATGTTAGCCGAGTCGGCCGCGGCGCGGCAAAGCCTGTCGGCTTCAGCCGCTCAGTTCGGATCAGCGTCGCCCTTCGGCCCGTTCCGCTCCGCCTTGAACCGCTCGAACGCCTCGCGGTCCTCCGTCTCGCGGCGCTTGCGCTCGAAGGCGTCGAACGCTTCGGCTTCCTCGTCGAGAGCCTTCAGCGTCCCGCGGCGCCGCTCCTCGAATGCGGCGTTGCGGGCCGCCGGACGGCCCCGGCGCGCGGTCCATGGCGCGTCGTCCCAAGACCGCCCGATATCATGGCCCCTGAAGGCGCAGGCTGGAGCGCCGCGCGCGGCGCGCCACAGGAAAAGCACCAGAAGCGCGACGCCAAGCGGATGGAACAACCAGAAGGCGGCGACGACCGCCAGGATCTTGACCGGCAGCGGCGGTCCGAAAGAACGGCGGGACCATCGCCAGCCGTCGAATTCGTGAGACAGCGGCCGCGGACCGCCCGCGGGTTGCGCTTCGGCATAGCCAGACATTTTTGAATCTCCTGTATCTTATATCCGATATATCGGATGCGTACAATCTAATTCACGATATATCGAATGCAAGAGGGGCCGAAATGATTTTGTCGATCCTTCGCAGGCGGCCTATGAGGGCCGGCCGCAAAGCCTCCCCACTTTCGACGATCGGCCTTGCGAGTGTATCTTCGGAACCGGCGCTTCGTGCCGGCCCCTAGACTGAGGGAGGAAACCGATGACGAAATTCATGGTCCTGTACATGGCCGATCCGGCCGACTTCGAGAGGATGATGAGGGAATCCACCCCCGAGCAGCAGCAGAAGGGGATGGCGGCGTGGAGAGACTGGATGACCAGGCACCAGGCTTCGCTTGTCGACGGAGGTGCGCCCCTCGGCAAGACCAAGCGGGTCGACGCGAAGGGAACGTCCGACAGCAAGAACGGCATCGGCGGCTATACGATCGTGCAGGCCGAGTCCGCCGACGCGGCGGCGAAAATGTTCGAGAAGGACCACCCGCACATCCAGATGCCGGGAACCTGGATCGAGATCGTGGAGATCCGGCAGATCCCGGGAATGTAGGGCGGCCCCTTCGCTTGGCGCGAGATGTCCTGGCGGCGCCTTCCGCAGTCAAGCTGGGGAAGCGGTCCGCGCGTCGATCTTTGCGGGAACGCCAGGCTAGGGCTGGCGGTTCAGGCGGCGTGGCGCAGACGGCGGAAGCAACCATGACACAGACCGGGTGGTGGCGGAGGGGCGTGATCTATCAGGTCTATCCGCGGTCTTTCCAGGACTCGAACGGCGACGGCGTCGGCGATCTCAACGGGATCGCGCAGCGGCTCGACCATCTGGTGCGGCTCGGAGTCGACGCGGTCTGGATCTCCCCGATCTTTCCCTCGCCGATGGCGGACTTCGGCTACGACGTCAGCGACTACTGCGCCATCCATCCGCTGTTCGGCTCGCTCGCCGACTTCGACGCGCTGCTTGCCGCCGCGCACGCGCGCGGCCTGAAGATCATCCTGGATTTCGTGCCGAACCACACCTCCGAGCAGCATCCCTGGTTTCAGGAGAGCCGCTCCTCGAAGCTCTCTTCGAAGCGGGATTGGTACGTCTGGCGCGACCCGAAGCCCGACGGGTCGCCGCCGAACAACTGGGAGAGCGAGTTCGGTGGGCCGGCCTGGACGTTCGACGAGGCGACCGGCCAATACTATTACCACGCCTATCTCAAGGAGCAGCCGGACCTCAACTGGCGCAATCGCGAGGTCGAGCAGGCGATGGGCGCTGTGCTGCGCTTCTGGTTCGATCGCGGCGTCGACGGGTTCCGGGTGGACGCCATCCATCATCTCCACGAAGACGAGCAGTATCGGGACAATCCTGAAGACCCCGACTGGCGGCCGGGGATGGCGCCGACCGAGCGCTGGCTGAAAATCCGGACGATCGATCAACCGGGCGTCCATGCCTCGATCGCGGCGATGCGGCGCGTGGCCGACGCCTACCCAGACAGGGTCATGATCGGGGAGGCCTACCTTCCGATCGACCGGCTGATGGCCTACTACGGCGCGGATCTCACCGGCTTCCAGCTGCCGTTCAACTTCCACCTGATCACGACCGACTGGAATCCGAAGGCGCTCGCGTCCCTGATCGAGACCTACGAAGCCGCGTTGCCGCCGGGGGCATGGCCGAATTGGGTGCTCGGCAACCACGACCGGTCGCGAGTGGCGAGCCGGATCGGCCGCGCGCAAGCCCGGATCGCCGCCATGTTGCTCCTGACGCTGAGGGGCACGCCGACGATCTACCAGGGCGAGGAGATCGGGATGTCGGACACGCCGATTCCACCCGACCTGGTGCAGGACCCGTACGAAAAAAATGTCCCGGGCTTTGGGTTCGGTCGCGATCCCGTGCGGACGCCGATGCCGTGGAGCGCCGGACGCAACGGCGGCTTCACCGAGGGGCGGCCCTGGCTCCCGCTCAATGCGGACGCGGACTTGCTCAACGTCGCGAATGAGGCCGACGATCCCCGATCGATGCTGTCGCTCTATCGCGCGCTGATCCACCTCCGCCGCGACAGCGAGGCGCTGGCGATCGGCGACGTCAGGCTTCTGGCGGCGAGCGAGCATGTACTCGCCTACGAACGGCGAACGGCAAGCGAGCGCGTGACGATCGCGCTCAACATGACCGGGCAGGCGACGACCTTGCAGATCGGAAGCGCGGCTCACGAAGTCATGCTTTCGACCTATCTCGATGATCCGAGCCTATTAAGCGGGGACGAGATCCGCCTGCGCGCCGACGAAGGTCTCATCTTCCGGGTCCTGGAAGGCGACCCATAGCGGGTTCCCGTCTGGTCCTTGCCTACCGATCCATGCGCACCCGCAATGGAGTTCGACGTGACCAGTCCCATCAGTCCGGCGCCGGTGGAGGGCGCCGCGGGAAACGAGCTTCCGGCCTACGTTGCAAACGGGGTTGTCGGTCTGCGCGTCCGCGCGATGCCGCTGGCTGCCGGGCTCACGCTCCTCAGCGGGTACTCGGGCGAGAACCCGCAGCGTCTGATCGAGGCGATCGCGATCGCGCCCTACCCGCTCGCAGGCGACATTGAGCTCGCAGGCGTGTGGCTGTCCGATGCGCCCTCCGCGGTCACGGTGATCGATCAGGCCTATGATTTCGCCACCGGCGAATTGACGAGCCGCTTCGAATTCGAAGCGGGCGGCTGCAAAGCCAAAGTCGAGGCGCTCGTCTTCTGCGGGCGAGAAGAACCCAGTCTGGTCTGCCAGGAGATTGTCGTTCAGCTCGACGCGGACCGCGATCTTTCCCTCAAGGCGCTGGTCGACGGTCGACATGTTGATGGGCGCGCGCTCCGCACCCTCCGCGACACGCCCGGCGAGGACAAGCCCTGCTGCGACGGCTCGGCGCTGTGGGAAAGCGCAGGCGCGCTGTCGACCTGCGGCGTCGCCTACGTCACCGAACTCATCGGCGCCGAGGCGGAGCCCCTGCGGCCTCCGCTCGAAAACCGCACCCTGACGACCAGCTACGCCTTCAAGGCCAAAGCGGGAGAAGCCTATCGATTGCGCCAGATCGCGAGCCTCATCCCCCGGGTGACCCATCACCAGCCCGACTTTCAGGCGGTCCGCCAGGTCGCGCTCGCTGGCAAGCGGGGATTTGAGGCCATTCGGGCGGCCAATCGGGCGGCCTGGAGCGAGTTGTGGAAGGGCCGGATCGTGCTTGTCGGCGCCGATCGGCGCTGGCAGGCGATGGCCGACGCGGCCCTCTTCTACCTGTTCAGCTCGACCCATGTCGCGTCGCCCGCCTCGACCTCGATCTTCGGTCTGGCGACCTGGTACAACTATCACTATTATTACGGACATGTAATGTGGGACATCGAGACCTTCGTGGTCCCGGTTCTCAGCCTGCTGCAACCGCACACGGCCGAAAGCATCCTCGACTACCGGATCCGCAGCCTTCCCGGCGCCGCCGCCAATGCGCGCCTTCGGGGGAAGAGAGGGCTGCAGTTCCCATGGGAGAGCGCGCCCTTTGGACAGGAAGCCGCTCCGCTGCCGGGGGCAGCGTCCTGGCATGAGGATCACGTGTCCCTCGATGTGGCGCGAGCCTTCGCGTTCCATGCGTATGTGGCGGGCGACCGGGAATTTCTGCGCGAGAGGGCCTGGCCGGTTCTGGCAGGGGTCGCAGACTGGATCGCCAGCCGCGTCACTGCGAGCGAGAGGGGCTATGAGATCCGCGCCGACATGGGCATCGCGGAACGCGAGACGGAGGCGGACAACGCCGCCTTCACCAACATGTCCGCCGGGATCGTCCTGCGCGACGCGATTTCCGCCGCCGAAATTTTGGATCGCGTTGCCAATCCCGAATGGGCCCGGATCGCGGAGGCGATCGTGCTTCCCATGCGCAACGGCGTGATCGTTTCTCACGACAACTTTGAGCCGGATGAGGAAAAGGGTGGAACGCCCGACCCCCTGATGGGCGTGTTCCCGCTCGGCTTCGACATGGAGCCGGAGGTCGAGGCGGCAACCCTCAAGTTCTACCTCGACCTGCGCGAAGGCTACATCGGCAGCCCAATGCTCTCGGCCCTCTACGGCGTCTGGGCGGCTCGCGCGGGCGACCGCGCTCTATCCGCGCAGCTTATGGAGGAGGGCTACGGGCGGTTCTGCGTCGGGCGCTTCGTGCAGACGCTCGAATACCGGCAAGACGTGTTTCCCGAACAGCCACGCGCGGGCCCCTTCTTCGCAAACCTGGGAGGCTTCCTCCTGGGTCTCCTGACCGGGTTTCTCGGGCTTCAACCCGGATGGGGCGACGCGCAACATTGGGCGCGTCGGCCCGTTGTGCTGCCCGAAGGATGGGACGCCATCGAAGCCGAACGCGTCTGGATCGGCGGGCTTCCTTTTAAAATGGTCGCGCGCCAGGGCGCGGAACGAGCCGAACTGACGCCGCTCTGACCGTCATCGCGAGCCAAGCGTGGCGATCCAGAGGGCGAAGGGCTAAGCTCAGCAATGACAGAGAGATCTTGAGAGGGTGGAATGGCTGAGCGAGAGATTGGCGTCGGAATCGTCGGATTTGGATTGGGCGGCCGCGTTTTTCATGCGCCGTTCGTAAATGCCGTGGGCGGGCTGCGTTTGGCCGCGATTTGCCAACGCCACGGCGATGAGGCCGCCAAGGCTTATCCAGCGGCTGAGATCGTGCGGTCGCTCAGCGAGATGCTGGCGAAGCCGGCGATCGACCTCATCGTCATCACCACGCCGAGCGCCACCCACTTTGCGCTGGCGAAAGAGGCCATCGAGGCGGGCAAGCACGTCGTCATCGACAAGCCCTTTACGGCGACGAGCGAGCAGGCGGCGGAACTGAGCCAACTGGCCGGGAGCAGGGAGCTGTTGGCAGTGCCGTTTCACAATCGTCGCTGGGACGGCGATTTTCTGACCGTCAAGAAACTGATCGCCGATCAAGCCGTCGGACGGCTCGTCACCTTCGAATCGCACTTCGACCGCTTTCGCCCCATTCCGCGCGCGGGGAAATGGCAGGAAGCGGCCAATCTGGCGAACGGCATGCTGTTCGACCTCGGACCACATCTCGTCGATCAGGCGCTGGCGCTCTTCGGGCCGCCGGACGCGATTACCGCGAGCGTCCGCATCGACCGCGACAACTCTGCGGTCGAGGATGCCTTCGACATTACGCTCAGCTATCCGAGGCCGAACGGCAAGAGGCTGTTGGCGCATTGCCGGACCAGCTACCTCGCCTGCGCGAATGCGCCGCGATTCCTGCTGCACGGAACGCGAGGGAGTTTTCGCAAATACGGGCTCGATCCCCAGGAGACCGCGCTGGTCGGCGGCGCCGAGGTTCCCGCAGAGGGATCGCCGGAAGACTGGTTGCTGGAGCCAGAGCGGGCGTGGGGCGCGCTGACCGTTGCCCCGAATCCGGAGGCGCCGGAGTGGCTGGTCGAGAGCCCGGTGAAGACCGAGGCCGGCGACTATCGCGGCTTCTATCAAAATGTGCGCGACGCCATCCTCGATCGCGCGCCGCTCGCGCTGACGGCGGACGACGGGTACCGCGTCATTCGGCTCCTGGAGCTGGCGCGGCAGAGTTCATCCGAGGGTCGCACGGTGAAGGTGGAGTTCTAGAGACGTGTCTGGTTGGCGGATCGAATAGGCGATGTGGCGGAGAAGGCGGCGCGCCTGAGCGAGCGGAGTGGACGGTAAGAGTGGGCAAAAGGCTTGCCTGTTAAAGCTTCTGGGAAGCACGGACGAGAACAGCGAGCTTGCGGCGCGTGATGTCCAAGGGAACGTGGCCGAAGCCGCACTCGCTCGTGAGGACCAGACGTTCTCGCGGAAAGTGTTTCAACGCAGGTTCGATGCGTTTCTCGATGACCTCGATGGTCTCGATCTCGTCGCTGCGCTGGTCGATCACCCCGAGGCCAAGGTCGCCTTTGAAGTCCCAAAGGTCCCACAGTTCCATAAGATCGTAGCTCAGCGTGCAGTGCTCGAGCAGGACTTCATCGATTTTGACTTTGCGAAACGCGGGCGCGAGATCCATGTACTTGGTGAAATAGATACGCTTGCGTCGCGGGTTGCCGCCGCAGACGTGCAAACCGACGCGAACGGAGTCCGGCAGCGCGTCGATGAGGTCATTGAGAATATCGGCGGCCCACTCGCTTTGTTCAGGCGCCTCCGTCCACATCGGCTCGTCGAACTGAATATCCCGGCAGCCGGCTTCGATCACTTCCTTCAGTTCCTGTCGAAGCACGTCGGACCAGGCGCGGCAGAGCGCCTGGTCGTCGGGGTAGAGGTCCTTGCGCTCATTGACGCTGAAACGGGTGAGAACGTGAGGCCCGGTGACGGTCTGCTTGACTCGCACATTCGCAGGCGCCGCGTCGCGGGCGAGCTTCCAGTTGTGAGCCAGTTTGAAACGCGGATTCTCGATCGCCCCGACCACGCGCGGGCACTCGATGCCAAAGCCGGCGCCCCCGAATGTGAGTCGGGGCATGGCCTCGAACGTCACTCCGTCGACGCGCTTCTGATAGAAGTAGTACATGTTTTCGCGATAGGCCTCGCCGTCGGTGACGACGTCGAGACCAAGATCGCTTTGATCCCGAGCGGCCCAGCGCACCATCTCGTCGGTTTCGGCTTCAGTCAGGGTTGGCTTTTTCATCGTATCCGCTGCCTGGACCGGGCGGGGATAGCTGCCGACGACCGTATTCCTGTATCGCGTCATACCGATCATACGGGCTCCAGGCCCGCCTCCAAGCGCGCTTCATTGATGTGGGCGCGCACGCCTTCGAGAAACGGGCGCGGCGTGAATCCGATTTCCGCCTCGAGCCGCTCGCCGTTCTGCCGATCGATCAGCGGCGTGCTCGGCTTGCTTTCATCGAACTCGAATCGCGCGTTCGGCACCCAGTGGCGCACGACCGCCGCGAGTTCGTCTCCGGTTACGCTGGCGCCGCCGTTGTTGTAGGCGAAATGAGAGAGCGACGGCTTGAAAGCAAGGCGCACCAGTTGCTCGGCGCAGTCGTCCTTGTAGACCCAGGTGTCGCGTGAATAGCGGGAGAATGGGAGCTTCGCCGTACGCCCCAACGCGGGCTCGGTCGCGAACGCCTCGGCCCAGAGCACCGATCCCCGCTTGCGTCCATGGCCGAACACGACGGCCGGTCGTACGCAGGCGATGCTGGCGCCGCGCCCGGTCACGTATTTCCGGCCGATAAACTCGTCGAGAATTTTCATCACGCCGTAAGTGAAGTAATGGTCGTCAGGGCCGCAATAGTCGTCCTCGAAGACGGCCCGGTCTCCGTAGACGCGCTGAGAGGCGCCGTAGACGGTCTCGCTGCTCGCGAACACAAGCCGCGCGAGGCTGTGGCGAATCGCGGCCTCGAACATGTTGACCATGCCCAGAACATTCACGGCGACGCCCAGCGCCATGTCCGCCTCGACCTCGGCGCTCATGAGGTAGGCGAGATGGATGCAGTGGGTAATGTCGGGATGGCGGGCGAACACGCCTTCGACGCTCCCGGCGTCCGCGACGTCCATCGCCTCCAGAGCGGCGCCTTTGAGTTTTGTCAGCGCCCGCTCATCTGGTCTGCACTCGCCGACGACGACAGTGACGCCGCGCGCAAGGAGGTTGCGCACCACCGCCGCCCCGATGAAGCCGGCGCCGCCAGTCACGAGGACTTTCATTGACCGCTCCTTGCCCCGCCGGTGAAGCGTTTGTCGCGCGAACTCTCCATCATGCGAGGCCAAATTCCGCGCGGAGCGCCTCGGTATGCTCGCCGATCCGCGGCGCAGCCGAAAGACAGCGCTGGCGCAGGCCATCGACACGAATAGGCGAACGGGTGGTCCGGACCGGGTCGCCCTCGGGGCGCATCACGGTCTGCAACATGTCCAGGCGCTGAAAGGCTTCGCTTGCAAAGAGAGCGGGCCAGTCCACGACTTCGGCGCACCAGATGTCGGCGGGCTGCATGCGGGCAAGCCAGAAGGCCGTCGGCGCCGTCGCGATGTGGTCGGCAATTTCGCGCTTGATGGCGTCCCGGCGATCGAACGCGGCGTTGCCGGGCAACCCGGCGATCGACGGCAGCCCGATCACATCTGCGAGCTTGTCGAGCGGCGTCATGGCGATTGCAAGCCAGCCATCGCGCGTCGGATAGACGCCGTAGGGCGCCGCCAGATAGGCATGGGCGCTGCGAAACTGAGAGCGCTCGGGAATGCGGCCGCCATCGTTGAGGTAGGTCGTCAGGACCTCGAACTGAAAGTCCACGAGCGCCTCGAGAAGGCTCGTCTCGATGTGCGCGCCCTCGCCGGTCCGTCCGCGCCTCACCAGCGCCGCCAGAATGCCCTGGACGACGGCGCTCCCCGCCAGCAGGTCGGCGATCGCCAGGCCAAAGGGAACAGGACCCTGACCGTGGTCGCCGTTGAGCCACATGACGCCCGTGCGGGCCTGCGCGAGCAAGTCCTGACCGGGGAGGAGCGCCCAGGGGCCATCTTCGCCGTACCCGGTGATCGACGCATAGACGATGCCTGGGTTGACCGCCTTGGCCGAGGCGTAATCCAGCCCGAGCCGCTCGATGACGCCGGGCCGAAAGTTCTGCACCACGACGTCTGACTTCGAGATCAGGCGCTTGACCGCATCGATATCGGCCGGATTCTTGAAGTCGGCGGCGAACCCTTGCTTGCCGCGGTTGATGGCGTGGAAAAGCGTGGAGTCGCCGCCGATCTCCGTGTCGGTGAGATAGAGGCGCCGGCAAAGATCGCCTCCGTCGGGCCGCTCGATCTTGATCACCCGCGCGCCGAGGTCGCCGAGGCGGAGCGCCGCAAACGGTCCCGACAGGAACTGGCTCATGTCGAGAACGATCAGACCTTCGAGAAGTCCCGCACTCATACCGTCTCCCCACTCAGTCCGGCAGGCGCCAGATGCGACGGGCATTGGCGCTCATGAGCCGCCTGCGCTCTGCGTCCGAGCAGCCGAGCATGATCGCGTGCGTGGCGGCCACCCAGGTGGAGAGCGAAGCGGTCAGCGTGCAAACCGGCCAGTCGCTGCCCCACACGACGCGGTCCCAGCCAAAGCTTTGGATCGTGTGCTCGACATAGGGGCGGATGTCGTCCACCGTCCAAGCCGCTCCGTCGGCGTAGGCGACGACGCCTGAAATCTTGGCCGCGACGTTCGGCCGTTTCGCGATCTCGGAAATCCTCTCGCGCCAGGGATGCTCGGCGCGATCCTTGATTGCGGGAACGCCGCAGTGATCGAGCACGAACTGGACGCCGGGCGCGAGATCGGCGAGCGCAATCGCCTTGTCGATCTGGTCCGGACGCACGCAGAGGTCGAAGGGACGCCCGGCGTCCGAAAGCCGGCGAACGTTCTCGCGAAAGACGGGTCCCTCGCTGACCTCGTCCGGAACGACATGCAGGACGCGACGGAAGCCTTTGACGAAGGGATTGGCGTGCTGGCGCTCGAGAAACGCCGCGAATCCGTCCTCTTCGGGGCGGCACGAACTGATGGCGCCGCGCAACAGGCTGCCGCGCTGAGCGGCCAGTCCGGCCACGACGTTCGTTTCCGCCTCGATGTCCTCAGCGGCGACGTCCACCTCCATGTGCAAGACATCCGTTATCCCGCATCGAAGCGCCTCGCGGGCGTAATCGCCATAAGAAAAGTCGCGGTTGAGCGGCGCGACGCCCGCGAGCCACGGATAGCGGAGCCGTTCACGGTCGATGAGATGCAGATGGGTGTCGACGATCGGCAAGACCATGACGCCGGACCTTGATTCGCTCGTTTCTCTCAGCGCTGAAATAATCACATATGAATGATTCATTCAAATAGAAATCATTGCTCGATTTCCTGCGCCATTTCGGAAGAAACTCCGCGGACCCTCAGGGACAGGCTGGACGCCGTATCCCGCAAGCGACCGATCGTTTCCGGGATATCCGGCGCCCTCGGGCGATTGAGCGGGGCGATATAGGGGCAAGTGAGGCACGCGAGGGCTGCGCCGTCCGCCCCGAGCACCGGCGCCGACAGATTGTAAACCCCTGCGGACTGCTGGCTCGGCATGACCTCGTAGCCTCGCTGACGAATCTGCGCGAGCCTGTCCTCGAGGTCGTCCGGCGGTCCTTGCTCCTCGTCCGCGCCTTCCTGCTCGTCGATCATCAGCGCCCGCGCCTCGGCGGACCGGAACGCCAGCAGCACGTGGCCGGATCCGGTGTTGTAGAGGTTGACGCGGGCGCCAACCCGGATCGCAAGACCCCAATAGCCGGGCGCATCCATTTGCGCGATCACCGTGACGCCGGCGCGGTCGTACACGGCGAGGTGGTTCGACTGCATGGTCCGCGCCGCAAGGTCCCGCATCAGCGGGGTCGCCTGCGACACCAGGCGCCGGATCGGCCGATGGTAATGCGCGAGCCCAAACAGCTTGAGCGTGAGTTCGTAGCGGTCGCTGGCGTTGCGCGCGACGTAGCCGCGCCGCACCAGCCGCTCGAGCATCCGATATTGCTCGTTTGGCGTTCGTCCCAACGCCTTTGCGATCTCGGCCTGGCTCAGACCTTCCTCTTCGCTCGCAAGGAGTTCGAGGATGTCGAGCCCTTTGTCGAGCGCAGGCGCGCGGTACCGTTCATGATCGGGAGTATCGTTCATGGGTCGCCCTGAAATTAAGCCCTTCCCGCGCGCGATGGAGCCCGCGGCATTGACAGCATGAAATCTATATGATTTGCTAGTGAATGTTAACTTTAAATATGGGCGAACGAGCTGGCCGACGACCGGGCTGATCCGGTTTCGACAGAAAGCGCAACGCCAGGGTGGAGGAGACAATGAAGCGCGCAGCCTTGTTGTCAGCGGTGATGTCCCCGCTGATTTTTGCATCAGGCGCGGCGCCCGCCGCCAGCCTTCCGGGCTCCTTTCCCGGGGTCACGATCGATGCGAAGCTGATCGGAGGCCAGGAGTACGAGCCGCTCTACGCCCGCATCGCCGAGTGGGAGAAGCTGACCGGCGCCAAGGTCAACATCATCTCGAAGAAGAACGGGTTCGAGCTCGACAAGGAGCTGAAGTCCGACATCGCCGCCGGCGACGATCAAATGGTGCGTCGGCTGGAACCATACCTCGTTCGCCCCGCAGTATACGAGCCTCTACACCGACCTCTCCAAACTAATTCCAAAGGAAGAGGTGGACAAGTTCGTTCCCGCCACCATCAAGGCCTCGACGATCAACGGCAAGCTGGAGATGCTGCCGCGCGCGAAATTCGACGTCTCCGCCCTCTACTACCTCAAGAGCAACTATACGGACGACGCGAAGAAGAAGGCGTTCAAGGACAAATACGGCTACGATCTCGCGCCGCCCGACCACCTGGCAAGCAGGTCAAGGATCAGGCGATCTTTTTCTCCAATCCGCCGAATTTCTACGGCACCGAATTTGCCGGCAAGGAGGAGGCGATCAACGGTCGCTTTTACGAGATGGTCGTCGCCGAGGGCGGCCAGTATCTCGACTCCAGCGGCAAGCCCGCCTTCAACTCCGACGCCGGCGTGCGCGCGCTCCAGTTTGTTCGTCAACCTTTACAAGGCGAAAGCGGTTCCGGCCGGCACCACCAACTATCTTTGGGACGACCTCGGACAGGGGTTCGCTTCGGGCACGATCGCGCTCGATCTCGACTGGCCTGGCTGGGCGACCTTCTTCAACGATCCCGCGAAGTCGAAGGCGGCAGGCAATGTCGGCATCGTCGTGCAGCCGATGGGTTCGTCGGGCAAGCACACCGGCTGGTCGGGAAGCCACGGCTTCTCCGTAACGGAAGCCTGCGATCACAAGGACGCCGCGGCTTCGCTGGTCTGGTGGCTGACGAACGACGACAGCCAGAAGATCGAGGCGGCGAACGGCTCGCTGCCGACGCGCACCGCCGTTTGGGAGTGGGACGTCGCACAGGCCGCCAGCGATCCCTACAAGAAGCAGGTTCTGTCGACGTTCCAGCAGGCGGCCGCCTATGCATTCCCGGTTCCCCCGATCGCCGAATGGATCGAGATTTCGAACGCGGTGTATCCCGAATTGCAGGCGGCGATTCTCGGCGACAAGACGTGCAAAAGCCGCGCTCGACTCCGCCGCCGACAAGGCGACGAAGATCCTGCAGGACGCGGGCAAACTTTGACGATCGGCGGCCGGAGGGCGGCGGCTCGGATGCCCCACCGCCCTCCGCCTGCTTTCCGACGGCGATGCGAGCGAGCCTTCAGCCAATCGCCGGGTCAACGGCCGATGAAGTTCGCGCGCGTTCGAACGCCGCTGCTTCTGTTGCTGCCCGCGATCGTCGTCCTGCTGTCGACCGTCGCGACTGCCGCTCGTCTTTTCGCTTCTATTCGAGCTTCACGCCGTACCGGCTGACTCGTCCCGAGACGCTCTGGATCTTCATCGGCCTTGCGCAACTACGTGAACGCCTTCACCGACCCCGTTTTCCTGGCCGCCTTCGGTCGCACGGTCCTTCTCCTGACGGTCGCGCTGAACCTGGAGATGCTGTTCGGCCTGGGGCTCGCGCTGCTGGTCGAAAAGGCGACGCGCGGGCAGCGCCTCCTGCGCACCCTCATGATGTTCCCCATGATGTTCTCGCCGATCCTGGTCGGCTTCCAGTTCAAATTCCTGTTCAACGACAATGTCGGGCTCGTCAACAACGCACTGCAGTCGCTTCGGATCACGGAGACGGCGATTCCCTGGCTGATCGACGGCAATCTCGCGTTTTTCGCGATCGTTGTGGCGGAGGTCTGGTCGTCGACCCCGGTGTTCGCGATCCTCATTCTCGCCGGTCTTCTGGCGATGCCGCGCGAGCCGATCGAGGCCGCCAAGGTCGACGGCTGCACGCCGTGGCAGAGCTTTCGCTATGTGACCTGGCCGTTCATCATGCCCTTCGCCTATATCGCCATGACCATCCGCTCGCTCGACGTCGGACGCGCCTACGACATCGTCAAGATCATGACCGACGGCGGCCCGCGCGGCGCACGGAGCTGATCTGGACACTGTGGGCCGCACTGGCTACGGCGACGCGCGCATGGGCGCGGCCAATGCGATGGCCTACGCTTCGATCGTCGCTGTCGATTCTGTTCACCGTCTATTTCTTCCGCAAGCTCGCCGCGGCGCGGGCGCAGATCGCCGCGGAGTGGTGAGATGACCCAGAACGAGGCCTCGCGCCGAATCTGGCGTCGTCTCGGCGCTGTCGCGCATGCGCTTGGCCCTCTTCTTCGCCATGCCTGATCATCTGCCTGCCCGGCGCCTGGATCGTCCTCAATTCGCTGCGGCCGACCGTCGAGATCATGGCCAAGCCTCCGATCTGGATCCCGCAACGGCTCTCGCTCGACGCCTACACGGCCATGTTCGGCGTCGTCGGACAGGGCGGCATCCCGGTCTGGCGACTATTTCCGCAATTCGCTCATCATATCCATCACCTCGACCGCGATCGCCCTCGCCATCGGCATGGCCGGCGGCTACGCGTTCGCGCGCTATCGGTTTCCTGGCAAGTCGGCGCTCTTCCTGGGCTTGATGCTGACGCCGCACGGTGCCGGGCATCGCCCTGTCGCTGCCGCTATTCATTCTCTTCGCGCGACTCGGAATCCTCGACACCCATTTCGCGCTCATCGTCACCTATGTCGCGCTCAACGTGCCGTTCACGATCTGGCTGATCGACGGCTTCTTCCGACAGGTGCCGCAGAGACCTCGCCGAAGCGGCCCAGATCGACGGCTGCACGCGCTGGCAGGCTTTCTGGCAGGTGGAGTTTCCGCTCGCCGGTCCCGGAATCGCCTCGGCCGCGATCTTCGCCTTCATGACCTCCTGGAACGAGTTTGCGCTCGCCTCGCAGCTCACCCGCTCGGTCAACTCGAAAACGCTGCCGGTCGGCCTTCTCGACTATACGTCAGAGTTCACGATCGACTGGCGCGGCATGTGCGCGCTGGCCGTCGTGATGATTGCGCCGGCCTTCGCGCTGACCTTCATCATCCAGAAGCGTCTCGTCTCAGGCCTCACGTTCGGCGCGGTGAAAGGCTGATCGATGGCGACGGTCGCGCTCGAAAGCCTGGTGAAGCGCTACGGTCGCGGTCGAGGCCGTGCGCGCGATCGATCTTGCCATCGCCGATGGCGAGTTCGTCGCGCTGGTTGGACCATCCGGATGCGGCAAGTCGACGACGCTTCGCATGATCGCCGGGCTCGAGGAGATCATCGTCGGGAGTGGTCCGGATCGGCGGCGAGGTCGTCAACGATCTGCCGCCGCGCGCGCGCAACATCTCGATGGTGTTCCAGTCCTACGCGCTCTATCCGCATATGAGCGTGCGCGAAAATCTCGGCTTCTCGCTGAAGATCGCCAAGCGACCGCAGTCCGAGATCGACCGCGCGCGTCGCCGAGGCGAGCGAGATCCTGCATCTTGGCCGATCTGCTGGAACGGCGGCCCTCGCAGCTCTCGGGCGGGCAGCGCCAGCGCGTCGCGATGGGCCGCGCCATCGTGCGCAAACCCGAGGTGTTTCTGTTCGACGAGCCGCTCTCCAATCTCGACGCCAAGCTGCGCACGCAGATGCGCACCGAGATCAAGCTCCTGCATGCGCGCGTGCCATCGACCGTCATTTACGTCACCCACGATCAGGTCGAGGCGATGACGCTCGCCGACCGCATCGTCATCATGCGCGACGGACTGATCGAGCAGGTCGGGTACGCCCGACGATGTGTTTCGCCGCCCCGCGACCCGCTTCGTCGCCGGCTTCATCGGCTCGCCGACCATGAACATCGTCGACGCCGAGATCGTCGAAGGGCGCGTGGTGTTCCCCAATGGCGATTGGCTGCCGGTCGCCGGATCAATTCCGCAAGGCGAGCGCTGCGCGGGGCCGCGTCGCCTTCGGCTATGCGGCCGGACGACGTCTATCCGACCGGCCACGGCCTTCCCTCGGCGTCAGGGAGTCAGGTCGTCGAGCGAGAGCTGACGGTTTCCGTGACCGAACCGCTCGGCAACGAGACGCTGGTTTTCGCAGCGTTCGGGGGGCGCGACTGGATCGCCGCGCATGCTGAACCCGATCGCCGCTGGGGCACGGCCAGAAGATCCCGGTGTCCTTCGATCTCGCCCGCGCCCATCTGTTTTCGACCGACCAGGGTCGGGCGATCGCGGCGGCCGGGAGGATGAGGATGGCGCGCATCGAACGCGTCGAGATGCGGCTCGTCGACATTCCGCCGAAGGTCAAGCGCACCGACGCGATCCAGAGCTTCGTGTCGCAGGAGACGCCCATCGTCACCGTCACCGACAGCGACGGCGCGGTCGGGACCGGCTACAGCTATACGATCGGGACCGGCGGCTCGTCGGTGATGCGCCTGCTCGCCGACCACCTCGCGCCGCGCCTCCTCGGCAGGGACGCCGAGCGGGTCGAGGCGATCTGGCGCGAACTCGATTTCGCGACCCACGCCACGACGATTGGCGCGATCTCGGCGCTGGCGCTCGCGGCGATCGACACGGCGTTGTGGGACCTGCGCTGCAAGCGGCGCGGGCTGCCGCTCTGGATTGTCGCCGGCGGCGCGTCGGACCGGCGTCCGCTTTACACCACCGAAGGCGGGTGGCTGCACATCGATGAGCACGCGCTGGTCGACGACGCGCTAGCATCGCGCGGACCGAGGTTTCGCCGGGTCCAAGATCAAGATCGGCAGGCCGCACGTCTCCGAGGACTATCGCCGCCTCGCAGCCGTTCGGGCGGCGCTTGGGCCGGCCTACGAGATCATGACCGACGCCAATCAGGGCCTCACGCTCGACGAGGCGATCCGACGCGCCGGCCGCTTCGCCGAACTCGATCTCGCCTGGATCGAGGAGCCGTTGCCGGCCGACGACCTCGACGGCCACATCCGGCTGTCCGCCGCGGTGACGACGCCGATCGCGGTCGGCGAATCCATCTATTCGATCCGGCACTTCCGCGAATATATGGCGAAAGGCGCCTGCTCGATCGTCCAGGTCGACGTCGCGCGGATCGGCGGCATAACCCCCTGGCTCAAGGTCGCGCATGTGGCCGAGGCGTTCGACATGCCGGTCTGCCCGCATTTTCTGATGGAGTTGCACGTCAGCCTCGCCTGCGCGGCGCCGAACGGAAAATATGTCGAGTATATTCCGCAACTCGACGACCTCACTACCTCGCGTTTGACGATCGAGGACGGCATGGCGGTCGCGCCATCCGTTCCCGGCATCGGCGTGGAATGGGATTTCGAGCAGGTGAAGGCCAGGAGCGTGGCCGAACACACGCGCACGATAGGAGGAGCAAAGTGAAGCGCATGGGCATGGTGATCGGCATCCGGCCGGAGCATATCGCCGAGTACAAGCGCCGTCACGCGGCTGTGTGGCCGGAGGTTCTCGCCAAGATCTCCGAGTGCAACATCCGGAACTATACGATTTTCCTGCGCGAGCCGGAGAACCTGCTGTTCGGCTACTGGGAGTACCACGGCGAGGACTGGGCGGCGGACACGGCGAAAATGGCGGCCGACCCGAAAACGCAGGAATGGTGGGCGATCCACAAGCCGATGCAGGCCCCGCTCGAGACACGGACGGACGGGGAATGGTGGGCGATGGCGGAGGAAGTCTTCCATCACGACTGAGAGGCGCATGACGATGACCTTCGATCCCACGTCTCTTCGACAGAGTTGGCCCCGCCCTTCGAATCCCGTTCCGATCGTCACCATCGGCGCGGGCTCGATCGTCAATGACGCGCACTTTCCCGCCTATCGGAAGGCAGGGTTTCCGATCGCAGGCGTTTTCGACGTCAACGCCGAGCGTGCGCGGAAAGTCGGCGAGGCCTTCGGCGTCCGGGTTTTCGATTCGCTCGACGAAGCGCTTTCGACCGATGACGTCATCTTCGATCTCGCCGTCCCGCCGTCCGCGCATCAAGCGGTGCTCCAGCGGATAGCCTCGGGCGCCGCAGTCTTGATCCAGAAACCCATGGGGTCCGACCTCCGCGAGGCGACGACAATCCTCAAAATCTGTCGGGAGCGGAAGCTCAAGGCCGCGGTCAACTTCCAGTTGCGCTTCTCGCCGATGATGCTGGCGATAAGGGATGCGATCGACCGCGGGCTGCTCGGGCGGCTTCTCGATGTCGAAGTTCGCGTGTCGATAGACACGCCTTGGGGACTGTTCGCCTTCCTCAAGGAACTGCCTCGGATCGAGATCGCGGTCCACTCGATCCACTATCTCGACCTTATTCGAAGCTTCCTGGGCGACCCCGCCGGCGTGCATGCCAAGACCATCGGCCATCCCTCGTCCGACATGGCGCAGACCCGCACCTCCGCCATACTCGACTACGGCGATGAGGTGCGCAGCGCCATGTCGGTCAACCACAACCATGCCTTCGGCCGGAAACATCAGGTTGCGGAGTTCCGCTTCGAAGGTTCGGAAGGCGCGGCGCACGCCAAGATGGGCGTCCTGCTCGACTATCCGCGCGGCGAGCCCGACGAGCTTACCATCCAGGCGAAGGGCGAGGCGGAGTGGGTTAACGTCCCGTTGCACGGCGGATGGTTCCCCGACGCCTTCGTTGGCCGCATGGCGAACCTTCAGCGATTTGCCGTTGGAGAGGATCAGAATCTGGTCGCCTCGGTCGAGGACGCGTGGACGACGATGGCCTTGGTCGAAGCGGCTTTCGAGTCCAGCGCCAGGCCCGCAACGCCGCTCGAGGTTCACCCCTAAGGATGCGATCGGGCTAGCGCGTCAGGGGGTCGCGATAGAGCGCATTGACGCGACGGATGGTCTCGCCGGCGCCGGCGCCGCCTTGCAGCGCCTCATTGATCATGCGCGCGGCGCGGTCCTGGAAAGGCATATAGCCGTCGTGGCGGGGCCGGACCCACGCCGCATCGAGCGTGCGCCGCGTGGCGCGGTAGAAGTTGGCGACCGGCGCGTTGACGTCGTCCAACTCCCAGGCTGCGGCATGCGCCGGCTGTCCGCCCGACGCGGCGTAGAGTCCGGCTTGGACTTCGCCGCTCGCGACCCAGTAGGCGAAGGCCGCCGCCTCGGTTCCACGCTTGCTCGATGCAGAGACCGCCAGGCCTGCGCCGCCCAGGACCGAGCCCGCTGGTCCCGCTGTTCCAAGCGGCGCAATGTCAGAGAAACGGATCCTGTGGGGTCGAAAGCCTTTCGCCGCGTAGCTGACGTAGCCATAGATCAGGGGGGCGACGGCGAACGGGGCGTCGGCGGCCGACATCGCTTCCAGCGCCTGCACCGGATCCATCGCAAACCCGCGCGGATCCATCAGATGGGTCGCTTCGCGCAAGCGTCCGAACGCTTCTGCGCCCGCCGCCGCATCAAGGATCTCACGGTCGTCGACCGCCGCCGGCCCGCCGAGATTGGCGACAAGCGTGAAGAGCGCCATCAGCGAGTGCGGCGGACGCATGGGGAGGATCGCGGCGCCCTGCCGGGCCAGATTCAGAATGTCGCGCCAGGACGGGGGGTCGGTGAGGCGATCGGGTCTCCAGGCCATGACCTGAGCCGCCGCGTCGATCGGGAGCGCCCATTGTCGTCCCTCGTAGGAATAGCTGGGCCAGGACGGACCAACACTTCCGCGTTCCAGTGTCGCCCGGTCGGGCGCTCGGAACGGCTCGTCGAACGCGGCCAGGCACCCTGCGCGCGCGGCCTGCCCGACATGGGGATGATCGATGACCAAGAGATCGTATTGGCGCGCGAGTTCTTCGACGGAGAACGCCTCGAAGTCCTGCAGCGACCGTTTATCCCAGGAGACTGACACTCCCGTCTTTGCGCGCCAGAGTTCGGAGCAAGCCATGAGCGGCGCACACCCGCGGGGCTCGCTCCATGTCATCCCGCGCAATGCAGACGGCTCCATGCGATCTCCCTTGCAATTCATATGCAAATATATCACCCATATGTAAATGATTGAAAGGAGGAACCGGTGAAGGTCGAAGATCGATTTTTTGAGGATTTTGTCGTGGGAGAGACCCGTCAGACGCTCGGGCGCACCATCACCGAGGTCGACATCGTCGTACATGCGGGACAAACGGGAGACTTTTTTCCCCATCACATGGATGCGGAATGGTGTGCGACCCAAGATTTCAAGCGGCGCATGGCGCATGGGACGCTGGCCTTCAGCGTCGGCGTCGGCATGACCGCAACCGACATCAATCCCCGCGCGATGTCGACTGGCTACGATCGCCTCCGGTTCATCAAGCCGGTGTTCATCGGCGACACGATCCGATCGAAGACGACGATCAAAGAGAAGCGGGACCATCCCCGCCGCAAGGGCCACGGAATTGTCGTGGAGTTGCTCGAGGTCTCCAATCAGACTGGGGAGACCGTCCTCATCGCCGAGCACCTCTATCTCGTCGATCGCCGAAAACCAGCGGAATAGCCTCCCAGCGCTCGGCGTGTCAGTTCCAGACGACCTTTGCCGTCCCTTGAATGTGAGAGTTGGCGCTTTGAGATCGGCCGGCTACAATCGGCCGGACCGCATCTCAGTTGCCGCGGCAATTGGTGGCCAACGTGACAGGGCGCATCGAAATCCGGATGTCCGATCACGCGCTAGAGATCATTCGAAGCCTCGCGCTGATTACCGCAGCCAACGCGGCTCCGGTCCTGGTCGCGCGGGCATTGAGAGCGCGACCAGCCCGGCCGGTCGACGCAGGTATCGTCTTGAGGGACGGCCATCCCCTCCTGGGTCGCTCCAAGACCTGGCGCGGCATTGCTTCGGCTATTCTTCTCGCGACTTGCATGGCGTTCCTGATCGGTCTGCCATGGCGGCTTGGCGTGATCGTTGGGGCGCTCGCAATGGCGGGCGACGGCCTCTCCTCCTTCTTCAAACGACGATTGGGCCTCGATCCGAGCAGCATGACGCTAGGTCTCGATCAGATTCCTGAGTCCCTGCTTCCCGCAATCGCCTGCGCGGCCTATCTCTCGCTTAATCCGATCGACGTCCTCGCGATCGTCATGCTGTTCTCTGTCGGAGCGTTGGCGGCGTCGCGGCTCTTTTTCGCCGTCGGCCTTAGAGACCGGCCCTACTGAGGCTCGTCGCACACCAGCCGATGCAGGGTTATCTCCGGTCGACTGTTGAATCGCGCCGGCACGACCGAGGACCCCGTCCCCACCGAGGTATAGCCGGCCATTCCCGCATGTCGCCATGCGCCGGCCGCGAAAGCGCGGGGCAGATCGGCTTCGAGCAGGATGGGAACGCCGCCGGGCAAGCAGATCTGCCCGCCATGCGTGTGTCCGCTCAGCATCAGACTCGAAACCGGCATGCGCGGCCTGCCGGTAGATCTCCGGAGTGTGCGAGAGCAGGACAGAAATACAACCTTGGGGAATCTCCGCGGCCGCCTTTTCGATGTTGTCGGCTCGGAAGAAATGCGCGTCGTCAACCCCCGCGAGATATATCGAGGCCCCATCGCGCTCAATGACGACGCATTCGTTGAGAAGCACGCGGATGCCAAGCGCCTCCAGGTCGGGAACCATGGTGATCGAATCGTGATTGCCCAGCACCGCATGGACATCCCCGGTCAGCGCTTCTCGGAGCCGTGCAACGGCTTCGAGACAGGGTCTGCAATCGCCGTGCGTGCGTCCGCGATAGTCTCCGGTCAGACACACAGAGATCATATTTGAGGCCCTCCGCCAGTTCGGCGGCGCGGCGCATTGCGGGACCACTCAGATCCGCATGCAGGTCGCTCAGATGAAGGATGGTGAAGCCGTCGAAAGCGCTCGGCAGATTTGCGAGGCGAACGGTGTTGTGGCGGAGTTGCACCTTGGCTGCGTTCGCCAGGCCGCGCCGATAAGTCCCTGTAATGCGGAGCGCTAGCTCGATAATCGCCTGCATCACGGGCATGTTTTCGAGGTGCAGGAAGCTGAGCCCCTGGCCAAACGCCTGCGCCTCGTGCTCGCGCTCCATGCCGAGACGGAGCCTTGCGTGCAGAGGTCCCAAGTCGGGTCTCGAGACGTCGCAACGTCTCGTCGGGATCGAGGAGACGATACGCCATCACGTCGTCGCTCATCAGGTTCGCGATGCGCCCTCGCCATATCGTGGGCGCCGTTGTGCCGCCGGACTCGCAAGCACCAGGACGACGCCTGGACCCTCTTGACGCAGATCGAGACAGCGACGTCAACTCGACATGTTCGAGCCCGGCGTTCTCAGGCGATATCGTCCACTCCGAACCCAAAAGGACCAGGCGTAAAGAACCCAGCCCTCGCAGCAGTCGAATTGAACCCTGGCTTCGTCGCCCCCTTTGAAGGCGTCTCGAAGTTTCAGCCGACGCGGGACGATGCAGGCGCGGACGCCGCGACAATCAAGCTGGAGACTGAACCTGATGGCGGACACATTGCCAGTAGAATCGGACAAGCGGAGCGCCAGCCTCGATGCGAGGCGGCGGCTAACTCGTTGCAGCGTCGCAAATTACACCGGAACAACGCCTTAAATTGGAGCGGGCGAAGGGATTCGAACCCTCGACCCCAACCTTGGCAAGGTTGTGTTTTATCTACGCCGGGGTCGCCGGATTTTCTCTACGTTACGATAAATCATTATATTATCAGATATATACAAGGACACGGCTCGCTCGCGTTACGACCAGACACGCCCCATTTTTCCGTCATGGTGGACACCATGTGGACACCATTGTAGACTGATGTCCACTGGAAAGCAGGCGTGGAGGCATGTCGTGGATAGGTCGTCCAGCGTTCGGCTCACCAAAACGGTAGCCGAGAAGGCCGAAGTTCGTGACACCCGGTACGACCTCTGGGACCTGGATCTGGCCGGCTTTGGCCTGCGGGTCGAGAAGAGCGGCACGAAGACGTTCATCATCCGCTACCGCACCGAGGGGGGCGGTCGGTCCGCGCCGAGACGATTCCTGACCGTTGGGCGCTTTGGGGCGTTGACGGTCGAGCAGGGGAGGAAGAAGGCGAAGGCCTTGCTGGGCGCGGCCGCCAGCGGCGAAGATCCTGCCGGCAACGTGCAGGAGAAACGCCGCGAGAAGACCGTGCGCGAACTGCTCGACTTCTACGAGGAGCATGGCTGCTTTATCCAGCGCGGCATCCACAAGGGGAAGCCGATGAAGCCTCTGACGAAGAAGTACACGATGGCCCGGCTTCGCAATCACGCCGAGGTGCTGCTCGGCCACCGGCGAGCTAGCGAGATCAAGTCGGGCGACATCGAAACGATGGTCGCAGACATTACGGCAGGAAAGACGGCGAAGGACGAGAAGGTCGGACCACGCAAGCGAGTCATCGTCCGTGGCGGCGAAGGTGCCGCACGAAAGGTCGTGCGCGACGTGTCGGCTGTGTTCAGCTTCGGAGCGCGTCATGGCTTCGTCGCGACGAATCCCGTGGAGAACGCCTCGGTGCGGAAGACGGATAATCGGCGTGAACGTTTTCTCACGCTTGAGGAGGTCTCGCGGCTGGGAGACGCCTTCAACCAGGTCGAGGCCGACGGAGCTAATCCGAAGGCCGTGGCGATCGCGCGGCTTTGGGCGCTGACCGGCTGTCGGCGCAACGAAATCGCGGAACTCAAGGTCCATGAAGTCAAGCTGGACCAAAGCCTGTTCGAGTTCGACGACACGAAGACAGGAAAGTCCATTCGTCCCTTTGGGCCGGCAGCTGCGGCGCTCCTCGAGGAGCTTCTGAAAGACCGGAAGTCGGGTTACGTCTTCCCAGCCGAAACGGGCGAGGGCTTCTACCAGAGTACGCGCAAAGTCTGGGCGGAAGTGATCAAGATCGCCAAGCTGCCAGGCGTTACGCCGCACACGCTTCGCCATACACTCGGATCGACGGCCACGTCGAGCGGTGAGGCATTGGCGCTCACCGGGGCGATCCTGGGCCACGCTAACCCTCGGTCAACCGCGATCTACGCGCATGTGCAGCGCGACCCATCCCTTGAGGCGGCTAAGCGCGTTGAGAAGTTGCTGGCCACAGCCTTGGAGGGAAAGGGCGCGCAATCGGACGACGGCGACTCTGCTGATAATGTCCCGGAACTCGACGCGGACTTGATCCGTGTTTTGGCCGAACGGCTATCGAAAGAAGGTTCAGATGCGGCCCGTCTGCGAGCGATCATTGCCCAGGTGGTCGCGCTCAACACTTGAGCTGGCCTTTGCCTGCTACCGCGAATTAGCCGGCGTAGTTCGACAGCGCCGAGCGTTGCCCTCCTGGAAGACTTGCGAATCAGCCCCGCTCAGTCTCCGCGATCGATCCTGACGACCTCACCGTCCTCTTTGGTGAAGCTTTCGGGGACCTTCTCCAGGAGGCTGAGCACCTGTTCCGATGGCCGACAGAGCTTGACCCCTAATGGCGTCACGACAATCGGTCGGTTCACCAGGATCGGGTGTGCGACTATGGCGTTGAGGATCTGCTCCTCGCTGACTGCGGCATCGAGGAGGCCGAGATCGGCTGCCGGCGTGCCCTTCTCGCGGAGGATGGCGCGAACCGGCAGGGCCATGCGTCTGAGCAGATCTTCGAGCTGTTCTCGCGTCCACCCGACCTGCAGGTACTCCACGATCGTCGGTGCGTAGCCGGCGGCTTGGATCATGGCCAGAGTGTTGCGCGAGGTTCCGCAGTCCGGGTTGTGGAAGATGGTGATCGGGAAATCGTCGCTCATCGCGATGTCGCGCTCCTGCAAGAGCCAGCCGAACAGAAGGCTCGCGGCCACCGCGCCGGCGAGCTGCGCGGCGATGAACGCTGGCGCCGAGGACTGGGCGCGATGCCGGCGAAGGTGTTGGACAGCGACCGCGCGATCGTCACGGCCGGATTGGCGAACGAGGTCGAGGCGGTGAACCAGTAGGCCGAGGTGATGTAGAGCCCGACGATCATCGGCGTCGCGTCGGGCCGGAAACGGATCGAGCCCAGGATCGCGGCGATCAGGCCGAAGGTGGCGACGAACTCGGCGAAGGCCTGGGCCGGCCCGTCGCGCAGCTTGGTGGAGACCTGCAACGGATCGGCTTCGGCGAACATGGCGTGCGCCGCCCAGACGCCGAGGACGCCGCCGACGAGCTGCGCGACGACATAGGCCGCCGCCAGTCCGCCAGCCGATCTCGCCGGCGCAGGGCGAAGACCAGCGTGACCGCCGGGATTGAAGTGGGCGCCCGACAGCGGCCCGAAGATGGTGATCAGCACCACCAGGCCCGCGCCGGTCGCCAGCGTGTTGCCGAGCAGCGCGATGGCGACGTTCCCGCCGGCCAGGCGCTCGCCCATGATGCCGGAGCCGATGACGATGGCCAGCAGCAGCGCCGTGCCCAGCGCCTCGGCGGCCAGCCGCTGCGGCGCAGTCAGAAGGCTGCAGCGGCGGCTCCAGGCTGGCGTCGCCAAGCTCCGCGTCCCGCACGTCAGCGCGCCGGCGTGCGGCGATCGGCCAGTCTGGCCGATCTCGTCGAGCCGCCGCTGCAGCGACAGGCGGTCGAGGCTGGCGAGCGGCAGGCTGGTGAACAGGCTGATGCGGTTGTTCAGCATCCGGTAGGCGTCGGCGAAGGCGAGCGCGATCTCCGCGGGGTTGCCTGTCGCAGCGGCCGGGTCGGGAATGCCCCAGTGCGCGGTCATCGGCTGGCCCGGCCAGATCGGGCAGACCTCGCCGGCGGCGTTGTCGCAGACCGTGAACACGAAATCGAGCTGCGGTGCGTCCGGGCCCGGAGAACTCCTCCCAGCACTTGGAGCGGAAGTCCGTCGGTCGTGTAGGCCGTTGCGCTTGAGCAGCTTCAGAGCGTGCCGGGATGGACTTCGCCCTTGGGCATGGAGCCGGCCGAATAGGCGCGGAACTTGCCGCGCGCCGATCCGGTTCATGATCGCCTCGGCCATGATCGAGCGCGCCGAGTTGCCGGTGCAGAGGAAGAGGACGTTGAGTGGAGCCTGGGCCATTCGATGGCGAGCCTCTAGCAGCAGGCTTGTGCAGCCGGCGCCGCCTTGGCCCGGCGCGCAGCAGGCCGAAGCTTTGGCGGCGATGCGGGCTCGTCCTCGCCGTAGCTCGCCATAGGATGCCTCGCCGAAGGTGAAGAAGGTCTCCCAGCGCAGGCCCGCGGGATCGTTGACCCAGGCCTTGTCGGATCTGGCGTAGCAGCAGGTCGTCGCCTCCTGGTCGCGCGTCGTCTCGCCGGCGGCCTTGAGCCGCCCCGCGAGCTCGGCCAGTTCCTCGCGGCTCTCAACCTGGATGCCGAGGTGATCGAGGCCCGGCCGCGGCCGCGCGGTCCGAGATCGCGAAGTTGACCCGCGGATCCTCCAGCATCCACTTGGCGTAGTCGTCTTTCACGACCGACGGGCGTTGCGCCGAACAGGGTCGAATAGAAGCCGATGGACTTCGGCGAGATCCTCGACGGCGACGTGGACATGCAGGCGCTTCATGGTTATCGTCCTTAGGAGAGCTTGGGGTTGGTCGCAGCACGCGCGCGCGACTGGCGATCGCCGCCAGCGGCGCGCAGACCTCGGGCCGGCCCTGGCAGCAATCTTCCATCAGGTAGGCCAGCAGCTCGCCCATGCCGTCGTAGTCGGCGGCGTAGATGATCGAGCGGCCCTGCCCGTCGGCTGGTCACCAGGCCGGCATTGGCGAGAACGGTGAGCTGGGCGGACAGCGTATTGGGCGTGATGTCCAGGCTGCGAGCAACTTCGCCGGCCGGGACTCCCTCCTTTCCGGCCTTGACCAACAGGCGGAATACGGCGAGCCGCGAGTCCTGCGCCAGCGCCGCCAAGCGTTTGATGGCGATATTCGATTCCATATTTCTATAATTGTTGAAATGAGGAATCGAGTTAAGGGGGTGCGGTCCTGTTGTGTGGCCTCGGCGCTGGAGCGACCACGTCTCAAGACCTGCCGTGCTCGCAGCCTTGAATTAGCCCCACCCGCTATTAAGTTATATGGCGATATGCTTTAATAGCGGCGAGGCTAATTAAAGGATCGCGCGTGACGGACGGAGAGAACCAAAGGCTCGGGGCCTATGTCGAAACGAGCGCGGGAGGCGAGCGCGTGCGCGCCTATGTGCCTGCCCCGCTGCCGCCGAAGCCGCCGCTCGAACTGGGCCGGTTCATGCACGTCTACGAACGCGCCATCGCCGCGGTCGGGCGCCTCGACGGCGTGACGACGATCCTGCCCTCGACGCCTTTGTTCCTCTACATGTACGTCCGCAAGGAAGCCCTCCTGTCCTCGCAGATCGAGGGCACGCAATCCTCGCTGTCCGACCTGCTGCTGTTCGAAAATCACGAGGCGCCGACCGTCGAACTCGACGACGTGACCGAGGTCTCGAACTACGTCGCGGCGATCGAGCATGGCGTCTCCCGGATGCGGGGCGGATTTCCCCTGTCGCTCCGGTTGATCCGCGAAATGCACGCCATCCTGCTCAAATCGGGGCGTGGCGCCGCGAAGCAACCGGGCGAGTTCCGCCGCTCGCAGAACTGGATCGGCGGAACCCGGCCCGGCAACGCCCTGTTCGTGCCGCCGCCGCCGAACCGGCTGGACGAATGCCTCGATGCGCTCGAGCGCTTCCTGCACAGCGAAGATCCGGCGCTTCCCCCGCTCATCCGGGCGGGCCTGGCCCATGTCCAGTTCGAGACGATCCATCCCTTTCTCGACGGCAACGGGCGCCTGGGCCGGCTGCTCATCACGCTGATCCTGTGTGAGGCCGGGGTGTTGCGCGAGCCGATCCTCTATCTCAGCCTGTTCCTGAAATCCCGGCGCGACGACTATTACCGGCTCCTGCAGGAGGTCCGCCAGGCTGGGACCTGGGAGACCTGGATGGAGTTCTTCCTGACCGGCGTCGCGGAGACCGCCGAACAGGCCGCCGCGACGGCGCGCGATCTGATCGCCATGTTCGACGCCCATCGACAGCAGATCGCCGGCCTCGGCCGCGCGGCCCCGTCGGCGCTCCGGGTCCACGAATTGATGCAGGCCAGCCCGATCGTCACCATCCAGACTGTCTCCGAGAAACTCGCCGTCTCCTTCCCGACCGCCAGCACGGCGCTGGAAAATCTCGCCAAGATCGGTGTCGTGCGCGAGACCACGGGACGGCAGCGCGGCCGGATTTACGCCTATTCGGACTATCTGGCCTTGCTCGATCGCGGCACCGATCCATTGCCGGCCTGACGCGTCGGGGGAGATCGAAACCAAGCGCTACGTATATCGTCAGATGGAGGTGAACAGGGAGGGGCGGCAAAGTTTGTAGGAGGCGTCGGCGCGTATGCGGGCCGACGAAGTGAGCGGCGTGGACATAGAGCTTCGTGATTTGCGTTTGGCGGTCGTAACGTCACAGCACCGCAGCCTGCGACAGGCGGCGGAAGCTCTGAACATACGCCAATCGACCTTGAGCCGCCGGCTGCACGAGATCGAGCGCCAGCTCGGCGTGGTGTTGTTCGAAAGGACGAATGGCGGCACGCGCCTCACCACGGTGGGGTTGGAGTTCGTCGCGAGCGCCAAGCGGATACTCGATGACATGGACACGGAACTCCGGAGGCTCAGGAGCAGGAGCCGTCGGCGAACTTGGCCTGCTGACGATCGGCGTTCATGCCTCCCTTTCGGCCGGGAACATGCACGCGACGCTGGTCGAATACCACCGGCGCTTTCCGGATGTGGATGTCCGCACGGTCGATGGCAGCCATGAGCGGCTGCTTTGGCGCTCTCGCGGGCAACGCGGTCGATGTCGCGATCATGACCGGCCATGCGACGGCGTGGGGCGGCCGCGATGCTTCCGCTATGGAGCGAGCGGGTGATCGTGGCTTTCCCCGAGCATCATGCGCTTGGCCGAAATCCGAGGATGCGCTGGGCGGATCTCGCCAACGAAAAGTTCCTCGTCCCGCAGCAGGGGCCGGGACAGGAACTGGAAGGGCTGCTCGCAGCGAAGCTCCGCCATGCGGTGGGCTCCCAGCGCATCGTCCATCAGGACGTTTCGCTCGACAGGCTGCTGAGCCTGGTCAGTGCGAACTACGGCGCGCTGCTGATGTTCGAGGGCGCGACGGGGGTTCGCTACGAAGGGGTCGTCTATCACGAAGTCTGGGACGACGACGGGCCGACCCGCGTACCGTTCATGGCGTTTCTGGCGGGACGCGAACAGCAATCCCGCGCTGCAATCGTTCCTGGCGATGCTGCGCGAACATTATCCGGACTTTCTCGGCCGAGCCGGCCGGACCTGAGCGCTCCGATCGCGACGCGCCTTGGCGAAGGCGCGATCGGTCGCCATGAATCGCTCGATCATCGGCACGATCAGCTTCGACGGCTCGGGCGCCGATTGGCCCGTTCGTCCGGCCGAGCACCTGCGGCATAGGCGACGAGATCGCGATGCACGGCCGCCGGCAGTTCGACGCTCATCTTGACCGGCTTGTCGTCGGCGAGCGGCCCGAGCTTGAGCTTCGTCATGGTGTTCCTCCCTGTCCGTAGGGCGCCAACACCAGGTCGCGCGTGACGATCACCCGGACCGGGAAGCCCGGCCGGATGGTCAAGCGTCGGCTGGACGTTGAGCTCGCGCTGGACGATCTGCTGGCCGGTCTGGCTGATCGTGTTCGACGCGCCGGAGCGGATCGCCTGCACGAGATTGTTCTCGTTCTGGCTCGTGCCGGCTTCCGCGCCGACGCTGAGCAGGGTCGAGAGAGCGGCGGCCTTGAACAGCTTGCCCCAGTGGTTGTCGACCTCGTCCTCGAGGCCGGCATAGCCGTCGGTGTCGGCGCCGGGCTGGCGCTCCAGCACGATCGACGTGCCGTCCGGCATGATGAGCCGCGTCCAGACCAGCAGGATGCGGCTCTGCCCGAAAGCGACGGAGCTGTCGTATTGGCCGATCAGCTTCGCGCCTTGCGGGATCAGCAGATACTGGCCGGTCGGGCTGTCGTAGACCGCCTCCGTCACCTGGGCGGTGATCTGGCCGGGCAGATCGGAGCGGATGCCGGTGATCAGCGCGGCCGGGATGACCGTGCCGGCCTGCACGACATAGGGCGAGGCCTTGGCTTGCAGCCGGTCGGCGCTGACGGTCCGCCGGTCGGTCGCGGCGTTGAGGAAGGCGGTCTTGCGATCCTGCATGTTCTGCGCGGAGCCGGCATCGACCGGCGGTGTCGGCGTCGGAGCCGCCGTCGTGCCGGCGCACGCCGGGCGCGGCGAGCGCCGACCGGCTGCGGCTGCTGGTTGGTCTGCGCGAACAAGCGGCTGATGCGCGCCGCCTCGGTCTCCTGGGCGACGCGCTGGGCTTCGATCGGCGTCGAGCGCCGGCCGTTCGGCGCCGCGCCGGCGTTGAGGATCGGCTTGCCGAGATCGCCAGGCAGCGGCGGCCCGAGCGGCGGCGCCTGGCGCGGCAGGCCGGTATAGTCCTTCGGAAGCCCCGCAAGGCCCTCGGCGGAGGGGCGGCTCTGCAGTGCTGAGCAGTTCCTGGCCGGCCTGGCCCTTGTTGCGGCTCTGCAGCCCGTAGCCGAGCGCGCCGGCGATGGCGAGCGCCGCGACGCCGCCGAGACCGATCAGCACTTTGCGCGACAGGCGGGTCACGCGCGGCCGCTCGCCGCGCAGCCGCAAGTCGGGCGGCACGCCGGGCGTGGCGGCGACGCCGGGCGTTGGCGACGTGCCGGATCGTCGCCGTCATGACCGCGGCCTTCCGTCGGTGCGCACGATGCGGACGCGGCGCTCGCTGTCCTTGTCGCCGAGGCGCAGCTCGGCGGCGGCGAACAGGCGGTCGACGATGTAGTAGTTGCCGTGGACGCGGTAGTTCACCAGCTCCGAGCCGCCGGCCGGGCCGATGACGAACAGCGGCGGCATCTCGCCTTGGCGGATGCCGGAGGAGAACTCGATATAGACCTTCTGGCCGTCGTCGAAGGCGCGCAGCGGCCGCCAGGCCGGGTTGTCGCCCTCGATCGCATAGCGGAAGTTGAGCGAGGCGAGATCGAGGCCGGTGGCGATCGGCGCCGCCGCCTCGGCGGCGGCGTTCTGCCGGCGCAGCGCGATGAGCTGGTCCTCGGGATATTGCCAGGAGACCGAGGCCATGTAGGTCTTCTCGGTCGAGCGCAGCTCCAGACAGATAGGTGCGGCGGTCGGTGTTGATGACGAGGTTCGACATCAGATCCGGCCGGGTCGGCTTGACCAGGATGTGGATGCGTCTGGGTCGGGCCCGCGCCGCTCTCGGTGTCGCCGATGATCCAGCGCACCGTGTCGCCGGCGGCGACGGGACCGGAGCCGACGAGTTGCTCGCCCTCCTGCAGGGCGATGTCGGTGATCTCGCCGGGCGCGGTGTAGGCCTGATAGAGCGCGCCGGGCGAATAGGGATAGACCTGCACGGCGTTGATGAAGCCGTCGCGCACCGGCTGAACGCGGGCGGCGGCGTTGGCGCGATCGACCCGCACTTCGGGATTCGGCGATTGCGGCGGCTCCTTGCCGCCGGCGAGCGGCTTCAACTGCCCCGGCAGCGGCAAGGGTTTCGGCAGCTCGACGATCCTGACGGGCGCCGGCGCATCGGCGGTGAGCCTCGCCGGCGCGGCGTCGTCGTAGTTGATCTCGGGCGGCGTGAATTGTTGCGCGCAGCCGCCGAGCGCAGAGACGGATAGCAGCAGAGCCGCAACACCGGCTCTGCGGAGAAGCGGCTCTGTCCCTTTCCGGCTTTGCGGAACGGCTGAGACACGTAAAGCCGGCTCGGCGGCGTCGGAAATCATCGGCGGAGTCATTGTCCCAGCTCCTTCGACCAGTTGATGGCGGTGACGTAGACGCCGAGCGGATTCTTCCGCAGCACGTCGGCGGAGGTCGGCGTCTGGATCGCGACGGTGAGGATCGCCGTCCAGCGGGTGTTGTCGGCGAGCGCGCCGTCCTGGTAGCGGTGCTCGATCCACTCGACGCGGAAGCTCGAAGGCGAAGCGCGGATCACGCTCGAGACGTCGACGGCGATCTGCTGGTGGCCGAGCTTGGCGAAGGGATCGTTGGCGCGGGCGTAGTCGTTGAGCGCCTGAGCGCCGGAGGTCGTGGTGTAAGTCGTAGGCCTGCAGCCAGTTCTGGCGCACGATGATGGGATCGGCCGGCAGCGAGCGGACCATCTCGATGAAGTGCGCGAGATACCAGGCGATCTGCGGATCGCTCGGCGCGTAGTCCGCCGTCGCCGGCGCGACGGCCTGGGCCTGCCCGAGCTTGTCGACCTGCACCACCCAGGGAACGATGCTGCCGTGGGTCGATTGCCAGACCAGGCCGCCGGCGAGCGTGAATGACAGCAGCAGCGAACCGAAGGCCATCAAGCGCCAGTTCTTCGCCTGCACGCGGGCCGAGCCGATCCGGTCGTCCCAGACCTGGGCGGCGCGCTGATAGGGCGTTTCCGGTTCCGGCGTGCGGCCGTAGCGGACCGACGCGTCGGCGAAACAGCGCCATCTCTATTCTCCTCCCGAGAGATCGACGGAATGGCCGCCGCCATGGCTGTCGCCGGACTTGAGCGCGTGCGCGGCGGCTTGCGCGCCGTGGGCGATGGATTGGTTGCGCTTCATGCGCTGCGCCCAGGCGGGCGCGCCGCTGGCGGTCAGCGGCGCGCGCCGGCGTCGGCCGCGGCTTCCGCGCCGCCGCCGACGGTGCCCAGCGGTCGATGAGCCGCCGGTGGCGGCGAAGGCTGAGCGCGCGCCGCCGGCAAAGCTTTCTCCGATGGCGCCGGCCGCGCGCTCGCGCCGCGCGGCGCATCGGCGCTGCAGCCATGGACGCCGCGGCGCGGCCGACGCCGCCGAGGCCCGAAGCAACCCCGGAAGCGCCGGAGCCGCTGGCGGAGGCGAGGCGGTAGGCCGTCGCCGCGCCGCCGGCCATCGCCGCGCCGCCTCGGGCCGCGGCGGCCGAGCCGGAGGCGGCGGCCATCGCTCCCCTGCCAGCCAGGCCCAAGGCCCCCGCGCCCGCCATCGCGGCGCCGGCGACGGCGAGGCCGGTGCCGACGGCCGCGCCCGCGCCGAGCTGCGGCGCGCCGGACACGAGACCGGTCGCGATGCCGGGGCCGAAGATGCCGAGGCCCAGCATGGCGAGCGCGGCGAGCACGACGGAGAGCGCCTGCTCGATCGTCGGCGAGGCGCCGCCGAAGCTTTGCGTGAATTGCGAGAACAGGCTCGGTGCCGATGCCGACGATGACGGCCAGCACCATGACCTTCACGCCGGAGGCGACGATGTTGCCGAGCACCTTTTCGGCCAGGAAGGCGGTCTTGTTGAACAGCGCGAAGGGAATGAGGATGAAGCCGGCGAGCGTCGTCAGCTTGAACTCGATCAGCGTGACGAAGAGCTGCACGGCCAGGATGAAGAAGGCCATCAGCACGAGCAGCCACGACACCATCAGCATCGCGATCTGCACGAAATTGGCGAAGAAGCTGGTGTAGCCCATCATCTGGACTGGTCGCGTCGAGCAGCGGCTGGCCGGCGTCGAGACCGACTTGCGCCAGATGTCCCGGCTGCAGGAAGGCGGCGGTCGAGATCGTCGAGCCGCCCGCCTTCAATCCGAGGCCGACGAAGCTGTTGAAGACGACGCCGGAGAGATTGTTGAAGTTGGTGATGATGAAGGCGAAGAAGCCGACATAGAGCGTCTTCTTCACCAGCCGCTGCAGAACGTCCTCGTCGGCGCCCCAGGCCCAGAACAGGCCCGCCAGCGCGATGTCGATGACGATCAGCGTCGAGGACAGATAGGCGACCTCGCCGCTTGAACAGGCCGAAGCCGGAATCGATGTAGGTGGTGAAGGTGTTGAGGAAGGTGTCGATGACGCCGACATTGTTCATCGCGCGACTCCTGGCAGATGCGGGGTGGCCGGCGCGACGGCTGTGGCCGGGCGGCGATCTGGCGGCGGCAGCGGTCGCGCCGGCCTGCCGAAGAAGCGCCGGCGGTTCTCCTCCCAGACCGCCACGCAGCGCGGCGTCGACGGCGTCCTGCGGGCCGAGCGCGCGGCAGCGGCGCAACTCGGCCGAGAGGTCATCGGATGCCGGGGCGTGGCGGGCGGAGACGTCTCGACGCAGCGGGCGTCGCGGACGCCGATTGATCGCTATGAGCTCCGCGACGCAAGCACCGCGATCAGCGACGACGATGGCGGCGCTGCGCGGAAGATTCCGGCCGGCCCAGCATCACGCTCGCCTCAATTGCCGCTGAACATGGTGACGTTGCCGGGCATGTAGCCGGTGCGCGTCGAGAAGGTCTTGTAGTTCTGCTGACCCTGCGCCTCGGCGGCGGCTGACGCGCGCCTGCTCCAGCGCGTCGGCGCGCGCTTTGGCCGACAGCACCGCGACGACGTCGGACAGCTGCTGCGATTGCAGCGCCAGAAGCTGGTTGCCGGCCTGCGCCGCCTGGAGCGCGCCCGTGGCGCTCTGGCTGGCGGAGACCAGCGAGGTCATCGCGCTGGTGTTGGTCGGGATATTGCCGACTACGCCCGCCTGCACTTTCAGGCTGTCCTCGAAGGCCGCGACCGAGTTCTGCCAGCGTGTCTGCGCATTGGCGACCATGGCGGCGGTCGAGCCGGAACCCGCCGCCGCGCCGTAGCTCGTCGAATAGGCTTGCTCGATGCGCTGGACATTGAAGGCGATGTTCTGCGCCTGGCTCGAGCAGCGACTGGGTCTGCGCGATCGACGACTTGAAGCTGGGTCAGCGTCGACATCGGCAGGTTGGCGAGATTGCGCGCCTGGTTGATCAGCTCGTCGCCTGGTTGGTCAACATCTGGATCTGGTTGTTGATCTGCTGCAGCTCGCGCGCGGCGGTCAGGACGTTCTGGCTGAAGTTGGTCGGGATCGAAGACGATCCATTGCGCCGAGGCGGGCGGTACGGCGACGGCAAGCGAGAGCGCGACGGCGCTTGCCGCCGCCAGATGGCGCAGCTTGATCATGATGGCAGTCTCCAGATTGGTGAGGTCGGGGATGAGATCGGCGGCCCAGAGGAGCTCGCGGTCGGCGAGCCAGGCCGGGCGGAAGGCCGTCGCGGCCGTGCTCGGCGAGCGACGCGCTCGATGGCGGCGTGGTCCGCCTTGGACGAGGCGGCGCAGAAGGCGAGCGCGACCGGGCCGAGGCCCAGCTCGAACAGCCGATTGCCGCGCCGGGACTGGCAGTAGTAGTCGCGCTTCGGCGTGGCGCGCGCGAGGATCTCGATCTGGCGGTCGTTCAGGCCGAAGCGCCGATAGATCGCCGGTGATCTGCGGCTCGATGGCGCGCTCGTTGGGCAGGAAGATGCGCGTCGGGCAGCTCTCGACGATGGCCGGCGCGATGTTGCTGCCGTCGATGTCGGACAGCGACTGGGTGGCGAAGACGACGGAGGCGTTCTTCTTGCGCAGCGTCTTCAGCCATTCGCGAAGCTGCTGCGCGAAGGCCGGGATCGTCGAGGACCAGCCAGCCTTCGTCGATGATGAGCAGCGTCGGCCGGCCGTCGAGCCGGCCTTCGATGCGGTGGAAGAGATAGGTCAGCACGGCGGGCGCCGCGCCGGCGCCGATCAGGCCCTCGGTCTCGAAGGCCTGGACCGAGGCCGAGCCGAGCTGCTCGCTCTCGGCGTCGAGCAGCCGGCCGGAGGGGCCGCCGACGCAATAGGGCTGCAGCGCCTGCTTCAGCGCCGTCGATTGCAACAGCACCGCGAGGCCGGTGATGCGTGCGCTCATCGACCGGCGACGAGGCCAGCGACGTCAGCGCCGACCAGACATGCTCCTTGGCGGTCGGGTCGATGGCGACGCCTTCCTTGGCGAGGATGGCCGCGACCCATTCCGCCGCCCAGGCGCGCTCGGCGGGGTCGTCGATCCGCGCCAGCGGTTGGAGCGAGACCGAATGCTCGGACGCCGGCCGAGAGGCTGCCGCCGAGATCGTGCCAGTCGCCGCCCATGGCGAGCGCGGCGGTGCGGATCGAGCCGCCGAAATCGAAGGCGAAGATCTGGTTGTTGCGATAGCGGCGGAACTGCATCGCCATCAGCGCCAGCAGCACCGACTTGCCGGCGCCGGTCGGGCCGACGATCAGGGTGTGGCCGACATCGCCGACATGCAGGCTGAACCGGAACGGCGTCGAGCCTTCGGTCTTGCCGAACAGCAGCGGCGGCGCCTTGAAAGTGCTCGTCCCGTGCCGGCCCCGCCCACACCGCCGACAGCGGGATCATGTGCGCGAGGTTCAGCGTCGAGACCGGCGGTTGGCGGACATTGGCGTAGGCGTGGCCGGGGATGCGAGCCGAGCCAGGCCTCCAGCGCATTCACGGTCTCGCGGCATGCAGGTGAAGTCGCGGCCCTGGATGACCTTCTCGACGAGGCGGAGCTTCTCGGCGGCGAGGCCGGCGTCCTCGTCCCAGACGGTGACGGTCGCGGTGACATAGGCCTGGCCGACATCGTCGGAGCCGAGTTCCTGCAGCGCCAGGTCCGCGTCGGCCGCCTTGTTGGCGGCGTCGGTATCGACCAGCGTCGAGGCCTCGTTGGTCATCACCTCCTTGACGATGGCGGCGATCGACTTGCGCTTGGCGAACCACTGCCGCCGGATCTTGGTCAGCAGCTTCGACCGCCTCGGTCTTGTCGAGCAGGATCGCGCGCGTCGACCAGCGATAGGGGAAGGCGAGCCGGTTCAGCTCGTCGAGGATGCCGGGATGGGTTGCGGTCGGGAAGCCGACGATGGTCAGCGTGCGCAGGTGATGCGACGCCGAGCCGCGGCTCCAGTCCGCCGGTCAGCGGCTCGTCGGCCAGCAGCGCGTCGAGATGCATCGGCGTCTCGGGCACGCGCACGCGCTGCTGGCGCGGTCGAAATGGTCGAGTGCAGATAGGTCAGCGTGTCGCCGTCATCGAGCCATGCCACCTCGGGCATGAAGCCCTCGACCAGTTGCAGGATGCGGTCGGTGCGGTCGACGAAGCCGTGCAGCAGCTCCCGCGGATCGACGCCGGTCTGCGCGCGTCCCTCGTAGAGCCAGCCCTCGACGCGCGACGGCGTCCTCGGCCGGCGGCAGCCAGACGAAGGTCAGGAAGTAGCGGCTCTCGAAATGCGCGCCGGCTTCCTCGAAGGCGTCCTGCCGTTCGAGATCGACCAGCGCCGACGCGGGATCGGGAAACGTGCTGCGCGGATAGGTCTGCGCGGCGATCCGCTGCGCCTCGACGAAGATCGCCCAGCCGGAGCCGAGCCGGCGCAGCGCGTTGTTGAGCCGCGCGGTGACGCCGACCAGTTCGGCCGGCGTCGCGCTGTCGAGATCCGGCCCGCGAAACCGCGCCGTGCGCTGGAACGAGCCGTCCTTGTTGAGGACCACGCCCTCGCCGACCAGCGCGGCCCAGGGCAGGAAATCGGCGAGGCCGGCGGGGCGGTTGCGATATTCGGCGAGGTTCAGCATTGCGCGCCTCAGACGCCGAGATGGGCGCGGATAGCGGAGGTGCCGGCGCACGACGTCGACGAACTGCGGGTCGCGCTTGGCCGCCCAGACGGCGGCGGCATGGCCGACCGCCCAGATCAGCGCGCCGGGAATCCAGAGCCGCAGGCCGAGGGCGATCGCCGCCGCCAAGCGTGCCGTTGGCGATCGCGACGGTCCGCGGCGCGCCGCCCATCAGGATCGGGTCGGTCAGCGCGCGATGGACCGGCGCGAAGAAGCCGGGCACGTCCGGATCGACGATCGCGGCCATCAGACCAGCGCTCCGCCGGAGAAGCTGAAGAACGACAGGAAGAAGCTCGACGCCGCGAAGGCGATCGAGAGGCCGAACACGATCTGGATCAGCCGGCGGAAGCCGCCCGAGGTGTCGCCGAAGGCGAGCGTCAGGCCGGTGACGGTGATGATGATGACCGAGATGATCTTGGCGACGGGGCCCTGCACCGACTCCAGGATCGAGTTGAGCGGCGTCTCCCACGGCATCGAGGAGCCGGAGGCATAGGCGGCCGGCGCGAAGGCCAGCGTGAGGGTGGCGAGCGCGAGAAGCGCCGCCAGGCGGCGGCGCGATTGGCGAGCGACGGCGAGAGCACGGATCATGATGTGTCTCCAGGGCAAGGGGTCGCCGCCCGCCTCGGCGGACTGGACGCGGTAATCGCCGGTGGCGGGATCGAGGCCGGCGACGAGGGCGAGTTCGGCAAGGCGGCGTTCGGTGCCACGGCCGCGCAGCACCGCGACGAGATCGATGGTCTCGGCGATCAGCGCCTTGGGGACGGTGACGACGGCTTCCTGGATGAGTTGCTCGAGGCGGCGGAGCGCGCCGAGCGCGGTGCCGGCATGAATGGTGCCGATCCCGCCGGGATGGCCGGTGCCCCAGGCTTTGAGGAGATCGAGCGCCTCCGCGCCGCGCACCTCGCCGATCGGGATGCGGTCGGGCCGAAGACGCAGCGAGGAGCGGACCAGGTCCGACAGCGAGGCGACGCCGTCCTTGGTGCGCATCGCGACCAGGTTCGGCGCGCGGCATTGCAGCTCGCGGGTGTCCTCGATCAGCACCACGCGGTCGCTCGTGCCGGCGATCTCGGCCAGCAGCGCGTTGGTGAGCGTCGTCTTGCCGGTGCCGGTGCCGCCGGCGACCAGGATGTTCTTGCGCGATGCGACGGCCGCGCGCAGCGCCGCGGCCTGGCCGGCGGTCATGGTCCCGGCGGCGACATAGTCGTCGAGGGTGAAGACCGCGACGGCGGGCTTGCGGATCGCGAAGGCCGGCGCGGCGACGACGGGAGGTAGCAGCCCCTCGAACCGCTCTCCCGTCTCGGGCAGCTCGGCCGAGACACGCGGGCGCTCGGCATGGACCTCGGCGCCGACATGGTGCGCGACTAGGCGCACGATCCGCTCGCCGTCGGCGGCGGACAGGGTCCGGCCCGTGTCCTCCAGCCCACCCGACAGCCGGTCGATCCAGAGCCGGCCATCGGGATTGAGCATCACCTCGACGATCGAGGGGTCTTCGAGGAAGGCGGCGATCGCGGGGCCAAGCGCAGTGCGCAACATGCGCGCGCCGCGTGAGAAGGCCTCTGAATGGAGTGGAGCAACCGCCACGATCGTCCCCGTCGGATGGCCAATCGCGACACGTGATTGGCGACGGGGATGATTAGAAAAGGAAGAAAATGCGGCGCTTCAACAAGTATTCATGTGGCGTAGTGGCCCGGCGTGAAGCAGAGAAAAAATACTTGCTGGGTGCGGAGTGGCTCTTAGCGTTCCTTGCCTGCCGTCTGCTCGTTTGCCGCCGTCGGCTAATCGCTGGCTAAAGGCCAATTCGGTTCTTCCCGAACATCGTCGGGAATCTCTTGCCGAAGCTTTGGCCCTTCATTGAGACGCCGGCCCAGCGTGGCCACGAAATTGTCGTACCGCACTCCGGCCTGCGCTCGCGCCGCCTTCGCGGCCGGCTCGGGCAGCGGCGGCGTGGTGTTGAGCCAGAAGCGGATGAATAGCGCCAGCGTCTCGACGCCGATGCCGACATCGCGTTCGAGACGCGCCAGGCGCCGATCCTGCTGGTCGAGCCGCTTGGCGATGGCGGCTTCCCGCCGCTCGTCGGCATCCGGTGACAGGAAGGATGCGATGGCGGCTTCGGCGATCAGCGACATGGATTGCTCGCGCCGCGCGGCATATGCCGCCAGCGACTGCATGACGTCCGGATCGAGATAGACGGAGAGCTGAGCCTTCTTTTTCGGCGTCGTCATGCGCGCCTCACATTCCGAGGTCGTCGCCCGGATCGAGCGAGGCCTGCCGGGCAATGCCTTGCATCAGGTCATTCATCCGGCCGATGCGAGGCGCGTCCTCCTCCATGTCGTCCACCGGGTCGAGCGCGAACTCGTTCTCGATCGGCTCCTTCTTCTCGACGGTCGCCTGGCTGAGCTCGGGCTGCTTGCGACGGTCAGTGTTCTTCGGGTCTTCGTCGTCCGCATCATCACCATCGCTTGCAACCGGAGCCGGCGGCCGTGGTGGCAATGGACGGGCGCTCCAGTCGTCGGGGCGCGCCTCCTTTGGGCGAGCGAGCACAGGCGGCGCCACGATTCGTTCCTGGAAGCGCCTATCCTCGTAGTAGCGCGCCTTCTTCGCCCGGATCGGGTGCAGCCCGGAGACCATGACGATCTCGTCGGTCGGCGGGAGCTGCATGATCTCGCCGGGCGTCAGCAGCGGGCGGGCGGTCTCCGAGCGCGAAACCATGAGATGGCCGAGCCACGGCGACAGCCGGCTGCCGGCATAGTTCTTCATCGCCTTCATTTCGGTCGCGGTGCCGAGCGCGTCGCTGACCCGCTTGGCGGTCCGCTCGTCATTGGTCGCGAAGCTGACGCGAACATGGCAGTTGTCGAGGATCGAGTTGTTGGGGCCGTAGGCCTTCTCGATCTGGTTCAACGACTGCGCGATCAGGAAGCTCTTGATCCCGTAGCCGGCCATGAAGGCGAGCGCCAACTCGAAGAAGTCGAGGCGGCCGAGCGCGGGGAACTCGTCGAGCATGAGGAGAAGCCGCCGGCGGCCGGCCTTGGCCTGCAGGTGCTCAGTCAACCGTCGGCCGACCTGATTGAGGATCAGGCGGATCAGCGGCTTGGTCCTGTTGATGTCGGACGGCGGCACGACGAGGTAGAGGGTCGTCGGGCGGTCGCCGGCGACGATGTCGCCGATCCGCCAGTCGCAGCGCCGCGTCACCTCGGCGACCACGGGATCGCGGTAGAGGCCGAGGAACGACATCGCGGTGCTGAGCACGCCAGACCGCTCGTTGGCCGATTTGTTCAGCAGCTCGCGCGCGGCGGAAGCCACTACAGGATGGACGCCCGCCTCGCCGAAATGCGGCGTCCGCATCATCGCCGATAGCGTCAACTCGATCGGCCGCTTCGGATCGGAGAGGAACGAGGCGACGCCAGCGAGGGTCTTGTCCTCCTCGGCATAGAGGACATGGAGGATCGCGCCGACCAGCAGCGCATGGCTGGTCTTCTCCCAGTGGTTCCGCTTTTCCAGGCTGCCTTCGGGATCGACCAGGATGTCGGCGATGTTCTGGACGTCGCGGACCTCCCACTCGCCGCGGCGCACCTCGAGCAGCGGATTGTAGGCCGATGACTTCGCGTTGGTCGGGTCGAACAGCAGCACGCGGCCGTGCTGCGCGCGGAAGCCGGCGGTGAGTTGCCAGTTCTCGCCCTTGATGTCGTGAACGATCGCCGAGCCCGGCCAGGTCAACAGCGAGGGGATGACAAGACCGACGCCCTTACCGCTGCGGGTCGGGGCGAAGCACAGGACATGCTCGGGACCGTCATGGCGGAGATAGCTGCGCTGATGACGGCCCAGCACCACGCCGTCGGGGCCGAGCAAGCCGGCCTGCTCGATCTCCTTCGGCTGCGCCCAGCGCGCGGAGCCATAGGTCTCGATGTTCCTGGCCTCGCGGGCGCGCCAGACCGACATGCCTATGGCCACCGCCGCGGCGATGAGACCACCGGATGAGGCGATGTATGCGCCCTCGATGAAGATCGATGGCGCGTAGGCGTCATAAGCGTACCACCACCAGAAGAACGCCGGCGGCAGATAGAACGGGAAGTGCAGGGCCTCGAACCAGGGCCGCCCCAGCTCGGGCTGGAAGCCGAGCCGCCAGGCGGTCCACTCCGTCGCGGTCCAGATCGCCAGCAAGACGATGGCGAAGACGGTGATGATCTGACCCCAGAGAATCTTGGTCGCGGACATGCTGGCGAGCCTGTCTTGGGATCTTTGGCTCGAAGGATCACTCATATGCCAATTCCTCTGTTGCGGCCGAAGCCCCAATCGACGCCGCCATCATCGCGGGCGACGCCGGAGACGTGACGGCCGAGTTGCTTTTCGAGGGAGGGCGTCCAGGGCACGAGCTGGAAGCCGAGGCCGTCATCGATCATGGCGAAGCGGCCGGAGGCGAGCGCGAAGCGCTGCCGATAGGCGCCGGCGACATACTCACCCGACGTCGCTTGATTGAACGGCTGCCCGGTCTCCGCCGCGAGCCGCTCGCCCAGGGCCTCGACCTCGCGCCGCCGGAGCGTGCCGATCAGGCCTTGGGAGAAGACGACGCCTCGGGCCTGGCGCTCGGCGAGGCCCTGCTCGATGAGCTGTTCGGCCCGCCGGTCCATCGCGTCGCGCACCTCGGCGCCGAAGCCGGCCTGGCCGAGAGCCACGGGATCGCGGGCGACCGCCTGCCGGTCGAGCCAGGTCGCCCCGCTCGCCGTCAACTGGTCCTCGATGGCGATGTCCGATCGGACGGCCAACGCAACGCGCCGCCGGCCTTGCGCATCGTCGAACTTGCGAAGCTCGACGATCGAGCCGGGCGTGCTGTCGCCGGTGGCGTCGAGGTCGGGGAATTTGATGTGGTGGGTGCGCCCGTCGACGCCGTCGATCACGGCGTAGGCGGTGCCCTTCAATTCGTCGTCGAGACCGCGATCAACCAGCCGGCCAACGACGGGCACGTCGAGGCTCTCGCCGGCGAGGACATAGCTCGCGGCCGCGCGCTCGATGCCGCGCTCGCGTAGGCCGCGGTGGATGCGCTTGATAATGTCGCCGCGCTCGCCGAGCTCGCGCAGCGTGGTCTCGGCGGCCTCGTCCATCGTCCATTGGCCCGGGCCAAGCTGATGCGCGAGGCCGAGGCTCTCCAGATGCCGCAGCCGTCCAACCTTCAGCGCGTGATACGGATCGGACGGGGGTCCTGCATCCGGCGCGAGATCGATGACGCCGTGACGGTCCGCGTCGCGGGCAAGCTGCCGGTCGAGCTGCGTCCACCGCTCGGCCTCGACCTGGCGTTCGAGCGCATGGCGGATATCGAGATCGCTGCGCAGTCCCAGCTCCTGCGTGACCAGGTCCTGGGCGCGGGCGCGCATGCCCGCCTTGATGTAGTCGCGCGAGATGACGAGGTCTTGGCCGTCATCGGTGATGCCACGCACGATGATGTGGACGTGGGGGTGCTCGGTGTTCCAATGATCGACGGCAACCCAGTCGAGCTTGGTGCCGAGATCCTTCTCCATCTGGCCGACCAGCTCGCAGGCGAAGCCCTTCAGGTCGGCCATCTCCGGTGCGTCCTCGGGCGAGACGATGAAACGGAAGTGATGGCGGTCGTCCTCGGAGCGCTCGGCGAACGCCTTGGGATCGGCGTCTTCGGTCTCCGGACCGAACAGCCGGGCCTTCTCCCCGTCCCGGGTGACGCCCTCGCGCCGAAGATAGCCGAGATGGGCGCCGAGCGGCGCCGATCGGGCCGTGTGCCGGACGACGCGGGCCTTCACCGTCACCAGGCGAGACCGGCCCGTCAGCAGATGGTTCGCCCGGACGGTGGCGGCGCGGCCACGGCCAAAGGTCGAGCGGCTGCCGCTCCTAAGCAGGCCCTGGCGTGAGACGCCGCCGCCGGCTCGCTGGGCGGCGGCGAGCGCCTGGGCGATGAACGGCTTGGCGCGCTGGCTGCGGGACGAGCGAATGCGGCCAGGCCGTGGCTGGAAGTCGTTCTCCTCAGCCATGGCCGGCCCCGGCAATGTGCGGAAAACCCAGGATCGGCAAGGCGTTCACGCCGTGGCGCACATTGCGCGTCGGGGCCGCACATTGCCAGATCAGCCAAAAACACCAACAAAAACAACCGACCGACAGAGCCGCACATTGCGGCCTTTTATCTGGCCCTCTGTCGGTCGGTTCCTGCACGCCTCCCCTGTTCGTCCTTCCTCCTTCCCGGAAGCACGCCGCGCCGCGCCAGCCTGCGAAGTCGCGCGCGAAAGCCTCGACATAGCGCATGGGGCCGCAGAGCACCGTCGCGCCGCCAAGGAAAGCGCGAGCTGACCAAAGGATCGCTGCACCGTGACTGCAAGGCGGCAGCGAGATCATGGCTTCGGTCCCGCTGCGGAAACCGAGACGAACAGGCCGGCCGATTGCGGTGCGATGGCGGAGACATCGCGCACGGCGACGAAAGCCGGTGTGTCGCTCGGCGGCTGCTTGGCCGACGTGCGATCAGCGGGTTCAGCGCTTGCCGACCGCGTGATGAACAACGGCGCCTGCGTCCAGGACGACGGATCGGAGGCCGCCACGAGGACAGGCCCATCGATCGCGCCGTCCCCGACAAAAGGGACGAGCGCGGCGACGTAAGCGACGGTCTCGGGCGGTAGGGGCCGATGCCGATCACGATAGTCTTCGTATCGACCAGGCCCCGCATTGTATGCCGCGAGGAAGCCCGGCGATCCGTAGCGGTCGTGCATTTCGCGCAGGAAGGCCGCGCCCGCCAAGATGTTGTCGTGCGCATCGAACGGATCGCGCCCGAGGCCGTACCGAGCGCGCATCCCCGCCCAGGTGTCGGGTATCAGTTGCATCAACCCGATCGCCCCCTTGGACGAGATCGCGCGCCGGTCGCCGCGGCTTTCGACCCGCATGATCGCCCGTATCCATGCCGCCGGAATGCCGAAGCGCTGGGCCGCCTCCGCGATGAGCCCAGCATAGGTATCGCTCGGCGCTTGCAGCTCGATCCGAGCGGTCTGGGTGTCAGCGACGACAGCGGGCGTGCCGAACGTCGTCGCCCCGACGAGCATGATGAGAGCGGCTCGCATGCGCTCAATCCCGCTGGTCGCGCTTGGGCGGGCGGTTCCAGTTCAGCACCCACGCAGACTTGTCGTCGCCGGACTGAAAGAGATTGGCGCGGATCGGCTGTTGCAGCGCCGGGTCATCGATGACGAGCGAGACGTATTCGCCCGCCTTCTCGCCGGTGCGTTTCCAGCCCGCGCCGATCTCCGGGCCGTCGGCGTCGCCCAGATGGACGCGATAGTCGGGCGCATTCTCGGCATCGGAAGCTTCGGCCGGAACGAGAGAAAGGGCTTGAGTGAAGGTGAGCGTCTGGATGCGTCCGCCGAAGCCGGACTTATCGCGGGTGAAGTGACCGATCTGCGCCATGGGAAACCTCCGTGGTTGGCGGGTTGAGAAGCGGGTCAATCGGTGGCGGCGCGCCACACGAAGCGGCCGTCACCGGCCTCGTCGGTCCAAAGCGGGACCGCGCGGGCGACGATCGAAGTGACGGGGAGCGGGCCGAAGTAGCGGCCGTCCAGGCTGTCCGGGACGGTCGGGTTCATGAGGAAAACTTCGCCCGCGCTGAGGGTGTGGCAGCCACTCCAGCGCGGCAACGGACGGCCGAGATGATCGCGTGTCTTGGCGACGCCGACGTCGATATGATCGACGGTCACGGCGTCCTTCTCCCGGCACACGGTCTGGCCGGCCATCGCGATGACGTGCTTCAGCAGCGGCACGCCTCTCGGCAGGAAGCCGCCATCGGCGAGGTAGCTGGCGATCGGCTCGGGAGGACGCACGGCAACCAGCTCGAGCGCGTGAAGCGGGCCGGCCGGCCGCAGCGCGTAGAGCCCCGTCGGTGTGCTGGCCGTGGCGTTCCAGATCAGCCGCGGCGCGGGATGGAAGAACACGAGCGCGCCGGCAGCGAGCATCGCCACATAGGTCGACATGACGTAGCCGAAGCGGCTCATGGTGCGACCCTCCGACGCTTCAGCCAGGCCGCATGCTGTGCGCGGGTGTAGGCGTGCGGCTCGTCGCCGACGGCGAGGCGGTTGTGGAGATGACGCCAGTGTTCCGGCGAGGCGTCGGCCGGATCGATGTCGAGGGCTTCGACCGCGTCGATCGCTTGCAGCACGCGCTCGACCTTCGGCCAGCCGTCGACGCGCAACAGAATCTCGCCGCCGGGACGCACGAAGGGCAGCGTCTGATAGGGCGCGCCGGGCTCGACCGCGCGCACGATGTCCATCCTCGAGACGATCGTGCCGAAGTCGTTCGACGCCCAGCGCACGAAAGCGAAGATGCTGCCTGGCCTGAAGCTGGAGACACTGCGGCGGCGGTCGAGGATCTTTTCCTCGGTGCGGCGGCCGAAGCGCAACCAGCGTTCGATCTTCTTCTCGATCCAGGTCAGCTCGACAAGCGTGAGCGCGATGGCGGCGCGATTGGTCGGCGGCGCGGCTTGCCGCGGCGACAGGGCGTTGTCGCTCATGATGGCTCTCCGGAGTCGTCGGGGAATTCGCGCGCGAAGAGGTCGCGCAGCATGTCGGCGACGGTGATCCCGCGCCGGAACGCCGCGACCTTGATGCGGCCGCGCAGCGACGGCGTGACGTCGATGGTCAGACGCGCGGTGAACGCCGAGGCGTCATCGGCGCGCCGAGTCGTAACTTCGGGCGCCTTGATCCAGCTCTCGGCGTCGCCCGGTCGCGCTGCAAAGCCGCGTCTGGTGGATCGCTCGTTCATGGCGCGATCCTCGCGACCTCAGCGGCAAGCGCGGCGATCTCGCGGGCGGCGGCGCTCTGCTCGGCCAACTCGAAGACCAGGCGGCCGGATTGCGCGGCGTCGGCGAAGGCGACCCGCTGGCCGACCGTGCTGGCGAGCACCGGCGGATCGTGCTCGGCCAGAGTCTCGGCCGTCTCGCGGGCGATCACCGTGCGAGCGCCGCAGCGGTTCAGCACGAAACGAGCGGCAAGCTCCGGGCGGTAGATGCGTGCCTCGCGAAGCAAGGCCAGCATCTCGGCCGACGCCCAGCCGTCGAGCGGCGATGGCTGCACGGGAATAAGCACCAAGTCGGCGGCGAGGAGCGCCGAGCGCATCAGCCCGGCGACGCGCGGCGGCCCGTCGATGACGACGTGATCGGCGGTGCGAGCGATCTCGGGCGCTTCGCGATGGAGCGTGTCGCGGGCCAGGCCGACGACGCCGAACAGCCGCGATACATTCTCGCGGGCGCGCTGTTGCGACCAGTCCAGCGCCGAGCCTTGCGGGTCGGCGTCGACCAGCGTGACGCGCCTGCCATGCAACGCCCATTCACCGGCGAGATGCAGGGCCAGCGTCGTCTTGCCGACGCCGCCTTTCTGGTTGAGCAAGGCGACGATCATCGCTCCCCTCCCGGCTTGCGGTTGAGGGGCAGCGACGGTTGGCGTCCTGGGCGATCTGAAATCGGCTGGTCGGCGGGGTTATCCGCCGAACGCGCGGGCCAACAACAAGAGTTAGATTCTGAGTTAGACTTTAAGTTAAGGCCCGGAATTGTCGTTTCAGGCCAGAGGGTTAGCTGCGATTTCGACGCCCGAAGTCCCGATACCCGCGCGCCCGAAGTCCCGATAGTCGGAACGCCCGAAGTCCCGACCCCGTCCACAGCGATATCCACAGGCCCTGTGGATAAGCGGGCCGGCAGGATGCGCAGCAATTCGCGCCGGCCTTCGCGCTCAATATGCAGGCGATAGCCGGGGAGCGGCTGGCGAGCGGCGATCCGGCGGAGGTCGATGGCGAAATCTGGGAGCTTGGCGAGGCTCCCGGACTTCTCGTGCAGGTGCGCGACCTCGAACAGCCAGCCCTTGGGCTGGCGGCCGGCATGCTTGCGGGCGACTCGATAGAGCCAGCGCTCGATGCCGCCGGTCAGGCGGAAATAGGCCGGGTCGATGGCGAGCACCAGCGAGCGATCGATGACGCCGCGGTAGAACCAGTCGGGGAGCACGAACTCCATGCCCTCGACGCGGCCGTCGCGGGTCGTGCATTCCTCCCACTCGTTGATCCAGGAAAATTGATGGCGGCGCCAATGCTCGCCGTTGCGGATCGTCGTGCGGATGACGGTCGATTGCAGGCGCGCGAGCGCGCCCTTCAGAAGCTTGTAATCGCGCGCGCCGGTCTGCCGGCCGATGGATGTCAGGAGCTGATACGGCGTGAAGCGCAGGAAGCGTGAGGTCTTGAAACCAAGGTCTTCGGCCTCGACGATCTGGCTCGCCGCCCAGATCAGCACGTCGGCGTCCCAGATGGTCGCCATGCCGTGTTCGGGCACGGCGTCGACTTCCACGCGAACGCCGCCGGTCTCGTAGAGGATCGGCGCGGTACGCCTGGTCTTGGCGAGCGAGAAGAACGGCCGCTCCATCAGGTCGCGCTGGTCGCGCGGGCTGGCGTCGCCCGTGGCGACTACGAATGGATCGAGCTTGCTCCGTTCGCTGCTGGTGATGAGGCGGCGCGACGACATCGGCGAGCGCCTCAGCGATGCGTGTGGCCGGCGGCGCGGGCCTCGACGTAACGGGGATCCGATGTCGAGTTGCAGGCGGCATGGTCGGCCCATGCCTCCAGGTCGCCGATGGCGTAGACGACGCGACCGCCGAGCTTGCGGAAGGTCGGGCCGCTGCCATGGCAACGGTACTTCTCCAGCGTGCGCGGCGAGATGCCGAGGATACGCGCCGCCTCATGGGTTCGGACGTAGCGGGTGGCGAGCTGCGCGGACCTGTCGAGCATGGGAAGCCTCCGTCTTGCCTCGAAGCGCCGCGGCCAAGTCGCGGCATGTCGGGGTCACGGTGGCGGAGGGATCAGGCGTTGAGGGTGGACGAAGATTTTCGGAAGGGTGTGTCCCCCTTCGAGCGGCGATGAGCGAACGGCCGTTCAATTCGTCACGGGCAAGGCATGGATGAATGGACAGGCAGTGCGCGCTGAAAGCTGTTTATGTGGCTGATCAGCCGCCGCGCAGAAATTTGAGATAGCCGCGTTCGACGAGCGCGATCGAGTCGTGGAGCAGGCGGTTGGCCGCGCGTCGCGCGTGGGAGTCTTTCCACTCGACAGATGGAAGTCCGGCCTGTTCCGAACGCAGGACGATTTCCGCGACGTCGCGAGGACTGCCGCCCATGTCGTGAACGTCGAAGGCGTGAAGAAGCTGGACGAGACGACGCTTGCGCTGCGTGGTCAGTCGCAACGCCCTTGGGAGAAGGCCGATGGTTTGGCCACCGACCTTGCGGATGAAACGCGACGCGACATCGAGGCGGAGATCGACCGATGCGGCGCCGAGCGGCAGGAGAATCATGGGGCGTCGAACGGCCAGATCGCTGTTGAGCCGGATGTGAAGCTCGCCGGACCCATCGACGATTACGACCTCACGACCCTCATCATCGGTCCGGTCAGCGACGATCGAGCCGAGCTGGGATGGGTCGAGAGCCACAGGCGCGAATCCGCTCGGTGCTGCATCGAGCAGCAGCGTGCCGGGCGACAGTTCCGGCAGCCAGACAGCGGGTTCGTCGCCGACCGGGTTGCTCGGGTCGTGAGCGAAACCGCAACCCCCATCGTCGGGCGAAATCCGCACGAGCGGACTCCGCATCGACATGATCGCGCGCGATCTGGCGCTGGATTCGGGCGAAGTCGCGCCGGTATTCGGCGTTGCGACGCAGGAATTCGACGGCGAAGCCGGGACGTTCGAGGCGATTCAAGTGATCGATCGTCTCCGGCGAGCGCCAATACTCTGTGGGCATGGCGTTTCCTCTCGTCTTGCTCCCCTATTCGGGGAGCTTCAGACCATCCGGAAACGCGGTCTTTGCGCTAGACCCTATGATTGCATCGCGTGCGACGACAACCCGTACAACAGACGTGTGGCGGCTCACTGCGCCCGTGGCTCGAGCAGGTGCTGATAGCCGGTTTCGGTCATCCAGCGGGCGCGCGCCAGGTGGCTCTCATGGACGATTTTGGCGCGGCAGGGCTCTTTCGCTGGATCGAGCCCAAAGAGCGCCAGCACAACCTCTTGCCAATCGGCGCCCTCTTCCTCGGCCATCAACAACCGAAGGTATATCGCCAGATGCTGCTCGTCATAGGCGTTCACGCGGTCGGTAAGCGGCGGCCGGTCATAGAAAGGCGCCTCGGTCATTGCGATCTTTCCCCCGTCGAGATCAAAGCAATGGAGTAGGGATTCATTTACCCCAAATTTTAACAGACTTCGCGCCTGATTAAGCCAGCGCCGCGATGCTTATGGCGCATCACGTTGCTCAAGTTGACGGTGCAGGAGCGCTCGGAACCAGGGATGAATAGCATAACCCTCGGACGAATCGGAACGATCGTTCCTGGAACGATGATTCCGATATCGGCTCCATCGTCGCCATGGATCTCAAGGAGGTCGTGGCGATCAATCTGCGTCGGTTGCGTCATGCGAAAGGAATGACGCAAGAAGAGTTGGCCGAACGGGCCGGGTTGAGCGCCCGGTACATTGGCGCGATCGAGCGCGCCGACGTGTCGGCGAGCGTCACGGTGCTGGGGCAGGTAGCCGAAGCGCTGGAGGCGGAGGCGGCCGAGTTGGTGCGAGGCCCTCATCGAAAGGGCGACTCGGCGGTCTCGGCCGAGCCTCAAGAATAGCTCTTCGCGCCGTGCGCCTCTGGGTTCGACTTGGGCCGACGGCGGTCGAGGAACTCTCGCAAAATAGAAGCGATGCCCCGCCCGGACCAGCCGGACGGGGCATTGTAGGCGGGGTCAGTCGCTCCGGCGGCCGTTGGGGCGGGACCAGATCAGGCTGTAGCCTTCGCCCTCTTCGTCGTCGAAGAGGTTGGCGAAGATCGGGGCGGTGAAGCTCGGATCGTCGAGCTTGAGGCCCAGATAGTCGCGGCCCTCGTTGGAGCGCTTGGCCCAGGCGGCGCCGATCTCGACTCGGCCGACATAGACGCGGTGGCTGGGGCTGTTGTCGCCGGAGCGGGTGGTTTCGGGGACGATCCGGACGTTCTTGGCCTGGACCGAGAGGGTGACGATTTCGCCGGTGAATTCGTTCGAGCCGGTCTTCTTGAAGGTGCCGATGGTCGCCATGGTAGTTCTCCTTGATCTCTGTTTCCGAGCCCGCACCATTGCGGCCTCGATGGTGATCGAAGGGCCGGAGGCGATCGACGGCGCACCCCGAAGGGGCTCGACAGCAAAGGAGGGGCTTTCTTGTCTCGCGAGGAATGACGGCGCAGCCGGCAGGGGAAGAAAGTTTTGACGCCGCTGTTGCGCCATAGGCGGTCGAGGCTTCAGCCGGCCTTCGGCCAGATCCATCCATCGAAGAGGCCGTTCGGTGCGCTCGGCCTGACAGAGCTGACATCAAGGGGAACGTGGCGACTTTCGAGTCACCGCGGAGGCTGGCCAGTGAATTCGACGGTAATCCGGGCCCCGTCCTGGCCACCAACGGATCTCCTGCTTCGGAGACCAAGCTCCGGCTGCACGCCCCGTCACGCGCTTCGTTGGCCATATCCGTAAGACGTCGCCACCTCGGCCATGTCGCCTCAACAACCCGCCACGACGCCCGGTACTCTGCGATTTATCGGGTGAGCTTCGACGCCAGTCGTCCCTCACTCCGCGTTCGACGACGAGGATCGCGAGCATACGGAATGCGTGATCTGGCCCGCCCCAACGGCCGTCGACGTGATGATGTCAGCCCCGCGCTAAGCCCTGTCCGGCTGGTCCGGGCGCGGCCATTCCGGTGAAGCGGACGAACGCCGTGACGCTGACGGCGATCGCGCCGATGACGGCGAAGATCGTCTGCCAGGTGGGTGAAGGCATCGCCATCTGGGCGATTCCATGCGTGGCGCTGTAGCCAGCGACGGTGGCGGGCGCGACATAGAGAAGGATGATCAGGAGCCGAGCCCATGCCCATGGCACAACGGCGAGCGCAAGCTGGCCAAGGCCAAAGGTGACGCCGCCGGCTACAAGACCCACGGCAATGCCGCCGAGCACGCCGGCCCCCGTGTGAAAGGCCCAGATGCCGATCGTCAGACCGGCGAAAAACGGCAGCGCAAAGACAGCGAGGGTGAACAGCAGCCAGCAGATAAAGCCGATGCCGACGATGACGAGGAGTGGTCCGAAGATGATCATGGCGGTGTACTCCGTGAGATAAAGGTCTGACGGTCGCGCCTTCCACCACCACCACGGCGCGACCGTGAGTATAGCCGCAAACAGGCGCCAGCGGGAGCGGAAATCCCGCTGGCCCTGTGCGGTCCAGCTTGCGTGGGGATGCGCCCCTTCATCGCTGGAAGGGGTCGAATTCGTGGATGACGGCGGCGGGATCGCCGTCATATTCGGCGGCCAGCATGACGCCGAAGTTGCCAGCGTCAGCATGAAAGACGACGACGCAGACCATGAGAGTGATGGCGAGGTTCCAGCCGTTAGCGAATGCGAGGGCTTGAGACATTGATCCGGCTCCTGTGCTGAGGCGGGGACCATCCCCGCGCGACAGGCGCCCGATGTGTTCGGCCGAGGGCCGCAATCACCGCGAAGGCGAAGACGCAGCGGCGGCACGCTTCGCGTAAGCCGACCCTTTACGGGTTGATGGCGTCAGGCCCTCGGCCGGACCAAGGATCAGCGCTGATAGACGCGGGGTGGCGCCCGCCGGCAGGAGCCGCCACTCAAAGGCCGTCGCGGACAATGCATGGAACCTCGTTGTCCTCACGGTGCGCTGGCCGATCGGCTAAGGTGTGCTTACGAGTCGACATGATGGTTGAGGCATGCGGCATGGCGGAATTCACGGGACGCGACCTGCACCTGGTGAAGAAGGCGCTCGCCATCGCGGTGCTGGCGATCGAGCGGCAGCCGGGGCCGTTTCAATCGGCGTCCGATCAGAGCGATATGAAGGCGCTGCTCGATGGCCTGATCGAGAACGATACGGAGTTGGCGCACTATGCTCGTGCGGCCCGGATTGCCGTGACGGGTGAACCGGACTGAAAGGCGGTTTTGCGGAAAGCCGATGATCCGCCTCTGCGGGTTCGACGTCACTGTGCAGAGAAGGGCAAGGCGGCGCTCACGCGCCGCCGAACTTCCAGACCGGGATGCCGAGCTTCTTCGCCTTGTCGGCGAGGTTGTCCTGGATGCCGGTGCCGGGGAAGTGCATGACGCCGATCGGCAGGACCTCCAGCATTGCGTCGTTGCGCTTGAACGGCGCGGCCTTGGCGTGCTTCGTCCAGTCGGGTTTGAAGGCGATCTGCGGGACCTTGCGGTTGTCGGCCCATTTGGCGGCGATCAGCTCGGCGCCCTTGGGCGATCCGCCGTGCAGCAGCACCATGTCGGGGTGCTTGGCGTGGACCTGATCGAGCTTCGCCCAGACCAGCCGGTGATCGTTGAAGTCGAGCCCGCCGGTGAGTGCGACCTTCGGACCCGGCGGGGAGGAGCACCTGGTTCGTCGGCGCGCTTCTTCGCCGCCAGGAAGTCGCGGCTGTCGATCATCGCCGAGGTCAGATTGCGATGGTTGACCTTCGACCCGTTGCGCGGCCGCCAGGCCGAATGGGTGTGGTGCTCGAATTGGTCGGCGGCCTGGTCGCGCATCAGCTCGAAGGCGTTGCGGCGTTCGATCAGCGTCTGGCCTTCCGCCGTCAGGCGTTCCAGCTCGACGGATTTGACCTCGCTGCCGTCCTGTTCCCGTTGCGAGCGCTGCTGCGCCAGCTCGTTGTCGTCGAGTTCGCGTTCGATCCGGTCGATGGCGCGATGGAAGACGTTCACCGTCGACCAGAGCAGGTCCTCGAGGTCGGGTTCGAGGCGAGTGTCGGCCAGCGCCACCACGAGGGCGTCGAAGATGTCGGAGATGCTGCCGGCGAGGATGTTCGCTTCGGGAAGCGGCCTGGGATCGGGCTCGTCGTTGAAGGGACGGTAGCCATAGAGCTGGAGTTCGTGGAGGACCTGGTCGGTCGGGGATGAGCTGTGGTGCGGCTCGAAATCGTCGTCGTGGTCGGTGGTCATCGCGGCTTTCCTTGTCGGATCGGCCGCGCCCATCGCGGCCTTCATGGCGACGAAGGCGGCGGGCGGAACGGACTTGCACCCGCAGCGCAGCGGAGGGCCGAAGCCTCGGCGGAGGACCGAAGGGGGCCGACTATTTTGTCTCGCGATGTAAAGGCGGCTCCGCCGCCGACGGAAAATAGTCGGCCCACAAGGTTGCCGGTCCGGGCCGCTTGCTGCCCGATCGCCCTCTCAGAAGGCCGTGGGCGTGGTCCTCTCCGACGCTGAGGGAAAGCATGACCGCCGACCCTGTGGCGACGACGCCGGCGAACCGCCTCTCATCCCGTTCCGGCTATGCCGCCAGCTCCATGAAGCGGGCGACGTCCTGCGCCGCGATCTGCACCCGGCTGGCCGCTCGAAGCGCGTCGATCCCGAGCAGGCGGAGATCCTCGTTGAAGTCGCCGAGCCGTGGCGAGATCACGATCGCCTCGATCCCGGCCTCCTGCGCCCGGTCGATCAATGTCGCCATCGCGCCGTCGCCGGCCGGATCGTCGTCGCGGGCGATGTAGAGTCGGCGCAGCGTGTCCGGGAACAGGATGGCGGAGAGATGCGCCGCCGAGAGGGCTGCGACCATCGGCATGGTCGGCAAGACGCATCGGAGCGACAGCATCGTCTCGATGCCTTCGCCGGCCGCCATGACCTCGCCCGCCACGCCAAATCGAACGGCGTGACCGAGAAGGTCGCCCATCGCCCGTCGCGGCGTGTCGATCGGCGCCTTGCCGAGCGTCGCCTCGGTGAAGCCGCCGGGATCGAGCCAGGTGCGATGCGCGCCGGTCAGATGGCCGGAGAGATCGGTGACGGCGGCGATCATCGCCGGCCAGGTCTCGGTCGGGCTGTGCTCGTCCGGCCGATAGTAGCAGCGCGGGTGGAAGCGCAGGCTTCCGGTTCCGTGCAAAGCCGTAATGCCGCGATTACGGAGATACGCTTCTACGAGAGTGCGTTCGATCGGCTGCGACATGGCGAACAGTCGCCGTGCCGCCTCCGGCGATCCGGTTGGAGCGCTGGGCGTTCGCGATCGGGGACGATCCGGCTCAGGCTCCGGGTGCGGCAGGCTGAGGAACGAACGTGCCTCATCGGCGACGTCCTTGAAGTCGACCAGGCCGCAGCTTTCCCGGATCACGTCGAGCAGATCGCCATGCTCGCCGGTCGCGGCGTCGGTCCATTTGCCGGCCGGCCCTTTCGGCGACTCCTTGAGCCGCACGAACATCGAGCGGCCCGGCGTGTTGCGCACGTCGCCCACCAGCCAGTAGCCGCCCTCGCGGCGGCCGGCGGAGAGGTAGTGGCGGCACACCGCCTCGGCGTCGCGCGCGAGACGGTGTGCCAGTTCGGAAGCGTCGTGGCGGGCCATCACGCGGCCTCCCGCTCGCCGATGCGCTCGACCGGATAGTGGTCGAGGACTTTCGCCAGCACGCCGGCGCCGGTGGCGTCGGTCGGCACGAACATGCGCAGCTTCCACGAGATGATCTCGCTGAAGAGGCCGTAGGCGCGCAGGCGGTCGCGCATCGTGTCGGTGAAGCCCGACAGCTCGATGCGGTGAGCGCCCATGACGCGCGCGCGATGGAGCTGCAGGCCTTCGGCGAGGTCGAGAACGGTGCGGCCCTCCATCAGCGCCGCGAAGGCGGCATCCGGCGTCAGGGCGGTGGTCCCGGTCACGGACGCGTTCGCCGCCCAGGCGGGCGAGACCCTGCGGCCGATGATGCGCTCGCCGGCGTCGGTCTGGAGCCGATAGACGCGCGTCGACTCGTTCGGCAGGCGCTTCCAGATCGGCAGCAGCAAGCCGGCGACGATATGGATCGTGCTGTCGGCGAACTCGGGGACCTCGGCCACTTCGCGAGCCCATGCGGTGGCGAAGGCCTCCCGCTCCGCCGCCTGCCAGTGGCTCTCGTCCATCATCTTCAGCGAAGCATGATGGTGCTCCATCGGCCGGATCAGCCGCACGCGGCGTTCGATCTCGCCATCGTCGAGCATGAGGCTCGGCGCGGGGATCTGCACGGCGGCGCGGCCCGAGCGCTCGTTGACCAGCAGCGTGGCGCGGGGATCGGCGAGATGGTCCAGCGCCTCATCGAGCGTCACCGGGCGATTGCGCCGGCGCTCGGTGATGGTGAGCAGCCGGGTCTCCGCGCCCGTCGCGGGATGGGTGTAGATCGCGCGGCGATCGGTGACGACGAAGCTCTCGGCCCGCAGCGTCTCCAGGCCGACGTCATAGACGCCGCTGGCGATGGCGCCCTCGACCTTGGCGTTCAGCAACTGCTCGAACGCGGTGAACAGCACGCCCTGCAGATCGATGGTGAGCGCCAGCAGGCGGTTGAGGAAGGTCGTGATCGGCGGCAGTTCGTCCTTGATGCCGTTGGCGTCCATGAGCTTCAGGCCCGTGGCGGCCTCGAACATCTGGAGCGAGCAGCCTTCGATCTTGCCGCGCACGAGCAGCATGTAGAGCTGGCGCAGCGCGTCGCGGGCGTAGTGCGATTTCCAGATTGTCCTCGGGCCGGAACAGGCCCTGGCCGCCGGTCTGGCGCTGGCCGCGCGTGATGGCGCCCAGCGTGTCGAGCCGGCGGGCGATGGTCGAGAGGAAGCGCTTCTCGGCCTTCACGTCCGTGGCGATCGGCCGGAACAGCGGCGGCTGCGCCTGGTTGGTGCGGTTGGTCCGCCCGAGGCCCTGGATCGCGGCGTCGGCCTTCCAGCCGGGTTCGAGCAGATAGTGGACGCGCAGCCGACGGTTCCGCGCCGACAGTTCGGCGTGGTAGCTGCGGCCCGTGCCGCCCGCCTCCGAGAAGACGAGGATGCGCTTCAGGTCATCCATGAAGGCGGCGGTCTCGGCGAGGTTGGCGGAGGCCGCGCGGTTCTCGACGACGAGGCGGTCGCCCTTGCGCACCACGCGGCGCGAGCGTCCGGTCACTTCGGCGACGAGGTCCGTGCCGAAGCGCTGGACGATCTGGTCGAGCGCGCCGGGAACGGGCGGCAGCGAAGCCAGCCGCTCGATCAGCTCATTGCGGCGGGCGACGGCCTCGCGGCTCTCGACGGGCTGGCCGTCGCGGAAGACGGGCCGCGACGAGAGGTTGCCCTCGCTGTCGGTGAACGGCTCGTAGAGCTGCACCGGGAAGGAATGGGCGAGGTAGTCGAGAACATACTCGCGCGGCGTGATGTCGACGCGGATGTCGTTCCATTCCTCGGTCGGAATCTCGGCGAGCCGGCGCTCCATCAGCGCCTCGCCGGTCGAGACGATCTGGATCACGGCGGCATGGCCGTCGGCCAGGTCCTGATCGATCGAGCGGATCAGGGTCGGCGTCTTCATCGAGGTCAGCAGATGGCCGAAGAAGCGCTGCTTGGCGCTCTCGAAGGCCGAGCGGGCGGCCGACTTCGCCTGCGCGGTTCAGCGTGCCGCTCTCGCCGGTGATGTTGGCGGCCTGCATCGCCGCGTCGAGGTGATTGTGGATGATCGCGAAGGCGCCGGCATAGGCGTCGTAGATGCGCCGCTGCTCGTCGGTGAGCGGGTGCTCGACCAGCTCGTATTCGACGCCGTCATAGGAGAGCGAACGGGCGGTGTAGAGCCCGAGCGAGCGCAGATCGCGGGCCAGCACCTCCATGGCGGCGACACCGCCATCCTCGATCGCCTCGACGAACTCGGCGCGGGTGGCGAAGGGGAAATCCTCGCCGCCCCAGAGGCCGAGCCGCTGGGCATAGGCGAGATTGTGGACCGTGGTGGCGCCGGTCGCCGAGACATAGACGACGCGCGCGTTCGGGCAGGGCGTGCTGCAGGCGCAAGCCCGCACGGCCCTGCTGCGAGGGCGCGACATCGCCCCGTTCTCCCTTGCCGCCACCGGCGTTCTGCATGGCGTGGCTCTCGTCGAAAATGATCACTCCGTCGAAGTCGGAGCCCAACCATTCGACGATCTGCCGGACGCGCGAAAGCTTCTCGCCGCGGTCGTCGGACCGCAGCGTAGCGTAGGTTAAAAATAGGACGCCTTCGGACAGCCGGATCGGCTTGCCTTGGGGGAAGCGCGATAGCGGCGTGATCAGCAGGCGCTCCATGCCGAGGGCCGACCAGTCGCGCTGGGCGTCCTCGAGCAGCTTGTCGGACTTCGAGATCCAGACCGCCTTGCGCCGGCCCTGCAGCCAGTTGTCGAGGATGATGCCGGCCGACTGGCGGCCCTTGCCGGCGCCGGTGCCGTCGCCGAGCATGAAGCCCCGGCGGAAGCGGACGGCGTTCGGCGCATCGTCGCGCGCGGCGGTGACGAGATCGAAGGTCTCGTCCACCGTCCACGCGCCGGCGAGATAGTCGCCATGCGCCTCGCCGGCATAGATCACGGTCTCGAGCTGGGCGTCGGACAGCAGCGCGTCGCTGACGAGATTGATCGGCAGGCGCGGCCGATAGCTCGGCTTCGGCGGCGCGACCGAGGCCATGGCGGCCGACTGCACCAGCTTGGTCGGGTGCGCCTGGGCGCCCGGAATCCGGATCGATTGAAGCCGGTATTCCTCATAGATCGCATCGCTGAGACGCGCGCCCTCGGGCGGCGTCCAGTCGATCGTCTCATAGGCGAGATCGACCGCCTCCGGATCGGCGACGGACGGCTTGGCCGGACCGCGCCGCAGCGGCGCGCGCGAGATAGCCGCGCACCGTCCGCGGTGCGGCGGCCGCCGACACGGGGATGGCGAGGCTCGGCGCGAGCGGCAGGCGCGCCGGAACGTGCTCCGCGATCCAGCTCGAGCAGCGTGGCGACGTCGGGCGCGATGCCCCGCGATTCCGGCAGCGCGGCCGGGTTCTCGGCGGGCGCCTTGTCGATGACGATCAGCCGCGTGTCGATCGTCGTGCCGTGCTTGGCATAGACCGCGCCGTCGATCGCGGCGGTGAACACGATGCGGCCGCGCTCCTGCAGCCGGACGAAGGCGTCGCGCCAGGCCGGGGCGTCCGGGCCGAAGTTCGCGCCGGTGATCGCCACCAGCCGCCCGCCGTCGGCGAGACGGGCCAGCGCCGAGGCGATGTGGCGATAGGCGGTGTCGGCCATGCGGCCGGCGACGTTGCGCCATCGCCGAGAAGGGCGGGTTCATCAGCACGACGCTCGGGACCGACGGCGGGATCGAGGTGATCGTCGATCTGGGCGGCGTCGAAGCGCGTGACGGAGACGGCCGGAAAGAGGGAGGTGAGCAGCGTCGGCGCGGGTCTCGGCCAGCTCGTTCAGGACGAGCGCGCCGCCGGCGATCTCGGCCAGGATGGCGAGCAGGCCGGTTCCGGCCGAAGGCTCCAGCACGCGGTCCGCAGGCCCGATGGCGGCAGCGGTCAGGGCCGCGAAGCCGAGCGGGGTCGGCGTGGAGAATTGCTGGAAGGCCTCGCTCTCGGCGGAGCGGCGGGTGTGGGTCGGGAGAAGGCCGGCGATCTTGGTCAGGGCGGAAAGCCGGGAAGCCGGAGAGTCGGCTTTGCGGAACAGCGCCTTTCCGTATTTGCGCAGGAAGAGGACGGTCGCGGCCTCGCAGGCGTCATAGGCCGTCTTCCAGTCCCAGGCGCCGGAGGCGTCGGAGGCGCCGAAAGCCGCTTCCATGGCGGCGCGCAGGATCGCGGCGTCGACGCGCTGGCCGCGCTCGAGATGTGGGAGGAGCTGCTGGGCGGCGGCGATGATCGCGCCGGGGGCGTCGGGACGATGGACAGGCGACGGCGGCGCGGCCTGGTCGGCCGCGATCGGAGAAAGGTCGTTCATGAAGGGAGCCTCGGGAGAGCGGGAACGGGCGAGCCGGCCGGCGCTCTCTCTCGGACCGCACCGGCTCAAACCCGTTCCGGCCGCCCTCTCCCTCTCAGCGTCGCGGCCGTGGCCGACATAAGAAAAGGCGCCCCACCGGATGGTGGGGCGCCGAGGCTATGGCGATCATCAGTACGCCGAACTGCCAGGAGGGCCAGGCTTGGCCGTCGTCCGCGGCGGCGACCGCTTCGGCGAGGTAGCCGGCGTCGCCTTCCACGACAGTCGGATCGGCGACCGGCGTTTCATCGATGACGGTGACGCGCGAGACCAGCCCGTCCTCGACCTCGACGTGGACTGGCACGCGGTAGGCGAAGACGACGCGGCGGGGCTGCGTCTCCTTATCGGCGCGAGAGGGTCGCGCCGTCCGGATGGATGCGGTCGTCGTCGAACGCGACATCCTCGACCACAGGTTCGCGGCCGTCCGGCGCTGACCCGGTCGATAAAGGCGATGACGCCCTCGCGTCGCTCGTCAAACTCGACATGCTCGGGATGCGCGGTCGACGTCATCGCCGTCGTCGCGGCGATCTTGGCCTTCTCGATCGCTTCGGCGTCGGCATCCGCCTCGACGGTGACGCTGTCGAAGGCGCGCAGCCAGAAGCCGATCTTCACGACATACTCGGTCATGACGCGCCTCCCGTCGCTTGGGGATCAGGTTCGTCTGCAAGAATTGCCTCGGCCTTTGGCGATCGCCGCGTCCAGGCGCTGGCGCCAGAACGGACCGTCGGCCGGTTCCGCGTCCGGCGCGTGCGCGAAGACCTTGAGCAGGCCGAGCAGCACCTCGAAATGGTCGGCCTTGCGCTGGACCTGTTCGCCGAACTGCGACGGGATGCTGAGCGCCCTGCCGCGATAGGCGGCGTCGCGCCCGTCCCAGACGCCGGTGACATAGGTGTCGCCGGAAGTCTCGACGTCGGATTTCTCGTCGTCCCAGCCCTCGTCGGCGATGGCGAGCGCACAGGCGGCGTCGAGGGTTTCCGCCTCGTAGCTGCGCTGCCGGTAGACCGGCAGGCGGTAGGTCGTTTCAATGGTGAATATGGGCATGCGGCCCTCCTGAAATGCCAAGAGCCCGGCGCGCGGGCCGGGCTGTCGGGTGGATGGAAGTGAGAAGGACGCGGGACGGCCGAAGCCGCCCCGCACGCGGGCTATTCGGCCGCGATCACCTGCGGCGCGTCGGCGTCCGCTTCCTCGTCGTCGCCGGCGAGGAATTCGGGCAGCGCTTCGCCGTCGTCCTCGGCTTCGGCGGCTTCGACGGGCGCGTCGTCCGCGGCGGCGATCCGCAGCGGCTCCGGCAGCCAGCCGGTGTCGGCCAGGAGCCGTTCGGCCTCCTTGGCCATGTCGCCCTTCTTCAGGTGGTCGATGAGCTGCGCCGCCCGCTCGCCGGCGCCTTCCTGCACCGCCTCGAGGATGCGGCGCTTGGGCACCCGGCCGAGATAGTTCTCGACGGTCGGACGCCAGCCGGCCTGCACCATGTCGAGATCGACGGCCTGGGCCAGGCGATCGGCCTCGGCGATCCGCTGTTCGACGGTGTGGGACGAGACGCCGGCGCCGTAGCGGTCGCCCTTCTCGTAGAGCGCATTGACGCCGAAGGAGGCGCAATGGGCGAAGAGCGTCGCCTGCTCGTCGCCGGTGAGGGTCGTGAGCCAGTCCCAGAGATCGGCCTTGTCCTTGGGCAAGCGCTCTTCCCAAGCCTTGTGGCGCGCGTCGATCGCCTTGGCCGCGGGCGTGTCCTTCAGCCCCTGCGCCTGCACCGGGAAGCTGGCGCTGCGCACCGACACCTCCATCGCCGTCCCGTAGGAGAAGTAGCGGGAGAAGACGTCGAGGCAGAACTTGTGCAGCACGGCCTGGAACGCGACGGCGGGCGTGTTCGCCAGCTTGTCGCGCAGCGCCAGCGTCCGCTCCGCGGTCAGCTCGGTCACGAGGCGGTCCGGGAGCGGCTTCAGGTCCTCGTCGTCCTCATCCTCCGGTCCGGCGATCTGTCCGCCGATGGTGATGACGGCGCGCTGAACCACGGGCGCGTCCGGATCGACGCCGTGCGCTCCAGCCGTTGCGGGATCGGTCTCGCCGTCCTGCTCCGGCTCGCCCAGCGGGCGCCTCGTCCTGCGGCCGGACGTAGCCACGGTCGACCGACAGCGCGCCTTCGGCATCGATGCTGACGAAGACGCCGGCGCGGGCGATGTCGGCCGGATCATAGGTGACGGGCCGATCGTCGAAGGCGGCGAGCGCCGCCTCGATCTCGCCGAGGCGTTCGTCCACTTCGTCCGGCAGCTCGTCGGCGCCGTCATACTCCTCCTCCAGCTTGGCGTATTCGGCGTTCAGCGCGTCGATCGTCGCCTGCTCCTCGCTGGTGAGATCGACGGCGACGCCCTCCAGTTCGCGCAGGCCGTGGGTGTGGCCGTAGGGGAAGTCGATGGCGACCTCGATCCACTTCCAGCCCTCGGCGGCGATCGTCTCCGCCTCGGCCTTCAGCTTCTCGGCGACCAGGCCGTCCAGCAGCGCCATGTCTTCGAGCCAGCCGCCATCGTCGGACTGGAACAGGTCGCGCAGCACCACGCCGCCGGCGGCCTCATAGGCGTCGAGACCGACGAACACCGCCCGCCGGTCGGAGGCGCGCACCGTCTTCTCCGTCAGCATGCGGCGGATCTGATAGGGCTCCTTCTGCCAGGAGCCGGAGATCGCCTGCCAGACCTGCTCCTGGCGGGCATGGTCGGCCGTGACGGTGAAGGCCATGAGCTGCTCGAGCGACATGCCGTCCTCGGCGTAGATGTCGAGCAGGGCCGGCGCGACCGACGCGAGGCGCAGGCGCTGCTTCACGACGTTCACGCCGACGAAGAACGCCGCGGCGATGTCCTCCTCGGAGCGCCCCTTCTCGCGCAGGGCCTGGAAGGCGCGGAACTGGTCGAGCGGATGCAGCGGCGCGCGCTGGATGTTCTCGGCCAGCGAGTCGTCCTCGCCGAGGATGTCGGTGCCGGGATCGCGGACCACGCACGGAACCGGCGCGGTCTTGGCCAGGCGCTTCTGCTTCACCAGCAGTTCGAGCGCCCGGTAGCGCCGGCCGCCGGCCGGGATCTCGAACATGCCGGTCTCGGCGCCCTCGGCGTCGAGGACCGGCCGGACGTTCAGGCCCTGGAGCAGCGTGCGCCGGGCGATGTCCTCGGCCAGCTCCTCGATCGAGACGCCGGCCTTCACACGCCGGACATTGGACTGGCTCAGCACCAGCTTGTTGAAGGGAATGTCGCGCGAGGACGACAGGGTGATCTTCTGAATGGCAGTAGCCATGGGAGTAGTCTCCGCGGCGGGCGGCCAAGAGACTCTCTCTCGACCTCCAACCCGCCGCGAAAACCGGCGCAGCCCTCTTCCTCTCGGAGGACCGCGCCGCAAAGCCGGCGAACCGGAAAGACACGAAGCCGGAAATCCGCCTTCCCGCTTTTCCGGATTTCCGGGCGGTTCAGACGCTGATGATGCCACCGCATCCGTCGGGCCGGCGACGCGGTACATCACGTGCCTTGTCGCTTTGCCCTAACAGCCGCGTAGAGCACACGCTCTGCCGCGCGGATGCTGCCCGTATGCCGCGCGGCTTCGGCCCAGGCCGAGATTGGGACCATTCCCTCGAGGAGTAGATCGCGCTCGATTCCGAGGCCGAGCGGCAGGCGGACCGACGCCATCTCCCTCAGGCTGAAGGAGCCGAGTTCGGGTTCGCCAAGATCGGCGAGGCCGAACAGGGTGTCGCCGTCGGGGTCCAGCTCCGTTGCGAGCCAAACGCCTTCACCGAGCGGGTTGAAGAACTTGACCACAGGGACATGGTCCGCGTCGGGCGCACGGCCGTTGACGAGCAGGCGGTCGCGCAGGTCGGGAGTTAGGAGGATCATGCCGCCCTCCTGTCGGTCGAGGGCTCGCCTTGAAGAGCGGCGTCATCGGCTGGCAGGAAGCCGAGGATCCAGTCCGCCGCCTTGCTGGCCTGTGAGGCGGCGCGCACGACGGCGCGGTTGTCCTCGCGCAGGACCTCGAGCCAGGAGCCGATATAGTCCGCATGGCGCACGGTCGGGACGATGCCGAGCGAAGCGCAGCAGAAGGCGGCGTTCATCTCCGCCACCAGCTCCTCGAACGCATACTTCTTGCTGCCGAACGCGCCGCCGAGATCGCGGCCGAGACGGGACGGATGGCCGCTGGCGTGCCCCAGCTCGTGCAGGGCCGTGCGGTGCCAGTTGATCGGCTCGAAATAGGCCTGCGGCGGCGGGACCATGCACGAAGTCCGGGCCCGGCGCGTAGAAGGCGCGGTTGCCGCCGATGCGGAAGTCGACGCCGGTCGCCCGGATCAGCGCCTCGACCCTGGGCTCGATCAGGCCCGGCAGCGGCGGTGGCGCGACGGCCGCGACCTCGGCCGGCAGGTTTTCGCATTGGGCGGCGTTGAAGACGGTGAACCGCTTCAGGAACGGGATCGCTGGCCGCTTCCTCGCCGGTCTCGCGGGCGCGTCGCTTCTCGTCGTCCGGCACGAAGCGGTCGGCATAGACGACGGTGGTGCCGTGCTCGCCCTTGCGCACATTGCCGCCGAGCGAGAGCGCCTGGCGAAAGGTCAGCCAGCTCTGGGCGGGGAAGCCGTGCTCGATCACGGCGCCCCAGAGGATCAGGACGTTGATCCCCGAATACTGCCGGCCGGTGGCGGCGTTCTTCGGCATGGCGAGCGGCGCCTTCGCCGCCGCCGTCCCCCAGGGCTGGACCCAGGGCACGCGGCCGGCCTCCAGCTCGGCGATGATCTTGCCGGTGATTTCGTCATAGAGGCTCGCCCGGTCGTGGCCGGCGCGAGCGCGAGCGGTCTTGTCTGGACATCGCGGATCTCCGCGACGGGCGCCGGAGGCCTCTCCTCCAGCCCTCAACCCGTCACGGCAAACCCGGTCCGCACTCTCACTCTCGGGGGCGTTGCGGGGTGTCCCCGCAGAAGGGGTCGGCCGAGACGACAGGCTCGGCCGCAGGGGAAGGCTTTCCCCTAGCCTAGGAACGGTCCGCCTCTCGGATCGGCCCCATATGAGGAGGGATGGCATTATCGGGAGGCAGCTCTAGGGCCGGTATAGTTTTAGAAAATGCACCGGAAGGGGTAATTTATAGCCTATACGGTGCGTTTTTCGCGACTGAATGACGGTCCGGCTGGCCTTCCTGAGGAAGCGATGTTGACAAATATGCGTCAAAATGGCTATTTATTGCCCATTCTGACACAGAATCATAGACTCTCCATGCAGCCTCGCCAGCACAAAACCGCCAGCTTCCTGTCGGCTCATCCGGTGTTCACCCGGGCTGAGTTCGCGGCGGCCTTCGGCCATCCGGCGGGCGCGGCCAATGTCACCAGCCTGCTCCGGCATCATCTGCGCGCCGGCAACATCAAGCGCGTCAGTCGCGAGGTGTTCGCCGCGGTGCCGGCCCATCTGGCGGCGGAGCGGATGGTGATCGACCGCTTCGCCGCGGCGAGCAAGCTGCGCTCCGATGGCGTTCTGGGGTTTCACTCCGCGCTTGAGCTGCATGGCATAGCCTATTCCGAGTTCAACGAGGTCCAGCTCATCAGCGCCGGACGGACCGAACGCGTGGACCTGCCGTTCGGCGCCTGCCGCTTCGTCACGCCGCCGAAGGCGTTGGCGGCGGCCGGCAAGGCCGACTACCTGACCATGACCATGGATCGGCAGGGGGTGGCGGTCCGTGTGACCGCGGTCGAACGCACGGTCGTCGATGTCCTGCACCGGCCGGAACTCGCCGGCGGCGCCGAGGAAGTCCTGAAGTCGCTGGACCTGGTGCGCTATCTCGATCCGGCGAAGGTCGCCGACTATGTCGAGCTGCTGGACAACCGGTCGATCGCCTCCGTTTCCGGCTGGTGGCTCGAGAAGCGGCGCGCCGCGCTCGGCGTCACCGACGACGTCCTGGCGCGCCTGCGAGCACGGCTTCCACGATCGAAGCATTATGCGCTAGGCGCCGAACCCGGTCATGCCGTGCTCGTCGAGCCGTGGCGCGTGCTTCTCCCGGCGCAGGCGGTCGACGCCGCCTTTGAAGGCGTCTGATGGTCGCGTCGCGAGAAACGCTTCAGGACCTCGCGGCCGAGCGGCAGCTCCAGCCCGCGACGCTGGAGCGCGTGATCCGGCTGATCGACATTCTCGACGCCTTCGGCGCCGACACGCTGATCGGGCCGCGCGATCGCCTTGAAGGGCGGCACGGCGCTCAACGTCTTCCATTCCGATCTGGACCGCCTCTCGGTCGATATCGACGTCAACTATGTCGGCGCGGTCGAGAAGGAGCAGATGGACGCGGACCGGCCGGGATTGGAGGACCGGATCGAGCGGCTGATGGAATCGAAAGGCTACGCCGCGCGGCGCGAGCCGTCCGAGCATGCGGGCGGCAAATGGATCTATCGCTACGCCTCCGCGCTGGGCGGCGCGGGGACCATCGAGATCGATATCAACTATCTCTACCGCGGCCCCCTTTACGGCGTGGATCGCATGCCGTCGGCGGCAATCGGATCCTATCGAGCCACGAACGTGCCGGTTCTCGACATCCATGAGATCGTCGCCGGCAAGATGGTCGCGCTGGTCACGCGGCGCACCGCGCGCGATCTGTTCGACGCGCATCGGATCATCGCCATGCCGTCTCTCGACTGGGCGAAGATCAAGGCGGCCACCTTGATGATCGGCGCGAGCGCCAAGAGCTTCGACTGGCGCACAGCCTCGCCGGACGACATCGGATGCGAGGTCGGCGACATCACCGGCAAGCTGACCATGTGCCTGCATGATCGGTATTTCGATGCCTTTGGCGGCCCGGCAGCCTGGATCGAGAGCGTCACGGCCGAATGCCGGGAGAAGCTCGCGCCGCTGTTTCAGTTGACGGCAGGAGAGAGGGCGTTTCTGGACGCCGTGCTGGAGCGGGGTGAGATCGACGCGTCCTCTCTGGGTGTTCCGGAAACCGTGCGCGCCGCGATAGAAGCCTGTCCGGCGTTGCGATGCCAGGAGCTCGGCGAAGAGCATTCCGATGAGCGCGTTGTCCTCCATGACGAGAACGCGCAGGGCCTGGAACGGCGCCTGCGTTCCCGGCCCCTCGCGCTTCCGATTTAACAGGTTCATCGCGCCCCCCGCACCCGAGCCGGCCGATGCGCCCCGCCGGTGTCATACGGACGTGGCTCCAAAGCGACGGCGAAACAGCGACAATGGCATTAGCGTCGCCAGGATAGAGCGAGCCGTGCGCGAAAGCAGGTTCGGAAACTACTCAGCCCCAGGCTCCCCCCGCGGAGACCTGTCTCGTGGCGCGATGCCGTTTGGTGTGCGACACTGCGCTGTTCCAGGCCTGTGCGCGACGGCGATTGATCCGGATCAACGGCCCGCCGGCGCCGGCGCCTATATTACTGACCTTCCGATACACGACATCCGTCCGGGCAAAGGTGAATTTGCATGCCAAGAGACCGGCCATCTTCGAACGCCATGGGCAAAACACCCCTCGCTGGTCCGGATCTGACCGCCCTCGGACCGCCTCAGGGACCGGACGACTTTCCGGTCGTCGGCATCGGCGCCTCGGCGGGCGGTCTCGATGCCTGCACCAAGCTCGTTGGGGCTCTGCCGCCGACGACCGGCATGGCGTTCATCCTGGTGCAGCATCTCGACCCGACGCATGAAAGCATGATGCCGGAGCTGCTGGCGCACCATACCACGATGGCGGTGAGGCAGGCCGTCGATGGGATGCGCCTCGAGCGCGAGCACCTGTACGTCATTCCGCCAGGGACCTATCTATCCGTCGGCAAGGGCCGCCTGCGCCTCTCGCAACCGCAAGCGCCGCACGGTGCGCGACTGCCGTTCGACTTCTTGCTGCGGTCCTTGGCGGAGGAATATGGGGAGCGCGCGATTTGCGTGATCCTCTCGGGAACCGGCGCCGACGGCAGCCTGGGTCTCAAGGCCATCAAGGAAATGGGCGGCCTGGTGATCGCCCAGGATCCCAGCGAGGCAGGCTACGACGGCATGCCCCGGAGCGCGATCATGACAGGGGCCGTCGATCTCGTGCTGCCGTTGGCCAACATTCCCGACGCGCTCCTGACGTTCCATCGTCGCATGGCGGTCACGCGAGCGGCGGGCGCCCAGGATCCGGCGGATCGGCCGCCGGACTGGCTGCCTGAGATCATCAGCCTTCTGCGGGCCAGGAATTCCCACGATTTCCGGCTCTACAAGGAAGGGACGCTGCGGCGGCGGATCGAGCGCCGCATGGCAATGGCCGCAATCGGGACCGACGACATGGCGCGCTATCTCGACCTGCTGCGCAACGATCCGAAAGAGCTCGACCATCTCGCCACCGATCTGCTGATCAACGTCACCAGCTTTTTCCGCGATCCCAAGGTGTTCGAGCTGCTGGCGGAGAAGATCATCCCCGATCTGGTCCGCAGCCATTCGGTGGACCAGCCGCTGCGCGTCTGGATCGCCGGATGCAGCACGGGCGAGGAAACCTATTCCCTCGCCATGCTGTTTCGCGAGGAGATCACCGCGGCGAAACGCGAGATCAAGCTGCAGATCTTTGCCTCCGACGTCGATGCCGACGCGGTCGCCACGGCCCGGGAAGGACTCTATCCCGAAACCATCGCGGCGGAGGTGTCGCCCGAGCGGCTGACGCGCTTCTTTTCGAAGGACGATCACGGCTACCGGATACTGCCCGAACTGCGCGCGACCATCGTCTTCGCGGTCCAGGACGTCCTGACCGATCCGCCGTTCTCGCGCCTCGACCTGGTTTCCTGCCGCAATCTGCTGATCTACCTGCGCCCCGAAGCGCAGGAAAAGGTGATCGCCTTCTTCCACTTCGCCTTGCGCGAAGGCGGCATCCTGCTGCTGGGGAGCGCCGAGACGGTAGGCGACGCCAAGGGCCGCTTCGAGGTCATCTCGAAAGCCGAGCGGCTCTACCGGCATATCGGCCGTTCCCGGCCGGGCGAGCTCGGCTTTCTGTTCGCGGACGGCGGCGCACGCCAGCCGGCTCGCGCGTCTGCGACCCCGCCCCCGTCGCGGCAGGGCGCCCTCGCCGAGGCCTGCCGGCGCCTCGTCATCGAGACCTATGCGCCGGCAGCGGTGCTGATCACCCGCAAACTCGAGTGCCTCTATTCCCTGGGGCCGACGGAGCGCTATCTGCGGGTGCCGCAAGGCCATCCGAACTACGAACTGCTCGCGATGGTGCGCCCCCATCTGCGGACCAAGCTCAGGGCGGCGATCCACCAGGCCATCCAGGAGAAAGCCCGCGTTCTCATTCCCGGCGGCCGGACCAACCATGAGGGCAAGACCGGCGCCTTCGCGATCGCCGTCCAGCCGACCGTGGTCGACGGCGAAGACCTGCTGTTGATCTGCTTCATCGACGATCCGGCGCCGGCGCAAAAGCTGTCGCGCGCCAAGACGACGCATGACACCGAGCAGGTTGCCGACCTCGAGCAGCAACTCGACGCGACCCAGATGGAGCTGCAAGCGGCGATTCAGAGCCTCGAAACCTCGAACGAGGAGCAGAAGGCGATCAACGAAGAGGCGCTGTCCGTCAACGAGGAATACCAATCGACCAACGAGGAGTTGCTGACCTCGAAAGAAGAATTGCAGTCGCTGAACGAGGAGCTCACCGCCCTCAACAGCCAGCTCCAGGAAACGCTGGAGCGGCAGCGAACGACGGCCAGCGACCTGCAGAACATCCTCTACAGCACCGACGTCGCTACCATCTTTCTCGATCTCGATCTCAACATCCGCTTCTTCACGCCAGCGACCAAATCGCTGTTCAACATCATCCCCACCGACATCGGCCGACCGCTGGCCGACCTCAACTCGCTGGCCGCCGACAGCGGCCTGCTCAGCGACGCGCGCACGGTCCTGCAGGCGCTATCGCCGCTCGAACGGGAAATCCAGGCGCGGGATGGGCTGTGGTATAGTCGGCGGATTCTGCCCTATCGCGCCCAGGACGACGGGGTCGAAGGCGTCGTCATCACCTTCGTCGACATCACCGAGCGCCGGCGTGCAGCGGACGCGCTGGAATCCGCCAAGCGCGAGGCCCAGCAGGCCAATACCGCCAAGTCCCGCTTCCTCGCCGCCGCCAGCCACGACCTTCGCCAGCCGCTGCAAGCCCTCAGCCTGATGCGCGGCGTTCTGGCCAGGAAAATCCGAGACGACAAGAAGGAGGAAGCGCTGGCGCTGGTCACGCGCCTCGACGAAACCTCCGCCGCCATGACGGGCATGCTCAACACGCTGCTCGACATCAACCAGACTCGAAGCCGGCACCGTCCATCCCCAATTCGTCGGCTTCCCGATCGAGGACCTGCTCGACCGATTGCGTGACGAGTTCAACTACCATGCCGGCGCGCAAAACCTTGCCTTGCGCGTGGTGAGGTGTGGCCTCTTCGTCTACAGCGACCCGCGACTGCTCGAACAGATGCTCCGCAACCTGCTATCAAACGCGCTGAAGTACACCAAGCGCGGCAAGGTGCTGCTTGGTTGTCGCCGACACGGCGGCATATTACGCATCGAAGTTTGGGATACCGGGGTCGGAATTGCAGAGCAGGATCTCCGTGCAATCTTCGACGAATACCATCAACTCGGCAATGCGGCCCGTGAGCGAAGTCTCGGTCTCGGTCTCGGGTTATCCATCGTTCAACGGCTGGCGACCTTGCTCGGTCATCCGGTCCATGTCCGCTCGCAGCCCGGCAAAGGTTCCGTTTTTTCCATCGACGTGATGCTGCCAGCAGGCGCGGTGCTCCCGGAGGGGAAAACGTCCACAAGTCGCGAACCTTGCGATGGCGGGCGATCCCCGCCGCACCGGCGCCATCCTGGTGATCGAGGACGACAGCGAAGTGCGCGAGCTCCTCGATGTGGTCCTCTCGGCAGAAGGCCACCGAACGACGACAGCGGAGGATGGAGCCGCCGCGCTTGCGCTGCTCGCTCGGGGTGCTTTCAGGCCTGACGTGATTCTCGCGGATTACAATCTGCCGAATGGCAAGGACGGGCTGTCGGTCGCAGCCAAGGTAAGAGAAATCCTGCATCGCCAGGTCCCAGTCATCATTCTCACAGGTGATATCTCGACAGATACCCTGAAGCGGATCGCCGGCCAGGACTGTGTGCAGCTCAATAAACCGGTCAAGGCGACGGAGTTGACGGAGGTCATTCAGCGCCTGATGACACGTCCGCAGGGCCTATCACTTCAGCACGTGCCGCTTGCAGCCAATCCTGTCCAGCCGCCCGACAACCCCGTGATCTTCGTTGTCGACGACGACAACCATGTCCGCGAGGGCGTTCGCAGCTTGCTTGAGGCAGACGGACGGACCGTCGAAGATTTTGAGTCGTGTGAGGCCTTCCTCGAGGCGTATCGACCGACCCGACAAGGATGTCTGTTGGTGGACGGTTATCTGCCGGGAATGACGGGGCTTGAACTTTTGCAGCGGCTAAAGGACGGTGATGGCCGATTGCCAGCGATCATGATAACGGGAAACAGCGATGTTCCGATGGCCGTCCAGGCCATGAAGTCCGGGGCTTCGGACTTCATCGAAAAGCCGATCGGCCGGGATGAACTGTTGACCGCCGTGAATCGTGCTCTGGAGCAATCGCAAGACGCGAGCAAACTTGCAGCTTGGCGGCGCGACGCCAGAGAACATGTCGGCAAGCTCACGCCGCGACAGCGACAAATCATGGACATGGTTCTCGCTGGGCATCCCAGCAAGAACATCGCTGCCGACCTCAATCTTAGCCAACGCACGGTGGAAAACCATCGTGCGCAGATCATGCGAAAGACTGGGGCAAAATCTTTGCCGGCACTAGCGCGCTTGGCCCTTTCCGCAGGCCTTGCAGAGGCGCGCCCGTAACACCGCCCTCCTTCTCTATCCGCCTACGGACAGCGCCTGCGCCTGCCGGGAAACCTGGCCAGAAACACTGTGCGCGGCGGCTCGCACCTTTCATCGTGCCTGGGTTTGGCAGGAGACGAGAGCGGGTCCGTTGATTCCGGTTTCAGCGAACAGGCCGCCGGCCTCCGCTGAGTAGTTTCCGAGTTTGCCGCGCCATGGCGACCGAGCGTAGCATACGCCGTATTCGAAAATCGGCTAATGCGGTTCGTCGCCACCGACCGGACGGCGCTCCAATCGAGCCGTGCGGCAGCTTGAGCTTTACCACGACGAATGTTTTCGGCTCGGTCTGAAAGGAGCGACAGGATGTTTCTCTATCTCATCCCGGTACTGGTCCTGGGCGCTTTTGTTGTGCTCCTGGCGACGGTGAAAATCCTGCGCGAATATGAGCGCGCCGTCGTATTCACTCTGGGCCGCTTCCAGAGGGTCAGAGGTCCGGGGCTGGTGTTGCTGATTCCGTTCTTCCAGGAAATGGTGCGCGTCGATCTGCGCATCCAGGTCATCGAGATCCCAAGCCAGGACGTGATCTCGCGCGACAACGTCTCGATGAAGGTCGACGCCGTGCTGTATTTCAATGTCGTCAATCCCGAGCGCGCGATCATCCAGGTTCAGCACTATCTTCCCGCCACCAACATGCTCGCTCAAACAACGCTGCGTGCCGTGCTGGGCCAGCATGAGCTCGACGAAATGCTTTCCGAACGCAAGAAACTCAGCGCCGATGTCCAGAGCATTCTCGACGCCCAGACCGAGACCTGGGGAATCAAGGTCAGCAACGTCGAGATCAGAACCGTCGAGCTGACGGAAAACATGGTGCGCGCCATCGCCAAACAGGCTGAAGCGGAACGCGACCGTCGCGCCAAGATCATCCATGCGGAGGCCGAGTTCCAAGCGTCGCAGACCCTGGTCAATGCCGCCCAAGATCCTCGGCAGCATCCCCGCCGCGATGCAGTTGCGCTATCTGCAGACACTGACGGAAATCGGTGCCGAGCAGAATTCGACGATCGTCTTCCCGATGCCGATCGATATCATCAAGCCGTTCCTCGATCTGCTTGACAAGGCCGGCAAGCCGCTTGGCGCCAACGGCGCAGACCGGATCTCCCCCCTGAAGGGCCTCCCTTTGAGCGCGCCGGGTGCGGGCGCGTGACCGGCCAACCGCCCCGCGCCGAAGCCTCTGCAACTTCAGCACGACGGGTTCCAGACCGAGGCGCCGCCATCAGCTCGCCTTCACCCGAAAGGTGACACCATGACCTTAACGACGATGCCAAATTCGACAACGCGGAGTGTGTCAAAACGGCAACAGCTCCAGCGATGAAGGCGCTCGTTTATCAAGCCGTGGGCAAGAAGGCTCTGGAAGACCGGCCGAAGCCGGAAATCACCGCGCCGACCGATGCGATCGTCAGGATATCGAAGACGACGATTTGCGGCACCGATCTTCACATCCTCAAAGGCGATCTGCCGAAGTTGCCAGCCCGGCCGCATTCTGGGCCACGAAGGCGTCGGCATCGTCGATCAGGTCGGCTCCGCTGTCACGGTGTTCAAGCCGGGCGATCATGTCCTGATTTCCTGCGTCAGCGCCTGCGGCAAGTGCGTCTATTGCCGCAAGCAGATGTACTCGCATTGCACGACCGGCGGCTGGATTCTCGGAAACACCATCGACGGCACGCAGGCGGAGTTCGTCCGCATTCCCCATGCGGATATGAGCCTCTATCCCATTCCCGCCGGCGCGGACGAAGAAGCGCTGGTGATGCTCAGCGATATCTTGCCGACCAGCTTCGAGTGCGGCGTGCTCAACGGCAAGGTTGAGCCGGGAAGCACTGTCGCCATCGTCGGCTCGGGGCCGATCGGCCTCGCCGCACTGCTCACCGCCCAGTTCTATTCGCCGGCCGAGATCATCATGATCGATCTCGACGACAATCGCCTGGAGGTGGCCAAACGCTTCGGCGCCACATCGACCGTCAACAGCTCCGACGGCAAGGCCGCCGAGGCGGTTATGAAGATGACCGGCAAGCGCGGCGTCGATACCGCCATCGAGGCGGTCGGCATTCCCAGCCACGTTCGAGCTATGCGAAAAAATCGTCACGGCTGGCGGCCACATCGCCAATATCGGCGTGCACGGCAAGAAGGTCGATCTCCATCTGGAAAGCCTGTGGGACCGCAACATCTCCATCACCACGCGGCTGGTCGATACCGCCACGATCCCGATGCTGTTCAAGACCGTCTCATCTCACAAGATCGACCCCAAGCTGTCTGATCACGCATCGCTTCAAGCTCGACAAGATTCTCGATGCCTACGAAACCTTCGGCAATGCCGCCAAGACAAAAGCGCTGAAAGTCATCATCGAGGCTTGAAGCGTGATTTGAATCAAGGCCCGCATCGCAATCATCGGCCGTGTTCCGGCTGGAGTTGCGACGGCACCGTAAGTTTCCACAATGCCATGTCGAAAAGGACAAGCACATGAATATCCAAACAGCCAAGTCGGCCGAATACCAAAGCACCAATCCCGCGACCGGCAAAGTTCTGAAGAAGTTTGAGAGCCTGACCGACAAGGAACTTGAGGCGAAGATCGCGACGGCCGCAAAATGTTTCGAGACCTGGCGGCACAAGACCTATGCCGAGCGGGCGGTCATCGTCGCCAAGGCGGCGGCGATTCTGCATGCCAAGGCCGACGAGTTCGCGCACACGATGACCCTCGAGATGGGCAAGCGCATCAGCGAGGCCCGCGGCGAGGTCGAGTTCAGCTCGAATATTCTCGCCTATTACGCCAAGAACGCCGAACGCTTCCTGGCGCCGGTGAAGCTTCATCCGACCCTCGGCGAAGGCCATATGGAGAGCAGCCCGATCGGCGTGGTCTTCTGCGTGGAGCCGTGGAACTTTCCCTATTACCAGCTTGCGCGGGTCGCCGGTCCGCATCTGATGGCGGGCAATGTCGCTGCTGGTGAAGCACGCCGGCATCGTGCCGCAATGCGCCATCGCCTTCGAGAAGCTGCTGGATCGACGCGGGCGCGCCGGCGGGCCTCTATACCAATCTGCTGATCTCGCACGATCAGTCCGACCGCGTCGTCGATGATCCCCGCATCAAGGGCGTGGCGCTGACCGGCAGCGTCGCGGCCGGCAGGAGCATCGCGGCGCGGGCCGGCAAGAACCTCAAGCCGTCTTCGATGGAGCTCGGCGGCAGCGACGCGTTCATCGTCCTCGAAGACGCCGATCTCGAGCACACCATCAAATGGGCGGTCTGGGGCCGGATGTACAATACCGGGCAGACCTGCTGCGCCGCCAAGCGGTTCATCGTCGTCGAAAAGCTCGCCGACAAGTTCCTGGAGAAGTTCCAGGCGGCGCTTGCGGCGCTGAAGCCGGGCGATCCGCTGGACGAAAAGACCACCCTGGGTCCGTTGTCCACGGAATCGGCGCTTGGTCGACCTTCTGAAGCAGGTCGATGGCGCGGTCTCCAAGGGCGCGAAGGTGCTCATGGGCGGCAAGCGCATCGATCGTCCGGGCTCCTACATGGAGCCCACGATCCTGACCGACATCAAGCCGGACAACCCCGCCTTCCGCGAGGAATTCTTCGGCCCGGTCGCGCTGTTCTTCCGGGTCAAGGACGAAGACGCGGCGATCGCGCTCGCCAACGATTCCGACTTCGGCTTGGGCGGCTCGGTCTTCACCAAGGACATTGCGCGCGGCAAGCGCGTCGCCAGCCGTGTCGAAACCGGGATGATGTTCATCAACAACATCTCCTGGTCCGATGCCGAACTGCCGTTCGGCGGCATCAAGGACTCCGGTTACGGGCGCGAGCTCGGCGACATGGGCATCCAGGAGTTCGTGAACAAGAAGCTGGTTCGCTACGTCGCGGCCGAAGCGCCGGTGTAAGCAGCGTCGACCGGCACGGCGGCTGGACGCCGGCCGCAGCGACAGGTGATGAGGAACTTCGCTTCGGGATTCCTCGTCCGCACGCGGCCTCGTGCAGCCCGTCCGCCCGACGAACGCTCGCCGAGAACTCGGCCAACACTGGAGCGCCATATGTATGTCAACGTCGCCGTTCTGAAGGAAACCCAGCCGCACGAACGGCGCGTGGCGCTGGTGCCCTCGGTCGTCGCCCAAGCTGATCAAGCTGGGCGCCAAGCTGCACATGCAGTCGGGCGCCGGCGACGCCATCAAGCTGGCGACGCCGCCTTCAAGGATGTCGCCTTCATCGACGATCGCAAGGCGCTGGTCGCCGACGCCGATGTGGTTCTGGCGGTGCAGCCGCCCGCGCTGGAGGTGATCGACGCGATGAAGGAAGGCGCGATCCTGATCTCCTTCATCTATGCGGAGAAGGAGCCGGCGCTGGTGCAGCGGCTGCTGGACAAGAAGATCACCTGCTTCGCCATGGAGCGGGTTCCGCGCATCACGCGGGCGCAGGCGATGGACGCGCTGTCGAGCCAATCGGCGCTGGCGGGCTATTACGCGGTCGCAGCTCGGCGCGACCCACTTGGCCCGCATCCTGCCGAAGATCACCACGGCCGCCGGCGCGATCGGGCCGGCCAAGGTCCTGGTGATGGGTCTGGGCGTCGCCGGCCTGGAGGCGATCGCCACCGCCCATCGCCTGGGCGCTGTCGTCGAGGGCTATGACGTCCGTCCGGAAACGCGAGGAGCAGGCCCTGTCGCTGGGCGCGAAATTCGTCGAAACCGGCGTCGATGCGCGCGGCAAGGGCGGCTATGCCCGCGACCTGACCGCCGGAGGAAAAGGCCAAGGTCGACGCGGCGTCTGACCGCAGCATATCCAGCGGCTCGGACCTGATCATCACCACGGCCGCCATTCCCGGCACGGCCGTCGCCCAAGCTGATCAGCAAGGCGCAGGTCGCCGGCATGAAGGCCGGCGCCGTGATCGTCGATCTCTCCGCCGAAGGCGGCGGCAATTGCGAAGACACCGAGCCCGGGCGAGACGACGCAGGTCGGCGCGGTGACGATCGTCGCGCCGCTGAACGTGCCCTCGCTGCTCGGCGAGGACGCCAGCGAACTCTATGCCAAGAACCAATACAACCTGCTCGCCCTGATGATGAAGGACAACATCGTCACGATCGACTGGACCGACGAGGTCCTCGCCAAGACGGCCCTGACCCATGCCGGCAAGCTCTGCGACGGCGCGGCGAAGCCGGACGATGGCGACCGCAAGCCAAGACCAGCCAAATCAGCCCGCGAAAGCGGCCTGAGACCGATCGGAGACGCTGATGAGTTTCGACATCGCATATGACCGGCTTCGTCGCCCTCTACATCTTCATGCTCGCGGCCTTCGCCGGCTGGGTGATCATCGGCAACGTGCCGGCGATCCTGCACACGCCGCTGATGTCGGGCTCCAATTTCGTCCACGGCATCGTCGTGGTCGGCGGGCATGTTCGCCCTGCTCAATGCCAGCACGCGTGCTGGAGCAGGCGATCGGTTTTTTCGCGGTGCTGCTGGGCGCCGGCAACGCGGCCGGCGGCTATGCCGTCACCGACCGCATGCTGGCGATGTTCCAGACCAGCGGACAGGCCAAGCCCAAACACGCACGCGTCCGCCGCGCAAGGTCCACCACCTGAAGAAGAGCTGAGGAGCCGCCATGCTCACCATGATTTCGCAACTGTCATCGGCGCGGCCGATCTCGCCGCGGCCTTCCTGTTCATGTACGGCCTGAAGCGCATGTCGTCGCCGGTGACGGCGCCGTCGGGCATCTCGCGTCGCCGGGCATCGGGCATGGTCGCCGCGGTTCTCGCCAGCTTCCTCTATGTCTTCACGTCAATGCTGCGGCGCAGGCCGCATCTGCTGGTCAATATCGGCGCTCGCCGTAGCCGCTCTGCCATCGGCGGCGTCGGCGCCTGGTTCGGTGGCCGCAAGGTCGCCATGACGGCCATGCCGCAGATGGTGGCGATCTATAACGGCATGGGCGGCGGCGCCGCCGGCGCGATCGCCGCGGTGGAGCTGTTCGGGGGTAAGGCGCACGGCGTCAGCCAGCTCGTCGTGACGCTGCTCGGCGCGCTGATCGGCGCGGTGTCGCTGTCGGCTCGGTGATCGCCTGGGCCAAGCTCGACGGCGTCATCAAGCAAGCCGCTTGCGGGTGAGGGGCCAGCAGATTCTTCAATGGCGTGGTCATGCTGGCGACGCTCGCGGTCGGCGGCGTGATCGTCTTCGTACGCGCGCTGGCGGAGCGGCCTGATCTGTCCCGCCCACCTGGATCGCATGTTCTTCGGCTGCGCCCTGGTCTTCGGCATCCTGATGACCCTGCCGATCGGCGGCGCGGACATGCCGGTGGTGATCTCCATCTACAACGCCTTCACCGGCCTGGCCGTGGGGCTCGAAGGCTTCGTGCTGCAGAAATCCGGCGCTGATGATCGCCGGCATGGTGGTCGGCGCCGCGGGCCTGCTGCTGACGCTGCTCATGGCCAAGGCGATGAACCGCTCGGTCGCCAATGTGCTGTTCACCAATTTCGGGACGTCGCCAAGGGCAAGCACGGCGCCATCAAGGGCAGCCGAACGGCCGACCGAAGCTCCGACGCCGGCATCAAGATGCGCTACGCCAGCAGCGTCATCATCGTGCCGGGCTACGGCTTGCCGCCGCGCAGGGCCAGCAGAAGCTCTACGAGTTCGTAAGCTGCTGCTGCCGCAGGTGTCAGGTCAATTTCGCAATCCATCCTGTAGCTGGGCGCATGCCCGGCCAGATGGACGTGCTGCTCGCCGAAGCGGGCGTTCCC